>NZ_JBYSXZ010000001.1:0-4639961 GCF_058782725.1 Paraburkholderia sp. FW306-02-B
GTCGCGGACAACCCGGGCATCTCGTACAACCCGCTGTTTCTGTACGGCGGTGTGGGTCTGGGCAAGACCCACCTGATCCACGCGATCGGCAACCAGCTTCTGATGGACAAGGCCGGCGCGCGGATTCGCTACATCCACGCGGAACAATATGTGTCCGACGTGGTGAAGGCCTACCAGCGCAAGGCGTTCGACGACTTCAAGCGCTACTACCACTCGCTCGACCTGCTGCTGATCGACGATATTCAGTTCTTCTCCGGCAAGTCACGCACGCAAGAGGAATTCTTCTACGCGTTCGAGGCGCTGGTCGCGAACAAGGCGCAGGTGATCATCACCAGCGACACGTATCCGAAGGAAATCTCCGGCATCGACGATCGCCTGATCTCGCGCTTCGACTCCGGCCTGACGGTGGCGATCGAGCCGCCCGAGCTGGAAATGCGCGTCGCGATTCTGATGCGCAAGGCGCAATCGGAGTTCGTGAGCCTGAACGAGGACGTCGCGTTTTTCGTCGCCAAGCACTTGCGCTCGAACGTGCGTGAACTCGAAGGCGCGCTGCGCAAGATCCTCGCGTACTCGAAGTTCCACGGCCGCGAAATCTCGATTGAACTGACGAAAGAAGCGCTGAAGGACCTGCTGACGGTGCAGAACCGCCAGATTTCGGTGGAAAACATCCAGAAGACCGTCGCCGACTTCTACAGCATCAAGGTCGCGGATATGTATTCGAAGAAGCGTCCGGCGAACATCGCGCGGCCGCGGCAGATCGCGATGTATCTGGCGAAGGAACTGACGCAGAAAAGTTTGCCGGAAATCGGCGAACTGTTCGGCGGGCGCGACCACACCACCGTGTTGCACGCGGTGCGCAAGATCGCTGCCGAGCGCGGCACGGATGCCCAGCTGAACCACGAACTGCACGTGCTGGAGCAAACGCTGAAGGGTTAAGCAGGCTGGACCGAAAAATCGACCTGTTTATTTCTAAACTCGCCCCCATTTTAGTGGGGCGGTTCCGTTTTCAGGCACAATACAGGTTTAACCGCCCGGCGGCCGCGGGCGGATTTCACGCCGTGACAGGCGCTGCGTGGCGCCGGCGGGGGGCCACGGCTGCGTGCTGGAAAGCTGCCTGGCAAGGCGCGCAGGCCGTCATATCAACGAAGGAACTCTATGCAACTGGTCAAGACCGAACGCGATAACCTCCTCAGGCCGCTGCAAACTGTGAGCGGCATCGTCGAACGCCGCCATACGTTGCCGATCCTCGCCAATTTGCTGATTACCAAGAACGGCCCTGATGTGTCGTTCCTGTCGACCGACCTCGAGTTGCAGATCACCACGCGTGCCGATTTCGGCGTGGGCGGCGATTCAGTCGCGACCACGGTGGCAGCAAGAAAGCTCCTCGACATTCTGCGCGCGATGCCCGACGGGCAAGTTACGCTGACCCTGAACGACAAGCGTTTGACCGTGCAATCCGGCAAGAGCCGCTTTGCGCTGCAAACGCTGGCGGCCGACGAGTTCCCGACCGTCGCTCAGGCTAAAGACTACGGCGCGAACCTGGTGGTTCCCCAGAAGACGTTCCGTCAGTTGCTCGGCATGGTCCATTTCTCGATGGCCCAGCAGGACATCCGCTACTACCTGAACGGCATGCTGCTGGTGGTAGACGGCGACCAGCTGATGGCAGTCGCAACGGACGGCCACCGTCTGGCGTTCTCGTCGATGAAGATTGAAGGCTCGTTCGCGCGCCAGGAAGTGATCATTCCGCGCAAGACGATTCTGGAACTGCAGCGTCTGCTGGAAGACATCGACGACACGCTGAAGATCGACATCGCGCCGACGCAGGTGAAGTTCACCTTCGGCCAGGTCGAATTGGTGTCGAAGCTGGTGGAAGGCAAATTCCCCGACTTCCAGCGCGTGATTCCGAAGTCGCACAAGAATCAGTTCGTGATCGGCCGTGAAGAACTGCAGCGCTCGCTGCAACGCGCCGCGATTCTGACGTCGGACAAATTCAAGGGCGTGCGCTGCATCATCGAGCCGGGCCAGTTGAAGATCATGTCGACCAACGCCGATCAGGAAGAGGCGCAAGAAGAACTGGAAATCGCGTACGACGGCGACAGCGTCGATATCGGGTTCAACGTCACGTATCTGCTCGACGTGCTCGCGAACCTGAAGGTCGACATGTTGCAAGTGAGCCTTGGCGACGCCAGCTCCAGCGCGTTGATCACGATTCCCGAGAACGACGAATTCAAATACGTCGTGATGCCGATGCGCATCTAACGCGTCCAAAAACGAAGAACACACCAAGGGGCGCAGCGCCCCTTTGGCGTTTTTATGGTGTTTTGAAAAGTCCCGAGCAGCAACCTTGCAGTAACGCAGAACCGGAAAAAATCCATGACTGAACTGAACAATTCGCAACCCGATAACAGCTACGGCGCCTCGTCGATTCAGATCCTTGAAGGTCTGGAGGCGGTGCGCAAGCGTCCCGGGATGTACATCGGGGATACATCGGACGGGACCGGTCTGCATCACCTCGTATTCGAAGTGCTGGACAACTCGATCGACGAAGCGTTGGCCGGGCACTGCAACGATATCCAGGTGATCATCCACGCGGACAACTCGATTTCGATCACCGACAACGGCCGCGGTGTGCCGACCGGCCTGAAGATGGACGACAAGCACGATCCGAAGCGCAGCGCCGCTGAAATCGTGATGACCGAGCTGCACGCCGGCGGCAAGTTCGACCAGAACAGCTACAAGGTGTCCGGCGGCCTGCACGGCGTGGGCGTGTCGTGCGTGAACGCGCTGTCGGCGTGGCTGCGCCTCACGATTCGCCGCGACGGCAAGAAGCACTTCATGGAATTCCACCGTGGCGTGCCGCAGAACCGCGTGCTCGAAGAGGTCGACGGCGTGGCTGTCTCGCCGATTCAGGTGATCGGCGACACCGAAAACCGCGGTACCGAAGTGCACTTCCTGGCTGACGAAACGATCTTCGGCAATGTCGAATATCACTACGACATTCTGGCCAAGCGGATTCGCGAACTGTCGTTCCTGAATAACGGCGTGCGCATCAAGCTGACCGACCAGCGCACGGGCAAGGAAGAAGATTTTGCGTTTGTGGGCGGCGTGAAGGGTTTTGTCGAGTACATCAACAAGAACAAGGCCGTGCTGCACCCGAACATTTTCCACATCAGCGGCGAGAAGGACGGCGTGGGCGTGGAAGTGGCGATGCAGTGGAACGACAGCTACAACGAAAACGTGCTGTGCTTCACGAACAACATTCCGCAGCGCGACGGCGGCACCCACCTGACCGGGTTGCGTGCGGCGATGACGCGCGTGTTGAACAAGTACATCAACGATCACGAAGTCGCGAAGAAAGCGAAGGTCGAGACGTCCGGCGACGACATGCGCGAAGGGCTCTCGTGCGTGCTGTCGGTGAAAGTGCCCGAGCCGAAGTTCAGCGCGCAGACCAAGGACAAGCTGGTGTCGTCGGAAGTGCGCGCGCCGGTGGAGGATGTGGTCGCGAAGGCGCTCGAAGAATTCCTTCTGGAAACGCCGAACGACGCGAAGATCATTTGCGGCAAGATCGTTGATGCGGCGCGGGCGCGGGATGCGGCTCGGAAGGCGCGTGAGATGACGCGTCGTAAGGGCGTTCTGGATGGCGTCGGCTTGCCTGGGAAGCTGGCGGATTGCCAGGAGAAGGACCCGGCGAAGTCGGAGATTTATATCGTCGAGGGCGATTCGGCAGGTGGCTCGGCGAAGCAGGGGCGTGACCGGAAGTTTCAGGCGATCTTGCCCCTGCGCGGCAAGGTGCTTAACGTCGAGAAGGCGCGGTATGACAAGCTGCTTTCTTCGGAGCAGATTGTGACGCTGATTACTGCATTGGGTTGCGGCTTTGGTAAGGAAGACTACAACGTCGATAAGCTGCGCTACCACCGGATCATCATCATGACCGACGCGGACGTTGATGGTGCGCACATTCGCACGCTGCTCCTGACTTTCTTCTACCGGCAAATGCCTGAGATGATTGAGCGCGGCTTCATTTATATCGCTCAACCGCCTCTCTACAAGATCAAGGCGGGGAAAGACGAACGGTATCTGAAGGACGCGTCTGAGCTGAACGCTCACATGCTGAAGTTGGCGCTCAATGGGTCAGAGCTCGTGCCGGCCGAAAATGCTACGCCGATCACGGGCGATGCGTTGGGCAGTTTGGCAAGGTCGTACCTGTTGTCGCAGGCGGTCGTTGACCGGTTGAGCCGACTGTACGATGCTGGGGCGCTTGAAGCGATAATGGACGGAATAGTGATCGACCTGTCGAGCGAAGAAGCAGCAGAAGCTTCTGCGAAGGCACTGGAGGCGAAGCTGCGTGACGATCCGTTGAAACCGGACGTTCGTGTGACGACTAGGTATGACGAAGTGCGCGAGCTCCGTTCGCTGCACATTTCGCGCACGCATCATGGCAACCAGAAGGTGTCGGTGTTTGACCAGGAATTTCAGCTGACCGCTGACTATCGACAGCTCATCAACACGGCAGATACATTCAAAGGCTTGATTGGACCGGGGGCGGTCATCAAGCGTGGCGAGCGGAGCATGGCCGTTACCGACTTCAAGAGCGCGATGAAGTGGCTGATTGCCGATGCTGAGCGCAATATTTCGAAGCAGCGATACAAAGGCTTGGGCGAGATGAATCCTGAGCAGCTTTGGGAAACGACGATGGACCCAGCGGTTCGGCGTTTGCTGCGAGTTCAGATCGAGGATGCGATTGCGGCGGATGGGATTTTCACTACGCTCATGGGCGATGAAGTTGAACCGCGCAGAGCGTTCATTGAATCCAATGCCCTTCGAGCGGGGAATATCGACGTCTGATTTACATTCAAACGACGACATTGGTCACGAAATAGCTGGTGTTGAACGACGGTCCTATTGCCGAGCCTCTGCCGTGTAGAACGGCAGAGGCTCGCTTTCAATTGGCTGTCTTGCTCCCCGCGTTAGCCGCGAAGTCTGCTGGTATCTCGGCGCGCTATCAATGAGAAGCGGACAAAAAGAATCGTTGGTAAAGTCGAAGACGTTTGCTTTGCGATATAAGATAGCGCGAGTCAATAAGTCCCTGCTCGCCAACTTTGCGTACAAATCATGTCGATTTCAAGCTATCCCGCATCCGGCGCGAAGGATATACCGAGAACTCAGGGCATCTATGCGTTCTTTCTTGACCTCGTTTCGCCTGCCAAGATCGGGCTATCGGGAAAAGGTCCATGGACAGTCGAACGTCTGACTCAAGCAAGGGCCACCCTAGTGGATCGTTGCGATCGGCAAGCTAAAATCTTAAACTCCATGGAGCTCATCGGAACGGTCGCCGAGCGTGAGAAACACCCTCATCTCACGAGGTCATTTAGTATAAAAGCGTCGCCTATACCACCGGCCTTTCTCGAAAGTCAGGCAGCTTCAATACCCCTCGATACCGTCCGCAATTACGCAGGTGTTTTGCATGCGTCGTTCATGCTAAATCCTCCTGTTTATGTCGGAATTACTCAAAAGCAGAATCTTCGTGAGCGCTATGAGCAACATCAGGCGGACTACCATTCGGCCGTAGATAGCAATACCTTTGGCGGGCGATTGCTGGCGTTAGGTGTTGAGTGGGACGACGTAATGTTCACTTGCATCCCTTTCCAGGGCATGGTGGATGAAGTGGTCGTTTTGCCGACTTTGGAAAGACACCTTCAGGCGATGACTACCCCTATTTTGAGCATTCGATAATTCGGAGCATTAATGAAAATTAATAGACCTAAAGCAAAACGACAGTTCACTTTTGGAAAGTGGGGCGTGTTCGGAACATTCGAGACTCAAAAATCACTGCCCGTTGAATACCTCCAAACATCGCTTTCGATAGAAGACCTGTCGGCGCTCGCTCTTGCGCGCGATATTAATCCAGAAAAACGAGACTTCGAGCTCATGATGCAGCGTGACATTGACGAAGGACGCGTTAAGTCACAAATCATGAAATACCTGAGCCCGGACAACGATAGCTCGACGAGTGGGGAACTTCTTTCACGCCCAACCTTCTTCCCACCCTTGCTTGTTGCAGTTATCCCCACCACGGCTGACACCATTCTCCGCTATCTTCCGGATGCCACCGTCTCATTCGGTACGATTGAAGGCGAGGAGGGGGAATATTTACAACGGGCGTGGGGCACCTCCTTGCGCGTTTCATATTTTGGTGCCGACGCCGGAAAAACCTACACCACTGACGACGGACGGCAAGTTTTCGTAGATATTGTTTCACCAGTCAAAATCGATGTTCGGCAATCTGCCGAGTTAGGCGATTCGGAAGGCGTGCGCCTGGTTGTTTTTGATGGCCAGCATCGATTAAGTGCATTATTGCTGCTTGCCGAACACAAGAAGGAAGTTATTTCGAAAATTAGCGTGCCCGTCTGTTTCGTATGGTCGCCAAATTCCACGAAGCAGATCGAAGAAACCGCACCTGAAAATTTTAGGCCGGTCTATGAAGTGTTCCGTCAATTGTTTGTGGACGTTAATAAAAATGCAGTTGCGGTCGGCGGCCACTTCAGTACGTTGCTCGCCGACTCGGACGTCGGCAAGTTGTCAGCCAGAATATTTTGCGAGCAAGTACTTGAAAAATTTGGCGATATAGGCCTGGCGGCTGTCGAATGGAATGTGCGCAATCCCAAAGATGCAACTCAAATACGACGACCTTACTCACTAACGAGTATCGGCGTCATAGAGGCGGCGCTAAAGAAATCGTTGTCGGGAAAAGCAAATTCAGGACTATTGCGATATCTCTTGGATTTGGTTTCTATCGAATCCACGCTCTATCCAAAAGATGCCGATTACGATTATCCTCAACCAGTCCAATACGATCGTTTTTCCCCAAATCAACGGTTGGTGCTCGAAAAACAGATACGTGATTTGGTGATTAAGGAGGGAGTATTACGCCTTTTCTTTGAAACCGAAGAATTCGTGACTGCGCGTAAAATTCTCGAGGAGACTGTTGATCGCTATAGGAAAATCGTCGCGAATCACGAGCCTGGATTTGAGTCAAGCGCTGCTGTTCTAAAACACCTGCTTGATTATAAGCCGTTGGAAGAAGGCAACGTAGAATTTGACGCTAAGGAAAAGCAATTTTTCCGCGAAATAACGCAAAAATATGAATCCGGAATCAACGTAATTATTAGGTATGGGGTATTCCAGAGTGCTTTCATCGGTCGATGGCTTCATTTCGTGCAACTTCTTCGTTCGAACGACGAGTTCGATATTCGAGCTATTACTTCCGCTTACATTGGACTTGTAAATTCTGCTCTGCAGAAAAAACGAGGTCTTTTTGATATGGAGCGGAGCTATATGTCGTATTCAGTTTTTAAGGCACGCAATATTCGGCCGACTGAGGGGACGCGCAAGGCTCTTGGAAACTTGATTACCGCCGGGCTTGGAGATGAAGCGGTCGCTGATAAATTTTTGCTTGATCTCGGGGCGATTGAGAATACCGATCTAAAAAAGCAGCTTGTGACTGTCGGCTTAGATGCGGCCACAGCATTCGCGGGCCACTTGCGCCGAGAGCGCATTGCCGATTTCGTTGCAAACTATGGTCAAGATTTTTCGATTGCTCAAGCCGAACGCGAGGATCTCGCTAAATCCGAGAAGAAGAAAAATGACGTTAAGCTTGCCGTCCGCGCTGGGTTGGCAGCTAAACCGGATCTTCTTCAGGCAACGCAAGAATTCGAAAAACGTGTCGAAACCCATGTCCAATCGGAACTGAATAATGCCTTGCTCGATTTGAAACTTTTACTGAACTATCAAAGTGAAATAATTTCCGTCTCCCTACTAGAAGAGGAAGAGAGCGAAGAAGAGCAAAACGGTATCTGAAAAATGCTTGTTGCTGATATAACTTCGTGCGGTGATGCGCAGATGGATGAGGAACTACTCCTTGCAGAACTTTCTGCAAGGAAGTTCTCGAGTGCGATTGTCTTTTCAGACAGGAAACCCTTCTCCGTCGCGCCATCGATTTCGACGAAAATATACTGGGTCAAATCCTATCATCACAGTCGGGTCCAGGACATCTTTGCTGTTGTGGCGTGCCTGGCTTTCAGAGGAAAATTGGATACTTCAGCTGCAATTCGAATTACTGAAAAGCTGGACGTGCACGAATATCCATTCGAATATCTAGCAGCGGGCCTTTCTTTGTTCGCAGAAACCTCTTACTCGTACGCTGGAAGTCGTCAAAGCCTTACTCTATTGAGAGCCACTAGAGCGTGGGCGCAACAAGGACTCAGCGAATATGCAGCACCCGTCGCCGAGGAGCTTCGCCTATTCATAATTCTTTTAGAACTCAAAATATCATTTTACAGCCATCCCCGGTCCGAAAAAATTGCTGAGTTAGCGGACCTGAAGAATCTGGCAGACTGGAAAACTTTCATTGCCGAATTAATTAATCATACGCGAAAAATATCTGCTGCTAACAAATCGCTAGAAAAGCAGATTGCTCCACAGCTCGAATTTTTAAGCATCGGTGAGCAACTTTGTAAACGCTGTCTGGGCGACGTTTATGCCAAGAGGTGGTGCCATTTTTTTTCGTGGCTTGCTGCGTATTTTCTCGGAATGGCTGCGTTCTGTTTGGCAGACGGATCCTATGCTGCGAGCGTATGTTGCTCAGTTCGCGCTTTAGATTGCTGTCTGACACTATGGTCCTTGAATATGGGTACGATGACTATAGATGAGCGATACGGTCTTAAAATGACTTCGGGGGGCTCGCCGGAGGGGATTTTTAAAATTTGGGATTCGGTTCTAGATAATATTAAAAATCATATTCCGGTCGAAATGAAAGATATCATACATCGAGTGAACGATACGATCTTTGTTAGGAACAAAATTGTTTTGACTCATGGTGTTCAGCACCCCAGTCAATCGGTAGCGAAGGAGTGCCTGCAATGTGTTGAGGATTTCGCCTATCTCATTGGTCGACTCACAAAAGACCCCCAGCGTGTCGTCCATGGACTAATTTCGCTTCAAGGGCAGGCATCACAAGCTGCAAAGCCCGAAGACTTTGCCGGGCGTGCATTTGATCGGATCGTCGATACTCTCAATTAAATCTGATTTAAGCGACGAATAGGTGTACCCAACGGAATACACCTATCTCAGACTAAGGCATATACAGTAGTCAAGTCCGAAGTTCGCGGAATCTGCTTGTTTGCCGACCTTCCTGCTGCATAGCGATTTCGCCTTCGATATCGTGCGTTTCGTTAGAGCGTGTTAGGCACTTTGTGTGAGACCTGGTATCCTGGCGGGATGAAAAGAGCAGACCGCAAAGGGTATCCGGGCGATGTATCCGACGAAGAATGGAGCTTCGCGGCACCGTATCTGACGCTGATGGACGTCACTGCGCCGCAGCGCAAATACGAACTGCGCGACATGTTTGATGCATTGCGCTGGATGGCTCGGGCCGGCGCGCCCTGGAGGATGCTGCCCAATGATTTCCCACCGTGGGAGCTGGTGTATCAGCAGACCCAACGCTGGTTACAGGCAGGCTGTTTTGAGCACATGGTCAGCGACTTGCGTTCGGTGATACGCGTGGCACAGGGACGGCAGGGACAGCCCAGCGCCGTCATTCTGGATGGCCGCACGATACAGTCGACCTGCGAGAGCGGCCCGCGTGCGGGCTATGATGGTTATAAGCGCAAGCGCGGCAGCAAGGTGCACATTGCGGTGGACACCCTAGGACAGTTGCTGGCGGTACATGTGACACCGGCCAATGAACAGGAGCGTGCACAGGTAGCAGAGCTTGCACGTCAGGTCCAGCAGGTAACGGGACACACGGTCAAGGTGGCATTTGCCGATCAGGGATACACGGGCAAAGAGCCAGCGCAGGCCGCACTCGATGAAGGCATTGAACTGCAGGTGATCAAACTGGAGGAGGCGAAAAAGGGCTTTGTACTGCTGCCCCGGCGGTGGGTGGTCGAGCGCAGCTTTGGCTGGCTCAACCGCTTCCGCCGCCTCGCACGTGATTACGAACGACTACCCGAAACGCTTGCCGGACTTCATTTCGTGGTCTTCGCAATGCTTATGCTCGTTCACGCGGTGCCAGTTCTTCAAAGTGCCTAACACGCTCTAGCGCGCGGATCAAAAAAGATGCAGCCGTCAAATTGCAGCTCTCGGAGTTTCTGCTGATATCCGCGTCCCAGCCCTGTAACAGTCCTTACGCGCGCCGTTTATAAGGAAGACCGGACTCGTACGGCTTCCTCACTCCTTCCTCGTGCATCGTTTGCTGCCGCATTTCCAACCCGCGGCGATTGCTGTTGAAGCAAGCGACGGTGAGCCGTTGCCTCGACGTAACGGCTACGCAGCCTCCGATGTCGCGCTAGCACGAGCCCGGATGCTGCATCGCGCCATTTTCGTGACGGGCTCGTCAAGCGTTGCAACACACCTGGGTGGAAGTTATAATAAATCACTTCCTAAGGTACTAACAACACGCCATGGACGACCAAGGATACTTCCATACGTTTCCGGCAGTTCAAGGTCGGCAGGCGGGCCACACTTTTTACATTGCCATGTGCCCGCTGCGAATGATCCCCAGGCTATTCGTATTTGATGAGGAAGAGGTTCCACCTGAACTCCGCGCCCAGCGGACGTTGAACAGGGCCCGGGTTCCGGAGATTTCTCGCTATCTGGTGGCTAATCCCACCGGCTACATCCTTTCGGCTCTGACCGCGTCTGTCGATGCAAAGGTACAGTTTCTTCCATCAGAGCTAGGTAAGCAGACCTCGCTTGGGCTACTCCAAATCCCTATGGACGCCCGTATTTTGATTAACGATGGCCAACATCGTCGTGCGGCAATCGAGGAAGCGATCAAAGACCGCCCGGAATTGGGCCAAGACAACATTCCGGTTCTATTCTTTGTGGATGAAAGTCTGGCACGCAGTCAGCAAATGTTCGCCGATCTTAATAAGTACGCGGTCAGGCCGAGCTATTCACTATCTACGCTGTACGACCACCGAGACCCTGGTTCAGACCTTGCAAGATATCTCGCGTCCGAATGCACCACGTTTAAGGGGCTGACCGAAATGGAGAAATCCACTATCTCCAATCGCTCGACCAAATTGTTCACACTAAGCAGTATCAAGCACGCAAACCGAGCGCTGTTACGAAAACAAGCGCGAGAAGGCGTTACTCCGGAAGAGCGCCTCCTTGCGAAGGAGTTTTGGGAGGCTGTGGCTGAACAGATTCCAGATTGGGGCCGTGCACGGGCGCGCAAGGTCTCAAGCGCCGAGCTGCGCCAAGAGTTCATTCATGCACATGGAGTCGGAATGCAGGCAATTGGAATTGCTGGCGCAGCACTACTATCGAAGAACCCGAAAAGCTGGCGAATAGCACTCAAGCAATTGCGAAAGATAGACTGGTCACGAGCAAGCACCGATATATGGGAAGGCCGCGCCATGACTCACGGTCGAATAAGCAAAGCCACCGTCAACCTGCAGCTCACTGCAAACCTACTTAAGCAGAAGCTTGGGCTCGAACTGACCGAGGAAGAGTTGTTGCTGGAAAACTCATTAGCGTCTCAGCAATAACGCAAAGTACAAGGATATTTGATGGAACATCTCCCACTATCGCGAGAAGACATTCTACGCATCTATAAGAGCGACAACCGCCCTTGGGTGATTGGCTACAGCGGCGGGAAAGATTCGACCGTTGTCACGCGCTTGGTATTTGAAGCATTGATGTCCTTGCCCAAAGCAGAGCGGGTAAAGCCAGTCTTTGTAGTTTCGTCCGATACATTAGTAGAGACCCCGCTTGTCGTTACTCTCATACAAGAGACTATGGACAAGATGGGCAAAGCAGCTCTCAAATACGGGCTGCCTATTACTGTTGCACCTCCCGTGACGCCCAAAGCGGACGAGACGTTCTGGGTCAATTTGATTGGGCGAGGGTACCCGGCGCCGACAAGACAATTTCGCTGGTGCACTGAGCGCATGAAAATTGATCCGGTCAGCGAGTTCATTCGAAGCAAAGTTGCCGCTTATGGCGAGGTGGTGGTTGTTCTCGGCTCGCGGATGGAAGAAAGCTCCTCTCGGGCGCAAGTAATGCGCAAACACCGAATCGAAGGTTCACGTTTGTCTCGGCATACCAGCCTTCCAAACGCGTATGTGTTTACGCCGATCGATCAATGGTCGGCTGACGACGTGTGGGAATACCTATTTAGTGGAGACGCTCCCTGGGGCGGCGACCATCAAGCCCTATTCGACTTGTACAAAGGTTCGAACGCAGGCGAGTGTCCACTGGTAATCGACAAAAGCACACCCTCGTGCGGGAACTCGCGGTTCGGGTGCTGGGTTTGTACAGTCGTGCAACATGATCGTGCGATGGAAGGCCTTATCGAAACAGGCCACACCTGGATGATCCCACTGAAGCAGTTCCGGGACGGTTTGTATAACACGACGCGTCCTGAAAACAAGGCGAAATTCCGCAGTAACCGCCGACGCGATGGTACGGTGACTGTGATTACCAACAAGGTTACCGGCGAAGACAAGCATGTCCTCGGTCCCTACAAGTTGGACTTCCGCAAGGAGATGTTGCGGCAGCTTTTGGAAACGCAAAAGCTGATCGATGCCGAGAATCCTGGGCCGCGCTTTGAGCTAATTACGCTCGCCGAGTTGGAACAAATTCGCGTGCAATGGCGACTGGACCCCAATGAGCCGGACTGGGAAGATTGCGTGCCCCGCATCTACGAAGAGGTCATAGGCGATCGCCCCGAATGGGATGTCAATGACGATTTCGTCTTCTCGGCGAACGAGGAACGGCTGGTAGCTTCGCTTTGCGAAACCCACGGTTTGCCAAAGGAGTTGTTCATGAAGCTAATCGAGCTTGAACTCTCTTTGGGCGGTTTGACTCGTCGGTCAAAATTGCAGGAAAAACTTTCGGATTTGCTAGTGCGGGACTGGGACGCGTCCGAAACAAGTGTCGGCCGTCAGCGCGAAAAGCGTGCATCTGTGCGAGCTAGGGAAGAGCAAGAGAAAAGCTTGCACAAGCGCTATGAAACATTAGGAAAGGTGATCGGCGATGTTGCTTGAGCGACTTATTCTTGAAGACGTCGGAACGTATAGTGGACGGCAGGTTTTTGAACTGACGCCCCGCAAGCGCTATGGCGCAAAGAAGCCGGTGATCCTTTTCGGTGGTTTGAACGGCGCTGGCAAGACCACCTTTCTTACTGCCGTTCGTCTCGCCTTGTATGGTCGACAGTCAACCGAATCCGGTGCTACGCAAAAGCAATATGAGAGATATTTGCGCGAGCTAATTCATCGCCCAAAGCATGCGCTGGTACGCGCTGATAGAGCGTCGATCAGCTTGGAATTTGTCTACGCGCGCTTTGGAGTGCAAGATCGATACAAAATCTTGCGGTCTTGGGAGGAGCGCGGAAGCAATTCGGTTGAAGAAAAGCTGCAGCTTTTCCGTACAGGGCAAGTTGATGAACCGCTCGTCGATGAGCAAGCGCAAGCGTTTCTAAATCAGATGATCCCTGCGGGTGTCGCGCAATTCTTCTTCTTTGACGGTGAGAAGATAGCCGCGCTAGCAAAAGATGACTCGGATGCAGTTTTGGCCGATGCTATCCGCCGTTTGCTCGGGCTCGACTTGGCCGATCGCCTCAGTAGCGATCTAAACGTGTACCTGCGTAATTTAAGAGCAAATCGCGCCGACAACGAAATTCGCAAAGAGCTTATGGAGCTTCAAGCGAAACTTGACGCCACAAATGCGGAAGTAGAGGCAGGCGAGCGGCAACTCACTAACGAGCTCACGCCGGCGCTCGACGCGGCACGGAACGACTATGAGCAAAAGCGCATCGACCTGTCCACTAACGGTGGTGCTTGGGCTGTGGATCGCGGTGAACTTGAAGCGAAACTGGACCTGTTGCGGGCCGAACGCACTGCCTTGGAAGACAGACTTCGAGAGCAGCTTGGTGGAATTGCGATTTTTTCACTAGCAAAGAAAGCCGCGCCCAAAATTCTCGCCTCGCTTGAATTGGAACAGAAGACATTCGAAGAACAGGCCCTCTCCAGGGCGGTGACTGAACACGTAGAGAGTCTGAAGGCGCGTATCGCTACGTTAGATGGATTGCGAGCCAATCAGTCAAAATTGATCAAGTGCATTGACAGTTGGGCGAAGGAACTTGCTCCTGCACCGTCGAAAAGTACAAAATCCAATGTTGTCCGGCACGGTCTTGCCGGAAGTGATTCAAGATCAGTAACCGAGGCCCTTACACGTGCAACTCCGATTGCGTCGGCGGAAGTAGTAGGGAATTACGGTCGCGCTACTGCGATAGCGCGTGAGGAAGACCAAATACAGTCAACGCTTGCACACGCGCCATCCGAAGATTCAATACGCCAAGCGTTTGATTCGATGAGTGCGGCTGCGGCAGTGGTCGCAAAGTTGGAGGTTGAAAGACGGGTATTTATCGAGGACCTTCGTCGCAAAACGTGGGCTTGTATCGATTTGGTTCGAAAACTGAAAAAGCTTGAGGCTCGCGTTATCGAAGATGCCGGAGTCGAAAAGGGCGAAGTCGTGGCGGAAGCGTTGCAGTCAATGATCGTTGACTTCAACTCGATGGCCGCGCAAGAAAAATGCGAAACATTGCGCCACTTTTTCGTGTCCGCTTTCCGGAGACTTTCACGCAAGGACGACATCGTGCACGATGCTCGCATCGATGCACACGACTTCTCTGTAACGCTCCTAGATCACGCCGGGAGGGATGTGCCGAAGAAGAGGCTGTCGGCTGGCGAGAAGCAAATCTATGCCATAGCGATGTTGGAAGCGTTGGCCAAAGCGTCGGGTCGAAACTTGCCAATCATCATTGATACGCCGTTGGGGCGACTTGATAGCAAGCATCGAGCGAAACTCGTTGAAGCCTACTTCCCGGTCGCCAGCCACCAGGTCGTTTTGTTGTCGACTGACACGGAAGTTGATCTGCCGTTCTACCTTGGACTGCAGAAGTCCATTTCTCATGCCTACCACCTGTCTTTCGATGGTGATGAAGGTGCCACGCACGTAGAAGAAGGATATTTTTGGAAGAACGACGAGGGGTTTGCGCATGCTTCCTAAACGCGTAAGAATTTCGCAAGGGGCCACCGATGTGCTCAAGGCACTCAGAGGTAAAACTGGACTGACACCCAACATCGTATGCCGAATCGCACTGATTCTCTCGCTTGAAGACGGTGCGGCCGGCGGCCTGAAACAGGTCGATCAAAGTGGGAGCGAATTCAATGCGCCCACTTTATATGGGGAATTCGCGAGTTTGTTCGAATGTATGCTTCGCGAAGTTCACGGAGCACTCGACGCCAAGACAGTGTCTACCGTGATAGCAAGTCATATCGAGAACGGCATCGATAGGCTGCGCAAGTCAAAGAGCATCTTAGAGCTTATAGAGTTCTCTGGACTGTCTGCGACAGAGAACCAGTAGGCGTGTTAGAACGTTAGAAGACTTAGGCCCCTCGATATTGATAGGGCTTTGTGAGAACCCCGCATCTTGCGGGGTTCTTTCTATTGCCACTCAAGCGGGAGTGATGACCAGCCTATTTCGTCGGCCCTGAATATCCCGGAGGGGCGCGTGCGACGGAGCTTTGAGGCCGAAATGGTGTTGTGAGATTTGCAGGAACCTGGCACATTAACGCGAGAATCCTGCATTTTTCGACGAGGTGCCGATGGGTCCGAAGACGCCTGTGACGGAGGGAGATTCCTTCCGGCAACCGCTGCGCGAACAGATCAACCTGAAGCATCCGCTGGTGCGGTTGGCCGAGCTGATCAACTGGGATCGGCTGGGCGTGTTGATGAGCGAGAGCTTCGTGTCCAGCAAAGGTCGACCGGCGAGCTCGCCGCGCCTGATTGCGGGGCTGCTGTATTTGCAGCATGCGTTCGATCTGTCGGACGAAGAGGTCGTCTGGCAATGGGTGGAGAACCCGTACTGGGTGCGCCGGGAGACCGGCAAGGAGTAGGTGGTGAGAGTCCACTACGATGAAGGCATAGCGAGCCACATCGCCCCCGAGCCGTGCGCGGGCATCCGTGAGGAGGTCAGCGAAGCGTCGGCAGGGGAATGTGCAGGCCAGCCATGGAGCCACGAAATGGTTTATATCCCGGATGCCGACGCGCTCCAGTACGCGGAAGGCAATACGAGCGGGCGCGACATCGCGAGTGCCTGCCGATCCGGCGTGGTCGTAGAACCTGGCATGCACGCAAGCGCCTTGCGCGGGAACCGGGAGATCTCACGTCTGACCTGGCTCAGTAGCATTGGCCAGGCCCGCGTCGGGAAGGTGAGGAGCCGAAGCCGATGATGTACGGACGTGAGAAGTCAGACTCCGCCATAGTAGCGACGAAGCCTGCGAACAACGCCGGGAAACCGGCTGCGGAGTGGGTGGAGCCAAGGGCGGGGACCAAAGGGAACGCGAATCAGACTCACACGTGCCGGGCGCAGAACCGGGGAAGCGTGTCACAGGGGCTGGAGCGCGTACGGCAGTTGGCGAAGCAGCATAAGAAGATGCGCTTCACGACGTTGCTACACCACGTCACGGTCGAGCGTTTAAGCGATGCGTTCTATGCGCTTAAACGCAAGGCGACGCCGGGTGTCGACGGCGTGACGTGGCAAAGCTACGAAGTAGGACTGGAGAGCAATCTCCGGGACCTGCACAGGCGGGTTCACACAGGGAGCTACCGTGCCCTGCCAGTGCTGCGCCGGTACATACCCAAGGGCGATGGAGGCCTCAGGCCGTTGGGTGTGGCTGCACTGGAAGACAAGCTTGTGCAGAGCGTAATGGTGGATGTTCTGAACGCCATTTATGAGGAAGACTTCCTCGGCTTCTCGTACGGATTCCGTCCGGGTCGCAACCAGCATGATGCGCTCGATGCATTGGCTGCAGCGATTCAGTGGCGGCCTGCGAACTGGATTCTGGATGCCGACATCCGAAGCTTTTTCGACACCGTCAACCGGCAATGGCTGATCCGTTTCGTGAAGCATCGGGTGGCGGACCCAAGAGTCATCCGCCTGATCGGTAAATGGCTCGATGCCGGGGTGCTGGATGATGGCCGGCTAATGTCGGTACAGGCTGGTACACCCCAGGGTTCGGTGATCTCCCCACTACTCGCCAATATCTACCTGCACTACGTGTTTGATTTGTGGATAGAGCGATGGCGGCGTCAGCGGGCACGTGGCACGGTCATAGTGTCGCGTTACGCGGACGATACGGTGGTGGGTTTCCAGTACGAAGCAGATGCGCTGTTGCTGATGAAGGACTTGCGGCAACGCATGGAGGAATTCGACCTCACGCTGCACCCGGAGAAAACCCGTCTGCTGGAATTTGGTCGGTATGCCGCCGAGCGGCGAAAGCGTAAGGGTATGGAGAAGCCGGAGACGTTTGCTTATCTGGGTTTCACCCACATAAGTGGCAGGTCACGCAATGGCGCTTTCCAGCTCAAACGCAAGAGCCGCAAGGACCGGCTTCGCGCGAAGCTCAAGCAGGTTAAAGAGCAGATGCACCGCCGGATGCACGAGCCAATCGCCTCACAAGGGCGCTGGCTTGCTCAGATCGTTCGGGGCTACTTTACGTACCATGCGGTCCCGACCAATATCCGGGCGCTACACGCGTTCAGGCACGGCATCATGAACATCTGGCGGCGGACGCTTCGGCGGCGCAGCCAGAAGGACGGGATGACGTGGCAGCGTATCCAGCGTCTGGCAGACGAGTGGCTACCCCAACCGCAGATTCTTCATGCATGGCCGGATCGCCGATTTGCCGTCAATCACCCGAGGTGGGAGCCGAATGCCTGAATTGGGCACGTTCGGATCTGTGCGGGGGGTATCGGGTAACCGGTATTCCTACCGCGATCAGGTGTTCACAGGCGAAACGTACCTGCAGACCGAGCCGCCGATTGACCCGTCGAGCCTGACGCGCTGGCGCAAGCGGCTAGGCGAAGCCGGCGTCGAAGAGTTGCTGGCCGAGACGATCGAAGCAGCCAAACGTGCCGGCGTGATCAAGGCCTCGAGCGTGAAGCGCGTGATTGTTGACACGACGGTCATGGAGAAGGCGATTGCCCATCCAACCGATTCACGATTGCTCGAGCGGTGTCGCGAACATCTGGTGAAGGCCGCGGCGCGGCACGGCCTGAAGCTGAGGCAGAACTACAACCGCGAGGCGCCGCGTCTGGGGCTGCAGATTGGCCGCTACGCTCACGCGAAGCAGTACAGGCGTATGAGGAAGGCATTGCGCACGCTGCGTTCGCGCGTTGGGCGGGTGATGCGCGATGTGGAGCGACAGGTCGCCCAGGTGGCAGACCCAGGCCGTGCTGCATTAACGGAGCTGATTGGCCGCACGAAGCGCATCCTGGCGCAGAAGCCGAAGGACAGGAACAAGCTTTATGCGCTACACGCGCCGGAAGTCGAGTGTCTGGCCAAGGGCAAGGCCCGCAAGCCGTACGAATTCGGGGTGAAAGTGTCGATCACGACGACCCACAAGGAAGGACTGGTAGTTGGCATGCGCTCGATGCCGGGCAATCCGTACGACGGTCATACGCTGGCTGAAGCGCTGGAACAGCGCGGCAATCCTGTGCGACGCCACGCCGGAAGTCGCCGTCGTCGACCGTGGCTACAAGGGTGTCGCGATCGACGGCGTGAAGATCTACCACCCGGGCTTGCGGCGGGGCATCACACGCGGACATACGCGCGATGATCAGACGGCGCAGCGCAATCGAGCCGGCCATCGGCCACATGAAAACAGACGGAAAACTCGATCGGAACTGGCTCAAAGGCACGCTCGGCGATGCAATGCACGCAGTGCTGTGCGGCGCCGGTCACAACCTCCGGATGATTCTGAGGAAGCTGCGGCTTCTTTGCGTCTTTATTCTGGCTGCCTTGCTTAACCGCCGCATTGCTGCAGTTCCATCGCCGTAACGCCGGTGGTCGGCAAACCGAATTGTTCAGGACGGACCAGGTAGCGCAGGACACATCGTCCGTGAGGCGCTTCCGCCGAATAGCCATCGTGCGTTTAGCGCCTATACTGGCGTGGAATTAGGTGCCCCGTCTTTGTTTCCGTCATTTGGAAAGCCTGCCGACTTCCTCGAGAGGAATAGCTTACGTGGATCGGGCGATCTGACCCGTAGAAGTACAAGCGATCAAATGGGGTGTTGGCAATGATCCAGTCTGCCACGTCTCGCATGTCTTCATCCTCGACATAAAAGTCACAAGCAGCTCCGCCGCGTTCGCAGGTCAACTTACCTGTCCGGGTGGTTTCAAGCGCTGCGTGCTGATCCAACCTTGCGGCTACTCGCTTCGTGATGTGTCTGCTCAACTCATGCGAGCAGAAGCCATAGGTCAACCGGATAGCGCCAAAGTATTCGATAACGGGATCAAGGATCTCTGTCGCCAAGTCGTACAGTGCATTGTATGTGTCTGGGTTTATCGGTAGGTTTGCGAGCCCAAGGCGTTGCTGGGTTTCGCCGCACTCGATGAACGATCGGAAGGTGAAGGTCGTGCCGCATGCCTGGTCGAGCTCTGGCACGCGCTTGCTGCGTTGTAGGAGCATCCCACTTATCGCGAGGCGCCGGGCCTCCAGCTCCTCGAACAATTGATCTGCTGATGGACCGAAATCTGAATTGGTGAGGATGCCAGTGGTTTCAAGCGCTTCGTCAAATGCAAGCTGCTCGACGTAACCGGGGTAGTCCTCATCTAAATAGCGACTCTTGCGATAGAGCAACGGTTTTGGATACTCAGGACTCCCGTAATCGAAAAGGTCGTAGTCGACTTTGCGTACGTTCACTTTGATGCGGCGGCGAAGCGCCGGAAGTGGATTTGTATCGAAGTCGTCGAACTCCATGAGAGTGAGCTTGCCCGAAGCGATGTGAATCTTGACAAGCTGAACCTCGCTGATAGCATCCCAGAGCATCAATCCGCAGGCCACGTAGGCACGTAGAAGCACAGGCAGTCGCTCCACCATCGACATATGTAGCTGCATTGAGCGCTCACCTTCGAGCCATCCCAACCCAGAAGTCGCGGCGCGCTGGCAGGCCTCTAGGAGCTGCTCCGGGTCTGCTGCATCGCGAAGCAGCCTCAGTCCAGACTCTTGCGCTGTGCGATAGTCGCCGAAGAATGCTTTGATGTCCCGCTGTAGGCGTCGCTCGAGCTGCCGATAGGCGGGCCGCCGTGAAAACTGCTGCGCAGCTAGGTAGAGACGCACGTCGTCAGCGCGAGTGGTGGCCGCTTTGGCGAGCAGGCTCTGATCATAGTGGCGCGCGAGCAAGCGCATCGCCTTTCTCAGACTGCCACACCGGGATTCAATCTCCTCGAGATCGGTCACTTCGTCGTGCTCGGGCAGGCGCCCTAGGTCCAGCGCGGTAGCCCATAATGAGTCGAGATGGCGCTGTGCCTTCATGAACTCCACTTCGGAGTTCGAAGGCCGTGGCGGCTTGACATGCCTTTCTATGGGTTCCTTGGTCGCACGTACGCGCGGATTTCTCAATCTCAGCAGACGCGCGGCGACTCCACGGCTGCGGAAACGGCCGGCGTGGAAACGTTGCTCACTGTCCTTATCTGAGAACACGAAGGCCACGCCCGGGCCTGCCATAAACGCGTCTTGATGTAAGACGTCTTCGACGTAATCCTTGAACTCGGCCTGACTGAAGTACTTCTGAAATGTGTTGCGTGAGGTGATGAACCCATCTCGGAAAGGTCGACCGGCCGGTTCGTTTCCGTGCAGCATGACGCCGATCGCCATGACCCGGCGAGTTAATTTGAACGCCTTGTGCATGGCTTCCACCCTCTCGGTCGGGTCCTCGATCACATTTACTACGAAGCCGAGATTAACAACGTCCGCCTCAAGGATCGGTTGATCAGCCGCGAAGTGAGGATCCCACCCGTGCGCGTCAAAGCCATTTGCATTCAAATTAGCCACGTCGCCTCCTCGACCACAACCGTAATCAAAGAAGGTGCTGCCCGGCGACAACAAACCATGTCTCATCAAGAGCTGTAGAGGTGCCGAAAGGCCGTTGCGGGTTAGTGCGGTCAGGTGCCTCTGGACTGGACTATCACAATGCCACGGCGCCGCGGCGTCGTCACTATAGGTCTCGTTACCGAGTGGCAAAAATTCGTTGCCAGCTAGGCGGTAACCCTTGCTGGCGACTAGCTTTTCCCAGTTACGCTTGAAGCCGATCGTGGTCGTGTCATCAAAGAGACCAAGCAACTCGGCAGTGGAAGTGAGCCGCCCCCATGCTTCTCGGCTTGGGTACGTTTCCGGCACGAGTAGCTCCTTCCGGTGCAGAATCGGCGGGTTCAATGAATCGGTATAGATCCGGTATGACGGCGTGTCGGTCGAGCCAGGAGCGAAGGTCCAACTTGCTAAGAGCTCAGGGAATGGATCGGTGTCGAATTCTCTGTAAGCGAGCAGGGAGAGGCGGCCCGTCCTCAGGTTGAACTTTGCCACGTTGGGGACGTGATCAGAGGGCGTAGACAGATAACGTATCGCATCCGAAATACGCCGTTTTTGCACAAAGTCATCGAGTTGGTCCAGCCCAGAGAGATGGACGTACAATTCATCAACGACCCGCTTACCGATTTTATTAGCCATGGATCAGAATTTAGGCCAGTGTTCAAGTTTGCGCACGAAGCATAGTGCGCGAGACAGGTTCCATAGACGCGCAGCCCGCGGTTATAGAATGTGTCACTCAAGTCGAGCGCCCGGCATGATTGTTGAGATGATTATCGCCTAGCGATCTCTTTTTTCGAGCGTGGCAAGATAAAACGATACGCCTTCCTGCGAAAGCACGATTCCGAAGCGCAGCGCAGGAAGGTGCTCCCTAGGAGAGGAACATGGATGTATAGGCAGTTTACTGGTGATCCTTGACAGTGCAGCTGGTAAATAGAGTAAGCACTCCATCGGGTCAATCGTGGGAGGCAAACCAATTCCTTGAGTTGGATGCGTAGGAGCTGAGTCATATTCCTGCGACAAGTCATGAGCTTGAATTTATTCTGGCCGATTCGGCATCAGAGTCGCCGGCTATGCTGGCTATGATCTGGCGGTTGAATATGGATGGAATCAGTGCCTTTCACGTCATTGCGCACTATATCAACAAGGTCGATGCAGATTACTTGGCACCGAACGAAAACGGTGTTGCAATCGGCCCTAAATTAAAAAACCCGACCTAGGCCGGGTTTATGGCATTGGGTCACGCGGGAGTTATGACCAGCTTTCCTCTCCCCACCTCCACCCGAATCCTCCCACTAATCTCAAATCCCGCCTCTTCGAGCCACCGCCCCGAAAGCCGAATCCAAGGCGCCGGCGGCAAGTCGTTATAAAACTCGTAGTTCTCAGGGCCTAAAACTTTCATCGGCCGCGGGCGTCTTTGTGACGAAATGGTCAAGATGCGTTGGGTTACAGGCGCAACTGCTTTATGATTGGCGTCAGCCATGATCAACTCCTAGCGTGAGCTGGTTGTGGTCAGCGGGTCGTGTGGGTGGCAGCCCATGCGTCCCGCGCTTCATCTCCTTCCTCGTTCTCCTTGATGCTCGGTTCGAGCGCTTTCGCGTCCTCTTGTACCCTCCAACGAGTTAATCGTTCAGTGATGCTTTATAAACGTAACGCGTCGTGATTGTCGGCTATGTTGTTAGGCATCCGATGTATTTTCGCGCATTGTCGAGGGTTGTGCAACAGCGTCGAACGCTCGATGAACCACAAAACAGGGCAAACATTCATCGCGAGATTTTGGACAGACTCGCCCTGACAGACGTCGCATGAGATTGAGCATGTCGAGCCCGACCGACGTTCGCACGAGTCAGTTGGAAGGGACGTCTGTGAACTATCAGGTATAGGGGCGCAATGCGTTATCGGTGTTGGGGAAACGAACCGATCCAGTTCCCCCCAAGCCAAGACGCTATTTACTGCAATGCTTCAGCAACATGTCTTCTGAAGTGGGCCTCCGTTTCAGCGTCCGCGAAGCAGACGTAACAGCCTTTCATGCCGCGAGAGAGCAGGACGCGATATGTGTTCTTGACCAGCCGTGTAAAGTCGTCCTTCGACTTCTTCACAGTCGTGTCGTGCGACTTGGTTTTATCTCCGACCCACGCGTCCTGAGATGGATCGAAGCGCAGGTCCTGTCCGAAAATGATCCCCGCGTAGTCGAACTCAAAACCTTGGGCGGTATACACGCATCCGACCTGGTTAATCCCGTTCGGGTGATACGCCCAAAACGACGATTTCGGAATGCCTACAGCAAGCCGCCCCGAATCGGGCCTTGCGTTCCACGGACGGTTGAAGTTTCCGAGCACGACGTCGTGCCTGCAGCGTACCGTCCTTGTTAGGATCGGACCAAGGCCAACAGAAGTCGGTCGCCAGCCGCCCCGTCGCACCCGCTTGGACCTCATCCTTTATCGCGCTTTCCAATGCTTCCGGAGACTGAAAAATCCGGAAATCGAAAGCGTCGTGATCGTTCCATTCGAAGCGCGGATGGTCACCGATGCCCAACATCGTGTTTATCCAGCGAACAAACGCATCGGAGCCGTTGCAGCGGAACTGTGTCTCGAGTTCGAATTCGTGCACTGCGCACTTGTGCTTCTCAGCGTACTCCCGAATGTAGGCGACGGAGCCGATCTCGCCAGGGCGTACGACCTGATGATCGTCGATGAAAAATACCGAAACACGTGCGGCTGCGACTAACTCCTCCAGTTGTTTTAGCCCAGATTTTTTGTTCGCCGGCGTGAAGCGGTTGCTGCTCACGTCTCGAATACGATGCGCTTCGTCCGTGACAAGCACGTCCACTGAATCAGCCTGAGCGTCTACGTAGCCGTTCGTGTACGTAAACAGCTCCTGACCTCGCGAACCAATGATCGTCCGCAGCGTTTCAGTGAACGCCTTGGAGCCGGTCACGTAGTGAGCCGAGTAGTGACTTGATAACAAACTCGCGACGAGGTTGACCGCCAGCACCGACTTGCCGGTACCTGGGCCGCCTTTGATGATGATGATCTGCTTCTGTCGGTCATGTACCCCGCGACGCGCAGCGGTCATCACGGCGTCGAACGCCACCTGCTGCTCGTCAAGCAGCGTGTACTCCGGGTTGTTTTTAATCACGGACGCCACATAGTCCATCAGCTTCTTGCTAGGGCGATAGCGATTTTCTTCCATGCGACTCAGCACTTCCAGACCGTCGCCGCCTCCGACCCGCTCCACCAGAAACTTGACGAACTCGTCTACGTCGTCGGCGCTGAACGTCGGTGCCACCTCCAGCAACGCCGAGAATTTAGGCGCCTGGAGCGGATCAGCTGGGTGCGAATGGTAGTTGTGTAGATAGGCACAAGCAGCGACTTCAATCGGAGTCTCGTCCGCGTAGCAAGCCTCATGATTGTCCCGAAGATAGGACGCGTATCGTGCTACCTGAGCTGAGGGATGCAGTACGTCGCGGACGCAACCATTAATGAACGTTGAGACTTCGTTGTCTCCCGCCGACTCCTCGCATGTCTGCCACTGCTTCAGCTCGATTGCTACGGCCGTCGGCGTTCCATCTTTCGCGAAGCCACATAGCAAGCAGTCGATACGCTTCGAGTTCGTCGGCAGTTGAAATTCGAGCATGACTCCCTGGTTGGTCAACCCGGCGCGCGAAAAAATGAGCGCGAGCGCGCGCAGGGAGTTTTGCCAGGATTGGAATTCACTGGGCGACGGATTCTTGGCGTATAGCTGGAAGCTGGTACGTAGTTTCTCTGCGATTTGGTTGCGCTCGCAGTCTTCGATGAATGTCTTGCAATGGTTTGCGTACAGTCGCATCGGTCTTTGATTTTCGTTTTAGTTCTGGTTTGATTCTTAGTCTTGGTAATCGGAGTACTTACGCGAATCTCCCCGGACTTTTTCGGCGGGATATTTCGTCCGATTGACATCCATTTTTTCTAAACAGGCTTGATAGAGGTCGACATCAAGCTTGTCTGCAAGGCGGACGAGGTATAGCAATACGTCCGCCATTTCGTGACGAATGGCGGTTTGCTTGCCGTCGTCCAGTTCGCTCTTATCTCCGGAGGACAGCCACTGGAACGGCTCCAGTAGCTCACTTGCCTCGACGCTCAACGCCGTCGCTAGATTCTTCGGCGTATGAAATTTGTCCCAGTCGCGCTCATCCGCAAACTGACGAACGAGGTCGCGCAAGCTAGCAAGGTCACTTTGCATCTCAAAATCTCTTCGAGTGATGGTGCCCCTAGACGGCTGGGGATAACTAATCGGATCGGTCTTGCGGGGTGAAATAGGGCACTAGAGGCGTCCCTGCTCGAAGGGGCCGCGTCGTCCTTATCTCAATAAAATGTGATGATATAAGAGCGGGCGGTTTGATGCCTGCGTTATTTATTTGGCCGCGCTGTCGTGTGGCCGGGAAGTGGTAGATCAGAGTCGGCAAACTCCGACGAGCGGTAACGGGCCCGAAGTGCCAACCTGTTGCGCGCCTTTGCCTCCTCGTCCCTGACGCAAGCGAATCGAGCCCTCCGCCTGCACTGGGGCATCCGCCGCCCAGTCGAGCCTCGAGTCAGTGCTGATCACGCATGGCATCGACATCAGTGAGGGTCGATGTTCAGGCATGGTTGGGTCACGTGACGTGTTTGTCCACGCGCGCAACCCGATCACGCTCCGGTCGACAGTGCAACGGTTCGCGCTAGGTGAGGAGCACCGCCGCGACATATCGAGCGCGGCAGAGCGCAGGCACAATGCAACGGCTGTGGGTACAGATCTCAAACCATTCAGATCGGGAAGGAATTAATTCCAATCCGAGCGCCGAGGCCTATTCAATGACCACCCTAAGAAAGATTGAGGACTTTCGGATCGTCGAGCGTAACCCCGGTTAAGACAACGAAACAATCCGCAGCGATTG
The DNA here is from genome assembly GCF_058782725.1 of Paraburkholderia sp. FW306-02-B. Lineage (NCBI taxonomy): Bacteria > Pseudomonadati > Pseudomonadota > Betaproteobacteria > Burkholderiales > Burkholderiaceae > Paraburkholderia > Paraburkholderia sp. FW306-02-B. Next base: position 25,849 of record NZ_JBYSXZ010000001.1, read on the forward strand.
ACCATCGCAGAATTGACGCCTGTCGCGCTCGCCTGGCAGTCGAGCGGTGTTCCGTACAGCATTCACAACTTGGCAGGTGTGATCGGCAGACTTCTTGATGATGCGAGCGGTATTGCAGTCGTTGAGGCTCCGTATGACCTTTCGACCAATCGGGCTTATATAGTCAACGTCGACGGGTCACTGAGAGCGCAAATCCCCGCACAAATCGGAGCTGAGCGCGTCACGTTTTGCGACTGGTCGAAACTAAAGGTCCCGTTGCATTTTTGGCTGCGGCGTCTGGAAGGGATGTCCGTATTGAAGTGCGGAAGGCGGATGGCGTCGTGATGCAGGTCGCGGAGAGTCGGTAGGTGACGCGAACCATGCCGTGAGCAACCGCCGACCGTTTTCCTTGAACCGCAGTATTCCACCGTTAGTACACGCGGAAAACGCAGTTATTTTTACCGTTATTCAAAAGGCATTGTCTTCGTAAGAAAAAATTTCTGATTTAACATTTTCGTTCACTAATTCGATTGCGGTAAACGTCTGATCTTTTGTAATATCGCGCGATAGCGCGGGGGCGCAATTTGCATAAATAAGAGGCGGTATGGGTGCACAGGACATAATCGCGGCGATAAAAGGCGGCTTGTTGCAAAGCGACCGGCTGCTGAAACTCGATACGTCATTGGGCGCCAATGTCCTTTTGCCACAAAGGCTGCTGGGGCACTCACGCCTCGGCCGCGACTATGAATTCACGCTGGACGCCGTTTCAACCAACGACAGTATCGAGCTCAAAACGCTGATCGCCCAGCCCGTCACCCTGTGGGTTCAGCAAACCGACCAGTCCTACGCTCCGCATCACGGTTATGTTCATACCGCCCGCCGTTTAGGCTCGGACAGTGCCATAACCAGCTATCAGATCGGCTTTGTCTCGTGGATGCATTTTCTGCGTTTCAGAAAAGATGCGCGCATCTGGCAGGATAAACCGGTCGATGAAATTCTCTCCGATGTCTTCAATATGCATCCGCAGGCGCAAGGCGCCTTCCGCTTTGCATTGCGCAATCCATTGCCGCAGCGTTCGTTCTGCGTGCAATACGAAGACGACTGGAATTTCTGTCAGCGCTTGATGGAAACGGAAGGACTGTTCGGTTATTTCGAGCAGGCGACCGACGGCAAATCGCACACGCTGACCATTACCGACGATATCGGCAGTCTTCAACCGCTAGCTCCCCAAACGGTGAATTTCTACCGCTCAGGCACCAACAGCGAAACCGATGCCTTCGTGCAGTGGAGCGGCACGCGCACACTGCAGAGCACCACACTCACCACGCGGACCTTCGACTACAAGTCGCCATCGACGGGTGCGAATCCGAAGGGCACGACGGTCCCCACACTCACCACGCAGGGCAACCTGCCGCAGCAGGCGGAGGTGTACGAGTACACGGGCGCCTACACGTACGGACAGCAGGACCGAGGCGATCAGCTGTCGAAGATTCGCATGGAAGAGTGGGAGTCGCGCGCGAAGCGTTTCCACGGCGTGGGCGCGGTACGCCGCATCGATACGGGTCGCTGGTTCGAACTGGCCGACCATCCCGACCACAGCACGGGTAGTCAGCAGGAGCGGCAGTTTGCCGTTATCGGCGTTGAGTGGGTGATCGAGAACAATCTGCCGGTGTCGAGCGGCACGACGGACTTCCCGCATAGCCTGAACGGAACCATCGCGGCCGCCCGCGCCGCGCACCGTGCGGACGGAACGCTGATCGTCAAAGCGAGCGATGGCAGCGAAGGCTTCTTTATGGCAGCCGTCGAAGCCCAGCGCAGAACAGTCCCGTTCCGCAGCCCGTTCGAGCACCGCAAGCCAAAAATGCACATGCAGACGGCCATCGTGGTCGGCCCGGCGAATGAAGAAGTCTTTACGGATGAACTGAACCGTATCAAGGTTCGCATGCACTGGGACCGTCTCAACGATGGCGATGAGAACGCGTCATGCTGGATGCGAGTGGCTCAGTCCGATACAGGCGGTAGCTATGGCGCGGTCCATGTGCCGCGTGTCGGCGAAGAGGTGATCGTATCTTTCCTTGATGGCGACTGCGACAAACCCATCGTCACTGGACGCGTCTATAACGGCGCGAAGACGCCGGACTGGCATTCGAATGGGATCTTGTCGGGATACAAGTCGAAGGAGTATCAAGGCAGCGGTTACAACCAGATGGTGATGGACGATGCGACCGGGCAGAACCGCGTGCAGCTTTACAGCACGAGCACGAACGCACAGCTACATCTAGGCTATTTGATTGCGCAGACGGGTAACTCGCGAGGGGCGTATCTCGGCAGCGGTTTCGATCTGAAGTCGGATGCATATGGCGCGGTCCGGGCGGGGCAAGGTTTGTACGTGTCGACGCATCCGTCAACGGGCGCATCGAGCCAGCCGCTCGAGGTCCGTGAGGCCAATAGCCAATTGGTGAACTCGGAAAGCGTGATCGAAGCGCTCTCGCGGGCAAGCGAAATGCACCAGGCGGAAAGCTTGAAAGATGGCAGCGATTCGTTGAAGTTTTTCATTGACGCGACGCAGAATAGCGTGCACGGCGCGGCAAGTAACGGCGGCAACACAGCAGGAGGCGGCACGGGCAACGCAAACGGGTTCAAGGAACCGATCATGCTATTCGCGACGCCGGCGGGTATTGCGATGTCGACGCAGAAGTCGACCCAGATATCGGCAGATCAACAAGTCAATCTCGTTAGCGGGCAAAGTACGCACATTGCAACTGGAAAATCGCTAGTTGCGAGCGTCGGTCAGCGAATCAGTTTGTTTGTGCAGAATGCGGGCATGAAGCTGTTCGCTGCGAAAGGCAAGGTGGAGATTCGAGCCCACTCGGACAACATCGAAATTACCGCCCAGAAAACACTCAAACTCCTCTCAGCCACTGAAAAAATCGACGTCGCTTCGGCAAAGGGAATCTTGTTGACGTCAGCAGGCGCGTACATAAGACTCGCAGATGGAAACATCGAAATTCACGCGCCGGGGAAAATTGACATTAAAGGATCTGAGCACACCTTTAATGGGCCGACCCAAGGCAACTATCCGCTTCCACAATTGCCAAACGGGGATCTCGTATTGCCCGGAAAATTCGTCTTTTCGCAGTGATCGTGTTGCGGACAAGAATCGTTTTGCAATATAAACAAGTTTATAAGCGCGCATGCTAATCAGCTATCCCATACTTACGCTGGACGCCTCGCTCGGCGACCTGGATCACGACACTCAATACTCCGATCACTGGTTTCCCGATCCGCCGTATGGGTCTGGCGCCTATCCGTTGAGCGCGCACCTCCGGTGGCATGGAGGAATTCACTTGCGCTATGGATCGGAGCCGATTCGCAGCATAGCGGATGGAAAAATAGTCTTTGCGCGAGCCGGCAAGAAAAAGAACAACAACGAAAAAGATCCATTGAACTATGGAAGTGCTGACGGAGGCGTTCCTACTTGGACGGACAACGGCTGCCTGGTGATAGAGCATAGTGCGGAGACAGGGAAGGATACGCGCCTTACCTTCTGGTCAGTCTATATGCACCTGTCAACGGTCAAGACCACGCTTGGAGATCAAGTTAGTCGCAAAGACGTGCTTGGGCAAGGTGGTGAGATCGCGGGCGACCCGTCGATTCACTTTGAAATTTTCACGAATCAGCAGGGCGTCGATGCGTTGATCAAGCGTGTCGATCAGCCATATAAGATTTTCAAGGCTACCGACAACTCAGGTGACCCAGATCTTTGGGGAGACATGCACTTTGTGATGCCGGCTGGAACGGAGATATTTGATCAGACACCCACCCAGGCAAAGCACAAGCACGACGAATGGAAGAAGCGCAAAGCAAAGCATGACCAAGCAGAGCATAAACGGATCCAAGCGCTTCTAAGGCAGGCGCGGCAAGCGCACAAGCATTTGGACCCCAGTGCCTCGCAAGCGCAGCCGTTCCCTGAAGCTGAACCACCAACGACAGGCACAAGCGTCGGCAAAACGGACAAAAATCTGTGTCTTAGCGTTCGTTTTTCTAAGGGCGGCTGCAAGGCAAGCACATTCGAGGAAAATGGAAAGGCTGTAGATAGTGCCGACAACCCTGATTCCGAGTACGAATACAACATGCACGCGCTTGCCAAATCTATTGCGCCGACGACGGCCAGCGCTGCCTACGAGTTGCTCAGATTCGGGCGGGTCGTTGGGGAAGACGCTTTAGTCCCGGCCGATGTGGAGAACTGGCAGTATGTTGCCTACGCGCCGGGTAGCAGAGGGTATGTAAACTTTAACGCGAGCACTATCGTAAAGTTGTCTGACGCGGATTTTCCGGCATTTCTCGGCTGGCAGCGAGTTAAAGAAGGCGCGACGGGTACCTCGACAACAGCAGACGGGCGTTGTGACGCAAAAGCGATCTTGGATCTGCTCGATGAAAACGGCGACGGGAATGTTACCGAGCAGGAAGCGCAAAGCCGCCTTCGCGATGATTCAGTACGGAGAAAGATGCGGCGAATGGTCTGCGAGTTCCGGACAGAATGGGAAGAGGCGAATTTTGATTCGACGTACAACTTTCTACTGAAAGACGGTACTTGGGGCGACAATACGCCTCGAGCTGCAATGACGCAGGATCAGTACTCGGCATTTAAGGCACACGCGACTGAACTTCAATGGTGGACTGCGGCTGCGCTACCGCTGCCGTCAACGCTATGGCATTTCCATCCGATTGAATTCATAACTTGGATGAGGAAGTGCGCATGGATAGATAAAACAACACTTGCAAAGATCTACGACAGCACTCCGGAAGATGTCCGGGAAAGGTATCGTGTCGCGCTTAACCAGGTGATGCAGAAATATGTCATAACGAACCCGATCCGACAGGCCCATTTCTTTGGACAAGGTGCCGTTGAGTCTTCACGTTTGATGGAGATGCAAGAGGCGAGCATGGCGGGGAATCACAAGAATCCTGCCTCCGTGAAGTCCGAAGCTGAGTTGGGTCATTGGTATGGTCGCGACACCGGCGAATTCGACAGCTATTTCAGTTCCGTGAAGTACAACAGTCATGGCGGATTGATCGCGGGCTCGTACAGTTGGAGCAATGGCAACGTGGGCGACATTGATGCGCAGGAGTTTCGCGGGCGGGGTTTCAAGCAGCTCACAGGCCGGTCAAATTACGCAGGCTATTGGGTTTACCGAGGTTGGTTAAAAAGCACGGACTTCGATGATCACTGGTGGGATGATCCCGCTTACGTTCACAGAACTCCTTCGCAAATGACTCGACGGCCAGCGCCTATTGACGACCCAGACCGAATCATTGCGAATCCGTACAACTGTATGGACAGCGGTGGTTTCTATATTACGTTCGCTCGCCCACACGTGAAGCCAGGTATCGACAAAAGCACCGGCAAGGTACCCGTCTCCCAAGCAGACAACGCGAAGGAAGCGGCGATATCTGATGAGGTTACTTACGCGATTAACGGTGCGTACAAAGAGAAGGAACGACGGTATGATGAAACCATCAAAGCGCTAAAGGTCATAAATTGAAAATTGGTCTTTTTTTTGTGTCCGGATGCATGCTGCTCGCCACCTATGTCAGAGCAGACGAAGTGTCATCGGTCAAATATATTGAGGCGAGTAATACAATCGTTCTCACTGAACCAGACAACAGCGTTAAGCAGTGTGTTCTGCAGAAAAATCTCAAAGACGTTTCACCTAGGCTTAATTGGAACAAGCGCGTCGTTCTTTTGACTGACGTCGACTATCTGAGCGTCGACGACGCTATCGCGTGCCATAATGGTAATGTGTCTTCCGCACATATTCCTGATCGCGTTGGGTTCGTTGTCGACGTGAACCTTAAAAAGCGTATCTATCTGTCGCTTGATGCTGTGACTGCTGGAGCGTCAAGCTACGCAGCCACGGTAGCCAAGCTCGGGGATACACATCCCATTGCAAATTTTCCTGGTATGTACACATCGGGGAAGGACATGCAAAAGATTCAAGAAGAGGGGTTCGGTTACAACGAGTCGTCGCCTGGTCGAATCTCGCCCGATGGGCGGTACGTTAGCGCCGACGGGTCAATGGATTGCGCGATCTACTCCCATCCAGGTGTGTGGGATTTGCTGGCCAAGAAGAAAGTCATCAAGGCGGACGGATGCAAACCACTGTTTAACGGCGAGAGTGATTAGAAAGGCGCGGTTCTCGGCGGCTCGGAGAAACTTCAACCGCCCAGGTCGTGTAACCGACAACCAAGACCGTTGCCAACAAGGCTCCTCATGAAGTCGGTGGAAGATACTTCGCCCGTTACCGCATCGCACACCGCGCCCCGAATGCCGCAAGTTTTGAGCGAGCTTCGAGATACCTTGCCTTCCGTTATGACGTACGCATAATTTCGATCGTTTCCACGTCATTCATACCGATATCTGCCAGCCCACTCGAGATACAGAAATTAGTTCCGATTTAACATTTGTTTTTGGATATGCGATTGCGATAGGCCCGTAATGTTTTGTATTATCGCGCGATAGCGCGGGGGCGCAATTTGCATAAAAGAGAGGCGGTATGGGCGCGCAGGACATTATTGCGGCGATAAAAGGGGGACTTGCGCAAAGCGATCGCCTGCTGAAACTCGATACGCCGCTGGGCGCTGACGTGCTTTTACCGCAAAGGCTAGTCGGGAATTCGCAACTGGGCCGCCAGTTCGAATTCACGCTGGACGCCATTTCCACCAACGACAATATCGAGCTTAAAACGCTGATTGCCCAGCCCGTCACGCTTTGGACACAGCAAACCGACCAGTCCTACGCCCCGCATCACGGTTATGTCCACACCGCCCGTCGCTTGGGCTCCGACAGCGCCATTACCAGCTACCAGATCGGCTTTGTCTCATGGATGCACTTTCTGCGATTCAGAAAAGATGCACGTATCTGGCAGGATAAAGCCATCGATGAAATTCTCACCGACGTATTCAATATGCATCCGCAAGCACAGGGCGGATTCCGCTTTGCAATACGGAATCCGCTGCCGCAACGCTCGTTTTGCGTCCAATACGAGGACGACTGGAATTTCTGCCACCGGCTGATGGAAACGGAAGGGCTGTTCGGTTATTTCGACCAAGCGGCCGACGGTAAATCGCATACGTTGGTTATCACCGACGATATCGCCAGCCTGCAACCGCTGTCACCCCAAACGGTGAATTTCTACCGCTCGGGCACCAACAGCGAAACCGACGCGTTCGTACAGTGGAGCGGCACGCGCACGCTACAAAGCACGACGCTTACTACCCGCACGTTCGACTACAAGGCACCGTCCTCCGCCGCGAACCCGAAGGGCACGACGATCCCGACCTTGACTACGCAGGGCGATCTGCCGCAGCAGGCCGAGGTGTACGAGTACACTGGCGCCTACACCTACGGCAAGCAGGACCGCGGCGATCACCTGTCAAAGGTGCGGATGGAGGAGTGGGAGTCGCGTGCGAAGCGTTTCCACGGCGTAGGGGCGGTACGTCAAATCGATACAGGCCGGTGGTTCGAACTGCAAAACCACCCGGAGCACGACACCGGCAGTCAGCAGGACCGGCAGTTCGCGGTCATCGGCGTTCAGTGGGTGATCGAGAATAACCTGCCGGTTTCGGGCGGCACGACGGACTTCCCGCACAGCCTCAACCAGACAATTGCCGCGGTTCGGGCAAAGCACGCAAGCGATCCTACGCTGCTCATCAAGTCAGCAGACGGCAGCGAAGGCTTCTTCATGGCGACGGTCGAAGCACAACGCAAGGCCATCCCGTTCCGCAGCCCCCTCGAGCATCACAAGCCCGAGATGCACATGCAGACCGCGACCGTGGTCGGCCCCGCGAACGAGGAAGTCTTCACGGATCAACTGAACCGCATCAAGGTGCAGATGCACTGGGACCGGCTCAACGCGGGCGATGAAAACGCGTCGTGCTGGATGCGAGTGGTTCAGTCAGACACGGGTGGCAGCTATGGCGCGGTCCACGTGCCCCGTGTGGGGGAAGAGGTCATCGTGTCGTTTCTCGACGGCGACTGCGACAAGCCGATCGTCACCGGACGCGTCTACAACAGTGCGAAGACACCAGACTGGCATTCGAACGGCATCCTGTCGGGGTATAAGTCGAAGGAGTATCAGGGCAGCGGCTACAACCAGATGGTGATGGACGATGCCACCGGCCAGAACCGTGTGCAGATGTACAGCAGCAGTGCAAATTCGCAGCTTCATCTCGGCTATCTGATCGTGCAAACCGGCAACTCACGCGGCGCGTACCTCGGCAGCGGCTTCGATCTGAAGTCGGACGCGTATGGCGCGGTCCGGGCGGCGCAAGGCATGTACGTATCGACGCATCCGTCAACGGGCGCCTCGAGCCAACCTCTCGACGTTCGAAACGCCAGTACTCAGCTAGTCAATTCCGAAAGTGTGATCGAGTCGCTAAGCCAGGCAAGCGAAACACATCAGGCGGAAAGCCTGAAAGATGGCTACGACTCGTTGAAGTCCTTCACGGACGCGACGCAGAACAGCATCTCAGGCGCTGCAAGCAACGGCGGCAACACAGCAGGCGGCGGTACCGGCAGCGCGAATGCATTCAAAGAGCCGATCATGCTGTTTGCGACGCCCGCGGGCATCGCGATGTCGACGCAAAAATCGACCCACGTCGCGGCAACGGAGCACATAAACCTGGTCAGCGGCCAGAGCACGCACATCGCAACCGGCAAATCACTGCTTGCAAGCGTCGGAGAGAAAATCAGCCTGTTCGTCCAGAACGCGGGTATGAAGCTCTTCGCGGCTAAGGGCAAAGTAGAAATCAAAGCGCAGTCGGACAACGTCGAATTCATCGCACAGAAAACATTCAGGTTGCTTTCCGCAACCGAAAAAATCGAAGCGGCCGCCGATCAGGAAATCCTGTTGACGAGCGGTGGCGCATACATCCGCATATCTGGCGGCAACATCGACATCCATGCGCCGGGAATGGTCGATGTCAAAGGCGCGCAGCACAGCTTCAACGGTCCGACCAGTCAGGGCTATCCGCTGCCGGCCGCGCGTCCCGATCAACCGGGACAACTTGAGTTGCTGCATCAGTATGCGAATGGCGAGCCGGTCAAAGGCGGACAGTTCTCGGTGCTGGACGCCAACGGCGGACTCCTGCGGCAAGGCGCGCTCGATGCAAACGGTCGCATGACCGTCAGCGGCTTGCCCCCAGGCGTCGCGCAAGTGCAATTCGGCAACGATCCTCGCGATCCGTCCCAGCCGGCCAACTATTTCAAAAGCATCAAGTGGCCGGTCGAGCCGCCTAGCGCTTCAGGCGACACCGCAGCCGCTTCGCAAATGGCTTCGTTCCTGCCGGGAGCTGGTAACGCGTCGGGCGCAACCGCCGCGGCCGGAACCGCTGGCGCAGCGAGTGCAGCAGGCACGATGGCCAGCGCGGCAACCGGTGCAATGAGCACGGCCGCAGGCGGAGCATCGCAACTCGCGAGCCTCGCTAGCATGGCCTCGCAAGGCACGAGCGGACTCGCATCAATGGCAAAAGGTCAAGCTACGGGGCTCGCCCAAAGCGCGCTCACAAAGGCGCTGCCATCGGAAGCGAGCGCCGCACTTTCGCAGGCAGGCCAGGCCGCTAGTGCTGCCAAGGAAATCAGCAGCATCGCGCAATCTGCGCGCAGTGCGCTGCCAGCAATCAAGGGCATCGTCTGACTCGATGCTGATCATTCGACTTCAAATAAATACAGTCCAATCATGAAGAAAACAGCCTTTCTCGCGCTCGCGTTCGTAATAACTTCGACGGCATTCGGCGCAACCGAACTGAAACTATCCGCAGCCGCGATGGCCTCGCAATATGCGAGTGACGCCGACGCTGCGTCGAAATACACCGACAAACCGCTCGCGCTAACCGGCAAGCTGCTGTCCCTCGATTCCGGTCTGACCGACAACGTTATCGGCAAGCTCGGTGACGATTCGGACGCCGCCGTGCGCGTGACATTTGCCGATAAGGCAAGCGTCGACAAGATCCGCTCGCGCGTCGGGCAGAAGGCGACGCTTCATTGTGTGGGCGCGTTCTCGACCAGCTATCCGGCAGCGACCGACTGCAAGGTCAAGTAAGTTCGTGATGAAATTCGTTCGGGCGTTCATGGGTGCGGCGTGCGGCGTTGTGATTACCACAAGCGCGCACGCCCAGTCGACAACCGATCTGCAGACGATCGCCCGCTTCGTCGAGTGCAAGCTCGACGCGCGCCAGATCGACAGGTTCATCGACCGCGTCGACAGCGGTGCCGTGCCGGGTCTCACGAGTCAGCCGTCGCAAGAAAAGGCGGTCGATCTGGCGTGGAAAACGCAGAGGCCGATTCAGGCTTGGGGCACGTCGTCGAACCTTGTGTCGCTCGTGTCGCCAAGGCAGATGCTGCTCGCCATTCCCGCGCCCGAAGGCGACGAAATCAGCGTCGCAAAACAATGGGCCGCAAGGATCGGCGGCATGAGTGAAGGTGCGGGCACTGTCGCACTACGCGAATCCGCTCAATGGCGGGGCGTCGACTATCGCAAGACGGTAGGCAAGAAGGAAATCAGATTGCTTGTCGATCAGCACGAAAGCCCGGGCTGGATTCTGCTCGGATGCGGATACGACAAACTCTTTACCAATAGCAACTAAACCGACCTGACCCAGCATGAGCGCAGCCGCTGCCCAGACCACCGCCGTCGTCCGAACCGAAGTCGCCATCGCGCCGCTCGTCACCATCGCCAAGGAGGACGTCGGTTCCGCACTCGAGCAATTCGATGCGTGGCTGAAGAGCGTCAGCGATGGCTACATCACCCTCGATCGCGTCGAGCAACTGGCGAACTACATTCCCGTCGTCTCGAACATTCTGTCTGCGATCGACGTCGTGATGGATATCAAGCGGCTAATCGAAGCGGAGTCTAAAGACTTCTTCGACTATCTGAACCTGGGCATTGACCTGATCGGCGTCATTCCGCTGCCGCCGGTGATGGGTGAATTCCGCATGGGTGCGCGGCCGTTGATGAAGCTGGCCCGCGAGGAGCTCGCAAGAAGCGCGAAAGCCGTCGCGGAGGGCGGCGCGCAGATGATTGCCGATACGATCATCTCGGTGCTAGTGGCGCACATCAGCGCGAAGTTTGCCGGCGACATCGAGAAATTCATTCAGGAAGTGCAGGCGAAGCTCGCGCAGATGCTGAACGACTGCGCGGATCATGCGAAGAAGCTGCTCGAAGGTCTTGCGCAGATTTTTGAAGGTGCGGCGTCGGGCAAGCTTTTCGACACGTCGGGCAACTATCGCGCGGCTCAAAAGCATCTGGAGCAAGTCGGCGACGGCTTTGCCGCCCATGATGCGAGCAAGGTTGCCGAGAACCTGTGGTCGTATCTGAAAGACGGCACAAAGGTACTGGTTAAGGATGCAGCGAATCTCGCCTCGCGCGCAGCGAATGAAATCTCGCCGTCGACAAATCAGCGGCTCAACCAGATGGCCACGGAAGCGCGCCATGCGATTCCGATGGTGACGGAGAAGATCAAAGGGTTGAACAGCGCGGATGTGGGCGGCCTGATCTGGATGCTCGACGCGCTCATGACGGCCGTGGGTAAATGGAAGGAAAAGCAGAAACACAAGCAGACTGTCGGCATCAAGGCGGCGGGCAAGGTTGAGGCCGAGCTGAAAAAAACCGAAGGCGAACTGGAGACGATCGGCACGCAGGCGAAGGCGAAGCATCCGGGGGCGAGCGACTGCAAGAGCTGTGGTCTGGGACGCAGCGGCGGCTCGATCGGCTATGCACTCGGCGACGAGCGCTTCGATCACGAAGACTTCGTCTTGCCCGGCGCAATGCCGGTAGTCTGGCGACGTACTTACCGGTCTTTTCTCTCTGCTTACGACGAAAGCAATCTGGGTGCGCGCTGGATCACTCCCTACACCACGCGCTTCGATATCTACGCGGCGAAGCTTGTGTATCACGATCCGAGTGGACGCAGTCTTGATTACCCGTTGCTCAAGGCGGGCGAGACGCACGACGACCTCGCTGAGGATCTCACGCTCGCGCAACTCGATGATCGGTGGCTCACGCTCACGCGCGGCCATGAACTGCTTGAAGCGTATGAAAAGCGCGGTGGCGCCTTCCGTCTCGCTTTCCTGAAGGATCGCAACGGCAGTCAGGTCACGCTGGACTACGACGACGCACATCGACTCACCCGGCTGATTACCTCGCAAAGCATCGTCGTGTTTTCACACGATGCAGGCGGCCGTCTCATCGAAGCGGTGGAGATCGACCAGGAAGGCGAACGGATCGGCACGCTGGTGCGTTACGCGTACGACCAGCATGGCGACCTGATTGCGGCAACCGACCGCCACGGCAATCGTCGCGAGTACGCCTACACGCATCACCTCGTGACCCGATACACGGATCGAACCGGCCGTGGCATGAATCTGGAGTGGGATGGCTCCGGACCCAAGGCGAAGTGCGTGCGCGAATACGCGGACGACGGGAGCTACGACACACGCCTCGCGTGGCATCCGGACATCCGTCTCGTCGATGTGAGTGACGCCCTCGGCAACGTCACCCGCTATTACTTCGATATCGACGGTTACACGTATCGAATCATTTATGCGGACGGCCTCAATGAATGGTTCTACCGCGACGCCCAACATAATCTGACGCAGCATATTTATCCGAACGGCAGCGTCGAGCGTTTCACCTACGACGAGCGCGGCAACCTGATCGAGCAGGCCCGTCCGGATGGCAGCGTGGTACGCATGGAGTACGACGCAAAGGATCAGATGATTGTGATCATCGATCCGCAAACGTATCGCTGGACCCGCGAATACGACGACGCGGGCAATGTCACGACGCAGATTGATCCGCTGGGTCACAAAACCCAATACAGCTACAACGATCAAGGGCAACCAACCGAAATCGTCGACGCGAAAGGCGGGGCAAAAGCACTCGCTTATGATGCTGCGGGGCGCCTTGTCAGCTATACCGATTGCTCGGGAAAGAAAACGCAGTGGACCTACGATGGAGAGGGCCGTCTGGTCGAGAGCAAGGACGCAGGCGGCCGGAGTGTCGTCTATCGTTATGGTGGCAACGGCCAACTGGCCAAAGTCCAATCCGCTGCGGGAATCGAGAAGCTGGAATACGACGCCGAGGGCCGGCTCCTGGTGCATACGGATCCGCTGAACCGCGTCACGCGCTATGGATACGACGCCGCCGGGCGGATCGCGAATCGACGCGATGCATCGGGCGAACTGCTGACGTATCGCTATGACCGGGTCGGACGCCTGAGCACGCTCACTGATTCGAATCACGCGACTTACCAGTTCCATTACGATCCGGTCGGCCGACTCCTCGAGGAAATTGCCTTCGACGGGATGACGACCCGCTACGCTTATGACGCAGCGACTGGCCAGTTGCAAACCGTCGATGAAGCGGGACAAACGACTCAGCTCGAATACGACAGCGGTGGACGCCTTGCGCGGCGCGTCGCCGGTGCAAGCGACGAGCGCTTCATGTATGACGGAAGTGGCCGTCTGATCGACGCGCAAAATGCAATCAGCCGGGTGCAGCATTTCTTCGACCCAGTCGGCAATCTGGTGCGCGAACATCACGCGCAGCAGCTGTTCGATGAGCGTCGCAGCTACGTGTGGCGGCACGAATACGACGAGATCGGCACGCGTACCAAAACCGTGCGCCCGGATGGCCATGCGGTCGACTGGCTGGTTTATGGGACGGGCCATGTCCACGGCTTGCAGGTCGACGGCCGAGAACTGATCCAGTTCGAGCGTGACGACCTGCATCGTGAAACACAGCGCACGCTATCGAACCGGATCGCGCAGAACACGCGTTACGACCCGGTCGGGCGGATGGAATCGCAGGCGCTCCGGCGTGCGGGAGCACCCGCTCCGATCGTGGCACGCCGATATCAGTACGATGCAGTGGGACAGCTAAAAGAGATCGATGACAGCCGGCAGGGCGTGACACGTTATCAGTACGATCCCGTCGGCAGGCTGATAGAAGCGGTGAGTCCTATTGCGACCGAACGTTTCGCATTTGATCCAGCTAGCAATATTGTTGATCCGGGTAGTCCGGCGAATGCACGCAGCGGAGGCCGACAACAATTGAATACCTTGCCGGCGCAGACGCCGAGAGTGTTAGGCAATCTTTTGAGGGACTACGCCGGCACGCACTTTACCTACGATGCCCGGGGCAACCTGATCGAGAAGCGCTCGCCGGGAGCAGAGCAGCGCTACGAGTGGAACGAATTCAACCGAATGACAGCGGCCAGTGTCCGTGAATCGGCGCGTCGGCATGAGGTTCTCTATTTCTACGATGCGTTGGGACGCCGCATCGGTAAAGACGTCGACGGTACGCGCACGACGTTCGGCTGGGACGGCGACACCCTAGCGTACGAAAGTGCCGACGAAGGTAGCACGCATTATGTGTATGAAGCGGGGACTTTCGTGCCTCTGGCGCAGTTTGCCTCCGGCGCGATTACAGGTATTGCTACACCCGAGTGGAAGCAGACCGATCGCTACGCGCCGGAAGACGATCCGCTGCTGAAGCCTGTAAGCCCCCCCTCCCCCGCACACGTCTTTTACTACCACTGCGATCAGCTCGGCACGCCGCAGATGCTTACCGATGAACTCGGTGAAGTTGTCTGGGAGGCAAAATACAAGGCGTGGGGTGAAGCTCGGGATGTGATAACGCGGGTGTCGAAGGCGACACTCAGCGCGCCGCGCAACCCAATCCGTTTCCAAGGGCAGCAACTCGACGAAGAGACCGGCCTCGCGTATAACCGGCATCGCTACTATGATCCGGGTACTGGACGGTTTACGGCCAAAGACCCGATTGGGCTGTTGGGTGGCGGGAACGTGTACCAGTACGCGCCGAATCCGACTGGCTGGGTCGATCCGCTGGGGCTCAAGAAGAAGGCACAAACGCCAGACAAGGATTGCTGCCAGAAAGATCCCTGTGCCGGAAAAGATCCCGCTGCGCAGGCTAGAAGCTGGCAAGGCAAAGACCCTTATCCGGGAGTCGACTCTTACACAAACACGGTCTTGAAGCGCGGTACAGTGTTGTACACGTTGTATCCGTATGCGCCGCCTGACAAGATCGCGACTGCGTTGCCCGGCAATTATTTCTCCGACGCTCGCACCATTCTCAACACGGGTGGGTCAGCGCGCGAATACAACGACATGACGCAGATTTCGCACGCAGACAATACCGTCGGCGCCCGGCCGATGAGAAGCCAACTGAGAGCGTTCGTCGTCACGAAGGACATTTGCGTAGCGAAGGGGCAGTCGCTCGCCAATCCCAATCTGGGCAAGGGCGGAGGCACTCAGTATTTCGTATCGAGCGCCGACAAGGGCAGCCTCGTTGGCGGCAACGTTTTGAAGTTTGGGAGTTAATTGGATGGCCACGTTTGATTTTTTAACGGGCACGTTGAGCATTGATGAGTCGACGAGCCTCTTTCGCGGCAGACCGTCGCCTGAGGAATTGCCGTTGACTGCGGCGAAGGAACTGGCGAAGTACGGCGACTGGGAAAACTATGGCATCGCGAATGTGAAGGTTTGGGGAAAGACCTTCGGTGTGACGGTCCGATATTGCAAGCAAAGACTCGCAATGGTCGACCTCGTTTGGATGGACGGCGTGGCGAAAATGATCGACTGGTCGGCGACTGAGGATGATCTTGTGAAGGAAAAGAAGAAGCTGTCAAAGTTGATCGCATCCGAAGCGCAATCGCCTTGTGTGTCTTCCACGATCGGCGCGGACACGTTCGTCTTCAATTGGGGAACGCTTACTGTGCACGCCGACCTGCGCTCAATGATTGTCATGACAAGCGTCGCGTACACAGAGGAAAAAGCGTAGGCGGCCGACATGAAGCCCCGTCAAACAGGGTTGAGTGCGCGAAAATTTCAAGCCTCGGAAGCATCATGAAACGATATCTGATTCTGAATGGCGACAAGACGACAGCCAACGGCGTCGTTCAGGCAGTCCCCACCTCTATTCAATTGAGCGATAAAGACGTCGCCCACGAGGGCGATCCAGTGGCGTGCCCCGCTTGCAATACAACGGGGAAAATCCAGTGCGATGGACCGCGCCAGGTTATGACCGCGCCGGACGGAAGGCACGCTGCGTTAAGTGACGATCTATGTATATGCGGTTGCCATCCGCCGCCGCGGCTTGTGTCCTCGCAGCAGATGATGTCCGTAGAAGCATAGTGCAGCGGGATGAATCAGTGCGACATGCGGGATCACGTCAAAGATGAATTCACCCAGACTTTGCTCCCGCCATGGTTTCCAGGGGTACATCGAATCGTCAAAGGATGTCGATGCCCGCATCGGATCAAGGGGGCGGTTTGCTGCAGGTCAGCTAGTCAAGGTGTCGTTCGACAGGCCGAAGCGCAGCAGGGAGGTCTGGATGCACCGGGCTGAACTGGCCGAGTATGCACACCTCATCGCTTGCGCAGAAGAGACCGCTCATCTGAAAGACGTTCCGTCAATAGCCGCAATCGAAAGGTCTTTGATTCCGGTCTGCCCACGCTGTCTCGACGAATTGTTGGTGCGCTCCGAGGAGCAACCCGTGCAGGTCACCTCGCGGGAAAGCGCTTTCGACACGTCGCTCGTTGCTGAAGACGCCAATGTGTCGGAGGGCGTTCTTTCCTGCCCAGTACACGGCCTTGCACGTCTGAAGAGAACTTCACCGCAGATTGCTAACGCAATTGATTCTGGTGGCATGCTTCCAGGCAGTCCATTGATTAAAACCATCCTCGCATCTGACAAGCATGAAAATGTCTTCTGGTTTGAAGCTGACTATTTGCGTAAGAGGTTTGGCCCAGGAATCGATTTGACATCGTCGACCTGTCGGTTGAAGCAGGGGGAACAAGGGGAAGCATTGCTGGAAGGAGCCGCACGAGTCTGCCCTCGGTGTTTGCGCGCCTTTCTGTTCCATAACGGTGTCGAAGTCTGAATGATTGCTTCAAGCCCGAGATGTTTAATGGATCCCCTCCCTGAAATGCCGAGGAGTTTTCTTGCGGCAGCACTTATGTGCCGAAATGTTGTTTTTACCGATTCCAAAAATGCATCGGTGAAAGGCGAAACAAATTCCGATTTAACACTTGTTTCCATTGAATGGATTGCTGTAAACGTCTGATCTTTTGTATTATCGCGCGATAGCGCGGGGGCGCAATTTGCATAAAAGAGAGGCGGTATGGGCGCGCAGGACATTATCGCGGCGATAAAAGGCGGATTGTTGCAAAGCGACCGGCTGCTGAAACTCGATACGCCACTGGGTACTAACGTCCTTTTGCCGCAGAGGCTGTTGGGCCATTCGCGCCTCGGCCGGGATTACGAGTTCACGCTGGATGCGGTTTCAACCAACGACAATATCGAGCTGAAGACCCTGATCGCCCAGCCGGTCACGCTCTGGATCCAGCAGACCGACCAGTCGTATGCCCCGCATCACGGTTATGTTCATACCGCCCGCCGTTTAGGCTCCGACAGCGCAATAACCAGCTATCAGATCGGTTTTGTTTCGTGGATGCATTTTCTGCGTTTCAGAAAAGATGCACGGATCTGGCAGAATAAAGCCGTCGACGAAATTCTCACTGATGTATTCAATATGCATCCCCAGGCGCAGGGTGCATTCCGTTTTGCATTGCGCAATCCTTTGCCGCAGCGCTCGTTCTGCGTGCAGTACGAGGACGACTGGAATTTCTGTCACCGGCTGATGGAAACGGAAGGCCTGTTCGGCTACGTCGAACAGGCTGCCGATGGCAAATCACACACGCTGGTGATTACCGACGATATCGGCAGCCTGCAACCGCTTTCGCCACAAACCGTCGACTTCTACCGTTCGGGCACCAACAGCGAAACCGATGCCTTCGTGCAGTGGAGCGGCACGCGCACGCTGCAAAGCACTACGCTCACCACGCGGACATTCGACTATAAGTCGCCGGCGTCGTCTGCCAATCCCAAGGGCACGACGATCCCGACAATGACCACGCAGGGCAACCTGCCGCAGCAGGCCGAAGTGTATGAGTACACGGGCGCGTATACGTACGGACAGCAGGACCGCGGCGACCATCTCTCGAAGGTAAGGATGGAAGAGTGGGAGTCGCGCGCGAAGCGTTTCCACGGCGTAGGCGCGGTCCGTCGCATCGACGCAGGCCGCTGGTTCGAGCTGCAAAACCACCCGGAGCACGACACTGGCAGTCAGCAGGACCGGCAGTTTGCTGTGATCGACGTCGAATGGGTCGTCGAGAACAACCTGCCTGTCTCGGGTGGCACGACAGATTTCCCGCATAGCCTCAAACAGACGATTACCACGGCGCGGGCTCAGCATGGAGCCGATCAGACGCTCGTCGTTAAAGGTAGCGACGGCAGTGAAGGCTTCTTCATAGCGACGGTCGAAGCGCAGCGCAAGGTCATCCCGTTCCGGAGTCCACTTGAGTATCAGAAGCCCGAGATGCACATGCAGACGGCGACCGTGGTGGGTCCGGCGAACGAGGAAGTCTTCACGGATTCGCTGAACCGCATCAAGGTGCAGATGCACTGGGATCGCCTGAACCCCGGCGATGAGAACGCGTCGTGCTGGATGCGCGTTGCGCAATCGCATGCTGGTGGCGGGCATGGCGGCGTACACGTACCGCGCATCGGCGAAGAAGTCATTGTGTCGTTCCTCGACGGCGACTGCGACAAGCCGCTCGTCACCGCCCGCGTCTATAACGGTGCGAAGACTCCCGACTGGCATTCGAATGGGATCCTGTCGGGATATAAGTCGAAGGAATACCAGGGCAGCGGCTACAACCAGATGGTGATGGACGATGCCACCGGCCAGAACCGGGTGCAGCTCTACAGCACGAGCGCAGACTCCCAACTGCATCTTGGATATCTGATCGCGCAAACAGGCAACTCGCGCGGCGCCTATCTCGGCAGCGGCTTCGATCTGAAGTCCGATGCGTATGGTGCGGTCCGGGCGGGGCAAGGCTTGTATGTGTCGACGCATCCAACGACCGGGACATCAAGCCAGCCTCTCGACGTCCGTGACGCGAGTAATCAGTTGGTCAATTCGGAAAGCGTGATCGAAGCGCTAAGCCAGGCAAGCGAAACCCATCAGGCAGAAAGCCTGAAAGACGGTCACGACTCGCTCAAAACTTTTACCGATGCGACACAGAGCAGCGTAGCGGGCGCAACAGGTAGCGGTGGCAATACCGCAGGCGGTGGCACTGGCAACGCCAACGGCTTCAAGGAGCCGATCATGCTGTTCGCGACGCCGTCGGGCATCGGGATGTCGACACAACGGTCAGCACACATCGCCGCGACCGAGCATGTCAACCTCGTCAGCGGCCAGAGCACGCACATTGCGACAGGCAAGTCGCTGCTCGTGAGCGTTGCCGAAAAGATCAGCCTGTTCGCACAGAACGCGGGCATGAAGCTTTTTGCGGCGAAAGGAAAAGTCGAAATCCAGGCGCAAGGCGATAACCTTGAAATCACCGCCCAGAAGTCGCTGAAGTTGCTCTCCGCGACCGAGAAAATCGATGCGGCCGCCAAGCAGGAAATTCTTCTCACGTCGGGTGGCGCGTACGTGCGCATTTCCGGCGGCAACATCGAGATTCATGCGCCGGGAAAGATTGACATCAAAGGAGCCCAGCACGCTTTCAGCGGCCCGACGAGTCTCGATCGAACTTACAACGCGGAAGGCAAGAAAGCCGACATGCGCATCCGCTACATGGATGCGGAGGGCAAAGTGCCCGAAGGTGAACCGATCAAGCTCGCGTCGGAGGATGGCGCGCTGCATAACGTCGTTCTCGATGGCGAGGGCAAAGGCGAACTGAAGGGCATCGATTTCGGCAAGTTCGTGGCAGACCAAGTCAAGCGAAGTGGAGAATAACAATGGGCGACCGTCCCCTGATCCAACATACCGTGTGCATCGATTTACCGGGTGAACCGGTCGAATGCTGGGCCGAGACTGATATCACCGTTCTGCTACGCAAGCACCGCGACGTGATCTTCGATATTCAGGTGAAAAAGGGTGCGACCTATACCGTCGAAGCAACTGAGGACTGGATTTACGACGTGGCCAAGAAAAAGCGCGTCAAGCAGGGACAGTTCCAGGACGGTCAGCGTTATCACATCTGGATTAGCAGGGATTTCAAGGGTCACCTACTGCTCAAACTGAACGGCGTTGTCCTGCAGCGTTATTCGATGGCTGGTCTGAACCTTGTGGAGGGCAGTTCGGATCCGAAGGCAAAGCCTGCGCCGATTATTCTGACACTGGGGTCGCATCCGAGCGCTGCCGCGGGACACACCGCCTCTACTCCGTTTGCGACATCGCAGACGGCCGGGAGCATGTTCGGCCAGAGTGCTCCGCTTATCTGTAGTAGCGCGAATCCGGCGGGCGTTGACGGTACATGGTGGAATCCACTGTTACCCCTGAAGCTAGCTCCGCCCAGTTCTCCAACTCAGGCGAGCGCGAACCCGCCTGCCGCCGCGCGAGGCCACGCGGAAGAGGAGACGGTCGTTCATGTATTCGAGGTGGAACTGTCCACGGCGCCCGCTGAGGTTTGGCATGCATTGGGGAGCGGGGGCGAAGATACCGCAATCGATACAAACAAGGTGGCCACGCGCAACTGGTTGATCGGTCAGTTAGCCGGTGGTACGGCGTTCGCGAAGGATAACTTTGGCGAGTTGCGGGACCTCTGGAACCGAAGTTTCAGGCTGATCAAGATGACCCATCCGAAAGCCGGCGTGAAGACCTACGTCGCATTCAAGGGCAACAGCGCTCTAAGGAAAGTGATTACAGGGACGCGATACGGTGCGAAAAGCTCCAAGATTCTTGCGATCACGGCAGGCACCGGTACGCTCGAGTCAGCAACTGCAGCTTCCTGGGAGGCAACGAAAGGCGCGTTCAAAAAGGCGGGGGGATTGGCGCTAGTTTTCACCATCGTGCTAGATACGGCAGAGTGGTACCACGACTACGAGCAGAGGGGCCCGGATGGACGCCCAACAAAGGACTTCTTCGACCTCTTCACCAAAATCGGCGTCGATCTCATCGCGGCTGGCCTAACGGCTGCAGTAGCCACCGCCGTAGTTGGACTTGCCACCACGGCATTGCTTGTTACGGGTGCGATCGCGACGGCACCAGTGTGGGCCATTGCCGCCGCGACTGTCGGAGTGACGATTGTCATCGGGTATTTCGTCAGCATGGCTGATAACGAATTTCACATAACGAAGCGGTTGGCGGGAGCGCTGAGAAGCGCGGCGAATTACCTTGAAGAACACTACCCGAAAGACTACGATGGCTATCCTATGATGTTTGTACCCTGAATATGACGTCGCCCAAAACGCGCAGTGAAGTCTGGAAACTAATCTTTCGGTCTGTTCCAATATCGATCGTATTGAATGTCTTCTGCGCAGCAATCGCATATTTTTTCTACGACCGCGTTTTCAAAACATCGCCCATGCCTGGCCAACTGGCGGTGGTGATGCTTGTTGCTTGCATCGTATTTCCGGTTGTGTTCG
Source organism: Paraburkholderia sp. FW306-02-B (assembly GCF_058782725.1). Lineage (NCBI taxonomy): Bacteria > Pseudomonadati > Pseudomonadota > Betaproteobacteria > Burkholderiales > Burkholderiaceae > Paraburkholderia > Paraburkholderia sp. FW306-02-B. The sequence goes on from NZ_JBYSXZ010000001.1 coordinate 47,345, forward strand.
GTCTTGCTGATAAGGGAGCATCTCGCCTGCGTTTCGCGGGTCTGGCCGGAATCTTCGCTACTGGGTCGGTCTATTTCACGTTTGGGGTGACCTTCTACTATTTCTATTTCCTGTTTGCGCCGATGCCCATGATTTTTCATGTGATAGGTGTTGGGGGCGGTTTGGCGTTGACTGCGTACTGGATGACGTTGACTGGACGGGATGTGCGCCAGGCACTCGCAACTTCGAAGTTCGTTGGACAGTCGTTTGAAGACGTGGGCGACGCACTTCACTACAAACTCGCAAATATGGCAAAGCTTGAGGCGTTCATCAAGGCAAGAAGTCCTTCGGGCAAGCTACATATGTGGCTTGTCATGCTTGTCGCGCCATTTTCGCTGGTGTTAGGCCGCATTCTCTCCCCATACTTCGGATCACATGGCGCTCTGTTCGTGGGAGCCGTCATCATGTTTCCTGTCTCACTGTGGGTCGCCGGACTGCTGGTAAGGCAATACCTGGTTATGATTCATCTTCCATTGACGCTTGAGCGTTCGCAGGGCAAACCCGTGGTTCTGATCGGATAGGTTTCGAGCGCGGCAAGTTCACAGTACATGCGACGGCCAAATACCTGAACAGCGGATACTCAAATTCCACGATGTCTATCGGATGAAGTCCATGCCGTGCCAGCGCATCTCCGGAAAGTGAGCCTCCATGCCGAAATCAAAACCGACGACGAAGTTGCCGGTAGAACGGAAAGACTCGGTCTGGGAGATGACGAAGAAAGCCGCACCGATGAATCTATTGTTGCCTTTACTAGGCACCGGCGTTTCGTACGCTGCATATGCTGACGATCTCGCGGTTTCTGGATGGCCGTGGAAAATCGGACTACTGGTCACGCTGGTTTGCCTCTTCGTACCGTTCGCTGTCTCGATGATGTACCGCCGTTCGAATTTGCTGTGGGTATGCGGCCTGATATTATCGATTGCGACATTTGCCACGTATTTCTTCTTCGGCATATTTGCCTACTTCTACTATTTCGTGTTTGCACCGATGTCATCCGTTCTGCGTTGGCCGGGTCTTCTGGGCGGAATTGCGTTGACGCTGTACTGGTTAGTCATGTTGAGGCAAACGGTAATGCATACGATCACGAAAACCTCTTTCGTCAAACGGGCCTTCGAAGAGAACGCATCTGACTTTCGTTATCGAACCCAAGCCGGAATGGCGCTGTTCGAGCGGCTCAATAAAGAGCGTTCGCCGTTTCCAAAAATCTATTCTTATATCGTCTTCGGTATCGCTCCGCTCTATCTGATACTGGATCGGCTACTGTCGTCAAACTTCGGGCCGGACGGCGTGTTGTTCGTCTTGGCGGTGTTGGGTATGCCAGTGTCGCTTTGGTTTGTTGGCCTGCTCGTCCGCATCTATCTCGTGATGGTCAGCTTACCCAGAAAGCTGGAGAGGGAACATCGCAAGCCTGTGTTTGTGGCCGATTAGGGGAACGGGGCATTCTATTCGAGGTGCCGCGGCCGGCATCTGTTGGGACTGAGGGTTTTTGCCACGCATAGTGGTAGGTGAAGGTGGAAGACGATCTACGAGCCTACAGAGTCAGACTTCGATAGAAGCCGAACTCTGAGACGCGACCAGTTTCGGCGGTGGAGTGCGCTGGCAGATGCGCAGGTCGTCACTCAGTGCCGCCCGTTGACCGTCAGGTCCAGTCATCGGTAGACGCGGCCCAGCGCACTAGATCTTTCCGGTCCAGTGGCACGCTGGGCACGAGACGTCATCGCCTTCGCGCGCAATTTGCCGCCCTTGCAATTCGAGCGTGGTTGATCGGGCGATAGGGCTCGGATGGATTGCATGGCCTCGGCCGCGCTTCTCCGGATCAGGTCTTGTCGATATATCCGACGAGTTCCCATGTCACCTGCGTAGTGTGCTGGCGTGTGCCCATCCAGCGGTCAATGAACGCTAATTGCCGAGGTTCATGCACGTTGAGCGAGGGCAGCACGTCGCCCTTCAAGAAGCGTCGTTGCGCGTCGCCAGTCAGTTTCGCGCACCATACGCCGTCTTCGGGGCACGGCTCACCAGTGCGCGCCACAGTACCGAGCGGTACACGTGCCAAGACATTTGCCGACTGCTCGTTCTGCGATGTCTTACCCGACATCCCAGGCAACGGCAGGCCCGTAGCCGGATCGAGGTTCTTTTCCTTGCTTAACCTGTCGATGACCTCATCTGTTGGCCTCTCCGGAGGTGTAGCCGCTGCGCGTATTTTTTCCCACTGGAATGTGCCGTCCCAAGTCGGTAGCTTCGCTGGTGGTAGTGGAACAATACCGTCGATGTCCGGAACCTTCGGGTTGCGGCCCTCATTGCGGGTGATGAAATCGCCCACAAGACCATAGCGTTTTGTGCGTTCAGGGTCATTGGACAACGCAAGGAAATACAACCGATTGCTTGCCGACGGACCTGTAAAGCCGTTGGCCAAGAATGAGGTTGAATTCGCATCCCCTGCTGCTGCTCCCTTCTGGAATGCCTTTACGGCATCAGAATAGAGTGAGGCGCTCTGAAGGTTCACGCCTAGCTTTGTGGCTGCCGCACCATGGCCCTGATCGGCGGCGCATTGACGCATTTGCCTTGCGATTTCCGGCGCCTTATCGGCCGGAGCAAGCAATTCCGCGATGTAGTATTGCGCTTCCGGATTGCACAGATCGGCCGCTTTGCGGAAATGGCGCAATGCGTCTTCCGTGTTTTGCTTTACGCCATAACCCGTTTCAAGATAGTGCCCCATGTCGTAGTAACCACCGGGCACGCCTTGCTTAATCAACTGTTCGGCTAGGTCAACCGATTCAGTTTGAGCATCGGGTGACTTCGCAAAACCCTCGGAGAGCAGTTTTTGCAAGTTACCGTTCGCCTTGTAGTGGCCGTTGGCAGCGGCGATACGGTATAGGCGGGTTATTTCATCAAAATCCTTAGGACCGTCAACTGTCTGCAGGTAGCGACCGTACTTGAAGAGTTTGTCCGCGTCCGGATCGAGTTGCGGAAGATTATCTGCTTCATGTACGCAGGTAAATGCAAGATTTGCGCGGACGGAAGCCATGTCGGGTGCAGAAGACACTGCATCCTCCTTGTGGGAACAGGCGGTCAGAAGAGAAAGCGAGACGAAAAGGAACAACGTGACCAGGCGCATCGCTTAATCCTTATAAGTGCGAATGGGACTGTCCCGTTGAAAACCAACTAAGGAAGCGACAGGAGACTCCGTCTTGCCCGCCTGAAGGTCTGCATTCTTGATAATGATATCGCCCCAGGTGGTGAACATCTTGTCCAGTTTGTCACTTACGATCGCACCTCCGGTGTGCAAGTCCCATGCGGTGGGCATTCGCCTGAGCGAGCAAGGTGTTCGCCTTGGATTCAAAAGCTTCAACTGCATCCGCGCCGGCAGCGAAGCGAGCGGGCAGCTCTTCCTGTGCCGTCAACTCCACTAGCGCGGCGGCAAGTTTGGCCGGATCGCCGCCCTGCTTGCCGTTCATGCCTTTCCGCGCAGTCACGGTCTCCTGAGTGCGGGACGCATAGTCATCAATGGAGAGTTCGGCGTAGGTAGTCGAGTCAGCGCTGAGGAGATCTGTTCGAAAAAAACCTGGTTCTACCAGCATGGTGCGAATGCCAAAGGGAGCAATTTCCTGGGCAAGTGACTCCATCCATCCTTCGACGCCAAACTTTGCAGCGGCATATGCACTGCAAAAGACGCCAGCAGTAATGCCAGCCGTCGACGAGATCGTGACTAACAGGCCAGAGCGCTGCTTGCGCATCACCGGCAATACGGCGCGGGCAACATTCATCGGGCCGAACAGAAGCGTTTCGAGCTGGCTACGCACCTGGGCGGGGCTAAGCTTCTCGAAGAAACCCCCATAGAAGTTGCCCGCGTTGTTGACCAGCACGTCAACGCGGCCAAATCTCCGGACGGTATCGTCGCAACTGATACCTTTAATGCTTGCGATAGCGCCGGCTTCTTCTGGGTTTGGAAGCACTATATGGGGCACTCAAACATTCACCGCGTAGCGGATGACGGCATCTCGACCGAGTCGGTGGGCAGAATGTCGATTCTGGTTAATGGTGGGGGCAACGGATACAACGATCGCCAGCAATATGCGGCCTTCATTTTCCGGTATCGCTCCGACACGACCGCCACCGACGCGACCGGTACGGTGACTGTCACGCGACAGCGTATCGTGACTCATCCGCACCAGACGCCGACCTGGGGCCAGGCCACCACGAGCACTCAGGTGCAAGTCGACTACACTCCTCAACGTTCTTGATCCCCAGCCAGAAATCCGGACATCTCATGAATTGTCGAAACCTTATAGCCACGTCTCTGACTGTTGTGCTCGCTTCGCTCACTCCTGTCGCGCACGCCGACGGTATGAATGCGTCAGTATCGGCGATACCGTCGCTGAAGCAGCACACTGCGCCGCTGGACGCTTCGTTACGATCGTTGCGCGCCGGCATTCTTAAGGACGCGAAGGAATGTGCAGACAACGCGAGTGGCATGGGCGCAACGGCGCAATATCATGCCGATATAAAGAAGACGGTTGAGACTCAGAGCATCGTGGGATTCAAAGTGACCGGAGGTTCGCAGTGCGACGGCGCGCATCCTAATGCGTACCAGTACGGTATTTCATATCGCATCAAGGATGGCAAGCGATTCGATCTGAACGAGGTGTATGCAGTAGGACATCGCGATAGCGGTAGCCTGTTTCTGACCAAGGCATCGGTTGTCCCCGTGATGGCTGAGTTCAAGCGGATTAATGCTGGGAAACCTGATTGCCTCGATGCGTCGACGTTTAATGACGAGTATCTGATGTCGAAGGCGTTTACGTTGGCCGTACGGACAGATGGAAGTCTGCAGTTTTACTTCGATACGGCCTATGTGGAGGCAGCGTGTTTTGCGCCAATCCGGTTGGGTGCGCAAGCGGTCAGTGCGTTCAAGGATGAAAAGAAGGCTGTGCAGTATGGATTGCCTTGATCCGGCTCGCGCGCGGGGGGCTCAGACGCCAGCGGCGCTACTCGCAGGCGGGCACGCCGGACCACGCGAGCGGCGGCGATACGTCGGCGCCCTGGCAGGTATGCTGCGCGGGAATCTCGCCGTTCTGTCGGAAGGCTTGCGATGTTAGGGTTAGGGTCATGATGCGCTCCTCGGCGGCAACGGTGGATGACAGCCCCGGTGTGAAGATCAACACGACGAGCGAGAGTGTCGACAAGGAACGCGAGGTCCATGCCCAGGCCGCTCTTTCAAAGCGTTTGAGGCGGGTGTCCGGCACGTTGAAGTCTCTCATCGTCACGCTCCGTACTCTGTTCGTGACGGGGCCGGTGATTGGTGCGTGCCCTGCCCGAGTCGCGACCGAAATCGAAGTGCGGCTCATATCGTGACATAAGTGCCACCCCAGCAAAGATGGCTGTGAACGATGATGATTGTCGCGCACGGGGTCGCGGGAAGTGCGACAAGGAGGAAGGGTATCACCGCTGTGAAAACCACTGCTGCTGATTGTGAGCTGCGATATATTGCACGAAGCCGCGCTGGATTGCGGGGCATTTCATTTTGCGATGCCGCATCAATGTTTGTGCCGGTGCAGCCAACCCATATGGTGCGAATCAAGCCACTGGGCCATCCCCTCGGCGGTGTGATCGCGCCTGTAACGTTGTGCCACCATCAACCCGGCAACCAATAAGACCGCCAAGCCAACAACGAAGTAGATCATAGACTGGGTCATGGCAGCCTCCTTATTAGGTCGCGACCATGGTTTTATTGTAGGTCAGCGGTTACCGAAGTGGCGTGCGGTCCGAGTGCACGATTTCACCGCGCGCTGACTAAACCGCCAGTCACGTCTCAAGAATCTCGATGCCGTTTTCGGCACACCATTGCCTCAGCGCGCTTTCGACAGAGTCGGTTTCAAACGTATACCAGGCTTCCAGAACGCCTTCGCGCTGCAGCAGATCCTTGAAGCGCGAGTAAGCGCCTTGCCGTCGGAAAAATCCTTCGACCTGGTCGTAACGCGCAGGCAACTCTTGCGCGACAAAGCGCAAGGCGAGACTTCTTCCGAGATCGAGATCGTTCTTATGCGGTACCATCGCGGTCAAGTCGGACCGCGCGCGGAACTGCGATGCCGGCTCCGCGTTAGAGCCGCGCTGCATCACCCAGCGAGCGTCGAGCCGGTGCGTCTCCTGTAAATTTTAGGCTATTTGAACGTCCGGTCATGGCGGAGGCCGTGTCTAAAAAGGGACTGTTTGCGGTCCGAGCGAAACGCGTCCCACAGCAAATTCCACGCAATTGCACTGTGCATCAGCGCGCGACTCGCTGCCAAGTTCCTCCAGACGTGTGCGTCTCTCCGCCTGCTGCCTGTCGCGAAGGGCGGCACCCGCCCCTGAACGGACGGTCTCTTGCATATGTCGAACGTCCCTTCATTCGCCCATGACGGACCATCAACTGAAGTCACATCACAGATTGGACCGCTGACCCGTCTGCCCCGACAGGCAGCGCAGAGGAACGTGGCGGTGATGCCACATTTCATCCAGCTGCATTGATAACATCTAAACATCAATGCTTCGAAAAAATGCACTTATCGCGTAACTCCATTTGCGTGAGTATCTGTACTCAAGATTCCAGCGAGATTGGAACGAAAGTAAAACGCATCGGAGACAGGGCTATGTACAACGCAAGGCGCACCTGGAGCGCCTAACGATCGCCCCTTGGGCGGGTAGTCTCGAGCCCCAGCCGGTTCGAGCACCGGACAACTCAACACACATCAGCCACGCATTCCGAACGCCATCGGCGTCACGGCCGCTTGTCACGCCTGGCGCTTTCGCCTAACGACCAATCCGAACACCCGTTTCTATTTATATCGCTATGCCCTTCAGGAGACAACTTCATGCAAATCACCGGTATGTTGCACGGCGCGCGCCTCTTGCAATTCGTCGGATTCCCGGCGAGTGAGATCCTCGGCCCGAGCGCCAGCGAGGAGGAGATCAAGACTTTGATCGATCGTCATCGCCAGATATTCATCAAACCCGTTTTCAAAGGCGGAGTGGGAAAGAAGGGGAAGGCGGGTTTACTCGGCCGCGCGACCGATCTCAAGACGGCGTTGATCGAAAAAGAGCGGTTGTACTTCGCCGAGCATTCCGTCGGCCACCTGAAAGCAAAGTCGAATGGCGTGACGTTCGAAGCCGGCGTTCCGGCCCAGCATGAGGTCTATTTCTCGATCACCGACTCCACGCGTTTTCGTGCGCCGACCATGACGCTCTCGCATAAGGGCGGCATGGATATCGAAGAGGTCAACCCGAAGCATGTGGCGATGGTGCCCTTCGACGCGTTGACGGGTTTAAAGGCGTTTGTCGTGGCGAACGCGCTGAGCGAGATTGGTGCGCCGAAGGAGATCATCTCGCCGCTCGTGCAGCAGTTGCCGAAACTCTGGGAGCTCTTCCACGATTTCGGCATGACGACACTGGAGTTGAATCCGATCCGCATGCGCGAGGACAATAAGGGGCGCCTTACACCTGTCGCCTGCGACTTTAAGTGCGGTTTCGATCGCGACGATCCGCGATGGACGCGCCTCGGTCTGCCGCAACACCTGTTCGCAGCGGACTACTCCGACTTCGAGCAGGAGATCAATCAGTTGCGCACGCACCAGGGCCAGAGCGACGTGTATGTGATCAACGAGGAAGGCACGATTCTCGCGCCGACGTTCGGCGGCGGCGCCAACTCGCTCGTGACCGAAATGCTCGGCGACGCCGCGATCATCTCGTCGGATTTCGGCGGCAATCCCCCGTACGCCAAGATGAAGGAAGTGGCCCGTATCTGCTTCAAACACTGGCTCAAGCAGTCGAACGTGCTCTTCATCATCGGCGGCAAGTCGAACAATACCGACATCTTCGAGACGCTGCGAGCGATGGCCGACGCTCTTCGTGAACACTTCAGCGAGCATGGGCCGACGCCACTTTACGTGGTGCTGGGCCGGGGAGGTCCGAACCTCGTGCGCGGGATGGCCGCGCTGAGGGACACATGCGACTCGCTCGGTCTGCCCTATCGGCTCTTCGGATTCGACTCTGACATCAGCGAGGTCATCCAGTACGCACGTCAGGCGGACGCCTGGATGCGCGCCGGTGGCCGGGCCGAGGTCGCAGCACGGGTCGGCGCATCCGCGTCGGAAACCGAAACGGCTCAAGCCTGAGGAGAGCAACGTGTATAAGCAAAACAGCAGTCACTTCAAGTATTTCGTGGGTGTCAACTCGCTCGCGCAGATCGCCACGCGTGACGATCGCGTGTGCGTGCTCAATATCCTGGGCGGTGAGTCCTCGGACGTGACGCCCGTCAGTCACGCGTTCTCAGGCGGGAATATTGTCTTCGGCACGGCGCCGGGGAAAGGCGGGCAAGTGCTCGGCACATCGATCGGAGATATCCCGGTCTACAACAACGTTCGTGAGGGTCTGGAAGCGGGGCATCGGTTCAACTGCGGCGTGGTCTATCTGCCGCCATCGGCGGCCCGCGACGGCGTCGCCGAACTGATCCGCGTCAATCCCGATCTGAAGAAGATTTTCATCATCACCGAAAAGATCACCGTACACGACGCCCGCGAAATTCGCGCGATGGGTCAGCAAGCGGGCATCGACATCTTCGGTGCGAACGGGCTCGGCGTCGCTGACTCGTGGAATCGCGTAAGAATCGGCGGAGCACTCGGCGGCGATAGTCCGGACGATTCATTGCGCAAGGGATCGATCGCCATCTTCTCGAACTCCGGTGGCTTCAGTACGACGATCGCGCAGTACCTGCGCATGAGCGGCTGGGGCACATCGACCGTCATCTCGAGCGGCAAGGACGTTTACATCCACTATGCCGCGCCGGAATTTGCGTTCGCACTCGCCAACGATGCTCGAAGCAAGGCCGCTGTGCTCTATTGCGAACCGGGTGGCTACTACGAGGCCGATGCGACCTTCACGAAACCGGTGGTCGCCTGTGTGGTGGGCCGGTGGAAGAGCCGCCTCACGCGTGCGGTCGGCCATGCGGGCGCGATGGCCGGCGGCTCCGACGACGCGCAAGCCAAGGAGCGCTGGTTCATGGAAATGTTCGGCGTAGACCGCCTCTTCACGCCTGACGATCCGTGCTGCTCCGCCAAGGGCGCGGTCGTCACGAACATCGCGCATATCCCGGCGGCGCTGACCGCCGTCATGCGCGCCAACGCGACGTTGCCTGATTTCGAGCCCGAAGGCAGCCTTGCGCTCAAGCCGTGGTTCGGCTCCGACCAGGGAATTCGGCTTCCGTCCGACCTTGCGATCCCGGTAGTGGGAGCAGTCGCGCCCTACGACGAGCAAGTCTTGCAGGTCAATCGACAAGTCGGTGCGATTGCGCCACGTCAGGCGTTGAAGGATGCGTCGGGAGCATCGCAGATGGACGCGAAAACGCAAGTGAGCAGCCTGTATGGCGCCTCGATGCTCGACGCGGCGACGCATTCGCTCGAAGCGAACGTCAGCCTTGCCCTGCTTCACGAGTTCGGCGGAGAAAACGACGAGAAGCTCATCGATGTCGCGATCGCTGCGTCCGTCAATCTGCACGGAACGCCGGAACTCGCGGCAGCGCAAGCCGCACGCGAGGCCGGCAATGCACCCAACGCCATCTTGGCCGCCGCGACCTCGATCATCGGGCCGAATCGTCAGCGCGCGGCGCGGGACGCCGCGAAATGCATGATCGAACGCTTCTCGGCAGCCGGCCTTACGAGTGCGCTCGACGAGAACTTTGACATCGCCCGGATCGACGTCAGCGGCTGCGAGCCGCTCTTTGCCGACACGCGCGATTTGCGCGCCGAAGCGATGCTTGCGGGACTCGCCGAGCGTGGAGTCAGATCGGTCCTCGTGCGCTGGCTCACGTCTCAGCCCGCTCACCCGACGGCAGACGCTGTTCTGGCCGCGATCTCCATGACGCTCGCGTGGGGACCGCTGATGCGCAAGCGCATCTCGCGCGTCACGGCCGAGAGCCTGCCCTGGTGGACCATGTTGTTCGGGACGCTGATCGGTGCATCGGCGGACGCCTCGCGACACTGTCCCGACGGCTTTTGCGGCTTTACCACGCAAGCGCTGCTGAACGAACGCAGCCTGACCGAAATCTGTTTTGCCGCGTTGCTCAACCTCGCGCCGGAGCCCAACGATCTGTTCGCCTTCAAGACGCTCGTCGGTCTGCTGCTCACCAACGGTCCGGGAGCCATCTCGGCGCAGGGAGCAAAGGGCGCAGTATCCGCCGACGGCCCGGAAAGCCCCGAGCGCGTGCAACTCAACAAGGCGCTGGTCGGCTTTCTCACCCATACAGGTTATACGCATGGCGGCAATGGCTATGAAGGCATCGCGTTCCTGATCGAAGCGTTCAGGGACAGCGGGCTTGCCGATCCGTCCGACCCCGCGCACGGCGTGGACCTGCGCTCGCTGGCCGAGCGCTCGGTCGAGCGCTATGCGCAGTACAAGGCCCGACAGAAGCATGCCGGCAGCCTCGATATCGCGAAGCTGCCGGGCGTGAACCATCCGGTCTTCAAGGACAGGCCGGTCAACTACGACCCGCGCGAAGTGTTCATCGCGGAACTGTGCGAGAAGCGTGGGGAATATAACGTGTTCCATGCTTTCTATCGCGAACTGGTGCAGGCGTTGTTTGATGCCGGCGTCTCCCGCAACGTGTACTGCGTAAACGTCGATGCCGTGATCGCGGCGCTGCTGCTGAAGATGCTGTGGCAGCCGCTGCAACGTGGTGAATTGACTGAGACCGATCTGGAAACCGCCGCATTCACGATCTTCCTTTATCCTCGCATGCTCGGATGCGCGGCGGAAATCGACGATCACCTGAACCGGGGGCGCAACATGGACACCCGAACGCCCGCGTCCCAGTGCCGCTTCGTAGCTTGAGCACTTCGGCGACACTGATAGCCAACGCACATCAATTGTTTCGAAAATAGCACTTATCGTTTCGTGTGGTTCGGGCGAATATTCGACAAACAACAAATCGCCCGAACACCGCAAGTTCAAAATTTCTGGAGACACCTCGATGCATCCCTCCTCACCCCCGCTGGCCCCCGGGCAATCGAAGGCATCCGCCGTGCTACGCGTGACGGCAGGCAACTTCCTGGAGCAGTTCGACTTCTTCCTCTTCGGCTTCTATGCCACGCAGATTGCCACGGTCTTTTTCCCGGCGGGGAGCGAGTTCGCTTCACTGATGATGACGTTCGCAGTGTTCGGCGCGGGCTTCCTGATGCGGCCGCTCGGCGCGATCATCCTCGGCGCGTATATCGACGATGTCGGTCGCCGTAAGGGCCTGATTGTCACGCTGTCGATCATGGCGAGCGGCACCATCCTGATCGCGTTCGTGCCCGGCTATGCGACGATCGGACTATTCGCCCCGGCCCTGGTTCTCATTGGCCGTCTGCTGCAGGGCTTCTCCGCGGGTGCGGAACTGGGCGGCGTATCAGTTTATCTCGCCGAGATGGCGACGCCGGGCCGCAAGGGTTTCTTCACGAGCTGGCAGTCGGCGAGCCAGCAGGTGGCGATCGTCATCGCTGCCGCGCTCGGCTTCGCGCTAAATCAGTGGCTCGACACGGCGGCGATCGCTGCGTGGGGATGGCGCGTGCCGTTCTTCGTCGGCTGCATGATCGTGCCTTTCATCTTCATCTTGCGGCGCAATCTCGAGGAAACGCAGGAATTCAAACAGCGCCAGCATCGGCCGAGCATGAAAGAAGTCTTTACGACGCTCGTGCAGAACTGGAATGTCGTGATCGCGGGCGTGCTGCTGGTCGCAATGACCACCACGAGCTTCTATCTGATCACGGTGTATGCGCCGACCTTTGGCAAGACGGTCCTGCATCTGAGCACCGCCGATAGCCTGCTCGTCACGCTGTGCGTTGGGATCTCCAACTTCATCTGGCTGCCGATTGGTGGCGCGTTATCGGACCGGATCGGACGCCGTCCGCTCCTTCTCGGAATGACGATCCTGGCGATTGCGACCGCTTACCCCGCGCTATCGCTGCTGGCTCACGCTCCGAGCTTCGTCAACATGCTGCTTGTGCTGCTCTGGCTCTCGTTCATGTACGGGATGTACAACGGCGCGATGATCGTCGCACTCACCGAAGTGATGCCAGTCGAAGTGCGTGTCGCTGGATTCTCGCTGGCCTACAGCCTTGCGACGGCGGTCTTTGGCGGTTTCACACCCGTTATCTCGACCGCGCTCATTCACATGACGGGCGATAAAGCCGCGCCGGGCTACTGGATGAGCTTCGCCGCGGTGTGCGGGCTCGGTGCCACACTCGCACTGTATCGGCGCCGTCGCGTTCCGCTGCATGCGGCTTCCTGAAGCATCGCTTCGCTCCTCGAACTTCAGCCTGACTTTCAACCATGAAATCCATCCTTCTGAAACTCTGCACCGCGGCGTTCCTCGGCAGCGCCGCCGCTGCGGCGAATGTGCAGGCCGCCGATCTGCACGTGATGAGCTCGGGCGGCTTCACCGCCGCCTACAAGCTGCTCGGCCCGAAGTTCGCGGCGTCCACGGGCAACACGCTCGATACCGCGCTCGGACCGTCGATGGGCAAGTCGCCGGAGGCCATTCCGAACCGGCTTCAGCGCGGCGAGCTTGCCGACGTGGTGATCATGGTCGGCTATGCACTCGACGACCTCATCAAGCAGGGCAAGGTGATCCCCGATTCGCGCGTCGAGCTCGCGGATTCGCGCATCGGCATGGTCGTGCGCGATGGCGCGCCGAAGCCCGACATCGGGTCTGAGGCGGCGCTCAAGGAAACCTTGCTGCATGCCCGGTCGATCGCTTACTCGGATAGCGCGAGCGGCGTCTATATCGAGCGCGAGTTGTTCAAGCGGCTCGGCATCGAGGAACAGGTGAAGACCAAGGCGAAGATGATCCCGAAGATCCCGGTGGCGTCGGTGGTTGCAACCGGCGACTACGAAGTGGGATTTCAGCAGGTGAGCGAGTTGCTCCCGGTGAAGGGCGCAGCGTACGTCGGCAAGATTCCGGAGTCGATGCAGTCCGTCACGCGCTTTGCGGCCGGCATCCCGGTCGGCGCGCAGCATCCGAAGGAGGCGAAAGCGCTGCTCGACTATCTCGCGTCGCCCGCCGTGCAGCCGGAGGTGACATCGACCGGGCTCGATTCCGTCGCCACTCTTTGAGACGACGGCAACGATTCAGCCCGGCAGGTCGGCGGGCTGATCGAAAGCTTCTTCGGGCTTATGCGCCAGGCTCAATGCTTCTTTCAGACGCGCCCGGTCGCAGGCGCGCTCCCACATCGATACGAAGATCACCGCGCAGGCGTTGCTGATCACGCTCGTCAGGGCACGCGCCTCGGACATGAAGCGATCGATGCCGACCAGTAGCGCGACGCCTGCAACCGGCAGATCGGGAATGACGGCGAGCGTCGCGACGAGCGTAACCAGTCCGCTGCCCGACACGCCCGCCGCGCCCTTCGACGTGATCAGCATCACCACGAGCATCGTCGCGATCTGGCCGCCCGAGAGGTGTACATCGCACGCTTGCGCGATGAACATCGAGGCGAGCGTCAGGTAGATCGCCGTGCCGTCGAGATTGAAGGAATAGCCGGCGGGCAGCACGAGACCCACGATGCCCTTGTCGCAGCCAAGCGCTTCGAGCTTGACGATGAGGCGCGGCAGCACCGGTTCGGTCGACGACGTCGCGAGCACGATGACGAGTTCCTCGCGAATGTAGCGCAGCAAACGCCAGAGGGAGAAGCGATGCAGGCGTGCGAGCGGACCGAGCACGCAGACGACGAACAGCAGGCACGCCGCATAGAACGACAACATCAGCATGCCGAGCGAGCCAATCGAACGGATGCCGAAACGGCCCACCGTGAACGCCATCGCGCCGAATGCCCCGACGGGGGCAAGCCGCATGATCAGCGCGAGGATGCGGAACAGCACGTGTGCAAAGCTATCGATGAATTCCTGCACTCGCCGTCCGGCGCTTCCGCTGGCGTTCATTGCGAAGCCGAACAGAAGGGCAAGCAGCAGGACCGGCAGAACCTCGCCTTTCTCGAAGGCGCCGACGAGCGTCTCCGGAATCAGATGCAGTGCGAACTCGACGAGTCCGTGCGTCTGCGTGCGAGTCGAATACTGCGTGAGGATGGTGGTGTCCAGATGATGTGCGTCGATATGCAGTCCCGCGCCCGGATGCAGCGCGAACGCGGTCGCGAGCCCCAGGACGAGTGCAACGATGGTAAGAAAGTAGAACAACGCCAGCGCCTTCAGGATGGTCCGGCCGATCTTCGAGCCGCTCGCAAGCGATGTGATGCCGGTGACGATCGTGCAGAAGACGATTGGTGCGATCATCATGCGTACCAGCGCGACGAACGCATCGCTGAGCGGTTTCAGCGACGCGCCGACCTGTGGCCAGAAGTGGCCGACAGTCATGCCGAGCCCCATTCCAAGCAGGACCTGGACGTAGAGCAGCCTAAAGGGCCGTGGTAGTGTCATTTCGAGGTCTTCTTCGCCGCACCGACCATGCCGCTGCGCTTCGTGTCGAGGATCGTCTGGTAGAACTGCTGCGCGGCCGGCGCGAGGGGGCGTCCCCGGCGTCTGACAATGCCGACTCGCCTCGTCACGACCGGATCGACGAGCGGCACGCTGGTCAAAATCGGATGGTCGCGCATGGGCATTGCCATTGAAGGCACCGCTGCCACACCGAGTCCCGCTTCGATCAGGCCGAGCATGGTGGTGACATGGCGAGTCTCGCAGACGCTCGCCACTGCCGGCGCCACGTTGGTCAACGCCTGATCGAGCAGCAGGCGGTTGCCGGAAGTCTTGTCGACGGAAACGTATTCGTGTTCATAAAGCTCGCTCCAGGTCACCTGCTTTTTCCGAGCAAGGGGATGATCGCGACGACACGCGGCGACGAACCGTTCCTGCAGGAGGACCTTGAACTCGACCTCGGTTTCCTGGCTGCCCATGAAGCTGACGCCGAAATCGGCTTCACCGCTGATGACCGAGCCGAGCACTTCGTTGGCGCTCGAGTCCAGCAGCTTGACCCGGATCCGCGGATAGCGGCTGTGATAGGCGGCAACGACGCTCGGCAGGAAATAGTAGGCGACCGACGGCACACATGCGATGGTCACATGACCGAGGCGGCTGCTGGAGACGTCGCGGATGCCGAGCAACGCGACATCGAGATCGTCGAGAAGTTGTTCCGCGCTTGGGGCGAACACGCGACCTATGGTGGTGAGCGTCACGCTGCGGGTGGTCCGCTCGAAGAGCCGCACGCCGAGCGCCGCTTCGAGCTTCTCGATGCGCCGGCTCAGCGCTGGCTGCGAAATATTGACCGCCTCCGCTGCTTTGCGGAAGCTACCCAACTCCGCGACGGCTCGAAACGCCTGCAAATCGTTCAGGTCGAAGTTGACGCCCACGGGCCATCCTCCGCATTTTAGATGCGACTATTTTGCATGATACGGACGCGCCCTTCGAGGCAACACTCGGTGATTAGCCCGCGAGGGGTCGCCGAAGTCGGGATCGAGGGGCCGGTTTCGTCGTGATTGTGTT
The DNA here is from genome assembly GCF_058782725.1 of Paraburkholderia sp. FW306-02-B. Taxonomy (NCBI): domain Bacteria; kingdom Pseudomonadati; phylum Pseudomonadota; class Betaproteobacteria; order Burkholderiales; family Burkholderiaceae; genus Paraburkholderia; species Paraburkholderia sp. FW306-02-B. The sequence goes on from NZ_JBYSXZ010000001.1 coordinate 62,879, forward strand.
GAAAAAGTCGCCCGTGGTTCGGAATGTTCGGTATCCTGGAAGACATTGATCGACGGGAGTGATTCGTCATGATGGGTCAACTGGGCCGCGGACAGGACAAACTCTTCTACTCGTTTAACCTCGATAATCACGTCCCTCGCGAACACCTGTTGAGAGGCATCGATCACTTCCTTGATCTGCGCGATCTACGCCAGCATCTCGCGCCGTTCTACAGTCCGATGGGGCGGCCATCGATTGATCCGGAGCTCATGATCCGCATGTTGATCGTCGGCTACTGTTTCGGCATCCGGTCCGAGCGCAGGCTATGCGAAGAGGTACATCTGAACCTGGCGTATCGATGGTTCTGTCGCCTGGGCCTGGAGGACGCCGTACCCGAACACTCGACATTCTCCAAGAACCGCCACGGTCGCTTCCGCGATAGCGATGTACTACGCCATGTGTTCGAGTCGGTGCTGGGTCGGTGCATGTCCGAAGGGCTCGTAAAGGGTGAAGGATTCGCGATTGACGCAAGCATCATCAGAGCCGACGTGAGCTCTGCACGCGGTGTTCCGGGTTCCGGGCCCATCGACTGGGGTTGCGTCAAGGGACAAAGCCGTGCAGTGCGCGAGTATCTGGAAGCATTGGAAGAAGCGAATCCAGCGGGCACCGAAGCGGCGGAGATGGCAGAGACATTGCCCCCTCCAAAGAGGATATCTCTGACGGATCCCGCCGCGAGCTGGACAGCGGCCAAGGGTGGCTTGCCGTTCTTCGCCTACTCGACCAATTATCTGATTGACCTGCAGGCAGGGATCATCGTTGACGTCGAGGCGACGCCCGCGAACCGTTCGCACGAAGTGGAATCAACCAGGACGATGATTGACCGCGTTGAGCGGCGGCATGATCTCAAACCTCGACGTCTTGCAGGCGACACCGCGTATGGCTCGGCAGCGATGCTTGCCTGGATGATCGAAGAGAAGGAGATTGCACCACATGTTCCGGTCTGGGATAAAACGACGCGCAAGGACAATACATTGTCCAGCAGCGAGTTCCTATGGGATGAACTGGCCAATGAATATCGCTGTCCCACCGGGCACGCACTACGCAGTGATCGGCGCAAATTCACGAATCCGCGCTCGCGCGTCACGAAGGCTGACACGATCATCTATCGGGCAAGTCAGCTCGACTGCGAGAGCTGTTCGATGAAGGATCGCTGCTGTCCGAATACACCATTCCGCAAGATCGCCCGCAGCATCCATGAAGCTGCGCGTGACGAAACGAGGCGTATTGCGAAGACGCCTGAATACAAGCGATCTTGCCGTGAGCGAAAGAAGGTGGAAATGCTCTTTGCCCATCTCAAACGCATCCTGAAACTGGACCGTTTGCGACTGCGAGGTCCAAGCGGTGCTCATGATGAGTTCCTGATGGCAGCGACTGCGCAAAACCTGCGAAGAATGGCCAAGCGGTTCATGTCAGGAAGCAAGCAGATGAACCAGGCAGTTGCATGACGAGAAATGAGGATCGTTGCCTCGCCCAAGTTCACCGCTTCGCCGATCGTCACAACTCGATAACGTCGTGCCAACTCCAGCGCCCTGATCCAAAACAAGACTTTTTCAACACAATCGTCGTGTCAGCGGTCATTCATGGCCGAGAGGTGGGCGTCTCTTCATGGCCGGACAGCGACCAATGCCCGATCACCGTCCGGAAGCGCAGAAGCGCCGATGTTCAAATTTCCGTCTGTTCCGCCATTTCGAGTGCATCGTCGACCTCGATGCCCAGGTATCGTACTGTGCTCTCGAGCTTGGTATGGCCGAGGAGCAACTGAACAGCGCGGAGATTCTTCGTGCGGCGATAAATCAGAGACGCCTTCGTCCGACGCATCGTGTGGGTGCCGTACGCGGTGTCGTCCAGTCCGATCGACGCGACCCACCGATGCACAAGGCGCGAGTACTGACGCGTTGAGATATGAGGCGACTCGTGGAGCCTGCTCGGGAACAGAAAGTCCGACTGCGACAGTCTAGCCGTCCTGATCCACACTTCCGCGCTATCCCGAGTCTGCTCAGTGATTTCGAACTGGACGGGACGCTGCGTTTTCTGCTGCATGACCGTTGCCCGTGATGCAACGTGTTGGCCGTGGCAAATATCACGCACTCGCAGTTTGGTCAGATCGCATGCTCTCAACTTGCTGTCGATGGCCAGGTTAAAAATCGCGAGATCACGTGTTCGCGCCGAAAGTTATAGGCGAATCCGGATGGCCCAGATCTCCTTCAGTTTCAGTGGCGGCTTCTGGCCTGTGAACTTGCCCTTGTTCCACGGCACGCGGACCGGGGTGTTGACCGTAGTCGCTTCCATGACACACTCCTTTCAAGTGAAGGGAGTGCCAGTCTGCGCTGGCGGCCATGGGCGCTGTTCGACCCTTCTCTGCCGCTCGACGCTCGGCCGTCTCAATGTCTCTTACCAAAGCTGAACCGCCGGTCGAATGACCTCGCGCCGACGAGAGCGAACTGCTGCAATTGGCCGTCTATCGTCGCAGACTACCGTGTTCCGCTAAATACTGACGCAGCGCGCAAAGCGGTCGTATAAAGATTTGCTTCGAACGTCACGGCCTTTGACGATGTAGATCACAAACTCGGCCACGTTCGTCGATCTCGACTTCCATCCGACTAGCCAAGGTCTCGGCCGTGCCCCCCGCGCTCGCTGCCTGGCTACCGTGGTTGGGTCCAACAACCACCTCACTCGCAGCACTCGTGAGCTCTAGCCGCGCTGGTCAGTCAAGAGTCATTCTCGACATAAGCGGAGGAATCTCCACCCAGGTGGGTGCCCGTTTCATTTAGTCCTCGCTGCTCTTTGACGACCCTCCGCTCCAAAACCACCCAGAAGCGAGCATCCCGGCCAGAACGACCAACGCCGCGTTCAAGACCTTCTGGATCGCATTGCCGAATCCAGCTCCCGGCCCACGCTACGAAACAGCGGACACGCAAGTGCCGATGTGGCCCAGGCATCCGGCTCGCAAAGAGCTGAATTGCGGGTTGAGTCCTGTGTTTTTCGAAGCTTCGCTTCGCCGGGTAGCGGCCTAAGCTTTGGTTCAATGTTCTGCACTGAAACAACGAGAAAACAGCGATGTCCACACGACTTCACCGGGTGTCTCGCACGGTCGGCCTTGCCCTTGCCGCCGTGACATTGGTCATGTCTGGCACGGTGCTAGCCAGACATCCCACCCCGTTCACCTCGTTATCCGCCGACGATCAGATTTTCATCAAGTTGCATGACGCTGCACGCGACAACGATCCCGCGCGCGCAGCGCACCTGGCAAGCTTGATTCCGAATTATCCGGCGCCGGCTTATCTCAGCTATTTCCAGATCAAGCCGCGTCTGTTCAAGGGCGCGGGGCATGCGAATCTCGACGCGCCGGACGCACCGGTGCTGGCATTTCTGCAACGCTACGACGGACAGGCGATTGCCGACCGTCTGCGCAACGACTACCTTCGCGTGCTCGGGGCGCGCCACGACTGGCACGATTTCGATTCGCAATATTCAAAGTTCGTCCTGGACGACGACACGCAGGTGAAGTGCTATGCGCTCGAGTCCCGTGCGACGCGAGGCGAAAATGTGGCCGACGCGGCGCGGGCGCTGCTCGTCGAGCCGAACTGGTACGGTGACGGCTGCGTCGATCTGATCACCGCGCTCGACCGTAACCAGCAGTTCACTCCGGACGATGGGTGGCAGCTGATTCGCCAGGCCTATGAACAGGGCGCGAGGACGACGGGCGGCAGACTGGTCGATGCGCTGGGCGCGGCGCGCCCGGATCAGCTGCTCCTCGAGCAGGCGACGAACCAGCCACGCCTGTTGCTCGCGAAAGGCATCCAGCTGGACGCAGCGTCCCATCAACTCGCGCTGCTCGCCATCACACAGTTGGCGGTCGGCGATCCGGAGGCCGCCGAGGCCACCTTCACCGTAATCGCACCGTCGCTCACCCTGGCAGAACGGGCTATCGGTTGGGGCACGATCGCCTATCAGGCGGTGCTCAGGCAGCTACCGGGCGCGGTGAACTGGTACCGGCTGTCGGCGAACGCGCCCCTGTCGAGTCAGGCCTACGAGTGGCGCACGCGCAGCGCGCTGCTGGCCGGGGATTGGACAATGGTGCGCTGGTCGATCGAGCAGATGCCGGCCGCGCTGCGCGCACAGCCAGCATGGGTCTACTGGTACGCGCGCGCGTTGAAGCAGAGCAGCGAGGTGGCGGCAGCCGACCAGGAATTCCGAACGATCGCGGGTAACTACACCTTCTATGGCCAGTTGGCCTCCGAGGCGCTCGGCCGGCAGATCGTGATCCCGCCGCAGACCAAGGTGACCGACGAAGAAGTTGAGCGGGCTGGCCGGACACCAGGCTTCGAGCTGGCAGAACGCTTTTACGCGCTGCACCTGCGTACGGAAGGCAACCGTGAGTGGAACTGGCAGCTGCGCGGCATGACTGACCGACAACTGCTCGCAGTCGCCGAGTACGCGCGTCGCATCGAGCTTTATGACCGGGCTGTGAGCACTGCCGACAGGACGCAGACGGAACATGATTTTTCGCTGCGCTACCTGGCGCCATTCCGCACGATTGTCGAGCGCGATGCGCGGTCCACCGGGTTCGACGTCGGATGGGCGTATGGCCTCATTCGCCAGGAGTCGCGCTTCATTATCAATGCGCGCTCGGAGGTTGGCGCGGGCGGCCTGATGCAGGTGATGCCGAACACCGCTGAGATGGTCGCGAGGAAGATCGGGCTCGGTACGATCTCGCGGGCCAGGATGAACGACATCGACACGAACATCCTGCTTGGCACGTACTATCTATCGATGATTTACAACCAGCTTGACCGTTCTGCCGTGCTCGCGACCGCCGGCTACAACGCCGGCCCTGGGCGCCCGCGTAAGTGGCAGGCCAACCTGCCGCGACCGGTGGAAGGCGCGATTTTCGCGGAGACAATTCCATTTAACGAAACCCGCGACTACGTCAAGAATGTATTGTCGAACACGGTTTACTACGCGGCGCTGTTTGATGGCCACCCGCAATCGCTGACGGAGCGGCTTGGCCAAATCGAGCCCCGATGATATCGTCCGCAACGCTGATCCGCGGATCGCTCGGGTGCAGTAAGTGCGGCTGCATACGCGACACTGTATAACGATCCTTCTATCTCTGGATGACCTCTCAACACGGAACCATCTTCTGCGCCGTTTAGCTAGTCAGCCGGCGATCTGCGTTCAAATGACGGACTAAGCCCTAGGAGTCGCCATGTCTTTCGAGCAGTATTGCCAGATTGTGGAGGGCATCCGCGTACGACGAGTTCAGTCATCGAATCGGAGCCACGCCAACCAAAACTGACGAAGGATCCTTTGAAATCATGACCTGCATCCCGCCCTGAGCGGGCGGGGCTTCAATCACTGAGACACAGTGACGACGTACGTCGTGTCCACCATGAAACCAGTTCCCGGACCGCGTACAAAGCTCCCACCAAATCTGATCGTGTGCTGACCGGGCGACAGCGGTTTGAGCATCACCCAGTACCCATCGCTGATCGACATGCCGGGTCCAGCGCCCGATCCAAGGATGTTATCTGCAGGAACCGTGAAATTGAAGAACGGCGACAGCGCACGGAAACCCTGTGCACCGTTCAGTACGTCGTTGCCGTCAACCGTTACGTGCAGGCTGGTTGGGCTGATGCCGTCTGCAGTAGTCGCGCTGCATTTGCGGCATGATGCTGCGTCCGTGCAGTGAAACGGCGGCAGGTCCTGGGTTGAACACTCAACGTTGATGAGCGGAAAAAGAATGGACGCTGTTGAGGGAATATGATTTGAGCACGTCAGGGTGACGGCTTTATTTGAAGCGCTGCCTGCAAGGAACCATACTGATCCCGCCTGATTGATACTGCAGTCAACCGCCCCTGTTGGTTGATTCTCCGGGTTGGTTGCGGACGGTATCGCAAGCAGCCATTGCCACCAAGTTGCAGACCATTCGCCATACGTTAATCCCAGGGCCGATGTGCCAGGTGGATAGACGGGGGAATTTGCACTCTGGGCGAAGGCAGAGGCCGGAAGACCGAGAAGGATGCTGGTTAATATTAACTGGCGGTACTTCTTCATCTTCATGATGGGTCTCACTACTGGGACCATCCCAGTCAGGTCTGTTTTAGGCGATGTGGCGATGCTGTCAAGGTAGGAACAATGCCCAATGTGAAGGTAGGAGAATCCACCATATTTCATCGGGCTATTGACATTCTGTGAGGCACAGCATGCGGAATCGGTCCAGCAGCGGACGATGCCGGATAACGCGTGTCGCAGCATTTACGCTTTCCTAATTAATTACATACCAGTACCACCAAGAATCCGGAGAGATGGGTGTGTCCGCCTTCAGTCTGCGCTGTCCCGCCGATCCCCAGTCCATCGCGACATGCTCCAGAGCCTGTCACAAGGTCATCGTCCCAACCGCGTCCCGCGTCCGTCTATGACCGTTCTGCCGCGCTGAGCCGTCATCTGGATGGCGGGAGCAGCGCCCACGCGAATGTCGCTTTGTGGCGTGCGCCGTGCAAAGGCGGCGCTTTCCCAGCGGGTGTAAGCCCCGCCCGGCAACCGCTCCAGCCGGAAGCAACCTATAAGGAGCAATCGTGGAGGTAACGAAGCGGTTGAAGCCTTCGGTGAAGCGTGTCACGAAATACGGTGACAGCGCGAGTGTGCAGGCCGTAACGCGAGTGAATGCCGAGCAAGCCTCGAAAAGGACGATGCGCAGGCCGACCTGACTGCCATATCGGGGAAGGCTGATACGGCTGGGTGAATGAGCAGGCAGGACGCCCAGTCGCTGCGCCGGGGTAGTGGCGACAGCATGCACACAAGGGAAGCGCACGCAACACGGGAAGCCCCTTGGCGTGGTCAGGGATGACCAACCGGACGCCCGCGAGGGACAGGCCGGGCGCCTTGGGGTGACGGAGAGGCCCGTATTACCGCTGAAGCCGGTGTAATGCTGGTGGAGGGAAGGGGCCTCAGTTCAAGACAGACGCAATACGTAGTGAGGACGTGGAGATTGGGCAACCTATCAACTCCGATTCGTGTTCAGAAGCTGCAGATGGCGTTACACGCGAAAGCGAAGGCAGAAGCCGGGTATCGCTTCTACGCGCTGTACGACAAGATCTATCGTGAGGATGTGCTGGCGCATGCGTACGCCCAGTGTCGCTCGAACAGGGGCGCGCCGGGTGTCGATCGGCAAGACTTCGCGGAGATCGAAGCGTATGGGGTGCAGAAGTGGCTCGGCGAACTGGCGCTTGCGCTCAGGCAGGAGACTTACCGGTCGGACCCTATCAGAAGAGTGTTTATCCCGAAGGCCAATGGCAAGCTGAGGCCGCTGGGCATCTCGACTCTGCGTGATCGGGTGTGCATGACAGCAGCGATGCTGGTGCTCGAACCGATCTTCGAAGCCGACCTTCCACCGGAGCAGTACGCTTACCGCCCGGGGCGCAACGCCCAGCAGGCGGTGATCGAGGTGGAGGAACGGTTGCATCGAGGGCAAACGGACGTTGTTGACGCCGATCTCGCGGACTACTTTGGAAGTATTCCGCACGCCGATTTGATGTTGTCGCTCGCGCGACGCATCGTTGATCGGCGTGTGCTGCATCTGATCAGAATGTGGCTGGAATGCTCCGTAGAAGAAACCGATAACCGAGGCCGGAAGAAGCGTACGACGGAGGCCAGAGATAGCAGGCGCGGCATTCCGCAAGGGTCACCCATCTCACCACTGCTGGCAAATGTCTACATGCGCCGGTTCGTGCTGGCATGGAAGAAGCTCGGACTTCAGCGCAGTCTTGGTAGTCGCATTGTGACCTACGCGGACGATCTGGTGATCCTATGCAAGCGGGGCAAGGCGGAAGAAGCCTTGGCGCGAATGCGCGAGATCATGAGCAAACTGAAGCTGACGGTCAACGAGGAGAAGACGCAAATCTGCAAGGTGCCGGAAGGCGAATTCGACTTCCTGGGCTACACGTTTGGGCGGATGTACTCGGCGACGACGGGCCAGGCCCGCATGGGTATGCGGCCATCGAAGAAGAGTATCCGGCGCATGGTCGAGAAGATTCACGCGCTGACCGCCTCGTCGATGACGTGGCTCGATACCACAGAGTTGGTGGGCAAGTTGAATCGCACGCTACGCGGCTGGGCGAACTACTTCAAGGTAGGCACGGTCAGTCGTGCGTATCGGGCGCTCGACAGCTACACCTCCACGCGGTTGCGCCGGTGGTTACGTATCAAGCACAAGGTAAGGCGTCGCAGAGGCGGGGCTTATCCATCCTCGCACCTCTACGGGCACTTCGGTCTCGTTCGTCTACAGGGGCCTTGGTAGTGACTTGCCGTGTACGAAGGCGTGATGTCTCGTCCGAGAGCCCGTTGCGGGAGATCTGCACGGCGGGTTCGATGAGCGGGGTGTGAAGACGGAGCTATGGCAACGGTTATTAGGGCACCGCCAGACGAAAGAGGCGGCAACAGACAAACCCAGCCTACCGCCACCGCGTCACATCTCGACTCTACCGGTTTGCGACGATCGCGACCGGCTCAGGGCCTGAAGCGGCCCGTCACAGTTAGCAATAGCTGACGCTCAACCACAGAAATCCGAGTATATGAGGCGGTGGCTCGTCCATCTACGGGCTCCCTGCAGCGCGCCACGCCCGGTCGTTCCCACCCCGATCAACGTCCAACGCCCACCTTGGGCAAAGCCCTTCCGTTTCCTCGACGCCGCCGTTTGGTGTCGGTGTCTGACCGCCATCTACAACGGGTCGGCTGTATTGTCGATATCGGCAGCAGCGTGATGAAACGTGCTGTTGAAGCGATCGCGATGCGGTTGCCGAAATTCGGCGCTATGCAGATTTCGGCGGCAGAGGCCGTGGCGGCGAAGTAGGCGTGTGACTGGCGCCTGCGACGATCGACGCGTCGGCGCCCGACAACGATGGACTAAATCGGATTGATATTGGTGCCAGAGCCGCAGATACCTCACGAGCATGTGGATGCGGCGGTAATGCAGGAAGGGATACCGGACAAGAAATACAAATACCTTCCGTGCTGACGATGGCTGCCTATACTGCCTGGGCACCCTTGGTATTTGACGACACCGCTTCGCGGTCCGTCGCGACGCGACTTGAACAGACTCGCGAGGCTGCTATGAAAATCCTGGTGGTTTTGACTTCACACGACCAGCTCGGCGACACGGGCCGGAAAACCGGCTTCTGGCTCGAAGAGTTTGCCGCGCCTTACTACGTGCTCAAGGATGCAGGCGTCGAGATGACACTCGCGTCGCCCAGAGGCGGGCAGCCGCCCCTCGATCCCAAGAGCGACGATCCGGATTCGCAAACCGACGCGACACGGCGTTTCAAGAACGATAAGGACGCACAGGCGGCTTTGGCAAATACAGCGAAGCTCTCGACTGTTTCGGCTGCGGGCTACGATGCCGTGTTCTATCCCGGCGGGCATGGACCACTGTGGGATCTGGCGGAAGATTCTCAGTCGATCGCATTGATCGAAGCCATGTACGCGGCCGGTAAGCCCGTCGCCGCGGTTTGCCATGCTCCCGGTGTCCTGCGGCATACAAAGGCGCCAGACGGCGCCCCGCTCGTGCAGGATAAAGCCGTCACTGGTTTTGCCAATTCGGAAGAGGCGGCCGTAGGTCTGACCGAAGTGGTGCCTTTCCTCGTCGAGGACATGTTGAAGAAGAATGGGGGCAGGTATTCGAAAGGACCGGATTGGCAATCGCATGTCGTTGTCGCCGGGAACCTGATCACTGGCCAGAATCCCGCGTCGTCGGAAGCTGCGGCAAAAGCGCTTCTGGCGAGGCTAGGCGTGGCCTGACATGACGAACCAGGAGAGATGCCATGACAGTCAAGGTTCAAGTGGTCTTCTACAGCATGTATGGACACATCTATCGAATGGCGGAGGCCGTCGTCGCAGGCGCGCGCGAGGTTGCGAACACGGAGGTCTCGCTCCATCAGGTTGCTGAACTGGTGCCCGACGAGGTGCTGGAAAAGAGCGGTGCCAAAGCGGCGCGAGCGGCGTTTGCGCACGTTCCCGTGGCCACCATCGAGCAGCTGACGCAAGCCGACGCCATCATCTTTGGTACGCCCACACGCTTCGGCAACATGTGCGCGCAGATGCGCAATTTCCTCGACCAGACAGGCGGATTGTGGATGAGCGGCGGCCTGATCGGCAAGGTCGGCAGTGTGTTTACCAGTACCGCGAGCCAGCACGGCGGGCAGGAGACCACGATCACGAGCTTCCATAGCACGCTGCTTCATCAGGGCATGGTGATCGTGGGGGTGCCTTATTCCGAGCAGGGTTTGCTCAACATGGACGAAATCTCGGGGGGAACGCCCTACGGCGCTTCGACCGTCACCAAGGCTGACGGCTCCCGACAGCCAAGCGACAACGAACTGGCCATTGCGCGCTTCCAGGGGCGTCACGTGGCGCAGATCGCCGGGAAGCTCGCGGCAAAGTAAGGGCGTTGCTATAGATGTCGGCGGGTTCATTACGAAGCAAAGTGCTGCACTTCACTTTTGAGCCCGCCAGGACTTTCCCAAAGAGTCTTCCGCATCAATAGGCGCTGACCCCTAAGCGTCCGCTTCGCGGCCAAATCGCGTGTGTCTGCTACCCTTGCCTGAGCACGCCTTCAGTCTGCCGGCATCTGGTGCCACGGCGACTTTCGAATCGGCTCAAGTTTGAGCCGATTTGTGAGCTGATTCGTGTCACAAAGCTCATTGCTGGCGGACAATCGGTTTGGTGCCGCTTCCGGCACACGCGTATGTCGCATGCCGACCCCGAGCCGTCATTCGGGTCACCGTGTTGGCAACGGCCGCTTTCCAATTCCGAACGGACATCCGTCCGCATCACGTCTGCAGTACGGGCGCTCGCGGCCGACGGGTCGCGAGCGGCCATCATGCACTCGCTCAGAAGCGCCAACGGAATCTCGGTCAAATCACCAGCAAGCGTTTAGCGATGTGCGTGGCCGCTGTGACTTCGTCGTGAGGCGCCGCTATTTGAACTTGACGAGATCCTTGAAGATCAGTTGACCCCAGGTATTCCCCCTGCCTTGGACAAGCAAGCCGCCATCCTTGAGCGGTCCTAGCGCAATCGGCGCGAAACCGAGTTGTTCGGCCAAAGCAGCGACCGGTGCCACCGCATTTTCGTCATCGCTCGACAAAAAAACGACGCGGCTTCCGCCATTCACGCTCGGATCAGCGGCCAGGGCGGCAGCAGGCAGATGGTTAAAGCCCTTTACGAACCTGGCGCCGGTAAACGCCTTGGCGACAACCGCGGCCGGCGGCTGACCCTCCAGGTCTTCAACGGGAACACCAAAAGCATTTGTCGTGTCGATGATCGTCTTGCCCTGCCAGGTTGTGATCTGCTTCGCGACTTCGCGATGTTCCCAAAACGGAACCGCGAGGAAGATCGTGTCGGACGCGATTGCATCCTGCAGCGTCCCGGGGACAACGGTGGGGCCGATCGCTCGTGCCCGTTGCATCAGCGTCTCGGGAGGGCGCCGGCTGGCGACGGTCACATCGATATTCTTTCTTGCAAACGCTCGGGCGAGGGCCTGGCCTACCGCGCCGAAGCCAATAATCGAATAGTTCATGCGAACTCTCCATTCAGTATTGTAAGGAATCCATATTTATTGACACAAATCAGATCACCTTCGTCGAGTTGAAAGATCCTTCTACACGCTTTCGGCGCGATTTCAGATGGCCGAGAAGCCGCCGTCGACAGACAACTCCACCCCATTCACGAAGCTCGAATCGTCTGAAGCAAGAAACAGCGCGACCGTCGCAATTTCCTCAGGACGCCCCATCTTTCCCCGCGGGATCAGGGATTCGAACATCCGCTTCGCCTCCTCGGTGAGAACCTGGTCCTGCATCGGTGTGGCGATCGGCCCCGGGCTCAGCACGTTCACCCGGATATTCCTGCCCTTCAGTTCGTTAAGCCACGTGCGTGCGAATGAGCGCAACGCCGCCTTGCTCGCCGCATACACGCCATAACCAGGAAAACCTTTCACCGAAGCAACTGACCCGGTCATGAAGATCGACCCGCCATCGTTGAACAGCGGCAACGCCTTCTGAACCGCAAACAGCGTTCCGCGCGTATTCAGACCGAAGGTCGCATCGAAGTGCTGCTCGGTAATCTCGCCCAGAGGGACGGCTTCGCCCGTGCCTGCGCTCGCGAACAGGATGTCGATCTTGCCCTTTTCCCGCTTGACTGTATCGAACAGGCGGTCGAGGTCGTCCAGATTGGCCCCGTCGCCGCGCACGCCGGTCACGTTCCGGCCAATCAGCTTGACGGCCTCGTCGAGCGCCTCCTGCCTCCGGCCCGTGATGAAAACATACGCGCCTTCTTCAACGAACCGCTTGGCGCTCGCCAGCGCCATGCCGCTCGATCCACCCGTGATGACTGCAACCTTACCCTCAAGCTTTCCCATGACATCTCCTTTCGTGGTGTCGTACTGCGCCTCTGTTCCCATCTGCACAAATGTGCTGTATCTTGTGGATCACTGATCCGGATACAGGCTCATTATATTCGGATCACTGATCCGTTTGTCAAGGCAATTTATGCGAGCTGACGCCAGAAAGAATTACGACCATCTCCTTGCAGTCGCGCGTGACGTCGTCACCGAGCATGGTGCCGATGCGTCCATGCGAGATATCGCCCGCCGGGCCGACGTCGGGCTGGCCACACTATTTCGCCATTTCCCGACACGAGAAGCCTTGTTCGAAGCGTTGCTGCGCATGAACGTGGACGAACTGATACAGCAGGCGGCCGAACTCGAAACGTCGAACCCACCTGACGAAGCGCTGGTGTCCTGGTTTCGCGAAGGGGTTGCATTCGTTCATACCTATAACGGTATTTGCGCCTTGTTTGCGACCGCGCACGCGGACCCGGACTCCGCGCTTCACGCTTCGAGCACAGCGCTGCGTTCAGCGGGTGCGCGACTACTGCTCCGCGCTCAAGCCGAGGGAACGGCGCGCGCCGATATCGATGGGGTCGACCTGTTCGCCCTGATGTCGGCGCTCGGCTGGCTCGTCGGCCAGCCCGGATTCGCGCCACGGGGGGATCATCTCTTTCACGTTATTACGAGCGCCATCCTGACAAATCGGCCTGGCAACGATATCAAGAAGGCAACGTAACCGAGTCCAACGAATTGTTGTCTGCATTGCGTCGGATGGCGTCCTCTATGACCGACGCCGGCGACACTATGCGCAAAAGTCTTGGCAAAGGTGACGAATGCAACTGATCGTGTCGGGAGTTTTGAGCGGCTGTTGACGAAGGCGATAAGACGTTGGAGCGGCTGAACTGTCGCACTACCCAGCGACCGCACATGGCCGACCTCTGCCTCACGCGATCCGCATGTGCAGCACGAGCCCGGCGGTCGGCACCGCGCGACCCCAAAAGCGGACAGTCTGGCGAGACCCGCTACAAACTTTTCAGAAGATTGTCGATTTTCGATCATCAGCTTCGTCGTCAGGTTATTCACACCCAAAGGATCTCCCATGAAATACCTCGGCTTGGCCTACTTCACCCCCGATAAATTCGCCGCGATGGCGCCAGACGACGTCAAGAAATTGGTGAGCCAATGCCCCGCATTGGACGACAAGATGCGGGCTACCGACAAGGTACTGATTTCCGCATCGCTTGGCGATCTGGACAACTGGAGGACGCTCCGCCCGCGCAGTGGCAAGACGCACGTCACCGATGGGCCCTATACCGAGTCGAAGGAAGTCGTGGGCGGCCTGTTCATCATCGAGGCGGATACCCATGACGAGGCGTTGCGCATCGCCTCCATGCACCCGGCGGCCACGCTGGGCGAAGAAGGTGGATGGGTCGTCGAGCTTATCCCCGTGGATTTCTACTGGTCCCGATGAGGGCTTGGACGCGTGTCTCAAATATGCGTTGGGGCTCTGTTCTCCTCAAACACCTTCACGGCTTCGTGAGTCATCGCGACAATGCTACTTCTGGGCCGAGCGGCGACGCCTGTCGACCCAAGGCAGCCCTTCCAATTGCTTGAGAACGGACATTCGGAAACCCTACAGAGTTGCTCCCATCTGGCGTGCGCGTCCCTTGCATTGGCTTGCCATCCACAGCATGAACCACCCAAGTCCGCCAAGAAATATCTCTAACAGCACCATTCCGCCTATCAACATGAACAGGGTGTCTCGATGACGAATTAGCGATATTGAGCCGCCGAAAATCGGGAGAAGAATGAGAATCCACCCGAACAATCGAAGCCACTGTGCATTTAATAGCTCTTTCTCCCCGGGCCTAGACACTATCTCGGCGAACTGCAATCGGGTGATCCCTGACGCCTTGGCATTTCGCCACCGTAACCATCTGAATATCGCGGTCGCTACCACAACGAAGATGAGAGCGGACACCCGATCATAATTGTGCACATTTGCGCTCATACGTGGACCTTAAACGCGGATCGTACTGCCTCATGCAAACCGCATCGGCGGCTCGACCTGCCTCGGTGTCGATCGACAAAACGCGACCCAAAGCCGACCGGGAGGCCGCCACAATGCGGTCATTCAAAGGTGGCTGCCTGGCTGCCAGACTCACCGTCGAGTTGATGGCCTGCAAACTAGCGACTAGTTGCGAACTCAGCGTAGGGAAAATTACTCGCGTCTAAAACTGAGAATAGCCCTTCCTATTGGATTTCCTGATACTAACGGATTCGGCATCCAGGCCGTACTGACATCGAGCGTGTCTCCATCAAGCTTGTAGAATCGTTCCTGCTCAGTGCCGTTCCAGGCTTCATTCCAAGATGAGTCAATCTTTGTGATGAACCTATCCCCATCTATCCGATACCGTCCTGTATAGGACATCACCGTACGGAAAAGTGCCACCAGTTTCTCATCTGTATTCCCTGGCTCCCGCGCCTTTGCGGTAACTAGTACCATCATTCGCCCACCAGAGCCGAAAATGAGGTACCCATTGGGGTCGGCGCCCCACGGTTGAGTGCGCTCCTTTGAATCCTGAAGCTCAGTATCAAAAGAAACCAACCGCCAGCAGCCGTGGAGCTTTGTGTCGCGCTCAGACATATTCCCTCCTGTAGTGGTTCGACTAAATGTACCCACCTGTCGAATGTTGGGTAAGTTGCCATGCAAATTGCAATAACACCATCAAATTCGCGGGATGCGCCACGGACCGCTAATGGCCGAACTAAGCCCGATGCTAGATCGACTCACCCTGAGGTTCGACTCAGGTGCACCATCGTTTTAAGCTGGCCAACCTCGATTCCGCGGAGATTGCAGAGCCTTGGATTGTCCCAGCGGGAGAGAGCCGAGACGTTTCCATCGTCGACGAGCCCGATTTCCCTCAAGACGGCGACCGCGCTTGCGTAAAGCGCTGACAGGTCGCCATCAGCAATCTTGATGGCGATTCCTAAACCAAGGCTCTTAACCCCGATTACGTATGTGCCGTCTACGCCCACCTTTCCGACACAATCTCCAGATGTTGCTCGCGCAATCGCCAGGTCACAGCGGCCGGTCCCTGAAACCATCTCCGGGTGCGCTGCCATCGTCGCGAAGATCTCGGACAATATGGCGTCTTCTTTTGCGCTACTTCCCGATGCACCAGAAGCCAGTCGAGCCCACATCATCGCAAGGCGAGACAGCGGCATGCCAATGTTAGGTACGCTGCATCCGTCCGTGCCAAACCAAAGCTCTGACGTCCGCAGCCCAGATAGCCGTTCGATCTCCCGGACGATGTCTTGCTGTAACGGGTGACTGTCCGTGACGTAGTCAGTGTGATCGTGACCGTGCATGCAGCAATACCCTAAGAATCCAGTATGCTTCCCTGAACAGTTGTTGTGTCGTTGATCAAAGCGACTTCCAGAAGGCGGCAAATTGTCTTCGCCATACTGAATCGGCAAATGGACCCCGCAGAGTAGATCCCGCTCCAACAATCCAATCCTCGACAGCATCGAGCTAACCGCTGCTACGTGGGAATCTTCGCCTGAATGGCTTCCGCACAACAGCGCAACTTCCGAGGCGGAAAATCCAAAATGGGATGGGCCGTGATCCCGCACAAACGGAATCGCTTGAAACGGCTTAATGGTCGAGCGAGAGAATGCGTAGACATCCGGGTCTCCAGCCCATGCGAGCAACGAACCTTGGGCATCTGTGATTGCGATCGACCCCCAGTGACTGCGCTCGACGTGACCATTGCGCGTCGCGGTAGCTACCTTCGGCGTGTATCCCTGCTCCTGCAATTGCCGGATGCCTGCAAGGAGTTCGAGCGGCCGGCACTGACGACGGGCGATGTTCTCGGCGAGACTCATGATGAATGCATCCTCGTCGCTGACATTCACAACCATCGCCGGGATGGTGGTTTCGCCGAGTGAACGGAAAGCCTTCAGGCGGCCTTCGCCGCACACGAGCAGATACTTCTCGACACCATCCTCAGTGGCGCGCGGCGTGACCTTGATTGGTTTTTTCAGGCCGATCGCCCTGATGTTGCCGACGATTTCGTTGAAGACGCGATTGTTACGCTCGCGAGGATTAATGACCTCGATCTGGTTGACCGGAATCATCCGGACCTCGCCGGTTTGTTGCTGCGGATTCATGCCACCCTCCGGAGACGGGCCCGTTCGGCCATGCCGTAGAGATAATCGAGCGTGTCAAAATGGTAACTCTCGAACTCAATCCTGTTCTGGTCGGCGAGGCTGATGCGCGGCTGGCCGAAATCCAGGCGCGGCAGGAGGTAATAATCGAGCGCTGCCGAATTCGCGTGGTCGAGCCTAACGGCTATGCGCGGATCAGGCTGCCGAATCTGTACATGTAAACGGAGCTTGATGGCATGCCATCAGTTTCGTCGATAACCAGGCCGGACAGGAATCCACGATTGCGGTACAGGTTACGCAGACGCTCGATGAGCTCCTCATTCGAATAGCGCCGGGCGCGCGCCCGCATGATGCCCTGTGCTGTGTAAAACACTTCGCTTGGCACGATCGACTGGAATGCACCTTCCTTCCGGATCCACATGTCCGGTGTATTCACGACGCGCATTTTCTTGAGCTTGAACGACACGCGGTTGTAGACGTTGTTGCCGATGTATTTCTCGTTGGTCAGTACCTCCCGAACAGTTGCTCGTGTCCATTCCCGATCGAGATGTGTGCGAACGCGCATGCCGTTCAGCCGGGCCGCAATTTCATATTCATTTAACGACCCGTCGATAAACCAGCTGTAGATGAGATTGACAATCCGGATTTCGCTCTCGGGCCCTGGCATGAGGATGGCGCGGTCGGTCTGCAGGCTCTTATGTTCGCCTCGCTGAAGCTCTCCCTTCATGATCCCGTGCTGATCAATGAGGACGCGGCGCAAGCCATATCCCGCCGGTCCCCCCTGCCGGAAGCCGAGCTCGATCAGCCGGCACTGGCCGGCAAACACCTTGGCTGACAATTCCCGGCTGTACTCGCCGGCCATCGCCCGCTTGACTCCTTTTACGATGGTGGACACCGGCGAGCCGTCGTTTTCGAACTGTTCAGCGCAGTAGGCAACCTGGATGCCAACACGCCGGCAGACATACTCGTAGTACGCACTTTCATCCGCGTCCTGGAATCTCCCCCAGCGACTCACGTCATAGACGAGGATCACCTGAAAATCTGCGCGACCGCTTTCGACGTCCTTGATCAGTTGCTGCAGCGCCTGCCGCCCGTCGATACGCAGACCGCTTTTACCCTCGTCAGCGTAGGTGCGAACGATCTCGAGACCGCGCCGCGTAGCGTACTCACGAATCCTGTCGCGCTGGTTCTCCGTCGAGTATTGCTGGTGCTCGGTCGACATGCGAACGTATTCGGCCGCCCGTACCGAAGAGGTCTGCAAGACGACGGCATCGCCTGTGTGATCGAGTAACACGGTCCTGCTCCAGCCAGCGTCGAACCCCGCTCCCTCAACCTCCGCGTGCGGCGGGGCGCCGGACGATGGAGATTTGACCTGATATGCCGGCGCACATTTTGTGCGGCGGCGTTTGATTGATAGCGGGTACAAGGCAAAGGTAGCAGGCTCGGCGCGGAAGTCGATCACGTCATCTCTTTGCAATCACGTATGAGTGGTCCATTTGGTGCCGACAGCACCGCGATGTGCACGGTGCACGCGTTCATCTTTGCAAGACCGGTTTCGACGGCGCGGCGCAGTATGTAGAACCCCGACGCGGTCGGCCGGCAAGGCGGTGACGCGTCCATGTTTGCAACCGGGCTGGAACTTCGTCGTGCGTTCCGCTTCCGTTGCATCGCGCAATTGCGTTCCCGATAGGCTGGGTGCGTTGCGCGATATTGACGCCAGTAATCCGGGTGACGAGCGCGCCAGTTCGATTGCGCCCGCGCCTGGTTATCCCGGTAGTCGGCGTCAACGCGAAGTCTCCGCCGTTGCCAGCGGCGCCGGCGTTCACGCTGACACGCCGCGGCCGAGCAGTACCGTTGATTGGGGACCCGCAAAAGGGGATGAAACGGATTGCCGCAGGCAAGGCAAAGTCGGGGCGATTTCATGATGGCGCGGCGTGCACGCACGCTGGCATTACGCGAGAAGATGATTAGCGGGGGGGTAAAGAGCGCATCAGATCTGGTAGCGCTAAATCTCGATATTCGCCAATTCATGCAGGACGTAATTGACACCTGCACCGGGCCTGAACTACTGCGCGCGGTATGGCAAGCAATCGTTGGCCGAGCACCAGAGAATCCCGGCGAGAAATATCATCATGGAATTACAATTCTCGATCCCACCTGTGGCTCCGGAGCGTTTCTCTTCGCTGCCTTAAACGTGCTGGAGCAGCTTTACGAGGCCTGTCTCGACCGGATGGAGGGCTTCGTCGAAGACGCGTTGAAGCTTGGAAAACCGGTTGAATCTGATTTTGTGAACATCCTCGACGAGGTTGGTCGACATCCCTCGCGCCGCTACTTTATCTATAAGAGCGTGATCTTGCACAATCTCTTCGGCGTGGACATCATGCACGAAGCAGTTGAAATCTGTAAGTTACGTCTTTTTCTTAAATTAGTTTCGCAGGTCGATGCGGACAAGGAGTTGGAACCCCTTCCAGACATCGATTTTAATATTCGTGCTGGAAACACTTTGGTCGGCTATGCGACAGAGGCACAATTTGACGCCGCGAATACGTTGGCAAGTGATCAGGGGCACCGTGAACTGATCAAGACAAGCACTGCGGATCTTGCAGAGCTTTTCGGACGCTTTCGCGCCTTGCAGACGTCGCATGACGGCAAAATCACTGCCGACGACAAACGCCTACTCCGAGACAGGTTGGAGCATATCAGGCTTTCGATTGTGCTCGTTCATCGGGGCAAAGATGGCTTGTTTAGTACAAAATATAATAAATGGAATACGCATGCCCGTCCAAACCTTTTCCCGCTACTTCAATATCAACCGAATAGCGGGCAATACAATTGGGAGGGCTCAATTCCTAAAATTGGATCGGAAATCGAGCCAGAAATTTTGGCTAAATTCTCAAAGTCAGCGATGCCGATCGGCGCTGTGATTAGGCCTCGTCAGAAGCATGTCATCTATTACACACGTAAGTTAAGCGGGTTTGTCCAAATATTGAGTTTCATTCCTTCGATTACAGATGATGATGGAATTGAGCGGCCGCCGTCCGAGTTGAAGGAAATCGCATTTTCTGATCGCTTGGATGCTGAGACTGCTTTGGTTCTTCTTAACTCGAGTCTTTTCTACTGGTTCCTCACAATTTATTCGGATGTCCGAAATTTAAATAAACGAGAGGTTCTCGGATTCCCAATGGCTCGGATAGCAGTCGTGCTGCCGACTTCTCCGCAGACACCGGCCAATCGAACATTTCACGGGCGTCCGCCGCCTTTATTAGCAGTTGGTCGTCGTCCGCATTATGAGTGACTGAGAGGCGCGCAAGCATTTCAACAAATTCGGCTTCCTTCACTGATTTGATCCTCTGTGTCTCGCTGCGGGTCTCGATTGAAACGATTCTTGGGAAGCAGGCAAAGGACCGCTCCTGGCCGCATGCAGCCTGTCTACCCGCCTTCGATCCAACAGAGGCGTCCTTCGCTCCAGTTGAAAGCGAACGCTCGTTGGAGCGTCTTGTTGGCTGGGGCCGGCTTCCGCCGGGGACTGCTTTGGCGAGGGTGAACCCGGAGGTTCGGCCCCCTCTGCCTTCGATGATGCCTCTACACAGAAATGGCCCGATTGCGGTAAGCGGCAACGTTCCGCGCCCTGCTGCGTCACCACCTGTTGCGCAACTCGCGAAGCTTGAGAAACACCGTCCTGGCATCGGGTTCTTCCGGGAGATCCGGGAAGCTTTCCCGCAACCTGGCGATCACACTTGCGCTTGTGAGCCGGAAGAAGGTGTTGAACTGCTCTTCATCCTTAAGCGTGGTGACGATCGAGGTCTTCGGGTCATGACCGGCCACGCGGGGAAGCAGGGCTCGGGCAGCGGCGTTTTCCGGCTCGAGCGACAACGTGAACCTCAGATTGTTCTCGATGTAGTCATGCCCGGGGTAGATCTTCGTGTCATCCGGCAGTTTGGCGAGCTGGCCCACAAACGTGGCATACAGCTCGCTCGGATCGCCTCCGTTGTGACAATTGCCGGCGCCAGCGTTAAAAAGGGTGTCGCCGGAAAACAGCGCCGGCTGGTCGGTATGTGATCGCAGGCAGATGTGGCACATGGTGTGACCCGGCGTGTCCATGCATTCGAGTTCGACCCGCTTCCCGACTTTGATGACGTCTCCGGCCTTGACACCGCGGTCCACCCCCGCGATGCGGGCGCCGGCCTTGAAATGAGCGAGCAGCTTGGCGCCCGTGGCCGCGACCATCGCTTCGTTGCCGCCAGTGTGGTCTCGGTGCTCGTGGGTGTTGAGGATCTGGGTGATCTGCCAACCCTTGGCCTTCGCGGCGGCGAGGCACTTTTCATGGTCCAGGGGGTCGATGGCAAGCGCTTCGCCAGTTTCCGGACACGCAATCAGGTAGTTGAAGTTGCGGTAGGCATTGCCAGTCCAGATACGCTCGACGATCATCGTGTGCTCCCGACGGCTTGCTGCCGACGAACAGGCATTGGTAGCAAGCCATGTTACCGACCGGACGCCCATGGGACCGCATCGCCGCAGGCGCGACACGCAGGCTTTGATCTTCAGCTATGGTAGCAGCGGTCGTTCAACTTCTGTTGGCATTGCTCTAACCAGGACAGTCGGAGCCACGTCCCTCGGGGGTAAGGTCAAACAGGCTCCAGAGCGGTTCGATGGTACCGACGTGGCGATAATCCTGTCCGGGATCGGGCGGTTCGAAGAGGAGTTCCGCGCCCCAAAAGTGGTGGATCACTCCGCCATCTCGCCGAAACACGTTCAGCATGCCCGCTGCCGCCTCGCGCCGGTTTCAGTTCAGCGGGCCGGCGCAGCAAACTGGAGTCGCCACCGCCGCCAGCCTGGGACCGGGTCCGGCCAGCACCGGACGTCGGCACGCTCCGGCTCCTGACTTGCAGACGTGTCGCGAGCGAGTTCGTGTAACTGCAGATGCCAGGGTCATCAGGGCAAGCCGGTTCCAGCGAACCCGCCTGGAACGGCGAGGCGAAATCCACTATCGTGTCAGTTGAGGTGCATTGCACACGCGCAGGATCGCCGGGCGAGATGTCTAGCCCGGTGCCGCCGGCGACGATCGCAGGACCGAAGGTGTCCTCTGGAGGGAGCGCACTGGCTCTACTGCGCGGCGCTGCTGGCTTGTTAACGTCGAAGGACTGTACGCTCGACGCGCTCACGGTCAGTCGACCACGAATGGAGGTGTCTCATGGGCACTAAAGGTCTGCTCGTCAGGTTGGAAGTCAAGGCCGGCAACGACGACGCCATGGCGGAAGACGTCCTGCGCTCGGCTCTCGCGATGGGTCGGGCGGAAGCCGCAACGACCGCGTGGTTCGCGATCAGATTCGGGCGATCGGAGTACGGCATCTTTGACGTGTTCCCAGACGATGCCGGCCGCGAGGCGCATCTGGCGGGGCCAGTTACACAAGCACTGCTGGATGCCGGCGGCAGCGTGTTTGCCGGAGCGCCGCTGATTCAGGAGTTCGACGTCCTGGCTGACAAGTTGCCCTCAACATCATCGGGCGAGCCGGTCACGAAGGCGCTGCTCCTCACGTTCAAGGCAAAGGCGGGCCATGAGTCACAGGTCGCGCAGTTCCTTCGCGACGCGCAAGCACTCGTGGAGCAGGAACCCAAGACCGCTGCCTGGTTTGCCATCCGCTTTGACGACGATCACTTCGGCATCTTTGACGTCTTCCCCGACAACGGCGGTCGGTTTGCGCACTTGACGGGGCATGTTCCTCGGGAACTCGCCAAGCATTCGCTGTCATTGCTGGGTAGCGTGCCGGATATCGGAATGCCCGACGTGGTCGACGCAAAATGGGCCGACCAGTCTACGGGGGCGCGGTGAACGGTCAAGCAGACGGCGAACGAGGCCTGACAGGGAACCTTCCCCACAGGTTGGAATCTGCCTCCGTGTCGTATCGTTAGGGCTCAGCGAGTGAGCATCGCGTGGCGGTACTCGGCCCCGAGAGTTTTCGGGCAAGATCGTCCGTGTTCGTTGAGGGTTGTTCTTCGACCCGTTTGGGCCATTCAGCCGCGGCGCGGCTCTCGATGAGCCGCTTCCGGGCCACCATGAGCCTGTCATTCGCGAAGCATTTATCTGCGGCTGGTCGGTCTTTGCGGACGGTTGCGGATCGCGACCGATGGGGGCCAGCATCGTGACGGAACCTCCGTGCACGGATGTGTCGGGCGGTGCTTTCGACCGGTAACGCGACCGTTCGGCCCGGCCGCTGGCGGACACCCGTTGGCCGGCCGGACCACGGCCAGTCGATCTTCTAACGGGTGACAATCGCGCCTTGGCTGCCCGGGCGACCTGAATCGTGTCTTCACGCAGAGTCGACGTGATCGCGCACAGCGCCGCGCTGCTCCGTCTGCCCCAGCGGCTCGCCGAACTGCAGGGCGGCAAGCTGCGCATAGAGCGGCGAAGTCTGAAGGAGATCGGCGTGACGGCCCTGCGCGACGATGCGACCTTGTTCCAGCACGACAATGCGGTCGGCTTGTTGTACGGTAGCGAGGCGGTGCGCGATGACCAGCGTGGTGCGATTCTGCGCGGCGTTGTCCAACGCCCGTTGCACCAGCCGTTCGCTGGCGGCATCGAGCGCGCTGGTGGCCTCGTCGAGCAGCAGGATGGGCGGATTCTTCATGATCGCGCGGGCGATCGCGATGCGCTGACGCTGTCCACCAGAAAGCCGTACCCCGCGCTCGCCGAGAAACGTGTCGTAGCGTTGCGGCAGTTCTTCGATAAAGCCGGCCGCGGCGGCCATTTCGGCGGCCTGCTGAACTTGAGCGAGTGTGGCTTCGGGCGCGCCGTAGCGGATGTTGTCGAGCACGCTGCCTGAAAAGATCACCGATTCCTGCAGTACCACCCCGATTTCCCGGCGCAACTCAGCAAGCGGCACATGCCGTGTCGGGACGCCGTTGATCAGAATGCTGCCGGCCTGCGGGTCGTAAAAGCGCAGCAGCAGTTGGAACAGGGTGGTCTTACCGGCGCCGGACGGTCCGACCAATGCGACATGCTCGCCCGGGCGGACATCGAGCGAGAGGCCGGAGAGCGCGGCGATGCCGGGGCGGGACGGATACGAAAAGCTAACGTTGTCGAAGCGGATGCCGTCCCCGTGCGTCGGCAGCCGAACGGCGGCCTCGGCCTGCGCCACCGGCGAGCGCGCCGCCAGCAGTTGCAGTAGTCGCTCGGTGGCGCCGGCAGCCCGCTGCAGATCGCCCCACACCTCGGCGACCGCGCCCACAGCCCCGGCGGTGATCACTGCGTAGAGGATGAACTGGGACAATTGGCCAGCCGTCATGTGCCCGGCCAGCACCGCCTGCGCGCCTAGCCACAGGACGAAGACGATAGCCGCGAACACCAGCACGATGACCACGGCGGTCAGCCAGGCGCGCGCCCGAATGCGCGTGAGCGCCGTCTCGAATGCCGCTTCCACCATGCCAGCAAACCGCCGCGCCTCGCGGGGCTCCTGCGTAAACGATTGCACGGTCGGCATGGCATTGAGCACCTCCCCCGCCAGCGCGCTCGCGTTCGCCACCTTGTCCTGGCTCGCACGCGAGAGCCTCCGCACGCGCCGCCCGAAAATGACGATGGGTGCGACCACCACGACCAGCGTGGCCATGATGTAGCCCGACAGCACAGGGCTCGTCACCGCCAGCATCGCCAAGCCGCCGGTAAGCAGGAAGAAGTTGCGCAACCCCATAGACAGGCTGGTGCCCACCACCGTCTGGATCAACGTGGTGTCCGTGGTGAGTCGCGACAGCACCTCGCCGCTCTGCGTGGTCTCGAAGAATTGCGGACTCATCCCCAGCACGTGCTCGTAGACCGCCTTCCGCAAGTCGGCCGTGACCCGCTCGCCGAGCCACGACACCAAATAGAAGCGCAGCGCCGTGGCCCCGGCCAGTACCAGCGAAACGGCGAATAGCGCCAGGAAATAGCGATCGATGTGCGCCCGGTTGCCGCCGGCGAAGCCCCGGTCGATCAGATATTTGAACGTCACCGGCAATGCCAGGGTCGCACTCGCGGAAGTCACCAGCGCCACGAAGGCGAGCGCCCAGCGTCCGGCATAAGGGCGCAGGAAGGGCAACAGGGCGAACAGGGGACTGATACGCGGAGTAGACGGGGCGACATCTGGCATGAGGATTCCTGAGCGGCTCGAGGCTCCCCTCGATTGTGCCAGTCCTGCAGATTCGGAGTCAGTCCGCGTGCATGCTTGTCATTGATCCATGAGGGCTCATGGCTCGCTTACACCGCTGCGGACTGCGCGCCTGTCTGACTACGCGCAGGTCAGCGACCTGCTTCCACATGCTTGCTGCGACTGCGCATCCGTATCAAGATCAAGCCGCCTCATCAGGAACAAGCGACTCCCATGACACACAATCCCGACCTCGATCCTGATTCCGATCCCGACAAACTGAAAGGCGCCGGCGGCATGACGTTGCGGCAGATCCACGAACAGGTACGGAAGAGCGTCGAGCGCGACCGCGAAGCGCAGGCTGCGCACAACTCACCCGCTCCGCCGCAAAGCCGGTGGCAGCGGTGGGTGCGCTATGTATGGGGCCGCAGCGGACGTCGCTAGCCACGGTTTGATAAGGAATGTGCCGGTCGCCAGCAGGTTTCTCAGGAATTGGGCCGTATCGCCACTCAGCGCCGTTTCGCTCCGGCCAAACCGAACTTTGAACGCCCACAGGTCAGCAATGTTGCTAACGGTTTGTCGTCGACCCATGCGGTCGGCCACGATTGCCCGTTCGGGGGCAAGCGTAAATAACCGGGCCTGACCAGCCGCTGCGTGTTGGCGATCGGCAGCACACGACCCTGAGCGGCCTATTGAATTGTGGCGCCCAATATCTGCTGAGCGCCGCAAACTGGACGCTCGCGGACCGCGGTTAGTTATCTGTGTTCCTGCAGCCTTGACGCGAGTTGTTCGGCTCGCAGTGGTCTCTGATAGAGGTATCCCTGACCAAACGGCACACCCACATCCTGTAGCGCCTGATGCTGAGCCTCGGTTTCCACACCTTCGGCGATGATCTGCACGCCAAAGTGCCTGGCCATGGACACAATGCCTTTGATAAGCTCGGCACCGCCCGTATCGACCTGGCTCACAAACTGACGGTCAATTTTCACGAAGTCGAAAGGAAACCGTCCCAGAAGATCGAGGTTGCTGTTGTGTGTACCAAAGTCGTCGATCGCGAATTTGATTCCCTGTGTCCTGAGGGTCCTGAAGATGGCCGCGGTATGGACGCTTTTATCGAGAAGAAACCGTTCAGTCAGCTCCAGAGTAAGACTGACGCGTTGCGGCAGTCTGCTGCTCACGGCCAGGACTTCCGCGACGAAACCTTTCCTTTCCAAGTCTCTTGGCGAGATGTTGACCGCGACGCGCAACGGCAGCATTGGCGCGTGACGGCTCATGTCCGCCACTACCGTGCGCAGCACGAATCTCGTCACAGCCGCATGAAGCGTGCTGGACTCGACCTCGCCCATGAACAAAGCGGGACTGACGGGCCCCCACTTCGGGTGATGCCATCGTAACAGGGCTTCCACTCCAACTGCGTCGCGACTGGCGATGTCTACGATTGGTTGATAGACGATGTGAAACTCGTCCTGCCGCAACGCGCGATGAACTGCCGCGAGAAGTAGACGGCGTGGCGCGAACACCAGCAGATATGCGGCCACAATAAGTATGTCCAGCAGTACGCCGGCAGCACCAAAAATAAGCCCGTACTTCCAGCGCATCTGCGAAACGAATTCCGTCGACGAGGACAACATGATGGAGAACGGCCACGCGCTGGATGCAACGCGCGTCGCGTAAAAGGGTGGGGACTTCGAGAGCGGCACGAACGCACCATCGTCGGTCAGAAGCCCCACTCCCGCGATCGACAGGGCAGCATACTGCGCGCCGTATCTGACGCCGTGGGAGAGAGCATCCGCAATATAGTCGCCCGCAATAATGTACAGAATGCCCGTGCCCTTACCCGTTGCATCGAACATCACAAGGACCGGATCGTCTGGGTGGTATGGGGTCCGCGGCAGAAGGTTGATACTGGCACCTTCGGCGGTCGAAGTCAGATAGACGGATAGCGGAACGTCGATCGGTCCCAGACCGGAGGAACAATAAACGCGTCCGTCGACCACGAGATTCGCCCCGCGAATGTACCGGACGTATGTCTGCAACTTCGCCAGGGAACGCAGGACATCCCCGCACGGTCGTCCCGCGAGCGCCGCCAGTTCAGTTCGACGGCGCGACCTGACGAGATTCAGGATACTGTCGACGGACGCAACCAGATCGTTGCCGATCAGACCTTCACGCTTGGCCACCGCGCTAGCCGCGTACTGCTCGCCAAGCAGAAGGGCGGTCAGCAGGACGACAACGCCGCAGCCGATTGCGACGAGTAGCGAGAGGCGCAGCTTTACCCCGCGCCAGTCGGTAATCAAGCTGCTGAACCACCCACTTGGCATCGTCTTGCCGACAGCTTCCGATGTGTCATGCATAGTCGCGTGAGGCAAAAGGAGAGAACTGGCGGCATCCGAAACGGATGTCTGGTATAGCCGGTGTGTTCGTATCTTAAGACGAATTTAACAAACATGTTATTGCGAACGGGCCAGCGGGGCGGGTGCCATAAAATCAGAGCGCGCGTCCTTCTTAACATCCGGACGTCTCATCGACGAAGGAGAAGATGACCCTCTGGCGCTTTTTCTGCACGCGGCGAGCGTTCGCTTTGGCCTACGGCAGCAAGCGGAAGATTAAAGCATCGTCGACCAAGGTCTCTTGTCCGTATGCGAGCGGGCATCGGAGAAAAGATCCAGCTGCTGGCATATCCGTTACGTAATCGTCGAGACATTCAGGACGAAGGATGCTTTGCGTACGACTGTCGCCTTGAACAAAACGCTTCATCTGGCTTACCCCTAACGCGGTACCAAGATGATAGGTGGTCAAACTGCGTCTTGACACAGTCTGGGCCGTTCCCGGAAAGTCGCCGGCCACTCAGGTCGAACGGCGCATAGGACGCGCGTTTTCGCTCATTTCGCAGGCGTCGCCGAAAGCGGTTCGAGCCCGGTCCTCGAAATCGCGGGCGCCGCGTCCGGCGACGACAGAAAATGGATCAGCGCCTCTGCGCCGGCCGGATTCTTCGCATTGGTGGCGATGCCCCCGGAGAACACCGTGTACCTCTGCACTTCTGCGGGCAAACTGCCGACCACCGTCACCCCCTTCACCGGCAACAGTTCGACGACCTGCTGAATTCCGATCTCAGCTTCTCCATTCGCGACGGCATCGGCGACCTGCGCGACCGGAATCATGCGGCTCTTGCTCTCCATCCGCCCCGCGATGCCGAGACGCCAGAACAGTTCGCTGCCAACATAGACGCCACTCGGGCTGTCCGGATAGACGATCGACTTCGCTGCGAGCAGCGCTCGCCGCAATGCGTCGGCCGAGCTGATATCCGGCTTCGGCGTCCCCTCGCGAACCACCATGCCGATTGCCGAGCGTGCGAAGTCCACCTTACTGTCAGGCAACACCTTGCCGGCATTGATCTGTTCGTCGAGCGCATACCCAACCACGATCAGCACGTCGGCCCACTCGCCGCGCGCAAGCCGCACAGGGATCGCATTCGCGGCCGTACCCACCGCGGGCCCCCAGACGGTGATTAGCTTACGGCCGGTCGCCTCCTCGAATTGCGGGCCCAGTTCGCGATAGGCTGACGCAAACCCGCCCGAAATCATCACCTTGACTTCGTCTGCCAATGCGGCCCCGCTGCCCAGTAACACGCCCGCTACGCAGAACGCGAGTGCGCGAATCCTCAGCTTGCGGATGGTCACGACCCCGCCCCAATGTCGATCGGATGACCCAGTCCGGATATGCATCGAGTCCGGATGCCAGTCATGATGTTAGCCGACATCGAGTGCGGCAGCGAGACTGCCGCAAACCGGTCAGCTTCACACTACCCCGCCGTCGACGGGCGCTGTTCGACCCGAAGCTGCCTGTCGCGCACACGCGTTGGCGAGTCCGCTAAGGCTGCTGACCGGACGGTCGACAATAGGGAGCCGCGAACACCGGAAGTGCCGACCTGGCCCCCGAGTTGCCGTGAGGCGTCGCTCTGCGGTTACCGGCGGAAATACGTGGCATTGACTGAGCAAGTCCAGCTTGTTCCGCTTCCGGAGCAGGTGCAGCTTGACATCCCTGCGAAGATCCATCCCTTGGAGAGCCAATTAACCCTGTCCTGCTCCGCAGCAGCGGTTGCAGAACGGCAAGCGTCCTGCTGGTCGCTGCCATTCCTCAAGTAGGATCCCATGGAAGTGGTGGCCATCGCAGCCACGCTAAAAAAAACGATGAAGGCAATCGCGAGTACTGATTTCATTCTACGTCTCCTTAGCGTGAGCGGCCCGTCTCGCCACGCGGTCCGCTGAGTGCCATTGAGGTCGGGCCGATGCTGTACTCGTTATAGGGCTGCACCCCGCGTGCAGGCAGAGACGCGCGCTCAAGAATGCCGATCAGTGATCGCGCATTCCGTTGGCCTCGATCCTTGAAGTTATTGATCTCTGTACTGGCGATTATTACAGTGGTGACGACTGGCCACTGCCGACCCGTTTGAGTCGCTCAGAACTGGTGACCTACTGTCCGCTCCCGCGGGAGCATGAGACGTTCGCCGACGCCCCTTCGGCCCGGCACTCCTTCACAGGACCATTGGAGACGGCGCCTGCGACTTGGGAAAGAGACTCTGTTTCGACAGGTTCGATGATGGCGACGAGACCAGTTTCTGATCGGGCATGGCGTTCAAATAAGGCTAGAAGTTCAGGGCGCAGTCCATCGCCGCGTTGGGCTGCGAGCGCATGAAACGAGAGAAATGGCAACATGGTTGAACTCCTTTCAATGAGGGACAGGCGAGCGCTACGCCGATGACGAAATTGGTGCTCCGGGCGCCCGCAAGATGCATGTGGTTCGAGCGCACCGACCTTCGTCCGCCAGCCTTGGTTACTGTGCGATCGCATGGACAGGTTATGGCAGCAGGTCAGCACAGGCACTCCGATTCTTGCTGTCTATTTCATCGCTACGCCCCCTGGCGCCGTCGCTTACGAACGACGCGCGTAGTGACCATCGTCACCACAAGCCGCGCGTCGGTTTATCGAGTATTGCAGCAAGAAACGGGGGGCGGCTGACTGCTGGCGCCAATATTGTTCAGACAGAGGGAGACGATCGCGTTTTCCTCGTTCAACCACAGTCAATGAGGAATTCACCATGTCCAGGGAAGATGACAACAAGGCCGTCGTGGGCCGCTGGTTCACCGATTTCTGGGGCAAGACATGCAACCTCGACATCGTCGACGAACTTGCTGCTCCTGACATGCTTCTTCAATACTCGCTGCACGAGGCGCGCCGTGGCCGCGAGGACATCAAGGCATTCATGACCGATTTCCGCCGAGCGTTTCCGGATCTCAACTTCTGGGGCGCCGCTGATCTCATCGCCGAGGGGGACTATGTAGTTGGCCGTTGGGAGGGTGGAGGCACACATACCGGTCCGGCATTCGGCGATTTCCTCATTGGATCGTTGCCGGCCGCGACCGGACGGAAAATGCGCTTCACTGGCACGACCGTGCTACGGCTCAATGGTGGCAAGATCGTCGAAGAAACCGGGCTGGACGACGGCGTGACCGCGCTGCAACAACTTGGACTCCTCAAGGCAGCGTGATCGAAGGCACAGCGCTTCCGCAGTTTTCCAGCAATGCTGTGTGCATCTAACGCCACAACGGGCCAAGCGTCACCGGCCCGTTGTGGCGTTATCCTTGCTCGCTCGGGCAATTTTCGTCCCACACAATCCGCTCAAAAATCGCTCTAAGCTTCGCGCCCCTTGCCGGGTTCAGCATTGCAACATGCGCAACCTTGCCCGCGAGATGCGCTCGAAAGTTGGAATGATTATCGCGATTCTGCGAACTCGCTCCATGCCGCACGCAATTCGTGAGCACCGCCTTCAAAGCGTCGAACGCCGGCCTCGCAGGATTCGGATGGCTATTCACCACCACCCCAGCCAGATGTTGCCTCGCCCCGCGACGCATCACGCGCGTCTTCCTCAGATTGACCGCAAACCCTTCCTCAATAGCAATCGCCGCCACCCTGATCGACAGCCGCTCCGCAACTCGCGCGAGATCGTCGTCGCCGGAAAAAGCCAGATCATCGGCGTACCGCGTATAAGTCGCACCGACCGTACGGGCGAGCCCGGCGAGCCGAAGATCGAGCCGGAAAGCACACAGATTTGCCAACGCGGGCGAAGTAGGCGCCCCCTGTGGCAAATGCCGGTTCCGATAGCGCTGCCGCTCCGCCCAATCGATCCGGTCTCGCACATCGGGCGCCAGCAAGCGGCCACTCGGCACCCGATTGGTACACAGAGCGGTCAACGCGCGCGCAACTTCCCTCGGGTAACCTAAGGTGCTGATCGCGGAGTAAACGCGCCCGGCATGAACAGCCGCAAAGAAGTCCGTCAGATCGAAGCGGATCACTGCCGCTTTCCCAACATGAGGCGCGGCAAACGTGACGGTATTCCGCCCGCGCCGGAAGCCGTGCACAGCATCGTGAGTTGGAATCCGACCGAGCAAACCGTGCAGCACTTTCCGCTGCAGATTCCGCAGCCGCGATTTGGGAATTTCGATGATGCGGCATCGGCCGTCGCGTTTCTCGATGGCCTTGTACGAATAGTGATGAAGCGGCGTTGTCGCGTTCTGCGCCGACAGGCGCCAGCGATCTGCAAACCAGTCAAGTTCTGCCGGTTCCAGCGCGAGCCACGCGGCGAGGTCGCCGAGGGTCGGCAACTGCGGCAGCACGATATCGCGCAAACGGGGCGGAGGCGGGCGCTGGATCGGCGGCCGGATCAGCACGCGAACGATAACCGGGCGATTGTCGCTGCGCCACGCGGCAACGAAGCCCGTTGTCTCAGCAACGATCATCGACAATTCTTTACGATCGACGCTATCCCAGTGCGCGCCAAATCGCTTTGCGACCCTGCGCGCGAGGCCGGCCATCCAGTCAGCGGGAGCGCCCAACACATGCGTCATGCGCTCGACCATGCCGAGGGGCTCGGCCGCCCCGGCGAGCATTGCATCGGCGATGGCGTAAGTGACGTGCTGCAGAGAGGATAACGACATAGAGCAAAAGAGGGCGGGGCGACCAGTCAACGCGTCTTGTGTTGCGTGAGCCGTGTTGCGCAACGCGCAAGTCGCGCTCATGCGACGAACTGCGGAGGTCATTCAGATCCACGGGGTAGCCCCGTAGTGCCCGGAACGTATGCTTCCCGTACCTTGGCAAGCTTGACCAGCCGTCCCGCGTGCCGACGATAATCGACGGGGCTATAACTTGTCAATGCCTTGGCAGTACGAAGCAATTTTACGGTAGAGACCGGCAGCGGCGCATTGGCGCCCCGCTGGGCGGACGGCCAACTTTCAGGTCCTTGCCGTACCACGCGAGCCCCTCACTTATCCACAACCCCCTCTGGATAACTTTTGTAAAAGCCACCTGACACACTGTGGGCGAAACCTTGATAAAAGCGCGGCCCCACCAAGCCGCGCAAAAGTTTTCCCTGGCTCCGTGTCCCTGTCCGCTCACGCTCCGCAGGGTTATCGATTCCGCAGACCTTTGATCCGTAAAAGAAGATTCAAGTTATCCACAGCCAGGCGCGCTGCTTGTTAATTATTACTACGTATACATATACAAAGACTATAAAAACCAGAGAGGCAGTAGCGAACCGCGCTGCACAAGCGAGCACAGAGCAGGCAAAGCATCAAGCCAACGGCAAACAGATCTCCGTCAGCAAGTCCGCAGGCGCAGTCTCCTTCGGGCTATTCAGATATTCCTCGAACACAGGCGCATCCGCAGCTTCACGTCCCGACTGCACCAGCCACGTTCCGTACAGCCACTCATACGCCGCACGCATATCGCTATATGGTCCCTTGTGCCGCAGCACCGCATATTGACCCCCCTTCACGTGAGCCACCGAGACCGGCGCGCTCACCGTCACAGCCGCCTGAATCGGATGCGGCAACAACACGCCGGCTTTCGACCGCAATTCGCTCTCTGCAACCACACCCGGATCGTCGTAGTAAATCCCGATCATCCGCATCTGCGCCGCCAGCAGATTGTGTTTCGCCAGCCAACCGAACAAAGCGTCGAACGCCTTGCCGATCTGCATGTACGGTCCAACGTGATCCACCGACAGAACCTCCATCGTCTCTACGTCACGAATCACCACTTCATGCATCGTCATTTGCCTGTCTCCTGAGAGCGCCGGACGAAACCGGCTATGTGTGCCCTGCTTGCGATACTGCGCCGGCGGAACACCGAACGCCGCGCGAAAGGTGCGCGAGAAAGACTGCAAACTGCTATAGCCCGAGCACTCGGCAATCTCAGCGATCGGCATCGCGCCGTTCGCGAGGTATCCAGCCGCGCGATGCAGCCGCAGACGACGCACGGTCGTCGCCACGGTCTCGCCGTACATCGCCTGGTAGATTCGATGCCAGTGATACGGCGACAAACAGGCGATTTCCGCCAGACGGTCTATATCGAGCGGTTCGTCGAGATGATCGTAAATATGGTCGAGCACGCGGCCCAGCCGAGTTTCATAGCGTGCCCGATTACCTGATTCGTTCATGAGCTAACCAACAGAAGTTTGCCGAATGGATGCGAACCAAAGTACCACGTCTCCATTTACCAAATCCTGCGAATCTCACGCACCGAGCATCAGCACATTTAAGCGCCCGCTAACACACCTGCCGCCGAAAATTGCCGAATTTCGATAACACCTCGATTAATGGCTCACTACCATCGGCTGAAGCCTGTCCGCCCATGCACCGCAACACCTTGCGGCATAAAGCAAGCGGCAACATCAGGGAGCCCCCGATGAAATCAGAGTCCAAAAGTCAGCACGTCGGCAAGGTCACACATCACGAGTTGAAACAGACGCTCGGCACGTGGCAACTGTGGGGAATCGCGGTCGGTCTCGTCATTTCGGGCGAGTACTTCGGCTGGAGCTACGGCTGGGCGAGCGCCGGCACGCTCGGCTTCGTCATCACGGCCGTGTTTATCGCGGCGATGTACACCACCTTCATCTTCAGTTTCACCGAACTCACCACGTCGATCCCGCATGCGGGCGGCCCGTTCGCCTACGCGCGCCACGCGTTCGGCCCGACCGGCGGCTATCTGGCGGGCGCCGCGACGCTCGTCGAATTCGTTTTTGCGCCACCGGCCATTGCGCTCGCCATCGGCGCGTATCTGCATGTGCAGTTTCCCGGCCTGGAACCGAAGCACGCGGCGATGGGCGCCTATCTCGTCTTCATGGCGCTGAATATCGTCGGCGTGCAGATCGCCGCGGCCTTCGAGTTGTGCGTGACGCTGCTCGCGATCTTCGAGCTGCTGGTGTTCATGGGCGTCGTCTCGCCTGGTTTCCAGTGGTCCAACTTCACGAAGGGCGGCTGGTCGGGCGCGGACACCTTCAGCATGGGCTCGTTCCACGGCATGTTCGCGGCGATCCCGTTCGCGATCTGGTTCTTTCTCGCGATCGAAGGCGTCGCGATGGCCGCCGAGGAAGCGAAGAACCCGAAGCGCTCGATTCCGATCGCCTACGTCGCCGGCATTCTGACGCTGGTGGTACTCGCCATCGGCGTGATGGTGTTTGCGGGTGCGGCGGGCGACTGGACCAAGCTGTCGAACATCAACGACCCGCTGCCGCAAGCGATGAAGTTCATCGTCGGCGAACATAGCGGCTGGATGCACATGCTGGTGTGGCTCGGCCTGTTTGGGCTCGTCGCGTCGTTTCACGGCATCATCCTCGGCTACTCGCGGCAAATTTTCGCGCTGGCCCGCGCGGGTTATCTGCCGGAGTGGCTCTCGACGGTGCATCCGCGCTTCAAGACGCCGCATCGCGCGATTCTCGCGGGCGGTGTGGTCGGCATCGCCGCGATCTACAGCGATGAGCTGATCCAGTTCGGCGGCCAGACGCTGACGGCGAACATCGTGACGATGTCCGTATTTGGCGCTATCGTGATGTATATCATCAGCATGTTGTCGCTGTTCAAGCTGCGCCGCTCGGACCCGAACATGGAGCGCCCGTTCCGCGCGCCGCTGTTTCCGTTCTTTCCGGCGTTCGCGCTGGTGGCCGCGGTGATTTGTCTGGCGACGATGGTCTACTTCAATTTTCTGGTGGCCATCGTATTCGCGATCTTCCTCGCGCTGGGCTACGTCTACTTCCTGCTGACGCGCCATCAACGCGAAACGGCGCCGGCGGACACTTTGCTTGAAGAATGACGGATCGAGCCGCTGCGTGAGCAGCGGCGATGGAGTCGTAAAGATGAGCTACACCGAGACAATCGGCAGCCGCACCTATCGTTTCGCCGACCTCAAAACGCTGCTGGCGAAGGCGAGTCCGCAGCGTTCGGGCGATCAACTCGCGGGCGTCGCCGCGGCCAGCGAAGAAGAACGCGTCGCAGCCAAGATGGCGCTCGCCCAGGTGCCGCTGCGCACGTTCCTCAACGAAGCGCTGATCCCGTACGAAAGCGACGAGGTCACGCGCCTCGTGATCGACGATCACTCGCCGCAAGCCTTCGCCGAGATCGCGCATCTGACGGTAGGCGATTTCCGCAACTGGCTGCTCAGCAGCACGACCGATGCCGACGCGCTCACACGCATCACCGCCGGCCTCACACCGGAGATGGTCGCGGCGGTGTCGAAGCTGATGCGCAATCAGGACCTGATCGCGGCGGCGCGCAAGCGTCCGGTGATCACGCGCTTTCGCAATACGGTTGGTTTGCCGGGCCACATGTCGGTGCGTCTGCAACCGAATCATCCGACCGACGACGTCAAAGGCATCGCCGCGTCGATGCTCGATGGCCTGATGTACGGCTGCGGCGACGCGATGATCGGCATCAACCCGGCGAGCGACAATCTCGCCGCGATCACCACACTGCTCGTGATGATCGACGACTTCCGCCAACGCTATCAGGTGCCGACGCAATCGTGCGTGCTGACCCATGTCACCAACACGATCGCCGCGATCGAAAAAGGCGCGCCGGTCGACCTGGTGTTTCAATCGATTGCCGGTACGGAGAAGGCGAACGCGGGTTTCGGCATTTCGCTCGCGCTGCTGCAGGAAGCGTATGAAGCGGGCTTGTCGCTCAAACGCGGCACGGTCGGCAATAACCTGATGTATTTCGAAACGGGCCAGGGCAGCGCGTTGTCAGCCGATGCCCATCACGGCGTCGATCAGCAGACCTGCGAAGTGCGCGCCTATGCGGTCGCGCGCAAGTTCAATCCGTTTCTGGTCAACACGGTGGTCGGTTTCATCGGACCGGAATATTTGTACGACGGCAAGCAGATCACGCGGGCGGGTCTCGAAGATCACTTCTGCGGCAAACTGCTCGGCGTGCCGATGGGTTGCGACATCTGCTACACGAATCACGCCGAAGCCGATCAGGACGACATGGACAACCTGCTCACGCTGCTGGGCGTGGCGGGCATCAACTTCATCATGGGCATTCCGGGCGCGGACGACGTGATGCTCAACTATCAAAGCACGTCATTTCACGACGCGCTGTATGTGCGCGACGTGCTCGGCTTGCGCCGTGCACCTGAATTCGAAGAATGGCTGGAGTCGATGCAGATCACCGACACGCGCGGCGCATTGCTCAGCGCATCGACCCAACAACCGCTGCTGGAAGGCGCGCGCGACTGGATGGGCATCGCATGAGCGACTTCCTCGAAAACAATCCATGGAACGCGCTGCGCCAGTTCACCAATGCGCGCATCGCGTTGGGACGCGCGGGCAACAGTTTGCCGACCGCGCCGTTGCTGGCGTTCAACCTGTCGCATGCGCAAGCACGCGACGCGGTGCATCATCCGCTCGATACCGATGTGTTGCACGAACAGTTGCGCGCGCAAAATTTCAGCACGCTCGACGTGCATAGCGCCGCGCCCGATCGCGAGCATTACTTGCGGCGTCCCGATCTCGGCAGACGCTTGTCGGAAGAGAGCCGCGCAGCGCTCGCCCAGGTTCCGGCCGCTTCACCCGATGTGGTGTTCGTGATCGGCGACGGCCTGTCGGCGTTCGCCGCATCGAAGCAATCGATTCCGTTTTTACAAGCCGTCTGTCCGAAACTCACGGATTGGAAAATCGGCCCGGTGGTGGTCGCGCGGCAGGCGCGTGTTGCGCTCGGCGACGAAATCGGCGAGTTGTTAGGCGCGAAGCTGGTGGTGATGCTGATCGGCGAGCGGCCCGGTTTGAGTTCGCCCGACAGCCTCGGCATCTATCTGACGTACGCGCCGAAAGTGGGCTGTAGCGATGCGCAGCGCAACTGCATTTCGAACGTGCGGCCTGAAGGTTTGAACTACGCGTTAGCTGCGCACAAATTGCATTACCTGTTGACGCATGCACGGCGATTGGGACTCACCGGTGTCGGTCTTAAAGACGATAGCGACGCGTCGCTGACGAGTACGCCCTCGGCACCCGCAGTCGGCGACGATTCAAACCCAGGCGCCGCCTAAGAAATCACGCATCCGCCCGTTCCACCGGATGCGTTTCCAGCCACGCGTTCTCGTCGTCCTCGAAGAGTCGCGAGCGCGTCAAAAATCGCAATCCGCTGGATCGTTCCAAAGAAAACATGCCGCCGTTGCCCGGCACCACGTCGATGATCAATTGCGTGTGTTGCCAATACTCGAACTGCGATTCGCTCATGTAGAACGGTACGCCGGCGATCGTCCCGAGCTTCACGTCGGATGAGCCGACCATGAATTCGGCTTGCGGAAACATCATGGGCGCGCTGCCGTCGCAACATCCGCCGGATTGGTGAAAGATCACGGCGCCATGCTCGGCACGCAGCGTGTCGATCAACGTCGCTGCGGCAGGCGTCGCGATCACGCGTGCGACTTCCTTCTCATCAGCCATCACATTCCCTCGCTGAAAAAAGCGGGCCGCACGACGCGGCCCGCCTGAACAGGATCGTCGCGCTTAGAAGAAGCCGAGCGGCTTTTGGCTATAGCTGACGAGCAGGTTCTTGGTCTGCTGATAGTGATCGAGCATCATCTTGTGATTCTCGCGGCCAATGCCCGATTGCTTGTAGCCACCGAACGCAGCATGTGCCGGATACGCGTGATAGCAGTTCGTCCACACGCGGCCCGCCTGGATTTGCCTGCCGAAACGATAAGCACGCGTGCCGTCGCGCGTCCACACACCGGCGCCGAGGCCGTAGAGCGTATCGTTGGCGATTTCCAGTGCTTCATCTTCCGTCTTGAACGTCGTGACCGATACCACCGGCCCGAAGATTTCTTCCTGGAAGATGCGCATCTTGTTGTGGCCACGGAATACCGTCGGTTTCACGTAGTAGCCCTTGCTCAGTTCGCCGTCGAGCGTATTGCGTTCGCCGCCGATCAGACATTCGGCGCCTTCCTGCTTGCCGAGATCGACATACGAGAGGATCTTTTCGAGCTGTTCCTGCGAAGCCTGCGCGCCGATCATGGTCTTCGTATCGAGCGGATGGCCCTGCGTAATCGCGGCAACACGCTTCAACGCGCGCTCCATGAAGCGGTCGTAGATCTTTTCGTCGATCAGCACACGCGACGGGCATGTACACACTTCACCCTGATTCAGCGCGAACATCGCGAAGCCTTCGAGCGCCTTGTCGAAGTAACCGTCGTCCTGGTCCATCACGTCCGCGAAGAAAATGTTCGGGCTCTTGCCGCCGAGTTCGAGCGTCACCGGAATGATGTTCTGGCTCGCGTACTGCATGATCAGGCGGCCCGTGGTCGTCTCGCCGGTGAAGGCAATCTTCGCGATGCGCTTGTTCGATGCGAGCGGCTTGCCGGCTTCGAGGCCGAAACCATTCACCACGTTCAGCACGCCCGCCGGCAGCAAGTCCTGAATCAGTTCGAGCAGCACGAGTATCGATGCCGGCGTCTGCTCAGCCGGTTTCAGCACGATGCAATTGCCGGCGGCCAGTGCAGGTGCGAGTTTCCACACCGCCATCAGGATCGGGAAATTCCACGGAATGATCTGGCCGACTACGCCGAGCGGTTCGTGAAAGTGATAAGCGACGGTGTCGTCGTCGATCTCGGAGATGGAGCCTTCCTGCGCGCGCACGGCCCCGGCGAAATAGCGGAAGTGATCGATCGCGAGCGGAATGTCGGCGGCCATGGTTTCGCGCAACGGCTTGCCGTTGTCGATCGTTTCGGCGACTGCGAGTCGTTGCAGATTCGCTTCCATCCGGTCGGCGATGCGGTTCAGAATGTTGGCGCGGTCGGTGGTCGAGGTCTTGCCCCATGCGGCTTTCGCGCGATGGGCGGCGTCGAGCGCGAGTTCGATATCGGCCTCGCGTGAGCGCGGGATCGACGTGAACGGCTCGCCGGTGATCGGCGAGACATTGTCGAAGTACTCGCCTCCGACGGGCTTGACCCATTCGCCGCCGATAAAATTCGCATACTGCTTTTTGTACGGGAATTCGGTGGTCAGAAATTGCATCTCTGCGTGATTCATCTGTGTGCTCCTCACATGTTGAATGGGCTGTATTCGGCGCGATATTTCGCTTGGCCGCGAGAGGCTAGAGCCAGAAGTGTGCCAATGCACCGCGCTGGTGAACCCTGCACGTGTAACAGGCACGGTTGCGACGCATCGCACGATGTGCTGTTCAATCTGCTACAGGGTGAACGTCCCGTTTCTGATCAGTGTGCGCAGCGTTGTTCATCAATTGAACAGGGCGTTGGCGCTTGTCGACGCCGCGCGCAGCGAATGCGTTCGGCATGGGAATTGCCTTCTTTTTTCCTCAATATTCCGCTCATGTTCCTTTTTCGCCGACCCGGTATGACGATTGAACTCCAAAGCGACAGCTTTACTGATCGGCCCGCAGCGCCGCAGCCGAGCTTTTGCGTGCACACCCGTGTCGCCCACGATGCCGACGAACAGGCGCGCAACCTTCACGGCTGGAGCCAGATCTATGACCAGTTGACCGCCGGCCGCTTTGTCGGCGGGTTGACGGAGTTATGTCTCGATCACATGCAGGTGTTCGTCGAAACGACCAGCCACACGCTAAGGCAGACTTGCGAAGTGCAGGAGGACGCTTACTGGTTCGGCATTCCCACTTGTCCGGAAGGCTCCGGGCGTATCGACGCGCAGGTGATCGCAGGCGATGCGCTCGCATTTCGTCCGGGCGGGATCGAATTCGAACTGCTGACGTCGTCGGGTTACGAGATTTTCGGCGTGGTGGTGAAAGGCGAGGTGTTGCGCCGTTACGCGGCCGAAGTGGAGCGCGTCGGTTTGGCGGATCATTTGCCGAATACGGAGGTCGTGCCGATCGGCATGGCGAGAAAGGAGCGCCTGTGCGCTTCGCTGCGGCAGCTTCTCGACGACGGCGCGGCGAACGCCGCGCCGCTGTCCTCGTTCGCGCGCAACAATTTACAGGCGTCGGTGCTGGCGTCGCTATTCGACGTGGGCGCGCTGCCCGGCTCGGAGCAGATTGCGATGCCTGCGCGTCCACGCCGTCAGTCGATCGTCTCGGAAGCGCGCGAATATGTGCTGGCGAATCGCGATCGCGCGGTCAATGTGCCAGAGTTGTGCGAACGGCTGCATGTGAGCCGGCGCACCTTGCAATACTGCTTCCAGAATGTGCTCGGCATGGCGCCCGCCACGTATCTGCGCACGATCCGGCTGA
This sequence comes from Paraburkholderia sp. FW306-02-B, assembly GCF_058782725.1. Taxonomy (NCBI): domain Bacteria; kingdom Pseudomonadati; phylum Pseudomonadota; class Betaproteobacteria; order Burkholderiales; family Burkholderiaceae; genus Paraburkholderia; species Paraburkholderia sp. FW306-02-B. The sequence goes on from NZ_JBYSXZ010000001.1 coordinate 103,116, forward strand.
ACGGCGCGCGCCGTGATCTATGCAGTGCGTGGCGCGAGTCGCGTTCGGTGCAGGATGTTGCCGCGGCGTGGGGCTTCTGGCATCTGAGCCAGTTTGCCACCGATTATCGGAAGCTGTTCGGCATGCGGCCTTCGGATACTTTGAAAGCCGCCGCCAACGGACGTGCCGAAGAACACGCCTATTCGTTCGCTCATTAGCGCTTTAGCGTGACGCGGCCGGCGTTTATTGACGCAACAACCGCAATCCGTTTGCCACCACCAGCAAGCTCGCGCCCACATCGGCGAACACCGCCATCCACATCGTGCCCAGGCCCATTAGCGTCAGCACCAGGAAAACGGACTTGATGCCCAGCGCCAACGTGATGTTCTGAACCAGCACGGCACGCGTCGCCTTCGAGAGCCGCACGAACAGCGGAATCTTGCGCAGGTCGTCGTCCATCAGCGCGACGTCGGCGGTTTCGATGGCCGTGTCGGTGCCCATCGCGCCCATCGCGAAGCCGATGTCCGCGCGCGCGAGCGCCGGCGCGTCATTGATGCCGTCGCCGACCATGCCGACCACGGTACCGCCCTTCGACCAGCTCGCCACCGCGTTCAGCTTGTCTTCAGGCAACTGATCCCCGCGCGTTTCGTCGATGCCGACCTGCTGCGCGATGGCCTCCGCCGTGTGCGTGTTGTCGCCTGTGAGCATCGCGGTACGCACGCCGAGGCGATGTAAATCGGCGAGAGCGGCGCGGCTCGTGTCCTTCACCGTGTCGGCGACGGCGAACAGCGCCAGCACGCGTTCGGCGTCCAGCAGCATCACGACCGTTTTACCTTGCCGTTCGAGCGCGTCGAGGCGTGCTTCGAGCGATGCCGAGCAGCGGCCGAGTTCTTCGACCAGCCGATGGTTGCCGAGCCAATACGGCGAGCCGTCGATGTCGCCGCGCACGCCGCGTCCCGTCAGCGCTTCGAATGCATCGACTGTCGCGCTCGCGACGCCTTCGGCTTTGGCCGCTGCCGCAATCGCCATCGACACCGGATGATCCGAGCGGCCCGCGAGACTCGCCGCGAGCGACCGGCAGCGGGCGGCATCGACATCGGCCAGCGCTGCGAACTCCGTTTGCACGGGCTTGCCGTGCGTGATCGTGCCGGTCTTGTCGAGCGCGAGCCACGTCAGCTTGCGGCCCTGTTCGAGGTAGGCGCCGCCTTTGATCAGGATGCCGTGGCGGGCGGCCGCGGCGAGGCCGCTGACGATCGTCACCGGCGTCGAGATCACCAATGCGCACGGACACGCGATCACCAGCATCACCAGCGCCCTGTAGATCCACTCGTGCCACAGACCGCCGAACAGCAGCGGCGGCAGCACCGCGACGGCAAGCGCGGTCGCGAACACGATCGGCGTATAGACGCGCGCGAACTGATCGACGAAACGTTGCGTCGGCGCTTTGGTGCCTTGCGCTTCTTCGACTGCGTGGATGATGCGGGCGAGCGTCGTGTTGCTGGCCGCGGCTGTCACGCGATAGTCGAAGGAACCGGTCTGGTTGATCGTGCCGGCGAACACCGTGTCGCCAACGGTTTTATCGACCGGCAGGCTTTCGCCGGTGATCGGCGCCTGGTCCACGCTCGAACGGCCCGTGACGATTTCGCCGTCGAGCGCGATGCGCTCACCCGGTTTCACGCGAACCAAGGCGCCGAGCGCAATCGATTTGAGTTCCAGCGAACGCCAGCTGCCGTCGGCTTGCTGCACGCTCGCCTGTTCGGGCGTCAGCCGCATCAGGCCTTTGATCGCGTGGCGGGCACGGTCGAGCGACTTTGCCTCGATCAACTCGGCGATCGTGAAGAGCACCATCACCATGGCGGCTTCCGGCCACTGGCGCAGGATCAGCGCGCCGGTCACCGCAATGCTCATCAGCGCGTTGATGTTGAGGTTGCCGTTGCGGATCGCGAGCCAGCCCTTCCTGTACGTTGTCAGGCCGCAGGAGACGATGGCGAGGATCGCCAGACCCGCAGCCAGCCAGACGGGCGCGCCGAGCCAACTGGCGGCCTCTGAGCCCACTGCGGCGAGGCCTGCCAGCGCCAGCGGCCACCACGGCCTGGACGGCGCATGAGGCGCGGCGGGCCTTGCGTCCGCGTCTGGATTGGCGTCGGCGAGTTCAGGCGTGAAGTCGAGCGAGCGTAGCGCGGCAAGGATGGTGCCGAGCGCGTCGGGCGCGTGCACGACCGTGAGTACCCGCTGCATCAGGTTGAAATCCATGCTGCGCACGGCCGGCATGCGGCTGAATTTCTTGCGGATCAGTGCTTCTTCGGTCGGACAGTCCATCTGCATGATGCGGATGGCGGTGCGTACATCGCTGCCGACGCTTTCGGATTGTGGGAGCCGGCTCGGTAACGGCATAACGGGCGTGCTCCCGCAGCAGGCGGCGTCGGCATGGCTATGAGCGTGTCCGTGCTCTTGAGCATGCGCTGCGTGGTCGTGGCTGCAGGTTTCGCCGTGGCTGTGGCTGTGGCTGTGGCTGTGAGCCTGTCCAGGCTCTTGAGCATGCGCTTCGTGGCCGTGGCCGCAGGTTTCGCCATCGCCGTGGCTGTGATCCTGCTCATGGTCGTGCTCACGAGCACGCGCTTTATGCCCGTGGGCACAGGCTTCACCGTGTTCGTGGCGTTCTGCTTCGGCTTGGCTGGCGTGAAGCATGGTGGCTTCCTGGTTCGATTTGTGGTCTAGTAAACACCTTGAAGCCACTACAAGGTCAAGGCCGCAATCTGGAGGCTCCATGAAAATCGGCGAACTGGCGAAAATCGCCCATTGCACGACCGAAACCATCCGTTTCTACGAAAAAGAGGGCCTGTTGCCCGAAGCGGAGCGCACCGAGGCGAATTACCGCAGCTACACGGCGAAACATGTCGAACGGCTGCGTTTCATCCGGAATTGCCGTGCGCTCGACATGACCCACGACGAAATCCGTGCATTGCTGCGTCTGACCGACGCGCCGGCGGACGGCTGCGGCGGCATCAATGCATTGATCGACGAGCACATCGCGCATGTCGACACGCGCATCGACGAACTGAAGCAACTGAAAGTGCAACTGACCACGCTGCGCGAGCAATGCCATGGCGAGCAAGCGGTCAAAGACTGCGGCATCGTTCAGGGCCTCACCGGTATGGACGTGAGCGCGACGCGTGCACGGCATACGCATCTGGGCTAAAGCGCTTTATCCGTAGCCACCGCGGTGGTGACCTCGGCAATGTCCTCGGTAGCGACCCCATTCACGGCTGGGCCGCTCGTACGTCCCGCCCAATCAACAATCGAATCCAGTTGGAGAATCAACGTGTTTACCTGTAGAAACCAGTCCTGCGGCGCGCAGTGGGAACAGTCGGACGTCGTCATCAAGAACGAGGGCCAAGGGCTCCTGTTCCGTTGCCCGATGTGCGGCGCGCGCAATTACGTCGAGCGTTTCGACGCGGACGATGGCTCGGTGCTTTACGAGCAGATCGAAGGCCGTCCCACCCTTGGCCCCATGGCCGATTAGTCCTTAGCCTTCAGCCGATAGCGAGCCATCACCCCTATGAACAGTCCCACCACAGCCGGCGCGCCGTTCAGCGAGCTGCCCTTACCGCCCGCGACGCTCGCCAATCTGACGCAGCTCGGCTACGTCGAGATGACGCCGATCCAGGCCGCCAGCTTGCCGATCGCACTGGCCGGCCACGATCTGATTGCCCAGGCGAAAACCGGCAGCGGCAAGACCGCGGCGTTTTCGCTGGCGCTGCTCGCGCGCCTCGACGTACGCAACTTCGCCGTGCAGGCGATGGTGCTGTGCCCGACGCGCGAACTCGCCGACCAGGTCACGCAGGAAATCCGGCGCCTCGCGCGCGCCGAAGAAAACATCAAGGTGCTGACGCTGTGCGGCGGCACGCCGATGCGTCCGCAGACGGCCAGCCTCGAACACGGCGCGCACGTTGTGGTCGGCACGCCGGGCCGGATCATGGATCACCTCGAGCGCGGCAGCCTGCCGTTGCAGGCGCTCAACACGCTGGTGCTCGACGAAGCCGACCGCATGCTCGACATGGGTTTCTTCGACGATATCGCCACGGTTGTGCGGCAATGTCCGAAAGAGCGCCAGACGCTGCTGTTTTCCGCGACGTACCCCGAGGGCATCGTCAAACTCAGCCAGCAATTCCTGCGCAATCCGAAGGAAGTGAAGCTCGCCGAGCGGCACGACAACACCAAGATCCGTCAGCGCTTCTATGAAGTGACCGAGGATGAGCGCCTGCATGCGGTCGGTATGCTGCTCAATCACTATCGTCCGGTGAGCACGCTGGCGTTTTGCAACACCAAGCAGCAATGCCGCGATCTGCTCGACGTGCTGCGCGCGCAAGGTTTTCATGCGCTTGCGTTGCATGGCGAACTCGATCAGCGTGAGCGCGATCAGGTGCTGATCCAGTTCGCGAACCGTAGCTGCTCGGTGCTGGTCGCCACCGACGTCGCCGCGCGCGGCCTCGACATCGCACAACTCGAAGCGGTGATCAACGTCGACGTGACGCCGGACCCGGAAGTGCACGTGCACCGCATCGGCCGAACCGGTCGTGCCGATCAGGAAGGCTGGGCGCTGAGCCTCGCGAGCATGAACGAGATGGGCCGCGTGGGCAGCCTCGAACAGGCGCACAAGCGTGACGTCGAGTGGCACAAGCTGGCGGATCTGAAGGCCGCCAGCAACGAGCCGCTGCTGCCGCCGATGGAAACGCTGCAGATTCTCGGTGGCCGCAAGGAAAAGATCCGCCCCGGCGACGTGCTCGGCGCGCTGACCGGCGAAGCGGGTTTCGCCGGTTCGCAGATCGGCAAGATCAACGTGACCGAAATGTCGACCTATGTGGCCGTGGAGCGCAGTGTCGCGCGTGACGCGTTGCGCAAGCTCAGCGCCGGCAAGGTGAAGGGTAAGAAGGTCAAAGTCCGCTTGATGGACGAGTAATTCCGCTTCAAACGGCTGCGATCGCCCGGTCGCAGCCGTCCGCATTCATCACATTACGTCATACCTCTGCCGTTTTCCGCGTTCTCCGCACGGCCTCATTTCTTCCCTCAAAGCCGCGATTTCATTGGCTTAGCCCGCGCCGGCGCGGTATTGCGCCAGCCATGACATAAACGCATGCCGCGCATGACAAAGTTTCGATTGTGACGGTTCTTTGGCTGATGCCTAATCATCGAACCGGATGGGACTGCCACGCACCTGGCTGTCCGCGAATCCGCCGCCCGATGGAGAACGCCTTATGCAGAGCGCCTTGCAAGCCCGCTCGAAACTGCCTGACGTAGGCACGACGATTTTTACCGTGATCGGACAATTGGCCGCGCAATACGACGCGTTGAACCTGTCGCAAGGCGCGCCGAATTTTGCGCCGGACGCGAAGCTGATCGACGGCGTCGCGCAAGCCATGCGCGCCGGCCACAACCAGTATGCCCCGATGGCCGGCATCGGCGCGCTGCGCGACGCGCTCGCCGACAAGGTCGAGACGCTATACGGTGTGCGTTACGACGCGGCCGGCGAAGTGACCGTGATCGCCAGCGCCAGCGAAGGTCTGTACTCGACGATCAGCGCGCTGGTGCATCCCGGCGACGAAGTGATCTACTTCGAGCCGTCGTTCGACAGCTACGGGCCGATCGTGCGCCTGCAAGGCGCGAAGCCGATTCCGATCAAACTGTCGCTCGCCGATTTCCGCGTGAACTGGGACGAGGTCGCCGCCGCGATCACGTCGAAGACGCGCATGATCATCATCAACACGCCGCACAATCCGACCGCGACCGTGTTCAGCGATGCCGACATCGCCCGGCTGAAGGCCATTACGCGCAACACCGATATCGTGATCCTCTCCGACGAAGTCTACGAACATGTGGTGTTCGACGGCGCCAGGCATCAAAGCATGGCCTGCGACGCCGAACTCGCGGCGCGCAGCGTGATCGTGTCGTCGTTCGGCAAGTCGTATCACGTGACCGGTTGGCGTGTCGGCTATTGCCTCGCGCCCGCCGCGCTGATGGACGAGATCCGCAAGGTCCATCAGTTCATGGTGTTTTCCGCCGATACGCCGATGCAATACGCGTTCGTCGACGCGCTCGCGAATCGCGAAAGCTACCTCGGCCTGTCCGCGTTCTATCAGAAGAAGCGCGATCTGCTGGCGCATGCGCTGCGCGAGTCGCGCTTCGAGTTGCTGCCGAGCGAAGGCAGCTTCTTCATGCTCGCGCGCTTTCGTGGCTTCTCCGATGAAAGCGACAGCGATTTCGTGCTGCGCCTGATACGCGATGCGCGCGTCGCGACGATTCCGCTGTCGGCGTTCTATACCGACGGCACGGATTCGGGTTTGATCCGCCTGAGCTTCTCGAAGGATGACGCGACGCTGATCGAAGGTGCGCGGCGTTTGTGCGAAATCTGATGGACGCTGCACGAGCCGGCGGCCTTTTTTGGCCGCAGTATGATCGTCGCGCTGCGTGCTCGCCGTCACAATAAATTCAAGGGAAAGGGACCTGTTATGAAGTTGCTCAAACCTCTACTGGCGCTGGCTTGCGCATTGGCATCGGTGGCAGCGTCGTCTGCCGCAATTGCTGCCGATACATCGACGCTGCGTTTCGGACTCGAAGCGCAGTATCCGCCGTTCGAGTCGAAAGGGCCGAACGGTGAGCTGCAAGGCCTCGACATCGATGTCGGCAAGGCGGTCTGCGCTGCTGCGCATATGACGTGCAAGTGGGTCGAAACGTCGTTCGACGGTTTGATTCCCGCGTTGCAGGGCCGCAAGTTCGACGCCATCAATTCAGCGATGAACGCGACCGAGCAGCGCCGTCAGGCGATCGATTTCACCACCGTCGTGTATCGCGTGCCGACGCAACTGATCGCGAAGCGCGACAGCGGTCTGCTGCCGACCCCTGAATCGTTGAAGGGCAAACGCGTTGGCGTGTTGCAGGCGTCGATTCAGGAAACCTTCGCGAAGGCGCATTGGGAAGCGGCGGGCGTCACCGTCGTGCCGTATCAGGATCAGAACCAGGTCTATACGGATCTCGTCGCGGGCCGTTTGGACGCGACGCTGGTTCTGGCGCCGGCAGGAGAGACAGGTTTTCTGTCGAAGCCTAACGGCAAGGATTACGCCTTCGTCGGCCAGCCGGTGCGCGACGACAAGATTCTCGGCAGCGGTATTGCATTCGGCATTCGCAAGGGCGATACCGCGCTGCGCGATCAGTTGAATGCGGCGATCGCGAAGGTGCAGGCCGATGGCACGGTGAAGACGCTGGCGGCGAAGTATCTGGGGAATATTGATGTGACGCCGAAGTAATGCAAAGGGGCGTGGTTCACGGAACCACGCTCCATTACGTCGCGCGTCTCGCCGAACTTGTCGGATATCCGCAGCCGTTCTTTTCGGCGGGCGACGAAGGAGATTCCCGGCTATTCTCTCGTGGCAAGGCTGCGGCGGTGGCTAGTCAGTGCATGCGGCGCAGCGGCCGAGGTCATGTAAAGCAGAAACCCGACTCCTGCCCACCGGACGACGGTGATCAGATTGGGGAAGTGAGCGAGCAACGCGTGCAGGCCGAGATCGATGAGCAGAAGCAGCAGCGTGAAGCCGACGGTTGCGCCGGTGACGTGCCGCATGCTCGCGGCGAGTCCCTGCTGCGCGCTGGCGCTGAGCGCAACGACATTCACCGGGCCGGGAGAGATCGACGAGGCAAACGCAAAGGCGGCCATGGAAAGTAAGACGGTCATCTGATGCCTCGATAGGTGGGTGCGCAGGATTTGCGACGGCCAACGGTATCGGGCGGTGGGGTGGGGTGTATTGAAGGAAATTGTTTTGAATCTTTGGTGGGGCGTGAGTGACTCGAACACTCGACCTACTGATTAAGAGTCAAACCAGGCTCAGCTAGTGCTACTCCTGGTCACTGGGTCTAACAAGCGCTTCGATGAATTCAGGCGACATGAAAGCATCCGCGTAACGGCCGCGTGGCTTCAGTCATAGCGCAGCTTCATCGCGAGGATGCACACCGCGAGCGCAAGCGTGACGGCGTTGGCCACGATTACCGGCCAGTTGCCGGTCAGCATGCCATAAGTGAGCCAGAGCGCGATGCCGGTGACGAACACCGCATACATACCGAACGACACGCCTTCGGCGGACTTGGTGCGCCAGGTCAGTACCACCTGGGGCACGAACGAGGCCGTGGTGCAGGTCGCGGCGATATAGCCGATTGGCTGGGTCAGAAGTTTGAAAAGCAGGGCCATGTTGTACGAATGAGAGCGGCGCGGGCGCACGAGTGCGCGGCCGCGCCGGACTGCCTGATGGTCCGGTTGCAGGAACCGGCTTCCGTCTTGCCTAGAAGGAGTGACGCATGCCGACACGAACGACGGTCTGCGTCGGCGTGGCCGATGGCGTGCCGCTCGTGAAGTCGCCGATCGTTGCCGTCGCATCGACCAGATTGCCGTAGCGGTCGAGCGTCTTGCCGGCGGCATGCGTGTAGCCGCCGATCAGGTAGAACTGGGTTGCCTTCGACATCGAGTAGAACGCGCCCGCGCCGACAGTGTGGTATGTCGGTGCCGATGCGCCGTCGATCCTGGCGCCGCGTGCGTAGTTGTAGCCCAATGCGACGCGCGTGAAAGGCGTGAAGTTGTATTCGGCATTCACGCCCACTGCATTGAACGTCTCCTTGTGCTTGAACAGGGAACCACCGTCCGGCGTGTATTGCGTGTTGCCGTAGTTCACACCGAAGCGTGCATTGCCGACCTTGTACGTAGCGGCGGTAGCGATGATCTGCAAGTCCCTGGTGCTGGCGAAACCCTCGGTCACCGACGAACCGAACGAGCCGTCATACGAACTGTCCCATGTGTCGGAATGCGGCAGGGTGGTGTTGTTGGTCGCATTGAGGTAGGCCACGCCGACGGCGAACGGGCCGTACTCGTAGTTACCGCCTACGCTCCACATGTTGCGGGCCTTCACGCTGCCCGGCAGGTTGCCGAAGCCGTACATGGCACCGAACTGCATGCCGTTCCAGGCCGGGGTGCGATACAGAATCGTGTTGTTGACGCGCGACTGGTTGTCTTCGTTGTCGAGATCGCCCGGGTGAGCGGTCACGCCGGTCGTGAACGAACCCGGACCGATCGAGGCCACGTACATCACGATCGGGTCGTACTGGCGGCCGAGCGTGAGGGTACCGTACTGCTTGCTCGACAGGCCCATGTAGGCCTGGCGGCCGAATAGACGGTCGCCCGACCAGCTCTGACCGTTGCCGATGTTGAAACCGCTTTCGATCTGGAAGATCGCCGACAGACCGCTGCCGAGATCCTCGCTGCCCTTCAGGCCCCAGCGAGGACCGGACCACGTGCCGCTTGCGAAGCCGTAGAACGGCTTGTTCTGATAGCTGGTCGGGCGACCGGCCTTGCCGGGCGCGACGACGACGCGTTGGCCGCTCGTGTAGCCGAGTCCGGCGTCAACCACACCGTACAGCGTGACGCTGCTCTGAGCATATGCGGCGGCGCCGAACGTACCGAGCGCGAGCAGTGCGAAGCATGACTTTTTCATCGTTCCATTAACTCCCAATTCCCTCTGTCGTTCGTGAAGGAAAATCCGTGGAGTGCAGCCGTTGATGCGGCCGCGCCCCAGTGGCTCGTTCCTCGTATGTGCGTGATGTGCACACGTGTGCAGTCTCGTGCCAGAAAAAAGGCCAAAAAGAACGATTGCCCCTCATCCTTTCAGACCTTCTTCAACCAAAACTGAACACGTGTGCACAACAGCTGGAAAAATTGGAGGCGGTTTGCCCCCCTTTCTGCGACCTGTCGACACGGTGCCTTCAGGTGATCCTGATTCGAAACGGTTCGCAGTCTTACGTCAATCGATGAAGCGTGTGTGACAGTGGCGCAGAAATCTCGGATGAGTCGCATTCCTCATGACATGAATCTTCGGGAAATAGCGCGAAAACCAGGGAATTTCCGGGCATTCACCGGAAGCGATGTGAAGGATTGTTTTAATTCGGGAACACGCTGTTGCGGCAGTCGCGTGATCGCTCATCAAAGACATACCTGCCGGGACGTCGCCTAGGTGCTTCGGAGCAAACGGAAAAAACCTGACCGCCCATCACAAATCTTTCACGGAACGTCAGAATAATGCCGGACATGCACACGTGTGCACATCGGTCCGGGGCGATGCCGAATGTGCCGGGGTGATCTCGAACATGGTTGAAGGGGCAGGGAAATGAGCAAATCGACGAAGCGGATTTTCAGGTGCAGCCTGATGGTTGCCGGGCTGACTTTCGCAGGCCACGCACTGGCTGCGGACTACACGATCTCGGTGGTGGCCGGCGGCTCGGGCCCGAACGACACCTATCGTACCGACGCGATCGAAATGGCCGCCGACGTGCTGATGAAGCAGGCCGTCGCGAAGGGCGAGCATCTGAAGATCACGGTGGAAAAGCGCAGCTATTCCGACTGGGACAGCTTCAAGCAGGCAGTCACGCTGTCGGCCGAATCGGGCAACGCACCGAACATTGTGGTGACTGGCCATGAAGACATCGCACCGTGGTCGCAGTCGGGCATCATCGTGCCGATCGAGGATTACCTGGAGACCTCGGCCCCGTCGATCAAGGGCATTTACCCGAACCTGATGAAGGTTGCCTCGTACAACGGCAAGCTGTATGGCGTGCCGCAGGACGCGGAAGCCCGCACGATGTTCATGTGGAGGAGCAGCCTGCGCGCGATCGGCTATAGCGACAAGCAGATCGATGCGCTGCCGGGCAAGATCAAGTCCGGCGAATACACGCTCTACGACATGCTCGCCGATGCGAAGAAGGCACAGGACAAGGGTCTCGTTGCGCCGGGCTACGGTTTCTATCCGCGTCCGTCGGCCGGCCCTGACTACTGGCAGTACTACGTGAGCTTCGGCGGCCAGATGCAGAATCCGAAGACCGGCAAGCTCGTGTTCGACAAGCAGGCGATCCGCAAGACCTATCAGTTCTTTGCTGACGCAGTGAAGATGGGCGTGACTCGCAAGAACATGATCGGCACGCCGTGGGACCAGTGGTATCACGAGGTGGCGGCAGGCAAGGCGGTGTTCTGGCAGGGCGGCACCTGGCATTATGTGCGCTACACGGGCAAGGAGGGCCTGAAGGATTTCTTTGGTAACGTCGACTACTCGATGATCCCGGCAGGCGACAAGACCGGCAAGGCGAATACCCTCACGCACCCGCTCGTGTATCTGATCACGAAACAGGGCAGCGACAAGCAGAAGGCGATCGAAGCCAAGCTGATCGAAATCGCTTCCGAGCCGCGCATCAATGCGCTGCATGCGCTCAAGTCGGCGCACCTCGGCATCAGCCCGGAGGAGAAGAACGTCGAAGCCTACCGCGCCGACCGCTGGTCTGCCGAAGCCACGGAGCGACTGATGCCGTACGCGTACGCGATGCCGAACGACAGTGACCTCGGCAATCTGTGGAATATCTACTGGAAGGGTCTCGAGGCCGCATGGACGGGTTCGAAGTCGCCGGAAGAAGCCGCTGCCGACGCCGAGAAGGAAGTGCGTGCCAGCAGCTTCGCCAGCAAGGTCGAAGTCCGGTAATGAGCGTGCTAAATCGGTCGCGCACCCTGGGGCCGGCGATGCTCGCGCCGGCCCTGGTTCTCTTGTCGCTCTTCTTCCTGCTGCCGGTCGTGATGACAGCAGTGTTCTCGATGACGGACATGAGCACGGCCACCGGGATTGGCCGCGGGACGTACCAGTTGACTCCCGTGGCCCTGTCCCGCCTGTCGAATGAGTTCAACCAACCTGACCTGGCCATCCGTCTTGGGCAGGTCGGATACAGGGTCGATGCGCACGGCATCGATAGACTCAAGGCCAATGGTGCGCCCAGTGCTTTTGTCGATGCGATTGCCGCACAACTCATGAGCCGCAGCTACGGGCAGCGCGATGATCTCGTGACCGCGTTGCGCGTGCTTCCGGGGCGGCCGGACGAGGTGTTCGTGCTCAAGCGCGATGCTGACGCGTTCCTGCAGTCCGCGGGCGGCGGCAAGTACGACAGTGCTGGCAGTCTGCTCGCTGCGGTGTCCGTCGCTGGGCAATCCCTGACGCCCGAACAGCAGCAGGCCGTGGTCAAGGCCAGCTATACAGGCTGGACCGTGACTGTCGGCAACTATGCGCGGATGGTGTCTTCGCCCGGCACCTGGAAAGTGCTCGGCAACACGCTGTTCTACGTGTTCGGTACGCTCAGCCTGTTCAATATCGGCTTTGCGCTCGTGCTCGCGCTTGCAACGCACTACTTGCCGGCCCGGCTGTCGGGCGGTCTGCGCGCGATCTGGCTGTTGCCGCGCATCACGCCTTCTGTGCTGTATGTGCTGCTGTGGAAGTGGCTGGCCTGGGACACCGGTTTCATCTCGATGGTGATGTCGGCTTTCGGCGTACCGGCGCGCAACTGGATGCTCGATTCCGCCACGAATGCCTGGATATTCGTGTTCCTGATCAATGGTGTGGTGGGTGCCTCGATGGGCATGCTGATCTTTTCATCAGCACTGGCCGCCATTCCCAAGAGCCATTTCTGGGCGAGCGACGTGGACGGTGCGAGCCGCTGGCAGCAGATCCGCTATATCGTGTTGCCGCAACTGCGCTGGCCGCTGCTGTTTGTCACGTGCTACCAGACGTTGTCGCTGCTGACCTCGTTTGAATATATTCTGCTCGCGACCGACGGTGGTCCCGGCGGCTCGACCGAAGTCTGGGCGCTGAGCGCCTTCCACGTCGCGCTGCACAACTATGCGGGCAACCTGCAGTACGGCTATGGCGCGGCACTCGCGATGGTGCTGGTCGGCATCGGCCTGGTGCTGTCCTGCCTCTATCTGAAGTTGTTTGGCTTCACGAAGCTCGTGGTTCGGCCACGCATTGAAATCTAGGAGCGGACGATGAGCAATAAACCATCGAACGTGCTGCTGCCTGTGGTCACCATTCTGCTTGGTTTGGCGAGTGTGCCGCTCGTGCTGATGTATGTGTACCTGCTGGTCGATACGTTCACCGACACGCGTGCGGGCGAGTGGCTGCCGCACGCGTTCACGCTCGCGCACTGGCATTTCCTGTGGCAGGACCTGCCGGGCCGTCCAAACATCTGGACGGTCACGCTGAACACGTTGCTGTTTGCGAGCACGACCACCTTGCTGGTAGTCGTTATCTCGTCGGCGGCAGCCTACACGCTGTCGCGCATGGATATCCCGTTGCGTGGCTTCTTCCTTGGCGGCGTGATGGTGCTGCATGCGTTTCCGACCGTCACGCTGCTGATCGCGACGTTTCTGATCCTGCAGTACATCGGGCTCTATGACACGCTGCCGGGCGTGATTCTCTGCAAGGCTTCGCTCGAACTGCCGTTCGGCATCTGGATCCTCAAGGGTTTCTACGACAACGTACCCTGGGAAATCGAAATGGCCGCCATCCAGGATGGGGCAAGCCGTTTCCGCGTCTGGCGTGAGATCGTACTGCCGCTGGTGCGGCCGGCGCTGCTGCCGCTCGCGATATTCTCGTTCCTGGCAGGTTGGAGCGAGTATCTGCTGCCGCAGGTGCTGGCGCCGGGCAATCATGCCCAGGTGCTGTCCGTCTATCTCGCCGGCCTGATCGCTGACGACAACAACTACGACATGGCCACCTTCAAGGCAGTGGGACTGTTCTATGCCGCGCCGGTCATGATTCTTTTCATCGTATTCCAGAAGCAGCTCATGAACATGTATAGCGGGGGGAACAAGGGATGAGCGGCATCCGGATTCTCAATCTCACCAAGCGCTTTGGCGAAACCCTCGTCATCGACAATCTCAACGTCGATATCGCGCAGGGCGAGATGATCGCGCTGCTCGGCCCGTCGGGTTGCGGCAAGTCCACCACGCTGTTCGCGGTCAGCGGCATCCATCGCGCCGACGAGGGGCAGATCCTGATCGGCGGACGCGATGTGACGCAGGAACCACCGCAGACACGCAATGTGGGCGTGACCTTCCAGTCCTATGCGCTGTATCCGCACATGACTGTCGAGCAGAACGTCGGCTTTCCGCTAAAGGTGCGCGGCGAACCGCCCCGCGAGATCAAACGCAAGGTGGCCGAGATCGCTGCACTCGTGCGGATCGACTCGCTGCTGCACCGCAAACCCGCCGAACTGTCGGGCGGCCAGCAGCAGCGCGCGTCGCTCGCGCGGGCGATTATCCGCCGTCCGGATGTGCTGCTGATGGACGAACCACTCGCCAACCTCGACGCGAGCCTGCGCATGGCCATGCGCGCGGAGATCCGCCGCATCCAGCGGGAATCGGGCATCACTGCGATTCTCGTTACGCACGACCAGGTCGAGGCGATGAGCATGTGCGATCGCATCGCAATCATGCAGCATGGCCGGATCGTGCAGGTCGATACGCCGGTACAAATGTATCGCAATCCGCGCACCGAATTCGTGGCCGGCTTTCTCGGCAATCCGCCCATCTCGTTTATCGGCGGCAGTGTGGATGCGCAGCAGTTCGTGAGCGGCGGCGCGCGGATCGCGCTTGGCGGGACGCGCGCGGTGGCGCAGGGTCCCGCGCGTGCCGGGTTGCGTCCCGAGCACGTGACGCTCGTATCCGGGGGCGGGAATCCCGCGACCGTGAGTTTTGTCGAGCATCAGGGGCGCGAGATCCTGTACGACCTGCAACTGGCCAATGGCGACATCATTCGCACGCTGCAATCCGGCGGGCCGGTGCTGAAGGCGGGTGAAGCGGTGCAGTGGCATATCGAAGCGAACGACATCCTGTTTTTCGATGCACTCGGAGACCGTCTGCATGTCGCGTGAACACGTCCGCCAGGCCATCGCCGCGTTGGCTCGCCCAGAGCCGCTCTGTGTCGCCCATCGTGGCGCAAGCGGCCACCGACTCGAGAATACGCTCGAAGCCTTCGCGCTCGCCGCGCACCTGAACGCCGACATGTGGGAGATCGATGTCCATCTCACTGCCGATGGCATCTGCGTGGTGAGTCATGATGCCAATCTGCTCAAGCATGCGGGCGTCGATGTCGAAATCGCGCAATTCACATTCGACCAACTGCGCAAATACAAGCTGAATAACGGCGAGCCCGTGCCGAGCGTGCGCGAAGTGATCGAGCTTGCGCAGCGTACCGGTTGCGGCCTGTATGTCGAACTGAAGGCGAAGGGCAGCGGGCCCAAGGTCGTCGCACTGCTCGAGGCCATGCGGTTCGACCGTGCCGTGCTCGGCTCATTCGATATCGCGCAGGTGGCCGAACTGGCCGAGGCGGCATGCCCGTATCCGCTGTCGGTGCTGGTGCCGGTCGGGGCGAATCCGTTTGCGCTGGCGGAAGCCGCAGGGGCCGATTTGATCCACCTGTGCTGGGAGCGCGCGTCGGATACGCCGCACGAACTGCTGACGGACGAACTGATGGCCGAGGCGGGCAGGCGCGACCTGCCGATCGTCGCCTGGCACGAAGAGCGTGAGCGCGAGATTGCCGCGCTCCGCAAATTGCCGATCCTGGCGATCTGCAGCGATCTGCCGGAAATGATCAGTGGGTACCGCCCGCGCGAGGACAATCCGATCGAGATCGTCTGCCATCGCGGCGCAAATACCGTTGCGCCCGAGAACACGCTGGCCGGTGCGGCACTCGCGTATCGGATGGGCGCGCAGCGGGTTGAGCTCGATGTGCGCACGAGTTCGGACGGGAAGCTGGTCGTGATCCATGACGACACGCTCGCACGCACGACGAACCTTGACGGCCCGGTGGCCAACCGCACCCAGGAAGAACTGACGCACTGCGACGCGGGTTCGTGGTTCCATGCACGTTATGCGGGCGAGGTCGTGAGCACGCTCGGCGATTACCTCTCCCTTGCGAAGCACCGTGGCGGACTCTTCGTCGAAATCAAGGCGGCGGAAGTGCGCCGGGTCATGGAAGAAGTGGCGGCGCACGATGCATGGACGTACTGCTTTTTCTGGTGCGAAGACAGCGCCGTGATCGACCGGATCCAGGCGGGCTATCCGCAGGCGCGCACGATGCGCCGCCGCCAGGATTTCCCGAGCCTCGACGCGCTGCTGGCAGCCGGAAAGCCGTATGTCATCGAATACGATTACCGTATCGACGATCTGTCGGAATTCGCACGCGCGCGCGCGGCGGGCGCACGGATTATGGTGCGCTTCTTCTCGGAAGTCCCCGACGATGCCCGGACGCTGATTGCGCTGAAGCCCGATATGGTGAATATTGACGATCCGTTCGTGTTCAGCCGCGCCTATGCAGCCTGGCTGCAGAGCGAAGCGGGCCGGACCGCAGACACGAATACGGGTACGAATACGGATGCTTAAACAGGTAACAGCCCAGGAAGTGGCGGAAGCGGCGGGGGTTTCCCGTTCCGCGGTGTCGCGGACCTTTTCCAATAGCGGCTACGTATCGGAGGAAACGCGGCGGAAGGTGCTCAAGGCGGCGGATACGCTCGGCTATCGCGTGAACCATCTCGCGCGTGGCCTGAACATGCAGCGTTCCGATCTGGTTGGCCTGGTGGTGGCCGATATCGACAACCCGTTTCGCGCCCAGCAACTGAAGGACCTCAGCGAGGCACTGCTCGAGCAGCAGTTCCGCCCGTTGCTGATCCCGACCGCGGAAGGCCGCGACAGTGCGCAGGTGATCGACATGCTGATGCGCTATGCGGTATCGGGCGTCATCATCACGTCCGATACACCGCCCGCCGAGATCTACCGGAGGTGCATTCGCCACGAGGTGCCGGTGGTTCTGATCAACAAGGCGGATCAGCCTCCCATGGTCGACCGTGTGTTATGCGACAACGCGAAGGGCATCTCACTGCTCGCGGATTTCTTCCGTCAAGCCGACTGCCGGCATGTTGCGGTTGTTGCTGCGGAAGATGGTTCCTACAGCATCCAGACGCGTGAGCGGCTGTTCGTGAAGCAGGCCGCGGCGCTGGGCATGCGGACCTCGCGGGTCCACGTGCCTCGGCATCACTACCAGGGCGGCGGCATGGCGGCACGCGAACTGCTCGAGGCCGAGGCCCTGCCGGATGGCGTGTTCTGTGCCAACGATTACCTTGCGCTCGGACTGATCGACCATCTCCGGCAGAAGCTGAGCGCCGCGCGGTTCCGGAAACTGCACATCGCGGGCTTCGACGACATTCCCCAGGCCAGCTGGCTCGGCTACCAGCTCACCACGGTCCGGCAATCGACGCGCGAGTTGGCGGATGCCGCCGTCGGTCTGCTAAAACGGCGCATCGATCACCCGGAGCGCGACGCGCAGACCGAGACGATCGACGTGCAACTGATCGTGCGCCAGTGACCCACTCTCCGAACGTTATCCATGGATTCATTACAT
Source organism: Paraburkholderia sp. FW306-02-B (assembly GCF_058782725.1). Lineage (NCBI taxonomy): Bacteria > Pseudomonadati > Pseudomonadota > Betaproteobacteria > Burkholderiales > Burkholderiaceae > Paraburkholderia > Paraburkholderia sp. FW306-02-B. Next base: position 120,395 of record NZ_JBYSXZ010000001.1, read on the forward strand.
CAGCGCCTGGCGGTGGCCAGGCAGCTTGCGCGGGACGCCGGTGCGCTCGCGCTGTCGTTTCAGGAACGACTGAAGCGCGACGATCTCGTAATCGTCGAGAAGGGGCCGCAGGACTTCGTCAGCGAGGCTGACCGGGCAACCGAGCGGCTGATCCGTGACGTGCTGACCACGCAGTTTCCAGAAGACGGGTTTCTTGGCGAGGAAACCGGACTTACCGAGGGCCAGGCCGGCATGTGGATCGTTGATCCGATCGATGGGACCAGCAACTATCTGCGCCAGCACCGGCACTGGTGCGTGTCGATTGCCTACGTTGTCGCCGGCGAGCCGGTGCTCGGTGTGATTTTCGATCCGGTCAACGACGAGCTGTTTCATGCCTGCAAGGGCGAAGGCGCTTACCTGAACGGGGCTCGTCTGCAAGGCCGCAAGCTGCAGGCCGGAGCAGGGCTTGTGAATATCGGCTATTCGGCGCGTACGGCGTTGTCGACGTACCTGAGTACCATCGAACAGCTTTACCTGAAGGGCATCGAGCATCGTCGTCTCGGGTCGGCTGCGCTCGGTCTTGCGTATGTCGCGGCAGGCCGGTTCGATGGCTACGTCGAGGCGCATATCAACGCCTGGGATGTGATGGCCGGCGTGGTGATCGTGCGCGAGGCCGGGCTGCGGTCGGACCTGAAGCCGGTTGATAACGGCTACGCGATTCGCGCAGGGCTGCCGGGGCTGGTGGATTTGCTGCCGTAAATTCTTTCGAGTGAAGCGGTGGTCGCGTTAAACCGTTTGCGGAGCATGCGCGGTTTTGCGGGGCGAAAAAAAAGCTCCCGATTGCTCGGGAGCCTTTTACTTTTAAATACTTTGGTGGGGCGTGAGTGACTCGAACACTCGACCTACGGATTAAGAGTCCGCTGCTCTACCAACTGAGCTAACGCCCCAAAGAGAAGCGAAATTATGCAGTAACTTTCCGAGATTGCCAAGTCCCCTTAGCAACTTTCTTAAAAATATTTGTGATGGTCGCCGCGGGTACGCCCAGCAGACCGGTCCTCGCCAGAAAGACGTTGAGCTCATCGCCCCGGTATCATGTCGCGACACCATGCCGCGCGAAGCGTCGCGCGGCGATCGACCGGGGACAGACATGGATGACAAAGCGATTATCGAGCTGCTCGACCGCATCTTGGCGCCATGGGTGCGCACGCTTACGCTCACTCCGGTCAAGGTCGACGAAGAGAGCGCGACGCTGCGCCTGCCGTTTTCCGGCGAACTGCGTCATTCGGGTGGCGTGATCTGCGGTCAGGTGTTCATGGCGGCCGCCGACACGGCGATGATCGTCGCGATTTCAGCCGCGCTCGGCGGCTTCAAGCCGATGAGCACGGTCTCTCTCAATATCAGTTTCATGCGCGCGGTCCGTAAAGGCGATGTGCTGATTACCGCGCGCGTGTTGCGCATGGGCCGTAATCTGGTGTTCGGCGAAGTCGAGTTGTTCGATGAAACCGGCAACATGGCCGTCCACGCCACCACGACCTACGCGCTGCTCGACTGAGTCGAACCCGCAAGAGCCGCATTAGAGGAAACAGCCAAGATGTTCGATCAGGTCGTATTCGCTGGTGGCGGCAATCGCTGCTGGTGGCAGGCAGGATTCTGGGACGTCGTGCGGCCGGAATTGCATATCCGTCCGCGCGTCATCACCGGCATTTCGGCCGGCGCCGCCACCGCGTGCATGCTCTACACGCGCGATTCCGACTGGGTGATGCGCTATTACCAGGACGCGCTGCGCCACAACACCCGCAACGCGTACTGGGGCAACCTGCTGCGCGGCGAATCGGTGTTTCCGCATTACCGCATCTACCGGCAGGCGCTGCTCGATATCTATGGCGACAAGTTCTCGACGCTCGCACAGGCGCCGGAAATCCGCATCGGCGTGTCGCATCTGCCGCGCTGGCTCGGCGCGCGCAGCGCGGTCGCCGCGGGGCTGATCGCGTACAACATCGAAAAGTACGTGCGCAAGACACTGCATCCGACGCTCGGTCAGACGCTCGGCTTCCATCCGGAATTCGTGCGCGCGCAGGATTGCGCGACTGTCGAGGACCTCGCGGATCTGATCCTGCAATCGTCGAGTACGCCGCCGTTCACGCCGGTTCTGCGGCGCAACGGCCGGCCGGTGCTGGATGGCGGGATGGTCGATAACGTGCCGGTCGGCGCGCTCGATGCCGACGCGCCAGGCAACGTGCTGGTGATGGTCACGCGTCTCTATCCGCGTCCGCAGATGTTCGTCGTGCCGCATGGCGTGCAGCAACGGCTCTATGTGCAGCCGTCGCGCAAGGTACCGATTTCAAGCTGGGATTACACGAGCCCTTCGCAGATGGTGCACGCGTATAACCTCGGCCGCGCCGACGGCGAGACCTTTCTGGAACGCGTGCCCGATCTGTGGGAAGCCGCCGCGCACGAAGCGCGCTGAGCAGCGGCGGCGCGGTTTCGCTTCGCTTCCGTTTCGTTGCAACGCCGCGCGCGCGAGGCGTGGGCCACGCTTAACGCCGCCGGCCGCCCTGCAACGCTTCCGGATTCGCCACGCTGGCCGTATCGCCGGCGTCGAAAGCCAGAATGTTCTTGAACGCCGCGGTGAAATACAACTCGTAGCTCTCGCGCTCGACGTAGCCGATGTGCGGCGTGCAGATCACGTTTTCCATCCGCAGCAGGCTGTAGCCCTGCAGAATCGGCTCGCTTTCGTAGACATCGATCGCGACCATCCCCGGACGGTTGTGCGACAGCGCGCTCACCAGCGCGTTTTCGTCGAGCAGTTCGGCCCGGCTCGTGTTCACGAGCAACGCGGTCGGCTTCATCCGCATCAGATCTTCCTGCTTGACGATGCCGCGCGTGTCGTCATGCAAACGCAGGTGCAGCGACAGCACATCGCTCTGCTCGAACAGCGCTTCGCGGCTTTCGGCGACGCCGAAGCCGTCGATGCGCGCCGCTTCGCGCGAATGTTCGCGGCCCCAGATCAGCACGTTCATGCCGAACGCCTTGCCGTATCCGGCAACCAGCCGCCCGATCTTGCCGTAACCCCAAATCCCCAGCGTCTGGCCGCGCAACACCTGGCCCAAACCGAAGTTCGGCGGCAGTGCCGACGTCTTCAACCCCGACTGTTGCCAGGCCCCTTGCTTAAGGTTTGCTACGTATTGCGGAATCCGCCGTTGGGCAGCCATGATGAGTGCCCACGTCAATTCGGCCGGCGCGAACGGCGAGCCGCTGCCTTCCAGCACCGCAATGCCGCGCTCGGTACACGCCGGCAGGTCGATGTGGCTCGACACCTTGCCGGTTTGGCTGATCATGCGCAAACGCGGCAACTTGTCGAGCAGTTGCGAGTTGATGCGGGTACGTTCGCGAATCAGGACCAGCGCGTCGACTTCGGAAAGACGGCTCGCCAGCTGGCCCAAACCACGGACAGTGTTGTTGAAAACCTTGACCTCATGGTCGGCCAGCAATTGAAAGCAGTCGAGCTTGCGAACGGCGTCCTGGTAATCGTCGAGGATGGCAATCTTCATGGTATGTGTCTTGCGGCGCACCATGGCGGTGCGGAACGGAGTGTTATGCTGGCTGTCCCACCATGTGACCTAGGTCACACGTTGGTCTGGATGGATGCTTTACCGTAGAAGCTGCCGCGAAGAACGGCAGCACCACGGCAAAGCCGATTGACATCGTTTTTAACAGTTTGTTGTGTGTTGAGGCAAGCCGCTTTACAGACGGTTTCAGAAGGCTGTCGGCGGATGCCTCCGCGCAACGGGCTGTGTGTAGCCCACGATGACCTGCACAATCGAATTGCGCGTCGAGTCGTAGGAATGCCGACGTAATGGATTGAACGCCTCTCGCATGCAGCGTCGCTGGGCTTGCACCGTTTTTCTATTGCTATCAAAACGGAGACAGGTCGATGAATCATCCCTCATTCGAAGGACAGCCCACCTTCGCAGTGCCCGCATGGGTTAAACACCGAAAACTGATCGAGTGGGTCGAGCGCGTCGCGGCGTTGACCAAGCCCGATCAGGTTGTCTGGTGCGACGGTTCGCAGGAGGAGTACGACCGCCTGTGCGCGCGGATGGTCGAAGCCGGCACCCTCAGGAAACTCGATCCCGTCAAACGTCCGAATTCGTATCTGGCGTGGTCCGATCCGTCGGACGTGGCTCGTGTTGAAGACCGCACCTTCATCTGCTCGCAGCGTCGTGAAGACGCCGGGCCAACCAACAACTGGATTGCCCCGGCCGAAATGCGCTCGACGCTCGACGGCCTGTTCGACGGCGCGATGCGCGGCCGCACGATGTACGTGGTGCCGTTCTCGATGGGGCCGCTCGGTTCGCCGATCGCGCACATCGGCGTCGAGTTGAGCGACAGCCCGTACGTGGTGGCCAACATGCGCGTCATGACGCGCATGGGCCGCAACGTGTGCGACGTGCTGGGTGCGGACGGCGAGTTTGTGCCGTGCGTGCATTCGGTCGGCGCGCCGCTCGCTACGGGTGCTAAAGACGTGCCGTGGCCGTGCAACGACACCAAATACATTGTTCACTTCCCCGAATCGCGCGAAATCTGGAGCTACGGTTCAGGCTACGGCGGCAATGCGCTGCTCGGCAAGAAGTGCTTTGCGCTGCGCATTGCGTCGACCATGGGCCGCGACGAAGGCTGGCTCGCCGAACACATGCTGATTCTCGGCGTGACGTCGCCGGAAGGGCGCAAGCACCACGTCGCCGCCGCGTTTCCGTCGGCCTGCGGCAAGACCAACTTCGCGATGCTGATTCCGCCGGAAGGCCTGAACGGCTGGAAAATCTCGACAATCGGTGACGATATTGCGTGGATCAAGCCGGGCAAAGACGGCCGTCTGTACGCAATGAATCCGGAAGCGGGCTATTTCGGCGTCGCGCCGGGCACCAGCGAGAAGACCAACTTCAATGCAATGGCCACGCTGAAGGAAAACGTCATCTTCACGAACGTTGCGCTGACCGACGACGGCGATGTCTGGTGGGAAGGCATGACCGACGAGCCGCCCGCACACCTGATCGACTGGCAGCGCAAGGACTGGACGCCGGCGATCGCCAGGGAAAGCGGCCGCAAGGCGGCGCACCCGAACGCGCGCTTCACGGCGCCGGCATCGCAATGTCCGTCGATCGATGCTGAGTGGGAGAACCCGGCGGGCGTCGCGATCGACGCGTTCATCTTCGGTGGCCGCCGTTCAACCACGGTGCCGCTCGTCACCGAGGCGCGTAACTGGATCGAAGGCGTCTACATGGCCGCGACCATGGGCTCGGAAACGACCGCCGCTGCCGCTGGCCAGCAGGGCGTGGTGCGCCGCGACCCGTTCGCCATGCTGCCGTTCTGCGGCTACAACATGAGCGACTACTTCGGTCACTGGCTCAAAACCGGTGAGCGCCTCGAGAAATCGAACGCGAAGCTGCCGAAAATCTTCTGCGTGAACTGGTTCCGCAAGGGCGCGGACGGCAAGTTCGTCTGGCCGGGTTTCGGCGAGAATATGCGTGTGTTGAGCTGGATGGTTGGCCGCATTGAAGGCTCGGCGCAAGGCGAGGAACACGCATTTGGCGTGTCGCCGCGCTATGAAGACATCGATTGGAGCGGGCTCGATTTCAGCCGCGAACAATTCCAGCAGGTGATCTCGGTGGACGCCGCTGCCTGGCGCGACGAACTTGCTCTGCATGCCGAGTTGTTTGACACACTGCAGCAAGGGTTGCCACCGGCTCTGACTCAGGCTAAAGCAGCCCTGGAAGGAAAACTCGCCGTCTGATCAGGTGAGTATTCACTTCGAACAGAAAGCCGCCTTCGGGCGGTTTTTTGTTTTCTGATTCGACCCCCGAACACTTTTGCTGATTCAGCAACGCCCGCGCGACCGTTGCATCTGTTCGAACAAAAAAGACAGTGCAAGCTGCAGTGCAGCAGATTGTTTCTTTTTCGGGAACAATGAGCGTTCATGCTCCACGCTGGGGAACACAGTGGCACAAATATCGACAAAATTTCCGCTTTGATGGGCAACTTCTGCACGATTTCGCGAGTCGTAGGAGAATTCCAAGTTCGCTTCACTGCTTTTCAGGAAGCTGTAACACGGCAGGAGTAGTCCTATGGATCATTTGCAGTCGATGCGAGTATTCGTCAAAGTGGCGGATCTCGGCAGTTTTGCCCGCGCTGCAAGCGCGATGGATATTTCCAACGCAGTCGCGACCCGCCACGTTGCCGATCTCGAAGGCCGCCTTGGTACGCGGCTGCTCAATCGCACAACCCGCAGCTTGTCGCTGACCGAATCAGGCCAAGTTTATCTTGAGCGTGCGCGCCAGATTCTCGACGAATTGGAAGACGTCGAGCAGATGGTGGTCGCGCGAAATCACGAACCCGTCGGCACGTTGCGAATCGTCGCGCCGGTCGTGTTCGGGTTGCATAACTTGGCGCCGGTGCTCCAGACCTATGCGGAGCGTTATCCGAAAGTCATTCCCGACGTCACGCTGGTGGATCGGCAGGTCGATCTGGTCGAAGAAGGTTTCGACGTCGGCGTCGTTATCGCGCGGCAGATGCGCAGCGCGAGCATTGTCACGCGGCGTTTGACCACTGGTTGCATGACGGTGTGCGCGACGCCGGCGTATCTGGAAAAGCACGGCACGCCCACGCGTCCTGAGCACCTGCTCGAGCACCCGTGCCTGAGCTTGCCGTCCGAGTATTGGGGCGACGAGCGCGTGTTCACGGGGCCGGAAGGCGAGGTGCGGGTGCGTCCGTCGAACGTGATCGTGGCGAACAACACGGAAATGCTGCGGCAGTTTGCGCTGCTCGGCATGGGCATCGCGATTCTGCCGAGCTATCTGATCGGGCGCGACATGACGCGCGGCAGGCTCGTGCGTCTGCTCGGCGATTACCGTTTGCCGCAGGTGGAGATCAACATTGCGTATCCGAGCCGCCGCCACTTGCCGGCGAAGGTGCGCACGTTCATCGATCACCTGGTCGAGCATTTCAGCCAGACGCCGAACAGTCTGCTCGGCGAGCAGTGGATCAAGGACGGCCTTGTGCGGCCTGCCACGGCGGCCGCTTTGGATTCCGCCGAGATCACCCCGCCGGAAGCGTTCGACGGCGCTGAGCCGCTGTCACATCTCCTCGACAGCGAGTTGTCGCCCGTGCCGAAGACCTTGGCGAAGACATCGAATCGCTCGCGGCCGACGGCTTTGTCGCGGCTGTGAACTGAGCTGAGGTGAGCTCACGTACTAGCCGGGGAGCACGGTGGTAAGTGCAGTCTGGTAGGCAAATAAAAAGGCGCAGTCACTTCATGTGACTGCGCCTTTTTTATCGCAAGCGCGAAGCTGGCCGGACGCGAGTTACCTCCTGGCCGCCGGCTCCAATTACGAGCCGGTCTTGCGCGCTACTGCTTTTTTAGCGGGCGCCTTCTTGGCTGCCGCGGTCTTGGTGGCGGGTGCTTTCTTCGCTGCCGCCTTTTTGGCCGCTGGCGCCGCCTTCACAGCGACTGCCGCTTCTTCGTCATCCGGCTCCGGCGCCGCCTTGGTTGCCGACTTCGCCGCCGCAGTCTTCGCGGCGGTTTTCGCCGACGGCTCCTTCTTCTCGAATTCGAAGCCAATCTTGCCGTCGTTCTGCTTGACGAGGAACGCCTTGAAGTTACGGCCGGTGCGCGACGATTTGAAATTCGTCAGCAGGTCGGTACGTCCTTCTTCCAATAGTTTCGCCATCTGCTCGCGGGCGATTTCCTGCTGCAAGATCACCTTGCCCGAGCGGAAGTCGCACGTCTTCGGACTCGCGACCGAGTTCTCGCAGACATAGCTCATGCCGTGCTCGAACACGCGCCCTTTGCATTTCGGGCATGCGCCGACCGGCTGCTGGTCGGAGAAATCAGGCGGTTCGCCGTCTTCGCCGCCCGAATCCTGGCCGAAGTCGAACTCGAGCTTGTAGTTCTTGATCTCGTCGTCGAGCGAGAGCTTCAGGATTGCCGAGAACGGCCGGCCCATCTTGCTGCGGAAACCGGAAAGCGGTCCGATCGTCTTGTTCTGCAACAACTCTTCGACTTCCGGAATTTCGAACTGACGTCCGCCCGGAATTTTCGAAATCGAAAACTCGCACTTCGAGCACGCAAAGCGCCGGTAGTTTTCCTTCACCTGACCGCCGCAATTCGGACACGGCGTCTGCAACGTCGCGTAATCGCCGGGGATCGTGTCGGAATCGTATTCCTTCGCGCGCTTGACGATGGTCTGCGTCATGCGCGCGATTTCCTGCATGAATGCGTCGCGCGGCAGGTTGCCGCGCTCCATTTGCGAGAGCTTGTATTCCCACTCGCCGGTCAGCTCCGGCGCGGTCAATTCCTTCACGCCGAGGCCGCGCAACAGCGTCATCAGCTGAAACGCCTTGGCGGTCGGAATCAGATCGCGGCCCTCGCGAATCAGATACTTTTCACCGAGCAGCCCTTCGATGATGGCGGCGCGCGTGGCCGGCGTGCCCAGACCCTTGGCCGCCATGGCTTCGCGCAGCTCGTCGTCCTCGACGAGCTTGCCCGCGCCTTCCATTGCCGACAGCAAGGTCGCTTCGTTGTAGCGTGCGGGTGGTTTCGTCACCAGTTGCTGCGCGGCGATCTTGTCGGTCTTGACCTTCTCACCCTTTTGTACCGGCACAAGGTTCGCGTCTTCGCCGCTGATTTCACGGCCGTAGATCTGCAACCAGCCCGGTTCGACCAGCACCTTGCCTTCAGTCTTGAAATGATGGCCGACCACTTCCGTGATCCGCGTCGTCACCCGATATTCAGCGGCCGGGAAGAACACAGACAGGAAGCGCTTCACGACCAGGTCGTAGAGCTTCTGTTCCGGTTCGGACAGATTCTTCGGCGCCTGCAGCGTCGGGATGATTGCAAAGTGATCGCTGATCTTCGAATTATCGAAGATGCGCTTGTTCGGCTTCACCCAGCCCTTGTCGAGCACTTGCTTGGCAAACGGCAGATAGTTGTTGCTCTCCTTGAGCATGCCGAGCGTTTGCTTGACCGTATCCATATAGTCTTCCGGCAACGCGCGTGCGTCGGTCCGGGGATAGGTCAGCACCTTGTGCTTTTCGTACAGCGCCTGAGCGAGACCGAGCGTGTTTTTGGCCGAGAAGCCGAAGCGGCCGTTGGCCTCGCGCTGCAGGCTGGTCAGGTCGAACAGCGCCGGCGACAGTTGTGTGGACGGCTTCGATTCTTCGGTTACTGTGCCGATCTGCCCGCGGCAGGCGGCGACGATCGTTTCGGCGGCGGGCAGCGCCCACAGACGCGAGTCGCGTTTTTCCGGATCGAACTCGTCGCGCTTGAATTTCGGATCGAACCAGCGGCCTTCATAGAAGCCGGCTGCGCAGACGAACTCCGCCTTCACTTCCCAGTAATCGCGCGGCACGAAGCGGCGAATTTTCTCTTCACGCTCGACGACGATCGACAGCGTCGGCGTCTGCACCCGCCCGACCGTGGTCAGGAAGAAACCGCCGCCCTTGCTGTTGAACGCGGTCATCGCGCGCGTGCCGTTGATGCCGACCAGCCAGTCCGCTTCCGAGCGGCAGCGCGCCGCATCGGCGAGCGGCTGCATTTCTTCGTCGCTGCGCAGACGGGCAAAGCCGTCGCGAATGGCGCCCGCCGTCATGGATTGCAGCCACAGGCGTTGAACCGGTTGCCTGGCTTTTGCGTGCTGCGCGATCAGGCGGAAAATCAGCTCGCCCTCGCGCCCCGCGTCACATGCGTTGATGAGCCGGTCGACGTCTTTGCGCTTGAGCAGCTTGGTCAGCACCTTCAGGCGCGACTCGCTTTTTGCGATAGGGTTGAGGTCAAAATGCGGCGGAATGACGGGCAGATTGGCGAAACTCCACTTGCCGCGCTTGACTTCATAATCTTCGGGCGCGGCGATTTCCAGCAGATGGCCGACTGCCGAGGAAAGGACGTAGTCGTCGCTTTCGTAGTATTCGTCATGCTTGGTAAAGCCGCCCAAAGCGCGCGCGATGTCGTTCGCGACGGAAGGCTTTTCGGCGATGATCAGTGCTTTGGACATGACTCGATGTGAGGTTGGTAGATCCGGGTTGGTGGCCTTGAGTGCGCTTTCTTTAGCGCGACCCTCGTTTGTGACCTTTGCGACCCAATAACGACCGCTTTATAGCACACGGCGCGAGAGCGGCGCGTCAAGTGCCATAAAAAAGCGGACCGTCATAATGGTGTGCCCAGCGCTTGAGGAAGCGCTGGCAAGTGCGCTGCGCACGGCCCGCAACGCCTGTGCCGCAAGGCTGCGCGGCTGGCAGCTATGCTTCAGGCGACCGCCAGCGCGGGCCGCAGTTTGGGCGCCCCGCTGATGCCGGGCACGGCCGTCAGGTCGGCCAGCATCCGCTCGACAATCGCAGCCTGCGGTAAAACCGTGCCAAAAAAACGTGTCGTTACCGAGTCCTCGATCAGGATGGTCGGGAAATTCTCGACGTCCAGATCGTCGAAGCGGTCAGCGTGGGTTTCGATGTCGATCCATGCGAAACAGATGTCCGGGTGCTTGTCCGCCAGCCGGTCGAAAGCTTCCCGATAGTCACGGCAGGTTCCGCACCACTCCGCGCACAGGCAGGCAACGAACAGCGTCTCGGGTTCGTTGACGCGCTCGGCGATCCGGTCTTGGTCGGTGTCGAGATTCAGCGCGGGCATGGTGGTTCCTTGCGTACTTTTGTCAGGTGCTTTGGCGCGAATGTAGCATGGACGATCGCGAGTCGTGGTCAACCTTGGTCAATGCAGGGTTAGCCGTGGCTTGTCCGCATGAAGCGGCCGCCCGGCAGGACGGTCAGTTGGCCAGCGAGTTCGAGTTGCAGCAGCGTGTTTTGTAATACTGCGCCCTCCATCTCGGTGCGGATGGCAAGAATTTCAAGTGTGGTTGGCGCGTGGCCGAGCGCGGCGAGCAGTCGCTGACCTTCTGCGGTGATCGCTGACGAGGCTGCTGCTGATGCCGCCGCCGGTGCCGAATCCGTCCGAGCCTCACCATCCCGCAGCACTGGCGATGCGCAAGCGGACGGACCCGCCGACGGCTTGGCGAAGCCGAGTTCCTCAAGCACCTCATCGGGCGTTTCGACCAGCTTGGCACCTTGCTTGATCATCCGATGACAGCCACGCGATAGCGGCGCATGGACCGACCCCGGCAACGCAAAGATATCGCGCCCCATTTCATTGGCGAGCCGCGCGGTGATCAGCGAGCCTGAGCGCATTGCTGCCTCGACGATCAGAACGCCGCTAACGAGGCCGGCGATCAGCCGGTTACGCTGCGGAAAATTGGCGGCACGCGCAGGCGTGCCGAGCGGCCATTCCGAGACAATCGCCCCTTGCATCGCGATCTGCCGAGCCAGGGCGTGATGCGCCGATGGGTACACGAGGTCCGCGCCGGTGCCGATGACCGCTACCGTGCCGCCGGGGCCTTCCAGACCGCCGCGATGCGCGGCGCCGTCGATGCCGAGCGCCAGCCCCGACACGATCGTCACGCCCGCCGCTGAAAGCTCACGCGCAAAACGCACCGCGTCCTCGGCGCCTTGCGGCGTGGCGCTGCGGCTGCCCACCACGGCGATCGCCCTCGTATGCAGCAGATCCAGCCGGCCCTTTATATATAGCAGCGGTGGCGGATCGGGCATGGTCAGCAGCGTTGGCGGGTAGGCGGGATCGTCGAGCGCGACCAGATGGTTGCCGGGCTGCTCGCGCCACGCAATCACCGCAGCGAGCTGCGCTTCAAATTCGGGACTGGCCGGAGCCCGCACGGCGCGCGCCGCAGCCTCGCCGGCGACGCCGGCGAGCACCTCGGGCGATTGGTCAAAGATCGCCTCCGGCAGTCCAAACGCGCTCAGAAGTAAGCGCAGCGCGGCGGGTCTCAGCCCCGGCGCGAGCGACAGCCGCAGCCAGGCGGCGAGTTCAATATCCGTTGCGGGCAAGGTGTGCATTGCGGTCGATCCTCGTACAGGGCCAGCGGGCAGGCGGGCGCCATGCTAGAATTTTCATCATCCGAAATAACTGCAGCGCCGCGCCCACCCGCGCGGGCTCGTTGTCTAGCGCAAGTAGCGCGTTGAATCGAAACGGTTCGACACCATCTATCCTCTGCGTAACGCGACGGGCTCACAACCTGGCCGAATGGCCAACGCGAACCTTCCACCGGTCAGCGGCGCCTAAAATCATCTTCAAGATCATGGCTTTACTGAACATCATCAATTACCCGGACAAACGGCTGCACAAGATCGCGAAGCCGGTCGAAGCGGTCAACGACCGCATCCGCCGCCTCGTCGCCGACATGGCCGAAACGATGTACGCCGCGCCCGGCGTCGGGCTCGCCGCGACCCAGGTGGACGTGCACGAGCGCGTGGTCGTGATCGACGTGTCGGACGCGCACGACGAACTGCTGGCCTTCATCAACCCGGAAATCATCTGGTCGAGCGACGAGAGGAAGTTTTCGGAAGAAGGCTGTCTTTCGGTGCCGGGCATTTACGACAACGTCGAGCGCGCCGAGAAGGTGCGCGTGCGGGCGCTGAACGAGAAGGGCGAAACCTTCGAGATGGACTGCGAGGGGCTGCTCGCGGTCTGCATCCAGCACGAAATGGATCACCTGATGGGCCGCGTGTTCGTCGAGTACCTGTCGTCGCTGAAGCAGACGCGTATCAGGAGCAAGATGAAGAAGCTCGCCCACGCGATGTAATGCGCGTCCACCTCGCCTACTTCCCTCGTTCATGAGTCATTCGTTGCGCGTCATCTTTGCCGGTACGCCGGAGTTCGCCGCGGCCGCGCTGGCCGCGATCCACAGCGCCGGTTTTCCGGTGCCGCTCGTGCTGACCCAGCCCGACCGGCCCGCCGGACGCGGGATGAAATTGCAGGCGAGCCCGGTCAAGCGCTATGCGCAGGAGCATGGGCTCGCCGTCGCGCAGCCGCCTTCGCTGCGCCGCGCCGGCAAATATCCGGTCGAAGCCGCCGCCGCCATCGACCTGCTGCGCGCTACGCCGCACGACGTGATGGTGGTGGCCGCTTATGGCCTGATCCTGCCGCAGGAAGTGCTGGATATTCCTCCGTATGGCTGCATCAACATTCACGCGTCGCTGTTGCCGCGCTGGCGCGGCGCCGCGCCGATCCATCGGGCGATCGAAGCGGGCGACGCGGAAACCGGCATCACGCTGATGCAAATGGATGTCGGCCTCGACACCGGCGCGATAATCTCCGAAGTGCGCGCGTCGATCTCCGAAGACGACACCACGGCCACCTTGCACGACCGGCTTGCGCAAGACGGCGCGAAGCTGATCGTCGACGCGCTGATCGAAATCGAGCGCAACGGCCGGCTGCCGGCGACCCCGCAGCCGGCCGAAGGCGCGACGTACGCGGAAAAGATCGGCAAACATGAAGCCGCGCTCGACTGGCGCAAGTCGGCCGACGTGCTCGCGCGCCAGGTGCGCGCGTTCGACCCGTTTCCCGGCGGCGTGGCCACGCTGGACGACGGCACGTCAGTCAAGATCTGGGCGGCGGTTCCCGTAGAGGCGCAAGGCAACAGCGCGCCCGGCACGATCGCCGATGTTTCGCCCGAAGGCGTGGTGGTGGCCTGCGGAGACGGCGCGTTGCGTCTCACGCAATTGCAGAAACCCGGCGGCAAGCGCTTGCCGGTGCGCGAATTCCTGGCCGGCGCGACGCTGGCCGCAGGGCAGCGTTTCCAGCTTCCCGAAGCACAATAACAGCAGCCGTTAACATGTCCTGAACATTGTCCGTTCGGCCGATGTTCAACACCCTCGCCGCAGCCCTGCGGCGCGTTAGAATCCTCCATGCAACGGCCCAGTTTTCGAGGATTCCCATGTTCGGCATCACCCATTTCGAGTTTTTCGTCGTCGCCGTTTTTCTGCTGAATGTGACGCCCGGGCCGGATACGGCCTATATCGTCGGGCGCAGCGTTGCGCAGGGCCGTGGCGCGGGCCTGATGTCCGCGCTTGGTATCTCCGCGGGTTGCTGCGTCCATTCGCTGGCCTGCGCGTTCGGTTTGACGGCGCTGCTGGCCGCGTCGGCCACCGCGTTCACCGTCATCAAGTTCGTCGGCGCTATTTATCTGATCTATCTGGGCGTGCGGTTGATTTTCGCGAAACCAGCGGCAGACGAAGCGGTCGGCGAAGCACGTGCTGCGGGTGCGCCGAAATCGCTACGTCAGCTGTTCCTGCAAGGCTTCTGGACCAATGTGCTGAACCCGAAAGTGGTGCTGTTTTTCGTGTCGTTCTTCCCGCAGTTCGTGACGACCGGCAGCGACCGCAAAGCGCTCGCGTTCCTCACGCTCGGCGTGGTGTTCGTCGTGATGAGCATGATCTGGAACAGTTTTGTCGCGTGGATCGCGGGCAGTGTGACGCGGCGCTTTTCCGGCAAGCCTTCGGTGAAGAAGTGGCTGGATCGCGGCGTCGGCAGCGCATTCGTCGGCTTGGGCATCAAGCTCGCCACCGCATCGAGATGATTGAATTTTCCCTGCGCGTCCATATCTAACGTTTCGCTTACAATCAGTCGCCGCGATGACGCGGCACAGATATGAACCCGCGCTCGGGCAAGGAGTAGCAGACATGTTTAATTGGGTCAAAACCGCGATGTTGATGGCCGCGATCACGGCCCTTTTCATCGTGATCGGCGGGATGATCGGCGGGTCGCGCGGCATGACGATCGCGCTCGTGATCGCCCTTGGAATGAATTTCTTCTCGTACTGGTTCTCGGACAAGATGGTCCTGCGCATGTACAACGCGCAGGAAGTCGACGAAGCCAGCGCGCCGCAGTTCTACCGGATGGTGCGCGAGCTTTCCACGCGTGCCGGCCTGCCGATGCCGCGCGTCTACCTGATCAACGAAGACGCGCCGAACGCGTTCGCCACTGGCCGCAATCCGGAGCACGCGGCGGTTGCCGCGACCACCGGCATCCTGCGGGTGCTGTCCGAGCGCGAAATGCGCGGCGTGATGGCGCACGAACTGGCGCACGTGAAGCATCGCGACATCCTGATCTCGACCGTCTCGGCAACCATGGCCGGCGCCATTTCCGCGCTGGCGAACTTCGCGATGTTCTTCGGCGGTCGCGATGAAAACGGCCGTCCGTCGAATCCGATCGCGAGCATTGCCGTCGCGTTGCTCGCGCCGATCGCCGGCGCCCTGATCCAGATGGCGATTTCGCGCGCGCGTGAATTCGAAGCGGACCGCGGCGGCGCGCAGATTTCCGGCGACCCGCAGGCGCTCGCGTCGGCGCTCGACAAGATTCATCGCTATGCGAGCGGCATTCCGTTTCCGACAGCCGAGCAGCATCCGGCCACCGCGCAGATGATGATCATGAATCCGCTGTCGGGCGGCGGCATCGCGAATCTGTTTTCGACGCATCCGGCCACCGAGGAACGGATCGCCCGGTTGATGGAAATGGCGCGCACCGGGCGCTTCGAATAACGGCGCGCGGCGCTAACCTGGTGAGATGAAAGGCGAGTCCGCGGGCTCGCCTTTTTTATTCGACACACGAGGATTGCGGGTGGCGGCCGCAGCCCTGCCGCAGAAGCCCCAAGCCGCGCCACGCTACAATGTGTTGTTTGTGTCGCGCGCACCGCGCGGCCTGCCTTTGCCTCTTTCATGATCCCAAAGCCTTCTTCGCGTTCTGCTTCCCAATCGGCGCGCCCGCGCGAATCACGTCTGTCGATGCTGCATCTCGCGCCCGAATCGCTCGGCTTTGCGCTCGATTGCGCGGGCCAGGCCGTCGGCGCCGTGCGTCTCGGCGCGGCCTTGCCGGCCGCCCTGCAATCCGTGTTCGTGTCCGCGCCTGAGGGCAACGCCGCCGCTGCGCGCGGCGCCGTGCAGGACATCGCGTACCGCACGATGCGGCGTCTGGCGACCGCCGAATGGCTGATCGCGAAGCTGGTGAAGAAGGCGCCGCCGCCGCACGTCGGTCACGTGCTCGCGTGCGCGCTGGCCTTGCTCGTCGACGATGAAGCGAGCGCCGCTTACGCGCCGTTCACCGTCGTCGATCAGGCCGTCAGCGCAATCGCCGCACGTCGTGAATTCGCGTTCGCGAAGGGGCTCGTCAACGCCGTGCTGCGTAATTTCCTGCGCGAACGTGAGACGCTGCTGCGCGCATTGCAGGCCGACGAAGTGGCACGCTGGAATTACCCGGCGTGGTGGATCGACGCAGTCAGGCGCGCCTGGCCCGACGCGTGGCAAGCGGTGCTCGCCTCCGGCAACACGCAAGGCCCGTTGACGCTGCGCGTGAACGCGCGCCACTCGACAGTCGACGCGTATCTTCAAGTGCTGCAAGACCGTCACATCGCCGCGAGCAAAGCCGGCGACTATGCGGTCAAGTTGGCCACGCCGATGCCGGTCGACCGGATTCCCGGCTTCAGCGACGGCGTCGTGTCCGTGCAGGACGCCGGCGCGCAACTCGCTGCGCAACTGCTCGGCGTGCGCGACGGCATGCGCGTGCTCGATGCGTGCGCGGCGCCGGGCGGCAAGACAGGTCATTTGCTCGAACTCGCCAACCTTCAGCTCGTAGCGCTCGAAAGCGACGCGTCGCGCGCACGTCGCATCGGCGAAAATTTGCAGCGGCTGAAGCTCGAAGCAGAAGTGCGCATCGGCGATGCGGGCCAGCCGTCAAAATGGCATGACGACATCGACCAGCCCTTCGACCGTATTCTCGCCGACGTGCCGTGTTCCGCATCGGGCATCGTGCGGCGTCATCCGGATATTCGCTGGCTGCGCCGCGCGTCCGATATTCCCGCGCTGGTCGCCGAACAGCGCCGCATTCTCGACGCGCTGTGGCCGCTCGTGAAGCCGGGCGGCGAGTTGCTCTACGTTACGTGTTCGATCTTCCCCGAAGAAGGCGAGTTGCAGGCACAGTGGTTTGGAGACAAGTACCAGGATGCGGTACGATTGGACGCGCCGGGGCAACTTTTACCCACAGTTTCCCGCGCGCCCGCCGACACATCGGCCGATTCCCATGCCGGACACGCCGCTGAAGATGGCGCCGGCTCGAACTCAGACCACGACGGATTTTTCTACGCGCGCTTTCAGAAACGGTGACCATCAAACGCTTTTTCCCGCTTCGGCTCGTAGCCGTGCTCTGGATCGCGCTGGCCGTATGGCTTGCCGCACCGGGCGTGGCGCACGCTGACTCGATCGCGGTGCAGCGGGCGTCGCTGCAATCCGACGGTACCGGCTGGAGCCTCGACACGCGCTTTGACTTCGATCTGAACAGCAACCTCGAAGACGCCGTCAATAAAGGCATTCCGCTTTACTTCACGACGGATTTCGAACTGAACCGGCCGCGCTGGTACTGGTTCGACGAGCAGCCGGTGAGCGTGTCGCAGAGCATCCGTCTGTCGTTCCAGCCGCTCACGCGTGAGTACCGCGTCTCGAGCGTGTCGTCGGGCGGTTTGCAGCTCGGTTTCAGTACGCTCAAAGACGCGCTCGCGGTGATCAAGCACGTCACCTCATGGCATGTGATCGACCGCAATCAGGTGCATACCGGCGAGACTTACAACGCCTCCGTGCGCATGCAGCTCGACATCGCGCTGATGCCCAAGCCGTTCCAGATCGACGCCGTGAACAACCGCGACTGGAATCTCTCGTCGGAATGGAAGCGCTTTACCTTCACGGTGACCGAACGTGCTAAATAGAGTGCGCCGCGCCACCAGTGTCAGCAGCATCGTCGTGCGCGTGCTGGTGACTACGGTCGCCGTGACGGCCGTGCTGCTGCTGGTGCTGCTCGCGGCCGCGAGCGCGAACACCGAATTCTTCGACCGTTATTACCAGTGGCTGTATGCAGCCAATCTCGCGGTTGCGATGATCTTTTTGCTGGTGGTGGCGACGCTCGTCATCATCATCATTGCCCGGCTTCGCAAGGGCAAATTCGGCACGCGGCTGCTCGCGAAACTCGCGTTCTTCATGGCGCTGGTCGGCGTGGTGCCGGGCGGGATCATTTACGTCGTGTCGTATCAGTTCGTGTCGCGCAGTATCGAATCGTGGTTCGACGTGAACGTCGAAACCGCGTTGACCTCGGGGCTGAACCTCGGCCGCGGCATGCTCGACGCGTCGCTGTCGGATCTGCAGACCAAGGGCCGTTTGATGTCCGAGCAGCTGGCGAGCGCGGATGCGGCCGGCACGACGCTCACGCTCTTGCGCTTGCGCGATCAGTTCGGCGTGCAGGACGCGACGATCATCGAGCCCACGCGCAGCATGTCGGGCGCGACGCCGGATATGCACGTGGTCGCGCAGGCGTCCGGCAATTTCGCGACGCTGGTGCCGAACGATTTGCCCACGCCGCTGATGATCGATCAGGCGCGCGGGCGCGGCTATGCGGCGATCGAAGGCGAAGTGGACGGCGATCCGCACGCGCATGGCAGCAAGGGCGCATTGCGGCTGCGCGTCGTGCAGCGCATTCCGGATTCGAACGCGTCGCTGTTACAGCCCACCGAACGCTTCCTGCAACTGACGCAGCCGGTCTCGCCGTCGCTCGCACGTAATGCCGACGCGGTGCAGCGCGCGTATCGCGAGTATCAGGAGAAGGCGCTGGGCCGCACCGGCTTGCGCAAGATGTACATCGGCACACTGACGCTTGCGCTGTTCCTCGCGACCTTCATCGCGATGATGCTGGCGCTCGCGCTCGGCAATCAGCTTGCGCGGCCGTTGTTCCTGCTCGCGCAGGGTACCAAGGAAGTGACCGAGGGCGACTACACGCCGAAGCGCGAAATCAAGTCGCGCGACGAACTGGGCTTCCTCACGCAGTCGTTCAACGCGATGACGCGGCAGCTTTCCGAAGCGCGCGCGGCGGTCGAGAACAACCGCATCGCGCTCGAGCATTCGAAGGCCTATCTGGAAAGCATTCTTGCGAACCTGACCGCGGGCGTGTTCGTGTTCGACCGGCAGTTCCGCCTCACCACCGCGAACCGCGGCGCCGAGCGGATTTTCCGTCAGCCGTTCCAGGCGGTGCTGGGTTCGGCGCTCGATCAGATCGGCGTGCTGAGCGAGTTCGGCGGCATGGTGCGCAAGGCCTTTGCCGATCGTGAAGCGGCAAGTGGTGACGGTCACGACGACCGCGGCCATTGGCAGCAGCAATTCTCGGTGCAGGTGCCCGACGAAACCGAGCCGCTCACCTTGCTCGTGCGCGGCGCGCGCCTTGTGTCCGCCACCGACCGCGATGCCGAAGACATGCAGACCTCGGGCTACGTCGTCGTGTTCGACGACATCTCCGACGTGATCTCGGCGCAGCGTTCGATCGCGTGGGGCGAAGTCGCGCGGCGGCTCGCGCATGAGATCAAGAATCCGCTCACGCCGATCCAGCTCTCGGCCGAGCGTTTGCAGATGAAGCTCGCCGACAAGCTGTCGGCGTCGGATGCCGATGTGCTCAAGCGTGGCGCGACCACGATCGTGAACCAGGTCGCGGCGATGAAGCAGATGGTCGACAATTTCCGCGACTATGCGCGTACGCCGCCGGCGGTGCTCGCGCATCTGCAGCTGAACGATCTGGTCAGCGAAGTGCTCACGTTGTACGGTATCGAGGAAGGCAAGAGCGCGATTCAAGTGGAACTCGCGGAACTGCCGGTGATTCGTGGCGACGCGACGCAATTGCGTCAGGTGATTCACAACCTGCTGCAGAACGCGCAGGATGCAGTGGCCGACCTCGAGCAACCACGTGTGTTGCTCGAGACGAGGACAGTAGAATACGGAGACCCCGACGCGGAAGGCAAAGTACGCGTCGCGGTGCGTCTGACGGTGTCGGATAACGGACCGGGCTTCCCTGCGCGTATCCTGACACGTGCATTCGAACCTTACGTGACGACCAAGGCCAAAGGTACGGGTCTCGGTCTTGCGATGGTCAAGAAGATCGTCGACGAACACGGCGCGCGGATCGACATTCGCAACCGCATGAAAGCGGGCGATGTGATCGAAGGCGCGCAGATCTCGATCCTCTTCCTTCAACTGGCAGACGATGCTGCGGCACCTGAAGCGGGGCCGCGGGCGGCGCACAGCAGTGCGTCGCAGGGAACGACAAAAGCAACAGTGCAGACAAGGGCAGCGTAAATGGCAACCATCCTGGTGGTAGATGATGAAATGGGCATCCGGGAATTGCTCTCGGAGATCCTGAGCGACGAGGGACATGTCGTGGAGGCCGCGGAAAACGCGCAGGAGGCGCGCGATTTCCGTTTGCGCCAGGCGCCCGATCTGGTATTGCTCGACATCTGGATGCCCGATACCGACGGTGTGACCTTGCTCAAGGAATGGGCCGCGCAAGGGCAACTGACCATGCCGGTGATCATGATGTCCGGCCACGCAACCATCGATACGGCGGTCGAAGCGACCAAGATCGGCGCGCTCAATTTTCTCGAGAAACCGATCGCGTTGCAGAAGCTGTTGAAGGCGGTCGAGCAAGGGCTGGCGCGTGGCAATGCTGCAAGTGCGCCCGGCGGCACGGTAACCAAGCCGGTCTTGCCGACCAACGCGTCGGTAGTGGCTTCAGCGGCGGCGTTGCCGATGCTGTCGTCGGACGGCATGGGCAGCGGCGCATTGGCTGCGCAAACGGCGTCGATCTCGTTCGATATCCCGTTGCGCGATGCACGTGATGCGTTCGAGCGCGCGTACTTCGAATATCACCTCGCACGCGAGAACGGCAGCATGACGCGCGTGGCGGAGAAGACCGGATTGGAGCGCACGCACCTGTATCGCAAGCTCAAGCAGCTCGGCGTCGACCTCGGCAAGAACAAAGGGGAGTGAACGGCGGCGCCATGCGCGCAGATATTGCCCCGGCTGATTTTTTCGAGAAGGGGCTTGCCGTGCTGCTGACCCTTTGATATCATCTCGTTCTTCGTTGGCCCGGTAGCTCAGTTGGTAGAGCAGCGGATTGAAAATCCGCGTGTCGATGGTTCGATTCCGTCCCAGGCCACCAGGATTCAGCCCCAGGAAATCGCAAGATTCCTGGGGCTTTTCCTTTTCTGACGGGCATTCGCCGGTTCCGGCCTGTGCGCACGATGCGAGTGCAGCGCGCTCGGCGGCGTTCGGCGCCGCGTGATAAAATCGCGCCAGTTCAAGGACTTGCACGCGAGTGCGGTGCCGAGGGTGGTGCCTGAGTGCCACCGCGCCAGACAAGTCCTTTCGTGTTTCTGGCGCTGGCCTTGTGAGGCATCCTGGTTGCAAACGGCCAGTCTCCAACAGACGCCGAACCCTGCGTCCGACGATTAACGGTATAAGCGCCCAGCGACTCTGCATGCGGAAGGCGCGGCCTATACTGGTTTGGGCCGGCAGCAGTGCCGGCACGCGTCGCGCCGCGTTGCTTGCATGGCGCACCTCGCGCAGCGCGACGCGGCACTCATCATTCACGGAGTTTCACGGTGATCCGCAAAGACGCTAAACGTAGCGCTCTGGTGCTGTTTTCCGGCGGCCAGGATTCCGCCACGTGCCTCGCCTGGGCGCTCGAACGTTATGAAACGGTCGAAACGCTCGGCTTCGATTACGGTCAACGGCACCGGGTCGAACTCGAATGCCGCGAAGGTTTTCGTCACGCTGTGGTGCGCGTTTTTCCAGCATGGGCCGAGCGCCTCGGCGACGATCACATGATCGATCTGTCGGTGCTCGGTTCGATCAGCGACACCGCGATGACGCGTGAGATCGAGATCGAAGCCACCGCGAACGGTTTGCCGAATACGTTCGTGCCGGGCCGCAATCTGATGTTCATGACGATCGCCGCGGCCATCGCGTATCGGCGTGGCTTGCAGGTGCTGGTCGGCGGGATGTGCGAGACGGATTTCTCGGGCTACCCCGATTGCCGCGACGATACGATGAAGGCATTGCAGGTCGCGCTGAACCTCGGCATGGACAAGCGCTTCCTGCTCGAAACGCCGCTGATGTGGCTCGACAAGGCCGACACGTGGCGTCTCGCGCACGAGCTGGGCGGCGACGAACTGGTTGAACTGGTGCGCGTCGAAACGCATACCTGCTACGTCGGCGAGCGCGCAGAATTGCATGCGTGGGGCTTCGGCTGCGGCGAATGCCCCGCGTGCCGCTTGCGCAAGCGTGGCTACGAAGCGTATCTGGCCGGCGAGAAGGTTACCGAGCCGGTTTGACGGCTCTGCGCGGCGCCGTCCCAGCGAACGCCACGCAGACCATCATTTTCAGGAACACAAGGCAGAAAGCAGCATGACGTACGCGGTCAAGGAAATCTTCTACACATTGCAGGGCGAGGGCGCGAATGCCGGGCGTCCGGCCGTGTTCTGCCGGTTCGCCGGCTGCAATCTGTGGTCGGGCCGCGAAGAAGATCGCGAGGAGGCTGTGTGCCGCTTCTGCGATACCGATTTCGTCGGCACCGACGGCGAGAACGGCGGCAAGTACCGCACCGCCGAAGAGCTGGTGCAGATGATTGCGTCCCTGTGGCCGGAAGGCGAGGGTGAACGCTTCGTGGTGTGCACGGGCGGCGAACCGATGCTGCAGATCGATCAGCCGTTCGTCGATGCGCTGCATGCCGCCGCTTTCGAAATCGCCATCGAAACCAACGGCTCACTGCCGGTGCTCGAGACGATCGACTGGATCTGCGTGAGCCCGAAGGCCGACGCGCCGCTCGTCGTTACCAAAGGCAACGAACTGAAGGTCGTGATTCCGCAGGACAACCAGCGGCTGTCCGACTATGCGAAGCTCGACTTCGAGTATTTCCTCGTCCAGCCGATGGACGGCCCGTCGCGCGACATCAACACCAAGCTCGCGATCGACTGGTGCAAACGCCATCCGCAATGGCGCCTGTCGATGCAGACCCACAAATATCTGAACATTCCCTGATTTGCCGTGCTGACGATTACACGAAAACTCGAATTCGACGCGGGTCACCGCATCCCTGACCACCGCAGCCAGTGCCGTAATCTGCACGGGCATCGCTATGTGCTCGAAATCACGCTGCAAGGCGACCTGGTCGATACGGAAGGCGCGCCCGATCGCGGCATGGTGATGGACTTCGCCGACGTGAAGGCGCTCGCCGTCGAGCATCTGGTGGATAAATGGGACCATGCATTCCTCGTCTACGAAGGCGATACGCAGGTGCGTGGTTTTCTGGAAACCATGGCGGGGCATAAGACGGTCGTGCTCGATCGCATTCCGACCGTCGAGAATCTCGCCGCCGTCGCGTTCGACATCCTCGCGAACGTCTACGACGCACACTACGGCGTAAATCTGCGCCTGCACAAGGTGCGCTTGTTCGAGACGCCGAACTGCTGGGCCGACGTGGTCCGCGACTGAAGCTGCGCTCAGCAGTACGACCCAACCCCCGCGTTATTGTCACGGTATGATCGCTCCGATAACCACACGGAGCGAGACATGCCGGTCCCCGCATTGCGTCGCAGCAGGTATGTTGGCCACCACGGCCTTGGCGGCCACCAGGTTTGCCACACCAGCGTCCTTTCCCGCGTTTCAGGCGATATGTCCCATCGCCGGGGAGCGTGGCGATGAGCACCTTTACCAATCCCCTCAAGCAACGTCTGAAGGAAACCGAGCCGCTGTTCGGCCTGTGGCTGTCGCTCGGTAGCGAATCGGCGGCCGAGGCGCTCGCGCATGCCGGTTTCGACTGGCTGCTGATCGATATGGAACACGCGCCGAACGATAGCGGCGACGTCACCGCGCAATTGCGCGCGATTGCCGCCGCGCATCTGCCGAGCGAACCGGTCGTGCGGGTGCCCGCCAGCGAGGCGTGGCTTGTCAAGCGCGTGCTGGACGCCGGCGCGCGCACGCTGATGTTCCCGAATATCGAATCCGCCGAGGAGGCGGCCCACGCGGTGCGCCTGACGCAATATCCGACCGCCGACGCGCTCGACGGTTTGCGCGGCGTCGCCGGCGCGGTACGGGCGGCTTCGTACGGCATGCGGCGCGATTACGTGCAGACGGCCAACGCGCAGATCGCGACCATCGTGCAGATCGAATCGGCGCGCGGCTTGCAGGAAGTCGAGAAGATCGCCGCGACGCCGGGTATCGATTGCCTGTTCGTCGGGCCGGCCGATCTGGCCGCGAGTCTCGGTCATCTCGGCGATTCGAAGCATGCCGACGTGCAGGCGGCGATGGCGCGCATCGTCGACGCCGCCAACAAGGCTGGCATTGCAACCGGCATGTTTGCCGTCGACGTCGCGAGTGCGAAGCAGTATCGCAATGCTGGTTTCCGTTTTATCGCTCTGGCCGCGGACGTCATGTGGATGTTGCGTGCGACTCGCCAGGCGTTGCAGGAGGTGAGGTCATGAAGGGGATGGTGCAATGCGTCGTCGTGCGTCTGGCAGTGACAGCGGCGTTGATGGCGGATGTGACAGCGTACGCGCAGGACAAGCTCGCGAAGTCGAGCGATCCCGAGACGCAAACCGCGGTTGCCGATTACAACGCCGGCAACCTGACGGCGGCGCTTTCCGAGTTTCGCCGGGCAGCCGAGCACGGCAGCCGGCTCGCCGAGTTCAACTACGCCATGATGCTGCTCAACGGCGAAGGCACCACCGCGAATGTCGATGAAGGCAAGAAGTGGCTGCGCAAGGCAGCGGACGCCAACATGTCGCACGCGCAGTACGTGTACGGCAAGATGTACGACGATGGTGAGTTCGTCGGGCGCGATCCGGTCGAGGCGCATCGGTGGTTTTTGAAGGCCGCGCAGCAAGGGCACGTGCAGGCGGAACTGGCGCTCGCCAATCAGTTTCTCGACGGCCGCGGCACCGAGCGCGACAACAAGCAGGCCTTCGTCTGGTACAAGAAGGCGGCGCAAGGCGGCGACATGACCGCGCAATACGTGACCGGCTCGTTCTACGAGCGCGGTGGCGATGGTGTGGACAAAAACCTGAACGTGGCGCGCGCGTATTACGCGGCGGCGGCGGCACAGGGCGATCCGGCGGCGCGTCTGAAATATCAGCAACTGAGCGCGCAATTGCGGGATCAGAAGGAAGTGAAACCGCAGTAGATAAAAAAGGGGCGCTCCTTGCGGTGCGCCCCTTTTGCTTCCTGGGCCATTCGTGGCCTGCTTCAACTCCGCTGCTTCAACTCTGCCGCTTCAACTCTGCATCAACCGTTTCTGCCGCGCGACGTTCATGATCAGGCCGATCGCGACCCCCAGCGTGGTGAGCGCCGTGCCGCCGTAACTCATGAACGGCAGCGGCACGCCGACCACCGGCAAGATCCCGCTGACCATCCCGATGTTGACGAACGCGTAGGTGAAGAACGCCATCGTTAGCGAACCGGCCAGCAGGCGTCCAAACAGCGTCGCGCCATTGGCCGCTATATACAGACCGCGCGCGATCAGCAACATGTAAAGCGTCAGCAGTACGAGGCCGCCGGCCAGCCCGAACTCCTCGGAAAATACTGCGAAGATAAAGTCGGTGTGCTTCTCGGGGATGAACTCCAGATGCGCCTGCGTGCCCTTCAGCCAGCCTTTGCCGAGCGGCCCGCCCGAGCCGATTGCAATCACTGCCTGGATCGTGTGAAAGCCCTTGCCGAGCGGATCGGAGGTTGGATCGAGCAGCGTGCAGATGCGGTGCTTCTGATAGTCGTGCATCAGCGGCCACTGCACTTCGGGCTGGCAAATCTTGTCCTGGAACGCGGCGATCGAACCGACCGCGATCACGCCGGCAATCAGCACCGGCACGATCAGCTTGAAACTCAGGCCCGCGAAGTAGATCACGAAGAACCCGGCCGCAAACACCAGCACGGCGGTGCCCAGGTCGGGCTGCTTCGCGATCAGGCCGACCGGCACGATCAGGATCGCGAAACCGACCAGGTAGTCGTACCAGCGCATCACTCCTTCGCGGCGCTGGTAGTACCACGCGAGCATCAACGGCGTGGCGATCTTCAGAATCTCGGACGGCTGGATCACCACGCCGACGTTGATCCAACGTTTTGCGCCCTTGCGCGTCAAACCGAACAGGGCCACCGCAACCAGTAACGCGATACCGAACGTATAGAGCGGTACCGCGAAGCGCATCAGCGTCGTGGGTGGCACATTGGCGAGCGCCCACATCAGCACGAACGTCAGCATGATGTTGCGCAGCTGGTCTTCCACGCGGCCGGGAACGTCCAGACTTGCGCTGTACAGCGTGACGATGCCGACGCACAGCAGCAGAAACACGACCAGCGCGAGCGGGCGATCGAAGCCCGCGAACATGCGCTTGATGCGGTCGAGCCAGGCGCGCTTGTCGAATTGCATGCCTTTCTCCTTACTCGTCGATGCCGCCGGAAACCGGCTGGCGTGGCGACGTGGACTGAATGCCGTCATCCCGCGACGGTGCGGCGGCGGTCGGAACCGCCTCGCTGCTCGGGTGGGGCTTACGCGGGCCGCCGGATTTGCGCGGCGGCGGATTCTTTGCGGCGGTGGACGCAGAGGCGGCAACGGCCGCCGAAGCGCCGGATGCCGCAGCCGTAGCAGCAGGCGCCGAGGTCGCGGCTGGTACCGATGCGGCAGCCGCAGCCGAGGCTGCCGCCGAAGCCGCACCCGGTATCGGCAGCGGCGTGAAGCCCGCCGCGACTTTGACCGGTTGCGCCGCTTCCTGCGGCGTCGGTGCGTCGCCCACTTCCGGCGCGGATGCATCCTGCGTCGCCGAGGCTGCTGCCGCTACGGCTGCCGCTTCAGCGCCCGGCTTCAGCTTGCCGATCAGGTAGTAGTCGAGGACACGCCGCGCAATCGGGCCGGCCGATTCAGCACCCCAGCCGCCGTTTTCGACGATCAGCGCAAGCGCGATCTTCGGTTGTTCGGCAGGCGCGAATGCGATGAACAGCGCGTGGTCGCGCAGATGCTCGGCGATCGCGTGGCCCTTGTAGTTCGCGCCTTGCAGCGAATACACCTGCGCGGTGCCGGTCTTGCCGGCCGCCAGATACGGCGCGCCGATGAACAGCTTCGACGCGGTGCCGTTCGTCACGACGCCTTCCATCGCGCGCTTGATGATGTCGATGTCCGATTGCTTCACGGCGATCCTGTCTTTGGGATCGCGCACGACCGCACGCGTGTCCTTCGTGATCGGATTTTCGATGCCGCGCACGAGGTGCGGCTTCATCACGACACCGTTGTTCGCGAGCGTTGCCGTTGCGTGGGCGAGTTGCAGAATGGTGAACGAGTTGTAGCCCTGACCGATGCCCAGACTGATCGTTTCGCCCTCGTACCAGCGCTGCTGCTCGGGCTTGCGGTACGCCTTGCGCTTCCATTCCGTCGACGGCAGGATGCCGCGCGCTTCGCCCGAAATATCGATGCCGGTGATCTGACCGAAACCCCACGGCTTCATGAAGCCGGCGATCGCGTTGACGCCGAGATCGTGCGCGAGCATGTAGAAATACGTGTCGTTCGACACGACGATCGCGCGGTTCATATCGACCCAGCCCTGGCCCGAGCGCACGTCGTTGCGGAACGTGTGGCCGCCGAACGTGTACGAGCCCGGATCCTGGAAGCCCCAGCCCGGCGTGCGCTTGTGCAGCGTCAGCGCGGCGAGCGCCATGAACGGCTTGTAGGTCGAGCCCGGCGGGTAGGTGCCGTGCAGCGGCCGGTTCAGGAGCGGATGGTCCGGCGAATTGTTCAGTTCGTCCCAGGTCTGCTGATCGATGCCGTCGACGAAAGAATTCGGATCGAAGCTCGGCGCCGAGACGAACGCGAGAACGTCACCCGACGACGGTTCGATCGCGACCAGCGCGCCGCGGCGGCCCGCGAAGGCTTGCTCGGCGACCTGCTGCAAGCCGATATCGAGCGACAGCTCGAGGTTGTTGCCGGGCGTCGCCTGGGTGCGCGACAGCGTGCGCACCGGCCGCCCGCCCGCTGTCACTTCGACTTCCTCGAAACCGGTCTGGCCGTGCAGTTCGGTTTCGTAGCTCTGCTCGACGCCGATCTTGCCGATGTAATCGGTGCCCTTGTAGTTGTTCGCGTCCAGACGCGGATCGTAGTGATCCGGATCTCTGTCGTTCTGATCGCTGGCGTCGTCGATACGCTCCTGGTCGCGCTGCGAAATCCGCCCGATGTAGCCGATCACGTGCGCAGCGGTCGGCCCGAGCGGATATTGGCGGAACAGGCGCGCGCGCACTTCCACGCCCGGAAAGCGGAAGCGCTGCGCGGTGAAGCGCGCGACTTCGTCGTCGGTGAGGCGGGTGCGGATCGGCAGGCTCTCGAAGTTCTTCGAGTCTTCCTGCAGCTTCTTGAAGCGGCGCCGGTCGCGGGCGTCGATCGAAACCACGGTGGCCAGGCTGTCGATCACGTTTTCGAGCGTGTCGTTCAGCTTCGACGCGGTGATTTCGAGCGTGTATGCGGAGTAGTTCTTGGCCAGCACCACGCCGTTGCGGTCGGTGATGATGCCGCGGTTCGGCACGATCGGCGCGACCGAGATGCGGTTTTCATCGGCTTGCAGCGAGTACTTGCTGTAGTGCCAGACCTGCAGGAACAGGAAACGGAACCCGATCAGCCCGAAGCACACGAACACGAACAGGCCCGCCGCCGCGACGCGCAGGCGGAACTTCGAGAGCTGTTGCTGAGTGTCCTTGAATTCGGTCATGCGATTCTGCAAAAGACCGTGTGACGGCCATCATGAGTGTGCGCCCAACCCGGCCGGAACCGGGAGGCATGAACAGCGACGCGCGTCGAGCGGGCCGGGAACGCGGGTTCCATCAGAACGGCCGGCGCGCGCGTTGCATGGTTAAATCGGCCGTGTATCGTCCGGATCGGCCGGGCGGCGCTGCGGCATCAACAGCAGCACGCTGGCGATCGGCCACAGCGCGGCTTCAACGAAGCCGTCGATCAGGTAACCCCAGCCCGGAAACGCCGCGCCCGTCAGCAGACGGATCACGAACGGCACCAGTTGCGCGACGACCAGGAGCGGCATCACCGCAAAGGCCTGCACGCCGAGCGACATCCACAGCACACGGCGATGGATCGTAATCGCGCCGTACGACAGCAGCGTATAAGCCAGCGCGTGTTCGCCGAGCAGACTGGCGTTATGCACGTCCATCAGCAAACCGAGGAAAAACGCGATGCCCATGCCGACCTTGCGTGGCTGGTGCACATTCCAGAACAGCAGCACGAGCGCCACGAAATCAGGCACGCCGACGAGGCGCCCCCACGGCATCAGGTTCAGCAAAAACGCCGCAGCGAGGCTAAACGCGATGAAGTACGGGTTGACCGGCTGCAGGATGTATTGCGGACGGTTCATGGCTGGGCCCCCGGCTTGGCTGGCGGCTTCGCGTTCTTGTCGGCGGCCGGTTTCTTCTCCGCTGCAGCGGGTTTGGCCGGCGGCGATTTCTCGGCGGGCCTAGTGGCGGATTTGTCCGCGGCGGCCTTGCTGTCCGCGGGCTTCGCGCCCTTCTTCTTCGCGTCCTTTGCGGTGGTCGCCGCATCGGGCTCTTCCGCCGGACGCGGCGGCACATTGTTCAGATAGTGCAGCACCAGCAACTGACGCGCGCCACGCACCGGTGCGACCGGCAGGCAGATCACGCGGGCAAACGCCGTATCCGCCTGTTTATCGACCCGAACTACCTTGGCGACGGGCAGACCCGGCGGATAAACGCCGTCGAGCCCGCTGGTGACGAGTTCGTCGCCGGTTTGCACGTCGGCGCTGATCGGCACGAAGCGCAGGTCGAGCGTATCGCCCTTCGGCGTGCCGTAAATCACGCTGCGCAAGCCGGTGCGCACGATCTGCACGGGCACCGCCTGATCCTTGTCGGTCAGCAGCGTTACTTCGGCTTGCAGCGGGAACACACGCGTCACCTGACCGATCACGCCGTCTTCGTTGACGACCGGCGAGCCGTTCTGGATGCCTTGCTGCGCGCCGCGGCCGATCACCACCTTCTGCGTGAACGGGTCGCGCGTGTCGTACTGGATTTCGGCGGGCAGCGATTGCGTGGTCGAGCGCTGCGACAGTTGCAACAGCGCGCGCAAGTGGGTGTTTTCGGCGGCCAGTTCGGCGGCCGTATTGGCTTGCTGCGACAGTTGGAGATCTTTGGTGCGCAGTTTGTCGTTTTCGTGGCGCAATGTGGCGCTGGTCACGGCCAGGTCGGCCGCGCCCATGAAGAAGTCGCGCGGCACGAGAGCCGCGCGTTGCAACGGATAAAGACCCGCGCCGAGCACGCCGCGAACGATTTCGAGCGTTTTGAAGCGTGCATCGGAGATCAGCAGGGCCAGCGCCAGCACGACGAAAAACACCAGCCGTGCGAGCGCGGACGGGCCTTGCTTGAACAGGGGCGGCGGACTGTATTCCATGGTCGGCGCCGGGGGCGTGAGCGGTTGGGTGAGACGGCGGCGCGCGAGGGACGCGCGTTCAGTACGCGGCGGCTGGTAAGCCCAGCCAACGGCAAACCGGCCCACAAGGGGCCGTTTGCCTGATCCGCGCTACTGGCATGGAGACGGGCTCGCTTACTCGTACGAGAAGATGCTGCCCAGCTTGTCCATGCGTTCGAGCGCCATGCCCGAGCCGCGCACGACGCACGTCAGCGGGTCTTCGGCGACGAGTACCGGAAGGCCGGTTTCTTCTGCGAGCAGGCGATCCAGATCGCGCAGCAGTGCGCCACCGCCCGTGAGCATCATGCCGCGCTCGGCGATGTCGGCACCGAGTTCCGGCGGCGTTTGTTCGAGCGCGATCTTGACCGACGACACGATCTGGTTCAGCGGATCGGTGAGGGCTTCGAGGATTTCGTTGCTGGAGATCGTGAAGCTGCGTGGAATGCCTTCCGACAGATTGCGGCCCTTCACTTCCATTT
The DNA here is from genome assembly GCF_058782725.1 of Paraburkholderia sp. FW306-02-B. NCBI lineage: Bacteria > Pseudomonadati > Pseudomonadota > Betaproteobacteria > Burkholderiales > Burkholderiaceae > Paraburkholderia > Paraburkholderia sp. FW306-02-B. Next base: position 151,058 of record NZ_JBYSXZ010000001.1, read on the forward strand.
CCTTGACTTCGGAACCCGGGAACGCGGAGCCGATTTCCTTCTTGATGGCTTCGGCGGTTTGCTCGCCGATCAGCATGCCGTAATTGCGGCGGATGTAGTTGACGATGGCTTCGTCGAACTTGTCGCCGCCGACACGCACCGAGCCTTTGTACACGATGCCGCCCAGCGAGATCACGCCGACTTCGGTCGTGCCGCCGCCGATATCGACGACCATCGAGCCGGTGGCTTCCGACACCGGCAAGCCGGCGCCGATTGCGGCTGCCATCGGTTCTTCAATCAGATAAACCTGCGAAGCGCCTGCGCCGTGAGCCGCTTCTTTAATCGCGCGGCGCTCGACCTGGGTCGAACCGCACGGCACGCAAATGATGATGCGCGGCGACGGCGAGAACATGCGCGATTCGTGAGCAGTTTTGATGAACTGCTTGATCATCTGTTCGGTGACGGTGAAGTCGGCGATCACGCCGTCTTTCATCGGGCGGATCGCCTCGATGTTGCCCGGCACCTTGCCGAGCATCTGCTTGGCTTCCTTGCCGACTGCCTGGATGGTTTTTTTACCGTTGGGACCGCCTTCCTGGCGGATCGAGACCACCGACGGTTCATCAAGAACGATACCCTTGCCACGCATGTAAATGAGCGTGTTGGCAGTGCCAAGGTCAATCGCCAGATCGTTGGAGAAGTAACTGCGCAGAAAACCGAACATTCAAAATCCTGTCTCGCTTGGCGCCGGGCCTCGCAACGTATGCGCAGGGCGGCAGCGGAAAAAATAACAGCTTCAACCGGGCGGAAGCGGCGCCACAGGAACTTGAAGCTGCGAGGGAGTCTACCGGAGGCCGGAGCAAAGCCATGTCAGAAAAATCCGAACTATCTTTGGGAATTGTTCAGAAAGGCCTTCGCAAGTCGGTCCGGGTTTGGGTCGAACGCGTAATGATACCTTATAATTTTGGATGATTTGAAGGAAACGGACGGCACTTTTTGCCGCCGCTGGCCCCTTTTTCGAGGCGTTCCTCCAGTGTCGTAACCCGCTGTCGCAGCATTGTTTTTCCGCGCTGCGGCGGTCCACCACATTTTCCGGTGACTGCATGGCTCTGACCCTGACCGATGTTAAACGCATCGCGCATCTTGCGCGGCTCGAACTGGCCGACGCCGACGCTGAGCACACGCTTGCCCAGCTCAATGATTTCTTCGGCCTCGTCGAGCAGATGCAGGCAGTCGATACCACCGGCATCGCGCCGCTTGCTCATCCGATCGAGCAGATCGAAGACGTCGCGCTGCGTCTGCGTGACGACGCAGTAACCGAAACCGTTCAACGCGAAGCTTTCCAGCGCCCGGCGCCGGCTGTCCAGGACGGCCTGTACCTCGTGCCGAAGGTGATCGAATAAAGCCCGGCAAGGTGTGCGAGCGGATTGCCGCCCAGCGGATTGCCGCCCGGCGGATCGCCGCTCGCAGGTCCAATGTATCCGGCCTCCTCGGCCCGGCTTGCCGGCGGGCAGCCGAACGCCTCCACGGCAGCGTTGTCCACGCTGCCGCGCTCTTCAGGATGAAACGCAATGCATGAAAAAAGCTTGACCGAACTGCGTGCCGCACTCGCTGCCAAGGAATGCTCGGCAGTCGAACTGGCGCAGTTGTATCTGAAGCGGATCGACGCGGCCAACAGCCTGAACGCGTTCATTCAGGTCGACGCCGATCTGACGCTCGCGCAGGCGAAAGCGGCCGACGCGCTGCTCCACACCGGCCACGCCGGCCCCCTGGTCGGCCTGCCGATCGCGCACAAGGACGTGTTCGTCACGAAGGGCTGGCGCTCCACCGCCGGCTCGAAGATGCTCGCGAACTACGAAAGTCCGTTCGACGCGACGGTGGTCGCCCGCTTGCAGAACGCCGGCATGGTGTGTGTGGGCAAGACCAATATGGACGAGTTCGCGATGGGCTCGTCCAACGAGAATTCGTACTTTGGTCCCGTGCAGAATCCGTGGGATCGTAAGGCCGTGCCGGGTGGTTCGTCGGGCGGCTCGGCGGCGGCTGTGGCGGCGCGTCTGGCGCCCGCCGCGACCGGCACCGATACCGGCGGCTCGATTCGTCAGCCGGCGTCGTTCTCCGGCATCACCGGCATCAAGCCGACGTATGGCCGCGTATCGCGTTACGGGATGATCGCGTTTGCGTCGTCGCTGGATCAGGGCGGTCCGTTTGCGCAAACCGCCGCGGATTGCGCGACGCTGCTCAACACCATGGCCGGTTTCGACGAACGCGATTCGACGAGCCTCACGCGCGAGGATGAGGACTTCACGCGCTACATCGGCAAGACGTGGAAAGACGACGGCGCGGACAAACCGCTCGCCGGTCTGCGCATCGGTCTGCCGAAGGAATACTTTGGCGAAGGTTTGGCCGATGACGTGCGCGCTTCGATCGACGCCGCGCTGAAACAATACGAAGCGCTCGGCGCCACGCTGGTGGAAGTCTCGCTGCCGAAAACCGAACTGTCGATTCCGGTGTACTACGTGATCGCGCCGGCGGAAGCCTCGTCGAACCTGTCGCGTTTCGACGGCGTGCGCTTCGGCCATCGCGCCGCGGAATACCGCGATCTGCTGGACATGTATAAGAAGTCGCGTGCCGAAGGCTTCGGCCCGGAAGTGAAGCGCCGCATTCTGGTGGGCGCGTACGTGCTGTCGCATGGCTACTACGACGCGTACTACCTGCAGGCACAAAAGATCCGCCGCATTATCGCGCAGGATTTCCAGGAAGCGTTCAAGCAGTGCGACGTGATCATGGGACCGGTCTCGCCGTCAGTGGCGTGGGACCTCGGCGCGAAGGGCGACGATCCGGTGCAGATGTACCTGGCCGACATTTACACGCTGTCGGTGAGCCTCGCCGGTTTGCCGGGCATGAGCGTGCCGTGCGGCTTTGGCGCGGGCGCGAATGCGCAGCGTCCGGTGGGTCTGCAGATCATCGGCAACTATTTCAATGAAGCCCGGATGCTGCAAGTGGCCGACGCGTTCCAGCGCGCCACCGACTGGCACCGCAAAGCACCGGCAGGAGTGTGAACACCATGACCAAGCAATGGGAAGTCGTGATCGGTCTGGAGACCCACGCGCAACTGTCGACCAAATCGAAGATTTTCTCCGGCGCCGCCACGCAGTTCGGCGCTGCGCCCAACACGCAAGCCTGCCCCGTCGATCTGGCATTGCCGGGCACGTTGCCGGTGATGAACCGCGGCGCTGTCGAGCGAGCCATCCAGTTCGGCCTCGCGATCGGCTCCACCATCGCGCCGCGCAGCATCTTTGCGCGCAAGAATTATTTCTACCCCGATCTGCCGAAGGGCTATCAGATCAGCCAGTACGAAATTCCCGTCGTGCAGGGCGGCCAGGTGACGATTCAAGTGCCTGCCAATGAAAAGACGGGTAAGGACGCGTATGAGAAGGTTGTCAACCTGACGCGCGCTCACCTCGAAGAAGATGCGGGCAAGTCGCTGCACGAAGACTTCGCGGACATGACCGGCATCGACCTGAATCGCGCCGGCACGCCGTTGCTCGAAATCGTCACCGAGCCGGAAATGCGCAGTGCGGCTGAAGCGGTTGCGTATGCCAAGACGCTGCACACGCTGGTCACGTGGCTCGGCATCTGCGACGGCAACATGCAGGAAGGCTCCTTCCGTTGCGACGCGAACGTGTCGGTGCGCCCAGTCGGTCAGGCGGAATTCGGCACGCGCGCCGAGATCAAGAACCTGAACTCGTTCCGCTTCCTCGAAGAAGCGATCCAGTACGAGGTGCGCCGTCAGATCGAATTGATCGAAGACGGCGGCACAGTGGTGCAGGAAACGCGTCTGTACGATCCGGACAAGCGCGAAACGCGTTCGATGCGCAGCAAGGAAGACGCGCACGATTACCGCTATTTCCCCGATCCCGATCTGATGCCGCTCGTGATCGACGCGGCGTGGGTCGAGCGCGTGAAGAGCGAGATGCCGGAACTGCCGGTAGCGATTCAGCAACGCTTCGTATCGCAATACGGCCTGACGCCGTACGACGCCAACGTGCTGACGTCGAGCAAGGCGATGGCTGCTTACTACGAAGCGGTTGTCGTCAAAGCCGGCCCCGCCCAGGCGAAGGTCGCGGCAAACTGGCTGATGGGCGAAGTGTCGTCGCAACTGAATCGCGAAGGCCTCGATATCGCCGGGAGTCCGGTTTCGTCGGCGCAACTCGCGCTGTTGCTGCAACGTATCGCCGACGGCACGATCTCGAACAAGATCGCCAAGGAAATTTTCCTCGCCATCTGGGAAGAGAAGGCCACGGACGAAGCCGCCGCCGATCGCATCATCGAAGCGAAGGGTTTGAAGCAGATTTCGGACGCCGGCGCGCTGGAAGCGATCATCGACGAAGTCCTCGCGGCGAACCAGAAGTCGGTCGAGGAATTCCGCGCCGGCAAGGAAAAGGCGTTCAACGCGCTGATCGGCCAGGCGATGAAGGCGACCAAGGGCAAGGCCAACCCGGCGCAGGTCAACGAACTGCTGAAGAAGAAGCTGTCCTGAGTTGAAGCTCAGTTGAAGAAGCACGGCTGAGGCGCGAGCTTTGGCCATCGCGGGCTGTTGCCGGAAACGAAAGTGGGGCAACGGCCCGTTTCATTTTGCGGGCCCGTTTAAACGCAGATCACGGAGTGTGTGAATGGCGAAGCAACCCGAACTTGACGATTTCCGCGTACCGTATTTCGACGACGGCAAAAAGAAGAGCAAATTCTCGCTCGACGATTTCGACCCGGCCGCAAAGCCGTTTTCGACCGGTTCGAAAGAAAGCGACCGCGCACGGTTGTCGGAGATCGGCGCGAAGCTCGACATGTTGCAGGAGTGCCTGCACGCCCAGCAGAAGCGTCGCGTGTTGCTGGTTCTGCAAGGCATGGACACGAGCGGCAAGGATGGCACGATTCGCGCGGTGTTTCATGAAGTCGATCCGCTCGGTTTGCATATCGTCCCGTTCAAGGCGCCGACGCCTGTCGAGTTGGCGCATGACTTCTTGTGGCGTGTGCATGCACAAGCCCCGGCTGCCGGCGAGCTGACGATCTTCAATCGTAGTCACTACGAAGATCTGCTGGTGCCCACCGTGCTCGGCAACCTGAGCGCCGAAGCATTCGAGCAACGCAGTTGCCACATTCGCCAGTTCGAAGAGATGCTGGCATACAACGGTACGACCATCGTCAAGTGCATGCTGCACATTTCGAAAGACGAGCAGCGTGCGCGTCTGCAAGCGCGGATCGACGATCCGAGCAAGCACTGGAAATTCGATGTGTCCGATCTCGACGCGCGCAAGCAGTGGGACAAATATCAGGCGGTGTATTGCGATGCATTAGCCGCCACTTCGACGGATTACGCGCCGTGGTATGTGATTCCGGCCGATTCGAAGACGCATCGCAACGTGATGATCGCCGAGTTGCTGTTGCGCACGTTCGAAGGGTTGAAGCTCGAATATCCGCCCTCTAAAGAATCGCTGAAGGGCGTCAAGGTCGAGTGACTTTTCCCTTTTGCTTTAACAACGAATTGAACATAAGAGGAACGACATGTTGCGTGTGATTACCGCGAACCTGAACGGCATCCGCTCAGCGGCGAAGAAGGGGTTTTTCGACTGGTTCGGCGAACAGAAAGCCGACGTGCTGTGCGTGCAGGAAATCAAATGCTCGCAAGACGATATGACGCCCGAATTCATGGCGCCGCACGATTTCACCGGCTATTTTCAGCATGCGGTGAAGAAGGGCTATAGCGGTGCGGGCGTGTACACGCGTCATGAGCCGGACGAAGTCGTGATCGGTTTCGGCAGCGAGGAATTCGACGCCGAAGGGCGCTATGTCGAACTGCGGTTCGGCAAGCTGTCGATCGTGTCGGTGTATGTGCCGTCGGGTTCGAGCGGCGAAGAACGTCAGCAGGCCAAGTACCGCTTCATGGACGTGTTCATGCCGCATCTCGCGGAGCTGGCTAAAGAGCGTGAAGTGATCGTGTGCGGCGACGTCAACATCGTCCACAAAGAGATCGACATCAAGAACTGGAAGAGCAACCAGAAGAACTCAGGTTGCTTGCCGGAAGAGCGCGCGTGGCTGACCAGACTGTTCGACGAAGTCGGTTATGTCGACGTGTTCCGCACGCTCGATCAGCGGCCGGAACAGTACACGTGGTGGAGCAATCGCGGTCAGGCATACGCGAACAACGTCGGGTGGCGAATCGATTATCAGATCGCGACGCAGGGCATCGCAGGCAAGGCGAAGCGCACCGACGTGTTCCGCGACATCAAGTTCAGCGACCACGCGCCGCTGACCGTCGACTACGACCACAAGCTCAAGAAGTAATCACAACATGAGCGCCGCCTGAGCCGCAGGCGAACCACAAGGGCCGCAGGCGAACCACAAGGGCCGCAGGCGAACCACAAGCGCGCGGCTCGCGAAACTCAATCGCGGGCCAGCTTGCGGCGCGGACGGCCCATGCCGGCATAGTCCGGTAGCGCATCCACGCTTTTGCCGACCGCTTTTGCATAGAGCGGCAGCATATCCGGCAAGCGCTTGATGATGTCCTGGCGGCGCGCCTGCGTATACGGATGCACGTAGATGAACCCTTGCTCGCGATTGCTGCGCGTTGCCGTCGCCAGCTTGTCCCACAGCGTGACCGCCGCGCGCGGGTCGAAGCCGGCGCGCGACGCGATATCGCTGCCGATCACGTCGGCTTCGGTTTCGTCGGTGTTTTCGTACTTCATTTCCAGCAACTGCGAACCGATGCCGAGCGGCGCCGCGCCCAGATCGGCGAGCCCGAATAGCTGCGGAATCGCGCCCGACGAACCCAGTTGTCCCGCCTGTTGCTCGCCGAGCCGCTCGCGCGCATGCTCGCGCAACGCGTGCGCGATCTCATGGCCGATCAGCATGCCGAGTTCGTTGTCGTTCAGACGCACGCGGTCGAGCAGGCCGCTATACAGGACGATCTTGCCGCCCGGCAGACAGTACATGCGGATATCGGGCGAGCGGACCACCGCCACATCCCACTTCCAGCCCTTCGCCCGCTCGTTCCATTTCAGCGAATAGGGGATCAGTTTGTCCGCGATAGAACGCACGCGCGTGACGTGCGCGTCGGTCTCGCCGTACAGACGGTTCGCGTGATCCGCGCCGCGCGCGATCTGGTCGAACTCTTCGGTGGCTTGCGCCTCGAGCATCGACGATGGAATCAGGTTACGGAATACCACGTAGCCGCCGTAGCGCAGTTGCGAGTTCGGACTGTACGACGCGGACGCGGCCGGGCTTGCAGCCGCTGCTGGCGTCGAGGTGGCAGCAGGCGCCTTTGCAGCTGCGGGCGGCGTCGCGGTGGGCGCGGGCGTCTTGGCCGTTGCCGGTTGCGGCGCGGGCGATGGCGCGGGCGGCGTGGCGGCGCCAGCCGCGCTGCCGGCGGTTGCCGCGCTATTCGCGCTGGGTGCCGCCGGTGTAGCATTCTCGGGGCTCGTTGCGCTCTGCGCCGATTTTGCCGCCAGCGCCGCTGGTGCCGTAGCCGGCACCGGTGCGCTGGTGGCGACCACAGGCATGGCTGCCGCATGTGCGCTTAACGGCGCAGCTAGCGTGACGCCCGCATAGCCGAGCGCCAATGCCGCATGCAATGCGGCGCGGCTGGCCTTGAAGGGCTGAGCCGAAAAGGCGTCCGCGCGCGTCACGCGCTTTGGCAGGAACACCGTCACGACTGGCTTCTCCAAGGGGCGATCCGCAGCAGAAGCAGCATGCCGGGCAGCGCCAGCGCGGTACACACGATGAAGTAGTCGAACCAGCCGATCTTGGCGACCACATAGCCGCTTGCCGCCGATGCCAGCGTGCGAGGCACGGAGGCCAGGCTGGTGAACAGCGCGAACTGCGTGGCCGTGTAGCGCGGATCGGTGGTGCTGGCGATGTAGGCGGTGAAGGCCGCCATTGTCAGGCCGGTTGTGAAGGTTTCGAAGCCGTAGACGAGGGCGAGTGCGACCGAGCGCGGATCGAGCTGCACGGCCCAGTCGACGCCGACCAGCGCGAGCAGCTTCGTCGTGCCCTGGCTCAGCCAGACGGCGATGTCATAGATCGCGGTAAGACCGGGCGAAGCCGGCCCGAGATGCGCGAGCCACGCGAAACCGAGCGTGGACACCATCTGCAGGATGCCGAAAATCCATAGCCCGCGGCCGATGCCGATCTTCATCAGCCAGATTCCGCCGACAATCCCGCCCGCGAGACTCGCGCCGAATGCGGTGGTCTTCGCGATCACGCCGATCTGCGTGCGCGAAAAGCCGATGTCGAGAAAGAATGAGGTCGACAGCGTGGTCGCCATCGTGTCGCCGAGCTTGTACAGGAAGATGAAGCCGAGCACGAACAGCGCGCCGCGCCAGCCGTCACGTTGAATGAATTCGCTGAACGGCTGCACGATCGCTTCGCGCAGATTCTTGGGTGGCGTGCCGTGTACCTCGGGTTCGCGCACCACCAGCGTCATGATCATGCCGGGCAGCATGAACGCGCCGGTGACGATGAAAACGGTGGTCCAGGGCAAATGATCGGACAGAATCAGCGCCAACGAACCCGGCACCAGCGCGGCGATCTTGTACGCGTTTACGTGCACCGCATTGCCGAGACCTTGCTGCGTGTCGCTCAGCAGTTCCCGCCGGTACGCATCGATCGAGATGTCCTGACTCGCGCCGAAGAACGCGACCAGCGCCGTGAGCGCCGCGACCGTCCAGATCGAGTCGCGCGGCGAGACGAAACCGAGCGCCGCGATCGCGCCCGCGACCAGAATCTGCGTGACCAGCATCCAGCCGCGCCGTCTTCCCGGACGCCAGCCCGGAAAACGCGGCACGTAGCGGTCCATCAGCGGCGCCCAGATGAATTTCCAGGTGTACGGGAACTGGATCAGCGCAAACAGGCCGATTTCCTTCAGATTGACGCCTTCGGAGCGTAGCCACGCCTGCACCAGATAGACGAGCGTGAACAGCGGCAGTCCGGACGTAAAGCCGAGAAAGACGCAGATCAGCATGCGCGCATTCAGGAACGCGCGCCAGCCGGGATGTTCTACGTGAGCGGTAAGTGCAGGCGCCTCGTGCGGCGGGTTCGACATGTGGATAACTTGCGTTAGCTTTTCTTGACGCGATAGACCGCAAGACTACCACGCCAGTTCACGCCCCACCGCACCACCTGGCCGTCGTGCAGTACCACGCGGTCGAGAATTTCGATGCCCACCTCGGGCGCCAGCGCCTCGAAATCCTTGATGGTCAGCACCCGCACGTTCGGCGTGTTGTGCCACTGGTAAGGCAGCGACTTCGACACAGGCATGCGGCCCTGCAGCACAGAAAGCCGGTGCGCCCAGTAGCCGAAATTCGGAAACGAGACGATGCATTCCTTGCCGACCCGCACCGTCTCGCGCAAGATCGCGGCGGTCTGATGGATGGTTTGCAGCGTCTGCGACAGAATCGCGAAGTCGAAGCTGCCGTCTTCGAACAGACGCAGGCCGTCTTCCAGGTTCTGCTGGATCACGTTGACGCCGTTTTGCGTCGACGCCAGCACGCCGGCGTCGTTGATTTCGATGCCGTAGCCCTGCACGTCCAGTTCTTCGGTCAGCAGCGACAGCAGCGAACCGTCGCCGCAGCCGAGGTCGAGCACCGTTGCGCGCGGTTCGACCCAGCGGGCGATCGCGCGGAAATCCGGGCGCAGCGCCAGATAATCGAGTGCTCGCTGATTCATGCGTTCACCTCGTTCGCAATACGTTCGTAATAGGCGCGCATCAGGTTGTGATAGCGCGCGTCGTCGAGCAGGAAGGCGTCGTGGCCGTGCGGCGCGTCGATTTCAGCGTAAGTCACCGTGCGTTTGTGGTCGAGCAGCGCCTTCACCAGTTCGCGCGAACGAGCCGGCGCGAAACGCCAGTCGGTCGAGAAGCTGGCGATCAGGTATTTCGCCGTGGTGTGGGCGACGGCGGCGGTCAGATCGCCGTCGAAGGCTTTGGCCGGATCAAAATAGTCGAGCGCGCGGGTGATCAGCAGATAGGTGTTCGCGTCGAAGTAGTCGGCGAACTTGTCGCCCTGGTAGCGCAGATACGACTCCACCTCGAACTCGACGTCGAAGTTGAAGTTGTACGCATCCACCGCGCCTTCCGCGCGGCGCAGCGACCGGCCGAATTTCTCGGCCATGTCGTCGTCGGACAGATAGGTGATGTGGCCGATCATCCGCGCGACACGCAAGCCGCGCTTCGGCTTCACGTTGTGCGCGTAGTAGTTGCCGCCGTGGAAGTCCGGGTCGGACAGGATCGCCGAGCGCGCCACCTCGTTGAAGGCGATGTTCTGCGCGGACAGTTTCGGCGTGGACGCGACCACGATGCAATGGCCGACCCGTTCCGGATACATCATGCTCCACGCCAGCGCCTGCATGCCGCCGAGGCTGCCGCCCATGACCGCGGCAAAGCACGTGATACCGAATTCATCGGCGACGCGTGCCTGGGCGTTGACCCAGTCTTCCACCGTCACGACGGGAAACGTCGCGCCGTATGGGTTTCCGGTGGCCGGATCGATGCTCATCGGGCCGGTCGAGCCGAAGCACGAGCCCAGGTTGTTCACGCCGATCACGAAGAACCGGTTGGTGTCGAGCGGCTTGCCCGGGCCGACCATGTTGTCCCACCAGCCGATGTCCTTCGGATTGTCGGCGTACACGCCCGCGACATGGTGCGAGGCATTGAGCGCGTGGCACACCAGCACCGCATTGCTGCGCGCGGCATTGAGCGTGCCGTAGGTTTCGACCATCAGGTCGTAACCGGCCAGCGAGCTGCCGTTCTGCAAGCGCAGCGGCTCGGTGAAATGCATTTTTTGGGGAGCGACGATACCGATCGATTCCATTCATTCCGCCATTTAACAAAACAGGGCGGCTAGATGGCGTCGGCGAGGCACGGGGAAAGACTGTGTGCGCGGCTGACGACCTCTTTAGCCGCATTTGTAGTGAACCCCGGGAAACGTTCCCGGTGGTTCGCGCGCCCGCAATCGAGTCAGCAAATCGGCGCGTGAGATGTTCAGGGTGTTCTGGATTGCCGCGCCGGGTGCTTTCGGGTGCGGCAATCAGGCGCAAAGTATAGCGGAAATTCTCATGCGGCAGCGTCGTGGGCGCTCGCACGAGGCCGCGTATGCCGCGCGGACTACTGAAGAATCAGCAGCAACTGGGCGTCGGCGTGTTCGGCTGGCGGCCGCGCAAAGCCGCTGCGCACGTACCGGTGCCAGCGGCCGATGATGTAGCTGAGCAGCAGGCTCGCGCGGATCGCGGGATCGTAGCCGGCGGGCAGCGGCACGGCGGCGTGCGTGCCGTCCACGCTTGCGGTTTCGCTCGCGTTTGCATCCATTTGAGCGAGCCGCAGACATTGCTTCAACGAAGCCTCGACCCGCTCCAGCATCTGATTGACGCGTTCGGTCAGTCGTTCATGCTCGCCGACCAGCGCCTCGCAGGTCAAAACGCGCGTCATGCCGGGGTTCTTCGCGGGGAAATTGAGCAGCATCAATGCGATCGAACGCGCTTGCAGCACGCCGTTGCTTTCCTTGTCGGCGATCTGGTTGATCAGGCCGAAGATGGTTTGCTCGATGAACTCGATCAACCCTTCGAACATTTGCGCCTTGCTGGCGAAATGCCGGTACAGCGCGGCCTCCGAGACGCCGAGGCGGGCGGCGAGCGCCGCGGTGGTGATCTTTTCGTTCTTCGGCGCCTCCAGCATCGCGGCAAGCGTCTGGAGGATGTGCACCCGGCGCTCGCCCGGCTTCAGGCGCGGCGCACGCGGGCTCGCCGCGGGTTCGGGCTCGTGTTCGGCTACGGCTTCGTCAGGCTTGTCGATCGGCTGCATGTCTGTCGTCCCTTCAGTCGCACCGAGCGGGTGCCCAGTCGTAACGATTTTAACGAACGAATGCACCGATCGACATAGTGTGGCCGGCCGGTGCCCGGCAGACGCGTCGGCACGCCGTCCGCATGCGGTTTGCGCGGCAGGTGACCGGTGATCCACACGGTGCGGATGCCGAGCCGCCGATAGTTCTTCAGATGCGAGCACGTGTCTTCGACGAGGATCACATCGCTCATCGACACCTGCGCGTCGCGCATCGCTTTGCGCAGCATCGCGTGGTCGGGTTTGGCGCGCCAGCCGCGACGGTCGCGCATATGCTCGATCGCGATGACTTGCTCGAACAGCCGCTCGATGCCCAGTTCAGCCAGCACGGCGCGCGCATAGGCTTCCGGGGCGTTGGTCAGCACGATCTTGCGGCCCGGCAGCGCAGCGACGAGGCGCGCGATGCCGCGTTCGTGGCGGATCATCGAACCCAGATCGGGAAACGTGTGCACGACCTTCAGGAAATCGTGCGGATCGAGCGGATGATGCCGCGTGAGCCCGAGCAGGGTCGCGCCGTAGCGCTGCGTGTAACCGGTGCGCAGGCGGTTGGCTTCGTCGGTTTCGACCTGCAGCGCGTCGATGATGTACTGCGTCATCGCCTGATTGATCGCCGGAAAGATCGCGTGCGAAGCGTGGTGCAGCGTGTTGTCGAGGTCGAACAGCCAGACCGGACTGCCACCTGCGATGTGCGGACGACGGCGCCGGGAAGTGGGAGTGCGCATGATGAGTAGAGCCGGCTAGCGGCGTGCTGCCGCGCCGTGCAACGAACGCGGGCGGCTCGCGATGCGAGCGGGGGAGGAAAGAGGTGTTTATTTTCGCGCGATTGGGCGGCGCGGTGTGAGGCGAGCAGCAAACCAGGCTGCGAACCGGGCAGTACCACAGGCATGCATGGCGCACATGTTGGGCGCGCCGCGCATGCCGTGCTCGAGGTGAAGATCAATGCGAGCGGATCATCGTGCCGAACGGCTGTTCGGTGAGAATTTCCAGCAGAACCGAGTGTTCGATCCGGCCGTCGATGATGTGCACCGAACGCACGCCGCTCTTCGCTGCGTCGAGCGCCGACGAGATTTTCGGCAGCATGCCGCCGGAGATCGTGCCATCGTCGAACAGGCCGTCGATTTCGCGCGCCGACAGATCGGTCAGCAGATTGCCTTCCTTGTCCATCACGCCGGGGATGTTGGTCATCATCACGAGCTTTTCGGCGTTCAGCACGACCGCCAGCTTGCCCGCGACCAGATCCGCGTTGATGTTGTACGACAGGCCGTCTTCGCCGAAACCGATCGGCGAGATCACCGGAATGAACGCGTCGTCCTGCAGCGCCTTCACGACCGCCGGATTGATCGCCTCGACTTCGCCGACCTGGCCGATATCGACATACTGGCCGGGATTGTCGCGATCCGGCATCAACATCTTGCGCGCGTGGATCAGGCCGCCGTCCTTGCCGGTCAAACCGACGGCGTGGCCGCCGAAATGGTTGATCAGCGTGACGATATCCTGCTGCACTTCGCCGCCGAGCACCCATTCGACGACTTCCATCGTCTCTTCGTCGGTGACGCGCATGCCCTGGATAAACGTGCCCTGCTTGCCGATTTTCTTCAGTGCCTGGTCGATTTGCGGACCGCCGCCGTGCACGATCACCGGATTGATACCGACCAGTTTCAGCAGAATCACGTCGCGCGCGAAGCCTTGCTTCAGGCGCTCTTCGGTCATGGCGTTGCCGCCGTATTTGATCACCACGGTCTTACCGTGATATTGGCGAATATAGGGCAGCGCCTCGGCCAGGATTTCAGCCTTAAGGGTGGGCGCGATCTGCGAAAGGTCGGGAAGCTCGGACATGGCGGCAGGCTCAGGCACGGGACAGTTGAAACACGGCGAATTGTACAGGACTGGCGCGCTGCAACAGGGTTTTCGACACCGGCGCTGGCGGCGGGCGGCACACGCCTGGCGCACTGCGCAATCGACGGCTCAAACAGGCGGCCGACGAACAAGCGTACAGCCGGTCACGGCAGGCCGTGAATAGGCCGAGCGGCCGACTAACGGAGCCGCGCCACTCGTGGCATCATTTCCTGACCGATGCTTCACCGAGACCATCCGGCCCGTCATGAAACCGTCTGCTTCCCGCTCCCAAAGCAGCGCGCGTTGTCCGCGTTGCGGCAACGCGTTCGACTGCGCCATGCATGGGGAGCCGTTCGACTGCTGGTGCCGCGCCATGCCTGCATTGCCGGCCGACAGGCTGGATCCGAGTGGCCGCTGCCTGTGCCCCGAATGTCTCGCCGCGGAGATCGCACGAGCCGCGCAAGCCGGGCCTGGCGCCGGTCCGGCTTGAAACCGGCGCGCTGCGGCGACGCTGTGGCGAACTACGCCGCGCAGTGCCGCGCCGCCAGCGCGCCCAGATCGTGTGCAACGGCTTCGAGTGCCGGATTCCATTGGCCGAACTGTTGCTGCCGGTATAGCGTCGCGCCTGGATACCACGGGCTGTGACGCCGGTCGAGCAGCCAAACCCAGTGCGGATTGACGTCGAGCAGCACCCACGTGCGCTGGCCGAGCGCGCCGCTCAGATGTGCCACGGACGTACAAACCGTGATCACGAGGTCGAGCGCGCTGACAAACGCGGCGGTGTCGTCGAAGTCGGCGAACCCGCCGGTGAAGTCGGTGATCGGCAAGCCGGCTGCTTGCGCCGCCGCGACGTCCGCGGCCGCGCCCGGTTGCAGCGAATAGAAGGCAACGTCTTTCATGCCGCCGAAATACGCCGCATAGCGTTCCCAGCCAACCCGCCGAAACGGATTGCGCTGATGGCCGGCGCTGCCGGTCGATGTCAGTCCCACCTTGAGTCTGGGTTCGCCGGCAAGGCGCGTGCGCCATGACTCGCTGGCGGCAGGTCGGCGTGCAAATACGGAATCGCAGCGGGGATCGTCTCTTCCCGCGTGTCGAATATGAATGGCAGACTGAGTAGCGGAATCTCATAGTCGAACGGCGGCAGAGATTCGACGCCGCCGCCTGCGGTGTAGTCATCCACATGTTCGCCCAGGTTGCGCACCAGCAGCGCGCCCATCTGCGGAAGCGAATTCCAGAGCAGGCGGCCGCCTTCGCGTTGAACGCGCTCGGCCAGCAACGGAATATAGCGGCTGAACTGCAGCACGTCGCCCATGCCCTGCTCGCCCCACACCAACAACGTTTTGCCGGCGAGCGGTTCGCCTTGCCAGGTCGGAGCCGGCATCTGCGGGCGGTTGCCGCCCAGTTCTAAAGAACCGTCCCAGCGCGCTTCGTGGGCCGGCCAGCCGTGCGCGTAATTACCGCGCATCAGCAGCAACATGCTGAGATTGGGGCGCACGGTCGCGTCGTTGGGTGCAAGTGCGCAGGCGGTCCTTTCGGCTTGCTCCGCGTCGTCCCAGCGTTGCGCTTCACGCAGTGCCAGCGCATAGTTGTTATGCGCCAGCGGGCTATGCGGCGCGCATTGCACGGCTCGTGCGCCGGCCTCGAGCGCGCGCGGCAGATTAAAACCGGCGCGGCTTGCCTGCGTGAGTTTGGTCCAGGCGTCGCCTTCGCCAAGTTCGTCTTGCACTGCGCTTTCCAATAGCGCGAGCTGTTCGCTCAGGTCGCCGCCCGTGAGCATCAACGCGCCAGCGAGATTGTTGCGCAACTGCGGCAGCCGCGGATCGAGCGCGAGTGCACGACGATATGGTGCGATCGCTTCGCCATGCCGGTTCGCCATTTGCAGCGTGTAGCCAAGGCGAAAGTGCGCAACAGCGCGGTTCGGGTCGAGTTGGGCAATAATGGCGGCGAGCGCGATGGCGTCGTCGTGACGGTGTTGCGCAAGCGAAGCTGTGGTCAGCGAATCGAGCGAGTCGTCGTCGAGTGGATGCAGTTGCGCGGCGGCATCGAGCCAGCTGGCCTGTGCTTGTGCGGTGCCGTTTTGTTGAGCTGCGGCAGCATGCCGCAGAAAATTCAGGAAAGCTGACGAGACGTGCTGCTCGGAATCTGAGGATGGGGACGGCATGAGTATGTCCGGACGGCTGGAAAGCCGATGGTGGGCGATGTCCCGTGCGGCGCAATCGCAAAAAATCCATCTTACCGGCGCGACGTCGCGAGGTCAGTCAGACTCGTCCGACAATTCCGAACAGGTAAACTGACGTCATGCATCGTATTACCAACACCGGCCGGGTCAATCTCGGTCATCTGTTCTGGCTGCGCAGTCTCGCCATCATCGGCCAACTGGTGACGATCGCGTTCGTGCAGACCTTCATCGGCGTGCACCTGCCGTTGCCCGCGATGTTGCTCGTGATCTCGCTCGAAGTGATCTTCAACGGTCTCACCTGGTGGCGCGTCTCGCAGCAGCGGCCCGAGTCCAATCTCGAATTGTTCGGCCAGATCTGGGTCGATCTGGGCGCGTTGTCGGCGTTGCTGTTTCTGTCCGGTGGCACGACCAATCCCTTTGTCTCGCTGTATCTGCCGTCTCTCGCGATTGCCGCGGCGGTGTTGCCGTGGCGTTTGATGGCGTGGCTTGCCGCCTTCGCGGTGGCCTGCTACGCCGTGCTTGGTTTCGATTCGGTGCCGCTTAATCTCGATAACCCCGCCAACCTGTTCGATTACTATCGCGCAGGCATGTGGGTGAACTTCATGGTCAGCGTCGGTTTGATTGCATGGTTCGTGGCGCGTATGTCGCGGGCTCTGCGGCTACGTGACGCAGCGCTTGGCGAAGCCCAGCAGCGCTTGCTGCAAGACGAGCGCGCCGTCGCACTCGGCGTGCAGGCCGCCACCGTCGCGCACGAAATCGGCACGCCGCTGTCTACTATTGCGATGCTGTCCGAAGAATTGCGCGACGCCGCGCGCACGGATCAGGGCCTCGCGCCCTATAACGCCGATCTCGAACTGCTCGAACAGCAAATGACGTTGTGCACCTCGGCGCTTGCGCGGCTGCGCAGCCGCGCATCGACGTCGAGCAACCGGCAACCGGTCGCCGAGTGGCTCGAGTCGTTCGGTGAGCAATGGCGCTTGCGCCATCCGCATGTGAAATTCGAGCGGCTCGGCGTGCCGCCCGCGGAGGTCAGTCTTGACGACACGGTTGCCGTCAGTCAGATTCTCACGATTCTGCTGGACAACGCGGCGCGTGCGAGCCGCGATCATGTGACGCTGGCATGCACGCTCGCGAAGCAAGGCGACCAGATCGAATTCGAAGTATGCGACGCGGGCCCAGGTATTCCACCGGCGTTGCGCGGTTCACTCGGCGCGATGCCGGTCGACAGTACGCAGGGCGGGCACGGCGTGGGTCTTTATCTGGCGTTTTCAGCGGCGGCGCGCCTGGGCGGTTCGATCGAATTGACCGACGTGAGTGAGATCAAGCCACGTGGCACACGCGCAGTGCTGCGGCTACCGCTCGCGGCGCGCAAATTATCCGGCACGGGCCGTCGCGGCGCCGCGCCATCCAACACGGAGAAACAGGCATGAGCGATATGAATTTTCTGGTGATCGACGACGATGAGGTGTTCTCCGGCATCCTCGCCCGCGGTCTGACGCGGCGCGGCTACACGGTGGCCGAAGCGCACAACGCGGACGAGGCGATCAAGCTCGCGAACCAGCAGAAGTTCAGCCAGATCACGGTGGACCTGCATCTCGGCAACGACTCGGGCCTCACGCTCGTCGCGCCGCTGCGCGACTTGCAGCCGGACGCGCGGATGCTGGTGCTGACCGGGTACGCGAGCATTGCGACTGCGGTGCAAGCGGTGAAAGACGGCGCCGATAACTATCTGGCGAAGCCGGCCAACGTCGAAACGATTTTGTCGGCGCTGCAAAGCGAAGCGAGCGCGTTGCAAGCCGAAGAGGCGATCGAGCATCCCACGCCGCTGTCGGTCGCGCGTCTCGAATGGGAGCATATCCAACGCGTGCTCGCTGAGCACGGCGGTAATATTTCGGCCACCGCGCGCGCGTTGAACATGCATCGTCGAACGCTGCAGCGCAAGTTGGCCAAGCGGCCGGTCAAGCAGTAAGCGCTGGGTCTTTCGTTCGCAGGCCAGAAAGCAAAACGGGCTGCCTTTTACAAGGCAGCCCGTTTTTTACGCCTCACACATGATGTGGATCCGGCGAGGCGTACGGCTTTAATGTGGCATACGCGGCGGCATACGCAACATCACAGCACGTAGCGCGAGAGGTCTTCGTCTTCAGCCACTTCATTCAGCGCGCGGTCGACATACGACGCATCGATTTTCACCGTCGTGCCCGAATGATTGCCGGCCGAGAACGAGACTTCTTCGAGCAGCTTTTCGATCACCGTGTACAGGCGGCGCGCGCCGATATTCTCGGTTTTCTCGTTCACCGCGAAAGCGATCTCGGCGAGGCGGCGAATGCTGTCGTCGGCGAATTCGAGGTGCACGTCCTCGGTTTCGAGCAGCGCCTGGTATTGCTTGACGAGGCTCGCGTCGGTGGCGACCAGGATCGACTCGAAATCGCCTACCGACAGCGAATCCAGTTCGACCCGAATCGGGAAACGACCTTGCAGTTCCGGAATCAGATCGCTCGGCTTCGCCAGATGAAACGCGCCGCTCGCGATGAACAGGATGTGATCGGTCTTCACCATGCCGTACTTGGTGTTGATCGTGGTGCCTTCGACGAGCGGCAATAGATCGCGCTGCACGCCCTGGCGCGACACCTCGCCGCCGCCCGCCTCGTTACGCGAGGCGATCTTGTCGATTTCGTCGAGGAACACGATGCCGTTCTGCTCGACGTTCTGCACCGCCTTTGTTTTCACCTCTTCGTCGTTGAGCATCTTGCCGGCTTCTTCGTCGGTGAGGACTTTCAGTGCTTCCTTCACCTTCATCTTGCGGCGCGTTTTCTTGCCGCCGCCGATGTTCGCGAACATCGAGCGGATCTGCTCGGTCATGTCTTCCATGCCCGGCGGCCCCATGATGTCCATGCCGACTTGCGGCTGCTCGACGTCGAGTTCGATTTCCTTGTCGTCGAGCAGGCCTTCACGCAGACGCTTGCGGAAGGTTTGGCGCGTGGGGCTGCTTTCATCCACGGTGTCCGCGGCGCTCGAACTCGCGCCGAAACCGACCGGGCGCGCGGTGGGCAGCAGGATGTCGAGGATGCGGTCTTCGGCTTGATCTTCGGCCTTGGTCCGCACTTTGCGCATTTCCGTTTCGCGCGTCTGCTTGATCGAGATCTCCATCAGATCGCGCACGATGCTGTCGACGTCGCGGCCTACATAGCCGACTTCGGTGAACTTGGTGGCTTCGATCTTGATGAACGGCGCGTCGGCCAGTTTCGCCAGACGCCGCGCGATTTCGGTTTTGCCGACGCCGGTCGGTCCGATCATCAGAATGTTCTTCGGCGTGATTTCCTGGCGCAGCGGTTCCTCGACCTGCTGACGGCGCCAGCGGTTGCGCAATGCTACCGCCACTGCTTTCTTCGCGCGGCCTTGGCCGATGATGTGCTTGTCGAGTTCCGAGACGATCTCGGCAGGGGTCATGGTGCTCATCGTGGGTCCTTACTCGATCGTCTCGATGACGCGGTTATGGTTCGTATAGATGCACATGTCGCCGGCAATCTCCAGCGACTTCTCCACGATTTCGCGCGGCGACAACTCGGTGTTGTCGGCGAGCGCTTTCGCAGCGGCTTGCGCGTAGGCGCCGCCCGAACCGATTGCGCAGATACCGCCTTCCGGGTCGAGCACGTCGCCGTTACCGGTGATGACGAGGGTAGTGGTCGCGTCGGCGGCGATCAGCATCGCTTCGAGGCGGCGCAGCATGCGGTCGGTGCGCCAGTCTTTCGCGAGTTCGACGGCCGCGCGCGTCAGATTGCCCTGATGTTTTTCCAGCTTCGCTTCGAAGCGGTCGAGCAGCGAGAAGGCGTCAGCCGTGCCGCCGGCGAAGCCGACCAGCACTTTGCCGTTATAGATGCGCCGGACTTTCTTTGCGCCCCCCTTCATGACGATGTTGCCCAGTGTTACCTGGCCGTCGCCGCCGAGCGCGACCTTGTCGCCGCGGCGCACGGAGACGATCGTCGTGCCGTGAAATTGCTCCATATGCGTTCCTCTTTGCAAAACGGGTAGGACGCGGCAGCGCAGCGCTACCGCATGAATCCGGGAAGCGGACGGCGCGCGACGCAGAGACGATTAACTCTGCGATCAACTGGCCGGCGCGCGCTCGTGCAGCGCATGTTCGATTTATTTTAGGGCGTGCGCGGTCATATCAAGAGCCGGCAAATGGCATAAGACAAAAAACATGTGACGAGGACGGCGCACGGGAGAGGGCGAAGAGACAGGTGGGAGCACCGGCGCGGCGTAGGACCGCCGCCAGCCGACGATCGGGGCCGTGTTCCCAGCGAACGCTAAAAAGTGCCTTGCAAAAGAAAAAAGGCGCACAGATCACCGTGCGCCTCTCGACGAAGCAGCGTGTAAGGGCGCGGAGCCGAAGCCGCGCCGCAGGCGTTCAGTCGCCGAACAGCTTCTGGCGCAGTTCGCGGCGTTCCTGCGCTTCGAGCGACAGGGTGGCCGTGGGCCGTGCGAGCAGGCGCGGGATGCCGATCGGCTCACCGGTTTCTTCGCACCAGCCGTAATCGCCCGAATCGATGCGCGCGAGCGATTGCTGCACCTTCTTCAGCAGCTTGCGCTCGCGGTCGCGCGTGCGCAGTTCGAGCGCATGCTCTTCCTCGATCGTTGCGCGATCGGCCGGGTCCGGCACGATTACCGTTTCGCGCAGGTTTTCGGTCGTCTGGCCGGCATTGCGGAGAATCTCCGCCTGCAGCTGTTCGAGCTTGTTCTTGAAGAAAGCGAGCTGATCCTCATTCATGTAATCCTTGTCGCTCATCTTCAGGATTTCGGCTTCAGTCAAGAGTCGTTTCGTCGTCATCTGGCTTGCTTCTTCAATGTGAGGCAAAACTTAGTGCCCGCACTTTCGTGTTGCCCGCAAAGGCGCCTCGAAGACGCTCAATGAGCGCAGGGCGAACACGGACGGTGGACTGTCGTGACGCCGAAGCGCCGAGCGCCTACGCGCTGGGCGTCGCTACGCCTATGCGGGGCCGAACTCCTCTGGAAACCGATTCTCAAATGCTCCTGAGGCAGTGCTTACCGGCAGCGCGCCCGTTCAGGCTGTGCCAGCCGGCATTGTCGGCGTGCTTCCGGACAAGGTTTTCCGGCGCCATTTCAGGCCCGGCGCGGGATACGCGCTGACCGGGCAATTCGTTGTCATTCTCCAGTGGGCACGTATTGTAACTGAATCACGATCCTGCACCGCAACTGGTGGAAATCCCGCTGCAGCGCGTCGATATCCCGAAAATATAACGCGCGCACGACCAAAAAGCGATGGTCGTGCACGCTTTAATGCAGCAGGGTTTTCACGCGCTTTTCATACACACGACTTGTCAACGGCCTTTCGGCCACTTTCGGCGCATTCAGCAGACGATTGACGCGGCGCTCATGTATTTGAGGGCGCACACACGGCCCGTGCAGCCGTCGCTCGCGCCTTACGCCAGACAGGCGTTCAGACCGTCGGTGATCAGGTCTTGCGGCAGTTCGATGCCGATGAACACCATCTTGTTGGTCTTCTTCTCGATCGGCTGCCATTTCGCGGCCAGATCGCTGCCCATCATCTGATGCACGCCCTGGAAAACCACCTTGCGGTCGACGCCCTTCATGTACAGCACGCCCTTGTAACGCAACAGACGCTCGCCGTAGATCTGCAGGATGCCGCCGAGGAAGTCTTCCAGCTTGTTCGGATCGAACGGCCGGTCGCTGCGGTAGACGAACGATTTGATCTTGTCGTCGTGGTGCGCGTGGTGATGATTCGCGTGATCGTGGCCGTCGTGATCGCAATGGCCATGGTCGTGATCGCAGTTTTCGTGATCGTCGTGGGTATGGCCGTGCTCGTCGTGCGCGTGAGCATGGCTGTGCGCGTGTTCTTCTTCGGCGAGGAAGTCCGGATCGATCTCGAGCTTCGAATTCAGGTTGAAGCCACGCAGGTCGAAAATTTCCTTGATGTCCGCTGCGCCGAAATTGACGACTCTGATCGCCGCCCTCGGATTCATGTGCAGCACACGGTGGCGCAGATCTTCCATGTGCTTTTCGTCGACCAGATCGGCCTTCGTGATGAACAGGCGATCGGCGAAGCCGACCTGGCGCTGCACCACTTCGTGCTCGTCGAGCTGGTGGTTCGCGTGCTTCGCGTCGACCAGCGTGATGATCGCGTCGAGCAGGAATTCATTGGCGATCTGGTCGTCCATGAAGAACGTTTGAGCGACCGGGCCCGGATTGGCGAGGCCGGTAGTTTCGATCACGACGCGGTCGAAATCCAGTTCGCCGGACTGCTTCTTTGCCGCCAGATCGCCCAGTACGCGCGAAAGGTCGCCGCGGATCGTGCAGCAGATGCAGCCGTTGCTCATCTGGATGATCTGTTCGCTCGTGTCCTGCACGAGGATTTCGTTATCGATGTTCTCTTCGCCGAACTCGTTTTCGATCACGGCGATCTTCATGCCGTGCTTTTCGTTCAGGATGCGCTTGAGCAGGGTGGTTTTGCCGCTGCCGAGAAAGCCGGTCAGGATGGTGACTGGAATCATATTGATCGCCTGTATGTACGTGAATCTGCGTAAATCTGCATAATCGAATGCATCGGACCGGGCGCGGCAGCCTGATGGTGCGCAGCCCAATCTAGCCGGTTATTGAAACATATCTGTCGAGCCGGCGCTGGCGGCGGGGTTCGAACCCTGGTTTGCCTACGCTGCCAACGCGGGAAATAGCCCTGAAACTATGGGCGATCAGGCGATTTGCAACAATAGGCCTTTCAGGTACTCGCCTTCCGGGAATGCGGTGAGCAGCGGATGGTCCACCCCCGCGCCGAGGCGCTTGAGAATCCGCGCATCGACGCGCGCGTCGGCGGCCGCGCTGGCGACGATCTTCTGGAACAGTTCGGCGTCGATCGCGCCGGAGCACGAATAGGTGAACAGCAGGCCGCCCGGGCGCAGCAGCTTCAGCCCGGTCAGGTTGATGTCCTTGTAGGCGCGCGACGCCCGGTCCACATGTTCGCGCGACGGCGCGAATTTTGGCGGATCGAGCACGATCAGGTCGAAGCGTTCGCCGTCGTCGTAAAGGCGGCGCAGGGTTTTGAACGCGTCGGCGTCGAGCCACGTGGCGCGCTCCGCGTCGAAGCCGTTGGCCGCGACGTTCTGCTGCGCGAGCGCCAGTGCCTCGCCCGACGAATCGATCGACACCACGCGTTTGGCGCCGCCTTTGAGCGCTGCCAGCGAGAAACCGCCGGTGTAGCAGAAGCAGTTCAACACGTCGCGGTCGTGCGCGAGTTGCTGTACCAGCGCGCGGTTGTCGCGCTGGTCGACGTAGAAGCCGGTCTTGTGGCCGTTGCGCACGTCGACGTGATAACGCACGCCGTTTTCGCTCGCGATCAGCGTTTCGGACGGCGATTCGCCCGCCAGCACGCCGGTGATCTGCTCGAGACCTTCCTTCTGGCGGATCGACACGTCCGAGCGTTCGTAGACGTTCGGGCAACCGGTCGCGTCGGTCAGCGCGGCGACGATCGCTTCCTTCCATGCTTCGACGCCCGCCGCCATGAACTGACAGACGAGCTGGCTGCGCTGGCCTTCGTCCTCGGCGACGTAATGATCGACGATCAGGCCTGGCAGTCCGTCCGCTTCGCCGAAAATCAGCCGCACGGCGCCGGTGTCGTGCACCATCGTTTGACGATGCGCCAGTGCGCGCTGCACGCGGCGCTTGAAGAACGCGTGGTCGATCGGCTCGGTTTCGTCGAAGCTCCATACGCGGGCGCGGATCTGCGAATGCGGGCTGTAGGCGGCGCGCGCGAGGAAGCGGCCGTCGTGCGCGCGCACCAGTACCGTGGCGCCGGTGGCGGGATTGCCGTCGACGCGATCGATTGCGTTGGCATAGACCCACGGATGGCGGCGCAGCAGCGACTTTTCTTTCGACGGTTTGAGCGTAACGGTATTCATCAGGGTGTCAGCAGAGCGATAGGCCGCATGGAGAGACGCACACGGCAGGTGAAGCGAAGGTGGAGACTGCAAATCGCAACAAGCGGAGTCAGTCGCGTTTTTTGGCGCGTGGATGCGCCTGATCGTAGACGTGCGCGAGATGCTGGAAATCGAGCGCGGTGTAGACCTGAGTGGCGGTGATGCTGGCGTGGCCGAGCAGTTCCTGCACCGCGCGCAGGTCGCCGCTCGATTGCAGCACGTGCGTGGCGAACGAATGCCGCAACACGTGCGGATGCACGTTGGCGGGAATGCCTGCGACCAGCGCCGCGCGTTTCACGCGTTCGCGTACCACGTTCGGCGACAGACGATTGCCGCGCGCCGACAGAAACAGTGGATGCGGATCGTGCCTCACCATCTGGTCGCGCACCGCCAGCCACGCGCGCAAGGCGTCGAGCGCCTTGCTGCCGACCGGCACGATGCGGCGCCGATTGCCCTTGCCGAGCACTTCGACTTCGGCGGAATCGAGCGTGAGCCAGCCTGCGGAACGGTAGCCGTCGGCATCGGCGAAACGGGCGTCGAGACCGACCAGTTCAGACAGGCGCAGGCCCGACGAGTAGAACAGCTCGAGCATTGCGTGATCGCGCAAACCTTCGAGCGTGGCGGCTGGCGGGCTTTCCATCAGGCGCGTGGCGTCGTCGACCGAAAGCGCTTTGGGCAGCGTCCTGGCCTGTTTCGGCGCGCGCACCGTGGCGACCGGATTGGCCGGCAAGTCGACGCGGCCCGCGAACCAGCGATAAAACGCTCGCCACACCGAAAGCCGATGGCTGATCGAGCGCGCGGTCAGTCCACCCGCATGTGCGCGTGAGACGGCGCCGCGGATGTCGATGACGGTGAGGCTTTCGAGCGGCCGGCCTTTGGCCAGCCGCTTGAGTTCTTCAAGTTCGTGGGTATAGCCGCGCAGCGTATGAGCCGACAGCCGCCGCTCGTGTTCGAGATTCGACAGATAGGCGGCGATCGGGTCGGCTTCGGTCACGATGGGGGGGCGTTTAGGCGGATCGACGTGGGATCAGCGCGGCAGCAGGCGGCTCAGCGCCGCGCTCGCCAACGCGCCGATCTGCGTCAGGAAATCGGTGGCCATGCCGTCGTGAAATCGGCGCGGATCGGCTGAACCCATCACCAGCAGGCCGAAGGTGGGCGCTTCTTCCTTGCCTTCAGGGTCGCGCAGCGCGAGTAGCGCGATCGACTCGGTGGTGTGGGCGGATTCGCTCGCGTTTTCCGCCGACGAAGACGACGCGTCGTCGGCTACCGACGACACTGCGGGCGCCAACCACTGCGCCGCTTCGAAGCCGGTGTTCGCGCCGCAATACGGCGTGGCGAGACTGTTCGCGAAGATCCGCACTTCCTCGCCGACATGGCGCGCGAAGTCGGCGTGTGCGTACGGTTCGGCGATATCCCACACGCGCAGCGCGGCTTGCGGCACGTCGAAAATGTCGCGCAAGCCGGTCGCGATCGTGCGCGGCAGCGCATACGGATCGCGCTCGGCCATCACGCGGATAGTCCAGCGATTGAATTTCGACGCGATGCTGTCGTTCTCGTGGCCGTAACGCAGCAATTCGGCGAGGCGCCGTTCGAGATGTTTGTTCTTGTCACGCAGCATTTCCATCTGCCGCTCCTGCAACGACACCGCGGCTTTGCCGTGCGGGTTCGCAAGCCGGATCGTCGCGAGCATTTCCGCGTGTTCGGCGAAGAATTCGGGGTTGGCGAGCAGATATTCGGAGACTTCGCGATCGTTCATGGTTTCGGCTAAAGGACTACGGGACGACGCCTTCGGGTGGCGCATCGGTCAATGAGTGGTGTGGCCGCTCAATCGGTTAATCGGCCAGCTCGATTTCGCCTTCGAAAACAGTTGCGGCGGGACCTGCCATCAGGAGCGGCGCGTCCTCGCGCGTACTGTCCCACGAAATCGTCAGCTTGCCGCCGTGCGTGTGCACGAGGACCGGCGCATCCAGCAGCCCGCGGCGAATGCCGGCGGCGACCGCCGCGCAAGCGCCCGTGCCGCACGCCAGCGTTTCACCGGCGCCGCGTTCGTAGACGCGCAGTTTGATTTCGCTACGACCGACGATCTGCATGAAGCCCGCGTTCACTCGCTGCGGGAAACGCGCATGCCGCTCGATCACCGGGCCATCGGTCAGCACCGGGAAATCTTCGACGTCGTCGACCACCTGTACCGCGTGTGGATTGCCCATCGACACCACCGAGATCCAGCGCGTCACGCCGTTCACGTCGAGCGGCCAGAGCGTGTCGGCGCCTTCGCTGCGGCCTTCGAGGCCCTTGGCATCGAACGGCACACGCGCCGGTTCGAACACAGGTGTGCCCATGTCGACCAGCACTTCGCCATTGTCCTGCATGGTCAGCGTGATGGTGCCGTTCTGGACCTGCACGCGCACGCTGCGCTTGTCGGTCAGGGCGGTATCGCGCACGAACTTGACGAAGCAGCGCGCGCCGTTGCCGCAATGCTCGACCTCGCCGCCGTCGCAATTGAAGATGCGATAGCGGAAGTCGACACCGGCGAGCGTGGGCTTTTCGACCAGCAGCAACTGGTCGGCGCCGACGCCGAAATGCCGGTCCGCAAGCGCGCGCACCCGTTCCGGCGTTAGGTTGACCGGTTGGGTGTAGCCGTCGAGCACGACGAAGTCATTGCCCGCGCCGTGCATTTTGGTGAATTTCAGTTTCATCACGCTATTGTAAGTGACGCGCCGGCAGGTGAGCCGGACACCGCGTTATTTCCGCGTTCCGGCGCTTTTTCGACGCAAGGTGCTCAGTACACGCCCGGTTGGCCCGGCGGGCGCGTCTTGAAGCGCTTGTGCACCCAGTAATACTGCTCGGGAATCAGCGGAATCTGCTCTTCGAGGAAGGCATTCATGCGACGTGCATCGATGTCGTCGTCGCCGGAGGGGTAGTTGTCCCACGGTTTGAATACCTTCAACCGGTAGCCTTTGTAGTTCGGCAGCACTTCGCCGATGAACGGCACCACTTGCGCTTGCCCGACCTTGGCGAGCCGTCCGACGGCCGTCAGCGTGCATGTCTGCACACCAAAGAACGGCACGAACGTCGAGTTGCGCATGCCGTAGTCCATGTCGGCGCCGAGCATGACGGGCTTGCGGTCGCGCAGCCAGCGCAGCACGACGCGCGCGCTGTCGGCGCGGCTTGCCATATCCGCGCCGAAGCGGCCGCGCGCGGCTATCGCCACGTCGTCGAGCACCTTGTTGGACATCGGCTGATAGAGCGCGCCGCACTGCCGGCGCAGTGCGTGATTAATGAACACGGAGCCTGCTTCGATACCGACGAAATGCGCGCCAAGCAAAAGGGTGGGTGGCATGTCGGGATCGAGCAGGTCGATCTCGCTATCCACCTGCACGAGCTTTTCGAGCTTCTTCGCAGAGCCGAACCACTGCACGCTGCGCTCCAAATAACTGCGAATCGCATGGCGGAAGTGTTTCTGCGCGATCTCTGCGCGGTGCTCCTCGCTCCATTCCGGGAAACACAAACTCAGATTGATGTGAACGATGCGCTTACGGTTGCTGGGGATCTGATAGAGCAGCCAGCCAAGCCCATCGCCCATTCTTGCAACGAGGCCGTACGGCAGCAGCGCTAAAAATTTCAGCAGCCCAATGGCCAGGTAGGCACCAATACGACTCAGCATGCCGCCCCTCCGTGTGGGGCGTCGAGCGACGCTTTGCTCAAGAAACCTGGAAATGGGTTGAAATACGGCACGGGTGAACACTCTGTGACATTCAAAGGAAGTCGCTATAATAAGGGCTTCGCCGAGTTAATAGACAACTTGCGGGGCGAAGCTGCCAGGCGCGCAACCCATATGGGGGGCGCCCGGCAGTCATGTAATCCGCTAAAGCGTCGCCGCTTCAAGGCTCCCGAAGCTGGCTACGTGAAACTCAACCGTAACCACAAAACAGGAGTCTGCAACGTGGCAAACGATTATCTCTTCACTTCCGAATCCGTGTCCGAAGGCCATCCCGACAAAGTCGCGGATCAGATTTCGGACGCCATCCTCGACGCCATTCTGGCGCAAGACAAATATTCGCGTGTTGCTGCTGAAACACTGTGCAACACAGGCCTGGTCGTGCTGGCTGGTGAAATCACCACCACCGCGAACGTCGATTACATCCAGATCGCGCGCAACACGATCAAGCGCATCGGCTACGACAATACCGATTACGGCATCGACTACCGCGGCTGCGCGGTGCTCGTCGCGTACGACAAGCAATCGCCGGACATCGCGCAAGGCGTGGATCGCGCGCACGACAACAACCTCGACCAGGGCGCCGGCGACCAGGGCCTGATGTTCGGCTACGCGTGCGAAGAAACGCCGGAACTGATGCCGTTGCCGATCCACCTGTCGCACCGTCTGGTCGAGCGTCAGGCGAATCTGCGCCGCGACGGCCGTTTGCCGTGGCTGCGTCCGGATGCGAAGTCGCAGGTCACCGTGCGTTACGTCGACGGCAAGCCGCATTCGATCGACACCGTCGTGTTGTCCACGCAGCATTCGCCGGACATCGACCTGAACACGCTGCGCGAAGCCGTGATCGAGGAAGTGATCAAGCCGACGCTGCCGGCCGAGCTCATCAAGGGCGACATCAAGTTCCTGGTGAACCCGACCGGCCGGTTCGTGATCGGCGGTCCGCAAGGCGATTGCGGTTTGACCGGCCGCAAGATCATCGTCGACACGTACGGCGGCGCGGCGCCTCACGGCGGCGGCGCGTTCTCGGGCAAGGATCCGTCGAAGGTCGATCGTTCGGCGGCATATGCCGGCCGTTATGTGGCGAAGAACATCGTTGCCGCTGGTTTGGCTTCGCGCTGCCTGATTCAGGTGTCGTATGCGATCGGCGTGGCGCAGCCGACTTCGGTGATGGTCAACACGTTCGGCACGGGTCGCGTGTCGGATGCGACGATCACGAAGCTCGTGCAGGAGCATTTCGATCTGCGTCCGAAGGGCATCATCCAGATGCTCGATCTGCTGCGTCCGATCTACGAGAAGAGTGCGGCCTACGGTCACTTTGGCCGCGAAGAGCCGGAATTCACGTGGGAAGCCACGGACAAGGCTTTGGCGCTCGCTGAAGCAGCCGGCACGGCGCCGGTCGCCGCGCTCGCAGATTAAGCGCGCGCAGTTCGCTCGCTTTAACGAAAAACCCCGCCGGCGTGAGCCGGGCGGGGTTTTTTTATAGCCTTTGCATGCGTTGCCGCAGGGTTGGGCGATGGCATTAACGCTGAACAGCGCGCCGAATTTCGCGCCTCACTGCGCGCAGACGGCTCGCCGGGTGATTAACGGCTCGCAAACGCGAACGCGAACCAGCCGGTGCTACCGCTCGTCGACATCCGACGCGGGCGGCGGCTCGTGCTCTGCGGCGCGGCGACCGGTGCGCGGCGTGTGGCAGGCAACGCACGCAGCGGCGTCGGTTTGCGCAGCAGCGTACGCAGCGAAAAGCGGCGCGAGCCGCCTTGTATGCGCAGCGCTGAAAAGAACGTTTGGAACCACGTGCGAATACCGTCGACCGCTTTGGCGTCGCGCCATTGTTCGCCTAGCGCGCGAGTGCGGGTGGCGTGGTGACGCAGTGCGCGCACGACATGGCGGCGCGCCGGACGCGCCGCTTTCAACGCGGCGCGGGTAAGACGGGTGCTCAGAAGAGTATGCATGGCTTCACAAGTAGGCAACGTGTCGCGCGACGGAATGTGTACCGAAAGGAGCACCAAATGTGCCAACAGCGGTGTCGCGATGGACGGCGCGAAAGCCTGGGAATCGACTGGAAAGGGCACGGAGGACGGCGGAATCGGCCATGGCGGCCTGTGCGCGTCGCCGAAGTGCGGGAGTGGCGATCAACATGCGTGCAGGCTACACGTGATTCGTGACGTCAGAAAGTCCGTTTTTACCCTGCGAATCCGGGTTTTTACGGGGTTGGAAGGTCCTGCATGCCTGTCGGATCGTGCCCTTTGCGCCCGTCTATCGTGCGCGATTGCCCTTACAACGTGCGATGCAATTTCATTGCGCATGAAAGTCGTGCGTAAGACGACGGCTGGCTGGTGGGCGAGTTGGTGGGTGAAACTGCGCACAGCCCGATCGCGCCCGTTTTACAATCCAGCATCAGCCAGTCGAAAGTAACGGAATATCCATGTCAGTTCACTCGAAGAAAGAACAGATTCAAACGTTGCGGGAGCAGGGCTTTGTCGTTGTGCCGGGATTGGTGTCACCCGAGCGTTGCGGCGAACTGAAGCAGATTGCCGAGCGGCAATTGCAGGAGGCGGCGGCGCCGATCGAGTTCGAAGCGGATCTGCGTTATCCGGGGGCGCCGGAGTCTAAATATGCGCCGGGTGGGCATACGGTTCGGCGGTTGCTCGACGCGTATGCGCGTCATCCGAGTTTTGCCCAATGGGCGACTGCACCGGAAATTCGCGGCTGGATGGAGTTGTATTTCGGTGAGGAGCCGCGGTTATCGCGGGCGCATCACAACTGCATGATGACCAAGCATCCTGCTTATGGCAGTTTGACGGGCTGGCATCGCGATGTGAGGTATTGGTCGTTCGAGCGTGACGACCTGGTGTCTGTGTGGCTTGCTGTCGGGGCGGAGACTGTCGATAACGGTGCGTTGTGGTTGGTGCCGAAGTCGCATAGTGCTTCTTTTACTTCCGATCGGTTTGATGAGGCGAAGTTTTTTCGCTCCGATCTGGAAGAAAATCAAGCGTTGATTCGGACCGCCGTTTCACCTGAGCTTCGCGCCGGCGATGTGGTGTTTTTTCATTGCAATACGTTGCATTCGGCTGGCAAGAATCTGAGCGATCAGGTTAAGTTTTCTTTGGTGTTTACCTATCATGGGGCGAGTAATGTCCCGTTGCCGGGGACTCGGTCGGCTGCTAAGCCTGAAATTGCTTTTTAGGTTTTTTTGCCTGCGCGGTGCTATTGGTTGTGCGCCTGCGGCGTTGGCCTTTCCTTGATTTGTTAGTGGTTTATTAGCGTCGCCCCTGTGCTGTTTGCCTGCGTGGCGCTTTGGGTTGTACGCCTGGGGCGGTGGCCTTTCCTTGATTTCTTAGTGGTCTATTAGCGTCGCCCCTGTGCGGGGCAGGCACTTACTTTCTTTGCCGCCGCAAAGAAAGTAAGCAAAGAAAGCGGCTCAAACCGCTAATTCTTAAGCGGCATCCCTGGCTTGGAGGAGGTAGTGGAGCATCTGGAATCGGTGTTCCCGCGCACTCCGCGCTGGTGACAAAGCCGTCATACTTCCGGCGGCGCTGCGCGCGCCGCAGCGGTACTTCATAAAACCGTCTGGCGGTTTTGGGGCTTGGCGGTACTTCATCAAACCACCCGCCGGTTTTGGCGCTCGGCGTTACTTTGCAAAACCGCCCGTCGGTTTTGGTGCCGATGTTTCGCCTGGCATAGTGGCTCGCATTCCCACACTTCGGCGCCTCGCCGGGGCGAAGCCGATGGCTCTCACTAAACCAAACCGAAGCCATTGGTTTCCCCAGCAGACCGTTCCGGTGAGCACGCAGTGCGAGGCGGAAAGTATGACTGCCTTGTCACTTACGCCGAATGTGCGAGGACACCGATTCCAGATGCTCCACTACCTCCTCCAAGCCAGGGGACCCGCTTAAGCGTTAGACAGTATGACTCCCGTGAGGCGAAGGCTGGCCTGCCGTGAGGAATCAAACGCGGGTTAGCATTGCTGCCAGAGCCGCACGGTGTGGACAGGGCCACACCCGGCGATTTCCACTCGGAGGCCAGCATGGAAGACGATAGCACGCTGTACGTCGGTCTGGACGTACACAAGGACTCGATCACGGTTGCCTATGCCCTCGGCTCGGGCGAGGTCCAGCTGCTCGGCAAGACCGGTACGACGCGGACCGATATCGATCGCCTGTGCAAGCGCCTGCAGTCCAAGGCGCGCCGCATCCGCGTCGTCTACGAGGCGGGCCCGTGCGGCTACGGGCTTTACCGTCAACTCGTGAACAAGGGTTTCGACTGCATGGTGTGCGCGCCATCGCTGATTCCCAGAAAGCCCGGTGAACGTGTGAAGACCGATCGACGTGATGCCGTGAAGCTCGTGCGCTCACTGCGCGCAGGCGACCTGTCAGCCGTGTACGTGCCCACCGTGGAGGATGAAGCGTTCCGCGATCTCTCACGTGCGTGGGTCAGTGCCAAAGACGATCTGAAGCGTGCGCGGCAACGGCTGAAAGCCTTTCTGCTCTCGCATGGGGTGCGCTATACAGGCCGCGCCGACTGGGGTGCGGCGCACCGGCGCTGGCTGGGCGCGCATGCATTCGACAGTGCATGGCAGCAGCTGGCGTTCGAGGAACATCGGCGCACCATCGAGGACCGCCTCGCTCAATGCGCGCGACTGGAGGCCGCGTTGCGCGAAGCGGTCCCCAACTGGCGCTTCTATCCGGCCGTGCTGGGCCTGCAGACCATGCGCGGCGTGCAGTTCACCACGGCGGTGGGCATGCTCGCGGAGCTGGGTGACCTGTCGCGTTTTGCCCATCCGCGCCAGCTGATGGCCTGGCTGGGCGTGACGCCCTCGGAACACTCGTCAGGCGAGAAGCGCCGGCAGGGCAGTATCACGAAGAACGGCAACAGCTACGCGAGAAAGCTGCTCGTCGAAGCGGCCTGGAGCTACCGGCATACGGCCCGTGTCAGTCCCGACATCCAGCGCCGCCACGAAGGTATCCCCAAGCCGATCGTGGATCGCGCCTGGGACGCACAGGTGCGCCTGTGCCGACGCTATCGCAAGCTCATCGCGCGCGGCAAGCAGAAGAACATCGCGGTGGTCGCGGTTGCCCGCGAACTGGCAGGTTTTATCTGGGACATCAGTCAGCTGGCGATGTCGCTGGCCGTGCCGCGCGAGGTGCGCCTGGCATGATGCAGCACACCCCTCACCCCTTGCGCTCACCCTGAGCACTGGAGGAGTTTCCTGAAGGCGGCGTAGCCCGGCACACGAGTAACCCGCGACACCGCTACGCAACGGATTGCATCCGACTTGCGGCTTTAGATTGCGGCAGGCTCATTGGGCGGACCTCTGTAATGCGGTACCCAACCCGCGGATATCAGCGTGATCCACCGTCGAGATGTACTGCTACGTCGCCCTCAGGAAATTCAGGTAAATATGAATTTGAGAAACCGAAAAACCGATCCCGATTGACACCGGGAGTCATATCAGCGGTGTGAAGCCGCTTTCTTTGCTTACTTTCTTTGCGGCGGCAAAGAAAGTAAGTGCCTGCCCCGCACAGGGGCGACGCTAATAGACCACTAACAAATCAAGGAAAGGCCAACGCCGCAGGCACACAGAAGAATGCCGCCGCTAAAGGCAAACAGAACAAGAAAAAACCAACACCGCAGGCAAACAACCCAACCAGGCGCTACGCGCAAATAAACCCTTATTTCTTCCGTCCAGACAAAGCCACGCCGGTCAATCCGGCAACAGTAGCAACAACGCCACCAACAATCAGCATGATCGCCTTATTGGTCGGAGACCCGGTAAACATCCGAGACACATCGCTGCTAACAGAATTGAACGCCTGCCCACCGAAGTACAACATCACAATCCCGCCAACAATCAATGCGATTGAAATCGCCTTCGTCATGAATCCCTCCGATAAATCTGATCGGCCAAAGTGTAGGGGACCGACACGCAACCGTCCATCCCGCATACTGGGCATCTGCACGCAACGCGCCGATTGGCTACCATAGCAAACCAGCTTGACTCAAACGCCGAATCATCGAACCAAAGCGCCGCCTCGCGGCGCGCGATACAAGGACTTTAGCAATGGCTTACGAAGCAGATTCAGCACGCTACTCGGACATGCAATACCGCGTCTGCGGCAAGTCGGGTCTCAAACTGCCGGCGCTGTCGCTGGGCCTGTGGCACAACTTCGGCGATACGACGCCGATCTCCACACAGCGCGATATCCTGCGCACCGCCTTCGATCTGGGTATCACACACTTCGATCTCGCCAACAACTACGGCCCCCCGTACGGCAGCGCCGAAACCAATTTTGGCCGTCTCTTCAAAGACGACTTCAAGCTGTATCGCGACGAACTGCTGATCTCGTCGAAGGCAGGCTGGGATATGTGGCCGGGTCCGTACGGTCAGGGCGGCGGCTCGCGTAAGTACATACTCGCGAGTCTCGATCAAAGCCTGCAACGTATGGGTCTCGACTACGTCGACATCTTCTATTCGCATCGCTTCGACGCTGACACGCCGCTCGAAGAAACCGCCGGCGCATTGGCGAGTGCCGTACAGCAGGGCAAGGCGCTGTACATCGGTATTTCGTCATACTCGGCTACCAAGACGCTCGAAATGGCGAAGCTGCTCGCCGAATACAAGGTGCCGCTCCTGATCCATCAGCCGGCGTACAACATGCTCAACCGCTGGATCGAGCACGAACTGCTCGACACGCTCGACCAGGTCGGCGCGGGCAGCATCGCGTTTACGCCGCTCGCTCAAGGCCTGCTCACGAGCAAATATCTCAACGGCGTGCCGGAAGACGCACGTGTCAACAAGCCGGGCGGCGGTTCGCTGAAGCAGGAGCATCTGAGCCCGCAAAACATCGAACACGTGCGCAAGCTCAATGACATCGCGCAGCGTCGCGGACAAAGCCTCGCGCAAATGGCGCTGGCCTGGGCGTTGCGCGATAAGCGCGTCACCTCCGTGCTGATTGGCGCAAGCCGTGCCGAGCAGGTGCGCGAAAACGTCGGTGCGTTGAAAAACCTCGCGTTCTCGAAAGACGAACTGGCGGAAATCGACCGCTACGCGACCGAAGGCGGTATCAACCTGTGGGAAAAGCCGTCGACCGATCAGGCGATCTGAACTCGGAGATTTTCGTGTCGTAGAAATAGAAAAGCCGCCGTGAGGCGGCTTTTTTGTGGGCGCGGTCGAGGCGCGCGACTCCAACGCCGCGACCGCAGCCACAGCATTCAGTCCACCGAACCATCTGCGAAGCAGCCAGGGCGTCTTCGCCAGACCCCGCTACACCAGCGCCGGCAACCCTTCGACCAGCACGACCGCGAACACCACGCCGATAATCGCGCCAAGCACCCGCAGCGCGTTGTGCCGCAATTCCGTCTTGCAGGGGAGCGCACCGACAAACAAAGCGCCAGCCAGCGCCATCGGAATGACCAGGATGAAATCGCCGATCGTGAAGTAGGTCGTCATACCCGTCTCCTTATGTAGTATCAGCGAGGGCAGCGGCTCTATTTCTGGAGTCATGCGCTGCCAACGCTCGATTCGAGTATAGGCGACCGTTAGTGCAGCATAACGGCGCTTTGTCGCGCTGCAACGCCTATTCGCAGACCGCTGAAGCCGGCCCGGCAAGGCACACAGCGATTGTCGCGCCGCAGCAAACACGCCGCGACGTGTGAAGTGTTTGCTTACACGGGCCTTACTTGTGGTCCGGCCACGGCGACGCGATGTCTTCCCGTCAGATACACGAC
This sequence comes from Paraburkholderia sp. FW306-02-B, assembly GCF_058782725.1. Classification (NCBI taxonomy): domain Bacteria; kingdom Pseudomonadati; phylum Pseudomonadota; class Betaproteobacteria; order Burkholderiales; family Burkholderiaceae; genus Paraburkholderia; species Paraburkholderia sp. FW306-02-B. The sequence goes on from NZ_JBYSXZ010000001.1 coordinate 186,325, forward strand.
GACGATCGCGCCGATTTCCATCTGACTCAACGGGTCAGGCGGTGCGAGCAGCGGGTAGCCAATGTAGTTGCGCAGTGTGACGAAACTGCCCTGCACTGAACGGCGAACACGACGTCGAACCGTGCGCTGAAACAGGCGCCAGCGAATCACGTGCTGACGTATCGCTCGTTGGCGAGGCGGGCGCGTGATTTTGGTACCCCGCCGCTTCAGGGTTTATGATGATCTCGTTACGACGCGTTGCGCTCAGATCATCGGCTCGGCGTGCCGTAATGGAATAAGGCGAAACGACGGGTAAGCAGTCGTTTGTTCGCGCTTTCCATCGCCCCGCAAAACGGGAACAATGACACGAACCTCTCACCTGCATCACGCGAAGCAGATTGGGTGCGTACGCAACGTTATCGGCGAAGCGGCGCTTTTATCATCACCTTGACCGGCAGGGAATCCATAAAGCCGGCTATGGGAGAAACGGGGAAACATCATGCAAATCGGTTCCATTGTCCGATCGGTGCATATCGCCGTGCCGCAAGGCGCGCGCGGGATCGTCATGCGCATTCTCGGCGACATGGCCATGGTGGCGTGGTATGCCGGTGAGCCCGGCGCTTCGCAGCAACTGAACACTGAACCCTTTTTCCTTGAAGACCTGATCGATACGGGCGAACTTGTGCGCCCGTCGAGCGCGCAGATGCATTGAAGGCGGTTTGAGCACGATTCGTGGTGGCTGTAACCCGCAAGGTGAGCCGTCGCCCTCGTCTTTGACGGCGGCGCGGCGCACAATGCGGGCATGAACGACGACATTCTCGATCCACTGGACGGTGCCGACAGCGCCGTCCCTTTCGCCCGGCTCAAACCGGAACTTGTGCTCGACGCGCTCGATAGCGTGCTCAGCACGGTCGGTGTGCGCACCGACGGGCGCATGCTGCCGCTCAATAGTTACGAGAACCGCGTATACCAGGTGGGCGTCGAAGACGGTCCGCCTGTGGTCGCGAAGTTCTATCGCCCCGAGCGCTGGACCGACGAAGCCATTCTCGAAGAACACGCCTTTGTCGCCGATCTCGCGGTGCGCGAGATTCCGGCGGTGCCGGCGCGCGTCTTCGAGGGCCGCACGTTGCACGCCTTCGACGGTTTCCGCTTCTCGATCTTCGAGCGCCGCGGCGGCCGCGCGCCGGATCTGGACCGGCGCGACACGCTCGAATGGCTGGGGCGTTTTATCGGCCGCATCCATGCGGTTGGGCAGACGCAAAACTACGCCGAGCGCCCGACGCTCGACATCCATACGTTCGGCTACGAGCCGCGCGACTTCCTGCTGTCACATCGTTTCGTTCCGGACGACGTGCGTACCGCCTGGGAAACCGTGGTGAACCTCGCGCTCGAAGGTGTCGAGCGCGCATTCGAGCGGGCCGGCGAGATTCGCATGCTGCGAATGCACGGCGATTGCCATCCTAGTAATGTGTTGTGGACCGACGCGGGCCCGCATTTCGTCGATTTCGACGATAGCCGGATGGGGCCGGCGATACAGGATCTGTGGCTGCTGCTGCCGGGCGAGCGTGCGGAAGCGTCGCGTGCGTTGACGGACCTGCTCGCCGGCTACGAAGACTTCTGCGACTTCGAGCCGCGCGAACTGTATCTGGTCGAGGCGTTGCGCACGCTGCGGCTGATTCACTATCAGGCGTGGCTCGCGCGCCGCTGGGACGACCCAGCGTTTCCGGCGGCGTTTCCGTGGTTCAACACGCAACGCTATTGGGAAGACCGCATCCTCGAACTGCGCGAGCAGCTCGGCGCGATGCAGGAAGGGCCGCTCTGGCCGGTTTGAACGTTGGCTGTTCTAAGGCCGCTCTACTGTGCTTCACGGTGCCTGCGACGCCACGCTCGACGATTCCACCAGCGTCGATTTGACGATCACTTCGGCGCGCACGTCGCGCCCGATCGCTTCTATCGCGGGACGCATCTGCACGAAGTCGTCGGGCGTGCAGACATCGCTGTCGAAATGGGTGGCACCGTCACGCGCCATCGTCACGACGTTGCTTAGCGGATCGAACGTGTACTGCGACTGGTAATCGACGAAGCGATCTTGCGCTCGTTTCGCTTCCGGCATGTCGAGCACGTGGAAATTAGCCGGCAACGCGATGCGCGCGCGTTCGTGCAACGCCAGGTTGTGACAGACGAATGGCTGCGTGCGCTGGCGTTCACCGAGCCAGTAGCGCGTATCGGCTTCAAAGCCGCCGGCCAGACTCGTCAGTGCAGGAATCGATGCCGACGCGCCCGGCACCACAAGACTTTCCATCGTGCCTTTCATCGTAATCGTCAACGGACCGTCGGCGGCCGTGAGGTCGCTGGTAGTGAGCGTGGCCGTGCCGCGCAGGTTCACGCTGCGCAACTCCGCCTGGATCGACTCCTCGCGTTGCGCGGGCGTCTGCATGCGCAACATCGCGCGCGCCTGTTCGGCGGACGCGCCGGACGCATCCAGCCGGTACGTGAAGCTCGCTGAGCCATCCGGTTCGACCTTGATCGACAGGTCCGTGATGCGTGTCGTCAGCGCGGTCGCCGGTGTGTGCGCGAGCACACCTTGATCGACCAGCACGGTCGGCCGGTTCAGGTCGGACGACGGCAGAAAATCGAATTCGACATTCGACGCGGTCGAGTCGGCGTATTGCTGCAAGTCGGGCAGCCACGTAATGACGTGATTGATGACGCCGTAGCCGGGCACGCTGGGCAGCGTGTAGATCGTGCCGCTGCTGATCAGCGCCGGCTCATTGCGGATGCCGACTGCGTCGAGCAACGCGCCGTACAGCGCGACGTGATCCTTGCAGTCGCCGTAGCGGTTCGCGAGGATAGCGCTCGCGTCATGCGGCACCACTGCGCCGCGCCCGACGTTGATCGCCACATAGCGGACGTTGCGGCGCACCCAGTCGTACAGCGTCTTGGCTTTGGCGCGCGGTGTGCGGTCATGCGCGGTGAGGTTTTGCGCGAGACGGGTGACGGTGGCATCGCGCGCGGTCGGATCGGCAGCGGACGCTCTGTAGGTTGCGGCGAACGCGGCGTAGTCCGGGAAGGTCGAGACCATCAGCCGGTCGCCGTACGACACGTACGCAATCGAGCCGCGTTCAAGCCGGCTGAAATGCGTCTTGTCGTAGCGATATTCATAGCGTGTGCGGCCGTCGCGCGTCACCGGTTGCACAACGGTAAAGCCGCGCGCATCGGCATAGAGCGGTTTGTCGGCGGGCAGATCGTAGATCAGGCGGAAGTTGTGGGTCGGCGCGAGATCGGGCGGCGTGAAGTCGCTGAACTCGCCCGGCACGATCGGGAGCTTTTGCGTCTTCCGATAGGTGAGATGCACACGCGCGCCCGGTTCGACCGCGGGGAATACGATCACCCTTTCCTGGATGTCCTGGAACATCGGCGCGTCGAACGAGCGGACTTCCTGCACATCGCGAATCTGCTCCGGCTGCACATCGTGACGCACGCCGTCGGCGCTCGTCGTGTAGGCCTCGATGACCTGCACATCCGCCATGTTGCGATTGAACCAGATGTATTGCTGCGCCACGCGTGCGACGCCTGCTTCGTTGTTCACGTGCAGCGTCATCGAATCGAGCTTCGAGTACGAGCCGTCGACATTGACGGTGAAGGTCTGCGTCTCGCCTTCGTTCGTATAGGGGTCGTCTGGTTTGCCCGAGACGCTGGCGCTCGCCGCGTGGATGCCGACGAGCCAGCTGAACGTGCCAAGACAGACAAGCGGTGAGAGGCGCATGGCGGGCAGGTATCCGAAACGGCAACGTTGACGGGATAGCTGCCTAGAGTCGGTTTGCGCCGCCCGGATGTCAAGGGGATGCCGCGCGTCGCGATTGAGAAAACACCTTGATTGTGTAATGATATCCATTCTCAATTGAAAGCCGTCGCCAGCTTTTGTCACATTTCTCCTCCTCTGTGACTGCCAGCCAGCCTCTCAGCCGGGCGGCCTGGTCCGCAAGCTGGGTTGCCCGGCCCTTCTTTTCGATACTTTACTTACCGCTGGTGTGAGCGTGCGCTTGGCCGTTGTGCGCCGGCGATGGTTTGAACCGCTGCGCCTGGAGCCCTGATTTGAACGCACCTGAATCGACTGATCTGAAACCTGCCGCGGCCGCTGGCGGCACGCATTACGCTGCTCATGCGCCGGAGCGCGGCCGTCATTTGATGGACGATGCTGAGCAGGCCGCGCGGCGCCAGCGTTCGCGGCGGGCGAATTTCATCAAGTGGCTGCGCAAGGTGCATGGCTGGGTTGGGTTGTGGGGCGCGGTGCTTGGCTTGATGTTCGGCGCGACTGGGTTTTTGCTGAACCACCGGGGTGGGCCGTTGAAGGTGTCGTCGGGGGAGCCGCAGGTTGAGGAGATGCAGATTCCATTGCCGCAGAAGAAATTGAGTTCGCCGATGGAGATGGCGAAGTGGCTCAAGGGCGAGTTGAAGATTGACGGCAAACCAGGGAGGGTGAAGCGCGAGCCCGCGCATCCGGTTGCCTGGGGGGATCGCAGTGCGATGCAGCCAGAGTTCTGGCAAGTCGGGATTGTGGGGCCTGCTGGGGGTGTGCAGGCCGAGTATTGGGTTGGGAATGGGTTTGTTGCGGTGAAGCGCACGCAAAACTCTTTTCTTACCACGATGAATAATTTGCATCGGGGTGTCGGGTTGAGTGTTGGGTGGGTTTTGTTGATCGATACGATCGCTGGTGGGATGGTGTTGCTTTCTTTGACTGGCGTCTTGCTGTGGACTGAGCTTAATAAGCGACGCTTGGTTGGGGTGGTTTTGGTTGGTGGGTCGGTGGTGGCCGCTATTGTTTGTGGATTGATGTAATTGGTTTTTTTGCCTTGGGCGGCGGCATTGGGTGTTTGCCTACGGCGTTGGTCTTTGCTTTCGGTTTTTTGCCTTCGTGGCGCTATGGTTGTTGTGCCTACGGCGGTGGCCTTTCCTTGATTTGTTATTGGTTTATTAGCGTTCCCCCTGTGCGGGGGAGCACCTACTTTTCTTTGCCTGCCGCAAAGAAAAGTAGGCAAAAGAAAGCGGCTTTACACCGCCAGCTCTTAAGCGGGTCCCCTGGCTTGGAGGAGACAGTGGAGCATCTGGAATCGGTGTTCTCGCACACTTCGCGCCGGTGACAAGGCAGTCATACTTCCCGCCTCGCACTACGTGCTCGCCGGAACGGTCTACCAGGGAAACCGGTGGCTTCGTTTGTGCTCGGGGGGGCCGTCGGCTTCGCCTCGCGCTGGGTGGGCGAACTATCGTCGCCGCGCGAATGCGATGATTCTTTGGATTCCGAAGGAGCATTCACCATTGAAACGGTGTACAGAAATGCCGCAGAGGCGAAACTGCGCCGGCGGTTCTTGAAGTACCGTTCGGCGCGCGCAGCGCCGCGGGAAGTATGACTGCCTTGTCACCAGGGCGGAATGTGCGAGAACACCGATTCCAGATGCTCCACTGCCTCCTCCAAGCCAGGGGACCCGCTTAAGAGCTGGCGGTGTAAAGCCGCTTTCTTTTGCCTACTTTTCTTTGCGGCGGCAAAGAAAAGTAGGTGCTCCCCCGCACAGGGGGAACGCTAATAAACCAATAACAAATCAAGGAAAGGCCACCGCCGTAGGCACAACAACCATAGCGCCGCGAAGGCAAATAAACCTTTAAACACCACAAGCCGCACTACCAGAAGCGGCAACCTCCCGCGCTGCCTTAGCGCCTTCAACCTGAAGTAAAGTAGGCAAAGAAACCCCATTCTTAGCCGCCGTCACCTCGGCCAGAATAGAAACGGCGATCTCCGGCGGCGTCCGGCTGCCGATATAAATCCCAACTGGCCCATGCAGCCGGGCCAACTCCGCCTCGTTGAGATCGAACTCCTTCAACCGCTCGCGCCGCGCCTGATTATTCCGTCTGGACCCCAAAGCACCGACATAAAAAGCCGGTGTCTTCAAAGCCTCCATCAAAGCGAGATCATCGAGCTTCGGATCATGCGTTAAAGCAATCACCGCACACCGCTCGTCGAGCTTCATCTCAATCACGGTATCGTCCGGCATCGTGCGGACAATCTTCGTGCCGGGAATATCCCACTCCTCGGTGTACTCCTCACGCGGATCGCACACGGTCACCTGATAATCCAGCCCAACCGCGATATGGCACAGATAGCGCGACAACTGTCCCGCGCCAATCACCAGCATCCGGTAACGCGGGCCGTGAATCGTCAACAAACGCTCGCCGTCGAAATGCACGCCGTCAGTCGCCTGTGCAGCATCGAGCCGCACCTCGCCGTTCGTCATATCGACTTCGCGTGCCACCAGCCGGCCGTCTTCCACCGCGCGGCACAGTTCGGCAATGCCGCTTTGCGGCGTTAACGGCTCCAGCACCAGTTGGATCGTCCCGCCACAAGGCAAGCCGAAGCGATGGGCTTCTTCGGCAGTGATGCCGTACTTGACCGCCTCCGGGCGCGTCTGCTCGATACCCTTTTGCCGCACGCGGTCGATCAGGTCGTCTTCGATGCAACCGCCCGATACCGAGCCGACCACCAGACCGTCGTCGCGCACCGCAAGCATCGCGCCCTCGGGACGCGGCGACGAGCCCCACGTTTTCACCACTGTCACCAGTAGCGCGCGATGTCCCTCTTCCAGCCAGCGGGCGCTGGACTTCAGAACCTCGAGATCCACGCTCTCCATGATTTCTTCCTTTTCGGTTCCTTGCCGTCAGACGCAGGGTCCGCGGCCTCAGTCGAATCTGTATTCTGCGGCGCCGCTTCCACGGCCGCACTTTGCTCGTCATCCGGGGCTGTCGCGCTGCCGCCGTCGCCGCCGACCTGCGCGCCGAAGCGCTTGAAAAATTCGCCAGCGATTTTACGCGCGGCGCCGTCGACGAGCCGGGAGCCGATCTGCGCCAGCTTGCCGCCGACCTGCGCACTCGCCGAGTACATCAGCTTTGTCGCGGCGTCGCCTTCAGGTTCGAGCGTGACGCGCGCATTACCCTTACCGAAGCCTGCCGCGCCACCCTGGCCTTCGAAGACGATGGTGTAAGCGTTCGGCGCATCGATATCGGTCAGCAGCATACGCCCTTTGAAGCGCGCCTTCACCGGACCCACCGAGGCGCTCATCACGACCGCGTAAGCGTTCTCGCCATCCGCATCGATGCTCTCGCAGCCGGGAATCGATGCGCGCAGGATTTCGGTGTCGTTCAGCGCTTCCCACGCGCGCTGCTGTGAAATCGGCAGCGTATAGGTTTCGGTCAATTCCATGGCATTGCTCCCGCTGTTGTCGTGGCGGATACGGGTAGACGAGGCGCACGCGTGAGTTGCGCGAGGTCGCGGCCGAACGCTGCCAGACTGTCTAGATTATGAACCGGACGATGCGCGTCGACATGCGGCAGGATCGCCTGTATGCCGCGCGCCTTCGGTGAAAAGCCGCTAAAACGCAGCAGTGGATTGAGCCAGACAATGCGGTGGGCGAAGCGGTGCAGGCGGGCCATTTCGGTGTCGAGCACGTCGATTGCCTCATGATCGAGGCCGTCGGTCACGAGGAGTACCGTCGCTCTACCGGTCAGCACGCGGCGTGCCCAACGTCGATTGAATTCGGCGAGCGCCGCGCCAATGCGTGTGCCGCCCGACCAGTCGACCACCTGCTCGGTGAGCGCGGCGATCGCCACGTCGGGATCGCGCTCGCGCAGCGCGCGCGTCGCATTGGTCAGGCGCGTGCCGAACAGAAACACCTGCAAGCGCTCGCGCGATTGCAAAAGCGCATGGCAGAAGTACAGCACCGCGCGCGAATAGCTGCTCATCGAGCCGGAAATATCGAGCAGCAACACCAGCGGCGGTTTGCGTTCAACCACCGCCCGATACTTCCACACCGTCCAGTCGCCGCCCGCACGCACGGCGTGCCGGGCGCTCGCGCGCAAGTCCGCATGCGTGCCGCGCGAGGCAGCCTTCAGGCGGCGCGTCGGCTCGGTGGCGAGCGGCAGGCGCTGGCCGCGGATCAGATGACGCAGCGTGCGCCATTCATCGGCGGAAAGGGTGTCGAAATCGCGATGACGTAGCCGCTCCTCCGCGCTGAAGGTGACGTGCGCGTGCAGTTCATGCTGCTCGGTTTCCCGCGGTGGCTTGCCGTGCGGCGCTGGCGGCGCGCGCACCGCCAGCGCGTCGGCGAGACGGTTGTTGCGCTTGGGCGGCGGCAAGCCGTCGCGCACTTTCGGCAACAGGAGCGCACGCAGCTTGCCTTCCCAGTCCGGGTCGCGCCAGAACAGATCGAACGCGGCGTTGAACAGATCGCGTTCGTCCGGTGCGGAGACCAATAGGGCGGCGAGGGCGGCGCGCACATCGTCGCGCCGGCCGAGGTCGATCCAGTGCAGCGCGGCGAGCGCATCGGCGGCTTGCGCGGGCGACATCGGCAAGCCCGCGCCGCGCAGCACGCGCACAAAATGCACGACGTTGCGGGCCAGGATGGGAGCGCCGGCGTCGCCGGTTTGATTGGTGCCGTTTGCCGAAGCGCCGTTGGCGGCATCCGTTGCCTGGGTCATTGCCGTTACCCCGGCAGCGCGAGACATTGTGCGATCTGCGCGGCATCGACGCGCGCCAGATCGTCCTGATACTTGAGCAGCACACCGAGGGTGTTCTGCACCGATTGCGGATCGAGTTCGGTCACCGACAACGCCTCCAGCGCGCGGCACCAGTCGATCGTCTCCGCGATGCCGGGCGCCTTGAACAGATCCATGCCGCGCAGCCGATGCACGAAATCGACGGCGCGCCGTTGCAGTTCCGCGGACGTGTGCGGCGCTCGCGCGGCGACGATCTCCAGCTCACGATCGCGCTCGGGATAGCCGATCCATTGATACAGACAACGGCGCTTCAACGCATCGTGCACTTCGCGCGTCCGGTTCGACGTCATCACGACGAGCGGCGGCTGCGCCGCGCGCACCGTGCCGTACTCGGGAATCGACACCTGGAAGTCCGATAGCAGTTCGAGCAGGAACGCTTCGAATGGCTCGTCGGCGCGGTCGATCTCGTCGATCAGCAGCACGCGCCGCGCGTCCGGATGATTTTCGTCGGGCATCAGCGCTTGCAGCAGCGGACGCTTCAGCAGGAATTCGCCGCGATACAGCGTGTCGTTGGCAGGCCGCTCGCCGGCGGCTTCGGCCAGACGCAGCGCCATGATCTGCCGCGGATAGTCCCACTCGTAGAGCGCGCTGGCGGTGTCGAGTCCTTCGTAGCATTGCAGCCGCAGCATCGAGGTGCCGAGCATGCCGGCCGCCGCCTTCGCGAGTTCGGTCTTGCCGACGCCCGGCTCGCCTTCGACGAATAACGGCCGCTCCATGCGCAGCGCGAGATACAACGCGGTAGCCAGCTCGCGGCTGGCGAAATAGTTCTGGGCGGCGAGTTGCGCGAGGGTGTCGTCGATTGAAGCAGGCTGCATGGCGTTCCTGAATCCGCACGGTGAGGAGCAAAACTGCGCGGCTGCGTTGCTGAGTGAGCGAACAGTGAGCGAACGCGGCTGACGCGCCATGCCAGGCACGCCGCGTCAGCCGCCGACAGCGCGTACCGCTAACCGTTCGCCGTCACCACCGCTCGCGCCGCCAGCACCGGAATCAGATGCGCGCGATAGTCGGCGCTCGCGTGCATGTCGGTGTTCAGATCGGCCGCCGACACGGTGACCGCGCGCGCGGTCTCGGGCGTGAAATTCGCCGTTAGCGCGCTTTCCAGTTCCGGCACGCGAAATACCGAAGCCGCCGCGCCCGTCACCGCGACGCGCACGCCGCTCGCGAATTTCGCGACGAACACGCCGACCAGCGCAAAGTGCGAGGCCGGATTGTCGAATTTCTCGTATGCGGCGCGTTCGGGCACCGGAAACTCGACGGCGGTGATCAGCTCGTCGGGCGCCAATGCGGTCTCGTACATGCCGACAAAGAAATCGCTCGACGAAATCCGCCGCCGGTCCGTGACGATGGTCGCGTCCAGACCCATCGCCGCAGCCGGATAGCATGCCGCCGGATCGTTGTTCGCGAGCGAGCCGCCGATCGTGCCGAGCGCGCGCACCTGGCGATCGCCGATGTGCGAGGCGAGATCCGCGAGCGCGGGCAACACACGCCGAAGCGCGGCGTGCTCCGCCACGTCCGCGTGACAGACGGCGGCGCCGATCGTCACCGTTTTCGCATCGACGGTGATCGATTTGAGCGCCGGAATCCGCGTGATGTCGATCAGTTGCGACGGTTGCGCGAGACGCAGGCGCATGGTCGGCAACAGACTTTGTCCACCGGCGATAAATTTCGCGTTGCTATCGGCTGCGATGGCCGCGGCGGCCCCTTTGGGGTCCGTCGCGCGTTGATACTCGAATGCATACATGTCGAATGCTCCCGCTCAGGATCTCAGTTGGGTTGCTTGGCGGCTTGAATCGCGGACCACACGCGATGCGGCGTCGCCGGCATTTGCAGATCGGTCACGCCGAGCGGCGCGAGCGCGTCGATGATCGCGTTGATCACCGCCGGCGGCGAGCCGATCGCGCCCGCCTCGCCGCAGCCTTTCACGCCGAGCGGATTGTGCGTGCACGGTGTGCCCTTCGCGGTTTCGACGGTGAAGTCCGGCAGATCGGAGGCATGCGGCATCGCGTAGTCCATGTACGAGCCGGACAGCAGCTGGCCGCTCTCGTTGTCGTACACGCAACGCTCCAGCATCGCCTGGCCGATGCCCTGCGCGAGCCCGCCGTGCACCTGGCCTTCGACGATCATCGGGTTGATCACGTTGCCGAAATCGTCGACCGCGGTGAATTGCTGGATTCGGGACACGCCTGTATCCGGATCGACCTCGATCTCGCAGATATACGCGCCCGCCGGATAGGTGAAGTTGCTCGGATCGTAGAACGCGCTTTCCTCGAGGCCCGGTTCGAGTATGTCGAGCGGGTAGTTGTGCGGCACATAAGCGGCGAGCGAGATGTCGGCGAACGCCTTGGTGCGATCGGTGCCCGCGACGCGGAATATGCCGTCTTTGAACTCGATGTCTTCCGCCGCGGCTTCGAGCAGATGCGCGGCGATTTTCTTCGCCTTGGCTTCGATCTTGTCGAGCGCCTTCATGATCGCCGAGCCGCCGACCGCGATCGAGCGCGAACCATACGTGCCCATGCCGAACGGAATGCGGCCGGTGTCGCCGTGGACGATCTCGACGCTTTCCAGCGCAATGCCGAGCCGGTCCGCCACCACTTGCGCGAAGGTCGTCTCGTGCCCTTGACCGTGACTATGCGAACCGGTGAACACAGTAACCGAGCCGGTCGGATGCACGCGAATCTGGCCGACTTCGAACAGCCCCGCTCGTGCGCCCAATGCGCCCGCGATGTTCGACGGCGCCAAACCGCAGGCCTCGATGTAGCACGAGTAGCCGAGGCCGCGGCGCTTGCCGTTCTTTTCGGATGCCTGTCTGCGTGCCTCGAAGCCTTTTACGTCCGCGAGTTCGAGCGAGCGTGCCAGGATGGTGTCGTAGTCACCGGTGTCGTAGGTGAGGCCGACTGGCGTCGCATACGGAAACGTGCGGATGAAATTGCGGCGGCGGATTTCCGCGGGATCGAGTTTCATCTCGCGAGCGGCGGTTTCGACCAGACGCTCGACAACGTATGTCGCTTCAGGACGGCCCGCGCCGCGATACGCGTCGACGGGCACGGTGTTGGTGAAGACCGCTTTCACCTCGGCATAGATGGCGGGCGTCGCGTACTGTCCGGCGAGCAGCGTCGCGTACAGGATGGTCGGCACGCTCGAGGCGAACGTCGACAGATACGCGCCCATGTTGGCGGTCGTATGGATGCGCATGGCCAGGAACTTGCCGTCGGCATCCATCGCCAGTTCAGCTTTGGTCACGTGATCGCGGCCGTGCGCATCCGACAGGAACGCTTCCGAGCGCTCGGCGGTCCATTTGACCGGACGGCGAATCTTCTTCGACGCCCACGTCAGCGCGACGTCTTCGGCGTACAGGAAGATTTTCGAGCCGAAGCCGCCGCCGACGTCCGGCGCGATGATGCGCAGTTTCGATTCCGGCAGCGATAGTACGAACGCGGCCATCAGCAATCGTTCCACGTGCGGATTCTGATTCGCGACGTAGACCGTGTAGCTGTCGTCTTGCGATGAATAACTCGCGTTGACCGCGCGTGGTTCGATCGCATTCGGGATCAGGCGGTTGTTGACGATATCGAGCGTGGTGACGTGCGCGGCTTTGGCGAATGCGGCGTCGGTCGCGGCTTTATCGCCGTGCCCCCAGTTGTAGCAGACATTGCCGGGTACTTCGTCGTGGACCGCCGGTTGACCGGGATCCGCTGCATGCGCGGTGTCGACCACGGCGGGCAGCACGTCGTAGTCGACCTCGATCAGTTCGGCGGCGTCTTTCGCGGCCTTGATCGAATCGGCGATCACGAGCGCGACCTGATCGCCGACGTGACGCGCTTTCGTATGCGCGATCACCGGATGGGGCGGTTCGTTCATCGGCTTGCCGTCGGTGCTGTGAATCAGCCAGCCGCACGGCAGGCCGCCGACGTTTTCAGCGGCCATGTCCGCGCCGGTGAAGATCGCGATCACGCCGGGCGACTGTTTGGCCGCGGCGGTATCGATGCTGTTGATTTTCGCGTGTGCGTGCGGCGAGCGCAGGAACACCGCGTAGGTTTGCTGGGGCAGGACGACGTCGTCGGTGTATTGGCCGTTGCCGGTCAGGAACCGATAGTCTTCCTTACGTTCTACGGATGCGCCGATCAGGCCATGTGTTTCGGGGGCGTTCATCGTCGGCTCCTCAGGCGGTCGCTTGGGCGGTGGCCGACGCGCCGGCGTGGGCCGTGCCGGAGGATTTCATACCGGCCGCGCCTTCGAGCACGGCTTTGACGATGTTGTGATAGCCCGTACAGCGGCACAGATTGCCGTCGAGCTGGGCGCGCACGTCGTCGCTGGTGAGATCGGGTTGACGCTGGACGAGCGAGATGGCGCTCATCACCATGCCTGGCGTACAGAAGCCACACTGCAAGCCGTGGCAGTGTTTGAAAGCCGCTTGCATCGGATGCAGGGCACCGTCTTTGGCGAGCCCTTCGATGGTGGTGACTTCTGCGCCTTCGGCCTGGACCGCGAGGATGTTGCAGGATTTGATCGAGCGGCCGTTCAGGTGGACTGTGCATGCGCCGCACTGGGCGGTATCGCAACCGATGTGCGTGCCGGTGAGGCGGAGTTGATCGCGAAGGAACTGGACAAGCAGGGTGTTAGGTTCGATTGAGGCGCTGATGGGCGCGCCGTTCACCGTCAGACTGATGCTGATCGCCATGGAGTGTCTCCTTATGGGGTGAGATCGGACTTTTTTGTTTCTTGCCTTCGGCTGGTCCGATGTGTTTGTTGCTTTCTTTTTATGGTTCTGCCGAAAAGTAAAGCACAAATTGGGCGATGGCGCTATGAGGGGAAGTTGTTGTTTTTTTGCGCGTAGCGCGTGGGTGGGTGTTTGCCTATGGTGTTGGCCTTTCCTTGTGTTCTTATTGGTTTATTAGCTTTCCCCCTGTGCTGTTTGCCTGCTCGGCGCTTCTGGTTGTACGCCTGCGGTGTTGGCCTTTCCTTGATTTGTTAGTGGTCTATTAGCGTCGCCCCTGTGCGGGGCAGGCACTTACTTTCTTTGCCGCCGCAAAGAAAGTAAGCAAAGAAAGCGGCTTCACACCGCTAACGCTTAAGCGGGTCCCCTGGCTTGGAGGAGGTAGTGGAACATCTGGAATCAGTGTTCTCGCACATTCAGCGCTGATGACAAGGCCGTCATTCTTCCGGCGGCGCTGCGCGCGCCGACGCGGTACTTCTCAAAACCACCCTCCGTTTTCGCGTCAGCGTTTCGCTTGACGCTTCCGGCAGCGCTTCGCGCATCGAGCGGCACTTCTCAAAACCGATAGCGGGTATGCGTTTGCGGCGTCATTCTTCCCGCTCCGCACTGCGTGAGTCGCGGAAGGGGTTGCGAGGGAAACCCGTGGCTTCGTTTGTGTGTGGTGGTGGCCGTCGGCTTCGCCTCGGCGAGACGTTCAAGTTGTATGAGTGCAAGCCAGCACCCCGCGTGAGACGCTAGCGCGTCGGCGAGGCATGGGGGAGACGAGAGCGAGCCAGCGCGCCAAACCCGGCGCAGGCACCAAAGGCGGCTGACGGTTTTATGAGGTACCGCTGCGCCAAAACGCCTAGTGGTTTTAAGAGGTACCGCTGCGCCAAACCGTCAGGCGGTTTGATGAAGTACCGCCACGGCGCGCGCAGCGCCGCCGGAAGTATGACGGCCTTGTCACCAGGGCGGAATGTGCGGGAACACCGATTCCAGATGCTCCACTACCTCCTCCAAGCCAGGGGACCCGCTTCAAAGTTAGCGGTGTAAAGCCGCTTTCTTTGCTTACTTTCTTTGCGGCGGCAAAGAAAGTAAGTGCCTGCCCCGCACAGGGGCGACGCTAATAGACCACTAAGAAATCAAGGAAAGGCCACCGCCGCAGGTGTACAACCAGAAGCGCCGAGCAGGCAAAAAACCCAAACCCTTACCGCGTATGCGCCAACTTGGAATGCCGGCGCGAATAGCCAAAATAAATCACCATTCCGATAAGAAGCCAAACCACAAACGCAATCCAGGTAACCGCCTGCAGATTGACCATCAAAAACAGACAAGAGGCAACAGCCAGCACCGGCACAACCGGCACGCCAGGGCAGCGAAACGCCCGAGGCAACTCAGGATGCGTTCTACGCAAAACAAGAACAGCAATCGACACCATCGAAAACGCGGCCAACGTGCCGATATTGATCAGCTCGGCAAGTACATTCAACGGCACCAAAGCGCCAATCAACCCAAAGAAAATCCCGACCATCCACGTGGTAAAGAAGGGCGTAGCAAACCGGGGATGCACACGAGAAAGCCGCGCAGGCAACAACCCATCCCGCGACATCGCGAAGATCACCCGCGTCTGACCGTAAGCCATCACCAGAATCACAGTCAGCATGCCAAGCACGGCGCCAAGGTCGATAAAGCCCGCGACCCATTTCTGACCCGCAACCTGCAACGCATAAGACACAGGGTGCGAAATATTGGCGAACTGCGCCGACGGCACGATCCCCGTGACAACGGCCGCCACGGCCACATACAACACTGCACACACGCCCAGCGAGGCGATGATCCCAATCGGCAGATCGCGCTTCGGATTCTTCACTTCTTCCGCAGCGGAAGAAACCGAATCGAAACCGATGAACGCGAAGAACATCACCGCCGCGGCGCCGAACACGCCGTTCCAGCCGTTCGGCATGAACGGATGCCAGTTGGCAGGCGTCACGTGGAATACGCCGACCGCGATCACCAGCAGAACCACGACAACCTTGATCGCCACCATGATGTTGTTGATCCGCGCGGATTCGCGCACGCCGACCGACAACAACGCGGTGATCGCCATCATCACGAGGAAAGCAGGCAGGTTGAAGAACGTCTCATGCCCAGGCAAAGCGCCAGGCGCCGCCGACAGCGCCACCGGCAGCGCAATGCCAAAGCCCGACAGCAACGATTGCAGATAGCCCGACCAGCCGACCGACACCGCCGAAGTTGCCAGCCCATACTCGAGCATCAAGTCCCAGCCGATGATCCACGCGGCCAGTTCGCCGAGCGTCGCGTACGAGTACGTGTAGATAGAACCCGCGACCGGAATCGTCGACGCGAACTCGGCGTACGCGAGTGCTGCAAAGCCGCACGCGACCGCCGCGATCAGGAACGCGATCATCAGCGCCGGACCGGCCTGGACCGCGCCCGTGCCGGTCAGCACGAAAATGCCAGTGCCGATAATGGCGCCGACGCCGAGGAAGGTCAGATCGAGCGCGCCGAGCGCCTTTTTAAGGCCGGCGCTTTGAGCGCTCGCCGCGAGCATATGTTCGACGCTCTTCTTGCGAAACAGGGACATTGGCGGGGGTCTCCAGTAGTGCACGCATCTTGCGCGCCGAATGTCGGAAAACCCGCGATTTTAACGGATGCGCGCCTTTGCACCATTTTGGGACAGTGCTTTCAGGCGTCGCGCAGTGGGTGGAAGGTAAATGGAAGGTGGGTGGAAGGCGGCCGGCCTCAGCCCGCCATCGCCGGATTCAGGTCGACGAGACGGTTGCTCATCACATAGAAGGTCAGCTCCGCGTTGTTGCGCAGCTTCATCTTTTCGAGCAGCCGGGTCCGGTACACGCTGACGGTCTTCACCGACAGCGATAGCGTAGTGGCGATGTCGGTCAGGCGCTTGCCCGACGCCAGCATGCATAGCGTCTGATATTCGCGATCGGAGAGCTTTTCGTGCGGCAATTGCTCGCCGTCGAATGACACGTAGTCGGCCAGCGCTTCGGCCATCGCCGGGCTGACGTATTTGCGGCCCGCCGCGACCTGCTGGATCGCGCTTATCATCTGCGCGGCGTCGACGGTTTTCGACAGGTAGCCGGCGGCGCCCGCCTTCAATGCGCGCACGGCGTACTGGTCCTCGCGGTACATCGAGAACATCAGCACGGCCACGCGCGGCGCTTTGCGCTTCAGACGCTTGAGCACTTCGACGCCGTTGATGTCGGGCAGCGAAATGTCGAGCAGCACCACGTCGTAGCTGTGTTTGCCGACTGCGTCGAGCGCTTCGGCGCCGCTTTGCGCCTCGGTGACTTCGCGCGCCACGCCGCGGTCGAGCAGCAACTGACGGACGCCTTGGCGGACCACCGCGTGGTCGTCGGCGAGCAGGATGCGCAGGCTCATGATGGCGTACTCACGATTGAAGCGCGCGGCGTTCAGTGTCCGGCGCGCTCGCCAGGATCGCATCCCACGCAAAGCGTGCATACACAGTCGTACCGCGCATTTCATTGCCGCTCTCGCCGCGGCGGGCACCAGTGCTCCGGGCGCCGACGCGCAGTGTGCCGTCGAAGGCGGCGCAGCGTGCCCGCATGCTGCTCAGGCCGAAATGGCCGCGACGGCTGCGGGCGTTGCGCGTCAGGCCGATGCCGTCGTCGCTGACGATCAGCGTCAGATGACGGCGGCTGGTTTCGAGCCGCACGTCGGCGGCTTCGGCGCGCGCGTGTTTGGCGATATTGTTCAGCGCTTCCTGGGCGACCCGGAACACGGCAAGCGCCGCGTCGGCGGGCAGGCGTGTGAGCCGCACGTCTGAGGCGCAGAGGAAACTCGTGCGCAGTTGAGTGCGCGTGGCGAAGTCGCCGGTCCATTGCGCCAGCGCACCGACGATGCCCACATCCAGCGACGGCACATGCAGCTCCGCCACGGCCTGACGGCTCGCGATGCAGACAGCGTCGAGCGAACGGTTCGCGACTTCGAGCGCGGCGGCGCATTGCGGCGGCGCGTCGGCGGGTAGCCAGGTTTCGACGCCGGCGAGCGCAAAGCGCGTGGCGGTCAGTTCAGCGCCCACGCCGTCGTGCAGTTCGCGCGCCACGTGGCGGCAGGCCGCTTCCTGCGCCTGCACGAGCTCAGCCGACAGTTCGCGCACGCGGGCATGCAACCGCGCAAGTTCGCGCTCGGCGGCGGATTGCGGCGCGGACTGCTGCGCACCGCGGCGGCGCAGCGACGCGGGCGTCGAACCGGATGCCGAAGCGGTGTGCCGGGCCGTGACCTCGGCCGCGGAGGCACCCGCTGCGGGCACAACGAATCCATCACGGACCAGAGAGGGCGGAATGTGCGCGCTGAACGGGACGACAGTCGACGTATCCATGACTTTCCTGCTCAGGAAGCGGTGTGGACGGCGAAGCGGGTGCGCGTCGGCGGCGCGAAGACGAAAGAACGCATGCGAGTCTCTGGCCTCCAGAAATGTCCGCGACGCGCATGGCGCGACGGACAAATCGCGACAGCGCGGCGTAACGAAATTTACATTCGGTAACAAACGGATCGTACTGCGACGGCATGTCAAAACGACCGATCGTGCGCCGCGATGATATCTCAAAAAAAGATAAAGTGCAGGTACACCAAGGGTTAGCGCTTATATTTCACGCAATGGTTGATGTACTGCGGCGTCGTACTTGTAGGAATAATACTGACGTCAAATGTCAAAACGCAGGGTGGCATTTGTAACCACGCAACACACGTGGCTCGGGCCGCTATTCAGGCGCCGCGCAACGTTGCCGCCATGCGTGGCGAAGCGCCGGCACATCGGTCCGCCACGCTTTTCCCGGGCCGGTTTTCGGCAGTTTTGACGTCTGACGCAATAAAAAAGGAGCCCGAAGGCTCCTTTCCGATACTTGCGCAGCACGAGCTGCCGGTCAAGCGACGCTTAGCCCACAAACGCCTTTTCGACCACGTAGTGACCCGGCGAATTGTTGCTGCCTTCCTGGAAGCCAAGCTTGTCCAGCAGTTCGCGCGTGTCGCGCAGCATGTGCGGGCTGCCGCACAGCATCACGCGGTCGCTTTCGAGCGAGAAGCCCGGCACGCCGAGGTCGGCGAACAGCTTTTCGGTTTCGATCAGTTCAGTGATGCGGCCACGGTTCTGGAACGCTTCACGCGTGACGGTCGGGTAGTACAGCAGCTTTTCCTGCACCAGTTCTCCCAGATGTTCGTGAGCCGGCAGGTGATCCGTGATGTATTCCTTGTACGCCAGTTCGTCGACGAAACGGCAGGTGTGGGTCAGGATCACGCGCTCGTAACGGTCGTAAATGTCCGGATCCTTGATGATCGACATGAACGGCGCCAGGCCCGTGCCGGTGGACAGCAGCCACAGCGTCTTGCCCGGCAGCAGGTTGTCGGCCATCAGCGTGCCGACCGGCTTCTTGCCGATCAGCACTTCGTCGCCGACCTTCAGATGCTGCAAACGCGACGTGAGCGGGCCGTCCTGCACCTTGATGCTCAGGAATTCGAGGTGCTCTTCATAGTTCGCACTCGCGAGGCTGTAGGCGCGGATCAGCGGCTTGCCTTCGACTTCGAGGCCCACCATCGTGAACTGCCCGTTTTCAAAACGGAACGACGGATCGCGCGTGCAGGTGAAGCTGAAAAGCGTATCGGTCCAGTGATGGACGCTCAGGACGGTTTGTGGATTCAGGTTGCTCATGGCTTCTTGGATAGTGCGAAAACAAAGGCGGCCAGTCGTTTTAGCCGGCCGGCACGGCAAGGGCGATGCTGCGTTAACCCGTGGTCGGGAATCACGCGCAATCTGCTATTTTACCGCGCCCGCTGCATAAGGGCTGCGGCGCGATAGTTGAGCGCGATAAACGTGGTAAAGCGGGTTACCGGACCTCGAAGCGTCAGCGCCGGCTGTCGATACAGTCGGGCGCCGCGAAGTACATTGGCGTGGGTGCAGCCGCGCTTCGGCGAGAGTACGGCGATGGGCGAAAGCCGCGCAGGGCGGCTGCCATCGGCTGTCCGGCATGCGCCGGATAGGCGCGCCGCGCGGGCAACATTTTCAAGATCATACCGAAACCCGCCGTGCGTTGCAGCATTGACCCTGCTGACGAAACTGGCAAACCCGGGTGAAATCGGCGAAAAAGGCGAGGAGATCTGGATGGAAAGGCGAGATGCGCGGCGCGAGCGCGGCGATTTTTAAAAAGGCGGCAGCGCCGCCCTCGCAACTCATTCGACCCGCAAGCGAGCCATATACGGCAAGTGATCCGACAGCCACGCCGTTTCCTGGGTCGGCTGGATCCATTCGATTGGCTGCATGCCGCGCACAAACATCTTGTCGAGCGCGAGCGCCGGTGAGAAGGCCGGAAATGTGCGGCCCGCTTCGCCGAGCAGCGTCGCCACTTCCTGCAAGCCATGCTCGCGGAATAGCGGTACCGAATCGTTGCGCCAGTCGTTGAAGTCGCCGGCGAGAACCAGCGGACCTTCGGGCGCTTCCTTCGCGATCCAGTGGGCGATCCAGTTCATCTGCCGCAAACGCGCCGAGCGCGTGAGCGCCAGATGCGCGCACAGCAGCGTGACCGAGTGACCGCCGAAGGTCGCACGCGCCACCAGCAAGCCGCGCTTTTCGAAGCGATGCGCGGAAATATCCCAGCGTCCGCCGAGATCGAGCGGATGCGGCGACAGAATCGCATTGCCATGCCGCCACGACGGCTTGAAGACATTCGGCCCAAGCGCGATTTCCAGTTCCAGCGCGCGCGCAATCTCGGTGGCCTGGCAGTGCCAGACGTCGCTCAACGGATCGGCGGTGTGAAGCGCGCCGAAGCCGGGCGAGAGCACCGGCGACGGCATCCGTCGCGCCATCGCTTCCTGCAAAAAGTACGCGTCGGCGTGGGTCGACTGAACCCAGCGCTGCATCGCCTGCCAGGCCTGAAAGCCGAGCGGTGTGCGGCCTTTATGCAGGTTCCAGCTCACCGCAATGAAATCCTTGGGCGCTACGCTCTCGCGGATCAATTCTTCGGGGTTTCGCATGCCGCGTTGTCCACGTGTTCTGATTGGGGGCTTCAGTTATTCGCTGCAGTGATCCGCTTCAGCTTCAATTTGCGCTAGTCGCGAGGCTCGCACGCACGCGGTAGGCCAGGTTCGGGTTCTTGTCGACGATCGTCCAACTGGTCCACTGGCCGGCCGGCACCTTCAGACCTGGATGGCTCGCGCTCACCTGACGCGGTTGCGGCGGCAGTTTGCAACCGGTGTCGGTTTGTTGCGGGGTGTTTTCCTCAAAGGTTTCCTGCGCTTCGATCGACAGCGTGATCTCGTTCGTATCGGCTCGCAGCGGCGAGACCGTCAGTGTGCGTGCCAGATCGAGGCTGCCGGCGGGCTGGTCTTTGCAACCGACATTGTGCTGCACGATCTTGTGATGCGTGTCGGTGCGCGCCTGGCCGACGGTCGTGGTGCCGTCGAATGCGTCGATCTGCTGGCCGTCGCGCATCACCTGCAACTGCCATTGCACGACCTGCTGTGCCGGCCGTTGTTGCGCATATGCAAGCAACGAAGTGCCGAGCAGCACGGCCGCGATACTGGTTTTCCACATAGAAAAATTCTCCGGGGCACTGCGTCCGGGACGGCGTCCGCCCAAGTGGTCAGACGGCCATCTTACGCCTGATGGCCGCAACACTTTTCTGACACTTCAAAGGGGGCCGGGTTCGGCAATAGTGAATTTCAGCTGGGGTCGTGAATTGCGAATAACGAGCCGTTGTTAGCAGCAGAGCCGCACGACTGCTGGCTTGCACGCGAATATGGCCTCGTTACACTGATCTTGAAACGGCGCCCAACAGGGGGCCGCTGCAGCAAGACCAGCCAGGCGGGGTGAGCGATGACAACAGCTATGGTCAAACAGGAAATCGCGGTGGCGTCTTTCAGTCAGGTGTACGACCTCGATCAGGTCGAAACCGCGCTGAACGACCTCGGCGAAGGCGCGAACGAGGCGCTGCGTGCCACATACGAAAAGATGCTGAAAACCGGCAACCTGCGCTTTTGCGTCAAACCGAACCGGATGCCCTCGATCGACGATCTGATCGACGCGCTGCCCAACTTCTCCGAACCGCTCGACGATATCCGCAAGCAGGTCGCCTTGTGTCTCGAGACCGAAGACCGGCTCGAACTGATGCCGATCCTGCTGCTCGGCGATCCCGGCATCGGCAAGACGCATTTTGCGAAGCAGTTGTCGCGCCTCCTCGGCACCGCCTATCAATACGTGGCGATGAGTTCGCTGACGGCGGGGTGGATTCTGTCGGGCGCTTCGTCGCAATGGAAGAACGCGAAGCCGGGCAAGGTGTTCGAAGCGCTGGTGAACGGCAGCTATGCGAACCCCGTGATCGCCGTCGACGAAATCGACAAGGCCACGGGCGATTCGCAATACGATCCGCTCGGCGCGCTCTATGCGCTGCTCGAGCACGACACGGCGCAGACTTTCATCGACGAATTCGCCGAGATTCCGATCAATGCAGGCCATGTGATCTGGATCGCGACCGCGAATGACGAGCGCTCGATTCCCGAACCGATCCTGAACCGCATGAACGTATATGAGATTCCGCCGCCCGATCACGAAGGCGCACGCCGCATCGCGCAGTCGATTTACGACGAGATCCGCTCGGCGCACGCTTGGGGCCTGCGTTTTCCCGCCGAACTGGGCGACGGCGCGCTCGACGTACTAAAGCAGGCATCGCCGCGCGAAATGCGGCGCGCGATTCTCAATGGCTTCGGCGCGGCGCGCATCGCCGGGCGCGATCGGATTGGCGCCGGCGACATTCGGCTTGACTACGGAAATCGTCGAAAACCGATCGGTTTTTGACGTTTTTGGGCCTGTTTTACCTCTCCAAGCCGCCTTCTGGCGGCTTTTTACTATCTCAATTCACGGAATCCATACTTGAAATAGGGTGAATGTCGCGGCAATTGTTGCTAATAACGAGATGATGTCCGCGCACAAGCCAGAACCGACGTGGTGGACGCGTCGCGTCAAGGCGTCAGCATGCAGAACTCAGCGCGAGCCGCGCGGCGAGCCCATCGCTCGCATGAAGAATCGAGCGCGGCAACCGTGGACGGCGTACACTGATTCTGTCCGGCCCACTCATTCAAGATCCGCTCAAGACCGAATGCCCGCAGTTGTCTCCGACTGCGGGCATTTGTGTCTGTACAGCGTCGTACAATTTTGAGGTGTGGGCAGGTGCGTTCGACAGCGAGCGGCGTGCGGCACTCGATAGCCGCATCCCGTCTTCATCTTTATCGGGTGAACGAGGCAGCGCGCGGTGGAGTTAGCCGCGTCAAGGGACATGGATCAAATCGAATGTGTAGTGATCGGCGCGGGCGTGATCGGCCTCGCCGTGGCGCGTGCACTGGCGGCGCGCGGGCGTGAAGTGATCGTGCTGGAAGCGGCCGAAGCGATCGGCGTGGGCACCAGCTCGCGCAATAGCGAGGTGATTCACGCGGGGATCTATTATCCGCGCGGCTCACTGAAGGCGGCGTTATGCGTGCGCGGCCGCGAGCTGCTGTACGACTACTGCGCCGAGCGCAATGTGCCGCATTCCCGGTGCGGCAAGCTGCTGGTCGCGACCTCGCGCAATCAGATTCCGCAGCTCGAAAGCATCATGGCGAAGGGCCGCGAGAACGGTGTGCTCGACCTGATGCGGATCAGCGGCGACCAGGCGCAGGCGCTCGAACCGGCGCTCGAATGTGTCGAGGCGGTGTTTTCGCCGCAGACCGGCATCGTCGATAGTCACCAACTGATGCTGGCGATTCAGGGCGATGCCGAACGCGACGGCGCGGTGTGCGCATTCCATGCACCGGTCGAAGCGATCGAGGCGAGCAATGGCCGCTTCATTCTCAAAGTGGGCGGCGGTGCGCCGACCACCATCAGCGCCGCCTGTGTCATCAACAGCGCCGGTTTGTACGCGAATGCGCTGGCCCGCAAGATTCGCGGGCTCGACGCGCGCCATGTGCCGCCGCTCTATCTCGCGCGCGGGAATTACTTCAGCATCTCAGGCCGTGCACCGTTCAGCCGCCTGATCTATCCGATGCCTAACGAAGCCGGCCTGGGCGTGCATCTGACGATCGACCTTGGCGGGCAGGCGCGTTTCGGTCCCGACGTCGAATGGGTCGATACGATCAATTACGACGTCGATCCGCACCGCGCGGAATCCTTCTATGCGGCGATCCGCGCGTACTGGCCGGCGCTCCCTGACGATGCGCTGCAGCCGGCCTATGCGGGGATCCGTCCGAAGCTGTCCGGCCCGGGTGAACCGGCCGCCGACTTCGTGATTCAAGGTCCGGCCGCGCATGGTGTGCGCGGACTCGTCAATCTGTTCGGCATCGAGTCGCCGGGGTTGACGGCGTCGCTTGCGATTGCGCAGCGCGTCTGCGAACTGAGCGGCCGCGCCTAATAGGGTTTCGCAAAGCAGGTTTCGCCCAGCGTTTTCACCCGGCGTTCTCGTCAGGCATCTGCATTCCGCGCGCCGCGCCCGACAGTCGGGCGCGGCGCAGTACCAATTCGCTTATCTCTATCATTTGGGCCGTCACGAGCGACGGCTTCATTGCTATCCTTGAGTACCGCTGTCATCAGAACGGCGATCAGTTCAATATAAATGGAGTGAGTCCCCATGAAATCTTCCCGTCGTACGTTTTTGATCACCAGCATCGGTGTTGCATCCAGCTTCGCACTGTCGCGCCAGGCTTTCGCCGACGCACCGAAGGTCGCCGAAAACGATCCGACCGCACAGGCGCTCGGTTACAAGGCCGACGCCACCAAGGTCGACAAGGCCAAGTTCGCGAAGTACGCGGCCGGCCAGGACTGCGGCAACTGCAGCTTCTACCAGGGCAAGCCGACCGACGCCTATGCCGGCTGCCCGATGTTCCCGGGCAAGCAGGTCGCGCGTACGGGTTGGTGCAGCGCATATAACAAGAAGGCCTGATAGCGTCCACGCCGCGCACACGTTCAGCGGCGCGGCAAATGCGCCGCAACATGACGGCGCCGGATTGCAGTTCGATCAACGAGGCGTCTGCCGTAACCCGCGTCAGACGCCTTTTTGCTGCTTGAAAACAGCTTGCGCGCTCTTTACACTCCAATGCGATTGCTGAGGCGGGCGCTGTTTTCTCGCAAGGTCACGCAAGGGCACGCAAGATCGTGCACACGCGACGCACCACGGGACACTTTTCGCAGGCTGGAGATTCGAATGGCACCAGCGTCAAGGAGCCTCAATACGCGGGCCGTCGCGGCGGCCGTGATCGGCAATGCGCTCGAGTGGTACGACTTCACCGTGTTCGGTTTCATGACGGTGGTGATCGCCCAGTTGTTCTTCCCGGCGGGCAACGATTATTCATCGTTGCTGCTCACCACCGCGACCTTCGGCGTCGCGTTCTTCATGCGGCCGGTCGGCGGCATCGTACTCGGACTCTATGCGGATCGCGCGGGACGCAAAGCGGCGCTGTCGCTCGTCATCGCGCTGATGACGCTCGGCATTCTGCTGCTGGCCATTGCGCCGCCGTACTCGGCCATCGGCATCGGCGCACCGTTGATGATCGTGCTCGGGCGGTTGCTGCAAGGCTTTTCCGCCGGCGGCGAATTCGGCAGTTCGACAGCGTTGCTGATCGAAGCCGCGCCGTTCTCGAAACGCGGCTTTTACGGCAGCTGGCAGATGGCGAGCCAGGCGGCGGCGCTGCTGCTCGGCGCAGTGGTAGGCGCTCTGATCACACACGGCTTGTCGCCAGAAGCGCTGAAATCCTGGGGCTGGCGCGTACCGTTCATTCTCGGCTTGATCATCGGGCCGATCGGGTTTTATATCCGTCGGCATCTCGCCGATTCGGAAGCCTTTCTGCATGCGCAAAAAACCGCGCGCCGCGCGACGCTCGGCGAAGTGCTCAGCAGCCACAGCCGCGAGATCCTCTGCGGACTCGGCGCGGTGATCGCCCTCACTGTGACGATCTACGTGCTGATCAGCTATCTGCCGACCTTCGCGGTCAAGCAACTGAAGCTGCCCTACGCGCAATCCTTTTACGCGGTGATCGTCGGCAACCTCCTGCTGACCGTACTCTCGCCGCTGACCGGCGCGTGGTCGGACAGGATCGGACGCAAGGGGCTTTCGCTGTGGTCGCTGGTGCTGACGCTCGTGATCATCTATCCGCTGTTCACGTGGCTGGCGGCGGAGCCGACCGTGTCGAAACTGATTCTCGTGCAGGCGCTTCTGTCGATCACGCTGTCCGGCTACTATGGTCCGTTCGGTGCGTTGATCGCCGAACTGTTTCCGGCGAATGTGCGCTCCATTGGCTTATCGCTTGCGTACAACTTCGCGGTGATGCTGTTCGGCGGCTTCGGGCCATTCGTCGTGACGTGGCTCATCAACACGACCGGGTCACCGCTCGCACCGACTTACTACGTGATGGGCGGACTGGCGCTGTCGATCGTCGCGGTAGCCTGCATCCCCGGCAAGCGCCACGCGGATCTCGACGCGCGCAGCAAGCCTGCTTGAGCGGATCCTTCAGCGGCTGCTTCTCATGCCGTTCTCAAGTTGTTTCCCGAGGCTGCTTCACCTGCGGCCTGAGCACCTTCCCGAGGGCACGCCTGAACGGCCGGCTTCGCTAGCTGCGCGCCTGCATCAACGGCGGTCGCTTGTCGAACCATGGCCGCGCGGCTTCGAGTTGCGCGGCAAGGCGCAACAGTATTGCTTCGCCGCCGTCACGCGCGGCGAACTGCACGCCGACCGGCAATCCGCGCGCATTCCAGTAAAGCGGCATCGACATCGCCGGCTGGCCGCTGAGATTGAACACCTCCGTGCAGCCGGCCCACGCGAACGCTTTGTTCGACGCTTCGGTGAGCAACTTCTTCATCAGAGGTTCGAGCGGCATCGCGGTAACGGCGCGCATCTGCATGCGCTCCGCGGAGGTGGGCTGCATTTCGCCGATCTTGATCGGCGGGGCGGCGAGCGTCGCGCACAGAATCACGTCGTAACGGCTCAGCAAGCCGGTGAGCCGTTCGGTGATGCGACGCTGTTCTTCGAGCGCGGCAGGCAATCCGCGTTCGCCCAGCTTGCGGCCGACGTGCGCCATCGCCCACGTCGAAATTTCGAAGTCTGTGCGCTGAGGTTTGCGGCCGGTGGTGCGATCGGCGTTCAGCACCAGGTCCTCGGCGGTCACGGACCAGATCGTCAGGAATGCATGCCGGACTGCCGCGAAATCGACGCCCAGCGAGACCGGTTCGATGTTATGACCCAGCGAACTCGCGAGTTGCGCGGCGTCATCGAGTGCGGCGCGCGCGTCGGCGGATAACGACGGCGCGAGCATCGGTTCGGTGACGTACGCGATGTTCAGCGGCTTGCATGGCTCACGCGCAGCGCTCAGGAAAGTGCCCGGTGCGCCGGCCGGCCGGTCCGCGTTACCGCTCAGCAGATCGAGCAGCAACGCGCTGTCGCGCACGCTGCGCGATACCGCGTGATCGATGCCGAGTTCACCGACGGCGGCTGTCGGCGTGGCGCGCGGCACACGTCCGCGTGACGGCTTGAGGCCGAACAGTCCGCAGCACGAGGCGGGAATGCGGATCGAACCGCCGCCGTCGGACGCATGCGCGAGCGGCACGATGCCCGCGGCGACCGCCGCCGCCGCGCCGCCGCTGGAGCCGCCCGGCGTGTGGTCGAGATTCCACGGATTGCGGCACGCGCCGAACAGTTCGGGCTCCGTATAAGGCATCTGGCCGAGTTCGGACGTGCTGGTCTTGGCGAAGATGTTGAGCCCGGCCGCTTTGGCGAGCGCTACAACCGGTGCGTCCTCGGCGGGAATGAAGTGGCGATAGTGACGGCTGCCCATCGACATGCGCAGCCCGGCGACCGCTGCGCCCAGATCCTTGATCAGATAAGGCACGCCCGCCAGCGCGCCCTGCGTGATCGCGCCATCCGCACGATCCACGCCATTCGCTCTGTTCGCGTCGTCACGCGATGCGCGTTGACGCGCTGCATCGTAGTCCTTCAGGACAATCGCATTGATCGCGGGATTGACGGCCTCGGTACGTGAGATCGCGATATCCAGCAATTCACGCGCGCTTGCTTTGCGGGTTCGAACCAGTTCGGCGAGGCCGATGGCGTCATAGGCGAGATAGTCTGATTGCACGACGGATGAGCCCTCGCTATCGGGTGTTGGAATCTGCCGGTTGCATCGATGCGTGATGAACCGCAGCGCCGGACGTGCCGCCGCGTCCAGTTCATGCACGCGCATTGGAGAAGACGGCGCGGCGGATGCGCGCCGTCTTTTGGAGAGAGTAACCGAGATACAGGCGCGAGATACAGGCGCGAGTTACAGGCGCTCACCGAGGAAGGTCAGCGTGCGGCCGTGCGCCAGCGCTGCCGCACGCTGGTTATAAGACGCGCGGTCCGAGCAGTTGAAGCCGTGATCGGCGTTCGGATAGATGTTGAATTCCGCATCCGTGCGGCCCGCGAAGCGCTCCTGAATCTGGCCGACTGCCGACAGTGGAATATGTGCGTCGAGTTCGCCGTAGTGGAATTGCATCGGTACTTTGATCTTCGCGGCCTGCTCGAGCTTGTTCTGGATGCCGCCGCCGTAGTAGGCGACCGCGCCGTCGAGCGAGCCTTGCGCTGCCGCCAGATAGGCGAGCTGGCCGCCGAAGCAGAAGCCGATCGCGGCAATCTTGCCGGTCACTTCCGGCATCGCGCGCAGCGCCGCGGCGGCCGCGCCAATATCGGCGACCGCAAGATCGACATTGGTCTTTTGCATCAGCTCGATGCCCTTGTTGCGGTCGGCGCCCTCATAGGTCAGTTCGACGCGCGGCTGCGTGCGCCAGAAAATGTCCGGCGCGAGTGCGATGTAGCCGTCTTGCGCATACTGATCCGCGACCGAGCGGATGTGGCTGTTCACGCCGAAGATTTCCTGAATGATGATGACCGCTGGTCCCTTGCCGCTTTTGGGCAGCGCCAGATAGCCGCCGAAGCTGTCGTTGCCGGCGGGGATATCGATCCATCGGGAAGTCGTGCTCATGTCGCTCTCCATTTACCTGCGCATCGATGCGCGAGGCCGGTCTGAATGAATGCCAAAGGCCCGAGTGCCTGAAGCGGGCGGTCAGTTTGCCATCAAAAGAAAGGGCGTGCAGCGAGGCCGCGCGGGGGCTGACAGCGAGCAAGGCACAGCAACAATCTCGTAAGACGATTGAAACATTCTCGATTATTCATTGTTCCGCGCGGTGCGCGGCTGGGTACAGTCCAGAGTATCTGCTTGCGCATGGCGCGAGCGCCTTGTTGCAAAAGGAATCGATCATGAGTGAAGTCAGTTTTGTGACGCCGTTTGCCGAACGTTTCGAGCTGCGGGTTCCGGTCGTGCAGGCGCCGATGGCCGGCGGCGCGACCACGCCCGCGATGGTCGCGGCCGTGTCGAATGCCGGCGGACTTGGCTTTCTCGCCGGCGCAGCATTGGCGCCGGAGAAGATCGCGAGCGAAGTCGCGGCGATTCGCTTGCTGACCGATCGTCCGTTCGGCGTCAATCTGTTTGTGCTGGAGCCGGTCGCGCCGGACGATGCGACCGTACGTCGCGCGCTCGAAGCGATCGATCCATTGCGCGCGGATCTCGGTTTGCCGCCGGGCCAGCCGCTCGAACGTTACGCGCCGGACTTCCGCGCGCAACTGGAAACGCTGATCGAATTGCGCGTGCCGGTGGCGAGCTTCACGTTCGGACTGCTCTCTGAAGACGATGTCACCCGTCTGCACGCAAACGGTCTATATGTAATAGGCACAGCGACGCATGTCGCCGAAGGTTTGGCCTGGCGCGACGCGGGTGCCGACGCCATCGCCGCACAAGGCGCCGAAGCGGGCGCGCATCGCGGCACCTTCATCGGTTCGTTCGAAGAAGCACTGGTCGGCACGATGGCGCTCGTGCCGCAACTCGTCGATGCAACGGGTCTGCCAGTGCTGGCAGCCGGAGGCATCATGGATGGACGTGGCATCGTCGCGGCGCTGGCGCTCGGCGCGCAAGCCGCGATGATGGGCACGGCGTTCCTCACCTGTCAGGAGAGCGCGATACCGCAGGTATGGAAAACCCGCGTGCGCTCGATGCCCGACACCGCGACTAGCGTGACGCGCGCCATCACCGGCCGTCATGCGCGCGGCATACGCAATCCGCTGATGCAGCACTTGACCGAATCAGCGCAAAAGATCGCGCCGTATCCGATGCAAAACGCTTTAACACAGGAGCTGCGTCAAACTGCGAGCCGTGCGGAAAACGCGGACTATCTGTCGCTCTGGTCGGGCCAGGGTGCACCCCTTGGCCGCAAGCGCCGCGAAGGTCTGGGCGCCGCCGAACTGGTCGAGCAACTCGATCGGGAATGGCTTGCGGCGGCGGCGCGGATCGCTGCGCTCAAACGCTGATTCAGCGCGGTTCAGGCGTGGTTCGCGCACAGGTCGTACGCGGTTCGTACGCCGCTTGCGCCTGCCCGCGATGCGCCTGTTTTTTTACGCACAAAGCCTATTCGGACCATTAACGGTTTAACCCGCTAAAACCTTTAGGCCGTCCAGTCAGAGGACCGCCGCACATAGCGGAAACCCGCATGGGCTGGTGCTTTCCAGCCTGTCTGTCGAAGCGGAACCGGCGCTTGTTGGATAAACGCTATTAGTGTTCATCCCACTTCCTCAAAAAAGTCCCACAATTTAATTTGATAGCCTACACTTGCGCGCAAGTACGGTTTGCCGCCTGCCACAAACAGGTTGGCGGACGTGCTGGCCAAGTGCATGAACGATGCAACCGGCGTGGTCGTCCACGGGACTGAGCGACACGTGTAGGGGAAGCGGGGGCACAGGGCGATTACGTTGTTTTTGGGACCGAAACTGGAGACTTACATGAACATCAAGATTCAAAAGCTGTTGCCGATCAGCGCTGCGGCGGTGCTGTTCGCAACGTTGGCAACAACGGCCGCGGCCGACACGGTTGTCAAGATCGGTCACGTGGCACCGCTGACTGGCGGTATCGCTCACCTGGGTAAGGACAACGAAAACGGCGCGCGTCTGGCGGTTGAGGAAATCAACGCCAAGGGCCTGACGATCGGCGGCCAGAAAGTCACGCTGCAACTCGACGCACAAGACGACGCAGCTGACCCGCGTACGGCAACTCAAGTCGCCCAGAAGCTGGTCGACGATAAGGTCGTCGCCGTGGTCGGTCACTTGAATTCGGGCACGTCGATTCCGGCTTCGAAGATCTATAGCGATGCAGGCATCGTGCAGATCTCGCCGTCGGCAACGAACCCGGCTTACACGCAACAGGGCTTCAAGACGACGTACCGCGTTGTGGCGACCGACGCCCAACAAGGTCCGGCACTCGCGAACTACGCTTCCAAGACTCTGAAAGTGAAGAGCGTCGCGATCGTCGACGACTCGACCGCTTACGGTCAAGGTCTCGCCAACGAATTCGAAAAAACCGCCAAGTCGCTGGGCCTGAACGTGATGTCGCATGACGCGACCAACGACAAGGCTGTCGACTTCCGCGCAATTCTGACGAAGATCAAGGGCGAAAACCCGGACGCGATCATGTACGGCGGCATGGACGCCACCGGCGGCCCGTTCGCCAAGCAAGCCAAGCAGCTCGGCCTGCGCGCGAAGGTGCTGGCAGGCGACGGCGTCTGTACCGACAAGCTGGCGGATCTGGCAGGCGACGCAACCGACAACATCGTCTGCTCGGAAGCCGGTATGGCGCTCGAAAAGATGGCTGGCGGCGCAGCGTTCCTCGCCAAGTATCAGAAGCGTTTCGGTCAGCCGATCCAGATCTACGCTCCGTTCACGTATGACGCTGTGTACATCGTCGTCGACGCAATGAAGCGTTCGAACTCGACCGATCCGGCGAAGATCCTGGCATCGATGCCGAGCACGGACTACAAGGGTGTGATCGGTGAAACCACGTTCGATTCGAAGGGCGACCTTCAACACGGCGTGATCTCGCTGTACAACTACAAGTCGGGCAAGAAGACCCTGCTCGACGTAGTGAAGATGTAAAACTGCGTGTCCGGCGACAACTTTGTTTGTCGCCGCTCAAGTGGTTAGAAGGCACGCGCGCCGCATGGCCCGCGTGCCTTTTCTTTTGGTCGGACGCATGCGACGCTGACGGTCTGACGAATACCGCTTGGGAGAACGACGTGAGCTCCGTGAACCGTTCGATCGATGACGGCTGGCGCCGCTGGATTGCCGAGAATCTGCTGCTCGATGCCCCGCCGCCCGCGGTGCACGGCGCGCTGGTCGGGCATGGTTTCGACGCGGCCGAAGCTGCGCGCGAAATCGAAGCCGCGCTCGCGAGTCCCTATCTGCAGGGTGCTGGGCGCCTGCGCAATCGTTTGCGTAAGCGCGACTGGATGTTGTCGGTGCACGGCACGTTGAATCGTTTGCGTGCCTACGGCGATACGGTCGAACGGCGCGAACGTCTAACGCGCGATGAATTCTTTGAGCAGTACTACTTTCAGAACCGGCCGGTCATCATCACCGGTGCTTTCGATTTCTGGCCGGCGCGTACTCAATGGAATTTCGATTACTTTCGCTCGCGTTGCGGCGATTGCGAAGTCGAAGTGCAGTTCGGCCGCGAGTCGGATGCGAACTATGAAATCAATCAGCCCAAGCTCAAGCGGATGATGCGCTTTGCCGATTATGTCGATCTCGTCGAGCGCAGCGGCTCGACCAACGATTTCTATATGACGGCCAATAACACTTCGCACAATCGCGCGGCACTGGCCGCGTTATGGTCAGATGTGCCGATCATCCGCGAATATCTCGATGCCGGTTCGCCCGATACCGGATTCTTCTGGTTCGGACCGGCGGGCACCAGGACGCCGTTTCACCATGATCTGACTAATAACTTCATGGCGCAGGTGATCGGCCGCAAACATATCAAGCTGGTTCCGTTGTCCGATACGCCGCATATGGCGAACTACCTGCATTGTTTTTCGCACGTGGACGGCAGCGCGATCGATTACGCGCGGTTCCCGTCGATGCGCAACGCGCAGTTGATCGAATGCACGCTCGCGCCGGGCGAATTACTGTTTCTGCCGATCGGCTGGTGGCATTACGTCGAAGGGCTCGACGCGTCGGTGACGATGACCTTCACCAATTTTCTGCAGCGTAACGACTTCTCGAGCAATTACGACACGTATCACGAACTATGAAACGGCGAAGCGGAGGGATTCCCGCACCGCCGCATCGGCTTATGTCGTGGCGATCAAAAAACGGCGAGCCGGTTGCCCGGCTCGCCACCCCCCTTCGACGCTTGTATTGCCGTCGTTATTTGCTGTCGTTATTCGTGTTCGTCACCTCTTCGTCGCCAGTCCGCCGAGACCGCCGAGCAAACCGCCGCCCGATGTACCGCCCGCCGGTGCCGCCGTGCCGCTCAGCGCGCCGGTCACGGTGGCAAGGAGACCTGTGATCGGTGCGAGCGGATTGCTGGTCCCGCCGGTGCCGCCCGAGCCCGCGGCTGACCCGAGCGTGCCGGTTAATGACGACACCGCCGAGGTCACCGGTGCGAGCGGATTGCCGGCGCTGCCCGTCGCGCCGCTCAATGCGCCGGTGACTGAACTCACCACGCCGCTCAGCGGTGCAAGCGGACCGCCCGAGCCGCCGGCGCCGCTGCCCAGGCTGCCGGTCAATGTGGTGAGTACGTTGGTCAACGGCGCAAGCGGACTGCCGGAGCCGCTGCCGCCGCTCAGGCCGTCGTTCAAGGTGCCGGGCAACGCAGTGAGAATGCTGGTCAACGGCGCGAGCGGACTACCCGAAGCGCCGCCGCCCGGATTGAGGATGCCGGTGATGCCGCCCAGTGGGTTGCCGCTGCTCGAACCGCCAGCCGTCAGCAGGCCGCCTGCGGATGTGACCGTGTCGCCGACCTTGCTCACAACGTTGCCGAGGTTCTGGCCGATCGGATTGCCGGTGGCGCTGCCGATCTGGCCGCCCGCGCTATTCAGTCCCTGGCCGATAGTCGACAGCAGGCCGTTCAGCGGTGAACCGAGGCCGGTCGTATCGCCGGCGGTTTGGGTCGTCTGCGCGAGTGTGGCGGTGATCGGTGTGATCGCCGTACTCACGGTTTGCGAGACTTGCTGGGTTGGCCCCGTCGTCGGTTGCGAACCGAGTATGGTGCCGAGGCTGCTGACCGCATTGCCGACTGTCGAGACGGTGCTGCCGAGCGGCGTGGTCAGCGGACCGAGCGGCGCGGTGGGGCCGCTGCCGAGACTCGTCACAAGTTGGCCCGCGCTGTTGACGGCCTGGCCGGCGTTATAAACGAGGTTGCCGCTGCTCGCGAGCGTCGTGCCGAGTGGATCGGTGGAATTGCCGAGCTGGCCGAGGCCGTTTGCGGCCCCCGCGCCGAGCGCGGCAACGCCGTTGCCAAGATTCGATACCACGCTGCCGAGCGCGCTGGTGGTCGCCGGGTTTGCTCCCGGGATCGGTGTCAGGCCGATCTGACCGCCGATCGAGGAGACGGTTTGTCCGGTCGCGGTGACGACGTTGCTGGTGTTTTGAACGACGACGCCGATCGGATTGGCGCTGGTGGGCGCTGGCGTTGGCGTTGGCGTTGGCGTGGGCGTGGGCGTGGGCGTTGGCGTGGGTGTTGGCGTCGGCGTTGGTGTCGGCGTAGGCGTGCCGCTGCCTGAACCCGAACCGCTTCCCGCGCCGGTGGCCAGGTTCGGCGTGTGCAACGTGGTCCCGCACCCCGTCAGAATAATCATCGACGTCACGCACATAGCGATCGTCGAGAGTTTGAAATTGTGATTCATGGTCTGCTCCCCCGTAACTTGGAAACTGCTGGGGAGCTAACTGCAAGGCCTATGCCACCAATATCCGCATGATCGGCCAGACGAAGAAATGCATATGGATCAACGGGTTGGCGGTTCAGACGCCGGCGCAAAAAAGCGCCGAAGAAGCCAATGTGGCCCGGAACACCGCCGTGCGCAGGCCGCGCGTAACGTAACGTAAGTCGCCGGGTTTTCGCATGTCGTTAGGTTCGCCGACACACCGGAGGCGCGGTTTTGCCTCAGATTTTCAAACGCCGCAGCACCTTCGGACCGGCAACCGCGATCAGCGCCGAACACACCGCCACCACCGACAAACCGATCGGCAAACTGGTCAACTGCGTCACTGCGCCGATAATCACCGGCCCGAGCAACAGGCCGAAGTACGCCAGCCCCGCGACGTGCGCGAGTCCTTCGGCCGCGTGAATTCCTTTGACGCTCGCCGCCGCCGCGAACAGCACCGGCATCATGTTGGCGAGCCCGAGGCCCATCAGCGTGAAGCCGATCAGCGCGGCAATCGCATTCGGCAGCAGCAGCGCGCCGACCATCCCCGCGCAGGCGAGCGACGCGCTTGCCATCACCAGTTGCGGCGCGCCGAAGCGGGCGCGCACCGCGTCGCCGGCGAAACGCGCCGCCGCCATGCCGCCCGAGAACGCCGCGTATGCCGCGCTGGCGAGTGCCGGCGTCGCCAGCACGACGTCACGCATGTAGACGGTGGCCCAGTCGTACATGGCGCCCTCGGCGATCAGCGCGACCAGCGCCATCGCGCCGAGTGCCCACAACGCCGGCGAGCGCCAGCGGTTGGCGCGCGGCGTGGCGGCGTCCGGGTGGTCGGCGTGCGGCACATGCGGCAGCACGGATGGACAGGCCGCGATCAGCACCAGCGCGCTGACCGCCGCGGCCAGTGCAAGGTGAACCGCCGGCACCATGCCGCGCGACAGCAACGCGCCGCCTACCGCCGCGCCGAACATTCCGCCGACGCTGAACATGCCGTGCAGCGACGACA
Source organism: Paraburkholderia sp. FW306-02-B (assembly GCF_058782725.1). Taxonomy (NCBI): domain Bacteria; kingdom Pseudomonadati; phylum Pseudomonadota; class Betaproteobacteria; order Burkholderiales; family Burkholderiaceae; genus Paraburkholderia; species Paraburkholderia sp. FW306-02-B. The sequence continues at coordinate 221,389 of NZ_JBYSXZ010000001.1, forward strand.
TGATCGGCTTGCCGAGCGCCTTCTCAACGGCGCTGGCTTCCGCGTTCATCGCGACGTCGAGTGTGGCCATGCCCGCGCCGAAGATGGCCAGCACGATCAGCAACAGCCAGTAAGCCGGCACGACCAGAATCAGCGCCGCACACACCGTCATCGCGAGACCGCCCGAGAGACAGGCGCGGCGCGTCCCGACGCGCGCGATCCACGAAGCGTTCGCCGCCATCGCGCCGATCGAGCCGCCCGCCACCGCCAGCAGCGCGAACGACAGCAGCGCCGCGTTCAGATGGAAGCGGTCGCGCACGGTCGGCACATGCACCCCCCACGATGCGTACATCATCCCGGCGATGAAAAACACCGCCATAGTGGCAAAACGGGCGCGCTGGCGCGCGGTGCCGGAAAGATCGCGGTGAGCGGCGGGGAGGGCGGCGAAGCCGGGAGAGCGGTCGGACACTGAAATCTCGTCGAGGGAGAGAACGCCGGAAGAAAGCGCGTTGAAAGCGAATTTCCGATTCTATCGAAGCGTGCCGTCCTCTGCTCGGCGCGCGGTGATCTAGTATTTACGATTATTCGGGGCGGCGTGAGAGGAAAGCGGCACCCGCCCACAATTCGTTCGTTGGTTATTTTGCCGGCCATCCATCGAGGAACGCACACTTGAACATTCCTGCCCACGCCCCATTGCATCTGCTGCATACGGCCGCGGTCGGCACGCTTGCGACCCATGCACGCCAGCCGCAAGGTTTTCCCTACCCGTCGGTGCTGCCGTTCGCACCGGACCCGCGGCACCGTCCGACAATTCTCGTGAGCCGGCTCGCCGAGCATACGCACAACCTGCATGCCGACCCGCGCGCCGGCTTTCTGGCCGTCGACGCGCCGGATGGCGACGTGCAGAGCGGCCAGCGCGTTACCTTGCTCGGCACCTTCGAACCAGTCGACTCGACGCCCGAGGTCGTGGATCGCTATCTGCGCTATCACCCGGATGCCGAACGCTACCTGGTTCTCGGCGACTTCACGTTCTGGGTGATGAGGCTTGAACGGCTGCGCTACATCGGCGGCTTCGGCGCGATGGGATGGCTCGACGGCGCTGAGCTCGATCCGCTGGCGCCGCTCGGCTTCGATGAAGAGCACGCGTTGATCGAGCACTTCACAAAGCATCCGGCGCGCGCCGCCAAACTCCAGTTGCTTGGCGTCGATCGATATGGCGTCGATCTGAAACACGACGGTGCGCGCACGCGTTTCATTTTCGACGACGCCATACACGACACCGAAACCTTGCACGCCGCGCTCGAAGATTGCATCCACCGCCACGCCAATTAGGCTTTGATTGCCGTTCGGGGAAAACACGTATATCGCAATAACAGCGCGGGCATCTATCGCAATATGCTTCGTGAATTCATGTTAAAGCTTTCATGGCATGAAATGTTGGTGCGAAATATGCATCTTAATTTTCATGTTTTGATAATTAATCCCATGATTACGGAAACGCCGCTACCAGTTTTCAGCAAAAGACGAAATCAGCCATTTGAAAGACCGTGCGTAACACCGCGTTCGAAGGAAATTTTTTGAAACGAAATATGATTAATTTTACGAAGTGACTTTTGCAGTCTTTCTAATTTGTGTTAATCTCGCCTGCGAATTCCGAGGCATGAACACCTTCAAAGGGCAAGCCGGCTTAAGACTGGCAGTCATTTATCCATACTACAAGGGAACCTATGTCTTCCTACAAGGAACTACTCGCCCAGCGCGAGAAGCTCGAAAAGCAGATCGAAGAAGCGAAGTCGCGTGAATACGCAGAAGTGTTGAATGAGATCAAGCAGAAAATGGCCGATTACGGCATTACGCTGAGCGAACTCGGCGGCGGCCGTGCAGCCAAGGGCGCTAAAGCCGGTCGTCCGCGTGCCGGTGTCGCGCCGAAATATCGCGACCCGGACAGCGGCAGCACGTGGTCGGGTCGTGGCAAGCCGCCGCGCTGGATCGCAGGCCTCGATCGTGAGAAGTTTCTGATCCAGAAGTAATGCCGTACACCAGTGGCGCCTTTACCGTGCCGCTGCTGACAGAGAAAACCGCGTACCGTTCAGGGCGCGGTTTTTTTATTATTGCGCCGGCGAATTGACATGGATTTGTGTCACACGTGCTCCATACGACTGGAACGCGAATGCTTTTCGTTTAGATAAGCATCTGATTTAAAAGGAAATTTTATTCCATGGCGACGCGCTTTCGATCCGCGCCGGGTAGAATGCTGGCATTGAACTTTTCTCGTAGCTTCAGATGCCTTCCGCTACCATCGCCCAGTCCGCCGAGAAACATCGCGTTGCGCGCAAAAGTACCTTTGTCAGTATTGCGCTGAATACGGTGTTGATGACGCTGCAAATCGTCATCGGCGTCTTTGCGCATTCTCAGGCGCTGGTCGCCGACGGTGTCCATTCGCTTGCCGATCTGATTTCCGATTTTGTCGTACTGTTCGCCAATCGGCACAGCGGCGCGAAGCCCGACGCGGATCACAATTACGGACACAGCCGCTATGAAACCGTCGCTTCATTATTTCTGGGCGGGCTGCTGATCGCGGTAGGCGTCGGCATGTTGTGGCGCGCCGGTACGCGTCTCGCCGATTTGCAGAACATCCCCGCCGTGCATATGAGCGCGCTCGCGGTCGCCGTACTGGTGTTGATTTCCAAAGAGAGCCTGTTTCGCTACATGCTGCGCGAAGCGCAGCGCGTGCGTTCGGCGATGTTGATCGCGAACGCATGGCACGCGCGTTCGGATGCGGCGTCGTCGCTGGTGGTGGCGATCGGTATTATCGGCAGCCTCGCGGGTGTGCGGCTACTCGATCCGATTGCGGCGGCGATTGTCGGCTTCATGGTGGCGCGCATGGGTTGGACGTTCGGCTGGGACGCGCTGCAGGATCTGTCGGACCGCGCGCTCGACGAATCCGCGGCCGCCGACGTGCGCGCGCTGTTGCTATCGACGCCCGGCGTGTGCGACGTGCACGAACTGCGCACGCGCAAGATGGGCGATTTCGCGCTCGTCGACGCGCACATTCTGGTCGATCCGCTGATCTCGGTATCGGAAGGGCATTACATCGCGGAGTCTGCGCGCTTGCGTGTGCTGACCGACAACCGCGTGCTCGACGCACTGATCCATGTCGACCCGGAAAACGATGCAGTCGCGCGGCCGCCGGTCAACCTGCCGACGCGCGAGCGGGTCGTCGCTGAAGTCGCCGCAGCGTTTGCCGAGGGCGGCATCAAGGCTGCGGGGGTCAATATCCACTACCTGAGCACCGGGTTGGATGTCGAAGTGACCTTACCGCCCGACGATTCGCGCGCTGTCGAAAGCGACGCGCAGAGGCTGGTGCGCGTCGACCTGGTTGCGCTCAAACACCGCCTGGGCGCGCGCAAGCTCGACGTGGTGCAGGCATTGAACGCGACGCCGGCCGAAACCGTCTCCGCGAAGGAAGCCGCGACTGGCGATGGTATCGCGCACCCCAACCTCGCGGAGCCGCACAACGCCGCCTGAACGCACCGCCATGGCGTTGAACCGAAAAGTCCGCGCCAGGCTCAGCTTCACGGTGTCATAGCGGTAATTGCGTGTCGAATTTGATTTCGCGCAGCACGACGCTCGTGCGCACCTGTGCAACGGCTGGAATCTTGAAGATGCGTTCGTGTAGAAAACTGTCGTACGCCTTGATGTCCGGCGCCACGATCTTGAGGATGTAATCGGATTCGCCGGTCGTGCTGTAACACTCGGTGACTTCCGGGCAGGTGGAGATTTCGCGCTCGAACTGTTCGACCCCACCTTCGGTGTGACGCGTCAGATGGATATGCGCGAGCGCGCAGACGTGCAGCCCGAGCTTTTCGCGATCGAGCAACGCCGTGTAGCGCTGGATCACCCCCGATTGCTCCATGTCCTTGATGCGCCGCCAGCACGGTGTGCTCGACAGGCCGACCTGGTCGGAAATCTCTTGCACGGAGCGGCGTGCGTCGAGCTGCAGCAGGCGCAGGATTTTTTGAGAGAACGTATCGAGTGTCAACTGCGCCTCCGTTTGCGTCGCCGTATCAACGCATGGTAGAGGGCTCGAAAACGAAACGCAATGTAAAACGGCTTCAGCGAGGGAGATTCCCTAATTTGCTGGTTCCTCAGTGGTGTTTTGTCCTGAGCCGTCCCCATCTTTACCGGCTGCGGCAGTTGCTGCCTGAGTCGCTCGCAGTTCCTTGAGCATGTTGCAGAAGAGCGCGCCCTGTTCGATCGCGTCGTCGAGCGCGACGTGGGTGTGTGGATGATCGTCGAACCAGTGCTTTGGAAAACGCGGCTTGATGTTCTTGCGGTACGGCAGGCCGGTCATCGCGAAGGCCAGCGTCTTGATGTCGAGCGCCGACCAGGAAAACGGGCAGCGGCCCGCAAACCGCATCATGTACCAGAACATATAGGTGAAGTCGAAGCCGGCCGGCATTGCCACGAACACCGGCTTGCCCGGCAATGCCTCGACCCATTCGACGTAAGCCGTCAACGCGGTTTCCGGCTGCTGCAAATCCTTGCGGCAAGCCTCCCATGCGTCGGGCTGCGTCTTCCACCACGCAGCCTGCACCGGATGCGGCGCGGCGCCTTCGAGCAACTCGAGATTTACCGAGAAAGTGGCGATCAGCTGCTTGTCTTCCGTGTAGGCGGCGGAGGCGAAACTGAGCATCGAATGCGGGCCGGGAATCGGGCCGTCCGCTTCGACATCGGTGCTCACATAGATTTCGCTGCTCATGCTTCTACTCCGTCCGCGACGTACGGATTGGTACGGCGCTCGGCGCCGAACGTCGAAGTCGGTCCGTGACCGGGGACGAAGGTGACATCGTCGCCGAGCGGCCAGAGTTTCTCGCGGATCGAGCGCACCAGATCGGCGTGATTGCCGCGCGGAAAATCAGTGCGGCCGATCGAGCCGGCGAACAGCACGTCGCCCACTAGCGCGAGCCGATGCTTGCGGCTGAAGAACACCACGTGTCCGGGCGTATGGCCCGGGCAGTGATAAACCTCGAGGGTTTCGTCGCCGAACTGCACGGTGTCGCCGTTTTGCAGCCAACTGTCCGGCTCGAACGCCTCGGCGGCTGGGAAGCCGAAGCGCGTGCTTTGATCCGGCAGCTTGTCGAGCCAGAAGCGCTCGTCGGGATGCGGACCTTCGATCGGCACGCCGTAGTGCATGGCGAGTGTCTTCGCGCCCGCGCAGTGATCGATGTGCCCGTGCGTCAGAAAAACTTTTTCGACCGTCACGTTCTGGCGCGCGATCTCGCCCTGAATGACGTCGAGGTCACCGCCCGGATCGACGACGGCTGCGCGCCCGGTCGCCTCGCAAACAAGCAGCGAGCTGTTCTGCTGGAACGGCGTGACGGGGATCAAGGTGACTTTCATGGATGACGGCGCCGCTGGAAAAACGTTGATTGTACCGGCGTCTCGCCTACCCCCGCCGGGGGCGCCGAGGCCTGGTTGCGGCGGGCTGTTGCTTGCCCATTTTTGCAGCGATAGTGAAAAATCATCAAGGTTTTCAGTCGCTTGCCATCCTGAAAATATCTTTTGGGTATAATGCCCCCCAGTGCACGGGAAACCGTGCCGCCACAAGGCAATACGTCCTCATCAAAAATGGGCACGCGGATTGCTGTTCAAGTATGTGCCGTCGCGCTTTGTCGACGGCAATCAAGTATCGATGCGTTCGATGCACACGTCTTACCCAGCCAGGCGCCGCGCGCCTGCAACGGACTTAACTGCCGTGACGCTGGGTGGGGCCTACGCCGCCGTTCCTGCACGCTGAGTTCCGCGCGCAAGAACGTGTTTGCCACGTTCGATGGCGGCATGTGGGGTCTGGTCAGGCTGCCGGGGACAGGTTGCGCCAGACGTGAAAATTAACCGTGCGGTAGCGGCTGTGTGAGCCGCATCCGGGCTTCTACGTACTGCGCTCGTCTGCGCGGCGCGTTGTCGTCCGTCGCCGCCGGAGTCGCAGGCAACACGCTCAACTTTCGCGTGATGCGGCTCGACAATGTGATTGCACGTCTTATGAAAACTCGGTTAACCCGTGGTCTAGGGAGTCTTTTTGCCTTTTTTGTGCTGGTCGGCTGTGCGACGCCTCCGGGCGCCGGCAACACCGCCGCAAGCGGCATGCCGCTCAGCAACAAGAATGCGCAGGCGGGCTCGTTTGGGCCGCAAGCCTTCGGCGGCGCTCAGGCATCCGATGCGGCCGCCAAAGGCACATCGCTAGCCGATGCGGAACCTCTGACGGACGATGGTCCCAGCATTTCGAACTATCGTGAAACCGGCCGCGCCTCGTGGTACGGCCGTGGCTTCCATGGCCGCCGTACCGCCAACGGTGAGCGTTACGACATGCATGCGCTGACCGCGGCGCATCGTACGTTGCCGCTCGGCTCGTATGTGCGTGTCACCAATCCGGCCACCTCGCGCTCGGTCGTCGTGCGCATCAACGACCGCGGGCCGTACGCGCGCGGCCGGGTAATCGACCTGTCGATGGCCGCTGCGAACGCGCTCAACATGCGCCATGCCGGTACAGCGCGGGTCAAGATCGAAGGTCTGACGCAGCAGGAAGCAAGGGCCGCACGTAACGAAATGCTGGCGTCGAACTCGGTTTCGACTGCCGAAAAGTAAGTTGACGGCGGCGGGCGCGCTTCAGGCGCGTCCGCCATGTCAGCGAGCGGACGAGCGCGCGACGCTGCGTGCCTGTCCTGCAAAGATTCAAGTCAAAGGGCCGCCTTGCGCGGCCCTTTGTTTTTATTCGTCCTTCTTCAGCGCCAACGCGCGCGCGTACAGCGCGTTGCGCGACGCTCCGGTGATGGCCGCCGCGACTTTCGCCGCGCTGCTCACCGTCAACTCTTCCAGCAGGATGCCCAGCAGCGCGTCGTGATCGTGTTCGCCGGCGGCTTCCGGCTGCGCGCCTTCGACTACCAGCACAAATTCACCGCGTTGCCGGTTCGGATCGGCGGCGAGCCACGCTGGCCCTTCGGCCAGGGTGCCGCGATGCAGCGCTTCATGTAACTTCGTCAATTCCCGTGCGATCAACAGCTTGCGTTTGCCGCCGAGCGCGTCGGCCAGTGCCTGCACCGTTTCGACGATCCGGTGCGGCGCTTCGTAGAACACCATCGCGTGCGGATGCGTCGCGAGCCCTTGCAGCGTCGCCGCGCGTTGTTTTGCTTTCGGCGGCAAAAAGCCGAGGAACGAGAACGTCGCGACCCAGTCGCCGGCTGCGCTCAATGCGGTCGCGAGCGCGCTTGCGCCGGGCAGCGGAATCACCGGGAAGCCCGCTTCGCGCACCGCGTCGACGAGTTTGGCGCCGGGGTCCGAGATGCCTGGCGTGCCCGCGTCGGAAACGTACGCCACGCGTTCGCCCGCCTGCAGATGTTCGATCAGGCGCAGTGCAGCTTCCCGCTCGTTGTGCTGATGAACGGCCACAAGCGGCTTCGAGATGCCGTAGCGCGCGAGCAGCTGGCCCGTGTTGCGGGTATCTTCGGCGGCGATGCGGTCCACCAGCCCGAGCACATGCAGCGCGCGCAGCGTGACGTCGGCGATGTTGCCGATCGGCGTAGCCACCACATACAGCGCGGCAGCGGGGTACTGCTGCCCTTGCGCGAGTTCGGAGAGAGGAGTCATGAGGCAGAAGACGCAGACAGACAGAACGAGGCAGCCATTGTGCCACGCAGCGGCCCGCGAGCCGGGCGACTCACAGCCGGACTCACGGCAGGACTCACGGCCGGAGTCACGGCCGGCGCGGCACCGCGCCGAAGCAACGCCGGCAAGCACGCCGGCCAATGCGCACAACTTTTTGAGACCTGCTGGGTCCAATCTCGTCGGCGCCGCTTTTGAGGCGCGTGCGCTGGAATTTCTGCAGCGGCAGCGTTTGCGTCTTGTTGCGCGCAATGTGTTGTGCCGGGGCGGCGAGATTGATCTCGTGATGCGCGAGCGTGACGGCGCGCTGGTGTTCGTCGAAGTTCGCGCGCGTGCGCAGCGGCACTATGGCGGCGCGGCGGCGAGCATCGGGTGGCATAAGAAGCAGCGCCTCGTGCGCGCCGCGCGGCACTATCTGGCGACCCGCAGCCGGCATTCACGCGATGAGCCCGCGTGCCGTTTCGACGTGATTGCGTTCGAAGCGGGCCGGCTTGTCTGGCTGCGCGATGCGTTTCGCGCCGACGAAGTCTGACGCGGTGCGCGGAGATCATGCGTGAGTGCGATAAACTTGCGCTCGCGTGCGGGGCACATGCACGACGCCGGCAACACAGGAAGCAGCGCGTTTTCCGAAGTATTTGCGCGTATGCAGTGCGTTTCCTGCATGGTTCATCAGCACCACCCGACTTCACAGCCCGACTTCACAACACGGCCGCGCACTGCGGCCCACTCGCGGTACAAGATAGAGACTCGATGTCAGTCGAACGCATTCAACAACACTTCCGCGACAGCGCGGCAGTCAAACTCGAAGCCCTCGAAACCCTGTCGATGCCGATCGCTGCTGCGGTCGACACGATGTTCACCGCGCTTGCCAACGGCAATCGCATTCTTGCGTGCGGCAACGGTGGCTCGGCGGCCGATGCACAACACTTCGCGGCCGAACTGATTGGCCGCTTTGAACGCGAGCGTCCGGGCTTGCCGGCGATCGCGGTCAGCACGGACACGTCCGTGCTGACCGCGATCGCCAACGACTATTCATTCGAGCAGATTTTCTCGAAGCAGGTATGGGCGCTCGGCCAGCCGGGCGACGTGCTGCTGGCGATCACCACGTCCGGCAATTCTGCCAATGTGCTGGCCGCGATCGAAGCCGCGCATGAGCGCGAAATGATCGTGGTCGCGCTGACCGGCAAGGGCGGCGGGCGCATGCAGGAAGTATTGAGCGATACCGACATCCACGTGTGCGTGCCGTCCGATCGCACTGCACGTATCCAGGAAGTACATTTGCTGACCATCCATTGTCTGTGCGACGGCATCGATGCCATGTTGCTGGGCGAAGACTGAGACTGATTTCGAAGGAGAGCTAGTTGATGAGCGTATTCCGCGTCAAGAAAACACTGGTGAGAACCGTGCTGGTGGTCGGGTTTGCGGCAGGGCTGTCCGCGACGTTGCAGGGATGCTTCCTCGCCGTTGCCGGTGCGGCGGGCGGCGGCGCGCTGGTGGCCACCGACCGGCGCACGCTCGGCGCGCAGACGGAGGATCGCGAGTTGCAGGTGAAGGCGCTGGCGCAGATCAGCCAGAATTTGCCGGACGCCGCGCATGTCAACGTGACGGTGTTCAACCGGCGCGTACTGCTGACCGGCGAAGTGCCGGGCGACGTATCGAAGCAGCGGGCTGAGACGATCGTGCGTGGGCTGAACAACGTGAGCACGATCGTCAACGAACTCGCGATTGCACCGGCCAGCTCGTTCTCGTCGCGCACCAACGACACCTACCTTGAAACGCGCGTGAAGACCGCCCTGATCGCCGAGAAGAATATTTCGGCGAACGACTTCAAGGTGGTGGCCGAGCGTGGCTCGCTGTATCTGATGGGCCTCGTCACGATGGACGAGGGCAATCGCGGCGCGGACGTCGCGAGCCGCGTGCCGGGCGTGACGCAGGTCGTGAAGGTGTTCCAGTACATCCAGCCGCAGGAAGCGTCGGCGGCTGCCGCGGCTGCGGCGACTGCGCCGGTGACTGCATCGCAACCGGACGCCAGTGCCCCGACGATCGGCGCGATTCCCGATTCGTCGGTAAGTGCGCGACCGCTCGAACAGCAGGCGCCGGCCCCGGTCAGCAATTCGAACTCGGTGCATCCCGGTAATCCGAAGGCGACGCCATGACGTGGGGTGCTTCTTTCGTAAGCGCGGTGTTGACGGTGAGTGCTTTGGGTTGTGCTTTTGCATCGACGGCGCAGGCGGCCGATGTGCCGCGCGGTCAGATCGTTGCCAATGCGAATGCCTGTATGGGATGTCACGCGGTGGACCGCAAGCTGGTCGGGCCGTCGTTCCAGCAGATCGCCGCGAAGTACAAGGACGATACGCAAGCGCCGGCGAAACTGTCGCGCAAAGTGAAGGATGGTGGGGCTGGCGTATGGGGCATGATTCCGATGCCGGCACATCAGTCGATGAGCGATGCGGACATTCGCACGGTGGTCGATTGGGTGCTCGCTGGAGCGCCTTCGAAGTGATGTTTTGCCGCGCGTTTTGCCACGCTGCGGCGCTTGGCAAAACGGAAAATGCTTGTGCTAGAATTATTTGCACGTTGGGGGGGTAGCTCAGCTGGGAGAGCGTCGCGTTCGCAATGCGAAGGTCGGGAGTTCGATCCTCCTCCTCTCCACCAAAATCATATCCAACGATGTCCAACGAAGTCTAGAAACCCCGCAGCCGTAAAGGCTTGCGGGGTTTTTTATTTCCAGCGATGTCTAAACGCTTCCATTGACATCTTGCCCCCAACGGGGAAAACTTCAGGGGCAACTCCCAACCTTGCTGCTGCACTATTCCCCAAATGCCTCTGACGGAATCTATCATCAATTCCACGGCCGTTGCCGCTAAGCCGAGCAAGCTATTCGACGCCGGCGGTTTGTACTTGTTCGTCTCTTCGGGCGGTGGCAAGTACTGGCGACTGAAGTACCGGTTCGGCGGTAAAGAGAAAAGCCTGTCGCTCGGTAGCTATCCCGCCGTTACGCTTGCAGCGGCGAGGAAGCTGCGAGATGAGGCGCGAGTTTTACTTGCCGAGGGTACCAATCCGGGCGAAGCCAGGAGGCAGGAGCGTGCCCCGCTGAGGGACGAAGCGGCTCGGCTGGATGCCGCGATGCGCTTTTCCATAGACAGCGATGGCGCGCTGTCGATTCGAATCGGCGCTCGCCGTATGAACCTTAGTCCATCGGAAAGCACTGGGCTTCGCGCCTTTTTGAGCGCAACGCCTGACGTGCCTGTCGAGGCGTGAGAAATGGCATTGACTGACGTGGGCGTTCGTAACGCAAAGCCAAAGGACAAACTCTATCGCTTGTTCGACGAGCGTGGCATGTACCTGGAGATTTCGGCTGCTGGTGGTAAATGGTGGCGTTTGAAATACAGGTTTGGGGGCAAAGAGAAGCGTCTATCACTCGGGGTGTATCCCGACGTGGGCTTGAAGGAAGCGCGTGAACGTCGGGACGCCGCGCGAAAGCTGCTTGCGAATGGTGTCGATCCGAGTATTGAGCGGAAAGTGCAGAAAGCGGCAACAGTCGAGCGTTCCGCGAACAGTTTTGAAGCAGTAGCACGCGAGTGGTTTGCACGGCAGTCACCGGGGTGGGCAACTACCCATGCGGACAAAATCATGGGGCGGTTGGAGAAGGACGTCTTTCCATGGCTTGGTGGCCGTGCGATTGCGGAAATCAAGCCTCCTGACGTGCTCGCGGTGTTGCGGCGGGTGGAGGCCCGCGGCGCGCTCGACACCGCCCACCGCGTTCATCAGAACTGCGGCCAGGTTTTCCGTTATGCCGTGGCTACGGGGCGGGCAGAGCGAGACGTCAGCGCTGATCTCCGCGGTGCGCTTCCAGCCGCCCGACATACTCATTTCGCGTCTGTCACAGAGCCGCGCGAGGTAGCCGGTCTTCTACGTGCCTTCGACGGCTTCCAGGGAACGTTCGTTGTCCAGTGTGCTTTGCGCTTGGCCCCTTTGTTTTTTGTGCGGCCCGGTGAATTGCGCACGGCAGAGTGGGCGCAATTCGACTTCGAAAAGGCACAATGGCGTTACAAGGTCTCCAAGACGAAAACCGAGCACCTAGTGCCGCTCGCAACTCAGGCCGTCGCGATTCTGCGCGAACTGGAAGCGCTCACCGGGCAACGCAAATACGTTTTTCCGGGGCGTGACGTGAAAAAGCCTATGAGTGGTGCAGCAATTAATGCGGCCCTAAGGCGGATGGGCTTCGATACGAAAACTGAAATTACGGGCCATGGTTTTCGGGCGATGGCGCGTACGATCCTGCACGAGCAATTGCGTTTCCCAAGCGAGGTCATCGAACACCAGCTTGCTCACAAGGTATCGGATTCGCTCGGCACGGCATACAACCGAACGAAGTTCATCGACAATCGGGTTGTAATGATGCAGATGTGGGCTGACTATTTGGACAGGCTAAAGCTGGGGACAGAATTGACCCCGATCGATGCAGTAAGCGAAGCATCCGAGGCGTGCTAGCACGAAAAACAGCGTATAAGCGGGCGACAGAACATCGCTTAGGTTCGTACTCTTTCTAAAGTGGACTTGAATGTCGGCGTCTCTAGCCCTTGCGTGCGAGCTCCGAGGCGAACTCATCGAGGTACGATCCGAGCGCACCTGGAGTCAGGGCGTGCATTTGTGCCGCGTAAGAATTGTTCACGGCAGCCATAGCAAAACCTCCTTCGACCGCCAACATGGCGGTGCCCTCAGAAGGCTCCCGTTATGCAAAGTAATCAAGTTCCCTAAACAGCGATCTCCCCAGCTTGTGGGACAGAAATTCATCTCGCCTGCGCATAACCGGCAACTCTGCATAACAGCGCTTATGCGCTGCAGCGCATAAAGCGCGTACCTTGTTTATCCCCCTTTATCTTCCGCGCGGTCATTAGGCAGGTCAGCAGGAGGAACGTCGCAAGCCAGGCCTGAATGACGATAGAGAGGCGAGAATGAGCGAGCACGCACGCATTGAGTTCCTCATCGAACGCGACGGGTTGCCGCAGGCCACCGAGTGGGTGCGCCGCACGATGCACATCTACCGTCGTGCGGTCCTCACCAAGAGACATTTCGCGGGGTAGTCGTCCTTTTCGTGCAATTTCTGGCGGTCATCGCGCGCAGAGCCCCGTCGAGCAAGGATCTCCGTGCTGCAACATTTCCTTGAAACGCGCTTTCACCAAGCCTCTGATAAATAAGCGTTTTTAGATATTAACCGCCAGAAATTGCACGAAAAGGACGATTGCCCCTGAACGCCGTAATGGTAAGGCATCCTAATGCCTTGAATGTCGAGGACTTGGGATGGGACATGAAGGTATCACCGCGCCTCGAACGACGTGTCGCGATGCGAAGCCATCCTGATGTGGGCGAATTGATTCATCGCGAGGGGGTGTGTCGCGGGTGTGTCAGGCGCGAAGGCTTGGCGCGTTGCTCCGAGCGAAGAAGCCGCCGCCGGACGGCAGTGAGCCTCGTCGTGCGATGACCAGGAGGTGTTCACGTGTACGGACTCATCGACCATGAACACGAGCGGCATCAGCGCGAGGCTGTCGCGCCGCCGCGGTAAAGCGAATGCGTGGGGCGCCTAATTTACGCTCGCCGGGGTGGCGCACATGCGCTTCAGACGACGAACAGACGGCCCGCAAGGTACGCGAGCTGCACCCGATTGAGTACGCCGTACTTCTCGCGGATCTGCCGCATGTGATAGTCGACATTGCTGCGCGACATATTCAACTGCTGCGCGATTTCGCGGTCGCTAAGACCGCTTCGCGGTGAAGTTGAGGATGCGCCGCTGCAGATCGGATAGCGTTGGCGTTTGCGCCATCGAGGCCATTTGCTCGGCCAAGAAGGCGTGCACGCCGAGGCCTAGCGCATAGGCTTGACCGACTACGCGATCGTCGATCCATTCGCTGGTCGGGTTGACGGAGCTGAAGATCATCACGCTGTGCTCGAGACTGCTCGGATCGACGAGCCCGAACGCGATGCCGCTGCGCGTGCAGCAGCCATCCGCGTCTTCGAGAAAGCGGCGCATCCGCTCACCGGGTTCGCCCGCCGCAATTACGCTATCGGCTGCGAGCGTCTCGTGGTCCCAGACGAGGGGCCAGTTGTGGCGACATGCAAAAGCCATGCGCGGGTCGAGGTCGAAGTAGCGCTGATCGACATAGCGCTGCGCCCAGCCGGGCGGAGAGCAGAGATCGAAGTAGCGTGCGCGGTTGACCATTTCGCCCAGTCGGACGAGCCGGCAGTAGCAGAACCAATCGAAGCCTATCGTGCGCAGCGCGATACGTAGCAATTGTTTGCGCTCGTGCGCCGAATGAGCGTCTGCGAGGTCGGCCGCGATTTCGGAGACGCGGTCGCGGCCGTTCGGGTCGCCGCCGCGCTCAGCGTTCTTACTGACTACGAGTTGACAGTCGGCGACTTCGATAAAGTCGATTGCGTGTCGTGCGTCTAGCGGGCTGCTTCCTTTAGGCAAGCCCTTGCGCGCTTCGGAGTTTGTCATGCAGTCCTCCATCTTGTGTACGGCACGACGCTGTTCGCGCGACGTTTCGTGGCTTTCGACTATAGCCGCGTGGATATCGGCCGAGGAACTGCGCTGTTCAGTAGTGTTTCGGGCTCGTGTCCCAATCGATTCACCATTTACTACGAATCTCACGATTGAGGCGCGGGGCTGTCCGCTCTTACACTTTCCGTCGCAGAACGGCGGTGATTCCGTTCTCGCGCTTGAAGGCTCAATCCCACTCTATTCCGGTATGCGCAGAGCATCTCTAAACGTCCAGCCGCAAAGCGACAAGTCGTTGAGGCCACTGCCTCACAAGCCGTCAACGTCACCGACCGAACTCGCGCCGACCGACCCCCCGTCACAAATGGGAGAGTCATTGAATGGCTTAGCCGCGTTAGGCTCGAAGCTTCGGCGCGCAAGCGTGCGTGCATCGGTCACGGTTATTGGAGATAGGTTGAACCATGTCGTCGTGCAAGCGCCGTATCTGCCCGAACACGTGTTGGGCGAATTCATCGATTTGATGCGGCCGGCAGGTTCCACCGTGCGCCTGCCTCTTGCTACGGGCGATGCCTATCGCCTGCATGACGTTGGGCGAGTAGCGCCGGACCTCGCGACGCGATTGCAGGCGCTCGCTGAGCGCCATCGTGTGGATACCGCGGTTATTCCCGGCTGGCGCAGCATCGACCGGGTCGGGCTCGTCGCGTCGGATATGGACTCAACGCTCATCCTGGGGGAATGCATCGATGCCATCGCGCGCAAATGGCAGTCGATCCTAGCCGCGCGCGGCGTCACCGGGCCCAACATCGGCGCGCAGATCGAAGCGATTACGAAGCGGGCAATGAAGGGCGAAATCGATTTTGCCGAGAGCTTGCGCGAACGTGTGGCCCTTCTGAAGGGCTTTCCCGTTTCCGAATTGCAGGAGGTCTATCGCGAACATGTCGAGTTGAGCCCGGGTGCGCGTGAAATGATTGCCGCGTTCAAGCACGTTGGGGCACAGGTGGGCGTGCTTTCCGGAGGCTTTACTCATTTTACGGAGCCCTTGAAGGCCGATCTGGGCCTGGATTTCCAGGCCGCGAACGTGCTCGAAACGGATGGCGAAGTGCTGACGGGGCGTGTGATCGGCGAGGTGTTCGATGCGCTAGCCAAAGCCGATCAGGTGCGCACGAGGCGCCCGGCGGGCTCGATGGCAGCCGCGGTGGGTGATGGCTCGAACGATGTGCCGATGTTGAGCGAAGCGGACGTGGGCATTGCATTTCATGCCAAAAACGGTGTGGCTGAGGCCGCTAGAAAACGAGGTGGCGTGATCGACGAGGTGAAGCATTCCGGATTGGATGCGCTTCCCAATTTGTTTCTATCGACGCCGGGCACGTTAGATCGACCTATAGAACAGTAAAGCGGCTGGCGATGCCGCAATGCAACGGAAGAATGCGTCCGCGACGAGATTGATGTAGTCCTTGGCGAATCTTTTCGGTCGGGGTTGCAAGAATTGGATGGCATGGGGGTGACAAGACCGGACGGTGACGCGAGCGGCCCTAGCCGCTTGCTTCGGGCTGCAAACCATCGCTTCGCGTGGCGGGAGGCTTGACGAAGCAGCGTGTCACATTTGGCCCGCATAGTGCGACGCGGTTCCACTACACCGTGCGGTCATGCCCGATTTCAACTGGCTCAAAGTTCGTCCGGGGCGAAATGCCGGAGACGAGGGACCTGATGCGCAATCGGCCGGCGTGCCTACGGGCGCAACGCCCGGATCGCCCGGTGCGAACTCACCGCTTCACGCGCCCGGCGCGCCGCAGCCGGTGATCCCGCATGGAGCGCTTGACAAACTCAAGGCGAAGCTATCGCTCGCGACGCACGCGCTCGGCGCGCGCAGAGTCGATTTCAGCACGGCCTTTTATCAGCACACCAAGCACGGACGCAAATCGGGGTCGACGCGGTTCGTGCAAGGCGGCAAGCGCCATGGCCCAACGGATCTCGCAACCCAGCCGGGCGGCGACACGATGCCGATCGACACCGATCGGCTCGTATCGCAGATCATCGAACGCCCGGGTGCTCGCGCGGGATTGCATGGGTTTCCCGAAGCGTTGATCGTCGCCACACCGCTCGATACGATTACGAGCCCCGACGCGCTGCGCACCTATGCGCGGCGGCTATTCGAGGATCCGTCTCATTACGGTACGCAAGTCAGCGTGCTGGCGCGCAAACTTCATGAACTGGCGGCGCACAGCAAGATCGCGCCCAAGACCGAAGCGGCCGCAGCCATGCGCGGCGCACTTCTCGCGCTGGCCCTGCGGCAGGCGGGCGCCATGGATGCCGCCGGGGCGCAGAGGGCGCTCGAGCGGATTGCCTTGCTCGATTTCGACGCACCGCATGCCCAGGTCTCCACGAATGAAGCCGACCGCGAGGCGTGGCGGGTCGTACGCCTGCTGGCGCGTTCGACGGAAGGGTTCGGGATGCTCGACGCGTTGCGCAGTTCGACCTATGCGCCGTTCAAGGACGATGCGCACCGGTCGGCGTTCAAGACGCTGTTGGAGAGCGCCGACGTGCTCGACCCGCTGCCACGGCAGTCGCCCGCTCTGATGTCGCATGACGGTGCGCCCGGCGCGGTGGCGTTGCGAGCCAAACTCGGAGGCGACCCGCTCATGTCCAGCGAACGCGGGCCACACGCGTTGGCTAGACGTGCATTCGACGCTGCTGCTGCCCGGCTCGAACGCGGCCGCGATGCGTTGACACCGGATCAGAAGGGAGCGCTCTTTGCATGGCAGCAGTCATTCACTGAAGACGGACGAGATACGGATCTGTCGCGGGTGCGCGAGCGTTTGCATAAATTCGTGCTGAAGACTGTTACGCGAGTGGGCGAAAGCCGATGGAAAACGCTCCTGCCGCGCCTATTGCGTGGCAGGCAGGGATCGCCGCTGTCGGCGCTGCGGCTCGGGACGCAGGGCGCGACGAGGAGAACGGCAAAGCAAGAGCAGGCGCTTTATCGGCAGGGCCTACGCGAGAGCCTCTCGACGTTTAAGCACAACCCCGCGATGCAGCCCGAAGCGGTGCTAGCGCACACCCGGCCAAAACATTCGCTGGTTGAGTTGGCGGCGTTGCATATCTGGCTGGAGCGCGGGGGCTTTCCGCATGAACGCATGGACGAGGAGGCCATCGTTGCAGTCGCAGGGCGCGCGCAACAGATGTGTGCGGAACTAGACGACGTGAATGGGGCGCCGCCCGCCGTCCTCGCCGACTTGCGACACGCGACGGCGCGCTGGGCCACGATGACGCCACAGCAACTTGCGAGGACCCAGCCGTTCAAGTCAGCTGCCAAGCGGGCGTACACGGTCGAGAGGCTCGCGCTCTGGGGCAAGGTCGCGCGCGTGCCGGACGACTCGTCATTCTGGGCGTCGCTCGACGATTTGCGATCACTGGCTCGGCCGAGCGGCCCGACGCTCGCGGCCAAGTCCTTCGTGCGCGCGGCGGTGCAGGAGTCGGTTGGGGCGCTAGCCGAGCCGATCGATTCGACGCTTGAAGCCGAACGCATCGACGATGTGCGCGCGATGCTCAAGGAGGTCGTGGAAAATTTACCCTCCAGCGCCCGTTTGCGACTGACGGACGGCGGTCGTCAGGGCTTCGGCACGAGCGGACTCAATGGGATGACGCACGCGCACGGTATTCCGATTTCACCTCGGCTCAATTTGCGTGCATCGCGTACGCGCGAATCCGTAGTGGAGTTCAGCCATGGCACGCATGGTTTCGAGATGTTCGTCGGCAGAGCAAAGACATCGCAACGGCAAGCGGGCGCCGGCCTGCTGGTCGGCTATGACGTCGAACTGGCGTTGACGAATTTGCGCGCCGGGGTTGCCACCAACGTCACACTCCACGCGCAAGAATTGACCGAGGCGGTGGGCGTCACGGTACGCGTCCCCCACCGCGTCAAACCCGACGGCAGCGGATACGACGACAAGGCGGCACGAGCGCATTTCTGGGCCGTGGTAGAGCACTTTTTGGACGAGGCCATGCAGCCGCGCGGCGGTGGCGCTAACGGCACGTTCAATCGCCTTGCGGAACTTTGCCTTGATCATCCCACCGTGTCGATCAGTTGGACCGACACCCGCGCCACCACCACGAAGCGAGGCGTGACGGTCGATGCGACCGCGAACGCCAAGCTCATCGGCTTCGGCCCGCTGTCCGCACGCAATCCGAATACCGGCAAAATCGCGAAGCTGCTGAGCGTCAGCGCGGGTCCGTCATTCGGTATGGGATGGGAAAAGTCACGGCAGGCCGGCGGCTCCACCGAGCGGACCGGTCGGCATCGGATCGAACAACGTTATATGGGAAGCGGCGACCTGTTGCAGCTGCGCGGCGGCATTGCGCCAGGCTTTTCGCATTCCATCGATGCGAACGGACGCAGCAGCGTGGGTCTGCTTTCTCTAGACGCCCTGGTGGCTACGCTTGGGCTGCACGACAACGGCAGCACGGCCAAACTGACCTTGTCGATCGAAAATGACAAGCTGAACTATCGAGCGTGTACGCTCGAGCGCGAGGATCTCAGCGCGAAGCGGTACGCGCAGACAATCGACGGCGCGCGCGCCAGCCTAGTGCGCGCTTTCGTGGCAAACGGTGAAGCCGATACGAGGGTGGCGGCGAAAACCTCGGGCGCGTTGGTCGATCCCGCGGCACTGGCAGCCGCGCGCATCGACGAATATGTGGCGACGGTGCGCCATAACCGGCAGTTCAATCACGCGTACAAATATAGCCTTCGATTGCTGCGCGATCCAGCCGCGTCGATCGATTTGCTGACGGCCCTCGCTCAGCAAACCGGTCATGATGCGGCCGTGGAAGCATTTGTCGATGCGCGGCGCGGCAAGATTCTGGGAGATCCGCGGGCATGGGTGCCGCGTAAACTGTCGATCAGAGAGCGCAACAGCGCAATGCGTAGCCCGGGGCTCAGCGTAGGGCTTTCGCTCAACGTTCGAACAAGCGCGACGGGAGATCACGATTTCGCGAACCTGAGCGTGCCATTCCCCGTGCTGGAGTCGATCGACGCACAGGGATCCTAGGCCGAGGCCAGTGCAATTGCGCAGGCCGGCACACCGCATGGTGCGCCGGCGCGCTCGATCGCCGTTAGCGATCGGGTAGGGAAAGGGTATTGCCGGGCAATGCGGTGCTTTCCGATCCGCCTGCGCCTGCCGTGGAATCGGATCGAACCGGCGTAGCGCCCGCTGGGGATCGATAGACGAGATACTTTGCGCTATATGGCGCATATAGCGTTGCCCCTTCGTTCGCGCACGCTCCGTCAGGCGCCAGCCCACCGTTTGTGTCGACGCGTTGAATCATCTCGGTCCGGGCGAACCGACCTTCGCCCGCTTGCGGTCCTGCATTGAAGCGCGAAACGAGTCGCGCCCACGGCAAGCTGGCCTGACTCACCGTCGCCGTGGCCCCGAGCCGAGTTACGGTGTAGCTTCCGTCATCGGCCGTGAAATAGCCGCCCGGCGCGGCGGTCCCAATGCGCTTGCCGGTCGAATCGACAAGCGACGATTCGACGCCCCGGTACGCCCAGGACAGCCCATTGTCGCCGCGGTTGCATTCGTAGATCGCGTCGCCGCGCGCGCTCAGCACATCGTCCAGTATCGCGCCCGGGCGTGCGCGCAATGCTTCGGGCAAGTCGCTGTTCACGAGAGGCAGCGGTGGCGAAGCACAGCCACTGACGGCGATGAGCACGGCGGTCGATATGACGTGCGCAGACATCCTCGTGCGCGGGCTGAAGCGAGTTGCCCCGGCGGTCACGAAAGAGTGGTGTTTACGTTGCATGGCATGTACCCCGTGCGGCTGCCCGGCCACTGCGGTTGGTGCGGCGAACGACGTCGCGTTCGCGCTGGCGTCGGTCGAGCCGCTTGGTCAAGATGGCCAATCTTACCGGGTGCGTTGCGCGCTACGACGCCGGTTCTTCGCCCGCACACGCAATGCTTCGCAATCACGAGGGCGTTCGCGCGCCATGTGCCGGGACTGCAAAGTATTGCGAGGCCACCGGTCGGGTTCGTTTCCGTTGTTCGCGCTTCGCTCGGAACGGCACGGGGCACGGGCGCAAGACGCACAATGCGTCATCGAAACACTCGCAGGCCGATGCGCCGATTCAGACCTCGATGAGCGTGTTACCTCTCCGTTCAGCCCCGGACACCCCTTGCGGCATAGCGGCGGCTGCGCGCGCGCGACGCGCGGCCTTCATGTCGCGCGCGGGCCTCGCCTGTCTCATAGGCATCTGGGGGATGGGCGCCGCGTCGCTTGCGTAT
The DNA here is from genome assembly GCF_058782725.1 of Paraburkholderia sp. FW306-02-B. Taxonomy (NCBI): domain Bacteria; kingdom Pseudomonadati; phylum Pseudomonadota; class Betaproteobacteria; order Burkholderiales; family Burkholderiaceae; genus Paraburkholderia; species Paraburkholderia sp. FW306-02-B. The sequence continues at coordinate 241,801 of NZ_JBYSXZ010000001.1, forward strand.
GGCAACTGCTTTGACGACGCCGCCGCGTATCAGCACGTCAATCCGCTGATCCTCCGGGCAATCGCATGGCAGGAGTCGCGAAACCATCCTGACGCCAAACATGTCAATGCGAACGGTTCGATCGATTATGGCGTGATGCAGATCAACACCATTCATTTAGCTACGCTGGCGCAATACGGTATTGACAGGGAGGCGCTGATGTCGCCCTGCAAAAACATCTATATCGCGGCCTGGCAGTTGCGCCGGCAAGTCAATAAATACGGCAATACGTGGGCGGCGGTCGGCGCCTACCATTCAGCCACGCCGGCGCTGCGCGATGAGTATGCGAGCCGGATCGCCGCGATCTTGAAGCGGTGGGGGATGCTGGCGCAAGAACGAGCGGGCGCGGTGAGCGAGTCACGCACGCCCTCACGGTCGATGAGCGCGATTGCGTCCAAGTAATCGGCCCGTCTGGCGAGGTGAATATGCGCGGGGCCGATCGGTAAAAGGTCGGGGCGCCGCCCCCGGTCCCGCTTCTGGCTCAGTCAGTTTGCGGCGCAGCGCCGTCGCCCTTGTTATCGCGCAAAAATGCGGCCCGTGCCCCGGGTGTTAGCGAACCGAACACCCCGCGCAACGCCTCGAGAAGCGCAGCTTTGCTACCCGCAGACAAGTTGTTCCCTTCCGCGTGGAGCATCCTGAAAGCGATAAGCTGTTCGTCGACACGACCACCGCCAGTCCTTGCGTCATTCGATAGTAGGGGGATCGCCCGTGCGAGGTCTGCAAACCCCGGCGCACGCTGGCTCGCGACAGGATAATTCCGTAGGCCCCGAAGCATCTGATCGAAGACTTCCTTTCTTTTTTCCGGTGCGAACCTTTCGATGACCTCGGCAGCGGTCGTTGCGCCCGATGAATTGTTGGGGAACACCGGCTGAGCAATCGGCGAAGATTGCTGGGCGGGGGCGTTACTTTGCTGCTGCGGCGCAACTGGCGGTGACGCATAACCCGCTCGCTGCGGCTGCGGCGAATGTGGCGCAGGCACGCCATAGCCAGGCGGAGCAGGACCAAACGTCCCGGTTGGCCGCCGATCCATGGGCGGTTGCTGCCACGGCTGGGCGGCAGGTCCGCCACCCGGCGGCGACTGCGGTTGCCACCATTGTTGGGGAGTGGGCCATTGCTGCAGGGCGCCCGGGTTGCCCGGGTGTGGACCGTACGCCTGCGGATAACCCCAAGGCTGTTGTGGTGGCGCAGCGTAGTAACCCGCGCCTGCGGCTCCAGGTGGTGGCATCTGCTGCATGTGCATGCCCGGTTGCTGCCCCTGCCCAACTAGGCCCTGCTGCTGGCGCTTTTCTCGCATGCGTTTGCGAATCGCACTCGTGGCCGCACCGAGGCCGGCGCCAAACACGAAGTCGCGCACGATGATAGGCACGCCGTATCCCAGAAGCGTACCGACTCCGATTCCCAGTCCGCTGCTAGCAGTCGGTAGCGCCGCAAGCAACTCGATCGACGGGAATACGGCGAAAAGTCCGCCGCCTATAAGCGCCGCTCGCATATAGCGCAGCCCCCGATTCGGCTGCGTAGTCGCCGCGTAGCGCGGCGCGTAGGGTTGCGCCGTGGCCGGCCCGCCGTTGGGATACGGCTGCGAGAAGCCCACCGGGGCCTGCCCAGGAGGATGGCCGGGCGTGGCATTCCCGGGCCGGGGAGAACTAGCGGCGCGCTGCTGCCGGTCATTCGAGAAACTCCGCAACTTGTGAAGCGTGCTCCGTTGCGGCGTCCGCGAGTTCGTGGTCGGAGGCTGTTGTGGCCTCGGCGGCACCTGGGGCATGAGCGGCCCCGATTGTTGAGTGGTGGGCTGGCCAACCGGTGGCTGCGCAGCTGGCGCCGGCGACTGTCCCGGACGATGGGGCGGCACACCTTGAGGTGCGCCACTGGAACCGGGAAATCTAACGTCGGACATAGCAATCCTTCGGTGCGACGTGAGCGTAGTGGTTAATGCGCAATCTCCCGATGCTGGACGACATCATCCATCACCTGGCGACACGCGTTCGATGCACGCGACGATACAGTGCAGCCGGACGGCTCGTGCCTCGGGGCACGAAGGCGTCGTTGAGGCAGCGAAGCGCGAGCGTATCCGAGCCGGCCGACATCCACTCGCACGGGCTCTTGTAACTGGGGGCGGAACCCGCCGGTACCGGCGCCTCCACTTTCGCCTGCGTATTTCTCAGACGCGTAGATGGGCACGATCGAAGTCTGTAGAAGCTTCGCAAAACTACGAATCTTTTCGCATTCGCGGATGCAATTTGCAAGGACAATGCCTAGCAGTCCCCTCGGAGACCTACGGTGACGTTGCTGCGACTTACACCACCAGTCATTGTTTTCGGTCGCTATCGGTTGTCGCAAGACCCGCTTCGGCTCACTGTGGATGGTGTGCCGGTCGTCGTCGGTGCGCGCGCGTTAGCGCTTCTGTCCGCGCTCGTTCACGCCGATGGTCAACCGGTCGCGTTTGCCGAACTGGCGAACCGGATCTGGGGACGCCCGAACGTCGAAATCAATTCCGTTCGGGTGCAGGTGTCAGCGTTGCGCCGTGCGTTGGCCGAAGATCGGGACCTGATTGCGACGATGGCAGGATACGGCTATCGCTTTGTCGGCCGTGCCGAACGGCTGGAAGCGCGAAGCATGGCGCCCGCCTCGTGCGAGCCGGTGTCCGCTTATCCGTTCAGCGCCGCGCTCGACATTGCCCAATCTCCAGCGGCGCGCACGCCGTTACCGCTCACGCCGTTTATCGGCCGGTATGCGGAACTCTCCGAACTGCTCGGGCTGATGTCGATGGCCCGAGTCATCACGTTGGTCGGCGCACCCGGGCTCGGCAAGACGCGTCTCGCGCATGAAGTCGCGCGGCGCGTAGGCACGCATTTCCCGGACGGCATTGGCTCGGTCACGTTATTCCCGCAAATGCCGCCTGACAGCCTCATTCGTACGCTCGCGCAGGCAGCGCGGATCGAGCCGGCAAAGGGTTTGCAAACACCGGAACAATTCGCCGCGGCAATCGGCGCTCGCCGCTTGCTGCTGATCGTCGATTGCTGCGACCCCCTGAGGGCGCCCCTCGGTGCGCTTATCGATAAGCTCATAGCGATTGCACCCGGGTTGCGAGTGCTCGTCATCGGGACTGAGCCAATGATGATCGCGCAGGAGCAGGTCGTCGCAGTCGGTCCGCTTCGCACGCCAGGTCATATCGATATCAGGGTTGAAGAAGCCCTCGGATTCGACGCGTTCCGATTGCTGTTCACCCGTCTCACGGTGCTGCTCGACGCGCATCAACGCAAGGTACGCCAGCAAACGCTAACCGATGCCAACTTGCTCGAGACGTTCGATCTCGGCCGCCTGGCGCCGGACGCCGTTTCGACGGCCGCGTTGATTACCCGGCGGCTCAACGGCGTACCGCTCGCGCTCGAACTTGCCGCAGCGGCGATTGCGCGCCGCATGAGCAACCGGGTACCGCTCGAAGTGGCGTTGCTCGCGTTTGCAAACAAGCTCGGCGAACTGATGGTGCGCAGCGCGGGAAGGGCCGATATGTCGCTGTCGTGCAAGGCTGCGATCGCGGCGGTGCTCGAACTGCACAACGATGAGCTCGACGACCAAACGCGGACGCAGCTACGGTGGCTTGGCGTTTTCAGCGGCGAGTTCACTCGCAGGGCGGCGATCGATATGTTGACGCAGTTCTCGTCGTCGCGCGATGACAGCGATTCGGACAAGGCGCAAATCGACGCGCGATGCGAGGCGGGTCTTGACGATCTACTCGGCGCGGGTCTTATCGAGCAGGTCGAGGGCGTGCGTACTGCGCTGTTGCGGCTCCCGGGCTCGGTGCGTCTGTTCGCGATCGACGCGCTAGGGCAGGCGAACGAGTTCGGCCGAGCGGCGGCGGCGCATGCTCGCTCACTCGTCGCGCGACTTTCCGCGAACGTCGCGCGCGGTGTTCGACTGACTGGCGATGGGGCGGCTCACATGGAGATCAATGAGCTTCGCGCGGCGCTGAAATGGTCCGTGTTCAACGACCGCTTCGAAACTGCGATTGCGCTGATCGAGGCGTCGGCGCCACTGTGGCGCCAGTTGTCGCTGATGCACGAGTATTTGCGCATGATTCGGATCGTGCTGACGCGTGTGAGCGCAAGTGCTCCCCGGCGCACGCGCGAGGAAATGCGGTTGTGCAAGGCGCTGGCCGACGCGCTGCCTCTGACGCAGGCGTCGCGCCAAGAGGCCACGTCCGTATGGCGCGAAGTGTACGAACTTGCTAACGCCTGTGGCGACAATGTGTATCGACAGCATGCGTTAGCTGGCCTGATCGACGGTTTGCCCGAGACCTGGGAAATGAATCGCTCGGGGGGCGTGCGGGCCCCGTATGAGGGGATTTCGCAACCTCATTTGAAAGCCAGGTGCCAAGTCGAGGCGTAGCGGGCCTGATGATTGGGGCGCGCCTCGCGCCTATCTCGCACGCGTGGCTCGCCTGTTGTTGCACCCTTAAGCAAGCGAATCCGCGCGACAGAGCGGGACGCAATGACAGCGATGCCTGCGCGAACCGAGCCCGGTACGCGACGGGCTCATGCGTTCCGAATCATCAGATCGAGCGGGTATCCAGTGCAGGCCCGTATCTACCGGGCTGCGATTCCGTGCGCTCGGCTTTCGGGGTCTGTGGTCGTGCTGCAGCATCTGCGATTGGACGCGAGAATGCCTCCGAGAGGGTGGTCACTCCGGCACCGCCGGCCCAGAAGCTCGACTTCGGGCTCTGAGCCCGGCTCGGGGCGGTCTCTGCCCCGTCCTTGTCCTGGGCGGAGGCAACCTGGGCGCCGACGAGGCGAGGCTGCGCGGCTGGTTGGGGAGGGCGAGGCTGAGCGGCTGGTTGGGCCGGGCGCGGCTGCGCCGCCGGTTGGACGAGGCGAGGCTGCGCTGCCGGTTGGACGGGGCGGGGCTGCGCTACCGGTTGGGCGCGGCGAGGCTGCGCGGCCGGTTGTTGAGCAACTGGTCCGGCCTGAGCCGTCATCTCTGGCGGCTGTTGCCACCCCTGGTATGGGTCCAGCTGCTGCCCCTGGTACGGGTTGGGCTGCCGCCACCCTTGGTATGGGTCGGGCTGTTGCCACCCTTGGTATGGGGCGGGCTGCCGCCACCCTTGGTACGGGTTCGGCTGTTGCCACCCCTGATAGGGGTACATGCCCCCATACCCGAGGTTGTAGGCGTGCGCGCGCCGTATATGTGAATAGACAGCTACGCCGATCAGAACAGGGAAGAACCCGAACGAACTCACGGCTGCAACGCCCAGTACGCCTACGGCAAGGGCGGCGGCGCCATATCCCACCGATGTCAACGCTCCAGCCAGAACTCGCGTTCCCCGAGCACCGTAACGTATCGCACGTGGTTTGGGCTGCGTGAACGCGAAATAGGCCGGACCGTAGCTCGCATCGTCAGGTTGCGAGCTTGAATCAACCCGAGGCGGTGCATTGACGCGCGCAGAAGTCTTTGCCCCGCGCGAGCGGATCCTCGCTTGGGATGGGTCGCTGGCCGTCTTCGATCGACGGGAGCCAATAAGGTCGGCCAGGGCGCGGAGCCGGCCACCGGCCGCGGGATCCGTAGCCTGTGGGTGGACGGCGCTCTGGCGAGCCGGGCCGCTCGACGACGCAGCGGCCGCGCTAGCGGAACCGGACGCGAGTCTAGGCGCTGGTCCGGGAATCAATTTTGGCGTTGCCGTGGGCATCGATGTAGTCCTCTGAAAATGCGCCGACCCGAAAGCCGGCCAAGCCTTGAGCGTTGGAGGCCGTCCCCGGCGCCACCCGCTTCAGTCCAGCTCGACACTGAAATGCTGATCCATCCAAGCAAGCGCCTCAGCCATGTGAGGCGGCGCCAATGGGCGAGTCATGGCGTACAGATAGCTGTCGCCGGCGACTATGCCAAGGTTGGGTCGAGCCTCGTAGTTGGTCAGCTTCGCCTCGAGCGTGAAACCTAGGCGTTCCATGGCGCTATGTGCATTGCCATCCACCGCGCAGCATGCAAAGACGCGATAGATCTGTGGCTGGGCGATCAGCCATTTAAGGAATTTGCGCAGCGCATCGAGCCCCGCGCGTCGCCGTCGCGCGCCGCCGCGACGGCTGATGATGACGCCGAACTCGGCACGCGGCGGCCGCGGCTGCAACTCGATCAATCCCGTGAGCCGGCCTGTTGCCTTGTCTTCAAGCACCCAGCGGGGCAACTCGCCGCTTTGCCAGTCCTTCTGCGACATCTCGATGAAGGCGAGCGTTTCATCAAGCGTCGTATGGCGCGGATAGGTCAGATGGCGCACCGTCTCGGGATCGCTGAACATTTCGTCGTAGAGCGCCTGGGCGTCGCGAGGTTCGGGCGGACGCAAGACAAGCTCGTAGGATTCGATTATTTCGGGCGCGCGGAACACGGCCATCGAGCACTCCATACGCGGTTGGTCGGGCAGACTTGCATTCTGTCGCGTACTCGGCGAGGTCAAGTGTGGCGCTGCGAACTTGCGCGTGTCGGGGCGAAGGCAACGCTTCGCGCGCGCGCCTGCCAGAGAGTCCGCGCGACATGAACCGAGGCAGTGTTCGGGTGGCGAGTTCCAACTTCGCATCTCGCTCGGCGCATGTCGATGATTCGCACTATCGTGCTCGCACGTTCAGCAAATTGGTGTCCGTCCGCGGCTCCCACAGACAGGTTCATTGCGATGAGCACTCCGACCACGACCAGCCGCACTGCCTCCCGCGCACAAGTCGCATCGACGCCTTTGGGGCCCGCGGATACACCCAATCCAAACGTTGCCGGGGGGGCGGCAAAACGCGTATTGGCCAGTCCGCTGAAAGAACTGGGGGGTATGGAGACGTCGTCAAAAAAGTGGAGCAAGGGATCGTTTGGCATGCACCAAGCCCCGGCCGGCGTGCCGCAGGCAGCGGGCGGACCCGTCGCGGCAGTGACTGCGGCGCCGGCCTTGCCGACGGGCTATTCCCTGCCATCCGGCGTAGGCGGTCCTTCGATGCCGGATCAACCGCAGATGCCGCAACCGCAAGTTCGGCAACCACAGATTCCGATCCCGCCGAATCAGCCACCGCGCCAACCGATGTTCAACGATGGGCAGTCGCCGTTGCACCACCTCTGGAATTCGTTGGTGAAAATCGGCGAGGGGATGGCTGGACTCATCCACGCTATCGCCAGGGCGATGGGCAACGTGCATTGATGTAAGTTCGGTGCGTCCACCGGCGCACCGACTTATCGGCTCGGATCGGCGACTGCCGGATCACGCCCGCAGCCAGATAAACTCACCCGCCACGAGACCTTCGAACATCTCGTCGGTCGATTCAATGATGTTCTGCCGCCAATAGCGGCCGTGCTCAGCGTAGTGCGCGAGCAGATCGGCGAGCACGCCGCCGTCGACATCCTCTGTCATCGGCACGCGCAGCACCAGCACGATGCCGCCCGTATCCGTGTCGAGCCCGAGTTGCGCCTGGTCCTGCGCGTAAATCACCAGATTCGCCTCCAGCATCAGCCGAAAAACGGTTAGCGTTCGTCCGGCCGTCACGGCGCCGTAGTGAAAATTCGCGTACATCGCGTCCAGATCGTTGTCGAAGTAATCGAGCCGGACTTCGAAACCCTCGACCTCGATCTGGCGAGTGCGCAACACGTGGTCAGCATCGGGTAGACCCACGGTGTCGCAAAGGTCACGTACCAATTGCGCGTAGCGTTCCGAACCGTCTGAGGTGGTCACGGCACTCCGAGCGAGAAGTGTGAGTCAGCGGGGGCGCTGGAAAGAATCGGCCGGCAAGCACCAAGGGCACATGCCGGCCGACGTCAAAATGGCCGCGCGCGCACGAGGAGCGCGCGCGGGGCACAGCCGAACCGCTACGTCAGTGGGCCGCTCCCGAAACTTGGGAAACCTTGTTGCCGATCGACGTTGCCAATTTAGCCACGGCATCGGCGGCACTCACCTTCAAGCTGTTATTGGCTGAATCCGTCTGAAATTTCATGCTGGCCGCCGTCATGATGCCCTGCTCGGCATCGGCCGTCGCCATTGCACCGAGTGAAGTGAGACTACCCATATTGCCTCTCCTTGGTCAGAAGTTAAAAGAACTGCCCGATTACACATTGACACGGACGAGTCCGTGCAACACCAACTCGATACCGTGTCTCGTATCGGTACCGAGTGATGCTAAGCCGCTTCGCGCTTATCCTCCAGGTGAGACACGATCCGGCTGGCGGCCAGCATGCCGCGATACAGCTTCGCGAGATTGTCGCGATCGATTTCGGATGCGCCCGTCGTCGCGCTGATGTTCTGTGCGCTCTGCTCGAGCGCACTGCGGATCGCCGCGAGGCGCGCGCTGCCGGAGTGGTCTGCCAGCGTACTCTTCAAATTTTTGAAGTCAGCGGCGCAAGTTTCGAAGGGTTCGTACATGTCCATCATCTCCGGAGATTCACTTTGGCAACGGCAGAAAATTCGATGCGACGGGGGCAAACGCAGGAGGTGCGCCGACGGGCTGCGTGACGCCGCTTGCAGCGGCCGGCTGTGCAGCGACCGCCTGCGCATCGGAGGCCTGCGCTGAGCCTACGGGCGCGCTCACCCCCGAAGCCGGTGCTTCGGCGGCTTCCGGATCGACGTAGATATGCTTCACTCCATCCGGCGTTTTCGCGTAGCGCACATCGTCGGATGACATCAGCTCCGAGAACGAAGGCGGCGGCGGTGCGACATCGTTCGATTGCGTGATCTGCATGCGTAGTTGCTTCACGTTCGTACTCAAATCGTGCCGGATGCGGGCGAGGGCTGCCTCGATGTCAGCGGGGTCGGCTACCTTGCCCGTGATGTTGAAGGCGCCGTTACCGGCATACGCCACATGGACGTTTTGCGTGCCGAGTGCATCTTCGATATCGCGGGCGTCGTTCTGCGCGATGTCGTACTGACGCTGTATCGACGTGGACGACAAGCGCGCCAGCGCGCGACGCACGGTTGCATCGTCCTCTGCCGTAGGCACCATACCGCTGACAATCACGTTGAGGCCGTGCGGCCGCGCGTGCAATTCCTTCATATGCGCTTGCTCGAGTGCGACGTTCACGCGCTGAGCGAGGTCGCCCGCATTGCGCGGTAGTGCCGCACGACTAACGACCGTCGTGATCAGCACGGAACCGATCACGACCACGGCGCCGAGCATCGTGCATCCCAGTATTGCGCCGACCAGCTTGCGCTGGCGCGAACGCTCGGCTTCGTGGCGAGCTTGATGGGGCTTGACCAGCAACGTCGACAAAAGGTCGAGGTCGCTAGGCCACACCGCGTCGCTCGCGCCGACGCAGAGCACCGTCTCGTCGAAACGCATCGGGACGAAATCGATCAGGAGCACGCGGCCAGGGTCCATCGATTCGACTACCGGATGTTCGTTAGGCTCCGGCGCGGTCGACCCATCCTGCGCCGCCGCCTGCTCCCAGTCGCCGTGCGCGAGCGCTTCCGACTCGGGAAGCAGACGCTGCGCGCTGACGATATCGGTCTCATCGACCGTCAGTAGGATGTCCGCACCGCTCCAGTCGGAGATCCGAATATCAGCGTCGTCGTCCGCGCCAACCCGATGCACGCCGGCACTCAGGTGCAACTCCACCCCTGCGTGGATGCCTGTCAGAATGCGCAGTAGTTTCATCGTGTGGCGATTGTGTTAACAGGATGGCGGCGGAAAGCGGATATTCCGGCCGGTCAATGCAAATCACGTTACGAAATACTCTAGTCGTTTCCGAAGGCAACGCGCCGATCGATGCGAAGACGGCAGCGCGTATGCGAATGTGTGCTTGCCCCGAGGCTCCGTACGCTCACTGAGAATCCATGCTGCGCGCTAGCGCTGCGTTGCGCTGCAACGTCAAAACGTTGCGCGATTCGTTCTCCCTCGATGGCGTAAGCGGTCTTGCGGCCATGAGAAGAACCAGTGGCAACAGCGCGTTGATGGCATCTTTTTTTCGGCCTCGGTCTGCGCTTGCATCGATGAGCCGCTGACGCAGGGCGACCATCCCTTCCGGTTCACGTAACGATGGACACGTTTGCATGGCGCCGAGCCAGTCGAGTTGCAGCTCGGCAACGCCGACGAGGCGTGAGCCGCCGGGATTGTCGCGCAAGGCGAGCAGTGCTTCGCAAAGGGCCCCTCGCACCGCATCGGCGTGCTCGGGGGCGTTCATCTGTGTGGTTGCCGGGGTCGGCAATGCGCCTGCCGTGTGTGGCGGTACAGGCCTCCGCATGACGGTTCGGACTTCGGGTTGCCTTGCGCGGCCGCCGTCGCGCCCATCGCCGCCGCTGTGCGAGTGCTCGCCCCCATCACGGCCACCGGAACCGCCGCCGCCGTTGCCTCGCCCCTGCATGGCAGGGTGTGCTTCCTCGTCAGGTAGCGCGTGATTGTGCTCGCTTTCGTGTGCTTTGCCAGGTTGTACTCGAGCCTTGGGTAATCGTGCGCGGCGCTTGCTCGCCTGAAGCGCGCCTGGACCGGCTTCCGGCTGCGGGTCTTGCGGATGAGCGAAACGCGTCGTGCGATAGAGCACAGCCTGCCGCCGCACCTGATCGTGTACGTCGGCAGCGCGCTGTGACTCGTGCGCCGCGCCGGCATTCGTTATTGCGGCCGGCATCGCCGGTCTGGCCGGTTTCATTGCGGTATCGCCGTCTGCATGAGTTCATTGGCGAAATGCAGGATGGCCGCCGCTGAAATCGGCGCGGCGATCGCGATCGCGATCATCACCGCAACGAGCTTGACGCCGTGCGACAACGTTTGGTCCTGCATGGACGTGATCGCTTGCAGGAAGGAAACCGCGAGCCCGGCGACCGACGCGACGATCACGATCGGCAGCGACACATACAAACAGAGCAACATGCCTTGTGTGGTGAAACGAATGAGCGTATCGATATCCATGGTTTCGTTTTCGCTGTCTGACGTTACCCGCTACCGGTACGTCGTGACGAGGCCATGGATCAACGTCGACCAGCCATCCATGACGACGAACAGCAGCAACTTGAACGGGATCGCGACGTTGGTCGGCGTGACCTGGTTGAGCCCCATCGCCAGCAAGACGTTGGCGATGATCAGATCGATCACGATGAACGCGATATAAAGCAGGAAGCCGATCTTGAATGCGTCTGTCAGCTCGCTGAGCGTGAAGGCTGGCGCTAGCACGATCATGTCGTTTTCATGCAGATCGCGGGCGGCGTCTTTCGGCCACACGACGCTGGCCGAGCGGATAAAGAAGCGTTTCTCGCGTTCGTGCGCATGCTTTTCGAGAAAGTGGCGGAACGGTTCGCGCGCGGCGCCGAACACCTGGATCAAGGCTTGCGTCGGCTGGCCGTCGAGTTGTTGCCCTTCCAGCGAGCGAGCGGCCTGCATGCCAATGGGCGCCATGATGTACAGCGAGACCAGGATGGCGATGCCGTTGAGCACCATGTTGGGCGGCACCTGCTGTACACCGAGCGCATTGCGCAGCAAGCCGAGCACGACCACGATCTTGGCGTACGAAGTCACAACCATTGCGACAAATGGAATTAAGCTGATCGCAAGGACGACGAGTAGTAAGCCGGTAACGTTACTGAATTGAACCATCGCCGTGTGCCATTCTCAGGATCCGGATGCCAAGATGTTCGCCGACCGTGACGAGCTCGCCATAGCCGATCGTCTGGCCGTGTGTCACGAGCTTCAACTGCGCGTCGGCAACGGGAGTGGACAGTTCCAACACGTAGCCGGGGCGCAGCGCGAACAGTTGCGACAGCGGCAAGGCGACGGTGTCGACTTCGAACTGAACGGGCAGATCCAGCTCGCCGATGTCGATCGGACTGTCCTGTTGATCGGACGCGAGGGAGTCGTGGGGGACAGCAGGGTCGAATTTATCGGTCATTGTCGGCTCTTTCACAATGAGAAGCGTGTGCTTGTCGATGGTCACGGGGGCATGCAGGCGGGTCAGGCCGGGCGTTCCCCATGCGGCGATGGCGCTGGCCGCGGCGTGCTCGGCCGCGCCGCTGACGAGCGGCGAGAGGGTGCTTGCAAGCGAGCGCAGCAGAACGTCGCCCGGAGCGAGCGCGCGTAGCGTTTCGATGGGCAGACGTCGCGCACCCAGCACGATGCGCCCGGGTATGAGGGCGTCCTCGAGCGTCGTCTGTGCGGGAAGGAGGGCATCGGCCTTTCGCAAGCCCCCCTGCGCAAGGGGGCGGGCCTGCGAGGCAAGCAAACCTTCCAGAATGGGCAGCAGCGCGGGGGCGATGGCAAGAACGGCGGCATGGCTGCGCCCGTCGAAGGTGAAGGAAAGATCGATTCGCGCAACCTCTCCGCCTATCGTGTGCTCGTGCGCATCGCGCACCAGGCGAAGAACATGCAGATCGCCGAGCCCGAGCTTCGCGAGCCCGCCCAGTAGCGGCTCGAGGATCGCGCCTGCCACTGCGATGCGCAACGCACGCTCGGCTTCGGTTGGCATCGTTGCGCTACCGTGGGCGGGGCACGCGGCGATGTCGAGCGCGGGGTAGGCGGCCAGATCGAACATGAGGAAGATAGGACCGGCCGGATGGGCGAGTTCGAGCGTGCCCGGCCGCTCGAAGGCCTCGCGTGAAACCGTGCTTTCCTCATGCACGGACGCTTGCCATCGATCGATGCCGGGCAGGCGCTGCAGCATCGAGGTGACCTGCGTATTGCAAACGAGCCGGGCGGCACGAGCCGCGATCGGCGAAACGGACCGCAACGGCAATCTCGCGGCGCACGTCGCGCCCCCGGGTACAGGGGCTGCGCGCGTTTCGCTGGCGTCGATCAAGGGGTGAGCGTGCCTATCGATGGGTTCGATACTCGTAGGCATTTCAGCGAGCGGATAATCCATGCGATTGTGATCGAAAGGGCGGCTCTGGTGCGCTGTGCGATGTTTCTGTGAATTCACTCACCACACCATCAGCTCGATGTCCCGCGGCGCCGACCACGCTTTCAGCAGTGCGTCTATTTCGCGCTCGAGCATGGTGCTGTGATGCAAGAGTAAGGTCTTCGTCTCGATGTTGGATGTATCGAAACGAAGCGAAAGCCGGAACGGCGAAAGCGAGAGATATAAGGTCGTGTCGGGCAGGATCGTCTTGTCGAGGGGCATCTGGACGTCCCAATTGCCGGACCCGCTAACAGCCGGGTCGGCACAGAAAGCCGCGACTTCGTTTGCGAGCGAAGTGGCCAGTTCGAGGAAATGGCCTTGGGTGCGAAACAGCGCGTCGACGACCGGTACCGATGCGCTGGACACTTGTTGAACCAGTTTGTCGCGCTGGCTCGCCGCGGCCTGGTCGTCGACGTCGTCCGTTTCATCGGCATGACCGTCGCGGCCCGAGCGCTCGCGCCAATCAAACAATTGCATGGCCTCTCGCGCGGCATCGCCCGCTGCCGATTCACGCGCAGCGCCGGATTGGCTGACGGCCGCTTGCTCACGTCGTGCGCGCCGCGCAAGCGCGGCATAGTCGAAACGGCGCGTGCGCGTATCCTCGGCCCTCTGCGGCGTCCCGGGTTCGCCGGGGATGATGCGCCGTACGCGAGATTCGATCATGTTGTCGCAATCATGGCGGCGGCGGGTCAGATGGTTACGCGGCCGAGCGGCTGCAACTGCACGTGCTCGCCGAGTTCCTGGTAGGAGTAGACCGACAGCCAGCCAAGCCGTGCTTCGATCATCCGCCTCACGTAACGGCGAATATCCATCGAAGTGACGAGCGCGACCCCTTCGCGCGGCGTTTCACCGGCAAACGACTGAATCTGATCGACCAGGTAATTTGCTTCGTCGGGAGGCAATGCGAGGAAGTTGCCGGCCGGCGTCTGCTTGATGCTCTGGCGAATGTGCTGTTCGACGGGCAGATCCAGCAAGACGGCGGGCAACTGCCGGGTGCCGCCGGTAGCACGGTGCGCGAGGAACCGCGCGATATCGGCGCGCACGTACTCGGTCAACATCAACATATCTTTTTCCTTGGCGCCCCAGACGATCAAGCTTTCCATGATGTTCCGGATGTTGCGGATCGGAATCTGCTCTTCGAGCAGGCGCCGCAGCACGTCGGCGATGCGCTGCGGCGGCAGCACCTTTTGCACCTCGGTGACCAGCCCAGGGTATTCGGCATTCTGTTGATCGAGGATCCATTGCACTTCCTGAATGCCCAGAAACAGCGATGCGTGCCGGCGCAGCATCGCGACCGACGCGTGAGCGATCACTTGTTCCGCACGCCATGCCGGCACTTTGGACGGCACCGATTTCTCGTCGATCCAATAGGTTGGGCCAGGGCCGCCGTCGAGCCCGCCGCGCGGGTCGCAACGCGCGGTCAGCGCCGCGATTTCAGCTCGGAGCGTTTCGTCGGCGGCCAATGAATTTGGCTCTGGAAGCATCACTTTCCCCGGCGGCATTTCGATCGTGCAATAGGGCACGTCGTGCATCAGCAGTTCGCACGTCGAAGGCGGCAAGGCGTCGCTGGTCCAGATCGTGATGCCTGGAAACGGCAGCCCGAGATATTCCTGCAAGCGTGCGCGCTCGGCGCCGAACGATTTGTCCAGCGCCGAAGGCGAAAGACGCCCCACGAGATCCGGGGAGATTCGTACGCCGATCGGACAAGCGAACTGCGGCGCGCGCGTCAGGATGGCAGGGACATCGACCTTCGAGCCCGCCCGCTGCATGGCAGTGACCGCCTCGCTTGCATGCGTCGAGGCTTCAGGTTCGCGCTTGCCGAGACGATAGCCGCAAAATGCCAAGGTGCTGGCCAACAGCAGGAAAAGCGCACTCGGGAAGCCGGGTACCGCCGCGAAACCTAGCAGCAGCAGGCTTGCAAAGTAAAGTGCGCGTGCGCTGGTGGTGAGTTGGCGGCCGATCTCGTCGCCTAGCGATAGCGGCTTGGATTCGCCTTCGTCTCCCACCCGTGTGATCATCACGCCGGCCGCGACGGACAGCAGCAAAGACGGAATTTGCGACACCATCGCATCGCCGACCGAAAGGATGGAAAACCGGTTGGCCGCATCGCCCGCAGACATGTCGTGATACGCGACGCCGACCGCGATACCGGCCACGATGTTGATGGCCGTGATGATGAGGCCGGCAATCGCGTCCCCTTTGACGAATTTCATCGCACCGTCCATGCCGCCATGCAACTGGCTTTCGATAGCGAGCTTCGCGCGTTTGCGGCGCGCTTCTTCGGGCGTGAGCAAGTTCGAGCGTAGATCGGCATCGATACTCATCTGCTTGCCGGGCAACGCATCGAGCGTGAAGCGTGCGCCGACCTCCGCGACCCGTTCGGAGCCTTTCGCGATCACGATGAATTGCACCGTGGTGATGATCACGAATACGACGAGCCCGACCACGAGATTGCCGCCCACTACGAGTTCGCCAAAGCTCTCGATGATGTGGCCTGCGTCCGCATGCAGCAGGATCGACTTGGTCGAAGCGATGTTGAGCGATAAGCGATAGAGGGTGGTGAACAGCAGCAGAGACGGGAACACCGACAACGAAACGACGTTTGGTACGTACATGGTGATCATCAACAACGTGACGCTGATCATGATATTGAGCGCGAGCAACACGTCGATCACGGCCGGCGGCAGCGGTAGGATCATCAGCGAGATGATCGCCACGACGAGCAGCGCGATGCCGACTTCCCCGAACGCGGGTATCTTCAGTGACTTGATCATCTCGATTCTCTCAAGGTGCGGCGTCGTGCATGCCGCGTGGGGAGGCGTTTTTCGCCGCACGCAAGCGCCCTTTGGCGCCGATCGATTCGACCCAACGCAGGATGGCCGCGACCGTTTCGAACAATTCCTCGGGAATCGGCTCGTCGATGGCGACCTTGTAGAGCGCGCGGGCCACCGGGGGATTACCGATGATCGGTACTTCCGCATCTTGTGCGAAGCGCCGCAATTGCGCGGCGGTCTCGTCCATACCCTTCGCCGTCACGAGCGGTAGGGGGTGCTCGTCGGGGGCATAGCGGATCGCGACAGCGTAGTGCGTTGGATTGACGATGAGCGCATTGGCGAAGCCGACGCGCAGCCGAGGGGGATCCTCCGTTGCGAATTGGCGTGCCAGCTTTCGGCGCTCGCCTTTGATCAACGGGTCGCCTTCCTGCTCCTTGTATTCGCGCTTGACCTCGTCCTTCGACATGCGCAGCTTGCGCATGAACAAGGCATGCTGGATCTTCACATCGACGGCCCCGATCACAGCGAAAATCGCCGCTGCGATACAACACAGCTTGATGAGCATGTCCCAGAACATCTTCGACAACTGCGGCAGCGGCTGGTATAGCGACCCGACGACGAGCGGCAACATCCATTTGATCGTCAGCCACATCGTGAAGCCGATGACGATCGCTTTGACCGTCATCTTCGCCAGCTCGATCAGCGTGCGCGAGGAAAAGATCTGCTTGATGCCGGAAATCGGGCTGGCATTGGCTAGGTCCGGCACCACCGGCTTCATGCTGACCTGAAAGCCAATCTGCGGAATCAAGGCGGCGATCGCGGCCGCGGCCGCGGCCGCGGCGCACGGCACAATGACGATCAATGCCTGCGCGCCGAGGCTGACCGTCTTGGAAAACAACTGAGCAAGCGAGTGATCGCCCGATACGAATTGGAGCGCCGTGGCGACGATGGTGCGCAGCGCGCCAGCGAACGCGCCCGAGGCAAGCATCAGCGTTGCGATAGCGCCAGACATCGTGACGGCATCGGTCAGATCGGTGCTTTTCGATACTTCTCCGTCTTCGCGTGCGTCCCGAAGCCGCTTTTCTGTGGGCTCTTCGGTTTTTTCTTCACTCATCGGGTATCCCGGCAGCTTGCGTCATGTGGCGCGGTACGCACCGCGAACGGCTTCGCGCAACGCGGATCCATGACCGAAGGTAGCGATAACGTACCTGGCGCACCCCGTAGGATGCGAAGCAGCCGCTGTCGCGGCGAAGTCGAGTACGCAGACCCGAAGACGCGAAGCGGGCGGTGGGCACGCTAAAGGTTCCGCCGTCCGCCTCGGACGGGGCCGAGGCGGACGCGCACTTCGCGCCGGTGGCACTTGCTTCGTGTCGAGACCTCGGAGGCGGCGGGCGGACTGAGTATTGTTAGCAGGTCATCGATAACCGGAGTCGGAGGGGCCGCGTTCCGCTGGGCGCCTTCTCCCGCCGACATCCACCTTGCAGGAGCCTCGCGCCATGAGCGTCACATCGCCCGATTATCTGGACTGCAGTCAGGACATTGTCAGTGGTTTGATCGAAACCGTCTCCGTGGCGCTTACCAGCAAATTTCCGGCCGTGGAAGGCGACCCATTCGACATCGAATTGGTGCTCGACGCGGTGCGCGTACTGCGCCCAAAGCTGGCTGAGCTAGAGGCGTTTACCGCCCTTTTGCACATGCTGAACGGACGATGGGACGATGCGATCCGGGTCTTTTCCTGGGTGATCGCCAACGCGCCGCAATTCTCTTACGCCAAAGCGCTGCTCGCATTCTGTCTAGCCGTCAAGGGCGATCCGAGTTGGCGGCTCAATGCGACTCAGGCCCTTGAACAAGATCCGAGTCGCGACACACTGCAACTCGTGCGTGTGCTGGAAGCGCGCGAGGATCTGCGAGCGGCCGTCCGCGTGCATCGCAATGGCGGGAAGTTCGAGTTGCCACAGTCGATTGCGGCGTTGAACGACGAACCGCAAGTCGAAGCCGCCGAGCCGAATACGTCGGCGGGCGAGGCGTCCGGAGCGGTTCGGGCCGATTTGCCGCAGCAGCAGAACTATCTGCGTATTTGATCTTGGTCGTATTGCTTATTCGGGAGGTCGATCATGAGCGTCGTCATTACCCCAGAGCAGGTGAAGGCTGCATTACAGGCAACCACGCAGCCGGCGACCGATCCGTCCACGCAGCAACTGGGAGACAAGTTCAAGTCTATGATGCAAAACCCGCGCATGGAAGCGCCTCACGACACCAGCAGCGACATGAATGTGGTGGCGAAGCTGGCGGCGTCGCAGGATGCGCAGTTGCAGCAATCGGTCAACGACGCCCTATCGCTGACCCAAAACGCGGGGGGCATGTCGATGCAAGAGATGACCGCGGCCGGCACGAAGGTGATACTGGAAATCGCCGGTACGCAACTCGATATGCAAGCGAAGATGGGTGTCATGAATTCGTCGAGATCATCGCTCGACACCTTGATGAAGAATCAATAGACCATGCCGGAAACGAAGACGGGCAGGGTCGCCGATGCGGTGCGGGCCGGCTCGCTGTGCGTGATGTTCATTCTGCTCGCAGCGTTGGCTGGATGTAACAAGGAACTGTACGGCAACCTGTCGGAACAGGACGCCAACGAGATGGTCGTCGCGCTGCTGGAGCAGGGTGTCGACGCGTCGAAGACGACATCCGATAACGGCAAGACCTGGGCGCTCGAAGTCGATCAAGGCCAAATCCTGCGTGCGATGCAAGTGCTGCGTGCGCGTGGGTTGCCGCACAGCAAGTACGACGATCTCGGCATGCTGTTCAAGAAAGACGGTCTTGTGTCCACGCCCACCGAGGAGCGCGTCAGATTTATTTACGGCCTGGAGCAGGAGCTGTCGGCAACCTTGTCGAAAATCGACGGTGTGGTGGTTGCGCGCGTGCAGATCGTGCTGCCGAACAACGATCCGCTCGCGCAGCAAATCAAGCCTTCGTCGGCCTCGGTGTTCATCAAGTACCGTCCCGATTCCGATGTGAACGCGCTTCTGCCGCAAATCAAGACGCTTGTCATGCATAGCGTCGAAGGGCTCACCTACGAAGCCGTGAGCGTGACCTCGGTGCCGGCGGATCCGCTCGAGGTGTCCAAGTCGCCGCAAACGTCGCCGCCGTTGCGCGTGATTGTCATCGCAGCATTGGTGTTCCTTCTCTGCGCCGCGGGCCTGTTCGTATGGACAAAAAGGGGCATCTCGGCAAAGGAGCCAAAAGACGCCCTTCGCTCGAAGCTTAAAGCGCTGCTTGCGCGCATTCAGAACGGCAAGTCTTCGTCGGCGACTTGATGGGCGCGCCCACTTCATTCCCATTTGCGCGGATGGCTGCCGCTTTTGCCGCATACGAACACAATGCGCGCGACGCGGCGCGCTGGGCGCATCCGTCGTGGTTGGCGGCGGCGCTCGGTGTCGCTGTCGATGAACTGGAACCGTTGCGCGTCGCACTGGCGAGTGCGGGCCGCGCGCAGGTCGATGCCGTCTCGCTCGCGCTTGTGCGCACGGCAGGTGTGCAGCCTCCTTTGTTCGACGCGTTGGGAGCCCCGAACCTGGCCGTACTCGATGCCTTGCCGCCGGAATGGGGGCTGCGTGTTTTGCGGATGCGCGCGCTGGCGCTACGTCGTGCCGAGGTACGGCGCTTGATCGATAAGCGCAGTCGCTTGCAGCTTTCGGAATGGATCGGCATGCCGATTGACCGGCTCACCGAAGGAACGCCGGGCGCGCTGAACGCACCGGGTACGACACGCTTGAGCGCCGGCGCTCCGCTGCCTGCGTTGCATTCGCTCGATGCGCAAACGCTTGCGTCCGAGGGCTGCGCGCTGATCATGCGCGATACGCTCGGCGGCGTCACGCCCTTTTCGCTGCTGTGCCTGGCGCTGCCGCGTGATTTGCGGGCGCCGTCGTGGCTCCATGGCAGCGCCCGCGAACTCGACGCCGGCGGCACGGTGCGCCTGCTCGCGCGGCTGCCGGAACTGATTTCGGAGTGGGCATGGCTATTTGGCTGAGATCGGATCGAGCGTTGCCCGATGCGCAGGTGGGGGCGTATGCGGATGTGATTCCGCGCGACGCATTTGGTGCGCTGATTGAGATCGACCAAGCTTACGCGCAACTTGCCGCGGATCGCGACGCACTGCTGGCACAGGCGCGCGAGGAGGCGCAGGAGATTATCCGCGCCGCGCACGCCGAAGCGCAAACGATCGTTGACCAGGCGCACCGGGAGTACGACTCTGCGGCCCAACGCGGCTATCAAGAAGGCGAGAAGCAGGCTTTGGCGGATTGGCTGGATCGTCTCGCCGACGCCGGCGACGAGCAGCGGCAGATTCAACTGAAGTTACGCGAGCGCCTGGCCGAGATCGTCACGCTCGCGGTCGAACAGATCGTCCGAGTGCAGCAATCGGAAATGCTGTTCGAACGCGCGTTGACGACGATCGACCGCATCGTCGAAGGCGCAACCTATTTGCGTGTGGCCGTGAGTCCGGTCGATTACGACAAAGCCTGCATCGCATTTGAGCGGCTTTCGGTCCGTTGGCGCGAACTGGGTCGCCCATTCCCGCTCTCGGTCGTGGCCGACAAGCGGCTTGAAGCGGGCAGTTGCATTTGCGAATCGGATTTTGGCTCCGTCGATGCGAGCCTGGCGACGCAATTGCGTGCGATGCGCTCCGCGGTGGCGCGCGCCCTGAAGCATTCGTTACGTGACTTGAACGACATGTCTTACGCTGCCCGGTACCGCGGCGGACTGACGACGATCGGAAAAACGGATGAACACGCCCCATATTGACGCCGCCGCATTCATCGCGGAACCGGGCCTGCGGCGAATGCCCGATGTGGAAGACTTAGCCGATGCGATCGAACGCGAGATTCTTTCGGCCAGTAACGTCGCGCGCAGCGGCAAAGTGTTGGAAGTCATCGGCACGCTGGTGAAAGTCGGCGGACTCGACGTGACGCTGGGCGAACTATGCGAGCTGCGTTCGGCCAATGGCGCATTACTGCAGCATGCAGAGGTGATTGGCTTCACGCGCGATGTCGCGTTGCTGTCGCCTTTTGCGCGGCTTGCCGATATTTCCCGTTCCACGCAGGTAATTGGGCTCGGGCGGCCGTTGTCGGTGCCCGTAGGCGAGGCGCTGCTTGGCAGGGTGATCGATGCGCTAGGCCAACCGATCGACGGCAAGGGGCCGATCGAGGTGCACGAGGAGCGGCCCATTTTCGCTAGCTCGCCCGATCCGATGAGCCGCCAGTTGATTGATGCGCCGCTACCGACCGGCGTGCGCGTGGTGGACGGCATGATGACGTTGGCGGAAGGGCAGCGCATGGGTATTTTCGCTCCCGCCGGTGTCGGTAAAAGCACGTTGTTGGGGATGTTTGCGCGCGGCACGCCCTGCGACGTGACGGTGATTGCGCTGATCGGCGAACGCGGCCGAGAAGTGCGCGAGTTCGTGGAGCTGATTCTCGGTGACCGAGGCATGGAGCGCTCCGTCGTGGTGTGCGCGACATCCGACCGATCGTCGATCGAGCGCGCCAAGGCCGCCTATGTCGCCACCGCGATCGCAGAGCACTTTCGCGACCAGGGCAAGCGGGTGCTACTGATGATGGATTCGTTGACGCGTTTTGCCCGCGCCCAACGTGAGATCGGGCTCGCGGCCGGCGAGCCGCCGGCGCGGCGCGGTTTTCCGCCGTCCATCTTCGCTGAGCTGCCGCGCTTGCTCGAACGAGCGGGCATGGGATCGCGCGGTTCGATCACGGCGCTCTACACGGTGCTTGCCGAAGACGATTCAGGCAGCGATCCGATTGCGGAAGAGGTGCGCGGGATTCTCGACGGTCACATGATCCTGTCGCGCGAGATCGCGGCAAAGAATCAGTACCCGGCAATCGACGTGCTCGCGAGTCTTTCCCGTGTGATGCCGCAGGTGACATCGCCCGACCATATGCGCGCCGCCGCACGTGTGCGCGAATTGCTTGCCAAACATCGGGAAGTCGAAATGCTGTTGCAGATTGGCGAGTACAAGCCGGGCGGCGATGCGGTTGCCGATGAGGCGGTGGGCAAGATCGATGCGATTCGCACTTTTTTCTCTCAGGCTACCGGCGAATTGGCCGCGCCGGGCGATACCGAGGCGCGGCTATTCGCGTTGGCCGGCAGCCGAAGCCGGTAACGATGCCCGCCCGCGACCGGCGCGCCGCCGCCCTAACCAGAACCGTGGAGCGCCGCACTCGACTGGAGGAAACGTTGCGTGCGAGGCTAGCGACCCAGCGCGACGAACAGGCTCGGCTCGAAGCGGAGCGTGACGCCAAGCGCGAAGCCGTGCGTACGGAGAGCGAGCTGCTGCAGGCATGCCGTGATCGCATCGCTCGCATGATGTGCGGCGACGAGGCGTTTTCGCTGGCGGACCTGAACGCCAGCATGCGATATACGGAACTCGTCGAGCAGCGGTTACGCGTGTGCGAAAGCGAACTGGCCGCGTCGGAACAGACCTTGCGAGCCAAAGAGCATGAGGTCGCCGCGACGATACATGCAATCGCGAGCAATCGTGGACGTATCGACGTCTGCAAGGAGCGCATCGAGGATATCGGGCGCGCGCAGGCCAACGCCGCAAATGACGTCGCAGACGAAGAAGCGGAAGAGGCCGTGCTCGCGCGGATGCGCTTTACGGTGTAATCCCCCGCATCACGCGAGATACGAATCACGAACCACGAACCGAAGATGAACGACGCCCTGACGACGCTCTCCCAGCTCGGCATCACACTGACGCAGGCCTTCACGGTGCTGGGGCTATGTTCGGTGCGGCTCTACGTGATGCTGTTCATCTTTCCCCCCACGTCGGACAGCTTCCTGCAGGGCGTCGTGCGCAACGGCGTTGTTTTGCTGTTCAGTTCATTCATCGCATATGGACAGAGCGCTTCGTTGATGACATCGCTGTCAGCCGTGGCGCTGGTGGAAATCGTCGTCAGAGAGGTGGTGATCGGACTGGTGCTTGGTTTCTCTGCCTCGACCGTGTTCTGGGTGGCGGAGGCGGCTGGAATCTATGTCGACGATCTGACCGGGTATAACAATGCGCAAATCACGAATCCCTTGCATCAGGACCATTCGACTCCTACCGGTACCTTACTGGCACAGGTGGCCGGTGTGGCGTTTTGGGCGCTTGGAGGAATGACGTTTCTGCTCGGCGTGCTGTACGAGTCCTATCAATGGTGGCCGCTCACGTCGAGTACGCCGATGGCCGCCAACGTTCTCGAGAGCTTCGTGTTGCGCCAGACCGATACCCTGATGGAGACCACGGCGAAACTTGCGGCGCCGATGTTGTTCATCTTGGTGTTGGTCGATCTCGCGTTCGGCTTTGTGTCGAAGTCCGCGGAGAAGCTGGATCTGATCAGCTTGGCTCAACCGGTCAAAGGCGCTGTGACGGTGCTGATGCTAGCGCTCTTTATCGGCATTTTTATCAACCAGGTGAGAGATCAACTGGTATTGACGGGACTTGGCGCGCAATTGAAATCGATGTCCAACGCCGCCAAGAAATGACGACAGCCTGACGAGTCCGTTCCTTCGGTGCCCCATGCACCTCTTCGCGAAACCTCCGCGCTGGAAAACCGGCGCGTGGCATCGTAAGCGTTATGCCATTCCAGTAATGTCGAAGCGGCGCTCGCGTTGAGCCTTTGGCAGATATCGGGGGTTTTCGTATTTTGGAGACAGGGGGCTCGATGCGCGCGTCAAAGCACAATCATTTATTTTCCGCAGGGGGGCGGGTCATGTTTCCGGGAAGGGGGGCGGGTCGTGCGGACGCTTCCGCCGGGGCCGTCGACGATTCCGTGTCCGGCCAAGCCACACATCAAACGGAATCTACAACGTTGTTAGGGGGCTTACGCAACCTATTCGGTAAAACGGTCAGTCGACGCCGGTCGACTCGTGCAGAGCGCCAGGCGCATTCCGCGCAGGACCGTGGCGGCGATGGTCTAGCCGCAAGCGTTTCCTCCGAGGGTGCAGCCGGGGGCTTGCTCGACATCTTCAGCGCTGAGCTCGCCAAGCTCGGGTACGAAGTCTCTGGCTATGAAGAGGTAAAGCGGGTTCTGGCGCTCGAATCGCCCTTACCGGACAGTGCCGTCGGGGCGCTTCGCAGTAGCGTGCTCGAGAATCCGGAACTGAGCGGTGAGGTGGGCGCGAGATTGCGTCACTATTCGGCCGAGGCGCTCGCGAAGGGCATGAGCAGCCCCGAAGACAGGCTGTTGCGGCTGGAGTTGCTGATGCTCGCGGCGTCACCAAGCATGCGCCAGACCCTGTTGAAAGCAGTCAAGGCCGATCTGCGGGGGCGATCGGAATGGACCAGGACGCGTTTGACCGAGCGCGAAGTTTTCGTTCCGCAAGTCACGATCGGCGGCGGACCGCAAGGACAGACGATTGCCAATCACACGCACGAGCTTGGGTTAGGCGCGTGCAATCTGGTGGTCGACGCGTCGGGCGGCGGCGACGGCAACTTCGGTTCGGTGCGCGCCCACTTGCTCAACAGCGAAACGCGCGACGGCTATGCCGGCCGCAGCCATGCGGCGTTTTCCGATCCGATGCGTTCGCTCAACCCGTTGCACGGCAGTCCCATCCAGGTCGAGGATCTGAATCCTGTCGAGGGCTTTCCGACTGCCGGGGATATTGGAGACGCCGCGACGATTGGCTTGTACGCCGCGGCCAGGAAGGGTACGCCGGTTCTCGTCAACACGGTCGTCACGGGTATCGAAGAAGTGAAAGACAAAGAGGGGCGGTATCGGATTACGATGCGAGACAAGTCCTCGGGCGAGACGTTTCACGTGTTGACCAATCAAGTCCTCGATGCGACTGGGCTCGGCAAGCCGAGCGTTCCACTGAAGCATCCCCCGTCCAAGGGGTACATTGACCGGCAGTCCAAGCGGCTCGCGGCTTTGCGAGGACAAGGCCTGCCGACCCAAGCGGTGATGCACAGCGAAGACATGTTGCGTGCGACGGTCGGCGCGACCGACAAGCAAATTCTGGACGTCGTGCGTGCGTCGGATGGCGACATTGTGATTGTCGGCTGGGGCGATTCGGCCAAGACTCCGCTGCTGCGCATTAGGGAAGTGGCGGAAAAGGCCGGCCTGTCGATGCGGGATTTGCTCGGTGAGCGCAAGATCGTGTGGATCGGACCGAAGCATCAGGAAGATATCGATAAGGGATTGTGGGGGCCCTACTCGGGCCTCAAACCCTATTTCGATGAAGGGCTGGTGCAAGTGCAGCCGGGCCGGCTCGAAACGATCTCCCCGGTGGGGGAAGGGGTGAACCGGTCGTCACTTGCGGTTCGAGAGAAGGACGGCACGGTGAAGTCGATCGAGAGCGGGCGCGTGATTCTCGCGATGGGCATGAAATCCGACAGCGCTAGTTTTCTGAGCAAACTTGCTCCCGAACTGGCGCCGGAGATGAAAGTGCCGGTGCATGGCGACGACCCGGTTTTTGACGATAGCCCGCTATGCACGCGTTTGCAGGTTGGCGAGACGCCGCACGACATCTATTTCGTCGGCATGTCGTCTGGACTACAGCGGCCGGAGGGTACTTCGTATCTGGAGTTCTACGGCTGGAAGACGTTGCAGTTTATCGAGCAGCATCTGGCCAAGAAGCTGAAGAGCTATGATGTAAGAAAATTGGAACAGCTTATTCCCCCGGCTTCGATCGCTGCGACCGACGGCACGGCGGGCTGAACTGAAAAGGCCGATCATGACCAAGACTTATTATTTGCGCGACGGCACACCGACGGACGCCGAAACATGGCGGGCTTTGCAGGGTGATGCCGGCTACGCGCAGGTCGAGAAGACGACGCTGCCAAACGGCCGCTGGATTTCGACGATCTGGCTGGGCATTCAGCATGAAAGCGTCTCGTCTCCCGCTGCGCCCGAGTTGTTCGAGACAGTTGTTTTCGACGTAGACACGAAACAGCCTCTCGCGAGCTTACGGCATGCTACCGAAGCCGATGCGCGTGCGGCACACGAGCGCCTCGTGGAAGAATGGGCGTGAGCGCGAAGACATCAAGCATTGGATGCAGTCCCTGAGATGCCGAGCGACGGGCCTGCATCGCAACGCGCAGAGGCGATCACGCGTTTTACACCGATCGCCTCCAAGCGCAATGCTCAACACTCCTCAATTTCACCGTCTTAATCAGATTTGTTGAGGGATATCCAAATCGCGTTTCGCTAAATTAGGACAACGCGATCGGTTGCAACTTGTGGATTGCACTAGCGGTCGCGCCGCTAACTCAGCGAATCGAAATGCCTTGGTGGACGCCGTCTCGTCGTGCGCGCCTGTCGTTGGATCGCGAGCGTTGGCACCTTCACGAGGAGTTGAGCGATGTTCACGGCACTCTATTTCCCGCTGGCGTCCGCACTCAGTGTGCGATGCCTGCGCGACGGATTTCTCGACAAGCTGCGCGAGGGCAATTTGAGTGCAGCCCGCGCACAGGCGAGCCACTGGGCCGAAGGCGGCCATCAGAGTGCCGAGGACCTGCCATGGCTGCTGCAGCTTCAAGCCGACCTGGAGATGTTGACCGGCATCGGCGATGAAGTGGAGGAACAGTATCGACGCGCGCAGAAAGCGATTCGCTCGCCGCGCCATGCGATTCGAGCCGCGTCGTGCCGCAACGCGGGTTGGCAAGCTTTCTTTCGTCATCGGCTCTCTACGGCGCTCTCATGTTTCGCGCGCGTCATCGGCGAAAAGGAGATCGATCCGTTACAGAAACTCGAGGCGCGCTTGGGCATCGTATGCACGCTCCACCAGCTCGGCCGGTCCGGCGATGCGTCCGATGCGCTTAGCGAACTCGCAGAGCTGGTCGAAACGTCGAGCGCAAGCGTCGCCGATCACTGGCGCGACCTCGTGGTGACGCTGCGCTTCGATCTCGCGGTACAGCGTGAATTACGCGCTTGCGCGCCACTTAGCGATCACGTTTATTGGCGCTCGGGGATGTCCGACGCACGCGCGTCGGGCAGTTCCGGCCCAGGCGATAGCGCCGACCTCTGCGAGGCGCACGCCGCTGGCGTCAGGACGCCGCTGCTGCGCCAGCGGATCGATTACCTGAGCCGCCTACGCGAACTCGCACGCGGCTCTCGTGCAGCGATGGAGGGCGTGATCGCGCATCTGAACTGGGCACAGCGCGTCGGATTGCACGAGTATGCTCACACGACCCGGCTCGAGGTCGTGCTCGCGGCGCTCGCCTTGGAAACGCCGCAACTGGCCGAAATGCTGCTCGAGCCGCTGCATCGCGTCGATTTCGCTGGCGCCACCGGCCGGCGCCAGCTCGAATACTTGTACTGCGTCGCCAAGTTGCGCCAGGCTCAGGAACGCACCCGCGAATCGATGCAGTACTACAGCCGCTACGCTTTGATCACGACGCAATGCCTGCGCGACGACGCGTTGGCGATCTCGCCGTTCGGCAACCGCGCCGCACGCAACGGACCGCAGTTGGACGATGTCGGCGCGCGGCTGCCGGCGAAATACCGTCGCGCATATCGGTATCTGCAAGAGAATCTAGGTCGCCATGATCTGTCGGTGCGCGAGGTCGCTGCCGAGATCGGCGTTTCCGAACGCGCGTTACAGAGCGCATTCAAAACCTTCCTCGGTGTGTCGCCGACCGAATTGATTCGGCGGCAGCGCATGGAGCGCATCCGCGCAGAACTGCTGAACGACCCATCCGTGAGCGATCGCAACGTATTGCATGCGGCGACCAAATGGGGCGTGCAGAACCGTTCGACGCTGGTCAGCGGTTATCGCAAGCTGTTTCACGAAGCACCTTCCGAAACGCTAGAACGATAGGCCTGCAGCTCGGCACGAGCTGTGGCCGGTTCATTTTCAACGCCGCGGCGTCGGTGTCGCGGTCCACTTTACGATCGGGGAAACAATGAAGCATAAACGGCTCATGTGCGCAGCCTGGGCGGCGGCGTGCCTTTCGTTGGTCGGTATGGGGACAGTCGCCGATGCGGCGCCGATCCGCTGGCACAGCAATTCGGTCCACGTTGTGGCGGACGGACAAGACCTCAAGGACGTCTTGCGCGACTTCACCGCCGGCCAGGGCGTACCGACGACGGTTGCCGGCGACGTGCATGGAACGGTGACCGGGCATTTCGACATGTCGCCGCAGCGCTTTTTGGACACACTGGCATCGACGTTCGGCCTAGTTTGGTTCTACGACGGCGTCGTGCTGTCGATCAGCGACGTCAATAGCGTAACGCGTCAGGTGATCAAGCTCGACCATGCCAGCACCGACGAGCTGAACAGCGCGCTTGTGCAACTGCATCTCGACAGTTCGCGTTTTCCCATCGTCTATGACGCGGGCCAGAGCACGGCGCTCGTGAGCGGGCCTGCGCCTTATGTGCAACTCGTGGCGGACATTGCGAAGCGGCTCGACCAGAATGCGGGGCAGCGCTCGGGCTCGGTGATTCGCGTGTTTCAGCTGCATCACGCGTGGGCAGCCGATCACAAGGTCGAGATAGACGGCAAGGCAGTCACCGTGCCGGGCGTCGCGAGCGTACTGTCGGGCATGTATCACGCGAAAGACACGAGTGGCGCGGGGCTTGGCGGCGTCGGAGGCCTCGACTATCGCGGCGCCCAGGCGCCGACCATGCAGCGCCTGCAGCCGATGCAGGATGTCAGTGGCAGCACGTCCGGGAACGGTCTGGACGGCAGTATCAATCCCCCGTTGCCGCACGCGATGGCGCCTAACGGTAACCCCGCGCCGGGTCTGTCGGGACTGCTGAACGGCATGGGGGCGGGCGGCAGCGCGGCCTCTGGCATGCCGATGCTATCGGGTCTTTCCGGCAGTCTCTACGGCTCCGACGGCGACGGCGGAACTGCCGACATGTCCGGCGGCGGACCGCAATCGCTGCCGGTGATCGAAGCCGATCCGCGCACAAACTCCGTGCTGATTCGCGATGTGCCGCAACGCGAGGGACAGTATCAGGCCTTGGTCGACCGGCTCGACGTGAAGCCGAAGTTGATCGAAATCGAAGCACACATCATCGAGATCGACGACAACGCGCTCAAGCAGATCGGCGTCGACTGGCGTGCGCATAACAGTCACGTCGATTTGCAGACGGGCACCGGCAACACTCAGCAGAACGGCTACAACGGCAATATTCAGCCGACGTTCGGCACGCAGACACTGGCCGACGGGACGACCGTCATCGATACGACGCCCGTGGGCGCCTCCCTCACGGCAGTACTCGGCAATGCGGGCCGCTATCTGTTAGCGCGTATCGATGCACTACAGCAGAGCAACCTGGCGCGGGTCGATGCCAGTCCGAAAGTCGCGACGCTGAACAATGTCGAGGCCGTGATGGACCACCAGACGCGCTTCTTCGTGCGCGTGTCGGGCTATACGGCCGCCGATCTGTACAGTGTGTCGACGGGCGTCTCGCTTCGCGTGCTGCCGCTCGTCGTCGAGGAGGACGGGCGCATGCAGATCAAGCTCAACGTCCACGTCGAAGATGGCTCGCTGACCGGTCAGAGCGTCGATAACATCCCCATCATCACGACGAGCACGATCAATACCGAAGCGTTCGTGGGGCAGGGCGAGAGTCTCTTGATCGGCGGTTACCGGCTCGATAGCGCGACTAACGGCGAGACCGGTGTACCGGGGTTGTCGAAGATCCCGCTCATCGGCGCGCTGTTTCGCACGCGCAACGACCAGCACAGCCACATGGAGCGCCTGGTCCTGTTGTCGCCGCGCATCATCGAGTTCTGAGTCCGAGCGCGGCAACGCCCGATCAACTATCGCGCCGGTACTGCGAACGCGAGACTTCCGGCCATAGGTGACATATGGCCTTTGCCGTACCGGCACTGCATGCGGCGCGTACGGCTGCCGCTGCGGGATCGGGCCATGATGGCGCGTTGCGCGCGGTCTCGCTGTCCGCGGGGTGGATTTCCGCACATGCTGCGTGATGTAGCGCGCGCTCGGCTTTTTCCGGGCGCGCCGCGAGCGGCGAAACATTGCCTTGCGCGAGCGCCACCGACGAGATTTCCGGATTCACGCCTTTGACTCCGTCCATTTCGACGCGATAGCCATGGGCATACATCGTGCGCAGATGGATGCCGTGCTGGCCGCTCAGATTGAGCTTCTTGCGCAACTTGTAGATGTGCTGCTCCAGCGTACGTCCCACGATATCTTCCGAACTGCTCCATACCGCCCCTGCGATGTGGCGGCGGCTTGCGTACTGCCCGGGACGCGAAAACAGCAGCCACGCAATCGCGAACTCACGTGTTGTGAGTCGGATGGGCTCACCTTCCACGGATACGGTGCATGTGCGCCGGTCCAGTCGATATGCACCGTATTCGAGGCAGTCGTCCGCATCGCCGGGCTGCGCAGGCTGAAAGCGCCGCAACGCGATATGCACGCGCAATGCCAGTTCGCGTGGATCGATGGGAGACAGCACGACGTCGTCGGCGCCCGCGTCGACCAATTGCGTGATGCTGCTTCGGTCGTCAGGCGCGCCCACCACGATAAGCGGCGCGCGACGGTCCGCATAGCAGGCACGCCGAGCAAGAACCGGAAGCATGGGATCGATGCCCGCGGCCGCGTCGACGAGGATTGCACCGTAATCCTCGCGATACACCGCGCGCGCAAGCGCGACATGGTCGTCGAACCGGCTGCACTGGGTGTCCTCGGCTTCAAGGCACTGGCAGATCAAGTTGAACAAGGCGGTGTCTTGGGTCATTACTGCGAGCATCATTTTTCCTCCGAGTGAATCCGATCGCCAGACGCACTCGCACGCGAAGAGAATGGCAACCCGGCGATCGAGTTCGGAGCGAACGACCGAATAGTAGAGGCGCCGCATATATCATGTTTGTAACTCTTTGTAGCATTCCGACCGTTGTATGAAATCGGTAAAGTTTTTCCATGACACGCCAAAGCGAGTATTTATTTCGGTTAGCTTATTGTTAGCTTTTTCGTCGAATTGTGAGCGAGGTGAATGTAAACGGATTTACGGTTTCCGGAGGAAACCCAATCTGAGAATTGTTGAACGTATTGCTACGGCGCCTCCTTATCATGGACGCCACGGATATGCCGCTGCACATTTCTCGATTGGCGCGGCAATTGACGCGGAGTCCACTCGTATGGCGTTTCTTCACAATGCTTGGTATGTGGCCGCTTTCAGCAAGGAGGTCACGGCCGGCTCGCCGTTTTCTCGCACACTGCTGAATCGGCCGGTCGTGCTCTACCGCGACGAGCACGACGCAGTGGTCGCACTCGACGACCGCTGCCCGCATCGCTTTGCTCCGTTGTCGCGTGGGCGCGTTCTCGACGGTGCGCTCGAATGCCCGTATCACGGGTTGCGCTTTGGATCGACGGGCAATTGCGTGTTCAATCCGCATGGCGACGGCAGGCTCCCTTCTGCCGCGGCCGTACGGCGATACCCCACGCGCGAGCGCTATGGGGCGGTATGGATTTGGCCAGGGAACCCCGAACTCGCCGATAAGGCGCCCCTACGAGATTTCGCTTTTCTCGATCCAGACCATTACTTCACGAGCGAAGGCTATCTGCTGACGCAGGCGAATTATCAATTGAGCGCCGATAACCTCCTCGACTTGAGCCACTTTCAGTACTTGCATCCGAATACGCTGGGCAGTGACGCCATGGCTCGCGGCACGCTGCGACACGCCGACGATGGCGACAAGGTGTGGGTGTGCCGCGAAACGAGCGCGGAGTTGCTCCAGCCGTTCGTTGCCCAAGCGTTCAGCGTGGCGCCGGGCAAGCGGGCCGACCGCGGGCTGGATGTGCGCTGGGAGCCGCCGGGTCTGTTGACCATCATTGTTCGCGTGCGCGAAACGGATGCGCCGCTCGACGCGACGCGCGTTGGGATATCGGCGCATTGGCTGACGCCTGAAACGGAGGCTAGCACGCACTACTTCTTTGCATTCGGCCTGCCGCGCGAAATGGGCGAGGCCGGCGCGGCGCTTGTCCAAACTTCGGTCGAGGGCTTGATGGCGCCGTTCCGCGACGAGGATCTCCCGATGCTCGAGGCCCAACAGCGGGCCATCGGGACGCGCGACTTCTGGGCCATGCACCCGGTGATGCTGTCGATCGATGCCGGCGCAATCCGCGCGCGATGGATCATGGAGCGCCTGATCGCGAACGAGTCGGCCGCGGCCGATGCCGATGTGTCCGATGTCTTGCAGCGCGTCGCCGGGCGTCCGGATGTGGAGGTGGGTTCATGAGCGAGTCCGCTGCGGTGTTGCGCAGTGAAGGTGACGACTGCGGTGACGACTGCGCGGAGGCGACGCCGCTGTCGTTGAACGAGGTCTGGTTGCGCTGCATCGTCAACGCGGTGTGTGAGTTCGGTGTCAGGCGCGTGGTGCTTTCCGGTGGAGCGCGGGCATCGCTGATGTGCATCCTGTTCGATGCCGACGCGCGCATGGTTCAGCGCGTGAACGCTGTCGACGAACGCAGCGGTGCGTTCATTGCGCTGGGGATGGCGAAAGCGACCGGGGAACCGGTCGCGATCGTCACCACGTCGGGCTCCGCCGTCGGCAACCTTGTTCCGGCGCTGATCGAGGCCGACGCATGCAATATCCCACTCGTGGTGCTGAGTTGCGATCGGCCGCGCCATCTGCGTGGCGCGGGGTTCGGCCAGATGTGCGATCACATCGGGGCGTGTCGGGCGTTCGTGCGCAGCCAGATCGACTTGCCCGATCCGATTGACGACCCCGCGGCGATTGCGAGGTTGAGAGACGAGGTGGCGCGCACGGTGGCAGCGTGCGTCAACGGGCCGGTCCACGTCAACCTGCCGCTCGAGGGTCTGTTCGATTCGAGCGAACCTTCGCCCGTGAGCGTGCCGACGCGCGAGGCCGCAGCGTTGCCTGGCGCGCAGCCGATGCGCTGGGATCCGCAGGGGCGGCGCAATCAGGGTGTCGGTGAGACGCCTAGGCAGATCGTCGCGCGCGTGCTCGCGCGTTCCTCTGGCGGCAAAGGGTTACTGCGCGGCTTGATTGTCGCCGGCCCGGACCCCGCAGTTGCGCCTGGCGCGATTCTCGAACTAGCGCGCACGAGCGGGTTTCCCATTCTTGCCGATGCGGCGAGCGGGGTACGCGCAGGCCTGGCCGATCGCCCGCACGACGACGCCCCGGTCATCAATGGCTTCGATGTCGTGGCCCAGGGTTCGCCGCTGGGGCAATGGCCGCCCGAATTGATCATCCGCCTGGGTCTTGCGCCTGTCTCGCCACCGGTGCTTGCGTATCTGAGCGCGCATCCGGCGCCGACAATCAAGATTGCGCGTGGCGCTTGCGAGCGCGACTATCTCCATCCGACGCTCGATCCGCGCGACGTGCTCGTCGCGCCGTCCGCGAACGATCTTGCCGCGCTTGGCGATGCGCTGATCGAGCATGTGACCGGGGCCCGCCGCGATGCGGTTGTAGCGGGGTGCGTGACTCGCGAGTGGCGCGACACCTGGGCGTCGCTTGCCGAGCGCGGGCGCTCGATTCGACACACGGTAGTGCAGGCCCTACCTTGGGGAGAGGTAGTGGCAGCCCAGGAAATTTTCGCGACGCGCGGCTTCGCGTTCGTACACATGGGCAACTCCCTGCCGGTGCGGCACGCCGATATCCTCTACGACAATCGCGAAGATGCGCAGGCGTGCTACGTCAGTCGTGGCGTATCCGGAATCGACGGCACCTTGTCGACTTTTTGCGGCGAAGTGCTCGGGCGCGGCGACATCGGGTTGCTCGTCATTGGCGACCAGGCCTTTTTGCACGATTTGCCTGCCTTGTGCAGCGCACAGCGACTGACCACGCCTGCCTGCGTTTGCGTGATGCACAATCGTGGCGGGGCAATCTTCGATTTTCTGCCCGTATCGACCGCGCCGGGCTTCGAGCGGGCAATCCGGAATCCGTATCGCATTGATTTTGGCGCGCTGGCGCGTGGCTTCGGACTGAACTATGCACACGCGAAGGATCGGTTATCGCTGAAGCAAGCCCTTGAAGCGGGCCGCGCACATGCGGGCGTCACGATCGTCGAAGTCGATGTGCCTGCGCATTCGGCTGTCGAACAGTTGGGTTTGCTCGCTAGCACGCTACGTGCGCAAATGCGATGAGCGCACCGATATCCGAGCTCGCCGACGAGCGATCCGCCGCTTCGCTTGCAGCGTTGCAACGCTACGAGCGTGCGGATCAACCCGAGGCCGTGTTTCTTTCCGATATGCTGGCGCGCATTGAATCCGCACGCGAGCGCTCGCGTCGCGAAGGATTCGCCAACCCGTCGCCAGGCGCGAGGCCGGATGGGCCCTTGCGTGTGCTGTTGCTCAGTTATGCGGGCGCGGGCAACACCGGAGCGGATCTGCGTACGATCGAAACGATTCGCCAATTGCACAATGTGTTTGCGCCGCGCCGCCTGGACATTGAACTATTCGCGCTCGGCGGCCTGTTCGATCATCCCGTGTTGGCGGCCGCTCGCAAAATGCCACTGCACGCGCCTTACATACCCGATGCGCTCGACTACGCGATGCCGGGGTATGACCTCGTGGTCAACGTTGAGGGGTCGACGTACACCTCGAAGTTTTCAGACGCGCTCGCGGGCATCCTGATCGGCGGAGCCGCGCTTGCGGTCGCGCATGGAGGGCGCGCTTTCGCGTACGGGGTGGATAGCGGCAAGATGACTGACGCACTCACTCGATTTGCTCGGCAGACTGCGGACGGCGTCGACATCCTCTGCCGGAACGACGCAGCGAGGTGCGATCTGGCCGCGCTCGGTATTGCCGCGCAGTCCGGCGCGGATTGCGCGTGGACGTATGAGCCGCGGCGCACGGCACGCGTTGCGGCGCTCGGTGCAAAGGTCGCGGCGTTATGCCCAACCAATCCGTTCTGGTGGCCGGTGACGGCGCGCGGTGTGCCGGCCGACGCGGACTCGGTCGAGGACATAGGAACGCCGCCTCGCTATGCCGGATCTTATTTCCACACGTGGGACAAGCAGCGCGCGTTCGCGTACCGCGAGTACGTCATGCGCTTCGCACGGATCGCGGTGCAATTGCGCGCCCGAGGCTTCTCGCCGGTACTGGTCGCGATGGAGCAGCTCGACCGTCCCGCGTGCGCCGATATCGCGGCGCGGCTGGACTTCGATCTGCCGATCGTCGCGCGCGGCGTCGCGACGCTGGAGGATGTGGCCGGCGTCGTCGGGCACGCCACGTGCGTGATTACGACGCGATATCACGCGGCGGTGCTGGCGATCGCGCGCGGCGTGCCGGTGTTCGGGCTGACGTTGGATGAGCGCGTGGAACGGTTGCTGATGGAAGCCGGACTAGACGGATGGTATGCCGCGTGTACCGATGCCGACGGTGATGAGAAGGCGCTGGCGCGGCTGTTTGACGATGCGCAGAGCTGGCCCGCGCTGCGGGCGCACTGTTTGGCGTTTGCGAGTGGCGAACGGGCGCGCTTCGCGCAGATGGGCGCCGAGCTGGCCGCTGCCATGGCGCGATGAGCGTCAAGGGGCTGCCAACAACATCGACATCGACATCGACGTCGTATCTGCAGCCGCGGCTTTAGCCGCACGATAGAAAAGGTACGTCGCAGTGTACGGCACGAGCAGCGATTGTCCTTGCTCGATACAGGTGGCGACAGGCGGCAGGCCACCCGAGGTCAGCACGCGCTGCACCGAGGTGACCATTGCGAAACGCCCACGATTTCTCGACGCGCCGGCATCATCGCGCGCGACGAGGCGTTCCCACGTCAAGGCGCGTGCGGTAACGATCTCCTCGCCGGCCACCGAGCCGACGAATTGGCTGCCATCGTAGGCGATGAAATAGCGTCCGGGCGCGACCGTGCCGACACTGCGCCGTGCCTGATCGACCAGTGTCGCCTCGGAGCCCGTCGGAGCCCATGCCAAGCGCTTGCCATCGCTTCGGCAGTCGTATGTCGTCTCGCCGACCGCGCTCAGCGCATCTTGCAGGATCTCTTGCGGCGTCGCCCGCAGCGACGCAGGCAGCATGTCGTTCGAAGGAAGGATCGGTTGTGCCGAGGGCGAGCTCGCGCAACCGGCGGCGGCGCTCGCAAGCACCATGATCGATGCCGCGCGATTCGCAAGTCGAGCGAATAAGGAGGGGGCGCGAGGTTTCATTTTGGGCTCAGGCTCACCTGGGGACATGTCGCATGCGAGCGTGACATACGCACCTATTTATGTCAGACCGGGCATTCGGAAAACTGCGTCTGGCTTCGCATACGACGATGCTTTCCTCCACGGGCGGCGGATACCGTTACTTCAACATGAGGCCGGCGAGCTGCAGACGGTCCCAACCGGGCGGCACGCCCTGTACCAGGGCGCGCGCCGACGTGCTGCCGGTGAGCCGGCTGATGGCCGATACGCGGCGCGGGACGTGAATTCGTTTTTCCACACACCGCTGCGCAGGTAGCGCGGCTCGCGATCGTGATTGGCGTCAAAGTAGATTACCCGTGACCCCAAGCCGCGCCGGTGGCGTATGGCGGAGCAGGCAGCGGGCCCCTTAACTACACCGAGGAAAATTTATGTCAATCGGAGACATTCTCAGTGGTGCGTTGTCCGTTGCGGGCGATGTGGTCGATGCGCCCTCGAAGCTCATCGGCGGGGCCGAGTCATTACTGGGCCTGGGCGGGCTGGATGGCAACTCAGGTTCGGGCGCAATGGACGCGGCGCTAAGTCAAGCGCTGCAATCGATGACGATGAGTATGTCGGCGTCGATGGCCGGGGGCGCGCAAAGCAGCTTCAATACTTCACTGAGCAAGAAGGCTAGCGACGCCGATAGCGACAGCGACGACAGCGCTTAAGACATGGTTGTCTGCGCGAGGCGACGCCCCGAGGCTCCATTAGCTTTGCGTTTTCATGAACACCCATGCACAACCCGCCTCATTCAGGGTCGTGATTTGCCGCGAACTGGAACGGGAGTTCGTTTTTGTGCCACGCCGACTGACAGCAGCGACCCATCGGGCGCCGGCAGGTTTATTTCATTTGAGGGAAAGCCATGTCAACTAGCGCAATTTCGTACCTTCCCGCGACATTTACCGAGTCGCGTGAAGTATTCACGAGTACGCCAGCCGTCTCGCAAGATGGTGACTGGGCCAAATGGGAGCAGGAGTACAAGGACCTCAATTCGCCCGCGAACGCAACCGCAGGCGCAAATTCGAGCGCGAGTTCGGCGAGCAGTTCGCTGAACAGCGGATTGATCAGTGCGCTGTTGCCCATCCTGTCAGCCTTGATTGCGTGGATGAGTCAGGCGATGTCATCGGATAGCTCGCAAGGGGGTTCGGACACAGACGATGGAAGTAGCGCTAATGGCGGCGGCGTCCAAACCGCGAGCTACTCCGGCGGCGGTAACGGGGCCAACGCGGGGCCGAACGTCATGCACGCTAGCGCAGGCAACCCGGCAGGCATTGCCGAAGGACTGCAACATAGATCTGCGGACTCGATCGTGGCGAATCAGGACGTGCCGATGGACCACGGCATCTCGGATCACGAAGACTGTGCGAATTTTGCGTCCGGCTGTCTCGTGAAATCCGGGGAGATTTCAGCGTCGCAACATACGGACAGCGTCGGGACGCTTCGTGGAGAACTCTTGCACCAGGACGGCTGGCACGAGGAGAGCAAAAGTCAGGTGAAACCGGGGGATGTCTGCATCGTTGGCGGCGACCAGCACGTCGAAATCGTCGATGGCGTCGACAAAAACGGCAACGTGATACTGATTGGTTCGAACAACGATCTCCCCAATGGCGCGCAAGAGGTCACTAAGGACTCTTACACAGGCAACCAGGGCAACGTCGAATTCCTGTCCAAATAGTGGCTGGACGGGCAAACCTGGCGCGAGTGTCATGCGTGACGCTCCGGCCTGAAGACCAGATTCGCGCAGTAGTGGACGATTGCCACCCGTATCTCATCGAAATTCAAAAATTCAAAAAAGGAGACGCGCATGGCGTCGCGAAAAGTTGCTGGTCCGAACTCATCGGGCGCCGCACGATCGTTGATTTCGACGAACGGTGCAACGAACGGCCCGGATGTCACGCCGCTCACCGCCCCCGCGGTGCCGAAGCGACCAGGCTTGCTGCGCGGACTTCGCAGGCACAAGGGCAACGATGTTGCCGACTTTTCCGGGGATTTCGCGCATGCCGTCGATGCGCATTTCGAAAGCGCCGCCGGCTATTCGTCAGCGCCCTTTGGCGACGACGGCATATTGGCGGATAAGGATTTAACGCGGCAAACCATCGCTTCATGCTTCCCAGGATTCGACGAGACGAATCCCGAGCATGCCCAGCTTGCGTCGACGCTGCTCGGTATGGAAGCGCCCACCGGGCAGCGTTTCTCGAACGCAGTGATGGTCGCATTCGTTCTGGCGAACGCGACGCATCAAGATCCCGATCGCGCCGCGGCGGCCGTTCGCAATTGGCATCATCCGGAGCATGCCGATGCTACGACGCAGGCCGATATCTTCGAGGCCCACTGTGCGCTAGCCCAAACGCCGTTGGGTTGGAAAGTGCTCGAACAGATGGCGCCGTCGCCTTGGGTGAAACCGAACGATACCGACGAACAACGGCTGCGGACGACGACCGCGCTGACCGCGGCGGGGCATTTGATCGCGCACGCCGCCCCGACCGAACGCCCGACCAGTTTGGAGGATGCGGGCGTATTGGCGCAGCAGGTGCTCCGTCCCGACACCCCGGGATTCGAGCGCAACGCCTTGGCGGCCAGGGCGCTGCTTGCCGAGCAATCGGACGATCCGACCGCTGAGCAACGCGAAGCCGCGCTCCTGTTTCGCAGCGCGAGCATAGCGGACACGGTCACCCTGTCCAACGTGCGCAAAAAGGTGAGGGGGATACTCGGTCGCGGTGGCCAACCGCCGCGGTGGATCGCACGGGCATTCAAAGGTGAACCGTTTCCGGTCAATGACCAGCGGCTCATGGATGCACTCGCGCAGCAAGCCATGAGCGGTATTTCGCAGCATGCGCGAGCCCGGTTGCCGTCTGCCGGCAAGACGCCGGTCAGCCTGGACACGGATGCGATCATCGACGCGGCATGTGTCGCCAAGCTCACCGTCATGAGCGAACGAATCGACCGCAAGGGATTTCGCGCCCCCATGAAAGTGGGTCGTCTTGCGGCAGGAAAGATAGAAAAGGCGACAGCCGAGTTGCTGCATGTCGACCGGAAAACGCTGGAAAACCATCCGGCGTGGAAGGACATCGCCGCCGGTGTTTCCGAGCCGCTCGACATCGAGACGCTCACTTCGTCGGCGCGCGCGCGGAACCTCGACAACGATCCGGTCGTCGGCGATCAGATCAAAGCGCTGACGAGGTTGAGCGAGGGCTGGGCGAGCCGGGCCGAAGGCTTCGGCAGCCTGCTCGGCCCCATGGAGCCGGGGTCCGAAATCGAATTTTCGTCGAGCGGTGTTCGCGGCACGAACGTAACCGGATGGGCGAATTTCGTTGCCGACGCGCTGAGCTATTTGCCGTGGGTGCCGAGCGTCACGCCATTGCCTACCGTCGCCCGCCTGCGTGGGCGCGAAAGCTCCGTCTCGCTGCGCACGGACGAGGGGCCGGATGGCGCATACGTCGACATCACGGTTCGTTCTGTCGATCGGCTCGTGCGTACCAACGTAATGGGTCTCGTCGTCCAGTGGAACGTCTTGCCGAAGGTCAGCGCCGCGTATGTGGTGGGCGAAATCGGACCGCACGCGGAGGAAGCGAAAGGCGAAGTGGTGACGATCCGCATCACGGGCGACAAGGGCGATACGTTCGACGAAGTGAAAGCGCGAGCGGGCAAGGCAATCGAAGCGCTCGCGCAGGGATCGTGGGAGGGACTCACCAAACACGCATGGCTGGATCCTCACGTTTCGGTCATTCCGGGCAGCGTCGCCGAGAAGTCGAAAGCGAGGTTTGCGTTGTTGACCGGGCTCGCGGGGGTTAACGTCCCTTACCATCCGGCAAACGGCTGGCTCGGCGTCGGGCTACAGGCGGGGGTTTCGCGAGGAAACAAGTCCACCCGGCAGCAGGGCGGGGCAAACATAACCAGTTTGGAGGAGGACGTCGCGCAAAGCCGCGGCTTGTTTGGCGTGAGTCAAAACGTGCCGGGGGCGCCGTTCGGCACACACCATACCCCTGCGGGATCGGTTACCGCCAGCGGCGGGCTTGGCGCGTATTTCCATCCTTTGAAGCGGCGCCATGAAGCATTGTTCTCCCGCAACCTGACGCTTAGCATGGACGACACCGGCCGGGTGTATCGCCAAGTCACCATGGATCCGGAAACCTACGAGAAATGGCGGACCAATCAGTCCGGCAGCGCTGTGCTTGCGCCGCCGCTCGCTCCCGATTTGGCGTTGCCGCCGGACATGCCGTTTGCGCGAGGCGCGCGCAGCGTCGAGGTTCGGCAGTATGCGAAGCCGGAAGAGCAAAGGAAAATGGCTGATCTTCTCGATCTCGCGAAAACGATCACGGCGGCCGGCGGCGATTCCGGAATGGTCGCGGCCGCCATGCGTGACGCGGTGGCCGGCGAGCATTTCTGGGGCGACTACCAGATCTCGGAGCAACGCACCGTGCATGCGGAAAAGGCCGGCGGGCCGGCAGCCTATGTCTATTTCTTGAAGGCGATCCGGGGCCTGAAGATGCGATCGAGCGAGCCCGTCAGCGCACCGGTGCGCCCCAACAGATTGGACGGCACGACGCCGGCGGAACGGCTGACGCCGTCCGAACAACGCGCGCGGTTACTCAAGAAAAATGAGCCCACGCGATTCGCGCCGGCGGCGCCGGGCTTCAAATTCTCGCCGATGCAGGAGCAGCTTCGCAATCTGTTCAGTCGTTACCCGAAAGCGTGGCGAGTCGAACCGAAACTCGTGCCGACGCACGCGGATACTTACGGCGATCTTTTCAAGCTGGTGCAGCTTCGTACCGACATCCATCCGGCGGACAGTGCGATCGGCCAACGCCTGAAGGCGTTCTTCGGCGGCGATGACAGCATGGCGTTCATCACGTGCGTGCCCAAGCGCGACCCCGCGGAGATCATGAAGGACTTCAACAAGCTCAAGGCGGACTATTGGTTCAAGAAGACGGGGCAGCTTGGCGGTGAGGACGTCAAGCTCGACGAGCTCGATCTCGACTCGCTTCAAGTCTGGTCCGAGTTCGATCCGACAGACTTCCTCGAGGCGAACTTCACCCGACAGGTTCCTCCGGGTGAGGCCTGGAAATATGAACCGTATCCGGCCGTGCCGATGGGCGCGCATATCGAGCGGATGCGGGAGGAAAACGTCACCGACATGAGTTTTCCGCCGATGGGCGCATCCACGAGAGCGTTGCCTTATCAACCGCAGCCCGTGCCTTCACGCCGGTTCTGGTTTGCTCGCTATGGGTGGGACAGCATTCCCACAGTCAAAGGTCTGCTGGCCGCCCGCAGATTCGACCGCGCCCGCATTTGCCTGGACAACGATGCTTTCGAAATCGAGGAGACGGGGGAGGTGCATAACGGCAACGAAACGCAATACAGCGGCCGCGTGCAGCCCATGTCGTTTACGCTCAATGCCGGTGACTATGCGACGGCCCTCGGTGATGACAGTCACCTGGTGCCATACCTGCCGGCCATGATGATCGAGTATCGAAATCGTCAGAGAGGGATCGACGAGATCACGGCCGGGCACGTGTTCAACGGTGTCGCGATGACGCCGGAGGGCGGGGTCGTACTCAGGAACAGGGACTATGCGAACGGACCGCGTCCGGAGGGCTTTGTCGAGGATGTGAGAGCCGCACGGGAAGGGTTGAAGCAAGGCATCGATCCCGAGTTCGTCTACGCGCACTTCCGACATAGCGCCGCGAGCGGTATCGATATGAGCGTCGCGCACAACAATCCGGACGACGGTCGCCCGGAATTGCCGCTCATGGCCTCCCTGCAGGAAAACGCGCACCTCGCCCAGGCGGAAGGGGTCATCATCCGCGCACTGAAAGCGGCCGGACATCACGACATGGCCGACCAGGTTCAGCAAGTGCATGACCTGCGAATCAAGGCGCTTCGAGACGCGTTTATCGAGAAGACGCCGGATGGCCGGGTCAATGTCGGCGCCTACCTTCGCCTGCGCGAAAACGAGCTTCACCCGCTAGACACGGCGGAGATCGCCAATGCGCTTTGGGCGGGCATCGCCACAGGCGAGGAAACGCCGGAGGCCGTCGAGGCCATCACGGGCATGCTGGATCGTCTGACGACACCTGGCGGTCTTGGATCGACAGCGGCGGACCTGAGCGACGAACAATGGGACAGCCGCAAGCGCATATGGGCAATGCATAACTTGAAGGCCGTTGAGGGCCTGGAGCGCCTCGGTGAACACGAGAAGGCCAAGGCACTGGCCATGTCGTTTGCGCAAGGGGCTTGGGTGACCTACGTACTCACGGGTCACACGTTCGAGAAAAACGGCTACGACGGCACACCGGGCGGCGGCGGCGAGTACAAGGTCGAAGCGGATATGACGATGACCAACGAGACGCTCGCCTACTTTGCGTCGCGCTATCCGGAGGTCCAGGCGATCTTGGATCGTCCGATGAAAGCCGAATCGACACTTCAGCATCTGCGCGAATACCAGGCAAAAGTGCATGCTTATCAAGACACGCATGGGGTGGCTAGAACCGATGACGATCCATTGAGTCTCGCCATCGCTCAGATGGATCTCATGGCGCAGCAGGAGCGTCTAATGACCGAGCGCATGCGAGCGGTCTTCGAGCGCCCCGGCGCGCCGTAATCGCAATCGCCTACGCAAGCGCCGCCCGCTGCTTAGGTTGAGCCGGAACAATCTGCCGAAGAGTGAAAGAGGAGAAGCGGATCAATGTTTAAAGCCAGGTTGTCAGGGGCGGGCGCGCGGCCGCCAGCAAGTCCCATGGATGCCAGGAAAGCGCCAGCCGCCGGGGATGCACGCCCAGCAGAGACGCAAGCTCGTATGACGGGCCGTCTACGAGCGCTCTTCAAGCGCCCTGTCAGAACCGGCGAGTCGAAACGGCCCGCGGGTGCGCCCCCCGGTGTTCAGTTCCTTGCCCCGCAACGATCTACGCTAGCGACTGCTGCTGTTCAATCGACTGGAGAGGAAAGCTACTCCGAGCTTTCCGAGTTGCACCCGGACTTCCGGGGCGAGCTTTATGTCGCGCGCGCCGAGGACCCGTCCAATCAACCCGTGGCGATCGTTCGGGTGACCGATAGCGGCGCGACGGCACGCCCGGGCATCACGGTGGGCCCCACCGTCGACGCGTGGCGAGGTAGGGAACCGATGACGCCGTTTGGACGGCGGCTCCTGGAAGATGGGTTGCTTGCACAGTTGTATGGCGGTTACTCGGTGCGATTGAATGAATCGTTTGGGAACCTTAGATTTTTACAACGCCACCCTAGCCAAGCTTCGGAATGAACGAGATGTCGGAACGTTTGAGTGAGAAATCTGGCTTTTAAGTCGATCAGCACTCGTGCGTTCAGTCAAACTTCCGCATCTCGGTTCGTCGAATTGACATGCCGATCGGCTGGAAATTTCAACGACCGTCTTGCGGAAAACCTGAGTTGTCCTTCAATCACTCTTTTAAAGGATGTCCACATGGGAAGAATTACCAATCGTATTGCGTCTGCTCTTTCTGGGAAAAGCGGTAATAAGTCGGAAACTAGTGGCGGCAGCCAATCGGCGTCGCCTGATGGCGCCCCCAAGAAGCAGTCAGTGTCGGGGCCGCTCGCTGATGCTCCTGGTCAGGCGACCGAATCCGAGACGGATCCGTTCGAAGGATCGAGATTTAGAAGCGGTGCCGAACCCAAGAA
Source organism: Paraburkholderia sp. FW306-02-B (assembly GCF_058782725.1). NCBI lineage: Bacteria > Pseudomonadati > Pseudomonadota > Betaproteobacteria > Burkholderiales > Burkholderiaceae > Paraburkholderia > Paraburkholderia sp. FW306-02-B. The sequence goes on from NZ_JBYSXZ010000001.1 coordinate 285,196, forward strand.
GGATCCGTTCGAAGGATCGAGATTTAGAAACGGGCATCGCCGTATATAAGAATGCAGTTGAATTGGCGTCATGAAAAGGTGGGTCGTCCTTGACGTAGCCGCCTGCAAGCGCGAAAGTCCGGCGCGAGCAGATCCGTAAGCATCGAGCGAGCGACCTAACAGTTCACGTTCGGACCGGTCAAGCAAGTCCGAACGTGCTCACCCGGATAGCGAAGCGGTGCCGGGCTGAGCGTATCGACCGGGCAGCCCGCATCCCTTCGCGAATCCAACGCGTGCTTCGCAGCGGCCGTGTGTGGGGCCGACCATCGACGCGCATGATCGAGGCTGACAAGAGAACTGCCAGATCCGATTCATGCCCTTTGTCATTCCTGATCCCGACGAACGCCACCCGGCCCCCGGGTTTCCGACGGTTACGTTCCTAAAGCACGCCATTACCCGTCCCAACATCGTCGTCGGCGATTTCACCTACTACGCGGACCGCAACGGCGCCGACGCCTTCGAGCGAAACGTGCTGTACCACTTCGAAGCCATCGGCGACAAGTTGGTCATCGGTCGGTTCTGCTCGATCGCAGCCGGCGTGAGGTTTCTGATGAACGGCGCCAATCATCGCCGCGATTGGTTCAGCAATTTTCCGTTTCATCTATTTGTGCAAGACCCGCAGGATATTCCCGGGGCGAAGGTCCATCACAAAGGCGACACCGTGATCGGCAACGACGTCTGGATCGGCAATGGGTCTACTTTCCTGCCGGGCGTGCAGGTGGGGGACGGCGCCATCGTCGGCGCCAATGCGGTGGTCACCGCCGACGTCCCCCCGTATGCGGTGGTGGGCGGCAACCCGGCGCGCGTGCTGCGCTATCGGTTCGACGAGAAGACGATCGCGACGCTGAAGTCGATCGCCTGGTGGAACTGGTCTCGCGAGAAAATTGCACGCCATGTCACGGCGCTGTGCAGCCTCGACCTGGACGCGCTGGTTCGAGCTCAATGACTCCTTTGCCCAATGGTTGAACATCGATCGTGATATCAGGCGACCCGGACGTGACCGTGGACAGCATCATCCCGTCGATTCTAGGCAACGGCGCAAACGATCCCTATCCGATCTATGACCAACTGCGCGCGAGTCGACCGGTATATCGTGACGCCAGCGGCGTATGGTTGATTTCATCCCACGAGCTTATCGTGAGAATCCTTCAGAATTGCGACCAGGCCTTTCATACGCAAGTGACCTCGAAGCATCCATCTTGCCTGAAGGACATGATCCTGTTGCAAAGCGGTGCGTCGCACGACAGGCTGCGCAAATTGCTGGCGCCGCTTTTCAGCTCGGCGGCCCTGAGCGATCTTCAAGCATTCGTTACCCAGGAAGCCGCGCACCTGCTTGCACCGCTTCAGCGGTTGCCGCGATTCGACTTTGCCCAGGCCGCACTTGCATTGCCGATTCGCACGATTTGCCGGATGCTCGGGATTGCGCCACAGCATGCGCCCCTCTGGCTTCGCGGGTCCGCGCCGGCTATGCAATTGATGGGTTCCCTATTTCTGACCGAGGTTGAACGTGCGCGCCTTGAGCAGGGCACGCAGCACTTCGTCGAGATGCTGGAAGGGCATATCAGCGGGATCGATCCTGACGCGACACCTGAGCATCCGGTCAGCCGCTTTCTCCGGCTCGAACGACAAGGGCAGATCAGCCGTTCGGAAATCGTGGGCAACTTCCTCTTTCTGTTCGTCACGGGTTTCATCACCACGACTGTGTCGATCGGCAACGTGATCGCACTCGCACTAACGGACCGGAGCATCTGGCAGCGGTGGTGTACCGACCGCGCGTCGATCCGCCCCACGATACTCGAGTTGATGCGCTACGACACCGCCGCGCACGCCATCATTCGATATGCCTCGCGAGATATCGAACTAGGCGGCGAGCAGATGATGCGCGGCGACAAGATTTTGCTGTTACTGGGAGCCGCCAACCGTGACCCGCATGAATTCGGCTATCCGGACGAAATCGACCCGAATCGAAAAGAGGGGCGCTCGTTGACGTTTGGACTGGGGGCTCACGCTTGCATTGGTCGCATGTTGTCGATCATGCAGATCGAGGCACTTGTCGGTGCGCTGGTCGATTGCATGCCCGCCCTCAGGATCGATCGGGAGAATAGCAAGCGATACCAAAGCGGCCGGGTGCATGGCTATCGAGCGCTCTGGCTGCTCAATGCAGACGCGGCGTCGGCCCCGCCGGGCCGTTGACGAGCGGTCGCAGCAACACGGAATTTCATTTTCAAGCGTCGTCGGTGCGCGGACGCTGAGGCGGTAAGCCATGGCGTATCGGCGTATCCCTCCGCCCCCGTCGGCAGATGGCGAATGAGACAGCGGCGATTATCTTCGTCCCAATGAAACGACCTTCGGATGCGGAACGTTTCCGCTCGAGCTCCCGCGCTAGAGTCTCACGGACCCACTTCATTCAGTGCCGATAGGCGCCTAGCGGCGAATATGACGGCCTATGTGGATGAACCGGCGCCGTTGAGGGGCTACTCGCCAGTTCGGAGGACGGTTGTTATTGCGCAGTAAGCTTCAGGCACGATCCGCCCCGCTTCCGGGATCGATGGTGGATGAACAAACTTCGGGTGGTTATCGGAATGAAGGTCAGAAGAGGTGGTGGCGGAGCGGGTGCGTCCGGCCATGGCGCAAACGATGGCGTCGGAAAGTCTAAAGCGATCAAGCCGTCCAAACAGGCGAGCTTGCCTGACGTGAGCGGCGTCGACGCAGAGGCGCTCCAGAGCACGGGCCGTCCCGCAGATGCATCGCGCACCACGGGGCGGCGCGTGAATATCCGCGCGAAAAGCAAGACGGCTTCGGTCCAGGCCGCTTCGGTCGGCTTCACGTCGGAAGAGGCGATCGATGCACTGACCGACCACGTGCTGGCTCACCGCGAAGAATTGGGTATCGTGCCGCAGCCGCTCGTCGCGAGGGAGGACCTGAAGGCGAACTTGCGCAAGGGCGAGCGTTTGCCGTTCTTGCCTGACCACGAAGTTTGGACGGGTGTGCTGGACCGTTCGGGGAAGGTTCAGTCCAACGACCCGGAATTGATTCGGTTAATGGAGCAGGTCGACATGTCGAAGGTTGACCTCACCGAAATACCGAGCGAGGGTTTGCCGATTGCCGTGCGTGCGAAGACCCCGGCGATAACCGACGAACTGCAGGCGTTTCTCGAGGGGACCGTGATCGAGCACTTCGGCGCAGAGGGGCAAATCCCGGTGCATAAGAAGTCGAAAATCACGCTGCGCAAAAAGGATGGCACGTTCGAATTTCAGGAAACGGTGGCCTGGCCTTTTTTCCGGGAGCTCATCGCGGGTAGGCCGGCGATGCCGGAGAACCAGGACTTGGTCGACAAAATTGCGGCGCTGCCCGCGTATGAGGTTCTCGCCCCTGGAGTGGGGCAGAAAACGCTTGATACGTTAACCAAACAGATAGCGGCAAAGAGGCAGCAACTGATCGGTGTCGATCTCGCCGAATTGCAGTACTCCGGGCGAGTCGATCCCATGGATACGGTGCGCGTATTGTCGCTGTCCACCTTGGGCGGTACGGGCGGAGACTTGGTCATTCGAGCGATCTTCCCGGAGGACGTGCCGCCGGGCACCTTGGTCTATGTTGCGGCGAGCGCCGCGCGCACGTTCGTGCTCGTGATTGCCGATGCCGTGGACAACTTCATCGGCGAGCTCGAAACGGCGCGCGGCGATTTGGCCGCGAACAACCTGACGCCTTCCCTCAAGGCGCTGACTGGCGAAGAGCGTTTGCGTGACGTTGCGATGAAAGTCGTGAAGCGTGAGGGCATTTTCAAGGGCGACGGCGGCATTTTCGCCAAACGCGCAGTCAGGGCTGGCATGAAAGGCGCCGGCACCGGCGCCGCGCTTGCCTTTCCGCTCGGGCTCGTGCTTTCCACGCCCGACATGAACCCCGGGTTGAGAGCGGCGCTTGGCGGTGCATTATCGGTCGGCTCCGCGCTGTCGATCCCCTTCGATTTCCGTGAAGCCGAGAAGCAGGTGCAGTCTGCCGTGCTGGCGTTGATGGACGAAGGCAAGATTGCCGAGCCGGAAGGCGGTTTTGCCAACGAGAGCGAAAAAGTCGACTACGCTCGCGCGATTGCGGTTCAGGAACTGGTGGCGCGGCAAAGCAACAGTTCTTCCGCCAAGGCGTTCTCGGCGAGTTGGCTCGTCAACGGTGCGATATTGGCAACGGAAATGATCGGCGTCCCCCGAGCCATGGCGGAACCGGCGTTCGTGGGGCTGTCGCCCGTGATGGAAAATCTACTGAAGGCGGGATATACCGTTGCCGACCTCAAACGAGGGCGACCCAATAAGATGGACGGCCTGAGGCAAATGGTGTTGGCCAATCCCGGCCCGATCCATGGCGCGGACGAGGAAAAGCATTTGGCACAGGCGTTTGCCGGTCGCTGGCCCAAGGGCGTCGCGGAAATCATTACCACCGGCGTCAAGGTACCTCAACAGGGGCCGGCGGAAGCGGCGGGGCAGACGGCGGACGGATCGTGATTCACGGCTGTCTGCCGTCGTGAGAGAGCACGGCTCAAAATCTCCCCTTGTCAATGTGTCGATGTGTCGAGGTCAAGTCGGCGCCCGTGGGCGGCGCGGCCTTGACCGACCTGAACGATACCGTCACACCGCTTGCATCTTGCCCGCGAGATACGCGAGCTGGCTGCGATTGCGGGCGCCGAACTTTTCGCGCAACTGGCGCAGGTGGTAGTCGACGTTGTGGACGGTCGTATTGGGGCACGTGGTGCCGTCGTCGGTGAGTAGTGCGGCAGTCAAGTTATGGGGGCATCGGGTGGAAAACCAATTGCTGGATGAAGCGCTTACGACCGTCCATGCGCTGCTCGAGGCGGAAGGCATGGGCGAAGCTGCCGCCCTCGTGCGCGAATATCCCGCGTGAATCCAGCAGACGGGCTACGACAACTGGAACGGGGGTACCGAAATTTGGGAGATCCAGTTCGATGTTCCAGCGCAGGAGTTCGCTCGCCTTGGCGCGAGGCGAGGGCAGTTGGAAGAGCAAATTACGGCTAGGCTGAAAACAATCCTTGAGCTAGACACACAGAATTGGTATTCGGCCACGATCAATCCGGCAAAAGTGAGGCGAAAGACTGGCGACTGGAAGGCTCCGGCCTGCCACGGCAAATCCGGATCAATATTTTGGGCGGAATGCGGCTGGAAAATATCGTTTGGCACGGCGATCTCGATGACGTCGAGTTCCTGAGCCGGTTGTTCGACCTACAGCAGTTGCGTTCGACGGATCGTCGCTTCAAGGATGCCGCCGGTGACATTTGGCAACACTGCATTAACAACAATGACTGGGACCGCGATTGTTTAGGTTTGTAGGATGCCTGCCCTCGACCACGGGCATGGGCAGGCGCCACAGGTGCATGCGGGCAGGCGTCCTACAAACCTAAACACTATCGGCCATCTACGGCCGTTCAGGGGCTACTGTTGCTGGCCGCTCAAACATCCCTTCTGTCTCCGAGAACTGCCCTTTACCCGATAAAAAACGACGCAGCAGGGACGAGTCGAGCGCGGTCCTATACATGGAATTCACACAGACCTATGGAACCGAGATCCAGTGATACCGAGCTGAGTGCTGGTCGCGATGATGAGTTTTCTCTAAACGCATTCAGCTCATGAAAATTTTTCCCGGACAGGAGGGGCCTTCGCCGGAATGACGTTTATATCAAGGAAAACATCACCCTCTTTTGCGCAACCCGGCACGCCAATAGTCATCTTGTACCCGGGACTTTGCCATGGCCTGCCGGGCGGCTCTTCACATGATCGATGAAGGCGCGCAGCTTCGGCATGATCTGCCGGCGGCTTGGATAGTAGAGAAACACTCCCGGTATCACCGGCGCGAACGGTTCCAGTACGTGCACCAGTTTTCCCGCTCTCAACCCTTCAGCGGCCATCGGCTCAGGTAGCTGGGCAAGGCCTATGCCTTCGACTGCCGCGCCAAGCATGGTGGGAAAATCGTTGGCGATGAGGGGGCCGGATACGGCGATCTCGATCGCGTGGCCGTTGTCGTTGAATGACCATAGCGCGAGCGCGCCGCTGGATCGCCGCCATCGCAAGCATGCGTGTTGGCGCAGATCGTCCGTGTGCCTGGGCCGGCTGCGCCCTGCGAAGTAGGCAGGGCTGCCAACGACGATGAGACGAAACGGTGGCGTCAACGGTACCGCGACCATGTCGACGGCGACGAACTGACCCAGCCGGATACCGGCGTCGAATCCTTTCGCCGCAAGATCGATCAGCTCCTCGCTTGCGGCGATCTCCACTTCGACCTCGGGATAAGCCTGGCAGAAGGATGCAATCAGTGGTTCCAGCAGGATTGGCACCACCGCGCGCGGCACTGAAAGACGCAACAATCCGGCGGGCCGCTGGCCAAGTCCGCGCGCAACCTCACTAGCGGCGACAAGCTCCTCGAAGGCAGGCTTTGCGTGCGAAAGAAACCGTTCGCCAGCTTCGGTCAGGCCGACACTACGCGTGGTGCGTATGAAGAGCGCTGCGCCAATGCGCGCTTCAAGTACACGCACCGTCTGGCTGACGGCCGACGGCGTCACCCCGAGTTCCGCGGCTGCCCGGCGAAAACTGCGATGCCGGGCAACGCTCAGAAACACCTCCACGCCATCGAGCGCGCCCTGTCTGACTGTGAAGTTCTGCTTCATAGCCCGTCAACATTGTGATGAATAGTCGCTCGCGAGAGACGATGGTACACCTATGCCTGCAGATGGGGAGTCACACCGATGTCGACTCGCAAGCCCTGGACAATCCGCTAAGACCGTGGAGGAACCTTGCAATGACTGATGCACTTGATGGCGTGCGCGATCACTATCGCGCGACCGGCCTGACCGAGCGGCTGAAGATCGCGCTCACGGTCCTTGGGCCGGAGGATCAGCCGCTCACACCGCAGCAACTGGGCGCCCTCGACCAGTTTCACACCCGAGGGCTTGCTGCCACCGCCGAGCTTGCCAAATTGGCCGGGATCACCGCCGACATGTTGGTGCTGGACGTCGGTTCGGGCGTTGGCGGGCCGGCCCGTTTTCTGGCTGCAACCTATGGCTGCCGGGTAACGGGTATCGACCTCAGCGAACCGTTCGTGGATGCCGCACGCTATCTCACCCAGCGCACAGGGCAGAGCGAACAAGTGTCGTTCCATACCGCCAGCGCGCTGGAACTTCCCTTCGACGGCAGCCGTTTCGACGCCGTATTGCTGCAGCACGTGGCGATGAACATCGCCGACCGCGCACGGCTTTACCGGGAGATCGAACGCGTGCTGAGGCCAAGCGGCAGGTTTGCGACGTTCGACGTCGTCGCGAACGGCAGCGAACCGTACTATCCCGTTCCCTGGGCGCGAACGCCGACAACAAGCTTTCTCCTGACGGCCGACGCAACGCGCGAGGCGATCGAACAAGCAGGTTTCCGCACGCTGGCATGGCAAGACGACACCGAGGCCGCCAAGGCCTGGATCACCCAACTGCGTGCGTCAGGGCCGCCGCCCTCGCCAAATCTTGGCGTGGTGATGGGGCCGGACTTCGCACAGCTTTTCACCAACCTGGGGCGAAATCTCCTGGAAGGCCGACTCGGCATTCTCACCGCGGTGTTCGAGGCCGCATCCACGAAGACTCGAATTCACCTGGAGAACCGCTGATGACCTCCGCCACTGTTCCCGCTGGTATCGTCCCGCCGCGTCCCGCTTGGCGCAGCCTGCTTGGGCTTATCCCGTTGGCGGTGCTGTGGATTGTGTTGATCTACTGGAAGCCGAGTATCCCGACCAGCGGCGTTCCGACCACAGCCCATCAGCTGATGGCCCATGGGCTTATCGCGGTCGGTTTGTGGCTCGGCCTCGAAAGGACGGACCTGACGCCGGGCCAACGCCGCACGACCTGGCTGGCGGTCATGATCCCAGACACGCTTTGGTTCGCTGTCGCCTGGAGCGCGGCGATCAATGGCGTCTTCAGCACGGGCGCCTCACCCTTGCCGTTGTTGCCGTTGGCGATCTTCCTGCCGGTGATGATCGGCGCGCCGCTGTTGCTGTTGTCGAAGCGGGTGGGGCAGGTGCTCGATGCGATGCCGGTGACCTGGCTTGTCGCGCTTCAGCTTTACCGGGTATTCGGCAGTTGGGCTCTCGCTGCCTGGCTGCATGGGGTGCTGCCCGGCGTGTTCGCGCTGCCGGCGGGAATTGGCGATGTGTTGACCGGCCTGTTCGCCGTGCCGGCGGCAATCGCCGTGGCGAGCGGTACAGATCAAGGGCGGAAGGCGGCGATCGCCTGGAACGTCTTCGGCCTCGCCGACTTCGCCGTCGCGATTACCTTGGGGATGATCACCTCGCCCGGCCGGTTCCAGTTGATCGTTCCGAGCTTGCCGAGCATCGGCGCCGGCGCTTATCCGGATGTGCTGACCCCTGCTTTCGTGGTGCCAGGCTCGATCCTGCTGCACGCGCTGTCGCTGCGTCAGCTCATCCGACGACGCGCCGGCTGATCTCCTTCCTATCCTTCAATGCGCCAGACAACATCTGACAGGAGGCAACATGTCGCCGGAACTTCTGTTCCAATTGCATCTCGTTCTGGGGTATGTCGCCTGGCTGCTTTGCTTCCGCGTATACGTCTGGCCCAGGCTCAAGTCGATGGACCCATTCGAAGCGCAACGCGCCATCGCCACCTTGCACAGCTTCCGTTTCTTCGGGCTGGTCTTCATTCTGCCGGGCGTCGTCAGCCCCCACCTGCCTGCCAGCTTCGCCGTGTTCGCCGCATACGGTGACTTCGCAACGGGAGTTCTGGCGATGCTGGCGCTACTCACAGCACGAATACGCTCACTCTTCTGGTTGTTCGTCGTAGCCTTCAATCTTGTGGGCGCGACCGACCTCATCCTTGACTACTACCACGCTATCCAGGCCGATCTTCCTGCGCGTGCGGGCGAGCTGGGCGCCACGTACGCGATTCCGATCATCTACGTGCCTGTGCTGATGATTACGCATATTTCCGCCTTCTATCTCATGCTGCGCCCTCAGCTCAAAGCGGCTCGGAGCTATTGATCTTTCCGTAAGTCATGACATTACCAAAGCGTAGCCTGCTTCCAGCAGGCGGCGATGACCGAAGGACGTTTCTGCACGCTCTTGAGCGTGTTGCGCGCGGCAGCGTTCAATTCGGTGATGCTGCCCGGGCGGAATGCCGGGCGCCGCGATATCGGCCAGCCTCGCACGGATCGTCAGCGCAGACTTACAGGCACACGAGAGCGGTGACCATCCAGCGGCAGCGAAGATGCTATGTACAACTGACCGCAATGGCCGACGAGCGGAAGGCGTAGTAGGACGTGAACGAATGGCGGATGGACTTTGAGAACGGACGTTGAGGGCACAAAGACCCGTAGGACTGCAAGGGGGTGATCACGGCCAATCGCCCGTAGGGCAGAGGTCGGCCAATATCGGGCTTTGGACCCATGGCCCTGGATTTGTGACAATCTGGCAGACTTCACAAACTAGTGAAATTCAAGGCGTCGTCGATGTCCATTAAGGTAAGCGGCACGGAAGGCTACGCGGAGAACGCACAGTCTCTTGTTAAGCAATGGCAGAACATCTCGTTTGCCGACCGACACAAGCCAGTCCTGCACTTGATACCAGAGGCCCCGTCGAGAATTCTCGACGTTGGTTCAGGAGTGGGGGTGGACGCGGCCATGTTCGCGGCAATGGGGCACACCGTCGTAGCCGTTGAGCCGGTCGACGAATTGCGCGTTGCCGGAATCGAGCTACATCCGTCGTCGCAGATTGAATGGATCAATGACAGCCTCCCCGATCTTGCTAGCCTGCTTTCGAGGAGCGAAACATTTGACGTGGTGATGCTCACAGCCGTTTGGATGCACCTTGATGAGGAGCAGCGTCGTCGGGCGATGCCGAACGTAAGTTCTCTTGTGAGCAAGGGGGGTGTACTGATCATGTCTCTGCGACATGGGCGCGTTCCCGAAGGCCGGCGCATGTTTGAAGTTTTGGCGGAAGAAACAATCCAGCTCGCGAGCATCGAAGGTTTGCAACCCGTGCTCAATGTCCGTACTCAATCCACGCAGCAAGTGAACCGGGACATGGGCGTGACTTGGACGCGATTGGCCTTTGAGAACGGTCATGAAAAGAGACAGGCGTCGTTCCGGGAGATGCTCCTGGATAGGACGTCGACGGTCCGTTGAGCGTCCGCTTTCGGCAAATTTGCAGCTCCGGAGAGGGTCCAAGGACTAGGGTCGATCACATCCGTCGAAAGCGGACGCCCATTAGCCAGCTGTGACACTCATAGATTGAGTGACCGCAACCCAAGGTGGGTTAAGGTCGAACGAGATGGTCTGCGTCGCAAGAACGCTAGCGCGAAAATCGAGAGGAGTTACGAAGTACCGCTCGGCGCGCGCAGCGCCGCCGGAAGAATGACGGCCTTGCCACCAGCGCGGAGTGCGCGGGAGCACGGATTCCAGATGCTCCACTGCCTCCTCCAAGCCAAGGGACCCGCTTAAGAGTTGGCAGTTTGAGCCGCTTTCTTTTGCCTACTTTTCTTTGCGGCAGGCAAAGAAAAGTAGGTGCCGCCCCGCACAGGGGCAACGCTAATAAACCAATAAGAAACGAAAAAGCCATGCGACGCATTGTCGACGACACACTGCCCCTACGCCGAAGCGCCTGCAGCAGAAACGGCTTGAACAGAAGCACATCGCAAGATATGATTGATCAATCACTCATTTATTAAGCGCAGCCGAAGCGAACCTGCATGGCCCGACCCAAAAGCGAAGACAAACGCAACGCTATCCTTGCCGCCGCCGCCGAGGTGATTGCCGAGCACGGCCTGGGCGCGCCGACCGCGCGCATCGCAAAGGTCGCGGGCGTGGCCGAAGGAACGCTGTTCACCTACTTCGACAATAAGGACGACTTGCTGAACCAGCTCTACCTGGACATCAAGGCGGAACTGCGCGAAGTCATGATGACGACGTACCCGAAGCACGCCAGTGTGCGCGACCGCGTGCAGCATGTCTGGAACAAGTTTGTCGATTGGGGCGTGGCGCAGCCGCAGAAACGCCGGGCAATGGCCCAATTGACCGTGTCCGAACGTTTGACCGATTGTGCGCGCGCGACCGGCATGCAGTCGTTCGCCGACATCAACGCAATGATTCAGGAGAGCGTGGCGAGCGGCGTGTTGCGCGATCATCCGCCGGCCTTCCTGTCGGCAATCATGGCGGCGCTGGCGGAGACCACCATGGATTTCATCGCTCGCGAACCGGCCGACGCCGAGCGCTATCGCAAGGCCGGCTTTGAGGCGTTCTGGCACGCCATCGCCCAAAGCTAATTTTTTTGTCCACTTAATGAGTGATTGCTTGCTCATTTACTGTCGAAGGAGCGCAATATGGCTAAGGTCTGGCTGGTTACCGGCAGTGCCCGAGGACTCGGGCGCGAGATTGTGGAAGCAGCGTTGCGCGCCGGCGAGCGCGTCGTTGCAACGGCGCGTGATCCGCACCAGTTGGCGGATGTGCTGGCGCGCTATGGCGAGCAGGTTCGTGCGGTGGCGCTGGACGTCACCGATCCGGCGGCGGCGCGCAACGCCGTGCAGGCCGCCATCGATGCGTTCGGCCGGCTCGATGTGGTCGTCAACAATGCGGGCTTCGGTCATTTGGCGCCGTTCGAGCAAACCCCCGAAGATGACTTCCGAGCGCAGATCGACACTAACTTCTACGGTGTCGTCAATGTGACGCGCGCGGCGTTGCCTGTACTGCGGCAGCAGCGATCCGGGCACATCATTCAGATTTCGTCGGTGGGCGGGCGGGTCGGGATTGCCGGCCTGAGCGCTTATCAGGCGGCGAAGTGGGCAGTCGGCGGCTTTACCGAGGTGATCAGCCAGGAGCTCGCGCCGTTCGGCGTCCACGTGACGGCGCTTGAGCCGGGCGGCATGAAAACGGACTGGGGCACTGAGGCGGGCAGCGCGACGCCCGCGTTGCTGCCGGATTATGTGGCATCGGTCGGCGCGGTAGCGGCTATGCTGTCCCAATACCTCGGGCACGAAACCGGTGATCCGGCGAAAGTCGCGCAAGTGGTGCTGAAGCTCGCCTATCACGATCAATTGCCTGCCCACCTGCTGCTGGGCAGCGATGCGTTGCATTATTGCGGTGAAAGCGACAAAGCGCGCGTGGCGAGCGCCGAAGCGTGGCGAGCGGTCAGCGTCGCGACGGATTTCACCGCTCCGACACCACTGCCCGGGTTTCCCGTGGCAGCGGCGCAAACCTGAGGACGAATGACATGGCGGACTGGACCATCGACGACATCCTGCGTCAGACCGGCCGCCTCGCGGTCGTCACCGGCGCGATCGGCGGGCTGGGTTTCGAGACGGCGCTTGGCGTGGCCGCAGCGGGGGCGGACGTCGTGCTGACAGGACGCAACGCGCAAAAAGGCCAGACGGCGCTTAATAAGATCCACGCGCAGCATCCGGGCGCGTCGATCCGCTACGCGCATCTCGATCTCGCGAGCCTTGCTTCGGTGCGCCAGTTCGCCGAGCAGTTTGCAGACGAGCATGGCGCGCTCGATCTGCTGATCAACAGCGCCGGCGTGATGATGCCGCCAAAGCGGCAAACCGCTTCGGACGGTTTCGAGCTGCAATTCGGCACCAACTATCCGGGTCACTTCGCGTTGACCGAGCGGCCGCTGCCGCTGCCGCGCGCGGGCCGGCAGCCACGTGTTGTCAACGTGAGCCGTGCCGCGCACAAGATCGGCGCAGCGCTTCATTTCGACGGTCTGCAATGGCAACGCAGTGACAAACCCTGGGCCGAGGCCAAACCCGGTGGCTATTACGGACCGCGCGGTCTGTTCGAGATGAAGGGACCGCCGGGCAAAGCACAGATCGCGAGGCATGCGCAAGACAAAGCGGTTGCCGCACGGTTGTGGGAGGTATCCGAAGCATTGACCAACGCGCGCTGGCCGGGCGCGACCATGGAGCACGCATCATGAAGGTTCTGATATTCGGCGCGACGGGCATGGTCGGCCAGGGCGTGCTGCGCGAATGCCTGCGCGCGCCCGACGTCGACGCGATCCAGACGGTTGGCCGCACCCGCACGGACCAGCTCGACCCGCGCCTGCACGAACTGATTCAGCCAGACCTGATGGACTATCGCGCGGTCGAAGCGTCGCTGAAGGGCTTCGATGCATGCTTCTTCTGCCTGGGCGTGTCGTCGGCGGGTATGCGGGAGGCGGACTATGCGCGCCTCACCTACGACCTGACGCTGGCGGCCGCGCAAACGCTCGCCCGTCTCAATCCGCAGATGACCTTCGTCTACGTGTCCGGCGCGGGCACCGACAGCACCGAGCGCGGCCGCAGCATGTGGGCGCGCGTCAAGGGCAAGACCGAGAATGCGTTGCGGCGCTTGCCGTTCAAGGCCGTCTATCTGTTCCGTCCCGGCGTGATTCAGCCGCTTAACGGCGCGCGTTCGAAGACCCGTTCGTACCGGCTGTTCTATGCAGCCGCCAGGCCTCTCCTGTCGACGCTGCGCGCGCTGTTGCCCAACCAGATCCTGAGCACGGAAGACGTCGGCCAGGCGATGCTGGCGGTCGCGCGCCACGGCGCCGGTAAAGCGGTGCTCGAAGTGGCCGATATCCGCTCGCTGAGTCGCAGGGCATCCGAATCCACACTCAATCTGCATACCGGCTGACGGCGCGCGCAGCGAGGGCGGGATGCGGCGCCCTCGCGCCGCATCCCGAATCCATAACAAGACACAGCCGCGGTGACGTTCCATCCGTTTTGGCCCGGCCGTCATCCAACGCCTGCATCATCCGCGAAAACCCCCGTCTTTTCGATCATTCGATGTGCGGTAGCGTCTGGTAGGCTACCGTTTTCACGGTACGCGCCTCCAGACGCGGCCAACTTCCTCACGCGCGAGGGTTAGCGCATGCTCGAACGAAAGGGCAATGGTGACGCGTCGACCGAACATCATGATTGCTATCAGTATCGTGCTGGCCAGCGCGATACTCGCGATCGCGGTATGGGTGCTGGCGCAGATGCGCGATGACGCGTTGCGGCGCGCCCAGGATTCGGTCTTTAACGTCTCGCTGCTAGTCGAGCGAGACGTGTCGCGCAATCTGGAAATCTACGACCTGTCGTTGCGCGCGGTGCTCGCAGGCCTGAAATATCCCGGCGTGCTGAACCTGCCGCCCGAGATCCGCCAGATGGTCCTGTTCGACGGCTCGGCCACCGCGAAAGACATGGGCTCGATCCTGGTCACCGACGAAGCGGGCGACATCGTGTTCGACTCGCAAGCGAGTCCGCCGCGCCGGATAAACCTGGCGGATCGCGATTACTTCAAGGTTCAGCGCGACTCGCCCAACGTCGGCCTGTACGTGAGCCATCCGTTCATGCCCAAGGTGGTCGGCAAAACCGTCAGCATCGCGTTGAGCCGGCGCATCTCGCGACCGGACGGCAGCTTTGGCGGCGTGGTGGTCGGCACGATGCGCCTCACTTACTTCCAGCGTCTGTTCGCTGGTATGAATCTCGGCTCGGGCGGCTCGATGGCGTTGATGCTGAGCGACGGCACGATGCTGATGCGGCGTCCGTACGATCCAAAAATTATTGGCCGCAATCTCACCGGCACCGCGAACTACACCCGCTTCACCCAGCAGCCGAGCGGGGAATTCTTCGGCACGGCGGCAATCGACGGGGTCGAGCGCTGGTATGCGTTCCGCCATATCGACGTATATCCGCTGATTCTCGATGTCGCGTTGTCCACGCACGATATCTACGTGGAGTGGCGGCGTCGCGCGTGGATCATCGGTACGCTGATCGCCGCGCTCGATCTGACGATCATCGCGCTGGCCGTGCTGTTCTCGCAGCAACTGCGTCGGCGCCTCGCGGCCGAAGAAGAGTTGAGTGTGCTGGCGCGCACCGACGGGTTGACCGGCCTGAACAATCGCCGCACTTTCGAGGAACATGCGGAAGAGGAGTGGCGCCGCGCGCAGCGCAACCGGTGGCCGCTGTCGGCGCTGCTGATCGACGTGGACAGTTTCAAAGGCTTCAACGATCTCTACGGCCATTCGGCGGGCGACGATGCGTTGATCGGCGTGGCACGCTGCATCGCGCAGAACGTGCGGCGCCCGGGTGACACGGCAGCCCGCTACGGCGGCGAAGAGTTCTCCGTGCTGCTGCCCGATACTGACGAACTCGGCGCAGCGGACATCGCCGAGCAGATTCGTGCCGCGGTGCAGGCGCTCCAAACACGGCACGTAGCCAGCGCGCACCATGTGCTGACCGTCAGCATCGGCATTGCCTGCACCAAAGGTCAGGCATTCGCGACGAGTCGCGCGCTGATGGACGCCGCTGACGAAGCGCTCTACGAAGCCAAGGACGCGGGCCGAAATCGCGTGCTGTGCTATCCGGTGGCGGCACGTGCGGCGACTGGCACGCTGGCGACGCACCCCGAACGATGAGCCAGGTCGCGGGACCGGTGAGCGGTCTTCTAAATTTTACCCGGGTAATACATTGTGTTTGAATTGTACCCGGGTATAATTTGACAAATTCTTCCTTACTGGAGTTTGTCATGACAGCTCATATCGCCACCTGCACCGCCTTCGAAGGGCTCCGCCGTATTGCCTCAGGCGCCTTGCCTGACGTGGCGCTGGCGGTGCGAGCGGTGCTCGAACGCGGCGAACAGGCGCCGGTTCTGATTTTCGACGACGTGACGAGCCACCCGGTCGAGTTCGATTTGCGCGGTACGCCCGAAGAGATTCTGGCGAGGCTGGCCACGCAGGAGTCCGGCGAACCATCCACACAAGCCGCCGACACCACGGAAGACGCCGCCCCGCGTGGTCGCGGCCGGCCCAAACTCGGCGTGGTGGCGAGAGAAGTCACGTTGTTGCCGCGTCATTGGGATTGGCTGAACGGCCAGTCAGGCGGCGCTTCGGTTGTGCTGCGCAAACTGGTCGATGCGGCCCGGTCGGCCAGCGAGGACAAGGACCGCAAACGTGCGGCGCAGGAAGCGGTTTATCGCTTCATGACCGCGCTAGCCGGCAATCTGCCTGGTTATGAAGACGCCACACGCGCCTTGTACGCTGACAATCGGTCTCGCTTTGAAGACATCGCCGAGGCTTGGCCCACTGATGTGCGCGATCACACGCTGCGACTTGCCGCCAACACCTTCGTCACGCTTACCTAGCGCCGAACAACAGTCCGAGCCCGTCGGCGACAAAAACGGATAGACAAAAAAAAAGCCGCTCACACTGGGGGAGCGTGAGCGGAAAGTCGAGGAGTTACAACAACATTGCATGCGCTTACTCATGCGGGTGAACGCAGCAAAAGAAAGGTTAAGAGTCCGGCTGCCGCGGATATATCAGACAACTCCCAATCCCCACACACCGCACCGGCGTCGCCTTTGCGGCGCAGCGCGTGACCGTCGGTTTCTCTGAATTGGCCTCGCGAGTCGAGCGAATCGATCCTGCTGGCATCGGGCGAGATCGCGCAGGGCAATACTGACCTGTCGCAACGCACCGAAGAGCAGGCCGCCGCGTTGCAGGAAACCGCGTCGAGCATGCAGCAACTGACCTCGACGGTGAAGATGAACGCCGAGAACGCGCAGCAGGCGGGTGGCGTTGCGCATCGCGCGTCGGAAGTGGCGGCGCGTGCCGACGAACAGGGGCGCGGCTTTGCGGTGGTAGCCGGCGAAGTGCGTTCGCTCTCGCAACGCGGCGCGGTATTGGCCAAGGAGATCAAGGCGCTGATCGAGCGCTCCACGGCGTGTGTGGGAAGCGGCGCCGAACTGGCCGAGCGGGCCGGTCAGACGATGGCCGAAGTCACACATGCGGTCAAGCGCGTGACCGACATCATGGGCGAGATTTCGTCGGCGTCGCGGGAGCAAAGCACCGGCATCGAGGAAGTGAACCGCGCGGTCGCGCAGATGGACGACGTGACCCAACAGAATGCCGCGCTGGTCGAACAGGCCGCGGCGGCTGCCGCATCGATGGCGGACCAGGCCAGGCAGTTGCAGTCGGCGGTCACGGTGTTCTCGCTGGAAGCGTGGCGGGGCTGATTGCGTCGTTGATTTGGGTGGACATGCTGTTTATTGCGTCTTTCAGCACGGGTGTTGCCGTGCTTTTCGCCGCGCTTGCCAGGGCTATTCGCACTCCGTACACTCGCGCGTAATTCACAGACGGCGCCGTTATTCGGCGCCGTCCGCCATCACGCCGACAGAGGAGAACCCCCGCCATGGCCGATTCCTACTTCCCCCGCTGGCGCGTCCAGCCGAACGCTTCCGAAGGCCGGATCGTCGGCACTGACGAGCGGCTCGCGTGGCCGCAGATGTTCGCGATGGGTGTTCAGCACGTCGTCGCGATGTTCGGCTCGACCGTGCTCGCGCCGCTGCTGATGGGTTTCGATCCGAATCTGTGCATCTTCATGTCGGGGATCGGCACGTTGCTGTTCTTCGTGCTGGTGGGTGGCCGCGTGCCGAGCTATCTCGGCTCGAGTTTCTCGTTCATCGGACTGGTGATCGCGGTGACGGGGTACGGCGGACACGGGCCCAATATGAACATTCCGGTTGCGCTGGGCGGGATCATCGCGTGCGGGGTGGTGTACGCGGTTATCGGGCTGATCGTGTCGGCGGTTGGCACCCGATGGATTGAAACGCTGATGCCGCCGGTCGTGACGGGGGCGATCGTCTGCGTGATCGGGTTGAATCTTGCGCCGATCGCGGTGCGTGGCGTGAGCGGCAGCAACTTCGATTCGTGGATGGCGCTGGTTACGGTGCTTTGTGTCGGCGCGGTGGCGGTGTTTGCGCGTGGCATGTTGCAGCGCCTGTTGATTCTGGTTGGTTTGCTGATGGCATACGTGATTTACGCGATCGTGACGAATGGGCTCGGCATGAGTAAGCCGATTGACTTCTCGATTGTCGCGAATGCTGCGTGGTTTGGCATGCCGCATTTCACCGCGCCTGTTTTCAACGTGCAGGCGATGACGTTGCTCGCGCCGATTGCCGTGATTCTTGTTGCTGAGAATCTTGGACATATCAAGGCGGTGAGTGCGATGACCGGTCAGAACCTTGACCGTTATGTGGGGCGTGCATTTCTGGGCGACGGACTCGCGACGATTGTTTCTGGGGGCGCCGGTGGCACGGGGGTGACGACTTATGCCGAGAACATCGGCGTGATGGCCGTGACCAGGATTTATTCGACGCTGGTATTTGTTGTCGCTGCGCTCATTGCTTTGGTTCTGGGCTTTTCGCCGAAGTTCGGGGCAGTGATTCAGACGATTCCCGGGCCGGTGCTGGGTGGGGTGTCGATTGTTGTGTTTGGGTTGATTGCCGTTACCGGCGCCAGGATTTGGGTCGTTAATAAAGTTGATTTTTCCGATAATCGGAATTTGATTGTTGCGGCGGTGACGCTGGTGCTTGGCGCTGGGGATTTTTCGCTGAAGCTTGGTGGGTTCGGGCTCGGTGGTATTGGTACCGCTACCTTCGGAGCGATCATTTTGTATGCTGTTCTTCGGCGGAAGCCTGTGAAGGGGGCTTTGGTTTAAGGTTTTTTTTGCCTTCGCGGCGCTATGGTTGTTGTGCCTACGGCGTTGGCCCTTCCTTGTTTTGATATTGGTTTATTAGCGTTCCCCCTGTGCGGGGGGGCACCTACTTTTCTTTGCCTGCCGCAAAGAAAAGTAGGCAAAAGAAAGCGGCTCAAACCGCTAGTTCTTAAGCGGGTCCCCTGGCTTGGAGGAGGTAGTGGAACATCTGGAATCGGTGTTCCCGCGCGCTCCGCGCTGGTGACAAGGCCGTCATTCTTCCGGCGGCGCTGCGCGCGCCGCAGCGGTACTTCACAAAACCATCCGCCATTTTCGCGTCAACGCTTTGCCTGGTAAGGTGGTCCGTATTTTGGTGGATTTGCAGCGATCGGCGCGTGCCGCTCTCAATACCGTCGCAGCCTCTGCGTCTCGCTGAATTACCGCCGGGCGTCACGTTTCCGCAAACCGCAAACCACTTCGGCGCCTCGCCGAGGCAAAGCCGATGGCCCCCACCGATAAAGAACGAAGCCCCTGGTTTCCCTGGCAAACCGTTCCCGCGAGCACGCAGTACGAGGCGGGAAGGATGATGTCGGAAGCGCGTACGCCCCATCGGTTTTTAGAAGTACCGCGTCGGCGCGCGCAGCGCCGCCGGAAGAATGACTGCCTTGTCACCCGCGCTGAGTGTGCGAGGACAGCGATTCCAGATGCTCCACTGCGCCCTCCAAGCCAGGGGACCCGCTTAAGCGTTAGACAGTATGACTCCCGTGAGGCAAGGGCTGGCCTGCCGTGAGGAATCAAACGCGGGTTAGCATTGCTACCAGAGCCGCACGGTGCGGACGGGCCGCACCCGGCGAATTCCGGCACGGAGGCCAGCATGGAACACGATAGCACGCTGTACGTCGGTTGCGACGTTCACAAGGATTCGATCACGGTTGCCTATGCACTCGATGCGGGCGAGGTTGAACTGCTCGGCAAGACCGGTACGAGGCAGGCCGATATCGATCGCCTGTGCAAGCGCCTGCAGTCAAAGGCGCCACGCATCCGGTTCGTCTACGAGGCAGGCCCGTGCGGCTACGGGCTTTACCGTCAACTCGTGAACAAGGGTTTCGACTGCATGGTGTGCGCGCCATCGCTGATTCCCAAAAAACCAGGCGAGCGGGTCAAGACCGATCGACGTGATGCCGTGAAGCTCGTGCGCTCACTGCGCGCTGGCGACCTGTCAGCCGTGTACGTGCCCGGCGTGGGCGACGAAGCGTTCCGCGATCTGGCGCGTACCTGGGTCAGCGCCAAAGATGATCTGAAGCGTGCACGGCAACGGCTGAAGGCTTTCCTGCTCTCGCATGGGGTGCGCTATACAGGCCGTGCCGACTGGGGACCGGCGCACCAGCGCTGGCTGGGCGCGCATGCATTCGACAGTGCATGGCAGCAGCTGGCGTTCGAGGAACATCGGCGCACCATCGAGGACCGCCTCGCTCAATGCGCGCGACTGGAGGCCGCGTTGCGCGAAGCGGTCCCCAACTGGCGCTTCTATCCGGCCGTGCTGGGCCTGCAGACCATGCGCGGCGTGCAGTTCACCACGGCGGTGGGCATGCTCGCGGAGCTGGGTGACCTGTCGCGTTTTGCCCATCCGCGCCAGCTGATGGCCTGGCTGGGCGTGACGCCCTCGGAACACTCGTCAGGCGAGAAGCGCCGGCAGGGCAGTATCACGAAGAACGGCAACAGCTACGCGAGAAAGCTGCTCGTCGAAGCGGCCTGGAGCTACCGGCATACGGCCCGTGTCAGTCCCGACATCCAGCGCCGCCACGAAGGTATCCCCAAGCCGATCGTGGATCGCGCCTGGGACGCACAGGTGCGGCTGTGCCGACGCTATCGCAAGCTCATCGCGCGCGGCAAGCAGAAGAACATCGCGGTGGTCGCGGTTGCCCGCGAACTGGCAGGTTTTATCTGGGACGTCAGCCGGCTCGCGATGTCGCTGGCCGTACCGCACGAGGTGCGCCTGGCATGATGCAACATCCAGCCCCGTTGCCCCAACCTGACACTGGAGGAGTTTCCTGAAGGCGGCGTAGCCCGGCACACGAGTAACCCGCGACACCGCTACGCAACGGATTGCATCCGACTTGCGGCTTTAGATTGCGGCAGGCTCATTGGGCGGACCTCTGTAATGCGGTACCCAACCCGCGGATATCAGCGTGATCCACCGTCGAGATGTACTGCTACGTCGCCCTCAGGAAATTCAGGTAAATATGAATTTGAGAAACCGAAAAACCGATCCCGATTGACACCGGGAGTCATATCAGCGGTGTGAAGCCGCTTTCTTTGCTTACTTTCTTTGCGGCGGCAAAGAAAGTAAGTGCCTGCCCCGCACAGGGGCGACGCTAATAGACCACTAACAAATCAAGGAAAGGCCAACGCCCCAGGCAAACACCCATAGCGCCGCGAAGGCAAAAAAAAAGTGAGCCTGCGGCAGCAAAAAACCCCCACTCACCTACTTCGACTAGTAAGCGCCGTCTCCGACAAATCCACTTCCCTCATTAACTTATTCAAAGTCTCATCATTAATCTTCTGCGTATTCCGCAGCGCAAGCAGCGCCGACCTCTCCGCTCTCATCGCCGCCAACTTCATCCGAAATTCAAGCGCATCGGAGCGCCGCGCCAATTCGCGCGGCTCCTGTTCATCTCCAAGCGTAGCGAGCCTTCGCCGATACAAATCCATCACCCTGGCGGTGACATCCGCCGCATACGCCGAGGCCGATTCATCAAGATCCGCACACTCAGCGTCATGCAATTCATCAACCGCGCGAATCGCGGCCTGCGCCGCATGTGTCCGCGCCAGCGCCTCCTCCGCAGCATGCAGATCCTTCCCCCTCCGCCAGCCTCGCAACAACAACGGCAATGCCACCACCGCCACCAACAGCGACGCCAGAATCACCCCCGACGCGATGAAAATCGCCAGGTCCCGTCCCGGCAGCGGCGTGCCTCCCGGCAACACTTCCGGCAACGACAACACGCCTGCCAGCGTCACCGCGCCGCGCACGCCCGCCACCGTCGTCACCGTCACCGTGCGTAGTCCCGGCACCGCATTCGTCACACCGTGCTTCGCCGCACCGCGGCTCGCGAACCAGCGCAGCAGCCATACCCAGACGAAACGCATCGCGTAGAGCGCCACGGTCACCGCGGCGATGTAGCCGATCAGCAGCCACACCTGCGTGTTGCTGGTCTCGTGCGCGTCGAGCAACGCGCGGCCCAGAATGTGCGGAAACTGCAGCCCCAGCAGAATGAACACCATGCCGTTGAAGACGAACTCGATCATCGTCCACGTGCTGGCGCCACGCACACGCGACGCCACCGCTCCGGCGTGAGCGATGCTCGCGTAATTCATCATCATGCCGGCGGCGACCGCGGCCAGAATGCCCGACAATTCGAAGCGCTCGGCGATCAGATACGCGGCGAACGGAATCAGCAGCGTCATCACAACGCCAGGCGCCGGGTCGCCTTCTTCGGTGACGCTCAGAAAGCGCGCCGACACAATGCTGAATAACCAGCTCACCGCCGCGCCGGTCGCGAGACCGCCCACCGCGATGATCACGAAGCTGATCGACGCGTCGCGCAGCGAAAATACGCCGGTCAACGCAGCAGCAATCGCAAACTTCAACGCAACAAGGCCCGACGCATCGTTCATCAACGCTTCGCCTTCGAGGATGTGCATCAGCCGCCCCGGAATCCGGCCCTTGCCGACGATGCCGGTGAGCGCCACCGCGTCAGTCGGCGAGAGCACGGCGGCAAGCGCGAACGCGACCGGCAACGAGATCGAGGGCACCAGCGCATGCACGAAATAGCCGACCGCCAGCACCGTCATGAACACCAGCCCGAGCGCGAGCATCAGGATGGAGCGGCGCGCCATGAACAACTCGCGCTTGGGTATGCGCCATCCGTCCGCGAACAGCAGCGGCGGAATGAACAGCATCATGAAAATTTCCGGGTCGAAGGTGACGTGCAGTCCGAGCCTCGGCCATGCGAGCAACGCACCGATCGCAATCTGTACGAGCGGCAGCGGTAGCGCAAACGGAAGCACCCGGGTCACGACGCCGGATGCGGCCACAGCAAGCAAAAGAATCAATACGGTAAAGACAATTTCCATCGGTCTATTTCTGCAGATATAACGGCGTTTCCTCTGTCATCATCGACACTGTCGCCGCGTTTCAGTTACGAGGAGCAAGGGAGGCAAAAGGAAAACGTAAGGCCGAAGTTTATCCCGACAACGCTCGCCACCATCGTCAGGCGGGCAAGGCATCGTGCGCCCCGGCAACAAGCGCCTATGAAAGGCAATGCACCGCAACGGTGCGCGCCGCGCCCACACCCGACGCATGAACCCTTCTGCCGGTGCAATCTTTCATGCAAATTTCATTCGGATGTGCGCCAGCGTGCGCATGGAGCTTGCTTAAGCAATATCGATGACGCACATTTTGAGAAACGGCGCCGTGGTTGTTCGCTTCCGCGTTCGGACCGGCCCGGCTCTCGCGTGAGAGGATTGCATGACGATTGCGCAACAGGAAAGAACGGCCGCCGCGCCGCATGGCTTCGAGGTCGAAGTGACTTCGGGGCTCGAACGCTTCTCCGTGCAACACGGCGAACTGACATTGACCAGCGTGTTTCAACCGATTTTCAGCCTGTCGCATATGCGGGCGGTCGGTTACGAGGGCTTGCTGCGCGCGCACGACGCGCTGGACCGGCCCGTGTCGCCGCTCGACGTATTCGGCGAGGCGGCGCGGCTGGGCGACATTCTTCAATTGGACCGGCTGGCCCAGACGCTGCATCTGGAGAATTTCAAGGTGCTCGGCGCCGAGCGGGAGTGGCTGTTCCTGAACGTCCATCCCGGCGCGCTTACCGATCCGTATCACTCCGCCGCGTTGCTGGCCAATCTGCGCCGGCTCGATTTGCCGCCGCGACGCATCGTGCTCGAAGTGCTCGAACAGCGCGCGGACGACCTTGAACGTCTTGCCGACGCGGTGCGCCAGTTCCGCGAGCGCGGCTTCCTGATCGCGCTCGACGATTTCGGCGCGGGCCACTCGAACGTCGAGCGGATCTGGCAGTTGAATCCCGATATCGTGAAGCTCGACCGCATCATGCTGTCGCACGCCGCGCACCGTCCCGATATGGCGACGATTCTGCCGGGGCTGGTCGCGCTGTTGCACGAGGCGGGCAAGCTGGTGCTGATCGAAGGCGTCGAAACCGAACACGAAGCGCAGATGGCGCTCGCCTGCGATGCCGACTTCGTGCAAGGTTTTTTCTTCGGCCGTCCGAATCCGGGCGCAGCCGACGCGCCGCATGCGGCGGCATGCATCGGTGAGCTCACCGATCGCTACCGCGATCAGACCGAAGCGCGCGAACGCCGCAACACGAGCCGGCTCGCGCCGTATTTGCGTGCGTTCGAGCGCGCCGCGGAACGGCTGGCCGCCGGCGAGCCGCTTGAGGAAGTGTGCTGGAATTTTCTCGCACTCGATCATGCCGCGCGCTGTTTCCTGCTCGACGCCAAAGGCAAGCAGGCGGGCCGCAACGTCGTACTGCGCGCCGATCGCGCGGCGCACGAAACGCGCTTCCTGCCGCTCGCCGACGCGCAAGGGGCGAACTGGCTGCGTCGTCCGTATTTCCGTGCGGCGATCAATGCGCCGGAACGCGTGCATGTGACGCGTCCGTATCTGTCGATCAACGAAGCGTTGCCTTGCGTGACGCTATCGGTGGCGACGCGTGTCGGCGAGCAGACTTGCGTGCTGTGCGGCGATATTGACTGGGCCGACGAAGAGCGGTTCTGAGATCATGTCGTTTTTAACGACGCTCAGCCGCTCTCATGTCCGTTTTACTTGAAGTCATCGCCACGACCGTCGCCGACGCGCGGCTTGCCGCGCGAGCCGGCGCCAACCGCATCGAACTCGTCACCGCGATGGGCGAGGGCGGTCTGACGCCGAGCATCGGTCTGATCGAAGCGGTGGTCGCGGCGGTCGAGATTCCAGTGAACGTGATCGTGCGGCCGCACAGCCGCTCGTTCGTGTTCGACGCCGATGACTACGCCGTGATGCTGCGCGACGTGCGGGCGATTGCGGCGGCGGGCGCCGACGGCGTGGTGATCGGCATGCTGAGCGCTGCCGGTGAGATCGACCGCGACGGGCTCGCGCGCGCAATCGATGCGGCGGATGGCCTCGCGATCACCTTCCATCGTGCGTTCGATGAAGCGCGCGAGCTGCAAAAAGCGTTCGACGTGCTGCTCGGTTTCGACGCGATCAGGAACGTGCTGACTTCGGGTGGCAAGCCGTCGGTGCTGCAAGCTGAAGAAACGATACGAGCGCTGGTGCGGCAAGCGTCAGGTTCGCATTGCACGGTGCTGGCGGGCGCGGGCTTGACCGTCGACGCGGTCGCCGGATTTGTGCACGCCACCCAGGTTGAGGCGGTGCACTTCGGTTCCGGCGTGCGTGTTGGCGGCAATGGCCTCGCGCCGGTCGATGCGGCAAAAGTCGCTCGAGCGAGAGCGCTATTGGACGCAGCGCGCAGCTAAACCATCAGGCAAAAAAATGCCGCCTCGGGATTCCATCCCGAGGCGGCATTCTTCATCTACGTGCGAAATTACTTCGCCACGATCACTGGAATTCCGCGCAACTGCCCGGCGCCCTTCACCTCTTCCAGCGATTTCTTCACCGATGCGCCCGTCGCCGCTTCGATCTGCAAGCTTGCAGCCAGATCGCGCTCGCCACGCTTCACGCCCGCCAGATTCGCCAGCTTCACGTGACCATAACCGCGCACGCGAGCATGCAGGTCGGCCAGCTTGGCGACCTCTTCGACATTGTTTGCATTGAGCTTCGCGAAAGCGCGTTGCAGCGTCGTTTCGTAGTCGTCGGCGAGTTCGCGCTCCATCTTGCGCTCGAGCGTGCGGCTGAACGGATCGAGCATCGTGCCGCGCAGACCGCGCCATTTCGCCAGCATGCCGAGCACCGGCCACATCCATTGACCGAAAGTCTTCTTGGTCGGATTGACGCCGGGTTTCGGACGCGCGAGCGTTGGCGGCGCGAGGTTGAACTTGATGCCGAAGTCCTTACCGGCAACCCCTTCGAATTGTGCCTCGAGCGCTTCGCGAAACGCGCTGTCCGTATGCAGACGCGCCACTTCGTATTCGTCCTTCACCGCCAGCAGACGATAGAACGTCGTCGCCACGGCGCGCGTGATGCGCTCGCTCTGCGCATCCACCTTAGCTTCCGTACGCCGCGCCGCATCGACCAGCGCGCGATAACGCTTCACATAGCGCGCGCCGCCGTACGTTTGAAGACGGGCTTCGCGATGCGCGATCAGTTCGTCGAGCGTATCGACGCGCACTGCTTGCTTCGCCAGATGCCTCGCTTGCCACAGCGATTCGAGCGCAGCCGGATCGTCGGCAGCCAGACGGCCGATCGAAAACGCCAGTTGGTTCATCTGTACCGCGACGTTGTTCAACTCGATCGCGCGCATCATCGCGGCGAACGATACCGGCACCAAACCGAGTTGCCAGGTATAACCGAGCATCAGAATATTCGCACCGATGGTGTCGCCGAGAAAGCGCGTGGCGAGCGCTTGCGCATCGCAAGTGGACATGCGTTCCGGGCCCGCCGCGTGACGCATCTTGTCGAGCAATGCGTCCGCGTGAAGCGTCGCGTCCGGGTTCTGCACAAAGGTCGCGTTCGGAATGGCGTGCGTGTTGACGACGATGCGCGTGCGGCCGTGACGTACCGTTTGCAGCGCATCGGCACTCGCGCCCACCACCATATCGCAGGCGAGCAGCACGTCGGCCTGTTGCGTGTCGATGCGGACCTGGTTGAGCCACTCGTCGCGAGCGGCGAAGCGCACGAATGACAACACCGAACCGCCCTTTTGCGCGAAACCCATGAAGTCGAGCACCGACGCGCTCTTGCCTTCCAGATGCGCGGCCATGCTGATCAACGCGCCGACCGTCACGACGCCGGTGCCGCCGACCCCGGTCACGAGGATGTCGTAAGGCGCGGCGTCGAGATGCGTCGCGGGAATCGGCAACGCATCGACGTGTGCGGCAAGCGCTTGAGGATCGAACGCGGCGCCCGCGGCTTTCTTGAGCTTGCCGCCTTCGACCGTGACGAAGCTCGGGCAGAAACCGTTCACGCATGAATAGTCTTTGTTGCACGACGATTGATCGATGCGGCGCTTGCGGCCCAGCGCGGTCTCCACCGGCTCGACCGACAGGCAATTCGACTGCACGCCGCAATCGCCGCAGCCTTCGCAGACTTCCTCGTTGATGAACAGGCGCTTGTCCGGATCGGGAAACTCGCCTTTTTTCCGGCGACGCCGTTTTTCCGCCGCGCAGGTCTGGTCGTAGATCAGCACGGTGACGCCGTCGGTGTCGCGCAGCTCGCGCTGCACGGTGTCCATTTCGCTACGATGGTGGAACGTCGTGCCCTTCGGAAACAGATCGTGATGGCCGTCGTATTTCTCGGGTTCGTCGCTGACCACGACGAAGCGCGACACGCCTTCGGCTTCCACCTGGCGCGCGATCTGCGGCACCGAGATGCTGCCGTCGACCGGCTGGCCGCCCGTCATCGCGACCGCGTCGTTATAGAGAATCTTGTACGTAATGGTGGCTTTCGCGGCCACCGCCTGGCGGATCGCGAGAATGCCGGAGTGAAAGTAGGTGCCGTCGCCGAGATTCTGGAACACGTGGCGCGTTTTCGTGAACATCGAATGCGAGGCCCAGTCGACGCCTTCGCCGCCCATCTGGATCAACCCGGTGGTGTCGCGTTCCATCCAGGACGCCATGAAGTGACAGCCGATCCCCGCTTGCGCGATCGAACCTTCGGGCACCTTGGTCGAGGTGTTGTGCGGACAGCCCGAACAGAAATACGGTGTGCGTTTCACGCTATCCGCGGCGTTCGAGAGGATTTGCGGCGCTACCAGATCGACCACGCGTTCGCGGCGATCGAGCGCCGGCTTGTGCTTCGCGAGCCAGTTCGCGAATACCGGCAGAATGCGTGACGGCCGCAATTCACCGAGCGACGACAGCAGCATGGTGCCGTCTTCAGCGTTCTTGCCGATCACGATCGGACGTGTACCTCGAGTGCGGTTGTACAGATAGTCTTTGATCTGCTGCTCGATGACCGGACCTTTCTCCTCGATCACCAGCACTTCGAACAGGCCTGAAACGAATGCGTCGATGCGCGTCATTTCCAAAGGAAACGACAAGCCGACCTTGTAGATCCGCACGCCGGCCGCTTCCAGATCCGCGACTGTCAAGTCGAGCCGGCGCAGCGTTTCCATCAGATCCAGATGGGCCTTGCCGCACGTCACGATGCCGACATTCGCATGCGGACTCGGCGCGATCCATTTGTCGATGCTGTTGGTGCGCGCGAAATGGCGCACCGCGTCGAGCTTCGCGTGCATCCGCGATTCGATCGTCAGGCTCGGCAGATCGGGCCAGCGGTTGTGCAGGCCGCCGGCGGGTGCTTCGAAATCCTGTGGAATCGTCCATTCGGTCTGCAGCGCGTCGAGGTCGACTGTCGAACCGGATTCGACCGTTTCGGAGATCGCCTTGTAGCCGACCCACGCGCCGGAGAAGCGCGACAGCGCCCAGCCATACAGTCCGAATTCGAGCATGTCGGCGATGTTCGACGGATTCACGATCGGCATGTGCCAGGCCATCAACGCGAAGTCGCTCTGGTGCGGCATCGACGACGACACGCAGCCGTGGTCGTCGCCCGCCACTACCAGCACGCCGCCGTGCGGCGACGAGCCGTATGCGTTGCCGTGCTTCAGCGCATCGCCCGCGCGATCCACGCCCGGGCCCTTGCCGTACCACATCGCGAACACGCCCTCGACAGTACGCTCCGGGTCCGACTCCACGCGCTGCGTGCCGAGCACCGCCGTGCCGCCGAGTTCTTCGTTGATCGCGGGCAGAAAGCGGATATCGCTCGCCGTGAGGAGTTTGCTCGCCTTCCACAACTGCTGGTCGACCATGCCGAGCGGCGAACCGCGATAGCCGCTGATGAAGCCGGCAGTGTTCATCCCGCGCGCCTTGTCGGCCGCGCGCTGCATCAACGCGAGGCGCACCAGCGCCTGCGTGCCGGTGAGGAAGATGCGGCCGCGCGTCGCGGTAAGGTTATCGGACAGCTTGTAGTCGGCGAGAGCGGGCGTGCCGTCGACGGGCAGGCGAGCGGTCATGGGTGAGTCTCCGTTGTTTTGCATCCGCGCGCGTGGTGGGGACCACAGAAGTGACGCAGCGAAAGAGACTCTATTTTTTAGCGCCGATTAGAGTAGATTTTTGCTAGTTTGATCGGCACACAGCGAATAGGCGCGAAGGCCCGCGCGATTTAATGAGGTTTTGAGAGGGATTTGCCATGCATCGGGTGGATTCGGGTATGCCCTGGTGCGTGACGCTCAGGGAAAAGTAGCCTGGGCGCAAGCGCCTGGTGGCCCTCATGACAGGCGGCAGGGAGAATGCTGTTTCACGTGACCGGTCCGGCTTCAGTAGCCCGTCCACACCGCCAGCGCCGGCGCGCGTCGTCGAACGCGGCGGCGGCCATCGAGGGGATTGGTAATCCGTCGAGCACCAGCACGCAGGTGGTGGGCGTCGTGGGGATTCGTCACAAGTTCTGATCGTGGGGCGGCAAGGCGCGCCTATACGATTCTCGCTGTCGAGCTGACTGCGACGTTTATGGCGCCGGCGCCTTCTCCATGACCGCGACGGGCGCCGAGTCGAGTGGCACGATCTCGTCGAAATGCGAGTAATCGATGTGACTCACGCCGTCTTCCTCGCGCATGATGTCTACGAAGCGGTAATGCCAGTAGATCTGATCGCAAGTCCACAGGTGGCGTGCCTGCATGGTCTGGGACGTCGATTCGTCGACCCCTTCGAGCGTGAGCAGCAGGGACGTGTCGCGGCCTTTGAGTGTTTCGGCGGTTTCGCCGAACAACGGACTGCTCTCGTCGATGACGTGCATCAGGCTCCAGCCCAGTTTGAACACCGGATGCTGATCGCGCACCAGGGTCAGGTCGTAGAGCTTGCGCAGCGTGTAGCCTTCGACGGTCGTTTCCTGTCGCATGATGCGCAGCCTTGCGCGTGCTTCGGCGATGACGTTCTGACGCGCGTTTGCGGCGCGCACCATCAGCGTCATGCGGCCTTCCAGCGGCCGCACGATCGCGTAGCGGGCAAACATGATCTTTGCATGCGGGCGCGAAAAGCGCGCGAAGATCAACCCTGTCGCCAACGCGATACAGGACATGCCGACAAAGATTTCCAGCGTCGCGATCCAGTGTGCGTAGACGGTTTGCGGATGCATGTCGCCGTAGCCGACTGTTGCGAGCGTTTCGACGCTGAAGAAGAATGCGCCGCCGAAACCTGCCGGAAACTGATTGGCGATCGACGCCGCGCCGAGCATGTAGAGCGTGGCGAACACGGTGTTGAGCAGCAGAAACAGCACAGCGAGCGACACGAAAAACGTCGGCCAGCGGACCACTAGTGCACGGTGATAGAGATCCTGCCAGAGCGGCGTCGGCATGCCGTGCGCGACGACCACGCGATCGTCCAGGCGCATCTCGCGGCTGCCGCGCGCGCGACGTCGTTGCGCGCGTGCTTCGGCGTCGCCGATGCCGGGAAAGCGGTCTGACGGTTCGGTAGCCATCACGTGCTCGGGGAGAGGAAAACGCGCAAAGCGTAGCACGACGATCGGTGCGCGGAAGGTGATTTTCGAGGTGCTGCGCGGATGGTGAAAGCGGCGCCTCTACGGCGATTCTGGCGAGCGCCGGGATGCTTGTCTGGCTGGTGCGCTTGCTTTCCGCGGAGCGCGATCGGCGCGCTTGCTTCGGCTCTTCCGGGTCTATGGAAATGCGCGTGGCTTTGGAACACCGGCGCCATGTTCTATATCGTCGACGGCTTGTTGGTGCGCTGCGGCGATTGCTTCGGCTTCGTCCGCATAGCCGTCGTCGCCGCCGACGGTCGTCCACGACTTGACGGCTTTTTCACGATGACGGATTTCGTATTCCGCGTCCCAGCGTGCGCCGTCCAGTTCAAGTGGGCGGACGTGAATCGAGTAGACGCCGTAGAGGAAGAGCTGTTCAGCCATGATCGCCTCCGGCCGGTTGGTTCAGGTATGGCGCAGTGTGATCGGCACGGCGCCGTGATGCCTAAAGTTCGATTTCACCGAGGATCCGGTGGGCGAGGGCTTTGGCTTCCTCGAGTGCTTCTTCTGGCGTCAATGAAGTGGCTTCGACCTGGTAGACGGTGGTTTCTGGGTCGGCGGTTTGGTCGCCTTCGTCGCGGGAGAGGGTTACCACGCCCTGGAATTCGTCGCTTTTTAGTTCGCGGACCGAGGCGGTGGCCGTGTAGATGCCCTTGGTGTAGGTCATGTCTTCCATTGGGGCTCTCCTTCCAGGGGGTTAGAGTTCATCGTAGCACGTGGTTTTGCTTTTTGCCTTTTGCCTTTTGCGGCGGCATTGTTGGTGTGCCTACGGTGTTGCCTTTCCTTGTTTTGTTGTTGGTTTATTAGCGTTCCCCCTGTGCGGGGGGGCACCTACTTTTCTTTGCCTGCCGCAAAGAAAAGTAGGCAAAAGAAAGCGGCTCAAACCGCTAGCTCTGAAGCGGGTCCCCTGGCCTGGAGGAGGCAGTGGAGCATCTGGAATCGGTGTTCTCGCGCACTCCGCGCTGGTGACAAGGCCGTCATCCTTCCGGCGGCGCTCCGCGCGCCGCAGCGGTGCTTCTCAAAACCGAGGGGGCGTGCACGCCTCCGGCATCATTCTTCCCGCCTCGCACTACGCGTTCGTCGGAACGGTCTGCAAGGGAAACCAGGGGCTTCGCTTGTGCGCGGTCGGTGCCATCTGCTTCGCCTCGGCGCGGCGCCGAGGTGTGCGAGTACGGGCCGCCACCGCGAGCGAGACGCTATCGTCTTCGCGGGGTATGGGGAACGCGAGGGCGAAACACTAGCGCCTAGGCGAGGCATTGGGGAAGAGAGTGCGAGCTACTGCGCCGAACCAGGCGCGGGCGCCAAAGCCGGTTGACGGTTTTATGAGGTACCGCTGCGCCAAAACGCCTGGTGGTTTGATGAAGTACCGCTGCGGCGCGCGAAGCGCCGCCGGAGGAATGACGGCCTTGTCACCCGCGCGGAGTGCGCGAGAACACCGATTCCAGATGTTCCACTGCCTCCTCCAAGCCAGGGGACCCGCTTAAGCATTAGCGGTGTAAAGCCGCTTTCTTTTGCCTACTTTTCTTTGCGGCGGCAAAGAAAGTAAGTGCCTGCCCCGCACAGGGGCGAAGCTAATAGACCACTAACAAATCAAGGAAAGGCCAACACCGCAGGCGTACAACCCAAAGCGCCGAGCAGGCAAACAGCACAGGGGGAACGCAAATAAACCAATAAAGAAAGAAAGGCCACCGCCGCAGGCACACAGAAAAATGCCGCCGCCAAAGGCAAAAAAAACTACAACAGAGCTACAACCTCATCTAAAGAAGGCGCATGCGCCCCAGCATGCCTACACGCCGCCGCGCCAGCGGCCAAAGAAAAAGCCAGATGCTCTGACCAGGACCTCTGCGGAGCAGTCATCAAGCTAAACAGCAAACCGCCAATAGAAGCATCTCCAGCTCCAACAGTATCGACAACCTCAACCCGAGGCGGCCGAGCCTCAATCACCCTGGCGCCATCGATCAACATTGCCGTCTCCGGCCCACGCGTCACGAGCACCGTGGCAGAAGGATTCATCTCCCGCAATTGCGCCAACGCGCCCGCCTCGTCGGCGGACTTGAACAGCAATCGCAAATCCTCATCCGATACCTTGATCAAATCAGCCAGCGCAGCCATCTTCCGCAAAGTCGGCTCATACCCATGCTCCATCAGGTTCCGATAATTCGGATCAAAACTGATCTTCACACCACGCGAGCGCAACTCGGCCGCCAACCCGGCAAGCGTATCGCCAAGCGGCTGCCGTACGAGACTAATGCAACCAAAATGCGCCCACTTCACCTGCTCCATCCAGCCAGCCGGCAAGCGCGCTGGATCGAACGCGAGATCGGCGCCGTTCTCGCCCATGAAGAAATACGCAGGCGGATGCGTCTGATGAACGATCGCCAGTAGCGGTGGGTGCTCCACGCGCTGCATGAAGCGCATGTCGAGACCCGCGGCGACGCTCGCGTTCCAGAGGTCGTCGGAGAAGTTGTCGACGCCCAGTGAACCGGCGCAAGCCGTCGGTAATCCGAGCCGCGCCACGCAACGCGCGACATTCCAGCCGGCGCCGCCAGGACGAGACAGCCATTGCGATGCGCCAGTCCGCACGAGATCGGTGAGGATGTCGCCGGCAGAAACGAAGAAGGGAAAATCGGTGTTCGTGCTCATTTTGTTTACTCCGCGGATTCAGGCGTCCCGGCCTCGCCGGAAGGCAGCGCGTGCGCCAGCACTTCGTAGCACGCGCCCATCGTGTGATAGTCGGTCTTGCCGGCAGGACTCTTTTCGTCGCTGTACTTGCGGTTATCGCAGGTGAGGATGCGATACCACGCACCATACTTGTGATCGACGAAATGCGCCCAGCTGTAGCGCCAGATCTCGTCGTACCAGTCCCAGAAGCGTTCGTTGCCCGTGCGCTTGCCGAGCAGCGCAGCAGTCGCGAACGTTTCAGCCTGCACCCAGAAATACTTGTCGTGATCGCAAACGGTGCCGTCCGGGCCGAAGCCGTAATAGAGGCCGCCGTGGTCTTCGTCCCACGCATGCATCATGGCGGCGTCGAATAGCTCGATGGCGCGGGGCAGCAGCCACGGCAGCGGACGATACCGCTCGAGAATCAGCAGCAGCTTCGCCCACTCGGTCTGATGCCCCGGCTGAAAACCCCACGGACGGAAAATGTTCGAGCTGTCTTCTTCGTTGTAATGCCAGTCGATCGACCAGTCCGCGTGAAAGTGCTCCCACACCAGCCCCTGCGATAGCTTCGCCTGACGCAGCGTGATGTTCGACGCCACCCGTTCCGCCCGATCCAGATAGACGAGGTGGCCGGTCGCTTCGTGCGCGGCGAGCAGCGCCTCGGTCGTGTGCATGTTCGCGTTCTGGCCGCGGTACGAACTGACGCGCCAGTCGGGCGTCGCTTCGTCGGCGTAGAGGCCCGCAGCGGCGTCCCAGAAGCGGTGTTCCATCAACTCGAAGGTTGCGCCGATCATCGGCCTGGCTTCTTCGATGCCGGCCAGCGCCGCATGCGAATACGCGAGCAACACGAACGCGAGGCCGTAGCAGTGACGCGTCGCGTCGAGCGTGCGCTTCTTGCCGTCGCGCCATTCGAGCTCCCAGTCGTAGCCTTCGTGCTCGGCGTCCCAGTGCGCTTCGCGCAGAAAACGCAAACCGTGGCGCGCGTACTCGAGATGCCGCGGGTCGCCGAACTGGCGATACGCCATCGCGTAGTTGAAGACGTAGCGGCAACTGCTCACCAGATGGCGCGTGGTCTTGTCGTAGACCGAACCGTTGTCGCGGAAAAAATGGCAGAAGCCGCCGCTTGGATCGAGCACGTTCGGTGCGTAAAAGCTCAGCGTGTCCTGCACATGCGAGAGCAGAAAATCGCGGCTGCGGAAGTTGTCGACGGAGGGCGCGGCAGCGGGAACGGCATTCGCATTGGCCGCGCCGTTTGCTGCGGAGTGAAGCGGATCGGATTGCATCATGGCTGTCTCACCAAAGTACTGGCACGGGCAATGAGATGGACGGGCAAGCGGACTTCCAGTTTGGCGGGTGCGTCTTCAAGCAGCAGTTCGACACCGCGCCGGCCGAGCGCTTCCTTGTCGACCGAAATGGTCGACAGCGGCGGCGTGGCGTGGGCGGCGGCGGGAATGTCGTCGAAGCCGATGATCGCGATGTCCTCGGGCACGCGCAGGCCGCGCGCGAGGCACGCGCGCAGCGCGGCGAGCGCTGCGGCGTCGTTATAGGCAAACACGGCGTCGGGTCGTGCGCCGGGTGCGTCGAGCAATTGGTGCATCGCGCGCGCGGCGCCGCTGTCGGGATCGAGGCCGGCGTCGATGGTCACTTCCAGCGACGGGTCGAACAGCAAACCCGCCTCGAAAAACGCGCGCCGGTAACCGAGCGCGCGCTGTGCAATGCTGAAGTGCGCGAGCGACCCGCCGATGAACGCGACACGCGTGCGTTTCTGTTCGAACAGATGGCGCATGGCGAGCGTGGCGCCCGCGGCGTTCTCCAGATTCACCGAGCGCAAACCGGGCGCCCACAGGTCGATCAGCACGAGCGGGCGCTGCATCGCAACCAGCATGGTCAGCGTTTCGGGTTCGACGAAACCGGCGATCGCCACCGCATCCGGCGCGTGCAGGCGCATCTGCTGGATCACGTCTTCAGTCGGGCCGGCCGTCAGTACGGAAGGGACGATGCCGCGTTCACGGCACGCGTCTTCGACGCCGTGCAGCACGTGCGAAAAGAACGGACTGACCGCGAAGTTGTTGTGCTGCCGATGCAGCAGGAAAGTGAGGCGGCGGATGCGCGGGCGCAACTGGGCGGCGTCATAGCCGAGTTGCCGCGCGGCTTCGACGACGCGCACGCGAGTGGCCTCGGAGAGGCCCGGCTGGTTCTTCAGTGCGCGTGAGACGGTGCCGATCGACACGCTCGCCGCCCGGGCGACGTCGCGGATGGTGGTTGCCATCGAATGAAGCGGCCGCAACGGAGGGCGACCGTACGGTGTTTAGGTTCGGGCGATTGTATAGTAAAACCGGCCTGAAACAGCCCCGGAAATACGCGATCGATACCGGGAAATACCCGTATATATGGGTATTTCCATAAATATTGTGTTTAGTAAAAATTGCTAAACAACACCCGTTTTGCGCGGCTCGGCAAAGCCTGCGGGCTTAGTCGAAAGCGGCGTGCGCGACCTCCGTTTGTCCGCGCAGCAGCGCGACGCTCTCGCTTGCATCGATCAGCACGAAACCGCTCGTCTCGTGCTTGGCGCGCCGCTTCGCCACCGCCGCCACGGAAGCAATCTCCTCGCTGCTATAAAACGACGGGCCGCCGTCCGACTCGACGCGCACGCAGCCGATCGCCATCGTCACGAAGCCGAAGAAGGTCGGATTGCCGCGGCGGTCTTCCCCGTGGATGCCGCCGGCCAGCCGGTCGGCCGGTGCGTAGAAACGCTGCGCGCCTTCGTTGAACACGTGAATCGCGCGCAGCACCCGCTCCTTCCAGTCGTCGCTCTGGAACAGGATCAGGAAATCGTCGCCGCCCACGTGGCCGAGAAAGTCGCGGGTCGGGTCGCAGACGTCGGCAAGCACGGCGGCGGCGAACTTCAGCACTTCGTCGCCTTGCCAGTAGCCGTACTGATCATTGAACGGCTTGAAGTGGTTCAGATCGACGTAGCACGCGTAGAAGCCGGCGTCATTGCCGAGCAGGCGCGCGATGTGCGAGCTGATCGGGATGTTGCCCGGCAGAAAGGTCAGCGGGTTCGCGTAGCGCGCGGCTTCGAGGCGCACCTCGGTCACCGCGCGCACGAGGTTCTCGCCGGTGCCGAGGCCGACGTATTTGCCGTTGTCGGTGATGACGAAGCCGTCGGCAAGATAGCGCTGGTCGTCGCTGGCGAGGAGTTGGGCCATCTGCTCGACGGTCATCGATTTCTCGATGATCACCGGCGACGCGTTCGCAAACAGCAGGCACGGGCGCTTGCCGAACAGCTCGCGGTGGTATGGCAGCGCGTAGCGGTCCATGAAGCTGCGCCGGTTGATCAGCGCGACCGGTTCGTCGTGCTCGACCACCGCCACCGCGTGCAGATCGGGCAGGCGATTGAACAGTTCGAGCACGTCGTTGTTGATGGCCCCGCGCGGTAGCGCGGGCGCATGCACCAGCATTTTCGCCGACGCCATGCCGCCCGACGGCGACGCGCTGCTGACCGTACGCGTGGTTTCGGGAAACACGGCGATGTGACCGGCGCGCAGCGCGTCGCGGGCGTCGTCGGTGACACCGCGGGCCGGTTGCGCGTTGGGCCGGCCGAAGAAATAGCCTTGCCCGCAACCGATCCCCATGTCGCGCACCACGATCAGGTCCGCTTCGTTCTCGATACCCTCGGCGACCAGCCGCGCGCCGCTCGCGCTGGCGAAGTGCTGCATCGCGCGCACGGCTTCGAACTTGAGCGGATCGCAGGCGATGTCGTGGATGAAGAAACGGTCGATCTTCACGACATCCGGTTGCAGCCGTACCCACAGATTCATGCTGGCGTTCGCGGTGCCGTAATCGTCGAGCGCGAATTGCGCGCCGGCCGTGCGCAGCGCCGTAATTACCGGCAAGAAGCTGCCGACGTCCGGAATCGAGCTTTGCTCGGTCAGCTCGATCACGATCCGTTGCGGATCGACGCCGCAATGGCTCAGCAGCGCCAGCGTGTCGTCGCGCGCATCGGCTAGCTGGCGGATCGCGTCCGCGCTGAAATTGAGGAACAGCTTGCCTTCGCACTCCAACTGCATGAACGCTCTAATGCAGGTGCGCGCGGCCGCGCGTTCGAGTTCGATCCCGCAGCCCTCGGCCAGCGCCTGCGAAAACAGGGCGAACGGCGTTTCGAGGGACGTGCCGGCCGGTCCGCGGATCAGGCCTTCGTAGCCGAGGATCGCGCCGTCGTCGAAATCGACGATCGGCTGGAACACGGCGGACAGCTCGCGCCGGGCAATCAATTCCTCGATACGCGGCGCAGCGGATCGGGAGGGCGAGCGAAGTTGCATGGCAGTTAGGCGTAGCGATCGACCTTCGGCTTATCGGCCCACGCTGCTTGAGATTAAGTGAACTTTTGATGAAGCGTTGCACTGGAACGGTGCATCTCGGGCCCCGGTGACTTTGCGGCCGCCAGGAATCCGCCTATGCCATCCGGCCGAGGCGACACCGGCGGCGTTTCCGCGTGAAATAACAAAAAAGCCGCACGAGGGCGGCTTTCTTCAAATAACGCTCAGGGAGGGCGCTTATGAATGTCCTGTTTGCATTGCGCGCGTATTCAACGGCGGGCAACGGCGGCAGCGGGCCGCTCGCGCGAGGTGGCGCGGGTTTCGCCGCTGGTGTCGCGAGCCCCCCAGCGCTGCGCGAGCGCGGCGCACACCATCAGCTGGATCTGGTGGAACAGCATCAGCGGCAAGACCACGGCGCCCACCGCATGCGAGGCGAAAATGACCTTGGCCATCGGCACGCCGGCGGCGAGGCTTTTCTTCGAGCCGCAGAAGATGATCGTAATCTGATCCGCGCGGTTGAAACCGAGCCGCTTGCTGACGAGCATCGTCACGGCCAGCGCCAGTGCGAGCAGCACCACGTTGATAAGCAACAGGCCACCGAGGGCGGACAGCGGAATCTGGTGCCACAGGCCCTCGTTGACGGCCTCGCTGAACGCGCCGTACACCACCAGCAGGATCGAGCCCTGGTCGACAAACTTCAGCACGCCGCGATTGTGCTCGATCCACTTGCCGATCAACGGGCGCAACAACTGGCCGGCCACGAACGGCACCAGCAGTTGCAGCACGATGTTGCCCACCGTATGCCACGGCGAACTGCCGCCCGCCGCCTGATTGGTGACGACGAGGCTGACGAGTGCGGGGGTGACGAAAATGCCCAGCAGGCTCGACGCCGACGCGCTGCAGACGGCGGCCGGCACATTGCCTTTAGCAATGGACGTGAACGCGATGGACGACTGAACCGTCGACGGCAGCGTGCAGAGGAAGAGGATCCCCGCATAGAGCGCCGGCGTGACAAGTGGCGAAAGGAGCGGTTTAAGCGCGAGGCCGAGCAGCGGAAACAACGCGAACGTGCTGAGCAGCACGACAAGATGCAGCCGCCAGTGCGTCGCGCCGGCAATGATCGCTTCGCGTGACAGTTTGGCGCCGTGCAGGAAAAACAGCAGGCCGACCGCAATGTTCGTCACCCAGTTGAACCCGACGGCGGCCTGCCCGTGCACCGGCAGCAGGCTGGCAAGGATCACGGTGCCCACGAGGCACAAGGTGAAATTGTCGGGAAGCAGTTTCGGGCGAGCCATTGTCGAAATCTCGATTCGGTGATGCGGAAAGAGCAAAGGACGCGAGCGAAGGCTGCGTCGCAGGCTATGGGAAACGACTATTGTTGTTGAAAAGCGATTGAAAATGCAAATTCATTTGCCGAATCGATTAATGAGCATCGCGCATCAAAGCGCTGTGCGGCGCATTGAAGCACTGCCCGCTGTTCCGTTTCAGTATTGGCGACAGCGCGTGATTGGTCCACTGTCGTGTTGACAATCCGGTGGGAAATTGCGCTGCCATTCGTCGTACGTCGAGACGCTCGCGATGTCTCGTTAAAGCCGCTCCGGCAAGCTGTTTCAGCGCTTACGCGCAAGGGCACTGTCGCGTAAAAGCGTCGCAGTAACAAGGTGTTACAACAGCGGTGGAGGCCTAACACTTTTTGGCTCGACACCCTTTAGCCATGCCCATAAATTACTGCTCAAAGGCCATAGGGATGTCCCGCGCCGCGACAGATCCGCGACGCTGGAGCCAATCCTGGAACAAGTCCGTCGCAGCTCGAACGGTGGGCTTCAGGCAAGTCTTCGGGCAGGTGAGTCACTGGTGGACGGGTTGTCGAGAACGAGGCTCTGGGCGTTGGGTGCGGTTATCGCCGCGCTGTGCTCGTTCGTCTATGCAAAAGTGCCGGGCACTTCGCACGCTGCCGTGGACCATGCAACGCGGGGCGATGCTCGCAACGCGGGCCGTGATTACGGCGTCGCCAGCGTCAGTGTGTCCCGCAACAACCTGGCCGACCGCAACGCGCGCTTGCCGCACGGCGGTGCGAGCCTCAATGGCGGCAACTACGCCAACGGCTTTGGCGGCTACAACCCGGCAATGCCGCGTGTAGCCGGACCCGCCGGATATCGCGGCGATCGCCGCGGCGGCCTCCAGTACGCCGGTGCGATTACTCCAGTCAGCGCCGAATCACGCCCGGTGCCGCGTCCGCCGGCCAATGCGCCGGTTCGCGCCGGCTCGATTCGCGCCGACGTCGCCCGCTACAACGAAGAGCGCGGCTCGTCGCGCGCAATGCCGCGTCAAGCGGATGATCCGCGTCAGCCAGAAGGCTCTCCTTACCGTAATTAGGCACCGCGCCGAAAACGCGATCGTCGCCGGTTAGCGCTTTGAAGCGCTCGTCAGCGCAACATGCGCAACCGCTTCTTTCATCCCTCTGCAGTCCTCCTCGCCGCATTAACCTGATGCGGATAAGCCTCGCTCCAAATCGCGGCTGAAATCCGCTGCCACCTTCCTTCAGATCAGATATTCCGGCTTTCAAACCGATTTGCCGCGTCTTTCTGCTCTGCCGCCGTCCAAAAAGCCTCTGTCAAGGTGACGTGTAGACGCCACACTTTTTTGAAAACGCTCGGCGGCAAAGGGTCTCCCGTCGTCAAATTTGATCGTTTCTGCAGCGGCGCGTCATCCGCATGACATCTCGGCCGTTATCACCCGGTCGGGCGCAATGTCAGCACCGCTTTGCGCTGCGCCGTGCGGCATGCGGCGACGCGGTTATGACGTGTGCGGCCAAGGCTTTATCAGGCCGATAAGCGACAAAACTAATCAGATCGCTATACCCGCAATAACCAGAGATATTTTTGTTCATAAAAATGGTCCGCAAAGATGGTCCCGCCCAGATTGGCTCGACGATCGAACGGACGACAACACAACAATGGTTCGCGCGAGCTACCCCTTTCGCACAGCCTCACCCTTTTCGACAAAGACAGGAGAATCCATGAAAACAAGCATCAGCCGCGTGCTGAAGACCACCCTTAAGGCAACCGCGTGTGCCGCCCTGCTGGCCAGTGCATCGTCGGCTTTTGCGCAATCGAGCGTACAACTCTACGGTCAGGTCGACGAATGGGTCGGCGCGCAGAAATTCCCGGCCGGTAAGACTGCGGTGCAGGTGTCCGGCGGCGGGATGTCCACGTCCTACTGGGGCTTGAAGGGGGCTGAGGATCTGGGCGGCGGCTACAAGGCCATCTTCACGTTGGAAGGCTTCTTCCGTGCACAGAACGGCGCGTACGGCCGCTTCACCGGCGACACGATGTTCTCGCGTAATGCGTACGTCGGTATCGAATCGCCGTACGGCACGGTGACCGCCGGCCGTCTGACGACGCCGCTGTTCGTGTCGACGATCCTGTTCAACCCGTTCATCGACTCGTACGTGTTCTCGCCGATGGTGTATCACGTGTACCTCGGCCTCGGCACGTTCCCGACCTACTCGACCGATCAGGGCGTGACGGGCGATTCGGGCTGGAATAACGCGGTGTCGTACTCGTCGCCGAACTTCAACGGCCTCTCCGCGACGGCGATGTACGCACTCGGCAACACCGCGGGTCAGAACGCCTCGAAGAAGTGGAGCGGCCAGGTGCTGTACTTCCACGGCCCGTTCGCGGCGACCGCGGTGTATCAGTACGTGAACTTCAACAACGCCCCGGGCGACCTCGGCAGCGCTGGTGCATCGGGCATTCCCGGCCTGAAGAGCCAGAGCGTCGCGCAGGTCGGCATGTCGTACGATCTGAAGTATGTGAAGTTCTTCGGCCAGTACATGTACACGTATAACGACCAAACCATCACGAGCTGGCACGTGAACACGGCGCAAGGCGGCGTGTCAGTGCCGGCTGGCCCGGGCACGGTGATGGCGTCCTACGCGTATTCGCGCGACGGCGGCGGTTTCGACCAGACCCGTCAGACGGCTGCAATCGGCTACGACTATCCGCTGTCCAAGCGCACGGACCTCTACGCGGCTTATATGTACGACAAGATCAGCAACCAGTCGAGCGGCAACACGTACGGCGTCGGGATGCGCGCGAAGTTCTAGGCACGGCTCCACGCTTGACGCGTATTCGCAAAACCCCGCCTTCCGTCAGGAAGGCGGGGTTTGTCGTTTCTGGGACGCTTCACATGCCGATTTGCCGACCAACCTTTGATAAACCCGGCAAAATGACGTCGATTGATTCCTGAAGCGAGCGATTGAGATGGATACCCTCGTCAGCATGAAAGTGTTCCGGCATGTGGTCGAAGTCGGCAGTTTTGTCGGTGCGGCCGACCGGATGGAGATGTCGGCGGCGATGGCGAGCAAGCACGTGATGCACCTCGAACAGCAACTCGGCGCGCGTTTGCTGAACCGCACCACGCGGCGCGTCGCGCCTACCGAGGCGGGCCGCGAATACTACGAGCGACTCTCCCAGGTGCTGACCGAACTCGAAGAAGCCGAGCAGGTGGTCGGCGCGGCGAGCGTCGTGCCGCAAGGGCGTCTGCGGGTGTCGTCGTTGTCGGCGTTCGGCTTGAGCCACGTGATGGCCGCGGTGGCCGACTACGCCGCGCAGCATCCGCAGGTCACCGTCGACATTACGCTGTCCGACCGCGTGGTCGAACTGATCGACGAAGGCTTCGACGTCGCGATCCGGGCCTCGCCAAGCGGCCTCAAATCGTCGTCGTTGATCGCGCGGCAGATTGCGACGGCCCACCTGGTGCTGTGCGCGTCGCCTGCTTATCTGCGCCGGCACGGCACGCCGAAGACGGTCGCCGACCTGGCGCGCCACAACTATCTGCAATACGCGGGCGTATCGGCCCTCGAAATCGCCACCGGCGACGCCACGCCTCGGGTGCGCCTGTCCGGCAACCTGATCGTCAACCACCT
Organism: Paraburkholderia sp. FW306-02-B; assembly: GCF_058782725.1. Classification (NCBI taxonomy): domain Bacteria; kingdom Pseudomonadati; phylum Pseudomonadota; class Betaproteobacteria; order Burkholderiales; family Burkholderiaceae; genus Paraburkholderia; species Paraburkholderia sp. FW306-02-B. Next base: position 327,342 of record NZ_JBYSXZ010000001.1, read on the forward strand.
GGAAGCGCAACGCGTGATCGTGCTGCAAGGCGCGGGTATCGCGCTGCTCGGCACCGAGGTAATCGGCGACGATCTCGCGGCCGGCCGCCTCGTGCCGCTGCTGGTCGACGAAGTGCCGCCGCGCGAGTTGCCGATCCATGTGGTGTACGCGAGCCGCCGGCATCTGTCGGCCAAGGTGCGCTCGTTTGTCGATTTTCTGGCCGGGCGTTTCGCGAACGAAGCGCTGTGGCCGTCGCTCGAACAGATCAAGGCGCTGGCGGTGCGCTAGACCCGCCAGGATGGCCGAGGCGCTGCAAGCCGTTTCGCTATACTGGTTGCACCCATACGCGTAACGATCTGGGGGAGACATGACCGATCTGTCCACGCCGCAGCGCGCCGGCAGCCACAAGCTGCCCGCGGGCCGGCGCCTGCGTTTCGTCACCGCCGCAGCCTTGTTCGACGGCCACGACGCGTCGATCAACATCATGCGGCGCATCCTGCAAGCGAGCGGCGTGGAGGTGATTCACCTCGGCCACAACCGCTCGGTCGATGAAGTCGCCACCGCCGCGCTGCACGAAGACGCCGACGGCGTCGCCGTGTCCAGCTACCAGGGCGGCCATAACGAATACTTCCGCTATCTGGTCGACCTGCTGCGCGCGCGTGGCGGCGAGCGTATCAAGGTGTTCGGCGGCGGCGGGGGCGTGATCGTCCCCGACGAAATCGCCGAGCTCGAACATTACGGCGTCGAGAAGATCTATTCGCCGCACGACGGCCAGCGGCTCGGCCTGCAAGGCATGATCGACGACATGATCGCGCGCTGTGCGCAGGCCGCGCGCCATGGTACAGCCACGCGGCAGAGCCCGGTAAGCGAATGGGTGGCCGATCTGTCGGCGGGTGGCCTGCCGCGCTTCGATCCACGCGTCGAGACGCGTGCCGGCGATCACGCCGGCGTGCGTGATCCTTCCGGCAAAGCATACAAAACGGGCGGGGCGGCCCATGCCGACCAGACCGTGCACGCCGTCGAAAACCCGGACCCTGCGTCGTTCACATTCCGCCGCCTCGCGCAACTGATCAGCGCGTTCGAAGCCGGCCGCATCAACTCCGCCGACCGGGAAGCGCTGGCGTATCTCGCGGAGTCGGTCGAGGTGCCGGTACTGGGCATTACCGGCACCGGTGGGGCCGGCAAATCCTCGCTGACCGACGAACTGATTCGCCGTTTCCGCCTCGACTACGGCGACGTCCTCACGATTGCCGTACTCGCGATCGATCCGTCGCGCCGCAAGTCCGGCGGCGCGTTGCTCGGCGACCGCATCCGCATGAACGCAATCGGCGACTGGGGCGGCGGCCCGCGCGTGTTCATGCGCTCGATGGCGACGCGCGAAGCATCGAGCGAAATCTCCGACGCGCTGCCCGACGCGCTGATGTTATGCAAAGCGGCGGGCTTCGACCTGATCATCGTCGAGACATCCGGAATCGGCCAGGGCAACGCGGCGATCGTGCCGTTCGTCGACGAATCGCTATACGTGATGACGCCTGAGTTCGGCGCGGCGAGCCAGTTGGAGAAGATCGACATGCTTGATTTCGCCAACTTTGTTGCGATCAACAAGTTCGATCGCAAAGGCGCGCCGGATGCGTTGCGCGACGTCGCGAAGCAGGTGCAGCGCAATCGCGGCGAGTTCACCAAGGCGCCGGATGCAATGCCGGTGTTCGGCACCATCGCCTCGCGCTTTAACGACGACGGCGTGACCGCGTTGTATCAGCACGTTGCCAAGGCATTACGCGCGCATGGTTTGCGCGTCGGCGGCGGCCGTCTGCCGACGCGCGAAGACGTACGCTTTTCGAGTGGGCGCAACGCGATCGTGCCGCCGGCGCGTGTGCGCTATCTGGCGGATGTTGCGCAGACAGTTCACGCTTATCGCAATCGAGCCGACGCGCAAGCGCGCGTGGCGCGCGAACGCTGGCAGCTCACCGAAGCGCGCCGGATGCTCAGCGAAGCGAACACAAATACAGAAGCAGATGCAGAAGCAGCGAACCAAACCCAGGCCCAACTGGACAAGCTAATCGACCAGCACACCGCCGAGCTCGGCGAGCGCGAACGCAAGCTGCTGGAAGCATGGCCGCAAACCGTGGCGGCTTATTCCGGCGACGAACACATCGTCCGGATTCGCGACCGCGAAATTCACACCGCCCTCACCGTCACGACGCTGTCAGGCTCGGCGGTCCGCAAAGTCTCGCTGCCCAAGTTTGTCGACCACGGTGAAATCCTGCGCTGGCTGATGCTCGACAATCTGCCCGGCTACTTTCCGTTCACCGCGGGCGTGTTTCCGTTCCGCCGCGAGAACGAAGATCCGACTCGCATGTTCGCCGGCGAAGGCGATCCGTTCCGCACCAACCGGCGTTTCAAACTGCTCTCCGAAGGGATGCCGGCCAAACGTCTTTCGACGGCCTTCGATTCTGTCACGCTATACGGCGAAGAGCCGCACGAGCGGCCGGACATCTACGGCAAGGTGGGCAATTCGGGCGTCTCCGTCGCGACCCTCGACGACATGAAAGCGCTCTACGACGGCTTCGATCTGTGCGCGCCGGAAACCTCCGTCTCGATGACGATCAACGGACCCGCGCCGACGATCCTCGCGATGTTCTTCAACGTCGCGATCGATCAGCAGATCGCGCGTTTAAACGAAAGGCTGCAACAGCAAGGACGCAAGCCCACCGGCGAAGCGCTCGCCACCGCCCGCCGCCACGCGCTGGAAAACGTGCGCGGCACCGTACAGGCGGACATCCTGAAGGAAGACCAAGGCCAGAACACCTGCATCTTCTCGACCGAGTTCAGCCTGAAAGTGATGGGCGATATTCAGGCGTACTTCGTCGAGCACCACGTGCGCAATTTCTATTCGGTGTCGATCTCGGGCTATCACATCGCCGAAGCCGGCGCGAACCCGATCTCGCAACTCGCGTACACGCTGGCGAACGGCTTCACATACGTCGAGGCGTATCTCGCGCGCGGCATGTCGATCGACGATTTTGCACCGAACCTGTCATTCTTCTTTTCGAACGGCATGGACCCGGAATACTCGGTACTCGGCCGTGTCGCGCGACGCATCTGGGCTATCGCGATGCGCGAACGTTACGGCGCGAACGAACGCAGCCAGAAGCTCAAGTATCACGTGCAAACCTCAGGGCGCAGCCTGCATGCGCAGGAAATCGACTTCAACGATATCCGCACCACACTGCAGGCGCTGATCGCGATCTACGACAACTGCAACTCGCTGCACACCAACGCCTTCGACGAGGCGATCACTACGCCCACCGAAGAATCGGTGCGTCGCGCGGTCGCGATCCAGCTGATCATCAACCGCGAATGGGGGCTGGCGAAGAACCAGAACCCCAATCAGGGCAGCTTTGTGATCGAGGAACTGACCGATCTGGTCGAAGAAGCGGTGCTGGCGGAGTTCGACCGTCTCACCGAACGCGGCGGCGTGCTCGGCGCGATGGAAACCGGCTACCAGCGTGGGCGCATTCAGGACGAGTCGATGCTGTACGAGCATCGCAAGCACGACGGCTCGTATCCGATTGTCGGCGTGAATACGTTCTTGAGTTCGCATCCGCATGAAGCGCCGCAGCCGATCGCGCTCGCCCGTTCCACTGACGACGAAAAGCAGAGCCAGTTGAAACGCCTGCGCGATTTCCAGGAACGGCATCGCGATGAGACACCCGCGGCGCTTGAACGCCTCAAGCGCGCGGTGATTGCTGACGAGAACGTGTTCGCGGTGCTGATGGACGTCGTGCGCGTTTGCTCGCTCGGGCAAATCACGCACGCGTTGTTTGAAGTGGGCGGACAGTACCGTCGCAATATGTGAAGCCTGCGCTTGCTATGGCTCTGCTTGAAGCGGAGCCACAGCAACGCCGTCACCAGGTCATGGGACGGGAAAGCGCCTTAGCGCGCAATCCCCAGCCGCGCCTTCGCGTCGTTATATTCCTTCGACAGACGCTCGACCAGTTCGCCGACGCTCGGCACGTCGTCCATCAAGCCGACGCCCTGGCCCGCGCCCCAGATGTCCTTCCACGCCTTCGCCTTGTCGCCGCCGAAGTTCATCGCGGACTTGTCCGATTCCGGCAGCGCGTCCGGGTCCAGGCCCGCATTGACGATGCTTTCGCGGATGTAGTTGCCGTGCACGCCGGTAAACAGGTTCGTATAGATGATGTCCGACGCTGTGGAGTTGACGATCGCCTGCTTGTAGCTGTCTACTGCGTGCGCCTCTTTGGTCGCGATGAAGCGCGTGCCCATGTACGCGAGGTCCGCGCCCATCGCCTGCGCGGCGAGAATCGAACCGCCGTTGGCGATCGAGCCCGACAGCACGATCGGGCCGTCGAAGATGCGCCGCACTTCGCCGACCAGCGCGAACGGCGAGGTCGTGCCCGCATGGCCGCCGGCGCCCGACGCCACCAGGATCAAGCCGTCGACGCCCGCTTCCAGCGCCTTCTGTGCATGGCGCAGATTGATCACGTCGTGCAACACGATGCCGCCGTAGCTATGCACCGCGTCGACGATCTCGCGTGCTGGCGCACGCAGGCTGGTGATGAAGATCGGCACCTTGTGTTCGACGCACACGCGCACGTCGTGCTCGAGCCGGGAATTCGACTGATGGACGATCTGATTTACGGCGATCGGCCCGATGATCGCATCGGGGTGGGCCGCCTTGTGCTCGGCGAGCGACGCCTGAATCTGCGTCAGCCATTCGTCGAGCAATTCGGCCGGGCGCGCATTGAGCGCCGGGAATGAGCCGACGATACCGGCCTTACATTGAGCCAACACGAGTTCGGGATAGCTGACGATGAACATCGGCGAGGCGACAATGGGCAGCGCGAGTTTTTGCAGGACGGCGGGCAATGCCATGGTGCGAGTCTCCTGATAAGCGGACCGGTGCGTCGTTGAGCGCCCGGCGATGCATTGAGTTTAGCGGCACATGGCGCGCGCCGCGCTGAAGCGGGCTAGCGTCGCGCTGTCATCACAGCGTCGCCGCGCATCTGCCGCATTGGCGTTCAAAATGACGCTCAAGGTTTAAGAACGATCGTTCGATTATAGGCGAAGCGGATGAACTGCGTCCGGCGGGTTCGTTTAGAACAGTTGGAAGGAGTGTTCAGGTTCTATGTTTGCGTGGGCTATCCCACCTCGCATCGACACATTGCCCTCCTACAATGCACTGACTCATAAACGACAAGAGACCCGCTATGGCCTTCGAGGATTTCGCGCCCTTTCGCATCGCCGTGGGCGATGTCGATATTTTCGGAGTGAAGGGCGGAGCAGGGCCGCCGCTTCTGTTGCTGCACGGTCATCCGCAGTCGCATCTGATCTGGCGGCGCTGCGCCGCGCAACTGGCCAAACACTTCACCGTGATCGCCACCGATTTGCGTGGCTACGGCGCATCGGCCAAGCCGCCGAGCGACGCCGCGCACACACCGTATTCGAAGCGCGCGATGGCCGCCGATCAGGTCGCCGTGATGCGCCACTTCGGCTTCGAACGTTTCCTGGTCTGCGCGCACGATCGCGGCGCGCGCGTCGCGCACCGGATGGCGCTCGATCATGCGGATGCCGTCGAGCGTTTGATGCTGCTGGATATCGCGCCGACGCTCGCGATGTACGAAGCCACCGACCGCGCCTTCGCCACCCATTACTTCCACTGGTTCTTCCTGATCCAGCCGGAACCGCTGCCTGAAACGCTGATCGGCGCGAATCCGGCCGCTTACATCGATGCGGTGATGGGCAGCCGTCACGCGGGCCTCGCGCCGTTCGAACCCGACGCGCTCGACGCCTATCGCCAGGCGCTCGCGCAACCCGGCGCGGTGCATGCGATGTGCGAGGACTACCGCGCATCGGCGAGCATCGATCTCGAACACGACCGCGCCGATATCGAACGCGGTCACAAGATCGGCTGCCCGCTGCGCGTGCTGTGGGGCGACAAAGGCGTGATCGAGAAGTGCTTCGACGCGCTCGCGGAATGGCGTCAGGTCGCGCGCGACGTCAGTGGCCGCTCGCTGTCATGCGGGCATTACATTCCTGAAGAGGCGTCGGACGAACTGGTGGCGGAAATGCTGTCGTTCTTCGAAGCGGTCGAACAGTAAGCGCTTCTTGTCCAACGCCGCGCGCTCCCGTTCAACCGAGCGGCGGCAATCTGCGCGCGACCGGCGTCGATTTGACGATCGCGGTGCTGGTCTCCGCGCGCTCGGTGACTTTCGCGAGGATCTCGTCGAGTTGCTCGATCGAATGCAGGTACAGGCGGCAGATGAAGCAATCGTCGCCCGTCACCTTGTCGCATTCGACAAACTCCGGAATGCGCCGGATCACTTCCTCCACCAGATGCAACTGGCCCGGCAACGGCTTCACGCGCACGATCGCCTGCAGCGTGAAGCCGAGCGCGCGCGGATCGATCTGCACGGTGAAGCGCTCGATCACGCCTTGCGCTTCGAGCCGGCGTACGCGCTCGGCCGTGCTCGGCGCGGACAAGCCGACGCGCCGCGCCAGTTCGCTGACCGGCTGGCGTGCATCGTCGGCGAGCGCGGCGAGCAGCGCGCGGTCGGTGTCGTCGAGGGCTGCAGGCGGGGCGGGAGCAAGGCGTTTGGTCATGATTGCCTTCGATTTTTAGGTGTCGGCGCGAGAATGCTTAAGTTTAGCCATATATTCGCGTGATCGGATTAATTACACTGCTTCTCATGCAGGAATCAATTCGAGGATCGAATCATGGCGTCAAATGAAACCCGCCGCGGCGCGGCTGAAATGACGATGGCGATGCTGATGTCCGGCACCATCGGCTGGCTGGTGGTGTCGTCGCAGCAGAGCGCGTTCAACGTGGTGTTCTTCCGCTGCATTTTCGGCGGCGCGACGCTGGCACTGGTGTGCGCCGTGCTTGGCCTGTTCAAACGTCAACTCTTCTCGTGGAAGATGCTCGGACTCGCGTTGCTCGGCGGCGCGGCGATCGTCGTCAACTGGGTGCTGCTGTTCGCGGCTTATTCACGCGCGTCGATTTCGATGGCGACGGCCGTCTACAACACGCAGCCTTTCATGCTGGTCGCGCTGGGTGCGCTGGTGTTTCGCGAGCGCATCAGCGCGTCGACGGTTGCGTGGCTGGTGGTCGCGTTCATCGGCCTCGTGTTTGTCGTGAAGGTCGAGCCGGCGGTGCTGGCGGTGCCGGGACAGTATCTGCTCGGCGTCGCGTATGCGGTGGGCGCGGCGGCGATGTACGCGGTGTCGTCGATCATCACGAAGCGGTTGAAGGGCACGCCGCCGCATCTGATCGCGCTGATCCAGGTCGCGCTCGGTGTCGTCATGCTCGCACCGTTCGTGCGCTTCGACGCACTGCCGACCAGCGGCGTGCATTGGCTCGAACTGATCGTACTCGGCGTCGTCAACACGGGAATCATGTACGTGCTGCTTTACGGCGCGATTCAGAAGCTGCCGACCTCGATGACCGGCGCGTTGTCGTTCATCTATCCAGTGGTCGCCATCATCGTCGATCGAGTCGCGTTCGGGCAGACGCTTGCGTGGATTCAGGTAGTCGGCGCGGTGCTGATCCTGCTGGCGGCGGCCGGCGTCAATCTCGGCTGGCGGATTGTGCCGCAGAAGCGATTGTCGTCGACCTGATTGCTTCGACCCGATCGTGGCCGGGCCGAAACAGTGGCCGGGAATGATACGGATTCCGGATCATTGAACAATCAAATTGTTCATATGGACGGACTAATCAGCCTTGACTCGCGTCACTACGAGGCTTCGTAACGTCGTGTGTATGCGGGTTTAAAAGAGGGCGTCAAGCTTCTGTAGGGAAATCACCGATGCGATCGAAAAACCGGCGCGCGTATCATTCGTCCTGACGCTGATCACGTCCGACAGAATTTCCGCCGCTCGCCTCAATGGCCGAGCGGCTTTTCTTTTTGTGGCGGCGGTTTTTGCGGGTTTTCCGCAGGTTTTCCGTTTCGTGCGCGGACAGCGCGTCAGGCCTGGCGCGCGACGATCTGCTCACCATCGATTTCCAGCGGCCCATTCTTGCCGGCCAGTTCCTCGACAATCGTCTGCACCAGCGTGGACCATTCGCCGCGCGGCTTAAGCATCGACGCGGCGGCGCGCATCGCGGCGGCGTCGCCGAGCATCTGCAGCACCGTGTCGAAGCGCATCGCGCGCACTTCGAGCAGCTTGAACACGATCAGCACTTTCAGCGCGTTCTTTGCATTGCGCGCGGGATCGGCACGCAGCCACGCGACGCGCGAAAACGCCCGTTCAAGCGCCTGTTCGACATTCGTGAACGGCGAGCCATGGCCGGGGATCACCAGCCGCACGCCGAGCTTTGCGATGGTTTCGAGCACCGCCTGTTCTTCGGCGAATCCGCTTTCACCTTCCAGCTCGGGAAAGATCACGCCAAAGCCGTTTTCCCACAGCGCGTCCGCACTGATCAGGATGCGCTCGTCCGCGCAGTACAGCATCAGCGAATGCGGATCGTGGCCGGGTGCGCCGAGCACTTGCCAGTCGAGCGCGCCGAGCGTCAGATGCGTGCCGGGCGCGATCGTCTCGGTGAAGGTGAAGCGCTCGCAGGTTTGGCCGGTGGCGCGAAACGTCAGGCGCGCTTCGTCCCAGTCGCGCACTGCATCGGCCTCGAATGCGGGAATCGCGGTGCGGCACGGCCACGTCGCTTGCAATAACGCGTTGCCGCCGCAGTGATCCGAATGCAGATGCGTGTTGACGATCAGATCGAGCGGCCGTGTGCCGAGCGCGTGTTGCACAAGTGTGAGCGTTTGCGGCGCGTGCGTCGCGTAACCGGTGTCGACGAGGGCGGCACACGTGTCGTCGGTCAGCAGCACGTTGTTCGACGAAAGCCAGCCACGCTCGAAGACTCGGATCGATTCGGGCAACCTGATCATGGCGTGTTGGCTTTTAATTGCGCTTCGGGTTTCGGCATCACGAGAATTGTCGAGCCGCCGATCAACACGGTTTCACCGCGTTGATTCACGACCGTTCCTTCGAGATGCGTCAGGTCGCCGTACAAACTCGGCTTCCAGTAAGCATCGCGCACGCGCCACGTGATCGTCAGCGTGTCGTTCGCATGGACGGCTTTTTTCAGCTTGATATCGAACTCGAGTCCGAGCGGCTGCGCGTAGGTGGAAAAATAGGTCGCCAGCAGCGCCATGCAATGCGCGGTGGGTTGCGTGCCGGATGCGATCAAGCCGCCGAAGCGGCTTTGCGCGGCGTAAGCGTCGTCGTGATGCAGCGGGTTGAAGTCGTTGACGAGCGTGGCGAACGATTTCACCGACCCCGCCGATAGCTCGAGCGTCGAACTGAACGTCTCGCCGATCGTCACGATGCGCGGCGCGGCATTCATCGCCGCACCTGCGCTTGCCTCGCCATGAACTCCGCGTGGCGTTCCTCGATCGCGTCCCAGATCGCGCGCTTTGCGTCGTCGTCGAACGACGACCAGCCGGCGATTTCATCTATCGTGCGCAGACACCCTTCGCACCAACCGGTCGACGCGTCCATCTTGCACACGCTGATGCAGGGCGACGGCACGGCCGCGTCGTCGTCTTCGTTGTCGATGCCTGATGTCATGTCGTCACGCCGTCTCGCGCAGCGCGACGTCGATCACCGGCGCGCCCGTCAACGCCACCAGTTCCTGGGCGCTCAGGTTGAACACCGCATGCGGATGGCCGGCGGCGGCCCACAAGCTGTCGAGTTCGAGCAGATCCGCATCGATCAGTGTGAGCGGTTCCGTGGCGTGGCCGATCGGGCAGACGCCGCCGATCGCATAGCCGGTTTTTTCGCGGACGAACTTCGCATCCGCCCGGCCGATCTCGCCGACCTGCGCGGCGACCTTTTTTTCATCGACGCGATTCGCGCCGCTCGCGACCACCAGTACCGGCGCATCGTCTTCACGGCGGCGAAACAGAATCGACTTGGCGATCTGCGCGACCGAACAGCCGAGTCCGGCGGCGGCTTCGGCGGAAGTCTTGCCGGTTTCCGGCAGCATCACGATCCGGCCCGCGTGACCGCGTTCGCGCAACAACAGCGCGACGCGGCGTGCCGAATCGGGCAGCGCGGCGAGATCGTCGGATTCGAGAGAAGCGTGGTCCGTCATCGTTCTATTTCCTTCCTGAGTGCAGAAGTCAAACACAGTTCGCTTGTTCGCTGCGTGCTTTGGCGAGCAACGCTTTGCCGGCGCGCGACACATTGGGCCGGCCAATCGACGTCGAAATGAAATCGCCGATTGCGACGACTTGCGCGAGATCGATGCCCGTCTCGATGCCGAGGCCGTTCATCAGATACAGCACGTCCTCGGTCGCGACGTTGCCGGTCGCGCCCTTCGCATACGGACAGCCGCCGAGCCCCGCCACCGACGCGTGATAAATCTCGATGCCTTCCTGCAGCGCCGCGTAGATATTCGCGAGCGCCTGGCCATAGGTGTCGTGGAAGTGGCCCGACAGGCGTTCGCGCGGAAACACCCTGGTGACCGCTTCGAACACTTCGCGCGTGCGCTTCGGCGTGCCGACGCCGATCGTATCGGCAATATCGATCTCGTCGCAGCCGAGTGCCGCAAAGCGCTCGACCACATCGACCACCGACGCCACCGGCACCTCGCCCTGATACGGGCAACCCAGCGAACACGACACGCTGCCGCGAATCCGCAAGCCGTGCTCTTTCGCCGCCTGCGCGACCGGTGCGAAACGGTCGATGCTTTCCGCGATGCTGCAATTGATGTTCTTCTGCGAGAACGCCTCGCTGGCCGCGCCGAAAATCACGATCTCATCGGCCCGCGCGGCGAGCGCGCCTTCGAAGCCGCGCAGGTTCGGCGTCAGCACCGAGTAGATCGTGCCCGGGCGGCGCTCGATGCCGGCCATCACCTCGGCGCCGTCGGCCATTTGCGGCACCCATTTCGGCGACACGAACGACGCCGCTTCGACGTTACGAAAACCCGCTGCCGACAAGCGATTGATCAAGTCGATCTTGATCGCGGTGGCAACGAATTCCTTCTCGTTCTGCAGTCCGTCGCGCGGACCGACTTCGACGATTTTGACTTGTTGGGGCAAGGCCATGATGTGTCTCCTGTGTCGACCAGAGTTGGCGCTTTAGCGCTTACTCTGGTCCCATGTAACGTGTTGCCAGAGTTGGCGCTTTAGCGCTTACTCTGGTCCCATGTAACGTGTTACCGCGCGTGGCGGCGCTCCTTCATTGATGTTCCGCTGTGCTCACCCGGTGTTCGCTCAGTGTTCAGTACCCGCGGTCGATATCCACCACGCCGCCGATTGTTTCGCCGCGCAGCAGCGCGGTGATTTTCTGCGCGACCTGCGCGACGCTTTCTTCGCGCAAGGTGAGCGCGGAGATATGCGGCGTGATCGTAATGCGCGGTTCGCGCCAGAACAGATGATCGGGCGGCAACGGTTCGTCGCGGAACACGTCGAGCGTCGCGGCGGCAATCTGGCCGCTCGCAAGCGCTTCGAGCAGATCCTGCTCGACCAGATGCCCGCCGCGTGCGACGTTGATCAGATACGCGCCGCGCGCGAGCTTCGAGAAAGTGCGCGCGTTCAGCACGTCGCCCGTATCCGGTGTATGCGGCAGCAGATTCACCAGCACTTTCACGCCGTCGAGAAACGCATCGAACTGCGCTTCGCCGGCGAAGGTCGTGACGCCGTCGAGCTGGCGCGCGCTGCGGCTATAACCGCGCACCGGCATGCCGAACGCCGCGACCGCTTGCGCGACATGCGCGCCGAGCACGCCGAGCCCGAGCACGCCGACCGTGAAGGTCTCGCGCCGATGCGCGTCGAGTTCTTGCCAGCGGCGCCCGGTTTGCAGCGTCTGGTATTCGTCGAAGCGGCGCATGTAACGCAGCACCGCATGCGTTACGTATTCGGCCATTTGCGGCGCCATGCCGGTGTCCTCGAGCCGCACCAGCTTCGCGTTGCGTGGCAGCGTGCCGGGCTGCTCACGCTCGAGCGCGAGAATCGCATCGACACCCGCGCCGAGGTTGAAGATCGCGCGCAGATCGTCGCGGCCGGCGAGCATGTCGCGCGGCGGCCGCCACACGACCGCGAAATCGGCCGGTGCGGTGTCGCTCGCTTGCCATTCGCGCAGTTCGGCGTCGGGCAGCGCGCGGGCAAAATCGTGCAGCCACGAGGCGGCGTCGGCATGCGGCATGTAGAAGAGGATTTTCATACGGTCCGGAAGGTGTCCGCGTTGTCGAGTCCGGTGACGGAAAAGGCCACGCGCAACGGCGGCAACGCACACAGCTTGGCAGACGACGCTTGCGACATGGAGCCTCTCCTTTTATGGATAGGCTTCATTCTACTTTTTCGACGCGAATCGCGCGCGTTTGCGCACGGACGTGCGGTTTGAAGCACTCGCGTGGCTGGGCTGGGCGTAGGTATTCACCGGCCCATTTTGTCCGATAAACAAAGCACAAAAACTTGGTTCGCCCTCGCGGCGCCCGGCGGGACAATAACTTCCCCGATTCCGGCAGCGAGGGACAGACATGCTTTCATGCACCAAATCGACATGGCCGCCACGGCTCGTAACGGTTCCAGGCTTGCACGGCAGCGAAGGCGCGCACTGGCAAACATGGCTCGAACGGCAATTCGCGCGTTCGCTGCGCGTCGAGCAGGCCGACTGGGACGCGCCGGACGTCGCTGTCTGGGCGCGGTCGCTGCGCGACTTGCTGGCACGCGAGCGCGGGCCGTTCGTGCTGGCCGCGCATAGCTTCGGTTGCCTCGCGACCGCACACGCGTTGCAACAGGCGTCGTATGTCGCCGATGTGGTCGGCGTGCTGTTCGTCGCGCCGGCGAGCCCGGAAAAATTCGCGTTCGCCGGTCCGTTCGACGCACGGCGCTTAGGCGTGCCGTCGATTCTGATCGGCAGCGGGACCGACCCGTGGATGTCGCTGGCGGGCTCGCGCGATCTCGCGCGGCGTTTCGGCAGCGCCTTCGTCAATCTTGGCGACGCGGGGCATATCAACACGGCGGCGGGATTCGGCCCGTGGCCGCGGGCGAAATATTTCGTCGACACGCTGGTGCATTGCGCGGCGCCGCTGCGCTTTCGCGAGGAGGCGTTCGAGGCCGCGCGACACGCATTCGTTTGAGTTTTCGTTCGGCGTTCGAGCATCGATAGCTGGGTGCATGGACGACCCGGTGAACGAGTAAGCGATCCGTTAGAATCCCGCTTCACGCCGCACCTTCGTGCGGCTACAGGTTTCATCATCGATAGGCGGGGGCAGGATGGCAGGCAAGACGGGGACATCGCGCTGGCTGGCGGCCGGCATAACGGCAATGACGCTCGCGCTCGGCGGCGTTTCGGCCGCGTACGCGGACACATCGCTGCTCAACGTGTCATACGACGTGACACGCGAGTTGTACAAGGACATCAACGCCGGCTTTATCACGGCGTACAAGCAGAAGACCGGCGAGACCGTGTCGATCCGTCAGTCGCATGGCGCGTCGAGCGCGCAGGCGCTGTCGGTGTTGCAAGGGCTGCAGGCTGACGTCGTGACGATGAACCAGCCAAACGACATCGACCTGCTCGCGGAAAAGGGCCAACTGGTGCCCGCAAACTGGCGCGCGCGTCTGCCGGACGACAGCGCTCCATACACTACGACGATGGTGTTCCTCGTGCGCAAGGGCAACCCGAAGCACATCAAGGACTGGGACGATCTCGCCAGATCCGGCGTGCAAGTGGTGATCGCCAATCCGAAGACCTCGGGTAACGGCCGCTACACGTACCTTGCGGCGTGGGGTTATCGCAAGCAGCACGGCGGTACCGATGCGCAGGCGCTCGAGTTCGAAAAGGCGATCTTCAGGAACGTGCCGGTACTCGACACGGGCGGTCGCGGCGCGACGACCACGTTCACGCAACGCGGTATCGGCGACGTGCTGGTGACGTTCGAGAACGAAGTGTCGCTGATCGATAGCGGCGTGGGTGCGGGTAATTTCGAAGCGGTGTATCCGTCGGTCAGCTTGCTGGCTGCGCCGCCCGTGTCGATCGTCGATAAGGTGGTCGACAAGCGCGGCACGCGCAAGGAAGCGCAGGCGTATCTCGACTATCTGTGGTCGCCGGCCGCGCAGGAAATCATCGCGCAACACCATCTGCGTCCGCGCGACAAGAACGTGCTGGCCAGGCATGCGGCTGAATTCAAGCCGATCAAGACCTTCACCGTCGAAGAGATGTTCGGCAACTGGCAGAAAGCGCAGCAGACGCATTTCTCCGATGGCGGTACGTTCGATCAGATCATCGTGGACAAGAAGTAAATCTTTGGCGCGATGATGCAAAGAGGCCGCCTCGTTCACGAGGCGGCCTTTTTTATTGGGCGCGGATGTTGAGCTTAGTTCGCCGCAGCATGCGGGCTGTGACCGTGCTCGCAGCCATGCTCGCAGCCGCTCTGATCCAGCGGCATCTGCTGCGCCGCTTCAGCGCGAATGCCGAGGCGTTCGAGCAGCTTGCGGTCCGCTTCTGCTTGCGGATTGCTGGTGGTCAGCAATTGATCGCCGTAGAAAATCGAATTCGCGCCGGCGAGGAAACACATGGCCTGCAACGCTTCGTTCATCTGCTCGCGGCCGGCCGACAGACGCACCATCGCGCGCGGCATCGTGATGCGTGCAATCGCGATCGTGCGCACGAACTCGAACGGATCGATCGCTTCGGTACCGGTCAGCGGCGTGCCTTCCACTTGCACCAGATTGTTGATCGGCACCGATTCCGGATACGGATCCATGTTCGCGAGTTGCGCGATCAGACCGGCGCGTTCGCGGCGCGATTCGCCGAGTCCGACGATGCCGCCGCAGCACACGTTGATGCCCGCATCGCGCACGCGTTCGAGCGTGTCGAGACGGTCCTGGTACGTGCGCGTCGAAATGATCTGACCGTAGAACTCCGGCGACGTATCGAGGTTGTGGTTGTAGTAATCGAGCCCCGCTTCGCGCAGACCTTGTGCCTGGTGGGTTTCGAGCATGCCTAGCGTCACGCAGGTTTCGAGACCCATCGCTTTCACGCCGCGGATCATGTCCTTGATCGGTTCGAGGTGACGGTCTTTCGGATTGCGCCACGCGGCGCCCATGCAGAATCGCGTCGCGCCGTTTTCTTTGGCGACGCGCGCGGCAGCCAGCACTTCATCGACCGGCATCAGCTTGTCGGCTTGCAGACCGGTGTCGTGATGCACCGACTGCGGACAGTATGCGCAATCCTCTTCGCAGCCGCCGGTCTTGATCGACAGCAGCGTCGACAGTTGCACGGTGTTGGCGTCGAAGTGCTCGCGATGCGTTTGCTGTGCGCGGAACATCAGGTCGTTGAACGGCAGTTCGTACAGCGCGACGATGTCGGCGACGCGCCAGCGCGCGACCGATTTGGTGCCTGCGGCGGCGTTGTTGTTATTGGCGACGGCCGTGTCGGCTGGCGTCGGAGCGATGTTCAGTTGCGTCATGTCGTCAATCCTCATGGATGGATGTGATGGGTCTATCAGCGCTGCGCGTGACGCAGTGTCTGCAGGAGTCGGTTGATGTCGAGTTGATCCGCCGCGAGTTCCGGCAAAGCCGGGCTCAAATGCGGCACGATGCCGAGCAACGGCGCATCGTGTTCACGCGCGAGGTGCTCGCGGATCGAAGCGATGTTTTCGTCGGGGAAGGTCATGTCCGGATCGACGCGGTTCGCGACCCAACCGGCGAGCGTCAGCCCGCGTGCGGCGATCGCTTCGGCGGTGAGCAACGCATGGCTGATGCAGCCGAGCCGCATGCCGACCACCAGCACCACCGGCAGCTTCAGCGCGGCGGCGAGATCGGCGGTGTCCTGCGTTGCGGTCAGCGGCACGCGAAAGCCGCCGACGCCTTCCACCACGACGATATCCGCGCGTTTCAAAGCCTGCGCATGACAATCGACGATGTGCGCGATATCGAACGTGATGTTTTCCAGCGCGGCGGCGATGTGCGGCGCGGCCGGCTCTTTCAGCAGATACGGCGTGCGTATCCCGGGCGGCAGCAAGACGCTCGATGCGGCATCGAGTTGGTCCGCGTCTTCGTTGTGCAGCACGCCGTTCGATTCGAATGCGCCGGCGGCAATCGGCTTCATGGCGGCGGCTTGCAGGCCCTCGCGAACGAAGCCGCGCAGCAGCGCAGCGGACACGAGGGTCTTGCCGATTTCCGTATCGGTGCCGGTGACGAAGAGCGATAACGGGGCGCTCATGCAGCTTTTACCCCGAGCTGTTGCAAGCCTGCTTCGAGCCGGTCCAGATCCGCGTGCGAATGCGCGGCGGACAATGAAATGCGCAAACGCGAGGTGCCGGCGGGCACGGTCGGCGGACGGATCGCCGGTACCCAAAGACCGGCACGATCGAGCGTGGCCGCGATCTCCAGCGTCGCGTCGTTCCCACCGATGATCAGCGGCTGCACGGCGGTGTGCGAGTCGACCGGCAGCCACGGCGTCGCCTTCAGCATCGCGCGCGTGCGTTCGATCAGTTGCTGCAAATGCGCGCGCCGCGCATCGCCTTCTTCGCCGCCGATGATGCGCAGACTCGCCGACACTGCGTGCGCTGCGGCGGGCACCGACGCGGTTGTGAAAATGTACGGACGCGCGCGCTGCACGAGCCATTCGATCACGGTCTCATGCGCGACGACGAACGCGCCCGATACACCCGCCGCCTTGCCGAGCGTGCCGATCGAAATCAGATTCGGCGAGCGCAGCGCCGCCTGCGCGACTGCGCCACGTCCTTGCGGACCGAGTACGCCGAAGCCATGCGCATCGTCGACGATCAGCCAGGCGCCGTGCTGTTCCGCGAGCTCGAGCAAACGCGGCAGCGGCGCGACGTCGCCGTCCATGCTGAACACCGTATCGGAGACGATCACTTTGACGTCCGCATCCGACGCGTCGAGCAACGCGCTCAACGCTTCCGTATCGCAGTGCGGATAGATCTGTACGTCGGCGCGCGACAGGCGTGCGCCGTCGATCAGCGACGCGTGATTCAGCGCATCGGAGAACAGTGTCGTGCCGCGGCCGGCGAGCGCGGTGAGCGTCGCGAGATTGGCCATGTAGCCGGTGCTGAAGTAGAGCGCGCGGGGCGTATCGACAAAGCCGCCGGTGAATTCGGCGAGATCGTCTTCGAGTTGAGCGTGCGAGCGCGAGTGGCCGCCGAGCAGATGCGAGCCGCCGCTGCCCGCGCCATAGCGCCGCGCGCCTTCGGCGATCGCCGCGATCAATTGCGGATGCGCGGCAAGACCGAGGTAGTCGTTACTGGCGAAGCCGATGATCTCGCGGCCATCGACGGTCATATGCGCGGCGCAGGGCGTATCTGCGGTGCGACGACGACGGCGCAGGCCACGTTCGTCGATTTCCTTGAGCCCTTGGGCGAGCGTGTCGAGCAATTGCATTAGCGGGTCTCCGCGAGCGTCGCTTCGAAGGTTTCGCGGGTGCGCGAGGCGAGCAGCGCGAGTTCTTCGTCGTCGAGGATGTAGGGGGGCATCAGATACACCGTGGTCGAAATCGGGCGCAGCAGCAGTTCGCGCCGCAACGCGTTTTCGAAGAAACGGCGTGAGAATGTTTTGGCATGCTCAGGGTCGTCGATCACTGCATCGAACGCGAAGATCGTGCCGCACTGACGCAGATTGCGCACTTGCTGATGGTCTGAGAGCGGCGCGAGCGCGGCCTTCAGCTTCGCGGACTTCTGCGCGTTGACGGCGAGCACGTTGTCGCTCGCGAACAGATCGAGCGTGGCGAGCGCCGCACGGCACGCGAGCGGATTGCCGGTGTACGAGTGCGAGTGGAGGAAGCCGCGCGCGGTGTCGTCGTGATAGAACGCGTCGAAGATTTCATCGCGCGACAACACGATCGATAACGGCAGATAGCCGCCGCTGATGCCTTTCGAAAGACACAGGAAATCCGGCCAGATGCCGGCCTGTTCGCAAGCGAAGAAAGTGCCGGTGCGTCCGCAACCGACGGCGATTTCATCGGCGATCAGATGCACGCCGTACTGATCGCACAGCGCGCGCAATCCGGCGATATACGACGCGTCGTGCATGGCCATGCCGGCGGCGCATTGTACGAGCGGTTCGACGATCAGCGCGGCGATTTTGGTGGCGCGGGCTTCGAACAGCGCGCGAACGTGATCGAGTGCGCGGCGAGCGACGTCGGCTGCGGTTTCGCCGGGTTGCGCGAGGCGCGCATCGGGCGACGCGACGACGTGCGCGTGGCGGATCAACGGATCGTAGGCGTCCTTGAAGAGGGCGACGTCGGTGACGCCGAGCGCACCGATGGTTTCGCCGTGATAGCTATTGGCGATGCAGACGAATTCCTGCTTGTCCGCAAAGCCGCGATTGCGCCACGAGTGGAAGCTCATCTTCAGCGCGATTTCGACGGCGGACGCGCCATCGGACGCGAAGAACGCGTGGCCGAGCGTGTCTTGGGTGAGCGCGCCGAGCCGTTCGGCGAGTTCGATCGCGGGTTCGTGCGTGCAACCGGCGAGCATCGCGTGTTCCAGCGTGTCGAGCTGGTCTTTTAGCGCCGCGTTGATGCGAGGGTTGGCGTGACCGAACAGGTTGACCCACCAGGAGCTGATCGCATCGAGATATCGATGATTGGCGCGGTCGTAGAGCCACGCGCCTCGACCTCGTGCTACCGGGATCAGCGGCAGGCGCTCGTGGTGCTTCATCTGGGTGCAGGGATGCCAGACGGCACGCAGGCTGCGGGTGATCCAGTCTTCAGGTTTTGCTGCTGACTTTTCCAAAGGGGTACTCCGAGTGGTGCTTTTTTGCCGCTGCGGGCTGGCTTTTCTTTGCAGGTTTGTTTGCGCTGGGCGCGGCTCTGGCGGTTTCGCGGGGTCGAGATTAGCGCTTTATTTCTCGTTCTGCATTAGGGGTTGGATGGGGGTTTTGCCTGCGGCGCTTGGGGTTCGGGGCTGTTCGATGCAACTGATTTCAGTTTGTTTGTGAAGGTTGCTGATCGGTGCAGTTAACGACGGCAAAGTAGTGGGTCCTTGTGGGCGGGAAATGGAGGGTTTTTGCCTACGCGGCGCTATGGGTGTGTGCCTACGGCGTTGGCCTTTCCTTGAATTCTTAGTGGTCTATTAGCGTCGCCCCTGTGCGGGGCAGGCACTTACTTTCTTTGCCGCCGCAAAGAAAGTAAGCAAAGAAAGCGGCTTCACACCGCTAACGCTTAAGCGGGTCCCCTGGCTTGGAGGAGGCAGTGGAACATCTGGAATCAGTGTTCTCGCACACTCCGCGCGGGTGACAAGGCCGTCATTCTTCCAGCAGCGCTTCGCGCGCCGAAGGGTGCTTCCGAAAACCATTGGTCGGGTTCGGAGCACGGCACTGCGCGCGCGTGTCGAGGGCGTGCGCTGAAAGTGGTAGCGTTTTTTGGGTGTGGTGGGGGCCGTCGGCTGTGCCTCGGCGCAGGGGAGCTACATGCGGAGAAGATGCGCCAATAAGGCGCCACCGGCGCCTGGCGGTTTTGAGAAGTACCGCGTCGGCGCGCGCAGCGTCGCCGGAAGTATGACTGCCTTGTCACCAGGGCTGAATGTGCGAGGGCACCGATTCCAGATGCTCCACTGCCTCCTCCAAGCCAGGGGACCCGCTTAGCAGCGGTGTAAAGCCGCTTTCTTTGCTTACTTTCTTTGCGGTGGCAAAGAAAGTAAGTGCCTGCCCCGCACAGGGGCGACGCTAATAGACCATTAAGAAATCAAGGAAAGGCCAACACCGCAGGCACACAGACAATAAGCGCTGCGAAGGCAAACAGCACAGGGGCGAAGCTAACAGACCATTAAGAAATCAAGGAAAGGCCAACACCGCAGGCACACAGCCAAAAAGCGCCGAGCAGGCAAACAGCACGGGGGCGAAGCTAACAGACCACTAAGAAATCGAGGAAAGGCCAACACCGCAGGCGTACAACCCAAAGCGCCGAGCAGGCAAAAAACCTACTCCCGGCTAGCAATAGCCCTACGCCCCTCGGCAGCGCCAGAAGAAGAACCATCACCGCCACTAGCCGTCTGCGAAGACTGGGTCCCCCACACAACGGAGTTGTTTACCGCATATAACCGGCAAGGCGCCGAACTCTGCTTCTGGCAATTAGCAATTGCCACCGTCATAGGATCATCGCCGCCCTCGGCCCAGGACCAGGCGCCCGAATCCGAAACCGCAAAAGCCCGGCTAGGATACTGATGCAAGAAATTCCGATACCCATTGCGTCCAGTTTCGTCGACAAACGGCACGGCATCGACCGCATCGACAGCAGCAAACCCGCTAGCCTTCGGCAAAGAAGGATCAGACACGCGATATTGCACGCCGGTAGGCATCCCCGCCCGTGCGAGGAATGCCTCGACTGCAGGCCACCAAACCTGCACGCCATCGCGATCGCCGACCAACCGGTGCGCGTCGTTCTTGTAATTGCCGAAATCCACCATCTTGGCGCTCGCACCATGCTCGGCAAAAGCGGCATACATGCCGGCCACCAAAGACTGCGTCCAGACCGAATCGTTTTCGCCGTACAACCACAGCGACGGCACCCTGGTCTTCTCACCATATGCGCCGAAGGCGCGCGTCAAGTTGCCCTGCCAGTCGGCGCACGCGTCCTGCCGCAAACCGCCGGAGAAATTGATCAATGCCCGAACGCCCGGTGCAGCCTCGGTGCCGTAAGCCATCGTCGCCAGCCCGCCGTGCGAGGTTCCGGCCACCACGATGTGCGTCGCATCCACGTACGGCTGCTTCGACATGTAGTCGATCGTCGCGGCCACGTCGCCGGCCTGGCTGATGCCGTTGCGCTCGACATCGCAGCCATCCTGCTGATAGACGCCGTCCGAATGGCCGAAGCCCTGGCGGTTCGGCGCCACCACCACGTAGCCGCGCCGCACGAATTCACGCGCGAACGGCCGCGGGTCGCTGCGTTCCTGTGTGCGCGGGTCGCCAGGGATCTTGCCGTGGTTGAAGACGATCATCGGGAACGGGCCTGCGCCGTCCGGTTTGTAGATCGTCGTTTCGAGCGTGATCGAGCCGGCAGCGTTGACCGGTACTCGCACAATCTGTTCGTTGAGGCCGGCGCTCGGCAGATAGACGTCGTCGTCCAGCGCAATGCGCGGTACGTGAGCGCGGGTCAGCGGTCCCGCCTGGGTGTCGGCGAGCGGGTCGGCATGCGCGAGTGCGACAGCGCACGTCGCCGTTGCACAGATCACCGCACACTTCGTCAGAACCTTGCTGAACACCATTAACGTACCTGCTTCAAAAATCTGTCCTGAACGCCGTGGTGTCTGTCTGTCGAAAGCCATTGCTGACATTTGCCTTTCGTCGGCATTTTCGACAGACAAAAACACACTCGCGTACGTAGTGCGTCAAGCGCACGCACGCTAATCGAGATCGCACGGGATGAACCCAAACGGCCGACGCGACCCCACGCGTCGATGATGAGCGCCACATCATGCTGCCTGGAACCGCCGCCGAACCGGGACACCGGGTTATCGGCAGGGCGCCGGCGCATTTTGCGGAACCGATATCGACCGGCCCTCGCAACGTGGCGTCACAAACCTACGGCCTCATCCTGGCACGACAATTTTGTTTTGTGCAATCAAGGAGAACCCGCGACGAAATAATTGCCGTGTGGGGAACGGGGGGATGGGGCCGCCGGACCGGCGCTCCGGCGGTGATTGGCTCCACGAAGGAATCGCTGCGCCACTCGGCGCACGAACGCGCTGTGGCGTAGAGCCAACATGAAAAAAGGCCCTCGTTTGAGGGCCATATGTGACGTCGCTATTAAGTCTGCACATAATGTGCTTTAAGGTGTCCTTCGCGCTGGTCCTCATGTTGCGCTGTAAGGCGCAGAAAGGATTTGTGCTATTCGCTCACGTCGCCATCGACATAACGCCAGCGTCCGTCCTCGCCGCGTACAAAGCGGCTCAACTCGTGCAGCCGATGCGCGCGGCCACCCACCTTATAGCGTGCGACAAATTCCACCGTGGCGTGCTCAGCATCGCTTTCGGCGAACGCCTTGATCTGGAGTCCGAGCCAACGCGGCGCGTCGGGTGCGGCAGGGTCGGTGTCGAGGTCGGCCGGGCAGGTGTGCGGTGCCCAGGTCGCGCGCAGGTAATCCGTTGCGCCCACCACATAGGCGCTGTAACGCGAGCGCATCAGTTCGAGCGCGCGCGGCGCCGCTTCGCCGCCGTCGATGTACCGGCCACAGCATGCTGCGAAGCGGGGCGCCTTGAGCGTGCTGCGCTGATCGGGGGCAGCGCCGCCGCAGGGACAGTCGGAAGGTCGTTGTACCGGCAACAATGGCTTATTCATCAGACGTTCAGTCAAGACCGCGTGCGATCAGGATCTTCTGGATGTCGCTGGTGCCTTCGTAGATCTGGCACACGCGCACATCGCGGTAAATACGTTCGACAGGGAAATCGCTCAGATAGCCATAGCCGCCGTGAATCTGCAGCGCCGCCGAACAGATACGCTCGGCCGCTTCCGACGCGAACAGCTTGGCCATGGCGGCTTCGGTTAAACACGGCAGACCGGCGTCTTTCAGGGAAGCCGCGTGCCAGATCAACTGGCGCGCCGCTTCGAGTTGCGTCGCCATATCGGCGAGACGGAACTGCACAGCCTGGTGCGAAAACAGCGGCTGGCCGAAGCTTTCGCGTTCCTTCGCATAGCTCAACGCCGCTTCGAACGCGGCGCGCGCCATACCGACGCTTTGCGCAGCGATGCCGATGCGCCCGCCTTCGAGCCCCGACAGCGCAATCCGATAGCCTTCACCTTCCGCGCCGATCAGATTCGCCGCCGGCACACGGCAATCTTCGAAGATGATTTGCGCGGTGTCCGACGAATGCTGGCCGAGCTTGTCCTCGACGCGCGCGACGACGTAACCGTTGGTATCGGTCGGCACGATAAACGCACTGATGCCGCGCTTGCCCGCCGCCTTGTCGGTCACCGCCATCACGATCGCGACGTTGCCGTTCTTGCCGCTCGTAATGAACTGTTTGACGCCGTTCAGCACGTATGCGTCGCCGTCGCGGGTGGCCGTGGTGCGCAGCGCGGACGCGTCCGAGCCCGCTTGCGGTTCGGTCAGACAAAACGCGCCGAGCATCTCGCCGCGTGCGAGCGGCGTGAGCCAGTCGCGCTTCTGCGCGTCGTTGCCGTAGGTCAGCAGGATGCTGCATACCGGACAGTTGTTGACGGAGATCGCCGTCGACGTGCCGCCGTCGCCCGCGGCGATTTCTTCGAGGATCAGCGCGAGCGCCAGCGCGTCCATGCCGGCGCCGCCGTACGCTTCGGGCACCAGCACGCCGTACGCGCCAAGTTCGGCGAGCTGGCGATGCACGTCCTTCGGGAAGGTGCGCTCGCGGTCCCAAAGCGCTGCGTGCGGCGTCACCGCGTCGCGCACGAAAGTGCGCACCGCGTCGCGGACCATCAGGTGGTCCTGATCAAGCACCATCGTCTTGTCTCCTCACCAGTCGAGCGGTGTGCCGTCATATTGGTAGAAGCGGCCGTTGAACGATTCGTGCCCGGCCGCGGCCTGCGCGAGCACTTCACGCATGCCGGTCACGCTGCGCGCCGGATCGATCGCGGCCTGGGCGCCGCCCATGTCGGTGCGTACCCAGCCTGGATGCAGCGAGATACAGGTTGCGCGCTTCGCTTCCAGCGATGCGATCTTCAGCGCGTCGTTCAGCGCCGCCTTGCTCGCGCGATACAGCCAGCCGCTCGTGCCGCTTGCATCGCCGATGCTGCCCATCTTGCTCGAGACCACCGCGAACACGCCACCGGCTTCCTCGACGAGCGGCAAGAGGATCGGCATCAATTGCATCGGACCGCGCACGTTGGTGCTCATCACGTGATCGAAGTCTTCGGCGCTGATTGTCTCGACGCCTTCGGTGCGCGGGCCGTACACGCCCGAGACCAGCACCGCCGCGTCGAGCCGTTCGCCGTCGAGCTTCCAGCCGAGCGCGGCGATTTCTTCGGGCACGGTGACGTCGACCGGGAAGGTTTCCGCGCCGAGCCCGGTCAGCGCGTCGAGCGCGGCGCCATCGCGCGCGGTGGCCAGCACGCGCCAGCCACTCTTCTTGTACTGCCGCACAAATTCCCGGCCGATGCCGCGTGACGCACCGACGATCAACACTGTCTTCATCGAATCACCTCAAGCCTTCATCGTGTCCAACAACGCGTCAAACCAGTTCGATACCCATCGCGGTCGCTTCGCCGCCGCCGATGCACAGCGTGGCGACACCGCGCTTGCCGCCGCGCTGTTTCAGCGCGCCGATCAGCGTGACGAGAATCCGCGCGCCCGATGCGCCGATCGGATGGCCGAGCGCACATGCGCCACCGTTCACGTTGACCTTGTCGTGCGGCAGATGGTGTTCCTTCATCGCGGCCATCGTCACCACCGCGAACGCTTCGTTGACCTCATACAGATCGACTTCGTCCGCGCGCCAGCCGTTCTTCTCGAACAGCTTGCGGATCGCGCCGACCGGCGCAGTAGTGAACTTCGCCGGCTCCTGCGCGAAGGTCGAATGGCCGACCACGCGCGCGATCGGCTCGACGCCCAGGCGCTTCGCCGTCGATTCGCGCATCATCACGAGCGCCGCGGCGCCGTCCGAAATCGACGACGAATTCGCCGCCGTCACCGTGCCGGTTTTGCTGAACGCGGGCTTGAGCGTGGGAATTTTCTCGAGATTCGCTTTGAACGGCTGCTCGTCGTGATCGATGGTGACTGCGCCTTTGCGGCTTTCGATTTTCACCGGTGCGATTTCCCACGCGAACGAGCCGTCTTCGTTCGCGCGCTTCGCACGATTCAACGACTCGACGGCGAACGCATCCTGCGCTTCACGCGTGAAATCGAACGACGTCGCGCATTCCTCGGCGAAGGTGCCCATCAAGCGGCCTTTCTCGTACGCATCTTCGAGACCGTCGTAGAACATGTGGTCGATCACCTGAGCGTGGCCCATGCGCATGCCGCCACGCGCTTTCGGCAGCAGGTACGGCGCGTTCGTCATGCTCTCCATACCGCCCGCGACAATCACGTCGACCGAACCCGCGGCCAGCATGTCGTGCGCGAACATCGCCGCGCGCATGCCGGAACCGCACATCTTGTTGACGGTGGTGCTGCCGGTGCTCAACGGCAAGCCTGCGCCCAATGCGGCCTGACGTGCGGGCGCCTGGCCGAGACCGGCGGGCAGCACGCAGCCCATCACCACTTCGTCGATCTGCTCGGGCTTCAGGCCCGCGCGTTGCACCGCGGCTTCGATCGCGACCGAACCCAACTGCGGCGCCGTCAGCGAAGCGAAATCGCCCTGAAATGCCGCCATCGGCGTGCGGGCTACGGAAACGATCACGATCGGATCGGACTTAGTCTCGCTCATGTTTGTCTCACTCATTTCTAAACTCCTTGAACACACCTTCGACGATCGCCGGCACATCGCCGAGCTGGGCCGCGTCGGCCGCGACCACGTCGTTGTCCGCTTTGTGCGCGCGGCTTGCCGACACTGCCGCGACGCAATTCCGATAGGTCGGATCGAGCGCGCCCGGTTCGCCGATCGTCATGCCGAGATTGCGCACCTTGCCGTCGTGCACGCCATACACCCAACCGTGCACGGTCAGTTCCTGGCCGCGCGCCCACGCGTCGTTGACGATGGTGGTGCGGCACACGTTGACCACCTGCTCGATCGTGTTCAGCTCGACCAGACGCCGATGGCGCGCTTCGCCGAGCGGCCATTCCTCGAGCAGCGCGGCATGCTTGGTGCGCACGTCCTGCACGTGATGCAGCCAGTTATCGGCCAGACCCACGCGACGGCCGTGCAGCGCCGCCCCGACGCCGGAGCAGCCATAGTGGCCGACCACCATGATGTGCTTGACCTTCAGCAGGTCGACGGCGAACTGGATCACCGACAGGCAGTTCAGATCCGTATGCACCACCACGTTGGCGATGTTTCTGTGCACGAACACTTCGCCCGGCGGCAGGCCGATGATCTGATTGGCCGGCACGCGCGAATCGGAGCAGCCGATCCACAGGTATTCTGGCGTTTGCTGGTGCGCGAGACGCGAGAAGTATTCCGGGTCTTCGGACAGCTTGCGGGCCACCCACGCGTCGTTGTTGTCGAACAGATGCGCGAGCGGATTGGGAAGGGGAGAAGCGTTTGTGTTCATGGTGCGTCTGGGCGGTGGCTCGACCGATTGACCGGTCGGTGTCGTTACATAAGGTTCGGACGATGCATTCAAAGATGCTCGCGGCGCGTGATGTTCACGCCACGCGCACGGTGCGCCGATCTGCTTGCATACCCGAGGTATCCGACGTATCCGATAGCGCGGAAACCGCGTCGGTGAAGCGTTCCGGATAGCGGATGCAAAAGCGCACGCTGCTTTCGTACGGGAAAAAGTCGGGCAGTTCGCCTTTTAGTAAATGATCCTTGTGCCGTTGCCACAACGCAGGATCGAAAAAGTCCGCGTGATGCTGCATGAAGGAATGGCGCACGCGTGGGTCGCCGAGCAAAAACGTGCCGTACGTTTCCGGGAAGATATCGTGCGGGCCGACCGAGTACCACGGCTCGCCTGACATTTCGTCTTCCTCGTGACGTGGCGCCGGCACCGCGCGCACGTTGCAGTCGGTCAGATATTCGATTTCATCGTAGTCGTAGAACACGACGCGCCCGTGACGCGTCACGCCGAAATTCTTGTACAGCATGTCGCCGGGGAAGATGTTTGCCTGCATCAGCTCCTTCACCGCGTTGCCGTATTCCTTGATGCCGTGATCGATGTCTTCCTCGGTGCCGTTTTGCAGGAACAGATTGAGCGGCACCATCCGGCGTTCGATATACATATGGCGAATCACCAGATTGCCGCCGTCGTATTCGATCAGCGAGGGCACTTCCTTTTTGAGTTCGCGCACCAGCGCCTCATCGAGGCGCGAGACCGGCAACGCGACGCTCGAATATTCGAGCGTGTCGGCCATGCGGCCCAAGCGGTCGTGCCGTTTGACGAGCTGATACTTTTCCTTGATCTGCGCGCGGGTGGTTTCCTTCGGCGGCGGGAAGCTGTCTTTGATCAGCTTGAACACGTACGGAAACGACGGCAGCGTGAACACCAGCATCACGAGCCCCTTGATGCCGGGCGCGATGATGAACTGATCGCTCGAATGCGACAGGTGGTGCAGCAGATCGCGATAGAACAGATTCTTGCCCTGTTTCTGCAAGCCGACCGACGTGTAGATTTCCGCCTTCGGTTTGCCCTGCATGATCGTGCCGAGAAACTCGACGTACGCGGACGGCACTTCCATATCCACGAGGAAGTACGAATGCGAGAAGCTGAAGATGATCAGCAACTGCTCGCGTTTGAGCAGCACCGTATCGAGTGCGAGCAAGCCCGGCTTCACATGACGCAGCGGCACCGCGAACGGCAGCAGCAGGTCGCCGTTGATGATCCGTCCGACGATATACGCCGATTTGTTCCGATAGAACAGCGACGACAGCACGTGAATCTGGAAGTTGGGCGCTTCGTCGAAGACGCCGAACGCGTCGTGGATCGCCTGCATCACGCAACCGACGTCGCGCGTCAGGTCTTCGAACGGCGGCTCCAGCTGGAAGTTCGTGACGATGCGCTCGAGCGTCGCGGCAAGACCGTCCTTGCCGGGGTAATACGCACGATAGGTCGGCTTCGCGGCCGGCTCGTCGTTCTCGATGTATTCGGTCGAGATCGCCGGGCGCACGAAAATGAAGTCGTTGTTGAAATACGAGCGGTGCAGAATCTTGCAGCACACCGAATTGAAAAACGTCTCCGCGCACTCGGGTTGCCGGTGCGTGGTCAGGAGGCCGATGTAGTGCAGCTTGATTTGCTGCCAGATTTCATCGTCGATGTTTTCCGCGTCGTATTCGTCTTCGAGCAGTTCGACGCATTCCTCGACGCGTTCGTCATACGAGGTGATGCGCTCGCGCGCGAGCTTTTGCAGGCCGTGCCAGTCGGCGGCTTCGAAGAGTGTCTTGGCATGGATCGCGGCGTCGCGGAAGATCCGGTAGTGCCGATCGAAGCCTTCGAGCATCGTCTGCGCGACGTCAAAGCCGATCTGCGACGACAGCAGTTTGGGGAAGTGATTCATGTCGACCGTGCATTCGTCCCATGTCGTGAAGACACCCGGGATTGTATCGCCCGGGTGGGCCTGCGACGCATCGCGCCGCTCGGCTCGCGCCGTCGCGCATCCCGCGCGTTGTCCGGCGTTCGCCGACTTTCAGACTATCTCCGCTCAATGCTGCAGTTTGGCATGCCTTAACCGGCTTAACTTTCGGCAAAAAATATTCGGCTCGTGCCTGCTCATGCAGGCTTGGCCTGGCGTGCGCCGTTTTCGAGTAGTGCACGCGCTTGTGCTTCGTATTGCGCGAGGTCTTCGAGCGTCGCGTTCAGGTCTTCCAGCTGACGTTCGAGTATCTCGCGATGCCGGGCCACCGTTGCGAGGAACGCGTGCAATTGCGGCACGGTGTCGGTCGGCGATTCGTAAACGTCCAGCAGATCGCGGATTTCCGACAGCGTGAAGCCGAGCCGTTTGCCACGCAACGTCAGCTTCAGGCGGGTTCTGTCGCGGCCCGAATAGACGCGCCGCAAGCCGCTCGATCCCTCGCGGCTCGGTGAGAGTAAACCCTGATCTTCATAGAAGCGGATCGCGCGCGGCGTCACGTCGAATTCCCGCGCAAGCTCGGTGATCGTGTATTGCGTATTCATCGGGGCATCCCGTGGCCGGGCAGAAAATCGGATTGAACGATAGAATCGACGTTTACGTTATCGTCAACTTGAGCAGAACGCAACCACGGCGCAACTACGGCACTTGAATGTGCCCCAACCGTGCCGCAACCACGCCGCCCGGCATCGCATACCTCGTCATGCCGGACGGCCGACGGAGGAAGACACTCACAATGAATGCCCTCGAACATCAACTCGACTATCCGTTCAAAGACACCTTGCCCGAACCGGGCCACGCGATGGAAGTCGCGCAAGGAGTGTTCTGGCTGCGCATGCCGCTGCCATTCGCGCTCGACCACATCAACCTCTGGCTGCTACGCGATGAAATCGACGGTCAGCAAGGCTGGACGGTGGTCGATTGCGGCATTACGTCGGACACGATCAAGGAGAACTGGGAGAAAGTGTTCGACTCGGTGCTCGACGGCCTGCCGGTGTTGCGCGTGATCGTCACGCATTGTCATCCGGATCACATCGGCCTCGCGCACTGGATCTGCGCGGGCGGCGACAAGCAGCGCTGGGACGTGCGGCTGTGGATGACGCTTGGCGAATACATGCAGGCCCGCGTGATGGCGGCCGGCGACGGCTCCAATGCGGGCGGCGAGGGCGCGGCGCGCCACTTCGCGCGGCATGGCGTGAACGATGAGGCGTCGCTCGAGAAGCTGCGCAATCGCAAGAGCTACTACGCGAGCCTCGTGCCGGCGATTCCCAGCCAGTATCGGCGGCTGCGCGAAGCGGATGCGGTGAAGATCGGCGGTAAAACGTGGCATGTGGTGACCGGTTATGGCCATGCGCCGGAACACTGCGCGCTGTACTGCGAAGAGACAGGCGTGCTGATTTCCGGCGACATGGTGCTGCCGCGCATTTCGACCAACGTGTCGGTGTTCGACATGGAACCGGAAGGCTCGCCGCTCGCGCTGTACCTCGAATCGCTCGACCGCTATGAAACGATGCCGGAGGACACGCTCGTGCTGCCGTCGCACGGCAAGCCGTTTCGCGGCGTGCGCACGCGCATTACGCAATTGCGCGAGCATCACGACGCGCGTCTGGCCGAAGTGCGCGAGGCGTGTGCGCAGAAGCCGCGGAGCGCGGCGGACATCGTGCCGCTGATGTTCAAGCGCGAACTCGATATTCACCAGATGACGTTTGCGATGGGCGAGGCGTTGGCTCACTTGCATCTGCTGTGGCTCGCGGGTGAATTGAAGCGCACGCATGATGCGGATGGCGTGATCCGGTTTTCGGCGTGATCACGTTCGTCAGTAGATAAAAAAAGCCCGGTGCTTTCGCAACCGGGCTTTTTTTGTGGTGTGGCTGACGCTTAATGCACCGCTTTACTGCACCGCCACCGTCGCAAAGCTTTGCCGTCCAAACGGACTCACGTGATAGCCGCTCACGTTCGTACGCGTGATCGCCGCGGCGGTCGGATAGCCCAGCGGAATCCACAGCGCCTGATCGTGAATGATCTGTTGCGCCTGTTCATACGCCTTCGCGCGTTTGGCTTGATCCGGCGTGGCCTTGCCGTCGGCGATCAGCTTGTCCAGATCCTGATCGCAGAAGCGCGCGAAGTTGATGCCCGACTTCACCGCGTTGCAGCTGAAGAGCGGCGACAGGTAGTTATCCGGATCACCGTTGTCGCCGGCCCAGCCCATGAACAGCGTGTCATGCTGGCCAAGCTTGGCCTGCTTGATCAGCTCGCCCCATTCGATCACCTTCACGTCGGCCTTCACGCCGATCTTCGCGAAGTCGGCTTGCAGCAGTTCGGCGCCGGCCTTCGGATTCGGATTCAGCACGCTGCCGTTCGGACGCACCCAGATCGTCGTTTCGAAGCCGTTCGGATAGCCCGCGTCCGCGAGCAGTTTCTTCGCCTTCGCGGGATCGTACGGCCACGCCTTCACGCCTTTGTCGTAGCTCCACGTGTTCGGCGGATACGGATTGACGGCCGCCGTCGCGGTGTTGTCGAAGATCGCCTTCAGGTACGTCGTGCGGTCGAACGCCATGTTCAGCGCCGCACGGACCTTCTGGTTGTCGAGCGGCTTCTTCTGCGTATTCAGCGCGACGAATGCGGTCATGAAGGCGGGCGTTTGCACGATGGCGAGCGACTTGTCGCTCTTCGCTTCGGCGAGATCCTGCGGTTTCGGCGACAACGCGATCTGGCATTCACCCGCCTTTACCTTCTGCGCGCGCACGGTGGCGTCGGGCGTGATTGCATAGATCAGGCGGTCGATCTTCGGCTTCGGACCCCAGTAGGCCGGATTCACGTCGTAGCGGATCACCGCGTCTTTCGTGTAGCTCTTCAGCTCGAACGGACCCGTGCCGACCGGCTTCGCGTTCAGGTCGGCCTGCTTGCCGGCCTTGAGCAACTGGTCGGCGTATTCGGCGGAATAAATCGACGCAAAACCCATCGTCAGGATCGACACGAAGGTTGCGTCCGGCGCGTTCAGTTCGAACTTGACGGTGTTGTCGTCGATCTTGCTGATGGCCTTGATCAGCTTCGGCAGACCCATCGATTGCGCATGCGGGAAGCCGCTCGCGCCCGCCACCTTGTGCCACGGATTGCTGTCGTTCAGCATGCGGTCGAACGTGAAGACGACGTCGTCGGCGTTCAGTGCGCGGGTGGGTTTGAAATAGTCGGTGGTCTGGAACTGCACGTTCGGGCGCAGGTGGAACGTGTAGCCGAGGCCGTCGGCGCTCACGTCCCATTTGTCGGCGAGCGCCGGCACCACTTTCTTCGCGGCCTCGTCGTACGAGACCAGCGAATTGAAGATTACGTCGGCCGACGCATTGGTCGTCACTAGCGAGTTGAACTGCACGACATCGAAGCCATCCGGGCTCGACTCGGTACAGACGGTCAGCGGTTTGGCGAGCACGAGCGCGGGCGCCGTGAACAGTACGGCGGCTGCGAGCAGTTTGAAGCGCATAGGATCTCCCATAACGAGCGCAGTCAGGCAGTGCGTCTGGTTGTGTGGTTATGTTCCGGTGACGGGCGACGGGCAGCCGGCAACCGGTGGCCGTCGTCTTTATTGTGATACGTTTCCGGCGCTGGCGCATGGTTTGGGTGCTGCAATACCGGCCAATCCCCGCGCGCCTCGGCCTTCGCGAAAGCTTATCGAAGGGTGGTTGCGGCGACAACAACTTAATCCGCATATCCATATGGACTTAGGGTACGGGTGCTCAGCGCGGCCGTGCCATGCCGCCGCTCGGTGCGCGCCCTCAATGCCGCACCTCATGCCGCAGCGGCGCGGCGCAGCAGATAGCCGATGCCGTCGATCGCGCGCACGCCGTACCACGACACCAGCTCGCCATCGATCAACTCGATGCGCTTGCCGGCCAGCCGCGGATCGCGTTTCAGCGTGTCGCAATGGGCCTGCGTGAAGCGATACGGCTCGCTGGAAAGCAGTATGCGGTCGACCTCGGCAAGCCACGGCGCACGGTCGAAGTCGAGTGTGGGGTAGCGCGCGGCGCCTGCCGCTCCGCCGTACACGTCAGGCAGGGTCCGCCAGTTCACGAGCCGCAGCATCGCGGCGATGTAGGTGTCGCGCGCGACTGTCATCCATGGTTCGCGCCAGATCAGATACAGCACGTTCTGAGCGGGGAACGCATGCGCCGCGGCTTCGCGCAGGCGCGCTTCGAGCGCCGCGCTCAAGCGCCGGGCTTCCTGCTCGCGCTCGAAGATCGCGCCGAACAGCGTGTACAGCGAGAGATTGTCTTGCGGCGTCTGCGGATGGGTGACGACGATATGCGGCACGAACGCGCGCAACTGATCGACGGTATCGCGCTCGTTTTCGTCGATATTGACGATCAGATGGGTGGGACGCAACGCGCGAATCGCGTCGATATTCACGGCCTTGGTGCCGCCGACTTTGCGCACCCGCCGCACCTTGTCGTGCGGATGCACGCAAAAGCCGGTGCGCCCGACGATCTGCCTGTCGAGCCCCAGCGCGAACAGCAATTCGGTGATGCTCGGCACCAGCGAGACGATGCGCGCGTCGGCACTGGCCAATTCGTGCGCGACGCCGGCTGCATCGAGCGCACGCGGCTGCATGTTTTACTTGGTGACGGCGCGGGGCTTGCGCGGCGCGCGTTCAAAGACGCGGTCGTAGAGCCAGTGCGGCAGTACGTGCAGCAGCATGGCCCCGATGCGCATCTGCCACGGGAACACCGCGAAGGCGGTTTGCCGTTCGATTGCCTGCGCGACCTTGACCGCGAAGCGGTCGGCATCCATTAGAAACGGCATGGCGTACGGGTTATGCTCGGTCATCGGTGTGCGGATATAGCCGGGCGCGATGGTGACCACGCCGACGCCCAACGGCCGCATTTCGACACGCAACGCCTCGAGATACTTGAGCGCCGCCGACTTCGACGCGCTGTACGCGCCGGACCCCGGCAAGCCGCGCACGCCGGCCACGCTGGCGATACCGACCAGCGTGCCTTTCTTCGCGGCGACCATCGCAGCGGCGAACGGCTCGAAGGTGGCGACCATGCCGAAGTAATTGACGTCCATCACTTCGCGGAAGGTGCGCAGATCGCCGTGGCCGGTGACCGCGCCGCGGCTGATGCCGGCATTGGCGATCACGACGTCCGGCAAACCGTGCTGCGCGATGAACTGTTCAGCCGCTTCGGCGAGCGCCTCGGCGTCGCGGACGTCGACGGAATAGGTGGAGACGGCGTTTTGCGGATGGGACTGCTTGAAGGCGGCGAGTGCGTCGCCGCGACGGGCAACGAGGCCGAGAATCGCGCCGCGCCGCGCATATTCGGCGGCGAGCGCGAGGCCGATGCCACTCGATGCGCCGGTAATGAAAACCTTCAGAGGGGAGCTCATTCCGGCGCCTTTGACGTTACATCTTCTTGGAGCGGACTTGCTGCACCAGGTAGTCGAGCACCTGGATCGTGCCCGGCAGGCTGTTGGTCGCGGCCGGACCGGTTTCATACTTGCCTTGCACAGCCAGGGTCGGTACGCCGTCGATCTTGTAGTCTTCCATCAGCTTCTTGTCTTTTTGCAGCGCGCTTTGCGTCGAGAACGAGTTGTACGCGTCCATGAACTTCTTCGAATCGACGCCGTTCTTCGCGAGGAATTTGGCCTGATCTTCCGGCGTCAGAAGGTAGTTCTTGTTGACGTGGATTTCGTTGAAGATCTTCGGCGTGAGCTGTTGCGCGAGGCCGAGTGCGTCGACAGCGTGGTACAGCTTCGAGTGCGGAATGAAGTCGTCGCGGAAGGCGACCGGCACGCGCTTGAACACGACGTCCGGACCTTGCTTCTTGACCCAGGCTTCCAGGTACGGGTCGAATTCGTTGCAGTGCGGGCAGCCGTACCAGAAGAATTCGGTGACTTCGATCTTGCCGGCCGGCGCATCGGTGGTCTGCGGCGCCGACAGCACGGTGAAGTCTTTGCCGGACACCGGAGCGGTCGGCGATGCGTGCGCTGTGGCGGCGACGAGGCCCAGCGAGAGGAACAGAATGCTCAGCAGTTTTTTCATGTCGTGTTGACCCAGGTAGGCGGTAAAGCGATGGCGCCACGCAAATGCCCGCCACTGCTTTCAAATTCGGCGTTAGACGTATCAGTCGTCTGTTGTGCTTGTGACTCGCGCCGCGCGCCGATAGTTCGGCGGCAGCGCGGTACAGCTAATCACGGTTTGATTATTGTTTGCTCATTGTTTCGTAAAGCGGATCACGGCGGTGTCCACACCCGCGTCAGACAGGCGCTGGCGGCTCGAATTCATGTCTTCGAACTTCGAGAACGGCCCGATGCGCACGCGGTAGTACGTGACGCCGCCCGCATCGCGCTGCGTGACCTTCGATTCGAAGCCCTGGAAGGCGAGGCGCGCGCGCTGCTGCTCGGCATCGGCCGCGGTCTTGTAAGCACCCACTTGCAGGAAGTAGCCGGTATTGGCATCGCCAGGCGCGGGCGCCCCATTCGAACCCGGTTTGACGTTGGCAACCGTCGTGGACGACGAGCCCTTCGGTGCCGACGTAGCCGCGGTGGCGGGCGGCGCGCTGCTGACTTGCGGCTTTTTCGCCGGCGCGGCGGTGCCGTTTTCCTGCGCGGGCTTCGGCGCGACCGCGGTGCCGTTCGCATTGCCGTTTGCACTACCGTTCGACGGCGGCACCTCGACGATCTGCGGTTCTTCCAGCATGCCCGACTGCGTCTGCGAGGTGGTCTGGCCCGGTGCGGTGTTCGGCGGCGCAGGCTGCGCGGATTGCGGCACCGGCTGGCCCGGCGTCTTGCCTTGCAGCGGACGGTTCGGATCGTATTGCGGCTGGCTTGCGCCGGAATCGGACGCCGCGGGCGGCGCTACCTTCGAGACGAACGGCGTGGGCGCACGGGTGATATACAGCGCCACCACTACCGCGATCGCAAGGCCGACGATCAGGCCCAGCACGATGCCGAGAAAAGTGCCCCCGGTTTGTTTCGATTGCTTTGTTGTGCGGCGTGGTTTTGCCATCGTATAAATCACCTGCAAAAAGAATCCTGGAACGGCCGTCGATTATAACGACGGCCGCGTGCGAATCGTGTCGGTACGCGCCGGAGGACTTACATCTTGACGGGAGCGGAGACGCCGATCGTTGCAAGACCGTTGGCCAGCACCTGGCGCGTGGCCGCGAGCAGTGCGACGCGTGCATTGCGTTCGGCTGCATCGTCGACCAGCACGCGCTCGGCTTTGTCATTGTAGAACGAGTGGAATTCCCCGGCGAGATCGCGCAAGTAGAACGCGACCGCGTGCGGCGCGAGTTCGTCGGCGGCATGCTGCAGCATGTCCGGGAATTCGGCGAGCTTGTTCAGCAAGGCCATGGCGCGTTCGCTGGTGAGCGGCGACACGTCCACCCCGGCCAGCGTGCTCTCGTCGGTGTTGTAGCGCACCTTGCACTCGGCGATGACCGAGCAGATCCGCGCATGCGCATACTGCACGTAATGCACCGGATTTTCGTCGTTCTGCTTCAGCGCGAGGTCGATGTCGAACACGAATTCGGTGTCGGCCTTGCGCGAGATCAGGAAGAAGCGCACGGCGTCGCGGCCGCGGCGAATGGTCTCTTCGTCGATCAGATCGACGGCGGCTTCCGAGCCCGGCGTCGCGCCGCCCGACCATTCGATCAGGTCGCGCACCGTCACATAGCTGCCGGCGCGCTTCGAGATCTTCACTTCTTCGCCGTTGCGCATCACCGTGACCATCTTGTGCAGGATGTAGTCCGGATAGCCCTTCGGAATGCCGATGCCGAGGCCTTGCAGGCCGGCGCGCACGCGCGCGATCGTGCCGTGGTGGTCCGAGCCCTGGATGTTGATGACCTTGGTGAAGCCGCGTTCCCACTTGGCGACGTGATAGGCGACGTCCGGCACGAAGTACGTGTAGGTGCCGTCGGTCTTGCGCATCACGCGGTCTTTGTCGTCGCCGTCGTCGGTGGTGCGCAGCCATAGCGCGCCTTCCTGTTCATAGGTCTTGCCGGCGGCGATCAGCGCCTCGACCGTCTTCTCGACGCGGCCTTCCTTGTACAGCGAAGACTCCAGATAGTACTGGTCGAACTTCACGCCGAACGCCTGCAAGTCCATGTCCTGCTCGCGGCGCAGGTACGCGACCGCAAAGCGGCGGATCGCGTCCAGGTCTTCGATGTCGCGAGCGCCCGTGACCGGCTCGCCGTCGCTCGCGGCAACCGTGACGCCGTTCAGATAGTCTTGCGCGATCTCGGCGATGTACTCGCCGTTGTACGCCGATGCCGGCCAGCCGGCGTCGCCGGGAGCGAGGCCGCGGGCGCGCGCCTGGGTCGACACGGCGAGCGTGTGGATCTGCACGCCGGCGTCGTTGTAATAGAACTCGCGGTGCACGTCATAGCCTTGCGAGGCCAGCACGTTCGAAAGCGCATCGCCGAGCGCCGCCTGACGGCCATGGCCGACGTGCAGCGGGCCGGTCGGGTTGGCCGACACGAATTCGATCAGCACATGCTTGCCGGCGTCGCGCTGCGACCGGCCGAACGCGTTCTTTTCGGCGAATACGGCGGCGATCACCGCCTGCTTGGCGGCGGCCGCGAGGCGCAGGTTGATGAAGCCGGGGCCGGCCACTTCGGCGGCTTCCACGAGCCCCTTGGCTTGCGGCTGCGCGAGCAGCGCGTCGACGATCTGTTGGGCCAGCTGGCGCGGGTTGGCGCGCAGCGGCTTGGCGAGTTGCATCGCCACGTTGCAGGCGACGTCGCCGTGCGCGGCGACTTTGGGTCGCTCCAACGTGATCGCGGGCGCAACGAACGTGGCTTCGCTTGCGTCCTGGGACGCTTGCGCTACTTGCTTCACCGTGTCGGCGAGCAGTGTTTCGAGGGTATGTTTATGTGCAGGCAGCATGCTTGTTGCGAGTCCAGTGAGGCAATCCGGTGATGCGGAAGAGGCGCCGGCCGCCGCGGCAGGCGCAGCCGATTCGTCAAAGGCGTGGAAAGCGGCGACGCGCCCGACAGGATACGTCGGGTAGGCCGGTCGGGCGCGGTATCAGGCACATTACCTGCGCCGCTGCTGGCACGGTGCGCGGCGGCATGCAGCGGCTGCAAGCAGACCGTGGCCAGCAGGCCCAGCCATGCCACCTTCGTCAAGCCGCGCGGCATAGGGCGGCGCGCTTTTCCGTCCAGACGGATTTTAGCAGGTGCTAATATGTTCAATGACATGCCCACTAAGGGCCGTGGCCGCCGTGCCTGATCGGCGAGTCAACGAAACGCGCGCCGGCGGTGGCCGTACAGCCGCTCGCGCGTCGATCCAACATAACGAAAAAGGGAACAGTCATGCTGATTACTTTCAAATGTCGCGCTGCTCCGGACGTGGTGATGCTGGAGAATCTCGCTCAGTACCTCGTCGGCATCGTCGGCAAGCGACTGGGTGAGCGTGGCGTCATTACCCACGACGAACTGGGTATTGCGATCACGAAACTCGAATCGGCCATCAGTACCGACAAGCAGGAGCGCGCCGAGCACGACGGACATTTTCACGAAGGCGAAGAAGGCCACGAGCCTCATGAGATTCCGCCGGGACTCGCGCAGCGCGCGTATCCGTTTCTCGACATGCTGCGTGCGGCGCAGAAGGAAAACGCGGATATCGTCTGGGGCCTCTGAGTCCGGGCCTGCCCGCCGGTCGCGGCGTGCGGCACGCCTCACGCCGCAGACCCTGATGTGCCGATAAATTATGTGTCAAGACAAAGAGCCCGCTTCGTGCGGGCTCTTTGCTTTTCACAGGCCTGAACGAGCGGGCTGTTCGCGCTGTGCTGATTACTGGCTGGCGGCGTCCGCCGGTGCGGCCATAGGCGCCGACGCACCCTTCTTCATTTTCTGTTTCTTGGGTTTCTTGACGTGCTTCTCTGTGGGTGGTGAATACGAACTGACCGCGCTGGAGCCGTTCGGAGCGGCGGGTTGAGCCAGCGCCACAGAAGCGCCTGCGGCAAGCGAAACAGCAGTCAATAACAGCGTCAGCTTCTTCATACGATTTTCTCCGTTGACGATTGCAATTAGATCAGCCGACGCGTTTTGGCTGCGTCTGGCGGGGTAAAGCTATTTCAGTCTACAAAGCCGAAAATTACACTGCCGCAAATATTCAGCCTTTCACGCCCGATATAGTGGGTTTCCCGCCACGCAAGGCTTACAGCAATGGCGCCAGCGCCCGTTCGGCGTCCGTTTTCGACAGCGACATGCGTTTTGCGTAGTCTTCCAACTGATCCTGGCCGATCTTGCCGACCGAGAAATAGGTGCTGTCCGGGTGCGCCAGATAGAAGCCGGAGACGCTCGCCGCCGGCAGCATCGCCAGCGATTCGGTCACACTCATGCCGATTTCGGTGGCCTGCAGCACGTCGAACATGTCGCGCTTGACCAGGTGGTCCGGGCAGGCCGGGTAGCCTGGCGCCGGGCGGATGCCGGCGTACTTTTCGGCGATCAGGTCGTCGTTGGAGAGGGTTTCGGTGTTCGCGTAGCCCCACAGGTCGCGCCGCACGCGGGCGTGCATCGCTTCGGCGAAGGCCTCGGCGAAGCGGTCGGCGAGCGCCTTCAGCATGATCGCGCTGTAGTCGTCGTGATCTTTCTCGAACTGCTTTTCCTTCACGTCGACGCCCAGACCCGCCGTGACCGCGAACATGCCGATGTAGTCGGCCACGCCCGAATCCTTCGGCGCGATGAAGTCGGCGAGCGACCGGTTCGGCCGCATCACGCCGTCCACCACTGGCCGCACGCTTTGCTGGCGCAGGTTGCGCCATGTCAGTGCGACTTCAGAGCGGGATTCGTCGGTATAGATTTCGATGTCGTCGTCGTTCACCGTGTTGGCCGGCAACAGCGCGATCACGCCGTTAGCCTGCAGCCAGCGGCCCTGGATCAGGCGCGCGAGCATCGACTTGCCGTCGGAAAACACGCGCCGCGCCGATTCGCCGACGATCTCGTCGTTCAGGATCGCCGGATAGGGACCGGCCAGATCCCAGGTCTGGAAGAACGGACCCCAGTCGATGTAGTTCGCCAGTTCGTTCAGATCGAAGTT
Source organism: Paraburkholderia sp. FW306-02-B (assembly GCF_058782725.1). NCBI lineage: Bacteria > Pseudomonadati > Pseudomonadota > Betaproteobacteria > Burkholderiales > Burkholderiaceae > Paraburkholderia > Paraburkholderia sp. FW306-02-B. The sequence goes on from NZ_JBYSXZ010000001.1 coordinate 366,481, forward strand.
CCTGAACACGCGGCGGCCGATGAACTTCGGCTTGACCGGCTGGTAGCTCGCCCAATCGACCTTGGTCTTGTTCGCCCGGGCTTCGGCGAGCGTGACCATCGGCTGGGCTTTCTTGTTCGCGTGCTGATCGCGGATGCGGTCGTAGTCGGCTTTCAGGTCGTCCACGTACCTGGCCGCGCCTTCGTCGGACAGCAGGCTCGACGCCACGGAGACCGAGCGCGACGCGTCGGGCACGTACACCACCGGGCCTTCGTAGTGCGGCGCGATCTTCACTGCGGTGTGCACGCGCGAGGTGGTCGCGCCGCCGATCAGCAGCGGAATCTTCTTGATACGGAAGTAGTCGTCGCGCTGCATTTCCGACGCGACGTAGGCCATCTCTTCCAGGCTAGGCGTAATCAGACCGGACAAGCCGATGATGTCCGCGCCTTCGACCTTCGCCTTCGCGAGAATGTCGTTACACGAGACCATCACGCCCATGTTGACCACTTCGAAGTTATTGCACTGAAGCACCACCGACACGATGTTCTTGCCGATGTCGTGCACGTCGCCCTTCACCGTGGCGATGACGATCTTGCCCTTCGCGCGCACGTCGGCGCCGGCTTCGGCGAGCAGCTTCTTTTCTTCTTCGATGTACGGGATCAGATGCGCGACCGCCTGCTTCATCACGCGGGCCGACTTCACGACCTGCGGCAGGAACATCTTGCCCTGACCGAACAGGTCGCCGACGATATTCATGCCGTCCATCAGCGGACCTTCGATCACGTTGATCGGACGGCCGCCGGCCGCGGCGATCGTCGCGCGCACTTCCTCCGTGTCTTCAACGATGAAGTTCGTAATGCCGTGCACCAGCGCATGCGACAGGCGCTTCTCGACCGGCTGGTTGCGCCACTCGAGGTTCTCTTCCTTCTTCGCGGCGCCGGTCTTGAACTTGTCGGCGATTTCCAGCAGACGGTCGGTGCCATCCTCGCGGCGATTCAACACCACGTCTTCGACGCGCTCGCGCAGTTCGGGATCGAGATCGGCATACACGCCGAGCTGGCCAGCGTTGACGATGCCCATGTCCATCCCCGCCTGGATCGCGTGATAGAGAAACACGGTGTGAATCGCTTCGCGCACCGGATCGTTGCCGCGGAACGAGAACGACACGTTCGACACGCCGCCGCTGATCTTCGCGTACGGCAGGTTTTCCTTGATCCAGCGCGTCGCGTTGATGAAGTCGACGGCGTAGTTGTTGTGTTCTTCGATACCGGTCGCAATGGCGAAGATGTTCGGATCGAAAATGATGTCTTCCGGCGGGAAGCCGACTTCGTTCACGAGGAAATCGTACGAGCGCTTGCAGATCTGCGTCTTGCGTTCGAACGTGTCGGCCTGGCCTTGTTCGTCGAACGCCATCACCACAGCTGCCGCGCCGTAGCGGCGAATCAGGTTCGCGTGATGACGGAACGCCTCTTCGCCTTCCTTCAGCGAGATCGAGTTGACGATCGCCTTGCCTTGCACGCACTTCAGGCCCGCTTCGATCACTTCCCACTTCGACGAGTCGATCATGATCGGCACGCGCGCGATGTCCGGCTCCGATGCGATCAGATTCATGAAGCGCACCATTGCCGCTTTCGAATCGAGCATCGCCTCGTCCATGTTGACGTCGATGACCTGCGCGCCGTTCTCGACCTGCTGGCGCGCGACGGCGAGCGCCTCGTCGAACTGGTTGTTCAGGATCATTCGCGCGAACGCCTTCGAGCCGGTCACGTTGGTGCGTTCACCGACGTTGATGAAGAGCGTCCCGGACGTGACGTTGAATGGCTCGAGGCCGGAAAGGCGCATGGTGTGATCGGTCATGGCATGTGTGCGGTTCGATTGCGTGCGGGATTGCGTGCGATTAGGTGCGATTAGGTGCGTCTGTTTCGTTAGCGGAAGAGCGGCGGATCAGGGTAGAGCCGCCGGACTCAGGCTGCGTCGCGATACTGAGTCGGCCATTGGCGTGGCTTGACGTCGGCCAGCGCCTTGGCAATCGCCGCAATATGCTCCGGCGTCGTACCGCAGCAGCCACCGGCGATATTCACGAGACCTGCCTGTGCGAACTCCTTCAGCAATCCCGACGTATCCGCCGGCAATTCGTCGAAGCCCGTATCGCTCATCGGATTCGGCAAACCGGCGTTCGGGTAGCACGACACGTAGGTGTCGCACAGCTTCGCCAGTTCGGCGATGTATGGACGCATCAACGCCGCGCCCAACGCGCAGTTCAGGCCGAACGTGAGCGGCTTGGCGTGACGCAGCGAATTCCAGAACGCTTCGACAGTCTGCCCCGACAGAATGCGGCCCGATGCGTCCGTGACGGTGCCCGAGATCATGATCGGCAGACGCTCGCCGGTGTCTTCGAAGAGTTCATCCAGCGCGAACAGCGCGGCTTTCGCATTGAGCGTGTCGAAGATCGTTTCGACGAGAAACAGATCGGCGCCGCCGTCGAGCAGCGCTTTCGCCTGTTCGTAGTACGCCGCGCGCAGTTCGTCGAAAGTCACGTTGCGCGCGCCCGGATCGTTCACATCAGGAGAAATGCTCGCCGTTTTCGGCGTCGGTCCAATCGCGCCGGCGACAAAGCGTGGCTTGTCCGGCGTCGAATACTTGTCGCAGGCGGTGCGCGCCAGCTTCGCCGATTCGAGGTTCATTTCGATCGCGAGGTCTTCCATCCCGTAGTCGGCCTGCGCGACCGTGGTGGCGCCGAAGGTATTGGTCTCGATGATGTCCGCGCCCGCCGCGAGATATTGCGCGTGGATCTCGCCGATGATCTGCGGCTGCGTGATCGACAGCAACTCGTTGTTGCCCTTGATGTCGCGGCCGTAGTCCTTGAAGCGTTCGCCGCGGTAGCGCGCTTCGTCGAGCTTGTAGCGCTGGATCATTGTGCCCATCGCGCCGTCCAGGATCAGGATGCGCGACTTGAGCAGCGCGGGCAGCGCCGTGCCGCGCGTATAGGCGGCGTCAGGACGGATTGGCGTGGCGGTTTGAGCAGGCTGGTTCATGGCGGACGTGGGCTTGCGCCGGCTTTTTCGGGAAACCTGTCATTGTAGCCGCTACGGGGCGGTTCCGCCGGGCGCGGGCGGTGCAACCGCACTGGGTGCGGCGGGTTCGTCTGCCTGGCAACGAAAACGCGCCAGAACGCACGAACAGGCCCGACAACACAGGGAAACGAAACAATACGAGGCAAGAAAACGGCCCAGCGAGGCAAAAGCCTGCTGGGCCGTTCTATCGAAGCTGACCGCCTTGTTAAGGCCGCCGGGTGGGCCGGACGGCGCGGTCGATGTATGTCGCCAAACCGTTACGCCAAACCTCGAGGTTAGTGAAGAATCACCGGTTGATGCATCAGACTGTCGAACTGGCCGAGGAATTCGTCTACTTCGTCCAGCGACGGCTCCTCTTCGATCAGTTTTTGCACGTGCTCGCGAAAGCGCGCCGCCATTGCACCGTCAATGTAGATTTCGCGCTGCATGTTCTTGTCGACGATCTCGTAGCCACCGGACTTCATGGCCAGCGGACCTTCCTGCGGCGGAAACTCGACGACACAATAGTTGGGGCTGTTGTAGATCATTTGCATGGCGACACTCCTTATTTCCGTTGGCTCCTGGCCGTTCCTGCGCCATAAGTGGAGCGTATGGTGTGGAATTCAAGGGGTGGGTCCGGATTGATGCTTGTAAAAGTCCCGAACCTACCGGTTAGACCGGCCTTGCAAAAAACGTTTCAAGCAGTGCAGCAAAACGGTGAGATGGCTCGATCGGCGCAAGATAAGCGGCTTCGAGCCGTTCGAACCGTGCGCCCTCGATGGCGTCTGCTATTGCCCGCGTAGCAGCCGGCGGCGTGCCCGTGTCGTGGCGGCCCGCCACCGCGAGGGTGGGAAGATGCAACGCCCCCAGCTTACTGCGTACATCGAAATCGCGCAGTGCTTCGCACGCGAGAGCGTCGCCTTCTGACAACGTATGCGTGAGCACGTCGCGAATGTGCTCGACCGTTTCAAGACCCTGCAGGGGTTCAGGGCTTGTCGGGCGGATTGCTGGAATCGGTCGAATTGATCGGCGAAGTGGGCGGGGCCTCGGGCGTATCCGCCGGTGCAGCAGATGGCGTGGGGTTTGCCGAATTGTCAGGCGAACCGTTGCCGCTGTTGTCCGTGTTGCCGGCTGAGCCGCCGACGCTCGCAGCATCGAGCTTGCCGCGCCACACCAGTTCGAATTGCGTGCCGTTCGGTTCGGTCTGCATGATTCGCGCAGGCAACCAGCCGAGCGACGGCGCGAGCCACACGTCGATGCGGCGGCGATCGCCGTCGTGGCGGGGCAGCCGTTTGAAATGGCGCGTATCGAGGTAGCCCTGCGCGGTGCGGATGGTCTCATCGCCGATGGTCTCGACCGGCCAGTTCTCACCGCTGTCGCTATCGACGACGAAGAACTGCCGCGTCACGCCAGGCTGATACGCGCCGGGATCGCCGCGCACCAGGCTGGCGAGCTGCATCACCATGCTGAAGCGGTCTTGCGCGCCGTCGGGCAGCGGCAGCGTCGCCGGGGTGCGCGTGAACGCGATCTGTTTGGCGGCGCGATTGAAGATCGACACGTCTTCGGCCCGGCGGCCGCGCTTCTCGACATACTGCTCGGGGGCGAGGCCAAATGCGTCAATGCGGCCGTGGCTCGAATAAACAAATGTGCCGATGAACGGTAGCGGCACGGATACGACCATTTCGTAGCTCTGGGCGTTGCTGGTCCAGTGGATCGTGCCGGGCTGGTTGCGCACGCCGTTGTAAAACGAGTCGTATTGCAGTTCGCCCGAAGGCGGGACGGAGAATTTCACGCCAGGTGGCGCTTGGGGCGCACTGGCGGCGGCGGGCGCGCTGGCCGTGCCGGCTGCGCTTGCATTGGCGCTACTTGCGGCGGCCGATGCGCTCGCCGCAGCCTCCGACGCGGCCTCCGACGCGGCCTTAGGGGAAGCGGGCGCTTCTGTTCCCGGCTGCGTAGCGGTTAGCACATGTTCGCGCGGCTTGCTGGCGGCGGCCTTATGCGCAGGTGCCGCCGGCTGCGGTTGCGGTGCGGCGCCAGCGGGTTTGCGCTCGATGCGCTCGGGCGTCAGCAGCGCGATCTGTACGGGAATATGCTCCTTGTCCGATGCATTCAGCGTGGCGCTGTTGCGCTCGACCCACTGCGCGGCGATCCAGTGCAGGACGGCTACTACCACCAGTACCGCAATCCAGCGCCACGCGCGCGCACCGCGGCGCGCGGCGACGGGCTGCGTGCGGTCGGAGCGGCGTGTGAGGGACGGTGAGGACATCGGCGAGTGAGTTTTGGCAGATAGAAGGTGATCGCAGTGCTTCAGCGCGGCGCCGCACTATACCCCAGCTCATACGACAGCTTTTGCGCACACTCGCGCATCGCCGTATCGATCTCGCCGCCCCAGCTGATATCGAACGCACCTTCATGGCCGAGCGCGATCAGGCCGAGCGCGAGATCGCCGGTCGAGTCGAACACCGGCATGCAGAATGCATGGATAGTCGGCAGCAACATGCCTTCGACGCGTGCCGCTTCGTGTTGGCGCACGTCAGCCAATACCCGTTCGACTTCTTCCCGCGTGCGTGGTCCGCTGGTGTGCGATGAGCGGCGCGAATCGGCCAGCTCGCGCTCCAGCATCGCGGCGGTCTTGCTGGGCGGCAGATAGGCGGCAAACAGCAAGCCGGTGGCGGAACTGAGCAGCGGCATCACGTCGCCGAGCTTGAGCGACGCCTTAGCCGGGTGGCTCGATTCCATCCAGTGAACCATCGTTGGCCCCTGATTGCCCCACACCGCGATGCCTACCGTCAGATCGAGCCGGTCGCGCAGTTCGGCAAGCGCAATGCGCGCCAGCTTCACGCCGTCGACACGCGCGAGCCGCGCGAGTCCCAATTGCAATGCGAAACCGCCCAGCTCGTAGCGGCCCGAAAGCGGATCCTGCGCGACCACGCCGAGACGCAGAAAACTCACCAGATAGCGATGCGCCTTGGCCGGACTCATGCCGGCGCGCTGCGCCAGATCGCGTAGCATCATCGCGCGCGGCTCATGGGTCAGCACGTCGAGCAGCCTGAAACCGACTTCGATCGACTGAATGCCCGAGCGCAGCTTTTCCTCGCCGGCCTCGACGGTTTCGTCGTCGGCGGAATCCGCGGATTCAGCGTGCTCGAGCGGTTCAGCTGGGTCGGCGTCGGTACGGATCGCGCCGGGGCGGGCAATTGGAGGCATGAGCGGGGCGCACGGAGCGCGTTCAAAAGACGGTCGGAAAACGAGCAGAACAGCAGAGCCGCCGCGGCCCGCAAGCGGCGGCCGGGCAGCGGCGCTTGGGCCGCAACGATTCACCATCGTAGAATAGATTCCCTCTATCGTCACTAACACGGCTCATTCCCCTATGAAACTTGCCACGCTGAAGGACGGCACGCGCGACGGCCAACTGATCGTCGTGTCCCGCGACCTGCACACCGCGGCGATCGCCGACGCGATCGCGCCCACGCTGCAGCGCGCGCTCGACGACTGGGCCTTTTATGCGCCGCAACTGCAGGACCTGTACGACTCGCTCAATCAGGGGCGCGCCCGCAACGCCTTCCCGTTCGACGCGAAGGAATGCATGGCGCCGCTGCCGCGCGCATTCCAGTGGGCCGACGGTTCATCGTACGTGAACCATGTCGAACTGGTGCGGCGCGCGCGCGGCGCGGAAATGCCGCCGGAATTCTGGACCGATCCGCTGATGTATCAGGGCGGCAGCGACGACTTCATCGGCCCGAAAGACGACGTGCTGTGCGCATCGGAAGAATTCGGCATCGACTTCGAAGCGGAAGTCGCCGTGATCACCGCCGACGTGCCGATGGGCGCCACGCCCGAGCAGGCGCTCAAAGGCGTGCGCCTGATCACGCTGGTCAACGACGTCTCGTTGCGCAATCTGATCCCTGCCGAACTTGCGAAGGGCTTTGGCTTTTTCCAGAGTAAGCCGGCGAGCTCGTTCGCGCCGGTCGCCGTGACGCCCGACGAACTCGGCGAACATTGGCGCGAAGGCCGCGTGCACCGGCCGATGATCGTCCACTGGAACGGCAAGAAGGTCGGCCAGCCGGACGCCGGCACCGACATGGTGTTCCACTTCGGCCAGTTGATCTCGCACGCGGCGAAAACGCGCAATCTGCGCGCCGGCGCGATCGTCGGGTCGGGCACGGTGTCGAACAAGGACGCGAAGCGCGGCTATTGCTGCATCGCCGAGAAGCGCTGCCTCGAAACCATCGAGCACGGCGCGCCGCAGACCGAGTTCATGAAATACGGCGATACGGTGAAGATCGAGATGTTCGACGAAGCGGGCAAGTCGATTTTCGGTGCGATCGACCAGGGCATCGCACCGCTGGATTGACGCACCGGATTTGTGCGGAATGCGGTGTCGGGCCGCCATCCGCGCAAGGTTCTCCGCACACGAAAGGGTTTCGCCCGATGCCGCCGCAAGAGCGCGCCGCTACACTGACTGGCGCGGCGGCGGCCCGGCGGTAGCTGGCCGCCGGTCCATTGCAGGACAGAAGCGGAGCAGCAGATAAGCAGCGCATCGGCAGTACGTCAAAACGAAAAACCAACGGGAGGATGCAGCATGCCGCGATTTGAGTCGACTGAGCCGGCGACCCGGCGTGCTCGCGCATCGAGCTTGCATGCAACGAAACCGCGGCATCGGCTCGCCCGTCTTGCGGCCGTGCTGGGCGCGGCGTTGCCGGGCATCGCACTCGCGCAGGTGAAGATCGGCCTCGTGCTGTCGCTGACCGGGCCGGCTGCTTCGCTCGGCATTCCCGCGCGCGACACCGCCACACTGCTGCCCAAACAGCTCGGCGGTCAGAAAGTCGAATACATCGTGCTCGACGATGCGTCCGACACCACCCAGGCCGTGCAGGACACCAAGAAGCTGATTTCCGAAGATCACGTCGACGTGATCATCGGTTCGTCGATCACGCCGAATTCGCTGGCTATGATCGACGTGGTCGCTGACGGCGAAACGCCGATGATCTCGCTGGCGTCGTCGGCGAAAATCATCGACCCGGTCGATGCGAAACGCCACTGGGTATTCAAGACTCCGCAAACCGACGCGATGATGGCTTCGGCGATTGCCGAACATGCCAGCGCGCACGGCGTCAAAACGATCGCATTCATCGGCCAGGCCGACGCGCTCGGCGAGACGTTCTACACCGAGGTCGCGAAATTCGCGCAACTGCACCACGTCAACGTGGTGGCGAGCGAGCGTTTCAATCGCACCGATCCGAGCGTCACCGGTCAGGTCCTCAAGATCCTCGCGGCCAAACCCGATGCAGTGGTGGTGGGCGCGGCCGGCACGCCCGCCGCGTTGCCGCCGAAGACGCTCAGGGAGCGCGGCTTCAAAGGACTGATTTATCACAATCACGGAGTCGGCAATAACGACTTCCTGCGCGTGTGCGGCGCCGATTGCAACGGCACTTTCCTGCCCGCCAGCCCGGTGCTGGTCGCCGCGCAATTGCCGACGGACCATCCGGCCAAGCGCCTCGCGCTCGATTACATCGCGCGCTTCGAGGCACTGCGCGGGGCGGGCAGCGTGTCGGCGTTCGGCTCGTATACGTGGGACGCGGGCATGCTGCTCGGCAACGCGGTGCCGATCGCCCTGACACAGGCCGCGCCCGGCACGGCGGAATTTCGCCGCGCGCTGCGCGATGCGCTCGAAGCCACGCGCGCGCTCGCGAACACCAACGGCGTGGTCAACATGAGCGCAACCGATCACCTCGGGCTCGATCAGCGGGCGCGCGTCATGGTCGAGATTCTGAATGCCAAGTGGGTTTATCAGCCGCGCTGACGTTGCGCCTAACGAGCGCGGCTTTTTAACAGACATACCGATAGACGGATTGCTCACCATGTCTCAAGCACCACACAGCAACGATCCTTTTTACGCGCACTACAGGTCGCTGCAATTGCATCGCCATCCGCACGGCGTGCTCGAGGTCGTGATGAGCGGCGAGGGCGCGAACAAGAGCGGGCTCGCGACGGCCAACGCGCGCATGCACTTCGAACTCGCCGAAATCTGGCGCGATATCGATCGGGACCCCGACACGCGCGTCGCGATCATTCGCGGCGAGGGCAAAGGCTTTTCGGCGGGTGGCGACCTGCAACTGGTCGAAGACATGGCGACCGATTTCGAGGTGCGCGCGCGGGTCTGGCGCGAGGCGCGGGATCTTGTCTACAACGTGATCAATTGCAGCAAGCCGATTGTGTCGGCGATGCATGGACCGGCGGTTGGCGCTGGGCTCGTGGCCGGCCTGCTCGCCGATATTTCGATCGCGACAAAGACGGCGCGCATCATCGACGGTCATACGCGGTTGGGCGTCGCCGCCGGCGATCACGCGGCAATCGTCTGGCCGTTGTTGTGCGGCATGGCGAAGGCGAAGTATTACCTGCTGCTGTGCGAGCCGGTGAGCGGCGAAGAGGCGGAGCGAATCGGGCTGGTGTCGCTGGCCGTCGACGAAAACGAACTGCGGCCGAAGGCATTCGAAGTCGCGCAGAAACTGGCCAGCGGTTCGCAAACGGCGATTCGCTGGACCAAGTACGCGTTGAACAACTGGCTGCGCTCGGCAGGGCCGGCGTTCGATACGTCGCTGGCGTTGGAATTCATGGGCTTTGCCGGGCCGGATGTGCGTGAAGGGGTGAGCTCGCTGCGTGAGCGGCGCGCGCCGGATTTCGGCGGCGCGGATCCGTGGAGCGGGCATTCGCCACAGGCGCCGCGCGGCGGCACATCGGGCGGTGAGCGCTCCTGATGCAGGATGTCGGCTCGTATCGCATGAAGTCAGGCCAGTCAGCACGCGAGGTACTGCGTGGAACGGGCCGAACAATAGGCTGGACAACGGGCCAAAACCGGCCAAAACCGGCCAAAACCGGCCAAAACCGGCCAAAACCGGCCGGACAACGGCCCAAACGAAGCGCGGGCGCAGCGCTACGCGCGGTATATGATCGAATCAGACGAGCGCGGGATGGCGCTACTTCCTTCCCTTTTTGCAGCGAGGCGACAAGCATGACCGATACACCTGACTCCACGCCGCCCTTTCCCGGCTTTCCCGGTTTTCCGCCCGCTGAAATGCTCGAGCGCATGTGGGGCATGATGCGTCTTTCGCCGTTCGGCTCGGCCTTCTCTGGCGCGCAGCCTGCCGGCGGCCTCGGGCCGTCGCTGTCGATGATGTCCGACATGATGGCGCCGCTCACCAACGTCGAAGAACTCGACAAGCGCATCACCGATATGCGCGCGGTCGAGCAATGGCTCAAGCTGAATCTGAGCATGCTGCAGTCCGCCATTCAGGCGCTCGAAGTGCAGCGCGCGACGCTCGCTACCCTGCGTGCGTTCGGCGCGTTCGCGCAGGCGTCGATGTCGCAGCCGGCTTCGGCGGCGGCTGCGCCGGACCCGTCGCCGGCGACAGGCTGGCCGCATTCGGAGTCGTCGAGCGCATCGGGTGCGGCGAGCGCAGGGTCGTCGGGAAGCGCCGAATCCGACACCGACACTGCCGATACCGCCGCAACGCCACCCTTCGACACCTCCGCCTGGTGGGATCTGCTGCAATCGCAATTCAACCAGATTGCCCAGTTCGCGGTGACGCAGCCGGGCGCCGCAAGCGCGGGCGCGGCGAGCGGGACCGCCGCGGCGTCGCCGGACGAAGCGGAAGCGAACCAGCAAGCGGCGTCGGCGAAGGCGGGTGGCGAGGCCGAAGCTGCGGCAAAACGTCCCGCGGCGAAACGGGCGCCGTCGTCCGCCAGGCGCGCAAGCAGTTCGACTGCCAGCCCGCGAGCGACAAAAAGGTCTATTTAACAGCAGGAATGAAACGGGCCGGCAGGAGCCATGCACAGGCGGCGCAAACGAACGTGAATTCGCCGCCTGTCACGATTTTGACCATGATCGCCGGTCACACTCTCTTAATTGCCGGTTTTATTGAGACTGGTCAATCTGGCACAGGGATTGCGACGCTAACCGCGCGGGTTCCGTAAAGTCAGCGTGCTATCATTGTGTAAGCTTTATTTGGCTTTTGGGCGTGCGCTGAAAAACAACCAATCCAGCCGCCCTTGCTCCATTCGCCGCCGGCACAACCGGCGTAGGGCTGAACGGTGCGGTTTTCATCGCAAACTGGCTCGACCTCAGGCACAGGGTATCCCTCACCCACGGTTGGCCGCACAGCGCATAACTTATGGTTGTCGCCGCTGTGCAAACGCCCAGGACTTCTTTGCTGCCCGGTGCATCTAGGCGGCCGATTACCGCGTAAAATTGAATGCTTGGCCGACAAACGGTGCGTTTCGTTCGTCGTAAGCAAAAGTGCTACACGTAAGTAGTAACAGACACAGACAGTATGCGCAGAACAGGGGTGGGACTATGAACACCATGCTTTATCCGGAACTTTATAAATCGCTCGAATCCGTTCGATGGGACATGGAGAAAGACATTCCCTGGGACAAGTTCGATGGATCGCTATTGACCGACGAGCAGGCCGCGACGATCAAGATGAACGCGATCACCGAATGGTCGGCGTTGCCCGCCACGGAAATGTTCCTGCGTGACAACCATCACGACAGCGATTTCTCCGCATTCATGAGCGTGTGGTTCTTCGAAGAACAGAAGCACTCGCTGGTGCTGATGGAGTATCTGCGCCGCTTCAAGCCGGAAATGTGCCCGACCGAAGAAGAGCTGCACGCCGTGCGCTTCGAATTCGATCCGGCGCCGCCGCTCGAAACGCTGATGCTGCACTTCTGCGGCGAAATCCGCCTGAATCACTGGTATCGCCGCGCAGCCGAATGGCATACCGAGCCCGTCATTAAGGCCATCTACGAAACCATTTCGCGCGACGAAGCGCGACATGGCGGCGCCTATCTGCGCTACATGAAGAAAGCGATGACGCAAACCGGCGACATCGCGCGTGCTGCGTTCGCGAAGATCGGCGTCTTGATGGCATCGGCGCGCCGCACTGAAAAGCCGCTGCATCCCACTAACCTGCACGTGAATCAAGCGCTGTTCCCGCGCGACACGATTCAATCGCGTCTGCCGGATCCGGAATGGCTGGAGCGCTGGCTCGACGAGCAGATCCGTTTCGACGACGGCTGGGAAAAGAAGGTGGTCGAACGGATTCTGCACAATCTGTCGATTCTGTTCGAACGCACGTTCAATACGGCGCAGGAATTGAACCGCTATCGCAAGGAAGTGGTCGCGAGGTTGCAGGCTGATCAGAAGTCGGCCGAACAGCCGGCTTGACGGTATTCCGGTTCGTTGGCGGTTACGCCGCGGGCTGGTTGGTTTTAAGAACGGCCCGGCAGGCGTGAGCTTGCTGGGCTGTTTTGCTTCATGCCGTTCGGCGTGTATCGTGGCGACACTTCTTTTTTCTTTCTGACTCCGTCATGGCTGCTACTTTCGAACGCAAAATTTTTACGCGCGATGCGCTTGTTGGGCTTCGTACTTCTATGCCAGCGCCGGTTGTTTTTACCAACGGGGTGTTCGATATTCTGCATCGCGGGCATGTGACTTATCTTGCCGATGCTAAGGCTCTCGGCGCTTGTCTTATCGTTGGTGTGAATAGTGATGCTTCTGTTCGCATGCTCGGGAAAGGGGATGATCGGCCTATCAATAACGAGGCCGATCGGATGGTTTTGCTCGCCGCTCTCGAGAGCGTCGATTATGTGGTTTGCTTTGGTGAGCAGACGCCCGTTGAGTTGATTTCGGCGCTGCGGCCGGATGTGCTCGTTAAAGGCGGTGATTACGATATGGATGCTTTGCCGGAGTCGGCGATTGTTCGGGGATGGGGTGGGAAGGCTTTGGCTATTCCCTTCGAGCATGAGCGCTCCACTACTGCGCTTTTGAAGAAGGTTCGGGCACAAGGGTGAGGTTTGGTTTTTGCCTTTGGCGGCGGCATTGGTTGTTTGCCTACGGCGTTGGCCTTTCCTTGCTTTGTTATTGGTTTATTAGCGTTGCCCCTCTGTGCGGGGCGGCACCTACTTTTCTTTGCCTGCCGCAAAGAAAAGTAGGCAAAAGAAAGCGGCTCAAACCGCCAACTCTTAAGCGGGTCCCTCGCGCAATCACGGTAGTGGAGCATCTGGAATCAGTGTCCTCGCACATTCAACGCCGGTGACAAGGCAGTCATCCTTCCGGCGGCGCTGCGCGCGCCGCAGCGGTACTTCCAACACCGTCTGTGGTGCGTCTCCAGCTTTTTCTTTGTATCTTTACTGCAGCAACGCCGACGCCGCAATCGGCGCCGTGGGCGCCGGGCCGCCCACTATCGGCTGGTCGGCGGCTTCGGCTGGCGTCACGGGTTTTATCTTCAACCACTCCGGATGAACCTGGCGGTTCAGGTGGTTCGGCTCGCGTCCGCCGGCTGTAGGCGTCGGGCCGAATACGCCGCGCATCGCGACGAATGCCAGCATGTTGGCAAGAAACAATATGGCTATCAGCCAGCGCAGCATCGTTAATATTCCCCGTCCAGAAGTTGAGCCGCCATTTCTATGGCCGCAGTTCAGGCGTCCCGCACCGTCGCGCTCTCGGCAGCAATCAGCGCAAGCCCAGACAGCACCAGCGAATCGTGGCGAGTATGCGGCACTTTCAGCGCACCTGTCACTTCGTCAGCCGCCCCTCCGCTCACCACCAGCCGCACCGGCACGCGCCACTCGTCCTGCAAGTCGCGCCACATCCGCTCGATCAAACCCGCTTGCGCCAACGTGCAGCCCGCAGACAACGAACGCGGAGTGTCGGTCGCGAAGAACGGGCCGCGACGCTCGCCGGCAGGCGCGTCGCCATCGTTGAGCAGGCCGCGCGCGGCGTTGGCGTCGAGCGTCGGCAGTTGCGCTGTGTGCTCGCCCAATGAACGCATCATCAGCGTCCAGCCCGGCGCAATCAATCCGCCGACAAAGCAGCCGTCCGCACGCAACGCTTCCAGCGTGGTCGCCGTGCCGAAAGTCGCAATCAACAGATGCTCGCCCGGAAATGCCGCATGCGCGCCAATCAGGCCGGCCCAGCGGTCGCTGCCGAGCGCATCTGACGTCGTGTAGCTATTGGTCACGCCGCATTGCTGCGCGCACGCACGGATCGTCGTAAGCGGCAGCTGCGGCCAATGAGCGTCCAGCAACGCGCCGATTCGCGCTGCCACGGTCTCACCCGCGACGTTCGATAACCATGCGCCGCCCGGCGTCGGCAAATTCGACCAGCCGGGTTGATCCGCGCCGCCATGCGCGAGGGCGCCGGCCGCGCTCTGCGTGCCGTCCTGCTGCACCAGTGCCCATTTGATGCGGCTATTGCCGGCGTCGATCAGCAGATAAGGCGCGCCGCTCGTCATGCAGCACCGTCGGCCAGACGCAGCGAGACGTCGCCGGTCGCGATGGTCTGACGGCCGCCCGAAGCCGTGTCGAGCAGCAACTGACCGCGTTCGTCGACGCCAGCTGCCACGCCGCGCGCAAGTTCTTCGCCCTGCTCGAGCAGCACCACTTCGCGGCCCGCGTAAGCATGCACCGCGTTCCAGCGCGGCTGGAACGGTGCGAAGCCTTCAGCGCCGAAGCGCTGCAACGCCGGTTCGAGCGCGTTCAGTTCCGCGGCCAGCGTGTCGGTGAGGTTCGCGTTAGGCAGCGCGCGTTGCAGCGCGGTCGGTACCGTGCCGCGCGCCTGCGGCGGCACGTCGGCGTTCAGCGCGCCGACCTTGGCGGCGAGCTCATCAGCGCCTTTCACGTTGGTGCCGATACCGATCACCACCGCGCTCGCTTCGTTGGTGCTCCACGCGGTTTCGATCAGGATGCCGGCCAGCTTGTCGCCTTCGAGCAGCACGTCGTTGGGCCACTTCAGCGCGATCTGGCCGGGTCCCGCGACCGGCAACGAGCGCAGCCCGTCGACCAGCGCCACGCCAACGGCAAGGCTCAAGCCTGCCAGCCCTTCCAGCGGACGCGGCAGCACGCAAGCCACCGAAAACAGCAGCGCATTGCCCGGCTCGGCGTACCAGGGCCGGCCACGGCGGCCGCGGCCGGCGGTTTGCAGATACGCGACCCGCACGATCGGCCGCGGCAGCGCGCCGGCTTTGCGCGGCAGCGCTTTGGCGCGCGTCATCAGGTCGGCGTTGGTCGAGCCGGTTTCCTCGACGATTTCGATCGGCCAGTCATGCGCTTGCGGGCCGAACAACGCAACGGCACGCTCACGGTCGATGCGCCACTCGTTCGTCGCAGCGGTTTGGGGTGGGGTCTTGGAAACGTTCATGTCCATATTGTAGCGATAGCGAACACTGCGGGCCCGCGAGGACGGTCCATCGCCCGCGCCTTCGCTACAATGGCCCTTAATCCGATAACCAGATTCCAGCGATCCTTGAACTACGACACTCCGCCCGGCCTTGAAGTCGCGGCAGGCAGCCAAGGCAAGATCGTCCGGCTCTCGGGCCAGTGGACGGCGCTCGCGCTCGCGCGCGACCGCTCCACTGGCCACGTGATTCCGCAGTTGCGCTCGCTAATCGGCGCCGAAGGCATCGGCCAGTGGGACCTGTCGCGCGTCGACCGGATGGACCACGTCGGCGGCCAGGCGCTGTGGCGCGTGTGGGGCCACAAGATGCCCGCCGACACCACGCTCACCGCTACGCAACGCGACATCTTCGAACGCATCGCCCTGCTCGATACCGCTCGCGAAAAGGTCGAGCCGGTGGTCAAGTTCGATCCGTTCACGCGCCTCGGTCTGGCGATCTTCTCCTTCTTCGAGCATCTGTACGGCGGCGTCGCGATGTTTGGGCGCGTCGTGCTGGATCTGTTGGCGATCCTGCGCAACCCGAAGATCACGCCGTGGACCGAAATCTCCGCGAACGTTTACAACGCCGGCAGCAAGGCACTGCCGATCACCGCGCTGGTCGCGTTCCTGATCGGCATCGTCCTCAGCTATCTGTCCGCGCAGCAACTGCGGCTTTTTGGCGCGAACCAGTACATCGTCAACATTCTTGGCTTATCGGTGATTCGCGAACTAGGACCGGTGTTGTCGGCAATTCTGGTGGCGGGCCGCTCGGGCTCGGCGATCACCGCGCAGATCGGCGTGATGCGCGTCACCGAAGAACTCGACGCGATGCGCGTGATGGGCATCCCGCACGGACTGCGACTGATCTTGCCGCGGGTGGTCGCGCTCGGCGTGGCGATGCCGCTCCTCGTGATGTGGACCAACATCATCGCGTTGACCGGCGGCGCGCTCGCGGCGAAGATCGTGCTCGGCATCGACATGAACTACTTCGCGCGCGCATTGCCGAGCGTGGTGCCGGTCGCGAACTTGTGGATCGGCCTCGGCAAGGGGGTCGCGTTCGGCATGCTGATCGCGATCGTCGGCTGTCACTTCGGTTTTCGCATCAAAGCCAATTCGCAAAGTCTCGGCGAAGGCACGACGACCTCGGTGGTGACTTCGATCACCATCGTGATTCTCGCGGACGCGGTGTTCGCGATCCTCTTCCAGAACGTGGGGCTCGGATGATCGCGCCACTCACCCAGGCCGTGCGCGGCCAACCGATGCCCGAGATCGCCGAGCCGGTGATCGAGGTCATCGACATCACCAAGCGCTACGGCCGCAATATCGTGCACCAGCATCTGAACTTCGACGTGCGGCGCGGCGAGATCGTGTCGGTTGTCGGCGGCTCGGGCTCGGGCAAGACCACGTTGGTGCGGCAGATTCTCGGGCTCGAAAAGCCGTCGTCCGGCACGATCAAACTGTTCGGCGAAGACCTCGCGACGATTTCTCCCGAAACCGCGCTCCTGATGCGCAGCCGCTCCGGCATGCTGTTTCAGCGCGGCGCGCTGTTCTCGTCGCTATCGGTGTTCGACAACATCGCGCAGCCGTTGCGCGAACTCGGCAAGGTGCCCGAAGACCTGCTGCGCGACATCGTGATGCTCAAGCTCGAGATGGTCGGCCTGCCGTGCAAGCACGCGTCGAAGATGCCGTCGGCGCTGTCGGGCGGGATGATCAAGCGGGTGGGCATTGCGCGCGCGATCGCGCTCGAACCCGAACTGCTGTTCCTCGACGAGCCTACCGCCGGTCTCGATCCGCAGGCGTCCGATGAATTCGTCGAACTGATCGCCGCGCTGCATCGCGCGCTCGGACTGACGGTGGTGATGGTCACGCACGATCTCGACACGATGGTCGCGCTGTCCACCCGTGTGGCCGTGCTGGCCGATCGCAAGGTACTGGTCGCCGCGCCGGTCGAAGAAGCGGCGGGTGTCGATCATCCGTTTATCCGCGAATATTTCCTCGGCCTGCGCGGGCGTCGCGCGCTGCAGGCGCTGCCGCCGGAACGCCGCGCGAAGCTGCCGCGCGCGGCGCTCGAACCGGCATCGTCCGAATTGCCGCTGTGAACCAGGGAACCTGAGAATGGAAAACAAATCACATGCCTTCTGGGCAGGGCTCTTCACAGTGATCTTGCTGGGCGCTATAGCGTTGGCGGCTTTTTTGTTCAACGTCGACCGTTCGGTGCGGGTGCCGTACGATCTGATTGCGCGCACCAACGTGACCGGGCTCTATACCGACGCCGCGGTGCGTTATCGCGGGCTCGACGTCGGCAAGGTGCAGTCGATCAAATTCGATCCGGCGCATCCGGGTCAGATCGTGATTCGCATCCTCGTCGACACGCACGCGCCGATTACCCATTCGACTTTCGGCAGCCTCGGCTTCCAGGGCGTCACGGGCATTGCGTTCATCCAGCTGGATGACAGCGGGCGCGATCCGTCGCCGCTGTCGTCATCGCCCAGGCAGGTGGCGCAATTGCCGATGCACCCGGGCTTGCTCGATCAGTTGCAGCAACGCGGCGACGTGCTGCTGCGCAAACTCGAAAAAGTCACCGACGACGTCGACAATCTGTTGTCGCCGGAAATGGTCCGCCAGTTGCAGGGCACGACGGCCAGCATCCAGAAGGCCGCCGACGGCGTCGCCACGCTGACGCAGCAGATGGCGCCGGCGGCCGGCAAGCTGCCCGCCACGCTCAACCAGCTGGATCGCACGCTGGCGTCGACCAATCAGTTGATCACCAGTCTGAACCGCCCGGACGGGCCGTTCGAGACCAATCTGAACAAGGTCGGCACGGCGGCGCAGCAGGCGGGTGACGCGCTGGTGTCGATGGATAGTTCGATACAGGAGTTGTCGGCGCGCGTCGGTTACGACACGCTGCCGCGCGTCAATTCGCTTGCCGAAGACGTGCGCTCCGCAGCGCGTTCGGTGGACCGCGCGGCTGACACGTTCAGCACCAATCCGCGCAGCGTGCTGTTCGGCGCGCCGCAGGCGGCGCCTGGCCCAGGCGAAGCCGGTTTTGCGTGGCCCGCCGCCCGCGCCGCTGTGCCCGCCGCCAAATGAATTGAAGGTTTTGAAGAAGGAACATGGTTATGTCACGCTCGATTCACCGATTGTTTTCCTCGCGCGCCGCGCTTGCGGTGCTGCTCGCGTTCGGTGTGCTGGCTGCGGGCTGCGCGGGCACGTCCGCTGCGATCGCGGATATCCGCTACGACCTCGGGCCGCCGAACCCGGCTGCTTCGGCAGGCACGCTGCCGCCGGTAAAAGTCCTCGATGTGAGCGCGCCCGACACGCTCGAGTCGGACAAGCTGATCTACCGGCTCAGCTACGCCGATGCGCAGCAGACGGCGTCGTACGCGAATAGCCACTGGACCATGGCGCCATCGCAGTTGCTCACCCAGCGTCTGCGCAGCGCGCTCAGTTCGCGCGGCACCGTGCTAACGGGGGCGGACGGCGTACGCGCGCCGGTGCTGAAAGTCGATTTGAGCGAGTTCGAGCAGGTCTTCGATAGCCAGTCGCAAAGTCACGCCGCGGTCACCGCGCGCGCTACGCTGACCCAAAGCGGCAAGGTGATCGGCCAGCGCACGTTTATTGCGCGCGCGCCGTCCAGTTCGGCCGACGCTGCCGGCGGCGCGCAGGCGCTCGCCACCGCCAGCGACGACCTCGTCGCGCAGATCAGCGCATGGCTCGGCGTGCAGGCGCTGGTCGCCGAGCAATGACGGGCTCGCAGCGCACGCGATGGAGCGCTGCATGAGCATAAAACCGTGGGCGCGCCGTCCGTCGGCGCTTGCCCGGCAGGCGCTGGGGCTGTACGCCGCGCTGATCGTCTACGGTTCGTGGTACCCGTTTTCCGGCTGGCGTTCGCTCGGCCTCGGTCCGTTCGACTATCTGTTCGATCCCATGCCGCAGTATCTGACGGCGTTCGACGTCGTCACCAACGTGCTCGGCTACATGCCGTTCGGCGCGCTGGTGGTGCTCGCGCTCTATCCGCGCTGGCGCGGCACGTTGGCGGTCGCGCTCGCGTTTGTGCTCGGCGGCTTGCTGTCGGGCGTGATGGAAGCCGTGCAGACCTATCTGCCGACGCGCGTCGCCTCCAACCTCGATCTGGCCGCCAATGCGCTCGGCGCGCTGCTCGGCGCGGCGATCGTCTCGCCGGCCACCGGCGCGCTGCTCGATCGCGGCTTGCTGCGCCGCGCGCGGCTGCTGTGGTTCGAGCGCGATAGCGCGGCGCTCGGGTGTCTCGTCGCGTTGTGGCCGTTCGCGACTATGTACCCGGCGCCGCGCCTCTTCGGCCTCGGCAACTGGCCGCGCGCGCTGTGGCTAAGCTTCGATTCGACCACGCAGGATGCGTTGCGCGCATGGACGCCGGCCGGCTGGCACGTCGGCGCGTGGCCGATGATGGCAGCCGCCTGGCTGCCCGACGACGGCTGGGAAGCCGTTATCACGACGCTCAATCTGTTCGCCGCGCTCGCGCTGGCGTCGCTGTCGATCCGCCGCCACGCGCCGCGCGTGCGCCTGTTGATCGCATTTGTCGTGACGACCTTGTGCGTCAAGGCCGGTGCGACGTTTCTGCAATCGCAATCGGGTCTCGCGTTCAATTGGGCGGCACCCGGCGCGCTAGCCGGTCTCGCATGCGGCACGGCCGCGGCGTTGCTCACACTGCGGCTGCGGCGCCGCACGCGCGCGGCGCTCGCGGCCGCTGCGCTGACGATCGCGCTGGTGTTCGTCAATCTGCTGCCGGTGAATCCGTACTTCGATGTCGTGCTGGCCGACTGGCGGCAAGGGCGTTATCTGCACTTCAACGGTCTTGCGCAATGGCTTGCGTGGGTCTGGTCCTATGCGGCGCTGGTGTGGCTGGCGTTTCTGGTCGAGCGTGTGTGGCTCAAGCGGCGCGTGAGCGGTGCTTGAGCCTTAGGCCGTGATGCGATGCGCAGGGAGTGAGCCGTCGCGACCCATACCCCGAACGCGCCATTCAACCGGTGAGCCGCTGAGCGGCCGCCGATGCGCGCCCCCGAGCACCGCTCGCTATAATCGACCGCACAACAGGCGCGCCGCAGCGCGTCCAGCGCCGTTCCCCACTCTTAAAGCCTCGCCTCCGGACACCATGGACTCCTTCTACAAGTACCACGTCTTCTTCTGCCTCAATCAGCGCGAACCCGGCGCGGAGCGCCCGAGCTGCGCGAACTGCAACGCGCAGGCGATGCAGGAGCATGCAAAAAAACGCGTGAAGCAACTCGGCCTCGCCGGCCCCGGCCAGGTGCGGATCAACAAGGCCGGCTGTCTGGATCGCTGCGAGCTCGGTCCGACGGTCGTCGTTTATCCGGAAGGCGTCTGGTACACGTATGTCGACGAGAGCGACATCGACGAAATCGTCGATTCGCATCTTGCGAACGGCAAGATTGTCGAGCGTCTGAAGATCGATCAATAAGCCGAACCATGAACGTACATACGAAGAAATATCTGATCGACGGCCCGGTCGGCAAAATCGAGGTTGCGCTGGACCTGCCCGACGCAACCCGCGAGAACAGCGCCGCGCCGCGCGGCATCGCGCTGGTCGCGCACCCGCATCCGCTGTTCGGCGGCACGATGGACAACAAGGTCGCGCAAACGCTGGCGCGCACGCTTGTGCAGTTGAATTACGTGACCTATCGCGCGAATTTTCGCGGCGTGGGCGAAACCCAAGGCGAGCATGACAACGGCATCGGCGAGCGCGATGATCTGCGCGCGGTGCTCGACCATATGCGTGCTGAAGCGGGGCAGGGCGATCTGCCCCTTGTACTCGCGGGCTTCTCGTTCGGCACCTTCGTGTTGTCGCATGTGGCTGCGAAGCTGCGCGAAGAAGGTCAGGAGATCGAGCGGATGGTGTTTGTCGGCACCGCGGCGAGCCGCTGGGAAGTCGCGCCCGTGCCGGAAAACACGCTGGTGATTCACGGCGAAACCGACGAGACGGTTCCCATTCAATCGGTCTACGACTGGGCGCGGCCGCAGGAATTGCCGGTTGTCGTGATTCCGGGAGCGGAGCATTTTCTGCATCGCAAGCTGCATATTCTGAAGCGGATCATCGTCGACGCGTGGCGATGAGCGGTGCGCGGCGCGTGTTTTCCGGGGTACAGGTACGCGCAAACGGAAATTAATCGCCGCCCATTGGGCAAAGTTACCAGGATAGCGCGCGTATAATGAGCGCTCTTTTTTGGGCGCAGCACAGCCCACCCGGCGGTTCGCGCGACGCGTAGCACCATGCGCGCGCAGCGGTGCCGGATGCGGTCGTGCTGCGCGAACCGATCGCGTGGCCGGAGGTCCAACGGGCGCCGCGCCGTGTTTTACACGGCCAGGCGCTCGCCGACCGGCTCTTCCAAACTATGCGCCCTGCGCGCGATGCATTTTTCTGCACGAATCGACCCTATGCGTTTTTCCACCTCCGGCCGCACGTTATTCCCCTCAGTTGCTTCCTTCGTTCCCCATACGCTTAGCCGTGCCGTGACCCTCGGCATCGTGTTGCCGGCAACACTCGTTGCCAGCACGGCGTTCGCGCAAGTGCCGTCGCCGGCGGTGAACGCGCGTTCGTGGGTGCTCGTCGACGCGACCAGCAATCAGGTGCTCGCGTCCGGCAATGCCGACGAGCGCGTCGAACCGGCATCGCTGACCAAGCTGATGACCGCGTACCTCGTCTTCGAAGCACTGCAGACGAAGAAGATCACGATGGAACAGACGGTGATGCCGAGCGAAGGGGTACGCCGCGTGCGCACGGACGAATCGCGCATGTTCATCGAGGCGAACAAGCCGGTGACCGTGCACGATCTGGTCTACGGCATGATCGTCCAGTCGGGTAACGACGCGGCGATCGCACTGGCGGAACTGGTCGGCGGCAGCGAGGCGCAGTTCGTCAGCATGATGAACACCGAAGCCCAGCGTCTCGGCATGAAGAACACGCATTTCGCCGATGTGAACGGCATGCCCGACCCGCAGCATTACACGACCGCGGGCGACCTCGCGATCCTGTCGGCGCGTCTGATTCGTGATTTCCCCGACTACTACAACATCTTCTCGGTCAAGGAATTCACGTACAACAAGATCAAGCAGCCGAACCGCAATCGTCTGCTGTGGATCGATCCGTCGGTGGACGGTCTGAAGACCGGCCACACGCAAGCCGCCGGTTACTGCCTGATCGCGAGCGCCAAGCGTCCGCTGCCGGGCGCGAACGACGCGTCGCGCCGTCTCGTCTCGGTGATGATGGGCGAGGTCAAGGAACACGACCGCGTGCAGGACAGCCTGAAGATGCTGAACTACGGCTACACCGCGTATGACACGGTGCGTCTGTACAAGGCGGCACAGGTGGTCGGCACGCCGCGTGTCTACAAGGGCGCGCAGGACACCGTGCAGATCGGCGTGAAGGGCGATCAGTACATCACCGTGCCGAAGGGCATGGGCGACAAGGTGAAGCCGCAGGTCGAGCAGATCGATCCGCTGATCGCACCGATCGCCAACGGTCAGCAGGTCGGCACCGTGAAGCTGGTCGCCGACGGCAAGGTGCTGGCGCAATTCCCGGTGGTCGCGTTGCAAGCCGTGCAGCAAGCCGGCGTGGTGGGCCGCGTGTGGGATTCGCTGATGCTGATGTTCAACAAGAAGAAGTAAGAGCCTGACACCGATGACCGCTGTTTCCGATGTTCCGCACGACCCGATTGTCTATCTGAACGGCGAGCTGGTGCCGGTGTCCGAAGCGCGCGTGCCGGTTCTCGACCGCGGCTTTATCTTCGGCGACGGCATTTACGAAGTCGCGCCGCTGTATGCGCACGCCGGCGGCCGCACGCCGTTTCGCTTCGCGCAGCATCTGGCGCGTCTCGCGCGTTCGCTCGACAAGATCGGCATCGTCAATCCGTTCGACGACGCCGGCTGGCGCGCGTTGATCGAGCGTGTAGTCGCGGCCAACGAGGCGGATGCCGGCTTGCGCGCCGATCAGGACGCGATCGCTTACGTTCAGGTGACACGCGGGGTCGCGAAACGCGGTCATGCGTTTCCGGTCGGCATCCAGCCGACCGTATTCGTGATGATCAGCCCGCTGACTTTGCCGGGCGCCGCGCAGCGCGCACAAGGCGTGCGTTGTGTGAGCGCCGAAGACCGTCGCTGGCTGAATTGCGACATCAAATCGGTGTCGCTGCTCGGCAATGTGCTGATGGCGCAGTACGCGGCTGAAAATGGCGCGTTCGAAACGATCCAGTTTCGCGACGGCATGCTGACTGAAGGTTCGTCGTCGAATATCTGGATGGTGAAGGATGGCGTGTTGTCCGCGCCGCCGCGCAGCCACAAGATTCTCGAAGGTATTCGCTACGGCTTGATCGAGGAATTGACGAGCGAATGCGGCATCCGCTTCGAGGCGCGGGAGATCGCCGAAGCCGAACTGCGCGCGGCCGATGAGATTCTGGTCAGCTCAGCCACCAAGGAAGTGCTGCCGGTCACGCAACTCGATGGCCAGCCGGTTGGCGACGGCAAGCCGGGCGCGGTGTATGCGGCGCTATACGCCGCCTATCAGCGTGCCAAGGCGAAGGAAGCGCAAGAGGCGCAGCAAGGAGTAGAGAATGAGTCCCGAGAACGAGTCACTGTTTGAGTTTCCCTGCGAGTTCCCGATCAAGATCATGGGCAAATCGCATCCCGAGTTCGCCGAAACGATTGTCTCGGTGGTTCGGCAGTTCGATAACGAAGTCGACGGCACGCGGGTCGAAACGCGGCCGTCCAGCGGCGGCAATTACACCGGTTTGACGGTAACGGTGCGCGCAACGAGCCGCGCGCATCTCGACGACATCTATCGCGCCCTCACCGGGCATCCGATGGTGAAAGTGGTGCTTTGAGGTCGGACGATTTTGATTGCACTCAAGGCGTGGCGCGCAATGCGTCCGCCGTACGATCGGCGCTTGCCGCGGGTCCCGCCGCGCAAGCCCGGTCGAAAAGCTGTTTGAACCGTCCCACTTCGTCGAATACCCAGTCGTGGAATGCTTTGACCCGCGCGGTTTCGAGCATTTGCGGCGGGCAGATGAAGTAGTACTGCCACGGGCTTGGACCGTCCACGTCGAATAGCCGCACGAGGCGGCCCGCCGCGATCTCGTGCATTGCCAGCGAGCGGCGCGTGAGCGCGACCCCTTGGCCGTCGATGGCCGCCTGCAGCAAATTCGACGAGTCCTGATACAGCACCCCGCGCTTCGGCTCCGGCCAGTCGGTGAGGCCGGCAGCGTCGAACCAGGGGCGCCAGAGTTCGTCGTCGGAACGCAGCAGCGGGACTTTGGCCAGATCGGCGGGAGTTTGCGGCAGCTTGCCGCCGTTGAAATTCGGCGCGCAGGCCGGAAAGAAGATCTCCTCCAGCAGTAACTCCGCGTGCAACCCCGAATATTTGCCAAAGCCGAAGCGGATCGCCACGTCGACGTCGTCGCGCGCGAAGTCCGTTAGCGCGTTGGTGGACAGCAGTTCGAGGTCCCACTGCGGATGCGCCTCGATAAAGCTGCCGATCCGCGGCGTCACCCAGCGCGCCGCGAACGACGACAGCATCGACACGACCAGGCGCCGCTCGCGGTCGCCGGCGCGGATTTCGCGGGTGGCGTCGGCGAGCGCCATCAGCGCGGTGCGGACGTGCGTCGCATAGCGCCGGCCGGTCTCGGTGAGCCGCACGCGTTTGCCGTCGCGGGCGAACAGCGCGACACCCAGCTCCGCCTCCAGCGCCCGGATCTGGTGGCTGACGGCGCCGTGCGTGACGAACAGTTCGTCGGCCGCGCGCGAGAAGCTCTCGTGACGGGCGGCGGCTTCGAAAGCCTTGATGGCGTTCAGTGGGGGCAATTGCCGGAGGTCCATCGCAATATTTCTCACATAGAGGTGAAAATAGATCGTTTTGCGTAAACCCTTGCTACGCCTACGATTGTAGCCATGAAACGAATTTTGGCGAGGGCATCATGCGAGAAATTTCCTCTAGCATCGCGTTTGAAATCCGCACCGGCGAAACTATTCCGATGAAAGTGGCCCGTAGCACCAAGCTGGTCGTGCACGGCGGCGCCGTATGGGTAACACGCAGCGACGATACCGAAGACTACTGGCTGCAGCCCGGCCACACACTGCGGCTGCGGCGCGGCGAGCGCCTGTGGCTGAGCGCCGAGGGCAACACGCAGGCGAGGGTGGCGTTTTCGGTACCGACGCGTTGCGACGAGCGTGCGCTGAACTGGTTCGCGCGGGTCGGCGAACGGCTGGCGGCGCGGATGCGCGGCGGCTGGCGCACAGTTTGAGCACAGGCGGCGCCACGGTGGCGGGCACGGCGCCGTGAGCGCTTCCGGCGGGGATGGCCGGATTTCGGTAAACTGGCGCCATCATGTGTGCCACCCCGGTTTCCCCGTCTCCACTGCCCGCCACGGCGCCGCTCACGCTGCGCTGGCGGGGCAGCGAACCTTATGAAGCCAGTTTCGACGCGATGCGCGCGTTCACCGACGAGCGCACCGCCGACACCCCCGACGAAATCTGGCTGGTCGAACACCCCCCCGTCTTCACGCTCGGCCAGGCCGGCGATCCGGCGCATCTGCTGGCCGCCGACAGCGGCATTCCGCTTGTCAAAGTCGATCGCGGCGGGCAGATCACGTATCACGGGCCCGGCCAGGTGGTTGCCTATCTGCTGCTCGATCTGCGCCGCCGCAAGCTGATGGTGCGCGAGATGGTCTCGCGGATCGAGCAGGCCGTGATCGACACCCTTGCGGCGTATAATCTCGCCGGAGAACGCAAGGCGGGCGCCCCTGGCATCTATGTGGCGCCCGGGCCGGACGCCCGGCTGCACGCTGGCGCCAAGATCGCCGCGCTGGGTCTGAAAATCCGCAACGGCTGCAGCTATCACGGCGTCAGCCTGAATGTGAAGATGGATCTGCGGCCGTTTCTGGCTATCAATCCATGCGGCTACGCGGGGCTCGAAACAGTCGATATGGCGACGCTGGGCGTCGCTGCCGGCTGGGACGAAGTGGCCCGAACCTTTGCTGCATGCCTCACCGCAAACCTCGACGGCAGTCCTGCGGCCGTCGCCCAACCGCAGGCCGGTGCTCTCACCGCCTGACTGGACCGAAAGAATGACTGACGTTACCGCGAACCTCGCAGCCTCTCCCGCTCCTGATACCGTGCCGGCTGCTGCCACGGCTTACGACGCTACCGCCAAGCAGAAAGCGCAAGCGAAGACCGCCCGCATTCCGATCAAGATCGTCCCGATCGAAAAGCTGAAGAAACCGGACTGGATCCGCGTCAAAGCGGCCACCGGCAATTCGCGCTTCTACGAGATCAAGCAGATTTTGCGCGAGCACAACCTGCACACGGTGTGCGAGGAAGCGAGCTGCCCGAACATCGGCGAATGCTTCGGCAAGGGCACCGCGACCTTCATGATCATGGGCGACAAGTGCACGCGCCGCTGCCCGTTCTGCGACGTCGGCCACGGCCGCCCCGATCCGCTCGATGTGGACGAGCCGGGCAACCTCGCTCGCACCATCGCAGCGTTGAAGCTGAAGTATGTGGTGATCACGAGCGTGGACCGTGACGATCTGCGCGACGGCGGCGCGGCTCACTTCGTGGAATGTATTCGTCAGACCCGTGAACTGTCGCCTGAGACGCGCATCGAAATTCTGACGCCGGATTTCCGCGGCCGCCTGGATCGCGCGATCGGCATTCTGAACGCCGCACCGCCTGACGTAATGAATCACAACCTCGAAACGGTGCCGCGTCTGTACAAGGAAGCGCGTCCGGGTTCGGATTACGCGCATTCGCTGAAGCTGCTGAAGGACTTCAAGGCGCTTCATCCGAACGTTGCAACGAAGTCCGGCTTGATGGTCGGCCTTGGCGAAATCGAAGAAGAAATTTTGCAGGTGATGCGCGATCTGCGCGAGCACGACGTGGATATGCTGACGATCGGCCAATATCTGCAACCGTCGGAGCATCATCTGCCGGTGCGCTCCTATGTGCATCCTGACACGTTCAAGATGTACGAAGAAGAAGCGTACAAGATGGGCTTCACGCACGCCGCCGTTGGCGCGATGGTTCGCTCGAGCTACCACGCTGATTTGCAGGCGCATGGAGCTGGGGTGGTCTGAACGGATTGGCTAGCTGGTAGTTTGAAAATGCAAAGCCCGCACTTGTTGCGGGTTTTGTTTTTTTAGGGCGAGGTGCCGCGTTGGGGCGGTGGAGTTGCACCCCGATCATCCGCTAGAGCCAATCCGCTGCACGCAGCAACAGTCGCACCTACCCAACTCAACGCGAAAAGCAATGCTCGAACAGCGTGATTAGCAAACGCGGATTAATTAGAACCGGGCGCGGACAAACTCCCTATAGTCGAAAGCCTCCCAGACAACACACACTAAAGGGGCTTCTCGATGAATCGCTTCCTCCGCCCGCTCGCCGCATTCACTGCGCTGCTCGCACTGTCCGCGCCGTTTGCCGGCACCGCACATGCCGATACCAAAGAAGTCGTGATCGCGTATCAGGACATGGTCGTGCCCTGGCGCTATGCGCAGGCTACCGGCGAAGTCGAGAAAGCCACTGGCTATAAGGTCACCTATCGCAAGCTCGGCAGCGGCGCCGACGTGATCCGCGCCCTGGCCTCCGGTTCGGTGCAACTCGGCGAGGCTGGGTCGAGCCCGATCGCGGCAGGGCTGTCGCAAGGCGTCGATATTTCGCTGTTCTGGATTCTCGACAACATCAACGACGCGGAAGCGCTGGTTGCGCGCGACGGTTCCAACGTGACGAGCGTCGCAGGTCTGAAGGGCAAAAAGATCGGCGTGCCGTTCGTGTCGACCTCGCACTTTCATACGCTGGTCGCGCTGCGGAATGCCGGCGTGAATCCGTCCGACGTGAAGATCGTCAACCTGCGCCCGCCTGAAGTCGCGGCCGCGTGGGAGCGCGGCGACATCGACGCGACCTACATCTGGGACCCGGTGCTGGCGAAGGTGAAGAAGACCGGCAAGGTACTGATCACGTCGGGGCAGGTTGCACAGCAAACCGGCAAGGCGACCTTCGATGGCTTCGTCGTCGACCGTAAGTTCGCCAGTCAGAACGCAGAGTTTGTCGCGCGTTTCGTGAAGGTGCTGGCCGCGACCGATGCGAACTATCGCGATCACGCGTCGGCATGGACCGCGACTTCGCCGCAGGTCGAAGCCGTTGCGAAGGAGTCCGGCGCCACCGCGCAGGAGGTGCCGGCGAGCCTCGCGTTGTACGCGTTCCCGACGCCGGCGCAGCAGGCTTCGAATACATGGCTGGGTGGCGGCGCGCAATCTGGCGCGGCGAAATCGCTGGCTGCCACCGCTGCGTTTCTGAAGACGCAGGGCACGATTCAGAACGTGCTGGCCGACTACTCGACCGGTGTCGATCCACAGTTCGTGCAGCGCGCGGCACATTGATCGCTTCGCAAGGTCTTCCACCAGCATCATGAGGTTCGGCGATGAGCGGTCTTGAGATCCGGCGATTGCAGGTTGCTTACGAAGGTGTGCGCGGTGCGGCGCCGCACCGCGCGCTCGCCGATGTCGATCTGCGCATCGAACCGGGCGAGTTCGTCGTCGCGCTGGGTGCATCGGGATGCGGCAAGACGACCTTGCTGAACTGCATCGCAGGCTTTATTCAGCCGACCGGGGGCGAAGTGCGGCTGAACGGCGAACCGGTGCGCGGGCCGGACGCGGATCGCGGCGTCGTATTTCAGAAGTACGCGTTGATGCCGTGGCTCGACGTGCTCGAAAACGTGGCGCTCGGATTGCGCTTTCAGCGCGTGCCGAAGGCGGAGCGCGAGCGCATTGCACGGCGGATGCTGGCGCTTGTCGGGCTCGAACAGCACGCGCGCTCGCGGGTCTACGCGCTGTCCGGCGGTATGCAGCAGCGCGTCGGCATTGCACGCGCGCTGGCGAGCGATCCACAAGTCCTGTTGATGGATGAGCCGATGGGCGCACTCGACGCAATGACGCGCGAGTCGATGCAGGAGCTCGTGC
Source organism: Paraburkholderia sp. FW306-02-B (assembly GCF_058782725.1). Lineage (NCBI taxonomy): Bacteria > Pseudomonadati > Pseudomonadota > Betaproteobacteria > Burkholderiales > Burkholderiaceae > Paraburkholderia > Paraburkholderia sp. FW306-02-B. Next base: position 395,724 of record NZ_JBYSXZ010000001.1, read on the forward strand.
TGGACGTCTGGGGGCGCACGCGTAAGACGGTGTTTTTCATTACGCACAGCGTCGAAGAGGCGCTGTTTCTGGCGACTCGTCTCGTCGTGATGACGCCGGGCCCAGGACGCATCGCCGACAGCTTCGACCTGCCGTTCGCGCAACGTTTTCTCGAGACACGCGATGCCCGCGCGGTGAAGTCGTCGCCGGATTTCATCGAATGGCGGGAGCGGCTGGTGCGACGCCTGCATGAACGGAATCAGGAAGAGGTGGCGTCATGACGGCTTCGCGTGAATCATTAGGCAATCTGCCGCTGGCCCAGGCGGACGAGCCGCCACGGAAAAAGGCGCGGCCGGTAAGCGGCTGGCGCTTGCCGGGCGAAGGCCCAACCGCGGCATTGAGCGCAGTCTCGGTGACCACGCTCGCGGCGCTGTGGTGGCTCGCCACGCATCTGCACTGGCTGCCGCCGTTGTTTCTGCCGACGCCGGAGGCCGTTTGGGCCGCGTTTCTGGACGCGTGGCACGGACGTATTCAAGGCGGCTTGCCGCTCGCCCAGCACCTCGCATGGAGCGCGCTGCGCGTGTTCGGCGCGTTCGCACTGGCTGCGCTCACCGCAGTGCCGATCGGCATCCTGATGGGCGTGAGCCGGGTCGCGCGCGGCTTGCTCGATCCGCCGCTGGAGTTCTACCGGCCGCTGCCGCCGCTCGCGTATCTGCCGCTGGTGGTGATCTGGTTCGGGATCGACGAGACGGCGAAGATCGTCGTGATCTATCTCGCCTGCTTCGCGCCGATCGCGATGGCCGCGCGTGCCGGTGTACGCAGTGCGACCATCGAGCAGATTCATGCGGCGTATTCTCTCGGTGGCCGCTTCGCGCAGATCGTGCGCTACGTGGTCTTGCCGGCGGCGTTGCCGGAGATTCTGACCGGCCTGCGTATCGCGATCGGCTTCGGCTGGACCACCCTGGTCGCTGCCGAGATGGTCGCCGCTACCGCGGGACTCGGTCAGATGGTGCTCAACGCATCGAGCTTTCTGCGTACCGATGTGGTGGTGATGGGCATCGTGCTGATCGGACTGATCGCGTGGCTGTTCGATCTCGGCATGCGGGCGCTGGAGCGGCGGCTGGTGCCGTGGAAAGGACGGGTTTAACCGTAGCGTGGCCTAAGCGCGGCCCACGGCACGCGCTCAGGCAAATCACCTTAGGGAGACTCAGGCAAACAGGTCTATCACCGGCCAGCCCCGTTCCGTGGCGATGGCGCGCAAGCGCGGGTCGGGATTGGTCGCGACCGGATGCGTGACACATTCCATTAAGGGTATGTCGTTGATCGAGTCGCTATAGAAGTAACTTTGCGGAAAATCCTGCAAGCGATGGCCGAGCGAGGCCAGCCAATTCTCGGTGCGCGTGATCTTGCCTTCGCGAAAAGTGGGCACGCCGACTGCGGTCCCCGTATAGCGCGCCAGAGGATCGTCGCCTTCAGTGCCGAGTTCGATCCCGAGCAGATGTTCGAAGCCGAGCGCCCGGCCGATCGGCGTCGTGATGAAGACGTTGGTGGCGGTGACGATACAGCACAAGTCGCCTGCTTCGACATGACGTTGCACCAACTCGCGCGCTGCCGGCAGGATTGCCGGCGTAATCACATCCTGCATGAACTGGGCATGCCACGCGTCGAGCTGTTCGCGCGAATGGCGGGCGAGTGGCGCTAACGTGTAGTTCAGATAGGCAGTCATATCGAGCGTGCCAGCCACATACTGCCGGTAGTAGCTGTCGATTTCCCCAGCGTGCCGCGCAGCGCCTTCTATACCCAATCCAGCGATGAAATGCGCCCACGCCTGATCGCTGTCGAGCGGCAGCAGCGTGTGGTCCAAATCGAACAGCGCAAGGTTGCGGCTCATTGAAATTCCTCGGCATCAAGTGATAGAGCGGACTGCTGGGCTAACGATTCCGCTAGGGCACAGCAGTCCACAGCTTTGCGCGAGCGTATATTTAAAAGCACAAAATTACAATAAGGCAAAAATGTGCAACACTACGGTCATACGCCCCGGGTGCCGGTTCGCGCGGCATGCGGTTCGGGTCATGGCAGCAGGAACGGAATGCGTAGTGCTTTATGCTGATTCTCCTTAACCTTCTGGCCGGTGTGGCGCTGCTCGTATGGGGGTCGCACATCGTCCGCACCGGCATCCTGCGGGTACTCGGCACCGACCTGCGCAGCGCGCTCGGGCGCAGCACCAGCAGCCGCTGGCGGGCCTTTCTCTCGGGTGTCGGCGTAACGAGCCTCGTGCAAAGCAGCAATGCAACCGCGGTGATCGTCACGTCGTTTGCGGCGCAGGGTCTCTTGCCGCTTACCAGCGGCCTTGCGATCATGCTCGGCGCCGACGTCGGCACCGCGTTGATGGCGCGGCTGCTGACACTCGATTTGTCATGGCTGTCGCCGATCCTGATTCTGTTCGGTGTGCCACTCTTTCTATCGCGCAAGCAGACCCGCCTCGGCCAGGTCGGCCGCACGCTAATCGGGCTTGGCTTGATCCTGCTGGCGCTGCATCTGATCGTCGAAGCCGCCCAGCCGATGATGCAAGCCGCCGGCGTGCGCGTGATGTTCGGCGCGCTGACCGGCGACACGATGCTCGATGCGCTGGTCGGCGCGGCGTTCGCCATGCTCTCCTATTCGAGCCTCGCGGCGGTATTGCTGACCGCGACGCTCGCGTCGTCCGGCGTGATCTCGTTGAAGGTGGCGTTGTGTCTTGTGATCGGCGCGAACCTCGGCAGCGGCTTGCTGGCGCTGATCGGTACTGTCGCGCAGAACGCGGCGGCGCGGCGTCTGGCGTTGGGCAGTCTTGCGTTCAAGCTGGCCGGTGCGCTGCTGATCCTGCCGTTCGCACCGCTGCTCGCGCGCGCTCTGCCGGTGCTGATCGCGAATCCGCGCGAAGCGGTGGTCGGTTTTCACCTGATCTACAACACGCTGCGTTGCTGTGCGTGCCTGTCGCTGATCGATCCGGTGGCACGCATTTGCACGCGCATGTTGTCGGACCGGCCGCAGCCGAACGGCGAACTGCGGCCACTGCATCTGGATGCCGCCGCGCTTTCCACGCCGACTCTCGCGCTCGCGCATGCCGCTCGCGAGGTGCTGCGCATCGGTGACATCGTGAGCTCCATGCTCAACAACGTCGCGGAGCTGATCCATCACAACAATCTCGACACAGCGCGCGAAACGGTTCGCATGGACGACGACGTGGACGAACTCTACGCCGCGGTCAAAAGCTATCTGACGCTGATCTCCCGAGAGCAGCTCGACGAGGCCGATAGCCGCCGCTGGACCGACATCATTTCGCTGACGATCAACCTGGAGCATGCGGGCGACATCATCGAGCGGATCGTGAGCGATATCGAGGAGAAGAAGATCGCGCATCGTTTGTCGTTCTCCGAGGAAGGGCTCGGCGAACTGGACGATTTGCAGACGCGTCTCGTCACCAATCTGCAACTCGGGCTATCCGTGTTTCTGAACAACGATCTGCGTTGCGCGGAGCGCTTGCTGGCGGAGAAGGAACGTTTTCGCGATCTGGAGCGCGCGTATTCGTACAAGCATCTGGACCGGCTCGCGGGGCAAAGCTTGCGCAGCATCGAGACCAGCGCGCTGCATCTGGATCTGATCAGCGACATGAAGCGGCTCAATTCGCTGTTCTGCGCGACGGCCTATCCGGTACTCGACGCAGCCGGCGCGCTGCACGCCACGCGCTTGCGCAAGCGCGTGCTCGACACGATGCACGTGAAGGAATAGGCGGCTGCCCGGCTATGGGTCGCAAGCGCCGTTTATGAGCGAACCACACGCAACTTACACGAAGCACTAAGCCAGAACGATCTCTTCCAGCTTCCTCTTCAGCGATGCAAAGTCGGCGGCTTCGGCCGCCTTTTTGTTGGTGATCAGCACGTCTATGCGATCGACCGGACAGTACGAAATCCGGCTGCGCTGGCCGATCTTGCTGTAGTCGGCGAGGATCACGACGCGGTCCGCGTTGGCGACCATGGCGCGCGCCACTTCGGTTTCGCCGTGATCGTAGTTGGTCGCGCCGTGCCGGTGATCGATTCCTACCGGCGAGAGCAGCGCTATGTCCGCACGATAGCGCTGGATGTCGAGCACGGTGGTGGCGCCGGTGGTCGCCATCGCGCGATCGCTGATCGAGCCGCCCAGCAGGATGACTTCGTTGGCCGCTTCGGTTTGCTCGACGGCGCCGCGCATTTTCAGTGCGACGTCGATCGAATTGGTGACGATCGTCAGGTTCGCCAGTTTCGCCAGTTCCTCGGCTAGCGCCGCGGTGGTGGTGCCGGCGTCGATAAAAAGCGTCTGGCCACTGGTAATCAACCCGGTGGCCGCCTTGGCGATCGCTGTCTTCGATTTGACGCGCGTGTGCGCACGCTCGGCGATCGGCGCTTCGTCCGCGGGTTTGATCGCGCCGCCGTGCACGCGCCGCAACTCACCGAGTGCTTCCAGATCGAGCAGGTCGCGCCGCACTGTTTCGCGCGACACGCCGAGGTCCGCCATGATGCGTTCGGTCGACACGCGTTGAAGCGTCGACAGCAACGCGCGAATTCTCTGATGACGGTCTTCCTGCCACATGCATTTTTCCTTGGAGGCGAACGCGCGTTCACACGGCTTTGTTTTGACTGCGACATCGTTGGCACGGATGTGTGTCCGGACGATGTCAAGCGTACTACTTTAGCCGATTTTGTTGTATTTTTTTGGCAGCTTGCAAGTTTGTGTATTTAACTTTAGCCTTCGCAAATCGAAGCGCCGCGCCTATTTCGAACGCGAAATGTTCGAGAAGGAATTGAAATGTCCTGTTTCGAGCATTTTGCGGCGTTTTTTGGCAATTTGATTGACCCGCCTCGTTGCCATAATGGATCGTGGCATTCCTCGGACGAACGATTCGCCGGTGCACGTGGCGCTGCTGGAACGCTGTACGGTTCGTCATCCTGACGATGAGTGCGGATGCCCGCGCCATTGAAGTATTGGCCGTGCGGCGTACTATCGCAGCGTCACCCGTTAGCGCGATACTACGCGCGGGGCTCGAGCGTGAGGGCTGCGCGAAACGGCGTTCGTGATGGCGGCGGTGGCAGTTAAAAGCGTGTCGAGAGCACATTAACGCGCTCTATCTTGAAGGTAACGAGACGTGGGAAACGGGATTAATCGCGCTATATCCGCAGACTGGCCGTATCCGCGGCTGATCGCGCATCGCTGCGGCGGCACGCTGGCGCCGGAGAACACGCTCGCCGGTTTCGACGCGTGCGTACGCTACGGCTACCGGATGGTTGAATTCGACGCCAAGCTCTCCGCCGACAACCAGCCCTTTCTGTTGCATGACGACACGCTGAAGCGCACCACCAACGGCCACGGCGCCGCGGCAGAACACACGTGGCACTCACTGGCTGGGCTCGACGCGGGCGCCTGGTACGGGCCGCAATTCGCGGGCACGCGCCTGCCGACGCTCGCCGAAGCGGCCGAGCGTTGTGCGCGCGAAGGCATCGCCGCCAACATCGAAATCAAACCGTGTCCGGGCCGCGACGAGATCACCGGGCGTCTGGTGGCAAGCGGCGCGCTGACGCTTTGGCAAGCGCAGACGCCGCCACTGCTTTCATCGTTTTCGTTCGACGCGCTAGCCGCTGCGCGCGATGCGGCGCCCTTATTGCGGCGCGGCATGCTGTTCGAAGATGTGCCGGCGGACTGGCTGCGCATCGTGCGTGAGTTGGACTGCGTGTCGTTGCACGCGAGTCACCGGCATCTGAGCGAACCGTTGGTCGCCGAGATCCATGCGGCCGGATTGCGCGTGCTGGCCTACACGGTGAACGACCCGGAGCGCGCGCGGTTGCTCGCGCAGTGGGGCGTCGACATGATTTGTACAGATCGTATCGATAGACTGGAACACGACATGTTTTCCGCACCGGCGAACCCGGGCTGAGCATGGGGCGAGCGAGCAGGAGCACAAGCGCGCGCCCACAAAACTCGAATTAGAAATTTTCCAAACGTAGCAATTTCGGCAGAGGATGGGGAAGACTATGAACCGCACCGCGTTAGCACGTTTACTTTCGATGTCCGCCGCTGCGGGTGTTGCCGCAGCAGGCGTAAGCAGCGCCTCGGCTGCGCCGCTCGACACACTGATCGCAGCTGCCAAACAGGAGGGTCAACTGACTGTGATCGCCTTGCCGCACGACTGGTGCAACTACGGTCAGCTGGTCGCCGGTTTTCAGAAGAAATACGGTATCAAAGTCAACGAACTGAATCCGGATGCGGGTTCGGGCGACGAAATCGAAGCCATCAAGGCGAACAAGGGCAATAAAGGCCCGCAAGCGCCTGACGTGATCGACGTGGGTTTGTCTTTCGGTCCGAGCGCAAAGGCGGAAGGTCTGCTGCAGCCCTACAAGGTGGCGACGTGGAAGTCGATTCCCAATGACTCGAAAGATGCCGACGGCTACTGGTACGGCGATTACTATGGCGTGCTTTCGTTCGAAGTAAATGCCGACATGATCGACAAGGTGCCGGCCGACTGGAGCGATCTGCTCAAGTCAGACTATAAGAACGCCGTTTCGCTGGCAGGCGATCCGCGCTCGGCCAACCAGGCAATCCAGGGCGTGTTCGCCGCGGGCCTCTCACAGAGCAAGGGCGATGTGAGCAAGGCCGACAAAGCCGGCCTCAAATTCTTTGCCGATCTGAACAAGAGCGGCAACTTCGTGCCGGTGATCGGCAAGGCCGCGTCGCTCGCGCAGGGCACCACGCCGATCGTCGTGCGCTGGGACTACAACGCGCTGGCCGATCGCGACACGCTGAAGGGCAATCCGAAGGTGCAGGTGGTGATTCCGAAAACGGGTGTCGTCGGCGGCGTCTACGTCCAGGCGATCAGCGCCTATGCACCGCATCCGAACGCAGCCAAGCTATGGATGGAATATCTGTATTCGGACGAAGGCCAGATCGGCTGGCTGACTGGCTATTGCCATCCGATGCGCTATAACGAAATGGTTGCCGCGAAGAAGGTCCCGCAACCGGTGCTCGACAAACTACCGCCGCCTTCGGCATACAAGAATGTGGTGTTCCCGACGCTGTCCCAACAGGATGCTTACAAGGACACCATCACGAAGCATTGGGACGAAGCGGTCGGCGCGAACGTGAAGTAAACGAGGCAACGCTACTTCAATCCGCCGCATGCAGTTTTGCCGGTGGCGCGCCGCTTCAGTTGAGCGGCGCGCCCGGCGTTAGCCAGAAAGCCCCAAGGGTAAGCTATGAGCGCTTCATCGGATGCTGGATCGGTGCAGCCGGAATTGCTGGTTCCGCCTGTGCCCACGCCAACGCCTCGCGTCGACGGTCCGGGCCGCGCGTCGCAGTTCCTGAACTGGATCGGCGTGCTGCCGTTCTTCACCTTCGCGCTGTTGTTCCTGATTTTGCCGACTGGTTTTCTGATGGTCGGCGCGTTTCAGGATTCGCAAGGCCACTTCACGCTCGCCAATTTTCGCGACCTGCTCCAGCCGGGCATACTCGACGCTTACTGGATCAGCTTCAAGGTGAGCGCCGCTTCCGCGCTCGGCGGCGCGGTGATCGGTTCGCTGCTCGCGTGGGCGGCGGTACAAGGCAAGCTGCCCGGCTGGATTCGTCCGACCTTGATGACGTTCTCCGGCGTCGCGTCGAATTTTGCCGGCGTGCCGCTCGCGTTCGCCTTCATCTGCACATTGGGGCGCGTCGGTCTCGTCACCGTGTTGCTGAAGAAATACCTCGGCTTCAATCTGTATTCGACGGGCTTCAGCGTGTTGAGCTTCTCCGGTTTGACGCTGACCTACCTGTACTTCCAGATTCCGTTAATGGTGCTGATCGTCACGCCCGCGCTCGACGGCCTGAAGCGCGAATGGCGCGAAGCCTGCGATTGTCTCGGCGGCACGTCGTATCAATACTGGCGCTACGTTGCGTTGCCGGTGCTGTGGCCGAGCGTGCTCGGCGCCACCTTGCTGCTGTTCGCCAATTCGTTCGGCGCGGTCGCCACCGCTTATGCGCTGACCGGCAGTTCGCTGAACATCGTCACGATCCTGCTGTACGCGCAGATTCGCGGCGATGTGATGCACAACCAGAACCTCGGCTACGCGCTCGCGCTCGGCATGGTTCTCGTGACCGGCCTGTCGAACGGCGGCTATATCTGGTTGCGTTCACGCGCGGAAAGGGGGCGTCGATGAAAAGCCAATCGCGTGTGGGTGCGTGGACCGCAATGATCGTCGGTTCGCTGTACTTCCTGATTCCGTTGATCGCGACGTTCGAATTCAGCCTGCGGATGAAGCGCGGCACGTATAGCTTCGAGGCGTATAGCGTCGTGCTGGCCGATTCGCGTTTTCAGGCCTCGTTCGGCTATTCGATCCTGATGGCGGTGCTGACGATCATCGTCGGCGTGCTGCTGGTGGTGCCGACTGCGTACTGGGTGCAATTGCGGCTGCCGAAGCTGCGGCCGGTGGTCGAATTCATCACGCTGTTGCCGCTGGTGGTTCCGGCGATCGTGATCGTGTTCGGGTATCTGCGCATTTATAACAGCAGTTCGATTCTGCCGCTCACCAGCAACGAACGCGCGACCGACGTATTGCTGGTGCTCGGCTACGTGACACTATCGCTGCCGTACATGTACCGCGCGGTGGATGCCGGTTTGCGCGCGGTCGACGTGCGTTCGCTGACCGAGGCCGCGGAGTGTCTCGGTGCGAACTGGCCGACGATTCTCTTCAAGGTGATTTTTCCGAATATCCGCTCCGGCATTCTGTCCGGCGCGTTTCTCACCTTTGCCGTGGTGATCGGCGAATTCACGCTGGCGAGTCTGCTCGACCGGCCCGCGTTCGGACCGTATCTACAATTGATCGGTGCGAACCGCGCGTATGAACCGTCGGCGCTTGCGATCATCGCGTTCGTGATTACGTGGGCATCGATGGGTTTGATCCAGGTATTCGGCTCGGCCCGCGCGCTTAGCGGCCAGAAAATTTGACGGACTGAGGCAGCGAATCATGGCTTTTCTAGAGATCGAAAATCTGCATAAGTCGTTCGGGGCGAACACGGCGCTGCATCACTTCGACATGCAGATCGAACGCGGCGAGTTCATCACCTTTCTTGGACCGTCCGGTTGCGGCAAGACCACGGTATTGCGGATGATCGCCGGCTTCGAAACGCCGACGCGCGGCATCATCCGGTTAGATAGCAAGGACGTCACGCATCTGCGTACGCGGCAGCGCAAGGTCGGCATGGTGTTTCAGTCGTATGCGCTGTTTCCGAATATGACGGTGGCCGACAACATCGGCTTTGGGCTGAAGATTACGCATCGTCCGCAGGCGGAGATCAAAAAGCGCGTCGAAGAAATGCTGCAGCTGATCAAGCTGCCGCATCTCGGCGAGCGTTATCCGTGGCAACTGTCGGGCGGTCAGCAGCAACGCGTGGCATTGGCGCGCGCGCTGGCTGGCAAGCCGCAGGTGCTGCTGCTCGACGAACCGCTCTCCGCGCTCGACGCGAAGATCCGCATTTCGCTGCGGCAGGACATTCGCGCGTTGCAACGCGAACTCGGCATCACGTCGATTTTCGTCACGCACGATCAGGAAGAGGCGTTGTCGATTTCAGACCGCATCGTCGTGATGAACGAAGGCCGCGTCGAACAGATCGGCTCGCCTTCGGAGATCTATAACTATCCGCGTACGCGCTTTGTTGCTTCATTCGTCGGCACGCTGAACATCCTGGCGGGACACGTGGTGGATCCGGCCACCGGCAAGATGGCCGTCGACGGCCAGGAGCTGACGACCACGCAGGAACTGCCGCTGGACGACGCCGGCAAAAAGCGTCTGCTCGCGCTGCGGCCCGAGGCGATCGTGCTGGAGCCGGCCGCGCCCGGCCGCAACACGCTGAATGCAACCGTCGAAGAGGTGAATTTCCTCGGTGCTGTGGTGCGCATCCGAACACGCGTGAAGGACGCGGTCATTTCACTCGACGTGTTCAACGACCCGAATCGCGGTTTGCCGGAACGGGGTCAGCCGGTGTCGCTGGGTTTCTCGCATGAGAACCTGCTGGTGCTTGAAGAAGGCGGCGCATAAGAACCAGCAAACACCAACAGACGGCGCTTTTCTCGAGCGAAGGGTGCTGCTGAAAAGCCCTCCGGGTTTTCCCGAGGTCGCTGCCTCGATGCATTCCGGATTCCCCGACAGCCCTCGTCCGGATTTCCGGAATTCCGGACGGCGAGCGTAGTAATAAGCCAAAAAACCTATATAAATCAAAGCGTGCGAGCTCGCTTCAAGCTGGCATCGACCTTGCGAAATAGATCGCGCGGCCGCAACGGTCCGACAACTAAAGCAAGGAGACAACGATGTCTGATTTCCCTTCCCGGTATCTCTGAATTCGTCGTCTTGTCGCGGCCTAATGCCGTGCACAGGCGTGACGATCATTCGTTCGCATGATGCGCAGCGTGGCAGGCCATGAGCTCATCCACATCGCAGGAAACATCGTGAAGAAACCTATCCACAAAGTGCTGTACGTCCAGGTGATCGTGGCGATCATCATCGGCATCGCGCTCGGACACTACTACCCGAACCTCGCCGTCGACATGAAGCCGCTCGGCGACGGCTTCATCAAGCTGATCAAGATGGTGATCGGGCCGATCATCTTCTGTACGGTGGTGACGGGCATCGCCGGCATGGAAGACATGAAGAAGGTCGGGCGCGTCGGCGGCAAGGCGCTGCTGTACTTCGAAATCGTTTCGACCTTCGCGCTGGTGCTCGGCCTGATCGCCACGCACGTGCTCAAACCGGGTGTCGGCTTCAACATCGATCCGGCCACGCTCGACGGCAAGGCGGTCGCTTCGTACGCCGCCAAGGCGCACGGCCAGACCACGGTCGACTTCCTGATGCACATCATTCCTGACACGATCTCGTCGGCGTTCGCGCAAGGCGAAATCCTGCAGATCCTGCTGGTCGCGTTGCTGTTCGGCGCGGTGCTGGCAACGGCGGGTGAGAAGGGCAAGGTCGTGACGAACTTCATCGACGGCCTCTCGCACGTGCTGTTCGGCATCGTGCGCATCATCACGAAGCTGGCGCCGATCGGCGCGTTCGGCGCGATGGCCTTCACGATCGGCAAGTACGGCATCGGCTCGCTGCTGCCGATGCTCAAGCTGATCGGCACGTTCTATCTGACTTCGATCGTGTTCGTGGTGGTTGTGCTCGGCCTCATCGCGCGCGCGGTGGGCTTCAACATCCTGCGCTTTGTCTCGTACATCAAGGAAGAGATGCTGATCGTGCTCGGCACGAGTTCGTCGGAAGCCGCGCTGCCGCAACTGATGCTGAAGCTCGAAAAGCTCGGCTGCTCGCGCTCGGTGGTGGGCCTCGTGGTGCCGACCGGTTATTCGTTCAACCTCGACGGCACCAACATCTATATGACGATGGCCGTGCTGTTCATCGCCCAGGCCACCAACACCGACCTCACGTGGACGCAGCAGCTCACGCTGCTGGCGGTGACGATGCTGACCTCGAAGGGCGCGAGCGGCGTGACCGGCGCGGGCTTCATCACGCTGGCGGCAACCCTCGCTGTGGTGCCGACCATTCCGCTGTCGGGCATGGTGCTGATTCTCGGCATCGACCGCTTCATGAGCGAATGCCGCGCGCTGACCAACATCGTCGGCAACGGCGTGGCGACGGTGGTGGTGTCGGCATGGGAAAAGGAACTGGATCGCTCGAAGCTGAACGCCGCGCTGCGCGGCGATGTGGCGGTCAAAGAGCCGGCTGGCGTTTAAGCCGGGTCATGACCGCGGCCGCGGACGCCAACGTATGAAACCGGCGGCCGCGCGCCGACACACCGCGCCGTCGGCCGAACCTCCCGCCGACGGCGCGTCGCCTTATGCCACCTCGCCTTATGCCACAATAGCCGATCATCATCGATCGGAATTTGCCAACGTGACGCGCCGCCTGCTGATCCTCTTCGCGCTCGTCGCCGGGCTCGTGGCGGCGTGCGGGCTCACCTACAGCATTGCGTGGCAGCGTGGGATCGACAATTTGCGGCACAACGCCGCGGTGCGCGTCGATCGCACTGCCAGCGCGCTGAAAAGCACGCTGGAGCGCTACGAGTCGCTGCCTTATCTGCTCGCTGAGCATCCGATCGTGCAGGACGTGCTGGTCAATCCCACGCCCGCCAACGTCGAGCGCGCCAATCTGTATCTCGAAGACCTCAATCTCCACGCGCGGGCCACGGTTACCTACATCATTCCTCTTGACGGCTATTGCGTCGCCGCGAGCAACTGGCACGGGCCGGGCAGTTTCATCGGCGCGGGCTATCAGTTCCGGCCGTATTTTCTCGATGCGATCAAGGGCGGCGTGGGCCGCTTCTTCGGCATCGGCACGATCTCGCAGGCGCCGGGTTACTACATCTCGCAGCCGGTGCGGCGCGCGGGCAAGATCGTCGGCGTGGCGGTGGTCAAACTCGATCTCGAATGGTTTCAGGGCGCGGATGCGTCCGAGCCGCTCGTCGTCACCGACGATCACGGTGTGATTTTTCTGTCGTCGATGCCGGCGTGGAAATATCACACGATACGGCCGCTGTCCGGACAAGTGGCCGACTCGATTTATCAGGCGCGTCAGTATGCGCAGCAGCCGATCGCGCCGCTGCCGGTGACGATCGAGCGCGCGCTCGAAGGCAATGCGCAGATCGTGCGCATTGGTGGCGGCCGCTATGCGCCGCGCTACCTCGCGTCGCGGCGCGGCATGGGTGAGCCGGACTGGCATCTGATCACGATGTCGCCTGTCGATCCGGTCGACGCCGACGCGCGCAACGCGACCATCGTCACCGGTTTCGGTTATGTATCGCTGGTGCTGCTCGCGTTCTACTGGAGAATGCGCCGCGCCCGCGTGCGCGAGGTCATGCGCAGCCGTGCGCTGCTGCAAAAGGCCTACGCGGAGTTGAACCGGCGTGTGGCTGAGCGCACCGCGGATCTGTCGCAGGCGAACGAGCAGTTGCAGAAGGAAGTGGCTGAACGCACGCGTGCCGAGCAGGAGCTGCGCGCCGCGCACGATGAACTGATTCAGGCCAGCAAGCTCGCCGCGCTCGGTCAGATGGCGGCCGGCATCACGCACGAATTAAATCAGCCGCTCGCGGCGTTGCGCGGTTTCTCGGACAATACGCGCGTGCTGCTTGAACGCGGCGATCAGGCGTCGGCGCGCGAAAATCTCGAAGCGATCGCGGCGCTCACCGAGCGCATGGGCAAGATCACCAATCAGTTGAAGCTGTTCGTCGGCCGGGCACGGCCCCGCAATGCGCGCGCGCCGATCGTGCGGGCGTTGCGCAACGTCATCGCGCTGCTGCAACAGCGTTTGCAGGGCGTCGAAGTCGAGTTCGCTTTGCTCGATGCCGGGACCGGCGCACGCACGCTTTTGACTCTCGCCGACGATCATCCGCAACTGATCGCGAATTGCGACGATCTGCGGCTCGAACAGGTGCTGATCAACCTGCTTGGCAACGCGCTCGACTCGACGGCGGGCATGACGCCGCGGCGCATTTCGATCGAGGTCGAAGTCGCGGATACGACCTTGTCGTTCGCCGTGCGTGATAACGGTCCAGGCATTCCCGAAGACGTGCTGCCGCGTCTGTTCGAACCGTTCTTCACGACCAAGGAAATGGGCCAGGGGCTTGGGCTGGGCCTTGCGATTTCATCGTCGATTGCGCGCGATTGCGGCGGCACGCTGGTTGCGCGCAATGCGCCCAGCGGCGGTGCACTATTCGTGTTGACGCTGCGCCGCGTGCGCGTGCGGACGAGCCAAACATCGGACCCGCTCACGACGGGTTCCTGAATCAGATGAGAACGACATGCTGAACCACGGCTTGCAAGTGCTGTATATCGAGGACGACGAACTGGTGCGCCGCGCCAGCGTGCAGAGCCTGCAACTGGCGGGGTTCGACGTAATCGGCCATGCGTCGGCGGAATCCGCGGCCAGGATGATCAGCGCGGATTTCTCCGGTGTGATCGTCAGCGATATCCGCTTGCCGGGCGCGAGCGGTCTCGATCTGCTCGCGCAATGCCATGAGCGGGCGCCGGACGTGCCGGTGATTCTGGTCACCGGCCACGGCGACATTTCGATGGCCGTGCAGGCCATGCGCGACGGCGCGTATGACTTCATCGAGAAGCCGTTCGCGTCAGAGCGTTTGATCGAGACCGTGCGACGGGCTTTGGAGCGCCGCACGCTGGTGCTGGAAAACCTCGCGCTGCGCCGTGAACTGGCGGAACAGAACACGGTGGCGCCGCGCATCATCGGCCGCAGTCCGGCGATCGAGCAGGTGCGGCGGCTGATCGCGAACGTTGCACCGACCGATGCGTCGGTGCTGATCAACGGCGACACCGGCGCGGGCAAAGAGTTGATTGCGCGCAGCCTGCACGAACTGTCGCCGCGGCGTGACAAGCCGTTTATCGCGGTCAATTGCGGTGCGCTGCCGGAGCCGATGTTCGAGTCGGAAATGTTCGGCTACGAACCGGGTGCGTTCACGGGCGCGGCAAAACGGCGCATCGGCAAGCTCGAACACGCGTCGGGCGGCACATTGTTTCTCGACGAAATCGAGAGCATGCCGCTCGCGTTGCAGGTCAAGCTGCTGCGTGTTCTGCAGGACGGCGTGCTGGAACGGCTCGGCTCGAATCAGCCGATCCGCGTGGATTGCCGCGTGGTCGCCGCCGCGAAGGGCGATATGGCCGAACATGTCGCGGACGGCTCGTTCCGGCGCGACTTGCTGTATCGGCTGAACGTGGTGACGATCGCGCTGCCGCCGTTAGGCGAGCGGCGCGAGGACATCGTGCCGCTGTTCGAGCACTTCCTGCTGGACGCAGCGGTGCGTTACCAACGTCCCGCGCCGATTCTCACCGACCGGCAGCGCGCGAGTCTGATGCAGCGTGACTGGCCGGGCAATGTGCGCGAGCTGCGCAATGCCGCCGACCGCTTCGTGCTCGGCATCGCCGACGATCCCGTGATGTCGTTCGCCGACGACGATGCAGCGGCGCAACCGCTCAAAGAGCGTGTCGAGCAATTCGAGCGCGCGGTGATCGCGGAGGCGTTGGAGCAGACCGGCGGTGTGGTCGCGGTCGCGGCAGACAAGTTGCAGCTTGGGAAAGCGACGCTTTACGAGAAGATCAAGCGATATGGCCTGGCGGCCAAAGGGGAAGGGGAGCGGTGAGGGTTTGAAGCACCGGCGGCGAGGCGATGCGCGCCGGCGCGTCTGGATCGATCCGGATCAGGACGCGCCATGCAGTCAGGCTGCGTTCAGCGCTTTTTCCAACAACTGGTCGAGTTCCGCGAATTGCGGCTCGCCGACATAACGCTTGAGAATCTTGCCGTCCTTGTCGACCACGAAGGTGGTCGGCGTGAGCTGGACGTTGCCGAATTGCTTGGCGGCCGAGCCGTCGTCCATTGCAACCTTGAACGGCAACTGGCGCGTTTGCGTGTAGTTCGTCACGTACATCGGCGCGTCGTAGTTCATCGCGACCGCGACGAATTCGAGCCCTTTGCCCTTGAAGCGGTTATAGGTCTGGACCATCTGCGGCATTTCCTTCATGCAGGTGTCGCAGCTGGTCGCCCAGAAGTTGACGAGGTAGACCTTGCCCTTCAGATCGGCGGTCGAGACTTTCTGGCCGGACAGCAAGGTGAAGGTCGCATCGGGCACGCGTTGCTGGCCGGCAAAGGCGAAATAACCGGCAATGGCGATCGCGGCGGCTACGACGGCCATGATGATGTAACGAAGCGGACTCGCGCGGCGGGCGGCGGTGGACGGGGTGGAGCTCATGAACGGAACCTCGAGAGTCGCGCAGAACGCGCGGGACAGTGCGTCGGCTTGGGTTTTAAGCCCGGATTGCTTGGTGCCGCTATTGTAGCCCCAATCCGGGGGCGCGGCAGGACGCGGGCCGGGAGCGGATAATGGAGGTTTCCGTTCTCGTCAGTCCGATCTTCTGGTCCATGCTCCGAACTGCCTTTCGTTTTCTCGTCCGCCGTCCGCTTTGCCGTTTCGATAGCCGTCCCTCTGGCCAGCACATGATGGCTGGCCGCCAAGTTGCTGCAGTTCTGCGCTTGCAGCGTGCGCGCGCAGCGCTTGGCGCGGCGGTCTGCGCGCTGGCGCTCGGCGGCGCGCTGACAGCGTGCTCGCCGACCTTCGACTGGCGCACCATCATGAACAACGACAACGGCTATACCGTCGACTTGCCGGCCAAACCCGGCAACGATCAGCGCTCGGTGCAGATCGGCGGCACGCCGATGCAAATGGCGATGCAGACGGCCGAAGCCGGCGACGCTGTGTTCGCGGTTGGCACAGTGATGCTGCCGAACGACGATCAGGAGACGCAACGCGCCGCGCTCGAATTCCTGCGCACCGGCCTTGCCCGCAACGTGGGCGCCGCGCCCGATGCGCACGCCGTACAGATTCCGCTCGCCGCAGGCGGCAAGGTGCTCGGTCTGGAAATGAAACTGAGCGGCGAAGCCGGTTCGCAACACGAAGCGCGCACGGTCTACGCGCGGCTGGTGGCGCGCGGCCGGCATGTCTATCAGGCGGCGATCATTGCTTCCAGGCCACTGCCACAGGAACAGGTCGACCAGTTTTTTTCGTCGTTCCAGCTTTATTGACAGCGGTGGTTTGGGCCGATCCGGCGCGCGAAGTCGGGCTGGGCACAGTGAAAGTTCCTTCGCAGCTTCGCGCGCTAATTGATGGTTTACATGGAGGTTTTCCAGTTACCCACAGGTGCTGTGGATAACTCTGTTGAGAACGTTGTGCCAATTGCCGCAGATGCCCATCCCGTGGGCATTCCGTCAGTTTGCCCACGCGCGGGTCATTCAAAAAAACACAATAAAATCAAAGCCTTTTTCGCTTCACCTCACACGCGCCTTTCAGATGTATCCAAATCTATCTGAAACGCGCGAATGTGCATAAGTCAAGTCTTGACAGCGGATTTTTCGCCTTATACGGAGCCAAAAGCCCGCCGATATTGGATCGCTTCGCCGATCTGCGCAGCACTTGGCGTAGCTTCCCCTGCAAGGTCGGCGATGGTCCGGGCCACCTTCAGGACCCGGTAGTAAGCGCGCGCTGACCATCCGAAGCGCTCGCCTGCTTCGCGCAACAATGCTTCACCGGCTGCGTCGGGGCGGCAAACGTCGTCTACTTCACGCCCGCCCAGCTCGCGATTGGTTTTGCCCTGGCGTGCCAATTGCCGCGCCCGCGCCGCGCCCACCCTTTTCGCTATCGCCGCGCTCGCTTCTGCGCTGACTGTCTTGCGCGCGGACAGTTCTGCGGCGCCAAGCGCGGGAATCTCGATCTGGATATCGATCCGGTCGAGCAGCGGCCCAGACAGCTTGCGCAAATAGCGCGCCGCAATCTCCGGCGTGCAACGGCAACGGCCGTTGGGGTCGCCGCGCCATCCGCACGGACAAGGATTCATGGCGGCTATCAATTGGCAGGCCGCCGGGAAGTCCGCTTGCAACGCCGCGCGCGAAATCGTGATGCGGCCCGCTTCGAGCGGCTCACGCAGCGTTTCCAGTACATGACGGTCGAATTCTGGCAGTTCGTCGAGGAACAGCACGCCCAGATGCGCCAGCGTGATTTCGCCGGGTTGCGGTGGATTGCGTCCGCCGACCAGCGCCGCCGCGCTCGATGAGTGATGCGGCGCGCGAAACGGCCGTTGCCGCCACTGGGAAGGCGTAAAGCCGGACCGGCTGGCGGACAGCAAGGCGGCGGAGCTGAGCGCCTCGTCGTCGGTCATCGGCGGGAGCAGGCTTGGCAGGCGCGCGGCGAGCATCGATTTGCCCGCACCGGGCGGGCCCACCATCAGGACGTGATGACCGCCGGCAGCGGCGACCTCGAGTGCGCGGCGCGCGCCGCGCTGGCCGATCACGTCGGCCATGTCCGGGACCACCACGGGCGCGCTATCAGTAAGGTCCGGCGCGGCGACAGGATCGAGCCGGGCGTCGGGTGCTTCAGCCAGATGGGCGCACAGCGACGGCAGATCGGCGGCGCCGTAAACATCGACGCCGGGTACAAGCGCGGCTTCCGCGGCGCTGGCGGCCGGAAGATAAAGCTGCGCGGCGTGCTGAGCTGGCGTCCCAGCCGCCGACTGCTCGCCGGCGGTAATAGAGGCGCCGTTAGAAGCGCCGCTGCGTGCCGTCCCGCAGGCCATCGCGAAGGCGCCGCGCATTGGTCGCAGCGCGCCGGTCAGCGACAGTTCGCCAGCAAATTCACGGTGCAGCAACGATTCCGCCGGAATCTGCCCGCTTGCCGCGAGAATGCCCAGCGCGATCGGCAGGTCGAAGCGGCCGGACTCCTTCGGCAAATCGGCGGGAGCGAGATTGACCGTGATGCGCCGGACAGGGAAGTCGAAGCCGCAGTTTTGCAGCGCCGCGCGCACGCGCTCGCGGCTTTCGCGCACTTCCAGATCAGGAAGGCCGACGATCGAAAAAGAGGGTAATCCGTTCGCGAGATGAACCTCGACGGTTACTTCAGGCGCGCGGCCAGAGGCCGGCGCGCGACTGCGCACCACGGCAAGCGACATGTTTTCTCCCGTCGGACAGCGCGCTAAAAGCGCACCGGTCCCCTAAAACGCTGATGACGTCACGGCTCGCTTGCCAGTGATGTGCAGTAAAGATGCAGCCGATATACCGGCTGGTTCCTCGCCTTACGGCGTTTGCGTCGTCACCGGCAGCTTCTGCTCGAGTTCGGCGACGCGGCGCTCCAGTTCCTCGAGGCGTGCGCGGGTGCGCACCAGCACCTGGGTCTGCGTATCGAATTCCTCACGCGTGACCAGGTCGAGCTTCGAAAAACCCTGCGACAGCATGGCTTTGACGTTGCGTTCGACATCTTTGGCCGGCGAGTTCTTGAACAGCTCGCTCATGCGGGCCTGGAAATCGTTAAAGACATCGTTCGGTTGTTTCATGGTGTTCCCCTTGGTGCACAAAAAATGTGCATGTTTCGTTACGTCTGTGCTTTGTCACGGCGAATGATCGATGCTGGTGCATGACCGGCCGCCTGCCGCCGCCGCATGAGCCCCTTTGGTGCGCGGCCGTGTACTCGAAGCCTGCGAACACTCTAGCAACGATCCATGTGCCGCGCCAGCGTGCCCCGCCCACGTTGGCCATCCGGCCAGGGCCGCTTGCGCCCCTTTTGCAGCGCGCCGCGAGCGAAGTCTGACACAACTGGCATGCGAGTTGCTGTTACTGCCCCGCGCGCACTGTCGGGAGCTGTTTTCCGGCAGCGGAACGAGACCACGCGAACGGGTTACGGGTACGCAAACAGGTTACGCAACGGGTTACGCAACTTAGCGAGGGATGTCATGAAACTCATTACCGCAATCATCAAGCCGTTCAAGCTCGATGAGGCGCGCGAAGCCTTGTCGGCCATCGGCGTCTCGGGCATCACGGTGACGGAAGTCAAAGGCTTCGGCCGTCAGAAGGGCCACACGGAGCTGTATCGGGGCGCTGAATACGTGGTCGATTTCCTGCCGAAGGTGAAGATCGAGGCAGCTGTCTCGGACGACATCGTCGACCAGGCGATCGAAGCGCTCGAACGCGCGGCACGCACCGGCAAGATCGGCGACGGCAAGATTTTTGTCACGCCGATCGAGCAAGTGATTCGGATTCGCACCGGGGAGACCGGCGCGGACGCTCTGTAATACCAAAAGATAGCGACACAGATAGCGACAAGAGGAAACGAAAGATGCGCAAATTATTGATGTCCTTGCTGATGGCCGGTTCGCTGCTCGCGGGCGGTATCGGCGCCGCCCTTGCGGACGACGCTTCCGCCCCCGCAGCCGCTTCGGCCGCTGCTTCCGATACGGCGGCGAGCGCGCCGGCGCCTGACGCTTCGGCGGCACCTGCCGCTGCCGCGGCTTCGGCACCGGCCGCGGAAGCGTCCGCTGCACCGGCTGCCAGCGCCGCAGCCGCACCTGATGCATCGGCCGCATCCGCTGCCGCCGCGCCGGCAGCCCCGACCGCGCCGTTCTCGGTCGATTCGTCGAAGATTAATTCGGGCGACACCGCCTGGATGCTGACCTCCACCGCCCTCGTGCTGTTCATGACGATCCCGGGTCTGGCGCTGTTCTACGGCGGCATGGTTCGCAAGAAGAGCGTGCTCGCGACGCTGATGCAAAGCTTCGCGATCACCTGCCTCGTGACGATCATCTGGACCGTGGTGGGCTACAGCCTTGCCTTCACGCCGGGCGGCTCGTTCATCGGCGGCTTCTCGCGCGTCTTCATGGCCGGGATGAACTACATCCATGGCGACAAGGCGACCACGCTGACCGTCAGCCACCTGGCCCCGACGATCCCGGAAACGGTCTACTTCGTCTATCAGATGACGTTCGCGATCATCACCCCGGCGCTGATCACCGGTGCGTTTGCCGACCGTATGAAGTTCTCGGCGATGCTGGTGTTCATGACGTTGTGGTCGATCATCGTCTACTCGCCGATCGCACACATGGTCTGGGAACCGAGCGGCTGGCTGGCTAGTGCGGGCATCCTCGACTTCGCGGGCGGCACGGTGGTGCACATCAACGCCGGTATCGCGGGTCTGGTCTGCTGTCTGGTGCTCGGCAAGCGTGTCGGTTACGGCAAGGAAGTGATGGCGCCGCACAACCTCACGCTCACGCTGATCGGCGGCGCCATGCTGTGGGTGGGCTGGTTCGGCTTCAACGCGGGTTCGGCCGTGGCGGCTGACGGCCGTGCCGGTTTCGCGATGTTCGCAACGCAAGTGGCAACCGCGGCAGCAGCACTCGCATGGATGTTCGCTGAATGGGCCGCCAAGGGTAAGCCGTCGGTGCTCGGCATTGTGTCGGGTGCGGTTGCTGGTCTCGTGGCAATCACGCCGGCTTCGGGCTTCGTCGGTACGGCGGGCGCGCTGGTGATCGGTATCGTGGCAGGCGTGATCTGCTTCTGGTCGGCAACGTGGCTCAAGCACAAGTTCGGCTATGACGACTCGCTCGACGCGTTCGGCGTGCACTGCATCGGCGGTATCGTGGGTGCGCTCCTGACCGGCGTGTTCGCGGTCAAGGACATCGGCGGCGCGGACGGCAGCATCATTCTGCAAGCCAAGGGCGTGCTGACGACGCTGATCTACAGCGGCGTGGTGAGCTTCATCCTGCTGAAGATCATCGACATGGTGATGGGCCTGCGCGTCACGGAAGAACAGGAACGCGAAGGTCTGGACGTGAGCCTGCATGGCGAACACGTCGAATAAGGATTCCTTCTACGGAAGGTCAAGCTCCAAGGCTTGACGGATCGCAGGATTAAGCGCAGCGACTTTGGCCCGCCTTTATGGCGGGCTTTTTTCTTGCCGCGTATCTTGTTAACCGCAGATTTTCGCGCCTATCATGGCGATAGCGAGAATGCATTCGCATCCGCTTGCGAATGGAGAAACCGTCCCCAAATGGACAAAGCATTTGCTCTACAATCTTTTTTCTCCAGTCTGCGAGTGATCAATGGTTCCGCACCTAGTTACGGCGTTAAACGGCCCGCTGCTCGATCTCGAGCGGAAGATCCTCGACGCCACACCCGCCATCGAACGCTGGTTCCGGCTCGAATGGCAGGAGCACACGCCGCCGTTCTACTGTTCTGTCGATCTGCGTAACGCGGGTTTCAAGCTCGCGCCGGTCGATACCAATCTGTTTCCCGGCGCGTTCAACAACCTGCCGCAGGAAGTGTTGCCGCTTGCCGTGCAGGCCGCGATGGCATCGATCGAGAAGATCTGCCCGGACGCGAAGAATCTGCTGGTGATTCCCGAGCGCCATACGCGCAACGCCTTTTATCTTGAGAATGTCGCCCGTTTGGCCGCGATCATGCGCCAGGCGGGTTTGAACGTGCGTTTCGGCACGCTCGACGAAAGCATCGTCGGGCCGGTCACGATCGCGCTGTCGGACGGGCAGAAGCTCGTGCTCGAACCGCTCGAGCGCACGCCGCGGCGCCTCGGTCTGAAGAACTTCGACCCTTGCTCGATTCTGCTGAACAACGATCTGTCGGGCGGGATTCCGCCCGTGCTGGAAAATCTGCACGAACAGTATCTGCTGCCGCCGCTGCACGCGGGCTGGGCGGTGCGCCGCAAATCGACACATTTCTCCTGCTATGACGACGTCGCGAAGAAATTCGCGAAGATGGTCGAGATCGACCCGTGGATGATCAATCCGTACTTCGCGCACGTCGAAGGCGTCGACTTCCAGGAACGCACCGGTGAAGAAGCGCTGGCAGACGCGATCGACGGCGTGCTGAAGAAGATCGCCAGGAAGTATCGCGAGTACGGCATCTCCGAAAAACCGTATGTCGTCATCAAGTCGGATGCGGGCACCTATGGCATGGGTGTGATGACCGTGCACGATGCGTCGGAAGTGGCCGCGCTCACCAAGCGCGAACGCGCCAAGATGGCGGCCACCAAAGACGGCCTCGAAGTGCACGACGTAATCGTGCAGGAAGGCGTGTACACCTTCGAGCGCATCGGCGAAGAAGTCGCCGAGCCGGTCGTGTATATGATCGACCGCTATGTGGTGGGCGGCTTCTACCGCGTGCACGGCAGCCGTGAGCGCGATCAGAATCTCAACGCGCCCGGCATGCACTTCGTGCCGCTCGGCTTCGAGCATACGGCGCTGCCGGATGCGCACGCCAAGCCTGGCGCGGCGCCGCCGAACCGCTTCTATATGTACGGCGTGGTGGCGCGGCTGGGGTTGCTGGCCGCATCGGTCGAACTGGAAAAGACCGATCCGGAAGCGATTCAGGTCTGAGCGGCTGCGGCCGTTCAGACCCCAGCGCGGATGCCGCCGCGTCTCTTTAAACGATCAATGCCAGGCCCATAAGGGCGCACCGGAATTCCCATGGACATTCTTTTCATCGCCGATCCGCTCACGCAGTTCAAGATCTACAAAGACTCGACCTACGCGATGATGGCTGAAGCCGCGCGCCGCGGTCACACGCTATACACGTGCGAGCCGAAGCATCTGGCGTGGACGGGCGGCGACGTCGAGGCGAACGTGCAGCGCTTTGCGATTGTCGGCGACGGGGCGGACCTGCATCGCGACACCTGGTATGCAGCCGAAACGGCGGCGCCGCGAACGCTTAAGCGCTTCAGCGCGGTGGTGATGCGCAAAGACCCGCCGTTCGACATGGAATACGTGACGTCGACATGGCTTCTGGAACTAGCCGAGCGTGGCGGCGCGCGCGTCTTCAACAAGCCGCAGGCGATTCGCGATCACTCGGAGAAGCTGGCGATCGGCGAGTTCGTGCAGTTCGTCACGCCCACGCTGGTCACGCGCGACGCTACCCGCTTGCGCGCGTTCCATGAAGAGCACGGCGACGTGATCCTCAAGCCGCTCGACGGCATGGGCGGCATGGGCGTGTTCCGCGTGAAGGCCGACGGCATGAATCTCGGCTCGATCATCGAGATGCTGAGCCACGATGGCGCTCGCTCGGTGATGGCGCAAAAATTCATCCCGGAGATCAAGGACGGTGACAAGCGTATTTTGCTGATTGGTGGCGAGGCGGTGCCGTTTTCGCTCGCACGTATTCCTCAGGGCAATGAAGTGCGCGGCAATCTGGCCGCGGGCGGCTTGGGCATGGCGCGGCCGCTCACCGAGCATGACCGCAAAATCGCCGACACGCTCGCACCGGTGCTCGCCGCGCGCGGCCTGCTGCTGGTCGGGCTGGATGCGATTGGCGACTGGCTCACCGAAGTCAACGTGACCAGCCCGACCTGCTTCCGCGAAATCATGGAGCAGACTGGATTCGACGTTGCCGCAATGTTCATCGACGCATTGGAGCGCGCGGCAGGGTGACGGCGCGGCGCTTGAATGGCTGCCAGCGTCCCCAAACTGTGTAGTAAATCCGCATCAAGCGAGACGATGGCTTTAGCGCGAAAATGGCCCTGCTACAATGCCCGCTCTTCCGATCCAAGTCTGTCCAGGCCGATTGCACGGTGTCGCCAGGACCCCATGGGCATGGATGGCGGACAGTGAGCGAGCAGTTGCCCACAGTGCTTTAGGCGCTGCGGGCCGCTCGGCGAATGGTGCGTTCCGGCCCTCACGACCCACGGCCGGTCGAGGGCGCTTGCGAACCGGGCAGTGTGTCCCGGTCCACGGTTCGGGGCCGTTTTTTTGCTGTAAGGCTGACATGGCAGGCATTCTGATCATTGCGCACGCTCCGCTCGCCACCGCGTTGCGCGATTGCATTTCGCACATCTACGGTGGCTTGCCGGCTCGCATCGGCGTGATCGACGTATCGCCGGATTGCGATCCCGCACAGATGGTCGCGTTCGCGCACGCCGAAATCGAGCGGCTCAAGGAGGAAAGCGGCGCGCTCGTGCTCACCGACATGTTCGGCGCGACGCCGGCGAATATCGCTGGACGTCTCGCTTCGGTGCCGAATGTGCGCGTCCTGTGCGGCGTCAATTTGCCGATGCTGGTGCGCGCGGTCTGTTACCGCGCCACGCCGCTCGACACGCTGGTCGACAAAGCGCTCGACGGCGCCACCAAAGGCGTGCATGCAATCGGGCCCGCCACGCCGGCGCCGGTCGCGCCAGTTGCAGGTTCCGGCGACTGTTTGCCCGCCGTGCCGCCTGCGGCTTGCCCGACGCAGAAAGCCGGCTCGACTGGGTTGTAAGCATCGCGAGCGGCTTCAAACGATTTAGCTGGTTTGCAGTTTCACCTTTCACAACAACATTTACCCGCGCTTTCGGACCATCACATGCTGCAACAGGAAACGACTATTGTGAACAAGCTGGGGCTGCACGCGCGCGCGTCGGCCAAGTTGACGCAACTCGCAGGCAACTACCAGGCGGAAATCTGGATGAGCCGCAATGGCCGCCGCATCAACGCCAAGAGCATCATGGGCGTGATGATGCTGGCCGCGGGTATCGGCAGCACCGTGGTGATCGAAACGGAAGGCGCCGACGAAAAAGACGCGATGGACGCATTGTTGAAACTGATTGCCGATAAATTCGGCGAAGGTCAGTGAGTTCGCGCGTTCACGTTGCTTAGGAGCAAAACGCCGCGGCTGTCCGCGGCGTTTTTTTTAGCGCGTGACAATCGACGATCGGTGGATGATTTGGCGCCGTCGCTTACGGTAATTCGTGCTGCGCTGCACACAGTGCTGTCGTACCTGCAAAGAGCGCGGAATTTATAATGGCCAAGAGAGTCTGAGAGCATTGCAGCGGTTTGCCGCGGCATTACACAACTAGAGGAGGTGCGCGTGTCATTCACGCTGCATGGAATTCCCGTGTCACGCGGTATCGCCATCGGGCGGGCTTATCTGATCGCCCCGGCTGCACTTGACGTAGACCACTATCTGATCGAACCCGCCCAGATCGAAGGGGAGGTCGAGCGCTTCCGCTCGGCCCAGCAACTCGTGCATCACGAGCTCGACGCGCTGCGCGCCGATCTCGCGGCGGACGCGCCCAGCGAAATGGGGGCGTTCATCAACGTTCATTCAATGATCCTGAACGATGCGATGCTCGTGCAGGAGACCATCGATCTGATCCGTACGCGCCGCTACAACGTCGAGTGGGCGCTGACCGAACAACTCGAGCGCCTGTCGCGCCATTTCGACGATATCGAAGACGAATACCTGCGGGAGCGCAAAGCCGACATCCAGCAGGTGGTGGAGCGCGTGCTGAAGGCGCTCGCCGGCGCTTCGGTTGCGCTGGTGGACGGCGTGCACGGCGCTTGCGACGAGATGATCGTGGTCGCGCACGACATCGCGCCGGCCGACATGATGCAGTTCAAAACGCAAACGTTTCAGGGTTTCGTCACGGATCTCGGCGGCCGCACTTCGCATACGGCGATCGTCGCGCGCAGTCTGGGCATTCCGGCTGCGGTCGGCGTGCAGCACGCAAGCGCGCTGATCCGCCAGGACGACCTGATCATTGTCGACGGCGATCATGGCATCGTGATCGTCGATCCGGCGCCGATCGTGCTTGAAGAGTATTCATACCGTCAAAGCGAAAAAGAGCTCGAGCAGCGCAAGCTGCAGCGCCTGAAATTTTCGCCGACGCAAACGCTGTGTGGCACACGCATCGAGCTGTGCGCGAACATCGAGTTGCCGGACGACGCGCGCGCGGCGATCGATGCCGGTGCGACCGGCGTCGGCCTGTTTCGTACCGAGTTCCTGTTCATGAATCACAAGGACCGGATGCCGGAAGAGGAGGAGCAATTCGGTGCCTACCGGCGCGCGGTCGAGCTAATGAACGGCTTGCCGGTAACGATCCGCACGATCGACGTCGGCGCCGACAAGCCGCTCGATTCGATGGGTGGGGGTGATGGCTATGAAACCGCCGCGAACCCTGCCTTGGGCCTGCGGGCGATCCGCTGGAGCCTTTCAGAGCCGCAGATGTTCCTGACGCAGTTGCGGGCGATTCTGCGCGCGTCGGCTTTCGGCACGGTGAAGGTTCTGATTCCGATGCTCGCGCACGCGCAGGAGATCGATCAGACGCTCGATTTGATTCGCGAAGCCAAGCGCCAGTTGGATGATGCCGGAATCGCCTACGATCCGAACGTGCAGGTCGGCGCGATGATCGAGATCCCGGCTGCCGCGATTGCGCTGCCGCTCTTTTTGAAGCGGCTCGATTTCCTGTCGATCGGTACCAACGATCTGATCCAGTACACGCTGGCGATCGATCGCGCGGATAACGCCGTCGCGCATCTGTACGACCCGCTGCATCCGGCGGTGCTGCATCTGATCGCGTTCACGCTGCGCGAGGCGAAGCGGGCCGGGGTGCCGGTGTCGGTGTGCGGCGAAATGGCGGGCGACCCGGCCTTGACGCGTCTCTTGCTCGGCATGGGCCTCACCGAGTTTTCGATGCATCCGAGTCAGTTGCTGGTCGTCAAGCAGGAAGTCCTGCGCTCGCATCTGAAGACGCTGGAGAAGCCGGTGGCCGACGTGCTGGCCTCGTTCGAACCGGAGGAAGTGCAGGCGGCGCTCAAGCGTGTGGCGCTGGCCTAAGCGGTGTTGCTAAGGAAGCGCCGCGCGGTCGCGGCGCTTTCGTCAATTTCATTCAGTTCAGGTGCTTTCCCCCGCACACCGGGCAATCCGGCTGGCGCGCAATGCGCATCGTGTTCCATTCCATCCGTAGCGAATCGAGCATCATCAGGCGGCCCACCAGCGGCGTACCGATTCCCCCGATCACCCGTAGCGCCTCGGCGGCCTGCATCGAACCGATGATGCCGACCGTCGGCGCGAACACGCCCATCGTCGAGCACGCGACTTCCTCGAACGGCTGGTCTTCCGGGAATACGCACGCGTAGCAGGGCGACGTTTCGTCGCGGAAATCGAAGGTGCTGATCTGGCCGTCGAAGCGCAATGCCGCGCCAGACACCAGTGGCACGCCGTGCTTCACGCAGGCGCGGTTGATCGCGTGGCGCGTCGCGAAGTTATCGGTGCAATCGAGCACGACGGTGGCGTGCGGCACTTCGCGGTCGAGCCACGCGTCGTCGACACGTTCGGCCACCGCGTTCACCACCACGTCAGGGTTGATCCGCGCGATCGCGTCGCGCCCCGACTCCACCTTCTTGCGCCCGACCGAGTCCGTCACATGCAGAATCTGCCGCTGCAGATTGGTCAGATCGACCGTATCGGCGTCGACCAGCGTCAGGCGGCCGACGCCTGCGGCCGCCAGGTACATCGCAGCCGGCGAACCTAGCCCGCCCGCGCCGATAACGATCGCGTGCGCGTCGAGAAAGCGCTGCTGCGCCTCGATGCCGATTTCGTCGATGAGGATATGGCGGGAATAGCGGAGGAGTTGATCGTCGTTCATGGCGGGGCGCGTGAGGTGGATCGCGCGATGGAAGGCAGGACCGATGGCCTGCAACGCGCGTTTTCGTTGTGGTTATTTTAATCGCGCGGGGAGCGTGTCTTCGCAGCATTCAGCGCTGCGAAGACACCTCGGGTTTGATGCTTACTTGGCCGGGGCAGGCGCCGCGGCCCCAGCCGGCGCCGATGCGCCCGGCACCGGTTGCGTCGGCTTCACCGCGACTGGCGCGGAGGCCGACGTAGCCGGCTTGTTCTGCGCCAGACGCCGCTCGGTCAGCGACTTCGATTCCTGCACCGGCTTGCTCTCCAGCTTGTTCAACGCCTGCTGCAGCATGAAGTCGTCGGTCGAACCGAATTCGACCGGCTTGCGCTCACGATCCTTCTGGCGTTGTTCCGGCGTCTTCTTGTCGTTCTGCTCTTCAAGCTGACGCAGCTGGTCCATGCGCTCCTGTTCGCGCTGTTCCGCTTCCTTCTTCTCGTTCGGGTCCTGCGTGTTCGCAAGGTGATTCGAGTAGTCGACTTCGCGGGTTACGAGTGCGTCGTCCGGATCGCCTTCCGCGTATTGATCCACTGCGATGTCAGGACGGATGCCCTTGTTCTGGATCGAACGACCGCTCGGCGTGTAGTAGTACGCGGTGGTCAGGCGCAGTGCGGTCTCGGCCGTCATCGGCCGGACGGTTTGCACCGAACCCTTGCCGAACGTGGTCTTGCCGACAATCAGCGCACGATGCTGATCCTGCAGCGCGCCCGCGACGATTTCCGAGGCCGACGCCGAGTAGGCGTTGGTCAGCACGATCATCGGCACCGTCTTGAAGATCGGCGCTTCGTCCTTCAGCGGATCGCCGTCGAAAGACTGCAGACGGTAGTTGTCGTACGTATCGCGATAGACCTGTTTCGAATCCGGGATCTGGCCGTTGGTGGACACCACTACCGAATTCGGCGGCAGGAACGCGCCCGCGACGCCGACCGCGCTTTGCAGCAGGCCGCCGCCGTTATTGCGCAGGTCGAGCACGAGGCCCTTCAGATTCGGCTGTTGACGCGCGATGTCTTGCAGTTTTGCGGCCAGATCAGGCGTGGTGCGCTCCTGGAAGCTGGTGATGCGCACGTATGCGTAGCCCGGCGCGAGAATCTTCATCTTGACCGACTGGACCTTGATGATCGCGCGCGTCACCGTCAGCGGGAACGTGCGGTCGTCGGTCTTGCGGAAGATGGTCAGCGTGACCTTGGTGCCCG
Organism: Paraburkholderia sp. FW306-02-B; assembly: GCF_058782725.1. NCBI lineage: Bacteria > Pseudomonadati > Pseudomonadota > Betaproteobacteria > Burkholderiales > Burkholderiaceae > Paraburkholderia > Paraburkholderia sp. FW306-02-B. The sequence continues at coordinate 424,694 of NZ_JBYSXZ010000001.1, forward strand.
GTTCGCCGCGCATCTGCTTGACCGCCTGGTCGAGCGTCATGCCGCGCACGGGTTTGTCGTTGATGCGGGTGATCAGGTCGCCCGGACGGATGCCGGCGCGGAACGCCGGGGTGTCTTCGATCGGCGAGATCACCTTGATCAGGCCGTCTTCAGACGAAATTTCGATCCCCAGACCCGCGAAGCGACCCTTGGTCTGCTCCTGCAGCTCGTCGTAATCGGTCTTGTCGAGGTACGACGAGTGCGGGTCGAGGCTCGACACCATGCCCTTGATCGCGGCGGTGAGCAGCTTCTTGTCGTCGACCGGTTCGACGTACTCATGCTTGATTTGCCCGAAAACTTCGGCGAAGAGCCGGAGCTGGTCCAGCGGCAGCGGCGTGGCCGTGCTGGTGCTGGCGGGTTGCTGGGCCGAGGCGGAAAGTTGCAGCGTGGCAAATACGCCGGTAGCAAGGCCCGCGGCGATCAGGCCGATATTTTTCAGGTTCTTTCGCATAGAGTCTGTTGCGGTCGGAAGCGCGTGGCAGCGTCGATAGAGATGGGGACGGACAAGTATAACTGCACACCAGCCCAGTCAGGGCGCGACGCAGGCAATCATGATTCGACCGCGCCGGCCGGGCCTGGTTCGGGAGTTTGGGGCTGCAACGCCGAAGTAACGTGCCGTAACAGGCGGATCGCGGCCGCAAGCGCGCTGGACACGATGCGGGCCGCGCTTACCGGTATGTGTTGCCGGCAGGCGCCGCCCGTTTGCCGCGCCTTGCTGCATTGTTCAGCGCAGGGCTGCGGCAGCTCGACGGAATCAGCCCGCCTTGCCTTGGCTTGCGACAGCGGCTTGCGCCTTCGCGATCGCTTCCTGGTCGCCCAGATAATAGTGCGTGATCGGCTTCAGGTTCTCGTCGAGTTCATAAACGAGCGGCACGCCGTTCGGAATGTTCAGGCCGACGATGTCGTCGTCCGAAATGTTGTCGAGATACTTCACCAGCGCGCGGATAGAGTTGCCGTGCGCGGCGATCACCACCTTGCGGCCCGACTTGATGGCCGGCGCGATCGACTCGTTCCACAAAGGCAGAACGCGCGCAACGGTGTCTTTCAGGCACTCCGTGAGCGGCAATTGCTCGCGCGGCACCTTCGCGTAGCGCGGATCGTTATAGGGCGCGCGTTCGTCCGACGGATCCAGCGCGGGCGGCGGCGTGTCGTAGCTGCGGCGCCAGACCAGCACCTGTTCGTCGCCGAACCTGGCGGCGGTTTCGGCCTTGTTCAGTCCCGACAGCGCGCCGTAGTGGCGTTCGTTCAGACGCCATGAATGCACCACCGGCAGATACATCAGATCCATCTGGTCCTGCACGTGCCACAAGGTGCGGATCGCGCGCTTAAGCACCGACGTATAGGCGATATCGAACGTGTAGCCGGACTCCTTCAGCAGCAGGCCGGCTTGCTGCGCTTCGCGATTGCCCTGCTCGGTCAGGTCGACGTCGACCCAGCCCGTGAAGCGGTTTTCCTTGTTCCACGTCGATTCGCCGTGGCGGATGAGAACGAGTTTGTACATGAGATTGCCGGTCGGTAGTAAGGAAGCGGTAAAGCGCTGCGAGGCCCGTCTTGAGGAGCGCCGCCATCGCGTCAAACGGTTATTTTATAATGGGCGAATTGCCCTTTTCGATTTCTCTCTTTTTCGGCGGATTTTCCGTGAAGTTTTTCACTGATTACACAAACCTTGTACTGATCGCGATTGTCCTCATCTCCGGTGGATTGCTGCTGTGGCCGACGATCAGCCGGCGTGGCCGCGGCGGCCTGTCGGCCGCTGAAGCTACCCAACTGATCAACCGTCGCAATGCGGCGGTCATCGATCTGCGTCCGTCGGCTGATTTTGCCAAGGGCCATCTACCCGCGGCACGGCATCTTGAATTTGCGGAGTTGCAGGCGAAAGTCGCGCAACTCGTGAAGAATAAGAGCAACCCGGTGCTGCTGGTATGCCAGACCGGCCAGCAGTCGAACAAGGCGGCGCGTATCGTTCAGGATGCAGGGTTCGCCGAAGTCCACGTTCTCGAAGGCGGTGTCGACGCTTGGCAGAAGGCCGGCATGCCGGTGGTGAAACAAGGAGCAGCGAAGTGAACAAAGTGATCATGTACAGCACCCAGGTGTGCCCGTATTGCCAGATGGCCGAACGTCTTTTAAAGTCGCGCGGCGTCGAGCACGTCGAAAAGGTACTGATCGACAAGGATCCGGCCCGTCGCGAAGAAATGATGAGCCGGACCGGCCGTCGCACGGTCCCGCAGGTGTTCGTCGGCGAGACGCATGTCGGCGGGTACGATGATCTGTCCGCGCTCGATCGCGCGGGCGGTTTGATGCCGCTGCTCGAAGCTGCTGCCTGAAGCCGCCTGAACTTGCGCGCCAGCCGGCGCGCAAGTTGGGTGGAACGAAACAAGCCGGCGCATCGGCGCCCCTGCAAGGGCGGCGATGCGCTGCAACGATCTGGCGGTCCGTGAATGAATGGGCCGCCGCCATGTATATAAATCAGGGAATCATCCAATCATGTCCGACGAGAATAACCAGCCGTTCTTCAATATCCAGCGCATCTACCTGAAGGACATGTCGCTCGAGCAGCCGAATTCGCCGGGCATTTTCCTCGAGCAGGAAATGCCGTCGGTCGAAGTCGAAGTCGACGTGAAGGCTGAGCGCCTCGCCGACACCGTGTTCGAAATCCTCGTGACGGGTACCGTGACGGCCAAGGTGTCGGACAAGGTTGCGTTCCTGATCGAAGCCAAGCAAGCCGGCATTTTCGACATCCGCAATATCCCGGCTGAGCAGATCGATCCGCTGGTCGGCATTGCTTGCCCGACGATCTTGTTCCCGTACCTGCGCTCGAACATCGCCGACGCGATCACCCGCGCAGGTTTCCCGCCGATCCACCTCGCCGAGATCAACTTCCAGGCCCTGTATGAGCAACGTCTCGCGCAGATGGGCAGCCAGGACGGCGCGGCGCAAAACGGCGTCACGCATTAACGCGTCGCACGCGGTGCCGGCTATGAAGGTCGCCGTTCTCGGCGCCGGCGCATGGGGCACAGCGCTCGCCGGCCATCTGGCCGTGCGGCACGATACGGTGTTGTGGGCGCGCGAACCCGCGCTCGTTGCCGATCTCTCCGCTTCGCATGAAAACGCCCGCTATCTGGCGGGCGTTGCTTTGCCGCCGGCGCTGCGCTATGAAGCGGACTTGAGCGCCGCGCTTGATCACGCGCTCGCCGATGACGCCCTGTGCGTCGTGGCGACGCCCGTGGCCGGTCTGCGCGGTCTGTTCCGGGCGATGCACGACGCGGGCAAGGTGCCGGCGCATGTGGTGTGGTTGTGCAAAGGTTTCGAGGCCGACTCGCAGTTGTTGCCGCATCAGGTGGTCGCCGCCGAACTGCCGGGGCACGGCAGCAACGGCGTGCTGTCCGGTCCGAGCTTCGCGCGCGAAGTCGGGCAGGGCCTGCCGGTTGCGTTGACGATCGCGAGTGCGTCGGCGGCTTGCCGCGAGCGTACGGTCGCCGCGTTCCATCATGGCGCCATGCGCATCTATACCGGCGACGACGTCGTCGGCGTGGAAGTGGGCGGCGCGGTGAAGAATGTGCTGGCGATCGCGACGGGCATTGCCGACGGCCTCGGCCTCGGTCTGAATGCACGCGCGGCGCTGATCACGCGCGGCCTGGCTGAAATGTCGCGTCTCGGCGTGACGCTCGGCGGACGGGCGGAGACGTTCACCGGTTTGACCGGGCTGGGCGATCTGATTCTGACTGCGACGGGCGATCTGTCGCGCAATCGCACGGTCGGCGTGCAACTCGCCGCTGGCCGTACGCTCGACGATATTCTCGGCGGCCTCGGTCACGTAGCCGAGGGTGTGCGTTGTGCGCAAGCCGTTCTGGCGATCGCTTGTGCGCATGCGATCGAGATGCCGATCACTCAGGCGGTCTGTGCCGTGCTGTTCGACGGCGTGGCCCCGCGTGACGCCGTCAGCGCCCTGCTGCGGCGAGATTCGAAAGCCGAATAAGTCCTGTCTTTCAGCCGTTTGGCGCGCAAACGCGCTGAACGGCTGCCCGCCGCTGCTGTCCACGTCTTATCGACGCTTCGGACCAGCGAGGTTCCCATGCTCACTTTCAATCGTTGCACGTTAGAGGCGCGTGTGGTCAACATCACGACGCTCGCCGTCGATGCGATCGTCAACGCCGCGAATACGTCGTTGCTGGGTGGAGGTGGCGTGGATGGCGCGATTCATCGCGCGGCCGGCCAGGAATTGTTGCGCGAATGCGAGATGCTCGGCGGCTGCGCGACCGGCGACGCCAAAATCACCCGAGGCTATCGATTGCCGGCCAGGCACGTGATTCACGCGGTCGGTCCGGTCTGGCAGGGCGGTGCGCGCGGCGAGGCGGACCTGCTTGCCTCGTGCTATCAGCGCTCGCTCGAAGTGGCGCATCAGGCGCAGTGCAGGAGCATTGCGTTTCCCGCGATTAGTTGCGGCATCTACCATTTTCCCGCTAACGAAGCCGTGCAGATCGCGGTCGACACCGTACTCGAAACGTTGCCGCGCACGCCCGGCATCGAACACGTGATGTTCGCCTGTTTCGACGACGCGATGCTCGCGCGCTACGAAATAGAATTGAAGCGCGAATTGAAGCGCCCTCAGACGCCGCCTTCGAAGCCGGTCTGACGCCACGCTTCGAATACCACGATCGCGACCGTGTTCGACAGATTCAAACTGCGGTTGTCCGGCCGCATCGGCAGACGCACCCGCTGCTCGTTGGCGAATTGATCGAGCACCGTGTCGGGCAGGCCGCGCGTTTCCGCGCCGAAGACGAACCAGTCGCCGGATTGAAATGTGTGCTCGTGAAAGCGGCCGGAGCCGCGCGTGGTGAACGCGAACATGCGCGCCGGATCGGGCGACTCCTTGGCGATGAACGCTGCCCAATCGGCGTGCACGTTCATTTGCGCGTACTCGTGATAGTCGAGGCCGGCGCGACGCAGTTTGGCGTCGTCGAGTGGAAAGCCGAGCGGCTCGATCAGATGCAGCCGCGCGCCAGTGTTGGCACACAGGCGGATGACGTTGCCGGTGTTCGGCGGAATTTCCGGTTCGACGAGAACGACATTGAACATGATGGTTTCAGGTGGAGACTAGTTTTTCGGCGTGCGCAGCGCGACGAAGTTAGTGACGCGCCGCGCACCGGCTGCCTTCAGTGTGCGCGCCAGCGCTTCGAGTGTGGCGCCGGTCGTCATTACATCGTCGACGATGCCGACGTGCAGACCCTGCACCGGTTTCGCGACGTGGAATGCGCGGCCTACGTTGAGCCGGCGCGCGTCGAGGTCGAGCCGCGATTGCGGCGCGGTGTGAACGAGCCGATGCAGCAGGGTCGCATCGCTGCGCACGTTCAGCGCGCGGGCCAGCGGTTTGGCGATTTGCCAAGCCTGGTTGTAGCCGCGTTCGGCCAGGCGTTGGTTCGCGAGCGGCACGGGCGCGATCACGTCGGGCCATGCCGACGCATCGGTTAGCGAGTCCTCCGCAAGACACGTAAGGCGTTGCGCAAATTCGCGCGCCAGCATGAGCCGAGCGCGAAATTTCAGGCCGAGCGCGAGGGCGTCGAGCGGCGCGCGGTAGTCGGCGAGCGCGAAGGTCGCGTCGAACGGCGGCGGCTCACCGATGCAATCCGCACAGCAAAAGTGCGCGCGACCCGCGTGCCGCGTGCCGGACAACGGAACGGCGCACACCGTGCAACGCAATCTGCTTTCATTCCAATACGCATCGTCGCAACCGGCGCACAGCGTCTTATGCGACAAATTGCCGCATAGCGCGCACAGGTTCGGCAGCGCGGCGTGCACCACGTGCGGCCATGCCGAATGCAAGCCGCGCGCAAAACGCGCAAAACGCGCGGTCGGGCTTCCGGAAGACGAAGAAAAAATGCGAAATGGCATGATTGGACCGCCCGCGAAGGCCTTTCACGCTGAAGGGAAGGAAGCGAGCGAGTATACTTCGGGCTCTTCGCCAGTACGACACCCATGTCCCCAACTCCCGCTCAATCTGGCCGTCCGGCCTATGATTCCCGGCGCCTCAGGCGGATTTTCGACCGCCGTGCAGCGACCTTCGACGACGTCGCCTTCCTGCCGCGCGAAATCGCGCAGCGCATGCGCGAGCGTCTCGACTACATCAAGGTCACGCCGGCGAGCGTGCTCGACGCGGGCTGCGGCGCGGGCGAAGACATTCCCTCGTTGCGCGAACGCTTCCCCGAGGCACCCGTGTTCGGCACCGATCTGTCGCATGCCATGCTCAGCCGCGCGCTGCGGCACGATTCCGGCGACACGAGCTGGCGCCGCTTTCTGCCGGCAACGCTTGGCAAGGCGCTCGGCGCGCGCGGTCCGCGATTTGCGCAGGCCGACTTCTCCGTGCTGCCATTCGCTGCCGGCGCCTTCGAATTCATCTGGTCCAATCTCGCGCTGCACTGGCACTCGCGGCCGGATCTCGTGTTTCCCGAGTGGCAGCGCGTGCTGAAAGTGAACGGCCTGCTGATGTTCAGCACGCTCGGCCCCGACACGCTGAAAGAGTTGCGTGGCGCATACGCCGAGGTCGAGGCCGCGCACGGTGTGAGCTCGCGCGCGCATGTGATTGACTTCGTCGACATGCACGATCTCGGCGACATGCTGGTCGAGAGCGGTTTCGAAATCCCCGTAATGGACCAGGAAACGCTGACTATTACTTATAAGTCGCCCGAGTCGCTGCTCGCGGACGTGCGCCGTTGGGGCGCGTATCCGTTCGAGCGCGAAGCGCTGTCGAATTCGTCTGCGCGCCGGCTGCACCGGGCTTTGCTGGCGGCGCTCGAAGCCCGGCGGCGTGCCGACGGCACGATTGCGCTGACCTTCGAAGTGATCTATGGGCACGCATGGAAAGCCGTGCCGCGTACCACAGCGGAGGGTTATGGGATCGTGCGGATCGAGGATATCGGACGAGGTTCGTCGAAGAATCGTTGAAGCGGTAAAGAGGACATCTGTTATGTCTGAAATTACCGCTTCAAAAGACGCCGGGATGGTGCGTCAAAACGGCGCGGAGGCTTGTCGCGCCTGGCTTGTGAGCCAATAGAGGCTTGCTTGTGGATGCTATGGATCGCGCCTATAATGCGTCAGTTTGTCGCCCGGAGTTCCCACATTTGGGGCGACAGGCCCGAGGCGCAGGGCTGCAGTATGAGGTGACGCGGCGATTATTGAGTGACCGGAAGCAGTGGTCGCAAGCGTGGCCGCGAGCGGCGATTCGCGGGAGGCAGCGATGGATGCATCAGATCTGCTGGCGGATTCGGAACCAGTCCTCAAAGACTGGACGATGAAACGCAACTGTTCGATATCGCCGCGGCAATTCGTATGTTTCTACGTGTCGCTTGCATTGTTCTCGCTGACAATTGCTTTCATGCTGGTTCTGGTCGGCGCCTGGCTGGTGTTGCCGTTCACCGGTATTGAATTGCTGGCGGTGGGCATCGCGTTTGCCATCTATGCGCGCCATGCTGTCGATTACGAGCGCATCCGGTTGTTTCAGAACCGGCTCGTCATCGAGCAGGTCAGCGCGGAGCGGCTCACGCAGTTCGAATTCAATCCGCGCTGGGTGCGGATCGAGGCGGGCGCAACGCCGCGTGACCAGATCAAACTAGTCTCGCGCGGCCAGACGATCATGATCGGGCAACATCTCGCGCAGTATCGGCGCGCGCAGTTCGCAGGCGAATTGCGTATGTGGCTCACGCGTTGTTAGACGCGTCGAGGCGCGCGGCGTTCACGGGGAGCGCGGGGCAGCCTGCCAGCGGGGTCGAGGGTTTGAATGGAAATTTTGGGTAAGGAAGCTATGAAAACAATCAAGCGAGCCCTCATGGGTGTGCTGGCGATGAGCGGACTGCTTTTCGCCGGTGCCGCCCTGGCAGTGGGCGATGTTCCGGGCGGCCCCGCCGTCAACGAGATCAATCTCCAGCCGCCTGTGACGAAAATCGCTGAGGAGCTCTACAGCCTCCACACGTTCATGCTGATTCTCTGCACGGTGATCTTCATCGGCGTGTTCGCTGTGATGTTCTATTCGATCTTTGCCCACCGCAAATCGAAAGGTCACAAGGCTGCTAACTTCCACGAAAGCACCACCGTCGAAATCATCTGGACGATCGTGCCGTTCGTCATCGTCGTGCTGATGGCGCTCCCCGCCACCAAGACCGTCGTCGCGATGAAGGACACCACCAACGCCGACGTCACCATCAAGGTCACGGGCTACCAGTGGAAATGGGGTTACGACTACGTGAAGGGTCCGGGCGAGGGCATCAACTTCCTGTCCACGCTGGCTACGCCGCGTGCGGAAACCGATGGCCGCCAGCCGATTTCCACCACGTACCTGCAGGAAGTCGACAATCCACTCGTCGTCCCGGTCGACAAGAAAATCCGCATCATCACCACCGCGAACGACGTGGTCCACTCCTGGTACGTGCCGGCTTTCGGCGTGAAGCAGGATGCGATTCCGGGCTTCGTGCGCGACACGTGGTTCAAGGCTGACAAGGTCGGCACGTTCCGCGGCTTCTGTACCGAACTGTGCGGCAAGGAACACGCGTTCATGCCGGTGGTGGTCGAGGTGCTGTCCGCCGACGACTACGCGAAGTGGGTCGACACGCAGAAGAAGAAAATGGCCGCCGGCCAGGACGATCCGAACAAAACCTATACGCTCGCAGAATTGATGGAGCGCGGCGGCAAGGTGTATGCAGCCAACTGCGCGGTCTGCCACCAGCCGACCGGCAAGGGCGCAGGCGCATTCCCGGCGATCGACGGTAGCAAGATAGCCAACGGCCCGCTCGCCGAGCACGTGAGCCTGGTGCTGAAGGGCAAGAACGCCATGCCTTCGTGGGCGCCGACGTTGAACGACGTCGAAATCGCCTCGGTCATCACGTACGAACGTAATTCGTGGGGCAACCACACCGGCGACCTTCTCCAGCCGAAGCAAGTGCTGGACGCCCGTAACGGCAAGCTGCCGGAAGGCGGCAACCATCTGGCCGAGGCGGGCGCTGCGGCTAGCGGCGCGGCGGCAGCCTCGGGTGCCGACACGGCTTCGGCCGGTTCGGACAACGCTGCGGCATTGCCGGCAAACGTCTACTTCGAGACCGGCAAGAGCACGCTGCCGGCCGACGCGAAAGCAGCCGTCGACGCCGCCGCGGCCTACGCGAAGGCGCATCCGGACGCGAAATTCACGCTGTCGGGTTTCACCGACGCCACCGGTTCGGCCGATATCAACGCGAATCTCGCGAAAAGCCGCGCCGAAGCCGTGCGCGACGCGTTGAAAGCAGCCGGCATCGCCGAAGACCACATCATTTTGAAGAAGCCGGAAACGATCACGGGCGGCACCGACGCGAAAGAAGCCCGGCGTGTTCAGATCAGCCCGGCTGCCTGACGTGTTCATGGTCAGCACCGCAGTATTCGCTTTAGGAGATTGTCATGTCTAGCATCGGACACGATGTAGTCGCGGGCCACGAGCACGTGCACGGCGAACATGCCCACGAAACGCCGCATGGCTGGCGTCGTTGGCTGTTCGCAACCAATCACAAGGACATCGGTACGCTGTACCTGATCTTCTCGTTCACCATGTTCCTCTCCGGGGGCGTGATGGCGCTGATGATCCGTGCCGAGCTGTTCGAGCCGGGTCTGCAGATCATGCGTCCCGAGTTCTTCAACCAGTTGACCACCATGCACGGCCTGATCATGGTGTTCGGCGCGATCATGCCGGCGTTCGTCGGCTTCGCGAACTGGATGGTGCCGCTGCAGATCGGCGCATCGGACATGGCTTTCGCTCGGATGAACAACTTCAGCTTCTGGCTGCTGCCGGTGGCTGCTGTTCTGCTGGTCGGTTCGTTCTTCTCGCCGGGCGGCGCGACCGCCGCAGGCTGGACGCTGTACGCACCGCTGTCGACGCAGATGGGCCCGGGCATGGACTTCGCGATTTTCGCGGTCCACTTGATGGGTGCTTCGTCGATCATGGGCGGGATCAACATCGTCGTGACGATCCTGAACATGCGCGCGCCCGGTCTCACGCTGATGAAGATGCCGATGTTCGTCTGGACGTGGCTCATCACCGCTTACCTGCTGATCGCCGTGATGCCGGTTCTGGCAGGCGCGATCACGATGGTGCTGTTCGATCGCCACTTCGGCACGTCGTTCTTCAACGCGGCAGGCGGCGGCGACCCGGTGATGTACCAGCATATCTTCTGGTTCTTCGGGCACCCCGAGGTGTACATCATGATCTTGCCGGCGTTCGGGATCGTTTCGCAGGTGATCCCGGCGTTCGCGCGCAAGCCGCTGTTCGGCTATAGCTCGATGGTGTACGCAACGTCGTCGATCGCGATTCTGTCGTTCATGGTCTGGGCGCACCACATGTTCGCAACCGGCATGCCGGTGACGGGCCAGCTGTTCTTCATGTACGCGACGATGCTGATCGCAGTGCCGACGGGCGTGAAGGTGTTCAACTGGGTCGCAACGATGTGGCGCGGTTCGCTGTCCTTTGAAACGCCTATGTTGTTCGCGGTCGGCTTCCTGCTGGTGTTCACGTTCGGTGGCCTCTCGGGCCTGATGCTCGCGATGGCGCCGCTCGATATCCAGTATCACGGTACTTATTTCGTGGTGGCGCACTTCCACTACGTGCTTGTTGCGGGTTCACTGTTCGCGCTGTTCTCCGGTTGGTATTACTGGGCGCCGAAGTGGACCGGCTGGATGTACAACGAAACGCGCGGCAAGATCCACTTCTGGGCGTCGATGTTCTTCTTCAACCTCGCGTTCCTGCCGATGCACTTTGTCGGTCTCGCAGGTATGCCGCGTCGTTACGCTGACTATCCGGCGCAGTTCACCGACTGGAACCAGGTCATCACGATCGGCGCATTCGGCTTCGGTCTCGCACAGGTCTACTTCCTGTTCGCGGTCGCGCTGCCGGCCTATCGTGGCGGTGGCGAGCTTGAAAAAGCGGGCGACAAGCCGTGGGATGGCGCGACGGGCCTCGAATGGACTGTGCCGAGCCCGGCTCCGTTCCACACGTTCGAAAACCCGCCGACCGTCGAGTAATCGGCATTCGGTGAAGTGTCCGGTTCCTGCAGCAGTGCGCCGGAACCGGGCAGCCGCCCCAGCGGTGGCTGCAACCCGGTAGTCACGAAAGTATTCAGAAAGTCGAGCATGACGCGCAATCCACAGGAAAGACGTACCCCGGAACAGATTCGCGCGAGCAACAAGCGGATAGGTTTTGTGATGCTCGCGATTGCTGCTGTCTTTTTCGCGAGCGTCATCATCAAGCAGTGGTGGTTCTCCTGACGCGGCCACTCGAGTCTGGTGTGCAGGTTTGTTGAGGATTGAGATGTCGACGCAACCGCCGGCTCAGGCCGACCGCTCTTTTAACCGTTCGATGCTGATCAAACTCTTCGTCGTCGCGCTGATGATGTTCGGGTTTGGTTTTGCTCTGGTGCCGATGTACCGCGCGATCTGCCAGATCACCGGCATCAATAACCTTGTGCAGCGTGATGCAACGGCGCGCGAGGCGAAGAACACGCAGGTCGACATGAGCCGCACGATTTCGATCGAATTCGATGCGAACGCGCGCGGTCCGCTGGGTTTCAAGCCAGAGCACCGTAGTCTGGACGTGCATCCGGGCGAAGTGACGACGGTGATGTACGAGGTCAGCAACGAACAGGCGCGCACGATTCAGGCGCAGGCCATTCCGAGCTACGCGCCGAAGCTGGCGACCGAGTACTTCAAGAAGATCGAATGTTTTTGCTTTACGCAGCAAACTTTGACGGCGAATCAGACAAAGCGGATGCCAGTGGTGTTCGTGGTCGATCCGAAGTTGCCGAAGGATGTGAAAACGATCACGTTGTCGTACACGTTCTTTGAATTGAACACGCTGGCGCCGGCTGCGGCCGGTACCGCGGCACCCGCGGCCAACAAGACGTCGGCCACCACCGCCAATCCCGCCTGACGGCGTTGCCGCGGGCGAAGGAATACAAGACGTATGAGCGATAACAGCGGTGGTCCGCGCAAGAGCAGTTTCGGCCAGTCGATGAAAGCCGTGTTCTGGTCGTTTTTCGGGGTGCGCAAGCGGCGCGATCTGGAAGCGGACGCGACGCAGTTGAACCCGCTGCATGTGGTTGCGGCAGCGCTGATCAGCGTAGCCATCCTGATCGGCGTGCTGATCCTGATCGTGCACGCCGTAGTGGGTTGAGGCTGCAGGCAGGCGAGTAGTGCAGGGCGGAGCAAAGCCCACGAATTAGAGTGAAGCGGTGCGGTATCGACGCGCCGCCGAAGATACAGCCGGAGATTCCGGAACAACTGGACTGAAGTGGAGAATCAAGAATGAGCGGTCAAAACGAGAGCCCGTACTATTTCGTACCGCATCCGTCGCGGCATCCGATCAGCGCCGCGGTCGGATTGCTGGTCATGCTCGGATCGCTTGCGGCCTGGATCAATGACCATACTCTGGCGCCGATCGGCGTCGTCGTCGGTCTGTTGTGGCTGCTCTTTACGTTGTGGCACTGGTTCGGCGACGCGATCGCGGAATCGGAAGGCGGCATGTACGGCAAAAATGTCGACAAGTCGTACCGCTGGAGCATGAGCTGGTTCATCTTCTCCGAAGTGATGTTCTTCGGCGCGTTCTTCGGTGCACTGTTCTATGCCCGTGAGATCGCGCTGCATCAGCTCGGCAGCCTCGACTACAAGCTGATCTGGCCGGATTTCTCCGCGGTGTGGCCGAACAACGGTCCGGCAGCGCTGGTGTCGACCTTCAAGTCGATGCAGCCGTGGCCGGTGCCGACCATCAACACGGCGCTGCTGCTGTCGTCGGGCGCTACGCTGACGGTTTCGCACCATGCGCTGCGCGAAGATCATCGCAAGAAGGCAATCGCCTGGCTGGCTGCTACGCTCGTGCTCGGCGTCTGCTTCCTGTTCCTGCAAGGCTTCGAATACTTCCACGCGTACAACGAACTGAACCTGACGCTGGCCTCGGGTGTGTATGGCTCGACGTTCTTCCTGCTGACGGGCTTCCACGGTTTCCACGTGTTCCTCGGCGGCACGATGCTGGCGGTGGTGCTGGTGCGGATGATCCGCGGACATTTCACTGCAGAGCATCACTTCGCGTTCGAAGGCGCTGCCTGGTACTGGCACTTTGTGGACGTCGTGTGGCTCGGGTTGTACGTCGTCGTGTACTGGCTGTAACGCAGTCAGGCCTGCGCGGTACCGGTTACCGGGAATCGGTTACCTGGAATGTGCAGGCCGTTCGCGCAAAGCTCTTCAGGGGCGCTGCGCACGAGCAGTATGCAAGACTATGCAGCGCCGCCCTCGACCCTGTCAGGGCGGCGTTTTGCTTGATGAAGCGGATTATTTGCGCAGCGCTCAACGCCCGTAAGGGATACCGGTCGACTGAATCCAGCCCATCCAGTGTGCGAACAGGATGAACAGGAACAGCGAGATCGACAGGCCCACCCGCGTGGCGAGCGACCAAACCATCCGTTTGGTTTTGCCCTTGTCATGCATCATGAAGTACAGCGCCGACACCATGCTGGCGATGATCAGGACAAAGGCGATGGGAACGAGAATGTGCATGGAACCAACTGAAACGGGAAAGCGCAGAGGCAAGACAGCTATTATCGCACCGCGCGCCAACGTCTGCCGTGTGTTCCAGGCGGTGCCGCAAGCGGTAGTGGGGTGCTTTCGATGAAGATCCGCTGGATTCCCGCGCTATTGATTCTGCTGGTCATTGCGGTGACGGTGCGACTCGGTTTCTGGCAGCGCGACCGCGCGCATCAGAAGGAAGCGCTCGAAGCGCACATCACGCAGTTCGAAAACGCGCCGGCGCAGCCGGTCGGCGCCGCGCCGGTCGAACTGAAGGACATCGAATTCCATCGCGTGAAGGCGCGCGGCAGCTTCGTCACGGACAAAGTCGTCTACCTCGATAATCGTCCGTATAACGATCAGCCGGGCTTTTACGTCGTGATGCCTTTTAAACTGGCCGACGGCGGATATGTGCTGGTCAATCGCGGCTGGCTGCCGCGCAACATCAACAATCGCGAGACCATTGCGCCGTACACCACGCCGCAAGGCGAAATCGAAATCGAAGGCATAGCGCGGGCCGATGCCTCGCGCGCATTCGAGTTGGGGCAGGGCGGTTCGGCCGCACATCAGCCGATCCGCCAGAATCTGGATACTGCCGCCTACGCCGCGGAAACCGGTTTGCCGCTGCAATCGTTCGTGATCCAGCAATTGAGCGACGACGGCGACAAGCTGGTGCGCGACTGGCCGGCGCCGACGAGCGGCGTCGAGCGCAACTACGGCTATATGTTCCAGTGGTGGGGCATGGCGATCGCGGCCCTGGTTTTTGGTCTGTACGCCGCGCGCCGCGCGGCAAAGAAAGAGCACGCGCCGAGCGTGTAATGCATCGCACGCGGTTGCCCGGCCTATGCGCCGCCGAAACCGCGCAATCATCGAAAGAGGTCCTGTAGTGTCGACGCAATCTCCCCGTTCGCCGCAAGCCGGCAAACCCGCTGCTCCGAAAGTGATTCCCGGCCAACCGAATGGCGAGGGATCGTGGAAGCGCGGCCGCTGGATGCTGCTGCTGTTGGCGATCATCTGCGCCGCGCCGATCGTCGTGTCGTATTTCACGTACTACGTGATCAAGCCCGCTGGCGGCAGCACGAGCTACGGCAAGCTGGTCGAGCCGCAGCGGCCGATCCCCGAGTCGCTCGTCGTGACCGGCGAAGACGGCAAGCCGCTCAAGCTCGCTTCGCTTCGCGGCCGCTGGCTGCTGATCTCTGTCGACGGCAGCGCGTGCGACAAAGCTTGCGTCACCAAGCTGTACTTCATGCGACAAATCCGCGCAGCCCAGGGTCCCGAGCGCGAGCGCGTCGTCGAGGTGTGGTTGCGCACCGATGCAGGGAACGTCGCCGACGTGATACAAAAGGCCTATCCCGACACCGACATGCTGATCGCCGACCCGGCGCAGGTGTCCGCGTGGCTGCCCACCGACAACGGCACCAAAATCACCGACCACATCTATATGGTCGATCCGAACGGCAACCTGATGATGCGTTTTCCGAAAGATCCGAACCCGAGCAAGATCAAGGGCGATGTGACGAAGCTGCTCAAATGGTCGAGCATCGGCTGATGCCGCAACAAGGGTAAGAGAGATGTTTGTACTGCAACTGGCTCTGATCGGCTTGTGTATCGCGTTGTTGCCGCTTTCCTATGTATGGGTCAAGGCCGACGACAACAAATTCCGCAAGCTGGTCTGGCTCACCACCTTCCTGACACTGGATCTGGTGATGTTCGGCGGCTTCACGCGCCTCACCGATTCCGGTCTCGGCTGCCCGGACTGGCCGGGCTGTTACGGCACTTCATCACCGTTCATCGCACATGCGGCGATTACCGCCGCGCATCAGGCGATGCCTACCGGGCCGGTCAGCATGACGAAGGCCTGGATCGAGATGATCCACCGTTACTTCGCAATGGCGATCGGTGTTCTGATCATTGCGCAGACGCTGATCGCATGGACCGCACGTATCAACCGCCGCCCGCTGCATGTGTTGCCCTGGTGGCCGACTTCGCTGTTGCTGTTGATCCTCGTACAGGGCG
The DNA here is from genome assembly GCF_058782725.1 of Paraburkholderia sp. FW306-02-B. Taxonomy (NCBI): domain Bacteria; kingdom Pseudomonadati; phylum Pseudomonadota; class Betaproteobacteria; order Burkholderiales; family Burkholderiaceae; genus Paraburkholderia; species Paraburkholderia sp. FW306-02-B. The sequence continues at coordinate 440,309 of NZ_JBYSXZ010000001.1, forward strand.
CGTTCGGCGCGTGGACCGTGACCATGAAGTTGCAACCGATCATCGTGACCACCCACCTGCTGCTCGGTCTCGCGCTGCTCGGCACGCTCGGCTGGCTGGCCGCCCGGCAGACGCCGCTGCCCGCTTACGAGCCCGAAGCCGCGCGCTGGCGTGCGGCGGCGATGACGGGCCTCGTGCTGCTGGTCGTGCAGATCGCATTGGGCGGCTGGGTCAGCACGAACTACGCGGTGCTCGCATGCACGGATTTCCCGACCTGCAACGGCCAATGGTTCCCGCCGATGGACTTCGCGCACGGCTTCCACCTGTGGCGCGCGCTCGGTATGACCGGCGACGGCGACATGATCACGCAAGACGCGCTAGTGGCGATCCACTGGACCCATCGCACGTTCGCGATCGTGGTGGTCGCCTATCTGGTGTGGTTCGCGCTGAAACTGCGCCGTTTCGAGTCGCTGCGGCGGCCGGCGAACGGCGTGCTGCTGGTAGTGCTGATTCAATTTATCACCGGCTTGTCGAACATCGTCCTGCAATGGCCGTTGCCCATTGCGGTCGCGCATAACGGTGGCGCCGCGATCCTGCTGCTTCTGCTCGTTATGTTAAACTTTCGAATCGCTTATAGCCGTCCCGGCCGCGCCGTGTTGCCTGCGCGCGATGCCGCGCCAGCGTGACCCCACATGGACAGCACAACACTCTCCCAAACGCCCGGTAGCCGGGTTTCCCAGTACATCGCCCTGACGAAGCCGCGCGTCACGCAGCTCGCTGTGTTCTGCGCAGTGATCGGCATGTTCCTCGCGACACCGGGCATGGTGCCGTGGACCGTGCTGATCGGTGGTACTGTCGGCATCTGGCTGCTTGCCGGCGCGGCGTTTGCGATCAATTGCCTGGTCGAACAGAAAATCGACGCGAAGATGCGTCGCACCTCGTGGCGGCCTTCCGCGCGCGGCGAAATCACCACCATGCAGATCCTGCTGTTTTCGGCCGTGCTCGGCGGGCTTGGCATGTGGACGCTCTATACGTTCGCCAATCCGCTGACCATGTGGCTCACGCTTGCGACTTTCGTCGGCTATGCGGTCGTCTACACGTTGTTGCTGAAGCCGGCCACGCCGCAGAACATCGTGATCGGCGGGGCTTCGGGCGCGATGCCGCCGGCGCTCGGCTGGGCCGCGGTCACAGGTCACGTGCCGGGCGACGCATGGATTCTCGTGCTGATCATCTTCGTGTGGACGCCGCCGCACTTCTGGGCGCTTGCGCTGTATCGCCGCAAAGACTACGAAAATGCCGGTTTGCCGATGCTGCCGAACACGCACGGCGAGAAGTACACGCGGCTGCATATTCTGCTGTACACCGTGATCCTGTTCGCGGTCACGATGATGCCGTTTATCTCCGGCATGAGCGGCGTGGTGTACCTCGCGGCAGCGGTGCTGCTTGGCGCCGTGTTCCTCGCCTATGCGTGGAAGATTTATCGGGAATATTCCGACGACCTGGCGCGTAAAACCTTCCGTTACTCGATCGTTTATCTGTCGCTGCTGTTCGCCGCACTGTTGATCGACCACTATGCGCGCGTCGTGATCGGCGCGTAACACCATGCTCAAAGACCGCTTCGCGCGCACGGCGCGCGCTGCCGTGATTGCTTGCGCGCTTGGCGGCGCGCTGTTGGTAGCCGCCTGCGGCAAGCAGCCGCCGGCGTTCCAGAACGTCGATATCACTGGCAATAGCCAATTCGCCAACAACTTCTCGCTGCCCGACACCGACGGCAAAATCCGCACGTTGGCGGATTACAAGGGCAAAGTCGTGGTGCTGTTCTTCGGCTACACGCACTGTCCGGACGTCTGTCCCACGACGATGGCCGAGCTCTCGCAAGCGCTCAAGGAACTCGGCCCCGAAGATGCGAAACGCGTGCAGGTGCTGTTCGTCACCGTCGATCCGGAGCGTGACACGCCGGCCTTGCTGGCGCAGTACGTGCCGGCGTTCAACCCGACGTTCGTCGGTTTGCGTCCGGCCGATCAGGCGCAACTCACCAGGATCACTAAGGACTTCCGCGTCTATTACGCGAAGGTGCCGGGCAAGACGCCCGACAGCTACACCATGGATCACACCGCGGCGAGCTATGTGTTCGACCCGGACGGCAAGCTGCGACTTTTCGCGCGCGACGGCCAGGGCGCGACGCCATGGGTCCACGATATCAAGCTGCTGCTGGGTTGATGCTTTGATGTACTCGGGCGCGCGTCAACCGCGCGCCCGTTTCAAAACTCTGCCGCTATAACCCTCAAGCCGGGATCGGCAAATTCACCCCCGGCGCCAGCCGCGTCGCCTTGAACTCCGTCACCTCGTAGCGTGCGAGCTTCTGCTCGGCGAACGGGTCGCTGGCGAGAATCTCATCCAGCTTATCGCGCTCGATGCGCACCGCCAGAATGATGCCGCCGTCGCGCGGCACCTTCGGGCCGGCGGCCACGAACACGCCTGCTTCGAACTGTCTGGTCAGAAACGCGCGGTGCGCTTCCAGCGCGTCGTCGATGCGCTCGAGCGGCGCGGTGTAGATGAGATTGATGACGTACATGGGCGGTCTCGTGAACGATTGAGGCGGCCGCCTGTGCTTGCGGCCAACGGCCTTCCATTATCGGTCAGCGGACGATTTGTTGCGCGGGGTCAATTCGTGCGCAAGGCCTTCTCGCCGGGTCGCCGGTTTCCTTACCGCTTCCTCAAGTTGCACGCCTGTCATGCCGATATAACTGTGGCAATCGTTTGCGTATCAGGCCGGAAGCGCGCTCGCGGCCCGACTGCGAACAGGAAACAAACCACACGAAAGAGACCACAACAATGAGCAGAATGAGTTTGAATCGCAAGCTATGGCTGTCGCTCGCGCTCGTATGGCTGGGGTTGCTCGGCGTCGGGCTGTGGAGCGCGGTCGAGACGCGCAGCACGATGCTGGCCGAGCGCAAGGCGGGCATGGTGAACCTCGTCGAAGCAGCGCAGGGCGTCGTGAACGGCTATTACACGTTGTCGCAGGGCGGCAAGATCAGCGAGGCCGACGCGCAGCGCGAAGCACTCGCTCGCCTCGCGACGATGCGCTACGGCGAATCCGGCTATCTGTTCGTGATGGATTCGAAGCCGGTCGTGCTGATGCATCCGACGCTGCCGCAAATGGACGGCAAGCCGGTCGGCGATTTCAAGGACCCGGACGGCAAGCTGCTGTACGTGTCGATCGTCGACGCCGCCAAAGCGAACGGGCGTGGCTTCGCGCAATATCGCGGACGCCTGCCGCACAGCGAAACCGCGGTGCCGAAAATCAGCTACGTGGTGCGTTTCGCGCCGTGGGACTGGAACATCACGAGTGGCGTGTTCATCAAGGATATCGACACGGTCTACTATGAAACGCTGCTTGGCCACCTGGCCGTCGTGCTGGTGATCGGCGCGGTCATTTCGCTGGCGATGGTGCTGATCATCCGCAACGTGCGCGCGAGTCTCGGCGGCGAGCCGGATCAGGCGGCGAGGCTCGCGGCGAGCATCGCAAAGGGCGATCTGACGCAAGTCGTCGAGGTTCGGCCGCACGAGTCCACCAGCATGATGGCGGCCATGCACGACATGCAGAACCGTTTGCAACGGACCATCGGCGAGATTCGCCGCTCGGCGGAATCGATTGCGTCGGCGACGCAGCAGATTGCCGCCGGCAACGGCGATCTGTCGCAGCGTACCGAGCAGCAGGCGGCCTCGTTGCAGGAGACCGCGGCGAGCATGGAAGAGCTCACCGCGACGGTCAAGCAGAACGCCGACAACGCGCGTCAGGCGAGCGGCCTTGCGCACAACGCATCGGAAATCGCGACGCGCGGCAACGACGTGGTCAAGCGCGTGATCGGCACGATGGGTGAGATCAACGACAGCTCGCGGCAGATTGCCGAGATCATCGGCGTGATCGAAGGGATTGCGTTCCAGACCAACATCCTCGCGTTGAACGCGGCGGTCGAAGCGGCCCGCGCCGGCGAGCAGGGCCGCGGCTTCGCGGTCGTGGCGGGCGAGGTGCGCAGCCTCGCTCAGCGCTCGGGGACCGCGGCCAAGGAGATCAAGCAGTTGATCGGCGCGTCGGTGGAGCGTGTGAACAACGGTTCGACGCTGGTGCAGCAGGCCGGCACGACGATGGGCGAGATCCTGCAAGCGGTGCAGCGCGTGACCGACATCATGGGCGAGATCGCCGCGGCGTCGGAAGAGCAGAGCAGTGGCATTTCACAGGTCGGCCGCGCGGTCACGCAGATGGACGAAGTGACGCAGCAGAATGCCGCGCTGGTCGAACAGGCGGCGGCCGCGGCGGCTTCGTTGCAGGATCAGGCGGGGCGTCTGCGCGACACGGTGAGTGCGTTCCGCGTGAACGGCGCCGATGCAGTGCATAACCATATGCAATCGTGATATTTCCCATCTCGCGGGACGTATGAGACCATTTGCGGTCCAGTTGGCGGCGCAGCGAAATCAGGACACCTGCCGCCGGCTTCCACCCGAATCTGACATCGATCAGAGAAAGCGAGAATCACATGCAGCGCAGAAACATCCTTAAAGCCCTCTCGGCAGTGGTCGCCAGCGCGGCGATCGTCACCAGCTTCGGCGCGCACGCCGACGATAAGGTCGTCAAGGTCGGTACCATCGGCGGTCCGGATGCGCAAATCTGGGAAGTCGTCACCAAAGTGGCGAAGCGCGAAGGCCTGAACGTGAAGGTCGTCGAATTCAACGATTACGTGCAGCCGAACGCCGCGCTCGACGCGGGCGACCTCGACGCCAACAGCTTCCAGCATCAGCCGTACCTTGACAGTCAGGTCAAGCAACGTGGCTACAAGATCGTCAATGCCGGTCTCACGTACATCTCGCCGCTCGGTATCTACTCGAAGAAGCTGAAGTCGCTGAAGGACCTGCCACAAGGCGCGAAGGTCGCGGTGCCGAACGATCCGTCGAATGAGAATCGCGCGCTGCTGCTGTTGCAGGCGCAAGGCGTGATCAAGCTGAAGGCTGGCGCAGGCACGAACGGCAATAACGCTACCGCGCTGGATGTCGCTGAAAATCCGAAGAAGATCAAGCTGGTCGAACTCGACGCCGCGCAACTGCCGCGCTCGCTGTCGGACGTCGACGCTGCCGCGATCAACACGAACTTCGCTTTGGCTGCCGGTCTGCAACCGACCAAAGACGCGATCGCGCTCGAAGATATCCGCAGCCCGTACGCGAACCTGATCGCCGTGCGCGCGCAGGACAAGGACAAGCCGTGGGTCAAGAAGCTGGTCGCGGCTTACCAGTCGGAAGACGTGCGTCAGTTCATCAAGACGCAGTTCAAGGGTTCGGTGGTGCCGTCGTTCTAAGCCACTGCGCGTAACCTGCGCCGCCAGGTAAAAACGCCACGGAAAACCGTGGCGTTTTTTTCATCCGAATCTCCGCGCGCTCGTACGTCGCATACGCCGGCGAGTCCGGGGCTACAACTCCAGTTCCCATCGCTCGATCGTCAGATCCTTGCCGAAACGCCGCTCCGCGCTCGTGCCGGCGAGCTGAAAACCAGCGCGCTCGCAGAGCCGCCGCGGCTCCTTCAGTGTGCTGGCGGTGGTGAGCGTGAGCTTGGTGTAACCCGCGTGTCTGGCGAACCGCACGCATTCACTCATCAGCTGCGTGCCGATCCCCAGACGCTGCACGTCCGGCTCGACCCACAGAAGCCGCACGCCTGCTACGGTCGTCGAGACCCCGACGATGCACGCAGAACCGACCACCATGCCGTCCTGGTCGGCAATCCAGCACCTCTCGCGCACCGGATCGCGACGTTGCGAGTAATCGGCGACGACGCGCGCGAGCAAGCCTTCAAACGATTGGTCCCAGCCATATTCCGCGGCGAACCACTGTGCCTGCCGGTGCACGAGCCAACCGCACTCGCCCGCGCGCGGCGGGCGCAGGGTCACGAGTTCGTGCTGCGGCCTGCGGCCGAGCAGCCGCTCGATCAGCTTCATCGCGGCGATCAACTGTTCCTGAGAGAGCCATGTGAGGCCGTTCAGCACCACCGACACCTCTTCGATTGCCGCCGTATCGAGTGGCGCGTATGCGGCGTGCCCGCCGTCGGTGAGGGCGATCAACGACTGACGCGCGTCCGTGTCGGACGGCCGCCGCGTAATCAGGTTGCGTCGCTCGAAGCTGGTCAGAAGGCGGCTCAGATAACCGCTGTCGAGTCCGAGATTGCGTCCGAGCACCGAGGCCGTCTGTGCGCGTCCGCGAGATAGCTCGTGCAGTACGCGTACTTCCGTCAGCGAGAAGGCGCTCTTTTGCAAGCGCTCGTGCAGCGCGCCAATGTGCTGGGTGTAGAAGCGATTGAAATGGCGGACGGCCTGAGCACGCCGCAGCGCCTCGGAATCTGTCAAATGCGGCTCCCCGGGGATTTTTTCTGGCTTGGTACCCAGAACTATATGGGAACGTCTTCCATTAAAAAAGCCGCTCCGGCAAGGGGAGCGCGTCAAACTGGTATCAGAAAGGTATCGATTTCCGATGATTTCGTCATTCGGGATGAGAACCAGTGCGGACCGCTTCAGCGCCTTCCGGCATCTCGAATACGGGTAAATCCCGATCCCCGAAACCCACGTCCCAAAGGCCCCAAACCGCCGTCTAACGCCCCTCCAGCAAGGCTTTCCGGTACTGCGAACCAACATGGGACCAGTTGATTGACTGGTATTATGTTGGTTATATAATGGGCTCTCATTTTCGTAGGCCGCACTCCTCAAGACGACCGCCGGAGCCCCATGGAAACTCGCTGGTCCGCACTGATGCCTGACGCCCGCAACGTCACGCCGCTCTATTTGCAGCTCGCGCGCAATCTTGCGACGGCGATCCACTGCGGCGTGTGGTCGGCGGGCGAGGCGCTGCCGTCGGAGCGCACGCTGTCGGACGCGATCGGCGTGTCGCGCATCACCGCGCGCAAGGCGATCGAACTGCTGGTCGAGCAAGGGCTGATCCGGCGCGCACGCGGGGCGGGCAGTTTCATTACGCCGCGTGTCGAAGATCCCCTGTCGCGGCTCACCGGCTTCACGAAGAAAATGCAGCAACGCGGTTTCCGGCCGGATTCGGTGTGGCTCGAGCGCGATATCCGCGCCGCCAACCGTGACGAGCTGGTGCACCTCGGTTTGTCGCCCGGCGCGGCGGTCGCGAGTCTGCGGCGCCTGCGGCGCGCGGACGGCATCGTCATGGCGGTTGAACATTCCGCGTTGCCGGTGGCCATCGTGCCCGACCCGCTGGCGATCGGCGTGTCGCTTTACAGCTATCTCGAACAACGCGGCGCCGCCGTCGTGCGCGCGTTGCAACACTTTCGCGCAGTCAACGCGTCGAGCGAGATCGCCTCGCTGATGGACATCGAACCGCGCTCGGCGCTGCTGGTCATTACCCGTATCGGCTATAGCGCCGACCAGCGCGCGATCGAACTGACCGACACCTATTGCCGCGACGACTACTACGATTTTGTCGCTGAATTGCGCACCTGAGCGGGCCATGCGGCTTGGGCGCGGCTAGGCGCCAAGGGCGCGGCGCGAGGCCCCGCGATTCAGTCACACCCCGTATCACGCCTCACCAGAGAGACTCATGCTGACCGGAAACATACTCACCACCGATGGGTGGATTCACGGCACGCTCGAATACGAAAACGGCCGCATCACGGCGCTGACCGGCGAACGCGTCGATCCGTCGACGAACGACGCACCGTACATCCTGCCCGGCTTCATCGATCTGCACGTGCACGGCGGTGGCGGCGCAGACGTGATGGAAGACGGCGATGCGATCGAAACCATTACCCGCACGCATGCGCGTTACGGCACGACCAGCCTGCTCGCCACCACGATGACCGCGCCGCGCGACGAGTTGATGCGCGTGGTCGCGGGCCTCGGCGACGTGGCGCGTATCCGTACGCCGGGCGGTTCGCGCGTGCTCGGCGTGCATCTGGAAGGGCCGTACATCAATCCCGGCAAGCTCGGTGCGCAACCGGACGCCGCGGTTTCGGCGGTGATGGACGAAGTGCTGAAGTATCTGTCGATCGCGCCGATTCGCGTGGTCACGCTGGCGCCTGAAATCGCCGGCCACATGGAGATCATCTCCGAGATGGCGGCGCGCGGCGTGCGCGTGCAACTCGGTCATTCGCTCGGCACGTACGACGACGCCGTCGCCGCGCTCAAGCACGGCGCCTGTGGCTTCACCCATCTGTTCAACGCGATGTCGCCGCTGCATCACCGTAACCCCGGCCTCGTCGGCGCAGCGCTCGCGCACGCCGAGTTCGCCGAAATCATTCCCGATTTGCTGCACGTCCATCCGGGTGCGATCCGCGCTGCGCTGCGCGCGATTCCGCGTTTGTATGTGGTCACGGACAGCACCTCGGCCACCGGCATGCCGGACGGCGAATACCGTCTCGGCAGCCAGCATGTGACGAAGTGCCTCGGCGGCGTACGTCTGGCCGACGGCACGCTCGCCGGCAGCACCCTGACGATGGATCAGGCGCTGCGCAATCTTGTGTCGATCGGTCTGCCGATCGCCGACGTGTCAAATCGTTTGTCGCGCTATGCCGCCGACTACCTCGGCATCGAAGACCGCGGTCGCATCGCGCGTGGCGCGTGGGCCGATGTGGTCGTATTCGACCGCGAACTGGCGTTGACCGCGACTTACGTCGAAGGAGAATCGATTGTCGAATATGCTTAACGAAGCGCTGGCGTCCGCCGAAACGGTCGCCGCGCAACTCACGGATACCTCGCGCGTCGAGGCGTTGGCGGCCAGGCTCGCCCAGCAGCCGCGTCATGTTGCGCTGACGGTCGCGCGGGGCAGCTCGGACCATGCGGCGAGTTACTTCGCCAGCCTGACGATGAGCCGCATCGGCGTGCCGGTGGCGTCACTGCCCATGTCGGTTGCGACCTTGCAGCAGGCGCCGTTGCAGGTGCGCGATCAGCTCGCGCTGGCGTTCTCGCAGTCAGGCAAGAGCCCAGATCTGGTCGGCACGATGCAGGCGCTGCGCAATGCCGGCGCGTTGACCGTCGCCGCGGTGAATGCGCCCAGCTCGCCGTTGGCCGACGCGTGCGAATGGCATCTGCCGCTCGTCGCCGGTCCTGAACTGAGCGTCGCGGCCACCAAGAGCTATATCGCGATGCTGTCGATTTCCGCACAACTGGTCGCGCACTGGCAGCAGGACGAAGCATTGCTCGGCGCGCTGCGCACCTTACCCGATGCGTTGCGGACGGCGGGCAAGCTCGACTGGTCGGAAGCGATCGACGAATTGCGCGGCATCGAACGCATGATCGTGATCGGCCGTGGTCTGGGCCTCGCGATTGCACAGGAAGCCGCGCTGAAATTGAAGGAAACCTCCGGCATCCAGGCGGAAGCGTTTTCGAGCGCGGAAGTGCGTCATGGTCCGATGGAACTGATCGACCGCGACTATCCGCTGCTGGTATTCGCACCGCGCGGACCGGAACAGGCCGGCTTGCTGCAACTCGCGCGCGACATGCGGGCGCGCGGCGCCCGCGTGCTGCTCGCCGCACCGGACGACGTGCCCGAAGCAAGCTTGCCGCTTGCCACCACCGCTCATGCGGCGCTCGATCCGATCGCCGCGATCCTGTCCTTTTATGTGATGGCCGCGGGTCTAGCCGCCGCGCGCGGGCGCAATCCCGATGCGCCACGCCATCTCAACAAAGTCACCGAAACTCACTGATCGAGAAATCAGATGCGACGTGTCGAGGAGTCCCGCTTGATGAGCCATTCTGAAGGCCATATTGTTTTGCTTGCGCCGATGACCGGTCCTGTCGTGCCGCTGGCGAACGTACCCGACCCTGTGTTCTCGGGCGGTATGTTCGGCGACGGCATCGGCGTCGATCCGCTCGAGGGCCGGCTCGTCGCGCCATGCGACGGCACCATCACCCATCTCGCGCGCACCGGTCACGCTGTGACGCTGGCCACTGCTGAGGGCGCGGAAATTTTGCTGCACATCGGTATCGATACGGTCGAGCTGAACGGCAAGGGTTTTGCACCGATGGTCGCGCAAGGCGCGCACGTGCGCACCGGCGACGTGTTGATCGAGTTCGATCAGGACCAGGTTGCGTTGAATGCGCCGAGTCTCGTGTCGGTGATCGCGATTGCCAATTCGGATGTGTTCGAGATCGTCGAGCGCGTCGAAGGCGGCATGCTGAAGGCGGGCGAAACGCCGTTGCTGGTACTGCGCGCACGCAGCGGCACGGCGGCCGAGGCAGCGCGGCAGGCGAGCGCCACCAACGTGACAGAAGAAGCGCGTCAGCAAGTCACGCTGGTCCATGCGGGCGGTTTGCATGCGCGGCCGGCTGCGCGTGCTCGTGAAGCGGCGCGTGGTTTCGATGCGCGTGTCGAAGTGCGTTACGAAGGGCGCAAAGCGGCGATCGAGAGCGTGGTCGGTTTGCTCGGTCTGGGTGCGGGTGAGGGCGCGACCGTCGAGTTGCTCGGCGTAGGCACGCAAGCGGCAGCCGCAGTCGAAGCGATTGCCGACGAATTGACGCGCGAAGCGCACGGCGAAGTCGAAGAAAAACCGGCGCGCCAGAGCTCGCCGGCGCCGCAACCGGTCGCGCGCGCAGTGGGCGAACCGCTGGCGCCGAATACGCTCGCCGGCGTGTGCGCGGCGCCGGGCGTCGCGGTGGGCAAGCTGGTGCGTTGGGACGACGCGGATATCGATCCGCCGGAGAAGGCGAACAGCACGTCTGCGGCTGAGAGCCGTCTGCTCGACAAGGCCATCGCCACTGTCGATGCGGATCTCGGCACGACCGTGCGCGACGCGTCGCAACGCGGCGCGGTCGGCGAGGCGGGCATTTTCGCGGTGCATCGCGTGTTGCTCGAAGACCCCACCTTGCTCGACGCCGCGCGCGATCTGATCAGCCTCGGCAAGAGCGCCGGCTTTGCATGGCGCGAAGCGATCCGCGCACAGATCGTCATCCTGACGAAGATCGAAGACGCGTTGCTCGCCGAACGTGCCGCCGATCTGCGCGACATCGAAAAGCGCGTGCTGCGCGCGTTGGGTTATTCAAACGCGGCGGCGCGCACGTTGCCCGAAGAAGCCGTGCTGGCAGCCGGGGAATTTACGCCGTCGGATCTGTCGTCGCTGGATCGCTCGCGCGTGACCGCGCTGGTGATGGCGCGTGGCGGCGCGACTTCGCATGCGGCGATTCTCGCGCGTCAAGCGGGCATTCCTGCGCTGGTGGCAGTCGGCGATGCGTTGCACGCGATCCCCGAGGGCACGCAAGTGGTGGTGAACGCCACCAACGGCCGCCTTGAATTCGCACCGACCGAACTCGACGTCGAACGTGCGCGTCTGGAGCGTAGCCGCCTCGCCGGCGTGCGCGAAGCGAACCGCCGCACTTCGCAACAAGCCGCCGTCACATCCGATGGCCGCGCGATCGAAGTCGCCGCCAACATCGCCACGCTCGACGACGCGAAAACCGCCGTCGACAACGGCGCCGATTCCGTCGGCTTGCTGCGTACCGAACTGCTGTTCATTCACCGCGCGCAGGCGCCGACTACCGACGAACATCGTCAGAGCTACCAGGCAATCGTCGACGCATTGAGCGGCCGCACCGCGATCATTCGCACGCTCGACGTCGGCGCCGACAAGGAAGTCGATTACCTGACGCTGCCGCCTGAACCGAATCCGGCGCTTGGGCTGCGCGGCATCCGCCTCGCGCAAGTGCGACCGGACCTGCTCGACGATCAACTGCGCGGCCTGCTCGCTGTGCAACCGCTCGGCGCCGTGCGCATCCTGCTGCCGATGGTGACCGATGTCGGCGAACTGATCCGCATCCGCAAACGTATCGACGAACTCGCACGCGAATTGGGCCGTACCGAGCCGATCGAAGTCGGCGTGATGATCGAAGTGCCGTCGGCGGCCTTGCTCGCCGATCAACTGTCGCAACACGCGGACTTCCTGTCGATCGGCACCAACGATCTGACGCAATACACGCTCGCCATGGACCGCTGCCAGGCCGATCTCGCCGCGCAAGCCGACGGCTTGCATCCGGCGGTGCTGCGGCTGATCGCGGCGACCGTGCAGGGCGCCGGCAAGCATGGCAAATGGGTCGGCGTCTGCGGCGCACTGGCGGGCGATCCGCTTGCGATGCCGCTGCTGGTCGGCCTCGGCGTGACCGAACTCTCGGTGGATCCGGTGTCGGTGCCGGGCATCAAGGCGCGGGTGCGCAATCTCGATTATCAGCTGTGCCGTCAACGCGCGCAGGATGCGCTGGCGCTCGAGTCGGCACAGGCGGTAAGAGCAGTGAGCCGCGAAACCTGGCTTCTGGACTGAACCCCACACGGTCCGCAGCCAACTTCGCCCAATAACCACGTAAAGCTAGAACTCGACGACGATCGACGACGAGACAAAGGATTGGAGGTATCAATGGATGGGAATCCGTTTCTGAAGATTCAGCGCCTGGGACGCGCGCTGATGCTGCCGATCGCGGTGCTGCCGGTTGCCGGCCTGCTCCTGCGACTGGGCCAACCCGATGTGTTCAACATCAAGATGATCGCCGACGCCGGCGGCGCGATTTTCGACAACCTGCCGCTCCTGTTCGCGATCGGCGTGGCGGTCGGTTTCGCGAAAGACAACAACGGCGTGGCGGCGCTCGCGGGCGCGATCGGTTACCTGATCGAAATCGCGGTGATGAAGGACATCAACGACAAGCTCAACATGGGCGTGTTGTCCGGGATCGTGGCAGGTATCGTCGCGGGCTTGCTGTACAACAGGTACAAGGACATCAAGCTGCCCGACTACCTCGCATTCTTCGGAGGGAAACGCTTCGTGCCGATTGTCACGGGCGTCGCGTGTCTGGCGATAGGCATCGTGCTCGGCTATGTCTGGCAGCCTGTACAGGCCGCCATCGACCTCGCCGGACACTGGCTGACGACCGCGGGCGCGATCGGTGCATTCGTGTTCGGCGTGCTGAACCGCTTGCTGCTCGTGACGGGGCTGCATCACATCCTGAACTCGCTGACATGGTTCGTGTTCGGCACCTTCACGCCGCCGGGCGGCGCGGCTGTGACGGGCGACCTGCATCGTTTCTTCGCCGGCGACCCGACCGCGGGCACGTTCATGACGGGCTTCTTCCCAGTCATGATGTTCGGCCTGCCGGCTGCATGCCTGGCGATGTTCCATGAAGCGCCGAAGGAACGCCGTGCGATCGTCGGCGGCCTGCTGTTCTCGATGGCGCTCACGTCGCTCCTGACGGGCGTGACCGAGCCGATCGAATTCAGCTTCATGTTCCTCGCGCCGGTGCTGTACGTGATTCACGCATTGCTGACCGGTCTGTCGCTCGCGATCTGTTCGGCGCTCGGGATTCACCTCGGCTTCACGTTCTCCGCAGGCGCGATCGACTACGTACTGAACTACGGCCTGTCGACCAAGGGCTGGTGGGCGATTCCGATTGGTCTCGCGTATGCGGTGGCGTACTACGGTCTGTTCCGCTTCTTCATCCGCAAGTTCAATATGGCGACGCCGGGCCGCGAACCCGCAGCCGCCGATGAACAGGTCGAATCGTTCACGACCGGCGGTTACGTCTCGCCGGCTGCCGGCGCGGCCGTGCCGCGCGCACAGCGTTATATCGCTGCGCTGGGCGGCGCATCGAACCTGTCGCTGGTGGATGCCTGCACGACGCGTCTACGTCTGTCTGTGGTCGATTCCAACAAGGTCTCGGAAAGCGACCTGAAGACGATCGGCGCGCGTGGTGTGCTCAAGCGCGGCTCGACCAACGTGCAGGTGATCATCGGACCGGACGCGGACATCATCGCCGATGAGATTCGTACGGTGATCGCGCAAGGTGGCGGTGATGCCGTGAAGCCGGCTGCCGCTGTTGCCTCTGCCGCGCCTGTGGCGGCAACGGGCGCTCAAGGCGGTCCGCTCGACCCCGATCCGTTGCGTTGGCTCGCTGTGTTCGGCGCTGCGGGCAACGTGGTGTCGCTGGACGCCGTGGCGGCGACGCGTCTGCGTGTCGTGGTGCGCGATCCGTCGGCGGTCGATCGTCAGCGCCTGGCTGCGCTCGATACCGCATGGGTCTCGGCCGACACGTTCCACATCGTAGTCGGCGACGCTGCATCGCGTTATGCCGAACAGTTGGCGACGCGTCTGCCGGCAGTGGGCGGTGCGACGCCTTTGCCGGCGTGATGCCGTGCTAAGGGAGCGGCCTGTGGCGCTTCCCTTCCGGTAACGCTGCAATAAAAAAAGCGGCACCTTGAATCAAGGCGCCGCTTTTGCGTTTACCGATGCCCGTATTGCCAGGATATCAGTGCGTCTTGTGTTTTCCCGTTTCCGAAGGCCGGCGCGATTCGAGCCACATCACGTTGACGACGCCGAACGCGAGCGCCACACCAATACCGAGAATCCAGCTGAAATACCACATCACAAACTCCTGTTAATCGTATTCCTGTTCAGTACATCGAATGTTTATTCTCTTCGAGCGCCGCAGCGGTCACCTTGCCGCGCATTACGCGATACACCCAGCTCGTATAGATCAGGATGAGCGGCAGGAAGACGACCACGGCGATCAGCATGATCTGCAGCGTCATTCGGCTCGAGGTCGAATCCCATACCGTCAGACTGCTGCGGCCGTCGAGCGAGGAGGGCATGATGAACGGGAACATCGAGAAGCCGGCCGTCAGAATCACGCCGATAATCATCAGCGAGGTCGACAGGAACGCACTCTTTTCGAAGCGCGAGCGCGCCAGCAGCAAGGCCAGCGCGCCGCCGACCACACCCGCCACCGGCGCGATCGCCATCCACGGATAGGTCGCGTAGTTGGTGAGCCACAAACCCGGTGCGCCGAGCACGTTTTTCAGCAGCGGATTGGCGACCGTATCGAACGGCGCCGCGTCGACGATCTGATAGCCGCCGATCATCGTCGCGATCAGTGCGCCGGCAATCAGGAACAACACCACGCAGACGAGTGAGGCAATCCGCAGCGCCACCGACGCGCGCTGCGCGACAATGCCGTCCGCCTTCATCTTCACGAACGCTGCGCCGTGCGCGGCCAGCATCGACACGCTGACGAGCCCGCACAACACCGCAAACGGGTTGAGCAGCGCGAAGAAACTGCCGTGATACGTGACGCGCAGATCGGTGTCGAACGAGAACGGCACGCCTTGCAGCAGGTTGCCGAACGCGACGCCGAACACCAGCGCCGGCACGAAGCCGCCGACGAACAACGCCCAGTCCCATGCGCTGCGCCAGCGCGGGTCTTCGCGTTTGCTGCGGTAGTCGAAACCGACCGGCCGGAAGAACAGCGAGAAAAGCACCAGCAGCATCGCGAAGTAAAAGCCGGAGAACGACGCCGCATACACCAGTGGCCACGCGGCGAACATCGCGCCGCCCGCCGTGATGAACCACACCTGATTGCCTTCCCACGTCGCGCCGACCGTGTTCACGACAATGCGCCGCTCGGCGTCGGTCTTGCCGATGAACGGCAGCAGAATCGCCGCGCCCATGTCGAAGCCATCGGTGAGCGCGAAGCCGATCAGCAGTACGCCGATCAGCACCCACCAGATCAGTTTGAGGGTTGCGTAATCCATGATGATGATTTTTCCCTTAAAACGGCGTGGCGGCGAATCATGCAGCCGTGTTGGTCGGCAGCGGCTGATTCAGCGGCTGTTGTTCGTGGTGATAGCGCCCGGTATGCAGCGACGAAGGCCCGAGCCGCGCGTACTTGAACATCAGCATGATTTCGATGATGAACAGCACTGTGTAGAACACCACGAAGCCGGCGATACTCAGATACAGATCGGTCGGCGTCAGGCTCGACGCGGACAACGCAGTCGGCAGAATCCCGGCGATGGTCCACGGTTGACGGCCCACTTCCGCGACGATCCAGCCGAATTCAGCGGCGAGCCACGGCAACGGAATCGCCCATACGGCCCAGCGCAGGAACCAGCGGCGCTTGTCCAGCAGCAGCGAGCGCTGCGCGCAGAACCAGAACGCCAGCACGAAGGTCGCGAGGAACAGAATGCCGAGGCCGACCATCAGGCGGAACGAGAAGAACACGGGCGCCACCGGCGGGATCGTCTTCCTGGCGGCCTGGACAATCTGATCCGGCGTTGCATCGCTGACGTTCGCGGTGAACTGCTTGAGCATCAGTCCGTAGCCGAGGTCTTTCTTGTGCGCGTCGAAGGCGGCTTTGGCTTCGTCGGTTGCGTCGCCTTGCTTCAGTTTTTGCAGCGCGGTGTAGGCCAGCATGCCGTTCTTGATGCGCACTTCGTTCTGCGCCATCAGCTCTTTCAGGCCGACCACCGGTTCGTCGATCGAGCGTGTTGCGATGAGGCCGAGTGCATACGGAATCCGGATGGCGTAGTCGGTGCGCTCTTCCTTCTGATTCGGAATGCCGAAGATCGTGAACGGCGCGGGGGCGGGCGCCGTCTCCCATTCGGATTCGATCGCGGCCAGTTTCACTTGCTGAACTTCACCGGTACGGTAGCCGGATTCGTCGCCGAGCACGATCACGCACAGCGTCGACGCGAGGCCAAAACCCGCGGCGATCGCGAACGAGCGCAAGGCGAATTCGGTGTCGCGGCGTTTGAGCAGATACCACGACGACACGCCGAGCACGAACATCGACGCCGTCACATAGCCGGCCGATACGGTGTGCACGAACTTGACCTGCGCGACCGGGTTGAACAGCACCGAGAAGATGCTGTCGAGTTCCATGCGCATCGTCTGATAGTTGAATTCGGCGCCGACCGGATTGTTCATCCAGCCGTTGGCCACCAGAATCCACAGCGCGGACAGGTTCGAGCCGAGTGCGACGAGGAATGTGACGATCACGTGCTGCACTTTCGCGAGCCGCTTCCAGCCGAAGAAGAACAGCCCGACGAACGTCGACTCGAGGAAGAACGCCATCAGGCCTTCGACAGCCAGCGGCACGCCGAAAATATCGCCGACGTAGTGCGAGTAGTACGACCAGTTGGTGCCGAACTGGAATTCGAGCGTCAGGCCCGTGGTGACGCCCATCGCAAAGTTGATGCCGAAGAGCTTGCCCCAGAACTGGGTCATGTCCTTGTAGATCTGCTTGCCGGTCATCACATAGACCGATTCCATGATCACCAGCAACCAGGACAGGCCGAGCGTGAGCGGCACGAACAGAAAGTGATAGAGCGCCGTGATGGCGAACTGGAGGCGCGACAGTTCTACGACTTCGCTAACGGGCATGTTGATCACCTTGGGACGGATGCGAGGCAGGCACCGACAGCAGCGCCTGCGCGACTTGCTCAGGCGGCAGCGACATATGCTCCGCCTGCGGATGATTGAAGAACGTGTATTTGAGCGCCATCAGCAAGGCGAATTTGATGGCGAGGACGATAGCGATATCCCGCGCCAGCGTCGGACCGCGCACCCAGCCGGCAAGCCGCTTGCGCAGGCTCGGGCGGGGGCTGTTATTGCGATTGAGGGCTATGGTCATGATCGGTCGAAGGCGACTTCACGCCGGTGATTCCGGCTGGAACCAGGCCGCTTCTGCGATCTGGCGAGTGCATCCCGATTCTAGGAGCAGTGACCTTGCGCGCGTAAGTTAGCGCTGCGGCATTGGGTCGCGAGCATCGCCCCGTTGAAGCAGTATTGCTATGCGGTTTGTGATACGTCAAGAAAAGCACGCTTGGCGGGCGTGTTCGTTGTGAGTTTGCGCGCGAGTTCGCACGTGGACGAGCGCTCCGGTGCGCGGGCAGAAAAAAAGCCCTGCCGTCTTGCGAGGGCAGGGCTTTGCGACCCAACATCGCGCCGGGCAAGCCGGCGCTCTGAACGTCTTTATGTGTTACGAATATTCGGCCAGTGCACTGCGCATCTTCTTCATTGCGCTCGCCTCGATCTGGCGAATACGTTCCGCCGACACGCCAAATTCGTCAGCCAGTTCGTGCAGCGTCGAGCCACCCGAGCCGTCGTCTTCCACATGCAGCCAGCGTGCCTCGATGATGCGACGGCTGCGGGCGTCCAGCGATTCCAGCGCGCTGGCGATGCCGTCGCTTTGCAGCTTGTCGCGCTGACGCGAAGCCAGCACGGCGGTCGGCTCGCTATGCGAGTCGGCCAGATAGGCGATCGGCGCGTACGACTCTTCGCCGTCTTCGACCTGACCTTCCAGCGCGATATCGCCGCCGGACAGCCGCGTTTCCATCTCAGCGACTTCTTCGCGCTTCACGTTCAGTTCTTTGGCGAGACCTTCGATCTCGTCCGGCGTGAATGCGCCCAAGCCCTGCTTGTGGCTGCGCAGGTTGAAGAACAGCTTGCGCTGCGCTTTGGTGGTGGCGACCTTCACCATGCGCCAGTTGCGCAGAATGTATTCGTGGATCTCGGCCTTGATCCAGTGCATCGCGTACGACACGAGGCGCACGTTCTGCTCCGGGTCGAAGCGCTTCACGGCCTTCATCAGGCCGATATTGCCTTCCTGGATCAGGTCGGCATGCGGCAGGCCATAACCGAGATAGTTGCGCGCGATCGACACGACCAGCCGCAGATGCGACAGGACGAGACGGCGCGCGGACTCGAGATTGTCCTGCTCTCGAAATTCGGTGGCGAACTGGCGTTCTTCCGCCGGCGTCAGCATCGGAATCCGATTTACGGCCTGGATGTAGGCGTCGATATTGCCCAGTTGACCGGGCAGCAGCGAGGAATGCGAGAGCGCCAGTGCACCTGCCGAAGCGGCCTTAGCCGACAACGGGCTCAGAGTATTCGGAAGGGTCATTGCATGGCTCACGTAGGAAACTCCTTTGGAATCAGACAAAAGCGTGGTCAGGGATCGACTCCAGCGTTGGATGTTAGCACTCTGATTTCCCGAGTGCTAATACTTAGAGGCTGTAGGGTCATCCAGGTTCCGTCTTTGCTATTGAAAATTAGAATTCAATAGCCATGATACGCTTCCGCCGCTAACCGTGTGCAGGCCGTATGATTTAGCTGACAGACCGCTTTCGTACTTATAAGTGACCGATATTTTCTAAAACTGAAGCGACTAATTGCAAAAATTTTGGTTTCTTCATACGAAGCGCCAGATCCGATTTGTATTTAGAATAGGCAAGACGGTAAAACATCATCAACGTTTGACCATAGCTTTGGGTGTTCGATGAAGAACAAGAAAAAGGCTTTGCGTGGTCTGGCTCTAAAAGTCGCTTCTGCGGCTGCGTTGCTTGGGATATCGGGATTGGCCGCAGCCGACCAGTTCGGGGTGCAAGTCGCCGCGGGCGTGGGGGATTACCACGTCAAAAAGCTCGATCTCGGCTTCGTCTGGGATCCGAATCTGACGTGGTGGCAGATCGGCGACTGGCACTTCTCGCTGATCGGCGAGGCTCACGTGGCCTGGTGGCATACGAACGAAGGGGACGTACACAGCAACATCGGCGAAATCGGTGTGACGCCGATCATCCGTTTCATCAAGGGTTCTGGCTCGATCCGCCCTTATATTGAAGCGGGTGCCGGCATCCGGTTGCTGTCGAGTCCCAGAATTTCTACGTCGTTCAGCCTCGGGACGGCTTTCGAGTTCGCCGACATGGCGGGCGTCGGCGTGCAATTCGGCAGTCGCCAGCAGTATCAGGCGGGCTACCGGTTCCAGCATATTTCCAATGGCGGTATCAAAGAGCCGAATCCTGGTATAAATTTCAGCCAGCTATATTTGCAATATAACTTCTGACGACCGTGGCCACGTTCGGCTCATCGGTGCGAGGGGCTGAGCAATGGCGGCAAAAATGATCGAAGCGATTCGCGGGCTCGAGCGCGAGCGCTTTCGCGCGATGGTCGACGGCGACGGGCCGTCGCTCGATACGCTGCTCGCTGAGAACGTGAGCTATGTCCACACGAACGGCAAGCGCGAAACGAAGCGGCAGTTCATCGACGGCATTACAGCGGGGCGCCGCCGCTATCGGCAGATCGAGGTGCAGTCGCAAGAGGTGCTGCCGGTCGGGCGGGAGACCTGCGTCGTCACTGGGCGGGCGCTGATCGAGATGGAAGCGAATAACGGGGCGTTGCTGTTTCCGATCGCGTACACGGCGATTCATACGCAGGAAGATGGGCAATGGCGCCTGATTGCCTGGCAGGCGACGCGTTGCGCGATCGAGTGAGCCGTTGGGCGAGCCTCGTGAGCTCGCCGCGTTTCGCCGGTTGCGCTTTGTGAACTGCCGGCAGCGAGGCGCGGGCGGGGTGTGCCGCGCCTGGCGCAACGCGAGGCCGTGTCAGGCCGCCACGCGGTGGCCCACTTCCGTCGATAACACCTGCTCCTGGTCCACCGCATCGGGCACGGCCGGCGTGCCTCCCGTCATGACAGCTTTTCCTGACTGATCGCCGGCATACGGATGGCGTGGATGCACCGGAATCTGGTTGCAGCGCTCGACCATGCGCCGCACTGCATCGATATCGGAGAAATCGAGGCCCGGGTCGATGCCTTGCGTATAGAGGTTCTTTGCGAGCGTCACAAGATCTACGTTGCCGGTGCGCTCGCCGTTGCCGAACAAACACCCTTCGATGCGGTCCGCACCCGCCAGCAGTGCGAGTTCCGCTGCGGCCACCGCGGTGCCCCGATCGTTATGCGGATGCACCGACAGCACGATGCTGTCGCGGTAGCCGAGGTTGCGGTCCATCCATTCGATCTGATCGGCGAACACGTTCGGCGTCGCGGCTTCGACGCTCGCGGGCAGGTTGACGATCATCTTGTGATCGCGCGTGGGCCGCCACGTCTGCGCAACCGCGTCGCATACTTCGCGCGCGAAGGCGAGCTCGGCCATGTTGAAGGTTTCCGGCGAATACTGGAACGTCCAGCGCGTGGCGGGCCGCGCCTGCGCGTGCTCTTTGATGACGCGCGTGCCTTCGACGGCGAGCGCCTTGATTTCGTCCTTCGACTGGTTGAAGACGATTTTGCGAAACGACGGACAGATCGCGCTGTACAGATGCACGATGGCGCGTGGTGCGCCTTCGAGCGATTCGAAAGTCCGCGCGATCAACTCGGCGCGCGCCGGCACGAATACTTCGATGGTCACATCGTCGGGAATGATCTGTTCGTCGATCAGCTTGCGCACGAAATCGAAGTCGGTTTGCGAGGCCGACGGAAAGCCGACTTCGATTTCCTTGAAGCCGATCGCCACCAGCATGTCGAAGAATTCGAGCTTCTGCGCGGCGTTCATCGGTTCGATCAGCGATTGATTGCCATCGCGCAGATCGGTGCTCATCCAGATCGGCGCCTGGTTGATCGTGCGGCCGGGCCATTTTCGGCCGGTCAGGCGCACGGCGGGAAAGGGACAGTATTTTTCAGCGGGATTGCGCAACATGATGAGCCTCGTTCGATTTGTCGTATGCGAAAGGGGGGGGGCGTCGAGCGGCTGGCGGGCTGCCACAGGTGCACGGTCCGCCAGCCGATTGCTAGCGGCAACAACGAACGGGCGCCAACGAACAACCTCATGGCGACGACGAAAACGGACGTGGATGATGCCCATGCAACGTGCATTTGACCCTCGCGATTCGTCCGAGCGGTAAACGGACGAATGCAAACGACTACAGGTTGTGAAGAACTACGGTCGGGGGTGAAACGGTAACTGCGAGGAACTGCCTTGAAGACCGCGCTTTGAGCAACCTGAGCTGCCAACGCGCGGCGCTACGCCTGACTTACGCTAGACGTAGCGATAGGGGCCGCGCCAGGCGGCCGGAGGTAATTCGGAGGGTGTTCGGAAGGGAACGCATGCGTTGAATGTATGACAGCGGGCAGCGCCGTGTCAACCGGCGGTCTTTACGTTTTGCGCAGCGAGCGCCGCTGTAAAGAATACGTCGTGATTGCGCAACGCCCGTCACACGGGCGTTTTCGCGACGTCCACGATCAGTTCGACTTGCCGCGAAATCGCGCTCGGCACCGGCGCTTCGCCACGCAGCACGGCGTCGATCCACGCGGCCGTGGTCGGCGCGTCGCGTGCATCGGGCAACTCGACGTCAGGCGCATCGGGCGACGAACGCTCGTGCGGCACGCGCGTTTCGCAGATGCCATCGTGCAGCCAGTCGACCTGCACCTGACGCCGCGTGTCGGCTACCGCTTCGCCCTCGGTGCCGCGCGCAAGCAGGGCGCCGCCTGCCGCGGCGTCCGGATACGCGCTGAACAGTTGCGTAAGACTGTCCCGATACGGCGGATGCGTGTAGTTCACGAGCCGCAGGCCGGCGGGCGCGAACGGCTGCAAGATCTTTACGAGCGTATGCGTCGAATTGCGCACACCCATACGGCGACGCAAAGCGAGGAGTCGCGCGAGCCTGGGGGCGAGCACGCCGATCGGCGCGAATGCGAGACGCCGTTCCGCGAGACCATCTTCGATATCGGCGTGGTTTTGCGCGTGCGGAATTTGCAGATGCGTGAAGATTTCAGCGCTCGTCACGCGGCCCGGATCTTCGGTGACGCCGTGCACCAGCACCGGCACGCCCTCGCGCGCCAGCAGCAACGCCAGCAGCGGCACGAGATTGGGCTGTTTGCGCGCGCCGTTGTAAGTCGGGATCGAAACGGGCCGGAACGCGCCGTGCGGCAAATGAATCGGTTCAAACGATGCGTGCGCACCGGCCAGCATCGCGGCGAGTTCGTCGGCTGTTTCGCCCTTCACGCGATAGGCGAGCAGCACCGCGCCGAGTTCGAGGTCGGACACGCGGCCGTCGAGCATTGCGCCATAGAGCGCGCGGGTATCCTCGGCGCTCAGTGCGCGGGCGCCGTTCGGGCCGCGGCCGATTTCCTTGATGAAGCGGGCGCAGGGGAAGGGGATGGCGGTATCGGCGGAGTCGGTCATCGGGCGCAATGGGACGTGGCGGTGTGCCGCTTCAGAGCGGTCGGCCACCGTATTCAAAGGACACTATTCAGTGTGAGTATCGCATCTATGGCGATCTCGCGAGACGATGCGCCGGCGCTGCTGGCCGTGCGTCTCAATGCGCGTCGTGCTTGCCAGCGCGTTACACTCAACATTTTATCGTCGCGCAGGCGGCACAATTCAAAAAACGGAGAACGGGATGAGTTACGTATTTGCACCCGCACCGGTGGTCGCGGTGCCGGTCGTGGGGTCCAGCGAGCAGTTCGCGGTACGTCGCATCTACTGTGTGGGCCGCAACTACGAGGCGCACGCGCGTGAGATGGGACATGACCCCGACCGTGAACCGCCGTTCTTCTTCGCCAAGCCGGCCGATGCCGTGCTGTACGTGGCGCCCGGCGCGACCGGCGAATTCCCCTATCCGTCGCAATCGAAGAACGTGCACTTCGAGATGGAACTGGTGGCGGCGATCGGCAAGGGCGGCAAGAACATTCCCGCCGAGAGCGCGCTCGACCACGTCTATGGCTATGCGCTGGGGCTCGACATGACGCGCCGCGATTTGCAGGCCGAGGCGAAGAAGCTGGGTCGTCCGTGGGATACCGCGAAGGGTTTCGATCATTCGGCGCCGATCGGTCCGATTCATCCGGTGGCAGCAGTCGGGCATGTCGACAAGGGCGCGATCTGGTTGTCGGTGAACGGCGAGGAAAAACAAAGCTCGGACGTATCGCAGTTGATCTGGTCGGTGGGCGAGACGATCGCATACCTGTCGACGCTGTTTGAACTGCAACCGGGCGATCTGATTTTCACCGGCACGCCGGAAGGCGTCGGCGCGGTGGTGCAGGGCGACCTGATGAAGGGTGGCGTGGACGGAATTGGCGAGTTCAGCGTACGCGTGGTCTGAATACGGGCGGAGGAGACACATAACATGAAGCTTTACAGCTATTTCCGTAGCTCGGCGTCCTATCGCGTGCGTATCGCGCTTAACGTGAAGAACCTGTCGTACGACTACGTGCCCGTGCACCTCGTGCGCGACGGCGGCGAGCAGTTGAAGCCCGAGTATCGCAAGGTGAATGTGGACGGTATCGTGCCGACGTTCGTCGACGGCAACGAAGTGATGCCGCAGTCGCTCGCGATCATCGAGTATCTGGAGGAAACGCATCCTGAGCCGCCGCTGCTGCCGGCGGCGCCGGCCGATCGTGCGTATGTGCGCTCGGTGGCGTTGCAGGTCGCGTGCGAGATTCATCCGCTGAACAACCTGCGCGTGCTGAAGTACCTGAAGCACACGCTGTGCCTCGACGACGACGCGAAGGACGCGTGGTACCGGCATTGGGTCGAGGCGGGTTTTACGACGCTCGATGCGCATCTGGCGGGCGATTCGCGCACCGGCAAACTGTGCTTCGGCGATCAGCCGACGTTGGCCGACGCCTGCCTGATCCCGCAGGTGTTCAACGCGCAGCGCTTCAAGATCGACACCGCGCGGTTCCCGACGATTCAGCGCATCTACGATCACGCGATGCAACTCGATGCGTTCGCGCGCGCGGCGCCTGGTGCGCAGCCGGACGCGGAATGAGGTTGTTGCCTGAATGAATAAAGGGCGCTCCGTGGAGCGCCCTTCTGGTTTTTGCTGCCCGGTTGTTCAACCGCCCAGCAACGCGTCCGAAAACTCTTCCGCGCTAAACGGCTGCAAATCCTCGACCTTTTCGCCGACGCCGATGAAGTACACCGGAATCGGACGCTGCCGTGCGATCGCCGCAAGAATGCCGCCCTTGGCCGTGCCGTCGAGCTTGGTCACGATCAGGCCGGTGAGGCCGAGCGCGTCGTCGAATGCTTTCACCTGGGCGAGCGCGTTCTGGCCGGTGTTCGCGTCGATCACCAGCAGCACTTCGTGCGGCGCGCCGTCTTGTGCCTTGCCGATCACGCGCTTCACCTTGCGCAGTTCTTCCATCAGATGCAGTTGGGTCGGCAGACGGCCGGCGGTGTCGGCCATCAGCACGTCGATCTTGCGCGCACGGGCGGCGCCGACCGCGTCGAAGATTACCGCTGCCGGATCGCCGCTTTCCTGCGACACCACCGTCACGTTGTTGCGCTGTCCCCAGATCGCCAGTTGCTCGCGCGCTGCGGCGCGAAAGGTATCGCCCGCGGCCAGCAGCACCGATTGATCGAAGCTCTGCAGATGCTTGGCGAGTTTGCCGATGCTGGTGGTCTTGCCCGCGCCGTTCACGCCGGCGATCATCATCACGAGCGGTTGCGCGCGGCCGAGCATCAGCGAGCTTTCCAGCGGCTTGAGAAGATCGACCAGCAGCGTGCGCAGCGCCGTTTTCACCTGTTGCGGGTCGGTGAGGCGCTCGGCGCGCACTTTCTCACGCAGCGATTCAAGCAGGAATTCGGTAGCGTCGACACCCGCGTCCGACATCAGCAGCGCGGTTTCCAGTTCTTCGTACAGTTCCTCGTCGATCTTCGTGCCGACGAAAATACCGGTCAGGCTCGAGCTCGTCTTCGACAGGCCGGTTTTCAGGCGCGTCAGCCAGGATCGCTTCGCACCCGCGTCCTGTACTGGCGGCGGGACGATTTCGACGGTTTCCGGTATGAGCTCGTCGGGCTGCGGCTCGTTTGCCGGCACAGTGGCTGCCGGCTGCGCTTCAATGCGAAGCGGGGCGGCCGGCGGCACCGCGGGCGCTGCCGGCGCCTCTACGGCGGTCTCGGGCGCTAAGGTTTCCGGCGCCGTCTGCGATTCCTCTGGCGCGTTATCGGACTCTTTCGAACCCTTGAATCGTTTGAAAAAGCTGAACATGATCTGGCGTGGTGAGAGCGCGCGCCGATGCGCGCAGCCGGCACAAGACCGGCAGGAGCGGCAGGCAGCGTTGCGATGCGGGATGCAAGGCGCTGGAAGCCGCACATTTTATCAGGCGCGCCGCTACCCGTCGTATGGGCCGAACGGCCGGGCTGGACGCGGCGCGCCCCTGTGGTAACGTTGGCGCTCCGGCCCGCCCGCATCGACGTGGCGGGCGCCTTTTTACGTAATCGAAACCGCATGCCCCGTTCCGCACCTTCACGCGCCCACGGCGCTTCATCCAAAGGCGGCAAAGCGCACGCTATCCGTATCATCGGCGGTGACTGGAAGCGCACGCCGCTACCCGTACTCGACCTCGACGGTCTGCGGCCTACGCCCGACCGCGTGCGCGAAACGCTGTTCAACTGGCTCGGTCAACGTCTGGACGGCCAGCGCTGCCTCGACCTGTTCGCCGGCAGCGGCGCGCTGGGCTTCGAGGCGGCCTCGCGCGGCGCGACACGGGTGTTGATGGTCGAGCGCAATGCGCGGGCCGCGAGCCAACTGCGCGCGAACCAGGAGCGCCTGTCGGCGCGCACGATCGAAATCGCGGAAGCAGACGGCTTGCGGCTTGCCGCGAGTCTCGCACCCGGATCGTTCGACGTAGTATTTCTCGATCCGCCGTTCGGCGACGATCTGCTCGACAAGGCGCTCGCGTTGGCCGTGCCGCTGTTGAGCGCGCATGGCTTTCTGTATGTCGAAGCGGGCGCCGCGCTCGAGCTCGATGGGAACGAGGCGCTCGCCGGATGGGAAATCGTGCGGCAAGGCAAAGCGGGTGCTGTCCACTTTCATTTGCTGCAGCGCGAAAATGAGGAATAATGCGCGTTCCAAAACAAGCGCCGGACAGTTTGCCGTCACGCGCGCGGTCGGTGCCAAATGCGTCGCGTGGACGCTTTGACGTGCCCATTTGTCTGAAGAGAGGAGAAGTCTCATGGTAGTCGCCGTGTACCCGGGCACGTTCGACCCGCTGACGCGCGGTCACGAAGACCTCGTTCGACGCGCGTCGAGCATTTTCGACACGCTGGTGGTGGGCGTTGCCGACAGCCGTAACAAAAAGCCGTTCTTCACGCTCGAAGAGCGTCTCGACATCGCCCATGAAGTGCTCGGCCACTACCCGAATGTTCAGGTGATGAGCTTCAAGGGTCTGTTAAAGGATTTCGTCCGCAGCAATAACGCACGGGTGATCGTGCGCGGCCTGCGCGCGGTGTCGGACTTCGAATACGAGTTTCAGATGGCCGGCATGAATCGTTATCTGTTGCCGGACGTCGAAACCATGTTCATGACCCCGTCCGATCAATACCAGTTCATCTCGGGCACGATCGTGCGTGAAATCGCGCAACTGGGCGGCGATGTCAGCAAATTCGTGTTCCCGTCGGTCGAAAAATGGCTGAAGGAAAAGGTTGCCGCGCTGGACCAGGATAACGACGCTTCGGCGGCGCAACCGTAACCGGCGTAAACTGTCGGTTCGACGGATGAAAGCCGGCTCCGGCCGGTGCGAAGTGAGAGAAGTATGGCCTTGATGATTACCGACGAGTGCATCAATTGCGACGTTTGCGAGCCCGAGTGCCCGAACGACGCGATTTCGATGGGCCCGGAAATCTACGTGATCGACCCGAAGAAATGCACTGAGTGTGTCGGCCATTTCGACGAGCCGCAGTGTATTCAGGTGTGTCCGGTCGAGTGCATTCCGCGCGACCCGCAGCATCTGGAAACGCCGCAAGGGTTGATGGCGAAGTACCACGCGTTGCAGGCCGCGAAGGGCGCGTGATGAACGGCGAGGCGCTAGCCTCGCCGCGGTTTTTGCGTCGCGCTTTGCCCTTCGCCCTTGTTCGGGCGGTGCGTTGTTACCCGACGTAGGCGCTGAAAATGTCGCGCAACGCGTTCAGCAGGAGGCCGCATTCGGCGTCGGTGCCGACCGAGATCCGCAAATGCTGGTCGATTCGCGGCGCCTTGAAATGGCGCACGAAAATTTCCTTTTCCCTTAGCCGTGCCGTGAGCGTCGCTGCGTCGTAGCCTTTGTGGCGCGCGAACAGCAGATTCGCCGCCGACGGCACCACCTCGAAGCCCAGCGCCGTCAACCCCGCGGCAAGCCGCTCACGGCTCGTCACAACCTTGGCGCAATTGTCCTTAAACCAGGCATCGTCTTCATACGCGGCGATCGCCGCAACTTGTGCTAGCCGGTCGAGCGGATACGAGTTGAAACTGTCCTTCACGCGGTTTAGCGCGTCGATCAACTCCGGATTGCCGAACGCGAAGCCGACACGCATCCCGGCGAGCGAACGCGACTTCGATGCCGTTTGAACCACCAGCAGATGCGCATGGCGGTCAATCAGCTTGACGGCCGATTCGGCGCCGAAATCGACATAGGCCTCGTCGATCACCACAACCGAATCGGTGTTTCTCGCCACCAGACGCTCGATATCGGCGAGCGGCAGAGGACGTCCCGTCGGTGCATTCGGATTCGGGAACAGCACGCCGCCGTTAGGCGCCGCGTAATCGTCGACATTGATCGCGAAGGCGTCGTCGAGCGCGACCGTCCGATAGTTGACCTCAAACAGCCGCGCGTACGTCGGATAGAAGCTGTACGTGATATCCGGAAACAGCAGCGGCTCATCGTGCTTCAGCAACGCCTGAAAGGTGAGCGCCAGCACTTCGTCCGAACCGTTGCCCGCGAACACCTGCTCCGGGCGAATACCGTGATGCGCGGCGACTGTTTCGCGCAGCTTGCGCGCCGTCGGATCGGGATAGCGCCTTAGCGACTCGCCCGCATCGCCTAGTTCCTGGCGAATCGCTTCGACCACGCGCGGCGACGGCGGATACGGGTTCTCGTTGGTGTTCAGCTTCACTGGATGCGCGAGCGCGGGTTGCTCGCCCGGCGCATACGGCGTCAGACGGTGAACGATGTCACTCCAATAGCGGCTCAAGCGGATCTCCTGTCGGTAGCTATGCGGCGATACGGATGCGGGTGGGTGAGGGCCTTAGGAATTGCGATGCAGCTGCATCATCGCGCGTTCGAGTTCGCCTTTGATTATCTGCGGCATCACGGCAAGCGCCCGTTCGATCGCCGCATCGATCGCGTCCTGTTCTTCCCGCCGCGGCGGTTTCAGCACGTAATTGGCGACATCCGGCTTGGCGCCGGCGCGCGCGCTTTCGGGAATCAGATCGCGCGGATGACCGATACCGATCCGCATCCGCCAATACTGTTGCGACGACAGGTGGGCGGTGATGTCTTTCAGCCCATTATGACCGCCGCTGCCGCCGCCGAGCTTCAGCTTGACGCTGCCTGGCGGCATATCGAGTTCGTCGTGAGCGACCAGAATCTCGTCAGGGAGAATCTTGAAGAACTGCGCGAGCGCAACGACCGACTGACCCGAGCGGTTCATATACGTCTGCGGTTCCAGCAGGTGCACTTCTTCGCCGTGAAGCCGCGCCTTCGCGTAGAAACCGTGGAAGCGCCGCTCGTCGCGCAGCGTCGCGCCTGCTTCGCGTGCCAGTTGATCGAGCAGCCAGAAGCCGGCATTGTGGCGCGTCGCAGTGTATTCGGCGCCCGGATTGCCGAGCCCGACGATCAGCTTGATCATGATTGCGTGGGTCCATCTGGCCCGGATGCCGAACGCAACCGAGCTGAAAAAAACCGAAAAAAAACCCGCCGGGGCGAACCTCGGCGGGTCACATCGACCGTTTCATTGAAACGGATCGAGAGGATTGCTCGCTCAGTGCAGCTTAAGCAGCCGGCGTTTCGCCTTCGCTTGCAGCAGCGGCGTCGCCTTCAGCGATTGCACCAGCCGGGATCGTTGCAGCAGCGATGACCGGGTTTTCTGCTTCAACGTGAGCAACCAGCGCGACGCCTGCCGGCAGGACGATGTCCTTCGCGTGCAGCGAGTGACCGGCTTCGATCTTCGCGAGGTCGACTTCGAGGAATTCCGGCAGTGCCGACGGCAGGCACTCGATTTCGATTTCGTTGAGGACGTGCGAGATCACCGCGCTCGACAGCTTCACTGCCGGGTTGGTTTCCTGGTTCATGAAGTGCAGCGGCACCTTGGTGTGCAGCTTCTTCTTCGCGTCGACACGTTGGAAGTCCACGTGCAGCACGAGCTGACGGAACGGGTGGTATTGCACGTCGCGCAGCAGAACCTGTTGCGACTTGCCACCGACTTCCAGGTCGAGAATCGACGAGTGGAAAACTTCTTTCTTCAGCGCGTGCCACAGCGCGTTGTGGTCCAGTTCGACCAATTGCGTTTCAGCACCAGCGCCATATACGATGCCCGGGGTCTTGCCCGAGTTACGCAGGCGGCGGCTCGCACCCGTACCTTGCAGGTTACGCTCGAAAGCGACTACTTTCATTTGAATCTCCAATGCACTGCCCGCGACCAGGCAGTAAAAACGGGGCCCGCAAGCCATTATGGCTGAGGCCCCAGAACGGCGGCACGAACCTTCGTTCGTTCATGCCGATTGTGCAAAAGCGCAGCGTGCGATAGTACAACGCGCCGCGCCTTCGCAAATACTTAACTTTCAGCGAACAGCGACATCACCGAATCGCCGCGGCGAATCCGCGAGAACGTTTCGGCAAGCAGGCCGGCGCTGGTCAACGAACGGATCTTGGCACACGAGCGAGCCTCTTCGCCGAGCGGGATCGTGTCCGTGACAACGAGTTCGTCGAGTGCCGAAGCTGCGATACGCTCGCCTGCACCGCCCGACAGAACCGGGTGGGTAGCGTAAGCGAACACCTGCTTCGCACCGCGTTCCTTCAAAACCTGAGCTGCCTTGCAGAGCGTGCCGGCGGTGTCGACCATGTCGTCCATGATCACGCAGGTACGGCCTTCGACTTCACCGATGATGTTCATCACTTCGGCAACGTTCGCCTTGGGGCGGCGCTTGTCGATGATCGCGAGATCGCAATTCAGTTGCTTGGCCAATGCCCGGGCACGCACCACGCCGCCGACGTCCGGCGACACGACCAGCAGGTTCTCGTAGTTCTGCTTGCGCAGATCGCCGAGCAGCACGGGCGTAGCATAGATGTTGTCGACCGGGATATCGAAGAAGCCTTGAATCTGGTCGGCGTGCAGATCCATCGTGATGATCCGCTCGACGCCGGCGATTTCCAGCATATTCGCCACGATCTTCGCCGAGATGGCGACGCGCGCCGAACGCGGGCGTCGATCTTGACGGGCATAACCGAAGTAGGGGATGGCTGCGGTGATCCGGCCAGCGGATGCGCGCTTGAGCGCATCGACCATGATCATCAGTTCCATCAGATTGTCATTCGCCGGCGCGCACGTGGATTGCAGGACGAAGACATCCTTGCCACGCACGTTTTCCTGAATCTCGACCTGGATTTCACCGTCCGAGAAACGGCTAACCATTGCTTTGCCGAGGGGAATACCGAGGATTTTGACGACTTCCTGTGCAAGCGCGGGATTTGCGTTGCCAGTAAAAACCATCAGGCCGTCATGGCTGCTCATCGTGCACCTACTTCAGGCTGGGGGGCGAGGGGAAATGCGAGAATTTTTGGCAGGGGAGAAAGGATTCGAACCTTTGCATGCCGGAATCAAAATCCGGTGCCTTAACCAGCTTGGCGACTCCCCTACACTAACTTTAAGCTCCGCCGAACGTGGAGTTTCGTTCGACGATGCAAAACTTTATGACGCGAAAGCAAAGAGTGGATGCTGATCGAGGCCGGCAGCCACTGCGCTGTTCCATTCGGCTGGCAGCTTGGCTTGTGCCGCTTCTGCTTCAGCTTTACTACGAAACGCTGCAAATACACTTGCACCTGATCCAGACATCCGCGCTGGCGCGATGTTTTCAAACCACCGCAGCACTTGCGCTACTTCCGCGTACTTCCCAACGACAACCTGCTGCATGTCATTCCGGCCGAAGCTTTCCGGCCATTCAGTGTTGCAGCTAAGTTCTGCAGGAAAGTCCGTAATTGTGAGGGGTTTTGAATCTCTTGTCAACGCTTTGTCGGAAAAAATCGCTGCAGTCGGAACATGAACCCTCGGCGTCACTACCAGGAAATGGCGCGGCGGCAATTGTACAACGTCTAATGTTTCTCCGACACCCTGTGCGAACGCATTTTTCCCAAAAATAAAAAATGGCACGTCGGCGCCGAGCTTCAACGCCAGTTCCTGCAACGCCAGGCGCGGGAGATTGAGCTTCCACAGGCGGTTCAGCGCAAGCAGCGTGGTGGCCGCGTCGGAGCTGCCGCCGCCCAGGCCCGCACCCATCGGCAGGCGCTTCTCGATTTCGATGTCGACGCCCTCCAGCGAGCCCGTATGCGCCTTCAGGAGCGTTGCTGCGCGAACGGTGAGGTCGTGCTCCGGCGGAACGTCGGCGATCTCGGTGCTGCGTGTGATGAGGCCGTCGTTGCGCCGGGTGAAATGGAGTGTGTCGCCCCAGTCGAGCAACTGGAAGACCGTTTGCAGCGTGTGATAACCGTCCGGGCGTCGGCCGGTGATGTGCAGGAAAAGGTTCAGCTTCGCTGGCGCGAGGCAATCGCGCAGCGCGTCGGTTGTTTCGATCATGAGTCTGGGCTACATGCGCCAAAGCGGCGCCAAAGAAGCGGCAAGGTTGCGCGAACAGGCGCGGCTACTGATCCAGCACGAGCTTGATGTCGAGCGGCGGTTCCGAGCGGCTCAGGTTGACGCGTTTCACGCCGGTGGCCGGCGCGTCCGCGTACGCCAGGTAATCGATCGTCCAGCCGTCCTGCGTAATCTGTTTCAGTCGCGACGGCTGTTCAGGGTCCTTCTCGGTGCTCGCACGCGAAGTCGGCGCGGGCGACGGCTGCAGCCAATAGCGCAGTCCTTCGACCGGCAGCGCGAAACCGAGCGCATTCTGCATCAGCGTGGAGACGTTGTCGGCGGTGAGCGGCTGGCGGTTCGGCAACTCGAGCGTGGCCGAAGCCGGCGATGAAGTCACGATCGCGAGCGTCTGGCCGAGCGGATTGCGTAATTGCAAAGTGACGGTGTCGCCGGTTTCCTGCCAGGCGAAGTTGCCGTACGCGTTGCGCTGCTGGCCGTTTTGATCGTTGTACTGGATCGAGAACCGCCCTTGATAAGCGCGGCTCGTTTGCGCAGTGACGGATGTCGCGGCATTCGACATGGACGGCCCTTGCGGCTTCACCGATGCACAACCAGCCAACACGACGACAGCCGCCGCAGCAAGTCCGAGCACCGCGCTACGCGGCGCCCGGGGATAAGAAAACAAGCGGGAAAGACGCATCAAAGATCGTTTACCTGGAGACGTTGCAGCGTTTTAACAAGCGTGTCGTTGTCCGGTTCGAGCTTGCGAGCATCGCGGAAGGCGGCGCGTGCCTGATCTTGCGCACCCGTTTTCCACAACACTTCACCGAGGTGCGCGCCGATTTCGGCATTCGGCTGGATGTCGTAGGCTTTGCGCAGCAGCTTGATCGCGTCCGACGTATTGCCCATCCGGTATTTGACCCAGCCGACGCTGTCCATGATGAACGCGTCGTTCGGCGCCAGCGACGAAGCCTTCTCGACCAGCTTGTTCGCTTCCGGCAGGCGCTGATTGCGATCGGCCAGCGAATAGCCGAGCGCGTTATACGCCTGAGGATTGTCCGGCTGCGTCTGGATCAGCTTGCGCAGCTGCGCTTCCATGATGTCGTAATGGCCGGTCTTTTCGGCTGCCATCGCGTAGTCGTAGGTCAGATCGGGATCGTCCGGGAAATTCGCGGTGGCTTTTTGCAGGCTCGCTTCCGCCTCGGGGTAGCGTTTCGCATCGAACAGAATCGCCGCATCAGTACGCGCGATCAGCGCCTGGTCACGCGGATCGGGCGCCTGCAGGCCGGCCAGCAGGTTGCGGGCGTCTTCGGTCTTGCCCTGCTTGGCGAGCAATTGCGCACGCGTGATCTGCGCCGGCATGTACTGCTGGCTCGACGGGGAAATCTTGTTCAGCCAGTCACTCGCCGCCGCTTCGTTCTTCTGTTCGAGCGACAGTTGCGCAAGGTAGATGTACGCCTGGCCCGGATCGGCGCCCGGCGTTTTGTCGGCTTGCTGCGCGTACTGGGTGAGGTACGTTTGCGCCTCGGTCAAGTTCTTTTGCTGGATCTTGATCAACGCGAGCGCCATTAGCGGCGTGAGGTCCTTCGCGTTGTTCTTATGCATGATCTCGAACTGCTTCTGCGCGTCATCCAGACGGTCGCTCGCGAGATACATCTGCGCGAGCGCGAGACGCGCGTCATGCGATTTCGGATTCTGCTGCACGTACTTTTCGAGCGACGCGATGCCTTCCTTGCGCTCCTCCGGGCCCATCTGCGACAGCGTCAGCGCGGCCGGCAGATAGTCGGGCTTGAGCGTAAGCGCCTGTTCGAGCGACTTGCGCGCGCCCGGCGCGTCGTCCGAAACGAGCTGCTGACGCGCGATGGCCAGTTGAGCTTCGGGCCGGTTCATGTCGTTCTTCAGCAGATCCTGCAGCACATGCAAGCCGCCGATCCGGTTCGGACCGCGCGAGAGCAGCAGTTGCAGCGCGAGAATCGCGCTGCCGCGATTGTCGGCAGGCACCTTCGCCAGTTCGCTCGCGAGGAGCGGCGCGGCGTCGTCAGGTTTGCCGGACAGCACGAGCAGCGACGCATCGAGTTGTGCGGCGCGTTCCGAACTCGGCGCATACTGCTGCCACAATTGCGCGGCGGCCAGGGCGTCCGACGGGCTCTGCGCGGCCAGCGCGATTTCGGTGGCGCGTTGCGCCATGCGCGGATCGTGCGTGTCGCGCGCGAGCGCGAGGTAGGTCTGGTAGGCGGGCGCCGGCTGGTCGCGTTGCAAGGCGACTTCGGCGGCGAGCACCTGGAATACGATCTGGCTCGACAGTGCGATGTTCGGCAAAGACTTCAGGTCTTCTGCCGACGCAGGGCCGAGCGGGTCCGGCAAGGTGACGGAGGTGTCATCCGAGTCCGGCGAGGGGTCCTGCGCATGCGCGGGCGCGGCAGCCAGCGCCCAAACGGCGAGGGCGGCAGCGCCGAGCATCCGGCGAGCGGAGACAGCGCGCGGCACACGCGATGCGTTTGCCGGGCGCTTCGAAAACAGCTTCACGAAGGACAAGTTCATGGAAATCCGTTCAATGTTTCGGACGATTGTAACGCGCTCGCTACAATACGCGCACAACCACTCACGCAAGTTGCAGACCAGTTAGACATGCCAGAGTTGCCAGAAGTTGAGGTTACCCGACGGGGAATCGAACCGTATGTGTCCGGGCGCAAGGTTGAACGCGTCGATGTGCGCACGCCCGCACTGCGTTGGCCGATTCCGGCAGACCTTGCGAAAACCTTGCGTGGCAGCGTGGTGCGCAAGGTCGAGCGGCGCGGCAAGTACCTGCTGTTCGAAATCGACGCCGGATGGTTCATTGTGCACCTGGGCATGACTGGCACGCTGCGTGTGCTGCGCCACGTGCCGCACCCGCCGGCCGCGGCGAAGCACGATCACGTCGACTGGATTTTCGACGAGTTTATTCTGCGCTATCGCGATCCGCGCCGCTTCGGCGCGGTGCTGTGGCATCCGCGCGAAGCCGGCGACGTGCTCGAGCATCCGCTGCTCGCGAGCCTCGGCGTGGAGCCGTTTTCACCGGCGTTCACCGGCGCGCTGATGCATCGGCTGACGCGTGAGCGCAAGGTGTCGGTGAAGCAGGCCTTGCTGGCGGGTGAGATCGTGGTCGGCGTGGGCAATATTTACGCGTCCGAGAGTCTGTTTCGCGCCGGCATCCGGCCCACCACCGCGGCAGGCCGCGTCTCGCTGGTTCGATACGATTTGCTGGCGGACGCGGTGCGCGTGACGCTCGCCGCCGCGATCGAGAAGGGTGGCAGTACGCTGCGCGATTTCGTCGGCAGCGATGGTGAAAGCGGTTACTTTCAGCTCGACTATTTCGTTTATGATCGCGCGGGGCTGCCATGCCGCGTGTGTGGAACGCCGATCAAACAGATCGTGCAGGGTCAGCGTTCGACCTACTTCTGTCCGACCTGCCAGCGCTAATTTTTCAATGCCCTCTCGCTTAACCCCGTCCGCCGCGCCTGCCGCGTCAAGTTATCCGGCCTTGTCCGATTTCTCCGCCCGCCTGATTGGCTGGCAGCGCCAGCATGGCCGTCACGACCTGCCGTGGCAGAACACCCGCGACCCCTATCGCATCTGGTTGTCGGAAATCATGCTGCAACAGACCCAGGTGTCGACGGTGATTCCGTACTACGCGAAGTTCCTGGCGCGTTTTCCGGATGTCGCCGCGCTCGCCGCCGCACCGCTCGACGACGTGATGGCGTTATGGGCCGGCCTCGGCTACTACTCGCGCGCGCGCAATCTGCATCGCTGCGCGCAGACGGTGGTCGAGCAGCATGGCGGCGCGTTTCCGGCTTCGGTCGATGAACTCGCTGAATTGCCTGGCATCGGCCGTTCGACGGCGGCGGCGATCGCGTCGTTCGCGTTCGGCGCGCGCGCGACGATTCTCGACGGCAACGTGAAACGTGTTCTGGCGCGCGTATTCGGCGTCGAAGGTTTTCCCGGCGAGAAGAAAGTTGAGAACGCGATGTGGACGCTGGCGGAGTCGCTGCTGCCGTCGAATGCATCTGACGACGATGTCAGCGCCTACACGCAAGGTCTGATGGACCTCGGGGCGACGCTGTGCGTGCGCGGCACGCCGGACTGCTTACGCTGCCCGTTCGCGGTCGATTGCGTGGCGAACGTGACGGGACGGCAGCGCGAACTACCCACGGCGCGGCCCAGGAAAACGGTGCCGACGCGCCGCACATGGATGCTGGTGCTGCGCGACGGCAACGCCGTGATGCTGGAAAAGCGCCCGCCGTCGGGCATCTGGGGCGGTTTGTGGAGCCTGCCTGAAGCTGCCGACGAAGCCGCGCTAGCGGAGCGTGCGCGTGCCTTCGGTAGCGATGGAGCGGTCTCGCCGCTTGCGCCGCTCACGCATGTATTTACGCATTTCAGGCTGGATATCGAGCCGCGGCTTGCGGACCTGGACCGCGCTGTGGGCGCGCTGGCCGCGTTATGCGATGCGGACACCGCGTGGGTCGCGCTGAGCGATCTCGATTCGTTCGGCGTGCCCGCGCCGGTGCGCAAACTGCTGGATGGTTTGCAAGGCTCGCTGCTTTAGAGGCTGCAGCTTCTACAGCAGTTGATGCTGCTGCATGTAGTGATGAACCACGTCGATCCGCGCGCCGGCGTCCTGCAATTCCATCAGCTTCTGGCGGGCGCGCAGCGCAATCGGCAGCACTTCGGCGAGACGGTTCGACACCCACGACGGATCTTCGAGCCTGAACGGTTCGGCGAACGGCAAGCTATCCGGATCGCGTTCGCGAATCGTCGCGATGATTCGTTCAAGCACTTCCGCGCACGCGCCGAATTTGGCCAGATGCTGATTGCCTTCGAGCGGCATGTCGTCGCCGAGCGGCTCGGCCATGCCGACCAGCAAGCCGCTGCTCTCCACGCGATGCGACAGGAGGCGGAAGCGCCTGGTGCCGCGCGCGCGAATCAGCAGCATGCCGAAGGCTTCGACATCGCACTCTTCGATTTCGGCGAGACAGCCGATTGCTTCGGGCACCGAAGGCTCTTCGGCGCGCGCGACTTCGGCGCCGCTTTTCAGCAGGCACACGCCGAACGGCGTTTTGTCACGCAGACAGTCGCGCGCCATATCGAGGTAGCGCGCCTCGAAGATTTTCAGGGGCAGCAGCCCGTCAGGGAACAGCACCGTATGCAGCGGAAACAGCGGCACATCGGCAAGCACAGTAGAAGAAGACATGGCGCAACGCTTCGAGTTGAGGCCGCGCGATGCGGCCGGTTAAGCCACTAACTTCGATGATTCGCCGATGTCGACCGGCGCATCGCGGTGCCGCACAATCACATTCGCCTGACTTGCGAGACGCGCGGCGAGCGTCTCAGCAATGAACACCGAGCGGTGCTGGCCGCCCGTGCAACCGATCGCGACGGTCAGATAACTGCGGTTGTCGTCGCGGAAATGCGGCAGCCATTTGGCGAGAAACTTCTCGATGTCGTCGATCATTTCGTGGACGACCGGCAGCGCATCGAGAAAATCCATCACAGGCTTATCGAGGCCCGTAAGCGGTCGCAATTCATGATCGTAGTACGGGTTCGGCAGCGTGCGTACGTCGAAAACGAAATCGGCATCGAGCGGCACGCCGCGTTTGAAGCCGAACGACTCGAACATCAGCACGAGACCCGAATGCTCCTGCTCGATGAAGCGTTTGACCCACGCGCGCAGCACGTTCGCGCGCAGATTGCTGGTGTCGATCTGGTGGCCGAATTCGGCCAGACCCGCCACAAGTTCGCGTTCGCGCTCGATCGCTTCGGCGAGCGACGTCAGCAGGCCGACGTCCGCGTCGTGCGCGGTCGAGCCGGACAACGGATGCCGGCGGCGTGTTTCGGAGAAGCGCTGAATCAGCGATTGCGTGCTTGCGTTGAGGAACAGGACGCGCACGTCGTGGGCGCGCGACAGGTCGCGGATCATCGCGGGCATTTCGTCGAGCGAAGCGCTCGAGCGCGCGTCGATGGCGACCGCGAGGCGGTCTTGCCCGTCTTCGGCAAGGTAATTGGCCAGTTGCGGCAGAAAACGCGGCGGCAAATTGTCGACGCAGTAATAGCCCGCGTCTTCAAGCGCGTTCAGGGCAACTGACTTGCCGGAGCCGGAAATACCGGTGATCAGGATTATGCGCATGGAGTCGTGAAATCCGTACATTTCATCATAGCATCTGGTCTCCGTGCGCGCGCCCCGCAGCCCGCCGTTGGCCGCGAAGCAAGGCGCGGTGACACGGACTCAGATCAATTTGCCGGGAAACTGGCTATCGGGATCCTGCATCGCCAGACGCTGGCGATCCATGAAGTCGCGCAACGTATCGATGCCGCGCAGTTGCAGGATCGTGTTGCGCACCGCCGCTTCGACCAGCACCGCGAGGTTGCGGCCGGCTGCCACCTGAATCGTGACTTTGCTGATCGGCAGGCCGAGCACGTCGACGGTTTGGCTTTCGAGCGGCAACCGCTGGAATTCGCCGTCAGGACGGCGCACCAGTTGCACGATCAGCTTCAGCTTCATTTTGCGGCGTACCGCGGTTTCGCCGAAGATCGTCTTGATGTCGAGCAGCCCGAGGCC
Organism: Paraburkholderia sp. FW306-02-B; assembly: GCF_058782725.1. Taxonomy (NCBI): domain Bacteria; kingdom Pseudomonadati; phylum Pseudomonadota; class Betaproteobacteria; order Burkholderiales; family Burkholderiaceae; genus Paraburkholderia; species Paraburkholderia sp. FW306-02-B. Next base: position 479,001 of record NZ_JBYSXZ010000001.1, read on the forward strand.
ACGCACTTCGAGCAGGTTTTGCAGCAGCGGCGGGCAGCGCCCTTCGACGAAATCCGGACCGAGGCGCACGAAATCCACCGCGTCGTCGGCCACGAGGCCGTGGCCGCGGCTGATCAGTTCCAGCCCGAGTTCGCTCTTGCCGAGGCCCGAATCGCCGGTAAGCAACACGCCCATGCCGAGGATGTCGAGGAATACGCCGTGCAGCGTGGCGCGCGGCGCCAGAATGCGCGACATGTAGAGGCGCAGGCTGTCGATCACCGCAGCGGCGGACATCGGCGTGGTGAAGAGCGGTGTCGACGAACGCGTGCAGCGCAGCACGAGTTCCGGCGGCGCGGCGACGCCGCCCGCCACCACGAGAAACGGCGGTTCCAGCGCGATCAGTTCGGCCATATGGCGCGAGCGGTCTTCGTCGGTCTGGCGCTTGTAGTAGTCGATTTCGGCGTCGCCGAGCACCTGAATCCGGTTCGGGTGGATCAGGTTCAAGTGGCCGACAAGATCGGCGCTCGACGTGGCATTGGCGACCGATTCCGAAGAAAAGCCGCGCTCCCAGCCTTCATGCCCCGTCAGCCAGCTCAGCTTCAGCGTGGCGGCGTTGTCGTCGAAAATGCTCTGGGCGTTGATGCTGGACGTATCCATGAGTCAGTGACTCCAGTGTGGGCCGCTTGCCCGGCAAGGTATGGCCGCGCTAACGCGGACCGCGCACCGTGCAGGGCTGAACCCGCAAGCTCGCGGGGAACCGGCGTGCGGATAACCGCCGATGCATCAAGGTTGCCACTGAGTGAGCAGGCGATGCAACGCTTCGCGATTTTCTTCCGTGTGCAGCCGCTCGCGGGCTTCGCGATCGGACAGCAACTGGGCGATCTCCGAAAGAATTTCGAGGTGTTGCTGGGTGGCCTGTTCAGGCACCAGCAGGAAGATCAGCAGCGAAACCGGCTGACCGTCGGGCGATTCGAAGGGGATGGCTTCGGCGAGGCGGACGAACGCGGCGAGCGGCTGCTTCAAGCCTTTGATCCGGCCATGCGGAATCGCGACGCCTTCACCAAGCCCCGTCGATCCGAGGCGCTCGCGCGCAAACAGATTGTCAGTGACCGTGCTACGGGCGATGCCGTTCTGGTTCTCGAAAATCAGGCCCGCTTGCTCGAACACGCGTTTCTTGCTGGTGACCGATAGTCCGACGACGACGTTCTCGAGGGGAAGAAATTTGGCTAAACGATTCATGTTGACAGGCGAAAACGTGGCCTGGGTTCTCCTCGCTGGGGCGTTTGAGTGGTGTTCCATTCGTTTTGATGCTCACGGCGATGTGCATTGGAGTCCGACAGCGCAGGACTCCGGCCGACCGACTTCCGTTTGAGCTCGCTTGACCCCGATGGTAACCGGAACATTATAGAACAGGGTAGGCACGGATGGTGCGGCGCGCCATCGATGCGTGATGGGTTTGTTCGATGGGTACAACGATCGCGGCGCCGCAGCCCGAGACGGGGCTCGCACGGGCTTCAAAAGCGGCCCAAGATCAACCCGGGAGTGGCCCAGAAACGAAAAACCGCCCGGTTTCGGGCGGTTTAGCTGGGTAAGGAAAACCTTCCAATTTTCCTTATTGCGGCGGCACGTCAACTTGCGGCGCCAGCGGCTGGTACTTGATCGCCTCATGCTGATGGCCCTGCAGACGATCTTTGTGGCGTATCACTTGCCGGTCGAGCTTGTCGATCATCAGATCGATCGCAGCGTAGAGGTCGCTGTCACAGCTCTCGACAAAGATATCTTTACCCTTCAAATGCAGGTTGATTTCAACCTTTTGCCGCTTTTCCTTTTCCTTGTGGTTGTCGACCGAGAGGACCACACTGCCGTCGATGACCTGATCAAAATGTCTTAGCACCCTATCCAGTTTGGTGATCACGTATTCGCGCAACGCAGGCGTTACTTCGAGGTGGTGTCCACTGATCTGCAGATTCATAGTGCTTCTCCAAGCTAGATGCCGCTTGTTCCGCACAATGACGTAGGTCCGGTCGATCGTCGGCTTGCCTGAGTCGCCCCCCGGTGACTGACTTCTGGCAGGTCGCATCGGCCGGCCTGTCCGCCAACTGCGGAGCGGCCGGTAAATGCCCGCCGCGGGAGGCGACGGGCTACAGAGACTTGCGCAGGTTGACTGCCGGAATCTTGAGCGCTTCGCGGTACTTCGCAACGGTACGCCGTGCGACCACGAAGCCCTGTTCCGCCAGCAGTTCGGCTATGCGGCTGTCTGAAAGAGGAGATTTCGGGTTTTCCGCTCCTATCAGTTGCTTGATGAGCGCGCGAATCGCCGTGGAGGAGGCCGCGCCGCCCGTGTCGGTTGAGACGTGTGACCCGAAGAAGTACTTAAATTCAAGCGTCCCGAATGGGGTCAGCATGTATTTACCGGTTGTCACACGCGAGACAGTCGACTCGTGTAGGCCCAGCGTATCAGCAATTTCCCGCAAAACCAAGGGGCGCATGGCAATTTCGCCGTGCACAAAAAAGCTCTTTTGACGTTCGACAATAGCTTGCGCGACCCTCAGGATCGTCTCGAACCGCTGCTGGATATTCTTGATCAGCCAGCGCGCTTCCTGCAGTTGCTGGCGCAACGATCCGCTGCCCGGATCGCCCCGGTTATTGCGCAGAATATTCGCGTAAAGATGGTTGATCCGCAGCTTCGGCACGACTTCCGGGTTCAGTTCCGCCTGCCAGCCCTGTGCCGTTTTGCGCACCATGATGTCCGGCACGACATAGTCCGCTTCCGCCTTGCCGTAGGCCGCGCCGGGAAACGGCTCGAGCGAGCGTATCAACAGATGCGCATCGCGCAGGTCGTCGTCGCTGGCCTTCAGATGTTTGCGCAGGCGCGTGAAATCGCGCGCCGCGAGCAGTTCCAGATGATGGGCAACGATGTCGAGCGCGAGCGTGCGGGTAGGCGAGCCGTCGAGCCTCAGCAGCTGTAGCTTGAGACATTCGGACGCGGAGCGCGCGCCGACACCCGCCGGGTCGAAACTATGCAGCAGCGCGAGTGCGGCGTTCAACTCGTCGAGGTCGACTTCGAGCTCTTCGGGCATGTCGGCCAGCACTTCGTCCAGCGTGGCGGTGAGGTAGCCGTCGTCGTCAAGCGATTCGATCAGGAAGGTGATCAGCGCGCGGTCGCGCTGGCCCGCCTGGGTAACGCGCAATTGCGCCATCAGGTGATCGCGCAGCGAGGTGCTCGATTCGTGGATTTGCAGCGGCGGCAGATCGTCGTCGTCCGACGCGTTGCCGGAGCGGCCGTAGTCGTCGAGATTCCATTGCGACGCGTCGCCGTTACCCTCTCCCGCGAGGCCGTTATATTCGTCGACGCCCTGCGGCTCGCCGTTCTCGGCGCGCTCGCTGCTGCTGGTGGACGAGGACGACGTATTGCCCCCCATCTGGTCGGGCGGCGCCGAGGAGTTGGGCGCCTGGGCGATCAGCGAGCCGTCGGCCGCCACGCGCAGGGGACTCGCGATCCAGTCGTCCTCGTTCTCGAGGAGCGGATTCTGCGAGATCGCCATTGCGACTTCCTGCTGCAGTTCGAGCGTAGACAGCTGAAGCAGCCGGATGGACTGCTGCAGTTGCGGGGTCAGCGCAAGATGCTGCGATAGGCGGAGTTGGAGGCTGGCTTTCATGGCAAGTTGAGATTCATTGTAGAGAGTTTGCCACGACCGCGATACCTTGCGACATTCGCAATAACGCGTGCGCCGGTTTTCGGCAGCGCCGGGCGCGGGACGGCCCAGGTCAAAAGTGCGGATGTGCGGCTGCCGCAAAGGGGCCGGCGGATGATGCGCGTTCGCTCCGCCGGCAATCCTTTGTGTACTTACATGCGGAAGTGTTCGCCCAGATAGACACGCCGCACGCTTTCATTTTCGATGATGTCGCTTGGCGCACCGGCAGCCAGCACGCTGCCGTCGCTGATGATGTATGCGTGATCGCAGATGCCGAGCGTTTCGCGCACGTTGTGGTCGGTGATGAGCACGCCGATATTGCGCTGTTTCAGGAACTTGACGATCTTCTGGATTTCCAGAACCGCTATCGGATCGACACCCGCGAACGGTTCGTCGAGCAGAATGAAACTCGGATTGGTGGCCAGCGCGCGCGCGATTTCAACCCGGCGCCGCTCGCCGCCCGACAGCGACAACGCCGGATTCTCGCGTAGGTGAGCGATCTGCAGTTCGTCGAGCAACGCTTCGGTGCGGCTGGTAATGGCGTCTTTCGAGAGCCGCTTGCCGTTGTCTTCGTGCTGCAATTCCAGCACCGCGCGAATGTTTTCTTCGACGGTGAGCTTGCGGAACACCGAAGCTTCCTGCGGCAGATATGACAAACCCAGCGATGCGCGCTTATGAATCGGCAGCAAGCTGATCGACTTGCCGTCCAGATCGATTTCGCCCGCATCGAGCGGCACGAGGCCGACGATCATATAAAACGAGGTGGTCTTGCCGGCGCCGTTGGGGCCAAGCAGACCGACCACTTCGCCGCTTTTGACGTCGAGCGATACATCTTTGACGACAGTGCGCGAGCCGTAACGTTTTTTCAGGTTACGGACCGCCAGCGAACTGCTGGTGCCGGCCGGCTTGCGATTGGGGAGGGACGCGGAGGTGCTCACTGGTTCGGCGCTCCCTGGATCGTGGTGGACGGCGCGAGCGTGGCCGATGCGCCGTTCAGCGGCGCGGCGCCGCCGTTGCGCGGCGACAGCATGGCGCGCACGCGGCCGTTCGGATTGCCCGGGCCGGCGACATCCTTGCCCGCCTTCGCAGTGTAGAAGTCGCTCTGGCCGTCATACGTGATGACGCTGCCGTGCACCTGGTCCATGACCGTGGACAGGCCTTGCAGGCGTTTCACGGTGGCGTTGGTGGTCAGCGTGGTCAGATCCTGCTTGCCGTCGTAGTCGATGCGGATTGCCGTGCCGTCAATGTATTCGTCGAGGCCTTCGCGTTTCTGGCGGAAATACGACAGATTGCCGCCCGACGAAGTGCCGGTGGCGTACTGATAGCCCTGCGGGTCTTGCGTGACTTCGACGCGATCGGCCTTGATCACGATCGTGCCCTTGGTCGCAACCACGTGGCCGGTGAAGATGTTGACCTGCTTCAGGTCGTCGTAAGTCATGTTGTCCGCTTCGATATTCAGCGGCTTGTCCTTGTCGGCGCGATCCGCGTGCGCAAGCGGCGCGAAGCCGGCGAGCGGCAACGCGACAAAGAGCGCAGCGAGTCCGGCGCGGCACGCGGACAGGGTACGCGAGCGGCCGGTATCAAAACGGGGGAACGATTCGTTCATGCAGTCACGCCTGGAATGGATTACCCGGGTTGCCTGGGCGAGCTGGCGGAGCCTTCGGACGCGGCGATCGCGCCGCGCACGTTGCCGAACAGCTGCATAACCCGGGTGACGTTGTTGTAGTTCATGCCGCTGGCTGTCATCACAGACATGCCGCGCTGAAGTTTAACCGGCTTTTCGGTCTCGATCACATCGTCGTTGACCAGCACCCTGAAATGCTGCGAATCCGCTTGCATCTGCGGATCGCCGTTGCCGGCCACCCGCAGAATGCGCGCGTTGTCGTACAGATCCACGATCGAGGCATCGCCGTTCACCTTGCCGGTGTCGCCGGTCGCGGTGACGATCGGCTTGCCCGGCTGGAAGGCGCGCATGGCCGGCTTGACCAGATCGCTCAGTTCGTCGTCTTCGTAATGGATCAGGTGCGTTGCGGTCAGGCGGTATTGCGTCGAGCCCGACTGGTCGAGTTCGGAAACCGAGAAGTTGTCCGCGAAGTAGTCGGGCGTGTGCTCCTTCGGGCGCGCCACGCCTTCGTTTTGCCGCGGCATGGTGGCTTGCAGCAGCCACCACGTGATGCCGGCGAGCGCCGCCATTGCAACGAGCGGAATCAGTGAGGTCAGGCGGAACTGGTTCATCCGACGAGGCCTCGCTGTTCGCCGCTGCAGGCAGCCGCGAGAAGCGCCTCGTATTTGTGCTGCGCGCGCAGCAACGTGTCGCAGACTTCGCGCGCCGCTCCGTGACCGCCACGCGCTTCGCTCACCCAGTGGGCGCGGGCGATCACTTCAGGATGCGAATTGGCCGGCGCCGCGGCGAAACCGACCTTCAGCATCACGCCGAGATCGACCCAGTCGTCGCCCATGTAGCCGCATTCTTCCGGCGTCATGCCGGTTTGCTTCAGCAGGTCCGCGAACGCTTGGGGTTTGTCTTGCACGCCCTGATAGACATGGGTGATGTGCATTTCCTTCGCCCGCGCCGCGACGATACCCGACTTGCGGCCGGTGATGATCGCCGTTTCGATGCCGGCCTCGCGCAGCAGCTTCATGCCGTGGCCGTCCATCGAGTTGAACGCCTTCATCGTGTCGCCTTCCGCCGTAAACAGCAGGCCGCCGTCGGTCAGCACGCCGTCGACGTCGAAAATCATCAGCTTGACGCGGCTTGCGCGTTCGGTGGCGGTAAGGGGCGCGGCGGCCATCAGATCACCTTCTTCGAGAACAGATCGTGCATGTTGAGTGCGCCGATCAGCTTGCCTGCTTCGTCGACGACCAGCATCTGATTGATCCGGTGGCGCTCCATCAGTTCCACCGCTTCCACGGCGAGTTGGTCCGGGCCGATGGTGCGCGGGCCGGCGGTCATCACCGAGGCGATCGGCAAATCGCGGAAATCGCCGCTGCGTTCGAGCACGCGGCGCAAGTCGCCGTCGGTGAAAATGCCGGCGACGCGCCCTTCGTGATCGATGATCGCCGTCATGCCCATGCGTTTGGCGGTCAACTGGAACAGCGCGTCGCGTACGGTGGCCTCGGGTGTCACCTTCGGCACCTGGTCGCCGGTGCGCATCACGTCGCGTACGTAAGTGAGCAGGCGGCGGCCGAGCGCGCCGCCCGGATGCGAGCGGGCAAAGTCGTCCGAACCGAAACCGCGCGCATCCAGCACGGCGACCGCGAGCGCATCGCCGAGCGCGAGCGCGGCGGTGGTGCTGGCGGTCGGCGCAAGATTCAGCGGACATGCTTCTTTCGACACGCCGGAATTCAGATGCACGTCGGCCAGTTGGGCGAGACTCGAGGACGGCCGACCCGTCATCGCGATCAGTTTTGCGCCCATGCGCTTGATCAGCGGCAGAATGGACACCAGTTCCTCGGTTTCGCCGGAATTCGACAACGCGACGAAGACGTCGTCGGCGGTGATCATGCCGAGGTCGCCGTGACTGGCTTCCGCGGGGTGGACGAAGAATGCCGGTGTGCCGGTGCTGGCGAGCGTGGCCGCCAGCTTGCGGGCCACGTGCCCCGATTTGCCGATGCCGGAAACGACTACGCGTCCACGGCAACCCAGGATGAAATCGACCGCCCCGACGAAACCATCGTCGAGTTGATCGCGAAGCGCGCGCACGGCGTCCGCTTCGATGTCGAGCACGTCACGAGCGAGCGCGAGTGCCCGGTCGCCATTGATTTTCGCTATCATGCGCGGAGTATAGCAAAGGCGCTTGTTCGCCGCGCCGGGCCTGCTGTGCCAAGTCGCTGCCTTTACCGGCCCCTCAACCTTGTCGCACGGCGCTTTGCGTGCGCGGTTCCGCTGACGAACGAGGACGTTTTACCCATGCGTTTTTTCCGATGATTTCCCCGCTCGAAATGACGCTGTTCCTGCTGCTGGCTTCAGTGGTGGGCGTGGTGCTCTTTCGCTTTCTGAATCTTCCGCCGATGCTCGGCTATCTGACGGTCGGCATCGTCGTGGGTCCGCACGCGTTCGGTCTGATTCCCGATTCGGTCGGCGCGCAGAATCTCGCCGAATTCGGCGTCGTGTTCCTGATGTTCTCGATCGGGCTGGAGTTTTCGCTGTCCAAACTGCGCTCGATGCGTACGCTGGTATTCGGCCTCGGCCTGTTGCAGGTGCTCGGCACGATCGCGGTAGCGGTGTCGCTCGGCTTCGCGCTTGAGCGCTGGGTGCACATCACGTGGCAGGCGAGCGTGGCGCTGGGCGGCGCGCTGGCAATGTCGTCGACGGCGATCGTCAGCAAGATGCTTGCGGAGCGGCTCGAAATCGAAACCGAGCACGGCCGCAATATCTTCGGCGTGCTGCTGTTCCAGGATCTGGCGGTGGTGCCGCTGTTGATCGTCATCTCGGCGTTGGGCGGCGATTCGAAAGACCTCGTCAGTGCGCTCGGGGTGGCGGCGATCAAGATCGTCGTGGCGTTGGCGTTGCTGTTGATCGTGGGTCAGCGCTTCATGACGCGCTGGTTCAACGTGGTGGCGCGGCGCCGTTCTCAGGAATTGTTCATTCTCAATCTGCTGCTGGTGACGCTCGGCGCCGCGTTTATCACGGACAAATTCGGCCTCTCGCTGGCGCTCGGCGCGTTTATCGCCGGCATGTTGATCGCCGAAACGCCATACCGGCATCAGGTGGAAGAAGACATCAAGCCGTTTCGGGACGTGCTGCTGGGTTTGTTCTTCGTGACCACCGGCATGCTGCTCAACCCGCGCGTGGTGTGGCAACACCCATTCATCGTGCTCGGCTTCCTGCTCGGGCCGATCCTGCTGAAGGCGGTGATGGTGACGGGGCTCTCGCGCCTCTTCGGCGCGTCGCCGGGCGTCGCGATGCGCACCGGCATCGGCCTCGCGCAAGCCGGCGAATTCGGTTTCGTGCTGCTGAATCTGATTCTCGACAAGCATCTGGTGGACGCAACGCTGCTCCAGGCGATTCTCGCGGCGATGCTGCTGTCGATGCTGGCCGCGCCGTTCCTGATCCAGAACGCAGACCGTATCGTGCTGCGGCTGTCGTCGACTGAATGGATGATGCAATCGTTGCAGATGACGCGTATCGCGACGCAGAGCCTGAAGCAAAGCGGTCACGTGATCATCTGCGGTTACGGCCGGGCCGGGCAGAATCTGGCGCGGATGCTGGAGCACGAAGGTCTGTCGTACGTCGCTTTGGACCTGGACCCGGACCGTGTGGCTGCAGCGGCGGCCGCCGGCGAATCGGTCGTGTTCGGCGATGCGGGGCGGCGCGAATCGCTGCTCGCCGCCGGTATTCATCGCGCCGCCGCGATCGCGATCACCTACGCGAACACGCCGTCGGCGCTGCGCGTGCTGCATAACATCCACGAACTGGAACCGACGCTGCCGGTGATCGTGCGTACCGTCGACGATGCCGATCTGGAAAAGCTGCTGGCTGCCGGCGCGACCGAAGTGATTCCGGAAATCGTCGAAGGCAGTCTGATGCTGGCCTCGCACACGCTGGTGGTCATGGGCGTGCCGATGCGGCGGGTGGTGCGGCGGGTCGAGGAAATGCGTGACGAGCGTTATGCGCTGCTGCGCGGCTATTTCCATGGCGCCGACGACGTCGAAGACGACGACGGTCACGAACAGGTGCGGCTACAATCGGTGCCGGTCGACGAAAACTCGGACGCGGTGGGCCGCACACTGGCGGAACTGGGGCTGTTCGATCTGGGCGTCGAAGTGACGGCAATCCGCCGGCACGGCATTCGCGGCGTCGAGCCCGACCCGTCCACCAAGCTGCGCGCAAGCGATATCGTGGTGCTGCGCGGTCTGCCCGAGCAACTGGCCGAAGCAGAGGAGCGGCTCTCGAAGCATCGCCGGGCCGGGGCGGCCGCGGCCTGACATGCGCCGGGCCTGGCCTCGGTGAGTTCATTGACCGATTCATCGGACCTGAGAGGTCCATCCGGAGTCATCATGTCCAACGCGCTCGCGGGCGCGCCGCTCGATGCGGCCGAGTTCGTCAAAAGCAAGATTCGCACGGTGCCCGACTGGCCGCAGCCGGGCGTGCAGTTTCGCGACATCACGCCGCTGCTGCAATGCCCGAAGTCGCTGCGCGTGTTGATCGACCTGTTCGTGCAGCGCTATATCGACGCGGAGCTCGACTATGTCGCCGGTCTGGATGCGCGCGGTTTCATCATCGGGCCGATCATCGCGCACGAGCTGAACCTCGGCTTTATCCCGATCCGCAAGCAGGGCAAGCTGCCGTACAAGCGCGTGTCGCAGTCGTACGAACTCGAATACGGCACCGCTACCGTCGAGATTCACGAGGACGCCTGCAAGCCCGGCGATCGCATCGTCATCATCGACGACCTGATCGCCACCGGCGGCACGATGATGGCCGGCAAGATTCTGCTGGAGCGGATCGGCGCGGTGGTGGTCGAAGGCGCGGCGATTATCGATCTGCCCGAACTGGGCGGCTCGGCGTTGCTGCGCAAGGCGGGCCTGCCGCTCTATACGGTGACTGAATTCGGCGGGCATTGAGCGCCGGACGCGAATTTCTACCTGCACACAAAGAAGGTCGGAACGATGCCCAACTTCCTGTTGTTTCTCGCCACATCGATTGCCATCACGATGGCGCCCGGTCCCGACAATCTGCAGGTGCTCGCGCGCGGTATTTCGCAAGGCCGCGCGGCCGGCCTCGTCGCCGCGCTCGGCTTTGCTGCCGGCATCACGTTTCATACTACATTGGCCGCGCTCGGCGTCGCCGCATTGTTGCGCTCGTCGCCGGTGGCGTTCGAGGTGATCAAGCTGGCCGGCGCCGCATACCTGATCTGGATCGGCATCAAGGCGCTGCGTAGCCAAGGGCTCGCGACCGCGCATGAGCGCGCGCCGCAACCGTTGATGGCGGTATTTCGCCAAAGCGTGCTCGGCAATCTGCTGAATCCGAAGGTGACGCTGTTCTTCGTCGTGTTCCTGCCGCAGTTCGTGCAGCCGCACGGCGCGCAGAGCGTGACGGTGCAGATGCTCGAACTCGGCGTGCTGTTCATGCTGCAGACGGTGGTGGTGTTCTCGCTATTCGGCGTATGCGCGGGGATGATCGGCGGCTGGCTGAAGCGCCGGCCGCGAGTCGGCGTGTGGCTCGATCGCCTCGCCGGTGCAACGTTTATCGCGATCGGGATTCGCGTGGCGTTGCGCGACTGAAGACGGCGGCTGAAGAACAGTTTGGAGCTTTAAATGACTTTGCCTTGCATCACCGCCGCACGCCGTTTCGACGTTCACGCGCATCTGGCGTTCTGGATCGACGCCCAGCAGGTCGGCTGGATCCGCTCGACCGATGTACCGCTGCTGACGCGTTGGCCCGATGTATTTGAAATCGACAGTACACGCGTGACGCTGGCCCCTGCCTTCGACACCGTCGTTCTGCGCAGCGCGGCACTTGGCTCCGTGATCGGCGCGCTCGCCGCCGAAGGCCGGATTCCCGGCTGGCGCAACGAGACCTACGCGATCCGCAATGCCTTCGATGCGCCGCCGCTCGCGTACATCGAACGCGCGGCATCGCGCTTCTTCGGCACGATGACCTACGCGGTGCATCTGAACGGCGTCGTAGAATACGCGGATGGCGCGCCGCAATTGTGGATCGCGCGCCGCAGCGACACCAAGGCGACCGATCCGGGCATGCTCGACAACGTCGTGGCGGGCGGGATCGGTTGGGGCTTCGGCATCGAGGCGACGATCATCAAGGAGTGCTGGGAAGAAGCCGGCATTCCCGAGGAGATCGCCGCGCGCGCCGTGGCGGGCCGCACCGCACATGTGCTGCAATCGTTGCCGGAAGGCACGCAGGCCGAACAGATCTTCATCTACGACCTCGCGTTGCCGGCCGATTTCGCGCCGCGCAATCAGGACGGCGAAGTGGGTGAGCATCGGCTCGCGCGCATCGACGAAGTGGCGCGCTGGATCGAAGAAGGCGCGATGACCGTGGACGCGAGTCTCGCCACGTTGGATTGCCTGCTGCGCCGCCGCTGGATCGACGAAGACGCGTGTCCGGGAATCGACACATTGTTTGCGCCGCCCGTGCTCGCATAACTTTATGTCGCTCGCGTTACCGCTTGTATAACAACCGCGCTGCTGCGCGTCGCGTCAGGCGCCGTACCGAAGAAACCACGCCAACAAATCACGCATTGAAGAAGGGAGTCACCCAGGTCATGTCGACCGATCACAGCTTTATCCTCAAACTGTCGTGCGCCGACCGGCCCGGCATCGTCCACGCGGTTTCGGGCTTCCTGTTCGAGCGTGGCAGCAATATTCTCGACTCCGCGCAATTCGGCGACAGCGGCACCGGCGAGTTCTTCATGCGCGTGCATTTTCAGCAGGTGGGCGGCGATCCGGGTCTGAGTGCGTTGCGCACGTCGTTCGCGACGCTCGCCGAACAGTTCGGTATGCGCTGGGAATTGCACGATGCGTCGGTGAAGCCGCGCGTCGTGATCATGGTGTCGAAGATCGGCCATTGCCTGAACGATCTGCTGTTCCGCTACCGCACCGGTCAGTTGGGTATCGAGATTCCGGCGATCATCTCGAACCACAAGGAGTTCTATCAGCTCGCCGCCAGCTACGACATCCCGTTCCATCACTTCCCGCTGATGGGCGGCACGCCCGGCGCGAAGGCCGCACAGGAAGCGCGCGTACTCGATGTGATCGACGAGCATCAAGCGGATCTGGTGGTGCTCGCGCGCTACATGCAGATTCTGTCGCCGAAGCTGTGCGAAGCGCTGGCGGGCCGCGCGATCAATATTCACCATTCGTTCCTGCCGAGCTTCAAGGGCGCGAAGCCGTATTACCAGGCGTTCGACCGCGGCGTGAAGCTGATCGGCGCGACTGCCCACTACGTGACGACGGATCTCGACGAAGGTCCGATCATCGAGCAGGAAGTGGAACGGGTCGATCACAGCATGACGCCGGAGCAATTGACGGCGATCGGCCGCGACGTCGAATGCGTGACGCTTGCGCGCGCGGTGAAGTGGCACGTCGAGCATCGCGTTGTGTTGAACGGCAGCAAGACGGTGGTGTTTCGCTAGAAGTGCATGATGCGCTTGCAGTTGTCGGTCGGCCGGTCTACGGGCAGGCCGCGAACTGCAAGCGCGCGCCGGATGAGCCCGGCGCAATCTCCGGCCAGGACCGCGCCGCCGACCTTCCCGCATCCCGTGCTCTATGTGCGCTTTGCGCGTTTTGCGCCGAACGGCGGCGCGCATTCAGCTTCTTCAGCCAGATCAGCAGTCCTGTCGCGCTCAGCACGGCGACCGCAATCCCCACCGCGCTAATCAGAATCCGCCCGCCGAGACCAAGGATGCGTCCCGAGTGCAGTGGAAATTGCACCTGCAAGGTGCGTTATATAAATGGGAAATATTCGCATCTTGTGGAATCGCGCACTCTTCCGCACGTTTTCCGTCAGTGTGACGATGGCCGGAAGCGCCGGCTCTGCGCCAGGCCTGAAGACGGCGGACGAAAAAAACGGCACCGAAGTGCCGCCTTTTTGCCTGCTTACGCGCCCAGCGATTACACCAGCCGCAGATAAATCAATTCCCGCTTGATATACGCATAGAAAACCGGTGCGGCCACCACGCCGGGGAGACCGAACGCCGCTTCCATCACGAGCATGGCGATCAGCAGTTCCCAGGCGCGCGCCTCGATCTGTCCGCCGACGATGCGCGCGTTCAGGAAGTACTCCAGCTTGTGAATCAGGACCAGGAACACCAGCGACATGACCGCTGCCGGAAAGCTCACCGACAGCGCCACCGCGACGATGATCGTGTTCGAGATCAGATTGCCGATCACCGGCAGCAAGCCGACGATGAACGTCACGAGCACCAGCGTTTTCGACAGCGGCAGCTGATCGTGAAAGATCGGCAGCACCGCCAGCAGGAAGATGCCGGTGAAGACCGCATTGATCGCGGAAATCTTCACCTGGGCGAACACGATGCGGCGGAAGGCGTCGGCGAAACGGGCCACGCGCGTGACGAAGGCCGTGGACAGCGGCAGCCGCTGCATATGCTTCTGCGCGCCGACCGCGATGATCGCGCCGATGATCATGCCGATCAGAATGTGCGTGAACGCGCGCGCCGCCGTCTTGCCGCTTTGCTGCAGCATGTTGGCGTGCGTTTGCATCAACTCGGTCGCCTTCGTCTTCATCTGCTCGGTATCGACCGGCAGATAGTTGGCGACGAATTGCGGAATCCTGCCGCGCGCCTGGTCGATCAACTGCATTGCCTGGTCGAGCAGCTTCTGCACGCTCGGCACGTCATTCTCGAAGTGCTCGATGATGCCGAGCGTCAGCCCCGTCAGCGCACCCACGATCACCACCGAGAGCAGCACCACCGCGAGCCAGCGCGCGCGCTGACTCGACATATGCTGTTCGATGCGCGGCGCGATCGTATGCACCAGCTGGAACACGAGCAGGCCCGCGAGCAGCGCGCCGAGCAGCCGCAGTTCGATGACCGCCCACATTCCAACCAGCATCAGCACATAACTGCCGATTTCGACTGCCGACAGCTTCGGCAGGCTCATATCGCTCGTCAGCCTGACCGGGCGTGGGCGTAGGTCCTGCACCTCCCCGTCGTCGCGCGCCTGATTCCGCTTGGCCATGGCTTATTCCCGTCCCCAACCTTTGTTGTGCAGCGTTACTTTCTACTAGCAGTGCGTTTCAGCAAAGGCGCCAGATATTTACCGGTAAAACTTGCCTTCGACTTCGCAACCTGCTCTGGCGTACCTTGCGCGATGATTTGACCGCCGCCCGCTCCGCCTTCCGGGCCAAGATCGATGACCCAGTCGGCAGTCTTGATTACATCGAGATTATGCTCGATGATCACGACGGTATTACCCTGATCTCGTAGCCGGTGAATAACTTCCAGCAGCAGCGCGATATCGTGAAAGTGCAGGCCGGTGGTCGGCTCGTCAAGAATATAGAGAGTGCGACCGGTGTCGCGCTTGCTCAGTTCCAAAGATAGTTTGACGCGCTGCGCTTCGCCGCCCGACAACGTGGTGGCCGACTGGCCCAGCCGGATATAGCCCAAGCCCACATCCAGCAAGGTTTTCAGCTTGCGCGCGACAACCGGAACCGGCTTGAAAAACTCATAAGCGTTCTCGACTGTCATATCGAGGACTTCGCTGATGTTCTTGCCCTTGTACTGCACGTCGAGCGTTTCGCGGTTGTAGCGCTTGCCGTGACAGACGTCGCAGGGAACGTACACGTCCGGCAAAAAGTGCATCTCCACTTTCAGCACGCCGTCGCCCTGGCAGGATTCGCAGCGTCCGCCCTTCACGTTGAACGAGAAACG
This sequence comes from Paraburkholderia sp. FW306-02-B, assembly GCF_058782725.1. Lineage (NCBI taxonomy): Bacteria > Pseudomonadati > Pseudomonadota > Betaproteobacteria > Burkholderiales > Burkholderiaceae > Paraburkholderia > Paraburkholderia sp. FW306-02-B. Next base: position 494,029 of record NZ_JBYSXZ010000001.1, read on the forward strand.
GCCCGGATCGTAGCCGCGCTCCTTCGACGCCGGTACGCCCGAGAACAGTTCGCGGATCGGCGTGAAGAGACCCGTGTACGTGGCCGGATTCGAGCGCGGTGTGCGGCCGATCGGCGACTGGTCGACGTTGATGACCTTGTCGAAGTGCTCCAGGCCCTCGATCGATTCGTACGGCGCCGGCTCGGTGGACGAGCCGTACAGGTGATGCGCGACCGCGTGATACAGCGTGTCGTTGATCAGCGTCGACTTGCCAGAACCGGACACGCCGGTCACGCAGGTCAGCAGACCGACCGGCAGATCGAGCGACACGTGCTGCAGATTGTTGCCATAAGCCTCGACGATGCGCAGACGCCGCTCGTCCGGTTCCTTGCGTTCGTCCGGAAATTCGATGTTGCGGGTGCCGGACATGTACTGTCCGGTCATCGATGCCGCGTTCGCCTCCACCTGCCTGGGCGTGCCTTCGGCGATCACCATGCCGCCGTGTTCGCCGGCGCCCGGCCCCATGTCGACCACGTAATCGGCCATACGGATCATGTCTTCGTCGTGTTCGACGACGATCACCGAGTTGCCCAGATCGCGCAGATGCTTGAGCGTGGCGATCAGCCGGTCGTTGTCGCGCTGATGCAGACCGATCGATGGCTCGTCCAGCACGTACATCACGCCGGTCAGACCCGAGCCGATCTGCGAGGCGAGGCGAATGCGCTGCGCCTCGCCGCCCGATAGCGTTTCCGCGCTGCGTTCGAGCGACAGATAATCGAGCCCGACGTTATTCAGGAACATCAGCCGCGCGACGATTTCCTTGACGACCTTGTCGGCGATCTCGCGCTTCGAGCCTTCGAGCCGCAGCGTCTGGAAATAGCCGAGCGCATCGCGCAGCGGCCAGCCGCTAATTTCGAAGATGCCGCGCGCGTCGCCGTCCGCGCCGATCCGCACGAAACGCGCTTCGCGGCGCAGCCGGGTGCCCGCGCATGCCGGGCAGGGCTGGTTGTTCTGGTACTTGGCGAGTTCTTCGCGCACCGCGACTGAATCGGTCTCGCGGTAACGCCGTTCCAGATTCGGAATGATCCCTTCGAAGACATGTTCGCGCACCGAAGTGCGGCCGCGTTCGTTGATGTACGAGAACGGAATCTCCTGTTTGCCCGAACCGAACAGCAGGATCTTGCGGACTTTTTCCGGCAGATCTTCGACGGCCGTGTCGATGTCGAACTCGTAGAACGCCGCGAGACTTTGCAGCATCTGGAAGTAAAACTGGTTGCGCCGGTCCCAGCCCTTCACCGCGCCGGCCGCGAGCGACAGCGACGGATGTGCGACTACCCGCTTCGGATCGAAGAAAGTGATCTGGCCGAGGCCGTCGCACTCCGGGCACGCGCCCATCGGGTTGTTGAACGAGAAGAGGCGCGGCTCCAGTTCCTGCAGCGAATACGAGCAGATCGGACAGGCGAACTTCGAGCTGAACAGATGCTCCTTGTCCGACTCCATTTCGAGTGCGATCGCGCGGCCGTCGGCGAGACGCAGCGCCGTTTCGAACGATTCGGCGAGACGCTGCTTCATATCGCCGCGCACCTTCAGACGGTCGACTACGACATCGATCGTGTGCTTGTCGTTTTTCTTGAGCTTCGGCAGCGAGTCGACTTCATGGATTTTCGCGACGCCTTCGTTCGCGGTGCCGCCGCCCGAGCGGACGCGAAAGCGGATAAAGCCCTGCGCCTGCATTTCCTCGAACAGTTCGACGTGCTCGCCTTTGCGGTTCGCCACCACGGGCGCGAGGATCATCAATTTGGTCTCTTCCGGCAACGCGAGCGCCGCGTCGACCATCTGCGAGACGCTTTGTGCTTCCAGCGGAATTTCGTGGTCAGGACAGTAGGGCGTGCCGACCCGTGCGAACAGCAGCCGCAAATAGTCGTGAATTTCGGTGACGGTGCCGACTGTGGAGCGCGGATTGTGAGAGGTCGCTTTCTGCTCGATCGAAATCGCTGGGGACAGCCCTTCGATCAGATCGACGTCCGGCTTTTCCATCAATTGCAGGAATTGGCGTGCGTAGGCGGAGAGACTTTCGACGTAACGCCGCTGTCCTTCCGCATAGAGCGTGTCGAACGCAAGCGACGATTTGCCCGAGCCGGATAGGCCCGTTATCACGACGAGCTTGTGACGTGGGAGGTCGAGATTGACGTTCTTCAGGTTGTGGGTACGAGCCCCACGGATACGGATTTGTTCCACGCGTTATTCCATGACCTGGCGGAAAGAGGAAGAGGCTAAACCTGCTACTATAACGACTTTTCAAGACCGCCGTTACGGCTTCCTGACAGCCCGAACAAGGCGCGAGGCAAGCTGCAAGGCTGCGGTTCAGCGCTGCGGGAGATGGCTCTAACTGGGGCCATTTTTCGCGAGTACAAGGCGCAGCGAGGCACCAGCGGGAGTGCGGCAAGGCCGCTGGTCCAGCGCCGCGCCGCATGCTTTCCGCCGCCTTGCGGTACGCCGCCCGGCTGCAGCCGCCTCGCGGGGCGGGCCGCCTGCGGTATGCAGTCCAGCTCATTCAAAGAACGCTCCCGATGTCCAATCCGTCCGCTACATCCTCACGCATGAGCGCGCCTGAACTGCGCGCGACCGTGTCGCTTGCCGCCATCTTCGCGCTGCGCATGCTCGGTCTCTTCATGATCATGCCGGTGTTCTCGATTTACGCGAAGACCATCCCGGGCGGCGACAACGTATTGCTGGTCGGCATCGCGCTGGGCGCGTACGGCGTGACGCAGTCGATGCTGTACATCTTCTATGGCTGGGTTTCCGACAAGGTTGGCCGCAAGCCGGTCATTGCGACCGGGTTGTTGATCTTCGCGCTCGGCAGCTTCATCGCGGCGGGCGCGCACGACATGACCTGGATTATTGTCGGGCGGGTGATTCAGGGGATGGGCGCGGTGTCGTCGGCGGTGATCGCCTTTATCGCCGACCTCACCGCTGAAGAGCATCGCACCAAGGCAATGGCGATGGTCGGCGGCAGCATTGGCGTTTCCTTTGCGGTAGCCATTGTCGGTGCGCCGATCGTATTCCAGTGGCTCGGCATGAGCGGGCTGTTTACGCTGGTCGGCATCTTCTCGATTCTGGCGGTCGGCGTGGTGCTGTGGGTCGTGCCCGATGCGCCCAAGCCGGTGCACGTGCGCGCGCCGTTCGCCGAAGTGCTGCACAACGTCGAACTGCTGCGCCTGAACTTCGGCGTGCTGGTGCTGCACGCGACGCAAACCGCGTTGTTCCTCGTGGTGCCGCGCATTCTCGAAGCCGGCGGCCTGCCGGTCGCGTCGCACTGGAAAGTGTATTTGCCGGTAATGGGCCTCTCATTCGTGATGATGGTCCCGGCGATCATCGCTGCTGAAAAACGCGGGAAAATGAAAATCGTGCTGCTGTCCGCCATCGGTCTTATCCTGATCGGACAGTTGTTGTTGGGCGTCGCACCGCATACGATTCTGAGTGTGGCGGCGATTCTTTTTGTCTACTTTCTCGGCTTCAATATTCTTGAAGCATCGCAGCCTTCGCTGGTGTCGAAACTGGCGCCGGGAACCCGCAAGGGCGCGGCAGCCGGCGTGTACAACACCACGCAGTCGATCGGTCTGGCACTGGGCGGGATGATCGGCGGCTGGCTGCTGAAAGTGGATGGTCAGAGCGCGGTATTTTTCACCTGCTCGGGGCTTGTCTTCTGCTGGCTTATAATCGCCGCAAAGATGAAACAGCCGCCGCGCAAGGCGTAGCAGGGTCTACGGACTCACCCCAGAACTCACCCGGCGGCGGGCTGAGGCGCAGTTCTGGTCTCGGGCCTGCCGGCCATGAGACGCGAACCGTGCGTTGCCGCGCCGCCCGCAATGGAATCAACAGGAGAAACTCATGGCATCCGTGAACAAGGTCATTCTCGTCGGCAACCTCGGAGCCGATCCGGAAGTCCGTTATCTTCCGAGCGGCGACGCAGTGGCGAACATCCGCCTTGCGACGACGGACCGGTACAAGGACAAGGCGTCCGGCGAATTCAAGGAAGCAACCGAATGGCATCGCGTGTCGTTTTTCGGCCGCCTTGCTGAAATCGTGTCCGAATATCTGAAGAAGGGCTCGTCGGTGTATCTGGAAGGGCGCATCCGCACCCGTAAGTGGCAGGCGCAGGACGGTACCGACCGTTACTCGACGGAAATCGTCGCCGAGCAGATGCAAATGCTGGGCGGCCGCGGTGGCTCGATGGGCGGCGGTGGTGGTGACGAAGGCGGCTACAGCCGCGGTGAGCCGTCGGAGCGTGGCGGTGGCCGTGCGGCGTCGGGCGGTGGCGCCTCACGTGGCGGCAGCGGCGGTGGTGGCGGTTCGAGCCGTCCGAGCGCGCCGGCTGGTGGTGGGTTTGATGAGATGGATGACGATATTCCGTTTTGACTCTTGCGGTGGAAGAGTTAACGCAAAAGGCCCCGCTTTTGAGCGGGGTTTTTTTATTGCGGGTTGAGGTTGGGGTTTTTGCCTGCGCGGCGCTTTATGTCTGTTTGCCTACGGCGTTGCCTTTCCTTGCTTTCTTATTGGTTTATTAGCGTCGCCCCTGTGCGGGGCGGCACCTACTTTTCTTTGCCGGCCGCAAAGAAAAGTAGGCAAAAGAAAGCGGCTCACACCGCTAGCTCTTAAGCGGGTCCCCTGGTTTGGAGGAGGCAGTGGAGCATCTGGAATCGGTGCTCCCGCGCACTCCGCGCTGGTGGCAAGGCAGTCATGCTTCCGGCGGCGCTGCGCGCGCCGAGCGGTACTTCTCAAAACCGAGGGGGCGTATGCGCTTCCGGCGTCATCCTTCCCGCCTCGCATTGCGTGCTCGCCGGAACGGTTTGCCGGGGAAACCCGTGGGTAGTTCTCTTTCTGTGGGTGCCATCGGCTTCGCCTCGGCGAGGCGCCCAAGTGCGCATTTGGGCGCCGCCGCTCCAAGCGACACGGCAGCGCCTTGGCGGGGCATCGGGGACTTGAGTGCGGGCCACGACGCTGAACCAGGCGCAAGCGCCAAAACCGCCTGGCGGTTTTATGAAGTACCGCTGCGGCGCGCGCAACGCCGCCGGAAGTATGACTGCCTTGTCACCGGCGCGGAGTATGCGAGAGCACCGATTCCAGATGCTCCACTACCTCCTCCAAGCCAGGGGACCCGCTTAAGCGTCAGCGGTGTGAAGCCGCTTTCTTTGCTTACTTTCTTTGCGGCGGCAAAGAAAGTAAGTGCCTGCCCCGCACAGGGGCGACGCTAATAGACCACTAAGAAAGCAAGGAAAGGCCAACACCGCACGCACACAGACATAAAAGCGCCGAGCAGGCAAACAGAACAAGGAGGCCGCCGCCGTAGGCAGACAGACAATGCGTGCCGCGAAAGGCAAACAGATCAACAAAGGTCCATCACCGCCTAAGGTGATCTAGAGCATCTCTCATGGGCTGACTAGAAATCACAATAGGCCCCGTAAACGGCGTGTCCAGATCAACGATGACATAAACAGCAGAAGCAATAGAAACAGCCCCAAGCGAGATTGTGACCAACGCCAGGGTATTGCGAGGAGCAATCAACCCAAAGCTAAGAAAAATCACACACAACCAGAAAGTAAGCGTCTTGAAGAAAGGTCGAGAAATAGAACTATGTGCCTCTTCGATGATCTTCCATCGAGCATCCACTATGCGGCGGAACTGCGTCAAACCGTCATTCAGCAGACGCTGCTGTAACGGATCATGCGCTTGCAACTGCCGCAACTGCTTGCCGGCCGCATTCAACATATTGCCGAGCCGAACATTCTCCAACTTCTGTGAAGAATCCTGCGATCCGATGTCCTTCGGATAATCGCCGCCAGGAGCCGGCTCGCCAGGCCAGGTCGACGCGATCGCCGCAGCGGTATAAATGCGCAACAACCGCCGAGGCTCATCCGTAGCACTCCCATATTCCCGCAACGTCGAGTCGAGCTCGATCAGATCGGCCGCATACGCACGCAAGTCGTTAGACGCGGTATCGAAGCTGGATTTCGCGGACGCCGTCATCAATCCCAGCACCAACGCCGCAAACGTCACCAGCATGCCGATGACCAACTGGATGAGTTGCACGGTCTCGTGCGCCTTATGTTCTTCGGGCAACAGCGGCCGCACCCACACGCCTACGCCGGTCGAGACAAGCAGTAAAGCGAATACCAGCAGAGCCGAACCGATTTCCGACATATAGAAATGCTCCGGAGACGCGTGCCTCGTCACTTTCTATCAACTCATGTGCGCGGAGAACCCGGGAAGTCCCCCAATGGGCCTTGAGCGGCCTGCTGCCAATGCTGCCTGTATGTTGATGTATCGCAAACGTACGCGCGATCAACCATAAAGTTTTCGGCATTCCCGCCGTAGACCATCTATGTGGCGTTCGCTTAAATTTTAGACAAACAAGTTGCGGACCTGGCCGAATGGGCTTGGGCGCAGCACGCGTGGCCGAGGCTGTTTTTCTGGACATTCGTCCAGGCAGCCCAACGGGGACAAGCCCAAATGCTGAAAAACCTGTCGATTCGCACCTGCCTCACTGTGATGGTGGTGTTCTTTTTCGTCGTGCTGCTAGTCGGTGCCGCCGCTGGGCTACTGTCGTTGCGCTCGAGCAACGCGTCGCTGCAGCAGATGTACACCGTGGACACGCCGGCCGTTGCCGACCTGGAAGGCAGCGCCGGACAACTGCTGCGATTGCGCCTGGCACTGGCGACATACGCATCGCTGATCGACCTGAATGATCAGGACGGTGCGAACGCGGTGCTCAAGCGCTTTGATCAGTACCAGAAAGTATCCAATGAACGCCTCGCCCACTATATGAGCCACGCGAGTTCGGATGCCGATGAGCAGCGTCTCATCAAGGACATGCAGGACAAGCGCGATACGTTCCTGCACGAAGGCGTCGAGCCGGCGTTGGCCGCCTTGAAGTCCGGCGATAGGACCGTATTTCAGCAATTGCAGGCGCACAAACTGTCTTCGCTCTACAGCGCGTACGAAAAGGCGATGCTCGCGCTCGAACAATTGCAACTCGATCATGGCGCGCAGCGCTATCAGGATGCACAGGACCTGTTCTACGCAATCTGTATTGCGGTTGCAATCGGCATGGTGGTGTCGCTGCTGGGTTCGTGGGTCGGACGTGCGGTGCTGGTGCGTGCGATTGTCAGTCCCGTTGACGCGATCATTTCGCAGTTTCAGCGGATTGCTGACGGTGACCTGACGAGCCAGATCGTCGTGACCAGCAACAACGAAATGGGGCGGCTGGCCGCGGCATTGTCGAAGATGCAGGACTCGTTGATCGCCACGGTGAACACCGTGCGTCAGGGGACTGAATCCATCGATACGGGCGTAAGCGAGATTGCCGCGGGCAATGCCGATTTGTCGCAACGTACAGAGGAGCAAGCCGCATCGCTGGAGGAGACGGCGGCCAGCATCGAACAACTGACTTCGACGGTCAAGCAGACCGCCGACAACGCGAAACAGGCGAGTTCGCTGGCGCAAGGTGCGTCGAGCCTGGCTGCTCAGGGCGGCGACCTCACGGAACAGGTGGTGGGCACGATGCACGGCATCGTCGACGACTCGCGGCGGATTGCCGACATTGTCGGCGTGATCGAGGGGATCGCTTTCCAGACCAATATTCTGGCGCTGAACGCGGCGGTTGAGGCGGCGCGCGCGGGCGAGCAGGGGCGTGGGTTTGCGGTGGTGGCGAGCGAGGTGCGGTCGTTGGCGCAGCGAAGTGCTGCGGCGGCCAAAGAGATCAAGGGGTTGATCGACGCATCGACTGCGCGGGTGCAGGCGGGCTCGCAACTGGTCGAACGATCGGGATCGACGATGACCGAGATTGTTGACGCGATTGCTCGCGTAAGTTCGATTATGAGTGAGATTGCCGCTGCCGCGATTGAGCAGAGTACTGGGATCGATCAGGTCAATCTTGCTGTCGCACAGATGGATGAAGTTACGCAACAGAATGCAGCGCTGGTGGAGCAGGCCGCGGCGGCGGCTAGTTCGCTTGAGGAGCAGGCTCGGAGGTTGACTTCGGTGGTGGCTGTCTTTCAGACAGGAAGTGGTTCTTCTTCTTCTTCTTTCGCCGGTCGGCGTGGTTGTCATGCATTCGATGACTAATGCATGACAACCCTGCCAATTCTTCTTTTATAACGACTGCATAAACAGCAAATCGAAACAGACTTATTGGGGGCGCGGCGTTGAATCGATACGGCGATGCAATTGCTTTATTAAAACGATCATCTGCCTGAATACGCCGGTGGGTGGCGGTTTTCTGGCTGCGGGATTGAGTGTTTGTTACGTCTGGCAGCGGGTTGAAGGTTGCAGGAATTTATCCGACGCGTCAACAGAAAGCGAAGGGTAAATCGGTCGGGTACGTGATCATCATAGGCGGCGCATGGAGTGCTTTCAGCATGACCATTGCGCATGGTTTGAGTTTGGGCAGCATCGCGAAATGCGATCGATACCCGTTCGCGACCTGCGTCGAGGTACAGAAGTCGAACTGCATGAGTCGACTCGCATGTGGCAACGCAGTGTGCGTCAGCTGAAGAGCCGCATCAACGCCGTGCGTGCGTTGCTCACACATTCGCTTTCGCCGATTCGCCCCGGCAACAGATGAAACTCGACCGCCGGCAGTGGCGGCAGGCCGACACTCGGCGGACATGCCACCACGCCCGCACCGATCGACGATTCGTTCAGGCAGGAAATCCCCAGCCCTGCCTTCAGCGCCAGTTGCAAACCCGCGACCCCCGAAGCGGAATGCGACACCAGATACGGTACCTTGCGCTCGTCGAGAAGCTTCACGACGAAGCGCTGCAACTGGCAGCTCGACGGCAGCAACACCAGCGGATAGGGCGCGGCCGGCCGCGGGCTGGCGTCGGCGGCGCTGACCCACAACAGTTTCTCGCGGCGCACAACTGTACTTTGCGCACTGGCGGTGGCGCCGGCGCGCTGTCGGGCGGGCCGGTTGCCTGGCGTAACGAGCCGCAGTGACAGGCCGATGTCGAACGACGCGTCGTCTGCGGCGCTGCTGTCGATTACTGCGCTCGGCAGCACGGTGACGTGCAGTTTCAGGCGCGGATGCTGCTCCGAAAAGGTCTTGAGAATGCGCGCGATATCGTGCGGACGGTAATAGTCCGTGATGGCGATGCGCAGTTCGCCGTCGAGCGAGCGGCCTTGCAGGTCTTCGAACGCCGCCTCGCTCATTGCGAGAATGCGGCGCGCGTGATCGAGCAGGCGCCCGCCCGCCGGTGTAGCGGTGACGCCCTGTTTGCTGCGTACGAAGAGCGGCTGGCCGGCGCGCTCCTCCAGTTTCTTCAACTGCTCGCTCACCGACGACTGCGACAGGAACACCCGCTCCGCGCCCGCCGAGACGCTGCCCGATTCAGCGACGGCGACGAATGTCCGTAACTGGGTCAGATCAAATCCGCGTTGGCTCATGATTCGGTATATCCGATAGAAGTCATCTGATTTTCCGGCTTTTCCGATGGTTAGCCCAGCCGTAGGATACCTCCAATTCATTCTTGCTGAGGGATGTCATGGGAAACGAATCGGTTGCATCCGTGCGGGCGCCGGGCGAGCGCGCGGCGAGTCATCGGTGGAAGGTGCTGGGGGTCGGCTTTGCGGCGAACGCGAGTTTCTCGGCGGCGTTTTCAGGCATTCCGACGACTGCCGTATTTTTGCGCTCGGGCTATCACCTGAACAACGGTGGCCTCGGGCTGGTGCTCGGGATGCTCGGACTGGGCATCGCAGTCAGCGAATTGCCTTGGGGATTGCTTACCGATCGTTGGGGCGACCGTCGCGTGCTGTTGCTCGGACTCGGTGCGACGGCTGCGGCGCTCGCGGCGATGGCATTGTTCGTGGTGCCGGCCGGCACTCATGTGCCGGGCGTTTCGATGCTCGCGCTCGGGTCGTTGCTGGTCGGCCTGCTCGGCGGCAGCGTCAACGGTTCGAGTGGCCGGGCGGTGATGGCCTGGTTTCGCGAGGGTGAACGTGGCCTCGCGATGAGTATTCGCCAGACCGCGGTGCCGGCGGGCGGCGGGCTCGGCGCGCTGATGTTGCCCGCGCTCGCGTCGAGGTTCGGCTTTGCGAGCGTGTACGCCATGCTCGCTTTGGCGTGTGCGATGACCGCTGCGTTTGCATGGCGCTGGCTGCATGAACCGTCGCATGCGGACGCGGAGGGCGCGGGCGCTCCTCATGGCAAAGCAGTTTTGGGCGGAGCGTCGGCGAGCGTTTCTCCGTTACGCGACATCGGCATCTGGCGCGTAGCGCTCGGCAGCGGTGTGCTGTGCGTGCCGCAGCTCGCTGTCGTGACGTTCGGGACAGTCTTTCTCCACGATTTCAGCCGTGCCGGCGTGCTGGCGATCAGCGCGACAATGGCTGCGGTGCAAACCGGCGCTGCGATCGCGCGGGTCTGGAGCGGCGGCTGGACCGACCGGCGCGGCAATCGTCGTGCTTACATGCGTGCTTGCAGTTTGTTGACTGCAGGGTTGTTCGCGGCGCTCGCTCTGGTGACGGCGGTAGCCGGCATGCAGCACGCGGCGATGACCGCGGTGTTCGCGCTGATGATCGCGCTGGGCGGTGTGTGCGCTTCCGCATGGCACGGCGTCGCCTTCACGGAGCTTGCGACGCTCGCGGGTACGAGTCGCGCCGGCACCGCGCTGGCGATGGGCAATACCTGCGTCTTTCTCACGCTATTCCTGACGCCGCTGGCGATTCCGCCGCTGTTGTCGGTGGGTTCGTGGCCGACGGTGTGGGCGCTCGCCAGTGTATGTGCGCTGATTGCGTTGCCGGTGTTTCCGCGCGCGGCTCGTATGGCCAGGGTGGCGACGGCGCGGGCTTGAGATGCAGCGCAATGGCGCGATAGAACCTTTCGCCGGCTTCGGTTTTGCTGGGACGGTGAATAGGCCGGGCGTCTATCCGTAGATCGTCGAGCCAAAAGCAGAGTCTAAAAAGCGCTCGAAAATCCATTGCGCATAGATTATGTATTCCTATTCTGATAGAACCGTCATGGTCTATCAGATTTTCTCCCGGATTCGGAACACTCCGATTTCCGCAATTTCGTAGCGGTGGTTTTATGGTATCCCTTGGCTTTCCGTCCGAAGCTAAGGGGCCGCTGAAGCATGTGCGGCGCGAGCTGCATTATGCCTACGCGCGTGCTGAAAACGCCTACAACAAACGGGAGAAATCATAGTGAATCTTCGAGTTATTCTGGCGGACGATCATCCCTTTGTCCTGTTCGGCGTTCGTGCTGCGCTGGACATGCATCCCGGCGTCACGATTGTCGGTGAGGCTGCCACGCCAACTTCATTGATCAAACTTTTGCAGAGTACGCCATGCGATGTGCTCGTCACCGACCTCGCGATGCCCGAGGCATCCGGTGCAGTCGAAGACGGCCTGGGGCTTATCAGGCGAATCCGGCATGGCTGGCCATCGCTGCGCATTGTGGTGATGACGACTCTGACGAATACCGCGATCTTGCGCTCCATCGTGTCAGACGGCGCAGTCAGCGCGCTAAGCAAAATCGAAGCAATGGATGAACTCTGGCAGGCGATTCAGGCGAGTGGCAACGGTGAGATCCACATCGGCCGCTCGATCGCCGAAGCGCTTGCTCATCCCCAACGCGAAGAGTGCGACCTGCCGCCGATTCCGCGTTTGCCTCAACGACAGGCGGAAATCATAAGAATGTTCGTACGTGGTCAGTCGATCTCTGAAATTGCTGCAGCGCTCGGATGCCATCGCCGCACCATTAGCCGACAGAAGCGCGACGCGATGGCCAAGCTTGGTGTCGTCAACGATCCCGGTCTATTTGCTTATGTCCGGGCGCATGGGTTGCACGAATGTTAGATCGCATATCTAAGTAATTACCCGGTTGAGAAAAATCGATTAATTCGGAGCGATCTTATTCCTATTGGCAGTGGAATGTTCAATGATCGCGACAGGGCCCGTTCCTCCGAAGAGAGCGACGGGAATTCAAGGTACAGGGGAGAAAAAGAAGATGAACGACAACGTTGACATAAGTACACCTATTCGTACGATCATTGCGGACGACCATCCGCTTGTTCTGCTGGCGATCGAAAATCTGATGGTGGGTTATCCGAACATGCAGATCGTCGGTCGCGCGGCAGACGCCACGGAGCTGTTCATGGCAGTCGACCGCATTCCGTGCGACCTCGTTCTGATGGACCTCTACATGCCGGGAGGCTCCTACGGCGACGGGCTGGAATCCGTCAGGCAGTTCAAGGTGCGGTACCCCGGTGTCGCGCTCGTCGTACTCACCATGGAAACTGAAGCTGACGCGTTAAAAAAGGTCATCGCGCTCGGCGTGGACGGGCTGGTGAGCAAGCGAGACCGGATCGATCTGATTCACGTCGCAGTGGTCACGGCGCTCGCGCGCGAATGCTATCTCGGGCCAGCGGTTCGCTCGCTGATCGACGACGCGACGGTGGCGCAGCGGCGCGATTTTGTCCGGCAGATGTTGTCGCGCCGCGAACTGGAGGTGTTCACCCAATACGCCTCCGGACTCGGCGTAACGGAGATCGCTGCGCGGGTGGGGCGCAGCGTCAAGACGATCAGCGCGCAGAAATGTACTGCGATGCGCAAGCTCGACCTCCACGGCGACGCGGAATTGTTCCGCTTTGCCGTCGAACACGGCGTAGTGCCTGACGATCGCGGGCAAACCCGGCGCTGAGCCGGCGAGGCGTCGTGCCGCGCAGGCGGTGCGATGAACAAAAGATGCGCTTGGTATGGCCCGGGGATGCACATCGTGTGCAGGGCGTGCCAGCTGATACGACAACAACAAAATGACACAGAAGATCCGCATCATCGTGGCCGACGATCATGCCAGCGTTCGCCTTGGCGTCATCCGTCTGCTGCAAGCCGTGCCGCACGTCGAAATAGTCGGCGAGGCGACCGATACCGAAACTTTGGCTGAGCTGCTCGACGCGCATGCGTGCGACGTCGTCGTGTCGGACATCGGCATGCCGGGCATTCATGGCGGCAACAACGCCGTATCGTTCCTGCGCCGGCTGTTGCGGGTTCGGCCCTATCCCTGTGTCGTCGTACTGACGATGATCTGCCACGCGCACATGCTTTCGGGCCTGTTGCATATCGGTGTGGCCGGCATCGTCGACAAACGTGACACCACGACGGCGTTGATCGATGCGATTAACGCCGTCGTTGCCGGCGACATCTATCTGTCGGATCAAGCGCGCATCGCGATCGAAGCAGCCGAGACTCCGCCGCAACCGCGCATGGGTGTGCTGAGCGCGCGCGAATGGGAGGTTTTCCAGCTCTATGTGCAAGGCTTCGCGGTCTACGAGATCGCGGCGCGCCTGCAGCGCAGCGGCAAGACCATCAGCACGCAGAAGCGGAGTGCGATGCGCAAGCTCGGCCTTGAAACGGAAAACGACCTCATCGAATACGCGAGACAGATAGGGCTGACCTGACAGGCCTGTGAGAACAACCAACACGTTTCTGCCGATAGTTCTTAAGAATTTGGGAGTCGTCTGATTGGTCGCGCGGCCTCGTCATTCCATAGTTCCTGATTAACGGCGGCTCCTTGCGCACTCATCCGACGACACGCGTCATTTCGTCATGCTGAACGACGCAGAGCTGCTAGCCAATCGAAGAAGAAGGCTCGTGGTTCTAACGCGGCGCCGCCTGCCTTGTGGGCAAATAATCGGACTGGGAGGCGGGATGGTAGCGCTAGGTAAGGGGTTGTTGGTGGAGGGCGCCGGAACGGCTTGGCTAGTGTTCGTCGGTTGCGGCAGCATCGTATTGAACAGTGGCGCCGTCCAGCAGGGTTACGGTGTGCTCGAGGTGTCGCTGGCGTTCGGTTTGGCGCTGGCCACGGCCAATTACATGTTCAGCGGTATCTCCGGCGGCGCGCATTTCAACCCGGCTGTCACGGTCGGCTTCGCGATCGCGCAACGCTTCCCGATTCGGGATCTGTTGCCCTACCTTGCCGCCCAGATTCTCGGGGCGATTGCCGGTGCAGCCCTACTGGCTTACGTGGCGAGCGGCCGACCCGGTTTCGAACTGGCCGCGAGCGAGTTCGGCGCGAATGGCTTTGGCGATCACTCTCCTTCTGACTATCAATTTCACTCGGCGCTTGCGATTGAGCTTGCGTTGTCGTTTGTCTTCGTCAGTGTAAGTCTGATGGTGAATTACCGGCGCAGCTTGAAACCGATCGCGCCGCTCGTCGTCGGCGCATGTCTGATGCTCGTCTATATGGTGTCGATTCCGATCACCAATGGTGCGATCAATCCCGCTCGCTCAACCGGCCAGGCGTTGTTCGTCGGCGACTGGGCACTCGACCAGCTCTGGTTGTTCTGGGCCGCGCCTATGTCTGGCGGCGTCGCCGCAGGTGCCCTGTTCTCGTTTCTGCGGGGCAAGTCGGCCGGCCGCTCCGCGGCGCTCTCCAGCGAGCACGGCGAGACCGTGTGAGCGCCGCGTCACAGCGTGTCCTGGAATCCCTTATGAAGCGCCAAGACGGTGTCGCCATGAGCCGGGCGCCGCGATGCGTATCGCGGTGGCTGATTGTCGTGTTCGCGTTTTTCGTCGCGCAGATGTCGGCAGCGTTCGCTCAGCCGTTTGCCGGTTCATCTCATCCGCAAGTCGCCGGCGCTTTTCCTGCGAAATTGACCGTTGGCGTGCTGGCTAATGGCTGGCTGCCGTTCGACGCTCTCGAAGACGGCCAGCCGGCGGGCTTGAGCGCCGACTACCTGCGCGCACTGGTGGGCCCGAACGTCGTTATCGAAGGCAAAGCGTTTCCGGACATGCCGCAACTGCTGGCCGCGGCCTGTGCCGGCAACGTCGACCTCGTGATGAGCGTCGCCCGGACGCCCGAGCGCGAACGCTGCTTCAGTTTCACGGCACCGTATTTTCGTGCCACAACCTCGGTGGCGGTCAGGCGGGACCGCGAAGCGTATGCGGGTCCCGCCCAGCTGACCAGTGCCCACCTCGCAATAGAGAAAGGTTTTGCGCTCGAAAGATTGCTGCACGTGCGCTTTCCGCGCGCGCAGATCGAAACTTTCGCTAGTACCCATGCGGCGCTGTCGGCGGTCGCGCATGGCGACGCCGACGCCTATCTCGGTTCTACCCCGGCCGTTCAGTACGCGTTGGCCACCGAGGAGTTTCGCAGCCTGCACGTTGCGTTCGAGGAAAACAGCAAAATCTCCGGCCTGCGCTTTGCGGTGCCCCGCAATCGCGCCGCGCTGCGCGACCAGCTCGACCGGGCGCTCACGTCGATGAATCCGGCCGACGACGCGGCGATCCGCGTGCGCTGGCTATCCGGCAGTTTCGACGCGCGAGCGGCCTCCGCTGCGCGGCGCCTTGTGCTGACATCGCAGGAGCGGGCCTGGCTGCGTTCGCTGCCGCCGTTGCAGGTGGGGTTCGACAACGGCTGGCCGCCTTTTAGCTATGTGGACGAATCCGGTCATCCTGCCGGCATCGCGGCCGAGTATCTGGATTACCTGAGCCGCACGTTGGGCATCGTGTTCAATCGTGCCCATACCGCCGCCTGGCCCGCGACCATCGAAGCCTTCCAGCGCGGCGATCTGGCTATCCTCACCTCCTCCGGCCATGATCCGCGTCTGAAGAACGCGCTACACACGCGTGCATACGAAAGCTATCCGCTCGTGATCGTCGGACGCGAAGATGAGCCGGCCGCACGAGCACTTAACGATTTCGCCTCGCGCCGCATCGTGGTCTCGCCGCATATCGCCGGTTCGATTCCGCTCGTCGAGAATATTCCGGCAACTCATGTCGTCGTCGCGGCCAGTCTCGACGAAGCGTTAAGGATGGCCGCGAACGGCCAGGCAGACGTGGTGGTCGGCAACGTGGCCGCCGTCGATGTTCTGCTCAAGCAACGTTACGCCAGCGTCCTCAAGATCCTCGGAACGGTCAGCGAATCCGACGCGCTCGGCTTTGCCGTTCGCCCCGATCTCGGTCCGCTCGCCGGTCTGATCGACCGCGCCTTGCTAGCCATGCCGCCCGCCGAAAAGCAGCGCATCCGGCAGAAGTGGGTGACCGGCAGCATGGGTGCGCAGGGAACCTGGAGCGTCACTGCGGTGCGTCTGCTGCCATTGCTGATCGCCATCGGCGTCGTGCTGCTGGTCACGCTACGGGCTTATCTGCTGCTGCAACGCGAAGCGCGGCTGCGCAAGCAGACCGAACGCGAACTCGCGTTACAGCTGAACTTTCAGGAAACCATGATGGAGATGGTCCCCTATCCGCTCGTCGCCAAAGATCTGGATGGCCGTTACATCGCGATCAACCGGGCGTATGAGGAGGCGTGCGGCTTGCGCCGCGAAGCGGTCATCGGGCGCACTGCTTCGGATGTCCAGGCATGGGGCGACTCAAACAGCCGCGTCCTGGAAAAGCTGGCGCGCAACATGCTGACAAGTAGCGAGCCGGCGAAGGTGGAGCTTCAGTTCGAAGACGGCGCCGGCGACGCGCGGCATGGCTTGTTCTGGACCCGGATCTGTCACGGCGCTGACGGTAAGGCGAGTTGCGTGCTCGGAACCATGGTCGACATTACCGATATCCGGCGCGCCGCAATGCTCGCGCGCGAAACCGAGCGCCGTTTGTTCGATGTGACGCGCTCATTGCCGGCGGTCGTGTTTCAACTACGGCGCACAGCGGACGGTGTGTACTCGTTCCCGTATATCGGCGGCGACACGCGGCATCTGCTGGGCGGCGACGGGATCGATTTCCGACGCGTGTGCGCGGAAGACCGGCCTTTCGTGCTGGCGGAGCTGGAACGATCGGCTCGCTGCGAAACACCGGTCCATATGGAGTTTCGCTTCGACGGCGAACATGACCTCAAGTGGGCGCGCGCGGAGTTGGTACCGCGCCGCGAGAACGATGGCAGCGTCGTGTGGAGCGGCTACTGGGTGGACGCGAGTCTGGAGCACGCGCGCTCGGAAGAACTGGCGCGAGCGCGCGATGTGGCCGAAGCAGCGTCGCGGGCCAAAGATGATTTTTTCGCCATGATGAGTCACGAAATCCGCACGCCGATGAACGGCGTGCTTGGCCTCGTCGAAGTGCTGGAGCGCACGCCGCTCAATGCGGATCAGAAGGAAATGCTCGGCATGATTCACGAGTCGGCTGGCGCGCTGCTGCAGATTCTGGACGACCTGCTCGATTATTCGAAAATCGAAGCAGGGCAGCTGACGATCGAAGCCGAGCCCATCGACATGCGCGAACTGGTCGACAATGCGGTCGGTTTGCTGGCGGGCCAGGCTCATGAGAAGGGCCTGAAAGTGCGCGTGGATATTGCGCCTGAGGTCGCCGCCAAGCTGCGAGGCGACAGCGTGCGATTGCGGCAGATTCTGTTCAACCTGCTGGGCAACGCCATCAAGTTCACGCCGGAGGGCGAGGTCGACGTGCGGGTCGCGGTCGCCGGGCGGAGCGGCGGCGCTCAGACGCTCGAAATGACCGTCGAGGACACCGGCATCGGCATCGCACCGGAGGTGCAGGCGCAGCTGTTCGAGCCGTTCGTGCAGGCGGAGTCGTCGACCACCCGCCGCTTCGGCGGCACGGGTCTGGGCCTGACGATCTGCCGCAAGCTGACCGATCTGATGAACGGCGCACTCGAGCTGCACAGCGAGCCCGGTGTCGGCACTCGCATAACGGTGCGCCTCACCATGCCTGTCGAGTCGCCGCATTACTCGGTGAACGGCTTGCGCGGCAAACGCGGCGTGGTGGCAACGGGCGACACGCGAGTGGCGCAGGCGCTCATGCATTTCGGCGAGGCGCTTGGACTCGAGTTGCGCTATGTAGCGCCCGATGCGGCGGAACTGGCCGAGCCCGACACGCTAGCGAACGTAGACCTGATCTTTGTTGGTGAAGATGTGGCGTTGCCATTGCCAGCAGGGGTGCCGGCGAGTTCGCGGCTCATCTGCCTTACCGGGAAACCGAAGCCGACCGGCTATCGAATCCTCGACGACAACGTGCGAGTCAGCGTCAATCCCATTTCGTGGCGCGGTCTCGGTGTGGCGTGCGCCGCCGCGATGACCGGCTTGCCGTCGGCGGCGCCGCGTGCAGCGGGCATGCCGCGCACGCCGGAGAGCGGCGCCGTGCCACCGGACCGCGAGCGCGCGATCGCCAGTGGCCGGCTGATCCTGGTGGCGGAGGATCATCCGGTCAATCAGGCGCTGATTCGTCATCAACTGACTCTGCTCGGCTTTGCCTGCGACGTGGCGAACGACGGCGCCGAAGCACTGGCGGCGCTCGAACAAACCAGCTACGGTTGTCTGATCACGGACTGCCACATGCCGAACCTGTCCGGCTACGAACTGGCGCGACGCATCCGGGAGCGGGAGCAGGGTGGCGCGTATCACCTGCCGATCCTTGGGATTACGGCGAACACCGCGCCCGAGGACCTGAATCAATGCCGTGACGCCGGTATGGACGACTGCCTCGTCAAGCCGACCCGGCTCGCTACGCTGCGTGACTACCTGAGCCGCTGGTTCGGCGGCGACAGCGCGTGGCAAGCCTCACCTGCTGAAACCGTCAGTGCGCCGCCGGTCGCCGGACCGGATCCGCGCAGCGGTGCCGAGCCGTTCGTGCCGGTCGACCTGAGTCACATGACGCAACTGTGGCGCAGCGAATCGACCGTCAAGGCCTTGCTCGACTCGTTTGTTTCGTCGGTGCGTAAAGACGTGCTGGCGTTGGAGCCGCTCCTCGAGCGTATTGACGTCGAGCGTCTGCGTGAGTGGCATCACCGGGTGGCCGGGGCGGTGAGCGTGCTGCAATATCCGCCACTGCTCAACGCATTGGAAGACTATCGCCGGGACATCGCCATCAAGACGCCGGAACGCGTGCGCAGCGACGGACTGCTGCTGGTGCGTAAATGCAATGCGATGCTGGATGGAATCGAGGAGCAAGCCGCGTTGCTCGCATGATGTGTCGTTCTGCAGTGAACCGGTTGTACGGTCGTACGGTCCGCGGCCGGTGGCTTCGGCGCCGGCAGACGAGACGGCAAAGTGAGGGGCAAAACAAGAGGGCGAAAAAAACGCGGCCGAAGCCGCGTTAAAGATTTGGAGACATCCCTCGATGAAGGAGTCACTTCTCGCAAGCCGAAGCATAACCGGGCTCACGCAAAAGATTGATTACGAAATGCGCAATTAACTGTTTGGAAATATCGATGAAAGCGTCGACTGAGCGTTGTTTCGAAAGTACTCAACGGTGAATTCGACAAACGAACGTGTCTTGGCGGGCACGTGCCGGCGCCCGGAATACATCCGCGACACGTCCTTGTCCGCACCTTTGTTGGCGCGCAAGTGTTCGGCACCGGCGCGCCGTCGTCGAGCAAGAGCCAGGTTGCGGTGACGACGGGTATCCGTCACCACTTCTAAAGCGAAGCGCGTCACCGTGG
The DNA here is from genome assembly GCF_058782725.1 of Paraburkholderia sp. FW306-02-B. NCBI lineage: Bacteria > Pseudomonadati > Pseudomonadota > Betaproteobacteria > Burkholderiales > Burkholderiaceae > Paraburkholderia > Paraburkholderia sp. FW306-02-B. The sequence goes on from NZ_JBYSXZ010000001.1 coordinate 513,395, forward strand.
AAAGGCAAGCACCGCTCGCGGTGCTTTTTTCGTTGACGGATGCGCGCGGCTAAGACTGTCGTGTCATGTGGTCCTCGGCGCAAACATGTTCGAAGGATTTGCACTAGTATGTGGTGGCTCCGCGTGTGACCGGGTTTTCGGTGCGGCGGTGTGTCAAGTCCGGAGAAGACAATGATTGCACTTCGAAAATTGAATCTCGCTGTGGTGTTGTGGGCGTTGGCATCAGGCGTCGCCTTCGCGGATACGGTGGCGTTGAAGGCGGACCTCGAGCCGTCGAGCGAAGTGCCGCCGCGTGTGAGTCACGGGCACGGCATGTTGAACGCCACGTTCGATACGTCGACCAAAACCCTGCAATGGACGATCACCTATGAAGGGCTGAGCGGCCCGGCGACCGCCGCACATTTCCACGGTCCCGCGCCGGTGGGGCAGAACGCCAAACCCCAGGTGCCGATCGAGAAGGGCGCGCTCGCGAGTCCGATCAAAGGATCGGCGGCGCTGACCGAACAGCAGGTGACGGACCTGATGGCGGGGCAGTGGTACTTCAACGTCCATACGGGACAGAACCCGATGGGCGAGATTCGTGGGCAGGTTTTGCCGGCGAACTAGGGTGTTGTGTACACCACTGTCGTAGAACAGGCGGTTTTCAAGATTAGAAGCCGCCGTCCACCGACGTTTTGGCGAACGCACGTACCATGACGGGACACTATCGAAGGAGCGTGTCCCGATGAGCTGGCAAAGTGCGCTCGCGTGCTGGTATCTGCGCAGGCAGTTTCTACCGCAAACTCTCAAGCCGCGCATCAATGTCGAGAAAGCGCGGGCGCTGACGGCCAAGCGTGTCTGGTCGCCACGTGTGCCTGCCGGCTGGAATCTGCGCGAAATGTACGGGCCGGACGATCAACCGTTGCACGGCGAGTGGATCGAACGCATCGATGGCGCGTCCAGCGTCAGGAACCAGCCGACGGTGCTGTATTTCCACGGCGGCGGCTATTACTTCTGTTCGCCGCGTACGCATCGCTCGATTGTGTTTGGTCTGGCGACGCGTGCCAATGCGCCGGTCTTTTCGCTCGACTACCGGCTCGCGCCCGAGAATCGCTTCCCGGCGGCGCTCGACGATGCGACCGCGGCCTATCGCCAGTTGATCGCCGACGGCACGCCGCCCGAGTCGATCGTGATCTCAGGCGATTCGGCGGGCGGCGGTCTCGCGCTAGCCACGCTCGTCGCCTTGCGCGATGCCGGCGATCCTCTACCGGCGGGAGGCCTGCTGTTCTCGCCCTGGACCGATCTGGCCGCTGCGGGCGCCACGATCCGCACCAATGACGGTCTCGATCCGATGTTCAGCGGCAGCGCGATCGCTCTCGCGGCGCAGGTCTATCTCGGCGGCGCGGCCGCCACGCATCCGTACGCGTCGCCGGTCTACGCCGATCTGCACGGCCTGCCGCCGCTCTTCATCATGGCGGGCAGCACCGAGGTGCTGCTGGACGACTCGCAACGCGTCGCCGACAACGCGCGCGCCGCTGGCGTGGTCTGCGAGCTCGAAGTGTGGAAGAAGATGCCGCATGTGTGGCCGCTGTTCACGCCGTTCATCCCGGAAGCGAACCGCGCGCTCGACCGCGCCGCGGCTTTCGTGCGGCGCGTAACCGGTGAAGCGAGCGGGCGCGGCGCCGCTGATCAACCGTCGAGCGCGATGTCGATCGTCTGATAGGCGGCCTCGACCGTTTCCTGATCGTATTCGCGCTCCAGCCGCCGCACGGTGAAGTGGCCGTGCGCGACCTGCTGGAAGTGGTCGATGAACACCGTGTTGACCATCGCGCCGAGCACCGCGCCGATTGCCGGAATCGATTTGGCAGCGATCTGCTCGCTCACTTGCACCGAGAAGCGCGCGGCAATCGTGTTGAGCAGGCGCAGCAACGCGGCGGAGCCATGCGCGGTGAAGCCCTTCGTCGCGATTTCGGATGAAGCTTTCGAGACCGCCTGCGCCAGCGCGCCGCGGATGATGAAGTAGCCGAAGTCGGCGTCGTCGTCGGCTTTCGATGTGCCGCCCATGCCCAGCACCGTCAGGCACTGCAGCTGCGTGTCGATCGACGACAGATTCTCGCCCTCGCTGCGCGCGATGTCGCAGATCGAGCGGAACATCAGCGTGGTCGTCACCGGCAACTCGACTGGCAGCGCGAACAGGCCGAATGCGCCGCCGGCCGCACCGGTGGTCGCTACGGCGAATTTATGCAGCAGGTTGCTCGGCTTGTCGGGCACGGCCAGCGGCGCGGCGCCGTCCTGCCGTCCAAGCGTGCGCAGCGCGATCGACAGGCACTTGCGCAACGCCAGTTCCGTTGCATCCGTGACCTTTTCGTTGGCGAAAGCCGGCATCCGCGACATCAGCTTCTCCAGCGGCGAACCGACGATGCTGGCCAGTTTCATCGCCAGAGCGGGGCTTTCCAGTTGGTGTTTCGCGCGCCGCAGCGCGATCAGATCTTCGTTCGATAAAGCTTGTGCAGCGAGCGAACTCGGCTCCATGTGCCTCCCTGGCGTCATGTGTTTTCCGTTCTTCCGTCGATTTGAATCGATTCGGCGGCGCGCTGACCCTCGCCGACGTCCCAGTTTAGAACGTCGCACAGTGGTATGATTCCCCATTGATTGACGAGTCAACTGTTGCGCTATCAAAAATGGCTGTCCATACCGCTGCTCACCACTCGAGTGGGCAAGTTTTACCCTTCCGTGAATCGTTGCTGGCGATGCTCGGCATTTCCTTCGTCACGATGCTGGTCGCGCTCGACCAGACCGTGGTGGGCACCGCTTTGCCCACCATCGTGTCGGAGCTGAAAGGTTTCGAGCTGTACGCGTGGGTCGCCACGTCGTACTTGCTCACCTCGGTGATCACTGTGCCGATCTTCGGCCGGCTCGGCGATTATTACGGGCGCAAACCGTTCGTGATCGCATCGATCATCGTGTTCACCGCGGCGTCGGTGTTATGCGGCGCCGCCAACAACATGCTGTTTCTCGTGCTCGCGCGCGGTCTGCAGGGCATCGGCGGCGGCATGCTGGTCGGCACCGCGTTCGCCAGCATTCCCGATCTCTTTCCCGACTCGGTTGTGCGCCTGCGCTGGCAGGTGCTGATGAGTTCGGCGTTCGGCATTGCGAATGCGGTGGGTCCGTCGCTCGGCGGTTTTCTCACGCAGTACTACGGCTGGCGCTCGGTGTTCTATGTAAATCTGCCGGTCGGCCTGCTGTCGCTGTTTTTCGTCTGGCGCTTCCTGCCGCATTTGCGGCACGTCGAGCACGAAGGCAAGATGCGGCTCGATTGGCCCGGCGCGTTGCTGATTGCGGTGTCGCTCGGCTCGTTGCAATTGTTCGTCGAGTTGTTGCCGAAACATGGCGTCACCTTCGGCGCGTTCGCGCTGCTGGCGTTGAGCGTCGCGTCGGCGTACGCGCTGTGGCAGTGGGAAAAGCGCTGCCCGACCGCGATTCTGCCGGTCGATATGTTCCGCAACCGCAGTCTCGCTGCGCTGTTCACGCTGGCGGTGCTCGGCGGCTTCACGATGTTCTCGCTGCTGTTCTACGCGCCGTTACTGTTCCAGGGCGGCTTCGGTATGTCGCCGAAAGAAGCGGGGCTCGTCATTACGCCGCTCGTCGTGTTCATCACGGTCGGCAGTATTGCGAACGGGCGGATCGTCTCGCGCGTGCGTAATCCGAATCTGATGCTGTACGTTGGCTTCGCGCTAGTGGCGCTTTCGTGCCTCGGCGTGGTCGTCGCCACGCGTTCGATGCCGCAATGGATGCTGATGTCGTTCATGGTTCTCGGCGGCCTTGGTCTCGGTTTTGTGATGCCGAACCTGACGATCTTCGCGCAGCAGACGGCCGGCCGCGAGCACCTCGGCATCGCTACGGCGCTGCTGCAGTCGCTGCGGATGATCGGCGGGATGATCGGCACGGCGCTCACCGGCACGCTGGTCACCCACATGTACGCGAGCGGCGTGCGCAGCGCGCTGGAAAACGATCACGCGACCCAGTGGTTCGCCGATCTGGGCGACCCGCAAATCCTCATCAATCGCGATGCGCAAACCACCTTGCTCGGTCAGTTGACGCATGCCGGCCACAACGGTGCGATGCTGCTGGAAACCGCGCGCGAGGCGCTGGTCGCGGCGATTCATCTGGGTCTGGCGCTGGCGGCGATCATCGCGGTGGTGTCAGTGTGGCAAAGCCGCCGTGTGCCGCCGATCAAGCTCCAGCGCAAGCTCGAGCCGGTGATTCACGCGGACTGAATTTTTCGACTTACCGTTTTACTGACACATCATGGAAGAACAGGACCGCGTCGCCGTCGTGCAGCAATTCGGCCGCACTTATCGGGCGTTCATGTCGGCATTCGAGGCGCACGTCGGCCATCCGTTGCCGCGCTGGCGCATTCTGCTGGCGCTGCACGAACAGGCTGGCGAGTCGTCGCAGAAGCGGCTGGTCGAGCGCTTGCGTGTCGATCCGGGCGCGCTCACGCGGCAATTGAAAACGCTGGAAGGGCTCGGCTGGATTGCCCGCAGTATGGATACGCGCGATAACCGCGTGACCAATGTGCGTCTGACCGAAGCGGGGTTTTCGGCGACCGAAGCCAGCATGCCGCGTCGTAATGCATTTCTGCACGACACGATGGCCGGGTTGCCGGACGACGCGCTGGCGGCGCTGTCGGGCGCGTTGAAGATGCTGGAAGTGCGGATCGGCGAAGTGGCGGCCACGACCAGCGCCGGCGCTGGCAGCGCCGCGGCTACGCAAGCGCCCGAAGCGGCGGGCGCCGGCCCCGAGCGCCAGGTCCAGGCGAGCACGCCGTCGTGACGAGCGGCGCGCCACCGCGCGTTGAGCGCGCCGTTTTCAACGTCGTCAGAAGAACGTTTCGATCACCTCGGTGACGCGATACGACGGATCGACCACCAGCACCTGACGCCACTTATCGAATGTCAGGCACGGGTGGGAGATGTCGAACGCGATCATGTCGCCCACCTTCAGATCGGCGCCGGCGGGAATCCGCAAATACGCGTGCTGATCCATCAAGCCGAAAATCTCCCAGCCTTCGCTGGCGGCAATATCGCGCGGCGCCTCGGTGCCCGGACGATAGTGGCGCGCCGGTTCCGGCATGCCCGCGTCGAAAGCGGAATCGCGCTTGCCTAGACCGATGATCGCGCGATCCGGTTCCGGAATCGATTGCACATACGCCCACAGTTGCAGCGCCGGCAGCAAGCCTTCGCCCATTTTCTTCGCGACCGGATTGCGCGCGAAGATGTCCGTCTGCGCTTTGCGGTAGATGCCGACGTCATGGGTCAGATAGCAGCCGGGGCGCAGTACGACTTCGACCTTGCCGGTTTCCGACGCCTTCACGAATTCTTCCGCGACCACGTCGTACCAGGCCGAACCCGCACCTGACAGGACGGCCGGCGTGCGGGCAAAACGGCCTTCATCGACGAGCGCGCGCGTGACGGCAACGGCGCTCTGCAGAAACTCGCGCACTTCGTGTTCTTCTTTCAGCACGCCTTCATACAACTCGACGCCCGCCAGCTTCAACACGTCCGGATAGCGCGCGATCGCTTCGAGCACCGCGTTGCGCTGTGCTTCATCGCGTACGCCGGTGCGGCCGCCCGGCACGCCGAGTTCGAGTAGCACCTGCAGCGATTTGCGCACCGACGTGAAGAACTTGCCCAACTGCTCGACGCCTTCAACCGAATCGACGAGGCAAAAGAACTCGAAATCGGGATCGCTCAACAACTCGGCGACCATCATCATGTTGTGGCGGCCGACCAACTGGTTGGCCATCAACACCCGCGAAACGCCGCCGTGATACGCCGCGCGCACCTGATGCGCGGTGGCGAGCGTGATGCCCCATGCGCCGGTTTCGAGCTGACGGCGAAATAGTTGCGGCGACATCGTCGTTTTGCCGTGCGGCGCGAGTTTGACGCCGTACTCGGCGACGAATGCCTGCATCCACTTCAAGTTGTGTTCTACGCGGTCCGCGTACAGTACCGCGGCGGGCAGACTCACGTCTTCGTTCAGCAGATTCCACTCGAGGCGCGCGGCATCCGTCAGTTGGATGCTGGTGCCTGGAACCATGCCCAAGCCCTTGCTATAAGGATCAATCGTTGCGCCCTGATAGTTTGTAACTTTCATGTCTCCCTGCTCCATCGTCCGGTTAAATTGAATCAAAGTTGACTTTACTATGTTACCGAAAGTACGATGGATGCAGAAATGTTATTTAGTACCACGACTTGCGCGGCCATGCTCACGGGCGGCCGTGCGGGCATCGCACCGTCTGCAATGAACTCTACTGCCGAACCGCTGGCTTTCGACATCGTCGCGCGCATTGCCGAATGCGCGCCGGAATTGCGCTCGGCCGAGCGTAAGGTCGCCGCGCTGATTCTCGACGATCTGACCGGTGCATCGCGCGCCAGCATCGGCGCGCTCGCGCAGCAAGCGGAGGTGAGCGTGGCGACCGTGACGCGCTTTGCCAAGGCGGTAGGTTGCCGCGACGTGCGGGAGCTGAAACTGCGGCTCGCCCAGGCGGCCGCGGTCGGCCAGCGCTTTCTGCAAGCGGGCGGTCCCACGGACACCCCCGAGCCGATTGCCACCCGCGTGTTCGACGAAGTGCAGACCGCGCTTACTCATAACCATCAATTGCTGCGCCAGGCGCCGCTCACTGAAGCCGCAGCCGCATTACGCGCCGCGCGGATGATCTACGTGTTCGGCATGGGCGGCGGTTCGACCGCGCTCGCCGACGAGATGCGTTTCAGACTGGTACGCCTTGGCCGGCCCGTTGCGACCTATCAGGACGGCCTGTTGCAGCGTATGGTGGCGAGCACGGTATCGCGCGAGTGCGTCGTGATCGCGCTGTCGACAACGGGCCGTGTGCCGGAGATGGTCGAGAACTGCCGGATCGCGCGCAGCTACGGCGCGACCGTGATTGCGCTGACTGCACCAGCTTCATCGCTCGCAAAACTGGCCGATTGGGTGATTCCGATCGTCGCGTTTGAGACCGATTTCATTTACAAGCCGTCGTCGTCGCGCTACGCGATGATGATGGCGCTCGATGTACTCGTCACCGAACTTGCCGTCAGTCAGGGTGACGAGAGCCGAGAATTGCTGCGCCGCATGAAGCACGCGCTCGACGCGCACCGTGGCGGTGGCGATCGACAACCGTTAGGAGACTGATCCATGCATTCGCATCCCGAAGCCGCCGATACGCTGATCGTCGGCGCGCAGCTGTATGACGGCACGGGCGCACCGCCGCTCGAACGCGACGTCGCGATCCGCGACGGCCGCATCGCGGCGATCGGCAATCTGTCGAACTGGCTTGCCGAAGAGGTGGTCGAGGCCAATGGCCGCGCGCTGGCGCCGGGTTTCATCGACGTTCATACGCATGACGACACGCACGTGATCCGTTCGCCGCAAATGCTGCCGAAGATCACCCAGGGCGTGACGACGGTGATCGTCGGCAACTGCGGGATCAGTGCGTCGCCGGTTGCGTTGAAGGGCGATCCGCCCGATCCGATGAACCTGCTCGGCGAGCGCGACGCGTTCCGGTATCCGACCTTTGCTGAATACGTAAAAGCGGTCAACGCCGCGCGGCCCGCGGTGAATGTCGGCGCGCTGATTGGGCATACGGCATTGCGCAGCAACCAGATGGACCGGCTGGATCGCGCGGCGACGCCGCAGGAAATCGAAGGCATGCGCGCGCAACTCGAAGAGGCGCTGTCGAATGGCGCGTTGGGCCTTAGCTCGGGGCTCGCATACGGTTCCGCGTTTTCCGCGCCGACCGAAGAAGTGATGGCGCTGGCCGAGCCGCTCGCCGCCGCCGGCGCGCTATACACGACGCACATGCGCACCGAGTTCGACGCGATTCTCGACGCAATGGACGAAGCGTATCGGGTCGGGCGTCACGCCCATGTGCCGGTGGTGATATCGCATCTGAAGTGCGCGGGGCCGTCGAATTGGGGGCGTAGCGAGGAGGTGCTGAAGTCGCTGGAGGGCGCGCGGCGCATGCAGCCGATTGGTTGCGACTGTTATCCGTATAACCGCAGTTCGTCGACGCTCGATCTGAAGCAGGTGACGGGCGACATCGACATCACGATTACGTGGTCGGAGCCCCATCCGGAGATGGCGGGCAAGCTGGTGAAGGAGATTGCCGCCGAGTGGGGCGTCACGCAGCAGGAGGCGGGCAAGCGCTTGCAGCCGGCGGGCGCGGTGTATCACAACATGTCCGAGGACGACGTGCGGCGGATTCTGTCGCATCCCGCGACGATGGTCGGGTCCGATGGTTTGCCGAACGATCCGTTGCCGCATCCACGGTTATGGGGCGCGTTTCCGCGCGTGCTGGGGCATTACGTGCGCGATGCCGGTTTGTTGCCGCTGGAAGAGGCGGTGCGCAAGATGACCAGTTTGTCGGCGCGGCGGTTTGGTTTGGCGCAGCGTGGCGAGGTGCATATCGGCTATCACGCGGATCTGGTGTTGTTCGACCCGGCGCGGGTTCGCGATGCCGCGACGTTTGAGAAGCCGCAGCAAGCGGCTGACGGGATTGATGCGGTGTGGGTGAATGGCGTGTTGTCTTACCGCGATGGAGCGGTGACCGGCGAGCGCGCGGGGCATTTTGTGGCGCGTGGCGCGGCGTCGAAGGGTGATGCGCACGGCGCGTTCTGATTTTTGGCTTTTCTGTTTTCTGATTGATACGGCATGCGGTAGCGGCGTTGCTCGCGCATGCTGGACTTTTTAAGGAGTTTGATGATGAAGCGATATGGTGTTGAAGGTGGGAAGGGGACCGGTGGTCAGCATATGCCCTTTGCTCGGGCTGTCGAAGCGGATGGCTGGTTGTTCGTTTCCGGACAGACGCCGATGGAAAATGGCGAAGTCATCAATGGTGGGATTGTTGAGCAATCGCACAAGGCGATTCAGAACGTTTTCGCTATTCTGAAAGAAGCCGGGTATGGGGCGGAGCATGTCGTCCGATGTGGAGTGTGGCTCGATGATCCCCGCGATTTCGCTTCTTTTAATAAGGTTTTTCGGGAGTATTTTGGGGAGAATCCGCCGGCGAGAGCTTGTGTGGTGTCTTCCATGGTGATTGATTGTCGGGTTGAGGTTGACTGCGTGGCTTATAAGAAACCTGCGGTTTGAGGTTTTCTTTGTTCGCCGTAGGCGGTGATTAGGGTTTTTGCCTTCGCGGCGCTTTGGTCTGTGTGCCTGCGGTGTTGGCCTTTCCTTGATTTGTTAGTGGTCTATTAGCTTCGCCCCTGTGCGGGGCAGGCACTTACTTTCTTTGCCGCCGCAAAGAAAGTAAGCAAAGAAAGCGGCTTCACACCGCTAATTCTTAAGCGGGTTTCCTGGCTTGGAGGGGGGAGTGGAACATCTGGAATCGGTGTTCCCGCACACTCCGCGCTGGTGACAAGGCCGTCATACTTCCGGCGGCGCTGCGCGCGCCGTGGCGGTACTTCTCAAAACCAGTGGGGCGTACGGGTTTCCCGCATCATTCTTCCCGCTTCATACTGCGTGCTCGCCGGAATGGTCTGCCAGAGAAACCCGTGGCTTTGTTTGTGCGCGGTGGGGGCCATCGGCTTCGCCTCGGCGAGGCGCCGATGTGATTTGCGGCTTGCTGGAAAAGTAACGCCCAGCTGTTAACTCGGCGGGACGCAGAAGCTACGGCTCGATGAGTATCGCGGCGGTCGCCTTAGCGTGGCGCGGAAACGACCGGATGGTTTAGTGAAGTAACACCAAGCGCCGAAACCGCCGGCCGGTTTGGTGAAGTACCGCTACGGCGCGCGCAGCGCCGCCGGAAGCATGACTGCCTTGTCACCGGCGCGGAGTGCGCGAGAACACCGATTCCAGATGTTCCACTACCTCCTCCAAGCCAGGGGACCCGCTTCAAAGTTAGCGGTGTGAAGCCGCTTTCTTTGCTTACTTTCTTTGCGGCGGCAAAGAAAGTAAGTGCCTGCCCCGCACAGGGGCGACGCTAATAGACCACTAACAATTCAAGGAAAGGCCAACGCCGCAGGCGTACAGACAATAGCGCCGCGCAGGCAAACAAAAACCCTAATCACCGCCTGAGGCGAACAAACAAAGACTACTGCCGGGCCAACCGCATATTGTCCGGCATAGGCAAATTAAAATTCGTCCGGAAAGGATTAATATCAAGCCCACCACGCCGCGTGTAGCGGGCATAAACAGCCAACTTAACCGGCCGGCAGGCCTTGAGAACATCAATAAAAATCCTCTCGACACACTGCTCATGAAACCCGGTGTGATTCCGATAGGAGATGATGTACCTCAGCAAGCCTGCATGATCAATCTGCGGTCCAACGTAATGAATCTGTACGCTACCCCAGTCAGGTTGCCCAGTCACCGGACAATTCGACTTCAATAAATTAGAAATCAAAGTCTCCTCAACCGGCGCCTCATCGAGCGCGGCCTTCAGCAATGAAGCGTCAGGCTGATAAACATCGGTATCCAGATCGAGCCGGTCCAGCGACAGCCCTTCAAACTCTTCCATCTGCAACTTGCCGAACGCATACGGCGCAGCCAGATGAACAGAAACAGACGCGCCGCAAGAAGCGGAAACATCCCGTTTGATCGTCTCCCGCACAATGTCCATCGACTCAAAAGCCGTCTGCGCAAACGACCCCAAATACAACTTGAACGACTTCGACTCGACAATATTGGGCGATTCAGCCGGCACATAAAAAGTAGCCACGGCAATCTGCGGCTTGCCGCGCGCATTCAGCCAGGAAAGCTCGTAAGCATTCCAGATGTCCGTGCCAAAAAAAGGCAACTGCGCGCCGATGCCGATCGCTTCGCGCGCATTCTTGCGCGCAATCGGAAAGAGCAGCGAAGCGTCATATTGTTCGGTGTAAGCAGAAGGCTTACCCAGCGGTGATTGTTCGGGTGTCATGATGCGTTCACAATGCCACTCAGCACGTGCCCCGTCGCCGTCACGACGCGAGCCGATTCGCAGTGGCCAATTTGGTCGTCGAAGAAAAAGTCCGGCTCGAACTCGCGCAGAAATGCGCTCTTGTCGAGGCCGCCGAGGAACATCGCTTCGTCGATTTCGATGTTCCACGCCATCAATGTGCGGATCGCGCGTTCATGCGCGGGCGCGGAACGCGCCGTCACCAATGCCGTACGAATATGCATCGGCGCGGCTTCGTCCGCGAGTTTCTGCAGCCGGTGCAGCGCTTCGAGCAACGGCTTCAAAGGCCCGTCCGCCAGCGGCAAATCCTTGTTGTGAATCTCATGGCCGACGAACGCCCGCAGGCCATCCTTCTGAAACACGCGCTCGGCTTCGTCGGAAAACAACACGGCGTCGCCGTCGAATGCGATCCGGATTTCGTCGGGATACTTGCTCGCCATTTTCGCCGATTCGGGCAACACGCGCGCCGCCGGGAAACCAGCGGCCAGTGCGTCACGCACATCGTCCTGATTCGCAGACAAAAACAGCGACGCGTTCAGCGGCTTCAGATAGCCAAACGGCGCCCGCCCACGCGTAAAGACGCCTCGCTCGATCGCTAACCCGTGCTCGCGGCACGAATGGAATGCGCGCAATCCGCTGATCGGATCGCTGCGCGACAGGATCACCACTTCGACGCGATGGCCGCCGGCGTTCAACGCCAGCAGCTTGCGTATCAGCGGAAACGCGACGCCCGGTTTCGCAGGCACGGCCAGCCGGTCGCGCTGCAACGCTTCATACGCGCGCAGGTCGCCGTCCTCGTACACGCGGTTCTCTTCCTCGAAGTCGAACAGCGCGCGCGACGAGATTGCCACCACCAGTTTGTCGGCAAGCGAAAGAGCCATCTGCGCGTTTCAGTCCAAAAAATCAGGCGAGGAACAAGCGATACACCGGGTTGCCGGTCTCTTCCCAGTACGGATAACCGAGCGTCGCAAGAAAGCGCTCGAACTCGCCGTTCCCGCTTTCCGGCACCTGAATGCCGACCAGAATCGAGCTGTAGTCCGCGCCCTGGTTACGGTAGTGGAACAGGCTGATATTCCAGTTCGGCGCCATCGACGACAGGAACTTCATCAGCGCGCCCGGCCGCTCCGGAAACTCGAAGCGGAACAGCCGCTCATCGTGCGCGAGCGGCGAACGGCCGCCGACCATATAGCGGATGTGCTGCTTCGAGAGCTCATCGAAAGTCAGATCGACGGTGGCAAAGCCGTGCGCTTCGAACGCGCCCGCGATCTGCGCGGATTCGCTGCGATTCCGGATCTGCACGCCGACGAAGATATGCGCGGAATTCGCGTCCGCGATCCGGTAGTTGAACTCGGTCACGCTGCGCGTGCCGACCAGCTCGCAGAAGCGCCGGAAGCTGCCGCGCTCTTCGGGGATCGTCACGGCGAACACCGCTTCGCGCGCTTCACCGACCTCGGCCCGCTCGGCGACGAAACGCATCCGGTCGAAGTTCATATTGGCGCCGGACGTGATCGCGATCAGCGTCTGGTTCTCGATGCCCTCGCGCTCGGCATACTGCTTCGCGCCGGCTACGGCGAGCGAGCCGGCGGGCTCCAGCACGCTGCGGGTGTCCTGGAACACGTCCTTGATCGCCGCGCACAGTGCATCGGTATTCACGAGCAGCACGTCGTCGAGATATTCGCGGCACAGGCGGAAGGTTTCCTCGCCGACCAGCTTCACCGCCGTGCCGTCCGAAAACAGACCGACTTCATTCAGCGTGACACGCTCGCCGGCTTTCAGCGACGCCGCCATCGCGCACGAATCGTCCGTCTGCACGCCGATCACCTTGATCTCCGGGCGCACCGATTTCACATACGCGGCCACGCCTGCCGCCAGTCCGCCGCCGCCGATCGGCACGAAGATCGCGTGGATCGGTCCCTGATGCTGGCTGAGGATCTCCATCGCGACCGTGCCCTGGCCGGCGATCACATACGGATCGTCGAACGGATGCACGAAGGTCAGCCCGCGCGCGTCCTGCAGCGTGACGGCGTGCGCATACGCATCGCTATACGACTCACCGAACTGCACCACTTCGACAGTCGGCCCGCCATGCGCGCGCACCGCATCGACCTTCACCTGCGGAGTGGTCACCGGCACGACGATGATCGCCTTCACGCCCAGGCGCGCCGCCGACAGCGCCACGCCCTGCGCATGATTGCCCGCCGACGCGGTAATCACCCCGCGCTCCAGCGCCCCGGCCGGAATATGCGCCATCTTGTTGTACGCGCCGCGCACCTTGAAGGAGAACACCGGCTGGTTGTCCTCGCGCTTCAGGTAGACGGGATTGCGCAACCGTGCCGACAGATTCGGCGCACGTTCGAGTTCGGTCTCGCGGGCTACGTCGTAGACGCGCGCGGTCAGGGTTTTCTTCAGGTAGTCGTGGGAAGCCATGCGGGTGGCGCGGTGCGCTTTGCGAGACGGGAAAGCGTCAATGATAGCGCCAACGGTGCGCTCCCTGACCTTCAGCGCATCGCCCGGCGCCTCGGATGGAGACCCGCCCGACCGTTCGGTCGGAAAATTCGCCGCAGGCACTGCCAGGCATCGTCCGACAGGAAAGCGCCCAAAGCCCCGCCACAGCCCGGATTTCACGCGTCAACGCGCAGCTGGATCATGCGGTAGAATTCCATTTTGGAATAAGGATCGGAAGATGCACTGGCAGCCTCGGATCGCCCATTTGATGCCCGCCCCGCGTGAGTCTCGCCCCGCGGCGGAGCGTCACGTCCGCCAGGCACGATCGTGTAGCTGTCTCTGAGCGCCGCGAAGCGACTGATGTGGGTAGACCGTCGGTCGTGCTTCGCTCCACAAGAAAATTTCCAGCATTGCGCACCACGCGCACCGTCAGCCGGCGCCTCGTCTATGAGCCCGCCGGGTTGACCCACCGAGTCGTCCGAACATGAACGCACCTCAAAGTTTCGATCCGCACGGGGCCGCCGCCGCGGTGGCCGCCGATCCCGAAGCGCGTCTGCGCGAAATCCCCTATAACTACACGTCGTTTTCCGATCGCGAAATCGTCATCCGTCTGCTCGGCGACGAAGCCTGGGCGGCTTTGGCCGAACTGCGCGCGGAACGCCGCACCGGCCGCTCGGCGCGGATGCTGTACGAAGTACTCGGCGACATCTGGGTGGTGCGCCGCAATCCTTACCTGCAAGACGACCTGCTCGACAATCCGAAGCGCCGCGCGCTGCTGATCGAGGCGCTGCATCATCGTCTCTCAGAGATCGAGAAGCGCCGTCGCGCCGATCTGGTCGAGCACGGCGATGCAGCAGGCGTCGACCGGGCCGCTCGGGTCGAAACGCTGGTCACGGCCGCGCGCCGCGCCGTCGACGATTTCGAGACCGAATTCCAGAAGACGACCGATCTGCGCCGCCGCACGAACAAGGTGTTGGGCCGCGTCACGGAAAAAGACAACATCAAGTTCGACGGTTTGTCCCGGGTGTCGCATGTGACCGACGCGACCGACTGGCGCGTCGAGTACCCGTTCGTCGTGCTGACGCCGGATACCGAAGCCGAGATCGCCGGCATGATCAAGGCGTGTTTCGAACTTGGCCTGACCGTGATTCCGCGCGGAGGCGGCACGGGCTACACGGGCGGCGCGGTGCCGCTTACGCCGTTCTCGGCCGTTATCAACACCGAAAAGCTCGAACAGCTCGGCGCGGTCGAATTGACCGTGCTGCCGGGCGTCGAGCGCAAAGTGCCGACGATTTTCTCCGGCGCGGGCGTCGTCACCCGCCGTGTGACCGAAGCGGCCGAACAGGCAGGCTACGTGTTCGCGGTCGATCCGACTTCGCTCGACGCATCGTGTGTCGGCGGCAATGTCGCGATGAACGCGGGCGGCAAGAAGGCGGTGTTGTGGGGCACGGCGCTCGATAACCTCGCCTGGTGGCGCATGGTCGACCCGGAAGGGAACTGGCTCGAAGTCACGCGTCTGGACCATAACCTCGGCAAGATCCACGACATCGAAGTCGCGCGTTTCGAACTGAAATGGTTCGACGGCAACTACGCACCGGGCGAAAAGCTGCTGCGCACGGAAGCGCTCGACATCAAAGGCCGCGTGTTCCGCAAGGAAGGGCTCGGCAAGGACGTCACCGACAAATTCCTCGCCGGCCTGCCGGGCGTGCAGAAGGAAGGCTGCGACGGTCTGATCACGTCGGCGCGCTGGGTGCTGCACAAGATGCCGGCGCACACGCGCACGGTCTGCCTCGAATTCTTCGGCCAGGCGCGCGAAGCGATTCCGAGCATCGTCGAAATCAAGGATTACCTGTTCGAAACGTCGAAGCAGGGCGGCGCGATTCTCGCCGGCCTCGAACACCTCGACGAGCGCTATCTGCGCGCGGTCGGCTACGCGACCAAGAGCAAGCGCAACGCGTTT
The DNA here is from genome assembly GCF_058782725.1 of Paraburkholderia sp. FW306-02-B. Taxonomy (NCBI): domain Bacteria; kingdom Pseudomonadati; phylum Pseudomonadota; class Betaproteobacteria; order Burkholderiales; family Burkholderiaceae; genus Paraburkholderia; species Paraburkholderia sp. FW306-02-B. The sequence goes on from NZ_JBYSXZ010000001.1 coordinate 528,718, forward strand.
CCGAAGATGGTGCTGATCGGCGACATCGTCGGCGACGATGCCGATGCGGTCGCGCAGGCCACCTCGGAAGTCGTGCGGATGGCCAACGGCAAGAGCGGCGAAGGTTTCGTCGCGGTCAACGCCGAGGCGCGCAAGCGTTTCTGGCTCGACCGCAGCCGTACCGCCGCGATCGCGAAGCACACCAACGCGTTCAAGATCAACGAAGACGTGGTGATCCCGCTCGACCGGATGGGCGAGTACACCGACGGCATCGAGCGCATCAACATCGAGCTGTCGATCAAGAACAAGCTGCAACTGGTCGACGCGCTGGAAGCGTTCTTCAAGGGCGGCAAGCTGCCGCTCGGCAAGAGCGACGACGCCAATGAAATCCCGAGCGCCGAGCTGCTCGAAGATCGCGTCCAACAGGCGCTCGATCTGCTGAAGAAGGTGCGCGCGCGTTGGGAATTCCTGCGCGACAAGCTCGACCTGTCGTTGCGCGAGGCGCAGCATTATCTGGTCGGCCTCGGCTACGAAGGGCTGGCGGAGAAGTTCGCCGATCGCGTGGACGCGCAGCCGGACGCAACCGTGTTCCATGTCACGCAGGACCGTACGATCCGCGTGTCGTGGAAGGCGGAGATCCGTGCCGAACTGAGGCAGATCTTCAACGGCGGCGAGTTCAAGCCGATCCTCGACGAAGCCCAGGCGATCCACAAGCAGGTGCTGCGTGGCCGCGTGTTCGTCGCGCTGCACATGCACGCGGGCGACGGCAACGTGCACACGAACCTGCCGGTCAACTCCGACAACTACGAGATGCTGCAGGACGCCCACACGGCGGTCGCGCGCATCATGAAGCTGGCGCGTTCGCTCGACGGCGTGATTTCCGGCGAGCACGGCATCGGTATTACGAAACTCGAATTCCTCACCGAAGACGAGATCGGCGAATTCCGCGCTTACAAGCAGCGCGTCGATCCGCATGGCCGCTTCAACGCGGGCAAGCTGCTCGAAGGTGCCGACTTGCGTAACGCCTACACGCCTAGCTTCGGCCTGATGGGCTATGAATCGCTGATCATGCAGCAGTCCGATATCGGCGCGATTTCCGATTCGATCAAGGACTGTTTGCGTTGCGGCAAGTGCAAGCCGGTGTGCGCGACCCATGTGCCGCGCGCGAACCTGCTGTACAGCCCGCGCAACAAGATTCTCGCAACGTCCTTGCTGGTCGAGGCGTTCCTGTACGAAGAGCAGACCCGCCGCGGCGTGTCGATCAAGCACTGGGACGAGTTCAACGACGTCGCCGATCACTGCACCGTCTGTCACAAATGCGTGACGCCGTGCCCGGTGAAGATCGACTTCGGCGACGTGACGATGAACATGCGCAACCTGCTGCGCAAGATGGGCAAGAAGAAGTTCAATCCGGGCAACGCAGCCGGCATGTTCTTCCTGAACGCCACCAATCCGCAGACCATCAACCTCGCGCGCACCGCGATGATGGGGATCGGCTACAAGGCGCAGCGCCTCGGCAACGACGTGCTGAAGAAGTTCGCGAAGAAGCAGACGGCGCACCCGCCGGCGACGGTCGGCAAGCCGCCGGTCACGCAGCAGGTGATCCACTTCATGAACAAGAAGATGCCGGGCAATCTGCCGAAGAAAACGGCGCGCGCGTTGCTCGACATCGAAGACAACAAGATCGTGCCGATCATCCGCAATCCGAAGACGACCACCGCCGATACGGAAGCGGTGTTCTACTTCCCGGGTTGCGGCTCGGAGCGGCTCTTCTCGCAAGTGGGTCTGGCTACGCAAGCAATGTTGTGGGAAGCGGGCGTGCAAACCGTGCTGCCGCCGGGCTATCTGTGCTGCGGCTATCCACAGCGCGGCTCGGGCCAGTTCGACAAGGCCGAGAAGATCGTCACCGATAACCGCGTGCTGTTCCACCGCGTCGCGAATACGCTGAACTACCTCGACATCAAGACGGTGGTGGTGTCGTGCGGCACGTGTTACGACCAGCTCGCGGGCTATGAATTCGAGAAGATCTTCCCGGGTTGCCGGATCATCGACATCCACGAGTTTCTGCTGGAGAAAGGCATCAAGCTCGAGGGCGTGAGCGGCATGCGCTACATGTATCACGACCCGTGCCACACGCCGATCAAGACGATGGATCCGGTCAAGCTCGTTAATGAACTGATGGGCTCGGAAAAAGACGGCTACAAGATCGAGAAGAACGATCGCTGCTGTGGCGAATCCGGCACACTCGCAGTGACGCGCCCGGACATTTCGACGCAAGTCCGTTTCCGCAAGGAAGAAGAAATCCGCAAGGGCGCTGCCAGGTTGCGCGACATTCCGTTGGTCGCCGAAGGTGCGGCGGGTGCGTCGAACAACGGTTCGGCGCTCAAGGCTGGCGACGGTTCGCAGCCGAAGGGCACCACCGACGTGAAGATCCTGACGAGCTGCCCGTCCTGCCTGCAAGGTCTGTCGCGCTATAACGAAGACACGAACACCGAGGCGGACTACATCGTCGTCGAGATGGCGCGTCACGTGCTCGGCGAAGACTGGATGGCGGATTACGTCCAACGGGCGAACAATGGCGGAATCGAGCGCGTGCTGGTCTAATGGCACCACCGACGATTTCTGCCTGAGGACGACGATGGACTGTGTTTTTTGCCGCGAAGAAGGCGGCGACGTGCTCTGGCAGGACGACACCCTGCGTGTCGTCCTAGCCGACGAACACGATTACCCGGGCTTCTGCCGGGTGATCTGGAACAGGCACGTAGCCGAGTTTTCCGATCTTGCCGGAAACGACCGCGATCGCGTGATGCGGGCCGTGTATGCGGTCGAACGTGCGATGCGGCGCATCATGCAGCCGGTCAAAGTGAATCTGGCGAGCCTCGGCAACCAGGTGCCGCACGTGCATTGGCATGTGATTCCGCGTTTTTCGAACGACGCGCATTTCCCCCTGCCAATCTGGGCGCCGCGGCAACGCACGGTATCCGAAGCATTGTTGTCGTCGCGCCGCGCGCAGGCTACCTTGCTGCGCGATGCGGTGCGCCAGGAAATCGAACAAGCTCTTGGTTGAGCGCCCCCAAACCTGACGCTTCGCGCCAGGCCCCCCGAGGGGGCAAGAAAACTTGGGGCGGCCCGGCGTTTTCTTATGAGGTCATCATGAGTGGACTGACTCCCGATACCCCGGTGCCGACCGGTGTGGTCGTGCATTCCAAGTCGCGCGTGCTCGAACTGCAATACGTCAACGGCGAAACGTATCGTGTGCCGTTCGAACTGCTGCGTGTGTATTCGCCGTCGGCGGAAGTGATGGGCCATGGGCCCGGTCAGGAAACTTTGCAGACCGGTAAGCGCGACGTGACGATTACGATGATCGAAGGCGTCGGCAACTACGCGTTGCAGCCGACTTTCTCCGATGGCCATGCCACCGGTCTCTATTCCTGGGACCTGTTGTACGACCTTGCAGTCCGTCAGGATGAACTCTGGCGCGCCTATCTCGCCAAACTGGAAGCGGCCGGCGTCGACCGCGATGCGCCCATGACGCCATCCGGCGCTGCGCACGGGCACTGTCACTGATACGATTCGCCCTGATCGCCGCACTGATGCGGCGCAACATTTCAGAATACGCGAAAGGACAAGCGCGATGAGCAAAACCCACTTCGGCTTTCAATCGGTCGACGAACAGGAAAAAGCGCAGAAGGTGGCGGGCGTGTTTCACTCGGTTGCCGCTAACTATGACTTGATGAACGACCTGATGTCGGGCGGGTTGCACCGGGCGTGGAAGATGTTCACGATCGCCCAGGCGAATGTGCGGCCGGGCTTCAAGGTGCTCGATATCGCTGGCGGCACGGGCGATCTGTCCAAGGCGTTCGCCAAACAGGCGGGCGGAACCGGCGAAGTCTGGCACACCGACATCAACGAATCGATGCTGCGCGTGGGCCGCGACCGCCTGCTGGACAAGGGCGTGATCACGCCGGCGCTGCTCTGCGACGCTGAAAAGATCCCCTTTCCGGACAATTACTTCGATGTGGTCACCGTGGCATTCGGCTTGCGCAACATGACGCACAAAGATGTCGCGCTGGCGGAAATGCGCCGCGTGCTGAAACCGGCCGGCCGTCTGCTGGTGCTGGAGTTCTCGAAGGTGTGGGATCCGCTCAAAAAGGTCTACGACGTCTATTCTTTTAAGGTGTTGCCGTGGCTCGGCGACCGCTTTGCGAAAGACGCCGAGAGCTACCGTTACCTGGCGGAATCGATCCGGATGCATCCGGACCAGGAAACTTTAAAAACAATGATGGAACAAGCGGGCCTGGACGGCGTCAAATATTACAATTTGTCAGCTGGCGTGGTAGCTTTACACGTGGGGACCAAATACTAGGGTCCCTAACCCATCGTTTTTTAAAGGAAAGTACGAAAATGTCCGATTCAGGTGTGTTATCTCCCCGTAAGGTTTCGAGGTCGTTGGTGAGAAGAATCGGACTGATCGCGATGGTCGGTCTGATCATGGCCGGCTCTCTCGCCTCGCTCGATGCCGAAGCACGCCGCATGGGCGGCGGCCGCAGCATTGGCCGTCAGTCGAATACGGTTCAGCAGCAATCTGCGCCGACGCAACCGTCCCAAAGCAATCAGGCGATGCAGCAGCGTGCGCAGACGGCTCCGGCGCCCGCGCCTACGCCGGCCGCACAGCCTAACCGCTCACGCTGGCTCGGCCCGATCGCCGGTCTTGCGGCCGGTCTCGGCATCGCTGCCTTGTTGTCGCACTTCGGTCTTGGCGGCGCGTTTGCCGGCGCCATGGCCAACATCATCGTGATCGCCGTGATCGCGATGATCGGTATCTGGCTGATCCGCCGCTTCATGGGCCGCAAGCGCGATGCGGCGCAACCGGCTTACGCGGGCGGCTCGCCGTCGCTGAACTCGGGCGGCACCGGCTACGCGCAGGAACCGCGCTACAGCGCGCCGCCCACCGGCTCGTACCTCGAACCGCAAGGCAACCCGCTGACCACGCCGTCCATCAACACCGCGCCCCCTGTGCCGGCCGGCTTCGATTCGGAAGCGTTCCTGCGTAACGCCAAGGTGTACTTCGTGCGGTTGCAAGCCGCATGGGACGTCGGCAACATGGAAGACATCCGCGAATTCACGACGCCGGAAATGTTCGCCGAAGTGAAGGTCGACCTGAGCTCGCGCGGTGCGGAGTCGAATCAGACGGACGTGGTGCAACTGAACGCCGAGCTGCTGGGCGTCGAAGAGCGTGCGAACGAGTACTTCGCCAGCGTGCGCTTCTCCGGTTTGATCCGCGAATCGGCGGGTGCGGCGGCTGAGCCGTTCGTCGAAGTCTGGAACCTGTCGAAGTCGAACCGCGCCGGCGAAGGCTGGCTGCTGGCCGGCATTCAGCAGGTGGCACAGCACTAAGACAACGCTAAGGCAGCACCGCTCGTTCTGACTTCGCACAAAGCATTGGCCGTTCGGCATAGCAAGCCGCGAAGCGAACGGACGTTACAATAGGAACCCGCGTGGGCACCTCGCCCGCGCGGGTTTTTTCTTGCCACTTTCAATGACCCTCGCCGCCAAGCCCTTCGCTGCTGCCGTCAATCACCTGCTCGCCCGCGAATCGTGGGCTCGTGAGCGCCTCGCCCCGTACGCGGGCAAAACCGCCAGACTGTCATGTCCGCCGGTGGTGCTGATGCTGCTGGTGCAACCCGATGGCTACCTGAGCGCGGTCGGCGAAACCGAGGCGCAACAGTTCGATGTGACCATCGCGGTGCCGTCCGACGCGCTGCCGGCCTTCGTGCAAGGCGGCCAGGCCGGCGTGATGAAGCACGTGAAGATCGAAGGCGACGCCGAGTTCGCCACTGTGATCGCGAAGCTCGCCGAGCATCTGCGATGGGAGCCGGAAGAGGACCTGGCGAAACTGATCGGCGATGGTCCGGCATGGCGGGTTGCGTCGGTCGTGCGCACGGTCGGCGAACATGCGCGGCGCACCGGCCGCAATCTGCTCGATACGGCCGCCGAATATCTGCTCGATGAGAATCCGCAGTTGGTGCGGCGTGCCGCGCTCGACGATTTCAACGTCGAACTGGCACGTGCCCGCGATGCTTTGGCGCGCGTTGAAAAGCGTCTCGAACGTCTTGAACAGAAGGTCGAAGCCCGCGGCGCCGATGCGTCGGGCGGCGCCGCCACGTTGCGCGGCACGCGCTAGTCACCGGGCTCAACTATGCGTTTTCTGCGTTTCCTCAAGATTTTTTTCACGGTCATCCGCTTCGGTCTCGATGAGATGATGCTCAGCCGCGTCAACGACCGGCGCGTGCGTTTGCTGCTGCGTATCACCACCATCGGCCGCAAGTTCGAACAACCGCCGGGCGTGCGGCTGCGGCTCGCGCTCGAAAGCCTCGGGCCGATCTTCGTCAAGTTCGGCCAGGTGCTGTCCACCCGGCGCGATCTGCTGCCGGTCGATATCGCCAACGAGCTTGCCAAGCTCCAGGATCAGGTGCCGCCGTTCGATTCGGCAGTAGCGATCGGCCTGGTCGAGAAGTCGCTCGGCGCACCGGTCGACGTGCTGTTCGACGACTTCGAGCGGGTGCCGGTGGCGAGCGCGTCGATCGCGCAGGTGCATTTTGCGAAGGTGAAGGCCGGCCAGCACGCGGGCAAGGACGTCGCGGTGAAGGTGCTGCGGCCGAACATGTTGCCGGTGATCGATTCCGATCTGGCGCTGCTGCGCGACATCGCCGTGTGGGCCGAGCGGCTGTGGGCGGACGGCAAGCGTCTGAAGCCGCGCGAGGTGGTCGCCGAGTTCGACAAATACCTGCACGACGAGCTCGACCTGATGCGCGAGGCGGCCAACGGTAGCCAGTTGCGCCGTAACTTCGCCGGCCTCGATCTGCTGCTGGTGCCGGAAATGTACTGGGAGTTCTGCACACCCACCGTGCTAGTGATGGAGCGCATGGTCGGCGTGCCGATCAGCCAGATGGACACGCTGCGCGCGGCGGGCGTCGATATCCCGAAGCTGGCGCGCGAAGGCGTCGAGATCTTCTTCACCCAGGTGTTCCGCGACGGCTTTTTCCATGCCGACATGCACCCGGGCAACATTCAGGTGAGCCTCGATCCGGCGCACTTCGGCCGCTATATCGCGCTTGACTTCGGCATCATCGGCGCGCTGTCGGACTTCGATAAGAACTACCTCGCGCAAAACTTCCTTGCGTTCTTCAAGCGCGACTATCATCGCGTCGCCACGCTGCATCTGGAGTCCGGCTGGGTGCCGCCGACCACCCGCGTCGAAGAACTGGAAAGCGCGATTCGCGCGGTCTGCGAGCCGTATTTCGACCGCGCGCTGAAGGATATTTCGCTCGGGCAGGTGCTGATGCGCCTTTTCTCGACGTCACGCCGCTTTAACGTCGAGATCCAGCCGCAACTGGTGCTGTTGCAAAAAACCATGCTGAACGTGGAGGGGCTCGGCCGCTCGCTCGATCCTGAACTGGATCTGTGGAAGACCGCCAAGCCGTATCTCGAACGCTGGATGAACGAGCAGATCGGTGTGCGCGGCTGGTACGAGCGGCTGAAGATCGAGGCGCCGCAGTGGAGCAAGACGCTGCCGCAGTTGCCGCGCCTGATCCATCACGTGCTGGCCGAGCGTCACGACAACACCCGCGGCGCGAACGACGACATGATTCACCAGATCCTGCTCGAGCAAAGACGTACCAACCGGTTGCTGCAAGGGCTGCTGCTGTTCGGCGTGGCGGTCGGTGTCGGCGCGGTGCTGGCGCGAGCGTTCCTGGCGTTCGCTTACAGCGGTTGATACACACGAGGCATCCAATGAGCGACCCGAACGAACCTTCCGCACCTGACTTCGCCAGCAGCGATCCGAACACTCCGGACTTCTGGGACGAGCGCTTCGAACGCCATTACACGCCGTGGGATCAGGCCGGGGTGCCGGCGGCGTTCCGGTCGTTCGCCGAGCGGCATAGCGGCGCGGCCGTGCTGATTCCGGGCTGCGGCAGTGCTTACGAGGCGCTTTGGCTGGCCGAGCACGGCAATCCGGTCCGTGCGATCGACTTTTCACCGAACGCCGTAGCCGCAGCACGTGAGCAATTGGGTGCGCAGCATACGGATCTGGTCGAGCAGGCGGACTTTTTTACGTACCAGCCGCCGTTTGCGCCCGCATGGGTCTATGAGCGCGCGTTCCTCTGCGCGCTGCCGATAGCACGCCGCGCGGACTACGCGCAACGGATGGCCGAACTGTTGCCCGGCGGCGCTCTGCTGGCGGGGGTTTTCTTCCTCGGCGCGACGCCCAAAGGGCCGCCGTTCGGTATCGAGCGCGCCGAACTCGACGTGCTGCTCACGCCACACTTCGATCTGATCGAGGACGAAGCCGTGAACGATTCGATTGCTGTCTTCGCCGGACGCGAGCGCTGGCTGACCTGGCGCCGCCGCTGAAATAGCACTTGATTCGATATCGGCCGCCCTCATTTAGAGCGACGGCGGCTGCGTCGGGCGCTTGTCCCGGAAATCCGGGGGTGGGGTGCCGTTTGCGGCTATAATTCAAGGCTTTGCAAGCGTTTACAAGATTTCAGTAGGGAAAAGATCATGCCGATCTACGCTTATCGTTGCGAATCGTGCGGCTTCGGGAAGGATGTGCTTCAGAAGATGAGCGACTCCCCGTTGACGCAGTGTCCCGAATGCGGGAAAGACACCTTTCGCAAACAGGTGACTGCCGCCGGCTTCCAGCTGAAGGGCTCCGGCTGGTACGTCACCGATTTTCGCGGTGGTAATGGCGGCACGAGCGCGCCGGCGAAGCCCGACGCGAATGCCGGTTCAAATGCGAACTCGGACGAGAACGGCGCGTCCGCGAATAACGGCGCCGCGAAATCAGACTCCGGTTCGGCCAGCAGCACGGCCGCAGCCAGTACTTCGAGCGCAGCCGCAACGCCGGCCGCGCCCTCAGCCGCACCGGCCGCTTCAGCAACATCGAGCGGTTCGGGCAGCGCCTAGCAGGACTGCCGCCCTTGGGGCGGCGCACACACCGCGTCTAGAGCCTTGGCTCGCGCGGCTTTCTGGCGGTACACATGACGACGAAAAAAACGACGCTCAAATCGGTGTTCCTGACTGGCCTGCTGGTGCTGGTGCCTCTGGCCATCACACTGTGGGTGCTCGGCCTGATCATCGGCACGATGGACCAGACGCTGTTGCTGCTGCCGAGCGCATGGCAGCCGGAGCGCGCGCTCGGCTTCCGTCTGCCGGGCCTCGGCGCGGTGCTGACGCTGGCGTTCATCTTTGTCGTCGGGCTGTTGACGCAGAACTTCATCGGGCAGAAGCTCGTGAAGTGGTGGGAAGTCGTGGTCGCGCACATTCCTGTGGTCGGCCCGATCTACACCAGCGTCAAGCAGGTGTCGGACACCTTGCTCTCCAGCAGCGGCAATGCGTTCCGCAAGGCGCTGCTGATCGAGTACCCGCGCCGCGGCTCCTATACGATTGCGTTTCTGACCGGCATCCCGGGCGGCGACGTGGTCAATCACCTGAAAGAAGATTACGTCAGCGTGTATGTGCCGACTACGCCGAATCCGACCTCCGGCTTCTTCCTGATGGTGCCCAGGAGCGAAGTGATCGAGCTCGACATGACGGTCGACGCTGCGCTCAAGTACATCGTCTCGATGGGCGTCGTGGCGCCGTCCGCGCCGCCGGCGCCGGTGCGCCGCACGACAGTCGAGCCTCCGCTGTAATTCCGGCGCGCAGCGTTTCACGCAGTGTTTCATTGCGGCGCGCCGTTCAACCAATGCAAAACGAAAGACAAACATCATGTCGATGAGATCTGAATACTGCGGTCTGGTGACCGAAGAACTGCTGGGCCAAACCGTCTCGCTGTGCGGCTGGGTAAGCCGCCGCCGCGACCATGGCGGCGTCATCTTCATCGACCTGCGCGACCGCGAAGGCCTCGTTCAGGTCGTCTGCGATCCGGATCGCGCGGAGATGTTCAAAGCCGCCGAAGGCGTGCGCAACGAGTTCTGCCTGCAGATCAAGGGCGTGGTGCGCAGCCGGCCGGAAGGCACGACGAACGCCGCGCTGAAGAGCGGCAAGATCGAAGTGCTGTGCCATGAGCTGATCGTGCTGAACGCATCGATCACGCCGCCGTTCCAGCTCGACGACGACAACCTGTCGGAAACCACGCGTCTCACGCACCGTGTGCTCGACCTGCGCCGTCCGCAGATGCAGCACAACCTGCGTCTGCGTTACCGCGTCGCGATCGAAGTGCGCAAGTATCTGGACGCGCAAGGCTTCATCGACATCGAAACGCCGATGCTCACCAAGAGCACGCCGGAAGGCGCGCGCGATTACCTCGTGCCGTCGCGCACCAACGCGGGCCAGTTCTTCGCGCTGCCGCAATCGCCGCAGCTGTTCAAGCAACTGCTGATGGTGGCGAACTTCGATCGCTACTACCAGATCGTCAAGTGCTTCCGCGACGAAGACCTGCGCGCCGACCGTCAGCCGGAATTCACGCAGATCGACTGCGAAACCTCGTTCCTGTCGGAACAGGAAATCCGCGATCTGTTCGAAGCGATGATCCGTCACGTCTTCAAGGAAACGATCGGCGTTTCGCTGGACGAGAAATTCCCGGTCATGCTGTATTCGGAAGCGATGCGCCGCTTCGGGTCGGACAAGCCTGACCTGCGCGTGAAGCTCGAATTCACGGACCTGACGGATGCAGTGAAGGACGTCGACTTCAAGGTGTTCAGCACGCCGGCCAATACGAAAGACGGCCGCGTCGCGGCAATCCGCGTGCCGAAGGGCGGCGAGCTTTCGCGTGGCGACATCGACAGCTACACGGAATTCGTGCGCATCTACGGCGCGAAGGGCCTGGCGTGGATCAAGGTCAACGAAGTCGCGAAGGGCCGTGACGGTCTGCAAAGCCCGATCGTCAAGAACCTGCACGACGAAGCGGTCAAGGCGATCATCGAGCGCACCGGCGCGCAAGACGGCGACATCATTTTCTTCGCAGCGGATCGCGCGAAGGTGGTGAACGACAGCTTGGGCGCACTGCGTCTGAAGATCGGTCATTCGGAATTCGGCAAGGCCAACGGTCTGGTCGAGTCCGGCTGGAAGCCGCTGTGGGTGGTCGACTTCCCGATGTTCGAATACGACGAGGAAGACAATCGCTATGTCGCCGCGCATCACCCGTTCACGAGCCCGAAGGACGAGCACCTCGAGTATCTGGAAACGGATCCGGCGCGCTGCCTCGCGAAGGCTTACGACATGGTGCTGAACGGCTGGGAAATCGGCGGCGGTTCGGTGCGTATCCACCGTGAAGAAGTGCAGAGCAAGGTGTTCCGCGCGCTGAAGATCAACGCGGAAGAAGCGCAAGCCAAGTTCGGCTTCCTGCTCGACGCGCTGCAATACGGCGCGCCGCCGCACGGTGGTATCGCCTTCGGTCTGGACCGCATCGTCACGATGATGGCCGGCGCCGATTCGATCCGCGACGTGATCGCGTTCCCGAAGACGCAACGCGCGCAGTGTCTGCTCACGCAGGCGCCGAGCGAAGTGGACGAGCGCCAGTTGCGCGAGTTGCACATCCGTCTGCGTACGCCGGAACCGAAGGTGTAACCGGAAGCGGGTTAAGCCAAAGCTATCTGAAAACGACGGTAAGAAGCAAACGAAAAAGGCGCGTGATGCGCCTTTTTCGTTTTTTGCGTTACAGTCGAAGCAACCGGTCTCGACCGCTCATAGGACCGATCACCGACATGTACCGCGCGAGCGTTGCGCCCAGTTTTAACGCCATGCCGAAACCGCCGAAGATCCCACAATCCGTACTCGTCATCATCCATACGCCCGCGTTCGAGGTGCTGCTGATCGAGCGCGCCGACCATGAAGGCTTCTGGCAGTCGGTGACAGGTTCCAAAGACCATCTCGACGAGCCGCTCGCCGAAACGGCCGCGCGCGAAGTCGCGGAAGAAACCGGCATCGTGGTCGGCAGTACGCTGGTGCCGCAGAGCGCGCTATTCGATTGGCAATACGAGATCGAGTATGAGATTTACCCGGAGTTTCGCCATCGCTATGCCGAGGGCGTGATCCATAACACCGAGCATTGGTTCAGCCTGCAAGTGCCCGAGCAGATCGAGGTGACGCTCGCGCCGCGTGAGCACACCGCGTTCCTGTGGCTGCCGTATGAAGAGGCGGCGTCGCGCTGCTTTTCGTCGTCGAATGCCGATGCGATCTTGCAGTTACCCAGGAGGCTGAATGGGCGGCTCGATGAGCGCCTGAAGGAGCGTGCCCGGTGAGCGTCGGTGGCGCGCGCCGTTTCGCGCGACTCCGTCAATCGCTGCTTGGCCGCCGCTATTTGCAGCGCTACCGCTTTACCAGCGGCAATGACGTCAAGCTGCTGCGTTCCGGCGACGAGTTCTTCGAGGCGCTGACCGGGCGTATCGACGCGGCGCAGACCGACGTCGTTCTCGAAACCTATATCTTCTGCGACGACAGCGCCGGCCATGCCGTTAGCGCGGCGCTGCTGCGCGCCGTCGCGCGCGGCGTGAAGGTGCGCGTGATCACCGACGGCATCGGCACCGCGCGCCTGCCGTTGTTCAACGAATGGACACTCGCCGGCATCGAGCACCGCATCTACAACCCGCATCTGTTCGGCCGCTTCGGCTTCTCGCGCACGCACCGCAAACTGGCGGTGGTGGACGATCGGTTCGCGTATTGCGGTGGCATCAATATCGTCGACGATTACGAGAACAACGGTGAGAAGCTGCCGTACCGGCGCTGGGATTTCGCAGTCGAGTTGCACGGGCCGGTGGTCGGCGATATCCGCCAGGCATTCGAACTGCAATGGCAGCGGATTCGCCTTGGCCATCGGCCCCTGGAGTCAATGGAGTCCTATCCTGGGCCGAAGACCGGCGAGTCGCTCGGCACCCTGCGGCGGCGCCGCCGCAACCGCAACGAGGAGCTATGGGCCGGCGGACAGCCATGCGTGGCCTTCGTCGCGCGCGACAACCTGATCAACCGGCGCGCCATCGAAAAAGCCTATTTGACCGCGATTGGCCAGGCGCGCAGCGAAGTGCTGCTGGCCAATCCCTACTTCATGCCGGGCCGCAAGCTGCGGCGTGCGCTGGTGTTTGCGGCCCGGCGCGGCGTCGATGTAAAGCTGATCATCGGGCGCAAGGAGTTTGCCGCGCTCGATTACGCGGTGCCGTTCCTGTATCGTGCGCTGCTCAAAGCAGGCGTGGAGATCGCCGAGTACGAGAAAACCATGCTGCACGGCAAAGTCGCGGTGGTGGATTCGAACTGGGCCACCGTTGGCTCATCGAACCTCGACGCGCTTAGCCTCGTGCTCAACAACGAAGCCAACGTGGTGCTGGTGAACGACCCACAGATCAATGGGCTGCGCGAAGCGATCCTCGTGGCGTTCAAGGATTCACGGCGGATCGACGAGGCGCGTTACGATGCCCGTCCGGCCGGCGAGCGCTTCCTCAACTGGCTCGCTTACACGACCTATCGGGCCGTGATGAAGCTACTGACGGTGGGCGGCTATGACTAGCGCATCCTCCTCTCTCACATAAGCGCAAGGGCGCGGCGTCAAGGTAAGGAAAAAAAAGGAGGCAAACGCCTCTAAAAAATCTCCCTCCTCCGAATGACGGATGCAGCAGAATTGAAACCGGGTTAGAAACCGGTTTCTAATAAAGTCCTTGTTTCGCGGACGGCGGCACTCAATAATAGTACGGCCGTTCGATTTTCTTTCGGTCACATTAGAACGGTAAAAAAGCTATGCGAAAAGGCGAACAAACGCGAGCCGCGATTCTCGAAGCCGCACTTGATCTGGCAAGCCGCGACGGACTGGAAGGTCTGACGATTGGGCTGCTGGCCGAGCGCATGCAGATGAGCAAAAGCGGGGTGTTTGCGCATTTCGGATCGCGCGAGGATTTGCAGGTCGAAGTCGTGCGCGAATATCACCGTCGTTTTGAAGACGAGGTGTTTTTCCCGAGTTTGCGCGAGCCCCGCGGCTTGCCGCGTCTGCGCGCAATGATCTCCCGCTGGATCGAGAAGCGCATTCAGGAAGTCACCACTGGGTGCATCTATATCAGCGGCGCGGTCGAGTATGACGACCGCGCGGACAACCCGGTGCGCGAGCAACTGGTGTCGAGCGTGACGATCTGGCGTGCGGCGCTCACTCGCGCGATTTCGCAGGCGATGGAAGAAGGGCATCTGCGTGCCGATACCGATCCGCAGCTGATGCTGTTCGAACTGTACAGCTTCACGCTCGGCCTGCATCACGACGCGCGCTTCCTGCACTTGCCGGATGCGGTGCGCCTCACGTGGGCCGCGCTGGAAAAATTGATTATTTCGTATCAGAGCGAAAGCCGTTAGCAGGGCCGCCGAACTTAAGCAGATTCAGCGGCGCTGAAAGTCCGTTTCCACGGACCCAGCTGACAGCCTGGCTTCTTGTCAAACTTTGGAGAGAGTCATGGGACAGTACGCCGCGCCGCTGCGCGACATGCAATTCGTGTTGCACGAGCTGCTTAACGTCGAAGCCGAGATCAAGCAGATGCCGAAGCATGCGGATCTCGATGCCGACACGATCAACCAGGTGCTCGAAGAAGCCGGCAAGTTCTGCTCCGAAGTCCTGTTCCCGCTGAATCAGAGCGGCGACCAGGAAGGCTGCACGTACGTCGGCGACGGCGTCGTGACCACGCCGAAGGGCTTCAAGGAAGCGTATCGACAGTACGTCGAAGCCGGCTGGCCCGCGCTCGGCTGCGATCCGGAATACGGCGGCCAGGGCCTGCCCGCGTTCGTCAACAACGCGCTGTACGAAATGCTGAACTCGGCGAACCAGGCCTGGACGATGTATCCGGGGCTGTCGCACGGCGCGTATGAATGTCTGCATGCACACGGCACGCCGGAGCAGCAGAAAACCTATCTGCCGAAGCTCGTGTCGGGCGTATGGACGGGCACGATGTGTCTGACCGAGCCGCACTGCGGCACCGATCTCGGCATTCTGCGCACGAAGGCCGAGCCGAACGGCGATGGCTCGTACGCGATCAGCGGCACGAAGATCTTCATCTCCAGCGGCGAACACGACCTGTCGGAGAACATCGTTCACCTGGTACTCGCGCGTCTGCCGGATGCGCCGATGGGCACCAAAGGCATTTCGCTCTTCATCGTGCCGAAATTCGTGCCGAACGACGCGGGTGAACCGGGCGCACGCAATACAGTGAAGTGCGGCTCGATCGAACACAAGATGGGCATCCATGGCAATGCGACCGCCGTGATCAATCTCGACAACGCGAAGGGCTGGCTGGTCGGTGAGCCGAACAAGGGCCTCAACGCGATGTTCGTGATGATGAACGCCGCGCGTCTGGGCGTCGGCATGCAGAGCCTGGGCCTGACCGAAATCGCCTACCAGAACTCGCTGACGTACGCGAAAGAGCGTCTGCAAATGCGCTCGCTGACCGGCCCGAAGGCGCCGGAAAAAGCCGCCGATCCGATCATCGTGCACCCGGACGTGCGCCGCATGTTGCTCACGCAAAAGGCCTACGCCGAAGGCGCGCGCGCTTTCTCGTACTGGTCCGCGCTGCACATCGACAAGGAACTGTCGCACGCCGACGAATCGGTGCGTAAAGAAGCCGCCGATCTGGTCGCGCTGCTCACGCCTATCCTGAAGGCCTTCCTGTCGGACAACGCGTTCGAAGGCACCAACCACGCGATGCAGATCTACGGCGGCCACGGCTTCATCGCCGAATGGGGCATGGAGCAATACGTGCGCGACGCGCGCATCAACATGATCTACGAAGGCACCAACGCGATTCAGGCGCTCGACCTGCTGGGCCGCAAGATCCTCGGCGACATGGGCGCGAAGATGAAGAAGTTCGGCAAGCTGGTGTCGGACTTCGTCGAAGCCGAAGGCGTGAAGCCGGAAATGCAGGAGTTCATCAACCCGCTTGCCGACATTGGTGAAAAGGTGCAGAAGCTGACGATGGAAATCGGCATGAAGGCGATGCAGAACCCGGACGAAGTCGGCGCCGCGTCTGTGCCGTATCTGCGTACCGTCGGCCACCTGGTGTTCTCGTACTTCTGGGCGCGCATGGCACGTATCGCGCTCGACAAGGAAGCATCGGGCGACGCGTTCTACAAGGCGAAGCTGGCCACCGCACGTTTCTACTTTGCGAAGCTGCTGCCGGAAACGGCGATGACGATCCGTCAGGCACGCGCTGGTTCGAAGTCACTGATGGAAGTCGACGAAGCGCTGTTCTAAACACACATCAAGGCAAGCGCCACGCTCACAAAAGAGCGTGGCGCTCCGCCAGCCACACACATCGCGAAAAGTTGATGAAACATTCGCGACCCCCCGCATAACTCCCCGGAGGAACGACGTGAGCAATCTGATCATTCGCAAGGTAGCCGTGCTCGGCGCCGGCGTGATGGGCGCGCAGATCGCCGCGCACCTGATCAACGCCAAGGTGCCCGTGCTGCTGTTCGACCTGCCCGCCAAGGAAGGCCCGAAGAACGCGATCGCGCTGAAGGCGATCGAGAATCTGAAGAAGCTGTCGCCGGCACCGTTCGGCGTCAAGGACGACGCGCAATACATCCAGCCGGCCAACTACGACGACGATATCGAAAAGCTCGCGGAATGCGATCTGGTGATCGAAGCGATCGCCGAGCGCATGGACTGGAAGCACGACCTGTACAAGAAGGTGTCGCCGCACATCGCGCCGAACGCGATCTTCGCGACCAACACGTCGGGTCTGTCGATTACCGAACTGTCGAATGGTTTCCCGGATGAATTGAAGTCGCGCTTTTGCGGCGTGCACTTCTTCAATCCGCCGCGCTACATGCATCTGGTCGAACTGATTCCGACCGCAACGACGCGTCCGGAAATCCTCGATCAACTCGAGTCGTTCCTGACGAGCGTGGTCGGCAAGGGCGTTGTGCGGGCGAAAGATACGCCGAACTTCATCGCGAACCGCGTCGGTATTTTCTCGATCCTCGCCGTCATTGCCGAAGCCGCGAAGTTCGGCCTGCGTTTCGACGAAGTGGACGACCTGACCGGCAGCCGCCTCGGCCGCGCGAAATCGGCGACGTTCCGTACCGCGGATGTGGTCGGTCTCGACACGATGGCGCACGTCATCAAGACGATGCAGGACAACCTGAAGGACGATCCGTTCTTCCCGGTCTACGAAACGCCGGCCGTGCTCGCCGAACTGGTGAAGAAGGGCGCGCTCGGCCAGAAGACCGGCGGCGGTTTCTACAAGAAGGAAGGCAAGGCGATCAAGGTGCTCGACCCGAAGACGGGCGAGTACGTCGACGGCGGCGTGAAGGCGGACGAACTGGTCGGCCGCATTCTGAAGCGCCCGCCGGCAGAGCGTCTGAAGCTGCTGCGCGAATCGGAACACCGCCAGGCGCAGTTCCTGTGGTCGATCTTCCGCGACGTGTTCCACTACATCGGCGTGCATCTGGAGTCGATCGCCGACAACGCGCGCGACGTCGATCTGGCCATCCGTTGGGGCTTCGGCTGGAACGAAGGTCCGTTCGAAGGCTGGCAGACGGCCGGCTGGAAGCAGGTCGCCGAGTGGGTGCAGGAAGACATCGCGGCAGGCAAGGCGCTGTCGAATGCACCGCTGCCGTCGTGGGTCCTTGATGGTCCCGTCGCCGAGAAGGGCGGCGTGCATACGAACGAAGGTTCGTGGTCGCCGGCTTCGAAGACGTTCGTGCCGCGCTCGTCCCTTGGCGTCTACGACAAACAGGTGTTCCGTGCGCCGCTGGTCGGCGAAACGGCAGCCGATCCGAAGACCTACGGCAGGACGCTGTTCGAAACCGACGCCGTGCGCGCATGGGTCGACGACCGTGCAGGCGAGAACGACGTCCTGATTGTGTCGTTCAAGAGCAAGATGAACACGATCGGACCGTCGGTGATCGACGGCCTGACGCAAGCCATCGAACTGGCCGAAAAAGACTACAAGGGTCTGGTCGTGTGGCAGCCGACGTCGCTGAAACTCGGCACGCCGGGTGGCCCGTTCTCCGCGGGCGCGAACCTCGAAGAAGCGATGCCGGCGTTCATGATGGGCGGCGCGAAGGGTATCGAGCCATTCGTGAAGAAGTTCCAGCAAGGGATGCTGCGCGTGAAGTACGCGAGCGTGCCGGTCATCTCGGCGGTGTCGGGTATTGCGCTTGGCGGTGGTTGCGAGCTGGCGCTGCATAGCGCGAAGCGTGTCGCGCACATCGAAAGCTATATCGGTCTGGTTGAAGTCGGCGTGGGTCTCGTGCCCGCAGGCGGCGGTCTGAAGGAAGCCGCACTGCGCGCAGCGGAAGCCGCGACGCAAGCCGGCGCGACCAACGACCTGCTGAAGTTCGTGCAGAAGTCGTTCGAAAACGCGGCGACGGCGAAGGTGTCGGCCTCCGCACTCGACGCCCGCGCGATGGGCTATCTGAAGCCGTCCGACACGATCGTCTTCAACGTGTTCGAACTGCTCGACGTCGCGAAGAAGGAAGCGCGTGCGCTGTCCGCAGCGGGTTACCGTCCGCCGCTGCGCGTGACGCAAGTACCGGTCGCGGGCCGCTCGGCGATTGCGACCATCAAGGCATCGCTCGTCAACATGCGCGATGGCCGCTTCATCAGCGAGCACGACTACCTGATCGCCGGCCGCATTGCTGAAGCGGTGTGCGGTGGCGATGTCGAAGCGGGCAGCCTGGTCGACGAAGAATGGCTGCTGCAACTCGAGCGTCGCGCGTTCGTCGATCTGCTCGGCACGCAAAAGACGCAGGAACGGATCATGGGCATGCTGCAAACCGGCAAGCCGGTGCGTAACTAACGCGCGACGAGCGGACCGCAACCCTATGCACGGGACCAGAGTAAGCGCTAAAGCGCCAACTCTGGTCGACCGCAAACATTGCATGGGACCAGAGTAAGGCGCTGAAGCGCCAACTCTGGTCGACAAAGGAGCTTTAAATGACAAAGCAATTGCAAGACGCATACATCGTCGCCGCGAGCCGCACGCCGATCGGCAAGGCGCCGCGCGGGATGTTCAGGAACACGCGCCCGGACGAACTGCTGGTCCACGCGATCAAGTCGGCCGTGGCGCAAGTGCCGGGTCTCGACACCAAGGTGATCGAAGACGCGATCATCGGCTGTGCGATTCCGGAAGCCGAACAAGGGCTGAACGTGGCGCGGATGGGCGCGCTGCTGGCCGGCCTGCCGAACACGGTCGGCGGCGTCACGGTGAACCGCTTCTGCGCATCGGGCCTGACCGCGCTGGCGATGGCCGCTGACCGCATTCGCGTCGGCGAATCGGACGCGATGATCGCGGGCGGCTGCGAATCGATGAGCATGGTGCCGATGATGGGCAACAAGCCGTCGATGTCGCCGCACATCTTCGATCGTAATGAAGATATCGGCATCGCTTACGGCATGGGCCTGACGGCCGAGAAGGTCGCCGAGCGCTGGAAGATCAGCCGCGAAGCACAAGACCAGTTCTCGGTCGAGTCGCATCGCCGCGCCATCGCCGCGCAGCAAGCCGGCGAATTCAACGACGAAATCGCCGCGTACACGATCACCGAGCGTTTCCCCGATCTCGCCACCGGTGAAGTGCGGGTCAAGACGCGCGAGGTCGCGCTCGACGAAGGTCCGCGTGCGGACACGTCGATGGAAGGCCTCGCCAAGCTGCGCGCGGTGTTCGCGAACAAGGGTTCGGTAACGGCGGGCAACAGCTCGCAGACGTCGGACGGCGCGGGCGCGTTGATCGTCGTGTCGGAGAAGATGCTCAAGCAGTTCAACCTGACGCCGCTCGCGCGTTTCGTCAGCTTTGCCGTGCGCGGCGTGCCGCCGGAAATCATGGGTATCGGTCCGAAGGAAGCGATTCCGGCTGCGCTGAAGGCCGCTGGCCTGAAGCAGGACGACCTCGACTGGATCGAACTGAACGAAGCGTTCGCCGCGCAATCGCTGGCGGTGATTCAGGACCTCGGCCTCGATCCGTCGAAGATCAACCCGCTCGGCGGCGCGATCGCACTCGGCCACCCGCTGGGTGCGACCGGCGCGATCCGTGCGTCGACAGTGGTGCACGGCTTGCGCCGCCGTAACTACAAGTACGGCATGGTGACGATGTGCGTCGGCACTGGCATGGGCGCAGCGGGCATCATCGAACGTCTGTAAGCGTGTTCGCTCTGGTCTCCGCAGTGATCCCCGCAATGATCCCTTAAGGACCGCATGAACGGTTCGCAGGCCGACTGGCTCGCGAACCGTTTTTCCATTCAGCAGTGTGAGGAGATGACAATGGATATTCTGGTCGAGCGCGCGGACGGCGTGCTGACGATTGCCTTCAACCGGCCGGACAAGAAGAACGCGATTACGGCCGCGATGTATCAGACGATGGCCGATGCGCTGGTTCAAGCGCACAGCGACGCGTCGGTCCGGGCGATCCTGATTCGTGGCAGCGTCGGCATTTTCAGCGCCGGCAACGATCTCGAAGACTTCATGAAGAAGCCGCCAGGCGACGAAAATTCGCCGGTATTCCAGTTCCTGCGTGCGATCAGCTCGGCGGAAAAGCCGGTGGTGGCGTCGGTGGCAGGCCCGGCTGTCGGCATCGGCACGACGCTGCTGCTGCATTGCGATCTGGTCTACGCCGCCGACACAGCCACCTTCTCGCTGCCGTTTGCACAGCTTGGGTTGTGCCCGGAAGCGGCCTCGAGCCTCTTGTTGCAGCGCGTCGCCGGTTATCAGGCAGCGGCCGAAAAGCTGCTGCTCGGCGAAGCGTTCGACGCGCGCGAAGCGCAACGCATGGGCTTCGTGAATCGCGTGCTGCCCGCGGCTGAAGTCGACGCGTTCGCGGCAGCGCAAGCGGCCAGGCTGGCGGCGCTGCCGGCCTCATCGTTGCGTGTGACGAAGAGTCTGATGAAGCGCGCGAGTCAGCATGAGTTGCAAACGCAGATGACCGAGGAAGCGGTGCACTTCGGCAAGATGCTGATCGCGCCCGAAGCGCGCGAGGCGTTCAAGGCGTTCTTCGAGAAGCGCAAGCCGGACTTCCGGCAATTCGATTGATCAACAGCGTTCAGACGTTCAAGGCTGCGTCGGCTGCAGCGTATCGTAGTCGACGTAGCTGGTTTCGCGGCAGAAGCTGACGAGCCGCACGCCGGCCTTGCGCGCAATCGCAATCGCCAGCGACGACGGTGCCGAAATGGTGGCGACCATCGGCACGTCGACGCGCGCCGCCTTGCGCACCAGCTCGTAGCTGGCGCGGCTCGACAGAAACACAAAACCCTCTTTGGTATCGGCGCGATCGAGCACCAGTTGGCCGATCAGCTTGTCGAGCGCGTTGTGACGGCCGACATCCTCGAACGCGTAGCGGATCGCGCCTGCCGCATCGCACCACGCGGCAGCGTGCAACCCGCCGGTCAGGCGCGTTAGCGCCTGGTGCTCGGGCAATTCGCGCGCGGCCCGAGCGATCGCATCCGGCGCGAGCCGTTGCAGAAAACCGGTGTCCGGCACGCGTTCCGGTTCCAGATCCAGCAGATCGATGCTTTCGATCCCGCATACGCCGCAGCCGGTACGCCCGGCGAGTGCGCGGCGCTTTTCCTTCAGCGCGACGAAAGCCTGTTGCACCACTTGCAATTGCACTTCGGCATGCGGCAATTCGCCGTCGTCATGCAGTTCGACCTCGATGTCCTGAATGTCGCTGCCGCGCTCCACGATCCCTTCCGAAATCGCAAAACCTACCGCGAACGCTTCCAGATCGCGCGGCGTGCACATCATCACCGCGTGCGAAATGCCGTTGAAGACGAGCGCGACCGGCCACTCCTGACCGACGTGATCGGTGACGGTTTCGACCGCCGCGCCGCGGTGCCGGTGCACTTGGCGCGCCACGGCGCCCGGCTGTCCTGCCGTTTCCAGTTCGTTCAAGTTGCTTCACTCCTTTGCCATGCTGCGCGCGAGCGGCTTCAAGCCTTGCCTGGCGCCGAAAAGCGGCCCCAGTCCGCGCCGCTATGACGCGAATAAGGTTCTAAAATACCCCAAGGCGGGTTTGCGCGTTGCCCGTCGTCAAAGAGGGATACTGTCATGGGACTCAACGAAGCACCGCTTCTGTTCAACTTCGAAGTCGAGTCTTCGGAGAATTTCACCTTCATTCCAATGTCCGTGCGCTTCAATCTGGACCGTTTCGGGCTGCGTATCTCGCTTGCGCAGTGGCAGTCGCTGCCGCTCGAAGACCGCAAGCTGCTGGCGCGTTTTCCGGTCGAGGAAGACACGGAAATCGAGCCGAATTTCGATCACGCGCTGTTCGAAATGCTGCGCACCCACGCGAACGTCGAACCGGAGTGGTTCACGCCCGACGAAGCGCCTGTCTGGCGCCGCACGGATAGCGTACCGGAGGACGTCACGCACCAGGCGGGGCTCGCCGGCCTGCCCACGCCTGACGTCGCCCAGTGGGCCAATCTGGCGCCGTTCAAGCGCTACGTGCTCGCCAAATTGTCGCGCAAGCCGGAAGCGAACCATGATTTCGTCCCCGCGATGAAGGAATTTGGCGCGGCCGGCTAGGTGCGGCCGGCTAATTTTTTCTCCCGATACCCTCAAGCTGTTCCGAACCCTGCCGTTATCCATGGGTTGGCGCGTAAAAAGACTCGCATTGACGCGAGCTCGCGCTCCCGCCCCCAGAACGATAAACGTTCGGAACCCATGACTCCTTTTTTATCGAAGCGGCTGCTGATCAATCTGGCGGTCGTCGCGGCGGCGGTCGGCGCGAACGCGTTCGTCGCCTATACGCAGATTTGCGGCCAGCGCGACACCGACGCGCGCATGCTGCGTTCGACAAGCGTGCGTGAGGACCTCGACGCCTACCAGATGGCGCTCGACGGCGGCCTCGCCGCGCTCGGCCGTTTCGAAGCGTCGGGCGAGGCCCCGCCTGCCAATGAGACTGCCACCGTGGCGGCTTCGCTGGCCCGGCTGGAGCGCGAGTTGCGCAGCGATCTGGCCGGCGAGCCGGCCATGCTCGATGCGCTCGGCAAGCTGAGCGCGGATAGCCACGCGTTGCAACGCGACATCGACGCTGCGCTGTTGCGCGGCGCGAACGCCACGCTGAACGAGTCGCGCGGCTGGGCGTCATCGGCCTACACGCGTCTCGGCATGAGACAGGACCGCGTCGAAGCCGGACTCGCGGCGCTGCGGGCACAGGAGAATCATGCGTTGCAGGCGTCGCTCGCGGCCTCCACGCGTGAAACCCGCCATGCCATGCTGTTCCTGATCCTGACGATGCTGGCCGGCAGCGCGCTGCTGATCTATACGTTCGGCGCGCGCGAAAACAGCGCTCGCGAGAAATTGCGCATGGTTCGCGCGCTGGGCCGCCACGACGACCGCTTTCGCGGCCTGTTCGACGACCATCCGGTGCCGATGTATATCTTCGATCGCGAGACGCTGCGCTTTCTGGCCGTCAACGCGGCCGCCGTTCAGCAATACGGTTATACGGAGAGCGAATTTCTCGGCATGACGATCCGCGCGATCCGGCCAAATTCCGAGATCGGGCGCCTCGAATCGCACCTGCAGCGTAGCGACGCGGTGCCGCGCGGCCGCACGATGGCAGGCGTCTGGCATCACCGGCGCAAGGACGGCTCGACCATCAGCGCGGATATTTCGTACCATGCGCTGAACTTCATGGGGCGCGCCGCCTTCTTCGTGCTGGCCGACGATGTCACCGAGCAGATCAATGCCGAAGCCGAAGCGCAGCGCTCGAACCAGATGCTCGAGACGGTGATCGACAACATTCCGCAGCGCATTTTCTGGAAGGACCAGGAATCGCGCTATCTCGGCTGCAACATGGCGTTCGCGCGCGACGCGGGGCTCGCTTATCCGGAGCAGGTGGTGGGCAAGAGCGATGCCGATATGCCGTGGCGCGCGTTCGCCGACCAGCTGCGCGGGCACGACGAAGAGGTGTTGAGCACCGGCGTGCCGAAGATGAACTTCGAAGTCGACATGGTCATCGACGGCGTGCACCGTACGACGGTCACCAGCAAGCTGCCGTTCACCGATAGCGACGGCCGCGTCATCGGCGTGCTCGGTTCCTATACGGACATCACCGAACGCAAGCGCGCCGATCTGGCCTTGCGTTTGCAAAGCCGCGCGCTCGATGCGAGCGTCAACGCGATTCTGATTACCGCGCCGTCGCCGTCGGGCAATCTGATCGAATACGTGAACCCTGCGTTCAAGCGCATCACCGGCTACGATCCGGCCGAATTGATCGGCCACGATTGCCGCGTGCTGCAACGCGACGACCGCGATCAGGAAGGCGTCGCCGCGATTCGTCAGGCGCTCGCGGCGAACCGCGAGGTCAGCGCCGTGGTGCGCAACTATCGCAAGGACGGCGCGCTGTTCTGGAATCAACTTTTCATCGCACCGGTGCCGAACGCGGAGGGCGTCATCACGCATCACATCGGCGTCGTCAACGATGTGACCGATCTGATCCGCTATCAGGAGCAGCTCGAATATCAGGCCAACTATGACAGCCTGACGCGGCTGCCCAATCGCAACCTGCTGCGTGACCGCCTGCAGCATGCGCTGATCGTCGCGCAGCGGCATCACAAGGGCGTCGCGGTGGTGTTCATCGATCTGGACGGCTTCAAGAACGTCAATGACAGTCTCGGTCATAGCGTCGGCGACCGTCTGTTAAGCGTGGTCGCCGAGCGGCTCGCTCGCTGCACGCGCACCAGCGACACGGTGGCCCGTCATGGTGGCGACGAGTTTGTGATCGTGATGACCGACACCGTCGACGAACAGTCGCTGATCGCGTGGATGGAGCGCGTGCGCGCGTCGATTTCCGAGCCGGTGTGGCTCGACGGTACCGAGCTGTATGTCGGCTGCAGCATGGGCGCGAGCCTGTTCCCGCAGGACGGCGACGACGCGGAAACGCTGATGAAAAAAGCCGACCTCGCGATGTATCGCGCGAAGGACATGGGCCGCAACACGTTCCAGTTTTATCAGCCGGAGATGAACGCGAGCGCGGGCGCGCGGTTGAATCTCGAACGGCGTTTGCGCCGTGCGTTGCGCGACAACGAATTCCTGCTGCACTACCAGCCGCAGGTGGATATCGAGAGCGGGCAGATTGTCGGCACCGAGGCGCTGGTGCGCTGGCGCGATCCGGAAGTCGGCTTGGTCCCGCCGTCGTCGTTCATTCCGGTCGCGGAAGAAAGCGGCTTGATCGGGCCGCTGTCGGAGTGGGTGTTGCGCGAAGCGTGCCGGCAGAACAAGGCCTGGCAGGATCAGGGCTTGCCGCCGGCGCGGGTGTCGGTGAATCTGTCGGCGCGGGTGTTCCAGCAGCGCGATATTGCCAGGCTGGTGATGCAGGTGCTCGATGAGACGGGCCTCGAGCCGCAATACCTCGAACTCGAACTGACCGAAAGCACGATCATGCGCAACGCCGAAGAAGCGGTGTCGATGCTCAACGAACTGCACGCGCTGGGTATCGGTCTCGCCATCGACGACTTCGGCACCGGCTATTCGAGCCTCAGCTATCTGAAACGCTTCCCGGTGGACCGCCTGAAGATCGACCGCTCGTTCGTGTCGGATATCGGCGTTTGCGGCGACGACGAAACGATCACCTCGGCGATCATCGCGCTCGCGCATTCGCTGAAGTTGCAGGTGATCGCAGAAGGCGTGGAGACCTCAGCTCAACTCGACTTCCTGAAAGAGCGCGCGTGCGACGAGATGCAAGGCTTTTACTTCGCCAAACCGTTGTCGACGGACGCGATCTCCGCGTTGTTCCAGGGCGGAGTGGGCCGGGAGGTCGCCACAGTCTGAGCGCTAGCGAGGGCTCTCGCCGCGCTCCGTCCCGCGACGCGCAGCCTCAAACAGCCGGCGTGCTGACGAAAACCGGCAACTGTTCGGCCGACTCGGAAAAAGCCTGCAGATGGGGATGCGCCGCCTTCGCGACGATCTCCGGCACGAACATCTGCGTGAAATTCCACGCGACCGCCACGGTGACGTCCGCCGCGCCGAAGTGGTCCGGCTCGATCGGCAGCGGTGCCGCCGCGAGGTCCTGTTCAAGTTCGCGATAGGCGGCAAGCAACTGTTCGCTCACGCGATCGACCCACGGCTCATGCTGCTTGTCGGCCGGACGCAGATTGCGTTCGTAGACGATCTGCACCGACTTCTCGTAAGCAGCCAGCGCCAGCCCCGTCAGGCGCGCCGCGCGCTTCCAATGCGCCGGCTGCGACGGGAAGATCCGCTCGTCCGCGCCGGCGAGCGTCGCAACGTATTGAAGGATCACCGTCGAGTCCATCACGCGTTGGCCGTCGTCGAGCACCAGCGTGGGCGCCTTGACGACCGGGTTGATCTTCTTGAACTCGTCGTAGGTGCTGAATACGGAGATCGATTCGTGCTCGAAGTCGAGCTTCAGCAACTTGAGGCAGATGGCGACGCGGCGCACATAGGGCGAGTCGAGCATTCCAATCAGTTTCATCGCTTTTCCGTTAGAAGATCTATCATGGCGCGCTCAAGCTCGCCGGGGCGTGTTCCAATTGCATTCAACCGATAGATTAAGCATCTCGCGACAGCAAAAAAAGCGACATTAATCGACGATTTACGTCAGAATTTCTTACATGAAGCCCATCCCGCCATTCGCCGCTCTCCGCTGCTTCGAAGCCGTCGCCCGGCTCGGCGGCGTGACGCGGGCCGCGCGCGAGTTGCATGTGACCCATTCGGCGGTCAGTCAGCAGATCAAGGTGCTGGAAGATTCGATGGGCGTCGCGCTATTTATGCGCGAAGCGCGCGGTTTGCGGCTCACCGAGGACGGGCGGCTCTACGCACTTGAAATACGGGCGGCGCTGCGCGACATCACGCACGCAACGCGCCGTGCGCAGGCGCGCCCGCACGAGAGCGAACTGGTCATCGCGACCGTGCCGTCGTTCGCGCAGCATTGGCTCGTGCCGCGCCTTGCCAGCTTCCGCGACGCGCATCCGTACTATCGGATCCGTTTGCTGACGACGCTGCAGGTCGAGGATTTGCGCCATGGTGCGAGCGACATCGGCATCCGCATGGGGCAGGGCCATTGGCCCGATGTCGCGCAACAGAAACTGTTCGACGACGAAATGCTGATGGTCGCGGCGCCGCATTTCACGGGCGGCCCTCACGGCCGCTTTCCGGTGACCGCCGAAGACGTGGTGGCGTGCCCGCTGATCTCCAGTCCGAACACACCGTTGAGCGAATGGTGCCAGGCGGCGCAGGTGGCGGAGCCGCCCGCCCAGGGCATCGTCATGTCGGCGAACGATTCGAACATCGTGCTGGGCGCGGTATTGCTCGGGCAGGGTGTTGCGCTCGAGCGGCGCAGTCTGGTCGCGCGTGCGTTGGCGAAAGGAGAATTGATGCAGATCACCGATATCCGGGTGCCGTATCGGTATTCCTACTGGCTCGTGTGGCCTCAACGCGAGAGCCTCAATGCGAAGCAGGCGCACTTCGCGCAATGGATCGAAGCGCAGGTCGACGAATATTTGCGCGGCGATGGTTGAGCGTGGCTGCCGGTCAGTCCAGCACCGGCAATGCCCGCGGGCGCCGGTCGCTATCGGTCGCGACGTAGGTCAGGATCGCCTCGGTCACCTTCACGACTTCTTCGGTCAGGCTCATGCGCTGCGCGTACACCTCGACCGACACCGTCACCGAGGTGTTGCCCGTCTTCACGATATCCGCGTAAAAGCTCAGCAGATCGCCGACGAACACCGGCTGCTTGAAGACGAACGAATTGACCGCAATGGTCGCCACCCGCCCGTTGGCGCGGCGGCTCGCCGGAATCGAGCCGGCGATATCCACTTGCGCCATGATCCAGCCGCCGAACACATCGCCGTGGACGTTCGCGTCCGACGGCTGCGGCACGACGCGCAGCGCACATGACTTTTGCGGGAGTTGAAGAAGATTGGTCATCGGGGCACCCTTGAGAAACGTATTGGCTCGGTCGGCTCGACCGGCAGGCGGGCGATTTCACGACAACTGCACGGCACAGCGGCATGACCTGCGCGTAACCGGCGTGTAAGCCACGTGTAACCGACGCGCGTCGCCGACGGCCGCACAGCCCATGAAAAGCGGCGCCAGCCGGCTTCTGCGACAATACAAAGATCAGGAATTGTACGGGAAAGCGCCCAGCCGGGTCGCGCGACAAAAAGCAGTTTGCCAACTGCCTGTCGGCGCCGCTGCGAACTCCGTCGCTTCCACACTCTCCCCCAGCCGATCCCATGCGCCGCACGCCCGCCTCCGAACCTTCGCCGATCTCGACCCAGCCGCGCAACGACTGGCAGACGATCCTGTCGTTGCTGCCCTACCTCGCCACCTACAAATGGCGCGTCGTCTTCGCGCTGAGCTGCCTGATCGGCGCGAAGATCGCCAACCTCGGCGTGCCGGTCGTGATGAAGCGGATCGTCGACAACCTCGCCGCCGTGCAGCATCTGACGGCGCTCGGCCGCGCGCAAGATTCGCCGGGCATCGTGCTGCTGGGCGGCGTTGGTTTGCTGGTGGTTGCGTATGCGGTGGTGCGGCTGTCCACGTCGCTGTTCACCGAGTTGCGCGAGATTCTGTTTTCGAAAGTGACCGAGAGCGCGGTGCGGCAACTCGCGTTGAAAGTGTTCCGCCATTTGCATGCGCTGTCGTTGCGCTTTCACCTCGAGCGGCAGACGGGCGGCATGTCGCGCGATATCGAACGCGGCACGCGCGGCATCACGCAGCTCATTTCGTATTCGCTGTACAGCATTCTGCCGACGCTCGTCGAAGTCGGTCTCGTACTCGGCTTTTTCGTCGTCAAATACGAAGCGTATTACGCGATCGTCACGTTTATCGCGCTGGCCGTGTACATCACGTTCACCGTCAAAGTGACCGAATGGCGCACGCATTTTCGCCGCACGATGAACGATCTCGACTCGCGGGCGAACTCACGCGCGATCGATTCGCTGCTCAACTACGAGACCGTCAAGTACTTCGGCAACGAGGAGTGGGAAGCGCAGCGCTACGACGAGAATCTCAAGCGCTATCGCACGGCGGCGATCAAATCGCAGCGCTCGTTGTCGGCGCTGAATTTCGGTCAGCAGGCGATCAT
Source organism: Paraburkholderia sp. FW306-02-B (assembly GCF_058782725.1). Lineage (NCBI taxonomy): Bacteria > Pseudomonadati > Pseudomonadota > Betaproteobacteria > Burkholderiales > Burkholderiaceae > Paraburkholderia > Paraburkholderia sp. FW306-02-B. The sequence goes on from NZ_JBYSXZ010000001.1 coordinate 557,706, forward strand.
CGGCACGGGGCTGGTGTTCATTCTGTGGCGCGCCACAGAAGGTGTGATGGCCGGGCGCCTTACGCTCGGCGATCTGGTGCTGATCAACACCTTCATGTTGCAGCTCTACATTCCGCTGAATTTTCTCGGCGTCGTGTATCGCGAGTTGAAACAGAGTCTCACCGACATGGACCGCATGTTCACGCTGCTCGGCGCGTCGCAGGAAGTGCCGGATGTGCCGGATGCGCCCGCGTTGCAAGTGAGCGGCGCGCAGGTCCGCTTCGAACACGTGAACTTCGCGTACGAACCGGCGCGGAAGATTCTGCACGATGTGAGTTTCACGATTCCGGCGGGCACCACGACGGCGGTGGTCGGCCACAGCGGCTCGGGCAAATCGACGCTTGCGCGGCTGATGTTCCGCTTCTACGATCTGGATCGGGCGAGCGGCGGCGCGATCACTATCGACGGCCAGGATATTCGCGATGTCACGCAGGATTCGCTGCGCGCGTCGATCGGCATCGTGCCGCAGGACACGGTGCTGTTCAACGATTCGATCTACTACAACATTGCTTATGGCCGGCCGTCGGCCACGCGTGACGAGGTGATCGCGGCGGCGCGCGCCGCGCATATTCACGACTTCATCGAAGGTTTGCCGAAGGGTTACGACACGCCTGTCGGCGAGCGTGGCTTGAAGTTATCCGGCGGTGAAAAGCAGCGCGTCGCGATTGCGCGGACCATCCTGAAGAATCCGCCGATCCTGCTGTTCGACGAAGCGACCTCAGCGCTCGATTCGCGTTCGGAGCGCGCGATCCAGCACGAACTCGATCAGATCGCTCGCGAGCGCACGACGCTGATCATCGCGCACCGGCTTTCGACCGTGGTGCACGCTCAGCAGATCATCGTGATGGACAAAGGACGCATCGTCGAGCGCGGTACCCACGCCGAATTGCTGAGCGCGAACGGGCTGTTCGCGCAGATGTGGGCGTTGCAGCAGCAACGCGCGGCAGAGGCGCCCGAGGCCGCCGAAACGGTGGGCGCGGGCGATGGTGGAGAGGGTGGAGCCGGCGGGCGATAGTAAGCAAGCGGCGGCGGAATGCGCCGCGTTTGCCTGTTGTATGACCCGTTGAGCGTTGAACGGCGAGTTACCGCACGGCGTCTGCCAACACGGCGGACGTTCGATGCACGTTCGACGCTTAGCGTGCGCTCAGGCGTTGATCCAGCGCCTGTAATTGCGCCGGCGTGCCGACGTTTTCCCACACACCTTCGTATAGCTCGCCGCTCGCAAGGCCGCGCGCAATCGTGTCGCGGTAGTACGGCTTGAGCGCACGCCGCGTGCCGCGCGGCAGATCGCGAAACATCCGCGTGTCGTACAGCCCGATATTGCCGAACGTGAAGCGAGGTTGCGCGTCGAGCGACAGTACGCCGTCGATCAAGGCAAAATCGCCGTCCGGGTGAAACGCCGGGTTCGGCACCATCACCAGATGCATGCCCGGCTCGGGCAGTGTCGAGAGCTTGCCGGCGTGAGCATTCAGCGCCGCGTAATCGAACTCCGCGTAAACATCACCGCTGACCGCGACGAACACCTCGCTGCGGCCGGCGTCTTCCAGCAGCGGCAGCGCCTGCACGATACCGCCTGCCGTTTCCAACGCTTCGTGCTCGGTCGAGTAGCGCAGTCGCACGCCCCAGCGCGAACCGTCGCCGAGCGCGGCTTCGATCTGCTCGCCTAGCCAGGCATGATTGATCACAATGGTTTGAAAGCCGGCGCGCGCAAGCCGTTCGATCTGCCACACGATCAGCGGCTTGCCGCCCGCTTCGAGCAAGGGCTTCGGGCGCGTGTCGGTCAACGGACGCATGCGTTCGCCGCGGCCCGCGGCGAAAATCATCGCTCTCTTCAGGGACATTGTCATCGGTCAGAAGGTGTAGCCGACTTCATTCGCGCGGCCTTCGAGATCGTCGAGCAGCTTCGCGAACGGGCGCAGTGGCGCGTAGCGTTCAGCGACCTTGCGCGCGTAGCCGATGAAGCGCGGCAGATCCTTCATGTAATGCGGTTTGCCGTCGCGATAGTTGATCCGGCAGAACAGACCCAGCACCTTGATGTGTCGTTGCAGACCCATCCATTCGAGTTGGCGGTAGAACTCGCCGAAGTCCGGGTCGACCGGCAGGCCGGCTTTTTTCGCGCGCTCCCAGTAGTACACGAAGCAATCCAGCTCGAACTCTTCGTCCCAGCTGAGGAACGCATCGCGCAGCAGCGAAGCGACGTCGTAGGTGATCGGGCCGTACACCGCGTCCTGGAAGTCGAGCACACCGGGGTTCGCGGGGTTGGGCGCTGCGGCGATCAGCAGGTTGCGCGGCATGAAATCGCGCAGCATGAACACTTGCGGCTGCGCCCGGGCGCTTGCGATCAGCAGCGCGAAGGTGCGATCGAGCAGCCCGCGGGTCTTGTCGTCGACCTCGCGGCCCAGATGCCGGCCGATGAACCACTCCGGCATCAATTCCATCTCGCGGCGCAGGAAGGCTTCGTCGAACGGCGGCAACATGTCTTCGCGCGAAGTAAGCTGCCAGCGGATCAACGCGTCGAGCGCGTCGCGCATCAGCGTGCGGGCCTCGCGGGGCTTGTCGTCCTTCTGTGCTTCGTTCAGCGCGCCGAGGTACGACTCGGTGCCCAGATCGGTGACGAGCATGAAACCCGCGTCGAAATCGACCTCCAGCACACGTGGCACATGCACGCCGGCTGCGTCGAGCAACTGTGCGATCTGCACAAATTCGCGGCACTTTTCGGGCGGCGGGGCGTCGACGGCGATTACCGTGCCGATGCTTTCGCCTTCCGCCGCCTTACCGGCGAGCCGGAAATAGCGGCGAAAACTGGCGTCGGAGGAGGCCGGTGCAAGGGTGGCGAGCTCGAGCGCGTAGCGCGCTGCGTGGCCGTTCAGCCAGGCGGTGAGCAGGTCGAGGCGGGTATCGGTTGTGTCTTGGGAAGGGGGCAGCGTCATGAAAACCGGCGGCAAATTCAGAGGGGCAACGTCTTGCCATATAATACCCCACGACTTTTTTGACGCGACTTACGCCAGCTTTCGCGTATTGCGCTTTACCGCCCGCCTCATCGTTCGACAGATTGTAAATATTGATGTGCAGCCGACTGTCACGGTCGGGGTGTGCAGGCGGTGGACCGTGACTGCTGAAGCTGACGGACGAGCCGATTCGCCAAACGATACATGCCGCCTAGACAGCTTTCCCAAACGACTCCCTCTTGTGCTGTTGTGCCGCGCAAAAGGCGGCTCGTCGCGGCGTTGATCGCCGTTCCGGGCCTGATGCCCGCGCTTGCGCACGCCCAGTTGACGGGGGAAGCCGCGCAGCCGCAGCCTATCGACGCCCCCTGGGGCATGCAACTCGCCCCACAACTCGAAGAGCATCCGTTGAAGCCTGGCCAGAAGCCGGCCACCTTCGTGCTCGGCGACACCACCAGCGGCACCACCGATCAGGACATGGCCGCCAAAGGCTCGGCCGAGGTGCGTCGCAATACGGTCGCGATCAAGGCCTACGCGTTGCATTACGATCAGGACACGGACATGGCCGACGCCTACGGCCAGGTCCACGTGATCAACAACGGCAATACGTTCGTCGGCCCCGAAGCGCATATGCGCGTGGATTCGAGCGAAGGCTTCATGACCTCGCCGAAGTACCGCTTCAACCTGACGGGAGGCTCGGGCAGCGCGGAACGCGTCGATCTGCTCGACAACGAGCGGTCGGTTTTCACGCACGGCACCTACACGGCCTGCGCGTGCGCGGACGATCCGGCGTGGTACATCAAAGGCAGCGAGTTCGACTTCGACACCGGCGCGGACGAAGGTATCGCGCACAACGGCGTGCTGTTCTTCCAGGGCGTGCCGGTGTTCGCTTCGCCGTGGCTGTCGTTCCCGCTGTCGGGCGAACGGCGTAGCGGCCTGCTGCCGCCCACGTTCTCGCTCAGTTCGGGCAACGGCTTCGAACTGTCGGTGCCGTATTACTTCAACATCGCGCCGAATCGCGATCTGACGGTCACGCCGCGGGTGATCTCGAAGCGCGGCGTGCAGTTGCAGTCGACCTTCCGCTATCTGTCGCCGACCTATTCCGGCTCGATCACCGGCGAGTTCCTGCCGAACGATCGCCTGACGAAGACCAACCGCTACGCGCTGTACATCCAGCACAACCAGAACTTCGGCAACGGGTTCGGCGGCTACATCTACTACAACAAGGTTTCGGACAACACGTATCCGGAAGACCTGTCGTCGTCGGTCAGTCAGTTTATGAACGGCACCCAGCTCCTGTATCAACAGGAAGCAGGGTTGACCTACAACAACGGGCCGTGGTCGGTGCTCGCGCGCGAACAGCACTGGCAGACGCTGACGCCGTCAGTGGCGCCGTACGGTCGCGAGCCGCAGTTGAACGTGAAGTACGCAAAGTACAACGTCGGCGGCTTCGACTTCGGCGCGGAAGCCGACTACACGGATTTCCGCATCACGACCGCGGACAAGACCGAAGGTCAGCGGCTGATGTTCAACCCGTACATCTCGTATTCGGTGGTCGGGCCGGGCTACTTCGTCACGCCGAAGGTGCAGTGGCACTTTGCGTCGTACAACCTGCGCAATATCAGCAACGATGTGCCGGTCGGCACGCCGAAGAATTTCACCGAATCGATCCCGACGCTCAGCTTCGACACCGGGTTGATTTTCGACCGTTCGGTGCGCATCTTCGGCGAGGATTACATCCAGACGCTGGAGCCGCGGCTTTACTACGTGTACACGCCGTTTCGGAACCAGGCGTCCGCGCCGCTGTTCGATACAGCCGACTCCGACTTCGGGCTGGCGGAAATCTTCACGCCGAACACGTTCGTCGGCAACGACCGGATCGCCGACGCGAACCGGCTGACCGCGGCCATCACCACGCGCTTCATCAATCCGGCTACCGGCGACGAGCGCGCGCGCTTCGTGCTCGCGCAGCAGTACTACTTCCAGGATCAGCGTGTCACGCTGCTGCCTACCCAGACGAGCACGCAAGCCACCCATTCGGACCTGATCGCGGGTGCGTCGATCAAGCTCGGGGCCGGTTTCGCTTCGGAAACGGCGTTCCAATATAATGCCGACAACAACCAGTTGGTGAAAACGAGCGTCGGTTTCGGGTTCAGTCCGGGCACCAGCAGAGTGATCAATGTCGCGTATCGCTACACCCGCGCGAACACCACGCTGGACAACCAGCCGATCAATCAGGTGCTGGTGTCGGGGCAGTGGCCGCTGTCGCATCGCGTGTACGGGGTCGGCCGTTTCAATTACGACCTGGGCGGGCACCGGATTGTCGACGGTCTGGTCGGCCTGCAATACGACGCCGACTGCTGGACGCTCGGCGCCGGGATCCAGCGTTATGCGAACGGTCTGAATACATCGGGGCAGCATCAGTCGAGCACGCGGTTTCTCGCGCAGTTGACGTTCAAGGGCTTGTCGAGCGTCGACAACGGGCTGATCTCCGCGTTCCGCACCAGTGTGGCCGGCTACACGCCGTTGCCGCCGCCACCGCCGCCGGAAGCGCGTTTCACCAATTACGAATGACGCTCGTCCGATCATTTATAGAATGCGAAAAGACGGGCCAGGCGCGCCCGACATCATTGGAGTATCTGTGGCAATCATGAAAAAGCTTCGCTTGGCAACGCTTGCGGCCGGTCTCGCCGCCGTGGCGTCTTTCCTGTCGGTCGCGCCGGTTCAGGCGCAGGCGCTGCGCGGCAATAGCGGCCAGACGGTCGACACCATCGCCGCGGTGGTCAATAACGGCGTCATCACGCGGCGCGAGCTCGACGAGCGCATGAGCCTGATTACCCGCCGGCTGAACCAGCAGAACGCGCCGGTCCCGCCGATGGACCAGTTGCGCCAGCAGGTGCTCAACCAGATGGTGCTGGAACGCATCCAGTTGCAGAAGGCGAAAGAAGACGGCATCAATGTCGACGACGCCGCCGTGCAAAAAACGCTCGAACGGCTCGCGCAAGCGAACAACATGACGCTCGACATGTACCGCGCGCGGATCGAGGCGCAAGGCGTGCCCTGGAGCACGTTCACGAGCGACGCCCGTACCGAACTGACGCTCTCGCGTCTGCGCGAGAAGGAAGTGGACAGCAAGGTCACGGTGTCGGACGCGGAAGTCGCGAACTACATCGCCAGTCAGCGTGGCCCGAACGCCGGCCTGACGAGCGATCTGCACTTCCAGCACATTTTCCTGAAGGCGCCGCTGAACGCGTCGGAAACCGACATCGAAGCGGCACAGAAAAAGGCCCAGGCGCTGCTGACGGAAGCCAAGGGCGGCGCCAACTTCGAAAAGCTCGCGAAGTCGAATTCGCAAGCGCCGGATGCCTCGAAGGGCGGCGATACGGGTTTCGTGCCGCCGTCCAAACTGCCGCCTGAGTTCGTCAAGGCCGCCGCAGCATTGCGCCCCGGTCAGGTCAACCCGGATCTGGTCCGCACCAACGACGGCTTCGAAATCGTGCGCCTCGTCGATCGTCGCGCGGGCCAAGGCGCGAGTTCGGCAGATGCGACAAAGCTTGTGCAGACGCACGTGCGCCACATTCTGTTGCGCGTCGGCGACGGCATGTCGGAGCCGCAAGCACGCCAGAAGCTGCTCGAAATCAAGAACCAGATTGCCGCCGGCGGCGACTTCGCGAAGTTCGCCCACACCTACTCGCAAGACGGTTCGTCGTCGCAAGGCGGCGACCTGGGCTGGATTAGCCCGGGCGAGACGGTGCCGGAATTCGAGCGGTCGATGAACAGCCTGCAGGACGGTCAGATCAGCGACCCGGTGCGCAGCGAATACGGCTATCACCTGATCCAGGTGCTGGGCCGCCGCGAATCGGAAGGCTCGGTCTCGCAGCAGATGGATCTGGCGCGTCAGGCAATCGGTCAGCGCAAGGCGGAACAGGCCTACGCTGACTGGCTGCGTGAATTGCGCGACACTGCGTATGTCGAAGTGAAACCCGCTCAAGCAAGCTTGCCATAAACGTCATGACAACCGCCGCCCAGTTCGCCAGCGCCCCGTTGCAAATCGCAATCACGACCGGCGAACCGGCCGGCGTCGGCCCCGAGTTGACGGCGCAGGCGCTGGCCGGGGCGGCGGCGCATTGGCCCGGCGCGCAATTCACCGTGCTGGGCGATGCGGGCTTGCTCGCCGAACGCGCCCGCGCGGTGGGCGTCGACTGGACCGCGCTGATGGCTGACGGCAAGCGCGTGCGGGTGCAACACCGGCCGCTCGGCGCGCCGTCCCAGGCAGGCAAGCTCGACGCCGCGAACGGCCGTTACGTGCTCGATCTGCTCGACAGCGCGATCGACGGCGCGGTGGCCGGTACGTTCGACGCAATCGTCACCGCGCCACTGCAAAAAAGCACGATCAACGATGCCGGTGTGCCGTTCACCGGCCACACCGAATACCTGGCCGAACGCACGCACACGCCGCGCGTGGTGATGATGCTGGCCGGCACCGGCAAGCGCCCATTGCGCGTCGCGCTCGCCACCACGCATCTGCCGCTGAAAGACGTGTCGGCGGCGTTGTCGATCGACGGCATCGGCGAGACGCTGCGCATCATCGATCACGATCTGCGCCACCATTTCGGGCTGCCGGCGCCACGCATCCTCGTGACCGGTTTGAACCCGCATGCGGGCGAAAACGGCTACTTGGGCCGTGAAGAAATCGACGTGATTTCGCCGGCGCTGAAGCTCGCGAACGAGCAGGGCATCGACGCGCGCGGTCCCTATCCGGCCGACACGCTGTTCCAGCCGCGTTATCTGAACGAAGCCAACTGCGTGCTCGCGATGTTCCACGATCAGGGGCTGCCGGTGTTGAAGTACGCGACTTTTGGCGAAGGCATCAATATCACGCTCGGCTTGCCGATCATCCGCACCTCGGTCGATCACGGCACCGCACTCGATCTGGCCGGCACCGGCCGCGCCGATTCCGGCAGCCTGATCGCCGCGATCGATACGGCTGTGTCGATGGCGCGGCATCGCCGCGGGGGCTGATTCACGCTGCTTATCGTTTCACCAGCAGCGTTTCACCCGCATCGCTTTACCCGCGTTTCCGGCGTTTCCTTTTTTAAGCAGTTCTCTTCCTAGCGTTTCTTCGATGTCCACCAGCAGACAGCAACGAGCCCAGCATCAGGGTCATACCGCACGCAAGCGTTTCGGCCAGAATTTTCTGGTCGATATGGGCGTGATCGATTCGATCGTCGACGTGATCCGGCCGCAGCGCGGCGAGCGCATGGTCGAGATCGGGCCGGGGCTGGGCGCGCTCACCGAACCGCTGATCGAACGTCTGGCGACGCCGGAAGCGCCGCTGCACGCGGTCGAACTGGATCGCGATCTGATCGGCCGGCTCAAGAAGAAATTCGGCGACCTGCTCGAGCTGCATGCGGGCGACGCACTTGCGTTCGACTTCGGCTCGCTTGCGGCGCCGGGCGACAAGGCGTCGCTGCGCATTGTCGGCAATCTGCCGTACAACATTTCGAGTCCGCTGCTGTTTCATCTGACGTCGTTCGCGCATCGCGTGATCGATCAGCACTTCATGCTGCAGAACGAAGTGGTCGAGCGCATGGTGGCGGAGCCTGGCACCAAGGCGTTCAGCCGGCTCTCGGTGATGCTGCAATATCGCTACGTGATCGACAAGCAACTCGACGTGCCGCCCGAAGCATTCCAGCCGCCGCCGAAGGTCGATTCGGCGATTGTGCGGATGATCCCGTACGAGCTGCACGAATTGCCGCCGGTGGACGAGCGCGTACTCGGCGAAGTGGTGACGGCGGCGTTCTCGCAACGGCGCAAGATGCTGCGCAATACGTTGGCAGCCTATCGTGACTCGGTGGATTTCGACGCGCTCGGCTTCGATCTGCAACGCCGCGCCGAAGACGTGCCGGTCGCCGAATATGTGCGCGTGGCGCAGGTCGTGGCGGCGTTGCCGTCGCGCGGCGCCGCGGCCGCTAAGAGCAACGACGCCTGAGTTTCACGGCTTAAGCGTTGAAGGAAGCGCGCTGCGTCCTGCGGCGCGCTTGAAAATCACCTTGGCTGAACGGCAACCCGCTTCGCCGGCGCATTGACCAGTGCAATGCCGGCCAGCACCAGCACCGCGGCCATCAGGAAACGCAGGCTGAACGACTCGCCGAGCAGCAGCACGCCGAAGGTCACGCCGAACAACGGCGTCAGGAACGAGAACACCGACAGGCGCGACGCAATGTAACGCGTCAGCAGCCAGAACCACACCAGATAGCTGACGAACGCGACGATCACCGCCTGATACCCGAGGCTGATCACCGCCAGCGGCGTGACGGTTTCCAGCCGCGCCTGACCGAGCCCCAGCGCCAGCGCGAGCAGCGCCACCGCCGACACCGTCAACTGATAGAACAGCGTCTTGCTGGCGCTCGAATGGGCAAGCCGCGTGCCGCGAACCACCACGGTGGTCGCGGCCCACGCGATGCCGGCGAGCACGCCGAGCGTGTCGCCGGCGACGCCCGCGAGCGTCGAACTGTGTGCTGCACCGCGATGCAGGAAGCCGTCCGCGAACGCCAGCGCCATGCCCGCAAACGCCACCAGGATGCCGAGCCACTGGATGCGCCGCATCCGCTCGCCATCCACGAACCAGTGCAGGCCGAGCGCCGTAAAGCACGGCGCGGTGTACAGGAAGACCGCCATCCGCGACGCGCTGGTGAGCGTCAGGCCGAGAAAAATACACACGAACTCGGCCGCGAACAGCACGCCCGCGAGCAAGCCGGCGCCCAGGGTGCCGTCGTCGCGAAACAGCGGCGTGCCGCGTGAGCGCGCCCAACCCCATACCAGCAAGGCCGCAATCGCCGAACGCAAGCCCGCCTGGAATACGGGTGGCAGCGCCGCATTGGTGCTCTTGATCGCGACTTGCTGGAGACCCCAGATCGCGCACAAGCCGATCATCAACAGGATGGCGAAGCTATCTGGGGCGCGGCGCGTGGGCAGGGCAGTGGTGCTCATGGGCGGATGGGGTTGTGAGAACGAGTGGTGGGAGTGACGAAATGCAGGTCAGTATCGGACGTGTGCGCGCATGGCGATGGCCGGCCGGATGGCTAATCCAATGGCGAAGCCGGCAAGCTAACAGCGCGGCAGTCATAAGTCATACGATAACAAAACCGTCCATGCTGCGATGCGATGACCCCACCGCCTACGCGTGCTTCTGACGCACTGCAAGTAGTTGGCTGACTTAACAGTACCGGCGCAACACCTGCGCAACACCGACACAGTCTATTTTCTTGCCATGCCCATTTCAGGATATGGTTCCACTCACGCATATTTCGTCAGGCCATTGGCGTGGGTTCCAACCTGTGCGGCGCTGGTACTTTATTTCAGGCGGGCGGCGTCGACGTCACGAGACGGCGGCTAAAAAGACAGGATGCCTACGCGTCATGCGGTGGGCCGCCCGCCTGAAAGCCTGACTGATGCGTGCCCGAAGAGCGAAGCCGACGACCCATATCCGCGACAGGCGGAACCCATATGAGGAGCCATTATGAAGAACGTGAGCAAGTGGGCGGTGGCGATGGTGCTCGCGGCATTGGCCTGTCAGATGGGGCACGCGCAATCGAGCGTGACGCTGTACGGCGTGGTCGACGAGAGCGTGCGGTACCTGACCCACGCGAACAAAGCCGGCGATTCATCGGTTGGCCTCGGCAGTGGCGGCATGACCGAAAGCCGTTGGGGACTGAAGGGCGTCGAGGATCTGGGCGGCGGCTGGTCCACGTTCTTCAAGCTCGAAAACCGTATTTACATCAATAGCGGACAAAGCGATCCCACCTTGCCGTTCTTCAATGAAGCGCAAGTGGGGGTGCGCTCGAATTCTTATGGCCAGGTGATCCTGGGCCGTCAGTACAACGTGATGATCGAAGGTGTCACGATCGGCGGCTACGGCAGCAATCCCTGGATTCCATACGATTTCAGCTTCCAGCCGGAAGTGACGATGACCGGCGGCATCTGGACTAGCAACCAGGTGCAGTATCAGGCGCACTACAACGGCTTGATGTTCGCCGCCGGCTACGCGTTCGGCGGCAACGCGGGAAATTCATACGGTAGCCAGATCGGCGCCGCCGCGGCGTATGCGCCGACCGGCGGTCCGTTCACCATTGGCGGCGCGTACGAAGAGTCGAAAGACTCGGTCAACGGCGCAGCCTCGAAGGCGTGGAGCTTCGGCGGTTCGTACACGTGGGACAAGACGCGCTTCGCGGCCGGTTACATCGTCAATCAGAACGACGCCGGTTTTTCGAATTTCGCCAACGGACCGTTCACCGCGCCCGCGCTGGCCGCGCTCAAGTACACCGACTTTTCGCGGCGTCGCATGATCATGGGCGGCATCACGCAGCAGGTCGGCAACGCGTGGCACTTCGCCGCGAATGTGTGGCGTACGCTGCAAGACGGCAAGAAAGCCGTTCAGGACGGCTCAGCATGGCAGTACCAGCTGGTCGCCGACTACAACCTGTCCAGGCGCACCGATGTTTATCTGGAAGGCGACTACTCGCTTTACCGGGGCGATCTGATCGGCGCTCAGCTGCAAGGCGTCAACGGCATCGGACTTGCGCAGAAGGGAACGCAGATCGGCCTGATGGCGGGCGTGCGGCATCAGTTTTGATCACCCGCTCCAACGCGCCCGGTCTCGAATTCGCGCTGGTGTATCTGGCCGGGCACACGCCGTCGCCGGCCGCGCATTCGGCGCTGGGGCTCGCCGAGTGGGTTATAGAAGACGCCAATCGCACCGCGCACGGTTTGCTGCATCCCGCTACATCGGCCCGCTAAGCGGGTCGGATGAGTGGTCAAACAGGTGGCCCGGTAATTACCCTGGGTCCGATTGACAACGCGATTCTGATCGCCGACGATCCGGAATCCAGATTCCGGTTTTGGGTGAATCTGCAACTTATCCTGAGCAGCGAACCGAGATTGAACACCGTATGACGATTTCAACGCGCAGCCGCGAACCGTTGCCGAGCAGCATCGCGGCGCCGCGTCAGACGCGCAGCCAGCAGGGCCTCGCGCGCATGCTGCAAGCCGGGCGCGAGTTGATCGAAGCGAGCGGCAATCTCGACGATCTGTCGATCAACGATATCGTCGAGCGGGCGGGCACCTCGATCGGCGCTTTCTATCGGCGCTTCGATAACAAGGACAGCTTCTTCGAAGTCGTCCAGGACGCGGCGATGAAGCAGGGGCTCGAGCAAGTGTGTGAGACGGTCGAGCGCGACCCGGCGTGGCGTTCGAACGATGCGGCCACGCTCGCCGATGCGGTCATTTCGTTCTATGTGCAGACGTTTCGGCGCAATCGCGGGCTGTATCACGCGTCGCTGTTGCGCGCGTCGCAGCGCAAAGCCAACTGGGACGCCGCGAAGGCCACCAATCACGAGGTGTTGGCGCTGATCGTGCCGCGCTTCGTCAGCGCATTGGCACAAGCGCGCGGCGTCAAGGCCGATGAAAATACCCGCCGGTCGCTCGAATTCGAAGTGCGCGCAACGCTGCAAATGATCCTGGGCATGCTGGTCAATAGCGTGCTGAACGATCCGGGTCCTTTGTCGCTCTCCAGCCGGCAACTGCCGTCATGGTTGAAAATCCGGCTGCGGCGCTGCCTCGGGTTGCCGGATGGCTGATTTTTTTACTCAAAAAAACGGAACGAGAATTCTGCTTCCGATTATTCGGATGAATGACAGACGGCGCGCTTTCGCGAGGCGCAACCGGATTTTTCAAGGAGACATTCGGCACGGCCGATCAGTTGCGTACATTCTTCGAATGCTTTGACCGGCCCGCGCGGGCTGTGCGCTAGAAGCATTGAGGTTGCAGTGGCGCGTCGGCGCACCGGCGCATCGGCACGTCATGCACTAGCGCATCGAGATGCGAAACCAAGGGAGGGGACATGGAAAAAATCTGGTTGAAGTCGTATCCGCCGGGTGTGCCGGCCGAGATCGATACGGCGCAGTTCAGCTCCGTAGCGGATTTGCTGGAGCAGAGTTTTCAGAAGTACGCGGCAGAGCGCGCGTTCGTTTGCATGGGACGCGAGTTGACCTATGGCGAACTCGATACGCGCTCGCGTCATCTGGCAGCGTGGTTTCAGTCGCAAGGCTTGATGCGCGGGGCGCGCATCGCGGTGATGTTGCCGAACGTGCTGCAATACCCGGTGACGATGGCCGCCATTCTGCGTGCGGGTTATGTCGTGGTGAACGTCAATCCGCTGTACACACCGCGCGAACTCGAACATCAGTTGAACGACAGCGGCGCCGAAGCGATCGTGTTGCTCGATACCTTCGCCAAAACGCTCGATGCCGTGCAGGCGCACACCTCGATCAAGCATGTCGTGCTGACGTCCGTCAGTGAAATGCTGGGCGCGGGCAGCCCTGAGATTGCGGATGACGCGCCGTCGTCGCGCATCGCGTTGAACGATGCGATTTCGCGCGGCGCGACAGCGGTTTTTACGCCCGTTGCCTTGACCGGCGACGACATCGCGGCGCTGCAATACACCGGCGGCACGACCGGCGTGTCGAAAGGCGCGACGCTTTTGCATAGCAATCTGATCGCCAATATCCTGCAATCGGAGTTGTGGCGCGAGCCGGCATATCGCGGGCGTTCCGATATCAGGCAATACATCACGGTCGTCGCGCTGCCGCTGTACCACATCTTCGGACTGACGGTCTGCGGCTTGCTGACGATGCGTTGCGGCGGCATGGGTATCCTGATTCCGAATCCGCGCGATCTGCCCGGCCTCATCAAGGCATTACAAGGCTATGCGATCAACTCGTTCCCCGCCGTCAATACGATGTACAACGCGCTGTTGAACGAACCGGATTTCAGAACCCTCGACTTCTCGAAGCTGGTGCAATCGACCGGCGGCGGCATGGCCGTGCAGCAAGCGGTCGCGCAACGCTGGCAGGCGCTGACCGGCGTGCCGATCGTCGAAGGCTACGGGCTGTCGGAAACCTCGCCGTGCGCCACCACCAATCTGCCGACTTCCACCACCTTCACCGGCACGGTCGGTTTGCCGTTGCCGTCCACCGACATTTCGATTCGCGACGACGCCGGCAACGAAGTGCCGCTCGGCGAGCGCGGCGAGATCTGCATTCGCGGCCCGCAAGTGATGGCCGGTTACTGGAACCGTCCGGACGAGACCGCGAAAGTGATGACGCCCGACGGCTTCTTCAAATCGGGCGACATCGGCGTGATGACCGAAGCGGGTTTCGTGAAGATCGTCGATCGCAAGAAGGACATGATTCTGGTGTCGGGCTTCAACGTCTATCCGAACGAAGTGGAAGACGTGGTCGCGAAGCATCCGGGCGTATTCGAAGTGGTGGCGCTCGGCGTGCCGGATGCGGAGTCGGGCGAGGTGGTGAAGCTCTACGTCGTGAAGAAAGATCCGGCGCTGACCGAAGCGGACGTTTTCGCGTTCTGCAAGGAGCAACTGACGGGCTACAAGCGCCCCAGGATCGTCGAGTTCCGCACCGAACTGCCGAAGACCAACGTCGGCAAGATTCTGCGGCGCGCGCTGCGCGACGAAGTGAAAAACGCCGGTTGAAAAGGGGGCGGACGCGCGCCGTACGACGCGTTCCGCGCTCTGCAGCGCAGCGTGATTCCGGGTACATTTACGTTCTCGACATCACGCAACAGGGAGTACACGATGCGCCTGCTTCACACCATGCTCCGGGTCGGCGACCTGGACCGCTCGATCGCGTTCTACACCGAACTGCTCGGGATGAAATTACTGCGCCGCGACGACTATCCGGACGGCAAGTTCACGCTTGCTTTCGTCGGCTACGAAGACGAGCGCGATGGCACCGTTATTGAACTGACGCACAACTGGGATACGCCGTCATACGACCTCGGCACCGGCTTCGGGCACCTTGCCGTCGAAGTCGAAGACGCGTACGCCACGTGCGACAAAATCAAGGCGCAGGGCGGCACGGTTGTGCGCGAAGCCGGCCCGATGAAGCACGGCACCACCGTGATTGCCTTTGTCACCGATCCGGACGGCTACAAGATCGAGTTCATCCAGAAGAAAAAATAACGCACGCGCCGCGACGAGGATTCAGGCAATGAACAACAATCCCTACTTCGAAGAACTGGACACCATCCACGTCGAAATTCAGGCGTTGTTCGACGGCTCGGCGGATGCCGGTGCGCTGGAGCGGATCATGGCGCGCTTCGCGCCGCAGTTTACGCTGGTCATGACGTCGGGCGTCGCACTGGACCACGCCGGCGTGCGCGAGATTTTCGCGAAGCTCCGCGGCGCGCGTCCCGGCTCGCAGATCAAGATCCGCGATATGGAGATCGTGGCGGAGTATCCGTCGGGCGCGGTGGTGAAGTATCGTGAATATCAGCGCGACAACGCGGGCAACGCAAACGTGCGGCGCTCGACGGCGGTGATGGACACCGACGCGCACGGCAAGGTGACGTGGCGCCATCTGCAGGAAACTTTCTGCACGGCGTGAAACCGCGCGCGGGCTTCAGAAGGCCGGCGCTTCAAAGCGTCGGCAGCAACTCCGGCGGGTGCGACTTCAACGTCTGCCGTGCTTCGCGGAATTCCGGAAAAATCGATTCGACCGTTTGCCAGAAGCGCGGGCTGTGATTCATCTCGCGCAGATGCGCGAGTTCGTGCGCGACGACGTAATCGATGATCGACAGCGGGAAGTGAATCAGCCGCCAGTTCAGGCGGATCTTGCCGTCGCTCGAACAACTGCCCCAGCGCGTTGCCGCCGACGAAAGCGCATACGCGCGATAGTCGACACCCAGCTTCTCCGCGTAAATCGCGAGACGCTCGCCGAACAGACGCTTCGCTTCGCCTTGCAGCCAGCCTTGCACGCGGTCCTTGATCTGCTGCGGATCGGCCTGCAACGGCAGCGGCAGTGCGAGCGCCGCCTCATCCGCGTTGAACGCCAGCGTGCCTTGCGGCGAGCCGAGCTTCACGCGTACCGGTTGGCCGAGATACGGCACTTCCGCACCATCTTTCCAGTCGACCTTGGGCAACGCGCGTTGCTCGACACGCGTTTGCCACTCGATCAGCTTCGCAAAAATCCAGCGCTGCTTTTCGGTGATCGCGGTTTCGATATCGGCGAGCGTGACCCAGCGTGGTGCGGTAATCATCAGGCCGCTGCTGTCGATCGCAAAACCGATCGAACGGCGTGCCGAGCGCTTGAGCTGGTAGTGCAGTGTCTGCGAACCGATCGTCAGGCTGCGCAGCTTGCTGCCGTCCGGCGCGAGCGGCGCGGCCGGCTGTTGCCCGCTCTGCGAGCCCGGCGAAGAGCCGGACGAAGGTGTAGACGGTGAAGGGGACGACGACGTCGAACCCGGCTCGGCGAAGAGCGGGAGATCGAGTTGCCGGCTATCGAGCGCCGCAGCGGGCTGCGGCGTAGGAGGCTTCTGCATCGGATTCGGCTTCGCGCAAATGCGCCATCGAGGGCGCGGGCGCGTCAGATTGGTGCGGCGGCGGAGGTGCTTTCCGCCGCGCGGTACGCGGTAGGATCGATGCGACGCATTTCAGCTTCGATCCACTTTTCGACGCGCGTGTTCACTTCATCGGGCGTGAGCCCCGTCGTCTCGATCGGCCTGCCGATCGACACTGTGACTATACCCGCATATTTGAGAAACGAGTTGCGCGGCCACACACGTCCCGCGTTGTGAGCGATCGGCACGACCGGCGCGCCGCTGGCAATCGCGAAACGCGCGCCGCCGGTTTTGTATTTGCCTTGCTTGCCGGTCGGCGTGCGCGTGCCTTCCGGAAACATGATGACCCATGCGCCTTCGGCCATGCGCGCCTTGCCTTGCCTGATGACCGACTCGAACGCGTACTTGCCTTCCTTGCGATCGATGTGAACCATCTTCAGCATGCCAAGCGCCCAGCCGAAAAAAGGCACATATAGCAGTTCGCGCTTGAACACGTAGCACAGCGGCCGCGGCATCAGCGCCGGAAACGCCAGCGTTTCCCACGCCGATTGATGCTTCGACAGCAGCACGGCCGGACCGTCGGGCAGATTCTCGTAGCCTTCGATCCTGTAGCGGATGCCGTTCAGCCAGCGCACCGTGTGGAGCGTTGCGCGGCACCAGCCGGCAGCCATCCAGTAGCGGTTGTCGGCGTGCATGAACGGAAACGCGATGAAGCACGCGATTGCGTACGGCACCGTGAACAGGACGAAGTAGATCAGCAGCAGCAAAGAACGAATGAAGCGCATCGGCGTGGTCAGTGAGGGTTGGGGACGCGCTCGCCGCGCATCACTCGTGATCGTCGGAGAGGAAGTTGAGTGCGAACGCGCGCAGGTCGTTGTGCACGCGCGTGCCCTCGGGCAAGCCGCCGGCCTCGAGCGTTTTACGGCCCTTGCCGGTCAGCACCAGATGGGTCGGATGTCCGAGCACGGCGCCTGCTTGCAGGTCGCGCATCGCATCGCCGACCACCGGCGTATATTCCGGCAAGACTTCGAAGCGCTCGGCGATCATCTTCAGCATGCCGGGCTTCGGCTTGCGGCACTCGCAATGGTCTTCCGCCGTGTGCGGGCAGAAGAACACCGCGTCGATGCGCCCGCCGACCGCCGCCGCCATGCGGTGCATTTTCAGATGCATCGCATTGAGCGCGTTCATGTCGAAAAGACCCCGGCCGATGCCCGACTGGTTAGTCGCGATCGCGACGCGATAACCGGCCTGGTTCAGACGGGCAATCGCTTCGAGCGAGCCGGGCAACGCGACCCACTCGTCCGGCGACTTGATGAACGCGTCGGAATCGACGTTGATCACGCCGTCGCGGTCGAGGATCACCACTTTTCTGGTCGGCATGGCGCGGGGCTCAAGCGGCGAGTCGGGAAATGTCGGCGACGCAATTCATCTGCTGATGCAGCGTGCCGAGCAAGGCCAGACGGTTGGCGCGCAACGCCGGATCTTCGGCGTTGACCATCACGTCGTTGAAGAACGTGTCGACCGGTTCGCGCAATGCGGCCAGTGCGGTCAAGGCGCCAGTGTAATCGCGCACGGCGAGTTGCGATTGCACACGCGGCGCGACCTGTTCGAGCCGCGCATGCAAGTCTTTTTCCGCTGTTTCGGTCAGCAGCGTGACCTGCACACCACCGGTCGCGGCGCCGTCCGACTTCTTAAGGATGTTCGAAATGCGCTTGTTGGCCGCAGCGAGCGATGCCGCTTCAGCCAGCGTCGCGAATTCGCGCACCGCATCGAGTCGCGCGACGATGTCGTCGAGGCGCGTGGGGTTCAGCGCCAGCACGGCGTCGATTTCACCCGGCGCGTAGCCGCGTTCACGCAGCAAGCCGCGCAGACGGTCCATGCAGAACTCGTAGATCGCTTGCGTCGAATCGGCGACGTTCGGCACCGCGGCGAATTGCGCGTAAGCGGTGCGCAGCAGTTCGACGAGATCGACCGGCAACTGTTTCTCGACCAGAATCCGCAGCACGCCGAGCGCGTGGCGGCGCAGCGCGAACGGGTCTTTCTCGCCGGTAGGTTGCAGGCCGATGCCCCAGATGCCGACCAGCGTTTCGAGCTTGTCCGCCAGCGCGACGACGGTGCCGGTTGCGGTGGCCGGCAATGCGTCGCCGGAGAAACGCGGTTGATAGTGTTCCGTGCACGCGAGCGCGACTTCTTCCGGCTCGCCGTCGTGGCGCGCGTAGTACGTGCCCATCGTGCCTTGCAACTCGGGGAATTCGCCGACCATGTCGGTGATCAGATCCGCCTTCGCCAGACGCGCGGCACGCTTCGCGAGCGCGACATCGGCGCCGATCAGCGTGGCGATTGCACCGGCCAGCGCTTCGACGCGCTCGACGCGTTGCAACGCCGACCCAAGCTTGTTGTGATACACGACGTTCGCGAGCAGCGGCACGCGATCGGCCAGCGGCTTCTTCTTGTCCTGCTCGAAGAAGAACTTGGCGTCGGCCAGACGCGGACGCACCACGCGCTCATTACCTTCGACGATATCGCCCGGTGTCGCCGTTTCGATATTCGACACGATCAGGAAGCGCGAGCGCAGCTTGCCGTTCGCATCCGTCAGCGCGAAATACTTCTGGTTCGTCTGCATCGTCAGGATCAGGCATTCCTGCGGCACTTGCAGGAATTCGTCCTCGAAACGGCAGGCGTAGACCACCGGCCATTCGACCAGCGACGTCACTTCATCCAGCAGCGATTCCGGCATCACCACCTGGTCGCCGTCGGCCTGCGCGAGCAGATGCGTTCGGATCGTTTCCTTGCGGTCGGCGAAATTCGCGACCACGCGGCCTCTGTGCAGCAGCGTCTCGGCGTACGCATCCGCGTGCTGGATCTGCACGAAGCCTTCTGACAGGAAGCGGTGGCCGAGCGTGGTGTCGTCGGCGTCGATACCCAGTGTGCTGACCGGTACGATCTGGTCGCCATGCAGCACCGTCAGACGCTGCGCGGGGCGCACGAACTGGATGTTGGTGCCGTCCGGACGCTGATACGTCATCACCTTCGGAATCGGCAGCTTCGACACGGCGAGCGCTTCGTCGAGCGCGGTTTGCAGGCCTTCGGCGAGTGTTGCGCCGGGCGCGGCGTAGCGCAGGAAGAAGGCTTCGGCCTTGCCGTCCGACGCGCGTTCCAGCTCGTTCACCGAAAAATCGGGGAAGCCGAGCGCGGCGAGTTTCTTGGCGAGCGGCGCGGTAGGCTGACCGTCTTTGTCCAGCGCGACCGAAACCGGCAGCACTTTTTCGCGCACGTGTTTTTCCGGCGCGACCGTGCGCACGTTCCTGATCGTGACCGCGAGCCGGCGCGGCGTTGCATAACGTTCGAACGACAGTTCGCCTTCGATCAGATCGCGCGCCGCGAGGCGCTGTGCAATGCCTTCGGCGAATGCGTCGCCGAGACGCGCGAGCGCTTTCGGCGGCAGTTCTTCGGTCAGCAGCTCGACGAGCAGGGTAGCTTGATGGGGATGAGTCATTTCTAGGTGTTCTCGTCAGTCCTGATCGATCTTGCGTTCGACTTTCAGCGGCGGCGCCCACGCGGGCATTGCGGCATCTTGTGCGTCGGTCGTGAGGCCGGGCACGCCGTGCACCGGATTGCCGAGCATCGGGAAGCCGAGCTTTTCGCGCGAGTCGTAGTAAGCCTGTGCAACCAGCTTCGACAGCGCACGGATGCGGCCGATATAGGCCGCGCGTTCCGTGACGGAAATCGCGCCGCGCGCGTCGAGCAGGTTGAAAGTATGGCCGGCCTTCAGCACCAGTTCATAAGCGGGCAGCGCGATCTGTGCTTCGATCATCCGCTTTGCTTCCGCTTCGTAGCTGTTGAAGATCGAGAACAGCAACTCGACGTTCGCGTACTCGAAGTTGTAGGTCGACTGTTCGACCTCGTTCTGGTGATACACGTCGCCGTAAGTCAGGCGACGGATTTCCGGGCCGTTCGGGCCTTGCTCTTCCCACTCGGTCCAGACCAGGTCGTAGACGTTCTCGACCTTCTGCAAGTACATCGCGAGACGTTCGAGACCATAGGTAATTTCGCCGAGCACCGGCTTGCAGTCCAGGCCGCCGACTTGCTGGAAGTAGGTGAACTGGGTGACTTCCATGCCGTTCAGCCACACTTCCCAGCCGAGGCCCCACGCGCCGAGCGTCGGGTTTTCCCAGTCGTCTTCGACGAAACGCACGTCGTTCTGCTTCAGATCGAAGCCGAGCGCTTCGAGCGAGCCGAGGTACAGGTCGAGGATGTTCTCCGGCGCCGGCTTCAGTACCACCTGGTACTGGTAGTAATGCTGCAGACGGTTCGGGTTCTCGCCGTAGCGACCGTCCTTGGGGCGGCGCGACGGCTGCACATAGGCGGCTCGCCACGGTTCCGGGCCGATCGCGCGCAGGAACGTGTGGACGTGGGACGTGCCCGCGCCGACTTCCATGTCGATCGACTGGAGCAGCGCGCAACCCTGCTTATCCCAATAGGATTGCAGTGTCAGGATAATTTGCTGAAACGTGAGCATGAAGTGCCTTTCGGGCATAGGGCCGCGCCGCAAGCGCCGAAGCGCGCGAGCTGGCCGTGGAGCAAAGTGCTAAACCGTAGATTTTAACGGAAAGGGAGGGGGGCGTCCGTTTTGCGGGGGCGGACGGGCTCCACGGTGATCCTCAAACGACGAAGGGCCGCGCAACGCGGTCCTTCGTCGTCAACGCCCGAGACTTTGCGGCGATCGCCACCACAGCCGAACTACGTCGCGGCCAGTTCCATCTTCGGCGCAAACGAATCGCTTTGCGCCACCGGCCACCACTTCTCGTACAGCGAATAACGATAGTTGCCATTGAGCAGATCGTTCGGCTCAAGATACTTCAACAGCTCCGACATCAACTGCACCTCATGCGACGACACGCGCCGCACGATGTGATGCGCGCGCAGTTCCGCCGGGTGCTTGAGCCCCGCGGCCTGAATGATTTCCTTCAACGCGTGCAGCGTGTTGTGATGGAAGTTGAAGACACGGTCGGCCTTGTCCGGCACGACCAAAGCGCGCTGGCGCACCGGATCCTGCGTCGCGACGCCGGTCGGGCAGCGGCCGGTGTGGCAGGTCTGCGCCTGGATGCAGCCGACCGCGAACATGAAGCCGCGCGCCGCGTTGACCCAGTCGGCGCCGATCGCCAGCGTCTTCGTGATATCGAACGCGGTGATCATCTTGCCGCTCGCGCCGATGCGGATGCGCTGGCGCAAGCCGATACCCACCAGCGTGTTGTGCACCAGCAGCAGCCCTTCCTGCAACGGCACGCCGACGTGATCGGTGAATTCCAGCGGCGCGGCGCCCGTACCGCCTTCAGCGCCGTCGACCACGATAAAGTCCGGCAAAATGCCCGTCTCCAGCATCGCCTTTGCAATGCCGAAGAATTCCCACGGATGTCCGATGCACAGCTTGAACCCGGTCGGCTTGCCGCCGGACAGCGTGCGCAAGCGGTCGACGAATTCGAGCAGGCCGCGCGGCGTCGAGAACTCGGCGTGCGTGGCCGGCGAGATGCAGTCGCGGCCCATCGGCACGCCGCGCGTTTCCGCAATCTCCGGTGTGATCTTGGCGGCCGGCAGTACGCCGCCGTGACCGGGTTTCGCGCCTTGCGACAGCTTCACCTCGATCATCTTCACTTGCGGTTCGGCGGCCTGCTTCGCGAACTTCTCCGCGCTGAAGGTGCCGTCGTCGTTACGGCAGCCGAAGTAGCCCGACGCGATTTCCCAGATGATGTCGCCGCCGTGCTCGCGGTGATATTTCGACATCGAACCTTCGCCTGTGTCGTGCGCGAAGTTGCCTTTCTTCGCGCCGAGGTTCAGCGCCATGATCGCGTTCGCCGACAGCGAGCCGAAGCTCATCGCCGAGACGTTGAAGATCGATATCGAGTAAGGCTGCGCGCGATCCGGGCCGACCACGATGCGGAAGTCGTGATTGTCGAGCTTCGTCGGCGCGAGCGAGTGGCTGATCCATTCATGCGCGACAGCTTTGACGTCGAGTTCAGTGCCGTAGGGGCGGCTGTCGACGTCGTTTTTCGCGCGCTGATAGACGATGCTGCGTTGCGCGCGCGAAAACGGTTTCTCGTCGGTATCGCCTTCGACGAAATACTGGCGGATTTCCGGCCGGATGAATTCGAACAGGAAACGGAAGTGGCCCCACAGCGGATAGTTGCGCAGAATCGCGTGGCGCTCCTGCGTCAGATCGAAGATGCCGAGCGCGACGAGCGCCACCGGCACGATGGTCCAGAACCACGAAATGTGATGCGTCGCGGCGAGCGCCGCGCAGACGGCGAGCAGCAGGACTGCGCACCACATCGCCAGATAACGTCGAGAAAACATGGGGACTCCAGTGCAGTGAAGGTCGTCACGGAGGGATCGCCAACGCTGTCGGCGCAGACGGAATTCGCCGCGAAGGGAAACGAACAACTGCTTTTTATGGTGAAGCTGCGGCTTGAAGATGAAACGAGCGTGAAACGAGCGGATGAGCCGCGTGCAGCGGCGGTGAGTGCCGCCGCACGATAAGACTTTTGCCTAGCGGGCGGTGAGCAACGCCGCCTTTTGCGCTTGACGCGCCGCCGGCTGCCCGGTCACCGCGTGTTCGATGATGCCTCCGCCCAGACAGACGTCGCCATCGTAGAGCACCGCCGATTGCCCCGGTGTGACAGCCCATTGGGCCGCGTCGAAATTCAGCTCGAACAGGCCCTCGGTGGCGCCCGCCGCGTTTGCAGCCGCGCTGAATGTGCAGGGCGCGTCTGCTTGCCGGTAGCGGGTTTTCGCGCCGCACGCGAAGCCTTCCGCCGGCGGTTCGCCCGCGACCCAGCTCGTATTGCCCGCGCAGAGCGTATGGCTCAGCAGCCACGGATGATCGTGGCCTTGCGCGACATACAGCGTGTTCGACGCAATGTCCTTACCGGCGACGAACCACGGTTCGCCGCTGCCGTCCTTGCTGCCGCCGAGGCCGATGCCCTTGCGTTGACCGAACGTGTAGAACGCGAGACCTATGTGTTCGCCGATTACTTTGCCGTCGGTGGTTTTCATCGGCCCGGGTTGGGTCGGCAGATAGCGATTCAGAAAATCGCGGAACGGCCGTTCGCCGATAAAACAGATGCCAGTGGAATCTTTCTTCTTCGCATTCGGCAGCCCGATCTGTTCGGCGATTTCGCGTACTTTGGTTTTCGGAATCTCGCCCAACGGAAACAGCGTCTTCGACAACTGAGCCTGATTCAGCCGATGCAGGAAGTACGACTGATCCTTCGTGTGATCGAAGGCCTTCAGCAGTTCGAAGCGGCCGTTGTTCTCGCGCACGCGTGCGTAGTGGCCGGTCGCGATGGTTTGCGCGCCGAGCGACATCGCGTGGTCGAGGAAGGCCTTGAACTTGATTTCAGCGTTGCACAGCACGTCCGGATTCGGCGTGCGGCCGGCCGAATACTCGCGCAGGAATTCGGCGAACACGCGGTCCTTGTATTCGGCGGCGAAGTTGACCGCTTCGACGTCGATGCCGATCAGGTCCGCCACCGAGACGACGTCGATCCAGTCCTGCCGTGTCGAGCAGTACTCGCTGTCGTCGTCGTCTTCCCAGTTTTTCATGAACAGGCCGACCACGTCGTAGCCTTGTTCCTTCAGCAGCCACGCGGTGACCGACGAATCGACGCCGCCCGACATGCCTACTACGACTTTCTGCTTGCTCATAAGGTGCTCACTGCGTGCTGCCTGACTTCATTGATCGGTCATCGACCGCGTTTGTGGACTGATTAGGCCCGACCGAATGCGTGTGCACGAAGTCGAGCGGGAAACGCCGGCCCGCGAGGTAATCGTCGACACATTGCATGACGAGCGGCGTGCGGTGCCGTTCGGGACATATACGCAATTCGTCGGCGCTCATCCACAGCGTGCGGACGATGTCGGGGTCGAGTGCGCGCTTCGCGTCCTCTTCGCCACTCTTGCCGCAATAGGTGAAGCGCAGATACGTTACGCCTTCACTGCCGGGCCGCTCGAAATGGGTCATATACATGCCGACCAGCGCCTCGGGTGTGAACGGATGGGCGGTTTCTTCGAGCGTTTCGCGGATGACCGCTTCCAGAAGCGTTTCGCCCGCCTCCAGATGGCCGGCGGGCTGGTTCAGGCGCAGGCCGTCGACGGTATGTTCCTCGACCACGAGAAAACGTCCGTCACGCTCGACGATGGCCGCGACGGTAACGTGCGGCGCCCAGGTTTCCGATTTCATGGGAGCGCATTTTACCGCCTATGGGCCAGGGCTGCCGGGAAGCAGGCGACCGGCTGCGGGCGACCGGCTGCGGGCGACGGGCTGTGGGCGACCGGCTGCGGGCGCGCCTCGGGCCGGGACGGCGGCCGCCAAGGCGTCCCGCAGGGCCGGGACCCCCGGATTGTCCCCGATTTCGGCGCCCCCCCCTGTTTCGGTTAAAGTGACGCGTTAGCCGTTGCAATTGCAAGCCGGCGTGCCTCGTCGGCGGATCTGTCGTAAAACAGGAAGTCGAGGAGGAACAACGATGCACATCGGAGTGCCAGCCGAGACGCGCGCGCATGAAACCCGCGTCGCCGCGACGCCCGAAACGGTCAGGAAGTACGTGACCCAGGGCCATCGGGTCACGATCCAGAGCGGCGCCGGCACCGGCGCGAGCTTTCCTGACGATGCCTTTACAGCCGCCGGCGCGGAAATCGTCGATGCGGCCACCGCGTTCGGCGCGGAGCTCGTTCTCAAAGTCCAGTCCCCAACCGATGCCGAGTTGCCGCTTTTGAAGCGCGGCGCGACGCTGGTCGGCATGCTCGATCCGTTCAACGCCGAAAACGCGTTGAAGCTCGCCGCGGCCGGCGTCGCCGCATTCGCGCTCGAAGCCGCGCCGCGCACCACCCGCGCGCAAAGCCTCGACGTGCTGTCGTCGCAGGCGAACATCGCCGGGTACAAGGCGGTGTTGGTGGCGGCGACGCTCTACCCGCGCTTCATGCCGATGCTGATGACGGCGGCCGGCACCGTCAAAGCGGCGCGCATGCTGATTCTCGGCGCGGGCGTGGCCGGTTTGCAGGCGATTGCGACCGCCAGGCGCCTGGGCGCGGTGATCGAAGCGTCTGACGTGCGTCCGGCGGTGAAAGAGCAGATCGAATCGCTTGGCGCCAAATTCCTCGATGTCCCCTACGAAACTGACGAGGAGCGCGAAGCTGCGCAGGGCGTCGGCGGCTATGCGCGGCCGATGCCGCCGTCCTGGCTGCAACGCCAGTCGGCGCTGGTGCACGAACGCGCGAAGCAGGCGGACGTGGTGATTTCCACCGCATTGATCCCGGGCCGAGCCGCGCCGACGCTGATTTCCGTCGAAACCGTCCAGGCGATGAAGCCCGGCTCGGTGCTGGTGGACCTCGCGGCAGGACGCGGCGCCGAGTATGAAGGCCGGCGCGGCGGCAACTGCCC
The DNA here is from genome assembly GCF_058782725.1 of Paraburkholderia sp. FW306-02-B. Classification (NCBI taxonomy): domain Bacteria; kingdom Pseudomonadati; phylum Pseudomonadota; class Betaproteobacteria; order Burkholderiales; family Burkholderiaceae; genus Paraburkholderia; species Paraburkholderia sp. FW306-02-B. Next base: position 583,539 of record NZ_JBYSXZ010000001.1, read on the forward strand.
GCTGACCGAAGCGGACCAGGTCGTCATCAAACACGGCGTGACGATCGTCGGCTATACGAATCTGGCCTCCATGGTGCCGGCCGACGCGTCGTCGCTGTACGCACGCAACCTGCTCGACTTCCTCAAGCTGATCATCACCAAGGAAGGCGCCCTGAATATCGATCTCGCGGACGACATCGTCGCGGCCACGCTGCTGGCCCGCGACGGCGAAGTCACGCGCAAAGCTTAAAGGAGAGCGGCGATGGAAGTCATCAACCACACCGTGATCAACCTGATCATCTTCGTGCTGGCGATTTACGTCGGCTACCACGTCGTCTGGAACGTCACGCCGGCGCTGCATACGCCGCTGATGGCCGTGACCAATGCGATCTCGGCGATCGTGATCGTCGGCGCGATGCTGGCGACGGGCCTGACGCTCGGCACGCCGGGCAAGTTCTTCGGCACGCTTGCCGTCGCGCTGGCGGCGGTGAACGTATTCGGCGGCTTTCTCGTCACGAGGCGAATGCTGGAGATGTTCCGCAAGAAAGAGCCGAAGAAGCTAGCCGCCCGGGAGAACGCGCAATGAGTCTGAACGTCGTCACGCTGCTTTATCTGGTTGCGTCGGTCTGCTTCATTCAGGCGCTCAAGGGGCTGTCGAATCCGAAGACGGCGCGCACCGGCAATACCTTCGGCATGGTCGGGATGGCAATCGCGATCCTGACGACCCTCGTGCTGATCACCAAACAGGCCGCCGCGCTCGGCTCGAATCTCGGCTTGGGGCTCGGTCTGCTGCTGGTCGCGCTGGTGATCGGCGGCGCGATCGGCGCGTTTGTCGCGGCGCGCGTCGAGATGACCAAGATGCCGGAACTGGTCGCGGCGATGCACTCGCTGATCGGTCTCGCGGCGGTGTGCATCGCGTATGCGGTGGTGTCGGAGCCGTCGGCGTTTGGCCTCGTCGATCCCGAGAATCCGGTGCCGGGTTTCCTGCCATACGGTAACCGCGTCGAGCTGTTCATCGGCACGTTCGTCGGCGCGATTACGTTCTCCGGTTCGGTGATCGCGTTCGGCAAGCTGTCGGGCAAGTACAAGTTCCGGCTCTTCCAGGGCGCGCCGGTCGTCTATGCGGGGCAGCATCTGATCAACCTGATGCTCGCGATCGCGATGCTCGGCTTCGGCGTGATCTTCTTCCTCACGCAGTCGTGGCTGCCGTTCATCCTCATGACGGCGATCGCGTTCGCACTCGGCGTGCTGATCATCATCCCGATCGGCGGCGCGGACATGCCGGTGGTCGTGTCGATGCTCAATTCGTATTCGGGCTGGGCGGCGGCGGGCATCGGTTTCTCGCTGAACAATCCGATGCTGATCATCGCGGGTTCGCTGGTGGGTTCGTCCGGTGCGATCCTGTCGTACATCATGTGCCGCGCGATGAACCGGTCGTTCTTCAACGTGCTTCTCGGCGGCTTCGGCAACGAGCCGGGCGCGGCGGCCGCGGGTGGTGCGGCGGAACAGCGTCCGGTGAAAGCCGGTTCGGCTGACGATGCGTCGTTCATGCTCGGCAATGCGGAAACGGTGGTGATCGTGCCGGGGTATGGCCTGGCGGTCGCACGTGCGCAGCATGCGTTGAAGGAGCTTACCGACAAGCTGGTCGAGAAGGGCATCGAGGTCAAATACGCGATTCACCCGGTGGCCGGGCGGATGCCGGGGCACATGAACGTGCTGCTCGCCGAAGCCGAAGTGCCGTACGACATGGTCTACGAGATGGACGACATCAACGGCGAGTTCGGTCAGGTCGATGTGGTGCTGGTGCTCGGCGCGAACGACGTGGTGAATCCGGCGGCGAAGAACGATCCGAAGTCGCCGATCGCGGGCATGCCGATCATCGAGGCTTATAAGGCGCGTACCGTGATCGTCAATAAACGCTCGATGGCAGCGGGTTACGCCGGCCTCGACAACGACCTGTTCTACATGGACAAGACGATGATGGTGTTCGGCGATGCGAAGAAGGTGATCGAGGATATGGTGAAGTCAGTGGAGTAACGCGCCTCGGCGGTCCGTGGCCTGCCAGGCGGCAGGCCGCGACCCTTACTGCGGCTTCGCGCCGACATGTCGCAAAAGATCCGCCAGCCGTCTGCCTTCCTGGTCCGGATAGTGTTCGAGCACCTGCAGATTCTGGATCTTCTCCAGCCCGAAATTGCGGAAGTCGCTACGTAATTCACACCACGCGCCGAGTGTCCAGCGTGCGCCCCAATAGGCGAGCGCCAGCGGCCATACGCGCCGCTCGGTGGCCGCGCCGTTCACATCGGTGTACGCAAAGCTCACCACTTGACGGCCGTCGATCGCGCGATGCAGCGCGTCTACCTTCGCGGAAAAATCCGCTTTGATGTGAAACGACGGCGCGAAGATGGCCAGGCGCTCGAGCTTCGCGCGTTTGTCGGCGGGCATCGCCGACGCGATCTTCGCCAACGCGCCGCGCGCACCGCTCGCAAAGCCGGCGCCGCCCCACGATTCGAGCATTCGCGCGCCTGCTGCGAGTGCGGCCAGTTCGTCGGCGGTGAAGGTGAGCGGCGGCAAGCTTGCCGCGCGGCTTAACCGGTAGCCGATGCCGGCTTCGCCTTCGATCGGCACACCGGAGAGTTGCAGATCGCGCACGTCGCGATAGACCGTGCGCAACGAGATGTTGAGCCAGTCGGCGAGTTGTTGCGCGGTGGTCAGACGCCGTCCGCGCAGCAGTTCAGCGATCTGGAACAGGCGGTCGGCGCGGCGCGTCATCGTGGGCGTCTTGTAGAAAAGAACAGGAACAGTCCCGCGATGATAGCGCCGCATGCCGCGCTCCGGTCGGTATTCAGATCGGTTGACGATCAACCGCCGTTGCCGCCAGGCCGTTTAACCGTTGGTTCGCGAATGCAGGCCGAGGCGGTTACCTTCCGTATCGGTGAAGAATGCGATGTAGCCGATGTCCTGCGGCAGCTTGATCACCGGTCCATCGGTCTTGCCGCCGGCCTGTTCGACGCGGGCGAGTGTGGCGTCGACGGTCGGTTGCGCGTTCAGATAGACGAGCACGCCGTCGTCGGTCGGCGTCATCGACGGGCTGTGGACGATCGCGCCGCCGGTGGCCGGTTCCTCGTAGCCGAAGATCGCGATCGGCTGGCCGCCGACTTCCTGGCGATTCAGTTTGACGTCGAGCGCGGTTTCGTAAAAGCGAACAGCGCGATCGAAATCGACCGACGGAATCTCGAACCATGCAACAACTTTGGATGATGCGGACATGTCACTCTCCTGTGGATGGCGGGTAAGCCGTGCAAAGCGCCGGATGGCGTGAGAAGGAGTGTGCAGGGGGGCTACTGACAGCGTGCTGTCAGTAGGGCGTGACGGAAGTGCGAATAGATGCGAGCGGGTGCAGATGAAAAAAAGCCGCGAACCTCAGAGGTTCGCGGCTTTTTCAGCAAGGCTGGTGCGCTACGGGCTTAAGCCGCCGGTGTATCGTTCTGCGGCCGTTGCCGGACGCTGCCGGCGATCAGATCGAAGCGGAACAGCCGGCATTCGAGTGCGCCATTGAAGAGCGGCGTTTTGGTCGACTCGCGCAGACGCAACTGGCCAGGCAGCTTGCGATCCGACGTGAGAATAAACGCGTGCCAGCCGGTGAAGCGCTGCTTCAGCGCGTCGCCGAACGCCTGGAAAAACTCGCTGTCCGGTGTTTCTTCCTGAGCGCGGCGGAAACCGTCGTCTTCGCGGCTTTCACGATTGCCCCGGCCTTCGCGGATTTCGCCGCGCGCATTGCGGCCGCGCACTTCGATCCGTTCGCCGTACGGCGGATTCGCGACGAGAATGCCCGGCTCGGACGAGGGCGCCGTCATGCCGCGCGCGTCGACCTGTTTGAGCGGAATGGAAGGCAGACCGGCGCGCTGGAAGTTGGCGCGCGCCTTGTCCAGCATGTCGCCGGAAATATCGCTGCCGAAGATCTGCAGATCGGCGCGCGAGTTGCGGGCGGCGTGTTTGGCGTCGAGCGCGGCGGCCTTCAGCGTTTGCCAGGTCCTGGCTTCGAATTGCTTGAACTTTTCAAAGCCGAAGCGGCGTTCGGCACCGGGCGCGATATTCAGCGCGACTTGCGCGGCTTCCGCGAGGAATGTGCCGCTGCCGCACATCGGGTCGTACAGCGGCGTGCCGGCGGTCCAGCCGGTTAGACGCAGGATGCCCGCCGCGAGGTTCTCGCGCAGCGGCGCCGCACCCTTGTCCAGGCGCCAGCCGCGCTTGAAGAGCGGATCGCCGGAAGTGTCGAGGTAGAGCGTGCAATCGGTGGCGGTGAGGAAGGCGAACACGCGCACGTCGGGCATGCCGGTGTCGATGCTCGGCCGCGCGCCGCTGACTTCACGCAGACGGTCGCAGATCGCGTCCTTGACGCGCAGCGTCGCGAATTCGAGGCTGCGCAGCGGCGATTTGATCGCGGTAACGTCCACGCGCAGCGTTTCGTTTGCCGAGAACCACTGTTCCCAACGCTGTTCGAGCGCGAGTGCGTAGATATCCTGCTCGCTGCGGTACGGCCGGTGGGCGATTTTCAGCAGCACGCGGCTCGCAAGGCGCGAATGCAGGTTGGCGGCCATGCCGGCGGCCCAGCCCCCGCGGAAATGCACGCCGCCCGGTACTTGTGCGCCGCTCGTGAACGGCGCGCCGTTCAGATGGTTCGTGGCAATTTCGGCGAGTTCAGCGGCAAGCGAGGCTTCGAGGCCGCGCGGACAGGGAAGGAAGAAGTCGAAGGACATTGAGGTTGCCGGAAGGCGTTAGATAAGGCGCTATTGTACGCGGTCGGGCTGAGGCGCCCGGGTGCGCACCGGCCACACCAGTTCGAGCGGACGCTGGAATACACGCTGCCAGATCGCGCCGCGCAGCGAGCGCACCGTGGTGCGCCGCAAATCGCGCGATTTCACCGCCATGTAGAAGGCGAGCGCGAAGCTCACGGCCACGTTCAGTATCGCCATGCTGCCGACCCCCGCGACCGCCCACCACAGTTCCGGCAACTCCAACGCGCCTTTACCGAGCACGCCGAGCGCGACGCCGATCGAGCCGGCGCTGAGCGTGACGTGGCGCACTTCGAAAGTGAACGCGAAGGCGGTGAGGATGGCCGGCACGAGTCCGAGCATCAGGCCGAGGGTGATATTGCCCGCCGCACCCGCCACGTTCGAGCGGCAGAACTGCGCGAGGCGGGCGGCGCCGGCCGCACCGAGCGTCATGCGCAGCCGCCGGTTGTAGGCGAGCGCATCGGCGACGCGATGCAGGACGAACCAGTTGTCCGCCCAACCCGCGAGCAGGCTCGACGACCACAGCAGCACGCCGGTCAGCGCCGCGTAGAACGGCGTCGGCCCGAGCAGCGAGAAGGAGTGCAGCGTCGCGTGGGCTTTCTCCGGCGAAATGAGGTTGCCATTGAAGAGCGTGTGCCACAGCAATTGCACGCCGAGGCACACCGGGAACACCAGCAGCACGTTGCCGAGCACCGCTGCCGCTTGCGTGCGGATCAGCGCGGTCACCGAACTCACGAAGCTGTCGACGCCGGCCGGCGTGCCGGTCCCGTCGAGTTCGCGCGCGAGGGTGGGCGCGGTCATCGCCGGCTGTTTGGTGGCGAGCGAGAAGTGCAGGAAGTGCATCAGCATGAAGCTGGCTGCGTAGTTGATGCCGGCCAGCAGGCCCTCGAGCATGGCTTGCAGATGCACGCCGGTGATCGCGAATTTCATGCATACCGTGACGACGGTCACGAGTCCGCCGCCGGCTGCCATGCGCAGCATCTTCAGGTACTCGGCGCGATCGCGCGCGATGTAGTGTTCGCCGGTGTCGGCGCTGTATTCGACGACCTTGCGTGCGAGCAGCGAGAAATTGCTGCGCACCAGGTGGGCGACGCTTTGGCTCGCATGATTGGCGTTCACCAGCTCGGCGGTCAGACGCGCGCCGGCGTGCGGATCGTCCTGCGCCATCCATGCGTTGAGCAGATGCTCGGCGCGCACGATGCGCATGCGCATCCGCTCGACCTGAAACACGATATCGACGCTGACGCCGTTGCGATAGAGATGCGCGAAGACGTTGTTGGTGGCGCTGCGGCATTCGTCGAGCAGCAGCCGCAGAAAGTTGACTTCGTGCAGCAGCTTGTCTTGCGGGCCGCCTTCGACGACCGCCTGATGCGCGGCTTCGACCGCGAGCATCGCGCGCGTGAGCCGGTAGAACGGCTGCTTTTCCATCGCGACGCGCACATCGCCGGCATCGCGGACATCGACTTCACCGAGACGGCTACGCACGGTTTGCGACAGACCGGTCGAACTGATCTGGCAGGTGAGGTTGTGCAGGGCGGCCAGCAGGTCGAGCGAGAACGGTGTGGTTTCGCGCTGCTCGTGCTCGTCTTCGTCTTGCGCGTAGTCGAAGAGGGCGTGGATGCGGGTGAGCAGATCGGTCGGTATGGCGTCGATCCACTCGGCGTCGTGCTCGGCGCTGAACATCAGCGTGACGATCGCGGTGAGATCGCGCCGGTTCGGCGCGGGTGGAATCAGCGAGGCTTCGAGTCGTTCGAACATGGCGCCGAAGAAGCCCGAGTGGACTGGCATGCCTGCATCGCAGAGGAGTGAGAGGCTGTCGCTTTCGCGTAGCAGCGCGCGGAGGATGCCGGCGACGTTTGCCTTCCAGGCTGGATTGCGGTCCAGAACGTTGAGCAGATAACGGATTCTTGTGTGCGCGGGGATTGAGCGCGAATCGGATGGGGTGTCCGATGCGGTGCTGGATGCGGCCGGTTGCACGGCGCCCCCGCGGCGGATCCAATGCGCGAGCTCGATCAGCCACTCACTGCGGTCGGGGTATGGCGCTGTCTTGTCAGCGATCGCTAGCAGCGCGTCTAGCTGGTGGCCGCTGTCGCGGGAGGCGCGCCATTTTTTGATGAATCTTTGGATAGTGGTGAACATTTCTTTTTTGCCTGCGGCGCTGGGTGGTCGTTAGCGGGAAGGATATGGCATGTTGTTTTTCTTCTGTTTGAGGTTTTGCATTTTTTTCTTTTTTGCCTTTTGCGGCGGCATTCTTCTGTGTGCCTGCGGTGTTGGCCTTTTCTTGTTTTGTTAGTGGTTTATTAGCGTTTCCCCTGTGCCGTTTGCCTGCTCGGCGCTTCTGGTTGTACGCCTGCGGCGGTGGCTTTTTCTTTTCTTATTGGTTTATTAGCGTTCCCCCTGTGCGGGGGAGCACCTACTTTTCTTTGCCTGCCGCAAAGAAAAGTAGGCAAAAGAAAGCGGCTTTACACCGCCAGCACTTAAGCGGGTCCCCTGGCCTGGAGGAGGTAGTGGAACATCTGGAATCCGTGCTTTCGCACACTCCGCGCCAGTGACAAGGCCATCATACTTCCGGCGGCGCTGCGCGCGCCGTGGCGGTACTTCATCGAACCGCCAGGAAGTTTTGGCGCCTGCTCATGGAATCCGTGTTCTCGCACATGCGGACTTGGTGACAAGGCAATCATTCTTCCCGGCTCGCACTACGTGCTCGCCGGAACGGTCTGCAAGAGAAAACAGTGGCTTAGTTTGCGCGCGGTGGGGCAGTCGGCTTCGTCTCGACGAGGCACTCAAATATGCGAGTGCGAGCCACCACGCCGAGTGAGACGCTGGCGCCTCGGAAAGGCATTGGGGATGCGAGGGCAGGCCACCGCGCCGAACCAGGTGCAGGCGCCCAAACCGCCAAGCGGTTTGATGAAGTACCGCCACGGCGCGCGCAGCGCCGCCGGAAGAATGACTGCCTTGTCATCGGCGTTGAATGTGCGAGAACACTGATTCCAGATGCTCCACTGCCTCCTCCAAGCCAGGGGACCCGCTTAAGAATTGGCGGTGTGAAGCCGCTTTCTTTGCTTACTTTCTTTGCGGCGGCAAAGAAAGTAAGTGCCGGCCCCGCACAGGGGCGACGCTAATAGACCACTGAGAATTCAAGGAAAGGCCAACACCGCAGGCCCACAGACAAATGCCGCCGCCAAAGGCAAAAAAACCTTAACTACCAGTACCAACAGCAGAAGGACAAGCAGGCACCGCCACCACAACACCATCGCTCTTGCCAGTGGAACTGGCCTTAGCAACTGGCATAGCAGCAGCCATCGCCTTCACCCCAGCAGCAACTTGCAAAGAAATCTGCTGCAGCGCCTGCCGATGCCCAATGACCAGAGCGTCATAGCCTCCGCCAACCGGCTCACTAACAACACTTCGACAAGTCATCACAGCAGTACTGCGTACAGCCCGTACGCTCCAAACCGCGTCGATCAACGCATGCGACCCCGGCCATGACTCGAAACGTTGCACATTCATGCTGACCCGATACACCGGCACCGCATCCGGATAAGCCGTGCCATACACGTCGATCGTGCCGAGCTGTTGCGTGAGACTAGTCGACAAAGCCCGACGAATCTCATCACCAGGCAACGAAGCCCAGCGTTCCTGCTCCAGTACCTGGACCTGCGTGGGTCCCGTCTGCACGACGAGCTGATTCTTGGCCACTTGAGGCGGTACATCGATCGGCGCGACCTCGATCAGCCAGGCCGGCGCAGCCGAAGTCCTGACGCTGACCGGAGCCGCCGACGCCGCCGCACCAGCCGGAATACCATCAGCGCCCAGTGTATAGAAGCGGCTAGTGGGCGACGAACACGCCGCCATCGCCACCAGTCCGGCCAGAGCGCCAACATAAGCAGCGCCGCGCACGAGCCCGCGCGGCGGGCGGGGGAGCCGGGCAAACATCATGGTTTATCTCCTGTTTTACCGCGCAACAGCGATTCCGGATGACGCTCCAGATAGTCCGACAGCGCATTCAGCGACTGCAACGTGCGCGTCAGCTCCTGCAACGCCTGATGAACATCCGACTGTAACGGCGAATCCTGCTGCAACGTCGCCTCGGCCGACCCGAAGGTCTGCTTCGCAGCCGCCAAGGTGTCGCGCGCCTGCGGTACGACTTCCTTGTCGAGTCGCGTGAAGAGCTGGTCGGCGTTCTTCAGCGCGCTGTTCAGGTTCGTACCGATCTGGTCGAACGGCACCTTGTCGAGCTTCTTCGCAATGTCGGCGACTTGCAGTTGCAGTTCGTCGAGCGTGTTCGGAATCGTCGGCAACTCAAGCGGATCGCCCGTCACGTCGACCGTGGCCGGCGGCGCCTTCGGGAAGATGTCGAGCGCGACGTACAACTGGCTCGTGATCAGGTTGCCGGTACGCAACTGGCCACGCAGACCATGCTTGACGAGCTGTTGCAGCAAGCTCTGCCCAGCCAGCGTGCCCGGTGCCGGCGCCGATTCGCGGAAGCGCCTGCCGAGGCGGTCGGGGAACAGGTTCATCGTCACCGGCATCGTGAAGGTACGCGTCTTCGGATCGTAGTCGATACCGATGTTGGTCACCTGGCCGAGCACAATGCCGCGGAAGTCGACCGGCGCGCCGACCGACAGCCCGCGCAGCGACTGGTTGAAGTTCATCACCACACGCAACGGCACGCCGTCCGGTTCGCGCATTGCGTCCGCTTCGTCGGAGCCGAGGCGGAAGGTCGTGTTGTTCGGCGCCTGCGCGCCCACGCCCTGGCCCGGCGGCGACTGGAACGACAGGCCGCCGACGATCACGGTCGCGAGCGACTGGGTGTTCAGCTTGAAGCCGCTCGAATCGAGCCGCAAATCGACGCCGCTCGCATGCCACCAGCGTGTGTTGGTGCCGACGTACTGGTCGTACGGCGCGGCCACGAACACCTGCATCGTCACGCCGGTGCCGTCCTTGTCGAGCGAGAAGCCGACCACCTGGCCGACCTGCACGCGCCGGTAGAAAATCGGCGAGCCGATGTCGATCGAGCCGAGCGAGTCGCCGTGCAGGACGAATTGATGACCCTTCTGGTCGCCGGTGATGGGCGGCGGCGTTTCGAGACCGACGAAGCGTGACGCGCTGTCCGGCGAATGACCGGCGTCCGCGCCGATGTACGCGCCCGACAGCAGCGTGCTGAGCCCCGATACGCCGCTCGCGCCGACCCGCGGCCGCACCACCCAGAAGCGCGAATCCTTGACCGCGAAGTCCTCGGCTTCCTTGGTGAGCAGCACCTGGACCAGCACGTGCGACAGATCCTTCGACAGCGTGATGGTCTTCACGGAGCCGACGTCGACGTCCTTGTACTTGACTTTGGTCTTGCCGGGCTCGAGTCCTTCGGCGCTGACGAAACTGATCGTGATGGTCGGGCCTCTGTCGGTCACCGACTTGATCACGAGCGCGATGCCGATCAGCGCGGCTATCAGCGGAATTACCCAGACCAGCGAGGGCAGCCAGCGGCGGCGCGGCTCGATGTCGGGGTCCGGCAGTTGGGGCGGTAGTCTGGGTCCGTTCGAATCGTTGCGCGGCGCATCGGAGGCGGGCGTCGGTTCTTGCGGGCTAGTCATGGTCGAGGTCCTGAGGTTTTTGGGTACGGCCTTCCACGTTGTCCCAGATGAGCCGTGGATCGAATTGCATGGATGCAATCATGGTCAGAATCACCACCGAGCCGAAGGCAAGGGCGCCCGGCCCGGCCGTGATGACAGCAAGCGACTTGAAGCGCACCAGCGCGACTGTCAGTGTGACGACGAAGACGTCGAGCATCGACCAGCGCCCGATCCGTTCGACCATCCGGTACAGCGTGGTGCGCTGCTCGGGCCGCCAGCGCGAGCGGCGCTGCGCAGTGACGGTGAGCAGCACCAGCACGCTGAGCTTGAGCATCGGCACCATGATGCTGGCGACGAACACGATCACGGCCAGCGGCCAGTCGCCGGAGGTCCAGAAATAGACGACGCCGCTCATGATGGTGTCGTCTTCGGAGCCGAGCAGCGATGAGGTGTGCATCACCGGCAACAGATTCGCCGGAATATACAGCAAGGCCGCCGCGATCAATAGCGCCCAGGTGCGCATCAGGCTATCGGGATTGCGCCGGTGCAGCACCGCGCCGCAACGGCTGCAATGTTGCGGGGTGATGGAGCGGATGTGCGGCTCGACGCGTCCGCACGCATGGCAGGACACCAGGCCCGCGCGCATCGCGGTGACATATTTCATCGTGCGCTCATCCCTGACGCGGCGCCGGTGGCACGCCGGGTTGGCTCGTGGAAGGCGCAGGCGGCTCTGTCACGATATCGACGGCGGCCGCCGCGCTATCGGCCTCGGTGCGCGGCAGCGGGCGCCGGTCGCGCTCGCCCATTTCGTCGGCGAGGTCCCACAGAATGCTCGGGTCGAAAGAGACGACCACCGCGAACATCAGCGTCAGCGCGCCGAAGGCGAACAGCGCCGCTTCGGGAATCACTCGTGCAAGACTCACCATCTTCACGATCGTGATCAGCACGCCGAGCATGAACACTTCGATCATCCCCCACGGCCGGACGAATTGAATGGCGCGCAGTACGCGGTTGAAGGCGGGCGGCACATAGCCGGCGCGCAGCGGGATCAACACATAGAGGAGCGCGAGCAGTTCGATCAGCGGAAACAGGATGGTCGAACAGAACACCATGATTGCCACGATCTGCATGTCCTCGTTCCATAACGCGACGAGCGCGCCGAACAGCGAGGTCTGCGAGGTGATGCCGTTGGTTTCCAGTTCGACGATCGGGAATCCCTGGGCGATCAGGAAGGTGAATAGCGCGGCGAGGGTCATCGCGGTGATGCTGTCGAGCTTGCGGGAGATGCCGCGATAGAGCGTCGCGCCGCAGCGCGGACAGCGCGCGACCATACGCCCGACAAGCGGTGGCTTGCGGAACAGCGTATCGCACTCGTGGCACGCGATCAGGTTGTCATGTTCCATACGGCACAAGGGCTAACGACGTGAGGGGAGGCGTGCAATGCCGATTTTCAAGGCGGGTCTGGCGAAAACGTGGAGCAAAACGTGGAGCAATAGTACCAAACGTGCTTGGCCGCTGCGCCGCCCGCGGCGCTCAACGCGGCTGTGAGCCATGCCGGGCCGGTATTTGAATTAATCTTACATAAAGAACATGCCTCTGACAGCGTCCGGCCCCAATTGTTCAATGCCGGCCTGCTGCATGCAGAATTGACGGGATGGGCGCTTTCCATGCAGCGGCAGCCAGCTTTTTCCGCTTGGGGTAGCATGGCGGCCTTGGCGTGTGCCGCAGCCCGCACTCCGCTTCGAGCTGCCCCGATGTGGGCCGCATCGGCAGCGGGGAATAGCAAGGCCGGCTGCGCCGTTAACCTCTCTCTAGCGTTGACCTGTCATGGCACACAATCCTTCTTTCGGTGGCCGGGAGTCGTACACGCGAACCGCCATCGCCTTTCACTGGCTGATCGCGTTGCTGATCGTGTGCGGTTTCGCGCTCGGTTGGGTGATGACGGACATCCCCGGCTTCACGCCGACCAAGCTGCGCTATTTTTCCTGGCACAAATGGATCGGCGTGACGGTGTTCGCGCTCGCCGTGCTGCGCATTCTGTGGCGCGCCATGTATGGGGCGCCGCCGATGCCGCGCCGCATGCCGGCCTGGCAGCGCGGCGCCGCGCATCTCACGCATCTGCTGCTGTACGTGCTGATGATCGCGATTCCCGTGTCGGGCTATCTGTATAGTTCCGCGGCCAACGTGCCGGTGGTGTACCTCGGGCTGATCCCGCTGCCGCGCCTGATCGCTCCGGACCCGCATCTCAAGGAACTGCTGAAGAACGTGCATATCGTGCTGAACTACACGCTTCTCGTGCTGGTCGCATTGCATGTGGCGGCGGCGCTCAAGCATCAATGGCTGGACCGCGACGGCCTGTTGTCGCGCATGCTCCCTTTCATCAAATAAGGATAACCATGAAAGTCTCGTTTTATCGCTGCATGCTCGCCGCGTTCGCGGCGGCATCGCTCACCGCAGCCGGCAGCGCGCTCGCACAGGTCGACGTCGCGAAGAGCACGGTGACGGCAACCTCCAAACAGATGAACGTGCCGGTGGAAGGCAAGTTCGGTAAATTCACCGCGCAAGTGAAGTTCGATCCGGCCAAACCGGCCGAGGACAGCGCGCAGCTCGGCATCGATGTCGCCAGCTACGATCTCGGCGACGAAAGCTACAACGAACAGGTGCGCGGCAAGGACTGGTTCGACGCGAAGACATATCCGAACGCGACCTTCGTGTCGAGCGCGATTGCGCCGGCCGGCGGCAATCAGTTCAAGGTGACCGGCAAGCTCACCATCAAGGGCAAATCGCAGACGGTGGTGGTGCCGGTCACGGTCACCCAGCAGGGCGCGACGCAGACCTTCGACGGCGCACTGCCGATCAAGCGTTCGCAGTTCGATATCGGTACCGGTGAATGGAAAGACACATCGGTGGTCGCCGATGAAGTGGTGATCAAGTTTCATATCGTTGCAGCACACAAGTGACGTTGGCTGCGCTGTTCGGGCGCAGCAGCTTTTCTTTCAGAACAAAGGAGCATGAATTGAAAACATCCCTGTTGATCGCCGTAGGCGCACTGGCTTCTTCTTTCACGCTCGGCGCGTTCGCCGCCGATACCTATCAGCTCGATCCGACCCACACCTTTCCGAGCTTCGAAGCGGATCACTTGGGCGGCCTCTCGGTGTGGCGCGGCAAGTTCGTCAAAAGTTCGGGCACAGTGACGCTCGACCGTGCGGCAAAAACCGGCACAGTGGACGTGAGCGTCGACCCGGCTTCGATCGAAACCGGCAATCCCAAGCTCGACGAGCATCTGAAGACGCCCGAGTTCTTCGACGTCGCCAAGTTTCCTTCGGCGACCTACAAGGGCTCTGAAATCAAGTTCGACGGCGACAAGCCGGTCGAGGTGGTCGGCAACTTCACGATACACGGCGTAACCAGGCCGCTGAATCTGAAGGTCGAGTCGTTCAAGTGCATGCAGCACCCGGTGCTCAAGCGCGAAGTGTGCGGCGTGGAAGCGAGCGGGCATTTCAGCCGCGCGGATTACGGCATGGATTTCGGCAGCAAGTATGGCTTCAGCATGGACACCAAGCTGCATATTCAGGCTGAAGGCATCAAGCAGCAGTGAGCGCTTTAGCGAGCCTTTGCAGGCTCGCGTGTTCGCGCGTGTTCGCGCGTGTTCGCGATGACGTGGCGCGGCCGTTGCGCCGCAACAAAAAACCGCTTCGTTCGCTTTTGCGACGAAGCGGTTTTTTGTTGGCCTGCTTGCAACGCGGCAAGCCTTGCGCGGCGGCCGCCGGGCATTTGCCGCTCGCGTCGTTTTAATTTTTCAGGTACATAGAGCGCTGACACCGCCTTGGTTGTGCGTGCATCCAGTGCGGCAGGATCGGGCCTGAGGGCCTGCATCAATAATATTTCGCGCGCATCGGAGATCTGCATGAATGCAACGACAGCAGCAAGCGTGGCGGGGAGCCGGCAAAATTCGTGGCGCGCGGTGGTCGCCGCGTCGATCGGCAACGCGCTCGAATGGTTCGATCTGGTGGTGTACGGTTTTTTCGCGGTCGTCATCGCGAAGCTGTTTTTCCCGGCCGGCAACGACACGGTCTCGCTGCTGCTCACGCTCGGCACCTTCGGCGTGTCGTTCTTCATGCGCCCGCTCGGCGCGGTCGTAATCGGCGCCTATGCGGACCGAGCCGGCCGCAAGGCGGCGCTCACGTTGTCGATCCTGCTGATGATGGCGGGCACGTTGATCATCGCGATTCTGCCGACCTATCAAAGCATCGGCATTGCCGCGCCCGTGATTCTGGTGATGGCGCGTCTGATGCAAGGCTTTTCGGCGGGCGGCGAGTTCGGCAGCGCGACGGCGTTTCTTGCGGAACACGTGCCGGGACGGCGCGGCTTTTTCGCGAGCTGGCAGGTGGCGAGCCAGGGGCTCACGACGCTGCTGGCCGCGGGCTTCGGCGTACTGCTGACCGGCAAGCTGTCGCCGGAGCAGATGGCCTCGTGGGGCTGGCGCGTGCCGTTCTTCTTCGGTCTCCTGATCGGGCCGGTGGCCTGGTACATCCGCACCAGGCTCGACGAGACACCGGAGTTCCTCGCGGCGGAAACGACCACGACGCCGTTGCGCGATACCTTCACGAGCCAGAAGCTGCGCCTCGTGATTGCAATCGGCGTGGTGGTGCTCGGGACGGTGTCGACGTATCTGGTGCTGTTCATGCCGACCTATGGCGTGAAGCAGTTGGGACTCGCGCCGTCGGTCGCGTTCGCGGCGATTGCGTTGACCGGCGTGATCCAGATGGTGTTCTCGCCGCTCGTCGGCCACCTGTCGGACCGGCATGGACGCACCACGATCATGCTGAGCTCGGCGCTACTGCTTCTCGTGCTGATCAATCCGGCTTTCGTCTATCTGGTCGCGCATCCGACTTTCGGCACGCTGATCGCGCTGCAGATCGTCTTCGGCTTTCTGATGACGGGTTATTTCGCCGCGTTGCCGGGTTTGCTCTCCGAGATGTTCCCGGTGCAGACACGCACGACCGGCATGTCGCTCGCCTATAACATCGCGGTGACGATCTTCGGCGGCTTCGGGCCGTTCATCATTGCTTGGCTGATCAGCTTCACGGGTTCGAAGGCCGCGCCGAGCTACTACATGATTTTCGCCGCGGCAGTGAGTCTGGTGGCGTTGATGGCGGCGCGGCGCAAGCTTGGGTTCAGATAAGACCGTTCAAAAGGTCTTTGCACGACGAGTCATCGTAGGGCGATGGCAGCGGTAAACGTAAAAGGCCGGTTCGAGAGAACCGGCCTTTTTCATTGCGAGGTCGACAGCAAGATCAAACTTGCGCGCCTGCGTTCGGATCGTTCGGATCGGTGCGGTCCTTCTTGTCCTTCAGCAGATCTTCGCGCTTCACGCCCAACCACATGGCCAGCGCCGCCGCGACGAACACCGACGAGTAAATACCGAACAGAATACCGACCGTCAGCGCCAGAGCGAAGTAGTGCAGCGTCGGGCCGCCGAACAGGAACATCGACAGCACCATCATCTGCGTACAGCCGTGGGTGATGATGGTGCGCGACATCGTGCTGGTGATCGCGTGGTTGATCACTTCGATCACGGTCATCTTGCGTTCGCGGCGGAAGGTCTCGCGAATCCGGTCGAAGATAACCACCGATTCGTTCACCGAGTAGCCGAGCACCGCGAGCACCGCAGCCAGCACCGACAGCGAGAACTCCCATTGGAAGAACGCGAAGAAGCCGAGAATGATGATCACGTCGTGCAAGTTCGCGATCACGCCGGCCACCGCGTACTTCCATTCGAAGCGGAACGACAGGTAGATCACGATGCCGACCACCACGCAGGCGAGCGCCAGCAGGCCGTCGGTAGCGAGTTCCTTGCCGACCTGCGGGCCGACGAACTCGACGCGTTGCAACTGCACCTGCGGATCTTCTGCCTTGAGCGCGCCCATCACCTGGTCGCTCTGCTGCGCCGAGGTGAAGCCTTGCTTGAGCGGCAGACGGATCAGCACGTCGCGCGAGGTGCCGAAGTTCTGCACTTGCGCGTCGGCATAGCCGAGCTTGTTGAGCGTGCCGCGCACCGGTTCGAGCGGTGCGGCGCCCGGATACCGCACTTCGATGACCGTGCCGCCGGTGAATTCCACCGACAGATGCAGCCCGCGATGCAGCAGGAAAAACACAGCGGCGATGAACGTCAGGAGCGAGATTGCGTTGAAGATCAACGCACGCTGCATGAACGGAATGTCTTTGCGAAAGCGGAAAAATTCCATGGTCTTGTTCTCCGGGACTCAGCGGGATGAACCCGGTTTCTGCGGCGTGTTAGGCGTATTGCGACGGCGCACCGTCGGCTTGCCGGCACGCGCTTGTGCCGCCGCCGGTGCCTTCGGTTTGACGGTGGCCGCGGCGATAGCTTGCGCGGTATCGGTGGCCGCGTCGTCGCTGCCGAGATAGGCCGCCGCGCCATCGACGCCTTGCGGCCTCCACACCTGGCCGATGGCCAGCGACTTGAGCTTCTTCTTGCCGCCGTACCAGAAGTTGACCACGCCGCGCGAGAAGAACACGGCAGAGAACATCGACGTCAGAATGCCGATACAGTGGACTATCGCGAAGCCGCGCACCGGGCCGGAGCCGAACGTGAGCAGCGCGAGACCGGCGATCAGCGTGGTGACGTTCGAGTCGAGAATGGTCGCCCATGCGTGCGCGTAGCCGTTCTGGATCGCCAGTTGCGGCGGCGCGCCGTGGCGCAGTTCTTCACGTACCCGTTCGTTGATCAGCACGTTCGCGTCGATCGCCATACCGAGCGCGAGTGCGATTGCGGCAATACCCGGCAAGGTGAGCGTGGCTTGCAGCATCGACAGCACGGCGATCAGCAGCAGCAGGTTCACCGAGAGGCCGATCATCGAGATCACGCCGAACAGCATGTAGTACGCGATCATGAACACGGCGATCGCCGCAAAGCCCCACACCACCGAGTGGAAGCCCTTGTTGATGTTGTCCGCGCCGAGGCTCGGGCCGATCGTGCGTTCTTCGATGATGTCCATCGGCGCTGCGAGCGAACCGGCGCGCAGCAGCAGCGCGAGGTCGGCGGCGCCTTGCGGGGTGGCCTGGCCGGTGATCTGGAAGCGATCGCCCAGTTCAGACTGGATGGTCGCCACCGTCAACACTTCGCCCTTGCCCTTTTCGAACAGCACCATTGCCATCGGCTTGCCGATGTTGTCGCGCGACACGCTGCGCACCGCGCGGCCACCGGCCGAGTCCAGACGGATGTTGACCGACGGACGCTGATGCTCGTCGAAGCCCGCCGACGCGTCGATAATCCGGTCGCCGGTGAAGATGATCTGCTTGCGCAGCAGCACCGGCGTCTGGTTGCCTTGCGTGAACAATTCGTCGCCCGGCGGCACCGGATCGGACGGGTTCGGATGCGTGTTGACCGGGTCGGCGAGACGCGCTTCGAGCGTTGCCGTGCGGCCGATGATGTCCTTCGCCTTCGCCGTGTCCTGCACGCCCGGCAGTTCGACGACGATGCGGTCCGAACCTTGCTGCTGGATCACCGGCTCGGCCACGCCGAGTTCGTTCACGCGGTTATGCAGCGTGGTGATGTTCTGCTTGAGCGCGGCGTCCTGCACGGTTTTCTGCACCGCCGGCGTGAACGTGCCGACGAGTTGCACACCGCCGTCCGTCCCCGTTTGCGACGCCCACTGGAGTTCGCCGATGCTGCGGCTCAATTGTTTGAGCGCGGCGTCCGCCGTGGCCTGATCGGCGAAGTTGATCACCACCGTCTGGTTGACGCGGTTCACGCCGCCGTCGCGGATGTTGTTGTCGCGCAGCAGCGTGCGCGCGTCCGAGGCGTCGGAGTCGAGCTTTTTGTTGAGCGCGCCGGCCATGTCGACCTGCAGCAGGAAGTGCACGCCGCCGCGCAAATCGAGACCGAGGTACATCGGCAGCGCGTGCAGGGCGGTCAGCCAGTGCGGCGACGCGCTTTGCAGGTTCAGCGCGACGACGAACTGCGGATCGGTCGGATCGCTGTTCAGCGACTTCTGCAACAGGTCCTTCACGCGCAACTGCGTGTCGGTGTCCAGGAGACGCACGCGAATGTTCGCGTTGGCCGACGCGTTGTCGAACGTGATGTCTTCAGGCTTGATCTGACTGGCAGCGAGCGCCGCTTCGACTGCGGACAGCGTGGTCGAGTCAAGCTTGACCGTTGCCTTGCCGCTCGACACCTGCACCGCCGGCGCTTCGCCGAACAGATTGGGCAGCGTGTACACGAGGCCGATGACCAGAGCCACCAGCATCACGGCGTATTTCCAGAGGGGGTAACGATTCATGAGTGGTCCAACGGGAAGGTTGGCTTGAAAGCGATGCGTCCGGCGATGAGCGCGGGCGGTGTGCGGTGTTCTGCGTGAACCGCCGGCGAGGCCGCGCCGGACGCGAGAGAGCCGGCCTTACAGCGACTTGATCGTGCCTTTCGGGAGAATCGTCGTCACCGACGCTTTTTGCACGGTGATTTCCGTGCCTTCCGAGATTTCGATGCCGACGTAAGCTTCGCCCACCTTGGTCACCTTACCGACGATACCGCCGTTCGTCACCACTTCGTCGCCCTTGGCCATCGCGGCGAGCATATTGCGATGTTCCTTCTGGCGCTTCATTTGCGGACGAATCATGATGAAGTACAGCACGCCGAACATCAGGATCAGCGGCAGGAAGCTCATCAGGTTCGATTCAATGCCACCAGTTGCTGTGCCTTGGGCGAAGGCATTGGAAATGAACGACACGTTGGTCTCTCCGTTATAAATCAAAACGATCAAAAAAATCAGCCGGTTATTCTACCACCGGCTAACCAGGGCTCGGCGCGGCGAATCGGCTTTCCGATCAAGCTGTTAAAGTCTTTTTTGCTGTGCGCGAAAGTTAATTGTAAGGTTTTCCGTGTGATGCCGACGGATTCTTCGGTTGAATCCGTCGCTGACCGCCTGCATGGCGCCTAGTCGATGCCGCGCGCGCGGTTCTCGTGAAAGCGCT
Organism: Paraburkholderia sp. FW306-02-B; assembly: GCF_058782725.1. Lineage (NCBI taxonomy): Bacteria > Pseudomonadati > Pseudomonadota > Betaproteobacteria > Burkholderiales > Burkholderiaceae > Paraburkholderia > Paraburkholderia sp. FW306-02-B. The sequence continues at coordinate 602,878 of NZ_JBYSXZ010000001.1, forward strand.
TGCGGAAGGGCTCGAACAGTTTCGCGTCGATCGCGTCGCGCATTTCCTGCATCAGTTCGAGGTAGTAGTGCAGGTTGTGGATCGTGTTCAACTGCGCGCCGAGAATTTCGCCTACACGATGCAGATGGTGTAGATAGCCGCGGGTGAAATTTCGGCAGGTGTAGCAGCCGCATTGCTCGTCGAGCGGGCGCAGCGAATTCTTGTGCGTGGCGTTGCGGATCTTGATGTCGCCAAAACGCGTGAACAGCCAGCCGTTGCGCGCATTGCGGGTCGGCATCACGCAGTCGAACATGTCGACGCCTGCGGCCACGCCCGCCACCAGGTCTTCCGGCGTGCCGACGCCCATCAGGTAATGGGGTTTGTCGGCCGGCAACTTCGGGCCGATGTGGTTCAGCACGCGCATCATGTCTTCTTTCGGCTCACCGACCGACAGCCCGCCGATCGCGAGGCCGTGGAAATCCATCTCGGCGAGGCCCGCGAGCGACTCGTCGCGCAGGTCTTCGAACATGCCGCCCTGGACGATGCCGAACAGCGCGTTCGGGTTGCCGAGGCGACTAAATTCGTCGATGGAGCGCTTGGCCCAGCGCGTCGACATGCGCATCGAGTCGGCGGCTTCCTGGTGCGAAGTCGGCACGTTATTGGTCGCGTACGGCGTGCATTCGTCGAACTGCATGACGATGTCCGAGTTCAGCACCTTCTGGATCTGCATCGACACTTCGGGCGATAGAAAGAGCTTGTCGCCATTGATCGGCGACGCGAACGTGACGCCATCTTCGGTGATTTTGCGCAGATCGCCGAGCGAAAATACCTGAAAACCGCCCGAGTCCGTCAAGATTGGCTTCTTCCAGCCCATGAAGCCGTGCAGGCCGCCGTGCGCCTCGATCGTCTCCAGCCCCGGGCGCAGCCACAGGTGGAAGGTGTTGCCGAGGATGATCCGCGCGTGCATTTCATCCAGCTCGCGCGGCTGGACCGCCTTCACCGTGCCGTATGTGCCGACCGGCATGAAGATCGGCGTTTCGACCACGCCGTGATTCAGCGTGACGCGGCCTCGCCGCGCCTGGCCGTCGGTGCCGAGCAGTTCGAATTTGAGGCCGTTTTCAGGGCGCTCGGTGGTGCTCTCGCCTTGGCTCGCGCAGGTATTGCAGGTACCGCTTGTATCGTGGGTATGACCGTCGGTCATGGGGGACTCCTGTGCCACCGGAAGACAGCTTTGCATGGGACCGGAGTATGCGCTGAAGCGCCAACTCCGGATCGACAAGTCCGGCGCAAATAATGAACGCCGCCGGGTAAGTCACGGCGGCTGGGTAAAGAAAACTCAAGATGCAGCACGGAACTGCCGCTGCACGCAGGTGCAAGAGGGCGGCAACGGCTGCCGTTACATCAACGCGGCAAAGAGCGGCAGACTACCGTGTGCGCTACCGGCGCGCAACGCTATCGCAGGCATATCGCCGTGCGACACGGAACGCCTCAGGCGTCGCGGCGCGTGAGCAGCATCGCGTCGCCGTAGCTGAAGAAGCGGTAACGCTGTTCGATCGCATGCCGGTACGCCTCGCGAATCGTCTCGACGCCCGCGAATGCCGACACCAGCATCAGCAGCGTCGACTTCGGCAAATGGAAATTGGTTACCAGCCGGTCCACCACGCGGAACTTATAGCCCGGCGTGATGAAGATGTCGGTTTCGGTGCTGGCCGCGCCGAGCGGCCGGCCAGCGGCTTCGGCGTCGCGCGCGGCGGCTTCGAGCGCGCGCATCGACGTCGTGCCGACCGCGATCACGCGGTTGCCGCGCGCGCGGGTCGCCGCGATTTTATCGACGAGGCCTTGCGGCAAGTGATACCACTCGCTATGCATCTTGTGCTCGGCGAGGTTCTCCACCCGCACCGGCTGGAAGGTGCCCGCGCCGACGTGCAGCGTCAGCGTCGCGCGCTCGACGCCTCTCGCGTCTAACCGGGCGAGCAGCACGTCGTCGAAGTGCAGGCCGGCGGTGGGGGCGGCGACCGCGCCGGGATTCTGCGCGAACACGGTCTGATAGCGGGTTTCGTCGGTCGCGTCGGGATCGTGCTCGATGTACGGCGGCAGTGGCAAGCGGCCGTATTGCTCGATCAGCGTCAGACAGTCGTCCGGGAAACGCAGTGTGTAGAACGGCTCGACGCGCTCGCCGACCGTCACGTCGAACGCGTCTGCAAGACGGATCGTGGTGCCCGGCTGCGGGCTCTTGCTCGCGCGGATCTGCGCGAGCACGGTGCGTTCGCCGGTGAGACGCTCTACCAGCACTTCGATCTTGCCGCCACTGGCCTTCTGGCCGAGGAAGCGCGCCTTCAGGACTTTGGTATCGTTAAAGACGAGCAGGTCGCCTGGCGCGATGCACTCGGGCAGCTCGGCGAAGCGGCGGTCGATCAGGCGGGCCGGGCTCACCGCCTGGTCCACTTCGAGCAGACGGCTGGCGCTGCGCTCGGGCAGCGCAACTTGCGCGATCAACTCGGGTGGCAGATCGAAATCGAAATCGGAAAGCGTAAACATGCGGACGACTGGAAGCGAATTGAGACTGAATTGAGCCGAAGCCGGGCGGCGAGCGGCTATGATTGCGGGACGCCTCAGCGGCCCGCGAGCCCGCGCGCTGTATGGCGGCGACACCTTTGACAGCCGATATTGTACTTGCGAAGCAACCCATGCCTTTGTCCGATCGCCGATTCCCCCCTGCCGCCGATGAAGTGAGCGCCGAGCCGAAGCGCCGCGTCGCGCGAGGCGAGGCTACGGCGGCGAACGGGTCCGACGTCAGCGCGACTGCGGCGCCGGACAGGAAAAAAGCTGCGCCCGCAGCGGCCAAATCCGTTGCCAAACCGGCGGCCAAAACCGTCGACAAGCTCGCCAAACTCGGCCTCACGCGCGACATCGACCTGGTCCTGCATCTGCCGATGCGCTACGAAGACGAGACCTCGCTGACGCCGATCGGCCACCTGCTGCCGGGCGGCATTGCGCAAACGGAAGGCGTGGTGTTCGACAACGAGATTGCCTATCGTCCGCGTCGCCAGTTGCTGGTGAAACTGCGCGATGACGCCGGCGACGAACTCGTGCTGCGCTTTCTGAATTTCTACGGCTCGCAGGTCAAGCAGATGGCGATCGGCGCGCGGCTGCGTGTACGCGGCGACGTGCGCGGCGGTTTCTTCGGCATGGAGATGGTGCATCCGGCGGTGCGCGTCGTCGACGAAGACACGCCGCTGCCGCAGGCGCTGACGCCGGTGTATCCGAGCACCGCGGGCGTGACGCAAGCGTATCTGCGCAAATCGATCGACAACGCTTTGTCGCGCACGTCGTTGCCGGAACTGCTGCCTGAGCCGATCGCCCGTGAGTATTTGCAGCCGCTCGGCGTGCCGGAACTGATGGACGCGGTGCGCACGCTGCATCATCCGGGCGTGCAGTCCGACGAAACCGCATTGATCGACGGCACGCATCCCGCGTGGGTGCGCATCAAGTTCGAGGAATTGCTGGCGCAGCAGATGTCGTTGAAGCGCGCGCATGAGGAGCGCCGTACGCGTGCGGCGCCGGCCATGCCGCGCCGGAAGGAAGGCGATGCGTCGGCGCTGGTCGCGCGCTTGTTGAAGGCGTTGCCGTTTTCGCTGACGGCGGCGCAGGAGCGCGTCGGCGGCGAGATCGCGCTCGATCTGACGCAGCCTCATCCGATGCAGCGGCTGTTGCAGGGGGACGTCGGCAGCGGCAAGACGATCGTTGCCGCGCTGGCCGCTGCGCAAGCGATCGACGCCGGCTTCCAGGCCGCGCTGATGGCGCCGACTGAAATTCTGGCTGAACAGCACGCGCGCAAGCTGCGCGGGTGGCTGGAGCCGCAGGGCGTGAGCGTCGCGTGGCTGGCCGGCAGTTTGAAGACCAAAGAAAAGCGCGCCGCGATCGAAGCCGCGGCGCTCGGCACGGCTCAGCTCGTGATCGGCACGCACGCGATCATTCAGGACGCGGTCGAGTTTGCACGGCTGGGGCTCGTGATCGTCGACGAACAGCATCGCTTTGGCGTGGCGCAGCGGCTCGCCTTGCGCGCGAAGGCGCAGAACGCCGCCGACGGCGCGCAGGATTTCCAGCCGCATCAGCTGATGATGTCCGCGACGCCGATTCCGCGCACGCTCGCGATGACCTATTACGCCGACCTCGACGTGTCGACCATCGACGAATTGCCGCCCGGGCGCACGCCGATTCTGACCAGGCTGGTATCCGACGCGCGGCGCGAAGAGGTGATTGGCCGCGTGCGCGAGGCGGCGTTGACGGGCCGGCAGGTGTACTGGGTGTGTCCGTTGATTGAGGAAAGCGAGACCTTGCAGTTGCAGACGGCGGTGGAGACGTACGAGACGCTGGTGGCCGCGTTGCCAGAGTTGAATGTCGGGCTGGTGCATGGCCGGCTTGCGCCTGCCGAGAAGGCTGCGGTGATGGATGCGTTCACGCGCAACGAGGTGCAATTGCTGGTGGCGACGACGGTGATCGAAGTCGGTGTCGATGTGCCGAATGCGTCGTTGATGGTGATCGAGCACGCCGAGCGGTTTGGGTTGGCGCAATTGCATCAGTTGCGGGGACGGGTGGGGCGCGGCAGCGCGGCTTCGGTTTGTGTTCTGCTTTATACGGGACCATTGTCGATGACCGCGCGGGCGCGGTTGCAGACGATGCGGGAGACGACTGACGGGTTCGAGATCGCCAGGCGCGATTTGGAGATCCGGGGCCCCGGAGAGTTTCTGGGCGCCCGGCAGTCGGGCGCGGCGATGCTGAGATTTGCTGATCTTCAGAATGATCAGTGGCTGATTGAGCCCGCTAGAGGGGCTGCCGCGGCCTTGCTGGAGATGTACCCGGAGGTGGTGGTGCAGCACCTGGCCCGGTGGCTTGGGGCTCGGGAGCAATATTTAAAAGCTTGATGTTTTTGCCTGCTCGGCGCTTTGGTTGTGGGCCTACGGCGTTGCCTTTCCTTGATTTGTTAGTGGTTTATTAGCGTCGCCCCTGTGCGGGGCAGGCACTTACTTTCTTTGCCGCCGCAAAGAAAGTAAGCAAAGAAAGCGGCTTCACACCGCTGATATGACTCCCGGTGTCAATCGGGATCGGTTTTTCGGTTTCTCAAATTCATATTTACCTGAATTTCCTGAGGGCGACGTAGCAGTACATCTCGACGGTGGATCACGCTGATATCCGCGGGTTGGGTACCGCATTACAGAGGTCCGCCCAATGAGCCTGCCGCAATCTAAAGCCGCAAGTCGGATGCAATCCGTTGCGTAGCGGTGTCGCGGGTTACTCGTGTGCCGGGCTACGCCGCCTTCAGGAAACTCCTCCAGTGTCAGGTTGGGGCAACGGGGCTGGATGTTGCATCATGCCAGGCGCACCTCGTGCGGCACGGCCAGCGACATCGCCAGCTGACTGATGTCCCAGATGAAGCCAGCCAGTTCGCGGGCAACCGCGATCACCGCGATGTTCTTCTGCTTGCCGCGCGCGACCAGCTTGCGATAGCGTCGGCACAGGCGCACCTGTGCGTCCCAGGCGCGATCAACGATCGGCTTGGGGATGCCTTCGTGGCGGCGCTGGATGTCGGGACTGACACGGGCCGTATGCCGGTAGCTCCAGGCAGCTTCGACGAGCAGCTTTCTCGCGTAGCTGTTGCCGTTCTTCGTGATACTGCCCTGACGGCGCTTCTCGCCTGACGAGTGTTCCGAGGGCGTCACGCCCAGCCAGGCCATCAACTGGCGCGGGTGTGCAAAACGCGACAGCTCACCCAGCTCCGCGAGCATGCCCACGGCCGTGGTGAACTGCACGCCGCGCATGGTCTGCAGGGCCAGCACGGCCGGATAGAAGCGCCAGTTGACGACGGCCTCGCGCAGCGCGGCTTCGAGGCGCTCGCATTGCGCGAGGCGGTCCTCGATCGCGCGCCGATGTTCCTCGAACGCCAGCTGCTGCCATGCACTGTCGAATGCATACGCGCCCAGCCAGCGCCGGTGCGCCGCTCCCCAGTCGGCGCGGCCTGTATAGCGCACCCCATGCGAGAGCAGAAAGGCTTTCAGCCGTTGCCGCGCACGCTTCAGATCGTCTTTGGCACTGACCCACGCACGTGAGAGATCGCGGAACGCTTCATCCTCCACGGTGGGCACGTACACGGCTGACAGGTCGCCAGCGCGCAGTGAGCGCACGAGCTTCACGGCATCACGTCGATCGGTCTTCACACGTTCACCGGGCTTTCTGGGAATCAGTGAAGGTGCGCACACCATGCAGTCGAACCCTTTCTGGATGAGTTGCCGGTAAAGCCCATAGCCGCACGGGCCCGCCTCGTAGACGACGCGGATGCGGCGCGCCTTTGACTGCAGGCGCTTGCACAGGCGATCGATATCGGCCTGCCTCGTACCGGTCTTGCCGAGCAGTTCAACCTCACCCGCATCGAGTGCATAGGCAACCGTGATCGAATCCTTGTGAACGTCGCAACCGACGTACAGCGTGCTATCGTGTTCCATGCTGGCCTCCGTGCCGGAATTCGCCGGGTGCGGCCCGTCCGCACCGTGCGGCTCTGGTAGCAATGCTAACCCGCGTTTGATTCCTCACGGCAGGCCAGCCCTTGCCTCACGGGAGTCATACTGTCTAACGCTTAAGCGGGTCCCCTGGCTTGGAGGAGGTAGTGGAGCATCTGGAATCAGTGTTCTCGCACACTCCACCCTGGTGACAAGGCCGTCATTCTTCCGGCGGCGCTGCGCGCGCCGTAGCGGTACCTCTCAAAACCGTCGGGTGTTTCCGGCGCCAGCTGTCGTTCAAGCGTAACGGCTTGCCCTTGCTGCGCTAGCGTAACTCGTGGCTGCGTTCCTTTGCCTCGCTCGCTTAACTCGCGCCTGCGTTTCGTCTGGCGAAGTGGCCCGCACTTCCACCATTCAGCGCCTCGCCGAGGCGCAGCCGATGGCCCCCACCGAACCAAAGCGAAGCCACTGGTTTGCCTGGCAGACCCTTCCGGCGAGCACGCAGTGCGAGGCGGGAAGGATGATGCCGGAGGCGCGTACGCCCTATCGGTTTTGAGAAGTACCGCCACGGCGCGCGCAGCGCCGCCGGAAGAATGACGGCCTTGTCACCAGTGCGGAGTGTGCGAGAGCACTGATTCCAGATGCTCCACTACCTCCTCCAAGCCAGGGGACCCGCTTAAAAATTAGCGGTTTGAGCCGCTTTCTTTTGCCTACTTTTCTTTGCGGCAGGCAAAGAAAAGTAGGTGCTGCCCCGCACAGGGGCGACGCTAATAAACCAATAAGAAAAGAAAAAGCCACCGCCGCAGGCGTACAACCAGTACAACCAAATGCCGCCGCCAAGGGAAAACAAAACAAGGAAAGGCCAACGCCGCAGGCGCCCAGACAAAAGCGCCGCGAAGGCAAAAAAAACCAACCAGCCGCGTAGGCAAAAAAACCAAAAAGTTGGCGAACCGACCCTATAGGTGTATAACTAGAACCTATCGAATTATCGCCTTGATTGGTCCCCAATGACGCTCACTGAATTGAAATACATCGTCGCGGTAGCGCGCGAACGGCACTTCGGCCGGGCCGCCGAAGCGTGTTTCGTCAGCCAGCCGACGCTGTCGGTGGCAATCAAAAAGCTCGAAGACGAACTCAACGTGCAAATCTTCGAGCGCGGCACCAGCGAAGTCAGCGTCACGCCGATCGGCGAGCAAATCGTCACGCAAGCGCAACGCGTTCTCGAACAAACGCTCGCCATTAAAGAGATCGCCAAACAAGGCAAAGACCCGCTAGTCGGGCCGCTGCGCCTCGGTGTCATCTATACGATCGGGCCGTACCTGCTGCCCACACTCGTCAAACAGATGATCAAGCGTGTCCCGCAAATGCCGCTGATGCTGCAGGAAAACTACACGCTCAAGCTGATCGAACTGCTCAAACAAGGCGAAATCGACGTCGCCATCATGGCGCTGCCGTTCCCGGAAACGGGCCTGATGCTGCGCCCGCTCTACGACGAACCGTTCGTCGTCGCGCTGCCGTCCGGCCATGCGTGGGAAAACCGCCCGAAAATCGATGCGGACGACCTGAAGCAGGAAACCATGCTTCTGCTCGGTAGCGGACACTGCTTCCGCGATCATGTGCTAGGCGTCTGCCCCGAACTGATGCGCTTCTCGCAGAACGCGGACGGCATCCAGAAAACCTTCGAAGGTTCGTCGCTGGAAACGATCCGTCATATGGTCGCGAGCGGCGTCGGTATCACCGTGCTGCCGCGCATGTCGGTGCATGAAGTCAAACCGCACGCAGGCGGCATCGATTCGGGCCTGCTCAGCTACGTCGCCTTCGACGAGCCCGTGCCGGATCGCCGGGTCGTGCTCGCCTGGCGCAAAAGCTTCACGCGCATGCCCGCCATCGAGGCGATCTGCGACGCCATCAACGCCTGCGATCTGCCTGGCGTGAAAAAACTCGATCTGCCCGTCGCCGTCAACTAATTTGGTGCCCACGCCGGCTCGCCGTCCTCCGCGGTGGGCCGCAGCGCGCATGAAACGGCGATAGCGGTTGTGCCTATCGAATAGATAAGATTAATCAAACACGCTAATTCGATAGCGTTGTTATAGTTTCCTCCATGGATCGCCCGATCCGCACAAGACCCGGAGGAAATCATGACGCAATCGAACCCACAGCAAGTCCAAGCCATCGCCGCTCAATCTGCTCGCCCCGTCACCGGCTCGTTCGCCGCGTCGATGCTCGGCATGCGCACGGTCGCCATGTCCTTGCTGGTCGATCGGGCTTTGTCCGCCTAAGTCATTAGCGCTAGCGCGCTGCGCCTCTCCCCGTATTTTCCTTTCCGATAAAAGCAACCCAGGAGTTCCGCATGTCCGAACGTAAGCTCACCAATGCAGCCGGCGCACCGGTCGCCGACAACCAGAACTCGATGACCGCAGGCGTGCGCGGTCCGGTCGTCCTGCAAGACGTCTGGCTGCTCGAAAAGCTCGCCCATTTCGACCGCGAAGTGATTCCCGAACGCCGTGTTCACGCAAAAGGCTCGGGCGCATTCGGCACGCTGAAAGTCACGCACGACATCTCGCGCTATACGAAGGCCAAAGTGTTTGCGGAAGTCGGCAAGGAAACGCCGCTCTTCATGCGTTTTTCGACCGTGGCGGGCGAACGCGGCGCCGCCGATGCAGAGCGCGACGTGCGCGGTTTCTCGATCAAGTTCTACACGGAAGAAGGCAACTGGGACGTGGTCGGCAACAACACGCCGGTGTTCTTCATCCGCGATCCGCTCAAGTTTCCGGACTTCATTCACACGCAAAAGCGCGATCCGTATACCAACATGCGCAGCAATGTCGCGGCGTGGGATTTCTGGTCGCGTCATCCGGAGTCGCTGCATCAGGTGACGATTCTGATGAGCGATCGCGGCATTCCGAAGAACTACCGGCAGATGCACGGCTTCGGTTCGCACACGTACTCGTTCATCAACGCGAACAACGAGCGCTTCTGGGTGAAGTTCCACTTCAAGTCGATGCAAGGCATCGAGAACTACACCGACGCGGAAGCGGCGCAGGTCGTCGCGCAGGATCGCGAAAGCGCGCAGCGTGATCTGGTCACGAACATCGATGACGGTCACTTCCCGAAATGGCGTTTCGCGATTCAGGTGATGCCCGAAGCGGACGCGGCGAGCTATCGCTACAACCCGTTCGACATCACGAAAGTGTGGTCGCAGAAGGACTATCCGTTGATCGACGTCGGCACCATCGAGTTGAATCGCAACGCGGCGAACTATTTCGCGGACGTCGAACAGGCAGCGTTCACGCCGGCGAACGTGGTTCCTGGTATCGGCTTCTCGCCGGACCGTCTGTTGCAGGGGCGTTTGTTCTCATACGGCGACACGCAGCGCTACCGTCTCGGCATCAATCACCATCAGATTCCGGTGAACACGTCGCGCGTGCCGAATCCGCATTCATTCCATCGCGACGGCGCGATGCGCACGGACGGCAACCTCGGCGGCAACGTGAATTACGAGCCGAATCGTTTCGGCGACTTCGTACAGGACAGCAACGCGTCGGAGCCGCCGCTCGCGGCGGGTGCGGTCGACCGTTACGACCATCGCGCGGATGAGGATTACTACAGCCAGCCGGGCTTGCTGTTCCAGTTGTTCGATACGGCGCAACGCAAACGGCTGTTCGGCAACATCGCACGGCATATCAACGGCGTGCCGGAGGACATCGTCGCGCGTCAGATCGAGCATTTCCGCCGCGCCGATCCGGCGTATGCGGAAGGCGTGGTCGCGGCGATCGCCGCGCTTGCTGAAGGCAACAAGAAGTAAGCAGTTGAAGTGATGCAGCAAGGCAGGGCGCATCGGCGCCCTGCCGGTTTTGATACGAATCGAGGGAGCACGATCATGATCCAGATGATGATGTCCACCATTGGCGGCTCAGTGGCCGCACGTCGCGCACGGCAACAGCAGCAAGCATTGATGCTGCGCCGCGCAGTGGGTTTCGCGATCGTCACGAGCGGACTGGCGGTGATCGTCGCGCAAGCGCTGCAACACGCGCTCGGCGGCTGATAGACATGCAGCGTGCACGCTTCGCCAGTGACCGTGCGTCACACAAGTGGCGCTCGTTTCTACGATAAACTGTCGAGCGTTTTAATGTTTCCGGCTTGCTCATCTGCAAATCGTCAATCAGCCGAAATCAGCCGACCGGTTCGTATCACTCTTTGAAGGAGTCGTCATGGCCAAGAAAGAAGCCGTCCAGCACGTCAACATCGGGATCAGCGACAAGGATCGCAAGAAGATCGCAGAAGGTCTGTCGCGCCTGCTCGCCGACACCTACACGCTGTACCTGAAGACCCATAACTTTCACTGGAACGTGACGGGTCCGATGTTCAACACGCTGCACCTGATGTTCGAAACGCAGTACAACGAGTTGTCGCTCGCGGTCGATTCGATCGCTGAACGTATCCGCGCGCTAGGCGTGCATGCGCCGGGCAGCTACAAGGAATTCGCCAAGCTGTCGTCGATTCCGGAAGCGGACGGCGTGCCGGCTGCGGAAGATATGATCCGCCAACTGGTGGAAGGTCAGGAAGCCGTGGTGCGTACCGCCCGCGCAATCTTCCCGTCGACGGAAGCCGCTAACGACGAGCCGACGGCCGACCTGCTCACGCAGCGCATGCAAACGCATGAAAAGACCGCGTGGATGCTGCGCTCGATGCTGGCTTAAGCGTCCTCGGCGTTTCGCCTGGATTCAGCGCGGCGCATCGGCGTTCGCGTTGAACCGAAACAAAAGCCTCCTTTCGCGGGAGGCTTTTGTTTTTTGCAGCGCGGGATCGGGCGGCGAGCCTGGCATGGCCGCCCGGACGTTGCCCGTCGCCCGCATCCCGTAAAATAGCGGCACCTCTGCACTTCCCCGAATCCGCCATGTTCGCCCGACTTCCTCTGTATCTGCGCCTCGTGCGCATGGACAAGCCGATCGGCAGCCTGCTGCTGCTGTGGCCCACGCTCAACGCGCTGTGGATCGCATCCGACGGCCATCCTTCGTGGCCGCTGCTGGTGATCTTCACGGTGGGCACGGTGCTGATGCGCTCGGCGGGCTGCGCGATCAACGATTACGCGGATCGCGATTTCGATCGTTATGTAAAGCGCACCGAAAACCGTCCGATCACGTCGGGCAAGATCAAGGCGTGGGAAGCGGTGGCGCTGGCGGCCGGCTTGTCGCTGCTGGCGTTTCTGCTGATTCTGCCGCTCAACACGCTGACAAAAGAGTTGTCAGTGGCGGCGCTGTTCGTCGCCGGCTCGTATCCGTTCACCAAGCGCTTCTTCGCGATTCCGCAGGCTTACCTCGGTATCGCGTTCGGCTTCGGCATTCCGATGGCGTTTGCGGCGATTCAGGATCATGTGCCGATGCTCGCGTGGGTGATGCTGCTGGCCAACGTGTTCTGGTCGGTTGCGTACGACACCGAATACGCCATGGTCGATCGTGACGACGACATCAAGATCGGCATCCGCACCTCGGCGCTGACTTTCGGCCGCTTCGACGTGGCCGCGATCATGCTCTGTTATGCCGTGACGTTGGGGATTTACGTCGGCATCGGCGTGATGCTGGGTTTTGGCGTGCTGTACTGGCTGGGATGGGCTGCGGCGGCGGGCTGCGCGATCTATCACTACACGCTGATCCGCAACCGCGAACGGATGCCGTGCTTCGCGGCGTTCCGCCATAACAACTGGCTCGGCGGCGCGTTGTTTGCCGGCATTGCCGCGCATTACGCGGCGGCTTCGTTCTGATTTTTCCGCGCTTCTTTATTCGGGCCGCCGACGCCGCGACGGATCAACCCACCGCGCGGCGTTCTCGTCCGGCCCACTTCCCGATTGCTTACTGCTTGCCGAACTCGTCGCCCATTTCCTTGGCGCGCGCGTCGGCGGCGAGCACGCCGCGCACGATCGCATCCTTGATTCCGCTGGCGTCGAACGACGTCAGCGCTGCGGCGGTGGTGCCGCCCCTAGACGTCACACGCTCGCGCAACAGGCTGGGCGGCTCGTCGGAGTTCGCCGCCAGTTGAGCCGCGCCGGTGAAGGTCGCGACCGCCAGCGCGCGGCCTTGCGCTTCGTCCATGCCGAGTTGGCGCGCGGCTTCCTGCAACGCTTCGATGAAATAGAACACGTAGGCGGGGCCGCTGCCCGAGATCGCGGTGACGGCGTCGATCTTCGCTTCGTCGTCGAACCAGACCGTTTCGCCGACTGCGCCGAGCACCTGCGACGCGAGCGCGCGGCCCGCTTCATCGACGCTGGCGGTCGCCGCGAGGCCCGCGACACCCATGCCGATCAGCGCCGGCGTATTCGGCATCACACGCACGATCCGGGTGTGGCCGTTCAGCCAGCGCGACATGTCATCCATGCGAATGCCCGCGACGATGCTGATCGCCAGTTGCGCTGCGTTCAGATGCGGCGCGAGCCCTTGCGCGACGCTCTTCAGAATCTGCGGCTTCACCGCCAGCACGACGGCGTCGTACGACGCGAGCGCGGCGTCCGCGGCGGCAGCCGTACGGATGCCGAATTGCTCTCCATTGCGCTTGCGCGCGTCTTCGTTGGGATCGATCGCGTAGAGGTCAGCGGGCGCGACACCGCGCTTGATGAGGCCGCCGATCAACGCGGCAGCCATGTTGCCACCGCCGATAAAAGCAATTTTCATGATGTTCCGAAAGATGTTCCGAAAGATGTTCCGTTAGGGAGCCCGAAGCGTCCCGCAACGGTCAGTTAGCGTAATCTCGCGCGCCGAAGATCGCGGTGCCGACGCGCACGATGGTCGCGCCTTCCAGCACGGCGGCTTCGAGGTCGCTCGACATGCCCATCGAAAGCGTATCGAGTTCGAGCCCGTCGTCACGCAAGCGCTCGAACAGTTCGCGCAACAGCCGATGCGGTGTGCGTTGCTCGTCGATACTGCCGGCCGGTTCCGGAATCGCCATCAGGCCGCGCAAACGCAACTTCGGCAATGCGGCGATTTCCCGCGCGACTTCCGCGGCCTCGGGGATGCTTACGCCGCTTTTCGATGCCTCGCCGCTGATATTCACCTGCAGGCACACGTTCAGCGGCGGCGGGTTGTCCGGGCGCTGCTCGGCCAGACGCTGCGCGATCTTCAGCCGATCGACCGAATGCACCCAGTCGAAATGCTCGGCGACCGGCCGCGTCTTGTTTGATTGCAATGGTCCGATGAAATGCCATTCGATCGACGCGCGCAGATCGGCCAGCGCCCCGATCTTGGTGATGGCTTCCTGCACGTAGTTCTCGCCGAACGCGCGTTGGCCGGCCGCGTAGGCGGCGCGCACGTCTTCGGCGGGAAATGTCTTCGAGACCGCGAGCAGGGCAATCGAACGCGCGTCGCGTCCGGCGGCATGCGCGGCGAGGGCGATGCGCTGCTGCACCGCTTCGAGGTTGTGAGTCAGATCGGGCATGGAACGGAACCGGAAGTCCGGCGAAAGACGATGTACCGGATTATACGGACGTCGTCGCATCGCGCCGTTGCTGGGAGCATCTCAAGAGAGAGAAGGCAGCGGCATGTGATATGCCGCTGCCCACACTCGCCTCAAGCCGACAGCATATGCTCCACCAGTTCGATCCAATGCGCGACCGGCGTGGACGTGCCGCTTTGCAGATGCGCAATGCAGCCGACGTTCGCCGACACGATCACCTGTGGCTCCTGCGCGTGCAGCCGTTCGAGCTTCTGGTCGCGCAGCGCGTACGAGAGCTTCGGCTGCGTCAGTGAATAGGTGCCTGCCGAGCCGCAGCACAGATGGCTGTCGGCGGGCAGCCGCACTTCGATGCCGAGCGCCGCCAGCAGATGTTCGACGTTGCCGCGCAACTGCTGACCATGCTGCAATGTGCACGGCGGATGGAACGCGACCGTATGAATGGAGCGGCGGCGCGTAACGGCGATCAGCGCTTCTTCGAATTCCGCCAGGATCTCCGAGATGTCGCGCGTCAATTCGACGACGCGGCGAGCCTTCTGCGCATACGCCGGATCGTTGCGCAGCAGGTGCGCGTATTCCTTGACCGTCGCGCCGCACCCGGACGCGTTCATCACAATCGCTTCCACGCCCTCTTCGATGTACGGCCACCATGCGTCGATGTTGGCGCGCAGGTCGTCGAGTGCTTCGTCGTTGTAGCCCAGATGCAGACGGATCGCGCCGCAGCAGCCGGCTTCGGGCGCCACTAGCGTTTCGACACCGAGCGCGTCGAGCACCCGCGCGGTCGCAATGTTGACGTTGGGCATCATCGACGGTTGCACGCAGCCGGCGAGCATCAGCATCTTGCGCGGATGTTTCGCGCTCGGCCATTCGAGCGCACGCTGCCGCGCGGGCACCTTGTCGCGCAGCTTCTTCGGCAGCAGCGGGCGGACGTGCTGGCCGAGGCGCATGGTCGGCGTGAACAGTGCGCTGTTCGGCACGAAGCTCGCGAGCAGCCGGCGCACCAGCCGCTGACCGAGCGGGCGCGTGACTTTCTCTTCGGTGATCTTGCGGCCGATCTCGACCAGCCGGCCATATTGCACGCCGGATGGGCAGGTGGTCTCGCAACTGCGGCAGGTCAGGCAGCGGTCGAGGTGGAGCTGGGTGCTGCGTGTGACCTCCGCGCCTTCGACCATCTGCTTGATCAGATAGATGCGCCCGCGCGGACCATCGAGTTCGTCGCCGAGCAGTTGATAGGTCGGGCAAGTGGCCGTGCAGAAGCCGCAATGCACGCACTTGTGCAGGATGGCGTCGGCTTCGTCGCCGTCGGGCGTGTTGCGAATGAAGTCCGCGAGGTTGGTTTGCATCGCGTCGCTCAGAAGTCAGGGTAGAGCCGGCCGCGATTGAAGATGCGGGCGGGGTCGAAGGCGGTTTTCAGGCCGCGATGGATCTTCATCAGAGGCGCGGGCAGCGGCGTGAATACGCCGGCGCTGCGGTCGTAGCCAAGACCGGTGCGGAAGATAGTGGCGTGGCCGCCGGCCTGTTTCGCGCTGATGCGCACGGTTTGCGCGTCGGTGTCGGTGATCCACCAGCGTTGGCCGCCGCCCCATTCCATCAGTTGCGCGCCGGGCAGTTGCAGCGGTTCGGTGATCGACGGCAGCGCGAGGCGCCACAGCGCGGCCTTTGGCGCGATCGCCGCAAAGAACGGGTCGGTCTGTTCGCGCAAGCCGGCCCAGAAGCGTTCTGCTTCGACCGCATCGACCACCTCTCCGCCGAGCGCCGTGCGGGCCGCTTTGACCGCCGCTTCCGCGCCCGCCAGCCGCACGGCTAGCGTGCCGTGACGCCATGCGCTCGCCGTGATCGGCAATGGCCGGCCGCCCCATTCGTTGAGCTTGCGGACCGCGTCGGTGCCGTTCATGTCGAATTTGAGGGTGGCTTCGGCCTGCGGCAGCGGCAGCACTTTGATGGACAGTTCGAGGATCAACCCCAAGGTGCCGAGCGAGCCTGCCATCAAACGGGACACGTCATAACCGGCGACGTTCTTCACCACCTGGCCGCCGAAATGCAGTGTCTGCCCTTGGCCGTTCATGATCACCGCGCCGAGCACGAAGTCGCGCGCGGCACCTGCGGCCGGCCGGCGCGGACCGGCAATGCCCGCCGCGATGCAGCCGCCGAAGGTGGCCTGCGGACCGAAGTGCGGCGGCTCGAAGGCGAGCATCTGATGGTGTTCGGCGAGCGCGGCCTCGATCTCCAGCAGGGGCGTGCCCGCGCGCGCGGTAATGACGAGCTCGGCCGGGTCGTAGGCGATGATGCCGCGATAAGCGCGCGTGTCGAGGATGTCACCTTCCAGCGTCTGACCGTACCAGTCTTTGGTGCCGCCGCCACGGATGCGCAACGTGCGCCCTTCGGCGCTGGCCGAACGCACGCGTTCGGACCAAACGGCGACGATGTCGTCCTCTTCCATGGTGTCCCGCTTCGTCGTGTTTCGCTTGATTGTACCGGGCGGGGGCTCGCTGGCAACCCGGAGCGGACCCGCATCGGGTAATCAGGGTGGGACTAGGGAAGGGCCGCCGACGCAGGGTATGCGCAGTGCGTCGGCGGGTCGAAAATGCTTAAAACCGCGGCAGTTCCGGATGCGGCAGCAAGCCGCCGCGTACGTGCATCTTGCCGTACTCGGCGCAACGCGCGCGCGTCGGGATGCCCTTGTCCGGATTCAGCAAACCGGGAGAATCGAAAGCGCGCTTAACCGCGTGAAACGCGTCGCGCTCTTCGGGTGAGAACTGCACGCACATCGAGTTGATCTTCTCGATGCCGACGCCGTGCTCGCCCGTCACCGTGCCGCCCAGTTCGACGCACGTCTCGAGAATGTCGGCACCGAACGCTTCGGCCCGGTGCCATTCGTCCATGTCGTTGCCGTTGAACAGAATCAGCGGGTGCATGTTGCCGTCGCCGGCATGGAACACGTTGATGCAGCGCAGGCCGTATTTCTTTTCCATGACTTCGATGCGCGCGAGCAATGGGCCGATGCTGCGGCGCGGCACCGTGCCGTCCATGCAGTAGTAGTCGGGTGAAATGCGGCCGGCGGCCGGAAAGGCGTTTTTGCGCCCCGACCAGAAGCGCAGCCTTTCGTTTTCCGAGCGCGAAATCTGGATGCGGGTTGCGCCGTGTTCGCGCAGCACAGCGGTCATGCGCACGATTTCGTCGGCGACTTCTTCGGGCGTGCCGTCCGATTCGCATAGCAGGATCGCCGCCGCGTCGAGGTCGTAGCCCGCGTTGACGAATTCTTCGACGGCGCGCGTGGCCGGTTTGTCCATCATCTCCAGACCGGCCGGGATGATGCCCGCCGCGATAATGCTGGCGACCGCATCGCCGCCTTTAACGACGTCGTCGAAACTGGCCATGATGACCTGCGCGGTTTGCGGCTTCGGAATCAGCTTGACGGTGACTTCGGTGACGATCGCGAACATGCCTTCGCTGCCGATCAATACCGCGAGCAGATCGAGCCCCGGCGCGTCGGGCGCAAGCGAGCCGAATTCGACGATATCGCCTTCCATCGTCACGGCGCGCACGCGCAACACGTTGTGCACGGTGAGGCCGTATTTGAGGCAGTGTACGCCGCCTGAATTCTCCGACACGTTGCCGCCGATCGTGCAGGCGATCTGCGACGACGGATCGGGTGCGTAGTACAAGCCGTACGGCGCGGCGGCCTCGGAAATCGACAGATTGCGCACGCCCGGCTGCACCGTCGCGGTACGCGCGTACGAATCGACTTCGACGATCTTCCTGAAGCGCGCAAGCGACACCACCACGCCGTGACGAATCGGCATCGCGCCGCCCGACAAGCCGGTGCCCGCGCCGCGTGGCACGATCGGCACGTCGAGCCGGTGGCAGATCTGCACAATGCGCTGCACTTGCGATTCCGTCTCCGGCAACGCGACGGCGAGCGGCAGCCGCCGATAGGCGGCGAGGCCGTCGCACTCGTAGGCCACGGTGTCTTCTTCGCGATACAGCAGACAGTGGGTCGGCAGCACGGCCATCAGCGCCTGCACGACTTCGCGCTGGCGCTGGGCGAGAACTTCAGCCGTCAGTTCAGCGGGTGCGTTCATGTGACTCGTCTCCTCGTACTTTTCACCCTTCGTGCCGCTCGAGCTCAACAGCGGCCGCGGCGCTGTAACCGCGCGTCAATGACGCCTCAAGCTGCCCACGAAAAAATCTTGCCCGGGTTCATCAGATTGCGCGGATCGAGCGCGTGCTTGATCGAGCGCATCGTGTCGACGGCGACTTCACCGTGTTCTTCGAGCAGGAAGTTCATCTTGTGCAAGCCGACACCGTGCTCGCCGGTGCAGGTGCCGTCCATGCGCAGCGCGCGTTGGACGATGCGCTCGTTCAGACGTTCGGCTTCGGCGAGTTCTTCGGGCTTGTGCGGGTCGATCAGGATCGCGACGTGAAAGTTGCCGTCGCCGACGTGGCCGACGATCGGGCAGGGCAGTGGCGATGCCTTCAGGTCCTGTTCCGTTTCCACCACGCATTCCGCGAGGCGCGAGATCGGCACGCAGACGTCGGTGGTGACAGCGCGGCAGCCGGGCTTCAGTTGCAGCATCGCGAAATAGGCGTTGTGGCGCGCGTTCCACAGGCGGCTGCGGTCTTCCGGCCGGGTCGCCCATTCGAAACCTTCGCCGGCATTCTGCGCGACGATCTCCTGCACCAGTTCGGCCTGTTCTTTCACACCGGCTTCGGTGCCGTGGAATTCGAAGAAGAGCGTCGGCGCCTCGCGTAACGTCAGATTCGAATGACGATTGATCGAGCGGATCGCGAGCGAGTCGACGAACTCGACACGCGCGATCGGCACGCCGATCTGAATCGTTTCGATGACCGCGCGCACCGCATCGCCCATCGACGGAAACGCGCATACCGCCGCCGAGACCGCTTCCGGCTGCGGATAGAGGCGCACGGTGATTTCCGTGATCACGCCGAGCGTGCCTTCCGAACCGACGAACAGGCGCGTGAGGTCATAACCCGCCGACGACTTGCGCGCCCGTGTGCCGGTTTTGATCACGCGGCCGTCGGCCAGAACTACCGTCAGCCCGAGCACGTTCTCGCGCATCGTGCCGTAGCGCACGGCGTTGGTGCCCGACGCGCGCGTGGCCGACATGCCGCCGATGCTCGCGTCCGCGCCCGGGTCGATCGGGAAAAACAGGCCGGTGTCGCGCAGCGCTTCGTTCAGTTGCTTGCGCGAGATGCCTGGCTCGACGGTGACCGTGAGGTCTTCCGCATTGATCGACAGTACGCGGTTCATTTCCGACAGATCGATCGACACGCCGCCTTGCACCGCCAGCAGATGCCCTTCGAGCGACGAGCCGTTGCCGTAGGGGATGATCGGCACGTGGTACTGGCCGCACAGCTTGACGATGGTTTGGACGTCTTCGGTATTGCGCGCGAACACGACGGCGTCGGGCAGTTGCGGATCGAACGGCGATTCATCGCGGCCATGATGGGCGCGCACTGCTTCGGCAGTCGACACACGTTCGGCAAAGACGGCTTTGAGCGCGCTCAGCAACTCGGCGGGAAACGGCCGGCGCAGTGGCGCCGGCGGCACGGGATGATTCACGCATGTCTCCTGATATTGGGGCAGAGCTGTTCCACAACGGGTGATTCATTTTACGCCGATCGCCCGTGGGCCGGCGTCGAGGCCGGCTGGCGGTCCTATAATGGCGGCGACTTTGCAATGCGCGCAATATGGATAAACGCGGTGGCTAACGCGGTGGCCAGGCGGTTGGCCTGCACGAACGGATCGTCACTGAATGGGATGGGAGACATCATGGGCAACCGCTTGAGCAAGATCGCCACCCGTACGGGCGACGACGGCACCACCGGTCTCGGCGATGGCCGCCGCGTGCGTAAAGACAATGCGCGCATCGCCGCAATCGGCGATGTCGACGAACTCAATTCGAATCTCGGCGTGTTGCTGTGCGAAACGCTGCCCGACAAGGTGCGCGCTGCGCTGGTCGCGATTCAGCACGACCTGTTCGACCTCGGCGGCGAACTCTGCATTCCCGGCCACACGATAATTACCGACAAGCATCTCGGCCAACTCGACAACTGGCTCGCCGACTACAACGCAACCTTGCCGCCGTTGAAGGAATTCATCCTGCCGGGCGGCTCGCGCGCGGCTGCGCTCGCGCACGTGTGCCGTACCGTGTGCCGCCGCGCTGAGCGCGCGATCGTCGCACTGGGCGTGGTGGAGACGATCAATCCCGCGCCGCGCCAGTACGTGAACCGGCTGTCCGACCTGTTGTTCGTGCTGGCGCGCGTGCTCAATCGCGCGGACGGCGGCAGCGACGTGCTGTGGCAGCACGAGCGCGGCGCCGGCTAGAACCACTCTTCATCCCGCTTTGGCACTGTGACAATCTGTCCGGGTCAAAACTTCTCCTTAAAAATGTATTGTAAATGCATCTTTAAGGAGAAGCACCCATGACCGCCCTCACTGCCGACCAGATTGCCCGCGTTAAAGCCACAGTTCCCGTTCTTGCCGAACATGGCACGACCATCACCAGGCACTTCTACAAGCGCATGTTCGCGCACCATCCCGAGTTGAAGAACGTGTTCAACCAGACCCACCAGAAGAGCGGCAGCCAGCCGGAAACGCTGGCGAAGGCGGTGTACGCGTATGCCGCCAATATCGACAACCTCGGCGCGCTGGGCCCGACTGTCGCGCGAATCGCCCATAAGCACGCCAGCCTGAATATCCGGCCGGAGCAGTATCCGATCGTGGGGCGTCACCTGCTGGGCGCGATTGTCGACGTACTGGGCGACGCGGTCGATCAGGAGACGCTCGGCGCGTGGGAAGTCGCGTACGGGCAACTCGCCGACATTTTCGTCGGCGCGGAGGCGAAGCTCTATCAAGGCGCCGCGTGGAGCGGCTTCCGGCCGTTCAAGGTCGCGCGCAAGGAGGTGGAGAGCGATGAAATCACGTCGTTCTATCTGACTCCCGCCGACGGTTCGCCGGCTTGCGGCTTCGAGCCCGGTCAATATCTGAGCGTGAAACGCTTTGTCGATGAGCTTGGCGTCGATCAGCCGCGGCAATACAGTTTGTCGGATGCGCCGAACGGCAAATGGCTGCGTATCTCGGTGAAGCGTGAAGCAGGCCGCGAAGACACGGCGCCGGGCCACGTGTCCAACCTGCTGCACGACGGTGTCGAAGTGGGCGCGGTGGTGCATGTCAGCGCGCCGATGGGCGACTTCACGCTCGACCGTACGAAAACCACGCCGGTGGTGCTGATCAGCGGCGGCGTGGGTGTGACGCCGATGACCTCGATGTTGTCCACGTTGCTCGCCGATCAGAGCGAACGGCGCGTGACCTTTGTGCATGCATGCCGCAACGGCCGTGTGCACGCGTTCCGGCAGTGGTTGAACGACGAGGTCGCAGCGCATCCTAACGTCACGCGCGCGGTGTTCTACGAAGCCATTGAAGCGAGCGACCGTGCCGGTATCGACTACGACTTCGAAGGTCGCCTCGATGTGGCGAAAATCGCCGACAAGGTGATCGTGCCCGATGCGGATTACTACATCTGCGGGCCGGTGCCGTTCATGCGTGCACAGTGCGACGCGTTGGCGGCGCTCGGTGTGGACGCGGCGCGGATTCACACTGAAGTGTTCGGTTCAGGCGCAGTGCAATAAAGCGAGAGCGCACGGCAAACGCGTGCGGAAAACACGTGTAAGACAGGTCGATCATCAACTGCTCTTTGAGCCGGCGCGTGAAGCACCATGAGTCCGTTCGGCTAACAAAAAACCCGGCTCGATGAGCCGGGTTTTTCGATGAACCCCACTACAGCCGTTGCACGGGGCTTTTAGTTGCCGCTGCCGCGCGCCACGCGCCGTTGCTTGACCGCTTCGGCGAGACCTTCCAGCACGCCAACGCTTTCGTCCCAGCCGATGCAGGCATCCGTGATGCTCTGGCCGTACGTCAGCGCGCAGCCTTCCTGCAGATCCTGGCGGCCCGCAACCAGATGCGACTCCACCATCACGCCGACAATCCGTTCGTCGCCCGAAGCAATCTGACGGCCGATATCCGCGCACACCGGAATCTGATTCTCGTGCTTCTTCGAGCTGTTCGCGTGGCTCGCGTCGATCATCAGACGCGCAGCAAGACCGGCCTTGCCGATGTCAGCGCACGCGGCATTGACGCTGTCCGCGTCGTAGTTCGGCGTCTTGCCGCCGCGCAGGATGATGTGGCAGTCCTCATTGCCGGCGGTCGAGACGATCGCCGAGTGACCGCCCTTGGTGACCGACAGGAAATGGTGCGGTTGCGACGCGGCCTTGATTGCGTCGACGGCGATCTTGACGTTGCCGTCCGTGCCGTTCTTGAAGCCGACCGGGCACGACAGTCCCGAAGCCAGTTCACGATGCACCTGCGACTCGGTGGTGCGCGCACCGATCGCGCCCCACGAGATCAGATCGGCGATGTACTGCGGGCTGATCATGTCGAGGTATTCGGTGCCGGCCGGCAGCCCGAGTTCGTTGATGCGCAGCAGCAGCTCGCGCGCGGTGCGCAGGCCGTCATTGATCTTGAAGCTATTGTCCATATGCGGGTCGTTGATGAGACCCTTCCAGCCCACCGTCGTGCGCGGTTTTTCGAAGTACACACGCATCACGACTTCGAGTTCGCCGGCGAAGCGCTTGCGCTGTTCGACGAGACGCCCGGCGTATTCCATCGCCGCCTTCGTGTCATGAATCGAACA
Source organism: Paraburkholderia sp. FW306-02-B (assembly GCF_058782725.1). Taxonomy (NCBI): domain Bacteria; kingdom Pseudomonadati; phylum Pseudomonadota; class Betaproteobacteria; order Burkholderiales; family Burkholderiaceae; genus Paraburkholderia; species Paraburkholderia sp. FW306-02-B. The sequence goes on from NZ_JBYSXZ010000001.1 coordinate 625,505, forward strand.
CGGTCCGATGACGACGATCAGCCGGTCTTCCATGCCGTGCAGGATGCGATGCATCGCGTTGCGCGAGTTGTAGATCACGTCGGACACCGTTTCGTCGCAGGCGAATTCGCGGATCAGGTGAGCGGGCGGCGTGAGTTCTTTCAATTCGCGGATGCGGACATCGTCGGTGTTGTGCGGGGGCATGGTTGTTCTCCTGAATCGGTTCGTAGCGTGTTCGCGCAGGCAAGAAAGGCGGCGATGAGGCAGCGATGCCAGAGCGGACGACAATCAAAAAAGTTTCAAAGACAAAAGTTTCAAAGCCGTGAGGCGAAAAAAAACCGCCAGGCTAGCTGGCGGTTTTTCGGGAATTTTTGGTGTCTTGCGTGCACTAACACCCCTCTCGATCCGCCAGCGGTCTGAGATGCCAAAAAAAGTAAAAGTAAAACTTGGCGGACATGGCGAAATAGGTCGCTGGTCAAAAAGGGTGAGTGACTTTATAACCCGTGCAAGCTCGGCTGGCAAGCCGATGGGCGCAAAAATGCGGAAAATCCGCATACTTCGTGCATAACATGCTCGAAGTATGCGTCTGCATCAAAATCAGGCCGTACCGCCAACCGTCATGCGGTCGATCCGCAGGGTGGGCTGGCCGACGCCCACCGGCACGCTTTGGCCTTCCTTGCCGCATACGCCGACGCCCGAATCGAGCTTCATGTCGTTGCCGATCATGCTGACGTACTTGAGCGATTCCGGGCCGCTGCCGATCAGCGTCGCGCCCTTGACCGGGTAGGTGACCTTGCCGTTTTCGATCATGTACGCCTCGGAGGCCGAGAACACGAACTTGCCGTTCGTGATGTCGACCTGGCCGCCGCCGAAGTTCACCGCGTACAAACCGTTCTTCACGGACGCGATGATTTCTTGCGGGTCTTTATCGCCGTTGAGCATGTACGTGTTGGTCATGCGCGGCATCGGCAGCGCGGCGTACGATTCGCGGCGCGCATTGCCGGTGACCGGCATCTTCATCAGACGCGCGTTCAGCGTGTCCTGGATGTAGCCCTTCAGGATGCCGTCTTCGATCAGCGTCGTGCACTGGGTCGGATTGCCTTCGTCGTCGATATTGAGCGAGCCGCGGCGGTTCGGCAGCGTGCCGTCGTCGACCACGGTCACGCCCTTCGCGGCAACCTGCTCGCCGATACGACCCGCGAACGCCGACGAGCCCTTGCGGTTGAAGTCGCCTTCGAGGCCATGGCCGATCGCTTCGTGCAGCAGCACGCCGGGCCAGCCCGGTCCGAGCACGACGGTCATCGCGCCGGCCGGCGCCGGACGGGCGTCGAGGTTGACCAGCGCCGCATGTACCGCGTCGTCGACGTAGCGCGACAACACTTCGTCGGTGAAATAGCCGTAGTCGAAGCGGCCACCGCCGCCGCCGCTACCGATTTCGCGGCGGCCGTTCTGTTCGGCGATCACCGTGACCGACACGCGCACCAGCGGACGGATATCGGCCGCGAAGCCGCCGTCGCTGCGCGCCACCAGCACCACGTCGTATTCGCCGGCGAGGCCTGCCATCACCTGCTGGATGCGCGGATCGCGGCCGCGCGCCATCTGTTCGACGCGCTCGAGCAGCTTGACCTTGGCGGTTGCGTCGAGCGAATGCAGCGGATCGGACGGCAGGTACAGATCGCGCCCGGAGATGCCGGTCAGCGACGACGCCACCTTCACCTTCTGCTTGCCGCCGCCTGCCTTGGCGATCGCGCGCGTGGCGATGGCCGCCTGACGGATCGCTTCGGGCGACAGGTCGTCCGAATACGCGAAAGCCGTACGGTCGCCCGACACGGCGCGCACGCCGACGCCCTGGTCGATGCTGAAGCTGCCCGACTTCACGATGCCTTCTTCGAGACTCCACGCTTCGCTGCGCGTGGCCTGAAAATACAGGTCCGCGTAGTCGATCTTGTGCGTGAAGATTTCGGCGAGCGTGCGGGTGAGCAGGGATTCGTCGAGACCGTATGGCGTCAGGAGGATGTCCTTGGCGGTGGCGAGATTACGGATACCGGGTTCGATGATGTTCATGCGAAGTATGTTCTGCTCGATACGAAGGATTCGGTTAGCGCCACGTCACTAAATGAGTCGGAAGCGCCGCAGTTTCAATGTCAGGTCAACACAATTCAGCAACTGAGCACGCGATGACGCCAGGCGGGCAGACTCTGCCGCACTTCGTCGATGCGCGCACGCTCGAGATTGCCGGCCACCACGCCGGCGCCTTCGTCGCGCACCGCGACGATCTCGCCCCACGGGTCGATCAGCATGCTGTGGCCCCAGGTCCGGCGGCCGTTTTCATGTTTGCCGCCTTGCGCGGCGGCCAGTACGTAACACTGGTTTTCGACCGCCCGGGCGCGCAGCAACATTTCCCAATGCGCGCGGCCGGTGGTGTAAGTGAACGCCGACGGCACCACGATCAGCGCGCAGTCGCCCATGCGCCGGTACAGCTCCGGAAAGCGCAGATCGTAGCAGACCGACAGGCCGACGCGGCCGAACGGCGCCTCGAAGGTGCGGACCTCGCCGCCGGGGCAGATCGTGCGTGCCTCGTCGAACGATTCGTCGCCCTTTTCGAAGTTGAACAGATGGATCTTGTCGTAGCGCGCCGCCTCGCTGCCTTGCGGGTCGAACACCAGGGTGGTGTTCAGCACGCGCGAGGCTTCCGGCGCCATCAACGGCAAGGTGCCGCCGATCACCCAGACCTTGTGACGGCGCGCGGCATCGGCGAGAAAGCGCTGGATCGGACCGTCCTGGTAGGCCTCGCGCACGGCGAGTTTGTCCGTGTCCTTGAAGCCCATGAAGCAGAAGTATTCAGGCAGCAGGACGAGTTGCGTGCCGCCGGCGGCGGCTTCGGCGATCAGGCGCGCCGCTTCGGCCAGGTTGCGTTCGCGATCGGGCGTGCTCACCATTTGCAGCGCGGCGATACGGTAGGACGAAATCGATTGGACGTGTGGTTCGCTCATGAGCGTTTCGAACAACTCCCGGCAAAGGCAGCGGCGCTAACCGTCTGCGCCGCATACGTCGATCAAGGCTGGCTGGGGCCGTTGGCGCGGCACCCCGCTGTATTCGTCAAATCTGCTCGAACAGGGCTCAGTGCGCTTCCACGGTCGAAGCCGGAGCGTCCATCTTACCGCGATCGCTCTTCACCCGCTCGATGTGCGGTTTCGACCACGAACCGGTGATCGCATACTCGCGCGCGAACGCTGTGGAGACCGACTTGCTGAACGCCAGGTCGGCCACCAGCGCGCCCAGGCCGAGCAGCGGATTGATCACGGTCGCGGCGATCACGGCGGCGCCCGCGCTGACGGTCGGCACGATCTTGACGTGCAGGTCCTGGGTTTCCTGGGCCAGATCGACCGAGCCCTTCATTTGAGCGCGCGCCGGCGCCGTGATCATCTCGAAGTTCTCGGTGCGGCCGATGCCGTTATGGATCTCGCCAGTGCCGGTGACGTGTTCGAACGGCAGCCCTTCGCCGATCACGTCGCGGAAATTGAGCGTGGCGAAGCGCGCGAGACTTTGCAGGCTCAGCACGCCCAGCAGCTTGGCGACGCCCGGATCGACCTTGAGAATCTGGCCATGGCGCAGATCGACGGCCAGATTGCCGTTGAGCGTCGGATAGTCGATCGCGGTCGGGCCGCCGCGCCACACCACCTTGCCTGACAGCGTGCCGCTGCCGCCCTTGAGCGTGCGCGGCTGGCCAGCCCGCTCCAGCAGCGCGCCGGCGTCCTTTATGTCGAGCTTGAAATCGAACACGGTGCGGCGCGACGTCGTTTCGTCCGCGGCGTTGCCAAGACCCGTCGAGGTGCGCCAGTTCGCGGTGGCGGTCAGCGTGGCGGCGGGGTTGCTGATGTCGAGCTTGTCGAGTTGCCAGACCGGTACGCCGTCTTCGTCGAAATTGTGCGCGTCGACTTCGAGGCGGCCGAGGTTGCGATCGCGCACGATCAGCTCGTTGACGACCAGATCGATCGACGGCATGTTCTGCGCCGGCGCCGAGATCGCCTGGCCGAGCAAGTCTTTGTCAGTGGCCGACGGAATCACCACGCGGGCGAAGCGCGCTTGTAGCGTGCCCGGCGATTCCCTGGTGGCGCCCGGCAGCCACGAGACGTGACCGGACACCTGGTTCGACGCGATATTGGCCTGCCATTTACCGTCCGCATGCGACGCGCCGACGATCACGCTTTCCCAGTGGCGCTTGAGCAGCGTCAGCGTGCCGATGTGCAGCGCGAAGCGGCTCGGCAGGAATTGTGCGAGGGTGCTATTCGGCGCGGCCGGCGGGGCAGCGGGCGCTTCCTTGTTGCGCATCTGCGTGACGAGCGCGCGCCAGGCGTCGGCGTCGAACGCTTCGACGTCGACGGCGGCGATCACGCCTTCGGACGGTAAGTCGGCGGGGCGGTTCACGCCGATCGCGCCCAATACGACGGTCGGCGGCGCTTTCGGCTGGTAGCGCAGCAAATAGGTGGCGGCGATCGGGCCGAAGGTCAGGTCGGCGCGTTCCAGCCCGGATTCGCTCGCCGTCGCCGAAGGGCTGACGGCAAAGCGCAGCGGCATCGGCGTGCCCACCGGCTTGTTGAACGGGGCCGGGAAGTCGAGCGCGAGGCCGGTCAGATCGGAATTCGCCGTCACTTCCGGCAACCGCCCCCGGGCGCCGCGCACGTTGAGCGCGTACGGCGCGCTGCCGCTCATGCGTGTCAGCACCTGCTCGGCCGGGCCATGCAGGTTGAGACCGCGCGCCGCGTCGACGGCGATACGGCCGCCGACATTCACCGCGTACGTGCCGTCCTGCTTCAACCCGCCATTCGCGTGCACGTCGCCGCCCATGAACTGGCCGGAGAGCCGGTCGGCCTGCGCGGTATGTTCGGTGAAGCGCACCTTGCCGGTCAGTTGCGACAGCGGCGGCACGTTCTCGACCGTCAAGCGGTTGTTCTGGAAGCCGACCGCGCCGTCCACGGCGATATGCGGTTTCGGCGTGCGCGGCACCGTCAGTTTGAGCGCGAGCGACGCAGGCCCTTCGGCGCGCACCTTCTCGGTCGCATGTTTAGACATGATGCCGAGCGAGCTTTCGTTGACATAGTCGAGCATGTCGGCGAGCGGTCCGCGCCCATCGCCATTGATGACAAGGCTCGACGCCTTGGTGCCGAGGTCGTCGATCTTGCCGCTCACCCTGGTCAGCGCGACGCGCTTGTAATGCGCGCGGTCGATATCGAAGCGCAGCACGTTCTGCTGGAGTTCGAACACCCCGTCGATGCCGTCCAGCGGCGGCCACACGTTCGGCGTGCCGTTCTTCATCTTGCGCGGCGGGAACGGCGAGGGGTCGAATCTGGCGCCCTTGAACGGCGCGACGATATGAAAGAGCCCGGCGCCCGGGTCGCGCGAGTAGGGGAATTTGGTCAAATCGCCGTGCACTTCGATAGTCGCGCCGTGCGACGTACCGGCTTGCAGCCCATGGCCCAGATAGATGCGCAGCTTTTCGCCGATGCTGGTCGGCAGATAGCGGACGATGCGCGTCACCTGCGCGCGCTGGAAGTCGGCTTTCAGATCGAGCGAGCCGCGCCCATGGCCGGGGTTGCTGTAATTGGCCGTGGCGGTGGCCGCGACGTCCGCGTTGGAGACGCCGAGGTCGGCGACCTTTACGGTGAACGCCCGATGGTTCTCACCCGGCGCCTTCGACGTAATGGTCCAGTCGGCGCGGCCATGCAGGTGGTCGAGCTTCAGGCGCGGATCGTCGAACACACCCGGCAGCGTGATCGCGACGTTGGAGGTATTGAGAAGCGCCGTGCCGTGGTTTTCGTCCGCATCGACGCTGCCCCACAGGTTTTCGATGCCCGGTATGCCGGCGCGTGGGTGGTTCAGCGCCGTCAGCCCGGGCGGCGGTTCCTGCGCGGCGACGCTGATGCCTTGCAGATCGCCCTTGAAGCGATAGCGCTCGATCGGTTCGGCGCCGCTCGGCCGGTGGTCGCTGCCCGCTTCGCCTGACTCCGGTTTGCCGCGCTCGACTTCGATGACGTAGTTCGCCACCAGTCCGCGTGGGTTGAAGCGCACGAGGCTGTTCAGCAAGCGGGTCGGCAACGGCAACGCGCGGCTGAATTCGGCGAGGATGCCCAGATCGACGCGGTCGCCGCGGACGCCGACAAGCTGCCCGTGCTGCAGCGTGGCCGTCCGGTAGCGGCCGTTCAGCGTCGATAGCGCGAGGATGCGGGTGAGCGGCGTGCCGTCGTTGAGCGGCGGCTGGCCGAGTTCGGCGTGCAAATCGCTCAGTTGCAGCTTGTAGTCGCCCTGGTCGGCTTCGAGGCGCCACGAGAAGTTGGCAACCGGCACGACCAGTTTGGGCTGGGTGGGACGCACCCGCATCGAGACTTCCGTGCCGGCAAGCTGGCCGCCCGCCGACTTCATGCGGCCATCGGCGAAATCGGCCCAGATCGCGTTGTCGATGCGGCCTGCAAACGTCTCGATCGGGAAATTGACGTAGCGCGCGAGCGTCGGCAAATCGACCGGGCCGGTCGATACGTAGACCTGGCCGGTCCAGTTGACCGGCTTGCCGATCGTGGAGAGCGGCGCGTGTTTGAAATGCGCGCGGAAATCGAGCGGGCCGTGCAGGACCTGGCCTTCCGCGGGCGCTTGCAGGGCGAGCCGGTGATCGTAACCGTCGTTGAGAATCGCAAGGCGGATGTCGTGCAGCGCGAGCTCCGGCGCATCGTGCAGGGCATCGCGCCAGCGCAGGACGCCGCCGCGCACCACGATTGCCTGCTGGCGCAATAGCCAGGTGGACAGCGTATCGTTGCCGCTGTGCCGGGTCGGCACCGGCACGCCCGCCACCGAAAGCACGCCGTCGCTGGTGCGCGAAACCAGCACGTCGGGCTGATCGACGATCAGCGTGGAAAGTGCCGGATGAAATTGCCAGAGCGACTTCCACGACAGCGTCGCGGTGGCGTGCGGAACGGTCAGCGCGGTTTTGCCTTCGTGATCGCGGATGACGATATCGGTGACGTCGATGCCCGGCTGGAATCCACTCCAATGCGGCGCCAGCTTGCCGATGGTGAATTGCGTGTGCAGCTTGTCGGAGACGGTGGCTTCGATACGCGGCCGGAAAGAATCGATGCGCGGCAGCAGCACGTAACGCAAACCGAGAAACAGACCCGCCGCGATGAAGTAGAGGGCGAGTGCGAGCGCCAGCACCACGTGCGACGTCCGATGCAGCAAGACGTGGTCGCTTCGGCTCGCAGGCCGGACTTGTCCGGTTTCGTGCGGGTCGGCGGATTCGTTTCGCTCGGACATGCGGCGGCGGGTGGGCGTATGGTAGTTTTGCGAATTAACGACGAAATGTAACACACGGGATAGCGTCGGCGGACTTCCGGCAAACCCTGTCTGCATGCCGTCTCGCGACTTGCGCGAGGCCGGCGGACCCGTGTGCTGCAGCGAACTGAACAACGCCTGCAAAGCAACGAGCGAGCCAGACCCTTGATGACTGACGCCATTCTCCTGAGTTCCAACTATTCACACTACGCGGCGCGCGCCGCAGCGGCCCGTCCGCAACTCGCGGCGCAGGTGGCGGCGCTGGCGTCCGCGTCGCTCACGCGCGAGCGCATCGACGCGCGTTTCGACGCGCTGTGTGCCGAGGCAAGCGAAGCGGCAGGCGGCGCGTTGAGCGAGGATGCACTCAAACGGGCCTTGCGCCGATTGCGCACCGAGGTGTTTTGCGCCGTGATGGAGCGCGACCTGGCCGGCGAGGCGGATGTCGCCGAAGTCACCGGTGCAATGACCGATCTGGCCGAGACGACGATTCAGCGCGCGCTGGCGGTTTTGTCCGCCGAACTCGACGTGCTTTACGGCGAGCCGCGCGGACCGCAAGGCGAGCGGCTCGCGTTAGGCGTGGTCGGGATGGGCAAGCTGGGCGGACGTGAACTGAATGTGTCGTCGGATATCGACCTGATCTTCATCTATGAGGAAGACGGTGAGACCGCGGGTGGTCAGCGTTCGCCGATCGCCGTGCAGGACTTTTTTACGCGTCTCGGTAAGCGGTTGATCGGCGCTTTGGCGGAAGTGACCGCCGACGGTTACGTGTTTCGTGTCGATATGCGCTTGCGGCCGAATGGCGATTCGGGGCCGCTGGTGTGCAGTCTCGGCATGCTCGAAGAGTATTTCTACGTACAGGGCCGCGAGTGGGAGCGCTATGCGTGGATCAAGGGGCGGCTCGTGTCCGAGGGCGCGAGCGATGCCGCGCAGCGGTTGCAGAAGCAGCTCGACGCGATTGTCACGCCGTTCGTCTATCGCCGTTACCTCGACTTCGGCGTGATCAGCGCGATTCGCGCGCTGCATCTGCAGATTCGCCAGGAAGCGCAGCGCCGTGCGTCGATGCGGCCCGACAAGGCCGACGACATCAAGTTGGGTCGCGGCGGCATCCGCGAAATCGAATTCAGCGCGCAGGTGTTCCAGCTGATCCGCGGTGGCCAGGACGCCGGTTTCCGCGTGCGGCCGACGCTCGCGGTGCTGCGGCACGCGGCCACGCACGGGCTGATCGATGCGGCGGTCTGCGTGAAGCTTTCACAGGCGTACCGCTTCTTGCGCGAGCTCGAACATCGTCTGCAATACCGCAACGACGCGCAGACCCACGCGATGCCGGTCGATCCCGAAGCACGCGTGGCGCTCGCTCGCGCGATGGGTTGCGACGACTATGCAGCGCTGATGGCGAAGCTCGACGCCCACCGCGAATTCGTCGAACAGCAGTTCGACCAGATTTTCGCCGACAAGGTGAGCGGCCGCGACGGCTGCGGCGCACCGGAGGACGGCGCGGCGGCGTGGGTCTGGAGCAGCGCGCTCGCCGACGACAGCGCGGACGACGCGTTGCAGGCGCGTCTGATCGAACTGGGCGTGGCCGAGCCGGGCGATCTGCTGGCGCGGCTGCGCGCGGTGTGGCAATCGTCGCGTTACGCGGGGCTGGCGGAGCGCAGCCGGCAACGTTTCGACATCGTCGCGCAGCGCGCGCTGGAAGCCGCGCGCACGCTGGAGCCGGCCGAGCGGCGCGGCGACACGGTGGCGCGCTTTTTCGACCTCCTCGAAGCGGTGAGCAGGCGCGGCGCGTATCTGGCGCTGCTGACCGAATATCCGCAGGCGCTGCATCGGGTGCTGTCGGTGCTGGGCGGTTCGCGCTGGGCCGCCGGCTATCTGATTCGCCACCCGCAATTGCTCGACGAACTGCTCGACGACGAAGCGATCGCGAGTCCGTTCGACTGGCCCGAGTTCAAGCGCACGCTGCGCTTGCGGCTGGCCGCCGCCGACGGCGTCGAGCAGCAGATGGACCTGCTGCGCCACGCGCATCAGGCCGAGGTGTTCCGCATCCTGCTGATCGATCTCGCCGGCAAGCTGAGCGTCGAACACGTGAGCGATCGGCTGTCCGAACTCGCCGATGCCGTGCTCGACGTGACGCTCGAAGCCGTCTGGAAGCAGTTGCCCAAACGTCATCGCGAGGTGCCGCGCTTCGCGGTGATCGCCTACGGCAAACTGGGCGGCAAGGAACTGGGCTACGCGTCCGACCTCGACGTGATCTTTCTCTACGACGATCCCGACGATGCCGCCGCGGACGTCTACGCGACCTACACGCGCCGCCTGATCACCTGGCTGACGACCGCGACCGGCGCCGGCACCTTGTTCGACGTCGACTTGCGGCTGCGGCCGAACGGCGAGTCAGGCCTGCTCGTCACCGATCTGGATGCGTTCCGCCGTTATCAGCTGCGCGAAGGCGATGCCGCTAACACGGCATGGGTCTGGGAACATCAGGCGTTGAGCCGGGCGCGTTACTGCGCGGGCGACGCCGATATCGGCGCGAAATTCGAAGCGATCCGCGAACAGGTGCTGACGACGCCACGTGAGGCCGCGCCGCTCGCGAAGGAAATTGTCGAGATGCGCGAGCGCGTCGAGGCCGGGCATCCGAACCATACGGTGCTGTTCGACCTGAAGCACGACCGCGGCGGGATGGTCGATATCGAATTCACCGTGCAGTATTGGGTGCTGTTGCACGCGGCGAGCGATCCGGAGCTGATCCGCAATACCGGCAACATCGCGTTGCTGCGCGAAGTGTCGCGTTTCGGCTTGATGAGCGAAGCGGAGGCGGAGACGGTTGGTGCGGCGTATCGGACCTACCGGAAGTTGCAGCACAAGCTGCGTCTGGATGGGATGGAGAAGGCGCGCGTCGAGCCGGCCTCGGTGGCAAGCGAGCGCGAGGCGGTGCTCGCGTTGTGGAAGCGGGTGTTCGGCTGAAGGCGCGTGGCTGGCCGGGATGATCTCCCGGCCGCTTGCGTTTAAGCCGCCAGCATTTCCTTCGCGTGTTTGCGGGTGGTCGCGGTGATCTCCAGGCCGCCGAGCATTCGTGCGACTTCTTCGACGCGGCTCGTCCGGTCGAGCGAGGTCACGCTGCTGACCGTGCCGCCTTGGCCGTTGCCCGCTTTCGCCACCTGGAAATGATGGTCGCCGCGTGCGGCCACTTGCGGCAAGTGCGTCACGCACAGCACCTGGCGCGCCTGACCGAGTTGATGCAGCAAACGGCCGACGACCTCCGCGACACCGCCGCCGATTCCTGTATCCACTTCGTCGAAGATCAAGGTCGGCGTGGGGCTTGCCGCGCTGGCGATCACGGCCAATGCGAGGCTGATCCGCGCCAGTTCGCCGCCGGAGGCAACCTTCGCAAGCGGCCGCAACGGCACGCCGGCATGACCGGCGACGCGGAATTCGACCTGTTCGAGGCCGTGCGCGCCGCCTTCCGGCAGCGGCACCAGCGCGACTTCGAAGCTGCCGCCTTTCATCGACAGTTCCTGCATGCCGGTGGTCACCGCCGCGCCCAGCGCCTTGCCGGCCTTGGCGCGTGCCTTTGACAGCTTCTTGGCTTCGGTGAGGAAATCTTCCCTGGCCTTGGCTTCGGCCGCGTGGAGGCTGTCGAGATCGGCTGCGGCGTCGAGCGCGGCGAGTTGCGCGCGGCGCGCTTCGTGTTCTTCAGGCAGCGTTTCCGGCTGCAAGCGGAATTTGCGCGCCGCCGAATGCAATGCATCAAGCCGTTTTTCGACCTGAGCGAGCCGCTCCGGATCGAGTTCGAGCTTTTGCGCGTAGTGGCTCAGCGAATATGCCGCTTCCTGCAACTGGATCTCGGCCGGTTCGAGCGCGGCCAGCACGTCGTTCAACGCCGGGTCGATCTCCGCGAGGTCGCGCACCTTCGAGACGATCGAGGCCAGATGCGTGATCATCGCCTCATCCGATTCGGACAGCGCGCCGAGCGCGCCTTGCACGCCGTCGATCAGGTTGGCCGAATGCGACAGGCGGCGGTGCTCGGTGTTGACCTCTTCCCACTCGCCCGGCTGCGGCGCAAGCTTGTCCAGTTCGGTGAGCTGCCACGCGAGGCGCTCGCGTTCGAGTTGCAATTCGCGGTCGCGGGTTTGCGCGTGCTCGACGGCCTGGACCTTGTCGCGCCACGTGCGCCACGCACGCGTCACGGTTGCCGCGGTTTCGGTGAGACCGGCGTGCGTGTCGAACAGCTCGCGTTGCGCGTCCGGGCGCATCAGCAACTGGTGCGCATGCTGCCCATGGATATCCACCAGCATCTCGCCGACTTCACGCAACTGCGTGAGCGTGGCCGCCGTGCCGTTGATGAACGCCCGCGAGCGGCCGTTCGCATCCACCACACGGCGCAGCATCACGGTGCCGCCGTGATGGCCGTCATCGGCCGCTGTGCCGAGCGCCTGTTCGTCGAGCCATTGCTCGACTTGCGCATGCGTCTCGAACTCGGCGGTGATGTCGGCGCGGCTCTCGCCGGTGCGCACCACGCTCGCGTCGGCGCGCGCGCCGAGCGCGAGCGCCAGTGCGTCGATCAGGATCGACTTGCCGGCGCCGGTCTCGCCGGAGAAAACTGTGAAGCCGCTGTCGAATTCGAGATCGAGCGCGGCGACGATGACGAAGTCGCGTATCGAGAGGTGGCGAAGCATGGAGGTCGTCTGATGAGCTAAAAGTTTCGGGCCGCGGCGGTCGTGCTGGTTCGTTCGGGGCCGCTCAGGGCTAGATATCTTCTTCGTGCGACGGGTATTCGTTCCAGTGCAGCTTCTTGCGCAGCGTCGCGTAATGGCTGTAGCCGACCGGATGCAGCATCGGCACCGTATGACGCGAGCGGCGTACTTCGATCGTGTCGCCCAGTTCGAGGGACGTGAACGACTGCATGTCGAAATTGACATTCACTTCGCGGCCCGAAACGATCTGAATGCTGACCTTCGAGTCGTCCGGCAGCACGATCGGCCGGTTCGACAGCGCGTGCGGCGCGATCGGCACCAGCACGATGCCTTGCAGTTGCGGATGCAGGATCGGCCCTTGCGACGACAATGCGTAGGCGGTCGAACCGGTGGGTGTGGCGACGATCAGGCCGTCCGAGCGCTGGTTGTACATGAAGCGTCCGTCCACCGACACATGCAGCTCCGCCATCCCGGAAAAGCCGCTGCGGTTGACCACCACGTCGTTGAAGGCCAGCGCGTGATAGATCGGATTGCCGCCGCGCACGATGCGCGCCTCGAGCAGCATGCGTTCTTCGCGCTCGAAGTTGCCGGACAGCATTTGCGGCACGATCTCGCTCATGTCGGAGATCGGGATGTCGGTGATGAAACCGAGCCGCCCGTGGTTGATGCCGATCAGCGGCGTGCGGTACGGCGCAAGCTGGCGGCCGATGCCCAGCATCGTGCCGTCGCCGCCCAACACCACTGCGACGTCGGCGCGCGCGCCGATCTCGGCGGGACGCAGCGCCGGATAGTCGGTGATGCCGATTTCGGCGGCGGTTTCTGCTTCGAACACGACGTCGAAGCCGCGCCTGGCGATGCACGAGGCGAGCGCGGTCAGCGGCTCGCCGATGCCCGGCGTATTGCTGCGCCCGACGAGCGCGACGGTCTTGAACTGGCTGGTCACTTGCATGCCGGCATTACACCATAGGTAGGGCCTGAAAAGAACCGCAGACAGACCCGGTAACGGGCCGGCCAACGCGGCCTGCCAGCGCGTTGCACGATTATCGTTAGAATGGTGAAGCCTTGATGACACGCGTGCGGGTTGTGGCCGGGCAGCGTGCCACTGGCGGATTCGCCGAACGGGCCGCTGGCAAGGCGCTGGGCGAAGTACCGGACCCGATGCAAAGCGCCGCCCCGCCAACCGGCGGCGCGCTGGGCAGTGCCTGGCGCGGTTGGCGCCGTTAGCGCTCGCGATAGTCGCGTCATTGAGCTAAAATTTTCCGTCATGCTAGATCCCCGCGCACAAACCCTCCTCAAAACGCTGATCGAGCGCTACATCGCCGAGGGTCAGCCGGTCGGCTCGCGCACGTTGTCGCGCTATTCCGGCCTTGAATTGAGTCCGGCGACAATCCGCAACGTGATGTCCGACCTTGAGGACCTGGGGCTCGTGATCAGTCCGCATACTTCCGCGGGCCGGATTCCTACGCCGCGCGGCTACCGGCTGTTCGTCGACACAATGTTGACCGTCGAATCCGCCGCCGACGAGGAAGCCGTTACCCGTACCGTGAAGACTACGCTGCAGGCCGGCGAGCCGCAGAAAATCGTCGCGGCGGCGGCCAGCGTGCTGTCCAACCTGTCGCAGTTCGCCGGCGTGGTGCTGACGCCGCGGCGCAGCCACGTGTTCAAGCAGATCGAGTTCATGCGCCTGTCCGACAAGCGCATCCTGCTGATCATCGTGACGCCCGAAGGCGACGTGCAAAACCGCATCATGGCGACCCAGCGCGACTTCTCTCCGTCGCAACTGGTTGAAGCCTCCAATTACATCAATGCGCACTTTGCGGGCCTGTCGTTCGACGACGTGCGCCGGCGCCTGCGCGAAGAAATCGACGAGCTGCGCGGCGACATGACCACGCTGATGCACGCCGCCGTCACGGCCAGCACCGACGAATCCGACACTGGCGAAACCGTGCTGATCTCCGGCGAGCGCAATCTGCTCGAGGTCGCCGACCTGTCGTCGGACATGGCGCGGCTGCGCAAGCTGTTCGATGTGTTCGACCAAAAGACCAGTCTCCTTCAGTTGCTCGATGTATCGAGTCACGCCCAGGGCGTGCAGATTTTCATCGGCGGCGAGTCGAATCTCGTGCCGATCGAGGAAATGAGCGTCGTCACCGCACCGTACGAGGTGAACGGCAAGATCGTCGGCACACTCGGCGTGATCGGGCCGACTCGCATGGCCTACAGCCGTGTGATTCCGATTGTCGACATCACCGCCCGCCTGCTTTCGCTGACCCTCAGCCAGCAATAAGCATTTGCTACCGCGGTTCGTGCTGCAAATGATGCGCGACGGCGCGCGGCTTGCCAATTGGCCGAATGGCCAGGGTGTCCTGGCAAACCCCGCAATGGACCGCGCCGCTATAATGAATCCCACCTGAAACCGACTTTCCGCCTCAAGCGGTTATCCCTGTTGCCTATGCGCTTCGATCTCGAGCGGCCTTCGCAGAACGCCACGTCGCACCGTGTCGCCGTGCTGCTGATCAATCTCGGCACGCCCGACGCGCCGACGCCGCGCGCGGTTCGCCGCTATTTGGCGCAGTTCCTGTCCGACCCGCGCGTGGTCGAAATTCCCGCTTTGATCTGGCAGGTGATCCTGCGGCTGTTGATTCTGCCGTCCCGGGGCCGTGCGTCGGCCAAGAAGTACGCGGCTGTCTGGATGCCTGAAGGCTCGCCGCTGCGTGTGTATACGGAGAAGCAGGTGGAAGGTTTGCGCCATCTGCTGCAATTGAACGACTACACGGTGCTGGTCGACTACGCGATGCGCTACGGCACGCCCGGCATTCCGGCCATGCTGAACCAGCTGAAGCTCGCGGGCGCCGAGCGTGTGCTGCTGGTGCCGATGTATCCGCAATATTCGTCGTCGACCACGGCCACGGCTTTCGACGCTGCTTTTTCAGCGCTCAAGCGGATGCGCAATCAACTGGAAATCCGCACGGTGCGCCAGTATGCCGACCATCCGGCGTACATCGCCGCACTGGCCGCGCAGGTGCACCATTACTGGCATCAGCACGGCCGCCCGGATTTCGCGGCGGGCGACAAGCTGGTACTCAGTTTTCATGGCGTGCCCAAGCGCACTCTCGACCTCGGCGATCCGTACCACGAGCAGTGCCAGCAAACCGGCGCGTTGTTGATGCACGCGCTGGAACTCACGCCGGTGGAATGCAGGATTACCTTCCAGTCGCGTTTCGGCAACGCCGAATGGCTGCAGCCGTACACCGCGCCGACGCTAAAGGAACTAGGCTCGGCCGGCGTGAAGCGGGCCGACGTGTTCTGTCCAGGCTTTACCGCCGATTGCCTTGAAACGATTGAGGAAATCGGCATGGAAGTGCGCGACGAGTTCCTGCATGCAGGCGGCAAGGAATTTCACCGGATTCCCTGCGTGAATGCCTCGCAGGCATGGATTGCCGCGCTAGGTGAGATCGTCGCGCAGAATTTGCAAGGCTGGCCGGTGCAGGTGGCGCCTGTGCCGCACACGGCAGGGGCGTAGGCGGATTCATGAATTACAGGGTTTCAACCGAACCGGGCGCCAGGCTGCGCATCGACAAATGGCTCTGGGCAGCGCGCTTCTTCAAGACGCGCTCGCTCGCGGCGGATGCTGTCGACAAAGGGCACGTGCGCATCGGCGGCGCCAGCGTCAAGCCGGCTAAGGACGTGCGCGTCGGCGACCTGGTCGAAATCGAGATCGAGCGGATTGTCTGGCAGGTGGAAGTGCTGGGCGTGTGCGACGTGCGCGGTCCGGCAAGCGTCGCACAGACGCTTTATGCGGAAACCGAAGAGAGCAAGGTGAAGCGGCAGGTCGAGCAGGAGCGGCGCAAAACATATCGCGAGCCGGCCGCCGTTTTGCACGGCAGGCCGACCAAGCGCGATCGACGCATTATCGACAAATTTTCAGGTGGGGATTGAACAGCTGTTCCATCGTCGCGTGCACACCGCCGTACTCGGTGGTGTGATCGTTGACGGCTCCGGACATGCAGATGGTCGTGGTGCCCGCGATCAGTACCAATGCGACCACCGATATTGCAAAGGTCAGTTTCACGGTACTCCCCTCAGGAAGATGCAGGACGGAAACGGGCTAATCAGGTGGAATTGCAAAATGTCGGAAAGGTTGACGTCAGATTAGGGTTAACGTGTCTTTTCCGATGCTTTATTGGAGCATAGGCCACTTGTCGGGCGCACTCAATCTCAATCTGATTGCGGCACGATAATGGTTGTAACCGGGCATTTCTGCCGCATATCCGTGGTTCGAAAAGTTCCGGGCAAGCCGCTTGAAATGGTTGTTTCAGGCCCCATCTGCCGTTTCGATACGCGGTAGCGCGCGGCGTGCTGTTTGTCGCGTTTTTGCAACGCACAAACTGAGCCAGTTCCCGCTCGATGCCGCCACCGTTGGCTTTTACTTTTTAACGACTTTCAGCGACATGGAAAACACGCAAGAGAACCCGACGAGCCAGAATCCCACGCCCGCCGACGAAACCGAGCGCCAGGCCGCCGAGGCCGCAGCATCCCAGCAGGACGCGGCGGCAACCGCCGCTACTGCCACCGACTCGCCGGCAACGGGCGTCGAGGCCGCGCTGGCCGAAGCCCAGGCCAGGATCGCAGAGTTGCAGGAGAGCTTCCTGCGGGCCAAGGCCGAGACCGAAAACGTGCGCCGCCGCGCTCATGAAGATGTGGCCAAGGCCCATAAGTTCGCGATCGAAAGCTTCGCCGAGCATCTGCTGCCTGTGGTCGACAGCCTCGAGGCTGCGGTTGCCCACTCGTCCGACGACCTGCAGAAGGTGCGCGAAGGCGTCGAACTGACGTTGCGTCAGCTCACCGGCGCGCTGGAGAAGGGTCGCGTCGTCGCCCTGAACCCGGTCGGGGAGAAGTTCGATCCGCACCGCCACCAGGCTATTTCGATGGTGCCGGCCGATCAGGAGCCGAACACGGTCGTCGCCGTGCTGCAAAAGGGCTTCGTGATCGCCGACCGCGTTCTGCGTCCGGCGCTCGTGACTGTCGCGGCGCCGAAGTAAGCGCTACAAGCCGTTTCGCTCCGGCGCGCACCGTTATGGCCAACATTCCCGTCGACGCAATCGCGTTTGCCGCGTTCGACATGGTGGGGCTCAACGCCGAGTCGTTCGACGCCGGGTTGGCCGAAGCCGGGGATGAACTGGCCGTGGTGTTTTTCTGGGGTCTCGACTGCTTCAACTGCGAGATCGCGAAGAAGGCGATGCTGGCGCAGCCGGACGCGATTCGCGCACTCGGTCTCAGATGGTTTCACAGCAACGTCTACGAGCACCGTGAACTGGGCCGCCGCTTCGTGCGTCACGGCGTGCCCACATGGTTCTTCTTCCACCGTGGCAAGTGGCTCGGCCGGGCAACCGGCCGGCACGGTCTTGGGCAGTTCGAGGCAGCGGTCGCGGCCGCGCGGGAAAAAATCCGGGCGGCCAGTGCCGGCGGCGGTGCGCCAGGTAGCGACAAAAGCGGCAAAAGTTCGAGCGATTGAAAAAAATTAAAGACCGCATCGTAAAAGAGGTCTTGAAAACGATGCGGACGCACTTATGTTGAGTGCAGGTATGAATTGAGGGCGGAGTGCCTTACCGCCAGATGGGCAAAAAGGCGCTTCCCGCAGCGATCAAAGTCAGGAGATTAGTAAAAATGGGCAAAATCATCGGCATCGACCTCGGCACGACCAACTCGTGCGTGGCGATCATGGAAGGCAATTCGGTCAAGGTGATCGAGAACTCGGAAGGCGCGCGCACCACGCCGTCGATCATCGCTTACATGGAAGACGGCGAGATTCTGGTCGGCGCGCCTGCCAAGCGTCAGTCGGTCACGAACCCGAAGAACACGCTGTACGCTGTCAAGCGCCTGATCGGCCGCCGCTTCGAAGAAAAGGAAGTGCAGAAAGACATCGGCCTGATGCCGTACAAGATCATGAAGGCCGACAACGGCGACGCATGGATCAATGTGCGCGATCAGAAGCTGGCACCGCCGCAAATCTCGGCTGAAGTCCTGCGCAAGATGAAGAAGACTGCTGAAGACTACCTCGGCGAGACGGTCACGGAAGCTGTGATCACGGTTCCCGCGTACTTCAACGACAGCCAGCGCCAGGCCACCAAAGACGCAGGCCGCATCGCCGGTCTGGAAGTGAAGCGGATCATCAATGAACCGACCGCAGCTGCTCTGGCATTCGGTCTGGACAAGGCCGAAAAGGGTGACCGCAAGATCGCGGTGTATGACCTGGGCGGCGGCACGTTCGACATTTCGATCATCGAAATCGCGGACGTCGACGGTGAAATGCAGTTCGAAGTGCTGTCCACGAACGGCGATACGTTCCTGGGCGGTGAAGACTTCGACCAACGCATCATCGATTACATCATTGGCGAGTTCAAGAAGGAACAAGGCGTCGATCTGTCGAAAGACGTGCTCGCGCTGCAACGCCTGAAGGAATCGGCTGAAAAGGCGAAGATCGAGCTGTCGTCGAGCCAGCAAACCGAAATCAACCTGCCGTACATCACGGCCGACGCGTCGGGTCCGAAGCACTTGAACCTGAAAATCACGCGTGCGAAGCTGGAAGCGCTGGTTGAAGAACTGATCGAACGCACGATCGAACCGTGCCGCGTGGCGATCAAGGACGCAGGCGTGAAGGTCGGCGAAATCGACGACGTGATTCTGGTCGGCGGTATGACCCGTATGCCGAAGGTGCAGGAAAAGGTTAAGGAATTCTTCGGCAAGGATCCGCGCCGTGACGTGAACCCGGACGAAGCCGTGGCCGTTGGCGCCGCGATTCAAGGTCAGGTTCTGTCGGGCGACCGCAAGGACGTTCTGCTGCTCGACGTGACCCCGTTGTCGCTCGGCATCGAAACGCTCGGTGGCGTGATGACGAAGATGATCAACAAGAACACCACGATCCCGACCAAGCACGCGCAGGTCTACTCGACGGCTGACGACAATCAGGGCGCCGTGACGATCAAGGTGTTCCAGGGCGAACGCGAAATGGCAGCCGGCAACAAGCTGCTGGGCGAGTTCAACCTCGAAGGCATTCCGCCGGCACCGCGCGGCACGCCGCAGATCGAAGTGAGTTTCGACATCGACGCGAACGGTATCCTGCACGTCGGCGCGAAAGACAAGGCAACCGGCAAGGAAAACCGCATCACGATCAAGGCGAACTCGGGTCTGTCCGAAGCCGAAATCGAAAAGATGGTGAAGGACGCCGAAGCGAACGCGGAAGAAGACCACAAGCTGCGTGAGTTGGCCGATGCTCGCAACCAGGGCGACGCGCTGGTCCACAGCACGAAGAAGGCGCTCGCCGAATACGGCGACAAGCTGGACGCCGGCGAGAAGGACAAGATCGAAGCCGCGCTGAAGGACCTCGAAGAAACGCTGAAGAGCGGTTCGAGCGACAAGGCCGCGATCGAAGCCAGGATCGAAGTGGTGGCGACCGCCTCGCAGAAGATGGGCGAGAAGATGTACGCCGACATGCAGGCTGCGCAAGGTGCGGAAGCTGCGGCAGCGGGTGCGGCAGGTGCGGGTGCATCGGCGGGTGGCGCGAGCCACCAGCAGCAGGACGACGTCGTCGACGCCGAGTTCAAGGAAGTGAAGAAGGACTAAAGCCAGGTCGCATTTCGACCGTAAAGCCGCGCACAGCGATGTGTGCGGCCCGGCTGCACAAGGGAATGCGCCCGTTCGGGCGACATGAACGTGCAAGAGCGGTTATCGCGCCTGGCGAGCCTTTTGGGCTCTCCGGGCACATTTGTTTTATGGAGGGCGTTGTTTAAGCCGCTTAAAAGCGGGGTGAACAACGGCCGGACGAGTCGTGAGACTCCAGCATTCAAGAGGAGCCACCGCGCCGCATCGCGCGAGTGGTGTTGAACCGATATGGCGAAACGGGATTACTACGAGGTTCTGGGCGTCGCAAAGAACGCGAGCGACGACGAAATCAAGAAGGCTTATCGCAAGCTTGCGATGAAGCACCACCCCGACCGCAATCCGGGCAACAAGGATTCGGAAGGGCATTTCAAAGAGGTGAAGGAAGCCTATGAAATGCTGTCGGACTCGCAAAAACGTGCTGCGTACGATCAGTACGGCCACGCGGGCGTCGATCCGAATATGGGCGGAGCCGGTGCGCAAGGCTTCGGCGGCTTTGCCGATGCGTTCGGCGATATTTTCGGCGACATCTTCGGCCAGGCGGCCGGCGGCGCCGCACGCGGCGGCGGCGGTCGCGCGGGCCCGCAGGTGTATCGCGGCGCCGATCTGCGCTACAGCATGGAAATCACGCTGGAACAGGCCGCGCACGGCTACGACACGCAGATTCGCGTGCCGAGCTGGGTATCGTGCGAAATCTGTCACGGTTCGGGCGCCAAGCCCGGCACCAAGCCGGAAACTTGCCCGACCTGTAGCGGTTCGGGTTCGGTGCGGATGTCGCAGGGCTTTTTCAGCATCCAGCAGACCTGCCCGAAGTGTCACGGCACTGGCACCTACATTCCTGAACCGTGCGTGCATTGCCACGGCGCGGGTAAGGTGAAGGAAACCAAGACCCTGGAAGTGAAGATCCCGGCAGGTATCGACGACGGCATGCGCATCCGCTCGGCCGGCAACGGCGAGCCGGGCATCAATGGCGGTCCGTCGGGCGATCTGTACGTCGAGATCCATATCAAGCAGCACTCGGTGTTCGAGCGCGACGGCGACGATCTGCATTGCCAGATGCCGATTCCGTTCACGACGGCGGCCCTCGGCGGCGAGATCGAGGTGCCGACGCTTGCCGGCCGCGCCAGCTTCACGGTGCCGGACGGCACGCAGTCGGGCAAGACGTTCCGTCTGCGTGGCAAGGGCATCAAGGGGCTGCGTTCGAGCATTGCCGGTGATCTGTACGTGCACGTGCAAGTCGAAACGCCGGTCAAGCTCACCGAGTCGCAGCGCGAGTTGCTCCAGCAGTTCGAGAAGGCGCTGGTGGAAGGCGGCGCCCGGCATAGCCCGCAAAGCAAGAGCTGGTTCGACCGGGTGAAGAGCTTCTTCGATTAATGGCGGTTCGAAGTTGGCGGTAAGCATGACGGCAGATGAGCGCGGAGGAGTCTTCGCATTGCTCGACGATTGCGACGCGACGGCGGCGCGCCGTTCGAGTCGTCTGTACACGGGTTTTGCGCACGAGCGGGTTTGTACGAGCGCCGCGCAACTCGAAGCAGTGTGTGAAGCCGTGGCCGCGGAAACGCAGCGTGGCTTGCATGCCGTTGTGCTTGCCGACTATGAGTTCGGCCGCCATCTTGCCCTTGGGGACGTCCTCAGTTCGGGATTGAAAAAAACGCAGCGTGGCGATGCCACGCTGCGTTTTTTATTGTTCGACCGTTGTGTGAAGCTGTCGCGCGAGGAGGTCGATGCGTGGCTCGTGCAGCTTGACGGTGGTGCGGCCGAGGCGTCGGTGGCGGGTACAGCGAACGTTCGTGAGAGCGTCGACCCACCGCAATTCAACGAAGCGATCGATGCCATTCATGCCGCCCTGCGCGCGGGCGATTCCTATCAGGTCAACTACACGTATCGGCTTGGTTTCGATGTATTTGGCTCGCCAACGGCACTCTATCGGCGCTTGAGAGCCCGTCAGCCGGTGCGGTACGGCGCGCTGATCGCGTTGCCGGGCGACGACTGGGTGCTGTCGTGTTCGCCGGAATTGTTCATCCAGAAGGAGGGCGCCACGCTGCGCGCCCGGCCGATGAAAGGCACGGCGCCGCGCTCGGATGATCCGGTGGAGGACCGGCACACGGCCGAGTTCCTCGCCAACGATCCGAAAAACCGCGCCGAAAACGTGATGATCGTCGATCTGTTGCGCAACGATCTGTCACGCGTGGCGCAGACAGGCTCGGTCAACGTACCTGCGCTGTTTTCGGTCGAAGCTTATGCGTCGGTGTGGCAGATGACATCGACCGTGCAAGCGACATTGCGCGCGCACACGTCGTTTGCCGACGTCATACGAGCGCTGTTTCCTTGCGGCTCGATTACCGGCGCGCCGAAGCATCGCACGATGCAACTGATCGACGCGCTCGAAAGCACGCCGCGTGGTCTCTACACCGGCGCGATCGGCTGGCTCGACGCACCTGTCGCTAATGCGAGCGATAGCGCTTGCGGCGACTTCTGCCTGTCGGTCGCGATCCGTACGCTGACGTTGAATGCTGCCGTCCAGGAAGGCGGGCGCCATGGCACGATGGGCGTCGGCGCGGGTATCGTGCTCGACAGCGTCGCTGTCGACGAATATGCGGAGTGCCAATTGAAGGCCCGTTTTCTGACCGGCGCCGAGCCGGGTTTCGAACTGTTCGAAACGATGTACGCGACCCGGGAGGACGGCGTGCGGCACCTCTCGCGCCATCTCGCGCGACTCTCGGCTAGCGCCGCGACGCTGGGCTTCAAATTCGACGAGAACGAAATCCGCACGTCGCTCGCGGAGAAATGCGCTGTGCTGTCGAAGCAGACGCCGCACCGCGTGCGTATTGCCCTGAACAAAAGCGGAACGGCGCAAATAACCGCCGCAGTGCTGGCGCCGCTAGCCGAGCCAACTGTCGGCGTGTGGCTGGCGGCTGACCACGGTTTTGCCGCAACCGACGCGAACGATCCGCTGCTGCGTCACAAAACCACCCGTCGCGCGGAATACGATCGCGGCTGGCGCGAAGCCGAGGCGAAAGGCGCATTCGACACGCTGTTCTTCAACGAGCGAGGCGAGTTGACCGAAGGCGGTCGGTCGAATGTGTTTGTGAAAGTGGCGGGGCGCTGGTGGACGCCGCCGCTAGAGTCGGGCGTATTGCCCGGGATCATGCGGGGTGTGCTGCTCGATGACGCCGACCTTCACGCCGCTGAGCGTGTGCTGAGTCGAACCGACGTGCAGAACGCCGAGGCGCTTCTGGTGTGCAATGCACTGCGAGGTGCGGTACCGGCAAAGCTTAAGGACTGACGAGTCCGATTCCCTGTTGAGGTGGTCAGAACGTGTGTTCCGGCCCGGGAAACGAGCCGTCCTTCACCGCTCGCACATACGCCTCAACCGCAGCCAGAATGCTCGGCTGCCCCTGCATGAAATCCTTCACGAAGCGCGGCCGCTTGCCGGGGAAAATCCCGAGCATGTCGTGCAGCACCAGCACCTGACCCGAGCAGTCCAAGCCGGCGCCGATGCCGATCGTCGGAATCCGCAGTTGCTTCGTGACTTCGCTCGCGAGCAACGTCGGAATCGCTTCTATCACGATCAGTTGCGCGCCGGCGTCCTGCACGGCGAGCGAATCGCGCAGCAACTGGCTCGCGCCCGCCTCGGTTTTGCCTTGCACCTTGAAGCCGCCAAACGCGTGTACCGATTGCGGCGTGAGGCCGACGTGCGCGCATACCGGAATCGAACGCTCGACCAGACAGCGCACCGTGTCCGCGAGCCATTCGCCGCCTTCGAGCTTCACCATCTGCGCGCCCGCGCGCATCAATTCCACCGAGCTCCTGAAGGCATCCTCCGGCGTGCCATAGGTGCCGAACGGCAAGTCGGCGACCACTAACGCCGACGGCCGCGCCCGCGCCACGCTCGTCGTGTGATACGCGATGTCCGCGAGCGAGACCGGCAGGGTGGTCGTCTGGCCTTGCAGCACGTTGCCGAGCGAGTCGCCGATCAACAGCACGTCGACGCCTGCGCGATCCAGCAGCGCGGCGAAGCTCGCGTCGTAACAGGTGAGCATGGCGATTTTCTCGCCGGCATCGCGCATCGCCTGCAGTTTCGGCACGGTGATGGCGTTCCGGCTCGCTTCCTGCAAATAGGTCATGGGGAAAATCCGTTGGGAAAGAAGAGGAGGCCGTGCTGCTTACAGCGACGTGCCTTTGACAAAGAATTCCTTGCGGCCGCGCATGGTTTCGATGCGATCGGCGAGTAGCGCAAGGTCCGCGTCCGAGTCGAGCGGATTCAGATGCTCAGCGTTGACCGTCAGCACCGGCGCGTGGTCGTAGTGATAGAAAAACGCGTTGTATGCGTCGCACAGCGCGTGCAGGTAGGCATCGGAGATCTGCAATTCCATCGGCACCGCGCGCTTCTGAATGCGTGCGAACAGCACCTCGGGACTTGCTTGCAGATAGACGACGAAATCCGGCGCCGGCGCGCTCACGTCGATTCGTGCGGCGAGGGCGCGGTACAGCTGCCACTCGTCTTCCTGCAGCGTCAGGCGCGCGAAGATGTCGTTCTTCTGCGTCATGAAATCGGCGATCAGCGGCGAGCCGGACAGATGCACCGCGGCAACTTCTTGCGCCTGTTGCGCGCGTTGCAATGCGAAATGCAATTGCGTGGGCAGCGCATAACGCGCGGTGTCGCGATAAAAGCGTTCAAGAAAGGGATTGTCCTGCGGCCGCTCGAACAGTTCGTGCATCGACCAGCGCTGGGCCAGGCGCCGCGCGAGCGACGTTTTGCCGACGCCGATCGGTCCTTCAATCGCGAGATAGCCGACTGGCGGACGCAGGTGCGGCGGTGTGACGGTGAGCGGCGGCGTGTTCATTCGCAACGACCCTTGTCCGCGGTGCCGGCAGCCAATGCATTGAGCATCGGGCACTGACAGGGCGATTTGACCTTTTCGATACGTTGATCGGCAACGCTGCCAAGCAGTGCATCGGCGCGGCCATGCTGCGGGATGATCAGCGCCGCATCGATTTCGACGAGCGGCACGAGTGCAAAAGCGCGTTCGATCAGACGCGGATGCGGCACGATCAGATCGGCTTCGTCGATCGATTGATCGCCGTATAGCAGGATGTCCAGATCCAGCGTGCGCGGCGCATTGCGAAACGGCCGCTCACGGCCGAACTGATGCTCGATCTTGTGGCACAGCGCGAGCAGATGGCGCACGGGGAGCGTCGTATCGACCTTCACGACGCAGTTGTAATAGTCGTCGCCGCCCGCGTCGATCGGGGCAGTGCGATAGAGGCTCGACTTGGCGAGCACGGTGATGGTGTGCTGTTGTGCGAGGCACACCACCGCGTCTTTCAGGGTCTGGCGCGCGTCCCCGAGATTCGCGCCGAGGCCGAGATAAGCAACCGTCATGGCATAACTTCCTGCGACTTTTGTTCGACGGCTTCAGAGAACGCTGCTTCAGTCTTCGTGTGAACCGTTATGGCCCGCTTCGTTGGCTGTGCGTTCGGCTGGCGTGCCGCCCTCCATTCCGTCACCCGTTTTGCGGTTTCTGGCGCCACTGCTGCGCCGCCGTCGTTTTCTCGGGCTCCGGTCCTTCCCGCCTTGCGTGAGCAATGTCTCGCGCGCGGCGACGTCCCCTTCGATGAACTCCGTCCACCATGCGCCGACCGACTCATCGAGTTCGCCCGATTCGCAGCGCAACAGGAGGAAATCATACCCCGCTCTAAATCTTTGGTGTTCCAGCAGCTTCAGCGCGCTGCGGCCCGAGCGTTTCTCGAGGCGCAGCTGCAGACCCCAGATCTCGCGCATATCCGACGAGAAGCGCTTGTGGATCGCGAGTTTCTCGGTTTGCATGTCGAGGACCTCGTCCATCGCGCGATGCAAGGCGGGCACCGGATATTCGCCGTTCGCTTCAAATTGCTGCCAGCGCTGCTGCACGTCGTGCCATAGCAGCGTGGCGAACAGGAAGCCCGGCGACACCGGTTTGCCGGCGCGCACGCGGGCGTCCGTGTTGTTGAGCGCGAGCGTGATGAATTTTTCGCCGGTGGGCTGCTCGAGAACCACGTCGAGCAGCGGCAGCAGGCCGTGATGCAGACCTTCCTGGCGCAAGCGTTTCAAACAGGCGAGCGCGTGACCCGACAGCATCAGCTTGAGCATTTCGTCGAACAGACGCGCGGCGGGCACGTTGTTGATCAGATCGGCCATTTTGGCGATCGGCGCGCGGGTCGCGTCTTCGATTTCGAAGTCGAGCTTCGCGGCGAAACGCACTACGCGCAGCATCCGCACCGGATCTTCGCGATAACGCGTGGACGGGTCGCCGATCATTCGAAGCAGGCGCGCGCGCATGTCGGCCATGCCGTTGTGATAATCCAGCACGGTTTGCGTGGCCGGATCGTAGTACATCGCGTTGATCGTGAAGTCGCGGCGCGTGGCGTCTTCGTGCTGCTCGCCCCAGACGTTGTCGCGCAGCACGCGGCCGCTTGCGTCCACCGCGTGCGTGCGGCGATCGAGCTCGTCGCGCTTCAGGCGACGCGGCGGCGCGGCGTCGGCTGCGGGCGGATCGACCAGCGCACGGAACGTCGAGGTTTCGATGATTTCCTGACCGAACTGCACGTGCACGATCTGAAACCGGCGGCCGATGATGCGTGCGCGGCGGAACAGCTTCTGCACCTGCTCGGGTGTGGCGTCGGTGGCGACGTCGAAGTCTTTCGGCGCGATGCCGAGCAGCAGATCGCGTACCGCACCGCCGACGATGAACGCGCGGTGGCCGGCCTGCTGCAAACCTTCGGTGACGCGAATCGCGTTCCTCGAAATCAGCGAGGGATCGATGCCGTGGACGTCGTGCGGAATGATGACCGGCACATCGGGATCGTGTACGGTTTTGGCAGCGGGGCGCGGCGCTGGTTTGCGGCGCGCTTTGGCTGCGCCGGACGTGGTGTGCGCCGATGTGCCGCCGGTTTCGTCGGCTTCGGCTTCGGCGGGCGTGGTGTTGTCAGCGGGCGCCGAGTCCTGGCCGAATAGCTTGCGGATAAGTTTTTTGATCACGTGGGTTGAAAGAGTTCGAGGATGCGCCAGCCTTTGGCCTGCGCATGGGCGCGCAATGTGTCGTCGGGATTGGTCGCGATCGGATCGGTGACCTTTTCGAGCAGCGGGATGTCGTTGTGCGAGTCGCTATAGAAATAGCTGTGCTCGAAGTCTGCCCAGGTCTTGCCGAGCGAAGCGAGCCATGCCTCGGTACGGACGATCTTGCCTTCCTTGTAGCTCGGCGTGCCGGTGGGGCGGCCGGTGTACGGCGAATGCGGCTGGCCGTCGACGGTTTCCGCTTCGCAGGCGATCAGTGCCTGAACGCCGAAGGCTTGCGCGATCGGGCGGGTGATGAACTCGTTGGTGGCGGTGACCACGCAGCAGAGATCGCCTGCCTCACGATGCTGTTTGACCAGTTCCAGCGCGACGGGAAAGATTGCCGGTTTGATGACTTCGTGCATGTACTGCGCGTGAAAGTCGGCGAGCTGCGCGCGCGTGTATTTCGCGAGCGGCGTGAGCATGGCGATCAGATAGGCGTGAATGTCGAGCTTGCCGGCTTTGTAGTCCGCGAAAAAAAGGTCGTTTTCACGGGCGAAATTTTCGGCGTCGACCATGCCGTGTTTCACCATGAAGCGGCCCCATTCGTGGTCGCTGTCGGTGGGGATGAGCGTGTGATCGAGGTCGAAGAGTGCGAGATTAGCCATGGGGGCCTATTTTACTTGAAGCGGCGGGTGACGCGGATGAGGCGGGCGCCGTTCGCCGCTCGTCGGCGTCGGGCGACGCCAGCATGGTGCGCAACAGCGGCAGCGTGACCGCGCGTTTCTGTTCGAGCGAGAAGCGGTCGAGCGCGTCGAGCAGCGCCATCAGACTCGGCATGTCGCGGCGAAAATGCGTGAGCAGGTAGGCGGGGACGTCGTCAGCGAGTGCAATGCCGCGTTCGCGCGCTGCGTGCTTCAGCACCGCGGCCTTGCCTTCGTCCGGCAGCGGCGCGAGATGGAACACGAGACCCCAGCCGAGGCGCGTGCGCAGATCTTCGCGCACCGTCATGCCGATCGGCGCGGCGCTGCCGGCGGCGACCAGTGCGCTGGTCGGATGTGCGCGCACTTCGTTGAACAGGTTGAATACGGCAATCTGCTGGGCCGCGGACAAACCGTCGCAATCGTCGACCGCATACAGCGCGACGCGCGGGTCGAACGTGAAGGCGGCGAGACTGCTTTGCGGACCGGCATAGCGCGCATGACCCGGCGGCGCTTCGTGGACGAGCGCCTGCAATAGATGGGTGCGGCCGCTGCCGGTCTCGCCCCAGATGTAGAAGGTGCGATCGGCAACCGGGCCGGCCGCGAGCGCGTTATCCAGCTCGCGCAACCGCGTGACCAGCTCGGCGTTGGCGCCGGCGAAGAAATTGTCGAATGTCGATGGCGGCGGGGTGCCGAGATCGAGCGTCAGTTGACGAAGCACAGTAGGTTAATGCCGAAAATGAGGCTAAGGCTGCGGATGGCCCGTACATCGGGCCAAAAATAGTCAATGAGCAGTCAGTTGTTGTAAAGCGTGCTCGTCAGGTAGCTTTGACGTAACTCGCGCATCGCCACCGACAGAATCGCGCTGACCGGCAACGCAAGCAGCACGCCGAAAAAGCCGAACAGCTGACCGAACGCGAGCAACGCGAAGATTACCGCGAGCGGGTGCAGGCCGATCCGTTCGCCGACCAGATGCGGCGTGAGAAAAAAGCTCTCCACAATCTGGCCGACGCCGTAAATCACCGCGACCGCGCCGAAACCGTACCAGTCGCCGAACTGTAGCAGTGCCGCGAGCAGCGCCAGCGCCAGACCGGTTGCGTAACCGATGTACGGGATGAACACCGCAAGGCCGGTAAAGATGCCGACCGGCAGCGCGATCTCGAAGCCGGCGATGCTCAGCGCGACCGCGTAGAAGACCGCGAGCACCCCCATCACGAGCAACTGGCCGCGCAGGTATTGCGAGAGCATCTGGTCCATGTCGCGTGCGAGTTGCAGGGTCTTGTCGAGCCAACGGCGCGGGACCACGATCTGCATGCGCGCGAGCATACGGTTCCAGTCGTATAGCAGATAGAACAGCACGAGCGGCACCATCACGACGTTGCCGACCAGCGTGATCATCACGTTGCCGCTGGTGCGGATCGAGGTCCAGGCATAGCGCGCGACGGTCTGCGCGCTACCTTCCAGCTGCCCCATGACGAGATCGCGGATGCTGGCGAAATCGAGCGAATCGGCGAGGCCTAGCAGCGCGAGTTTCGGTTGCAGCCATGCGCTGACATGCGCGAACAGTACCGGTACCTGCTGCTTCAACTGCGGGCCTTCCTTCTGGACGACGGCTAGCACCAGCAACACGAGCAGCGTCATCATCAGCGAGAACAGCAGCATCATCAGCAAGGCGGCGAGGCTGCGCGGCACACGCCGGCGCACCATCCACGCGACGCCCGGTTGCAGAATGTACGCGAGAATCGCGCCGAGCAGAAATGGCGTGAGGACCGGGCTCAGTAGCCAGAGCAGAATGCCGACGCCCAGCGCGATGGCTAGCCAGATGAAGGCGCGGCGCTGAACGGGCGTCAGAATCGAAGAGTTTTGCTGCAAAATTGTTTCCCAGGTGGTTGGCGCGGGTGAAAGTCCAGCCAACCGGCCGGCATCGGGTAAAATCGCATTTTACCGACCTTCTCGCTCTTCCCCATGAATCAACCGAAATCCGCCCCTGACGCCCAAGGTTTGTCGTATCGCGACGCCGGCGTGGACATCGACGCGGGCGACGCCCTTGTCGACGCGATCAAGCCCTTTGCCAAAAAGACGATGCGCGACGGTGTGCTGGGTGGCATCGGCGGGTTTGGCGCGCTCTTCGAGGTGCCGAAGAAATACCGCGAGCCGGTGCTCGTGTCGGGCACCGACGGCGTCGGCACCAAGCTGCGGCTGGCGTTTCAACTGAACAAGCATGACACGGTCGGCCAGGATCTGGTGGCGATGAGCGTCAACGACATTCTCGTGCAGGGTGCCGAACCGCTGTTCTTCCTCGATTATTTCGCATGCGGCAAGCTGGACGTCGGCACTGCGGCGACGGTCGTCAAGGGTATCGCGCATGGCTGCGAACTGGCTGGTTGCGCGCTGATCGGCGGCGAGACGGCTGAAATGCCGGGCATGTATCCGGACGGCGAGTACGATCTGGCCGGTTTCGCGGTCGGCGCGGTCGAAAAGAGCAAGATTATCGACGGCAGCACGATTGCCCCGGGTGATGTTGTGCTGGGGTTGGCTTCCAGCGGGATTCATTCGAATGGTTTTTCGCTGGTGCGGAAGATTATTGAGCGGGCTCAGCCTGATTTGAATGCGGATTTCGATGGGCGGCCGTTGGCTGATGCGCTGATGGCGCCTACGCATATTTATGTGAAGCCTTTGCTGTCGTTGATGCAGCAGGTTGCCGTGAAGGGGATGGCGCATATCACCGGCGGTGGGCTGGTTGAGAATATTCCGCGGGTTTTGCGTGAAGGTTTGACGGCCGAGCTGGATCATCGGGCGTGGCCGATGCCGCCGTTGTTCTCGTGGTTGCAGAAGCATGGTGGTGTGGCTGATGCTGAAATGCATCGGGTGTTTAATTGCGGGATCGGGATGGCTGTTGTTGTTTCTGCCGCAGATGCAGATGCGGCTATTGGGATTTTGGCTGCCGCCGGCGAGCAGGTTTGGAAGATTGGGGTTATTCGCGAGAGCGCGGTTGGTGAGGCTCAAACTGTAGTTGTTTGATTCTTTTTGCCTGC
Source organism: Paraburkholderia sp. FW306-02-B (assembly GCF_058782725.1). Classification (NCBI taxonomy): domain Bacteria; kingdom Pseudomonadati; phylum Pseudomonadota; class Betaproteobacteria; order Burkholderiales; family Burkholderiaceae; genus Paraburkholderia; species Paraburkholderia sp. FW306-02-B. Next base: position 655,923 of record NZ_JBYSXZ010000001.1, read on the forward strand.
GCGGCGCTATGGTTGTTCGCCTGCGGCGGTGGCTTTTTCTTTTCTTATTGGTTTATTAGCGTTCCCCCTGTGCGGGGGGGCACCTACTTTTCTTTGCCTGCCGCAAAGAAAAGTAGGCAAAAGAAAGCGGCTCACACCGCTAGCTTTGAAGCGGGTCTCCTGGCTTGGAGGAGGCAGTGGCGCATCTGGAATCGGTGTTCTCGCGCACTCCGCGCCTGTGACAAGGCCATCATACTTCCGGCGGCGCTACGCGCGCCGTGGCGGTACTTCATCAAACCGGCCGCTCGTTTCGGCAATTGGCGGTACTTCACAAAACCATCTGGTCGTTTCCGCGCCACGCTAAGGCGGCCGCCGCGTACGGTATTTCTCAAGCCGTAGCAATATTCTGCGTCCCGCCGAATTAGCCGCCGGGCGTTTTACCTTTCCAGCAATCTACAAACCGCAAATCACTTCGGCGCCGCGCCGAGGCGAAGCCGACGGCTTCCAGCGCGCGCAAACAAAACCACTGGTGTCCCTTGCGGACTGTTCCGGCGAACACGCAGTGCAAGGCCGGAAGGATGATGCCGGAGGCGTGCACGCCCCGTCGGTTTTAAGAAGTACCGCTACGGCGCGCGCAGCGCCGCCGGAAGGATGACGGCCTTGTCACCAGCGCGGAGTGCGCGAGAACACAGATTCCAGATGCTCCACTGCCTCCTCCAAGCCAGGGGACCCGCTTAAAAACTAGCGGTGTGAGCCGCTTTCTTTTGCCTACTTTTCTTTGCGGCAGGCAAAGAAAAGTAGGTGCCCCCCGCACAGGGGGAACGCTAATAAACCAAAAACAAAACAAGGAAAGGCAACGCCGTAGGCAAACAGACACAACCTGCTGGGGAAGGCAAAAAAGCCAAGAAAAAGCCACCGCCGCAGGCGAACAACCAAAGCGCCGCGCAGGCAAAAAAACCTCAAATTAACTCATCAACAACACTAACAACCCGCGCGGTAGCGCCAGCATCACAACAATCAACCACAACCCTCTCAGGCATACCGCGCAGCCAGGTGAGCTGCCTCTTGCACAATTGCCGGGTAGCAAAAACCCCCTTATCCCGCATGGTCGAATAATCGACCACTCCATCGAGATATTCCCAAACCTGCCGATATCCGACACACCGCATCGACGGCATCTCCGCCGACAAATCCCCGCGCTCGCGCAACCTCATCACTTCATCGACGAACCCATCAGCCAACATTGCATCAAACCGCCGCTCAATGCGGGCATGCAGCACGCTCCGATCAGAAGGCTCCAACGCAATCGGCACAAACCGCCAAGCCTGCGCAGCATCATCAAAGCGTGGGGGCGCCGCCAGCAAAACAGACATCGCCTGCCCGGTCAGCATAAAAATCTCGAGCGCACGCTGAATCCGCTGCGAATCGTTCGGCGCGAGGCGCGCAGCGGTAACAGGGTCGACCGCGGCAAGCCGCGCATGCATAGCCGGCCAGCCTTCGCGCGCGGCATCGGCGTCGAGCGTCGCCCGCACGTCGGCATCGGCGGCAGGCAGGTCGTTCAAGCCTTGCGTCAGCGCCTTGTAGTACAGCATGGTCCCGCCGACCAGCAACGGTGTCCGTCCGCGAGCACTAATCTCGCCGATCAGGCGCAGCGCGTCGGTGCGAAAATCCGCCGCCGAATAGGCGTCAGCCGGATCGACAATATCGATCAGATGATGCGGCGCCAGCGCGCGCTCTTCCGCCGTCGGCTTCGCGGTGCCGATATCCATCTCGCGATAAACCAGCGCCGAGTCGACACTGATGATTTCCACCGGCCGCCGTGCGGCCAAAGCCAGCGCGGCAGCGGTTTTGCCGGACGCGGTCGGGCCCAGCAGGCAAGGGACCGGCGTGGGAGTACGTGACGTCATAGGCAAGCCGGCGCGCGCGGAAGAAACGTGATCAGGCTCACCCTCATTGCCCGCGCATAAACAGCCGATCGAGATCGGACAGTGTCAACTGATACCAGGTCGGACGCCCGTGGTTGCACTGGTCGGCGCGCTCGGTCGCTTCCATCTGGCGCAGCAGTGCGTTCATTTCATCGAGCGTCAGACGCCGGTTCGCCCGCACCGCGTGATGGCACGCCAGTGTGCCGAGCAGCTCGTGCTGGCGCTCGGTCAGCACACGCGAGCCGCCGAACGCGTGCAAGTCTGTTAGGACCGCGCGCGCGAGCGCCTGCAGATCGGCGTCTTTCAGCAAGGCCGGCACTGCGCGGATCGCGAGCGTGGTCGGCGACAGCACGGCGAGGTCGAAGCCAAGTGCGTCGAGCGTGTCGCGCTCTTCTTCGACGGTGCCGATTTCGATCGGATCGGCCTGCATCGTCTGCGGGATCAGCAGCGGCTGCACGGCAATCGTGCGATCCGACAGCGCGCTCTTGAACTGCTCGTACAGAATGCGCTCGTGCGCGGCGTGCATATCGACAATCACCAGTCCATGCGCATTCTGCGCAAGCACATAGATGCCGTGAATCTGGCCGAGCGCGAAACCGAGCGGTTGCTCGTCGGATGCGTGGAAAGCGGGGGCTGTATAAGGCGCGGACGCGTTATACGGCGACGGCCCTTCGGCTGCGGAGTCGCGCGCCTCGAACAGCGTCGCGCCGTCGGCGGTGCCGGCGTTCGTGTCTTTACGGCCGAACAGCGCGTCGTAAAAGGCCAGCGGTTGCGCAACCGGCAGCGTGCCCTGCGTCATGCGCGCCTGCCGCATCCACGTATTGCCCGGCTGCTGAGATCCGAATCCACCACCGAGACCACCTGCACCTGCACCAGCGCCCGTGCCCGTGCCCGTCGCGCCGAAGCCGCCAGCACCCGCGCCTCCGAGCGGCGTCGCACCAAACGAAGCCGGACCGCCCGCCGCGGCTTCGAGGTGAGCTGCATGCCCGCCCGCCGTGGTTTCCGGCGACGCGCCCGCATGCCGCGCCAACGCGCGCTGTACCGCGTGGAACACGAACTGGTGAATCGAGCGCGAATCGCGAAACCGCACTTCGATCTTCGACGGATGGACGTTCACATCGACCGCTTCAGGCGGCAGATCGAGAAACAGCACATAGGACGGATACCGGTCGCCGTGCAGCACGTCTTCATACGCGGCGCGCACGGCATGCGTGAGCAGCTTGTCGCGCACGAAACGGCCGTTGACGAAAAAATACTGTTGGTCGGCGCGTCCGCGGCTCGCGGTCGGCAGGCCGGCGCAGCCATAGACGGCAAGCGGTCCGGCCGATTCGTCGAGCGGTAGATGGGCCGTCGCAAAGGTCTCGCCGAGAATTTTCGCGACCCGCACAGGCGGCTCGCTGGCGTTCCAGTGTTCGACCGCCTTGCCGTTATGCAGTACCGAAATCGCCACGTCCGGCCGTGCCAACGCGGCACGGCGAATCTGCTCGAGACAATGGCCGAGTTCGGTCTGCTCGCTTTTCAGGAATTTGCGGCGCGCGGGCGTGTTGAAGTACAGCTCGCGGACTTCGATCGTGGTGCCTTGGGTGCCGGCAGCAGGGCTCAGTACACCGGTTTGCGCGTCGATGCGCACGGCGTGCGGCGCATCGGCGGTGCGGCTCGTGATGAACATCTCCGCAACCGACGCAATCGACGCCAACGCCTCACCGCGAAAACCCAGCGTGGCAACGGCCTCGAGTTCGGCGAGCGAGCGGATTTTGCTGGTCGCATGACGCATCAGCGCGAGCGCCAGTTCGCTTTCGGGGATGCCGCAGCCGTCGTCGGTGATCGAGATACGTTTGACGCCGCCCTCGTCGAGCACGATGCGCAGGGTCTGCGCGCCGGCATCGAGCGCGTTTTCCAGCAACTCCTTGACCACCGAAGCCGGCCGCTCGACCACTTCGCCGGCGGCAATCTGGCTGATCAGCTGGTCGGGAAGGGGCTGGATCGCCCGCAACGGGCGTGGGACGGGCGCGGCGGCGAGAGCTGCGGCCGGGGCGTTGGTGTCGGCGGGCGTTTCGGAGAATTCGGACATGGCGAAATTATAGCGATTCGCGCGTAGGAACCGGACGCGGGCCGAATACCCTGGACTGAGTGGTCCGGCGACCCGAGCGATACGACCCGGCAGCAAGACGGTCATGGGTGGGAGAGCGTGGCATCCAAGCCGCCGCACGGAATCGAAGTTGCCTACCCATCGCAGATTTTTAATCGCTTCCGGGCACTTTCGGTATCATGACGCGGTCAATTTCCGGCGGTAAGCTTGCGCTCGCCGCGCATCGCTCGCGGGCCCGCTAACACGGCTGTTCTCGCCTCTCGCACACATTCGCTCTATAAAGGACGCTTTTTGGACACGCTGCTGCAGTTCGCAAACCTTGTCTTGCACATCGACAAGTTTCTGGGAGTCTTCATCCACGAGTACGGCGCCTGGGTCTACGCGGTGCTGTTTCTGATCGTGTTTTGCGAAACCGGGCTTGTCGTATTGCCGTTTCTGCCGGGTGATTCGCTGCTGTTCATCGGCGGCGCTTTTTGCGCGACCGGCGGAATGAATATCGGTTTGCTGATCGTGCTGCTGCTCGTGGCGGCGGTCTCTGGCAATACGGTCAATTACATGATCGGGCGGGCCATCGGACCACGGGTGTTCAATTCGCACATACCTTTTCTGGAGCGCTTCCTCGACCGCACCGCGCTGCAAAAGACTCATGATTTCTACGAGAAGCACGGCGGCAAGACCATCGTGCTGGCGCGTTTCATCCCGGTAGTGCGGACCTTCGCACCGTTCGTTGCCGGCGCCTCGCAGATGACGGTGAGCCGGTTTCAGCTTTTCAACATCGTTGGTGCACTGTTGTGGGTGTTGTTGCTGGTGTTGCTCGGCTACTTCTTCGGCAACATTCCGTTCATTCGTCAGTACCTGAATGTGATCGTGCTGGTGGGTATCGGCGCGGCAGTGGTGCCGGTTCTGCTCGGCGCACTGTGGAAGGTGACGCGCAAGAACGCAGCCAAGACGGACAGCCGCTGACACTTCCGATAGCGTGTGGCCCAGACGAACAAACGGCGTCGCGAAACTCGCGACGCCGTTTTCATTTCATTGCAGAGAAACCCTTCGCTCAGGCAATCCTTCAGGTCACTGCGAGCTCACTGCGCGCGGCGCAAGCGGGGTTTCCGGTGTCGGATAGCCGGCATCCTTGAAGGTCTGAATGATCGCGCGATTGGTGTCGAAATAGACCTGCCAGTAAGTGTTGTTGTTCGTGTAGGGCCGCACGCACAACAACGGTCCTTCCGGCGTGAAGCTCAGCACCTCGATGTCCGGCGCGGGACTCTCGGCAACGTTCGGAATCTTCGTCACGGCCGTCTTCAGCCGGCTCATCGCGTCAGTCGGATCGACGCCGTTGGCGATCTTCGCGGTCAACTCGACGCGCCGCACCGGCAGCGCGCTGTAGTTCGAGATCGTGTCGGAGAAGATCTTGTTGTTGCCGACGATGGTCGTCACGTTGTCGGGCGTCACGATGGTCGTGCCGAACAGGCCGAGTTCCGAGACTGTGCCGGTCACGCCGCCCGCCATGACGAAATCGCCGACCTTGAACGGCCTTAGCACCTGCATGAAGATGCCCGCTGCGAAGTGCGCGAGCAAGCCGCCCCACGCGGTACCGATCGCGAGGCCGAGACCGGCGAGCAACGCGGCGAACGAGGTGGTCTGGACACCGAACACCTGCAGAATCGCAAGGATCAGCAGCAGGTTGAGCAGGGCGCCGAGAATCGAACCGAGGTAATGAGCCAGCGTGGGATCGACGCGGCCGTTGCGCGCCAGCATCTTGCGGAGCATGCCGGTGATCAGGCCAATGATCCAGCGGCCGACGATCCACAAGACGATCGCGCCGACTACCTTGGTGCCGAGGTCGATGCCCCGGGTCATGATGAACACGCGTACGGTTTCGAGATCCAAGATGTCCTCGTTGGTTAAATTGCCTTCGACTGATTGAACGGAGGTGGCGCAATACAACGGCAAATGCCCGGCAACGGGCGTAGGCAGCAACACGCGGTCTTCGGAAGTTATAGCCGACGGCTCTCGCGTGCGCAAGGACCGTTCCTGTCTGTTATGCGGATTGCCTGGCTGGGGAAAACGGACTGCGCGGCGGCTCCACTTCGAACGGGTTGAGCCAGGCGTGCCTGTGAGCTTGTAGTGGTTGTCGTCGCGCTTGCGGCTATGGTGCTGGGGTTTCCCTTTGCCTCGCATCAGTGTGCTTTCTTGCCGCGGCGTCGCCGCTGGCAAATTACCGTGCTAAGGGCGGCGCGTTGGGTTACATCGGCAGATGCGATTCGGAATAGGGGGAGGTGCGGACGGTCGAGGTGTCACCGGCTTTGGCGGGCCGCGTGCGACGAGCTATATACCCCCAGGCCAGTGCGGCAACGGCTGCAAGCGCATACGCGCCGGCACGCTCGACGAATGCGGACGATGTACTGAACTTGCCGTAGCGGTTTTGCACATCGGCGAACACCAGAAAGGTGAGCGCCGCATCGAGCAGCCAGGCGGCCGACGCCAGTGCGACGAAAACATACGCACCATTGAGCGTGGCGTCGGGAACGAGCCGGTTGCACAGACGACACGCGACCAGCACGATCGCTAGACAAACCAGGTTCGAGAGGAGATCGAACAGAAAATTGGTCATGTTGACGGAATGAAGGCGCAGGAATCTGCGGCGTTGCCAAAGCGGCTGCTCACGCAGCGTTGCGGCGTGTTTCGCAGAACCGGCGGCGATCATTGCACGTCTTTACGTCTCAATAAATATCAACGTTCGGAGTCCGTTGTATTGTCTTTTGTTGAGCTGGTGTGTTGTCGGATGACGCTCCCGTCCGCATGCGTGCGTTTGAATCAGACTGTAGGAATATGTCGCGTTAGGTCGAAACGACGATGCCTACTTGAGAGGCGCTTTGCAGCAGCGAACTTATCTCGCGCGCCTGGTCGGCGCAAACCGATGCGTCCCGGACGGGTTCCAGCGTGCAATCAGAAGTGGTACGAAACACCGACTTGCAGTGTCGGATACCAGCGGTAGGGCGAGGCTTTGTCCCTCAGTTGCTGCAACCCTGTCGCGACGATGTCCTGGCTCATCGCCGGGCCGGCCGCCTGAGCGAGGGCTGGCGACAGCGTGTAGGAAACGTGGGGTATGCCGTAAGCGACGCCGAGTTCGGCAATCAGGCCAAATCCTTTCGCTGCGGGTTGGAAGCCGTAACCGATGCCCAGGTATGGCATGACGGTCGGGTATTTGACGGTGGCCGTCGCATACTCGCCGGGAAACGCCGGCTTGTTTTGCCCTTGAACATATAGGTGCCGTTTGTGGGGACGGAATTGCCGCTGACTTCGTCGTCGGTGAAACGGAGGCCGGCGGTGACGCGGAAGCCGCAGTTCGACCACGGAAACAGGTCGCCGTAGACACCACCCTGGCGAAGGCGCGCGCCATCCTCGTAACGATTCCCGCCCACCGTAAAGTTGTGCGAGAAATTGAGCGCGTTGAAGTCGGCGTGCAACCCGAACCATGAAGTGACGTTCAGCGCCGCGCCGATCCCGGCCCCTTGCGTGCCGCCCTGAAGGAATATCTCCTGAGCGGACACGGTTTCGATCGATATCGCCAAACCTACTACCCAGATTAACTTTGTAGTTTTCATGGGCGCCCCCCCGGGCGTGTGGGCGGCGCGGTCGTTTTGCCTTGCTGCCCGGTCTCGTGGTCTTTTTCGGGCGCTCTATTGGCGTCGTGTAAAGATCATGCGTGCGGGCGATGCGGGCAGTCTGTGGGGTCGCGAACTATTGCGGCGAATGTGTGGGGGAGGGGGAAGTGCGCCGCAAAAAGAAAAGGGCTTACAACGCACACGCGTGTAAGCCCTTGAATCTTTTGGTAGGCCGTACGGGATTCGAACCTGTGACCAACGGATTAAAAGAACGTCGCTGACGCGACACAACGTTGATTGCAAAGGAGAATTCGATGGTCGCATCTGTTAGCGAATCGGATCAAATAGATACAGCCCCCACGTTTTTCCCCACGGCAATCCCCGTCCCTGTAGGGGCAAACGACTTAGAAGCGCAGCGGGAATGGGAGCACTACCAGGTCGCCAAGGGCATCGAGCGGTACCGGCGAACCCTGGTCCGCGAGACGAGGAACGGCGACGTTGTTAGCCGTGGTCTGGAGGAGTCTCGGCACGGTCAACTGATCGCCACCGACCTCACCTGGCCTAAGAGCTACGTGTTCCCGGCGATGACTGCGGCAGGGTGGCAGTACACGACGGAGGACAAGCCTCGTGGCCATGCGACGGATGGCATCCAGCGAGCGATCGACAACTGCGGGCTGAACCGGGACCTCTCGAAGGGCAAGGTGACGCCTCACACTTTCCGGGACACCTTCGCGTCACGGCTGGTTCAGGCGGGCGTCTCTCTGCTGAAGGTGTCGCACTTGCTGGGCCACGCCGACGAGAGCATGACGAAGAAGTACGCCCACTTGTGTCCCGATAGCGCGGGACTGGAGGCCGCAGCGGTGCTCGACGGGCTGCACGCGGAATAAAGTCCCAGGGGGTGACGACCCTGTGCGGTGGAGCCCCTAATTAGAGCCCCAGCTTCTTGCTATCCCAGACGCCCAAATTGATAGCTCGCTCAAGCATGGCAACAGTCAGCGGCTCCTTGTCATACTTCTCGCGCTTCTTTTTAGAGAACGGCATGGCAATGATCGCAAAGAGGTTGAACCCCTCCTCTGAGAAGTAACGCCGGAAATCATAGTCACCAGGCTCCACCTTGAACTTCTCGAAGAACTTGCCCATGAAGTCATCGGCTTCATCACCAGTGATATCCAGATCGTTCTCCAGGCTATCCGAGGGCTTCACGGGTTTGCTTGCTCGAATGCCAGTCTCACTCCTGATGAATGACTCAAGCTCCAGCCATGTGGTATTCGTCATGTCAGAAAATCCTGTCTGCCGGGCTCACGAGTCGGTTGTAGTGCATGACGGAGTTGACGCCGATACGCACGACGTCGTTAGCGACAATGACCCATCCCACGACCGGAATACTCCTGCCGACGAATGTCCCGAGGTTTCGAACCATTACCACCTTGAGGCGCCGCACGCTGGCATTTGTGAGAGTCGGGAGGACCTTACGGCTCAGATTGAAGTCGAGATATCGGCGCGACATGATGGAAGCGAGAGAGGTCCCCTTCGTAGCCCCCATCGGTTTGGCCCGAGTAGGAATCCAGTTTTGACCGGCCAGAATCGCCGCCACCGCCTCAATGTCGTCCACCCCCAACTGCTTGCAGGTTTCGTCAATGGCGACGAGGAAGAACAGTTCAGGAGGCGTCAGGTTCTGGTGTATGCCGTACCGGTATAGGTTGACCGGGGCAGGAGCAGCAGTAAGGGTGCTCATATTTCGTCCGAAGAAAACTTAACTGGACGAAACTAGCATAGCCTGCATGGTGCAGTCAAAACGCAATTGTCAGATATTGGGGTACCGCAACAGCCCCCGATTAAAGTCCCAGGGGGTGACGACCCTAGCGTCCGGTCTGTCTGAGAGTCAATGCGCCACGAATGCGGCCCAAGCTCTCCAGTTGATTCCGGCGCTTGCAGTACGGGCAGATGAAGTAGATACCAAAGGAGTCAATGTCCGTGAGGACAGACTTGAAGGCGATGAGGTGATGACAGCGGATGCACTTCCACATGGGAGCCTCCGAGAGTCACTGGAGGGCGGGTCCCCACGAAGTAAAGGGTACCCCGTTTGGCCCCACTGTAAAGCTACCCACGGTAAAGTAGTTTGCTTTACATTGCGGCTCGAAGTACTTGATGTTCTGTTGGTAGGTCTCGCGCAAAGTCGGGCCCCAAGAGGAAAAGGGCTTACAACGCAGACGCGTGTAAGCCCTTGAATCTTTTGGTAGGCCGTACGGGATTCGAACCTGTGACCAACGGATTAAAAGTCCGCTGCTCTACCAGCTGAGCTAACGACCCAAAAGAGAAGCGAAATTATAGCGATAGTCCCTGAGGGCTGTCAACCCGTCACGGCCATTTCGGCGCACGGCACTGCGGATAGTGAAAAGCCCGAGGTATGACTACCCCGGGCTTTCCGGCGAGAGGCGCGCGTGGCTTTTGACCGCGGACACTACGCGTTTACCGCTAACTGCTAAACGCCAAACGACTACTTGATCTGCGACAGCTTGCTTTGTGCCGTTTGCGCGACGTCCGAACCGCCGTATTGCGCGACGATCTGCTCCAGCGTCTTCTTGGCCGCAGCCTTCTGACCTTGCTCGAGCTGATTGTTCGCAATCGCGAGCAGCGCTTCCGGCGCACGCGGATGCTGCGGGTAATTCTTTACGACGCCTTGCCACGTTGCCGTCGAGCCCTTGTAGTCGCGCAGTGCGTACAGCGCGTTGCCGAGCCAGTACTGCGCGGTCGGCTGGTAGGGGCTGTTCGGGAACTTGGAGATGAAGCTGCGAAACGAGGCTGCCGCATTCTTGAAGTCGCCGCTGCGAAACTGTTGTGAGGCCGCATTGAACGACTCCGTTTCACCCGGCTGCACCTCGCCCTGGACGCCCTCCACCGTCTGTTGCTGCGGCTCGAATTTCTTCAGACGCGTGTCCAGATCGGTGTAGTAGTCCTTCTGCTGCTTCTGCAGCGTGGCGAGCTGGTTGGCCATGTCCTCGTTCTGTCCACGCAACGTCGCGACCTGCTGATTCATCTGGTCGAGGCGGTTGGACTGATCGAGGATCGTGCGCTGCGCGGCCGACAGCTGGCTCGACAGGCTATCGGTCTTCGAACGCAGATCGAGAATGGCCTGACGGGCCTGATCGTCGTCGAAGATACCCGCGTGCGCGGGCACGGCCGCGAAAGCCGTGCCCGCGACACAGGCCGCTGCGGCAAACCGCAGCCAGGAGAAACGATGCGTCATTCGGCTCATCACCCGTTACTTACTGTTGGTACACGAGGTCGGCGCGGCGGTTTTGTGCCCACGACGATTCGTCATGACCGGTTGCTTGCGGCTTTTCCTTGCCGAGGCTCACGGCTTCCATTTCCGAGTCAGTCACGCCCATCAGCGACAGCGAACGGCGCACAGCTTCAGCACGCTTCTGGCCGAGTGCCAGGTTGTACTCGCTGGTGCCGCGTTCGTCGGTGTTGCCCTGGATCAGGACGTGGCGTTGCGGATGGCTCTTCATGTATTGCGAGTGTTGTTGCAGCAGCGACTGGTAGTCGTCCTTGACCGAGTAGCTGTCGAAGTCGAAGTAAATGCTGCGCTTGGCGAGCGGGCTGTTCGGATCGTTCAGCGGATCGACATTGACTTGTGCGACATCGGTCGGGTTCGGTTGCGTACCGATTGCGCCACCCTTGTTGGCGTTTTCATCGAGCTTGACGCCCGAGTGACATGCGGCCAGCGCACCGACCATCAATACGGCAAATACGAAACGAAGTTTAGACATCATTTGTTGCTCTCCTTGTGTGTTGTTGCATAAACGTTATTGCATAAACGGGCCCCAGGACGGCTCCCGTACGCTGCCGCCCTGAACGGACAGGACTTGCCGAGTGCGGCCATCGGTCGATACAGCGGCCAACACGCCACGGCCGTTCACCTGTGTGGCGTAAAGAATGTACTGACCGTTCGCCGCGAAGCTCGGCGATTCGTCATGTGTTGTATCGGTCAGGCCGGTGGCCGTGTTGCCCTGCAGGTCCTGGATGAACAGCTTGAACCCGCCGCCGACGCGCGAAATATACGCGAGCTGCTTGCCGTCCGGGCTCACGCGCGGGCTGGTGTTGTAGCTGCCCGTGAAGGTCACGCGCTGCGCGGCGCCGGCGTTTTCGCCCTGGGCCGACATCTTGTAGATTTGCGGTTCGCCGCCACGGTCGCTGGTGAAATAGATCGACTGGCCGTCAGGGGAGAAGCTCGGTTCAGTGTCGATCGAGCTGCCTTGCGTCAAGCGGCGCAGGCCGCTGCCGTCCGCATTGACGGCGAAAATCTGCGTGTTGCCGGTGCGCGAAAGCGCGACGGCCAGCGTGCGTCCATCCGGCGACCATGCCGGCGCACTGTTATTGCCCTTCTGGTCCGAGACGACCACACGACGTCCCGTGGGCAGATCGTGGATATAGACAATCGGCTTCTTCTTTTCGAATGAAACGTACGCGACCTTGGTGCCGTCAGGCGACCACGCCGGCGAGATGATCGGCTCGGGGCTCGACAGCGCGATATGCGCGTCCTGGCCGTCCGAATCGGAAATCTGCAACTGATAACGGCCACCCGTCTTGATGACGTACGACAGGCGCGTGGCAAACGCGCCGCGGCCACCCATCAGCTTCGCGTAAATGTAGTCCGCGACCTTGTGCGCGCTCATGCGCAGCCCGCTTTCCGGGCTCACCAGCACGAGGCCGCCGAGGCTTTCGCCCTTGACGGTGTCGTACAGCTTGAAGCGCACTTCGTACTGGCCATTCGGCAGGCGGTTCACGCTGCCCGACACGAACGCATTGGCACCCTTGGCCTTCCAGCTGCCGAGATCGACGGAATCCGTTTCGGAAACCGGCGTGCCGCCCGCGTCGATGTTCGTGAATTTGCCGCTGCGCTGCAGATCCTGACGCACGATCGTGCTGACCTGCTGCGGCGAGTTCGCTTCATTGGCGAAATTCGCTGTTGCGATTGGAAACTGGGTGGACCCGACGCCCGTCACGAGGACGTTGAGTTGTGCGTGGGCGGCGCCGCCCACAGCGATCAGGCACGACGCTACAAGTGTCCGCAGGCCTAGCTTGGTCATCAAACTCATGCTGTATGGATTCCCCAAAAAAACGATTTTACTAACACTTCACGACAGCAGAGAGACCGGAAAACATCCAATTCGTTCCCGGGCGCGCCACGCCAGGCGGGGCGCTGTGTCTGCTGTCAACTGGCCTTCAAGTTGCGCTCCGCCCCGTTATCAGCCGGCCGGCCGCAACGTAATCCTGAAGCTGGCGGGCGTCTTGCCGTCGATGTCCTGAGGCATCGGATCGGAACGCTGAACGGCTCGCAGCGCCGCGTCGTCCCAGGCAGGATTACCGCTGCCGTGCGAAATCGTCGCGCTCAGCAAGGTACCCGTCGGCGAGCAACGCACGGAGATGACCGTCTCCAGACCCTCCGTTTCGCCGCCCCACGAGATGTTCGGACGCACCGCACGGCGCACCTTGTCGGCGTAACCCGGCGACGTCGCCGTGCCACCCGAGCCGCTGCCTGTGCCGCTCTTCGCGAGTCCGTTGCCGGTCGAGCCTGCGCCGCCGGCCATGCCTTGCATCTGCGCAAGCCGCGCACGACGTTCCGCGTCGAGCTTCTTCGCTTGCGCGGCAGCATCAGCTTGTGCTTTGGCCTTCGCCGCTTTCTGCTCGTCGGCTTTCTTCTGCGCGTCAGCCTGAGCCTGCTTCTGCTGCTCTTGCTGCTGTTCTTTCAATTGCTGCTGCTTTTGCTGCTCGGCCAATTGCTGCTGTTGCTGCTTCTGTTTGGCAGCCGCGGCTTTCTGCGCGGCAAGTTGCGCCGCCTGTTCAGCAAGCTGTTGCTGACGCTTGGCCTCGGCTTCCTGCTGAGCCTGCAGCTTCTGTTGACGCTGCTGCTCTGCCAGTTGCGCCTGGCGAGCGGCTTCCTGTTGCTGGCGTTTCTTCTCCTGCAGCGCGATGTCGGCCTGTTCGTCGGGCAGCGGCGGGGCAGGGGCCACCGGAACGGGCGGCGGCGGGGGCAGACGCGGAATCGCCGAATCCGGCACTTCGGTCCACAGTTCGGCTTCCGCGCCTTCGGGCGTACTGTTCTGCCATTGAATGCCGTGGTACAGGAAGAACCCGAGCAGCACATGCATCACCAGCGCGAACACAAAGGCTCGCCCGGTGCCGCGTTCACGCGGTGGCTGGAGCGGGGTTTCGGAATGCTTGCGGATCATTGTGATTTGACGAGCAATCCAACGCGCTTGACGCCCCGAGCTTTCAACTGGGACATCACGTTCATCACGACTTCGTACTTCACTGTTTTGTCGGCGGCGATCACGACCGGCTGGTCAGCGTGCGACTGCGCGCGATCGGTGATGAAGCTGTTCAGATCGGCCTTTGTCATGTCTTCCTGCTGCTGCACGCCCGCGTCGTCCTTGTATTTGACGCTCATATTGCCGTCCGCGCGAATATTGACGATTACGGGCGGGGTTTGCTGCTGCGGCGCGGCGCCGCCGACGGTCGGCAGATTGACGATCGACGGAGCGACCAGCGGCGCGGTCACCATGAAGATCACGAGCAGCACGAGCATCACGTCGATGTACGGCACGACATTGATGTCGGCCATCGCGCGGCGCGAACGGCCACCGCGCATGCTGGAGGGGCGAGAGCCTGCCATCGTGGACTCCTTACTGTGCCTGGCGCTGCAAAATGTTCGAGAATTCTTCGATGAAGGTCTCGAAGCGGATCGCCAGACGGTCGATATCGTGCGCGTAACGGTTATAGGCGACCACGGCCGGAATTGCCGCGAACAGGCCGATTGCGGTGGCGGTCAGCGCTTCGGCAATGCCCGGCGCAACGTTTGCAAGCGTGGCCTGCTGCACGTTGGCGAGGCCGCGGAACGCATTCATGATCCCCCACACCGTGCCGAACAGGCCGATGTAAGGGCTGACCGAACCGACCGACGCGAGAAACGCAAGGTTCGCTTCGAGGACGTCCATTTCACGCTGGAACGCGGCGCGCATTGCCCGGCGTGCGCCATCGAGAATCGCACCCGAATCGTTCAGGCGCTTTTCTTTACCTTTCAGGAATTCACGCATGCCGGACTCGAAAATCCGTTCGAGCGCCCCGATCGTGTGGCGGTTGTTCGCGGCGCTCTGATAGAGGGCTTGAAGGTCGCCGCCCGACCAGAAATCGCGTTCGAAACGTTCAGTTTGCACGCGCGCCCGGCGGATCGCAAACCACTTGCGGAAGATGAAAGTCCACGACAACAGCGACAACAGCAGCAACAGCGCCATGACTGCCTGCGCCAGCAGGCTCGCGTTGAGTACGAGAGAAACGATCGACAGATCTTGTGTAGTGTTCATAAAGGTTCGTTTTAACGTCCCGGAAGGGGGCGTCCGGCTGCAAAGTCACCCGAAGCTTGCCGTGAGCAAAACGGAAGCATCGGCGACACTGCAAGCCGAACCATGCTTTGTGTTGCTTGATCGATACGAGTTCAATGGCCCCGTAACAACGGGGTTCAGACGTTGTTCGTTGACATGCCGCCGTCGCTCACGTCCGGCCCGCGCCGCAAGGCGGCGAGCACGGATGGCGGAATCGCGGCCGGCCGCAGCGCGGTGCGCTCGACACAGCCGACCCGGATGGAGCCGGCCGCAAGCAGCGTGCCGTCACGCCACGCCTCCTGCGCGAAATCGACCGACGCACGGCCAAGACGCTCGATCCGGCTGACTACCTTGACGATGTCGTCGAGCCGGGCCGGCGCCCGGTAGTCGACTGCGGTGCTGCGCACGATGAAGAGCGCGCCTGTTTCGCCCGCGAGCCGGTTCTGGTCGACGCCGCATGCGCGCAGCCATTCGGTGCGCGCCCGCTCGAAAAACTTCAGATAGTTCGCATAAAACACAATGCCGCCGGCGTCGGTGTCTTCGTAATACACGCGGATTGGCCACGTGAAGCCGATTTCCGTGCCGGGCTGACTGGTCGACATATTCATGCGGCGCATTTTACCGGAACGCACACCCCGAGGTCTGTTTCAAGATGTGCGCCCCGCCTGGCGGGCGTTAGCCGCGATTTCAGCCGCGATGAATCGCCAAACCGGCGAACGATTGGGCCACCGGCATCAACTCGATCGTGTTGATGTTGACGTGGGCCGGGCGCGTGGCGATCCAGTAGATCGAGTCGGCGATATCTTCGGCCGTCAGCGGTTGTACGTTCTGGTACACATTGGCCGCTTTTTCGTCGTCGCCGCGAAAACGCACGTTCGAGAACTCGGTGCCGCCGCACAGGCCCGGTTCGATGTCGGTCACCCGCAGTGCGGTGCCGGCCAGATCGGCGCGCAGGTTCAGGCTGAACTGGCGGACGAACGCCTTGGTCGCGCCATAAACGTTGCCGCCCGCGTACGGCCAGCGGCCGGCCACCGAGCCGAGGTTGAAGATGTGGCCGCGGTTGCGCGCCACCATTCCGGGCAGCAACGCGTGCGTGACCTGGACGAGGCCCGTGCAATTGGTGTCGATCATGGTGTTCCACTCGTCCAGACTCGCTTTTTGCGCCGGCTCGACGCCGAGCGCGAGGCCGGCGTTGTTGACGAGCACGTCGATCGCGGCGAAATCGGCCGGCAGCGAGGCCGGCACGGCTTCGACGGCCGCGCGGTCGCGCACGTCGAGTTCGAACGGCAAAAGCGCGTCGCCGAGTTCGTCGGCTAGTGCATGCAGGCGATCCTTACGACGCGCGGTGGCGACAACGCGATGGCCGCCTTTGACGAAAGCGCGGGCGATAGCAGCGCCGAATCCCGCGGACGCTCCGGTGACAAACACGATCATTGCAGTTCCCTGGTCGGTAAGAGAGAAAGGTCCCAAGCCTACTTCCAATGCGGCGCCGCGGCAAGAATGAACGAGCCGCACAAGCGGCTGTGGCAGGGGCTCGGCCCGGCTTGCCAGCGAACTTTTGTCAGACGTTTGCGGAACCCGCACGCCGGCGCTGCGGCATGTCCCGCGAGCGCCCGCCGGGGCGGCAGCAAGGCGGTTGCCTATTCGATCCTCTTCCAATAAACTAACGCGCTCATCCCTGCGTGACTGGCGATAGAACCGATACAACCAATCGGGTTCAAGGTGGAGCAACCCACCGTGAAGCGCAGGGTGCCGTTTTGCCGTTCGCCTGGGCAGCCGTGATCCGCGCGCGTTTATCTGCGCTGACGGTGGCTGTCCTGCCTCGCGTGTGCGGCGTCTCTCCATCCGCCACGTCAGGGCTGGCCCAGCCGCCAGCAGCGCCGCGTACCCTCTACGCAAGATTCGGCGCACGATCCGGTCAACCTGAACACACTCAACGGAATCCGTATGTTTGACAGAGCCCAAAGCACCATCGCCAACGTCGATCCTGAACTCTGGACAGTCATCGAGCAGGAAAACCGCCGTCAGGAAGAGCACATCGAACTGATCGCGTCCGAAAACTACACGAGCCCGGCCGTGATGGCTGCGCAAGGCTCGCAACTCACCAACAAATACGCCGAAGGTTATCCGGGCAAGCGCTACTACGGCGGCTGCGAGTTCGTGGACGTCGCCGAACAACTGGCGATCGACCGCGTCAAGCAACTGTTCGGCGCGGAAGCCGCGAACGTGCAGCCGAACTCCGGCTCGCAGGCGAACCAGGGCGTGTTCTTCGCCATGCTCAAGCCGGGCGACACGATCATGGGCATGAGCCTCGCGCACGGTGGTCACCTGACGCACGGTTCGCCGGTCAACATGTCGGGCAAGTGGTTCAACGTGGTGAGCTACGGGCTGAACGAAGCCGAAGACATCGATTACGACGCGGCCGAAAAGCTTGCGCAAGAGCACAAGCCGAAGCTGATCGTGGCCGGCGCGTCCGCATTCGCGCTGCGTATCGATTTCGAACGCATGTCGAAGATCGCGAAGTCGGTTGGCGCGTACTTCATGGTCGACATGGCGCACTACGCCGGCTTGATCGCCGCTGGCGTCTACCCGAACCCGGTGCCGCACGCCGACTTCGTCACCACCACCACGCACAAGAGCCTGCGCGGTCCGCGCGGCGGCGTGATCCTGATGAAGGCGGAGTTCGAAAAGCAGATCAACTCGGCAATCTTCCCGGGCATTCAGGGTGGTCCGCTGATGCATGTGATCGCCGGTAAGGCCGTCGCGTTCAAGGAAGCGCTGTCGCCGGAATTCAAGGCGTATCAGCAGCAAGTTGTCGAAAACGCGCGCGTGCTGGCTGAAACGCTGGTCAAGCGCGGTCTGCGCATTGTCTCGGGCCGCACCGAAAGCCACGTGATGCTGGTCGACCTGCGCGCGAAGAAGATTACCGGCAAGGTTGCGGAAGCGGCGCTGGGCGCGGCGCACATCACGGTCAACAAGAACGCGATTCCGAACGACCCGGAAAAGCCGTTCGTCACGAGCGGCGTGCGTCTCGGCTCGCCCGCCATGACCACGCGCGGTTTCGGCGTCAAGGAAGCGGAGCAAGTGGGTAACCTGATCGCCGACGTGCTGGACAATCCGGAAGACGCAGCCACGATCGAACGCGTGCGCGCGCAGGTCGCCGAGTTGACCCAGCGCTTCCCGGTCTACCGTTAAGCCGTCATGCACTGCCCCTTCTGCCGGCACGCCGATACGCAAGTTGTGGATTCCCGCGTATCCGAAGACGGCGCGACGATTCGCCGGCGTCGCCGCTGCCCGGCCTGCGACAAACGTTTTACGACGTATGAGCGGGTCGAGCTGGCGTTGCCGTCGGTCGTCAAGAAGGATGGCAGCCGCACGGAATTCGACCGCCGCAAGATCGTCGCGAGCATGCAACTGGCGTTGCGCAAGCGCCCAGTGGCAGCCGACGAGATCGATGCGGCGGTTGCCCGCATCGAGTATCAATTGCTCGGTAGCGGCGAGCGCGAGGTGCGCAGCGAGCGCCTCGGCGAACTCGTGATGAACGAGTTGCGCGCGCTCGACACGATTGCCTATGTTCGTTTCGCGTCCGTCTACCGGCGCTTCGAAGACGTCTCCGAATTCGAAGACGTGATCGAAGAATTTCGCCGCGCCTCCTCGCCTCCCAAACCTCCCCGCAAGCGCTGATTGGCGCTGTTCCCGGACTTGCGTTCGAGTCTCTGTTTTCTTCTCTCGTGTTGGTTCGCGCATCAGCATCTCGGCTCCCGTTATGGTTCGTCACGCGTGCATTTTTGCGCGGGATAGCGTCTGAGTGCCAGCTGGCCATTCGGCCGATTGTTGACGCGTTTCCAAATCGCTAGATTGGCTGCATTCTTTGCAACGATCAGGGATGCAGATGAAATGGAACGCAGTCTGTTTGCGGGCGCGCCGCGGTTTTACGCTTATCGAAACGCTGGTTGTCGTCGCATTGCTGGCAGTGATCGCGGTGATGGCGACACCGTCCTTTGTGGCGTGGCACGTGCGGGATCGGGTCGATGCGCGCGCGAAAGCGCTCGTTTCAACACTGGCCTATGCGCGCAGCGAAGCATTGCGGCGCGGGGCGCGCGTCACCGTCTGCCGGATCGACGCTGCGCGGCGTTGTGTTGCCGCGGGACAAGCGTGCGGCGATGGCGTTACCGGCTGGTCGTGTGGCTGGGCAGTCCTGACTGAGCGCGGCGGCGCGCTTTCGCTGCTGCGCGCGCACCCGCAGCTTGCGGCGGTCAGCATCACCGGGACGCAGACGAATCTCACGTTCACGCCGCCGGCCGGGCAATTGATCGGCACCTTTCGCAGCTTCGACATCGCGCCGCGCGTGCCGTCGAAAGCGACTCAGGGCGACAAGTGGCGGCGTTGCATCCGTATTGCGGCGGGTGGCCGTGCGCGGATCGTCGAGGGCGCATGCGGAGCGTCGTCATGAATCGATATTCATTGAACCCATGGTTGCTCCGCTATTCAGTAAAGCGCAGCGGCAGCTCGCTGATCGAAGTCATGCTCGCCGTAGCACTGATGGCGGTGACCGCTCTCGGCTTGATCGCCGGTCAATTGTGGACCGCACGTGAAGCGCGCGCGATGGCAATGCGCGAGCACGCCGCGTGGATAGCCGATTCCGTGGCTGAGGCGATGTGCGCGCCGTCTGCGGGCGAGTCTGTGGTCAGGCAATGGAGCGCGCGTGCGGCGTCTCTGTTGCCACGCGGCGAGGCCTCTGTGCGCGAAAGCGGCGGTGTGTCGGTCGTGCGCGTGACGTGGGCGATGCTGCGCGACATGCCGCGCTCCGGCGACGTAATCGACAAGCCCGAGTCCTGTGGCGGCGCGGACGTTCCCGCAGGCTCCTCATGCGTTGCGCTGGCGTTTGCGAAATGATGCAGCGTTTGCATATTGCACGCGGCCATACACTGGTTGAGCTCGTGATCGCAATCGCGCTGGGGCTGGTGGTGACCGCGGGCGCGGTGTCGCTCTATACAACACAGCGGATTGCATTCGAGCGCGCGGGCGATTCGGTGCGGGTCCGCGAAGCCGGCCTGATTGCGCTCACGCTGATCGGCCAGCAGCTTCAGATGGCCGGTTTCGTGCCTGCGGATGCAGCCAGGTTCAACAGTCCGCCACCGTTGTTCGGTTGTTCGAGTGGCCGCCCAGTCGGCGCGGACAACAGTCTCGCCTGCGAGGCGTTGGCGAGTCATTCCGACGGCGTCGCGGTTCGCTATGTCGGCGACAACATTTCGACGTGGCCATCGGCGACCGGCCAATCCACCGACTGCCTGGGGCAGTCAGTGACCAACAATAGCGCGGCGCTCGGTGGCCAGGGCGTATCGGTCGTCAATCGCTACTTCGCCAGGGTCAGCGGCTCGACGGGCGAACCGGAGTTGTACTGCGAAGGTAACGGCAAGGCTGGTTCTGCACAGCCGCTGGTCGAAGGCGTCGAGCGCCTGCGGCTCCGGTACTGGCTGGCCGGCGGCCTGAGCGCGATCGACGCGTCGGCGGTGAGCGCCGATCAATGGGCGAAGGTCGTTGCCGTCGATCTCTGTGTACTCGTGCGAGGTGCGCCGCTGGGGAGGCGTTTGCGCTACGTCGACTGCGACGGTGCGAGCGTCGTCGGCGCTGACACGCGGGTGCGGCAGGCGTTCTGGCGGCGAGTCGCGATACGTAATCAAGCGGAGGATTCGCTGTGACGGGAAGACGATGCTACGTGAGTCGACGCGCGGCGTTGCCTGTGCGATATCGACGCGCTCATCCGGCAGGCGGGAACGCTTGCACCGTCCGCCTCAGCCGTACCGATCGCATCTGCCGCCTCCGCACTGGCGGCGCCGTTTTGCCGATTGTCCTGCTGATTTCCGCGATGCTGTTGACCACCTCTGCCGCCTGGTTCGAAACATCGCTAGCGGCGGCACGCGGCGCGACTAACGTGCGCGACTATTTGCAGGCGTTTCACGCTGCCGATTCGGCGCTGACTTTATGCGCCCGCAACGTCGCTGCCGCTGCAGCAGTTGAGCCGATTGCGGCCGCGCCGCCCGCAACCGGCGAGCCTACGCAATGGAAGCTCGAAGCCGCCTTTGAAGCAGGCGCCGTCACGCCCATCGCGCAATGGCCCGGCTCGCTGCGTGCGCCGCAGTGCCTGATCGAAGCGTGGCGCCTGGGCACTCGCGCCAATGCTCAGGCGTATTTACTGAGCGCGCGTGGCTTCGGCCGGACCAGGGAGTCTCAGGTATGGCTGCAGATGGAACTCGTGATCGATGGCGCGCGAATCGAGCGGCATTGGCGGCGCGTTGCCGCACGGCCATTCTGAGGGGAGGTTCATGACGAAACCGTACACATCCGCGTTCACGCTACTCGAACTCATGATCGCGTTGGCGGTAGCCGCGACGCTAGTGGTGTTTGCGGTGCCGTCGTACCGGAGCCACGTCGCGCGAACGCACCGAATCGATGCAGCATCCGCACTTTATCGGGCAGCCCAATTTGTCGAGGGAGCGACAGGCGACAGCGCCGCGACCTTGCCGCCGGGCTTCGATCATGCGCCGCAATTCGGCACGCCGGTCTATCGGGTACGGGTGCTGCCGGCGGACGAAGCAAACGGCGGGTACTCAGTGGAGGCTGCGCCAACCGAAGCCGGTCCAATGCGGGACGACGCCTGCGGCATCTTTACCCTCGATGCCACGGGTCTGCGAAGCAATAGAAGTGGCGCAAACGGCGTGGCGCCGGCAAGCGGCGAATGCTGGAACACGAGTTAGAGAACGAGCTAAATAGTGCGAGCTAGTGAGTTCAAGCCGGGCAGAGAAACGCGCCGAGGTCCTTCAGCGCCACCGACTCAAAGTCAAACCGCACGCGGATCAATCAATCAGGTATCCGGAGAACATCGTAGCCGCGCGGTTCAGGAGTCGCCGTCGGCAGGCCCCGCTTTGCCACCGGTCGACTTATTGGGATCGCTCTTTATCTGCTGCCAGATCCGGTACGCTTCCCAACCGGCAAGTGCGAGGCTGCCCCACTTGAGCACGGGTTTGGCGCTACCCAGGATAGTGGCGCGCAGCGGCTTGGCCAACAATATCGACGCAATCGAACTGACGAGCGGGTACTGTTTGAGCAGCGCGCCGATGGTTCCTGCGTTCAGGAAGCCAGTTTTCGAACCGCTGCCCGCGCGTATGCCGCCGAATCCCGGCACGATGAATTTGAGCCAGCTGAAATGCGTGACCGCTTGCCGCAGGTCGACGGTCGCTTGAGCGAGTTCCACGCGCTCGACATCGGCGCGCACCATCAGCAGTTCCTTGCGCAACGCTCGCAGATGCGGCGCGCTCAGATCTTTGACCTGGCGGCGCGTGTTGCGGAAAGCGGTATCGGAATGGCTTTGGCTCATGGCGTGTCGGCGGCAGTAGTGGAGGGCGGTAAAACGGCGCTGCTAGACGCTCGCGGTAGATGCGGAAGGCGCAGGGCGCTTCAAGCACCCGTTGCTCCCGGCCGTGTCACGGCTTACGGAAAATTTCGCGGTCCTTTTCGAACTCTGCAAGCGTGGCTTCGAAGGTCATCGGCGCATTGCGCAAACCGCTGCGCGCCTTCAGCGCACAGGCCAATCCGGCAATGGCGTAAACCACCGTGATGCCGGCGAGCGTCTGCCAGCGATAGGTGTCCCAGAACGCGATGGCAATCAGCGCCGTCAAGGCGATCAAGGCCATCGTGGCGAGCATCAAGGCCGCGAGGCCGAGGAACAGCACGCCGAATAGACGGTCTTTTTCTTCGGCGAGTTCGATGCCGACCAGTTCAAGCCGCGTTTGCAGAATGGCAAACACGGAACCGATGATGCGGCGCAACGGACTGTGTTCCCCGCGCTGCGATTGTGTATCGATCGTCATGGCTGTGAGCGTTGCGCGTGATGGCCTAACCGGCGCGCGGGAACGAGCGCGCCAAGAGAAGCGGACCGGCCAGGCACGCGCCGGTCAACTCGATTCGCTGGTGTGCCGGTCGTCATTCGTCCGGCAGCGAGACCAGGTTTTATTTGCGGTTGATCAACAGCCCCAGCAGCACGCCGGCGCCCGCGGCGATGCCGATGGATGCCCACGGATGTTCGTGCACGTAGTCGTCGGTGGCGCGGGCAGCCTTCTTGCCTTTCTCGACCACGACGACCTGCACGTCAGCCGCCTTCTCCCGAGCCTGCTTCAGGCGCGAAAGCGCCGTTTCGCGCAATTCCGACGCCCGTTCGCCGGTGGCGCTCGCGGCTTGCTTCAATAGATCTTCTGCGTCCGCGAGGACGGTTTTGATATCCGACATCAATCTCTCCTTGTTGATTTCCGACATTGACAGCTCCCCTTCGTTTCACGCCACGCGAGAATCGTAACCAAAGAAACGGCCGCTGGCGAGCGCAGTGCCCGATTCGTTCGAACCGCCGCACGAACCGTTCCCGGTTGAGGTAGAGCAAAAAATTCCACTATCACGGACACCGTGCAGCAAAGTTTGCCTGAGATGGAGTCGATCTGTCCCGCAAAGTTTCCACCAAGGCACTGAAAATTACAAAAACGCATAAAGTACTGACGCAATCTTGGTTCGCCGTGTACCGTCGCTCCCGTATGCTGTATTTTTTGCGAGGCGCGCTTTAGCGGAGCGTTGCGGGCGAACGCTCGCACGGAATGTCCGAATACATCAAGGAGCTGCAACATGAGTCTACGTCTTGGCGACATCGCACCGGATTTCGAACAGGAGTCGAGTGTCGGCCGCATCAAGTTCCACGAATGGCTGGGCGATAGTTGGGGCGTGCTGTTCTCGCATCCGGCTGACTTCACGCCGGTCTGCACGACCGAGCTGGGGTTGACGGCCAAGCTGGCCGGCGAATTCGAAAAGCGCAACGTGAAGACGATCGCCTTGTCGGTCGACAGCGCCGAGTCGCACAAGGAATGGATCAAGGACATCAACGAGACGCAGGCCGCCAATGTCGGCTTTCCGATTCTCGCCGACGGCAATCGCAAGGTCGCCGAGCTGTACGACATGATCCATCCGAACGCCAACGAAACGCTCACGGTCCGCTCGCTGTTCGTGATCGATCCGAACAAGAAGGTGCGGCTGACCATCACGTACCCGGCCAGCACCGGCCGTAACTTCGACGAAGTGCTGCGCGTGATCGACTCGCTACAACTCACGGACAACCATTCGGTCGCTACGCCAGGCAACTGGAAGCAGGGCGATGACGTGGTGATCGTGCCGTCGTTGAAGGACGAAGAAGTGATCAGGCAGAAATTCCCAAAGGGCTACAAGGCGCTGCGTCCGTATCTGCGCATGACGCCGCAGCCGAACAAGTAAGCTGCGCGGGAAGCTGCGGTATAAAGCCGCGGCGCTGCAACGAAAAAAGGCCGGTTCGAAAGAACCGGCCTTTTTTATTGCGCGACGCCAACTAGCAACGCGTCATCAGAAGAACGCCTGAATCCCGGTCTGCGCGCGCCCGAGAATCAGCGCGTGGATATCGTGCGTCCCTTCATACGTGTTCACCACTTCCAGATTCACCAGATGCCGTGCAATGCCGAACTCGTCCGAAATACCGTTGCCGCCGAGCATGTCGCGAGCGAGCCGCGCAATGTCCAGCGCTTTGCCGCATGAATTGCGCTTCATGATCGAGGTGATTTCGACTGCCGCGGTGCCTTCGTCCTTCATCCGGCCGAGGCGCAGCACGCCTTGCAGGCCGAGCGTGATTTCGGTTTGCATGTCGGCGAGCTTCTTCTGGATCAATTGGTTTGCTGCGAGCGGCCGGCCGAACTGCTTGCGGTCCAGCACGTACTGACGCGCCGTGTACCAGCACGATTCTGCCGCGCCGAGCGCACCCCAGGCGATGCCGTAGCGCGCCGAATTCAGGCACGTGAACGGACCGCGCAAGCCGCTGACTTCCGGGAAACGGTTTTCTTCCGGCACGAACACTTCGTCGAGCACGATCTCGCCGGTGATCGACGCGCGCAAACCCACCTTGCTATGGATGGTCGGCGCCGACAGTCCTTTCCAGCCTTTCTCGAGAATGAAGCCGCGAATCGCGTCCTTGCCGTTCTCTTCGAGCTTCGCCCACACGACGAACACGTCGGCAATCGGCGAATTGGTGATCCACATCTTCGAGCCCGACAGCGAGTAGCCGCCGTCGACCTTCTTTGCCCGCGTGACCATGCTGCCCGGATCGGAGCCGTGGTTCGGTTCGGTCAGGCCGAAGCAGCCGATCCACTCGCCGGTGGCGAGCTTCGGCAGGTACTTCTGCTTTTGCGCTTCCGAGCCGAATTCGTAGATCGGCACCATCACCAGCGACGACTGCACCGACATCATCGACCGGTAGCCGGAGTCCACGCGCTCCACTTCGCGCGCGATCAGGCCGTACGCCACGTAGTTCAGACCGGGGCCGCCGTACTGCTCGGGAATCGTCGGACCGAGCAGACCGAGTTCGCCCATCTCGCGGAAGATCTCGATGTCGGTCTTCTCATGACGGAACGCCTCGAGCACACGCGGCGCGAGCTTGTCCTGCGAGTACGCGGCGGCGGCGTCGCGCACCATGCGCTCGTCTTCGGTGAGCTGCTGATCCAGCAGCAACGGGTCTTCCCAGTGAAACTGCGCGGCCTCGGCCATGACGTATCTCCTGATTCCTTGCTTGACTTGAGTTCCGCTATGCGAAACAATGTTTTGCAAACCACGACCGAGTGTATCACCTCATGACGCCTGTATCCACTTTCTCCGAACCGCTCGACGAGCGCAAATTCGTCGTCGCCCTCGCACGCGGACTGGATCTGCTGCGTGCGTTCAAGCCCGGCGAAACGATGCTCGGCAACCGCGATTTCGTCGAACGAACCGGCTTGCCGAAGGCGACCGTCAACCGTCTGGCCTACACGCTGACCGTGCTCGGCTATCTGCGTCTGGACGAAACACTTGGCAAATATGCGCTCGATGCCGGTGTGCTGTCGCTCGGTTTCGCGCTGTTGTCGGGCACCGATACGCTCGAACTCGCGCGCCCGCACATGCGCACGTTCGCACGCGAAGTGGGCGCGGCGGTATCGCTCGGTTGCCGCGACGGCCTCGACATGATCTATCTCGAGACCATCCGCAGTGAAACCGCGCTGACGCTCGGGCTCGCGTCCGGTTCGAAGCTGTCGATGTTGACGAGTTCAATGGGGCGCGCGTATCTCGCCATACAGCCTGCCGACGTGCGCGCGGCCTTGCTGGCCGAACTGAAAAAGGCAGCCGGCAAAGACGGCCCGGCGTTAGTGGCCGATGCTGAAGTCGAGATCGAAGCCTTCGCGCGAGAGCGCTGCTGCTTTTCGTTCCGCGCGTGGCACGACGACGTGAATGCGGTGGCGGTGCCGTTTCGCGAGCCGCGTGAAGGCCGCTGGCTGGTGCTCAGTTGCAGCGGGCCGGCGTCGTCGATGGGAGAGGCGGTGTTTAGGGAAAACGTGGCGCCGCGCCTGAAAGCATTGGCGCGGCGATTGGGCGATACGGGTTGAAGTGCGATGTAAGAAGCTGCCTTCAAAACGCAGACTCAAACGCAAACGCAAACGCAAACTCAAACTCAAACTAAAACGCCGCGGCAACGCAAAGCGTTAAGCCGCCCGATCGTGATAATGCGCGTTGAACAGCGGCCCTTGCACGAAGCGCACATCGTACTGTTGCAGCGCATCGAACTGCACCCCATCCATCACGCGATTGAAGATCAGCGGAATCCGCAACCGGTTTGCATAGCCGACTAGCGGCTTCACCGTCGAGTCGCGCAATGCAACCGCCGCATCCATCTTGATGAAGTCGAGCCGTGCCGTATCGGACACCGACAGAATCTGCCCCGCGTTCGACAGATTGCCCGCCACCTTGAAACCGTAGCGCTGATAGCTCTTGGTCAGATAGCCGAGGAAGGTCTTGTGCGCGACCGCCGCCGCCGGCAACTCGATCACCACGCGCGACGGATTCAGTCCGAACGACACCAGCACGCTCGAAAAATGCCGCCCGTGGTCGTACTTCACGCTTTTCAGCAAGCGCTCATGCACGCGCAAAAACAGCAGCCCATGCCGCTGCGTGCCGAAGAAATTGATTGCGTGCAGCGCACGTGACATGCGGTCGAGTGCGACCAGTTCCTGATCGTCGGCGATGCGCTCGAATGGATCGACGATGTCGAACGGTTCGCCGTCGAGACGCTGCGTGACTGCCTGAAAGCCCAGTTCATCGCCGAAACGGTCCACGCCCTCAGGACCCGACGAAAGCGACTGCGCCAACGAATGCACGCTGATATCGAAGATCGGCTCGTAGGCGCTGCCGAGTTGGATGCCGTCGAATTGGGCCAGCGCGGTTTCGCCATGCACGCCTGTTCCCATCGCCAGATGTTCGCCGAGAAACGGGTGATTGGCGGCGCGGGCAATGAGGTCGGGGATGGTCGGCGGAATCATGAAGGGCGAATAGATGGCAGTAGGTGCGCGCTCGGCGCTCGGCAACGCGACTCGATTGCCGCGTCTCTTGATGGTAGCAGTCCGCACCGCGCGTACATGAACAAAATGCTCATAACGTTATCGGCCGAACGCTTGTGCGACGGGCCGCTCCGGCTTCCAGGCGGACCATTCAGGGTATACGTTAATTTCACTATTCGTAATTAGTTTTACCATTCGTAAATTGCCGCGCTGCTGCGGTGGGCGATTGCGTCCGCATCGAAGGCGCGCTTTTTTGTCTCGCCGCAATGGCGTGGCCATCAAACAATCCAGTCAGGATGAGGGGACAACCCAATGAGCGCCAAACCGGCCCCGGCCGCCGCCAACGTGATCGAAGTCGAGCGCGTGCTCGGCGAAACGCATCACCCGGCCTTTCAATTGATGCTGCTTGCGCTATGCGGGCTGTGCCTCGTGATCGACGGTTTCGACGCGCAGGCAATGGGCTACGTCGCGCCGAGCGTGATCGGCGAATGGCATGTGTCGAAGGCGGCGCTCGGGCCGGTGTTCAGTGCGAGTCTGTTCGGCATGTTGCTTGGCGCGTTGGGCCTGTCGGTGCTGGCCGACCGGATCGGCCGCCGCCCGGTGCTGATCGGCGCGACGCTCTTCTTCGCGCTGTCGATGCTCGCCACGCCGTTCGTCACGACGATCTCCGCGCTGATCGCGTTGCGCTTCATCACCGGCCTCGGGCTCGGCTGCATCATGCCGAACGCGATGGCGCTGGTCGGCGAGTTCTCGACGCCCGCGCACCGCGTCAAGCGCATGATGCTGGTGTCGTGCGGCTTCACGCTGGGCGCGGCGCTCGGCGGCTTTATCAGCGCCGCGCTGATTCCGGCCTATGGCTGGCGCGCGGTGTTCTGGGTCGGCGGCGCGGTGCCTTTGCTGCTCGCGTTCGCCATGCTCGCCGCATTGCCGGAGTCGCTGCAATTTCTGGTGCTCAAGGGGCACCGCGAGCGCGCGTTGCGTTGGCTCGCGAAGTTCGATCCGGCGCTGCCAATCGATGCGAACACACGTGTCGTCGTACGTGAGAAAGGCAACGACGGCGCGCCGGTCGCCGAACTGTTCCGCACGGGCCGCGGCCCGGTCACGCTGATTCTGTGGGCGATCAGCTTCATGAACCTGATCGATCTGTACTTCCTGTCGAACTGGCTGCCGACCGTGATGCGCGATGCCGGCTACTCGCCGGGCACGGCAGTGATCGTCGGCACGGTGCTGCAGACGGGCGGCGTGGTCGGCACGCTGCTGCTCGGCTGGTTCATCGAACGCTTTGGTTTCGTGCGCGTGCTGTTCGTGTGTTTCGCGGGCGCGGCGCTGGCGGTCGGCACCATCGGCACGGTCGCGCACGCGCTGCCGTGGCTTCTGATCGTGGTGTTCGCCGGCGGCTTCTGCGTGGTCGGCGGACAGCCGGCAGTCAACGCGCTGGCCGGCCATTTCTATCCGACCGCGCTGCGCTCGACCGGCATCGGCTGGAGCCTCGGCATCGGACGGATCGGCTCGGTGATCGGACCGCTGGTCGGCGGGCAACTGATCGCGCTGAACTGGTCGAACACATCGCTCTTTCATGCGGCCGCCGTGCCGGTGCTGTGCTCCGCGCTGCTGGTGATCGCGCTGGCCGGCGCGACGCGGCAACGCGGTCCAGCGGCGCCGCAGACGGCCTGACGTAGACAGCTCACGTCGGCACATCAAGTATCAACGGAGAACCTTGTATGGATACCCAAACACGTACGCCGAATACCGCCAGTTCGCGGCTTGAAATCGAGCCGGGCTATCAGTCGGGTTTTGCGAACGAATTCGCGACGGAGGCATTGCCGGGCGCGCTACCCGAAGGCCGCAATTCTCCGCAGCGCGCGGCCTATGGCCTGTACGCCGAGCAACTGTCGGGCACTGCGTTCACTGCGCCGCGCGGCCATAACCGCCGTTCGTGGCTGTACCGGATTCGTCCGGCCGCGATGCATAAGCCGTTCACGCCGCTGCCGTCGGAGCGGCTCGTCGCCAACTTCGCCGACGTGCCGCCGACGCCGCCGAATCAGTTGCGCTGGGACGCGTTGCCGATGCCGACCGGGCCGACCGATTTCGTTGACGGCTGGGTAACGATGGCGGGCAACGGTTCGGCGGAAGCGATGAACGGTTGCGCGATTCATCTGTACGCGGCGAACCGGTCGATGAAGGACCGCTTCTTCTACAGCGCGGACGGCGAACTGCTGATCGTGCCGCAGGAAGGGCGCCTGCATATCGCGACCGAACTCGGCCTGCTCGATGTCGAGCCGTTCGAAATCGCGGTGATCCCGCGTGGCATCCGCTTTGCGGTGAGCTTGCCGGATGGCGCGGCGCGCGGCTACATCTGCGAGAACTTCGGCGCGCTGCTGCGTCTGCCGGATCTCGGCCCGATCGGCTCGAACGGCCTCGCCAATCCGCGTGACTTCCTGAGCCCGCACGCTGCCTACGAAGACCGCGAAGGCGACTTCGAACTCGTCGCGAAGATGAACGGCAATCTGTGGCGTGCGGACATCGGTCATTCGCCGCTCGACGTGGTGGCGTGGCACGGCAATTACGCGCCGTACAAGTACGACCTGCGCCGTTTCAACACGATCGGCTCGATCAGTTTCGACCATCCGGATCCGTCGATTTTCCTCGTGCTGCAATCGCAAAGCGATTCGCCGGGCGTCGATACGATCGACTTCGTGATCTTCCCGCCGCGCTGGCTCGCGGCCGAAGATACCTTCCGCCCGCCCTGGTTCCATCGCAACGTCGCGAGTGAATTCATGGGGCTGGTGCATGGCGTGTACGACGCGAAGGCCGAGGGTTTCGTGCCGGGCGGCGCGAGTCTGCACAACTGCATGTCGGGTCACGGCCCGGACGCGGACACCTTCGAGAAAGCTTCGCATAGCGATACGTCGATGCCGAAGAAAGTCGGCGACACGATGGCCTTTATGTTCGAAACCCGCACGCTGATCAAGCCGACCCGTTTCGCGCTCGAAACCGCGCAATTGCAGGCGGATTACTACGAGTGCTGGCAAGGTCTCAAGAAACATTTCAACCCGGAGCAACGATGAACGCATCGAGCGATCTTCAGGCGACGCTCGATCCGTCGCGCAAGAGCTGGGTCGAATCGGCGAACGATTCGACTCACGATTTTTCGATTCAGAATCTGCCGTTCGGTATTTTCAGCGACCGGAACAATGTCACGCGCCGCGTGGGCGTGGCGATCGGTGACGAGATCGCCGATCTGGCGGCGCTGCAAGCGGCAGGATTGCTGAACGTGTCGAAGGATGGCGTGTTTGCCCGCGACACGCTCAACGATTTCATCTCACTCGGCTGCGATGCATGGCGCAGCGTGCGCGTCCAGTTGAGCAGCCTGCTGGCTCGCGACAGCGCCACCTTGCGCGACGATGCGGCATTGCGTTCAAAGGTGCTGGTGCGCCAGTCCGACGCGCAGCTGCATCTGCCGGTGCAGATTCCTGGCTACACCGATTTCTATTCGTCGAAGGAGCACGCGACCAACGTCGGTTCGATGTTCCGCGACCCGAAGAATGCGCTGCTGCCGAACTGGTCGGAGATGCCGATCGGCTACAACGGACGCGCTTCGTCGGTGGTGGTGAGCGGCACGCCGGTGCGCCGTCCCAACGGTCAATTGAAGCTGCCCGATCAGGAACGTCCGGTGTTCGGTGCGTGCCGCAAGCTGGATATCGAACTGGAGACGGGTTTCGTGATCGGTCAGGGCAATGCCCTGGGTGAGCCGATTGCATGTGCCGATGCCGAAGCGCACATCTTCGGCATGGTGCTGTTGAACGACTGGAGCGCGCGTGATATCCAGCAATGGGAATACGTGCCGCTCGGCCCGTTCAACGCGAAGACCTTCGCGACCACGATTTCGCCGTGGATCGTCACGCTCGACGCGCTCGAACCGTTCCGCGTCGCGCAGCCGGCGCAGGAGCCGCAGCCTTTGGCGTACCTGCGTCACGACGGTAAGCATGCTTTTGATATCTCGCTGGAGGTGAAGTTGCGCCCGCAGCACGCGAAGCAGGCGAGTACGATCGCGCGGACCAATTTCAAGCACATGTACTGGACGATGGCGCAGCAACTCGCGCATCACACCGTGTCGGGGTGTAATACGCGGGTTGGCGATTTGATGGGATCAGGGACGATCAGTGGGCCGACTGACGATTCGTTTGGCAGTCTGCTGGAGCTGACCTGGAATGGGAAGAAACCGTTGGAGTTGAAGGAGGGCGGCACGCGGGCGTTTATCGAAGATGGAGACGAACTGACGCTGGCTGGATGGTGTCAGGGCGATGGATATCGGGTCGGCTTTGGCACGTGTATTGGGGAGATTTTGCCTGCGGCGCTGTGATTTTTTTGCGCGTGGCGGTTGGTTTGGTTGTTTGCCTACGGCGTTGGGTTTTGCTTTTGGTTGCGCTTGTTTGCCTGCGCGGCGCTTTTTGTCTGTGTGCCTACGGCGTTGGCCTTTCCTTGTTTTCTTAGTGGTTTATTAGCGTCGCCCCTGTGCGGGGCAGGCACTTACTTTCTTTGCCGCCGCAAAGAAAGTAAGCAAAGAAAGCGGCTCAAACCGCTAATTCTTAAGCGGGTCCCCTGGCTTGAAGGAGGCAGTGGAGCATCTGGAATCGGTGCTCTCGCACATTCAGCCCTAGTGACAAGGCAGTCATGCTTCCGGCGGCGCTGCGCGCGCCGACGCGGTACTTCACAAAACCGCGGGCGCGTGTGGCGCCCGCGGTTGGACAAGCATTGTGGTTTGTGTTTGCTGCGCTAGCGTGACTCGCGGCTGCGTTTCGTTCGGCACTTTTTCGATGCCTGCGGTGGCTCGCACTCACGTCCCTAATGCCTTGCGGAGGCGCTTGCGTCTCACCCGGAGTGCTGGCGCGCACTTGCACACCTGGGCGCCTCGCCGAGGCGAAGCCGATGGCCCCCACCAACCCAAAACGAAGCCCCTGGTTTCCCTTGCAGACTGTCCCGGCGAACACGCAGCGCGAGGCGGGAAGAATGATGCAGGAAGCGCGTACGCCCCATCGGTTTTGAGAAGTACCGCTGCGGCGCGCGCAGCGCCGCCGGAAGAATGACTGCCTTGTCACCAGCGCGGAGTGCGCGAGAGCACCGATTCCAGATGCTCCACTGCCTCCTCCAAGCCAGGGGACCCGCTTAAGAATTGGCGGTGTGAGCCGCTTTCTTTGCTTACTTTCTTTGCGGCGGCAAAGAAAGTAAGTGCCTGCCCCGCACAGGGGCGAAGCTAATAGACCACTAACAAATCAAGGAAAGGCCAACGCCATAGGCACACAGACATAAGCGCCGCGAAGGCAAATAAGATCAAGCAAAGCCCACCGCCGTAGGCATACAGAAGAACACCGCCACCGCATCAAACCACATATCAACTCTTCGCCAGAAGACCAAAAACAGCGACTCCATTGGTGGTCCCAACATAAACCTTCCCATTAGCAATCATCGGCGTGATGAACTTATTCCCCACCCCGAACTGGTCACGCGTACCCATCTGATTGCTGTTGTACAGCTCGGTGGCAAGATTGCCAGAATCAAACGCATGCAACGCCGCAACGTTGCCATTCTCGGCCGCCCACACGATACCGTTAGCAGACCCATTGGCCGATACACTCGGCGTAGTCCCAGGATAAACAAAACTCATCGCCGTCTGACTGGAAGGCGTCGCCGACAACCTCGCATTGGTAATCGTGAACGCCTTCAAATGATCGCTGACGGAGCCAAAATAAACCGTATTGTTGAAATAGGCCGGCATGCCAAATTCGCCACCGCTCAACTGCGCAGGAATCTCCTGGTAAATGTTGTCGCCCGCGGCGTTGAATTTCCCCATCGAGTCACGATTCAGGACATAAATGATGTCGTCCTTACCCGTTCCCAGGGTGAGATGATGAACAGCACCGCTCGCATCGGCGAGATCCGGCAGCACGAGCGCGCCACCCGAGCCAAGATCCTCATCGGCGTTGGACTCCTGAACAATGTTCGACATCGCGAAATAATCCGCGACCGACAGCCCGCCGGCCGTGCCGAGTTTCAGATACGTATTGCCGAAGTCGCCTTGTGCAGGAAAGCCGCCGGCGTTCAAGGCGGTATCGAACGTGCCGTTCGCGTCGAGCAGATAAATCGACGAGCCGTCCGACGCGGGGCCGGCGCCGCTCATCCAGACTGAGCCGTCCGAACCATTCGGCGTGACGTTGAGTACGGAGGTCTGCTGCAAAGTGTCGGCGCTGTAGCCGATAATCCAGCCGGTATACGCGCCCGCGTCGCAATGCGAGGTCCACGTCGTGTAGATGACGCCGTTGAGCAGCAGCAACGCCGCGCGTTCGGCATAAGACGACGGCGCGAACACGACGCGGCCGTTCGAACTGTTCGCACCGGTACCCGGATACGACGCAGTGACTTCGGTCGGTCCGTTCAGCAGTTCGGCGCCGGTCGCGAGGTCGAGCGCATGGACGCGCTGGTGGTAGCCGCCGCCGGAATCCTTCGTCATCGCGACAACAAAGATCGTGCCGTGCGCCCCGCGTGAGCGGTCGATGACCGGCGTCGACGTGATGCCGATCTCAGGCGTGATCTGGGGGCAACCGAGGTCGTTGCTCGGTGTTTCGCCGGCGCTGAGTGCCGACACTTTCCACAGTTGTGTGCCGGCATCGGCATCGAACGCAAACACGCTGTCGTGTTCGGTCACGACGTACAGCACGTTATGCGTGCCGCCGGCAATCGCCAGCGACCCGACGAAAAGCGGCTGTCCATCTACTTTGCCATCGACGGTAAAGAAGCCGACTTTGCCGAACGTCGTTGCGTTGACGTTCGTGGGCGTGAGGATGGTTTCGTTGAGGTTCTGGCCGGTGCGGGCAATGTCGTTGTGGTAAGTCACGACATCGCCGGCCGCGGACCTCGCGGTGCCGCCGGAAGAGGTACCTGGACCTGAAGTGCCCGTGCTGCCCGTAGCGCCCATGCTTCCGGTCCCGCCGGTTGTGCTGCCTGAGCCGCTGCCACTGGTGCTGGCCGTACCTGAGGTCCCGCCGCCGCCACCTCCGCCGCAACTCAAGAAGAGCACGGCGCATAAAATCAGCGCGCTCAGCAGGTAAAAACGGCGCAGGATGGGCAGAGTTTGCATGGCGTTCTCCCCATTGCCGGCGTCCGCGCCATGAGAGATCCTTCAAACCAGCGAAGGGCCGTGCAATGTGGCATTAAAGGTAGCATCAAGCGTGCTGGCGAACGCGCCAAAAATCAGTGCCGGAGCGTCATCCGATCGCGCGCAGCGGTGCTCGCCGTCTTTCCCACCACACGGCGGCGAGAAACGCGAGCGCCGCGACGAACAGCACGCCGACCATCGCGTCATTGCCGACGCCCTTCATCAGCGCGCCGGCCACCATTGGGCCGCCGAAACTCGCCGCGCTCCACGATGCGCCCATCAGCGAACTCGCCGATACCAGCGCGATCCCGCGAAAACGTTCGCCGCACGCGACCATGGATAGCGTGTAGACCGCGCCCGCGGCCGCGCCGAGTACATACAGCAGCGGCCAGCACAGCCTCGGCGACGTGATCGCCCATGGCAGGAACGGCAGCAACAGCACGGTGATCACACCGCAGCCGATATGCACCCGTTCGCGGCCGAGCCGGTCGGCGAGCCAGCCGATCGGAAACTGCAAGGTCGTATCGCCGAGCAGCAACGCTGAGGCGAACAGCACGGCCACTTCGCTCGTTATTCCGTGCGACATCGCGAAGAGTGGCAGCAGCGACAACGCGATCGTGTCGAATAACGCGAAAAAGCCCGTGCCGATCACGAGCGCCGGCATCTGCGGCAACACGTAGCGCCAGCTGCCGTGCGCCGCATGTTCTTCTTCGGACGCTTGCGGCGTCTTGCGGATGGTGGCGAGCGTCGGCAACGCCAGCAGGAAGATCGCGCCGCAGATCAGGAAGCGCCCGTGCATATAGCCGGCGATCTGGCTCACCAGCACCGGGCCGGCCATCTGGAACAGCGTGAAGTTGGTCGCGTAGATCGCGATGACGCGGCCACGCGTGGCATCGTCGGCGAGCTGGTTGACCCATGCTTCGCCGATCGTGAAGAGGAACATGAGCGCCGCGCCGCACAGCACGCGCAGCACGGCCCATACCCAGAGGTTCGACGTGAACTGCATCAATGCGGTTGCCACCGCAACCGTCAGCACGGCGCCGACAATCACCTGACGGCCGCCGAAACGCGCGGCCACCCAGCTTGCCACTGGCACGACGATAAGTCCGCCGCCCGCTTGCGCGGCGGTCAGCAGGCCGACCACGTCGGTGCCATAGCCGGCTTGCGTCAGCGCAAGGGCCGTGAGGGGAAGCGTGGCGCCGCTACCGAGTCCGACAACGGCGACACTCAGAATCAGGGCGAAGAAATCGCGAGTGAAGATGACTTTCATCGGCCGGGATGCTACTACGGCCGCCGGTCATTCGTACCTTTGTGCGGCTTTCCGAGGGGTTTTGTGAACGGTTTTGGGAAGATCGGGTGAACGCGGACGAAGGCCGCGTTCGAAGGTGCTTTCCAGGCGCGGCCGGGGCAATCAGCCGATCGTGCCCGTACTTAACCCGGCACCGCTATCCGTTGCGTACGCCGGTCGATCGACACCGACCACAGCGTCAAACCCAGCGCGCCGATCGAGGTCGCCACGCCGACCCACGGCAAGGTAGTCAGCGGCGCGCCTGCACCGATCGTCATGCCGCCGAGCCAGGCGCCCGTCGCATTGCCGAGGTTGAATGCGCCCTGATTCAAGGTCGATGCCAGATTCGGCGCATGGCTCGCGCGATCGACGATCAACATTTGCAGCGGCGGCACGATTGCGAAGGCCAGAATGCCCCACGCAAAGATCGTGATCATCGCCGGAATCTCCGCGTGCATCGTGCCGGCGAAGATGGTCAGGATCACGACGATCGCCAGCAAAAACGCCAACAGCGACGGCATCAGCCGCCAGTCCGCCAGCTTGCCGCCGAGTGTGCTGCCGACCGTCAGGCCGAGGCCGAACAGCAACAGCACCAGCGTGACCGCATGCGGCGTGAAGCCGGTCACGTCTTCGAGAATCGGCGTGATGTACGTGAAGGTGGAAAAGAGGCTGGCCGACGCGAGCACGCTGATGCCGAGCACCATCAGCACCTGCGGATTCTTCAACACGCTGAATTCGCGGACGAGGCTGGCCTTCTGCATCTCGATCTTTGCCGGCAGACACACGGCGAGCGCGCCCGCGGCGAGCACGCCGATGCCGGTGACCGCCCAGAAGGTCGCGCGCCAGCCGACCGCCTGGCCGAGCGCGGTGCCGAGCGGCACGCCCAGCACGTTGGCGAGCGTGAGGCCGGTGAACATCAGCGCGATTGCTTGTGCGCGGCGGTTCGGCGCGACCAGACCGGCGGCGACCACCGAACCGATGCCGAAGAACGCGCCGTGGCAAAACGCCGTGACGATGCGCGCGGCCATCAGCACCGCGTAGCCCGGGGCGATCGCACACAGCAGATTGCCGACGATGAACACGCCGATCAGACTCATCAGCGCCTTCTTGCGCGGCATGTTCGCCACCGCGATCGCGACGATCGGCGCGCCGATCGTGACGCCGAGCGCGTAGGCCGACACCAGCATGCCGGCAGCCGGGATCGACACGGCCAGGTCACGCGCGACATCGGGCAGCAACCCCATGATCACGAATTCAGTGGTACCGATTCCAAAAGCGGCAACGGCGAGGGCGAGCAGGGGTAAAGGCATGATGACGGAGCGAGAATCGGCGTGACGGGGAGCGCCACGCGGCAGGCGCGCGTTTTCGGGGCGAAGAGCGCATGCGCCGTGCAAGGGGTAAACAGTAAGGGATTCTACCTAAGTCAAAACGGCTTTGCTGAGCGTCAAGCGGAGTGTTGTTTTTC
Organism: Paraburkholderia sp. FW306-02-B; assembly: GCF_058782725.1. NCBI lineage: Bacteria > Pseudomonadati > Pseudomonadota > Betaproteobacteria > Burkholderiales > Burkholderiaceae > Paraburkholderia > Paraburkholderia sp. FW306-02-B. The sequence continues at coordinate 693,234 of NZ_JBYSXZ010000001.1, forward strand.
GTTGAAAGGCGCGGCGGGACGGGCTTTGCCGACGCTTTGGCAACGATTTGGCGGCGCTCGGCGGCGGTCGTCGGCGGTAAGCCGGGGTCTAGCGAACGCCGCCGCCGGGGCCGAGCGTGTCGCCGTGGCGGCCGGCGCCATCGGCAAAACGGGTGGCGCCCGCGACGCCTTCGTCGAACACCGCCTGATAGCCGCCGGCGCCTTCGCGCCGCAGCGCGTCGGCGAGATCGTCGAGCATGCTGTTCTCGAGCGCGGAGCGCCGGTCGGCCAGCAACGCCGCCTGCGGAAACGCCGCCAGTTCGGCGGCCAACTGTTCGGCCGCCGCGCGCGCCTCGCCTGTGCGCACGATGCGGTTGGCGAGGCCAAAGCTGAGCGCTTCCTGCGCGTTCACGGCGCGGCCGGTCAGAATCAGGTCCAGCGCTCGCGAGAGCCCGATCAGGCGCGGCAGACGGATCGTGCCGCCGTCGATCAGCGGAATCCCGACGCGCCGGCAGAACACGCCGAGCACCGCGTCTTCTTCGACCACGCGCAGATCGCACAGCGCCGCCAGTTCCAGGCCGCCCGCGACGGCGTATCCGGCAATGGCGGCGATCACCGGTTTGCTGAAGACCATGCGCGTCGGTCCCATCGGGCCGGGGCCGCTGCCGTCGGCGTGCAGTTCGTTACGGCGCGTGTCGTCGGCGAGCGCGGTGAGGTCCGCGCCGGCGCAGAAGGTGCCGCCCGCGCCGAACAGCACCGCCGCACGCCACGCCGGCTCCGCTTCGAAACGGCGGAAGGCGGCGCTGAGCGCATCGGCGATAGGGCGGTCGACGGCATTACGCCGTGCCGGACGATCGAGCACGATGGTGGCGACGCCGGTGGCCTCATCGGCTTCGATACGCACGTGTTCATTGAAATTTTGGGTGGATATCATCGTTGTTTCCGTAAGACCTGCGGACGCCCGCCGATGCCGGGTGATTAATACATAGGCTTGTCATGCTTCTTTCACAATCGACTCGTAGCTTAGGCGCTCTTTTAACCTGCTGGCGCGTGCGCGCTGGCTTATCGAGCCGGCCTTTGCACTTGTCCAATCCATCGTCCTCCGCCGCACCGGCCTATGTCGAGCCGGTCTGGATCGTGCCTTTGCATGACCATCCATGGTACGACCATGTGCGTCTGAAGCGCGTCTTCGTCACCGACGATACGCGGCATCAAGTGGTATTGGTCGACGCGCGCAAGCTGCTGGCGTGCGCGGATCGCGACGACACCGACTACGTGTTGAAGCCCGTTGCCGAATGGCATTCGGGCAAGATGCGCGGCATTCGCGAGTTTCTCGATCCGGACAACCCACGCATTCCGCAGATGCCGTACGTGACGATCACGACGCGTCGCGCGCCGGGTTTGTTGGGCTGGATGGGTCTGGAGCGTGAAGGCGTGGTGGCGTTTCGCAATGGCCAGCATCGCGCACGCTATCTGGCCGACGCGGGCGCGCGCTGGTTTCCGGTGGAAGTGCACGAGCGCGAGGTGGCGTTGCTGCGCGAAGTCTGCGGCGCGGCGGACGACGCCCGCACGGCGATTCGCTCGACCATGATGGAGGGGGACGCCTAGTTGGGGGCGCCTAGTCGGGGACGCCTGGCCAAGGGCGCTTAGCTGGGGATGCCTGGTCGGGGCGCGCCTGGCCGGCCGCCCCTACCCGCGCGTCCGCACCGCATTGCGCGGCGTGCCCGCCTGCCATGCGGCGACGTTATCGAGCGTGGTCTGCGCGATCTCGCTCATCGCCTCGCGCGTGAAAAACGCCTGGTGCGCGGTGACGATCACGTTCGGAAACATCAACAGACGGGCCAGCACGTCGTCCTGCAACGGCAGGTTCGAGTGGTCTTCGAAAAACAGGCCGCCCTCTTCCTCGTACACGTCGAGCCCGAGATGGCCGAGTTGCCCGTCCTTCAGCGCGCCGATCAGCGCATTGCTTTCGACGAGGCCGCCGCGTCCGGTATTAATCAGCATCGCGCCGCGTTTCATCTTCGCCAGCGCGCGGCTGTCGATCAAATGGTACGTGCCGGGCACCAGTGGACAATGCAGGCTGACGACGTCGGCTTCGGCCAATAGGGTATCGAGCGGCACGTAGCGAGCGCCGAGCGCAAGCAACTCTTCGGCCGGCATGCCGGGATCGTGCGCGAGCACCTGCATGCCGAAGCCCGCCATGATGCGGCCGAACACGCGGCCGATCATGCCGGTGCCGATCACGCCCACTGTCTTGCCGTGCAGATCGAAGCCGAGCAGCCCATGCAGGGAGAAGTCGCCTTCACGCGTGCGCGCGACCGCCCGCGGCAGCCGCCGGTTCAGCGCAAGAATCAGGCCGACCGCATGCTCGGCGACGGCGTGCGGAGAGTAGGCCGGCACTCGCGCGACCGTTATACCGAGACGTTCAGCCGCTGCCAGATCCACATGATTGAAGCCCGCCGAGCGCAGCGCGATCAGGTGCGTGCCGCCGGCATGCAGGCGCTCCAGCACGGCGGCGTCGACGTTGTCGTTGACGAACGCGCATACCGCTTCGTAGCCCTGCGCGAGGATCGCGGTTTCGATATCGAGGTGCGATTCCTGAAAGTGCAGTTCATAGCCATGCGTGTGGTTTGCCTCAGTGAACGTGTCGCTGTCGTATTGGCGGCTGCTGAACAGGATCATGCGCATGGAAGGCTCCGAAGGATGCGTGCCGGCGCTGGCGATGCGCACTGACAACGTGATGGCCTGCCGGTAGATCAGTATATCGGTCCGTTGCGACAATGACTGCCGCGCGCAGCGCGCGGCTCCGAAAAACAGATCGGGCATTAACCACGATCATATTTCGCGAACTTCACTCGCCGCACCATTGAAAATCATATCGCCCCACGCGTACAGGAACGCGCTCAAGCGCCTGATCCGCAAACGCAAGCAGGCGCTGTACGAAGAGGTCGGCATTTCGTTCGAGGACGACGATCCGAACCAGGTCGACTACTACACGATTCTCGACATCGAGTTCCTTGGCGAGCGGATGTTCGGGCGTGAGTTCGTCGAGTGGCTGCTGAAGAACACTGAGCCGTCGGAACTGCTGTTCCGTCTCGCGCGCGAAGCGTGGGTCGTCCTGCTGCCGGGACGCGGTTTCGGCACGCAGCATCCGTCGGGACGTGTGTCGCTGGCCAATCTGAGCGAGTCCGACTACCGGCTGATTGGGCGCGCGATGCGCAAGCTGATCGAAGAGTACGTCGAGCGTTTCAACGCCGCCACCGGCAAGAAACTCGACAAGACCCGGGTGAAGTGACGCGTTGGTCTGCATTTTGGCCGACGTTTCCGGGCGATTAAGCATGGACAAAAAACTTGCGCAATCGCGCGGATCGGTGAATGATCGAATGAACGGCCTCGCCAGTGTCATTGTTGGCGAGGCCGTTTGCTCCTTTGCGTTCTGACATTCACGTATCGATCATGCCGACTTCATCATCTACTTCCGCTTCCTTTGCCGTGCCCTGTCCGGTTGTCGAATCGCTCGACGCCATCCTTCCCGAAGAGCCGTTACTGATGATGGGCGCCGGCCCCGTGCCGATTCCCGCCGCCGTCGCCAAGGCCAATACGATCGTGATCAATCACCTGGGCGGCACGATGGTGAAGGTGATCGGCCAGGTAAAGACGATGGCGCGCTACGTGTTCCAGACGAACTCGAAGTGGGTGCTGGGCGTGGCGGGCCCCGGTTCGGCCGCGATGGAAATGGCGATCTCCAATCTTGCGTGGGAAGGCACGCGGGTGTTGAGCATCAAGAACGGCTTTTTCAGCGAGCGGATGGCGGAGATGGGACGCCGCGTCGGCGCGCAGGTGAGCACATTAGACGTCGCCGACCGTTCGGTAGCAAGCCTTGACCAGATCGCCGAGGCGATCCGCCGCGAGCGTCCGGAGATCGTGACGGTGGTGCAGGGCGAGACGTCCAACACGGTGTGGAATTATCACTTGAAGGACATTGCCGCGTTGGCGAAAGCCGCGGGCGCGCTGGTGATCGTCGATGCGGTGTGCACGTTGAGCACGATGCCGCTCGAGATGGATGCATGGGGTATCGACGCCGTGATTACCGGCGGTCAGAAGGGGTTGTCGTCGATTCCTGGCGTGTCCCTGATTGCGTTTTCCGATGCGGCTTGGAAGAGAGTGAAGGGGCGGACGGCGCCCAATGCGCATTGGTGTCTGGATGCTTCGCTGGCTGAGAACTTCTGGCATAACGCCGGATATCACTACACCGCGCCTGTGTCCGGCGTGCTGGCTTTGCATGAGGCTTTACGGCTGGTGTGTGCTGAGACATTGGAGAAGCGGTTTGCGCGGCATTTGAAGTGTTCGATTGCGTTGCAGGAAGGGGTGACGGCTTTGGGCCTACAGCTGTATACGCCTGCGGCTTGCCGGTTGAATTCTGTTGTGGGGATTGAAGTGCCCGTCGGGCTGAGTCCTGGGGATGTGTGCTCGCATATCTCGCGGCAGCATCAAGTCGAAATTTCTGGTTCCTTCGGGCTGCCGATTGTTCGGATTGGGCAGATGGGAGAGCAGTGCCGCGAACATAATCTTTTTCGCACTTTGCATGCTCTTGGTCGGACTATGGTTGATCTCGGCGTTAGGGTTGATTTGCCAGCTGGCGTGGCGGCTTTGGAACGGGGCCTTTCCGGGGGGAAGTAAGGGTCGTTTTTTGCCTTCGCGGCGCTTTATGGCTGTGTGCCTGCGGTGTTGGCCTTTCCTTGAATTGTTAGTGGTCTATTAGCTTCGCCCCTGTGCGGGGCAGGCACTTACTTTCTTTGCCGCCGCAAAGAAAGTAAGCAAAGAAAGCGGCTTCACACCGCCAACACTTAAGCGGGTCCCCTGGCTTGGAGGGGATAGTGGAGCATCTGGAGTCGGTGTTCTCGCACATTCCGCGTGAGTGACAAGGCCGTCATGCTTCCGGCGGCGCTGCGCGCGCCGCGGCGATACTTCTCAACACCAACTGGGGGTATGCGCTTCCGGCATCATTCTTCCCGCCTTGCACTGCGTGTTCGCCGGAACGGTCTGCCAGGGAAACCAGGGGCTTCGTTTTTTCTCTGTGGGTGCCATCGGCTTCGCCTCGGCGAGACGCCGAAGCTGTTACGGTATTGAGAAAGGTACTCGCCGATCGGTACAGATCCATGCAAATGCGGGCCACCGCACCAAGCAAGGTATCGGCGCGGAAACGGTCTAATGGTTTTATGAAGTACCGCCACGGCGCGCGCAGCGCCGCCGGAAGCATGACGGCCTTGTCACCAAGGCGGAGTGTGCGAGAACACCGATTCCAGATGCTCCACTATCCCCTCCAAGCCAGGGGACCCGCTTAAGTGTTGGCGGTGTGAAGCCGCTTTCTTTGCTTACTTTCTTTGCGGCGGCAAAGAAAGTAAGTGCCTGCCCCGCACAGGGGCGAAGCTAATAGACCACTAACAATTCAAGGAAAGGCCAACACCGCAGGCACACAGCCATAAAGCGCCGCGCAGGCAACCAAGCTCAAGCAAACCCCAACGCCGTAGGCAAACACCCCCCAATCAGCCGCTACGCGCAAAAAAAATCACTGTGCCGCAGGCAAATTAGCCACCTTGGCATTCCGCAAATAAAGAAGCGTAGACAACCCGACTCCCGCCGCAGCGGCAACAGCTGCAAAAAGAAACACCGATCCATATCCAAACTCTCCAGCGATATACCCGGCCAACGGCCCAGTAATCCCCAGCGAGAGATCGAGAAAAACGGAATAAGCCGACAAAGCAGCCCCGCGGCTAGCGGGCGGCACAAGCCCGACGGCTTCAACACCAAGAGCCGGAAACACCAAAGCAAACCCAAACCCGGTCAACGCCGCCCCAGCAAGGGCAAAATGCGGCTCAGGCGCCAACCACAACATCAGCAACCCAACACATTCGAACGAAAAAGAAACAATAGCGACCCGAAACCCACCGTAGGTCTTGATCGTATTGGCAAACAACAACCGCGAGCCGATGAACAGCGTGCCAAAAACAGTCAACGACAAAGCCGCATTCGGCCAATGCTTAGCCGCATAAAACAGCGTAATAAACGTAGCAATCGACCCAAACCCGGCGGAGCCCAAAGCAAGCCCAATCCCATGCGGCAACACCCGCGTGAACACGCTCCGGTAAGACATCCGCTCGCCATGCACGATCGGCACCGGTGCCATCGGCCGGGCCAGATAAAAGCCGAGCGCCGCCAGCAAAATCACCAGGATGCCCAGCGCGGCGAACCCAACCGTGTGCGCAATCGCCACCCCAAGCGGCGCGCCGACAGCCAGCGCGCCATAGGTAGCGATGCCGTTCCACGAAATCACCCGAGCATTGTTGCTCGTGCCCACCCGGCCAATGCCCCACAGAATCGCACCGGTTCCGCACAGGCTTTCGCCAAATCCGAGCACGAGGCGGCTGCACACCAGCAACACCATGCTCAGTACAGGCCAGCGCCCGCACAACACAGCCAGCAGCAACATAACCCCGCTCGCGCCGCAACCAAGCAGACCAATCGACACCGTCCGCTTCGGCCCCAGCGTGTCCGCCGAACGCCCGGCCAGTGGCCGCGATGCCAGCGTCGCCAGGTATTGCACGCTGATCGCCGCGCCAGCCAGCACCGCGCTGTAACCCAGGTCGTCGTGGACGTAGCCGGGCAGCACCGCCAGCGGAATCCCGATCGTCAGGTAGCAAAGAAACGTGAAAAAGACGACCGGAATGATCTGCATGGTCGTCGCAAATTCGCTGCGAGGTGTCGCTGAGTCGGTGGACATGGGGAAAACGAGACTTGAAAACGGCGGGAACGCGTGATTTTCCCATGGAACCGATTCTCTTGCAGGGGTTGCTTAATAATTTAGCTGCCTGAATAACGGTGCCAGATGGATATCGTGGTCCGCTTTCGCCAGGCACACGCTGACTTTTGCGCCCCAGCGCAGTGGTGCATCCACACGCTTGTGACCAAAAATCCACAAAATTGAAATAAACATGGCAAAACGGGCGAGTCAACATAAGCCAACTGTGCGTCAAATCCATCCCTATATCGTTTTGCGGATATGTCCCGCATGCGATCCCCGCTATGGGTTGTATTTATTGACGGTGATAGTTTTCGAACCGTCACCGCAGTACGTCCCATGGACACAGAACATTCGAGAGTAACGACACATGACTGAGCCGATTCGCTTCTACCACCGCAACGCGATCCGCGAGATCAAGGACGCCCCCGTCACCCGCACGGTCCTGCAGTATCTGCGCGAGGACGCGCATTGCACCGGCACCAAGGAAGGCTGTGCCGAAGGCGATTGCGGCGCGTGCACGGTCGTGATCGGCGAGCGCGACGAGGCGGGCGGCGTCAAATTCAAGGCGGTCAACGCCTGCATCCAGTTCGTGCCGACGCTCGACGGCAAAGCGCTCTTCACCGTAGAAGACCTGCGCCAGCCGGACGGCTCGCTGCACCCGGTTCAGGAGGCGATGGTCGAGTGTCACGGCTCGCAGTGCGGTTTCTGCACGCCGGGCTTCATCATGTCGATGTGGTCGCTGTACGAAAAGCACGGCCACGAACATCGCTGCGCGAACAAAACCGTGCCGTCGCGCGACGCGATCAGCAACGCGCTGACCGGCAATCTGTGCCGCTGCACGGGCTACCGGCCGATCGTCGACGCGGCCGTGCGCATGTTCCAGGCCCCCGCGCCGAAAGCGCCGGTCAATGTCGAAGCGCTGGCGAAGACGCTCGCCACGCTCGAACGCGCGGACACGTTCCACTACCGGCACGCCGGTCAGCAGTTCGACGCGCCGCGCACCGTCGAAGCCCTCGCCAGGATCAAGGAAGCGGAACCCGCCGCGCGGATTCTCGCCGGCAGCACCGACATCGGCCTGTGGGTCACCAAGCAGATGCGCGAGCTCGGCAACATCGTCTATGTCGGTCAGATTGCCGAGTTGCAAAAGCTCGAAACCAACGACGAGTGGATCGAGATCGGCGCCGGCGTCACCGTCGAAAGCGCGTACGCGGAAATCGCGAGGCAATATCCGGAGCTGACCGAAATGTGGCAACGCTTCGCGTCGCTGCCGATCCGCAATGCCGGCACGCTCGGCGGCAACATCGCGAACGGCTCGCCGATCGGCGATTCGATGCCCGGCCTGATCGCGCTCGGCGCGCGCGTCATCGTGCGCGGCGGTGAGATCGAACGCGACATGCCGCTCGAAGATCTGTACCTCGCGTATCAGAAGAAGGACATGGCGGAGCATGAGTTCGTCGTCGGGCTGAAGGTGCCGACGCGCACCGGTGCGCGCAAGAATCTGCAATTCCGCACCTACAAACTCTCGAAGCGCTTCGACTCGGATATCTCGGCCGTGTGCGCGGCGTTCTCGTTCATCGCCGACGGTAACGTGATCTGCGAGCCGCGCATCGCCTTCGGCGGCATGGCCGCCACGCCGAAGCGCGCGACGCACGCCGAGGCCGTGCTGCGCGACGCCGAATGGCACGAAGCCACCGCGCAGGCCGCCATGCTCGCGCTCGGCAACGACTACGCGCCGCTTTCCGACATGCGCGCAACCAGCAACTATCGCCTCGAATCCGCCAAAAACACGCTGTACCGCTTCTGGCTCGAAACGCGTCCGAACAATCCGCTGCCGAAGAGCGCGCTGGATGTTCGCGCGGTCGCCGCTGCCTGCGCGCCGGCCGGCGCCAGCGCCTGAGCAGCCCAAAGGATACGGAGAACACAACAATGAATCAGCACGCCGAACCGTTCCTGAAAGACCTTCAGGAACAGGAAGACTTTACTCAGGTCCACATCTCGCGTCCGCACGAGTCCGCGCATCTGCACGTGAGCGGCCGCGCGACCTACACCGACGACATTCCGACGCTTGCCGGCACGCTGCACGCCGCGCTCGGGCTGTCGCCGAAAGCGCACGCTAAAATCGTCTCGATGTCGCTCGACAAGGTGCGCGCGACGCACGGCGTGGTCGCGATCTTTACCGCGGACGATTTCCCCGGCGTCAACGACGTCGGCCCGATCATCCATGGCGACGATCCGATTCTCGCCGACGGTGTCGTGCAATACGTCGGCCAGCCGATCTTCATCGTGGTCGCTACGTCGCATGAAGCGGCGCGTCTGGCTGCGCGCCGTGCTGAAGTCGTCTACGAAGAGCTGCCGGCGATTCTGACCGCGCAGCAGGCCCGCGCCGCGAATCAACATGTCTTGCCGCCGATGAAACTCGCACGCGGCGAAGCCGGCACGAAGATCGCCCGCGCGGCGCATCGCGAAGCCGGCGAAATGCTGCTCGGCGGCCAGGAGCAGTTCTATCTGGAAGGCCAGATTTCGTACGCGGTGCCGAAAGACGACGACGGCATGCACATCTACTGTTCGACGCAGCATCCGACCGAAATGCAGCACATGGTCGCGCACGCTTTGGGCGTGGCGTCGCACAACGTGCTGATCGAATGCCGGCGGATGGGCGGCGGCTTCGGCGGCAAGGAATCGCAATCGGGTCTGTTCGCCTGCTGCGCGGCGCTCGCCGCGTGGAAGCTGCTGTGCCCGGTCAAGCTGCGTCCGGACCGCGACGACGATATGATGGTCACCGGCAAACGCCACGATTTCCACTACACGTATGAAGTCGGCTACGACGACAAGGGCGTCATCGACGGCGTGAGCGTCGACATGACCTCGCGCTGCGGTTTCTCCGCCGATCTGTCCGGTCCGGTGATGACGCGCGCGCTGTGTCACTTCGACAACGCGTACTGGTTGTCCGACGTGACGATCGACGGCTTCTGCGGCAAGACCAATACGCAGTCGAATACCGCGTTCCGCGGCTTCGGAGGCCCGCAAGGCGCGTTCGCGATCGAATACATCATGGACAACGTCGCGCGCTCGATCGGCGAAGATGCGCTCGACGTGCGCCGCCGCAATCTGTACGGCAAGACCGAGCGCAACCAGACGCCGTACGGTCAGGTGGTCGAAGACAATGTGATTCACGAGCTGATCGATGAACTCGAGGCGACCAGCGAATACCGTGCGCGGCGCGCGGCGATCAACGCGTTCAATGCGAACAACGAAGTGCTGAAGAAAGGCCTGGCACTCACGCCGGTCAAGTTCGGTATCGCGTTCAACGTGACGCACTTCAACCAGGCCGGCGCGCTGGTGCACATCTACACCGACGGCTCGGTGCTGGTGAACCACGGCGGCACCGAAATGGGCCAGGGCCTGAACACGAAGGTCGCGCAGGTCGTCGCGCATGAACTGGGTGTCGGCTTCAACCGCATTCGCGTCACGGCCACCGACACCAGCAAGATCGCCAATACCTCGGCCACCGCTGCATCGACCGGTTCCGATCTGAACGGCAAAGCCGCACAGGATGCCGCGCGCCAGTTGCGCGAACGTCTGTCGGCATTTGCGGCCGAGCGCTTCGGCGCAGGGCAGGTGAGCGCCGCGGATGTGCGCTTCGCGCACGACCGCGTGCTGGTCGGCGATGTCGTGGTGCCGTTCGAGGAAGTGATCGCGAAGGCCTACATCGCGCGCATCCAGCTCTGGTCGGACGGCTTCTACGCGACGCCGAAGCTCTACTGGGATCAATCGAAGCTGCAAGGCCGGCCGTTCTATTACTACTCGTACGGCGCGGCCGTGTCGGAAGTCGTGATCGACACGTTGACCGGCGAAATGCGCGTGCTGCGCGCGGATGCGTTGCACGACGTGGGCGCGTCGCTCAATCCGGCGCTCGACGTCGGCCAGGTGGAAGGCGCGTTCATTCAGGGCATGGGCTGGCTCACGACCGAAGAACTATGGTGGAACGCCGGCGGCAAGCTGATGACGCACGCGCCGTCCACCTACAAGATTCCGACCGTCAACGATACGCCGCCGGTCTTTAATGTGCGGCTGTTCAGGAACCGCAATGCCGAGGACAGCATCCATAGTTCGAAGGCGACTGGCGAGCCGCCGTTGCTGCTGCCGTTCTCGGTGTTCTTTGCGATTCGCGACGCAGTGTCGGCCGTGGGTGGCCACAAGGTCAATGCGCCGCTGAACGCGCCCGCGACGAGCGAGGAAATCCTCAAGGCAGTCGGCGCGGTGCGGGCAGCAACCGCGGCGGCACGAGCGTAGCCGGCAGCGATAAAATACTCACTGGAATGATCGCCATGAACGACTTCTCTTCCGTTCAGATCGGCCGGCGTAGCGCCGTGCAAGCGCCGCCTCCGGCGCCGATGCACATCGTGCTGTTCGGCGCGGGCCACGTCGGCCATGCGCTCGTCGCGCTGCTCGGGCGCTTGCCGTGCGTCGTCCAGTGGGTCGACGAACGCGATGAGCTGTTCCCCGACGAAACGCCGGCCAACGTGCAGGTCGAGGCGACCGACACGCCCGACGTAATCGTCGACACGGCGCCGCCCGGCGCGTACTTCCTCGTGATGACGCACAATCACGCGCTCGACTTCTCGCTCGCCGCGCGCATCATGCGGCGGCGCGATTTCACCTACTTCGGCATGATCGGCTCGAAGACCAAGCGCGTGAAATTCGAGCGGCGCTTATTGGATCGCGGCGTGGGTCCGGATCGGCTGGTCGAGATGACTTGCCCGATCGGCGTGACGGGCATCGCCGATAAGGCGCCGCCGGCCATTGCGGTGGCGGTGTGTGCGGAGTTGCTGCGGATTCGCGCGCGGCAGGCCGCGGCACAGACGACGCACAAGCTCTGCGCGAGCGTCTGAGTGGTCAAATAAGCGGTCAAATAAAAACCGTCAGCCCGCTGCGGCTGACGGTTCCCCTGACGTTTTCTTTTCCTGCGGCCGTTTCACGCGCCGCGCCTTCTGCGCCACCAATCCGTCCGACACTTGCGACATCAAGGTCCGCAGCCAGCCGACGTCGCTTGGCCGATCCGGCTGTGGATGCCACAACTGATAGCACTTGATGCGCGGAAACGGAATCGGCACCTCGACGACCGCAAGCGGCAGGATGTTCGCGTAGTGGGTCGCGAAGCGGCGCGTGGTGGTGAAGATCAGATCCGATTGCAGCAGCGTTTGCGGCACGAGGCCGAAGTAGGGCAGCGTGGCGACGATGCGCCGTTTGGCGCGCGCCCTCGCGAAACCGATGTCGATTGCGCCGCCGCGCGCGCCGCTATAGGGCGTCGGCGCGAGATGCGGTGCGGCCAGATACGCTTCACGTGTCAACGGCGCGCGCGTCAACGGATGATCGGCGCGCATCAGGCACACCACTGTGTCGGAGAACAGGTCGGTCTTGCCGAAGCGCGGATCGGGTTTCGGCCAGTTGCCGATCACCAGATCGAGTTCGCCCGCATCGAGCGCGGCCGAGTGATCGAGCATCGGGCTCAGCGAATCGATTTCCAGACGCGCATGCGGGGCCGCCTCGCGAAACTGCGCGATCACGGTCGGCATGAAGAAGTCGTTCAGATAGTCGGGTGCGGCCACCCGAAAGGTGCGGCGCGAGCGGCCGGGGTCGAAGTCGCCATGTGGCGTCGCGACGAAATCGACTTCGCGCAGCACGCGTTGCGCGGACGCCAGCAGCGATTCGCCGTATTCGGTCGGCACCATGCCCGATTTGCCGCGTACGAGGATCGGATCGTTCAGCGTCTCGCGCAGTTTGCGCAGCGCGGTGCTGATGGCGGGTTGGGTCTGATTCAGCCGCAGCGCGGTCTGTGTGACGCTGCGCTCGACCAGCAGCGTGCGCAGCACGCGCACGAGCCAGATATCGAGGGAGGCGGCGGTGTCGTCCATGGTTTAGGCGAGGCGGTGCAAGCGGATCGGGCTCGAATGAAGCGTCGCGCGAAACCGCCCGCAAGACGGCTCGCGCAGCAACGCACAAAGGTCATAACCTTAGGCCCGATTGCAGTGCTGCGGCCATAGCGGGCACGGTATGGCCGGCATCAGCAAGGCATGGGCGGCGGCCATGGCGCATTTCATTACGTGCTCAGCGCACCGAACCCGTCTGAATATTACACTTCGCCTACGGTGGTGTTCGCGACACCTAAAGGCAGCGAACTGATGCGCTTCACTTCTTCCGAATCGAGCCAGTTCGGCGTGCGTGCGCAATACAGCACCATCGGCAGTGCGTCTTCGCCCCAGAACAATTGTTTGTTCAGGTAAAAGGTCGGCACGCCGTAGACGCCCAAGCTGATCGCATTCGCCGTATTGCGCTGCAATTTCGCCTTGACCTCTTTGCTTTCGATCAACTCGGGCCCGTCCGGCTGGCCGACGCGTTCACACAGTTCGGCGAACGCTGCGTCGCTCGACGGATCGCGGCCTTCACGCCAGATGAAACGGAAGATCTCGCGCACGAAGCTGATGTCGCCGTTCACCGCGGTGGCGAGCAACAGCGGCTTCATCGAGTCGAACGGATGAGCCGGCGGCATCTTGAACGGAATGCCGAGCTGCTCCGCGCGAAACAACGCGTGCCGGTACATGAACACCCGCTTGGTGGGCACGTTGTAAGCCGGTAGTTGACCCCAGTGGCGATACAGGTCGTTCAGCACGACCGGCGTGAACGCGAAGTCGTTGCCCGGCCATTTGTCGTGTTGCTCGAGCAACAGGTAGGTGAACGGCGAGACAAAATCGTAAAACCACAGCGGTTGCCTGGCGTCGATGCCAACGGTCATGAATGTCTCCCGGATTGCCTGGGCCGAACGGTGTGCGTCTGCTAAACCGTCGGATTTGTAATGATCTTACGCGGTGCGGCCGCTGCTTGCAGCGGTCAATATGGGTTGGCGCCTGGTTTGGGACCGGTCGCAGCCGTTGCGGTGACCGTCAGACCGGGCTGGGCGCGGGCGATGCCGGGCGGTCGTCTGAAGACTTGCCCGCCTCGGATGCGCCGGGTGCTTCGGTCGCTTCGTTCGTCTCGGGCGGTTCCGGCCTATCGTCCGGTTCGTCCGGTTCGTCCGACGCTTCGCGCTGGGCCTCGCGGCTATGCGTAAGCCGCCGGCGCACGAAGCCGATATGTTCGCGCAGCACATAGAACTGGTCCGCGTAGGCGAGCGGCATCTTCAGGCCGTTGACCGACTCCTCGATCGCGTCGAGCCGCTCGATCAGCGACGCGCGTTCGGTGGCCGAATACTCGCTGAGCGCGCTGCGTTCGATCGCGATCAGCGCGCCGTACCAGCGATAGATGCGCGATTTCACCCGCCACGCATACAGCGACGGCACCACGCGCAGCGCCGGAATCAGCAGCACGATCAGCGGCACCACGACCACCAGCAGCCGGTCGGCGAGACTCGCGAGCCAGAACGGCAGGATCCGGTAGAGGAAGCTCTTGCCCGACTTGTAGTAGCGCGCGGCGTCGTCGCTGATTGGGAAATCGTGCGCGAGCGGCGCGGGGAATTCGCCGGCCCGCTGCATGATGTTCGCTTTGCCGTGCACTTCGCGGGCGGCTTCGATCAGCAGATCGGAGAGCGCGGGATGCAACGAGTCGCGCGCCACCAGTTCGGCGGTCGGCGCCACCATGTGAATCGGCGCGGACGGCAGATTCTTGCCGAGGTCGAACGCGCCCATCGGCATCTCGAGTTGCGTCAGATACGGAAAACGGCGTGTGTACGCATCGGCCTGGGTGAAGTCGTAGAACTGCACGTTCGGCGTGCGATACAGCTTGCCCATTACCGCCGGTTGCGCGGAATCGCCAGCCAGAAAGGCCGCGTCGACTTTACCGGAGATGAGCGCCTGCGCGGCGTCGTCACCGGAGAGCGGCAGCAGTCTGGTGGCGCCGCCAGGCTCGATGCCGTTCGCCTTGAGCAGCGCGAGCGCCAATTCCCGCGTGCCGCTGCCTTCGGCGCCGACCGCGATACGCGAACCCTTGAATTCGGACAGCCGCGTGACGGTCGGACCGTGATAGAAAATCGCCAGCGGCACGTACGCCACGCTGCCGAGCGACATCAGAGCGTCGCTCACCGGGCCGGGCGCGACGCCGTCCTGCACGAAGCCGACGTCGACGTCCGACTTCGGGTCCGACAGGCGCTTGAGATTCTGCAACGAGCCTTCCGACGGCAACACGTTCAACGTGATGCGGTTGCGCGCCAGAATGGCCTTGTACTTTTGCGCGGCGGTCCAGAACGTGCTGCCTTCGGGGCCGGCGCTGATCGTCAGCGTATTGGGCGGGGCGGGCTGGATCAGACGCACGGCGACCCAGATCGCCGCGATGGCGACCAGCAGGATCGGACCGAACGAGACCGCCAGATCGCGCCACGAGATTGCGACGAAACGGGCGACGAGGCGGGGAGGGCGTTTGCGGCCGGTGGCAGGCTTCATCGGATGACGTGACGGCTACGGTCGAAGGTGAACAGGGTTGCGGCGGCACTTTAGCGTAGCGCAAGTCGAGGCGCTCGCGCCATGCCTGGCTTGATGCCGGGGCGCCGCGCGGCAGCTCGCATTCGCGGCGATGGTACCTGAGATTCGCGCGGCGGCGGCGCGCACGGCGAGGGTGAGCGCCGACAAACCCGTAACAAAACGTGAAAAAGCGCGTGAAAAAGCGCGCGGAAAGCATGTGAACAGGCGCGTGAACGAAGCATGACGGTAGCGCGAACGACCCACACTCAAAGTATGACGGATGCGTCAACACCGGCACGAACCACCCGTCGACGGCACGCGGCACGCGCCCCGAGCATGACTAAACCCTTTGCGCTTCTGGCTCGGCTAGATTAAATTGTGCATCGCTGCCGCGATTAGACGTTTGCGCAGCGCGACCCGGCACGACATAGCAGAACCGGGCGCGTTGGCGGACTTCGCGGCTTGCCGGCCTTCATGCCGCATGCATGCCTGTCATCGCGTGCGGCTAACGGCGGCTGGCTTCTCTCGCCTCTCGCGCACCGTGTTGCAACCATAGTCGGCCGTCGCTCAGCCACGCGTTGTCGCGCCCGGGCCCGGCCGCCGGTAGTCGTAACGAAGCCGCTTGGTAGAGGCGGTCCAATGTGAAGCAAAAGGAGAAATTATGAAATCGGTCGGTTTTCTGAAAACGCTGGGCTCGGTTGTGGCGATGGTGGTGGCGTGCAATGTGTACGCTCAGGCAAGCGATACGGCGGCAAGCGGCGCCATGGCCGCCCCGGCCGCCCCGGCCGCGACCACCAAGAAGGCCAATAGCCAGCTCGGCCGCAAAGTGCGCGGCGCGCTCGCCAAGGCACAAGGCATCGACGTGGCGAACATCTCGGTGCGCGCTCGCGGCGGTGCGGTGACGCTGACGGGTTCGGTGCCTGACCAGGGCCAGATCGACAAGGCGGGCGAAGTCGCCAAGGGCGTCGCGGGTGTGACGTCGGTGTCGAACAAGCTGAGCGTTGAGCAGCAATAAGCCGGCGGCACGAGGGGCAATAAGCGCAATAAGTGCATGACGCGCCGCAAGGCGCCATGCGCGCCACGCTCCACGAAGCGCGCACTCCGTTGCCGCTTTGCGCCATCTTGATGCATGCCAGCAAACGGGCTCCGGCGAATCGCCGGGGCCCGTTTTTTTCGTTTTATTTTTCGCAGCGGCGATTTTTGAAACGGTGATGATGGATCGGGGCAGTTCGAGCCGGAAGACGGCACCGCAACGAACCGTCCTGCGTGCGCTATGACACACAATTGACGCGTCGTGAGGCGTACTGTGACGAGTGGTGAACCGGAGTCAACGCCATGGAAACCACGCTTTTGCGCTATACCGATCTACCGATCAGCGATCGGGCGGCTTTCGAGCTGGTGTGCGCGCGGCACGGCTTCGCGCCTGCGCATTTTGACATCAGCGCCTGCGCGGATCCGCACGACGCCGCGCACGAGCGCCTCGTCACGGTGCGGCGCGGCGGCTGGGCGCAGTCCTATCGCGACCATCACGGTCAATGGGTGCGGCAGTTCGAGACCGATCTGACCTGCCGCTTTTTCAAATAGCCGGCACGCTGGCGCGTCGGTCTGGCGTTCAGGCCAGCACAAGGCGCACGCCGACCAGCGTCAGGGTGGCGGCGAGCAGGTTGCGCAGCAGCGCATCGGGCGCGCGCGACGACAGATAACTGCCGATGGCGATGCCCGGCAGCGATCCGACCAGCAGCGACAACAACATCGACCAGTCGACCGAACCCAATAGCCAGTGCCCGGCGCCTGCCAGCAGCGTGAGCGGCACCGCATGCGCGATGTCGGAACCGACGATGCGCGTGGTCGGCAGCAGCGGGTACAGCAGCAACAGCACCGTCACGCCGATGGCGCCCGCTCCCACCGAAGTCAGCGACACCAGCACGCCGAGCACCGCGCCGGTCACCATGGTCAGCGCGAGCGTACGGCCTTGCTTCGGCACCGGCAGATGGCGCGCACCGAGCGCCGCGAGTTGCGGCCGGAACACCAGCGCCACCGCCGTCACCAGCAGCGCTACGCCGAGCACGATCTGGATCAGCCGGCTTGCGCCCGGCGTGTCCATGCCGAAACGATGCAACAGCACCAGCGTAATGGTCGCCGCCGGAACGCTGCCGGCGGCCAGACGCAGTGTGATCTGCCAGTCGACGGAGCCTTTCAGGCCGTGCACTAGCGTGCCGGTCGCCTTGGTCGCAGCGGCGTACAGCAGATCGGTGCCGACGGCGGTGGCCGGATGCACATTGAACAGCAGGACCAGGATCGGCGTCATCAGCGAGCCGCCGCCGACGCCCGTCAGTCCGACCAGAAAGCCGACGAACAGGCCGGATACGGAATACAGCAGATCGATGTGGGGAAAGGCCATTGAGCAGACCGCTGACGGTCGGGTGGGTTGGGTCGGTTGAGCGGCAATGCCGGCACGCGCGTGCCTTCGATGGTCGATGGACAGGCGCGTGGTCGGCGCGGCAAAAGGCGCTATTGTCGCAAAACTGCCGCGCTTGCGTACAAAACCGTCAGCAGGCACGGCCTCGGCGGGCCTTGCTGGGGAGTCGGCAAGCGCGCCTTTCGCAACGACCTGTGATCTCTGGCCGACCTCTGCCGCTCAAAGCGCGCGGCGAACTTCGACGATACCGAACGCCGCCAGCGTGATCCCGACAAGCCGGTCGATCGCGAGCCGCAGCTTGCTGCCGATCGCGTGACGCGCGAGCGACACCACGGTCACGAGAAAACACCACCACGCGATCGAGCCGCAAAACACCCCGCTGACCGTCGTCAACGCGATGCTCGATGAAAACGCGCCGCGCGGCGCCAGCGTCGTGAACAACGCGGCGAACATGATGACGGTCTGCGGATTGGTGAGCGTGAGCAGCAGCGAACTCGCGTACGCGCGCAGCGCGCCGGCGCGGCCGATCTGCGCGAGCTTGCCGTCACCGTTCGGCGCGTCGGCGGGGGGCTTTTGCAGCAGTGTACGCACGCCGAGGTAAAGCAGAAAGAGGCCCGCCACGAGATGCAAGGGCCGGTCGTAGGCGAGCATGAACTGCGAAATGCCGACGAGCCCGAGCGCCGCGATCAGACCGTAGAACGCATCGCCGCTGGCGATGCCGAAACCGATCGCCAGTCCCGCGCGCGGACCGCCGGTCAACGTGCGGCGGATGCACAGCATGCCCATCGGGCCGACCGGTGCGGCGATTGCGAGGCCGACGCCCGCGGCGATGAAGAAGAGGCTAGTGGTGGACATGGAGATTCCCGGTTGATTGTTCTGCCTGATCGTATCCCGTGCGGCGCCGCTTGTTTGCCTTGGTTGCGCACGCCAGACGCGTGCGTCAGCATAGCCAGACCGATAATCTCCAGCAAGACGGCGCGCGGAAAACCTGCGTAACTCCGCGTGCGCCGGGCGTGTGGCGTGGGGCGTGAATACCCTGGCATCGGCTCGGCCGCGGTCTTCCTCGGGCATAATTTTTCCACTTCAAAACACCCGAGGCGCGTTCGCTCATGTGGCAAATCGATCAGGTGACGTTGCGCCTGTTCATCGCGGTATGCGAGGAAGGCACGATTGCCCGCGCGGCCGAACGCGAGTTCATCGCGCCGTCCGCGGTTAGCAAGCGGCTTGCCGATCTCGAAGCGCTCGTCGATGTCGCGTTGCTCTCGCGCAGTCAGCGCGGCGTGCGCGCGACTGCCGCCGGTGAGGCGCTGCTCAAGCACGCGCGTCTGATCATGCGCGGCCACGAACGGCTGCAAGCCGAACTCAGCGAATATGCCGCCGGTGCGCGCGGCCATGTCCGGGTGCTGGCGAACGTGTCGTCGATGGTCGAGTTCTTGCCCGAAGCGTTATCGGTGTTTCTGAAGGCCAATCCGCAGATTCGCGTGGATGTCGAAGAGCGCGTCAGCGCGGAGATCGTACGCGGTCTGGAAGAAGGTGTCGCCGATCTCGGCATCTGCCGCGATGTGGTGCCGATGGGCAGTCTCGACGTGTTGCCGTATCGCTGCGACCACCTCGCGCTGATCGTGCCGCGCGATCATGTGCTCGCGGCTGAGACCGACATCGGCTTCGAGCAGACGCTGGCATTCGATCATCTCGGGCTCGCATCGAACGCGTCGGTGAACGCGCTGATGCAGCGCATTGCCGTGGAAAAAGGCAGCGAGCTGAACTATCGAACCCATGTGTCGACCTTCGACGCCGCCTATCGTTTCATCCAGGCGGGCCTCGCCGTCGCGATCCTGCCGCGCGAAGCGTTGCCGGGACACGCCGCCGACGAATACGGCATTGTGGCCGTGCCGCTGCGCGAAGCGTGGGCGCAGCGACGCTTTGTGATCTGCATGCGCGAGCGCCATGCGCTGACCTTGGCGGCGACGCATCTGCTCGATCATTTGCTGAACAGCGCCTGAATTCCAGCCGCGATTGTCCTGCCAAGGCCCCTCTGAAAAGCCCTTAAGGGTTTCCCCTTTGCGACGGCGCACGCCCGTCCCGCTTGCCTCGCCCGTCATCGCGAATGGCGATGGAGTGCGTCGTCAACGCAGACTTTGCCGCGCGGCCCTGCGCGGGCACGCTGTCGCTCAGCCTCTTTATTTTCAGCTCCAGAGCGGCTTTAGCCGCGGTTTCAAGACCGGAATCCAGGACCATGAGTGACACCCATGAACGCGTCGTCGTGACCGAAGTCGGTATGCGCGACGGCCTGCAAAGCATCTCGCGCGCGATGCCCACCGAGTTCAAACGGCGCTGGATCGACGCCGCCTATGCCGCCGGCGTGCGGCATATGGAAGTCGCGTCGTTCGTGCCGCCGAAGCTGTTGCCGCAAATGGCCGACGCCGACGAAGTGATCGCCCACGCCCTCACTTACGACGACCTGATCGTGACGGTGCTGGTGCCGAACCTGAAGGGCGCACAACGCGCGCTCGAGTGCGGCGTGCATCGGATCGTCGCACCGATTTCGGTGAGCACCGCGCATAGCCTCGCCAATGTGCGCAAGACGCCTGTGGAGATGATCGACGCGTTCGCTGCGATGCGCGAGCTGATCGACACAGCCTCAAACTCAAACGCGAACCCGAGCCCGCAACGTGTCGAGTTGATCGCCGGTTTATCGACGGTGTTCGGCTGCACGTTGCAAGGCGCGGTGCCTTATGCCGATATCGCCGCGATTGCACGCGCCGCGTTGCAGGCGGGTGCCGATGTGATCGCGCTTGGCGACACCACCGGCGAAGCGACGCCGCGCCAGGTCGGCGAAATCATCGAGCTGGTGCGCGGCGTTGCCGGCAACAAACTGCGCTCGCTGCATTTCCACGACACCCGCGGGCTTGGCCTCGCCAACACGCTGGTCGCGCTGCAACACGGCATCCGCGAATTCGACGCATCGCTGGCCGGCCTCGGCGGCTGTCCGCATGCGCCCGGCGCCACCGGTAACGTCAATACCGAAGACCTCGTGTTCATGCTCGACAGCATGGGCTACGACACCGGCATCGACCTCGTGCGCCTGATCGCGTCGCGTGCGGTGCTCGCCGACGCCTTGCCCGGCGAACCGCTGTACGGCTACCTGGCGCGCGCCGGTTTGCCCAGGCAGTTCGCCGCCACCGCTTACTTTTCCGAATCACAGGCGTAGCAAATGAATTCTTCCCAGCAAAGCGCGGGCGCGTTGCCGCTCGCGGGCATTCGCGTCGTCGAGTTGTCGCATATGGTGATGGGGCCGACCTGCGGGATGATTCTCGGCGACCTCGGCGCCGAGGTGATCAAGGTCGAGCCGCCGCGCGGCGACGGCACGCGCCGTTTGCTCGGCACCGGCGCGGGTTTTTTCCGCACCTTCAATCGCAACAAGAAGAGCGTTGCGCTCGACCTCGATACGGAGGCGGGGCGGGCTGCGTTGCATAAGCTCGTCGATACCGCTGACGTGTTCGTCGAAAACTTCAAGCCGGGCCGCATGACGAGCCTCGGTCTCGATTACGCGACGCTGCGCGAACGCAATCCCAAGCTGATCTATGTCTCGCACAAGGGTTTTCTGAACGGCCCATACGAACACCGTCTCGCTCTCGACGAAGTCGTGCAGATGATGGCCGGCCTCGCCTACATGACCGGACCGGTGGGACGCCCGCTGCGCGCCGGCAGTTCGGTCAACGACATCATGGGCGGCATGTTCGGCGCGATCGGCGTGCTGGCCGCGTTGCACGAACGGCATACGAGCGGATGCGGCAAGGAGGTGCAGAGTGCGTTGTTCGAAAACTGCGTGCTGCTGTCCGCGCAACACATGCAGCAGTTCGCCGCGACCGGCGTGCCTGCCGCGCCGATGCCCGAGCGTATCAGCGCATGGGCCGTCTACGATGTGTTCAAGCTCGCCAACGACGAGCAGATGTTCATCGCCGCGACCGGCGATGGCCAGTGGCGCGCGCTGTGCGCGATTCTCGGCCGCGCCGATCTGCTGGCCGACCCGCTTCTCGCGACCAACAACGATCGCGTGCTGGCGCGCGACCGGCTGCTGAAGACGCTCGGCGAAACCTTGAGCACCTTCGAAGGCGCCGCGCTCGTGCCGCAGTTCGAACGCGATCACATTCCGTTCGCCTCGATCACGAGACCCGAAGAACTGTTCGACGATCCGCATCTGAACCAGAGCGGCGGCCTGGCCCGATTGACGCTCGACGACGGCAGCGAAACCGCGATGCCGCTGCTGCCGATTTCGATGGATGGCAAACGCCTGCAGCCGCGCCAGCCGATCGCGAAGATCGGCGAGCACACCGCCGAAGTGCTGCGCGGCCTGGGATACGACGAAGCGCAGATCGCGGCGCTCGGCGGCGGTGTGGCTCAGACGCCGAGCGAAGCCGCTTGAGCAGGCAGCAGGCGGGTGTTCAAAGCGTCGCGGATAAACAATCAATCTCATCCGGCGTCAGACCGGAATTCAGCAACCATTTTGCGTGGGATCGGAGCGCTCTGAGTGGGACCGGAGTAAGTGCTGAAGCACTAACTCCGGATCGACATAAGTGCTTTGCATGGGACCAGAGTAACGCGCTATGGAGCTGGAGTAAGCGCTATGGGGCCGGAGTAAGCGCTAAAGCGCTAACTCCAGCCGACACGCGAACTCTGGTCGACAGCTAAAGCGCCAACGCCGATCGACAAAGGAGACAGACGATGAAATCGTCGAATCATGCGGTGTATGCAACGGCGGTGGGCCAGGCCGGTACGCTTGGCGGTTTGCCGTCCGGCGCAGGGGCGGGTGCCGACGTCGCGCCTGGCGCGCAAGCCGACAAGATCGCGCTGGACGGCGCGCGCATTTCCGCGCGGCTCGACCGCTTGCCTGCCACGCGTTCGATCTGGAAGCTGGTGATGCTGTTGAGCCTCGGCTTGTTCTTCGAACTGTACGACCTGATGTTCTCCGGCTACATCGCGCCGGGCCTCGTGCGCAGCGGCATTCTGACCGCGACGACGCACGGACTGTTCGGCACCAGCGGTGTTGCCAGTTTTATCGCCGCGTTGTTCGCGGGGCTTTTCATCGGCACGGCGGCGTGCGGCTTTCTCGCCGACCGTTTCGGCCGACGGGCGATCTTTACGTGGTCGCTACTGTGGTACACCGCGGCCAATATCGTCATGGCGTTTCAGGACACTGCGCCTGGGCTGAATCTATGGCGTTTCATCGCGGGGATCGGCATTGGTGTGGAGATCGTCACGATCGGCACGTACATCTCCGAACTCGTGCCGAAGCATGTGCGCGGCCGTGCGTCGGCATGTTCGCAGGCGGTCGGTTTTTGCGCGGTGCCGATCGTCGCGTTTCTGTCCTATTTGCTGGTGCCGCATCGCTACTTCGGGCTCGACGGCTGGCGTCTGGTTGTGCTGACCGGCGTGATCGGCGCCGTGGTGGTGTGGTGGATCCGTTTGGGGTTGCCGGAAAGTCCGCGCTGGCTCGCGCAGAAAGGGCGTATCGACGAAGCGGACGCGGTGATGACGCGTCTCGAAGCGCGCGTCGAACGCGAATATGGCCGGCGATTGCCGGAGCCGGCGTTGCCCGAACCGGTGCGTGCGCGTGCGGCGTTTCGGGATCTGCTGGCGCCGCCATATCGGAAGCGCACGCTGATGCTGATCATTTTCCACGTGTTTCAGACGATGGGTTATTACGGCTTCGCGAACTGGATTCCGACGCTATTGATCAGGCAGGGCATTACTGTCACGACGAGTTTGATGTATGCGAGTGTTATCGCGATTGCTGCGCCGTTGGGGCCGTTGCTTGGATTGCTGATTGCCGATCGCTTCGAGCGCAAGACGGTGATCGTCTGTATGGCGGCGGTCAACGTGGTGTGCGGGTTGCTGTTCAGCCAGGCGCGCGAGACGGTGTTGCTGGTGAGCCTGGGCGTGTGCCTTGTGTTGGCGGGCAATATTATTTCGTACAGCTATCACGCCTATCAGGCGGAGCTTTTTCCGACCGGCATCCGGGCACGGGCAGTGGGGTTTGTTTATTCGTGGAGCCGGATCTCGGCGATGTTTTCAGCGTTCGTGATCGCGGCGTGTTTGAACAGCTTCGGGGTGAACGGCGTGTTTGTGTTTATTTCGGGAGCGATGGTCATCGTGATGGTGGCCATTGCTACGCTTGGGCCTAAGACGCGCGATGTCGCGTTGGAGGATATTTCTAAATAGCTATTTGCTGCCCGCCTTGCGGGGCGGGCTTGCTTTGCTAGTGCTTCTTTTGCGTCGCGGACGTGCTCGGTGCTACGCGGATCGGCGGCGCGCCTGAGGGCGAAGTGGCTGGTTTGGGTTTCTTTTCCTGTTTGGGTTTTTTCGCTTCGCGGTTGCTGCGGAGTTGACCTTTTGCCATGATGGACTCCCAATTTGGCTTTTTTCGCTCCGCGAGGGAGCAGTAGAGTAGTGTGCGCTGGTTTTGTTTTTGATGTTTGGGTTTTTTTTGCGCGTAGCGGCTGATTGGGGGGTGTTTGCCTACGGCGTTGGGGTTTGCTTGAGCTTGGTTGCCTGCGCGGCGCTTTATGTCTGTGCGCCTGCGGTGTTGGCCTTTCCTTGAATTCTTAGTGGTCTATTAGCGTCGCCCCTGTGCGGGGCAGGCACTTACTTTCTTTGCCGCCGCAAAGAAAGTAAGCAAAGAAAGCGGCTTCACACCGCTAACACTTAAGCGGGTCCCCTGGCTTGGAGGGGATAGTGGAACATCTGGAATCGGTGTTCTCGCACACTCCGCGCTGGTGACAAAGCAGTCATTCTTCCGGCGGCGCTACGCGCGCCGTGGCGGTACTTCTCAAAGCCGATAGAGCGTACGCGCTTCCCGCATCATTCTTCCCACCTCGCACTACGTGCTCGCCGGAACGGTCTGCCAGGGAAACCAGGGGCTTCGTTTGGGCTTGGTGGGGGCCATCGGCTTCGCCTCGGCGAAGCACCCGAATGTGCGAGTGCGAGCCATCACGCAAAGCGAAGAACCGGTACGATAGTGAGGATTGGCAATGCAACGGCGCGCCAGCGCCCCGGACAAAACGCGAGCGCCGCAGCGAGGCATGGGGGCGGAGGGCGAGCCACCGCAGGCACGGGAAAGTGCCGAGCGAAACACAGCCGCGAGTTACGCTAGCGCAGCAAAGGCAAGCCATTACGCTTGAACAATCGCAGACCCAGGAAGCACCCTACGGTCGACGGGTCCGCTGGTTTTGTGAAGTACCGCCACGGCGCGCGCAGCGCCGCCGGAAGGATGACGGCCTTGTCACCGGCGCGGAGTGCGCGGGCACACTGATTCCAGATGCTCCACTACCTCCTCCAAGCCAGGGGACCCGCTTCAAAGTTAGCGGTATGAAGCCGCTTTCTTTGCTTACTTTCTTTGCCGCCGCAAAGAAAGTAAGTGCCTGCCCCGCACAGGGGCGAAGCTAATAGACCACTAACAATTCAAGGAAAGGCCAACACCGCAGGCACACAGACATAAAGCGCCGCGAAGGCAAACAGCACAGGGGCGAAGCTAATAGACCACTAAGAAATCAAGGAAAGGCCAACACCGCAGGCGCACAGACATAAAGCGCCGCGAAGGCAAACAGCACAGGGGCGAAGCTAATAGACCACTAACAAATCAAGGAAAGGCCAACACCGCAGGCACACAGACAAAAAGCGCCGCGCAGGCAACCAAGCTCAAGCAAACCCCGACGCCGTAGGCAAACACCCCAATCAACCGCTACGCGCAAAAAACCCCTAAACAATTCGATCGCGGCTACGCCGCCAAGTCTCACTGGGCAGTTCCCCAAACTGCCCCCGATACTCATTGGAGAAATTCCCAAAATGCCAAAACCCCCACCGCGTAGCGACCTCAGTAACAGAAGAAGACCCACGCAATTCACGCCGCACATGATCGAGCCGAACGGCTCGAATATAAGCCGAAGGATTCACCCCAAGGGTATCCTCAAAAGCATATTGCAATGTGCGCCGGCTCGCGCGAAACCGGGCACAAAGCTCCGCCACCGACAGTGGGCAATCAGGCGATCCTTCAACCAACTCGCGAACACTGCGCACTAGCTGCCAATTCCTCGCGGTACGCGCCTCCAGATGCCCGTGCGGATCCGCCCCCCGCATTCCCCGTAACGCATCAGCAAGACCAAATATCACTGATTTCTCAAACGCAGCAACCACCCCCGCATCGTCGAGCAAAGTCGGCGTGGCAGCCGCCGCGTCGAGCAATTGCTTCAGTACCTCGCGAAAGCCCTGCAACCGCGCAGGATCGACATTCAGCACGCCAGGCCTCGTGCCCAGCAGCGGCGTCAACTCATCAAGCTGCGATCGCACCAGCCGATCGCCAATCGCGCCAGGCTCGATCTCCAGATTCACCACGACGTGCTTGTCAGGCGATAAAAACTCAAACCCGCCATCGCCGGAAAACACATGCAAGCCGTCGCGGTGACTGGTCTGCCCGCACAGCAACGCATGTCCCTCGAGTTGAAACGGGACGCCGACAGCAAGCCTGGACGGCGCGACCTGGCCGCGTTGATAAACCGTGCGGTTCAGGCGTTCGACCAGCACCCGTACGCCGCCCGCGGCAAACGAACTCACCGAGCCGTCGAAGGCGCCGCGAGAAATCTGGCAATAGCTCTGGTTCCACGCGTCGAGCAACATCGCCTGCTCGTCGATGTTCCGGCAACAGCGAATCTCGACGGCACTGCGAGTCTGATAGACCGCCTGCATAGCTTCTCCCGATTCTGTGGTGGCGCTCCCCGAAAGCCTCGTGCCGTCCAGTGTATGTGAAAAAAAACCCGCCGCCGGCGTTATGCGACGAGCCGTTACCGTGAGCCGCCACCGCGCGCAAGCCCGGCTGTAATGTGTTTGTCAGCAAGCCGGATTTTTACGGCATTTTTACTTTTTGCCAATTTTGGATAGTCGCCGCTTTTTGCCACCCCTACTTTGTGCACAACGCAATGCACCAGAACAGGAGTCACGCATGAGCAGACCGGCAGGCAGGCTGGCAGGCAAGATCGCGATCGTGTCAGGCGGCGCAACGGGCGCGGGCGGCGCGGCGTCGCTGCTGTTCGCGCAGGAAGGCGCGCAGGTCGCCGTCGTCGATATCAATACCGATGCGGGTGAGGAAGTGGTGACGCGGATTCGCACGGCAGGCGGCGTCGCCGAGCTGTTCGCGGCCGATGTGTCGAAGCGCGTGGCCGTGGATGCCGCGGTGGCGAACATCATCGCGCGCTTCGGGCGCATCGACGTGCTGTTCAATCACGCCGGCAGCATCGTCGTGAAGCCGTTCGTCGAGACCACCGACGAAGACTACGACTGGCTTATGAACGTCAACGTCAAAAGCATGTTCATGATGACGCGCGCAGTGCTGCCGCACATGCTCGCCGCGGGCGGCGGTTCGATCGTCTGCACGGCGTCGATCTCGTCGGTCGCGGCGACGCCGCTCGAAGTGCTGTACTGCACGACCAAAGGCGCATGCGCGATGTTCGCCCGCGCGATTGCCGTCGAGTATCGCGATCGCGGGATTCGCTGCAATGCGGTGTGCCCCGGTTTCATCGACACGCCGCATGGCCGCCGCGAAATCAGCGCGCTGGCGAAATACGGTTTCGATGCGAGCGAGGCGGCTTTGTCAGTGCAGCAAGGCAGGCTGTGCGCGCCGGAAGAAGTCGCGCGCGCGGCGCTGTTTCTCGCCAGCGACGACGCCAGTTTCGTCAACGGCGCGCATCTGTACGTCGATAACTGCTTCACGGCTGCGTGAGCCGGTTCTCCGTCGCGCGGTCACGTCTCTTCATCGCTGAGCCGCTTCGTCATAACCCTGTTCAAAGGATCGCGTCATGGACATCAACACGGCCGTGCCGTCGGCGGAACCCGCCGACAACGACGTCAAGCTGCTGCACAAGATGGGCTACGCGCAAGAACTGTCCCGCCGGATGGGCGCGTTCTCGAACTTCGCGGTGTCGTTCTCGCTGATCTGCATTCTGTCGGGCGGCATCACGTCGTTCCAGATGGGCTTGTCGGCGGCGGGCGGGGCGTCGATCGGACTCGGCTGGCCGCTCGGCTCGCTGTTCGCGATGGTGGTCGCGGCGGCGATGGCGCAGATCGCGTCGTCGTATCCGACTGCCGGCGGCCTCTATCACTGGAGCTCGATTCTCGGCGGCAAAACGTGGGGTTGGCTCACCGCGTGGCTGAATCTGCTCGGCCTCGTATTCGTGGTCGCGGCGATCAATTACGGCACTTACGATCCGTTCTTCCGCACGCTGATCGCGCCGATGTTCGGCGTGAATCCCGACTCGCTCGGCTGGTGGCAGCAGACGATCTTTCTGACCGTGATCACCGCTTCGCAAGCGTTCCTCAATCATCGCGGCATTCGCATCACCAGCAAGATCACCGACCTGTCCGGCTATCTGATCTTTGTGGTGACGATCATGCTGGTGGTGTCGCTGCTGGTGTATTCGCCGGTCAGGATCGATCTTTCGCGGCTTTATACGTTTACCAATTTCACCGGCGTCGACGGCGGCGCGTGGCCGAAGCAGACCATCGCGATGGCGTTTCTGTCCGGCCTGCTGCTGACCGCCTACACGATCACCGGGTTCGACGCGTCCGCGCATACGTCGGAGGAGACGCACGAGGCGGCACGCAACGTGCCGCGCGGCATCGTCGGTTCGGTGTTCTGGTCGACCACCTTCGGTTACGTAATGGTGTGTGCGTTCGTGCTGGTGATGCCGGATCTCGGCGCGGCGGTGAAGCAGGGCACGGGATTCTTCGAAGCGATTCTTGCGCCGATTCCGGGACCGCTGCGCATCGTGATCGAATTGCTGATGTTCTTCATCAATTACGTGTGCGGTCTTGCCGCGGTGACGTCGACCTCGCGGATGATGTTCGCGTTTGCTCGCGACGGCGGTCTGCCTGCGTCGAAGTGGTTGCGTAAAGTGAACGCGGCGCATCGCACGCCGGGTGCTGCGATCTGGACCTCGGCGGTGCTGGCGATCGTGGTCACGCTGTATGGCGATGCATTCACCGTGCTGAGCGCGGGTAGCGCGGTGTTCCTGTTTATTTCATATGCGATGCCCATCGCCGCGGGGATTCTCGCGGAAGGCCGCACGTGGAACGAGAAGGGCCCGTTCCAGTTGGGCATGCTGTCGAAGCCGTTCGCGGTGGCAGCGGTAATCGGTGCGCTGGTGCTGGCGTATGTCGGCATGCAGCCGCCGAACCAGAAGGTGGTCTACGTGATCGTCGGCTTGCTCGCGGTGTTGCTGGCGATCTGGTACGGCGCAGGCGTGCGCAAGAGCTTTGCCGGGCCGCCGATCGGCAAGGTGTCGAAGGAGCGAGAACAGGAGTTGAGCGGGATGGAGGGGCAACTGGGGGAAGGCTGAGGTCGCCCGAGTCTGCTTTCGCGGCACGCGTCTGAAAAAAGTCAGCCGGCAAGGATCTCCATGCCGGCTGACTTTTGTGCTTCTACTTCAAGAGGTCGGTGCCTAGATGCCGGCGTATCCCACCGGAACCGTCGCATTGGACTTCGCGACCGACGCGTTGTTCGACACCACATACACCGGCGATTCCGTCAGGGTAAGCGTCAGCGCACCGTTGCTGTAATTGGCGGTCGACGCATTACCCATCATGTCGATGACCTTCACCGTGCCGCTGGTGCCCGGCGCATCGACGCTCAGGCTGTACGTCACGCTATAGGTCGAACTGAACCCGGCGCTCGCGTTCCACACGCTATTGCTATGCGCCCACAACGCGGTGATCACCGCGCCGTTGCCCACCTGCTGGAACGCGTAGGCGTAGACGCCGGTCGGCGTGCCGTTCACCGGGCCCAGCGTGGTGGTGCCGTCGAGTGCGCGCGTCATCGCGCCGATCGCCATCGCCACCGGCTTCGGACTGAGGTTCGACGCGCCGAACGCGCCTTGGGCATCGTTCAGATCGAAGAACGTGCCGTAGCCGACTTCGCCCGGGTAGTCAGCGCCGTAGAACACGTAGGTCTGATCCGCGCCTTCGCCGAGCGTGATGATGTGCATGCGCGCCGCCACCGCAGCTTGCGCGTACAACACGTTCGCGCTCGGGTAGTTCGGACCGTACGAGCTGCCGAGGTCGTAGCTGATGCCGGCTTCCGTCGAGAACAGTTTCATGCCCGGACGATAGTCGGTGGCCATTTCCGCGCGCAGATTGCGCATCTGGCCGCGCAACGAACCGCTGGCGGTCGACGGATCGGCGTCGTAGCGCTCAGGCGGATGCGAGGGCGACGTACCCGCATCGTAGTAACCGTGCGTGGCCACGGCGTCGATATAGCTGCCGAAGCCGAGCGGCGCGAGACGCTTCAGGCGCGTCGTGGTCAAACTCGGGAACGCATCGGCCGGGCCCATCACGACGGCGTGCGGATCGGTCGAATGAATGCCTTGATAGACGGCTTTATACAGCGCGATGAAATTCGCATCGGTATCGGTCCACATCTGGTTCGGCTCCCACGTCACCTGATAGTAGTTGGCCGATTGCTGCGGGAAGTACGCGGTGCGAATGGCGTTCGATTCCGTGCCTACCCGGCTCATGTAGCTCTGGTAGTACGAAAGATCGGTCGGCACGCTCACATCGTCCTGGAACGCGCCGGTGCTGCTCGCCCACGCGGGAATCCCGTCGAGGCGGATCAGGCGCATCACGTTGCCCGTCTTGTAGAACGGGTCGAGATTGCTGGTCGAAGGGTTGAAGGTGTTCGGTCCGTTCGGCTCCATCTTCGAGAGCTGGCGATCGTCGATGGTCGACGAGATGCCCAGCGCGGCGAGCAGCGGACCGTTGTCGTTCGCGCCTTGCATGCCGAAGCGGTGCTGTTCCTGATGCGCGTAGGTGACGGCGGGAACGACGCCGGACAGGTTCGGCATCACACCGAAAGTCGCGATGCCGACCGGACGCGTGCCTGCTTGCGGCAACTGGCCGCCGTTCTGCGCGAGCGTGCCCGACGCCGCGAAATAGCCGGCGAGCGTCGAGGTGCAATTGAGCGTGATGGTCTGCGAACCGCCGGGTACGGCGGTGCTGCCGCTTGCCGCAACCCTGCCGACGGTGTCCGTGACGGACCAGTTCAGCGTATCCGCGGACGAAACGTTGGTGGTGAAGGCAAGCTGGAAGGTGCTGCCTGAAGCGAAGATGCGGGTGCCGTCCGCGCTAGGCGTGTCGGCGGAGATGACGGCGCTGCCGGAGCCCGCCGAAGTGGCCGGCGCAGCGCAGCTGAGCTTTGCGTTGGGGTTGGCGGACAGCGCTGACGTCGAGGCCGGGTTGCTGCTTGTGCCGGTGTTTCCCGAGGCGTTCGAGGTGGCGGAGCCACCGGTTCCGTTCGCCTGGGTTGCCGCGCTGCTGCCGGAGGCGCCACCGCCGCCACCGCCACAGCCTGCGAGTGCCAATGAGAGTGTAGAGAGTAGAAGTAGATGTGATTTCATCAATCAGTAAGCCATGCGTTAGCTAAATGTTCTTCCGTTGTCTCGCACGAGCCGCGTCGCGAGACGGATTGAACATTGGGTTCAATTGGCAAGCCAGCCGATGACCGAGCCGTCGGCACGGGCCGTCTTGAGTGCGCAACTGTCCGGCTGCGCGACGAGTGATGCATTCCTGGGTTGTCGGCATCCCGCGAAATTCTCTGCGGGAAAACGTCTTGTCTAACGATTCGCGCGGCCGGCAAAGCCGGCGTGGCGGAATAAAGCGATCAGGAAAGTACGACGAAAACAGGCAACGTCTTAAGGAACAGCGGAATTCGCATCGCCGTGCTCGAGCTCATCGCGCACGTCAATGAACTTTTTACTGTCCCTTAAAGCGAGGCAGGCTTTATTGGGGAGAATCGACGGCAACAATACGCATTAGTATGTTTAAAAGAAGTAACGAGCTGTAACGTATGAACAATGACGCAGTACTAATTGCCTTGTTCACAAGAAAGAAAATATCTGCCGATACCAGTTTTCTTCCGCCATGAAAAATTGGGGTCAAGAATTTAACGTAACGGATACCTAACTATTGAGTTGGCGTAAGACGGCGAGAAATGGGCGTTAGCGCGCATTGCGCAGCCGATAGTGCCTTAGAGTTGGCGTAATAGTGCTGGAGCTTCGGTGTAACGTTTCTTCGGCGATAGTGACTTCGCAGCGGAACTGTCGCTGTCTTTCGGAGACAATGCCACGCCGCATAAGAAATTGGGGCGCGCCAAATCAAACGATGATGGGATGTCGGCGATTCTTTGGGTCGGTGCGATTGCCGGGTCGGCATGTCCATCCGCTGCGTAAGAAATGCGGTTATCCCGAGAGATAAATCGTGAGAATTCTTCAGCTTGTTCACGCACCGCGGCTATCCGGAGCGGAAGTATTGGTAAAAGGTCTCGCCATTCATCATCAGCGCGGTGGCCATCAAGTGTGTGTGGCATCGCTGCTCCCGCAGCAGGACGATTTCGCCGGCATTCGCGCTGAACTCCAGGCCGCAGGGGTGACCTGCCTCTTCCCCGAAACCCACTACGGCCGGGTGGGCAAGCTGCTGCACCTGTATCGCGTGGTGCGCCGGTTCCGGCCTGATTTCATCGTGGCTCACGCAACGCTTGCTGCCTTATATGTCCGTCTTCTGCCCGTCCATACGCCGATCGTCTGGGTGATGCACTCCGGCGTGAACGACTTCGAGAACGGCGCGCTCAAGCAGGCAGAGCGTCTGCTGTCGCGGCGGGCGAGGGCGGTCATCGGCGTGTCGCAGAAAAATATCGACGAATACCTGAGGGAGATCGGCAAACACCCAGCTCTGGTGGTCATTCCTAATGGCGTGGATGCGTCGCAGTTCGCGGGGGATCTCGACGCACCGACGCCGGATACCGATGTGCCCGCGAAGCAGATTGTTCAGCTGGGCCGCTACATCGAAGGGAAAAGCCAGTTGGACACGATCCGCGCGTTTGCGCGCGTGTTGCAGAGCGAGCCTGAGGCGCGCTTGCTGCTATGTGGTGTCGTAGAAGACGTCGCGTATCACGATGCCGTGCTGTCGCTGGTCGACCAGCTCGGGTTGGGGAGCCACGTGACCGTATGCGGACCCAGATCGGATGTCGCCGCCATCCTCCGGTCGTCGCGCGTCTTCGCGATGCCTTCGCGCTTCGAAGCGCAGAGCATCGGTTTTCTCGAGGCGCTCGCATCGGGCATTCCGGTCGTGGCCAGCCGGATTCCGTCGTTCAGTTTCGCAAGTGGCTTTGCCGGCGTCAGTCTCGTCGATACGACCGATCCGGAGGCTTACGGCCGGGCATTGCTCGCGGCGCTGAGCACGCCGCGGGCGAACCGGCACCTGGCGGGATACACGCTGCATGACACCGCGGATCGCTATATGACGATTGCGCGGAAGTTCGTCCGGCCGCTTGCGATTTCGGCGTGAGCGGCAGCGGATCGACCGGCTTGCGCTACTGCGCCAGCCGGTCGATCCGCACAGTCTCCGAGAAGAACCCCGGCAGTTCGCCAAGATCCTGTGCGGTCCCCAAGGCGAAACCTTCTCCGACCGGGTAGCGCAGAAGCGCCGCTGAGCCGCCGGTGAAATAGAAGTCACCGAGCGTCGCGTCGGTCCTTCGATAGAGCACTAGCGCCGTATTCCGGTTGTCACGCACGAGCGCCGGAAAGACATCCGACCATGACATGCCGCGTAATGCCGCCACCTGTCTAGGTGCTTTCGCCGCGTCTGCAAGGTCCACGGTAGAAATGTCGATGACGGCGTCGTCGCTCGCGCTGTCCAGATGCGGTGTCAACAGGATCAACGCGTCGCTGTCTTTGCCATACGGAGCGCCGATCGCCGCTTTGACGAAGCCGGGGACGAAACGCGCCGGCAGAACGCTGCGCTCGCCGATCAGCAGATGCGCTCCATCGTTGGCGATTTGCGTGAGCGCGAGCCTGCCGTCCGAACCGTCGAGGGCAACCAGTGACGCCCGCGAGCCCTCTGTGTGGACCGGCAGAAAGTTCGCGTTTTGCGGCAAATTCTTTGCTTGCGCCCATAAGGCCGGCGCGGGACTGGCTGCCCCTGTGGAAGATGCGATCCAGAGGTCGAGCCCGCTATCGGCGCGTTTCTGGGCGATCAGCACACTGGCTCGTCCTCTTCCGGTGAAGTCGGCCGCTACATACTGCTGTGCCAGTTCGGGCTTCAAAACACGGTTTGTCTGTAGCCAGAGACGCGGGGCCTCGAACCTGTCACCTGCGTTGCGCAGTAACCAGAACGCGGTCCCGCCGCGGCGCGCGGCGATGGCCATCAGATCCGCCCGGCCGTCGCCGTCGAAGTCTCCCAGCAGGAAACGCACGCTGTCGAAGCACAGCTTGTCGTTGGCGCAGCTCGGTGTTGTCGAACGGTAATCGAATCGGACGGGGTTGGCGTACCAGAGGACGGGGCGCGACGCTTTCGACAGCGCCGCCGCATACACGTTGAATCCGGGCCCGTCGTGCTGTCGTTGAACATAGATGGCGGATGGCTCGCCGCGGCCGGCGATATCGCCATACATTGCCGTCGCGAGCCGCAGGTCGGTTGCCTGGGTGCGTTGCGTGGTCGCCCATCGGTAGCGGGTCGTGAGCAAGGTGCAGCCGCGCATGGCGAGCTTGCCGTCGTTCTCGCCGAGGCAATGCCGCTGCGGCGTGTAGACGAGGCCGAAGTCCCACGGCGTCCAGCGCTGAGCCGAGTCCCATTCGTCGCATGTCTCCGAGATCAGAAAGCCGTCGCGCTCGGCGATGCATTGCGATGTCGCGACGCTGACCAGCGCGGCGTTGTGCGCATTGCCGGGATAGACCGCCAGCGGTTGCCAACGCCATTGTTGCGTTGGCGAGCCTGTGCATGCGGCAAGGAGGGGCTCGCGGCCGGCGCCGTTGGCGCTCAGACAGCGGTTCGACGCTGCGTTGAACAGTTGAACAGGAAGCGGCTGGAAATCCGCGGCGGGACGATCGGTGCGATCGGCGAACGCATAGCGGCGCGCGACCCAGTTGCCGTCCCACTGATACTCGCCGAATACATGCGACGAGTCGCTGCCGTCGATAGCAAAGTAGCTGGCGACGATGTCGCGCTTGCGCTGCACCTCGGCGGCGCGAAGATTGGCGGGCCATCCGCCGGTCGGATAAGTGATGTGGTATTCGATGGGCACGCTTTTGTTGAGCGTCTGGGCGACGTGACGCGTCATGCGCGCGGCGAAAATGTGATCGGGATGCTCGATAAACGGTACCGTGTCCGGATTGAGCGTGAAGATCCGCGAGGCATCCGCGAGTATCACGCTCAGCGTCGCCGACAGGGAGGCACGATCGTATTGCACACGAACGGAGCCGTCCGCGTTCATCGGGTAAGTCGAAAGCGTTGCGCGCTGTTCCCACAGCAGGCCAAGCGGTTCGCGGCCGCCACGCACGCCGCCGCCGGGCAGGCGTAACTCGAGCAGGCGCACTTGCGGCTTTGCCTTCAGCACCATTTGATGAACGAGCTTGCCGGCAATCGGGATATTGGATTCGGCCCAGTCGTCAGGCACGCCGGCCATGCGTGCGTAAGCAAGTCGGGACGCCCGCTCGCGGGTCTGCACGTAGGCGAAGTCCGCGCCATTGGCGCCGCCGATCAGATGGACGGTCGTGATACACCAGCCTGCGTCGAGACGTTCGCTGATGGCGGGGTCCACGAACAGCAGATCGTCGTCGAGATGGGCGACGACGGTGACGAGCGTGCCGGCGCGGCAGTCGGCAGCACGCGCCGAACCAGCCAGGACGGCGAAGAAAATGAGCAGGAAGAAAACAATGGATGAATCTCGAACGAGCCTGGCTGCCATTGATCGCATGTGGATTCGAGCCCTGACGGTGAGCTCGATCTTACTGTACCGGACTGGCCCGGCACGTTAGCGGACTCACAGCAGGAATCAGATTGCGCGCGGGCAACAGCGCATCAGCCCATGCCGGCCCCGCATGCGCTAGCGGAAATACGCCTTGGTGTTCTCGTGGACGTCGTCGCACGCCAGCAATTCGGCAGGCGTGAGCCATACATACTCGCTGTGCTGATCGAGCCGTCCGACCGGCGCAGAACTGCCGAGGCTGCCGAGCGGCAGCGAATAAGCGAGGACGATGTAATGGGTCGAGATATCCGGCTCGGCTGCGAAGTTGTCGTTGTAGTGGTGCTCGAATACCCCTTCGAAGCGTGCAACCGAGCGTCGGAGTTTCGCGATGCCCAGTTCGGCATCGACGATGCGGGCGAACGCGGCGTCGAGTGTTTCGTCCTTGAGAATGCGCCCGCCGGGCACGAACCATGTGCCGCGAGCGGGGCGGTTGCGGCGACGGCCAAGCAACACGCGGCCCGCGGAATCGTTGACGATCAGATCGATCGCGACCAGAGGCGTCAGGCGGAGCACGTCCAGGAAATCGATCTCTGTCAGCATGACATCTCCTGCGGGTCGAGCGGGGGTGAACGGCGGTCGGACATAGGGCACTAGTCATCGTGATGGTCCGAGCCGTCTTTGGTGAGCCGGTCGGAAACATTCCCCAGCAACAGCGCAAGAACGATCGCGCCGATCGTCACGAAAAGCAATGAACCGATCATCGCGGCAAGCACCAGCATGGTCCATGCGAGGCCGTTCATCTTTGGGCTCCAGCGCGTTGATACGCATGCGAACCAGTACCCGGCTGGAGTCTACGCGAGCAAAAGGCAGGCGGCCCTGTCACGGCACGCCGAAGTATCGTCACTTCTCGACATCTGCCGGCATCTGCTATTTGCTGCCGACGCGCCGCGCGCGGGCGCTTATCGCGGCGCGTAGCCCTCCGGCGTCATGACCGCGTCCTTGAAAACCGCTGCGTTGGCGGAGATCACATAGATAGGCGCCGGGGACAGCTTGAGGCTGGCCACACCGTCGCGATACGGCAGTGTCGTTGCGTTTCCCATCATGTCGAACGCGGTGACTTCGCCCGACCTGCCCGGCGCATCGACCCTCAGACGATAGTCGACGTTCTGGCTCGTACTAAAACCCGCCTTGGCGTTCCACTTTTCGTTGTCGTGGGTCCAGAGCGCGGTCACCACCTTGCCGCCGCCGATGCGGCGGAATGCGTACGCATAGACACCGTTGGGCACACCCTTGAGCGGCCCGAGCGTCTCGGTTCCGTCGATGATCCGGGTCATTGCCGCGGTCGCGAGCGCAGCGGGTTTCGGGCTGATGCGAATCGGGCCGTAGGCGCCGGTCGGATGATCGAGCTCGAAGAAGAGCCCGTAGCCGGGCGCGGCGTCCGGCATATCCGCGAGATAGAAAAGGTAGGACATGTCCGCGCCTTCGCCCAGCAGGATCAGGTGCGTGCGCGCGACGACGGCAGCCTGTGCGTACAGCACGTTCCAGCCCGGATAGTTTTTGCCGTAGGATTCGCCGATGTCGTAGCTGATGCCGGTTTCGGTCACGAACAGCGGCGCACCGGGCTTCAGGTACTGGTGCATCTGGTGGCGCAGCGCGCGCATCGCCGCGGGCAGCGCATTGGCCGCCACGGCCGGATCACCCGCATTGGCGAGCCGCTCGGGCGGATGCGACGGAGACGTCCCCGCATCGTAGTAGCCGTGAATGCTCAGGCCATCCAGGTAGCGGCCGATACCGAGCGGGCCCAGCCGGCTGAGCCACTGGACGTTGCCTTGTACCGACGAGTAGGTCAAACCCATCACCACGGCGTGCGGATCGGTCGAGTGGATGCCGCGCCAGACTGCCTCGTACAACGCGACGAAATTCGCGTCGGTGTCGCGCCACGGCAGCCCGCCGTCCGCGTCAGGCTCCCAGGTCACCTGATAGTAGTTGTCCCGCTGGCTGGGGAAATAGGTCAACCGTACGCGGCTCGACTCCGCGCCCACTTTGGCCATGTAGTCCTTGAATTGCGTGAGCGAGGTCGGCGCATAGCTGTGAGTCTCTTTGCCGGTCGGGCTTGCCCACTTAGGAATCCCGTCGAGCTGGATCAGACGCATGATGTCGCCGCGCCGGAAGAAGGGGATCAGCTGCCTGGCCGCGGGATCGAACGTGCCGGCTTTTTCGGGCTCCTCCATATACCAGTTGCGATTGTCATTCGCCCACGACAGGCCGAGCGCCGTATAGACCGGCCGATAGCCGTCGCCATCGCAGCAGTGCTGCCCGGGCGCCAGATAGGCGGTGCCTTGTCCGCCGAATCGATGCAGGTCTTCATACGGAAAGCGTACCGGCGGCAAGGTGGCGGACGTGTCGGGCAGCACGCCGAAAGTGACGATGCCCGCCGGACGTGTGCCGCGCGACTCGAGCTGTCCGTGGGCACGTTCCAGCGAAGCGGAAATCGCAAAGTAGCCGGCGAGGGTCGACGCACAAGTGAGTGTCGATAGGCCGGCGCCTGCGGCAACGGGGAATCGGCCGCTTGCACGCACCGCATTCCAGCTGTCGCGTATCTGCCAGTTGAGCGTATCGCCTTGCGTCGGGCGCGTCGTGAATGTGACTGCAAACGGCTTGCCTGACGCGAACAGGCGCGTTCCGTCGCTCGGCGTGTCCGCTTCGAGCAGGTCGCCGTTGCCGGCCGCGCTACTCTGCGTAGAGGGTGCGGCGCAACGTAGCCCCTGGCCGCCAGGCACGCGCAATGCAGGGCGCGCGACAGCCGCTTCCGGCGCCGTACTCTGCGGCGCGTCTTTGCTCGCGAGGAGCGCAACGGCGCAGCGCTTGTTCTCGCCGAATGCCGGGTCGCCGAATACGCTGTTGCTGCATTCGGTGCCGTTCGAGAGGGTCTTGACCACGTGCCGCTCTGCCGTGCCGTACAGCACGTCGCGCGTGCCGGTGAACCGGCACGTTTCGTTTTCCGCCGCGCACGGCTGCCATGTCCGGCCGTCGGCAGCGATGTTGGCCGCGCCGTTGCCAGGCGCATCGGCATTGCTTGCGCCTTCCTGCTCAGAAGCGCCTGCCGCGTTGCAGTTTGCGCCGGCCAGGCCGATGACAAACACCGCCGCCCAGGCGGCGACATGCTGCCCAGTGGTCCAGGTGGCAAAGGCGCTGGCGAGCGGTCGCAGCGCGCGATATTCGCGTACGTTCGGCATGTGTTCCCCATCCTCGTTCAGTGCGTGCCGCCACGGCAAAAATGTG
Source organism: Paraburkholderia sp. FW306-02-B (assembly GCF_058782725.1). Lineage (NCBI taxonomy): Bacteria > Pseudomonadati > Pseudomonadota > Betaproteobacteria > Burkholderiales > Burkholderiaceae > Paraburkholderia > Paraburkholderia sp. FW306-02-B. Next base: position 731,948 of record NZ_JBYSXZ010000001.1, read on the forward strand.
CTCGCGCGCGTCGGCGAACTGCTACTTCACCAGGTCAGACCCGCCTTCGGCTACCTCGTACAGCAAACTGTTGTGTAAACCGCATAGTGTATTTCCGCAATCTGGCGGCGGAAATATACCGTATCGCACACGACAGAATCCGCCACTGGCCCGTCTATTGCCGTACGGTCTGAAGTTGTCTTACTTGCGTGTTTCACGTTTGAAACATTAATCGTCACGTTTATATTCATAAGTCCCAATAGCAACGAATTAAATAATTTCGTCTCGCTAAAAAACGTTTATATTTGAGACTCGCTTTAGATATCCCGGCGGCGTATTTGTATCGTCGGAAGAAAGTCCGCTGTCTTATTCATGGCGGCAAAGCTCTGTAGAGCCAAGGCGGCTGCGCTCATTCTGTCGGTTTGGTGGAAAAAAGTCACTTCAAATCAACGGGATGTTGGATCGATCAAACATAAATTCAAGCAGTTCGGGAAGCGCTTGTATGTGTGGTGGCGCACAAAAAACACCATTAATACACATATAAGATTCGCGAAATGTAAACTTATTCATATGTGGAATTGAATTTGTAATTCGTTGAAAAATTGGTAGTCGATGGTCGTTCCGAAAATAACTGGCCGACCCCCATGCCCAAGCGCCAAATTGTCTGCGCTTTCAGTCATGGCGGTTAAATGCTTGATTCGGCATGACTATGATGCACCGCACAGAGTGCCTCTCTGTGCCGGTCGTTCAAGGTGAAAAGTAGATCCGTTTTCTGGTGAGAGGATGACTATGACCTGTGCGAGTCTCGAGTCTGCAATGCTGCGCTGGGTGCACGCGCCGAACAAGGGTACGCGCCGCGTCGCGATACTGATGTTCAACGAATGCTCGCTGCTGGGCGCCGGCGTCGTTGCCGAAGTGTTCCAGGCAGCCAACGAACTTGCCTCGTCCAGCTCGGGCGGATGGCTGTACGACGTCTCCTTTCTGTCGGCCGACGGCGGCATGGTGACCTGTTCCTCCGCTCTACGCGTCTGGACGGACGGGCTCGACGCCCGGCACTACGGCGGCTTCGACGCGTTGTATGTCGCCGGCGGTAAAGGCGCGTTCGCAGCCTCTACCGACGAACGGCTGATCGCGTGGCTTCGGCGCGTTCGCCGCAACACGGGCATGGTTCGTCCGATCGCGGAAGGACGCGCTTTGCTGGAGGCCGCGTCTTTGGCCGACAGTAAGGAATCCGGCGATTTCCGCCAACAACCCATACCGCCGCGCCAGACAGAGCAGAACGGCGACACGGGCGACCGGCTCGAGTCGATGAGAAGCGCGCTTGCGATGGTCAAGCGCGATCTTGGCGGAGCCGCTGCACGCACGGTTGCAGAACGTCTGCTCGCCGACTCCTGCGCGAATCTTGCGCCGCTGCTTGGCGAAGACGGTGGCTTGAGCGCCGGCGACAAAGTCCGCGCGGCGGCTCGCTGGCTGCAAGAGAATTGCCAGCAGGCTATTTCGATCGCCGACGCAGCCCAGTTCGCCGCGATGAGCGAGCGCAACTTCTTGCGCCGCTTCAAGATGGAAATGGGCATCACGCCCTCGAGTTTCCTGTTGCACGAACGCCTTGCGGTGACCTGCAGTCTGTTGACCGAATCGGAATTGCCGGTCGACAAGATTGCCCGGCGCACCGGCATGGGCAACGGTGACCGGCTCGCGAAGGTGTTCCGCAAACGTATGAGAATTTCTCCCACGGAGTTCCGGATTCAGAGCCGCCGCATGGTCGGCGAATAGCGCACGCGATGCTCCTTGGCTGATCACGCCCGCAGCGCAGTGGTTCGGTAAGTATTTCCGCAGACTCTTATGTATTGTAAGGAATGCGAATATGTTGACGAATGGGACGATGAGCATGGCGTCGGCTGGCCCGGATGGTGCTTGCGCCGGGACAACCGGGGTGCGTTGCACGCGGATTGTGCCGGTCATTCTTGCGGGTGGCTCGGGTACGCGGCTGTGGCCGGTGTCGCGCGAAAACTATCCGAAACAACTGATCGACGTGGTCGGCTCCGACTCGCTGTTGCAGGCGACCGCGCGGCGCATGGACGGATTTCCCGCGGGCTGGAATGTGGATGCTGCGCCGGTCATCGTCTGCGGCGAGGAGCACCGGTTTGTGATCGCCGAGCAGCTTCATGAAAACGGTGTCAATGCGCGCCTGATTGTCGAGCCTGCGCGACGCGATACGGCGCCGGCGTTGACGCTCGCCGCGTCGCTCGCGTGTGCGGACGGCGACGACGCCATTCTCATCGTGATGCCGGCCGACCATTCGATTGCCGATGTGCGGGCATTGCAAGGCGCACTCGAAAGCGCCGCCAGGCACGCGGACCAGGGCGCGATCGCCACGCTGGGCGTGCCGCCGACCCGTCCCGATACCGGCTTCGGCTATATCCGCATCGGCGCCGAGTTGCCTGACGGCGGCTATGCGATCGACGGTTTCGTCGAGAAGCCGGCGGAGGAAATCGCGGCGCAGTATGTGGCGGCCGGCACCTATTGGTGGAACAGCGGCATTTTCATCGTGCGGGCGCGGGTCTGGCTCGATACCTTGCAACGTCTGCAGCCCGACATGCACGCCGCGTGCGAGCGCGCATTCGCAAACGGCCATACCGACGGCGCGTATTTCCGTCCGCTGGTGGAGGCGTTTCTGAGCGCGCCTGCGAACTCGATCGACTACGCGGTGATGGAGCGTCTGGGTGCAACAGACGCAGACACAGACGCGGATACAGCGTCCGGCGCGAACCCAGCCGGCGTCGTCGTACGGCTCGATGCGGGCTGGTCGGATCTGGGTTCCTGGGACGCGGTCTGGGCCGCGATGGAGAAGGACTCGTGCGGTAACGCCGGCCGCGGCCGCGTGACTTTCGAAGGTGCGGTGTCGAGTTACGCCCATTCGGAAGGACGGCTGGTCGCCTGCGTCGGAACGAGCAACGTCGTGGTGGTCGAAACAGCCGACGCCGTGCTCGTGGTCGACCGCTCCCATGTGCAGGACGTGAAGGGGCTGGTGGCGCGCATCAAGGCGCAGCACGCGCCCGAGGCCGATGCGCATCGCAAGGTGCGCCGCCCATGGGGTTTCTACGATTCCATCGACCGGGGCGAGCGCTTCCAGGTCAAGCGCATTGTCGTCACGCCGGGCGCCCAGCTTTCATTGCAGCTGCATCACCATCGGGCCGAACACTGGGTCGTGGTGCGCGGCACGGCGCTCGTCACGCGCGGCGACGAGCAGTTTCTGCTGAGCGAAAACGAATCGACCTTCATTCCACTCGGCACGCGTCACCGGCTCGAGAACCCGGGGAAAGTGCCGCTCGAAATCATTGAAGTCCAGTCAGGCACCTATCTGGGTGAAGACGACATTGTGAGGTTCAACGACAGCTACGGCCGCTGCTCCTAACAGCGGGCCGGGAATCATGTGCGGAAAAGAACGGTAAGAACGAGGTAAGCAAAATGCGCAAGTTTCAGGATTTGCTCGCGCGAGTGTTCGATGTTGCGTTAGTGCTCGCGGGAGCGGCGGTGGCGTCCCAGATCCGTTTCGATTACCTCGCCCAATCCGGTTTCTATTGGGCGCTGGTGATGTTTTCCGCAGCGTTTGCGCTGGCCACCTTTCCGGCGTTCGGCGTCTACGAATCATGGCGCGGCCGCTCTAAGCTGGCGCTGGCCGGCCAGGTCTCTCTTGCGTGGCTGATGGTGCAGGGCAGCGCGCTGGTGCTGATGTACTCGCTGCATCGCATCGACTTCGTGTCGAGACTGTGGTTCTCCTACTGGACCGCGGTGACCGGCGGCCTGCTGATCGCCTACCGGTTGATCACGCATGCGGTGCTGGCGCGCGCGCGCAGCGCCGGCTTGAACCTGCATCAGGTCGCGATTGTCGGCAGCGGCTCGCAATGCGACGCGATCATTCGGCGGATCGAATCGGCGCCCGGCACGGGTTTTCGCGCCACGGCCGTCTATAACACACACCCTGAGGTGCCCGCTGTCGCCAGCGCGCGCGTGCCTGTGTTCGATTCGGTGGATGCGCTCGCCGGCTACATTCGAACTAACGATGTGCACGAGCTTTGGCTCATGTTGTCGCTCGCCGAAGAGCCGCTGATCTGCAAGCTGATCAGCGAGTTTCGCGACGATCTGGTGAATATCCGCTTCATGCCGGACGTGCGCAGCATTGCGTTGTTCGACGGCAGCGGCGTCATCGATCTGCTCGGTGTGCCGGCGATCAACCTCGTCGCCTCGCCGCTGTCCGCCAGTTCGATGCTGAAGAAGGAAATCTTCGACCGCCTGTTCGCGGCGGCCGCATTGATCGGCCTCGCGCCGATCCTGATCGTGATCGCGATCGCGGTAAAGCTTTCGTCACGCGGCCCTGTCCTGTTCAAGCAGAAGCGCAAAGGCGCGGACGGGCGCGTATTCACGATCTACAAGTTTCGCTCGATGCGTCCGCATGTCGAGGAAAAAGGCACCCTCAGCCAGGCGACGCGCAACGATCCGCGCGTCACGAAAGTCGGTGCATTTCTACGCCGCACGAGCCTCGATGAATTGCCGCAGTTCTTCAACGTGCTGCGTGGCGACATGTCGGTCGTAGGACCGCGTCCCCATGCGCTCGAGCACGACGACCTCTATCAGAAGGTGGTCGCCGGCTACATCAATCGCTATCGAATCAAGCCGGGCATTACCGGCTGGGCGCAGATCAACGGCTTTCGTGGCGAAACCGACCGCATCGAGAAAATGGAGCGTCGCGTCGCACACGACCTGTACTACCTGGGACATTGGTCGTTCGCACTCGACATGCGGATCATCGGCGTGACGATCGTCGAGGGACTGAGGCATCGCAACGCTTACTAAGTAGTTAACAAGCACAAGGGGCGCTGCCTCCCCCGAGGACAGCTCCCTGGCGCAAGGAGGAAACATCATGGGTTCGCTTGGGTTACGTACAGGAAGCGTGTTGGTTTGCGCAATTGCAACGCTGCTTTCCGCGTGCTCGCTGGCACCGGGCCAGCGAATGATTACGCCTGCCGCGCTGCAGGATACGGGTGGGGATTACAGCACGGAGGCGGCGCAGCAGGTACAGATACCGATTACCGATATCAACCTGGCGATGCTGCGCAAGATGAATGCTGCGACGGCGTCCGCGGCACTGACTCCGCAGACGGCCGCTTTGTTCGGCAAACCGACTGCTTACAAGGTCGGTCCGGGCGATGTGCTGCAGATCGTCGTGTGGGATCACCCGGAACTCGCGGCGGCGCTCGGACAACCCGCGGCGAATCAGAAACCGTCGGATGCGGCGCCCGGCTTTCTGATCGATGAAAGCGGCAACGTGCAGTTTCCGTATGCAGGCACTGTGCACGTCGCCGGGCAAGACGTCGCGACGATCCAGCGCGAACTGCACAGCCGCCTGAGTAAGGTGTACCAGAAGCCCGAGGTCACGGTGCGAGTCGCGTCGTTCCGTGCGGCGCAGGTTTATGTCGACGGCGAAGTGCGGACGCCCGGCGCGCAGTCTCTCAACGACATTCCGATGTCGCTGACCAGCGCGATCAACCAGGGCGGCGGCTTCAGTGCTAACGCGGACCGCAGTCGCGTGGAGCTGGTCCGCAACGGCGTCACCTATCCGCTCAACGTGGACGATCTGATCAAACGCGGCCGCAATCCGTCGGACATCTACCTGCAACCCGGCGACCTGGTGCGCGTGGCTTCGCGCGAAGACAGCGGCGTGTATGTGATGGGCGAGGTCAACAAGCCGGCGACCATCATGCCGATGCGCAACGGTTCGCTGACGCTTTCGCAGGCGATTTCGGACAGCGGCAGCTTCGATTCGAACACGGCCCAAACGAGGCAGTTGTTCGTGATCCGCAATTCGATGAGCGAGCAGCCGCAGGTCTATCACCTCGATGCGACTTCGCCCGTGTCGATGCTGCTCGCCAACCAGTTCGAGCTTCAGCCGAAGGACGTGGTGTATGTCGGCCAGGGTTCGCTCGTTCGCTTCAACCGTGTGCTGAACCTGCTGCTGCCGGCGATCAATGCCGCGGTAACGGGAGCTGTGCTCGCGAAATAAAACGATCTGTCGAGATCTTGAACCGCCGGGCTTTGCTGGGTGATGAAAATGGCAATCAACTTCGAAAACCGCTACACCGACGTGTCCACGCAGGATGAGCTCCACCTGTCGGACTATCTGCGTACGATCGTGCGTGGCTGGCGCACGATCGTGATGGCGATGCTGATCGCGCTGGCGCTGGGGTGCGTCTACGCGTTTCTCGCACCACCGACTTACCGCGCGGATGTGTTGTTCCATGTCGAGGACAAGACGGGTAACAACAACGCCAACGGCAAGGATTCTTTGCCGCCGCTCACCGGCATGTTCGACACCAAGCCGTCGACGGCGGCAGAGATCGAGTTGCTGAAGTCGCGTCTCGTCACGGAGGAAACCGTCAGGGCGCTGCACCTCGACATCACGGCGACGCCGCGTTATCTGCCGTTTATCGGCGGGATGATCGCCGGGCTGGTGAATGGGCAATGGGGCTTCAAATTGCCGTCTTTCGTCAACCTGTCCGGTTACGCGTGGGGCAGCGAGCGTATTTCGGTGTCCCGCTTCGACACCACGAAGGAGCTCTACGACACGACCTTTACGCTGGTCAAAGGCAATGACGGATCGTATGTGCTGCGCGACAGGAACGGTATCGCCATTCTCTCCGGCCATGTCGGCGAGACCGTGCAGACCGATACCGCCGATGGCCCGGTTGCGCTGCGTGTCGATGCGCTGGTCGGGCCTGCCGGTTCGCGGTTCGAATTGCAGCGTGCCTCGACGCTGAGTACCGTCGACCGGCTGCAAAAGGCGCTCGTGGTCGCCGAAACCACGCTTCAGTCCGGCGTGATTCGCGCAAGCCTTGAAGGCGGCGACAGCGCGTTGACCGCGAATATCGTCAACAGCATGGCGCGCGAATTCATCCGCCAGGATGTCGAAAGCCGCTCGACTGAAGCTGAACATATGCTGGCGTTCCTCGATCAGCAACTGCCGGGCTTGCGCAAGGAGCTCGACGAAGCCGAGCAACGCTATAACAAGTTCCGCAATACGCACGGTACGGTCGATCTCGGCGAAGAAAGCCGGCTGCTGCTTCAGCAGATCGTCGACAACAAGACCAAGCTGCTCGACCTGCAGCAGCAGCGGGCGGAGATGTCGACGCGCTTCACGGCGAATCACCCGGCGGTGGCGGCACTCGACGCACAGATCGCGGCATTGCAGGGCGCGCAGAACAACATGAACCGCAGCGTGGCCGTGATGCCCGATACCGAACAGACCGCCTTGCGGCTGTTGCGCGACGTGCACGTCGATACGGAGCTCTATACCAATCTGCTCAATAGCGCGCAGCAACTCAGGGTGGCGAAAGCCGGCCAGGTCGGCAGCGTGCGCGTGGTGGATTTCGCCGAGGCGCCTGACGAGCCGGTGCGTCCGAAGCGTGTGCTGGCGATCCTGATCGCGCTCGGCGGCGGCTTGCTGATCGGCATCATGCTGACGTTCTTCAAGCGGGCGATGTATGGCGGCGTCGAGCGTCCGGACGAAATCGAGGCCGTGCTAGGCGTGCCGGTGTTCGCCGTCGTGCCGAGAAGCCAGCATCAGCTGCGATTGCAGGAAAACGTCATGCTGCGCCGCCGCGGGCTTCATGTGCTGGCCGAGCAGGCGCCGCAAGACATCGCGGTGGAAGGCGTGCGCAATCTGCGGACCTCGTTGCAACTGTCGCTCGATCATGCCGAGAACAACGTTGTGATGATCACGGGTTCGCGGCCCGATACCGGCAAGTCGTTTTTGTCGGTGAATCTTTCCGCGCTGGTTGCGTCCGCGAATAAGCGCGTGCTGATCATCGACGGCGACATGCGGCGCGGCGACGTCCATTCGCATTTCGGTATCGCACACCAGCCAGGGCTTTCGGACGTGCTGAGCGGCGGCGATCTGCAATCCATGATCCAGCGCGAAGTACTGCCGGGACTCGACGTGCTGGCCAAGGGCACGCTGCCCGCCCATCCGTCCGAACTGCTGATGAGCAAACGCTTCGAGACGATGCTCGACGAATTGAAGTCGAGGTACGACCTCATCATCGTCGACACGCCACCGGTGCTGGCGGTGACCGACTCGACGGTGATCGGCAAATACGCGGGCACGGCGCTGCTGGTGGTGCGCTACGGGCGCCATCCGTTGAACGAGATATCCGAGACGGCCAAGCGGCTGTTCAACGGCGGCGTGTCGCTCAAGGGCGTGTTGCTCACCGATGTGCCGCAGGAAGGGGCTTTCCTCGGTTCGGGCTATCACGGCGGCTACTACGGATACGACAGCATCGCCGGTTGATGCGGCGGCCCGCGGCCGACCGCCATTATTCAACCGCGCTGCGGCACTGGCATAACAATGTTCACCGAGGAGAATGCTCCATGAAACGCAAGGTCGCGCTGATCACCGGCATCACTGGACAGGACGGGTCGTACCTGGCTGAGTTGCTGCTCGCCAAGAACTACGACGTGCACGGCATCAAACGCAGGACATCGCTGTTCAACACAGACCGTATCGATCATCTTTACCGCGACCCCCACGATCCCGAGCAGAGGCTCTTTCTGCATCACGCCGACCTGACCGACTCGACCAGCATCTTGCGGGTGATCCAGCGCGTCGAGCCCGACGAAATCTACAACCTCGCGGCACAGAGCCATGTGGCGGTGTCGTTCGAGGAGCCCGAATATACGGCCAACGCGGACGGCCTCGGGACCTTGCGCATTCTCGAAGCGATCAGGATTCTGGGGCTTCAGCACAAGACACGCTTTTATCAGGCCTCGACATCGGAGTTGTACGGTCTCGTGCAGCAGATTCCGCAGTCGGAGACGACGCCGTTCTATCCGCGCAGCCCGTACGCGGTCGCCAAGCTTTTTGCCTACTGGACGACCGTCAATTACCGCGAGGCCTATGGTCTCTACGCGTGCAACGGGATTCTGTTCAATCACGAATCGCCGGTGCGCGGCGAGACCTTCGTGACGCGCAAGATCACGCGCGCCATGGCGCGTATCGCCGTGGGCATGCAGAAGACGCTGTATCTCGGCAATCTGTCGGCGCTGCGCGACTGGGGACACGCGCGCGATTACGTCGAGATGCAATGGCGCATGCTGCAACAGGAGCAGCCCGAAGATTACGTAATCGCCACCGGCGTGCAGTACAGCGTGCGCGAGTTCGTTCAGCACGCTGCTGCCGAGTTGGGCGCGACGGTGCGTTTCGAAGGCACCGGCGTCGACGAAGTCGGGATTGTCGAGAAGGTCGAAGGACGCGAAATCAAGATGTCGCCGGGCGACGTGATCGTGCGCGTCGATCCGCGCTACTTCAGGCCGGCGGAAGTCGAAACGCTGCTCGGCGATCCGTCGAAAGCGCATGCGCGTCTCGGCTGGCGGCCGACCACGCCGTTCAGCGCGCTGGTCAAGGAAATGGTGCGGGCGGATTATCAGATCGCGAGACGTGATGCGCTCGTCACGCTGGCCGGATTTACGACACTGGAACATCACGAGTGACTGCGATGAACAAAACTGCACGCATCTTCGTCGCGGGCCACCGTGGCATGGTCGGCTCCGCGCTGGTCCGGCGTTTAAGCGCCGATGGTTATTGCAACATCGTCACGCGTTCCAGGGCGGAACTCGATCTCACGGATCAGGCTGCCGTGAATCGCTTCTTCGAGGAACAACAGATCGACGTCGTGCTGCTCGCGGCCGCGCGAGTGGGCGGCATTCTCGCCAATGCGACGAAGCCGGGCGAGTTCATCTACGAAAACCTCGTGATCGAAACCAACGTGATCCATGCCGCGTATCGCGCCCACGTCGAGCGGCTGGTGTTCTTCGGCTCGTCGTGCATTTATCCGAAGCAATGCCCCCAACCGATTCGCGAAGAGTATCTGCTGACCTCGGCGCTCGAACCGACCAACGATGCCTACGCGATCGCGAAGATTGCCGGCCTCAAGCTGTGCGACGCCTACAACCGCGAATACAACACCCAGTTCGTCGCGTTGATGCCGACCAATCTGTACGGTCCGAACGACAACTACGATCTGAACAGCAGCCACGTGCTGCCGGCGCTGCTGCGCAAGGCGCACGAGGCGAAGACAAGCGGCGCCGCCACCTTGACGGTGTGGGGTTCGGGCACGCCGCGCCGCGAGTTTCTGCACGTCGACGATCTGGCGGCAGCGACGCTGTTCGTCCTCGAGCACAACGTGACCGAGGGCCTGCTCAACGTCGGTGTCGGCGATGATCTGTCGATTCGCGAGCTGGCCGAATGCATCAGCCGCGTGGTCGGCTTCGAGGGCGAACTCGTATTCGATGCGTCCAAGCCTGACGGCACGCCGCGCAAGCTGCTCGACGTATCGCGGCTGGCGCGGATGGACTGGCGCGCGACGATCGGCCTCGAGGAGGGCATCGCGGCAACCTATCGGGATTTCGTTACATCGCACGCCGGTTCGACGCCCGCCGCCGCGCTGCACGCTTAGGCGCGCACAGCGAGCCGTAGAACGCTGTTCCGGATCTTCAGGAACGCTTGGGGCTCTTCGCGCGGACAGGTCGCGCAACGGGCACAAAGACGATTTTTCGAGGAGTGGCATCAAAATGACAGCGTCAGTCACGATCTTTCACAACGTCGTATGGTCGCGCCACAAAGGTGTTGTTTTCTCGGCCTTGCACAACATTTCGGCATCCGGCGCGATTCGCTACTCGATGGTGCAGATTGCGGATACGGAACACGACCGGGTCGGCTTTTCGGATGTCGACTACTCGTACCATCGCTATCCGATGCAGAAGTTGTTCGACGGTTGCTATGAAGACGTGCCGACGCTGAAGATGATCGCGCGGCTCACATGGGAAGTGCTGCGCGCCAGGTCGGATCTGATCATTCTGCCGGGCTATCACCGTCCGGAGTACTGGGCGATGCTTGCGGCGTGCATCGTGACCGGCAAGCGGCGCGCGGTGTTCGTCGATTCGACCGCACGCGACAAGCCAAAGCGGCTGCTCACCTCGATTCCGAAACGGGTGTTCTTCTCCCTCTGCGACGGCTACTTCGGTTTCGGCGAGCGCAGCCGCGATTATCTGCTGTCGCTCGGCGCCAAGCGCGACAAGATTTTCGTGCCGTGTCAGGCCGCCGCGATGCCCGGGTCGTTCTCGCCGGAACGCGCGCTGGTCGAACGGGTCGCCCGCCGTGCCGGCAACCCGCCGGTGTTCCTGTATGTTGGCCGTCTCTCCGAGGAGAAGGGCATCGGCACGCTGATCGAGGCCTTCGCCGGATTGCGGCGGCGTATGCCGGCCGCGAAATTACGCATTGTCGGCACCGGGCCGATGGCCGACATCCTTCACACGAAGGTCGCCGAACTCGCGCTCGGCGACGCCGTGACTTTCGCCGGCAGTCTGCAGGACGAGCCGCTGACACAGGAGTACTACGGTGCGACCTGTCTGGTGCTGCCGAGCTATAGCGAGCCGTGGGGGCTGGTCGTCAACGAGGCGCTCGCGCATGGCTGTCCGGCCGTCGTCAGCGAGAGTTGCGGCTGCGTTCCGGAACTGGTGATCGACGGCGTGAGCGGGTATGCGTTCACCGCCGGCGATGTCGCGGCATTGCAGCGCACGATGCTCAAGGCGATCGAGGCGTTTGCCGACGCCGGCGGCACCGCGCGTCGCTGCATGGATGTGATTCGCCGGTTCGATCCGCCTTCTGCCGCGGCCAACATCGCGCGCGGCTGCGCGCTGATGTTGAGCGACTGACGCGCGGCGCCTCGCCGGGTTGAGTTCGCAAAGCTAAAACACGTTCTGGCTGCCACCATGAAGATTCTTATCTACGGCCTCAATTACGCGCCTGAACTGACGGGGACGGGCAAGTACACGGCGGAAATGGCTGTGCTTCTGGCTGCCGGGGGACACGAGGTTCGCGTGGTGTGCGCGCCGCCGTATTACCCGGAATGGCGCGTTGCGGAGGGATATTCGTCATGGCGGTTTCACCGCGAGATGCGCGACGGCGTGACGGTCTGGCGCGCGCCGCTCTGGGTGCCGTCGCGGCCCAGCGGCATGAAGCGGATGGTCCATCTGGCGAGCTTCGCGATGACATCGTTGCCGCTGCTCGCCTGGCAGGCGCTGTGGCGTCCCGATGCGGTCGTGCTGATTGCGCCGACCCTGATGTGCGCGCCCGGCGCGCTTACGCTGGCACGCGTCGCGAACGCTAGTGCGTGGCTGCATATTCAGGATTACGAGGTTGACGCGGCATTCGGTCTCGGTCTGTTGAAGAGCTCGCGCGCGGCCCGTTTTGCGCGCTGGATCGAAAGTGCGTTGCTGCGGCGCTTCGATGCGGTGTCGTCGATTTCCCACCCGATGACCGCGCGCGCGCTGACCAAGGGCGTGGACCCGTCGCGGGTCGTGAGCCTGCCCAATTGGGTCGACGCTTCGACCATTTTTCCGCTCGCGCGCGCGAGCGCATATCGGCGCCTGTTGCACATTCCGGATGGACAGAAGGTGGTTCTGTACTCGGGCAACATGGGCGCCAAGCAGGGCATCGAGACGCTCGCCGATGCGGCTGAGGCGCTGGCCGAACGCACTGACGTCACGTTCGTTTTCTGCGGCAGCGGGGCCGCGAAACAGAGCTTGCTGGAGCGCTGCTCGGCATTGACGAACTGCATTTTCATTCCGTTGCAACCGGCGGAGCGTTTGAACGAATTGCTCAACCTTGCCGACATCCACGTTTTGCCGCAACGCTGCGATGCAGCGGATCTGGTGATGCCGTCCAAGCTCACCGGCATGTTCGCGAGCGGACGGGCCGTCGTGGCGATGGCGCGTCGGGATACAGGTCTATTCGATGAGGTTTCGCCCCGTGGCGTGGTGGTGCCGCCCAACGACGTGCGCTCACTCGCCGAGGCGATCAGCGCGCTGGCGGGCGATCCCGAACGCCGTGCGGCGCTGGGCAGGGCTGGACGCGATTACGCCGAGCGCGCGCTATCCCCGCAGATGTCGATTCGTACGTTCGAGGAGCGGCTCGCGGTGCTGGTTCGCGCGGCGGGCGGCGCGCAACACGCGAAAGCCGTGGCGACGCATTTCGGCGCGGGGTCTTCGACTGCGGCCGGGGCGGCGAGGCGGAGCGAGCCGGCTACGGCGGCTACGGTGGAGAAAGCCGCGCCGGATTGATCCGGCACGCGGCGCTTTTATGAATGCGACATCACCACGGGGAACGGTAAACGCCGTGCTTGCCCGAGGCGGTGAGGTCGTACGGGTCAGCGTAAGTGTTTTTCGCCGCTGCTGCGGGCATCAAGGCGTCGTTCGCAGTCGGGCGCGGCTGGCCGGCGACGCGTGCATTGCCATTGGCGGCGGCCGGCGCCTTGATGCGCTGACCTTTGCCCGGCGCCGCCAAGGCGCCCCGACCCGCGCCGGTCACGCTCATACGCTGCTCGTCGAGCAAGGCTGCCCGTTGGGCGTCGGCGGTATTGCGCTGCGGTGCATCGGCCGCGCCGTATTCCTGCGGGGCGCCGAGCAGCTTCTCTTCACTCGCACGATGAGCCGCCCGGCCGTTTTTCGGCGCGGCGGCGTTCATGCCGCCGCCGTAGCCCGGCGCCGTGGCGGCAGCTGCAGCCGGTGCAGCTGGCGCGGGAGCGGCCGTTTGTGCGAGAGCCGGCACAGCGGCGCACCACGCGATGGCGACGAACAGCGAGGTAGCGGTATGACGAAGCGGGATGTTCATCGTTTTCCCCGGACAGATGCGGTCGCGACAAGCCTATCGTGCGCCAACCAGCACGCACGTAGCCGCCAAAACGCTTCCCTGTACGGCCATAGAGCAAAGTGCCGCGGAGAGCCGCCACATAATGGGACCACGCGCGGTACGCATGGGTATGTTTACTACCGCTCGTGGTCAGGAGAAAGCTGATGGGTAACGTTGCCGACGATCCGCAGATCGGCCGCCTGCCGGACGCACCCGACGCACCCGATGCGCCGGCCGTGAGCGGCACGCGTGAGCATGGCCGCGTCATCGATCTGAGTCTCGCTGGAAAGGGCAACTACCGCGCGAAGCGCGGCGCGCTGATCGAACTCATATGGTTTGTCGTTGAAGCCTGTGTGATCAACAACAAACTGCTGCCTCTTTCATTTATCCGCGTTGCGCTGTTGCGCCTGTTCGGCGCGAAGATCGGCACGGGTTGCCGCTTCGTGCATCCGCTGCGCGTGAAAGCGCCGTGGAATCTCGAGGTGGGCAACAACTGCTGGTTCGGCGTCGATGTCTGGATCTACAACCAGGCGATGATCCGTATCGGCTCGAACGTCTGCATCTCCCAAGGTACGTTTCTGAGCGCCGGATCTCACGACATGAGCACCACGATGGATCTGCGCGTCGCGCCCATCGTCATCGAGGACGGTGTCTGGATTACGTCGAAGTGTGTCGTGCAGATGGGCGTGACGATCGGCCGTTCTGCCGTGGTGACGCCTTTGTCCGTCGTGCATCGCTCGCTCGAGCCGGAGGGCGTGTATGGCGGCAATCCATGCCGCTTCATCAGGAATCGCTTCGATTCCGTGGCTTAAAGCACAGATATAGAACCGCAGCGTCAATACGCTGAGGAGGCCTTGGTCGTTTCCCGCCGGGATGTCGGCGGCTGCAATGGGATTGTCGATTGACGATTGCCGGTCGATGCCCGCTGTGGCGCCGATGAGGTGGTCGGAAACGGCGTGTGCGTGGTTGCTCGCCAGCCCGGCTGGATGAGCAACTGGATTGACGCACTCCAGAACTGCATGAAGAAAGATGGGGAGCAGGGATGTTTATCGATACTCGCAATGTCGAACAAAACACGGTCATCGAGACGGCAGTCTGCATCATCGGCGGCGGGGTCGCCGGCATTACGCTCGCGCGCGAGATGGCGAGGGCGGGGATCGATACCTGCATGCTCGAAAGCGGCGGCTTCGGCCCTGACGACGAAACGCGCGACCTCTATCGCGGCGAGAACGCCGGTCTTCCCTATTCATTTGCGGACGGGTCCCGCAGCCGCTACTTCGGCGGCAGCAGCAATTGCTGGGGCGGATGGTGCCGCCCGCTGGATCCGTGGGACTTCGAGAAACGGGACTGGATACCGCACAGCGGCTGGCCGTTCGGCCTCGACGAACTGGCGCCGTATTACGCGCGCACGCATGAGTTGCTGAAGCTCGGTCCGCAAAATTTCGACCCCGCTTACTGGGAGCGCGAGATCGGGCGCCATGACGTGCGCCGCATTCCGCTCGCGACGGGCGATATGCGCGATACGGTGGCGCAGTTCAGCCCGCCTGTGCGCTTCGGCAAGCTGTATCGCGACGAGCTGTCCCGTTCGTCGCACGTGCGCGTGTTCCTGTACGCGAATGTCCTGAACATCGATGCCGACGCCCACGTGTCGACCATTTCGCGGGTTCAGGTGGCGACGCTCAGCGGTCGCAGGATGTCGGTGATGAGCAAGATTTTCGTGCTGGCGACCGGTGGCATCGAGAACGCGCGCATGCTGCTTGCGTCGAACAATGTCGAGGCAGCCGGGCTTGGCAATCGCAACGATCTGGTGGGCCGCTTCTTCATGGATCATCCGCGGATGATGTGTGGGAAAGTGCGTTTCCGCCCTGGGTTCGCGCGCAACAAACTGTACGACATCAAGTATCACTACCAGAATGCCGCGGTCTCCGCGCACGGTACGAAGATCTCCTCGCAGTTCGCGCCGAAGCAGGAGCTGATGGAGCGCGAGAAATTGCTCAATTCGCGCGTATGGCTCTATTCGCGCTTTTACGGCGAAGGCAGCAAAGGGTCCGAGGCGCTGATCCACTGTAAGGAAGCGCTGTTGTCCAAGGACCAGCCGGGCCGCAGCCTGAAGGCCGATCTCATCACGATGGCCTCGCATCCGCTCGATACCGTGGGATACGGCTTGACGCGGCTGTATCAGTGGCCGGCGCTGGTCACCGGCGTGACCCTGCAGGCAATCGTCGAAGCGGAACCCAATCGTGACAGCCGCGTCACCTTGTCCGATCAACGCGACCGGCTCGGCATGCCGCGCGTCAAAGTGGCATGGCGGCTAGGCGAGCAGGTTCAGCGCACGTTCGACAGAACCTTCGCGTTGCTTGCGCAGGAGTTGCAGATGGCCGGGATCGCGGACGTCGAACTCGACGCGCCGCTCGAAGGCCGGCCGTGGCCCGGGAAGCTGGAAGGAACGTGGCACCACATGGGCACGACGCGCATGCACGATTCGCCACGCGAAGGCGTGGTCGACCGCGATTGCAAGGTGCACGGGATAGGCAATCTTTATGTGGCCGGCAGCTCGGTCTTTCCGACGGTCGGCGCCAATTTCCCGACCATCACGATTGCCGCGCTTTCGCTGCGCTTAGCCGGGCATCTCATCCGGCAACTCGATATGCCGGACATGGTGGGCAGCACCAGAGCCGACGCTGCCAACAGTTCCCCGATGACGATTCAGACCCAGGCTCAAATCGACGACCTGCCGATCGCAGCCGCTACGTTGACGCCATTGATGAAGGAACAGTAACCCGGAAGGAGCAATGACCCGGCCAGCCGGCGACGGGGTGCAACGCGCATCCCGTCACTGGCTATGCTGAGCCGCTTCTCGCAGAGCGGTGAGCGTGTGCTCGCGCGCGTCGACGCTGCCTTGGGTTTCAAGCAGCGCCGTCAACGAGCCGACCATGGTTTCGACCCGAAAGCGCGCATGGAAGGTGCGGCGTGCCTGCGCGCGCATGTTCGCGCGGGCCGCGTCGTCGAGTTCGTACCAGCGCACCAGATTCTGTTCGGTGCCCTCGACGGTGTCGGCGGCAACCAGCCCCGCGCCATCCGCTTCGATCTCACGCCAGACGTTGACCTTATCGGAGATCAGCGCCGGCAGCCCGCAGCCGAGCGCTTCGGCAACCGCTACGCCGAAGTTCTCCTGGTGCGACGGCAGAACGAACACGTCGCTCGCGTGAAACGCGCCCCACTTGAGATCGCCTTGCAGCATGCCCGGCAGGCTGACGCGGTGTGCGACGCCGGCCGCTTGTGCCTGCGCGCGCAGATGCGCGACCCAGCCGGTCTCGTCCGGTCCCGCGACGACGAGGTGCAATGCCGGATCGCGGCCGGCGATGCGCGCGAATGCATCAATCAGCAGATCGCAGCCTTTCTTGGCGTGCACGCGTCCGAGAAACAGCACGATGCGTTTGCCGCGCAAACCTGGCACGGCTTGCAGGAACGCTTCACGTACAGACTCGGCATCGAGCGGCGGCACGGTCGTGCCGAACGGCACAATCCGTTCATTGGCCCGATATAGCCAGAAAGATTGCCGGGCGCGCGTGCGCTCTTCTTCCGTCGTGAAGATGACGGCGCGTGCGTCGCGCAGTACACGGTATTCGGCCCACGGCCAATACAACCACTTCTTGAGGTGCTTGAGCGGATACGCCTGTTTGAACCACGGATCGAGCATGCCGTGAACGTACACGTAGTAAGGCACCTCGCTTCTTCGGAGTGTCTTCCACGCGGCGAGGCCGTGGTATTGCCATAAGCCATGGACGATGACCGCGTCGAAGCGGCGCGCGTTGGCGTCGAGCCAGGGCGCGAGCCGTGCACTGTAACTGTAGCGGCTGGGAACGGGGCCAAAGGCGTGGACCGGAAACGGAAAGGCCGCGAGGTACGCGTCGCCCGGCGCATCGCAGGTGGCCACTTCGATATGGTGTCCGGCTTCTTGCATCGCTATGCCGCTGCGGCGCACGCCTTCTACGGGGCCGCCGGCACGTGGATCGACGCTTGCGAGCAGGTGGAGAATTTTCATCGGACGAGATTCGATCGGTTGACGCTGCGCGTCGACGGTGTACCGGCCGCGAGCGGTCCGAAGCGGCCGGACCCAGTCGCGGTGCTTGCCGGGCGTGAGATACCCAAGGTCGTCGCAAGATCCGCGCGGCCCGTGCCGGGCTGGATCCTGCCCGGCAACTCCGGCAGGGTGGTCGCCAGGCGCACGCGCGGCGGCGTGCGAAAGCGCTTCGGCCGGGCCGGAAGTGCGCGTTGCAGCCGCGCATGCGTGGCGATCATCAGGCCGAGCGCGATGCCGAACACCAGTCCCGAGAAACGCGGTCCGAGCGGATTGCCGCCTATCGACGTAGCCGGCAGCGCCGCAAACAGCATGATGGCTCGCCCGAGTACGGGAAGCATCGGCGCGCCCGGCACGGCTGCACGCCAGTGACGATAGGAGAGGAAACACATCGCCAGCGCGATCAGTACCGCAACAGGCATGCCGATGCCGAACAGCAGCCCGCCCGCGAACAACTGATACACCCAGAAATTATGACCGGCGGCCCATTCCCTGATCGCATAGAAGTCCTTCTCGCTGATCTGACCGGCGAGATCCGGCAGGTAGGCGGGGGAGTAGCGATAGTAGTGCCCGAAGCCTGTGCCGAATAACAGCGTCTCGGGCGACTCGGTCACCTGGTCGTACTGATCGCGCATTTCGGCGAGGCGCGTGATCGTGGTCGGATCCTTGCCGGAGGGGGTTACCTCCGACGCAAAAATACGCTGCGTCCAGTGCTGGGTGACGGTTGGAAAGCTCAATACCGCCACGCCTGCCACGCCGGCGATCACCGCGCATGCGATCAGGCTGCGCGCCATCGCGCGCCAGATCTGCTGAATGGTCGGCGCGCACAGTCCCATGGCGATCAGGAACAGCAATACCGTGCCGACCAGCAAGCTGCGTGTGACGCTCAGCAATTCGACGATCACGCTGAAGGCGAATACGGAGACGGTAAAAAAGGAAAAGCGTTTGGCGACGACGAATTCGTGCAGCAGCACGCCTTGCAGTCCCAGCAGCGTGACGGAGATGATCCGGTAACGGACTTCCTCAAGACCGCCTGCCGTCGCCACGCCATAGACGCAGGTGAAAACGAGGCTGATGGTGTTGGCAACGAACAGGGCTTTCTCGAACTGCGAGATTCTGTATTCGCTCCACGGATGGCAGGCCACGATGTAGCCCAGCAGGAACAGCAGGAACGGCAGCAATACCCGCAGATAGTTGCCGGTGTCGTTGTCCTGCATCAGCTGGGCGACAATGCTGCCGAACGCGCACAGCATCACGCTAGCGGTGACGAACCAGCGCAGGCGTGAGCGTTCGTGAAAGCGTGGTGCAATCAGCGCCAGAGCCAGCCCGGCGGCAAGCACCGGGAGGACGAACACAAACTGGGCGAAATGGCCCGTGTTCGCGTCGGTCGCTTTGTAGTCCAGCGCTAGCGGTAACAGAAAAATCCATATCCACGGCGTCGCATACTGATGGCGCATTGTTGATCCTCCCCGGCGCCGTTGGTCTATACCAGACGGTCTCGCTTCAAGTCATTGTGGGGGAATATCCTCGCTTGCCAATTACGCCTACCCGTTTCGTCGCCGATTGCCTGGGTTCTGGCGACAGAGGAAAGGTGGACTGTTGCAAGACGCCCCGGATCGCCGTCAGGTTGTCGGGCAATGCCTTGAAGTTGGCGCGCACGCGCGCGTTGCGCCACCGAAGATGCAAAAAGGGACATCGGCCCGCGGGTGGCGACAGGGAGAACAACATGAAATTATTCGGCGGGGCGGGACCCGCAAGAGCCGGCAGGGCAGTCGAGCTCGATTTCGTCCGCGGTATCGCGATTATCGCGGTGATGGGGTTTCACTTCCACACTGTTCATACCAACAATTTTCTACTCCAGATTATTGAGTACCCACTGAAAAATTTTGGACGTGAAGGCGTGAATCTGTTCTTCACGCTGAGCGGTTTTCTGGTGGGCGGCCTCCTGCTCAGGCAGTACGCCGAAAAAGGCCACGTCGACGCAAAGCGTTTTATCATCCGGCGTATTTTTCGCATCTGGCCCGCGTATTACGTACTGATCGTTTTCCATCTGCTGGCTGGCCGCCATCCGTGGAATACGTTTCTATGGCAGAACCTGACCCATCTTCAGAACTATCTGGGTACCTCAATTACCCAAACCTGGAGCCTCGCGGTCGAAGAACACT
Source organism: Paraburkholderia sp. FW306-02-B (assembly GCF_058782725.1). Lineage (NCBI taxonomy): Bacteria > Pseudomonadati > Pseudomonadota > Betaproteobacteria > Burkholderiales > Burkholderiaceae > Paraburkholderia > Paraburkholderia sp. FW306-02-B. The sequence continues at coordinate 751,914 of NZ_JBYSXZ010000001.1, forward strand.
TTTACCTGGTCCTGCCGGCGCTGCTGTTGCTGTTCGCCCGCTGGCGTCTGGGGGTGTGGACCATCGTCGGCGTGCTTTCCGCTATCTGCGCGGTGGTGCTCACCGCGCGCTGCTTCGCTGTCGCGGGTGGCGACCTGCAAGGCGCCTTCGCGTACACGCAATACCGGATCGACAGTCTGCTGGTCGGCGTGATTCTGTCCGCGATCTACTGGATGAGACCGGGCGTCTATCAGCAGTTCGCAAAACGCAAATGGATGCTGGTCGCGATCGTCGCGGTGCTGTGCGCGTGGCTCGCGTTCGCGACGAGAAATCTGGCGCTGGACGAAAGCATCGGCTATACGATTCAGGCGCTCGGTTTCGCCGCCTTGCTCGTGCTGGTGCTCGAGCATTCCGGATCGCTGCGCTCGTCGATGGTCTATCGTGCGGTTGCCTGGATCGGCCTTTATTCTTACGGCATTTATCTATGGCATTCGCTCGCGCTCGCGCCCGGCGATATGCTGATTCGCAAAGCAACCGCGCTCGGCCTGGCGCCGAGCCTGACGTGGATTGTCGCGCTTGCCGCACAGTTCGCGTTTGCCATCCTGATCGGTTACGTGACAACGCGCGCGATCGAGTTTCCGTTTCTACTCATGCGCAACGCACTCTTTCCGGAAAAGCGCAGCAGCGCGGTGCGCGAACAGGTGCTTGCCGCCGGTGACCAGCCACCCCGGCGGCAACGGCCTGCGCGGCCTGTGCGGCCGGTCACCGAGGGAGCCAGTTCGACGGCGACAGTCGAGCCTGCTGCCGATCCGCGCATCGCGGTGCTTGCCGCGCGGCGCGCTACCGAGCCGGGAGCGGGCGGCGAACCGGCCGGCTGATCGCGCCGGCGTGTGGTGTGCGGATATGGGTTGGCCGGATCAGGCCATCTGCTGAAGCAAGGTCTGCTTGAACTGCCCGAGCGTATGCCGGGACAGCAGATCTTCGCGGGCGGACGGGACGGCCTCGGGCGCATGCGGCCACGAGGTCGCGATCTCGGTGATGGCCTTGCCTATCGATGCCGAGCTCAGGTCGCTCAATATCGGCCCCAGTTCACAGCGCCGGCTGAACCAGCCGATCAGCCCGTCTTCCGTCGCAATCACCGGCTTGCCGAAGCGGTACGCCTGCACGAGCACACCACTCATCCCGTAGTGTCCCTTGTAGCCCAGCCAGACCGCGTCGCAGGCGGAGAACAGGTCGCGCTCGATGTCGTTGGCGATGAACGAGTCGAGTATCAGCGGCGCGGGTGTGAGGCTGCGGACATGATTGCGCATGAAATGGCGCGTGCCGGCGTCCTGCTCACCGGCGACGATCAGCGTGGGTGCATTGTCCAGACGCGCTAACGCTTCGACGAGTTCGTAGATGCCTTTGCGCTCGGTAATGGCGCCGTACACCAGCAGGTAGCGCTGCGTGGGGTCCAGTCCGAGCCGTTCGCGGGCGAGAACGGGGTTTTCCGCCCGCTCGTCCGGAAAGGGATCCGCGACATAGGCGACGGCCGCGCTTGCCCTCGATGCGCGGTGCGCTGCCCATTCCGGCAGCGTGGGATCGATGGTGAGCAACGTGCGCAAGCCCTCCGTTCTGATTGCGCGTTTGAAGAGTTGCGCCTTGATCGCATTGACCAATGGACGATCCGGCGCTTTGATGCCGACCTTGTGATGATGAAAGGTCGAGCGCATCGTGATGCCGATCCACGGCGTCTTGCGGAATGGCGAACCGAGAAACGGCAGCGCATAGAGAAAATAATCGACGTAGGGAACGACCACCAGCCTGATCGGTTGCGCGCGGCTGACCACCTTATGCACGCGCTTGAAATAGCGGTGAAATCGCCAGTATTCGTTGGGGTCGCGCAGCAGGCCGCGCGGCCGCTCCTCGGGATCGACAAACGCGATTTCCATGTCAGGCCGGTTGGCGGCGACGATCTGTCTGGGAAGCCGATGATCTTCGTTGGCGCATTCGGTCGCGAGGATGCACGGATACCCGGCTTCCGCACAGGCCTGCATGGTCCACTCGACATAACGCCAGCGATGGCCGGTGAGATTGGGCTCCACTATCAGGACGTAGTCTTGTTCCATCGCGTCGGTTGGCATGTGCGTTGCGGAAAAGGCACCAGGACGGCGAATCTCCCGCGCCGCTAGAAGAACAACGTTAGCACCGCGGGCGTGAGTGAACCCGTCAATTTGACCTGTTCTGTGGGTAAACGTACTACAACGCAATAGCTTCGGCTGAACCGGCCTAGCTGATGGCGGTTGTCGCCGATTCTCTCGCGGTAAGGTCGTGCATAGAGTTCGATGAAAGCGTCGCCAGCTTGCTGGTGCACCTCACTAATTATGCGCCGGCGGCATAACGCAGCGATTCCGTTGAGTCGTTGCGTAGCCGAGTCAACGGCGTGCCGATTCGACGGAGAAATAGCTTGCGGGCGATCAGGCTTCCGGCGTTCTCGATAGCGGCCAGCTTCGGTGCGAGCGCGGCGACTTGGGTACTGTTGCAACAGTTCGTCGTGCGCGGACTGGTGGCGATCAAGTTTCTTGCGATTGGCCGCATGCTCGGACCCGCGGCGATCGGCAGCGTGAGCGTGGCATTGCTTGCGGTAGCGATAGCCGAAGCGTTGTCGGACACCGGCCTCGCGCAAGCGGTCATTCAAGGTGAACATCCGCCGACGCGTTCGCAACTCGGCGCGGTGTGGACGACCCTGACAGCGCGCGGTGTGCTGATCTCGCTGCTGTTGCTCGCGCTGGCGCCGTTGCTGGGCAGTCAGTTTCACCTCGACGGATCACTCGTGTTGCTGCAGCTTGCCGCGGCGCTGCCGTTGTTGCGGGGCCTCGCGTCGCCTGCTTATTTTGTCGTGCAGCGCGAGCGGCGCTTCCAGCATATCGCCGGCGTCGAGGTGGCGGCGGCATTTGTCGATTGCTCGGTTGGGCTTGGCCTCGCGTACTTTGGCGCCGGCGCGGCCTCGGTGCTGCTCGGTCTGGTCGCCGGCGAAACGCTGAAAAGCACGCTGACCTGGCTGACGATGACGCCGCGCCCGCCGGTGCGCGCGGTGTGGTCGGGCATCGGTCAATACGTGGGCTTTAGCCGGTGGATCTGGGCAAGCAGTGTCATCAACCTGCTGTTGAATCAGTTCGACAAGGTGGTCGTCGGCAAGCTGCTCGGCCCGGCGCAACTGGGCAGCTATCAAATGTCGTCGAGACTCGCTCAGATGCTGCTGGCCGACGCGGCGATCGCCATGTCGCAATATCTGTTTCCCACGTTTGCAGCGCATCATCGCAGGAACCCGCGCGCCGCGTCACGGCTGATCAAGATCTATCTGCTGGTGATCGCGTTGGGGCTGGCGGGATTCGTCGAAGCGCTGAGGCTGATTGCGCAACCGCTGTTCTCCCTGATTCTCGGGGCGGCGTGGTTGCCCGCGGTGCCGCTGTTCAGAATTCTGGTGATCAACATGGCGATCGGCGCGTTGATTGCGGTGCTTGTCGCGTATCTGCGCGCGGTGGGTGACGCGAAGGCGACGGTGCATGCCTCGGCGATTCAGGTCGTCGTGCTGCTAGTCAGCGCGCCGCTTGCGACGCACTGGTGGGGTGTCACGGGCATCGCGTGGTCGATGACACTCGGCCTTGGCTGCGCCGCGGCATGGATGCTGTTTCGAACGCTGACTGCAAGGACTTCATGATGCGCGTCTTTCATCTGGTTCTGGCACCACGCCTGTCCGGCGCCGAAGTTCTCGCGAAGGATCTCGCCATCGATCAGCGCGCCGACGGCACGGCGGTTTGCGTGGCATCGCTGTTGCCGTCGCATGCCGAATTCATGCCGCTGCAGGACGAACTCCAGGATCACGGTGTGCTGTGCTGGTTTCCGCGGCGGCGCCATCGCGCCGCCCGCAAGCTGTGGAATCTGTTCTTCGCGGTGCGCCGCTTCCGCCCGGACGTGATTTTCGCGCACGCCACGATTCCGTCGTTTTACGCCCGCGCGTTGCCGCTTCGCGTCCCAGTCGTCTATGTGATGCATTCGGCGACCAACGACTTCGAGCGCCCGCTGTTCCGGCGCGTCGAACACATCCTCTCGGGACGCGCCCGGGCCGTGATCGGTGTGTCGCAGCAAGGCGTGACGGACTACGCTCAGGCAATCGGTCCGCATCCGTCGATGATCGTCGTTCCCAATGGCGTGGACCTCGCACGGTTCGCGTTCACCGACGGTGTGGAGCGTAGCGGCCGCGCGCCGCAGATCGTGCAGATCGGCAGGTACGCGTCGGTGAAGAATCAGCTTCTGACGGTGCGCGCGTTCAGCGAGGTGCTCAAGCAGGTGAAAGACGCGCGCCTGACGTTGTACGGTGTGGTTGAAGATCCCGACTATCAGCGTGCGGTCATCGACCTGGTGGACCAGTTGGGACTCGCGCACTGCGCCGTGGTTGCCGGACCGCGCACCGATGTCGCGACCGTGCTGTCGGAGTCGAGCGTTTTCGTCATGCCGTCGCGCTCCGAGGCGCACAGTGTGGCGTTTCTTGAAGCGCTGGCGTCAGGCATCCCGATCGTGGCCAGCAAGATTCCGTCGTTTGCATTCGCGAACGGATTCCCGTGCGTGCAGCTTGTCGAGACCGACGATGCAGAGCGCTATGCGGACGCCATTGTTCTCGCATTAGGGCAGGCGCGGGCGCAACGCTCGCTCGCCGGTCTGACGCTCCGGGATACCGCCGCCCGCTACCGGGCGATTGCGCATCAAGTGTGTCTTGCTGTGCCGGCTCAGTAGTCCCAGTAGTTTTAGTTTTGCGGCCGGTCGCAGTCCTGCCTGTCCGCGCATCGATCGATGACGGCTCAATGATGGATTGCCGGATTGCTTTCCTCGTGCGGCGGGGCGGGCGCGGGATCGGCCGGCGCTGCGCTCGCGAGTTCCGACTCCCGCATTGCATGCTCGACGAGGCGCTTCGCTTCTCCACTACTCGAATCGACTGACAGCGCGGTGCCGGCGTTGTGCCAGACGCATGCCCACTGCGCGATGTATTCGCAGCCGCGCGCGACGCTGAGCAGCGAGTCGCGCTGCTGTTCGCGCTCGCTCAGCGTAGAGCGCATGCGTAACGCGTCGAGGTTGTCCGGCTGCGCGGCGATGGCCGCTTTGAGTCTTGCTTTGGTCGCCGACAAATTGCTCTGTTGCAGGTCGGCGCGCGCGGCTCGGAGGTGCTTCGAAACGTCGACACGAGGTTTGTCCGGCTTGCTGCTTGCGGTGCGCTTCACGTCGGGCGGCGCCGCTGCCGCTGTCGCGCGACGTGGAACTGGCGGCGCCGCAACAGGCGGCGGCACGGCGGCGGGCCGCTGTGCAATGGCGGCAGTGGCAGCAGGCGGCTTGACTTTCTGGGTCGTCACTCTGCCGGATACCGCCGGGGCGCTGGTGTCCAGGTCGCTGCTCTGTCTGATGAAGCCGAGATACGCGACGAATGCCAGCACGAGAGACAGCACGCCAAGGGCTGCCGACCGGAGCAGCCTTCGATGGCTGGGTATGGTGATGGCCGGCTCGCAGGTCAGATAGAACGAATCGCTTACGGCCCTCGAGGAGGCGTGCCAGGGCTTCGGCAGCGACGGCCGCGTGGCAAGCAACGATTGGGTCGGGCCCAGTGCGACTTTGGTGGACGACGCAGGTGCCGGGCGCACGGCGAGCGAATCGATCGGGCGCGCATGGCACGCAGGGCAGGACGCGAAGCGTCCGGCTAGCGCGGCACCGCAGTGCCCGCATCGGGGGAAATCATGCTGATCGGAAGTGATGTCGCTAAGCATTGCCATGTCGCAAACGGGCGTCGACTGCCGGCGCCGCGGTCAAAAAGAACAAGGCACAGAACAAGGCACGGCAACAGGGCTGCAACGGGGATTACTGCATCACGACGTAACCCCGCGCTTGCATGCATGCCCCATATGCCGCCCAGTACTGTGTCATCGGTGGTTCGGGCGCCGGCAGCGGTGGCAGCTTCACCTCGGGCCCTTGGGCCGTCTGTGGCGCACTGGCCGCCGCCGTCTCCGAGGCGCCGGTACCGGCGCTGGTCGACGATGCCGCAGTCGGTGCAGTCGGTGCGGACGCTGCCTTGTTCGTTGCCGTGGTCGCAGCAGGCGCGCTTGCAGCAGGCGCGGTCGCGGCAGCAGGCATGCTCGCGCCCATAGGGCCCATAGGGGTCGCTGAAAAGCTGCTGGGGGGCAACGGCGGCCGCGACGGGATACCTGTCGACGAGGTTTTCGTCGGCGGGGGTTTGCGCGGCGGAATTTGCGATTCGTGGACGATGTTGATTTTCGTCTGCTTGTTGGCGGTGGCGTAGCACATCGCCGTGTCGATGCTGCGCTGATACGGGCTCTGACTTCGAATCGGATAGATCACCGGCTGCCACGCCTGGGCAGCACTGCTTAACAACAACAGCAGCAGCATTAAACCGATCGTTATTTTGTGTCCCATCGCAGACGCTCCCACAGCGACGTTTCGGCGATCTCGGGTGGTTCAGTCGCCGCTCTTCGTAGGTATGTCTCATGGCAGCCGAACCCGCCGCTAAAAGGCGGCTCACAAACGCGCAGGCTGCCTCTTCAGCGTAACACCGCTCTTTGGCGACGGAATGCGCCGGATAGCGCGCGTAAACGCCATCCTGCAGTCGAATCAGGACATATTTGTTAGTTCGCGGGCGATTTGGCGCAATTTGTAGGGGATATCCCTGGGCGTGGGGCTAAGTGTCGGGGTTTTTAAGTTGCTGTTTTTCAGGGGCTATCAGCGACTTTCCTGTTATCGAAGCTTACATAAGCTCGGCCCCAGGTGGCCTCGATGCGTCGTCAGATGAGTGCTTTGCTGGCGGCGGCCGTGCTGCCGCGCAGCCAGTTAATGCTCGCGAAGAGCAGCACCGCGAACACGATCAGCATCGTCGCCACGGCGAGGATCGACGGGTCGATCGAGTCGCGAATACCGCTCCACATCTGCCGCGGCACGGTTGTTTGATCCGGGCCGCCGATGAACAGAATGACGATTACTTCGTCGAACGAGGTCGCGAAAGCGAAGACGCTGCCGGTCGCGACCGCCGGCGTGATGAGCGGCAAGGTCACGCGCCTGAATGTGACCCAAGGCGTCGCGCCGAGCCCGGAAGCGGCGCGCAACAGACTCTGATCGAACGAAAGCAGCGACGCCGTCACGGTGATCACGACGAATGGCGTGCCGAGCGCCGCATGCGCCAGCACCACGCCGGGATACGAGTTCACCAGGCCGAGCGGCGCGAAGATCAGATAGAAGCCCGCGGCGACGACGACGATCGGCACGATCATCGGCGAGATGATGATCGGCATGATCAGCGAGCGCAGCGGAAACTGCGCGCGCGAAATGCCCAGCGCGGCGAGCGTGCCGAGACACGTGGCGATCAGCGTCGACGCCGCGCCGATGCCGATGCTGTTCAGGAGCGATCGTTGCCAGTCTGCGCTCGTGAGCGCCTGCTCATACCAGCGCAGCGAAAAGCCCTGCAACGGGTAGGAGAAGTACGAGCCCGAATTGAACGAGAGCGGGATGATCGCGAGAATCGGCGCAATCAGGAAGAACAGCACAAGCGCTGTATGCAGCCGCACCCAGCGCGCGGCGATGCGTTCCGTCAGCACCTTGTTGGGTTGATCTTGCATGTGGTTCCTTCGTCGTGTCCGCGTGTTTCGACCGAGTCTCAACCGAAGCGCAAGCGGTCGATGCCGACGATGCGGTTGAACAGGAAATAGAAGATCGCCGTGAAGATCACGAGATATGCCGAGAGCGCACCGGCGAGGCCCCAGTTGAGTTGCGTATTGGTCTGTATCGCGATGAGCTGGCTGATCATCTCGTCGCCTGCGCCGCCGAGCAGCGCGGGCGTGATGTAGTAGCCGAGCGCGAGCACGAACACAAGGAAGCAGCCCGCCCCCACGCCCGGCAGCGTCTGCGGCATGTAGACCCGCACGAACGCGGTGAACGGGTGCGCCCCAAGCGATTGCGCGGCCCGTACGTACACGGGCGATACGCTTTTCATCACCGAGTAGATCGCGAGAATCATGTAGGGCAAGAGCACATGCGTCATGCCGATGAGCACGCCCGCGCGGTTGAAGATGAGCGGCAGTGGATGTGTGGCGAAACCGAGACCCATCAGCAGGCTGTTGATGACGCCGCCCGGTTGCAGCAAAACGTACCACGCGGTCGTGCGCACGAGCAGCGAGGTCCAGAACGGTACGATCACAAAGAGCATCAGGCGGTTGCTGCTTTGCGCAGGCAAGTTCGCGAGCAGCCATGCGACCGGATAGCCGAGCACAAGGCACAGTAGCGTGACCGTGGCGCTGATTGAGATCGTGCGCACGAACGCCTGCCGATAGACCGAAGCGTTGTCCGGCACGAACGCGACCGAGCCTTGCGGTGTCACTTGCGCATCGACGGCCGCGAGCAGATAGTCCGGCGTCGGCGACGTGGCGGCGCGCTTCAGCAAGCGCCAGATCTCCGGCGAATTCCAGCGTTCGTCGAGTTCGACGAGCGCCGGTTTCCACGCGGGCGGCGCATCGGCGGGCAGCTGGCGCGCGGTGCGCATCAGCAGGCTACGGAACTCGGCCTGATCGAAGTTCAGCCGCCGCGCGACAGTGCCGAGCTGTCCGTTTTGCTGCGCCTCTCTGAGCCCTGCGGCGAGCAGGGCGAACGTGCGCTCGTCCGGCACGCCGTGCCCGTCCCACGCATCGAGCGCGCGCGTGAGCGCGGGCATGCTGTCGGACACTTCGCGGTTCTCCACGCTGCGCGCGAGCAGGAGCGCGATCGGCGCGATGAACGTCGAAAGCAGAAATACGATCAGCGGCAGCGCGAGCAAAAGCGCCTGCACCGATGCGCGGCGGCGCGCCTTTTGAAACGACGCGCGGCCGTCGGCTCTCGTCGGAGAGCCCGGGGCCGTGGCTCGGGCCGAAGCGGGCATGTGGGTAGTCAAGTTGGGCTCTCGTCGGACGATGGTGTTACTGCGTCAGCCACACCTGGAAGCGCTTATTGATCTGGTCCGCGTTGTCGGCCCAGAAGTTCGCGTTGATCTGCAAGGCGCGCTTGAAGTTCTCGGGTGCGGTCGGCAGATCGGCGAGGCGTTGCTTGTCGACAAGCGCGATTGCGTCCTTGCGCGGCGGCGCATAGGCGATGTACTTCGACAAATCCGCATACGCCTTCGGCTGCGAAGCGGAGACGATGAATTTCGCGGCGGCGTCGGCGTGCTTCGCGCCCGTCGGAACGCCCCACCATTCGAAGTCGTAGACCTGCGCGTCCCAGACGGCCTTGAATGGCTTGTTGTCCTTCTTCGCAGCATCGTCGATGCGGCCGTTGTAGGCCTGCGTCATCACGACCGCGCCGTCCGCGAGCAACTGCGGCGCCTGCGCGCCCGACTCCCACCACACGATGTTCTTCTTGATGGTGTCGAGCTTCCTGAACGCGCGATCCACGCCCGCGGGTGTGCCCAGCACCTTGTAGACGTCCTTCGGATCGACGCCGTCGGCGATCAGCGCCCATTCCATCGACACCTTCGGCGACTTGCGCAGACCACGCTTGCCGGGGAATTTCTGCAGATCGAAGAAGTCGTTGACAGTCGTCGGCGCGGTCTTGAGCTTGCTCGTATCGTACGCGTAGACCGTGGACCAGACCATGCTCGCAACCGCGCAATCGCCGATCGAGCCGGGGATGAAGTCGCTCGTCTTGCCGAGTGTCTTCTTGTCTAACTTCTGGAGCAGGCCTTCATCGCAGGCGGTGATCGCATCGTTCGTTTCGAGGTCGATCAGGTCCCACGTGGTGTTCTTCGCCTGCTCCATCGCGGAGAGCTTCGCGAGGCCGCCGTCATACGATTCGGTCGAGAAGCCGATGCCGGTGGCCTGCGTGAACGGTTCGAAATAGGCCTTCCTGGCAGCCGCTTCGTACGCGCCGCCGAAGGTCACGACGGAGAGCGTCTCGGCTGCCTGGGTGGTCACGGTGGCAAATGCGAGTACGGCGAGTACGGCGAGTGCGGCGCTTTGTGCTTTGATGAGGGTGCGCATGTCAATTGGCTCCTGCGGGTGCGGTCGTGATGATGGAAGGTGAGAGCGGTGTGGATGCATGGATCACGGGCGCGCTGCGCGGCGCGCTCATCGCGAGAATCTTGCAGTCGTCGTGGCGCCATGCGATCTCGATCGCGCTGCCGGGCGAAGGCAGCGCATGGCGCTGCGTATTGGGCACTTTCACGACGAAGGAATCGCGCGAACCGAGCGCGAGGTGCACGCGATGATGATCGCCGCAATACACCAGTTCGTCGACGCGCGCGCGCACCACGTTGCTGTGTTCGTCGACGTGCGCGCCTTCGGCGCTCGGGATATGCGCGCGTTCGGGGCGCAGCGCGAGCATCGCTTCGTCGCCCGCGCGCAGGCCGGGTTCGCAACGGCCACGAATGACGCTGCCGTCCGAGAGCGCGAGCGTCGCCCAGTCCTCGCCCGCATTGACGACGCGCCCGGTCAGCCCGTTGTTCTCGCCGACGAAGTTTGCGACGAAGGCGTTCTGCGCGTTCTCGTAGAGTTCGCTGGGCGTGGCGGCTTGCTGAATACGGCCATCGGAGAACACGGCAACGCGGTCCGACATCGTCAGCGCCTCGGCCTGATCGTGCGTCACGTAGACGATCGTGAGCGACAGCTCGCGATGCAGGCGCATGATTTCGTATTGCATGGTTTCGCGCAGGCGCTTGTCGAGCGCGCCGAGCGGCTCATCCATCAGCACGACGCTCGGCTCGAACACGAGCGCGCGCGCGAGCGCCACGCGCTGCTGCTGTCCGCCGGAGAGCTGCGCGGGACGCCGGTTCGCCAGATGCGGCAGTTCGATCATCTCGAGCGCGCGCTTCACGCGCATCTTCTGCTCGGCGCGGCTCACGCGCCGCACGGAGAGCGGAAACGCGACGTTCTCCGCAATCGTCAGATGCGGAAAGAGCGCGTAGTTCTGAAACACCATGCCGATGTCGCGCTGATGCGGAGGCTTGTCGTCGAGCCGCCGTCCGTCGAGGCGTATCTCGCCGTGCGTGGGCGATTCGAATCCCGCAAGCATCATGAGCGTCGTCGTCTTGCCCGAACCGGACGGACCCAGCAGCGACAGGAATTCTCCCTTGCGCACGTCGAGGTTCAAGTCATCGACGACGTATTGGGCGCCGTCGTACGATTTGCTCACGCCCGAGAACGAAATGAAGGAAGGGTTTGACATCGTGATCGCGTCCTGTCGATGGTGCGTCGTAATCAATGCGTGCCGAGCTGCGTCGCGGCGATTTTGCTAGCGACATAGCGCGCGAAGTCATAGTTGGGGCGTTCGAGATGGCTCAAGTGACCGGGCTTCGCGAGCGGCGCGTGCACGCCGCGAAAGACGGCTTCCACGCCGCGTTTGTCTTCCGCGTTCACTTCGTCGAGCAGCTTCTTCAACGTCGTCATGTGCGCGTTGGCCTCGGTATCGGCGATGAACTCCGGCGCAAGCCCGCCGCCGAAGCGGATATGCACGCGCTCCACGCCTTGAGGCTGCAGCACGAGATACCAGAAGTAACCCGGCGTGAGCGTGACGAGATGCGTCGGGTAGATCGCGAGCAGCGCTGTGGTCTTGCGCCAATGTCCCGTGAGGCGCGTGTTGTCCGGATGCGCGTTGCCGATGGGCAAGGACGCTTCCTTCGTGATCCAGTGAGTGTTGAAGGCTGGATAGCCCGGCGGGCATTCCATTTCATCGAGCCGCGAATGCGGTCCTACCGTCGCGCGATGCAGCATGGGCAGGTGATAGCTTTCCATGAAGTTTTCCGCGAGGATCTTCCAGTTCGTGTCCCACACGTGCTCTTCATAGAAGGTTTCGATGTAGTCCGACATGCCGTATGCGCCGATGAGCTCGCTCAGTTTGGCGAGCTGCGCGTGAACGGGCGGCGCGTTTTCGTCGAGTGTCACGTAGATCCAGCCTTGCCATTCTTCGCAGCGCACGGCGGGCAGCTTGTAGCTTTCCTTGCAGAAGCCCTCTTGCCGATCCATGAGCGGCGCGCCTTGCAGCGCGCCGTCCAGCGAATAGTTCCACGCGTGATATGGGCAGACGATGCGACGCACGTTGCCGCGTCCTTCGAGCAGCACCGACATGCGATGCAGGCACACGTTCGACATCGCCTTGAGCTGCATCTGTTGGTCGCGCAATACGATGATCGGTTGCGTTCCAATCCGCGCCGTCATGTAATCGCCGGGCACTTTGAGCGCACTGGCGCGGCCGACGCATTGCCATTCACGCTCGAAGATAGCGCGCGCTTCCAGCGTGAGGAATTCGGGCGACGTATAGACACCGGGCGGCATCGCATGCGCATCGCTGAATGGCCGTTCGCAACCCGTCTGCAGTTCGTCGACAAGCGCTTGCACTGCGATCGTCCTTGCCGGGTTGGCCATGGTGTCCCCCTTGATTCGTCACGGTGAGAGCGCGGCAACGCGAGGCTTTGCGGCGTAGCGCTCAACATGGACACCAATCTATCAAGCCAAATTGCAAGCCAAAATATTGTTTTCAGATACAAAGCAAAGCTTTTACCTATGCAGCGTGCGCAGGCTTAAAGCAGACGATCGCGCTTTCCTAATCATGCGTCGAGATGCAGCCGCCGAATATAGGTCTCGCAGAACGACGCGAAGCGATGCACGACCTGGCGCGGCTTCATCGTGCGCGATTGCGCGATGCCGAGCATCGTTGCGTTGACGTTGTCTTTGAAACGCTTAATGACGAATTCTTCCCCATCCACGGTGCGATTCGATTTGAGCGGAAAGTTCAGGAGGCTATAGCCGAGACCGTTGGCCACCATGCCGCGCACGACCTCCGGCTGCGACGAACGGAACGCGGGCACGGGACGGCTGCCCACCGCATCGAAGAGTGCGGCGAAATACTCGCGGCTGTGCGGCAGGTCGAGCATCACATACGGCTCGGGCAAGAGGTCCGCGAGCGATACCTTGCGCGCGCGTGCCAGACGATGCGTCCTCGGCAGGATCGCATAAGGCGGCAGCGAGAGCAGCGGCGTGAAGGCGATGTCCTCTGTCAAGTCGAGGCTGTAGGTGAGGGCAATGTCGAGCGAGCCGTCGTGCAGGCCGCGCAGGAGGCCATCCTGATGCGCCTCGACAGTGCGAAACGAGATGCCCGCGTGCTCGCCCGTGAATCGACTGATCAGCCCCGGCATGAGCGGCGGCGCAAGCGAGACGAGGCAGCCGAGCGCGATGGCGCCCGTCATGCCGCCGTCCATTTCCTTCGCGGTCGTCTGCAATTCCTCCGCGATCTTCAGCAGATTGCGCGCTTGCCCGAGCAGATCGCGACCGGCTTGCGTGAGCGAGAGACCGCTCGCGTGATGCCGTATGAAGAGTTGCACGCCGAACGACACTTCGAGGTCCGCGAGCGCCGTCGAGATCGACGGCTGTGAGATGTGCAGACGCTTCGCGGCGGCGGTGAAGGACAGTGCTTCCGCGGTGACCACGAAATAACGCAACTGGCGCAACGAGTAGCGCAACGGGTGACTCTCCATCGACGACGCTCCGTGTTCAAGGTCTTCAATGGGCGGCATTGTGAAGCGGTCAAAAAGGCTTGCATAGGTAAATCCGATGCCATGCATTTTTTAAATATATTTTTCAGATTCTGAAGGGGCGCGTAGATTTTCACGAAAGACGAACGGACCAGGCGGCAACGCGCTGTTGGAAAACACGGCTGGGTCCGCAACGGTCGCGAGCGCTCGAAGGCCGCGACGCCGCGATCGAATCGAAACATTCCGCCTTTTCAGAAGGACACCGCCATGACAGTGGAAACAACGTCAATCGACACGCTCGTGGTCGGCTCCGGTCAGGCCGGCGTCGCCATGAGCGAACATTTGAGCAAGCTTGGCGTGCCGCATCTCGTGCTGGAACGTGCTCGCATCGCCGAGCGCTGGCGCACGGGACGCTGGGATTCGTTGGTTGCCAATGGCCCCGCGTGGCACGATCGCTTCCCCAATCTCGAGTTCGCGGACTTCGACCCGGACGCATTCGCTTCGAAGGAGCAGATCGCGGACTATTTCGTCGCTTATGCGAAGAAATTTGAAGCGCCGATCCGCACCGGCGTGGAAGTGAAGAAGGTCGTGCGCAATGCAGGGCGGCAGGGCTTCACCATCGAAACATCGGAGGGCACGATCGAGGCCAATCGCGTGGTGGTCGCGACTGGGCCTTTCCAGCGCCCCGTCATTCCGCCAATCGCGCCGCAAGATTCGAGTCTGACGCAGATTCATTCCGCCGACTATCGCAATCCCGATCAATTGCCCGAAGGGGGCGTGTTGGTGGTGGGGGCGGGATCGTCGGGCGTGCAAATCGCGGACGAGTTGCAACGTGCGGGCAAGCGCGTCTATCTGTCGGTCGGAGCGCACGATCGTCCGCCGCGCGCCTATCGCGGTCGCGACTTCTGCTGGTGGCTCGGCGTGCTCGGCGAATGGGATGCAGAGGTCGTGAAGCCCGGCAGGGAGCACGTCACCATTGCGGTGAGCGGTTCGCGTGGCGGCCATACGGTGGACTTCCGGCGTCTCGCGAATCAGGGCATCACGCTCGTCGGTCTCACGAAATCGTTCGATGACGGCGTGGCGACCTTCGAAGCAGATCTCGCGGAGAACATCGCGCGCGGCGACGAAAACTATCTGTCGCTGCTGAACGCGGCCGACGCGTATGCCGAGCGCAACGGTCTCGATCTTCCCGAAGAGCCCGAAGCCCGCGTCATTCCCGCGGATCCGAAATGCGTGACGCACCCGTTGCACGATCTCGATCTGGCGAAAGCCGGCGTGACGTCGATTGTCTGGGCGACCGGGTATGCAGTCGATTTCGGCTGGTTGAACGTCAACGCCTTCGATGAAAAGGGTAAGCCGAAACATCAGCGCGGCGTATCGAAGGAGCCCGGCATCTATTTCCTCGGTCTGCCCTGGCTATCGCGCCGTGGCTCCGCATTCATCTGGGGCGTGTGGCACGACGCGAAACACATCGCCGATCACATCGTCACGCAGCGTAAATACCTGGCTTATTACGATGACTCGCAACGCCAGGCACAGAGCCGCAGCGAGGAACGCGTTGAAAGCGTTGAAAACACATCCGCCGATTCACGCGTCCACAAAGTCAGCGAGATGGGCGTGAATTGATGCGTACGCCTCTTTAATCCGCGATCCATTTCTTCCCAGCATTGAGGTGCATTGATGAGCCAACCTACGCATACCCGTATCCGCATGTTCAACACGAAGGATACGTATCCCAACCAGACGCTCGACAACGATCTTTGTCAGGCCGTGCGCGCCGGCAACACGGTCTATGTGCGCGGTCAGGTGGGCACGGATTTCGAAGGCCGTCTGGTCGGCATCGGCGATCCGCGCGCCCAGGCCGAGCAAGCGATGAAGAACGTCAAGCAGTTGCTGGAAGAAGCGGGCAGCGACCTGTCTCACATCGTCAAGACGACGACGTTCCTGACCGACATCCGCTACCGCGAGCCGGTCTATCAGGAAGTCGGAAAGTGGTTGAAGGGCGTGTTTCCTATTTCGACCGGCCTGGTGGTGGTCGCGTTGGGTCAGCCGCAGTGGTTGATGGAGATCGACGTTATCGCGGTCATTCCGGATGGGTGGACGCCGCCGAAGGCCCTAAGGAGCGGGACATGACATTCTCTATCGTCGGACGTTGTCCGGAATCCGGGCAGCTTGGTATCGCGATCAGTTCGTCCAGCATCGCGGTGGGCGCTCGATGCCCGTGGGTGCGCGCAGGCGTGGGCGCGGTGGCGACACAGAACGTCACGCTGCCCGCGCTCGGCCCGCAGATTCTCGATCTTCTGGAGAACGGGCAACTCGATCCCGCCGCCGCATTGGACCGTGTGCTCGGCGCGAGCGAGTGGAGCGAGTACCGCCAGGTGACGGTGATCGATGACCAGGGTCGCACGGCGTTCTTCAGCGGCAACGAAGCGTTGGGCACGTATCACGCTGTCGCTGGCAAGCAGTGCGTAGCCGCAGGCAACATGCTCGCCGGCGTCGAAGTGATCGAGGCAATGCTTCCGGCGTTCGAGCAGGCATCCGGCACGCTTGCCGACCGCCTGCTCGCGGCCATGCATGCCGCGATGGCTGCCGGCGGCGAAGCGGGGCCCGTGCATTCGGCGGCGCTCAAGATCGTGGGTGACGTGAGCTGGCCGATCGTCGATTTGCGGGTCGATTGGATGGATGACGACCCCATCGGCCAGCTCGACGGTCTATGGCGGGCGTATCGGCCGCAGATGCGGGACTACTTGACCCGGGCGTTGAATCCGACCGCCGCGCCCAGCTACGGAGTGCCCGGCAATGAATGACCGATCCAGCCGTGCGCTGCTCGAACGGCTGATCGGCTTCGCCACGGTCAGCCGGGACTCCAATCTGGACATGATCGAATTCATTCGGCTTTACCTGGAGGAACTCGGTGTCCAGAGCGAGCTGTTCTACAACGCCGAGCGTACCAAGGCGAATCTGTTCGCGACCATCGGTCCGCGTGAGCGCGGCGGCATCGTGCTGTCCGGCCACACCGACGTGGTGCCCGTCGATGGCCAGGCGTGGACCGTCGATGCATTCCGTCTCACCGAACGCAACGGGCGGCTGTATGGCCGCGGCACGGCCGACATGAAGGGTTTCATCGCTTCGGTGCTGGCGGCGGTGCCCGGGTTTCTCGAGCGCGAGCTGAAGCTGCCGGTGCACCTCGCTTTTTCGTACGACGAGGAAGTCGGATGCCTCGGCGTGCGGCCGATGCTGGCGGAACTGGAGCGGCGTGCGCACAAGCCGGCGCTGTGCCTGATCGGCGAGCCGACCGAGCTTAAGCCGGTGCTGGGCCACAAGGGCAAGCTGGCGATGCGCTGTCAGGTGAAAGGCGCGCCTTGCCATTCGGCCTATGCGCCGTATGGAGTCAACGCCATTCAATACGCGGCGCGGATGATCGGCCGTCTGGAAGCGATCGGCGAGCAGCTGGCGCAGCCCGAGCATCGCGACGAGCGATTCGATCCGCCGTTCTCGACCGTGCAGACGGGCGTGATCAAAGGCGGCCGAGCGCTCAACATCGTGCCGGCCGAATGCGAATTCGACTTCGAAGTGCGCGCGCTGCCTGGCTTCGACGCAAACCAGGTAGCCGACGAGTTGCGGACCTACGCCGAGGCCGAGCTGCTGCCGAAGATGCGCGCAGTGAAGTCCGACACCGACATCCGCCTTCAGCCGCTCTCCGCCTATCCGGGATTGGCCACATCGCCAGACAGTAAAGCGGCGCGTCTTTTGGCGCTGCTCAGCGGCTCCATTGAGTTCGGCACGGTCGCATTCGGCACCGAGGGCGGGCTTTTCGATCAGGCGGGCATTCCAACGGTGGTCTGCGGACCCGGCAGCATGGACCAAGGTCATAAGCCGGACGAATTTGTCACCGTCGAGCAATTGCGCAATTGCGATGCGATGCTGGCTCGCCTGGCAGACTACGTTTCGGCCGCGTCCTGAGACGTATACATCGAGGACGCTGCCGTGGCGGCGCGCCCTCAAATAGCGAGGCCATTGTCTCGCGCCAAAGTAAGACGATCCGCAAGACCACTCAACTCAAATACTTTCGAATGCCAGGCATGGCGATTCAGTAGACCGAACACGCCTAACCATGCATGGGACGGGAGTACGGCGCCGAAGCGCCAACGCAAATTGCTTTCGCCCCGTACGTTTCCGACTATTCGCGCTATCTGCCGGAGAACGTGCGCATCGCATCGACGTTCTGGGCGACCTACCTCGGCTGCACGATCGGCTCGCCAGAGGCGGGATCGCATTTTCTGGACTATTTGCCGGTGGCTTCGCCGGATAAGAAGCATGACTAAAGATTTTATCGGAGCGCTCAAATCGGACCTTCTTGTGGATTGCACTCGTCTCCTTAGTGGTTTGCCAGATGCAGTTCGATGGACGGCATTGTAGGGTTTTACCGTCTTTCAAAATATATTGCCGAAAATACAATTAAGCAATTAAATTTGCGTTGTGGTTTTCCACATCTGTCTGCTGCAGCTGTTGCCGGGTCGCGCGGCGATCAGCACAGGGTCCGTCGATCGGGTTTCCTGCTCGGGGCTCATGTGATCGTTTTCCCCTACCCGACGACTGACCGACGCGCATCCACAAAGCTGCAACCCGTCTGTACGGCACCACATCCGCCTCTTCCCTCCCGCCGCCTGCCGTATGCAGCGGGTTGCACTTCCTTGACACGCAACAAAAATTGCGTAGTATGAGTAAAGCAACATTAATTGCATAAAGATTGATATCCAGTTGCCAGCCACGCCTGGATCGCACTACGGGCGTCACGCAGCGGCAGAGAACAGGAGGAGTGGGAGTCATGTATGACAAGTTCGGTTTATTCATTGGCGGCGAGTGGCGTTCCACGCGGGGCCATGGCTCCGCAGAGGTGATCGACCCTGCCACGGAGGACGTTCTCGGCCACATACCCCAGGCTTCGGTCGAAGACGTGGAGCAGGCGATCGATGCGGCGGCTACTGGCCTGAAGCTCTGGCGGCAGACGCCTGCCTGGACGCGTGCGGACATCCTGCATCGGGTGGCCGATGAAATGCTCCGGGCGACAGAAGAGGGCGCACGGCGCATCACGCTCGAATCCGGCAAGCCGCTCGTTCAGGCGAAGCGGGAATGGCAACTGAGCATCGACCAGTTTCGCTGGTATGCCGAAGAGGCGCGGCGCATATATGGACGGATTGTGGAAAGTCGCGTTCCGGGTGGCCGGTTCGAAGTCCTGCACGAGCCGGTCGGGATCGTGGCAGCCTTTACGGCGTGGAATTTTCCTGCGGTACTCATTGCCCGCAAGGTTGCGCCAGCGCTCGCCGCCGGGTGTTCGATCATTGTGCGTCCGTCGACCGAAGTGCCGGGTGTGGCGATGGTCATCTTCGAGTGTTTGCGCAAGGCTGGTGTGCCGGCCGGTGTGGCGAATCTCGTGAGCGGTCCGACCTCGACGACCTACGCCACACTCGTTGCCTCTGCTCAGGTGAGAAAGATCACGCTGACCGGCTCGACATCTGTCGGCCAGCAGATGATCCGCGATTCGGCACAGACGCTGAAACGCGTCAGCATGGAACTGGGTGGGAATGCACCCCTTGTGGTGTTCGATGACGCCGATCTTGAAACCGCTCTGGATCTGGCCGTCGCGACAAAATATGCAAACGCGGGGCAGGTGTGCGTCACGCCCGACCGCTTCTATGTCCAGAAGGGCATCTACAACCGCTTCGTTGCCGGTTTCAGCGAGCGTGCCAAGGCACTGCGCCTCGGCAATGGGCTCGACGATGCGACGCAGATGGGGCCGCTTATCAATCAGCGCCGACGCGAGGCCATCGAGTCGATCGTGGCAGACAGCGTCGCTCTCGGGGCAAGCGTCGCAGCGGGAGGACACCGTCCGCCAGGGTTCGGGAATGGCTTCTTCTTCGAACCGACGGTGCTGTGCGACGTTCCTCCACAGGCACTGGCGCTAGCTGAAGAGAATTTTGGTCCGATCGCTGCGATCACTCCATTCGGTGACCCAGAGGACGCCTATAGCTGGGCTAACGATTCCCCATACGGCCTGTCCGCCTATGTATTTACAAGGGACCCGGGGCGAATCCGGGAAGCGGTGTCACGGATAGAGGCGGGCATGATTGGTGTGAACAGTTTCGCACTCGCGGCAGCCGAAGTGCCGTTCGGCGGGATCAAATCGAGTGGCATGGGACGGGAAGGCGGAGTCGAAGGTGTCCTTGACTTCATGAACGTCAAGCTCGCGCAGATCGCAGTCTAGGAGAGGGGCTATGAAACTCAATAATATCAAGTCGCTGTGGGCAGACGGCAAACCTGTCGTAAACGGCTGGCTTGCCTTTGCATGTCCGTTTTCCGCCGAGATCATGGCCGAGCAAGGATATGACTCGATCACGATCGACCTGCAGCATGGCCTGGTTGGCTACGAGGCTGCGACCACCATGCTACAGGCGATGCGCGCAAGCGCGGTGGTCCCGCTTGTCCGGGTGCCATGGCTCGACCCGGGCGACATCATGAAAGCGCTCGATGCAGGCGCTTACGGGGTGATCTGTCCGATGGTCAATACCGCGGAGGATGCGGCGAGGCTGGTTTCCTACGTGCGTTATCCGCCCTTGGGCTCGCGCAGTTTCGGACCGATACGCGCGAATATTTCCGCTGGCGCTGACTATGGCCAGCACGCTGACGAGCAGGTTCTCTGCTTTGCGATGATTGAGACCGCCGAAGCCCTTGCGAACATTGACGAGATCGTCTCGACACCAGGTTTGGACGGTGTCTATATCGGACCGGCGGATCTGACGCTCGGTTTGACTGGCAAGAAATATCCGCGCGGATTCGACCGCGAGGAGCCGGAAATGGTCGAGGCCATCCAGCACATCCTGAAGCGTGCGCATCACGCCGGCATTAAGGCAGCGTTGCATAACGGAACGCCGGAATATGCGGCTCGCGCTGTGGAGTGGGGTTTCGACCTCGTGACGGTGTCCAGCGACGTGCGGCTGCTTGCCGGAGCGGCACAGGCAAGCGTGAAGTCCCTGCGCGCGTTGCTCGGCAAGACGACGCCTTCGGACGCAAAGCTGGCGGGAGGTTACTGAAATGCCCCACGTACTGGTAGCCGGACGCATTCACGATGCGGGACTGGATATTCTGCGCAATGCTAGCGGTGTAACGTTTGATCTCGTCGAGGAAATTTCGGTCGAGTCCTATGCGCCACTAGCGCCGAAAGCGGATGCGATCCTCATCCGTACCCAGCCACTGCCGCGTGCGGTAATCGAATCTGCAAGCCGACTCAAGCTCGTGTCCCGCCATGGCGTCGGGTTCGATGCTGTTGATGTCGGAGCATTGACGGAGCGATCCATCCCGTTGGCGATTATTGGCGACGTCATCTCGAACTCGGTCGCCGAGCACAGCATGATGCTGGTGCTTGCGCTCGCCAAGCGGACGATCGTGTACGACCAGAAGACCCGGGCCTCTTCCTGGCAATATCGAAATAGCTACGACGCATGGGAACTCAACGGCCGGACGTTGTTGCTGCTAGGGTTCGGTCGTATTGGCAAGGCGATGGCGAGAATGGCCGCGGGTTTCAACATGAAAATTCTCGCCTACGATCCCTACGTTGCAGGCGAAACAATGAGTGCATTGGGTGTGACGCCTGTCGGCGATCTGCGGCAAGCTCTCGCTGAGGCTGATGTTGTGTCAGTTCACATGCCAAAGTCGGCAAATGGTCCGTTGCTCGGCGCCCGGGAATTGGGGTGGATGAAACCCTCGTCGATCGTCGTGAACACAGCGCGTGGAGGAATCGTCGACGAGGGGGCACTGCAGGAGGCGCTCCGCGCAGGCCGTCTGGCCGGTGCGGGCCTCGACGTGTTTGAGAGCGAGCCGCCCGAGCCGGATAATCCCCTGTTTGCGCTTGAGAATGTCGTATTAAGTCCGCACTCCGCGGGCTTGACTGAGGAAGCGGCGGCCGGCATGGCGGTGTCCGCTGCCACGAACATTGTTAACTTCTTCGCTGGCCGTCTGGATCCGGCGCTGGTGGTCAACGACGTGAGAATCGCCCCGCCTGCGACGATGGACTGAGCGATGGACTGAGTGCTGGGCCGATGGGCAGAGCCTGCCGAACACATGCGAAGGACTTTTACGTCACGTCGTCGACGACCCAGGAGCCTTGAGACAGCTTGCGATTGGCGAACTGGGCGCCGGAGTCGGCGAGGACGGGTAGAACGGTGATGGTCGGCTAAGGGGCGTCAGGTCGAGTCAGGTTTTGATACATAAGGATGAATACATCATGCAGGAAATTGGCATTGGCATTATCGGTACCGGCTTCATGGGAAAAACGCACGCCTTGGCCTATCGCGCCGTGGCAGGCGTGTTCCCTGAATGTCTACGTCCGAAACTCGTTGCGGTTGCCGATATCAACGCAGACGCCGCGAAGCGCGCCGCAGCGCAGTTTGGCTTTGCGCGAGCGAGCTCGGACTGGAAGTCGCTCGTGACTGATCCAGCGGTCGGCATTGTGTCGATCACTACGCCCAACCTGGTGCACAAGGAGCAGGCGCTTGCGGCAATTGCCGCGGGCAAGCACGTGCATTGCGAGAAGCCGATCGCGCCTGGTGCTGCGGACGCGAAGATCATGATGGAAGCGGCAGAGGCCGCCGGGGTAGTGACGCAGGTGGGTTTTAACTACATCAAGAACCCCATCCTGGGTCTCGCCCGGTCGATGATCGCTTCAGGTGAACTCGGTGACATCGTGAGCTTTCGCGGCATTCACGCGGAGGACTACATGGCCGACGCCGACGCGCCATACAATTGGCGAGTGGACCCCTCTGGCGGCGGTGGTGCGATTGCCGATCTCGGCAGCCATATAATCGGAATGTCGCGCTTCCTGCTGGGGCCGATCGTGGAGATCAACGCCGATCTGCAGACAGTTGTGAAGACTCGACCGGTCGGTCCGGGGGCGACCGAGCGAAGGAAGGTCGAGGTCGATGACATCGGCCGGGCCATCGTGCGGTTCGAACGCGGTTGCAGCGGCAGCATCGAAGCCAACTGGGTCGCGCTGGGCAGGAAGATGCAACTGGGCTTCGAAGTGACAGGCACGAAGGGCACGCTCGTTTTTTCGCAGGAACGCCTGAACGAACTGCAGTTCTATCGCGCCGGTACTGATCCCCATACGGCAGGTTTTGTCCGTATCGAGTCCGGGCCGCAACACACGCCATACGGAAACTTCATCGTCGCCCCCGGACACCAGCTCGGTTTCAATGACCTGAAAACGATCGAAGTCGCCGATTTCCTGCAGGCCATCGTCGGCGGCGAGCGAAGAGGGCCCGATTTCCGCGAGGCATGGGAGATCCAGAAGGTTATCGACACCGCTATCCAGTCTTCGAGAGAGAGGCGCTGGCTCGCTGTTTCGTGAAACACCCGGCGCGCCCGGACTGGGCATTCGGGTTGGGCGCGCCGGGCCGGACCAGGCTAATCGATCGACAGTACGGTGCAGGAAGGTTGCGGGAGAGCATGCGCTTCGTCGCGGCCGTGCCGCGGCCTCCCGGTCCGGCGGGTTGGCGGGGGAGTCATTCGGGACAGTGTGAACAGGTGTGAGATGATCGATTGAGGACGGCCACATCGGCGACGCTGACCGGGTATTGCAACTCAGGCTTGCCGGAGGCGACCACTGGTGGCATCGTTCGGCTGACAGGACTACCAGCGACACGAGACGCAACCGGAATGACGAGCGAAAAGAAACCGAAGATAGCCAAGGAAACGACCGGCGAGCAGCTTATCCCGGAGGAGAACTACGAGGGGATCGTCAACGTCATCACCGCGGAGTACCCCAAGCTGTCCGAGCGGTATCAGCAGGTAGCGCGGTTTTTCACACAGAATCCCAACGTCGTGGCGCTGGAGTCGATCAACGCGATCGCGGCCAAATGCGGAGCGCATCCTTCCATTCTCGTGCGTTTTGCACAGCACTTCGGATATTCCGGCTTCAAGCAACTCCAGGCGGTGTTTCAGACCCGTCTTGCGACCACCGCTCCGGGTTTTCGTGAGCGCATCAATGCCTTGGAGGTGGATCTCAAGCGCAACGTCGATCAGGGCAACCTTGGGTTTCTGCATGACCTCGTGGTGCGCGACATCGCGACGCTTCAGGCGCTGTTGAGCAGCGTGACCGAGGAAAGCCTTACGCAGGCAGCGCACTATCTGAAGAACGCGCAGACGATTTACATCGCTGGCCAGCTTCGTTCGGAACCGATAGCGCAATTTCTGCGCTACATCCTGACGATGCTGCAACGCAAGGTGATTCTGCTGGACGCGTCCGGCGGCCTGGCACCGGAAATGGCCTCGACGATGGCCGGGGAAGATGTGCTGGTCGCCATCTCATTTCGTCACTATGCCAAGGAAGTCGTCATGATCTCGGACATCGCGGCGCGGGCGGGCGTGCCCATTGTGGCGATTACGGACAGCCAGCTTTCACCTCTTGCGAAGGACGCAGGCGTGCTCTTTACCATTCCGGAAGAGGAGTACACGTTCTCGCGTTCGCTTGCTGCTCCCATGTGCCTGACGCAGTGCATCGGCATTGCCCTCGCTGCGCTTCTTCAGCCCGGTCACGACGGAGCGCCGCGCATTGCGACCGTCACAGAGAAGGAACGGAACCGGGGCAAACGGTCCCGACAGCGCACGGAATGATGCGGCTGATATAAAGGCGAATCACGTCCGTCCGGCATAGTAGCCGCTCCGGATTTTCTTCCCGCATGCCCCTTTGATGCCCGGTGTCACCGGGCTGTAGGCGCTCGTGCGCAAGGTGCAAAACGCACTGGGAAAAACCCCTAAGCAATTTTCATTGCTACAACATCTTCTCTGCAATAAAGTTTGAAAAATCAGAGCGGTGCGCCGAGCCCGCGGTTATTCGAACGTGTGAGGAGAAGACAATGTCGACCATTCGCTGCACCGTGGCCCAAGCCATAGTGCGTTATCTGAAAAGCCAGTTTACCGAGATCGACGGAAAGCGTGTTCCGCTCTTCCCGGGCGTCTTCGGTATTTTCGGACATGGCAATGTCACCTGTCTTGCAGAAGCGCTCGAAGCGGTAAAAGACGAATTCCCTACCTGGCGTGGCCAGAACGAGCAATCGATGGCGCTCGCCGCGATTGCCTTTGCGAAGGCGAAACGTCGGCGCCAGATCATGGTCGCCACCTCGTCGATCGGGCCTGGTGCGACCAACTTTGTGACGGCAGCTGGCCTCGCACACGCCAACCGGTTGCCGATTCTCTTCCTGTCCGGCGACACCTTCGCAAGCCGCCGTCCGGATCCTGTCTTGCAGCAGGTCGAGCATTTCAACGATCCGTCGATGACGGTCAACGATGCGTTCAAGGCGGTCACCCGGTACTGGGACCGCATCACGCATCCGGAGCAGATCATCTCATCGCTGCCCCAGGCGGTGGCCGTGATGCTGGATCCCGCGGACTGCGGCCCGGCTTTCCTCGGTTTGTGTCAGGACATCCAGGAAGTGGCATTCGACTATCCGGCAGCGTTCTTTGAGCCGACGGTTCACTCGATTCCCCGGCCGAGGCCCGATAGCGCTCGTGTGGCGCAGGCCGTGGCGGTGCTCAAGGAGGCACAGCGTCCCATCATCATCGCAGGAGGGGGCGTGCGCTATTCGGACGCTGAGCAGGCCGTAGTGAAGCTTGCTCAGGAGCGCGGTATCCCAGTCGTCGAAACAATCGCGGGCAAAGGCACGCTCACACACGATCATCCGGTTCACATCGGACCGCTAGGCATCGTCGGATCGACCTCGGCCAACGCGCTTGCTGGCGAGGCGGACGTTGTTCTCGCGATCGGCACGCGGTTGCAGGATTTTACTACCGGCTCGTGGAGCTGCTTTTCACACAGCGCGAAGTTTGTTGCTATCAACACAGCGCGCTTTGACGCGGTCAAGCACCGGTCGCTTGCGCTAATCGGGGACGCGCGGGAAACCGTCGCCGAGCTGGATGCCGCGCTCGGCGACTGGCACGTGGATGCATCGTGGCTCGAGCATGGCCGGCGTGAGTTCGCACGCTGGAACGATGCGCTGGCTGCGGGCCAGAAGCGCACAGATGCCGCCGTGCCTACGTACGCGCAGGTTGTCGGCGTCGTGAATGAAGAAGCGGCCGAGCGCGACTATGTCATTTCTGCTGCGGGCGGTTTGCCCGGCGAACTGGTCAAGGGCTGGCGAGTCAAGGCGCCAGGGACGTTCGACTGCGAGTTCGGTTTTTCCTGCATGGGCTACGAGATCGCCGGCGGTTGGGGCGCGGCGATGGCTGATCCGTCACGTGAGGTCTTCGTCATGGTCGGCGATGGCTCATACATGATGATGAACTCCGACATCTATTCGTCCGTGCTGGCGGGGCACAAGATGATTGTTCTCGTGTGTGACAACGGCGGCTTCGGCGTCATTAACCGGCTTCAGAACGGCAAGGGCGGAGCATCGTTCAACAACCTGCTGAAGGACAGCAAGGTCAAGGAGGCCTTCCCGGTTGATTTCATCCGTCATGCCGAATCGATGGGAGCACTTGCTCGCCGCGCTAACACGCTCGACGAATTGCGCGATGCCTTGAAGTGGGCGAAGTCGAATGACCGGACCACCGTCGTCTCGATCGTGACCGATGCATTCGCGTGGACGCCGGGCGACGCCTGGTGGGACGTCGGCGTTCCGCAGGTAAGTGAGCGCGAAGAGGTGCAGGCCGCGCGCAAGGATCAGGAAAAGGGCCGTACGAAACAGCGCATCGGCGTTTGATCACTCCTTCTACGGAAAAGAGATATGACACTCAAAGCAAAGCTGGGCATTGCTCCAATCGCCTGGTCCAACGATGACCTGCCGCAACTGGGTGGCGATACGCCGCTCGAGACGTGCCTCGCCGAGAGCGCTGAAGCCGGGTTCCTCGGCGTCGAAACGGGCGGGAAGTTTCCGAAGACGAGTGCCGAGCTGAAGCCGCTGCTGTCGCGCTTTGGCCTGCGGCTTGTGTCGGGGTGGTATTCAGGCACCGTCCTTGACTCAGACCTTGAAGCGGAAAAGGACAAAGTGCTGGCGCAGCTTGCGTTATTTCGCGAATGTGGCGCCGCGTGCCTGGTGTACGGCGAGACCGCTGGCACCATCCAGAACCGCCAGAATGTCCCTCTGACAGGTCGACGTACGCTCAACGACGACGACTTCGTGACATATGGCCGCAAGCTGACGAAGTTCGCCGAGTTCTGTGCCGAACAGGACGTGCCGCTCGCGTTTCACCATCACATGGGTACCGCGATTGAAAACGCACAGGACATCGACCGTCTGATGGCCCATACCGGCGAGGCCGTGCATCTTCTGCTCGATACCGGGCACGCGGTGTTTGCCGGCGCCGATCCAATCGCGATCCTGAACCGGCACGGAAAACGGGTTATTCATGTGCACGCGAAGGACATCCGCGACGGTGTTCTGACCGGATTGGACCGTTCACATGAGTCCTTTCTGGACGCGGTGCTCAAAGGCGTCTATACGGTGCCCGGAGACGGCGCGATCGATTTCGCGACTGTCGCGCAAAAACTTGCCGACATTGGTTACGAGGGTTGGTTCGTGGTCGAGGCGGAGCAGGATCCCGCCAACGCTCCGCCGCTCGAGTACGCGAGAATTGGACATCGTTCGCTCACCATGGCATTGCAGCGAGCGGGCTACGACATCGAAAGGAGCGCGGCATGAATCAGTTCGAGGGAAAAATTGCTGTTGTCACCGGTGGCACTCAAGGTCTGGGCGCCGCAATTGCCACGCTCTTTGCACAGCGAGGCGCAGAGGGAATCATCATCTGCGGTCGCTCGCGTGAGAAGGGCGAAGCAAAAGCGAGAGAACTGACTGCCGCGACAAAGGCGAAAGTGGTGTTCGTACCAGCGGACCTGTCAAGCGT
Organism: Paraburkholderia sp. FW306-02-B; assembly: GCF_058782725.1. Taxonomy (NCBI): domain Bacteria; kingdom Pseudomonadati; phylum Pseudomonadota; class Betaproteobacteria; order Burkholderiales; family Burkholderiaceae; genus Paraburkholderia; species Paraburkholderia sp. FW306-02-B. Next base: position 779,305 of record NZ_JBYSXZ010000001.1, read on the forward strand.
CGAGGACTGCCGTGCGGTCATCGCGGCCGCTGACCAGTCGTTTGGTCGGGTCGACGCGCTCGTCAACGCAGCAGCCATCAGCGATCGCGGCACGATTCTGGACACCCAGCCGGAACGGTTTGACGAGATTTTTGCGACGAATGTGCGTGCGCCGTTCTTCCTGATGCAGGACGCGATCAAACTCATGCTTCGAACGGAAACCAAAGGCACGATCGTCAACATCTGTTCGATGGCGAGTCTGGCGGGGCAACCGTTTATCTGCGCTTACTCCGCTTCCAAGGGCGCACTGGCCACCCTCACCCGAAACACCGCGTTTGCGGCGCTGAAGAACCGGATTCGCGTGAACGGCCTGAACATCGGATGGATGGCATCCGAGGGCGAAGACCGGATCATGAAAACGTACCACGGGGCAAAGGACAACTGGCTCGATGAGGCCGCGCAGAAATTGCCTTTTGGCCGCCTGATCGATCCTGCCGAGGTGGCACGCGCTGTAGCGTTCCTGAGCAGTGACGAGTCCGGGCTAATGACAGGGTCCGTGCTCGAGTATGACCAGTCCGTGTGGGGAGGATACGACGAGCCCCCAAGCCCGAACGCGGCGTTGTGACCGGTCAACGAACTCGGGCCGCCAGTGATCGCGGCGCACGTCGCGCCGCATTTCTCGAACTTGAATGAGGTCGTGGAAATCATGCGTACCATCAAGGGGCCGGGCGTTTTCCTGGCCCAGTTCGCAGGCAATGAGGCCCCCTTTAGCACGTTTGCCGGACTGGTTGACTGGGCTGCAGACAAGGGCTTCACGGGAGTTCAACTGCCGGCGTGGGACGCGAGAGTCATCGATCTCGCGAAGGCCGCTGAGAGCCAGACGTATGCGGACGAAATCAGGGGCGTGGCAGCGGCACGCGGTCTGACGGTGACTGAACTTGCGACGCATCTCCAGGGCCAACTGGTAGCCTCTCATCCCGCCTACAACGTGATCGCCGATTCGTTCGCACCGCAGGCGGTGCGCGGCAATCCGCAACAGCGTCAGGAATGGGCTCGAGAGCAATTGTTGCTGGCTGCCAAGGCTTCGCGCCGGCTAGGACTCGATCGTCATGTCACGTTTTCGGGCACGTTACTTTGGCCCTACCTGTACCCTTATCCGCAGTGGCCAGAAGGGCTGATCGATGAGGCATTCGATGAGCAGGCACGTCGCTGGCGGCCCATCCTCGACGCGTTTGATCACGAGGGTGTCGACCTGTGCTACGAAATTCATCCGGCAGAAGACCTGCACGACGGCCTGACCTTTGAGATGTTCCTCGAGCGCGTCGGCAATCACCCTCGTTGCAACATCATGTATGACCCGAGCCACCTGGTCCTGCAATCGATCGACTACCTCTCCTACATCGATCACTACCACGAACGCATCCGTATGTTTCATGTAAAGGACGCAGAGTTCCGCCCGAACGGCAAAACCGGGGCGTACGGTGGCTTCCAGCCCTGGGCCAGTCGCGCCGGCAGGTTCCGTTCACTCGGAGACGGGCAGGTTGACTTCAAGTCCATTTTCTCGAAGCTCTCAACCTACGATTTCGACGGCTGGGCCGTCCTCGAGTGGGAATGCTTTCTGAAAAATTCCGAGGATGGCGCGGCTGAAGGTGCACGCTTTATTCGCGATCACATCATCAGCGTATCCGACCGGGCGTTTGACGATTTCGTGAAATCGGGCGCGGACCGCGCGTCGAACCGGGCGATCCTCGGCCTCGGACAGGCGGCGCAATGAACAGCACAAGGATCAACAGGCGTTTGCGTCTTGCTATGGTTGGCGGAGGCGAAGGCGCATACATCGGTGGCATCCACCGTTATGCATCGCGTCTCGATGACCAGTACGAGCTTGTAGCGGGTGCGTTCGACATCTCCGCCGAAAAAGGGCGGGCGTTTGCTGGGAGCGCTGGTGTCGCAAGCGATCGCGCGTATGGCAGCTACCTCGAACTGATCGAAGGTGAACGTAAGAGAGCAGACAGGGCAGATGTCGTTTCAATCTGTACACCAAACCACACGCATTTTCCGATCGCAAAGGCATTGATTGAAGGAGGTTTTGACGTCATTTGCGAAAAGCCGATGACGACCACCGTGGAGGACGCCGTGAGCTTGCATCAGTTGGCTCAGTCGAGCGGCCGCTTCGTCGGCGTTACCTATACATATAGCGGATATCCATTGGTGCACGAAGCCCGCGCGCTGGTCGCGCAAGGCATGATCGGCACGGTGCGGGTGGTGCAGGTCGAATACCCGCTCGAGTGGATGGCTACGGCGATCGAGGCCGCGGGAAATGCCCAGGCGCAATGGCGGACGGATCCAAAAAGATCCGGGCGGGGCGGAAGCATCGGAGACATTGGCACGCATGCTTACCATCTCGCCGCCTTTGTGAGCGGATTAAAGCTCGACGCGCTATGCGCCGATCTGGCGACCTTCGTTCCGGGTCGATCATTGGATGACAACGCGCACGTGATGTTGAGGTATGAAGGAGGCGCTCGTGGCCTGCTTTGGTCGTCGCAGGTAGCGATTGGTCATTCCAATGGGTTGCGGCTTCGGATAACTGGCGACCAAGGCAGTCTCGCATGGGCTCAGGAACAACCCAATGAGCTCCTTCATACACCACTCGGCGGCGCGCCCGCCACGATCAAGCGCGGCCGTGACGATGTTTCAGACGCGGCAAGAGTCCGGACGCGCATTCCCCCCGGACACCCGGAGGGATATATCGAGGCCTTTGCCAATCTCTATGGCGGATTCGCCGAAGCGATTCGGGCGCGGATGGACGATCGGCAAGTCGGCCCGCTCGGCCGGGACATACCGGTCGCCTACGATGGCTTGAAAGGCGTAGCGTTTGTTGACGCGGTGGTAGACAGTTTCGAGCGCGGATCGGTATGGGTAAAACCGGAGTACGTCTAGTGGCGCGAGGAGTCGGTCGGTAATCCAGCAAGCAGGACGCTGGCGACTTCCGGGGCGGAGGAATGCAGTTCTATCGATGGTGTTATTAATTATTTTATCAGTAATGCTATTCAATAGAACCTGATCGTTCATTCTTACGGACGTTGGTGATCTGGCAGACATGACCCGGATTCTGGAGACCGGAGCAGCCAGAGGCTATCTCGGCGTTGCGACGACGATATATGCCGGGCAGTACCGCTGACTTTCGTAACGGGAAAATCCCGGCGTGGTCTTGCAAGTGAACCTGTCCGGGAACTGTCTGACGCCGACGGTCGACGAGGAGACAGTTTTCAATCGGGAAGCAGCCTCTTATGAATTGCAATTCGAAACTCGTTACCGCGGTGACTGCCACGACTCCAGAGACTCCCGGGACTGCGGTGGGACGCAGCGTGTTTTGCCTCAGTGCGGCGGTCTTTATCTGTGGGATTACCTTTGGCGCCCTGTTGCCGGTCGTTTCTATTTTCGTCGGGCGACTGCTCGGGTTCAGCGATGTCATTGCCGGTACGGCTGTAAGCGCGCATTTTCTTGCGACACTGCTCACGCGCGGATATGCCGGGCGTGAGGCTGACCATTTGGGAGCCCGCAGGTCGATGTTGCGCGGTTTGTTGGCGTGCTCGGCTGCCGGCGTGGCCTTCGCTGGTGCAACGCTGTTTACGGGGGCACCCGTCTTTCAGCTGGCGTGTGTCATGGTCAGTCGAGTGTTTTCGGGTTTGGGAGAAAGCCAGCTCATCACAGGTGCGTTGACCTGGGGAATCGGCCTGGCGGGTGCGCAGCGCTCGGGCAAGGTGATGGCGTGGAACGGAATGGCGCTATATGGCGCGATTGCAGTCGGTGCGCCATGCGGCATGGCACTAGTTCACATCGGAGGCTTCACTCTGGTCGGTGTCGCGATGATTGGGCTGCCGTTGATTGCGTGCATTGTGGTGCTTACCCTTTCAGCGGTCCCGGCCAGCGGGGGGCATCGCAGCGGCTTTCGTGAGGTACTCGGAGTCGTCTGGCGCCCCGGGATAACCCTTGCGTTGCAAGGTTTTGGTTTTGCTGCAATCAGCTCCTTTGTTTCCCTTTATTTCGTTGCGCGGGGATGGGCAAATCCGGGGCTGGCTTTATCAAGCTTCGGTTTTGCTTTCGTTCTGGTCAGGCTGTTGCTCGGTTCGTTGCCTGATAGGTTGGGCGGGTATCGGGTCGCACTGGGATCGATGTGTGTCGAGGCAGTCGGCCAACTCATCATGTGCGTGGCGTCCAATAGTGCGATCGCCGTATTGGGTGCGGCCGTGACAGGAGTGGGATGTTCGTTGATGTTTCCGGCGCTCGGATCGATGACCGTGAAGCGAATGCCATCGCACAGCCGGGCCGTCGCCATAGGAACCTTTACCGCTTTCCAGGATGTCGCCTATTTCGTAACGGGCCCGCTTGCGGGTCTGATCGCGTCAGGGCTGGGGTACCAGGCCATCTTCGGAGCAGGTGTGATTACGTCGTGTGCCGGCGTCGCCATGACGGTCTGGAGCAAACGGGCAACATGATTGCTTATCAGTATGCGGCAGGCCGTCAGTTGCGCACCCGTTTGGTCGTGCGGTCGTGCGTTTCGATAGGGTGCGCATAGGCGCCGCTCGACTGAAGAGTCTTATTGCAGTCTCGCGCAGGTTGTTCGAGATCGGCCAGGTTTCATTGCCGACACAAACACGCTTCGCGGCAACGGTTTAAAACCTGATAGCGACGTCGGCAAAGATGCCGAATTGGTTGATTCAATACATATAAATTTCGTACAACATATTAAATAGAGGTGGTGAAGCTGCTGAACAGAACGGAGTGTTTACGACTTGAACTAACGGTTCGACTCGTGCTGCAAGACACACCGTGCGGTGATTCGCGGAACCTATCGTTTTCCCTCGGTTCACCTTGCAGATCGCGCTGCCTGGCGAGGAAAAGCCTTGTTGCAAGGGGATCTCCGCCGATCCGGGCGATCTCGGGAAGATCGTTGAGGCGCACGCAAACCTTGACACGCAACAAAAATTGCATAATATAGATTATGCAACATTAAGTGCCTCTTGCGCCAGAGCGCCGTCCCATAGCCCCATCGACGAATGATGGAATGACCCGTTTCGCACGACTGTCAGTCGCCTCTGAATGGCAGCAAGAAACCTGGTGAAAGTTAGTTTTGCATCGATGTACTCGGCGCGCCAGGCGCCTGAGCGTTAATCAACACTAGCCGGTCGGACCCGGCGATCGTCAATCAAATTGGAGACATGGTATGACTCGCATTGCCGTATTGGGCGCCGGACGAATCGGCAAAATCCATGCTGCAAACGCTGCTGCTAGCCGGCACGCGTCGTTAGTCGTCGTAGCTGATCCATTCGAAAATGCCGCTCAGTCGCTCGCAGAACAACTTGGATGCGAGGCGGTTTCGAATCCCCTCGACGCAATTTCGCGTGCAGATGTAGACGCTGTGATCATTGGCACGCCAACCGACACGCACGTCGACTTGATGTTGGCTGCGGCGCGTGCGGGGAAAGCTGTGCTTTGCGAAAAGCCGGTGGATCTGGACATTAAGCGCGCCGACGCCGCGGTGGCAGAACTCGAGGCACTGGGGGCACGGGTGATGCTGGCATTCAACCGGCGTTTCGATCCTAGCTCGATCGAGCTTCGACGTGCCATCGACGCCGGCGATATTGGCGACGTCAGACAGGTGATCATCTCGAGCCGAGACCCCGGGCTGCCGCCGCTGGATTATTTGAAGCACTCGGGCGGAATCTTCAGAGATATGACCATCCACGATTTCGACATGGCGCGATGGCTGCTCGGTGAAGAACCCGTGTCGGTGATGGCTGTTGCGAGCAGGGTCGTGGAGAGCACGCTCTCAGAACTCGACGACTTCGATACATTGATGGTGATCATGCAAACGGCGTCTGGGAAGCAATGTCACATCAACTGCTGCCGGGAAGCCGTCTATGGATACGATCAGCGGTTCGAAATTTTCGGCTCGCGGGGAATGCTGCTGAACGAGAATTTGAGGCCTACAACCGTGCGTCGATATACGGCGGAGCAAACCGAGTCTCGGCAACCCTTGCTCAACTTTTTCCTTGAGCGCTATGCCGACGCATATCGGGCCGAACTCGAAGCATTCCTTACGGCATTGCGCGACGGTCTGCCAATGCCGGTCACGCCAAAGGATGGCCGTCAGGCATTGAAGCTTGCGGATTGCGCAGTGGAATCCGTGAGAACTGGACGAATGGTAAAGGTCGACTAAGGGGCGACCCGCTGGCTCTGCAATTGGCCCGTTCCATGATTGCCAATGGCGACGTTAGCGCGATTGTCAATTTCTGCCCTACGCACGCGGGATCAGATCAGCGAAGGATTTACGGCAATTTCATCGTTGCGCCCGGTCATCAACCCGGCTTCGACGATTTGAAAATAATCGAGATCGCTGACTTCCTGAAGGCGATCGCAGGCGGGCCGATGACTGGACCGGACTTTCGCAAGGTACGGGAGATTTAAAAGGTTATCGACACTTCCATTCGCTCCTCGCGAGAGAGGAGTCTGCTCAACGTGTCGTAAGTCACCGAAGGATCACGGCCTTGATGCCGTGACGCTTACAAAATCAGGAGACGTGGTCTATGGCTATTCTCGAGTTAAGGAATGTATCGAAAAGCTTCGGCGCGATTCAAGCCGTTTCGGACGTCAGCTGTTCGATTGGAAAGGGCGAAGTAGTCGCCCTCATGGGAGACAACGGCGCAGGAAAATCTACGCTCGTCAAAATGATTGCCGGCAACTTTTCGCCGACCGGTGGTCAGATTTCTGTGGACGGCGAGCTTTGTCATTTCAATCGGCCAATCGATGCCAGAGACAAAGGTATCGAGGTGGTTTATCAGGATCTGGCGCTGAGCGATAACCTGACGGCCGCCGGAAATGTCTTCCTCGGCCGTGAACTGAAGCGCAAAGTTGGCCCGTTCAGCATCCTGGATGACAAAGCCATGGCCGAACGCTCAGCCGAACTTTTTGCGGAACTGAAATCTGAGACTCGCCCGTGGCAACTCGTACGGAGAATGTCGGGCGGGCAGCGCCAGGCTGTGGCAATCGCCCGTACTCGTCTTTCCAATCCGAAGCTCGTTCTCATGGACGAACCGACCGCAGCCATAAGCGTTCGACAGGTCGCCGAAGTCCTTGCCCTGATCGAGCGGCTCAGAGACACGAATCACACGGTGATCTTGATCAGCCACCGCATGCCCGACGTCTTTGCGGTTTGCAGCCGCGTTCTCGTCATGCGTCGCGGTCGGAAAGTTGCGGATAAGAGCATCGCCTCAAGTTCGCCTGAAGAAGTCACAGGGCTGATCACGGGTGCGATCGAATCGGCCTGACAGCGATCCAGGAGGAAATTATGATGAACAGGCAATCCGCAACGAGGATTGATGATTTTAGCGCCATCGTCCAACGGCGCAAGTCTGGCTTTCTACAGTCCATTACACATGCTCAGCCAGTGTGGGTCTTTTTGGCGATGCTGCTCGTCTGCTTCGTAATGAGCTTTGTGAGTGACAAGTTTTTGTCGACACAAAACCTCTTCAACACGAGTCGAAATTTTGCCTTTACAGGCATCATGGCACTGGGTATGACGACCGTAATTATCACCGGCGGCATCGATTTGTCGATCGGTTCGGTGATGGGCGTCTCAGGAATTGTGCTTGGGATAGTAATGGCTGGAGGGCACTCGATCTGGATCGGACTAGCAGCGTGTCTCCTGACCGCGACAGTGTGTGGTCTGGTTAACGGGGTGCTGATTGCATATTTCCGCATGTCGTCGTTTGTTGTAACACTCGGGATGCTCGCGATTGCCAGATCGCTCGCTCTGGTTTTCTCGAACAACAAGCTCTTTTGGGAGTTTGGACCTGATCAGGCACTTCTGTTTCAAATCGGAGGAGGAACGACGGCGGGCATTGCGAACCCTGCCTGGGTACTGGCGATCATGACGGTGATCTTTGTCCTCGTGTACCGCTACTCGGCATGGGGACGGCATGTTTTCGCGCTCGGCGGAAACGCCGCGGCGGCGAAGCTGTGCGGTATCGCCATTGAGAGACTTACCGTCTCGGTCTACGTCCTGTCGAGTCTTACAGCAGGCATCACCGCTTTTCTGATGGTCGGTTGGCTTGGCTCGGTAACGAACGCCTTAGGACTATCAAGTGAGTTGCAAGTGATCGCGGCGACTGTTATCGGGGGCGCAAATCTAGCCGGTGGTATCGGCTATGCCATCGGCGCTCCGATCGGCGCAGCGTTAATCGAGGTTATCCGCAACAGCCTCCTATTGGCCGGCGTCGACCCCTACTGGCAGGGCACGTTCCTCGGCGGATTCATCATTCTTGCAGTCATGCTGGAGAAGTTGCGCCGCAAGTCGAGTGACTGACTCGACCGATTCTTAATAACATTATGGAGGAGTGCACGATGAAAAAAGCATTGTTGCCGCTGCTGGCGCTCGGGGCTGCCCTGTGCGTCCAGTCGCTCACTGTTCGCGCTGAGGATGTATATGCGCTAGTTCCCAAAGCAATGAACAATCCCTACTTCGACCTGGCGCGTGACGGATGCAACAGCGTAACCGACAAGTTGAAGGGCGGGAAATGCCTCTATGTTGGCCCATCGGAAGCCAACGAGCAGGAGCAAATTCAAATCATTCAGGATTTGATTACGCGTCACGTCAAGGGTATTGCAGTGTCACCTGCAAATGCGCCGGCGATCGCACGTGCCTTGAAGGCGGCGCAGGAGGCCGGCATTCCGACGATTACCTGGGATTCGGATCTTCTCCCGCAAGACAAATCATATCGGCAGGCCTACGTCGGGACGAAGAACTACGATATCGGTGTGAATCTGGCGAAGCTTCTGCAGCAAATGAAACCGCAGGGAGGCAAGATCTGTCTGCAGTCGGGCGGGGCTGCCGCCGCGAACCACAATGAACGGCTGCAGGGGATTCGAGACACGCTGGCTGGCACACATGGCAGCACCCCGCCTGGAAACCGCTTGACGGGGCAACATGGCTGGACAGAGGTCGACGGGTGTCCGCTTTTCACGAACGACGACAGCGCAAAAGCGGATCAGCAACTGTCGGATATTCTGACGAAGTACGGAAGTCAGCTGGACGCGTTTGTATCGACTGGAGCATTTACCCAGTGGTCGGATAACGCATACCGCCAGGCCGTACAATCGGTACTTCCGAGGATCAAGTCAAAGCAGCTCGTCGTTCTTGTTGCGGACACGCTGCCCATGCAGTTGAAGCAGCTAAAAGATGGCTACAGTAATGGCAATGTGGGGCAGAGACCGTATGAGATGGGTGCAAAGGCGATTCTGATGCTCCAGGAAATTTCATCTGGAAAGAAGGTTTCGGACCCCACGTATACCGGCATCGATATTTGCACGGCCGACACCTTGGACACCTGTCTCAAGCATTAACGGGCGCCAACTTCCGCAGCGGCGACGGGATTTTCTTCCGTCGCCCTGCGGAGCCAGGACTGTGCCGTTCAGTGAATACCATTGGCAAAATCCAGTGCGAGGCGAGGCTCTGGTCACGATGTTAGCGTCCGGCGCTGGCTGCGAATCTCAGGCGAGCACGTCTACTGCTTTGTGCCGAAGCACGGATACTTGCGGGCATTGTCAGTCGGTGGCATCTGTCGATCATGAAGACTGATCCGGACAGGACGCACTATCTACTCAAATGAATACAGGGAAACGGCAGAAGATGGCGAAGGTAGGGGTGTGCCCTCACGTAGCCATCTTTACCGGATGTCTATTTTCCCTTCCATTGCGAAAGAGTTTCCCCTTTTGGCTCTGTGTCTTCAAGGTTGGGAAATATACACTCGCGAAAAAGTTGCAGTGAATTATCGACGGAGACACTACAGGCGCTGAGCAGTCCCCTCTGTTTTGCTATTCCTGCCGGAAAAGTTTATCGCTGCGAGATGGTGGGTGAGCCCGTACACCTTCGTGCAACAAGGCTGTTGCTGGCCGCATGCCATCGCCTGAGGGTGTTAGCCGCACCGTCTTCGTGATCGACCTAACGTTGCCCGGTTTGCCATCGATCAAAGTACTGAACTGGTGTCGCTTCAGGGCGTGCACCTTGCAAGCAGAATCAAACTAAAAAGAAATTTTAAAATAAGTAAGACTAATGAGGAGACAGAAGATGAATATGGCGAAGACTTTGGCATTGGCGGTTTCTGTGGTGCTTGGATTTGCTGCAGCGAGCGCCTCGACTTACGCGCAGGACAAGGGCTTCATTGGGATTTCGCTGCCGGACAAGACGGAGTCGCGGTGGATTACCGATGGCAAAAGCATGGTCGACGCGCTGAAAGCGAAGGGCTATTCCGCCGATCTCCAGTACGCCAACTACGACGTGCCGACTCAGGTCAATCAGGTCGAGAACATGCTGGCCAAGGGCGTCAAGGCGCTCGTGATCGCTCCGATTGATGGCAAGACCTTCTCCGACGCTCTGGCGCTTGCGCAAAAGAGTCATATCAAGGTCATCTCGTACGACCGCCTGATCAGCCAGACCAGGGACGTCGATTACTACGCGACGTTCGACAACTACGGCGTGGGTGTCCTGCAGGGCCAGAGCATCGTCACCGCCTGGCAGAAGAAGGGCGGCAAGACCCCCTTCAACATCGAGGTCTTTGGCGGCTCGTCGGACGATAACAACGCGCATATGGTCTACGCCGGCGGGATGTCGGTACTCAAGCCGTATATCGACAACGGGAAGTTCGTCGTTCGCAGCAAGCAGGTGCCCTTCGAGAAAGTCGCGACCCGCAACTGGGACGGCGCCACGGCCCAGTCCCGCATGGACAATCTGCTGAGCGCCTTCTATGGCAACAACCGGCTCGATGCCGTGTGGACGCCGAACGACGCCATCGCGATCGGTGTGATTTCTTCGCTCAAGGGTGTCGGCTACGGTTCGGCGCAACAGCCGATGCCGGTCGTCACGGGACAGGACGCGGACCTGCAGAACGTCAAGGGAATCATACGCGGCGACCAGACGACGACCGTGTTCAAGGATACGCGCAAGCTGGCCAGCATCACGGCCGATATCGTGGACGACGCGCTGACTGGAAAGCCGGTGCCCGTGAACGACACGAAGAGCTACAACAACGGCGCCAAGATTGTTCCGACCTAGCTCGTGAAACCGGTCCTCGTCGACAAGGACAACTGGCAGTCGGAGCTCGTCACGAGCGGGTATTACACACAGGCGCAGGTGAAGTAGCAGGACAGTCGACAAATACCGCGTGACAGGGAGGCCGGTATCCTTCCGGGCTTTGCGGTCGGGCCCGAAGGAGAGGGGATTCGTTACCGGGGATGTCGCGCTCCTTGCTCTCGGATTCCGAAGGCAACGAAAGTGGTCACTCGGCGCGCATTGCCCGAGCGGGTGTCGGAAGGAGGCTTCCCGCGTGATTGACGGGCTGTGGCCATGGCTCGGTCTTGCGCTCTCGAATGTCCCGGTACAGCTGGCAGAATCAGATTGACAAATAGACTATTAAATTCGTAGTACTACGCAGAGGAGATGGTATGAAAAGGATTGTGTGTGGACTGGTTGCGGTGTCGGCAGCGGCGTCGGCAAGTGCGCAAAGCAACGTCACGTTGTATGGCATCGTAGACAACGGACTTCAATACGAGACTGGCTTGCCGAAAGGGCACGTGTTCGGCGCACAGAGTGGAGGATGGGCCCAGTCGCGATTCGGTCTCAAAGGCACTGAAGATATCGGAGGCGGTACACAGGCTATTTTCCACCTTGAGTCCCGCCTCAACACACAAAACGGTAGCCTCGCCAACGGCAGTTTCTTCGAGGGGCAGGCGACTGTAGGTTTGCACAACGACACATGGGGTCAACTGAAGTTCGGCAACATGGGCTCGGCCGAAATAAGTCAGTATTCGGGCGATGTCGACCCTCAGCAGACGAAGAAATATGCGATTGGTACGCTGGTGCGTGGCCGGATCTTTTCGCAGGCGGGTAACGGTATTGAGTATCTGTCGCCGACGCTCGCGGGATTTACGCTGCAGGGTCAATACGACCTGACGAACTCGACGAAATGGAACTCCGGGAATCCGGGAAGCGCGCCGGGCCAGTTGGGCTCATCGAGCGGTCTGGGTAGCGCTCAGGGGCGATCGGACGGCATCAAGCTGTCGTACCAGACAGGCGGCCTTTACTGGCAGGCCACATATGATGAGGTCCGCGATCCCAACGGCCAGTTCAGCAATGTGTACCTGGCCTCGCGCTCTATCCTTACGGGTGCGACCTACGCGTTTGGCCCCGTGGTTGCGTATATTGGCTATCAGCACCTCAGCGCACCCAACGCGTCCAATGCAGGATACTTTGGTACGGCCACTCCGACAACGCTGCCGTCAGGCACATCGCTGCCGACAGCAGTAAATCACGAATGGATTGGGGCCATCTGGCAGACCACGCCAGCGCTTTCGATCACCGGTGCGGTGTATCACGCAAACGCCAATCACGGCAATGGTAACGCGACGCTATACACGCTGGGCACGAACTATTCGCTGTCGAAGCGCACGCTCCTCTATACCGAGCTCGGTTACGTTCGGAATAGTTCGACGTCCAATCTTGGGCTAGACAGCGGGCTGTATGGCGCGAACACTAATAACGACCCGGTGAGCAGCGCCGCGTCCAGCACAAACCCGAACTATGGCAAGAGCCAGTTCGGCGTAATCGCGGGTATCGCCCACCAGTTCTAGGGCGCGTGGAAGGGGTTCGGGACAGTTTGTATCTCGAACCTCGACTGGGGCGGGCGCACTTTTCCGTGTTATCTAACCGTTCCCGCCCGAAGGCTGACTTCGCGCCAGACGATTTGCGAGCGAGGTTCGACCGCGAGATTAGGAGCCGACAGGAGGCGGCCAGTCGCAACCCGCTCCCCGCTCGCTTTGGACACTGCCTCCATCAACATCGTTATGAACGAAACCGGCTCGCTATATGCTCTGGAATGTTCTCGGGCGTCACGACGACGACCGATGAGGAGGGCGATACGGCAGACGCTGGCAGGAGCTTGTGGAAGTGCATGATGTGTTGGCACGCCGATCGCATGTCCTGGCGCAGGTCGTGATATAGAATCACTTGCACCTTGCCCTCGCGCAGCAGGCGCACGTTGTCTTGGTCCAGATCGTGCCCGATAAAGCAAAGCGGTGATTGCTGTTGAGCTTCGAGCGCTCGGAGAATGGCGAGATTTCCACCTCCCATGGAGTAGACCGCAGCGATACGGGTATGTGCGGCGAGGACCCTGCGGACTCGTTCTTCCGTGGGCGTGTCAAGGCCGTGGCCGCCACTGGCGTCAATTAACGTAAGCTGTGGAGATCGGTTCCTCAGCGTGCGTCGAAAGCTTATTTCACGTTCTTCCTCGCCCCTGAAGCGTTCGTCGCTCATCGTTATCAGGATGTTACCGGGCTGCGGACCTAATAACCAGGCAAGAAGGTATGCGGCAGTGGCGCCGGCGGCCCGATTGTCCAGCCCCACGTATGCGACGCGACGGGACAACGGGATATCGGTGAAGATCGTGATCACTGGAATGCCGCGGCGCTGTAGTTCGCCTATTGCCTCCGCAATTTCGGGAACATCGCGCGCCTTCAGGAAAACCCCATGGCTTCCTCTGTGTCCAATTGACCGAAGAGCTTCGAGTACCTCGGCCGTTGTCATCGTTTCGCGCATTAGAAAGCGCGGCCGAAAGACGACCGGGCGCAACGCGGCCAATTCTGCTTCAAGTGCATTTTTGATTTCGTCAGCAAAGCGTGCGGGGGCTTCTACGACTACATCGACTACGAGCTTCCGACCAGCGCTCGCCAACTGCACTTCCTGTCTTTCGAGTTCCTTGATGGCTTGTTCGACTCGCTTGCGTGTGTGTTCGCGAACATGAGCGCGCCCATTCAGCACCCTGTCGACTGTTGCCACTCCGAGCCCTGCCTGCAGAGCTATCTCCTTTATAAGAAAGCGGTGAGCCATTCCTGCGCCTCGTGTTTGATGGTCTTTTGATGGTTCATGATATCCCGGCACCAGCTACGGATGCCATGTTTCAGAAGGAGGGCGACTGCTGCGCGACGCGTGATGCGGCGGACGCCAGGCAGCGGATCCCGTTGTTCGACTGTCAGCAGATCGTTCACATTGCGTATGAGTAAATGATCACACGTTGCCACGCAACACGGCGCAAATTCACGGCCAGGTCAGGGTAACTCCGAATATTGATGTGTTTTTGATGTGTTTCGTGTCACCCGCCGATAGATTTTCTGGCTTATGATCTGCTGCGTGTGGCAAGTGGCTGGTTGGACGTATTTATCGATGGCGCTCGTCTGCGTGCACTGTCGTGCTGCGTGAGCTTGAGGAAAGGTGGGAAGGTGCAAGCAGATGGACCAGTTCAAGGAATTACAGCTATTCGTTGAGGTTGCCGAGACGGGCAGTATCAGTCGGGCTGCGGAGGCTGTAGACCTCTCCATCTCCGCAGCAAGCCGCTACCTGATCTCGCTGGAGACTCGACTGAGTGTCCAGTTGGTGCGCAGGACGACGCGCAATCTCTATCTCACGGAGGCTGGCGCAGAATTTCACCGGCGCTGCAAGTCCATCCTGGCAGACCTCGGCGAAGCTGAGTCGGTCATCAAGGAAGCGATCGTACGGCCAAGTGGCGTGCTTCGCGTTACCGCGTCGCTCTCGTTCTGCATGCTGCATATTGCGCCGATGCTCCGTGAGTTTACGGCGTGTTATCCGGACGTCACGGTGGATGTTGTGGCAGCCAATCGCTACTATGACATCATCGAAAATGGCATTGACGTTGCAATCCGTACCAAGGTTCTTGAGGCGGACAGCAACATAACGGTCAGGCGGCTTGCCGCGACCCGGCGAATACTGGTTGCGGCTCCTTCGTACATCGAAGCAAATGGTTTGCCGTGCTTCCCGGCAGAATTGGTCAGGCACAAGGTATTGAATTACGCACTCGCCGACAATCCGCGTGAGCTCGCATTCTGTCGCACAGGCGAATCGGTTCTCGTCAAGATCAAGCCTCTTCTTGAATCCAACGACGGCCAGATACTTCGGGTCGCCGCGCTCGACGGCATGGGCATTCTCGTGCAACCCAAATATATTGTGTACGACGACCTCAAGGCGGGCCGCCTGGTTCCAGTGCTGAATGACTGGGACCTGCCCCGGCTCACGATGAACATTGCATTCCAGACCCGCGCTCATATGCCGGCAAAGGTTCGCCTGTTTATCGACGCACTTGTCGAGCGGTTCCAGCAGAACGAGTACGAGCGGCACTGGACCGCATGACGGTCGCGCGGCACAGTCAACCTGCCGGCCCTTCCCACTTTCCCACCTTGCACGAAAGAGATTCCCTTTTCAGCTCTGTTTTGCCGGCTTCGAGGAATATAGACTCGTCTCAAAGCTGTACGAGAACATTGAAGGAGACGCTCCATGCAACATGCAGCACCCTCTGTTTCGCCGCCCCCGTCACCGTATTTCGACGAAGCGCGCTCGGCCGACGTCGTCAACGCTCGCATGGATCAGAATGCCGACGAGCGGCTGCGACAGGTCATGACGATTCTGGTCAAGCATCTGCATGCGGCGGTGAAGGAAATCGAGCCGACGCACGAAGAGTGGTTTGCCGCGATCCGCTTCCTGACTGAAACCGGTCAGATGTGCACCGACTGGCGACAGGAGTACATCCTGCTGTCGGACATCCTCGGCGTTTCGATGCTTGTCGACGCGATCAATCATCGCCGGCCGAACGGGGCCACACCGAATACGATTCTCGGCCCGTTCTATGTCGCGAATGCACCCGAATATGAGAACGGCGCGAACATCTGCCTCGACGGAAAGGGCGAGCCTCTGGTCGTTGCAGGGCGCGTGACGGACATCGAGGGCACACCTGTCGCGAACGCGAAGCTCGAAGTCTGGCAGACCAATGACGATGGCTTTTACGACGTCCAGCAAAAGGGGATTCAGCCGGAATCGAATCTGCGTGGCGTATTCACCTCGGATGCAGAGGGCCGGTACTGGTTCAAGTCCGTCAAGCCGCGCCACTACCCGATTCCATCGGACGGGCCGGTCGGGAAGCTCTTGGGCGCAATGGGCCGACACCCGAACCGAGCTGCTCACCTGCACTTCATCGTGACCGCGCCTGGCTTTGATCCCGTCATCACTCACATTTTCACGCCTGACTGCCCGTATCTCCCCGAAGACGCGGTCTTCGGCGTCAAGCGTGAGCTCATCGCCGAATTCAACAGGATTGACGACCCGGAAGCTGGTAAGCGCGTCGGGTTCTCATCTCCGTTTTGGTCTGTGTCGTGGGACTTCACTCTCGCGACGTCCACCAACCCCACGCGGGCAATCCCGTAATCGTTTGGCACGCGGGCGCGCGTGCCGTCGACGAACTGATGAAACTGAGAAACAGGACTACTACACATGAGCGCGAAGAACATTGAACTGCTGGCTGCGTACTGGACTATTGCCGGCGACGTCTATCCGTGTGGACCGGCCGAAATCAGTCCGTTCCCGCTGCGAGACCGTTGCGAAGCGGCATCGCGTGCTGGCTGGAGCGGCATCGGCCTCATCCTCGATGACCTCGAGTACAGCGTCGAGAAATACGGGCTCTCCGGGGTCAAGAATATTCTGGACGACACGGGCATGAAGAACTTCGAGCTCGAAATTCTTATGGACTGGTACCTCGATGGCGAGGCGCGTACCAAATCGGACAGTTTCCGTCGCCGTGTCATCGAACTGGGCGGCGAACTTGGTATGCGCAATCTGAAAATCGGCGCGAGCCCCTTCGACGAAAGTCCGGCCGACTTTGCGCGCATGACCGACGAATTCGCGAAACTTTGCCAGGACGTCGCGACAGTTGGCGCGACGGTCGCAATCGAATTTATGCCCTTTTCTCCCATCCGAAACATCGGCGACGCGCTGAAGATTGCTGAAGGCGCCGACCAACCCAACGGTGGCCTGATGGTTGACCACTGGCACGTAGTACGCGGTGGCAGCCCCTATAGCGAGGTCGCCCGAATCCCGGCGCGCTTCATCAAGGGAGTAGAGCTGAATGACGTAGGCGCGCAGGTTAAAGGGACGCTGTTTGAGGACTCGAGCTTTAACCGCCAGCTTTGCGGCGAAGGTGCCGGCGACTGTCCCGCCTTTATTGATGCCCTGCAACAAGCAGGTTGCACGCTTCCTTACTACGGCGTGGAGCTCATCTCCGAGAAGCACCGGAAGTTGCCGCTCGACGAGATGGCAAAGCGCGCCTACGACACCACCATCGCTCAGTTCTCGGCAAGAAGCGCGACTTCCGCCTGAAGCGCTTGACCTTAAACCACAAAGTACTTCTGGAGACTCACATGATTCGAATCGCTGTACTCGGCGCTGGCAGGATTGGCCGTATTCATGCAGGCAACGTTGCCGCCAGCCCGAACGCGAAGCTGGTTGTCGTAGCAGACCCCTTTGAGAAGGCTGCCAACTCGCTCGCCGAACGACTCGGCTGCGAAGCGTCGACAGATGCCTCGGCTGTCCTCGAGCGCGATGACATCGATGCCGTTGTCATCGGCACGCCGACGGACACCCACATCACGTTCATGTTGCAAGCGGTGGCGAAAGGCAAGGCTGTGCTGTGTGAAAAGCCAATCGACCTGGACATGGAAAAGTCACTCGCAGCGGCGAACGAGGTCGAGCGCCTCGGCGGTCGTGTGATGCTCGCGTTCAACCGGCGCTTCGATCCGACGTCCCAGGCATTCCGCAAGGCGATCGACGCAGGCGATGTGGGCGAGGTGCGCCAGGTTGTCATCTCCAGTCGCGATCCGGGTATGCCACCCCGCGATTACGTCGAGCATTCCGGCGGCATCTTCCGCGACATGGTGATTCACGACCTCGACATGGCCCGTTGGCTACTGGGCGAAGAGCCGGTCGAAGTGATGGCAATGGCGAGCCGGCTCGTCGACCCGTCGCTGGCGGAGCTCTCCGATTTCGATACGGTGATGGTGCAGCTTCGTACTGCTTCGGGCAAGCAATGCCACATCAATTGCTGCCGCGAGGCTGTGTACGGCTACGACCAACGCATGGAGGTGTCCGGCTCCAAGGGCATGCTCCTGCAGGAGAACCTCCGGCCTTCGACGATCCGTCGCTGGACGAAGGAGGCAACCGATGTCCGCGAACCTCTTCTCAACTTCTTCCTCGAGCGGTACGAGGCGGCCTACAAGGCTGAACTCGAAGCGTTCGTCGAGGCACTGCGTACGAACGCGCCTCTGCCGACTTCGGTGCAGGACGGCCTCAAGGCATTGCGTCTGGCTGACTGCGCGCTCGAATCCGCGATGTCGGGGAAATCGATCAAGGTGTAACTGGTAATCCGGAGGAGACAAGACATGACGCGAAAGATTGGTGCCAACGAAACGGTAGGCGTGGCGTGCCTCGGCATTACCCACCCACACACGTCCGGTCGGGTCAAGGCAATCCAGCGTCGTTCCGACGCAAAAATGCTCGGCGCGTGGGACACCAGTCCGCTGCTTGAGCCGTTCGTGGATGCGCTCGGCCTCGAAGCGCGCACGAAAGAAGACATTCTCGCGGACGACAAGGTGCACGTCGTACTCGTGCACTCGAAGAGCGAGAAGATGGCCGACCTGACCATCGAAGCACTCGGGGCCGGCAAGTCAGTGCTGTGCGAAAAGCCCGCGGGCCGCAGTTCCGCGGATGCCAAACGTATCGTCGAAGCGGTCGAGCGTACGGGCGGTCTCGTGCAGGTTGGCTACTGCTGGCGCTTTGCTCCGTCGGTTGACGCCATGCAGGCGGCGCTCAAGAGCGGCCGCCTCGGAAAGGTCGTCCAGGTGCGTGCGCACGGCGGTTGCTCACATGACGAGGCGGGAACGGCACACATGACCCAGCCGGGCGACATCGGCGGCGCCGTCTTTGTCATCGGCTGCCACCTCGTCGACCGCATTCTGCTGCATTTTGGCCTGCCGCGATCCGTCAATGCCCGTATCACGAAGTTCCCGAACTTCCACGGCGACGAGTCTCGCGAAGATGCCGCAGGCGCCGTGCTGAACTACGAAGACAAGATTGTCGTCATCGACTTCATGTCGTGGGACGTGCTGCCTTGGACGGAAAGCTGGGACATCACGGCGTACGGTACCGAAGGCATCATGTCATCCCGTTCGCTGCCGTCGAGCTACAAGATCTACGACGCGGGCAAGGGCGCCTATCCGGAAGGATGGACCGAATGGCAGGAAACGAGCTTCCCCGAAATCTGGGCCACGAAGAAGACCGAATATTCGCCCGACATTGCCGAAATCGGGAACCCGGTTTACTTCGACCGCGAATCGAACGCATTCTTCGACGCGCTTCGCAACGGCACGCCGTCGGTTGTTCCCGCCACACAGGCATACAACATCAGCCGCGTCATTGAGGCGATGTTCGCTTCGTCGAAGCAGGCCGGTGCAGAGGTCTTTATTGACTAGGAAGGTGAACGGCAGGCCTCCTTTCAGGGCTTGCCGTCAAAAACTGGCTAACGAGAGTCAGAAGCTAAATATGTAGTCCTTATCAGGAGACAAACGATGAACATTATCAAGAACGTTGCAGCGGCTCTGGCTGCCTCGATTGCATTGTCTGCGGTGTCAATATCCGCTTACGCGCAGGACAAGGGGGTCATTGGGATTTCGCTGCCGGACAAGACGGAGTCGCGGTGGATTACCGATGGCAAAAGCATGGTCGACGCGCTGAAAGCGAAGGGCTATTCCGCCGATCTCCAGTACGCCAACTACGACGTGCCGACTCAGGTCAATCAGGTCGAGAACATGCTGGCCAAGGGCGTCAAGGCGCTCGTGATCGCTCCGATTGATGGCAAGACCTTCTCCGACGCTCTGGCGCTTGCGCAAAAGAGTCATATCAAGGTCATCTCGTACGACCGCCTGATCAGCCAGACCAGGGACGTCGATTACTACGCGACGTTCGACAACTACGGCGTGGGTGTCCTGCAGGGCCAGAGCATCGTCACCGCCTGGCAGAAGAAGGGCAGCAAGACCCCCTTCAACATCGAGGTCTTTGGCGGCTCGTCGGACGATAACAACGCGCATATGGTCTACGCCGGCGGGATGTCGGTACTCAAGCCGTATATCGACAGCGGGAAGTTCGTTGTTCGCAGCAAGCAGGTGCCCTTCGAGAAAGTCGCGACCCGCAACTGGGACGGCGCCACGGCCCAGTCCCGCATGGACAATCTGCTGAGCGCCTTCTATGGCAACAACCGGCTCGATGCCGTGTGGACGCCGAACGACGCCATCGCGATCGGTGTGATTTCTTCGCTCAAGGGTGTCGGCTACGGTTCGGCGCAACAGCCGATGCCGGTCGTCACGGGACAGGATGCGGACCTGCAGAACGTCAAGGGAATCATACGCGGCGACCAGACGACGACCGTGTTCAAGGATACGCGCAAGCTGGCCAGCATCACGGCCGACATCGTGGACGACGCGCTGACTGGAAAGCCCGTGCCCGTGAACGACACGAAGAGCTACAACAACGGTGCCAAGATTGTTCCGACCTATCTCGTGAAACCGATCCTCGTCGACAAGGACAACTGGCAGTCGGAGCTCGTCACGAGCGGGTATTACACACAGGCGCAGTTGAAGTAACGAAGTTCTGGCTTCCGTGGGTGCCGGGCGTGTAGTTATAGCCGGCACCACACAGACACGTATTGCACGTGACCGACCCGAGGAATACGACGATGGAAACCATTCTGGAGATGAGCGAAATTCAGAAGAGCTTTGGCGCGGTCAAAGCCCTGAATAACGTCAATCTTAAAGTCCGCAAAGGCGAGATTCACGCCATATGCGGCGAGAACGGCGCGGGTAAGTCGACGCTGATGAAGATCCTGAGCGGCGTCTATCCACACGGCTCTTACGCGGGTAATGTGGTCTACGACGGTGAAGATCGTGCGTTTTCCGATATTTCCGACAGCGAGGAGGTGGGGATCATCATCATCCATCAGGAACTCGCACTCGTGCCCATGCTTTCGATTACCGAGAACATCTTTCTGGGTAACGAACAGTCGAGGCGGGGCGTGATCGACTGGCAGGGCTCCCGGTCCAGGGCGAAGGAACTGCTGGCGAAGGTCGGTCTGACTGACTCCCCCGATACCCCCGTAGGCACGCTCGGCATCGGCAAGCAGCAGCTTGTCGAAATCGCCAAGGCATTGTCGAAAGAGGTCCGTCTGTTGATCCTGGACGAGCCTACGGCAAGCCTCAACGAAAAGGACAGCGACACGCTGCTCAATCTCCTGCTGGAGCTGAAGGCGCGCGGCGTGACGTCCATCATCATTTCGCACAAGCTCAACGAGATTTCACGGGTTGCCGATGGCATTACGGTCATCCGCGATGGCTCGACTGTCGATGCGCTCGACTGCAAAGCCGAAAGTGTGAGCGAAGACCGCATCATCAAGGCGATGGTCGGCCGTGAGATGTCCGACCGTTATCCGAAGCGTGTTCCGAATATCGGCGACGTGATTTTCGAAGTCAGGGATTGGCGCGCACAGCATCCGACCCAACGGGAGCGCGCCGTCATCAAGGGTGTCAATCTCAAGGCGCGAAAGGGTGAGATCGTCGGTATCGCCGGTCTTATGGGCTCCGGGCGGACCGAGTTTGCCATGAGTGTCTTTGGCGGAACGTACGGTCAGGACATTTCCGGCACGGTGCTCATGCACGGAAAGCCGGTAGACGTTTCGTCGGTACAGAAGGCCATCAAGGCGGGTCTCGCGTATGTGACCGAAGACCGTAAAGGAAACGGCCTGGTCCTTGACGACAACATCCAGCGAAACATCACCTTGGCGAACCTCGCAGGCGTGTCGAAACTCGGGGTGATCAACGAACACGAAGAAATAACGGTCGCGGCGGATTTCCTGAAGAAGCTCCGTATCCGCGCGCAGGGAGTAACACATGTGGTCGCCAATCTGTCTGGCGGCAATCAGCAGAAAGTCGTGCTGAGCAAGTGGCTGTTTTCGGAACCCGAAGTACTCGTTCTGGACGAGCCCACACGCGGCATTGATGTGGGAGCGAAGTACGAGATTTATAGCATCATCAATCAGGCGGTTGAAGCGGGTAAGTGCGTCGTCATGATTTCTTCGGAAATGCCGGAGCTTCTTGGCATGTGCGATCGCGTTTATGTCATGAACGAAGGCCGCTTCGTCGGCGAGTTCACCGCGGAAGAGGTCTCGCAGGAGAAGATCATGCGGGCAATCGTGCGAAATGGAGGCATCTAAAATGCGTAAGGCACTCTCGCCGGCGGCGCCGCAGGACGCCGGAGTCAAAAATAGCGAAATCGTTCGGGCGCTCAAGCGCGGCGCCAGTGAGTACGGGCTGCTAATTTCGCTCATCGTCATCATGGCATTCTTCCAGGTGTCGACGAGCGGGGTGTTGATGCAGCCGCTCAATCTGACGAATCTGGTACTTCAGAACAGCTATATCGTCATCATGGCCCTCGGCATGCTGATGGTGATCGTTGCGGGCCACATCGATCTCTCGGTCGGTTCGACCGCGGGGCTGGTGGGCGCGCTCGCAGCGGTGCTGATGGTGCAGTTCAATGTCAACTACGTGCTGGCCACCATCATCTGTATAGTCACCGGCGCGCTGATCGGAGCCATCCAGGGTTACTGGATTGCGTTCTGGCGGATGCCGTCGTTCATCGTCACGCTGGCCGGCATGCTGGTATTTCGCGGGCTGACGAACCTCGTGCTGCAGGGCCAGTCCATTGGACCGTTCCCGGACGCTTTCGCTACGGTCAGTTCCGGCTTCATTCCTGACGTCTTTCACGGGCAGAGCCTTCACGTCACTTCCATCCTGCTTGGAATTCTCGTGGGCGCATTGTTCTTCGTGATCGAACTTCGACACCGCGCGAGCGCAACCAGATACGGTATGGAGAGCGGGTCCTTCTCGATGTTCATCGCGAAGAACGTCATCCTCACGGCCCTGATCGTCTTCCTCTGCTACATCCTTGCGTCGTATCGCGGCCTGCCGACGGTTCTCGTCATCATGGGCGTACTGATTGGTGTCTATACGTTCGTCATGAATCGCACCACCGTTGGCCGTCGTGTTTACGCGGTGGGCGGCAACGCGAAGGCAGCCAGACTGTCAGGCGTCAGTGTTCCGACGATCAGTTTCCTCACTTTCGTGAATATGGGTGTTCTGGCCGCATTGGCCGGCCTCATTTTCGCGGCCCGCCTGAACAGCGGCACACCGAAAGCAGGAACGGGCTTTGAACTGGATGTGATCGCTGCATGCTTCATTGGCGGTGCGTCCGCTTCTGGCGGTGTCGGGCGGGTGGTCGGCGCGGTAGTAGGCGCCTTCATCATGGGTGTGATGAACAACGGGATGTCCATTATGGGCATCGGCGTTGACTACCAGCAGGTGATCAAGGGGGTGGTGTTGCTCGCGGCTGTCTTTGTTGATGTGTACAACAAGAACAAGGCCTGAGCTTCGGATTCCGGACGCGCAGCCAGATGGTGTGGACGAGACGCAGTCAATTTCAACGGCAGAGTGCCCGGCAAACCGAGGCAAAGCGGCTACATATACGGATGCCTAACCGGATGGATCGTGCGGGCATCAGTAGTAAACACGGAATCGACATGATTAAGCACATCGTTATGTGGAATGTTCGCGGTGAGACGCCCGAGCAAAAGAAGCAAACGGCTCAACTGGTGAAAAGCGCCTTCGAAAGTCTGGTCGGAAAAATCCCCGGACTAACGAAGCTCGAGGTCGGCATGGACGTGAGCGGGGTCGATTACGCCTGTGACGTCGTGCTCTACACCGAGTTTGAAGATCCGCAGTCGCTCGATGCATACGCGTCACATCCCGAGCATCTGCGCGTCAAGCAGGTCATTGGGGACAGCCGTATCGCGCGACACCAGGTCGATTACGTTTGAGTCGGTAAACGATAGGGAATCTTATGTACCAATTTACCTACACGACGCCTGCCTCGCGGGTGGTGTTCGGCGCCGGCAGCATGAAGCTCATCCAGCAGGAAGTTGAGACGCTGGGCGCTCGCAGGGCGCTGGTTCTGTGCACCCCGGAGCAGAGAGCGCAGGCCGAGGTCGTTTCGTCCCTTCTCGGTCCGTCGAGTGCTGGCGTCTTCGACGGGGCGCAGATGCATGTTCCCATTGAAAACGCCCGGCGCGCGCGGGAGTACGCGAAGGCGGTTGACGCGGATTGTGCGGTGGCCATTGGCGGAGGCTCGACGATCGGTCTCGGCAAGGCTATCGCGCTCGAATCGTCCCTGCCGATTATCGCCATTCCGACGACCTACGCGGGCTCGGAAATGACCCCGATCTACGGCATAACTGAGAATGGACTCAAGCAGACGGGCCGTGACCAAAGGGTTCTGCCGAAAACGGTTCTTTATGACCCGGAGCTGTCGGTCGGTTTGCCGGTTCAGCTCTCGTTCGTGAGCGGCCTGAATGCAATTGCACATGCTGCCGAGGGGTTGTATGCAAAGGATGGAAACCCGGTCATGTCGCTGATGGCTGAAGAGGGGATCCGCGCACTCGCCAATGGTCTGCGTGGCGTGAAGAAGAGCAGCACGGACAAGACGGCGCGCAGTGATTGTCTCTATGGCGCGTGGCTTTGCGGGATGGTTCTCGGCAATGTCGGCATGGCGCTCCATCACAAGCTCTGCCACACACTTGGCGGGACGTTCAACCTTCCGCACGCGGAGACACATGCGATTGTTCTTCCACATGCGCTCGCCTACAACAGCATCGTCGCAGCGGAAGCAATGACACGAATTGCGCGCGCACTCGATGCGGAGTCTGCCGCAGACGGCCTGTATGACCTGAGCCAGGAACTCGGTGTACCTCGTGGTCTGCGTGAGATCGGACTGCGTGAGAGTGACCTTGATCGTGCGTGCGAGGTCGCGATGTCGAATCCGTACTGGAATCCGCGTCTGGTGGAGCAAGCGCCACTCAGAGCATTGATCCAGCGCGCCTGGGAGGGAAGTCGGCCTCGTCCTTGAGAAGCGGCTCGGGGCATACGCAAATGCATTGATTAGTTTTGAAACTACCTGGCCGTTGAATTTTGGATGCTTTCAATCGTAAGAAACGGGGCGCTGAAAGATTGGCCGAAAGACTGGCTTCCGCAGAATACGAGTTACCAAGGCAAGCTTCCGGTTACGGCCGAAAACCTCGACTTCGAGATTGCTCTCCTCATACTCGCTTAAAAAGGAGTTATTGCAGTCAGTTGTCGTCCGCCCCCGCCCGATTCGCGATGAGGATTTCAGGCGTATCCATGCACGATCTCCAGGGTTTCTACGCCGTACAGTGTCTCTCTATTTCTCAGCCACAATTGATACTCGTTCCCCTCGAGCCGATGGCCGGGAGCAATATCCGACGGAGCCACTGTGACATAGACTGCTGTCTGTCGCCGGGTCGACAGTTGCTTATCCTCTGAAATACAGTGGGAGATATGGTCCACAACTGGAACGTCCGGTGGCGCTGAAAGCGACATTCCGTCCTTCCTTTGTTCCGGTTCGTCGAAGAGATCTCACCATGGAATATGTCGAAAGCTTGCGCGTTTTCCGCTCGGTGGTCGAATTGAAGAGTTTCACCCGAGCGGCGGATCTTCATGGACTGGCCCGGCCAGCGGTGTCGCGGGCGATAGCGGCGCTGGAAGAGCGGATGGGATGCCGGCTGTTAAACCGCACCACTCGACAGGTCTCACTCACCGAAGCCGCGGAACGATTCTACGAAGGCTGCGTGCGCATCCTGGATGATCTGGATGCACTCGAAGCGGACGTGGCAAACCAGACACGGGAAGCGCGCGGCGTTTTGCGCCTTGTTGCCCACACGACGGCGACGGTAAGCCGGCTGGTTCCCTTGATCGCCGGATTCAAGCGGGCCCATCCGAAGGTCACGCTCGACGTGACACTGACGGAGCGACCCGTCGATCTGGTCGCCGACGGGTACGACCTTGGCATCGTCGTTCCGTACATGCTGACGAGCGAAACAACGGTCGTGCGTCTGCTCGAACGAATTCCGGTTGTCATTGTCGCGACGCCGCAGTATCTGCAGGGGTCGTCAACGCCGGGACATCCATCGGAACTGGCCAATCATCTTTTTGTACCGATTTCGCCGTCCATTCGCCGCCCCAGCATCGGCTTCCGGATTGACGAGAACGAGCTGAGCGTTCCGCTTCGTTTCGACGTTTCGTCGAACAGCCCCGCCTTCAACCTGGAAATGGTGCTGCAGGGTTTCGGAATCGGTGTCGTGCCCGTAGCCCTTGTAGAGAACGAATTGGCCTCGGGAAAGCTCGTCCGCCTGTTCAGCGATTTGCAGCTTGTCGATGACAGCATCGAAATCCAGCTTGCTTACGGCAACCGGACACTGCTGCCTGCCAAGGTGCGCGCGTTTATCGACTATGCGGCCGCCTTTTTCACGGCGCTTGGGACATCGCGCTAGTCCGGTAAAACGACCTGCGAAACGTGGCAGAAGTAAAAAAGGCCGCATACCTCGTCACTTTCGGTGGCGAGACCGATTGGACGGACCACGTGCGCGCCAGGTCGGCATCCCAAGCAGAATTCCCGATGTTCTCGGGGGAATTGATGCGAGAAACGACATCAAACTGATAACCCGGCCCGTATCGTTTCCCGACGGCCGTTGCATTAGTGTGTGCGTATGCACTCAAATGATCTTCAGGATGATGACTGTTTCGCCCTTCGCCAGGCCTCTCGACACATTTCGAGTCTTTACGAGCGTCATCTGTCCGAGGTCGGCATCACGCCCACGCAGTTCAGCATTTTCAGGATCTTGGGTCGTTGTCCGAATTTGACTATGGCTGAACTGGCCAAGGCGATGGTGATGGACAGAACGACTCTCGTTCGGGCGCTTAAGCCCTTGCTCCGGCGTGGCCTGGTGGCGGCCCCTCCCGAGGGGCAAAGCAATCGGCGACTGCGCGTCGTACTCACCAGGAGAGGGTCTGCGAAGCTTGACGAAGCGGCCGCTCACTGGGCAGCTGCGCAGGCCAGCTTCGAGCGTAGCTTTGGGCAGCAGCAGGCAGCTCATCTGCGAAGTGAACTATTCCGCATGACGAGCGAGCTGTCCGAAAGGTAACCACAAAGCAACAAACTGATTCACCTCCGTGCATTGATACGTGAACACCTGAACGCTAATGTGTGCATATGCACTATTAACCCGACGAAGACATGTTCCCCAGATGAGCCAAAGGAAAATCGAAACCATGATGAATCACCACCGACCCCAGCCGCGAGCGAGCGCATGGGCGGCCTCGATAGCCGCGGCGGTAGCGGCGCTCGGCCTGGCCGGATGCGTCAACTACGCCGGCATCAGGAGCGACAAGCAGATCGCGCCTCCCGAAAAGTTCGAGACGAAGCAGAGTTTGCCCGCCGAGGGCGGACAGTGGCCAGCAATGGATTGGGCTAAACAGTTCGGTGATCCACAACTGCCCACACTGATCGACGAGGCGTTACAGGCTAATCCGACGATCGATCAGGCACGCGCCCGCATCGAGAAAGCATCTTCATATGTCGGCAGCGCCAAGTCGACCCTCTATCCGAATGTAACGGGCAGCTATACCTGGACGCGTCAGCTCTACACAGGCAATGGCATCGTTCCGCCACCGTACGGCGGCACGTGGCAGAGCGAGAACAACGTGCTCGCCAGTGCTTCGTTTGACCTCGACCTGTGGGGCAAGAATCGGCAGCGGCTTGGTCAGGCCATCTCGCAGGAAAAGGTAGCCGACGCCGAAGCCGAGGAGGTGCGCATCTCCCTGGCCGCTTCGGTGGCAAGTGCGTACAACCATCTTGCACAGCTCTATGCGCTGCGTGATATCGAGGTCCGCGAAGTGAAGAATCGCGAGGATATCGGGCAAATCACGGATGGGCGCGTCGGTGCGGGACTCGACACCAACGTGGAACGGCAAACCGCATATGGCGAAACCGCAACGAGCCGCTCCAGCGTCAGCGACCTCGATGGACAGATCACGACCGTACGCTACCAGCTGGGCGCGCTGCTTGGCGAGGGGCCGGACCGCGGCCTCAAGATCGCCAATCCGTCGTTTGGAGAAGGTGCCAGCGTCGCGCTTCCCGACAACCTTCCCGCCGATCTGCTTTCGCGTCGCCCGGACATCGTTGCGGCCTTCTGGCAGGTAGATGCAGCAATCCACGATGTGAAAGAAGCGAAGGCTGAGTTCTTTCCGGACATCAATCTCTCCGCTGCGGCGGGACTGGACGCGTTTGGCTGGGGGCGGCTCCTTACTGCCGGAAGCCGTCAGATTCAGGCGGCACCAGCGATTCATCTTCCTATCTTCGATGCCGGTGCTTTGCGCTCCCAACTAAAGGGCCGTTATGCGGACTTCGATTACGACGTCGCAACGTACAACCAGACGTTGATCAACGCGTTATCCGATGTTGCCACGCACGTCACGCAGATCCACTCAGCGGACCGTCAACTGGTCGATGCGCAGCAGGCACTGGATGCGCAGACCAAAGCGTATCAACTCGCAATCGTTCGGTACAAGGCGGGTTTGAACCAGCAACTGCAGGTGCTGAACGCGGACGATAACCGGCTCGCAGCCGAAACGGCCGTCGTCAACCTCGAGATGGAGCGCCGCAGCATGCAGATCGGGTTGATCAAGGCACTAGGCGGTGGATTCGATGCCTCGCGCGCAGGCCTTGCCACTGCAGAGACACCGATTCCTGCGCCGTCCAACGGCACGACAACTCACTGAATGACCAGATCGGCCGTCAGGCGTAACGGCCTGACGGCGTACATCAAACTTTATTGGAGCAACAAATGAACGTACCTCAGTCACCGTCCGGTAAAGAGCCGGAAAAGAAACCCGGCAAACGCAAACTCCTGCTCTCGCTGCTTGTCGCTTCCCTTGCAATCGCTGGCGCTGCCTATGGCGCCTACTATTTCCTTGACGCCCGTTTCCACGTGGATACCGACGATGCATACGTCAACGGCAACGTCGTTCAAATCACGCCTCAGGTCACGGGCACCGTGATCGCAGTCAATGCGGACAACACGCAGGTCGTGAAGAAGGGCGAACCGGTCGTCCAGATCGATCCGGCCGATGCAAAGATCGCGCTGCAACAGGCGGAGGCCAATCTGGGGCAGACCGTGCGCCAGATACATGGTCTGTATGTCGACGATGACAAATATCGTGCGGGAATCGCGCAACGTCAGTCGGATCTTTCGAAGGCACAGGACGATCTGCAGCGCCGGCTTTCCACGGGCATGACAGGAGCGGTGTCGGATGAAGAAATCTCGCATGCACGCGACGCAGTCCGGTCAGCTCAGGCAGCGCTTGACGCTGCCCGGCAACAGCTTGGTGCCAATCGCGCGCTGACGGCCAATACGTCGGTTGCAAACCATCCGGACGTGCAGGCAAGCGCCGCCCACGTTCGCGACGCGTACCTGGCTTATGCGCGCACCACGTTGCCGGCGCCGGTGACCGGGTATATCGCGCAGCGTACGGTTCAGGTCGGGCAGCGCGTGTCTCCCGGCACACCACTGATGTCCGTGGTGCCACTCGAACAGGTTTGGGTCGATGCGAACTTCAAGGAGTGGCAGCTTCGTCACATCCGGGTTGGACAGCCCGTTGAGCTCACAGCCGACGTCTACGGTTCCTCCGTCGTCTACCACGGCAAGGTGGTGGGCTTTACGCCGGGCACCGGATCGGCACTGGCGCTGTTGCCGGCGCAGAACGCGACCGGCAACTGGATCAAGGTGGTGCAGCGGCTGCCGGTGCGCATCGAGATTCCACCGGCGGAACTGGAAAAGCATCCGCTGCGCGTGGGCCTTTCAATGAACGTGGATGTCGACGTCAAGGACCCGAATGGCGCGCAGCTCGGGACAGGATCTCCCTCGACCTACAAGACTGACGTATTCGCAAAGTATGGCGACGACGCGGATGCTGCGATCGCACACATCATTGCCGAAAACGAATAATCGTCCCCCGCTGGTCAGGGGCATGTGAAACACGCCGTGTCCCCGCCGTGCCCCTCTCGCCAGATACACAATCGCCGGATCTTCAACATGACCACCAATCATCCTGATCACCCCCCGCTTACGGGGGCGACACTCGCCCTGGGCTCGCTTAGCGTGGGTCTCGCGGGCTTCATGACTGTGCTTGACTCATCGATTGCCAACGTCGCTATTCCGACCATCTCGGGAAACCTGGGCGTGTCGGTTGACGAGGGAACGTGGGTCATCACGGTCTTTGCCGCTGCGAATGCAATCGCGATCCCGTTGACCGGCTGGTTGACCCAGCGACTGGGTCAGGTTCGCCTGTTCGTCGGTTCGATCCTGCTGTTCGTATTGGCGTCATGGTTGTGCGGCATTGCGCCCACACTGCCGATCCTGCTTCTTGCACGCGTGCTGCAGGGAGCTGTGGCCGGACCGCTGATTCCGATGTCCCAGGCACTCCT
The DNA here is from genome assembly GCF_058782725.1 of Paraburkholderia sp. FW306-02-B. Taxonomy (NCBI): domain Bacteria; kingdom Pseudomonadati; phylum Pseudomonadota; class Betaproteobacteria; order Burkholderiales; family Burkholderiaceae; genus Paraburkholderia; species Paraburkholderia sp. FW306-02-B. The sequence goes on from NZ_JBYSXZ010000001.1 coordinate 809,669, forward strand.
GCTCAGTTCATGGCCAAAGGCGAAATCTTCGCTGGCACTATCGCTATTCTCAATGATTGTGGTGACCGGGCCAATTGTGGGGCCGGCGCTCGGTGGTTGGGTGACGGACAGCTACAGCTGGTCATGGATCTTCTATATCAACATTCCGGTCGGGCTGTTCGCTGCCGCGATGGTCTGGATTCTCTATCGCAAGCGCGATACACCGGCCAAAAAGCTGCCTATCGACGTTGTTGGGCTGCTGCTGCTGATCGTTTGGGTAGCGTCGCTCCAGGTGATGCTGGACAAGGGCAAGGACCTCGACTGGTTCTCTTCGAACACGATCATCGTTCTGACTATCGTTGCCGCAGTTGGCCTTGCGCTCTTCATTGTCTGGGAGCTAACGGAGAAAAACCCTATCGTCGACCTTACCCTCTTCAAGCAGCGCAACTTTCTTGGAGGCACGGTTTCGATTGCCGTCGCGTATGGCATCTTCTTCGGAACGCTGGTGTTGCTTCCGCAGTGGATGCAGGAGTACCTGGGTTATCGGGCAGTTGATGCGGGGCTCGCGACGGCGCCGCTGGGTATTTTCGCGGTGATCGGCGCACCGATCATGGGCAAGATCTTGCCGCGTTCCGATGCGCGCATCATCGGCACGTTTGCGTTCATCGGCTTTGCGATCGTCTACTACATGCGCTCGTATTTCTACACGGATCTCAGCGAAGGGTACATTATTCTGCCGACCCTGCTGCAGGGTATTCCGATGGCGCTGTTCTTCGCGCCGCTGACCGTGATCATCCTGTCAGGGCAACCGCCCGAAAAGGTGCCGGCCGCTGCCGGCCTGTCCACCTTCGGACGCATGTTCTTTGGCGGCATCGGCACCTCGCTGGCGGGCGTCGTGTGGAACAACCGAACGATCATGCACCATGAAATCCTGACGCAGCAGTCGAGCCCGACCAATCCGATGTTCAATGCACAGATGAGCACCTACCACTCGGTGCTTGGCCTGGGGCAGCAAGCATCGTATGCGTTGTTCGATCATACAGTGCAGACGCAGGCCGCCATGTTAGGGCTGAACGACGTGTTCTATGGCGCCGCGATCATCATGATTATCATTATTCCGCTCATCTGGATCACAAAGCCGAGTAAGGCTGGCGGTTCGAGTGACGCGGCCGCGGGTGCGCACTGAACGACGGCTGGGGCACCTACCGGGAACGACTCAGGTTGTCCCGGCCAGCTGGCGCGATAGTGTCGAGGTCGGAGGGCTGAATATTCCGCGCCCTGCGGAATTCGCCCCCTGAGTCGGGGAGGTTGCCCTCGAGGTCCGCGTCGGGCCGGGTTCGGCCATTTTGCGACATTCCCGCATCGGACCTATTCGATGCCGTATCGCAACTTTTGATTGGCAGGCGCCATATTTCATTGCAATACTACTGCCGGATTGCGCGTTGTTGAGTGCGGGGTTTCACGGGCGTTTTATTTAGCTGAATTTTTTCAGTGAACGCTGAAGGACAAGCTGGTAAGGCATTTTTTTAGGATTCTTATGGCCCATGTATACCGCAGTGACCGATATAAGCCGCAGGTCTTGCGGTTGACATTACGTTAGGCGTCAATCGAAAGGAAGGCATGAAAATGACACGCGTCCGAGTTGAGGGCTTTACCATCTCGCTTGACGGATACGGAGCTGGTCCGAATCAGGACATCAGGAATCCGCTCGGCGTGGGCGGGACAGATTTGCACCAGTGGTTAGTCCCGACACGCACGTTCCAACGGACCCTATTTGGCGCCGACGGTGGCACAACGGGGATCGATGACGACTTCGCTGCGCGGGGCTTCAAGAATGTTGGCGCCTGGATTCTCGGAAGAAACATGTTCGGACCGATTCGCGGTTCCTGGCCCGACATGAACTGGAAAGGCTGGTGGGGGGACAACCCACCCTATCACGTTCCAACTTTCATCTTGACTCATCACGCGCGCCCGCCCATCCAGATGGAAGGCGGAACGACATTCTACTTCGTCACGGGCGGTATTCACGAGGCGCTTGACCGGGCGCGCGACGCAGCCAACGGAATGGATGTGCGCATTGGCGGCGGACCTAACACTATCCAGCAATATCTTCGTACGGGCCTCATCGATGAGCTGCACGTCGCTATCTCGCCGGTCCTGCTGGGCGGGGGAGAGCGACTGTTCGAGGGGATTGACCTACGCGCTCTGGGATACGAATGCGTTCAGTTCGTTGCGTCGGAGAAAGCCACCCATGTTGTACTCCGGCGCCAAGGGCACAATGACGCCTAACAACCGGTTGCAGCGGACGGCGCTGCCGCGCCGCCGCTGAACCGGAACGTTGTGGGTTTTTCTTTGATTGAGGCGCCAATGTTCTTGCTGGATTCCGCGGTCGCATTGCGAGAAAACGCCCACGGCAGATCGGCGGATCATTGCGATGGACGCATCTCTCCAATCGGGTCCGGGCTCCGGTCCAGGAATGGCAAAAACAAATACGTGCGACGCGTGCGGCGTGCGGCAGCTTCCGTGGCCACCCACAACCCGCCGGTCAACGGGGAATCGCCAGCAGGCGCTGCACTTCGATTTGAAGCACCGGTGGCGGCGACCCCGTTACCTCTACGTTGAACGGCAGGTATCGGGAAACGGCTATGACCGCTGTGGGTCGCGTGCTGCCGCCCGCCGTCAGGCAGTGACCGGCCAATTTCAGCCTTTTATCGGCCTCTTGCAGGGATGTGCGAACATGAATTGACAAGCTTTTGATCTGACATAGGTTAAGCACGGGAGAGCCCGTTGTTGCGTCCCTCACGCGCACAACAATACTGAAGATGCCCGCAGATATAGCAGCCGTTGCTGTGACTGCCAGTTCTTCTGATGTGAAATCAAGCACTCCGGCCGAAACATGTTCTTTCGGGAAATCATCTGGCATGTCGGAAACGCCGGTTGTCGTTGTGAGCCGCCTTTATACGGTTGACCGATTGGCACGCCGCGGCCCGGCCAGGCGCCCATCGGGCGGCAAGTAGGCGCCCCTTTACAACGATGACATGGGATTCGCCGATCCACCGCTCAATCCATCATAGGAGACAGAAGCACGAGTAGCGCCATTTCCGGAGAGCGCGACGATCGGCTGTGCCGAAATTTTCATCCGGCGCTCCTCGTTGAAAGCAGCGGTGGGGTGCTGGATGAAGGCGAGACTACAGCAACTACCACGGCCGTGGGCTTCCACACTTATAGCCGGGGCCATTAATGAACCGCTGAACGGAGCGCGTGTCCGCGTCAGCCTTGGCGGCCACGCGTACGGATTTCGGCACCCAGGACGCCGACTGGTCGGCGACGTCGCAGAGGAACTCGACCTGTGCCTGAGTGGGCGAGTGGATGCGGCTCGCCGTCCGGTCAGTCTCATACATGGCGCCGAACGCGTAGGCACCGACGCCGTGAAAATAGAAGTAATCGCAGCCCGCGCCCTTAAGCGTGCACTTGCCTCCCGGCGGGTTGGTGAAGTGCGCGGTGCTGTAGTTGTATTCCTGCTCCCACCCGTGCCATCCCTCGTGCACAAAATCGCCGGCGCGCGAGCCTGGATTGCCGTTGGGCGAACTGGCATCATATAGCAGGCAGGTGGTGGTCACTTCATTGGCCGTGCCCGAATGGTATGTCCATTGCCCGAAGTAACCCGTTGCATCACTGGCGTCGTGGTACAGGTCGTATTTGAACTCATTGTTGGCAGCGTTCGTTAGCCGCTCGTAGTCAACGGTGCCATGCCATGACTGATCTGGGTTGTCGCCGAGGCCGTAGTCGATCAGATATGTGGCGTTCCAGTGCTTGGGGTATTCGACATTAACGTTGCACGCGTCGAAAAATCCCCGATTTCCCCAGTCGCCCGAACGTACGTCGTAGGCCTGGTACTGCCAGAGGTAGTATGCGCGGAAGCAGCCGTGCGTGTTCCACAGATCACGGTCCGCCTGGCTTGCGCTGGCCTGGTTGCACACGGCAAATGCTGTCGTCGGCAGTGCGAGTAGCGCCAGCAGAGCGCCGATCACTGTCAGCCAGCCTGTCTTCGTAGCCAGTCGCATGCTGTTTCTCCGTTACTGATCCTGGTTCGTCACGACAGGGTTTTGGGGGTCGTCACCGCCGGATCGGCGGAGCCGGCGGCTGCACTTCCGGGTGCGCCTTGAGGTATGCGTCGAGCTTTGCGTTGAAGCTCTCCGCGCTCTCGCCTTCGTCGCGGCGCACGCGATCGAGATAAATCTCTTCACCCGGCCGGACATATCTGGCAACAGCGGCGCGGGCGGCAGCGGGTTTGTCGCGGTGGTTCCACAGGTAGGCGTCGATCGCCTCGGCACGCACGATGACGGACGGGTGCTGTGCGATGGCCTGCAAGACTTCAGCGTCACTCGCTTGTGTTGCGAGGTAAGCCAGCCCGTCGATGGCCTTGGCTTGCAGCATGGCCAGGGCGGTTGCCTCGACCAGCTCGCCGTTGGCTTCCGTACCCGTTGTCGGCAGCGGGAGCTGGACAAGATCATGCAGGCATATACCGCCACGCCGGCTGCGCATCTCACCCAGGATCGCGATGACGAGTAGCGCGCGGCTGTGATCGGTGTAGGCGGCGGCACCGATCTCATCGCACAGTGTTGCCGCCACGTCGACATTGTCGCGCGCGCCTTGGATCACGCGGCGACCGTCCTCGCGCTCGTCGAGGGTGGAGAAGCCGGCCCAGTCGATGAACCGGCGCACGGACTCGTGTGCGGCTGGCCCCGACCCGGTCAACGGCGGTGGCGCATGCAGCTTGCGTCCGGCCAGAAGCTCGGCCGGAGAGGGTCCAGGTGGTTGCCACGCTTCAGGGGGGCGCGTCCGTGCGACTTCGCAGCCCGATGCCGCGAGCGCCAGCGCGATAAGCAGAATCCTGCGTGCGAGAGACGCCCCAAATCGCATACCACCTCCGCTGGCTCATTCTGACGAAGCAGATGTGCTGTTATCGCTAGAACGATTTGGCGCGACTATTTTGAAAGACGATCGTTGGGATGTGACTGTCGAATCGCCAAAACCCGCCTGTGTATTGAACCCCGCCGCCACGGGGATTATTTGCTCGATCGCGTTAGAAAACTTGCATGAGAAATACACTGCTGCTAATGCAGTCCTCCGGCGACCCGGCCCATCTGGTCAATTCCGATATCAAATAGCCGCATGAAGAAAGGGAATCATGTTGGGCAACATTGCCTGGACGATCAGCAGGCCAACGATCATCGTGAGTGGGAAGCCAACCGATAACGCAAAGAATGAGTCGTTCAATGGACGCTTCCGCGAGGAGTGCTTGAACTCCCACTGGTTCTTGTCGCTGGAAGATGCCAGGCACAAAATCGAGGTCTGGCGTGAGTACTATAACGAGGCGCGTCTCCATTCTGCACTGCAGTGGATGACGCCGGCCGAATTCGCCCGCCAGCATGCGTGCCGGGCGAATTCGGCCCACCCGACGGAACCGGAAATTTCCACTTCCGAGCGGCCCTGATTCCGGGTCAGCCTCACTGTCATTACTTACATTCGACAGCTTTGGTCAGCAACTCGAGAGGTAGCGCGAGAGAAAGAACTTTTCTCAAAAATAAAAGAAAAAATTATAAACACGCGTTTGACCTGTGGGTGAAGCAATGGCGTGCGCGCCACGCCGAAGGCGACATGATCGTCGTGGGGTACGCCGACGATTGGGTCGCGGTCGTACAAACTGCTGTAGACTTTGCAAACGAGCTTCAAGAGCAGGCGTGCCATTACGCTGCCATAATCAATGAAAACGACGCGTCATGGGACCAGTTCGGACAAGTAGCGAAGTCCACTATTCGTTCTCTGAACCTCCTCAAACTCGAACGCCATCGTCCTGCGTTACTTGCGCTCGTAAGTAGATTCGAGAAAACGGAATGCGTTAAGGCAATGCGCTTTCTGATGAATGGTGCGGTCCGTTATTTGATCGTGACCGGGAATGGCGGCTGCACTTTGGAGGCTACGTACTCTGAGGCGGCGAGGAAGATCTTTAGTGGGGAGGTAACCTCTGCGAAGGAGGTTCGCCAGAGAGATGCAGAAGATTATTCCTTATGATGAGGCCTTCAAAGCGAGCTTTAAATCTGCTCGTAGTTCGAAGGCTTTTCTAGCACGGTACTACATGACCATGCTCGAAAGGGCTGCTAACGGCGAAGCCAATTGCGAATTGATCCCGAGCGAAAACGTCGCAGCCGTCAACTTGGAACATGCCCATCGAGAGAATCCCGAAGACAACTGACCGCATGTTGCGAGTGACGTTGCCGCTGCTTACTCCAAGAGGCTGGGGAACCTAGCGATTTTGACTTCGGCTTTGAATGCAGAGATCGCAAACAAGGCTTTCGCCGAGAAGCGAAAAGTATTAGCCGAGTCTAAATTCAAGCTCACCCGGAGACATCGCCAATTATTCAACTTTGGGGGCCCGCGGAGATTGACGAACGCCAGGCAGCGTTAGCTGACCTTGCAGTAAAGGCTTGGAGCTACAAAACCTGACGTCTGGCCCCGATTCGAAGGAGGAGCGGTGGTGCTGGGGCCGCTCGAATATCAACTTTTACGTGACTTTCGTAGACTCAGACAAGTGACCGGTGTGGAGCGTAGAGCCGGCACTGCAGCATAGGCGGACGAACGTCAGCTAAGGCCGACAACTTGCCGGCCGACAAGTGTGCTCGAATGGCCGTTCCAGTTTGCAAGCTGCCGTAACGCTCGCGGCGGGTCGAAGGACCGCTGTGGGTCGCGTGCTGCCGATCGCCATCAGGCAGTGATCGGCCAGTTACGGCCAGTCACGTCGCGTTGGTGACTGGCCGGTTCGGCGGCGACATGAGACACCCACCGTAATACCGTGCGTTCGAGGCTTGTCACGTCGGCGCTACCGTGTCCCGCAAATCGAGGATCTTGGTTGATGGGATGCCGAGCGTGCATCGGAAATGTGGTCGCACGCGATCGCCGACTTTCTTTCGGATAGCCGAGGTGTAGCGCAATGATCATTACGTCATTGTTGGCGCCAGCATTTCCTGCCCCGCTGTCACCGTCTATCGAAACCCGACTTGCCTCCCGCCCAGTCACCTTCGCGTCTTTAGTCGACGATACAGCGTGCGTTCACTCATCCCGAGGTGTTGAGCGAGCGCGCTGCGTGTCCCGGAGAACTCCTCTGCGAACCGTACGAGCTCACGATCCGTAAGCTCGCCGCGTGCCGAAAATGAGGGTGAGCCCGTGCTGCTGCCCAGATGCGCCGACTCCGCCGCGACCATGTCATCCGGCAGATGTTCGATCCGGATCACCCCGTCGTCGGCCAACAGGCAGGCGCGGTCGAGCACGTTGCGCAGTTCCCGGATATTACCCGGCCAGGAATAGGCATGGAGCCTCGCGAGCGCGTCCGTTGCAATGCTGAACTTGCGGCCCGCAGTGCCTTGTGTGCTTCCGATACGCTGGAGTATCGATTCGACGAGCAGCGCGATATCGTCGGGGCGCTCGCGCACCGCCGGCAGGTGAATCGGAAATGCACTGATGCGGTAGTAGAGGTCCTGGCGGAACCGGCCGTCGTCGATCATTTCCCGCACCGGCTTGTGCGTCGCCGCCACGAGCCGGAAATCCGCTCGCAAGGTCTCGATGCCGCCGACCCGGCGGAACGTGCCGGACTCGATGAGCCGCAGCAGCTTAACCTGCATTGACAGTGGCACATCTCCGATTTCGTCGAGAAACAGCGTTCCGCCTTGCGCGGTCTCGACGAGACCCGGTTTGCGAGCGGCTGCGCCAGTGAACGCCCCCTTTTCATAGCCGAAGAGTTCGGTCTCGAACAACGCCTCCGTGATGCCCGAGCACTCGACAACGACAAATGGGTGTTGCGCTCGCTCGCTTGCCTCATGAAGGGCGCGCGCGAACAGTTCCTTGCCGGTGCCGGACTCTCCGAGGAGCAGGACCGGCAGCATCGAAGGTGCGACGCGATGCAGCGCCGAGATCGCCGCGTTAAACGCCGTCGAGCGCCCGACCAAGCCGTCCGCGCTCGGCTTGGCGGATGCGCCTCGCACCGTCGAGAGCCGCTCGACGTATGCCACCACCTCCTGCTCTGCATTGAAAATCGGCCGCAACTCGACATCGACATGCTCCGGCCCGCGAGGCGTGTGATGAATATGCAGCACGCGGTCGGGGCCGCGCAGTTCAAATGCCCGTTTCATCGGACAGTGCTCGCCCGCCTGATCGCAAGGGACGTCGTAGTGATGCGAAACCTGGTAGCACTTGCGGCCGACGTGAGGCTGGCTGGCGACGCCGAACTGACGTTGATAAGCGGTGTTGGCGGCAAGGATGCGGTACTCGGGATCGAGCACGATCATCGGTTGAGCGTCGTGCTCCAGATATGACACGAGTGCATCGACATCCAGCGCTCGAGGCGGTTCGTCCGACATCGTCGCGACGGGTGTGATGGGTATGGACGGCTTTAGGGATTTCACGGTGGCGGCTCCAGTAGACCTCACTATACGTCGGCACTGCCACAACTGCCACTTGACTGCCAGAAATGGCAGCCTTCGTTCCCGGACGTCTTGGCGAGGGTGTGCGATTCAACCGGACAGGACGGAAATTTTGATAAAAATCAAAGTGTTATGTAACAGAAATCAAATAAGACTGCGATGGCACGGTTCTTGTATTGATTGGCCGGCCTTGCCGCTTCGCAAGATCCATTCGTTTGAGGAGAGGATGTTGAATACCACGAACCCCATGCTGGTCGAAGGTTTCTTCGACCCCGGTACCTGGACGATCAGCTACCTGTTGCTGGATGTCCGCACCGGCGACTGTGCACTGATCGACAGCGTCCTCGACTATGACCCGAAGTCGGGCCGTACCTCCACGACGACCGCCGACAAACTCGTCTCTCGCGTCCAGGAGCTTGGCGTGAAGGTCCAGTGGCTTCTCGAAACCCACGTGCACGCCGACCATCTGTCCGCCGCGCCCTACCTCAAGGAAAGACTCGGCGGAACGATTGCGATCGGCGCGCAGGTGACGCACGTACAAGACGTGTTCGGCAAGCTTTTCAACGCCGGCTCGAGATTCGCGCACGATGGCAGCCAGTTCGATCACCTGCTCTCCGACGGCGAAACATTCGCCGTCGGAGCGTTGCAGGCGCGCGCCATCCATACCCCGGGCCATACGCCGGCCTGCATGACCTTTGTGGTCAGCGACGGCGTGCAGACCGCAGCCTTTGTCGGGGACACCCTGTTCATGCCCGACTACGGCACCGCGCGCTGCGACTTTCCCGGCGGCGACGCCCGTACGCTCTACCGGTCAATCAACAAGGTGTTGAGCCTGCCGGCGGACACGAAGCTGTACATGTGCCACGACTACCAGCCCGGCGGGCGGCCTCTGCAGTTTGTCAGCACGGTAGCCGAGGAACGCGAACACAACGTCCATATACGCAACGGTATCAGCGAGGAATCCTTCGTTGCGATGCGCACCGCGCGCGACGCGACGCTCAACATGCCGGTGCTGATGCTGCCGTCGGTGCAGGTCAACATGCGTGCCGGACGTATGCCCGATCCGGAAGATAACGGCGTGCCGTATCTCAAGATTCCCCTCAACGCAATCTGAGCCGGTGCACCTAGTTAGTAGAAGCAACAGGAGAAGTCGATGGACATCAAGAAACTGACGGCTGAACTGGCGGTATCACAGCAGATTGCCGCATCCGACCTGCGTGCGATCGCGGACGCTGGCTTTCGCGCCGTCGTCTGCAATCGCCCCGACGGCGAAGGCTCCGACCAGCCCAACTTTAGCGAGATCGAGGCGGCGGCCCGTGAACAGGGTATCGAGACCCACTACCTGCCAATCGAGTCCGGCAAGGTCGGCGATGGCGAGGCTGCACAGTTCGGCGAACTGATGCAGGCACTGCCGAAGCCGGTGCTCGCCTATTGCCGCACCGGGATGCGCGCCGCGACGCTGTGGGCGCTGTCCGAAGCGCCCCGCCGGGCGTTGCCGGACATCGTCGCCGCTGCCAAGGCAGCAGGCTATGATCTGTCTGCGCTGGCGCGGCGTATCGCCAACGGCGGCAAGATGCCCGTCGAAGTCGCCGTGGCCAGTCACGACATTGTGATCATCGGCGCAGGCGCCGCCGGCGTGGCGGTAGCCGCGAGCCTGCTCGCGCGCGAGCGCAACCTCGACATCGCCATCATCGACCCCGCCGACGTCCACTATTACCAGCCAGGTTGGACCATGGTCGGAGCCGGTGTGTTCGATCCCGGGACCACCGCCCGCGAGATGGCCGCCGTGCTGCCGCGCAAGGTGCACTGGATCAAGGCCGCGGTGGCTGCGTTCGAGCCGGAAAAGAATTCGGTTGTTCTCGAAGGATGCCGGGTGGTGAGCTACAGGCAGCTCATCGTTTGTCCGGGACTGAAGCTGGACTGGCATGCTATCGACGGGTTGCCGGAAACCCTTGGCCAGAACGGGGTGACGTCCAACTATCGCTACGATCTTGCTCCCTATACCTGGCAGCTCGTGCGCGAGCTCAGGGGTGGCCGCGCGCTGTTCACCCAGCCGCCGATGCCGATCAAATGCGCCGGGGCGCCGCAAAAGGCGATGTATCTGTCCTCGGATCACTGGCGGCGTTCAGGCCGGCTCGAGCAGATAGATGTCCAGTTCTTCAATGCCGGGGCTGTGTTGTTCGGCGTGGCCGACTATGTCCCGGCATTGATGGAGTACGTCAGGCGTTACGACATCGCGCTGAACTTCGGTTTCAACCTGAGTGCGATAGACGGGCCGGCCAAGCGCGCAATATTCAGGCGCACACTCGAGAACGGCAGCGTGGAATCGGTGACCAGTGAGTTCGACATGATCCACGTGGTACCACCACAGAAGGCACCGGACTTCATCCGCGTCAGTTCGCTGGCCGATAAGGCGGGCTGGGTCGACGTCGACCAGGCGACGCTGCGCCACAAGACCTACTCAAACGTCTTCGCGCTCGGCGATGCCACGAACACGCCAAATGCGAAAACCGCCGCCGCCGCGCGCAAGCAGGCACCAGTCGTCGCCCACAACGTGCTTGCCGCCCTCGGGAAGGTCCGGGGCGAGGCAGCATACGACGGTTATGGATCATGCCCGCTGACGGTCGAACGCGGCAAGATCGTGCTCGCGGAATTCCTCTATGGCGGGAAGGTCGCGCCGACGCTGCCGACCTGGCTGATCGACGGCAAGCACCCGTCGCGCCTCGCGTGGTTGCTGAAGGAGCGCATCCTGCCGCCGCTTTACTGGCAGGGGATGCTCAAGGGGCGCGAGTGGATGGCGCAGCCTGAACTCGTGGGCTAACGCAGCGGTGGCTCACAACCTATCGGATTCCTCATGCTAACTTCACTTATCCTCGGCGCCATCGTTGGCGCGGTGCTCGGCCTGACCGGCGCGGGTGGCGGCATCCTCGCAGTTCCGGCACTGGTGGCCGGCATGGGCTGGCCGATGCAGCAGGCGACGCCGGTTGCGCTGGTTGCCGTGGCGGGCAGCGCTGCGATCGGCGCGCTTGAAGCATTCCGGCAGCGGCTCGTCCGTTACCGCGCCGCGCTGTTCATGGCCGCAGCGGGTGTGCCGCTGACCTCGCTCGGCGTGCGCCTTGCCCACGCGATGCCGCAACGCGTGCTATTGGCGCTGTTTGCCACCGTCATGCTGGTGGTGGCCGGAAGGCTGTTGTCACAAGCTTTGCGGCGCGGGCGGCCGGACCGTGCGGATTCACGGTTTTGCGTCGGCCGCATGAACCCCGATACCGGCCGGCTGATCTGGTCGTGGACCACCGGGGCCGCACTCGCTGCAACCGGCGCGCTGACCGGGCTGATGACGGGACTGCTCGGCGTGGGTGGCGGCTTCATCATCGTGCCCATGCTGCGCAAAGTGACCAACGTGTCGATGCATGGCATTGTCGCCACGTCGCTGATGGTGATCGCTCTGGTCGGCAGCGGCGGTGTCGTCGCGACGATCCTGCACGGCGCGCCGCTACCGCTCGAGCTGACGGTGTGGTTCAGCGTGGCGACAGCGGCCGGCATGGTGGCCGGGCGGCTGGCCTCGCACCGTCTCTCCGCGCAGCACGTACAGGTAGGTTTCGGGGGCGTGTTGATCTGTGTGGCGCTTGGCCTGATGGCAAAAGCCGCACTAGGTAGGTGACCCTAGGGCCGACACATTAGAAGTGCGGCAGTCGATCGTCTCATGTCAACTTCGGAACGGACGCTTGGGAAACTCACCTCAAGGTCTCTATCGGGTCGGCACGAGACCTTCGCGACTGGTATCGCGTACATCGACAACAACGGCAAGCTTCTCCGGTTCGCCCGCCTGTTTGCGACTGAGTGACAGTCCTGGAAACGCCCGCCGCATTGGGCCACGTTGATCCGTTTGATGAACACATGCGCGCGACCTGTGCGCCGCGACCTGTACGCCCGACGCCGGGTGCGCGGTTCAGGTCACGACGGTTCCGTCTGGTGGCTCGCGCAGATGCTGCAGACCGGCGCGTGCCGTGCGCCAGAGGACTAGCGGATTAGCCCCATTGCCCGGAGAAGCAGTTCACCGCGAGCCGTGACGCGAGGTCGCCGACGTTCATCTGTGGCGTGTTCAGGCGCGACCAGTTGCCGATCGAGCAGGATGTCCATCTCGGCGCGATCAAGGTGCAGCGGGTCGGGCGCATTCCTGATCAGCAGCAACGCCGCGAATTCGTGCGGAGTAAGCATGATGTACCTTCGTCAGGTGGACTGGATTGATACTGCCAGCGAGAAGTTGCAAAGCCACATCACTCGTTTGCCGCTTTGCAACGATCTGACGGGACGGATAACACATCCAGTCTTGCCATCAAGGCCGATGCCTGCGACGTGATTGCTGGGCGCAGGTCCGGGCGGGTTAGCACCGCGTTGATGCGGGCTCGCCAGTAGTCGGGCCGCATGACGACGTTTGTCTGTAGCACCCTATGCTCAACAGGCAGCCGTTCCAGCAGACCGATCATCGCCGCAATATGTGTCAATTCGTACTCTGCGGGGTGGGGAAAAAACATGGTCGCCCTGTCGGTTTTGGTCTGATTACCTCCTCTCAAACACCGCCGCGAACATCCGCGACGCCCGGCGCGATGAGGCTCTTTGCCACTTCGCGCAACAGGTGTTGGGTCAGCGTGCCAGCGCCACCTTGGGCGAGGCGCAGAAGCTCGATAAGGTCTTTCGCGGCGTGGCTCATCTTGTTCTCCTTCTGGTGTGCCGCGCCGGGGTCGGCGGCGGATCACGGAAACAAATGGTGTGATTAAAGTATTGGTCACGACGCCCGTGATTCAAATAAGCCACGGCTGGCCTTCGCGTAGGCATGACGGCCGTTATGTCGGCGCTTTCCTACGCGATACGCGAACGTCGCGGCGTTATGGGGAATGAGGTGGCAACCCGCTCCACCGAAGCGGCGATTGGATCGCTGAGGCGGCGATCAGATAGCCTATGGTCAATAGATCGGTCGGTAGAATGCCCGCGTCGCCGCGCCCTGACAATCCCCTTGCCTGCGTCGCGCCAGCCCCCTGTGCCGCCCCAGGCTGCCGCCGCTGGCGGCCCGGGGACATGTGTCGATATCACCCGAGCCCCGCGAGCGGTTTCCGGGCGTCTACCGGATGGCGGGGAACGGCATTCGCGGGTCGGACCTTCGCGCGCATCACCGCCACCGCCGACGACAGCGATGAACGGCTCCCCGCGCGGCATGCCCACTCCTGAGTGTTTTCATCGGATTTGCTCCGCCATCAGCCGGTCACGACAGGCAACAAGCGGCCAGGAGCGGTCGTTCGACAACGTCCCCCGAATCGTTGACAATCTTGCATTCGAGTCGAACATGTTTCGGCTGCGTCGAGGTTCGTTGATTTTCAATCGATTTGTCACTTCCGAGGAGAAAGCATGTCCGTCGCGCCGTTTGACCTGCTCGCGCACCATGCGCGACTATGGTGCGAAGCTTGTCGACATAGACGTAGAGCCATTGGGCTATAGCGCCGCGAATTTGCGCGGATGGCGGCGATGAGAGCCAGGCGATCCGATCCAGCTGGTTTATATAAGCGGGGGAGGCAAATGAGACTTCAGTCAAATTACGAGAATACGTTCAAGTACATCCGCAAGAACGCACGCGGCCTGACTTATGACATCGGTTACCACCTCTATCAACGCGACGACGGGACGTTTATCTACGGTTCCGAAATCGTTCAGGAAGCTTACGACGGTCGTATCGGGGGCGGGGCAAGCGTGCTGAATTTCCGGGGCACGCACGAACAAGCGGAAAAATACCTCCGAAACATGCTGGAGGAGATGGTAGAGAGGTTGCCGGAGTCATGGGAATCGGACCGATACAGGAACCGCAAGGAAACCGACGAGGGCGCGGTCAACGATGCGTGGCTGATTCGCCGCATCTTCGGCTACTGGCCTGAGTTTCACGATGCCGAACTGCTTTCCGTAACCCTGCGTCGACGCGCGTCCAGTGGAAAAGCGCATACGGACATGGAGTTCACACTTCATCACTGGGGGCAGGACAATCCGGCGTGGAAAGGTAACGACGAGCATTGCAAGGTTACGTTTCTGCTCAAGGACGTGGAGGGGGAGGAGTTCATCACAGAAAACGTAACCCATCCCTCGTGGATCAATGACTTGCGTTTTTCGCGGTGCGACGATGGCCGCATCCAGGTCGATCTGGATCCGTCAACTGGCTTTTCGTTCCTGCTCTATTGCGCAGTTGCGCGCGTGGTGCGCGTTGAACCGTATTTGCCCGACGGTGACTAGTTGCGCGATATCGACATTCCTTCTCCAAAGGCACGACGGTCCGCGTTATGTCGAGGATTGTGTGACGCTTCGGTGGCGAGAGAGCGATACGCCTGCCTGGTCCGTGTAGAAAGGATAGTTACACATGAACTACTCGCCACTCGAACTTGGTGCTGTTTTCCAAACGGATTGGACAGGGCATCCTGTTCGCGTGATCGCGTTTGATGAAGATGTGGTTATGTATGACGCCTGGTGGCCACACAGGCAAGCTTGGGGCATGAAGAACCTGTCCGGCACCTTTAGCTACTACCGCGTGCGACGCACCTTGTTCTTGTCACGGGCGCATTATCTGCGGACCGATGAATACACGGAACTCGAGGTCAGCATTCACAGGCCTGATCTTCCCTTGGCCTACGCGCAGTTCGAATCGTTGAGCTGGTATGACCAAACGCCCGAATCTCTATCGCAACTGGCCCAACAGATCGCCCAAGCACGAGGTCATAAACACACGGGCGATGGTGCGTCGCTTCTGAAGGCGCCGGCAATCTACCTCGCACCTTTCGGTCCAAAGGGCAGCCAGAAGCCGGCAACCTTAGTCCATTCGCAAGACGGCCATGCGTTTACCGAATCAGAGGTTCTATGGCACGCGTGGCAATTGCAGGCTCCGTACCTAGGTGATCGCCATCTCGTAAGCGGCGTCGGCATCTATCGATCCGGGATTCAGCGGCGCACCCCGTCTTTCTACATCTGGGGTTCCTTGAGCCTGTTGAACGGCGAGACAAGTATCTCCTAAGGGATGACATCGAATTTTCTTAGATTCGTCAAACGTAGCTACTGGCGAAACGTATTCCTCACAGCCGGAACATCATGCGGGCTGGTGAACTGAGGTGCTGAATGTCTGCTTTCGAGATACCGGAAGGTCCGTTGCGGGTCGGTTGCTGCCGGTCACGACGGGCAGCAGGTGGCCATGATCGCTCGGTCGTGAGTCACACCCCCAATGCGAACAGTCGCCCGCGACTGGTCCTTACCTGGTCATTGCTGCTCCGGTGACCGCGAGCGAGACGATGCAGCTGT
The DNA here is from genome assembly GCF_058782725.1 of Paraburkholderia sp. FW306-02-B. Classification (NCBI taxonomy): domain Bacteria; kingdom Pseudomonadati; phylum Pseudomonadota; class Betaproteobacteria; order Burkholderiales; family Burkholderiaceae; genus Paraburkholderia; species Paraburkholderia sp. FW306-02-B. Next base: position 825,451 of record NZ_JBYSXZ010000001.1, read on the forward strand.
GCCAGTGACTGCGCCGGTAATCGCTACGGCAGAGATCCACGCCTGCCATTGAGAATTGAAATCGAACTTTGGATCGAGCGCAAATGCTGCATCGAGCGCCTCGTTGAGCGTTTTCCCTCTTTGCAATGCGACGAAGGCAGGATGCGCGGCTGCGGAATGCACGAGTATTGTGGGTCGCCACAGTGGCCGGACAACCAGAGCCCACGTTGGGACGTGGAGACGCCGCAGTAAGACTCCGCACGGTTGATGAGCCAGCCAGATATCGGCGATTGTGTGGCGCGAGGCGAGTGCCGTGCATGCTAGTAGTGAGGCATTCTTCGCCGATGAAACCCACCGCTGGCAGCTCGGGCTAGTGAGAAATGCCGGGTCGCGCCGTTCTCCGGTATCGTGAAGCTCATCGCCTTCCGGCCTTCGATGCGCCCGCGCCGCGACGAAAATGCGCTCGGGCATGCAACCTGCTTCAATCGACCAGCTTGGGTCCGGACGCCGTGCCTCACCGCCGCGCTGGATTCGAGCGCGGCGCCTGTCAACGACCGAGAACCACCATCTCATGCCGAACGATATCCGCATTGCCGAAGGCTCGCCTTTTCCGCTCGGCGCCACCTGGGACGGCGAAGGCGTCAATTTCGCGCTCTTTTCCGCGAACGGGACAAGAGTCGAACTGTGCCTCTTCGATGAAAAAGGCGAGAAGGAGCTCGAACGCATCGAGCTTCCCGAATACACCGACGAAGTCTGGCACGTCTACATATTCGGACTGAAGCCGGGCGCGGTCTACGGGTATCGGGTGCATGGACCCTACGAGCCCGAAGCCGGACATCGCTTCAATCCGAACAAGCTGCTGCTCGATCCGTACGCGAAGGCGCACGTCGGCGAGCTGAAATGGGACCCGGCCGTGTTCGGCTACACGCTGAATGCCGATGGCGACGATCTCACCTTCGACGAACGCGACAGCGCGCCGTTCATGCAGAAGTGCCAGGTCGTCGACCAGACATTCACGTGGACACACCCGACGCGCGTGCGCGTGCCGTGGGAACAAACGATCTTCTACGAAACCCACGTGCGCGGCTACACGAAGCGCCATCCGGCTGTGCCTGAGCACATGCGCGGCACGTTCGGGGGCCTGGGGCAAAAGGAAGTCATCGAGCACATCAGGAGTCTCGGCGTGACCTCGGTGGAATTGCTGCCGATCCATGCGTTCCTCAACGACGACCATCTAACCGATAAAGGCCTGACGAATTATTGGGGCTACAACACGATCGGCTTCTTCGCCGCCGATCCGCGCTTCTTCGCGCAAGGGCCAGGCGCCGTCGCCGAGTTCAAGGAGATGATCGACCGGATGCACGAGGCCGGGCTCGAAGTGATCATCGATGTCGTCTACAACCACACGGCCGAAGGCAACGAGCGAGGGCCGACGCTGTCGTTTCGCGGCATCGACAACGCGTCGTACTACCGCCTGATGCCGGAAGAGAGTCGCTACTACATCAACGATACCGGCACGGGAAACACGCTGAACCTGTCGCATCCGCGCGTCTTGCAGATGGTCACCGACAGCCTGCGCTACTGGGTAACGGAGATGAACGTCGACGGCTTCCGCTTCGATCTCGCGACGATCCTCGGCCGCGAGCCGTACGGTTTCGACGAAGGCGGCGGGTTTCTCGACAGTTGCCGCCAGGACCCGATTCTTTCCAGCGTGAAACTGATTGCCGAGCCGTGGGATTGCGGTCCCGGCGGCTATCAGGTCGGCGGCTTTCCGCCGGGCTGGGCCGAGTGGAACGACAGGTTTCGCGACACCGTGCGCTCGTTCTGGAAAGGCGATGACGACGTCGCCGCCGAACTCGCGACGCGCATCACCGGTTCCGGCGACAAGTTCAACCATCGCGGCCGCCGCCCGTGGGCGAGCGTCAACTTCATCACCGCGCACGACGGCTTCACGCTCAACGACCTCGTGTCGTACAACGACAAGCACAACGAGGCGAACGGCGAGGACAACAACGACGGCCACTCGGACAACAAGTCGTGGAATTGCGGCGTCGAAGGTCCGAGCGACGATCCGGAAGTGCGCACGCTGCGCGAGCGCCAGAAGCGCAACATGCTGGCGACCTTGCTGTTCTCGCAAGGCACGCCGATGATCCTCGCGGGCGACGAGTTCGGCCGCACGCAGCAGGGCAATAACAACGCGTATTGCCAGGACAACGAGATCAGCTGGGTGGACTGGGAAGGCATCGACGACGACGGCCGCGCGCTGATCAACTTCGTGCGCAAGCTGACAACACTGCGCCATACGCTGCCGGTACTGCGTCGCGGACGCTTCCTGACCGGCGAATTCCGCGAAGAGCTGCAAGTCGCCGACGTGAAGTGGCTAAGCCCCGCAGGCGACGAACTGACGCCCGAGCAATGGGACGATCCGTCGATGCGCTGCTTCGGTCTTGTCATCGACGGCCGGGCGCAGGCGACTGGCATTCGCCGCCCGGCATCCGATGCGACGCTCCTGCTCGTCGTGAACGCGCACCACGACGTGGTCGATTTCACGCTGCCCGACGTTCCGGGCAGCGATCAGTGGAGTTGCCTGATCGACACCAACGCGCCGATCCGCGAAGAGTTGCCGGACTTCGATTCAGGCGACGTCTATCAGGTGACGGGCCGCTCGCTGCTCTTGTTCGCGCTGCACGCAAGAGGCGCCACGAAGCGGATCTTCAAGCGCCTTGAAGAGGCACTGACCGATGAAGTCGCACCGGAGAGCGGCGACGCGGCGAGCTAGCTCATCAAGGTGGCGATCAGGCGGCGATGCTAGCGGGTGCGACAGGCGGCAGTCGGCCGATTGTGTTGAAAAAGTCTTGTTTTGGATCAGGGCGCTGGAGTTGGCACGACGTTATCGAGTTGTGACGATCGGCGAAGCGGTGAACTTGGGCGAGGCAACGATCCTCATTTCTCGTCATGCAACTGCCTGGTTCATCTGCTTGCTTCCTGACATGAACCGCTTGGCCATTCTTCGCAGGTTTTGCGCAGTCGCTGCCATCAGGAACTCATCATGAGCACCGCTTGGACCTCGCAGTCGCAAACGGTCCAGTTTCAGGATGCGTTTGAGATGGGCAAAGAGCATTTCCACCTTCTTTCGCTCACGGCAAGATCGCTTGTATTCAGGCGTCTTCGCAATACGCCTCGTTTCGTCACGCGCAGCTTCATGGATGCTGCGGGCGATCTTGCGGAATGGTGTATTCGGACAGCAGCGATCCTTCATCGAACAGCTCTCGCAGTCGAGCTGACTTGCCCGATAGATGATCGTGTCAGCCTTCGTGACGCGCGAGCGCGGATTCGTGAATTTGCGCCGATCACTGCGTAGTGCGTGCCCGGTGGGACAGCGATATTCATTGGCCAGTTCATCCCATAGGAACTCGCTGCTGGACAATGTATTGTCCTTGCGCGTCGTTTTATCCCAGACCGGAACATGTGGTGCAATCTCCTTCTCTTCGATCATCCAGGCAAGCATCGCTGCCGAGCCATACGCGGTGTCGCCTGCAAGACGTCGAGGTTTGAGATCATGCCGCCGCTCAACGCGGTCAATCATCGTCCTGGTTGATTCCACTTCGTGCGAACGGTTCGCGGGCGTCGCCTCGACGTCAACGATGATCCCTGCCTGCAGGTCAATCAGATAATTGGTCGAGTAGGCGAAGAACGGCAAGCCACCCTTGGCCGCTGTCCAGCTCGCGGCGGGATCCGTCAGAGATATCCTCTTTGGAGGGGGCAATGTCTCTGCCATCTCCGCCGCTTCGGTGCCCGCTGGATTCGCTTCTTCCAATGCTTCCAGATACTCGCGCACTGCACGGCTTTGTCCCTTGACGCAACCCCAGTCGATGGGCCCGGAACCCGGAACACCGCGTGCAGAGCTCACGTCGGCTCTGATGATGCTTGCGTCAATCGCGAATCCTTCACCCTTTACGAGCCCTTCGGACATGCACCGACCCAGCACCGACTCGAACACATGGCGTAGTACATCGCTATCGCGGAAGCGACCGTGGCGGTTCTTGGAGAATGTCGAGTGTTCGGGTACGGCGTCCTCCAGGCCCAGGCGACAGAACCATCGATACGCCAGGTTCAGATGTACCTCTTCGCATAGCCTGCGCTCGGACCGGATGCCGAAACAGTAGCCGACGATCAACATGCGGATCATGAGCTCCGGATCAATCGATGGCCGCCCCATCGGACTGTAGAACGGCGCGAGATGCTGGCGCAGATCGCGCAGATCAAGGAAGTGATCGATGCCTCTCAACAGGTGTTCGCGAGGGACGTGATTATCGAGGTTAAACGAGTAGAAGAGTTTGTCCTGTCCGCGGCCCAGTTGACCCATCATGACGAATCACTCCCGTCGATCAATGTCTTCCAGGATACCGAACATTCCGAACCACGGGCGACTTTTTCAACACAATCGGCCAGGAAGAGACACTCGGCATACCTCCGTGAATTGCTGACAATCGCTATCCGAACCGTCGTCAGTCGCGTATCGGCCATATACGGCTTCCCCTAATGAAATTTCGGCTTCTGGCGACGTGCCTATAAACGGCGAGAAAAATGTTGAGGTAGCATCATCGAGCTCAACGGGGGAAGACGGTGTTTCGTGAAAACAAAGCTGGCATAAGCTCATTCAGCGTCCCTCTTGCCAGTTTGCTTCTCAGCGATCTGATGCGGATCCTGGCAGAAATGGTTGGCTACATCACGCTCCCTTGCTGGATCGTTCACCAGGGCGGCGCGCACGACTTGGCGATCTACAGCGTAAGCATTGCCGTCACCACGATTTTTGCAATGCCACTGCTTTCGCCACCCGGGGATCGCTACGCAAAGAAACCGCAGATTGCATGGGGTATATGCGCCTTGATGGTCGTCGCCTTTAATGGCGTCGGCCGTCCCGCAAAGGCCTATCTGGCGAGATGAAGATACTGCTGCATCACTGGAGAATGGGGCGCAGCCGACATGGCGGCTAGGGCGGTCGGAGATGCTGGCACAGGGCGAACCCAAAGTTGCTTCGGCGCAGAGTTTATCCCATGCGGGTTTTTCGCCGGATATCAGCCCCTCAAAAATTGTTCCAATCGGACACCAGCATTGTTCGCGGAATGAGCGACCACGGCGGCGGGCAGACCGTGCAAATACATCATGATCCCGAACCCAATCCCCGCGATGAGCGTCTGGCGATACAGCTGCTCGCTTGGGTCGGGGATGTGCGCACCCGAGAAGAGCGGCGCTGCGATCGCTCCCGCCAGGAAACTGGCCGCCGGTCCAGGTACGCCGACTTTCATCAAACCGAGAGCCAGCCCTTCCTGGACACCAACCCGGAAGATCGACTCTTCCAACAACGGCGACAAGAGTTCCGTGGCAAGGCTTTCGTTGACCCAGCTCAGTTGGGGGTTATCTTTGATCTGGTGACTGACGGACCGCTGTGGAGAGCCGATCGCGCGCATCGCATGCCAGTAAGCCGTAGTGACAGGATCCGGCACCCTATCGAGGAGACTACCGATCAAATCTGCGATATGGATACCAAACCTTGTGTCGACTTCCCTCGTTAGCCAGGTCGCACCACGTATCGCCACGGCACCGACCACCCCGACCACGGTTTCCTCGGGAAAGAAATATCCGCCAATTGCGATCGTCGTGACTAAGCCCGCGTTGCTGACGAATACGCGAGCAGCCATGCTGGAATAGTAGAGCAGCCCGCTCCTCCCATTGAACTGCATGATTCCCAGACCGTTTGGCCACATCGGCAGATCCTCCCCGCTCTCGGCACCATAGGCACACCGAGCGGTGATGAGTCGCCCGGAGTAGTCGTGAATGTCCGAGCATCCTACCAGCCTTCCCGATAGCACACTGTCGTTGTGGGCGGCTTTGGGGTCGATAGCGCGCAGGCGGGAAATCGACGGCGTGGGTAATGGCGTAGGTCGTTGCGCAAAGCCTTATCTAGCGGAGTGAGAATACCGCTGCATCACTGGCGAGTGGCCTGTAGGTGTATGCGCGCGGGTGTGATCGATGCTGTTGTCATCTAACGGTCAAAAGTAACTTTGTTCGCGGAGTTTACCAGCGCCCGTTCGGACTTCCGTCGCCGGCCATGAACGGACCTTCCGCAGTGGCTGCAAATCTTTGAAAATTTGCAGCCTGAAGACGTGAGCGAACCGCGCTGAGCGTGGTCGGCTTTCCCTCAGAGCACCAGAACTTTCTTCATTGATGGTGCGGGGTGTAGCACATAGTTCTCCCGCTCGTAGAACGGGACGGCGTCCGGCCGCGCGTCAAGAAATACTGCGGTCATACCACGAGCACGGGCGTTGGCTTCGGCATATTCCATCAAGGATCGGCCAGCACCGCTCCTACGGGCTGTCGCGTCGACCACGAGGTCATCGATATGCAGGTGTGCCCCACGCGCTAATGTGTGGACGGGCCTCATGCCTATCACTCCGATAATCTTCCTGCCTTGGAATGCTGCCACAAGCTCGTAGCCCGAATACGATTGCCGGCGAGTCCGCTCCAGGAATTCGGGTTCGTCAAGAGATCTGAGTTGAGCGATGACAGGGTATGCCTGCACCCATTCCGTTGGCGAAAGCCTTCTAATTTCCAAGCTGCTGCGGCGATGTTCAGTCACGGCTCCAGACGATCCTCACTCGAAAAGTCGAGATTGTTGCACGGAGCCGCGTAGCGGCGTTTTTCGATCGGTTGGGCATTTGAAGGTCCGCTTTCGAGAATAGCGACTGGCAGCTTCGGGTCGCGTGCTGCCGATCACAGACTTGCGCGGTTCAGGTGCGTATGCCCTTTGCATGAGGCAGCACGCGGCCACAACCGGCCGTTCGACGTCCGAGGCGAAATCGTTGACAATCGTCCAAGTGCGGTTTTCGCATCGCCGCGCCACTAGGTATGCACGAGGTCGACTTTTTGCGCGGCCATGCGAAAACAAGCCTAGTCGACACTGCAATCGAACTGAAAGCGCATAGAACGCTGAGCCATGAGAGAAACCGTCATGACCGATCCGTTTACAGGGGGACTCGAAATGCCGCCACTACCTCCCCATGAGCAGCAGAAATTAGATGAATTCTCGTTGCTGTACGCGCCCGGCGCCGATGCCTACAAGCATACGAACTTCAGTTTTATTGCGATTGATGGGTCGGACGGCCTGGAGCTTGCTCAAGGCCACATCTATCATCCAGTTGGAAATCAATCGCTACCGGAACTCACGGTCAGAACACCGTCCATATGCGGTTGTTCGTTACCTTTATCCAAACTCGGCATTGACTATCTGAGCCTGATCACAGCATTGAGAGGTGACGGCATTGAGACGCCCATTGGCCGCCTACGATTTGGGCGCTACGCGCAACCTCACGGCAGTTATTCGACCTATCTCGAGAAGTTTCCGCCGAATTTCTATACGCCCATCGTTCATCCATTGCGACTGTCGATATCGACAGGCTCACACGTTTTCCAGAATCGTTTAACAGAATTCCAGAGCGATCTTCGCTCAGGAGCAATGCCATACGACTCAATCGTTGAGTTGGCGGGTGAATTGCATTTGTATCCTTTGAGGTGGGACGTTTGCTCTCTTGATGTCACGGCTGAAGGAGTCGTCGCCGTAGATCTGGGTCCACGCGCACGCATACAAAATGGTGTTGCCCATTTGGCTATTCGTGTTGCTAAAGACGTGGATCGTACGCAAGCAAGGCTCGGTTATCGAGTGCAAGCCCCAGATGCGAAAGCAACCCAGCGAGGATCGTTCAATTCAGGCGATTTGACATGGTCAGATGATGGAGAGTATGTGGCCGTAGGCTCCGTGGACATCGAAGTGCCAAAGGGATCGGTCATTCAGGGATTTGCGTCGTATAAAGCTCGTTGGATGCACCAGGGCTGGATTACCGACCCCGACAATGCGGCGAACGTTCGCCGGTCGATGCATGAGGTATTCGATCCCGAGCTCGAGGGAACAAAGAAATCTTTATTTGATGCGAAGTCACACAAACAAGATGCTCGAGTGCTTGAAGCGGGTGTTGGCAACCTGATGTTCATGTACGGCTTCGCCGTCAATCCGCTCTCGAGCCATTTCACAACCGACGCTGCCGACCTACTTGCCGTAAGTCCGAACGGCAACATTGCGGTTATCGAGTGCACAACCGGAGCGATCAATAACAATGGAAAGTTATCCAAGTTACTTGCCCGAGCGGCGGCTCTACTAGAAAAGCTAAAGCAGACAGGCAATCCTCATCTGAAAGTTCTGCCAGTCGTCGTTACAACAATGAAGCGCGAGGCTCTGACGGATGAAGAAATTGCATCTAGCAAGGGAATTTATGTTGCTACCTACGAAGACCTTGAACGTTTAGCGAACGAATCCATCATTCCCAAAAATGCCGACCAAGCATTCGAGTCGCTGTGGTCCTTGGTTCACCCGCCTCAAGAACAGCTATTTCCCCCACAATGATCGATGTGTTTGAGTCCTGCGGCGCCTCTTGTGGAGAACAGGGGCTTCGGGTGTGACCGCCGTGAGGAAAAGTGTAGCGACGGCGAACGTCCGTTTCGGGAAAACGCGACAGACCGCTTCGGGTCGGCTTCCGTCGGTCGGCCGCCTCCCCGGTGGCAGCCGACCGTGTTCCGCCCAGCTTCAGTCGTTCGCCCGCGCCCGCGGATGGACACTCAAATGTCGGCTCTAGAGACAGCAGCGACCCCTCACACCTCTGACTGATCAGTCGCATCATCGACCTTTGGATCGTTAACGCCGACCTGCGCGAACGACAATTTGCGGTTTGGATTTGTTACGAATCTGCTGGTAGATCGGAATCTCGAAGCCCTTACTAATCTCCAGGGCCCTCGCCAAACCACCGGGAATCACTTCGTCAAACCGAACCGTCCCGTCGTCTTTTCAGAGACGATATCGACATCTTCAGGCGCTTCGCATTGCGGCGCACCCACGCAGCAGCCCGTCAATGCGTCGCTGGTAATGCAGCCAGCCGAATAGGGCGTGGTGTTCCTCGGTGCGCGCGCGAACCAGAAAAACTTGACAATACGAGCACATGCTCCTATTCTTGCCTCAAGAGAGCATATGCTCTTACTTTCAAATGGAGCGAAGCGATGAACGATGCCGAGATTCTCGTGAGCGGTGCAACCGGACGGACCGGAGGTATTGCTATTGACGAACTGCTCAAGATGGGCAAACGCGTGCGGGCTTATGTGCGCACGGATGATGATCGAGCGGCCGCCTTGAAGCAGCGCGGTGTCGATATCGCGGTCGGGGACTTCACCGACATCAACGACATTCGGGCAGCGATGGAAGGAATCCGATCGGCCTATTTCCTTCATCCAATCGCGCCGGGAATCATCGGGGCTGCGGCCTATTTCGCGCAGGCAGCAAAGGAAGCGGGAGTCACGGCGATCGTCAACATGTCGCAGATTTCCGCACGCCGGGAGTCGACGAGCCACGCAGCACAGGATCACTGGGTTTCCGAGCAGGTCTTTGATTGGTCGGATGTCGCGACTACGCATTTGCGCCCCACCTTCTTTGCCGATTGGCTCGTCTATCCGCATTTTGCAAAGGAGATCTGGGCCACGCGGAAGATTGAATTTCCGTTTGGCAACGGCCGTCACGCGCCCATCGCCACCGATGATCAGGGACGCGTCATCGCCCATCTCCTCGCCAACCCCGAAGGCCACGAGGGCAAGACGTACACGCTCCACGGCCCCGTCGAGATGAACCATGTCGAGATCGCAGCCGCAATGAGCGAGGTTCTCGGCACCCGGATCGAATACGCGCCGACCTCCATCGAGGCATTCCGAATCAAGATGGAAACCCTTTACAAGTTTCCGCCGTTCCTCACGCAGCATCTGGTCGAAGTTGCGCAGAACTATCGCGACGGCATCTTCTCAGGCACCAACGATGCCGTCGAGAAGATCACCGGGAAGCCGCCGCTCTCGGTCCAGCAGTTCATCGCCAGGAATCGGGCCGCATTCGTGTGAACACGTCCTTAAAGCGAATCGAGGTTTGAAAATGTCACTCACCCAAGATGAGCGTCACCCGTTTCTCGATGATCTGACGGCTGACGCGGAACTGGTCAGCTCGGTGTTGCGCGGTCCCGTAATCGGGCGCGACGAAATCCGGCTCGCCGTCGACGCCGTCGGAACCTTCTACGCCTCACAGACGCCCACGTTTCTTCAAACCGTCGGCTCGCGGCTTTTTATGGAATACGAGGCTGTTCTGACGAGCGGCGAGCAGTTGAGCGCGGTCGTTGTCGTCGATCGCAATTCCGACGGATCGGTGCGGCGAGTCAGCGTGCGGATGAGCCCGCTTGGCGCTGTACTGACTCTCGCCACCCATCTGCGGGAGGCGCTTTCGAAGCAGTTGCCGGAAAACGTCTTTCTTTGAGCCGAGCACCCGCAGGCCAGTGGCGGGAGTCGACTCTCCCCCGGCATGCGGCTTTTAAAAGAGGAGCTTGTCATGGATATCAAGAACGCCACCGTCTTCATCACCGGTGCCAATCGCGGCCTGGGCCTAGCTTTTGCACGAGAGGCACGTCGTCGCGAGGCGTCGAAAGTGTACGCCGGCATGCGCAACACGAGCGGTTTCGACGAGCCGGGCATTGTGCCGGTCAGGATCGATGTCACAGATCCGGCGTCGATCGCCGAGGCCGCGAACCTGGCGGCGGATACGACACTGCTGATCAACAACGCGGGCATTGCCGCCCTGATCGACGGGCCTCTGGCGGCCGACGTGGAAGCGCAGTCCACCCGCATGTTCGATACCAACTACCATGGCGTAGTGCGCGTCACGCAGGCCTTCGAGCAGATATTGGCGGCCCAGCCGCATGCCGCCATCATCAACGTGCTTTCCGACATCGTGTGGCTTCCGCGGCCCTATCTGACTCCGTATGCCGCGTCGAAAGCCGCAGCCTGGAGTTACACGAACCAGCTTCGCTTTCACCTGCACGAGCGTGGCATCCAGGTTCTCGGTCTGCACGTCGGGTTCGTGGATACCGACCTAACCAACGGCATTGACGTGCCTAAAGCCAGTCCGGAGGACGTCGTGCGACAGACCTACGACGCTCTCGCCTTGGGCAAGAGCGAGGTCATGGCCGACAAGGGGACAGCGGTGCTGAAGAGCACGCTTGCGGCCGAGATACCCGGCTACATCACACCGCCTGCAGGGCTTTGAACACCGCAGATGACACGGGTCGGTTTCGGCAGCGAGACATGAGGTGCGCAGATCGCCGTACGCCAGCGCCGTCGCTCCCGGCTGTCATCGAAAGATACCGCCGTACCTTCGCGCGACGCGCGCGTAGCGTTCACGCAATTAACCGAAATCAGGAGTGAAACAGATGTTGCCGGTCAACCAGCCGCTTGGAATCGATCAATGCAACTGCTTCGCCGTGAGGAAAGCGAGCAGGCAGATCTCCCGACTCTACGATAGCCATCTTGAGCCCGCGGGCCTGCGCATTACGCAATTCCTAACCCTGGCAGCCCTGGACGAGGTGGGAAGCACCCCGGTCAACGCCCTTGCCGAACGGCTCGATATCGAACGAACGGCGATGGGGAAAATGGTTGGCTTCCTGGAACGCGACGGCTTCGTCACGATCAAGCCGTCGCCCACGGACGGCCGAAGCCGCCTTATCGAACTCACCGAGGAAGGGCGGCGCCTGCACGAAAGGGCGGCCCCTCTCTGGCAGGAAGCGCAACGGAAGTTCGAGCAGCTAAACGGCGTAGACAATGTCACGGCATTGCGGGAGGGGTTGAGAGGAGTGGTCGTCGGTGACGTGTCGATGCGTTCGTCAGAAGACTAAGCCTCCAGATGCATTGCGACAACAGCATGATTCGTGAAACCAGGAAGGGCTATGAAACCCCCTGTCACTATCGGAGGCATGACCGCACCGGATTCCGATCTCGCGCGCAAAGCGGCGGCCCTCGCCGGGCAGGCTCATTCGAGGCCGCTCCTCAATCATGTCCACAGGACATGGTGGTTCGCCGAGTTCATCGGCAAGAAGCGGCAAATGAAGTACGATCGCGAACTCGTCTATCTCGCCTCGCTGCTTCACGACCTGGGTCTGTCGGAGAATCATGCTGCGGATAAACGCTTCGAAGTCGATGGCGCCGACGCTGCGAGCAGGTTTCTGCATGCCCACGACTATCCGGAGACGAAAATCGACATCGTGTGGGACGCCATTGCCCTTCACTCGGCCGCTGATATTGCCGATCGCCGCGAGCCGGAAGTCGCGCTTGTCCACTTCGGCGCTCATGTCGACGTCATGGGGCTCAGGATGGACGAGATTTCTCCCCAACTGATCGACGATACGCTCGCGCTCTATCCGCGGCTCGGCTTCAAGAGAGCGTTCACGGAGGCATTAGCCGAGGTCGCCAGGCAGAAGCCGCATACCGCAATCGGAACCGGTCTGGCCGACATTGGCCGCCGTCTGGTGCCGGGTCTCGAGATCCCCAACGTGTGCGACCTCCTCCTTGGGGCAAGCTTCGAAAGTTGAAAGTTTCGCGTGACGGCTGCGGAAGCGGATGCATTCTTCACCGACACGCGTGCAATTCAATGCAGCCAACCTCGATTCCTCGCAGGCAGGAACCATGCCAAATTGAGCGGTCCTGGTTTCCCTAGTGGATCAGGACCGTCCGAGTGGTAGCGATGCTCGTCTTTTTGGCCGTCAATGGAAACCGCGAATGTGACGCAGTTGATCCATGACTGTTTCGCGGGGCATTTGAGTCGGTGAGCTTTCACTGCCCTGAACGGCTCTTGAGGGTCGAGTCCGGAAGCTGACTTCGTGCGGAAGCGCATCGTTCGATGCCCGTCATCCATCGAGCTGCACCGATAAACGCAAGGGCCGAATTCCGGTTCTGGTCCAAACGGCGGCGTCCAATCACGGTGTAATATTCCACGGATGCCCACGTTATTTTTCGGCCTCGACGCCGCGCAGATTTAAACCATCCATTACGAGGACGGCAGGCTGGTCAAAAGGCCTGGAAACCGCTCCAACAGTACCTATGGTGGAGTCGGCCGTAACAACGGCATTGATGGGAAATACATCATGTCAACCGAGTGGAAGCGCCGTGCCTGGCTGTTTATCCAGCGTTTCTGGCAGCCGACCAGCGCGTGCATGACCTGCATGCCGGGGAGTTGGGGCAATGTCATGAGCCTTGCCCACTGGACGATTGCAATCCATACAGGTCTGCTCACCGGACTCCTAGCCGTACTTTTGACCTTCACGCCGGCGGCGAAACTCTACGTGCATCGATACGGCAATGCGCTGGTCGTCGGCGTCCTGACAACGTTAGGCGACGCCTACTCGCACGCGAGTCACTACCGCATCCCCTCTGTCGAGCACATCGTGACGGGTGTGATTTCAGGTCTATTGACGCTGGCTGCCTCATATCTCTTTGAAGACCGCGCGCGACGCCTTCGGGCGGCATGGGCTCGGGTTTTCGAATAACTTATCCGTTGACTTTCTGAACCCTCCTAGTCGAACCGAAAGAGGCTCCCCGGTTTGGTTGCGCATCATTGCTGGGCAGCCTGAGCGTGGACAACGGCCGTTTGGGGCCGTTACACGCCCCTGCGTCAGGGTTCGGCCAATAGTTGCCATTCGCGCAACACACGAAGGCTGGCTTTCTCTGGTTGTTCCGGAAACGCTACGCCGGTAGACGGGATTTTTCGGAGCGGTACCCGTGATGATCGCCAACCACGCCTTTCGAACCCAACGGCGCGCCCGGCCGACGCGCCGCCGCTCGATCAATCGCGATACCCCTTACATCGGCTTCTTATGCTCGGCCTGAAGCCATCCCGAGGCCGGCAGGCCCCACTTCTTTTCCAAGTCGATCAGCTCGCCGCTCTTGTGCCAAGAGGCGACTGTGCTCGACAAGAACTTGGTCAACGGCGTGTCCGCGTTGTCCTTCGCCACCGCCAGGCCCCACGGCTGCACGTCGTCTGGCGGCAGTGGCGCATCGAAATCCTTCAGCTTGCTGTCGTTCAGTAACTGCCCGGTCACCGTGCTGTCTTCGACGAACCCGACGCAAGAGTTGTTCATCAACGCATTGATTGCTTGCGTGAGGTCCGCGAAGGCGGCGATGTTTACGCCGTACTTCTCGCTGACGGCTCGGTTGTAGTAGGTGCCTTGCACGCCGCACACCGTCTTGCCGCGAAGATCGGTCCAATTCTTGAAGTTCGAGCCCTTACGTGCGATGAAGCCGGTACCGCCGGCGTAGTAGAACGGCTGGATGAAGTCGACGACGTTCGCCCGCTCCTGGTTGTACGTCAGGCTCGCCAGAATGACGTCGATGCGTCCCTGCCGCAGAAACTGAATCCGGTTCGCCGGCTGCACCGGGACCATTTCGACCTTTACCCCCAGCCGCTTGCCGATATCGCGCGCCAAGTCAGGCTCGATCCCGACGATCTGACCGCTCTGATCGCGCATGCCGAACGGCTTGTAGTCCGTGTTCACGCCGATCTTGATGACGCCCGCGCTCTTGATCTGACTCAACGCATCCGCACCCGCATGCGCCTGCATGCTGAAAGCCGCCACGCACAGCGACAGGGCAATTCCAAACAGCGATTTCACGATGGACTCCTCCAGGATTCAGGCTAACGCCGGTTTTGTGTGACTCTCGATCGGACCGCCACAAAGGCGTCCGAGCGATTCCAGCCTACGCAGCCAAATGTCGATTTTCAAATGATCGGGGCGTGCTATTAGGAAAACTGGGGGACAGAATTAGCGTTGCTGATAGTGTCGACCTATCATTTGATCGTCTACTGAGTCGCGCTTAAAGTCCAACCAAGAGAGGGAACATCGTGCTCGCCTTCAAGAATTTGGATATGCAAACCCTTCAGATCTTCGTGACCACGGCTGAGGAACGAAACATGTCGAACGCCGCGAAGCGGCTCGGCCTGACTCAGTCCGCAGTGTCGCAAAGCATCCGGCAACTCGAAGACCAGTTCGGGGTGGTGCTGTTCAATCGCGAGCGGCGCCCGCTGACCCTCACGGCGGCCGGCTTGGCGTTACGCAATCGCGGCATGGCGCTCCTGGAGGATTTGAATCGTTTGAAGGCGCATGTCATCGATGCGAGCAAAGGCATCAAACCCGATGTGCGCGTCGGCCTCGTCGATTCCTTTGCCGGGACATGCGGGCCCGCGTTCATCAAAGCGATGTTAAATGAGTCCACCACGCTTTCGATTCGCACGGGACTCTCGCCATATCACAGCGAGGGGCTCGTCGGGCGCGATCTCGATCTCGTCATCTCGACGGATCCATTGGAGGACCTTGACGGTATCGAGCGTCGGCGGCTGCTGTCCGAACCCTTCGTGGTGATCACACCCAAGCAGCAATCGGGCGCCGTACATACGCCTGCGGATTTGCGCGCGCTGGGGGAGGCATTGCCGATCGTCCGCTTCAATCGGCAGTCGCACATCGGGGCACAAATCGAACGTTACCTACGGCGTATCGATGTCCGGATTGCTCGCCGCCTTGAAGTCGATACGGCCGACACACTGACATCGATGGTCGCCGGCGACATCGGCTGGGCGATCACGACACCCATGTGCCTGTTGCAAGCCGGGGAGTACGCAAGAAAAGTGAAGTTGCATTTCCTGAGTGCATCGACCTCCGGCCGCTCGCTTTATCTCGTCGCACGCCGCGATGAATACAGTCATTTATTCAACGACGTCTATGCGATCGCTCACTCGATCGTGTCGACGTCGCTATTGCAACGGCTTGCACAAATCCATGCCGACCTTCCCAAACTGATCGACATCGAAACGGAGACTGAACATGAGCGGTAGCACAGAGGTTTTGACACGAACGGAAAGCGACTATTGGGGCGATGTCAGCATCCCGAACCATGAGCTGTATGGCGTGAATTCCGTGCGAGGCGTGGAGAATTTGCGCGTGTCGAAGCGGACGATCGCAGACGTGCCCGAGTTCGTCAGGGCGTTCGCACGATGCAAATGGGCCTCCGCGCTGGCGAATCGAGATCTGGGTGTCTTGACGGAGGAGCAGTGCCAGGCAATCGTCGGGGCATGTCGCGAGATCGTCGATGGGCTGCACGCCAGCTCGTTCGTGGTGGATCTGCTCGAAGGGTCAGGCGGCACGTCGACCAACATGAATTTCAATGAAGTGATTGCCAATCGTGCGCAACAGTTGCTCGGCGGCGTGCCTGGCCGTTACGACTTCGTGCATCCGAACAATCACGTTAACCGCTCACAATCGACGAACGACGTCTATCCGGCCGCGATGAAGATGGCGGTCTACGAACTGATCGTGCCGCTCGCAGCCGAGTTGTCGCAACTCTCTCAGGCGTTTGAATCCAATGCCATCGAGTTCGGCGACGTGCTGCATCTGGGCCGAACGTGTCTGCAGGATGCGCAGCCGATGCGATTGGGTCAGGTGTTCGGCGGCTATGCCGCGCTGACGAAGCGACTCGCCAATGAGTTGCTAGCTGCTCGCGAAAACCTGCTCGCTTTGCCGCTCGGCGGTACCGCCATCGGTACGGGGTTTGGCTCGCCGGCAGGCTACCGGCGCGCGGCACTTGCTCACCTGGTTTCTCTGACTGGCATTGCCTACCGTGCGCCGGACGACGCGTTCGATGCGATGCAAAACCTCGATGTGTTCTCGCGCATTTCCGCCGAACTGCGGGTGTGCGGCACGTCGCTCGGAAAAATCGCTTCGGACTTGATTCTGCTCTCGTCGGGCCCTGTTGGCGGACTCGCGGAGCTCACGTTGCCGGCGGTGCAGGCGGGTTCGTCGATCATGCCCGGCAAGGTCAATCCCGTGGTGCCGATGTCGATCGTGCAGTTGGGGTTCGCGGTCGTCGGCAACGATAACTGCGTCGCCCAAGCCGTCCAATGCGGTCAGTTGGAGATCAATCACTTCGAGCCAGTGGTGGCCGATCGGTTATTCGAATCGTTGGGGTTGCTGACGAACGGTGTTCGTCTATTCCGCGAGAAGTGCGTGCAAGGCATTCGGGCAAACGTCGAAGTCAACGAGCGGCACGTGTTCGAATCGATGGCCGTGGCCACAGCGCTCGTGCCAACGCTCGGATACGCGAAGGTCAGCGAATTGGCCAGGCAGTCCGTGCAGGAAGGGCAGCCGCTGATCAAGATCCTCGAGGAGAGCGGCGTACTGAGCGCGAGCGAGGCTCGCCGTCATATCGAGGAATCGACGCGTCCTACGTTTTGAGGTTTCGTAAAACTAGTAGCGGTGGAGACCGGGGGCAGCGCTCCGATGGAGATGATACAAGCCAGTCGGCGATGCCTTGGAGAGGAGCAAATAGATGATCAATGCCGCTGGATTATTTCAGTGGTTGAACGCGCACTACGGCGTCAACTTCTCGGTGTTCTACGACGCATTCGAATGGCATACCTTCGTGCGTGGCATCGCGATGACGTTCGTGCTATCGGCCGCATCGATCGCGGGGAGCGTCGTGTTGGGCGCGATTGGTGCGTTTTTCCAGCGCTCGCATTCACGAGGGCTGCGCCTGTGCGCGCACGCCTACGTGTGGATATTCCGGAACACGCCACCGCTCGTGCAGCTGTACTTCTTTTACTTCGCACTGAGTCCCTTTCTGACTCATCTGGCCGGCGCTCCCACGCCGCTGCTCGGGAATATCGGATGGGCCGTTGTCTCGCTGATCCTGTTTGCGGGAGCATTCAACGTCGAAATCTTCCGCTCCGGAATCGAGGCAGTACCGCATTCGATGTTGGAGGCTGCGTCCTCACTCGGAATGAGCCATCTGCAAACCTTTCGCAAAGTCGTGATGCCGCTAGCGCTGCGAATCAGCTTGCCGGCGTTGAGCAATAACTTGATCAATCTGATCAAGACAACAACCAACGCATACGCCATCGCGGTACCGGAGCTGCTGTATGTGTCGTCGCAGATCTGGGCTCAAGACCTGAACACACTCGAGATGATGATCGTTTTGCTGGTGTTCTATCTGGGCGTCATCGGTCTCTTCGTGATGCTGATGAATAGGTTGGAAAAGTCGATTGCCGTACCGGGCTGGGGGAAACAATGAGTACGCGTCATTCCATTTGGTCGTCGCCGTCGTTGTTGCTTGGCGCTGCCGCCTTGCTCGCTCTGGCTTGCCCGGCGGTGGCGAGCGCGCAAACTACTGCCGCCGGCGCGGACGGTGCCCACTGGACGACATTGATTCCATGGCTTCCCGTTCTTCTCAAAGGTTTTGCGTTCGACGTATTGATCAGCTTTGTAGCGATGGCGATTGGAACGGTTTTGGGCACGGCTGCCGGCATTGGCCAGATATCGCACCATAGAGGCGTGCGGGTGGCGAGCCGGTGGATTACCCAATTCTTCCGCAACGCGCCATGGCTCGTCATCTTGTTCTTCTGCATTTACCTGATGCCGTATCAGATCAACGTGCTGGGTTTGTCGGTGCCGTTTCCTGCCTGGGTCAAGGGCATCGTGGGGCTTTCCTTTCCGGTAATGGGCAACGTGTCCGAAGTGGTTCGCGGCGGTATTCAGTCTTTGCCTACCGCGCAATGGGAGGCCGCGGCCGCGCTCGGCCTCACGCGCGGGCAAACGCTCAAGCTCTGCATCTTGCCGCAAGCGGTCAAGCGCATGGCCGCGCCTTGGATGAACACATACGCAATCTTGATGATGTCGACGCCGCTGGTCTCGATAGTAGGTGTCGACGAGAGCGTCAGCATCGCGAGCTCAGTGCTGTCGGCGCTCGCCAATCCCGCGCTGATGATGCCCGTATACGGTCTCATTCTCGTGCTTTTCTTTGCTTACTGCGCCCCGATTGCGATGCTCACGAAGCAGCTTGAGCGGCGCTATCGATAAGCCGACGAGCGCCAACGAATACAGGAAGAATGTGGAGAGACATATGACGGCCACTCAACGAATTGAACTGGCGCCATCGAGCGCACGTCCGCCTTTAGCGTCGGCGGCAGAGCCCATCGTGTCGGTGCGCGATGTAAAGAAGGCCTTTGGGACGCATCAAGTGTTGCGCGGCGTGTCCCTCGAAGTGGAAAAGGGGACCGCGGCGGCTTTGATCGGTCCATCCGGATCGGGCAAATCGACGCTCTTGCGCTGTATCAACGGCCTCGTCGACATCGACGATGGTGAAGTCTATGCGGCGGGCCATGCGGTTCACACCCTGCGCAACGACAAGGATCGCATCGCGTTGCGCAAGGACGTGTCGATGGTGTTTCAGCAATACAACCTTTTCCCCCATATGACAGTGCTGGAAAACGTGATGCTTGCGCCGATCAACGTGTTGCGTCAGTCGAAAGAAGAAGTCGAAGCGCGCGCGGTTGAACTGCTTACCAAGGTCCGTTTGTCCGGCAAAGAGAAGTCTTTTCCCGGGCAGTTGTCAGGAGGGCAGCAGCAGCGTGTTGCCATCGCGCGCTCGTTGGCGATGCGCCCCGGCGTCATGCTCTTCGACGAAGTGACTGCAGCACTCGACCCTGAGACAGTGAAGGAAGTGTTGAACACGATAAGGGACCTCGTGTCGGAGGGCATGACCAGCATCCTGGTGACACACGAGATGCGCTTCGCGCGCGAGGTTGCGCATCAGGTATTTTTCACGGATAAAGGGCTGATCGTGGAATCCGGATCACCGAAGGAATTCTTCGATGCTCCCCGGGATCCGCGAACGCGGGAGTTTCTAAGCCATGTCCTATAGCGAACAAAAACAGCTTGCAGGCAGGCACGAGTTGCTAGCGTATCTCGATAAGAACGCGATTGCTTACGAGGAAACACCTCATGCCGTCGTGACTTCGATGCAGGAGTCGGCTCGGCTAGGCCTTGGCATCGAGGGGGCGCGCTGTAAGAACCTCCTGATGCAGGACAAGAAGAGGCGGCGTTTACTGTTGGTTGTCGCGCAAGCGGATCACCAAGTCGATGCGGCATCGCTAGGACGCAGGCTAGGGTGTGGGCGGCTTTCGTTGTGCTCAGCGGATGTCCTGCGCGACCGTTTGGGCGTCGTGCCGGGTGCGTTGTCGCCGCTCGCTCTGATCAATGATAAGGAAAGGGCGGTGGAACTCGTGATCGACGAGAGTCTGCGCGAAATGTCCCGGCTGCTATTTCATCCGCTCGTGAACACGTCAACCATTGCCCTGGCTCGCGACGGTTGGGATGGCTTCTTGAGCGCAATAGGATGCGAGCCGACGTATGTCGCGGTTGGAGCGATTTGAGGCAAGCATGCGGCCGGTTGCAAGGTGGCGGTTTGACGCAGAGTCGCCAGTTGGGGTACAGGAGGCTGGATGCTCCGTTGGGCGACCGTGCCACCCGGACACGACTGCTGTTTGCTTGTAAGCGCGATTTTAGTAAGCGTGTCTTCGGTCGCGCGGCACGTCGGACTCAGCAACATGATCGGGCGGCCTAGCCGCACGAGGATCAGGCTCGCCGCTGGCGTGACTAATATGCGTTCGACGCCCCATAGGCCAACTCGACTCTTCTCCTTGAGCTATGCGACCAATACAGAGGTTCGCAGCGGTACTCGCCAGTGATGACGACGGCGCGGGCCCAGTGTCGCGTCTCGACGGCCCACCTCGGCCGTTAGACGCTCAGTTGGTTGAACGTCTTTTGATGAAGTGCAACGATCAATCGCACGTGTTCCTCGCCGACACGTCATCGGCCATCGCCGATGTTAGGCGGCTGTCGTCCAACTCGATGGCTGCTCCACCTCAGAAGCCGCCATCGGGATTGCTCGGGGCCAACGGCAGGAGAGGGTCGAACTGAGCTGCTCGCGACTCGGCTGCGTTCTGCCAGGTTGAGCCGCTCAGACAAGCATTCCGACCGTTCGTTGCTGGGCTAGGAACGAGCTAATCACGTGTTAAAAAGCCGGCCATTCGTGTGCGACATAGGGGCATAACACGTTAGCACGCTGGACTACCGTTCGATATCGATGGGTGTTCCCTCGCATCGCCCGCCAAAACACAGGTTCCAACTGGCGCAACTCCGTTCGGCCTCCGCCCGGGGTCTATGCTTGATTGGCGCATTCGCACAATATGACCAAGGAGGCGTGTCATGAAACCCGCGCTATGTGTCGCCGTCGTCAGCATGCTGTTCGGGGTCCAACTGGCGCACGCCGCCTGCCCCAACGACGCCGTCTTCCTCGTTCTGGGTGATCAGATTCGCGGTTACTCCTTGCGCGCCAACGGAGCGACCGAGCCCTGCCAGGTGCTGCAAGGGCCGCTCACCACCCTCATGACCGCTGGAGCGACGGTGATCGACAAGAAGGACTCCTTTCACGTCGCGCAGTTTCTTACCAACAGCACCGTCGACATCTTTCCGCGGAAGGCCGAGGGCAATGAGGCACCCAGCCGGTCGTTCATGTTGACGATGACAAATGACCTGCTCAGCATCGCGGTGGATTCCCACCTCACCGACTTCGTCTTGACCGTTCGCCCCTCGGAGGCAGGGGTGTTGGTCGCTCCCGCCAACAGTTCTGGGCCTGTAACCAATCCGATTCACATTACCGATCCGAGTATCGTCCAGTACGTGAGCATTGCGATTGACAGCGACGACAATCTGCTGATTGCGGGTTATGACATACGGGGGGCGGTAATCATCGACACGCTTGGCACGAGTCGGAACATTACCTCGCCGCCGCTTCTGCGCAGCCTCACGGGTAGCAAAACCGGCCTGCTGCCGGGATCCGGTTTTGCAAGGAACAACATGACGATCGCTGTCGATCCGCGTACGGACGAGTTATTCGTCTACAACCAGACCACGGACCTGACGCAGATCCAGGTGAGCGTTTTCGCCGCCCAGGCGAACGGCGACGTGCCGCCGGTACGGACAATCAGCGGTCCAGCGACGGGAATCACTGGCTCTGGCTTGCCGGGAAACAAGATCGCCATCTCCTCGGACGGGCGGCTCCTTGTTGCCGAGCCGAACCTGCGCATTCTCGCGTTCGCGCCTGGGGCAAGGGGCAATGTGGCGCCGTCTCAGGTCATCGATGACTCCACCCCCGGTCCAGTCACCCAGGGCGGGATCGCAGTCCGGTCGAGAGGAGGCCGGCAACATAATGGAAACGACGATGCTCAATGTGGAAATGACGATGCTCAATGAAACGGACGAAGCCGGTGGCAAATAATCCGATCAAACTTAGACCTCTAGCGTCGAACGGCCGTAAATCTGAAGGTCTGCTCAGGGTCGTATTGGGCCGGTCGAGATGGAGCTGACATGCCGGGTTTAATACCAAGACATCGCCGACAGCTACCAAGGAACGTATCAGAGACTTCCGAGCCGCCACCACCGTGTGGAGCGTCGGATAAACAGGCCGCGCATGCCATGACCAAACCGAGCAGACTGTGCCGCTCAGTCGGTCGAAGCGGCGAAGCAGCGGCCGCACGAACGCGCTTGGCCTAGTCGCAGGCGCCCGGCACTCACTTTCGCCTCACCACCGCAGTCGCACCGGCAAACCCACAAACCATCGCCAGCGTACCGATCGGTCGTCAGTTGGCCGAACACCTCACCGCCCCGCAGCGCAGGTGATCCCGGTCGGGACCGCCACGCACGACGCTGCTCACGGCAGCCGCAATCCCGCGTTCGCCCGCCCTCTACCGCCTCCAACTCGACAGTCACGTGGCCGCCGCACCGGCACTTCCAGAGCCACACGTCGGCGCCGCGATATTGAAGCGCGACAAGATCGCCGAAGGTGCGACCAGCGACATCGCGACTCGGCGGAAAGGGCCATTCAGGCGGCAAGGGGGGACGGATACGCTGGTTCACAAAAGGTAAATGGGATTCGGCATCCTACTCTCAAGGCGCAACTGCCGGCCTTCGACTCGCGGGCGCGGCTCAGGAAGACGGAGACAAATCGGTTTGGCCTATGCGACACGGGTGGCCCTGACACGCTAGCACGCCGCACTACCGCTCGATATCGGTGGGTGTTGCTTCACATCGCCCGCCAAAACACAGGTCCCAACTGGCGGAAGTTTGTTCGGCCTCCGGCCGGCGTCTATGCTTAATCGGCGCATTCGCACAGTATGACCCAGGAGGCGTGTCATGAAATCCGCGCTATGTGTCGCCGTCGTCAGCATGCTTTTCGGAGTCCAGCTGGCGCACGCCGCCTGCTCGCACGACGCCATCTTTCTCACGCTCGGTGATCAGATTCGCGGTTACTCCGCGCGCGCCAACGGAGCGACCGAACCCTGCCAGGTACTGCAAGGGCCGCTCACTACCCTGATGACGGCCGGGGCGACGGTGATCGACAGGAAGGACGCCTTTCACGTTGCGCAGTTTGGCAATGACACCGTCGACATCTTTCCGCGGAAAGCGGAGGGCAATCAGGCGCCTGGTCGCTCGTTCATGCCGGGGATGACAAATGACCTGCCCGGCATCGCGGTGGACTCTCGCCTCAACGACTTCGTCCTGAGCGTTCGTCCCTCGACTGCGGGCGTGATGGTCGTTCCCGCCAATAGCTCCGGGCCGATACCCAATCCGGTCCGCATTACCGATCCGAATATCACCCAATACCAGAGCATCGCGATCGACGGCGACGACAATCTGCTGATCGCGGGTTATGACATACAGGGAACGGCGATCATCGACACGTTCGGCACGAGCCGAAGCGTGACCGCGCCACCGCTTCTGCGCAGCCTCACAGGTCCTAAAACCGACCTGTTTCCGGGCCGCAATGTTTTTTTCTCACAGATCGCCACGTCGATCGCTGTCGATCCTCGTACGGACGAATTATTCGTCTACAACACGACTGCGGATGCGAGCCAGACCCAGGTGTGCATTTTCGCCGCCAAGGCGAATGGCAACGTGCGACCGATACGGACAATCAGCGGTCCAGCCACGGGAATCATCGGCCAACGCTTGCCGCCGCCGGGTAACAGGATCGCCGTCTCGCCGGATGGACGGCTCTTCGTTGCCGAGCCGAACCTTCGCATTCTCGCGTTCGCGCCGGGAGCAAAGGGCAATGTGGCGCCGTCTCAAGTCATCGAGGACTCCACGCCCGGTCCAGCCAACTCCGGAGGGATCGCCTTCCGGTCGGGGCGAGGCGAGCAACAGGATGAAAACGAATGTTCGATGAAAACTGAAGAAGCCGGTAGAAAATAATCTGGTCAGACTTTTACCTCTAGCGTCGAACGGTCGCCTAGGAGGAGATTGACCGGCAGTTATGGGTCGATCCATGCCGCTCGCGTAAAACGGCGGCCGGCGATCGGATCGAAATGAGCGTTCGGCTGGGTCCGGCCATCTCCAGCCATTCATCAGCGAGCCCAGTCGGACACTCAAGCGTCCGCTGCGCACGAATAGCGGACCTTAACCAACCGAGCACCCACCGCCAGACAGATCGCGAGAGCGCAGTTATCCGGTGCTTAATTCATGCCGGTTTCCCCGACGCGATGGCACGCCACGAGTCTCGCGTCATATTTGCGCAACTCAGGTATCGATTCAGCGCATTCCTGTGTTGCATGAGGGCAGCGAGTGTGAAATGCGCATCCCGAAGGCGGGTTGATCGGAGACGGTAGTTCACCCTGCAACTCGATTTTCTGGCGACGGGCCGCCGGTTCGAGTTTGGGCGTCGCTGCCAGCAGTGTCCGGGTATAAGGATGGCGGGGCGCAGAGAAGATACGCGACTTGTCACCGAACTCGACGATGCTACCGAGATACATGACCATAACCTGGTCGGCGATATGTTCGACCACGGTCAGATTGTGGGAGACGAAGACATAACTGACGCCCACTTGCTGCTGCAAATCCATGAAGAGGTTCAATATCTGCGCCTGTATCGAAACATCGAGTGCAGAGACCGGCTCGTCCGCCACGATGATATCGGGTTCGGCGACGAGTGCGCGGCCAATGGCAACGCGCTGCCGCTGCCCACCTGAGAGCATGTGCGGATAAAGACCGACGCAATCCATGTGCAGCCCTACCTGGCTCATGATCTGCGCGAGCCGGGTGGCACGTTCGCTTGCGCTGGAAATCCCGCTGGCCGACATCGCCGCCGTCAAGGTCTGGCCGATCGTCTTGCGCGGATTCAGGGATGCAAGCGGATTCTGGAATACCAGTTGCACACGCTGGCGGAGCTGACGCCGGGTGTTTCTGTCGGCGAGACCGACATCGTGACCACCGATCTGCAAACTGCCCGACGTGGGCGGCTCTATCATCGTAAGCTGGCGTGCAAGCGTCGATTTCCCGCAGCCGGATTCCCCCACGACCGCCAGCGTCTTGCCGCGTTCGAGCATGAACGACACGCCGTTCAATGCCTTGACGACGCTGGCGCTGACCATCCCGCGACGAACGCGATAGTGCCGGGTGAGACGATCCGCCACCATCACCACGGCTTTTCCATTAGCGTGCTGCTGCATTCTGTTCCTCGATTTGTCTGGACATTCCGGCCGGCATACCGAGCACGCACCGGACCTCGGTAGCTGCGTCGATACGCATCAACTCCGGATGGGCGATGCGGCACGCATCGGTTGCCGCCACGCATCGCGGCGCGAACAGGCAGCCGTCCGACGGCCCTCGCCGTAACGGCATGTTGCCCGGCAGCGCCGTCATCCGTCCGTCGCGCGCGCGCTCGGGAATCGCGCCGAGCAGCGCGCGCGTGTACGGATGGCGCGGCATCTCGAAGGTGCGGGGCACCGGCCCGGTTTCGATCACCTCGCCCGCGTACATAACCGCGACGCGATGCGCGATTTCCGCGACGACAGCGAGATCGTGTGAAATCAGCACCAGTCCCATCCGGTACTCGCGCTGCAATTCTTCGAGCAGGCGCATCACCTGCGCCTGCACCGTGACGTCGAGCGCGGTGGTGGGTTCGTCGGCGATCAGCAGCCTGGGCTTGCATGCGATCGCCATTGCGATCATCGCGCGCTGATTCATGCCGCCCGACAGTTCGTGCGGATAGGCGTCGCGACGTTTCTTCGCGTCGGCGATGCGTACCTGATCCAGCAGTTCGAGAATCCGTGCGTCCAGCGCGGCGCCGCGCAGATCGGTGTGCTGGACCAGGATTTCACGGATCTGATAGCCGATCGTGAGGCTCGGATTGAGGCTCGTCAGCGCGTCCTGGAAGATCATTGCGATCTCCTTGCCGACGATCTTGCGCCGCATCGCCGGCTTCGCGTGCAGAAGATCGACGCCGCCTACGGTGATCTCGTCAGCGGTGACGACACCGGGCGCGTCGATCAGGCCCATCGCGGCCATCATCGTGATGCTCTTGCCAGAGCCGGATTCTCCGACCACGGCCACCACCTCGCCACCCGCGATATCGAAATCGACGTGATTGACCGCCTGGCTGTCGCCGAACCGGACCGCGAGATTCCTGATTCTCAAGAGGTCGGTCATGCGCGTGTCACCGGTTTGAGCTTCGGGTCGAGCGCGTCGCGCAAACCATCGCCGAACAGGTTGACGGACAGCACCGTAATCAGAATCGATAAGCCGGGCATCGTTACGATCCACCACGCGCTGTCGATATAGTCGCGTGCGGACGCGAGCATGCTGCCCCATTCGGCCTGCGGCGGCTGCACGCCGATGCCGAGAAAGCCGAGCGCGGCGGCGTCGAGGATCGCAGCAGAAAAGCCGAGCGTCGCGTGAACGATCAGTGGCGCGGCGCAGTTCGGCAGGATCTGCGAAAACATGATGCGCAACGCGCCCTCGCCGCTGACGCGCGCCGCGATGACATACTCTTTTTGCGCTTCCGCCAGCGCGGCAATGCGCACGAGCCGGACATAACCGGGCAGGCAGATGACGGAGATCGCGAGCACCGTGTTCTGAAGGCCGGGTCCGAGCACCGCGACCACGGCGATCGCCAGCAGCAGCGACGGCAGCGCTTGCAGCACGTCCATCATTCGCATCAGCGGTGCGTCGATCCATCGTGGGTAATACGCCGCGAACAGACCGAGCGCGATGCTCGGCAACAGCGAGAGCGTCACCGACGCAAGGCCGATCCCCAGGCTGATGCGCGCACCGAAAATCAGGCGCGAGAGGATGTCGCGTCCTGCCTCGTCGGTGCCGAGCAGAAATTGCAGACTGCCGCCGTCCGACCACGCGGGCGGAATCTTGATGTGATCCCTGAACTGTTCGACGGGGTTGTGCGGTGCGATCCACGGCGCGCACAGCGCGAGCAGCGCCAGCATGGCGAGTAAGGCGAGCGCCGCTGTCGCAGCGCGATTGCGCGAGTAGAGCCGCCACAGTTCGAGCAGCGCGCGGCCGCCGGCGAAGTGGGCTCGCTTGCCCGGGCGCAAGGCGATGACGGTGGTATCGGACATTATCGTGAATTGACGAGACGAGGATTGATCAGGCGGGACGCAACATCGACCAACAGATTGACGGCGACGACCAGCACCGCGCCGAGCAGGATGCCGCCCTGTATCACCGGGTAATCGCGCGCGCTCACGGCATCGACCAGCCATTTGCCGATGCCTGGCCACGAGAACAGGGTTTCCGTCAGCACCGCGCCGCCGAGCAGGCCGCCGACCTGCATGCCGACGACGGTGACAACCGGAATCAATGCGTTACGCAGCACGTGCACGACGATCACGCGCGCGGGCGTCAGGCCTTTGGCTTTCGCGGTGCGGATATAGTCCTCGCGCAGCACTTCGAGAATCGACGAACGTGTCATCCGCGCAACGACCGCAAGGGGAATCGTGCCGAGTACGACGGTGGGCAGGATCAGGTGACGCAAGACCGATCCGATGGTCGCCGGATCGCGCGACAGTACGGAATCGACCAGCATGAGATTCGTGACCGGCGTCAGGTCGACCTCCAGGCCGATTCGCCCCGACACCGGCGTCCATCCGAGCTTCACCGAAAACAGCATGATGAGAACGAGTCCCCACCAGAAGATCGGCATCGAATAGCCGGTCAGCGCCGTGCTCATGACCGCGTGGTCGAGCCACGAGCCGCGCCTGAGCGCCGCGGCAATTCCGGCAACCAGCCCGACCGCAAGCGCGAACGCGATCGCGCAGACCGACAGTTCGAGCGTCGCGGGAAAGCGCACGCCGAAATCATGGATCACGCTATCGCCCGACTTGAACGAATGTCCGAGGTCGGCATGCAGCAGGCGCTGGAGATAACGGAGATATTGCGTCGGCAACGGCTCGTCGAGTCCGAGCTGATGCAGGGCGGCCGCGTGCGCGGCGGGATCGGCGACATGCTCGCCCATCATCACATCGACCGGATCGCCGGGAAGCAGGTGAATCAGCACGAAAGCCAGCAACGTGACGCCCAGCAGCGTCGGCACCAGTCCGAGCAGGCGGGTGACAAGGAATTTCAGCACAGACGGTCTCCAGCGAAAAACGCGCGCAAGTCTCCACTGACGGTCGTGCAACTGCACGACCGTCATCCGGTGAAAGAGCGATACGGGAAGGTTTTCCGGACGCGGTTACCGGATCGACACGGCCTCGAAGTTCACGCGGCCGAACGGACTGACGTGATAGCCATCGACATTCGGACGCGTGATCGCGGCCACCAACGGATGCGCAAGCGGAATCCAGAGCGCCTGATCGTGCGCGATCTTCACGGCGCGGTCGTAGTCCTGCGCGCGAACCGACGCGGTACTGGTCGCCTTGCCGCTCGAGATCGACGCATCCAGCGACGCATCGCAATAACGCTGGAAATTGGTGCCGCCCTTCACTGCGTCGCACGAGAACAGCGGCGACAGGAAGTTGTCCGGATCGCCGTTGTCGCCGGCCCACCCCATGAACAGCAGGTCGTATTGCCCCTGCTTGATTTCATGAAGCAGCTCGCCCCACTCCAGCGTCTTGATCCGCGCGTCGATGCCTACCTTGGTGAGGTCGGCCTGAAGCAGTTCGGCGCCCACCTTCGGATTCGGATTGAGCGTGCTGCCAGTCGAGCGGGTCCAGATCGTCAGGCTCAGTCCATTCGCCATGCCCGCCTGGGCCAGCAGCTTTTTCGCGAGCGCGGGATCGTACGCATAGCCGGTCTTCGCCTCCGTGCCGCTGGGATACGGATTCGTCGCCGGGACCGCACTGGTGCCGAACAATGTCTTCACGTACGTATCGCGATCGAAGGCCAGATTGATCGCGCGGCGCACCGCCGGATTATCGAGGCCGTGACGCTGCGTATTGAGCGCGACGAACGCCGTCATGAAGCCCGGCACGTCGAGCACTTTCAGCGACGGGTCCTTGCGCGCCGACGCGACGTCGTCCGGCTTCGGTGCGAGCGCGATATCGCATTCGCCTGCCTTGACCCGTTGTGCGCGCACGGTCGGATCGGGCGTGATCGCGTAGATCAGTCCATCGACCTTGGGCTTCGGTCCCCAGTAGTCCGGGTTCACCGTGTAGCGGATCGTCGCGTCCGGGCGATAGCTCTTCAGGACGAACGGGCCCGTCGATACCGGTTTGGCGTTCAGGTCTGCAATCGCGTTGGTCTTCAGCAGTTGCGCAAGATATTCGCTCGAATAGATCGACGCGAAACTCATCGTCAGGATCGGCAGGAAGGTGGCGTCAGGATGGTTGAGGACGATGCGCACCGTCAGCGGATCGACCTTGTCGACTGACTTGATCAGCTTCGTGATCTGCATCGACTGCACGTTCGGCATCACCACCGTCGGCAACGCCTTGCGCCATGCGTTGTCTGGATTCAGCATTCGGTCGAACGTGGCGATCACGTCGTCGGCGTCGAACGTCCGGGTCGGCTTGAAGTAATCGGTCGTCTGGAAATGGACCTTGGGACGCAGATGGAACGTGTAGACCGTGCCGGACTGACTGACGTCCCAACTCTGCGCGAGCGCCGGCTGCACGGTACCGGTCGCATCGTCGTACGTGACGAGCCCGTTGAAAATGACGTCAGCAGACGCATTCGTGATGGTCAGCGTGCTGTAACGTACCGGATCGAATCCTTCCGGGCTGGCTTCGGTGCACACGACCAGCGGCTTCGCAAAGGCGCTCGCAAGCGGTAAAACCATGAGCAACGCAATAGCGGAGAATCGCAATTTCATTGGATGTTTCTCGTTTGATTTGACCTCGGCCGCGACACGCGTGTCGGCGGCCGAGGCCCGGCACAGGTTCGATCAGAAGTTCAGAAGTTGTGGGTGATACCGACGCGCAAGTTGGCTTGCGTCTGCGTGCTCGACGGGGTGAACGCATAGCCGATCACCGCATTCACGCCGCTCGAGGCGCGGAGGTAGCCCGCCGACGTGTAGATCCGCGTACTCTTCGACAGACTCTCGTAGAGACCGATCGACAGTTCGTTCCAGTGATGATGTTCGAAGGTCGTGTACTGGTAGCCCGAGCGGAGCACCAACGCAGGCGAGAACTCATACGCGCCGCCGGTTTCGTACACGTGCATCAAAGACGACACACTGCCATTGGCTGACGTGACCTTGGTCAGGGTCGTATTGGCCTTGATCGTGAGCTTGTCGAAGCGGTAGCTCGCGCCGATCCCGCCCGTATCGAGGTGGCTCACCGTCAGTCCGGTGCTCGAATACAGCGACGTGCGCTGGCCGGTCGAACTGCTGAGCCTGGCGGTCGTGGTGCCAAGGAAAGACGACAGGCCGAGCGCATCGTACGGATCGATCGTCGTGCTATTCAGCTGCGAATAAGCCGCTGCCGCACTGAACGCGCCCGCCGCGTAAAGCACGCCGGCACTCCACGCGGAACCGGTGTGAAAGCTGCCGGCCGTATTGCTGAACGAGTACATCGCGCCCGCGCTCAGGCCGTTGAAACTCTTGCTCGCGAACTTGACCGCATTGATCATCGTGTCGCCGCTCATGCGGTCGAGGTCGCCGAGGTGAATCGCGTAGCCGTCGCCGTCCTGACTGATGTTATAGCGGGACGTGTAGTCGTTGATGAAGTCGTATTGCCTGCCGAGCGTCAACGTGCCGAGCCAGTTGCTCAATCCCACCAGTGCGGTTTTGCCGAACATGTAGCCGCTGCTGGGCTTCGAGCTGCCATCGGTAACACGAAAACCGGAGCGAAGGTCGAATATCGCCTGCGAGCCCCCACCGAGGTCTTCCACACCGCGCAGCCCCCAGTAGTTGCTGAACACGACGCCGCTGTCCATCTTGTATTCGTGTTGCCCTCCCGTGTTCGTTATATAGCTCACCCCGTTGTCCATCCGCCCATAGAGCGTCACGCTGTTGTCCGCTCGCGCCGCCGATGTTGCCAGCATCGCAGTCATTCCCAAAGCTCCAAACCCGAATAAGAATCTTGATTTCATGTGCGGTGTTTTTAATGTTGGATCCCATAGAAGCCAGACCGGAACCAGTGTGATGCCGCAATGCGCTGCACACCGGGTTCGGAGCTGCATTCCCGTTCGTCGGGGAACGGAATCACTGTATCGCGGGGCGGGTAGAAGAAAAAACTAAAACGCTTCGTTCATATCGATCAATTTGAAATAACGTTCTATATTGGCCGGTCATTAAGAAAGGTAGCATCCACTTGATGCATCGAACAAAGCGGTTAATTCTTACCCCCGATTACATACCTTACTTATGTGCCAGCTTCTTGCTCTTAGTTGCGCTGAACCGACCGATGTGACCTTTTCCTTCACGGGATTTGCGGCTCGAGGCGGTCTGACCGATCACCACGTGGACGGATGGGGAATCGCGTTTTATGAAGAGCGGGCATGCCGGTTATTCATCGACGACAAACCCGCTTGCCGATCCCCCATGGCGGAGTTCGTGAAGCGTTATCCGATCAAATCGCGCAATGTCATCGCGCACATCCGGAAGGCCACGCAGGGCGGCGCCAGCGCTGAGAATTGCCATCCGTTCATGCGTGAACACAACGGACAGCAATGGGTGTTCGCGCATAACGGTGATCTGCAGGAGCGAAACTGGTGGGTGCCGGGTCCCTACGCGCCGGTGGGAACAACCGATAGTGAATCGGCCTTTTGCACGATCATGAATGTGATCCACGAGCGTGGCATCGATCGGGATACCACACCGGACGAACTGTTCGACGTAGTAGAGGACATGACTCGCAACCTGAATCAGCATGGAATTTTCAACTTCCTGCTGTCGAACGGACAGTCGCAGTTTGCCTACTGCTCCACGCGGCTCGCCTACGTGATGCGTCACTGGCCGTTCTCAAGCGCGAGACTCGTCGATGCCGATTTGTCGGTCGACTTCTCTGCTTATGCGACCTCGGAAGACTGCACGGCAGTAATCGCGACGACACCACTCACCGATGAAGCATGGACCACGTGCCAGCCGGGCGATCTGCTCATGTTTCGCGGAGGCTCCCTGGTCAGACGCGCACACGTCCCAGTACCACCGCAGATACTTGCTACCTCGCGATATGCGCCATCCGAGGTATCGTGCGCCAGGTGACTTGCTGGCCGATTGTCTTGATGGGACGAATGGCCGTTGCACCTTGAAAGCTGCCGATGATGTCACAGCGGATTGACTGGCTGCAGTGGGTCGACCTGAGCCGGTCGCCGTCGGACCAGGTCCTGCCAATTTGACGGTTCGCCACCCGCACATAGATCGCCAACAGCCGGTGGCAGCAGGCATGCTCCATCATCAACACCGTGATTAGCTTTGGCGGAATCTTGAGGCTCCTTGAATTGACAGGTTTCCTCTCAGCGTTACGTTTCAGGTTCATAACGCCTATAACGTGCGAAGTGCTAACAGATCGATATTGCGCTGCTGTTCCCTTGCCCTCGCGAGCAACCAGCGATGGAAGGCGCGGCACTGCGGACGATCGAACGTACTTTCGCTCCAGGTAAGAAGGTACGGCCACGGCAACGGAATGGTCGAAACAACGGGCATCGAGAGCCTTCCCGCCGTCAGATCGTCTGCGACCATCGAGCACTGGGCGAGCACGAAACCATGGCCGTCGATCGCAGCCTGAATCGCGACACTCGACAGGGAATGCACCTGATGCGGCTCGTGCAGTGTGGATGTCTCGACACCGTTCGCGGCGAACCAGTCGCGCCACGACGGCGGCGAAGCGAACTTTGGCAGCCAGTCAACCGCGATCAACTCAAACGCGGCGAGATCAGCAGGCTTAAGCGCAACTTTGCCCTTGCGCGGCAGGATCCGCGGGCTGCATACAGGCACGACGCTATCGCGGAACAGTTCGATGGAGGTGCCTGCATCGTCGATACGATCGCCGTAGCTGATTCGAAAGTCCATCTCGCAGACATCCGGCGACGGCTCCGCATGCGAGCCATCCATATAGACGCTGATGTCTGGATGCTCCTTTTGCCAGGCATTGATGCGCGGCGCAAGCCACTTCGATAGCAGCGAGGGCAAGGCGCTGATGTTGAGGCTGCGCACGTTTTTTGAGCGCTCGATGTCGTCCTGCGCGATGCGCAAAGTTTCGAACGCCGCGAGGCAACTCTCATGATATCGGCGGCCCATCGCGGTCAAGCGCATCCGTTTCCCTTCTTTAGTAACGAGCTTCACGCCGAGCGCATTTTCGAGCAGCTTGATTTGCTGACTGACCGCACCAGGAGAGATATCGAGTCTGCGCGCAGTCTCGACAAGGCCGTCGCAACGGCCAAGTGTTTCGAAAATCTGGATCGCGCGAAGCGGTGCAAGCGTGTTCATATCGAGTTTGATCGATAAAGACGGTTTAGAAATTCTAAAGTAAATCGTACTTTCGAACTGCTGTTCTTTTCTATTTTGACTTTCTACAGTCGATGCAAAGGCTGCGTGGGGTAGCGCGCAGGGCCGATGGCAATGAAAACAGAGGAATCAGCGATGTTCGTCAGAAACGCGTGGTACGTCGCGGCGCGCAGCGCCGAAGTCCAGCCGCGCCTCATGCCGTTGAAACTGCTCGGCGAACGGGTCGTGCTATTTCGCACGCCGGATGGGGCCGTGGTCGCGCTCGAAGACGCGTGTCCGCATCGCAAGCTACCGTTGTCGATGGGTCGATTGCTTGGCGATCGAATCGAATGCGGATATCACGGCCTGACCTTCGACTGCGCCGGTGCATGCGTACGCGCGCCGGCCCTGGCTCGCATTCCACGGGCGGCGCAGGTACGCAGCTATCCCATCGAAGAGCGTTATGGTCTCGTCTGGATCTGGATGGGCGAGGCCAAAGCCGCCGACACAACCCAGATTTTCGATGTTCCCGAATGGGGCGATCCGGCATGGGGCTTGAACGAAGGTGACGCGATGACGGTAGCCTGCAACTATCTCTACGTGACGGACAACCTGCTCGATCCGTCGCACGTCGCGTGGGTGCATCCGGGCTCGTTCGGCAACGCCGCGTGTGAAGCCGAGCCCTTGAAAACCGTTGCAAGCGATGTCGGCGTGACCGTCTCGCGCTGGATGCGCGATGTCGATGTCGCACCGTTTTATGCGAAGTTCGTCAAATTCTCGGGACGCTGCGACCGCAAGCAGCACTATGAGGTTCGGTTTCCCTCACACGCGATCATCAAGGCAGTCTTCACGCCGGCGGGTACGGGTGCCGACGACGGCTCGCAGCACGACCACGTGTTCCTGATGAATTCATACAATTTCATGACGCCGATCGACGAATCGCATACGCGCTACTTCTGGTTTCAGATGCGCAATTTCGATCAGCAAGACGAAGCGGTGTCGCGACAATTCAACGAGGACGTGCGCCACGCATTCGACGAGGACCGCGTCATCCTTGAAGCCGTGCATGAAGGCATGTCAAACCGGCGCACGCCGAATCTCGACCTTGGAATCGACGCTGGACCACTCAGGTTCCGTCGCGGTGTGCAGCGGCTAATTGATGCCGAGTATGCAGCGTTGGAACAGGCGCCGTTCGTGCGCGTGTCGACCCCGACAACGAATTAACCGGCGAGGTGATGCGATGGACCACTCGACACGCCTTCGCGTGGGCGAAGCGCTGCTTCGTTGCACGTGGGTTTCTGGAGCGGTGGCACTTCGTGTGACAAGCGCTGGGTTGTGTGCAGCGCCACATCAACAGGTCTGACACGATACAGGAGCGATAATGAGCGCCACTATTTTCGACACTTCGAGTTTCGCCAATCAGCGCGAGCGCTTTCTCGAGGCCGCTGCGGGCGTCAAGGCGACTCACGTCGTCTATCCTCACCCGATGCACGGACCACGCGGCGAGGCGCTTTCCACGGACGTCGCGATCGTCGGCCCCGCCGGCGCGCAAAAGCGCCTCGTGCTGCTGTCGGGAACCCACGGCGTAGAGGGTTATTACGGCTCCGACAGTCAGATCGCGTTACTCGATAATCTGCGGGACCACGCCTTACCAGCAGATACCTGTGTCGTGCTCGTGCACCTCGTCAACCCGTGGGGCACGGCGTGGCTGCGTCGGGTGAATGAAGACAACGCTGACGTAAACCGCAACTACATCGACTTTACTCACGCACCACCGGCGAATACTGCATACGAAACGCTGCACGAGATCTATCTATGCCGCGATCTCGACGGACCGGAGCGTCAGCGCGCGGATGAGCAACTCGCCATGCATATGCGCAATCTCGGGGAAGCACGCGTGCGCAATATCATCGAAGCGGGACAGTATCAGCATCCGGACGGCGTCTTCTTTGGCGGCACACAGCAGACGTGGACGAACCGCACGGTGCGTCAGATCATGAAGGCATTTGTCGCAGGTGCTCGCACTGCCATCGCCTTCGATCTGCACACTGGCGCGGGCGCGTACGGACATCCGATGCTGATGGCAATTGCCGAGCGCAAGGTGTCCGCGCACGACACCGCGCAATCGCTGTATGGGCCCTGGCTGTACAGGATTCTCACTGCGGCGGACGCGTCGTCCGACAGCGGCGTCGCAGCGACGGCGACCGGTTATGCCTCGCAGGCACTGATCGATCAGCTTACCGACGTGGATCTGATACCACTCGTGATCGAATGCGGCACATACGACGGCGCGCGCGGACACACATTGCTGCGCGACGACCACTGGCTGCATCTGCACGGCGATCCTTTCGACGCGACGGGGCGGCGGATCAAGGCCGCGCTGCTAGAACACTACTATCCCGCTGATGCCGACTGGCGCGCCTTGATCGCGCTGCGCACGCGGCAGATCTGGCAGCGGGCACTCGACGCACTGACGAAGATGTAGTCTGCGAAGACTTTCGTACGACACGGTTCTTTCTCCCCACGCACCGGCGGCAAACGTCCGCGGCGTAACACACGAACGGGAACGCATATGAAACGCATCATTCTGGGTGCCGTGCTGGCAATTGCCGCGCTGGCCACACAGGCAAAGGATATGACGGAGTTACGCTTTGGCGTCGACCCGACCTACGCACCGTTTGAGTCGAAATCGCCTTCTGGGCAACTCGCCGGTTTTGAGATCGACTTGGGCAACGAAATCTGTAGGCGCTTGCAGATGCATTGCGTATGGGTTGAAACAGGCTTCGACGGCATCATTCCTGCTCTGCAAGGCAGAAAATTCGACGCAATCCTGTCGGCGATGTCGATTACGCCGAAGCGCGAAGAGCAGGTTGCATTCTCCCAGCCCCTTTTTAACACGCCGAGCCGCCTGATCGCTAAGGATGGCTCCGGTTTGCAACCTACCGTTCAGTCGTTGCGGGGCAAGGCCGTTGGCGTCGCTCAAGGTTCGACACAGGAAGCGTACGCGAAGGCGAACTGGGCGAT
Source organism: Paraburkholderia sp. FW306-02-B (assembly GCF_058782725.1). Taxonomy (NCBI): domain Bacteria; kingdom Pseudomonadati; phylum Pseudomonadota; class Betaproteobacteria; order Burkholderiales; family Burkholderiaceae; genus Paraburkholderia; species Paraburkholderia sp. FW306-02-B. The sequence goes on from NZ_JBYSXZ010000001.1 coordinate 861,898, forward strand.
GGCGGGCATCAACGTGGTGTCGTACGCGAATCAGGAACAGGTATATCCGGATCTGCGCTCCGGTCGCATCGATGCGACGTTCACGGATGCTCTTGCAGGCATCAACGGCTTTCTAAAGACACCGCAGGGCAGCGGTTACGGCTTTGCCGGTCAAGATGTTAGCGATCCGAAAACACTCGGCAAAGGGGCGGGCATTGGCTTTCGCAAGGAAGACTTTGCACTACGCCAGAAGGTCGATCAGGCAATTGATTCGATGCTGAAAGACGGCACGTACCAGCGCATTGAGCAGAAGTACTTCGACATCGATATTCACGGAAGTTGATCGCAAGCATTTATGCTCCTGCATCCAGAATGCAGGAGTGCGCGAGGGGCGCACAGTTTCCATGCGTCTCCGAGAATGGGATCGTGGAGAGGGTTTGAAACACCTCAATGGTCCTGATGTCGCGCTACTCTACTTGCAGTGCCAGACGATGCCCGGACTCGCACGGGGCGATCGACAATGCAACGCGAACGCTTCTACCCACGAAAATTCGCGTTAGCCAAAGGATGTGTCGCTCGCGAGCGAACAATCCGAATCGTTGTCCGCGACCGTCCGCTATCGCGGAAGCTGGTTGTCCCCTATGGGTCGCCTGCTGCCGATCGCCGCTTTATGCGCCGCGGGAAACGATGCCCCATGCATGAGGCAGCACGCGGCCAGTTTGAGTCATTCAGTCAGGATTGACGACCGGCCGCTTCCGAACGGACATGAGCCGGCCGGCGAATCGCATTCAGTCGTCTACGCGCGCCGACCAGGATACACGGTCGTCTGAGGTACCCAGGCGATGTTAGCGGTAGCCGTGACACGCGTTACGTTTCCCCTTCCTTATCGACGGGCTCCTCGAGGCGTACTCTTCTGAACAACACGGCGTATGGAACGCACACCATGCGGCGGATCACTGCGTCGCTGATCTATCGCTGCACCAGGAACCTCGAACCTCGGAGCGGTGCACCTGCTGCTCGGCCATACGAAGCCGGAAGGCGCAGTGCAGTACCTCGGCATTGAAGTTGACGATGGGCTCGAAATTTGTACGATTACCCAGACTAAGAGGACGCTTATCCCTATAAGCGCTTGCGCTTCCCCCGGTTTCGCGGGATCCTGACGAAGCAACACATTCCGCCATGGTGAGCGCGCGGCACGGTGATTCAACAATACGATCTGAACGACTAACAAAGTAAATCACCTTCAAGGGGTCGCTCCGCACGCGAAGGAGAGGATGAAATCGTGAACCAGGCAAAGACCATGTCGGGCGCCATGGAAGGCGCCGGGGCCTACAATCGTCATGCCGTGCCTCAAGCCGGTGGTGCCGCAATTGCGCTGCCACATCTGCAGCAGGCGGTAGCGAGCCTCGCGCTCGAACCGGACGACCAGCCGGTCGTGATCGCCGAGTACGGATCGTCACAGGGCAAGAACTCGCAGGCTCCAATGCGAGTTGCGATCGCCGCGATGCGCGCCCGGGTCGGGCCGGACCGGCCAATCCTTGTCTATCACGAAGACCTGCCGGTCAACGATTTCAACTCCCTGTTCGAGGTGCTGGATAGCGACCCGGACCGATATATCCGCGACGAACCTCTGGTCTTCCCGTGCGCAATCGGGCGGTCGTTTTACGGCAGCGTCCTGCCGCCGGCGTACGTGCATCTTGGATGGAGCGCGTACGCTGCGGTGTGGTTAAGCCGTGTGCCTGTCCCAATTGCGGGTCATATCTTTCTGCCATGCACGACGGGTGTCGTGAACGCTGCGTTCCAGGAGCAGGCGGCCCGGGACTGGGAAACGTTCCTCGCTCTGCGGGCCCGCGAATTGAGGCCAGGAGGCCGTCTCGTCGTGGTGCTGCCTGGAGCCGACGACGACGGGCGCACCGGCCTCGAGGCGCTGATGAACCACGCGAACGACGCGCTCACGCAGATGGCTACCGAGGACGCGATCACGTCCGACGAACGTGCGCACATGTTGCTGGCGACGTTTGCCCGCCCCGAGCACGACCTGCTTGCACCGTTCGCGAGCAACGGCCAGTTTTGCGATCTGGTCGTCGAGCATTGCGAGTGCGTTGCGCAGCCCGACGACATCTGGGACGAGTACCAGCGAGATGGGGACCGCGAACAGATGGCGAGTCGGTACGCGGCGTTTTACCGTGCGACCTTCGTGCCGTCGCTGTTACTGGCCCTCGACCATCCCGGCGATGAGCCAAGAAAACGCACGCTTAGCGACCGCTTTGAGCAGCTGTTGAGACAACGGCTGATGGCCGCCCCGGCGAGGCTCGACGCACTGGTCGAGACGCTTGTTCTTGCGCAGAATGGTGCACGTTAGGCCGGTCATCCTGGCGAGGATGCAGCGTGTGCTTTGGCGCATGTCGACTTTCCAATCCGGAGGAAGCTGCGTTGTTTTACTTCGTCGTCTCCTTCGCCTTACCGACCATTAGTTGTTCTTCGGATCGAGAGGCTCGTCGAATAGCGAGGGCGTTTGCACTGCCCTGCGTTTAGCCCCTTCGAGATACTTTACAAAGAGTGCGATGGCGGCAACCAATGCCGGAAGCCCTGCCACGATGAATGCCTCATTCAGCCCATAACGGCGGCGGAGCAATTCCGCAGCAGCCAGAGCGCCCACAATTCCACCAAACCGACCGATACCCATCATCCATGCAACGCCGGTCGCGCGTGCCCTTGTGGGGTAGTAATTTGCCGCCAATGCGGACATCGAAGCTTGCGCACCGTTCATCGTGGTGCCTGCCACGAAGATGAGGCAGACCAGAGTGACTAGGCCGGGCGCCCCGTATCCAATGGCAACAGTGAAGAGACCGGTCGACAAAAAGCAGGCGCTGACTATTACGTTCGGCTCGAAGCGATCCATCAGCCAGCCCGAGGCCAAGGCGCCGACTCCACCACCTAACGGGAAGAGCGCTGTAATGAGGACCGCGTGTGAGATGCTAAGACCTGAATCGTGGATCAGGATGGGAAGGCAATTGGTAAGTAAATAAAATATAACCAGCCCCATGAAATAGGCGAGCCATAGCATGAGGGTTCCAACGATATAGGGCCTCGCCAATACGACTTTGACCGAATCCGCAGAATTCGCTTTCAAGGTCTCTTCGCCAATGACGAATTGTCTGGCCTCGACCAGCTTCCCCGGAGCGATACGGTCAAGTACGTCGTGGATCCGGTCGGCAGCAGCCCCTTTGGCAACCATGTAACGGACCGATTCCGGAATCCAGTATATGAGGGCAATGCCTAGCGCGATGGGAAGCACGCCGCCGGCAACCAGTACGCTGCGCCAACCTAGAGCGGGAATCAGGACCGCTGCCAGGAAGCCGCCTCCAGCGGCTCCCAAAGGAAATCCGCAAAGCATGGCGTTATTGACGATGGCGCGATGGTGATCGGGAGCAAACTCAGCCATCAGCGTCGCGGCACTGGGCATGGCTGCACCGATGCCCAGTCCCGTTATAAATCGGAGAACGGTAAGCATTTCAACGCTTTGCGAACTGGCGCTCGCAAGAGACGATATGCCCAAAAACAGGACCGCCAGAACGAGTACAGTCTTTCGACCAAGTCTGTCAGCCATCGGCCCCGAACTCATTGCGCCTATTGCGAGTCCGAAAAGTCCAGCACTCAGAACGGGACCGAGCGAGGACTTTGCAACATGCCAGTCGACGAAAAGGGCAGGCGCGATATAGCCAATTGCGGCGGTATCGAAGCCGTCGATTGCGATAACCAGGAAGCCCAGTGTCAGTATCAACCATTGATAGCCGCTAAAGCCATGGCTATTTATAAACTCTTGAACGTTGACAGTCGAGGCGGAGTTCATCTTGGTCATCCAGATACCGTGCTCGGCCTCCAACCACATTCCCGTCGGAGCGCGTCGCTCTTGCCACAAGACCAGGCTCGCGTTAGGTACGTTCTCAAACAAATGACTATCGCAGCCGCTCCTCCGCCTGTCATGAAAGTGAGCATGCGTTGCCCCACCGACAGAGCACCGCCGCGTCGCCCGTCAGCGATCTCCATCGCTTCCGCGGCATCATCCAGATCGGCTTCCTTGAGCAAGTCACGCTTGACCTTACCGGTGACGGCCGCCAGCCTTGCATCGCGCGCATCGGCCTGCTAGATAATTGCGATTTCAGGCGGCTTTTCCATCGTAGCCTCGCGGCATCGTCGGAACTCATTGCATTGTGTTATATACCGTGCAGGCATTTCTGGCCAAGGTAATTGCTTCTCGTCCCGTAGACAGGAAGCGCTTGTACGGGGTACCGCTCCAGGTCTGATCAACGAATGGTGGCTATTTAGCCCTGCGCTGGTGGTGGTCGTATGGACGATTCTTGCCGCGTACTCGTTCACGTGCAGCGGAAGAGGACATCCGCGCAACGTGATTGCTACGCTAACCGGTTGTTCGCTTAGACGACAGCGCAGTCTCTCGTACGAGGAATTCGAGCCTCCGGATTGAGCCGACAGTGACTATTCGTTTTCTCGATAGTGGACGTTCAAGGCGAACTTGATCCGCGATCTCGCGAACGGCGACTTTGGGTTCCGGAGCGGACCATCGTACATCTTGGCCGAACGCCCGAAACGGGTCGTTCGGAGTCCATCAAGTCAGTCCCCTGTGGCAAACACTACGCTTCGTTCTCTGCAGTGATGGCCCAGACCGTCCGCAGCATCCGACAGTGTGATGGGCTTGCGAGTAAATAAATTTCAGAGTCCTGACTAAGTTACTCAATAGAAAACACCCTGTTTTGAAGCGGCGCGAGATTTTCCGCAGGCGACGCCGAGGTAATTGCTCGCGATCTCGAGTTCGTCGCACTAAAGCGCGCAGACTTTGTTCTGTTGGATGACTGGAGACAGCGGCCCAAAAAAGCGTTGGCTACAGCCAGACACCGTGGCTCCTGAATCTGGCTATAAAAGCTGTCGTAATCGAGACCGATCTTGTTTATTTTCAAATGGTTACGATCGCTCAGAGGGTGCGCGGATCAGGATTGGCATAACCCGTGCATTTGTAGCTGCGGGCGCAACGACGACGGGTTTGGTGCTACCGCCGCGGCGGTAGCAGCGTTGCTCAGATTTCGAGAAACGTGTTTTTCGTTTGAGCCTCTTTGTTAGCACGCGGCACGACCCTACACATCGTCCCATCGACGCTCAAGAGCGCGCCGCAATGGACCTGATCCAGGTGCATTCGTATGTTCACCAAGCTTATTGGAGTCGTCATGAAAGCGAGATTCATCGCCGCTCTGTTAGTCGCAAGCTCCGCATCGCTGGCTGTTCCTTCCTTCGCGGGCAGTTGCGGCCCGGCATCCGTCAATGGGTGCGACGTCGGCGCGCCAGCATCGCAACGCGGTCAAACCGCCTATACGAAGGCCGCGGAAGACGGCCAAGGCAGCGTGGTTGACAAAAAACGCAGTGGCGTCGGCGGTGACGAATCGGTCAGATCGGTCAGGTCGAAGTTTGGCCGGCGTGCCCTAGGTGATAGCATCGACCCGATGTATCGCGGGGGTTGATGAACTCGGTCCCGGAGCACATGGGGACCCGGTATCCCCATCCGCATTCCCCAGAGCGTCCAGCCGCTGACGCGCATCGCCTACCTCGCGGACAGCGACACCATGATTCTCGGACAGCATCACCGTTTATCGCTGGACGCCCTGATCGTGCGTTTCGTCCATGAGAGAGACTTGGCCGGGATTGGCAATCATGCTCCAAGAGCACAATCACGAATCCCGGTCGCCCCTACACGTGGCGCTGCTCGATCAGCCACCGAAAGAGGGCGCCGAGCACCGGGAGCGCGTAGGCGGCCCCCTTCGCCAGCATGGCAATAGCGCTCTCGTCTCTTCCACCAACCGTACGGCCATCGTGTCCAGGTTGGATCGAAATATTCTCGGCTGCCAGTGGATTACGGGATTTCCCTAGGTGGACGATTGCAAAGAAAATTCGAGGAATCTGGTCGTCAATCAGCCTGTTCGGGAGTGATCAATGTCCAGCTTGACGGCGGCAAGAACCTACGGGTAGAGCCCTGTTTTAAAAGCGGATTATTGCGATTCGTCAGAATTTTGCTGCAGTGCAAGGTTCAGACTTAAGTGAACAAAGTTCAAAGTTCAGAGTTAAGTGAATCTCGACCCCACATCCCTTCTTGAATTTGTCACCACCCGTCCATATAATTAGCACTCGCTGCACGAGAGTGCTAACAACATCGCCGGTTGGCTCAGCCAACTGGGTTTTCTCAGCGTTCTTCAGTCTCAATCAAGAGAGGAGTATGTATGAACCTTCGTCCTTTGCATGATCGCGTGATCGTCAAACGTCTGGATCAAGAAACCAAGACCGCGTCGGGCATCGTGATCCCCGAAGCCGCAGCAGAAAAGCCGGATCAAGGCGAAATTCTGGCAGTCGGCCCGGGCAAGCGTGACGACAAGGGCGCGCAAATCGCGCTCGACGTGAAGGTTGGTGACCGTGTCCTGTTCGGCAAGTACGCAGGCCAGACCGTCAAGGTCGACGGCAACGAACTGCTCGTGATGCGCGAAGAAGACATCATGGCCGTGGTGCAGAAGTAAGCGAAAGTCGCTACTTCCCCGGTTATATCCCAAGAATTCAAGGAGTTAGAAGATGGCAGCTAAAGACGTCGTATTCGGTGATTCCGCCCGTGCCAAGATGGTTGAAGGCGTGAACATCCTCGCGAACGCTGTGAAGGTCACGCTGGGCCCGAAGGGTCGCAACGTTGTCCTGGAACGCAGCTTCGGCGGCCCGACGGTCACCAAGGATGGTGTCTCGGTCGCAAAAGAGATCGAACTGAAAGACAAGCTTCAGAACATGGGCGCGCAAATGGTCAAGGAAGTGGCTTCCAAGACCAGCGACAACGCAGGCGACGGCACCACGACCGCAACGGTTCTGGCTCAGTCGATCGTTCGCGAAGGCATGAAGTACGTTGCATCGGGCATGAACCCGATGGACCTGAAGCGCGGTATCGACAAGGCTGTGACGGCCGCTATCGAAGAACTGCGCAAGATCAGCAAGCCGTGCACGACCAACAAGGAAATCGCTCAAGTCGGCGCGATCTCGGCGAACAGCGATTCGTCGATCGGCGACCGTATCGCTGAAGCGATGGACAAGGTCGGCAAGGAAGGCGTGATCACGGTTGAAGACGGCAAGTCGTTGCAAGACGAGCTGGACGTTGTCGAAGGTATGCAATTCGACCGCGGCTACCTGTCGCCGTACTTCATCAACAACCCGGACAAGCAAGTTGCCGTGCTCGAAAACCCGTTCGTGCTGCTGCACGACAAGAAGGTGTCGAACATCCGCGATCTGCTGCCGGTACTGGAACAAGTCGCCAAGGCTGGCCGTCCGCTCCTGATCATCGCAGAAGACGTCGAAGGCGAAGCGCTGGCTACGCTGGTGGTGAACAACATCCGCGGCATCCTGAAGACGGTTGCTGTGAAGGCGCCGGGCTTCGGCGATCGTCGTAAGGCCATGCTGGAAGACATCGCGATCCTGACTGGCGGTCAAGTTATCGCTGAAGAAACCGGCCTGACGCTCGAAAAGGCATCGCTGGCTGAACTGGGTCAAGCGAAGCGTATCGAAGTGGGCAAGGAAAACACCACGATCATCGACGGCGCTGGCGAAGCTGCAAACATCGAAGCACGTGTGAAGCAAGTTCGCACGCAAATCGAAGAAGCTACGTCGGACTACGACCGTGAAAAGCTGCAAGAACGCGTTGCCAAGCTGGCAGGCGGTGTTGCAGTGATCAAGGTCGGCGCTGCGACCGAAGTCGAAATGAAGGAAAAGAAGGCACGTGTCGAAGACGCACTGCACGCAACGCGCGCAGCTGTGGAAGAAGGCATCGTTGCCGGCGGCGGCGTCGCGCTGATCCGCGCACGTACGGCAATCGCTGGCCTGAAGGGCGCTAACGCCGATCAGGACGCAGGTATCAAGATCGTGCTGCGCGCGATGGAAGAGCCGCTGCGCCAGATCGTCACGAACGGCGGCGAAGAAGCCAGCGTCGTGGTGGCAGCTGTTGCTGCTGGCCAAGGCAACTTCGGCTACAACGCAGCAACCGGCGAGTACGTCGACCTGGTTGACGCAGGTGTCGTGGACCCGACGAAGGTGACGCGCACGGCGCTGCAAAACGCAGCTTCGGTCGCAGGCCTGCTGTTGACCACCGACGCAGCTGTGTGCGAACTGCCGAAGGAAGATGCTCCGATGGGCGGCGGTATGCCCGGCGGCATGGGCGGCATGGGCATGGACATGTAATTTCGGCGGGCCTTGCTTGCGAGGCTCATTGGAAACACATGGGGAAGCGCGCCGCAACGCGTGCTTCCCAAAAGAAAAAACCCGCAGAAATGCGGGTTTTTTTATCGGCGCCTGCTATTTGTCTAGCAGGCGCGCTGGTGAACGCCTCAATGCCGCGCTTCGCCCGGCGTGGCATCCTTGCCGGCCGTCGGCGGCGTCTCGTCGTCGCTGCTGCGGGCCCAGAAGAACCGATCCGGCAGATACGCGCCCATGCCCGGCCGGAAAGCGCTGCGCACCGCCTGATACAGATACTCCTGCGCCTCGCGCACCGCTTCGGCCGGTTCCTGACCATTGGCCAGCAAAGCGGCAATCGCCGCGCCCAGCGTATCGGTCAAACCCATGATGCGATGGCTGCCGCGGTCCCACATATCCTGACGCAATTGGCCGTCTTCGCTATACAACGTATTAACGAGCCGATGCGTGCCGGTTTCCGTCGACAGAATGTATTCGCAGCCTTGCGACAGCAGATGCGAGATCGCTGCATCGAGACTCGGCGCTTCAGCGTCGCCGTCCGGTTGGGCGAGGGCGAGCAGCGTGGCGTGGTCGGCGACCAGCAGCGTGGTTTGCGGCGCGAGCAGATCGGCGATCGCTTCGCGCAGTTCGTCGGCGGCGAGCACGTGTTCGTCGTCGAGCGTGAAGTCGGGTGCGAGTATCAGCGGGATGTCGTCGTAATCGGCGACCACCTCTGCGATCGCGCTCACCACTTCCGCGCGCGTGCACGCACCGACCTTGAACGCGGCGATCGGCATGTCTTCGAGCAGCATCCGCGCCTGGGTCGCGACCACTTCCGGGTCGAGCCCGGTGACTTCGTCGCAGCTGGCCGAGTCGCGCACCGTATAGCCGGTGAGCACGGTGACGCCGTGACATCCCATGCTGGCGAGTGTCATCAGGTCGGCTTGCAGGCCGGAGCCGCCGGTGGGATCGGAAAGGCCGAAGGTGAGGACGATCGGAGGCGTGTCGCTGGGCATGAAAATTGACTAAAAGGAGCGTGTATTTAAGCGCAACCGGTGCGCAATCGGCTCAATTATGCGGCCTAAACCGTCGCGGGGGCGTTTTTTCGCATCCTCGGGCCGCCGGCCTCAAACCAGCAGCATGGCAAGCCGCATGCAAGCCGCGGCATGGCGCCGCAACCCTCGTGCAAGCCGACTCAACCGGCATAGCCAAAGCCGCCGCTCGCTAGAGTGTGCGTTTCTGATTGCTAGGCATTGGGGCGGCAACACGGTACCATCATGGCTCCCGTTTCAACGGACTCTACGACGCGACACAAGAATGGAATATCAAAGCTGGATGTGCCTGATTTGCGGCTGGATTTACGACGAAGAAGCCGGTTTGCCGGACGAAGGCATTGCGCCGGGCACGCGCTGGGAGGACGTGCCGATCAACTGGACGTGTCCGGAATGCGGGGCGCGCAAAGAAGACTTCGAGATGGTCCAGATCTGAGGTCCGGGGATAGTCGGCGGTCGCCGGCTGCGGTTGTGCCGTGCGATTGTACCGTGCATACGGCGGCGCCGGTCGGATCGAACACATTTGGTACGCCCAAGCCGTTCAGCCTCACATGCCGACGCGAAACGTCCTCGATTGTGCCGTGTCGCAGCGGTAGTCTGTCATTGTTCTGTCGCCAGTTCGCGCGCTAGCCGATCAATCGGCGTGCGGCGCTGCGCGACGGCCCGTCAGCTTCGTGTCGCCTGCCCATGACTCTTCGATCCGCTGCACCCGAATCCTTCGATGCATTGCCGAATCCGCGCGGCGGCGCTGTCCGTTCCGCCGAACTCGCGCTGGCAGAGGCGCTGTTAGCGTTCGAGCAGCACGGCGAGAGCACCGCGGCGTTGCTGCGCGCGTCCCACGCCTTGCGCGAAGCCGGCTGGCTCGGTGCGCAGCGTTTCGCCGACGCGCTGGTGCTGGTGTCGCCGCTGGCATCGGGCCATTCAGCAGACGCCGACAGCGCGCGGCCTGCATTCGGCGCGGCGCTGAACGATTTCCGCGCGACTCTCGAGCGTCACAATCTGCGCGAGCTGTCCTGTTCGCCAACGCTGTTTACCCACTATCGCGCGCTCGGCGCGCATCTGTCGCAGCACACGCCTGGTTCCACGGTTGCCTTCGAAGACCTCGCGCTGGCTGGGCGCCCCGTGCCGCCGGTGTCGCTGCATGCCCAGTCCGCTGATCAACTGGCCCATTTGCGGGCGCGCTACGAGCGTGCGTTGCTGCCGGTGTTGCGCTCGCAGCCCGATAACAGCGGCGCGGCGCTCGCCGCCACAAACGCCGCGCTCGACGAACTGGACGCCTGCCTCACCGAACTCACCGGTCCCGATCCGTACGATTTCTGGCGGCTCGCCAAAGCCTGCGCCAAGGCGTTGCGCGTCAGCGGCCGTGCCACCGGGGACACCGAGGCGCGGCGTTTCTACGCCCGCTGCAACCTGGCGCTGGCCGATCACGCGCGCGGCATCCAGCGCGCGCCGCGCTCACTGGTGCGCGCGACGCTTGCCCTGTTGTGGCGCGACTACGCGCTCTTCGGCGCCGCGGCGGAAGACGCCGATCAGGTCGAAGTGCTGCACGACTACGGCTTGACGGTCGATTGGCACGTCGCAGGCACCCAGGCATCGGAAATGCTTTGGGAAGCAGGCGCCGCGCAGGCGCAGGCGTTCACCGCCGCACGCGCTACGCTGACGCGCGAGCTGGGCGTGCTGACCGTCAACGCGCACGCCTACGAAGATTTTCTGCAAACAGCGGATGCATCGATCTCCGCTTTGACCGAGCACGCCCGCGCCGCCGATCAGCCCGAAAAAGCCGATCCGAGCGAAGCGCTGCAAGCAGGCGACGCCGCCTACCGGCTCGGCGCCGCCGCCTGCGCGCTGGGCCTCGGTCACGTAGCGCTGGTGGCCGACGCGCTGGGGCTCGCGTGGCGCCGTCGCGCGCACGCCGGCGTGTCGACGCCGGCGGTGCGCTCGCACGTGATAGTGGGTGCACCGGCGGCGAGCACGCTCGAGCAAACCGCTGAAGCGTTGCGCGCGATGTTGCACAAGGTGGCCGCCGGCGTGGCGCCGCCAGCCAGCGCCGCGGCGCTGGCCGCGTTGACGCGGGCGATCGAGCAGGGCGGCGCCTGAACCGTATCCGCGTGTCGCGTCCGGCGCCCCGGTGCGCATCATTAGCACGCAGGAACCTGGCGGAGCCGGGAAGAACCTCAAGACAAGCAGCATGCGCGTCGAAAACACCTCTATCGCACACCGTGGCCAAGGTCTGCGTGCGTGATAGAGTGCAACTTGAATCGCCGTCGATGGCTCGCGGTCCCACGCTCAAAGCCCGCCATCCTGCATCGTCTTTGCTAAAATCCGAACTATGTCCAAGAGTACCGATCGCATCAATCTGACCAACCAGTTCCTGATCGCCATGCCGAACATGGCCGATCCCACGTTTTCAGGAACGGTGGTCTACCTTTGCGATCACAGTGAGCGCGGCGCGCTCGGCCTCGTGATCAACCGGCCGACCGATATCGACCTTGAAGCGCTCTTCAGTCGCATCGATCTCAAGCTCGAGATCGAACCCCTTCTGCATGTGCCCGTGTATTTCGGCGGCCCGGTGCAAACCGAGCGCGGCTTCGTGTTGCACGATCCGAAAGACGGCAATACGTACACGTCGTCGATGTCGGTGCCCGGCGGGCTCGAAATGACCACCTCGAAAGACGTGCTCGAAGCCGTCGCAAGCGGCACCGGCCCGGAACGTTTCCTGCTCACGCTCGGCCACGCCGGCTGGGGCGCGGGCCAGCTCGAAGAAGAGATTTCGAAGAACGGCTGGCTCACGGTTGAAGCCGATCCGAAAATCGTCTTCGACGTGCCCGCTGAAGAGCGTTTCGAAGCCGCGCTCGCGCTGCTCGGCGTTTCGCTGTCGATGCTGTCGGGCGAAGCAGGTCACGCATGAGCCTCGCGGCCGGACGTGCGGCGACGCTGCTTGCGTTCGACTATGGTGAAAAACGGATCGGCGTGGCGGTCGGCAATTCGCTTACGCGCAGCGCGCGGCCGCTCGTGATCGTGCAGAACCGCAGCCGTGAATACCGTTTCGAGGAAGTCGGCAAGCTGATCGCCGAGTGGAAGCCGGACGCGCTGATAGTCGGCCTGCCGATGCATCCGGACGGCACGCCGCACGAAATGACCCAACTCGCGAAGCGCTTCGGCAATCAGCTGAACGGCCGCTTCAATCTGCCGGTGACATGGATCGACGAGCGCTATTCGTCGGTTGAGGCGAAGGCGGAAATCCGCGCCGGCAAGGGCCGCGCCGACATGCTCGACGCCGAAGCCGCCAGCATCATCCTCCAGCAATATCTAGACGGACTTTCCGACGATCATGAGTTCCATTGACGCCGAAGCGCTCTATCGCGCTCTGCTCGAACAGATTCTCGCGGCTTACGGCGACAAACTCGGGGGCGCCGACGGTGCCGTGCTGGCCGGCATCTACAGCGGCGGCGCGTGGCTTGCCGAGCGTCTCGCGCGCGACCTGAACGTGCCGAGCTTCGGCGTGGTGAACGTCGCGCTGCATCGCGACGACTACGCGAAAAAAGGCCTGCACGCGCAGGCGAGCCCGACCTCGCTGCCGTTCGCGGTGGACAACCGCCGCATCGTGCTGGTCGACGATGTCCTGTACACCGGCCGCACGATTCGCGCGGCGCTCAACGAGCTGTACGACTACGGGCGCCCGGCATCGGTCGAACTGGCAGTGCTCGCCGACCGCGGTGGGCGCGAGTTGCCGGTGGCGGCGCGCTTTGTCGGCGGCGTGGTGAACGTGCCGGCCGACGCGACGCTCGTGCTGGCCCGCGAGGCCCACGAAGGGCGCAACTCGAACGAAGGCCCGCGTTTCACCTTTCACACTGAAGCACGCGTCGATTGATCGCGGCTCCATGCATTGAACAAACCGCATTGAGCAAAGCGCATTGAACAAACATTAAGCATGACGGTTTCGAGGCCGCCGCCGCGATGTTGCACGCGCGCGGTGCCGGTCCGGAAACCCTCATACGCAGTCAGCATCGACACCGACCACGTTGAAGCCCGTATTTGAAGCAGGTACACCATGAACACCGCCATCCAGGTTCCCAAGGATTCAACCGATAGCGCTACCGAGCGCTTCCGTTATGGCTTCCTGAAGGGCAATCCGCAGCTCACGAAAAACGGCGAGCTCAAACATCTGTTGTCGATCGAAGGCTTGCCGAAGGCGATCGTCAATCACCTTCTCGACACCGCCGAGCAGTTCGTCAGCGTGACCGATCGCGAAGTGAAGAAGGTGCCGCTGCTGCGCGGCAAGTCGGTGTTCAACCTGTTCTTCGAGAACTCGACGCGCACCCGCACTACCTTCGAGATCGCCGCCACGCGTTTGTCGGCGGACGTGCTGAATCTGAACATCAACGCGTCGTCGACCAGCAAGGGCGAATCGCTGCTCGACACGATCAACAACCTGTCGGCGATGCATGCCGACATGTTCGTGGTGCGCCATGCGTCGAGCGGCGCGCCGTACCTGATCGCCCAGCATTGCGCGCCGCACGTGCACGTGATCAACGCCGGCGACGGCCGTCACGCACACCCGACCCAGGGTCTGCTCGACATGTACACGATCCGTCACTACAAGAAGGATTTCACGAATCTGCGCGTGGCGATCGTCGGCGACATTCTGCATTCGCGGGTGGCGCGTTCGGACATTCATGCGTTGACCACGCTCGGCGTGCCGGAAGTGCGCGCGATCGGTCCGCGCACGCTGTTGCCGGGCGGGCTCGAACAGATGGGCGTGCGCGTGTTCCACAACCTCGACGAAGGCCTGAAGGACGTCGACGTGATCATCATGCTGCGTCTGCAAAACGAGCGGATGAGCGGCGCGCTGCTGCCGTCGGCGCAGGAGTACTTCAAGAGCTGGGGTTTGACGCCGGAGCGCCTCGCGCTTGCCAAGCCCGATGCGATCGTGATGCACCCGGGTCCGATGAACCGCGGCGTCGAAATCGATTCGCAGGTGGCCGACGGTCCGCAATCGGTGATTCTCAATCAGGTGACGTTCGGCATCGCGGTGCGCATGGCGGTGATGGGGATCGTCGCGGGCAATCACGATTGATCTCGCCACGGCACGCACCAAAACACACAACAAGTCACGCAGAACTTAGCTGAACGCTTGGCTAAATATTAAGGCAGCGCATGAAGATTCATATTCAAGGCGGCACGCTGATCGATCCGGCAGCGGGCACCGAACAGCAGCAGGACATTTTTATCGCGGCGGGCAAGATCGTCGCCATCGGCAACGCTCCCGCCGATTTCCACGCGGCGAAGACGATCGACGCCAAAGGCCTGTCGATCGCGCCGGGTCTGGTCGACCTGTCCGCGCGCTTGCGCGAGCCGGGCTACGAACACAAGGCGACGCTCGAATCCGAAATGGCCGCGGCGCTCGCGGGCGGTGTGACGAGCCTCGTGTGTCCGCCGGACACCGACCCGACGCTCGACGAACCGGGCCTCGTGGAGATGCTGAAGTTCCGCGCGCGCAATCTGAACCAGGCGCATGTGTATCCGCTCGGCGCGTTGACCGTGGGTCTCAAAGGCCAGGTCATCACCGAGATGGTCGAGTTGACTGAAGCGGGTTGCATCGGCTTCTCGCAGGCCGACGTGCCGGTGGTCGATACGCAGGTGCTGATGCGCGCATTGCAGTACGCGAAGACCTACGGCTACACCGTGTGGCTGCGCCCGGTCGATGCGTACCTCGGCAAAGGCGGCGTGGCCGCGAGCGGCGCATTGGCGTCGCGGCTCGGGTTGTCCGGCGTGCCGGTCTCGGCCGAGGCGATCGCGCTGCATACGATTTTCGAACTGGTCCGTGTGACCGGCGCGCGCGTGCATCTTTCGCATGTGTCGTCGGCGACGGGCATTGCGCTGATGCGCGCGGCGAAGGCCGAAGGCTTGCCGGTGTCGTGCGACGTCACCGTGAACCATGTGCACTTGATCGATGTCGACATCGGCTACTTCGACGCGCAGTTCCGGCTCGATCCGCCGCTGCGTCAGCAGCGCGATCGCGAAGCGATCCGCGCGGGTCTCGTCGACGGCACGATCGACGCGATCTGCTCCGACCACACCCCGGTCGATGACGACGAAAAGCTGCTGCCGTTCGCTGAAGCCACGCCGGGCGCGACCGGGCTGGAGCTGTTCCTGTCGCTGACGGTCAAGTGGGCCGACGAAGCGGGCGTGCCGTTGGCGAAGGCGCTGAACCGCATCACCGCGGCGCCGGCCGACGTGCTGAAGCTGGATGCCGCCGGGCGCATCGCCGTGGGCGCCGTCGCCGATCTCTGCGTGTTCGACCGCAACGCGCATTGGCGCGTCGAGCCGCGCGCATTGAAGAGCCAGGGGCACAACACGCCATTCCTCGGCTACGAACTGCCGGTGCGTGTGCGTGCGACGATCGTGTCCGGTCACGTCGCGTTCGAACAGCGCTAATATCCGCGCTATTGCCCAGTTAGGGAAACCTCCGACAATGAAGCTAGCGTTACGCAAGGCCCGTCTCGTCGCGCATCTGCTGCATGGCATGTGGATCGTCGCGACGCGCTTTCCAAAAGCCGGCGCCGATGTCCGGCAGACGCTCAATCGCGCATGGTCGCTGAAAATGCTGCGCCTGTGCGGCATGCGGCTGGTCGTGCATAACGACGGCGCGCGGCTCGATCGCGGCGCGCTGGTGGTCGCCAATCACATCTCGTGGATCGACATCTACGTGATCAACGCGTGGCGGCCCACGCCGTTCGTCTCGAAGGCCGAGATCCGTCAGTGGCCGGTGGTCGGCTGGCTCGCGCAGCAACTGGGCACGGTGTTTATCCAGCGCGAGAAGCGCAGTGATGCGAAACGGATCATGCATGAACTGGCCGACCGCCTGAACGCGGGCGAGCTGATGTGCGTGTTTCCGGAAGGTACCACTTCCAACGGTCTGACGCTGCTGCCGTTTCACGCGAACATGTTCCAGGCGGCCGTGTCGGCGTCTGCGCCGGTTCAGCCGCTGTGCATCATGTATGAGGACGCGCAGGGCCGGCAATCGACCGCGCCCGCCTATATCGACGACGTGACGCTCGCCGATTCGCTGAATATGCTGTTGCGCGGCGGCCCGTTGACCGCGCACGTGTATGTCGGCGCGCCGCTCGC
Organism: Paraburkholderia sp. FW306-02-B; assembly: GCF_058782725.1. Taxonomy (NCBI): domain Bacteria; kingdom Pseudomonadati; phylum Pseudomonadota; class Betaproteobacteria; order Burkholderiales; family Burkholderiaceae; genus Paraburkholderia; species Paraburkholderia sp. FW306-02-B. The sequence goes on from NZ_JBYSXZ010000001.1 coordinate 878,319, forward strand.
GCCGGGCGCCGACCGGCGCATGCTGGCTGCGGAAGCGGAAGGGGTGGTCGCGGCGGCACTGCGGGAGATGCAGGCGCGCACCGCGGGCATGGCGGGTTCCACTGCGGCTGCGGTGATCGCGGCGCAAGCCGCAGCGCCTGCCGCCACGCCCGCGCTGATCGACCCGGTCGATCAGTCCAGCCGCTCAGCTTAATTACCGTTCATCGGCACGCGGCAGTTTTCGCAGTCGACCTGGGTTAGCGTGCGTTCTGCCGGATCGTCGGCAAGACGCACGGCGGAGAGTTTCTCCCCCCATACGCAGCCCGAATCCAGGCCGATCAGGTTGTCGCGCAAGGTCAAGCCAAGCGCGGCCCAATGGCCGAAGACCACCGTGATATCGGCGGTCTTGCGCGACGGCACGTCGAACCACGGCATGTAGCCGGCCGGCGCGGAATTCAGGCCGCCGCTGGTGCTGAAATCCATCGTGCCTTCGAGATTGCAGAAGCGGATGCGCGTCAATGCCATGCACGTTACGCGCAACCGGTCGATGCCTTTGAGGTCCGGCTTCCAGTAATTCGGTTCATTGCCGTACAGGCCCGCGAGCGTTTCCTTCCAGGTCGGCGCGCGCAGCGCGCGCTGCAATTCGTCGGCGAGTTCCATGGTCAGAGCGGCGTCCCACTGCGGCAACACGCCCGCGTGCACCATCAGCATGCCGTTTTCAAAGTGCGCGAGCGGCCGGTGGCGGACCCATTCGAGCAGGTCCTCGGCGTCCGGTGCGGCGAGGATATCGTCGATTGTGTCGCCTTTTTTCGACTTGCGAATCCCCGCCGACACCGACAGCAGATGCAGATCGTGATTGCCCAGCACCGGCACTGCGCGATCGCCGAGGTCGATGATGTCGCGCAGCGTGGCGAGCGATTCGGCGCCGCGGTTGATCAGGTCGCCGGCGAACCACAGCGGTGTGCCGGCCGGCGGCGCGGCCTTGGCCAGCAGCTGCTGGAACGGCGTGCGACAGCCTTGCAGGTCGCCGAAGGCAAGAGGAAACGGGCGCGGCTCAGGGATAGCGGTGGGAACGGTGGAGGCTGTCATCGAGGGATCGGTGCTAATCGGTACACGGCGGGTACAGGTGGATAAGCGCAAAAGGTACCGCGCGTGCCGCGTTGAGCGGTGCAACATATAAGCGTGACATAATAGCCCGTTTGACGCACTGGTATTGTGACCTGCGCCGTCAGGAGCCGGCGGGAGCCGCCGCCGACAAGGCCGCACGCGATACTGCAACACAACAGGATGACCCTCGTGAACGGAGAAAGCATGTCGTCTTCCCATGCAGCGCAACCGATTCGCACGCTCGTCACCGGGGCGAGTGGTTTCACTGGCCGCTATCTGGTGGATAACCTGCTCGCTAAAGGTCACACCGTGATCGAAACGGTGGCCGGACGCAGCGAGCCTGAAACGCCGACACGGCTCAGGCTCGACATCACGTCGCCCGAGGCATGCCGGCGCGTGATCGAAACGGCGCGGCCCGATTACATCGTGCATCTGGCGGCAATCAGCTTTGTGGGCCATAACGATCCGCTCGACTTCTATCGCGTCAACGTGATCGGCACGCTGAATCTGCTGGAGGCTTGCGCGGCCGTCGGCCACACGCCGCGCAAGCTGCTGATCGCAAGCAGCGCGAATGTTTACGGCAACGTAACCAGCGACGCCATCGACGAGACTTTCCCGGTCACGCCCGTCAATCACTACGCCGCCAGCAAGGCGGCAATGGAAACGATGGTGCGCACCTGGTTCGACCGGTTGCCGATCCTGATCGTGCGGCCGTTCAACTACACCGGTCGCGGGCAGGCGTCGAATTTCCTGGTGCCGAAGATCGTCGAGCATTTTGCGCGGCGCGAGCCTTCGATTTCGCTCGGCAATATCGACGTTGCACGTGATTTTTCGGATGTGCGCTATGTGGCGAGCGCTTATGAAGCCTTGCTCGAATCCGCTGTCGCCGGCGAAACGGTCAATGTTTGTACGGGTACGCCTTATACGCTTCGGGAAATTCTCTCGGCGGCGAGCGACCTGACTGGGCATGAGCTCGAGATACAGATCAATCCCGCGTTCGTGCGGCAAACAGATGTGAAGATGCTGGCCGGTTCGCCTGCCAAGCTGCGCTCGCTGGTGCCGGAAGTCGAGGCTATTCCCTTCATGGATACGCTGCGCTGGATGCTGGCGGCTTAGTCGAAGGCCTGGCTTGGTCAGGTGCCTGATCGGCGCGTTTCGACTCCTTTCAGCGTCTTTTACCGATATTCGTCCTGCATCGCGGCGCGCCGGCTTGTTGCCGCGGACGCGTACGCGTCTACTCCTCAATCGCGCGGCCAGGCGCCGCGCGATCGTGCCCCAACAGTCCGAACCAGGCGTCGATCAGGCGCGTGCCTTTCTACGTCCGTGGGCTGCCGGCAGCGGTGCAGGTGACAAATTGTCCCGAACCGACTCCAGGAGAAACTTAATTTGTCAAGCTGTTTCAAGTTGTTAGGGTTCTGGTTTTTGCCCGGGGCGGCTTTATAATCGTCGCTTTATAAGATTGGCGTCTGAGCGTCCGCTTGCGGTATGAGGATTGGCGACGGCGTTGACAAGAATCGAAAACCACAATTTGGGGCGTGTGCTCGGGCCTGCTGTGTCCGATCCACCACGAACATTTGGAAGGGAATTTCATGATCCTGGTAACGGGCGGCGCCGGCTTTATCGGCGCCAATTTCGTGCTCGACTGGCTCAATGCGTCGGACGAAGCGGTGCTGAACGTCGACAAGCTGACCTACGCCGGCAATCTCGGTACGCTCAAGTCGCAACAGGCCAATCCCCGTCATGTTTTCGTGCGGGCCGATATCTGCGATCGTGCCGCGCTCGACGCGCTCTTCGCCGAACACAAGCCGCGCGCCGTGCTGCACTTCGCCGCGGAAAGCCATGTGGATCGTTCGATCCATGGTCCGGCCGATTTTGTGCAAACCAACGTGGTCGGCACTTTCACGCTGCTGGAAGCGACCCGCAGCTACTGGAATGCGCTCGGCGATGCCGACAAGGCCGCGTTCCGTTTCCTGCATGTTTCTACCGACGAAGTGTTCGGTTCGCTCTCCGCTACCGATCCGCAATTCTCCGAAACCACGCCGTACGCGCCGAATAGCCCCTATTCGGCCACCAAGGCGGGTTCCGACCATCTGGTGCGTGCCTACCATCACACGTATGGCCTGCCCACGCTCACTACCAACTGCTCGAACAACTACGGTCCGTTCCAGTTCCCCGAGAAGCTGATTCCGTTGATGATCGCCAACGCGCTGAGTGGCAAGGCGCTGCCGGTGTACGGCGACGGTCAGAACGTGCGCGACTGGTTGTATGTCGGCGACCATTGCAGCGCGATCCGCGAAGTGCTCGCGCGCGGCGTGCCGGGCGAGACGTACAACATCGGCGGCTGGAACGAGAAGAAGAACCTCGACGTCGTGCACACGCTGTGCGATCTGCTCGATCAATTGCGTCCGAAAGCGGGCGCTTCGTACCGCGATCAGATCACGTATGTGAAGGATCGTCCGGGCCACGACCGCCGTTATGCGATCGACGCCCGCAAGCTCGAGCGCGAGCTTGGCTGGAAGCCGGCTGAAACGTTCGAAACGGGCCTCGCGAAGACGGTTCAGTGGTATCTGGACAATCAGGCATGGTCCGACGACGTGGCTTCGGGTGAGTATCTGAAGTGGGTTGAGACCAACTACGCGCAGCGCGCGTAAGGGCACGGCTATGGCGCGCAAAGGCATTATTCTCGCAGGCGGATCGGGTACGCGGCTGTATCCGATTACACATGTCGTATCCAAGCAGCTGCTGCCGGTCTACGACAAGCCGATGATCTACTATCCGCTGTCCACACTGATGGTGGCGGGCATTCGTGATGTGCTGATCATCTCGACGCCGCAAGACACGCCGCGCTTCGAAGCCATGCTCGGCGACGGCAGCCAGTGGGGCATGAATATTCGGTACGCGGTGCAGCCTTCGCCGGACGGCCTCGCGCAGGCGTTCATTATCGGCCGCGACTTCGTTGGTAACGATCCGTCGGCACTGATTCTCGGCGACAACATTTTCTACGGGCACGATCTCGCGAAACAGCTGGAACGCGCCAATGACAAGGATGAAGGCGCGACCGTCTTCGCTTATCACGTGCACGATCCTGAGCGGTACGGCGTTGTCGAATTCGACAAGCAGTTCCGCGCGCTGTCGATCGAAGAGAAGCCGGCCAAGCCGCGCTCCAACTACGCCGTCACCGGTCTGTACTTCTACGACAAGCAGGTTTGCGATATCGCCGCCGATATCAAACCGTCGCCGCGTGGCGAGCTTGAAATCACCGACGTCAACTCGCGTTATCTGGCGAACACCGCGCTCAATGTGGAAATCATGGGGCGTGGCTATGCGTGGCTCGACACGGGCACGCACGATTCGCTGATCGAAGCGGCAACCTTCATCGCCACGCTGCAAAAACGCCAGGGTCTGGTGGTTGCGTGTCCGGAAGAGATTGCGTACCGGCAGCAGTGGATTGATGGGGAGCAACTGTTGACGCTCGCCAAACCGCTCGCGAAGAACGCCTACGGGCAGTACCTGCAAAACATTCTTACGGACCAAGTTGCATGGCCATCCAAGTAACCGCTACGGCGCTGCCCGAAGTCAAGATCATCGAGCCGAAGGTGTTCGGCGACGCGCGCGGCTTCTTCTTCGAAAGCTTCAATGCGCAGGAGTTTGCCGAGCAGGTCGAGCCCGGCGTCGAGTTCCTGCAGGACAACCACTCGCGCTCGGCGAAGGGCGTGTTGCGTGGACTGCATTACCAGATTCAGCATGCGCAAGGGAAGCTCGTGCGCGTGGTTGAAGGTGAGGTGTTCGATGTGGCTGTCGATATCCGCAAGAGCTCGCCGAATTTCGGCAAGTGGGTCGGTGTGACGCTGTCGGTCGACAATCATCGGCAGTTGTGGGTGCCGCCGGGTTTTGCGCACGGTTTCGTGGTGTTGTCCGAATCGGCGCAGTTCCTCTACAAGACCACCGACTATTGGTTTCCCGAGCATGAGCGCAGCATCGTCTGGAACGATCCGGCGATCGGCATCGAGTGGCCGATCGACTTCGAGCCGCTGCTGGCTGCGAAGGATGCGGCGGGTAAGCGTCTTGCCGATGCTGAAGTCTTTGCATAAGGGGTTGCAGCATGAGCGCACGTGATGCTAAGCGGACGATTCTCGTCACCGGTGTAAATGGCCAGGTCGGCTTCGAGCTCGCGCGTACGCTGCAGGGGCTCGGCAAAGTGGTGGCCGTGGACCGCTCCACGCTGGATCTGTCCAATCTGGACCAGGTACGTGCCGTCGTTCGCGAGGTTCGGCCGGCCCTGATCGTCAACCCCGCGGCCTATACCGCGGTGGACAAGGCCGAAGACGAACTCGATCTCGCCATGCGCATCAACGGCGAAGCGCCGGGCGTGCTGGCTGAAGAAGCGAAAAAGCTGGGCGCGGCGCTGATTCACTACTCGACCGATTACGTGTTCAACGGCGAGAAAGACGGCGCCTACGTCGAAGACGATCCGACCGACCCGCAGAACGCGTATGGCCGCACCAAGCTTGCCGGCGAGCAGACGATCGCCGCGACGGGCGTCGATCATCTGGTGCTTCGTACGAGCTGGGTGTACGGCACCCGCGGAAAGAATTTTCTGCTCACGATGCTTCGGCTCGGCGCTGATCGACCCGAGTTGAAGGTTGTCGCTGATCAGTTCGGCGCGCCGACTTGGAGCAACACGATCGCCACGCTCACCGCCCACCTGGTCGCGCAGGCGTTTGCCGCCGAAGACAGGGCTTCGTGGTGGAACGAGCGTTCGGGGATTTACCACCTGTGCGCCGGCGACTCCACCTCTTGGCACGGCTTCGCATCGGCAATCTTCGAATTCGCGAACCTGCCGAACCGGCCCAAGGTGTTGCCGATTCCCGCATCCGACTATCCGACTCCGGCGAAGCGTCCATCCAATTCGAGGATGTCGAACGAGAAGTTGGCGCAGGTGTTCGGGCTCGTAGCTCCGCATTGGCGCGAAGCCTTGCAACTGTGCCTGACGGACGCTTTTCCGGCGTCGCCGGCAGCCCGTTCTTAAACCGCATAGGACGCGCCCTTGCCCGAAGCTCACAACGCCTCACAGTGCCTTTGCTGCCTGACGAGAGTGAAAGGGGGCGGGGGTAGAATATCGACAGGTTGAGAGTTCCGCGCCGGCTCAGCAATCCGGTGCGAACATGCCGCCGTTCACGACGGGCGCGTCGCGTTATCAACCTGATCGTGGGTTGTGCTGACCATTCATGGTCGGGCTACCTCCGTAATAAGTACGGTACTGAGAGGACTCTGTGAGTTTGTTACCGATCATCCTTTGTGGCGGAGCGGGGTCGAGGCTCTGGCCGGTTTCGCGTGAATCGCATCCGAAGCCATTCATCCGTCTTGCGGATGGCGAGAGCCTGCTGCAGAAGGCTTTCTTGCGGGCGGTCGCGCTGCCTGGCGTGAAAGAAGTGCTCACGGTAACGAACCGCGATCTGTTCTTCAAGACTGAAGACGATTTTCGCGAGGTGAACGCGAAAGGCTGTGCAACCTCGTTCATTCTTGAACCCTTTGGCCGCAATACGGCTGCGGCGATCGCGACGGCGGCGTTGCACACGGCGAAAGTGCATGGCGACAAGACCGTCATGCTGGTACTGGCCGCCGATCATCTGATTGCCGACCAGCAGGCGTTCGCCGCGGCCGTCGAGGCGGCGAAGAAGCTTGCGCAGGCGGGCAAGGTGGTCACCTTCGGCGTGCATCCGGATACGCCCGAGACTGGCTATGGCTATATCGAGGCGGATGGCGAAACCGTGGTGCGCTTTGTCGAGAAGCCGTCGCTCGAGAAGGCTCGCGAGTATCTCGCCTCCGGCAAATTCGTGTGGAACTCGGGCATGTTCTGCTTTACCGCAGGCACGATCCTGAAGGAGATGCAACTGCACTGTCCTGAGATTCTCAGTACGGCTGCCGAGTGCATGGCACAGTCGCCGTCTGCTGAGGGTAAGGACGGCGCGCAGATTCGTCTCGAACCCGCGAGTTTCGGTGCTGTACCGGAAGTGTCGTTCGACTATGCGGTGATGGAGAAGTGCGAACACGCCGCGGTGGTGCGCTGTGACATCGGCTGGACGGATGTCGGTTCGTGGACGGCACTCAGCGATCTCTCGCCGCCGGACGGCAGCGGCAATCGCGTGGAAGGTGAAGCGTTGCTGCTCGACGTGAAGAACTGCTACTTGCGTGGCGGCGACCGGCTTATCGGCGCAGTGGGTATCGAGAATCTGATCGTCATCGACACGCCTGATGCGCTGCTCGTCGCGAACCGGGACCGGGCTCAGGACGTCAAGCAGATTTTTACCGAACTGAAGGCGCGTGGTCACGAGACGTATAAGGTGCATCGCACAGTGCATCGGCCGTGGGGTACTTATTCGGTGCTTGAAGAAGGCCCGCGCTTCAAGATCAAACGCATCGAGGTCAAGCCGGGCGCGAGTCTCAGCTTGCAGATGCATCATCATCGCAATGAGCATTGGGTGGTGGTCAGTGGGATGGCCAAGGTCGTGAACGGAGAGCAGGAGTTCTTCGTATCGACCAACGAGTCGACCTACATCCCGGCGGGTCACAAACACCGCCTCGAGAATCCGGGCGTAGTCGAGCTCGTGATGATCGAAGTGCAGAGCGGCGAATATCTAGGCGAAGACGACATCGTCCGCTTTGAAGACATTTACGGACGTACTTGAGATGGATATCAGTTTTATCAACGATACGGAAGACCTGACCCGCCATACCGAAACCGACGATCTGCTCGTCGGCATGAAAGCGATGCGGGTGTGGGGCACGCTGGGCTGGCATGACATTCGTCAGCGCTACCGCCGCTCGGTGCTCGGACCTTTTTGGTTTACATTGAGCACGATCATCATGGTCGTGGTGCTGGGCGCGCTGTATTCCACGCTGCTGCACCAGGAAATTTCCAACTATCTGCCCTATCTCGCCGTTGGTCTGGTGATCTGGGCTTATCTTGCTGCGGTTGCCAATGAAGGCTGCATAGCCTTCATTGGCGCGGCGTATCTCATCAAGCAGATTCGCCTACCGCTTACCGTGCACGTGTGCCGGATCGCGTGGCGCAATTTTGTGATTCTGCTGCACAGCTTGCCGGTGGTCGTAGTCCTGTTGCTAGCCTTCGGGCGCTGGCCCGGGTGGGAGTTTCTGCTGGTTCCGCTCGCGCTCGCCATGCTGCTGCTCCACGGCGTCTGGCTCGGCGTGACGCTTGGCGTGCTGTGTGCCCGTTTTCGCGACATTCCGCCGATCGTGACCAATCTGATTCAGGTCGTGTTCTTCTTCACGCCCGTCATGTGGTCACCTGAAATTCTGAAGGACCGTGCCTGGGTTGCCGAATACAACCCGCTTTACCACCTGATCGAAACGGTGCGTGCGCCGTTGACCGGCCGCCCGACCCATTGGGAATCGTGGGCCTGGTCGTTTGGTTTGCTGATAGTGGGCTTTGCCTTCGCGCAAATCCTGATGAAACGTTTCCGTAATCGCGTTCCTTACTGGCTTTGATATTGTGAGTTCTTCATCGATTGTTGCTCGTAACATCTCCGTCGAATTTCCGATTTACGAGAACTCCCATCGCTCACTGAAAAAGGCGGTGCTCAATCTCACGACGGGTGGCCGGATCGGCCAGGATGCCGGTCGTCACGCGATTGTCAAAGCGATCGACGACCTCAGCTTCAGCTTCACCGAAGGCGACCGCGTCGGTCTGATCGGCCACAACGGGTCGGGCAAGACAACGCTGCTGCGCACGCTGTCGGGCGTGTATGCGCCGGTGCGCGGTGAGCTCAAGGTGCATGGCAAGATTGCTTCGCTGCTGGACGTGTCGATGGGCCTCGACCCCGATGCGACCGGCTTCGAGAACATCTATCTGCGCGGCATTCTCGACGGCCTGAAGCCGGCGCGCATTCGCAGCAAGATCGACGAGATCGCCGACTTCAGCGAATTGGGCGACTACCTGAATCTGCCGGTGCGCACGTATTCGAGCGGGATGATGCTGCGTCTCGCGTTCGCGATTTCGACCAGCGTCGAAGCCGACATCCTGATCATGGACGAGTGGCTCAGCGTAGGCGATGCGGAGTTCAGCATCAAGGCAGCCGAGCGTCTCGAGAGTCTGGTTGGCAAGGCTTCGGTGCTGGTGGTTGCGTCGCACGATCCCTCGCTGGTGGCGCGGGTGTGCAATCGCAAGATTTCCATGGAGCACGGCAAGATGATCGCCGACGAACCGATCATCGCGCCTCAAGCAAGCGAAGCGCCGCTGGTCAGCCACTCGGCGCAGTTGCCGCACTAATTTCCGCAAACGGGCATGCCGGACCTGGTCGTATGGCCGCAGGACTGCCCGGTGCGTGTGTTCAGACAGATGGGATGCGGGCGCTGACCTTCGGTTCGTAGCGAGGCTTCGCGCCCAATCCAACAGTGCCGCCCAAAGCGCTCGCGAATCTGCCGCAGCGCGGCCGGCGGAAGCCACACAGGCGCAACAAGGTTCGAATTTCATGCGAGCTAATCATCCATTTCTGCGGTACTCCGAGTCCTTGCTGGTGCGACAGCCGTTTCGCACGCTCAAGGGTTTCGCGGGTGGCTATATCGCCTATCCGATTGCTGAGAGCCGCGAAAAGCGCAGCGTCCGTCCGAAGATCGAAGAGTTGCGGCAGCACTATGTGCTGCCCATGCCGGAGCGTCGCCGCATCGCGCTCGACCGGCTGGCCAGTATCCTCGAATTTGCCGGTGCGCAAGTGCCGTATTACCGCGATCTGTTTCAGGCGAAGCAGTTCGACCCTGCGAAGGTCAAGCAGGACCCGCGTTATCTGGAAGAGCTCCCTTATCTGACCAAGGACATCATTCGCGAGCAGGGCACGCGCCTGTTGTCGGGGCCGCTCGAAGCGGGCCGGCATCACGCGTGCAAGACCGGCGGCTCGACCGGACTGTCGACCACGATCTACTACGATCAGGTAGGCGCAGATTATTCGTCAGCCGTCACGTCCTACGCGCGCGAACGGATTGGCAAGCTACGCCATCGTTCGGAACTTCACTTTGCCTGCCGCTTCCCGGATCAGGTGATTCCGGAATGGCCGTCGCGTGAAGACTTCAAATGCTTCGCGATGAATCGCAGCAACATTTTCTTCGATCGCATCGACGATCAAGGTCTCGAAGAAATGTGGCAGACGCTCAAGCGTCGCAAGCCGTATCTGGCGCACTCGCATCCGTCGACCATGTATGCGCTCGCCTGCTACGTGCAGCGCAAGTACGGCGGCGGCAAAGCATTTGCGGTGTTCGAGTCGAGCGGCGAATTGCTCGAGCCGCATGCACGCGAAATGATTGCTTCGGCATTGCGTTGCCGCGTGATCGATCGCTATGGTCTCGCCGAACTTGGCGTGATGGCCTACGAACTCGACGGGCACGACGGCGGTTTCCAGATTCTCGAATCGGAAGGGTGGCCGGAGAGCCGACTGTCTGAAGGCAATCCCGACGGCGCGCATGAACTCGTGTTCACGGGTTTCCGTAACCGGCTGATGCCGTTGATCCGCTACGCGACGGGTGACCTTGCACGCGTGGAAGAGACCGGCAAGGGCTTCTTCCTGACGAATGTCGTCGGACGGATTCATGACGTCGTGCCGATCAACGGCGTGGCGCACCCGACCCACCATATTCAGGACATGCTCGACCATCGCGTCGGTGGGATTCAGGAGTTCCAGATCGATCTGCGAACCACGCCGCCGACACTGCGGATCGTACTCGAGCCGTCGGCCAATGCTGAAGAAACGACCAGCAAGCTGCGTCACTTCTGGCAGGACGCTTTCACGATTGCCTATGTCGGCCACGACGATTTCGTGCGTGTCGGCAGCCGGGCTAAATTTCGTCACGTGGTGACCGCATGATTGGCATTCTGTTCTCGGACGCTTCGGCGCAAGCTGGCCAGTATGTGCTGGCGGCTGTGCAGCGTTCCGTCAGCGCGACTCAGGCACAAGCGATCTCGCGCAGCGCTCTGCGCTCAATCGCGCCGGACGTGGTCGTCGCCGTCGATGTGCCTGACGGCTGGAGCGCGGACCTGCTCGCATGGTTGAACGCCCGTCCCCGCAAGCTAGTGGTGTTCGGCCGCATGCCGGCAGCGCTCGCAGACTATCTGCGCTATCAGGCAGTGGACTTGCCGGCCGGGTTGGCGGGCGCGAGCCGCAGCGAATCGACGCCGTCGGGCGAAGCGCGCGAGAGCGCAGCGGTGATCCGATACAGCGCGTTGGCGCAGGCGCTGGGCGGCCAGCAATGGCGTCGCCCGTTCGAGCGTTTCGACTTCACCGACGAGTGGAACAACCTCGGTTTCGGCGCGATCCGTTGCGACGGCTCGATCTGGGCGGTCGCACAAGCGGCCCAGGTGCCCGCCGATGCCGAACTCGCGGCCGTGGTCGTGGCCGGCGAACGACAGTTCTCATACGCCGCGCTGTGGGACGTCGGTACGTCGAGCGTGTTGTGGTTCAACCGTGCGGTCGGTCCGTGCGATTCATTCGAATGGCGCACCGTCGAGAATTTCCTGTCGGGTTACCGGTCGCAAACGCTGCCATGTCATCCGGTGTTGAGCGAGCTGCCATGGGGCTACGATGCCGCGATCACGTCACGGCTCGATTGCGACGAAGACGTCGAATCGGCGCGTCCGCTGTGGCAGACCTATCAACGCCTGGGCGTTCCGTTCACCCTGGCTGTTCACACGCAAAACCTGAGTCGCGCGGAGCATCACGGCATTCTTCGCGAGTTGCTCGCCGACAAGCAGCAGGGCGCGGTGTTGTCGCACACGGCGACGCATGCGCCGAACTGGGGCGGCAGCTATGAAAATGCCTTAGCGGAGGGTGCTCAATCGGCGTCCTTGATCGAAGCGGTGACGGGCATCCCGGTGCGCTACGCCGTGTCGCCGTTTCACCAGTCGCCGCCGTACGCGATGCGCGGCCTCGCCGACGCCGGCTACGAAGGCTGCATCGGCGGGATCATCCGCAACGATCCGGAGTTTCTGACGTCGCGCGGCGGCGCGCTTGCCGGCTTGCCAGCAGGCTTCATCGGCCACAGCCAGCAGTGCATGCTGCACGGCGATTGCATGCTCAAGGAGGGCGACCCGCTCGCCATCTTCAAGCAGGCCTTCGACTACGCCTACGCCACCAACACGCTGTTCGGCTATCTCGATCATCCGTTCTCCGAACGTTATGCGTACGGTTGGCCGGACGAGGCGTTGCGCATCGACGCTCACGAGAAATTCATCGCGTACATCAGGAGCAAGGCGGAAAAGCCGCTCTTCCTGCACGAAGAAGCCGCGCTAGATTTCCTCAAGCACAGGTCGCTGACGCAGGTCATCGAAGAGAACGGCGCGTTCCGCATCCTGACGCCGTCCAACGCCGCGGCACCTTCGACGCCGTTGGCGCTCGGCGTCGAGTTTCGCGGTGCTCACGTGCAAGTCGAGTCCGGGAAATCATTGCAATGAAAGTCATGGTAGTGATGGGCACGCGGCCCGAGGTCATCAAGCTGGCGCCGGTCGTGAGGACCTTGCGCGCCGAAGTCGAAACCATCGTTTGCGCGAGCGGCCAGCACAAGGAAATGGCCGCGCAGGCGCTCGCATTCTTCGGCATCGAACCGGATATCACGCTCGACACGATGAGCCCGGGACAGTCGCTGAACGCATTGTCGGCGCGTCTGTTGGCCGCGCTCGATCGGGCGCTGGAGCAGGTGCGTCCCGATTGGGTGATCGTGCAAGGCGATACGACGACGGCCTTTTGCGCCGGTCTCGCGGCGTTTCATCGCGGGATTCCGGTTGGACACGTCGAAGCCGGATTGCGCACCGGCGATTTGGCGAGCCCGTTCCCCGAGGAAGCGAATCGCAGTCTGCTGAGCCGGATCACGACGCTGCATTTCGCGCCCACCGAGCTTGCGCGCCAGAATCTGCTGGGCGAAGGAATTGCAGCGGAAAAAATCGTCGTCACGGGCAATACCGTGGTCGATGCGATTGCGGCAGTACGCCAAAGCTGGGACGCTACGCCGCCAGAAAGTCCGCTGCCGGAGTGGCAAGGTGCTGAGAAGCAGCACATTCTCGTCACCTGCCATCGACGCGAAAACTTCGGCGACGTGCTGCAAGGCATTTGCCGCGTGCTGCGCGATCTGTGCCAACGTTATAGCGCTTATCGCTGGGTCTTCCCGGTGCATTTGAATCCCGCCGTGCGTGGGCCCGTGCTGCGCGAACTGGATGGCATATCGAACCTCGCTTTGATCGAGCCGGTCGATTATCCGACCAGCCTTTATCTAATCAGCCGCAGCGCGTTGGTCGTGAGCGATTCGGGTGGCATTCAGGAAGAAGCGCCGACGTTCGGCGTACCGGTCGTCGTGATGCGCAATCATACCGAGCGGCGCGAAGGCGTCGACGCAGGCTTTGCGACGCTCGCTGGTCAGGCGGCGGAGAGTATCGAAAGCGCGGCGATTGGCTGGCTCGACGATCCGGCGCGCCGCGAGGCGCTGCGGAATCGCGCGAACCCGTATGGCGACGGCCTGGCGTCGCAGCGTATTCTCGAGAGCCTGCTGGGCCGCCCCGTTGAGGTGTTCAGTGGTTGAACGTGAGAACACCGTACGTGCCGCGCGAGACACGGTGTTGTTTTCGACTGCCGATTGGGACGAACCGTATTGGACGAACAAGCAGCATACCGCGAGCATTCTGGCCGCGCGTGGCTGGCGGGTACTGTATGTGGAGAGTGTCGGTTTCCGTTCGCCGAAGGTCGGCAGCGGACGCGATTGGGCCCGCTTGTGGCGCCGCTTGTGGCGCGGCATGCAGTCGCTCGTCGTCGGGCCGCCGCGGCGTGCCGAGAACATCTGGGTGTTGTCGCCGTTGATGGTGCCGGCCAAGCATCACTGGCCGCTCGTGCGTGCGCTGAATCAGGCGTTGCTGCGCTGGTCGGTTAGCCGGTTCGCGAAAGGGCATCGGTTCGTCGACCCGGTCGTGTGGACCTATCATCCGTTCTTGCTGGACGCGATCGCCACGCTCGAGCGCGGCCCGCTCGTTTACCACTGCGTCGACGATATTGCGGCGATTCCGGGCGTCGATGTCGCTGCGTTCAACAATGCGCAGAAAGCGCTGCTCGCGCAATGCGAAGCCGTCTTCACGACTGCGAAATCGCTGCAGGAAACGTGCCTTCCGTATAACCGGAACACACATTACTTCGGCAACGTAGTGGACGATGCGCACTTCGGTCAGGCGCTCGAAGCAGGGCCGCTGCCCGCAGAGCTGGCGGCCATTCCCGAACCGCGACTCGTGTATCACGGCGTGCTGTCCGACTTCAAGATCGACTTTCCGTTGCTTCTGGAGACCGCGCGGGCGCGGCCGGAATGGCAGTGGATCATTATCGGCGAGCAGCGGGAAGGGCAGCGCAGCGAACTGTTGGCGCAACTGGAGCGTCTGCCCAACGTGCATCTGTTCGGCTATCGCAGCTACCCGAGCTTGCCGCAATACTTGCGTGGTATGCAGGTCGGCGTGCTGCCGACTTTACTGAACGAGTACACCCGCTCGATGTTCCCGATGAAGTTTTTCGAGTACCTAGCGGCGGGCTTGCCGGTGGTGTCGACGCCGCTGGATTTCGCGAAAGAACCGCGCGCGGGGCTTGAGGTCGGCGGTGATGTTCAAGCCTTTGTTGCTGCTATCGAGAAACAGCTCGCACGCGGCAAGCTGAGCGCCGACGAGGCGCGAGCGGCAGTGGGCGAGAACACTTGGGAACGACGCCTCGACAAGATGCTGCAGATTACTTTTGCCAGCGACAAATCGAGCCACGCCAGCGCACAACAACGTGGTGGCGCGGAGGTGCGCACGTGAAAGTTGTTCATGTCTACCGCACCTACTTCCCCGATCCGCCGGGCGGCTTGCAGGAAGCGATCCGGCAGGTGGCACTGTCGACGCTCGCGTGCGGCGTCGAGACACGCATCCTTACGCTGTCGCCGACACCTACGCCGACGGAGATCGACTATCCCGAAGGGCGCGTCGTACGCGCCAAATCGTGGGCGGCGCCGGCATCGTGCGATCTGGGCGGTCCGAGCGCATTAATGAAGTATCGCGAGATGGCCGACTGGGCCGACGTCGTGCATTTCCACTTCCCGTGGCCGTTCGCGGACGTGCTGCATCTGCTCGGCCGCAAGAACAAGCCGACGGTGATGACGTATCACTCGGACATCGTGCGCCAGAAGGCGCTTGGCGCTGTCTACGGGCCGTTGATGCGGCGTACGCTGCGCAGCATGTCTGCGGTGGTGGCGACCTCGCCTGCCTATGCGCAAACCAGCGAGACGCTGACGGAATGTGTGTCGAGTGACCGGCTGAAGACCATTCCGCTCGGCATCATCGACTACCGTGATGAACCACATCCGGCGGATGCGCAAAGCGACGTCGCGAACCGGCTGGGCCTCGTCGGCGATGAGCCGTATTTTCTTGCGCTCGGCGTGCTGCGCTATTACAAAGGCTTGCATACGCTGATCGAGGCAGCGAGCCACGTCGATGCGAAAATTGTGATCGCCGGGTCGGGCCCGGAGCGGGAGCGCCTAGTGGCGTTGGCACGGCAAACCGGCGCGACCAATGTCGTTTTCGCGGGGCAGGTGACGCACGAAGAAAAGGTCGCGCTGCTCAAGGGATGCCGCGCGATGGTGCTACCGTCGCACTTGCGCTCCGAAGCGTTCGGCATGGTGTTGGTGGAGGCGGCCATGTTCGGCAAACCGATGGTGTGCTGCGAGGTGGGTTCGGGGACGTCCTACGTCAATCAGAACGGCGTGACGGGGTTTGTCGTCGCACCGGAACAATCAAAAGAACTGGCTGGCGCGATGAATGCGCTGCTGAGCGACGACGCATTAGCCGCGGCCATGGGACGAGCCGCACGCGAGCGATACGAAACGCTGTTTTCAGGCGAGGCGCTTGGCAAAGCATATAGTGCGCTATACCAGGAAGTCGCGTGATGCGGCAAGGGGAAGGGTTAGCGAAATGCAATGGAAAACCTTGGCCGTCGACCTCGACGGCACGCTGATGCGATCGGATATGTTGATCGAGACGGGTTTTGCCTATCTGAAGGCGTACCCGTTGCGCTTCTATCGTCCGTTAATCTGGTTCGCAAGCGGAGGTAAGGCGCATCTCAAGGCAAAGCTTGCTGAGGCGACTCACGTCGACGTTGCGACTTTGCCGTATGACGCGAAAGTGATCGAGTGGCTCAAGCGTGAGCGAGCCGCGGGCCGCACACTGGTGCTGGCGACCGCAAGCGATGCGCGCTACGCCGAGGCGATCTCGGGACATCTCGGTTTGTTCGACCAGACTCTCGGCAGCGACGGTAAGGTGAATCTATCGTCCGGTCGCAAGCGTGATGCGCTGGTGCGCGAGTTTGGTAACAAGGGTTTTGATTATGCCGGCAATTCGCACGACGATCTCGCTGTCTGGGAGGCCGCCGAGCGCGCCTATGTCGTGAATCCCTCGCCCGGCGTTGAGCGGCGTGCGCATAAACTCGGCAATGTCGAGAGTGTGCTGCAAACACGCAAGAATCCACTGCGCGTGTGGATCAAGGCACTTCGCATGCATCAGTGGTTGAAGAACCTGCTGATCTTCATTCCGTTGCTGGCATCGCATCAGGTGTCGTCGTGGGTGCTCGACGTGCGCGGCGTGCTTGCGTTTGTGCTATTCGGTCTGTGTGCTTCTAGCGTCTATCTGCTCAACGATCTGCTCGATCTCGACGACGACCGTCACCATCCGACCAAGCGGCGACGTCCGTTCGCATCGGGTTCGTTGTCAATTGTATGGGGCTTGGCGGCGTTTCCGGTCCTCGCGATCGGCGCCTTTGCGGGCGCGCTAATCTGGCTGCCATGGCGGTTTGCTGCAGTGCTGGCCGGCTACTACGTGCTGACAATGGCGTATTCGTTCCTGCTCAAGCGCCGCGTGATTCTGGACGTCGTGGTGCTGGCGATGCTCTATACCGCCCGCATCATCGCCGGGACTGCAGCGTTCAGAATGACGCTGACGTTCTGGTTGCTGGGTTTTTCGATGTTTCTGTTTTTGAGCCTCGCGCTCGTCAAGCGCTACGCTGAACTGCACGCGACCCGCGCTGCAGGCGGCGCGAAGGCGCGCGGGCGCGGGTACGTGGCCGACGATCTGCCGATGATCTCGTCGCTCGGCGCTGCGTCCGGCTATCTTTCAGTGCTGGTGCTGGCGCTGTACATACAGGACTCGAAGACGACGCATCTATACGGTCATCCGCAGGTGATCTGGCTGGCATGTCCGTTGCTGCTCTACTGGATCAGCCGCACGTGGCTAATCACGCACCGCGGGCTGATGCATGACGACCCGGTCGTGTTCGCCGCGAAAGACCGCACCAGCCTGCTGATCGTGGCGTTGATGGGCCTGGTTTTCTGGCTCGCGATATGACGGGCCCGCTCAAGTCGTGGGGGCGATACCCCTATCATCCGCAGGCTGCGCATCCGGTGCCGTGGCGTGACCGGCTGCGTGCTACATGGGAGCAGGTTGCGGGTGCCAACGGCACGACGCTGGCCTATGGAAATGGCCGCAGCTACGGAGACAGTTGTCTCGCCGCCAGCGATCACGTAGTGCATATGCAACCGCTCGATCGCTTTATCTCCGCCGACTGGCAAACCGGCGTTGTGCGTGCGGAAGCCGGCGCCACGCTGGACGACGTTTTGCAACTGTCCGTGCCGCGAGGCTGGATGCTGCCTGTCACTCCGGGCACGAAGTACGTGACACTCGGCGGCGCGGTGGCCAACGACGTTCATGGCAAGAACCACCACGTGCGAGGCACGTTCGGCCGTCACGTACGCCGCTTTGCGTTGTTGCGCTCTGAGCGCGAGCCGCTCGAATGCTCGCCGGAAGAGAATGCCGAATGGTTTGCCGCGTCGATTGGTGGCCTTGGGCTGACCGGCGTGATCGCATGGGTGGAAATTCAGCTGATGCCGATCCGCTCGAGCCGCGTGTCGGTGACGAGCATTCGGTTTGGTAATCTCGACGAATTCTTTGCGTTGTCGGAAGAACTCGACAGCAAGCACGAGTATAGCGTTGCATGGATCGATTGCCTGAGCCGTGGCGCAGCGCTCGGACGCGGCATCTTCATGGTAGGGGATCATTCGGCGGATGGCGATCTGCAACTGCCGATCAAGAAGAAGCGCACCGTGCCGGTGACGCCACCGATCTCGCTGATCAATCCGCTGACCTTGCGCGCTTTCAACGCGCTGTACTACAACCGTCAGCAAAACAAAACAGTTCAAAGCGAAGTCGACTACGATAGTTACTTCTACCCGCTCGACGGTCTGCTCGAGTGGCACCGCATTTACGGCAAGCGCGGGTTTCAACAGTATCAGTGCGTGCTCCCTCAGGCTAACTCCCGCGACGGCATGCATTCGATCCTGGAGGCGATTGGGAAAAGCGGTACTGGCTCCTTTCTCGCAGTGCTCAAACGCTGCGGTGAATTGGTCTCACCAGGCTTGTTGTCGTTTCCGATGGCGGGCGTGTCGCTCGCGTTGGATTTTCCGCAGCACGATGAACGCAATCGCCATCTGTTCAAGCGGCTCGACGCGATCGTCCGGGAAGCCGGCGGACGGTTGTATCCGGCGAAGGACGCGCATATGTCGGCGAGCGATTTCCAGCTCGCCTATCCGGCGTGGCGTCAGTTGGAGGCATTGCGCGATCCCGCGCTGATGTCACGTTTTTGGCAACGAACAACACAAACATGAAAAAAGTCCTGATAGTCGGTGCGACGTCTGCAATTGCGATCGCCTGTGCACGCCTTTGGGCGTCCGAAGGCGCGACGCTGTTTCTCGTCGGGCGGCAGGCGGAGCGCCTGGAACAAATTGCGGCAGACCTCATGGCGCGCGGCGCCAAGGCGGCGACGAGCCATGTGCTGGACATGAACGACTTCGATGCGCATCAACCGATGCTCGATGCCTGCGTAGGGGCACTCGGCGGTATCGATGTCGCGTTGATCGCGCATGGCACATTGTCTGATCAGAAAGCCTGTGAACAGGATGTGAAGGTCACCTTGCGCGAGTTGTCGACCAACGGTTTGTCGGTTATCGCGTTGTTGACCCCGCTGGCCAATCTCATGGAAAGCGCGAAGAACGGTGTGATCGCGGTGATCTCGTCGGTGGCTGGAGATCGTGGGCGGCCCTCGAACTATGTCTACGGGACCGCGAAGGCTGCCGTCACGACGTTTTGTGAAGGGTTGCGCGCGAGGCTGTTCAAGGCAGGCGTGCATGTGCTGACGATCAAGCCGGGGTTCGTGGATACGCCGATGACCGCTGGCATGCCGTTGCCGGGGCCGCTTGTAGCAACGCCCGAGCGAGTCGCGAACGATATCGTGCGTGCAGTCGAGCGGAAGAAGGATTCGATTTATACGCCGTGGTTCTGGTCGGGGATTATGTTGATCATTCGATCGGTGCCGGGGTTTTTGTTCAAGAGGGCGTCGCTGTAATCAATTCTGTGACTCGCACGCAATAGCGCCAGTACCTTCGGTTCGAAGCAAGCCGCCGGGATACAAGGGCAGCCTTCAGGCACCGTTTACAATGTCGGATTACGCACGGCCGAACTTGGGCCGCAGGCCATCCGACGATTAGCCTCAACGACAGATCAATGAACGATACACGCATTATTCTCCCCGGCGGTGCAGGTCTGGTTGGCCAGAACCTCGTGGCCCGACTCAAACAGCGCGGCTACACGAACCTTGTGGTGCTGGACAAACATCGCGCCAATCTCGAAGTGCTGAGGGGCGTGCATCCGGACATCACGATCGAATATGCCGATCTCGCCGAACCCGGCGATTGGTCCCGTTATTTCGACGGAGCGGAAGTGGTCGTGATGCTGCAGGCACAGATCGGCGGCCCGACCATCGAACCTTTTATTCGCAACAACATCACGTCGACGGAGCACGTGCTCGACGCGATCAAGCGCTACAAGGTGCCTTATACCGTGCACATCAGTTCGTCGGTCGTGAATTCCGTTGCCGAGGACTTTTATACGGAAACCAAGAAGAAGCAGGAAGATATCGTGTTGGCTTCGGGCATCGAATGCGTCGTCTTGCGCCCGACGTTGATGTTCGGCTGGTTCGACAGAAAGCATCTTGGCTGGCTGTCCCGCTTCATGCAGCGCGTGCCCGTTTTCCCGATTCCTGGCAGCGGCCGGTACATGCGTCAACCGCTGTATGCGGGCGATTTTTGCAACGTCATCATCAGCTGTATCGAGTCGCGCATGAGCGGCAAGGCATTCAATATCACCGGCCTCGAGCAGGTGGACTATATCGACATCATTCGGCAGATCAAGCGAGCGACCCGGGCGCGTTGCGCGATCGTGCGTATTCCGTATGGCCTGTTCTACGTCTTGCTGAAGATTTACGCTCTGTTCGACAAGAATCCTCCGTTCACTGCGGATCAGTTGAAAGCGCTCACTGCGGGCGACGAGTTTGAAGTAATCGACTGGGAAGGTATTTTCCGCATTAAGGCGACCTCCTTCTCGAATGCGATGGACGAAACCTTCAACGATCCGGTCTATAGCCAGATCGCGCTCGAATTCTGAATCGGACGGTGAGCATGAGTAACGGAAAAGTCGCGGTGTTGGGTGCGGGTCCTATGGGTCTCGGGGTAGCGTATCAACTCGTCAAAGACGGCCGCAAGCCAGTGATCTTCGAGGCGGACGATCGGGTGGGCGGCATGGCCGCGTGTTTCGACTTCGGTGGGTTGTCGATCGAGCGCTATTACCATTTTCACGCGATTTCCGATCACGCGTTCTTCGAGGTGCTGCGTGAACTGGGTCTCGAGGACCAGTTGAAATGGGTCGAGACCAAAATGGGCTACTACTACCAGGGACATGTGCAGGCATGGGGTAACCCGATCGCGCTGCTCAAGTTCAAGGGATTGAGTCTGACCGCAAAGATTCGCTATGGTCTCCACGCATTCCTGTCCACCAAGCGCAATGATTGGCGTCCGCTGGACCACGTCGAAGCGTCCGGCTGGATTCGCCGCTGGATCGGCGAAGAGGCGTGGGAAGTGTTGTGGCGCAGGCTTTTCGACTACAAGTTCTATGACTACGCTTACAACTTGTCCGCTGCGTGGATCTGGAGCCGCATCCGCCGCATCGGTCGGTCGCGCTACGATTTGTTTCGCGAAAAACTCGGTTATCTTGAGGGTGGCTCGGATACGCTGCTCGAAGGGATGCGCCGATATATCGAAGCCAACGGCGGTGAATTCCGTCTGCGGTCGCCGGCACAAAAGGTTGTGATTGAAAACGGCGCGGTCAAGGGTGTGGAGGTCAATGGAGAGGTGCTGGCGTTCGACAAAGTCATCAGCACAATTCCTTTGCCGTATGTTCCGCGTGTGATACCGGATTTGCCAGCGGATGTGTCCGTGGCGTTTCGGAGCGTGAAGAATGTTGCGGTGGTCTGCGTAATTGCGAAGTTGAAGAAGGCGGTGACGCAGAATTTCTGGTTGAACGTCAACGATCCGGATATGGATATCCCCGGAATTGTCGAGTACACCAATCTGCGACCGCTTGATGAGCACATCGTATACGTCCCGTTCTACATGCCGGGCGAACACGCGAAGTATCAGGAAGCGGATAGTGTTTTCATCGACAAGGTGAAACGGTATCTGATGCAGATCAACCCGGCTTTGACAGACGCAGACTTTATCGACGTTCGTGCTAGCCGTTACCGCTACGCTCAGCCGATCTGCGAACCGGGCTTCCTGGATCGTTTGCCGCCGATTCAATTACCGGTGAAGGGCTTGCTAGTCGCCGACACGTCCTATTACTACCCTGAGGACCGTGGCATCTCCGAGAGCATTGGGCTCGCGCGCAAGATGGCGCGAATGGTATGACGATCGCTCGAACCAGTATAGGGCGCGGTTTGCTGTCGCCACGCTTCCTGAAGTTCTTGATTGCGGGCGGAGTGGCCGCAGCCGTCAACTTCGGGAGCCGGATGGTTTTCAGTCACTGGCTGCCGTTCTCGACTGCAATTGTGTTGGCTTATATCGTTGGGATGATCACGGCCTTTGTACTGACCAAGATGTTTGTGTTCACTGAGAGTGTTCAGTCGACATCCAAGTCTGCAGGGTTCTTTGTCCTCGTGAATCTCGTCGCCGTATTGCAGACATGGGCGGTCAGCGTTGTTCTCGCGTATTACGTGCTGCCGTGGATCGGTATCACTTGGCACACGCGGGAAATCGCCCACTTCTTTGGGGTAGTCGTGCCGGTTTTCACGAGCTATGTTGGTCACAAGAGGTGGTCATTCCGATGATGCGGTGATCTGGATTCGTGTCTCTCGAATATTCCTCAATATCGCAACTGCAAGCGCAACCAAGTTTTATCCGACCAAATTCCGCGTGAAACCTGACAACAATATCCACATTGTTACTGTGAAGCAGACAGCTTCGAGAGTCGCCATTCCCGGAGTGCTCGCCGCGTTCGCGCTTCTAGTCGCATTCGTACTCATTCTGCCGCTCGGGCCGCGCATGCCCACCACGGGACTTGACCCTTCCTGGTGCTACGCGCTGAACGAAGCAGTGGCCCGTCATCTGGTGTTCGGTAGAGACTTGATCTTTACGTTCGGTCCACTCGGTTCGGTGTACACGGAGATGTATCATCCCGCAACCGACGGAATCATGCTGGTAGGGAGCGCAGTACTGGCGTTGGCGCTGTGTTTCGGCTTTGCGATTATTGCAGCGCCGGATAGAGGTTTGCTGCTCGTGTTCTTGCCATTGGTAATCGTTGAGTCACGTATCCGCGACGCGATCTTTATGGCCATTCCGCTTGTGCTGCTGTTAGCCGCATTTGTGGAAAGCGGATCGAGTTTGAAGGGCCGGCCCTGGCGAATCGGAATGCTGCTGTTCATTGCGGCAGCGGCCGGCGTCCTCCCTTTGGTAAAGGGCAGTTTTGCGGGATTATCTGCGGCGATGATTGTGCTTGGTGCCATTCTGTTTGCACGGGCGCACAAGGTTCGAATTGCGATTGCGCTATGCCTCGCTTCGGGCGCTGCATTGATTGTCGGTTGGATTTTGACTGGACAACCCATCTCTGCGTTGCCGAATTTCTTCTTGGCGCAGGAACCGATAATTTCAGGCTATACGGAGGCAATGTCGATTCACGGGCCATATAGTTCGGTCGTGCTTTGGGCTATTCCGGCTGGCATTTGCTTCTCTATGTTTATCGCGGGCTTCTGGCGCCAGAGGCGCCTGGACTGTGCGATTGTTGCGTTTGGACTCGCGCTTTTTCTGTTCATTACATTCAAAGCGGGATACGTGAGGCAGGATGGGCATCCTCGGATTGCCGTAGCGAGTTTACTATTCGTGGCACTCGCCTTGAGTATGGTGAGTCGCCCGCTCATCGCGATTCTGATTGCTGTTTCAGTATTCATTGGGTGGTTCAAGGTTGAGAACCAACTCGATGGTTTCAATTTGCGGTACATGGCTGGTGTCGTGCATAGCTCGATTGACTCGACCGCAGCAGGAATCGCTCTAAGGTCCGATCCGAGATCGCTTCCCCGAATGTTTGAGGATGCGAAGGAGCGCATTCGCGCGGAAGTGCCGCTTCCGCAGACGAGCGGAAGTGTCGATGTATATCCCACGGAATTGTCCGTTGTATTTGCAAACGAACTGAGATGGTCGGGGCGTCCCGTACCCCAAAGCTACTCTGTCTACAAACCAGAACTGGATCGGGTGAATCGGGAGCATCTTCTCGGCACCAACGCTCCGGACCATGTCCTGTTTGCGGTCGCGCCTATCGATAATCGTTTGGCAGCGCTGGAGGATGCGGGTAGCTGGCCTGTGTTCATCTCGCACTACCGCGTGGTGGATACTATAGATGGGTTCGTCGCTTTGGCGCGGAAAGACAATCCGACTGATTCAAAACTGATGCCGCTGTCCTCCAGCAGTGGATTGACAAACACGCCCATTGAAGTGCCCCAGGGAGCGCAAATCGTTTGGACCAAGATTGACCTGCGTCCGACTCTGGCAGGACGCGTAGCCATGACGTTGTTCAAGCTGCCGCAGCTATACATAGACCTTGTCCTGGACAATGGACGTACAGTCCGGCGGCGTTTCATTCCGTCAATGGCCCTGAGCGGGTTCGTGTTGTCGCCGTATGTGTCGACCACTGACGATTTCAGAAGACTCATGGAGGGGAAATCGCTTCCGAAAGTTCTACGATTTTCGATCGTAGCGCCGCGTGTTGGTCTCTGGAATGAATCGATGACTATTTCATTTGCCGCGCTGTCGCAATGAGTAATCGGACGAGATTTTGGCCCCGCTTGGATGTGAGTAAAACCGGCTTGACTGGTTGCAGTGCTGGCCGCAAGCTAGTCATATGATCGTCGTCGCATTGACATTATTCGCGTACGTGGACGAGGGCTTACTAGAGTAGAACTGCGCACGTTGTACTGACCCAGTGTGCTCAAAAGTGGAGATGCCATGGCTAAGTTTCACTTTGTCGAGGACTACGAGAAACTAGTGTCGGATCTGCTTTCCAATCATTCAGTTGATAGGGCGATGGAATTGGCGGTAGGAGATCATTACGAAGCCATGGGGCAGATTCAGTGCAACATCCTCACGCATGTGGGGCTCTCGTCTGGCATGTCCATCTTTGACTTGGGATGCGGTAGTGGCCGTCTGGCTCACGCCCTCGGAAAGTCAGGTCTCTCGGTCAATTACATCGGCGCAGACATTGTTCAGGCACTCCTTGATTACGCGCGAACGAAGGCGCCGAAAAATTACAAGTTTTTGCTGAATCGTGAACTTGCCGTTCCCTTGGCAGATGCTTCCGTTGATATGGCGTCCGCGTTCAGCGTATTCACTCATCTTCTGCATCAAGAAACCTATCTTTACCTGGAAGAGTTCTATCGAGTGGTTAAACCCGGCGGTCGGGTGGTATTTTCGTAAGCGCTAGTTAAAGCACACCGGATCGTCAGATGCATCGGAGAGCAGGGGTTCAAGCCTGTCTACTTTTTGCCCCAGTTGTTCCACGCCATGCGCAGCAGCGTCGAGTTGGCTGCCCGTCTGTCGAACAGTTCGGCATCGAAGTCGTCGCCTGCCCATGTTCTATAACGCTTCGCTTCGTCACTATCTGGCTCCAGGCTCAGAACGCGCAACATCTCTGCATATCCGTAGGTGCCACCGACGTCCTCGGGCGGACAGGCACGTTCTCCAGCGCCAATCCACGCCTCGCTGTGGGGCTCATGGTCCGTTTGAGTGACTTCTTCCACGTGAATGTCATGATGCCAGTCATCGCCAAAGTCATATCGATAGAGGAACCGGTGTCCCGGGTATGCAATCCGGTATAACCGCGCCTTGCGGTCATCCAGCATTTCGGGATCTTCAGCAAACAGATCGAGCATGTTGTCGTTATCGCCCATCGCGTATGTCCGCCCGTCGATCTCGAAGTCATGCAAATGCGAGTCGGTCCACCCAAAGGCGGCTTGCAGGATGTGATGCAGCTTGCGCAAGGTGATATTGCCGTCGACGTGGATCCGTCGCCAGACGGGCGGTTCGATGTCACGGATCTGCGCGTGAAGTGTGTAGATGGTGTAGGACTTGGTCATGGATTCGAGCAAAGCATCATATTGGACGCAGGCGGAATTCGATTATCGCCTGGCGTCGCAATCGACTGCGCCTGCCTGCTGCGTGCCGGGACCTATGCCGTGCGCTGTCCGGAAACCGACACGAATCGCGTCAGGCGGATCTTCGAGTCGAAGTACTTCACATCGCGAAGTTGAACGGCAGGAGATCGGTGATGTCTGCTTCGGGTGGCCGTTGCGGCAGCTCAGTGAGCACATGCAAGAGATATGCGTAAGGTTCGACGTTGCACGCGCGGCACGTGAGCATCAGGCTATAGATCATTGCGCTGGCCTTCGCACCGGCAACGGTGTCACTGAACAGCCACGAGGATCTGCCCGTGCAGAATGGCCGGATGTCGCGCTCGATCACGTTGTTATCGATTGGCGCGCGTCCGTCGTTCACATAGCGGCTGAGGTATGTCCACTGGTTGCGCGTATATGAGATCGCCTTGCCCAGCAGGCTCTCGGGAAGAATCTGCGGCGCCTGTTCATCGAGCCATTTCTGCAACGACTCAAGCAGTGGCACGCTATGTTGCTGACGCAACCGGAAGGTGTAATCGACCCGCGTCTCGCCTTCGGGCAGATCGCCCTTTGCGAGTGTTTCTACCTGGTAGAGCGCCTTGAAGTATTCCAGTCCATGTGCGGCACGACCGCCTGGTTTCTTCATGCCCTTGAGGGCATCCACGAAGGCACGCCGGGCGTGGGCCAGGCAACCAAAGTGCGTCGGGCCTTCGAGCGTGCGCCATGCGGCATATCCATCGGTCATCAGCAGACCTTTATAGCCGGAGAGGAACGTCCGGGGATAGTCCTGCCCGCGTCCCGGCTGGTAGTCGAACAGCACGACGGGCTCAGGGCAGTCTTCGGCACTGCGGTACACCCACATATACGAGGTACTCTGGGCGGCTTTGCCCGGCTCCTTGAGCACCTGTACCGTTGTCTCGTCGCCGTGAATCAGCTGTTGCGACAGCAGCGTTGTGCGCAGCGCCTCATACAGACGGCTGTAGTGCAACTCGGCAGGCCGGATGATCCAGTTCGCCAGCGTGCCGCGTCCGACTTCGATGTCCGCGCGTGCCAGCGCATGGGCCATCCGGTATAGCGGCGTCCCGTCGACGTATTTACCCGCAGTGACCGTGGCGATCATCGCCGCACTGGCATTGCTGCCCGGCAACGGCTGGGCGGGCATGGGTGCCGTGATCACCGGCGTGCGCTCCGCGTGACGCTCGCAGTGACGGCATGCATATTTGAAGCGCACGTGCTGAAGCACCGAGGCCTTTACTTCGATATGCAACTGTTCGCTGGTCTCTTCGCCCATGCGGTGCAGTGCGTGCGCGCAGCACGGACATACCTTCGCGCTCTCGGGCAGATCGTATTCGATGCGCTGACGCGGCAGATGCGCCGGTAACGGCTTACGTCCCGGTTTGCATCCCGTGGATGCCGGCGGATCCGGCAGACCCGTGTGGGGGAGTACAAACGTTTCGTCAGTAGCGCCAGCGTCCATGTCGTCGAGTTCGGTGTCGGCGATCTGTTCGGCCTCGTCGAAGACGCGATCCTTGAGCTTCTCGCTGCTCGGGGCGAAGCGCCTGCTCTGCGCGAGGCGAAACTGCTCTTCGAGCTGGGTAATCCGTTCGCCGAGTTGTCGGTTGCGTGTCTCGAGTTCACGGATATAGGCCTGGGCGGCCGGCGGCAATCGGGAGAAGTCGTCCTCGTTCATGCCTCCAGGATAGCGAAGTGTCGCCCGCGATGGGTTTACGGGAATTTGTAACAGGCCGGCCAGTTATTGCTGACGGGCGCCGCCCGATGCTCAACTGGCGTGATGGTACGACCGTACCGGATGGCGGCGTACAGCATCAATGTCGATGCCCTCCAGGAGCCAGTGCAACTGCTCGCTCGTCAGCTTGACGACGCTCTGCTGCCGGCGCGGCCATACGAAGTGGTCTTCCTCGAGGCGCCTCAACATCATCCAGAAACCGTTACGATCGTAGAACAGCAGTTTGACGCGGTTGCGTTTGCGGTTGTGGAAGGCGAAGACGGCGCGACCAAACGGGTCGAGCTGCATGGACTGCTCGACGAGCGTCACGAGGCTATTGATGCCGGCCCGGAAGTCGATCGGTTCGCGATGCAGGAAGACCGTCAGGTCCGCCTCGAAGCGGAACATCAGCACGCTCCCAATACGGTAACCATCGCATTAACGATTGCCACGTCATCTGCTGAACATTCGAGCTCAAGCTTCACGCCGTTGGGCAGGTGAGCCGACAGCCGTGCCAGTCGCGTTGAGCGTAGCGAGACGCAGGGTGACTCGGCCCCGGTGGCGCGGAGCGACGCGGGCGCGGACGCCATGACCGCTGTCGGCTCGTCGATCGCGACGACTGGAACAAACACTGATGATGCGACCGGCACGTCATGCCTGATTGGAGGCCGGCCCCGTTCTCGCGTCTGGACCCATTTATGCAACTGGTTGGCGTTCACGCCCGCCTTCAGGGCGAGGCCCGATAGTGAGGCGCCTGGCCGCAGACAGGCTTCGACCAGTCGTCGCTTGTCCGCCGGGTCGAAGCTTCGCTTGCCGCCGACACCGACACGCGTCACACGCAAGGGCAAAAAGCTCAGGTCATCTTCTGTCATGGATTGCGTCCGCAAAGTTGGGTTGCGGACGCAATCGTGAGCCGTATCAATAATGGAAGCTAGGTGTGCGAAATCGCGCGCTTACGTATTTTCGTTCCTCGAATTCTTCGAGCCGGAACACTGGAAAATGTTCCAGAGGACGGTTGACGAGCAAAGGACTAAAACATCGCCGGTTTTGAATACATTTATCGAGAGAAACGCTATTGAAGTATGGTGTGCGAAGCTCGGATTCCAGATCGAGACTTTCTATTGGGGCTTGCATCGAATACACGATAGCGATCCACTTGGACAGGCGGTGGTTGTATTGAAGCGCTAACGAGGTTTAACACTGGTCGCTGCGTCGCTTATACTGACGCCGTTGTTGGCAATAAATTGAAGTTCATTGCCGACGTTTTTACACCTCGTTCGTTGCGAGGCTAGTCGTTAATGTGGGCAGCGCGAGGAGGGATGTGATGCAAATAGCCCCGATTCACCTAGATGACGACATGTTCCACGGCTCGTATAAGCACTACAATTCGGTTGGCACGCAAATGGCCGATTTTGTATCTCACGCTGCCGAACTTGCCGGTGCTCACACGCCGACTATTCTAGAATTGCCCTGCGGCTACGGGCGAGTGACCCGTCACTTGGCGGCCCGGTTTGACCCGGCAAAGATTCATGTCGCGGACATAATGGTGCCGTCTGTCGATTTTTGCGTTAAGACGTTCGGGGTTGTTGGCTACTACATCACCGAGCCTGTGTACGAGTTTAGGAACATCGCGACTGAAGCGTACGACGTCGCGGCCCTCGGGTCGCTCGTCACGCACTTGTCCAGCCACAATGCACGGGCAGTTATCAAGTACTTCTTTTCGAAACTGAAACCGGGCGCTGTCGGCGTCGTCACTACACATGGCGAGAAGTCTCGAGAGCACCTTGGTATTGCAGATTGCTACCAAGTCGGTGAGGCCGCCCGGCAGTATTTGCTGAACAGCTACGATGTAAATGAGTTTGGGTTTGTCAACTACTGCGCTGATCATTCGCTGGAAGCAAAGACAGTCGACTACATTGGCGACAGCTACGGTATCGCCATGATTCCGACAGATTGGGTAAGAAATGTCTGCGAGGAAAATAGCCTTTCAATATTGGAGCATCGTCCCGGAGGCTGGGACGGCCACCAAGATGTGTTTTTCATAAAGAAGTAATTAGGCTGGGACGGCCAGCGATGAGTTGTGTCCTTAGGCGACCGGTCGACCCGTGTGCGGATGTGGTCGCACCGCAAAGTAATCGAAGAACTGCTGTTGCCAAAGTTCACAAGCGATGTCCATTTGTTTGACTATTGCCCCGTCGAACGTACCAACGGCGTCGGCCTCATCGACCTGCGGTTTCATACGCACGACTAGGCGCCGTTCGTATTCGTTCACGCAATAGTCCAGCACGTTGTCATCCACGCGGCAATACGCTGCGATCTTCAGTTTGGAGCGCTGTGAGATATACGTGCTGAAAAGCCGCTCGACAATAAACGGTAAGAACGGGGCAGGGTCCGTATGCGTCGTATCTTCCATCACCTTGCGCGTGACCTCGTGATCGGGGTTTTGCTCCAGAAACTCCGCGATCCGCACTAGTACGCCGCCCACGTACTCTTCCCAAAAACGTTCAGATCCCACCCAAAAATTCGAATAAGCAAGCAATCCCGGCCCATGGCGAGGCGTGCGCTTGATATCGAAATCTACCTTGCAGGCATCGAGAAGCGATTGCGCTGCGTCTGCTAGCCCAGGGTGTGCGTGTTCGCCCTGCATCCACACATTGAACGACCAGTAGCCAATCTGCGGAAACGGATTGATGAAACAGACATCAGATCCAGACTGGCTTTGCACGAAGCGGATGAATTCCGCTCCCGTGATCTTTGACTTCAGGCTGAACTTCGGCGAAAAAATCCCGGTATAGGCGTGGCGGCGGTGTTCGCCGCTGCGATACATGTCGACAAAGAGCTTGAACTCGCGCCACCCGGCTTGGGAATTATCCGGGATGACGAGCGGTAGAAAACTCTTCTCGACCTGAACCTGATCCTGCGCGTAGATCGGTTCGAATATCGCGACTCTTGTATTCATACTTGGCCGGCCCGCTCAAGGCAGTAGCGACCGAGGTCGGTCCGCCATTTCAGGTATGTGAACGACGCGTTGGGCACCGTGAAGCTCGGGTAGTGCGTTTCGATGGGAACGTTTAGCAGGTGCTGCAGCACGACGCTAATGGGGCCGCCGTGTGCGACAGCTGCCATCAACCCCGATTGCCCGGTACGCGGCAGGACTTCCGTGTCGACCCACTCGCGTACCCGATCGGCCATGTCGAGATGAGATTCTCCGTCTTCATAGCGATTGGTAATCACTTTGTTAAAGTCGGGGAACGCCCGGTTGAAGTCCACTTCAAGCCACGTTCCGTACTTGCCGGGATGCGTTTCAGCAAGCCGGGAGTCGAATGTCAGCCGCGTGGCGTCGTCGAAAAGCCGCTCCGCCGTTTGGCGCGCGCGCATCCACGGGCTGCAAAAAATCGGTGACGGGGAATAACCGAATTTACCGAGCGTGGCTGCAAGCTCCGTTGACTGTCGTTTTCCCAGTTCGGTCAGTTCGTCCTGATCGGTGGAGATCAGTAGTCCCTTTGCGTTTGCGTTTGATTGGCCGTGCCTGATGAGCAAAAGATCCATTGCAGTTTCCGTGGTTAATTCGGTCAAGCCGTCAAAAGGTTGAGGAACGTCTGTGCAGGATCGGCGAGTCCAAATCGACTGCGGGTGTCTTCGTGCGCGTTGTGACGTAACCCATCTCTGAGTTCAGCGCGGTCGTACAGCTCTTGCATCGCCGCTGCCCATTCGTCCTCGACGTTATTGACTAGAAGTCCTGTAACACGGTCGACGACTGCGTCCTCGTAGACGGGAGAGCGCGAGTAAATGCCGGGGATACCGAGACTGCCGTAGTCGATGTACTTGATGCAGGATTTGCAGCTATTGAAGAACAGTGCATCTTTGTCCTCACGGCCACCAAGTGGCACGACGGAGAACATATAA
The DNA here is from genome assembly GCF_058782725.1 of Paraburkholderia sp. FW306-02-B. Lineage (NCBI taxonomy): Bacteria > Pseudomonadati > Pseudomonadota > Betaproteobacteria > Burkholderiales > Burkholderiaceae > Paraburkholderia > Paraburkholderia sp. FW306-02-B. Next base: position 909,633 of record NZ_JBYSXZ010000001.1, read on the forward strand.
CCTGCATCGCGAATCGCGCTCTTATAAGCAGAATTATCGAGGAAGCCCTTCGACGTAAGCCTTGGGATCTGCGACATCTCGGGGAAGCCGTCACCCCAGAATTCCAGTGTGACATCTTGATTCCGATTCAGGAAATCTACCAGGACGCCGAAAAATCCTTTCCTGAACTGCACGAGTTTGATGCCGTCGGTGTTGGAAAACAGGATCTTGCGCGGAACGGCTTCTTGCCAGTCTTCGGGGGACGAGGGTATTGCGTCGTGGTCGAAGCCGTTGCGTATCACGACAACCGACGGCCGGATGCGCTGCAACTTTGTCCGCAAAATCTCATTGGACACCGTCGCGACCGACGCTTGCCGGATGAGCCAGGTAATATTCGCCAGCAAGTCGTCGTTGAGATCGGTAACGCTGTACATCGGCAGATCGATGATCCAGTCGTCCATGTCATAGATGGTCCGCAAACCAAGATCGTTTGCCATCCGCATGACATCGACGGCGCGATTGGAACTGTGCTTGTTGAAGAGCACAGCATCGAACCGCCGAAGCTGTCCGATCGTTACATCGCTTTCGACGATTTCTTCCCACTCGATCATCCCATGTTTGGCCATGTAGGTCAGGAGCGGGCCGAAGCGCGCTGCGATTGACCTGGACATGAGTCGATCGTGCGAGAGCGAAATTCGCTGAACTACTAATAGGCGAGGCACTTTTTGCATCTTAGATACTTTCTCGGGCCAGCAACTCAACGAGTTTGGGGCCTATAGTCGAAGCCGAATGGCGCGAAAAGACGCGTTCATAGTTGCTCGCAATCTTCACTTCCCGGTCAGGATCGGTGCGTGCGCGGTCGATTGCGGCAGCAAGCGCATCGACCGAATCGGTCGGCGCGTACCAGACGTTTTCCGCGAAATGCTCTCGCTGCCACGGACCGTCGCTGATGACGAGCGGCTTCTGCATGATGGCGCTTTCCAGCGCTGAGCGTCCCGGCGGATCGATGCTCGGCTCGACCATCACCGAGCAATTGGCAATGATCGAACGTAGCAACGCGCTGCAAGGCTGCACAAATGGTAGGAACTGAATACCCGGGTGTGCCTCCGCCACGCACGCGTGGTAATAATCGTCGTCTCGCGCGCCGCCGACAAATACACCGTCCAGTTGCAGCGCGTTCAGTGCCCTGACTACCCGAAGCTGATTCTTGATCGGCTCGATCAGCCCGAGGCATAGCGCGAAGTCCGACGTGTTGCAGATTGTCGATGCGAGGTCTCTATCCGGTTCCGCCAGAAAACGGTTCGAAACGCACGTTGGAATAACTTCCAATTTCTGAGCGGGTACGTCGACGTATTGCGTGAAATTATCCAGCTCGGCATCCGATTTGAAGAGCAGCTTGTGCGCGTTTCTCGCCATCTCGGCTATTCGCTGTACTTCACCATCGGACGGTGCTTCCGACCACCAGACGTTCGGCCACAGGAACACGCGCTTCTTCTTGAGAGCCGCCTCGCGGAGAATGGCATGTCCGTCCGCGTGGACTGAGAAGTGGATCACACCGTCGTAGAAACTGAGCGGCCGACTTCCAATGCCGTAGATGTCGGTGTGAACGCCGGACGACTTCAGTATTTCCGCGACTTGAACCAATTCTGACTCGCCGCCGCCGCTGACAGTAAATGCGGTACTGTAAGTCGTGAGGAGGAATTTTAGGCCGGTCATGTGTTCCCTCTTTCGCCACCTGCGAGCAATATTCGTTGCCACACCGAAGCGTCGGTGCGGAGCAATATATCGTGCGCCCGATTCATCGCCTTGCGTGCGGAGGCAGATTGGGTGTCAGTTGCGCCGGAGAGTTGGGCTGCAATGGCATCGGCCCAGCCATCGAGCGGACTGTCCGCGTCGAATACGCTGTCCGGTCCGCACAATTCCTGCGCGGCTGTTCCACCACGAATGAATACCGGTTTGCCGAAATGCATGGCCTCGAGCACCGGCACGCAAAAACCTTCGTGCCGGCTCATCACCAGCAGGCCGCTCGATCTGTTATAGCTATCGAGCAGGTCCTCGTCGTCTACCACGCCCATAAAGTTAACCTGATCGAGCACACCCAGAGAGCGGGCATGATTGATGAGGAACTTCGAATATTCGTAGTTCGGCATGCTGCCGACGACGGACAGCGTGAACTCGAGTTTGCGCCTGTGCAACAGAGCTAGCACCTCGATAGCGTCTTCTACGCGCTTGTGAGGGACGACGCGCCCAACCACCAGCAGATTAGGTCGTAAGCGGTCCTGCGTCTGTTCGGTTGGTACGCGTTGAAATGCGGGCATGTCGGCGAAAACCGGCGGAACGACCTTTATCGATGCCGGGTCGATCCACTCGGCCAGGCTGCGTGCCGTCGAGTGCGAGTTAGCTATAACGGATTCGAAGCGGGACAGTAGCGGAAATTGCGCTAGCGATGTCTCGCAAAGATCTGCCGTGCGAGGTTCAAATTCGCGCAGCAGGTCTGGATCGGTTACACCGTGAAAATAGCAAAGCTTGCGGCAGGGAAGTGCAAGTAATTGTTCGAGATATGGATCGAAGATCGAATAACTAACGAGCAACAGATCGTCCGCGTCAATTTGATCGAACAGGTCCGACAGGGGATGAATCGGTAGGACGGTCGCATCGAAGCACTGCGCGTAGAGCTCCGCGTCCATGCCGAGACGTATGGCCATACGGGCGATGCCGATGCAGTGGTTGCCGACCGCGTCGCCTGCAAAAATATCTGGGGCACAAATCCGGAGTTTCATCGGGGCGCCCCCTCCGAACGGATTTCAGCCAGGCGTTTCGCATAGGCCTTGCCGACAGCCTTGATCGAGTATTTCGTCTGGATGCAGAGTTTGCCCGCTGCTGCGATACGCTCCCGCTCCCTGACATCGTCGACCACGCGTACTAGCTGACGCGCTGCGGCAGACACGTCCGGATCGCACCAGTATTGGCCTTCATGGAAAAGATAGTCACGCGGTCGCAGCGGAACCAGCTCACCGTCCACCAGGAACGAGGTGCCCGCATCGCAGAAATCGACATTGCCGGAGAAGTTGGTCACCACAACGGGTTGTCCGATCGCCATGGCCTCGGCAATGACCCGGCCAAACCCCTCGCTCCTATGCAACGAAATGTAGGCGTCGCAACAGGCCATGAAGTCGATCGAGTCCTGGCGGCTGAGACGTTCTGAAATCAGCTTGATGCGGTTGTCTTTGGCCGCGCTCTCGGCGACCTCGCGCCAGATCGGGTCGTCGTCACGGATGTTCATTGCCTTAATCACAAGGCCAACGCCGCTTTGGCCGCTGGCGAAGGCTTCTTGAAACGCGCGCACGCCGGCCACTGGATTCTTGCGAGTCAGCCAGGAGTTGCCATCGAACATCAGATAAAACAGGAACTTACCCTCAGGCAGGCCGAAACGACTGCGCACGGCCGCGACGGGCGTGGGGATTTCGACTGACATCGGCATGTGATGAACGGGCGTCTCTCCCTGGCGGGCGAGGGCAGTTCGTACGAATTCACTTTGGGCCCATAGCTCGTCCACGAACGTGTGGACTTTGCCAAACGCGTTTGGCCATTGCGGCAGTTCCCACGGCCACGCGCCGATCTTGTACGTGTCCGATTCGATGATTTTCCGGCCGCCCTCCAGCGCCAGCCGGACCATTTCCGGTGGGGGCAGGCAAAATAGACTGACGTCGTGTTTGAGATCATCGCTCAACAGGTGATTGAATGACATGTCGAGCTTCGGTGGGCCGATCATCGGCGCATTGACGAGTACCGCCGGTATCGATACGGTCGCAAGTGCGCGCGCGGCCGTGCGTGCGTCTTCGCCCAAGCCGAGGACGCCTTGCGGGAAACCGACGATATTGACCCCGAACGGACGTGCTCGACTGATGCGTGCGATCGAGACGGAGCAATGTTCCTCCTCGCCAGATACATCCTCACTCGGCATGCTTACTGAGAGAGGGCTGAGCACCCGATATTCGTTCCGTCCGCTGTTTTGCCACCAATGGACGAGTTGCCGCCTACCTTCATTGTTCGAGATATCGAAGGCAGCTTGCAGATCAGGCCGACCCTCTCGAAGCCATAGGAGGAATCGCGGAAGTCCTAGCCGTCCGTCCGACGGAAATCCATCGAGCCCCGTCAACTGATTGAGCGCGCTGGAAGTCGTCCACCTCAAATAGGGGTACTCGTGCATCCCGCTGTCTTGCCACCACTGCAGGCAACTGACCTGCCCCGTGAACGTAGCGATGTCGATACTCGCTTGCAGATCGGGGCGGGAATTAATCAAGGACGCTACGAATCGCGGCACTTTTATCAGGTTGCCGTTGATCTTCTCGTCAAGCTCGTTAAAGTATTCGAGAACCGATGACGTGGACCACCGCAGTGTAGGAAACTCGGCTTTTCCGTATTTTTCCCACCAGCCGACGGCCGCCAGTCGTCCTTGAGCGGTTCTAAGGTCGAGATCCTTGTGAAGGTCAGGACGGTGCTGGATGATCAGTGAGAGAAAGCGAGGGAAGCGTTGTTCCGCCAACCCCTCGATGTTGTCTAACTGATCCAGAAGGTTCGAAATCTGCGCCGTCGACCAGACCAGCTCGGGGTATTCCTTCTGACCATATTTGTCCCACCAGTTAATCGCGGCAAGCTGACCTGGGAATGTTGTCAGATCGATATCCTTCAAATCCGCGCGGTGCTTGATGATTAGCGGCAGGAAGTGAGGGAAGTGCAGGTCGCCGGACAGAACGGCTTCGTCGGGTTCATTTAGATAACTAACGATTTGCGCGGTCGACCAGGTGAGGCGAGAGTATTCCTGCCGACCATGTTTTTCCCACCATGTCACCGCTGCGAGTTGCCCTGGCAACGTCGTCAGATCAAGGTTGCTCTTCAGGTCGGGCCGGTTCTCGAGAATGAGCGGCAGGAACCTTGGAAAGCACATGCCGCCATATGATTCGCACTTTTCGAGGTGATTCAGTGTCGCATAGATGCCGGCAGGCGACCATGCGACCTTGGGATATTCAAACTGGCCGTGCTTCTCCCACCAGTCCAGACTCGCCAGTTGACCAGGAAACTGATCCAACGTCAGATACTGGCTGAGGTCAGGGCGATTCCTGATGATCAGATCGAGAAAACGCGGAAACTCGATATCACTAGCCGGCTCGAACCGCTCGGTTTGCAGCAGGGCTTGGACGAGAGGTCCCTCTTCGAGTACGTCAGGTGATGTACCGCGTAGCCAGTGCGCAATGCATTCCGGATATTCCGCGATCAGCGTACTCGTATCGAGCCGCCGGACGTACTCTACATCCAAGGGGCGCGGAACCCACTCAAAATCCGGGTAGTTGGTTTTGCCGACCGAATTCCACCAGAAATACAGCACCATCCGGTCTTTGATGGACTTGTATTTGAAATGCGCCAAGTCCGCGCGGAACTTGATCAGGAAGTAGATCGCGTCGGGCAGGGAGAACGGCTCGCTCGACGACGGGTGCCGGCAATCCTTAAGCCATTGTGTATTCGAAGTCATTTCTTACAGGAAGTCCGGGACGCGTGAATGCCAGGCCATGGAGAAGTCTTCGGTATCGAGGCTAAGGTTTGGCGAGTAGCACGGGTCGTTCAACAACGTATCGCCCCAACGCTGTTTGACGAAGGCAACTTCCTCGTCGAAGCGGGCGATCTTTTCTGGCGTGTCTTCGTATCCACGCGATGCCGACTCGTGATGGTAGAGCTCCGCATAGGGCGTCCATACGTTCCGGTAGCCGGCCTTTTGCACGCGCAGGCAAAAATCCACATCGTTGAATGCGACCTGCAGTTTTTCGTCGAGTCCGCCGACTTCCCTGAAGATCGATGTGCGAATAACAAGGCATGCGGCGGTGACTGCGCTCATCCGACTACGCAGTAGCGTGCGGAAGAAGTACCCTGGCGCCTTGCGATCGGAGTGCTTGTGCGAGTGCCCCGCGACGCCTCCAAGGCCGACGATCACTCCGCCATGCTGTAGCGTATCGTTCGGATAAAGCAACTTGGCTCCGACGGCGCCGACGCCTGGTTGCATGGCGATTGACATCATTTCATACAGCCAGGTCGGCGTGATGACTTCGATGTCGTTATTCATCAGGCAAACAAAGTCGGCTTCGCTCGCCAGCCCGACACGATTGTTCAGCGCCGAATAATTGAAGGGCGAATCGTCCCTGGAGACTCGGATGCGCTCATCATCTTTGAAGGAGGCAAACAGGTCGAATGTTTCCTGTTCCGTCGACCCGTTATCGATAATCGTAATGAGGTAATTGTCGTAGACGGTCTTTTCACGGATCGAGTCTACGCATTGACGTACCAGCCCCGCTGCATCGCGCGTCGGAATGATAATTTCGACGCGCGGATGAGGATCAGGGATGATGTAGCTGATCTTGTTGAACGCAGGCGCGTCGGGAGCGGGCTCCACCTTGCCGGGTACCTTATTCCGCTCGAGGTGGTCTGCTAGTGCCCGTGCAGCAGCGGATACCGCGTAGGGTTTGGCTTCGTGAGTGGATGCGGTACTCTCCGGAATGACGCGCCAGTGATACAGCACTCGAGGGATGTGATAGATATTCTGGGCGCCCGCCTGGTCGAGCACACGCAGTGCGAGGTCATAGTCTTGCGCGCCTTCGAAGCCGATTCTGAATCCACCGATTTCCTTCAACGAAGAAGTCTTGTATGCACCAAAATGGCAGATCATATTTTGGTTCAGGAACAAGTCGTAGTTGAAATCGCACTTGAAGTACGGTTCAGATCGAACGCCGTCAACCGAGATCTTGTCTTCGTCGCTGTAAATCAATGCGGCATGCGGGAAGGCACGGATCGCTTCAGCTACGTAAAAAAGCGCCAGCGGATGTAGTTCATCGTCGTGATCTAGCAGGGCGACGAATTCACCGGAGGCCATGTCGAGCGCCGTGTTGCTTGCCGCACTGATATGGCCGTTCTCGGTGCGATAGGTTACTTTGATGCGCGGATCCTTCGCAGAATACTCGTCGAGGATCGCCTTCACGTGAGGTGACGTTGAGCAGTCGTCTGCAATGCAGAATTCCCAGTTTTCATAGACTTGATCGACGACTGAATCGATTGCCTTCCTGAGCCATTTCTCAGGCGTCTGATAGGTTGGCATCACGATGCTGATCAGTGGCTTGCTATCCCACGAAGCCACATGCTCACGAAGCACGTGATACCTCTGCTGAGGCGTCTCATTGATCTTGATCCAGTTTTCGTACGTCAGCTCGGTGACCGGGTTGCCCAACTGGTCGAGCGCGCCGGTGTGCGTGGGCACAATGTGATACGAATCAAGCAGACGTTTGATCTGTTCGTTCGAGCGGGAGAGAATCTCGATGTTGAAATCCTTTAGAGAAAACGCCCCGGGATGCGCTAGCGGGTCGAAGCGCAAGGCGCGCAACGTCTCCGGGAACGCAATTTCCTGGTCGACATTTCCCTCGGCGTCGACAGACAGGCGCAGAGCGCTTTGTTCCGACATGCCAGTGCCGGTGTCCATATAAAAGATGCAGACCGATCGGCGCGAGTTGCTCGTTGACAGACGGAACGAAATTCGTAGTGCGCGTCCGCGCAAAATCTCCCAGTTGGATATGGAGAACTGAGGATCGCTATTCGTCGCTTTCCAATCGAAATCCTGATCGGAAGACGCCTCGACATTGCCCAATGGTTGTAAATCGAATTTCATTTTGTCGTCAGGGAGCTATAGATGGATTGCAGGGGCTGAACTACGTTCTGCCAATTCAGTTGATGTCGGTCGCCGTCAGTCCGGGATTTGTTGTCCGTTGCAATTGCATTGCGTATGGCGCGCACAATGCTGTCGGTGTTTGCGGGATCGAGATATTCGACGCGATCGCCAAAATACTCCCTAGTTGAACCTACTGCGGTAATCGCTGCGCGGCAACCTGCCGCGTAGGCTTCGAGCGCTGCGAGTCCAGGCGTTTCCAGTGTGCTAGGCAGGCAGAACACTTCGCAGGCAGCGTACGCGGAGCGTAGCAACTCAGAGTCATGCGCCAGCGGGCCCAGGTAGACGACCTGGTCGCCACCTTCATCGCGGCAGGCGCGAGCGTAGGCTGTGTCACGCTCGTGACCGATCAGCAGGAGCTTCAGTTCCGGCATCGACTTCATTGCCTTGACGAGTTGAAGCTGATTCTTGCGCGGCTCTATGTTGCCGACATTGAGAACGAACTTCTCCCGCTGATTGAAGTGTGCGCGAAACAGCTCGGGCGACACCTTTTCGTAGAACGAATCCTCGACGCCATTCAAGACGCTGACGAATTTTTCGCGCGGTAGATCGAATACCCGCGCAAGCGTCTCACACTCGATATCCGAGTTCGCTACCACGCGATCCGCCAACGAAAACTGATGATGAATTTCGCCGATCGGATACAGATGCTTGGTCTCTTCCGTCACCCACAGGCTAGACGAAACCACCAACGGCAAGCCCAACTGTTTAACAAAGTTACAGAAATGGACCGAGCCACCGACGCACGAGAAGAAGTGGACCACGTCATGTTCGAGGAACCGTGGGTTCCATGGATCGAACAGCGTGACGTCCACTCCATGAGCGGGGAGGTGCTTGTGATACGCAAGCAGCTGTATTTCTCCGCCTCCGGGGGTATGGAAGGCCATAGGGTAAGTGGCGAACAGCACTTTCATCGAAGGGTTCTCTATCTGCTCAATCGTTTATTCAGATCAACACTTCCTGCCTGCGCGTGTGGCATGACACGCCAGCGTTTCATGCGGCGCGAAACGGCGCTCCATGAGATGCATGGCTGCGATTCGGCCGGCACGTCGCCAGACGCACGCGCCGCGGCACGATGCAAAGCTCAGTGGTAACAGTGGTAACCAAGTGTTGGCTCACCTGAACGCGGGCCGTTGCGCGCCCACGTCGCTCGGGGGCGAAGCTGATTGTGCTGTCGTCGAGCACGTCGGATCGAAACCGCGAATTCCACATGCGCGAATATGTTTGAGATGTTAAGAAGTGTTTGGACTGGGCGTCTGGGTGGCTCGTCCGTTTTATCATCACGACCCAAGATATCTGCCGTGCTTTCAGTCTGTTAGCTGCGCGCATATTTTAGCGTCTAACGGGCACGAGGAGCGGACTGAAGCGGAAGCTGCCCGCATACAATACGCTTTCCAAACGGATTCCCTTATAAGCATCGCCGATGCCAGATTGTATCGTGTCTCACCTGCCTGTCCTGCCGTACGTCGGCGTGGGAAGCCTCACCGCGGCGCTTGCCTGTCTTCGATCGGCGCGCGCCGGAGCCCGGTTATGCGAGGCGCGTCGATGACTCAACGAGTGCTGATTACCGGCGCCAACGGTTTCGTCGGCAAGGCGGTTTCGCGCGCCTTGCTGCAGCGCGGAGACAGCGTCACCGGCTTGGTACGCCGCCCGCAAACGACCGCTGACGGCGTCCGCGAATGGATCTTCGATGCGAACGACTTCGAGGGCATCGACGAACGGTGGCCGGTGGCAATGCATTGCGACACGGTCATCCATCTCGCGGCCCGCGTCCACATGGTGCGGGAATCGGCGGCCGATCCGCTTGCCGCGTACCGCGCTACCAACGTCACCGGCGCCTTGCGTGTCGCTGCCGCCGCCCGCCGCGCCGGCGCACGGCGGTTCGTTTTTGTGAGCAGCATCAAGGCGGCGGCGGAAAGCAGTGCCGGGCGACCCATTACGGAAGGGGACGAACCCAGCCCCACCGACCCCTACGGCATCTCCAAACTCGAAGCCGAGCGCGCACTGGTCGAGTACGGGCGTAAGTCGGGCCTCGAAATCGTGATCGTGCGCCCGCCGCTCGTTTACGGTCCGGGCGTGCGAGCCAACTTTCTGCAACTGATGCGCGCGATCGCCAACGGTGTCCCTCTGCCGCTCGGCGCAATCAGCGCGCGGCGCAGCCTTGTATTCGTCGACAACCTTGCGGACGCGCTAGTGCACTGCACAACCGACCCGCGCGCCGCGGGCCAGACCTTCCACGTCACCGACGGCCGCGATCTGAGCGTCGCCGAACTGGCGCGGGCGCTCGCCATGCAACTGCACGCGCCGGCACGTCTCGTCCCGGTCCCCGTTGGCTTGTTGCGCCTTGCCGGCCGCCTGACCGGTCGCTCGGCCCAGATCGACCGGCTGATCGGCGAATTGCGGTTGGACAGTTCCCATATCCGCGAATGTCTTGGCTGGTATCCGCCCCATACCGTTGAACATGGCCTGCTGGAGACTGCTGCCTGGTATCGCTCTACCCACTGAAATGTCCGTCATGCCGATTGCTTCACTCTTTGCTGGTCCAGCCGCGCATCTGCTCCTTTGGGGGCTGGTCGCGCTGTGCGCGTGCGCCGCGATTATGTGGGCTTTGCTCAAGACCGGCCTCGCCTGGCGCCTCGCCACCGACATCCCTAACGACCGCTCGCTGCACACGCGCCCGACGCCGCGCGTCGGCGGTTGGGGCATTGTGCCAGTGGTCGTGGTCCTGATCTGGCTTATGGCGCCTGCGCTTTGGCTGCCGGCCCTCGCGGCGGCACTGCTTGCCACGTTGTCGCAGATCGACGACCGTCGCGGCCTGCCCGCACGCGTCCGGTTCGGCGGCCATGCCTTGGCCGTGGCAGCGCTGGTCGCCGCCTATCCGGCCGATGTCCCCTGGTGGGCGCTTGCCTCGCTGGCGTTTTTACTCGTCTGGCTGGTCAATTTGTACAATTTTATGGACGGCTCGGACGGTCTGGCCGGCGGCATGGCCATGTTCGGCTTCGGCGGCTATGCGATCGCCGCGTCCATCGCGGCGCATCCGGACCCCGCGCTCGCGCTCGCCTGCGCCGTGGTGGCGGGGGCGGCGGCGGGCTTTCTTCTGTTTAATTTCCACCCCGCACGGATTTTTCTCGGCGACGCCGGCTCGATCCCGTTGGGTTTCCTGGCTGGCGCTCTCGGTTATTGGGGCTGGCGCGAAGGCGTATGGCCGATCTGGTTTCCGGCGGTAAGTTTTGCCCCTTTCATCGGTGATGCCTCGGTCACTTTGCTCAAACGCCTGTTCCGCGGCGAAAAATTTTGGCAGGCGCACCGCGAACACTACTATCAAAGACTGGTGCAGGCCGGCTTCGGCCATGCGTCGACGGCGCGAGTTTGGTATTTCTTCATGGCGACGGGCATAATGCTTGCTTTGTGGGCGATGGGAATTGCTGTGGTGTATCAATGGCTGGTTGTCGTTGCATGGGCTGCTGTGCTTGTACTCGCCGGTGTCTGCATTGATCGGCATTGGCGGCGTCACTTGTCCCGTTCTGGGCAATCCTGAGGTACTACGCAATGAAAAGATTCAAAGCCCGGTGGCTTTCGTTCAGTGCGTTTGCGTTCGATTTGTGCGCGGTGACCCTGGCCTGGATGCTTGCATACGTGATCCGTTTCAACGGTCCTGTGCCCGAGCCGTTCCGGATGGGCGGGCTGCATGCGTTGGTCTGGGTGCTGGTGATCTACGCAGTGATGTTCCGCAGCTATGGGCTGTATCGCGGTATGTGGGTCTTCGCCAGCTTGCCCGACCTCGTGCGGATCGCCAAAGCGATCGGCGTCGGGGCGCTGGTTGTCGTCATCGGTTCCGCGCTTGTGCAGCCGAGCCCAGTGGTGCCGCGCTCCGTCCTGATCGTTTCTCCCATGCTGCTGTTCCTCGCAATGGGCGGTTCGCGCGCGCTGTACCGGGCGGCCAAGGAGTTCTATCGCTACGGCGGGTTGGTCGGGCAGGGCAAGCCTGTCCTGGTGCTCGGCGCGGGCAATGCGGGCGCGAACCTGGTGCGTGAACTGAAACGCTCCGGCGAATGGCGGCTCGCGGGTCTGCTCGACGACGACCCGGTCAAACAGGGCCGCGAAATCTACGGCTATCGCGTACTCGGCGCAATCAGCGATCTGCACAAGATCACCGCCGAACTGAAAGTCGAGCACGTGATCATTGCCGTGCCGTCGGCTTCGGTGGAAGCGCATCGGCGGATTGCCACGCTGTGCGTGCGCGCAGGCGTGCGCGCCATGACGCTGCCGGCGCTGACTCCGCTTACGCAGGGCCAGGCGTTCTTGTCGCGGGTGCGTCAGATCGATCTGGAAGACCTGCTAGGCCGTGATCCAGTGATGATCGATACGCCGCACGTCGAAGCGCTGCTTAAGAACCGCGTCGTGATGGTGACCGGCGCGGGCGGCTCGATCGGCTCTGAACTGTGCCGGCAGATTCTGCGCTACGGGCCGGTGCAGTTGGTGGCGTTCGATATTTCCGAATTCTCGATTTATCGGCTCAACGAAGAGCTACGCGACAAATATCCCGAAGTATCGGTGGTGCCGATCATTGGCGACGTGAAGGATTCCTTGCTGCTCGACCAGGTGCTGGCGCGTTACTGCCCGTATATCGTCTTTCATGCGGCAGCTTACAAGCACGTGCCGCTGATGGAAGAGGTCAACACGTGGCAGGCGGTGCGCAACAACGTGCTCGGCACGTATCGAGTCGGGCGTGCTGCGATCCGTCACGACGTCGCCCATTTCGTGCTGATTTCCACGGACAAGGCCGTCAACCCGACCAACGTCATGGGCGCGAGCAAGCGCCTTGCGGAGATGGCTTGTTCAGCGTTGCAGCAGCAGGGCTCGAAGCGCACGCAATTCGAAACGGTGCGATTCGGCAATGTGCTCGGCAGCGCCGGCAGCGTGATTCCGAAGTTTCAGGAGCAGATTGCGCGCGGTGGCCCGGTGACTGTCACTCACCCGGAAATCACCCGGTTTTTTATGACGATTCCGGAAGCGTCGCAACTGGTGCTGCAGGCGTCTAGCATGGGACACGGCGGCGAAATCTTCATCCTCGACATGGGCAAGCCGGTGCGGATCGCCGACTTGGCGCATGACTTGATTCGCCTGTACGGCTTTACCGAAGAGCAGATTCGCGTGGTGTTCACGGGTCTTCGCCCAGGCGAGAAGCTATACGAGGAACTTTTGGCGGACGACGAAACGACCACGCGTACGCCGCATCCGAAGCTGCGAATAGCGCGGGCGCGTGAAGTGCCCGACAGCTTCATCGACAATCTGCTTCCCTGGCTGATGCAGCACCGCGTGCCAAGCGACGACGAAGTGCGACGCGATCTGCGGCGCTGGGTGCCGGAATATCAGCCGGGCAGCGCTCCGGCGTTGCGCAGCGTCACGCCGGTAACGCGGGTCTCCTGAACGTTAGCGGTTGTGCTTCCGGTCAAGCATCAAAAGAAAAAGGCGCTCAACTCGGAGCGCCTTTTTTATTATCGGCATACATCGCTTGACCGTACGGATGATCAAAAGCTCCCGCAGGGGTTAGGTGCGCTAGTCGTCGTAGCCTTCGTCGCCGCCGATACTGCTGCTAGCGCCGCCATCGTCCCAACCACTTTCAAGGTTTTCGCCAGCGGATCGGACGTTGCGTCACTCGTGCCGGCGATCTGCCGACGCGAGTACGCCGTGCATTCCGGCTGTCCGCTCATCGTCGCCGTCGGCTGCTTGGCGCTCCAGACGATATTGTTCGATGCTGTATTGGCGAACGCCGGCACGCTTGCTGCGATTGTGCCCAGCGCGACGACGTATGCTTTCCAGTTCATAACGGCCCCTTCGCGAATAATAGATTTGCCCGATGATATTTCCACGCGCCGCATTCAGACAAATTAAGCGCCGAATCCATGCACCTTGATTACCGCCGCCCCTTCCTCACCACCATCCACCGCGGCGATTTGAACCGCACAATACTCATATACAGCCAGACATAAGTCGCCGCGAACACCACCACAAAGCAGAACAGATGCAGCGTATGCCGCCAGAACAGGGTAGCCGGCACGACTGCGATCAGGCACAGCAGCCAGAGATACGGCGAGGTCAGCGAATTACGCCGCGTCAGTTCGCGTGCGGTGCGCGCGCCGACCGCCCAGCGCATCAGCCGCTTATAGACCAGCATATGCAGATGCACACCGTCGGGAATCCCCGGCGACATCCCGCGAATGAACTTCTTCCGATAGATCGAGAAGCAGGTCTCGAAGATCGGGTACATGAAGAGCAGCACCGGATACCACGCTGACACATCGCGATTGCGCATCACCAGCATGATCGACAGCTCGGCGAGCATGAAGCCGATGAAATATGCGCCGCCGTCGCCGAGAAAGATCAACCCGGCCGGAAAATTCCAGATGAAGAAGCCGAGCACCGCGCCCATCATCATGAACGATGCCGACAGCACGATCGGATCGGACACCTGGAACGCCACATAAGCAAGCGAGGCGAACATCATGAACGCGACCATCGACGCGAGGCCGTTGAAGCCGTCGATGATATTGATCGCGTTGGCGAGCGCCGCGACGGCCAGCACCGTGACCACGCAGGAGATCACCGCATACGACAGCAGAAAGTCGAGCGGCGGCACACTGATGCGGGTGACGGCGATGTTCAGCAGAAAGTAGGCGAGGGCGGCGGCCGCCATCGTGCAGACGAGCCGCGCGAGCGGCGACACGCGCTTGGTCAGATCTTCGACCAGGCCCGAGCCGAACGCCGGCATACCGCACGCGATAAGCCCCAGAATGCCGCTCGAAACGGCGGGATACGCGTGATGTAGTTGCACCGCCGAGACGATCAGCCCGATCAGAATCCCGGTCCCGCCGATGCGCGGCACCGGGCGCACATGGAATTTCTGCACGCCGGCCAGATCGGTATCGGTGGAGAATTTTTCATGCAGATGCGCATAGCGCACGATCAACAGTGTGATCAGCAGTGAAACGAGAAAGCCGAGCGCAAAACTAAGCATGAAAGTGGGCCTGAGCGAAGACGCCGAATTATACAAACGAAACGCGCTGTGCCCGGAAAAGCAGCGCTCGCGTAGATCACGCGAAATATCCCAGATAGTGAGTCTGAGACGCCCCGCAAAGCCTTGCCTGTCATGGATTCCACCTATTTAACGGGGGCTCGCGAAGGCCGTTAACCTGGATGCGGCGAAGTGTAAATGGCGCATGAAACAACACCGCGCGCCGGCGTTTCCCCGATTTCGCCGCCGCTCGACAGGACGTTCCGGAGACCCAATGTTAAACAACATCACCATTCGTGGCGGGCTGACGCTGGTCATCAGCGTGTTCGTCGCTTTCCTGCTGACCGTGATCGGTGTCGGCTACGGCGCGCTCAAGCTCGCGAATAGCAGCCTCGACGAAACGCAGCACAGCGCGGCCGCGCTATCGCATCTGAAGGCGAGCTCCGAGAAGCTGCTGCAAGTGCAGCTCGCAGTCGGCACGTATCAGACGCTCTTTAGCGTCGGCAAGCAGACCGACGATCTGTTGCCGGCCGCGCACAAGGTGCTGGTCGAGTCGAACAAGGAATTCCGCAACTACATGACCAGCCCGTTCGTGAGCGAAGAGGAAAAGAAGCTCGCGCAGGCCGTCGAGCAGGCGCGCGCCGCGCTCGTCGACAAGGCCATCGAGCCGGAGTTCAAGGCGCTCACCGACTTCGACTTCAACACCTTCCGCAACATCCAGGGCGAAACCGCGAACAACTTTTACGCGGCGTATTCGAAAGCCATCGATGCGCTCGAGCGCGTGCAGATCGGCAATCAGCACCAGCAGGCCGAGACCGGCGCGCAGCGCTTCCGCCTGGCGACGCTACTGTTCGCGGCGATTGGCGCCGTTGCGATCGTGATCGGTGTGGCGGCGCGGATCGGTTTGTCGGCCGCGCTGATCAAGCCGGTCAATGTGACCATCAAACATTTCGAGCGAATCGCCGCCGGCGATCTGACGATTGCGATCGCAATCAAATCGCGCAACGAGATGGGCCAGTTGCTCAGTGCCCTGACGAAGATGCGCGATGGCCTCGTGGAGACGGTGGCGAAGGTGCGCGGCAGCACGACGGCGATCACGCAAGGCGCGAACGAGATTGCGTCGGGCAATGCGGATTTGTCGTCGCGTACTGAGCAACAGGCCGCTGCGCTTCAGCAGACGGCGGCGAGCATGGAGCAACTGTCGGCGACGGTGAAGCAGAACGCGGACAACGCCAAGCAGGCGAATCGATTGGCGCAGGGCGCGTTGGACACGGTGACGCGCGGCGGATCGGTGGTGTCGCGCGTCACGCAGACGATGGATGGGATTACCGAGTCGTCGCGCAAGGTGGCCGAGATCATCGGCATGATCGAAGGGATCGCCTTTCAGACCAATATTCTCGCGCTGAACGCGGCAGTGGAGGCAGCCCGGGCGGGTGAACAGGGCCGCGGGTTCGCGGTTGTCGCATCGGAAGTGCGCAGCCTTGCACAGCGCTCAGGCGCGGCGGCGAAGGAAATCAAGGAGTTGATCGGCGTATCGGCAGCCAAGGTGCAGGAGGGGGCCTCCCTTGTGTCCGATGCGCAGAAGACGATTCACGAAGCCATGAGCGCGGTCCAGCGCGTCACCGGCGTCATGAACGAGATCGAGGCGTCCGCGCTTGAACAGAGCGACGGCATCGAGCAGGTCAACAAGGCGGTTTCACAGATCGACGAAGTCACGCAGCACAATGCGGCGCTCGTCGAAGAAGCCGCGGCCGCGGCGAAATCGCTGGAGGAGCAGGCGGCTGTGTTGCGCGATGCGGTCGCGGTATTTCAGGTCTCGGCCTAGCGGTCCACCCTCGACGCCCTCAATGACTCGCTCCTGAACAAGCCGCCGGCGTGGCGCGGCTTCGACTATTCGCCGTAGTGGCGCAAGCGTTCGAGGTCGACGATCGTGATACCGCCGTACTCGAGCCGCAGCAAGCCCTCTTTTTCGAGTGTCTTCAGGCACTGGTTCGCATTCTGGCGCGAGATGCCGGACAGCGAGCCTATCTCTTCCTGCGTGATTTCCAGATGACGTGTTACGTCGGGATAGAGAATCGGATTGAACAGCGACGCGATGCAGCGTGCGAGGCGTGCAGTCGCATCCAGCATGCGGTCGTATTCGAGCAAGGCCATGAACTGGCCGAGGCGTTCGTTTAGTTGTCCGACCAGGAAGCGGTTGAAAACGACGCTGTTTTCGAACAACCAAAGGAAAGTCGGGCGGTCCATCATCGCAAGGCGTGTATCGCGCAACGCGACCAGATCGTAACGCCGCGCCTCGTTCTTGAGCACCGTCCCTTCGCCAAACCACGCACCGGCCGTTACACCGGTGAAGCTGACGGCTTTACCGGCGCGCGAAACGGTACCTAGTTTGACGAGGCCGGTGATGACCCCGGTCCAGTATTCGAAACGGTCGCCGCGCAGGCAGATAAATTCGTCCGCCTTGAAGGACTTTTCAACGATACCGCTGCGCGCGCGTTCGATCTCCTGCCCGTCAAGTTCACGCGACCACGCAGCAATGCGTCTCAGATATTCGGCACCGATCATGCTGTCGTTCGCCGTCACGCGTTGCGCTGGATGCCGACGGGTAGCGCACTGATACGGCGCAACTCGTCGGATTGCAGCCATGCCGGATTGCTCAGGCAATGCAACAGCAGCGCTGTCGAGTCTTCTCCCCAGAACAGATCGTCGCCCAACGCAAACGTCGGTACGCCGAACAGACCGCGTGCAAGCGCCTGATCCGTATTGCGGCGCAGTTGCGCTTTGATTTCCGCTTGCGCAAGCGCGTCGCCGGTGACATGGGTCCCGAGGCGGCTGCGCAGATCAAGCCAATCCTGTTCGGTTTCGACGGCGCGGCCCTCCCGCCAGACGAAGCGGAAAATCTCGCGCACCGCATCCTGCGTGCATCCCAACACCAGTGCCAGCCGTAGCAGCCTGATCGGATTGAAGGGGTGGGCAGGTGGCATGCGCAACGGGATGCCAAGCTGCTGCGCGCGGAAATGCACATAGCGGTAGGTGAAGCGCCGCTTCTCCGGGATTTCGGCTGGCCCCCGGTTTTCCCAGTGCGTCAGCAACGCGCCTAGCACGACCGGCTTGAGTGTCACCTTCGCATTCGCCGGCAAGCGCTCGAACTGCTCCAGTTGCAGGTAAGCGAATGGCGAAACGAAGTCGAAATACCAGTCGACGTCTACAGGATTTGGCATGGTCACCGTGTGGTAGCGGATGCGGAAACATGATCTGTGGCAGTGCCGAGGTTCATCTCGGTCAGATTCGGCGACACGTCGAACCGGGCCTCGGTGATACGCCGAAGATACTTCACATCGATGCCTGGAAACAGTTCGCGTAGCACCAGGCCGTCGGGCAGCACATCGAATACGGCATGCTCGGTCACGATGACTTTCACGCAGCCCTTACCCGTCAGCGGCAGCTTACAACGTTCGCGTATTTTGGAGGAGCCGTTCTTGTCGGTGTGTTGCAGTGCCGCGATCACCTTGGGCGTGCCATAACAGAGATCCATCGCGCCGCCGATACCCGGCCACCACTTGCCGCCGCGCTGGCACGCCCAGTTCGCCAGATTGCCGGATGCGTCGACCTGCAACGCACCGAGAATCGTCACGTCGATATAGCCATTGCGCATTGCGCCGAACGACGTGGTCAGGTCCATTAGTACTGCACCGGGTTTGAGCGTGATCGGCTCACATCCGGCGTTGGTGAGATCGCTGTCTGCATTGAAAGCAGTGGGGCGCGCACCGAAGCCGAAGGCGCCGTTCTCCGTATGAAAGATCACATCGAGATGCGGTGGAAGATAGTTCGCAGTCAGCGTCGGTATGCCGAGGCCGAGATTGACGACTTCGCCGGACTTGAGTTCAAGCGCGCAGCGACGCGCAATGATTTCTTTCGCGCTGATTGAAGACATGGCGGGTTCCTCTGGTTGCGGCCGGCGCATTTACGCGTCAGATGGCAGACGGCCGAGTTTGGTCCAGTGACGGCGATAGAGGTCATGCTGCTCGGCCAGCGAGTAGCCCTGTACGACGGCATCGACGAACACGCCAGGGCAGCCGACGCGCTGCGGATCGATAGCGCCGACTTCGACGATTTCGTTGACCTCGGCAATCGTATAGCGGCCTGCCATTGCGAGATCGCGCTGATTCTGCGAGGCGGTGCCGCGAAATTCGATGTTGCCCAAGGTGTCGGCGCGCCATCCCTTGATGATGGCGACCTCGGCGTTCAGTGCTGCCTCGACGAAGTATTCCCGGTCTCCTACGCGCAGCTTGGGTTTAGGCGCTTGCAGATCCGGAAAAATGCCGTCCTGGTCGAGAATGCCGATCCCGACCGGCACCAGCACGCCGCCCAGTCCGACCGCTCCCGCGCGAACTTTCTCGGCCCATGTCCCCATCGGAAAGAATTCTGCGAGTTTCAGATTGCCCGACAGGTACTGCTCGGTCGATTCGCTCGTGGTGCCGATATGCGTGCCGATGAATTCCGCGATCTGTCCTTGCTCGAACAGTCTCGCCTTGAGAAATCCACCGCGCATTCCCGGCGTGTTGGCGATCAGCGTGAGGTTGGCGACGCGCTGTTCGAGCAGCCACTCGATGCATTTTGCCGGCTCGCCTGCACCGACAAACTCGCCCATCATGAGCCGCGTGCCGGGTGTGACCTGTTGCATCGCGGTATCTAGCGCAACGACCTTGTTCGTGTGTGCCATCGTATCGTCCTGTCGGTTCATGCGCGGCGGTGCGCGAGATGGCACTTACAGTACGGCAGAGCGGCGCTTCGAAATGTCCTGCGCCTGACATTTCAGCAAGAATCGCAGGTGCAAGTGCGGCGCTCCTTAGCGAAGTGCAGCCGCCACCGCCTCGTCAATCTGCAGCGCAAAGCGCGCTTCAACATCGGGCACCGTGTAGCCAATGGACAGTTCCAGATACGCGTCGCCTAGCACCAACTGAACGAATGTCGCTGCCCGCAATGCAGCAGTCGATTCGTCAAATCGCTTTCGCAGAATTTTTGCGGCGAAGGCACGCACGCCCTTTGCACCATTTTCGTAAAACACCTGGCCGAGTTCCGGAAGACGCTCGGCCTCAGCAACGATGGCCCGGTAAAGCCGCAGATTATCCGGCGCGATAAGGATTTGTGCCAACACCCATCCCAACTCGCGCAACTCGACTTCGAGTGATCCATCGGATTGCTCGTCCTGAGCGCTGGCAAGAAGTCCACCCACCTGAGCGCACATCGAGCTCACCAGACCAACGAAGAGCGCCTCCTTCGACTTGAAGTGGCGGTAGACCGTCTGTTTGCCGACGCCAGCGGCCGCGGCGACATCATCCATCGTTGCCAGGCCGAAACCCTCGCGTAAGAAAACGGTTTTCGCGCCGTCGAGAATGGCAGACCGCTTGCGGCATTGCAGCGGGCTCAGGCCGGAGAGAGAGGAAGTGTCCATGCGAGATAAATAACAGATCGTCGAGTTGTTGACAAGACTGGCCGGTCTCGTTTAGATTTGTCAAAACGAGACTAGTTGGTCTCGTTTATGTGACTATTCGACTTCGCAGCCAATCATTGGAGAACGCTTTGAAACTGTTCATTACAGGTGGTACTGGCTTCATCGGGCAAGCGGTCGCGCGCAAGGCAATCAGCCTCGGCCATCAGGTGACGGCGCTGGTGCGCGACGACAGCTCGGCGACTGCCAGCGCGCTGGCACGCCTCGGTGTGACACTGCACTCCGGCGACCTGCGCGAGCCACAGTCTTTCGCGGCGACTGCCGGTGCCGCTGATGGCGTGGTGCACGCGGCGTCGACCAACGATGCTTCCGCCGCTGCTGCTGATGAGGCCGCGGCTGTAGCGATGCTTTCGCATTTGCATCCGGGCGCGGCGTTTGTCTATACGTCGGGCACCTGGGTCTACGGCAATACGGAGGGGGAGCCCGCGACTGAAGCATCGGCGCTGAACCCGACACCACTCATCGCCTGGCGGCCCGCAGTGGAGCAACAGGTACTGGCGCTAGCAGCACGCCGCTCGATTGCTGCAGTGATCCTCAGGCCGGCGATGGTGCACGGCTACGGCGGCGGCGTCTTCGGCATGCTTGCCGGCATGGTCCGTCAGACCGGCAGTGTGAGGGTCGTCGGCGATGGTCGCAACCACTGGCCTGCCGTTCACGTCGATGATCTCGCCACGGCCTACCTGAGCGCGATGGAGCGGGCGGCAAGTGGGGACGGTCGAGTCGCGGGACAGATCTTCAACGTGGTCGCGGAAGATGCCGTTGCCGTTGCCGAAATGGGTGAAGCGATTCGGGCCTCGGTCGGCGCCGATCGCGTCGAGCCCTGGCCGCTCGACGATGCTCGCAAATCGCTTGGGCCGTTCGCTGACGCACTGGCGCTCGATCAGACAGTAAGCGGCCAGCATGCCCGGCGAGTTCTTGCGTGGACGCCCCATGGCCCCGGCCTGATTGCGGACCTCTCTGTACAAACGCACTTTCAGCAAATCAACGGAGCATGACCATGGCGTGGAACAGTGCATCTTTCGAGTCGATTCTCGCGATGATCGTAGCGGTTCTGTTCGCGGTTGCTGGGGTGGTCAATCTCGCAGGACGCGGCGCGGTGAAGCGCGACTTCGCGCGCTGGGGTTACCCGGCATGGTTTCATTTGCTCTGTGGCGCTCTTGAGCTGTTGTGTGCGGCACTTCTTTTTGGACAACAAACCAGAGTCTTGGGCCTAACGCTGGCCGGTGCGATCTTGGTCGTCGTGCTCTTCACGTTGCTACGAAACCGGGAGCCGTTCGGGCATCTCGCCCCGGCGCTGATCTTCTCGGCTCTCGTTGTGGTTACTGTGGCGCTCCGCGGTTGAGGCTTGCTCGCCACCAGGCGAGTAAGGCCGGGACGCTAACAGGCCGCGCGGGCAATCCGTGCTGCAGGTACTTGAAATACGCACATGGATAGCGGCATTGGAGCAACTCCAATTTGATCACGTGCGTCATGCGTCCGCTTTTGTAGTGATGGCTGGGCGCTCCGGGTCGCCGGCCGCAGATCACCGCTTTACGTGCCACAGGAAACGGTCCCTCGTGCATGGGGCAGCGGGCGGCCAATACCGGCCTGTCGCCGCTCTCGTACAAAATACGTTCCTGAGAGGCGCATAATCTTCATTGAATTGCGCTCCCTTCGGTCGCCAGAAGCGGCCGCAAGCAGCGCACCCTACCTGCAACGTTGGCGGAACGACGAGAATCCTCAATCTGAAGGAGTTTGAGAATGACTATCAGCGGCGTGGCGCCAAGCGAACCAATCAACGTTGGTCATTTGAGCATTCAGTACCTGATAGATGGAACTGCCACAGGCGGGATGGGAGTTTTTGAGTTGACTGTGCCCCCCAGCTCGCAAGTTCCGCCGCCACACAGCCACACACATAACGAAGAGTGCGTCTATGTGCTGGAGGGCATGCTTCGGTATTCGGTCGACGGAGTAGTCCGAGACCTAACGCCGGGAGAATGGATGTTTACCCCACGCGGATCGGTCCATCACTTTAGCAACCCGCACAATGGCACGGCCCGCGCGCTGATCGTCATGACGCCCGACATTGGTGCCCAATATTTTCGTGATGTCGGAACAATCGTAAATGCCGGCGGGCCGCCCGACCGCGAGAAGCTTATCGGTGTCATGTCCAGGTACGGACTCGTGCCGGCGCCGCCACAATAAACAGCGGTCACCCAACGATTGCCTGCAGGGGATTGCGGCTCCGCGGGAGCCTCTGAACCCAGGCGTTGAACGTCGGCTTTCGGAAAGCTCATCTGACCGCAATGGGTCGAAAGCGGATGTCAGGCGTCAGCGCCAGAATTCGGTGAGCTGATCGGCAAGGCCTCTGCCCTGGTTGTAACCGGCTTGAGCGGCGGGCGGACGCGTCGACAGATCCATCATGTTGACACCGAACGCGCTGAGCGAGTCGCCGTCCGGGAAGATCGTCTCGACTCTGCTGTTGCCCGCGCGGAGTTCGTCGACCTGTGCAGCAAGGTGCATGCCCCACTCCAGCGGATGCCGTGATCTGCCACCGAAGGGTGACAGCACCAGCACCCGTGCGTATCCGGCCGCCAGATCGGCATTCTCGTTGCGTCGGTAGCCGCCGTCGATGTATCGGTTGTCGCCGATGCTGTAGGGAGGGACACCGAAGCCGTTGGAAGTGCTGGCGGCGACGGCGTCCACGAGGTCGACTCCGCTGTGGCGGTCGAACACGACCGGTTCACCGGTATGGGCATCGACCGCCGTGATGAGCAACGGCCGTTCCGGCCAGCGCTGACTGGGCAGCCGAGCGGCGACGACAGCGCGCCACCGCGTTTGCCCGGAGCCGTCCGACGCCGCGTCCATTTCGAGCGCCGCCGCCCCCATTCTGCGGCGCATGTCGGCCGCATCCTCAGCGGCGGCGATGATTCGGCTCGTTATCTCCATATGGTTCGCCGCCGGCCCAATGGGAACGCGTCCACCCTCGGGTCCGCTCGGACCAGTCCGTTGCTGGGATGCAGCGGAAAGGATGTCGGCAAGCAGTTCGGTCGGGGTCGCGCTAGTGATCTGGGCCGCGGCAGTCGATCCAGCCGACGTCCCGATGATCAAATCGGCCTCGGTCACATCCAACCCGGCATCGAACAGGCCGGCGACGACGCCGATCTCCCACGCATTGCCGGCCGATCCACCACCATGGAGGACCAACGCTCGCTCACGTCTGGTTTCCATGCCACCCCCTGTATGGGTTGATCCGATCAAGTCGATGATTTTTGCCTGCTGGTCAAGTCTGTCCGCTTCATTGGGTCAAAAGCGGACCTTTTCAGAATATAGCCTGTGGGGCATGACAGCAGCAGGCCACCCGCCCCTGGTCAGCACCAGCAGAGTGTTCAGTGCTCGCCGGAATCAATGTTCGGTCTGACCGGAATCCGCATCTGACGATCGAGACGAACTGGTTACCGTAGGCGCCGTGTTGCTTTGCTTGTCGGTTCGGCGCGACTATTCCCGAAAAGAGCAAGTCGCTGGTCAGCGTTTGCGAATGGATGCTGCATGTCAACATTGATCACCGACCAAAGCCTGGTTCGGTTGGTGGCGACGGGCAGGACGCGGCCAGTTTGAGCCATTCAGAGGAAGCGTTCGCGGGTCCGCTCCCGGCTCGACATGAGACGGTCGCTGATCGCGCTCTGAGCTTGCCGTCCGCCATTCCAGGGCATCGCGAATTGCGGACGAAGGGTGACCTGCTGTGTGACCTGACGTCCAGGTGCGACGACGCCGGTGAATAATGCCCGGCCCACCACGGGTGGCCGTGCTGCAGAAAAGCAGAGGTTCATTGGGCGGGCACACCACGTGAAGGCCGGCGCCTCAATGGGAACCGCGAACAGCTACCTGCGAAACGCGCTTCGCGTACGCCGAAGCACGTCGACGTCCACCGACAAGCGGCTCAGATCACGCAGTCGGAACGGTTCCGCCGTCGATGACGTACTCAGTGCCGGTGATAGCGCTGGCCCGCGCGGAGACGAGGAAACCGATGAGTTCTGCGACTTCTCGGGGAGAGCATGGCCGGCCGAGAGGAATGCCCCCGAGCGAATCCATGATGATCTTGCGGGCGCCTTCCGTGTCGATACCGTTCTGCCGGGCGATCTCAGCAACGAGACTCGCGGCGGCATCCGTCTCGACCCAGCCCGGGGAGACACGCACGACCCTAACGCCTTTCGGACTGACTTCCTTGGACAAGGCTTTGCTGTAGTTCGACAGGGCAGCCTTGGCGGCGGCATAGGCAATCGTGGCTTCCGGCAACGGTAACTGCCGCTGGATCGACGTGACGTGGATGATAACGCCCGAGCGCTGCTCGACCATCGAGGGCAACAGCGCGCGATCGATGCGCACTGCCGGGAACAGGTTCAGGTTCAGTGCCTTGTTCCATTCGTCGTCGTCGAGCACCCTGAAGCCACCCGCCGGCGCAGATGAGCCACCCGCCACGTGCACGATTATATCGACGCCGCCGAGCCGGTCGAGCACGGCGTCGACAATGGTTTTACAGCCTTCGGCCGTCGTGATGTCCGTACCGATGAACCTTTCTTCGGAAAGGTCATCGGTACGCGAACGTGCCGTCGCAAGGACGTTCGCGCCGGCCTCGCAAAGATGCGCGACAACGGCTTTACCGACTCCTTTGGTCCCGCCTGTGACAAGCGCCCGAAGGCCCTGAAGTTCGAGTGCGGCGCTCATCAGTGAATCTCCAGAGACGCGATCTTGCCGCCGGCCAGGACAAACGTGTAGGTCAGCTCGACCGGGCTACCGGGGAAGGCGCCGGTGAGCCTGGCGCGCATCGTCACGGCGGCGCCATCTTGGGACAGGTCCAACGGCTCGACGTTGTATTGGTACCTGGCTTTGGCGTCTTTCTTCCAGGCCTGGATGGCTTCGAGCCCCTCGATAGTGCGACCCTCGTCGCGCACGACGGCATCGGCCGCGAAGCAGTTCGCGAGAGGAGTGGTGTCACTGGTGGCTTCCGCGTTCAGATAGACATCCAGTGGCGGGGGCAGGGTCATGTTCATCGGACTTTTCCTGAACGTCACGCTTGCATGTCCCAATGATGGCGCTATAGTTACCACATCGCAAGAACGCACTAAAAAGTAAGTAAGCCGTGCCCAACCGAAAAGCCTACACGCCCACGACCGCTGCGATCGACGTCGAAGCCGCATTCAAGCTGCTGGAAGGACGTTGGAAGCTGGTCATCCTGTTTCACCTTTTCGGTGGTCAGGTGCGACGCTTTTCGGACCTCGAGAGGCTGATCCCAGGCATCACGCAGAAGATGCTTGCCCAGCAGCTACGCCGCCTCGAAGAGGACGGCATTGTGACGCGCACGGTCTATCACCAGGTGCCGCCGAAGGTGGACTACCGCCTGACCGATTGGGGGCAGGCGCTGTGCCCGGCACTGGACGCGATCCTGAAATGGGCGGAGCGCCGTGAAGACTTTCCATCGGCTGCGTCGAGCGTGCGTGTCTAAGGCTGACTGACCTGTTTTCCTGAATTCGAATTCTGTGGGTCGTCGACGAGGTGTCTGCTAAGTCAACGGATGCGTCTACATCGGTTTGGGGTGCTCTCCCAACGTTTTCGGAGTCACGCCGTCGGGTCGCGGTATGGTCGGACCGCGTCAGCGATCCGCCACTTTCCGTGATGGCCGACGAGATAAAGGCCGACGCGTTATCCGCGGTCGTCTCATGTCGCTCCCGGAGCGGACGGTGGTAAATCTTGTCCGAGCGGCTCCATCGGGTCGATACCGGTAGTTCGCGAATCCCTACCCCAACCGGCCTTCTCAATGGCACTCGTGACATCACCTCCGAATCGTCGATGTCGTCGGTCGCCTCAGTCGGCTCGCGCGGTTCGCCGACAAATGGTTCCAACCTATAATTATTCGTGTCGGACATCAATCCGATGAGCCTTGACTTGACTGGGGGAGTCGCTGCCAGCACGAAACCGGCGGAGGTGGGTATGCGCTTCGAAGCTTTTTCGTTTGGTTCCATCCGTATTGATGGGGTCACCTACCAGCATGACGTGGTGATCGACCACGGGCAGGTTCGCAAACGCAAGAAGAAACCCTCCAAGCCGTTCCGCGAGGCCTTCGGGCACACACCGCTGTCCGCGCAGGAGGACATACCCTGGAAGTGCCGCCGGCTCGTGATTGGCACCGGCACCGGGGCGTTACCGGTGATGGAAGAGGTGAAGCACGAGGCCCAGCGTCGGCAAGTCGAATTGGTTATCCTGCCGACAGCGGAAGCCATCGCCAAACTCAAGGAGCACCCTGACCAGACCAATGCGATCCTGCATGTCACGTGCTAGACCGCGCATTGGCGCGGGTTTCCGGGTTCGAGTGTGTATTGAATCTTGGTCGGGTGGTGGCGACTGTAGGCGAAATATGCGCTGCCAAAACGGGTTGTCGTTTGTCGCGACAGCGTCAGTTTCGGCTTTCCCGGCTGCGACGGCGGCTATCCGGTTCTAATGACGGACCGCTCACGAGCAACACCAACATAGGGCCGGACCCGGCCACGAAGCGACGGTCGCTTGAGATCGGTCGATTGGGCGTTTACAGACCAAAACCGGCCGGTCAGGAATTTCTCGACCGGCACTTCAATGGTCCAGCGAGCCGTTCCGGAAGTTCGCGACAGGTCCGAGTTCCGGCCGACTGTAGTCCGTCGAACGAGGCGCCCGATAATAACCGACATGTGCACACGATATGACACTTAGTTATTTGGACTGTTTCTCCGTTCTGCTATACCCAACGCATAGGCTGTGCGCGGCCCACCTGCTGCACGGTCAGTCGGCGCGCGTTGCGACGAGCGCGATACAGGGGCAACGCTTTGGTGGGAACCGCTTCTTCGGGCGGCAGGCCGCCAGGAGGCTGATATGGCAAATTACCTGTTCGTAGAATCGCGCGATCCGTATGGTACTGGGGATACCCAACAGATCGGTGAACTGGTCAAGGGTCTACGCCAGAGGAACAACGCGGTCACGCTTTTCCTAGTTCAAAACGGCGTGCTTTCCACTCGCCCGGGTGCGAAATTCAGCGAGCGGTACGCGGAGCTGACGCGCAGCGGCATCACTGTTCTTGCTGATGAATTCTCCCTTCGTGAACGGGCGATCGGGAGGTTGACGGAAGGTGTCCAGAAGGCAGACATCGACCAACTTGTGGACCTCCTGTTTGTGGCAGGCACCAAGGCCATTTGGCATTGAAGCAGGGAGAACGTGATGGCTACCGGTAAGAAATTGACGCTGGCACTGATGGATCCCCCGTATGAGAAGGCAGCTAGCACCACGGCGCTACGCATTGTCGATGCGGCACTGCGTCGAGGCCACGACGTGACGGTGTTCGCCTACGAAGGGGCAGTCAATCTGACGATGAAGGCGCAGGCCCCGCATGCCAATCCGGTCAAGGGCACATCTGTGGAGGAAGAGGATCACCCGACCACCAGGGACTGGGTTGCAGCCCTGTTTCAACTCGCTGGCCAGGAAGGTGTCAAGCTCGATTGGATCAACTGCGGCCTATGTGTGGACGAACGCGGTGCAGGCGACTGGATTGAGGGTCCGCGCCGCGGCAGCCCTAAAGATTTTCTTGAGTCCGTGACCCAGAGTGACGCCGTGCTCGTAATCCCGACGAAATAGGAGTCGCGCCATGAAAATCCTGAGCATTGTTGAGACAGCGTACCGGGCTACGCTTGAAGAGCAGGATGACACCATCCTGTGGTTGAACCATGTGCTGAAAAACGCCGGCGCGGACATCAGCCTGCTGCTGCGCGGCAACGCCGTGAACTATGGCGTGCGCGGCCAGGATGCCACAGGCCTCGCGTTCGGCGCGCGCCGGCATTCCCATCCGCCGGCGCTCGACAAGGATCTGGAAAAAATGATCGGCGCCGGCGTCGCCGTGTATGCGGTCACCGAGGACATGGGCGACTGTGGATTGTCACAGGAAGACGTCATTGGCGGCTTGACGGCACTGGGGCGGGCCGAGATTCCCGCTCTGTTCGACCGCTTTGATCAGGTCTGGCACTGGTAATGGATCAAGGCTGTACCACATTCGGCCGACCATGTGCGAATGGTTACGCTTGGCTGGCAACAGTTACGGGGCGCCCCGTTGACAGCGCCCCCGCTTGCTTCCCGGTGTCCTGCTCAGTGCTGATTGCTTGACGGATGCGCGTCATCCCATTGCTTCGGAATGTCCCGAAAGGCTACAAAGTGGCTGGGCGGAAAGTTGCCGTGTCATCCCCGATCGTCGCCTGTCGATCGAGGAGCGGACGGTCGCGAAGTTTGACTGAGCGGCTCATAAGGGTCGCGAAGCGCCGTCTGGCACCCTCCCCTCAGTTGACGGATACCGGCCAGTTTGAGGGCGAAGTCACCGAGGGCGGCTGGAAACTCACGGAGGACAACTGGTCACACAAAACGCGTCACGAGCGCTTGCATAGCCTTTGAGAATCCAATCTCAGAAGGCTTCCCGCCACAGCCCTTGCAAGACGCTGAATTAGCGTTTGATCGCGCGTGTCATCAGATAGTGCTGCCGCAGCATGTTGTTTTCTAGGTGGCGGTCGATGTAGCCGTCCAGCTCGGCGCGGAAGGTCGCCAGCTTGGACGCATCACCTTGCAAGGTCTGCACCAGTTTTACGACCGGCCCAAGTGTCTCCTCCAAAGCTTTTCGGTTGTGCTGTGGGCTTAATGTCGGGAAGCACATCACGCCGCGGTCGAACACGATGTCAGCGACCGTCTCGCCCAGCCGCTGGCGGACGATATTCGGGTCGCCCCATTGCGGCGGGGGCGCTGCGCCCGGGGGCGGCGGCTGGTATTTGCCAACCAGTGCAAACATTTGGCCGACAAAGTGTTCTGGTGGCCAGGTCGAAAACGCGATGGTGCCGCCCGGTTTTAGTACGCGCAGCATTTCCGCAACCGCCACTTCGGGCCGTGGTGCGAACATGTGGCCGAATTGGCTTAGCACTACGTCGAAGCTGGCATTGTCATAGGGCAGCGCCTCGACGTCGCCTTCCCGGAAATCGATCTCGACGCCGGCGAGTGCGGCATTCTTCTTCGCGTGCTCAATCAGTGCCGGTGCCAGATCCAAGCCACATACCCGGGCGCCGAGGCGCGCAGCGGTCAGCGCGACCACACCAGTGCCGCAACCGACGTCGAGTACCGATTGCTGTGGAAACACACGCGCATGGCGGACCAATTCAGCCGCCGGCATCGTCGTAACCGCTTCCAGCGGTGCAAAAACTGCCCAGGCTTCGCGCTGCACCGTCTTCAGTTCGGCAAAGGGATCGTCAGGCATGGGGACCTCCACGGGAAAACGTTGGACACTATCGGGGAGAAGATCGTTAGTATTCCCCCCGTCAGAGTAGTTCGTGGTGGAGAAGAGTGCAAATCGACTGGACCAAGGTGGCGAGATGGAGTAACTCGTCTTGGATTCATGGCGCACGCTTCAACTATTGGAATACCTTCAGTCGATACAGCAAGCGTATCGGGTCGGCTACGGCCAGCCGGATCGGGCGGCAGTCGGCCACTTTGCGCCGTTCGACCGCGCTCTCAGACTGACATTCCAACGTCGCTTCTGCGCTGTGCAGCAGACCCTCTCCGGCCGGTGATTGCCATCGTGCGGCAGCCCGGCCCGACGTTCACGATGCTACCCGTCATGAGTTCGATAGTCGCGCGGCCGCCGGGCAGCGTGACAAAGCATGAAACAAATCCGGGCCGGCGCTTGCTTTGGTACCTATCCCCGACCTCGGCGCCGAAATATCGACGCCAGAACGTGGCGGCCTGTTTCAGATCGTGCGTCCACAAGGCAACGTGAGCGAACTTCATGATTCATCCTCTCAGGATCGGGTTGCCGTGATGAGGCGAGCGCAGCACGGGACGAGACAGAGCAAGACAGCCAATAACCAGAACGCACCTTGCAGACCGACACCCTTGGCGACGAAGCCCACGCCCGCCGGGCCGACAAGGTTCCCCGCATAACCGGTGGTCGTGATGGCTGCGACAGCGAGTGCGGATGGCATGGCTTTTTGCGAACCCGCGCGGCGAAACAGGATGGGCACGATATTCGATGCGCCGAGGCCAATCAGCAGGAAGCCGGCCATCGCAATCGCGCTCATCGGCGCAGTCAGCAGAATCACAAAGCCGGCGGTCGCGAGCAGCCCGCCCCAGAACATCGTGGACCGATCTCCGACGCGTGCCGTAATCGCGTCCCCTCCTAATCGTCCGGCAGTCATTGCGATGGAGAAAAGCATATAGCCCAGTCCACCCTGGGTGGCGACAACCAGTCCCTTGTCCGTGATGAGCAGAGCGCTCCAGTCAAGTAGCGCACCTTCGGTAAGAAATGTGATCGCGGCGAGACCGGCGAGCAGCAGCACAATGCCTCGTGGTGTGACGAACAGGGGGCCGTCATTCGTCTGGAGCGTTTTGAGTAGCCGCGGCTGTGCAATTGCGATTGCGGTGAGCATCAGTGCAGCACATATCAATGCGCTCGCGAGCGTCCCGATGCGCATCGAAAGCAAAAAGGTCATCAAAGTGGATCCGGCAAATCCACCGACACTGAATAGCGCGTGAAACCCCGACATCAAAGGTCGGCCCGCCGCGCATTCGACTTCGACCGCGTGGACATTCATCGCAACATCGAGCGAACCGAGCGACGCGCCAAAAGCGAACAAGGCGATTCCGAGTGCGAACGGTGTGCTGACAATTGTCAGCAACGGCAGGATCACGGCTAGCCCGAGTCCTCCGGCGACAATGATCGGCTTGCTGCCGTATCGCGCGTTGAGTGCGCCTGTCACCGCCATCGCGACGACCGAACCCAGTCCAATGCAAAGTAGCAGCATGCCGAGCGCGCCGTCATCAACGCCAAGTCGTTGCTTGGCAAACGGCACGAGCGGCGCCCAGCATGCGACACCCAATCCCGCCACGAGAAAGGCAAGGCGGGTTGCGAGCCTGGTTGCCGACCGGTCAGAAGACATCTCGCTTTACTCCAGGATGAATCGGGCGCGCGCTCACTGGCTCGCCGGAGGCTCGGCCTTCAAAACCGAACGGCCGGCTTTTGACAAGGCCGCATACTCTGCGCGTGGCATGTCGTGTTCGACGATGAGGTAATCGATCACCTTGATCATTGCCACCCGGTGAGGCGCGCGGGCGGCGAGCTTGTCGGTCGTTGCAAGCACTATGCTTTGCTCGCTTGCATCGAGGACGGCGCGTTTGAATGTCGCGTCGGCGATACCGAATGCGCTGATGCCACCCTTTGGCGATATCGCGCAGGTACCGATGAAGCATCGGTCGACATTCAGTTGCGCGACGTTCTGAACAGCGTTCGCATCGACACATCCGCCCACTGCGAGGTCGACCGCCCCACCGATCATGATGAGGTGCAGATCGGATCGCCGAAGCACGGCAGCAGCGATATCAATGGAATTGGTCGCCACGGTGAGTTCGTAGTCCTCGGGCAACAGCCCGACGAGTGCAAGATTGGTGCTGCCGCTATCGAGGAACAGGAGTTCGCCGCGTTGAATCAGGACCACGGCTGCTCGAGCCAATGCCGCCTTTCGCTCGCGCGCTTCGTCCATTCGGGCCGCCATCGGCGCAGACGCGGGCGTAATGGGCAGCGCGCCCCCGTAGACTCGACGGCAGCGGCCTTCGGCCGCCAGCGCGCGGAGATCGCGCCGTATCGCGTCTTCGGAAACATTGAATTCGACAGCGAGCGTAGCCGCCACTACCGGCTGGCCTTGTGCGAGCCGGTTCGCGATCTCGTCGCGTCGAGCGAGGGGGATTTCGTCATTCATGTTGGCAGATTAACATGCACAAACAAGAATGTAAACGTGCATAAACGTGCAAGTCGGGCGGCGATAAGCTCCGCTCGACTTTGGGGTTTCACACACAGCTGGCGCGACCGTCGCAACGATCCACACGTGGCCAGGCGATGCGATCCCCAGTCGCAAGTGCGATTCGGCGGTGGCGCTGATGGTCGACCGTTGAAGGCGACTACAAGCGGTCAAAGGCTCGGTGTCAGTGCCGCCATCACTCGAGGTTGTGCAGCGGCAGTGCGGATGCGCTCCGCGATCTGGGCGTCGAGCGGCGTGTAGACGATCATGCTGAGGTCCGGCCGACCATCGACAGCGAACAGTGAATACTCCATCTCGATAGGCCCCAGCTTGGGACGCAGCAGGCGCTTCACGTTCTCGCCCTCGCTGTGGCTCAGCACCTGGTTTTCGCGCCACATGCGGTCGAAGCCGGGGCTGGCGCGGCATAGATCATCCACGAGATCGCCCACTTCGGAAGCCAGCCCCGCGCGTGCCACATCCGCGCGGAACGTCCCCACGACGAAGCGCGCGACGCTTTCCCAGTCGTGCTGTTTTGCGCGGACGGCCGGGTCGCCGAACAGGACGCGGAGGATATTGCGCTGGTCGGGCGGCAGCGTGCTGTAGTCGGTGAGCACGACGGCCGCGGCACGATTCCATGCCACGACGTCCCACGTCGCGGTCTTGATGATCGACGGGCTGGCGTCGAGCGAATCGAGCACGCGCTGCAACCGCGGATTCACGCCGTCGACGAACCGGTAGCGCACTTCCGGCGGCCGCCCGAGACCCAGCATGAAGAGATGTTCGCGCTCCGTATCCGTCAGCATCAGCGCCGCGCAGATCCGCTCCAGCACCTCCGCGGAAGGCGCGCCGCCGCGGCCCTGTTCGAGCCACGTGTACCAGATGGAACTGATGTTCGCGCGCTGGGCCGGGGCGACTACTCAGGCGAAACCGCGAGGATTCTTCTCCTGCCAGCGCCAGTGATCCGCGCACATCCGCTCGATTCCAAACTCCGCGCGCCAGCCAAGCACTTCCAAAGCCGCCGCCGGATCGGCAAAACACGAAGCCACATCGCCCGGACGGCGCGCCACGATCTCGTACGGCACGGGTTTGCCTGACGCCTTCTCGAACGAGCGAACCACGTCCAGCACGCTGTACCCTTGCCCCGTCCCAAGATTCACGACGAAACTCGCATCGCGTGTGACCAGCGCATCGAGCGCCGCCAGATGCCCGCGCGCCAGATCCACCACGTGAATGTAATCGCGCACGCCGGTGCCATCAGGCGTTTCATAGTCGCCGCCGAACACCCGCAGCTTCTCGAGCTTACCCACGGCAACCTGCGCCACATACGGCATCAGATTGTTAGGAATGCCAGCCGGATCCTCACCGATCAAGCCGCTCTCATGCGCGCCAACCGGATTGAAATATCGCAGCGTCGCGATCCGCCAGCCAGGATCCGCAATCTCCAGATCGCGCAAAACCTGCTCGGCGATCAGCTTCGATTGCCCATAAGGATTGGTCGCGGAGAGCGGAAACGATTCATCGATCGGCGAGCGCTTCGGCACGCCATAAACCGTCGCGGAAGAGCTGAACACGAACTGCTTCACATCGCGATTGCGCATCACGCCGAGCAAGGTCAGCAGGCTGCCGACGTTATTGCTGTAGTACTCGATCGGCTTGGCAACCGATTCGCCCACCGCCTTCAAAGCGGCAAAGTGAATCGCGCCCGTAATCGGATGCGCGTCGAAGATACGGTTGAGCGCGGCTTCGTCGCGCGCGTCGGCCTCGTAGAAGGCCACCGCCTTGCCGGTGATCTTCTCCACGCGCCGCAGCGATTCGCGATTGCTGTTCACGAGATTGTCGATTACCACGACGTCGAAACCGCCGTTCAGCAGTTCGACACAGGTGTGCGAGCCGATAAATCCCGCGCCGCCTGTTACCAGAATCGTGCCCTTCGTGGTCATGCTGTTGCTCCGTTAAAGTAATACGCCCGTCATTTTCTGCACCAGGTCTTTATATGTTTCGACGACCACGCGTTCGTCGAATTCTTCTGCGACTTTCTGTCGGCCGCGTTCTGCCATTGCGCGGCGCGCGGCGCTGCTCATGTCGAGCATCTGCGCCAGTTTCGCTGCGAGACTGTCCGCATTGCGCACTTCGCACAGCCAGCCATTGACGCCGTCAGCCACCACTTCGCGGCAGCCCGGCACATCGGTCGTGACAATCGGCCGGCCCATCGCCGAGGCTTCCATCAGCGTGCGCGGCACGCCTTCACGATACGACGGCAATACGATGCAATCCGCATCGGCGATGAAAGGCCGCACGTCGTGCGCCTCTCCGAGGTACTCGACGATCCCTTCCCGTTCCCAGGCGGCGACTTCTTCGCGCGTGATCGCGCTCGGATTGTCGACGCCGACCGGCCCGAGCAGTTGGAAACGCGCCTGAGGATAACGTTCACGCAACCGCCGCGCGGCTTCGACATATTCGCCGACGCCCTTGTCCCACAGGAGCCGCCCGATCAACACAAACTTGAATTCCGCCCGCTCGGGCAGCGGCGTGAACGCGAACTGCTTGAGATCGACGCCTTCGCCATGCAACAGACGCGCACGCTCAGGATGCACCAACAAATTCTGCTCGACAAACGCTGCCTGATCGTCGCGATTCAAAAACCAGATTTCGCGCGGGAAACGGAACGCGAAACGGTACAGTTTTTTGGCGACTTGCGCAGCGCGGCTCTGCTGGATAAACACGTAACCGAGCCCGGTCGTCACCGCCACCGATTGCACACCCGCCAGTTTCGCCGCGATCGAGCCGTAGATATTTGGCTTGATCGTGTAATGAAACACGACGTGCGGGTGAATGCTCCGGTACAAACGATACAGCGACAAAAGCGTCCGCAGGTCGTCGCGTGGATTGGTGCCTTTCGACGCCACCGGCAATTCGATGCAGCGGCAACCCATCGCGGCGAGCAGTTCGAAGGTGCGATCGCGCGGCGCAAGCACCGTCACGTCGACGCCACGTCCAACTAGCATGCGGATCAGCCCTTGCCGATATGTATAGATTGCCCACGCGGTGTTACAGACGAGTGTAATGCGCAGCGCGGGCGTCGACTTCAAGGCAGGCTTCATGCGGGAACGGGCTCGACGGTGGAATGGATTAATGACTCGCGCGCGCTGCGAGCAGAGTGCGTTTGACCCGCTGTAACGCGCGGTAAGG
Source organism: Paraburkholderia sp. FW306-02-B (assembly GCF_058782725.1). Taxonomy (NCBI): domain Bacteria; kingdom Pseudomonadati; phylum Pseudomonadota; class Betaproteobacteria; order Burkholderiales; family Burkholderiaceae; genus Paraburkholderia; species Paraburkholderia sp. FW306-02-B. Next base: position 944,909 of record NZ_JBYSXZ010000001.1, read on the forward strand.
CGTGACCAGATGCAGCAGATTTTTGGCGAGGCCGAGCCAGTCGTACAGATTGGCGGCGTTGAAGTAGCGCAGTTGCAGCCGCAACGTCGAGCTCACCTGGCGGCGCCGTTTGGTCGCGCTGATGCCGCCTTCGTTCAGCTCGTAGTAGAGCCCGAGTTCCGGCAGATTCGCGCAGTCGTAGCGCTCCATCAAGCGCACGAACAGATCGAGGTCTTCCGCCGAGCGGTATTGCGCGCGATAGTTGCCGACCGCGCGGACCGCGTCGATACGCAGCATCATCGAAGGGTGAGCGAGGCACGAGCGGAAAAATCGCAGACGACGAATCGCGTCCGGCTCGGCGGGCGGCGTCAGCATGAAAAGCGGTTTGCCTTCACGCGTGACGACCTGGGTCCACATGCCGAGGCCGGCCACCTGTGGATGCAATGCCATGAACATGCGCTGTTTGGCCAGCCGTTGCGGCACGCTGCGGTCGCCCGCGTCGATGCGCGCGGCATAGCGGAAGCCGCGTTGGGCGAGCGCGTCGATGCCGGTTTGCAGCGCGCGCTCGATGCCGCCGTTCTGCGCCATGCGCAGCACTTCGATATGCATATTGGCAATCGCCGGCGCGATGATCGGCGGCATGCTGCCGTCGTCGACGATCAGCACGTGCACCGGGGCGCTTTCGCTGAACGAGGCCAGTGTGAGATCGACGTCGGCCTGGCCGTTATACGCGGGCATCAGGACCGCGACGTCGTCGAGGGAAATCTGCGCGGCGGCGGATGAATTCGTCATGGGCGCAATTTGAAGCGGATGTAGTAGAGATTGACCGACGCAGCAGCCAGATAACCGAGCGCGAGACCCACCAGCGCGCCATATGGACCCAGCCGAGGAATCGCCAGCAGATTGACGACGAAGGCGACCGCCAGCGCCAGCAGCCACTTCGCCAGCAACACGAATTTGGCCTGATATTTCAGCACGATCAGATTGCCGATCGCTTCGATCCCGGCGGGCACGGAAAGCCACACGGCCCAGCGGAAGATCTCGATCGCGCCTTCATAGTCCGGCCCGAACACGCGGCGGATGATGAAGCCCGCCAGCAGATCGAGCACGATCGCGCCGCTCACCATCAACGCGGCGGTCATCGCGGTGAGCCGCCACATGTTACGGCGCAGTTGCGCGGCGTCCTGCACGCGATAGACGAAGGCGGGCGCAATCGTCTGCGCGAGCATCAACGCGAGCGTGATCCAGTTTTCGTTCAACTGTTGCGCGGCCGAATAACGTCCGAGGTCGGCGAAGGAAATCGCCCGTTCGAGCATCAGCCGGTCCAGTTTCAGGAACAGATACATACAGATCAGGCCGAGCCAGAACACCGTGCCCGCGCTCGCGAAGTGGCGAAACAGCGATCGGTCGACGTGCCAGCCGAGCTTGCCGCCATGCCGGCGGATGTAATAGATCAGCAGCACGGCGCCGATCGCCGCGGCTTCGAGTGCCCACAGCCAGCCGAAGCGCGCAGGCGCCGCGGAGGCGCGCACCAGCAGATAGACGAAGCCCGCCTTCAGCACCGCGGTGCTCATGCTGGTGAGCAACTGCGGCTTGCTGTACGTCATGCTTTGCAGCCACGCATTGACCACGCCGACGAACGGTTCGCGAAACAGCATCGTCACCGCGAGGCCGGCGAGCATGGCGCCGACCAGCGGTTCGAATAAGTGCAACGCGATGCCGAGCCACGTCAGCAGCAGCGCCGCCACGGAAACGGCAATGCGTAGCGCGAAGGCGCTGCCGAGCACGGTGCCGAGTTGAGCCGGCGGCCGGTTGACGATGGTGGGGACCAGAATCTCCGCGCCGCACACCCAGGTGACCGGCGCAAGCACCAGCAGCAGCGTGTTCGCGTACTGCCATTTGCCGAAGACGTCCGGTCCGAAGTAGCGCGCCAGCATGCCGCTGATCACGATCGCGACGCCGATCTGCGTGAGCCGCTCCAGCCCGAGCCAGACGATATTGGTAAAGGCGCGCGTGACGTCGGGGTTGGCGAAGCGTTTGAGCGTCAGCATCCGGTCGACGCTCGCCAATCCGGTTGCGCGAATTGCCCGCGTGGCGCGAGCTTCGCAAGCCGCGCGGCGGCAGCGCGCGCAATTGCCCACCTGGCCGACTGTCGCGGCAACTTTCCAAAAGGAGGGCGTCTAAGCATTAGAATAGGCGTCTATAAGGCAGGTCCGAAAAGCGCAATTATAAGTTGGAACCGGATCGCTTCCGGCAAGGGCGTTTCGCGCGGTTGTACCGATTGGTTAACGACGAAATTACCGATCAATCAGCGAGGCGCCGGTCAAAATTTTCCATTGCACGCAAGTGAGCCAACATGATCTCCAAATCTATTTTCAAGGCGTATGACATTCGCGGTGTGATCGGCAAGACGCTCGATGCCGACACAGCCCGTTCGATCGGCCGCGCGTTCGGCAGCGAAGTGCGGGCGCAAGGCGGCGACGCCGTGGTGGTCGCGCGTGACGGGCGCCTGTCGGGTCCCGAACTGATCCAGGCGCTATCGGACGGCTTGCGCGCGGCGGGCGTCGACGTGGTCAACGTCGGTATGGTGCCCACGCCGGTCGGCTACTTCGCGGCCAGCGTACCGTTGCAGCTCGAAGGCGGTGAACGCCGCGTCGATTCGTGCATCGTGGTAACGGGCAGCCACAATCCGCCGGACTACAACGGCTTCAAGATGGTGCTGCGCGGTGCCGCCATTTACGGCGAGCAGATTCTCGCGCTGCATCAGCGGATCGTCGACGATAACTTCGCCACAGGCAGCGGCACGTACACCGAGTACGACATCGCCGATGCGTATCTCGATCGCATCGTCAGCGACGTCAAGCTCGCGCGCCCGATCAAGATCGTGGTCGACACCGGCAATGGCGTGGCGGGTGGCCTGGCTCCCAAGTTGTTCAAGAAGCTCGGCTGCGAACTGGTCGAACTGTTCACCGAGATCGACGGCAACTTCCCGAATCACCACCCGGACCCGGCGCACCCGGAGAATCTCCAGGACGTGATCCGCGCGCTGAAGGAAACCGACGCTGAAATCGGTTTCGCGTTCGACGGCGACGGCGACCGCCTTGGCGTCGTCACCAAAGACGGCCAGATCATTTATCCGGACCGCCAACTGATGCTGTTCGCCGAGGAAGTGCTGTCGCGCAACAAGGGCGCGCAGATCATCTACGACGTGAAGTGCACGCGCAATCTGGCCAAGTGGGTCAAGGACAAGGGCGGCGAACCGCTGATGTGGAAGACCGGCCACTCGCTCGTGAAGGCGAAGCTGCGCGAAACCGGCGCGCCGCTGGCAGGCGAAATGAGCGGCCACGTGTTCTTCAAGGACCGCTGGTACGGCTTCGACGACGGCCTGTACACCGGCGCGCGTTTGCTGGAAATCCTCACGCGCGTGGCCGATCCGAGCCAGCTGCTGAACTCGCTGCCGAACTCGCATTCCACGCCGGAACTGCAACTGAAGCTCGAAGAAGGCGAAAACTTCGAACTGATCGCGCGTTTGCAGCAGAACGCGAAGTTCACCGGCGCGGACGACGTCGTGAAGATCGACGGCCTGCGCGTCGAGTATCCGGACGGCTTCGGCCTCGCGCGTTCGTCGAACACGACGCCGGTGGTCGTGATGCGTTTCGAGGCCGATAACGACGCAGCGCTCAAGCGCATCCAGGAAGACTTCCGCCGCGTGATCCTCGCGGAGAAGGCGGACGCGAAGCTGCCGTTCTAAAAGCTCCAGCGGCGGCGCGGTTCGAATTGAACCGCGGGCCGTCGTCGAACGCGGCGCGGGTTTCACTTACCGCGCCGCGTTTTTTCATGTCATTTACCCGTGTCGCGCTAGAATTGCGGTCCTTTCAACGCATCTTCGGGCCGGATAGCCGGTTTTCCCACACTTGAGCGTGCAAAAGATACTGATCGTGAGGGTGTCGTCACTGGGCGACGTCGTTCACAACATGCCGGTGATCGCCGACATCCGACGCCGCCATCCGCAAGCGCAGATCGACTGGCTCGTCGAAGAGAGCTTCGTGGGGCTCGTGCAGCTCGTGGGCGGCGTGCACCGGGCGATTCCCGTGTCGCTGCGGCGCTGGCGCAAGCGCCTTTTTTCGGTCGACAACTGGCGCGAGATCGGCGCGTTTCGCCGCGCGCTCGCCGCCGAGAATTACGATCTGGTGATCGACTGCCAGGGGCTCATCAAGACCGCGTGGGTCGCGCGGATGGCGCGCGGGCCGCTGGTCGGCCTCTCGAACCGCACCGACGGCGCGGGTTTCGAATGGCCGGTGCGTTTCTTCTATGACAAGCGCGTGCCGATCGAGCCGCGCACTCACGTGGTTGAACGCACGCGCCAACTGGTGGCCGCGGGGCTGAACGACCCGCAGCCGCAACCCACCGATGATATCGATTTCGGCCTCGACACCGGGCGCGCGGCGCTGGCGTTGTCGGAGGCGAATCTGAACCTGCCGGTGCCCTACGTGGTGTTCGTCCACGCCACCTCGCGCGCCGACAAGCAATGGCCCGATGCCGCGTGGATCGAACTCGGCCAGTCGCTGGTGCGGCGCGGTGCGTCGATCGTATTGCCGTGGGGCAACGAAGAGGAGCGCGTCACCAGCGAACGTCTGGCGAAGGAATTCGGCGCCGCGGCGATCGTGCCGCCGCGCCTGTCGCTGCCGGCGGTGGTCGGCCTGATCGAGGGCGCGGCCGCGACGGTCGGTGTTGACACAGGTCTAGTTCATATCGCGGCGGCGCTGAAGCGGCCGACGGTCGAGTTGTACAATTTCGCCACCGCATGGCGCACCGGCGGCTACTGGTCGCCGAACGTCGTCAATCTCGGCACGGCCGGGCAGCCGCCCACGCTGCAACAGGTGAAGTCCGCACTGGCCGGTTTCGGCCTGCTGTAACGCGGCGTGCGCTTCGCCTTACGCTTCATCCGTTTTCAAGGGCGACCATGAACGAAACCCAGATCATCGAAGTTGCCACCGCTGACTGGCACGGACGCAACCTGTCCGTGCCGCGCGAGACGCTGCTGGCCGGCGTCGAACGCGGCAAAGTGCTGTATTTCCCGAATCTGCGCTTTGCGATCGGCGGCGGCGAGCAGGCGCTGCTCGATCCGGCGCTCGCCGATCCGAACCGCAAGAACATCAGCCTCGAACCGAATGGCGGCGCGCTGCACGGCGTGGCCGGCGACGCCGTCACGCAATCGGCGGTACGCGCGTTGATTGCGCGTTATCAGGCCAATGCGCGCACGCTGGTCGATGGACTCTTCCCCGAATACAACGGCAAGCTGCGCGTCGCGCCGACGAGTTTGCGGCTGCATAAGGTGGAAACGCGCCAGACGTCCTGGCGCAAGGACGATAGCCGTTTGCATGTAGACGCATTCCCGTCGCGGCCGAACTACGGCGAGCGCATCCTGCGCGTGTTCACCAACATCAATCCGCAAGGCGTGCCGCGCGTGTGGCGCGTGGGCGAGCCGTTCGAGGACATGGCCAAACGCTTCCTGCCGCGTATCAAACCGCAGATGCCTGGCTCCGCATGGCTTTTGAATCTGCTGCACGTGACCAAATCGCCGCGCAGCGAATACGACCATCTGATGCTGAATCTGCATGACAGCATGAAGGCCGACCTCGAGTATCAGAAGTCGTGTCCGCAGGAGGCCATGCCGTTTCCGTCGGGTAGCGTGTGGGTGTGTTTCTCCGACCAGACCTCGCATGCGGTGATGTCCGGCCAGTTCATGCTGGAGCAGACTTTTTTCCTGCCGGTCAAGGCGATGGCGCAGCCGGAATGCGCGCCGCTCGGCATTCTCGAACGCCTGAAGGGCAGGGCGCTGGTTTGAGCGCCGCTTTCTTCGTGCCAGGCGCGCTGAACCACACGCGGCGAAAAGCGGAGCGCCGATGCTGAGGGCGATTTATAACGCGCTCTGGTGGCTCGTCGCGCCGCTTGCCGTGTTGCGTTTGCTGATCCGCTCGCGCAAGGAGCGCGGTTATCGCGAGCATATTGGCGAGCGTTTCGGTTATGCGCGTGGCCGGCTGCCGGAAGACAACGCGCCGCTGATCTGGGTGCATGCGGTATCCGTGGGCGAGACGCGTGCCGCGCAACCGCTGATCGACGCGCTGATGAAGGCGCGGCCCGACGCGCGGATTCTTCTTACGCATATGACGCCGAGCGGCCGCGCGACCGGCGAGCAGATTTTCGGCGACCGCGTGTTGCGCAGCTATTTGCCGTACGACATGCCGCACGCGGTACGGCGGTTTTTGCGGACATGGCGGCCGTCGCTCGGTCTGGTGATGGAAACCGAAGTGTGGCCGACGCTGATCGACGAATGCCGTCGCGCGGATGTGCCGCTGGTGCTGACCAATGCGCGGATGTCGGCGCGTTCGTTCAAGCGGGCGGCCAAATTCGGCAACGCAACCAGGGACGTGTTCGGCGGTTTTGCGCGTGTGCTGGCGCAGAGTCCGTCGGATGCGGAGCGGCTCACGGCGCTGGGCGCGCGCAATGTCGCGGTGCTCGGCAATCTCAAGTTCGATATGAACACGCCACCGGAACTGGCGGCGCGCGGTCATGCGTGGCGTGCGGCGATCGGTGCGCGGCCGGTGTGGGTCGCGGCGAGTACGCGCGAAGGCGAAGAGGAACTGGTGCTGCAGGCGTTCGCGGCGCTCGGCGTCGACAATGCGTTGCTGATTCTGGTGCCGCGTCATCCGCAGCGGTTTAACGAAGTGGCGGCGCTGGTCGAGAAGGCCGGCCTGCGCATCGAGCGGCGTTCGACGTGGGCACCGGCCGCGACGATGGCATCGGCTGCTTCGACCGCAGGCAGCGGTGTGCCTGCTTTGCCGTCTGGCGTGAACGTGCTGCTCGGCGATTCGATGGGCGAGTTGGGCGCTTACTATGCCGCTTCGGATCTGGCGTTCATCGGCGGAAGTCTGTTGCCGCTGGGTGGGCAGAATCTGATCGAGGCATGCGCGGTGGGCGTGCCGGTGCTGATCGGGCCGCATGTGTTCAACTTCACGCAGGCCACCGCCGATGCGGTCGCGGCCGGCGCGGCAGTGCAGGTGCAAGACTCGGCGGACCTGGCGCGCGTGCTGCGCGAGCTGTTCGGCGACAAGGCACGGCGGCTGGCGATGGGCGGTGCGGCCTCGGCGTTTGCCGCGCGCCATCGCGGCGCGACCGCGCGGACGGTGGATGTGTTGATGGCGTTGTTGCCGGAGTAGTAGTTCGAGCGCCGCGAAATGTGGCGCTCGCGTTATCGCTTTGTGTGCCGATAAATCATCTACTCCGCAAGCATTGCGGCTTGTGCATTGACGGCGCTGTGACTTAAATCGTCTTTCCTTGCAGCCTGCCATGACACTTTTCATCGACCTTGGCTTCCAATGGGACCGCGCCGCGATTCCGCAAGACTTGCCAACCCATTCGGTCAAACGGGCGTGCTTCCGTTTTCATCGGATGCTGTCGGAATTCGTGTGGGACGCGAGTGTACTCGAAGGTAATCCCTTTACGTTTCCCGAGGTAAAAACGCTGCTCGACGGCGTAACAGTTGGCGGACGGAAGATATCCGATCAGGCACAGGTCCTGAACCTGGTACAAGCTTCCAAACACCTGCATGCGATCGTACGAAACGGCCGGTTCGCGATTGACAGAGCGACGTTCTGCGATCTGTATCGCCTTGTTACCCACAACAAGGCACTGGGGTGGGGCGCGTTCCGCACGGAGGGAGATGAAGCCCGATACACGCCCGACGTAGCGTTGGGTGCGGCAGGGCGATACACGCCGCTTTCGACCATGGCGGGCGCTCCTGAACTCAACCGGGTCTTTGCTGCCGGGACCCGCGCGCTGACCGATCAGGTCTCAAATGCGTTCGAACGTGGTTGCGCGTTCTTTCTGTTCGGCGCGTTGCAGCAATTCTTCTTCGACGGCAACAAGCGCACGTCACGCTTCATGATGAACGGCGTGCTCATGTCGAACGGCATCGACGCCATCAGTGTCCCGGCGCAGCGCGCGGGCGACTTCAACGAGAAGATGGTGCGCTTCTATCTATCGAAGGATGGGACCGAGATGATGGCATTCCTGCTCGAATGCCATCCAGGTGAGTGAAGGCTCAAACCTTCAACAACCCCTTCTTCTCGATAAATTTCACCACCACATCCAGTCCGTCGAGCGCCTTCAGATTGCACATCACGAAGGGCCGCTCGCCGCGCATCTTCTTCGCATCCGAAGCCATCACGTCGAGATTCGCGCCGACCATCGGCGCCAGGTCCGTCTTGTTGATCACCAGCAGATCCGACTTCGTGATCCCCGGTCCGCCTTTGCGCGGAATCTTCTCGCCGCCCGCGACGTCGATCACATAGATCGTCAGGTCTGACAACTCCGGGCTGAACGTCGCCGCCAGGTTGTCGCCGCCCGATTCGATGAACACGATGTCCGCATCGGGAAAGCGCGTCAGCATGCGGTCCACGGCTTCCAGATTGATCGACGCGTCTTCACGAATCGCCGTGTGCGGGCAGCCGCCCGTCTCCACACCCATGATCCGCTCGGCCGGCAAGGCACCCGCCACCGTCAACAGACGTTGATCTTCTTTCGTATAGATATCGTTGGTGATCGCGACGAGGTCGTATTGTTCGCGCATCGCCTTGCAGAGCATTTCGAGCAGCGTGGTCTTGCCCGAGCCGACCGGGCCGCCGACGCCCACGCGCAGCGGCGGCAGTTTCTTCGTACGGACAGGCGAGTGAGCGGGGTGATGAGGTGCGTTCATGATGGAGCTTTGTTATGAGCGAAAGAGCCGCGAGTATTGCGACTCATGACGCGCCGACAGAATGCCTAATTGCGGCGCGAAGGTGTTGATGTTTTCCGGTGTGGTAGCGAGTGCCCGCGTGACGGCGGCGTTGATCGGCCCGCGCAACGCGACGATGATCCGCTGGCCGGCGAGCTGTCCGAGCGGCACCGCTTTCAGAGCGGCAGCGGCCTGGTTCTCCACCCAGCTGAACGCGTAGGCGGCAAGGGCGGCGTCGACGGCTGCGTCGTGCGCATACGCTGCGAACGCAAACGCGGTGGGTTGGGCCAAAGGCGTCATCGAAGCCAGCGTTGTGCGCCTCGATGCATCGCCCCATTCCAGGGACACGCACAACTGCCGCAGCGACCAGCCCATCTGCTCTGTTTCGCGCCTTAGTTCGGCCGATTCCCGGCTGGCCAGAAATTCGCTATTCGCTTCAGCGAGACCCGCAGCATCATGCGTGCGCCAGCGTTCAATCTGATGAGCAAGAAACGGCAGTTCGCCATGCGCGAGCACGTCCGTTAAACCGCTGGCGATCCAATCGCGAGCGGAATCGGCATCGGTGATCAGTTGCGCTTCGATCGCGGCTTCGAGACCCTGCGAGTAGCTGAACGCGCCGATCGGCAGCGCCGGCGACGCGAGATGCAGCAGCGCCGTGAGTTCAGCGATGCGCATGATGAGGGTGATGCCCGTGGCCGCACGATTCGTCGTGGACGTGATCGTCGTGATCGTGGTCATGCGAGTGACCATGTGCGTGGCCATGACCATGCTCATGATCGTGCGAATGCTCATGCCCGTGATGCTCGTCGAACACCTGCTGCGCGAGCGCATAGTCTTCGGCGAACGTCTCGTCGTGACCATGCTTGTGGCCGCCGCCATATGCACCGGATTCCGGCTGGAGCGGCATCGACACCTGGTCGACCGTCGCGCCGATGCGCTTGAGCATATCGGCCAGCACCGGATCGTATTCGAGCTTCAGATAATCGGCACCGACTTCGACCGGCGTGTGGCGATTGCCGAGGTGATAGGCGGCGCGTGTCAGCGTCAGCGCATCTTTGGCGCGGACGTAAAGCACCGTTTCGGGCGCGGCAACGACGCGGACCAACCCGCCATCGTCGGCGACCAGAACATCGCCGTCGCGCAGCACCGTGCCGCGCGGCAGCAACAACGCGACTTCTTCGCCGTTGTCGAGCGTTGCCGCGAGACGGCTCTTGCGGCGGTCGTCGAAAGCGAGCGTCAAGGTCGGCGCGCGCTTCACCAGAACCGGTGCGAGCTTCAGATGCGGCGAGATCAGTTTGTCGATAGTGCGCATGGTTTAGAACAGGAAGTAACGTTGCGCCATGGGCAGCACCGTCGCGGGTTCGCAGGTCAGCAACTGACCGTCGGCGATCACCTCATACGTTTCAGGATCGACGCTGATCGCCGGACGCCACGCGTTGTGAATCATGTCGGCCTTCGTAATGTTGCGGCAGTTCTTCACCGCAACGATACGCTTATTCAAGCCGTAGCGTTCGCCGACGCCCGCATCGGCGGCCATCTGCGAGACGAAGGTCAGCGATGTGCGTCCCAACGCTCCGCCGCGCGTCGCGAACATCTCGCGATAGTGCACCGGCTGCGGCGTCGGAATCGACGCGTTCGGGTCGCCCATTTGCGCCATCGCGATCATGCCGCCCTTCAGAATCAGTGACGGCTTGATGCCGAAAAACGCCGGCTCCCAGAACACCAGGTCGGCCCACTTGCCCGGCTCGATCGAGCCGACTTCATGCGAAATGCCGTGCGTGATCGCCGGGTTGATCGTGTACTTCGCGACATAACGCTTCGCGCGGAAATTGTCGTGGCGCGCGTTGTCTTCGGGCAGCGCGCCGCGTTGCACCTTCATCTTGTGCGCGGTCTGCCATGTGCGGATGATCACTTCGCCCACGCGGCCCATCGCCTGCGAATCCGACGACAGCATCGACAGCGCGCCGAGATCGTGCAGGATATCTTCGGCGGCGATAGTCTCGCGGCGGATGCGCGATTCGGCGAACGCAATGTCTTCCGCAATCGACGGGTCCAGATGGTGGCACACCATCAGCATGTCGAGATGCTCGTCGAGCGTGTTGACGGTGTATGGGCGCGTCGGATTGGTGGACGAGGGCAGCACGTTCGCTTCGCCGCACACCTTGATGATGTCCGGTGCGTGGCCGCCGCCCGCGCCTTCCGTGTGATACGTGTGGATCGTGCGGCCCTTGAACGCGGCCACCGTCGCTTCGACGAAGCCCGCTTCGTTCAACGTGTCCGTGTGGATCGCGACCTGCGTGTCGGTGTCGTCGGCGACAGAGAGACAGTTGTCGATGGCGGCGGGCGTCGTGCCCCAGTCTTCGTGCAGCTTCAGACCGATCGCGCCGGCTGCGATCTGCTCTAAAGCGGGCTGCGGCTGACTCACGTTGCCCTTGCCGAGGAAGCCGAGATTCATCGGATAACCATCGGCCGCTTGCAGCATCCGTTCGAGATGCCACGGACCCGGCGTGCAGGTCGTCGCGTTCGTGCCCGTAGCTGGACCGGTGCCGCCGCCGAGCATCGTCGTCACGCCGCTCGCGAGCGCTTCTTCGATCTGCTGCGGGCTGATGAAGTGAATGTGCGTATCGATGCCGCCCGCCGTCACGATCAGCCCTTCGCCGGCGATCACTTCGGTGGACGCGCCGATCGCGATCGTCACGTTTGGCTGGATGTCCGGGTTGCCGGCTTTGCCGATCGCGGCGATGCGGCCGTTCTTGATGCCGATGTCGGCTTTGACGATGCCCCAGTGATCGAGAATCACCGCGTTCGTGACGACGGTATCGACCACCTCGGCGTGCACGCGCTGCGACTGGCCCATGCCGTCGCGAATCACTTTGCCGCCGCCGAATTTCACTTCTTCGCCGTAGGTCGTGAAGTCGCGCTCGACTTCGATCAGCAGCTCGGTATCGGCGAGGCGCACGCGGTCGCCGGTGGTGGGGCCGAACATTTCCGCGTATGCGCGGCGGCCAATGCGTAATGTCATGGTGTGGGTCCGGGAATGAGCAGGGCGGTCAAAGCAGGCACGCGTGAATGACGCGTCAAAGCTTGCCCATCACCTTGCCGTTGAAGCCGTAGACGACGCGCTCGCCCGCCAGTTCGACCAGTTCGACGGTGCGTTCCTGGCCGGGCTCGAAGCGCACGGCGGTGCCTGCCGCGATGTTCAGCCGGAAGCCGCGTGCTGCTTCGCGATCGAACGACAGGGCCTCGTTCACTTCGTAGAAGTGGTAGTGCGAGCCGATCTGCACCGGACGGTCGCCGGTATTCGACACGACCACCGTGATGGTGACGCGGCCCGCGTTGAGTTCGTGTTCGCCGTCGTCGATGAGGAGTTCGCCGGGAATCATGGGACCTGCCTTACGGGATCGGGTGGTGAACGGTGACGAGCTTGGTGCCGTCGGGGAAGGTGGCTTCGACCTGGATGTCGGGGATCATCTCGGGCACGCCTTCCATCACATCGGCGCGCGTCAGCAGCGTGGTGCCGTAGTGCATGACTTCGGCGACGGTTTTGCCGTCGCGGGCGGCTTCCATCAGCGCGGCGGTGATAAAGGCGATTGCCTCCGGGTAATTCAGTTTGAGACCGCGTGCGCGGCGCCGTTCGGCGAGCAGCGCGGCGGTGAAAATCAGCAGCTTGTCCTTCTCGCGAGGTGTCAGCTTCATCGATTATGTGCTTAGGGTTGCGCCTGTCCCGAGGGGGCAGGCGGCGACAGTGATAGGCGCTGCAAGTCGCGGACTCATCGCGTGCTGGCCACGGGATGAGTCCACGACAGGTGCAATGCCGGATGAGCCGACCACGGTATCAAGTTCAGCTAACGACGCGCTTACAGTTCCGTCGGCAGTGGCGCGCCGAACCATTTTTTCGACATCGTATTGAGCGTGCCGTCCTGTTTCGCTTGCGCGATGGCGGCATTGACCTTCTGCTGCAAGCGTCCTTCGTTCTTGTTCATGCCGACGAAGCACGGCGAATTCTTGATGACGAACTTCGGTTCCGGACGACGCGGCGGATTCTTCGCGAGGATCGCGGCGGCCACGATGTTACCGGCGGCGATCAACTGCACCTGACCCGAGAGGAACGCGGCGATGGTGGCGTTGTTGTCTTCGAAGCGTTTGATGGTGGCGTTCGGCGCCATTTGCGTGAGACCGATTTCCTCGAGTGCGCCGCGCGTGGCGCCGACCGTCTTGCCGGTGAGATCGGCGGGGCTCGCGACCTTGATGTCGGCGGGGCCGAACACGCCTTGATAGTACGGCGCATAGGCGGTTGAGAAATCGATGACCTTCTCGCGATCCGGCGTTTTGCCGAGCGACGAGATGACCAGATCGACCTTGCCCGTTTGCAGATACGGAATGCGGTTCGCGCTGTTGACCGGCACGAGTTCGAGCTTCACGTTCATCGATTTCGCGAGCAGAGCGGCGGTATCGATGTCATAGCCTTGCGGCTTCATGTCCGCGCCGACCGACCCGAACGGCGGATAGTCTTCCGGCACGGCGACCTTGAGCACACCGGCTTTGGCGATGTTATCGAGCGTATCCGCGTGGGCGGCGGGCGCATTGAGTGCGAGAACGGGCGAGAGCAGCAGCGCGGCGAGCCAGGCGCGGCGCGCGGGACGAAGGGTCGAACGGGTCATGTTATGTGAGCGGTGGTGGCGAGAAGCGGTCGGCTGCCGTCGGGACGCGGCAGCATCGTGGGAGGTTGTCGAGCAAGGTGTGTGCCATGCCGGTGCAACGGGGAGAGCGGGGAGCTGATGGGGTGATGCACCGAAAACGGGCATTCTTGCGCGTCAACATGGTGCGTTCATGGGCTTACGACGGTGAAAGACAGCGAGTGGTTTGGGAAGTACCTTACCGGCGAGCGCGCAGCGCGAGAAGGGGCGGGATGACTGCTTCGTGCGGGCTTTTTTTCTCGCACATTCGGCTAATTCATATCCGGTCGATGCTCGATAGGAAAAATCCGATTTGACCTGAAGCGTTGTATATAGCTCAAGGTCAACGGTCAGTTCGAGCCCAATCGTTTCATCTGGCGCTAGTTTACGGGTCACCATAAATTAGCATGCCGAATAAGACCAGATGAACAAGAACAACTACCGGCTCGTATTCAGCCGACTGAGAAGCATGCTCGTCGCCGTCGAGGAAACTGCCACGGCAACGGGAAAGGAAACCGGACAGACCACGGTTTGCAGTCGGGGCAAGACAGCAGGTCACACAGCACTATTTACGCTCCGGCAGATCGCGTTCGCCGCGCTTGCGTTACTCGGTGTGTGGCCCTCATGGTCAGGCGCACAGATCGTTCCGGGTGGCGCGCATGCGCCGGGCGTTATCACGACGCAGAACGGTTTGCCGCAGGTGAACATCAACCGGCCGTCCGGCGCTGGTGTCTCGATGAACACATACGGCCAGTTCGACGTACAGCAGCCCGGCGCGATTCAGAACAATTCGCCGACCATCGTGCAGACGCAGCAGTCGGGCCTGATTAACGGCAACCCGAACTTCGGCCCCGGCCAGTCGGCACGCGTTATCGTCAACCAGGTCAACAGCAGTGCGGCGAGCCAGATCAACGGCCATCTTGAAGTCGCCGGACAGCGGGCTGAGGTCGTCATCGCAAACGGTTCGGGCATCAGCGTGAACGGCGGAGGGTTCATCAATACGTCGCGCGCGATCCTGACAACGGGTGCGCCGAACTTCGCGCCGGACGGCTCGCTCGCGGGCTTCAACGTGACGGGTGGCAACATCACTATCCAGGGCGCGGGACTCAATGCGGGCGATACCGATCAGGTTGACCTGCTCTCACGCGCGGTACAGGCGAACGCGGCGATCCATGCGAAGAACCTGAATGTCGTGACCGGTGCGAACAGCATCGACCATGGCACGCTCAATGCAACGCCCATCGCGGGTGACGGTCCTGCGACCGGTGTTTCCATCGACGTAAGTCAGCTCGGTGGCATGTACGCGAACCGCATCCTTCTGGTTGGTACAGAACAGGGGGTGGGTGTCTCAAATAAAGGTGTGCTGGCGGCGCAGGCGGGTGACCTGATCCTGACAACACAGGGCAAGCTCATCCTTGCCGGACAGACCAACGCGAGCGGAAACCTCGCCCTGTCCGCGCGTGACGGCATCGACAGCAGCGGCACGACCTACGCGCAGCAGAACGTCAGCGCGAGCACGTCCGGCGCGCTCACGAACAGCGGCGTGCTGGCAGCGCAGCAGAACACAACGATCAATGCGGGCAGCGTTGCATCGGCGGGCACGCTAGGCGCGGGCGTGAACGGCGACGGCACGATTGCGAATGCGGGCGACCTGTCGGTTTCCGCCAGTGGCGCGATCACGGCAACGGGCCGCAACGAGGGCGGTGGCAACACGACGATACAGGGGGCGTCGGTCAGCCTCGGGGGCAGCAACACCTCGGCGAACGGCACGCTTGCGCTCGCGGCGAACGGTGGCGACATGAACCTGTCGGGCGCGACGACGACGGCGGGCGGCGTGTTGAACGCGAACGCAGCAGGCACGCTTGTCAATGATTCCGGCAACCTGTCAGGCGGGTCGGTTCAGGTGACGGCGGCGAACGTGTCGAACCGCAACGGGCAGATTGTGTCGAGCGGCGCGCTCGGCGTCGCGGCAGCAAGTGACTTGTCGAACCAGGGCGGCACGATCCAGTCGGCGGCCGGCGCGACGCTCAACGCGGAGGCGCTCGACAATACCGGGGGCCGCATCGTCTCGCTCAACAGCGATGGCATGACCGTTAAGACCACGGGCGCGCTGGTCAACGGCACCGGGGGCACGATTGGCACCAACGGCGCACTGGACGTCAGCGCGGACACCCTGACGAATCAGGGGCAACTCAGCGCAGCAGGCAATGCAACGGTTCGCGCGCAGGGCATCGACAACCACGCAGGCAGCATCACGGCGAGTGGCGCGCTCAACACGACGTCGAACGGCGCGCTGAGCAACCAGGGCGGCACGCTGTCGGGGGCGGCCACGACCGTGTCGGCCGCGTCGATCGACAATACCGGCGGCAGCATTGACGGCGACACGCTCAGCCTGTCCACGCCCGGCGACTTCACGAACCACGGCGGCACGATCACGCAATACGGTACGGCCGACCAGACCGTTACGGCAGGCGGCGCGCTCGACAATAGCGGCGGCACGATCGCGTCGAACGCCACGAACCTGGGCATTGGCGCGCAGGCCCTCCACAACGATAGTGGCACCATCCAGCACGCGGGCATTGGCGCGCTTACCGTCAATGCGACTGGCGCAGTGTCCAACGCCTCGGGCCAGGTGGTCACGAATGGCGCGCTGACCGCAACCGGCGCAAGCCTCGATAACACCGGCGGCACACTGTCCGCGCAGCAGGCCGCACAGGCAAATGCAGCCTCGGGCATCGTGAACCGCAGCGGCACGCTGTACGGCGGCAATGGCCTGTCAGTCACCACGCAGGGCGAGATCGACAACACGGGCGGCTCGGCCCAGACGGCGGGCGATCTCTCCGTCACGGCGGGCGGGGCGCTCACCAATTCGCAGGGCACGATTGCGGCGAACGGCGCGCACGGGGCCGTTACCGTATCGGCAGCAACCATCGACAACACGGGCGGCAAGCTGACCAACGCGGGCGATGGGGCGACGACCATCACTTCGTCGGCGGCCGTGACGAATACGGGCGGCACGCTCGGCGGCAATGGCGACGTGACGGTCAACGCACAAACGCTTGCCAACGACGCGGGCGCGAATCTCGTCGCGGGCGGCGCGGCCAGCCTGAACGTTGCGCAGAGCGTGAACAATGCGGGCGGCACGCTGTTCGGCGGCACCGCGCTGACCCTGAACCAGGCGAATGCCGCCGTCATCAACGACGGCGGCGCGATCCTCGGCGGGCTGGACGTAGTGGTCAGCGTCGCGTCACTGTCGAACGCGGGCGGCGCGATCCGCGCGAACCGTGACGTCGCGGCGAGCGGCGCAGTATCGGGTGACGGCGACATCGTCGCGGGCCGCAACCTGTCCCTCGCCGTCGTGGGCGACTACACGAACGGCGCGGCGAACAACCTGCACGCGGACGGCGACATGACCGTGAGCGCGACCGGCACGCTGACCAATACCGGCACGCTCGCGGCCAATGGTGCGCTGAGCGCAACCGGCGCGAACGTGGTGAACACGGCAACCGGCGACATCAATTCGTCGGCGACGACTGTCAACGCGACGGGTACCGTTGTTGGAATTGGTGAGGATGCAGTTAGCCAAGCCATGCATCCCGATGTCGGGCAATACTGGACCAATAGCAGCAGCACCCTTGTTGCCGATCGTGTCTCTGCGCAATATCCGCTCGCGAGTCCAGTAATCAATGAGGCCGCAAACGCATTTAATGCGAGCAATATGTCTCGGAGAATTCAAGATTTTATAAATTCTTCTTGGAACAGCTTCGTTAACCAGCCGGTGAAAAAATGAAAGTCATAGATGACGGTAACCTAACCGGGTGGGCGTGCACTACCTTAATCGCGGTTGGCGTTGGGATTTCATACGCAACGTTCAAATATGCGCCCCCCTCAATCTGGAGCGCCTTTCTGGCATTGTTTGGATTTGTACTTATGGCAGTTGGAGGTATATGTAGTCGGGCGCGAATGTTGCATATCAAACCTTTCGACAACAGCTACAAGAAGGCACGCAAGAGCTACAAAACCGAAGGCAATAAACAGGATGACCCGAAATGAACAGGACGACATTCGACGAGGTAACTATCAAGGACAACTTCGCCGTCGCACAGGTGGCACTCTATCTGTTTGCGATCCTGCAAGTGGTGGTCGCACTAATGACGGCCACTGGGGCTATTCCTCTTGGCATAGCTCCGCAAGCATCGACAATGCAACGCGTGTCAATTACTGCAAACGCGATGATCAATATCCTTTGCTTTGCAGCCGGATATGTACTGCTAGCTCGTTGCCTGAATCGATGTACGACTCTGGTCTGGCGGATCGCTCTGGCTGTGTTCCTGCTCAATACCGGCGCTGCCGCACTCGCAATAGCCGCCCAACTCAACCCTTATCAAGTATTGACGTTCTGTCTTGCGATCGCTGGCGCAGTATCGGTTTGGAATGGGCGTGGAGTGGTCCGAAGAGACGCAGGTACAGACCTGAGAAACTGACTTGTTCAACCGGCAACTGCACCCCGAAGAAAAGACCCTTGCCAAGCAACTTGCAGACAAGAGTGGCTCCAAATACACGGAGCAGCAGATCGAAGACCAGATGCGTATTATGGGCGTAAGCGCGAACGGGACGAGCGAGTCGGGCGCGCCGGATACGCTGGTTGGTCAGATGCCGACGGATTCGGGTGGACAATGGACCTACGCGGGGACAACGGCGGACGGCAAGCCGATCATGACGCAGGTAACGGCGCAGGCGGATTCGCAGTTGCAGAACTACATTCTGGCGTACTACAACAGCGCTTCGCCGGGACAGGTGCCGAGCCAGTTCACGTATTCGTTAACGGGAAACAGCGGGTCGATCAACGTGACGGGACCGTTCACGAAGTTCGATCAGTCGGATGCAGAGTTCATGCGGAATACGACAGCAGACACGGCGTCCATGATTTCGACCAATGCGGGGCGGTTTAGTGCGGCGACCGCGGCGGCTGCACAGATTCCATCACCTTTTTCCGCTGGGTTTTCTGCGGCATCATTTGCAGCGACTGTGACGGGCATTGTCGCTGACGCAGTTGGTCAGTTGGCAAAGCCAAACGGTGCACAGTATGTGTTCAATGGTTTTACCTCGATCATCTCTGACTATGCGTCAACTAAGTGGCCAATGTGGACGCCGGGAATCAATGAGGTGACAAACAATATTAATGACAGTGGTTTCGCGACGTCTGTGCAAGATCGCGCGAAAGAAGTAATCAAGAGGTAAATCGCCTGTGAAAATCAAGTTAGTTGAAGATGGCAACTTCCCTTCGTGGGTTAGGTTTCTGCTCATCGTTGTCGGTATTGGGCTGGCTGCGATCGCTCTTGAATGTAATCTGTCGCCATGGGCAGCCAAGACCTTCCTGCTTGTTGGATTTGGAATCGCTCTTGTGGGCGGTATGACAAGTCGCGCGGCGCTACTAAAAATCAAGCCCTTCGATAACAGCTACAAGAAGGCTCGCAAGAGCTACGAAGTGAAGGACGACGAGCAAGACAAGTCATCGTAACAACAACCCCGACGCAGGCCGGGTTCGCTCCTTGTAAGTGTTGCTCAGTTCTGTTTGCTGATCTACTGGTCATAGTTATGTTCTCGAACAAACATCCAACGTTTCGCCGTCCGCCGGTAGGGCCGCGCCGTTCAGCGTGGCCCTATCGATTTGTTGAATTATTCTTCGGTACGTTTGCGAAGGTGGCTATGGCTATCGCCGTGTTGTTTCTTGTCGGTCTTGAACTTCTCGGTGGATGCTTGGGTTCAGGGGGGAGCGTAAGCGATCTTCCGACGACTCGCAAAGGTTGGCGCAATCTGTTGCTCGTTATGATGACGATTCTCGTTGTTATTGTGCTCGGTATCTATTTCCTTGGCCGCATACCGCGTCACCCGAGTCCCTGAGATGATCGAGCAGCCTAGTCACCCGCGCCAAGATGCGAACGCAGATCGCTTCAATCGGCAGTTGCATCCGGAGGAGAAGAAGGCGATCGAGGACAAGGCCGGCAGCGACAAAGCAGAAGCCGACAAACTGACGAAAGCGGCGTGTCTCGCCTTGAAGTGCTGGGCAGAATATCCCGTTGGCAGCGATGCGTATAACGCGAATTACGTGAGTCAGCTTGAGGCAACGCAGCTCGGCCCGGAGATTGAGTGGGTGAACCGTCAGCAGGAAGCGCGATTGTTCGACTACACACCGGTTCAGAAAATTGGTGATGTGGTTCAGAGTGATCCGTTGGGCACCGCAAAAGATGCGGCCAAGGTGGTGCTCGGTGGCGTGACCGTCAAGACCGGCGCGGGTATCTGCGCAACTACTGGCGTCGGCTGTGCTTTGGGTGGCGGAGGCATGGTGGCCTTCGGCCTGAGCGATATGGCCGAAGGTGCCGACGGGTTGTACAACCGCTATAACGGCATCAGTTCGCCGGGGGTGAATCCGCTCAGATATGGCTTCGAGCAGTTAAGCCCGACATGGGGTAATGCTGTATACGATAGCGCGAATCTTATCTTTGCTATTGGGGCTCTGCGTGCTCAAGTTCCCTTGAAAATGGGATTGAGCGATGGCCTGAACCGCCCCGGCTCGATGTTTAATGTGACCGTTCCACGCATCGACAATGCGACGTTGATTCCATTCTTGAATCAAACAGCGCCTTACGGGACGACGCAAGGTCTTCTGCTGTTCGGAGTGGGCTCCAAGGGAGCAACGGTCATCAACGACGTTAAAAAAGCGAGTGGAAAATGAACTGGCGAAGAATTCTTGCTGCAGAGCGCACCGTCACAATCGTCGGGTGCATCGCCTTGGCTTCTAGCGGGGTCTACGCCTTTCTGCTCGCTGGTCTGAGTCGTTTGATGTTCAAACTGGATGAGAATTGGGCTCTTCTTTGGATCGGTGTGCCGTCATTCATTGTGTTCTTGATTCTGCACATCCGTCTGCTTCCGAAGCATCTCCGCAAGGCGGGTCTCATTGACTAGCGGAATTTATTGACGCACAAACAACAAGCGCCGGCGCTGGCCGGGTTTGTTGTTTGTGGGTTGTTCATTTCCGTCTGCTGAGTCGTTGCCGCGTGTCTTCGGCTTTTTGCCCGGTCATGTATCTGCCGGCGATCCTGTAGTCATAATCGGGTGTGATGGTGATGTGTCCGCAACGGTGATCGACGGAGAACAGGACTTGCTGTCCGGGCAGGAAGCCCGCGCGTTCGAGCAGGTCATCGGTGATCTGCATCCAGGGAAAGGCGGGTCGTTTGCCCTGTTGCTGCGTGCTGCCTGTGGGCGGCGCTTCCTCAAGCACCACGGAAATGTGTGTGGCCGGCTCGGAACGGGTACGACGTGGTTTAAGATTGGCATCAGCCATGATCAACTCCTGCTGTGAGTTGGTGGTGGTCAGCGGGCGGTGAGTGTTGGTAGCACTTACCGCCCGCGCTTCGTTTACATCAGTTCTCCTGCTGTTGTGCGGTCGTGACGGCTTGCCTAGCCGCTGATGATCTGCTTGGCGCGGTACTTGAGGATCATCCCATCGAGCAGCGCCTTGATGATGTTGCGGTCTTCGTCGGGCATCTGGCTGACTGCCTCGAACTGCATACGCAAGTCATCGGACGGGCCGCGCTCGTTCTCATCAAACACCAGTTCATCAAGGCTGACATTGAGTGTCTGTGCCAGACGCGTCAGGGCTTCCAGGGTCGGTTGAGCCGACCCTGCTTCATATCGACGAACCTGATTGACGTGCAGCGTTGCGGCCTCGGCCAGCTCTTGCTGGGTAAGGCCGCGTGATTTGCGCACCTGAATCAGGCGTGCGGGGAAGTTCATGGGCAGGAACCAGAGTGTTGCGGATGCCATGATTGTATTCCCTGGCCCCTCAATCTGTTGCAAAAAACAACATTATAAGGTATTGAAATTAAACCTCAAAGAGTATTGACAGGTTTTAGCCAGAAGGAAGATTCATGCCGCGCATCCCCGAAGCCGAGCTGGACCGATTGAAACGCGAAGTGTCGCTGGTGCGGCTGATCGAGTCGCAGGGTCACGAGCTGAAGAAGCGCGGGCGTGACTGGGTGATGCGCTGCGTGTTCCATGAGGAGGACACGCCGAGCCTGTCGGTGTCGGAGGCGAAGAACGTGTACCACTGCTTCGGCTGCAACGCGTCGGGCACGGTGCTGGACTGGGTGATGAAAGCCGGCAAACCCGGCGGGACGAGGTTGCTTCGTGATGCGATGTAATTGAGATGGGCGGAATGTGTCCTCTGGCAGACTCGCGTCTTTAGGCCAGAACCCGCGTCGGGGAAAACATCTGTCGTGAAGAACTGCATCCGGGAAATTGCTGCGCTCAGAGCCGCGTCGCGTCTGGCGTTTGAGGATTCGCCAACGGCGGGCGTGTCGGGGAGTGGTGTTCGGTTCAACCGGCAGTTGCATCCTGATGAACGGAAGTGGGCGAAGGACAATGCGCAGGAGTTTGCGGCGTTCTACAAAGACAAGACTGGCCAGGACATCACGGTCGATCAGGCGCAGAACATGCTGCTGGCGAACGGTTAACGCCATATATTATTTACTCAACTCTGCCGCTTCTTTGGCTATGCGTTGAACATTGATTTCGGACCGTAAACCAAAAAGAAAAGAAAACTCCAGCGTCGCAGGCAAACAAACCGACTACGTCGACCAGATCCGCAGCGGCACCGCCTCAACCCCGTGCACGACAGGCCGCAATTGAAGCCAGCATTGAGTCAGAGCCCTCTGCAGCGTTTCCATAGAACGAGAAACGGCGCGCACAATCAAAACCCCAGAACTGACGCAAGAAGCCCCGGCGCGCAGCGCATCGTCAAACGGGAGTTGAGCAGTCAGCGCTTCAGCAAGCGCATCGTCACAAGCGGGCCCGACGGCCCACAACATCCCATACGCTGGAAACCCATCGAGTCCTTGCGCAGCATCCCTTAGCGGATCCTCCGCGGTAAGACTCGCGCGTTCGAGCCACAACAACTCGCCACTCGCTCCAACGATCCGCGAAACCGCGCGCAACTGCCCGGCAGACCACCGTTCACCGGCAGCTTGCCGCCCCAACTGCGTAGCATCCCACCCAATCGCAGTAGCGCCTTCACCAAGCGTCAGGGTGAAATCCAGCATCGCATTAGCGTGATCGAACACGATATTGTTCTGCGGCAGCCAATCGAGCTTCGCATGCTCACCGACGCGCACGGAGATATTCTGCCGCGCCACGCGTCCATTGGACTTGTACCACTTGGTCGCCCCAGGCGTAGTAATAACGGCATGCGCGCCGTCGCCAACCGCGACATCGATATCCAGATGATCGCCGCCTGCGATTCCTCCTGGCGGATGCACGATCACCGCATGACAGATCGCATTGCCTTCCGGATAGAGCGGCCGTTGCACGCGCAACGGCCCGTCATGCCGCCGATGCTTGAGCGTGCTCCGCTCGCCCTCTTTGACGAAGCCGAGTTCGAGGCGAGCGCGCCATTGAGAGTGCGCGGTATTTTGCGCGGCGGCGTGTGCGGTGGCGAGCGTGGCGTGATTTTCGTGAAGCGACATGCGAATGGACGTATAGAGGCCGAGCGAGCCGGCGCGCGTTAGGCAACGGTCGACGCATTGCCGTAGTGATACGGCGAGAATAGCACGCTGCGGTGGGCGTATTTGTCAGACGGCGATGAGTGCGCGTACGCCATCCGTGTCCATGTTAGCGCCTTCGCCGCCCGCGACGATTTCACCGCGGCTCATGACCCAATACCGATCGGCGATTTCCTTGGCGAAATCGTAATACTGTTCGACGAGCAGGACGGTCATGCCCATTTCTTCGACCAGTTGACGCAGTGTGCGGCCGATGTCCTGGATGATCGATGGCTGGATACCTTCGGTGGGTTCATCGAGGATGAGCAATTGCGGATCGCTCATGAGGGCTCGGCCGATGGCGAGTTGTTGCTGCTGACCGCCGGAGAGGTCGCCGCCGCGGCGGGTGCGCATGTCCTTTAGTACTGGGAAGAGGTCGTAGATGCGGTCGGGGATTTTTTTGGGGGCTTTTTTGCTGGCGGCGCCTACCAATAGGTTTTCTTCGACTGTCAGTCGGGGGAAGATGTCACGGCCTTGTGGGACGTAGGCCAAGCCTTGTTCTACTCTCGAGTAAGTTGGGAGTTTTGTGATTGGCGTGCCACGCCAGGCGATTGAACCGCTCCTGGTTTGGACTACGCCCATCAGGCATCTGAGCAGCGTGGTTTTGCCTACGCCGTTGCGGCCCAATAGGACGGTGAGCTTGCCGTCCGGCACGGTTAGTTTCACATCTCGGAGGATGTGGCTGCCGCCGTAGTATTGGTTCAGGTTTTCTACTTCTAACATTTGGATCGTTCCTCTGATTCTGGTGTGGTTTTGCTTTTTTTTGCCTTTGGCGGCGGCATTGGTTGTGTGCCTACGGCGTTGGCCTTTCCTTGCTTTCTTATTGGTTTATTAGCATTCCCCCTGTGCGGGGGAGCACCTACTTTTCTTTGCCGCCGCAAAGAAAAGTAGGCAAAAGAAAGCGGCTCAAACCGCTAGCTCCTAAGCGGGTCCCCTGGCTTGGAGGAGGTAGTGGAACATCTGGAATCGGTGTCATCGCACATTCGGCGCTGGTGACAAGGCAGTCATACTTCCGGCGGCGCTGCGCGCGCCGTAGCGGTACTTCATAAAAGCGCTAGCCGTTTCATGTGTTCAGCGCACTTCCAAAACCACCAGCCAATTTCGGCGCCTCGCCGACGCGAAGCCGACGGCCCCCACAGCAAAAGAACAAAGCCACTGGTTTCCCTCGCATACCGTTCCGGCGAGCACGTAGTGCGAGGCGGGAAGGATGACTGCCTTGTCACCAGCGCGGAGTGCGCGATGACACCGATTCCAGATGTTCCACTACCTCCTCCAAGCCAGGGGACCCGCTTAGGAGCTGGCGGTGTAAAGCCGCTTTCTTTTGCCTACTTTTCTTTGCGGCAGGCAAAGAAAAGTAGGTGCCCCCCCGCACAGGGGGAATGCTAATAAACCAATAAGAAAGCAAGGAAAGGCCAACGCCGTAGGCATACAGACAATGCCGCCGCCAAAGGCAAAAAAACCCCAAATCACCTCCCTAGATAAGACTCAATAACCATCTCATCCTTCTTAACGTCATCAAGCGTGCCATGAGCAAGAACCCGCCCTTCGGCCATCACGGTGACCCGCCCGGTGTCACCAGACAGAGCGGCAACAAACTCCATATCGTGCTCCACAACCATCATCGAACAGGTCCCCCGCAAGTGATTGAGCAAATCAGCCAACTGCATAGTTTCATCATCGGTCATCCCAGCCGCAGGCTCATCGAGCAGCAGCAGCGCCGGTTGCTGCATAAGCAACATCCCAATCTCGAGCCGTTGCTTCTGCCCATGCGACAACTCGCCAGCAAGCCGTCGAGCCTCACTCTCAAGTCCAATCAAAGCCAACGTCTCTTCAATGCGAGCTTGAGCCTCGCGATCCAACCGGGCGCGTAAAGAAGCCCACCACCCCTTGTCAGCCTTCATCGCCAACTCAAGGTTCTCCCAAACAGGATGTTGCTCGAACACAGTAGGCTTCTGAAACTTCCGCCCAATCCCGGCACGCGCAATAGAAGGCTCATTCATCCGCGTCAAATCAATCGACTGCCCCAAAAAAACCTTGCCGGAATCCGGCTCCGTCTTCCCCGTGATGACATCCATCATCGTCGTCTTACCCGCGCCGTTAGGCCCAATGATGCAGCGCAATTCACCGGCATCGATCGACAACGTAAGCGCATTCAGCGCGCGAAAACCATCGAAACTGACGGTCACATCTTCAAGGTACAGAATCGTCCCGTGCGACACGTCGATCTCGCCCGGCACCACCGCGTGCCCCATGCTGGCGACGCCGCTCAACGACCGTTCAGCAGGTGCTTCAGGCAAGGCAAGATCAGGAACCATCGGGTTTTCGTTCATGAACGGTTCCTCTTGCGCGTCACGAGTTCGATCAGTCCCATGATGCCGTTCGGCAGCAGCAACGGCACCAGTACGAAGATCAAGCCAAGAAAGAACAGCCAATACTCAGGGAAGTTCGCCGTAAAGAAGCTCTTCGCGCCATTCACCGCAAATGCGCCGATGATCGGTCCGATCAACGTGCCGCGTCCGCCCACGGCGACCCAGATCGCCATTTCAATCGAGTTCCCCGGCGACATCTCGCCCGGATTGATAATGCCGACCTGCGGCACATACAAAGCACCGGCAATCCCGCACAACACGGCGGATACGGTCCACACGAACAGTTTGTACGCCAACGGGCTGTAGCCGAGGAACATCAGGCGCGTTTCACCGTCGCGTACCGCGGTGACCACGCGGCCGAGCTTCGACGTGACGATCGCCCGTGCGCCGATAAACGCGAGAATCAATACGGCGAACGTGATCAGCAAGAGGACAGTGCGCGTGCCCGGATGCGTGATCGGAAAGCCGCCGATGCGCTTGAAGTCGGTGAAGCCGTTGTTGCCGCCGAAGCCGGTTTCGTTGCGATAGAACAGCAGCATCGCGGCGAAGGTCATCGCCTGCGTGATGATCGACAGGTACACGCCCTTCACGCGCGAGCGGAACGTGAAGAAGCCGAACACCCACGCGACCACCGCCGGCACCAGTACCACCAGCAGCAGCGCATAACCGAGATGCTGGGTGCCTTGCCAGTACCACGGGAGCTGATGCCAGTCGAGAAACACCATGAAGTCCGGCAGATCGCTGCCGTATTTGCCTTCGTGGCCGATCGAGCGCATCAGGTACATGCCGATCGCGTAGCCGCCCAATGCAAAGAACAATGCGTGCCCGAGGCTCAGAATGCCGCAGTAACCCCACACGAGATCGAGCGCGAGCGCGGCGATCGCGTAGCACATGAACTTGCCGATCAGCGTCGTCGCGTACGCGGACAGATGGAACGCGCTCGTCTCCGGCACCACCAGCGTGGCGAACGGCACGCCGAAGCCGAACACGATAATCAGCGCGATCAGCGCGAGCCATGCACGCCGTGACAGCAGCGCGGGACGCGGCGGCAAGCCGAGCGCGAAGCCGGACTGCGCCTCGCGGCCGGGGCCCGCGGCCGCGGCCGCTGACGAAACGTGAGCCGGTGTAGTCGCAGACGTCATCATGCCTCCGCGCTACGGCCCTTGAGGGCGAACATCCCCTGCGGACGCTTCTGGATGAACAACACGATCAGCACGAGCACCGCGATCTTCGCCAGCACCGCGCCCCAGAACGGTTCGATCGCTTTGCTGACCAGGCCGAGTCCGAAGCCGCCGATCACCGTGCCGGCCAGTTGTCCGACGCCGCCGAGCACCACCGCCATGAACGAATCGATGATGTAGCTCTGGCCGAGGTCCGGGCCGACATTGCCGATCTGCGACAGCGCACAGCCACCCAAACCGGCAATGCCCGCGCCGAACGCGAATGCATACGAATCGACCCGCGCCGTCTTCACGCCGACGCACGCCGCCATCCGCCGATTCTGCGTGACGGCGCGCACGAACAGACCGAGACGCGTCCTGGTCAGCACGGCCCACGCAATGCCGACGACGATCATCGAAAACGCCAGGATCGCCAACCGGTTGTACGGCAAGATCAGATTCGGCAACACAGTGACGCCGCCGCTCATCCACGCCGGATTGACCACCTGCACGTTTTGCGCGCCGAACAGCATGCGCGTGGCCTGAATCAGAATCAGGCTAATACCGAAGGTAGTCAGCAGAGTCTCGAGCGGGCGGCCATACAGATGCTTTAGAACCAGACGCTCGAGCACGATGCCGACCAGCCCGGCGGCCACGAACGACGCGGGCACCGCGAGCAGCGGATACCAGTCGAACGCGCCGGGCGCGTACCGCTGGAACAGGTTCTGCACGACGTATGTCGCGTACGCGCCGATCATCAGGAATTCGCCGTGCGCCATGTTGATGACGCCGATCAGCCCGTACGTAATCGCGAGGCCGAGCGCGGCGAGCAGCAGCACGCTGCCGAGCGACAAGCCGGCGAACAGCGTGCCGGCGATCTGGCTGCGGCGCTGGATCGCATCGAGTTCGTCGATGCCGCTTTGTGCGGCGGCGCGTACGCGATCGTCGATTTCGTTGAAGGTGCCGTCCGGCTTCTTCGCGACGAGCGGGCGCAGCAACTCGTTCATGTCGAGATCGTGCCGCGCGGCGACCAGTTGCACGGCTTCGAGCCGCCTGGCCGGATCGGCGTCGTGCAAGGCGGTCATCGCCCACAGCGTGTCCAGACGCTTCTTCAGCGCCGGGTCGGTTTCTTTCGCGCGAGCGGCGTCGACGAGCGGTTTGATCGACGGATCGGGGTTTTGCAACAGCGCGGTAACGGCGGCAGCGCGCGTGGCCGTATCGGGCGAGTCGAGTTGCAGGCCCGACAGCGCGCCTGTCACCTTCGAGCGCAGCAGATTGTTCAGCGTGACCGGTTGAGCGTCGCCCGCGGCGACGGCCTTGCCGGTGACGGCATCGCGTGCGGTGTCGCCGTCTTGCAGCAGCACGGCGCCGGCATCGGTGGCGAGCGCGCTGTCGTCGGACAGCGCCTTGAGCACCGCGAGCGATGCTTTGTCGTGATTGGCGATCAGTTTGTCGATGGCCGCGGATTTCGCGTCGAAGTCGTCGCCGGCGAGCGGTGCGACATCGGCCGGACTCAGCGCGAAAGCGGCAAGCGGGGCGCTAGCCAGGAGCGCGAGCCCCAGGCTGCCGATGCCGCGCCGTGCGAACTTCAGGAATGAAAACGCCATGGTGGCCTTTGAAGAAGAACCGGCAGGGCGGCGCGGCATCGTGGATAAACACGGATGCTGCGCCGTCGTATCGCTGCGTCGTCCCGTCAGGCAACCCGCGAGCGCTTCAGGAACGCCGGAATCGAACTGACCACATCCGGCTTGCTCGAATTGCCGGCGATGAACGGGCTCCACGGCTGCGCGCGAATCGCGGTCTTGGTGCGCCACACCACGTTGAACTGGCCGTCGGCGCGCACTTCGCCGATCATCACCGGCTTGTGCAAATGGTGATTGCCGTCCATTTCGAGCGTGAAGCCCGACGGCGCCGCAAACTGCTGGCCGACCATCGCCACACGCACCTTGTCCACATCCGTGCTCTTCGCCTTCTCGACAGCCTGCTTCCACATATGAATGCCGACGAAGGTCGCTTCCATCGGATCGTTCGTCACGCGCTTGGTGCCGCCCGGCAGGTTGTTCTCCTTGACCCACGCGGCCCATTGCTTCTTGAACTTCTCGTTGGCCGGATTGCGCAGCGACATGAAGTAGTTCCACGCCGCGAGATTGCCGACCAGCGGTTTCGTATCGATGCCGCGCAGTTCTTCTTCGCCGACCGAGAACGCGACGACCGGCACATCGGATGCCTTCAGCCCCTGGTTGCCCAGTTCCTTGTAGAACGGCACGTTCGAGTCGCCGTTGACGGTCGAGATCACCGCGGTCTTGCCGCCCTGCGAGAAAGTCTTGATGTTCGCGACGATGGTCTGATAGTCGCTGTGACCGAACGGCGTGTAGACCTCCTGAATGTCTGCTTCCTGTACGCCCTTCGACTTCAGGAAGGCGCGCAGGATCTTGTTGGTCGTGCGCGGATACACGTAGTCGGTGCCGAGCAGGAAGAAACGCTTGGCGCCGCCGCCTTCCTTGCTCATCAGGTATTCGGTTGCCGGAATCGCTTGCTGATTCGGCGCGGCGCCCGTGTAGAACACGTTGCGCGACATTTCTTCGCCTTCGTACTGCACCGGGTAGAACAGGAGGCCGTTGAGTTCTTCGAATACCGGCAGCACCGATTTGCGCGACACCGAAGTCCAGCAGCCGAACACGACGGCGCACTTTTCCTGGGTGATCAGCTGGCGCGCCTTTTCGGCGAACAGCGGCCAGTTCGACGCCGGGTCGACCACCACCGGCTGCAGTTGACGGCCCATAACGCCGCCGTTCTTGTTGATGTCCGCGATTGTCATCAGCGCGGTGTCTTTGAGCGATGTCTCGGAGATCGCCATCGTGCCCGACAAGGAATGCAGAACACCTACTTTGATCGGACCGCTGCCGGATTGCGCCTTGGCAAACGGAACCTGACCTGCGAGCGCCAGTGCGCCCGACATGGAGCCGAACTTCAACAGACTGCGACGTTTCATGTATATCCCCTTGCCATTGATGGTGACTGTTTATGGGCGTCGATTTCAGCCAGCAGGGCTTGTCCCGCATGACTTGCCGCTTGTGTACTGCAAGCCACATGCCAAGCGATAAATCCGACGTGAACTCCGCGTCTTGCGTGCTGCGGCGCGGTGGCCGGGCATGGGTGTTATGCGTAATGAGGCGCGAAAGTGGTGCACACGTGGCCTGTTCGCCTCGTTGCGGTGCGTGTGGCGCTGCAACGAAGCGTGCCGATCCGCCAGCGGGCGAGCGCGGTGCACGAGCGCCGCGCCTTTGTGCATGCGTCGCGCTCTGCCTACACTGAAAGACCACCCACGCGAGGAGACCCGACATGAACGAGCGCGCCACCGCCAACCCACCCGATATGTCCGCGTTCTGGATGCCCTTCACCGCGAACCGCCAATTCAAGAGCGCGCCACGGCTGCTGGCAAGCGCGAAGGGCATGTACTACACGTCGCACGATGGCCGGCGCATTCTCGACGGCACCGCGGGCCTGTGGTGCGTCAACGCCGGGCACTGCCGCGACGAGATCGTGGCGGCGGTGCAGGCTCAGGCGGCCGAAATGGATTTCGCGCCGACTTTTCAGATGGGGCACCCGAAGGCTTTCGAAGCCGCCACCAAAATCGCACGGCATACGCCGGGCGATCTGAAGCACATCTTCTTCGTGAACTCGGGTTCGGAGGCCGTCGATACCGCGCTGAAGATCGCGTTGGCCTACTATCGCTCGCGTGGCGAAGGGCAACGCACACGCTTCATCGGCCGCGAGCGTGGTTATCACGGCGTCGGCTTCGGCGGGATTTCGGTGGGCGGCATTGCGCCGAACCGCAAGGCGTTTTCCGGCGCGCTGCTGCCCTCAGTCGATCATTTGCCGCATACGCTGAACCTCAAGGAGGCGGCGTTCTCCAAGGGACAGCCGGCGTGGGGCGCGCATCTCGCCGACGAACTGGAGCGGCTTGTCACGCTGCACGATGCGTCGACGATTGCGGCGGTGATCGTCGAGCCGGTCGCGGGTTCGACCGGTGTGCTGATTCCACCGCAAGGCTATTTGCAGCGGTTGCGCGAGATCTGCGACAAGCACGGCATCCTGCTGATCTTCGATGAAGTGATCACCGGTTGGGGGCGTCTGGGGGCCCCGTTCGCCGCGCAGTATTTCGGCGTGACGCCCGATCTGCTGACGATGGCCAAGGGCACTAACAATGCAGCCGCGCCGATGGGCGCGGTTGCTGCCAGCGCGAGGATTCACGATTCGATCGTGAATGGTGCGCCGGCCGGTATTGAACTGTTTCACGGCTATACGTACTCGGGGCATCCGATTGCGGTGGCCGCGGCCTGCGCGACGATCGACCTGTATGAGCGCGAGCAGCTATTCGAACGGGCCGCGCGGATGGCGCCGATCTTTGAGAGCGCGATTCATAAGCTGCGGGGCGAGCGGCACGTGATCGATGTGCGCAATCTTGGGTTGGTGGGTGGGGTGGAGCTGGCGTCGCGTGATGGTGCGCCTGGCGCGCGTGCTTATGATGTCTTCGTGCGCTGCTATGAGAAGGGCGTGCTGACGCGCTATACGGGTGACATTCTGGCGTTCTCGCCGCCGCTCATTATCGAGGAGGCGCAGATCGAGGAAATATTTACGACGGTGACTGAGGTGTTGAAGGAGACGGCTTAGGAGGCTACATCTGCGGAAGGGTGTTTGCATCCTGCATTGTTCGCAAGCGAGGCAGGATGATCCGAACTGGCGGGGGCGAGTGAGGCCATCAGGGATATTTATTCCTGGGGGAATGTCGCAGGAGTGCGTAGGAACTATTGGTTCTCCATTGAGGCAAAAAAATGGCGCAATCTCTCGCGCCATTTTTCATTGCACTGTCGCGGAAAGTCAGAATGCGACGAACGGTCCGCTTTGCTTGCCTATCGTGCTGTTGCTGATCGCCGTGTACACAGTGCGCCCATAGAAGAACGGCAGGCCCCACAAGAACATCCTGTAGTTGGAGTAGTACCAGCCGACGTTGTCATAAGCGGCGTATCCGTTCGCCGCCACGTTGATGGCATTGTGGATCTTGAAGGGCATGTTGACGGGCGTGCCTGTTCCGTTGGTGGCTTCCATCGTTGCCGCCAGATTGAGCGCGGTGGGCGGCGTGTGCCAGTTCGACATGGTGGGAATCGAATCGTCCTGGAACGCGAATGCGTTAGTGCCGCTGTTGATCACACTCCAGTTGAACACGCGGCCTTGATACTGAGTTGTAAACTCCCCGTACTTATCTACCGCCAGGATGTTGACATTCGCCGGCAACGTGTTGTTCTGCTGCGTGCTGATGCCAAATACCAGTTCGCCGGTGACGCTTGCCTGCCCCGTTACTATCTTCACTCCTCGATAATTGAGGATTTGGCCAGCCAGGCCCGGCATGATTCTCGCCCCCAGTCGCAGTCATGATCCGGGGGGTGTTGTCACCGGGCCTGGTGGGTGGCTGGTGATCGCTAATAGATCCTATGTGGAGGGGAATTCGCCGACGAACTGATCGGTAAAATCAGGCGATCGAACCTTTCTACAAGGAGAGCGTCATGCGCACGGATCAGACGTTTACGACGGGTAGTGAAGAACCGCTACTGGCAGTGTCACTCGAACTTGCCACAGCAAACTGGAAGGTCGCGCTGCACGACGGCCGGCGTGAGAAGCCGGCCGTGCATACCGTTGCGCAACCACAAGCCATGGCCCGCTTGCTGGCAGTGCTGGAATTGATCGAACGGCACAAGGAGAAATGGTCGCTGACGGCAGACACACCCATCGTCGTGAGCTACGAGGCCGGCCAGGATGCGTTCTGGATCTATCGCGCGCTTCGACTCAAGGAAATCGACTGTTACGTCGTTGACCCGGCGAGCATCCCCGTCGAGCGTCATCAGCGGCGGCCCAAGACCGACCGACTCGATGCGATCAAGCTGGTCACGAACCTCCGTGCGTGGCTGCATGGCGAGCGCGACCGCATGCATGTGGTGCGCGTGCCGTCGTCACAGGACGAGGCGTCCCGGCATCTGATGCGTGAGCGCGGCCAGCTACAGAAAGAGGTTCTGCAGCACCGCGACCGGATGCGCAAACTGCTGGCCACGCTCGGATGCTGGGACGACGTCGATCACAAGACCTTTGCCGAGCGGCTCGCTCGCGACGAGGTAAGGTGTTATGACGGCACGCCGCTGCCACCCGAGCTGCAGGAGCGGCTACTGCGCGAGTGTGAACGGCTGGCGCTGGTCGGGCAGCAATTCGCGGCGATAGAGAAGTTACGGCACGAGATGATCCCTGCGCCGGCGCGTAAGCGGATCGCGGACCTGTCACGCCTGAAGGGCATTGGCCCGGTCGGCGCGTCACGCCTCGCACTTGAACTGTTCTGGCGGGTGTTCAGCAACCGGCGTGAAGTCGGTGCGTGCGTGGGTCTCGTGCCCCAGCCCTACGACAGCGGACAAAGTCACGTCGACCAGGGGATCAGCAGGCAAGGCAACCGGCGCGTGCGTGCCTTGCTTATCGAGATGGCGTGGTGCTGGTTGCGCCACCAACCAGATAGCGCGCTCGCCCAGTGGTTCAATCAACGCGTTCAGGGCACCGGACCAAATCGCCGCGCGCGACGGATTGCGATCGTCGCAATGGCAAGGCGTCTCACCATCGCGTTGTGGCGCTATGTGAAGGATGGCGTGATACCCGAAGGTGCAAAGCTGAAGTCCGTCTGAATCGCACGGGTCTCGCAACCAGACAATCATGCAAGGCGGCAAGAAGTAGCGGTTTGAGGTGAACATGCCCGTCGAGCCCCTGGGTTGCCCACGTAACCGATTTTATAGATGGGGCATGCTCCTCGGAAAATTCCGGCGTAATGCGCATGCAGGATGAGGCTGGTCACGCGCCAGCGGATAGAAGGTGGTAAGACGCAAGAGTCTTACGCGCGCAACGAACGGCTTCAGACCAAGTGTGCCGGGCAGATCACAGCGGTTGTGAGTCGTGGGGAACCCCCGACCGGAATGCGCCTGTAGGGTGGCGGGCGCAATTAATCCGCGCTCGCCACCCTACGCCAGCATATCGTCCTGCGACGTGCCAAGGGTTCGCTGACGCCAGGCTTCGCCTGCCCTTGACACGGCTATACGCCTTCGCGTCGGGTCGCAGAAGGACCGGTCAACGATTCGTGCGTCAGTTTGCAAAGGGCCTTGACAAGCTCCTCCTCATAGAAGGGGCTCGGCCGGGAACATCCTGAGGCCGTCCGTAACGTGGATGCCGAGACTTGCCACCGATGTTGCAGGCCAACCAGATCAATCTGCATAAACACTTCGATGCAAGAAAACCAACAACATGACTCCGTCGATGTCTTCGTCGGCGTTGACGTAGGTAAAGGCCATCATCACGCCGTCGCTCTCGATCGGACCGGAAAGCGCCTGTACAACAAAGCGCTTCCAAACGATGAGACCAAACTGCGCGCCCTCATCACCGAACTCAAGGCGCACGGCCAACTTCTATTCGTCGTCGACCAGCCCGCCACCATCGGTGCGCTGCCGCTGGCAGTCGCCCGTGACGAAGGCGTTCTGGTCGCCTATCTGCCAGGTCTGGCCATGCGCCGCATCGCTGATCTGCATGCGGGCGAAGCCAAGACCGACGCCCGCGATGCCGCCATCATTGCAGAGGCCGCCCGCTCGATGCCGCACACGCTGCGCGCGCTTCGACTGGCTGACGAGCCGCTCGCCGAACTCACCATGCTGTGCGGTTTCGACGACGATCTCGCCGCGCAGATCACGCAGACCAGCAACCGCATTCGCGGCCTGCTTACCCAGATCCATCCCGCACTGGAACGGGTTCTGGGGCCGCGCCTCGACCATCCGGCCGTGCTCGATCTGCTTGAGCGGTACCCGTCGCCCGCCGAGCTTGCCGCGACCAGCGAGAAAACACTCGCCAACCGCCTTACCAAACTTGCACCTCGCATGGGCAAAAGCCTTGCTGCTGAAATCGTTCAGGCGCTCAGCGAACAGGCTGCGGTCGTACCCGGTACTCAGGCAGCAACCATCGTCATGCCGCGTCTGGCCCAGCAACTCGCATCTTTGCGCAAACAACGCGACGAGGTTGCCAGCGAAGTTGAACGCCTGGTGCACGCACACCCTCTTTGGCCGGTCCTGACCAGCATGCCGGGAGTCGGCGTCAGGACCGCCGCCAGACTCCTCACTGAAGTCGCTCACAAAGCGTTTGCTTCAGCCGCGCACCTCGCCGCCTACGCGGGCCTCGCCCCGGTCACCCGACGCTCGGGCTCGTCCATCCGGGGCGAACACCCGTCCAGGCGGGGCAACAAGGTGCTCAAGCGAGCGCTGTTCCTCTCTGCCTTTGCTGCCCTGCGAGACCCGATCTCAAGGGACTATTACGCCCGCAAGGTCCAGCAGGGCAAGCGCCACAATCAGGCGCTCATCGCCCTTGCCAGACGGCGCTGCGACGTGCTGTTCGCGATGCTGCGCGACGGCACGCTCTACCAGCCGAAATCCGCTCCTAATGCTTGACGAAACACATAGGGGCACCCCCCCGGAGGCAGCTTCGGCAGGCGGATGATCGTGCCGTTGTTATCGCTGGAGAAGGCGGCGACAGGATTCATCACCTCCTTGTTGATCGACATGCGCGTGCTGAAGCAGACGTTCGCTGCCGTGCGATAGTAGTAATTCCCCGGCAGCGGGGTGGTCAGCGCGTCTTTCGAGTCGTGCGTGCCGTGGCCGATGCCGAGAATGCCGTTGGCGTCGCGCGACTCGCGTATGGTGTAGGACGCCGTGGTGGTCGTTTTAGCCGCGGCCGTTCCGGCGGCGGATTGCGGCATAGCGCGCAGCATCGTCGGAGCGGGTGTGCTAGCGCTCGGCGCGCCGCCCAGCGTTGCATGCGATGCCAGCGGCGACAGCGCCGCGGCCAACATCGCGACCTTCAGAAATCTCATCACACTGCTCCCCCAAAAATGGTCGGAGCATGGTGTCCGGGTAATGCTCAGGAAACCGTACGAAATTTCCTCAGCGGCTACGAGAAGCGTCCCAATGAAAGCGAGGTGTCAGGGTTGCCGCGAACGGTTCCAGGTTGCTGAGTCCAAAATGGCAACGGACAGGAAGCACCGGCGGTCCTAACAGTGAAACATTGCCCGCGCGAACGAAACGCAGTCGCCAAAACCGCCACGCGGTTTTGTGAAGTACCGCCACGGCGCGCGCAGCGCCGCCGGAAGAATGACGGCCTTGTCACCAGCGCGGAGTGTGCGAGAACACCGATTCCAGATGCTCCACTGTCTCCTCCAAGCCAGGAGACCCGCTTAAGCGTTAGCGGTGTGAAGCCGCTTTCTTTGCTTACTTTCTTTGCGGCGGCAAAGAAAGTAAGTGCCTGCCCCGCACAGGGGCGAAGCTAATAGACCACTAACAAAGCAAGGAAAGGCACCGCCGTAGGCAAACAACCAAATAGCGCCACGCCAGGAACCACTCATATAAAGAAGGACAAGCGGAGAAAGCATGACTGAGTCGCCCCAGCGTCCGGCATATCCCGCCGCCAAAATCGGTATTCCGGCGATTCGCAATCAGCGACGCGAAAACTTGCGGCAGCAGTTGGCGCGTGCGAGCGGCAACTCTTCGTTATTGGCGGCAAGCGCCGCGCGCGCTTATCGCGACCGTGCGGTCAGTAGGTAGGAACGGACGGATCAACCTGACGCGACCACGCGTCGATCCCGCCTTGCAGATTGAAAACGTTGGTATGCCCACGCGACTCGAGAAACATCGCGACCTGGGCGCTGCGCGCGCCATGATGGCAGACGCAGACGATTTGCGCGTCGTCGTCGAGTTCTTCGCTGCGCGCGGGAATCTCACGCATCGGAATCGACACGGCGCCGGCGATCGACGCCGTCTGGATTTCCCACGGCTCGCGCACGTCGAGCAGCACGGGCGCGGGACGCGATTGATCGGCGAGCCATTCGGCGAGCGCGGGAGCGGACAGATTTTGCATCAGCAAGACATCCAGTTCAGATTGCGGCGGATCAGCGAAACTTCAGGTTGCAAATGACTTAGAACTTGAAGCGCGGCGGCTGCACCGCATTGATCAGCGGCTCGACGTAAGTTTCGAATACGTCGGCGATGCGGTATTGCGTCTCGTCGATGCGCGTGATGATCTGCGCTTTCATGACAGGCGCGGTGCCGACGAAAGCCGCCAGACGGCCGCCCACCTTCAGTTGTTCGAGGATTTCCTGCGGCAGCACCGGCAGGCCGCCCGACACGCAGATCACGTCGTACGGTGCCGCATCAGCCCAGCCGCGCGATGCGTCGCCGGTGGCGACTTCGGCGTTAAGCACGCCGTTGGCGGTCAGGTTGTTCTTTGCCAGTTCCGCCAGTTCCGCTTCGATATCGACCGTCAGCACATGCTGCGCGCGATGCGCGAGCAGGGCCGCCATGTAACCCGAGCCGGCGCCGATTTCGAGCACGCTTTCGTGCTTCTTCACCGCCAGTTCCTGCAGCACGCGCGCCTCGACGCGCGGCGCCAGCATGTGCTGGCCGGTCGGCAGCGGCACTTCGAAGTCGACGAAGGCCAGATCGCGGTACACGGCGGGGACGAAGTTTTCACGCTTGACGATCGAGAGCAGATTCAGCACGTCCTGGTCGAGCACTTCCCAGGGGCGGATCTGCTGTTCGATCATGTTGAAACGCGCTTGCTCGATATTCATGGTGGGTTCGGCGGTTTGGTTTGGCAATTTGTGCCACTGACGAGTGGCGAGCGGCGTCCATCTGGAGCCGGGCCACGGCAGGGTAGCTGTGGGATTGTACCAAACCGCGGCACGATCCCGCGCCGTCGCGGGCAGCGCACCGGCTTGCCGACCCCGTGTTAATCCCTAGCGATCTGTCCTTGCGATTCCCGCTCGCATCGCTCAAAAATGTAATCGATTACATTTTTGAGGCAGGCCGACTTGTCCAAAACGGTGTCCAAAGCGCGCCCGCGGCGTGAGGCGCAACCGCTCCAGCCGTCCGTAGGCATGTCGATTGCCGGCGTCGCCGAGCAGGCGGGGGTGTCGGTAGCGACGGTGTCGCGGGTGCTGAACGGCCACGAGAACGTCCGGCCCGCGACGCGCGACAAGGTATTGGCCGCCGTCGACGCCAGCGGCTATCGCGTCAACGAACTGGCGCGTAACCTGCGCACCGCCGAAAGCCGTCTGCTGCTGACCATGGTGCCCGACGTCGGCAATCCGTTCTACGCTGAAATTGTGCGCGGCATCGACAGTGTCGCGCGCCAGCATGGCTACTTCATGCTGCTATGCGACACGGGCGCCGACCCGGGCCGCGAGCGCAGTTATTTCGATCTGCTGCGGCGGCGCCGCGCGGACGGCGCGATCTGCCTCGATCCGGCAACCATCCAGCAGGCGCTCGGCGAGGCATCCAGCGCGCTGCCGTGGGTCGCGTGCTGCGAGTTCGACCCGGCGGTCGGCGTGCCGTACGTCGGCATCGACAACTACCGGGCCGCGGGCGATGCGGTGCGGTATCTGCTCGCCCGCGGCCATCGGCGCATCGGCTTGATCAATTCCGATGTCGATTATCTCTATGCGCGG
This sequence comes from Paraburkholderia sp. FW306-02-B, assembly GCF_058782725.1. Lineage (NCBI taxonomy): Bacteria > Pseudomonadati > Pseudomonadota > Betaproteobacteria > Burkholderiales > Burkholderiaceae > Paraburkholderia > Paraburkholderia sp. FW306-02-B. The sequence continues at coordinate 983,034 of NZ_JBYSXZ010000001.1, forward strand.
CAGCGTCAGCAGGGTTATCTCGACGCGTTGAGCGAAGCGGGCATCACGCCGAACGAGAACTGGCGCATGAATCTGAACAGTCTCGACTATGAAGCGGGCGCATCGGCCGCAGCGACGCTGGTGCAACAGGCGTCGCCGCCGAGCGCGATTTTCGCGGTGTCGGACACGCTGGCGATCGGCGTGATCCACGGCTTGCGCAGTGTCGGCAAGCGCGTGCCGGACGACATCGCCGTAGTCGGCTTCGACGATATTTCGCTCGCCGCGCAAATCGATCCGCCGCTCACCACCGTCGCGCAGCCGATGCGCGAACTCGGCGAGACCGCCGCGCGCCTGCTGCTGCAGCGGCTCGCGAATCCATTGGCCAACGTGCCGGGCGTGCTGCTGCCGCATCGGCTCGTGATTCGCGGGAGCGCGTAAGCGATGAGCCTCGCCGTCCGCTTCGACGATATCCGCAAAGACTTCGGGCCGGTGCGCGTGCTGCACGGCGTGTCGTTCGAGTTGAGCCCGGGGCGTATCTACGGATTGCTCGGCGAAAACGGCGCGGGCAAATCGACGCTGATGAAAATCCTCGCCGGCTATGAAACGGCGACGTCGGGCACCTTGCTGGTCGACGGCCACGCGCGGCAGTTCATCGGCTCGCGCGATGCGGAAACCGCCGGCATCGTATTGATTCACCAGGAATTCAATCTCGCCGAGCATCTGACGATCGCGCAGAACATGTATCTCGGCCACGAGAAGTGGCGCGGCTGGTTCGTCGACGATGCTGCGATGCGTGCGGACGCCACACGTTATCTTTCGCAAGTCGGGCTCGAGAAAGCACCGGATACGAAGGTGCGCGAGCTGATCGTCGCCGAAAAGCAGATGGTGGAGATCGCCAAGGCTTTGTCGCGCCGCGCGCGCCTGTTGATCATGGACGAACCGACCGCGACGCTCACGCCGTCCGAAACCGAACGTCTCTTCACGCTGATGGCGAAGCTGAAGGCCGACGGCGTGACCATCATCTATATCTCGCACAAGCTCGACGAAGTCGAACGCATCACCGATGAAGTGATCGTGATGCGCGACGGCCGCTTCGTCGCTCGCAGCGAAACGGCGGCGCTTGCGCGGCAGCAGATGGCGAATCTGATGGTCGGGCGCGACGTGTCCGATATGTTCCCTGAGAAGATCACGGTGCCCGCCGCCGCACCGATCGCGTTGAAAGTGGAAGGCCTCGCCGTACCGAACTGGGTCGAAGACCTGAGCTTCGACGTCCGCGCCGGCGAAGTGCTCGGCTTTGCGGGACTCGTCGGCGCGGGCCGCACCGAAGCGTTCGAAGCGCTCATCGGATTGCGCAAACGCACGGCGGGCCGCATCGAAATCGCGGGCCGCCACGCCGATCTGAAAAATCCACGCGACGCGATGCGCCACGGTCTCACGTATCTGAGCGAAGACCGCAAAGGCAAAGGCCTGCACGTGAACCTGAGCCTGCAAGACAACGTCACGCTAATGACGCTCGAACGCTACGCGCATCCATTGCTCGATCTGAAAGCGGGGCGCGCGGCGTTGACCAAAGCCGTGAGCGACTTCGGCATTCGCACCGGCGATCTGTCGAGCCGCGCGCGCATGCTCTCCGGCGGCAACCAGCAGAAACTCGCGCTCGCCAAGTTCCTGCAACCCGACCCGAACGTGATCGTGCTCGACGAGCCGACCCGCGGCGTCGATGTCGGCGCGAAACGCGATATCTATTTTCTGATCCATCGTCTCGCCGCGCAGGGCCGCGCGGTGATCGTCATTTCATCCGAACTGATCGAGCTGATCGGCTTGTGCCATCGCGTCGCCGTGATGCGCACGGGACGCCTGCAAGCGACGCTCACGCTCGAGCATCTGACCGAAGAGGAGTTGATCGCCCATGCGACCGGCACCCACTGAAGCCGCGCCATCCGGCCGCGCGTTACGGTTCGCGCATCGTCTGTATGCGCTCGGGCCGCTCGCCGGCCTGATCGTGCTGTGCGTCACCGGCACGCTGCTCAATCGCGATTTCGCGACGCTCGACAACCTGATGAACGTGCTCACGCGCACGTCGTTCATCGGCATCATCGCGGTCGGCATGACCTTCGTGATCATTTCGGGCGGTATCGATCTGTCGGTCGGCTCGATGGCGGCGCTGATCGCGGGCAGCATGATCTGGCTGATGAACGGGCTGGCGGCCGGTGTCGGCGGGCACACGTTCGCGCCGTGGCTGATTGTGACGCTAGGCATCGTGTTCGCGCTGGTACTCGGCGGATTGTTCGGCTGTGCGCACGGTTTGCTGATTACCAAAGGACGTATCGAACCGTTCATCGTCACGTTGGGCACTTTAGGCATTTTTCGCGCGGTGCTGACGTGGCTCGCCGATGGCGGCGCGCTGACTTTGGATAACGCATTGTCCGATCTCTATGGGCCGGTTTACTACGCGAGCCTGTTCGGCGTGCCTGTGCCGATATGGGTGTTTCTGATCGTTGCCGCCGGCGGCACGTTGATCCTGAATCGCACCGCGTTCGGCCGGCATGTGCAGGCGATCGGCTCGAACGAACAGGTCGCGCGTTATGCGACGATTCGCGTCGATACGGTCAAGATCGTCACCTACGTGCTGCTCGGCATCTGCGTCGGCGTGGCGACCGTGCTGTACGTGCCGCGGCTCGGCTCGGCCACGCCGACCACCGGCTTGCTGTGGGAACTCGAGGCAATCGCATCCGTAGTGGTGGGCGGCACCGCGCTGAAAGGCGGCGAAGGGCGCGTGATCGGCACGGTGATCGGCGCAATCCTGCTTTCGGTGATCGCGAACATTCTGAATCTGACCAGCATCATCAGCGTGTATCTGAACGCGGCGGTGCAGGGCGTGGTGATTATCGTTGTCGCGTTCTTGCAGCGCGGGCGGCGGTAGGCAGTGGGCTTCAAAGGTTACAACGGCAAGTTTGAGAATCGGGGCGCATGAACGCCTCATAAACGCAACTATTTTGGATGGGAACAGAGTAAGCGCTATGGGGCTGAAGTAAGCGCTATGGGGCTGAAGTAAGCGCTATGGGGCCGGAGTAAGCGCTAAAGCGCTAACTCCGGCCGACACGCTAACTCCGGCCGACACGCTAACTCTGATCGACACAGGAGACACAACCATGAAGCAGGTCATTCGAGCGGTTAGCGCCGGCATGCTGGCGTTGGGGATACTGGGCACGGCGGGCGTCGCGCGTGCCGATGAGAAAGTCACGCTGGGCGTCGCGATTCCGACAGCCGACCACGGCTTCACAGGCGGCATCGTCTGGTGGGCGAACAAGGCGAAGAGCGATCTGGAGAAGGCGCATCCCGATCTGAAAGTGATTGTGAAGACCGCGGCGGGCGCGCCCGAACAGGCAAACCAGTTGCAGGATCTGGTGACCGTCAACAAGATCAACGCGCTGGTGATTTTCCCATTCGAATCGGCTTCGTTGACGCAGCCGGTCGCGCAGGTGAAGAAAAAGGGCATCTACGTGACGGTGGTCGATCGCGGCCTGACCGACACCAGCGCACAGGATGCCTATGTCGCCGGCGATAACACCGCGTTCGGCAAGATTCCCGCCGAATATCTGGCGAAAGCGCTCGACGGTAAAGGCGACATCGTCGCGCTGCGAGGCATCCCGACGACGCTCGACAACGAACGCTGGACCGCGTTTACGGGTGTGCTGAAAGCGTATCCAAGCATCAGGATTCTCGACGCCAAGTACGCGAACTGGAATCGCGACGATGCGTTCAAGGTGATGCAGGACTACCTGACGCGCTTCAAACACATCGACGCCGTCTGGGCGGCCGACGACGACATGGCGGTTGGCGTCATCAAGGCGATCGATCAGGCCAAGCGCACTGACATCAAGATCGTGTTCGGCGGCGCCGGTTCGAAGGGCATGGTGAAGAACGTGATGGACAGCGCGCCGATGATCAAGGCCGACGTGTCGTACTCGCCGAAATTCATCTACGACGCCATCAAGCTCACCGCCGAGGCGCGTCTGAAGGGCGACAAGCTGCCGCCGACGACGATCATTCCGTCTGTGCTGATCACGAAGGAAAACGCGCCGCAGTTCTATTTTCCGGACTCGCCGTTCTGATTGGTATCCGGGACACGCTCGCATTGGATGAGTGGCATGGACGATGCGAGCGTGACGTCGTTCGAGGAGCCGCACGATGAAAACCATCAAAGGGCCGGCGATTTTTCTGGCTCAGTTCATGGGCGACGAGGTGCCGTTCGACAACCTCGCGCATCTGGCCGGCTGGGCCGCGAGTCTCGGCTTCAAGGGGATTCAGGTGCCGTGCGACGCGCGCCTGATCGATCTCGAACAGGCCGCGGCGAGCCAGACGTATTGCGACGCGTTGCAGGAAATCGTCGACGATGCCGGCGTGACGATCACCGAACTGTCGACGCATTTGCAAGGGCAACTAGTGGCCGTGCATCCGGCCTACGACCTGTTGTTCGACGGCTTTGCCGCGCAGCATGTGCGCGGGAATCCCGCTGCACGCACGCAATGGGCGATCGGGCAAATGAAGCTGGCGGCGAAGGCCTCGCAGCGTTTGGGATTGAACGCGCACGTGTCGTTTTCCGGCGCGCTGGCCTGGCCGTATCTGTACCCGTGGCCGCAACGTCCGGCAGGTCTGGTCGAAGCCGCGTTCGACGAACTCGCGCGCCGCTGGACCCCGATTCTCGACGTATTCGACGAAGCCGGTGTCGACGTTTGCTATGAACTGCATCCGGGCGAGGACCTGCACGACGGCGTGACCTTCGAGCGCTTTCTCGACGCAGTGAAGCAGCACTCGCGCGCGAACATCCTCTACGATCCGAGCCACTTCGTGTTGCAGCAACTCGACTATCTCGCGTTCATCGACATCTACCACGAGCGCATCAAAGCCTTTCATGTGAAGGATGCGGAGTTTCGTCCGAACGGCAAGCAAGGCGTGTATGGCGGCTACAGCGGTTGGGTCGAACGCGCGGGGCGCTTCCGCTCGCCTGGCGATGGTCAGATCGATTTCGGCGCGATCTTCTCGAAGATGGCGCAGTACGACTTTCCCGGCTGGGCAGTGCTGGAATGGGAGTGCGCGTTGAAGCATCCGCAGGACGGCGCACGCGAGGGCGCGGAGTTCATTCGCCGCCACATCATTCGTGTGGCCGAGCATGCGTTCGACGATTTTGCGGGCAGTGGCGTGGACGCGGACCAGTTGAAACGCGTGCTGGGCATTTGACTGCGATCGATCGCAAAGGAGCGAGGGCGATGGCGCGAAGAAAGCTCAGATTAGGCATGGTCGGCGGCGGGCAGGGCGCGTTTATCGGCGCGGTGCATCGGATCGCCGCGCGGCTCGACGACCGCTTCGAACTGGTGGCGGGTGCGTTGTCATCCGATCCGCAGCGAGCGCAAGCGAGCGCCGATGAAGCGGGCATCGCTCGCAGCTATACGGACTGGCGCGAGATGGCGCGTGCCGAAGCCGCGTGCGACGACGGTATCGATGCGGTTGCGATCGTCACGCCGAACCATCTGCATGCGCCGGTGGCGACAGCCTTTCTCGAAGCCGGGATTCACGTGATCTGCGATAAACCGTTGGCGATATCGCTGGCCGAAGGCGAGGCGCTGGCGAAGCTCGCTCGCGAGAGGAACAAGCTGTTTGCATTGACGCATACGTACTCCGGCTATCCGCTGGTGCGTCATGCTCGTGAACTTGTCGAAAGAGGCGAGCTTGGCGACATACGTGTGGTGCAAGTCGAATATGCGCAGGACTGGTTGGCTGAGCCGATAGAAACGAGCGGCACGAACAAGCAGGCGGGCTGGCGCACGGATCCATCGTTAGCGGGTCCCGCCGGGTGTCTCGGCGACATCGGCACGCACGCGTATCACCTCGCCGCATTCGTCACGGGAATGACGCCGTTATCGTTATCCGCGGAGTTGCATACCTTCGTACCGGGGCGCCGCATCGACGATCACGTGCAGGCGATGTTGCGCTATCCAAACGGCGCGCGCGGCATGTTGTGGGCGAGTCAGGTGGCGAGCGGCGCGGCGAACGCGTTGCGCTTAAGGGTGTACGGAACCCGGGCGGGACTGAGTTTCGATCAGGAGAATCCGAATGAGCTTTGGCTTACGCCGTTGGGCGGTTCGTCAGAGCGCGTGACGCGTGGTCGTGTGAATAGCGCGATCGCCGCACACGCGACACGCGTGCCACCCGGACACCCCGAAGGTTATCTGGAAGCGTTCGCGCAGTTGTACAAGGATGCGGCGTTGCAGATCGAGGCGCTGGATGCGGGCGAAGTGCTACCCACGGAGAGCCGGCTACTTACGACGGTAGACGACGGCGTGGCCGGCTTGCGTTTCATCGACGCGGTTCTGGCAAGTAGTGCGGCGGACGGGCAGTGGCGAGAGATCGGCAGACGGTGAGCACGCAAAAAGCGTGACGATAACGCGCGCTTCAGCCGCCCTTGCTCTTCCTGATCTGCTCTTCGAAAGCAATATCGAGCTTGCTCGCCTTGCGCGGTTTCGGCGGGCCGTAACCGTCGACGAACTTGACGAAGTCGTCGAGCGTCAGCGGATCGGAGACCTTCCTGTCGGTGCCGCTCGATTTGTCGACCAGGTAGAACAGGCCGCCGGACAAGCTGATCGCCGCGAACAGCGGATTGCCGCTGCGGGTTTTCAGGCGCTCGACGGCGTGGATGGCTCGGGTGGTGCGCATGATGTGGGACTGCTGGGTCGGGGAAAGACTTCTACTGTAACAACTTCAGAAGCGGTACGCGTCGTTGCTTCATTGTGGCTTGCGCCGGAATGTGCGCCGCAGCCAATCCGCCCAATCCACCCGCACCGTATGCACCACCGGCACTACCACCAGCGTCAGAGTCGACGACATAAGCACGCCGCCGATCACCGTCTGCCCCAGCGGCACGCGCTGCTCGCCGCCCGAACGGTTTCGTCGGGTCGCGGGCATGCCGATTGACTCGCTCATTGACTCAGATAGGTGAACTTGCCGTTCCTGATCACGCCCATCACGCTGGCGCGCTGATCCAGACCGACGTGATCCTTCGCGCTGGTGTTCACCACGCCGTTCGGCACGACCAGTTCATGCGCATGCTCCAGTTCGTCGCGCAACGCCGTGCGGAAAGCCGGCGTGCCCGGCTGGGCTGTCTTCAGCGCGCGCGCAACGGCGTCCTGAAGGCGCGGATACACACCCGCCGCATCGCCGGCGAACTGCGTGACGCTGCCCGGGCCGTATTTCGCTTCATATTGGTCGACGAACGCGAGCGCCGCCTTCTTCGCCGGATGATCGGCCGGCAGCGTGCGCGCGACCACGACCGGCTGGGTCGGGAACAGCGTGCCTTCCACATCTTTGCCGCCCAGCTTGATGAACTCGGGCGTCGCGATGCCGTGCGTCTGATAGATCGGGCCCTTGAAGCCGCGCTCGACCAGCGTGCGCTGCGGCAGCACGGTCGGCGTACCGGCGCCCGCGATCAGGATCGCGTCGGGCCTGGCGGCCATCAGCTTCAGCACCTGGCCGGTGACGCTGGCGTCGGTGCGGTTGAAACGCTCGGTCGCGACGATCTGGATGTGGCGCAACGCGGCGAACTTGCTGAATTCGTTGAGCCAGCTTTCGCCGTAGCCGTCCGCGAAACCGATGAAGCCCACCGTCTTCACGTTGTGGTTCGACATGTAGCGCGTCATTACGTCGGCCATCGCGCTGTCGGTCTGCGCCATCTTGTAGGCCCACACCTTTTTGCCTTCCTGCGGCTCGACCACGCTCGCCGAGCCGATCAGCGTGATCATCGGCGTCTGGCTTTCGGCGACCGGATCGAGCGCGGCCATCGCTGCCGGCGTAATGTTCGGGCCGACGATCACGTCGACGTGGTCTTCGTTGATCAGCTTGCGGATGTTGCGGACCGCGGCGCCCGGGTCGGACGCGTCGTCGAGGAAAATGTAGTCGGCTTTCTGGCCGGCGATCGTACCCGGCCACATCAGCATCGCGTTCTTGCTGGTGATGCCGATCACGGCCGCGGGGCCGGTGCTCGACAGGTCGATACCGACCTTGAGGTCGGCGTGTGCTGCGGTGGCGAGCAGGAGCGCGCCGAGAGCGGCGAGGCCGCGTAGTGTGGTCCGTGGTTTGTTTTTATGCGACGTCATCGAAAGATCTCCGTAGCGGGAAGCGTGGTGATGTCAAAGCTCGTAGGTTTCGTGTTCGCCCTTGAGCGCCTGCTCGATCAGCTTGCGGTTCATGCTCGGCGACAACAGTTCGACGAGCGTATACACATAGCTGCGCAGATACGCGCCCTGTTTCAGTGCGACCCGCGTGACATTGCTGCCGAACAGGTGGCCGACCGGCATCGCGCGCAAATGGCGGTCGCGTTCGGCATTGAACGCGATATCCGCCATGATGCCGACGCCCAGACCCAGTTCGACGTAGGTTTTGATCACGTCGGCGTCGATCGCTTCGAGCACGATGTCCGGATGCAGGCCGCGCAGGCGAAACGCCTCGTTGATCTTGGTGCGGCCGGCGAACGCGTTGTCATACGTAATGAGCGGGTACTGAGTAAGATCGTCCAGCGACAAGAGCTTGCGGTCGAGCAGTGGGTGGTCCGGCTGCATCACCGCGACGTGGTGCCACTGGAAGCACGGCAGCGACACCAGTTCCTTATAGTTGGAGATCGCTTCGGTCGCGATGGCGAGATCGGCCTGGTCGTGGATCACCATCTCGGCCACCTGGGTCGGGCTGCCTTGCAAAATTGAAAGGTGCACTTTCGGGAAGCGCTTCTTGAATTCGGCGATGGCGGCCGGCAGTGAGTAGCGCGCCTGGGTGTGGGTGGCCGCGATCACCAGATTGCCCTGATCCTGAGCCGCGTAATCTTTACCGACCCGCTTCAGGCTCTCGACTTCCTGCAAGATTTTCTCGACCGACTGCAGGATAATGCGCCCCGGCTCGGTCAGCGAGCGCACGCGCTTGCCGTGCCGCGTGAAGATTTCGACGCCCAACTCGTCTTCCAGCTCGATGATCGCCTTGGAGACGCCCGGCTGGCTTGTAAACAGCGCTTTGGCCGCTTCGGTGAGGTTGAAATTCTGCCGCACGGCCTCGCGGACGAAGCGGAATTGGTGCAGGTTCATATATAACCTCTCCGCATATAAAAAGAATTTTTTAGTCGTTTGAAATATAAGGCGAGTTTATTACGATCTGTCCATCTTTTTCAATATGGATATCTGTATTTGTTATAAGCAAATGAGAGATAGGTCTAAACCCTGACTCGTCTGAGCTGACAAATCGAGATATCCAGGGCGCGGCGGAACCGGACTGCCGTGTATCACGCAAAAAATTGGGGTCCCCGAATGTACCAATACGATCAGTACGACCAGACCATCGTCGACGAACGGGTCGCGCAATACGCCGACCAGGTTCGCCGCCGGCTGTCGGGCGAATTGAGCGAAGAGGAGTTCCGTCCGCTGCGCCTGCAGAACGGCCTGTACATGCAGCGTCACGCGTACATGCACCGCATTGCGATTCCGTACGGCAACCTGCGCAGCGACCAGATGCGCGTGCTCGCGCAGATCGCGCGCGAACACGACCGCGGCTATGGCCACTTTTCGACGCGCTCGAACATCCAGTACAACTGGATCAAGCTCGAAGAAACGCCGGAAATTCTCCGCAAGCTCGCGGCGGTGCAGATGCACGGCATCCAGACCTCGGGTAACTGCATCCGCAACATCACGGCGGACCAGTTCGCCGGCGTGGCGCCCGATGAAGTGGTCGATCCGCGTCCGTGGGCTGAAATCCTGCGTCAATGGTCGACGTTCCACCCGGAATTCGCGTGGCTGCCGCGTAAGTTCAAGATCGCCGTGTCAGGCTCGAAGGAAGACCGTGCCGCCGTGCAGATCCACGACATGGGCGTGTATCTGAAGAAGAACGAACAGGGCGAGCTGGTAGCCGACATTCTGGCCGGCGGCGGCATGGGCCGTACGCCGATCATCGGCGCGATCATCCGTCAGGATTTGCCGTGGCAGCATCTGCTGACGTACTGCGAAGCCGTGCTGCGCGTGTACAACCGCTACGGCCGCCGCGACAACATCTACAAGGCGCGCATCAAGATTCTCGTGAAGGCGTTGAGCCCGGAGAAATTTTCGGCGCAGGTCGAGGAAGAATGGCAGCACCTGAAGGACGGTCCTTCGACGCTGACGCAAGCGGAAGTCGAGCGCGTGTCGCAATACTTCCAGCCGCCGGTGTATGACAAGCTGCCGGATACGGATGCATCGTTCGAGAATCATCTGCTGGAAAGCCGGGCATTCGCCCGTTGGGTCGAACGCAATGTGCGCCCGCACAAGGTGTCGGGCTACGCTTCGGTGACCTTGTCGCTGAAGCCGGCCACGATCGCCCCGGGCGACGCCACCGACGCGCAGATGGAAGCGGTCGCCGATTGGGCCGACGAGTACTCGTACGGCGAAATCCGCGTGTCGCACGAACAGAACCTGATTCTCGCGAACGTGAAAAAGCGCGATCTGTTCACGCTGTGGGAAAAGGCCAAGGCGCAAGGTTTCGCGACGCCGAACATCGGCTTGCTGACCGATATCATCGCGTGCCCGGGCGGCGATTTCTGCTCGCTCGCGAATGCGAAGTCGATTCCGATTGCGCTGGCGATTCAGGAGCGCTTCAACGACCTCGACTATGTGTACGACCTCGGCGACGTGTCGCTGAACATCTCGGGTTGTATCAACGCGTGCGGCCACCACCACGTCGGCAACATCGGCATTCTGGGCGTCGATAAGGACGGCTCCGAGTGGTATCAGGTGACGCTCGGCGGCGAGCAGGGCACGGGCGCGACCGGCGCGCATCTTGGCCGCGTGATCGGCCCGTCGTTCTCGGCGGAAGAGATGCCGGACGTGATGAGCAAAGTGATCGATACGTTCGTGGAAAACCGCTTTGAGGGCGAGCGCTTCATCGAAACGTACAACCGCATCGGCATCACCCCGTTCAAGGAACGTGTGTACGCCTCGCGTCAACCGGCTCACGCGTAACCGCGAAAAAGGATACTGAACAGATGGCTTCTATCATCAAGAATCGCGCGATCGTCAACGATGACTGGACGGTAGTGCGCGCAGCGGAAGACGGCAGCTTGCCCGCAGTGGATGCCTTGCCGGCCGGCAAGGTGCTGGTGCCGCTCGCGTTGTGGCAGGCTGCGCGCGATGCGCTGATCGCCTCGCGCAGCGCGGCTGAGATCGGCGTGTGGCTTGCGCCGGACAGCGAACCGGCGGATCTCGTCGGCGACTTCGACAAGATCGCGCTGATCGGCGTGGACTTCCCGGTGTTCCGCGACGGCCGTGGCTATAGCATCGGCCGCCTGTTGCGCGAGCGTTATGGCTACAAGGGCGAACTGCGCGCGATCGGCGACGTGCTGCGCGATCAACTGACGTTCATGTTCCGCTGCGGTTTTGACGCTTACGCGCTGCGTGAAGACAAAGACTTCAACGACGCGCTCAAGGCGTTCGACGAATTCAGCGTGCAGTATCAGGGTGCGGTGGATAATCCTTCGCCGCTGTTCCGCCGCCGCGCGGCTGCGGCTTTGGAAAAGGCCTCAGCATGAGCGACGCACAATCGCTTACGCCGGAACTCGCTGCGAAGATCGAGCGCCTCGATGCGCTGCTCGATTCGATCGCCGCGCGTCATGCGAACGTGAAGCTCGCCAGCAGCCTCGCTGCGGAAGACATGCTGCTGACCCACGCGATCCTCTCGCGCGGGGTAAAGATCGGCATCTTCTCGCTGAATACGGGCCGTCTGCATGCGGAAACGCTCGGCATGCTCGATCGCGTGAAAGAGCGCTATGGCTACGAGATCGAACAGTTTCATCCGCAAGCTGCTGCGGTTGAAGAATATGTTGGGTCGCATGGTCTGAACGCGTTTTACGAAAGCGTCGATTTGCGCAAGCGCTGTTGCGAAATCCGCAAGGTGGAGCCGCTGAACCGCGCGCTGTCGGACGTCAGCGCATGGGTGACCGGCCAACGCCGCGAGCAGTCGGTGACGCGTGCCGAATTGCACGAGGAAGAGCACGACGCCGCGCGCAACATCGCCAAGTTCAATCCGCTGACGGACTGGACCGAGACCGAAGTGTGGGACTACCTGAAAGCGTTCGACGTGCCGGTCAATCCGCTGCATGCGCGCGGTTATCCGAGCATCGGCTGCGAACCCTGTACGCGTGCGATCCGTCCCGGTGAAGACAGCCGGGCAGGGCGCTGGTGGTGGGAGTCGCGCGATACGAAGGAATGCGGGCTGCACATCACGACGATTACGCCGATCCCTTTCAGCAGCAGCGAAAACGCTTCGGCCTGACGCATCTGGGTATTTCAGGTCTTGCCTTTTGATCTGAACGCCGCACATACCGATTTGAATACTTCCGCTCGGCGAGCAACCGCCCGCCGAGCGAACCAACGAAGGACCCAAACATGAGCACCACGCTCGATTCCACTCTCAACGCTCCGCTTGCCAACACGGCGAACCGGATGGATCACCTCGACTGGCTCGAAGCCGAGTCGATTCACATCCTGCGCGAACTGGTCGCCGAATGCAGCAAGCCCGCGTTGCTGTTTTCGGGCGGCAAGGACTCGGTCGTGGTGCTGCACCTCGCGCTGAAGGCATTCGGCCTCGGCGCGAACCGCAAGACCGTGCTGCCGTTCCCGCTCGTGCATATCGACACCGGTCACAACTACGACGAAGTGATCGACTTCCGCGATCGCCGCGCGAAAGAAATCGGCGCTGAGCTGGTGGTGGGTCACGTTGAAGATTCGATCAAGCGCGGCACCGTGCGTCTGCGTCGCGAAACGGATTCGCGTAACGCCGCGCAAGCCGTCACGCTGCTCGAAACGATCGCTGAACATGAATACACCGCGCTGATCGGCGGCGCGCGCCGCGACGAAGAAAAGGCCCGTGCGAAAGAACGGATCTTCTCGTTCCGCGACGAATTCGGCCAATGGGATCCGAAGGCGCAGCGCCCGGAACTGTGGAGCCTGTATAACGCGCGCCTGCACAACGGCGAACACCTGCGCGTGTTCCCGATTTCGAACTGGACCGAGCTCGACGTGTGGCAGTACATCGCCCGCGAGCAACTCGAACTGCCGTCGATCTATTACGCGCATCAACGCGAGATCGTTCGTCGCAACGGCCTGCTGGTGCCGGTCACGCCGCTCACGCCGATGCGTGAAGGCGAGACCAGCGAAACCGCGCTGGTGCGTTTCCGTACCGTGGGCGACATCAGCTGCACGTGCCCGGTGGAAAGCGACGCCGACGATCTCGAGAAGATCATCGCCGAAACGGCCGTGACCGAAATCACGGAACGCGGCGCGACGCGGATGGACGATCAGGTCTCCGAAGCCGCGATGGAACAGCGTAAGAAGCAAGGTTATTTCTAAGCATGGGACCGGAGTAAGTGCTTTGCACTAACTCCGGTCGATAGAGGGACAAGGAACATCATGAATATTCATCAACCAGAAGACCTCGGCGTGCTGCGATTCATTACTGCGGGCAGCGTCGACGACGGCAAGAGCACGTTGATCGGCCGCCTGCTGTACGACAGCAAGGCTGTGTTGAGCGACCAGCTCTCCGCTCTGTCGCGCGCGAAGAATAAGCGCACCGTTGGGGACGAAATCGATTTGTCGCTGTTGACTGACGGCCTCGAGGCGGAGCGCGAACAGGGCATCACGATCGACGTCGCGTACCGTTACTTCGCGACGGCCAAGCGCAAGTTCATCATCGCCGACACGCCGGGCCACGAGCAGTACACGCGCAACATGGTGACGGGTGCATCGACCGCGCATGCGGCGATCATTCTGGTCGACGCGACGCGTGTGACTTTCGTCGACGGCGTCGCGCAACTGCTGCCGCAAACCAAGCGCCATAGCGCGATCGTCAAATTGCTCGGCTTGCAGCACGCGATTGTCGCGATCAACAAGATGGATCTGGTCGACTACAGCGAAGCGCGCTTCAACGAGATCCGCGACGCGTATGTGGAGCTCGCGCGTCAACTGGGCCTGAACGACGTGCGCTTCGTGCCGGTGTCGGCGCTCAAGGGCGACAACATCGTGACCGCTAGCGAAAGCATGCCGTGGTATGCGGGCGAACCGCTGCTGGACTTGCTCGAAGCGTTGCCGGTCGAGATTCCGACGGGCCAGGCGCTGCGTTTCCCGGTGCAGTGGGTGGCACGTCAGGACGGCAGCCAGGCCGACGATTTCCGCGGCTACATGGGCCGTATCGAAGCGGGCGAAGTGAAGGTCGGCGACCCGATCGTCGTGCTGCCGGCGAATCGCGAAGCGACGGTTGCCGAGATCATCGCGCCGGTGACGGGCGGCACGGCGCAAGTGGACCGCGCGTTTGCCGGTCAAACGGTGACGATCCGTCTGGCGGAAGACGTCGACGTGTCGCGCGGCGATACGTTCGTGCTGAGCGAAGCGGCGCCGGAGCCGGCGAAGAAGCTGGAAGCCGACCTGTGCTGGTTCGACGACACGCCGCTGTCGACGCAACGCAAGTATCTGTTGAAGCAGACCACCAACACCGTGTTTGCGCGGATCGGTGCGATCAAGGAAGTGCTCGACGTGCATACGCTGTCGCAGGCGACCGATCGCAAGGAACTGGCGATGAACGACATCGGCCGCGTGGCGTTGACGTTGCAAAAGCCGTTGGTGTGCGACGTGTACGACTCGCATCAGGGCACGGGTGCATTCGTGCTGATCGACGAAGCGACGCACCACACGGTTGCGGCCGGCATGATCCGGGCGTTTTCGGCGTAAGCGAGCGACGCGTAGCCGCGCACCGTCAGTGCCCTAACGAACAGGTTGATGCAAATGGGTAAGGTTTATTTGATCGGCGCAGGGCCGGGTGCTGCGGACCTCATTACGGTGCGTGGGGCGCGGCTGCTGGGCGCCGCTGATGTTGTGCTGCACGACGCGCTGGTCGAGCCCGCGATGCTCGACTATGCGCCTTCTCATGCGCGGCGGATTGCTGTTGGTAAGCGGTGCGGACAGCTTTCGACGGCGCAGCAGTTCATCAACAAGCAGATTGTGGATGCTGCTCTCGAGCATGACGTGGTGGTTCGCCTGAAGGGCGGCGATCCGATGTTGTTCGGGCGTGCGGATGAGGAGATGCGGGCGCTTGAAGCCGCTGGTATCGAGTACGAGGTCGTGCCCGGTATTACGGCTGCGCTGGCTAGTGCTGCTTCGTTGAAACGGTCTCTTACCCTGCGTGGGGTTTCGCGTAGCGTGGCGTTGGCTACTTTTAGCCGGGCTCCCGGGTCCGATGAGATTCGTGAGCAGGTTAATGCGGATTCTCTCGTGTTCTATATGGGCCGCGATAGCGGTGTTGAGATTGCTCAGCAATTGATCGATGCTGGACGCGCTGTTTCTACGCCTGTGGCGATTGTTGAGGCGTGTAGTACGGATCGCGAGCGGACGCTCACCCTCACGCTTGAAGAACTCGCCTGCGGCGAAGCGCAAAAGTGGGTTGATGATTCGCAGCCTAGTTTGCTGATGATCGGGGAGGCTTTTGCTGCCCGGCAGCAGGGTGTTGTCCGCTCCGCGGATGGGATGTTAGTCGCTGCCTGATGTTTTGTTGCGCGTAGCGGCTGGTTGGGTTGTTTGCCTACGGCGTTGCCTCTCCCTTGATTTCTTTGCCTGCGCGGCGCTTTCTGTCTGTGTGCCTACGGTGTTGGCCTTTCCTTGAATTGATATTGGTTTATTAGCTTTCCCCCTGTGCGGGGGGGCACCTACTTTTCTTTGCCGCCGCAAAGAAAAGTAGGCAAAAGAAAGCGGCTCAAACCGCTAGCTCTGAAGCGGGTCCCCTGGCTTGGAGGAGGCAGTGGAGCATCTGGAATCGGTGTTCTCGCGCACTCCGCGCTGGTGACAAGGCCGTCATACTTCCGGCGGCGCTGCGCGCGCCGTGGCGGTACTTCATTAAATCGCCCGCCATTTTTGTGCCCTGTGGGACTTCACAAAACCACCCGTCGGTGTCGGAGCCTGCACTTGCTGTGGCGCGGTGGGCGGCACGTGCATAGAGCTTTCACCTGTCGCAGCACGATCGCCCTTCATCTGTCTTGGCATCACGCCGAGGCGAAGCCGATGCCCCCTACCGCGCACAAACGAAACCACCGGTTTCCTCAGCGGACCGTTCCGGCGAGCACGTAGTGCGAGGCGGGAAGGATAATGCCGGAAGCGCACATGCCCAAACGGTGTTGAGAAGTGCCGCCACGGCGCGCGTAGCGTCGCCGGAAGAATGACGGCCTTGTCACTCACGCGGAGTGTGCGAGAACACCGATTCCAGATGCTCCACTGCCTCCTCCAAGCCAGGGGACCCGCTTAAGAGCTGGCGGTGTAAAGCCGCTTTCTTTTGCCTACTTTTCTTTGCGGCAGGCAAAGAAAAGTAGGTGCTCCCCCGCACAGGGGGAACGCTAATAAACCGATAAGAAAGCAAGGAAAGGCCAACGCCGCAGGCGAACAACCAATAGCGCCGCGCAGGCACACAGAGGTAAGCGCCGCGCAGGCAAACAAGCTCAACCAAAACCCAACGCCGTAGGCAAACAACCCATCCAGCCGCTACGCGCAAAACAACTCAAACCTGCCGAAGGCAATAACTAGCCACTGCATCGAGAACAGAATCATCCTCGCCAACGGCGGTGGCACACCGAATCTCAACAGAGGGATACAACCCGCGACAGCGCTCAACCACCGCAGGTAAATCCGCCCTAACATGCCCACCTTGCCCAAAAAACACCGGCACGACGGTAACAACAGAACACCCGTCGGAGACAAGAGAACCCACAGCGGTAGGCAGATCAGGCTCCATCAACTCGAGAAAAGCCAGCAACACCGGCCCAGCGGCAGCACTACCTCGAACCTTATCGGCCAACCTCTCAAACGGCTCGCGCCAGCGAACATCTCTCGCGCCATGCGCGAACAACACCATCCCATGTGCAGCCATGACAAAGGCTCCTAATGGCGATCAACCCACTTCAACCCAACCAGCCCCAGCACCAGATACACCAACCCAGGCGTAGCCGCAGTCAAAGGCGCCGGCCAGGTATTCAACGTGCCGATATGCGAGAACAGCGTATTGAACAGCTGAAAACTCATCCCCAGCATAATCCCGCCGAAAACCTTCACGCCAACCACGCCGGCCCGCGTATGCAAATACGCAAACGGTAACGACAACACCAGCATCACGAATACCGCAAACGGATACAGCAGCTTGCGCCACAGCGCAATCTCATACCGCTGGGTGTCCTGGCGATTCTCGGTCAAATGCTGGATGTAACGGAACAGGTTGAACATCGACATCCGGTCGGGCGACACCAGCAGCACCGACAAAATCTGCGGCGTCAGTTCCGAGCGCAACGAATACTCGGGCAATACCACCTGCTTCGCGCGATACACCGGATTCAACGCATCAGCCGGGGTGCCCGGAGGAGGGGGGACGTCGAACAACTGGGTATCGGTCACGCCGGTCAGTTGCCAATGCCCCGGCGGCTGGTACGTGCCGCTTTTCGCCATCCGCACGTTCGAGAGCCGGAACTTCGAATCGAACTCGTAAATCCGCACGTTGCTGATGGTCGCGTCGGGTTTCAACTCGCCGACGTTCACAAAGCGCGTCACCTGCTCGCCGTCCGCGCGCGCGGTGAGCGTGTCCTTCACCCAGACGCCCGACTCGAAATTGCTCGATACCGATGACCCCAGCGCCTCCAGCCGTACGCGCTCCGACAACTGATCCGTGTACGGACCGACTACTTCACCGATCAGGTAGGTCAGGAACACCAGCGGAATGCCGATCTTCAGCAGCGAGCGCAGCGCCTGATTGGTCGCGAGGCCCGACACGCGGAAAATCGTGTACTCAGAGTTCGCCGCCATCTGCGCGAACACGTAGATCGCGCTGATCAGCGCAGCCACCGGAATGATTTCGTAGAAACGCGACGGCGTTTGCAAGGCGACGCGCAGCACCGCGTACTGGAACTTGTAGTTGCCATGGCCGACGGAGTTCAGTTCGTTGATCAGGTCGAAGAAGAAGAACAGGCCCGAAAACGCGAACAGAATAAAGACGAACGTGAGGTAAACCTGACGCGCGAAGTACTTTTCATAGATGCGCATCGGTCAGGCTCCCTGCGACGAACGGCTGAACATCGCCCGCGTGAACAGCGGCCGATTGCGCACGCGCAGCCAGAAGATGAACGCGACGATCACCGCCACCACGATGTGCAAGCTCACGAGCCCAACCCCGAACGACATCTTGCCTTGCTCGATCCACGACTGCACCACGTTCAACAGATTCGAATACGTCAGATAGATCAGGACGGCCATCACCAGATTGATCGTGCGGCTGCGCCGCGGGTTCTGGTGCGCAAGCGGAATCGCCAGCAGCATCAGGTTGATCGCGATCAGCGGCAGCCCCGCGCGCCATGCAAATTCGGCGAGGTTTTCGCGGGTCGGATTGCGGAACAGATCGAGCGTCGGCGTGCCGGTGGTGGTCGGCGTACTGACGACCGGCTGGCTCTGGATCTTCACGCCATAGCGCTCGAACTCCATGATGCGGAAATCCGGGTGCCCCGGTTCGCCGTCGTAGCGGCGGCCGTTTTCCAGCACCACGAAGCGGTCGCCGTTCTTATGCGTCTCGGTATGGCCGTTCTTCGACACCACCACGTTGACCTTGCCGTTCTCGGTGCTGGTCACGAACACGTTCTCGACGTGCCCCTGATCGGGCGACATCTTCTCGATGAAGAACACCCGGTGGCTGGTGGCCGACTCGCGGAACTGGCCCGGCGCCAGCAGCGAGACCTCGTCGCGCTGCTGGAAGCGCGCGCGGATCAGCTTGCTCTGCTGATTCGACCACGGCCAGCCGACGAATACAAAGAACATGATAAGGACGATGATCGGCGTGGCGAAAATACCGATCGGCTTGACGAAGCGGGTCAAACTGACACCCGAGGACAGCCACACGACCATCTCGGAGTCTTTGTACCACCGCGTCAGGACGAACAGGATCGACACGAACAGGGTCGCGACGAGCATGATCGCCACATAGCCGATCACGGTCAGGCCGATCAGCACCAGCACGTCGCGCGGATCGATCTCGCCCGAGGCCGCGAAGCCGACGATGCGGATCATCATCGTCGTCAGCACGAGCGTGAGGAGAACCATGAACACGGCACCAGCCGTATACGCGAGTTCGCGCTGGAGGGAGCGTTCGAAGATCATTATTGATGATGAGAGGGGGCGCTCTCAGTGGCGCGCGGATTGCTTCCCGTCACGCCCCCGGTGCAGCCGCCGCGGGAAAAATAGCGGATAATTGCGGCTTTCATCCTAAGCCCAGATTTTATCCGAGGACAAGCGCGATGGACTTTAGCATAAAAGCCTGTGATTGGACCAAAGGCTCGTCAAACGGTTTCCTGACCGGGAAATCCGATTGCATCGTAATCGGCGTGTTCGAGTCGCAAACGCTCTCGGGCGCTGCGC
The DNA here is from genome assembly GCF_058782725.1 of Paraburkholderia sp. FW306-02-B. NCBI lineage: Bacteria > Pseudomonadati > Pseudomonadota > Betaproteobacteria > Burkholderiales > Burkholderiaceae > Paraburkholderia > Paraburkholderia sp. FW306-02-B. Next base: position 1,002,500 of record NZ_JBYSXZ010000001.1, read on the forward strand.
TGGAAATCGACGCGGCCACCAAGGGCCTGTTGACCCGCATCATCAAAGCCGGCGACATGGACGGCAAGGCCGGCACCACGCTGTTCCTGCACGAAGTGTCTGGCATCGGCGCCTCGCGCGTGCTGCTGGTCGGCCTCGGCAAACAGGATGCTTTCAGCCAGAAAGCCTACGGCGAAGCCGTGCGGGCCGCCTGGCGCGCCTTGCTGGGCACCAAGATCGTCCAGGTTACCTTCACGCTCGCACAATTGCCGATCCTCGAGCGCTCGGCCGATTGGGGCGTGCGCGCCGCGATCCTCGCGCTGCGCGAGCTGACCTACAAGTTCGCGCAGATGAAGAGCAAGCCGGACAACCCGGCGCGCGCGTTGAAGCGCATCGTCTTCAGCATCAATACCGGCGACGAGAAAGCCGCCAAGCTCGCCGCGAAGCAGGGCGCCGCGCTTGCCAACGGCATGGATCTGACGCGCGACCTCGGCAACCTGCCGAGCAACGTCTGCACGCCGACCTACCTCGCCAACACCGCGAAGAAGCTCGCCAAAGACTGGAAGCTGAAGGTCGAAGTGCTCGGCGAAAAGCAGTGCGAAGCGCTCAAGATGGGCTCGTTCCTGTCGGTCACGGCCGGCTCGGTCGAACCGGCACAGTTCATCGTGCTGCAGTACCACGGCGGCGCCGCGAAAGCCGCGCCGGTGGTGCTGGTCGGCAAGGGCGTCACGTTCGACACCGGCGGCATCTCGCTCAAGCCGGGCGAAGGCATGGACGAGATGAAGTACGACATGTGCGGCGCCGGTTCGGTGCTGGGCACGTTGCGCGCAGTCGCGGAAATGGGCCTGAAGATCAACGTGGTCGGCATCGTTCCGGCTGTCGAGAACGTGCCGTCGGCTACCGCCACCAAGCCGGGCGACATCGTCGCCAGCATGAAGGGCCTGACGATCGAAGTGCTGAACACGGACGCCGAAGGCCGGCTGATCCTGTGCGACGCGCTGACCTATGCCGAGCGCTTCAAGCCGGCAGCGGTGATCGACATCGCCACGCTGACGGGCGCCTGCATCATCGCGCTGGGCCATCACAACAGCGGTTTGTTCTCGAAAGACGACGCGCTGGCGGGCGAACTGCTCGACGCGTCGCGTGAAGCGTCCGATCCGGCCTGGCGTCTGCCGCTCGACGAGGAGTATCAGGAGCAGCTCAAGTCGAACTTCGCGGACCTCGCCAATATCGGCGGCCGTCCGGCGGGCAGCGTGACGGCGGCGTGCTTCCTGTCGCGCTTCGCCGAAGCGTATCCGTGGGCGCATCTGGACATCGCCGGCACGGCGTGGAAGAGCGGCGCGGCGAAGGGCGCCACCGGCCGTCCGGTGCCGTTGCTCGCGCAGTTCCTGATCGACCGCGCCGCACAATGACGCATTGCAGTAAAGTTGCTGTAGACGCAAAGCGGAGCCGCCGATGACGAGAATCGACTTTCACTCGAACGTCGGCGATTCGTTGCTGTATGCGTGCCGCCTGATCCGCAAGGCGTATCAGGCGGGCCAGCCGACCATTGTGCTGGCCGAGCCGCCGCGCTTGCGGGCTTTCGACGAACAGCTGTGGACATTCTCGCCGCTCGACTTCGTGCCGCACTGCATGGCGGGCTCGCCGCTCGCCGGAGAAACGCCGATCGTGCTGACGTCGAGTCTCGATGATGTGCCGCACCATCAGGTGTTGCTCAATCTCGGCGCGTCGGTGCCGGCGCAGTTCGCGCGCTTCGAAAGATTGCTGGAAGTGGTCGGCAACGCACACGACGAACTCGCAGCGGGCCGCGAACGCTATCGTTTCTACCGCGATCGCGGCTATGCTTTGAACAACTACAAGCAAGGCAGCTAGGTTTCATCCCGCGTCGCGTCGTATCTTCGTGTCTTATCGTGTCGAATGCGGCGCGTGCGCGGTCTGCCTCAGCTTCGACCCACCAAACGGAGGCTGCGCGTGTCCGATCCCCACGATACTTCGATCCCCGTGCTGCACGAGATTCTCGTGCAGGGCGATCCCGCTCAGGCGCGCCACGCGCAAAGCGATACGGCCGCACCGTCGACACAACCGGCGCAAGAATCCGCCGCTGCGCAAGAACCGACGTTTGCGCAGGAACCGACCCTTGCAGCGGAACCCGCGCATGCAACCGAGCCCACGCTCGCGCCGGAACCGCATGTACGTGCAAAAAAGCCGCATAGGTCATCGAAAGCCATTGAGGCGGGGCACGGGCACGAGCCCGCGTTCGCAGCGCCGTCGGCGGGGGTGTTCGATCGGGCTGAGCCGCGTGCGCCGATCGAGGCCGGTGCGGTCGTGCCGCCGGATTTCGTGCACGAGGCCCCGGCACCGGCTCATGCGAATCTCGATGCCGATGCGATCACCGAACGTCTGCGCGGAAGGTTTGAGCGCTTTCTGGCGGGAGAGGGGCGCGGCCTTATCGAAGCGCGCTGCCGAGACGCGTTGCAGGAGCACACCGCATGGCTCGTCAACCAGATCACGCGCGAAGTGGCGCTGACGCTGGAGGCGGAAATGACCGGTTGGGTACGTGAAGCGGTAGAGGAAGAGCTCGCGCGGCGCTCGGGTAGCGCTTAAACAGGGAAGAGGGCGCGTCTTTATCCACGCGCCTTTTTTATTTAAGCGTCTTCATTTAAGCGTCTTCATTTAAGCGTCAATACCCAGCTCGCCAGCGTGGCTGCCTGATCGGGCGTGAGTTGCGTATTCGCGGGCATCGGCACCGCTCCCCACACGCCCGTGCTGCCATCGATAATCTTGTGCTTCAGATAGGCAGCGGCATCTTCGCGCCCGGAATATTTCGCGGCGACATCGTGCAGCGCCGGCCCCATGAATGGACGCGTCACCGAGTGACAGCTCATGCAGTTCTGCTGCTGGGCAAGCGCGAGGCCTTGAGCGGCCTCCGCGTGCGCCGAACTGCCCGCGCCTGACGCGGCGATCAACACACCGGCTACCGCCAGCGCTGCATACGACATTGATTTCATTATGGTCTCCGTCGGTGCAGGTGCCCGACTCGTGGTGCAGGCATTATAAAAGGAAAGGGGCGCACGGTTTTCCGTGCGCCCCTTTGCGCTCTTATGTGGCTTTTTTGTAGCGCCGGGGGGGGGCGCGAAGCCGCCTCAAACCGAGGCGGATCTGCGCGTGCTCGATGCGCGGTCAGCCCGTGACAGCGCCCTTGTTGGCCGGCAGCGCCAACGCGGAGTACTTCGCCAGCACGCCACGCGTGTAACGCGGCTTCGGTGCTTGCCATGCGGCGCGGCGGCGTTCCAGTTCGGCGTCGTCGATGTTCAGTTGCAGCAGCAGCTTGTGCGCATCGATCGTGATCGAATCGCCTTCCTGCACGAATGCGATCGTGCCGCCCACAAACGCTTCCGGTGCAACGTGACCGACCACCATGCCCCACGTGCCGCCCGAGAAGCGGCCGTCGGTGATGAGGCCCACGGTTTCGCCGAGGCCCTTGCCGATGATCGCCGACGTGGGGGCGAGCATTTCCGGCATGCCGGGGCCGCCCTTCGGACCGAGGTAGCGCAGCACGACGACGTCGCCGGCCTTGATCTTGTCGGCCAGAATCGCTTCCAGTGCGCTTTGCTCGTCGTCAAACACACGGGCCGGGCCGGTGATGACCGGGTTCTTCAGGCCGGTGATCTTGGCGACCGCGCCGTCCGGTGCCAGGTTGCCCTTCAGGATCGCGAGGTGGCCTTCCTTGTACAGCGCCTTCTCGATCGGGAAAATCACCTGCTGATCGGCGCGCGGCTTGCTCGGCACGTCCTTCAGTTCTTCGGCCAGCGTCTTGCCGGTGATCGTGATGCAATCGCCGTGCAAGAGACCTGCGTCCAGCAGGATCTTCATGACTTGCGGAATGCCGCCTGCCTTATGCAGATCGGTCGCGACGAACTGGCCCGACGGCTTCAGGTTGCAGATCACCGGCACTTTCTTGCGCATGCGCTCGAAGTCTTCGATGCTCCATTCCACTTCGGCCGCGTGCGCGATCGCCAGATAGTGCAGCACGGCGTTGGTCGAACCGCCGGTCGCCATGATCACGGCCACGGCGTTTTCGATCGACTTCTTCGTGATGATGTCGCGCGGCTTCAGGTCCTTCTTGACCGCTTCGACCAACACGCGCGCCGATTCGGCCGCCGAGTCGACTTTTTCCTGGTCCGGATTGGCCATCGTCGACGAATACAGCAGCGACATGCCCAGTGCTTCAAACGACGAGCTCATCGTGTTGGCGGTGTACATGCCGCCGCACGAACCCGTCGACGGGCATGCGTTCTTTTCGACCCCTTCGAAATCTTCCTGCGACATCCGGCCTGCCGTGAATTCGCCGACCGCTTCGAACGACGACACAATGGTCAGGTCCGTACCCTTCCAGTTGCCCGGACGGATCGTGCCGCCATACACGTAGATGCCCGGTACGTTCATGCGCGCGAGGCCGATCATGCCGCCCGGCATGTTCTTGTCGCAGCCGCCGATCACGACCACGCCGTCCATCCATTGGCCTTGTACGCAGGTCTCGATACAGTCGGCGATTACTTCGCGCGACACCAGCGAGTACTTCATGCCTTCAGTGCCCATCGACATGCCGTCCGAGATCGTCGGCGTGCCGAAGATCTGCGGATTCGCGTCGGCGCCCTTGACCGCGACGACTGCCGCGTCGGCCAGACGCTGCAGGCCGGCGTTACACGGCGTGATGGTCGAGTGACCGTTGGCGATGCCGATCATCGGCTTGTCGAAATCTTCCTTCTGATAGCCGAGTGCGTAGTACATCGAGCGGTTCGGCGAACGCGCCACGCCTTGCGTGATGTTCTTCGAACGACGGTTGTATGCCATGGGGAACTCCAATCTGTTTTGTTTTGATCTGTGCGGCGGGTTCGCTGCGCGCTTTGCTGTTTCGGTGCGTCGCGCGCGGCGGGAGGCTCGCCGGCTACGTCAGTCCAGTTTAGTTCCGACGCGTCGCGCAAGGATGCAGTTTTGCGAAGCGCGTGTCCAATATATTATTCAGCCTGGATTAGGTCGTAAAATATATTAATCATGTTGCCCGTCACGCCTGACCTGCGCCAGTTGCGCTATTTCGTTACCGTCGCCGAAGAAAAGCACTTCGGACGGGCGGCCGCGCGCCTCTCGATGACGCAGCCGCCGTTGTCGCAAGCGATTCGCGCGCTGGAGGAGACGCTCGGCGTCGCGCTGTTCGCGCGCACCAAGCGCTCGGTCGAACTGACGCCGGTGGGCGCCGATCTGCTGCCCGAAGTGCAGCGCCTGCTGGCGAGCGCCGAGGGGCTGCGGCCGTTGGCGCAGAGTCTGGTGCGCGGCGAGGCGGGCGTGTTGTCGCTGGCGTTCGTCTCCACGGCGGATTACGGCCTGCTGCCGCTGTTGCTGCGCGATTTCGGCGCGCGTCATCCGCGCGTGCGGCTGGAGTTGACCGAGGCGACCAGCGACGTGCAGGTCGACGAACTGGTGGCCGGGCGCATCGATGCGGGGCTGGTGATCGCGCCGCTGCCGTCGCGGCATGCCACCCAGCTCTCATGGCTGCCGATCGCGCGCGAACCGCTGGTGATCGCGATGTCGTCGGACATGGCGGCGCGCGTGGGCGGCGCGGCCGAAGCGCGCGCCGAGTGGCTGGACACGCCGATTAGCCTGCGCGACGTCGCCGATGCGCCGCTCGTCATCTTCCCAAGACGTCTGGCGCCAGGCTTTTATGACATCATTATGGATTGCTACGGCGTGGCGGGCCTCGCGCCCCGGGTCGGCCAGGAGGCGATTCAGATGCAGACGATCGTGAGCCTCGTGTCGGCCGGAATGGGTGTCGCACTGGTGCCGCAATCGTTGCGTAATCTGCGCCGCACCGGCGTCGTGTACCGGCCGCTCTCCGAGTCGGTGCCGGCGATCGAGACGGGACTCGTCTGGCGCACGGCGGAGGTGAGCCCGGTGTTGGCCGGCTTCATCGAGATCGTGCGCGCGCATGCGGCCACGCTCGAGGCGCAGGTTGTTGCGCTGCCTGGGTTGCCTCGCTAGGCGCGTCGCGAACGCATTTCACGCCGAACCGTCCAATGCATGCGCCGCAGCATGATGCGCGCGCCGCCCGCTACTGGAAAATCCGCTTCTGAACCTGAACTGCCCATAACAACACGATGCTCATTCACCCGAATTTCGACCCCGTTGCCATTCATCTGGGGCCGCTCGCTGTGCGCTGGTATGGACTGATGTACCTCGTCGCGTTTATCGCGGCGATCGTCGTCGGCCGGTTGCGGCTGCGTTTGCCGTACGTCGCCGCGCAAGGCTGGACCGCCAAAGACATCGACGACATGCTGTTCTACGGTGTGATCGGCACCATTCTCGGTGGCCGGCTCGGCTATGTGCTGTTCTATAAGGCGAGTTTTTATTTCGCGCATCCGTTCGACATCTTCAAGGTGTGGGAAGGCGGCATGTCGTTTCACGGCGGCTTCCTCGGCGTGACGCTGGCGATGGTGCTGTTCGCGTATCAACGCAAGCGCTCGTGGCTGCAAGTCACCGATTTCGTCGCGCCGATGGTGCCGACGGGGCTCGCGGCAGGGCGCCTCGGCAACTTCATCAACGGCGAATTGTGGGGGCGCGTGACCGATCCGACGGCGCCGTGGGCGATGCTGTTTCCGGGCGCCGCGCCCGACGACGCCGCGTGGCTTACCGCGCATCCGCAACTGGCCGCGCAGTGGCATCTGAACGAAGTGTTTGCGCAATATCACATGCTGCCGCGCCATCCGTCGGAGTTGTATGAGATTGCGCTCGAAGGCGTCGCGTTGTTCTTCGTGCTGTTTTTCTTCTCGCGCAAACCGAAGCCGATGGGCGCGATCTCGGCGGTGTTCCTGATCGGCTACGGGCTCGCGCGCTTCACGGTGGAGTTCGCGCGCGAGCCGGACGATTTCCTTGGGCTTCTGGCAATGGGCCTCTCGATGGGCCAATGGCTCTCGCTGCCGATGATTCTCGCGGGCATCGTCATGCTGGTGTGGGCGTATCGCCGCGCGCGCCGTCAGCAGGCTCAGGCGGCCGGTGCAAACTGATCACTACGGTTTGTCGTTTGTGTGATTCTAGGGTCATGCGCGCCGTGAGCCGGCGCGGGCGGTCAGCACGAACTAACGCTACGATTTATCGTAGCCAATGAAAAACGCCACGGCTCGCCGTGGCGTTTTCTTTTACAGCAGGTACGTACAGCGTACAGCGCGTTACTTCATCTGCACCGAGCCCGACACATTGACCGTCACCGTGGACGTGCCGCCTTCGATCGGCACCGGTGCTGAGGCCTTCGCGTCGGCGCTCATTGCGCGTGCGCTCATCATCATCATGGGACGCGGCATGATGCCGTTGTGCCCGACGTTGACTTCGCGAATCGAATAGCCGCTGTAGCCGAACGCCTGCGCCGACGAAGAAGCCTGCTCGCGGAACGACTTGATTGCTTCGCCGGTGAGCTTCTGTTCGGCGGCGCGCTCAGCTTCGGGCGACAACGAGAATTGCACGTTGCCGACCTGCATGATCGATGCCATCTCACCAGCGAGCTTCGACGCGGCGGCGAAGTCGTGCGACTTGAGCACGACTTCCGTACGGCCGCGCCATGCGGAAATGCGGCCGTCGCGGTCGGTGGACGGATAGATCGAGAACGAACCTGTGCGCGCGGTCACGCCATTCACACCCTTGGCCTTTTGCAGCGCCGAATCGGCGTGCTGATTCAGCGTTGACGTGAGCGCCGACGGATCGCTCGCTTGCTGCTCATAAAACAGCGTGATGTCGACGACATCTTGCGGCACGTCCGCGCTTGCCTGTGCATTCAGCGACAGCACGCCGGCCGGCTGATATTGCGTCACGCCTTGGGCGCGCGCCATGGCCGGCGTCAATGCGAGGGCGGCAGGGGCCACGCACACAAGAGCGAGTGCGAGTGCACGTGCAGTGTTTTTTGTCATTCATGGACTCCATGCTTGAACAGGTTATGCGCGATTGATGCGAACGGGATGCAATGGCACGGCGTTTGCAGGTCTCGTTTGCGAGTCCGTTAGGCGCTTGTAACCTCGGCTTGGTTCCCCAATTTGACGTTGCTTCAACGTTTGGGGTCCTGGTTTGCTTCTGTTTTGCAGGTGAGGCAGCGACAACCCGTCGCACGTGCAAATGCAGCTTCAAACAAGCCGCTTTGTGATGAAGCGCCATTCGGCTTCGGTCACCGGGGTGATCGACAGACGGTTGCCCTTCGCCAGCACACGCATGTCCGCGAGTTCTTCATGCTCGCGCAACGCGGCAAGCGGAATCAAAGGGATCTTCTTCTTGAACACCACATCGACGAGCAGCCAGCGCGGCGTTTCCTGCGACGACTTCGGATCGTAGTAGGGACTCTTCTTGTCGAACTGCGTCGGATCCGGATAAGCGGTGGACGACACTTCGGCGAGTCCCGCGATGCCCGGCTCCGGACAACTCGAGTGATAGAACAGCACGCCGTCGCCGACCTGCATCATGTCGCGCATGAAGTTGCGCGCCTGATAGTTGCGCACGCCGGTCCACGGCAACGTGCGTTGCGGTGCGTTGGCGAGATGGTCGATGCTTGCTTCGTCCGGTTCGGACTTCATTAGCCAGTAGCGCATGAATCGAATTGAACCTTGGGAAGGTGAAGATGCGAAAGAAACGCGAAGGAACCTACCGCCCAAAGAAAAACGGCACCGAACCAAAGTCCGATGCCGTTCTAAATAAGGTCCCCGCCTTAGCCGCTAGGCCGGCATCCTGAACCGGGGGTTCAGAATTGGTCGCAGTTAGCAGCACTTCGGGTACATCAGACAGAGTGACGCGCACACCCGTGCTACAAATTTCCACAACCGTGCACATGGCATTGGTTCAAGGAATATATGACCTTGGCGAACCAGGCAGGGAAGCTAAACCGATTGAACTCAAACACTTGCTGAGTCTTTGCTCATGCATTTTGTTTGAATCGGCAGCCGGTCTCAGGACCGGCCACTAGTACTTACTGCATGCTGTACTGCTGAATCACAGTACCCAGTTGTTCGTTCATTTGGCGCATTGTACGCCGGATTTCCTCAGCGGGAAATGCTTCTCCGTGTCGCACGCTCGTTTGCAGCTTAAGCAGTTCCGATGCCAGCGACAGCGCAGCCATGACGGCAATGCGATCCGTGCCGCGCACGTTGCTGTTATTGCGGATCTTCGACATTTCGGCGTCCACGCGCGCCACCGCCTCGAGCAGTGCTGCTTCGGTTTCCGGCGAGCAGGCGAGGCGATACGGCACGCCGAGAATCGATACTTCGATCTGCTTGGTGGTCATGCATTTTCTCCGTGGCGGGTGGCGGCGCTGTCCGCTTCGACCTCGTGCTGTGCGGGTTCGAGCAGGTCGAGCTGATTATCAGGCTCGGTCTGCGCGCGTGCTCGCGGCAGTTTTTCGAGAATCGCATTCAGGCGTACCTGTGCGTCGTCGATCTTCGCCGACAGCGCGTCGCGTTCCGCTTGCAGCGCATCGCGTTCCTCGCGCAGCAACGCGAGTTCAGTACGTGTGGCCTCCGCCTCGGCGCGCGTTTGGGCGAGCTGCTCTTCGAGCGCGAGTCGCGCTTCATTGTGGCGCTGGCTGATCGCAATCAGCTTGCCGATATTTTGTGAAAGTGTTTCGAGTTCGGTGAGCATGTGCTGCGTCCTCTAAAGACCTCGCATTTTAGCGCGGAATGTCGCAGGTTCCGACAATTGTCTCGTTTCGAGACGTAACAACCTCGCTTTGTGCCGCCTTTTATCGACCATATGACGAAAAACGACGCCTGCATCGAACAATAATCCGCACTTAACCGAACAGATCGAGCACGGATTAACCATTCTTGACGGACCCGGGGGGCGCTCCTAAACTGGCCGCACTTTGGTGCCCGCGCGTGCTTTTCGACAGTGCGCGCAGTTAAACGGGAAGCAGGGCGCGACGTTCGCCTGAACACGCCAGCCTGCGCTGCCCCCGCAACGGTAAGCGACCGCATGTCGTCATGCAGGTCGATCCTGATCGTGTGTTCGAAGTTAAACACGCGAGTGTGCCACTGCGCGTCACGCGTGGGAAGGTGGGATCGATGTGTCGCCAGCCCGGATACCGGCCAGAGGGAGAGGTCCGTCCCGCGCAAATTCGTAAAAAGCGCGGGCGCCTCGTTACGCATCGGCCTGCGGGGAAGCGGGCCGCGCACGCTATCCACAGGAATATCGTCCCATGCTGTCCCCCATCGCTCGCGCGGCGTTGCTCGCCTTTGCGGGCCTGCCGCTCGTCGCGCACGCTCAGGCTGCGTCTTCTTCGGTTTCTTCTTCAGCTACTTCTTCAGTGAGTTCGTCGGATACCGGCACGGCGAGTTCTTTTCCCACGGTGTTGTCGCCCGTTGTGGTCACCGCCGGGCGCGGGCCGCAGCCGCTCGCCGATACGATCCCGCAGACCACACTATTCGATCAGCAAGATATCGCCGACGCGACCGCGACCGATTTGCCGGGTCTGCTGCAACGCGCACCCGGCGCGCAAATCTCGCGCACGGGCGGCCCTGGTTCGACCGCGAGCCTGTTCCTGCGCGGTGCATCGTCGACCCAATCGCTGGTGCTGATCGACGGCGTGCGGGTCGACTCGGTGAGTCTCGGTGCGCCGCAACTCGCGCAGATCCCGCTCGATCAGGTCGATCACGTCGAAGTGGTGAACGGCAATGTGTCCGCGTTATACGGCTCGGGCGCAATCGGCGGCGTCGTGCAGGTGTTCACGAAAGACGGGGGCGATCATCCGCCGCGCTTCAATTTTTCGGTGGGCTACGGCAGCTATCACACGCAGACGCAACAGGCCGGCGTGAACGGCGCATTGGATAAAGACGGCAAGACCACCTTCAGCGTTTCTCTCGCGCGCGCGAAAGACGACGGCTTCTCGTCGCTCAATCCGGGTAAGGCGCCCAACGCAAATCCGAATGCGAACGGCTATCTGAACGAGAGCATCTCCGCCTCGTTGCGTCACAAGTTCAATGACAAGTGGGACGCAGGCGTCACGTATTTCCAGTCGAACGGCAACAATAGCTACGATAACGCGTACGGCGTGCCGACCGATCTGAACAACCTGTATAGCAAAGTGCGGCAAATGTCGGTGTTCGCCAACGGCAAGGTGACCGACTGGTGGACCAGCCACGTTATCGTCTCCGAAGGCGACGACCGCAGCGTGTCGAACACCAACGGCGTGTACAACGGCCGCTTCGATACCGACAATCGCCAGTACACGTGGCAGAACGATTTCGCGCTCGCCGCGCAGCAGAAGCTGCGGGTCGGCTATGAGCATCTCGATCAGCGCCTCGACTCGGACACGTTCGCGGCCCCCGACCGGCATGTGAATTCGGGTTTCGCCGGCTATACGGGGCGCTTCGGGCGCAGCCAGATTCAGGCCAACGTGCGGCGCGACCAGTATTCCGATTTCGGCGGGGCGAACAGTTACTATCTCGGCTACGGCTTCGACATCACCGAGCATTGGAAGGTGAGCGCAAGCTATTCGGATGCGTTTCGCGCGCCGAGCTTCGACGATCTGTACTATCCGATCAGCGGCAATCCGTCGATTCAGCCTGAGCGCAGTCATTCGATCGAAGCGGCGTTGCAGTACGCGTCGACTGCGCTCGGCGTGATGCGCCTGAGCGCGTTCCAGACACGCTATTCGAATCTGATCGACTACCGGCAGGTCACGCCGGGCATCTATCTGGCGGAGAACGTCGGCCATGCGAAGGTGCAGGGGGTCGAGGGATCGTGGAGCGGTCATCTCGGCAAGACGGACGTGCGCGCGGCGGCGACGCTGCAAAATCCCGTCGATCTCGACAACGATGTCGACCTCGTGCGGCGTGCGCGGCATTTCGCGTCGCTGGCGGTGAATCGCAGCATGGCGGGGTGGCGTGTCGGCGGCGAGTGGATCGTCAGCGGCGCGCGCGACGATAGCAGCGGCAAGTTGGGTGGCTACGGTGTGGTGAATCTGTCGGCGCGCTACAACATCACGAAGGCGTGGTACGTGGCCGCGCAAATCCAGAACCTGTTGGACAAGGACTATGAAACGGCCTACTCGTATAACTCGCCGCGGCGCGGTGCGTATCTCACGGTCGGTTGGCAGCAGCAGTGACGGGCGCGCTTGCCTGAGATCGCGCGAATGAACCGCAGCCCGGGTCCGATGATCACGACGGCGATGCCCGTCATGAGCGCGAAGCGCGCGGCCGCGATCTGGCTCGTGCTTGCCGTGCTCGCGCTGGCTGTGCTGATGGCGTCGCTCGCGCTCGGCAGCGTGCCGCTCGCGCCCGCGCGCGTGCTGGCGGCGCTCATGCCGTCGCATGTCGGGTCAGCCGATCTTGCAGGCGAGATCGTGCGCACGCTGCGTTTGCCGCGCGCGGTGGCCGGCTTCGCGTGCGGCGCGTTGCTCGCGTTAGCCGGCGCGTTGTTGCAGGTGCTGCTGCGCAATCCGTTGGCCGAGCCCTACGTGTTAGGCGTGTCGGGCGGCGCGGCGACTTTTGCCCTCGTCGCGATGATCGCCGGTTGCGCGTGGTGGATCGTCGATGCAAGCGCGTTCGCGGGTGCGTTCGTGTCGATCCTGCTGGTGCTCGGTCTGGCGCGCCGCGAGTTGTGGCGCGGCGAGCCGCAGGATACCTCGCCGCGCTTGCTGTTGACCGGCGCGGTGATCGCGGCCGGTTGGGGCGCCGTCATCACGTTGCTGCTTAACATTGCGCCCGACAATCGCCTGCGCGGCATGCTGTTCTGGCTGACCGGCGACCTCAACGGCGGCGCGACGCCGTGGACGGCGCTCGCCGCGCTGCTGGTCGTGCTGATCGTAATCGTGCCCGCGGCGCCGCGGCTCAATGTGCTGCTGCGTGGCGATGCCGCCGCTCAGGCGCTCGGCGTCGCGGTGATGCCGCTGCGCTTGCGCGTGTATCTGGCAGCGTCGCTGGCGGCGGCCGCGGCGGTGACGACAGCCGGCACCATCGGCTTTGTCGGCCTGGTGGTGCCGCATATGCTGCGGCTCGCGTTCGGCAACGATCAGCGCATGCTGCTGCCGGCCGCCGCGCTCGGTGGCGGTGTCGCGGTGATGGGCGCCGATCTGATCGCGCGTACCGTGATCGCGCCGGCGCAATTGCCGGTCGGTGTGATGACCTCGATCGTCGGCGTGCCGGTGTTTTTGTGGATGCTGTTGCGCAGGCGCCGATGATGCAAGCACCCAACTCCGCCCATGCCGCGCTCAGCGCGCAACGTGTCACGTTGCGCGCCGGCTCGCGAACACTGCTCGATGCGTTCACGCATACGTTCTACGAAGGCGAGATCTGGTGCATCGCCGGCCCGAACGGTGCGGGCAAGACGACGCTGATCTCGACGCTCGCCGGCCTCTCGCATCCGTCGGCGGGGCACGTCGAACTCGATGGCGTGCGTCTTTCCGACTGGCAGGCGCTGCCGCTCGCGCAGCGTCGCGCATTGATGCCGCAAAGCGCGCACGATGCGTTCAGTGCGAGCGTGCTCGATATCGTGATGCTCAACCGCTTTCCGCATCTGACCGGCTGGGGCTGGGAGCGGGAGGCCGATCGCGCTGCCGCGCATGCCGCGCTGGATGCGCTAGGCCTTGCCGAGTTCGCCGCGCGCGACGTGCTGTCGCTCTCGGGCGGCGAACGGCAACGCGTCGCGCTGGCCGCGGTGTTGTGCCAGCAAGCGCCATTGTTACTGCTCGACGAACCGCTGTCGCATCTCGATCTGCATCATCAGATCGACTGCCTCGACGCGTTGACCGCCTGGACGCGCGAGCCTCAGCGTACAGTGATGTTTTCGTGTCACGACCTGAATCTCGGGCGCCGCTTCGCGACGCATGCGCTGCTGCTCGACGGCGACGGCGGTGCCTATGCCGGGCCGGTGCATGACGTGCTGACGCCCGAGCTGACAAGCCGTGCATTCGGCTATCCGTTGATTCTGATTCGCGACGGTGAGCATGAGGCGTTGATTCCCGCGCCGCGTTCGCGTCACGAATCGCCTACTGGTTATGACATTCGGGCAACCTAAACGCTTGATAAGCGCTTCTTCATAAGCACTTCACAAAAAACATTCTCTCTTCCGAAAAACGTCTATGACTTCTTTGCCAGATTTGCTGCGATTGCCCGAGGTCGAACCGCTCGATCAAACGTTGCGCGACGAACTGCAACACATCATCGATACCAAGACCAAGCCGCCCGGCAGCCTCGGCCGGCTCGAGGCGTTGGCGCGTCAAATGGGTTTGATCCAGCGCACCACGCGTCCCACGGTCGAACGTCCGGCGATGATCGTATTTGCCGGCGATCACGGCATTGCTAACGAAGGCGTGAGTCCCTATCCGCAAGCCGTGACCGCGCAGATGGTCGCCAACTTCCTCGCGGGCGGCGCGGCGATCAATGCATTGAGCCGCGTCGCAGGTGCCGAACTCGAAGTGGTCAACGCGGGGATCGCGACACCGTTGCCGTCCACTGAAGGTCTGATCGACATTCCGGTCGCGGCCGGCACCCGCAACTTCGCGCACGAACCCGCGATGACGCGCGGCGAGGCGCTTGCAGCGATGCAGGCGGGCGCCGCTCGCGTGCGGCATCACGCGGCGCTCGGCAGCAACGTAATCGGTTTCGGCGAGATGGGGATTGCGAATACGTCGTCGGCCGCGTGTTTGATGAGCCGCCTGTGCGGTGTGCCGATCGACGAATGCGTCGGCCGCGGCACGGGTCTCGACAACGCGGGGCTCGCGAAAAAGCGCAACGTGCTCGCGTCGGCGCTCGCGCGTCACGCCGTCTCCACGGATCCGCTCGACGTGCTCGCCACCTTCGGCGGCTTCGAAATCGCGATGATGGCAGGCGCGTATCTCGCCGCCGCCGAAGCGCGCATGACGATCCTGGTCGACGGCTTCATCGCGACCGCGGCGTTGCTGGTCGCCGACGCGCTCGAACCCAACGTGCGCGAGTATTGCGTGTTCGCGCATGCGTCGAATGAAGCGGGGCATCGGCGCATGCTCGACCATTTCGGCGCGCTGCCGTTGTTGTCGCTCGATATGCGTCTCGGCGAAGGCACCGGTGCGGCGCTCGCGGTGCCATTGCTGCGCGCGGCGGTCGCGTTCGTCGGCGAGATGGCGAGTTTCGAATCGGCTGGTGTCGCCAATCGCGATGCATAAACAGCCTCGCGATCAGCGGCCTCGCAAACTTGCAGGCCCGGTCCGCTCATGAATCCGCTTGCGGAACTGCGCTACTTCTTCACGGCGCTCGGCTATTTCACGCGCGTGCCGGTGCCGCGTTGGGTCGGCTATGAGCCGCACTATCTGAACGCGGCGGCGCGCTATTTTCCGCTTGTCGGCGTGTTGATCGGCGGCTTGAGCGCGCTGGTCTATCTCGCGGCGTTGCGGGTCTTTCCGGCGGGTGTGGCGGTGCTGCTGTCGATGGCCGCGTCGCTCGCCGTCACCGGCGCGTTTCACGAAGACGGTCTGGCCGATTGCGTCGATGCGTTCGGTGGCGCCTATACGCGCGACGACGTGCTGCGCATCATGCATGATTCGCGCATTGGCGCATTCGGGGCTATCGCACTCGTGATCGCGCTGGCGTTGAAGTGGCAAACGCTTGTCGCCATGCCGCCGATGCGCGCGGCAAGTCTGATGATTGCGGCTCATGCGGCTAGCCGCGTCTGCGCGATCAGCTATCTCGCCACGCTCGACTATGTGCGTGCCGAAGGCAAGGCCAGGCCGGTCGCGCAACGCTTGAGCGCTCCCGCGTCGATCTGCGCTGCCGTGTTCGGCTTGCCGTGGCTGTTCTGGCCTGACTGGCCCGACTGGCGGTTTGCCTGCGCGATACTCGCCGTGCTGGCGGTGCTGCGTTTTGCGATGGGCCGTTATTTCGTCAGACGCATTGGCGGGTACACCGGTGACTGCCTGGGCTTCGCTCAACAGATTTTTGAATTGAGCATCTACCTCGTGGGGCTCGCATGGATATCGTCCTGATCCGTCATCCCGCTGTCGCGCTCGATGCAGGCGTGTGTTATGGCCAGAGCGACGTAGCGCTTGCCGGGGATGTAGAGGTTTGCGCAAGCGCGCTCGCGTTGAAACTTGCAACTTTGCAGGTGCCGCCACCGCGCGTCTTGATGTCGAGTCCGTTGACGCGTTGCGCGACCCTGGCCGCGGTGATGGCGGACGATTTCGGCTGCGCGCTCAGTCACGATGACCGTCTGAAGGAAATGAACTTCGGCGCCTGGGAGCAGCAGCGCTGGGACGCGATCGATCGCGCATTGCTGGACGAGTGGGCGGCGAACTTCGAACACGCGCGCGCGCATGGTGGCGAAAGCGTCGCGCAATTCGTCGCGCGGGTGCGCGCGTGGTTCGAGGCATTCGCGCAGACGCGCGAGTTGACGCCGGCGTATGTCGTCACGCATGCCGGTGTGATTCGCGTGATCGCGTCGCTGGTGCTGGACGTGCCGGTGGAGCGTTGTCTGCGATGGTCGCTGGAGATGGCCGGGATCGTCTGGCTGCGCAGGGACGATGACGCGCAGCAATGGTCGTTGCTGAGGTGGAATGCCTGAGTGCTTTGCGTGGGCGGCTTGCCGCCTCCCCCCGGCGGCCGGACGCTAGCCTGTTGGATTCCTATTCGCGCCACTTCCATCTCTATCTGGGTAACGTCGCCCGTTACCGGTTGCGGCTTTCCGAGTTCGAGCGCTGGCCGTTCAGGCGCCCGGATGCCGCCACGCGCTGACGGTTTGCCGCTACCTCATTGACATCACTGCGCGTTCTTATTGCGCGCCGCTCTTTCTTCGCGAACGCGCCACCTCCAGGTCTTCACATAGCTGCTTCGCCCCTTGCGCGATGCGCGGCGCCGGGCGGTTGATCAGATCGCCGTCGATGGCGAACAGATTGTTGTTCGCCACGGCTTTCAAGCCCGGCCACGCACGCCAGGTGTCGAGTTGCGGCAAGGTGGTGTCGGGTTGGGTCGCGCCGGGCGCGGCGGTGACGATCGCTTCCGGATTGGCGGCGAGCACCGCTTCGGTCGACACTGTCGGCACCAGCGGTTCCAATTTCTCAAACACGTTGCGGCCGCCGCACAGCGCAATGACGTCGCTGATCATGTGCTCGCCGTTGAGCGTCATCAACGGTTGATCCCATACCTGGTAGAACACGCTGACAGGCGGCCGGCTCGCATACCGCGCTCGCAATTGCGCGATGTCCTGACGGAACGCAGCCGCCGCGGCATCGGCGGTGGGCGAGGTGCCGAGCAACTGTCCAAGTCTGTTCAGCGACACGGCGACGTCGTCGAGATGACGCGGCTCGCTGAAGAACAACGGCACATGCATCTCGCGCAGACGATCGAGTTGACGCTGCGCGTTGCCATGCCGCCACACGACGATCAGATCGGGCTTCAACGCGACGATGCGTTCGAGGTCGAGCGCCTTGTTGTCGCCGACGCGCGGCAGTTGTTTCGCTTCAGGTGGATAGTCGCTATAGGACACTGCGCCGACCAGTTTCGTACCGCCGCCCGCGGCATAAAGCAGTTCGGTGACATGCGGCGCGAGGCTGATCACGCGTTGCGCGGGGGCGGGCAGGGTGACGGTCGCGCCGGTGTCGTCGGTGACGGTGATCGCGGCGTGCGCGTGTAACGCGGTAGCGAAGAGCGCGGCGGCGATGGCGAAGCGGGGGAGTCGAATCATTGGGCGCCGGCGCTATCGATAACGCGCATGCCGCCGTGCAAACTTTCGTCGAAGCGCGTCCATTCAGCCTCGTTCGCCGGCAGGCCGAAGCGTACGCTGCCGTTCGCCGTGAACAGCCGCGTCCACACGCCGCGTCGCGCCAACTCGTCATGTAACGCGGCGGCGCGCGCATCGGCGCACCACGCGAAAAGTGGCGTGCTGCGTGTGGCAAGACCTTGCGCATGCAACAGCTTCACCAGACGCGCGCTGTCGGCGGCGAGCCGGGCACGCATTTGCCGTTGCCACAGTTCGTCTTCGAATGCGGCGTTGACGGCATGACGAGCCGGACCGCTGACAGTCCACGCGCCGAGCGCACGGTGCAACGCATCGAGCAACGCCGGCGCGCCGAGTACGAAGCCCGCGCGCACGCCGGCCAGGCCGAAGAATTTCCCCGGCGAGCGCAAGACGACCAAGCCGTTGCGATCGGTGCATGCCGCGAGCGACGCCGAAGGCATCGTATCGGCAAAGGCCTCGTCGACTAGCAGCGTGCCGCCGCGCGCGCTCAATTGCGCATGCCATTGCAGCAGCTTGCCGGCGCTCAGATGCTCGGCAGTCGGATTGTTCGGATTGACGATAACCACGTGAGTGAGCGTATCGGGCAAGGTCTCGCACGACACGTCCAGCGGCAAAACCTGATGTCCGGCCCGCTGGAATGCGGGCGCATATTCGCTGTAGGTCAGCGGTGCAATGCCGACCGTCGCGCGCGGCAGCAACGACGGCAGCGCTCGAATCGCCGCCTGACTCCCGGCGACGGGCAGCACATGTGCGGCATCGGGCGCGCCGTAGTAACGCGTGGCGCAGGCGGCGAAGCCGTCGCCTTCGTCGGGCAGGCGGCGCCATGCATCGGCGGGAACGGGCGGCACCGGATAGCCGTGCGGATTGATGCCGGTCGACAGATCGAGCCACTGCGCGTACGGCATGCCGTAGCGCTCGGCAGCTTCGTACAGATTGCCGCCGTGGACCACCGTGCTGGAGTCGACCAGGAGATCAGCTATGCGCGTATTCATGTGCTCATTCAGGCGATCAACCATGAAAAGGCACGCTCAGCAAAGCCAGCACGATCAGCACCGCCAGCCAGAGAATGACCGTGCGCTCGACCAGCATCAACGCCGCCGTCACATGGCCGGCGTTCGCGGGCTGTCCGGCGCCGAGCGTCGGCCTATGTTCGAGCGCGCCGTGATAAACCGCCGGGCCGCCGATCAACACGTTCAGACTGCCCGCGCCGGAGGCCATCACCGGCCCGGCGTTCGGGCTGTCCCAGCGCGGCGCCTGCTCGCGCCAGCAACGCCATGCAGTGCGCGTGTCGCCGAGCAGCGCGTAGCTCGCCGCGGTGAGGCGCGCGGGAATCCAGTTGAGCACATCGTCGAGGCGCGCGGCGGCCCAGCCGAAGCGCAAATAACGCGGTGTGCGATAGCCCCACATTGCGTCGAGGGTGTTGGCCAGACGAAAACCGAGCGCGCCCGGGCCGCCCGCGATCGCGAACCAGAACAGCGCGCCGAAGATCGCATCGTTGCCGTTTTCCAGCGCCGACTCGACGGCGGCGCGCGACAGCGCGGCTTCATCCGCATGCGCGGTTTCGCGCGACACGATGCGCGCGGTCAGCAAGCGCGCTTGCGCGAGATCGCGTTGCGCCAACGCCTGCGCGATCGGCGCGATGTGATCGTGCAGACTGCGTGCGCCGAGCGCGAACCACAGCAACGCGACATGCACGGCGCAAGCCGCGAAAAACGGCAGCACGCTGACCAGCCACCATGCGATCAACACCGGCGGCATGACCGCCAGCGACCACGCGAGCAGACCCTTGGGCCGCAAGCGCCGGCCGGTGTTGTAGCGCGCTTCGAGGCGGATCGCGAGTTTGCCGAAGCCGACCAGCGGATGCGCGATGCGCGGCTCGCCGAACCAACGGTCGACGGCGACACCGGCGGTCGCCAGCGTGACGATCATGGGGAGCGACAGCATCACGCGCGGCCTGCCGTTTTCAGCGCGAGCGGCAAGCCCGCGACCATCATCGTGACCTGTGTGCTCAACGCGGCGATACGTTGATTGAGCCGCCCGAGTTCGTCGACATAGAGACGCGTGGCCGCGCCGAGCGGCACCACGCCCAGGCCGATTTCATTGCTGACCACGATGATCTTGCCTTTGGCATCAAGTAGCGCGGCCTCGAACGCGGCGAAATGCGCGTGATAGCGATCGATGGGCAAACCGTCGCCTTCAGGCGGACACAATAAGTTGGCGAGCCACAGCGT
Source organism: Paraburkholderia sp. FW306-02-B (assembly GCF_058782725.1). Taxonomy (NCBI): domain Bacteria; kingdom Pseudomonadati; phylum Pseudomonadota; class Betaproteobacteria; order Burkholderiales; family Burkholderiaceae; genus Paraburkholderia; species Paraburkholderia sp. FW306-02-B. The sequence goes on from NZ_JBYSXZ010000001.1 coordinate 1,022,437, forward strand.
CAGGCAGTCGATCAGGATGCAGTGGTCAGGCGCATCGATTTGCGTCACGGCGCCGGCGAGATCGGCCGGCGCTTCCAGCAACTGCCAGTGCGCCGGACGCCGCTCGCGATGATGCGCGATACGCGCGCTGAATTCGGCGTCGTCGGCCACGCGCGCGGTGGCGATGTACGTGACGGGGCGTGCGCTGTCGTTCGCAAGCTGTTCGGCATGCACGCTCTTGCCCGAACGGGCGCCGCCGAGAACGAAGGTGAGGTCGCGGGAAATCATCGCGTGATTGTACCGGCGCGCACCCGCTGCCGGCGCGATGGGATAATGCCGCGTTCGAATCGCTTCATTGCCGCTTCATTGCCGTTTGATTGCCTTCCCATTGCTGAGCCCAATTTCCCGTGACCACCACTTCGATCGTGCATGACGATGTACCCGTGCCGCGCGGCACGCTGATGATTCAGGGCACCACGTCCGATGCGGGTAAGAGCACGCTGGTCGCCGGCTTATGCCGGCTCGCGCGGCGCGCCGGCGTGCGGGTCGCGCCGTTCAAGCCGCAGAACATGGCGCTCAACAGCGCGGTGACGATCGACGGCGGCGAGATCGGCCGCGCGCAGGCCTTGCAGGCGGTCGCCGCGGGTATCGCCGCGCACACCGACCTCAATCCGGTGCTGCTCAAGCCGACCAGCGACCGCGGCGCGCAGGTGATCATCCACGGCAAGGCGCGCATGAATCTCGATGCGCGCGCGTATCACGACTACAAGCCGGTCGCGTTCGACGCGGTGCTGGAATCGTATGCGCGCTTGCAAGCGGCGTACGAGACGATTTTCGTCGAAGGCGCGGGCAGTCCCGCCGAAATCAATTTGCGCGAGCGCGATATCGCCAACATGGGTTTCGCCGAAGCGGTCGATTGCCCGGTCGTGCTGGTGGCCGATATCGATCGAGGCGGCGTGTTCGCGCATCTGACCGGCACGCTCGCATGTTTGTCGGCGAGCGAGCAGGCGCGCGTGCGCGGCTTCATCATCAACCGTTTTCGTGGTGACGTCAGCTTGCTGAAGCCCGGCCTCGACTGGCTCGAGGCGAAGACCGGCAAGCCGGTGCTCGGCGTCGTGCCGTATCTGCACGGCCTGACGCTCGACGCGGAAGACATGCTGCCGCCCGAACTGCGTGCAGCGCATAGCGGTGACGCCGGGCGCATGTTGCGCGTGGTCGTGCCGGTGTTGCCGCACATCAGCAATCACACCGATTTCGACGCGCTGCGCGCCCATCCGCAAGTCGATTTTCATTACGTGAGAAGCGGCACACCGCCGCCTCCAGCGGATCTGATCATCCTGCCGGGCTCGAAGAACGTGCCGGGCGATCTGGCGTTTCTGCGCGCGCAAGGCTGGGACGCGGTGCTGCAGCGGCATCTGCGGTACGGCGGCCGTGTGATCGGCATTTGCGGCGGCATGCAGATGCTCGGGCGCGAAGTGGCCGATCCGTATGGTGTGGAAGGCGCACCGGGCACGATCGCGGGCCTCGGCTGGCTCGATTACTCGACCGTGCTGACGCGCGAGAAAACGCTGAAGAACGTGACCGGGCGCCTCGCCTTGCCGGGCGCGCCCGAGGTGGCCGGCTACGAAATCCATATGGGCGCGACGCAAGGCCCGGCGCTGGCTTCACCCGCGCTGCAATTGGGCGACGCGCACGAGGGCGACGCGCACGACGCGCATCCCGATGGCGCGATCTCCGCCGATGGGCAAATTCTCGCCACCTACGTGCACGGCCTGTTCGACACGCCGGCCGCTTGCGCCGCGCTGCTGGCGTGGGCGGGTCTGAGCGACGCCGAGAAGATCGACTACCCGGCGCTGCGCGAAGCTTCGCTCGACCGGCTCGCCGATACGCTGGCGGCGCATCTCGATCTGCCGAAACTCTTCGCGGCGATTGGCTGATCTGTGTCAGCTCGCCGGCGCAGATTAAATCTTAATAGGAAATAATCAAAGCGTCATAGACAGTTTTTCATCCGCAGGGGTTCGAATAAAGTCTTTTAAATCGATGGCGGAAATGCGCCGCCTCTCTCCAAAGGACCTGACATGACCTCGAACCGCTCCGCCGATCTGGCCGCTTTACTGCTTCGTCTTGCCCTAGGCGTCCTATATCTCGCGCACAGCCTGCAGAAGATTTTCGTTTTCACGCTGCCCGGCACGGCGCAGTTCTTTGTATCGCTCGGCCTGCCGGGTTGGCTCGGCTACCTGACGGCGTTCGTCGAACTGATCGGCGGCATTGCGCTGCTGCTTGGCGTGCAGGTCCGCTGGGTCGCGCTGGTGCTGCTGCCGTTCATGCTCGGGGCGATGTCGGCGCATCTGCATAACGGCTGGGGTTTCGCGTCGCCGAACGGCGGCTGGGAATATCCGGCCTTCTGGGCGGTGACGCTGGCCGTGCAGTCGCTGCTCGGTGGCGGCGCGCTGGCGTTGAATGGGGCGAAGGCGCCGCGCGCCGTGGCCGCTTGATGCGTTTGGGCGGCTGCGCCGACGGCCGCGAGGCCGCTCCGGCGGTCCGCCGGATAAGAAAAAAGCACGCGCCGTAAGGCCGCGTGCTTTTTTCATGGCGCTGCGCCACGCCATTCAGTCAATACAACACCATCTGCGTACAGCGAAACAGCGCCATTGTCTTGCCGTTCGGATCGGTGACGGTGGCGTCCCACACTTGCGTGCTGCGCCCCAGATGCACGCCGTTGGCGATCGCGCGGATCGTGCCTTCGGTGGCGGTGCCGAGAAAATTGCTTTTCAGCTCGATGGTCGTGAAATTGCGCGCCGTTTCCGGCAAGTGCGCGAGGCACGCGTAGCCGCAAGCGGTGTCGGCGAGGCCGATCACGGTGGCCGCGTGCAAAAAGCCGTTCGGCGCGAGCAATTCGCTGCGCACGGTCAATTCGGCGGTCAAACTCCCTTGCCCCAGTTCGAGGACATGCACGCCCAGCAAGCCGGGCAGCTTGCCCTGCTGGCGCTCGTGCAGGCGGTCGATGGTGTATTCCGGGCGTAGTTTGCTCATGGGATTCGGGTCCTCGATGGAAAAATCGGCTGTCACGGGCCGTCAATTAGCCGTTCGGGGGCTTCGGCCCTGATGCATTTGTCGATATTATCAACGGCTAGATCGACAGGTGGACCTGAAACCGGTGCGGATCAGGACACACCAGTGCAACTCAGAGCAAAAAGCGCGGCAAACCGGCTGGCAGCGCCAGCCTTCTTCCCGGGAGAATTCATGACGGTGATCGTGGTGGCGAATCCGAAGGGCGGCGTGGGTAAAAGCACGCTGTCGACCAATCTGGCGGGCTATTTCGCGGCGGCCGGCGAATGGGTCGCACTGGCGGACCTGGACAGGCAGCAGTCCTCGAATGCGTGGCTGTCGCTGCGGCCCGCTACGCTGCCGGCTATCGAAAGCTGGGAGGTGAACCAGGATGCGCCCGCGAGGCCGCCCAAGGGACTCGAGCACGCAGTGATCGACACGCCGGCCGGTTTGCATGGCAATCGTCTGAATATCGCGCTGGATCTGGCCGACAAGGTAATCGTGCCGTTGCAGCCGTCGATGTTCGATATTCTCGCCACCCAGGACTTTCTCGAGCGCCTGGCGAAGGAAAAAGCGGTTCGGAAGGGCGCGATCGAGATCGGCGTGGTCGGTATGCGGGTCGATGCGCGTACGCGCTCAGCGGAGCAGTTGCATCGTTTTGTCGAAGGGTTGAAGCTGCCGGTGCTGGGCTTTCTGCGCGACACGCAGAATTATGTGCAACTGGCCGCGCACGGCCTGACCTTGTGGGATGTGGCGAAAAGCCGCGTGGAGAAGGATCTGGAGCAATGGCAGCCGATCGTCGAATGGACAAACGGGGCCAGCAAGAAGGGCTGACGCGAGCTGGCAGGCGGCACGGCCGCCCGCTGCATGGAACCGTGCGATGAACCCCAGGCTCAGGTCCAGTTCTGGGTCGGCACGTGGTCGCGGCTGCCCTTGATCTTGTTGTTGTCGTCGACGAACACCAGATCCGGCTTCCAGCCTGCCTTCAATTCCGCTTCATCGACCACCGCGAATGCCGCGATGATCACCAGATCGCCCAGCTGCGCGCGCCGCGCCGCCGAACCGTTCAGCGAAATCATGCCGCTGCCGCGTTCGCCCTTGATCGCGTAGGTCGAGAAACGCTCGCCGTTGTTGATGTTCCAGATGTCGATCCGTTCGTTTTCGACGATATTCGCGGCTTCGAGCAAGTCTTCGTCGATCGCGCACGAGCCTTCGTAGTGCAGCTCGCAGTGCGTGACCGCGACGCGGTGGATCTTCGACTTCAGCATGTTGCGTTGCATGACTAATCCCTTGTGGTTTCTGATGCGCCTTTGCGCAGACCAAGACGGCGTCAGATTCAGATTTCGAGGTTGTCGATGAGGCGAGTGGCACCGAGCTTGGCGGCGGCCAGCACGACCAGTTGCGCGTCCGTGTCCCGTGCGCCCGGTGGCAGCAGGTTCGAGCGCTTGCGCACCGCGATGTAATCAGGCTGCCAGCCGCGCACGGCGAGCGCCGCCATCGCCGCCTGTTCGAGTTTCGCGAAGTCGCGTTCGCCCGAGAGCACCGCATCGCGCACGCGATTGAGCTCGGCGGCCAGCGTCGGCGCTTCGGCGCGCTCGGCGGCTTGCAGAAAGCGGTTGCGCGAACTGAGCGCGAGGCCGTCGGCGTCACGCACTGTTTCCGCGGCGATGATGTCGGTCGGCAGCGCGAACTGATGGCACATGCTGCGCACGATCATCAGCTGCTGGTAATCCTTCTTGCCGAACACCGCGACGCGCGGCTGCACGCACGACATCAGCTTCATCACCACCGTGCACACGCCCTGGAAGAAGCCCGGCCGGAATTCGCCTTCGAGAATGTCGCCCAGATCGTGCGGCGGATGCACGCGGTACTCCTGCGGCTCCGGATACAGATCCTTTTCCGTCGGCGCGAACAGCACGTAGACGTTTTCCTTCTGCAGCTTTTCGATGTCGGCTTCGAGCGTGCGCGGGTATTTGTCGAAGTCCTCGTTCGGGCCGAACTGCAACCGGTTGACGAAGATACTCGCCACCACCGGATCGCCGTGCTGGCGTGCAAGACGCATCAGCGACAGATGGCCCTCGTGCAGATTGCCCATCGTCGGCACAAAGGCGGTGCGATTCTGGCCGCGCAACTGGTCGCGCAATTCATGGATCGAGCTGATGACTTTCATGATCGGACGGGGGTTTCCTCGCACGGCGCGAGGCTCGGTTGGCGTAAAACTCAGGCTTTCACGCGTCCCGCGGCCTCACTGGTAATGACAGGTTCGGAGCGCGGGATTGTAGTGGATTTGTGGCGGGGGCGCACCGAAACGAGGCGTTTTCGGCCGCCGTGGCGCATGGCGGCCCCGGTTTGCGGCGTCAGGCCGGCAGATAAGCAAGCCGCACGTAGATCGGTGCGAACGGTTCGGCCTGGGTGATTTCGATCAGCGATTCGCGGCACAGTTCCAGCATCGCGATGAAATTCACCACCACGACCGGCACGCCCTTGCTCGTGTCGAACAGGTCGGAAAACTCCATGAAACGCGAGTTTTGCAGGCGCCGCAAGATCGTGCTCATGTGCTCGCGTACCGACAGCTCTTCGCGCGAGATCTTGTGATGCTGGACCAGCTTGGCGCGCTTGATCACGTCGGCCCACGCGGCGCGCAGGTCTTCGCTGTTCACATCGGGAAAGCGCGGCGTGATGCTCTGTTCGATATAGACATCGGCGCGCAGGAAATCGCGGCCAAGCTGCGGCAGATGGTCGATGCGCTGCGCGGCGAGTTTCATCTGCTCGTATTCGAGCAGGCGGCGCACCAGTTCCGCGCGCGGATCTTCGGCTTCGTCGCCGCTATCGGCTTTCTTCACCGGCAGCAGCATGCGCGACTTGATCTCGATTAGCATCGCCGCCATCAGCAGATACTCGGACGCGAGCTCGAGATTGGTCTGGCGCAACTGGTCGACGTAGCCGAGATACTGCACGGTGACGTCCGCCATCGGGATGTCGAGCACGTTGAAGTTCTGCTTGCGGATCAAGTAGAGCAACAGATCCAGCGGACCTTCGAAGGTTTCGAGAAACACCTCGAGCGCGTCCGGCGGAATGTACAGATCAGTAGGCAGCTTGAAGAGCGGCTCGCCGTACAGGCGTGCGAACGCAATGCCGTCGACCGTGTCGGGCGTGGAATCGGTGGCGGGGGCGGCAAGCGCGGCGTCGGCGGGAGCCGGCGTTGCGCCGCGGGCCTCGTCGGCGTGACTCACGCGCTTAGAAGTTTTGATAGTACGAGTAAGGCGTCTGCTCTACGCGCGACGCTTTCTGCTCGGCGCGTTCTTCGAGGTCGATCGGCTGTTTGTCCCACAGCAGCGACCGGCCACGGCGCTGTTCAGCTTCCAGATTCGGTTTTTGCTGCTTGAGCTGGTTCAGGAACTGGGTGATGTCCGATTGATACATGGCTCGACGTCCGTGATGGGTGAAATGGCGGCTGTTCTGCCGGCCCCTGACAGGAACCCGCAAGGTTGCCGCTTTGACTTCGCGATTTTACCGCAAGCGCCGCGCGTGGACGAAAAACGGCGGCAGGCGAGCAAAAAACGCCCGGAACCCGCGCGGCGGCGACGCGTCAAAGGCGGGCGCGCCACCGGCTTGGGGGCGCGTGCGCCACGACGGGTGCTACGCGCAGTGCGGCTTGCGCGCCGTCTGGCCATTGCGCGAGCGCGCTTCCAATCGATCGCGCGGCCTCGCCGATGTGGTCAAATAGCGAGCTTCGGCCGCGCCATGGCGAGCCCGAGCGAAAGAATTTACTAACCACGGCCGGAGGTCCTGTTTGGCGGGATGTGCGATCGAAACGCCGCGTGCGCGGCGCGCTAAAGCCGATGCGGCCGATGCGGCCGGTGCGCGGTGCCGGCGCTTGGCGCCCATTCGGCGTTGGCTGCGCGCGTGGTTGGCGTTCGGCATCGTGATGCTGACGCTGGCGGCCGCCGACGCGCATGCCGCGCGCGCCAGCGCCAGCTACAAGGTCGATATCGAGGCTTCGCCGCGCTCGCTGCGCAAGCTGCTCGAAGCGCATCTGGACCTTGCGCGCTTCGCCAGGCGCGCCGATATCAGTGAGGACCAGTTCGAATTCCTCATTACCGCGACCCCGCAGCAGGTGCGCGATCTGAGCGCCACGCAGGGCTATTTCACGCCGGTCGTACGCACCGACGTGCGAACCGTCGACGGCAAGAAGCGCGTCACGGTGAGCGTCGATCCCGGGCCGCAGACCGTCATCTCGTCGATTTCGCTGTCGTTTCGCGGCCCGGTGCTGACCGAAGATCCGGAGCGGGAAAATGCCGCGCGCTTCGCGTTTTCGCTGCACGAAGGCGATCCGTTCTCGCAAGGCGATTGGGACGACGCGAAAAACAAGTCGCTCAAGGCGCTGCAGGCGCGCCGCTATCTGGGCGCGAAGATTTACCACTCCGAAGCGCGTATCGACCCGCGCACGCACGACGCGAAGCTGTCCGTCACCTATGACAGCGGGCCGACCTTCACGATGGGCAAGCTCGACGTGTCCGGCACGCGGCGCTATCCGGAGCAGATCGTCGATAACGTGAATCCGATTTCGGTCGGCGATGTCTACGATGTGCAGCGCGTCGCCGAGTTACAGCGGCAGTTGCAGAACACGCCGTATTTCGCGAGCGTCGCCATCGATGTGGATAGCGATCCGGCCAAACCGGTCGAGACGCCGCTGCATGTGAAGGTGTCGGAATATCCGTACAACAGCATCCGCGGCGGGGTCGGCTACTCGACCGACAACGGTCCGATGATCCAGGGCTCGTATTCGTATCTCGACACCTTCGGCAAGGCCTGGCCGTTCACGATCGACGGCCGCATCGACCAGGTTCAGCAGTATGGGCAAATCCAGCTCGCGATGCCGCCCGGGCCGCGTGCGTGGACCAATAGCGTGTTGGCGTCCTACACCACCACCGATGTTTCCGACACGCGCATCTACAGTCTTCGTGCCGGCGTGCAACGGGCCCGCACGTCGCAATTCATCGACTACAACTATTCGATCCTCTTCTACCAGGACCGGCTCGACCAGAACGCGATTGCGCCGACCACCAGCCGCGCACTGGTGCCGTCGTGGTCGTGGACCCGCCGCAATACCGACGACCCGCTGTTCCCGCGTTCGGGCAACCTGATTCACGTGGAAGCGGGCTTTGCGGTCAAAGGCGCGCTGACCGATCAGACGTTCATACGCGGCTACGCCCGCGGCCAGCAGTACCTGCCGATCGGCAAGGAAGACCTCGTGCTGTTCCGCGCCGAGCTCGGCGGCGTGTTCACGAGCGGCAGTTCGAGCGGCATTCCGGCTTCACTGCTGTTCCGTGCGGGCGGCTCGAATTCGATCCGCGGCTACAGCTATCAGAGCATCGGTAATAACGTCGACGGTTCGGTGCTGCCGACCAAATATCTGGTCACCGCGGCGGCCGAGTATCAGCACTGGTTCAGTCACGATTGGGGCGCGGCCGCGTTCTTCGACGTCGGCACCGCCACCGATAGCTGGGGCGAGAAAGTCTTTTATCCTGGCGTCGGCGTGGGCGCGCGTTGGCGCAGCCCGGTCGGGCCGGTCAACATCGATATCGCTTACGGGATTCGCAACAGGAGCGTGCGGCCATATCTGACGCTCGGCATCGCTTTCTGATGGAAACCTGCATTCACATGAACCACGCATGACCACGGACGTTTCCGCTCAACCACCTGCGCAGCCGCCCGGCGATCACCCGCCGGGTCAGCAACCTCCTGCGCCGCCGCCTAAGCGCCGGCCCGTGCGATTGCTGTTGAAAACGCTCGCGTGGACGGTCGCGGTGCTGGTGCTGCTGATCGCGGTGGCGATCGGTCTGCTGTACGGCGCGCTGACAACCGAGCGCGGCACCGGCTATGCGTGGCACGCGGCCGTCAAGCTGCTCGGCGGCAGGCTGACGGGCACGCTGGAAAGCGGCACGCTCGCGCGCGGCGTGCAACTGCGCCAGGTGCGCTGGCGCAGCCTCGACGGCAGCGGCACCGATATCCAGATCGACCGCGCGGCCGGCCGCTGGGCGCTCACTCGCGAGCCCTGGCGCTTCGCGATCGACTATCTGCATGTCGGCACGATCGACGCGCGGGTGGGCTCGTCGTCGAGCAGCGGCGGACCGCTGACGCTGCCGCAAGACTTGCGTTTGCCGCTGCAACTCGATATCCGCGACGTGCAGGTGGAGAAGCTGCTGTTGCGCCAGGGCGCGTCGACTACCGAGCTGTCCCGCTTCGTCTTTCATGGCCGCAGCGACGGGCGCCATCACGAGGCCGCGATCGACCGGCTCGACACGCCGTTCGGCGCGATGACCGCGGCGGCGAAGCTCGACGGTGTGCGGCCGTTTGCGCTGACCGGCGACATCGCCTATTCGGGCAAGGTCAACAACGAGCCGGTGCAGGTCGGCGGGCATCTGGCCGGCTCGCTCGAAACATGGGTTGCCGAGCTGGATGCGAGCGGCATGAAGCTTTCCGGCCATGCGCAGATCGAGGCGACGCCGTTTGCGGACGTGCCGCTGCAACGTGCGACGCTCACTTTCGATCACGTCAACCCACAGGCGTTTGCGCCCGGTGCGCCGCTGGCCGATCTGGCGGTGCGGGCGGAGTTGCAGCCGGTTGGGCGGGATGCGGCGGGCGCGGTGGTGTTGGGCGCGGCAGCGGCCAGCGGTGTGAATGCGGCGGCAAGTTCCGCCAGCGCTTCCGGCGCAGTAAGCGCAGCGGTCAAAAACGGCAAGGGCGGCGTCGACACCGAGGCGTCGCCGAAAGCCGCCTCGGGATTCGCGGTGGCCGGCCAGATTTCGATCGTCAACGCCAAACCCGGCGCGATCGACCAGGGCCTGCTGCCCGTGATCGACGCCCGCGCCGATGTGCGCCTCGACGCCCAGGCGCAGCGCATCTCCAACCTGAACGTGCGGCTCGTGAAGCGCGCCACACTTTCCGGAGGCGGCGCGCTGACTGGCAAGCGCGGTCAGTTCGATCTGCAAGTCGCCGGGCTCGATCTGAACGCGCTCGAAGCGGCCGTGCGGCCGACGCAGCTTTCCGGTCCCATCGGCATCCGTCTGAACGACGACGTCCAAAGCATCACCCTCGATCTCGCCGACCCGAAAGCGGCGTTGCGCGCCCAGGGCAAGGTGACCTTCGATCCCGCGCGGATGAGCTTCAACGGCGTGCGTGTCACGTCGGGCAAGGGCCGTATCGACCTGTCCGGCACGCTCAAGCACGACGCGAATTCCACCTACAACCTGAAAGCGCAACTGACCGATTTCGATCCGCTGACGCTGACTTCGCAAATGCCGTCGCGCACGCCGGAGACTGGCCCGGCAAACAATGTCAAAGGCGCGCAAGGGACGGCAGGCGTGGCAAGCACGGCCGCTGCGAAAAGCGCGGCGCCCGGCGACAAAGTTGCCGCTGCGGCAAAGAACACCGCCAGGGCCGCGGTGAGCGCGAAACCGGTCCAACACAAAGCGCCGCCGAAGCGCGGCGCGCCGCCCGCCCGCAAGATCGAAGCGCGCGTGAACGGTACGCTGACGGCGGCCGGCGTGCTCGGCCCGACCTTCACCACCAAGGCCGAATTCAAACTGGGCCCGAGCGTCTACGATGACCTGCCGTTGACCGGTGGCGGCACGGTCCAGTTAGCCGGCTCGCGGATTCTGCCGAGCCGCGCGAATCTGTCGGTGGCCGGCAACCAGGTCGATCTGCAAGGCAGCTTCGGCGCCCGCGGCGACCGGCTGCGGTTTCGCGTCGATGCGCCGCAACTGGAGCGCCTCGGCTTCGGCCTCGCGGGTCTCGTCGCGGCGGATGGCGACGTCACGGGCTCGTTCGCGCATCCGAACGTCGTGCTGAACTACAAGGCCGACAGCGTGGCGTTCGGCACCAACCGGATCGGCCATGCGGAAGGCCACGCCGAACTGCGCGACGGCGCGAACGGCGCGCTCGTCTTCACCACCGACGCGCGCAATCTGAGCGCCGGCGGTGTCGATCTGACCACGCTCACGGCGCGCCTGTCCGGCACGCGAGCGAACCACACGCTCGAGGCGGCGGCCACCGGCAAGCTGCAGGACCGTCCGCTCGATCTGACGCTCGCCGCCAATGGCAAGCTTACCGAAGCGCGCGACGGCACGCGCTGGGACGGCACCGTCAGCCGCCTGCAAAATCGCGGCACGCCGGCGCTCAATCTCGAGTCGCCGCTGGCCGTCAGCGCCGGGCCGAACCGCGTCACCTTGGGCGCGACACGTCTCACGCTCGAAGGCGCAATGCTGAACCTCAAATCGTTCGTCCTCGACCACGGCAGAATCCAGTCGGCAGGCGGCTTGACCGACATTTCGCTGGCGCGCTTGCAGGACCTGCGGCGCGAGATCACCGGCACGCCGCCGGCCGTCAAAACCGATCTGGTGTTCGACGGCGACTGGGACTTCGCGCTCGGCAGTACCGCGAGCGGCCACATCCAGTTGAAGCGCCGCGGCGGCGACGTCACGGTCGAAATCGGCCGCGGCCTCGCGTCGCTGGGCATTACCGATATGACCGCACGCGCCGAATTCAGCGGCGGCAACCGGCTCAACGCCACCGTGCATGCGCAGGCCAGCCGGATCGGCGTGATCGACGCCGACGCGCATACCACGCTGGTGATGCGCGACGGCTTCCTGGCCGTCAACGAAGAGGGCGCGCTGAACGGCAACGTGAACGCGAATGTGCCGTCGCTGAAAACGACCGGCGGCCTGTTCGGTCCGAGCTATCTGCTCGACGGCCACCTCGCGCTCAAGCTTGCGCTCGGCGGCACGCTCGCCAAGCCGAATCTGTCCGGCTCGCTGCTCGGCGACGGGCTGTCGGCGACGATGGTCGATCAGGGCGTGCAACTGAAAGACGGAGTGGTGCGCATTGCGCTGTCAGAAAATCTGGTGGACTTCCAGCAGGTCGAATTTCACGGCGCCAGCGGCACGTTGCGCGCGACCGGCCGCGTGCGTTTGGATGGCGCGCAGCCCGATCTGACCGCCAGCATCGTCGCCGACAAGCTGGAGCTGTTTGCCGCACCTGACCGCAACTTGTCGCTGTCGGGCAGCGCGAGCGTCGCGAACGCGGGGCCGCAGGGCGGCATGGCGATCAACGGCAAGTTCGTGGTCGATCACGCGCTGTTCGACATGCCGGAGCAGTCCGCGCCGCAGCTCGGCGACGACGTGGTGGTGGTGCGCCCGGACGGCACGGTGGCGGGCGAGCGGCCGGCCCCGATGGCCGGCACCGACAAGCCGATCGGCCCGTTCGCGCCGCGCGCCAACATCGACATCAGTCTCGGCAACAACTTCCGCTTCCGCGGACAAGGCGCGGACCTGGGCCTGACCGGCACGATCACCGCGTTGAGCGCGCCGAATCTGCCGCTGCGCGCGGTCGGCAATGTTCGCGTGACACCGGGTTCGACCTACACCGCGTTCGGCCGCAAGCTCGGTATCGAGAACGGTTTTTTCACGTTCAACGGACCGGTGGCCAATCCAGGCATCAACATCCTTGCGATGCGCCGCAATCAGCAGGTCGAGGCGGGCGTGCAGGTCACGGGCACGATCCAGTCTCCGGTGGCGAAGCTGGTGTCGGAGCCGAACGTGCCGGACAACGAAAAGCTCTCATGGCTGCTGTTCGGTCACGGCACGGACCAGGGCAATAACCTCGGTCAGCAAAGCACCATGACGACCGCGCTTGCGTTGCTCGGCAGCGCGAGCGGCAAGCGGCTTGCGCAGACTTTCGGGCTCGACGAGTTTTCGATTGGCCGAAGCGAAGTCGGGCTGACCGACCCGCAGGTGGTGATGGTGTCGAAGGCGATCAACGAGTGGCTGGTGATCGGCTACGAACAGGGGCTGCAGTCGGCGAGCAATGCGATCAAGGCGACGGTCAACCTGACGCGGTACTGGTCGGTCGCAGCGTACGGCGGCACGTTCGACGGCATGGCTCTGCTTTATACGCGGCGCTTCGACCGGATCCGGTGGTGACGGTGGTGCTGGCGGATTGAGCAAAGCAACGGCATAAAAAAACGGCACGCCTGTTACAGCGTGCCGTTTTTGTTTGAGGCAGAAGCGTTTGACGCCGCGCTTTTTACTTCACGCGCATGCCCGGCTTCGCACCGCTGTCCGGTTCGAGCACATACAGGCCCGGTTCCGCTTTCTCGTCAGTGGCCGATGCTGCCAGCACCATCCCTTCGGACAGACCGAACTTCATTTTGCGCGGCGCGAGATTCGCGACCATCACCGTCAGCTTGCCGACCAGTTGCTCCGGCTGATACGCCGACTTGATACCCGAGAACACGTTGCGCGTTTTCTCTTCGCCAATGTCGAGCGTCAGTTGCAGCAGCTTGTCCGACCCCTCGACCGCCTTGCAGTCGACGATCTTCGCAATGCGCAGATCGACCTTGGCGAAGTCGTCGATCGAGATGATGCCGGACGTTTCGTCCTTGTCGGCGGCGGCTGCTTTCGCTTTCGACTTGGTCCTGGCATCAGCGGGCGCGGCGGCTTCCGGCGTGGCTTGCAGGGAATCGCGATTGGCCGCCACCAGCGCTTCGATCTGCTTCGGATCGACGCGCGTCATCAGGTGCTTGTACGCGTTGATCGGGCGCGCGGAACTCAACGGCACATTCGCGTCGGCCCACACCAGCGGCTCGATGCCGAGGAAGCCTTCGACCGCTTCGGCCAGCTTCGGCAACACCGGCTTCAATGCCAGCGACAGCAGACGGAATGCCTCGACGCTCACGCTGCACGTCTCATGCAGCGCGACCGCGTTGGCCGGGTCTTTCGCCTGATCCCACGGCTTGGCGGCGTCGACGTAGGCATTGACCGTGTCGGCCAGTTCCATGGTCTGGCGCAGCGCGCGGTTGTATTCGCGCGCTTCGTAGTTCGCGGCGATCTGCGGCACGGCGGCGCGCAGCGTGGCGAGCAGCGGGTGCTGCATTGCGCCGTCCTGCACGCGGCCGTCGAAACGCTTGATCAGGAAACCTGCCGCGCGGCTCGCGATGTTCACGTACTTGCCGACCAGATCGCTGTTCACGCGCGCCTGGAAGTCGTCGAGGTTCAGGTCGAGGTCTTCCATCGTGCTGTTCAGCTTGGCCGCAAAGTAGTAGCGCAGCCATTCCGGGTTCAGGCCGGTGTCGATCACGCTTTGCGCCGTGATGAAGGTACCGCGCGACTTCGACATTTTCGCGCCGTCCACCGTCAGGAAGCCGTGCGCGAACACGTTGGTCGGCGTGCGGTGGCCCGAAAACTCGAGCATGGCCGGCCAGAACAGCGTGTGGAAATACAGAATGTCTTTGCCGATGAAGTGGTACTGCTCGGCGGTCGAACCCTTGCGAACCCAGGCGTCGAAATCGAGGCCGCGCTTGTCGGCGAGATTCTTGAAGCTCGCGTAATAGCCGACCGGCGCGTCCAGCCACACATAGAAATACTTGCCCGGCGCGCCCGGAATTTCGAAGCCGAAATACGGCGCGTCGCGCGAGATGTCCCAATCGGCGAGCCTGGCTTCGCCGGCGTCGCCGAGCCATTCGCGCATCTTGTTGGTCGCTTCCGGCTGCGCCAGACCGCCCACCCACTCGCGCAGGAAATTCTCGCAGCGCGGATCGGACAGGCGGAAGAAGTAGTGCGTCGAGGTCTTGCGAATCGGCGTGGCGCCCGAGACGACCGAATACGGATTGATCAGCTCGGTCGGCTGGTAAGTCGATCCGCATACTTCACAGCTGTCGCCGTACTGGTCTTTCGCGCCGCACTTCGGGCATTCGCCCTTGATGAAGCGATCCGGCAGGAACATTTCCTTGACGGGGTCATACGCCTGCTCGATGTCGCGCGCGTCGATCAGGCCGGCTTCCTTGAGCGCCATGTAGATCGATTCGCTCTGGACGCGGTTTTCCTCGGAATCGGTCGAGTAGTAATTGTCGAACGAAATCCCGAAGCTGTCGAAATCGCGCCTGTGCTCTTGCCAGACGCGGTCGATCAGCTGCTTCGGCGTCAGACCTTCTTTTTCCGCGCGCAGCATGATCGGCGTGCCGTGCGTGTCGTCGGCGCCCACGTAATAGACCTCGTGCCCGTGCATTCGCAACGTCCGGACCCAGATGTCCGTCTGGATATATTCGACCAGATGGCCGATATGGATTTGCCCGTTCGCATACGGAAGGGCAGACGTGACGAGAATCTGGCGACGGCCCGACGGCGCGCCTGCGGAGAGATCGGTTGCGGGTGCTGACATAAAGAGGGTGGGAGCCTGCGGTGGGACGAAAGGTTGATTCTAGCAGGGCAGGCGCGCGACGCGGGCCGGCTGGGTCGCGGCTGCCGGCAGAGTTGGGGGCGAAGTTATATAAACCGGGCGCCCAAAAAAAACCGGGGCTATTAACCCCGGAGCAACAACGACAAGAGGAGAATGGTGACGCGGCGGCATAGCCAGCCACGTACCGTAAAGACAGACAGCGGATTTTCGGCAGAGTTCGAAATTTTTTTCGAACTCGCGTGAGAACCGCCTTCGGCAGATTTCTACGGCGCTCCGGACACCGGCCGATTAAGCATAAAAGGGCTCGGCGCCCGGCTGATTCATCCCCCTCGAGCCTTGTCCTTATTGCGTTGCATGCTGAGCCGTGGCGCGCAGATAGATTTCCACGCGACGGTTTGCCGCGCGGCCGGCTTCGGTGTTGTTGTCGGCGATCGGCTGGTTCTGGCCCATGCCTTGTGCCGCCAGGCGCTGCGGCGCCACGCCGCGTTGCGCCAGGTAGCCCGTCACGCTTTCCGCGCGGTTGACCGACAGCGTCTGGTTGTAAGCCGGCTGGCCCGTGCTATCCGTGTGGCCGACCACCTGGGCGATCAGTTCCGGATTCTGGGTCATGGTCTGCGTCAGCTGATCCAGCACCGGCGCGAACGATGGCTTGACCGCGTAGCTGTTGGTGTCGAAGGTGACCGAGCTCGGGATGTTCAGCTTGAGCGAGCCGTCCGGCTGCTCGGTGATCTGCGTGCCGGTGCCCTTGGTGGCGCCCGACAGCTTGTTGTGAATGGCTTGCCAGTTGTAGCCGGTGATACCGCCGACCGCAGCGCCGACGCCCGCGCCGATTGCCGCGCCCTTGCCACCGCCGAAGATCGCGCCGATTGCCGCGCCGGTACCGGCGCCTACGCCCGTGCCGACAGCCGTGTTAGTGCCCTGTTGGGTCGCGCAGCCTGCCAGCAACGAACCGGCGACGGCGAAGACCGCCAGGCGAGTCATGATTTTTGCATTCATTTTGATTCCTCTCTTGAGTGAAGCGAGTAAAGCAGCGATTAGCGGCAACTATAAGCGGCGAACGTTGCGCTAGTAAAAACGGCCAGCACGACAACCGCAGAATCCTAGGCCCTTCCCAGTCCGGTCCGACAGCTAAGAAGGGTCTTCCGGCAAGGCTTGGCGCCAACCACTACAATGATGACAGAAGTGCGCAGCGATGCGACCCCATGGCGTTCCGCCTGCCCGAAGGGTGCCCGGCATACCTGGTTTTCGCAATCCTGTCTAACAATTTCTTTCAAATTCCGGCGTGTGGCCGAGGCTTCGATTCTGCCGCGCCGCAAGTGTTCCCCACGGAGTGTCAATGAGTATCGATCGGGCTTTGGTCGACGCTGCCCTCGCGGCCGTCGCTGACCCCAATACCGGCCGACCGTACGCGGCCGCCAAGAACATCAAGAAGGTGGCCGTGGAGGGTGACGCGGTTAGCGTCGACGTGGTACTCGGCTATCCGGCCGCGCGCCAGTTCGAAGCCATCCGCGCGCAGTTCGCGGATGCGCTGCGAGCTGTGCCTGGCGTCGTCGACGCGCGCGTCGAGGTGTCCCAGAAAATCGCTGCGCATACCGTGCAACGCGGCGTAAAACTATTGCCGAACGTCAAAAATATCGTCGCGGTGGCCTCGGGCAAGGGCGGGGTCGGCAAGAGCACGACCGCCGTGAACCTGGCGCTGGCGCTGGCGAGCGAAGGCGCGTCGGTCGGCGTGCTGGATGCCGACATCTACGGCCCGTCGTTGCCGATGATGCTGGGTATCGTTGGCCGCCCGGAGTCGCCCGACGGCAAGTCGATGAGCCCGATGACCGGTCACGGCATGCAAGCCAACTCGATCGGCTTTCTGATCGAGCAGGACAATCCGATGGTGTGGCGCGGTCCGATGGCCACCTCCGCGCTCGAACAGTTGCTGCGGCAGACCAATTGGGAAGATCTCGACTATCTGATCGTCGACATGCCGCCGGGCACCGGCGACATTCAGCTGACCTTGTCGCAGCGCGTGCCGGTGACGGGCGCCGTGATCGTCACGACGCCGCAGGATATCGCGCTGCTCGACGCCAAGAAGGGCCTCAAGATGTTCGAGAAGGTCGGCATCCCGATTCTCGGTATCGTCGAGAACATGGGCATGCATATCTGCTCGAATTGCGGCCACGAAGAACCTATCTTCGGCGCGGGCGGCGGCGAGCGGATGGCGAAGGAATACGGCGTCGAGGTGCTCGGCAGCCTGCCGCTCGATATCGCGATTCGCGAGCAGGCCGACTCGGGCCGGCCGACCGTGGTGGCCGACCCGGAAGGGCGCATCGCGGAGATCTACCGGTCGATTGCGCGCAAGGTCGCGGTCCATATCGCCGAGCGGGCTCGCGATATGACGTCGAAGTTTCCCAACATCGTCGTGCAGAACACCTGAGCCGTCATGCGGACGGGGGCGCAAGGCGTCAATTTGCGCCTGCTCTCGCGGTATCATGTCGACTTCACAAGTTCGGCTCGGCGGCCGCAGGGGCGGCCGCCAGGCCGACAAGAGGATCGCATGGGAAAACGAATCGACGGGCAGGCGGTGCATGCGTTCATCGTCCTGGCTGCCAGCAGTGTGCTGTTATGCGGCTGCAGCGCCTTCCTGAGACCACAGGAAAAGCGCGCCGACGCGCAGTTGCTGCCCACTGTGGGCAACCAGGCGCGCGGCCTCGTGACGTTTATCGAGCGCTCGGACGGCGTGCAGGTCACCTACAACCTGACGGGCTTGCCGCCCAATAGCGACCACGCCTTGCAAGTGCATGAACGCGGCGACTGCAACGCCGCCGACGGCTCCAGCGCCGGCCAGGTGTTCTCGCCGGCCGCTGAGCGCCTGAAGGCGGGCGCGCGGGCCGAGGGCGACCTCGGCAACATTCACGCGGACGCGAACGGCGTGGCCACCGGCTTCATCGTCGCGCCGGATGTGTCGCTCGACGGCATCCGGTCGGTGTTGCAACGCGCTGTACTGCTGCATCACGACGCCACGGATCCCTATGCCTATCCGCAACATGGCGCGGGCCTCGCGCTCGCATGCGGGCTGATCCGTCAATGACGCGCCGATGAGCGTCAGTCATGCATGCCGCTTGCATCGCTAGCGCGCCGATGGCCGTTTCGCCGCCCGGGCAGCAGGCTCTGGAGATGGACCGGGCCGCTATCAGGCCACACCCGCGGCAGCATTCTCTCAATCGCGTAAAATAAGCGCCTTTCGTTCGGGGCGCGTAGCTGGGGGCGCCTAGCCCGGGGCGCGTAGCTGGGGGCGCCTGGCCCGGCGCGTCCGCCTCAACGGCGCTCCGCGGGCCGTCACCCGCAGTTGCCCGGTAATTACCGGTTTGTTACCCGTCACACACCTGTCACCCACGTCGAGCAGCGTTTACTTATGACCATCAAATCCGACAAGTGGATCCGGCGCATGGCCGAGTCGCACAACATGATTGAGCCGTTTGCGCCCGATCAGGTCCGCGTCTCCGAAGACGGCCGGAAGATCGTCAGCTACGGCACGTCGAGCTACGGCTACGACATTCGCTGCGCCGACGAATTCAAGATCTTCACCAACATCAACTCGACCATCGTCGATCCGAAGAATTTCGACGAGAAGTCGTTTGTCGACTTCAAGGGCGAGGTCTGCATCATCCCGCCGAATTCGTTCGCGCTGGCCCGCACGGTCGAGTATTTCCGCATTCCGCGCAGCGTGTTGACCGTGTGTCTGGGCAAATCCACATATGCGCGTTGCGGGATCATCGTCAACGTGACGCCGTTCGAACCGGAATGGGAAGGCCACGTCACGCTCGAATTCTCGAATACGACACCTTTGCCTGCGAAAATCTACGCGAACGAAGGCGTCGCCCAGGTGCTGTTTTTCGAAAGCGACGAGATTTGTGAAACGTCGTACGCGGATCGCGGCGGCAAATATCAAGGTCAGCACGGCGTCACGTTGCCCAAGACGTGACGTCGGCAGCGCACTGATCCACCAGCTATTCGGGTGACCGCTGCTTAGTCGAAAGCAGCGGTCGTTCTTTTTGGAGAATCGCCCATGAAGTTTCGTTTTCCCGTCGTCATCATCGACGAAGATTTCCGCTCCGAGAACATCTCGGGTTCCGGCATCCGGGCTTTGGCCGAAGCAATCGAGAAAGAAGGCGCGGAAGTGCTCGGGTTGACGAGCTATGGCGATCTGACTTCGTTCGCGCAGCAGTCGAGCCGCGCGTCGTGCTTCATCCTGTCCATCGACGACGACGAGCTGCTGCCGTACGTCGATAACGTGGTGGTGGAAGGCGAAACGCCGGAGCTGGCTGCCGCGATCATTGCGCTGCGCGCGTTCGTGACCGAAGTGCGCCGCCGCAACGCCGATATTCCGATCTTCCTGTACGGCGAAACGCGCACTTCGCGCCATCTGCCGAACGATATCCTGCGCGAGTTGCACGGCTTCATCCACATGTTCGAGGACACGCCGGAGTTCGTCGCGCGCCACATCATCCGCGAGACCAAGGTGTATCTGGATTCGCTCGCGCCGCCGTTCTTCAAGGAACTGGTGCAGTACGCGGATGAAGGCTCCTATTCGTGGCATTGCCCGGGGCACTCGGGCGGCGTCGCGTTCCTGAAGAGCCCGCTCGGCCAGATGTTTCACCAGTTCTTCGGCGAAAACATGCTGCGTGCCGACGTGTGCAACGCGGTCGACGAACTCGGCCAGCTGCTCGACCACACCGGCCCGGTCGCCGCGTCCGAGCGCAACGCCGCGCGCATTTTCAGCGCCGACCACGTGTTCTTCGTGACCAACGGCACGTCGACCTCGAACAAGATCGTCTGGCACGGCACGGTCGCACCCGGCGACATCGTGCTGGTGGACCGCAACTGCCACAAGTCGATCCTGCACGCGATCACGATGACCGGCGCGATTCCGGTGTTCCTCACGCCGACGCGCAACAACTTCGGCATCATCGGCCCGATTCCGCGCAGCGAATTCGAGCCGGAAAACATCCGCAAGAAGATCGAGGCGAATCCGTTTGCCCGCGAAGCGCTCGCGAAAAACCCGAATCTCAAGCCGCGCATCCTGACCATCACGCAGAGCACGTATGACGGCGTGATCTACAACGTCGAGATGATCAAGGAAATGCTCGGCGATTGGCTCGACACGCTGCACTTCGACGAAGCCTGGCTGCCGCACGCGGAGTTCCACGAGTTCTATCAGGACATGCATGCGATCGGCGCGGGCCGTCCGCGCATCGGCGCGCTGGTGTTCGCCACGCACTCCACGCACAAGCTGCTGGCCGGCATTTCGCAGGCGTCGCAGATCGTCGTGCAGGATTCGAAGAACAGCCGCTTCGACAAGCATCGCTTTAACGAGGCGTATCTGATGCACACGTCGACCAGCCCGCAGTACGCGATCATCGCGTCGTGCGACGTGGCTGCCGCGATGATGGAGGCGCCGGGCGGCACCGCGCTGGTCGAGGAGTCGATCGCCGAAGCGCTCGATTTCCGCCGCGCGATGAGCAAGGTCGACGCCGAATACGGCGACGACTGGTTCTTCAAGGTGTGGGGCCCGGACCAGTTTGCCGAAGAGGGCATCGGCTCGCGCGAAGACTGGATGCTGCGTCCGAACGACCCGTGGCACGGTTTCGGCCCGCTCGCCGAAGGCTTCAACATGCTCGACCCGATCAAGGCGACCATCGTCACGCCGGGTCTGGATATGGACGGCGGCTTCGGCGAGTCCGGCATTCCGGCCGCGATCGTCACGAAGTATCTCGCCGAGCACGGCATCATCGTCGAGAAGACGGGGCTGTATTCGTTCTTCATCATGTTCACGATCGGCATTACCAAGGGCCGCTGGAACTCGATGGTCACTGAACTCCAGCAGTTCAAGGACGACTACGACAACAACCAGCCGCTGTGGCGCGTGCTGCCCGAGTTCGTCTCGCATCATCCGATGTACGAGCGCGTCGGCCTGCGCGATCTGTGCGAGCAGATCCACAGCGTCTACCGTGCGAACGACATCGCGCGTCTGACGACCGAGATGTACCTGTCGAGCATGGAACCGGCGATGAAGCCGTCCGATGCGTTCGCCAAGCTCGCGCACCGCGAGATCGACCGGGTACCGATTGACGAACTCGAAGGCCGCGTCACGTCGATTCTGTTGACGCCGTATCCGCCGGGCATTCCGCTGCTGATTCCGGGCGAGCGCTTCAACAAGACCATCGTCAACTATTTGCGTTTCGCGCGCGAATTCAACGAGCGCTTCCCGGGTTTCCACACGGACATCCACGGGCTTGTCGGCGAAACCATCAACGGGCGCATCGAATACTTCGTCGATTGCGTGCGCGCCTGACGATGCGGATGGCGAAGTTCCTGCTTGCGATTGACGGCTGGCGTCGCGCGGTTTCCGCGCTGACGCTGGCGTCGATGGCGGTGCTCGGCACGGCGCCGCTCGCGGCGCACGCCGAAGTTGCAGCCGCCGATCCGATCGACGCGGCGATGCGTACGTGTCTTGCGCGCAGCGACATGTCGTCGACAGCGGGGCAGGTGCAGTGCATGGACAACGCGCGGATCGGTTGGAAGGCGGCGATGGACAACGCGTGGCAGCAGCTTCAGCCGAAGTTGTCGCCGGCGCAGCGCAAGCAGTGGGAAAAGAGCCAGACGCGCTGGCAGGCCTCACGCGATGCGGAGAAGCAACTGCTGGCGGCAGTGATCGCGACGACACATGGCTCGATGTATGTGCTGGCAGAGGCCGATATGCAGTTGCAGCCGGTGCGGGATCGGGCGCTTGCGATGCGTAGCGCGGTGGGTACCGCGGGTTCCGGTGTTGACGCGCCGCGCCGTCTGCGTGCCTGTACCGCGGATGCGCGTTGCGAACATGCGATGTTCGATTTGAATCGTTATTATCGTCGCTTGCAGTTGAAGATGCCTGCGCGTTTGCGTCCTACGCTCGTGCGCGCGCAGAAGGCGTGGATGGCGTATCTCGATGCTACAACGCCGTTGATTGATGAGCGTGGCCGCATCGATGTTATTGGTGCGAGGGTCGCGATGGTTAAGCGGTTGTCGGAGACAGTTGGAAACGATTGAATTTGCCTACGGCGTTGGCCTTTGCTTTAGTCTCTTTGCCTTTGGCGGCGGCATGTTTCTGTGTGTCTGGGGCGTTGGCCTTTCCTTGAATTGTTAGTGGTCTATTAGCGTCGCCCCTGTGCGGGGCAGGCACTTACTTTCTTTGCCGCCGCAAAGAAAGTAAGCAAAGAAAGCGGCTTCACACCGCTAGCTTTGAAGCGGGTCCCCTAGCTTGGAGGAGGTAGTGGAGCATCTGGAATCGGTGTTCCCGCACACTCCGCGCGGGTGACAAGGCAGTCATTCTTCCGGCGGCGCTGCGCGCGCCGTAGCGGTACTTCATCAAACCGCCTGGCGGTTTGGGCGCTTGCGCCTGGTTCGGCGCGGTGGCCCGCCCTCGTGTCCCCAATGCCTCGCCAAGGCAATCGCATCTCACTCGGAGTGGTGACCGCACTCGCACACCTAGTCACTTCGCCTCGGCGAGGCGCCGAAGTGATTTGCGGCTTGCGCTTTATGGATTGCCGGAAAAGTAACGTCCAGCAGTTTATTCGGCGGGACGCAGAATGCCACGGCTTGAAAAGTACCGCCGCGGTTGCTCAACGTGCCGCGGAAACGACCAGATGGTTTTGTGAAGCACCGCGTCGGCGCGCGCAGCGCCGCCGGAAGAATGACGGCCTTGTCACCAGCGCGGAATGCGCGAGAACACTGATTCCAGATGCTCCACTATCTCCTCCAAGCCAGGGGACCCGCTTAAGCGTTAGCGGTGTGAAGCCGCTTTCTTTGCTTACTTTCTTTGCGGCGGCAAAGAAAGTAAGTGCCTGCCCCGCACAGGGGCGAAGCTAATAGACCACTAACAAAGCAAGGAAAGGCCAACGCCGCAGGCACACAGACATAAAAGCGCCGAGCAGGCAAACAGCACAGGGGCGAAGCTAATAGACCACTAACAAAGCAAGGAAAGGCCAACACCATAGGCACACAGACAATAAGCGAAAGAAAGGCAAACAAGACCAGGAGAAGGCCAACGCCGTAGGCAAACAACCCAAGCCGCCGCGAAGGCCAAAAAAAACTAATCCCGTGCCGAAGAAGCCGCCCCATGGCTCAGCCAATCGAGCACAGCGGTAGCATCATCATCGGCTCCCTGCCGCGCCTTAGCGACAGTCTCCGCCACATCCGCGCTAGGCACAGCGCGCCGAATAGCGACGCCAACGGCAAGAATATCAATCATCACAAGATGCAAAATCCGCGAAATCATCGACAACTGCGACTCGCGAATTTCAATGTGATCGGTCTCCAAAGCGACAGTGGCCCGCTTGGCCAACGGCGTATTGCTGGAAGTAATAGCAATCACCTTCGCTCCCGCCTGCATGGCGACATCCAGAACACGCAGTAGCTCGGGCGCGCGCCCTGACTTCGACACCGCAACAATCACATCACCTTTGCCCAGCAAAGCAGCCGACGCAGCCTGCATATACAAATCGCCGTAGGCAATAGTCGGAATACCAAACCGGAAAAACTTGTAATGCGCATCCTGCGCGACGATGTTCGAATTGCCGAGTCCATAGAACTCGATCCGCCGCGCGCCGTTCAACAGATCGATCGCGCGCTCGACATGCTCGAAGTTCAAATGCTCACGCAACTGCAAAATCGCCGACACGGTGTTATCGAGCACCTTCGCACCGAAATCCGTCGCGGTATCGCCAAGGTGCACCTGGCTATGACTCACCGGAATCGTGCCGGTCAAACCCGTCGCCAGCTTCAGCTTGAAATCCGACAACCCCTGACAGCCGAGCGAGCGGCAAAAGCGGATCACCGTCGGCTGACTCACATCCGCCTTGCGGGCAATATCGACAATCGGATCATTGATGATCGAGCGCGGATGATTCAACGCGAGATCGGCCACGCGGCGCTCCGCCGGCGTCAACGCATCGCGCATCTGGCGAATCCGCTCGAACACGGCCGACGAGCTGCCGCCCGCGCGGTTCGACAACTGCTCCGCAAGAATCGCCGAGACGCCGAGAAACGCCGGATATTCAGCGGTAATCACGTAGGTCGGCACGTTCTGCAAATACGCCTCGAAGCGGCCCTTCGCTTCGAACCGCTTGCGAAACGACGAGCGCGCGAAGAATTCGCCCAGCCGCGGCACGACGCCGCCGCCAATGTAGATCCCGCCCAGCGCGCCAAGCGTCACCGCGATGTTGCCCGCGAACGTGCCGAGAATCCCGCAGAACACGTCGACGGATTCCGCCGCCAGCGGCTCGCCTTCCAGCGCGCGCTTGACGACTTCGACCGTATCGACGCTCGCGGCCACGCGTTTCTTGTCGCGTCCCGCCAGCGCACGGTAGATCACTTCGATGCCGGGGCCCGCGGCCACGCGTTCGAACGATACGTGCGACCACTTCTTGCGCGCATAGTGCAGCACGATGTCTTCACGTTCGTCGGCCGGCGCGAACGTGGCGTGGCCGCCTTCGCTGCCGAGCGCGATCCAGCGGTCGTCCGCGGGGATCAGGCCCGAGACGCCCATGCCGGTGCCCGGGCCGAGCAGGCCGATCACGCTGTTCGGCCGGCGGCTGCCGCCGCCCACCTGCACGCGCTGCGTATCGGTCAGGCCGGGCAGCGCCATCGCCAGCGCGGTAAAGTCGTTCACCACCAGCAGCGTGTCGAAGCCGAGCGCGCGGCGCGTCGCTTCGATCGAAAAGCTCCAGTCGTGATTCGTCATGCTCACCTGATCGCCGTCGACCGGGTTCGCAATCGCAATCGCCGCGTGATTCACGCGGCCGATCTTCGTATCCTTCAGGTACTTCTTGATCACTTCGGCGACGCCCGGATAGTCCGCGCACGGATAGACCTGCACGGACGTGATCTCACCCGGGCCGGTCTCGAGCGCGAAGCGCGCATTCGTGCCGCCGATGTCGGCCAGCAGCCTCGGTCCATCGGCGTGCTGGCCCGCGCCCGGAACAGCCTTAGTTTGCACACCAGTAGACATCGAGTCTCACTCCCTTGTCGTTTGCCAACTTCGAGATGGCATTTTTTTGTGGCGCAGCGGCGGCGGCATTGAGCACGTCCAGCTTGCGCGGTCCGGCGATCAGCAGAAACAGGTGCTTCACTTCTTTCAACGCGGACAACGACCAGCTCACACGCGCATGCGGCGCATTGCCGGGATGCACGGCAACGAAGCGTTCGGTCGTGGTGATCGCGTGATCCCATTCGGGCGCATCCGCGAAAATCGACGCGGTGTGGCCGTCTTCGCCCATGCCGAGAATCGCGACGTCCGGCACGGCGCTAAAGCGCGGCTCGGCGTTCAGCGCGGCAATGTGCGCGTTCAGGTCTTGCGTGGTGTCGACCAGCGGCCAGAAAGCGGCGTTTTTTGCAGCGTTCTGCAGCAGCGTGTCGTGCACGAGTTGTGCATTGCTTGCGCTGTCCGTTTCCGGCACCCAGCGGTCGTCGACCAGCGTCACGGCGATGCGCGCCCAGTCGAAGGATTGCGTGGACAGCGTCTGCAGGAACGGACGCGGACTGGTGCCGCCGGACACCGCAAGCGTTGCAGGGCGCGCGCCGTTAAAGGACATGCCGGTGACGGACATGCCGGTGACGGACGTGCCGGTACCGGACGCGGCCGCCTGTGCGGCGAGCGACGCATGTAACGCGTCGCCAACCGCTTTCGCCAACGCGTCGGATTGGGCGCGTTGATCGTCGAAAGCGTGAAGCTCGATCACTTCTCCTCCGTGCTGCTTTCTTGTTAGGTCTGCGGAATGTGCCACATTGCTCCCACACGGCGCCTGCGAGGGGGATGAC
This sequence comes from Paraburkholderia sp. FW306-02-B, assembly GCF_058782725.1. Taxonomy (NCBI): domain Bacteria; kingdom Pseudomonadati; phylum Pseudomonadota; class Betaproteobacteria; order Burkholderiales; family Burkholderiaceae; genus Paraburkholderia; species Paraburkholderia sp. FW306-02-B. Next base: position 1,048,546 of record NZ_JBYSXZ010000001.1, read on the forward strand.
TCGCAGGCGCCCTGGTGATACCGGCGCCATTCCGTTCAGTTCGTCGGTGGGTCTTACGGGCGATGTGTTGCGTTCGATCGAGCACAGCACATCGCCGTGTTTCAATTCTCTTCTTCGAGCCAGCAGGTGCCGTGCTGCGCCAGCATCGCGCTCGCGGCCGCCGGTCCCCAGGTGCCGGATGCGTACGGCTTGGGCGGCTTGTTCGAGGCCGCCCATTCGTTGAGGATCGGCTCGACCCAGCGCCATGCGGCTTCCTGCTCGTCGCGCCGCACAAACAGCGCGAGGCGCCCGTGGATCACGTCCAGCAGCAGACGCTGATACGCCTCCATCTGTCCTTCGCGGAAGAACTGGTCGAACGCGAGGTCGAGGTGGACGCTGGCGAGATTCATGCCTTCGCCCGGCTGCTTCGCGAGGCAGTAGAGGCGAATGGTTTCGTTCGGCTGCAAGCGGATCACAAGACGGTTCGCACCGCCGCGCAGCGCGGATGCGCCCAATGCCGAATGCGGCACCGGACGAAAATTCACCACGATCTCGGCGACGCGATCCGCCAGACGCTTGCCGGTGCGCAGGAAGAACGGCACGCCGGCCCAGCGCCAGTTTTCGATTTCCACCTTCACTGCGACGAAGGTTTCGGTCGTGCTGTCCGGCTTCACGCCCGGCTCGGTCGCGTAGGCCGGCACCGAGTTGCCGCGAATCACGCCGGCATGATACTGGCCCCGTACCGCGACCTTGCTGATCTCGCTCGAATCGATCGGCTTCAACGCGCGCAGCACACGCAGCTTTTCGTCGCGCACTGAATCCGAGTCCATCGAGTGGGGCGGTTCCATCGCGACGATCGAAAGCAGTTGCAGCAAATGGTTCTGCACCATGTCGCGCAATGCGCCGGTGTTGTCATAGAAGTCGCCGCGCGCTTCGACACCGAGTTCCTCGGCGATCGTGATCTGGATGCTTTCGACCCACTCGCGGCGCCACAGCGGCTCGAACAGCGCATTGCCGAAGCGCAGCGCGAGCAGGTTCTGCACCGGCTCTTTACCGAGGTAGTGGTCGATCCGGTAGATCTGTTCTTCAGCGAAGATTTCGCCGACCGCATCATTAATTGCGTTGGACGACTTCAGGTCGTAGCCGAGCGGCTTTTCCAGCACGATGCGCGCATTCTCGTTCAGCCCCACCGACGCCAATGCGCGGCAGATCGGCACGAATAGCGACGGACCCGTTGCCAGATAGAACACGCGGATGCCGGGATGCTGGCTGACGGCGTCGCGCAGCAGCACGAAGTCTTCCGGCTTGCCCAGGTCGAGCTTCACATACTCGATGCGCTGCAGAAAGCTGGCCCACGCGGTCTCATCCACACCTTTTTTAGAGACGTGCGGCTTGACGTGCTCATTGACCCATTCGAGGTAGCCGTCACGATCGGCCGCATGCCGCGCGACCGCGACGATCTTGCCGTTGTCGGCCAGCATGCCGCCCGCGCGGTGTGCTTCAAACAGAGCCGGCAGGATCTTGCGCATCGACAGATCGCCGGTTCCGCCGAAGAGAACGAAGGTGAAACTTGAGTCGGTTTGCATGAGTCTCCGTCGATATCCTGGGGCCGCGCGGGGCGACCGTAGTCCGATAAAATTTTTTTTGACACTGAATTGTAGTTTAACTACAATCCAAATCAAGAGGTAGCGCTAATTCGATGAAAAAAGCGCGCGCTGTCAGGCAAGATGCGCGTTTTCCCGAATCGCCAAGCGTCCCCTGCATGTTAACGGACATTCCGTGTCAGCACGTGCCAGCATGCCCCGGCGGCCCTTACGGAAAGCCGGACGGCTGAGCGGTTGGCAAGGCGGTTGCCAGGTGAGTTGCCAGGCGGGTTGCCAGGGTTAACGTGCGAGGCACCTCGAGTCTGCCGCGCGCGACGCGGGCAGGCAAAAATCAAAAGAGGAGACAGTCAGTTGCATCCCGAACCACTCATCTCTTGAGCTTCCAGCGGCCGAACTCCGGTCCGCCGGCACATGCTTCACGCATGCGCCCGACCGTGCTCGATCGCCCAGTGTTTTGCCTGTTTGAACCAACCACAGCACCCTGGCGACATCAGGGGCCATTTGTTTTTTGTTCAGGTGTCTGGAGGAGATAAGCAATGAAATTTCGCGCGATCATGGGCGCTTTGTGCGCCGCGGGTCTGATGTGTGGCGTGTCGGCCGTGCAGGCCGCCGAGTCGGTCGAAGTGTTGCACTGGTGGACTTCGGGCGGCGAATCGAAAGCCGTCGGCGTCCTTAAGGACGACATGACGAAGCAGGGTTACACGTGGAAGGACTTCGCGGTGGCTGGCGGCGCAGGTGCGGCTGCCATGACGGCACTCAAGACGCAGGTGATCTCGGGCAACGCGCCGAGCGCTGCGCAGATCAAGGGTCCGCTGATCCAGGACTGGGCGCAGCAAGGCGTGCTGGTGCCGATCGACACGGCTGCCGGCGACTGGAAGAAGAACCTTCCGCCGGAAATCGACAAGATCATGCACGCGGACGGTCATTACGTCGGCGCACCGTTCTCGGTGCATCGCGTGAACTGGCTGTACATCAACAAGGCGGCGCTGGAGAAGGCAGGCGGCAAGGCGCCGACCACGTGGCCTGAATTCTTCGCCGTGGCCGACAAGATGAAGGCGGCCGGCATCCAGCCGATCGCGATGGGCGGCCAACCGTGGCAGGACCTGACGCTGTGGGAAGACGTGGTGCTGTCGCAGGGCTCCGACTTCTACAAGAAGGCGCTGGTCGACCTCGACGAAAAGACGCTGACGTCGGACAAGATGGTCGGCGTGTTCGACACGGTCCGCAAGATCCAGGGTTACTTCGACGCGGGCCGTACCGGCCGTGACTGGAACCTGGCAACGGCGATGGTCATCAACGGCAAGGCCGGCATGCAGTTCATGGGCGACTGGGCGAAGGGCGAATTCGCCAACGCCAGCAAGAAGTCGGGCTCGGACTACGTCTGCGCCGCTGTGCCGGGCACGGAAAAGTCGTACACGTTCAATGTTGACTCGTTCGTGTTCTTCCAGCAGAAGGGCGAGAAGTCAGCAACGCCGGGTCAAGTCGCGCTGGCCAAGACGATCATGTCGCCGGACTTCCAGGAACAGTTCAGCCTGAACAAGGGTTCGATCCCGGTTCGTCTGGGCGTGTCGATGGCCAAGTTCGACGACTGCGCGAAGAAGTCATACGCGGATGAACAAGTGGCGATCAAATCGGGCGGCTACGTGCCTTCGCTGGCACACGGCATGGCGCAACCGGATGCAGCAGCCGGCGCGATCTCGGACGTGGTCACGAAGTTCATGAACTCGCAGCAAGATTCGAAGAGCGCAGTTGCAGCGCTCGCAAAGGCAGCGAAGACCAAGTAAGTAAGGTAAGCGAAGCGGCGCGCACGGTTGTTCCCCTGGCGGACACCGGGCGCGTCCTTCGGGCCGCATGTTGCAGCGGCTCCGCCCCTGGTTTCATAGAGTCACACCTATGCCGTTCCGGCCTCGCGCTTTCCAGGCGTGAGTGCCCCGGCGGTACAGTTTCAGCAGGAGTCGAGTAGTGACTGCTTCTATCAGCGGAAACGGGAAAAACACGGCCACCGTGACCCGCCGCGCGTCGCCGATGGCGGCGCTTGCCGATCGCTGGATTCCGAAGCTGGTGCTCGCACCCAGCGTCGTGATCAGTCTGATCTTTGTGTACGGCTTCATCGCCATTACCGGCTTTCTGTCGTTGTCCAATTCGCGACTGATGCCACGTTATGAATTTGTCGGTCTCGATCGTTATCGCGAACTGTTCGATAACGATGTGTTCTGGACCTCGGCTGCGAACCTCGGCTGGTTCGGCATTCCGTTCATCGGTATCTGTATCGGCCTGGGTCTGTTCGTCGCCATCCTGCTCGATCAGCAGATTCGCAATGAAGGCGCGCTGCGCGCCGTGTTCCTGTACCCGATGGCGCTGTCGTTCATCGTGACGGGTACTGCATGGCAATGGATCATGACGCCGAGCGTCGGCCTCGAAAAAGTGTTCCACGACTGGGGCTGGACGAGCTTTTCGTTCAGCTGGCTCGGCGACCCGGACAAGGCGATTTTCTGCGTCGTGGTCGCGGCCGTGTGGCAATCCACCGGCTTCGTGATGGCGCTGTTCCTGGCTGGCCTGCGCGGCGTCGATGCTGAAATCTTCAAGGCAGCGCAGATGGACGGAGCGAGTCTGCCCACCATCTATCGCAAGATCGTGATTCCGAGCATGCGCCCGGTGTTCTTCTCCGTGCTGCTGATTCTCTGCCACATCACGATCAAGACCTTCGACCTGGTCGTCGCGTTGACGGCGGGCGGTCCGGGTACGTCGTCGTCGCTGCCGGCCATTTTCATGTACACGTTTTCGTTCAACCGCGGGCAGCTGGGCGTCGGCGCGGCATCGTCGATGATGATGCTCGCCACCGTTGTGGCCGTGCTCGTGCCGCTGATGTATCTGGAATCGAGGAGCACCCGCAATGCAGCCTAAGATGACGATCAGCCGCGCCGTCATTTATGCGGCCTTGATTCTATTCGCCCTGTATTTCCTGTTTCCGCTGTACGTGATGCTGTCGACGTCGTTCAAGGACATCGACCAGCTGCGCACCGGCAACCTGCTCACGCCGCCTTCGCACTGGACCATCGACCCATGGATCAAGGCATGGAGCGGTGCCTGTACGGGCGTGCGTTGCGACGGCATGCAGCCGTTCTTCATGAACTCGGTGCGCATGGTGATTCCAGCCGTGCTGATCTCGTCGATCGTCGGCGCGTTCAACGGGTATGTGCTCACGCACTGGCGTTTCCGCGGCGCAGATCCGATCTTCACGATGATTCTGGTCGGCTGTTTCATTCCGTTCCAGGCCATCCTGCTGCCGATGGCGCGCTTCGAAGGCTTCCTCGGCCTGTCGAATTCGATAACCGGTCTGGTGGTGGTGCACGTGATCTACGGTATCGCTTTCACCACGATGTTCTTCCGCAACTTCTACGTGAGCATTCCGGCTGAACTCGTGAAGGCGGCGCGCATCGACGGTGCCGGGTTCTTCACGATCTTCACGAAGATTCTGCTGCCCGTTTCGCTGCCGATTTTCATGGTGTGCCTGATCTGGCAATTCACGCAGATCTGGAATGACTTCCTGTTCGGGATTGTGTTCTCCGGTGTCGATTCGATGCCGATCACGGTGGCGCTGAACAACCTCGTGAACACCTCGACCGGCGTGAAGGAATATAACGTGGACATGGCCGGCGCGATCATCGCCGCCTTGCCGACCTTGCTCGTCTACATCGTCGCCGGACGCTATTTCGTGCGCGGCCTGACGGCGGGCGCAGTCAAAGGCTAAACCATCCGAGCGCGGCGGGGCCTTCATGAGGAAGCGCCGCCGCCATCCGACAAGACGTTCCTGAGATAACGCCGGGCCGCCCCAAGTTTTCTCAGCCCCCCTCGGGGGGGCCTGGCGCGAAGTGCCAGGTTTGGGGGCGCTTTCAAGCAGTACCAGAGACAAGAGGATTCACAGCATGGCAAGCCTTTCCATCCGTGACGTGTACAAGACTTACCCGAATGGGGTGCCGGTTCTGAAGGGTGTCAACATCGACATCGAAGACGGCCAGTTCCTGATTCTCGTCGGCGGCTCAGGCTGCGGGAAGTCGACGCTGCTCAACATGATCGCCGGCCTCGAAACCGTGACCAAGGGCGAGATCCAGATCGACGGCAAGACGGTGAACAACCTGTCGCCGAAAGATCGCGACATCGCGATGGTGTTCCAGTCGTACGCGCTGTATCCGTCCATGACGGTGCGCGAGAACATCTCGTTCGGGCTGAACATCCGCAAGGTGCCGAAGAACGAGCAGACGCAGATCGTCGATCGTGTGTCGAACACGCTGCAGATCACGCATCTGCTGGACCGCAAGCCGGGTCAGCTGTCCGGCGGCCAGCGTCAGCGCGTGGCGATGGGCCGTGCATTGGCGCGCGATCCGGTGATGTTCCTGTTCGACGAACCGCTGTCGAACCTGGACGCGAAACTGCGTATCGAAATGCGTTCGGAAATCAAGCTGCTGCATCAACGACTCGGCACGACGATCGTCTACGTGACGCACGATCAGATCGAAGCGATGACGCTCGGCGACCGGATCGCGGTGATGAAGGACGGCATCGTCCAGCAGTTCGGCGCGCCGCAGGAAATCTATGACTCGCCGTCGAATCTGTTCGTGGCCGGCTTCATCGGCGCGCCGCCGATGAACTTCATTCAGGGCAAGCTGGTGGAGCAGGGCGCGGGCATCGGCATCGAGCTGGATACGGGCGTGGCGCGCAATGTATTGACTCTGCCTTTCGATTCCGCGAAGGTGAAGTCGCACCTTGGGCGCGAAGTGGTCCTTGGCTTGCGGCCGGAGCGGATCACCGACGCGCGCGGCGCGCACGGTGACCATGCGAAGTTGCAGCCGATTGAAGTGAAGGTCGACGTGATCGAGCCGACCGGACCGGACACCCTGGTGTTCGCACAGGTTAACGGCAAGCGCATTGTGAGCCGCGTGCACCCGGCCTCGAATCCGCAGCCGTTGACGAATACGACGTTGTTGTTCGATGCGTCGAAAGCGGTGCTGTTCGATCCTGCCAACGAAGAGCGGCTTGCCTGACGGCAGCTGAGAGCCAGGCGGTCCGGTTTGGAAAAGCCCCATGCGTTGTGAGACGTGTGGGGCTTTTTCTTTGGTTGGCTATTGCTCGTCGGCGGTACGCAGGTCCGGATTGTTGCGCGCCAGTTCAGTCACCCAATCGATGAACACGCGCAGCCGTGAACTCAGATTGCGGCGATGCGCGTAGAGAACCGAAAGCGGCGTGGGCGGACTCGTGTACGCCGTGAGTATCTCCCGCAATGCGCCTTGTTCGATCAGGTCGGCGACCATGAAGCGCGACGGCTGGATGATGCCGTGTCCGAGCGCGCCCGCGCACATGTAGACCGTACCGTCATTCACGGCCAGCACACTTTTCATCGTGACCTTGACGAGCTCGCCGTCGACTTGATACTCGAACGGGAAGGTCTTGCCGCTGCGCGCGGAAATGTAGTTGACCGCGCGATGTTCACTGAGCTCTTCCAAGGTGGTCGGCGTACCGTATTTGTCCAGATAGGCAGGCGACGCGCAGGTGACAATCCGCGCGTTGCCGATGCGCCGCGCGACGAGGCTCGACTCTTCCGGCGTACCCATCCGGATCACACAGTCCACGCCGTCCTGAATCAAGTCGATGTTGCGATCGGCTAGCCCGAGCCGCACGTCGATCTCCGGGTATTGCCGGTAGAAATCGTCGAGCGCGGGAAGCAGCAGCACGCGGGCGAGCGTGCCGGACGTATCGACGCGGATCGTGCCGGCCGGATGTTCGCGTTTGTTCGAAAGCGAGGATTCGGCGTCGGTGACCTCGGCGAGGATGCGCACGCATCGCTCGTAGAACAGCGCGCCGTCTTCGGTAACGCTGACCTGCCGCGTCGAGCGGTTCAGCAGTCGCACGCCGACGTGTTCTTCCAGCGCCTGAATGGTGCGGCTGACTTTGGCGCGGGGCAGGTCGAGCGATTCGGATACTTTGGTGAAGCTGTTCGCTTCGACCACACGCGTAAATATCTCCATCGCTTCGAAACGGTCCATATAGGTGCCTTGTTGGTGATGGGCGGAAGGTGGGTTTCGAAGTGAAGTGTATAGGTTGGAAATATTTTTGGCGCAATGAGTGTGGCCGGTGCGCAAGCGGGTCTGCCTGTGCGTTTGCCTGGTCGTTTGCCTCGTCGGGGCGCCGGTGCGGTCAATCCCGGTCGGGCGCGCCGAGCGGGAACAGCGGGCGATACGGGCGCGCTTCGTCGACGGCGCGCGCAAATGACGGCCGCGCCAGCAGTCGTCGCCGGTAGGCGAGCACGTGCGGGAACGCTGGGCCGATGCGATGCGTCCAGTCGGCATAAAACAGGAAGGGCGCGGCGCCGCAGTCGGCGAGACTGAACGTGCCGCCGGCCGCCCATTCGCGCTCTGCCATGACTTTGTCGAGCCAGCCGTAGGCGGTGTCGAGCATCGCGCGTGCTTCGGCGACGCCGCGCGGGTCACGCTCCGGCTCGGGCCGCAGACTGTCGGCGACGATCTTTTGCTGCGGCGTCGAGATGTAGTTGTCGAAGAAGCGATCCATGCTGCGGACCTCCAGCGCGGCACGGGCGTCGGCCGGCAAGAGCGGCACGGGCCCGGGATGATGCAAGCCGAGGTACTCGATGATGATGCTCGCCTCCATCACCGTACGGCTGCCGTCCACCAGAACGGGAAAGCGCTTGATCGGCCAGAGCGCGGCGAATTCCGCCATGACCTGCGGGTCGGTGTGCGACAACAGGCGCAATTCGAACGGCGTGCCGTTTTCGTAGAGCGCGGTCAGGACCTTCTGGCAGTACGAGGAGAAAGGGTGGGCATAAAGCTTCAGGGGCATCGTGGTCACCTATGGCTTGCTTAACGGCGAAGGGCGCTGTGGCGCGACGACGGCTCGGGGCCGTTTACCTGACGACGAATGACGGCGACGAAAATCGACAGCCGCGCAGGGCAATTCGGGGACGGACGGCGATGAGTCTGATTTCGATCATTATCTGGAGACACAGAACGCTATACGCCGCTATTTGTTACGACAAAACGTCACAAAACGTTGAAAAAAGATAGAGTAACATTTGAAAACTTTGTAAGCGACGCCGACGTGACCGGATAGCTGGCTCAATCGAAATACCGCCGGGGCGTCATTGAGTCACTCACGAATAATTCGACGCACGGGGCCTTTGCATGTCAACGATCTCATCCACGTCTTCCGTGTCTTCTGTGAGTAGCGCGACCGCTAACGCGCAGAGCCAGGTGCAGCAGGCGGCGCAATCGATTATCAGCGGTTCGACGGGCAACTCGTCGATGGACGTGTCGACGCTGGTGGCAGCCCTCGTGAATGCGAAGACGGCAGGCCAGGCGGCGGCGCTGAAGACAAAACAGACGAACGACAACACCACCTTGTCGGCGTACGGCGCGCTGACTTCCGCGTTGAGTGCCTTGCAGGCGGCTTTAAAGAATCTGTCGGACGGGACTACGCTGTCGACCTTCGCGGCCACGGCGAGCGGCAAAGGCATGGACCCGAAAGCGGGCTCCGGCGCTCAACACGCTGATGGCGAGGATGAACAACAACTCGCAATACCTGACGGCGCTGTTCGGTGGCGCGAAGAGCGCAGGGGCGCTGGCCACCAACAAGTAAGACGGATCGACGGCGCGTCGCCCGGTCCCGGGTGGCGCGCGGCTAATGTGGCAAGCGAACGTTGAACTTGAATGTCACGAGTCTTGCAAGCAGGATGAAGGCGGTGGCGATCAACACGCTATAAACCGTATCGACGTTCGCGTAATCCAGCAGCACGTACAGCCAGCAGCCCACAAAGGCGCACGTCGCGTACGGCCGTGAGTCGCGCAAAATCAACGGCACTTCGTTGCAGAGCACATCGCGGATCACGCCGCCGAATACGCCGGTCAGCACTCCCATCATCACGGACGTGAACCACGGCATCTGCGCGTCGTGCGCGATCGACGTGCCTGAGATGCTAAACAACCCAAGTCCCACCGCATCGGCAACGAGCAACACACGTTCAGACAGCAACCGCGAAGTCATCCTCAACAGCATCGGCGCAAACAGCGACATCACAAAGATCGCGATCAGATAGGCCTGATGCTCGACCCAATAAAAAGGCCGCCGCTCCAGCAGCACATCGCGCAACGTCCCACCACCGAAGGCCGTGGCGATCGCCACCAGAAAAGTCCCCACCGCATCGAGCCGGCGGGTTCGTGCTTCGATAAAACCGGAAATCGCGTACGCGAAAAGGGCCAGCGCCTCCATGACGGTCAGCGCTAGCGTGAGCCTCGGATGGATCACCGGGGCTCCGTCAGGACTTGGCGTGAGCCGGCGTCGCGCCCGGCTGCAACAGCACGACCACCGCGCCCGCGCCGCCGTCGTGAGGGCGCGCCTGGCAGAACGCGATCACCTCGGCTTTCTGCACGAGCCACGCCCGCACTTTGCCCTTCAGCACAGGCTCTTTACCGATCGACCCCAGGCCCTTGCCGTGAATCACGCGCAAACAGCGCAAGCCGCGCTTCACCGATTCGCGAATGAACTCGGCCAGCGCCTCGCGCGCTTCTTCGCGCCGCATGCCATGCAGATCGATTTGCGCCTGCACGATCCAATCGCCGCGCCGCAGTTTTCGCACGACTTCCTGACTTACGCCGGGCCGGCAATAAGACAGCGTCTCGTCGGTTTCGAGCAGCACCTCGGGATCGAACTCATCGGAGATCGCCTCGTGCAGTACGGCTTCTTCATCGAGTCTGGTTTGAACCGGCACCGGCGACGGTGGATTGCGCGGCAGGGTAGCGCGCGGCGGCGCGGCTAACGGCGCCACTGCGCCGATCTCGCGGCGAAACAGGTTGGCATCCGCTGAGGCTTCGCGTTGGGCCGCCGCGGCTGCCGCGCGTTCGCGCTCGCGCCGTTGCGTATCGCCCTTCAACGCGTCGCGCAGCGCGCCGAGCCCGGCGAGACCCGCGGCCGGGTCGAGCTTCGGTTTGACCGCGGGCGCAACCGTCTCGGGCGCGGGCTTGGCAGCGGCACGTGGGCGTTTCGGTTCGCTCGGATGAGGCTGATTCTTCGGCATATCGGTAATACACGCAGAAAAGTAGATCGATCGCGCGACGCCGCACCGGCGTCGAACCGCGTTGCGGTGCATCGCGCTGTGCATCGTTCAGGCAGCAAGACACAAAGGACGCAAAAAAGGCCGCTGGCTTGTCAGCCGCGGCCCTCGATACAGCAAGCGGCCGGGCCACGCCCGCCGCCATTTTACCGTCGCGCTTATTGTTGCAGATGAGGTTGCGGATCAGCGCTCGGCTTCCGCGCTCATCACGTGCTCGCCAATCTCTTCGATGGTTTCCAGATAGCGTTGCGCGTCGAGCGCGGCCATACAACCGGTGCCCGCGCTGGTAATCGCCTGACGATAGACGTGATCCTGCACGTCGCCCGCGGCGAACACGCCCGGCACGCTGGTGGCCGTTGCAAAGCCGTTCAGACCGCCCTTGGTGATGATGTAGCCGTTCTTCATCTCCAGCTGGCCTGCGAAAATGTCCGTGTTCGGCTTGTGGCCGATCGCGACGAACAGGCCCTGCAACGCGATATCCGTGGTTTCGCCGGTTTGCGTGTGCTTGATGCGCAGGCCGGTCACGCCGGATTGATCGCCGGTCACTTCGTCGAGCGTGTGGTTCCACTTGATTTCGACGACGCCTTCTTTTTCCTTCGCGAGCAGACGGTCGATCAGGATCGGCTCGGCGCGGAACTTGTCGCGGCGATGGATCACGGTCACCTTTTTGGCGATGCCGGAAAGATAGAGGGCTTCCTCGACCGCGGTATTGCCGCCGCCGATCACGGCCACATGTTGTTGCTTGTAGAAGAAGCCGTCGCAGGTGGCGCAAGCCGACACGCCTTTGCCCATGAACGCTTCTTCGGACGGCAGGCCGAGATACTGTGCCGACGCGCCGGTCGAGATGATCAGCGAGTCGCAGGTGTATTCGCCCGAATCGCCGATCAGGCGGATCGGCTTCTCATCCAGCTTGGCCGTATGGATATGGTCGAAGATGACTTCGGTATTGAAGCGCTCGGCGTGCTCCAGAAAGCGCGTCATCAGTTCCGGGCCCTGCACGCCGTTGGCGTCGGCCGGCCAGTTTTCGACGTCGGTCGTGGTCATCAGCTGGCCGCCTTGGGCCAGACCCGTGATGAGCACCGGCGCAAGGTTGGCGCGCGCCGCGTAGACCGCAGCCGTATAGCCGGCGGGACCGGAACCGAGAATCAAAACCTTGGCGTGTTTCGTGGAAGATGCGGACATGATTGAAATCCTTATACGGCGCCCGGCTCGCCCTTGCGAGGCCGCGCGACTTGAGCTGAAACTGTAGATGGGTATCAGAGCGGCATTATAAAGGCCGGCACGCCGGCCTGCTCCATGAAGCTTTCTGATCGCCGCGATAGCCTTGGGGCATCCTTCAGACACACCTCAGGCACACCGGAAGGGTCTTCGCCCGGCTAATCGGCCAAGTTACCGTCATTTACAGCCTTGCATCGGACACTGCGTTTACAATAGGCCGGATCGAAGGACCCGGCAGCCGGGACCGGGCCGAAGCCGCGCTGGGCGCCGCTCCGGCCGCGAATTGGCCCCACACGCAACAGGATCAATGGCAAAAGCTCCCTATTCCGCGAGCGCGCAGGCATTGCCGCACCGCATGTCGCGCCTTTTCACCGAAATCCGCTGGATCTTGCAGGTGGCGCTCGGCGTGTTCCTGCTGATGGCGCTCGTCAGCTACAGCCGGCGCGACCCGAGCTGGACGCACGCCGCGCAGGTCGACCACATCGCCAACTGGGCGGGCCGCGTCGGCGCGTGGACCTCGGACATCCTGCTGCTGCTGTTCGGGCTGTCCGCTTACTGGTGGATCGTGCTGCTCGGCCGCCATATCTCCGCCAACTACCGCCGCATCACCCGCAACGAGGACCTTCAGGAAGACGCGCCGCGCGACGCCGGCTGGCTCGCGGACGCGTTCGCGTTCGTACTGGTGTTGCTCGCCTGCGACGGCATCGAAGCGCTGCGCATGTGGTCGCTGAAAGTGCAGTTGCCGCGCGCGCCGGGCGGCGTGATCGGCGAGGCGGTGGCGCGCGGGGTGTCGCATGCGCTGGGCTTCACGGGCGGCACCCTGGCGCTGCTGATCGTGCTGGGTATCGGTTTGTCGCTATATTTCCGTTTTTCGTGGCTGTCGGTGTCGGAAAAGGTCGGCGAATCGATCATTTCGGCGCTCACGTTCGCCAAGCTGCGCCGCGAAGCGGGCCGCGACCGTAAATTGGGCGAAGCCGCCGCGGTCAAGCGTGAAGGCAAGGTCGAAAAGGGCCGCGTGCGGATCGAGGAACACGAGCCGGTCATGATCGTGCCGCCGGTCGTCACGCCGGCCAAGTCGGAGCGCGTCGAGAAAGAACGGCAGGTGCCGCTGTTCACCGACCTGCCGGGCGACTCCACCTTGCCGCCGATCTCGCTGCTCGACGCGGCGCCGGCCGCCCAGGAAACCATTTCCGCCGACACGCTCGAATTCACCTCGCGGCTGATCGAGAAGAAGCTCAAGGACTTCGGCGTGGAAGTGAGCGTGGTCGCCGCGTATCCTGGTCCGGTCGTCACGCGTTATGAAATCGAGCCGGCTACGGGCGTGAAGGGCAGCCAGATCGTCGGTCTGGCGAAGGACCTGGCGCGCTCGCTCTCGCTGGTATCGATTCGCGTGGTCGAAACGATTCCGGGCAAGAATTTCATGGCGCTGGAGTTGCCGAACCAGCGCCGTCAGACCGTGAGCCTCTCGGAGATTCTCGGCTCGGCGGTGTACGCGGATGCCGCTTCGCCGCTGACCATGGGCCTCGGCAAAGACATCGGCGGCAAGCCGGTCTGCGCCGACCTCGCGAAGATGCCGCACTTGCTGGTGGCCGGTACGACCGGCTCGGGCAAGTCGGTGGGTATCAACGCAATGATCCTGTCGCTGCTCTACAAGGCGAGCGCCGACCAGGTCCGCATGATCCTGATCGATCCGAAGATGCTCGAAATGAGCGTCTACGAGGGCATTCCCCATCTGCTGTGTCCGGTGGTCACGGACATGCGCCAGGCCGGTCACGCGCTGAACTGGGCGGTGGCCGAAATGGAGCGCCGCTACAAGCTGATGAGCAAGCTGGGCGTGCGTAACCTCGCCGGTTACAACAACAAGATCGACGAAGCCGCCAGGCGTGATGAGAAGCTGCCGAATCCGTTCAGCCTGACGCCGGACGATCCGGAACCGCTGACGCGCCTGCCGAACATCGTCGTCGTGATCGATGAACTCGCCGACCTGATGATGGTGGTCGGCAAGAAGGTCGAAGAGCTGATCGCGCGGATCGCGCAGAAGGCGCGCGCGGCCGGCATCCATTTGATTCTGGCGACGCAGCGGCCGTCGGTCGACGTGATCACCGGCCTGATCAAGGCCAACGTGCCGACGCGGATGGCCTTCCAGGTGTCGTCGAAGATCGACTCGCGCACGATTCTCGACCAGCAAGGCGCGGAATCGCTGCTCGGCATGGGCGACATGCTGTATCTGCCGCCGGGCAGCGGCTTGCCGGTGCGCGTGCACGGCGCGTTCGTGTCGGACGAGGAAGTGCACCGCGTCGTCGATAAGCTCAAGGAGCAGGGCGAGCCGAACTATATCGAGGGCATCCTCGAAGGCGGCGTGACGGGCGAGGGCGATGAAGGCTCCGCCGGCGCCGGGGGAACCGGCTCAGGCGACGGCGAGTCGGACCCCTTATACGACCAGGCGGTCGACGTGGTGCTGAAGAACCGCCGCGCGTCGATCTCGCTGGTGCAGCGGCATCTGCGCATCGGCTATAACCGCGCCGCGCGTTTGCTCGAGCAGATGGAGAACTCGGGCGTGGTGTCGGCGATGTCGTCGAACGGCAACCGCGAGATTCTTGCGCCGGCGCGCGAAGCGGAATAAAGCCGGCGGAATGAACCCAGGCGGAATAAGCCTCGTTTAAGGCGCGTTGCTTAAGCTTGTTACTCAAGGGCTCGTGCTTCAGGCTCGCCGTCATGGCCGCCGCCGGCCACCGGATCGCCGGCCGCCGGTTCATCGGCCGCCGGCTCGCCAACGAATTCAATTCAGGGAGATAACTATATGCGGCAACTCGTGCAGAAAACCGCTCGACAAAGCGCTCATTCCACCTGCTTCGGCCAACTCGCCCGTACCATCGTACGTAGCGTCGGCAGTGTGGCGATCGGCGCGTCGATGCTGATGGCGTCGCAGGCATTTGCGAGCGGCACCGAGCAACTGAAGGCGTTCGTCGCGCAAGTCCACTCGGCCCGCGGTACCTTCGTGCAGCAGGAAGTGCGCGCGCCGAGCAAGGCGCAGCAGGGCGCAAGCGGTGCGAGCGGTGTGCTGTCGACGGGTGGCGGCAAAAGCGGCACCTCGAGCGGCACGTTCACGTTCGCGCGCCCGGGCAAGTTCATCTGGGCGTATGAGAAGCCGTATGCACAACTGCTGCAAGCAGACGGCGACAAGCTCTATGTATACGACAAGGACCTGAATCAGGTGACGGTGCGCAGCCTCGGCGGCGCGCTCGGCGCGAGTCCGGCGGCGATCCTGTTCGGCAGCAACGATCTCGAGAAGAACTTCACGCTGCACGACGCGGGCGTGAAGGCCGGCATCGACTGGCTCGAACTGACGCCGAAGGCGAAAGACACCCAGTTTCAGCGCGTCGGTATCGGCTTTAAGGACGGTAATCTCGAGGCGATGGAGTTGCACGACGTGTTCGGCAACGTGACGCTGCTGACGTTCTCGAACATTCAAAAGAACCCGCCGCTGCCGGCTGACGCATTCAAGTTCGTGGTGCCGAAGGGCGCGGATGTGATCAACGGGTAAGCCGCACATCTCACCACGCAATGGAAAAAAGCCGCGCATTCAATGCGCGGCTTTTTTATTAGCGGCGTGTGTGCCGTGCAGAACCGTTACTCATCCACTTCCAGAACCTGCATCGGATGCGCGGCCTTCATATCGTCGATAAACGCTTCGACGATATCCGTACGATGCTGCCGCGCCCGCGTGACCATATGAAACGCGACCCGGTAACGCATCAGCGCTGGATTCAAAGCGGCGAGCAGACCTTGTTCGACGAACGGCGCGGCGAAATGCCCCGGCAAATAGCCGAGGTGATGCCCCGACAGCACCAGCATCGCGACCGCTTCCATGTTGTCGGCGACGGCGGTCACGTTCCGCGGCGTAGTCGAGCTTTCGGCTTCGGGCAACGGGTAACTGCGCCACGCCCATTCATGTTGCGCGGCTTCGGCGGGCGGCACCTCGCCCGCCTGCGCGAACAAAGGATGCCCTTTCGCGCAATACGCGAATTGATCTTCGGCGAACACTTCCGTGTATTCGAGCGACGGCACGCGATGCCAGAAATAGCCGATGCCGATCTGAATCCGGCCATTGAGCAGCAGTTCTTCCAGTTCGCCCGGCGAGCGCACCAGAATCGAAAACCGCACCGATTGATCGCGCGCGCGAAACCGGCCGATCGCGTCGCTGATGCGCGCGCTTGCCGATACGGGTGTATGACCGATCATGCCGATATCGAGCGTGCCGACCAGCTTGCGGCCGACATTGCGCGCCTGCATGCCGAAGGTATCGACAGCGGACAACAGTGCGCGGGCCGCGTCGATGAACTGCTCGCCGCGCGCGCTCAGGCTGAAGCCGCAGCGGCCGCGTTCGCACAGCCGGTAGCCGAGGCGCGTTTCCAGCGTGGCGAGTTGCGTGCTGATGGTCGACTGGCCGACGTTGAGCGTCGCCTGGGCCGGCGAGACGCCGCCGGCGTCGACGATGGCAAGGAATACGCGGATCAGGCGCAGGTCGAGATCGGTGAGTTGGGAGAACATACGGCAGGATACATCGTCGGGGATCGATGTTAAGTTTATTCTGTTTGTATTTTAACTTGGACAAAACTGCTCAAGAATCGAGATTCGCCCGGCAAGGTGCGCTTTTTTATTGATCCCATCGGCCGGTTGCACGTATTTGCTGACTGTCCCTTTTCATTGCCGAGCCACGATGAATACTTCTTCTTTCATTTCCCCAGAAGCCGGTGAACGGCCGCAGCCGCTGTCCGGCAACGCGATGCCCCGCTGCGGCGGCATCGCGACGATGATGCGGCTGCCGAACGTCGGCTCGGCCGAAGGGTTCGACGCCTGTTTCGTCGGCGTGCCGTTCGATCTCGGCACCTCGAACCGCACCGGCGCGCGCTTCGGGCCGCGCCAGATCCGCAGCGAATCCGTGCTGCTGCGCCCGTACAACATGGCGACCCGCGCCGCGCCGTTCGATTCGCTGCGCGTGGCCGATCTCGGCGACGTCGCGATCAATCCGTACAACCTGCACGATTCGATCAGGCGCATCGAAACCGCGTACGACGAAATTCTCCAGCACGGCTGCAAGCCGATCACGCTGGGCGGCGACCATACGATTGCGCTGCCGATCCTGCGCGCGATTCATCGCAAGCACGGCAAGGTCGGCCTGATTCACGTCGACGCGCACGCCGACGTCAACGACACGATGATGGGCGAGAAGATCGCGCACGGCACGCCGTTTCGCCGCGCGGTCGAAGAGGGTTTGCTGGATTGCGACCGCGTCGTGCAAATCGGTCTGCGCGGCACCGGTTACGCTGCGGAAGATTTCGACTGGTGCCGCGATCAGGGCTTCGAGGTGGTGCAGGCCGAGGCGTGCTGGAACCAGTCGCTCGTGCCGTTGATGGCGCGCGTGCGCGAACGGATGGGCGACGCTCCGGTGTACATCACCTTCGATATCGACGGCATCGATCCGGCTTTCGCGCCGGGTACGGGCACGCCGGAAATCGCGGGCTTGACGGTGCCGCAGGCGCTGGAAATCATTCGCGGCTCGCATGGGCTGAACATCGTCGGCTGCGACCTGGTCGAGGTGGCGCCGCCGTACGATCCGTTCGGCACGACCGCGTTGCTCGGTGCGAATCTCGCGTTCGAATTGTTGTGCGTGTTGCCGGGTGTCGAGTATCGGGCGTCCAAGCGTTGAACTGACGCGCCTGGTCACGCGTGAGAAGAAAAGGCCTGCATTTGCGGGCCTTTTTTGTTTGGTGCAGCGATTTCAGCGCTTACGCGTACGCCGTTTTCCGGGCCGATACGAACGCCAGATAACACACCGCGCCGATCGCCAGCGCCGGCAACGTCGCACCGAGATTCGGCAGCCATTGATTGATTACCTGATACGCGGCGATTCCGATCGCCCACGCGATGAACGCGCTCAGATGCCAGCCGCCCGAGTAGCCGTAACGGCCACGCAGATCGGCGAGCACCGCGGCCTCGATACGACGCTTGCGCACGATGAAGTGATCCACCAGCACCACACCGAACAACGGCGCGAACACCGAGCCGATCAGCAGCAGGAAGTTCTGATACTTCGCCATCGGCACCAGCAGCGCGATCGCTGTGCACAACGCACCGAACGCCGCGGACAATAACGGCACGCTGCCGGGCGTCCAGAATGTGCCGGTCGAAACCGCGGCCGAGTGGATATCGGCGAACGCGTTGTCGACTTCGTCGATCAGGACCAGCAGCAGCGCCAAGCCACCGCCCGCTTGCGCAAGTGCGCCCGTAAGCAGCGCATCGCCGCCGCCCGCCGCGAGGCCGTAGATTGCGCCGAGCGCGTAAAACCAGATGTTGGCGATGCCATAGCCGAGCAGCGTGCCGCGGAAAGTTTCGCCGGGGCGTCGGCCGAAGCGCGTGTAGTCGGCGATCAGCGGCAGCCACGACAGCGGCATCGCGACCACCAGATCGATCGCGCCGCCGAACGACATCTCGCCGGTGCCCGGCCGGCGCATCAGCGCGGCCAGATCGTGCCTGGCCAGCAGATTCCACGAGAGCCACGCGGCGCCCGCCAGCAAGAGCCAGATGCCCCACGTGCGCAGAAAGCGCCGCACGAACGACAGCGGGCCGCTGATCGCCAGCAGCGTCGCGAGGAAACCGAAGACTATCGTCCAGATCAGCGGCATCGAGAAACCGAATGCCTGGCTGGCGAGCGCGTCGGCAGAATCGCGCATCACGATGACTTCGAACGAGCCCCAGCCGACCAGTTGCACCGCGTTCAGCACGGCCGGCACCGATGCGCCGCGCACGCCGAGCGTCGGCCGTAGCGACGACATCGCCGCGAGCCCCGTGTCCGTGCCGATCACGCCGACCAGCGCCAGCAACACGACACCGATCGCACTGCCGATCACGATCGCCAGCAACGCATGCGGCAGCGACAGGCCCGGCACCAGCAGCGCGCCCGCTTGCGCGACCAGCAGGCCGATGCCGAGCGAAAACCAGAGCGCGAACGCGTCGCCGGTGCGGAATGCGCGACGCGCGTCGGGCACCGGCGTGAGCGGTGCGTAGGTGGAACCGGCGTCGCCGGCGAGTGGATCTTGTGCCATCTAATGTTGTCCCTTGTTGGTGTTGCTCAACGTGTCGCCGATTTTTTGCTCAAGCCTTGCTGCCTGAATTTGTACGACACGCTGCGTGGCCGTCGCTCGGGCGCCGTCACTGTCATAATGCAGGACGTTGCCCGCACACCCGCGTGCCGGCACGGCTCACCCGGCAGCCCGCCGCCTTCATACGGACCGCGTCCGGAAAAGCCGAGATTATCCCCAAAACGTCATGTTTGAAGAAACCCGTGCCAATGTTCCGCTCGCCGAACGCCTGCGGCCCCGCAATATCGACGAAGTGATCGGCCAGACGCACCTGCTCGGTCCGAACAAGCCGTTGCGGGTCGCCTTCGAATCCGGCGAAGCCCATTCGATGATCCTCTGGGGCCCGCCCGGCGTCGGCAAGACCACGCTCGCGCGGCTGATGGCCGACGCCTTTCATGCCGAGTTCATCGCGTTGTCGGCGGTGCTCTCGGGCGTGAAGGATATCCGCGAGGCCGTCGAGACCGCGCAGATCCATCGCGCGAACGGGCATCAGACGCTGGTGTTCGTCGACGAAGTGCATCGCTTCAACAAGAGCCAGCAAGATGCATTCTTGCCGCACGTCGAGTCGGGGCTGTTCGTGTTCGTCGGCGCGACGACCGAGAATCCGTCGTTCGAAGTGAATAGCGCGTTGCTCTCGCGAGCCGCCGTCTACGTGCTGAAAAGCCTCACCGACGAAGAGCAGCGCGAATTGCTCGACCGCGCGCAGAAAGAACTCGGCGGCCTCACGTTCACCGATGAAGCGCGCGACGCACTGATCGGTTCCGCCGACGGCGACGGCCGCAAGCTGCTGAACAACCTCGAAATCGTCGCGCGCGCGGCTGCGCAGCAAAAGAGCACCGAGATCGACGGCGCCTTGCTCGGTAGCGCGCTCGCCGAGAATCTGCGCCGCTTCGACAAAGGCGGCGACGCATTCTACGATCAGATCAGCGCGCTGCATAAATCGGTGCGCGGCAGCAGCCCTGACGGCGCGCTGTACTGGTTCTGCCGGATGCTCGACGGCGGCGCGGACCCGCGTTATCTCGCGCGACGCATCGTGCGAATGGCGTGGGAAGACGTGGGCCTTGCCGACCCGCGCGCGGCCCGTATCGCGCTCGACGCGGCAGAAACTTACGAGCGCCTGGGCACGCCGGAAGGCGAACTGGCGCTGGCGCAGGCGATCATCTACCTCGCGGTCGCGCCGAAGTCGAATGCCGGATACAACGCGTACAACGAGGCGCGGCGGTTCGTGAGCAAAGACCAGTCGCGCGGTGTGCCAGTGCATCTGCGTAATGCGCCGACCAAGCTGATGAAGGAACTCGGCTACGGTCACGAATATCGCTACGCGCACGACGAACCCGATGCGTATGCGGCCGGTGAAACTTATTTGCCGGACAACATGCGCGATCCACATTGGTACGAGCCGACGCCGCGCGGGCTCGAAGGCAAGATCGGCGACAAGATGGCGCGCCTCGCCGACCTGGATGCGCAGTGGCGCAGCGAGAACAAGCCTAAAAAGGGCTGAGCGAGGGGTGAGTGTTTGCGCGGCGCGTTCCATGGCCGCAGCGGCATTCTGCACGCCTTGACTATCTAACGCACCGGCCGCGCGCGCCGGTGCGCTAAAATCCCACCTTCATACAACGAACACCCGCCCCATCCAATGCTCGACATCCAGCTGCTGCGCAAAGACCTCGACGGCGTCGCGAAGCGCCTCGCCGACCGCGGCTATACCCTCGACGTGGCGGCGTTCACCGCGCTCGAAGCGGAACGCCGCGACACCCAGACCCGTACCGAAGAGATGCAGGCGCGCCGCAACAGCCTGTCGAAGCAGATCGGCGCGATGAAAGGGCGGGGCGAGGACACCTCGGCAGTGATGGCCGACGTGGGCGGCATCGGCGACGAGATGAAGGCGTCGGCGGCCAGGCTGGACGATATCCAGAAGCGTCTGTCCGACCTGCTGCTCGGCGTGCCGAATCTGCCGCACGAAAGCGTGCCGGCGGGCAAGGACGAGGCCGACAACGTCGAAGTGCGCCGCTGGGGCACGCCGCGTCAGTTCGACTTCGAGGTGAAGGATCATGTCGACGTCGGCACGCCGCTGGGCCTCGACTTCGAGACCGGCGCGAAGCTCTCGGGCGCGCGCTTCACGATGCTGCGCGGACAGATTGCGCGGCTGCATCGCGCGCTCGCGCAGTTCATGATCGACACGCATACGCAGCAGCACGGCTACACCGAAATTTACACGCCGTACATCGTGAATCCGGAGATTCTGTACGGCACCGGCCAACTACCGAAATTCGCCGACGACATGTTCCGAGTCGAGAAGGGTGGTGGCGAGAATACGGTCACGCAGTATCTGATTTCGACGTCGGAAATTTCGCTGACGAACACGGTGCGCGACAGCATCGTCGAAGGAAACGCGCTGCCGATCAAGCTGACCGCGCATTCGCCGTGTTTCCGCTCGGAAGCGGGCTCGTACGGGCGCGACACGCGCGGCATGATCCGTCAGCACCAGTTCGACAAGGTCGAGATGGTGCAGATCGTCGCGCCGGAAACGTCGTATGACGCGCTGGAGCAGATGGTCGGCCACGCGGAGACGATCTTGCAGAAGCTGGAGTTGCCGTACCGCGTGATTACGCTGTGCACGGGCGACATGGGTTTCTCGGCGACGAAGACCTATGACCTCGAGGTGTGGTTGCCGGCGCAGAACACGTATCGCGAGATTTCGAGCTGCTCGAATACGGAGTCGTTCCAGGCGCGCCGGATGCAAGCGCGTTATCGCAATGCGCAAGGCAAGCCGGAGCTGGTGCATACGCTGAACGGCTCGGGTCTGGCTGTTGGTCGGACGCTGGTGGCCGTGCTGGAGAACTTCCAGAATGCGGATGGCTCGGTGACGGTGCCGGCGGTGCTGCGGCCTTATCTGGGTGGCGTGGAACGGCTGGAAGTGGCGGCGGCTTGATGCTGTCGCCGCAGCGGTTCGATTGATGGGCTTCTTTGAAGATTTTTTGTCAGAGGGGCTTGGAAAGCGAATTCAACTGTTCTATAATCTTTCTCTCCCAAGCAACGACCCGCTTGGATCTGACGAAACAGCCTCGTTGCTGTGAGTTGGAAGACCCGGAAAGGTGGCAGAGTGGTCGAATGCGCTGGACTCGAAATCCAGTGTACCTTTAGGGGTACCGTGAGTTCGAATCTCACCCTTTCCGCCAAATTTAAAAACCCCCGCAGAACGGAAGTTCTGCGGGGGTTTTTGCTTTTGTGGCTCACAAGTCAACTATCGAATCGATCGCAAGTCGAACCGCGCACTTGTAGCTCGTGATAAGCGTGTTTCGCCGTCCCCGGTTTGGATCATGGGGTATCGAATGCTCTTGTCAGAACCCGTTCGCCTTTGCGGGGCCGCATTTAGTCAGGATTATCCGGTATTCATCTCAGAAGATGGTGGTGGTGACAGTTATCTAAGGTAATTCCGGGTAGCGCTGCATACCAAAATATTAGCCGTCATTTTAATGCTCTTTGCATATCCAGGTTGTGCGGATGTCGACTATTGCCGGTTTAGCCGCTTTCATTCTCTCAGAGCCTGATCAACCCGAAACTCAGGATTTCTTGCGTGGTACTTGCGCGTCGCGTTTCAGGTATATGTGGGCGTTTTGAAAAGCCGAGTCTGAAGTACCTCTTTTTTGCAATGTAATCGAAAGAAAATTATTTCAATAACTTACTAAAGATTCCCGTCGATCTGCCGACATTCGTAATACAAAAGCCGGACCTGAATCCACTGGTTCCGAAAAATCAACGCAGAACGAGAACCCGTGTGTATGAGCGGGGCGGGGTTGTTGTATGGAAAGCCGGCATCAGTTTCGGCTCCCCAGTTGCGGGAGCTGGCGCGCCATTTACCGCGCCATTCAATTTTCTACCTGTCTGATAGCGTTCTTTCCGCTTGTTGGCAGAGCGGCTGGCATCGTCGTCGATGGCGGGACGGCGACCACCGTTTCAACTGCTTCAAATGGCCGTCAAACCGTCAATATCGCGCCGGCCTTCGCCGGCGTGTCGAATAACACCTATGGCAGTTTCAATGTAAGCGCAGCCGGCGCCGCGCTGAATAACATCGGCATTAATGCCCGGACGATTGTCAATCAGGTTACCAGTACGAATCCCAGCGTGATCAGCGGGCCGATCGAAGTGCTCGGCTCGCGTGCTAACGTCGTGTTGGCCAATCCCAACGGTATTACGGTGAACGGCGGATCGTTCGTCAACACCGGCCGCCTGGCGCTAACCACCGGCAAGGTCAGCTTCAAGGACTCGACGCCGGTCGCGGGCCTCCCGGAACGCGACGTCGTGCTCGACACCACCACTGGGACGATCATCCTCGATCATCAAGGGCTCGCGACCGCGCTTGTCGGGCGCTATCTGATCGCGAAGAACGGTTCTGCCGCAGGCGGAGATTGCCAGATATCCAGCGCAGGGTTGTAGGTCAGGACCTGCTCCCAGTTTGACCTTCAGAACAGCTGCGTCGATTCCGGCGCCATAACAAGATCGACGTAATGCAAAAGAACAAATCCGGCCGGATCGTACGATCGCCAAAAGCGACGCGCAAATTCGTGGGCACAGGTTACGCGCGTTGGCGAATGTTGGATCGGCTCGTGTCGGTATGTGCCGCGTTGTTGGCAGCCTCGCACGTGTATGTCGCGCACGCGCAAGTAGCCGATCCGCTCGGCGAACAGGAGCAGCGTCGCCGCGCACAGGAGCAGGCGATCGAGCGCGAGCGTGCGATCAACGCGCCAAACGTTGCGCTTCAACCCGTCGAGCGTCCGGCCGAAGACGACGGCAAGGTTCCCGTCGAAACACTGTGCTTCAAGGTCGACGAACTGACGCTGGAAGTGCCGCCCGGTTTGAGCGATTCCGTGGAGTCGGCCGGTGCACGCGCGTTGTCGCCTAATCCTTTGTTCCCGGGCGAATTGAAGTTCGCCATCGACTACCTGCAGCGCTATCAAGGCCAGTGTGTCGGAAGGGAAGGACTCAACCTGATCGTGCATCGCGTAATGGCTCGCATCATCGAGAAGGGCTATTCGACAACGCGCGTTGTCATCGCGCCGCAGGATCTGTCGACCGGCAAGCTGAAGCTCCAACTGATCCCTGGCGTCATCAGTGCGATTCGCTTCGCTGATCCGTCGACTTACGGCACGTGGCGCAATGCGTTTCCGACGAGGGCGGGCGATCTGCTGAATCTGCGTAATCTCGAACAAGGCCTCGAGCAGATGAAGCGCGTGCCGAACCAGGACGTTGACATGCAGATCGTGCCGGGACCGTCGACCGGTGAAAGCGACGTCGTGATCTCGGTCAAGCGCACGAAGCCGTGGTCGCTGTCCGTGAGCGCCGACGACAGCGGGCTCAAGTCGACCGGCCAGCTTCAAGGCAGCGCGAGCCTGACGCTCGACAACCCGTTCGGCCTGTCCGACCTCTTCAACCTCAGCTACAACCACGACATCAACGGCCATACGAGCCAGTACGGCACGCACGGCAGCAGCGCGTACTACGCGATTCCCTGGGGTAACTGGACGTTCACCTCCACGGCCAGCCAGTACGACTACCACCAGCAGATCGCGGGCGCGTTCACGACGCTGGTATCGAGCGGCAAGTCCAGCACCTTCGACGTGAAGGCGGAGTACCAGTTCTATCGCAATCAGGTGCAGAAGAACATGGTCGAATTCCGCGTCGGCAAGCGCTTCAGCGAAGCGTTCATCGACGGCAGTGAAATCGACGTTCAACACCGCGACAACAGCTACGCGGAAGTCGGCTGGGAACACAAGCATTACTTCGGCGCCGCGCAACTCGACAGCACGCTCGCTTATCGGTGGGGCGTGCCGTGGTTCGGCGCACAACAGGATCTGTCGGGCGCAGCCACGGGCGCGCCGACCTACTACTACCACATGGAAACGCTCGACGCGACGTTGAGCGTGCCATTCGCCATCGCGGGTTTTCCACTGCGCTATACGGCAACGGTGCGTGCGCAGAACACGCCCAACGTGCTGTATCCCACCGAATACTTTTCGATCGGCAGTCGCTATACGGTGCGCGGTTTCGACGGCAACACGATGCTGGCTGCCGAGAAGGGCGTGTTCATGCGCAACGACCTGGAGATTCCTTTCTCGCGTTTCGGCCAGGCACTGTATTTCGGCATCGACGGCGGCGAGGTCTTCGGGCCCGAAGCGAACAACCTGCTTGGCCGCCGCCTGGCGGGGGCCGTGATCGGCCTGCGCGGCAGTGCATTCAAGCACGTCAGCTACGACGTTTTCATCGGCGGTCCGTTGTACCAGCCGGCCCGTTTCCCGAACCACTGGCGGGTGGCGGGCTTCAGCGTGAGTTTCCAGCTATGAAAAAGAATATCTATCGCGTTATTTTCAATGCGGCTCGTGGCCTCTGGACGGCTGTGCAGGAAACAGCAACGGGTACTGGAAAGGGGCGCTCGTCCGGCACGCCTTGTAGCACGCATCGTCGCGCGCCTTCGATGCGCGCACGTGTGGGCTTCGTCGACATGCTGTCGATGCGGCACGTCGCGTTCGCGGCATTGTGCGCGCTCGGCATGCAGCCGCAGTGGGCCGACGCGCAGGTGGTCGCGGCGCCCGCGTCCGGCAGCAGGCCGGCCGTCGGCGTGACGGCTAATGGGTTGCCGATCGTTCAGATTGCCACGCCGAATGCGGCCGGCGTGTCGAACAACGCCTATACGACTTACAACGTCGGCCAGTCAGGTCTGATCCTGAACAATTCGGCAACTAACGTACAGACCCAGCTCGGCGGGTACGTGACGGGTAACGCGAATCTTGGCGCCGGCAGTGCGCGCGTTATCGTGAACCAGGTCGTGGGTGGCAATGCGAGCCAGTTGCTGGGCTACACCGAAGTTGCAGGCCAGAAGGCTGAGGTGGTGATCGCCAACCCGGCCGGTATCTACTGTAACGGTTGCGGGTTCATCAACACGAGCCGCGGCGTTCTAACCACAGGCACGCCGGTCTTCGGCGGCACGGGTAGCCTCGATGCGTTTCATGTGACGGGCGGCCAGATCCAGATCGGCACGGCGGGACTCAACGGCAGCAACGTCGACCAGGTCGACCTGATCGCGCGTAGCGTCGCTATCAACGGCAAGGTGTGGGCGGGGCAGTCGCTCAATGTCGTGGCGGGCAACAACGACGTGCGCCATAGCGACCTCAGCGCGCAATGGCTCGGCCCGGACGGCAACAGTCCAGGCGTGGCGATCGACGTCGCGCAGCTCGGTGGCATGTACGCGGGCAAGATCATGCTGGTCGGCACTGAGACAGGCGTCGGCGTCAACAGCGCCGGCACGATTGCCGCGCAGGCCGGTGACCTGCAGGTTAGCAGCCAGGGCAAGGTAACTTTGTCAGGCTCGACGAGTGCGAACGGCAACGTCGCGATCTCCGCAGCGGGCGACGTGGCAAACGGCGGCTCCGTCTACGCGACGCAAAATACAACACTGAACAGCCAGGGGCAGGTGACCAGCAGCGGCACGATCGCTGCGCTCGGCAACACGGCCGTCACGGGCGCGAGCGTCAATTCAACCGGCTCACTCGGTGCGGGAGTCGACGCGAACGGCAACGTCGCGGGAACAGGCAGCCTCGCGTTGACGGGCTCGGGTGCAGTGACTGCCACCGGGCAGCAGATGGCGGGCGGCAATCTCGCGCTGTCGGGTAGCAGTTTGAACATGGCAGGTGGGCAAACGCTGGCGAAGGGCAATGCGTCCCTGACGGCGACCGGCGCCGGTGGCGACACGGGCAACATCGTCCATACGGGTGCGTCGCTGCAGGCGGGCGGCACTTTGACGGCCAATGCCGCGGGGACCGTCACGAACGATCAGGGGCAGGTGAGTGCCGCGCAGTTGAGTGTGACGGCAGGTGGCATTTCAAATCGCGGCGGTACGCTTTCGCAAACGGGCGCGGGCGACACGACGCTGGCCGCATCGGGCGCGTTCAACAATACCGGCGGCACGGTCACGACGAACGCGCAAAACACCACGATCCGTTCGGGCAGCCTCACCAACGCGAACGGGACAATCAGTCAGGCGGGCACGGGGGCGCTGAGTGTCCAGACCGGAGCGCTCGACAACGGTCACGGCAGTATTGGCACCAACGGCGTAGCGACGATTGCGGCAACCAGCCTTCAGAACGGTTCTGGCTCGATCACGTCGGCTCAGGCGCTCAACGTGGCGTTGAGCGGCAACATCGACAATACGGCGGGCCGGCTCGAAGCGGCCGGCGCGGTGAACGTGTCGGGTGCGAACGTGCAGAACACGGCCGGGCGCATCGTGTCGGAAAACGCCGATGGCCTCACGCTCACGGCGAGCGGCCAGATCACGAACGCGGCGGGCACGACGGCGCAGGGCGCGACGGGCGGTGTAATTGGCAGCAACGGCAATGCGACGATCAGCGCGGCAACGCTCACCAGCAGCGGCACGGTCACGGCCGCGCAGAACCTGCAGGTGACGACTTCTGGAACCCTCGACGACAGAGGGGGATCGATGAGCGCCGCGACGCTCAAAGCGAATGCAGCGTCGCTCAGGAACGCGAATGGGACGATCAGCGCCAGTACTGTGTCGGTCACCGCGCCGCAGTTCGACAACAGCGGCGGGAAGATTACCGCGAACCAGATCAATGTAAGCGCCACGAATCTGACGAACCACAACGGCGCGCTCACCCAGCTCGGCTCGGGGGCAATGGGCGTGAATGTCAGCGGCACGCTCGACAATTCGGGCAGCGGCCTGATCCAGACCAACAGCACGGACCTGACGCTTGCCCCGTCGACGCTAAACAACAACGGTGGCGCGATCACCCATGCAGGCACCGGCACGCTGACGATCGACTCGGGCAGCGGCACGGGGTCGCTGACGAACTTCGGCGGCAAGATCGTGACGAACGGTCTGGCGAACCTGTCGACCGGCAGCATGGACGACACGGGCGGCACGATCTCCGCACAGACCGGGTTGAATGCGACCGTTGCCGGTGCATTGAACAATACGAACGGACAGCTTGAATCGAACGGGGATCTGAGCGTCACGAGCGGCTCGGCCATCACGAACGCCAACGGGACGATCGCCGCAGCGGGTAACGGGTCCGTGCAGGCGGCTTCGCTGACGAACAGCGGCAGCGTGACAGCGGGCCAGAATCTCAACGCCACCGTCACCGGCACGCTGGACAACAGCGGCGGGACGCTGAGCGCACAGACGGTTACGGCTAGTGCCGCGTCGCTCAGGAACGCGAACGGAACGATCAGCGCCGATACCGTTTCGGTAACCGTCCCGCAGCTCGACAACAGCGGCGGCAAGATCACGACGAACCACCTCGCGCTTGTCACCACAAACCTGACGAACGAGCATGGGTCGATCACCCAGCTCGGAACGGGCGCAATGAGCGTCGGCGTGAGCGGTACGCTCGACAACTCGAACGGCGGCGTGATCCAGACAAAAAGTACCGACCTGACGCTTGCCCCTGCGACATTGAACAACAACGGCGGAACCATTACGCATGCCGGGACCGGGACGCTGTCGGTCGATGCCGCGAATGGTACGGGCGCCGTCACCAACATCGGCGGCTCGATTGTCAGCAACGGGCAGGTCGCGTTGAATGCGGGCAGCGTGGACGACACGGGCGGGAGCATCGGGGGACAGTCCGGGCTGAGCGCGACGGTTGCCGGAGCCCTGAACAACACCCGGGGACAACTCCAATCGAACGGTAACCTGAGCGTCACGAGCGGCTCAGCCATCACGAACACCAGCGGCACGATCGCCGCGTCAGGCAATAGCCTGGTGCAGGCCGCGTCGCTGACGAACGGCGGCAGCATCACGGCCGGACAGAATCTCAACACCACCGTTAGTGGCACGCTCGACAACGGCAGCGGGACGTTGAGCGCGCAGACGATCACAGCGAACGCCGCGTCATTCAGGAACACGAACGGCGTCGTGAGCGGCGATGCGGTGTCGATGGCGGTTCCGCAGCTCGACAACAGCAATGGCCGGATCATCGCGAACCAGCTCGGTGTCACCGCGACGAACCTGACGAACGAAGGTGGATCGATCACGCAGCTCGGGACCGCGACGATGGGCCTCGGCGTGAGCGGCACGCTCGACAACTCGAACGGCGGCGTGATCCAGACCAATAGCACCGACCTGACGCTCGCCCCCGCGACATTGAACAACAACGGCGGGACCATTACGCACGCCGGCACCGGCACGCTGTCGGTCGATGCAGCCAATGGCACGGGCGCCGTCACCAACGTCAACGGCTCGATTATCAGCAACGGACAGGTCGCGTTGAATGCGGGCAGCGTAGACGACACGGGCGGAAGCATCGGGGGGCAGTCCGGGCTGAATGCGACCGTTGCCGGTGCCCTGAGCAACACCAGGGGACAGCTCAAATCGAACGGGAACCTGAGCGTCACAAGCGGCTCAGCCATCACGAACACGAGCGGCACGATCGCCGCGTCGGGCAATAACACGGTGCAGGCCGCGTCGCTCACGAATGGCGGCAACATCACGGCTGGGCAGAATCTCAACACCACCGTCAGCGGCGCGCTGGACAATAGCGGTGGAACGTTGAGCGCGCAGACGGTCACAGCGAATGCTGCGTCATTCAGAAACGCGAACGGCGTCGTGAGCGGCAACGCGGTGTCGATGTCGATTTCGCAGCTCGACAACAGCAATGGCCGGATCACCACGAACCAGCTTGGCGTCACCGCGACCAGCCTGACGAACGAAGGCGGATCGATCACGCAGCTCGGGACTGGTGCAATGGGGTTCGGCGTGAGCGGCACGCTCGACAACTCGAACGGCGGCGTGATCCAGACCAATAGCACGGACCTGATGCTTGCTTCCGCGTCCGTGAACAACAACAGCGGCACGATCACGCACGCCGGCACCGGCACGCTAACGGTCGACCCAGGCAATGGCACCGGGTCGCTGACGAACGTCGGCGGCAAGATTGTGACCAATGGACAGGCATCGGTGTCCGTCGGCAATCTCGACAACACCGGGGGCAAGCTGGCTTCGCAGGGCGTCATGACCGCGACCGTTCAGGGCACACTGAACAACACGAATGGACGGCTGTCGTCGGGCACAGGGCTGACCGCTACCAGCGGCGGTGAGCTGCTCAATACCGGAGGCGTGATCGGCGCAGGCGGCGCGGTGACCGGCAGTACGTTGAGCCTCGCCGCATCGTCGATCGACAACTCGGGCGGGGCCATCACCAACCTCGGGAATGGTGCGACGACGATCAACGGCGGCAGCCAGATCGCCAACAGCAATGCGGGCGGCGCCTCCGGCATGGGCTCGATCAGTGGCAACGGCAACGTGACGCTGAACGCGACGTCGGTCTCCAACACGCAGGGCGGGCAACTGAGCGGTGCGAACCTGCAGATTAACGCGGGCAATCTGGACAACACCGGCGGAACAATCGGCAATGTCGCGAACACGACGGGCGACGTCGGGATCGGGACTGGCACCCTGACCGGCACGAGCGGCCAGATCATCGCATCCCGGAATCTGTTGGTCACCGCGAATACGCTGGTAGGCGGCGGCACGTACAGTGCGGTCAACGATCTATCGTTGAACCTGCAAGGGAACTTCACCACCTCGCCGAACTACGGCTTCAATGCGGGCCACAATCTGAGCTTCACGTTGCCCGGCACGTTCAGCAACGGCGGTGCCCTGTCGGCCGTGAACGGGCTCAACATCAATGCGGGCGACATCGAGAACTCGGGGATGCTCGCGGCCGGCGGCCTGCTTGCCACGCACTCGAACACGCTGACCAATACGGGCACGATAGTGGGCAGCAGCGTGTCGCTGAATGCCACGCAAAGCCTGTCGAATCTGGGCACCACCGCACTGATCGGTGCGACGGACAGTGCCGGTACGCTCGAGCTGCTTGCGCCGGACATCGAGAACCGCGACGACACGACCGCGACCGACACGCAAGCGATGACCGCGATCTACGGTCTCGGCAAGGTGGTCCTGGCAGGCGGCAAGGATGGGAGCGGTAATTACACCAACGCGAATCTGATCCGGAACCAGTCCGCGCTGATCCAGTCGGGCGGCGACATGGAGATCGATGCGAACCAGGTGACGAACACCCGCCGCGTGATGACCACGGGCGGCTTCACGTCGTCGGTCGCCCCGGCCCTGCTGCAAAGCCTCGGCATCAGCCTGTCCGGGTGTGCCGCCACGTACATGGCCGCATGTGGGCCGGGCAATCCGCAGGTCCTGGGTTCCACGGGCGCCCCGACGATGATCGGTGGCGTGCCTACCGATCCGCCGCACGGCGGTCAGTGGAACAGCACTTACCAGTACACGACCTACACGGGCGTCGCAGTCGCCAATACGGTCACGTCCGTTAGCCCGGAATCGCAGATCATCGCCGGCGGCAACCTGAACGCGGCGTCGGTCGGGACGCTCCAGAACTACTGGAGCCAGGTGGCCGCGACGGGCAACATCGCGTCGCCCGCCACGCTCGACCAGAACAGCTGGCAAGGCCAGACCGCGCCCCAGGTGCAGGTGACGTACTCGGGGCAATATCACTACGACAACTACGACAACAGCGAATACAACTGGCAGCTCCCGTTTGGCAATGCTTCGTTCGTCACCTCCCGTCCGGGCGGCTACACGCAGGCGGCGCCGGCCGACATCCGCACCTACGCGCTGCCGGCGTACGAATCCTCGTTCACGGCGGGCGGTACGCTCAGCGGTACGGGCGTGACGATCAACAACACGGCGGGCAACGCGGGCGTGACGCCGCTCGGGCTCCTGCCGGGGCAGACGGTGTCGGGTACCGGCGCCGGGTCGGTGAGCGGGACGATCAGTTCGCGCGGCGTGGGGGCGATTGGTGCAGGCGCGGTGAGCGGGACGATCGGCACGCAGGGCGTGGTGGCGATTGGCGCGGGTGTGGTGAGCGGATTGGTCAGTGTGGGGAGCGGTGTGCATCCGGGCGCGGTGGCAGTCCAGGGCGGTCGTCTTCTTAACAGCGGCCTCGCGAACTTCAACAATCCGACCATTGCGGCTGCGACGGCGGTCAAGGTGCTCAACAACGTCACGGTGCCGCAAGGCGGGCTCTTCCACATGGATACCGCGCCGAATGCGCCGTACCTGGTCGAGACGAACCCGGCCTTCACGAGCCAGCAGCAGTGGCTGTCGAGCGACTACTACTTCCAGCAGATGGGCATGAACCCCGGCCAGATCCAGATGAGGCTGGGCGATGGGTTTTACGAGCAGAAGCTCGTGCAGGACCAGATCCTGTCGATGACCGGGAAGTCGGTGCTGACGAACTATGCGAACACGCAGGACGAATTCAAAACCCTGATGACGTCGGGTGCTGCGCTCGCGAAGTCGCTCGATCTGGCGCCTGGTACCGGCCTGTCGCCCGAGCAGGTGTCGCAACTGACGAGCAACGT
This sequence comes from Paraburkholderia sp. FW306-02-B, assembly GCF_058782725.1. Classification (NCBI taxonomy): domain Bacteria; kingdom Pseudomonadati; phylum Pseudomonadota; class Betaproteobacteria; order Burkholderiales; family Burkholderiaceae; genus Paraburkholderia; species Paraburkholderia sp. FW306-02-B. Next base: position 1,081,014 of record NZ_JBYSXZ010000001.1, read on the forward strand.
CGTGATCATGCAGACGCAGATCGTCGATGGGCAGTCGGTGCTCGTGCCGGTGGTCTATCTGGCACAGGCGAGCCAGGAGAACATGGGTAACGGTCCGGTTATCGCGGCGACGAACATCGATCTGCAGAACGCGCAAACGGTCACCAACAGCGGCACGATCAAGGCGGCGAACAGCTTCGCGATCAGTGGGCAGAGCATCGACAGCTCGTTCGGCACGCTGCAAAGCGGTGGGCAGATGTCGCTGGTGACGGCGGGGGATGTGAATCTCACTTCGGCGACGCTCAATGCGGGAAGCTTGGGGCTGCAGGCGGGCGGAAGCTTGGTTCTGGATACGGCAGTGAAGACGCTTAGTCAGGTCAGCGACACGGGGGCGACGCGTGTTACTGCGACGTTGGGGCCGGTCGCGAAGGTCGATGTGACTGGCGATGCGACGATCATTACAGGCGGCGACTTCCAGCAGAATGCGGGTGCGTTGTCGGTCGGCGGGAATCTGGGAATGCAGATCGGCGGCAACTGGACGCTCGGCGCGCAACAGACCGGCGAGCACAAGGTCGTCGAGCGCGCGAACGGTGTGTCGGATACGGACATCAATCAAGCGGTTGGCAGTTCGGTGAAGGTCGGCGGGCAGTCGAATGTCGCCGTCGGCGGCGACTTGACGGCGAGCGGCGCGCAGATCGACCTCGGGCAGGGCGGCACGATCGTGGCGAAGGGCAACGTATTGCTCGGCACGGCAAGCGCGACGTCGACGGTGAACAGCAACAGTTCGGGTGATGGTTTTGGCCGCAGCTATACTGAGACGCTGCATACGTTGGATCAGGCGCTGACCGGGACGTCGATCGAAGGCGGAGGCACGGTGAATATCGTGTCGGGCAAGGACATCACGATCAGCGGCAGCACGATAAGTCTCGACAAGGGGAACGCGAATCTGCTGGCCACGGGCAACGTGAATGTCGTCGCCGCGAGCGAAACGCATGAGCTGAATTCGCACGAAACGCACAGCCACAGCGAAGTCGTGAGCGGCTCGAAAGTCGCGAGCAGCATCGATCAGACGATGACGCTGAGTCAGGGCAGCACGATTTCAGCTGATGGCGTGAACATCGTCAGCGGAAAGGACGTCAACGTCACTGGCAGCAACATCGTCGGCACGAACGACGTTACGCTCAAAGCGGTGCACGACGTCAACATCGCGACCTCGCAGGATACCCAGGCAACTCAGACCGACTACAGGAAGAGCGAGTATGGCTTCCTGTCGGGAATGACTGTCCTGAACCAGCTTGATGGCGGTCTGCAGGGCTACAGCTTCGGCGCGCGAAAGACGACGGACGCGCAGCAGACCACCCAGGTGACGAACAACGGCAGCATGATCGGGTCGCTGAACGGTAATCTCACGGTGACTGCCGGTAACGATCTGCACGTGACGGACAGCACACTGCACGCTGCGAACGACGTGGGGCTTGCGGGCAGGACGGTGACGATCGACGCGGCGCAGAACACCTTGACGCAGAGCGAGCAGCAATCGTTCAGCCAGACAGCGATCACCGGCGGCATCAGCAATCCGGTACTTGCGGCAGTGCAGACCGCGAACCAGATGCGGCAGGATGCGAAACAGAGCAAGGGCGACGCGCGGCTCGAGGCGCTCGCTGCGGCCACCACCGGGCTGGCGGCGAAGAATGCGATGGATGCGGTTGCCAGCGACCCGACGGCTGTTGGCGGCGTCGGCATCAACGTCTCACTGGGCACAAGTCACAGCAACAGCAATTCGACCGCATCATCGAGTACGTCTGCTGGCAGCACAGTCTCCGCAGGGCACAACCTGACTATCGCTGCCGCCGGTGCGGGAGCAGACAGCAACATCAACGTTGTCGGCAGCAACATATCTGCCGGCAACAACGCCACGCTGAACGCCGAGGGCAACATCAACCTTCAGGCGGCACAGAATTCCGACAGCCAGACGAGTACGAACAGCGGATCGAGCGCGAGTATTGGCGTGACGTTTGGTGTTGGATCACAGAACGGCATTTCGTTCCAGCTGGGTGTGTCGGGCACCAAGGGTAATGGCAACGGCAGTGACACCACGTGGACCAATACGCATGTCGATGCCGGCAATACGCTCACGCTGCAATCGGGCGGCGATACAAACCTCAAAGGGGCGGTGGCGGACGGTCAGCAGGTCATTGCGAACGTCGGCGGCAATCTCAACATCGAGAGCTTGCAGGACGTTAGCCATTACGACTCGAAGCAGACCAGTGGAGGCGTGTCGATTAGCGTATGCGTGCCGCCGATCTGCTACGGCGCTTCCAGCGCGTCGGCGAACTTCAGCCAGCAGAAGATGCATAGCGACTACGCGAGCGTGGGCGAACAGTCGGGCATCAAGGCGGGTGACGGCGGCTTCCAGATCAACGTGCAGGGCAATACGGACCTCAAGGGTGCGGTGATCGCCAGCAGCGACAAAGCGGTGCAGGACGGTGTGAACAGCCTGACGACCGCGACGCTCACGCATAGTGACATCCAGAACCGGGCTGAGTACAGCGGCCAGCAGGTCGGGATCAGCGGCGGCTACGGCGGCACGATCGGCAAGGACCAGCAGGGTAACGCGGACAACAGGAATCCCGTTAAGGGTACCGAACTGCCGAGCTATAACGGCTTTTCGGCGACACCGCCGGTGGCGATGAACGCCTCCGGCGACGCCAGTTCGACGACGAAGAGCGCGATCAGCGGTGGGGCCATCACGATCACCGATGGTGCGAAACAGCAGCAACTGACCGGGCAGACGGCTGCGGAAGCGGTGGCGGGTATCAGCCGCGATACGACGTCCACGGCCAATACGATCGCGCCGATCTTCGACAAGGACAAGATCCAGGCTGGCTTCGACATCACGAGCCAGTTCATCAATCAGGTTGGCACGTTCGTCAACAACCGTGCGAAGGAGGCGGACGCGGCGAAGGCGGCGGCCAAAGACCCGAACCTGACGCCCGACCAGCGTGCGCAGGCCCAGCAGCAGGCGGATCAACTGACCGCCGAATGGGGACCGGGCGGCAGCTACCGTCAGGTGCTCACGGCATTGACGGCGGCGGCCGGCGGCAACGTGACGGGCAGTGGCGCGCAGTTCGTGCAGGCGGGTCTGGTGAACTATCTCCAGCAGCAAGGCGCGGGACTGATCGGCAAGCTCGTGGCGGACGGCACGATTACCGAGGGTAGCCCGCTGCATGCGGCGCTGCACGCGATCATCGGATGCGCAGGGGCTGCGGCGAGTAACCAGAGTTGCGGTGCGGGAGCGATGGGCGCCGCAACCGCCAGCCTGCTGACTAACCTGTTCACTATCACTGACCCGAACGAAACCGAACAGCAGAAGCAGGCGAAGGAAAATCTCGTCGACACGCTAGTCGCCGGTATTGCCACCGCGACCGGGTCATCGAGCGCCTCGACGACAGTGAACGCGGCGCAGGCAGAGGTGGAAAACAACTGGCTGGCCACTCAGCAGATCGTACAGGCTCACAAGGACTGGAACGCCTGTAACGGAAATGCACTTTGCCAGCTAAAGACGGCCGGCAAATGGGCAGGCGTCAGCTTCCGCCAGGACGCGCTGACCACGACGGGCGTCGCAAAGGGACTCGCGGAAGCGGGACTGACCGACCTGCACGGACTGGCGCAGTTCCTCTCGGACCCTGTGACGGGCCTCAATGGTCTGGCGGCGCTCGTTTCTGATCCCCAGGTCCGCGCGGCGCTCGGCACGCAGGTTGTTGCATCGCTGCAGACGCAGATCAGCCAGATGCAGAACGCGCTGACGGTGGGCGGTGACACGAATGCAGAACTGCTGGGCAAGGATCTCGGCAACCTGATTTATCAGGTTGCTAGCGTCGGGACCGTAGTATATGGCGGAGCGAAGGCTGGGATTGTCCTCGCCAACGCGGGCATCGACGTCGGAGTCCAGACATTGGCGAAGATGGCCGGGAAATCCGGCGAGTTCGGTCAGTTGACGAATCTCGCCAGCCTTTTCGGTGCCAATGGTGCGCCGCTGATGGACTTCGCCGCGCTTACTAACGCCCAGAAGGGGATGATCGGCGAATTGCTCGGTGGCGCCACAATCGATAACATCGTGCCAGGCGCCGAAAAGATCGGCCGCACGCAGGCGATCGGGCAGAACGGTATTGACGACCTGTACAAGGTCAGCAAGCCCGGCGTTGATTACGTCGTGGTCGAATACAAGTTCGGTACGTCCAAATTGGGTTCAACAGCCGACGGTCTGCAGATGAGCGACGATTGGATCACGGGCGCTAATACTGGTCTGAATCGCATATTGAATGCGGTTGGCGATGATCGCGCTGCGGCAAGTAGCATACGATCTGCGCTTGACTCTGGTCGGGTCGAAAAATGGCTCGTACATACGGACCCTTACGGCAACGTGACAGTCGGTGTTCTTGACAGCAGCGGGAAAATCGTAGTGCAGCCGAGCTCCAAAGTGATAGGTTCGATCAAATGACAAGAGACGTAATTGCACCAAAAACGTATTGGGACAAGTGGATCACTTTCTCGGAAGATGAAATCGCGAGAATGATCGTACGATGCAAAGAGCCCCCAGGCGATCCGCGCTATCGGCCGCAGTACGTTTTTGAAATTGTCCGGGAATACTGGCAACTCATGTTCGAGCGGTATTCGCGTGGTGATCAAGTGGGCGAACTGGTGCAGTACTTTCCTAAGCTTCTAGATGCGTGGGAAGAGTCAGAACGGCTTGGTGTGGGCGTGTTCACACCCGAGCAGCAGGTCTCGCGCCATAGTTGGATCACGAACCTCGACAATTACATCGTGTGCTTCTGGTTGACGGGCTTTGCGCTTGCCCTGGATATCCCCGATGACCAGTGGCGGCGTCTCGTTGTGCTGATGGGCAATGAGGGCGAAGATGCGCTGCTCGACCGGGTGATTGCCAGTCGTGATCACGATCGCCGGATCGGAACCGAATTGCGTCATCCGAAACCGTACCGGCGGCTGCTTGATGCAGTCAATGCATCGCCGGCAGACCAGCCGCGCCTGCTGCGACTGTTCGTTGAAAACTGGTACGTGGAACTCGACCGACCGCCTAAAAAGGGAGGCGTGACAGCCATATACGATCGCCCTTACTGGTACGGGTTTGCCGAAAACATTGAGGGCGGTGCGTACTTTGGATTCTGGTGTGTCGAGGCCGTGGCGGCAGCCAAGGCGTTCAACCTCGATGACAGTCTTTGTCTGGGACGATCTCATTATCCAGGTGACCTGCTTCGCCCTGATGGTCCGACCACGCATGCAAGCGCGGTCTCTGCTGAGCCGGCTGAAACCGGACAATCCCGCCCGGTTCAGCAAAGCCTGTTGAAGCGCCTTTTTGGCAAAAAGTGAGCCGCTCTTTCTGAGCGACTATTTCGTGATCCATACAGTATCCGGCGAGGAAGACTGGCGGCGTCCGCGTCGTTTTTGGCTGCGCTTCCTGAATCACTGAGGCCGTTCATTTCAATAGCCAACGTAAAACGTGATTAAATTCGTAATATCGGCAGTCCTCATTTGCATTTCGATGACGGGTTGTGTTCATCAAATCCCTCCGCAGAGCGTGGCCTACGACCTAGCTACGGATGCCCGGATTCGCGTCTATTTCGGGGTTTCTACGCACTTCTATTTCAACACGGCATGCGAACCGCAGCGTGGCGCGCTCGGCTACGGTGGCGGTGGTGGCATGGCCGTGGCCAAACCGCGCATGTTGCACCTTGCCAATACGACGATCGGCATGCCGGTGCCCGAAGACGCCTACCGGTATTACGACGAGTATGTCGTCAAGGCGAACCAGCCGCTGACAATCACGCTCGACACGGGGGGCTGGTCGCAGGTCAACGGGTTCGTGATTACGGAAACCCGCCAGCATGTCGCCGGTACATTTGTGCCGCGACCCGGCGCGGACTACGAAGCATTCCCGCGCGGCGAGAAAGGGAGTCTGCGGTTGACCGTTCGGCAGTTGCGCGTTGAGGACGAACGCGTCCAGACAGAGCCGGTGACGGCCGACCCGGCGCCGCGTTGCCAGTGACAGGATTTCCCGATCAGCGAACCTGAGCGCCGGCACATGCAGACCAGGCAGGACAGACGCTTTCGCCTGCGGCGCCCGCAGCGCTTTGACAGAAAAACAGACCATCACACCGCTTCGTGAAAACCAATAACAAACAATCCATCTGCGTAGTTGGCGTGATGCTCGCCGGTTACTTTCTGACGCTGGCCGACGCATCGGCGCAAACCGCTCCAACGCCATCCACGTGCACAGGCACCGCAACCAACAAAGAACGTGACGCAAACAGACCCAATGTTAAAAAAACACTGGCCACACTGACCATCGCAACCACTCTCGCGTCAATGCTCGCATTGACCGGCTGCGCCCATCGGCGTGCTCCGGCGGACCAGGCCGCAGTGCGGCAACAAGAGACACGTGCCCGGCAACCCGAAGCGGAAAACGCCGCCGACCCGAATGCAGCGAAGCTGACATTCACCTCCAGCGGAATGCCGATGGGCGTCATGTACTGGAAGAGCACGTCGACGCAGGCGTGCAGCGGCTTCGAGCCTGTCGGCCACGTTTTCCACAGCGGCAGGGAGGTCCTGCTGCCGGGGATTGCGAACTTGACGGAGAAGCTTAACAAGGCGCTGCTTCGTAACGAAACCTCGCGGGAGCAATATGTACAGCCCGGTGTACCCGTCCAGGTGAAAGGTCTTTTCGGGGCTGAAGTGCCGGATCGCCATTCCGATTCATGCGGACCGCTTGTCGCATCGTTCACGCCTGAACAGGGGCGAAAATATCGCGTTAACTTTGCTTTCCAAGGTACGAGCAGTTGCTCGCAAAGCGTGATGGATATTACGGACCCGGATCATCCTTCTCCCGTGGGGCGCCCTGTTGCATGCCCGAAGGGGCGCGACTATCTCGCGCTCGAAAATGCGAAGAAGAATTTTCTGGAAGCCGATCATGAACGGCAACTCGAGGATGCGCGGCAACAGGAGGCGACGGCAACATCCGACGCGGATAAGGCGTCGGCGATGAAAAAGGAGGCCGCCGCGCTGGATTCCCTTGGTCGATCGAAGGAAGCGCTCGAGGTTATCGATCACGCGATGGTCCTGGCGAAGGCAGAGAACAACCGGGATCTGATCGCGACGAAGGCAGGCATTCTGTTCGCGCTGAACGATCCGCAGTCCGCATTGACGCTACTCGCGCCCGAGATCGACAACACACGAAAACGGGCTGCGAGCCAACCTGCCGCGCTGCGGGCCGTGGCATTGGGCACTTTCACAGAGGGGTTCGTCACGGCCACATTCGCGCACATGCAAATGGAGCAATGGCGAGACGCCATCGATACGCTCGCCGATGCACAGTCTCCGCTTGAAGGCCCCAGCTTCCTTGCGTACCGGGCGGTGCTCTACCGGTACATCATGGCAAGGGCTCAAAATCCGTCGCTGGCCAATGCTACGCTCGAACACGATGCGACGTATTACGCCGAGCATGACAGCGGTCACTACGGCGCCTTGCTGCGCATGTGGCGAGGGGATGGGACGACGCTGGAAATGACCGCGATTCTTGCCCGCATGTCCGGTGTCGACCGGCAAGAGGCGCGAGGTGAGGTGCTCTTTTATCAGGGCGCGTACCTGAAGTTCGTCAAAGGAAGTGCGGTGGGAGCCAAGTCTGACCTTACCGAGCTCAACCAGCTTGCTCCCTACGGAAGTATCGAATGGATCTACGGTCAACGCGTGTTGCAGTGAGCGGGCGGTGTCTGACCTGCATCAGGTTCCGTTGATGCGGGTACCCCGTTTCGGGTTGACGGCACGGTGGCATACCGGCAGGGCATCGGCTGGCTGCCTACAAATCCGTGCCCTGACTGACGGTCGTGCGCAACATGGCACGGTTTGGATCATAAGGTTTCGAATACTCCTGTCAGGCCCGTTCGCCTTTGCTGGGTCGCATTTAGCAAGAATTGTCCGGTATTAATCCTGGAAGATGGTGGTGAAAGTTATCCAGGGTAATTCGGGGCAGCGCTGTATATATTGGCCGTTATTTTGATGCTTTATGCATATCTGAATTGTGCAGACGTCGGCTATTGCCGGTTTAACTGCATTCGTTTTCCCAGATACTGATCAACCGGAGCCAGTTTATTTGAGTCGTACTTGCGCGTCGCGTTTCAGGTATATGTGGGCGTTTTGAAAAGCTGAGTCTGAAGTACCTCTTTTTTGCAATGTAATCGAAAGAAAATTATTTCAATAACTTACTAAAGATTCCCGTCGATCTGCCGACATTCGTAATACAAAAGCCGGACCTGAATCCTCTGGTTCCGAAAAATCAACGCAGAACGAGAACCCGTGTGTACGAGCGGGGCGGGGTTGTTGTATGGAAAGCCGGCATCAGTTTCGGCTCCCCAGTTGCGGGAGCTGGCGCGCCATTTACCGCGCCATTCAATTTTCTACCTGTCTGATAGCGTTCGTTCCGCTTGTTGGCAGAGCGGCTGGCATCGTCGTCGACGGTGGGACGGCGACCACCGTTTCAACTGCTTCAAATGGCCGTCAAACCGTCAATATCGCGCCGGCCTTCGCAGGTGTTTCGAATAATACGTATAGCAGTTTCAGCGTCGACGCGGCCGGCGCTGCACTGAATAACATCGGCATTAATGCCCGGACGATTGTCAATCAGGTTACCAGTACGAATCCCAGCGTGATCAGCGGGCCGATCGAAGTGCTCGGCTCGCGTGCTAACGTCGTGTTGGCCAATCCCAACGGTATTACGGTGAACGGCGGATCATTCGTCAACACCGGCCGCCTGGCGCTAACCACCGGGCACGTCAGCTTCAAGGACACGGTGCCGGTAGCTGGCATTCCGGAGCGGGACATCGTGCTCGACACCAGCACCGGGACGATCGTCGTCGGTCCGCAAGGATTAGCGAGCGCGCTGATCGGGCTCGATCTGATCGCGAAAAATGTGCAGATCAACGGGCCGCTCACCAACGGCTTCACGTCGCGGACCGCCTACGTGCGTGCCGTGGCCGGCAACAGCAATGTCACGCTGAACACGGCGGTTTCGCCGAACGACAACAGCAACGACTGGCTCACACTGAGGCCGTCCGCGAGCGCTGCCACCACCAGCTCATTCGCGATCGACATCACCGCCGCCGGCAGTCTCACGAGCGGGCGCGTGCAACTGATCGTCACCGACAAAGGTCCCGGCGTGCGCAGCGCCGGGCCGATGAACGCGACGCTCGGCGATTTCACGCTGTCATCGAACGGTTCGGTGCAGTTCTCGAATACGTCGCTGACAGCGCAGAACAATCTCGACCTGCAAGTGCAGGACAGCATCGCCTTGTCCGATACGAAGCTCAAAGCGAGCAACGGCTCGGCGACGTTGAGCGCGACCGGCGCGGTCAGCCTGACGGGCAGCAGCCTGCTCGCCAACACCGGCATCGATGTGAGCGGCGCGGGCATTGCGCTGACACAGGACGCCACGGCGCAGTCGGTGATCGCTTCGACCACCAGCGGCGTGGTGCTGACCAGCACCGGCGACATCACCAACTTCGGCTCGCTGATTCAGGGCCAGCAGAAGAACACCCTCGATGCCGCCTCGCTCGGCGCGCTCACGCTGAATGCCGCGGGCAACGTGCTGAACCAGTCGACACCGGGCAGCCAGCTTGCCGTTCTGTTCGGCGTGGCTGGCGACATCTCGGTGACCGCCGGCGGCTCGGTGACCAACCAGAACGCCCGCATGCTGTCGAACCAGGGGCTCACGATCATCGCCGGCGGCGACGTCAGCAACATCGTCGATCACTCGAGCGGGACGAACGGCGGCGCACCGGTCGGCTATTCGGACCGCGGCCGGCGGCTGATCTTTATCGAGCATCGTGAGGACGGCTTCAACGTCGACTATGGCGCAATCGCCGATCCGTCGAAACTGTCCTACATCACCGCCGACGCCGGCAATGTAACCATCTCCGGCCGGAACGTGAGTAACGTCGGCGGCTCGATCCTCGCGAACAGCGGCTCGATTGCGATCACCGCGCGCGACCAGTTGCTCATCCAAGGCGTATTCACCGGGCAGGCCTCGTATCGGCAGACGTGTTTCTTCTTCTGCAGTTCGACTTCGTCGAGCACCGTGCAAGCCTTCGGCGGTGTGATCGAAGCGGCGCAGAACATCACGCTGAAAGCGGGCTCGCAGATCACCAACACCGGCGGCACGGTGCTCGCGCTCAACGCACTGACACTTGATGCGCCGAAGACGCTAGCTCAAGCCGTGCTCGGCTACAGCGCGATCAATCGCACGCACGATTTGAAGGCGTGGTTCGGCAACGCGTGGTCGGCGATTTTCGCGGCCGACACCGGCGGCCTGTTCAGCGGCGGCACCGGCCAGGTCGAGTTGACCGGCGAGGCGGACATCGAAGGCGGCTCGTTTAACGCGCCCGCCGGTATCAGGGCCGCGGGCGGCGTGAACACGTTGCGCGCACCGTATCGCGCGCCGGTCACGATTGGCAATCACAACCACCTCGGGCTCGTGTCATGGTTCGGGCTATGAGGCGGGCTATGAAGCGGCCTATGAAACGCCCTACGCCGCGGCTCGCGCGCTGCACGCTGGCGATACTCGCCGGCGCGGCGGCGGTGCGTGGCTTCGCGCAAACGCCGCCGGGTTTGCCGAACGCCGCCGCATTGGGCGGCGCGCTCTTCGGTACACCTTTCCGCGCCGAACAGGATCCGGCTCAACGGCTGTTGCAGGAACAACGCGACCGCCAGCGGCGCGAGGAAATCCAGCAACCGCCCGCGCAGATCGACGTGCCGCAACCGACGGTGGTCAATCTGCCCGAAGGCGCGGATGTCGAAACGCTGCCCGACGTCGAGCCGCTGTTCAAGATCGACCACATCGAGTTTATCGGCGACAGCGTGCTCGGCTCGCCCGAGCTCGAAAGGATTGCCGCGCCGTTCATCGGTAAACAGCTCGGCCGCAATCGCATCAACCTGCTGCTGCGCCGCGTGACCGAAGCGTTCATCGCGCGCGGCTACATCACGACGCGCGCATATCTCGGCGCGCAGAATCTCGCATCCGGCACGCTGAAGATCAACATTGTCGACGGCAGGGTGTCGGCCTTCACGCTGAACGGTCATCCGCTGCGTCCGCGCGATCCGAACGAGCCGTGGTACACGACACACGGCGGCGGCCTGCTGACCGACGCGGGCTTCGCCTGGGCCTTCGGCGACAGCCGCGGCGACGTGTTGCGCCTGCCCGATCTCGAACAGGGCGTCGACCAGATCAACCGGCTGCGCCGCAACCAGGCCGAGATCCAGATCATGCCCGGTGAGACGCCGGGCGATTCGGTGGTGGCCATCACGAACCACTACGGCGACCGCGTTTTCTACGACCTCGGGATCGACAACTACGGCAGCTCGCAAACCGGCACGCTGCGTTATCGCGCCGGCGTGGAAGCGGACAATCTGATCGGTTTGCAGGAGTCGCTGTCGTTCAACTTCGTCGGCACCCAGGACAGCAACGCGGTGGTGTTTTCCGCCGCTGCGCCATACGGCTATCAAACCTTCAGCTATACGACGTCGCTGTCCGAATACCAGCAGACCATCGGCGACGTCGCTTTGCTTCAGGGCCGTACGTTCAGCCAGATTCTCGGCTGGAACGACGTGTTGGCCCGCTCGCGCGCCGGACGCACCAGCGTCGACGTCACGCTCACCAAAATGCGCACGGAGCGCACCCTGAACGGCATCGAATTGTCGCCGCAGGACCTCACGGTATTGCGCGTCGGCCTGAATGGCTTGCGCAGGTTTGTCGCGCACGATCAGGCTGCGGCCGCGACGTGGGACGTCGGCGTGTCGCAAGGCTTGCCGTGGCTCTCCGCGAGCCACGATGGCCCGGATATCGGCGTAGCCGACGCGCACGGCCAGTTCACCAGGCTCGATGCCAGCGCCACGCTGCAGATCGCGCTCGGCGCGCTCGCGGGCACGCAATGGACCTATCGCGGCACCTTGCGCGGCCAGTACAGCCGCGTTGCGATGTTCGGCAACGAGCAGATCTTCCTCGGCGGCATGGATTCCGTGCGCGGCTTTACCGAAGGCGGCATTGCCGGCGACAGCGGCGTCTATCTGCGCAACGAGGCCGCATGGCAGAACGTGCCGGTCTGGCACGACGCGCATCTCGAACCGTACGTGTTTCTCGACGGCGGCAAATCGCATCTGGTCGCACAGGGCGGCTGGCCGACGCTGATGGGTACCGGCATCGGAGCACGCGCGCAATGGCGCTACAAAACGCAAACCGTCACCAGCGAGGTGCTGCTCGGGCAGGCCTTGCTTCAACCCGCCGCACTGGGAAAAAAAGCCACCGTGCTGCTCGCCACACTCAACTGGTCACTCTGAAGAGGTTCATATGAAACATCGCCCACTCGCAGTCAGGATTCGCCACGCGACGCTGATCGCCACGCTCGCCACACTCGGTCTTGCGGCCGGTTTTCTGCCCGCCGCGCATGCGGCCAACAAGCCTTCGCCGAAACCTTCAGCAGACAAGGCGGTGGACGCCGCCGGCGGCCCGCTGCCTGCCAACGCAGTCGCGCGCGTGAACAATGTTGTCATCACGCAGGATCAACTCGACCAGGCCGTGCGCGCGTTGAACGTGCCGGACACGCCCGCACTGCGCGCGTCGGTGAAGAATCAGCTGATCGCGCGCGAGCTGTTCCGCCAGGCCGCGGAGAAACAGCACTACGAATCGCGTCCGCAGGTGGTGGCCGCCGTCGACCAGGCGAAGACGGCAGCGATGACCGCCGCTTTTCTGCGCGACCAGGTGAAGCCTGCACCGGTGACCGATGCCGACGTGAAGGCGAAATACGACGCCATCGTCGCGACCCTGGGTGAGAACGAGTACAAGCCGAGCGCGATCGCCGTCAAGGATGCGGACACCGCGCAAACGGTGCTCACGCAACTGAAGAAGGGCACCGACTTCGCGCAGCTCGCGAAGCAGTACAGCCAGGGGCCGGGCGCGGCGCAAGGCGGCGCGCTCAACTGGATCTCGTTCAAGACGCCGATCGAGCCGGGCAGCACGCAGAACTGGCCGCAGCCGCTCGCCGAAGCGCTCGTCAAGCTGCCGCAAGGCGGCGTGTCGAGCACGCCGGTGCAGGTCGGCGACGCGTTCTGGATTCTGCGCGTCGACGAAAAGCGTCCGACGCAGATTCCGCAGTACGACCAGATCAAGGATGCGTTACGCAAGCAACTCGAACAGGTTGCGCTGGAGAAAGCTACGGCACAGGTAGTGGTCGATCTGATGAAGAACGCACGGATTCAGCAGCAGTAACAGCCTCGCTTTCGAAGAGGCGCAGCGGACGGGATTAAACCGCTGCAACGCCGTTCCGGGTTTGGTCACCCGGTGCGGCGAAGAAGTGCCGGAAGTACAAGAAAAACCAGAAAAAGACGAGAGCACCATGAACGCGTCCACGCGCAACGCTTTGCGACAACTCGAACAAGACCGTCAGGCCCATGACGAGCGGCACGACCGGAGCATGCTGTCGGCACGGCTGCGCTGGCCGGTGCCCATGCCTGCGCGTCCGTATCGCGTCTGGCAGCGCGCCGTCTCGGCGCTGGTCGCGTTGACGCTGTTCGCCGGAGCGCTCTCGATCACGTTCGAGCAGAGCCGCGACGCGGCCGGTGTGCTCGCCGCCGGCAGCCATCGTCTGGACGACGAAGCATGGCAACGCATCATCGATCTGAGCGCGGTACGGATTCGCTTTGCGATGCAAATGGCGCAGGCCGCGCCGATCGTCGATCCGACCGCGCCGATCTTGTTTCAGCCGAAGATCACGCAGACCACCGGCGCGGGCGGCGGCGTGCCTGTCGTCAACATCACGGCGCCGAACGCGGCGGGGATTTCGCTCAACAAATACCAGAGCTTCAACATCGATCCGGTCGGGCTGATTCTGAACAACAGTCTGATGGCCGGCACGTCGCTCACCGGCGGCGACTTGCAGGCGAATCCGAATCTCGCAGGCCGTACGGCGAGCGTGATCGTCAACCAGGTGACCTCGACGGGCGCAGCGTATGCGAGCTTGCTCAACGGACCGCTGGAAGTGTTCGGTGCACCCGCAACGGTCATCATCGCGAACCCGAACGGCATCACGACGAACGGCACCGGGTTCACGAATACGATCGGCGTCACGCTGTCGACCGGTACGCCGCAGTTCCTCAGCGACCTCAAGGGCACCGTCACCGACTTCAATAACGCGCAGGCGGTCGGCTATAGCGTGACCGGCGGCCATATCCAGATCGAAGGCAACGCGGGCGTGAACGGCCCCGGCGCGGGTATCGAAGGGACCGTCGGCACCATCGATCTGATCGGTGAAACCATCGGCATCAATGCGCCGCTGTATGCCGGGTCGCGGATCAACGCGATTGCCGGGCGGCAGTTCGTGCTGCCCTCGGCAGTGAGCGGTAACGGCACCACGTATGCGACGTCGTCGAACGGTTCGGACAACAGCGCCAACGCGATCAACAGCGCGAACGGCCGCGCCAACAACGGCCTCGCGGTCGACGCCACCGCGTTCGGCGCGATGACCGCCGGCCAGATCCAGGTGATCGGCACCGCGGCCGGCATGGGCGTGCGCACCGACGCACAAATGGCTGCGAATACGGGCGATCTGCTGCTGTCGTCGAACGGTGATCTGACCGTGAACGGCTCGGCCGCGCAACAGCAGGCGACGCTGCAGGCCAGCGGCAATCTGTCGATGACCGGTGCGCACGTCGGCATCAGCGGCTACACGATCAACGCGAACGGCGACGTCACCTCGACCGGTACGATCCAGACCGGCGGCAAGCTCGCGGTGACGGCGGGCGGCAACGTCAACGTGGCGAACGCGCAATCGAACGGCGACACGGCGATCACCGGCGGCGCGAACGTCACGCTCGGCGACATGCAGACGGGCGGCGCGCTTGCGGTGAATGCGCAAGGCCACGACGGCGCGGGCGATATCAATCTGAACGGCACGTCCGTGATGAGCGGCGCGACGAGCCTGCAGGCCGCGCGCGACATCAATGTCAATGGACAAACCAACGGCAGCACGCTGCAAGCCACCGCGCAACGCAACGTCAACGTGAACGCGGCGCTGCAAACGTCGAGCGATCTGGGGCTGACGGCGACGCAAGGCAGCGTGACGAACAACGGAACCGTCAAAAGCGGCAACAACCTCGCGCTAACGTCCGGTCAGAACACGAGTGTGACGGGGCAGGCCACCGCGCAGAAAGCCGTCACAGTGACGGCAGGCCGGGACTTCTCGGTGAGCGGGTCGCTTGCCAGCGGCACGACGTTCGCCGCCAGCGCCGCGCGCGATATCTCGGTAGCGGGTTCGCTGCTCGTTGGCACCGACGCGCAGGTGAGCGCGGGGCGCAACCTCGACGTACCGGGCGTGGTAATCGTGCAGCAGGACGGCACGTTCAATGCGCAGAACAATCTCACCGGCAGCGGGTCGGTGGCGTTCGGCCAGAGCGGCACGTTGACGACAGGACAGGACGTCGCGTTCACCGGCAAGCTGCTCGCGAATGGTCTGCAAGTGACGGCGGGCAACAACGCGAGTCTCGCCGACGTACAGGCGGGCGGCGCGTTCAACGTTGCAGCGAACGGGATTACCAGTAACCCGGCCGGCGGCGGTGACGTGACGTTCAACGGCAACGCGGCTTCGGTCGGCGCGACGAACGTGCAGGCTGCGCGCGATGTTCTCGTCAACGGTACGCTGGCGGGCGGCTCGCAGGTGACGCTGACGGCGCAGCGCAATGTCGCGGTAGCCGCAACGGGCACAGTGCAGGCGGTCGGCGATCTGTCGGTCGCGGCGGTGAATGGCAGCGTAAATTCGAGCGGCACGTTGAACGGCGCGGCGAACCTCGTCGTCAACGGTGCGCTGAATGTCGCGTTGACCGGTGCGACGAGCGTAACCGGCGATACGACGCTGACAGCGGGGCATGACCTGACCGTCGGCGGCACGCTGGCGGGCCACGGTGGCGCAACGCTTACTGCCGGGCACGATGTGACGGCAGGCGGCAGCATCGGCTACCTGAACAATGTCGGCGTGAACGCGGGCAACGACCTCGCGGTGACCGGTTCCCTGGTGGGTGCGGGCGTTTCGCTGACGGCGGCGCAGGCGGTGACGCTCAATAACGTGCAGTCGGATGCCGCGTTGCAGGTGGCGGCCAACGGCGGCCCGCTGACGGTCAACGGAACGGTCACCTCGTTGTCCACGGCCTCGCTGACGTCGGCCGGCGATTTTGCCGTCAACGGTACGGCGCAAAGCGCCGGCACCCTCCGCATGACGAGTGGCGGCAAGACCACGATTGCCGGCACGGTGACCTCGCTGTCCACCACCTCGCTGGCATCGGCGTCGGACTTTGCGATTGGTGGCACGTTGCAGAGCGCGGGCGCGTTGGCCGTGACGAGCGGCGGCAACACATCGATCAGCGCCGCGGGCGGCCTGATTCAGTCGAACGGCGACGTGACGCTGCGCAACGCCTTCGGCTCGCTGACGAGCATCGGCACGATCCAGTCCGGCGGCAACCTGCTGGTGGACGCGGAGCAAGCGGTCGATCTCGGCACGCAAAGCACCACGGCGCTCGGCGATCTCACCGTGAACGCCGGCCAGAATCTGACGATGAACGGCGCGGTCGGCGCGCAAGGAAACGGCACGCTGAACGCGGGCGGCACGATAGCGGGTGCGGCGACGGCGGCATTCGGTCAGGCGGTCAACGTCGGATCCGGTGCCGATACCCATCTCACGGGTTCGTTGCGCGGCAATACCGTGCGGACGGCGGCGGGCGGTTCTGCATCGCTGAACAACGTCGTGGCTGTGTCGGCGCTCTCGCTCGCGGCTAGTGGCGACCTCAGCACGACCGGTGCGCTTACCGGCGGCGCCGCGGTTACGTTGAATGCGGGAGGCAACGTCAACGTCAGCGGTCCGGTTCAATCGGTCAACGACACGACTTTTATCGCGCAGAGCGGCAGCATCGTGTCGACGGGTTCGGTCGCCAGCAATGGCGCGTTCAATGCGCAGGCCGGCGCGGATATCACGCTTGGCGGCCCAACGGCCGCCTCGCTCGGCATGACGCTTATGGCGGCGCGCAATGTCGCCGCCACGGGCGCGTTGACCGTGCTGGCAGGCGATCTGCAGATTACCGCCGGCAACAGCGCAAGCGTGGCGGACGCACACGTCAGTGGCGCGTTCGGCATCGTGGCGAACGGCGCTAGTGGAGCGGCGTCGGGCGGCGACGTGACCTTCAACGGCACCGCGGTCGCCCTTGGTACAACGAGTGTGCAGGCAGCGCGCGATGTGATCGTCAACGGCACGCTCGCGGGTGGCGGTGACGGTACGCCCGGCGCGAGTGCTTCGGCCAACAGCCCGACGACGGTGCAGGCGGGCCGCGATGTCACGGTCGGCGGCATGCTGGCGGGCGGCGCGCAGCTCGCGGTGACGGCGCAGCGCAAAGTTGCGGTGGCGACGAACGGCACGGTCCAGGCCGCCGGCGATCTGACGGTCGCCGCGACGACCGGCGGTGTGTCGTCGACCGGCACCCTGAACAGCCAGGCCAAGCTTGATGTGAACGCCGCCCAGGATGTTTCGCTGACCGGCGTGGCAAGCGTGGTCGGCGCGACGAACCTGAGCGCCGGGCACGACCTGACGATCGGCGGCACGTTCGTCGGCAAGGACGGTGCGACGCTGAACGCGGCGCACGACGTTACGCTGGGCGGTTCCAGCAGCTTCACCGGCAACACGGCCGTGAGCGCGGGCAACGACCTCACGGTCAGCGGCGCGCTGGTCGGCGCGGCGGTTTCGCTGACGGGGGGGCGGGCGGCGACGCTCAACAACGTGCAGTCGAATGCCGCGTTGCGGGTGGCGGCGAACGGCGGCCCGCTGACGATCAACGGTACCGTAGCTTCGCTGTCGACCGCCACGCTGACGTCGGCTGGCGATTTCTCCGTCAACGGCATCTTGCAGAGCGCCGATGCGCTCGGCGTGACGAGCGACGGCAAGCTCTCGATCGCCGGCGCGGCCAGTTCGCCGACGAGCGGCGCGTTCGGTTCTGCCGGCGACTTCGCGGTCAGCGGCACTTTGCAAACCACTGGCGCGTTGGGTATCACCAGCGGTGGAAACACCTCGATCGCGGGCACGGTCAACTCGCTCGCGGGCGGTGCGTTGAACTCGACCGGCAACGTCTCCGTGACCGGTACCTTGCAGGCTGCCCAGGCGCTCGACGTGACGAGCGGCGCGAATACGACGGTTAGTGGTGCGATCCAGTCGACCGGCGGCGATCTGACGCTGCACAACGCAGCCGGTTCGCTGACCAGCAGCGGCACGCTGCAGTCGGGCGGCAATCTGTCGATCGACGCGGCCCAATCCGCCGATCTGGGCACGCGAAATACGGCCGCGCTGGGCAATCTCACCGTGAACGCCAGCCAGAACCTGACCATGAACGGTTCGGTGATGGCACAGGGCAACGGCACGCTGACAGCAGGTGGCGCGATCACAGGCGCGGCGGCGGCGGCCTTCGGGCAAGCGGTCACGCTCAGCTCCGGCGGCGATACGACGCTCACCGGTTCGCTGCGCGGCAACACCGTGCAGACTAACGCGGGCGGGACGGCATCGCTCCATGACGTGACGTCGGTCTCGACGCTTTCATCGGCGGCGGCTCAGGATCTGAATGTCAGCGGCACGGTGACGAGCGGTGCGACGGCGACGTTGCAAGCCGGTGGCAATCTGAACCTGCTCGGCTCGGGTCTGATCCAGTCGGCAGGCGACACATCGCTGACGGCGACGAGCGGCAGCGTGACGTCGAGCGGTGCCATCGTCAGCAACGGCGCGCTCAAGGCGAAGGCCGGCACGAACATCAACCTCGGCGGCGCCACTAACGTGACGCTCGATACGTCGCTCAACGCGGCGAACACCGTCAACCTGACCGGCTCGTTCGCGGGCGGCGGCGCATTCGGCGTGCAGGCCGGCACGGATATCACGCTCGCGAGTGCGGCAACCGCGACCTCGACGCTCGGCACGTCGCTGAATGCTGCGAATGACATCAATCTCGCGGGCGCGCTGACGAGCCACGGTGCGCTGAATGCGCAGGCCGGGCGCGACATCGTGGTGGGCGGCACGACGACCACCGCGCTCGATACGACCTTGAACGCCGTGCGCGACATCAATGTCGCCGGCACGCTTGCGGGCGTCGGGCAAGGCAGCGTCGTGGCGGGTCGCGACATCACCGGCGCGGGCACGTTCGCGTTCGGGCAGGCGGCCACGCTCACTGTCGCGCGCGACGTCGTGCAAGGCGGCTTGATCCAGGGGCAGACGGTTCAGGTGACGGCCGCAGGCAACACGAGCGTGACCAACATCACCTCGGCCGGCGCGCTCTCGCTTGCCGCCAACGGCACAAATACGACGACGGGGCCGGGCAATCTCACCGTCAACGGCACGGCGACCGCTGGCGCTGCGGCGACGGCGACGGCGCAGAACGATGCGACGATCGCCGGCAAGCTCGAAAGCGGTTCAAGCCTCGGTATCACCGCGCAGCAGGACATTGCGATTAGCGGCGCGACCCAGTCCGTCGGCGATATGAGTATCACCGCTCAAGCCGGCAGTCTCAATTCGACGGGGGGTATCAACAGCGGCGGCAAGCTTGCTGTGTTGACGGGCCTCGACCTTTCCCTCGCGACGGGCACGAGCACCAGTGCCGCGAGCGACATGGCGCTTGGCGCCGGCCGCGATGCGATGCTGAACGGTTTGCTGATCGGCGAGACCAGCGGCACGATCAACACGGGTCGCGACCTGAACGGCGCGGGCACGCAGGCCTTCACGGGCGCCGCGACCCTGAGCGCGCAACGCGACCTTGCGTTGACCGGCGCGCTTCAGGCGAACGCCGTCAACGTGGTGAGCGGCGACAGCGCCGCCTTGCACGACGTCACATCGGCCACAACACTGGCTGTCACCACCTACGGCAACGCCGGTGCGGGCGACGCGTCGATCACCGGCACCGCGAAAGCGGCCGGCGCCGCGACGCTCAGCGCGGCGCGCGATGTGCTGGTGAGCGGTTCGCTCGCCAACGGCAGTACACAGACGCTCACCGCGACGCGCAACGTCTCGGTGACCGGCACCACGCAGTTAGCCGGCGATCTGAACGCGACCGCCACCAGCGGCACGATCTCGCTGACGGGCACGACCACTGCGGCGGGCGCGCTGAATCTCACGTCCGGGCTCGATACGCAACTGGGTGGCCAGATCGCCGCCGCGCAGCAGGTGACCGTGCAGGCCGGGCGCGACATCGGGTTGAACGGTGCGCTGGCAGGTCAGATGGGCGGCACGCTGACGGCAGCGCGCAATATCGGCGGAGCGGGGTCGACGGCGTTCTCGCAGGCGGCGACGCTGAATGCGGCCAACGACATTGCACTGACCGGCGCATTGCAAGGTGGAAGCCTTGCGTTGACGGCAGGTAACAGCGCGGCCCTCGGCACTGTTCAGGCGGTCACCGGCAACCTTGCCGTGACGGCGAACGGTAATGCGGGTGGTGGCGACATCACGCTAGGCAGCACGGCGACCGCACTGGGCACGCTGACGTTGCAGGCGGCGCGCGACGCCAGCGTGGCCGGCGCAATCAATACTGGCGGTGCGACCACCGTCACTGCGGCGCGCAACGTCGCGCTCGGCGACGTCAACGCTTCCGGCGATCTTTCGCTTACCGCCATCAACGGCAACCTTGGCGCGGCGAATGTCACGACCCAGGGCGACCTGCTCGCGAACGCCGGCCAGGCGCTGACTTTTTCGGGCACAACGGTCGCAGGCGGAAATGCACAACTGAAGTCCGGCGGCGACCTGACGCTGACCGGCGGCATTGGCGCACAAAACGTCGGCACATTGAACGCGGGCGGGTCGATCAACGCGGCGTCGGTCGCCTTCGGCCAGCAGGCGACGCTCAATGCCGGCGGCAGTATCGGCGTGGGCGGCAGCGTGGCGACCAACGGCGCGCTTAGCGCGACGGCCGGCAACGATCTGTCCATCGGCTCCGCTCAGGCGGGCGGGACGCTTGCACTGCAGGCGCAGGGCCATAACGGTGCGGGCGACGTGACGGTCGGCGCCGCGCTGGCGTCGGGTGCGGCTACCAGCGTCACGGCTGCACGCGATGCGACGCTCGGCGGCAACGTGACCAGCACCGACAAGTTCACCGTGACCGCGGGCCGCAATCTCACCACGAGCGGCACGATCGGCGCGAATTCCGATGTTGCACTGAGCGCGACAAGCGGCAATTTGAGCGTCGGCGGTTCGATTACGAGCCAAGGCAACCTCAATGCGAACGCGGGCGGCGCGCTGTCGCTAGCGGGCGAGTTGGTGAACGGCAATACGAGCCTGGGTGCGGGCGGCAACGCGAACCTGAGCGGCGCTTTCTTAGGCCTCGGCCTCGCGACGATCAACGCAGGCGGCTCGGTGACGGGCAACGGCGCGTTGACCTTCGGCAAGGACATCACGATCGGCGCGGGCGGTGGCATCGTGCTCGGCGGCATTCAGGGCGCGGGCCAGTTCAGTGCAACGTCGAACGGCGACATGTCGTTCGGCGCGACCACGGCGGTCGGCAACGTGACGGCAAAGTCCAACGCAGGCAGCGTGAGCTTCGGCGGCGCGCTGCAATCCGGCGGCAATGTCGGGATTCAGGCCGCCAACAACGCCACCGTGGCGGGCGTGGTGTCTTCCATGGGCACGGTGAACGTTACGGGGACGACGGGCAACGTCAGCGTGGCCGGCGTGTCGTCGAACGGCGATACGACGATGGCCGCGGGCCAGACGCTCACCTTGAGCGGCACCAGCACGGTAGCGGGGCAGTTCTCGCTGTCGGGTAACAACGTGACGCTCAGCGGATCGCAAAGCGGCTCGAAGACGGTGACCGTGGCCGCGCGCAGCACGCTCGACGCGAGCCAGACCACGCTCGTATCGACGCAGAACATGCAATTGAGCGGCACCAACGTCACGCTCGGCAACGTGGTGGCGGGCGGCGCGCTGACGGCGACGGCGTCGAATCAGCTGTCGCTGGTTGGGTCCGTGGTGGACGCCGTCGGCGCAGCTACGCTGACCTCGCAGAACGGTTTTTATAACGCGAGCCAGGTGCTGTCGGGTGGCGCGTTGTATGTGTCGGCGCCGAACGTGACCAATGCGTCGAACGCGTCGCTGGCGTCGACCACGACGACCACTGTCAATGCGACGAACTTCACCAATGCGGGGCTCGTGAACGGCGCTTCGACCAACGTCAGCGTGGCGGGCGGTTTGAATAACACAGGTGGCTCGTTGATGGCGGTCAACGGTCTGACCATCAATACCGGGACGCTGAATAACCTGAACGGGATCGTTTTTGCAGGTAATCCGAATGCACCGAACGGACCCACGACGGGGGATGTTTCGCTGACGATCAACGGCGGTGACGGCTCGTTTTATAACGCGGGCGGTCAACTGCTCGCGCAGCGCAATATGGCGATCGGCGCGTCGAACATGACGTTCGATCCGACGCAGGGGACGATAAGTCAGGGTGGGCAGCTGTGGTTGACGGCGGGCTTTATCAACGTCGGCAGCAACTGGAATTTCGGCGGACAAGGCGTATCGCTGACCGGGCTCAATGGGATCACTAACTACGCGACGATCAATGGCACGGCGGCGTTGACGTTGTCTACCAATGGCGCGTTCACGAATTTTGGGCAGGTCACGGGCAGTAACGTGACGTTCAACGGGACGTTGAATAACGTGGCCGGCGCGGTGATGCATGCGGATGGCGCGCTGGCGCTGAACGGGAACACGACGAATCGGGGGACGGTTGAGGCGGGTGGTCTGCTGTCGGTGACGGGGGGGAATTACGACAATCAGGGCGCGACGACGCAGTCGAAAGGCGACGTCATCTTCAACCTGGGCGGAACGCTGCTCAATACAGGCGGGTCGGTGTTTGCCGGCAACAATCTGACGATCAGTGTGGGCTCGGTGGTCAATGACCAGACTGCGCCGACCGGACAGCAGACGACAACGACTACAGTCAGCGACACTGCATTGCTGCTTTCCGGCGCGATCGGTACGGAAACGGTCTATATGATGATGGGGTCGTCCGATCACCAGCATCTCCAGGTCACGACCACCAAGGCTACTGTAGCCGATCTGCTGACCGCCGCCCAGGCCGGCGGTAGTTCGATCACGCTTGACCAGATGAGCGACGGATACTGGTACGTGGATGGACCGAGCTCACAGGCATCGATAGCCGGAGGCAACACGCTCGTGTCCCAGATGACTGTCGCGCTTCCGACGGTCAATCAGACCATGACAACGGAAACACCCGGCACTTCCGGCGTGATGTCCGCAGGCAACTCAATCCAGCTTACTGCCGGCCGCCTGTCGAATCAGGGTGGACAGATCGCCGCCGGAGGCAGTATCTCTCTCAATCTGGGCACGCTTGCCAATGGCAGCGTCGCGCCGACGGTGCAGAATGCAGCTATCGATTCGGTCGACCAGAACCAGTACAACGCATTTCTCAACACACTCGGCCAACTCCAGCTGGCAACACCTGGCGCGGCGACTGGCGTGAACATGGGAGGCGGCGGTCCTACGACGTTCTCCATTTCCGCCGAAGCCGCGCCGTCCGCCACCTCCGCGGCAACGTGGAACTCACCCACGGGCATGATTGCCGCAGGCTACAACCTGACCGTTTCCTCCGGCGGCACCCTTACCAATGCCGGATTGATGTACGCGGGCAACAACGTCATCGTTGCTGCGGGAGGGTTGGCCAATCAGGGCGGTAATTCACAGAGCTACTCGTCGTCAGTGGGTTGCGCGTCTGGGGTGCCGAGTTCGGCCTGTAATACGGGTGGCGGCTCGTATGGCTCCAATCCGACCACGACGACATTCGGCTATAGCCAGAATGATGCGACGATCTACGCGGGTAACGACCTCGTCATCGCAGCAGGGCAGATCAACAATACGTTTGGTAACCTGCTCGCCGGGCACAACATTGTGATCGGCGGTGTCGGTACGACTGCCAGCTCAACGACGCCCGCTGGAAGCCTGAACAACACATCGGGCAATATCGTCGCGGGCAACGACATCACGCTCAACGTGTCGGGCGCGATTACCAACAACCTGCCGCCGCCTGTGCCGGTGCATGAAAACTATGGCCTGAATGAGCATTACTCCGGTTGCATGACGGCCGGTGGTTACAAACAGGGCTATTGCGAAGGCTATGTCGATCAGCAGTCTGGCAGTTCATCGGTTATCAGCGCGGGCAATAACCTGCAGATCAACGCGGGCAGTCTCACCAACATTGGTAGCCTGATCGCTGCGGGCAATACAGCGACGATTTCGGTTGCGGGACCCGTCGTCAACGAAGCGCAGACGCTGAACGCTTACTGGCATTCGCATTGGGTGCAGGAAACGGGGGTGTTCAGCAGCGACCAGCGCCACGACGTGTGGGCGTGCGGGACGGCGGCTGAATGTACTGCGCTTTACGGCAGCGCCTATACAAGCGTCGACGGCACGATCGATCCACCTCAACCGGTGGGTAACATTGCCGCGACAATCCAGGCGCCCAACCTGTCGATCACGTCGAACGGCCAGATCCAGAACGTCGGTAATGTGATCGGCACATCCGTGACGCTGACGGGCCAGAAGCTTATCAACGGCATTACCACGGCGAATACCTACACGCCGCGCGTGAATGGGCCGTCACAGGTGATTTCGCTCAGCGCGGTCAGTCTGCCGGGACTCAACCTTTCAGTGCCGCGTGCGGTGGGCGCGAAGCTTCCTGCACCGGTCGCTGGTAAGGCTTCCTTTGTCGACAATTCGCTGGGTGGGTCCGCGCTCGGCAGTCTGGGCCCGCAGGATCTGCTGAATGCCTTGCCGGTCAGTCTTCAACCGGATTCAACGCTGTTCTACTACAACCCGCAGGAAGAAGACGTGATGTTGCAGCAGGCGGCACTGCAGCAGACGGGCAAGGCAAGTTTTATCGACGGGCTGACGTACGACAGCAAGTCCGGTAAGTCGGTGACGGAACAGGAGAAGCAGTACCTGTATCAGAACGCGCTCGACTACGCGACGGCTAACAACCTGCAACTTGGCGATGCGCTGACGCAGACGCAGATCAACGCGCTCGACAAGCCGATGCTCTGGTATGTCGAGCAGACCGTGCCGGACCCGTTATGTACGACGACTGGCACGGCCACCTGTCCGACGATCACTGCGCTGATGCCGCAGGTATATCTGCCGCAGAACACGGGTGCGATGTCGGCGGGCGGCAACATTACCGGCACCGACGTCACGCTCAATTTCGGCAAGGACAGTGGCGGCAGCGTTCTGAATACCGGGAGCATCACCGCTTCCGACACATTGACGGTCAATACCGGCACGCTGACCAATCAGGCGAATCAGGTCAATGTGGGGGAGATCTGGAGCTACGTCAAGGATGCTGGTTACTCGAAGACGACCGGCACCGAGGTCCAGCCGGGCGGCTTCATGAGCGCGGCCAACATGGACCTGAACGTGCAGACGTTGGATCAGATCGGCGGTGCTCTGCAGAAACTCAACGCCGGCGGCACGATTGACCAGGGCGGGACCCAGCAGCTCCTGGCGAATCTGCAACAGCAGCTCGGTGGCAACTTCACTCAGACTGCGGTTCATGACGACCTTCACACGGATTTTGTCGCCCAGGGCGGCGGGGTGCCGACCGTTGTCATTGCGGCGATCGCGATTGCCGCGTCGGTCATAACGGGAGGCGCGAGCCTTGCCGCGTTGGGGCCGGTGCTTTCGGGTGCGCTGGCAGGGGCGGTCGGCGCGTTCGCGTCGCAGGCGTTTTCGGGCAATGGTCTCGATATTACGCAAATCGCGGAGGCTGCCGCTGTTGCCGGCCTGACAGCGGGGGCGTTGAATGGAATTGATCCCAACAACAATCTTCAAACGATTAGCACAGCCATTGGGCAAGGTACGGTCACTGCAAGCCAAGTTGCGGAGGGACTCCAACTTATAGTCGAACGCGGGGTTGTGACAGCCGGGATTGACACTGCCGTGTACGGAGGCAGCTTTGGCCACGCATTTGAATACAGCGTGATCAGCGATGCCGGTGCAGTTGGAGCCGGTGCAATCGGAGCGGAGTCGGAAGATACCCGGTCGTGGCTAGCCAAGGGGAGCGCGGGTTATGTGCTGGCGCATGCCGGGCTCGGGTGTGCAATTTCCGCCGCAGAGGGGACCGGTTGTGCTGGAGGAGCCATTGGTGGGGCGACGAGCGCGCTTGCGGCACCGTGGCTTGTGAACCAGGCAGGTGGCCTGACGAACCTGACGAACGACCAGCGAGCTCTAATCGTCGCGGCGTCGACTTTACTGGGCGGTACCGTTGCCGGTGCGCTAGGTCAGAACTCCACCGGCGCTGCAAGCGCGGCGTCCAACGAGTCATGGAATAACGCCACCAATCCCAACGATCAGGCCCACGGCAAGGACCTGATTCCTCTTGAAGGCGGCGGAGGAAACGGGATCGGTACGGGCGGAAACGGTAGCGATAATGCCGCGTTGAGCGATATTGCCAGTGAGGCCGGCAGCGCGCTTGCCAATGAAATAAGCAGTATTGGCTCGCGCATCAACAACACGGTCAACTCTGCCGAGAACTGGATCCAGACTGAGTTTGGATTCTCGCCCACCCCTGCCACAAACACCG
Organism: Paraburkholderia sp. FW306-02-B; assembly: GCF_058782725.1. NCBI lineage: Bacteria > Pseudomonadati > Pseudomonadota > Betaproteobacteria > Burkholderiales > Burkholderiaceae > Paraburkholderia > Paraburkholderia sp. FW306-02-B. The sequence continues at coordinate 1,107,705 of NZ_JBYSXZ010000001.1, forward strand.
GCTCATTGACAACCGCCGAGCAAATGGGGATCTTGCACGAGGCAGCAACTGGTGGTTCTCTTGGGAAAGGCAACTTCGGCCTCGGCCAAGCGACTGCCGCGGAGGCAAATGAGCTCGGTGCAGCATGGGTTGGTTCAGGATACCGTGTATCGAGCGATGGCTCGTCGTGGGTGAGTAGTGATGGTCTTAGGATCTATCGCCCGCCGTCAGCGAAACCGAACAGTTCGTATGCCACAACCGGTGTGCAGGCCAATTTCGAATCGAAGCTCACGCCTGGCAGTAGGCCTATTAGCAACGGACACTTGAATATCACGCCATGAAAGCTGAAATTAAATCGCTGCATTCCCTGCAGTTGGAAGACAGGTTGATCAACTACCAGCCGGACGATGTATCGAATTTCGGCACGTGGATTCGAGCCTACATTGGTCCGCAAGGCGAGGCGGGTTCGGAAGCATTTGACATCCAGGTCTGCACTCCGGACTGGCTTAAATCGCAATGTGCCATCCAAGGTTCGATGTGGGGTAGGCATATGCTGATTGTTGAAACCTATGATTACGACGCCATCAAAGCGGTCATTGAATGCCACGTCGCAAGAAGTGACGGTGACGATTGGGCGGCGATCGCGGTCAAGTTGAGCCGAATTGGCGCATGGGAGTTCGAGGATTATCAGGATCGTTAGCACATCTCCTGCACAACGTAGGCTTGGTGATTTGTTGCCACAAACACGGCGGCTGGTGGGCCCAAAGTACCGCCGAACCTTCAGCCGCTCACAAATCCCGCTCAGGGTCCGGTGATTCCTTCCGATTGGGTCAGCCAACCTGGTAGAACGCCAGGCAGTACCATTTACTATCCTCCGGGAACGGACCCCAGTGCTCCCGGAAGCACGTACATTCGGGTGATGCCGCCCGGGTCGACGCCAGTGCCCGGGCTTGAGAATGGCTATTGGGTCTCCATCCAAAACGGGCAGCCGATAAATCCCGCGACAGGTGGAACTGGTCCAAGGGGCGAGACGCATGTCCCGCTGCCGCCCAACACGATGCCGCCTACGCGATGAGAGGTCGAGGATGATTGAGGAAAAGGACTTGGCAGAATTCTGCGCAACAATCCTGACAGGAGTAACCGTTGGGATCGGTTCGCTGATACTGCTTTTTGCAAGCGGGGCACATGTGCTCGTGCAGTGCACGTTCCAGTGCATTGAGCGAGGGAACGTTCGCCATGGGCACGGAGAGCAGGCCACGGACAGCTCGCTCCTGTTTGAATATCTAAACCACACGGTAGGAAGCGCCGAACTCGATAACGAGTCAGTGCTGACATTGAACTTCGAAGACGGAAAGCATTTGAAGATCATCCCGGAGCGAAACGGGCTTGAATCTTACGTGGTCACGACTCGCTTCGGGATTTGCCCGGTTATAGCAACTTGAGGCGCAATTTACGGTTAGGTCGGCTGTTTGTGTTGCCACAAACAACACGTTGAGTTTCTCTCAAACGACCGCTAGCCCTTGGTTTAGCAACGAAGGCACCTTTGCCGGATCTACAATTAGCGATGTTGCCGCTCAACTTCGAGCTGGAACACTTTCACCGTCCGATTTGCCTGTGCAAACAATCAATATGGGCGGCGACACGCTTATCATAAATACGCGTTCGTCGCTCGCACTATCTCAAGCTGGCATCCCACAGAGCCAGTGGAGTTTGGTTGACATGACGGGGGACGCTGCGACAGAGGCGGCGATTGCAGGTCGTCTATCAGGCAACGGCTTGAGCAACAACGGCACGTCTACGCTGCGCATCACTGGCTCTGGCCAAAGCACCAGCACTTACATTGGGAGCGGTAGCATTCCGCGCCCGGGAGTTAAACAATGACGGAATTGTGGAAGTTACCTGTACCGGCATCGTCATTACTGACGAGCCCCGATTTTGTCGTTCTTCCGCGCCGTGAGTGCGAGTTGAGAATGTCTATCGAAGGCGACGATGGGGAGCCGGCTTCCCTTTCCTTGCGGTTCGTCGGGGTGGAGTCGTTCAAGTGCACATTCATGACATCGTGTACTGCGGATATGTTTAACCTTGCCTATGGAAAGCTGATATCGCTCGACGGTAATTGGCTCGACGAGATCCGAAGGTCGGGGCGGAAAGATCAGACAACCATCGAAGCTTTGCAACACCTCATGATTACCTTTGACGACGGTCCATGCTACGAGATGATTTGTCGGTCATGGAGCATCAACGGTTGATTAATCGTGCCGGTGATCCATGGTACGAGGGTTCAACTTAAGAATGTTACGGTGATCCCTTCAAAATGACGATCGACGAATTGCGCGCGCATTTCACGCATTTCATTGGAACCTACGTCGCGGACCCGTCCGCAAAGGCGCAGTTGTTAGCCCTAGTTGCGCGGGACGATGTCCCCGCAAAGGGTATCTTGGCGGAGCTAACGCCTTATCTTTCCGGGAGAGTCAGCAATGACGACGCGAAGGTGATTACAGACATTACGTTCAACCTTTGCTGACGAGCGGATTAAGGACGGTTTGTTGCCACAAACAGCGTCAAATCGGGCGTTCCTGGAAGTGACTTCACGCCGAACTCGGATATTACTGCACCATACGCGCGACCATCGAGTGCCGGGCCAAACGCCGCGCAGCGAGCTTCATCGCTTTAGGGTGGTACGAAGTTGAACCCGGCTCTCAGCCGGATTTGTTCTTTATGGCGTTGGAGATCGTCGCGATGTTGTCGTTCGATTTGTGCCATTCGTCGCTGGTCGAGCACTCAGATCGGGAGGGCTAAAAGAGTCTTTGCGCGACATTCCTTCGGGCGTCTTCGTTGCCATGCATTTCCCTGATTCCGGCGATCACGCGTTGCAGCCACTCGTTGGCGATTGTGCGATGTGCGTCACGTTGTCGGTCGGCCATCCTGAGCGACGCCACGCTGGAGGTCGCCATCGTCGACCAATGGTTCAAAGGCTCGCTCGGCGATTGCGATGCACGCGGTACAGTGCGGCGCCGGTCATAACCTCCGGATGATCCTCAAGAAACTGCGGCTTCTTTGCGTCTTCGTTCTCGCTGCTTTGTTCAACCGAGGCCTTGCCGCCGACATGATGGCGTGACGCCGGCGGATCGGGAAACGAATTGCTCCGGGCAGTTTCAATAGGCGGCTCTGCTGGACAAGTCCGCCGGCTATTGTCCCGCTAACGTCCTGCGCTTCCATTACGACCTCTTTTTCGCGAGATGCGATTTTCTTTCGCGCGCGATCTCATCATTGCGAAATCAGTGGAACAATTGAAATTTGTAAAGAAACGCCAAGCCTTAGCGCAGACAATGTTTTTTGCATGCCATCGTTATCAAGCTTGTATTGAAAGCATTTTGAAAAATAGTTGATATATTTTTGACAGGTATATTCCGATATGTAGACCACCGGACAGTAAAGCGATTCGAACCGCTAACCGGAAAAAACAACCACCGCTTCCCCAGTCGCCCTTGTGCCTGTAAAGTCATACAGCGTTTGCGCGCCGCACCCAAAATACAGGCGCAAAAACGCACAGCCACAACGATGTTCCCAAGCAGTCTGCAAACCCGGTTTTGTAAAACAAGGTGCGAAAGGGGATTCAAATGTCAGTCGGCAATTCGGTCGTTGACTCGACCACGAACACCACGAAATTCAAAGTCATCAAGTGGGCGATTATCGGGCTGTGCATTGCCATCGGTGCGCCACTTGCGATCCTGCTGGTCAAAGGGCTCGTCGGCCTGATTCTGGCCGCGGTGATCGGGCTCGCGGCGATCAACTTCGGTCCCGTCCTCGCCATGAAGTTCGCGAACCAGAAGGTCAAGATGTTCGTGAACGAAGCGAAGTCGAACCCGATCGAGACGCTGTACAACGAGTTGGCCGAAAAGCAGGAAGGCGCCGAGCGGTTCAAGAAAAGCATCACCGATTTCCGCACCGAGGTGAAAAACTTCGAGGACAAGACCGCGCAGTTCAAAAAGCAATATCCCGAAGATGTCGCGCGTTTCGAAACCCAGCTCGCGACAATGAAAAAGCTGCTCGCGTTCCGGGAAGGGCGCTATAAGCAGGTGCAGGACGAGCTCAAGCGATTCGCCGACGCTATCGATCGCGCCAAAGCACTGTGGGACATGTCGCAGTCAGCGCAACGCATGAACAAGATCGCCGGCATGCAGTCGAGCGACACTTTCGCTCAAATCAAAACGGACGCCGCGCTCGACTCGGTGATGAACTCCGTCAACAAGGCATTTTCCGAAATGGAAACGTCGTTGATGGAAAGTGCCGAAGTGCAGCAGGCCAAAGCCGCGACAGAGATGGGCACAGTCAATCCACCTCCCCAGCAACTCGGCTCGCCCACGGCATCCAAATAATCTGGCGTGACCCTTCGATAACTCAACTCGATCAAAAATGAAGAAAATTCTGGGTTCGGTTCTTTTTCTGGTCTTGCTGGCTGCCGGTTGGTATATCCACGAAGGCGGCCTTAAAAATACCTTTAACGCTGGGCAGAGCGCTGACAAAGACACCGTGGCGGCGAACGGAGTGGACATCGGTTCGAACAAATCCGATGCGGCAAAAACGCCGGCCCCGAGCAATCCGGATGGTTTCGTGCCGAATAAGGACACGCTGAAGTCCATTTTGAGCAACGGCGTCGTGCGGGTCAGCGTCGAAAATCCGTCGCGGCCGTTTTACTCTGAAGACAATGGCAAGCCGCAAGGCTTCAATGTCGACTTCGCCAATCTGCTGTTTGCGCAGAAAGAGTTCACCTCCAGCGACCATCCCACTGTCACGGTCGACACGCATCACGGCGTGGATACGTATCCGGCGGTCCCTGATCAGCTGACCAAAACCGACAAGCAAGGCAACGCGGTCGTCGACGTTGCAATGGACGGACTCACCTTTCCCGACAACACCCCAGGCGGCGTCGTCTATTCGATTCCGTATGTGGACGACTTCGGCTATTCGTTGATCGTCGCAAAGGGTTCGCCGGTTCGCTCAGCGGCCGATCTGTCGGGCAAAACGGTCGGTATCCTGCAAGGCGATCCGGATGTGAAAGCGTTTGCCCAGAAAGCGTTCCCGGATAGCAAAATCGTCGAACTGTCGGATGCGAGTATCGAGGGGCAGCGGTCCTGGATGGCGCACTTCCTGGACGGGCATCAGGTCGACGCAATCGTCTACGACTATCCGTTCGGCGTGTCGGAGATCAAGGACACCGACCTGACGTTCGCCGTCACGAAGCTGGACGGCTCCAACCTGTCGTACAAAATCGGCGTACGCAAGGAAGACAGCGCGCTCCTGATCTACCTGAACTCGGCGATCGCGAAGGTCAAGCAATCCCCCGCGTACCTCGATCTGCTGCGCAAATACTTCATCAGCAATCAGGTGCTCACCACGGCCGCGACCAGCGGCGAGAAGACGTACGTGGTCCGCTCGGGCGACACGCTGAACGCGATCGCCGCGAGTCAGTTGGGAAGCGGCACGCGATATGTGGAAGTACAGAGGCGCAATAACCTGCCGAACCCCAACCTCATTCTGATCGGGCAGCATCTGATCATTCCGGTGCGCTGAAGCGGCAGCCGCCCCGCGTGAGGTATGCGTGACAGGCACGACCGCGTTGTACGGCGGTCGTGCCGGCGTGTCTGTTATGCATTAGCGTCGTCGAGTTCGGTGTTTGGCGTCGCTAGCGGGATCCGGGTCCGCACCGGCACATCGTCCTCCTCGCGCCTTGATCGCCGCGCCATCACCCGTCCCACCGGCGCCTCTGAAAAACCGCCTGCGCCGCAAACGACGCTCGACATGGCGATCGAATGCATAGCTCAGGGACGCTGATTATTTTTTGGATCCCGACTCGGAGCACGTCCACCTGTTGCTCACGCGATACAACGCACGCAAAAGAACGCCAATGTGCGTTCGCAGCATGCGCCTCATTGAAGGCCGCATCGCGTGTCTCTACCCGATTCGCCGAGACCTCCCGCCGATCCTCTGTACAATTGCCCGATCGAAAACCGGCGTGAGCCCGTTCGCGGACCTCTTCAAGCGGCATCATGGCAAGCCCGGTTCTGCACACCTGGGACGCGTATCCGCACCGCCACGCCGCGTGCGGCGCGTACTTTAAACATCGACCCCATCGACTGAATTCATGGCCATTACCTACAAGACTCCCGACGACATCGCCAAGCTGCGCATCTCCGGCCGGCTCGCGGCCGACGTGCTAGCGATGATCGGCGAGCACGTCAAGGCCGGTGTCTCCACCGACGAGCTCGACGCGCTGTGCAACGACTACATTGTCAACACGCAAAAGTCGATTCCGGCGAACGTCGGCTACCTGGGCTTTCCGAAGACGGTCTGCACCTCGGTCAACCAGGTGGTGTGCCACGGCATACCCAATCGCAGCGAAATCCTGAAGGACGGCGACATCATCAATATCGACGTCGCGATCATCAAGGACGGCTACTTCGGCGACACCAGCCGTATGTACTGCGTCGGCCAGCCGAGCACGGTGGCGCGCCAACTGATCGACACGACCTACGAAGCAATGCTGGCGGGCATCCGCGAGGTGAAGCCGGGCGCGACGCTCGGCGATGTCGGTTACGCGATCCAGAAGACCGCGCAGCGCGACGGCTTCTCGATCGTGCGCGATTACTGCGGGCACGGTATCGGCAAGGTGTACCACGAAGACCCGCAAGTGCTGCACTACGGCCAGCCGGGGCAGGGCGTGCGTCTGAAGCCCGGCATGGTCTTCACGATCGAGCCGATGATCAACGCGGGCCGCGCCGGCACCGCGGTGCAGCGCGACGGCTGGACCGTGGTCACCAAAGATCGTTCGCTGTCGGCCCAATGGGAGCATATGGTTGCCGTGACCGAAGACGGCTACGAGCTGCTCACGCCGTGGCCTGACGGCACCGGTGACTACGAGGCACCCTGAGCGCGTCGCCCAGGCGCAGCGCCCGAACCAGCAGGGCAGGCGGCGGCCGGGCGACATGCCGCGCAGATTGCGCGCGGCTCCTGTGCCTTGGCCCCGCGCCGCCGTCACCTCCTGCAAATAAGGATTTGACTCGCGCGCCGGTTCGGTTAAAGCTACGCGTTAGGATTTCAAGGGGTTTTCGTCTGCATGAGTCCGTCATTGACCGTTCGCCGTATCGCCGCTGATCAGGGCGCTGTTTTTCGCGAACTCCGTACTGCGTCGCTGCGGGAGGCGCCCTATGCCTTCGGCGAAACGCTAGAGGACGCTTTGTCGGCGGATGCCGCGAGTTTCGACGCCACCGCCGCCGCACACGCCGTTTCCTTCACCGTCACCAGCTTCATCCTCTACACCGAGGGCCATCCGGCCGGATTGATCGAGGCACATTTCGACGATACGGCGGCGCCCCGTGCGTTCGTCGGCGAGTTGTGGGTGGCCCCGGCCGTGCGTCATCTGCGGGGCGGCGAGCTGCTGGTCGACACGGCCAGTGCCTGGCTCGCGAACGAAGGCGCGATGGAAATCTACGCATGGGTCGCCGACGCCAACCGCAATGCCATGCGCTTTTACGAGGCGCTTGGCTTCGGCCCGACCGGCGAGCATCGCCGCGTCGCGCGTGCGCCCGAGCAGGCGGAAAGCCTGCTGGTGCGCCACGTGCCGAGCACGTCGCAGGTGTTTCAGCAGTGATCTCGCGAGCGGCGCAGCAGCCTGCCGCTCGATTCCCATCCGCGTCGCTACAGCGTTCGTGGCCAATTGCCCGGCTAAAGCGCGGCCGCGGCCGCGCGTTCTATCGGCAAAAAAGCTCGCCGCCCGCGTGGACGCCTGTAAAATACGCAAAATTTTTTGCCGAACGCTATGTCGCCCAAGAAATCGCCCTTTTTCGAACTCCGCAGCGGCTCTGTCGACACGCTCCTGTTCGTGGTCAAGACAACCGACCTCGAAGCCATGCGTGCTGAACTGACCCGGCGCTTCGAGGCGACCCCGGAATTTTTCGCTAACGACGTCGTCGCGATCGACGTGCGCCGCCTCGCCGAGAGCGAACGCGTGCCGCTCGCCGAGATCGCACAGTTGCTCGAGAGCGTGCGCATGCGCCCGGTGGGCGTGGTCGCCAACGTGCAGCAGGCGTGGGCGGCCGAGTCGGCGTTGCCGTTGCTCGAAGCGCGCGATCGCCGCGGCGCCGCCGCAAAATCCGCTGACGAAGAGGCCGCGAACGCGGCCGCTGCGGCGCCGGTAGCGACCGCCGCGACGGCCACGCCACCGGCCGATCTCTTCGCTGGCGCCGACATGCCTGAAGCAGGCACCCCGGCCACGGCTGCCGCAGTCGAACCCGCACCCGCCGCCGAGCCCGTACGCCTCGCCACCTCGTCGCAAACGATGGTGGTCGACAAACCGTTGCGCTCCGGCCAGCGCATCTACGCAAAGGGCGATCTGGTCGTGCTCGGTCTGGTGAGCTACGGCGCGGAAGTCATCGCGGAAGGCAACATCCATATTTACGCGCCGCTGCGCGGCCGGGCTTTGGCCGGCGTGCAGGGCAATCACGACGCGCGCATTTTCTGTACGTGTCTCGAGCCGGAACTGATCTCGATCGCGGGCATCTATCGAACGACCGAGAACCCGCTGCCTGCCGACGTGCTCGGCAAGCCGGTGCAGATCTGGCTCGATGAAGAAAAACTGATGATCGAACCGTTGCGGCTCACCTGATTTGTGTGAAGCGCGCGCTGCCCTGAACGTACCCGGCATGCGCCGTTTCACAGCAAATATGGCCGCACATAATTGATGAATTTGACGAACACAAGGTAAGGGTAATGGCAAAAATCATTGTGGTGACTTCGGGCAAGGGTGGCGTGGGCAAGACGACCACGAGCGCGAGTTTTGCATCGGCCCTCGCGTTGCGCGGCAGCAAAACCGCTGTGATCGACTTCGACGTCGGCCTGCGTAATCTCGACCTCATCATGGGCTGCGAGCGCCGTGTGGTGTACGACCTGATCAACGTGATCCAGGGCGAAGCCAACCTGAATCAGGCGCTGATCAAGGACAAGAAATGCGAGAACCTGTTCATCCTGCCGGCCTCGCAAACGCGTGACAAAGACGCGCTGACCATGGAAGGCGTCGAGAAGGTCATCAACGATCTGATCGCGATGGACTTCGAATACATCGTCTGCGATTCGCCTGCGGGTATCGAATCGGGCGCGCTGCTGGCCATGCATTTCGCCGATGAAGCACTGATCGTGACGAACCCGGAAGTGTCGTCCGTGCGTGACTCGGACCGTATCCTCGGCATTCTGTCGTCGAAGACCAAGCGCGCGATCGAAAGTAAGGAGCCGATCAAGGAACACCTGCTGATCACGCGCTACAACCCGAAGCGCGTCAGCGAAGGCGAAATGCTGTCGCTCACTGACATCCAGGAAATCCTGCGCATCGACCTGATCGGCGTGATTCCGGAATCGGAAGCGGTGCTGCACGCGTCGAACCAGGGCCTGCCTGCTGTGCACATGGACGGCACGGATGTGGCTGAAGCCTATAAGGATGTCGTGTCGCGTTTCCTCGGCGAGCAGAAGTCGCTTCGCTTTACCGATTACCAGAAGCCAGGCCTGTTGCAGCGCCTCTTCGGCACCAAGTAAGGGGAGCGCACGTAATGTCGATTCTTTCGTTTTTGCTGGGCGAGAAGAAGAAGTCCGCGTCGGTAGCGAAGGAACGCCTGCAGTTGATCATCGCGCATGAGCGCGCCGGCGGCCACGCGCCTGCCGATTACCTGCCGGCGTTGCAACGCGAACTGGTGGCCGTGATTTCGAAGTACGTGAAGATCTCCCATGACGATATTCGCGTGAGTCTCGAGCGCCAGGACGATCTCGAAGTGCTCGAGGTCAAGATCGAAATACCGCAGGCCTGATTGTCCAGGGCTTGCTGCTCATGATGTGCCGCGCGCTTCGCCTCGTTTCGTCGATGTAACGCGATGGGGCGGGGCGTGTCAACGCTTTTTTCGCGTGCCGCCGCTTGTGTCGCAACCCGCGTCGCCACGCCGCCGCCGAAATTATCCGTTGCGCTTCAGGGCCGCCCGTTACACGCGGGCAGTCAGCCTGTTCATGCCCTCGCGCATTAAACGGATAACGCCGCATTCGGTGTCTATCCACAGAGGGAAAACATGAACGGGACCGTTCGCTTGCTGCTCCCTCAGGCCGTATTGATTGCCGCCGGTGCATCTGCGCGCGCCGGCGGTTGTCGTCTACTGACGTGCGGCGGCGGTGCCGTCTTCAGCGGGAGTGTCGCCGTTGACCGTTTCTACCACGGCAGGCTCGGGCGCTTCGACTTCGGGCACTTCCGGCACCGTCGCGGGCGCCGGTTGCGGCAGCGGCGCCATGTAGCGCTGGGCCAGCGCGTCATACAGCGGCGGCGCGAAGAAACGCGCCACGCGGCTCGCGATCAGCGCCGTGGCCATCAGCGAAATCACCAGAGCATGACCATCGATCATCTCCATCACAATCACGAACGACGTAATCGGCGACTGCGTGACGGCGGCCAGATAGCCGACCATCGCGAGGGCGATCAGCATCGGCAACTGCATCGAACCGAACACCATGTGCAGCAGATTGCCGAAGCCCGCGCCGATCGACAGCGACGGCGCGAAGATGCCACCGGGAATGCCCGGCAGATACGAGCCGACCATCGAGACCATCTTGAGGAACGGGTAGAACACCGACAAGTGTTCGTGCCCGTCGAGCAGGCCGCGCGCTTCCGCATAGCCGCTGCCGAAGGTCGTGCCGCCCGAGATCAGACCGACCGCCGCGATCGCGAAACCGCACAGCGCGGCGAACGCAATCGGCCGTTCGCCGTGCAACCGGCGCAGTTGTGCCGGAATCCAGCGCGCGGTGTTCAGCAGCAGCCAGCCGAACACGCCGCCCGCGATGCCGGTGACGATCGCCGTAAGCAGGACGGCCACCGCCAGCAGATCGGGGAAGTGCGCGCCGATCTGGATCGTGCCGAAATAGGTGTAGTTGCCGTTCAACCCGAGCGCGATCACGCCGGCGATGATGATCGCGGTAATCAGCACGCCGCTCGCGCGCGCCTCGAAGCTGCGCGTCAATTCCTCGATGGCGAATACGATTCCCGCCAACGGCGTATTGAAGGCCGCGGACAGGCCCGCTGCCGCGCCCGCCAGCACCAGTTGCCGTTCGATCAGCGCGTTCGAACGCGGATAAAGCCGGCGCAGATTGAACATCAACGCCGCGCCGACTTGCACGGTCGGTCCTTCGCGGCCGATCGTAAAGCCGCCGAGAATCGCCAGAAACGACACGGCGATCTTGCCGAACAGTATGCGGAACGACAGCAGCCGCGCGCCGGATTCGCCGGGTTTCGAATGCAAGGTGGCGATGACTTGTGGAATGCCGCTGCCTTCGGCGCCGCGGAAGAACGTGCGCGTGAGCCATACGGCCAGCGCGGCGACCGCGGGCGTGACGATCAGCGGCGCCCACACGTGCTGTTGCTGCATCGCGCGGAATTCGCCGTAGCCCCAATCGATGAGCCTTGCATACAGAACCGCGATCAGGCCGACCGCCACCGCACCAAGCCAGAACACACCGTACTGCCGCCACAGGCGTCTTGCGCGACGCACGATGCTGCTGGAGAGAGGAGGAAGTGCCCGCGACATTGGGGTGTGCTTGAGCAAAGGGTAAATTATAGCGGCCGCTGTGTCTGCGCGAGACTGTGAAGGTATTTTGAAATATAGTAAAACTTGATTTGTAAGGCATGTCATGTAACGCGTTGTATTAAGAACCGCATTGCGCGCTGCGCCCTTCAATCGTGATTACCCCAATCGTCGGCTAAAATAGTTTGACGTTTGAACAACTAACAGGTCCTCAATGAAGCGAGTCCTTATCGTCAAGGTCACATCACTCGGCGATATCGTGCAGGCGCTGCCGGTTGTCGCCGACATTAAACGCGCGTATCCCGGCGTTCAAGTGGACTGGGCGGCTGACGAAGCATTTGCCGAAGTGGTGCAATGGAGCGCGGGCGTGGATCGCGTGCTGTGCGCGCCGCTGCGCCGTTTCAAGAAAGCGCGCCGCTGGGCCGATTTCAAGTCGATCGCCGCGTCGATCGCCGAATTGCGCGCATATCACTACGACTTCATCGTCGACATTCACGGTGTCTACAAGAGCGCGATCATCGCCTTTCTGGCGCGCTCGTCGCAGCGTATCGGCTATCGGTCCCAGGATCTCGGCGAGCGCGGCGCCGCGTTTGCCTATACCGGCCGCTTCGGCCCGCGTCCGCAGTGCAATGCGTGGCACGGTATGCGTATCAGCACGGGGCAAGCGCTCGGCTACGAGGTCGAGGGGCCGGCCATCTACAATCTGCGCCTGCCGGCGCCATCCGTAGCGCCGTTCGCGCCGGGTAGCGCGCCGGTCGCCGCGCTGTTTCATGCCACCTCCAAAGACGACAAGAAGTGGCCGATCCCGCATTGGGTGGCAATTGGCGGCGAGCTGGCTGAACGCGGTTTTCAGGTGGTGCTGCCATGGGGCTCGGAGGGCGAGCGAGCCGAGGCGGAGAAAATTGCCGCGCAGGTGCCGCGCGCAACCGTCCTGCCGAAGATGAGCGTGACCGGAATCGCGCAGATGATCGAGGCGTGCGCGCTGGTGGTCGGCACCGATACCGGCTTCGTCCACCTCGCGCATGCGTTGCAGAAGCGCACCGTGATGATCTTCGTCGCGACGTCGCCGTCGCATTGCGGCGTCGAAGCGCCGTTCCGTTCGATCTCCATCGGTGACGGCCGTTCGGTGCCGTCGATCGGCGCGGCGCTGGACGCGGTCGACTACGTGTGCACCGACCCGAACGCCGTCGAAACAGTGCGCGGCTCGGCCGCAGCCTGAGCGTTTCTCGCGTTTTCACGCAAACCGTTTGAGCAAAAGAAAAGAGGCGCGACGCGCACTCGCTCAATCAAACGAGCGCTGCCACGGAACGCCTCCGAAAAACGCCCGCGTCGGGGAACTGCGGGCGAAGAGGAATCAATGCAATGAACAAACCCGGTAAAGCACTGAGCGGTCACGTCGAGTAGCCGAGCTCAGTTCTGGAAAGACCGCCATGCGGTTGTCGAGTTCAATGGTTCATTCTGCTCGGCAAATGGCGCGAGCGTTCGCCCGTTCCTGTGCCGCTTACCCGCAGCCGGTCGCCCGCAGCCGGTCCCGCTGTGTCCGAGTCGGCGTTGCGCATTACACGCCTGTTAAATCTGTCGCTTTTCGTTCAGCACCTAATTGGCCACGTGTGCTGTTTTCCAGGTCGCCGTGGCTCCAGGCCTGGTACGCTGGCGCGGCTAATTCATGCACTTCATACGCGCTTTATCCGGACACCCGCCGCCGGCAGGGCCTGCGCCGGATGCGGGTGCTCAACGCAGTATAGGCGGTGTGTTCTTCTGATGTGAACTCGTCGCGGCCACGCTCGACAACTTGCCGATTACAGCGCGCAATCGTGTAACACGTTGGTGATCTTCCCTTACATATCGCAACGCTCGTGAGAGGCGGCGTCGTGTTCAATCGAGTCATTCGGGGTTTGGCTCGAATGACTCTGACACGAAAGGGAGAACAACGTGAAACGCTTAATCCTGACCTTGATTGCAGGCTCGCTGCTGGCAACGGCGCTTGGCGGCTGCATCGTCGCCCCGGCGCCGGGTTATTACTATGGCGGTGGCGGCTACTACCATCACGGCGGCTACTATTATCGGTAGCGGCTCGCCGCGCATGCACAGCGCTGAGCCACGCGACCGCCATTGGCCTGCATAGGATGGACATGGGGCCTGGCAGTCGCAACCGTGGCGCGGGCCGCCTCGCGAGGCGGCGCCGCAGCGCTCAGGCTAGCAGCATTTCGAAAGCGATCACGGCCGTGATCGCCGCCGCGTTCGCGGCCAGCGCTTCCACGACGAGGCCTTTCCATGTCGCAGGACGAAAGCGCAGCGCCAGCAGCAGCGAACACAGTAACGCGAGCGCAATGATCATCACGACGTCTGCGTTGTGGAGATGAATGTTCATCCAGGCCTCCCTGCTTGCCAAAGGGTTATTCGACTCGAGTATAGGCAAGTCAAAAAGACGCGCAAGACAGGGATTGACTCAGGACGCAGCTAGCTTCCTTACATCAAACGTGTATCGCGCGTCTCGCGCATGCACAGCACGCCGATCATGCTGACGGCCGCGGCGATCGACACATACGCGCCTACCCAGCTCAGTCCGCCGTGCGCGGCCAGCACTTGCGCGATATACGGCGCCACCGACGCGCCGAGAATCCCGCCGAGGTTATACGACACGCCTGCACCGGTGTAGCGCACGTTGGTCGGGAACAGTTCCGGCAGCAACGCGCCCATCGGCGCGAAGGTCACGCCCATCAGGAACAGTTCGATCACGAGGAACAACAGCACCAGCGGCGTTTGACCGCTGCCGAGCAGCGGCGCCATCGTGAAGCCCGACAGGATCGCTGCGATGATGCCGACGATCAGCACCGGCTTGCGGCCATAGCGGTCGCTGGCCCATGCCGACAGCGGTGTGGCGAGCGCCATGAACACCACCGCGATGCACAGCATGCCGAGGAAGGTCGGCCGCGGAATGTGCAGCACCGACACGCCGTACGACAGCGAGAAGGTCGTTGCGTTGTAGAACAGCGTGTAGCAAACCACCATCGCCAGTGCGCCGAGCAGCGTCGGCAGCCAGTGCTGCGAGAGCAGCGTCGCGATCGGCACCTTCACGCGTTCCTCGCGTTCGATGGCCGCCTGGAAGGCCGGCGTCTCGGCGATCTTCAGACGCACATACAGGCCGAGCGCGACCAGCACCGCGCTGACGAGGAACGGCACGCGCCAGCCCCAGCTGCGGAATTGCTCGTCGGAGAGCGACAGCGCGAGGCCGAAGAACAAACCGTTGGACGCCAGAAAACCGATCGACGGCCCAAGTTGCGGGAACATCCCGAACCAGCCGCGCTTGCCGGCCGGCGCGTTTTCGGTGGCGAGCAGCGCGGCGCCGCCCCATTCGCCGCCGAGGCCGATACCCTGACCGAAACGCAAAATGCACAGCAGGATCGGTGCGAGGCTGCCGATCGAGTCGTAGCCCGGCACCAGGCCGATCAGCGTGGTGGATACGCCCATCACGAGCAGCGAAGCGACCAGCGTCGATTTACGGCCGATCCGGTCGCCGAAATGGCCGAACAGGAACGAGCCGATCGGCCGTGCGATGAACGCGATGCCGAACGTGACGAAGGCCGACAAGGCCTGAGCGGTCGCCGAACCGTGCGGGAAAAACACCGGTCCGATCACGAGCGCCGCAGCGGTCGCATAGACGTAGAAATCGTAGAACTCGATCGCGGTGCCGATAAAGCTCGCGAAGATGATCCGCGCACTGCTGTTCTGCCCGGCCGCATTGGACTGGGCCGCGGAAATCGGCGAAATGGACATGCAGGGTCTCCATGTGTCGTGACGCCGCCGGTCACCGGCCCTCGTTGGGGGGCGCAAGTTCAGGCAGCATCTTTGTTTAAGTTCGTGTGTCTCGGCGCGTCTCGCTGGCTTGTAAAGGCGCGGCCAGGCGCGGCGCGAGCGACGATGCGCGGCAGCTTACAACGGCAGCCGGCAGCGAACCTGCGCGAAAGCGGCAATGCCAGGGAATAACCGGGTGTGTTGCAGGCATCGAACCGGCATCAAGCGGGCGGCGCGCGAAGCGCTAGGCGGCCGGTTCAGCGCCATGCGCTAACCATCGAGCATTAAGCAATGCATCGAGCAGACGGCGCGCGCGGATGACGCGGCGGCGCTGCTATCGGGCTCTCGCCGCGCCGGCGGGTGAGCGGGCGGCGACAGCCGTGCCGGAAGGCTCCGGCGGGAGGAGTCGGAAAATTATAGCGAGCGTAGCCGCGGCGCAGCAAGGCGGGCTAGGGCTTGCCGCGCGGTTCGCTGTTCCGAACCCACGTTCAGTCGATGGTCTGCGCTTGCGGCGAAGCGAATGTCCGCAGCTGGAATTTGCCGTCGTCGTTGAAGAGCCAGTCTTCGAACAGTTCGATCTGGCCGCGGCTGTTCAGCAATTTGCCGGGTGGCTGCGGTAGCGGCGCGGCACGGCGCAATGTGGCCAGCGCGGTGCTCTCGGCTTCGTCGTCGCCATTGGTGCGATACACCGCCGATTGGACCACCTGACCGTTGCCGTCGACCGTGAACGAGACCACTACCAGCGAGCGCAGCATCGCTTGCGGCGGGCCGCGCAGCACATAGGACGGATTGCGCTCGATGATGCGTTGGGCGACGGCGCTGCGGTACTGATCGAGCGTCGCGCTGTTGATGGCGACCACCGGCGTCTCGACGATCGACCGTTGCGGCAGCGTGATGGTGCAGCCGGTCACGGCGAGCGCGAAAACCGAAACCGTCGCCAACGCCACGCTGCTGCGCAGGTGCGATAGACATGCGCAGACGCGCGAAGCGAAGCGTCCAGTCAAGCGGCGAAGGTGACGCGTGCGGCTGAGCATCGTCGTGGAAGCATTGAAGCCAGATCTAACTTGATGGTAGTCAAAAAGCGCAAGGATGCAATTGGCGTTCGCCCTGCGAGAGAGTTGATCGCGCGCTTTGTAATGGCTTGAAATAAGGCCCGATTCCTCTGCGGCCGAAACACGCCTACACTCTGATGGCCTCTTTTGAGAGGCATCGGTGGAAGTCTTTCATTTAGCCCGCTTCGTGTGGGCTTTTCTTTTTGGTGCGCCTCGCGCTTCCATAGCCTGAAAACAAAAAAGGCGAACCCGCCGATGGGTTCGCCTTTTGAGTATCGCTCGACGAGTCGCGTTACTTCAACGCGTCACGCGCAGCTTTGACGGCGGCAAGCACCTGTTCGGGCGCCGTGCCGCCCGCATGATTGCGGCTCGCCACCGACCCTTCGAGCGTCAGATACGAAAACACGTCTTCGCCGATCAGATGCGCGACATTCGGCAGCTCGGTGCGCATTTCTTCGAGCGTCAGGTCGGCCAGATCGCAGCCGCGATCGACGCACACCCGCACCGCCAGCGCGACCGCTTCGTGCGCGTCACGGAACGGCAGGCCGCGCTTGACCAGGTAGTCGGCGAGATCGGTTGCGGTGGAGAAGCCTTGCAGCGCGGCGTCGCGCATGGCTTGCGGCTTCACCGTGATGCCGGCGACCATTTCAGCGAAGATGCGCAGCGTATCGGCCACCGTATCGACGGTGTCGAACAGCGGCTCCTTGTCTTCCTGGTTGTCCTTGTTGTACGCGAGCGGCTGGCCTTTCATCAACGTCAGCAACGCCATCAGATGACCGTTCACGCGGCCCGTCTTGCCACGCGCCAGTTCGGGCACGTCCGGGTTCTTCTTCTGCGGCATGATCGACGAACCGGTGCAGAAACGGTCGGCCAGATCGATGAAGCCCACGCGCGGGCTCATCCACAGCACCAGTTCTTCCGAGAAGCGCGACACGTGCGTCATCACCAATGCCGATGCCGCCGTGAATTCGATCGCGAAGTCGCGATCGGACACCGCATCGAGCGAGTTCGCGCAGATGCCGTCGAAGCCCAGCGTCTTCGCCACCGCGTGACGGTCGATCGGGTAACTGGTGCCCGCCAAGGCGGCCGCGCCCAGCGGCAGACGATTCACGCGCTTGCGGCAATCGAACATCCGCTCGGCATCGCGCGAGAACATTTCGACGTAGGCCAGCAGGTGATGGCCGAACGTGACCGGTTGCGCGACTTGCAAGTGCGTGAAGCCGGGCATGATGGTCGACGCATTCTTCTCAGCCATGTCGAGCAGGGCGGTGCGCAGATCCTTCAGCAGACCGCCGATCCGGTCGATCTCGCCGCGCAGCCACAAACGAATATCCGTCGCCACCTGGTCGTTGCGCGAGCGGCCGGTATGCAGGCGCTTGCCGGCGTCGCCGATCAGCGCGGTCAGGCGCGCTTCGATGTTCAGGTGGACGTCTTCCAGATCGAGTTGCCATTCGAACTCGCCGCGCTCGATCTCACCCTTGATCTGCGCCATGCCGTGTTGGATCGCGGCGAAGTCGTCGGTGGCGATGATCTTCTGCGCGGCCAGCATCGAGGCGTGCGCGAGCGACCCTTCGATATCGACGAGCGCCAGACGCTTGTCGAAGAAAACCGACGACGTATAGCGCTTGACGAGTTCCGACATCGGCTCCGAGAAGCGAGCCGACCAGGCTTCGCCTTTTTTGTGCAGTTGGGACGTCATGGTGTTTGGCAGTTGAGCGGTGAGGAGGCTGACGGCGTTTGCGTACGGTACATACGTGCAGTGCAGTGCGCGGGCGCCGCCGAAGCGAAGAAAGACAGGGATTTTAACACTGGGGCGGTGGTGCCCAATGGCGGCGCTGCGCGGCGCTTATTCGCGCACCAGCACGACCAGCTTCAGATCCTCGCGATGGGCGGGTTTGAAGGTGATCTGGTCGAACACGATGCGGCCGTCGCGCGGATGGTTGAATTCGCGCCGCCCGCCCTCGCGGCCGCCCACATCTTGCGACGCCCAGAAGCGCGCAAACGCATCGCTGGCGGCGGCCAGCGAATCGATCAGCGCGCGCGTGGGCGCATCGTTCAGGTGGCGGATCGAATCGGCGCGGAATTCGGCGGCGAGGCGCCGCGCGCGCGTTTCCCAGTCGAAGATCAACTCGCGCGCGGCCGGCTCGGTGAAGGTGTAGCGCAGCAGATTGCGGTCGTGCGCGCCGTCCAGCCAGCCGACGAACAGGTCGGCGGCGCGTTCGTTCCAGGCCAGCGCATTCCACTGGCGGTCGAGCACATAGGCCGGTGCGTCGACCAGTTGCACGGTTTGCAGCAGCGTGGCGGGCGCGTCGGCGGCGGCCGGGTCGGGCTCGGCCGGGTCGCGCTGGGCGGCCAGTTCGAACAGATACGCCCGCTCGGCACGCGACAGTTGCAGCGCCACCGCGATCCGCGCCAGCGCGTCGGCTGATGCGGACACCGGCCGCCCCTGTTCGATCCACGTGTACCAGGTCGGGCTGACGCCGCATAGCTGTGCGACTTCCTCGCGCCGCAAGCCCGGCGTGCGGCGGCGCGGGCCCGGCGGCAAGCCGACCGCTTGCGGCGAGAGCCGCTCGCGGTGCGCACGGATGAAGTCGCCGAGCGCGCGGGCGGGCGTCGCGTCGAGCGGCGGTGGGTTGTCAACTGAGGGCGGCGTGGTCATTCTGTGATGAAGCGGCGCGTGGAAGGGGTGTTATTGATACCAGAATAATTGCTTAACTTGTACTGGTACACGACGGGCTCTATTGTAACGGCTGGAACGGCAGACGGCGTTCCAGTCCAACCCTACATACATAACCGGAGCCTTCCATGAAGCATCACGATCAGGTCGCCGACGCCTTCGGCTCGACCGCCGCCGCGTATTTGACGAGTCCGACGCATGCCACCGGCGCCGATCTGCAGACGCTGGCCGAATCGATCGCGGCGACGCCGGGCGCGACGGTGCTCGACATGGGCTGCGGCGCCGGCCACGCGAGCTTCGCGGTGGCGCCGCATGCCAAAGCAGTGGTCGCGTATGACATCGCACCGCAGATGCTGGCTACCGTGGAAGGCGCCGCCAAGGATCGCGGACTGGCCAACATCCGCACGCAACAGGGCGCCGCCGAAACGCTGCCGTTCGACGACGATTCGTTCGACTGGGTGATCAGCCGGATGAGCGCGCATCACTGGCACGATGTGCCGCTCGCGCTGGCCGAAGTGCGGCGCGTACTGAAGCCGGGCGGCAAGGTGCTGTTCATCGACATTGCCGGCGCCGATCATCCGCTGCTCGACACGCATATTCAGGCGGTGGAATTGCTGCGCGACGGCTCGCATATTCGCGACTACCGCGCCGACGAATGGATCGCGCTCTTCGAAGCAGCCGGTTTCAAGGCGTCGATTCGCGAGCGTTGGCGGATTGCGATCGAGTTCAAGTCGTGGGTGGAGCGCATGCGCACGCCGGAGCCGCGTGTAGTGGCCATCCGCTCGTTGTGGAGCAACTCGCCCGATGAAGTGCGGCAGTATTTCGACGTGCGGGAAGACGGCTCGTTCAAGCTCGACACGCTGATGGTCGAGGCGCAATAAGCCACAGTACGTCGCGAAAAAAGAAAACGGCGGAATGCCGAAACCGACATTCCGCCGTAGCGAATCAGACCGACGTAGCGGGGCGCATAACAGAGCGCTCCGCTTACGTCACATGCGTCAGCCCGTGCTCGTCAGCCCGTGCCCGTCAACCCGTATTACGCAGGCCCGCCGCGATCCCGTTGATGCTCAAATGAATCCCGCGCCGCACGCGCGCATTCGTATCGCCCGCGCGGTGACGCTTGAGCAATTCCACCTGCAAGTGATTGAGCGGGTCGAGATACGGGAAGCGGTTCTTGATCGAACGCGCGAGCAGCGGATTCTCCGCGAGCCGCTCGCTCTTGCCGGTGATCTCCGACAACACCTTCGACGTGCGTTCCCATTCCGCGACGATCCGCTCGAACACGTGCTTGCGCAGCTTCTTGTCGGACACCAGCTGCGCGTAGCGCGATGCCACCGCGAGGTCGGTCTTCGCCAGAACCATGTCCATGTTCGACAGCAGGGTCGAGAAGAACGGCCAGGTCTTGTGCATTTTCTTCAGCAGCGCGAGACGGCGCGCGCGTTCTGCGTCGCTCGGCGCGCTGTCCAGATGCGCGGCCACCGCGCTGCCGAAACCGTACCAGCCGGTCAGCAGCAAACGGCATTGGCCCCATGAGAAGCCCCACGGAATCGCGCGCAGATCTTCGATCTTGCGTTGCTTCGGGTCCTGCAATTTGCGTGAAGCCGGACGGCTGCCGATGTTCAGCTCGGCAATCTCCGCGATCGGCGTCGATTCGAAGAAATACTCCTTGAAGCCCGGCGTCTCGTAGACCAGCGCGCGATACGACGCCATCGCCGCATCGGACAACTGCTGCATCGTTTCTTCGAACGCGGGCAGTTGTGCCGGCGCGTTGCCGTGCGGCAGCAGCGATGCTTCGAGCGTCGCCGCGACCACGGTTTCGAGGTTGCGCCGGCCGATTTCCGGATTGCCGAACTTGCTGGCGATCACTTCGCCTTGCTCGGTCAAGCGGATCTGACCGTCGACGGTGCCCGGCGGCTGCGACAGAATCGCCTGATAGGTCGGACCACCGCCCCGGCCGACCGTGCCTCCTCGGCCATGGAACAGGCGCAGCGTCACGCCGCGTTCGTTGAAAAGCGACACCAGCGCGAGCTCGGCGCGGTACAGCTCCCAGTTCGACGTGAGGAAACCGCCGTCCTTGTTACTGTCCGAATAGCCGAGCATCACTTCCTGCTCGTTGCCCTGATGTTCGATCAGCGCGCCGACGCCCGGCAGTGCGATCAGATCGCGCATGATGTGCGCGGCGTCGCGCAAGTCGGGGATCGTCTCGAACAGCGGGATCACCATCAGCGCGGCCTTGGCCGGATCGTTGGCGTCGCCGAGGCGCCCGTGCAGCAGGCCCGTTTCTTTCTGCAGCAACATCACTTCGACGAGATCGCTGACCGTCTCCGTGTGCGAAATGATGTAGTTGCGCACCGCGCGCGCGCCGAACTTCTCGCGTGTGACGCGGGCCTCTTCGAGCACGCCGAGTTCGCTCTTCACGAGATCGGAATACCCGGCGTACGGCAGACGCAAGGGGCGCGGCTGCGACAGTTCGGCAAGCAGCACCTTCAGCTTGTCTTCTTCGGAGAGCGACGCATAGTCGTCTTCGACGCCCGCGCGTTTCAGCAACTCGGCGATCACCACTTCATGGATGTCGGAGCTTTGGCGAAGGTCGATGCTGGCGAGATGGAAGCCGAACACTTCGGCGGCGCGCGCGAGCGGCGACAGGCGCGGTGCCGCGAGCGGCGCGCCATGATGCTCGGCGAGCGAATCGATCAGCACATGCAGGTCGCGCACGAATTCGGCGGCGTCGCCATACGGTTTGGCTCGCACCGGCGCCGCGCCGCGGCCCGCGCTGCGCACCGGCACGCTGCCTTCGCCGAGACGCACGCGCGCGCTTGCCGCGAGCCGCGTGTACATGCCGATCAGCGCGCGGCGATACGGCTCGTCGACGCGATGCGGCGACTGGTCGGGCGAGGCGGCCGCGAGTTCCTTCAGTGCGTCGCTCGCGCCGGCCAGCAGGTTCGATACCGACAGTTCCGCGCCCAGCTTGTGCACCTGCTCCATATAGTGTTCGAAGATCACCGCGGCCTGGCGGGTGATCGCGTGCTCGAGCGTCTCCGCGGTGACGTTCGGATTGCCGTCGCGGTCGCCGCCGATCCAGCTGCCCATCTGGAAGAACGGCGGCAGACGGGCGGCGAGCCCGTGTTCGGTGAGCGCGTCTTCGATGTCGGCGTAGAGCGCCGGGATTTCTTCCAGGAAGGTGGCGCGGTAATACGACAGCGCGTTTTCGATTTCATCGGCGACGGTCAGCCGCGAGTCGCGCAGCATCCGCGTTTGCCACAGCGACGTGACGCGTGCGCGCAGCATCGCTTCGTTGTGCGCGCGCTCGCGCTCGGTGAGCTGCTGATCGCGTTCGGCGAGCAGGCGTGCGACATCGTGCTCCGCGTCGAGAATGCTCTTGCGCTGCACTTCGGTCGGGTGCGCGGTCAACACCGGCACGATCAGCGCCTCGTTGAAGAACTGCTGCAATACCGGCGTCGCGGCGGCGCCTGCCTCGACCAGCCGTTCGAGCGCATGCGCAACCGTGCCTGGCTGCGAGGTCGAGCCGGCGAGCTCATGGATGCGGTGACGACGGTTGCGGTGACGGTCTTCGGCGATATTCGCGAGGTGCGAGAAATAGCTGAAGGCGCGTACCACGCTGACCGTTTGCTCCGGGCTCAGCGAACGCAGCTTCTTGTCGAGCGTCTGCGCCGCGGCGCTGTCGTCTTCGCGGCGAAAGCGCACTGCGGTCTGACGAATCGTCTCCACGACGTCGAACACCGCGTCGCCTTCCTGTTCGCGCAGGACGTCGCCGAGCAGGCGTCCCAGATAGCGGATGTCCTGGAACAGCGGGTGATCCTTGTCTTCACGCGTGCGACCGCCGTTTTTCGGCGCCGGCACGAGCGTATCCTTCGAAACAGCTTGCAGCGTGGGCGCTTTCCCGGCTTGCGGCGTGACCGCTTCGCTTGCGGCGGCTTTGATCTTGATCTTCGTGGATCCGGCCTTGGCCGGTTTCATGGCCTTTGCGGCAGTCGCGGCTTGCGTCGCCTTGCCGGCTTTGACGGGCGTAGAAGCCTTGGAAGCCTTGGTGGTTTTGGCGGCATTCGCCGCTTTAGACGCTTTCACCGTGCGTTTGGCCGGTTTGGCCTCTACAGCGGAAGCAGCGGATGCAACGGCGGCGTCGGCCGCTTGAGCGTTGGGCGATGCAGTGTTGCGGCGAGCAGGGCGCGCCGATCCGGAAGACGTCACGATGGGTTTCCTCAGGGAAGCCAGGGCCTATTGAATGATGGACTGCTACTACGTGGCTGCTACTTGGACTGCGGGAAAACGATACGCGTCGATGGACATGCGCCGGAGATTGGGCCACGCGCCTTTGCACAATACGCACGATGTGCACAATACGCGCACGATGCGCCGCACTGCACTGCATCATCGCGCATGCCGCCGCCCGGTGCGCGAACGACCGTGCGTGAACCGGCGAGGGATGGGGCAGGTGCGCGCCGCGCGGAGCCCGTCTCTTCCATCGATACCGCGCCAGCACGGCGCTCCGGCGTGTCGGAGGACACAGGGGCGCGTGCTAACATTGATTGTTATTACATCCCGTCATTCGATCAGCAAGCAATGAACACCGAGACGTTATCTGCGCCACCCCACACGCTTGTGATTGCGTCGCGAGAAAGCCGCCTTGCCATGTGGCAGGCGGAGCATGTGCGATGTGCGCTGCACAAATTATATCCATCTTGTGACGTAAAAATCCTCGGGATGACAACACGCGGCGATCAAATTCTCGATCGCACTTTGTCGAAGGTCGGTGGTAAGGGCCTGTTCGTCAAGGAACTGGAGAGCGCGCTGGCCGACGGCCGCGCCGATCTGGCCGTGCATTCGCTCAAAGATGTGCCGATGGAATTGCCCGCCGGCTTCGCGCTGTCCACCATCATGGAGCGCGAAGATCCACGCGATGCGCTGGTGTCTAATGAGTACGAGTCGCTTGCCGCGCTGCCGGCCGGCGCCGTGGTCGGCACCTCCAGCCTGCGCCGCGAAGCGATGCTGCGCATGCGTTACCCGCACCTCGTGGTGCAGCCGCTGCGCGGCAATCTGGATACCCGTCTGTCGAAACTCGACCGCGGCGACTACGCGGCGATCATCCTGGCGGCTGCCGGTCTGAAGCGTCTGGGTCTTGCCGGGCGCATCCGCGCGCTGCTCGATCCGGAGGACAGCTTGCCGGCGGCCGGTCAGGGCGCGCTCGGCATCGAGATTCGCGCCGATCGCGCCGACCTCGCGGCATGGCTCGCGCCGCTGCATCATGAACCCACGGCCGCAGCCGTCGAAGCGGAGCGGATGGTGTCGCGCGCGCTCGGCGGCAGTTGCGAAGTGCCGCTCGCGGCCTATGCAAGCTGGCATGACGGCGCGCTGCATCTGCGCGGCATCGTCGCCACGCCCGATGGCCAGCGCGTGTTGAGCGCGCAGGCGTCGGCGCCCGCGCCGAGCGTCGAGCGTGCTGTCGCGCTTGGCCAGGAAGTGGCGAGCGCGCTCGAACAGCAAGGTGCGATGGAGATCGTTCGTGCGCTCAGCACGGCCAGCGGCCCCGCGGCAGGTTCGGGGGACAGCGCGGTGACCGGCGAGTGATGGCGGCCGATATCCCAGGCAACACAGCATCTTCCTCCGCCGGCAAGGCGGCGTTCACGGTCGTGATTACGCGACCGGCCGGTCAGTCGAGTGAGCTGAATGCATTGCTCGCGGCGGCCGGCATCGCCACGCTCGAATTTCCGCTGATCGACATCGCGCCCGTCGCGGACGACGCGCCGCTGCGTGCGGCGCTGGCGTCTTTGGAACGCTATGCGCTGGTGGTGTTCGTGTCGCCGAACGCCATCGATCACGCGTTTGCCCACAGCAATGCGATCTGGCCGCATGCACTGCCGATCGGCGTAGTCGGCCCCGGCAGCGTGCAGGCGCTGGTGCGCCACGGCGTCATGGCGCCGGCGTACAACGTCATCAGTCCGCCGTCCGTGGCCGACGACGATACGGCGCGTTTCGATTCCGAAGGCCTCTTTGCCGCCATCGACACGGCGCTCGGCGCGGCGACGCTCGAAGGCAAACGCGTGCTGATCGTGCGCGGCGACGGCGGCCGCGAATGGCTGGCCGAGCGCCTGCGCGAAGCGGGTGCCGAAGTCGAAACGGTAGCGGCGTATCGCCGCCTCGTGCCGGAACCGTCGATCGGTGCCTGGGCGCGGGTGCACGCGCTGCTCGCGGGCGAATCGCATGCCTGGCTCCTCACCAGTTCCGAAGGCGTGCGCAATCTGCACGAACTCGCGCAAGAACATCTCACCGCCGACGAGATCGCTGAGCTGAAACACGCCACACTCGTCACGCCGCATCCGCGCATCGCGCAGACCGCGCGGGCATTGGGTTTTGATAGCATTACGGTGTCCGGCGCGGGCGATGATCGCATTGCCCGCGCATTGCTTGCCGCCGTCCCGACCGTTGTTCAACCGGTACCGTCCAACCCGGCTCATTCACCGGCTAAATCACGCATGACTGAAACGAACGCATCCACGAACGCTTCACCCCAGCCGGCCGCGACCACTGCGTTGCCGCCGAATCAACCCTTCACGCCCTACGAAGCGCAAAAAAAGCGCCGCAGCGCGAGCGGACCGCTGCTGTGGTTTGTCGTCGTGATCATCGCCTGCGCGGCGGGCGTGGGCGGTTATGCGCTCAATCGCAAGGTGGAGCGCACCGGGCAGCAGCTCGCGCAACGCCAGCAAGCCAACGACACGCAGACCAACGAACTGCGCATCAAGACCGAGCAGGCGCTGGCCACGGTTCACCAGTCCGATTCGCAGGTCGCGCAGCTCGAAGGCAAGCTCGCCGACGCGCAAAGCGCGCAGCAGGCCTTGCAGCAGCAATACGCCGATCTCGCGCGCAATCGCGACGACTGGACGCTCGCCGAAGTCGGTCAGATGCTCTCGGCCGCGAGCCAGCAGTTGCAGCTCACCGGCAATACGCAACTCGCGCTGTTCGCGCTGCAAAGCGCGGATACGCGCCTCGCCGCATCGGACAGCGCGCAGGTGGTGGCCGTGCGCAAGGCCATCGCGCAAGACATCGACAAGCTGAAGGCGGCGCCGTCCACCGATCTGACCGGCCTCGCCATCAAGCTCGACAACGCGATCGACCAGGTCGACAGCTTGCCGCTCGCGGGCGAAGCGCCGATCGCCCATGCTACGCCGCAAGCCGCGACGTGGGCCGACACGGCGAAGGTGGCGGCGGCCACCGGCGAGCCGCGCTGGAAAGTGTGGTGGCGCGAAGTCACGACCGGCATCGGCCAGCAGTTGACCAGCCTCGTGCAAGTGCGCCGCATCGACAACGCCGACGCGATGCTCGTCACGCCGGATCAAGGCTACTTCGTGCGCGAGAATCTGAAGATGCGCCTGCTGTCGGCGCGGCTTGCGCTGCTGTCGCGCAACCAGACCACGCTGAAGTCCGACCTGCACGCGGCGGACGCCGCGCTTAAGCGCTACTTCGACACCGCGTCGAAGAAAACGCAGACGGTGATCGATCTGGTCAAGCAGGTGGATGCGGGCTCGGCGGCGGTCGAGCTGCCGAATCTGAACACGAGCCTGCAAGCCGTCAACCAATACCGGAGCCGAGGTTAATCATGGCAATCCGGGGACTTCTATGGCTCGCCTTGCTGTTCGCCATCGCCGTGGCGCTGGCGGTGGTCGGGCGCTTCGACATGGGGCAGGTGCTGCTGATCTATCCGCCGTACCGCGTCGACATCTCGCTGAATCTGTTCGTGGTCGGGCTGGTGGTGCTGTTCATCCTGCTCTATGCGCTGCTGCGTATCGTGCGCAATATCTGGCGCATGCCGCAGCGCGTGGCCGCATACCGTGCGCGCTCGCGTGTCGCGAAGGCGCACGCCGCGTTGCGTGACGCGATCGGCAACCTGTACGCCGGCCGTTTTTCGCGCGCTGAAAAAGCCGCGAAAGATGCGCTCACGAATGGCGACAACAAGGGCGCGGCCGGTTTGATCGCGGCTACCGCGGCGCATCGCATGCATGAATATGCGCGGCGCGACGAATGGCTCGCGCAAATCGACGGAGCCGACTGGCAGGACGCGCGCCTGATGGCAACCGCCGACATGCGCGCCGACGGCCGCGACGCGGACGGCGCGCTCACCGCGCTGACCGAAATGCAGTCGCAGGGCGCACGGCGGATTCACGCGCAGCAGATCATGTTGCGCGCGCAACAGCAATTGAAGAACTGGAGCGAAGTGCTCAAGCTCGTCAAGACGCTGGAAAAGCGCGAGGCGATCCACCCGGCGGTGGCGGTGCGTTTGCGCCAGCTCGCGGCGGAAAACCTGCTGCGCGACCGGCGTCATAACGCCGATGCGTTGCTGGAGTTGTGGCATTCGCTGTCGCCCACCGAGCGTCATTCGCCGCGTCTTGCCGATACGGCCGCGGAACTGCTGGTGTCGCTGAACCGGCCGCAGGAAGCGCGCAAGATCGTCGAAGAAGCGTTGGCGCAGAACTGGGACGCGCGTTTGCTGCGCCGTTATCCGGACACCGCCGCAGGCGACGCATTGCCGCTGATCCAGAAGGCCGAGGGGTGGCAGAAGGAGCGTCCGGAAGATGCGGATCTGCTGTTCGCTTTGGGCCGCTTGTGCCTGCATCAACAGTTGTGGGGCAAGGCGCAATCTTTCCTGGAGCTTGCGCTGAAACTGGCCGACAACGAGACCTTGAAGATTCGTTCGCATCGCGCGCTGGCGCGTTTGCACGAGCAACTCGGCGATGCGGATAAGGCGAGCCAGCATTATCGCGAGAGTGCATTGGCGATGAATATCGTTTGAGGTTCGCTCGCCGCGCCGTGTGCTCGAAACGGCGCGGAAGTAGACGGAAATGAAAAAGCCCCTGGCGTCGTTAGATGCCGGGGGCTTTTTCGTTGCTGTGTGCAGCGTGACGTAGGACGTTGGACGGCGCTGCCTGCTCTACGTCATAAAACGCGTTACTTATTGACCAGCTTCGCGGGCACGCTGATCGCCAGCAAACCGCCGAGGATCAGGAACGCCGCCAGCATATACATGCCGGAATCGTTCGCGGCGGTCACCTGCTTGAGCCAGCCGACCGCATACGGACTCAGGAAGCCGGCGAGGTTGCCGATCGAGTTGATCATCGCGATGCCGGCCGCCGCGCCCGTGCCGGCGAGGATCGCCGTCGGCAGACTCCAGAACAGCGGCAGGGTGGTCATGATGCCCATTGTCGCTAGCGTGAGCGAGGCCATGGCGAGCACCGTGTTGTGGGTCCACACGACCGACAGGATCAGCCCGATCGCACCTGCAAACGCCGGCAACGCGATATGCCAGCGACGCTCACGTGTACGGTCCGCGCTGCGCGATACGAACACCATCGCAACCACGGCCGCCGCGAATGGAATCGCGGACAACAGGCCGATCATGAACGCGTCGGTGACGCCGGTCGCCTTGATGATGGTCGGCAGCCAGAAGCTCACGCCATACAGGCCCATCACGAACGAGAAGTAGGTGAGGCTCAGCATCAGCACGCGAGCGCTTGTCAGCACCTGGCGGATCGGCATGTCGTGCTTGGTGGCTTCTTCGGCTGAGACGTGGCGTTCGAGCAATTGCTGTTCTTCGGCGGTGAGCCATTTCGCCTTCGAGATGCGGTCGTCCAGCAGCAGGAAGACCATGATGCCGACGAGCACCGAAGGAATCCCTTCGAGCAGGAACAGCCACTGCCAGCCGTGCCAGCCGTTCACACCGTTGAAGCTCTTCAGGATGTAGCCGGACACCGGCCCGCCGATCACGCCGGACAGCGCGATCGCCGTCATGAACAAGGTGGTCATGCGACCGCGCCGGTGTGACGGATACCAGTAGGTGAGATAGAGAATGATGCCGGGGAAGAAACCCGCTTCGGCCAGACCGAGCAGAAAGCGCATCACGTAGAACATGGTCGGCGTGGTGATGAACATGGTCAGCATCGAGATCACGCCCCACGACACCATGATCCGCGCGATCCACACGCGTGCGCCGACCTTGTGCAGGATGACGTTGCTCGGAATCTCGAAGATGAAATAGCCGAGGAAGAAAATCCCCGCGCCGAAGCCGTACACCGCGTCGCTGAGATTCAGATCGGTGCTCATTTGCAGCTTCGCGAAGCCGACGTTGACGCGGTCGAGATACGCGACCACATAGCAGAGCATCAGGAGCGGCACGAGCCGCCAGTTGACCTTGCGGTAGGTCGCCTCTTCGAACGTGGAAGGCGGCGCACCCGCGCCGGGGTGGTGGAGCGGATTGGTGGGACTCGCCATGGTGTCTCCTCTTTTCTTATGGAACTGAAGTACCGCCGTCAATCGATTCTATCCGCGCCGGCTTGTCTGCACGGTGATTCGATACCGGGGGAAAACACTGACTTCGAAGCAGGCCGCGCATGGCGGCCCTGATGCGCGGCCGCTACACGCAGCGCCCGCCGTCGACTTCGAGGCACACGCCCGTGATGAACTCCGCCTCGTCCGAGGCCAGATAGAGCGCCGCGTTGGCGACGTCCTGCGGCGTGGAGAAGCGCCCGAGCGGAATGCCGGCCAGGAAGCGCTTGCGATTCTCGGGCGTGTCTTCGACACCCATGAATTCCGACAGCAGCGCCGTCTCGCCAATCACCGGATTCACGCAGTTCACCCGAATACGGTCCGGACCCAGTTCGACGGCCAGCGATTTGCTCGCGATGATTACCGCGCCCTTGCTGCCGTTGTACCAGACGAGACCTGGCCGCGGCCGCACGCCTGCTGTCGACGCGATATTGATGAAGGTGCCACCGCCTTGCTGGCGAAAATACGGCACGAATTCCTGCACGCTCCAGTAGATGCTCTTGACGTTCACCGCGTAGACGCGGTCGAACTCGGCTTCGGTGACGTCCATCACCGGCTTGTTGCGATGCGTGGTGCCGGCATTGTTGACGACAATCTGCACGCTGCCGAAGTCTTCGAGCGCGGCCTCGCGCAGTTGCTGCCAGTCTTCGCGCCGCGCGACGTTGCCCGCCACCGCGATCGCCTTGCCGCCGGCCAGCGCGATTTCGCTTGCCACGCGCTCCGCCGCCGCGCCGTTCAGATCGTTGACCACCACGTTCGCGCCTTCGCGTGCATAGGTCTTCGCGATACCTTCGCCGAAACCCGAGCCGCCACCCGTGACGATGGCTGTTTTACCTGTCAACCGCATGATGTCTCCGTTGTTTGTTGTGGATGGTGATGCGTTGCGCGTGATGCGAAATGCCTAACCGTGCCTAACCGTGACGAATGGCGATGGTTTTCAGCACCGTGAAGCCGTACAGCGCTTCGAAACCCTTTTCGCGGCCGTGGCCCGAATGCTTGACGCCGCCGAACGGCAATTCGACACCGCCGCCCGCGCCGTAGTTGTTGATGAACACCTGGCCCGAGCGCAAGCGCCGCGCGAGGCGCATTTGCCGCGCGCCGTCACGCGTCCAGATGCCGGCGACCAGTCCGTACTGCGTGCCGTTGGCGAGCGCGAGTGCTTCGTCTTCGTCGGCGAAGGACATGGCGGCGAGCACCGGGCCGAACACTTCGTCGCGCGCGAGGCGGTGGGTGGCGGGCACGTCGCGCAGCAGCGTGGGCGCCTGATAGAAGCCGCTTTCCGGCGCTTCAGGGATTACCTCGCCGTGCGCCGCCATCGGGATGCCGTCGTGTTGTGCGTCGGAAAGGAAATCCCACACGCGTTGCTGCTGTTTCGCGTTGATCAGCGGCCCGCAGTCGAGATCGGCGTGCGACGGCCCGACCCGCAACGCGTGGAAGGCGCCGCTTAGCCGGTCGAGCAACGGTTCATAGATTGCCCGGTCGATCAGCACGCGGCTGCCCGCCGAGCAGGTTTGCCCGGCGTTTTGCACGATCGCCGACACCAGCACGGGGAGCGCCGCGTCGAGATCCGCATCGGCGAAAACGATTTGCGGCGACTTGCCGCCCAGCTCCAACGTGACCGGCACGTGATTCTCGGCGGCCATCTGCGTGACGAGCTTGCCGGTTTCCGGCGAACCGGTGAACGAGATGTGATCGATGCCGGGGTGGCGCGCGAGCGCCGCACCCGCTTCATGGCCGTAGCCCGTGACGATATTGAGCGCGCCCGGCGGCAAACCCGCCTCGGCGGCCAGTTCGGCGACGCGCAATACCGACAGGCACGCGTCCTCGGCCGGTTTCACGACGCACGCATTGCCGGTGGCGAGCGCCGCGCCGACGCTGCGGCCGACAATCTGCATCGGGTAATTCCACGGCACGATATGGCCGGTCACGCCGTGCGGCTCGCGGATCGTCAGCACCGTGTAGCCGGCTTGATAAGGCAGCGTTTCGCCGTGCAGTTTGTCCGCGGCGCCCGCGTAGAACTCGAAGTAGCGGGCGAGGGCGGCCGAATCGGCGCGCGCCTGTTTGAGCGGCTTGCCGGTGTCGCGGGCTTCGAGCTGCGCCAGTTCTTCCTGGCGGGCGGCGACCAGCATCGACAGCCGGTACAGCACGCGGCCGCGTTCGGCGGCGCTGGCCTGGCCCCATGCGCCTTCAAATGCGCGGCGGGCAGCGTGGACGGCGGCGTCGATATCCGCCGCGGTGCCGCGCGCAAGCTGGGTGAACGGCTGGCCGTCCGAGGGATCGAGCACGGCAATCGTCTCGCCGCCTGACGCGGCGATCCATTCGCCGCCGATGAAGTGTTTGGCTTCTTCCACGCATGCTCCTTGAGGTGTCACGTATCTGAGGTTCAGATACCTGATGTTCACAAACGAGAGGCACAATCGAGAGACGTCCGACGATTATCGCGCCGATACAGCATCGGGTGCCATCGGACGATTGGCTATAATGGCGTATTCCGCACTGTCCGGCCGCTGCGCGTTGTTCGGCAGGTTTCACGTCTGTTGAACATACACGCGGCCCACGCCGCGCGCCGTGTTCCGAATTCCATCCTGATCAGAGAGCGCTCATGAGCTTCAATCACGTCCCCGCAGGCAAAGACCTTCCGCAAGATTTCAACGTCATCATCGAAATCCCGGCGCAAAGCGATCCGGTGAAGTACGAAGCCGACAAGGATTTGGGCCTGCTCGTCGTCGACCGTTTCATCAGCACCGGCATGCGCTATCCGGCCAACTACGGCTTCATTCCGCAAACGCTGTCGGGCGACGGCGACCCGGTCGACGTGCTGGTGATCACGCCGTTCCCTCTGCTGGCCGGCTCGGTGGTGCGCGCGCGCGCGCTCGGCATGCTGCAAATGACCGACGAATCGGGCGTGGACGCAAAGCTGATCGCTGTCGCGCACGACAAGATCTGCCCGATGACGGCAGACCTGAAGTCGATCGACGACGTTCCGGCGTACCTGAAAGACCAGATCAAGCACTTCTTCGAGCAATACAAGGCGCTCGAAAAGGGCAAGTGGGTGAAGGTCGAGGGCTGGGCGGGCATCGAAGCCGCGCACAAGGAAATCACCGAAGGCGTGGCGAACTACAAGAAGTAAGCTGCGTTACTCCGGTTGGTAAATAAACCGCGCGAGCCTGCAAGGGCCGCGCGGTTTTTTCATGGATCTCGCGTAGCGTTCGATATGTGCATCTGCCGATGCCTGCCTGGCCCGTGCGCCTGGCCCAATTCGGCACATAGACAAAGTGCATTGCCTGGATGAACCGAAGGCATTTTTATATCTAGGTGTAAACCCTTATCATTCGCCGCCTGCAGCAGGTTTCCTGCCGTCGGCCTATGAATGCGCTGATGCAGCGCCAATGCGCGTTTTTGGGAGCACACCGTCCGGATGCTGAATCGCAAGTCCAACCCGTCGTCGCCACGCTGGTCGAGCCGGCTATACGCGATCGTCACCGCTATCTACCGCAAACGACCGGTGTGGATGGTTTCATTTTCGACGAGCGACGCCAATCTATCGGAAGGGTTGAGAGCCGCCTGCGCGTCCACGGCCATGCTGGTGGTTGGCAACGTGCTGCAAGATCCGACCTTCGCGTGGGCGGCGATCGGCGCTTTCTGGACCTGTCTCGCCGACGCGGCAGGCTCCAACCGGGCCCGATTTGCTTCGATGATGGGCTTTGCGCTTCTGTCGACCGTGTGCGGCGGCGTGACCGCATTCGCCTCCGGTGCGGGCACTGTGTTTGCGACGATCGCAATTCTCGCGTTCACGACGCTCGGCGCCTTTGGCCGGATATGGGGCGCCGCCACATCGCAGGTGACGATTCTCGCGGCGACAGCATGCGTTGTCATGGTCGACCGGCCGATGCACGCCCTTCGGGAAGGCATGACGTTTCTTGGTATCTACCTGGCTGGATGCCTGTTTGCAGTCGTCCTGAGCCTGACCGTCTGGCGCATTCATCCGTTCGGCACGAGCCGGTCCTCGTTGCGTGCCGTGTATCTGCGTCTGGCGGACATCGCATTCGACAGCGCTCGCCTGCTCAAGCAGCGCGCGGCCCCCGGGGAGTGGGCAACCCATGCCGCGAAATTTCGCGCGGATGCCCGAGCAGCGTTGGAGCGCTCGCGCAGGGCTCTCGCGAACGTGCCGGTATCAAGAACCGGTGGCGGGGAAACCTACGACAATCTCTTCGCCTTGCTGACTGAAGGCGAATCGCTGTTTGCTTATCTGATCGCTGTCTCGGGCGCCTGTGAGAAGGCCCCGAACGAGGTACGGCGCTTGAGCCGCGCGGCTCGGCTGCTGGCGGGGACGGGAGACGTCCTTCGCAGAATCGGCCTGGCCGCCGACGACGGGCAATGGAAACGTCTGGCCGACCTGCAACAGCGATTGCAGCGCCTCGCCCGGCGACTCGAATCCGCGCTGACGGAGCCCGTGCAGTTGAAGTCCGACTTCGAGCTCGTCGATTTCGCGCCGGCGTATGCGCGGACCGAGGGCTGGTCAGACAGCGCCGCCAGACTGTTGATTCAGGTGTGCTCGACGCTCAAGGCGAACCTGTCGAGTCAGTCTGTCGGCTTGCGCCACGCTGCTCGCGTGGGCGCCACGACGACGGCGGGATTTCTGGTCATCCGGGCGCTTGGGCTTCCATTTGGCTACTGGGCAACCATGGCGACGCTGCTGATACTGCAACCGTCCATCGCCGCGACGTGGCCGAGGAGTATCGAGCGCGCCGCAGGAAGCATCGTCGGCGGCGTACTGGCGGCTGGCATTGGCTATGCAATCCATTCGCCCCTCGGTATTTCACTCGCGGTCTTTCCGCTGGTGGTGGCAACGATGGCGCTGCGCCCCGTCAGCTACAGCCTCTTTGTTCTGTTCCTGACGCCCACCTTCGTGCTTGTTGCTGACTTTGCGACGCCTGGCGCCAACGAATTCGCCTATGCGCTCACGCGACTCGGCAACAACGTGCTCGGCTGCGTATTGGCGCTCCTCGCGACGTTCTATCTCTGGCCAACCCGGGAGAAGGTGAATCATCGGGTGTTTCTGGCCGCGGCGGTACGGGCCAATCTTGAGTACCTCAAGGCCGCGCTGGCGTACCCTGGCCGCAGTGAAAAGGAAATGGAACAGTTGCGAAGAGCCGCGGGCTTGAGCAGCAACAACGCCGAGGAGGCAATCGGTCGCATTCGCCTTGAAAAACTGGAGGACTCGATGGCCGACACGGTTACCTTGACGGTGCTAAGTCTGTTACGAAAGATGGCGGGCACCGCGACACAGCTGCGCTTGAGCACGAACCGGCGCCGCATGCACGATGAACTCGGCGCCTGGTTCGCTGCCGCGAGCGCCGACATAGAGGCTGCACTGAATCGAACGTTACGACCGATACAGCGTGACCTTCCTGCGCGAGACAAACTGTCGTCGCTTGAGGCTGATGCTGTGGGGGAACTCGCCCTTATGCATCGGCTGCTGACTGAGCGGATGCGCGAGGCGAGGAGTTAGTCGGCGCAGATGAGCATCGAGCCACGCAGGCGGCGTTCGCCACGTGAGCGCTCCGCTATCCGCTATGCACTATGAAGCGCCGGCTTCGTCTTCCGCCGCCGCTTCTTCAAACGCGGGCAAGGGCAGCACCGACTCAAGCGTGCGCAACCCCGCGGCCAGCGCCCGCTTTTCGGCCGGCGACAAGCGCTTGACCCAATACTCGGCGCGCGACGCGTTCGAGCGGTCCGCCAACTCGAACGACGCCAACACCTGCACCGGCTTGCGCGAACGCGTATAGCGCGCGCCCGCGCCGCTCACGTGTTTGTCGAAGCGCGCCTGCACGTCGGTGGCGATGCCGGTGTAGACACTGCCGTCCGAGCATTCGAGCAGATACAGATACCACGCCATCGTGTGCTTCAGCCTTTGAACGGATTATGTTCACGCAGCTCGTCCACATACGCGTGGATGCTGTTCTTCTCGTTGTCGAGGAAGTGTCCGACCGCATCGGCGAAGGCCGTATGCGCGAGCCAATGCGCCGAGCGCGTCACAGTCGGCAGAAAACCGCGCGCCATCTTGTGCTCGCCTTGTGCGCCACCTTCGAACGCGCCGAGCTTTTCCTCGATGCAGAATTCGAGCGGCTGGTAGTACGCGGTTTCGAAATGCAGGCAGGGCACGTGTTCGAGCGCGCCCCAGTAGCGGCCGTACAGCGTGCCGCCGGTTTGCGCGTCGCGCTGGTAGACCACGAGCGAACTGGCGATCGGCTTGCCTTCGTATTCGGCGAGCACCAGCAGCAGGTTTTCCGGCATCGACGCGCCGATCATGCGGAAGAAATCGAGGTTCAGATACGGACTCGAAAAGTGCTCGCGGTAGGTTTGCCGATAGCACTTGCTGAAGAAACGCCAGTCGGCGTCCTGGATGTCTTCGCCGCGGATTCTGCGCATCGTCACGCCGGCCTCGCGCACCTTGCGGCGCTCGGCGCGAATGTTCTTGCGCTTCTTCTGTTCGAGCGTCGACAGAAAATCGTCGAAGTCGCGATAGCCGTCGTTCAGCCAATGGAATTGCACGCCTTCGCGCTGCATCATGCCCATGTCGGTCAGCGCGTTCGCCTCCGTTTCGGTCGGAAACAGGACGTGCAGCGACGACACGTCGGCTTGCTCGGCGAACGCCATCAGCGTTGCCGCCAGATGTCTAAGGGCATGCGTATCCGCCGACAACAGCCGGTTGCCTTGCACCGGCGTGAACGGCACCGCGCATAGCAGCTTCGGGTAATACGGCAAGCCATTACGCTTGTACGCGTCGGCCCAGGCCCAATCGAACACGTACTCGCCGTACGAATGCCCTTTCAGATAGACGGGCGCGGCCGCCGCGAGCTTGCCTGAGCGCGGATCGGTCAGCGTGACGAATTGCGGCGCCCAGCCGGTGCCGGCGACCGCGCATTGGGTCGCGGAGAGCGCGCTCAAAAACTCGTGCCGCAGAAAGGGCGTGGGCTGCGACTGCTGCGCAAGCAGGGCGTTCCATTCAGCGGCGTCCACCTCGGAGGGCGACGCCAGAATGCCCGTGCGATAATCAAAGCGTTGCTGGTTCAATCTGTGTGACTGTTCCCAATGAGCGACGCGGCGCGGTGAGCGGTGCGTCGTTTGTTTATCCGATTGTCCGTTCCGTCGAGCTATCCAGCCGCGGTACTCGCAAGCCGCGTGGCTTGCCTGTCGATCCTGCCATGAAGACCCGAATCGCTCTTGCTCAAATCAATGTCACCGTCGGCGATTTCGCCGGCAATGCCGCGAAGATTGTCGCTGCTGCGCGCGCCGCGCACAACGATGGTGCGAAGCTGCTGATCGCACCGGAACTCGCGCTCTCCGGCTATCCGCCCGAAGACCTGCTGCTGCGTCCCGCGTTCTACACCGCGAGTGCGGCGGCGCTGGCCGATCTCGCCGCGCAGCTCAAGCCGTTCGCCGGTCTGCATGTGATCGTCGGCCATCCGCTGCGTGACGCGGCGCACGGCCATGGTAATGCAAACGCGCCGATCGAGCGCGGCGTGCCGCCGGTCGATACGTTCAACGCGGCGTCGTTGATTGTCGACGGGGAGGTGGTCGGCACCTATCGCAAGCAGGATTTGCCGAATACCGAAGTGTTCGACGAGAAGCGCTACTTCGCATCCGACCCGAAGCCGTTCGTGTTCGAACTGGAAGGCGTGAAGTACGGCGTGGTGATCTGCGAAGACGTATGGCACGCGTCGGCTGCGCAAATGGCGAAGTCGGCGGGCGCGCAAGTGCTGCTGATTCCGAACGGCTCGCCATACCATCTGAACAAGGAAGCGGTGCGCGTCGATATTCTGCGCGCGCGGATCCGCGAGACCGGCCTGGCCATGGTCTATGTGAACATGGTCGGCGCGCAGGACGAGCTGGTGTTCGACGGCGGCTCGTTCGTGCTCGACGGCGAAGGCGCACTGGTCGCGAAAATGGCGCAGTTCGAGGAAGGCCACGCGATCGTCGAGTTCGACGGTGGCAAGCCGCTGCCGGCAACGATCGCGCCGGAGCTGTCGCTCGAAGCGCAGGTCTACGCCGCGCTCGTAATGGGCGTGCGCGACTACATCAACAAGAACGGTTTCCCGGGCGCGCTGATCGGCCTGTCGGGTGGCGTGGATTCGGCGCTGGTGCTGGCCGTCGCCTGCGATGCGCTCGGCGCCGACCGGGTGCGCGCGGTGATGATGCCGTCGCGCTACACCGCCGACATCTCCACGACCGACGCCGCCGAGATGGCCCGCCGCGTCGGCGTGCGTTACGACGAGATCGCGATTGCACCGATGTTCGACGCGTTCCGCAGCTCGCTTGCCGGCGAATTCGCGGGTCGCGCCGAAGACGCCACTGAAGAAAACATCCAGGCCCGCATCCGCGGCACCTTGCTGATGGCGCTGTCGAACAAGTTCGGTTCGATCGTGCTGACCACCGGCAACAAGAGCGAAATGGCGGTCGGCTACTGCACGCTGTACGGCGACATGGCAGGCGGTTTCGCGGTGATCAAGGACATCGCCAAGACGCTGGTCTACAAGCTGTGTCACTACCGCAACCAGGCGACCACGTTCGGCAAGCAGAACGTGATTCCCGAGCGGATTCTGACGCGCGCGCCGTCGGCCGAGCTGCGCGAGAATCAGACCGATCAGGACAGCTTGCCGCCGTACGAAGTACTCGACGCGATCATGCGCATGTACATGGAAGAGGACCGTTCGCTCGCCGAAATCATCGCAGCGGGCTATGCGGTCGACGACGTGAAACGCGTCACGCGCCTCATCAAGATCAACGAGTACAAGCGTCGGCAGGCGCCCATCGGCATTCGCGTCACGCACCGCGCGTTCGGCCGCGACTGGCGTTATCCGATTACCTCGGGCTATACCGAACCGGTCGAGTGAGCAGGCCGGGAGTTAGAGCGAACGCCGATGAATGTCTATAAGCGCGCCGGATTGCCGCAACGCATCCGGCGCGGCGTAGAATAAAACCATCCATTTCCCTTTCAAACTTCCAATCACGAGACGAGGTTCGCCATGAAGCGCATCACTGCAGTCATCAAACCGTTCAAACTCGACGAAGTGCGCGAGGCGCTCGCTGAAGTCGGCCTGACGGGGCTGACTGTTACCGAAGTCAAAGGCTTTGGCCGGCAAAAAGGTCACACCGAGCTCTATCGTGGTGCAGAGTATGTGGTCGACTTTCTGCCGAAGGTGAAGATCGAAGTGGTGGTCGCGGACAATCAGTGCGACCAGGTGATCGACGCGATCATCGGCGCGGCGCGCACCGGCAAGATCGGCGACGGCAAGATTTTCGTCGCGGACGTCGAGCGCGTGATCCGTATTCGCACGGGTGAGGAAAACGAAGCGGCGGTTTGAGCGGCTCGGCCTCAAGCATTAAAACACCGGTATAAAGCGCCGCCGGCAGTGCAACGCGTGAACCGCACGCACCGCGCTGGTGCGCCGGGGCAGTAGCAAAACCGCGCGCAGAAATAAAAAACGGTGCGATACCCTTTCGGACATCGCACCGATACGCGCCTCTCGCAGCAGCGTGAAAAAGATTCCCTTGAAGATCGTGTGACTACGCCCCGAAGGAAGTCCCCTTGGGGGCGCCGTTCGCTTAGAACGAGTGTTGAATACCTGCGTACACGCCGGTCTGGCTGTGGCCATGCAGCGGGTTTTCGTTGTAGCCAGCCGGGGTTTGCCCGCCAGGACCTTCGGCGTTGGCGTCCAGACCGAAGTTAGCCGTCTTGCTGTTGCGCGCGGTTGCGACCTGGATGTCCAGCAGCGTGCGCTTGGACAGGTTGTACGAGCCGCCGATCGTGTAGATCGTTGCGTTACCCGCGCCCTTGTTCGCGTTCACGTGATAGACCGCTGCGATCAGTGCGGCAGCCGGCGTGGCTTGCCATGTCACACCACCCCATTCGTGATCGAGCGAAGTCGGAGCCTGGCCCGCTGCGCTGGCTGCACCCGACGTACGGATCGCCTGGTACGCGGCCTGGATCTTGAACTGGCCGAGGAACACGTTGGCCGCGGCCGTGTATTCACGCGAGAACGTGAACGGGTCAGTGAATTGACCGTTTGCGTTATTGCGGATTTCGTCGTACAAGCCGCGCACCTGGAACAGCGACGAGGTGTACGTGAGCTGCAGACCGGCTTCGCGTCCTTGCGGCGTCGTGCCGTTACCGTTCCAGTTCGTTGCATTCGACAGTGCGTACTGACCATACACGTCAAAGCCGTAGAACTTCGGCGACTGATACGCAATGTTGTTGCTCGATTGCGGCCAGTTGCGGCCACGCACCAGCGATGCCGACGACCAGTTCGACTGACCGAACGGGTCGAAGTCCCACACGCCGTTCGAGATGAAGAGCATGCGGCCCAACGTCAGCGTACCGTACGCGTCGTTCGACATACCGACCGTTGCCCAGCGATTGAAGAGACCGCCGCCGCCAGGACCTTGACCGTTCATGGTGTTGAACGAGCCTTCCAACTGGAACAGGACCTTATTGCCGCCGCCGATGTCTTCGACGCCCTTCATGCCCCACAGGCTCGTGCCCCAGTCACCGCTTTCCGCACGGAAGCGCGACGTGGAACCGGTATAGCTGTTGTTCGGAAGGCCACTGATGTATTCGAGGCCAGCGTCAAGGCGGCCATACAGCGTTACGCTGCTTTGGGCGTGCGCAACTACACCGGCTGTCATCAGCGCCGCGGCGAGCAAAGCTTTCTTCATCTTCTCCTCCATACCCTGTCAAAAAGTAAAACCCAGTACTGCGAATGGTGTTCGGACGCAAGCAGCGCCGAACAGAAATCGGTACCAGGGAGATTAGCGGGTGGATTGGGTCTCCTGCCGTGACGGGTAGCCTTGGTGGCTATTCTGAGCGTCATGCCGATCCCTCGCCGACCGGTTCTCCTCTGTGTTTTGAAGTAAAACTACTTTTAATGAACTTTGTTTTGCTACTTTGGTTACTAATTTATCAAAAATACACTTGGCTGGGAGAAGAAATTAGTACCTGTCCTGGCAGGTGTCTCCAAATTGCAATACGAATGTGCGCCATGAACTCTTGCGAGGTACCCAAAAAGACCGGAAACCCTTGTGCAACAAGGGAATCACGGTTCGGAGCGAACCACGTTAAGGATTGCCACTATTGACGCTTTAAATGCAGCGGAGTAAGGCGGAGAAGGCGGGAATTCGAGCGTACAGGCAGGCATTTTCGCGGCGCAAAAGGCCGGAATGCACAGGTGAGCGAAACAAAAAAGGCGCTTGTAAGCGCCTTGTAATGCTACTTCGACTACAGCCCAAATAGCGGGCCGTACAACGTCTCTATTTGAGGCTTCCGGAGAGGAACTGTTTGAGCCGTTCGCTCTTCGTGTTCCTGAACACTTCGTCGGGATGGCCTTCTTCCTCGACGCGGCCTTGATGCAGGAACATCACGTGATTCGACACGTTGCGTGCGAACGCCATCTCGTGTGTGACGACGATCATCGTGCGGCCTTCTTCGGCGAGCGTCTGCATGACCTTCAGCACTTCGCCGACCAGTTCGGGATCGAGCGCGGAAGTGGGTTCGTCGAATAGCATCACATCCGGATGCATGGCCAGGGCTCGCGCAATCGCCACGCGTTGTTGCTGGCCGCCCGACAGATGCGACGGGTACTGCTTCTCAAGACGCGGAGCGAGGCCCACTTTCTCCAGATACTGACGCGCGCGTTCTTCGGCTTCCTTGCGCTTCAGGCCCAGCACATTGATCGGCGCCTCGATGATGTTCTCGAGCACGTTCATGTGCGTCCACAAGTTGAAGTGCTGGAACACCATCGACAGCTTGGTGCGTACGCGCTGCAACTGCTTCGGATCGGACACGCGCAGCGCGCCGGCCTTGCCGATCTGCGTGCGCACTTCTTCGCCGTCGACGAAGATGCGTCCCGAGTTCGGCTGCTCGAGGAAGTTGATGCAGCGAAGCATCGTGCTCTTGCCCGAACCGGACGAGCCGATCACGCTGATCACGTCGCCGGCGTTGGCCTTCAGCGACACGCCCTTGAGGACTTCGTTGTCGCCGTACTGTTTGTGAAGCTCGTCGACGAAGAGCTTTTGCTTCCTGGTGTTCATCGGGATCCTTGGCGGGCTTACTTGCTTGGGGCTAGATGCCCTGGGTTACTTGCCTTGCGGCCGCAGGTAAGCGAGCCAGCGGCGCTCGGCGCGGCGGAATAGCCACACGAGCGCGAAAGAAATCAACAGATAGAGCAGGGCGGCGAGGCCGAACGCATTGAACGACTGATACGTGGCCGAGTTCACATCGCGGGCGATCTTGAGGATGTCCGGCACGGTCGCGGTGAAGGCGACGGTGGTGGCGTGCAGCATCAGGATCACTTCGTTGCTGTAGTACGGCAGCGCGCGGCGCAGCGCCGACGGCAGAATCACCCGCCGGTACAGCGTGAACGACGACATGCCGTAAGCGCGCGCCGCTTCGATCTCGCCGTACGGCGTCGCCTTGATCGCACCGGCGAAAATCTCGGTGGTGTACGCGCAGGTGTTCAGCGTGAACGCGAGCAGCGTGCAATGCATGCCGTCGCGGAAGAACGCATTGGTCAGCGCGTGATTGCGGATGATTTCGAGGCTGTACAAGCCGGTATAGCAGAGCAGCAATTGTACGTAGAGCGGTGTGCCGCGAAATATATATGTATACAGCCACACCAGGCCGGCGAGCCATTTCTTCTTCGAGACGCGCGCGACCGCGAGCGGGATCGACAGGCAGAAGCCGAGCCCGATCGACACCACCAGCAGCCATAGTGTGATCGCGAGGCCGGTGAAACGGTAGCCGTCGGTATAAAGATAGTTGCGCCAATATTCCTGAACGATCCCGATCATAGATCCGCCTTTCGCACGCCGGTCGAGTAACGCTTTTCGAGGTACATCAGCACGAAGTTCGACACTGTGGTGATGACGAGATAGATCGCCCCTGCGAACAGGGTGAAGAAGAAGAACCGCAGCGTGCCTTTGCCGGCATCCTGCGAGGCCTTGACGACGTCGGCGAGACCGATGATCGACACCAGCGCCGTGGCTTTCACCATCACCTGCCAGTTATTGCCGATGCCGGGCAGCGCGAAGCGCATCATCTGCGGGAACATCACGCGTGAGAACACCTGCCAGCCGGTCATGCCGTACGCCGCGCCGGCTTCGAGCTGGCCGCGCGGCACGGCGAGAAAGGCGCCGCGGAAGGTCTCGGTGAAGTACGCGCCGTAGATGAAGCCGAGCACCACGACGCCGGCCACGAACGGGTCGATGTCGATCTGGTCCCAGCCGAACAGGTCGGTCATGTTGTTCAGCCAGATCTGGATGCTATAGAACAGCAGCAGCATCAACACCAGATCGGGCACGCCGCGCACCAGTGTCGTGTAGACGGTGCCGACACTATATGAAACGCGGTTCTTCGACAGTTTCGCCGCCGCGCCGAGCAGGCCCAGTACGAAAGCGAACGCCAGCGACAACACCGCCAGTTTGACGGTTTGCCAGGTGCCGTTGAGAAGCAGCGGGCCGTAGCCTTGAAGGAACATATGGGGTCCTTGACGATGCGTGGGACGCACCGCGAAAGACGCGGCCAGCTATGCGCCGCGTTTGCCGCGAGCCTGAGCCCGCGGTTACCTGCGGCGCACAGCGCACCGCTGTGCAAATCATCACTGCATGGCCGTTGCCGGCCTTGCAGCGCGCGTTTCGATTCTCGTTTTGAAGCTGTTTTGAAGCTCGTTTGAATCTATTTTCGACTGTATTCCGAAGCCAGGGGAAAGCCCATGCGGGCGAGCCCCGAGTTTCGTGGGTGCTGCGTGTTGCTTCGTATTGAGGGGGGACTGCTCGGTGACTGGCTCAGTGCCCCGGATAGATGTCGAAGTCGAAGTACTGCTTGGCGAGCTTCCTGAACGTTCCGTCCTGGTGAACTTGCGCCAGCGCCTGATTGAACATTGCCTTCAGCTCGGCGTCGTCCTTGCGCAGACCGATGGCCGTGCCCTCACCGATCGTCTTCGGGTCCTTCACTTCCGGGCCGGCCCATGCGAAGCCCTTGCCGCGCGGCGTCTTCAGGAAACCGGCGTCGGCTTGCACTTCGTCTTGCAGGGCGGCGTCGAGGCGGCCTGACGCGAGGTCGGCGTACACCTGATCCTGATTCTGGTAGGGCACCACGGTCACGCCTTTGGGCTCCCAGTATGCTTTTGCGTAGGCTTCCTGAGTCGAGCCCTGCTCGACGCCGATGCGTTTGCCCTTCAATGATTCAACCGTCGGCAAGAGCGGCGATCCTGCCTTGGCGATCATGCGGGCCGGGGCGTCGAACAGCTTGTCGGAGAAGTCGATCTGTTCGCGGCGCTTGTCCGTGATGGTCAGCGACGACACGATCGCGTCGTACTTCCTGGCCTTCAACGCCGGGATGATGCTGTCGAGATCCTGCTCGACCCACACGCACTTGACGTTCATCTTCGCGCACAGCGCGCGGGTCAGATCGACGTCGAAGCCGATTACTTGCCCGCTGGCCGCCTTCGATTCGAACGGCGGGTAGCTGGCGTCCACCCCAATGCGCACGGTTTTCCATTCTTTCGCCATGGCGCCGGTGACCACGACGGCAAGCGCCACGCACAGTGCGAACTTCTTCATGTTTCTCCTGGATCAAACTGATCGTCGTGTGGTTCGATCTCGACGATCGCCGGCTTGTGGCCAGCCGTCGCTATTCTAGGCGGTCAAAATTGTCGCGCCGCTTATGGATGCTGCCACGGAGCTAGCGCCGGTTCGGTGCATCTTGAGGGACATGTGCGCGTGCTTGATGCCCGCGGCTGCCCCGTCGCAGCCCCGCATGCCGGGGCAGCCGGCAAGCCCGCGCGCCGACGTCGGCTCGAAAAGGGCGGTATTTTACCCGAACAGGGGCCGCGCGCCAGTGAGGAACCCATGGAGCGGCGGGTAGGTGGGCGGATGCGTTGTGCATGTGCGACGCCGTTGCCCGCCGCCTTGTCCGTTTTTGCCCGCTATGATCAGCCGTTGCCGGAAATGGGCTGGCGTCCGTATCTGGGGGGCGGCCATCCAGGGCAGGCCGACTGGAAGCCGGCTGTCCGGACGCCAGCAGCCAGTTGGCCGGGCCGCGCGCGGCACCACCGCTCGATTGCATGGATTTATGAAACGATCCGG
This sequence comes from Paraburkholderia sp. FW306-02-B, assembly GCF_058782725.1. NCBI lineage: Bacteria > Pseudomonadati > Pseudomonadota > Betaproteobacteria > Burkholderiales > Burkholderiaceae > Paraburkholderia > Paraburkholderia sp. FW306-02-B. The sequence continues at coordinate 1,152,290 of NZ_JBYSXZ010000001.1, forward strand.
TGCGTCCGCGCGGATTGTTTAGCGCGCGTCGCGCCCATACATTCTGGCCATCGCTATTTACCAACCGGGAGTACCCCATGATCGAGATTCGCCGTTCCGACGAGCGTGGCCATGCCAACCACGGCTGGCTCGACTCGTATCACAGCTTCTCGTTTGCCGACTACCGCGACCCGCAACACGTGCATTTCGGACCGCTGCGGGTCATCAATGAAGATCGCATCGCCGGCGGCCAGGGCTTCGGCACGCACGGCCATCGCGACATGGAGATCGTCACATACGTGCTCGACGGCGCGCTCGCGCACCGCGACAGCATGGGCAATGGCTCGACGATCCGTCACGGCGACGTGCAGCGGATGAGCGCCGGCACGGGCGTGATGCACAGCGAGTTCAATGCGTCGGCGAACGAGCCGGTGCACCTGTTGCAGATCTGGGTGATCCCGCAACGCGCGGGCGACCAGCCCGGCTACGAAGAAAAACGCTTTGACGACGCCGGCAAGCGCGGCCGTCTGCGCGTGGTCGCTTCGCCCGACGGCCGCGACGGTTCTGTGACGATTCACGCGGATGCATCGATCTACGCGGCGCTGATCGATGGGGCGGAGCAGGCTGAGTTGGCGTTGCCGAAGGGGCGGCTTGCATACGTGCATGTGGCGCGGGGCGCGCTGAGCGTGAACGGCGAAGCGCTCAATGCCGGCGACGCAGCAAAGCTCGTCGAGGCCGACAAGGTGACCCTCGACAAGGGCGATAACGCCGAAGTGCTGCTGTTCGATCTGGGGCCGCTTAACGGCTAAGCGGCTAAGCGGCTAAGTGGATAAACCGCCGAGCGGCTGAGCGTTCATGACCGATGGTTGAGGACGCAACTAGCGCATCGGCATCCACGCAGCGGGCTCAAACGAAAACGCCACGGAAAACTTTCCGTGGCGTTTTTTCATTCCGGCGGCGGCCTGCCAGGGCCGCCACCCGTAGCATGTGCCGCTTACTGACTGGCGGCCGACGCCGACGCTGCGCCCTTCCGATTTTCCCAGCGCTCGTGCATCTTTTCGTGACGCGCTTCCATCTTCGCAAAGCGCTGTTTCAGCGCGGTGCTGACGGTGGTCTTCTGCTGGTCGTTCAGGCCGTTATAAAACTTGAGCCATGCGTCCGTTGTTTGCTGACGCAGTTGTGCGTCCTTCTGCTCGACTTGCTGGTGCGCCGCGGCCATCGCGTTCAGGTCCAGAATGGGCTGCTGCTGCGCGGCCTTGAACTGGTTCTTCATCTGTTCATGATTGGCACGCATGGCCTCGTGGTTCTGCTTCATGGTGTCGAGCGCGGCTTGCCACTGCTTCTCCTGATCCGCGTTCAGCTTCAACTGGTCATGTAGTTGCGACAGTTCTTTCATGAAGTGGCCATGCCAGCCGCCGGGACCGCCGTGACCGTCATGAGCGGGTTGTACGGCATAGGCAGCGCCCGCGCCGATGGCGAGAGCAGTGGCGGCAACGGCGAGAATGCGCGACATTTTTTTGGTGGACATGTAAGGCTCCTTGTAATGGAATAGCCGACGATGCAACCGGCAACAAAGGACGGCCTGCATTCGGTAAGACACAGCGTAGAGAACTGCGCCCGGCGCTGTGTTACGCCGCCCGATGCCGCTATTACGAGCGATTACGTGCGCCTTTCACCGTAACACCCGGTAACCCTTCAGGGCAGTCCGGAAACGAAAACCCATCCTCTCGCGCGTTAAACTTCATCTCATGGCTACTCAAATACTTGTTGTCGACGACGACGTCGAATTGCGCGATCTGCTGCGCGACTATCTGGCCCGTCAGGGCATCGAGGTCTCGGTGCTGCACGACGCCGGCTCGCTCGAGCGGCGGCTCGAGCGCGAGCGCCCGGATCTGATCGTGCTCGATCTGATGATGCCCGGCGTCGACGGGCTGACCGCGCTGCGCAAGCTGCGCGCGTCCGGGGACGACATTCCCGTCATCATGCTCACCGCGCGTGCGGACGACGTCGACCGGATCGTCGGTCTGGAGCTCGGCGCGGACGACTACCTCGGCAAGCCGTTCAACCCGCGCGAGCTGCTGGCGCGCGTGCAGGCGGTGTTGCGGCGGCGCCGCACGCTGCCGTCGGCGGCGGCGCCGGAACAGCGCGAGCCGTTCAACTTCGGCCGCTTCACGCTGGATTTCCAGTCGCGCACGCTGCATCTCGAAGACAAGCCGCTCACGCTGTCGGGCAGCGAATTCGCGCTGCTGAAGATTTTCGTTAATCACCCCATGCGCACGCTCACGCGCGAGCGCCTGCTCGAACTGCTGCACGGTCCGGAATACGACGGCACCGACCGCGGCATCGACGTGCAGGTGTGGCGTTTGCGCCGCATCCTCGAAACCGATCCGTCCACGCCGCGCTTCATTCAAACGGTGCGCGGGCGCGGCTACGTGTTCGTGCCGGACGGCGAACAGCATGCGCCGTCCCATTGATTCGCTGTTCGGACGGCTGGCGCTGCTAGTCGTCGCGGTGCTGCTGCTGTCGCATTTCGCGTGGTACGCGCTGATGCGCCTCGAGCGCAGCCAGCTGCAAACGCGCTACGCGGTCGAGGAAGCCACTTTTCTCGTCGACGCGGTGCGCCAGCACGTCGCTCATACGCCGGACCAGCCGTTGCCATCGCGTGTGAGGCTGGTCGATCCGGCCAGTCCGGACGTGCCGGCGGACACCACAAACCTGCCGGCGTCGCTCACGCGTTTTGTCGAGGACGTGCGCGACCGCATGCCGTCCGGCACCCTGGTGCGGATCGGTCAGCCGGGCCATCCGCCCACGCTGTGGGTGCGCGCCACTGCGGACCGCAACTGGATCGTCGTGCCGGTGCAGCCGTTGCGCACACCCCGTTCGCTCGACCGTACCGTGCTGTGGCTCGCGATCATCTTTTCGTTCGCGGTGATGGCGGCGCTGTTTGCCGCATGGGCGTTGCAGCAGCCGTTGCGCTCGCTCGCTCAGGCGGTGGCGCGGTTCGGCCGCGGTCTGCCGGTGCCGCCGGTACCCGAGCGCGGTCCGCGCGAATTGCGTCAGTTGACGCATGGCTTCAACCAGATGGTTCAGGAAGTGGCGCGTACCGAAAACGACCGCGCCGTGATGCTGGCTGGCGTCGCGCACGACCTGAAAACGCCGCTTGCGCGTTTGCGGCTGCGCGCCGAGATGATGGATGAAGTGAAGATGCGCGACGGCGTGGTGCGCGACGTCGATTCGATGACGCATATCGTCGAGCAGTTTCTGGTGTTCGCCCATGACGGCGCCGATCGCAGCGAAGCAGTCGAAGTGGATGCGCAGTGCGAGCGCGTGGTGCGCAGCTATCGCGCGGTGGCGGCCGGTGCGCCCACCGTGCAGACCGAACTCAACGCAGGGCCGGGTTTCCTGCTGCCCGCGGCCACGCTCGACCGGATTCTGTCGAATCTGCTCGACAACGCACACGCTTACGGTGCGCCGCCGATCGTCGTCGCCACCGAGCGCACGCCTCAGGGCTTTACGCTGTCGGTGCGTGACAACGGCAGCGGTATCGCCGCGCAGGATCTGATCAACGCGAGCCGTCCGTTCGTGCGGCTCGATCCGGCGCGCGGCGGCAACGGCCATAGCGGTCTGGGGCTGGCGATCGTCGAGCGGCTGGTGCGGCGTGCGGGCGGCGAGTGGGAAATCGGCAACCACGAGGGCCGTGGCTTGCAGGTTTTGATGCGCTTTCCGTTCGATTTGGTGCCGCGCGTCGCGGCGGCGTCGGAAAGCGCCTGGTAGGTCAGGGGTGGGGGCGGCAGGCGCCTGGGCCCCCCTGCATATTCCAGAACGCGCGTTTGAGCGCGCCGCTAGTCTTCTGAAAACAGCGTGTTCAGCGCATTCGCCGCCTCGCTATCCACCGTATTCCACGTCACCGTTTCGGCTTCGAAGATGTAGTGCGTCGTGTATTTGCCGAGACGAGCGAGTATCTCTTCCTGAATCAGCTCCGGCGCGACATCCAGTTTCAGATACCACGCGGTCGACGACAGGCGTGTCTGAAATGCGCCATATTCGGCCAGCAGATGGTCGAACGCGTCAGCATCGTGATCGCGACAGACGATGACCAGATTTCCCTTCATGCGAATCTCCCGTTAGAGCGGTAGCGGCAACCTCAATATCAGGGTCGATGATACCTGCTTCGTCAGGGCGCACTGAAGGGCGGGTCTTGCGGGGTCTTGCGTTGCGTCATCGACTGGATTCGTCGATGCGTGCGTGGGTGCGTCCCGATGCGCGTCTATTTTTACCAGACGCTAGCCACCGTGCGGGCCGGCGGGGCGGTGTCGTCAGGCGGCAGGGCTTCAGTGCGGTCGCGGCCGCCGGTCTTCGCCGCGTACAACGCGAGGTCGGCGCGGCTCATGATCCGCTCGGGCAGATCGTCGGGCGAGAGTTCAGTGATGCCGATACTGACGCTCAGGCCTACCGCGGCAGGCAGTTTCGCCGAAGGAACCGCCTTCAGGCGCATGCGCAGCCGCTCGACCACCTCGCGGCCGCCGGCGAGGCCGGTGGCCGGCAGCAGCAAGCCGAATTCTTCGCCGCCGAGCCGGCCGACCGCATCGGCGCCGCGCAGTTCGGCGCGGCAAGTGTCGACGAAATGCTCGAGCGCGCGGTCGCCGGCGGCGTGGCCGAAGCGGTCATTGATCTGCTTGAAGTGATCGAGGTCGGCGATTGCCATGCACAGCGGCTCGTTGTTCGCATGCGCGCGTTCGATCTCGTGGTTCAGCAAGTCGAGGAAATAGCGCCGCGACAGCGCGCCGGTCAGCGCATCGTGGCGCGCCTCGGCCGACAGCAACGTATTGGCTGATTGCAATTGTTCAGCGAGGTCGCGCGTGGCGCGATGATGGCGCCGCTCGCGCACATACGACACAGTGATCACCCACGCCAGCGCGACCGTGCCTGCCAGCGTCAGAAATACCAGCAGATGATCGCGCTTGTGATTGCGCAGCAGTTCAGGCCAGGCCGCGAGCGGGTCGACCAGATGGGCCGACAGCCCCGAGTTCAGTCCACTACGCGCCTGGTACAGCGACGGCACGGGCCGCTCGGTCATGCCGAACAGTTGCGCGGCGATCGAGGTGGGCACCCACGGCGCCTGGTCGCGCACCTGTGGGGCGACCTGAATCCGGACATCGGGGAACGACTCGCGGTGATAGATGATCTGGCGTTCGGCCGCGCTCAGATGCTGGACCCGCGAGTCCGGCAGCGCATGGCCTTCGAGCGCGCTGTCGTGCGCCATGATGATGACGCCGTGTTCATCGGCAACGAAGGTGCCGGCATGCGCGACCCAGTGGCGCAACCGCGCGATCCCCACCTTGGCGACCACCGCCCCGACCAGCAAGCCGTCGGCGTACACCGGCGCCGCGATGAAGATGCCCGGCTCGCCGCTCACGCGGCCTACGCCGTAGGCCTCCGAGAACGCGCCAAGCAGCGCGTTCGTCAGGTAGCCGCGCGTGCGCATATCGGCGCCGACAAAGGAGCGCTCCGCAGCCAGCGGGTTGTGGACGGAGTTGCTCGATGCGACACATATGCCGTTGGCGTTGACGAGCCAGATCTGGTCGAGTCCGGAGAAGCCTTGCGCGTCATGCAGAAAGTCGCTGACAGCGGCCATCCGCGGGTCTTTTAGCAACGCGGCGCGCTGGGCGGGTTCCGCCGCTTCGCCGTTAGCGGCATAATTCTGCGATTGTGACAGCGCGTGCTGGACCACATCCATCTCGGCCATGGTTGCCGGAATGGCCCGCGACATCGAGAGGTCGCTGGCGATCACCTCGGCCATGTTGTCGACGATCGACGTGGACATTTGCCGCTGCACGCGCAAGGCCGCGTCCAGCTCTTGCTGTACCATCCGGTCCGCGACCATGCCGGCCACGAACCAGCAAACGAGCACGATCAGCACGAAGCTGATCGGTCCGGTTGCCTGGCGCAAGGTTGTCCTGTTCATCGACCCTCTAATCCGTCTGGCTGTGACATGCAACAAGCTGGTTCGTGGCAGCGCGCCGGCGCTGAATCGTCCCTGTGGAAACGGGCGGTGAGGTGCTGCTCAGGCTCGGGATAAATCGCGAACATGCGCGCCGTTTCCCGATTTTAACCGTCGTGGGGCCAGACGCCACCGTTATTGCGGGAATGCGAAGTACACCCGCATAGCCCATCAGGTTCTTAACGGCAGCGTGTCGGGTTTCTGAATGGTTCAGCGGGTTTTCCGGGTAGCCCGGAGCGCGCCGGATGGATCCGCGACCGGGTCTGGGTGTCGCTGGCGCGCGACGGTAAATGATTGCGGTATGGCTTGCCAGTGATGAATCGAGGGCCCTTGCTGGATGCTTGCCGCTATTTACTGGGAAAGGTTGTGCCTGAAACATAGGATGGTGTAGTGTCGTGCCGTCCAAAACAAGGAGAGCTCGCCAGCCTACGGGCGGCGCCTGCGGCGACAGAGGAGTCCGGCTTCGCGGTAACGGTCCAGGGCATGCCCGAAGACGTGTCCGCCACCGGTCTACGTGTCTCCAACGCTAACGATTTACCGCGCACACGCGTTTTGCCATGCCTGATTTCCGCTTTCCGGACCGATCTTCAGACCGCCGCGCCGAAGCCTCGGCCTCCTTTATGCACTCGAATGCTTGTCACAATGGGGAGAGCGCCTGATGGATTTCAGTTTCGACCTGAAACGCACCGCCAATGCATCTGCGTGGCGATTGCTGCCCAACGGCTGGGACTTCGTCGCCTTCCCGTTGATCATCTGCGTGATCGCGATGGCCGCCATCGGCTTTCATCAGACGCTAGCGCCGATGTCGACGCTGAAGGCCCAGGTCATCTCGCTCGACCCGACGAACCTGCCTGAATACGCGATGCGCACCACGCTGCGCATGCTTGCGGCGATGGTGGCGTCGCTGACCTTCACGCTTGTTTACGGCACGCTCGCCGCGAAGAGCCGCCGTGCGGGCCTCGTGCTGGTGCCGATTCTCGACATCCTGCAGTCGGTGCCGGTGCTGGGCTACATTTCGTTTACGGTCACGTTCTTCCTCGCGTTGTTCCCGGGGCGCGTGCTGGGCGCGGAGCTCGCGGCGATCTTCGCGATCTTCACGAGCCAGGCGTGGAACATGACCTTCAGCTTCTATCAGTCGCTGCGCACGGTGCCGCGCGACCTGGATGAAGTCTCGCGCGGCTTCCATCTGACCGGATGGCAGCGCTTCTGGAAGCTCGAAGTGCCGTTCTCGATGCCCGGCCTCATCTGGAACATGATGATGTCGATGTCGGGCGGCTGGTTCTTCGTGGTGGCTTCCGAAGCCATCACGGTGGGCAACAATACGATCACGCTGCCGGGGATCGGCGCGTTTCTGGCGCAGGCGATCTCCGAGAAGAACATGCACGCGATCGGCTGGGTGATTCTGGCGATGACGGTCGTGATTCTGGCCTACGACCAGTTCCTGTTCCGTCCGCTCGTCGCGTGGGCCGACAAATTCCGCATGGAAACGACCAGCTCCGGCAATGCACCGGAGTCGTGGCTGCTCGACCTGATCCGCCGTACCCGCCTGATTCACCGCCTGCTCGTGCCGATCGGCTGGATCTTCGCGAATGCCGCGCGCGTGCCGATGCGCGTGCCGTCATTCGACCGCGTTCGCTTCGCGATTCCGCAGCGCCAGAAATCGTCGCGCGTGGGCGACATCGTCTGGGGGATTCTGGTGATCCTGCTGACCGTTTATGTCGTCTATCGCGTCGTGGCTTATGTACGCACCGGCGTGACGCTCGACGAAGTGGGACACGTGTTCGTGCTGGGTCTCATCACGCTACTGCGCGTGGCGCTGCTGATTGCAATCTCGTCGCTGATCTGGGTGCCGCTCGGCGTGCTGATCGGGCTGCGTCCGGCGCTCGCCGAAAAGATCCAGCCGCTCGCGCAGTTTCTGGCGGCGTTCCCGGCCAACCTGCTGTTTCCCGTGTTCGTGATCGTGATCGTACGCTTTCACCTGAACCCGGACATCTGGCTGTCGCCGCTGATCGTGCTCGGTACCCAGTGGTATATCCTGTTCAATGTGATTGCCGGCGCCAGTTCTTATCCGAACGACTACCGCGAAGCAGCTACCAACTTCGGCATCCGCGGCTGGCAGTGGTGGCGCAGAGTGATGCTGCCAGGCATCTTCCCGTACTACGTGACGGGCGCGATTACCGCGTCCGGTGGCGCCTGGAACGCGAGTATCGTCTCCGAGTTCGTTCAGTGGGGCGATACCAAAGTCGTCGCACACGGTCTGGGCTCGTACATCGCGCAGACTACCGCCGCGGGCGACTTTCCGAAGATCATTCTCGGCATTGCCGTGATGTCCCTGTTTGTGACCTTGTTCAACCGCCTGCTGTGGCGTCCGATGTACGCCTATGCCGAGGCCAGGCTTCGGCTCGATTGACAGTAAATTTAAGGCAAAACGCGATGCAAAATCCTAAAGCTGCCGTAACCGCCGCGCCGGTCCAGACGCCGCCGATGCCTCCGCGCCTGGGCGAAGAGATTCTGTGCGTCAAGGACGTGTGCAGAGGGTTCAACAAGACTCAAGGTGAGTTGCTCGTTCTCGACGATGTGAACCTGTCGCTGCGCGAAGGAGAGATCGTCGGCATGCTGGGCCGTTCGGGCTCCGGCAAGTCGACACTGTTGCGTATCATCGCCGGCCTGATCGAGCCGACCGATGGCGAAGTGACGTATATGAGCAAGCCGCTCGACGGCCCGGCGAAGGGCGTCGCGATGGTGTTCCAGACCTTCGCGCTGTTCCCGTGGCTGACCGTGCTGCAGAACGTGGAAGCGGGCCTCGAAGCGCAAGGCGTGGGTGCGCGCGAGCGCCGCGAACGCGCGCTGGCCGCGATCGACCTGATCGGTCTCGACGGTTTTGAGAATGCTTATCCGCGCGAGTTGTCGGGCGGCATGCGTCAGCGCGTCGGCTTTGCACGCGCGCTGGTGGTCGATCCGACGCTGCTGCTGATGGACGAGCCGTTTTCCGCCCTCGACGTGCTGACCGCCGAAACGCTGCGTACCGACTTGCTCGACCTGTGGACACAAGGCCGCATGCCGATCAAATCGGTGCTGATCGTCACGCACAACATCGAGGAAGCGGTATTCATGTGCGACCGCATTCTGGTGCTGTCGTCGAATCCGGGCCGCGTGATCGCCGAGATCAAGGTGCCGTTCAAGCATCCGCGCAACCGGCTGGATCCGGCGTTCCGCCGTCTGGTCGACGAGATCTACGCAAAGATGACCGCGCGCCAGACCGACGAAGCGACCAAGAAGGGCCTCGAACTCGGCAGCTGGCTGCCGCACGTGTCGACCAACCTGATGGCCGGTCTGATCGAGACGCTGGCCGCCGCGCCGTACCACGGCCGCGCGGACATGCCGGAAATCGCCCGCTCGCTGCATCTGGAGGTGGACGATCTGTTCCCGGTTGCCGAAGTGCTGCAGCATCTGGGCTTCGCCGACGTGCGTGAAGGCGACATTTTCCTGACGCCGCCGGCGCGCGTGTTCGCCGAGTTCGGCACGCAGGAACGCAAAATGATGTTCGCCGAGCATCTGCTGCGGCACGTGCCGCTGGCGGCGCGGATCAAGAAGGTCTTGAACGAACGGCCGGGGCATCGCGCGCCGCGGGTGCGCTTCGAGCAGGAACTGGAGGATTTTCTGTCAGACAGCGCCGCGGAAGAGACGCTCGACGCGGTGATCAACTGGGGCCGTTATGGCGAGATCTTCTCGTACAACGACCAGACCGAAATTTTCAGTTTGGAAGACGTGGAGTCTTAAGCGCGGTCGAGACGACTAAGAAGCTTCATGCAAAAAAGCGGCAGGGGAGACCCTGCCGCTTTTTTATTGCAGATTGCCCCAGCGTTCGACCGCCGGTTCCGCGGACGCCCACTTCCAGCCTTTGTCCTGCTGGCACGCGCTGCCGGTGTACCAGTCTTCGTGCGCGTTCGGGCCGTCGCCGTCCTGGACTGAAAACACGAATTCCTTGCACAGCGTCAGCGCCGAACCGAACGCGCGCGTCACGCGCACCTTGCCGTGACCGTTCTCGATCGGCAGCGTGTGCTTGACCGCCCAGGGCCGCGTCTCGCCGACCGGCATTGCGCCTGCTAACGCGGCGATCAGGTTCTGCTGATCGGTGTGCATGTTGCGCATATAGCGGCCGATGGCTTCGTCGGTCGCCGCCTGCACGGCGATGCCGACGCCGATGCCCACGGCCGGATTGGTGGTCACGAGACCCGACGCGACGCCGGCCGCCGCGCCGCTCGCCGCACCGACCGACGAGCAGCCGCTCGTCAGCAGGCTGGCGCCGGCACAGAGTGCGCCGGCCAAAACGAGCCGCAGCCGGTTGCTGGAAAGCGCAGGCGGGACTAAGCGGGGAACAGAGCGAGCGACAAAGCGCGAAACCAATCGCCCCTTCATTGGAGCGCGCCCCAGCGTTCGGTGGCAGGTTCGGCCGACGCCCATTTCCAGTTGTCGCCGTCGCGGCAGATCGAGGCGACATAGAACGCGCTGCTCGCGGGCACATTTTTGGTGGCGGTCTGATCGACCGAGAAGACGATTTCCTTGCAGTCGAGCGCGCCGCTGCTGATCGTGCGGCTGACGGTGACTCGGCCATGTTCGTCGTCTTCGATCGGCATCGAGTGGGTCACGCTCCACGGCGCGATTGCGCCGACTTCGAGCGGTCCGGCGATCCTGGCGATACCGTCCTGCGTATTCTTGTGGACCACGCGCTCCGAATACTGCACCCCGGCGCGGGCCGCGGCCACCGCGCCGAGACCGATGCCGGTGGCGACCGCTGCATTGTTGGTGACCTTCGCCGCGAGCGCGGCGCCTGCGATACCGGCGCTGGCGGTGGCGCCTTCCGAGTAGAGCGAACCACAACCGCTCAACGCCGACGAGATCGCAACCGCCAACGCGACAAACGCTGTTGCATTGAAGCGTCCGCGTTTGGCCGTTGGTTTTTCTCGTGCGGCCCACACCATACTTTTTTGCATTTCTCTATCTCTGTTTCTGCATGTGCCTTTCATTCACGCTCAAAGCGAGGTTGTGAACGAACGGCACGTCGATCCTTCGTTGCAATATGCGCTGCCGCATTTTGCAGGATGCGATTTGTAATTGGCAGAGGGAAAGTGCAAGCAATTGCAAAAGATGATGCGGGTCCAATCGGTTTCTGTTGAGCAGATGCCGATTTACCTGGTGGTGCGAATGGATCGAAGGTGGGATGACACAGCCTATTGCTCGATTTCGTCTTCCGCGGCGGCGTCGTTGCCATAGGTGCTCAAGCGGTTGTACAGCGTTTTCAGACTCACGCCGAGCGCTTTGGCCGCGCGCCGTTTGTCGCCGCCGCAATATTTCAGCGTGCCGAGAATGATCTGCTTTTGCGCATCGGCGAGCGGCGTGCCGATCCACACGCTCATCGTATCGCCTTGCGTGACGGGCTTTTTCACGCGCGACGCGAGATGCGGATGCGGCAACTCGACCGTCTTCTCCGCGAGAATGAAGGCGCGATACACGGCGTTCTTGAGTTCGCGCACGTTGCCCGGCCAGGACCACGTGCGCAGCGTTTCGAGCGACCGTTTGCTGAAGCTCTTGTTCGCGCCTTCCTGCTGGTTCAGCAAAGCGAGGAAGTGTTGCGCGAGCAGTTCGCGATCGCCGTCGCGCTCGCGCAGCGGCGGCGCGCGCAACGGGAAAACGGCGAGACGGTACATGAGGTCTTCACGCAGGCCGTTTTCTTTGACGGCCACCGCGGGGTCGCGATTGGTTGCGGCGATCACGCGCACGTCGCCGTGAATCAGTTCGTTGCCGCCGACCCGATAGAACGTACCGGTCTCGAGCGCGCGCAGCAGCTTGACCTGGCGTACCGGGGCCATCTCAGTAATTTCGTCGAGGAACAGCGTGCCGCCATTCGCGTGTTCGAAGTAGCCGACGCGGCCCTGAACCGCGCCCGTGAAACTGCCTTTCTCGTGGCCGAACAATTCGGCTTCGATCAGTTCATCGGGAATCGCGCCGCAGTTGACCGCGATGAACGGTGCGGCCTTGCGGCTGCTTTGATCGTGAATCGTGCGGGCGATCAACTCCTTGCCGGTGCCCGATTCGCCGATGATCAGCGCGGTCGCGTCAGTGCTGGCGACGCGCTCGATCTGCTCATACAGATCCAGCATCGCCGGTGACGAGCCGTACAGCAGCCCGTACGATTTCAGGCCCGCGATGCCGTCCGCGACGCGCAGCTTCGCCTGTGCCGAAGCATTGCCGCCGGCGGAGACGGTGGGCGAGTCCAGATCGGTTGACGCCATAAACGGGGAGTCCTGTGCAAATGTGGTTCGTTGTCGCGGCGCGCAGGTCTATAACGAGACGTTGACCTGCGACCCCGGCGGCCAATATCTCACAAAAGTCGATTTAACCACTTTGACGGCGCTTGCGGCAATCCGTGTGACGGCCGGCGAAATACACGATGAGAGGCCGGTCGAAAATGCCAGAAGGGAAGAGGTTGAGGCCCACGAGCGGCAGATTTACCCGGCACGGTGTTTGCGGCTCACAGCCGGCGCGCGTCTGCTTCCGCGTTGGTTTTCTGCCTGACGTTCTGACCGCTTGCCAAGGCGCGGGCCACTCGACGCTGATCCGCTTCCTGACCAAAAGGAGTTCACGATGGCACGACCTAAATTTGGGATTTTCAGTGTGCTGATGGTTGTCGGCGGCTTGCTGGCCCTGCGCTATGTGCAGAAAAACCGTGCTTCGCAGGTTCCGGCGGCGCGCGATTTGAGTCGCTGGGAAGACGAGGGCGGTTCGGTGGCAACGCCCGCTACGGCGTCCGGCAGTGTCGCGCCGGAGAGCGTCAGTCCGGCCGCCCATGGCGTCAAGGGCTCGGAGCATCTGAACGGCAACGCATGGCCGTTTCCGCGCAGCTGAACGCCGCTGCGTCCACCGCATCGCCGGTGCGCCGCGCTTTGCCGCGCGACGGCCGGGATGTGGACCTGTCTTGTCTCGATAACGCCGTATAATAGGCAAATACACAACAATGGCGGATCAAACCTGCGGGTTTTTTCATATATTGTTGCGATATTGCATTAAGTCAAAGGCTCGGTGCTTTTTCCAGGAAGTCAGCGTGTGCTCACATCCTGGCGCATCGCAGGCAGGCGAAACGCCGCCGGCCGGCTTTTTTAGCATGCGGTTCTGCATGGTCCACCATTCAAGCTTTCGGGTTTTCGAGACGCGATGCCACACGTACTGATTGTCGATGACGATGCCGGTACCCGCGAGGCGCTTTCGGCCATCATCGGGGAAGACGGCCTCACCACCGCCACGGCAGGTGATTTGCGCGAAGCGCGCATTCAACTGGTCCGGCAGATGCCGGACGTCGTCTTTACCGACCTGAAGCTGCCCGACGGCAGCGGGGTCGACCTGTTTGAAGATCTCGACCCGCGCTCGGGCGTCGAGGTGATTGTGATTACCGGCCACGCCACGGTGGAATCGGCGGTCAACGCGCTGAAAATGGGCGCGGCCGACTACCTGGTGAAGCCGATCAATATGCAGCGCGTGAAGGCGATTCTGTCGCGCCTGCCGCGCCCCGGCGATCTGAAGGCGGAAATCGGCACGCTGCGGGGCGAGTTGCGCCGCATGGGCCGCTTCGGTCTGATGCTCGGCAATTCGCCGGCCATGCAGGAGGTTTACGACCAGATCGGCCGCGTCGCGCCGACGGCGGCTTCGGTGATGCTGGTCGGCGAGTCGGGCACGGGTAAGGAAGTCGCGGCGCAGACCTTGCATCAGCTCAGCCTGCGCCGTAAGCACGCGTTCCTCGCGGTGAACTGCGGCGCGATCTCGCCGAACCTGATCGAGTCGGAAATGTTCGGCCACGAGCGCGGCGCGTTCACCGGCGCGGACCGGCAGCACAAGGGTTATTTCGAGCGCGCGAACGGCGGCACGCTGTTTCTCGACGAAATCACCGAAATGCCGATCGAGTTGCAGGTCAAGCTGCTGCGCGTGCTGGAAACCGGCATGTTCATGCGGGTCGGCACGACCAGGGAAATCGAAACAGACGTGCGCCTGATCGCCGCGACCAACCGCGATCCGGAGCAGGCGGTGCTGGAAGGCAAACTGCGTCTCGACTTGTACCATCGCCTGAACGTGTTCCCGATCAGCCTGCCGCCGTTGCGCGACCGGGGCAAGGATGTGGAACTGCTTGCTCAGGCCTTCCTCGACGAACTCAACGAGCGTCACAGCACGAAGAAGCATTTCCCCGCCGCGGTGAAGGACATGCTGCTGTCGTATCCGTGGCCGGGCAATGTGCGTGAGTTGAAGAATTACGTGCAGCGCGCGCACATCATGTCGGGTGCGGATTCGGACAGCACGGCAACGGTGCCGTTGCAGATCACGCTGTCCAAGCCAGCGGCCGGTACGGCGATCACGATTGCGTTCGGCACGTCGCTCGCCGAAGCGGACCGTCAGCTGATTCTCGCGACCCTCGAACAGTGCGGCGGCGTGAAAACGCGCGCGGCTGAGATTCTCGGCATTAGTCTGAAGACGCTGTACAACCGTCTGGTCGAGTACGGCAACGACGCGCGTGACGAAAGCGACGCCGCCGACGAATCGCGCGCCCTGCGCGGCGCCGACGCTTAAAGCGCCACGCCCGCCACGCCCGCTACGCCCGTCTCACAGCGCGATCCCGCCGGCAGCGCGTCGATTACGGCACAGGCCTTGCTTCGATTCATTGCAACGCCAAAACGAGGATAACCGCCATGCCGGAATACGCTGCCGCTCCCGCGCTTCCCGAGCTTCCTCTAGCCTGGCGCGCTCACCGTCCCGAGCCGATTGAGCCGCCGTCCACACCTGACGAGCCCGACACGACCCCGACGCCGGAGCCGGACGAACCGGTTCCTCCGCCGATTGGCGATCCGCCGCCGCAACCGACTCAAACGCCGCAAGCCGGCCGGCCTCGGCAGCAACGCGTGCAACTCTGACAGGCTTTGTGCGCTGCACCACATGCCGGCGCGGCGAATTTATGTACTTGTTACAAAGCCGGCGCATCTTTTACCGGCAATTTACCTTCGTGACCCCTAGACTATATTGATGCCGCCTTGTTTCGGCGGTGGCCTTCCCTTGGAGGCAGCGATCATGAGACATCCAGCACTGCGACGTTCCGCGCGCCACTCGAAGCGCGATTCCCGGCCGTCCAGCAGCAATAGCGACCCGTCGGCGTCGCCGGATCCGGCCGCGCAGAACCGCGTCGCGCCCAACGCCCCGCCGGACGGCGAGCACAACCAGGGCGGCGTGCGCCCGGAAGGGCTGGAATACCAGCGCGATCTGGGCTCTGAGCAGGACGCCTGAACGCCGTCTGCCAAGTGGTTGAGGGCGCCTGGGTTCGTCATACAAAGCAGAAAAAAATTCTTCGCGGTGCGACGACGTCGCGTGCTTTCGCTCGTCCGTCACATTTGCATACATTTTTATTTCTGCTGTCTCATGAAACGGCACACGACTTGCGTGCGCCTTTTCGGCACATATGCGTATGCAACGAAATAACTGACTGAGGTGGAGCACCAATGAGCAGACTGATCGTGGTATCGAATCGTGTCGCGCCGACCCAGGAAGGGCGTCCCGCGGCGGGCGGGCTTGCGATTGGCGTGCTGGACGCGTTGAAGGAAACCGGCGGGGTCTGGTTCGGCTGGAGCGGCGAGACGGTGGCTGAATCGTCCGCTCCGGTGATGGAAAAGCAGGGCAATGTCACGTACGCGACGGTGGGCCTCACCAAGCGCGATTATGACCAGTACTACCGCGGTTTTTCGAACGCGACCCTATGGCCGACGTTCCACTATCGCAATGACCTGTCGCGCTACGACCGGCAGGAATACGCGGGCTATCAGCGCGTCAACGCGACGCTCGCGAGGCAACTCAAGGCGTTGCTGAAGTCCGACGACATCATCTGGGTTCACGACTATCACCTGCTGCCGTTCGCACGCTGCCTGCGCGATCTCGGCGTGAAGAATCCGATCGGCTTCTTCCTGCATATTCCGTTTCCGGTGCCGGAAGTGCTCCGGACGATTCCGCCGCACGAAGAATTGCTCAAAGCCATGTGCAGCTACGACGTGATCGGCTTCCAGACCGAGGCGGATCGCCAGTCGTTCGTCGACTATATCGAGCGCGGCCAGCATGGGAGCTCGAGCGAAGACGGCATGGTGCACGCGTATAACCGCTTCCTCAAAGTCGGCGCTTACCCGATCGGCATCTATCCCGATGCGATCGCGAAAGCCGCGGAGCAGTTCACCGACCGCAAGCCGGTGCGCAGCCTGCGCGACGGGATGCGTGGGCGCAAGCTGATCATGAGCGTCGACCGGCTCGATTATTCGAAGGGGCTGGTGGAGCGCTTCCAGGCGTTCGAACGCCTGTTGCTGAATGCGCCCGGTTGGCACGGGCGCGTGTCGCTGGTGCAGATCGCGCCGCCGACTCGCGCTGACGTGCAGACCTACCAGCGGATTCGTCAGACGCTCGAGGGCGAAGCGGGGCGCATCAACGGCCGTTTCGCGCAACTCGACTGGACGCCGATCCAGTACCTGAACCGCAAATACGAGCGCAATCTGTTGATGGCGCTGTTCCGTCAATCGCAGGTCGGCTATGTGACGCCGCTGCGCGACGGGATGAATCTGGTCGCGAAGGAGTACGTCGCATCGCAGGATCCGGCGGATCCGGGCGTGCTGGTGCTGTCGCAATTCGCGGGCGCGGCCGAGCAATTGCCGGGCGCGCTGGTCGTCAATCCGTTCGACCTGTCGCAGATGGCCGAGGCGCTGGAGCGCGCGCTGTCGATGCCGCTGGCCGAACGGCAGGCGCGTCACGCCGACATGATGGCGCCGATGCGCGAGAACAATCTGTCGGTCTGGCGCGATACGTTCCTCGCCGACTTGCGTAATGTCGCGACGGCTTCTTCCGTGACGGCCAAAGCGGTAAAGCTCGCTGACGTGACGGCAACGTAGCCGGATCGAGGGCGGCGGCGCGACTTCTTTAGATCGCGCGTGCCGGTCACGTCGACATTGTTTGAGCAGGATTTGAAGCGATGGAGAAGGGCGCGGCGCACAGCGTGCGATTCGCGCCCTTGTTGCATCCGGGCTCAGGCCGGCTGCACAGTCACGCGCTGCATGACCCGCAGCGTGCTGACCACGGCCGCGACTGCCGCGAAGCACGCGGCGACATACAACGCGACGGTCGGCCCATGCTGTGGCGCGACACCGAAGATCAGCGCGACCAGCGCCGCGCCGAGCGTCTGCCCGGTCAGCCGCGCGGTGCCGAGCATGCCGCTCGCGCCGCCGCTGCGTTCGCGCGGCGCGGCCGACAGCATGGTCCGGTTGTTCGGCGACTGGAAAATGCCGAAGCCCGCGCCGCACAGCGCCATACGCCACGCGATCTGCACCGGCTCGGGATGTGCGCCGAGCGTCGCGAGCAGCAGCAGGCCAGCGGTCAGCGCGACGAGTCCGATGCCGCCCAGCCAGCCCGCCGACACCTTGTCCGACAGCACGCCCGACAATGGCGCCGCAACGACGATCGCCAGCGGCCACGGCGTGATCAGCAAACCGGTTTGCACTTGCGACAATCCCAGCGTGTCCTGCAACAGAAACGGCAGCGACACGAATGCCAGCATCTGCGCGCAGAACGAACAGACGGACGTGCCAATCGACAGCGCGAACACCGGAATCCTCAACAAGTCGATCGGCAGGAGCGGTGCGGGCTGCGTCAACTGGCGGCGCACGAAGAAGTAGCCGATCACGAGCGCGCCGAGCGCTTCGACTACGACGTAGCCGAGCCGCTCGCCGTGTCCGAGACCATCGACGGCGAAGATCAACAGGCCGAACACGGACGCGTTCATCACCGCGCTCAGATAGTCGTACGGCGAATCGTGGCCGCGGTTCAGCGGCAGCGCCTTGAATCCGCCGACGATCGCCGCGATGCCGATCGGCACATTGATCGCGAACAGCCACGGCCACGAGGCGACGGCGAGCACGCCGGCCGCGACCGTCGGTCCGACCGCGGACGACACCGCGACCACCATCGCGTTGATCGCGACGCCGCGGCCGAGCTGCGCGGGCGGATAGATCATGCGCACAAGAGCCGTGTTGACGCTCATGATGCCTGCCGCGCCGAAGCCCTGGACCACGCGCGCGAGCGCGAGCGTCGGCAGCGAGGTGGACGACGCGCAACCGAACGACGCAACGGTGAACAGGATCAGCCCGAACAGATAGACGCGCCGATAGCCGATGCGGTCGCCGAGCGACGCAAGCGGCAGCAAGGAGATCGTGATGGCGAGCTGATACGCGTTGATGACCCAGATCGAGCCGGCGGCGCTTGCGTGCAGATTGCGCGCGATGGTGGGGAGGGCCACGTTGGCGATCGCGCTGTCGAGCACCGCCAGCGTAAGGGCGAGCGCGATAACCAGCATCGCCCAGTAGCGTTGCGGAACCGGCAAGCCGTGTTCGATGCTATCCGCGAACGATGTGGCAGGGGGGAGTGTATCAGCGGCGTCGGCTGGCGTGGAGCCGTCCTTTCGCGATGGTTGTGCGTGCATCGTCTTTGATTTGTTGGGGGCGGCTCATGAGTCACATGATGAGCCAGGCGCGCTGCTTGCCGCGCCGGAATGAACGACGGCAGCAGCGGCGATGCCGATACCGCAATGGCATACCCGAGGCATACCGGCATCGCGTCTCACGCGTTATTTCAGTTCGTACAGACCGGTGTGCGTGGTCGAATCGATTTCGTTCAGGTGCGTCATGAAGCGTGCGACCGCGTTGGTGGTCTCTGCGTTGATCGGCAGATGCGGCACCTTCAGCGCATGCAGACGGAAGATGTAGCGATGCGTCCTGTCGCCGCGCGGCGGTGCGGCGCCGCCGAAGCCGACCGTGCCGTAGTCGTTGCGCACTTGCAGCGCGCCCTGCGGCAGCAATGAGCCGTCTGCGTTGCCGGCGTCGCGCGGCAGCGAGCGCGCATCGGCCGGAATGTTGACGACGACCCAGTGCCAGAAGCCGCTGCCGGTGGGCGCATCGGGATCGTGGACCGTGAGTGCGAAGCTTTGCGTGTCGGCCGGGGGCGCCTCCCACTGCAACGCGGGCGAAATGTTTTCGCCCTCGCCGTCGACGCCGAATGACTTGTCGTCGAATTCGTGGGCTTTCGGCATGAAGCCGTTGGTGGGGAACTCGTCGGACCAGAGACGGAAATCAGCCATCGTATGCCTCCCTTCAAGGTTGGTTCTGGAGATGGCCAGGGCGCGGTTTCATGTTGCCGACATATTGCCGTATCGGCTTGCAAAAAACTCCCCGGGTCAGCCAACCGAGTGTATCACCAGCGGCCTTCGGATTCGCTTGAACCGGGCAGGCTACAAGCGGCTTTCAGCCGC
This sequence comes from Paraburkholderia sp. FW306-02-B, assembly GCF_058782725.1. Classification (NCBI taxonomy): domain Bacteria; kingdom Pseudomonadati; phylum Pseudomonadota; class Betaproteobacteria; order Burkholderiales; family Burkholderiaceae; genus Paraburkholderia; species Paraburkholderia sp. FW306-02-B. The sequence continues at coordinate 1,171,636 of NZ_JBYSXZ010000001.1, forward strand.
GTTCTTCGAAGCTCGGCGCGTCGCTGCGCAGCCACTCGACGAGCCGCTGCAACACGCCCTCGATATCGCGATTGGCGCCACGCAAAGCGCATTCCCACACCACCGCGACGCGCCAGCCGCTCGCGAGCAATGCTTGCCGGACCTTGTCGTCGTTGCTGCGGTTGCGGCCGATCTTGTCGCGCCAGAACTCCGGTCGGGTTTGCGGCCACTTGAACAGGTGGCAGTCATGGCCGTGCCAGAAACAGCCGTGCACCAGCACGACGGCGCGGTAGCGCGGCAGCACGATATCCGGCCGGCCCGGCAGATCGCGGACATCGAGCCGAAAGCGGAAGCCCTGGCCGTGCAGCAGGCTGCGGATCAGGATTTCCGGCTTTGTGTTGCGGCCGCGGATGCCGGACATCATCCGGCTGCGCGTCGCGCTATCGACGATATCGACCATCGTTAAGGCTCAGATAGCTTGGGTTGCTCGGGTTTGCCTGGGTTTGCCTGGGGTTGCCTTCAGGTAGCTTAGGCGTACAGCGAGAGAGTTTGAGCCGAGCCATGGTGCGTCTCCTCGGCGAGCAGGGTTTGCACATGCGGCAGCATGATGCGCGCCACTTCCCGCATCACCGGCATCACGACACTGTTGCCGAACTGGCGATAGGCCTGCGTGTCGCTGACGGGAATCCGGAACGTGTCGGGAAAGCCCATTAGCCGCGCGCATTCGCGTGGCGTCAGGCGGCGCGGGCGCAACTGCTCACCCTGATAGACCAGAATCTCCGAGCCATCCTTGTGATAGCGCGCGGATAGCGTGCGCGCGATGCTGTCCGGATAAGCCATGCCGAAGCCGAAGCCGTTACCCGCCGCGCGATGTTTCGCCGCGTAGTTTTGCAGATAAGTCCAGAGGTTCGGCGTGAGCGTGTACTTCGGTTGAACTCGGCGGTTGGCGTGGTCGAAGAAGCGGTCGTGATCCCATGGCAAGTCCGGTTCGCTGCCGTCGGTCCGGTGCAGGATCGAGCCGAGACGCGGGCCGTTTTCCGGCAAATGCAGATCGTCCCATGAGAACGAGGTCTTGCCGCGAAAGCCGACGATGATGATCCGCTCGCGATGCTGCGGCGTGAAATGCTGGCCGTCGACCACCCGGTAATGCACCTCGTAGCCGAGTTCGTCGCGCAGCGTCTGCAGGATCACGTCGAAGGTGCGGCCTTTGTCGTGCGAGAGCAGATTCTTCACGTTCTCCAGCAGGAACGCCGAGGGGCGCTTCGCCGCGATGATGCGCGCGACGTCGAAAAATAGCGTGCCCTGGGTCGTGCACTCGAAACCGTGCGGCCGGCCGAGCGCGTTTTTCTTGCTGACGCCGGCGATCGAAAACGGCTGGCACGGGAAGCCGCCAAGCAGCACGTCGTGGCTCGGCACCTCTTCGGCAGGGAAGGAGACAATGTCGCCGATCAGCGCGTGGTCGGCGCCGCCCGGGTAGTTCTCGCAATACGTCTTGGTGGAAAAATCGTTCCACTCGCTCGTGAACACGCAGGCGCCGCCGTGCGCTTCGAAACCCATGCGAATGCCGCCGATGCCGGCGAACAGATCGATGAAGCGGAAACTGGCGTCGCCGTTAGCCGCGCCGATGCTGGTGTGCAGCAAATCGCGCAAGGCCGGCTCGAGCATCGCCGGACACGGTGTTTCGCCTTTTTCCCAGCGGCGCACCGTCTTGATGTCTTTGCCGACGTGCGCGGCGATTTCGCGTTGAGTAAAGCGGGCGCGCGCCTGCTTGAGCAGTTCGAGCGGTGCGGCGAGGGTCACGGGCGTCCTTGCTGGGAATTTTTGCGGACATTATGACCTAAGGTCGTCCCATTTTTCCTGTTTTTGCGGACGATGGGCAGAAAATATCCGACTTGAACGGGTGGATTTTCGACGATAAGCGAATGTCACAATTGACCGTGTAGGCTTATGGTGTGACGCGAATTCCCAGCGTTGCGACGTGTTGTGGCCGCGGCGTAGTTCGCGGCCGTTTTTTATGCGCGGGAGGTGCTGGAAGGAGGCGCCGCAGAGCGGGCTTCAGGAGCGGGCGTCAGATCTGGCCGATGGCCGACGACGATGCGTTCGCCGCGCGGGCGGCAGGCCGCAAATCTTGTTGCGCCACCGCGTCCCATGCCGGCTGGATAACCGAAGCGTCGAACTCGTCGATTTGCAGCAACAGACTGTCGACGGCGCGCAACTGCGCGTGAGACAGGTTGCCGGCATCGAGTAGCTGAAACAAACGCTTGCGCCAGTAGGTGGCCGGGAAAATCGGGCCACCCAGATCGCCGCGTAAAGACGGCCGCATCACGCGCCCAATATGCGCGATGTCCTGATCGATCAGCGCCGTTTGGGATGATCCCGTCGGCGTATTGAGTGTGCGGTCCATAACTCCTCCATGGCCTTTTAACGGCAGGCTGTGGCGGGACTTTAGGCTTTTTCAGAATATTTTTTGCGACCGCTTCGAGGGGCGAAAACGGGTTGGGCATCCCGGTTGCCCGATCGGGATACTGGCGTAATGTCGCGCCCGCATGCCGTGAACCGTGCTGGCCTGGGAGTAACCCGGGTTCGACGCCGCGCGCGCTCCGTGTGCCGCGCGCTGCCTTTAGACTTGGCGCATCCAACAGGAGGTGCGCCATGACACCCGAAAAAGTGCTTTCGATGTTCGAACGGCAGTACCTGGAGGGCAAGGCCCCCGTCGACCTCGAATCCACCTGCGCGAGCTTCGCCAACTGGCTGGCGGCGGCTTGGGAACAACTCGACGGCGAGCAGAGGACGCTCTTGACGACAGTCGGCGCGGCCTTGTGGCGCGAAGGATATGACCTGCGCGCCGGGAGCGCGACCAAAGATTTGTGGTGAGCCTTTGGGAGGAGCGTCGCGTGGCCACACGCGCGGTGGGGGTGTTCTGAGGCGGCGTCGCACGCGCTGCGCTGAGTCGGTTTATATTTGGCGATCTTGCTTTCAGGGGGCACTTTTGGGGCCTGCTGTTGAGTCCCAGCGCCAATTTCCGATTTCCAGCCGCAACGCTTGTACAAGGGTTACACCATCACTATGACCGATCTGTCCGCATTCCCCATCACGAACAAATGGCTTGCTGAGCATCCGGACCGGATTCAGCTCTACTCGCTGCCGACGCCTAATGGCGTGAAGGTGTCGATCATGCTCGAAGAAACCGGCCTGCCGTATGAACCGCATCTCGTGCGCTTCGATACGAACGATCAGATGACGCCCGAGTTTCTGTCGCTGAATCCGAACAACAAGATTCCGGCGATCATCGATCCGAACGGCCCGGGCGGCAAACCGCTGCCCCTGTTCGAATCCGGCGCGATCCTGATTTATCTCGCGGACAAGAGCGGTCAATTGATTCCGAAGGATGCTGCGGGCCGCTATGAAGCGATCCAGTGGGTGATGTTCCAGATGGGCGGGATCGGTCCGATGTTTGGCCAGCTCGGTTTCTTCCACAAGTTCGCCGGCAAGGAGTACGAAGACAAGCGGCCGCGCGACCGTTACGTCGCGGAGTCGAAGCGTTTGCTCGGCGTGCTGGAGCAGCGGCTCGTCGGACGCGCCTGGATCATGGGCGACAGGTACTCGATCGCCGATATCGCGACCTTCCCGTGGGTGCGCAACCTGATCGGCTTCTATGAAGCAGGGGATCTGGTCGGGATTCAGGACTTCCCGAATGTGAAGCGGGTGCTGGCTGCGTTCGTCGCGCGTCCGGCGGTGGCGAAGGGACTGGAGATTCCCAGTCGCGCCTGATTTTCTAATGCGGCTGGGGGTGGTGTAGTTCGCCTCCGGCTGCAGGCGGCCTTGCGCGGGCCGCCAGTTCCTGTTTGATTTCCCCCGCTCCTGGCTCAGCGCCACTCAAGTTCTTTCTCCTGACGTTTGCCGACCTTTGGTTGGACCTGCAACCACCTCGTGCCGGCGCAAGCGCTATTTTCGAGCGCTGGACGATCAGTGTCTTTTTATAGCTTCCCGGTCATTGATGCTGATTTTTGCGGCATCGAGAATCTGCCCGTCGACGTCGCTTTATCTGCGGCGTTCGCTCAAAGACGACAGCATTCCGGGAGACACGCAATGCAATTTGAACTCAACGGCCGCTCGTTCTCCTTCGATGGGGACACGGAGACGCCTTTGCTATGGGTGATTCGCGAACATGCGATGCTGACTGGCACGAAGTACGGCTGCGGCATCGGCGCGTGCGGCGCGTGCACGGTGCATCTGCAAGGCGAAGCGGTGCGCTCGTGCGTGCTGCCGGTCTCGGCGGTGGCGGGCAAATCGATCCGGACGATCGAAGCCTTGTCGCCCGATGGGTCGCATCCCGTGCAACGCGCGTGGGTCGCGAAGGACGTGCCGCAATGCGGCTACTGCCAGTCCGGCATGGTGATGGCCGCCGCTGCGTTGCTTGCGCAGAACCCGAAACCGACCGACGCGCAGATCGATCAATCAATCACCAATCTGTGCCGCTGCGCGACCTATCAACGTATCCGCGAGGCTATCCATGTCGCAGCGGATCACTGAGACGACGCCTTTGCGCAGGGCGCAACGCGAGAAGACGTCGGAGAGCCGTCGCGGATTCCTTAAAGGCGGCCTTGCAATCGCGGGAAGTTTTGTTCTGCCGCTCAGCATCAGCGAATACGCTCATGCAAGTGATGGCGACGCGCAGAGCTATGAAATCAACGACTGGGTTCGCATCGACGCGAGCGGCCATACCGTCATCGGGCTGTCTCAAGCCGAAGTGGGGCAGGGTGTCTACACCGGTTTGCCGCAAGTGCTCGCCGACGAAATGGATGCGGACTGGAAAAAGGTCTCGGTCACCTTTGTGACCGGCCGCGACGCGTATCGCATCGACGCGGCCAATGAGCTGCCTCAGCAATTCGTCGGCGCGTCGATGTCGGTGACGATGTTCTATGAGCGTTTGCGGATTGCCGGGGCGCAGGCGCGTGCCGCCTTTATCGAAGCTGGCGCGCGCCGCTTCAAGGTGCGCAGTACGCAATGCACGGCGGTTCGCGGTCAGGTCGTGCACATCCCGAGTGGCCGGTCGCTCAGCTACGGCGAGCTGGTGGCGGACGCGGCGAAAATTCCGTTGCACGCTCATCCGCGACTCAAACCCGATTCTGCGCACACGCTGATCGGTAAGCCGTTGCACAAGCTCGACGCACCGGCCAAGGTCAATGGCTCGGCGCAGTACGGGCTCGATGTGCAGGTGCCGGGCATGCTGGCGGGTGCGGTCAAAATGGCGCCGACGCTCGGCGGCAAACCACTGCGCGTCACCAATTCAGACGAAGTGCGGAAGATGCCCGGCGTGGTCGACACCGTGCTGGCGAAAGACGCGCTGATCGTCGTCGCCGATACCTGGTGGCAGGCGAAGAAAGCGTGCGACGCCGCGCAAGTGGAATGGGACACGCCGGCCGGCGGCGCCCTCGACAGCGCTACCATCCTCGACGAACGCAAGGGCGCGTTGCAGTCGGCGTATGCGGCGCTCGCCACGCGCATCGGCGATCCGGAAGCGCGCTTTGACGGCGCGCAAACGGTGGTGCAAGCCGACTATCACACGCCATACATCGTCCACGCGACGATGGAGCCGGTCAACGCGACCGTCCATGTGCGCGCCGACGAGATCGAAGTGTGGGGTCCGATACAAGGCCAGGACAAAGTACGCTGGACGATGGCCGCGATGTTCAAGCTGCCGGCCGACAAGGTCATCGTGAACACCACTTTTCTTGGCGGCAGCTTCGGCCGCAAATATGTGCCCGATTTCGTCGTGCATGCCGCGGTGGCGTCGAAAGCAGTCAAGCGTCCCGTCAAGGTGATTCGTTCGCGCGAGGACGACATCCAGCACGGCTTCTACCGGCCATGTGCGTCCGCAAGGATGCGCGCGGTGCTCGGTCAGGATGGCTTACCGACGGCGCTGCACGCGCGCGTGGTCGGGCAGTCGCTCTACAAGTCGATCAAACCTGACTTCTTCGAGAAAGCCGGCGGCTGGGACGAAACGATGCTCGACGGCATCTATGACCTTTGCTACGGCGTGCCCAATCTGCTGGTGGATTCAGTACACGTGCCGCAGCCGATTCCGGTTAGCTTCATGCGCAGCGTCGGCAGCACGTCGAGCGTGTTCTTTCTCGAGAGCTTCATCAACGAATTGGCCGATGCGGCGAGGATCGATCCGTTGCGCTATCGGCGTTCAATGCTTCGCCACGATCCATTGAGTCTCGCGGTGCTCGACAGCGCCGCCGCAAAAGCCAACTGGTTCGGCAAGACAGCGCTCGGGTTGCATCGCGGCATGGCTTTTTGCCTCTACACCGGCCGCGGCGGCGCGTTTTCGACTTACGTCGCGACGATCGTCGAGCTGCGCATCGTGCAGAAGCGCGTCAAGGTCGAGCGCGTAGTGTGCGCCGTCGATTGCGGCCGACCGATCAACCCGATGCTGATTCAGGAAGCGATCGAAGGCGGAATCGGCTTTGCGCTGACGAACACCTTCAAGAGCGAAATCACTTTTGCGCATGGCGCGGTGGTGCAAAGCAATTTCGCGGACTATCCGCTGCTCAATCTGTCGGAGATGCCCAAGGTGGAAGTCGTGATCGTGCCGAGCGACCGCGTACCGCAAGGCTGCGGCGAAGTGGCGTTGCCGCCGGTGGCACCGGCTGTTGCCGCTGCGCTATTTCGCGCAACCGGACAGCGCATGCGCTCAATGCCTCTGCCGCAAAGCTTCGACGTTTGATCTTTGCAGGCAGCGCGTGCGCGCTGCCGTCTCCCCATTTGCCCACTTATTGAAGAAGACCTTATGAAAAGAACCGCTTTGATTGTTGCGCTCGCATGCGTCGCGGCGCAGGCGCATGCGGACGCCGACTTTAACCGGGCGCGGGCGATCGCCGGCGAACATGCGTGCCTCGGGTGCCACGCAGTGGATAAGAAGCTCGTCGGTCCCGCCTATCGCGACGTGGCTGCGCGCTACAGCGGGCAGAACAATGCCGCGACGCTGCTCGTCAAGCATGTGCAGCAGGGCAGCTCCGGCGTGTGGGGCAACGTGCCGATGCCGCCGAACCGAATCGACGCCGCCGATGCCCGCCTCGTCGTCAACTGGGTTCTGGCAGGCGCACCGGATCACTGACGTATCGACTGCCAAGTCCGCAACGGCGCGGGCGTTTTTAGCTTCGCTCACTTACCGGATCATCGGCACCAGAGAGCCGCCCGAGCAGCCACGATGATTCGGATCGCTAAACGACAAAGGTTTGGAAATGAAAAAATATCTTGCGGCAGCGTGCCTGATCGGAATGACGGGCATGGCCCATGCAGAAAGCAGCGTGACGCTGTACGGCATCATCGATACGGGCGTGCAGTACTACAACAATGCGGCCAGCGGCGGCTCGGTCGTGGGCGTGCCCACGCTCACCGGCGAAATGCCGTCGCGCTTCGGCTTGCGCGGCGTGGAAGATCTCGGGGGCGGCACTCAAGCCTTCTTCCAGTTGGAAAACGGCTTTGCGTCAGGCACCGGCGCATTGAACTACGGCGGCCGCCTGTTCGGCCGTGCGGCGAACCTCGGGATCAGCAGCAAGTACGGCTCGTTGACGCTCGGCCGTCAGTTCAACATGTCGTACTACGCGTTGTTGCAGGCCGATATCATCGGCCCGTCGATTCATTCGATGGCAAGCTTCGACACCTATCTGCCCAATGCGCGCAGCGACAACGCCATAGGCTATCTTGGCAAGTTTGGCGGCTTCACGGTCGGCGGCACGTATAGCTTCGGACGCGACGCGGCCGGCCCGGCCGGCGCATCGGCCACCAATTGCGCGGGGCAGGTGGCGGGCAACTTCGTCGCGTGCCGGCAGTACACCGCGTTGGTTGCGTACGACTCGACGCACTTTGGCGCGGCGGCATCGTATGACGTGATGCGCGGTGGAACCGGCGCATCCGCGCCGTTGACCAACAGTGCGTACACCGACACGCGGACTATCGTCGACGGTTACGTCAAGTACGGCGACGCGAAACTCGGCGGCGGATGGGAGCGGCGCAATACGTCGGCGGCGGTTCATACGCAGACGGATCTGTTTTTTGTCGGCGTAAATTACTTCGCGTTGCCGTCGCTTTCACTCGACACGCAAATGGTGCGATATAACGTCAGAAGCGTATCCGATTCGACGCTGCTGATTGCGCGCGCCACCTACTTCCTGTCGAAGCGCACCTCGGTGTACTCGTCGGTCGGATATATGTTGAATAGCCGGAAGGCGGCTGCACCGGTCGCCGCTGCGGGGACCGTGCAAACTGGCGTCGACCAGCTCGGCGTGATGGTCGGTATCCAGCAGCGGTTCTAGTGCGATGCGAACGGCTGTGGCGGTCCGGCAGGCGAGTGGCGCTACAGTGCAAGCCGAGGAGAGGCGAACCATGGATTTGCTGAGCGATGTCCTTTCCGACCTGCGGGCCGATACGGTCGTCACGGGCAGATTTTCGCTGGCGGCGCCATGGTCGTTCAATAAGCCCGCGGTTGCCGGCGCGCCGTTTCGGACCTGCTCCGGCTATCCTTTCTATATCGTCGTCAAAGGGATGCAGCCGGTACGCGTCGAACCCGGCGACTTCGTGTTGCTGCCGCATGGTCACGAGCATGTGATGTGTTCCGCGCTCGACGAAGTGCCCGTGCCGTTCGACGCATTGATGGCGAGCCAGGGAATCGAGCCGCGCTTCGATACGCCGCTAGCGTTTTCGGCAGGCGGGCAAGGCGCAGTGAGTGAGCTTTACACCGGCATCGTGGTGTTTCGCGAATCGTTGCGCAATCCTTTTCTCGGCGTGCTGCCGCCGCTGATCCACATTCGCGCCGGCGATGCCGCGATTGCGCCGTGGCTCGCTACGACGCTGACCAGCTTCATTCAGGAGTCGATGGCGGCGCAGCCCGGTTGGGCGATGGCCGCCGCGCGCCTCGCCGATGTGCTGTTCATTCATTTGTTGCGCGCGCATCTATCGAACAGCACGGGCGGCCACACTGGCTGGCTGCGCGGAATGGCCGATGCGCAGATCGGCCAAGCCATGGCGCTGATTCATCGCGCGCCAGCGAAAGAATGGACCGTGGCGAATCTGGCTGCGGCGGCCGGCATGTCGCGCTCGGGTTTCAGCGTGCGCTTCGTCGAACTGGTCGGCGAAACGCCGATCGCGCACTTGACGGCGTACCGGATGTATCTCGCAGCAGGTGAGCTTATGCGCAGCAGGAGCCGCTTGATCGAGATTGCGGAGAGCGTGGGATATTCGTCGGAGAAAGCCTTTGCGCGCGCGTTTCGCCGCTGGGCAGGAATGCCGCCGAAAGCGTACGTGAGGTCCGCGCCCGATCCACTCGATCTTGAGCGTCGCCGTGGTTGACGATGTGTGTGCGGGTGTTTCAACCAGTGTTTCTGTGGATGAAGACGACGTGCAACCTATCGCGGGTGCTTCTAACCTGGTTCCGGCGCTGATGCGCGGGCTTCGGCTGATGCAGGCGTTTTCGACGGCGCGGCCGAAGCTGCAGATGAGCGAACTGGTGGCTTTTGTGGATGCACCGCGTACTACGGTCGCGCGGCTGGTGCGGAGTTTGGTCGCGCTTGGCTTTCTGGTGATGGACAGTGCTGGGCGGTTCAGTCCGGGGCCTGCGGTCCTGGGTATCGGCGCGAGTTATCTAGCGGGCGCGACGGTGGTTCGGGTGGCTTCTGTGATTCTGGATGAGCTTGCGAATGAGACGCTGGCTGCTGCGCAATTGCTCGCTTGCGATGACGATGAAATGGTGGTGCTGGCGCAGGCGTTGCCCGTTGCATTGCACGGGGCGTGTGCGGTAACAAGGGTGGGGACGCGGTTTGCGGTCGCGGGAATGGGACATCGCGTTTGGTCATTGAGGGAAGGAGATGACGGGTTCGCGGGAATGCAATGCGCTAGCGCAACGCACGATGATGAATGGTCGACTGGCGAAGTGATGACTTGCGCGGGTTGTCCAGATGATGCTGCGCTTCCGCTCATGGCCGTGCCGATGCTGCGCAACGGGCGGGTTGTTTATGCGCTTTCTGTCGGCGTGCAGGAGGGATTTGATGCGGCTTCGATGGTTGAGCGGGCGACCGGTGCGCTTGGGCTCGCAGCGCAGCGGTTTGCCCGGAAGATGAAGGTGTCGCAGTAACGTTCGGCGCGCTTAAGTTGCAGGAGCAGTGCAATCTCAACTGCACGCCGCCGACCTACGCTCTGCAGCTTTTCGAAGTATGCGCAATCGATAGGTGCAAATTAATTCCCATAAACCCGGGAGCGACGGCGACGCGCCCGGTCAATGCTGCCCGGCATTCAGCAGCATCCAGACTTGTCGCGGGAGGGGGCCGGCGACGATGCGTGCAAACGCAGCACCGCAACGGATGCAGGTGAAGTGTTGCTCGGCTTGGGCGTCTTTCACCGCTCCGGCGGCGTTCAAGGTCAGGTTGTCGTGTGGCTCGACCGTCGACGGCTGTCCGTATAGTTCCGCGCACGGTGCGCATGGTTGTATCCAGAGTTCCATTTGCTGAGCAAGTTAGGTCGTACTCAAGCGCGCCGAACTACTTCACCATCGAATGGCCGAGCAGTTCGGCGCGGGCGTTATCGTCGGCGCTGTGATGATCCGGCATTGCTATTGTCGCGTTTCCAGCAACAGTGATTTCATGGTTTAGGTATTTACCCTGGCTTTAGCCCCTCCTAGACTGCGTTCATGGGTTACAGACAAGCGTGTCTGTCGCGCCACATAAAACAATCTCTGGAGGTAGTCATCATGAAATCGCTCATCAAAGCTGTCGCTGTTGCACTCGTTCTCGCCGCTCCGGTCGCATCGTTCGCGCAATCGAACGGACCCGTCACGCGCGCCCAGGTTCGTGCTGAGCTTGTCCAGCTTGAAAAGGCCGGTTATACACCCGCCGTCGGTAAGGATCCGCATTACCCGGCGGATATCCAGGTAGCTGAAGCACGCGTAGCTGCCCAAAATGGTAACGCGCAAACCAGCGGCTATGGTTCGGCGACTAGCGGCGCGTCGCAGTCGGGTAGCCGCGCGGAAACGACGGTGAGCTCGTACTCGGCGCCGGTGGTCTACATCGGTCACTAATCGATACCGATGTGAACGTCGACGCATCATGCGTTGACTAGATTCACGTCAACACGAAACAGGCTCGCTCTCACGGAGGACGCGGGCCTGTTTTGTCATTATCGGTACTCCTCCGTCGTCGGAGTCCCGGCGGCTTCGCCCGGCTTTTCCTGTCCGGGCGTTTTTTCACGTCGACTATCGTCCGCCGTGCCGTGCTTCTTTTGAAAGCATGTACAGGGTCGGCGGGGCCAGCCGGCGCTTAGTAGTGACAGCGCGTCTCCCAGTGATGGTGGACACGGACCTTGTGACACACGCGGTCGTGATCAGAGGCGATTGCCGGCGCAATCGAGTAAAGCGTGACGGCCGTTGCAGCAAGCGCAAGGATGCATTTCCTCACGAGGTTGTTCTCTGTTCAGGGTGAACAGACGTCAGGAGGGGCGGGCGCTCCTCATCGCATGGGAGTGAAATGATCTTTTGCGGCTCTGGTGCTGGCGTGTCTTGCTGCATGACTCGGCTGTCACCAAAGCAGACGGTCGAATGCCGGTGCTTCTCCTGCTCTAATTGTGTCGCGGGGCCGAAATGATTGGTGCCTATGACGAACACAGCGAGCACACCGAGTCCTGCGACTACTGAAAGATCACGAGAGATTTTCATTTTCCACCGCGCAAAAGACACGTGATGGAACGTTAATCTCACTTGCTTGGTGGAATATTTAACTATTGCAAAATCGGCCTGAGATTCCTGCGACGGTAGGTTTGCGCGCGATCGGTCAGCCACGCTGTTGAGTGCCGATGCGCGCGACAACAAAGCCCCGCAGCGAAAGGCGTGCAGGGCTTTTGGGGGAAAACTTGGGAGACGCTGGGCAGCGAGTTGGTCCCCCCGACAGGAATCGAACCTGTATCTAGCGCTTAGGAGGCACTTGTTCTATCCATTGAACTACGGGGAGATAGACTCTTTAGTGGGGTGGACCGAAACCTTTTCAATCAGGCTCTTTGCCTTGCCCCGTGGGCGTTTCCGGCTTTTCTGCCTCTTCCTAAATGAAGCGCCGTGACATGCTGTGAAGTCTAGTTTATCGCCGTCCCTGCTACACCTTTTGCTACAAAACGACCCTGTAGCGTCACGAAAGTGATCTGGCACTGCTACAGTTTCTGAGACGGGGAAAACCATGGCTTCAATCCTGCCAGTAGGCAGTCGCTGGCGTGCCCAAGTACGCAAGCGAGGGCAGAGTATAGCAAAAACGTTCAAAACGAAAGGTGCTGCCGAGGCTTGGGCGCGGGAAAAGGAAGTCGAGATCGACAAGGGCTAGAACGCCGGCGATGCAGTGACCGTGACGGTCAGTGACTTGGTGAAAAAGTACCGCGAGGCGCGGGCTGAATCGGATCGGCCAGTCAGACCGAAATCGAACGAGGACTATATCTTGCTGCGACTGCAGGATGCGATCTGCTACGCGTCGCGATGCAGTGCGCGTTTCGCCATGGCGAACTGTTTAACCTGCGATGGGACGATATCGGCGCCGAGAATCACCTTGCGTTGGTTCGCGATCGCAAACTGAAGGTTATGGCGTTCCGTTTCCATATTCCGAATACGTTGAGATGGCTGCTCGACTGCGATCGTTGATGGGCAGGGCAATCGTGAGCCTGAACGATCACCCGATGATCCGGCAGGCGTTTGATGGCTTCTACATGGAGACCGTCGACATCAAATACACGGTGGGTGGCGGCGGGAAGGAAGCGTCGAGGAAGGAGGTGATTATTTTCAGCTGGAACGATACGGCGCAGCCGGCCAGCCTTTTCTGATCTGTTCGACAGTTGGAGCCCATGGTCGGGGGATTCTTTCAATGAAGGCTTTCATCCTACGAATGATAAAGTGCTGTCGAACTTAATCTCCGTGAGGACATTATGCCGAATGAATCAAAGCGCCTGAGCCCCGCTGGCTGGGCGGATTTGCGCCGTCGGGAAGGTGCCGTGATGAACTACTACAACGATGTAGCGAACAACTGCACCTACGGAGTAGGCACACTCGCCCACCTCGGGCTCTGCTCCGCCGAAGAGCTGCAACGCCCCGTGTCGATCGCGCAGGTCAACGCGCAACTCGCCACAAAGGTCCGACTCACCGAACAGATCGTTCGAAGCAACGTGCGAAACCACGAACTCACACGGGATCAGTTCGATGCGCTGGTGAGCTTCGCCTATAACTCCGGCGAAAGCGGATCGCGCGACACATTTGTTGCCGCTAACAGCGGCAACGATGCGCTGATCGCAAGCAACATGGCACTTTGCGTCTATGTGCACCCTCGCGACGCACAGGGACACCGCCTGCCACCGCGTCGCGTGAATGGGCTTGTGAACCGCCGCCGCGAAGAGGCTGCGCCATCCAAGCAGGGTGTCCGGTGAAGCGCGCGCTGCTGGTACTTGCACTCGCGTGCTCGTCGGCATTTGCTGATGCCCCTGATCCCGCTGATGTAATCTCGCAGCAGAGCGGACTGCCGGCGAGCGAGGTGCAAGGCATGCTCGCGAACTGTGACGCGAACCAGACAAGCCTGAACTTCTGCGCATGGCGCGACAGGGTGGTTGCCGAGCAGAAGCTGCAGGACGTCGTCGAAGAGAAGGCCGCAAAATCACCGGGCTGCAAAGCGCGCTTGGAACACAAAATCGCCGCGTGGAAGAACCGCCGAGATGCAAGTTGCAAGAAATCTGCCGAGGCGGAAAACGGAGGTGGTTCCGTCGTACCGATGGAAATTGCCGCCTGCCAGGCGGCAGAGACCGACCGCATGACGAAGGTCATCGGATCGATTCGCCGATGCGATTGACCGTCAAGCCGACGCATTTTCGGGTGCTGTAGTACCAAGAAAAAGCATTTGGCGCGAGCGCCCCGCATGCCGGCCGGAAGTTGGTGATCGGCGACAAATATGCTTGTAAAAGCGCAGCTGAATGAAGGACTCAGTCAACGCCGCGGCCTTTGTTCGCCGTTACTAAGTGCCCGGTTATCGACCGCTAGGGAAGCTTGAAATGGGAGCGGGTTCTGCCGCACTGAGACGGTCGTCATTCGTCTCAGTGCGGCCAGTTACCGACATTCGCTTGCCGACAACGGATGTCCGCGGTTCTACCGCAATCCGGACGTTCTCCATCGGCAAAAGGACACCCGCTCGTCGGCCATTGCGGCCCCACAGGCCGCGAGTAGGCGATCCGGCTTTGAACGCCTTCCTACCCCGATCAGGTGCCACGCCATGCGTGCGAGCGTGTCCAGTAGGGGGCGATGAGCGCCTCCCCCTCCACACCTTCCCGACCAGCTACAACGCGTGGGACATCCCATGTGTCAGGGCATGCGCCAACACGCGCAGCTCATCGAACTGTGTCGCCAACTCGAAACTAAGCACGAACGCGGCGCCATAAAACACGCCGGGATAGCGCTGCGCGAACGCCAGTATCGGTGCGGCGATGCGCGTGCGTATCGCCCTGGCGTTCATCACGCATGCGATGCCGATGCCGAGCGCCGCACCGGCCAGCACGTCCGTCGGGTAGTGCAAGCCGAGATAGATGCGGGGCAGGCCGATCAGCACCACGGCGTGGAACAGCGCGTAGATCCCCACGGGCCGCGAGGCGAGGAAAATGCCCATAGCGACCGCGCACCAGAGCATGGAGTGATCGCTCGGAAACGCACTCCACGTTCGCAGCACCGGCTCCTCCACGTTGGCCTCCGGATAGAACGCACGCAACGCCGGTTCATACATCGGCCGCAGGCGAAACGGCAGGTAGTGCGCAAGCAGGCAGCCGGCCGCCAGCGCGACGAGGCCGCTCGCGATGGCGATCACGACGAGTTCGCGATGGTGTCGCCGGACGGCCTCGCCGTCAGGACCTTCCGCACGTTCGGGCCTGAACCAGACCCACCACAGCAGTGCAACCAACACCACGCCCTTGGGCAGTACGCGACCCACCAGAGACCTTCAGTTTTCCCGAAAGCGGTCACTGCCATCGGTGCCTGCTCGACAGAGTGTGGCACCGATGGCATCTGAACAACGCTGAGGAACCATAGCTTCGCTAAGCCCCAAATTGCTCAATCGCAAAATCCAGAAAGCTCCGCAGCTTGGGCGTCACTCGGCGATCGTGGACATATAGAACGTGCAATGGCCGCGAAGGAGCCTGATAACCCGGAAGCACGACAACCAGATTGCCACGATCGAGCTCGCCCTTCGCCAGTTCCACGGGTTGAAGCATGACACCGACGCCCGCCACTGCGGCCGCTAGTAGCACCTCTCCGTGGTCGGCCATAAACCGACCCGACACCTGAACAGAGACTCGCCCCTCGGGGCCATCAAACGTCCACTCCGATCTTAGCGACGTGTGCATAAACCCAAGACACTCGTGATACTGGAGGTCAGCGGGAGTCGTTATGCGCGGGTTCGCGGCAAGGTACGACGGCGCAGCGCACAGCACCAACTGGTATGGAGCCAGGGGCTGAGCAATCAGGCCGCTATCGCCCAACTCCCCAATCCTGAACACCGCGTCATAACCCTCGTCAATCAGGTCAACGGCTCTATTTGAAAGAGTCAGGTCAACTGCGACCTGCGGGAAGGCCTTAAGGTAATTCGGCAACTTCGGCGCCAGGGTGTGCACACCGAAGCTAACCGGAGCATTTACCTTCAGGCGACCGGTCGGCACCGCGCGGGTTTCAGCAACGAGATTTTCAGCCGCCTCGACCTCCGCCAGGATGATCTTGGCGCGTTCGTAGAACGCCCGTCCGACATCGGTCAGACTTTGCCGACGCGTCGTTCTGTTCAGCAAGCGCACACCCAGGCTCTGTTCGAGCAACTGGACGTGCTTCCCGACCAGTTGCGGCGACATCTGAAGCGCGTCCCCGGCCGCTGAGAACGAGCCCAGCTCGACTGCTTTCGTAAAAACGCTCATACCGGTCAAGCGATCCATTCAAAACATCCTGTTGTGAATGTCCAAAGATATCACGCATTTATCTCGATGAATTTTCAATCTAGACTTGTTCAAGACGTCGTAAGCACTCCCAACGCGGCACATACGCGACGCGCCGCAGCCTGCTCTACGTCCCGTTTAGCAGCGCACATGAACCACGCCGTTGCGGACGGCGGCACTCACTTACAAGGCTCAAACCATGACCGCCGAATCGAACAAACTCTTGATGTCTCGCTTTCTCGAATTCATCAACACAGCCAACGAGGTACTCGCCGACGAGCTTATTGCTGCCGACGCAATCTTCCACGTCCCTGGCCGCCCTGACCCGTTGACGGGACCGCGCGGGTATATGGAAATCATTGGCATGATGCGTTCCGGCTTCCCCGACATTCAATGGACGCTCGAAGAAGTGATCGCGGAGGACGACAAGATTGCTGCACGGTTCATCATGCGCGGTACTCACCAAGCCACCTTCTTTGGCGTGCCTGCGAGCGGAAAGAAGATTCAGGTTCAAGCCATGAACTTCTATCGCTTTTCCAGCGGGAAAATTGTCGAAGAGCGCGGGCAACCTGATCTACTCGCCCTCTTGCAGCAAATCGGTGCGGTTCCACGCTGAGCGGAAGATAGTAGCGCCCGGCGTATGCACGGCCAGTCGGGACGACCATGCATATGCACCCTTTTTCGCGAGTTGGATAGCCGAAGAGACGAGCCACTACGGAACCGCGAATACCGCAACCCGTTCTCTCTGAATGGCCACCGGTAGCGAACATCCATTACGCGGGTCGACCTTCGCCTATATGGGTACGGTTTCCCATACGATCGTGCTCACACAAATTGCCGACGATCTTGGCGACAGTGCCGAAGGTCCCCTTTTGGCCGAACCCTGTCCCACGACGAGGGGCTCAGCGCGACCCACAAGAGGCTAAGGCGACTTGGAGAAAGGCAACGGCGTGCGCGGCGAGGCGGTGTATGTCATCGCTGGCGAGCGTGTGTTCGGCTTGCGCGATCAATGGTACGTCGTCGTAGACGACTGCAGCTTCGTCAGCGCGCCGCGTTTGAATCGGAACCAGCCTTGCGAGCTTTGCATCACAACTTCATCGCCTTGCCAGAACACGCGCTTGACCGTCATGCGCTTACCCGAGCGCTGCACAAATGGCGGATGGTCGCGAAAGTCGTACAGCACCGGGCCGGAATCGGTCTGCGTCTCCGACGATGGAGCACGACCCACAATCGTCTCTTGGGAACATTGTCGTCAATTTTGATCGACACGTCGAAGGTCTGCAATGGGCCGTTCTGGGACGAACCGGTGCTCGGCAGCAATGCGGTTGCGCGATTGTGTGGGGATATGTCTGAGTGGTTTTGAGTTTGCCACGGTTTTGCTATAGCAGTGGCTAGAGGCCATAGCTGACAAGGCTTGCGCTTGTCATTCCACCCCCTGAATACGGGGAGAGGACCGAACTGAAATCATCGCTTCAATCCTGCCGGCGGACAAGGTCCGCGAGGATCGGGCGAGTCCAAATTCGCCAGCGTGCGCAGAGTATATCGAACACGCCCGAGCGGGAGGAGGGCAGCGAAGCCCCACTCCACAAAGCAAACGGCCCAGCAGGCATCACCCGCCGGACCGTCCAGACCGCCTGACGTGCTGCACCCCAACGGTGCATCACCGGCTCAATCCAGCGAAATCAGAACTCCACCACCGCAAACTCCGCCTTGCTCACATCGCACAGCGGGCAGCGCCAGTCGTCGGGAATCGCGGCGAAACGCGTGCCTGGCGCGATGCCTTCTTCGGGCAGGCCTTCTTCCTCGTTGTAGATCCAGCCGCAAATCAGGCAGACCCAGCTCTTGTATTCAGTCACTTCAATTACTTCACTCACGACGCACTCTTTCTCGGTTCAATACAACAATCCGCCCGTTGTGCCCCTTTTTGGGGCGGTGGCGGCAACCCACAATAGTACCGGAATTTGCCAAACGGACCTCCGGATACGATGTCGCAGCGCCGCAAAGTGCCCGCTGAAACGTCCGGCATCGCGCCGCGAATCGCTTCACGCACTCGGTGTATGCTCTGAGCCGCTGCCTGTCTCGAAACCGTTCATGCCAGACGCATGACCCCCTTGGCGATGGCCGGCGCCCAGCGCATCATGCCGCCACGGCCGTCCGGCACGCAGCGCATCAAGCCGCTTTCCTCAAAGGAGAAAACGATGTTTAAAAACAAATGGTTGACCGGTGCCGTGCTAGCCGGGTTGCTCGCCGCATCGGGCGTGGCGCAGGCCGAAGGCGTGTCGTTCGTGCAGCCGAAGGACGGCGCAACAGTCAGCAATCCGGTGCACGCGGTGTTCGGCGTCGACGGCATGAAGATCGCGCCGGCCGGCACGATGACCGAGGGCACGGGCCATCATCATCTGTTGATCGACGGCAAGCCGCTTCCCAAAGGACAAGTCATTCCGGCCGACGACCATTCGCTCCACTTCGGCAAAGGCCAGACCGAAACCGATCTGACGTTGCCGCCGGGCGACCACACGCTGACGCTGCAATTCGGCGACGGTGTGCACCGTTCGTACGGCCCGGAATGGAGCCAAACCATCACGGTTCACGTGAAGTAATCGTTTCGTACGACGCCGCCAGGCGTGCAAGCACCGTCCGGCAGCGTTCCTGCGCTCAGTATTCGTTCTGCAAGCCGGCCATTTGGCCTATCTCGTCCGGCATACAGGCAGCCGCCCGTGCGCCCGGTACAATGAGCAGTTCCGACTCATCGCTGTTTTCTCCAATTCTCCATGTCGCTTTACACCATTACCGGCGCCCAACTGGCGTTCGGTCACGTCGCGTTGCTCGATCACGCGGATTTCTCTCTCGAAGCGGGCGAACGCGTCGGGCTGATCGGCCGCAATGGCGCGGGCAAGTCGTCGCTGCTGAAGATCGTTGCCGAGCTGACCAAGCCGGATGACGGTCTTGTCACGCGCCAGCAGAATCTCACCACCGTCTATGTGCCGCAGGAGCCGGAGTTCGATACGGACGACACGGTGTTCGAGGCGGTCGCCGCCGGCCTGACGCACGCTCGCGCGCTGCTGGATGAATACGACGCGGTCGCCAATCAGCTCGCTGACGAGCCGGAAGGCCCGGCGCATGACGAGTTGATGTCGCGCATGAACACGCTGCAATCGGCGCTTGACCATTCGGACGCCTGGAACTGGAGCACGCGCGTCGCCACCACGCTGCAGCAGATCGGTCTGAACGGCGAAGCGCGGGTCGGCTCGCTGTCAGGCGGCATGCAAAAGCGCGTCGCGCTGGCGCGCGCGCTGGTCGTGCAGCCGGACGTGCTGCTGCTCGACGAGCCGACCAACCACCTGGACTTCGACGGCATTCGCTGGCTCGAAGAGCTGCTGGTCTCGCTGCGCGCGGGTCTGCTCTTTATTACCCACGATCGCGCGTTTCTCGACCGTGTCGCCACGCGTATCGTCGAACTGGATCGCGGGCGTCTGCTGTCGTATCCGGGCAATTTCAGCGCCTATCAGACCAGGAAGGCGCAGCAGCTTGAAGTCGAGCAAGTCGAAGCGGCCAAGTTCGACAAGCTGCTCGCACAGGAAGAAGTGTGGATTCGCAAGGGCGTGGAAGCGCGCCGTACGCGCAGCGTCGGCCGGATCGCGCGGCTCGTGCAGATGCGCAACGAGCGCGCCGAGCGCCGCAACGTGCAGGGCAACGTCAAGCTCGACGTCGGGCAGGGCGAGAAGTCCGGCAAGATCGTCGCGGAATTGACCGATGTGACCAAGCGCTACGGTGCGCGCACGGTGGTCGACAACTTCACGGCCACGGTGATGCGCGGCGACAAGATCGGCTTTGTCGGGCCGAACGGCGCGGGCAAGACCACGCTGCTGAAGATGATCCTCGGCGAATTGCCGCCGGACGAAGGCACGGTGCGTGTCGGCACCAATTTGCAGGTGGCGTACTTCGACCAGATGCGTGCGCAGCTGGATCTGGAAAAGAGCCTTGCCGACACGATCAGCCCGGGCAGCGAGTGGGTCGAAGTCAACGGCCAGAAGAAACACGTGATGAGCTATCTCGGCGACTTCCTGTTCGCGCCGGAGCGTGCCCGTTCGCCGGTCAAGTCGCTGTCGGGCGGCGAGCGCAACCGCTTGTTGCTGGCGCGTCTGTTCGCGCGGCCGGCCAACGTGCTGGTGCTCGACGAACCGACCAACGACCTCGACATCCCCACGCTTGAACTGCTCGAAGAACTGCTCACCGAATACGACGGCACCGTGCTGCTGGTCAGCCACGATCGCGCGTTTCTGGATAACGTCGCGACTTCGGTGATCGCGTCGGAAGGCGGGGGCAAGTGGCGCGAGTATGTCGGCGGCTTTACCGACTGGCAGATTCAGCGCGACCGCTCGCAGCAGATGGCGCAGGAAGCGCAAAAAGAAGCCGCGAAGGAAGTGGCGGCGAAAGACGGCGGAGCGGGCCGCAACACGCAGCGCACCGCCAAGCTGTCGTTCAAGGATCAGCGCGAACTCGAGGCGCTGCCGGCGAAAATCGCCGCGCTCGAAGCCGAGCAGAAAACCATCGGCGCGCAACTCGAAGATGGTTCGGTCTTCGCGAAAGACCCACAGGAAGGCACGCGTCTGACCGAGCGCTACGCCGCGATTGACGAAGAATTGCTGATCGCGCTGGAACGTTGGGACGAGCTGGAAAACAAGCGCAAATGAGGCGCGAGGGCGGCGTCGGCTCGGGTCACAGTCGTGTCACATCCAGGTCATATGCGGGTCTCGAAAAGAGACCACACCTGAGCGCCGCCTCTTATCCGAACGGCCAATCCCGCACGTCGTGAATTGCCGCCGGTATCGAAATCAGTAAAATACCCCGCGAACGGGCTTCCCCCCCGGCGTTCGCACCGGCGCTGACGTAGCCGGGCTGTACAGCCGGCATCGAGCGGCCGTCGAGCGCGCCGAAGGGAAGCGAGGCGACAAAACAGCTTGCCCGCTCCGCGGGCACCCCACCTAACCCCGTTGTTTCGTTTCGCTTTTTTTGAAAACTCAACGCATTGTCCACGGACCTGTCCACAGGACCTGTGGACAACGATGAACCGACGGACCCGAGTCAACCATGTCTACGAAAAAGCCAAACGCCGCGTATAGCGAAGCGTCGATCAAGGTGTTGAAGGGCCTGGAGCCGGTCAAGCAACGGCCCGGGATGTACACCCGCACCGAGAATCCGCTGCACATCATTCAGGAAGTCATCGACAACGCGTCGGACGAGGCCCTCGGCGGCCACGGCCGGCAAATCACGGTCACGCTGCACGCGGACCATTCGGTCTCGGTCGAAGACGACGGCCGCGGCATTCCATTCGGCCTGCATCCGGAAGAAGGCGTGCCGGTCGTCGAGATCGTGTTCACGCGCCTGCACGCGGGCGGCAAGTTCGATAAAGCCGCCGGCGGCGCGTACACGTTTTCGGGCGGGTTGCACGGCGTCGGCGTGTCGGTCACCAACGCGCTGTCCACGCGCCTCGACGTCACTGTCTGGCGCGAAGGCAAAGTCGCCGAGTTGAGTTTCGCCAATGGCGACGTCGCCAAGCAACTCGAAGTGCGGCCCGCCGCGCGTAGCGACAAGAAGTCCGGCACGCGCGTCACCGCGTGGGCCAATCCGAAATACTTCGATTCGCCGAACCTGCCGCTCGGCGAATTGCAACGTCTGCTGCGCTCGAAAGCGGTGCTGCTGCCGGGCGTCGAAGTCACGTTGATCAACGAGAAAACCGGCGAGCAGCAAAGCTGGAAATACGAAGACGGTTTGCGCGGCTATCTGCTAGAAGGCATGAACGGCAGCGATCTGCTGATTCCTCTTTTTGAAGGCGAGCGTTATGTAGAAAACTCGCGCACCAGCGAAGAGACGTTCGCGGAAGGCGAGGGCGCTACATGGGTCGTCGCGTGGAGCGAAGAAGGTCCGCTTATGCGCGAGTCGTACGTCAATCTGATTCCGACGCCTGCGGGTGGCACGCATGAATCCGGCTTGCGCGACGGTTTGTTCCAGGCGGTGAAGAGCTTCGTCGAGTTGCATAACCTGCAACCGAAGGGCGTCAAGCTGCTCGCCGAAGACGTGTTCGCGCGCGTGTCGTTCGTGCTGTCGGCGAAGGTACTCGATCCGCAGTTCCAAGGGCAGATCAAGGAACGCCTCAATAGCCGCGATGCGGTGAAGCTGGTGTCGTCGTTCGCGCGCCCGGCGCTTGAACTCTGGTTGAATCAGCACGTCGAGCACGGCAAGAAACTCGCCGATCTCGTCATCAAGCAGGCGCAAGCACGTACCCGTGCCGGGCAAAAAGTCGAGAAGCGCAAGAGCTCGGGCGTGGCCGTCCTGCCGGGCAAGCTGACCGATTGCGAATCGACGGAAATCGGCCGCAACGAGTTGTTCCTGGTCGAGGGCGATTCGGCGGGCGGCTCGGCGAAGATGGGCCGCGACAAGGAATATCAGGCGATCCTGCCGCTGCGCGGCAAGGTGCTGAACACGTGGGAAACCGAGCGCGACCGTCTGTTCGCGAACAACGAAGTGCACGACATTTCGGTGGCGATCGGTGTCGATCCGCATAGCCCGGACGACAAGGTCGATCTGTCGAATCTGCGTTACGGCAAGATCTGTATCTTGTCGGACGCCGACGTGGACGGTTCGCACATCCAGGTGCTGTTGCTCACGCTGTTCTTCAAGCACTTCCCGCAACTGATCGAGCGCGGTCACGTGTGTGTTGCGCGTCCGCCGCTGTTCCGGGTCGATGCGCCCGCGCGCGGCAAGAAACCGGCGCAGAAACTTTACGCGCTTGACGAAGGCGAACTCGAAGCGATCCTCGACAAGCTGCGCAAAGACGGTGTGCGCGAAACACAGTGGTCCATCAGCCGCTTCAAAGGCCTCGGCGAAATGAGCGCGGAGCAACTGTGGGACACCACGATGAACCCGGACACGCGGCGCCTGACGCCAGTGGCGCTCGGCGAACTCGACTACGACGCCACGGTGGCGCGCATGACGATGCTGATGGGCAAGGGCGAAGCAGCGTCGCGGCGCAGCTGGCTGGAAGAAAAGGGCAACGAAGTGGAAGCGGACATCTGAGCGCGCTGGTAGCGCCTCAGTTCGCCAAGCAACTTCACGCCAAACACGGATACGGAATCTAGATGGACGACGATAACACTCTCGACCTTTTCACCGAGCCACCGCCGCCGGAAGGCGACTTTCTGACGCTCGGCAACTACGCGGAACGCCAGTACCTCGACTATGCGGTGAGCGTGGTCAAGGGCCGCGCGCTGCCTGATGTGTGCGACGGCCAGAAGCCGGTGCAGCGCCGCATCCTGTTCGCGATGAACGAGATGGGCCTCGGCGACAACGCGCAGCCAGTCAAGTCGGCACGCGTGGTCGGCGATGTGCTCGGTAAGTATCACCCGCACGGCGACCAGTCGGCGTACGACGCACTCGTGCGCCTCGCGCAAGACTTTTCGATGCGCTATCCGCTGATCGACGGCCAGGGCAACTTCGGTTCTCGCGACGGCGACGGCGCAGCGGCAATGCGCTACACCGAAGCTCGCCTCACGCCGATCGCGAAGCTGCTGCTCGACGAAATCGACCAGGGCACGGTCGACTTCATGAAGAACTACGACGGCAAGGAGGATGAGCCGAAGCAGCTGCCCGCGCGCTTGCCGTTCGCGTTGCTGAACGGCGCTTCAGGCATCGCGGTGGGTCTTGCAACAGAAATCCCCTCGCACAACCTGCGCGAAGTTGCAGCAGCCGCGGTGGCGATGATCCGCAATCCGAAGATCCAGCATGCCGAACTGATGCAGCACATCTCGGGTCCGGATTTCCCGGGCGGTGGTCAGATCATTTCGAGCGAAGCGGAAATTTCTGCTGCATACGAAAGCGGTCGCGGCAGTCTGAAGGTGCGCGCACGCTGGAAGATCGAGGATCTCGCGCGCGGCCAGTGGCAACTCGTCATCAGCGAACTGCCACCGAATACGTCCGCGCAGAAGGTACTCGAAGAAATCGAAGAGCAGACCAATCCGAAGATCAAGCTCGGCAAGAAAGCGCTCACGCCCGAACAGTTGCAGACCAAGCAGACCATGCTTGCGCTGCTCGACGCCGTGCGCGACGAATCGGGCCGGGACGCGCCGGTGCGTCTGGTATTCGAGCCGAAGTCGAGCCGCATCGATCAAACCGAGTTCGTCAATTCGCTGCTCGCGCATACGAGCCTCGAATCGAATGCCTCGCTCAATCTGGTGATGGTCGGCGGCGACGGCAGGCCGCGTCAGAAGGGCTTGAGCGAAATCCTGCACGAGTGGATCGCGTTCCGCTTCGCGACGGTCACGCGCCGCACGCGCCATCGTTTGATGAAGGTCGACGACCGGATTCACATCCTCGAAGGCCGGATGATCGTCTTTTTGAATATCGACGAAGTCATCCGCATCATTCGCGAGTCGGACGAACCGAAGGTCGCGTTGATGGCCGCGTTCGGCTTGTCCGACCGCCAGGCCGAGGACATTCTTGAAATCCGCTTGCGTCAGTTGGCGCGGCTCGAGAAGATCAAGATCGAGAAGGAACTGTCCGAATTGCGCGACGAGAAGGCCAAGCTCGAAGAACTGCTCGGCAGTGAATCGGCGATGAAGCGTCTGCTCATCAAGGAAATCGAAGGCGACGCGAAGCAATACGGCGACGAGCGCCGCACGCTGATCCAGCAGGAAAAGCGCGCAACCTTCGAAGCGCGCGTGGTCGACGAACCGGTCACGGTGGTGGTGTCGCAGAAGGGCTGGGTGCGTGCGCTGAAGGGCCACGGGCTGGACACGGCAGGCTTCACGTTCAAGGCGGGCGACGGGCTCTATGCGGCATTCCAGTGTCGCACGCCGGATACGCTGGTCGCGTGGGGCAGCAATGGCCGGGTCTATTCGGTTGCCGTTGCAATGTTGCCGGGCGGGCGCGGTGACGGCGTGCCGGTCACGTCGCTGATCGAACTCGAGTCGGGCAGTCATTTGATGCATTACTACGCGGCGTCGGCTGAACAGGCGCTGCTGCTCGCGTCGAGCAACGGCTTTGGCTTTATCGCCAAGGTCGGCGATATGGTGAGCCGCGTGAAGGCCGGCAAGTCGTTCATGACGATCGACGCGGGCGCCGCGCCGCTCGCGCCGATGCCGATGCTGCCGGATGCGACGCATATCGCGTGTCTGTCCTCGGGTGGGCGTTTGCTGGTGTTCGGCCTCGACGAGATGAAGACGCTGTCGGGCGGTGGACGCGGCGTCACGCTGATGGCGCTCGACGACAACGAAACGTTGGTGCAGGCGCTGGCGATCAACAATGCGGGTGTCGTGTTGATCGGCACACGTCGTGGCGGCCGCGTCGACGAAGAGAAACTGAGCGGCGCCGCACTCGCACCGCATATCGGCAAGCGGGCGCGCAAGGGGCGTGCGCCTGAGAGCAAGATGAAGCTCGACGGTATGCGTCCGGTATTGGCCGCTTAACCAGGACGCAAACGTAGGAACGCGGCGCGCGCCTGAGCTTGAGTCGCACTTCAAGCGCGCCGTGTGCAGTAAAAATTCGGGGTGTAGCGCCGTCGCGGAAGCGGGCGCGCTGCAACAACAACTACAAAGATTGTCAGGAAAGCCGCCGGTGCATGGAACTGCGTGTACAGTGCGCGGTCGAACGCGCTCAATAGCCGCTGCTAATATCATTCGTAATAAGCGGCGTGGCGTCGTCGGGAGAGGAAAACAACATGAACAAAGCTATCGAACTCGCGCTCTTTCTGCATTTGCTTGCCGTCGCCGTATGGGTCGGCGGAATGGTGTTCGCGCATTTCTGTTTGCGTCCGGCGATTGCCGATCTTTCACCGCAACTGCGCTTGCCGCTGTGGGAGTCGGTGTTCAGCCGCTTCTTCAATTGGGTCGCCGCGGCCGTGCTGGTGATTCTGCTCACCGGCGGTTTTCTGCTGATGCAATTCGGCGGCGGTCACGCCATGTGGCCGTTGCATGCGATGGCCGGCCTCGGCATCGTGATGATGCTGATCTTCGGACATATCCGCTTCGCTGTGTTCCCGCGCATTCGCCGTGCGGTGCAGGCGCAGAAATGGCCGGATGGCGCGCAGGCGGTCGGCACGATCCGCCGTCTGGTGCTCGTCAATATCGTGCTGGGTGTCGTGACGATCGGTGTTGCGGTGCTGTCGCGCGGGTTCTGAAGCCCGCCTTATAAGGCCCCGGCTTTGTGAAGCCACGGTTGTGAAGCGCGGGCCGGCAAAGCCTACGGTATGGCGCCGTAGGCAAGCCACAGCCCGCACGCCGCGGCGACTGTTCCGTACACCACGTACACCGGCAGCTTGAGCTTCGCAAAGCACATGCCGGAGAACAGCGCGGTCAACAGATACTCCGGTTTGAGCGGCACATGAGCCGCAATGCGCAGCACGGCTACCACGAGAAATGCGGTCGTCACCGCGCGCAAGATCCGCATGCCATGCTCGAAACGCGGATTGGCCTTCAACTGATGCAGATGGCGCTGCGCCAGCACCACGAGACAACCCGACGGCACAAATAGCGCGAGCGTGGCAATCAGCGCGCCCGGCCAACCATCCACCAGGTAGCCGAAGAACGGCACCACATTCAGCAGCGGTCCGGGCGACAACGGCGATAGCGAAAACGCCAGCGTAAATTCGTTATCCGACACGCCGATCGCCGGCGTGACGAACAGCGTCTTGAGCACCGGCAATGCCGAGAAGCCGCCGCCGAACAGCGTCATGCCCGCGCCCGCCAGACGCGGCCACAGCAGCGCCAGTTCATAGCGATTCGGCAGCGGCAACGCAAACAACACCAGCAACATGCACAGAGCGGCCAGCAATTGCCAGTCGCCGCGCGCGATCGACACGACAATGCGCGTATTGCGAGCCGGGCTAACCAGCCAGCCGGCGCCGAACGCCGCGCCGAGCATCACCACATAGGCGGCAGGACTGCGCGCGTAGAAGAGCGCTACGCAGCCGAGCGCCGCCGCGGTCCATTCGAGCTTGCCGCGCACCAGCGCGCGCATCTGTTTATACCAGGTGATCGCGATCAGCGTGGCCAGCACCACGCTGAAGTGATTGAGCAAGGTCTGCGAAGCGGCGGCGCGCATGACCGGCGTGCGGTAGAAGATCGCGAACAGCGTCATCAGCATGAAGAAGGGCAGCACGCTCGCGACGCCCGCCACCCAGGCACCGGCGCGTCCACGCAACGCATGTCCAACTTGCACGGCGACATTGCAGCCGACCGGCCCGGGCACCATCCAGGCGAGCGCGATCAGATCGGAAAATGCCACTCGTGAGAGCCGGCCTTCACGTTCGACGTAGTGGTTCTCGAGCTGGGCCATGAGCGCGAGACCACCCCACGACAGCGCCGACAGACCGAACACGACCCGGAACAGCGTCCATAGCGGTTCCCGTTTCCCTCGTCTGGCGGCATCCTGGCTCGTGATTGTCTGCATGGCGCTGCGGGCGCCCGGCACGCGCCCACCCTCTGGGGTCATTGTTATGTCGGCGTCGGTGCGGCCGGTGTGCCGGCATCGCGCTGTGTCGCAGTACAGAGTGAATGTAGCCGGTTTTGTGGTGGTGCGCCTAACATGAGCGGCTTGTAACCGTTCGTGCCAGGCGTTTATCCGGCCGCAACCGAGTCTGGGTCAGCTGTTCGTGCTTGTGCTGGGCACGCTGCTGGTGCTGTCGATTTCATGCGTAGCGTGGCGCTCCACGATGCCGCACACGCCGAAGCGTTCGAGCAACGCCGGAATGGCGTCCACTGGAACCGGACGCGAGAACAGGAAACCCTGCGCCTCGATATGACCGAGCGCGGCCAGCCAGGCAATCTGCTCTTCGGTCTCGGTGCCTTCGACCACCACCGTGAGTCCGAGCGAGCGCGCCAGATTGACGATCGCGGTGACCATCACGCAGACGCTGCGATCGCCCGGAATCGCCTGGACGAAAGAACGATCCACCTTCAGCGTATCGACCGAGAAGCGATTCAGATACGACAGCGACGAATAGCCGGTGCCGAAATCGTCGAGCGCGATACGCACGCCGAGGCGCTTCAACGCGAAGATCTTCTCCGAGACGAGTTCGGGATACTCCATCATCGCCGTCTCGGTGATTTCGAGCTCGAGGCGGCGGGCGGAAATGCCGGTTTCCTCGATCGCGTGCGAGACGGTTTCATACAGGTCGCCGCGCCAGAACTGCACCGCCGAGATGTTCACCGCCAGCGACAGCGTGTCGTATCCCTGCTGCTGCCACAGCGCCAGCTGACGGCAGGCGGTCTCGATCACGAAATCGCCGATCGGCACGATCAGGCCGGTCGATTCGGCGACCGGAATGAATTCGTTGGCCGGAATCAAGCCATGCTGCGGATGATTCCAGCGCACCAGCGCTTCGAAACCGGTAATGCAGCGGCGCGTCAGATCGATCTTGGGCTGATAGGCGAGGAACAGCTGCCCTTCGGCGAGCGCGACGCGCAATTGCTGTTCCCACTTCATCAAATGATCCGCGCGATGCGACAGTTGCGGCGAATAGAACTGGTAGCAGTTCTTGCCCGCGTCTTTCGCGCTGTACATCGCGAGGTCGGCTTTTTTCAGTAGGTCGATCTCGCTCTCGTTGGCCACCGAATAGAGCGCGATGCCGATGCTCGCGTGCAGCACGAACGAACTGCCGCGTACTTCGAAAGGCTTGTCGAACGCTTCCGCCGCAGCTTCGGCGAGCGCCACGGCGCGCTTCTCGACGTCGTCGCCCTTGATCACGACGACGAACTCGTCGCCGCCGATCCGGCTCAACGCGCCGCCGTCGTTGACTGCGGCGGCGAGGCGCGACGCCGTCATTTGCAGCACGATGTCGCCAGCGTTGTGGCCGAGCGTGTCGTTGACGGTCTTGAAGTTGTCGAGGTCGATGAAGAGAATCGCGAGGCGTCCGAGATTGGCCGGCTGCGCCACGTCGTGCCGCAGGCTCTGCAAGGTCGCGTAGCGATTGCGCAAGCCGGTCAGCAGATCGTATTCGACCAGATGCGTCATCTCGCGTTCGCGGCCGAGCAGCTTGCCGATCAAGCCGGTCGCGACGGCGAAGAAACTCAGCATCGCCAGCGAGATGAAGCCCGCCATCAGCAGATAGACGTTGCGTGTGTGGTTGTAGTCGGCGAACTCCTCGGCTTGCGACAGGCCGACCAGCACGCCGAGTGGATAGCCGTCGATATGCCGGTACGACACGATACGCGTGACGTTGTCGATCGAATCGACATAGGTGCCCGACACATGCTCGGAGGTCGGATACGAGCCGCTTGCCGAGAACGCGCCGTTGGCGTTTTCGGCGCTGCCGGTACGCCGTGCGAGCACGCCGCCGCTGTCCGAGATCACCGCGATCACGCCTTCGCGGCCGATTGCCGCGTTGTTGTAGAAGTCGCTGGTGAAATAGCTGGGGTCTTCGGAGACCACCACGACGCCCGCGAACGAGCCGTCCGGATGATTCAGACGCCGCGTCATCTGCAGCGTCCAGTGGCCGGACACACGGCCGAGCACTGGCTTGCTGATAAACAGCTGATCGTCGTTTTCGTGTTCGTGGACCTTGAAGTGCTCACGGTCGGACAGATCGATACGCTTGGGGTTCAGCTCGGCCGTGTTGGCGATCAGCGTGCCGTGCTCGTCGATCAGCGACACCTGCACCAGTGTCTCGCTCTGCACCACGCCTTTTTCCACCGTGCTGGCGAGATCGAAATGATTCGGGGTTTTCTCGAACTCGTATTTGACGAAGCGGGTAATCTGATCGACCTGGTGAATCGCCTTGACCGTGTGCTGCTCTAACGCCGCGGAGAGAATCGCAGCAGAGGCCATCGCCTCACGGTAAGTGGCTTCTTTCTCGACCGATAGTCGCGCGAAGATCACGGTCCAAAGCAGGATCAGCACCAGCACGCCAAGCGCGGGAATCGCGAGCAAAGAGCGGCGGCGCGACACGGCGGGGTCGCGGCGAGGTTTGGCTTCGCGCTGGTCGGAGAAGCGGTATTGGCTCATCTGGCGGCCCGTGCCCTGGTGCTGGCCGGCTGCAACTGCGCGAGCATTGACTGCGCTGATTTCATGAGTGGCTGCATGGTGACCAAGGTGCCGGTACTGCTGCGCAGGGGAAGGGAGCGTGGCGTCGTGCCTGACCATCCGCAGATCGTTGGGTACGTTTCGATATTACTTAATGCCACTGGATTAAGGAAGGGTCCGCGCATCGGGTATACGCGGGCGCGGGCAGGCATGCTGGCCAGCTCGATTCGCAGGCCGCGCGGTCGGCCGTGGGGCAGAGGTGGGACGGACGTTTTCGAGGGTTTCATCGGGAATCGGTGTTCAGGTGTGCCAGGCCTCTGACAGGTCTCTTGTCATGCATAGCGCATTAATTGGAGGCAATGCGGGGCAATGCGGCAATTTGTGGCGGGGCGTGGCTGGAAAGGGCGATGTGCCGCTTGCCGCATCGGTGAGTCACCGCCTGCAAAGGATGCGCCAGCATGCCACGCGCCGGTCACGGCAACCTGAATGTGCCGTCGACGATCGTCACCGAGGGGCCGCCGATCCACGTTTTGCCGGCTGCATCGTCGTAGCGCACCGAGACGTTGCCTGCGCGACCCAGCGCGGTGCCCTGGCGGGCGGCGCAGCGAATGCCCATGCCGGCGCATCCTGATCGGCCTCGCCGCTCAGCCTGGCCAGTTCGACGAGACCCACGCCGCATTGCTGCACCAGCCTGCCGGCCTGCTTCGGCTGGTAGCCGCTTTCGAGCAGCGCATGCGCGGTGCCGAGCGTCGGATGGCTGGCGAACGGTAATTCGCCCTGCGTCGTGAAGATGCGCACGCGATAGTCGGCGGCCGGATCGGTCGGCTTCAGCAGGAAGGTTGTTTCGGAGAGATTGGTCCAGTGCGCGATGGCCTGCATCTGATTCGCATCGAGCGCGTCGGCATCGAACACGACCGCGAGCGGATTGCCCTTGAACGGCACCGACGTGAACACGTCGACTTGTTTAAAACGAACAGTGTTGGCGAGCATCGGCGGGTCCGGCGAATCCAGCAGGTTGGCGTGGTTGGCGGATTCTATCCGGTGGTGAGAGATCGATCTACCTTGCCACAAATGCGAAACGCGCCGCGAGTGATCGACACCTCGCGACGCGTTTAGTACAACGTGTGCCGGCCAGGCCGGCAGCCCGTCTTATTCGACTTCGGCAATCATCTCGATCTCGACGCATGCGCCGAGCGGAATCTGCGCCACGCCGAACGCCGAGCGCGCATGCTTGCCACGCTCGCCGAACACATCGGCGATCAGTTCGGACGCGCCGTTGGTCACCAGATGCTGCTCGGTGAACTCGAGCGTCGAGTTGACGAGGCTCATCAGCTTGACGATGCGCGTGACGCGATTCAGATCGCCCACATGCGCGTGCAGGGTGGCGAGCAGGTCGATCGCGATCGAACGCGCGGCCGCCTTGCCTTCTTCGGTGGTGAGCGTGGCGCCGAGCTTGCCGGCCCACACCTTGCCGTCCTTCTTCGCGATGTGGCCGGACAGGTACACCGTGTTGCCGCTTTGCGCGCTCATCACATAAGCGGCGGCCGGAGCGCCCGCGCCCGGCAGTTCGATGCCCAGTTCCTTGAGCTTGTCGTAAACATTCGTTTGAGCCATATCGTGTCCTTGGTCGGTAGTGAAAATTCGGTGACGGGGGCGGGACGGGCGAAGGCCGCTTAAACCTTCGCTCGAATCAGCGCCGCGAGACGCGCTACGCCTTCGTCGATCCTGGCCGGCGGCACCGTGACGAACGACAGACGCAGTGTATTGTGCTGCGCTTCGTCCGCGAAGAACGGACCGCCCGGCACGAACGCGACATTCTGCGCGACGGCCTCTTCGAGCAGCTTCATGCTGTCGATCTGCGCGGGCAGATTCACCCACACGAACATGCCGCCTTCCGGACGGTTCCAGCTCACGCCTTCGGGCATATAGCGTTCGAGCGAGGCAAGCATCGCCGCGCATTGATCGCGATACAGCGCGCGGATGGTCGGCACGTGCGTGTCGAGGAAACCGTCCTTGACCACTTCATACACGATGCGCTGCGTGAAGCTCGGCGTGTGCAGATCGGTGGCCTGCTTGGCCTGCACGAGCTTGAAAATCAGTTCTTCGGGCGCAATGATGTAGCCGACCCGCAGGCCCGGCGCCAGCACCTTCGAGAACGAGCCCAGGTGGACGATGTGATCCGGCGACATCGACAGCATGGTGGGCAGCGGTTCGCCCGCGTAGTCGAGTGCGCCGTACGGATCGTCCTCGATCACCGGGAACGGTGCGGTCTTCGCAAACGCGGCGAGAGCGCGGCGGCGTTCGACCGGCAGGCGGCGGCCAGTCGGATTCTGAAAATTCGGCTGTGCATACAACAGGCGCGCGCCGGCGGTCAGCTCGGGCGTGAGCGCTTCGGGAATCAGGCCTTGCTCGTCGGTCGGCACTTGCACATAGCGCGGCTCGTACATCGAGAACGATTGCAGTGCGCCGAGGTAGGTCGGGGTTTCGACCAGCACCGGGCTGTCCGGGCACACCAGCACTTTGCCGAGGAGGTCGAGCGCCTGTTGCGAGCCGGTCGTGATCAGCACCTGGGTGGGGCGAATCTGCGCGCCGTTCACCGAATAGCGCTGTGCAATCCATTCACGCAGCGGCAGATAGCCTTCGGTCGCGCTGTATTGCAACGCCGCAGCGGGCGCGTCGCGCAGAATGCGGTCGGACGCTTCGCGCATGCGCTCGGCGGGGAAGGTGGCCGGCGACGGCAAACCGCCCGCGAATGAAATGACTTCCGGCCGCTCCGTGACCTTCAGGATCTCGCGGATCGCGGAGCTCGTGAGCTTGCGCGCGCGTTCGGACAGTTGCCACGTGGGGGCTTTCAAGTCGCTTTGGTCCATGGTCTCCTCGTCTGGTGTGTCTGGAACCGGTCAAAACTTCCATTATCGCGCGAGTCGGCGACCCGCGCGCGCTGCTTATTTAAGGGTCCGTAGACCGTCGGGCGTTTCAAACTCGGCGGTGAGCGCCGCTGCGCCTTCCGTCGGCTCCAGCGCAATCAGGTGCGCCGCGCCCAGCCACTGCAATTGCGCCGCTATCGCGTCAGCCTGCGGATGGACAGCTTTCAGCGTTTTCAGCGCCAGGCCCGTCTCCGGCAATACCGCCGACGGATGCCGCGGCGTGTCCCACTGAATCAGCGACGGCAGTACGCCGTCGCCCGCGCCTTGCCAGGCGGGAAATGCACCGTCGTCGGGCACGGACAGGCTCCACGTGAAATCGCCGCGCGTCATCGGCACGATCGGCGCGATGCGCTGCGGATACTGCGTTTGCCACGTCGCGAGGCGTTTCGGCCGTTCGACGCGTGCGACCCAATGCGACAGATACGGCCCTTTTTCGAGCCGCGCTTGGGTCGCCGGGTCGTCGAGGGCGAACAGCCGTGCGCGCGTCGCGCCGCCGTCCGCCGGCGCGACGGCCTGCGGATCGATCGCGATCACCTCCAGATACACGCCGTCCCACAGGTTCAGCAGGCGGTTGTGCGTGCGCATCAGCGGATGCGCGCCGCCGCCGGCCGGTGCGACGCCGAGCGTGTCGGCGACGTACTGCGTGCCCTCGTCGAGGGTACGGGCGGAAATCACGAGGTGATCGAGACGAAGCAAATGAGCGGTCATGGCGGATCGAAGAAACGGTTTCTGCGGTGAACCGGAGCGTGCGCCGAGTGTGGCGGCGACGTGGCCGGGGTCGTAAGCATAACCGTTCGCCGGATCGGCAGGCGAGGCCGGCCGCGGCGAGGATTGCGCCGGTATCTTCAATTCGTGGCTCGGCGCCGTGTCGGGCGCCTCCATGATCCGCTGCGTGTCTCAAATGTAGCGGCGGCGACCGGCACAGTAACGGTACAATCAATTCGATACTGTTCGGTACAGTTGGAGCCCGTTATGTCCGTCCCGCTTGCCCAGATTCCCGCCCCGCACGATACGGCGTCGCTGACGCTGGTCGAACAGCTTGTCCAGTGGGCGCGCCGCCGCATCGAGGAGCGGGTGTTCCGCCCGGGCATGCGCATGCCGTCGATCCGCAAGCTGGCGCTCGACAAGGGCGTGTCGCGCTTCACGGTGGTCGAAGCGTATGAACGGCTGGTGGCGCAAGGCTACCTGGAGTCGCGGCGCGGCTCGGGCTTCTATGTGCGCGAGCGGCTCGGCGGCGCAGCCTCGGGCGAGGTCCACGCGATCGCCGAAGCCGCGCCCGCGCCGGCCACGATCGACGTCGTCTGGTTGCTGCGCAATATGCTGCATACGGGCGCGCGCCCCGAGCGCAGTCCGGGGCTGGGCTACCTGCCGGGCCGCTGGCTCGACGGCGATCTGATCACCAACGCGCTGCGCACGCTTGGCCGGCAAAGCGGCGCGCAGATGCTCGGGATCGGCACGCCGCTGGGTTTTTTGCCGCTGCGCCAGCAGTTGCAGACGCGGCTGGAGGAGCTGGAAATCGGCGCGTCGCCCGAGCAGATCGTGATGGTCTCCGGCATTACCCAGGCGATCGACCTGATTTCGCGCATTTACGTCAAGCCGGGCGATGCGGTGATCGTCGGCGATCCGGCCTGGTTTCAGATGTTCGGACGCTTTGCGTCGCAAGGCGCACGGCTGGTCGGCATGCCGTATACGCCGGACGGTCCCGACCTCGACGCGCTCGAATCGCTGGTGCAGACGTGGCGGCCGAAAATGCTGGTGATCAATTCGGTGCTGCAGAACCCCACCGGCACCTCGCTCACGGCCGCGCAGGCGTTCCGCATCCTGCGACTTGCCGAAGCCTACGACTTCATCGTGGTCGAAGACGACATTTACGGCGATCTGTGTCCGCCGAGCTATCCGGGCACGCGCCTCGCGAGCCTCGACCAGTTGAAGCGCGTGATCTACCTCGGCAGCTTTTCGAAGACGCTCGCGCCCAATCTGCGGGTGGGTTTCATCGCCTGCGCGCCGGAAGTGGCCACGGCCGTCAGCGATCAGAAAATGCTGGTCGGCATGACGAGCCCGGAACTGAACGAGCGCGTGCTCTACAAGATTCTCACCGAAGGCCATTACCGTCGACATGTCGAGCGGCTGCGCGCGCGGCTGGACGGCGTACGAGAAAAGTCCGTGCGGATGATCGAGAAGACCGGCATGAAGCTGTTTTTGACGCCTACGGCGGGCATGTTCCTGTGGGCCGACACCGGCGTCGACGCGGACGCGCTGGCGGCCGCCGGCCATGAAGACGGCTTTCTGCTGACGCCTGGGAGCCTCTTTTCGCCGCACCAATCGCCGACCACGTGGATGCGCTTCAATATCGCCAACTGCGGCGATCCGGAGCTGTCGGCGTTCCTGTGCCGCTATCTCGACAGCGTCGCGCGGCGCGCCTCTTGAAACTGCGCCGGATCGTCCCCAGCTAGGCGGACAATCCGGCGCTCCGGCGCTCCGGCGCTCCGGCGCTCCGGCGCTCCGGCGGGCGCGGCCCGCCAGCCGTCCAGCGTCACGCCTGACTTGAACCCCATTCGCAACAGAGAGGAAGTCCGACCATGGCACAAGAAACCATGAGCTTTCAGGCAGAAGTGAAACAGCTTCTGCACCTGATGATCCATTCGCTGTACAGCAACAAGGAAATCTTTCTGCGCGAGCTGATTTCGAACGCGTCCGACGCGGCCGACAAGCTGCGCTTCGAAGCGATCGAAAATAGCGCGCTGTACGAAAACGATCCGAATCTGCGGATTCGCGTGTCGTACGACAAGGCCGCGCGCACCGTCATCATCGACGACAACGGCATCGGCATGAGCCGCGACGAGACGATCTCGCATCTCGGCACGATCGCGCGTTCGGGCACCAAGGAGTTTTTCGGCAAACTCTCCGGCGACCAGCAGAAAGATGCGGCGCTGATCGGCCAGTTCGGCGTGGGCTTCTACTCGGGCTTCATCGTCGCCGATCGCATTACGGTCGAAACGCGCCGTGCCGGTTTGCCGGCGTCCGAAGGCGTGCGCTGGGAAAGCGCGGGCGAGGGCGATTTTGCCGTGGAGACGATCGAGCGCGCCCAACGCGGCACGACGATCACGCTGCATCTGCGCGCCGATGAAGACGACCTGCTGTCGTTGCATCGTCTGAAGTCGATCATCCAGAAGTATTCGGATCATGTCGCGCTGCCGATCCTGATGCAGAAGGAAGAGTGGGACGCGGAAAAGAGCGAGATGGTCACGAAGGACGAGGACGAGACCGTCAACCAGGCCAGCGCGCTGTGGACCCGTTCGAAGAACGACATCACCGAAGATCAGTACAAGCAGTTCTACCAGCATCTCGCGCACGATCATCAGGACCCGCTGAGGTGGACGCATAACCGCGTCGAAGGCCGCAGCGAGTACACGCAACTGCTGTATGTGCCCACCCACGCGCCGTTCGACATGTGGAATCGCGATCATCGTGGCGGCCTGAAGCTGTACGTGAAGCGCGTGTTCATCATGGACGACGCCGAGCAACTGCTGCCCGCATATCTGCGCTTCGTGAAGGGCGTGGTCGATTCGAGCGATCTGCCGCTGAACGTATCGCGTGAAATCCTGCAGGAAAGCCGCGACGTGAAGGCGATCCGCGAAGGCGTGACCAAGCGTTCGCTGTCGATGCTGGAAGAATTGGCCAACTCCGAGAACGACGCCGACAAGGAAAAGTACGCCGGTTTCTGGAAGGAATTCGGCCAGGTGCTGAAGGAAGGCATCGGCGAGGATTTCGCCAATCGCGAGCGCGTCGCCAAGCTGGTGCGCTTTGCGTCGACGCATACGGATTCGCCCGAGCAAACCGTTTCGCTCGCCGATTACGTCGCACGGATGAAGCCCGAGCAGAGCAAGATCTACTACGTGACGGCCGACACCTGGCAGGCCGCGACCCACAGTCCGCATCTTGAAGTGTTCCGCAAGAAGGGCGTGGAAGTGCTGTTGCTGACCGATCGCGTCGATGAATGGATGCTGTCGTTCCTGAACGAATTCGACGGCAAGCCGTTGCAAAGCGTCGCGCGCGGCGATCTCGATCTGGGTGCGTTGAACGACGAAGAAAAACAGGCGCAGGAAAAGGTCGGCGAAGCGTTCAAGCCGCTCGTCGACAAGATGAAGGAAGCGCTGAAGGACAAGGCGAAGGACGTGCGCCTGACGTTCCGCCTGACTGATTCGCCGTCCTGCCTCGTCGCCGACGACGGCGAAATGAGCGGTTATCTGCAACGTATGCTGAAGGCCGCGGGTCAGCAAGCGCCGTCGTTCCATCCGATTCTCGAAGTGAATCCGGAGCACGCGCTGGTGAAGGGCTTGCATGCGGACAGCGCGAACTTCGACGACTGGTGCCATCTGCTGTTCGATCAGGCCCTGCTCGCCGAAGGCGGCGCGCTGGAAGATCCGGCGAGCTTCGTGAAGCGGACTAACGCGTTGTTGCTCGCGCGTGCGGGATGAACTCGCGAGTTGAGTTTGCGAGTTGAGTTTGACTAAGCGTCGCGTTGACGCTCGTGATTGAAAAATGCGCTGCTTCGGCAGCGCATTTTTTTTTGCCCGGCGCGCGGTTTTGCGCGGGTTCAGGTGGACAACGGCGGCAGCTTGATGCGTGGGCGCCTGTCCGTTTAAATGACGCACTTGCGACAGGACGGAGCCGGCCAGTTCCTTCGCCTCGAGGCAGGCGTGGTGATCCGCCAATACCTTCGCCGTCTGGAAAAATTTCTCTGGTTAGCTCATTAAGGCTATTCGAAGGCCCTCTTTCGAGATTGGTTTGTGAGATGGGTTTGAGGCGCAGTGGAACGGAAAACCGGGTTAAGCATTTTCATGAGTCGCTGTCTGCCGGATCACGTAAGGACCGTAGTTCGCCCTTGGCCACTGCATCCGGCACCGAGAACGAACACCGCCCGAGCATGTTGATGTGCTCGTGCATCAGCGGTGACAGTCGCGCTGCGTCCGCGTCCCTTATCGCATAGCCTTCCGTCCGTAACTGGTTCAAGGCGGCCTCGATATAGATCGTATTCCACAACACGATCATATTGAGCATCAGGCGAGTGCCCCTAACTGGTCTTCCTGACCCTCACGGTAATTCTGACGCAGCTCACCGCGCTTGCCGTGGAAGACGGCGCGCGCGACGCTATGGCGACCTTCGCCGCGGTTGAACTGCGTCAAAGTGCCCCGGCGTTTCGCTGTCGATGCGAGCACCTGAGGCTTTCTCGCGGTAAACCCCGGCAATATAGTAGCCAGCCGCCCGCGTGCTCTGCTCGATGTCGGCCTGGCGAGTGAGGTCCTGTTCATCAGTGCTAACGCGCAGATATAGGCGAGCGACTTTCATGTGACGGTAGCCAGGATGAGTACACGCCAATTGGCCAGTCCAAAACCAGATAGCCAATAACGTCGAAATCCGATGTTAATTGGCTAGCGCCTATTTGGCCATCTATCCTGGCTGTCGGGGATCAGAGCGAGACGCAGTTTGGCGCTTCAGAATTTGGCTGACCTTCATGAATCGCTCCTGGATTGCAATCACCGGGCCGCATCAGGGGATCAACGTTCGCGGCCGTAGACATTCTTGGTTTTGCAACATTCGCGTCGCTCGTGTCCATGCTACGCACTAAAACCCTTTTCAGGCCCTCTGCGCAAGTCAATCCGCTTCATTTAAGCACCCGAGTCGGCCACTTTGTCACCGCCGTTTTCGCTCAAACGAGTCACAGGATTGAAACGTTTTTTGACGATCCGGACCTTTGAAACATTCGCAGCGCCTCCGTCTCAAATACCGGCCTTGGTGAAATCAAGGGTGGCCCGCTATTTGCGTGAGCATGCCGTAGACCATTAAGTCGCTGCGTCAAGCAAATTCAATACAGCAGGCACAAGCAGCAGAAAAGCAATACGCGAATCGGGGAAAACCATGCCAACACACTTCGACCGCCGTCCGGGCGGCCCTGCCATCGGCTTGTCGTTCCGTTCGACCATAGGCGCAACGAACCCGTTCGATGACGCTCTGTGTGAAACGCGCCATCAGATCGGCAACGTTTTCAACGTTGCATTCGCATTTCCACGAGGACGGGAAACGGAAATACGAAGCGCGTGCTCTGTATGGTCCTTGTCACCTAGTCTCTCGCGTCATGTGCGACGCCTTACAGCCTGCAATCGGGAGCGGCGCTGCGCGACGTTGCAATGCCTTTGGGTGAGAGCCGAGACCTCTGCTGAGGACCGGCATGACGCCAGCATCGCGTCGTCGCAGTCATTCCGAAACGACAACGCCTGCTTGGACTGTCACATGGCAGTGACAGCGCGGATGAGGTGGGGGACGTTTGGAAGGGGGCGGCGGCAAACGCAGTGGTCGATATCACGCAATCCTGAATAGCTAAATTGTATGTGTTCGCAGGCTATGTCAGCGACATTGATTTGAGTCAAATTCGCACGCGAGCAGTCGTCACATATCTTGATGCAAACCAAAAATGAATTCGATTACAACTCATAGCGAACCGCTTCCGGGAGCGCCAGGGGACTTCCGACCGGGAATCCCGACGAGCGCTGCCACGCTTTCGCAGCGGGCGTGCCGACTGTTGAATGGCGGGGACTTCGAGCAAAGCGCAGCGTGCGCGCGGCAGGCCGTATCCGCTGATCCGGGCAGTGGCTTCGCGCGTCTGCTTCTGGGCGTGGCATTGAACAAAGCCGGCCAACGACGCGAGGCGCTCGATGAGCTCAAGCGGGCGGCAGTGCTCGCACCTCATGATCCGCAGATTCGCTATAACTTGGCCGTTGCTTTGCAGGAGTCCGGAGAGGAAGAACTCGCGATGTATGAGTATCGCGCCTGCCTGGAAATGGATCCGGATTTTACCAATTCGTTGTGGAACTACGGCGAGCTTCTCCGACTCCGGGAGCATTTCGAAAAGGCGCTCGAATGCTTTGATCGGCTGGTTCGCCTCGAGGGCAGATTGCGCGACAAGGCTGCACACCGGATGGCTGTGTGCTGCGCCTATTTGGGATTGGATGAACGTGCGCAGGCCCTGTTTGAGATGCAAATCGCCGAAGGCGACGATCCGCTCACGCACTGGGAATACTCGCATTTTCTGCTAGGAAGGGGCCGGT
Organism: Paraburkholderia sp. FW306-02-B; assembly: GCF_058782725.1. Lineage (NCBI taxonomy): Bacteria > Pseudomonadati > Pseudomonadota > Betaproteobacteria > Burkholderiales > Burkholderiaceae > Paraburkholderia > Paraburkholderia sp. FW306-02-B. Next base: position 1,211,642 of record NZ_JBYSXZ010000001.1, read on the forward strand.
TCGACGATGCCTGGCCACATTATGCGAAGCGTTTCGATGCAGGAGAGAGGATCAGCCTCAAGGGTATGAATTTTCCGTATCCAGCATGGGGCGGGCAGTTCGAAGCCGGCTCGACGTTGATCGTTTCCGGCGAACAGGGCGCCGGTGACGAGATCCTGTTTGCGGCGTTTCTGCCTTCGCTGCTGGCGCGGGCACGTTCGGCGGGAATGCGGGTGGTGGTGGTGTGTCGGCCCGCTCTGGTGCGGCTTTTCCGCGCGAGCTTTCAGTCAGCGTACGTGTTGGGGGGGATGGTCACGCAAGAGCCTGATCTTCGTGAGATCGTTAAACAGTCCTCACGTATATGGCACAGCCCGATCGGCCACTTACCGTTGTGGGTGGAGAAGCCTGCACCGGCGATTTATCTGAAGCCTGCACCCGAAGATCAGACCGCTGCTCGGAAGCTAGTCGCGCCGTCACGATCAGGCGATGGGTGTCGGCATATCGGAATTGTGTGGTCTGCCAATCCCGTCTCAACGGCGTCGAACCGGCGTGCGCGCAGTGTGCCGTCCGACCTGCTGAACGCGTATCTCAAAGACATTAGCGGCGTGCGCTTCTATTCGCTGATGCCCGCAGAACATCGTGCGGCTGTAGCAGGCGTGCCGGATTTGCCTGTTACCGATCTTTCCTTCTTTTTAACCGACTTCAGCCGGACTGCGGCTGCGATGCAGTGCATGGATGAAGTCGTATCGGTGTGCACGTCGAGCGCCAATCTTGCCGGTGCGCTGGGTCTGAGGACGCGTGTATTGCTGCAAAAACATGCTGATTGGCGGTGGTATTCGGATACCTCGTGGTATCCAGATGTGGTGACGTACAGACAACAGAGGCGTTCCGACTGGGGAACCTGCCTGCAAGCGCTTTCGATGAACTAGCGATGATAGAGAACGGGGGAAGTCGTGAACAAGATCTATAAGTGCATTTTCAGCCGCAGACTGAATCAGATGGTTGTTGTCGGGGAGAGCGTGGCGGGACAGGGGAAGTCGGGCGGGCGAACCCGGGCTGTGCGGCGGGTGCGGGCCGTGGCTGCTGCAGCGTTGGCGGCCGGCACCTGTATGACTTTGCCGCAGTTGGTATGGGCGGCGGATCATGCTTGCGGCGGTACCAACTCTGTTTGCGGCACCAATTCGGGGTACTCCTCGGCCACAGGAAATGAAGACACGTTCTACGGGGCTGGGAGCGGCACAAACGCCTGGGTCTCGGGCAACGACAACACGGAATATGGATTCAATGCGGGCGCATATGTAAGTGGCAGCAACAACTCGGCAATCGGAGCGAACGCTGGGCAGTACGTGAATGGAAGTGGGAATGTGGCGGTGGGCGTGTCCGCAGGGGCGGGCAGCAGCGGGAGTCCCCTGAACATCACTAACACCACGGCGATTGGCTATATGGCGACGGCCACGGGGTTGAACTCCGTTGCGCTGGGAGCGAACTCGGTAGTGACCCAGGCGCAGGCGAACTCGGTGTCGGTGGGATCGTCAGGCAACGAGCGCAAGATCATCAATGTGGCGAATGGGAACGTGGCATCGGGCTCGACGGATGCGGTCAACGGCGGTCAGCTTTATTCGGTGAGCACGAGCCTCAGTACGACGAACAGTAACGTGACGAGCTTGTCGACCTCGGCGGCGGCGGGCATCAGCACGGCACAGAGCGGCGTGAGCTCGCTGTCGACGAGCCTGAATACGACGAACAGTAACGTGACGAGCCTGTCGAGCTCGGCCGCGGCGGGCATCAGCACAGCGCAAAGCGGCGTGAGCTCGCTGTCGACGAGCTTGAACACGACCAACAGTAACGTGACGAGCCTGTCGAGTTCGGCCGCGGCGGGCATTAGCACGGCACAAAGCGGCGTGAGCTCGCTGTCCACGAGCCTGACCGCGACGAACAGCAACCTCAGCACGACGAACAGTAACGTGACGAGCCTGTCGAGTTCGGCCGCGGCGGGCATCAGCACAGCACAAAGCGGCGTGAACTCGCTGTCGACGAGCTTGAACACGACCAACAGTAACGTGACGAGCCTGTCGACCGTGTCCGCGGCGGGCATCAGCACCGCACAGAGCGGCGTGACCTCGCTGTCGACGAGCCTGAATACGACGAACACCAATGTCAGCTCACTGTCCTCGGGCCTGACCACAACGAACAGCAAGCTCGGTTCGCTGTCGACGCAGGAGTCGACGGATGTGGGTGCGCTCTCGACGAGCCTGACCACGACCAACAGCAATGTCAGTTCGTTGTCGACGGGCTTGAACACGACGAACAGCAATGTGACGAGCCTGTCGACGTCGGCCTCGACCGGGATCAGCGCCGCGGTGAGCGGCGTGAACTCACTGTCGACGGGCTTGAGCACGACCAACAATAACGTGACGAGCCTTTCGACTTCGGCCTCGACGGGCATCAGCGCGGCGGTGAGCGGCGTGAATTCGCTCTCGACGGGCTTGACCACGACGAACAGCAATGTTAGTTCGCTCTCGACGGGCCTGACCACGACCAACAGCAACCTCGGTTCGCTGTCCAGCAGCTTAGACATGACCAACACCAATGTCAGCTCACTGTCCTCGGGCCTGACCACGACGAACAGCAACCTCAGCACGACGAACAGCAATCTCAGCTCGCTCACCGACAACGTGACGAGCCTGTCGACCGTGTCTGCGGCGGGCATCAGCACCGCTCAAAGCGGCGTGACCTCGCTGTCGACGAGCCTGAATACGACGAACACCAATGTCAGCTCACTGTCCTCGGGCTTGACCACAACGAACAGCAACCTCGGTTCGCTGTCGACGCAGGAAGCGACCGACGTGGGTTCATTGTCGACCGGCCTGAATACGACCAACAGCAACGTCAGTTCGCTGTCGACGGGCCTGACGACGACCAACAGCAATGTCAGCTCGCTCACCGATAACGTGACGAGCCTGTCGACGTCGGCCTCGACGGGTATCAGCACGGCACAGAGCGGCGTGAGCTCACTCTCGACTAGCCTGACCACGACGAACAGCAACCTCAGCACGACGAACAGCAACCTCAGCACGACGAACAGCAACCTCAGCACGACGAACAGCAATCTCAGCTCGCTCACCGACAACGTGACGAGCCTGTCGACCGTGTCTGCGGCGGGCATCAGCACCGCTCAAAGCGGCGTGACCTCGCTGTCGACGAGCCTGAATACGACGAACACCAATGTCAGCTCACTGTCCTCGGGCTTGACCACAACGAACAGCAACCTCGGTTCGCTGTCGACGCAGGAGTCGACAGACGTGGGTGCGCTGTCGACAAGCCTGAGCACGACCAACAATAACGTGACGAGCCTGTCGACTTCCGCCTCGACGGGTATCAGCGCGACGGTGAGCGGCGTGAGCTCACTCTCGACGAGCCTGACTGCGACGAACAGCAACCTGGGTTCGCTGTCGACGCAGGAGTCGACGGACGTGGGTGCGCTGTCGACGAGCCTGACGACGACCAACAGCAATGTCAGTTCGCTCTCGACGGGCCTGAACACGACCAACAGCAACCTCGGTTCGCTGTCGACGCAGGAAGTGACCGACGTGGGTTCGTTGTCGACAAGCCTGGCCACCACCAACAGTAATGTGACGAGCCTGTCGACCTCGGCCTCAACCGGGATCAGTGCCGCGGTGAGTGGCGTGAGCTCACTGTCGACGAGCCTGAACACGACGAACAGCAACCTCGGTACGCTATCGACGCAGGAAGCGGCGGACGTGGGTTCATTGTCGACCGGCCTGAATACGACCAACAGCAACGTCAGTTCGCTGTCGACGGGCCTGACCACGACGAACAGCAATCTCAGCTCGCTCACCGATAACGTGACGAGCCTGTCGACCGTGTCTGCGGCGGGCATCAGCACCGCTCAAAGCGGCGTGACCTCGTTGTCGACGAGCCTGAATACGACGAACAGCAACGTCAGTTCGCTGTCCAGCAGCTTAGACACGACCAACACCAATGTCAGCTCACTGTCCTCGGGCCTGATCACGACGAACAGCAACCTCAGCACGACGAACAGCAATCTCAGCTCGCTCACCGATAACGTGACGAGCCTGTCGACGTCGGCCTCGACGGGTATCAGCGCGGCGGTGAGCGGCGTGAGTTCACTCTCGACGAGCCTGACTGCGACGAACAGCAACCTCGGTTCGCTGTCGACCCAGGAATCGGCGGACGTGGGTGCGCTGTCGACAAGCCTGACCACGACCAACAGCAATGTCAGTTCGCTCTCGACGGGCCTGAACACGACGAACAGCAACCTCGGTTCGCTGTCGACGCAGGAAGCGACCGACGTGGGTTCATTGTCGACCGGCCTGAATACGACCAACAGCAACGTCAGTTCGCTCTCGACGGGCCTGAACACGACCAACAGCAACCTCGGTTCGCTGTCGACGCAGGAGTCGGCGGACGTGGGTGCGCTGTCGACGAGCCTGACGACGACCAACAGCAATGTCAGTTCGCTCTCGACGGGCCTGAACACGACCAACAGCAACCTCGGTTCGCTGTCGACCCAGGAGTCGACGGACGTGGGTGCGCTGTCGACGAGCCTGACCACGACCAACAGCAATGTCAGTTCGCTCTCGACGGGCCTGAACACGACCAACAGCAACCTCGGTTCGCTGTCGACGCAGGAAGCGACCGACGTGGGTTCATTGTCGACCGGCCTGAATACGACCAACAGCAACGTCAGTTCGCTCTCGACGAGCCTGACCACGACCAACAGCAATGTCAGTTCGCTCTCGACGGGCCTGAACACGACCAACAGCAACCTCGGTACGCTGTCGACGCAGGAATCGACGGATGTGGGTTCGCTGTCGACAAGCCTGAACACGACCAACAATAACGTGACGAGCCTGTCGACCTCGGCCTCGACGGGTATCAGCGCGGCGGTGAGCGGCGTGAGCTCACTCTCGACGAGCCTGACTGCGACGAACAGCAACCTGGGTTCGCTGTCGACCCAGGAGTCGACGGACGTGGGTGCGCTGTCGACGAGTCTGAGCACGACGAACAGCAATGTCAGTTCACTGTCGTCGGGTTTGAGCACGACCAACAATAACGTGACGAGCCTTTCGACTTCGGCTTCAACGGGCATCAGCGCGGCGGTGAGCGGCGTGAGTTCGCTCTCGACGAGCCTGACTGCGACGAACAGCAACCTGGGTTCGCTGTCGACGCAGGAATCGACGGACGTGGGTGCGCTCTCGACGAGCCTGACCACGACCAACAGCAATGTCAGTTCGCTCTCGACGGGCCTGAACACGACCAACAGCAACCTCGGTACGCTGTCGACGCAGGAGTCGACGGATGTGGGTTCGCTGTCGACAAGCCTGAGCACGACCAACAATAACGTGACGAGCCTGTCGACCTCGGCCTCGACGGGTATCAGCGCGGCGGTGAGCGGCGTGAGCTCACTCTCGACGAGCCTGACTGCGACGAACAGCAACCTCGGTTCGCTGTCGACCCAGGAATCGGCGGACGTGGGTGCACTGTCGACAAGCCTGACCACGACCAACAGCAATGTCAGTTCGCTCTCGACGGGCCTGAACACGACCAACAGCAACCTCGGTTCGCTGTCGACGCAGGAGTCGACGGATGTGGGTTCGCTGTCGACAAGCCTGAACACGACCAACAATAACGTGACGAGCCTGTCGACCTCGGCCTCGACGGGTATCAGCGCGGCGGTGAGCGGCGTGAGCTCACTCTCGACGAGCCTGACTGCGACGAACAGCAACCTCGGTTCGCTGTCGACCCAGGAATCGGCGGACGTGGGTGCACTGTCGACAAGCCTGACCACGACCAACAGCAATGTCAGTTCGCTCTCGACGGGCCTGAACACGACCAACAGCAACCTCGGTACGCTGTCGACGCAGGAGTCGACGGATGTGGGTTCGCTGTCGACAAGCCTGAACACGACCAACAATAACGTGACGAGCCTGTCGACCTCGGCCTCGACGGGTATCAGCGCGGCGGTGAGCGGCGTGAGCTCACTCTCGACGGGCCTGAACACGACGAACAGCAACCTCGGTTCGCTGTCGACCCAGGAGTCGACGGACGTGGGCTCGCTGTCGACGAGTCTGACCACGACGAACAGCAATGTCAGTTCACTGTCGTCGGGTTTGAGCACGACCAACAATAACGTGACGAGCCTTTCGACTTCGGCTTCAACGGGCATCAGCGCGGCGGTGAGCGGCGTGAGTTCGCTCTCGACGAGCCTGACTGCGACGAACAGCAATGTCAGTTCACTGTCGACGGGCTTGAGCACAACCAACAATAACGTGACGGGCCTTTCGACGTCGGCCTCGACGGGCATCAGCGCGGCGGTGAGCGGCGTGAATTCGCTGTCGACGGGCTTGAGCACGACCAACAATAACGTGACGAGCCTTTCGGCTTCGGCCTCGACGGGCATCAGCGCGGCGGTAAGCGGCGTGAATTCGCTGTCGACGGGCTTGAGCACGACCAACAATAACGTGACGAGCCTTTCGGCTTCGGCCTCGACGGGCATCAGCGCGGCGGTAAGCGGCGTGAATTCGCTGTCGACGGGCTTGAGCACGACCAACAATAACGTGACGGGCCTTTCGACTTCGGCCTCGACAGGCATCAGCGCGGCGGTGAGCGGCGTGAATTCGCTCTCGACGAGCCTGAACACGACGAACAGCAACGTGACGAGCCTGTCGACGTCGGCCTCGACCGGGATCAGCGCCGCGGTGAGCGGCGTGAGCTCACTGTCGACGGGCTTGAGCACGACCAACAATAACGTGACGAGCCTTTCGACTTCGGCCTCGACGGGCATCAGCGCGGCGGTGAGCGGCGTGAATTCGCTGTCGACGGGCTTGAGCACGACCAACAATAACGTGACGAGCCTTTCGGCTTCGGCCTCGACGGGCATCAGCGCGGCGGTAAGCGGCGTGAATTCGCTGTCGACGGGCTTGAGCACGACCAACAATAACGTGACGGGCCTTTCGACTTCGGCCTCGACAGGCATCAGCGCGGCGGTGAGCGGCGTGAATTCGCTCTCGACGAGCCTGAACACGACGAACAGCAACGTGACGAGCCTGTCGACGTCGGCCTCGACCGGGATCAGCGCCGCGGTGAGCGGCGTGAGCTCACTGTCGACGGGCTTGAGCACGACCAACAATAACGTGACGGGCCTTTCGACGTCGGCCTCGACGGGCATCAGCGCGGCGGTGAGCGGCGTGAATTCGCTCTCGACGGGCTTGAATACGACGAACAGCAATGTCAGTTCACTGTCGACGGGCTTGAGCACGACCAACAATAAAGTGACGAGCCTTTCGACTTCGGCCTCGACGGGCATCAGCGCGGCGGTGAGTGGCGTGAATTCGCTCTCGACGGGCTTGACCACGACGAACAGCAACCTCAGTTCGCTGTCGACCTCGGCCTCGACGGGTATTAACACGGCGCAAAGCGGCGTGACGTCGCTCTCAACAGGGCTGTCAACGGTCAGTAGCAATGTGCATTCGTTGTCCACCGGCCTTTCGACGACCAATAGCAACCTGGCAGGTCTGAGCACTTCGGCCTCGACGGCGATCAGTGGGGCGGTGAGCGGTGTGACTTCGCTGTCCACCGGCCTGTCGACGACGAACAGCAATCTGGCTTCGTTGTCGAGCTCGTATTCCGGCTCGATTGCGACCTGGCTCAACAGTCTGAGCACGGTCAACAATAACCTTTCGACATTGAGCTTTTCCACGTCGACCAGCGTGGTTCAGCTCTTCACAGGCGTTACGTCTCTCTCGACCGGTTTGAGGACGACAAACAGTAACGTGGCGCAGTTGAGTACCACGGTCACATCGCTATCAACCGGGCTGGCCTCCCTGTCCACGCAGGTATCGTCCCCAGGGTTCGGGAAAGGCTCATCGCCCAGTACGAGTACGTCTACTGCGACCGCCTCGCCCTCGACATCGACCACAACTAGTACCAGTACCGTGCAAAGCTCCACATCGACGGGGTCGGCTTCTCTGTCTACCAGTTCGCCCTCGCTGTCGACGAGCCTGGTGGCGGTTGCCGCCGCGCAAATTCCGAGCGCTTCGTCCATCTCATATAGTGCGTCGACAAATGGGGCCGCCGTGGGCGCGAACTCGCTAGCCTCAGGGAACAACTCGGTTGCGCTCGGTGCGGGAGCGACTGCGACAGCGATGAACTCGGTCGCGCTAGGAGCGAACTCGATAGCGACCGAGGCGAATTCGGTGTCGGTGGGTTCGCCAGGCAACGAGCGCACGATCACGAATGTGGCGCCCGGCGTGAACCCGACTGACGCGGTCAACGTGTCGCAGTTGGCAGCCGTGCAATCGAATATGAACCAGGTGGCAAGGCTGGCATATTCCGGAATAGCGGGCGCCGCCGCGCTCTCGATGATTCCTGAAGTCGATCCCGGCAAAACGCTCGCGGTCGGTATAGGGACGGCCGGCTACCAGGGATATCATGCAATGGCCATCGGCTTCAGCGCTCGAATAACAAACAACCTAAAGGTCAAGGGGGGGGTAGCCGTTAACGGTGCAGGAGGCAACTCGGTCGGAGCTGGTGCCTCGTACCAGTGGTAAGTAATGTATACCACCGATTGACAGGTTCATGCCGGCAGCAGGGAAGGGGAAATAGTCATGCGTATTGGAATTTCAATTCTCACGCACGCCGGCCAGAGCGTCTGGGAAAACGGCTTGGGCCAGAACGTCTTCTATCTGGCTCATTTGTTGCGCGCTTTGCCGTTCGTCGAAGAAGTGTTACTTCTCAATTGTGGAGATCAGTCGTGCCTGCCGGATGATGTGGAGCAGGACGGCGCCGGCTTTCGGCTTATAGCGCCGCGAGATGCAACGGACTTGATTGACGTGGCGATCGAAATGGCAGGCGGGCTCGACGTCAGCTGGCTTGACCATTTGCGCGCGAAGGGAAAGAAGGTGGTCTACCACTGCTGCGGACAGCCCTATACAGCGCTGATCGAGCCCACAATCTTCGGCACGGCAGGCTATTGTTCTCGTTTTGAGCGCTGTGATGAAATCTGGACCTTGCCAAAAGACCGGTGCTTTCACCGAATGCTCGAATCGCTTTACCGATGCCCGGTGTACGACGTGCCCTATTTGTGGGAGTCTGCATTTCTCGACCGGCGCGCCGCAGTGCTGCACAGGGATCATGCCATCGAATTCGGATATCGCCCCCAGGCGCGTAAAGAATATACGTTTCGCGCACTCAGGGTTGCGGTATTGGAGCCGGACATCTCTGTTATCAAGGCGTGCACTATTCCAATGCTGATCTGCGATTCGGCTTTCCGGGCGAATGAGGATACCGTTGCGGAACTGCATCTGCTCAACACGATTCAGATGAAAGATCATCCGACGTTCGTGCATCTGGCCAATTCGCTGGATTTGACGAAGAACGGGAAAGTCCGCTTCGAGAAACGGCATGACTTCGCCGGCTACATGAGCCAGTTCGGCGACGCCGTTGTCGCGCATCAGTGGCAGAACGATCAGAACACTCTCTATCTGGATGCGCTTTACGGGGGATACCCGTTAATCCATAACTCGAAGTGGCTGGGTTCGGTAGGGTACTACTACCCGGATTCCGACATACCGAACGGCGCATGTCAGCTTATTGAAGCTTCCCGAAACCATGATGAGAATTTCGATTCCTATCGGCACTCGGCAAGGGAGTTTCTGGCCGCGCTGAGTCCACTTCACACGATGAATCAGACTGCGTATGCCCGCAGCTTGTTGCGGTTGACATCATCACGCGAACGGGGAACGACATGCTGAACGGAAGGCGGCTCAAGGTAGGCGTAACGATCTTCGTGCGCGCAGGTCAGCAATCGCTGTGGGAAAACGGAATTTTTCAGAACTGTTTCTTCCTGACCATGCTGCTCGCGCGATCGCCGCTCATCGAGACAGTATTTCTGGTCAACGGGGGCGATGGCCGGGTCGAGGATGCATGCGAATTTCTGGCCGATGCACCGGTGAAGGTGATCGACCTGCAAACGGCGCGCACGCAGCTTGATGTCATCATCGAGTTGAGCGCGCAACTCGATCCGGAATGGGCGCGTGACTTCCAGTCCCACGGCGGGCGTGTCATCGGCATGCGCGTGGCCAACGATTACGCAATCGATGTCGAACGCATGATATTTGGTCGTCCTCATGGCATGCTGGTCTCCGGCACCGGATACGACACGATCTGGACATTGCCTGCCTTCGAAAAGACCTGCGCTGCCTATTACGAAGCAGCGTTGCGTGCCCCAGTGCGGACCATGCAGCATATCTGGAGCCCGGTACTGCTTGAGCGTGCGGCAGGCATGAGCGCAGGGGCTCGGCCATTCGGCTACACACCCGGCCGTTCACAGTGGCGTCTCGCCATCCTCGAACCAAACATCTGCATGGTAAAGACCAGTCATATTTCGATGCTGATTGCGGATGTCGCACATCGTCGATCGCCTGGTTTTATAGAGGTCCTGCGTGTCTTCAACTCGCTTCACCTGAAAAGCGACCCGCTGTTTTTCGGGTTCGCGACAAGCCTTGATCTCGTGCGCCACGGGCTTGCCTCGTTCGAGGCGCGCTTTCCCACGTACGAAATCATGACTATGCAGGCTGACGCGATTATTTCTCACCATTGGGAGAATGCGCAGAATTACCTGTATTACGAGGCGCTACATGGCGGATATCCGCTTATCCACAATTCGGCGCTGCTTGAGGACTGTGGATATCGATATCCGGACTTTGATCCCCAGGAGGGAGCTTTGGCTCTGCGTCAGGCGTTTGCGGAACACGACGGCCGTCTGGATGACTACAGGCGGGCCGCGCGCAGATTCTTGAAGACTCTCGATCCGCTTGCCGAGCGCAATGTCGAGCAATACACCGCGGCGATCGCAGAGCTCTATCGGTAACGGGGGAGGCCAGGCGACATGAGAGAGGATAAAACTATGACTGAGCGGCCGTTGCGCATTGGAATAACCATTGGCCTGAGAGAGGAGGCGGAAAGCTTGTGGGTCAACGGGATCAAGCAAAATGCTTTGTATCTCGCGAAACTCTTTCAGCGCTCGGCACGCCACCATGAGGTCACGCTGGTCAATACGACGCCAGTGCCCATCACACCGCGGCTACCGTGGGACACCACGCAATACCCGGCAAGAACATTCGAGGAAGCCAAGGACAATCTTGATGTGCTCATCGAACTTGGCGGTCAGATTAGCGAGGGTCAGACAAGATACATCCGGGACCGTGGAACAAGGCTTGTGAGCTATTGCTGTGGGCCTGAATATGTGCAGCGCATGGAAGCGATGATATTCGGGCGGGGACTCGGGAACTCCGTTTTCATCAATCAACAATACGATGAGATTTGGGCCATTCCCCAGGTGGCGGAGACAAGCAAGCATTACCTTGGAACGCTGCGGCGCTGCTCCGTAAGAGAAGTCCCCTTTGTTTGGGATCCGATGTTCATCGATACCAGCACGGCCGGTTTTTCTCACAACGGCGAGTATCGGCCCCGGGGAGAATCAAAACGGATATCCATCATGGAGCCGAATATCGATGTTCTCAAATTCTGCCTCTATCCGATCCTGATCGCCGAAGAGGCATACCGTGCGGAACCGGACAGTGTCGCATACGTGCACGTGACGAATGCCGATCACCTTGCAAGCCAGAACGTAGAGTTTGCCGGGACGATGCATTACCTCGATCTGGTGAAAGGGCGCAAGGTCAGTTTTGTCGGGCGATACGAGACGCCGAAGTTTCTTGCGGAGCACACGGACATCGTCATTTCCCATCAGTGGGGGCTGGCGCTCAACTATTTCTATTTCGATGTGTGCTGGAAGGGCTATCCGCTGGTGCATAACGCGCACCTGTGCAGCGATCTTGGTTACTTCTACGACGCAAATGATGTGAAGGAGGGTGCCCGTAGGGTCCTCGAGGCGGTCCATCATCACGACAGGAACTGGAACGGTTACATGAACCGGCAGAGGGAACTGATCTCCCGTTTCACGCCGGAAAATCGCGCGCTGGTCGAGGCCTATGACAGGTTGCTCGACGAACTGATGATCTCGACCGCCGCAATTGCGTAATCGCATATCGCGGTCGGAGAGGACTATTGGGGTAGGCGTAAGGATTTGGGCGGCGACGGTGGGAGGCCCCGCTAGATGATTTTCAATAGTGAGGAAGCGCAGCCGTGGTACGACTCCGTCGAGTTGTTCAGGCAGCCGCAGGGGAGAGTGGGCGCCGGTGGTCGAGCGCGTGATGGCGCGTTCGCTGGCGCTGGCAAGATCGCGATAGCTTACCGCGCGTCCCGACGGGAGGAGGGGGCAGGTCTGGCGATCGTCTGACAGCGTCGCCGTTATAATCCGACACCATGCCTATCCGTTTCGATGCCGCCGACGCCCACTGGCGCGTCGCTCCCTTGCCCGGCTTTAGCGCTGCCCAGAAAGACTGGCTGACCCGCGGTGGTTCGCTGACCGCGCATCTGCGCACGCTTGGCGCGGTCGCGGTGCGCGTCACGCGCGAAGCCGTTGCGCTGCCGTGGGCCGACGAGTACGCCGCGCTCGGTCTCGCGCCGCGCGCACCCGCGTGGGTTCGGGAGGTGGTGTTGTCGGTCGACGGCGTGCCGTTCGTCGCCGCGCATAGCGTGGCGCCTCTCGCGGCGAGCGTCGGCGTATGGCAGGCGACCCGGCGGCTGCGCACCCGTCCGCTCGCCGAGTTGCTGTACAGCGATAGCAGCGTCGCGCGTTCGTCGCTAGTGAGCCGCAGGCTGACGGCGCGTCATCCGCTGTACCGACTGGCTGCGTATGAGATCGACGGCGCGCCGCCGCATGCGCTGGTCGCGCGCCGCTCGGTATTCGAGCGCCACGGTGCGCCGCTGATGGTGACCGAATGCGTGTTGCCCGCGCTGTGGGCGCATCTGGCTTCGTCGGCGTGCGAGTCGTCCGCGCTTGCACCGCACGCGACGCATCCGCGTTCGCGTGAACATGGGCGCTCGCTCGAGCGCACCGCATCGCGAGCGCACCCCGCGCATCCTGCGGTTCGCGCGCCAGGCGAGGCGAGCCGCTGATGTTGCGCGGCTTTCCACCCGTCGTCGCCGCCGGTACGCATACGCTGATTCTAGGCAGCTTTCCCGGCGAAGCGTCGCTCGCCGCGACGCAGTATTACGCGCATCCGCGCAACCAGTTCTGGCGTCTGCTCGGCACGGTGCTCGGCGAGCCGCTGGCCGATTTCGCTTACGAAGAACGTCTCAAACGCGTGCTCGCGCATGGCATCGGCGTATGGGACGTGCTTGCGGCTTGCCATCGCGAGGGGAGCCTGGATGCGGCGATCCGCAACGCGCAACCGAATGACTTCGCGTCGCTGCGCGAGCACGCGCCGCTGCTGCGCAAAGTCTGCTTCAACGGCAAGACGGCGGGCCGCTTCGCGCCGGTGATCGGCGAGGCCGGCTACGCCACCCTCGTATTGCCTTCGTCGAGTCCGGCGAATGCTATGCTCTCGTTCGACCAAAAATTGCGCCTTTGGCGCGACATCCTTACATGACGAAATTAATCAAGCGCGCTTCGGCTGAAGCGCGTGCTTTCCGCCATCAAGACGCTGACGCCGCGGGCGGCAAACAGAAAGCAGTGCGCAATAACAGGCGCGCGCAACACGGCGACGATCTGCACGACGCGCCGCAAATCGAAGCACCGCGCAAGCCGCGTTTCGCTCCTGTCACGTTCTCGGAAGAGGGCGGCGTGCGCTTCCTGCATTTCGGCACGGAATGGGTGCAAGGTGCGATGCGTCTGCGCAAGCCGGATCACATCGAACTCGAATACGCGCAGCAGATGATGGCCTGGCTGTTGTTCATCGAAACGCCCAAGCGCATCGTCCAGCTCGGTCTGGGCGCCGCGGCGCTGACCAAGTTCGCCCACCGCTTCCTGAAGCGCGCGAAGGTCGAGGCGGTCGAGTTGAATCCGGCGGTCGTCGTCGCCGCTCGGACGATGTTCGAACTGCCGCACGACGATGCGCGCCTGACCGTGCACGAAACCGACGCGTGGGACTTCGTCAACGACCGCGCCAATCACGGCACGATCGGCGCGCTGCAAGTCGACGTCTACGATGCGACCGCGCGCGGCCCGGTGCTCGACAGCGTCGCCTTCTACCGTGCCGTGCGCGCGTGTCTGACCGGCGCGGGCGTGGTAACGGTGAACCTGTTCGGCGATCACCCGAGCTTCGTGCGCAACATGAAGCGGCTGAATGAAGCGTTCGACGGCCGCGTCGTCGCACTGCCGGAAGTGCATGACGGCAACCGCATCGCGATCGCCTTCTCGGGCCCGGCGCTCGACGTGCCGTTCACGGCGTTGCAAGCGCGCGCCAGGCTGATCGAAGCCGAACTCGGCCTGCCGGCGCGCAAGTGGATCAAAGGTCTGCAGGAATCGACCGGGCAGACGGGCAACTCGTTCTCGGTCTGACGATCGACAAGCAGCCGGGCCGGGCAAGCCGGCTCGACTGCTCTCAGACGCAACGCCCGCCGCCGCACGGTTTATGCGGCCGGGGGCACCCAAGCCGCGCTCGTCCCGCTTCGCCAGCACCGTCCCGCCTCGGGTCGTCCCTGCTTGACCGCATGTTCGCGGCTCCTATACTCTTTCGATGCTTTCGGGGCGCCCGTCGCTTATCCGCGGGGCGGCTCCCCGCTGCGGGATCCACCACCCGTCAAAACACGGGCCAACATTTCAATAATAGGTAGGAGGAGACGTCATGGCTCACGACGCCGACGCGAACAAAACCAGCAAGCGCTGGCTCTGGTTGCTGTTGCTGCCCTGGATCGCAATGGTCTGGGTGCCGTCATATAACAAAGTCGAACCGCAACTGTTCGACTTTCCGTTCTTCTACTGGTATCAGCTCCTGTGGGTGCTGATCAGCGCGATCATCACAGCGCTCGTGTACTTCAAGACCAAGACCCGTTCGACGGGCCGTCCACAAGGGGGCGCGCAATAATGAACGCCACCGCGACATTCGTCTTCGTACTGTTCTTCGTCGGCGTCACCATTCTGGGCTTTATCGCGGCCCACTGGCGGCGCGGCGATCTCGCCCATCTGGAAGAGTGGGGTCTCGGCGGGCGGCGCTTCGGCACCATCGTCACCTGGTTCCTGCTCGGCGGCGACCTGTACACCGCCTACACCTTCATCGCCGTGCCGGCGCTGGTGTTCGGCGCGGGCGCCACCGGCTTCTTCGCGCTGCCGTACACGATCATGATCTATCCGTTCGCGTTCGTCGTGTTCCCGAAACTGTGGAGCATCGCCAAACGTCAGGGCTACGTGACATCGGCCGACTTCGTATCCGCCCGTTATGGCAGCCGGATGCTGGCGCTCGCGGTTGCGGTGACCGGTATCCTCGCGACGATGCCGTATATCGCGCTGCAACTGGTCGGTATCGAAGTGGTGATCGGCGCGCTGGGTTTCGACACCACGGGCTTCGTCGGCGATCTGCCGCTGATCATCGCGTTCGCGATTCTGGCGGCGTACACCTACACGTCGGGCCTGCGCGCGCCGGCGATGATCGCGGTCGTCAAGGACGTGCTGATCTACATCACGATCGCCGCGGCGATCATCGTGATTCCGCCGCAACTCGGCGGCTTCGGGCATATCTTCGGCGTGGTGCCGCCGGCCAAGCTGCTGCTGAAGGCGCCGGACGTGTCGAGCCTGAACGGCTACAGCGCGTATGCGACGCTCGCTATCGGCTCGGCCCTTGCGCTGTTCCTGTATCCGCACTCGATCACGGCCATCCTGTCGTCGAATTCGGGTAACACGATCCGCCGCAATATGGCGATGCTGCCGGCTTACTCACTGGTGCTCGGTCTGCTCGCGCTGCTCGGCTTCATGGCGCTCGCAGCGGGCGTGAAGGACATGCCGGAATTCGCGCCGTACTTCAAGGCGTTCGGCCCGAACTTCGCGGTGCCGGCGCTGTTCCTGCACTTCTTCCCGTCGTGGTTCGTCGGCGTCGCGTTCGCGGCGATCGGCATCGGCGCGCTGGTGCCGGCCGCGATCATGTCGATTGCGGCAGCGAACCTGTACACGCGCAACATCCACAAGGAGTTCGTCAACCGCAACATGTCGCATGAGCAGGAGACCAATGTCGCGAAGCTGGTGTCGCTGATCGTCAAGGTCGGCGCGGTGGCGTTCATTCTGGGACTGCCGCTCACCTACGCGATCCAGTTGCAGTTGCTGGGCGGCATCTGGATCATCCAGACGCTGCCGGCGATCGTGCTGGGTCTGTATACGCGCATGCTCGACTATCGTGGTTTGCTGCTCGGCTGGGCGGCCGGCATTGCAACCGGGACGTGGATGGCGATTTCGCTGAAGCTGGCGAGTTCGATCTTCTCGATTCACCTGTTCGGTTTCGCGATTCCGGGCTACGCGGCAGTGTGGTCGCTGGTCGTGAACCTGGTGGTGGCGGTGGTGGTGAGTATTCTGGTGCGTGTGCTCGGCATGCAGCGCGCCGAAGACCGCACCCGTCCGGAAGACTATCTGGACGTGGTCGAAAGCTAAGCAAGGCGCTTTGCCTCGCTTCGAGGCGCAGCCGCCCGCAAACGAAAGTTTGCGGGCGTTTGTCTTTCCGGGGCACTCTGGTGCACGATGGCGGAACCGTTCTTCAAAGCGTCCGTCGCGCTGCCATGGCCCCTGCCGATTCTCACACCGTGATTGCCCGCCGTTCGGCCATCAGCCGCATGGTGCGCGCGGTCGCGTCGCCGTATTACCGCTATCGCCACGCGAGGGTGTTGCATAGCTTGCGCGTCGGCCTCGCGATGCTGGTGTCGATTCTCGCCACGACCGGCATCGATATCCCGCATGGCATCTGGTCGTCGGTGACCTTGCTGGTGGTGATCGGCGGTTTGCAGCATCACGGCAATATCCGCAAAAAGGCGGCGGAACGGGCGGCGGGGACTTTACTCGGCGCGTCGATCGGTTTGGTGCTGATCCTGCAACAGGATCTGATCGGCTCGCTGCCGCTCACCTATGTACTGATGTCGATCGTCGCCGCGATCTGCGCGTGGTTCGCGATCGGCTCGTCCGGCTATATCGGTCTGTTGACGGCGATCACGATGTGCATCGTCGCCGGCCATGGCGACAATCTGATCGACGTCGGCCTGTGGCGCACGCTGAACGTGCTGATCGGCATCGTGATCGCGCTGGCCTTTTCGTTCGCACTGCCGCTGCACGCAACCTATTCGTGGCGCTACGGCCTCGCCGACAATCTGCGCGAATGCGCGCGGATCTACGCGCGGTTGCTACTAGGCGAAACGATTAGCGAAGACGAGCAGGTCAAAAGCTTTCTGCGGATCAACAAGCGGCTGGTGCAGTTGCGCTCGTTGATGCCCTCGGTGGCCAAGGAGATCGATGTGCCGCAGGCACGGCTCGAAGAAATCCAGCGTCTGCATCGCTCGGTGCTCAGTTCGCTGGAACTGCTGGCGACCGGCCCGCTGATGCGCGCCGACGCCGTGGCGCGCGCCGCGTTTGCACAGGAGTGCGGGATCGAGGTGCGCGCCGTGCGAGGCATCCTGCTGGCAACGGCGCGCGGCCTGCGATTTGGCCGTGCGACGCATTTCAGGATTCCGCCGGCGTCGCCGCTCGCGCAAGCGCGGCCCGACGCGGCGTTGAAGCTGCCGCCCGATTTGCAGGGGCCCTATTGGCTCGGGCAGCGGCTGGCTGAACAGGTCGACCGGCTGCGCGCCTTGCTGCTGGAAACCGAGCCGAACTGGAACATCGAACGGCACACGCGGACCTTGCTGAATGCATAAAGCGGCACAGTCCGCCGCGGCCGGCTCGCGTGACGGCCTTACTCCTCCGGCACCGTCACCATCCAGCCGAGGCCGAAGCGGTCCACTACCATCCCGAAGCCTTTGCTCCAGAAGGTCGCTTGCCACGGCATCGTGATCTTTCCGCCGTCGGCCAGTGCATTGAAATATTTTTCGGCCGATGCTGCGTCGTCGGCCGTCAGCGACAGGCTGAAACCGTTCATCGGACCGACATCGGGGTCGCAGTGGCCGTCGGACGCCATCCAGGTCGTCGAACCGGTTTTGATGCTCGCGTGCATGATCTTGTCCTCCGTGCCAGCGCGCATCTGGCTCTGAGCGTCAGGCGGTGCCTCCTTAAAGCGCATCTGGAATAACACTTCGGCGCCGATTGCTTCGCCGTAAAACTTCAGCGCTTCTTCGCAGCGGCCGTTGAAAAATACGTAAGGCTGAACATACATGATCGTCTCCCGGAATGTGGGTCAGCGGCGCCGCGCTCCTTCGGCCAACGGCCAGGAGGAGTGGGCGTGCAGACGATTGTAGTCGTCCGTTGTGGCAGCAATTGTGACTTTGTGCTGGCAGGGCGGTGAGCTTGACGTGGACCCAATAAAACGCTGCCAGAAACGCCGCCGGAAACGGCGCGCGGCCCTGAACCGGAAGGCTCAGGGCCGCGCGCTGAAGCGAAGCAGGCGGGTTTAACGCAGCGCTTCGATCAGCTTTTCCAGCTTGACGGCGTCCGCGGCGAATGCGCGAATGCCTTCGGCGAGCTTTTCCGTCGCCATTGCTTCGTCGTTGACGAGGAAACGGAACGACGATTCGTCGACCGGCACGCGTGCGATGTCGGCACCTGTGGCAATCTCCGGCGACAGCTTGCGCTCGACCTTCTCGGTGCTCTCCTGCAGCTTTTGCAGCAGATCCGGGCTAATGGTCAGCAGATCGCAGCCGGCCAGTTCGAGAATCTGACCCGGCGTGCGGAAGCTCGCGCCCATCACTTCCGTTTTGTAGCCGAACTTCTTGTAGTACGCGTAGATGCGGCGCACCGATTTGACGCCCGGATCGTTGGCGCCGCCGTCTTTCGCTTCGTCCCACGCGCTGCCGGCGTTCTTCTTGTACCAGTCGTAGATGCGGCCGACGAACGGCGAAATCAGCTGCGCACCCGCTTCGGCACAGGCGGCCGCCTGCGCGAGCGAGAACAGCAGCGTCATGTTGCAGTGGATGCCTTCTTTCTGCAGCACTTCGGCGGCGCGGATGCCTTCCCAGGTGGAGGCCAGCTTGATCAGCACGCGTTCACGGCCGATGCCCTTTTGCTGGTACAGGCCGATCAGTTCGCGGCCCTTGGCGATCGACGCTTGCGTGTCGAACGACAGGCGCGCGTCCACTTCGGTCGACACGCGGCCCGGAATGATCTTGAGGATTTCGCTGCCGAACGCGATCAGCAGATGATCGATGATCGTGCCGACCGGCTTCGACGCGTGCTCTTTCACGGTCTTTTCGAGCAGCGGACGGTAATCGTCCTTCTGCACGGCCTTCAGAATCAGCGACGGATTGGTGGTCGCGTCCTGCGGCTTGTATTGGGCGAGCTGCTGGAAGTCGCCGGTATCGGCCACGACGGTGGTGTATTGCTTGAGTTGGTCGAGTGCGGTTGTCATGTTCGAGCCTTCAGGGCGTCGGTGCGCCGTGGTTCAGGAGAAATGAGGTCGCCGCCGGACAAAAAGTACCAAAAATACCAAAAGCCCTGACGGCCGCGGGTCACGCTGCAGCATGTGTGCCCGCCATCTTGCCGGGAAACGCTGCCGGATACTTCTATTCTATGGCGGATCGCCTGATGCAGTATTGACACTTGCCCCCGGCGAACCGTTCACACGGATTTCAGCCACCGTTTTTCGTCGACGATTCAGCCGCGGCGCGCGTTCAGCACCAGTTGCGTCAGCACGCCCGCGACCAGTCCCCAGAAGGCTGAGCCGATCGACAGCAGGGTGAGGCCCGAGGCCGTCACCATGAACGTCACCAGCGCCGCCTCCCGCTGTTTGGAGTCGTGCATCGCGTTGGCCAGGCCGCTCATGATCGAGCCGAACAGCGCCAGCGCGGCGACGGAAACCACCAGCGCCTTCGGCAAGGCCGCGAACAGCGCGGCGATGGTGGCGCCGAAGATCCCGGCGATCAGATAGAAAATGCCGCACCAGACCGCCGCGGTGTAACGCTTGTCGCGGTTCTCGTGCGCCTCGGGGCCGGTGCAGATCGCCGCCGTGATCGCAGCAAGATTGATGCCGTGCGAGCCGAACGGCGTGAGCAACAGCGAGACGATGCCGGTCGTCGAAATCAGCGGCGCGGACGGCGTCGTGTAACCGTCGGCGCGCAGCACCGCAATGCCCGGCACGTTCTGCGACGCCATCGCGACGACGAACAGCGGAATCCCGATGCTGATGCTCGCGGCCACCGAGAACGCCGGCATGGTGAACACCGGATGGGCGAGCGCGACCTGAAAGCGGCTGAAATCGAGCAAGCCGAGGCCGCCGGCGGCGGCCGTGCCGACGATCAGCGTCGTCACGATCGCGTAGCGCGGTGCGAGACGTTTGACGATCAGGTACGTGAAGAACATCGTCAGCACGAGCGCGGTCTGGAACTGCGCGGCGCGGAAAATCTCGATGCCGATTTCGAACAGAATGCCCGCCAGCAAAGCCGATGCGATGCCCGCCGGGATTTTCTTCATCAGTGTATCGAACCAGCCGGTCAGGCCGACCACGGTCAGCAGCACCGCGCAGACGATAAACGCGCCGATCGCCTCCGCGTAAGCCACATGCGGCAGCGACGACACCAGCAGCGCCGCGCCCGGCGTCGACCATGCGATCACGATCGGCGCGCGAAAACGCAGCGAGAGGCCGATCGTGCCGACGGCCATACCGATCGACAACGCCCAGATCCACGACGAAATCTGCGCATCGGTCAGATGCGCGGCCTGGCCCGCCTGGAACATCAGCACCAGCGAACTGGTGTAGCCGGTCATCATCGCGACGAAGCCGGCGACGACGGCTGACAGCGAGGTGTCGGCGAATGGTCTGAGACGCCCGGGCGATACGGTGGCAGGGGACAAATCGGGCGATGAAGACGGACTCATGCAGAAGTTTTCTTATAGTTGAGGATAAAGCGCGACCCGATTATTTGCTCAGCATGCGCATGGCCGTTTCGAGGCCGGCGAGCGTGAGCGGATACATGCGGTGGCCGAGCACTTCGCGGATGGCGCTGACCGACTGACGGTACGCCCACAAACCCTCCGGCTCCGGATTCAGCCACGCATGATGCGGGAAATGATCCGCGAGGCGCCGCAGCCACACGGCGCCGGCTTCGGGGTTGTTGTATTCGACCGAGCCGCCCGGTTGCAGCACTTCGTACGGACTCATCGTTGCATCGCCGACGAAGATCAGCTTGTAATCCGGCGTGAACTTGTGCAGCACGTCCCACGTCGGCATCCGCTCGGCGTGGCGGCGGCGATTGTTCTTCCACAGAAAGTCGTACACGCAGTTGTGGAAATAGTAGAACTCGAGGTGCTTGAACTCGGCCTTGGCCGCCGAAAACAGTTCCTCGGTGCGTTTGATGTGATCGTCCATCGAGCCGCCCACGTCGAGCAGCATCAGCACTTTCACCTTGTTGTGCCGCTCCGGCACCATCTTCAGGTCGAGCCAGCCGGCGTTCGCGGCGGTGCTGCGGATCGTGTCGGGCAGATCGAGCTCTTCGGCGGCGCCTTCGCGCGCGAAACGGCGCAGGCGGCGCAGCGCGATCTTGATGTTGCGCGTGCCGATTTCGACCTGGTCGTCGTAATCGCGGTAGGCGCGCGCTTCCCACACCTTGACCGCAGTGCGATTGCCCGCCGCATCGCCGCCGATGCGCACGCCCTCCGGGTTATAGCCGCCGTTGCCGAACGGCGACGTGCCGCCCGTGCCGATCCATTTGCTGCCGCCTTCGTGGCGCTCTTTCTGTTCGTCGAACAGTTCCTTGAGGCGCTCCATCAACTTGTCGAGGCCGCCCATCGCTTCGATTTGCGCTTTCTCCTCGGGCGACAGATCGCGTTGCAGCTTCTTCTTCAGCCAGTCGAGCGGGACGTCGAAGGCGAGCGCCGAGGTTTGTGCGACGCCGTTGAAATACGCGCCGAACGCCTGGTCGAACTTGTCGAAGTACTGTTCGTCCTTGACCAGCGTGATACGCGCGAGATAGTAGAAGTCGTCGAGCGACGGTGCGATCACGTTGGCTTTCAGCGCCTCGAGCAGCGTCAGGTATTCCTTCACCGACACCGGCAGTTTGGCCGCGCGCAGCGAATAAAAGAAGTCGATCAGCATGCTGTTTCCTCTACGGCGGCTGGCGTGCGGCTGGGCTGCGGTACTGCGCGCGCACCAACGGGGTATCGACCCGGGTCAAGACCCGGGTTTCAGCGGTTTCAGCGATTATTGCGGTTCATGAAGATCAGCCGCTCGAACAGGCTCACGTCCTGCTCGTTCTTCAGCAGTGCGCCGTGCAGCGGCGGGATGATCTGCTTCTGGTCGGATGAGCGGAGCGCCTCGGGCGGAATGTCTTCGGCAAGCAGCAGCTTCAGCCAGTCGAGCAGTTCCGACGTCGACGGCTTCTTCTTCAGCCCCGACACGTTGCGCAATTCGAAAAAGCTCTGCATGGCCGCGCTCAGCAGTTCCTTTTTGATGCCGGGGTAATGCACCTCGACGATCTGCTGCATCGTCACCGGATCGGGGAACTTGATGTAGTGGAAGAAGCAGCGGCGCAGGAACGCGTCGGGCAGTTCCTTCTCGTTATTCGACGTGATGATCACGAGCGGGCGCTGTTTGGCGCGAATCAGCTCGTGCGTTTCGTACACGTAGAACTCCATGCGGTCGAGTTCGCGCAGCAGGTCGTTCGGGAATTCGATGTCGGCCTTGTCGATCTCGTCGATCAGCAGCACCGTTTGCTCTTCCGACTCGAACGCCTGCCACAGCACGCCCTTGACGATGTAGTTGCCAATGTCCTTGACGCGTTCGTCGCCGAGCTGCGAATCGCGCAGGCGCGACACCGCGTCGTACTCGTACAGACCCTGCTGCGCCTTGGTGGTGGACTTGATATGCCACTGCAGGAGCGGCATGCCGAGGGCAGCGGCGACCTCTTCGGCCAGCATGGTTTTGCCGGTGCCGGGTTCGCCCTTGATCAGCAACGGGCGTTTCAGCGTCATCGCGGCGTTGACCGCGAGCTTGAGGTCGTCGGTGGCGACGTATTGCGATGAGCCTTCGAAACGCATGGCGAGATGCTCTTTTTGGGAAAAATTCCAGTATAAGTCAGAAGGCCTGTTGGGCTGAAACGGGCTCGCGTATGGTTCCACCCGCGGTGTCGGCGCCTATCCGGGCGCTCACGCGGCGAGCGCGGGCGGCCCGTATGCATGCCCGGCGCGCCCGGTGGGCGGGCGTGTCGGGCACACCGGGCGCGCCCGGCAAAACCGCTCGGATCGCGGCGGTTGGCGCGAAGTCGCGCGAAGCAGGCACGGACGGCGCAAAGCGGCGCTAGCCGCGGCTTTGCGGCGGGAAAATGCGCCGCTGCCCCGCGCGGTGGACGTTCGGCGCGGCGTCGCGGTACAATTAGCCCGATTTTTTTGGCCTGCGTGGCTACCCTATAAGAATAACGGCGCGGGCCGTTGCCTTTTTGGGCGCCCGTTTCCCCTCAAGCCAGGTTACATGCTATGAATAAATTCGTCGGCAAACACGTCGTGATCGCAGCGCTGTCGGTGCTCGCGGGCTATGCGGCCAGTGCGCAGGCAGCGGATGTCGTCGGCAACGCGAAGGCGGGCCAAGGCAAGGTCGCGATGTGTATTGGCTGCCACGGCATCCCTGAATACCGCACCGCTTACCCTGAGGTCTACCGCGTGCCGATGCTCGGCGGCCAGAATCAGGCGTACCTCGAGAACGCGCTGCGCGGCTACAAGAAGGGCGACCGCCATTTCGAAACGATGCACGCGATCACCGTGTCGCTGTCGGATCAGGACATCGCCGATATCTCCGCCTACTACGCAGCGCAAAATTCCTCTTCGAAGAACAATCCCGACAAGTGATCGGCGTCGGTCACTCGGTTATTTATATTCGCGGGATAGGAGAATTCATGAATAAGCCCCAACAGGCACTCCATACGGTGTTCAAGGCTGCATGCGCGTCGGCGGCATTGATCGGTCTGGTTGCAGCGAACGTCGCGCACGCCGCTGACGCCGGCAATGGCAAGGTGCTGGCCGACAGCCACAACTGCGCGGCTTGCCACGGTGTCAACCTGAACAAGCCGGTGAGCCCGGAATATCCGAAGCTCGCCGGTCAGCACTCCGACTACGTCTACTGGGCGTTGCGCCAGTATCAGATGGGCAACGGCAACCCGCACCTCGGTCGCAACAACGCGATCATGCAGGCGCAGGTGCAAAGCCTGTCGATTGGCGATATGAAAGACATCGCGGCCTACGTCGAATCGCTGGACGGCGATCTGGTGCAGAAGAAATAAGCGCGCGGCGCTCTTTTCGCACAGTTTCTGATTGAACGACACCCTGCTTCGGCGGGGTGTCGTGCTTTTGGAGCCGCGCGCGGTTGGTTGCGCGACGGCGCCGGCCGGGCGTGCTTGCCGCTTAGTCCCGCGTGGCGCGCCGCTCGATGCGCTGCAAATACGCGTCCGTATCCGGCGGCGTGCCGGTGCGCTGCGCTTCCCAGATGGTTTCGCCGAGGCAATCCATGATCGCGTGCTGCGCTTCATGGGTCGAGCCGAGGCGGGCGGCGAGGCGCTCGTGCGCCGCGCGAATGCCCGGCGGCTGGTCGATCGACAATTGTTCGGTGATCGCCAGATGCATCGACAGATGCAGGAACGGGTTGGTCTGCCCGCGTTCGGGCGAGTAGTCCTGGATTGCCGCGCCTTCGCTATCGGCCAGATCGGCGTGGTACTCGGGATGCTCGACGATCCAGTCCGCGGCGATTGCCTCGAGCGGTGTCAGGATTTCGCCTTGACGCTGTTTGCGCCAGGTGTCGGTGAAAAAGTGGCGGACTTCGTCGCGGCTAGGATTGAACATCGTGGGATCGGTGCGTTGAGTGTGAGGCGGGCGTGCAGGGCGCCATTTTACGCCGGGGCGGGGCGGCTCGCTGGCGAGGGCCGCAAGCTGCTAGAGCGCCCCGAACGCACGGACCGCACCGCGCGGTTGCGGCGACACGGCGCTTTCTCATAGGTTCGCCCAACCGCGCCGTGTTCAGAGATCCGGCGGCGGCGTCTTCGGCCGGAACTCGCACAGCGGCTCGATCACGCAATGCCAGCATTCCGGCCGGCGCGCCTTGCATACATAACGGCCGTGCAGGATCAGCCAGTGATGCGCATCCTGCTTGAATTCGGCCGGCGTGAATTTCTCCAGCGCCTGTTCGACCGCGCGCACATCTTTTCCCGGCGCGAGACCGGTTCGATTGGCAACCCGAAAGATGTGCGTATCGACGGCGATGCTCGGATGACCGAACGCCGTGTTCAGAATCACGTTCGCCGTTTTTCGGCCGACGCCGGGCAGACTCTCGAGCGCTTCGCGATCTTCCGGCACTTCGCCGCCGTACCGGTCGAGCAGAATGCGGCACGTCGCAATCACATTCTTCGCCTTGGTCCGATAGAGGCCAATGGTCCTGATGTAGCCGGCGACACCTTCTTCGCCCAGATCGAAAACCTGCTGCGGCGTGTTCGCGACCGGGAACATCTTGCGCATCGCCTTGTTGACCGACACGTCGGTGGCTTGCGCCGACAGCAGCACGGCAATCAGCAGTTCGAACGGTGTGGTGTACTCGAGTTCGGTGGTGGGATGCGGATTGAGACTCTGAAGCGTCTCGTAGATGGCGCGGCGTTTGTTCGCGTTCATGCGGGGCGTGCAGGTTCGGTTAGCGCTTCGTGGAAGGCGTGTCGGTGTCGTCGTCCATTGCGAGTCCGAGACGGCGGCGGCGTGCTTCGGCGGCATCGATCTGCGCCTGGACGTCGGCGCTGACATGCTCGGTGTTCAGCGGACCTTGGCCTTTGGCGGCCAGTTCTTCTTTCTTCTTGCGCGCGCGATCGAGCGCGGCCTGAATGATCGCGCGTTTTTTCGCTTCGGCGTCGTCCGTTACAGACGCCGCGGGCGCCGCAGGCGATGCATCGGCCGAAGCCGCAGCGCCGGTTCCAGCGCCGTGCGCAGGCGCGCTGCTCGCGGCTCGCCGCGCTGCAGCACGCGCTTCGGCGGCTTCGCGTTCGCGCGCAAGACGCGCCTCGCGCCGGTCGTGGCGTTCACGCGCGGCGTCGGCCTGGGACTGGCTCCAAGCGTCCCAGCCGGTTGCTTCACCAGTGACGGGCGGCATCGCGATGCAGTCGACCGGACAAGGCGGCACACACAAGTCGCAGCCAGTGCAGAGTGCCGCGATTACCGTGTGCATCTGTTTCGGTGCGCCAACTATTGCATCGACCGGACAGGCCTGCATACACAACGTGCAGCCGATGCAAAGTTGTTCGTCGATAACCGCCAAAGGACGCGGACGTTCGACGCCGTTGGCGGAATTGAGCGGAATCACCGGCTTGCCGAGCAACGCGGCGAGGCGCGCGACGCCTTCGGCGCCGCCCGGTGGGCATTGGTTGTAATTGGCCTCGCCGCTGGCGACTGCTTCGGCGTACGGACGGCATGCGGGATAGCCGCACTTCGTGCATTGCGTTTGAGGCAGCAGATCCTCGATGCGGTCTGCGAGTGTTATGGAATTGGTCACGGTGACGACGTTGGGGCTTGCCTCGCGGTCGCACAGCTTGCCGAACGCGGCCTGGGGAAAACACGCGGCGGGCTGGGGCAACACAAAAGCGCGGCGAAAGCGTGCTAACACACGCCAATATAGGCAAATACAGGCGTAAATAGAGGCGCGCGTGGAGTCGAATCCACACAAGCGTCTGCTCGCGCCAAGCTTGAACTAAATAGCACATTATCGCCGATTTCCCCAATTGCGATCCGCAATCCATGTGCCATAATCGAAGCGCTTTTTCGAAAGACCGCAGAAGGGTGTTCCCCCAACCAGCCCGTTCAGTGCTGTCGGTGCAAGGCCCGAGGAGAGGCCGGCGGCGCGATCCGGATAACGCGGCTCACGAAGACGATGCCACCATGAATCAGCCGAAAATCAAAAGAGATCCTGAAGGCACGCGGCGCCGCATTCTGCTTGCGGCGGCCGAAGAGTTTGCAAATGGTGGGTTGTTCGGCGCACGCGTCGATCAGATCGCCCGCCGCGCGGAAACTAATGAACGCATGCTCTACTACTACTTCGGTAGCAAGGAGCAGCTTTTCACTGCTGTACTCGAGCACGCATTCAGCGCGCTCAATGAAGCGGAACGCACGCTCGAACTGAACGGTGTCGCGCCGGTCGAGGCCGTTACACGCCTTGCGCATTTTGTTTGGGATTACTACCGCGATCATCCCGAGTTGCTGCGTCTCGTCAATAACGAGAATCTGCATGAGGCACGCTACATGCAGAAGTCGACGCGCATCCGCGAAATGATCTCGCCGATCGTCGCTACGCTCGGCGGCATTCTTGAGCGCGGCCAGCGCGCCGGGCTGTTTCGCACCAACGTCGATCCGTTGCGCTTTTACGTGACGCTGTCCGGCATGGGCTACTACATCGTGTCGAACCGCTTCACACTCGAAGCGACGCTCGGCCGCGATTTCAGCAGCGCAGGCGAACGCAGCGAACTCGTGCAGATGAACACGGAATTGCTGCTCGCTTATCTGTTGCGAAAATAGGCCTCACGGCAGCGACGCGCAGCGGCTTAAAAAACGGCAACGGCCTCCGAAGAGGCCGTTGTTCTATCTGTCTGCGTGGTGCTCAGGCTTCGACTTTTTCCTTTGTCACCTTCGGCGCCTTGTTGTGCTCGAGGATGAAGTCGCGCAACTGCGGATAGATGATGGTGCGCCAGCGGCGGCCCGAGAAAATGCCGTAGTGGCCGCATTTCTCGGCAGTGAAGTGACGCTTCTCCGTCTCCGGAATGCTGCTGCACAACTCATGCGCGGCGAAAGTCTGGCCGTCGCCGGAGATATCGTCCAACTCGCCTTCGATCGTGAAGAGCGCAGTCTTCCTGATGTCCTGCGGCCGTACCCGCTCGCCGGCGACGTCCCATGTGCCTTCCGCAAGACGGAATTCCTGGAACACCACGCGGATCGTGTCCAGGTAATAGTCGGCGGCCATGTCGAGCACGGCGTTGTACTCGTCGTAGAAGCGGCGATGCGCTTCGGCGTCGTCTTCGTCGCCGCGCAGCAGGCTTTGGTAGAAGTCCCAGTGCGACGCCGCGTGCCGTTCCGGATTCATCGCGACAAAGCCGGTGTGTTGCAGGAAGCCCGGATAAACCTTGCGGCCCACGCCCGGATAGTTCGGCGGCACCGTGAAGATCACGTTGTTTTCGAACCATTCGTACGAGTGCTGCGTGGCGAGCGAGTTGACCGAAGTCGGGCTCTTACGCGCGTCGATCGGGCCGCCCATCATCGTCATGGTGCGCGGCGTGTCTTCGCCGCGGCTCGCCATCAAGGAGATGGCGGCGAGTACCGGCACGGTCGGCTGGCACACCGAGATCACGTGCAGATTCTTCGCGCCGATGTGACGGACGAATTCCTGGATGTAGGCGATGTAGTCGTCGAGGTGAAATTCGCCTTCTTCGAGCGGCACCATGCGCGCATCGATCCAGTCGGTCAGGTAGACCTTGTGATCCTGCAGCAACGTACGCACGGTATCGCGCAGCAGCGTGGCGTGGTGGCCGGACAACGGTGCGCACACCAGCACGATCGGCTCGTCTTTCAATTGGGTAACAGCGCTGCTGTCGTCCGCGAAACGCTTGAAGCGCATCAGGCGGCAAAACGGCTTCTCGATGATCGTTTGTTCGATGATCGGGATGTTATGGCCGTCTTTGACGATTTGATGAAGGTTGAACTCGGGCTTTTCGTAATCTTTGCCGAGCCGGTACAGCAGTTCGTAGCCGGCCGACAGGCGGGTCGCGCCGGGCACATAGGCAAGGGGACTGGCCGGATTCGCAAAGGATTTCGACGCGGCCTGAGCCCAGGCGGTGAGGGGGCTCAACATCGCCCGCTGGAATTCGTGCAATTGGTAGAGCATGGGTGCTCCGTTCTTAAGCGGTTCGCATGGGGCTTCGCAAACACGCGTATGGCGTTGCGGCGGGCCGTATTGGTTGCTGGCACATTGATTTTCGGCCGACAGTCTAGTCGATCATATCGAACAAAGCGCACTTGTGCAATGCAGCAATTTACGCGCGGACAACGCGCAAGCTGTCATTTAATCATGCTACCGGCGATGTTGCTGCGCCGCTATCAGGGGTTGCCGCAGCTTTGAATTCTGCTGCTTCGGTGGCGCCGATATCGGACGGCTGGCCGGTAGCCTCGGCCATCTGCTGCTCGTGCTTCATCAGGTTCAAACCGGTGTGCACCAGCGCCACATGCGAAAACGCCTGCGGGAAATTGCCGACCAGGCGCTTCGCCGTTGGATCGTACTCTTCTGACAGCAGACCGACGTCGTTGCAGAGCGCGAGCAGCCGTTCGTACATCGCATGGGCTTCATCGATGCGGCCTTGCAGCGCGAGGTTGTCCACCATCCAGAACGAGCACGCGAGGAAGGTGCCCTCGCCGGGCGGCAGGCCGTCGTCAAATTCGGTGGTGCGGTAGCGCATCACGAAGCCGTCGTGCATCAGATCTTTTTCGATCGCCGCCACCGTGCCTTTGACGCGGGGATCGTCCGGCGGCAGGAAGCCGACCAGCGGTAGCAGCAACACGCTCGCATCGAGCTGATCGCTGCCGTAATACTGGGTGAACGCGTTGAGCGTCGGACTCCAGCTCTTTGCGCAGACCTCCGCGTGGATTTTTGTGCGGGTCGCGCGCCAATCGTCGAGCGGGCCGTCCAGCTTGAACTTCTCGGCCGACTTGATGGCGCGGTCGAAGGCGACCCACGCCATCACCTTCGAGAAGGTGAAATGCTGGCGGCCGCCGCGCGTTTCCCAGATGCCTTCGTCGGGCTCTTGCCAGATTGTGTCGAGGTGGCGGAGCAGCGCGCGTTGCACGTTCCACGCGGTGTCGTCCGCCTGCAGGCCGCCGACGCGCGCCAGATGCAGCGCGTTCATCACTTCGCCGTAGACGTCCAGCTGCTGCTGGCCGACCGCGTTGTTGCCGATCCGCACCGGCTTGGCGTCCTGGTAGCCCGGCAGCCAGTCGATTTCGAACTCGGGCAGGCGCCGTTCGCCGGCGATGCCGTACATGATCTGCAACTGATCCGGCGCGCCTGCCATCACGCGGCCAAGCCAGGTGCGCCACGCGCGCGCCTCGTCGTAGTAGCCGCCGCGCATCATTGCCAGCAGCGTGATGGTGGCGTCGCGCAGCCAGCAGTAGCGGTAGTCCCAGTTGCGCGTACCGCCGAGCTGCTCCGGCAGCGAGGTGGTGGGCGCCGCGACGATGCCGCCGGTCGGCTCGTACGCGAGCGCCTTCAGCGTAATCAGCGAGCGGCGGATCGGCTCGGCCCACTTGCCCTCGACCGTGCTGCGCGCCGACCATTCGAGCCAGTGATTCTCGGTGCGCGCGAGGGCCGTGTGCGGATCGCGGGCGGGCGGATTGCGCAGATGCGAGGCCGCATACGCCAGCGAAAAGGGTACCCGCTCGCCTTCGGTCACGGTGAAATCGGCGACGGTCTTCATGTTCTCGCCGCGCAATTCGACTGGCGTGCGCAGGACGGCGGTATCCGGGCCGACGATCGCCTTGATGCCGCTGTCCTGCTTCAGGCGTTCGACCCACGGAATCGAGAAGCCGTAATCGAAGCGCAGCACCAGTTCCATCCGCATGCGCACGGTGCCGCGCTTGCCGACCACGATCCGCACGATCTCCGACCAGCCGTTGCCCGGCGGCATGAAATCGATCAGCGTGACCGCGCCCTCGGGCGTGTCGAAATCTGTCTCGAGGACCAGGGTTTCGCCGCGATAACGGCGCGTGATTTTTGGCGGCGTGTCGGAGACGGGCGAAATCAGCCAGCGGCCGTTTTCGGGCGTGCCGAGTAGGGCGGCGAAGCAGGCGCCGGAGTCGAAGCGCGGCCAGCAGAGCCAGTCGACGGAACCTTCTCGGGAGACGAGCGCGGCCGTGTGGCCGTCGCCGATGAGCGCATAGTCTTCGATGAGTGCGGGCATGGGGAGCGTGTCTCTAGTGCGCGAGGCCATGGCCGCCGCGCTTGGTGTCGTTGTTACTACCGGACTCGTACGATGCGTTTTGGTTCAGCGCGCAATGGGGCAAAACGCGAGTTGGTAAATTGTCAAATCACTGCCTACACTCTGATTTCAACCCGGCGCGCCCAGCCTTCACGATAGCGCATCGGTCTTGCCCCTGGCGCGTGTAGACGCCGTCTCGGAGGACAAAAGCTATGCTGAACCCGTCGAAATCCGATTGCATCACGATTCTCTCGGCCGCCAGCGAACTTGCCGACGATTCGATGCTACCGCTCGACCCTGGCCGGCTGGGCCTGTCCCGCAACGGGATGCTGACCGCCGCGGCCTTTCTGGTCGAACGGGCCTGCTTCCGGCATTACCGCGAAGGTGACGGCCATTATGCCGTCGGCGCGCTGTCGCTGCAGGGGCGCCTGCGGCTCGATCAACTGTCGAACGGCTGACCGGGCGCCGCCGCGGGTTTCTACCGCGCGAGTTTGCCGCTTCGCGTTACAGCCTGGTTCACCATCACGGCAACCGTCACCGCGTGTGCGGTTCATGTCGTTCGCGTCGTTCCTTTTGCTCGTGTCATTCCTTCGCCGGCCGCGCTCATGCGGACCGGTCGCCGGGCGCGCACTGCGCCCCCGGCCGTCCATCCCATCCTGCTGTCCGCCACCGCTCAGAAGTGCGACGACCCCACGCCGAAGAGCCCAATGATGCCGATGATGATCAGATAGAGCGCGACGATGTAGTTCAACAGGCGTGGCATGACCAGAATCAGAATGCCGGCGATCAACGAAACGAGCGGGCCCAGGCTGAGTGTGACGTTCATGAAGACTCCGTGGTGTGAGATTCGATTGAGAAAAAACGACCCGCCAGGCGCGACAAATGCTGCACATGCGCGCCGGTAGCCGGATTGGCAGCATGATCCGGCGCAACGCTTTTATACTTGCGTCGATAACGATAATGCTCGACCGATGGCGCGGCAGACCAGAGACACCGATACAACCGAATCAACCAGATAACCGATGTCCTGGAGGTCTTATGCTCCGTAGTAACCGCGCCGCAGTGCGTGCGGTATCAAGCTCTGCTTTACCGTCTGCTTCATGGTCCGCTGGACGGCCAGTTCCTTTGCGCGCCGCCCGCTCGATAATAAAAGGTTTCGTGCTCATGGTCTCGATTGTCGCGTCGCATGCGTTTGCGCAAGATACCGGCCCGGCTCCCGCCGACGGCGTCTACGACCTGCTGGTCGGCACTTATACGGGCGGCAAGAGCGAAGGGCTCTACGTCTATCGCTTCGACACGAAGACCGGCGAGGCGACGCGTGTGTCGGTCGCACAGACGGTCAACCCGTCGTATCTGGTGGTCAGCCGCGACCGCCGCTTCGTGTACGCAGTCAACGAAATGCCCGGCGACAACGGCCCGGCCACCCAGCGCGGCGGCGTCAGCGCATTTCGTTTCGACGCCGCGAGCGGTCAGCTGACCTTTCTCAACAAGGTCTCGTCGGACGGCAATGATCCGTGCTATCTGAGCCTGTCGCCGGACGGCAAGTATCTGCTGAGCGCGAACTACTCGGTGGCCGCCGACCCGGGCGGCAGCTTCGCGGTGTTTCCGTTGCAGGCGGACGGTCAGGTCGGTAGCTCGGTGCTTACCGTGCATCACGAAGGCGGTGGTCCGGTGAAGGGCCGCCAGGACAACTCGCACGTTCACTCGACGGTGTTCTCGCCGGACGGCCGCTACCTGTTCGCGCAAGACCTCGGCGCCGACAAGCTGTACTCGTATCGCTACACGTCTGACGGCAGCCGTGGTCTGTTCAGCCCGGCCGACTGGCGCTACACGCAGGAGAAGGCAGGCACCGGCCCGCGCCACCTGGTGTTCGGCGTCGACGGCAAGCATGCGTATCTGACGAGCGAACTGGCCGCCACGGTCAGTACCTTCGAGTACAACGACGGCAAGCTGGCGCAAGTGCAGACGCTGTCGCTGACGGAGCCGGGTTTCAAGGGCGCGGTGGGCGCCGCGGCGATCCATCTGTCGCCGGATGGGCGCTTTTTGTATGCATCCAATCGCGGCGATGCGAACGACATCGTGGTCTTCTCGGTCGACCCGGGCAACGGCCGCCTGAAGAAGGTCGGGCACCAGTCGAGCCTCGGCAAGTCGCCGCGTGAATTCGCGATCGACCCGACCGGCAACTGGCTGATCGTCGGTAATCAGAACAGCGATACCGTGTACGTGTTCAAGCGCGATCGGCAGACCGGGTTGCTCGAAGCAAATCCGAAACGGATCGACATCGGCTCGCCGGTGGATTTCAAGCTGGTTTCGCCGTCGTGAGGATGGGTGACGCGCGTGATGTGACGTGATGTGACTACACGCGTTGGATAAAAAACGGGCCGCTTCGAGCGGCCCTTTTTTATGGTTGGCTTTACTGTGTCTATTCAGCCGGCCCAGGCGCGAGCACTTCGCGACTGCCGTTGATACCCATCGCCGACACCAGGCCCGCTGTCTCCATCTGCTCGACGAGGCGCGCCGCCCGGTTATAGCCGATGCGCAATTGCCGCTGCACCGACGAGATCGACGCGCGCCGCGTACGCACCACGAAAGCGACGGCTTCGTCGTAGAGCGGATCGGCTTCGGCATCCGGCGTGTCGCCGAACAGATCCGGCGATGCGCCTTCGGTGGCCGGGCCGTCGAGAATGCCTTCCTCGTATTGCGGCTCGCCGAACTGCTTCAGATATTCGACGATCCGGTGCACTTCCTCGTCGGCGACGAATGCGCCGTGCACGCGCTGCGGATAGCCTGTGCCCGGCGGCAGGAACAGCATGTCGCCTTGGCCGAGCAGCGATTCGGCGCCCATCTGATCGAGAATCGTGCGCGAGTCGATCTTCGACGACACCTGGAACGCGACCCGCGTCGGAATGTTCGCCTTGATGAGGCCGGTGATCACATCCACCGAAGGCCGCTGCGTCGCGAGAATCAGGTGGATGCCGGCGGCGCGCGCTTTCTGCGCGAGCCGCGCGATCAGCTCTTCGATCTTCTTGCCCGCGACCATCATCAGGTCGGCCAGCTCGTCGATCACCACCACGATCAGCGGCAGCGGCGCGAGCGGCTCGGGCGCTTCGGGCGTCAGCGAGAAGGGATTGCCGAGCTTCTTGCCGTTGGCTTCGGTGTCGCGGATTTTCTGGTTGAAGCCGGCCAGATTGCGCACGCCGACCGCCGACATCAGCCGATAGCGCTTTTCCATTTCGCCGACACACCAGTTCAGCGCGTTGGCCGCCAGCTTCATGTCGGTGACGACCGGCGCGAGCAGATGCGGAATGCCTTCGTAGACCGACAGTTCCAGCATCTTCGGATCGATCATGATCAGGCGCACTTCTTCGGGCGTCGCCTTGTAGAGCAGCGAGCAGATCATCGCGTTGATCGCCACCGACTTGCCCGAACCGGTCGTGCCCGCGACCAGCATGTGCGGCGCCTTCGCCAGATCGGCGACGACCGGATGACCGGTGATGTCCTTGCCCATCGCCAGCGTCAACTGCGAATGCGAGTGCTGGTAGACGTTCGCTTCGAGGATTTCGGAGAGCCGGATCGTCTGACGCCTGGCGTTCGGCAATTCGAGGCCCATGCAGGTCTTGCCGGGAATCGTCTCGACCACGCGGATCGACGTGAGGCCGAGGCCGCGCGACAAGTCCTTCATCAAGCCGACGATCTGACTGCCGCGCACGCCAAGCGCCGGCTCGACTTCGAAGCGCGTGATGACCGGACCCGCCGATGCGCCGACCACGGTGACCGGCACTTTGAACTCCTGCAGGCGCTGCTCGATCAACTGACCGGTTTCGGCGAGCTTTTCTTCGGAGACCGGTTCGACGTCGGTGTCGGCGCGCGCGAGCAGATCGAGCGTCGGCAATTCGACCATCGACGCGGCTGGCGCGCGGAATTCGAAACCGTTGGCCGGGCTGTGGCCGCGCAACGGTGGGCGCGGGACGACGGCGGGTTCGGCAGGCTCGGCAGGCTCGGCCGATGGTTCAGCTGTGAATTGCGCGGACGATGGCGCGGTGGGTTCGGTAGTCAGCTCGTCGGCGAAATCGGCTGTTGCTGGCGGTTCGGCTTGCGCCGCGAAGCCGGGGAAGCGAACCACGTTCGACGCGTGCGATGCGCTTTGCGGCGAGACGGCGGCCACGATGTCCGACGTTTCCGGCACGTCCGATAGGGTGGGGGAGTCCGCGGCGTCGGCTTCGATTTGCGTGGCCGCTTCGCTCGCGCTCACGACGTGCAGCGACGGCGTGGCGTGATGCGTGGACGCGGCGTCGCTCGGCGCGGTGGTGCTGCTCAGGCGCGGCGCGCCCGCCGACGATGCCGCGCGCAGCGACGCAACGGCATCGCTCCTGTTTTCCCAAGGCGCCAGGGTTTTATCGATGACGACTTCGGCGACCGGCGCTGCCGCGACGGTAGGTGCCTGCCCTTGCGCCTGAGTTTGGGCGGGCGCGATCTGCGGAATGTGGCTTGCCGGCGACTCGATAGGCCATTGCACGACCGGCTCGCTGCTTTCCGTCATGGGCACTTCGGGCGCGACTTCTATCCGCGGCGTTTCGATGACAGCGTGGGTAGATTGATGAGCGGGCGCAGTTTGGACTTTATCCGGCGAAGGAGGCACGCTCGCGTGCAGCACCGACGCTTCCGTGCTTTCGGTTTCAGCAAGCGGGCCCGACGCCGGCGCGGCGGCGAATGCTTCGACATGAGCAAACGCGGGTGCCGACGAAACCGCGGCGGCGTTGTCGGGCGCGTGTGCGGTTGAGGTTTCGAACGCTTGTGCAGCCGGATTGGGCGTAACAGCAACTTGTGCAGCCGGCGCCTCGGCGGTTTGCATGGGCAAATCAGCAGGCGCCTGTCCGATCTCGCTCGCGATCGACGAATTGACGGCCAGTTGCCCGGCATCGAACGGCGCCTCGGAGGCCGGCGGAACCGTCGCCACCTTCGCGGTTTCTGCCCCGGTGCCGCGCGCAAGACTTACGCCGGCGAGATCAGTCCAGCGCGCGGTGTTTTCCTCGATGCTGCGAAGCGTTTCTTGCACGCTGGCGGGCGGCGTGACTCGCTGCGTCGTCGGCATCGGCCGCGTGTAACTGGGCGCCGGCGAGTTGAGCGGAGCAGCCGGGCGACGCGCAATCGGCGTTGACGCGATGTTCGCGCGCGGGGCGGCCGCGAACGGTTGTCCGGCGGACGTGGGCCGGCTGCCTGAAGATGAAGACACCGCGGGCGCCGCGCCTGCTGAGCCCGGCATGGCGGACGGACGGCTCGCGCCGGTAGCTGAACTTGCAGCCGCGCTTGAAGCCGCACCAGCCGCCGCACCTGACACCGTCCGCACGGCAGTCATCGCTTGCGAAGCTTGCACCGCAACAGCCGGCGCGACTGCTGCGCCGGCCAGGCCCGCTGCGGCAGCGCCGACACCCAGAGACCCGGCTGGCCGTTGCTCTCCAGCCGCGCGCCGGCCCGCCTGCGAGCCGCCTTCGCGAGCTGAGGCCGCGAGAGGCCCCGATGCAGTGGCGGATGCCGGGCCGCGCGGCGCTGTCGCCGGATCACGCAACCATCCGGCCGGCGCAACCGGCTCGGCGGGCATCCACGCTGCGGTCTTGTCCTGGTTCAGCGGCTGCCTCGACGCCGACGTCTGACGCGGCGGCGTTCCGGCCGGCGTTCGCGCAACCGTCTCGGTTTGCGGCGCCTGGCCGCGCTGCTTCACGCCGCCGGCGCGCCAGCTCGACCCGGCGCCGCGCGCCGTCGTGTCTTTGCCTGCCGCAGGAGAAGCCGCACCTACACCTGCCGCACCCGCCGCAGTTGCACCCGCCGCCGTGCCGCGTCCGCTTGCCGGCGGCCGCCAGACGGTCGGGCGGGCATAACGTCCGTTGGTTTTGGGCGCCATCGTATTGGTGGACGGCGAAACGTGCGACGGTGAACCGTCATCGACGCTGCGATGGCGGCGCGCTTCCTCGTCGCGTTTGGCGAGGCCGCGCGACAGGCCGAGGCCGAACGCGCCGTCGGCCCATACCGCGACATCGGTCCAGCGGAAGTCGATCAGCCAGGGCAAGCTGATCGCCAGCAGCGCGAGCGCAGCGAGCGGCGTGCCGATATGGCCGAGCAGATGACCGAAGCCCGCCGCCAGCGCATGTCCGAAGCCGTTGACGCCGGCCGCGCCGATCAGCGACGCCTCCAGCGTGCAGCTCGCCACCATCACGCAGACGAAGCCGAGCCATAGGCGGATCGTGCCGGGGCCGCGCAAACCTGCGCCGCCCGGCAGCGCCGACTTCACGAGACGCCACAAAAGAGGAATGAACCAGACGGCTGACCCGCCGAACCAGCCGAAAACTACCGTGTGCATGCTAGACATCAACGAATGACGGACGCGCAAAAGCGCAACCCGTCGAGTTTAAACCGGCGAAGCCCGATGCTTCGATGGCAGACGCAAGTTTGCTTGCGTCCAGTGGGAAAGCAGGCCGGCGCGCGGCCTGCCGTCGGTGAAAAACAACGGCTGCTGCAGCAACCCATGCGCGTCATGCGGACAGCATCGGCGGCAATAAGGCCGCCGGATTGTCTGAACCGCACTGTCCGATCATTTTGCGCTGCGGTCGAACGTCAGCGTGTCGCCGTTATCGAGCACCAGCTGCATCTGCTGCGGCTCGCGCATTTGCACGCCGGTACGGTCGATGTGCGTCAGCGCGTTGAGATACGCGCCTTCGATCTGTCCGCCCGGCGTCATGCACGCCATGCGCGTGCCGCCCAGCGTGCCGAAGCTCAGCTTGCCGTCTTTCAGCGCATACGAGCCCATATAGCGGTTGCAGCCGGAAAAGCCGCTGGCGTGGCGCTGGCCTTTATCGGTCGAGAGTACGAGCGTGATCGGCGCGCCCTGATCGGCGGACGGAATCGCGCGCGCTGTGCCGTCAGCCTGTTTCCAGCCCGAGAGCATCCAGCTGGTGTCGTCGAGCAGCTGCGTCGCGGCCGGGTTGAACGGGTCGGGTGGCGCGGCTTCCGAGTCGGGATGTTTCGGGATCGCGCAGGCGCTGCATAGCGCGGCCACGCTCAACGCGGCGATCGCCGTGCGCACATAAGCACGCAGCGGCGCGCCGGCCAAGGTGAAGGCGCGGCGGCGGGCTGCCATGTGTGGCTGATGCGGCCTTGCCTGTGGCAAGGCTTGCGACTCGGCCCGCGACGCTGCGGGCAACGAGGCGGCGGACGTCGAAGGCAACGTTGCCTTCGACGGCGCACAACATGTTGCGATGAAGCGCGCAACACGTCGCGCGGAGGAGCTTTGGAGCATGGCGTCGTTCCTCTTCAAACTGGCGAAGGCGTAAGGGTAACGCACTACGCTCGCCGCACGCGAGTGCAACGGCGCGCCAAGGGCAGATTCAGGGAGCAGCAGCGCCGATGCGCGCACTGCGCGCAGACCGTAGCGCGGGGCCGGCGAGCGACGCACGGCGAGGGGGCGCATTGGGGTGTGCACCGGGGTGCGCATGTTAACATCGTGCTCTACCCAATCCCACCCTCATCCGACTTTTTTATCTGGAGACCCCATGCAGATCGGCCAACGGATCGGCACGCCCCTTTCTGAATCCGCCACGCGCGTCATGCTGCTCGGCGCCGGCGAGCTCGGCAAAGAAGTGATCATCGCGCTGCAACGGCTGGGCGTCGAAGTGATCGCGGTCGACCGCTATCCGAACGCGCCGGGTCACCAGGTCGCGCACCGCTCGCACGTGATCGACATGACCGACCGCGCCGCGTTGCGCGCGCTGGTCGAAGCGGAGCGCCCGCATCTGATCGTCCCCGAAATCGAGGCGATCGCCACCGACGCGCTCGCCGCGATCGAAACCGACGGCCTCGCCGAAGTGATCCCGACCGCGCGCGCCACGC
Organism: Paraburkholderia sp. FW306-02-B; assembly: GCF_058782725.1. Taxonomy (NCBI): domain Bacteria; kingdom Pseudomonadati; phylum Pseudomonadota; class Betaproteobacteria; order Burkholderiales; family Burkholderiaceae; genus Paraburkholderia; species Paraburkholderia sp. FW306-02-B. The sequence goes on from NZ_JBYSXZ010000001.1 coordinate 1,250,483, forward strand.
AACTGACGATGAACCGCGAAGGCATCCGGCGTCTGGCCGCCGAAGAACTCGGTCTGCCGACTTCGCCGTACGCTTTCGCCGATTCGCTCGACGAACTGCGTGCGGGCATCGCCAAGGTCGGCTATCCGTGCGTGGTGAAGCCGGTGATGTCGTCGTCGGGCAAGGGGCAGTCGGTGTTGAAGAGCGACGCCGACGTCGAGCCCGCATGGCAATACGCGCTGGCCGGCGGCCGCGTGAATCACGGCCGCGTGATAGTCGAGGGCTTTATCGACTTCGAGTACGAAATCACCCAGCTGACCGTGCGCGCGATCGATCCGGCGAGCGGCGAGGTCAGCACGTATTTCTGCGACCCGATCGGCCACGTGCAAGTGGCGGGCGATTACGTCGAGTCGTGGCAGCCGCAGCCGATGAGCCCGGTCGCGCTCGAACGCTCGCGCGAAGTGGCGCACAAGGTGACGGCGGCACTTGGCGGCAGGGGCCTGTTCGGCGTGGAACTTTTCGTGCGCGGCGATGACGTATGGTTCTCGGAAGTCAGTCCGCGTCCGCACGATACAGGTCTGGTCACGCTGTGCTCGCAACGCTTTTCGGAGTTTGAGTTGCATGCGCGCGCGATCCTCGGTTTGCCGGTGGATACATCGCTGCGCGCGCCGGGCGCGTCGGCGGTGATTTATGGTGGTCTGGAGGAAGCGGGCATTGCATTCGAAGGCGTCGCGGCGGCGTTGGCGGTGCCGAATGCGGATCTGCGCCTCTTCGGCAAGCCGGAGAGTTTCGTCAAGCGCCGCATGGGCGTGGCGCTCGCCACCGGCGAGAACATCGACGAAGCACGCTCGCGGGCGAAGCGGGCCGCGGCGGCGGTGCATCCGGTCTCCACGAAGTGAAGTGCGCCGAAGCGGATTGAAGGGCACCGAGCCGTGCCGGAACGTATCGGCATGCAATGAACTAACCCGCGCGCCTTGCAAGCTCGCAACGCGCGAATCCTGAATCATTGAAGTAGAGGTAGGTATGGCCGTGGAATCCCGCAACAGTACGCGGCGTGTGACGTTTGGCCGTCTTGGCGCACTCGGCGTGGTGCTCGCGCTGTGTGCCGGGATGACAGGGTGCGGCCTCGCCGCCGCGCCGTGCCGGATCGCTTCTGCGGGTTTGAAGATCGTGCCGCTGGTCGGCCACGTCGCCGCCGCGCCGACTGATGCGTGCGCCGACGTGATCGATCCATAAACCGATCTGTCCGCGGTCTATACGCGACCCGTGGGCGGTTCGGGCACGCTCCTTGATGTGCGACAACAATCGAGGCATTCGATGAAGAAATGGTTTGTTGCGGTAACCGCAGTAGTGAGTCTGGCGACGCAGTACGGCAACGCATGGGCCGCGCCATTGCGGTTCGCCGAGATGCAGACCAGAGACCGGCAAACGCACAAATACACCTGCGCGACCGGCAAGATCCTGCAAGTGACGTACTGGAACACGGCGAACGGCCAGAGCTTCGCGCTCGTGCCTGTGAAGGGCCAGCAACTGCTGTTCGTCAACACCATCTCGGCTTCCGGCGCGAAGTATCAGGCCGGTAGCTACACGTGGTGGACCAAAGGCCCGCGCGCCGACCTGTACGACGCAACGGCCGGCGAAAACGCGCCGCCGATGCTGTCCGACTGCATCACCATCAATCGCTGAGCACGATATGGCGGCTTCCTTCATGATGCCGCCCCCCGCCTTGTCAGGCCTCTGCCTTGCGGCATTGCCCGTCTGCGCGCATCTTTTCCGTTCGAGTAGTAAGCTGTCCGGCATGGCATTCGCTGCGTCACGCCGTGCCTCCGCTGTGCCCATCAGGTTACGCCGTGCGCTGCCGGCGCGGCGGTGGCCGTCTTCGATCGTCCGTTCCCGGACCTTATCGCGCGGGCTGATGGCCCGCGTCGTTTCATCAAGCGAGACCCTCCATGAAAGCATCGGACCTGTTCGTCAAATCGCTGGAAGCCGAAGGTGTCGAGTATGTGTTCGGTATCCCCGGTGAAGAAAATCTCGATCTGCTCGAATCGCTGCGCCGGTCGAAAATCCGCCTGATCCTGACGCGTCACGAACAGGCGGCCGGTTTCATGGCCGCCACTTACGGGCGTCTCACCGGACGCACCGGCGTGTGTCTCGCCACCCTCGGGCCGGGCGCGACCAATTTCGTGACCGCCGCCGCGTATGCACAACTGGGCGGCATGCCGATGCTGATGGTCACTGGGCAAAAGCCGATCAAGTCGAGCAAGCAGGGACATTTCCAGATCGTCGACGTGGTGCGGATGATGGAGCCGCTCACCAAATACACGCGGCAGATCGTCTCGATTGCCAATATTCCGGCGGCAGTGCGCGAGGCGGTCCGCCAGGCCGAGGAAGAGCGGCCCGGCGCCACGCATCTGGAATTGCCCGAGGACGTCGCGCATGAAGAGGGCGACGGCCACCCGATCCCGAAGAGCTACAGCCGCCGCCCGGTCGCAGAAGAAAAAGCGGTGGCGCGCGCGGTCGAAGCGATCACCAAAGCGAAGCATCCTTTGCTGATGATCGGCGCAGGCGGCAACCGCAAGACCACGACCAGGATGCTGCGCGAATTCGTCGATCAGATCGGCATTCCGTTTTTCACGACGCAGATGGGCAAGGGCGTGATCGACGAATCGCATCCGATGTGGCTCGGCAACGCAACGCTTTCCGACGGCGACTTCGTGCATCGCGCGATCGATCACGCGGATTGCATCATCAATGTGGGCCACGACGTGATCGAGAAGCCGCCGTTCTTCATGCGCAGCGGCGAGGCGGGTGAGAAGACCGTGATTCACGTGAACTTCCTCGGTGCGGAAGTCGATACGGTGTATTTCCCGCAGATTGAAGTGGTCGGCGATATCGCCAATGCGGTGTGGCAGCTGAAGGAAAGTCTCAAGGAACGCCAGGAGCATTGGGATTTCACGCGCTTCAAGGAAATCAAGCAGCACTTTGAAGAGCACCTGGTGAAAGGCCAGCACGACGACCGCTTCCCGATGTATCCGGTGCGGATCGTCAACGACGTCTACGAGACGACGCCGGTGGACGGCATCGTGTGTCTGGACAACGGTATGTACAAGATCTGGTTCGCGCGCTACTACCGCGCGCACGAACCGAATTCGCTGCTGCTCGACAATGCGCTTGCTTCGATGGGTGCCGGTTTGCCGTCGGCGATCGCCGCCAGGATCGTGCATCCCGATCGCAAGGTGTTGGCCGTGTGCGGCGACGGCGGCTTCATGATGAATTCGCAGGAACTGGAAACGGCGGTGCGTCTCAAGCTCGATCTGGTGATCCTGATTCTGCGCGACGACGCATTCGGCATGATCCGCTGGAAACAGGAGAACATGAATTTCCCGGACTACGGCATGACGCTGCGCAACCCCGATTTCGTTGCCTATGCGCAGAGCTATGGCGCGCAGGGGCATCGCATCGAGTCGGCCGCCGAGTTCGCGCCGTTGCTGCGCGAATGTTTCGCGACGCCCGGCGTACATGTGATCGACCTGCCGATCGACTATTCGGACAACGAGCGCGTGCTGAATCGCGAGATCAAGCGGCTCTCCGCGCAACTATGAGCGGCAGCGGGGCGTAGGCATCTGGCTGCGTTGCTGTTGTCAGGCATCGGATCAAGGAGAACCCGTCATGTTGCAAAAGACTTACCCGTACTACCTCGCGAATGAAGCGGTGGCCGCCAACACCGATCTCGAAGTCACCGATAAATTCAGTGGCGAAGTGGCGACCCGCGTCGCGATGGCGGACGCGGCCGCGATCGACAAAGCGATCGGCTACGCCGTCGACGCGATGCCCGCATTGCGCGCGTTTCCGCCGTTCAAGCGCCAGGCCGTGCTGGAGCACTGCGTGAAGCGTTTTCGCGAGCGTTACGACGAACTGGCGCTCGCGCTCTGTATCGAAGCCGGCAAGCCCATCAACGACTCGAAGGGTGAAGTCACGCGGCTGATCGACACGTTCAAGGTGGCGGCCGAAGAGTCGGTGCGCATCGACGGCGAGATCGTCAATCTGGAGATTTCGCCGCGCGCGAAGGGCTATCACGGCTATGTGAAGCGCGTGCCCATCGGCCCGTGCTCGTTCATCTCGCCGTTCAATTTTCCGTTGAATCTGACCGCGCATAAGATCGCGCCAGCGATCGCGGCGGGCGCGCCGTTCGTGCTGAAACCCGCGAGCCGCACGCCGGTCGGCGCACTGATCATGGGCGAGATTCTGGCGGAAACCGACTTGCCGAAGGGCGCGTTCTCGATCCTGCCCGCGCATCGGGACGGTGCCGATCTATTCACCACCGACGAGCGCTTCAAGCTGCTGTCGTTCACCGGTTCGCCGGCGGTCGGCTGGGAGCTGAAGAAGAAGGCCGGCAAGAAGAAGGTGATTCTGGAGTTGGGCGGCAACGCAGCAGCGATCGTCGACGGCGATCAGGGCGGCAAGCTCGATTACGTGGTCGACCGGCTCGCGTTCGGCGCGTTCTATCAGTCGGGGCAGAGTTGCATTGGCGTGCAGCGGATTCTGGTGCATGCAAAGGTCTACGATGCGCTGCGCGACGAGCTGGTCGCGAAGACGAAGTCGCTGGTGATGGGCGATCCCAGGGACGAGAAGACCTTCGTCGGGCCGATGATCTCAGCGTCGGAATCCAGGCGCCTCGCCGGCTGGATGGAGAGCGCGGTGGAGGCGGGCGCGAAAATCGTCGCGGGCGGCAAGGTCGAGGGTGCGATGTTCGAGGCGACGCTGCTCGAAGACGTGAAGCGCGATACCGATCTGTATCGTAAGGAAGCCTTTGGACCGGTGGCGATACTGGAGCGTTTCGACGATTTCGACGCGGCGCTGGCTACCGTCAACGACAGCGACTTCGGCCTGCAAGCCGGCGTGTTCACCGATTCGCTCGCGCATGCGCATCGCGCGTGGGACGTGCTCGAAGTGGGCGGCGTGGTGATCAACGACGTTCCGTCGTTCCGGGTCGACAATATGCCGTACGGCGGCGTGAAGGATTCCGGGCTGGGACGCGAGGGCGTGCGCTACGCGATCGAGGATATGACCGAGATGCGGTTGATGGTGATGCGCGAGACGTGGTGACGAGTGGTTTGGCGGCGCGGCGGTGAGGTTGTCTTTGCCGCCTTGCGGACCTTCGGCGGTAGGGCAGGGAAGAACCTGCTGTCATGCAACTGTCGCGCGCGCCAACTACGCTGCCAGCGAGGCGCCGCCGTGCCTGGTGGCGGATCTGCCAAAGCCTGCACGGGCGGCCCGTTGACCACGGAGCCCGACTGGCTTTCGCAGGCGTAAGCAGAAAGCCGGCAGATGCGCCATGAGTGTTTTTGCTGAAGTGCTACAATACCGGCCTTTCCGGCGGGTGTTTCCGCCGGCCGGAGCCGGCCGCATTTGTTTCCCGCAATACTGACGGGTCCCGTGCGGAACGCCGTGGCTCCGCCTTCATCCTGATGCCCTCTGCGGTTCCGACCGCTGCCGCGCGCACCGCGCCAAGCGCATTTTTAGCGAAAGCCACCATGTCCGACACAGCCGTCACGCCCAGCACTGCGACTTTTGATCAATTCGGTCTCGCGCCCGACATCCTGAAAGCCGTCAAAGAATCGGGCTACACCATCCCTACGCCGATCCAGGAGCAGGCGATTCCCGTCGTGCTGGCTGGCCGTGACATGATGGGCGCCGCGCAAACCGGTACCGGCAAGACCGCGAGCTTCTCGCTGCCGATCATCCAGCGCTTGCTGCCGCAGGCCAGCACGAGCGCATCGCCCGCGCGCCATCCGGTGCGCGCGCTGATCCTCACGCCGACCCGCGAACTGGCCGACCAGGTCGCCGCGAATGTGCAGGCGTATGCCAAACACACGGCGCTGCGCAGCGCCGTGGTGTTCGGCGGCGTCGATATGAATCCGCAATCCGAGCAACTGCGCCGCGGCGTCGAAATTCTGATCGCTACGCCGGGCCGTCTGCTCGATCACGTGCAACAGAAAACCGCCAACCTCGGCCAGGTGCAGATCCTCGTGCTCGACGAAGCCGACCGGATGCTCGACATGGGCTTTTTGCCCGACTTGCAGCGCATCCTGAACCTGTTGCCGAAGGAGCGTCAGACGCTGCTGTTTTCGGCCACGTTCTCGGGCGAAATCAAGAAGCTGGCTGCCACGTATCTGCGCAACCCGCAGACGATCGAAGTCGCACGCAGCAATTCGACTGCGACTAATGTGACGCAGATCGTTTTTGAAGTCGCCGAGGGTGATAAAACCGGCGCGGTCGTTCAGTTGATTCGTGAGCGCGGCCTCAAGCAGGTGATCGTGTTCTGTAACAGCAAGATTGGCGCGAGCCGTCTGGCGCGCAGTCTGGAACGCGATGGGGTTGTCGCGACTGCGATTCACGGCGACCGGACGCAGAATGAGCGGATGCAGGCTTTGGACGCGTTCAAGCGTGGTGAGATCGAGGCTCTGGTTGCTACCGATGTGGCGGCGCGTGGGCTGGATATTGCCGAGCTGCCTGCCGTTATCAATTTCGATCTGCCGTTCAATGCAGAAGATTATGTGCATCGGATTGGGCGCACTGGGCGTGCTGGGGCTTCCGGCGATGCTTTGTCGCTTTGCAGCCCGAATGAACGCAAGCAGCTTGCTGATATTGAGAAGCTGATCAAGCGGCCTTTGGATGTGCAACGGTTGACCGTCGATGCGCCGGTGCGGCATCACCATGAAGAGCGCGCGCCACGGCGGGAAGCTCGCGAAGGGCGCGAGGGGCGGGATGAACGGCCGGGGCGTCGGCGTTCTGGGGCGGGCTCTTCGGGTTCGTTCGATCGGCCGCATCATCATCGCGCTCAGCCTGTGGATGATTTTTTCCTCAAGCCGTATGAGCCGTCGCCTTCGTCCATTCGGAAAGTAGAGGATGCTGCTGCTTCGGCTGCGGCACCGCAGAAGGCTTCTTCCAAGCAGCCGTTGGCTGCACTGTTGGGTGGGTTTGGGATGCCGAGGAAGTCTTCCTCCTGATCTTGTGTTTTTGCGCTTTGGTCTTTGGCCTTTTCTTGATTTCTTTGTGGTTTATTAGCGTTGCCCCTGTGCGGGGCGGCACCTACTTTTCTTTGCCGCCGCAAAGAAAAGTAGGCAAAAGAAAGCGGGCTTTAAACCGCTAATGCTAAGCGGGTTCCCCGCGCAATCACGGTAGTGGAACATCTGGAATCTGTGTTCTCGCACATTCCGCGCTGGTGACAAAGCAGTCATTCTTCCGGCGGCGCTGCGCGCGCCGTAGCGGTACTTCTCCGTTGGCCTTTTCGGTCCATCGGTTTCTGCGTATGCTTCCCCGCTGCCTCAGCGCACACCCATTCGCTGCGCCCATGCCGACGTCGCGGCAGCATAAAAGCCTTCTAGTGTCGCGTGCCCGGCGCTCCCCAACGCAAGTCCCAGATGTCGTGCGGCTGCGCTTAACGATTCGAGTGGTTTGTCCGCATCCAGCGCGGTTGCGCCGTTTTGCTTGCTGAGCTTTTCACCCTGGTCGTTCGTGACGACCGGTACGTGCAAATACGCCGGCGTCGGCACGCCGAGGCAGCGTTGCAAGTAAATCTGCCGCGCCGTCGAATCCATCAGGTCCGCGCCTCGCACAATGTGCGTGATGCCCGCGTCCGCGTCGTCGACGACCACCGCCAGTTGATATGCCCACTGGCCGTCCGCTCGCTTCAATACGAAATCACCGACTTCGGTGGCCAGGTTCTGTGTCTGCGTGCCCTGCCAACGGTCTTCGAATGTGATCACCGCGGCGTCGCCGTCCGGCACGCGCAAACGCCATGCGCGCGCCGGTTTGCCGTGCAGGCCGTTACGGCATGTGCCGGGGTAGGCGAGCGTGGTGTTGCGCGCGTGCGCATGCAATAACGAATCGGCAATCTCCTTGCGCGTGCAGCCGCATGGATAGATCAGGCCGGTAGCCTTCAATTGCTCCAGTGCTTGCTGATAGCGCGCGATGCGCTGGCTTTGCCAGACCGGCGGCTCGTCGGCGCGCATGCCGAAGCGCCCAAGCGTCGCGAGAATATCCTCAGCGGCGCCTGGGACCGTGCGCGGGCCGTCGATGTCTTCGATACGCACGAGCCATACGCCGCCGTGCGCACGCGCGTCCAGCCAGCTTGCCAACGCGCTCACCAGCGAGCCGAAATGCAGCGGCCCCGTAGGCGATGGCGCGAAGCGTCCGCAATAGTTCATGGTTGGATGGTTGGGTTATTGCGAGCGAAGCGTGGCGGCTTTTTAGTGTGCACCATGTGGAAGCAGGACGTCGTATTGCGCGTCTGCGTCTGCAACTGCATCCGGACACGCAGTCGCACGCACAACCGCGCTCATCGCTTCCGGAATCGCCTCCGCGGGCCGCGTGCCGACCACCGCCGGCAGGCCTCGCCGCCATGGCGCGAAAGCGATTGCTCTCATCACGCGGCGCGCGCAGCCTTGCCGTCCGGATGGCATGCCGGACACGTCTTGCCCGCTACATACAGCGGCGATTGCTGCGCGTCCGGTGTTACCACCGCGCGGCAGCCGAAGCATTGCACCGTCGCAGTCGGCTCCAGTTGCGGATTGAGCGCGGTGCGGTAGTCGAACACAAAGCAGTCGCCGTGGTAATGCGCGCCGCCCACTTCCTCGAAATACTTCAGGATGCCGCCTTCGAGCTGATACACGTTCTCGATGCCGGCTTCCTTCATATGGATCGCGGCCTTCTCGCAGCGAATCCCGCCGGTGCAGAACGACACCACCGTCTTGCCTTCGAGATCGGCACGGTTTTGCTCGATCACTTCAGGAAACTCGCTGAATTTCGCAATACGGTAGTCGAGCGCGTCGTCGAACGTGCCGACGTCCACTTCGAACGCGTTGCGGGTGTCGAGCATCACGACCGGCCGGCCTTCGTCGTCGTGGCCGCGGTCGAGCCAGGTCTTCAGCGTGGGCGCGTCGACGAACGGTGCGCGGCCGAGTTCCGGCCGGATCGCCGGCTTCTTCATTGTGATGATCTCGCGCTTGAGTTTCACCAGCATGCGGCGAAACGGCTGCTTTTCCGAGAGGCTTTCCTTGAATTGCAGATTCGCGAACTTGCCTTCGAACAGCGGGTCGTGGCGGATGTAGTCGATAAACGCATCCGCGGCGTCGCGCGTGCCGGCGACGAACAGATTGATGCCTTCAGGCGCCAGCAGAATGGTGCCGCGCAAGCCAAGTGCGTCGCAGCGCTGGGTGACGAACGGGCGCCATTCGGCGGTGTTTTCGATAGTCGCGAAATGATACGCGGCGAGATTGACGATGCTCATGTTTGTCCAGCGGTAAAAGGCGGCCAGCAGGCGGCCAACGGTGGGCCAGCGGCGCGAAAACGGGGCGCATTGAGCCGCCGTGTGGCGCGGCCACCTCGAAAAGGGCGAAACCCGTATTATCCCTCAAGCCGGCGCTTCGACCGACTCAGCCGAATGGCCGGCATATTGCGGCAGCGCAAATCGTGCACGAACTTGGGCCGGGTTTGCCTCGATTTGCCCTTTCGGACGCTCGAAGCACCCAGCGTGCGCCTGCTGCTCAAACCGTTCGCCGTCCGCCGGGCACTGGTGCGCGGCGCTCGCGCGTTTCGCTCCTGCGCCGAACGGCCAACGCGCGGGTTTGGCCTGAAAACTCCAGTAGGGTGGAGTTACAATGTCGCCCATGTCAGATCCTCGCTTCGTTCATCTCCGCGTCCACTCCGAATTCTCGATTGCCGATGGCATCGTGCGCCTTGACGACATCGTCGCGGCGGCGGCCAAAGACGGTCAGGGCGCGCTCGCCCTCACCGATCTCGGCAACGCGTTCGGCCTCGTCCGTTTCTACAAGGAAGCCCGCGGCAAAGGGGTCAAACCCATTGCCGGCTGCGACGTCTGGATCACCAATCCGGACGACCGCGACAAGCCTTCGCGCCTGCTGCTGCTGGTCAAAGACCGGCGCGGCTATCTGAATCTGTGCGAGCTGCTCAGCAAGGCATCGCTCACCAACCAGTATCGCGGCCGTGCGGAAGTCGAAGCCGGCTGGCTCGAATCCGGTCTGGGCGAAGGCCTGCTCGCGCTGTCCGGCGCACAGCAAGGCGATGTCGGCCTCGCGCTGGCCGCCGGTAACGAAGAAGCGGCGAAGCGTAATGCCCAACACTGGGCGAAGGTGTTCCCGAACGGCTTTTATATCGAGTTGCAACGGTGTGGGCAGCCGGGCGGCGAGCCGTACGTGCAGCAGGCAGTCGCGCTTGCGGCGTCGCTGAAATTGCCGGTGGTGGCCACGCACCCGATGCAGTTCATGACGCCGGACGATTTCACCGCGCACGAAGCGCGCGTGTGTATTTCCGAAGGCGACATTCTGGCGAATCCGCGCCGCTCGAAACGCTTCACGGCCGAGCAGTATTTCCGCACGCAGGAAGAGATGACCGCGCTGTTCGCGGACATTCCGTCGGCGCTCGTCAATACCGTCGAAATCGCCAGGCGCTGCAACCTGACGCTCGAACTCGGCAAGCCGAAGCTGCCGCTGTTCCCGACGCCCGACGGCATGTCGCTCGACGACTACCTCGTGCATCTGTCGAAAGAAGGCCTGGAAAAGCGTCTCGAACAGTTGTATCCGGTCGAGGCGGAGCGCGATGCGCAGCGTGAAACGTACTACAAGCGCCTCGAATTCGAGTGCGGCACGATCATCAAGATGGGCTTTCCGGGCTACTTCCTGATCGTCGCGGACTTCATCAACTGGGCGAAGAACAACGGCGTGCCGGTCGGTCCGGGCCGGGGTTCGGGCGCGGGTTCGCTGGTTGCATACGCGCTCGGCGTGACCGACCTCGATCCGCTGCGCTACAACCTGCTGTTCGAACGATTCCTGAATCCGGAGCGGGTCTCGATGCCCGACTTCGACATCGACTTCTGCCAGCATGGCCGCGACCGCGTCATTCAGTACGTGAAGGACAAGTACGGCGCGGATGCGGTCTCGCAGATCGCGACCTTCGGCACGATGGCGGCGAAGGCGGCGGTGCGCGACATCGGCCGCGTGCTCGATCTCGGCTACATGTTTACGGACGGCATCGCAAAGCTGATTCCGTTCAAGCCGGGCAAGCACGTCACCATCGCCGACGCGATGAAGGAGGAGCCGCTGCTGCAGGAGCGCTTCGACAACGAAGACGAAGTGCACCAGTTGCTCGAACTCGCACAGCGTGTGGAAGGCTTGACGCGTAACGTCGGCATGCACGCCGGCGGCGTGTTGATCGCGCCCGGCAAGCTGACGGATTTCTGCCCGCTTTATACGCAGGGTGACGAAAGCGGCGTCGTGAGCCAGTACGACAAGGACGACGTCGAAGCTGTCGGCCTCGTGAAGTTCGACTTCCTGGGTCTGACCACGCTGACGATTCTCGACTGGGCCGAGCGCTATATCCGCCGTCTCGATCCGTCGAAGCAAGACTGGTCGCTCGCGCAAGTGCCGCTCGACGATCCGGCGTCGTTCTCGATCCTGAAGAAAGCGAATACGGTCGCCGTGTTCCAGCTGGAAAGCCGCGGCATGCAAGGCATGCTGAAGGACGCGCAGCCTGACCGTTTCGAGGACATCATCGCGCTGGTGGCGTTGTACCGTCCGGGCCCGATGGACCTGATCCCGAGCTTCTGTGCACGTAAGCACGGCCGCGAGGTGGTCGAGTATCCCGATCCGCGCGTCGAACCCATCCTGAAAGAGACCTACGGCATCATGGTCTATCAGGAGCAGGTGATGCAGATGGCGCAGATCATCGGCGGTTACTCGCTCGGCGGCGCTGACTTGCTGCGCCGCGCGATGGGTAAGAAGAAGGCCGAGGAAATGGCCGAGCACCGCGCGTTGTTCCGCGAAGGTGCGGCAAAGAACGGCCTGACTGCCGAGAAAGCCGACGAAATCTTCGACTTGATGGAGAAGTTCGCGGGCTACGGCTTCAACAAGTCGCACGCGGCCGCCTATGCATTGCTCGCGTACTTCACGGCATGGCTGAAGGCGCACCATCCGGCCGAATTCATGGCAGCGAATATGTCGCTCGCCATGGACGACACGGACAAGGTCAAGATCCTGTTCGAAGACTGCATCACGAACGGGATGAAGGTGCTGCCGCCGGACGTCAACCAGTCGGCGTACCGTTTCGAGCCGGTTGCGGAAGCGGACGGCAAGCGCTCGAAAACGATCCGCTACGGTCTCGGCGCGATCAAGGGCAGCGGCCAGAACGCGATCGAAGAAATCCTGCGCGCCCGCGAAGATGGTCCGTTCATCGACATCTTCGATTTCTGCAATCGCATCGATCGCCGGGTCGTCAATCGCCGGACGGTGGAAGCATTGATTCGCGCCGGCGCGTTCGATACCTTGCATGCGAATCGCGCACAGCTGATCGCGTCGGTGTCGCTGGCAATGGAGGCCGCCGAGCAGGCGAGCGCCAATGCCATGCAGGCCGGTCTGTTCGACATGGGCGACGCGCCGTCGCAAGGTCATGAGCTGATCGACGAGCCGGAATGGCCGGAAAAGAAGAAGTTGCAGGAAGAGAAGGCCGCGCTCGGCTTCTACCTGTCGGGCCATCTGTTCGATGCATACAAGGACGAAGTGCGCCGTTTCGTGCGCCAGAAGATCGGCGACCTGAAGGAAGGGCGCGACAAGCTGGTGGCGGGCGTGATCGCGTCGCTGCGCACGCAGATGACCCAGCGCGGCAAGATGCTGATCGCGCTGCTCGACGACGGCACCGGCCAATGCGAAGTGACCGTTTTCAACGAGACCTTCGAAGCGCACAAGCAGTTGTTCAAGGAAGACGAACTGCTGGTCGTGCAGGGTCAGGCGCGTAATGACGCATTTACCGGCGGCATCCGCTTCACCGTCGATACGGTGATGGACCTCGGCCGCGCGCGTTGCCGTTACGCGGAAGCCGTCAAGGTGCAGATGAATGGCAACGCGGACGCATTGGCGTTGCGGCGTGTGCTCGAAGCGCATAGCGCGGGCAAGGACGAGCCGCAAGCCGCTGCGGCGCCGGCTGCGTCATCGCGCGGCGGTGGTGGAGGCGGTGGCCGAAGCGGCGGCTATGGCGGCGGTGACAATGGCCGTCAACGTCAGGCTGTACAGATCCCGAACGGGCTCGCCGTGCAAGTGGTCTATCGCAGCGAAAATGCACAAGGGGAAATGCGTCTGGGCGACGCGTGGCGCGTGAAACCTACCGACGAACTGCTGGCCGCATTGCGCGGCGAGTTCGCGGGAAGTTCGATCGAAATCGTCTATTGATGTCGCGCGGGCGGGGTTGCCCGCGGCCTTTCACCCAATCGCGCGAGCTTCAAAAACCGGTAGTACACCGTTTCCGCATTGAATACCGCGATCATGAACCCGGCACGGCCGTCGAGAAACCCGAGCCGCAGCACGTAAGTCCGTACGAACGCCCACAGGCCGCGACCCACGGCCTTGCCGAAGCTGCCGCGCTTGCTTGCCGCATGACGCTGCTGCGCACCTGCCGTCGAATACGTGTCGAGCTTGCGTAATACGCCCTCGAAGTCTTCGTATGAGTAGTGCATCAGCTTGCCGGTCAGGCGCTGCGCCGGCATGTCGAACACCAGGCGCTCGTGCACGAGATCGTCGGAAAAGCGCGCCGCGCCACGCTTGAACAGACGCGGGATCCAGTCCGGATACCAGCCGCTGTGGTGAATCCAGTGGCCGCAAAAGCTCGACAGGCGGTCCACCGCGTAGACCTCGGCGGTGGGCGCGGCAAGTGCCGCGCGAATGGCCGCCGCGAGTTCCGGCGAGACGATTTCGTCGGCGTCGATCGAGAGCACCCAGGTGGTGGTCAGCTGATCGAGCGCGCGGTTTTTTTGCGGACCGAAGCCGGGCCAGTCGGTCTGTTCGAGGACCCGGGCGCCGTGTACGCGGGCGATTTCGGCGGTGCCGTCGGTGCTGCCACCGTCGATCACGACGATCTGATCGGCGAAGGCCACGGCTTGCAGGCATTCGGCCAGCCGAGCCGCCGCGTTTTTGGTGATGATGGCGACGCCGAGGGTGGTTTCTTGCATACCTGAAGTGCTTGGAGGGTGCAGAGTGACGGAATGGGTCGCGCAAGTATACACAGCGCAGGCGGCGGGGCGCCCGACACGCCCGCCCTTTGCCAGCGGCTCTCAGTCGGCGGCCCTCCGCCCGCGGCCTGCACCATCCGGCCAATTCATCAGCACCGGTCGCGCGATCCCCAACCGTTTACAATGCCGTATTTGACTTTTCGCGCGGCGGGCATTCCGTCCAATGCGCGGATGCCGTCCCGCATTCCCAGAGGATTCCTTGAGCGCGAAGCCAACGTTAAGCAAACCCATCGGTTCTTCAGGTGAGGCATCGTCGCCCGTCGTCGTGATGCGGCGCTTGTGGCCGTATCTCAAGCCGTTGCTGTGGGTGTTGATCGGCGCGATCGTCGCGATGGCTGTGAGCGCCAGCACCGACGCGGCGATTCCCGCGCTGCTCAAGCCGCTTCTGGACAAGGGCTTCGGCGCGCATGCCAGCGACAACGCCAAGTGGTTCGTGCCGGTCGCCGTGATCGGGCTCGCGCTGATTCGCGGGGTGTCGCAATACGCGTCCGGCTATCTGCTTGCCTACGTGTCGAACAAGATCCTGCTCGAACTGCGTCTGAAGATGTTCGACCGCATGATCCATTCGAGCGTGGCGTTTTTCCAGCGCGAAACCGCGAGCACGGTGATCAACGCGATCGTCTTCGAAGTGAACCAGATTCTCAACGTGCTGTTGAGCGTGCTGGTCACGCTGGTGCGCGATTCGCTGACCGTGGTGTTCCTGCTCGGCTATCTGTTCTTTCTGAACTGGCGTCTGACGCTGATCGTCGCCGTGCTGCTGCCGGGGATCGGCTGGCTGGTCGGCAAGATCAACCGCCGTCTGCGGCGCCTGAACCGCGAGCATCAATTGCTGACCAACGAGCTGTCGTACATCGTCGAAGAGACGGTGGGCGGTTACAAGGTGGTCAAGGTGCACAACGGCGAGCAGTACGAGATGGACCGCTTCAAGTCGATGAGCCGGCGTCTGCGCGGCTACTCGATGCGCATGACCGTCTCCGGCGGTCTTGCGCAGCCGTTGACGCAATTTCTCGCGTCGATTGCGCTCGCGGTGGTGATTACGATCGCGGTGGTGCAGTCGTCGTCGGATCAGACCACCGTCGGCGGCTTTGTCGCATTCGTCACGTCGATGCTGCTAATCATCTCGCCGCTGAAGCACCTGATGGACGTGAACCAGCCGCTGCAACGCGGCATGACCGCGGCCGAGCTGATTTTCGGGCTGATCGACGAGCCGTCCGAACCGGCCGGCGGCGGCAAGCCGCTCGATCGCGCATCGGGCGAAGTCGAGTTTCGCGACGTGTCCTTCACGTACGGCAGCAACGTCACGCATCACCGCCACACGCTCGACCACGTGTCGTTCAAGGTCGCGCCGGGCGAAATGGTCGCGCTTGCCGGTCCGTCCGGCAGCGGCAAGACCACGCTGGTGAATCTGCTGCCGCGCTTTTTCGATCCGACCGGCGGCGAGATTCTGGTCGACGGCGTCGCGCTGCCGGAATACGGCCTGCACGCGCTGCGCAGTCAGATCGCGATGGTGAGCCAGGATGTGGTGCTGTTCAACGACACGGTGGCGAACAACGTCGCGTACGGCGAGGCGGCCGATCCGGAAAAGGTCAAGGCGGCGCTGCGCGCGGCCAACCTGTGGGATACCGTCGAGGCAATGCCGAACGGCATCGATACGCTGATCGGCGACAACGGCATGATGCTGTCGGGCGGCCAACGGCAGCGTCTGGCGATCGCCCGCGCGATCTATAAGGACGCGCCGATCCTGATCCTCGACGAAGCGACGTCCGCGCTTGACTCCGAATCCGAGCGCCACGTGCAGGCCGCGCTGGAAACGCTGATGAAGGGCCGCACGACGCTCGTCATCGCGCACCGTCTATCGACGATCGAGCGTGCCGACCGGATTCTGGTGATGGACGCAGGGCGTATCGTCGAGCGCGGCAGTCATCGTGAACTGCTGACGCAAAACGGGCTGTACGCGCATTTGCATCGCATCCAGTTCCAGCAGAACGCGGCATAAACGCGCGCGGCGCACGCATGTGCCGCCGCTGCTCATGCAACGGCGTCGAACGCTTTTGCCACTGGATGGGACAACTGGGTGCTGATCGCGCTCATGATCGACGCCGGCGCAATGTCGTCGACGTCGCCGGCACTCTGAATGCCGATCGAGTGGCATTGTTCAGTCAGGCGAAGATAGGGCGGCTCGCGATCGGAAAAGAGCGACACGCTTGGCGTCGGGGTCGAGTGTGCAATGTGCATCAAGCCGCCGTCCGCACCCACGAAAAGACTCGCCTTCGCAACGATCTCGCGCGATTGCAGCAAGCTTAGCTTGTCGACGCACGAGCTGATCTTCAGCTGGCTGAACGTCCGCTTCAGCAAGCTATCCGCCATGCTCAGCCCGTTGTCCGACCCGAGTAGAACGACCTGCTTCGGTATATTCCGGTCGTCTGACCGATCGATCAGGTCGAGCAACTCGGCCCAGTGGCGATAGGTGCGGTTCGCGTCGAGTCCGCCGATTGCCAGGGCCAGAAACCGGCCGTCCGGCACAAGCGGCTGGACCGAGTCGCCGGTTTGTGCTTTCGCCGCCAGATAGGGCTTGCTCATCGACACGATCTCGTCAGCCGAATATCCGAGCGAGAAGACGTCGTTGATCGCGGCATGGCTGAAGCAGGTCTGGTTGCGGTCCGGTCCGTAGAAATACTGGAACAGGCAGGCGAACGGCAGATGCCTGAAATGCTTTGTCTTCAGCTTGATCGACGGCAGGTTGTACTCCGACATCAGGATCGCGTCGTAGTGACGGCCCTGAAGATCGCGTAAATCGGTAAACACGTGCTGGAACACGTCGTCCTCGGCGAACAGCGTGTGCAGGTTCGGCAGCGTGAAAAGATCGATCTCGAAGCCCCGGCCTTTCAACAGCGCTCGCCCGGACATATCCATCGTGGCGTCGCCGAAATTTCGCTTGCCGGTGTAGATCCACAGCAGCCGCTTGCACGCGGCGGCGTTCCTGAGTTCCAGGCGCGTCTGGCCATGCCATTTCAGCAGCAGATGCTTGTGCAGATATTTTTTTGTGATCTTCGCCCGCGAGGTTTTGCGCAGAAACACTTCGGGTTCGTGCGCGACGCCCGTGTACGGGATGCGGGTGGCGCGGCTGACGGCCAGGTCCAGTGTTCTTTTCACGGCGGCGGGCGCGCTGTTGTAGAGTGCGCGCATCAATCGGTTCATCTCGGATCGTGGGAAATAGCGTGCTTTTTTCAGGCAACCGGTACTTGCAGTGTCCGAAGTGCGGGAGCTCGACGCGGCGGAGTTTGCGGTCCGTATGTTACCGCACACCCCTGCATGCTTACGGAAACATACCTGCGCGAATCCAGGCAGGTTCTGGCGCTATTATTGGAATATGCCTGAGCACGCCGTCGCCAGTGGGCAGGGCGGGGCGAGCACCGCCGTATTAATCGGGATAAGGACGGGAACCCGGTACAATAGCGGGGCCAACGTATCTGGTCGGGCGCGCCAACTGGCGCGACGGCCGGCCAAATTCAAGAGACATGTCGACGCCCACCAAAAAATCTTTCCTGAGCGTCAACTCACGAAGCCTGCTGCCCGCGTTATTCCTGCTTGCGTATCCGTCGGCCACCTTGCTCTTCCACGGTGCCGGGAGCGCATTGTCGATTGCCGCCGCGCTTATCTCGCTGGCATTGCTGGCCTCGCCTAAAGCGTGGACCGGCCTGCCGTCGATCCAGTGGGATCGCGTCGATATCGTGCTGTGCATTGCCACGGCATGCCCGGTCGTCGCGGTACTGATCGGCGGGGCGTGGCACGGTACCGTAGTTGCCAGCACATTCGATTCGCCTTCGCGTTTCTTCGCGGCCGCGCCGCTCGTGCTCGTGTTGCGCCGCAGTCTGCCGCGCACGCTCGAATGGACCGATCTGTCGTTTGCGCTCGCCGCGCTCGTATCGCTCGGTATTTTGCTGTTCGTGCCGCGTGACTGGGGCTTCGGGCGGCTCAGCAGTCAGTTCCTGAATCCGATTCACTTCGGCGATATCGCGCTGGTGTTGGGCGTGCTCTCGGTCCTGTCGCTGAACTGGTGGCGAAAAGACCGGCTGTTCGTGCGCATGATCAAGGTGGGTGGGCTGTTCGCCGGACTCGCCGCGTCGCTGATGACCGGTTCCCGCGGCGGGTGGGTGGCGATTCCGGTGGTCGCTGCAATGATTCTGTACGTCCGTAGCCGTGGCAAGTCGCGCAAGTGGAAGGTGTTGCTGCCGCTCGCGATCGTTGCGATTCTGGCCGGCGCGTACGCGTTTTCGCCGACAGCGCGCGACCGGGTCGGCGACGTGTCGTCCGACTTTGTGAAGTACACGCATGGCGACAAGGACACGCCGCTCGGTATCCGTCTGCAGCTCTATGAGGCGGCGGCCCGGATCGTCGAGAGCCATCCGCTTCTCGGTCTCGGCAGCGACGGCTTTCGCAACAGCATGCAGGCGTTCGCGAAAGCGGGCATGCTCACGCCGGCCGCCGCGCAACTAGGTCGAGGCGAGGCGCATAACCAGATGTTCGCCTACATGACCGATTACGGCATCGTCGGCGGTCTGGCGTTGCTGGCCATCTATGTCGTACCCGGTGTGATCTTCTGGCGGCGTCTGAGCGCACCGGTCGACGCTGGCCGCCGGGCGGCGCTGATGGGATTGACGTTTATCGTGGCGTTCTGGATCTTCGGGCTGACGGTGGAAACCTTCGATCTGAAGATGACCGTGTCGTTCTATGCCACCGTCATCGCGATGCTGGCCGCGGTCGCGACTTATGCCGACACGAAGGCAGACAGCGAGGCCGCCCGCGCGGCGCGTGATTCCCGTCAATGAATACCGTCACCACGCCATGTTCAGTATCCTGATTCCGAGCTGGAACAATCTGCCGTATCTGAAGCTGTGCATCGACAGCATCCGGCGACATTCGGCGTTCGATCACGAGATCATCGTGCACGTCAACGAAGGCAGCGACGGCACGCTCGAATGGGTCCGCGCCGAAGGCATCCGCCATACGTGGAGCGCGGGCAATGTCGGCGTCTGCCTCGCGTTGAACGATGTCGCGCGGCTCGCCACACAGGACTGGATCCTGTTCCTGAACGACGACATGTTTTGCACGCCGGGCTGGGACCGTGCGTTCGAGGCGGCCTTGCGCACGCTCGGCCATTCGTCGGCGTATCTGTCGTCGGTGCTGATCGAACCGGCCGACACCGGCAATGCGAATGTCACCGCCGCCAACTTCGGCACCGGCCCCGACAATTTCGACGAAGCCGGTCTGCTCTCCTACACCGCGAAGATGACCGCGTCTGATCGCGACGGCGTCGCCTTACAGCCGATGTTGATTAGCCGCCAGCTGTGGCATGCGGTGGGCGGTTACAGCATCGAGTTCGGCCCGGGCATGAGCAGCGACGACGATTTCCTGATGAAGCTGTGGCTGGTCGGTTGCCGCGTGTTCCGCTCGGTCGGCGCGAGCCGCATCTATCACTTCGGCTGCAAATCCACCGGACGCATTCGCCGCAATCGCGGCGGCCGCCAGTTCCTGATGAAGTGGGGCATTTCGCAACGCGATTTTGCGCGCGACTACGTCCGGCAGACGGCGTCCGCCGCGCCCGGCACGCTGCCCAATGTGCCGCGTGCGCCCTTCAAAAGCCGTCTGAAGCGCGTGATCCATGCGCTCGGCCGCTATCCGTTCGAGGATCTGGAAGGCTGGGAACCCAATCTTCCCGCGAAGCTCACGTTCATGAAGCCTTTTCGCGAAAAAGCCGATGAGAAGGCCAACGACAAAGCCAGTGAAAAGGCCGGCGACAACTGATCGGCTGCCGCCTATCAGGCTCGATCCGCTCGTACGGGCGAACCACAACGGAATCCATCTTCGATGTTCTCAATCATCATCCCGACCTGGAACAATCTGCCTTACCTGCGCCTCGTGATCGACAGCCTGCGGTGCCATTCGACGCACGCGCATCAGATCATCGTGCACGTCAACGACGGCTCGGACGGCACCTTGGCCTGGGTGCGCGACGAGGGTATCGAACACACCGCGTCGCCGGGCAACATCGGCATCTGTCACGCGGTCAATATCGCGGCGGCGCGCGCCACGCGCGATTACATCGTCTACATGAACGACGACATGTACTGTTGCCCCGGCTGGGACGACGCGCTCGTCAAGCGCCTCGCGCAGATGCCGGCCGACAATCTGTTCATGCTGTCCGGCACGATGATCGAACCGGTCGATAGCGGCAATCCGTGTGTGGTCGTGCAGAACTTCGGCCGCGACGTCGAGAACTTCCGGGCGGACGAACTGGTGGCCGCCACGCCCAGGCTGGTGCGCGCCGACTGGCGCGGCGCCACGTGGCCGCCGACGCTCGTGCATCGCGACTGGTGGCATAAGGTCGGCGGCTATAGCAGCGAATTGAGCCCCGGCATGAGCAGCGACAACGATTTTTCGATGAAGCTGTGGGACGCCGGCTGCCGGCTGTTTCTCGGCGTGGGCGACAGTCTCGTTTATCACTTCCAGCAGAAGAGCACCGGCAAGGTCGTCAAGAACGACGGGCGCCGCCAGTTCCTGAACAAGTGGGGCATGACGCAGGCCACTTTCGATCGTTACTATTTGCGGCGCGGCACGCCGGTCGCAGGCGGGCTGGCGCTCAGCGAACCCGAGCAGACCGGCCGCTTGCGGCGCGCGCTGCTCAAGGCGCGCATCAAGCGCGCGTTCAGTTAAAGGCCTGCGCGAGTCGATATTCTCGCGCCGCTCGGGCCACTCACGTTACGCGTGTCAAACGTGTCAATCGCGTTATACGCCGCCGGTCACCAGCGGCAACACCGTCAAATCCGGATGCGTGCCGTCGACGATGCTGCGTCCCACATGCACGCCTTCGTACAGCGCTGCGTCCTTGCCGATGAAGCTCTCTTCGCCGTCCGCGTGAAACGGCACCGAGTGACCGGGGATAGTCGGATCGGCGCCCGGATGGCAGACGTACCCGACATACGTATAGCGGTTATCGCCAACGGCTGACGGGTTCGCTGCATCGGGCGGGTTTTTGAGGAACGGCGCCACGTGAATCTCGAAGCCCTCGTACTCCACCATCTGCCAAGGTGCGGTTTCATCGGACATGGCCGCCTCCGTCAATGTCGCACGCCTCTCAAAAAGTCTAGGTGATTTGAACGCAAAGCGCGCTCCAAGACTGATGCGGCAAAACCACGATGGCTTGATTGGGGCGAGCTGCTTGAGCAGCGTCAGATTGTCTTCGAGGTGCCAGTTCATCCGGCACGCGATACAGATCGAAAGCCTGGAAGTCGACGGTTTGGCCGTTGCCATTGAGGTTCTGGAACTGGCCAGTGAAGTGTCCGTAGAAATGCAGATGGACCGACGGTGGACATGGCGAACTCCAGAGAAGTGGCGGTTGACGGAGCGTATTCTCTGACTAACGACTGAATTTGATAATCGGTCTGTCGCTTGCAGGATTTTCTGGTTTTATTTGAAAATACCTTGTGCGGTGTGACGGCTTCGGCAAAGTGCGAAAGCGGACCCGCACGACCGCGCCACGCCCGCCGTCATATAGAATGACGCGCTTTGCCCATACCATCGCCCATGTGGTTCAAAAACCTTCAGTTGCACCGTCTTCCCACTCCGTGGTCTGTTACCCCTGAACAAATGGAGAAGTGGCTCGCGCCGCACGCGTTCGCGCCCGGCAATAGCGTCGAGATGCAAAGCCACGGCTGGGCGTCGCCGCGCGATAACGACTCGCTCGTCTACTCGCTGAACCGCCAGATGCTGCTGGTGTTTCGCGCGGAAAAGAAACTGCTGCCCGCTTCGGTCGTCACTCAGGTGACCAAGGCGCGCGCGGCCGAACTCGAAGAGCAGCAGGGCTTCAAACCCGGCCGCAAGCAGATGCGCGAACTCAAGGAGCAGGTCACCGACGAACTGCTGCCGCGCGCGTTCAGCATTCGCCGCGACACGCGCGTGTGGATCGATACCGTGAACGGCTGGCTCGTGATCGACGCGGCTTCGCAGGCAGTCGCCGACGAGGTGCGCGCTCTGCTGGTCAAATCGATCGATCAACTGCCGCTCGGCACGGTGCGCGTTACGCAATCGCCGGTCGCGGCGATGACCGGATGGCTGCTCTCCGGCGAAGGCCCCGCAGGCTTCACGCTCGACCAGGACACCGAACTGCGCTCGGCCGCGGAAGGCAATGCGACGGTGCGTTACGTCGGTCATGCATTGGATGCCGAAGACATGCGCCGTCATATCGAAGCCGGCAAGCAATGCATGCGGCTCGCGATGACGTGGAACGATCGCGTGTCGTTCGTGCTGACGCCTTCGTTGACGATCAAACGCATCGCGCCGCTCGATGTCCTCAAGGAAGCGAGCGACCCCACCGCGCAAAACGACGACGAGCGCTTCGACTCCGACGTCACGCTGATGACCGCAGAACTCGACCGCATGCTGACCGATCTGCTCGATGCATTGGGCGGCGAGCAGGGCGAAGCGATGCCGCAAGCCGCAGCTGCTTGAGTCGTGAATCGCGTTGATCTGCCCGGTTGCTCTGCCCGTAGATCGACCCAATGCCAGTGCGTCGGGTATTCCAGCGCGCTGGCGCTTATTAAGCCAGATTATGCATATTTGAATCCGGCTTAATAAAATTTACCCTTCATGTCCCGGCCGTCACACTGCTTGTGCTGACGGTGCAAGCCGTCAGGAACCTTCCGATCCACTGACGCGCGCCGCTTCCCAAACCATGCGGGCCGCGTCATCCTGATCAGGACTCGACATGAAAAAGCTCGCCACCTTGATGATCGCCTTCGGCTTTGTTTGCGCCGCCTCCGTTGCAATGGCTGCCGACGCCAAATATCCGTACGCGCCGCTGCCTGCCTACGCGCAGGAAGAATTGCAGAAGGTTATCGACGCCGCAACCGGCCCGATGTCTGCTGCATCAACTGTGCCGCAAAGCGCGGCAATCGTGCAGAGCCCTGCTACGTTGCGCGACGAAGCAAACGCTAACCCGCACGCCAAACCCCAAGACCAACCCCACGCCGCTGCAAGCGTGCCGAAGCATGGTGAGCGCGCTTCGAAGGCGCATCGTCACGAGCGTCACAAGTTCGTTTGAAGTCCGTCCGAACCGCACGCCGACGCGGCCAGACAGCGTCGGCGCGGGCGGAATATGGTTAAGATCGCGCTCAGATGGGCACATCTATCACAGGAGGCTTGCGATGGTTCGTCTGGTCATGATCCTGCTGGGTGTCGACTATCTGCGCACTCGCTGGCGTTCGTTACGGCTCATCGGTTGGGTGAGCCTGCTGCTCGGCGTAGTAGTCTTCATCGACGCGCTCGATAGCGCGCTCTACTTTCCCATTACGCCGTTTGCATTACTGCTGCTGCTCGAAGGCCTCGCGACGCTGGCCGTCGCCTGGACCGGCATGGGCGGACAACGCACGCTGCGGTACGTAAAAGGCCTCGCGTTCTGCCTGGCGGCGGCGCTGATTCTCGCCGGTCACCATCATGGCAATTTCATTCTGTCGATGATCTTCGGCACGCTCTTTCTGGCCGACGGTCTGCTGCAGATCGTCTCCGCGAGGGTAGTGCGCTACCGGACGTGGCGGCTCGCGATGATCGGCGGCGGCGTTGAAATCGCGCTGGCGATTTTCTTCTACCAGCCGTATCCGACTCACTATGTGGGGACCGTGCCGTACTGTCTTGGCCTCGGCCTGATGTTCGGCGGCTGGAACATGATTTTGCTCAGCACTCGCGTGCGGCGTCTCGCGTCGAACCCCGCAGTCGCTTCGCAAGATACGGCGCCGGATGTCACGGATGGGGCCAGTTCCGCGGCGAGCGCTGCGGCCGCCGTTCCGGCTCAACCGGCGGTGGCTGAATGGGACGGTCCGCCCGCCGCCGACGAAGCTGCGCTGACGGTTCATGTGTGGACGCCGGTTGGTTCGTCGAAGGCTGAGGCGCGGCGGCAGTTGATCGTCGATCGCTATATCGCGGCGGTGGATCGCAACGGCGTGATTTCGACCGGACATGCGGCCCTCGAATCGCCTGAGGGCGTCTACATCAGCTTGTATCCGGGCGTCGAAATCGATCGGTCGCCTGACGATTTCACGCGGCTCCTGCGTGCGACGCGTGAGAACGACGTACCGGGGGTGTTCCAGCCCGATTACCAGACCGAATCCAAAACGTGGTGTCCGTCGACGGTCCAGGTGCGCATTCGCAATTACGATCCGGCGCGCCTGCGCCGCTTCTGGGACACCTATCGGCAGGACACGACCTACAACCTGACGCACCGCAATTGTTCCAGCAGCGTATCGCGCGCGCTGGAAGCAGCGATTGAAGGCGCATCGGCGCGCGTGTGGGCTGGCCACGGCGGCTGGCGTCCGTTTCTGCGCGTCGTGACCACGCCTGAATTGTGGGTGGCTGCGCAGTTGCGCAAACGCGCTGCGACGATGGCATGGACACCGGGGTTGACGCTCGACTATGCGCGTGCGCTCAGCATGCTTGCCGACCCGCGGCCGTCGGGCTGGGTCAAGATGGCGCGGCTGGCAGTGCGGAGAATGGTTCGTTCGCGGCAGCAATGGAGAGCGGAGGCGCGGAGCGCGCCGGCCACGCGTGGGGCCGCTGAGACGGGCGCGGTGCGGGAGTGATGCTGTATGTGACGCGACGTGACGCGGGTCCGCGGCGGGGTGTGCACAACTTCGACCTCGCGGTGGAAAAGGCTAGCGCATCAATGGCTTGCAGGGTTTGCTAGACAGTTATGCACAGATTTGCGAACATTTTCTGTGGACAAGTTCATGACCGGTGATTTGGCACGGCGGAGCCGTGGGGGGCTTGTTTCGTTTGCGTTGCGCGGCGCTATTGGTTGTGTGCCTACGGTGTTGCCTTTCCTTGTTTTGTTAGTGGTTTATTAGCGTCGCCCCTGTGCGGGGCAGGCACTTACTTTCTTTGCCGCCGCAAAGAAAGTAAGCAAAGAAAGCGGCTTTACACCGATGCTAAGCGGGTCCCTCGCGCAGTCACGGTAGTGGAGCATCTGGAATCGGTGTTCTCGCGCATTCAACGCTGGTGACAAGGCAGTCATCCTTCCGGCGGCGCTGCGCGCGCCGCGGCGGTACTTCACCAAACCGCCCGCGGGGTTCGGCGCCCAGCGTTATTTCGTCAAACCAAACCACCCGCTGGTTTTAGCGTCGGCGTTTTGCGCGGCGCGGTGACTTGCACTTGCACGATTCGACGCTTCGCCGAGGCGAAGCCGATGGCCCCGACCGCGCACAAACGAAACCCCTGGTTTCCCATGCGGACCCGTCCGCGACGCACGAGTGCGGGGTGGAAAGAATGATGCAGGAAGCGCGTACACCCAATCGGTGCTGAGAAGTACCGCGTCGGCGCGCGAAGCGCCGCCGGAAGAATGACTGCCTTGTCACTCACGCGGAGTGTGCGAGGAGACGGATTCCAGATGCTCCACTACCGTGACTGCGCGAGGGACCCGCTTAAGCGTTAGACAGTATGACTCCCGTGAGGCAAGGGCTGGCCTGCCGTGAGGAATCAAACGCGGGTTAGCATTGCTACCAGAGCCGCACGGTGCGGACGGGCCGCACCCGGCGAATTCCGGCACGGAGGCCAGCATGGAACACGATAGCACGCTGTACGTCGGTTGCGACGTTCACAAGGATTCGATCACGGTTGCCTATGCACTCGATGCGGGCGAGGTTGAACTGCTCGGCAAGACCGGTACGAGGCAGGCCGATATCGATCGCCTGTGCAAGCGCCTGCAGTCCAAGGCGCGCCGCATCCGCGTCGTCTACGAGGCGGGCCCGTGCGGCTATGGGCTTTACCGGCAACTCATCCAGAAAGGGTTCGACTGCATGGTGTGCGCGCCATCGCTGATTCCCAGAAAGCCCGGTGAACGTGTGAAGACCGATCGACGTGATGCCGTGAAGCTCGTGCGCTCACTGCGCGCAGGCGACCTGTCAGCCGTGTACGTGCCCGGCGTGGGCGATGAAGCGTTCCGCGATCTGGCGCGTACCTGGGTCAGCGCCAAAGATGATCTGAAGCGTGCACGGCAACGGCTGAAGGCTTTCCTGCTCTCGCATGGGGTGCGCTATACAGGCCGTGCCGACTGGGGACCGGCGCACCAGCGCTGGCTGGGCGCGCATGCATTCGACAGTGCATGGCAGCAGCTGGCGTTCGAGGAACATCGGCGCACCATCGAGGACCGCCTCGCTCAATGCGCGCGACTGGAGGCCGCGTTGCGCGAAGCGGTCCCCAACTGGCGCTTCTATCCGGCCGTGCTGGGCCTGCAGACCATGCGCGGCGTGCAGTTCACCACGGCGGTGGGCATGCTCGCGGAGCTGGGTGACCTGTCGCGTTTTGCCCATCCGCGCCAGCTGATGGCCTGGCTGGGCGTGACGCCCTCGGAACACTCGTCAGGCGAGAAGCGCCGGCAGGGCAGTATCACGAAGAACGGCAACAGCTACGCGAGAAAGCTGCTCGTCGAAGCGGCCTGGAGCTACCGGCATACGGCCCGTGTCAGTCCCGACATCCAGCGCCGCCACGAAGGCATCCCCAAGCCGATCGTGGATCGCGCCTGGGACGCACAGGTGCGGCTGTGCCGACGCTATCGCAAGCTCATCGCGCGCGGCAAGCAGAAGAACATCGCGGTGGTCGCGGTTGCCCGCGAACTGGCAGGTTTTATCTGGGACGTCAGCCGGCTCGCGATGTCGCTGGCCGTACCGCACGAGGTGCGCCTGGCATGATGCAACATCCAGCCCCGTTGCCCCAACCTGACACTGGAGGAGTTTCCTGAAGGCGGCGTAGCCCGGCACACGAGTAACCCGCGACACCGCTACGCAACGGATTGCATCCGACTTGCGGCTTTAGATTGCGGCAGGCTCATTGGGCGGACCTCTGTAATGCGGTACCCAACCCGCGGATATCAGCGTGATCCACCGTCGAGATGTACTGCTACGTCGCCCTCAGGAAATTCAGGTAAATATGAATTTGAGAAACCGAAAAACCGATCCCGATTGACACCGGGAGTCATATCAGCGGTGTGAAGCCGCTTTCTTTGCTTACTTTCTTTGCGGCGGCAAAGAAAGTAAGTGCCTGCCCCGCACAGGGGCGAAGCTAATAGACCACCAGGAAATCAAGGAAAGGCCAACGCCGTAGGCACACAGACATAAGCGCCGCGCAAGGCAAACAAAACAAACAAAGCCCAACACCGTAGGTACAAAAACCATGCCGCTGCCAAATGAGTGCTTTCAACCAATATGGCAGGTGTATGCTCAACCCGGGAGTCTTTCCGAGAGAAAACTCGACCACGCCGAATTTTGGCCGTGACTCATTCAGGATCAAACCGTGCCAAGCGCTGAGCGCCTGCTACGGCGGCGGTTTCGTGAGCGTGAACGTGATGGCCAGGACGAACCCAGTCGCATCCATCGGCCTGTCAAATGACTGAACCAAAGCGGATTGAACCGCAGCGGCCTGAAACCCCGCGGACCGAACCGCAGCGTTTCACGGTGCGCCACATCAGCGTCTACCGCTACTCGGAACCCGTGCGTTTCGGCGAACACCGGATGATGTTCCGACCGCGCGCCAGCCACGACTTGCGCCTCGTCACGAACCAGTTGGTGATCACGCCGACGCCGTCGCGGCTGCACTGGCTGCACGACGTGTTCGACAACTCGGTGGCGGTGGCGAGTTTCGAGGGCCGGGCGAGCGAGTTGCGTTTCGACAGCGAGGCAACGCTCGAACACTTCGAAACGCCGTTGCCCGATTACGCGCTCGAACCTTACGCGGTGAACTGGCCGTTTGCGTACACCAACGAGGAAGCTTCGGACCTCGTGAATGCGCGTAGCCGCCAGTATCCGGACAGCGATGTCGACGAATGGGCGCGTCGCTTCGTGCCTGTACCTGGCAGCGGCGCCGCGAGCCGAAAAAGCGCCAGCGGCGGGACGATGGCGCTGCTGCGCGCGATGACGCTCGAAATCAAGAGCACGTTCTCTTATGTGCGCCGCACGGAGAAGGGCGTGAAACGTCCCGGCGACACCTTGCGCAGCCGCAGCGGCAGTTGCCGCGATTTCGCGGTGCTGATGATGGACGCGGTGCGCTCGCTTGGCCTTGCCGCGCGTTTTGTGAGCGGCTACCTGTTCGTGCCTGAGCACGACGCCACGCAAGGCGGCGGCGCGACCCATGCGTGGCTGCAGATTTATTTGCCGGGCGCCGGCTGGGTCGATTTTGATCCGACCAATAGCATTGTCGGCAATCGTCATCTGATTCGCGTGGCGGTAGCGTGGAACTACTATCAGGCGTTGCCGTTGTGGGGCACATGGCATGGCGCGCCGCATTCGTTTCGCGGCTTGCAGGTCGATGTGAGCGTGACCGAGGCCGGGCGAGGGAGCGGGACGGGTGTGATCGTGGATGGTGTTGGCTGAGAGTATCAATCAGTATCAATCGAACGTGTTAGCTGGGAGCGTTACCTGAGATGGTTAACCGGGCGCGTCAACTGAACGTTTCAACTGGAAGGGGCGCCGCGATGAAATTGCGTGTTGGCTACGAACTGGTCTATGAGTGCGTGCAACCTACGCCGATGATGTTGATGTTGAACACGCACTTTTCGCATGCGAAGGATGTGCTGAGTCCGGATTTGCTGACGGTCGATCCGCCGGTGCCGATCAGCCAGTACCGCGACGGTTTCGGCAATCTGTGCAGCCGGATCGTCGCGCCGCAGGGGAAGATTGCGCTATCGACGAGCGCTGTTCTCGAGGTGTCGTCCGAGCCGGAAATGCGGCCGCCGTTCACGGAGCAGCATCCGGTGGAGGCATTGCCTGACGATACGCTGGTGTTTTTGCTGGGTAGCCGTTACTGCGAGACTGATTTGCTATCCGAGTTCGCTTGGCAGACCTTCGGCAAGATGCCGCTGGGGCGTGCGCGGGTGGATGCGATTTGCAATTATGTGCATCGGCATATCGTGTTTGGCTACGATTTTGCGCGGCCGACCAAGACCGCGTGGCAGGCATGGCACGAGAGGAAGGGCGTGTGCCGGGATTTCGCGCATCTGGCGGTGACCTTGTGCCGGGCGATGAATATACCGGCGCGGTATTGCACGGGGTATATCAGCGATGTGGGGACGCCGCCGCCGTATGCGACGATGGATTTTGCTGCGTGGTTCGAGGCTTATGTTGGCGGGTGTTGGCAGACTTTCGACCCACGGAATAATGTGCCCCGGACGGGGCGGGTTTTGATGGCGCGTGGGCGCGATGCGGCTGATGTGGCTATTAGTAATGCTTTTGGGGCTACGCAGTTGGTGAAGTTTGGTGTTGTATGTGAACCTGTTTAGTTTTTGCGCGTAGCGCCTGGTTGAGTTGTTTGCCTTTGGCGGTGGTTGTTGTCTGTTTGCCTACTCGGCGCTTCTGGTTGTACGCCTGCGGCGGTGGCTCTTTCGTTTCTTATTGGTTTATTAGCGTTCCCCCTGTGCGGGGGAGCACCTACTTTTCTTTGCCTGCCGCAAAGAAAAGTAGGCAAAAGAAAGCGGCTTTACACCGCCAGCTCTTAAGCGGGTCTCCTGGCTTGGAGGAGGCAGTGGAGCATCTGGAATCGGTGTTCTCGCACATTCCGCGCTGGTGACAAGGCAGTCATACTTCCGGCGGCGCTGCGCGCGCCACCGCGATACTTCTCAACACCGATAGTGGATACGCGCTTCCGGCATCATTCTTTCCACTCCGCACTCCGTGCGTCGCGGGCGGGTCTGCATGTGAAACCAGTGACTTCGTTTGTGCGCGGTAGGGGCCATCGGCTGCGCCTCGGCGAGGCGCTGCTCTGTGCAAACGCGAACTATCACCCAGAGCGAATTGCCGGCACCACGGTGAGCGTTGGCTATGGAACGGCGGGCCAGCGCACCGGACAAAACGCGAGCGCTAAAAGAAGGAGGTGGTTTTAAGAAGTACCGCTCGGCGCGCGCAGCGCCGCCGGAAGAATGACTGCCTTGTCACTCACGCGGAGTGTGCGAGGAGACGGATTCCAGATGCTCCACTACCGTGACTGCGCGAGGGACCCGCTTAAGCGTTAGACAGTATGACTCCCGTGAGGCAAGGGCTGGCCTGCCGTGAGGAATCAAACGCGGGTTAGCATTGCTACCAGAGCCGCACGGTGCGGACGGGCCGCACCCGGCGAATTCCGGCACGGAGGCCAGCATGGAACACGATAGCACGCTGTACGTCGGTTGCGACGTTCACAAGGATTCGATCACAGTTGCCTATGCACTCGATGCGGGCGAGGTTGAACTGCTCGGCAAGACCGGTACGAGGCAGGCCGATATCGATCGCCTGTGCAAGCGCCTGCAGTCAAAGGCGCGCCGCATCCGCGTCGTCTACGAGGCGGGCCCGTGCGGCTATGGGCTTTACCGGCAACTCATCCAGAAAGGGTTCGACTGCATGGTGTGCGCACCTTCACTGATTCCCAGAAAGCCCGGTGAACGTGTGAAGACCGATCGACGTGATGCCGTGAAGCTCGTGCGCTCACTGCGCGCTGGCGACCTGTCAGCCGTGTACGTGCCCGGCGTGGACGACGAAGCGTTCCGCGATCTGGCGCGTACCTGGGTCAGCGCCAAAGATGATCTGAAGCGTGCACGGCAACGGCTGAAGGCTTTCCTGCTCTCGCATGGGGTGCGCTATACAGGCCGTGCCGACTGGGGACCGGCGCACCAGCGCTGGCTGGGCGCGCATGCATTCGACAGTGCATGGCAGCAGCTGGCGTTCGAGGAACATCGGCGCACCATCGAGGACCGCCTCGCTCAATGCGCGCGACTGGAGGCCGCGTTGCGCGAAGCGGTCCCCAACTGGCGCTTCTATCCGGCCGTGCTGGGCCTGCAGACCATGCGCGGCGTGCAGTTCACCACGGCGGTGGGCATGCTCGCGGAGCTGGGTGACCTGTCGCGTTTTGCCCATCCGCGCCAGCTGATGGCCTGGCTGGGCGTGACGCCCTCGGAACACTCGTCAGGCGAGAAGCGCCGGCAGGGCAGTATCACGAAGAACGGCAACAGCTACGCGAGAAAGCTGCTCGTCGAAGCGGCCTGGAGCTACCGGCATACGGCCCGTGTCAGTCCCGACATCCAGCGCCGCCACGAAGGTATCCCCAAGCCGATCGTGGATCGCGCCTGGGACGCACAGGTGCGGCTGTGCCGACGCTATCGCAAGCTCATCGCGCGCGGCAAGCAGAAGAACATCGCGGTGGTCGCGGTTGCCCGCGAACTGGCAGGTTTTATCTGGGACGTCAGCCGGCTCGCGATGTCGCTGGCCGTACCGCACGAGGTGTCCCTGGCATGATGCAGCACACCCCTCACCCCTTGCGCTCACCCTGAGCACTGGAGGAGTTTCCTGAAGGCGGCGTAGCCCGGCACACGAGTAACCCGCGACACCGCTACGCAACGGATTGCATCCGACTTGCGGCTTTAGATTGCGGCAGGCTCATTGGGCGGACCTCTGTAATGCGGTACCCAACCCGCGGATATCAGCGTGATCCACCGTCGAGATGTACTGCTACGTCGCCCTCAGGAAATTCAGACAATATGAATTTGAGAAACCGAAAAACCGATCCCGATTGACACCGGGAGTCATATCAGCGGTGTGAGCCGCTTTCTTTTGCCTACTTCTCTTTGCGGCAGGCAAAGAAAAGTAGGTGCCGCCCCGCACAGGGGCAACGCTAATAAACCAATAAGAAACGAAAGAGCCACCGCCGCAGGCGTACAACCAGAAGCGCCGAGTAGGCAAACAGCACAGGGGCAACGCTAATAAACCAATAAGAAACGAAAGAGCCACCGCCGCAGGCGTACAACCAGAAGCGCCGAGTAGGCAAACAGCACGGGGGCAACGCTAATAAACCAATAAGAAAAGAGAGGCCAAAGAAGCCAGAGCAAGGAAAGGCAACGCCGTAGGCAAACATACAATGTTGCCGCGAAAGGCAAACAGACCAAGGCAAGGCCCACGCCGCAGGCACAACAAACCATAGCGCCGCACGCGGCTAACGTCGTTACGATTCTCCAACCACCATCGCGCGCCTGCGCCGCCATAGCACCGCACCAATCGACACCGCCGCGCCGATGCCGCCCATCGCCAGCGACAGCACCACGATCAGCCAACCGGTCTGCGTCCGTCCGGAGAACACGCCGACCAGCAAACCGGCGAGCGGCTGCGTCATATTGTTCAGCAGGATCACTACGCCGGTCGTTTTGCCGTAGTCCTGCGGCGGGATAATTTTTTGCCGGGCACTGCGGATGTAGACATTGAACATCTTGTCGAAGCCGACGATCAGCAGGAAGCCGAGCGCGTAGCCGCGATGGTCCGCACTCGCGCCGGCGATCACGCCGCCCGCACAGATCGCGACAAACGCGACCAGACCCAGCGCCTTCGCGGGCCACGAGGTGCGTGCGATCGTCAACAGAATCAGCACGGTGGCCACGGCACCGGCGGTTTGCAGCCCGGCGTAGTAGCGGCTCGATTGCGCGTGAAAACCGGTGACCATTGCAGCGGACGTCGCGAGTGTCACGCCGATCACCAGATTCTCGGCGGCGGCGAGCAGCACGACTTTCTTCAGGCCCGGCAGAAGCAGCACGTGCCCCAGCGCAATGCGCAACGGCAGCGTCCAGTGGCCGGGTTCGACGCGCGGCGGGTCGCTGGCGCGAAAGCCACTCGCGCGTTGCCACAGTAAAAGCGCCGCGTCGGCAAACAAAAACAGTGTGCCCGTTGCGCCGACCACCCATTCCCAGCGCCAAAGTCCGAGCAGCAGCGCTGCCAGCATTGGGCCGAGGACGAAACCGAGTTGATCGGCCAATTGCGAGTAAGCCAGCACGCGCTGAAACTGCTGCGTGCTGAAGATCTGCGGCAGCATCACCTCGCGGGCCACCAGACCCTGGCTCGTCAGCACGCCGCACAACGCGGACAGCGCGATCAACCAGCCGATTCCGCCAAACAGCGCGTAAGCCAGTACGCCGCCGAAACACACCAGTGCGCGCACGGTCTGACTCACGCGCATCAACCTGAGCGGCGAGACACGGTCGCACAGCGCACCGAAGAACGGAAACACCAGATAGCGCGGCAGCGTTTCGATAAAGAACGCGACGCCGGACCACGAGACCTTGTGCGTCGTCTGGAACACGACGAGCGGCACGAGGAACAGCAGAATCTGATCGGCGAGACGCGCGACAAACAGCGAGCAGAAGAAAGCCTGATGGTTGACGCGCACCGTTCATGTCCCGCCGATCATTGTCCGAGACCGATCCTATCAAAGATCAGGGTCTTGCGGCCCGGCGCTAGCCCTTTATCCTCCGCGATAAGCCTGCTCGAGCAAGGCGATGTCGAGCTTGACCATTTTCATCATCGCCTCCATCACGCGCTTCGCTTTGGCGGCATCCGGGTCCCGCAGCATCTGGCCCAACACATCGGGCACGATTTGCCAGGAGACACCGAACTTGTCCTGAATCCAGCCGCATTGCTGCGGCGTGCCGCCGTCGGAGAGCTTCGACCAATAGCCGTCGATCTCCTTCTGCGAGCCGCAGTGCACGAATAGCGAAATGGCCGGCGTGAAGGTGAAGCCCGGGCCGCCGTTCAAAGCCATGAACTCCTGGCCTTCGAGCTCGAATGTAACGGCAAGCACGCTGCCTTTCGGTCCGGGTCCGGCGTCCGAGTGATGCATCGTGGTGGCGATGCGCGAACTGGAAAACACCGAGGTATAGAAGCGGGCGGCTTCTTCCGCTTTACCGTCGAACCACAGGCATGGCGCAATCTTTTGCATACGATCTCCTCCTCCTGAAGGATGGAAGGCACGCCGCTTACTTCATGGCTAGCATGCCTTGTTCATGTCGAGCATGCCTTGCTGAATCTGTTCCGGTGTCAGATCGCGTTTATGCGTCGCGAGTGACCAGTTGTGGCCGAACGGATCCTGGATCTGGCCGTAGCGGTCGCCCCAGAACATGTCGCTGACGGGCATCGTCACGGTCGCGCCGGCATCGACGGCCTGCTTGAAACTGGCGTCGACATCTTCGACGTAGAGATGAATCGTCACTGGCGAGCCTTTCAGCGTTTTCGGACCGAAGCTGCGATGCTCGGGCCATTCGTCGGTCAGCATCAGCACGGAGTCGCCGATTTTCAGCGAGGCGTGCATGACCTTGCCGTCCGGGCCGGGCAGACGGACTTGTTCGACGGCGTTGAACGCCTTGGTGTAGAACGCGATGGCGTCCGCGGCGTTGGCGCAAATCAGATACGGAGTAAGCGAGTGCATCCCGTCAGGGATCGGTTTGACAGTGGGGCTGGACATGACGGCGACTCCTTGAAGTAACAGGTTCGTGAGTTGAAAGCCCCGCTGCGCGAGCCGGGTCTTCAACGTTACGACGATTGGTGCGCGATTGAATCGACACTCCGGGAAAAATATTTTTGAGCACGGGCGTAAGCGTTTGCTTCAATGTGCTCGACCCGCGCTCGACCCGGTTAGCCGGCCGGGTTGTCGTCGTCCGGCGGGGTCGCTGCGCCGCTACCGGGCGCGCCGAGGATGCTGATCTGGAACGTCGGGGTCGCTGCCAGCGATTGCAGCGCGGCGTCTTCCGGGATGTGTTCGAACAGCGGCAGAATCACCGAGCCGCCGATCACCGCGCGCCGGCTGTTGTCGGCCGGGCGTAAGCCCCACACGTCCTGATAGACGACCGGGACCGCGACGCCGTTGCGGGTGGTGTTGCCGATGTACAGCATCACATGGCCGCCGATGTAGATCAGCGTGCGCAACGGTTCGCCGTGCTGGGCGAGATAGTCGAGCCGTTGCGCCGGCGTCGACGCGGACAGATCGATCATGCGTCCGGCGCTCATCTGCGTGGACGAATGGCGCGGCAGCCACACGCCGAACGCCGCGAAGATGCTTTGGAGTTCCGACGAACAGTCGTTGTAGAGCCCGCTATTGCCCCAGCCATACGGCCGCCCGATCAGCGTTTTCATCAGCATCGCCAGATGACGCGGCGTGGCGGCGAGCGGTATCGGGGCGATCTGTGCTTCGCTCAACTGGGCGATGCGGATAATCGCGCGGCCTTCCACGTCGCGAGCAGGGACTAAGAACTTGCGGGAGGCGGGCCGGTCGGCATTTTCGGTGGCGGCTGATTTCGCGTTTGCGTTTTTACCGGCGGGCCGCGCGGCGTTTTCAGGCGCGAGCGGCAGCAGCGTGCCGGTCGGCGCGTCGAAGCGGAATATGCCGTGGCTGTCGCGCACCGGCGCCGAGGCGACCGTCACCGCGCCCAGCGACTTGCGGGTGGCCGCGCGCCACGTGTCGACAAAGGTGTCGTCGGTCAGACTGACGCCGTCGCTGCGCACCCAACCCTGCACGTCGGGCGTCTGCACGTATGCCCACGCGCCGTCGACGCTGCTGCCCAGCACATACAGCGGCGTGCCCGGGCGCGCCGCTGAGATTTGCAGGTTGTCGAACGGATAGCCTTCGCCGGCCAGACGGCGGTCGTAGAACGACGGGTCCGTGGTCGGCAGTTCGCGCACCATCAGATTACGGGTGGCGATCGCACGGCGCTCAGGCTTATAGACGGGCGCCTGCTCGAACTGGCCGACGTCCATGTTTTGCGCAATCGCGTCGATCCACGCCTTGTCGTGAGGCCGGAAATTCTCGCCGTAGCCGATGTCCGTGCCGGTCTTGCCGGTGTTGTCGAACTTGACGATCCGGCGCTGCTGCAACGCGGCAATGTCGGTGCCTTGCTGGCGATAGACGCGCATGCTCACATAGGCGGAATTCCATGGCGATGGCGCGGTCGTGCCGGTGCCGAAATAGCGTGCGTAGAGGGCCTTGAAATGCGCCTGCTGATCGTCGGGACTCAGGAACGGCTTGTCGTAACCGGGACTGTCCGGTTCGAGCCAGTGATCGACGTTCTGGTCGTAATTGGCGATCGGGAACAGCGCGATGGGGTCGGCTGGCGCGTGCGCGTCGTGGATCGGCGCGGGATTGCTGCAGGCCGCGAGGGCTGTGCACAGCGCGGCGGCGTAGAGGGCGCGCCGCAGGTTGGCATGGGCGGTACGCCGTGCGGCGCGACAGGCGGCCGGCAACACGGTGGCGAGGCGGGACAGGACGGCGGCAGGCATGGGTTCGACGGGCATGGTCAAAAAGGGGGCCAAGGGCTCGATGATACGGTGTCGGACGACAGGCGAGGCTGTTGATGCCTGTACGATTGCCTGGATTCAATGATGGACGCTTTCTCACGCTTACAGTAACCGCCAATAGCGGCTGCGCGATACTGCACTTCACGTACTTGAAGCGTCGCGCGCGGCGTGCGTTCCGATACACTCGCTTTCACATTCAACCGCTAGCCTTGAACCGTTTATTCAGGGCCGCACAATCAGGAGATCACTCATGCGAACCAGCGCACGCAATCATTTCGCCGGCGAAGTGGCCGACGTCAAACGCGGTGCAGTGAACGACGAAGTCACGCTGCGCACCCCGGACGGTCTCGAGATCGTCGCGATCATCACGCACGGCAGCGCGACTTCGCTCGGACTCGCGGCGGGCAAGCCGGCGTTCGCGCTGGTCAAGGCATCGTCGGTGATCGTGATGGTCGACGTGACGAAGAGCCAGGTGTCGGCACGCAATTGCATCGCCGGGACGGTGTCGGCGGTGACGAAGGGCGCGGTGAATTCGGAAGTGACCATTGCGGCGGGCGGCGCGCAGATCGCCGCGATCATCACCAACGAAAGTGTCGACCGCCTCGGTCTCGCGAGCGGCAAGCCCGTGACGGCGATCTTCAAGGCATCGAGCGTGATCGTCGGCGTCGATCAGTGATTGACGTATCGCGTTGTCCGTCCGCATGACGTTTGAAGCAGATAGCGCGCAAAGAGGGCGGCGTGCGCAGCCGCGCGTGCCGTGAACGAAATAGCGGCTTGCTTTACACTGCATGCCTTGCTTGTTCCTCTTTCCGCTTTCACCACGGACACCGTCATGTTCGAAGTTTCCTCCGCTTCGCATCTCTCCAAAGCCGCGCAATACGAAGAACTGGTTGCCCAGGCACGCGCGCTTCTCGCCGACGAAACCGACTGGATCGCCAATGCAGCGAATTTTTCGGCGCTCGTGTTTCATTCGTTGAGCGATCTGAACTGGGCCGGTTTTTACTTCCACGATGGCCGCGAACTCGTGGTCGGACCGTTTCAGGGCAAGCCCGCATGCGTGCGCATCGCGCTCGGCAAGGGCGTATGCGGTACGGCCGCGCAGACTCGCCGAACGCAAGTCGTGCGCGACGTGCACGAGTTTCCCGGCCATATCGCCTGCGATTCCGCTTCGCAATCGGAAATCGTCGTGCCACTCGTCGCCCCGGACGGCACGCTGATCGGCGTGTGGGATGTCGATAGCCCGATCGTCGCACGCTTCGACGAAGAAGATGCGAAGGGAATGGAAGCGCTCTGCGCGGTGTTTGTCGAAGCCGCGTTGCCGCGTGCGCCGTCGGCGTCTTAAGAAGGGCTGACGACATGACGACGCGCCCGCGTCGTCGCCGCCTACCCGGTGTCTTTCCGCGCGTGGCCCAGAGGCACTAGATGTACTTCTTGCGATGAGGCGGCGGACCTCGTCCCGCAATCGCTCTCTCCACACGGTCGACACAGCACCGGACCGCGAAGAATTTCCACCGGTTTTCGAGTAGATTCCCCACCAAAGTTTCCGGCCACGAAAGCCGCTATCATACGCACGGTTGCGCGGGGGATCGGGCAACCTGTCGGCCGCGCCGTTTTCGTCGTCCGCGTCAAGAACGCTTCAATTCGCTTCCAATACTCAGGACAATCAAAGGCCGGCGCGATGCAAGATTACACCTACGCCGAAGCGCGCACGCGCAATGCCGCGCTCGCGGCGGCGCCATACGGCATGTTTATCTGCACTGCGGACGGCACGTTCGGCTGCGTCAACGCTGCTTTCGAAAAGCTGACGGGTTTTGCCGCCGAAGAACTGGTTGGCCGGCGCACCTTCGAGTCGCTGCACGATCCGGCCGAACTCGCCAGACGCCGCGCCGAATGGCCGGCGCTATCCGCCGTGACCTCGCGCTACGAAGGCGAATGGACCTACATGCGGCGCAACAACACGCCCATCCGCGTGGTTCTTGCGCTGGCTCCACTCGTTGCCGAACCGAAGCTTTCCGGTGACGTGGCGCCGCGCTACGTCGGCATCGCTATCGACATGACACGTTACGCGCAGTCCGAAGCGCGGCTGTGGTACGTCGCGCATCACGATGGCGTGACACGCCTGCCCAATCAGACGCTATTCATCGAACGCCTCGATCTGACGATCGCGCGCTGCCAGCGTACCGGTAGCGGTTTTACCTTGCTGATCGCCGAACTCGATCACCTGCGCAAACTGCGCGACGCGCTCGGTTTGCACGCGGCCGAACTGGTGTTGCAGATCGTGGGCGAACGGTTGCGCGGTCTGTTTCCAAACGACGGTACGATCGCCTCGATCGGCGGCACGCAATTCGCGCTGCTGGTCACCGAAAGTGGCGCGGCAGCCGATACGTTCGCCGCTGAAGCACTGGAGCGCATCGCCGAATCGATCGACTATGCGGGCACCACGTTGAACATCGCCGCCAGCATCGGCATCGTTGCTTATCCGGCCGATGGCAGCGATGCGCCGACGCTGATGCGTCGCGCGGGTGTGGCGTTGTCGGCGGCTTCGGCGGTGTGCGGCAATGCGGTGCGACGCTTTTCCGCCGCGCTCGAAGGCCAGGCGGCGCGCCGCTTCGAACTCGAGACGATGCTGCGCGAAGCGCTCGAGCGCGAGCATTTGTACCTCGTGTATCAACCGCAGGTGACGCTCGCAACCGGCCGCGTCGTGCAAGTGGAGGCCTTGCTACGCTGGAATCATCCGCAGCGTGGTTTGATCAGTCCGGTCGAATTCGTGCCGGTCGCGGAAGAGGCGGGCCTGATCGAGCGCATCGGCGAATGGGTGATCCGCACCGCGTGCCGGGATGCGGGCAAATTGCTGCGGCTTACCGGCAGTTTGCCGCGGGTGGCGGTGAACGTGTCGCCGCAGCAGTTCCAGCGACACGACCTGTTCTCGACGATCCGCGAGGCGCTGGAAGAAGCCGCGCTCGACCCTTCATACCTCGAAGTGGAAATCACCGAAGGCGTGTTGCTTGGCGACACCGATCAGGCACTGCAGACGCTGCATGCGTTGCGCGAATTGGGCGTTGAAGTCGCGGTGGACGACTTCGGCACCGGTTATTCGAGCCTCGCGTACCTGACGCGTTTTCCGCTGAATCGCCTGAAAATCGACCGCTCTTTTGTGATGCGCATGACCACCGATCCGCAATGCGCTGCGCTGGTCGGCGCGATCATCGCGATGGCGCATGCGTTGAAACTGCGCGTGACCGCTGAAGGCGTCGAGACCGCCGGGCAGGCCGCGCAGCTGGAAGCGCTTGGTTGCGACGAAGCACAAGGGTTCTGGTTCTCGCGGCCGGTCACAGCCGCGGCGCTGCGTAATCTGCTGAAGCCGTTAGGCGCGGGTTGACGCTGACATGCGTCGCTCAGTGTTTGCGCGGATGAGCGAGGAAGAAACGCAGCATTTCGGCCGCCGCATCAGGGCCGGATGGGTCCGTGTATGAACCGCGCTGACTGCCGCCCGCCCATGCATGGCCGGCGCCGTGAATCGACCAGTACTCCGCTTCGACGCCGTTCGCGGCGCTGAGCCGTTGCACCGTGCAGCCGCGCCGGCCGTTTGCCGCGCGCGCAGGCACGCTGACGGTCGTGGTGCCGGCGTCGAAGCCTGCTACGAGCTCAGTGGCATTCGAAGGATGCACGGTCGAATCCGCATCGCCATGGAACACGATGAGCGGGCGCTGCGGCTCGCCGCGCGGACGGCTGCGGCGTGCCTTGCCGCCCTTCATGGCGGCGAGCGCCGAGGGCAGGCCCTTCGCGCATCCGCATGCGAGGCCCGAATGCACGCAGGCTGCTGCGTACAGGTCGGGCGACGTCTTCAGCATGATGTCCGCCATCGCTCCGCCCGCCGATAAACCCGCCACATACACCCGCGCAGGATCGACGCGATAGCGCGCCATCACTTCACGCGTGATGCCGGCGATCAACGAAGGCTCGCCCTGATCGCGCTGCTGGTCGACGGGCTTGAACCAGTTCCAGCATTTCGAATGATTGGCAGCCTGCGATTGATTCGGATACACGACGATGAAACCATGGCGCTCGGCCATTTCGTTCATGCGCGTGCCGGCCGCGAAGTCGTCGGCGTTTTGCGTGCAGCCGTGCAGCATCACGATCAGCGGCAACGGTTCGCTTTTGTAGACGGCCGGCACGTAGAGCTTGTATTGGCGTTGGCCTGCGCCGTTGCTGAAGTTGTGCGTGCTGAATATGCCGGGTGTGTCCAGATCGACTGTGTGCTCGGCTTGCGTTTGAGCTCGCGCCCAGGCTTGCGCTCGATCCTTCGAACTTTGGGGTGTGTGCGGTGCCAGCGTTTCAGCAGCGCTGGCCGCGCCGCCGGCGAGCGCGCGCTGAACCGCGGCGGCCGCTTCCTTCGGGCCCGCTGTACGCAACAGCTCGAAGGCTTCTTTCATCGAGTTCAGAAAATCTTCGTTCAGCTTCATGCGCGTAGTCCGTTGCGTTGTCTTGCGTTGTGCGTGGTCGATTCTGGCAATGAGTTTGACAATGAGTCAGGCGATGAGCCGGACGATCAGCCACATCAGGCGCGCCTAGCTGATGCGGCCGGCGAGTGCCGCCTTGACCGCGGGCGACGCGTGAAAAGCGCCGAGCACCACCACCGATGCGATCGTGGCCGCCGCGAGTGCCGCCGGCACATCGGCTGCGATGCTCGCGAGGCCGAGTACATGAATGTCCAGTCGTTCGTTCGCGGCCTGTGCCGCTTCGAGGTCCTGCCGTGAGAAGTGCTGCAAGCCGAGCACCATCGAGCGCCGGGTCACCGTTTCCGTGACAACCTGCGCGTGCGCGGCGAGCTGGTTGCGGATCGCCGTACGAATCAGGTCAGTGCGGTTCGAGTAAAAACCTTCTTCGACCAGTAAATCGATCTGGCCCAAGTCGACCGGGCCGAGGTTGATGGTGATTTTTTCGGTCTCGCCGCCTTTCGGGCGCGAGGTGTCGATCAGTTTGAGTTTGGTCATTTATACTCCGCGCAACATCCCAACACCATCCAATGGGATGGTTATAGGCGCGTCTTGCTGCTACGTCAACGAAGAAATTAGGGGGAGGAGCGGATTGTCTTCGCGTGAAGATGCCGGCAAACCGGTATGGCGGGGGCGATCGAGCAGTCATGAGCACGGCGATTGCCGGATCAACGCGCTGCCGACGCGACAAGGGAGGGCGGGTCAGCCTCGTCTGAGACCGACCCGTTGCAGCGTGAAATTACGCCTGAGGATCAGTGCTGTCGGTTGCCTGAGTATTGTCGGCGTTGTCTTCCTTCTCGCCTTCCTTCTTTTCGACCAATGACTCCAGTGCACCAGCGCCTTCAAAGCCGGCAACAGCTGCGATGCCTTTCGTCAGCAAACCCGCTTCCGGATCGACTTTTTCCGCTGCTTCAACGGCTGCTACCGCGCCCGCGATCTTACCTACTTCATCCAGAATTCCCATGCCGCCCTCCGTTGAGTAAAAAGTGAGGCTTCATCTTCGCACGAACTTCTACGCTCCGCTGCGAAAACTCAAACCGATCTTAACGCCGAGCCGATGGATTAATGCGTCACACCCGTTACTGGCTGGGCGGCGGGCTTCCTTTCAATGGCGATGGACACAAAGAAGCTGGCTGCGCTGATCGAGCCGCCCAAGGCATAACGGACGTATCTCGTAAACACCTGCCGCCGGCGAACTGCTAGGTTGACACGGTCACAAAAGGGCAAGGGCGATCAATGGGCGTAGAATTCAGAACAGACTCGTGGCACCGGTATATGCTGTACCGCGCCGACGACTACATGTGGGGCGGTTTCCTCTCGCGCGACGAAAAACAGCAGGCCGTCGATGCGGGCAGGAAGTTCACGATGGCGGCCTACCCCGATGTGTGGGCGAACGATGCCGGGCTAGTGCAGCGCGTGCGCCAGTTCCTGGGCGCAAACTTCCGCTGGCACGACCGGCTGGCGAAGTCAGGATCTGACCTCGAAGTCGTGCAGACGCTCATGAGCATGGTGCGCGGCGGCAGCGTCGCGGTCATTCCCGAAGAGCCACAGCGGGGCGGGTCGCTGGGTAGCGCTGCGGCACCTGCGAGCACGCCCGGCTATAGCGTCATGGACCCAGAGACTGCCGAATGGATGCAGGCGTGGGTCAGAAGTATCGAGTACCCGTCCGGTGAACCCGTCCTCTCCGGCCCGTATGACCCATCCACCCGAGAATCGCTGCTCGCGGTCGCGCGCGGCGAGCAGGCCGACGCAGACACCTCGACGCCGCTGGACGATGCGCAGCCGTTCGAACTGGGCGGCGCTGCGGGCAGTGGCGATGTTCAGGAGCAGCGACGGATCGCGGAAGCATGTACACGTGCGATGTGATCTCGTCTGAGTGCAAAGGATCGGTGCTGCGCGAATTTCCGGGCCAGTATTTGAACTCGACGCTGGATGATATCCAAAGCGATGCAAACGACGGTGTGAAAAGGCGCGTGAAAAGCACTTAAACTGCTTAATGACAACCGCTTCAAGAAATAGGCAATAGCCATGACAACGTCACTATTCGATCTGCTGGACCGGCTCGACGCAGCGAAGATTCACTACTCTCTGAGCCGGCATCGACCCGATACCGTGCTGGTTTCTATCGTGGTTATCGGGATGCGCGTTGAGGTTGATGTGTTCCGCGACGGGCACACTGAGGTCTGAGTATTTAAGGGCTCCGAAGGAGAGGTGGACGACCCGGAGATAATCGACAGGATCATTCGTGAGAATGCCGACTGACGACCAGCAAAAGCCGTCGCGTTGTACGCTTCTACCGTACGCCCAATTGGTAGCTAGATTAGTAGTTAGTGATAAATCTGGAACGCTTCTCGCCCGCGAGAGGGCCGTAGATTAAAGGTTCTGCGTTCTTACATCAGCACGATATCGTACTGCTCCTGGCTCAGATTCGACTCCACCTGCAACGACACCGGTTTGCCGATGAAATCGATCAGCATCGCCAGATGCTGTGACTCTTCTTCAAGAAACAGATCGATCACCTGCTGCGACGCCACGACGCGAAACTCCCTTGGATTGAACTGCCGCGACTCACGCAGAATCTCGCGCAGCACGTCGTAGCACACCGTACGCGGCGTCTTGACCTGTCCCTTGCCCTGGCAAACCGGGCAGGGCTCGCACAACACATGCGCGAGCGATTCGCGCGTGCGTTTGCGCGTCATCTCCACCAGCCCAAGCTGCGAGAAACCATTCACCGTCACTCGTGTGCGATCGCGCGACAACGCCTTCTTCAATTCACCGAGCACCTGCTCCCGATGCTCGACGTTTTCCATATCGATGAAGTCGATGATGATCACACCGCCCAGATTGCGCAGCCGCAATTGCCGCGCGATCGTGTGCGCGGCTTCGAGGTTGGTCTTGAAGATCG
This sequence comes from Paraburkholderia sp. FW306-02-B, assembly GCF_058782725.1. Classification (NCBI taxonomy): domain Bacteria; kingdom Pseudomonadati; phylum Pseudomonadota; class Betaproteobacteria; order Burkholderiales; family Burkholderiaceae; genus Paraburkholderia; species Paraburkholderia sp. FW306-02-B. Next base: position 1,294,052 of record NZ_JBYSXZ010000001.1, read on the forward strand.
TATCGTCGAAGTTGCGCGCACCGACGTAACCGCCGGTGTTCACGTCGATGGTGGTCATCGCTTCGGTCTGGTCGATCACCAGATAGCCGCCGGACTTCAGATCGACGCGGCGTGACAACGCGCGCTGAATCTCCGCCTCGATGTTGTACAGATCGAAGAGCGGCCGCTCGCCGGTGTAGTGATGCAGCTTCGACGACACTGCCGGCGTGAACTCCGCCGCGAAGTCGGCAAGCATCTGGTAGGTCTCGCGCGAGTCGACCTGAATACGCGAAGTTTCATCGTTGACGAAATCGCGCAGCACGCGTTGCGCGAGATTCAGGTCCTGGTACAGGAGGCTGGTAGGCGGCATGCGCTGGCCTTGCGACAGAATCGTCGCCCACGTCTTGCGCAGATACGCGACGTCGCCGGCCAGTTCTTCGCTGGTGGCATCTTCGGCAATGGTGCGCACGATGTAGCCGCCTTTCTCATCGGCGGGCAGCACGGCGGTCAAACGTGCGCGCACGGCTTCACGTTCGGCTTCGCTCTCGATTTTCTGCGAAATGCCGATATGCGGTTCCTGCGGCAGATACACCAGCGTGCGCCCGGCGATGCTCACTTGCGTGGACAGCCGCGCGCCCTTCGTGCCGATCGGATCTTTGACGACCTGCACCATCAGCGTCTGGCCTTCGAACACGATCTTTTCGATCGGCTGATGCGGCGTCTGATGCTGCGGTTCGCCGGCAATGCGCGGATGCCAGATATCGGCTACGTGCAGAAACGCGGCGCGTTCCAGGCCGATGTCGATGAAGGCGGATTGCATACCCGGCAACACGCGGACGACCTTGCCGAGATAGACATTGCCGACGCGGCCGCGCGACAGCGTTCGTTCGACGTGAAGTTCCTGGACGGCGCCTTGCTGGACGAGCGCGACGCGCGTTTCCTGCGGCGTGACATTGATCAGGATTTCTTCATTCATGATGTTATTTTAGAAGTCGATGCGCGCTGCACGCAGGAGGGCAGCGGTTTCAAAAAGCGGCAAACCCATGATACCTGAATAGGACCCGTCGATATGCTCGATAAACTCGGCGGCGCGCCCCTGAACGCCATATGCGCCCGCCTTGCCGAGCGGCTCGCCACTCGCGGCATAGCGGCGCACCGCATCCGCGTGCAGTGCAGCAAAGCGTACCTTCGACACCGATAGCGCGGCGGGTAGCAACATGCCCTCCGCGTCGACCACGGCAACGGCAGTCAGTACTTCATGATCGCGGCCGGCGAGGCGCGTGAGCATCGCGAATGCGTCGTCGGCGTCAATGGGTTTGCCGAGGATCGTGTCGTCGATCGTAACGGTTGTGTCTGCAACCAGGATTGGCCGCGCGGCATGCTCGCCGGCCACGAGGCGCGCGCGTGCGGCGTGTGCTTTGGCAATGCAGACGCGCTGCACGTAGTCGCGCGCACGCTCGCCGGGCAGCTCGGCTTCGAGCGCTTCAGCATCTTCATCGGGGCGCGGCAGCAGCAGTTCGAAGCGCACGCCGAGTTGTTGCAACAACGCCTGGCGGCGCGGACTTTGAGAGGCGAGGTAGACGAACGGGTGCAGCGTGGCGGCAGGCGTTGGCATGGACAGGTCTCGATGAAGCGAATTGCATGAACGCGCGATGCGCTCGCCATTCACGCGTCAATGAACGCGCCGACAAGCGCAGCAGCAGGCAACGAGACTGGAAACGCGCGATCTGTCAGCCGCCTCGTTCGCTCACGCGCGGTGATAGGGGTGATTTTGCGTGATGGTCCACGCGCGGTAAAGCTGTTCGGCGAGCAGCACACGGACCATCGCGTGCGGCAGCGTCAGGCTCGATACACGCAGCAGCATATCGGCGCGCGCTTTCAGATCGGGATCGAGCCCGTCGGCGCCGCCGATCAGAAACGCCACGTCGCGGCCGTCCTGCTGCCAGCCGGGCAGGGCGCCGGCAAGCTGCATCGTGGTCCAATCTTTGCCGCGTTCATCGAGCGCGACGATGCGCGCGTTCTTCGGCAACGCGGCTTCGATCTTCTGCCGCTCGGCGGCCATGACGCTTTCCGCAGGCCGCCCCGACGAACGCTGCTCGGGCTTGATCTCGCGCAGCTCGATGCGCAGTTCGGGCGGCATGCGCTTCGCGTATTCGTCGAAGCCGGTGGCGATCCAGTCCGGCATCTTGTGGCCGACGGCGAGGATGTGCAGTTTCATCACGGATGTAATCACGGACGACGCAATGTGCCAGCCACAGCGCGCTTAACGGCGGCGTGCCGGCGCCTTGCGTGCGGGCTTCGCCGCCGGTGCTTCGTCTTCATCCTCTTCGTCGAGCGGTTCGCTTGCGTGCGCGCCGCCGAACGGGTTCGGCGCCGACAGCTTGAGACGCACCGGCTTGTCGCCCCAGATTTCTTCGAGGTTGTAGTACTGGCGCAGCGCCGGTTGCAGGATGTGCACGATCGCGTCGCCGCAATCGACCAGCACCCATTCGCCGATGTCCTCGCCCTCAGTACTGACGATGTCGCCGCCGGCTTCCTTGACGCTCTCGCGCACGCTGGAGGCGAGCGCTTTGGTCTGGCGGTTCGAGGTGCCGCTCGCGACGATCACGCGATCGAACAGGGCGGTCAGGTGGCTGGTGTTGAACACCTTGATGTCTTGCGCTTTCACGTCTTCGAGAGCGTCGACGATCACGCGTTGCAGTTTGCGAATATCCATAGGGTTACCGGTGGTACAGATGATGTTGAAGAATATAGTCCCACACCGCAGTGGGGACATGGCTCGCGGCCTGTTCCTGCTGTTCGTCGCCCATGTGGGCGAGCCGTTGGGTCACCTGTTCGCGCAGATGCGCGCGAATGTCGGTGGCCGAGACGTTGAACGCAAGCGTCGTATCGATCAGCAAGTGGCCGCAGGGCGTAGCTTGCAGAACGTCGGCGCGGGCACGGCGCGCGTCGATTTCCAAGGCGACCACGGGCGGAATCGATGCGAGGTCGAAACCGGGACGCGTGGCTGCGCAGATATGCGCGAAGTCGAACAGGCGCCGCCAGTCGTGCCATGTGTCGAGATGCACCAGTTGATCCGCGCCGATCAGGAGCGCAATCGACGCCTCCGGACCTTCGCGTTCACGCCAGCGCTGCAGCGTGTCGATCGTGTATGTCGGGCCGTCGCGGTCGATTTCGTCGGTCGCGACGCGCACCGTGACGCCCGGCAGCACCAACGCGCTTGCCGCGGCGCGCGTCATCGCCAGCCGGTGAACGGCCGCCGACACGTCCGATTTCTGCCACGGCTGGCCGGCCGGCAGCAGCACCAGTTCAGTCAGTTGCAGCACGTCGGCGAAACGCCGCGCGAGCGCGAGATGGCCGTCGTGGATCGGATCGAACGTGCCGCCGAGCAGTCCGATCCGGCGAGGCAGGGCGACAGGATGAGCGTTCGGCTTCAGGTGAAGATCCTTTGTCGTGACGATTCAGGTGCGGTGCGGGCGCGAGCCCGTCACACCCACTCGCGCGGCACGAGAAAATCGCTGTAAAGACGCGCTTCCGGCGTGCCCGGCTCGGGCTGCCAGTTGTAGCGCCAGTTCACCACAGGCGGCATCGATATCAGAATCGATTCGGTGCGTCCGCCGCTCTGCAGCCCGAACAGTGTGCCACGGTCGAAGACCAGATTGAACTCGACGTAGCGGCCGCGCCGGTACGCCTGGAAATCGCGCTCGGCCTCGCCGTACGGAATGTTGCGGCGCTTTTCGATGATCGGCATATATGCTTTGAGGAACGCGTCGCCGACGCTTTTCAGCATCGCGAACGATTGATCGAAGCCCGGCGCCGAAAAATCGTCGAAGAAAATCCCGCCGATGCCGCGCGGTTCGTTGCGGTGCTTGAGGAAGAAATACTCGTCGCACCAGCGCTTGAAACTCGGGTAGAGGTCCGCGCCATAAGGCTGCAACGCGTCGCGGCAGACACGATGAAAATGCTGGGCGTCTTCCTCGTAACCGTAGTACGGCGTCAGATCCATGCCGCCGCCGAACCAGAACACCGGCTCTTCGCCCGCTTTGGTCGCGATCAGCAGACGCACGTTCATATGCACGGTCGGGCAGTGCGGATTGTGCGGGTGCAGCACGAGCGACACGCCCATCGCTTCGAAGCCGCGGCCGGCCAGTTGCGGACGCGCCGCGCTCGCCGAGCCGGGCAAGGCGTCGCCGGCGACGTCCGAGAAACCGATGCCGGCGCGCTCGAAGAACTTGCCGCCTTCGAGGATCCGCGTGCAGCCGCCGCCGCGCAGCTTTTCGCCGGGGGCGCGTTGCCACGCGTCGGTGGCGAACGGCGTACCGTCGAACGCGCCGAGCGTGTCCGCGATATGCGTTTGCAAGCCTTGCAGCCAGCTACGCACGGCCTGTGCGTCATAGCTCGAATCGGTCATGAATGCAGGTGCTGAGGGCGGCACGCTTGTCGCGCCGCGGGTTCTTTGTGGAGGGCGGCCGGCGTTCTTCGGGTAGTCCGGAGAACGCGCGGCGGTGCGGTTGTTCGTGTAATAGGCGCCCGCATGGTGCGGCGGGCCCCGGAACAGCCGCTGAAAACCCGCAGTGTAGCGCCGATGGCGCCACCCGCGGGCGAGCGGGGTTGTGGCTTAGTGCTTGCCTTCGGTCCTGGCGTCGTGCTTGCGGTTCAACGCGCGGTAGCCGATGTCGCGGCGATACTGCATGCCGTCGAACGAGATCTGATTGATCGTCTCGTACGCGACCGACTGCGCGCTGCGCACCGAATCCGCCAGACCGACCACACACAGGACGCGGCCACCCGAGGTGGTCAGCTTGCCGTCGGCGAGCGTGGTGCCGGCGTGGAACGTGACCGAATCAACGGTTTCGGCCGGGATATCGCTGATCCGGTCGCCCTTGCGCGGCGTATCCGGATAGTTGTACGCGGCCAGCACCACGCCGAGCGCGGTACGGCGGTCCCATTCCAGTTCGATCGTATCGAGCGTGCCGGCGATTGCCTGCTCGACCACCTTCGAGAAGTCGCCCTTCAGACGCGCCATGATCGGCTGCGTTTCCGGGTCGCCCATGCGGCAGTTGAATTCGAGCGTTTTCGGGTTGCCTTGTGCGTCGATCATCAGGCCCGCATACAGGAAGCCGGTAAAGCGGATGCCTTCCTTCTCCATGCCGCGCACAGTCGGCAGGATGATTTCGCGCATCACGCGCGCATGCAGTTGCGGCGTGACGATCGGCGCGGGCGAATAAGCGCCCATGCCGCCGGTGTTCGGACCCTGGTCGCTATCCAGCAGACGCTTGTGGTCCTGGCTCGATGCGAGCGGCAGCACGTGCTTGCCGTCCACCATCACGATGAAACTCGCTTCTTCGCCGGCGAGGAATTCCTCGATCACGACGCGCGCGCCCGCGTCGCCGAGCTTGTTGTCCGACAGCATCATGTCGACCGCGGCGTGCGCTTCTTCCAGCGTTTGCGCGACCACCACGCCCTTGCCGGCGGCAAGGCCGTCGGCCTTGATGACGATCGGCGCGCCCTTGGCGTCGAGATACGCGTGCGCGGCGGCGACGTCGGCGAAGGTTTCGTATTCGGCGGTCGGGATCGCGTGGCGCTTCATGAACGCCTTGGCAAAATCCTTCGAGCTTTCGAGTTGCGCGGCTTCCCTGCTCGGTCCGAAAATCTTCAGGCCGCGTGAGCGGAACAGGTTGACGATACCCGCGGCGAGCGGCCCTTCCGGCCCGACCAGCGTGAAGGCGATCTGTTCTTTCTCGACAAAATCGGCGAGCGCGGCTGGCTCGGTGATGTCGATATTGCGCAGACGCTCGTCCTGGGCGGTGCCGCCGTTGCCGGGAGCAACGTAGACGAGCTGGACCCGCGGCGATTGCGCGAGCTTCCATGCGAGTGCATGTTCGCGACCGCCGGAACCGACGACGAGTAACTTCATGTGAATCCCCGAGACTTAAAAACCATAAACGGCTGACGCAATGCGCTCAGCCGTGGAATAACAGCGAGGCTCGCTTTGGGCCTGCAGCCAGGTGGCGGCGCAGGGCCGATAGCGAACCCGGGTGGAAGCGGTGCGGAAGGGCACAAACCAAGCGCCCGCTCAGCAGCAACGCGAGGGCCTCCCGGCGGCGTGGCGCGGTTCGACGCGAACCCGCGCGCCGCCGGGGCACGCTCATTCGTCGGCGATCGCGGCGTTTGTATAGACTTCCTGCACGTCGTCCAGATTCTCCAGCGCGTCGAGCAGCTTCTGCATTTTCACGGCGTCCTCGCCGGTGAATTCGACTTCCGTCTGAGGTTTCATCGTCACCTCGGCGAGTTCCGCCTTGAAGCCCGCGGCTTCGAGCGCGGTCTTCACCTTCGGGAAATCGTTCGGCGGGCACAGCACTTCGATACTGCCGTCTTCATTCGTGACGACGTCCTCAGCGCCGGCTTCGAGCGCGGCTTCCATCAGCTTGTCTTCCGGCGTGCCGGGCGCGAACAGGAACTGGCCGACGTGATCGAACATAAACGACACCGAGCCGTCCGTGCCCATGTTGCCGCCGTTCTTCGAGAACGCGTGACGCACTTCCGCCACCGTGCGCGTGCGGTTGTCGGTCATCGTATCCACGATCACCGCCGCGCCGCCGATGCCGTAGCCTTCGTAGCGGATCTCTTCATAGCTTGCGCCGTCGACGCCGCCCACGCCACGCTGGATCGCGCGGTTGACGTTATCTTTCGGCATGTTGGCGTCGTACGCCTTTTCGACGGCGAGCCGCAGACGCGGATTCGAGTCGATGTCGCCCCCGCCCATGCGGGCGGCAACCTGAATTTCCTTGATGAGCCGCGTCCAGACCTTGCCGCGCTTGGCGTCGGCCGCTGCTTTCTTATGCTTGATGTTGGCCCATTTCGAATGACCCGCCATACCTTTCTCCATCGCGCGCGCCAGCGGGGCGCACGCATAGTGCAATTGTCGTTGCGATGTCGGGCGCTTGCGAAGGCGCGCCTCGATGTCAGACGGTTTCAGCTTGCTAAAACGCCCGGCGATACCCGGTTATGCCCGTTACGGCCGCCCGGTTATGTTCCGGTTACGCCCGTTATGCCCGGCTAGCGAGACCGAAGTTGCAGCGCGGTTGGGACGGGGCGGTGCGGCCAACGGGCTGAAAACACCGCGCCGGTCCCGGCAAGCCCCGCGTAAAGGCGCGATGCGCCAGGCAGTTGTGCAAGTTGAGCCGCTCTTTGAGCGGATCCGAATTTTATCATGCCGCGGGGGTGCGGCAGGGGGGAGAGGCGCGGGAAAGTACGCGGCGGCGGCGTTTTCCGCGCGCCGCCTGCGCTCTTTTCAAGCCGCTTTCAGTTTTTCGTACCGAACAGGCGGTCGCCGGCGTCGCCGAGACCCGGCACGATGTACGCGTGCTCGTTCAGATGCGAATCGAGCGACGCGACGTACAGTTTGACGTCCGGGTGAGCGTTCTGGAACACCTGCACGCCTTCTGGCGCGGCTACCAGCGCGAGGAAGAGAATGTTCTCGCCGGCCACGTTGCGGCGCTTGAGCACGTCCACCGCGTGCACGGCCGAATAGCCGGTCGCGACCATCGGATCGCACAGAATGAACACGCGGTCCTCCAGGTCCGGCAAGCGCACCAGATATTCGACCGGGCGATGATCTTCGGCGCGATACACGCCGATGTGGCCGACGCGCGCGGACGGCACCAGTTCCAGCAGCCCGTCCGACATGCCGATACCGGCGCGCAGCACCGGCACGATCGCGAGTTTCTTGCCGGCGATTACCGGCGCGTCGATCTCGACCAGCGGCGTGGTGATGCGGCGCGTGGTCATCGGCAGGTTGCGGGTGATTTCGTAACCCATCAGCAGCGTGATTTCGCGCAGCAGTTCGCGGAACGTGCGGGTGGAGGTGTCCCGGTCGCGCATGTGCGACAGCTTGTGCTGGATCAGCGGGTGATCGAGGATGAAGAGATTGGGAAAGCGGCTGTCCTGGGTCATGGCAAGGGCGCGCAAGCGGCGGCAAGAGGGATCGGAGATCGGGTTGGCGGCTCTCGCCGGCCGGAAATCCGGCCGGCAGGCACGCTACGGCTGCAAGTTTACCGAAAGAGTGCCGCCGGAAGATACCGGAGATTGCAGCCACCTGGCGCAGTCCGGCACCGATTCTTCTAGAATCGGGGGAAACTTTGCAATCAGAGGCTAAGACTTCGCCACAAGGACACGCACATGGACATGGGAATTGCAGGACGCACCGCGCTGGTTTGCGCGGCCAGCAAGGGATTGGGGCGCGGCTGCGCGGAAGCGCTCGCCGCCGAAGGCGTCAACCTGACGATCGTCGCGCGCACCGCCGGGACGCTGGAGGCGACCGCTGCCGAGATCCGCAAGCTAAGCGGCGTCGAGGTCAAGGCCGTGGCGTGCGACATCACCACGCCCGAGGGCCGGGCGGCGGCGCTCGCCGCCTGTCCGCAACCGGACATTCTGGTCAACAACGCAGGCGGTCCGCCGCCGGGCGACTTCCGCAACTTCACGCACGAAGACTGGATCCGCGCGCTCGAGAGCAACATGCTGACGCCGATCGAACTTATCCGCGCGACCATCGACGGGATGAGCGCGCGCGGCTATGGGCGCATCGTCAACATCACGAGTTCGGCGGTGAAGGCGCCGATCGACGTGCTGGGTTTGTCGAACGGCGCGCGCTCGGGGCTGACCGGCTTCGTCGCGGGACTCGCGCGCAAGGTGGCGCCGACCGGCGTGACGATCAACAACCTGCTGCCGGGCCTGTTCGATACCGACCGCATCGCGACCACTGTCGCGGCGCAGGCCAAGGCGCAAAACATCTCCGTCGACGAAGCGCGCAATCAGCGCATGAAGTCGATTCCCGCCGGCCGTTTCGGCAATCGCGACGAATTCGGCCGCGCCTGCGCGTTCCTGTGCAGCGTGCATGCCGGCTACATCACCGGCCAGAACTGGCTGCTCGACGGCGGCGCTTATCCAGGCACGTTCTGACCGGCCTGCTTTCATCATCACAACAACAACGATCACAACGGTTCAGGAGTCTTACGTCATGACCACTCGTATTGCGCTGATCGCGCACGATCACAAGAAGGACGACATCGTCAAACTGGCCGGCGAATACGTCGACACGCTCAGGCGCTGCGAGATTGTCGCGACCGGCACGACCGGCACGCGCATCGGCGACACGCACGGCTTGACGGTCGAGCGCATGTTGTCCGGCCCGCATGGCGGCGACTTGCAGATCGGCGCGCAACTCGCCGAAGGGCGCGTGGACATGGTGATTTTTCTGCGCGACCCGATGACGCCGCAACCGCACGAACCGGACATCAACGCGCTCGTTCGTGCGTGCGACGTGCACAACATTCCTTGCGCCACCAATATTTCGACCGCGCGGATGATTCTCGACGTGCTGACCTTGCGTCTGACGCAGCAGGTCTGAACGAGCGGTTGCTTCACGATCGCGATCAAACTCAACCATGAACGAGGGAGACATGATGGTCAAAGCGATTCGATTCGATAAAACCGGCGGCCCGGAGGTGATGAAATGGGTCGACGTCGAAGTGGGTGAGTCGGGTGCGGGCGAGATCCGCATCAAGCAGAATGCGGTCGGCCTGAACTACATCGACGTGTATTTCCGCACGGGCTTGTATCCGCTGCCGTTGCCGGGCGGCCTCGGCATGGAAGCGGCCGGTGTGGTGACGGCGGTCGGCTCGGGCGTGACCAGTCTCAAAGCAGGCGATCGCGTTGCGTACGTCGCGCGTCCGCCCGGCGCGTATACACAGGAGCGCGTGCTGCCGGCGGCGCAAGTCGTCAAGGTGCCGGATGCACTGAGCGACGAGCAGGCGGCGTCCGTCATGCTGCAGGGGCTGACCGCGCAATACCTGCTGCGCCGCACGTATCCGGTGAAGGCCGGCGACACGATCCTGATCCAGGCCGCGGCGGGCGGCGTCGGCTTGCTGGTTTGCCAGTGGGCGAAGGCGCTCGGCGCGACGGTGATCGGCACGGTCGGTTCCGATGAAAAGGCCGAAGTCGCCAAGGCGCACGGCTGCGACCACGCGATCGTCTACACGCGTGAGAACTTCACCAGGCGCGTGCGCGAGATCACCAACGGCGCGGGCGTGCCGGTGGTCTACGACTCGATCGGTAAAGACACGTTTACGGCGTCGCTCGATTGCCTCGCGCCGCTTGGCATGTTCGTGAGCTTCGGCAATGCATCGGGGCCGTTGCCGCCGATCGATTCGTCGGAATTCGCCGGGCGTGGTTCGCTGTTCTTCACGCGCCCGACGCTCTTCACCTATATCGGCAAGCGCCACGATTACGAGGCGATGGCCGCCGAACTGTTCGACGTATTGGTGTCGGGCAAAGTGAAAACGAGTATCAACCAGCGCTATGCGCTTGCGGATGTCGGCCAGGCGCACGCCGATCTCGAAGGCCGCCGCACGACAGGGTCGACGATTCTGCTGCCGTGAGCGTCATGACGTAAGCGCGCTGTAGCGCTGCCGATATAAAAAACCACGCTGCTTTTACTCGTGCGGCAGCGGGCAGCGAGACTCGCGTCAAAACCCGCTATCCCAACGCACACCGGCATAAGGCCGTTCCACTTCACGGTGGAACGGCCTTTTCCGTTTACGCGATTTTTACACGTGCCCCGACATCTTTGACCAGGCCTTTACGCGGTTCGGCATAACGTTCGATCTATCCAAAGTCCATGTATGGAGAACAAAAATGGATGTGCTGTATGTCGGGGGGCTGGTGCTGTTTTTCGCGCTGACCTTTGCATTGATCGCCGGCTGCGAGAAGTTGATGCAGTTCCGCCGTGGCCAGGGAGCGCGCTCGTGAACTGGATTCTCTGGTTATCAGGTGCGGCTACCGCGCTGCTGTTCGCTTACCTCGTTTATGCGCTGCTGCGCGCGGAGGACATTGAATGAACTCGAACAATGTCCTGCAAGCGGGCCTTTTCATCGTCGTGCTGCTGGCTGCCGCGGTGCCGATGTCCCGCTACTTGAGCAGCGTGATGGACGGCAGTGCGCGCGTGGTCCGTTTCGGCGGCCCGATCGAGCGTTTGCTGTATCGCATCGCGGGCGTCGATCCGTCGATGGAAATGGGCTGGAAGCACTACGCCATCGCCACGATCGCGTTCAACGCGCTCGGCGCGCTGTTCCTTTACGTGCTGTTGCGCGTGCAAGGCTGGTTGCCGGGCAATCCGCAGCAGTTCGGCCCGATGACGGTCGACGGCGCGTTCAATACGGCAGTCAGTTTCGTGACCAATACGAACTGGCAGGATTACACCCCTGAACAGACTGTCGGCTATCTGACGCAGATGCTCGGCTTCACCGTCCAGAACTTCTTCTCCGCAGCCACCGGCATCGTGGTGGTGATCGCGCTGATTCGCGGCTTCGCGCGTCACACCGCGCAAACCATCGGCAACTTCTGGGTCGATCTCACGCGCGTGACGCTCTATGTGTTGCTGCCGATGTCGGCGATCATCGCCGCGTTGCTGATGAGCCAGGGTGTGATCCAGAACTTCAAGTCGTATCAGGACGTGCCGACGCTGCAAACCACGACGTATGCCGCACCGAAGCTCGATGCACAAGGCAATCCGGTGAAGGATGCCAAGGGCAATCCGGTGACGGTCGATACGCCGGTGAAGACGCAGACCATCGCGATGGGCCCGGTCGCCTCGCAGGAAGCGATCAAGATGCTCGGCACCAACGGTGGCGGTTTCTTTAACGGCAACTCGGCGCATCCGTACGAAAACCCGACGCCGTTCTCGAACTTCCTGCAGATCTTCTCGATCCTGATCATTCCCGCGGCCTTGGCCCTCGTGTTCGGCCGGATGATCGCGGACCGCAAGCAGGGCGTGGCCGTGCTCGCGGCGATGACGATCGCGTTCGGCGTGTGCGTGTTCGGCGAGATCGGCGCGGAACAGGCGGGTAATCCGGCGTTCACCGCGTTACACGTCGATCAATCGGCGAATGCGTTGCAGTCGGGCGGTAATGCGGAAGGCAAGGAAACGCGCTTCGGTATCGCACAGTCGGGCATCTTCACGGTGGCGACCACGGCGGCTTCGTGCGGCGCGGTGGCCAACACGCACGACTCGCTCACGCCGATCGGCGGCCTCTATCCGATGCTGCTGATGCAACTCGGCGAAGTGATCTTCGGCGGTGTGGGTTCCGGTATGTACGGGATGCTCGTGTTCGCGCTGCTGGCCGTGTTCGTGGCGGGCCTGATGATCGGCCGCACGCCTGAATACGTCGGCAAGAAGATCGAAGCGTACGAGATGAAGATGGTGTCGATCGTTGTGCTGCTCACGCCGCTGCTGGTGCTGGTCGGCACCTCGATCGCGGTGCTGACCGAGGCGGGCAAGGCGGGTATTGCCAATCCGGGCGCGCACGGCTTCTCCGAAATCCTTTACGCGTTCAGTTCGGCCGCTAACAACAACGGCAGCGCGTTTGCGGGCCTGACTGTGGGTACGCCGTTCTACAACTGGCTCACGGCCATCGCGATGTGGTTCGGCCGCTTCGGCACGATCATCCCGGTGCTGGCGATCGCCGGTTCCCTCGCCGCGAAGAAACGCATCGGCGTGACCGGCGGCACGCTGCCGACTCATGGCCCGCTGTTCGTCGTGCTGTTGCTCGGCACGGTGCTGCTGGTCGGTGCGCTGACTTATGTGCCCGCGCTCGCGCTCGGTCCTGGTGTCGAACATCTGATGATGATGGGCGCCCACTGAGGCGGCCCGTTCGAACCAACGAGTGAACAGGCTTAAGTCACGCGATAACGGGAAATTCGAGGATTCAATGACTGAACATAATGCAACCAGGTCCATGTTCGACCCGGCGCTGCTGCGCCCGGCGATCGTGGACTCCTTCAAAAAGCTCACGCCGCGCACGCAGTTCCGTAATCCGGTGATGTTCTGCGTGTACGTCGGCAGCATTCTGACGACCATTCTCTGGATCGCCGCGCTCGGCGGCCAGGCCGAGGCGCCCGCGGGCTTCATTCTCGCGGTCACGTTGTGGCTGTGGTTCACGGTGCTGTTCGCGAACTTCGCGGAAGCGCTTGCCGAAGGCCGTTCGAAGGCTCAGGCGGCGTCGCTGCGCAGCGCGAAGAAAGACGTGATGGCCAAGAAGCTCAACGAGCCGCATCCGAAGTCGCCGATCCGCATTCTGACGGCGTCCGATCTGCGTAAAGGCGACGTCGTGCTGGTCGAAACCGGCGACGTGATTCCGGCCGACGGCGAAGTGATCGACGGTGTCGCGTCGGTTGACGAATCGGCAATCACGGGTGAATCCGCGCCGGTGATCCGCGAGTCGGGCGGCGACTTTTCGTCGGTGACGGGCGGCACGCGCGTGCTGTCGGACTGGATCGTCGTGCGTGTGACGGCGAATCCGGGCGAGGCCTTCCTCGACCGCATGATCGCGATGGTCGAAGGCGCGAAGCGTCAGAAAACGCCGAACGAAATCGCGCTGACGATTCTGCTGGTCGCGTTGACGATCGTGATGCTGCTGGCTACCGCCACGCTGCTGCCGTTCTCGATGTTCTCCGTCGAGGCCGCGAAAGCCGGACACGTGGTCACGATTACCGCGCTGGTCGCGCTGCTGGTGTGTCTGATTCCGACCACCATCGGCGGGCTGTTGTCGGCGATCGGCGTGGCGGGCATGAGCCGGATGATGCAGGCCAACGTGATCGCCACGTCAGGCCGCGCCGTGGAAGCAGCCGGCGACGTCGACGTGCTGTTGCTCGACAAGACCGGCACGATCACGCTCGGCAACCGCCAGGCTTCGACCTTCGTGCCGGCGCCCGGCCTAACCGAAGAAGCGCTCGCCGATGCCGCACAGCTTTCGTCGCTCGCCGACGAAACGCCGGAAGGCCGCAGCATTGTCGTGCTGGCTAAACAGCGTTTCAATATCCGTCAGCGCGACATGGCGTCGCTGCATGCGGAATTCCTCGGCTTCACCGCGCAAACGCGGATGAGCGGCGTCGATCTGCCGGGCCGCGAGATCCGCAAGGGCGCAGCCGATGCAGTGAAGAATTACGTCGAAGCCCATGGCGGCCGTTTCCCGACGGAAGTCAGCAATGCGGTCACTGAAGTCGCCCGCCGCGGCAGCACGCCGCTGGTGGTCGCGGAGAAAAGCGAGCAGGGCGCGCGCGTGCTCGGCGTGATCGAGTTGAAGGACGTCGTGAAGGGCGGCATCAAGGAGCGCTTCGCCGAACTGCGCAAAATGGGTATCAAAACCATCATGGTGACCGGCGACAACCGTTTGACGGCAGCGGCGATTGCTGCTGAAGCGGGCGTCGACGATTTCCTCGCCGAAGCCACGCCGGAAGCCAAGCTTGCAACGATCCGCGCGCACCAGGCCGAAGGGCGCCTGGTCGCGATGACCGGCGACGGCACCAACGACGCCCCGGCGCTCGCGCAGGCCGACGTCGCGGTGGCGATGAACACCGGCACGCAGGCGGCGAAGGAAGCCGGCAACATGGTCGACCTCGATTCGAATCCGACCAAGCTGATCGAGATCGTCGAGATCGGCAAGCAGATGCTGATGACGCGCGGCTCGCTCACGACGTTCTCGATTGCCAACGACGTCGCCAAGTACTTCGCGATCATTCCGGCCGCGTTCGCGACGACCTATCCGGCACTGAACGCGCTGAACGTGATGCATCTGGCGACGCCGGCTTCCGCGATCATGTCGGCGGTGATTTTCAATGCGCTGATCATCGTGCTGCTGATTCCGCTGGCGCTCAAAGGCGTGCGTTATCGCGCGCTTGGCGCCGCGATCCTGCTGCGCCGCAATCTGCTGATCTACGGTCTGGGCGGGATCATCGTGCCGTTCATCGGCATCAAGCTGATCGATATGGTGCTGGCCGCGTTCGGCTGGGTTTGAGAACCGCGCGTCAGGAAGCCATTAAAAGGAATTGCCAATCATGAAAAATCTGTTCCGTCCGTTGATCGTGATCTTCGCGGTGCTGACCGCCGTTACCGGACTTGCCTACCCCGCAGTGATGACCGCTGTCGGCCAGGCGGCCTTCCACGATCAGGCCAACGGCAGCATGCTCGAGCAGGACGGCAAGGTGGTCGGCTCGAAGCTGATCGGCCAGCAGTTCGATGCGCCTCAGTACTTCTGGGGACGTTTGTCGGCGACCAGCCCGATGCCGTATAACCCGCAGAATTCGGGCGGCTCGAACCTCGGGCCGACCAACCCGGCGCTGACCGATGAAGTCAAAGGCCGCATCGACGCGTTGAAGGCCGCCGGCACGGATATGTCGAAGCCAGTGCCGGTCGATCTGGTGACGTCTTCAGGCAGCGGTCTCGATCCGGAGATTAGTCCGGCTGCTGCTGCATATCAGATCGAGCGCGTGGCGAAAGCGCGCAAGCTTGCGCCGAACGACGTGCAGGCGCTGGTCGAGCGTTATACGAGCGGCCGCCAGTTCGGCATTCTGGGCGAGGCGCGCGTGAATGTGCTGCAACTGAACCTGGCGCTGGACCAGATGAAACAAGGTTAACCGCTGTGTTCGCAAAGGCGGCGTCCGCGTGACGCCGCCTTTGCCATTTGCGGCCCGGCCGCTACCGTGCCACCATGTACACACCGGCGCTCGTCTTACTATGAAAACCATTGAGCATGAACCGCCCCGATCCTGACGAATTGCTCGACAAACTGCAACGCGACGAAGAGAAACGTCAGCGGGGCAAGCTGAAGATTTTTTTCGGCGCGTCGGCCGGCGTCGGCAAGACCTATGCGATGTTGCTGGCCGCGCGGCGCCGTCTCGATGAAGGCGCGGACGTGGTCGTCGGCATTGCGGAGACGCATGGCCGCGACGAAACCGCCGCGCTGCTCGACGGCCTCGACGTGCTGCCGCTCATGCAGATCGAGTATCGCGGCCGCAAGCTCGGCGAATTCGATCTCGACGCCGCGCTCGCCCGCAAGCCGCAGCTGATTCTGGTCGACGAACTCGCGCATTCGAACGTGCAGGGTGCACGGCATCTGAAGCGCTGGCAGGACGTCTATGAACTGCTCGACGTGGGCATCGACGTCTATACGACGGTCAACGTCCAGCACCTCGAAAGCCTGAACGACGTGGTCGGGCAGATCACCGGCATTCGCGTCTGGGAGACGGTGCCGGACCGCGTGTTCGATCGCGCCGACGAAGTGACGCTGGTCGACCTGCCCGCCGAGGAACTGCTCGACCGGATGCGCGACGGCAAGGTGTATTTGCCGCAGCAGGCCGAGCGCGCGGTGCGTAACTTCTTTCGCAAGGGCAATCTGATTGCGCTGCGTGAACTCGCACTGCGCCGTACCGCAGATCGTGTCGACGCGCAGATGCGTGAGTATCGCGCGGACCGGTCGATCCAGCGTATCTGGCAGGCGCGTGAACGCTTGCTGGTGTGTGTCGGCCCCGGCCCGGAAGCGCCGACGCTGGTGCGGGCCGCGGCGCGTCTCGCCGCAAGTTTGAGAGCCGACTGGATCGCTGTGTATGTCGAAACGCCCGCGCTGCAGCGTTTGCCCGACGCGCGTCGCGAACGCACGCTGAATGCGTTGAAGCTCGCCGCCGAACTCGGCGCGGAAACGGCGACGCTCGCCGGCACCGATGCGGTCGCCGCCTTGATCGGCTATGCGCAGGCGCGCAACGTGTCGAAGCTGGTCGCGGGTGCGTCGTCGCGCACGGGCGCGATGCGCCGGCTGCGCCGGCCGCTTGGCGAGCGCATCGCCGAACGCGCGGGCGACCTCGATCTCACGTTGATCCGCGCGTCGTCGGAACGCGATGGTGGCGAGCATCGCACGTTGCTGAACACCACTGCGAACGCCTGGCGCGAGGCGTTGAGCGCGGCGCGCGAACGCCGCTCGCCGCCGCGCGCCTACAGCTTTGCGTTGGCGATTTGCGCGGGCATCACGCTGCTGTCAAGTCAACTGATCGATCATATCGACCTGACGAACCTCGTCATGCTGTATCTGCTCGGCGTGATCTTCACGGCCGTGAAACTGGGCCGCGGACCGGGTGTCGTGCTGTCGTTCCTGAGCGTCGCCGCATTCGATTTCTTCTTCGTGCCGCCGCGCATGTCGCTGTCGGTGTCCGATACCCAGTATCTGTTGACCTTCCTCGGCATGTTGCTGACCTCGCTCGTGATCAGCCATCTGACCTCGAGCTTGCGTCGCGAGGCGAGCGTCGCGCGGCACCGCGAACAACGCACCGGCGCGATGTACGCGATGGCGCGCGAACTGGCTGCGGCGCTCGCGACCGAACAGATCGTCGGCATCGGCAGCCGGCACGTCAGCGAGGTGTTCGGCGCACGGGTCGCGATCCTGTTGCCGGACAGCGTCGACCAGGTGAAGCAGAAGATCGAAGACCCCGACGCGGCGATCACGCTCGACGGCGAGATGCTCGATATCGACGTCGGCCAATGGGTCTACGATCAGCAGAAACCGGCTGGGCACGGCACCGATACGCTACCCGCCGCCGCTGCGCTCTATCTGCCGCTCAAGGCGCCGATGCGTACGCGCGGCGTGCTCGCGGTCGTGATGCGCGACGAGCGCGAACTCGACGTACCCGAACAGCAACGGATGCTCGATGCGTTCGCTGCGCAGATCGCGCTGGCGTTGGAGCGCGTGCACTACGTCGAGATCGCGCGCGACGCGCTGGTCAATATGGAGTCGGAGCGCCTGCGCAATTCGCTGCTGTCGGCGATCTCGCACGACTTGCGCACACCGTTGACGACGATCGTCGGCTTTTCGTCGATGCTCGCGCAGTCGCGTGAAGCACACCCTGACGCACAACCCGGTGACGATCTGGTGGAAGCGATTCATGAAGAGGCGTTGCGCATGACCGGCATCGTCACGAATCTGCTCGACATGGCGCGCTTGCAGGCGGGCAGCTTGCAATTGAACCGGCAATGGACGCTGCTCGAAGAAACGGTCGGCGCTGCGTTGCGTGCCTGCAGGCGCGTGCTGGCGAATCATCCGGTGCAGGTGAAGCTGCCCGCGGATTTGCCGCTGCTGCACCTCGATGCCGTGCTGATGGAGCGGCTCTTCTCGAACCTGTTCGAGAACGCCGCCAAATACACGCCAGCGGATACGCTGTTGACGATCGGCGCGCAAGTGATCGAGGAAGGCGGCAAGCAGTTCGTGCGCGTCACCGTCGACGATACCGGACCGGGTCTGCCCGCCGGCATGGAGGCGCGCGTGTTCGAGAAATTCACGCGCGGCGAGAAAGAGTCGGCTAAGCCGGGCATCGGGCTCGGCCTTGCGATCTGCCGCGCGATCGTCGATGCGCACGGCGGTACAATCGGCGCGCTCAACCGGATGAAGGCGGACGGTCACGTTGAAGGCGCACGCTTCTGGTTCACGCTGCCGGTGGAAACGCCGCCCGCTGCGCCTGACTCGCTGGAAGACGACGATATCGACGTGTTGCCCGCTGATTCGGCGTCGGCGTCGGCGGCAGGCGGCACGTCTGCGCCAGGCGAGCCGAACGCCCAGGCAGCGGAAACGCCGCTGCAACGGGAGCAGGCCGCCGCGGCGCCGCTCGAGTTCAATTCACCCCACAACCCGCTCTCCAAGCCTACCCATGAGTGACCCCAGCATCACCGTCGTCCTGATCGAGGACGAAAAGCAGATCCGCCGCTTCGTGCGCACGGCGCTGGAAGGCGAGGGCATCGTGGTGCACGACGCCGAGAGCGGCAAGCAGGGCCTCGTGGAAGCCGCGACGCGCAAGCCCGATCTGGTGATCGTCGATCTCGGCTTGCCCGACACCGACGGTCTGGACGTGATCCGCGAACTGCGCGGCTGGAGCGAATTGCCAGTGATCGTGCTGTCGGCGCGTACCCAGGAAACCGAAAAAGTCGCCGCGCTCGACGCCGGCGCGGACGATTACCTCACCAAACCGTTCGGCGTCTCCGAACTGCTGGCGCGGATTCGCGCGCATATGCGGCGGCGCAACCACGGCGGCGCCAGCGAATCGCCGCAGGTGCGTTTCGGCGCGGTCAGTGTCAATCTGGCCTTGCGTCAGGTGAGTCGCGACGGCGCCCCGGTTCATCTGACCCCGATCGAATACCGCCTGCTCGCAACGCTGGTGCGCCACGCCGGCCGTGTGCTGACGCACCGGCAACTGCTGCGCGACGTATGGGGGCCGTCGCATGTCGAGAGCCATCACTATCTGCGCATCTATATGGCGCATCTGCGCGGCAAGCTGGAGCGCGATCCGGCGCAGCCCGAATATATCGTCACCGAAACGGGCGTCGGATACCGGCTGGTCGGAGCGGTGTGACGCTGTCCTGAGCCCCGTAGGCGCCCTTGTGACGGGCCACCGCAGCGAGCGTGTGGACCCCACTGGGTATAATTACGGATCGTAAGGACGACCTTGCGCATCCGCTACGAACGGGGACGGCCCCATCTGACCATGGAGTTGTCCCGTGTCCTGGTTTCTTCTATTGATTGCCGGTTTGCTCGAAGTCGCGTGGGCAGCCGGTCTCAAGACATCCGAAGGTTTCACCCGGCTCTGGCCGTCCGTGTTCACGCTCGTGACCGCGCTCGGCAGCTTCGTTCTGCTCGCGATGGCCATGCGCCAGCTGCCGCTCGGCACCGCCTATGCGGTGTGGACGGGGATCGGTGCGGTCGGCGCGTTCATTTTCGGCATCGTGATGATGGGCGAAGCATTGACGGTCGCGCGAGTGGCGAGTGCGTCGCTGATCGTGATCGGATTGATCGGCCTGAAGCTCTCCTCGGGGCATTGAACTGTCGTCGGCCGGCCTGTTGCCGCGAGCCTGTGCGCGCTTGCTTAATTTGCACCCCGAGTCGCGCCCCCTTAGAGGCCGCCATTTGTTCGCCGCTCTGCGTTCTGCGAATTAACGTGGCTATAATGAAGTTGAATCCAACCTGAAATTGCCCGCGGCCCATTTGGCGCGGCCGGCTTGGCGCGGGTCTGACGACTTCGGTGCGGCGGCTCCCTTTCCCTTGCCCGTCGAAGCGCCCGGCACGCACAGCGCGCCTGGAGGCGGCCATGCTTGAATCACTTTCGCTTGCTGCTGGCCTCTCGTGGGGCAGCGGTCTGCGCCTCTATCTGACGGTCTTGCTGGCCGGCGTGCTCGAACGCCTCGGCTTCATCCATCTCCCCGACACGCTGTCCGCACTGTCCTCGCCGTGGGTGATCGGCGTTGCCGCTGTGCTGACGGTCGCCGAATTCCTTGCCGACAAGATTCCCGCCTTCGATTCGTTGTGGGACGCGATCCACACCTTTATCCGTATTCCGGCCGGCGCCGTGCTGGCCGTCGGCGCGCTTGGCCATGCCGATCCGGCGCTCCTGACCGTCGCCGCGCTCGCGGGCGGCACGCTGGCCGGCACCGCGCATCTGGCGAAAGCGGGCACGCGCGCGCTGATCAATCTGTCGCCGGAACCGGTGTCCAATGTCGTGACCTCGACCGCTGAAGACAGCCTCGTGTTCGGCGGCGTGCTGCTTGCACTGTTCGTGCCGCTCGTGTTTCTGGTGTTGATGGTGGGTTTCCTGATGCTGGCGGGCTGGGTGTTGCCGAGGCTTTGGCGCGGAGTGCAGGGCGGTTTCCGCGGGATGGCGACGCATATGGTGTCGCGTTTGGCCAGGAGCAGGCACGATTGAGCGATACGGTACGAGGTTCGACGGCGCGTGTTGCATCACGCTCTCGACGCCGGTTTAGCAGCACTGACCTGCTGCACCAGGCCGTCCGCATGACGGCGCGCGACTGGCGCGCGGGCGAACTGACGATGCTGCTGCTGGCGCTGGTGCTGGCCGTCGCGGCTTTGTCGAGTGTCGGCTTTCTGGCTGACCGGTTGCATCAAGGGCTCGAGCGCGACGCACGCCGCATGATCGCCGCCGATTTCATCGTGCGCGCCGATCATCCGGTCGATCCGCAATTCGCTCAGCAAGCCACGGCGCTCGGTCTGAATACGGCCAGCACCGCGATCTTTCCCAGCATGATCAATTCGACCGGCGCGCAGCCGGTCTCGCGCCTCGCCGCCATCAAGGCGGTGTCGCCGGGTTATCCGTTGCGCGGCGCGTTGCGGATCGCATCCGCGCCTGGCGCGGCGGATCATCCGGCGCAATCGATTCCGCCGCCGGGCATCGCCTGGGTCGATCAGGCGTTGCTCGACGCGTTGAAGCTGCATGTCGGCGACGCGGTAAAGGTCGGCAATCGCAACTTCACGATCGGCGCGGTGATCACCCGCGAACTGGATCGCGGCTTCTCGTTCGTCAATTTCTCGCCGCGTTTGATGTTGCGCGCCGATGAGGTCCAAGCGACTGGCCTCATCACGTTCGGCAGCCGCGTGACCTATCGGCTGCTGGTGGCGGGTACGGATGCGTCGGTCGCGCGCTTCGCTCAGTTTGCGCATGACAAGGTCGACGGCGGCAAGATGCGCGGCGTCGCGCTCGAGTCGTTGCAGGACGGCCAGCCGCAAGTGCGTCAGACGCTCGACCGTGCGAGCCACTTTCTCACGCTCGTCTCGCTGCTCACCGCATTGCTCGCGGCGGTAGCGATCGCGATGGCCGCGCATCGTTATATGCGCCGGCATCTGGACAGTTGCGCGGCGATGCGCTGCCTCGGCGTCAGTCAAGCGACGCTGCGCGCGCTCTTCACGCTCGAATTCTTCGGTCTCGGTTTGATCGGCGGGGCAGTGGGCGTTGCGCTCGGCTATGCGGGACATCTTGCGTTGCTGACGTGGCTCGGCGGTCTGATCGATGTCGTGTTGCCGTACCCGAGCGCATGGCCGGCGCTCGAAGGCATTGCAGCGGGTCTCGTGTTGTTGCTCGGCTTTGCGTTGCCGCCGCTCCTGCCATTGACGCGCGTGCCGCCGGTGCGGGTACTGCGCCGCGAATGGGGCGACGCAGGGCGCACCGCGTGGGCAGCGTACGCCCTTGGCATCGTGCTGTTCGCCGCGCTGCTGATCGTCGCGGCGGGCGAGCTGAAGCTCGGCGGTATCGTCGCGGGTGGTTTTGCGGGCGGCTTGCTGGTGTTCGCGTGCATCGCGCGGCTGGCGTTGTGGGGCGCCTCGCGTTTCGTGCGCAGCGAGCGCGTCAATGCGGGGATCGGCTGGCGGTATGCACTGGCGTCGCTTGAGCGGCGCAGCGGTGCAAGTGCACTGCAGATTACCGCGCTCGGCATTGGCTTGATGTGCCTGTTGCTGATCGCGATGACGCGCAACGACCTGGTAGCCGGCTGGCGCAAATCGACGCCGCCCGATGCGCCGAATGAATTCATCATCGACATCCAGCCCGATCAACGCGAAGCCGTCACACAATATCTGAGCGCGCATGGCGTGCCCGGCACGGTGCTCTCGCCGATGGTGCGCGGCCGGCTGATCGCGATCAACGGCAAGCCGGTCAATCCGGACGCGTTCAAAGGCGACGACGCAAAGCGCCTCGTGGACCGCGAATTCAATCTGTCGTACACGACGACGCTGCCCGAGGACAATCGACTTTCCGATGGTACGTGGTATGGCGACACGAAAACGCCGCAGATTTCGATTGAGCAGGGGCTGGCGAAACTGATCGACGTGAAGCCTGGCGACACGCTGCGCTTCGACGTGACGGGCTTGCAGATCGACGCGCCCGTGACGAGTGTGCGCAAGCTCGACTGGGGCTCGTTCAAGGTCAACTTTTTCGTGCTGATGCCGCCGGCGGCCTTGCAGGATTTCCCGGCGACGTTCATCACCAGTTTTCATCTGCCGCCTTCGAGGCAGGCGACTATCGACGGTTTGATCGCAGCTTATCCGAACCTCACCGCGATCGACACCGGTCCGATTCTGGCGCAGGTGCAGCGCGTGTTGCAGCAGGTGATCGGCGCGGTGCAGTTTTTATTTGCGTTCACGCTCGCGGCTGGGGTGCTGGTGTTGTACGCGGCGCTGGCCGGCACGCGCGATGAGCGTATGCGAGAATCCGCGCTGCTGCGTGCACTGGGGGCGTCGCATCGCCAGGTGCGGGCGGTGCAGATTGCCGAGTTTGTCGCGGTGGGCGCGCTGGCGGGGCTGATGGCGGCGGTGGGCGCGCAGGTGATTGGGTGGGTGCTGGCTACCCGCGTGTTCGAGTTTTATCTGAGTTTCGATCCGTGGTTGTTGCCGGCGGGTATTGCTGCCGGGATTGCTTGTGCTGGGGTGGGCGGCTGGCTCAGCTTGCGGCATGTGCTAACGCGACCGGCGTTGCAATCGCTGCGGGATGCGTGATTTTTTTTTGTTTTGTGACTGGGTATGAGCGATCTTAACGACGAAGTGTCCACAGCGGGACCGACGGCCTTCGAACTGGTGGGCGGTGAGGCTCGCGTGCGCGAGTTGGTCGAGCGGTTTTATGACTTGATGGATCTCGAAGCGGAATTCGCCGGGATTCGGGCTTTGCATCCGGAGTCGCTCGATGGCTCGCGGGACAAGTTTTTCTGGTTTCTGTGCGGATGGATGGGTGGGCCCGATCATTACATCGGCCGGTTTGGACATCCTCGGTTGAGGGCTCGGCATTTGCCGTTTGCTATCGCTTCCGGCGAGAGGGATCAGTGGATTAGGTGTATGGCCTGGGCCATGGAGGATGTGGGGCTTTCTGAATCGCTGCGCGAGAGGCTGTTGGGGTCGTTCTTTGAGACCGCTGACTGGATGCGGAATCGGAATGGTTAAAAGGTTTTTTTGTTGCCGTAGGCGGTGATTGGGGTTTTGCCTTTGGCGGCGGCATTTGTTGGTGCGCCTGAGGGTGTGGCCTTTCCTTCTGTGTGCCTACGGCGGTGGCTTTTTCTTTTCTTATTGGTTTATTAGCGTTCCCCCTGTGCGGGGGGCACCTACTTTTCTTTGCCTGCCGCAAAGAAAAGTAGGCAAAAGAAAGCGGCTCAAACCGCCAGCTCTTAAGCGGGTCCCCTGGCTTGGAGGAGGCAGTGGAGCATCTGGAATCGGTGTTCTCGCGCACTCCGCGCTGGTGACAAGGCAGTCATCCTTCCGGCGGCGCTGCGCGCGCCGACGCGGCACTTCTCAAAAACGATGGGACGTACGCGCTTCCGGCATCATCCTTCCCGCCTCGCACTGCGTGCTCGCCGGAAGGGTCTGCCAGGCAAACCAGTGGCTTCGCTTTGGTTCGGTGGGGGTGCCATCGGCTTTGCCTCGGCGAGGCGCTGAGCTGTGGCGGTGCGGGCCACCTCGCTGAACGAAACGCAGCCGAGAGTTACGCCGGCGGAGCAAAGGAACGCAGCCACGAGTTACGCTAGTGCAGCAGGGGCAAGCCGTTACACTTGAACAACAGCAGGCACGGAAGCGCCTGACGGATTTGCGAAGTACCGCCGCGGCGCGCGGAGTTCCGCCGGAAGCGTCAAGCGAAACGTTGACGCGAAAACGGCCGGTGGTTTTATGAAGTACCGCGTCGGCGCGCGCAGCGCCGCCGGAAGTATGACTGCCTTGTCACCAGGGCGAAATGTGCGAGGACACCGATTCCAGATGCGCCACTACCTCCTCCAAGCCAGGGGACCCGCTTAAGCGCTGGCGGTGTAAAGCCGCTTTCTTTTGCCTACTTTTCTTTGCGGCAGGCAAAGAAAAGTAGGTGCCGCCCCGCACAGGGGCGACGCTAATAAACCAATAAGAAACGAAAGAGCCACCGCCGTAGGCGTACAGACATAAAGCGCTGCGCAAGAAAAGCAGAACAAGAAAAGCCCAACGCCGCAGGCAAACAACCCGATACCGCCGTAGGCGAAAATAAACTCGCTATAGCGAAGAAGAACCCCGAGACTCGATCAATGAACACCTACACGACAGCGGCAGACCACGCCGCCCTAAACCCACAAGCCCGCGCAGCACTAGATTGTTGGTTCGGCGCCCCGAACTCCACGACCTTCGGTCAACCACGCAAACTTTGGTTCGCTCGCGATAACGCCTTCGACGCGATGCTACTGGAACGCTTCGGCAACCTGATAGCCGCGGCACGCGAAGAAGACACCCTCGACAACTGGAAACAAACCCCGCTCGGCGCGTTGGCGCTAATCATCATCCTCGATCAGTTCTCCCGCAACTGCCACCGCAACACGCCACGCGCTTTCGCCGCCGATCAAAAAGCGCTGCACATCGCGCAACAGATGATCGCAACCGGTGCCGACAGCTTATTGCCTACCGCACATCACCGCGCATTCGCATATCTGCCTTTCGAACACGACGAAACCCTCGCCAGCCAGCACGAATCACTGCGCCTATTCAAGCAGCTCGAAGCTGAACCAGGCGGTGAGTCCTACTACTCGTCCGCGCTCAGACACGCGAAAGTCATCGAGCGCTTCGGACGCTTTCCACATCGCAACGCGATACTCGCACGACCCTCGACGGCTGAAGAAACCGCCTTCCTGCAAGAGCGCGGCTCCTCGTTCTAAGCAGATTGAACCCACAACTGATCGCCGCGCCGGCAAAGCGCTTTAGTCGCCGCGCCGGCAAAGCGCTTTAGTCGCCGCGCACGGCCGGCGCAGGTGTCCGCACGAACACACGCAATAGTTCGTCGTTGTCGCCCGGGCGCGCGCCTGACCAGAACAGGCGCCAATCGCCCGGCGGCGTGCGGGCATCGTTGCGGCGGCTCTGCTCGATCAGCCAGGTGCATGCGGTCGCGTCGGTATTCGTGATCGGCCGATGCTCGATACCGGTGTAGTAGTACAGCATCGGCGCTTCCGATTCGCCAAGGCCCTTGCTGGCCATGCAATCGCCATCGTTCCATTCGATATTCATTTGGGCGCGGAGGTTTTCGAACACCGAGCGGTAACTCTTCCCATAGTCGAGCCACGGCAGCAGCAGCGTGCTCACAAGTCCCCATGCGACGATCGCGCCCGCACACCAGCTCAACGCGCCGCGCCATTTGCCGGTGTGCTTGAATACCGGCAGCAGCCACAGCCAACCGAACGTCAGTAGCAGGCCGGCCGCGATCAGTCCGGGTTTGACCGGCATCACCCAGTCGAGCGGCAACCAGCGGCCAAGCCGATGCAGCGATCCGTGAGTCTCGACAGGGCTGCTCATGATCGACCAGACGATCCACGCAAGCGCGGCCACGCTGCCGAACAGCACGCGGCTTACCATGTCCCAGCTTGCGTGCAGACGCTGCGGAAGCTTTTCGATACCCTGCATCGCCAGCAGTGCAAGCGGCGCGATGAACGGCAGGATGTACAGTTCGCGAACCGTCGCCGAGTTTTGCAGCACCGCAAAGCCGGTGCCCGCGAAGATCGCCGGCAGCGCGACGCGCGGATCGCGCCAGCGTCGCCACGCGCCGCCCGCGAGCGCGGCCAATGCAAGCGGCACGACCGGAAAGCCGACGCTCAACACCGTGCGTAGCACGAACAGATGGCTCTCGTTTTCAGAGCCTAGATCTGCCACCGAAAAGCCGAAGAAGCGGCCGATGTTGTTGTCCCACAGCCAGACCTTGAAGAGCGCTTCGGAGCGCAGATAGAAGAAGATCGGCCAGATCAGCGCAAACGGCGCGCAGACGAGTGCGGCTATGCCGAGCGCGCCTGCAAAGCCGCGGTTGCGGCAAGTAGGATAGAGCACCAGCGCCGCAACGGTGGTCGCGCCGAACACCAGCGGCACGAACAGGCCCTTGGCCAGCAGCGACACGCCGACGCCAGCACCGAACATCGTTGCCGCGCTCAGGATGACGTGGCGTCGGTGGCGTGCGTCGACCGGCAGCAGGCGGGCTTCGTCGCGCAGATGCACCAGCACCAGTTCGAACAAGCCGCAGAAGCCGAGCGCGGCGCCGGCCATCAGCGCGACGTCGGTCATCATGTCGTGCACGTGTTTGATGACCACGAGCGTGCTCGCGAACAACGCGAGCGTGCCGATCACGCGCACGTCGAACCAGTTCGACGCGGCTACCGCGCGGCGGGCGACGCGTGCGGTGTAGTAGACGGTCAGTGCGGCGAACAGCGCGCTCGCGAGGCGCGCTGCATCGTGCAATGGGAGATAGCGGCCGAACATCCTGGCGAGTCCCGCGGCGACCCAGTCGTAAATCGGCGGCTTTTCGACGAAAGGCTGCCCGGCGTTGGTCGGGACGACGAGGTCGCCGGTGTCGAGCATGTGCTGGATGATGCCGAACGTGTAGGTCTCGTCCTGTTTCCACGGCTCGTGGCCCAAGGTGCCGGGCAAGAGCCACGCGCACAGGATCGCCAGCGCGACGAGCCACATCAGCGGGCGGGCAGCAGTAAGCACGCGCAAGCGCTGGGCGCCACGCGAGGTGCGGTCGGAGGCGCTTGCTGTGCCCGCTGGAGCTGCGGGTCCTGCGGGCGCTTCGGCTATGGTTGCAGTTGCGGCGGCCTGGCGGCCCAACGAGCCGGCGTGGCCTTCAGCGAGGTCCGCCGAGTCGGGGCGCGCCTGCTCCGGCGCACTGTCGGCAGGTCCGGCCGGCGCGGACGTCGCGGCTGTGGCGTGCCTCGTGCGCCAACGCGCGGATGGGTTTTCGTGCATGAAGATCTCTGATCGCCGTGCGCGGCGGCATGGGCCGCGAACTTATGCAGTGGCTGTGCGTCGCGTGCGGTTGCACACGCTCCGCGCGATTGTAGCCCCAGTTTATTACGGTCGATTACGGAAAAAGCGAAGGTATCGGGCGTTTTCGAACAAATGGCGTCGATTCCGCATCAGATCGATGGGAATTCATACTTGGAAGCGGGAACAGCGGCCGTGGAAAACGGCCTGTCGCTCAGAAAGGAAGAGGACGGCTCAGCGACCGCCGGTCACGTCGACCAGTGCGCCGGTCACGTACGAGGCGGCATCGCTCAGCAACCAGACGATCGTCTCGGCGACTTCATCGGCGCTGCCGGGACGGCCAAGCGGCGTTTGCGCGCCGAGCTGGGCGGCGCGGTCCGGCTTGCCGCCGCTCGCGTGGATTTCGGTGTCGATCAGGCCGGGGCGCACGGCATTCACGCGCACGCCTTGCGGGCCGAGTTCCTTGGCGAGGCCGATCGTCATTGTGTCGACGGCGCCTTTCGAACCGGCGTAGTCGACGTATTCGTTCGGCGAGCCTAAACGCGCTGCCGCCGACGAGATATTCACGATCGCACCACCCGCGCCGCCGCGATCTGTCGACATCCGGCGTGCGGCTTCGCGCGCACACAGATACGCACCGAGCACGTTGACGTCGAACAGGCGCTTCAGGCGCGCCAGTTCCATATCGGCGAGCTGCATCGACGGCGCGACGATGCCGGCATTGTTGACGAGCGCATCGAGCCGGCCGAAGGTCCGCTCGACGGCATCGAACATCGCGATCACATCGGTTTCGTTAGCGACGTCGCCGGCGATCGGCAGCGCGCGGCCGCCCGCGCGTTCCACTTCGGCGGCGGTTTCCTGCGCGGCCGTGAGGTTATGCGCGTAGTTCACGCCGACCGACCAGCCGCGGGCACCCAGCAAACGCGCGGTTGCACGGCCAATACCGCGGCTGCCACCGGTGATCAGAACGGCTTTCGTCATCGCAACCTCATCGTGTGAAAGCAGCCCACGCAGAACACGCGAGCTATTCGGCGACCGGAACGCAGGCCGTGGAAATCAAACCTCGTCGCGTTTGACCGCCCATTTGTCGGCGGCGGGCGGCTGATAGCGCTGCAGCTTGCCGATCAGCGCGACAGGATCGGCATCGATCAGCAGGATGTCGAAGTAGGTTTGCCGCATGAAGCCTTCGTCCACCGTGTGCTGGAGCAGATTGATCAACGGATCGTAGAAGCCGTCGATATTCAGGAGTGCCACCGCCTTCTGGTGATAACCGAGTTGGGCCCACGTGTAGACCTCGAACAGCTCTTCGAGCGTGCCCGCGCCGCCCGGCATCGCGACGAACGCGTCGGACAGGTCGGCCATCATCTTCTTGCGATGATGCATGTCGGGCACGACATGCAGTTCGGTCAGGCCGTTATGGCCGACTTCCTTGTCGACTAGCAGCTCGGGAATCACGCCGATCGCACGGCCGCCTTCGGCCATTACCGTATCGGCGATCACACCCATCAGGCCTACCTTGCCGCCGCCGTACACCAGCGCGAGGTCCGCTTCGACCAGCGCACGGCCGAACGCGCGCGCGGCTTCGGCATACAGCGGTTTGGCTCCGTCGGAGGAGCCGCAATACACACACACCGACTTCATGCTCAAACGTCCTTCGGTTCGTTGCGGGGCGCGGCGCCTTCTTTGGGCGGCAGGTAATCGTAGAACTCGCGCTTGGGCAGCTTGCCCGACACGAGGTCGTCGAAAATCTGCCGCGAGCGGCCGCGCAGATAAGGCGCCATCAGCGACACGATCTGCACGCTCACCTGATGCAGTTCCGCGCGAATCGTTTCCTGTTCGTTGTACTTGCGCGGGTTCATCACGAACTGATACGACAGCCAGTACGTGCCGATCACGCCTACGTTGGTCGCGATCACGTGCAGTTCTTCGGGCGTCGCGACCATTTCGCCGTCGGCCACGAGTTGCTCGCAGAACTGGCTCGCAAAGCGCACCTTGTGGCTGATGATCTGTTTGAAGTGCGTCTCCAGCGTGCGATTGCGCGCGAGCAGATCGTTCAGGTCTCGATACAGAAAACGATAGCGCCAGGTGAAATCGACCATGTACTGCAGGTACGACCACATCTCGTCGATCGTCGCGCGGTGATCGTCGGGAAAACGCAGACGCTTTTCGATCTCCTGCTCGAACTGGCTGAAGATGCTGTTGATGATGTCGTCTTTGTTGCGGAAGTGGTAGTACAGGTTGCCTGGACTGATTTCCATTTCCTCGGCGATCGTCGTCGTCGTGACGTTCGGCTCGCCGATCTCGTTGAACAGTTTCAACGACAGTTCGAGGATCCGTTCGCGGGTGCGGCGGGGAGGTTTGGCTTCCATGTCGTCCGGCCCTGGTTACGCCGGGCTGAACGCGTGGCGGCGTGCCGCTTTCGCGTGATCCACCCGGACGCGGTTGGTATAGTTGAGCGCCCCCAAATCTGTCGCTGCACGAAAGGCCCCCTAAGGGGGCAATCCCCCAATCCACCAATCCACCAAGGGGACTTCCTTCGGGGCGGGGGACTTCCTTCGGAGCGGAAAACTTGGGGCGGCCCAGCGTTTTCTCGTGAGACTGTCGGGCGATTATAAACCGACCGTTCTTATACCAAGCGGATACTCAGGGTTTTCATACTTTAGGACGTTGGAGTGCCAGGTAACGTGGACTTTATAGCCATGCTTTGACCCAATGCACCACGAGCGGCCCGACGATCAACACCCACGTCATCACACACATGCCGAGCGCGACCATCACCGCCGCGCTGCCGAGATCCTTGGCACGCCGCGACAGTTCGTGGCGTTCGAGCGAAATCCGATCGAT
The DNA here is from genome assembly GCF_058782725.1 of Paraburkholderia sp. FW306-02-B. Classification (NCBI taxonomy): domain Bacteria; kingdom Pseudomonadati; phylum Pseudomonadota; class Betaproteobacteria; order Burkholderiales; family Burkholderiaceae; genus Paraburkholderia; species Paraburkholderia sp. FW306-02-B. The sequence goes on from NZ_JBYSXZ010000001.1 coordinate 1,324,267, forward strand.
GGCCGCTTCCAGGCTCGAATTCAGCAGCTCGACGATCAGCACCAGTAGCACCGAGCCGAGCAATAACACACGCGACACGGGATCGACCGGCACCAGCACGCCGCACGGAAGCAGGATCGCGGCGAGCGTCAGTTCCTGGCGGAACGCGCTTTCCTCGCGGATCGCCACGCGGAAGCCCGCCAGCGAATTTTTCATCGCGTGCCACGCGCGGGTCACGCCGCGATTGCCCTTGTACGGATTGAAGGGCAGCGGCGTGAGTGGATCGTCGGGGCTGAGCGGCTCGTGATGGGTTTCGCTCGCGGGGCTCATGCGGTTTACGCCGTTCGCGTGATGCACCTGACTCACATGGTTCGGTTCGCCGTGTTCGCGCACATCGTCGAACGGTTCGATGCTGGCCGCGTCGGCATCCGCGTCGATCTCGGCGCTGGCCTTCACGGCGCGCAACGCGCCGGTCGCCGTGCGGGCCACGGTAGAGGTTCTGGTTCGCATAAACGGCTCGGCGCGCCGCGTCATGCGGCGGCGCTTTCCTCGCTGTACGAGGCACGCGGCAGCGGCTTCAGATGCGCCGCGAATTGCTCGGACGCCGCTGCCCACGAGAAGCGCTCGGCCCACGCCCGCGCATGGCTGCGCTCGATCTTCAACGCTTCGAGGCAGGCTTCGCGCAAGTCTTCATGCATCGCGCCTGCGCCGCCGTCGCCCAGCACGTCGATCGGACCGGTCACCGGATATGCCGCGACTGGCGTGCCGCAGGCCAGCGCCTCGAGGAGCACCAGACCGAAGGTGTCGGTGCGGCTCGGGAACACGAACACGTCAGCGGCCGCGTAGACCTTGGCCAGCTCGGCTTGCGTCAGCACGCCGAGGTAGTTCGCCTGCGGATAGCGCGACTTCAGTTCGGCGAGCGCCGGGCCTTCGCCCGCGACCCACTTCGAGCCGGGCAGATCGAGCTTGAGAAACGCCTCGACGTTTTTCTCGACCGCCACACGTCCCACGTACAGGAAGATCGGCCGCGCGGTGTTGAGCACCTTCGAGTCCATCTGGTGAAAGATGTCGAGATCGACGCCGCGCGTCCATAGCACGACATTCGTGAAGCCGAATTTTTCGAGGTCGTTCTTGACCACCGGCGTCGGCGCCATCACTGCCAGCGACGGCTTGTGGAACCAGTGCAGAAACTTGTAAGTCGCGGCAAGCGGGATGCCGAAGCGCGCCTGCACGTATTCCGGAAAGCGCGTGTGATAGGCGGTCGTGAACGGCAGCTTGTGCTGGATCGCATAGGCGCGCGCGGCCATGCCGAGCGGGCCTTCGGTGGCGATGTGCAGCGCGTCGGGCGCGAACGCGTCGATACGCTCGCGCAGCTTGCGGCGCGGCAGCAGCGACAGGCGAATCTCAGGATAGGTCGGGCACGGAATCGTCTTGAATTCGAGCGGTGTCAGCAGATCGACACGGTGGCCGAGCGCGGTCAGCTCGCGCGTGGTGTTTTTCAGCGTGCGCACGACGCCATTGACCTGCGGTTCCCATGCATCGGTGACGATCATGATCTTCATCGGTTTGGCCCAACGGAAGTTAAGAGGGACTACGCGGTCGCCCGGGCCTTTTGCACACCGACTGCCGGGGCGTGCATCACGGTCCAGTAGATCACCTTGAGTTCGCCTTCATACGTCTCGACGAGTGCCGACAGGCTTTCGACCCAGTCGCCGTCGTTGCAATACAGCACGCCGTCGATTTCGCGGATCTCGGCTTTGTGGATGTGTCCGCAGACCACGCCGTCGCAGCCGCGGCGACGCGCTTCGTCGGTCATCACGCGCTCGAACGACGAAATGAAATTCACCGCGTTTTTCACCTGATGCTTCAGGTATTGCGACAGCGACCAGTACGGGAAGCCGAGCCGGCTGCGGATCCGGTTGAACCAGCGGTTCAGGATCAGGATCATCGTGTAGAGCGTGTCGCCGAGATAGGCGAGCCACTTGGCGTGCTGGATCACGCCGTCGAACAGATCGCCGTGGACGATCCACAGGCGCTTGCCGGCAAGCGTCGTGTGGAACGCTTCGCCGCGCACGTGGATGTCGCCGAACGCGAGGTCGCAGAACTGGCGCGCGGCTTCGTCGTGATTGCCGGGCACGTAGACGACCTGGGTGCCTTTGCGCGCTTTGCGCAGAATCTTCTGCACCACGTCGTTGTGCGCCTGCGGCCAGTACCAGCCTTTCTTCAACTGCCAGCCGTCGATGATGTCGCCCACGAGATACAGATATTCCGACTCGTTGTGCCGCAGGAAGTCGAGCAGATAGGGCGCCTGGCAGCCGCTCGATCCCAGGTGGATGTCGGACAGCCAGATGGTGCGGTAGCGGTGCGGTTCAGCGTGTTCGTCGTCGTGATGGCCGGCGTGCGCGTCGTGTGGCAACGACGGCGCAGGCAACGGCCGTCCGTGGCTATGGTTGGGTTCCGGGTGGAACGCGACGGGGTCGACGCTCGGGCCGGTCTGGCGGAACAGGGAAGTCGCGGACGTTTTGGGGTCCATGGCTCACGCGTCGAGTTGCGGTGCCCGTATTGCGCCAGTCGCGCGTGACTGTGCCGTGACAGTCACAAGAAGTTCTTATTACTGCGTGGGAGTTGGAAGACGCGGCAGCGTGAATTGCCGGGAAATCCGTTGGGTCAGCGCGCGACGCCGATCACGCGTGTCCCGGCGAGCCGGTCGTGCAGGAATTGGCGCTGCGGGTCGAAGCGGCCGGTAGCGGCCCACAGCACGAACCAGATCGCGGCGATGACGAGCGTCTGCGGCACGGCGAGGCCCAGTAGCGGATGCAGCGCGAGCGGCGGCAAAAACCACAGCCAGGCCAGCGCATAGCGGACGATCGCGCGGCCGGCGGAGAGCGGCGCACCGTCAGCGGCGACGACGCGCAGGCGCCAGGTTTTCATCGGCAGGGTCTGCCCGCTGTGGGTCCAGAACCAGACGAAGTACAGCCCGATCACTAGGCCGATCCATGCCGCGAGAAGGTTGTGATGGGTCAGGCCGTTGCGCTGCTGCGTCAACGTGCTGAACAGATAACCGGCGATAAACACGACGCCGAACAGGATCACGGCTTCGTAAAGCAGCGCGGCGAGGCGCCGGCGCACGGTGGGGACGGTGCCGGAGGCGTCGGCGGGTAGCGCGAAGGTCGTGAGCGGCTGGGGCACGGGGGCTGGGGGGGCTGTGGACGGGGCCGGGCTCGAATCAGGAGCCGTTGAAGATCGACGGCGCCTCGGAGGGCGAGACCGGTACCGGCGTGGCGGGCACGAAGCTTCCCGCCGCAGGAGTGGCGGGCATGGCCGGGCTCGGCAACGATGCGCCAGCCGCGGCGCTCACCGCTGCGGCGCTGCTCGCGCCATGCTCACGCGCATTGACCAAACGGTCGAGACCCTTGATTTCGCTCCTCCCCGACGGCGGCGCGCTGACTACGCTCGGCCGCCGTTTGCGCTCGCTGGCAGCGAGCCGCTCCTTCTGTTCTTCGGGCAGTTGCTGGTAGGCCTTCCACGCGTTCTGGCGTGTCTCGCGCGGCAATTCCTTCGACACCTGGTAGTTTTCGCGTGCGACGCGCCGCTGATCGGGCGTCATGCGCACCCATTCAGCCATCCGGTCATGCAGGCGTTTTTGCGCATCGGGTGATAACTTCGAGTAACGCGACGCTATCTTGATCCATTTGCGCTTGCGTTCGTCGCTGAAGGAGTCCCATTGGCTGGCGAACGGCGCCAGCGCCACGCGCTCGGCGGTAGTGAGACGCGCCCATGCCATCGGGCTGTTGCTGCCAGGCAGGCTGGGCAAATCGACGGCGAGGGTCGGGGCAGGCGCTTTGGCGGTCGCTCCGCCGGCGGCAGGTGCGGCGGCGGTCGACGGGCTCGGATAAAAGCGCGGATACGTTGCGGCGAACGACACCAGGGCCGCAATCGCACATCCGAAAACAACGGCCAAGCCGCGCTTGTAACTCACCCGAGGAATCTCCCGCTCAGTGCGCGCGCGATAGGTACGCGTTGAAGCCGTGGTCGAGATACGCATTGAGCGGCAGATCGTCGCTCAGCATTGCGGCATCGATATCGGCGAGTTCGGCGGTGCGCTGCTGGTCTTCCCAGTAGGCGATGCCCACGAGGCTCACGACCAGCGCCACGAGCGGCCAGGCGAGCGCAAAGCGGCGCAGCGGCGAACGGCGGCGCTGCGGGGCTTCGAGTTGTGGCATACCGGCCGGCATGCCGGCGCCGGCGAATGCGGGCACGAACACCGGCGCGCTCACCGTTTCGGGCTTCTTTCGGGCAAGCGCCGCGCGGCGCGCCGCAGCGAGTCGATCGACTGTGGCGGACGGAATGCTGGCGGCGTTTTCGTCGAGCGCGCGGCGTACCTGCCGGGCGAACTCGAGTTCTTTAGTTTCGAGGGAGCTCATAGCGTGATTCCTTTAGCCTTGAGCGCTTGCGCCAGCGTGTGGGTGGCCCGCGAGCAGTGCGTTTTCACACTGCCTTCGGAGCAGCCCATCGCGGCGGCAGTCTCGGCGACATCCATATCTTCCCAATAACGCATGAGAAACGCCTCCCGTTGACGTGCCGGTAACTTTTGGATCTCGTCGTCGATTAACTGTAAGACCTGTTCGCGTTCGAGCTTCTGCTCGTTGCTCTCGGAGCCCGCCGAGCCTTGCTGGGCCTCGAATGTCTCGAGCGGGTCGAATTCGTCGTCATCGGGGTTGCCGAGCGACGAAAACAGGCTGACCCAAGTATTGCGCACTTTCTGCCGACGAAAATAGTCGTGCATCGCATTCTGGAGAATACGCTGAAACAATAGCGGCAGTTCGGCGGCCGGACGGTCGCCATATTTTTCGGCGAGCTTGATCATCGCGTCCTGCACGATATCCAGCGAGGCGTCGTCGTCCCGCACGGCGTAGACCGTCTGCTTGAATGCGCGCCTTTCGACGCCCGCCAGAAAATCGGCGAGTTCCTTGTCTGATGCCATCCGTTTGGGGGTCGGCGCAGCGAGCGTGCGCGTAATCGGTCGAAAAATGTCGTAAAACTCGCGGATGCTAACAAACTTTTGCGCCGCTGGGGCGAAACGTGACCTACCTTGCATCTCTATAACAAACTTTCGCTCAATAAAGAGATACAGGGACAGGGCGGCAGGGCAATATTTGCTTGACCGCGCGGCCTTCTGCAGATATCGTCGCTGGTTCGCAACATAAGTGACTTGTCTCAATTGAGGTGTGGCCCAAGAAGCTCACCTGTCAACTGGACGCGCCGCTTGAACCCGAGCCACAAGCCCGGCAGAGAGCACCCGATCAATTTTTTGCCGAAAATTCGAAAGGTGAATAATGAATATGCCCAGCGCGGAATTCTCCACGTCGGATACGACTTCCCCTCCTGAAGCTGACTCTATCGGCGCCACCGTGCTCATGAAGGCACTGGCCGACGAAGACGTCGAGTTTGTGTGGGGCTATCCCGGCGGCTCGGTGCTTTACATTTACGACGAGCTGTACAAGCAGGACAAATTCCAGCACGTCCTCGTGCGCCACGAGCAAGCCGCAGTCCACGCCGCCGACGCCTATGCGCGTTCCACCGGCAAGGTCGGTGTGTGTCTCGTGACCTCCGGCCCCGGCGTCACCAATGCGGTGACCGGCATTGCCACTGCCTACATGGATTCGATCCCGATGGTGGTGATCAGCGGCCAGGTGCCTACCGCCGCGATCGGCCAGGATGCGTTCCAGGAGTGCGATACGGTCGGCATCACGCGTCCCTGCGTGAAGCACAACTTCCTCGTGAAGGACGTGCGCGACCTCGCCGCTACCGTCAAGAAAGCTTTCTATATCGCCCGTACCGGCCGTCCCGGCCCGGTGCTGATCGACATTCCGAAAGACGTGTCGAAGGCGCCTTGCCAGTACGAACCGCTCAAGACGGTTTCGTTGCGCTCGTACAACCCGGTCACGAAGGGGCACTCAGGCCAGATCCGCAAGGCGGTTGCCTTGCTGCTGTCGGCCAAACGCCCGTACATCTACACCGGCGGCGGCATCATCCTCGCGGATGCCTCGCGTGAGCTAAACCAGTTCGCCGATCTGCTCGGCTACCCGGTCACCAATACGTTGATGGGTCTGGGCGGCTACCGCGCGAGCGACAAGAAATTCCTCGGCATGCTCGGCATGCACGGTACGTACGAAGCCAACATGGCGATGCAGCATTGCGACGTGTTGATCGCCATCGGCGCGCGTTTCGACGACCGTGTGATCGGCGATCCGGCGCACTTCGCGTCGCAGCCGCGTAAGATCATCCATATCGACATCGATCCTTCTTCCATCTCCAAGCGCGTCAAGGTCGACATTCCGATCGTCGGCGACGTGAAGGAAGTGCTGAAGGAGCTGATCGAGCAGTTGCAAACGGCCGAACATGGCCCCGACACCGCGGCGCTCGCCGACTGGTGGAAGGACATCGAAGCCTGGCGCGCGAAAGACTGCCTGAAGTTCGACCGTAAGAGCGACATCATCAAGCCGCAATACGTGGTGGAAAAGGCGTGGGAGTTGACCGACGGCAATGCCTTCGTCTGTTCCGACGTCGGCCAGCACCAGATGTGGGCCGCGCAGTTCTATCGCTTCAACAAGCCGCGCCGCTGGATCAATTCCGGAGGTCTCGGCACGATGGGCTTCGGCCTGCCGGCGGCGATGGGCGTGAAGATGGCGCACCCGGACGACGACGTGCTCTGTATCACGGGCGAAGGCTCGATCCAGATGTGCATTCAGGAACTGTCGACCTGCAAGCAGTACGAGACGCCGATCAAGATCATTTCGCTGAACAACCGCTATCTGGGCATGGTGCGCCAGTGGCAGCAGATCGAATACAGCAAGCGCTATTCGCATTCGTACATGGATGCGCTGCCGGATTTCGTGAAGCTCGCTGAAGCGTACGGCCATGTCGGCATGCGTATCGAACACACGGCGGACGTCGAGCCGGCGCTCAAAGAAGCGCTGCGCCTGAAAGATCGCACGGTGTTTCTCGACTTCCAGACCGATCCGACCGAAAACGTCTGGCCGATGGTTCAGGCCGGCAAGGGCATCACCGAGATGCTCATGGGTTCGGAAGATCTATAACGACGGCATCTGCGTTGGCTTCGTCATGCGCGCCTCCACAAAGGGCGAAAGCGGACGAAGCGGCGCGAAGCCGCTCGCATACATCGACAAAACATCTGGAAGAAGCGAAACATGAGACATATCATTTCCGTCTTGCTGGAAAACGAACCGGGCGCGTTGTCACGCGTGGTCGGTCTCTTCTCGGCACGCGGCTACAACATTGAAACCTTGACGGTGGCTCCGACCGAAGACCGTTCGCTGTCGCGCATGACCATCGTCTCCATTGGCTCGGACGACGTGATCGAACAGATCACGAAGCATCTGAACCGCCTGATCGAGGTGGTGAAAGTGGTCGACCTTACCGAGGGCGCCCACATCGAGCGCGAGCTGATGTTGATCAAGGTGAGGGCGGTCGGCAAGGAACGTGAGGAGATGAAGCGGATGTCGGATATTTTCCGCGGTCGCATCATCGACGTCACCGAAAAGACCTATACGATCGAACTGACAGGCGCGAGCGACAAGCTCGATGCCTTCATCGAAGGGCTCGACGCCACCGCGATTCTCGAAACAGTCCGCACGGGCAGCTCGGGGATCGGCCGCGGCGAGCGCATTCTGAAGGTTTGACGCGCGAACTGAGTTGCGATTATCAACCGTCGCGATCGAAGCCGGGCAGTGCCTTCAGGAAGCCCGGCCAGGCAACACAACATTCGCAGTATTTGAATTTCACTGATTTCACCGAATTTAGCCAAGGAACCGACATGAAAGTTTTCTACGACAAGGACGCCGACCTCTCCCTCATCAAGGGCAAGCAAGTCACCATCATCGGCTATGGCTCGCAAGGCCATGCACACGCACTGAACCTGAGCGAAAGCGGCGTGAAGGTGACGGTCGGTCTGCGCAAGGGCGGCGCATCGTGGAGCAAGGCTGAGAACGCCGGCCTGCAAGTCAAGGAAGTAGCCGAAGCCGTCAAGGGCGCGGACGTCGTCATGATGCTGCTGCCGGACGAGCAGATCGCCGAAGTCTATGCAAAGGAAGTGCACGCCAACATCAAGCAAGGCGCGGCGCTTGCATTCGCGCACGGCTTCAACGTGCACTACGGTCAAGTGATCCCGCGCGCGGATCTGGACGTCATCATGATCGCGCCGAAGGCGCCGGGCCACACGGTTCGCGGTACGTACTCGCAAGGTGGCGGCGTGCCCCACCTGATCGCTGTTGCGCAAGACAAGTCGGGCGCGGCACGTGACATCGCTTTGTCGTACGCGGCAGCGAACGGCGGCGGCCGTGCAGGCATCATCGAAACCAACTTCCGCGAAGAAACCGAAACCGACCTGTTCGGCGAACAAGCCGTGCTGTGCGGCGGTACGGTCGACCTGATCAAGGCCGGCTTCGAAACGCTGGTGGAAGCAGGCTACGCGCCGGAAATGGCGTACTTCGAGTGCCTGCACGAACTGAAGCTGATCGTCGACCTGATCTACGAAGGCGGCATCGCGAACATGAACTACTCGATCTCGAACAACGCCGAATACGGCGAGTACGTGACGGGTCCGCGTATCGTGACGGCTGAAACGAAGAAGGCGATGAAGGCTGTGCTGACCGACATTCAGACCGGCGAGTACGCAAAGAGCTTCATCATCGAAAACAAGGCCGGTGCGCCGACGCTGCAATCGCGCCGCCGTCTGACGGCCGAGCACCAGATCGAAACGGTTGGTGCAAAGCTGCGTTCGATGATGCCGTGGATCGCTGCGAACAAGCTGGTCGATCAGTCGAAGAACTAAGCTAGTCTTTGCTCTTGACCGGCGCGGCGCACTGCCGCATGCGCCGGACATGTCAAAAAGCCGTCCAAGGGTGCTGAACCCTGGGCGGCTTTTGCTATCCTACGGTTTTACAAAAATACAGAAGCCATCCATGAATTACCCTCATCCGATCATCGCGCGAGAAGGCTGGCCGTTCATCGCCATCGCGGCCGTCGTAGCATTACTGGTCCATGCCTTCGCGGGGTTCGGCTTTGCATGGCTGTTCTGGCTGATCCTGATCTTCGTCGTGCAGTTCTTCCGCGATCCGGCACGCCCGATTCCTACCCAGGCGAATGCAGTGCTGTGCCCGGCCGACGGCCGCATCGTCGCAGTCGAAACAGCGCATGATCCGTATGCCAACCGTGAAGCGCTGAAAATCAGCGTGTTCATGAACGTCTTCAACGTCCACTCGCAACGCTCGCCGGTGGATGGCGCGATCTCCAAGGTCGAATATTTCCCGGGCGCCTATCTGAATGCCGCGGTGGACAAGGCTTCGCTCGAAAACGAGCGCAATGCGCTGGTGATCGAAATGGCCAGCGGTCAGACCGTGACGTCGGTGCAGATCGCGGGTCTGATCGCGCGGCGAATTCTTTGCTACGTTCGAGCGGGTGAGCCGCTCACGCGTGGTCAACGTTATGGATTCATCCGTTTTGGCTCGCGCGTCGACGTGTATCTGCCGGTCGGCAGCCGTCCGCGTGTGTCGATCGGCGAGAAGGTTTCCGCGTCGTCCACGATCCTCGCTGAACTATAAAGCGGCACAAAGGAGGTTTTCCGATGGCCGCATTCAAACCGCGTCGACCCCGCAATAATGGGCCGCTGCCGCGTCCGTTCCGCCGCAACAAGCCGATCGTGGCGGAGTCGCCGGCAGTCGATAGCCGGCGCGCGCAGCGTCAGCAGTTCCTGAGAAAGCGCGGCATTTATCTGCTGCCGAACGCGTTCACCACCGCTGCACTCTTCTGTGGCTTCTTCGCCGTGGTGCAGGCGATGAATGTGCGCTTCGAAGTCGCGGCGATCGCGATCTTCGTGGCGATGGTGCTCGACGGGATGGACGGCCGCGTCGCCCGCATGACGCATACGCAGAGCGCATTCGGCGAACAGTTCGACAGCCTGTCGGACATGGTGTCGTTCGGCGTGGCGCCGGCGCTGGTGATGTACGAGTGGATCCTGAAGGATCTCGGCCGCTGGGGCTGGCTCGCGGCGTTCGTCTACTGTTCGGGTGCGGCGTTGCGTCTTGCGCGCTTCAATACGAATATCGGCGTGGTCGATAAGCGCTTCTTCCAGGGCATGCCGAGTCCGGCGGCGGCGGCGCTGATCGCCGGTTTTGTGTGGCTCGCGACCGACAACCGCGTGCCGCTCAAACTGGTGTGGCTGCCTTGGGTGGCTTTCGTGCTGACCATCTACGCCGGCGTGACGATGGTGTCGAACGCGCCGTTCTACAGCGGCAAGGCGCTCGACGTGCGGCATCGCGTGCCGTTCGGCGTGATTCTGCTGGTGGTGGTCGCCTTCGTGCTGGTGTCGTCCGACCCGCCGCTGATGCTGTTCGGTCTGTTCGTGCTGTATGGTCTGTCGGGCTATGCGTTCTGGGCCTATCAGGCGGTGCGGGGCAGGGCGAATCCGGCTCGTTCGATCCAACGGGACAGGTAAGCCCGGCAAGTAAGCGCGGCGGCACATTCGCATGTCGGTAAGATGAAAAAACGGCAGCCTTCGGGCTGCCGTTTTTCGTTGTTCAGGCCGCGTTCCAAGCCGCACAGGGGCAGGTGTGACGCCAATTGCACGATCGCGGGAATGCCGCTATAGTTGTCGGATGACTGCGCTCCCGCTTCTCGACACGTTTCGACACGAGCCTCATCAGGCCGGCGCGCCGCTAGGCGTGCTAGCGCTAGTGCACCTACCGCGCTGATCGTTTTCGCCCTCCGTCTGCCTCGTCTGTGGTTGAGCGTCGCCAGCGGTGGCGCAAACCCCCGAATTCCAATATCCGATCCCCACAATTGACCGACTCCTCAGGAGACCCGACATGGCCGACAAACTGATCATATTCGACACGACCTTGCGTGACGGCGAACAATCGCCCGGCGCGTCGATGACGAAAGAAGAGAAAATCCGCATCGCGAAGCAACTGGAACGGATGAGGGTGGATGTGATCGAAGCGGGCTTCGCGGCTAGCTCGAACGGCGACTTCGATTCGATCCACACGATCGCGGGGCTGATCAAGGACAGCACGATTTGTTCGCTCGCCCGCGCCAACGACAAAGACATCCAGCGCGCCGCTGACGCGCTCAAGCCCGCCGATCGTTTCCGCATCCACACGTTCATCGCAACGTCGCCGCTGCACATGGAAAAGAAGCTGCGCATGACGCCGGATCAAGTATTCGAGCAGGCAAAGCTGGCGGTGCGTTTCGCGCGCAAGTTCACTGACGACGTCGAGTTTTCGCCGGAAGACGGCAGCCGTTCGGATATGGATTTCCTGTGCCGCGTGCTCGAAGCGGTGATCGCCGAAGGCGCAACCACCATCAATATCGCGGACACGGTCGGTTACGGCGTGCCGGAACTGTACGGCCAGCTCGTGAAGACGCTGCGCGAGCGCATTCCGAACTCGCATAAGGCGGTGTTCTCCGTGCATTGCCATAACGACCTCGGCATGGCGGTTGCAAACTCGCTGGCCGGCGTGAAGATCGGCGGCGCGCGTCAGGTCGAGTGCACGATCAACGGTTTGGGCGAGCGCGCGGGCAATACGTCGCTTGAAGAAATCGTGATGGCGGTGAAGACCCGCAGGGATTACTTCGGCCTCGATATCGGTCTCGATACGACGCAGATCGTGCCGGCTTCGAAGCTGGTGTCGCAAATCACCGGTTTCGTCGTGCAGCCGAACAAGGCGGTGGTCGGTGCGAATGCGTTTGCGCATGCGTCGGGCATCCACCAGGACGGCGTGCTGAAAGCGCGCGACACCTACGAAATCATGCGCGCCGAAGACGTGGGCTGGAGCGCGAACAAGATCGTGCTCGGCAAGTTGTCGGGCCGCAATGCATTCAAGCAGCGTCTGCAGGAACTCGGTATTGCGCTCGATAGCGAGGGCGAACTGAACACCGCGTTCGCGCGCTTCAAGGAACTCGCCGACCGCAAGTCGGAAATTTTCGACGAAGACATCATTGCGATCGTGACCGAGGAATCGGCCGAGGCGCAGGAAAAGGAACACTACAAGTTCCTGTCGCTGTCGCAGCATTCGGAAACCGGCGAGCAGCCGCACGCGAAAATCGTGTTCTCGGTCGAAGGCAAGGAAGTGACCGGCGAAGCGCGCGGCAACGGTCCGGTCGACGCCACGCTCAATGCGATCGAAACGGAAGTCGGCAGCGGTTCGGAATTGCTGCTGTATTCGGTGAACGCGATTACCACCGGCACGCAGGCGCAGGGCGAAGTGACCGTGCGGCTGTCGAAGAGCGGGCGCATCGTCAACGGCGTGGGCACCGATCCGGATATCGTCGCGGCTTCCGCGAAGGCGTACATCTCAGCGCTCAACAAGCTGTATTCGAACGTGGATAAGTTGAATCCGCAGCGTTCGGAATAACGAGGAAGCAGGGCGCTGACTGCGTTCCTGATTCGATGATGTCATTCGAAGCCCTGTGCCGTGAAAAGCGCAGGGCTTCGTTGTTTGCGGCGCGTGTTTTGTGCGTCGCGTGCGCGACGGCTACTCCGCAGCAGTCCGCCGCATCGACCAGCCGCGCGCCGCGCGTGCCTGCGCCTGGGCCTGGTGCCGCACTTCAACGGCGATCTCGCGCCGCGGCGCTTCGGCGACAAACGCGTCGAGCAGCTCACGCACATCGTGATCGACGAAATCGGCGCGCGTCGCGTCGACGATCAACGTCGCGCCATCGGGAATCTGTTGCAGATAGTGCTTCAGCGGCACCTTGCCGAGAAACGACACATCTTTGCGAAACGACAGCAGATAGTGATCGCCGTGTTGCGCGAGCACGATCGGGCTGCGCAGGTTCGCATACAACGCGATCAACACGCTGCACAGAACGCCGAGCACGATGCCGATCAGCAGATCGGTGGCCAGGACGCCGGCCAGCGTGACGATGAACGGCGCAAACGGTGCGAAGCCCTGCTTGGCGACAGCGACGAACAACGACGGTTTGGCCAGCTTGAAGCCGGTGAAGATCAGGATCGCGGCGAGGCAGGCAAGCGGAATCAGGTTGATGATGCTGGTGAGCGCGAACACGCTGACGAGCAGCAAAATGCCGTGGATGATCGCCGACAGCCGGCTCTGCGCGCCCGCATGCACATTGGCGGAACTGCGCACGATGACCGAGGTGATCGGCAAGCCGCCGATCGCGCCGGCGATCAGATTGCCGATGCCTTGCGCCTTCAACTCGCGATCCGGCGGCGCGGCTTGCCGTTGCGGATCGATCTGCTCGACCGCTTCGAGACTGAGCAGCGTTTCGAGACTCGCGACGATCGCCAGTGTGATGGCCACGCGCCAGACGTCGGGGTTCACGAGCTGCGCGAAGTGCGGCCCGAAGTCGACCCATTCCAACGCGACGCTCAACGCGGCGAACGATTCGAGCGGCGGCAGCGCGACGCGATGTTCGGCGGGCGGCGCGAGCGACGGCGCCAGCAGGCCGAGCAGCAGGGTCGCGCCGATGCCAAACAAAACCACCGCGAGCGGCGCAGGTATGAGACGCACCAGCGCGAAGCGGCGCAGCGCGCGGGTTTCCCAGCCGGCCAGAATGGCAAGCGACAGCAGCGTGATCGCGCAGGCAGCGAGCGATATCGAGCCGAACGGCGTGGCGACCGTGCCGTTCGCCTGGGCGGCGGCTAGCGAGGCTGGCGACGCGTGCGGGCCGAACAGTCCGAGAGCAAGCGGGAATTGCTTGACGATCAACAGCACGCCGATTGCCGCCAGCATGCCCTTGATCACCGGCGACGGCACATAGGCGGCGAACCGGCCGGCTTTGAGCATACCGAAGCCGAACTGGATGACGCCCGACAGCAATACGGCCAGCAGAAACGCGGCAAAGCTGCCGAGTTGCGCGATCCCGTCGACGACGATCACGACCAGGCCCGCAGCCGGGCCGCTCACGCTCAGCCGCGAACCGCTCAGCACGGCAACCACCAATCCGCCGACGATGCCGGACACCAGCCCGGCAAACGGCTCGACGCCCGATGCGTTGGCGATGCCCAGACACAGCGGCAGCGCCACTAGAAAAACGACCGTGCCCGCAAACAGATCGCGCTGGAACGTGGAGAAGAAAGCTCGAAGATTCATGGTGGCAGTGCAGTGAGTTGAGGAGCCTTGCCTTGCATACGGCGAAGGCGAAACCGAGGCGGGTTCAGTCCGGGTGCTCTGTGCTACGCGGCGCTATGGGCGCCCGCCGTGCAGGCCGTCGCGTCATCGGCTTCGTAGCCGGACGTGAGCAACTTGATGCGCCCGTCGCCGAGCGCGAAGATCCAGCCGTGCACGAGCGGCGCCGGCGCGCCTTCCTGCACGATCGGACTCGCCCGTAACTGGCGCACCTGTTCGAGCACATTCAGTTCGGCAAGGCGATCGACGCGGGCATGGTCGCAAGCGTGCCCTTCAAGTTCCTCGCGATGGGTTTGCGCCAACTTGCATAAAGGTGCGATCCGGCGATTCACATGCGGCAGCCGCGGTTCCGGCGGCTGCAGCGCCGCGCGCACGCCGCCGCAGCCATAGTGGCCGCAGACGATCACGTGACCGACCTTCAAAACCTGCACGGCGTATTCGAGAACGCTTGCGGAGTTGTCGTCGTCCGGATGAAAGAGGTTGGCGATATTGCGGTGAACGAACAGATCGCCCGGCTCGCAATGAGTGATGGTCTCGGCGGGCACGCGGCTGTCCGAGCAGCCGATCCACAGCACGTGCGGATTTTGGCCCCGCACCAGATCGCGAAAAAAATTGGGGTTGCGCGCGGCGGTTTCTTGCGACCAGGCGACGTTGGCAACCAGCAGGCGTTTGGGACGGTTCATCGATAGCGGCTCCGGAAGTGGGGCAGATTCGGCGGGGAATTCGCACCTGCGTCGTGGCGACGTGGTAAGCGAGTGTCAGCGCCGAACCTTATTCTTACGTAAACCTTTCTATCAAAAAATAAATCAGCGTGCGCGAAATAAAATTCACAGATATGCGCAATAAATGAATAAAAAAGCCGCCCGGGAAGGCGGCCTGTTTGACTCATGCGTATTGAATCCGGGTGCGCTCAGAACAGGCTGCGGCGATCCGGATCGTGCAGCGGGTCGGGTGTTTTCTGTGTGAGCCGCAGAACGCCCTGGTCGTCGAAATAGAAGCTGTACATCATGTACCAGACGTTGTCTTCCAGATAGCGGTACGTCCAGACCTCGCGCTTCATCAGCGGGAAGTACGAGGTTTCGACCGGGCGGCCGAAATTCACCAGCACGTCGCTGCGGGTCCATTTGCCGATTTCGGCCCGATAGAACTCGTTGGGTTGGAGCACCTGGCGCACGTTGACGATCTTGCCCGACGCGTCGATGTCCGCGGCAGTGGTGGTTTCGCCCATCGGCTGGGTCGGCCACATCAGCCGCTTGCCGCCGTTAGCCAGATCGTAGCTTTCGCGTGGCGCGCCGAGCCGCGCGACGATGGTCGACTCGTCCGCGCCTTGCTGATATTGCTGCCACGGCTGCACGCAGCCAGCTAGCGTCAACGCGCTCAGGCAGACGAGCGCCGCACGGCGCAGGCGCCCAGTGACCGGTGCCTCGATCGTGGCCGCCGTGGATGGGTGGCGGTTGAACATGAATTCCTCCGATGGCATTTGAATAGCGGTTTTTATCATCGAGCCGCATTATTTTGACACGCGCTGCGGCAAAAAGATTTGCGCTTCGTGCAAGGTTGAGCCGGAATCTGGGTAACGGATTCGCCGGCTTGCTTATTCCGTCCTGAACGTCCTATGATCCGCGCTTCGAACGATTCAGGCGGGGCAGGCGATGGTGGCGAAGTGGCAGCGGGCGGCGGCAGCGGCTCTGGCGGCAGTGTCGATGATGGCGGCTCACGCCGCGAGCGAGCCGGCAGCTGATCTGGCAAACAAACCTGCGGGGAAGCCGATTCAGTTGGCGCTGATCGAAGGCATGTCCGGCCCGTTTGCGAATGCGGGCGCGGCGGTCGAGCGCAATGTGCGCTTCGGCGTCGAACAGGTGAATGCGCATGGCGGTGTCAAGTTCGCCGACGGCGCGCATCCGCTCGAACTGGTTGTGCTGGACAGCAAGGGCAGCACCGAAGAAGCGCTGGTGCAACTGCGCGCGGCAGCCGACCGGCATATCGGCTACATCATGCAAGGAAATAGCTCGGCGGTCGCCGCCGCGCTGATCGGCGCGATCGACAAGCAGAATAGCCGCGAGCCGGACAACCGTGAGTTGTTCCTCAACTATTCCGCCGACGATCCCGCGCTGACCAACGCCAATTGCAGCTTCTGGCACTTCCGCTTCGACGCGCACGCGGGCATGCGCATGGACGCGCTGGCTGACGTGATCCAGCGCGACAAATCGGTGAAGAAGGTCTATCTGCTGAATCAGGACTACAGCTTCGGCCACGACGTCAGCAACCTCGCGCGCTCGGCGCTGGCTACGAAGCGCCCGGATATCGCTGTCGTCGGGGACGAATTTCATCCGATCGGCCGCGTGAAGGATTTTGCGCCGTACATCGCGAAGATTCGCGCGAGCGGCGCGGATGCGGTCATCACCGGCAACTGGGGCAACGATCTGACGCTGCTCGTCAAGGCGGCGCGCGAGCAGGGCCTGGATACCAGGTTCTACACCTTCTATGGCAATAGTCTCGGCGCGCCTGCCGCATTGGGCGACGCCGGCGTCAAGCATGTGATCGCGGTAGCCGACTGGCACCCGAACGCGGGCGGCGCGGCTTCCGACGCTTGGTACGCGGCGTTTCGCGCCCGTTTCCCGGCCGCGCAGGACGATTACCCGGTGCTGCGCATGCCGCTGATGATCGAAACCCTGGCCGCGGCGATGGGCCGCGCCGGCAGCGCTGACCCGACGGCCGTCGCGAAGGCGTTAGAAGGCATCAAGTTCGATAACGGCTTCCACGCGTCGTGGATGCGTGCCGACGACCACCAACTGATCCAGCCCCTTTATGTGATGGAGATGGACAAGGCGGGCACGCCGGGTGTGCACTTCGATAACGAAGGCTCGGGCTACGGCTTTCGCACGGTGCTGGCGTCGCCGCCTGAACGTACTGTGCCGCTGACCGTCTGCCGGATGAAACGGCCGTAAAGCGCCAGTCAGGCACCCATGATCCGGCCCGGCGCAGCAGGGTTCGCGGCCGGTTTGGGCTGTGCTACAATACGCGTCCCGTTGTGAAGCATGGCTGTAGATAGTTGTATTGCACACGGGTAACCCACGGCACGGCCTTTCTTCCGTGACCGCCCGTCTAGTTCTCAAGGAAATCGACATGTCCGCAGTTGAAACAAGCAAGAAGTCCGAAGTCGTTGCGCAATTCGCACGCGCAGCTAACGACACCGGCTCCCCCGAAGTTCAGGTCGCGCTGATCACGACCCGCATCAACGAACTGACCGTTCACTTCAAGGCCCACACGAAGGACCACCACAGCCGCCGCGGTCTGCTGCGCATGGTGAGCCGCCGTCGTAAGCTGCTCGACTACCTGAAGGGTAAGGACGCGGATCGTTACCGCGCACTGATCGAGAAGCTGGGTCTGCGTAAGTAATCGGCCAGTCGTTCAGCAAGATGCCTGTGTCAGTTCCACTGATACAGGCATTTTGTTTTTGCACGGTGCGCTTCATGTGGTGCGCGCCGTCTGTCGTCCGCAGTGGCGTGCATGATCCATGCGGCGGCTGACAGGAAAAAGCAGGGAAAAGCAGGAAAAGGCAGTAAAAAGAGAGAAACACGGCCGGGCTTCAGGGGCGGAGCTTTGTGTCATTCCAGCGGTTCGCGCGCGTAGAGCGTGGTTCTCTGGAATGGCATAACACTACTCTTCCCATGCGGCGCCGGTCCTGGCGTTGCCGCGCCGCTTCTGGTCCGCGCGGCATAACGATGAGGAAAAGCAATGACTATGTTCAATAAGATCGTCAAAGAATTTCAGTGGGGACAACATAAGGTTCGTCTCGAAACGGGCGAAATCGCTCGTCAGGCGAGCGGCGCGGTGATCGTCGACGTCGAAGACACCGTTGTGCTGGCGACCGTGGTCGGCGCCAAGACGGCCAAGCCGGGTCAGGACTTCTTCCCGCTGACCGTCGATTACCTCGAAAAGACCTATGCCGCCGGCAAGATCCCGGGTGGCTTCTTCCGCCGCGAAGGCCGTCCGTCGGAAGGCGAAACGCTGATCTCGCGCCTGATCGACCGTCCGCTGCGCCCGCTGTTCCCGGAAGGCTTCTACAACGAAGTCCAGGTCGTGATCCACGTCCTGTCGCTGAACCCGGAAATCCCCGCTGACATCCCCGCGCTGATCGGCGCGTCGGCGGCGCTCGCCGTCTCCGGTCTGCCGTTCAACGGCCCGGTCGGCGCAGCACGCGTGGCCTACATCAACAACGAATACGTGTTGAACCCGACGCGTCCGCAAATGAAGGAATCGGCACTCGACCTGATCGTCGCCGGTACGGAACGCGCGGTGCTGATGGTGGAATCGGAAGCGCAGCAGCTGACCGAAGAAGTGATGCTCGGCGCCGTGGTGTTCGGCCACGAACAAATGCAGATCGCGATCGACGCGATCCATGATCTGGTCCGTGAAGGCGGCAAGCCGGAATGGGATTGGCAACCGGCGGCGAAGAACGAGCCGCTGATCGCGCGTGTGACGGAACTGGCGCAAGCCGATCTGCTCGCCGCTTACCAGATCCGCGACAAGCAGGCGCGTTCGGCCAAGCTGAAGGAAGTCTACGCAGCAACGTCGGCGAAGCTGGAAGAAGAGGCGGCGGCAGCGGGCACGGTTGCGGCGGACAAGGCAAGCGTCGGCAACGTGCTGTTCGACATCGAAGCGAAGATCGTCCGTACGCAGATCCTGAATGGCGAACCGCGTATCGACGGCCGCGACACGCGCACCGTCCGTCCGATCGAAATCCGCACCGGCGTGCTGCCGCGTACGCACGGTTCGGCCTTGTTCACGCGTGGCGAAACGCAGGCACTGGTTGTCGCGACGCTGGGCACCAAGGGCGACGAGCAGAACATCGACGCGCTCGAAGGCGAGTACCGCGAACGCTTCATGCTCCACTACAACATGCCTCCGTTCGCAACCGGCGAAACGGGCCGCGTCGGTTCGCCGAAGCGCCGTGAAATCGGTCACGGCCGTCTGGCCAAGCGCGCGCTGGCTGCGTGCCTGCCGAGCGCCGACGAATTCGGCTACTCGATTCGCGTGGTGTCGGAAATCACCGAATCGAACGGTTCGTCGTCGATGGCTTCGGTGTGCGGCGGCTGCCTCGCGCTGATGGACGCCGGCGTGCCGATGAAGGCGCACGTCGCCGGCATCGCGATGGGCCTGATCCTCGAGGGCAACAAGTTTGCCGTGCTGACCGACATCCTCGGCGACGAAGATCACCTCGGCGACATGGACTTCAAGGTGGCGGGTACCGAGCAAGGCGTGACCGCGCTGCAGATGGACATCAAGATCCAGGGCATCACGAAGGAAATCATGCAGGTCGCCCTCGCGCAAGCGAAGGAAGGCCGTATGCACATCCTCGGCAAGATGACCTCGGCTGTGTCGGGCGCGAACACGCAATTGTCGGAGTTCGCACCGCGCATGATCACCATCAAGATCAATCCGGAAAAGATCCGCGACGTGATCGGCAAGGGTGGTTCGGTGATCCGCGCGCTGACCGAAGAAACCGGCACGACGATCGATATTTCGGACGACGGCGTCGTCACCATCGCCAGCACGAGCAGCGAAGGGATGGCCGAAGCGAAGAAGCGTATTGAGAACATCACGCTGGAAGTCGAAGTGGGTCAGGTGTACGAAGGCACCGTGCTCAAGCTGCTCGATTTCGGCGCGATTGTGAACATCCTGCCGGGCAAGGATGGTCTGCTGCACATCTCCGAAATCGCCAACGAGCGTATCAAGGACATCAACGACTACCTGAAGGACGGCCAGCAAGTGAAGGTCAAGGTCATCCAGACGGACGAAAAGGGTCGCGTGCGTTTGTCGGCCAAGGCGTTGCTGAACGAAGGTGCAAACGGCGCGCCGCAAGGCGAACCGACGCCGCAGTAATGCGGTAGCAGGGCGACGGCCGGCGGCGCGAATGCGCGCCGGCCGTTTTTCTTGCAGGGTGCAGGGTGGATTGCGTTGCAAACGGGTACTCTATTTGCTCATGGCGGCTCGCGGCGATTTGGGGGCGATTCGCGCTGGTGTGCAACGCAATCCAAACCTTGGAGTTGACGCAGATGAAAGCGATCGAAATCACTGAATTCGGTGCACCGGAAGTCCTGAAGCTGGCGGAGCGGCCCATGCCGCAGCCGAAGGCAGGCGAGGTGCTGATCAAGGTGGCGGCGTCCGGCATCAATCGTCCGGACGTGTTTCAGCGCAAGGGCGGCTATGCGCCGCCGCCGGGCGCATCGGATCTGCCGGGGTTGGAGGTGGCGGGCGAGATCGTCGGCGGCGCGATCGACGAGAAACACAATCCGTTCGGTCTGAAAATCGGCGATCGCGTGTGCGCGTTGCTGGCGGGTGGCGGTTACGCCGAATATGCGGCCGCGCCGCTGCTGCAATGTTTGCCGGTGCCTGCCGGCCTGTCGGATGTCGAGGCCGCGTCGCTGCCGGAGACGTTCTTCACGGTGTGGAGCAATGTGTTCGACCGTGCGCAGCTCGGCGCGGGCGAAGGCGGCCCGAATGAAACGCTGCTGGTGCAGGGCGGCTCGAGCGGCATCGGCGTGACGGCGATCCAGATTGCGCATGCGCTCGGTTTTCGCGTGTTCGCCACGGCGGGTTCGGAAGACAAATGCCGCGCGTGCGAAGCGCTCGGCGCCGAGCGTGCGATCAACTATAAGACTGAGGATTTCGTCGAAGTCATCAAATCGCTGACCAACGATCGCGGCGTCGACGTGGTCCTCGATATGGTGGCGGGCAGCTATGTGCCGCGCGAATTGGCGGCCTTGGCGGATGGCGGCCGAATCGTGCTGATTGCGTTGCTGGGCGGCGCGAAGGCGGAACTGAATCTGAACGAAGTGCTGCGCCGCCGATTGACGGTGACCGGCTCGACGTTGCGTCCGCGGCCGATCGAATTCAAGGCGAAGATTGCCGCGCAACTGAAAGAGCGCGTGTGGCCGCATCTCGAGGATGGCCGCATCAAGCCGGTTGTGCATCGTGTGTTTCCGGCCGCACAGGCTGCCGAGGCGCATACGCTGATGGAAAGCAGCACGCACGTCGGCAAGATCGTATTGACTTGGGGTCAGGACGCTTGACACGGTCGGTTTGACCCGATCCACCCCACGCAGTAAAATTGCGCGTTTTGCGCACGCCGCATGAATCTGAAGGCGGGCTGTCGGCGCAATCAAGGCGCTAACATGGCGCCACGCGAAGTCCGCCGCCACGACAAGACGAGACGATGTCGAAACAACGAGTCAAACTGGTAGTCGGTAACTGGAAGATGCACGGGCGCCTCGCCGACAACGCAACGCTGTTGCAGGCGGTAGCGCAGGGCGTCGGCGAATTGCCGGCCGATGTGCGCGTCGGCGTCTGTGTGCCGTGTCCGTATCTCGCGCAGACGCAATCGTTGCTGGAAGGCAGCCGGGTCGTGTGGGGCGTGCAGGACGTGTCCGCATTCACGCACGGTGCCTATACCGGCGAAGTGGCCGCACAGATGGCTGTGGATTTCGGTGCGTCGCTGGCGATCGTCGGGCATTCGGAGCGCCGTGCCTACCATCGCGAAAGCGCGGAACTGGTGGCGGTGAAGACGCAGCGTGCGCTGGAAGCGGGTTTGACGCCGATCGTCTGCGTCGGCGAAACGCTCGAAGAGCGCGAGGCCGGTTCGACCGAGCAGGTAGTCGGCGCGCAATTAAATGAAGTGCTGGCGAAATTGTCGGCGCAAGACGCGGCGCGCATCGTTGTCGCGTATGAGCCGGTCTGGGCAATCGGCACCGGTAAGAGCGCGACGTCGGAGCAGGCGCAGGCAGTCCACGCGTTTCTGCGGTCGCGTCTTGCAGCAAAGGGCGCGGCTGTTGCGGATGTGCCGCTGTTGTATGGCGGCAGCGTGAAGCCGGAGAACGCGGAAGAATTGTTCCGTCAGCCGGATATCGACGGTGGCCTGATCGGCGGCGCGTCGTTGAAAGACCAGGATTTCCTGGCGATCTGCAAAGCGGCAGGCGTGGCAAGCGTCGCCAGTTAAGCAGGGCGCCTCGGCGAGGATGACCCAATCCCGCGCGGCACACTTTGTGTGGCGCGGTTAAATAAAGACTCAGGTGAGTGTGATGCTGTATTTGAAAACATTGATTATCGTCGTTCAGTTGTTGTCGGCGCTCGGGGTTATCGGCCTCGTCTTGCTGCAACACGGCAAGGGCGCCGATATGGGCGCTGCTTTTGGTAGCGGCGCGTCAGGCAGCCTGTTCGGCGCGACGGGTTCGGCGAACTTTTTGTCGCGTACAACGGCGGTTCTCGCGGCGGTGTTTTTCGTCACGACGTTGACGCTCACGTACCTCGGCGCGTATCGTTCGAAACCGTCCGCAGGCCTGCTGGGCGCGGCTGTGACTGCACCGGTCGCGGCTTCCGCTGCGTCTGCCCCGGCAGGCGGTTCGGCTACATTGCCGGCATCGGCGGCATCCGTCCCGGCTACGGACGTGCCGAAATAAATTTTCGTACAAAGTGCCTTTTGTGCGTTGAACAAACTGTTTAGACCAGTTACAATTCAAGTCTTGAAGCGATTCGCGGGTTTTATAAGTTGTTTTCCCGGATTGCATGCAGTGCCGACGTGGTGAAATTGGTAGACACGCTATCTTGAGGGGGTAGTGGCGTAAGCTGTGCGAGTTCGAGTCTCGCCGTCGGCACCAATGTTATCGAATGCCAGCCGCTTGCTTCGCTCCGGCTGGCATTTTCACTTCTGGCGCGCTGCTTGCGTTGTGCTTGCGACGTTGAGCATGCCGAAGTGATTTCGCGTCAGAAGTGCTATGCTCCTGACGGCACTCAGAACCAACCGATTGAGGATAGTCTTGAACCTCGCAGCCTATTTCCCCGTCTTGTTGTTCCTCGTTGTGGGCACCGGTTTAGGCGTAGCACTGGTCAGTATTGGCAAGATCCTCGGTCCCAACAAGCCCGATACCGAGAAAAACGCACCGTACGAGTGCGGCTTCGAGGCATTCGAAGACGCGCGCATGAAGTTCGATGTGCGCTATTACCTCGTCGCCATTCTCTTCATCATTTTCGATCTTGAAACCGCGTTCCTGTTCCCGTGGGGTGTAGCTCTGCGCGACATCGGCTGGCCGGGCTTCATGGCGATGATGATTTTCCTGCTCGAATTCCTGCTGGGCTTCGCCTATATCTGGAAGAAGGGCGGCCTCGACTGGGAATGATGGATTAATCGCCGGTTTGCGTGGGTGGCCAAGGCTTGCCGCCCCGTCTGGAGTGGAAAGCAAATGAGTATCGAAGGGGTCTTGAAGGAAGGGTTTGTCACCACCACGGCTGACAAACTGATCAACTGGACGCGCACCGGCTCGTTGTGGCCGATGACGTTCGGTCTTGCGTGCTGTGCGGTCGAGATGATGCATGCGGGTGCTGCCCGTTATGACCTCGACCGTTTTGGCGTGGTGTTTCGTCCCAGTCCGCGTCAGTCGGACGTGATGATCGTCGCCGGCACGCTGTGCAACAAGATGGCGCCGGCTCTGCGCAAGGTCTACGACCAGATGGCCGAGCCGCGCTGGGTGATCTCGATGGGCTCGTGCGCGAACGGCGGCGGCTACTACCACTATTCGTATTCGGTAGTGCGCGGCTGCGATCGGATCGTGCCGGTCGACGTCTACGTGCCGGGTTGCCCGCCTACTGCTGAAGCGCTGGTGTATGGCGTGATCCAGTTGCAGGCCAAGATCCGCCGCACCAACACAATCGCCCGTCAATAAGGCCAACGCCTCCCCCACAATATGGCAAGCAAACTCGAGACTCTGAAAGCGAACCTCGAGGCGGCCTTTGGCGGCCTCCTGCTGAGCACCACCGAGGCAATCGGTGAGTTGACGATCGTCGTGAAGGCGAGCGATTACCTCAATGTGGCAACGCGTCTGCGCGACGACCGCTCGTTTGGCTTCGAGCAACTGGTCGATCTGTGCGGCGTCGACTACCAGACCTACGCCGACGGCGCCTACGAAGGCCCGCGCTTCGCGGCTGTTCTTCATTTGTTGTCGGTGCAGAACAACTGGCGTCTGCGTTTGCGCGTGTTCGCACCAGACGACGAAGTGCCGATTATCCCTTCAGTCGTCGAGATCTGGAATTCGGCCAACTGGTACGAGCGTGAAGCATTCGACCTGTACGGCATCGTCTTCGAGGGTCACCCGGACCTGCGCCGCATCCTGACCGACTACGGTTTCATTGGTCACCCGTTCCGTAAAGATTTCCCTGTCTCCGGCTATGTCGAAATGCGTTACGACCCGGAAGAGAAGCGCGTCGTCTATCAGCCTGTGACGATCGAGCCGCGGGAAATCACGCCGCGCGTGATCCGCGAGGATCGCTATGGCGGTCTGAAACACTAAGAGAACGCCATGGCAGAGATCAAGAACTACACGCTCAACTTCGGCCCTCAGCATCCGGCAGCGCACGGCGTGCTGCGCCTCGTGCTCGAGCTCGACGGCGAAGTCATTCAGCGCGCCGATCCGCACATCGGCCTGTTGCATCGCGCGACCGAAAAGCTCGCCGAAACCAAAACGTTTATCCAGTCCGTGCCGTACATGGACCGTCTCGACTACGTGTCGATGATGGTCAACGAGCACGGCTATGTGATGGCGATCGAAAAGCTGCTCGGTATCGAAGTGCCGGTCCGCGCGCAATACATCCGCGTGATGTTCGACGAGATCACGCGCGTGCTGAACCACTTGATGTGGATCGGCGCGCACGCGCTCGACGTCGGCGCGATGGCGGTGTTTCTGTATGCGTTCCGTGAACGTGAAGACCTGATGGACGTGTACGAAGCGGTGTCCGGCGCACGGATGCACGCGGCCTATTACCGTCCGGGCGGCGTGTATCGCGACCTGCCGGACGCAATGCCGCAGTACAAGGCATCGAAGATCCGCAATGCGAAGGCATTGTCGAAGATGAACGAGAACCGCCAGGGTTCGCTGCTCGACTTCATCGACGATTTCTTCACGCGTTTCCCGAAGTGCGTCGACGAGTACGAAACGCTGCTCACCGACAACCGCATCTGGAAGCAACGTCTGGTCGGTATCGGCGTGGTCAGCCCGGAGCGCGCGCTGCAACTCGGTATGACCGGCGCGATGCTGCGCGGCTCGGGTATCGAGTGGGATCTGCGCAAGAAGCAGCCGTATGAAGTCTACGACAAGATGGATTTCGACATTCCGGTCGGCGTAAACGGCGATTGCTATGACCGGTATCTGGTTCGCGTCGAAGAAATGCGCCAATCCACGCGGATTGTGAAACAGTGCATTGATTGGCTGCGTAAGAATCCCGGTCCCGTGATGGTCGACAATCACAAGGTTGCGCCGCCGTCGCGCGTCGGCATGAAGTCGAACATGGAAGAGCTGATTCACCACTTCAAGCTCTTCACGGAAGGCTTCCACGTGCCAGAAGGCGAAGCATACGCAGCCGTCGAGCATCCGAAGGGCGAGTTCGGTATCTACCTGATCTCGGACGGCGCGAACAAGCCGTATCGCCTGAAGATTCGCGCACCGGGCTACGCGCACCTGTCCGCTCTCGATGAAATGGCGCGCGGTCACATGATCGCCGACGCCGTGACGATCATCGGCACGCAGGACATCGTGTTCGGCGAAGTGGATCGCTAGGACGTATTCATCGGCGCGCGTCTTCAGATTGCACCGAAGCGCGCGTCAAGCAAAGGAACGCCGGGTCTGTCGCAACATGTAACGCGCGACAGGTTTTCGTTCGGTAGGAATTGAAAGAGTCGTGTCTGAAAATGATCTCAGCTGAAGGCCTGAAAGAAATCGATCGTGCGATCGCGAAGTATCCCGCCGATCAGAAACAGTCCGCCGTGATGTCGGCGTTGGCCACTGCTCAGGAAGAGCATGGCTGGCTGTCGCCCGAACTCATGCAGTTCGTCGCGGACTATCTCGGCATGCCGGCAGTCGCCGTGCAGGAGGTGGCTACCTTCTACACGATGTACGAGACCTCGCCGGTCGGCAAGTACAAGATCACGCTCTGCACGAACCTGCCGTGCCAGCTCGGCCCGGACGGCGGTTCCGACAGCGCTGCTGAATATCTGAAGCAGAAGCTCGGCATCGGCTTCGGCGAAACCACGGCGGACGGCAAGTTCACCTTGAAAGAAGGTGAGTGCATGGGGTCGTGTGGCGATGCGCCGGTGATGCTGGTGAACAACCATCGCATGTGCAGCTTCATGAGCCGCGCGAAGATCGACCAGCTGCTCGAGGAACTTTCGAAATGACGTCTTTACACGATCGTCACATCAAACCGCTGATTCTTGCCGGCCTGAACGGCGACAACTGGCATCTCGAAGACTATGTGGCGCGCGGTGGTTACGCCCAGCTGCGCCGCATTCTGGAAGAAAAGATTCCGCCTGAGCAGGTGATCGCCGACGTCAAGGCGTCGGGTCTGCGCGGCCGTGGCGGCGCGGGCTTCCCGACCGGTTTGAAGTGGAGCTTCATGCCGCGTCAGTTCCCCGGGCAGAAGTACCTCGTCTGCAATTCGGACGAAGGCGAGCCGGGCACGTTCAAAGACCGCGACATCCTGCGTTTCAATCCGCACTCGCTGATCGAAGGTATGGCGATCGGCGCGTACGCGATGGGCATTACGGTCGGCTACAACTATATTCACGGCGAAATCTGGGAAGTCTATAAACGCTTTGAAGAGGCGTTGGACGAAGCACGCCGTGCCGGGTTCCTCGGCGACAACATCATGGGTTCGGGTTTCTCGTTCGAACTGCATGCGCACCACGGTTACGGCGCTTATATCTGCGGCGAAGAAACTGCGCTGCTCGAGTCGCTCGAAGGCAAGAAAGGCCAGCCGCGCTTCAAGCCGCCGTTCCCGGCGAGCTTCGGCGTGTACGGCAAGCCCACCACGATCAACAACACCGAGACGTTCGCCGCGGTGCCGTTCCTGCTCGCAATCGGTCCGCAGAATTACCTCGAAATCGGCAAGCCGAACAACGGCGGCACGAAGATCTTCTCGGTCGCAGGCGACGTCGAGCGTCCGGGCAACTATGAGATTCCGCTCGGCACGCCGTTCGCCACGCTGATGGAACTCGCCGGCGGCATGCGCGGCGGCAAGAAGATCAAGGCCGTGATTCCTGGCGGCTCGTCCGCGCCGGTGATTCCGGGCGACATCATGATGCAGACCGACATGGACTACGACGCGATCGCGAAAGCCGGTTCGATGCTCGGTTCGGGCGCGGTCATCGTGATGGACGAGACGCGTTGCATGGTGCGCTCGCTGCTGCGTCTGTCGTACTTCTATTACGAAGAATCGTGCGGTCAATGCACGCCGTGCCGCGAAGGTACCGGCTGGCTGTACCGCGTCGTGCATCGTATCGAGCATGGGCTCGGCCGTCCGGAAGATCTGGATCTGCTGAACTCGGTCGCTGAAAACATCATGGGCCGCACGATTTGCGCGCTCGGCGATGCAGCGGCGATGCCGGTGCGCGGCATGCTCAAGCACTACTGGGACGAATTCGAATATCACGTCGCTCACAAGCACTGCCTCGTCGGCGGTCACGCCGGTGCGGCAGCGGCGCCGGAAACAGTGGCTGCTTAAGTACTGCCGGTACGCACCAGAAGAACACGTCAACCGCGGGATTCATTGCCTGAAACGGGCGATGAACAGGGCGAACGATTGAGCGGTAACAGGTTAAGGAAGATTGACCATCATGGTTGAACTTGAAATAGACGGCAAGAAAGTAGAGGTGCCTGAAGGCAGCATGGTGATCCAGGCTGCGCATAAGGTCGACACGTACATTCCTCACTTCTGCTATCACAAGAAGCTGTCGATTGCGGCCAACTGCCGGATGTGTCTGGTCGATGTCGAAAAGATGCCGAAGGCCGTGCCTGCATGCGCCACGCCGGTGTCGGCGGGCATGATCGTGCGCACCAGGTCCGAGAAGGCGGTGAAGGGCCAGCAAGCCGTGATGGAATTCCTGCTGATCAATCACCCGCTGGATTGCCCGATCTGCGACCAGGGCGGCGAGTGCCAGTTGCAGGATCTGGCGGTGGGCTACGGCAAGTCGTCGTCGCGTTATAGCGAAGAAAAGCGTGTCGTGTTCCACAAGAATGTCGGTCCGCTGATCTCGATGGAAGAGATGACGCGTTGCATTCACTGCACGCGTTGCGTCCGTTTCGGTCAGGAAATCGCCGGCGTGATGGAACTGGGCATGCTGGGCCGCGGTGAGCATTCGGAAATCACGTCGTTCGTCGGCAAGACGGTCGACTCCGAACTGTCGGGCAACATGATCGATCTGTGCCCGGTCGGCGCGCTGACCAGCAAACCGTTCCGCTACAGCGCCCGCACGTGGGAACTGTCGCGCCGCAAGTCGGTGAGCCCGCACGATTCCGTCGGCGCGAACCTCGTGGTGCAAGTGAAGAACAACCGCGTGATGCGTGTTCTGCCGTTCGAAAACGAATCCATCAACGAATGCTGGATTTCGGACAAGGACCGCTTCTCGTACGAAGGTCTGAACAGCCCGGAACGTCTCACGCAGCCGATGCTCAAGCAAGGCGGCAAGTGGGTCGAGACCGACTGGCAAACCGCGCTTGAATACGTGGTCAAGGGCCTGAAGGGCATCAAGGGCGACCATGGCGCGAACGCGCTGGCCGCACTTGGCAGCGCGCACAGCACGGTCGAAGAACTGTTCCTGCTGAAGCAACTCGCGCAAGCGGTCGGCACGCCTAACGTCGATTTCCGTCTGCGTCAGGCGGATTTCTCCGCGCCCGTCAACGGTGCGCCGTGGCTCGGCACGACGATCGCCGATCTGTCGAACGTCGATGCGGCGCTCGTGATCGGTTCGTATCTGCGCCGCGATCATCCGTTGTTTGCCGCACGTCTGCGCCAGGCCGCGAAGAGCGGCGCGAAGCTGACGCTCGTGCAGGCCACCAACGACGACGCACTGATTCCGCAAGCGCAACGCGTGGTCGCGGCTCCCTCGGCATGGCTCGACGAGCTCGCCGGCATCGCCGCTGCAGTCGCGCAAGCAAACGGCGTGGCGCTGCCGGAATCTTTCGCCGGCACGCAGCCGACGGACGCCCACAAACA
The DNA here is from genome assembly GCF_058782725.1 of Paraburkholderia sp. FW306-02-B. NCBI lineage: Bacteria > Pseudomonadati > Pseudomonadota > Betaproteobacteria > Burkholderiales > Burkholderiaceae > Paraburkholderia > Paraburkholderia sp. FW306-02-B. Next base: position 1,353,456 of record NZ_JBYSXZ010000001.1, read on the forward strand.
GGTCGCGAAGTCGCTCGCCACCGGCGAACGCCGCGTAGTGCTGCTCGGCAACGGCGCGGTCCATCATCCGGACTTCGCCGCCGTTCACGCCGCGGCGCAATGGATTGCAGACGCGACTGGCGCGACGCTCGGTTTCCTCACGGAAGCGGCGAACACGGTCGGCGCGCATATCGTCAACGTATTGCCGGGCGAGGGTGGTCTGAACGCTCGCGAAGTGTTCGAGCAACCGCGCAAGGGTTACGTGCTGCTGAACGTCGAACCGGAATTCGATACCGCCAATCCGGCGCAGGCTTTGGCCGCGCTGAACCAGGCTGAAATGGTTGTCGTGCTGTCGCCGTTCCAGACGGGCGCTGACTACGCCGACGTGCTGCTGCCGATCGCACCGTTCACGGAAACGGCTGGCACGTTCGTCAACGCCGAAGGTACGGTGCAGACGTTCAACGGCGTCGTGCGTCCGCTCGGCGATACGCGTCCGGCATGGAAGGTATTGCGTGTGCTGGGCAGCCTGCTGGGCGTGCCGGGCTTTGAATTCGACACGTCGGAAGAGGTACGCACGGCGGCGCTCGGCGACGGCGAGCTCAAATCGCGGCTGTCGAACAAGACCGGCGTGACGGTCGCACGCGGCAAGACGGCCAAGGCAGCAGAAGGCAAGTTCGAGCGTATCGCCGATGTGCCGATCTACCACGCTGACGCGCTGGTGCGTCGCGCTGAGTCGCTGCATCTGACGGCGGCGGCACGCGCCGCGAATTCTGCCGGTCTGCCGGCTGCGCTGTTCGACAAGCTGGGTTTGAAGGAAGGCGACGCAGTGCGCGTGCGCCAGGGCGAGCAATCGGTGCAGTTGCCGGCCGTGCGCGACGCGAATCTTGCGGAGACGGTCGTCCGCGTATCGGCGGCTACGCCTGCCGGTGCAGCGCTGGGCAGCCTGTTCGGTGAACTGGTGGTGGAGAAGGCGTAAATGAGCTTGTTCGATACGATCAACTCGGGCGGCACCCAGCTTCTCGGTGTGGCATGGCCCACGGTGTGGGCACTGGTGCGCATCCTGGTGGTGGCCGTCGTGATCCTGCTGTGCGTGGCTTACCTGATTCTCTGGGAGCGTAAGCTGATCGGCTGGATGCACGTGCGTCTCGGCCCCAACCGCGTCGGCCCCGCAGGTTTGCTGCAACCGATCGCCGACGTGCTGAAGCTGTTGCTGAAAGAAGTGATTCAGCCGGCCCAGGCAAGCCGCTGGATCTACCTGATCGCGCCGATCATGGTGGTGGTGCCGGCCTTCGCGGTCTGGGCGGTGATTCCGTTCCAGGCGGGCGCGGTGCTCGGCGACATCAACGCGGGCCTGTTGTACGCGATCGCGATTTCGTCGATCGGCGTGTACGGCGTGATCCTGGCCGGCTGGGCGTCGAACTCGAAGTATGCGTTCCTCGGCGCCATGCGCGCCGCAGCTCAGATGGTCTCGTACGAAATTTCGATGGGCTTCGCGCTGGTCGTCGTGCTGATGACCTCGGGCAGCCTGAATCTGTCGGACATCGTCACTTCGCAGGAGCGCGGCATTTTCGCCGGCTACGGCTTGAACTTCCTGTCGTGGAACTGGCTGCCGCTGTTGCCGATGTTTGTCGTGTACTTCATCTCGGGCATCGCCGAAACGAACCGTCACCCGTTCGACGTGGTGGAAGGGGAGTCGGAAATCGTCGCGGGCCACATGATCGATTACTCGGGGATGGCGTTCGCGCTGTTCTTCCTCGCCGAGTACATCAACATGATCGTGATCTCGGCATTGGCTGCAACACTGTTCCTCGGCGGCTGGAGCGCACCGTTCGGCTTCCTGTCGTTTATCCCGGGCATCGTTTGGCTCGTCGCCAAGGTTTTCTTGCTGCTGTCGGTATTCATCTGGGCGCGTGCCACGTTCCCGCGCTATCGCTATGACCAGATCATGCGTCTGGGCTGGAAGATTTTCATTCCGGTCTGCGTGGTGTGGCTCATCGTGGTCGGCTTCTGGATCATGTCGCCGTTGAATATCTGGAAATAAAGGGCGGATGAACCCATGACCGCAATCCAAAACTTCTTCAAGACCTTCTTCCTGACGGAATTGCTTAAGGGCCTCGCGCTGACGGGACGTTACGCGTTCCAGCGCAAGATCACGGTGCAGTTCCCGGAAGAGAAGACCCCGATTTCGCCGCGTTTTCGCGGCCTGCACGCGCTGCGCCGCTATGAAAACGGTGAAGAACGCTGCATCGCCTGCAAGCTGTGCGAAGCGGTGTGCCCGGCACTCGCCATCACGATCGAATCGGAAACGCGCGCGGACAACACGCGCCGCACGACGCGTTATGACATCGACCTGACCAAGTGCATCTTCTGCGGTTTCTGCGAAGAAAGCTGCCCCGTCGATTCGATCGTCGAGACGCACATTCTCGAATATCACGGCGAAAAGCGCGGCGATCTGTACTTCACGAAAGAAATGCTGCTGGCCGTTGGCGATCGCTACGAAGCGGAGATCGCTGCAAACAAGGCAGCTGACGCACCGTATCGTTGAGACGCTTCTGTTTGATGCAGTAAGACGTAAAACGGCCTGTTGTCGGGCCGAGCGCCGCGGTTTCACTGCCGCGGCATGGCGCAGCTGTGCGGCTTTTTTGCCAGATGCACGAGCCAAAGAACAATGCCTGACGATGGCCTAACGATGAACCGGTAATCATGGAATTCACGACCGTACTGTTCTACATCTTCGCGCTGCTCCTGGTTGTATCAGGGCTGAAGGTGATCACCTCGCGCAACCCGGTGTCGTCCGCACTGTTTCTGGTGCTGGCGTTCTTCAACGCGGCGGCGATCTGGATGCTGCTGCAGGCCGAGTTTCTCGCGATCCTGCTGGTGCTGGTCTACGTCGGCGCGGTGATGGTGCTGTTCCTGTTCGTCGTGATGATGCTGGACATCAATATCGACGTGCTGCGGCGCGACTTCAAACGCTTCGTGCCGATGGCGACCCTGGTGGGCGCGATCATCGTGATCGAAACCGCGCTGATCCTGTGGCACGGCTACGGCGCGACCGCGACGGCGCTGCGCGACACCTCGGCTGCCGCCAACGGGATGGCCGGTTGGTCGAACACCCGCATCATCGGCAAGATCATCTACACCGACTACATCTTCGCGTTCGAAGTGGCCGGTCTCGTGCTGCTGGTCGCGATCATCGCGGCGATCGCACTGACCACGAGCCACAAGAAAGACAGCAAGCGCCAGAATGTCAGCGAGCAGGTCAAGGTGCGTGCTCAGGATCGTGTGCGCGTCGTGAAGATGGCATCGGAAAAAACCGCGGCGACTCTCGCAGCGGAAGAAGCCGCGGCAGCGGCCGACTCTGCGGCCGGCAAGAACGGCTGAGCGGACAGGAGATAAAAATCATGTTGACCCTAGCTCATTACCTCGTCCTTGGCGCAATCCTGTTTGCGATTAGCGTCGTCGGCATTTTCCTGAACCGTCGCAACGTCATCATCATCCTGATGGCGATCGAGCTGATGCTGCTGGCGGTGAACACCAATTTTGTCGCGTTCTCGCATTACCTCGGCGACGTGCATGGCCAGATCTTCGTCTTCTTCGTGCTGACGGTTGCGGCAGCGGAATCGGCGATCGGCCTCGCAATTCTGGTGACCCTGTTCCGTAGCCTCGACACGATCAATGTCGAGGATCTCGATCAGCTCAAAGGTTAATTTCAGGTAAAGCTGTTATGTCAACGACACTCAATGAAAACCTGCTGCTGGCGATCCCGCTGGCACCGCTGGCCGGCTCCCTGATTGCGGGGTTGTTCGGGAAAGCGGTAGGGCGAGCCGGTGCGCACACGGTGACGATCCTCGGCGTCGCGATCTCCTTCATCCTCTCGGCCATCGTCTTCTTCCAGGTGATGCACGGCGCGAGCTTCAACGCGACCGTCTACGAATGGATGGCGATCGGCAAGACGAAGTTCGAGGTCGGGTTCCTGGTCGACTCGCTGACGGCGATGATGATGTGCGTGGTGACCTTCGTGTCGCTGATGGTGCACATCTACACGATCGGCTACATGGCCGAAGACGACGGCTACCAGCGCTTCTTCTCGTACATCGCGCTGTTCACGTTCTCGATGCTGATGCTCGTGATGAGCAACAACTTCCTGCAGCTGTTCTTCGGCTGGGAAGCGGTGGGTCTGGTGTCGTACCTGCTGATCGGCTTCTACTTCACCCGTGAGAGCGCGATCTACGCGAACATGAAAGCGTTCATCGTGAACCGCATCGGCGACTTCGGGTTCCTGCTCGGCATCGGCCTGCTGTTCGCTTTCGCCGGTTCGATGAACTACGGCGACGTGTTCGCGAAGCGCACCGAACTCGCGGCATTGAGCTTCCCAGGCACGGACTGGGGCTTGCTGACGGTCGCTTGCATCTGCCTCTTCATCGGCGCGATGGGTAAGTCGGCACAGTTCCCGCTGCACGTCTGGCTGCCGGATTCGATGGAAGGCCCGACCCCGATCTCCGCACTGATTCACGCGGCAACCATGGTGACGGCCGGTATCTTCATGGTCGCGCGCATGTCGCCGCTGTTCGAACTGTCGGATAGCGCGCTGTCGTTCGTGACGGTGATCGGTGCGATTACGGCGCTGTTCATGGGCTTCCTCGGGATCGTCCAGAACGACATCAAGCGCGTGGTCGCGTACTCGACGCTGTCGCAGCTCGGCTACATGACGGTTGCACTCGGCGTGTCGGCTTATCCGGTCGCCATCTTCCACCTGATGACGCACGCGTTCTTCAAGGCGCTGCTGTTCCTCGGTGCGGGTTCCGTGATCATCGGCATGCACCACGATCAGGACATGCGCAACATGGGCGGCCTGCGCAAGTACATGCCGATCACGTGGATCACGTCGCTGGCCGGTTCGCTGGCGCTGATCGGTACGCCGTTCTTCTCGGGCTTCTATTCGAAAGACTCGATCATCGATGCAGTGAAGCTGTCGCATCTGCCGGGTTCAGGCTTCGCCTACTTCGCGGTGGTCGCAAGCGTGTTCGTCACCGCGCTGTATTCGTTCCGCATGTACTTCATGGTATTCCACGGTGAAGAGCGCTTCCGCCACCCGAAGGAGTGGGGCAATCACCACGGGCACGGCGCGGAAGCGACCGCGCACGCCGGCCACGACGATCACGACCACGCGCACGTTCCGCACGAAACGCCGTGGGTAGTGTGGGTGCCGCTGGTCCTGCTCGCTATTCCATCGGTGGTGATCGGTGCGATCGCGGTCGGCCCGATGCTGTTTGGCGACTTCTTCCAGCACGGTGTGGCGTTCGATAAGGTGATCTTCATCGGCGCAAACCATCCGGCGCTGCAGGAAATGACAGAGGAATTCCACGGCTGGGCCGCGATGGGTCTGCACTCGGTGTCGGGTCTGCCGGTGTGGCTGGCGCTCGCAGGTATCGTGGTCGCGTGGTTCCTGTATCTGAAGCGTCCTGAGCTGCCGGCGGTCTTCCGTCGCAGGTTCCCGCCGATCTACGCGCTGCTCGACAACAAGTACTACATGGACAAGATCAACGAAGTCGTGTTCGCGCGGGGCGCCGTGGCAATTGGCCGTGGTCTCTGGAAGGAAGGCGACGTCGTGGTCATCGACGGTATCGTCAACGGCAGCGCGCGCTTCATTGGCTGGTTTGCCAGCGTGATCCGCTTCCTCCAGTCCGGCTACATCTATCACTACGCGTTCGCCATGATTATCGGCATGTTGGGGCTCCTGACCCTGTTTGTAACGCTCGGCGGCAAATAAGGCGAGGGACACTAATGCACGCTTATCCGATTCTCAGTATTGCGATCTGGTTGCCGATCCTCGTCGGTCTCCTGGTTCTGGCTATCGGTTCCGACCGGAACCCGGCTCCAGCGCGCTGGATTGCGCTGATCGGCTCGGTCGTCAGCTTCATCGTGACGATCCCGCTGATTACCGGTTTTGATTCGAGCAGCGCCGAGTTGCAGTTCGTCGAAAAGGCGAACTGGATCGAGCGCTTCAACATCACGTATCACCTGGGTGTCGACGGCATCTCGATGTGGTTCGTCGTGTTGACCGCAGTGATCACGGTGATCGTCGTGATCTCCGCGTGGGAAGTGATCACGAAGAATGTGGCGCAATACCTCGCTTCGTTCCTGATCCTGTCCGGCATCATGGTCGGCGTGTTCAGCGCAGCGGACGGCATGCTGTTCTACGTGTTCTTCGAAGCGACGCTGATTCCGATGTACATCATCATCGGCGTGTGGGGTGGATCGAACCGCGTGTACGCGGCGTTCAAGTTCTTCCTGTACACGCTGATGGGGTCGCTGCTGATGCTGGTCGCGTTGTTGTACCTGTACATCCAGACCGGTACCTTCGACCTCGCGACGTGGCAGAACATGCAGATTGCCATGACCCCGCAGGTGTTGTTATTCATAGCGTTCTTCCTGGCGTTCGCCGTGAAGGTGCCGATGTGGCCAGTGCATACGTGGTTGCCTGACGCCCACGTGGAAGCGCCGACCGGCGGCTCGGTCGTGCTGGCCGCTATCATGCTGAAGCTGGGCGCGTACGGTTTCGTGCGCTTCTCGCTGCCGATCACGCCGGACGCGAGCCACTTCCTTGCGCCGGTCGTCATCACGCTGTCGCTGATCGCGGTGATCTACATTGGTCTGGTCGCGATGGTCCAGTCCGACATGAAGAAGCTGGTGGCGTATTCGTCGATCGCGCACATGGGTTTTGTGACGCTCGGCTTCTTCATCTTCAACCAGCTCGGCGTGGAAGGCGCGATCGTGCAGATGATCTCGCACGGTTTCGTGTCGGGCGCGATGTTCCTGAGCATCGGCGTGCTGTACGACCGTATGCACTCGCGTCAGATCGCCGATTACGGCGGCGTGGTCAACGTGATGCCGAAGTTCGCGGCGTTCGTGATGCTGTTCTCGATGGCCAATTGCGGCTTGCCGGGCACTTCCGGTTTCGTCGGCGAGTTCATGGTGATTCTGGCCGCGGTCCAGTACAACTTCTGGATCGCAGGCGGTGCGGCAGTCACGCTGATTCTCGGCGCGGCCTACACGCTGTGGATGTACAAGCGCGTGTACTTCGGCGCGGTCGCCAACAATCACGTGAAGGGCCTGCTCGACATCAACCGCCGCGAGTTCTTCATGATGGCGGTGCTCGCCGCACTGACGCTGTTCATGGGCCTGTATCCGAAGCCCTTTACCGATGTGATGCACGTATCCGTGGAAAACCTCCTCTCCCACGTCGCGCAGTCAAAGCTGCCGTTGCCACAGTAATGCAGAGCGGAGGAATTTAAAGACCATGCAAAACGCCCCTATGACTGCTCTGTTGCCCGACGCACTGGTGATGCTCGCCGTTGTCGTCGCGTGGCTCAACGACACGTTCGTCGGCCAGGCCGGTCGCCGCACCACGTATTTCATCGCGCTGTTCTCGACGCTGATCGCCGGCGTCTGGTTCGCGCTGAACGCTTTCGACCCGCAAGTGCATTATTTCTTCGGGCACATGTACGTGGTGGATTCGTTCGCCAACCTGATGAAAGCGGTGGTGACGCTCGGCTATGCCTTGTCGATCGTTTATTCGCGCAAGTACCTCGAAGATCGCGATCTGTTCCGCGGTGACTTCTTCCTGCTGGGCATGTTCTCGCTGCTCGGCCAACTGGTGATGATCTCCGGCAACAACTTCCTGACGCTGTACCTCGGTCTGGAACTGATGTCGCTGTCGCTGTATGCCGCGATCGCACTGCGTCGTGAAGCGGCGCCGTCGAACGAAGCTGCAATGAAGTACTACGTGCTCGGCGCGCTGGCTTCGGGTTTCCTGCTGTACGGCATCTCGATGCTGTACGGCGCGACCGGCTCGCTCGACCTGAACGAAGTGTTCAAGGCAATCGGCACGAGCCACTACGATCCGAGCGTGCTGCTGTTCGGCGTGATCTTCATCGTGGCCGGCGTGGCGTTCAAGATGGGCGCGGTCCCGTTCCATATGTGGGTGCCGGACGTTTATCAAGGCGCGCCGACGGCGATGACGCTGATGGTCGGCGGTGGTCCGAAGGTCGCGGCATTCGCGTGGGGTCTGCGCTTCCTCGTGATGGGTCTGCTGCCGCTCGCGGTCGAATGGCAGCAAATGCTGGTGATTATGGCCGCGCTGTCGCTGATCGTCGGCAATATCACCGGTATCGTGCAACGCAACGTCAAGCGCATGCTTGCGTACTCGGCGATCTCGAACATGGGCTTCGTGCTGCTGGGCCTGCTGGCAGGCGTGGTGGATCAGAAGACGACCGGCGCGGCCAACGCGTACGGCTCGGCCATGTTCTACAGCATCGTCTACCTGATCACGACGATGGGCACCTTCGGCGTCATCATGCTGCTGGCGCGCCGCGATTTCGAAGCGGATACGCTCGAAGACTTCAAGGGCCTGAACCAACGCAGCCCGGTGTTCGCGTTCGTGATGATGGTGATGATGTTCTCGCTCGCCGGCATCCCGCCTGCGGTCGGCTTCTACGCCAAGCTCGCGGTGCTGCAGGCTACGATGAACGCCGGTTTGACGTGGCTGACCGTGTTGGCTGTGATCACGTCGCTGTTTGGCGCGTTCTACTACTTGCGTATCGTCAAGCTGATGTACTTCGACGAGCCGCAAGACAAGTCGCCGATCCACGCTGACACCAGCACGCGTGCCTTGCTCGCGCTCAATGGTGTTGCCGTGCTGGTGCTCGGCATCGTGCCGGATCCGCTGCTGAAGGCCTGCCTGCAGGCAATCCAGCACACGCTGCTGCTCTGATGTCGGCGGCGGGTTGGTTTATCGTGTTGTTGGCGCTGGTCGGCGCCAACCTGCCGTTCCTGAATCAGCGTCTCTTCGCCGCGGTGCCGTTGAAAGCGGCGAAGAAGAGCCCGTGGATCCGGATTGCCGAACTGATCGTGCTGTACTTCGTGGTCGGCGCGCTCGGTTTTCTGCTCGAAGCGCGTGCTGGTAACCGCTTCGAACAAGGGTGGCAGTTCTATGCGATCACGTTCGCTCTGTTCGTCGTGTTCGCGTTTCCCGGCTTCACCTTTCAGTATCTCGTCAAACGTCGCTGACGGCGTCTCGCCGTCGCGCACCAAGCTGTCCTGAGGTCGCAAATGGCTGAACTTCCCGATCACGACGCCGTACTCACCGAGACCTGCCTCGAGAGCAGAACGGTCCATCAAGGGCCGTTCCTCACGCTCAAGTGCGATACCGTCCGCTTGCCGGACGGCAAGCACGCAACTCGCGAATACGTTCAGCATCCGGGCGCCGTGATGGTGATCCCGCTGTTCGACGACGGCCGCGTATTGATGGAAAGCCAGTACCGCTATCCGATGGGCAAGGTCATGGTGGAGTATCCGGCGGGCAAGCTCGACCCGAACGAAGGCGCGTTGGCATGCGCAAAGCGTGAGTTGCAGGAAGAAACCGGCTACACCGCGCGCGAATACGTCTATCTGACGCGCGTTCACCCGATCATTTCCTACTCGACCGAATTCATCGATATCTACCTCGCGCGCGGTTTGACCGCTGGCGAGCGCAAACTCGACGACGGCGAGTTCCTCGAACTGTTCACGGCCAGCGTCGCCGAAGTGTCCGAATGGGTGCGCACCGGTAAGATCACTGACGTAAAAACGATCATCGGCACGTTCTGGCTGGAGAAGGTTTTGTCGGGTACGTGGCCGACCGCGGAGCCGCAATCGCGTTCGGCGGTTAGCCTGCCAGAAGGATAGGCGCGCGTCGCGGCCAGTTGGAATATCCGCAAAAAGCCCCTGTTGGTCTATGACCGGCAGGGGCTTCGTTATTGCTGGGTACGGTATCGAATCGGTGTGCTTCACCGATTAGTATCGACGTTTGGATACGGAGCCTTGGCGCGGCAGCTTATCCTGCGGCTGATTTCGTCAGTCACTTGCCGCTGAGCCCGCCTTCGGCAGCCCGTTGCGCAAAGGGTTAAAATCGGCCACGCGTTCGATTTATTCGGCGACACCCGGCGTCAATGCGCCGTCCGTAAAATTTTACGAACGACCGTTCACAAATTTCCATTTTGCGCTAAACTGGCACGCAAGCCCTGATTCCACATGAAGGTCCTCGATTTACAGTGTCCGCATGGCCATCGGTTCGAAGGCTGGTTTGCTTCGGCTGATGACTTCGAATCGCAGCAGTCCCGCAAGCTCGTCGAATGTCCGATCTGCGGTGCGAACGAAGTGAGCCGTTTGCCGTCGGCGCCTCGCCTGAATCTGTCGGGTGCGACTGACACAAAAGTCCCGGCGGGCGCGGAGGACATGCAGGCGCGCGTGATGCGCGCATTGCGCGAGGTACTGGAAAAGACTGAGAACGTGGGCGACCGCTTCGCCGAGGAAGCACGGCGCATTCACTACAACGAAGCGCCAGCACGCAATATTCGCGGTGTCACGACACCGGAAGACGCGAGAGCTTTGGTCGAAGAAGGCATCGAAGTGATGCCGCTGCCGGTCCCGGCTGCCTTGAAGGAACCGCTGCAATAGCGCAGAGGCTCACTGGCGGCGGGTGGTTGCGGCCAGGAGACACTACGCATGAATCTGGACTATTCCCCTGCTGACGACGCGTTCCGCGCCGACATCCGCGCCTGGCTCGAAGCGAATCTGCGTCGCGAGCTGAGCGACAAAGTACTCAACCACAAGCGTCTGAATCGCGACGACTTCGCAAGCTGGCACAAATTGCTTGGCACGCGTGGCTGGTCGGTGATCGCCTGGCCGAAAGAATACGGCGGCCCGGGCTGGGACGCGACGCGCCGGCACATCTGGGACGAAGAGTGCGCGCGTATCGGCGCGCCTTCCGTGCTGCCGTTCGGCGTTTCGATGGTGGCGCCGGTGCTGATGAAGTACGGCAACGAGGCGCAGAAGCGTCACTATCTGCCGCGTATTCTCGACGGTACGGACTGGTGGTGCCAAGGTTATTCGGAGCCCGGCTCCGGGTCGGATCTGGCCTCGCTGCGCACGCGCGCCGAGCGCGTTGGCGATCATTACGTCGTCAACGGTCAGAAAACCTGGACCACGCTCGGCCAATACGCCGACATGATGTTCTGCCTCGTGCGCACTGACAGCGGTGCGAAGAAGCAGGAGGGCATCTCGTTCCTGCTGATCGACATGAAAACGCCGGGCATCACAGTGCGCCCGATCATCACGCTCGACGAAGATCACGAAGTCAACGAAGTCTTTTTCGAAGACGTGAAAGTGCCAGTCGACAATCTGGTCGGTGAAGAGAACCGCGGCTGGACCTATGCGAAGTATCTGCTCGGGCACGAACGCACGGGCATCGCCCGCGTCGGCCAATCGAAGCGCGAACTCGTATTCCTGAAGCGCCTCGCGCTCGATCAGAAGAAGAACGGCAAGCCGCTGCTGCATGACCCTGTGTTCGCCGCGAAAGTCGCGAGCCTGGAGATCGAGTTGATGGCGCTCGAAGTCACCGTGCAACGCGTCGTCGCCAATGAAACGGGCGGACGCGGGCCGGGACCGGAGGCATCGATGCTCAAGATCAAGGGCACGGAAGTGCAGCAAGGTCTGACCGAATTGATGGTCGAAGCGATCGGGCCGCTCGCCGCGCCATTCGACGTGCGATTCCTCGAAGGCGAACGCGAACACAGCCTCGCCGGTGACGATGACGCCGCGCCGCTGGCCGCGTACTACTTCAACTTCCGCAAGACGTCGATTTACGGCGGCTCGAACGAAATTCAAAAGAACATCATCGCGCAGATGATTCTCGGACTTTGAGGAGCGGCGCATGGACTTCACTTTCAACGACGAACAACAGCAATTTGCCGACGCACTGCGCCGCTATCTGGACAAGAGCTACGGGTTCGAAGCGCGCCAGGCGATCGTGCAATCGGAAGCCGGCGTGTCGGATGTGCACTGGTCGGCCTTCACTGAACTCGGCCTGACCGCGTTGCCGGTGCCGGAAGCACTAGGCGGCTTCAATGGCAGCCCGATCGACATGCTGGTGGTCATGCAGGAGTTGGGACGCGCTTTGGTCGTCGAGCCGTATTGGGCGACCGCCGTGGGTATCGAAGCACTGCGGCTGGCTGGCACGGGGCAGGGCGAGGATGCATCGCTGCTCGAACGCACGGCCCAGGGCGAGATCAAGCTGGCGGTGGCATTTCACGAGCCGCACGCCCGCTACGATCTGTTCGAGGTCGAGACGGCAGCGACCGCGCAGGACGAGCAGCACACGCTGAATGGCACGAAGTCGGTCGTGCTGCACGGCGCGCAAGCTGACTACTGGATCGTGCCGGCCCGGCTGAACGGCGAGATCGCGCTGTTCGTGGTCGCGCGCGATGCGACCGGAGTCAAAGTGACCGACTATCGTACGATCGACGGTCAACGCGCCGCAACACTCGAGTTCCAGGGCACGCCGGCGCGCCGGCTCGCCGGCAAACACGCCGGCGCGGCCACGCTCGAGCACATCGCGGATTACGGCACGGTGCTGCTGTGCGCGGAGGCGGTTGGCGCGCTCGATGCGCTGAACCACGCCACGCTCGACTACACCAGGACGCGCCAGCAATTCGGCCAGCCGATCGCGCGGTTTCAGGCGTTGCAGCATCGTATGGTCGAGATGCTGATTCACGCCGAGCAGGCTCGTTCAGTGACTTATCTGGCGGCCGTGCGCTACACCAGCGCAGACGCGGACGAACGCCGTCGTGCTGTGTCAGCTGCAAAGGTGCGAGTCGGCCAGGCCGCGCGTTTCGTCGGCCAGCAGGCGGTGCAGTTGCACGGCGGCATGGGCGTCACGAACGAAGTGGCCGCGGCGCATCTGTTCAAACGTCTTGCTATCATCGAAACCACGTTGGGCGATGTCGATCACCATCTCGCGCGTTTCGCTGCGTTGCCGGGGTTTGTCACCGCCGAAGCCTGATTAGCCGGTTGGATCGAACAAAGAAGAGGTGCGACGATGGGGTTGAGTTTTGAGGACATGGTGGTCGGCACGACTACCGAAATCGGCAAGCATACGTTCACGCGTGAGGAGATCGTTGCGTTTGCGGAGCAGTTCGATCCCCAGCCGTTTCACGTCGACGACATGGCCGCCGCCGAGTCGCCGTTCGGCGGCCTGGTCGCAAGCGGCTGGCATACCTGTTCGGTCATGATGGGCATGCTGGTGCGCAACACGATCGCCGGTTCCACGTCGATGGGTTCGCCCGGTATCGACGAGATTCGCTGGTTGAAACCGGTGCGCGTCGGCGACACGATCACCATGATGAACGCCGTGCTCGACAAGCGCGTCTCGGCGAGCAAGCCGGATCGCGGCATCGTGTCGACGCAGTGGGAAGGCATCAATCAGCACGGCGAAACGGTGATCATCGTGCGCTCGAAGGGGTTGTTCGGCCTGCGCGATCCGGAAGCCGCGTCATGACGGGCAGCGCGGCGGCTGCCGCGGCGTTCGACGATGCGCAGGCGTTGCGTGCGCTGGTGGGCGCGCAACCGCTCGTCAGCGAGTGGCTGACGGTCGATCAGCTCAGCGTCGATCGTTTCGCCGAGGCCACTGGCGATCACCAATGGATTCACGTCGACCCCGAACGGGCGCGGCGTGAGTCGCCGTTCGGCGGTCCGGTCGCACATGGCTTCATGACGCTGTCGTTGATTCCAGCACTGCTGGGAAAGACAGTGACGCTCAAGCAGCGCATGGGCGTCAACTACGGATTGAATAGAGTGCGGTTCACGTCGCCGGTGCTGGTCGGCTCGCAGTTGCGCGCGAGTTTTGCGGTGGAGTCAGTCGAAGATGTCGACAACGCCGGCGTGCAGGTCGTGTGGAATGTGACGCTGGAGCGGCTGGGCAGTGAGCGGCCCGTGTGTGTCGCGGAGTTCATCACACGGCATTACTTCTAGGCTTTCAGCAGGTACATGCCGGACAAAAAAGCGCAAGCGGTATCGATGCCGGCTCGCGCTTTTTTGCGTCGTGTCGATTGCCGCGGAGAAAGATTAGTGCTTCGCGTATTGCGTCGCGCCGAACAGCATCTCTTTGGCCTCGTCGTCCATGAGCGGTTTGCGGGCCGACGCCAGCACGTCGACGCCGCGCACCACCGCCGGACGTGCGGCGATTTCCTCATGCCAGCGCTTCACGTTCGGAAACGCATCCAGTTCGATGCCCTGGTTCTGCCACGAGCGTGTCCAGGGGAATGCTGCGATATCCGCGATCGTGTAATCGTTGCCCGCCAGATAGCGCGTCTTGCCGAGTTGCGTTTCCATTACGCCGTACAGGCGCCGCGTCTCGTTCGTGTAGCGATTGATCGCGTATTCGATCGGCTCCGGCGCATAGATGCGGAAATGATGCGTTTGTCCGAGCATTGGACCCAGTCCGCCCATCTGGAACATCAGCCATTGCAGTGTTGCATAGCGCGCGGCCGGGTCGGGGGGCAGGAACTTGCCGGTTTTCTCGGCCAGATAGATCAGAATCGCGCCCGATTCGAACAGCGAAAACGGCTTGCCGTCGATGCTCTTCGGGCCGTCAGAATCGACGATTGCCGGAATCTTGTTGTTCGGGCTGATGGCGAGGAATTCGGGTTTGAACTGGTCACCCGTGCCGATGTTCACGCCGTGCACGGTGTACGCGAGGCCCGTTTCCTCGAGCATGATGTGAACTTTGTGGCCATTCGGGGTCGCCCAGCTATAGACGTCGATCATCGTGGCTCCTTTGTTTTGTGAAAGCGGCGCCGCAAAGGGCGCCGCAACTGGCGAAAATTAGAGCACAGATCGAGCGATGCTGCTGGCGACGGCGCCACGCCGAAGGTCAACTTCGCGGCACCAGAACCAGCCCTGAGTTCACGCGGTCAACCTCAAAACCGAGTAATCGGTGTCTCCACGCGAGCCGCTGCACCCGGATCCATATGGCGCGCGAGTTCGAGCTTGGCGATTGCATTGCGGTGCACTTCGTCGGGACCATCGGCAAAGCGCAGCGTCCGTGCGGACGCATAAGCGTAGGCCAGCGGAAAATCATCGCTGACGCCGCCGCCGCCGTGCGCCTGGATCGCCCAGTCGATCACCTGACATGCCATGTTCGGCGCGACCACCTTGATCATCGCGATCTCGCCGCGCGCGCCCTTGTTGCCGACCGTGTCCATCATGTATGCGGTCTTCAGCGTCAGGAGGCGAGCCTGTTCGATCATGCAACGCGCTTCGGCAAGGCGTTCCTGTGTGACGCCTTGCGCGGCGACCGGCTTGCCGAACGCGACGCGTTGCATCGAGCGTTTTGCCATCAGTTCGAGCGCGCGCTCGGCGAGACCGATCAAACGCATGCAGTGGTGGATCCGTCCCGGTCCGAGGCGGCCTTGCGCGATCTCGAAGCCGCGTCCTTCGCCGAGCAGCATATTGGCCGCCGGCACGCGCACGTTTTCGAGCGTGATTTCCATGTGGCCGTGCGGCGCGTCGTCATAGCCGAAAACGGTGAGAGGGCGGTGCACGGTGATGCCGGTGGCGTCTGCCGGCACCAGAATCATCGACTGCTGTTGATGGCGCGGCGCTTCGGGATCAGTCTTGCCCATCACGATATACACCTTGCAGCGGGGATCGCCCGCGCCGGACGACCACCACTTGTGGCCGTTGATCACATAGGCATCGCCCTCGCGCACGATGCTCGTCTGGATATTGGTCGCATCCGACGACGCCACTTCCGGCTCGGTCATCAGAAACGCCGAACGGATCTGACCTTGCAGCAGCGGTTCGAGCCACTCGCGCTTGTTGTCGTCGCTGCCGTAGCGCTCGATCGTTTCCATGTTGCCGGTGTCGGGCGCATTGCAATTGAACACTTCCGGCGCCCAGGGCACGCGGCCCATGATCTCGCACAGCGGTGCGTATTCGAGGTTCGTCAGACCGGCACCACGCACGGATTCAGGCAGGAACAGATTCCACAAACCGGCGTCGCGCGCCTTCAGTTTCAATTGCTCGATGAGGTCGGTCGGCACCCATGCGTTGCCGCTCTGACGATTGCGCGCGACTTCGGCGTAGAACGCTTGTTCGTTCGGGTAAATGTGCGCGTCGAAGAAGGCGAGCAGTTTCTCGCGCAGCGCCTGAACCTTCGGGGTGTAATCGAAATTCATGTATGACCTCGCGGATGACGAATGACGTTTGATCGGGCGCGCAACTCGGTGCGCCGATTCGGTTAGCGCACCTTCTGTGCGTAGCGCCAGGCGAGTTCCGCCATCGGCCTGGCACGACGGCCGGCATCGAGCGCTTGCGCGCTGGCTGCGGTGCCGTCGACGACGCGTTTCATGATCCCTTGCAGGATCGCGGCAATGCGGAACATGTTGTACGCCAGATAGAAGTTCCAGTCGCCGTGGATCTCGAAGCCGGTGCGCTTGCAATAGCGCTCGACATATTGCGCTTCGTCGGGAATGCCGAGCGCTGCCCAGTCGAGTCCGGCGATGCCGCGAAATTGCGCGGGATCGACGTGCCACGCCATGCAGTGATACGCGAAATCGGCGAGCGGATCGCCGAGCGTCGACAGTTCCCAGTCAAGCACCGCCAGCACGCGTGGCTCGTTGGGATGGAAGATCAGATTGTCGAGCCGGTAGTCGCCGTGCACGACCGAAGCGCGCTCGCTCGTTTCGGCCGGCATGTGCTGCGGCAGCCATTCGATCAGGCGCTGCATCGCGTCGATCGGTTCGGTTTCGGACGCGATGTACTGCTTGCTCCAGCGGCCGATCTGGCGTGCGAAGTAATTGCCCGGTTTGCCGTAGTCCGCGAGGCCGACTGCCGCGACGTCGACGCTATGCAATGCGGCGATAACGCGATTCATTTCGTCGTAAATCGCCGCGCGCTCCGACGGCGTCACGCCGGGCAAGGACTGATCCCACAACACGCGGCCTTCGACGAACTCCATCACGTAGAACGCCCGGCCGATCACGCTTTCGTCCTCGCACAAGGCGAGCATCTTCGCGACCGGCACGTCGGTGCCGGCGAGCGCATGCATCACGCGGTATTCGCGCTCGACGGCGTGCGCGGAAGGCAGCAACTTCGCGGCCGGCCCGGGCTTCGCGCGCATCACATATGAGCGCGACGGCGTGACCAGTTTGAAGGTGGGATTCGACTGGCCGCCGGCGAATTGTTCGAGCGTGAGCGGCCCGGAAAATCCGTCGACATGCTGGGTCAGCCACGCGGCGAGCGCATCGCTGTCGAAGCGTTGTCGCTCGTTGACCGGACGGGTGCCCTCGAAGGCCGAATAATCCGGTTTGTGTTCTGGTTCGCCGTTCTGTGTGGCTTGCACCATATGTCTCCTCCAGTTCGGTTTCAGCTACGCTTGTAATGAATGAATTGTGCGTAGAGCATTTCCATCGTCGTATTGCGGACGTCGCGATGCAGCGGCGACGGCGGTGAATAGTTGATCGTGCGCAGCACCCAGTCGCGCGGCGCGGCGCCGACGTCGAGCGCGTTGATGCAGCCGGTGGCCTGCGCCAGATGGCCGAAGAAGGTGCGTCCACCGGCGGTGAGCGCATGCGACAGAATCGCGCGATTCACGCCGCCGTGCAGCACGAGCAACACGGCATCCCACGACGTGTCCTCGCGTAGCGCCGCCACTGCGGGCAACACGCGATCGAACAACTCGCCGATAGTTTCGCCGTCGAGAAAGCGTGTGCTTTCCGACACGATGCCGTCGAATACCCCGAGAAATGCCGCTTCGATATCTTGCGGTGGAATGCTGCCCAGCTTGCCGCCGCGAATTTCCTGCCACGCGGGCTCGATCTCAAGTTCGATCTGTTGACCGGTTTGCGCCAATACGCGCTGCGCGGTTTCGACCGTGCGCGGCAAACCGCTGACGATCACGCGATCGAAACGGACTTGCTGCCCGGCGAATACGCGGCCTGCCGCGCTTGCCTGCTCGCGACCGTTGGCATTCAGTGGCACAGTCTCAGGATCGATCGCGCGTCCGGAGTCGTCGAAGTAGGTCACGTCGCCGTGACGCATCAGAAAGATGCGGCGGCGTTTGGGGAGTTGATATTCAGGCATGGTCCCTTTATTCACGCTCTATTCACTTGTAGACCGGCGCGCGTTTTTCGAGGAACGCGGAAATCCCCTCGAGCCCGTCACGATGATGCAGCGACGCGACGAAACTGTCGCGCTCCGCAACCAGGTGCTCCGCGAGTGGCTGTGTGCCGGCTGCGCCGATCAACCCTTTGATGCGCGCAACCGAATTCGGCGAAATCTTGCCGAGTTCGTCTGCCCAGGCCACTGCGGTATCGCGCACGGCACCGGCCTTCGCCAGTTTGTTGACGACGCCTAGATCATGCAGACGCGCGGCGCCGATCGGTTTGCCTTCGATCAGTACTTCAGTCGCCAGCTGACGCGGCAAAGCCTGCGCGAGAAACCACGAGCCTCCGCCGTCCGGCGTCAAGCCGACGCGCGCGTAGGACATCACGAATTTGGCGTCCTCCGCGGCGACGATCAGGTCGCACGCGAGCGCCAGCGAAAAACCCGCGCCGGCGGCCGCGCCTTCGACTGCGGCGATCACCGGTTTCGACGACAGACGCAGCGCCGAAATCCATTCGCCGAGCAGGTCGATGCTTTCCGCCTGCACCGACGGCTCTTTCGCGCGGTTTTCCAACAAGCGATTCAGATTGCCACCGGCGCAGAAGAACTGGTCCGCGCCGTTAATCACGACGGCGCGGATCGATGGATCGCGTTCCACCGAGTCGAGCGCTTCGATGCCGGCGGCGTACATGTCCGGATGCAGCGCGTTGCGGGCGCCGGGGTTCGACAGCGTGAGAACCAGAGTCGATTCGCTTTCGGTCGGGCGCGAGGTCAGCAGTTCAGCGCTCATGGTTGCGTCTCCGTTTGGGTATCGGCAGCGTCGCGTTGTGTCAACGGCAGGCCCAGTTGCGCTCGCCGTGCAAGCCAGGGCGACGGACGGTAGCGCGGATCGCCGAGCACACTGAAGATATTGCGCAAGATCGCCAGGATCGTTTTCGCGCCGAGCGCATCACCGAGTGCGAGCGGCCCACGCGGATAGCCGAGCCCGAGCGTCACGGCGAGATCGATATCTTCGGGCGTGGCGATCTGCTTTTGCGCGATGTCACAGCCGATGTTGACGATCGTCGCCACCACGCGTTGCGCAACGAAACCGGTCGAATCGCGAATCACGGTGACGGGGATGCCGTCGGCGGTAAACAGCGCGTGCGCGGTATTGCGTGCGGCGAGAGTCGTGGCGGGCGTCGTCATCAGCGTGCGGCGCTGCGCGCCGACCAGCGGGAATAGTGCGTCGACGGCGACCACGCGGCTCGCATCGAGCGCTTCGTCGACGGCGGCGGTGGTTGCGTCATGGCCGAACGGTGTCACGACGATCAGCGAATCCGCGGTGGGGGCCGCGCCTTCGTCGAGCGTCACGCCGGCTGTGGCGACCAGTTGCACAACCGCTTCGCGCGCTTCCGGATAACGCTTGCTGACCCACACGCTTTTAGGCAGTTCAGTTGGCGCAGGTGCTTCGGCGGGCACTTGCTGCTTGCCGTCTTCGTAGCGGTAAAAACCTTCACCCGTTTTGCGGCCGATCAGGCCGCCCGCGAGCCGCGTGCCGGTGATCGGCGACGGCGTGAAGCGGGGCTCTTCATAGAACTGGTGATAGATCGATTCCATTACCGGATGCGACACGTCGAGCGCGGTCAGATCGAGTAGTTCGAACGGCCCGAGCCGGAAGCCCGCCTGCTCGCGCATGATGCGGTCGATGTCGGCGAAGCTCGCGACGCCTTCGCCCGCCACCCGCAGGCCCTCGGTATTCATCCCGCGGCCGGCGTGATTGACGATGAAGCCGGGCATGTCCTGCGCACGTACCGGCGTGTGGCCCATGCGGCGGGCGAGGTCCATCAACGCGTCGCCGGCGGCTGGATCGCTGCGCAGACCGTCGATCACTTCGACGACCTTCATCAACGGCACGGGATTGAAGAAGTGATAGCCGACCACGCGCGACGGATCGGTGCAACCCGCGGCGATCGCCGTGATCGACAGCGACGACGTGTTCGAAGCCAGCACGCAGCGGCCGCTCACCACCGTTTCGAGTTCGCGGAAGAGGGCCTGCTTCACGTCGAGCTTTTCGACGATCGCCTCGATGACCAGATCGCAATCGGCCAGATCGCCGATGACCTGTGCGTCGCTCACGTTCGCTAACGCGGCGAGCGAGCGAGCCTGGTCGAGCTTGCCTTTGGCGCTCAACCTGGCGAAAGTCTCGGCAAGGTAGTCGCGCGCGGCGCCGATCGCGGCGGGATTCGTGTCGTAAAGACGCACGGTGAGGCCCGCCAGCGCGGCGATCTGGGCAATACCGCGGCCCATTGCACCGGTTCCGACAATGCCGATAGTCTCGATGCTGTAATTGCGAGAGGTCATTGTGATGCTCGACTCCATGGTTATTTTAGAATAGCACGATCGTGCAATTTACTGGATGATTGATCGAAGGCGGCCGCATTGAGTCTGGCGAGCGGTCTCAACAACCCGAAGGAAGGAGACACCCGATGATCAAGCTGTGCGGTTTCGCGCTGTCCAATTACTACAACAAAGTGAAGTTCGTGCTGCTCGAACACGGCATTCCGTTCGAGGAAGTGCCCGTGCTGCCGAGCCAGGAAGAGGCCATGCTCGAGCATTCGCCGCTCGGCAAGGTGCCTTATATCCAGACCGAGCACGGCGATCTGTGCGAGTCGCAATGCATCGTCGACTATCTGGCCGCGCGTTTTCCCGACAAGGCCATCTTCTCGCCGGACCCGTGGGAAGCGGCCAAAGAGCGCGAACTGATTATGTTCGTCGACGTGCATCTCGAACTGACCGCGCGCAATCTCTACAAGGAAGCGTTCTTCGGCGGCACGGTGACCGACGCGACCAGGGCGCGAGTCGAGAAGTTGCTCGCGCATCACATCGCCGGTTTCAGGAGAATCGCAAAGTTCGGGCCTTATTTGCGCGGCGAGCGTTTCAGTGTCGCCGATACGGCGGGTTATGTCAGTTTGCCGCTGGTGGGCATGGCGACACAGACGATCTACGGCCGCGATCTTCTGCTCGACGCCGGCGTCGACTGGAAAAGCTATGTGAAGGCGATCAACGACCGGCCGGCCGCGCAGCGCGTGACCGAGGACCGCAAGGCGTATATCGCGGCGGCGCGTGCGGCCTGAGCGCTGGCGTGAGGGCCGGCTTGCAACGCACGCCTTGGCCGCTGCGCGCGATGGCGAGGAACGTGGATTCGTTCGCGGCATCGCGCGGGGCGTCCTAGAGCCGCGCCAGCCGGTCGAGCGCGGCGGCTAGCGTGCTTTCCTGCTTGGCAAAGCAGAAGCGCACCACGCCCGATTCATGCGCTTCGTGATAGAACGCCGACACCGGAATCGCCGCGACGCCGACCTCACTGGTCAGCCACTGCGCGAATTCGGCTTCGGGCAAATCGCTGATCGTCGAATAATCTACACATTGGAAGTACGTGCCTGTGCAAGGCAGCAGCTTGAAGCGAGAATTCGCGAGACCGGTGCGGAAGAAGTCGCGCTTCTTCTGATAAAACGCCGGCAGATCCAGATACGGTGCCGGATCCCGCATGTATTGCGCAAGACCGATCTGCATCGGCGTGTTGACCGTGAACACGTTGAACTGGTGCACCTTGCGGAATTCGGCGGTCAGTGCGGCGGGCGCGGCCACATAGCCTACCTTCCAGCCCGTCACGTGATAGGTCTTGCCGAAGCTCGACACCACGAAACTGCGCTGCGCCAGTTCCGGATAACGCGCGACGCTTTCGTGCGGTGCGCCGTCGTACACCATGTGTTCATAGACTTCGTCCGACAGAATCAGCGCGTTGGTGCCGCGCACGATTTCTTCGAGCTTGCGCATGTCTTCGGCGCGCCAGACCGTGCCGGTCGGATTGTGCGGCGTGTTAATCAGCAGCAGCCGTGTTTTCGGCGTGATCGCAGCAGCGAGCTTGTCGAAGGGAATCGCGTAATCAGGTGCGTCGAGCGTGACGAACACCGGCTTGCCGCCCGCCAGTTCGATCGACGGCAGGTAGCTGTCGTAGGTTGGTTCGACCACGATCACTTCGTCGCCGGGATGCACGGTGCAGAGAATCGCGGTCAGCAGCGCTTGCGTAGCGCCTGCTGTCACGGTGATTTCGTTGGTGGCGTCGTAGCGGCGGCCGTACAGGTTCGCAATCTTGTCCGAGATCGCCTGACGCAGCGGCGCGACGCCGGCCATCGGCGGGTATTGATTGTGGCCGTCGCGCATGGCGTTCGCGACCGCATCCACAATTCGAGGATCGCAGCCGAAGTCGGGAAAGCCCTGGCCGAGGTTCACCGCGCCTTTTTCGGCGGCGAGCGCGCTCATCACGGTGAAAATCGTCGTGCCGACATCCGGCAGGCGAGACGGAAACGAAGGAATCGTGGGCGTGTCGTGCGGTGCATTCATGGCGCTGTCCGGAGCGTAAGCGGGTGAGTTGGCGAAAGACGTCGTTTGAAAAGAACGAAGCCTGATTGTAGGGAATCGCGGCGCTGCGTGCGCGCCATCGGTCCCCTGTTGGCCATTCGGCTAGGGGTCACGCGGGCGCAGGCTCGCCGGCGGCCGTCAAAGAGGCGCCGACTAACGTGACGAAGGGCGCCGGCTGGGCGATCTGAAAGCCGAAGTCGCGCGCGATACGCTTGGCGAGCTTCAACACCGCACGATCTTTCGACACCAGCCAGTCGGCCTGCGCGGCGTGCGCGAGTTCGAGAAACTTCTGGTCGTCGCGGTCTTTGCATCTGGGCAGCGGCCTTGCGTCTTCCGCCGGCGCGGCTGGTTCGACCCGCTGCGCGAGGCGCGCGACGACGGCAAGAGCCGCCGCCTTGTCGACATTTCGATGCACGAATTGCGGATAGTCGAGCACGTAGGTCAGTTCGGCGAGACAGCGCGCGTCGATCAGCGCGGCGAGAGCGCCGCTTTCGAGCGCGGCGCGGATCGGCCGCGTGTGCGGGTCGTCGAACACGAGAATATCGATCCAGACATTGGAATCGAGGACGACGCGCAAAGCGCCGCGTGAGGCATGGGAACCGGGCATTCGTTACAATCTGGCTTTCGTCTTTGACCGCC
Organism: Paraburkholderia sp. FW306-02-B; assembly: GCF_058782725.1. Classification (NCBI taxonomy): domain Bacteria; kingdom Pseudomonadati; phylum Pseudomonadota; class Betaproteobacteria; order Burkholderiales; family Burkholderiaceae; genus Paraburkholderia; species Paraburkholderia sp. FW306-02-B. The sequence goes on from NZ_JBYSXZ010000001.1 coordinate 1,376,457, forward strand.
AGGCACGGCGTGCCTGCAAGCCTCTATGATAATCGTTCTGTCGCCGGCGAAATCGCTCGACTACGAAACCCCGCCACACGTCAAAAAACACACGATTCCCGATTTTGTCGACGACGCGGCCGAATTGATCGGCGGATTGCGCCGTTTGTCACCGCAGCAGATCGCCACGCTGATGAGCATTTCGGATCCGCTCGCGCAACTCAATTTCCAGCGCTACGCCGAATGGTCGCCGACCTTCGGCACGCACAACGCCAAGCAGGCGGTGCTCGCGTTCAACGGCGACGTGTACGAAGGCTTCAACGCGAAGACGCTGTCGTCGGCTGATCTGGATTACGCGCAAAACCATGTGCGGGTGTTATCCGGTTTGTACGGATTGCTGCGGCCGCTCGATCTGCTGCAACCGTACCGGCTCGAAATGGGCACGCGCTTTGCCAATACGCGCGGCAAGGATCTGTACGCGTTCTGGGGCGAGCGGATCACGCAGGCGTTGAACGCGCAACTGAAGAAGAACGCTACCGCCTCGCGCGTGCTGGTGAATTGCGCATCGGGCGAGTACTTCAAGTCGGTCAAGCCTAAGCTGCTCGAGGCACCGGTCGTCACGCCCGTGTTCGAAGACTGGAAGGGCGGCCGCTACAAGATCATCAGCTTCCACGCGAAGCGCGCGCGCGGCCTGATGGCGCGCTACGCGGTCGAAAACCGCCTTGGGGCGCCGGAGCAACTGAAGGGCTTCGACGCCGAAGGCTACGCGTTCGAGCCCGAAGCTTCGAACGATTCCACCTACGTATTCCGCCGCCGCGTCGCTGACTAAGCGATTGCCGCCTACACACAAGCAGGGAAGAACACCATGACGTTATCGATTACGAGCAACTTCGACGCGGGTGCGATCGAACTGCTGTCCTGCGAAGAGGCCAGCAATATCCGTCTGCGTGTGCGGCCCGACAGTCACGCCGAGTTCGCGCAATGGTTCTACTTCCGGGTGTCCGGCGCTGCTCGCGAGCGTTGCGTGATGACCTTCGAAAATGCCGCTGCATGCGCGTTCGCCGAAGGCTGGCGCGACTATCAGGCGGTGGCGAGCTACGACCGGGTGAACTGGTTCCGCGTGCCGACCTCTTACGACGGCCGCGTACTGACGATCGATCACACGCCGGATTTCGACCGCATCTATTACGCGTATTTCGAACCGTATAGCGAAGAACGGCACTCGGCGTTTCTCGGCGCGGTCCAGCAGATGCCGCAGGCTTCGCTCACGGAGTTGGGCAAGACTGTCGAAGGCCGGCCGATGTCGCTATTGACGCTCGGCACGCCGCAAACCGGCGACACGCTCAAGAAGAAGATCTGGCTGATTGCCCGTCAGCATCCTGGCGAGACGATGGCTGAATGGTTTATCGAGGGCCTGGTGAAACGTCTGGCGGGCTGGGGGGATTGGGCGGGCGACCCGGTCGCGCGCAAGCTGTACGATCACGCGGTGTTTTACATCGTGCCGAACATGAATCCGGACGGCAGCGTGCACGGCAATCTGCGCACCAACGCGGCCGGTGCGAACCTGAATCGTGAATGGATGGAGCCGGATGTCGCGCGCAGCCCGGAAGTGCTGGTGGTGCGCGATGCGATTCACGCGACCGGTTGCGATCTGTTCTTCGATATTCACGGCGACGAAGCGCTGCCATACGTGTTCGTGGCCGGCTCCGAAATGCTGCCGGGTTTCACTGAGCGGCAAGGGGTGGAGCAAAAGGCGTTTATCGAGGCGTTCAAGCATGCGAGCCCGGACTTTCAGGACAAGTATGGCTATGCCGCGAGCAAGTATCGCGAGGACGCGCTGAAGCTGGCTTCGAAGTACATCGGCAACGAATTCGGCTGCCTGTCGTTGACGCTCGAAATGCCCTTCAAGGACAACGCCAATCTGCCCGACGAGCGGGTGGGCTGGAACGGCGAGCGCAGCGCGTCGCTCGGCGCTGCGATGCTGCAGGCGATTTTGCGGCACGTCGAGACGTTTGCCTGACATTCACTTGACGTTCGTTCCCTAAACGGACGCGACACAAAAAAGCGAGGCACGCACTTCTGAAGTGCGTGCCTCGCTTTTTTGTGTGCCTGCATGACCGGCGGCGCGGCCTCGTTGATGCGGCCGCCGGTTTCGCCAGTTAGTGAGTCTTTTTCGCGGGTGCTTTCCTCGCGGCCGATTTGCTCGAAGTGGTTTTGCCGGAAGATTTGCCCGACGCTTTCTTCGTTGTCTTGCCGCTCGCCGAGTGCTTGCCCTTTACGCTCTTGTGCTTACCCGGCGACACCCTGGCCCCGGTAGACCCGGTACTGTGGGCGCGAGCCGGCGGCACTGGATCGTTCCAGCTGAACGCCAGCATCTGAGTGCCGACATAGCCGCAGCGGAATTTGAGATCGGCTGGATCGCCGTCGCCGCTTTGACGGATACCAAGCCCTTCGACGGTGACGATGCTATCCACCTTGACGCGCTGCTTGCCCTGGTCGAACGAGTCGTTCCAGGGCGTGACCGACGCATGCGCGCTATCGAAGGAGCTGGGTGGGAATTCGACACGCTCGAAGGCGGTCGAGGTGCTGGCGACAAAGTTGCCATGAGCTGCGCAGTCCGCGACCAGCGGGTCCGCGTGCATGTCATTGACAAATCTGTTTACGAGATCGTTGTGCTGTTCGAGTTGATCGGCGAATGCGGGAGCGGAGCACATGAGCGAGAGACTCGCTGCACATGCCGCTAACCGGCCGACCAACCGCAGCAATCGGCGCGGTACGTTGGTGCTATCCATCTAGTTCGTTAGACGCTAATGAGACATCAGGCACGTAAGATGCCCAACGCGAGGAAGGAGTTCAATCCTGACACAAATATTTTGTCCTGTTGTGGTGTGCGGGCTCGGACGCGTTGCGCGTCGAGGTGGCCGATCGCCGCAGATACGCGCTTCATGGAGCGCCGGATGTCAGGTGCGTGGTCCGCCCAATCGATATCGGCGCACGTCGTAGGTGGTGACCCATGCGGGCCGGTAGACCGCGATCAAAGCCGTCGACATGCCGGTGAACCATGCTTCGCCGGTGGCTAGTAGAAGCACGCTGAATGCATAGCCGGCCGGCACCACGGTCATCGATCCGTCGGCAAGCGCGATGTGAATGCCAAGTGCCGCAGAGGCGGTGAGCGACACGGCAATAGCCGGCGACACAAAACCCTGGCCGAAGATAAACATGAACATGTTGCGTGGCAGCCAGGCGATGCTGGCGCGCTGAACCAGCGTCGAGATGCCGACAGGCAGTGCACCGAATACAAGGAAAGTCAGCGCGATGCCCTGCCAGGGTGCGTCGAAAACGACGGCGGCAAGACCGGTGACCACCGCCATTGCAATCAGCGCCAGCGCCCAGTCGAATAGTGTGACGACCAGTGTGGCGCCGAGCAGATGCATGACGGTGCCGTCGTCGAGCCACGCATTGCTGGCCCACAGCACGGAAATCGCGACAACGATCGCGAGCCAGACGTGCTGCAGCGTGCCGTCCTGAAGTCGTTTGAAGGGGTTTTTCCAGAGCGCGAGCGCGACCACTATCGCAGTGGCGATCCAGCCACCGACAGCAACCCAAAACGGAAGCGGTGTGTAGAGGAAACCCATGTTTCTCATATTACTCGTTGGACGGCGAAAGGTGTGAGCGGATTCCATGCCAGCCGGCGCAAACACTGCCAGAACGGTGCGTGTCCTGATATCGGCGCGGGCGCCGGTTGTTGTCAGGTCGAGCCTTCCGTAGCCGGTTCCGGCGCTGAACCGGCTGGCGGTGGATCGCCAAAGGGCGTGCTCGGTTCGGCTGCCATAGGCAGCGCGTCGGCCGTGTCGTTAGCTGGCAACGGATACTGGAAACGCTGCCGCGTGCGGCGCCGCAATGGCACCACGCCGGCTTGCCCCATCACCGGCCGAACTGGACTTTCGCCATCGTTGCGCAGTACCTGCAAATGGGCCGACAGCCAGCCGTTGTAAAGCGCGACCGCGGCGGCGCGATTGGGTGCCCCGAGTTGCTGGAATATGCTGGTTAGATGAATCTTGACGGTGCCTTCGCTGATGCCGAGCGTGCGCGCGATCATCTTGTTGGTGCTGCCCATGTGGACGCAGCGCATGATCTGCTCCTGGCGTGGCGACAGGCCGCTGGAAAGCCGGGCGCGACGAGGTGGGGGATTCTTCTCGTCGAACAGGCGGATGGCGGCATCCGGAGGCAGTGGGGGATTGAGCGCCAACGCGCCTGCCGGCACATAGTGGCCGCCCAGCAGCACCATCTCGAAAGCGCGCACAATCAGGCACGGGTCGGTTTCGCGCGGCACCACGCCGAGCACACCTTCGTCCATCAGGTCCCGCACGCAGGCAGGCGAGACCTCGTCGGCCAGCACGGCAATGCGCAGGTCCGGATAGTGACTGAGCAGGCGGCGAGCATCCGCCACCGACATCCAGTCTTGCCAGTCGATTACCAGCAAGTCGGGCTGCTGGCGCTTGAGCGTGCGTTCTACCTGACGCCAATCTTGTGCTTCATTGAAACGCGCCAGCCGGTCGATTTGCCGCAGTAGGGCTTTGAGCCCATCGCGTCGTTCCGCGTCTGAGTTGAGTATCGAGAATCGCATGCCATGTCTCCTGATGAATCGGCTGAAGTGGCGCGATCAGGCGATCCGGCGAAGGGGCCGGGCGCGTTGCGATGCGTCACCGGGCCTATGATGACAAATTCCCTTCGACTTGACGGCCTGTCCAAAAGGCATAAGAAGAAAGCCATAAAAAAGCCCCGCGCACGACGGGGCTTTTTCATTTCGATGACAAGACGCCGGGGCGCTGGCACCGCGTCAATGGAAGTGCGGCTGAGCGGGCTCCGCGTCCTCCGGCATTTCGGCGTGGACGATTTCGCCGAGCGGGTCTGCGTAGAGCGGGACGCCGCAGTCGTCGCAATATTCCGGCTCGAAGCGGCCCGCGTGGCGGCGCACGTCGGTCACGCCGGTCTCTTTTAGCAGCGCGACGATTTCTTCGAGTGGGTCGTCCGACGCGGCGGTCTCTTGCGGTTCTTCGTCGATGCCCGGTTCGCCGTTCTCGCGGCCGTACAGTGGCCACACGACGCCGTAGATCACTTCATTGCTGCCCCGGCGTGTGAAGCCGACGCGGTATTCGTCGATACGGCGCTCGCCGAAGCCTGCGACAACCGCGCGCAGTTCCTGCGGCGCCGCGCCGATTGTGTCGAACAGGTAGCGTACGGCGGTACGTACCGTGTGAGGGCGCACACGTTCGTCGGCGTCGCGGCAGGCCGAATAGTACGCATCGGGCAGCAGGCACTCGAATTCGCAGCCGGGCAGCACCAGCGACAGATTGGCGCCTCCTTGCGTTGCCCATTGTTCGAGGCATTGCCCGCGTTCGATCCGGCTGCCGTGTTCTTCTTCCTGCCAGCGGAATGTCGGCTCGCCGACCGGCGCGGCAACCACGGCCAGCAGGAAGCGCGGGTCGGCCAGAATCGGCGAGGTTTCCGGCAACTCGCCGAAATTGAGTTTGACGTTGCCGCCGCCCATTGCTGCTTGAGCGAGTTGCTGGGCAAGGCGCCACGTTTCGACGTGGTGACGCGGCAGTTGATCGATGCTGTACAGGAACGGCGCCATCGCGACACGGGTGTTGGCCGCGAGGACATGTGCCTGCAGATGTGCGCGCAGGGCGTCGGCTGCGTCGCCTTTTAGCGGACCGGACGGAATCATGTAGCGAGTCCAGGCCAGCACGGGCGCGGCGATCAGCAGCGCTTCATGCGGAACACCTTCGTGGTCGACAATGAACGATTCGCTGTGCGTTTCCGCCATATCGGCGAGTGCGCCGTAAGCATCAGGGTGGTTTTGCTGCAGATGATCGAGCGCGGCGTCCAGCGTAGTCTGGTTGGCGTTGCGGACGATCTTGGCCAGCAACGCATCGAGCTTCGCTTCCCAGAAGCGGTCTTCGGTGCGGCTGCCCGACGCGAATAGCGCGAGCGAGAGACCGACAAGCTTGTCGGCATCGGGGGGGAGACGTTTGGCGATTCGCGAGCGCATAAATCCGGAAATTGGGGTGCAGAGAACCTTATATTCTAGTCTTTTCTATGCCGCCATATTATTTGTCCGGCGATGCCGGATGAATTAAGACGTTTCGACATGAAAAAACGGCCTGCCACGAGCGCCGTTGGGTGCGTTGCACGCCGGCTTGGCCGGATGATATAAGACGTCTCCGGCGCAGTAACTCGCTCCTATACTGACCTGACAGCTTTCAGTACGCACCCGGGGCAAGCGTATGTCCATTCGTCGCCGTGGTCTGGCACAACAGGGAGATTCATTGTGAAATCGGACCAATTGATCGAACGTCTCGCCGCTGTATTCGCTTTGATTGTATTGGTGGGCGGTTCGCTACTGGTGCTGGCGCCGTTCACGACGGCGCTGCTGTGGGGGGCAATTCTGAGCTATAGCTCGTGGGGCCTGTACCGCCGACTGACAGCGGCAGTTGGCGGGCGGCGCAAGTGGGCGGCGACGTTGATCGTGATCATCATTTTGGTCGTGGTGCTTGGACCGTTCGTCTATGCGGGCTTTGCGTTTGGCGCGCACGTTCACGAAATCGTTGCGCTGGTGGAAAGGCTTTTTGACGCTGGCTTGCCGGATTTGCCGTCGTGGGTCGGGCGAATTCCTCTGGTTGGTTCGAATATCGAGGCGTTTTGGGGGCATCTGACAAGCAACAACTCTGAACTGATCGCGCAATTGCGTACGCTCGCGGCGCCGGCCGGCAAGTGGATTCTGGCTGCGGCAATTGCTGTCACGCACGGTCTGGGGTTGTTGGCGCTGAGTATCGTGCTGGCGTTCTTCTTTTATACCGGTGGAGAGGGCGCAGCTGCCTGGTTGAATGCGGGCATGCGGCGGATTGCCGGCGAACGCGCCGATTATCTGCTGGCGCTGGCGGGCAGCACGGTGAAGGGCGTGGTCTACGGGATTCTTGGCACTGCGCTTGTGCAAGGCATCCTTGCCGGCTTCGGTTGCTGGATCGCCGGTGTGCCGGCACCGGCGTTGCTCGGGCTGGCAACTTTCTTCCTGTCGGTGATACCGGGCGGCCCGGTGGTCGTGTGGTTGCCCGCGGCGATCTGGCTGTATCACGGCGGCGCAACCGGCTGGGCAATCTTTCTGATCGTGTGGGGCGTGTTGGTCGTCGGCATGGCTGACAATGTCATCAAGCCGATTCTGATCGGCAAGAATAGCGACATGCCGCTGATCCTGGTGATGCTGGGTATCTTGGGCGGCGCGTTCGCTTTTGGTTTCCTTGGCGTTTTCATTGGCCCGACTTTGCTGGCGGTTGCTTATACCGTGCTGCACGATTGGACGATCGGGGCTCCAGCTGCGCGAGCCTTGGCGCCAGACGTAAAAGCGCCAGTCGGCGATGAATCGGGGCGCGTAGAAAAGGCGCCTTGAATAAATTTCAGATAACGCTTGCAAGCCGTCGTCCGGCTCGCTAGAATCTCGCTCTTTCGCGCTTCGGACAACGGGGCGCGGGAGGCGGGAGAGCCAGCAATGGCGGGGGTTTCCGACAGGTCGGGCAGGTTCAGGAAGTTAGAAAAACCTGTTGACGACGTAGCGAAAGTTCTCCATAATCTCGTTTCTCTGCTGCTGATGCAGCGACGCAGAACGAAGCGGTGCCGGGTGGTTGTGAGGTTGACGACGCGCGGTGCTGTGACGGTGGTGAATGCGTAATCGATCTTTAAAAATTAACAGCCGATAAGTGTGGGCGCTTGATGCGCGACGCGCGCCGGGTCTTTCGGGGTCCGGCATAAGCGAAAGTATCAAGTCTCACACTAGTATTAAAGGAAGGTTTTCCTGCTGGGGTGGATTCACGCCGGCAGGTTGATCATTCGTCAGTACGTTGAGTGAGCGACCGGTTCATAAGCAGGCAACTGCGAGAACCGAAAAACAGTAACAGGTTTGAACTGAAGAGTTTGATCCTGGCTCAGATTGAACGCTGGCGGCATGCCTTACACATGCAAGTCGAACGGCAGCACGGGAGCAATCCTGGTGGCGAGTGGCGAACGGGTGAGTAATACATCGGAACGTGTCCTGTAGTGGGGGATAGCCCGGCGAAAGCCGGATTAATACCGCATACGCTCTACGGAGGAAAGGGGGGATCTTCGGACCTCCCGCTACAGGGGCGGCCGATGGCAGATTAGCTAGTTGGTGGGGTAAAGGCCTACCAAGGCGACGATCTGTAGCTGGTCTGAGAGGACGACCAGCCACACTGGGACTGAGACACGGCCCAGACTCCTACGGGAGGCAGCAGTGGGGAATTTTGGACAATGGGGGCAACCCTGATCCAGCAATGCCGCGTGTGTGAAGAAGGCCTTCGGGTTGTAAAGCACTTTTGTCCGGAAAGAAAACTTCTGCCCTAATACGGCGGGGGGATGACGGTACCGGAAGAATAAGCACCGGCTAACTACGTGCCAGCAGCCGCGGTAATACGTAGGGTGCAAGCGTTAATCGGAATTACTGGGCGTAAAGCGTGCGCAGGCGGTTCGCTAAGACAGATGTGAAATCCCCGGGCTTAACCTGGGAACTGCATTTGTGACTGGCGGGCTAGAGTATGGCAGAGGGGGGTAGAATTCCACGTGTAGCAGTGAAATGCGTAGAGATGTGGAGGAATACCGATGGCGAAGGCAGCCCCCTGGGCCAATACTGACGCTCATGCACGAAAGCGTGGGGAGCAAACAGGATTAGATACCCTGGTAGTCCACGCCCTAAACGATGTCAACTAGTTGTCGGGTCTTCATTGACTTGGTAACGTAGCTAACGCGTGAAGTTGACCGCCTGGGGAGTACGGTCGCAAGATTAAAACTCAAAGGAATTGACGGGGACCCGCACAAGCGGTGGATGATGTGGATTAATTCGATGCAACGCGAAAAACCTTACCTACCCTTGACATGTATGGAACCTGGCCGAGAGGCCGGGGTGCCCGAAAGGGAGCCATAACACAGGTGCTGCATGGCTGTCGTCAGCTCGTGTCGTGAGATGTTGGGTTAAGTCCCGCAACGAGCGCAACCCTTGTCCCTAGTTGCTACGCAAGAGCACTCTAGGGAGACTGCCGGTGACAAACCGGAGGAAGGTGGGGATGACGTCAAGTCCTCATGGCCCTTATGGGTAGGGCTTCACACGTCATACAATGGTCGGAACAGAGGGTCGCCAACCCGCGAGGGGGAGCCAATCCCAGAAAACCGATCGTAGTCCGGATCGCACTCTGCAACTCGAGTGCGTGAAGCTGGAATCGCTAGTAATCGCGGATCAGCATGCCGCGGTGAATACGTTCCCGGGTCTTGTACACACCGCCCGTCACACCATGGGAGTGGGTTTTACCAGAAGTGGCTAGTCTAACCGCAAGGAGGACGGTCACCACGGTAGGATTCATGACTGGGGTGAAGTCGTAACAAGGTAGCCGTATCGGAAGGTGCGGCTGGATCACCTCCTTTCTCGAGCTAACGTGTCAAACGTTGAGCGCTCACGCTTATCGGCTGTGAATTAGGACAGTAAGTCAGACAGACTGAGGGGTCTGTAGCTCAGTCGGTTAGAGCACCGTCTTGATAAGGCGGGGGTCGATGGTTCGAATCCATCCAGACCCACCATTGTCTTGTCTGCGATGGCTGCGCTAATCGATGAATCCCGAAGTAGGGTGATTATCTGTGCATGACTGGGGGATTAGCTCAGCTGGGAGAGCACCTGCTTTGCAAGCAGGGGGTCGTCGGTTCGATCCCGTCATCCTCCACCAATCTTCAATGCCGGTTTTACTGCGGTGAACCTTGAAAGAGGTTTGCGGTGTAGTGAAACAGGCATTGGCGATTGAGCCAGTCAGAGTGATACGCGGTTATAGCAACTGCGATATCGGCTGTCGTTCTTTAACAATCAGGAAGAAGTAGTAAAGAGATTCACGAAAGGCACTTAGAGATGGGTGCTGAGTAGGTGAATCAGGGTTGTGATTGTATCAATGTATGAAAAGAGAGATCGAAAGATTGCTCTTGGAATACGGCGCAACACGAATACTCAACCTGTAGCGATTGTGACGAACGTGTCATTCCCAGTGGGTGACACATGAGACACACCCGTTATAGGGTCAAGCGAACAAGTGCATGTGGTGGATGCCTTGGCGATCACAGGCGATGAAGGACGCGGTAGCCTGCGAAAAGCGGTGGGGAGCTGGCAAACGAGCTTTGATCCACCGATATCCGAATGGGGAAACCCGGCCCGTATGGGTCATCCGTAGCTGAATACATAGGCTACGTGAAGCGAACGCGGTGAACTGAAACATCTAAGTAACCGCAGGAAAAGAAATCAACCGAGATTCCCAGAGTAGTGGCGAGCGAAATGGGACCAGCCTGTACTCTTTATCCGTACTGTTAGTCGAAGGCTCTGGAAAGTGCTGCCATAGCAGGTGATAGCCCTGTAGACGAAAACAGAATGGAAGAACTGGGTGTACGACAAGTAGGGCGGGACACGTGAAATCCTGTCTGAAGATGGGGGGACCATCCTCCAAGGCTAAATACTCGTGATCGACCGATAGTGAACCAGTACCGTGAGGGAAAGGCGAAAAGAACCCCGGGAGGGGAGTGAAATAGATCCTGAAACCGCATGCATACAAACAGTCGGAGCCTCTGCGAAGGGGTGACGGCGTACCTTTTGTATAATGGGTCAGCGACTTACATTCAGTGGCAAGCTTAACCGATTAGGGCAGGCGTAGCGAAAGCGAGTCCGAACAGGGCGATTCAGTCGCTGGGTGTAGACCCGAAACCAGGTGATCTATCCATGGCCAGGATGAAGGTGCGGTAACACGTACTGGAGGTCCGAACCCACTAACGTTGAAAAGTTAGGGGATGAGCTGTGGATAGGGGTGAAAGGCTAAACAAACCTGGAAATAGCTGGTTCTCTCCGAAAACTATTTAGGTAGTGCCTCGTGTATCACCTTCGGGGGTAGAGCACTGTCATGGTTGTGGGGTCCATTGCGGATTACTACGCCATAGCAAACTCCGAATACCGAAGAGTGCAATCACGGGAGACAGACATCGGGTGCTAACGTCCGGTGTCAAGAGGGAAACAACCCAGACCGCCAGCTAAGGTCCCCAAATATTGCTAAGTGGGAAACGAAGTGGGAAGGCTAAAACAGTCAGGAGGTTGGCTTAGAAGCAGCCATCCTTTAAAGAAAGCGTAATAGCTCACTGATCGAGTCGTCCTGCGCGGAAGATGTAACGGGGCTAAGCAATATACCGAAGCTGCGGATGCACAGTAATGTGCATGGTAGGAGAGCGTTCCGTAAGCCTGCGAAGGTGCATTGAAAAGTGCGCTGGAGGTATCGGAAGTGCGAATGCTGACATGAGTAGCGATAAAGGGGGTGAAAGGCCCCCTCGCCGTAAGCCCAAGGTTTCCTACGCAACGTTCATCGGCGTAGGGTGAGTCGGCCCCTAAGGCGAGGCAGAAATGCGTAGCTGATGGGAAGCAGGTTAATATTCCTGCACCATTGTTAAATGCGATGGGGGGACGGATCGCGGAAGGTTGTCCGGGTGTTGGAAGTCCCGGTCCTTGCATTGGAGAAGGCGCTCAGGCAAATCCGGGCGCGGAATTCAAGGGTGCGAGGCCATTCACTTCGGTGAAGAAGCAATCGGAAGTGGTTCCAAGAAAAGCCTCTAAGCTTCAGTTTAACAGGACCGTACCGCAAACCGACACAGGTGGGCGAGATGAGTATTCTAAGGCGCTTGAGAGAACTCGGGAGAAGGAACTCGGCAAATTGGTACCGTAACTTCGGGATAAGGTACGCCCCTGTAGCCTGACTGGCCTGCGCCAGGAGGGTGAAGGGGTTGCAATAAACTGGTGGCTGCGACTGTTTAATAAAAACACAGCACTCTGCAAACACGAAAGTGGACGTATAGGGTGTGACGCCTGCCCGGTGCCGGAAGATTAAATGATGGGGTGCAAGCTCTTGATTGAAGTCCCGGTAAACGGCGGCCGTAACTATAACGGTCCTAAGGTAGCGAAATTCCTTGTCGGGTAAGTTCCGACCTGCACGAATGGCGTAACGATGGCCACACTGTCTCCTCCCGAGACTCAGCGAAGTTGAAGTGTTTGTGATGATGCAATCTCCCCGCGGCTAGACGGAAAGACCCCATGAACCTTTACTGTAGCTTTGCATTGGACTTTGAACCGATCTGTGTAGGATAGGTGGGAGGCTATGAAGCGGGAACGCCAGTTTCCGTGGAGCCGTCCTTGAAATACCACCCTGGTTTGTTTGAGGTTCTAACCTTGGTCCGTGATCCGGACTGGGGACAGTGCATGGTAGGCAGTTTGACTGGGGCGGTCTCCTCCCAAAGTGTAACGGAGGAGTACGAAGGTACGCTAGGTACGGTCGGAAATCGTGCTGATAGTGCAATGGCATAAGCGTGCTTAACTGCGAGACCGACAAGTCGAGCAGGTGCGAAAGCAGGTCATAGTGATCCGGTGGTTCTGTATGGAAGGGCCATCGCTCAACGGATAAAAGGTACTCTGGGGATAACAGGCTGATACCGCCCAAGAGTTCATATCGACGGCGGTGTTTGGCACCTCGATGTCGGCTCATCTCATCCTGGGGCTGTAGCCGGTCCCAAGGGTATGGCTGTTCGCCATTTAAAGAGGTACGTGAGCTGGGTTTAAAACGTCGTGAGACAGTTTGGTCCCTATCTGCCGTGGGCGCTGGATATTTGAAGGGGGCTGCTCCTAGTACGAGAGGACCGGAGTGGACGAACCTCTGGTGTACCGGTTGTCACGCCAGTGGCATCGCCGGGTAGCTATGTTCGGAAGAGATAACCGCTGAAAGCATCTAAGCGGGAAACTCGCCTTAAGATGAGATATCCCCGGGGCTTCGAGCCCCTTGAAGGGTCGTTCAAGACCAGGACGTTGATAGGTCAGGTGTGGAAGCGCAGTAATGCGTTAAGCTAACTGATACTAATTGCCCGTAAGGCTTGATCCTATAACAGGTGTGTCTCGACCAGCGTTAGCGCTTTAGCTGTCGGCCGGAGTGAGTGCTTTAGCACTTGCTCCGGGCCCATGCAAAGCCCTTACTCTGGTCCGATCCCCGAAGGGGATGCGTGTGAACCCCCAGATGGGGTAGCAGAACACACAGGTTGAGATCGATGTTGTGCCGGAAACAACACAACTCCCTCTGGTGAGCATCACCAGAAACTACTTCTTCCCGATTGGTTGTGCTGTTCCCAAAGAACAGTACGGCAACAAGTCATGCCTGATGACCATAGCGAGTCGGTCCCACCCCTTCCCATCCCGAACAGGACCGTGAAACGACTCCACGCCGATGATAGTGCGGATTCCCGTGTGAAAGTAGGTAATCGTCAGGCTCCCATGCAAGACCAGAAACCCCACCCCGCAACGGTGGGGTTTCTGCGTTTACGGCCCGAAAACCGCAACGCAAAAAAGCCCTCCATTGCCGTGTACATACACCGCGCTATAGCATCCCCGAGCCCCTCCGCAGCAGCCAAATCCGGCTTTCCCCCCATGCGTAGCCGCAGCCCCAAAAACAGCAATCGCTGCGCCGCATAAAACCTGCAAACGACAAGCCGCGTGAGCTTCATCGCCCACCCTAAATGTCCCTCTGTACGCACCGCGCAGCGTCGTTCCGTCTTAACATCCTTCTCAAAATACTGTATAAATATACAGTGAAAATTTGCCGTCTGATGCTTGCCCGATGCCGGGTGGGGCAGAGCATTACCCATTGAAAGAGCGTGTCTATGGCAGCAGCAATTCAGCTTGCGACGACCGCACTGACGCCGCAATTGCGGCGTCAGGTGTGGCAGGGCAATGAGCTTGCCGAGGCGGACTCGCGAGTAATTTCCAGCGGCTACGCCGCGCTGGATCAACTGCTGCCGGGACAAGGCTGGTCGGCCGGCGGCCTGACGGAGCTACTGATCGAACATGGCGGAGTGGGCGAGGTGCGCCTGCTCGCTCACACGCTTCGGCATCTTACGACGCAAGCCGAACGGCACGTCATGCTCGTGGCGCCGCCTTACCAGCCATGTGCCGCGGCACTGAGGGCTTGGGGTGTCGATGTCGGGCGAGTCCTATGGGTGCGCCCGGGTGAAGACCAGTCTCTATGGGCCGCGGCTCAAGCATTGAAACAGGATGGCATCGGCGCGGTACTGGTGTGGCTACCGAATGCGCGCGCCGATAAGGTTCGGCGTCTGCAAGTGGCAGCTCAGGAGTCGGCATCGCTGGTATTTCTGATCCGTCCTGTTGAAGCCGCTACGCAATCTTCGCCGGCGCCATTGCGGATGATCTGCGAACCACTTTTGCCGGCCAATGCGCAGACGATTAACCGTCGCCAATGGTTGCAGGAGATCGGCATCTCGATCGATATCTTCAAGCGTCGCGGCCCGCCGCTAGCAGAGCCTCTGCGTCTCATTTTGCCGTTACAAGGCGTCGTGTTGCCGGAGAACGGGGGCGTTAGCAATCAAGGACGAGAGATCAATCATGTTGTGGATCGCAGTCACATTGCCACTCTTGTCGCTGGAAGCAGTGAAGCCTCTCATGCCGCTTCCGGATGGTTTGCCCGCCAGGTCGAATCGGCCTGAGCCGGGCGCCGACGCAAGCCAACTTCCCGTCGGCGAAGATGTCGGCGGTGGGTATTGCTATGCGCTGGCCGATCACGCACACATTCTGTTGCCCGATTTCGACGCATTGCGTGCCGGTGTGCATGCCGGTCATTCGCGCTCGTATGCATTGGCGTTGGCACCAGGTCTCAAAATGCTTGCCGCAGATACCACCCGTGAAACTCAGGCATTCGAAGCGATGGCGCTTGCATTGCTGATGTACACACCGAAAGTGTCGCTCGCCCACGCACACACGTTGCTGCTGGAAGTAGGCTCCGGTTTGAGATTATTCGGCGGCTTGCGAGTGTTGTTGTCGAGAGTATCCGCCACGGTGGCTGAATTCGGCTATACGACGCGCATCGCTTGTGCGCCGACCGCGTGGGGCGCGTGGTTGTTGGCGCAAGCGTGCGCCAATCGGCAGGGACAGCGTTGGCATGTAGTGAAGGAGACTTCGCTTGCGCGCGTCCTCGACCGTTTATCCGTGTCGTTGCTGCCGGTTGCGCAGGCGCATCGCGATGCGTTCTCGCAGATCGGCTGCGCTACGTTGGCCGATTTGCGTCAGTTGCCACGGGCGGGCGTCGTGCGACGTTTCGGCAGCGGCATTCTGGATCTGCTGGCGCAAGCGTATGGCACGCGCCCGGATCCACGCGAATCGTTTCGTGCGCCGGCGTCGTTTCATGCGCAACTGGAGTTGCCGTCGCGGGTCGATAACGCCGACGCACTGTTGTTTGCCGCGCGTCGGCTGATCGTGCAACTGGCCGGATGGCTGAGCGCGCATCATGCGGCGCTCAGTGGCTACACGCTATTGCTCGAGCATGAATTGGCGTTTCGTCATGCGCCGAAGACGTCGAGTCTGAAGGTCGCGTGGGCCGTACCGTCGCGCGATGCCGAACATCTGATCTGGCTGTTGCGCGAAAAGTTGAATCAGACCGTACTGGTGGCGCCGGTGATCGAGTTGAAGCTGATCGCCGATCAGATTGGCGAGTATGCGGGGCAATCGGACACCTTGTTTCCGATGCCTGAAACAGACGGCGATTCGATCGCGCGTCTGCTCGAACGCTTGGGCGCGCGATTGGGGCCGGAGAACGTGTTGCAGATGTCGGTGCAGAATGATCATCGGCCTGAGCAGGCAATGCGTGTCGAGCCGTACCAGGCACAAGCATTTTCACGCAAGAAGCGTTCGCCCGCCAAAGCCAGGGTGAAGATCAAAGCGGATAAAACCTGGCTGACGGATGAGTTGCAACATGCGGCATCTGAAGAAGATCACGCAGATGGCGATGCGGCAACACGATCGCCGCACAGCGCACGATGGCTAGATGAAATGGCGGGCGATAAAAGCAGCCGCACGTTCGCGACACAACCGGGCGATGCACAGGCCTCGCTCGATCTGCCCGACAGTGCGTTGCCGTCGCAACCTCGCCCTGTCTGGATGCTCGATAAGCCACTGCGTTTGATGATGCGCGACCAGCGGCCGATTTATCGTCGGCCGCTGAAAATGCTCACGCGTACCGAGCGGATTGAAGCAGGGTGGTGGGACGGCAACCGCGTCGAGCGGGATTACTACGTCGCGGCCGACGATCGCGGTCATATGTTCTGGGTGTACCGCGAACGTATTAGCGGCGAGTGGTATTTGCAGGGTTTGTTCGGCTGAGCATCATCATGGCAATTTCCCGCTTTCCATCCTCATCGGAGCAGGCGCTTGCGTCCCGCTTGCCGGCGTATGCGGAATTGCATTGCCTGACTAATTTCTCCTTTCTGCGTGGCGCTTCGCACCCGCACGAACTGGTCGGACAGGCGATGTCGTGCGGCTACCGCGCGCTCGCGATCACCGACGAATGCTCGCTGGCGGGCGTCGTACGCGCGCACACGGCGGTGAGAGAAATCAAACAGGAGCGGGATCGTCAGCAGCAAGAGCGCGAAGACAAAGCAAAAGCCGCACAAGCAGGAGCGTCTTCAGATGGGGCGGAAGAGCCAGTAGAGGCTGAAGAAGACACGCTCAACCCCATTCCTCACCTGATCATCGGCAGCGAACTCAACCTGACCGATGCTCAAGGCGAACCGTTCTGCACACTAGTTGCGCTAGCAACCAACCGCAACGGCTACGGCAACCTTTCCGAACTGATCACGCTAGCCCGCTCACGTGCGGACAAAGGCAGCTATCGCCTCGGTCCGTCCGACTTCACCGATTCGCTACCGCATCTCGAACATCTCAAGACGTTACCCGATTGCGTTCTGATTCTCGTGCCGCAGCGCACGGCGACGCTCGCGCACACACTGCGCTGCGCACATTGGCTTGCCTCATTCGCATCGCAACGTTCATGGATCGCGCTCGAACTCTGGCAAACCGGCAGCGACGATCTTCAGATCGACGCATTGCGGATGATTTCAAAGGCCAGCGGCTTGCCTCTGGTTGCTGCAGGCGGCGTCCTGATGCATGTGCGTTCGCGCAAACCGCTGCAGGACACCATGACCGCGATCGGTCTGGTCACGCCGCTATCGGCCTGCGGCCACGCGCTCGAGGCGAATGCCGAGCGGCATATGCGTACGCGTGTGCGGCTCGGCAAACTGTATCCGCACGATACACTCAAAGAAACACTGCGTATCGCAGTCCTATGCCGCTTCTCGCTCGATGAACTCAAGTACGAGTATCCGGAGGAACTGGTTCCCGCTGGCGAGTCGCCATCGAGCTATCTGCGCAAGCTGGTGATGGCCGGTGCGATGGAGCGCTGGCCAGACGGCATGGATCTCAAACGCATCGATCAGATCGAGAAAGAGCTGAGGTTGATCGCCGAGTTGAAATACGAAAAATATTTCCTGACGGTGCACGATATCGTGAGCTTCGCGCGCTCCAGAAACATACTGTGTCAGGGGCGAGGTTCGGCGGCGAATTCGATCATATGTTATTGCCTGCATGTCACGGAAATCGATCCGGTGCACATGAACATGCTGATCGAACGGTTCATCTCGCGCGCGCGCAACGAACCGCCTGATATCGACGTCGATTTCGAGCATCAGCGCCGGGAGGAGGTGATTCAATATATCTACGGGAAGTACGGCCGCCACCGCGCGGCGCTGACTGCATCGCTGATCACGTATCACGCGCGCAGCGCGCTGAAAGACGTCGGCAAGGCGTTGGGACTCGAAGCGTCGTTGATCGAGCGGATCAGTAAATCGCAGCAATGGTGGGACGGCACGGATGCGGTCGCCAGATATCTGGCAGAAGCGGGCTTCGATGCCGACTCGCACATCACGCAGAATCTGATTCGCCTCACCAAAGAGTTGCGCAATTTTCCGCGTCATCTGTCGCAACACGTCGGCGGCTTTGTGATCGCGAAAGACAAACTGTCGCGGCTCGTGCCGATCGAGAACGCGACGATGAAAGATCGCAGCGTAATCGAGTGGGACAAGGACGATATCGATGCGCTCAAGCTGCTGAAAGTCGACGTGCTGGCGCTAGGTATGTTGTCGGCGATCCGGCGCGCGCTGGAGTTCGTCGCATTGCGGCGCGGCTTTCCTAAGTTCAGAGTGCGGGATATTCCGCGCGAGGACCGGGCCGTCTATGAGATGTGCGGCCATGCCGATACGATCGGCGTTTTTCAGATCGAATCGCGTGCGCAGCAAAGCATGTTGCCGCGGCTGAAACCGACCGAATACTACGATCTCGTGATCGAAGTCGCGATCGTGCGGCCCGGGCCGATTCAGGGCGGCATGGTGCATCCGTATCTGCGCCGCAAGCAAGGTCTCGAGGCGGAGGACTATGCAAAGGATGAATTGCGGCCGGTGCTTCAACGCACGCTCGGCGTGCCGATTTTCCAGGAGCAGGTGATGCACCTCGCGATGGTTGCGGCGGAATACACCGGTGAGCAAGCCGACCAGTTGCGGCGTGCGATGGCCGCGTGGCGGCGCACCGGCAACCTGGCGAAGTACCAGAAGGATCTGACCGAGCGCATGCTCAAGCGGGGTTATGAACTCGAGTTCATAACCCGCATCTGCAAACAGATCGAAGGCTTCGGCGAATATGGTTTTCCGGAGAGCCATGCGGCGAGCTTCGCGTTGCTCGTCTATCTCAGCGCGTGGCTGAAGCGTTATGAGCCGGCCGCTTTTCTGGCGGGCTTGCTGAACAGTCAGCCGCTGGGTTTTTATTCGCCGTCGCAACTCGTGCAGGATGCGAAGCGTCACGGCGTCAAAGTATTGCCGCCCGACGTGACGTTGAGCGACTGGGAATCGACCTTTGAAAGAAACGGTTATGAAGGGCAGCGGATTTCATCGAGCGAAACCTGTTTGCATCGTCAGCACACCGTACTATCGGCGCAGCAATTGCGCGATTTATCGCTGCGGCGCTTCGCGGTGAGCCGGACCGTCCGGCGCGCGGCGAAACGTCTGACCGCACGTGTATTTCAGCCGTCGAGCACGTACGGCGCGGGCGGCCCGGCGGTGCGCATCGGCATGCATCTGATCAATGGCCTTTCGCAGGTGGCCGCCGAACGCATCATGGCGGCTCGCAGCGACGCGCAGTTTGCCGATGTCGACGATCTGGCGCGCCGCGCGACATTGACGCGGCGCGATCTCGAAGCGCTTGCCGCGGCGAACGCACTGGTCAGCATCGCGGGCCATCGGCGCGAAGCGTGGTGGGCGGTGACCGCGCAGCACACGGTGCCCAAGCTGCTGCGCGATGCGCCGATTGCCGAAGCGCCGCTGGCGTTGCCGCAGGCAGCCGAAAGCCGCGAGATTGTCGACGACTACGCGAGCCTTGGCCTTACGCTCAATCGCCATCCGGTCGCGCTATTGCGTGCACGTCTTGCCAAACAGCGTTTTCGCACGGCGGCCGAACTCGCTGCGTGTCAGCACGGCACGCTGGCGCGCGCATGCGGCATCGTCACCGTACGGCAGCGGCCGGGCACAGCAAACGGCACCGTGTTCGTTTCCATCGAAGACGAGACCGGCTCGATCAATGTGATCGTCTGGCCGTCGCTGGTGGAAAAGCAGCGCAAGGTGTTGCTGGGTTCATCGTTGCTGGCGGTGTATGGCGTCTTGCAGCGTGACGACGGCGTCGCTACCGGCGGCGACAGCGTCGGCAACGTGGTGAGCGTCAATAAAGCAGGCAAGGCGAAACAGAAACACCAGGGCGAGGTGATTCATCTCGTTGCGCATCGTCTCGAAGATCACAGCGAATTGCTCGGCGAACTGGCCACGGCAAGCCGCGATTTTCATTGATGCCGGCTCGACGCGGCTGACATCGCCGCCAGATGCTAGACCTGCTTATCACCTGCATCGCCGCGCCATGGAAAGCGGGTCAGCACTTGCCGGATCGCGGTGTCGAAAGGCGTGCGGCGGCCGACGCCAAGCGCCTCGAGCCGGCTCGAGGCGAGGTGGCAGTTATGCGGACGCGGGGTCGCGTCGGTCGGCCTGTACTGCGGCGTCAGTTGCGCGTCGAGTTGCAGCGCTTCGGCCAGACGCAAGGCGATCTCGTACTTGGTCATTGGCTCGTCGCCCGACCATTGCACGATGCCGCGAAGTGCTTCGCCGCGCTCATGCCGTTCGAGCATTTGCCGGATCACGAACGCGACGTCCGGCGTGAAGGTCGGATAACGAATCGCCCAGGCATCCATGACGGCAACCTTGCCATTGAGTGAAGCCGACGCGGCAATCGCCGGCACGAGACTCGTTACCGCCGATTCTGCCCAATTGACAATCGGCCCGTACAGCAGCGGCAAACGCAGTACGCAGCCGAGATCGGTTGTCTCCATCAGTGCGCGCTCGCCGTCGAGCTTGCTGTGCCCATAGGCATTGAGGGGGGCCGGCTCGGAATCATGTTGATAGGGCGGCCGAGTGCCGTCGAACACATAATCGGTGGAGATCGACAGCGTCCATGCGCCGCGCCGTTTTGCCGCCGCTGCCAAGGTGCGCACCGCATCGACGTTCAGCGCACGGGCGAGCGCCGGATCGTGCTCGCACACATCCGGGCGACGCTCCGCCGCGGCAATCACGAGCGCATCCGGCGCTTCGCGCTCGACAAACTGCTCGACCGCCTGCGCGTCGCGAATATCGAGCGCGACCGTGTTGAACCCAGGCCGGCTGAACGCCGTTGCGACCGCCTGCCAGCCGGTTTGCTGCGCCAATTCATCGACGAGCGCGCGGCCAAGCAAGCCAGAAGCACCAATGACTGCTACTTTGAACATGACAGGAACCCGCCTTATCGGGCCGCGCCGCTGATCACGTCCGTGACCGTATAACCGGCCTCGTCGATCGCGGCCTTCAGCGTTTCGGCCGGCTGCGCCGATTCGACCACCACGCGGCCGGATGCCAGGTCGACCTGTACCTGCGCGGCGCCGTCGTGTTCACGGATCGCCCGGGTGACTGCCGCCACACAATGCTGACAGCTCATGCCTTCTACCTGGAATTCGATCGTCATCTGGATTGCCTCGAAAAAATGAATGTTGCGATGGTTGAATTATGCCTGCCGATACGCACTTGAGTGACTGACCTTCCCATCATGGGAAGGTGTACGATCGACGCACATACTGGGTAAACAGTCATGAACATCGGTGAAGCGGCTCGCGCGTCGGGCGTCACGGCGAAAATGATTCGCTACTACGAGAGGGTCGGCTTGCTGGCAGCCAAAGCGCGTACGAGCGCCGGCTATCGCGTCTATGGACCGCAGGAGGTTCATTCGCTGCGCTTCATCCGGCAGGCGCGCCGGCTCGGTTTTCTGGTCGAAGACA
Source organism: Paraburkholderia sp. FW306-02-B (assembly GCF_058782725.1). Classification (NCBI taxonomy): domain Bacteria; kingdom Pseudomonadati; phylum Pseudomonadota; class Betaproteobacteria; order Burkholderiales; family Burkholderiaceae; genus Paraburkholderia; species Paraburkholderia sp. FW306-02-B. The sequence goes on from NZ_JBYSXZ010000001.1 coordinate 1,397,795, forward strand.
TTCGCCGGCTGCTGGCGCTGTGGCACGATCGATCGCGCGCCAGTGCCGAAGTTAAGGCGATTGCGCTTGAACACGTCGCGGATCTCGATCGCCGCATCGCCGAACTCACGGACATGCGCGACACGTTGGCGCATCTGGCCGATCATTGCCACGGTGACGAGCGTCCGGACTGCCCGATTATCGAGCGGCTGGCGGATACGGATCTGGTGTCGGGGAAGGGCTGTCATCCGATTTGACAGGGGGGTGGTGCAACCTGAATGTGACATTTGTTGCAACCTGTCACGTGGACGCACCAATAATGTGCGTTTTGGTGCGGGAAATTCCGCCTGTCACGGAAAAATCGCCATACATCTCATAAAATCAAAAACTTAGACGCCCCAATCGCGTGCACCATTCCAAAACGGAATGCACGTCATGCGGGCATTTCACTAGCCAGGTTGCACCATAGGGTTATAATCCGGGTTAACCCTTTTACGGGAAATCCCTGATGCACAACTCACCGGGGATTCAATCTGATCCTTGGAGAACATCATGTTTGCATACCTTCTTGAAAAGCTGAGCACCTGGTTTGAAACCGCAGAACGTAGCCGTCGTGAAGCCTACTTGGCGTCGTCGTCGGATATCGTTCAGCTTGAGCAACGCATCCGCTCGCTCGAAACCAACGGCTACTCGTTGTAAGCAGCACGCGCATCAAGTCTGACCCGGCAGCGCGCGTCGCGCGGCCATAGCAGTACAGTGTTGAGCCCCGTATAGACGGGGCTTTGTCACATCTGGACTCCTCGAACTGCAGGCAATCTATGCTCGAAAACTGTCTACAGGCCAATATCGACTAGCCTGAAGGTTGCCACCGCGGTAAGGTAAAGCGTTTTTTGCGCAATCCGGCATTCCCAAAACTTATCGGGTCCGCCCATGCTTCCTGTCCGCTCGCTCCAATCCATACTGGCGGCCACCGTCGCCGCATCGCTGACAACGGTTTTCGCGGTACCGGCGAGCTTCGCCGCGTCGAGCAATACCGGCAAGCCGTTGATCCTCGACACGCAGAGCGGCATTAGCGATGGCCAGAGCGGCACCGTGCTGCAAACCGCACCGCTTTCGCGGGCGCGGATCGTCGAGGCTCAGCCAATCGCGGCACCCACCGAACTGACGCCGAATTCGTCGATCCCGATCATTGTCGCGCCTTACATCCAGTTGCCCGGCGGCGGTGGAGTTCCGCAGCCGCAACCACAACCGCAGCCTGGTCCGGCGCTACGTCCGCAATAAGCGTCTTCCGCGCGATAGTTCTCAGCAGTTCCTCCGCGATTCGTTGACGTTCGAGCCGCGGCCCCTGCGTGGCGCCGCCGTGTGTTGACGCGCGCCTTTGGATCACGCGCACGGCATTGGGCCATTCGGGTTTCGGCGCATGGCGTGGGTGAAACCGTCCGACGACAATCGTTGCGCGGCCTCACGCCAACGATATGGGGCATGCACATTGCGCTGTGCCGCCGCATCGAACGAAAACAGAACAAGGAGACATCGAAATGCCTACTCACTGGATGCGGCGTGCCGCCGGCAGATGCGCCACACTGATCGCGCTCGTTGCGCTACCCGCTGTTGCACTCGCCAAAGACACGCCGGAAAAACCCACGCTGACAATGGCCGTCGGTGGTTTGCCGGGTCTTTACTATTTGCCGGTGCTCGCGGCGCAGCAGTTGGGATATTTCAAGGACGAAGGGCTCGACATCACGCTCGAAGATTTCGCGGGCGGATCAAAGGCCCTGGAAGCGGTAGTGGGCGGCAGCGCCGACGTGGGCGCCGGCGCATTCGAGCACACGCTGTTCATGCAGGCGAAGGGGCAGCACTATCGAGCATTCGCGCTGATGGGGCGCGCGCCGCAGATCGTCGTTGCGGTGCTCAAGTCGAAGGCCGATCAGATCAAGACGCTGGCAGACTTCAAGGGCGCAAAAGTCGGCGTAAGCGCGCCGGGTTCGTCGACCGATCTGGTGCTGACCGTGGCCTTGCGCAAAGCCGGCGTACAGCGCAACGAGATTTCGGCGATCGGTGTGGGCAGTGGTGCAACGGTACTAGCCGCAGTAAGCGGTGGTCAGATCGACGCGCTGTCCAACGTCGATCCGATGATGACCAAGCTGCAGCACAGCGGCGCGATCAAGGTGCTGGTCGACACGCGCACGGTGAAGGGCACGCAAGAGATATTCGGCGGAACGATGCCGGCAGCGACGCTATATGCATCGGAGAGCTTTATCCAGAAGTATCCGAAGACGACGCAGGCGCTCGCCAACGCGATCGTGCGCGCTGACCATTGGCTGCAGACCGCAAGCGACGCCGACTTGCTGAAGATGGTGCCGCCGGCCTATCTGCTCAACGACTCGGCGCTCTATGTGGAAGCTTTCCACAACGTGCGCGACGCGTATTCGCCGGATGGCCTGATGCCCGCGGACGGCCCGGCCACCTCATTGCGCGCGCTGTCGTCGTTCGACAACCGGCTCGACCCGAAAAAGATCGACCTGAACGCAACCTATACCAACGACTTCGCTCGCAAGGCCGCCGCGCAACTGAAGTAAGCGGCTTAAGCCGCTCACCGTCAGGCTGCCCGCCGTACCGCTTCGACGGCGTATGCGCGCAGCCGGCGAGAAAGATCAATCGCCGCGGTATTCGACCTTGAACTGCGCTGCCTTGTCCTGACCGAGCGCTTCGACCAGCCAGGGCAGTTGCTCTTTCAGCGTTTTTGCCAGCGTGTACGGCGGATTCAGGATGAACATGCCGCTGCCGAACAGGCCGAAACCGTCGGTCGGCGGATTGCTGACGGTCAGGCTCACATGCAGCCAGTTGCGCTCCTGCAGCTTCTTCAACTGATCGGGAAAGCGCTGCGATTCGAGGCGCTTCACCTGCGGATACCAGACTGCATACGTGCCAGTCGGAAAGCGCTTCAGACTCTCTTCGACGCAGCGCAATGTGCGCGTGTAGTCGCGCTTGTCCTCGTACGATGGATCGAGCAGCACCAGCGCGCGGCGCGGCGCCGGCGGCAGCAAGGCCAGAATGCCGTCAAAGCCGTCGCCCGCGTAGAGCATGGCTCGCCGGCCTGCATCGCGAAAGTTGTGGCGCAGCACGTCGATCTCGGTGGTGTGCAGTTCGAACAGACGCATGCGGTCCTGCTCGCGCATCTGCCGCCACGCGATATACGGCGAGCCCGGATAGAAGCGCAACTGGCCATCCGGATTCAACGCGCTCACCTCGTCGACGTAATCGGCGAAGAGCGGCGGCAGATCGTTGCGGCCCCATAGTTTGGCGATACCGGTCTGGAACTCGCCGGTTTTGGTCGCGTAGCCTTCCTTCAGCGAATAGACGCCGGCGCCCGCGTGCGTGTCGATATACCAGTAGGCTTTGTCCTTCTGGCCGAGGTAGCGCAGTAGCTGCAACACGACGGCGTGTTTCAGAACGTCGGCGTGGTTGCCTGCATGAAAGGCGTGGCGGTAGCTGAGCATGATGAGGAGACGCTGAAAGAGGGCGTGCCGGTCCAGGGCGGATTCGGCGATGCGGATGCAATGCGGCGGCACAACCGGTGTGCGGTCGCGTATTGTACGCGACGCCGCGTTGCAGGCCGCAGTGCGTTCCGCGCGACACGGCCCGGATGCTGCGCGGGCCGCGTTCACGGCTTGGCGGACGCTCTGCCGCCTTAGTTGTAGGCGTCGCCGATAATCTCCTCGATCTGTTGCTTGATCTCCGGCGTGATACGCTCCGCCACCTCTGCCGAGGCCATGTTCTCAGCGATCTGTTCGACCCGCGACGCGCCGGTGATGACCGTGCTCACATTCGGATTCTTCAGGATCCACGCAATCGCCAGTTGGCCGACCGTGCAGCCCAGCTCGTCGGCCACTTCGCCGAGCTTGCCGACCACGTTGTTCTTGCCGGCATCGGTCACCTGCTTGCGCAGCCATTCGTAGCCTTGCAACTGCGCACGGCTATCGGCGGGCACGCCATCGCGGTACTTGCCGGTGAGCAGGCCGGAGGCGAGCGGGCTCCAGGTCGTCAGCCCAAGGCCGATGTCCTCGTAAAGCCGCTTGTATTCCTGCTCGACGCGCTTGCGGTGGAACAGGTTGTACTGCGGCTGTTCCATGACAGGCTTGTGCAGATGATGCCGCTCGGCAATGTCGTAAGCGGCGCGGATTTCATCGGCGCTCCATTCGGACGTGCCCCAGTACAACGCCTTGCCGCGCGCGATCATGTCGCTCATCGCCCAGACGGTTTCCTCGACCGGCGTGTTCGGGTCAGGACGATGACAGAACACCAGATCGACGTAATCGAGTTGAAGGCGTTTTAACGACGCGTCGATCGCGTTCAGCAGATATTTGCGGTTCAGCGTGTGGTACTGGTTGGGCGCCTCTTCCAGACCCCAAAAGAATTTCGTCGACACCACGTAGCTCACGCGCGGCCATGCCAGTTCCTTGAGCGCCTGACCCATGATTTCTTCGGATTGGCCCGCGGCATACACCTCGGCGTTGTCAAAGAAATTGACTCCCGCATCGCGCGCGGCGGCGAGCGATTCGCGCGCCGCGCGATGGTCGACCTGATTGCCGTAGGTAACCCATGAGCCGATGGACAGCTCGCTGACTTGCAGGCCGGAACGGCCCAGACGTCGATAATTCATGCATTCCTCCTTTGTAGTGATGCCGCCGGAATCCCGCTGAAACGTCCAGTTTAAAGAGATACGGTCCGATGTGCGTTTTCCAGATGTGGTTCACGCGGTTCATGCACAATAGCAGCGTTGGCCGCAGTGCAACATCCGGCCGGACGGTTTATGCCGTTCGGCTGACTTCACGCCGCCTGCGGCTTGTGGTGTCATTGCTCATCAACTGCATGGAGGTTCTGGATGTCGTCACTGAATACGAATCTGAATGGCAAGGTCGCGGTAGTTACTGGCGCCGCGAGCGGCATCGGCAAGCAGATTGCGCTGACGCTTTCCGCGGCGGGCGCTGCGGTCGCGATTGCCGACCTGAATCAGGACGGCGCGAACGCCGTCGCTGAAGAAATCAAAGCGGGCGGCGGCAAGGCAATCGGCGTCGCGATGGACGTTACGAACGAAGACGCCGTCAACCAGGGGATCGACAAGGTCGCTGCCGAGCTCGGCTCAGTCGATATTCTGATTTCCAACGCCGGCATTCAGATCGTCAATCCGATCGAAAACTACTCGTTTTCCGACTGGAAGAAAATGCAGGCGATCCATGTGGACGGCGCGTTCCTCACCACCAAGGCGGCGCTCAAACACATGTACAAGGACGATCGCGGCGGTATCGTGATTTACATGGGTTCGGTCCATTCCCACGAAGCGTCGCCGCTGAAGTCCGCCTACGTGACGGCCAAGCATGCGTTGCTGGGTCTGTCGCGCGTTTTGGCGAAGGAAGGCGCGAAGCATAACGTGCGTTCGCACGTTGTGTGTCCGGGTTTCGTGCGCACGCCGCTGGTTGACAAACAGATTCCCGAGCAGGCCAAGGAGCTAGGCATCAGCCAGGAAGACGTGGTCAAGCGCGTGATGCTGGGCGGCACGGTCGACGGCATCTTCACCACGGTGGAAGACGTCGCGCAGACAGTGCTGTTCCTGTCCACTTTCCCGACTGCGGCGCTGACCGGCCAGTCCTTTATTGTGAGCCACGGCTGGTACATGCAATAAGGAGGCGCACATGGCGCAACGCAATCTCAAGCGGGCGCGCGTCGGCGCGCCGGGCGACGGGGATGGTGAGGGCGCCGGGCCGGCGCCTTCCGTCCGTCCCGACCGGCTGCTCCGTGTACCCGACTATGAAACCGTCGCGCTGATGCTGCAAGGCGGCGGCGCGCTGGGCGCCTATCAGGCAGGCGTTTTTCAGGGGCTTTACGAAGCCGGCATCGAGCCGAACTGGCTCGCCGGCATTTCGATCGGTGCGTTGAACACCGCCATCATTGCCGGCAATCCGCCGGAGAAGCGCGTCGAACGGCTGCGGCAATTCTGGGAGACGATCTGCCAACCGGCTTTCGGGCCGCCGCTGCCTGCCTTCATCGAGCATGCACTCTTCAATTCCAGCGACGCTGTGCGCAAAGCCTTCACCGCGACGCAGGCAATGGGCGCAATCATGGAAGGGCAGAAGGGCTTTTTCGTGCCGCGCTTCCCACCGCCGTTGCCCACCGTGTCGGGGCCGCCGCAAGCGGCCAGCTACTATGACACTGCGCCGCTGAAAGCGACACTCGAAGCGTTGTGCGATTTCGACCGGATCAATTCCGGCGAAATACGGGTATCGGTCGGTGCGGTGAATTGCGGCACCGGTAATTTTGCGTACTTCGATAACACGCACACGACACTGAAGCCGGAGCATTTCATGGCGTCGGGCGCGTTGCCGCCGGGCTTTGCGGCGGTTGAAATCGACGGCCAGTACTACTGGGACGGCGGCTTGATGTCGAACACGCCGCTCTACGAAGTGATTCAGACCACGCCGCGCCGCGACACGCTCGCCTTCCAGGTCGATCTTTGGAGTGCGATCGGGCCGGTGCCGGACAACATCACCGACGTCCAGGGGCGCGTGAAAGACATTCAGTATTCGAGCCGCACACGTCTTGTGACCGACATGCTGCAGCGATCGCAGCGTTTCCGGCATGTGTTGCGCGAGGTGCTCGATCGCGTGCCGGCCGATCAGCGAGACGATCCGTGGTGCAAGCTGGCCGACGAGCTATCGTGTTCGAAGCGCTACAACGTGATCCACCTCATCTACCGGCAGAAGGAATACGAAGGGCACTTCAAGGACTTCCAGTTCGGCCTGTCGACGATGCGTGAACACTGGGAAAGCGGTTTGCAGGATATCCGCCAATCGCTTGCGCAGCCCGATTGGCTCGACATGCCCGAGAACGACGCGGGCTTTGTCACGCACGATATTCACCGGGATTCTCGCTGAAGCGGTAGTTGGCGGTAGTTAGCGGCACGCGAAAACGACGCCCGAAAGGGCGCCGTTTCTACAACCAGTTTCAGCAAAGCGCGCAAAAAGAAACGCACGACAAGCGCACGCGCTTTGGAAAGCTTTACTTCAGCACGTGCGCGATCGCGCTCGCCACCACGTCGAGGTTGCGCGTATTCAGCGCAGCCACGCAGATGCGGCCCGTGCCGACGGCATAGATGCCGAATTCTTCACGCAGACGGTCTACTTGCGGCGCCGTCAGACCCGAGTACGAGAACATGCCGCGTTGCGCGTTGACGAAGCTGAAGTCGCGATCCACGCCGCTTGCCTTCAGGCGTTCGACCAGACCGTTGCGCATTGCGCGGATACGGTCGCGCATTTCGGCCAGTTCCGCTTCCCACGTGGCCCGCAGTTCAGCCGAGCCGAGCACGGCTGCGACGACCGAGCCGCCGTGCGTCGGCGGGTTCGAGTAGTTCGTGCGGATCACGCGCTTCAGTTGCGACAGCACGCGAGCAGATTCTTCTTTGCTGCCCGTGATGATCGACAGCGCGCCGACGCGCTCGCCGTACAGCGAGAACGACTTCGAGAACGACGACGACACGAACACGTTCAGTTCCGATGCGGCGAACAGGCGCACTGCTGCAGCGTCCGATTCGATGTTGTCGCCGAAACCCTGATAGGCGATGTCGAGGAACGGCACCAGATTGCGTGCCTTGACGACTTCGACCACCTGCTTCCATTGCTCGACGCTCAAATCGACGCCGGTCGGGTTGTGGCAGCACGCGTGCAGCACGACAACCGTGCCCGCAGCGTAGCTGTTCAGCGCGCTCAGCATGCCTTCGAAGTTCACACCGTGGGTGTGCGCGTCGTAGTACGGGTACGACACGACTTCGAAGCCGGCGCCTTCGAACAGCGCACGGTGGTTTTCCCAGCTCGGATCGCTGATCGCGACCTTGGTGTTCGGGTTCAGGCGCTTCAGGAAGTCCGCGCCGATTTTCAGCGCGCCCGTGCCACCCAATGCCTGTGCCGTCACCACGCGGCCAGCGGCGATCAGCGGCGAGTCATTGCCGAGCAGCAGCTTCTGCACAGCGGCGTCGTAGGCGGCGATGCCTTCGATCGGCAGATAGCCACGCGGCAGCGCGGCTTCGACACGAGCCTTTTCCGCGTCGCGCACGGCGCGCAGGAGCGGAATCTTGCCTTCTTCGTTGAAGTACACGCCGACGCCAAGATTGACCTTGGTGGCGCGCGCATCGGCGTTGAAGGCTTCGTTCAGGCCCAGAATCGGGTCGCGGGGAGCAAGTTCGACGGCGGAGAACAGAGACATGATGGGTGGGCAGCAGCAGTTGTAAAAAGAGGGGTGGCTTCGAGCGCGGGCGGCCCGGCTGAGGTGCCTGACAAAAGGTGCAGACCGGGACCGGCGGCGGACAGCGGCGAACGAGCGCGACTTGGCATTGTAGCGAATCCGCGGGCATTTTTCGGGATGGGAAGGCCGTCAGAGCGAATTATTTGCTTGAAAAACAGGCACTCCGGCGCCACGTGCCCGTAGCGGATCTGCCCGGGACCAGCCCGGGGCCGGCCGCCCGGCGCTCAAAAAGCGCCGCCCCGGCACGCTCGCACGAAGGGCCGCAAGCAAGCCCGCGCCCCCAGGAACCCTACGCAGACCCGCTGAGCCCGCGTTTCCCGCAAACCGCTAGAATAGTCTTTTGCCCAAGGCCCGGTGCCGCCCACATGTCCGAACACCATCTGACTGAAGTCGACGATACGCTCGACGAATCCAAATTCGTCACGTTCGAAGGCTCGCCGTTCCAGCTCTACCAGCCGTATCCGCCGGCCGGCGATCAGCCGACGGCGATCGACACGCTCGTCGAGGGCGTCGAGGACGGCCTGTCGTTCCAGACGCTGCTCGGCGTGACCGGCTCCGGCAAAACCTTCACGATGGCCAACACGATCGCGCGGCTCGGCCGCCCGGCGATCGTGTTCGCGCCGAACAAGACGCTTGCCGCCCAGCTTTACTCGGAGTTCCGCGAGTTCTTCCCGCGCAACGCGGTCGAGTATTTCGTCTCGTACTACGACTATTACCAGCCGGAAGCGTACGTGCCGCAGCGCGACCTGTTCATCGAGAAAGATTCGTCGATCAACGAGCACATCGAGCAGATGCGGCTGTCCGCCACCAAGAGCCTGATGGAGCGGCGCGACGTGGTGATCGTGGGCACGGTGTCGGCGATCTACGGTATCGGCAACCCGTCCGAGTATCACAAGATGATTCTGACGCTGCGCACCGGCGACAAGCTCGGCCAGCGCGACATCATCGCGCGGCTGATCGCGATGCAGTACAACCGCAACGAAGCCGATTTCCAGCGTGGTTCGTTCCGCGTGCGCGGCGACACGATCGACATTTTCCCGGCCGAGCACGCTGAAATGGCGGTGCGCCTCGAACTGTTCGACGACGAAGTCGAGACGCTGCAGCTGTTCGACCCGCTTACGGGCCGCGTGCGCCAGAAGATTCCGCGTTTCACCGTGTACCCGTCGTCGCACTATGTGACGCCGCGCGATACCGTGGTGCGCGCGGTCGAAACCATCAAGAACGAACTGCGCGAGCGGCTCGAGTTCTTCTATGGCGAAGGCAAGCTGGTCGAAGCGCAGCGGCTCGAGCAGCGCACCCGCTTCGATCTGGAAATGCTGCAGGAACTGGGCTTCTGCAAAGGTATCGAGAACTACTCGCGGCACTTCTCGGGCGCCGCGCCCGGCGAGCCGCCGCCGACGCTGGTCGACTATCTGCCGTCGGACGCGCTGATGCTGCTCGACGAATCGCACGTGCTGATCGGCCAGCTGAACGGCATGTACAACGGCGACCGCGCGCGCAAAGAGAATCTGGTGGACTACGGTTTTCGTTTGCCGTCGGCGCTCGATAACCGGCCGCTCAAGTTCAACGAGTTCGAGCGCAAGATGCGCCAGGTGGTGTTCGTATCGGCCACGCCGGCCGATTACGAAAAGAAGACGGCCGGGCAGGTAGCCGAGCAGCTCGTGCGTCCGACCGGGCTGGTCGATCCGGAAATCGAAGTGCGTCCGGCACGCACGCAGGTCGACGATGTACTCGCCGAGATCAACGAGCGCGTCAAGGCGGGCGACCGCGTGCTGGTCACTGTGCTGACCAAACGGATGGCCGAGCAGCTCACCGAGTTTCTGGCCGATCACGGCGTCAAGGTGCGCTATCTGCACAGCGATATCGACACGGTCGAGCGGGTCGAAATCATCCGCGATCTGCGTCTGGGCACCTTCGACGTGCTGGTCGGGATCAACTTGCTGCGCGAGGGGCTCGATATCCCCGAGGTGTCACTGGTCGCGATCCTCGACGCGGACAAGGAAGGCTTCTTGCGCGCCGAGCGCTCGCTGATTCAGACCATCGGCCGGGCCGCGCGTAACGTGAACGGCAAGGCGATTCTCTACGCGGACAAAGTGACCGATTCGATGCGCCGTGCAATCGACGAAACCGAGCGGCGGCGCGCCAGGCAGATCGCCTTCAACCTCGAGAACGGCATTACGCCGCGCGGTGTGGTCAAACGTATTCGGGACATCATCGACGGCGTGTACAACGTCGACGACGCGCGCGCCGAACTGAAGGAGCAGCAAACCCGCGCGAAATTCGAGGACATGTCCGAGAAGCAGCTCGCCAAGGAGCTCAAGCGTCTCGAAAAGCAGATGATGGAGCACGCCAGGAACCTCGAGTTCGAAAAGGCCGCGCAGACCCGCGACCAGTTGGCGCTGCTGCGTCAGCGCGTATTCGGCGCCAACGTCGGCGATCACGTGTCCGGCATCGACTAAGTTCGAGTCAATGTTTCCTCCCGCACCTGGGCGCGGCAATGTGCCGCGTCCCGTCTCCGCAGGCCGTTCACCCGCCAATCCCTCCACGCGCCCTTCCTTAAGCCTGCCTTAAGACCCCGCTGCCATAAGGCTTTGCGTGCTGTCGCATTTGTTCTCCCTGTCGAACGATGATAAACTCGACCAATATTGAGAATGGTTCGCATTAACGTTCGTATATGCGATTTGCTTATGACCCATCGCCTCTGCCAAGGGATTGGTGGGTCGCCGCATCAAGGCACACGCAACGTACTGTTCCAATCGGTTCGGTTCCAGTCAGATAAAAACAAGGAGTTTCAATGCGGATTTCTTCATTGGTGCGCGGTGGCGCCGCAGCGGTAGCCGCAGTAGCGGCGCTTTCGGCAACAGCAGCGGAATACCCGATCGGCAAGCATCAGATTCAGGGCGGCATGGAAATCGGCGCGGTGTATCTGCAGCCGATCACGATGGAACCCGAAGGCATGATGCGCAAAGCGTCGGATTCGGACATCCATCTCGAGGCCGATATCCACGCGGTCAAGAACAACCCGACCGGTTTCGCCGAAGGCGACTGGATGCCGTACCTGCAAGTGCGCTACGAATTGACGAAAGCAGGTTCGAATCAGACGCAGAAGGGCGACATGATGGCGATGGTCGCCAACGACGGTCCGCACTACGGCGACAACGTCAAGCTGCAAGGTCCGGGCAAGTATCACCTGAAGATGGTCGTCGAAGCGCCGATGCAAACTGGCCACATGGCCTTCGGCCGTCACGTCGACAAGGAAACCGGCGTGGGCTCGTGGTTCAAGCCGATCACGCTCGAATACGACTTCACGTTCGCGGGTATCGGCAAGAAGGGCGGTTACTGATCGCCGGGAATCGTCACGGCTTGCCACGCATTCCCGCGTGGCCACCGCGTGAGTGAGTGAATGCAGCAGGCGGCGCCCGGGCGATGAAACCCGCTGCGCCGTGTTCTCCGGAAGGGCTAATGAGAATCAACCGAAAGATCGCGATCCTCGCCACGATGGCGTCGCTGGCCGGTGCCGCGCACGCGGCCGATTTGCCGACCTTCAAGCTGGAAATGAACGACGGCAAGCTGAATCCGGCACGTATCGAGGTGCCTGTCGGACAGCGTATCAAGATCGAAATACGCAACACCGGCAAGGGTGCGGCCGAGTTCGAAAGCGTTCAGTTGCGCAAGGAAAAGGTGTTGGCGCCGGGGGCGGAATCGTTCGTCGTGATCGCGCCGCTGGATCCGGGCGAGTACAAGTTTTTTGACGACTTTCACCAGCAGGCGCAGGGCGTGATCGTCGCGAAATAAGGGCTTGGGCCGCGAGCGCAGTTGATCGGGCGTTCGCCACTGCAGTAGACGGAGGGCTAGATGGGTCAGGTGTTGTTCATCGTATGGCGGGAAAGTGTCGAGGCATTGCTGGTTGTCGGCATCCTGTACGCGTGGTTGAAGAATGGCGACGAAGATGCGCGCCGTGGTTTGCCGTATTTGTGGGGCGGCGTCGCGGCTGGGGTGATCGCGGCGGTCGCGCTCGGCGCGGCGCTGGTCGGCTTCACCGAGGTGCTTTCCGGTGACGCGCAGGATTATTTCCAGACCGCCATGGTGCTGGTCGCCTGCGTGCTGATCGTGCAGATGGTGCTGTGGATGAAGCAGCACGGCCGCTCGCTCAAGCGCGACATGGAACAGTCGCTGCAAAAGAGCACACGCGATTCGAACTGGTGGGGCGTCGCATTGCTGGTCGCGCTGGCGATTGCGCGTGAAGGCAGCGAAACGGTCATCTTCCTGTACGGCCTCGGCTTCGGTCAGTCGGGTCACGTGGACGGCAGCCAGATGCTTGCAGTGTTCATCGGCCTCGGTCTCGCACTTCTGACCTTCTACGCATTGCAACTGGGCGGCAAGTTCTTCTCGTGGCGGCTTTTTTTCCGCGTCACCGAGATCATGCTGCTGTTCCTCGGTGCGGGCCTGTTCCAGACCGGCGTCGACAAGCTGATCGACAAGGAAATTCTGCCGACGCTGGTCGGCCAGATGTGGAATTCGTCAGCCATCCTCGACGATTCGAGCACCTTCGGTTCGCTGGTCGCCACGCTCACCGGTTATCGCGCGCATCCGGCGCTGATGAATCTGATTGCCTACGCTGCGTACTGGGCGGTCGTCTATCTGCTGGTGCGTCGCGCGAACCGTAAGCCGGTGCAGCAGGCCGCTGGGCGCGCAGCGTGAGTACAGTCATGGCGCGCCCAGGCCGCCTCGCTGCGGCCGGTCAATGGATGCAGCGTCACGGCGGGCTGATTCGCGGCATTCAGTGGGTGGTCGTGGCGGTGTACGCGTTTCTGATTCTGGTGCCGGCGGTGACGCCGCTGCCGGACGACACCGCGCATCTGTGGAACAACCTGACGCTTGCTGCGCAGTTCGTGTTCTGGGGCATCTGGTGGCCGTTCGTGCTGCTGTCGATGGTGATGCTCGGCCGCGTATGGTGCGGCGTGCTGTGCCCGGAAGGCGCGCTCGCCGAGTTCGCCAGCAAATATGGCCGCGGCTGGGCGATTCCGCGCTGGATGCGCTGGGGCGGCTGGCCGTTCGTCGCGTTCGGCCTCACCACCATCTACGGCCAGATGGTGAGTGTCTACCAGTATCCGAAGGCGGTGCTGCTGGTGCTCGGCGGCTCGACCTTCGCGGCGATGATCATCGGTTTGCTGTACGGGCGCGAGAAGCGCGTCTGGTGCAAATATCTGTGCCCCGTCAACGGGGTTTTTTCGCTTCTGGCGCGCCTCGCGCCGTTTCACTACAAAGTCGACGAAGACGCGTGGCGCCGTTCGTACAAGAACGGTGAGCATGGGCATCGGGTGATTCCGATCAATTGCGCGCCGCTGGTGCCGCTGCGCAATATGAAGGGCGCATCGGACTGCCATATGTGCGGCCGTTGCAGCGGGCATCGCGACGCGATTGCCTTGACGTGGCGCGCGTCTTCATCGGAAGTGGTCGAGCTCGGCGACAAGCAGGCGAGCGCATGGGACACCGCGTTGATCCTCTATGGCCTGCTCGGCATCGCGATCGGCGCGTTCCACTGGACCGCTTCGCGCTGGTTCGTCGACCTGAAGATGTTCTTCGCGACGTGGCTGGTCGATCACGACATCACGTGGCCGCTCGACACCGACGTGCCGTGGTTTCTGTTCACGCATTACCCCGAGCAGAACGACGTGTTCTCGTGGCTCGACGGCACGATGGTGATCGGCTATATCCTCGCCACGGCGCTGGTGTACGGCACGGCGCTGCTGCTGCTGCTGACGGGCGCCACGCGCATGCTGGGGCGCTTCAACTTCGTGCGTCTGCATCATCTGACGCAAGGGCTGATTCCGATTGCCGGCGCGGGAGTATTCCTCGGTTTGTCGGCCACTACGCTGTCGCTGCTGCGCGCGGAACATGTGCCGTTGTGGTGGGCATCGGATCTGCGCATCGGCATTCTGGTGATTGCCAACCTGTGGAGCGCGTGGCTGGCCTGGCTCGTCACACGCCGCTATAGCGAGCACTTCGTTCAGCGTGGCCTCGCGATGCTGTGGTTCGTCGCGGCGCTGGCCGTGGTCGATAGCGCATGGTGGCTAATGTTCTGGGGCTGGGCGTCGAAGTAAGCGCGCTGTCGCAGTGCTTGTCGTGTTTGGGCCGTAAAAAAGCCGTGGAGATGAAAACATCCCACGGCTTTTTTACATCTATCGCGTGCGACACACGTCGTTTCGTGTATCCGCATTGGTTGAGAACCCAAATGAGGACCAAAAAAGCGGCCTGGCTGGCTGCGACGGCTGGCTTGGTGTCTGCACGAAGGGGTCTAGTTCTCACGTGCAAGCCGTCGTGGCTGGCTAATGCCCAACACCTCTCGAGGAGGTGGTCCCCACAATACCCGGTACGTCCTTCTATTCGTTCCTTATTTCGTCAGGATCAGCTTGCCCAGACGCGTTGCGCGCAGCTGGTAGGTTTCGCCGTTATGGATGATGCTGACGTGGCTTTGTCCTTGCAGTAGTGCGTCGCTGCGCACAACCCGATTCGACGACTCTCCCGAACTGTTGACGCGATCCGCGACGGGCTTCGTGGCGGTCGCCGTAGCCGTCGATGGTTTCGGACGGCTGGTCAGCGCGGCCGCCGGGCGGCGCAGGCTGAGTGTGGAAGAGCGCGTGAGATCGGTCATTCGTTTTAGCTGTTAGTCGATTCGATGGACTAATTCTAAATGATAACTATTCCTATTTACAAGAAAGAGAAATTGATCGGATTCGACTTTCGATAGCCAGACAAGCGGGAGCAAAGCGATGAAAGGCATGGAGGCGGGGCCGCCGTCAAACTGGCGGCCCGGAATGCTAACGCACGGGCGGGCCGCCCACGCGCAAATTTCAATGCAACGAACCGGGTTCCTGACGCGTCTGCATGTACTGACGAATCAGCCGCACCGTATCGATGTCCGACTCGCGATACGCCGACTTGACGATCTCGGTCGTCTGCACCGCATCCTGGTCGTCGGAGACGGGCAGGGTGGTCGTGTACTCGAAGCGCAGAAACAGCTGCAACTCGTCGGGCTGTTCGATGGTCATGGTCAGCGAGCCGCCGACATGCGATTCGGTCGGCAGAATGTCGTAGCGCACGCTCTGGCTCTCCAGCAGCGTGACACGGTCGCGCACGGTGGCCTGGCCGTAGTGCAGCTCACGTTCCAGTATGTTCCCGGTGCGCGACAGGATGGTGCAACTGTCGAGGCCGAGCACAAACAGCTGCGGCTGCTCGGCGCGCAGCACGAGACCTTCCCACAACTGCTCGCGGGTCATCGTGTCGACAAACGGATTCAACGGATCGTTGATCTGGATAAGGTGTTCGAAATTCAAGACGACAGCTTCCTATGAAAGCGCTGCAATACGTTCTGCCCTGTTCAGCCGGGTCTTGTGCCGTTTTCGCGCGACGTTACGCGACTGCGAGTCCCGAACGAATCGTGATCGAATGCGTCAGGATCTTGTGAACCGGACACGCATTGGCAATTTGCAAAAGCCGTTCCTGCTGTTCGTCGGACAGATCGCCTTCCAGCACGATCCGGCGGTCGATGGTCGAGCCGGCATCGCCGGTTTCCATCGACAGCGCCACGCGCACACCGGCGAGCGGCCAGCCCTTGCGCTGCGCGTACATCTTCAGCGTGATCGACGTACAGGCGCCGAGGCTCGACAGCAATAGCGCGATGGGCGCCGGCCCACGATCACCACCACCCAGCGACTCGGGTTCGTCGGCGAGCCACGTGTGCTTGCCGTCGTCGAAAATGACCTGAAAATTCGTCGAACCGATGTGGGCGGTGACGGTGGACTCTGCCATGCGCGCTCCTGAACAGGGACGGAAATCGCCGCGCGCCGGCAACCGTTATGGCTAAACGGCGCGGCGCGCGGCATGAATCGCTATTGTGAACGAATTTACCGGCGTTCGCGCCACATGGTGCGGCGCGGCGGCGCGTTGCTAACCGCGCCGCGGTGTTTCCGGGTGGCCAGGCGTACCCGGTGTCCAGTGCCCGATCAGTGTGTGATCGCGCCCATGCGCCCGGCCTGGTAGTCGGTGACGGCCTGACGGATCTCATCTTCGGTGTTCATCACGAACGGGCCGTAGCGCACCACCGGTTCTTTCAGCGGTACGCCGCCGAGCAACAGCACTTCGAGCGGCTCGGCGCCGGCCGTGAGCGTGACGCTATCGCCGTCGTTCTGAAATACGACCATCTTCCGCGCGTCGATTTCCTGACGCGCGTCGCCTTCGCCGTAAAAGCCCTTGCCCGACAGACTGTAGGCGAACACACGATAGTCCGCCGGCACCGGCTGCTGAATCGTCGCGCCCGGTTGCAGCGAGAAATGCTGATACAGGATCGGCGTACGTGTTTCGATTGCCGCCTTGACGCCGAGCGCCTCGCCGGCAATGACCTTGACGCGCACCTTGCCGTCCGCGGACGTCGCGACCGGAATGCTCGACGACGGTATCTCCTGGTAGCGCGGCTCGATCATCTTGTCGCGGCGCGGCAGATTCACCCACAGCTGCAATCCATGCACGCGGCCGCCGGTGCGGACAAACTCCGGATCGGGCATTTCGCTGTGCACGACGCCGGCGCCCGCGGTCATCCATTGCACGTCGCCGGCATGCAGCGTGCCCGAATGGCCTGCTGAATCCTTATGGCCGAATTGACCCTCGAGCGCATAGGTGACCGTCTCGAAGCCGCGATGCGGATGGTCTGGCGCGCCTATGGCCTCGCCGGGCGCGTAGTCGATCGGACCCATTTCGTCGAGCAGCAGGAACGGGTCGAAATCCATCAGCATGCGGGTCGGGAACGGCCGGTGGACGATAAAGCCGCCACCCTCGGTCGTGCGAACGGCGGGATACGTGCGTTCGATCGTGCGTGTCGTGCTCATCAAAGTCACCTTAAAAAATGGGGAATAGCGTTATTTTTGAAACATGGAGCTATTATAGGGACCGTTTTTCGAGGTGCCAGCCGCTGTCACGCAATGGATTGTTCTATTACTGGAACGATGAGATGAAGATCGATTCACACAATCTGAATGACCTGATGTACTTCTCGCAGGTTGTCGAACATGGCGGCTTTTCCGCCGCCGAGCGCGTGCTGGGCATCTCGAAGTCGCGGCTCTCGCGCCGGCTGACCGAGCTGGAAGCATCGCTGGGCGTGCGTTTGCTGCAGCGCTCCACCCGCAAGCTGGCGCTGACCGAAGCCGGGCAACTGTTCTACCAGCACTGTCAGGCGATGCTCAGCGAGGCGCAGGCGGCCGTCAACGTCGTGCAGCAGTTGCGCTCGTCGCCGCGCGGCACCGTGCGCGTGAGCGTGCCGGTGACCATCTCGCAGACCATCCTGTCGCAAATCCTGCCGGAATTCATGCATCGCTACCCGGAGGTGCGCGTCGTGATGCGTGTGACGAACCGCGTGGTCGATCTGTTCGAGGATTCGATCGATGTCGCATTGCGTGTGCGTTCCGATCCGCCGGAAAACGCCAACATCGTCGTGCGGCCGTTGTGGCGCACGCAGCAGATGCTGGTCGGCGCGCCGAGCCTGTTGCAGCAGAACGCACCACCGCTGTTGCCCGCCGATCTGAACCGCTTCGAAACGCTCGATGTGCCGACCAGCGACGGCCGCCACGTATTCAACCTGATCGCGCCCGACGGCACGCGCCACGTGCATGAGCACGAGCCGCGTCTGGTGACCGCCGATCTCATGACGATTCGCGAAGCGGTACTGGCCGGCGTCGGCATCGCGGCGTTGCCGGAAATGATGTACGGCGCAGCGTTACGCGCGGGGCAGTTGTCGCCGGTGATGCCGGGTTGGACCTTTCCGACGCCGCAGTTATACGCCGTATTCGTCTCGCGGCAGGGGATGGTGCCGGCGGTGCGCGCATTCGTCGATTATCTGGTCGAGATGCTCGACCCGGACAGCGGTAAACACACCGCAGGCGAATGTCCGGCGCGGGAAGAAAAGAAGCCCGTTACGCAGCAGGTACTCGCCGTCGCGTCATAGCATTTCTTACGTGGCACGGCATCGCTTTTAGCATTTAAGCGCCGCTTGTCATGAGTACTTTCAATGGCTGATTGCTTGAATGCGCGCGCTCGCAGGCCTATATTGAAATCCCTTCGCTAAGGAGTCTCTTATGCGGAAACTCATGGCCGCTATGATAGCCGGCCTGATAGGGCTGACCGCGCTGTCCGTGTCGACCACGGCTGCCGCATGCGATGGCACTGGCTATCATTCCGATGGCAAGTGATCCCGCCGCCCGAAGGCGCCGAGTGCGCACAAAAAAAGGCCTTCATCTGACGATGAGGGCCTTTTACTTTTAGCCCTTGAAACAAGGACTTTTCCGTACTTCTGCAGACTCTGCTTAAGAGTGCCGTACCTCGTACTTACCTGGCCTTCGGCTGTGTAACGAAGCCGATCCTGGTCAGGCCGCCGGCCTGCGCCGCCGACATCACCTCAGCGACTTTCTCATATGCGACCTTGCGGTCCGCATCCAGGTGCAGCTCCGGTTGCGGGTTCGCTTGCGCGGCCTGCGCGATCTTCACACGCAGCGTCGCGTCGTCGACCTTTTGCTCGTCCCACAACACGTTGCCGTTCGCATCGACCGAGACCGAGACCTGCGCGGGCTTCGTGTCTTCCTTCTGACTGCTTGCATGCGGCAAATCGATCTTGACCGCGTGACGAATCACCGGAATCGTCACCATGAATACGATCAGGAGAACCAACATGACGTCGACGAGCGGCGTCATGTTGATTTCGTTCATCAGGCCGTCGTCATCGTCGCCGGCAAAGGGGCTCATTGCCATCGGAGTGCCTCGCTGATCAGTTGGCGCGCGTGGCGAGGCGCAGACCGTCGCCGCGCCTGGACGACGACAGGCGGGCGCCCGTCACGAAGAATGCGTGCAGGCCGTGCGCAAAGCGGCTTAGCTTGGCGACGATCGCCTTGTTGGCGCGCGTCAATGCGTTGTAACCGAGCACCGCCGGAATCGCGACGAACAGGCCGAATGCGGTCATGATCAGCGCTTCGCCGACCGGGCCGGCCACCTGATCGATCGACGACTGGCCGCTTGCACCGATCGCCAGCAGCGCGTGATAGATGCCCCACACCGTGCCGAACAGGCCGACGAACGGCGCCGTGCTGCCGATCGACGCGAGAATCGCCAGACCGCTCTGCATGCGCGCCACGCTTTCGTCCATCGTGTCTTTCAGGCAGCGCGTGACCCAGTCCGACACGTCCATGCGGTCGTGCAGGTGCGGCTGCGTCTGATGATGGTGATCGGCGGCTTCCTGGCCCGAGACCGCCAGCGCGAGGAACGGGTTGTCCTGCGGCGTCGACGATTCGGCGCCGAGCTTCTTCACGCCGTCGGCGAGATCGTCCGAATGCCAGAACGCCTGCTCGGCGTTCTTCGTGAGGCGCTTCAGCCGCATCACGTTCCAGCCTTTGATGACGATCACGCTCCACGACATCACCGACATGAGCAACAGCGCGAGCGCGATACCGCGCGTCACGAAATCCCCTTGCGCCCACACGTGCGCCAATCCGTAGTTTTGCATTGCAATTCCTTTTTTTGAAAGCTGCCTCAATCGTTCAGATTGAAGTCGTAAGGCTGGGTGTACGCCGCCCGAATCGGCTGGCCGTTCTCGAGATACGGTTTGCAGGCGCTTGCATGCACGGCGGCGAGCGCGGCATCGTCGAGGCGGCTAAAGCCGCTGCTCTTCTTCAGTTCGATGTTTTCGAGCTTGCCGGTCAGGCCGACCACGAACTTCACATACGCGGTGCCGGTTTCGCCGCGTCGCCTGGACAGCGACGGGTAGTCGGGCCTGGCGATGTTGCAGTCGAGGTGCGAGACGTTCTTCGGCGCGGCGATTTCCATCGTCTGACGGCCGATTGCGGGCGCGGCCTGAGCGGCGGGCGCTGCCGGCGCAGCAGGTGCGGGCGGAGTCGGATCGGCAGCTGCGACCGGCGTTGGCGACGGCGCGGCGGCCTGCGGCAATGGAGTAGGCGTCGGTTTGGGCGTGGGTGCCGGTTTCGGCTGGACCTTCGGCTTGGTGTGAACCGGCGGCGTCGGCTTGGGAGGTGGCGGCGCGATCGATTGCAATGCGACGGGCGCCGCGACCGGCGCGGGGCTCAGCAACTCGGCGGTCATGGTGCGTGACTCGATCGGCCGTACGACGGGTTCGTTACGCAGTGTGAGCACAACGGCCAGTAGCGCGACGTGAAGCGCGGCCACCGCGGCAGTCACGGTCAAGGCACGGGAATTCATTCGGACGGAAGTGGCCGGCGCGGCGCCGGCTGAAACGGTAGGCGAAGCCGGCATCTTAGCGTGGCGGCGCGCCGTCGATACAGCACGTCAGACAAGACAGCGTCATGTTCGGAAGATCAGCAGCGAAATGCACAAAGTAGTTACGAAACCGATCAGCAATTCCATCTCAAGCTCCTTTTAACGGGGGAGGCGGGTAGCTGGCTGGTACGGATACTGGCTTGCTGACGGCAGTGGGAAAACGCTAGAAGCAGCGTGAGAAGCAGAGTGAGGCGGTGAACCGGAGCGATAAACACTTCTGGCGCGGCATGGGCCGCGCCGTGAACCTGACTTCAGGCCGCCTTGCGTTCGTAAAATGTCAGCGGCATCACTTGCTGGTGATGCTCGAAGCCGCAGCGGCTCGCACAGACCCCGCTTTGCAGCATGACGTCGCGCACGGAATCCGCGCACTTGCCACAGCAGGAGGCGACACCCAGTTCGAACTGAAGCTCGTCGAACGAATCGACGCCTTCCGCGATCGAGGCACGGATCTTTCGGTCAGAGACAGACTTGCAGACACAGACAATCATGGTAGGGCGTCATAGCTAACGTTAATGCGAATTATTATCATTTTGTTTGAGGCGTTTGGCAAGCGTCCCGCATGAATTTTTGTAACAAAACCAGACTGTTAGAAGGGTTTCGCCGATAGACAGGGGGCGGCGAGAGTGGCTGGAAGGGTGCAGAAACGCCAAAAAACGCCTAAAAAGCGCGCAAGAAGGCCGCTCGGCGGCGTCAAAGCAGCGCTTCCGATGGTTTTATGCGGCTTGGGAATCCGGCGTTGCGGTGCGGCGCGAGGGGATCAGTACGCGTTCGACTGCCGCGTCGATATGTAGCAGGGTGGCGGCGAGCTGTTGCTGATGGGCGCCGTCGCCGGTCGAAAAAAAACGGGGCAGAACACTGCCGCTTTCCGGGGCGGCGCGCAGGCCGTGCTGGTCGAGCACCCGTTCCAGCTGGCGCGCAATCGCGACGCTCGTATCGATCAGCGTCAGCCGGTCGCCGACGATGTCGCGGATCGCCGCATCGAGAAAAGGATAGTGGGTGCAGCCGAGCACCAGTGTATCGGCGCCGGCATCGAGCATCGGCTGCAGATAACCGCGCAGTAGCGCGCGCAGTTCGGCCGAACTGACGTCGCACCGTTCCACCGCCTGCACAAGCCCGTGGCCCGGCTGGCACAGAAAGCGGCAATCCGCGGCGTAGCGTTCGAGCAGCGCCTGAAAGCGGGCGCTGCGCAAGGTGACTTGCGTGGCGAGCACGCCGGCGACGCGTGTTTTCGATTGCAGCGCGGCCGGTTTGACGCCGGGCTCTACGCCCACCAACGGAATCGGCAGCTTTTCGCGGACCAGCGCGATCGACTGCGCCGTCGCCGTATTGCATGCGACCACCAACACTTTCGCGCCTTGCTTGACCAGCCATTCACCGATCGCGAGGGTGCGGTCGGCGATAAAGTCGTCGTCGCGTTCGCCATAGGGCGCGTACAGCGAGTCGGCGGCATACAGAATCGCTTCGTCCGGCAGTTGCGCCCGAACCGCGCGCAGCACCGACAAGCCACCCAGGCCCGAATCGAAAATGCCGACTGGCGCGCGCGCATTGGCACCTGAGGTCACAAGCGGGGCACTCGGAGACGGCGATTTTGCAGGCATAGGCGAAGAGGGCGCGTGCGGGACAGCGGTCAAGGGAAAATCACGAAAACAGGGAAGTGCGCAAGTATATCGCCCGCGCGCGCATGATCTGATGCATGAGCCGGCGCGTGGGCTTTTCCAGCCTGGTTCGATCAGGACTCGACCGAACCCATCGCGGTTTGCTGGTAGTTCTGAATGCCGACTTTGTCGATCAGATCCAGTTGCGTTTCGAGCCAGTCGATGTGTTCTTCGGTGTCGTCGAGAATCTTGACGAAGATTTCACGCGAGATGAAATCGCGAACCGATTCGCAATACACAATCGCTTCTTTACAGGTGTTTTGCGAGATCTGTTCGAGCTTCAGATCGCATTCGAGGATTTCCCTGGTTTCCTCGCCGATCAGCAGCTTGTGCAGGTCTTGCAGATTCGGCAGGCCGTCGAGCATGAAAATGCGTTCGATCAGCCAGTCGGCGTGCTTCATTTCGCCGATCGATTCGTCGTATTCATGCTTGCCGAGTTTTTCGAGGCCCCAGTGCTTGTACATCCGTGCGTGCAGGAAATACTGATTGATGGCGGTGAGCTCGTTCTTCAGTTGAGCGTTCAGATACTCGATAACTTTCTTGTCGCCTTGCATGATGATTCCTTATGGGGGCTTTGAATTTTCAACAACAATAAACGCCAGACCTGAAAAAGCCAAGGAAACGGATGCATCTTTTGACGTTGTTCCTGGCGTCACGCGCCGCGCTTGCCGCAGCTATGAAAAAGCCGGGACCGCAGCCCCGGCTTCTTGACACACGTGACAGGCGTTAGCAGCGAATCAAACCGTCGCGACCGGAATTTTGCCGATCCTGGCTTGCCATTCCTTCGGGCCGGTCTGATGCACGGACGTGCCGTTCGAATCGACCGCAACCGTTACCGGCATGTCCAGCACGTCAAACTCGTAGATCGCTTCCATGCCGAGGTCTTCGAACGCGAGAACCTTCGCGCTGCGAATCGCTTTCGACACAAGGTACGCGGCGCCGCCCACGGCCATCAGATACGCGGCCTTGTGCTTCTTGATTGCCTCGATCGCGACCGGGCCGCGTTCGGCTTTGCCGATCATCGAAATGAGGCCGGTTTGCGACAGCATCGTTTCGGTGAATTTGTCCATCCGCGTGGCGGTGGTGGGGCCGGCCGGGCCGACCGCTTCGTCGCGTACCGGATCGACCGGGCCGACGTAGTAAATCACGCGGTTGGTGAAGTCGACCGGCAGCTTTTCGCCCTTCGCGAGCATATCGGCGATGCGCTTGTGCGCGGCGTCGCGGCCCGTCAACATCTTGCCCGACAGCAGGAGCGTCTGACCCGGCGTCCAGCCGGCGACTTCTTCCGGCGTCAGCGTGTTCAGGTCGACGCGCTTGCTGGTTTCCGTATTCGGTTCCCACTGCACCTTCGGCCATGCGTCGAGCGACGGCGCTTCGAGCTTCGCGACACCCGAGCCATCCAGCGTGAAGTGCGCGTGACGCGTGGCGGCGCAGTTCGGGATGATCGCGATCGGCTTGCTTGCAGCGTGCGTCGGCGCAGCCATGATTTTCACGTCGAGCACGGTAGCCAGACCGCCGAGACCCTGCGCGCCGATGCCCAGTGCGTTGACCTTCTCGTGCAGTTCGATGCGCAGTTCTTCGATCCAGTCTTTCGGGCCGCGTGCGATCACGTCCTGGATGTCGATCGGATCCATCAGCGATTCCTTGGCCATCACCATCGCTTTCTCAGCGGTGCCGCCGATGCCGATGCCGAGCATGCCCGGCGGGCACCAGCCTGCGCCCATGGTCGGCACGGTCTTCAGGATCCAGTCGACGATCGAATCCGACGGGTTCAGCATCGCGAACTTCGACTTGTTCTCCGAGCCGCCGCCCTTGGCCGCGACCTGCACGTCGACCTTGTCGCCCGGTACGATCTCGTAGTGGATCACGGCCGGCGTGTTGTCTTTCGTGTTCTTGCGCGTGCCTTCCGGCGGGCTCACGATCGATGCGCGCAGCACGTTGTCGGGGTTCAGATAGCCGCGGCGCACGCCTTCGTTGATCATGTCGGTGACGCTCATCGTCGCACCGTCCCAACGTACGTCCATACCGACCTTCACGAACACCGTGACGATGCCGGTATCCTGGCAGATCGGCCGCTTGCCTTCGGCGCATATGCGGCTGTTGGTCAGGATCTGCGCAATCGCATCCTTCGCGGCCGGGCTCTGTTCGAGTTCGTACGCGCGGCCCAAGGCCTGGATGTAATCGAGCGGGTGGTAGTAGCTGATGTACTGTAGCGAATCAGCGATGCTCTGAATCAGATCTTCCTGTTTGATGACGGTCATGGCTAGCTCAGTGGGGACGGTGGCGCCTGTTTTCTGGCCGCAGGGTTATGCGGTCAGTCGTGCGCCTTCAGGGGAGTGGAATCGTGTGAACTGTTTGAACTCACGACATGCAATGCCGCGGGTTCCTGAAAATGTTTGGGGTGCGTGTGCGTGGTGAGGCGGTCGACCAGCGCCATCACCAGTGCCGAGACGAGGAACGCGACGTGAATGATCACCTGCCACATGATGGTGTGCGTCGTATTCTGATCGGGGCTGATGAAGGTCTTCAGCAGATGGATCGACGAGATGCTGATCAGCGCCATCGACAGTTTCACTTTCAGCACACCGGCGTTCACGTGGTCGAGCCATTCCGGTTCGTCCGGATGCCCCTCTACGCCGAGGCGCGATACGAAAGTTTCATACCCGCCGATGATCACCATGATCAGCAGGTTCGAGATCATCACCACGTCGATCAGCCCGAGCACGACCAGCATGATGCTGGTTTCGTCGAGCGTCATCGACGCCGAGACAAGATGCCAGACTTCTTTCAGGAACAGGACCACGTAGACAGCCTGGGCGACGATCAGGCCCAGGTAGAGCGGCACCTGCAGCCAGCGGCTCATGAAGATGATGACGGGCAGCGGGCGCATCGGGCGGCGCTGACGGGCGAAGTCGGGTCGCGTGGCGGACATAGGCTAGAGTCGGATGAGGCGCAGGTGATGGAATGCGGATCAAATACGCAGATTAAATGCGCCGGTCTGGCGCCTGGGCCGAACGCGCGGATCAGGCGCGCGGCACAGTACACGGACCAGGCGCGGACGACGCGGTGTACGGCCCGGGCGGGCCGGAAAACTCGCGCCAGGCGCGCTATTGTACAGCGCCTCCTGAATTTGCCGCGACGGCGCGGGCCGGATCGAGGGGCGGACGCTGCCGCGCCGGATCCCCGCGGGCCTCGACGCTCACGAGGCCACCGGCGGCACCCGCTTGACGCTCAGACTCGCGAGACCGATGCCCGCGACCACGCAGGCGAGCGCAATGCCGTGCGCGAGCGTCGGCCGCTCTTTCAGGATCAGCCACGACAGCAGCGCGACGACAGCGGGAATCGTGCTGGTAATGACGCCGGCGGCGACCGCGCTGGTGCGCTGCACGCCGTTGAGCATCAGCAGCGTAAACCCGAAGGTGCCGAACAGCGCCTGCAGAAACAGATTGAACCATTCGTCGCGTTTGACGCGGCGCAGCTTGGCCACACGCAGCAGCGGCCACAACACGGCCATCGCGATCACGAAGCACAGCGGCGCGAACAGCGGGACGGGGACAAACGCGACGATCGATTTACCGATTCCGACATTGCTGCCGACGAGCAACATCGAGGTGATGAGAAGCAGGGCGTAACGATTCAAGCTGGAATCCGGACGGCTAGTTCAGTTAGCATTGTAAAAGGGCGCGTTCGCCGGCGTAAAGGCGCGACGCCGATGTTGTCCGCAAGCCGCGATGCTTGTGCGTGCCACGTCGGAGGCACGAGCGTGCCATAACGCGTAGCATCGAACTGTCCGGCCGCACATGTGCGCTCCGTGCGCTTTGTACGCTCATGTGCGTTCACGTAAGTGGCCGGTAAGTTGCAAAGCTTATCTTTGCTGCGAGAGCAGGCATTTCGCTGAACGCGCATCCATGCTGCACTGCCGCATGGGTTGCACATATAGGTTGTATGTTCAAACGGACGGCTTGCTGCGCTTCGACCTATGCGGCCGGGGCACGAGGGTTGGAGACAAGGCGCCGCGCTTCGCGGCGTCACCATGACATGGCGCGTCACAGGCGCGCCGGCACAGGTTTTACGTTTCATCTTCACCAAGGGGTTGTCGATGTCTGCGATTGAATCGGTTCTTCAGGAACGCCGCGTTTTCCCGCCCTCCGCTGAAACAGCGGCCGGTGCGACGATCTCCGGCATGGACGCGTACCGGGCGCTTGCCGCCGAAGCGGAACGCGATTACGAAGGTTTCTGGGGGCGCCTCGCCCGCGAGACGCTAAGCTGGCATAAGCCCTTCACGAAGGTGCTCGACGAATCGAATGCGCCGTTCTACACGTGGTTCGAAGACGGTCAGCTGAACGCTTCGTATAACAGCATCGACCGTCACGTCGAAGCGGGCAACGGCGGGCGCGTCGCGGTGATCTTCGAAGCCGACGACGGCACCGTCACCAACATCACCTACAAAGATCTGCTGCAACGCGTGTCGCGCTTTGCGAACGCACTGAAGAAGCGTGGCGTGAAGAAGGGTGACCGCGTCGTAATCTATATGCCGATGTCGGTCGAAGCCGTCGTCGCGATGCAGGCCTGCGCGCGAATCGGCGCAACGCATTCGGTGGTGTTCGGCGGCTTCTCGTCGAAGTCGCTGAACGAGCGGCTGGTGGATGTGGGCGCGGTCGCGCTCGTCACGTCCGACGAACAGATGCGCGGTGGCAAAGCGCTGCCGCTGAAGAACATCGCCGACGAAGCCATTGCCATGGGCGGCTGCGAAGCGGTGAGGAGCGTGATCGTCTATCAGCGCACCGGCGGCAAAATTGCATGGCACGAAGGCCGCGACCTGTGGATGCACGAACTCACGCAGGCCGAATCGGATCAATGCGCGCCCGAATGGGTCGGCGCCGAGCATCCGCTCTTCATCCTCTATACGTCCGGTTCGACCGGCAAGCCGAAGGGCGTGCAGCACAGCACCGGCGGCTTGCTGCTGTGGGCCGCGCAGACCATGAAGTGGACCTTCGACTGGAAACCCACGGATGTGTTCTGGTGTACCGCCGACATCGGCTGGATCACCGGCCATAGCTATATCGCGTACGGACCGTTGGCGCTCGGCGGCACCCAGGTCGTGTTCGAAGGCGTGCCGACCTATCCGAACGCCGGCCGCTTCTGGGACATGATCGCGAAGCACAAGGTCTCGCTGTTCTATACGGCGCCGACGGCGATCCGTTCGCTGATCAAGGCCGCTGAAGCGGACGCGAAAGTGCATCCGAAGAGCTATGACCTGTCGTCGCTGCGCATCATCGGTACGGTCGGCGAGCCGATCAATCCGGAGGCGTGGGTGTGGTATCACGAGAATGTCGGCGGCGGCCGTTGTCCGATCGTCGATACGTGGTGGCAAACCGAAACGGGCGGCCACATGATCACGCCGTTGCCGGGCGCCACACCGCTGGTGCCGGGTTCGTGCACGCTGCCGCTGCCGGGCATCATGGCAGCGGTCGTCGATGAAACCGGGCAGGACGTGCCGAACGGGCAGGGCGGGATTCTGGTGATCAAGCGGCCGTGGCCGGCGATGATCCGCACGATCTGGGGCGATCCGGACCGCTACCAGAAGAGCTACTTCCCCGAAGAACTCGGCGGCAAGCTGTATCTCGCCGGCGACGGCGCGGTGCGCGACAAGGAAACCGGTTACTTCACGATCATGGGCCGCATCGACGACGTGCTCAACGTGTCGGGGCACCGCCTCGGCACAATGGAGATCGAGTCGGCGCTGGTGTCGAACCCGCTTGTCGCCGAGGCAGCCGTGGTCGGACGTCCTGACGATACGACCGGCGAAGCCGTGTGCGCATTCGTGGTGCTCAAGCGCGCGCGGCCGGAAGGCGAGGAAGCGGTGAAGCTCGCCAACGAATTGCGCGCGTGGGTCGGCAAGGAGATCGGTCCGATCGCCAAGCCGAAGGACATCCGCTTCGGCGAGAACCTGCCGAAGACGCGTTCGGGCAAGATCATGCGCCGCCTGTTGCGCTCTCTCGCGAAGGGCGAGGCCATCACGCAGGATGTGTCGACGCTGGAGAACCCGGCGATTCTCGATCAACTCGGCGAGTCGCTCTGAGTCTCGAAGCCACCGCGCGGACAATCCCGATTGCCTGCCCGGTGGCTTTTTGATACATAGGCGCATGGCCGCGCCGCATCACTCCTCTCACGCTACGCTCAATCCCGCGCCTGAACCGCCTACGGTCTCGGCAGCGATGGCGCGCGCGCATCAGAAGTACTGGCGCTTCAACCTCGTGCTGATCGCTACGTTGATGACCTTGGGCTTCGTCGTGTCGTTCGGCGTGCCGCTGGTGGCGCCGGCATTGGCGCAGGTGCGCATCGGCGGCTTCAGATTGCCGTTCTACTTCGGCGCACAAGGGGCGATTCTCGTGTACGTCGCGTTGATCGTCGTCTATATCGTGCTGATGCAGCGCGCCGACCGCCGGCTGCAACGCGCATTCGATACCGACGCTAGCGCCGACTCGACCGTGCGCGGAAACTGAACCGATGAAGCTCACGCATCGGCTGATCCGCTCTTACGCGTTCTACACGCTCGGCTTCCTGTTGTTCGTCTATGTGATGTGGCGCATCGAGCGCACTACCGGCCCCGGCGTCTGGATCGGCTATGTGTTCCTGTTCGTGCCGATCGCGGTGTATGCGGTGATCGGGTTGCTATCACGCACGTCCGATCTGGTCGAATACTACGTAGCGGGGCGGCGCGTGCCGTCCGCCTTCAACGGCATGGCGACCGCCGCCGACTGGCTGTCCGCTGCGTCGTTCATCGGCTTGGCCGGTTCGATCTTCGCGACCGGCTACGACGGCCTTGCGTACGTGATGGGCTGGACCGGCGGCTATTGCCTTGTCGCGTTTCTGCTCGCGCCGTACGTGCGCAAGCTCGCGCGCTACACGATTCCCGACTTTCTCGGCACGCGGTTTTCGAGCAACGCCGTGCGTGGACTTGCGGCGTTAGCGGCGATCCTGTGCTCGTTCGTCTATCTGGTCGCGCAGATTCAGGGCGTCGGGTTGATTGCGACGCGTTTTATCGGCGTCGACTTCGCCGTCGGCATTTTCTGCGGACTGGCGGGCATTCTGGTGTGCTCGTTTCTGGGGGGCATGCGTGCCGTGACGTGGACCCAGGTCGCGCAATACATCATCCTGATCGCGGCGATTCTGATTCCGGTATCGATGATCGCGCATAAGGACGGCCTCGGCTGGGTACCGCAGTTCAATTACGGCCGCTTGATGGCGCGCGTTGAAGTATTGGAGAAGCAGGTGCGTGACGCGCCTCTCGAGCAGACCGTACGCGACGACTATCGGCGGCGTGCCGCGCTGATGCAGACGCGCCTCGACGCGCTGCCGCAATCGTTCGTCGACGAGAAGCAGCGGCTCACGCAGGAAGTAGCGGACTTGCGGCGCCACAACGGCCCGCTGCGCGAGATCAAGGAGCGCGAGCGGGCGCTCGAACAGTTTCCACGCGATGCCGCTGCCGCGCAGATCGTCTGGACCCAGCGACGTGACGAGATGCTGATGCGTGCCGCCGCACCGGTGCCGATGCACGAACCGTTTCCAACCGCGAGCGATGAGGATCGGCGCACCCATGAGCGCAATTTCCTGTCGCTGCTGTTGTGTCTGTCGCTCGGCACGGCGAGCCTGCCGCACATCCTGACGCGCTACAACACAACGACCTCGGTGGCCTCCGCGCGACGCTCGGTCGGCTGGACGCTGTTCTTCGTCGCGCTGTTTTATCTGACGGTGCCGGTGCTCGCCGTGCTGATCAAGTACGAGATGCTGACCAGCGTAGTAGGTCATCACTTTGCCGATTTGCCGCAATGGCTGACGCAATGGGGCAAGGTCGAGCCGAGTCTGATCAGTCTTGCCGATACGAACGGCGACGGCATCGTGCGCTGGAGCGAGATCCAGATGCAGCCGGACATGGTGGTGCTGGCCGCGCCCGAGATCGCGGGGCTGCCGTATGTGATGTCCGGGCTGATCGCGGCGGGCGCGCTGGCGGCGGCGCTTTCGACCGCGGATGGTCTGCTGCTGACGATCGCCAACGCGTTATCGCACGACGTCTACTATCACATGATCGATCCGTCGGCATCGAGCCAGCGGCGCGTGACGATCTCGAAGATTCTGCTGCTGGGGGTGGCGCTGTTCGCGTCGTATGTGGCGTCGCTGAATACGGGGAATATTCTGTTTCTGGTGGGTGCCGCGTTCTCGCTGGCGGCGTCGAGCCTGTTTCCGGTGCTGGTGCTGGGCGTGTTCTGGAAGCGCACCACGCGTCTGGGTGCCGTAGCGGGGATGGTGGCGGGGCTGGTGGTGTGCATTTACTACATCGTGTCGACGTATCCGTTCTTTACGCAGATGACAGGCTTCGCGGGCGCGCGGTGGTTCGGGATCGAACCGATCAGCTCAGGCGTGTTCGGCGTGCCGGCGGGGTTTCTGGTGGCGATCGGCGTGAGTTTGATCGACCGGAAACCCGATGCTTATACGCGGGCGCTGGTGGACTATATCCGGCATCCGTAGACCGGTTTGCGCATGGGTGTGGCGCAGGGCCCGAAGTTTGCTATAATTCGGCTCCCCGCCGGAGAGATGGATGAGCGGTTTAAGTCGCACGCCTGGAAAGCGTGTATAGGTTAATAACCTATCCGGGGTTCGAATCCCCGTCTCTCCGCCAGGAAACCTTCTCGTTGATTCTTTAGCACTCTCGCTACATTCAATGTACCACTTGAATGCTAGGGATTTGGGGATGTTGCCGTTCTTGCCTCTTCCCGCGTCTACCTACACAATCCAATCATCACTTGTGGGTAGCCATGTTCGCTGGCCCAATCGCGGAAGCTGGAACGGAAACCGTGCGCCGTTGCAAAGCGTCCCGGCGTATCGCTCTTTGCCTTGACCCGGCGCGGTGAGCGTCATGCCGCTGAGTACCTTCTCGCGCGACGACGGAAGACGAGCGTGTCGTGAAGTTTCTGTTCCTTCAACCGACAAACCGAGCCTACCGCTACCGCGCCACATCTCGACTCTACCTGCCAGGGACGATCGCCGTGCGCCTCAGTGCGGCCAACTACGGCCTTTGGCCCGCGCTCTCGCCCGGACATTCGAACGTCGGCTTTTTGCCAAGATTGTGTTGAAAAAGTCTTGTTTTGGATCAGGGCGCTGGAGTTGGCACGACGTTATCGAGTTGTGACGATCGGCGAAGCGGTGAACTTGGGCGAGGCAACGATCCTCATTTCTCGTCATGCAACTGCCTGGTTCATCTGCTTGCTTCCTGACATGAACCGCTTGGCCATTCTTCGCAGGTTTTGCGCAGTCGCTGCCATCAGGAACTCATCATGAGCACCGCTTGGACCTCGCAGTCGCAAACGGTCCAGTTTCAGGATGCGTTTGAGATGGGCAAAGAGCATTTCCACCTTCTTTCGCTCACGGCAAGATCGCTTGTATTCAGGCGTCTTCGCAATACGCCTCGTTTCGTCACGCGCAGCTTCATGGATGCTGCGGGCGATCTTGCGGAATGGTGTATTCGGACAGCAGCGATCCTTCATCGAACAGCTCTCGCAGTCGAGCTGACTTGCCCGATAGATGATCGTGTCAGCCTTCGTGACGCGCGAGCGCGGATTCGTGAATTTGCGCCGATCACTGCGTAGTGCGTGCCCGGTGGGACAGCGATATTCATTGGCCAGTTCATCCCATAGGAACTCGCTGCTGGACAATGTATTGTCCTTGCGCGTCGTTTTATCCCAGACCGGAACATGTGGTGCAATCTCCTTCTCTTCGATCATCCAGGCAAGCATCGCTGCCGAGCCATACGCGGTGTCGCCTGCAAGACGTCGAGGTTTGAGATCATGCCGCCGCTCAACGCGGTCAATCATCGTCCTGGTTGATTCCACTTCGTGCGAACGGTTCGCGGGCGTCGCCTCGACGTCAACGATGATCCCTGCCTGCAGGTCAATCAGATAATTGGTCGAGTAGGCGAAGAACGGCAAGCCACCCTTGGCCGCTGTCCAGCTCGCGGCGGGATCCGTCAGAGATATCCTCTTTGGAGGGGGCAATGTCTCTGCCATCTCCGCCGCTTCGGTGCCCGCTGGATTCGCTTCTTCCAATGCTTCCAGATACTCGCGCACTGCACGGCTTTGTCCCTTGACGCAACCCCAGTCGATGGGCCCGGAACCCGGAACACCGCGTGCAGAGCTCACGTCGGCTCTGATGATGCTTGCGTCAATCGCGAATCCTTCACCCTTTACGAGCCCTTCGGACATGCACCGACCCAGCACCGACTCGAACACATGGCGTAGTACATCGCTATCGCGGAAGCGACCGTGGCGGTTCTTGGAGAATGTCGAGTGTTCGGGTACGGCGTCCTCCAGGCCCAGGCGACAGAACCATCGATACGCCAGGTTCAGATGTACCTCTTCGCATAGCCTGCGCTCGGACCGGATGCCGAAACAGTAGCCGACGATCAACATGCGGATCATGAGCTCCGGATCAATCGATGGCCGCCCCATCGGACTGTAGAACGGCGCGAGATGCTGGCGTAGATCGCGCAGATCAAGGAAGTGATCGATGCCTCTCAACAGGTGTTCGCGAGGGACGTGATTATCGAGGTTAAACGAGTAGAAGAGTTTGTCCTGTCCGCGGCCCAGTTGACCCATCATGACGAATCACTCCCGTCGATCGATGTCTTCCAGGATACCGAACATTCCGAACCACGGGCGACTTTTTCAACACAATCTGCCAACGCAACGGACCTTCACGCGCCGATCGTGATCCTCGGCCATACCCGCTATTCACGTTTCAGCAATAGCGACCGGCCACCCTCCTTGACGCCATCTACATCAGCGTGCGCTTCAGTTTTCGGAGCGTCGCTTTCGATCCCTATGCGCACGTTGCAATGATGCGCAGATCGTACTGGGGCACGTGGTTGTTTCAGCGGCGATGCGGCTTCTGGCAAGTTCGATCAGCGTAGATCTCGACCGCGCTGAATCGCGCCGCGTGCTCGCGACACTGAGCCGCCTCCCCGCGATTTCGATTTCGCCGAAGAGGCGCAGCACGGCGCCTTTGAGGCTGGGAGTGGGCCTGACATCTGAGAGAGATTTCGCTGTTCGTGTGGTCTCCCATCGGATACCGCAACGGTGAGCCGCGTCTTCGCCGGTTCAATCCGCGAATGGCCGGGTTGCAACTGTCTGCAGCTCATCCCCGACGTTGAATGAATGGCTTACGTGGTTAGCCACAGCTTTGGGGAGCTGCTTACAGCGCCCAGGCTCTGCTTATGCACAGCGCTGATCGCTTGACCGACGGTCATTTGATCGTCACCTTCGGAGGGTCCCGAAAGGCCACTCCGGAACTGACGGCGGAAACCGGTAGCCGCACTTACGGATGCGGATGAATCGGATCGACCCAATAGACATCTTCCGGCGGCTCGGCGGGCTCGATATCCAGGTTAACGACTATCGGCTCTTGACCGCTACGGACCACAACGCAACTGAGCACCTCGGTCTTGCTCGCATTGATCTCTTGATGGGGTACGAACGGGGGCACATAAATGAAATCGCCAGGCCCTGCCTCTGCGGCGAACTCGAGATGTTCACCCCATCGCATACGTGCCCTGCCGCGCTCAACGTAGATGACGCTTTCCAGTTCACCATGATGGTGGGCGCCCGTTTTGGCGTCGGCGTCGATGGTGACCGTACCGGCCCAAAGTTTGCTGGCGCCCACCCGGGCGTGAGTGATTGCAGCTGCTCTCGTCATGCCAGGCGTTTGGGGCGTATTCATATCGAGGCGGGAACCCGGAATGATCTTGACGCCGTGATCGCGCCAATTCGGCTTAGCCTGAGAATTCATACCATGCTCCTCTGAACGCTGAGGAATCCCCGACACAACTGCAAAAAAATTCGCGAATAGGACGATCGCGAGACCCGACGGCTTTGGGCTGCGATCTGTTTTCCTGAACGACTGGCTGCAGGCTGTGGATTGACCATCTGCAGTGAAGTATAGTCTCTCGCGTCATGAGCAGATTCGCCTCTACCGGGCATGCTGCGCGTCACTGTGCTGCGGCGCATTTATTGCCCATTACTCCACGCCTTGATGGCTGCAATTTGGCCGAGCGCGACCGCTCGGCCAGCTCCAGGAAGCAGCCGCCGCAACGCGGCGCGGACGGCGCCGAAAGCGGCGGGCTGACGGAGCAGCTTCACCAGCCACTGGCGCGATCGATTTCCGGGGGCGCGGCTGGAGGCTCTGCCGTGCCGTTCCATAAACCGGACCGTCTGCGTTCGATCTTTTCCGAGCTCGACTTTGACCACCGACCCGCAGTAAGCTGATCGAACCGACGTCCCGGGAAGCGACCATGGCACTGTTCGTTGTGCGGCATCAGCACGCTGCCGAGCGCTGCCCCGCTCAAGATCCCTATATGGGGGCCATGCTATTGAATCACCTGAGCCGCCCAAACGTCAGGCGGCACGGGGTGGAGATCCGGGGCGAGGCCGTCGTGCAGGGTGAGCACACCTTGTACCTCATCGTGGAAGCTGAGGACGAGGGCCACCTGCGCGAGTTCATGAAGCCGTTCCAGATGGTCGGCAGCCTGGACATCTACCCCGCCTCGACATGCGCACGCGTAGTCGCCAGCGGCGGCTGCGGCGCAGCGCTGCCCGTGAGCGAACTCGTGCCGGCGCTGGATCCCGAAGAGGCCTGCCAGAAGGCTATTGAAGCCGGCCTGGTGGTCCATCGCGCGCATCCGCTCAACTGCGAGACTTCGATTCCTGCGCTGATCGGCGGCGTGGTCATGCCGAACGCGCACTTCTATGTCCGCAATCACTTCCAGATCCCCAACCTCGACCCGACCGCCTTCCGGCTCGCCGTTGGCGGCCTCGTAGAACGACCGCTGAGCCTCAGCTTGCGCGACCTCCGCAACATGCCGTCGCAGACACTCATCGTCACCCTCGAGTGCGCCGGAAACGGCCGCATGAAGTTCGATCCGCCCATCGAGGGCGAGAAATGGGACCTGGGGGCTGTCAGCACCGCAGAGTGGACCGGCGTGTCGCTGACGGAAGTGCTGGACCGGGCTGGCGTGCGGACGGGCGCGACGGAGGTGTTGTTCCGGGGGGCGGACGGCGGAACCGTAGAGGGCCACTCAGGACCGTTGCGCTTCGAGCGCAGTCTCCAGCTCGGTCATGCCCGCGATCCTGACATGCTACTGGCCTATGCGATGAACGGCGAACCGCTGCCCATTCAGCACGGCTACCCCGTGCGCCTCGTCGTCCCGGGCTGGTATGCCGTGGCGTCGGTCAAATGGCTGACTGAAATCGAGCTCATCGACCGGCCGTTCGCCGGGCATTACCAGGCCGCCAAGTATTGGTATGAATGGGAACGCGACGGCGCGGCCGTCCGCGAACCGGTCACGCTGCAGCGGGTGCGGGCCTTGATCACCGAGCCGGCGCCTGAGCAGGAGGTCCGGTGCGGTGAGCTGGCCATCCGCGGCGTGGCCTGGTCCGGCGCCGCTCAGATTGCGCGCGTGGAGATAAGCGTGGGCGGCGGTGGCTGGCAGGGGGCGCATCTCGTCAGCGAGCGCAAGCGTCACAGCTGGCAGTGGTGGGAGCTGATCACCCGGGCCCATGCGCCGGGCGTCGTCACCTTGCGCGCCCGGGCCACCGATCTTGCCGGCCGCACTCAGCCCGAGCGCGCCGAATGGAACCGGCTGGGCTACGGCAACAACGCTATCCACGAAGTGCCGGTTCGGATAGTGTGAACAGTCGATTTGATTTTCCGCCTCGAAGGGACATTACCGACTGGCCACTCCTCGAAAGACTTGAACGGCCGGTATGGCCGGAGGCTGTGTGAAAACGCCCTGATCGCCTACGTTGAATCAACGCATTCAGCTGAGGCGGCCGGATGAAGCGATTCATAGAAGGCGAAGACCGCAAGCAGGTCACTCTGCTTCCAGAATGCCTCGATGACTTCATCGACGACGATAACCCAGTCAGGATAATAGAAGCATTGGTCGAAGGCCTCGAACTGGGGCCACTCGGCTTTGACGGTGCTACGCCTTCGGTTACGGGGCGCCCGTCCTATCATCCAGCAGTGTCGCTGAAGAGTCTGAACCTGAGAAATGGCACTCGCTTCCAATGAAGAGCCGGCGGATTCTCGGCCTTATGGAAAGCTTCGCACAAGGCCGATCACGCGACCCACATCGTCCTCGCTAGAACGGCCACGTACGGTTCGGCATCATTGGTCGCTAACATCGCAACACCTCGAAACGAAATCTGTTTAGCCGGCGGCAACACATTTCCGTCGCATTGAAAGCCAGCTTAAACGGCGGCCCCGCGTTCGGGTGGAAGCGCAGGCAGGCAATGTTGCTCCCGCGAGGTGTGGCTACGGTCACGGAGAATCGTCGCGCTGCGGCGATCACCGCCCGGTCAGCATCCGGAGGATTTTCTGTACGATGCGCTCATGCTGCTCCAGCGCCTCATCGAGCGTACCTGCTCCATAGCTCTTGTTGTCTCGCGCCTGCATTCCGGCG
The DNA here is from genome assembly GCF_058782725.1 of Paraburkholderia sp. FW306-02-B. Lineage (NCBI taxonomy): Bacteria > Pseudomonadati > Pseudomonadota > Betaproteobacteria > Burkholderiales > Burkholderiaceae > Paraburkholderia > Paraburkholderia sp. FW306-02-B. The sequence goes on from NZ_JBYSXZ010000001.1 coordinate 1,434,569, forward strand.
ATGCGCGTCAGGAACAACAGCGCCTCCCCGGTACTCGTTTCGGACACACCGCAGAAGCGGGTCGTGACCGTCACGCCGGATTCTTCCAGCAACGTGCGGCGGAAGATCAGTTCGTTCTCAGACATCCAGCGCGACCACTCGCTGCGGTTGAACACCTCGACAGGCCTGTTCTTCTCATCGAGGACGTAGAATCGCTCCCACTTGGGCGGGACAGAGCGGGATTTCATATTTCAATGGCAAGGCGCGAGCAGGAAGCCGATCGCGTCTTGCCACCAGGTATCGTCGACGTGCCCAATCCAGTCGTTATGTTCGGCCGCCTTCACGACCATCAGTTGTTTCGGATCGGCCAGCGCGTTGTAGAGCGCCTCGCCGAAGCGCGCGGGGACGATGCTGTCGCTTTGCGCAACCACGACGAGAACAGGGCGGTCGAACGACGCCAGGTGTGTCACGCTGTCGTATTGGTCGCGCAGCAGCCACTTCACGGGAAGCCACGGATAGTGGTAAGCGGCGACGTGCTCGAGCCGATCCCATGGCGTGATGAGCAGCAAGCCGGCGGTCTTGTCGCGTTCGCGCGAGCCGGCCGAGGCCACCACGCCGGCCCCGAGCGATTCACCGACGAGCAGCAGCGGCGTGCCGTAGAGGCGATGCGCAAGCGCGATGGTCTGTTGGGCATCGGCCACCAGAATCTCTTCGCCCGGCGCGCCGTCGCGTGGCCCGTAGCCAGGATATTCGGCGAGGATCACGCGTAGCCTAAGCCGGGTGAGCGCCGCGGCGTAGAACGAACGGTGTCCGGCGTGCCCTGCATTGCCGTGAAAGACGATGGCCGTGCCGCACGCCTTTCCGGCCGGCTCGGCCACGAGGCCCCGAAACGCCTCAGGTGTCGGCCAGGCGCGAAGTCCGCCGGACGCGAGGTCCTCGATTGCGGCCTTCTCAGGGAAGTAGATAAAACGATCCTGCAAGATGGCGACTCCTGCGAACACGGTCAGACACGCAACGGCGAGACGCAGTATCAACCCGGTGAATTTCATCGCCTCGAGCCCGATCCATCAATCTCCGTTAGAGTGCCGCGATGAACTCGTCCCACGGCGTCGCCTGGAGGGTCTCGGTGGCGGCGTGTCCGTAGCCGCGGATGATCAACGCCGCCCGCTCGAGCTGTTTCAGATCGTTCGACTCAACGACGTCCACGACGTCGAAGCGCCCGAGTGTCAGATAGCTGTTCTTCCAGATGACGGCAGGGCATTCGGCCTTGATCTTCCCGGCCACTGTGGAGGCGAGTTGCTTCAGGTCGCTGGGATCCTTGAACGCGTCAGGAGCGAGACGGCTGAGGATAACGTACGTAGCCATGACATACCTCCGTGCAAAAAATTGCTCCGCAATCGAGCACGGCAGTCACGCGGAAGCAAACGGCCGCGCCTCAAGCGGATGCGTTGCTGCGCGTCTTGATGGCGCCGAAGTGTAAATAGCCCCGGCGGGTTGGACCGGGGCCGTCAGGTAGGTCAGTGCAGTTGTCGCTTCAGGTCAGAAAGTTCCGAATGCATCGAACTGACTGCATCCATGATCCTGGCATCGAGACCGCCGGCCTGTTGGCAAGCGCGCTCCGCACGATTACCGATCCGTTCGAGATCGTCGACGCACTGCCGGATTCGATCCTCATCCTTGGACGACATGACCTTCTTTGCCGATTTGCATTCCTTATCGAGCTCATCCACCCAGTTCATCAAGTCCTTTGGAATCGCCGCGTCGGCATGGCAGGTCCGTGATGCCTCGCTGACGGTTTGCTGCAGATGAGTAAAGCGCTTCTGGATTTCACTGGCTTGCAACATGATGCCCCCCTTCTTGAACATCAGTTCCAGATGAATTCGGGCAGCAGATGACGGTGTGTTGCCCGTGCCATGGCCATTCGCCCGCTTCAATCGGCTGCCAGCGACGTTGCATTGCGTCAAAGCCGCACCCGAGCACGCGAAAGACGCCTTTCTAGTGTAGGTCATAATCGCTCGCCTGCTCTGATGTGTCCCCGAGAACCGGGCGTTGGGCTATCAACGATCAGTTCCCTGGGACTGTGGCTTCGGTCGGCGATGCCCCCTACCGTTGTGAGAGTTGCGGTGACATTCAGCGTGAAAGCTGCGAACCATGAATCAGGGGTTTATCTGCCGGTAGCCACACGTAGCGACGCTGACCGCCAGCGCTGCACCAGTGGAGATGTGCGCAGCCTTACCGGGCAATGAAGCCTGGACTACCTTCCGCTCGCCAACAGTTTTTGCGGATGTGATGCGACGAATCGGTCACTCGCCGAGACGGTTACCGGCAAGGTGCAAGTGACCGCTATAAAGGCCGACGATTGCCTTTAAGCGGATAACCCTTTGACACAGTCGAAGGTCTGCTTACCAAAGCGTGGGTCCAATGCGGTCGCAGCGGACTGGAGCAACTACCCAGCCTCATGCCCCAACGCCTGAATAAACAGTGAAAACAGTTCCGGCTGCGTTGAAATACTGAGTTTGTTATACAGATTGCGCCGGTGCACTTTCACCGTCTCGGGCGATATCGCCAGCCGTTCGGCAATAGCCTTCGAAGAATTACCACGCAGCACCAATCGCGCAATCGCCATTTCCCGATCCGACAGCAACGCCGCCCCAAACCCCGCCAACGCACGCTCGACGCGTCCCGACAGATCGCCACTATCGGCGCGCTTGCCCGGCTCGGTGGCGAGGCGTGCCGAATGTTGCCGGATCGCCGCAATTAGCCAGGGAGTGCATATCGTCAGCCGCCCGAGCGTCTCGACCTCGAAGCGCGTTTTCGCACCCAGCGACAACGACACCACGCCACCCGCAGGCGCAATATTGACGATCAACTGCAGCTCATCGTCGCCCACGGCATCGCGAAAGTAGCTCAGGAAATATTCGCTTTGCCGGAACAGATCGGGCGCGACCTCTTCGAGCCGATAGAGCCCGTCAGCTAACCCATCGTGCACGGCTTGCAAAAACGGATCGAGGAGATACAAACCATTCAGATACAGCGGCACCGGCGACGGCGCATCCGTGCCGCCGGTATCGTATTCCTCGAGCACGCGAGGCATCCCATCCGCGCCGACCAGCGCGGCGAGCGCGTTGTCGAACGGCATGATTTCGTTAAGCAGAAGAATCAGATTGCGCCAGAAGCGAGGCCCGCCCAAATGGTCGATCACGCGCGCCAGCGCCTGATGCATCGCTACTTCCGTGAACAGTCGATCCATGCGTCTCCACCTAATTGGCGTAACCCCAAGCGGTAATAGCGGTGCGTAAATTGGCTTCCTACACTCCGCCGGACAGTGCTGAAGTATGGGCGCTCAAAAAAGCCTTCGCAAAGGAGAGAAGCATGACGATCACGGAAACGTCGGTTGCGGCGCAGGCCGTCTCCGCAGGGTTGGGAACGTCCGGCGAGCTGAAGCAGTCGCTCAGCGTGCGGGACGTGGTGATGATTACCGTATCGGGGGTGACGCCCGCGAGCTCCATCTTCGTGATCGCGCCGTTTGCGATCCAGCAGGCGGGCAGCGGGGCGGTGCTGTCGTTTCTGCTAGGCGGCGTGCTCGCGCTGGCTTTCGCGCTGTGCTATGCGGAATTGAGCGCGGCGCACCGTAGCGCCGGCGGCGAGTATGTCATGGCCAAACGCGTATTCGGCGCGCTGCCGGGCTATCTGACCTTCATCGCGGTGCTGGCCGTCAGCGTGTTCATTCCTGCCGTGCTGGCGAGCGGCGCGGCGCCGTACCTGAACAACGCGCTCGGGACGAGCTTCAGCAATCAGTCGGTGGCGCTTGCGATTGTCGTGCTCAGTTACGTGCTGGGTATTCTCAACATCAAGACCAACGCGTGGATTACCGGTGCCTTCCTGACAGTCGAAGTGCTGGTGCTGCTGCTCATTGCCTACCTGGGATTTTCCGAGCCGCATCGGGCCTTAAGCGCGCTCGTGCATCCCGAAGTCGCGAGCAAGGGCACACTGATTTCGGCGACCGCGGCCGCCATCATCCCGGCCATCGGCACGGCGATCTTCTGCTACAACGGCTTCGGCGCCGCGGTGTTTCTCGCGGAGGACCTGGAAGGCGGCAACCATGGCATTGCGAAAGCGGTGATCTATTCGCTGGTGGTGATCTTGCTGGTCGAACTGATTCCGTTGACGGCAATCGTGCTCGGCGCGCCTTCGCTGGTCGATATGTCGAAGAGCGCTGATCCGATCGGTTACGTGGTCCGTGAACTGAGCAACCCGGTTGTCATGCGCGTGGTGAGCGCGGGGATTTTCCTGTCGGTGTTCAACGCGATCATCGCGATCGTGATTCAGGTGGGACGTCTGCTCTACAGCAGCGGCCGCCACGCGCTGTGGGTGCGCAGCTGCAATCATGCGTTCACGCGCATTCATCCGCGTTTCGATTCGCCGTGGCTGGCGACGTTGACGCTCGCGATTCCGTCGACGCTGCTGCTATTCGTGTCCAGCCTCGACGAACTGACCGCTTTCACGGTCGATCTGCTGCTGGTTATTTACATTGTGATTGCGCTGGCGGCGCTCGCCAGCCGGATCGTGCGGCGCGACGTCGAACATCATTACCGGATGCCGTTGTGGCCGCTGCCGCCGCTGGTAGCGATCATCGGCGCGAGTTACACGTTGTATACGACGATGCAGAGCGCGGCCAAGCCAACGGACCTGTACATCATCGGCGGATTGTTGGTGTTGGCGCTTGCGATGTATGCGGCGTGGGCGCGTCATAGCGTGAAGTTTCGCGAACTTTGAATCAAAGGAAACAGGCAATGCGAACAAGGGAACTCGGCATCCGTATCGGGCGTGGCACGCCAGGGCGTTTCAACGCGATTACCGACGTGGCCGGTGTGCGTGTCGGCCATCACACGTTGAACGTCGAAGCGGGCGATGCATCGATTCACACCGGCGTGACCATCATCGAACCGCGCGCCGGCAGCGCGCGCATGGAGCCTTGCTTTGCGGGCTGCCACATTCTGAACGGCAACGGCGACGCAACCGGTCTCGAATGGATACGCGAGGCGGGCTTACTGACTACGCCGATCGCCTACACGAACACGCACAGCGTGGGCGTGGTGCGCGACGCGCTGGTCGCCGCCGAGCGTGATCGAGCCCAAGGCGAAGTCTATTGGTGCATGCCGGTCGTGCTTGAAACCTACGATGGACTGCTGAACGACATCTGGGGCCAGCATGTCACGGCCGACCACGTTCTACGCGCGCAAGCCGAAGCGCGCTCGGGGGAGGTCAGGGAGGGATGTGTCGGCGGCGGCACGGGGATGATATGCCACGAGTTCAAAGGCGGCATCGGCACGGCATCACGTGTATTGAAGCCGTCTGAAGGCGGCTGGACCGTTGGGGCGCTTGTGCAGGCGAACTATGGGCGACGCGATGCATTGCGGGTTGCGGGATACCCGGTGGGTGAGGTGTTGGGGGATGTGCATTCACCGTTTAGGGAAAGCGAGGGCCGGCGTACTGGGGAAGCGGGCATGGGGTCGATTGCGGTGACACTGGCGACGGATGCGCCTTTGTTGCCGCATCAGTGCACGCGATTGGCGCAACGTGCGGGTGTTGGTGTTGCCCGGATGGGCGGGGGGACTGAGGATTCTAGTGGGGATATTTTTGTGGCTTTTTCCACTGGGAATTCTGGCCTGCCGGCGGCTGATTATGGGCGGACTGGGTTGGCTACTGCTACTGTGGCGATGGTTAATAACGATCATATCTCTTCAATTTTTGCTGCTGCTGCGGAGGCTGTTGAGGAGGCTATTGTTAACGCCCTGCTGGCGGCGACTGATATGCGCGCGCGAGGGGGCGCTGCGATGGCTATTGGGTCTGGGAGATTGTTGTCGGCCCTTCGGGAGGTTGGGTGGCGACCCGATGGCAGGTGAGCGCTAGTGCCTGCGCGGCGCTTTATATCTGTGTGCCTGCGGCGTTGGCCTTTCCTTGATTTGATATTGGTTTATTAGCGTTCCCCCTGTGCGGGGGGGGCACCTACTTTTCTTTGCCTGCCGCAAAGAAAAGTAGGCAAAAGAAAGCGGCTCAAACCGCTAGTTTTTAAGCGGGTCCCCTGGCTTGGAGGAGGCAGTGGAGCATCTGGAATCCGTGCCCTCGCGCACTCCGCGCTAGTGACAAGGCAGTCATGCTTCCGGCGGCGCTACGCGCGCCGTGGCGGTACTTCATCAAACCGCCTGCCAATTTCGCGTCAACGTTTTGCGCGGCGCGTTGGCTCACCCTTGCGTCCCCCATGCCTCGGCGCGGCACTCGCGTTTTGTCCGGCGCGGTAGCGCGCCGTTGCATTGCCAATCCTCACTGTCGTACCGGCTCTTCGCTACGCGTGATGGTCCGCACTCGCACATTCGTGCACTTCGCCGAGGCGAAGCCGATGGCCCCCATCAAACCAAAACGAAGCCCCTGGTTTCCCTTGCAGACCGTCCCGGCGAGCACGCAGTGCGAGGCGGGAAGAATGATGCGGGAGGCGCGTACGCCCAATTGGTTTTGAGAAGTACCGCTGCGGCGCGCGCAGCGCCGCCGGAAGAATGACGGCCTTGTCACCAGCGCGGAGTGTGCGAGAACACCGATTCCAGATGCTCCACTGCCTCCTCCAAGCCAGGGGACCCGCTTAAGATCTAGCGGTTTGAGCCGCTTTCTTTTGCCTACTTTTCTTTGCGGCCGGCAAAGAAAAGTAGGTGCCCCCCCGCACAGGGGGAACGCTAATAAACCAAAAAGAAAACAAGGAAAGGCCAACGGAAAGCAGGGAAAGGCCAACGGAAAGCAGGGAAAGGCCAACGGAAAGCAGGGAAAGGCCAACGGAAAGCAGGGAAAGGCCAACGGAAAGCAGGGAAAGGCCAACGGAAAGCAAGGAAAGGCCAACACCGTAGGCACACTGAACGAACGCGATCGGCGCATCGAAGCACTCGAGGCGGAGCTCGCGCAATTGCGGGAAGCATCGCAGGCATGATTTGACGCGGGCGTCGACCCGCTATGATGGTGTCAACGTCACTCGGCTGACACCATCATGCGCATCGCCCCTTTACCTCCGCTCCAATGCCTGATCGCATTCGAATCGGCCGTGCGGCATGCCAGCTTCACTAAAGCAGCCGCGGAACTGCATCTGACGCAAAGCGCAGTCAGCCGCCAGATCGCCCAGCTCGAAGACTTCCTCGGCCGGTCGCTGTTCGTGCGCGAGCACCGCGCTTTACGTCTGACGATCGCCGGCGAAGGCTACGCGAAGCATGTGCAGTGGCTGCTCGCCAATTGCTCGGAAGCCACGCTCGACGTGATGAAGCGATACGGCGATCTGGAATTGACGATCGCCTGTTCGTCAGGCGTCGCGGTGTTGTGGCTCACGCCGCGGCTCGGTGCCTTTCGCGCCGCTCATCCGAACGTCAAGATCAGGATGATCGTGCGCGACGGACTCGCGTCACTGTCGCCGGCGGAATTCGATGTGGGTCTGTACTACATCCGCCAGCGCGCCGAGCCGCATTTCACCGCTCGCCGTATTTTCGACGAGGAGGTGTACCCGGTTTGTTCGCCGGACTATCTGGCAGGCCGCGTGCTGGAACCCGCCGACCTCGCGCGCGAGACGCTGCTGATGCAGGAGGACGGTCAGCGGCAATGGATGTCGTGGTCAGAATGGTTCCGGCTCAATGACGTAAAAATGCCGACTTCGCCGCAGTCGGTCGTCGTCAATCACTATCCGCAACTCGTGCAAATGGCGATTCTCGGCCAGGGCGTGGCGCTCGGTTGGCGCCACATGATCGACGCGTGTCTGAACGAGGGGTTGCTGGTGCGCGCCACGCGCGCTTCAGCGAGCCACGGCGGCGGCTACTACGTCGTATCGCCTAACGACCGCGCGCAGAATCAGGCGGCGCGTCTGTTTACACGCTGGCTCTTCGAGCAGGCCGAAGCACAGATGAACGCGCAGATAAGCACGCAGATAAGCACGCAGATAAGCACGCAGATAAGCACGCAGACGGGCAAAGCCTCCGTCGCCTGAATGCCTTTCGCATGCGCTACGCGCATGCATGCATGCGAATCTTTCGTTTCGAAAACAAATCAGGTCTCTTCTAGGATCGGCATTGTGCATGCGACACGCGACGCTCGATTCCGACGCGTCGCCTTGCTGACAGATTTGCCGGACCAGCGGCCATGTAAGCAGCCACACCCGCAGCCAGATGAGGAAAGAGACCATGCAAGGAACGCTTTCATCCAACATCGCGATATCCGTCGATACGCTCGCGCGGCAACGGCGCCGCGCCATTATCGCCACTGTGCTCGGCAATGGGCTTGAGTGGTTCGACTTCACCGTCTATAGTTTTTTCGCGGTTATTATCGCCAAGCTGTTCTTTCCGACCGGCAATGAACTGACCTCGCTGCTGCTCGCCGTCGCCACCTTCGGCGTGGGTTTTTTCATGCGACCGGTGGGCGGCATCGTACTCGGTGTATACGCCGATAAAGTCGGAAGAAAGGCTGCGCTGTCGCTGACCATTCTGCTAATGGCTGGCGGCACCGCGCTGATCGGCCTCGCGCCGACCTACGAGCAGATCGGCGTGTGGGCGCCGGTTTTGATCGTGATCGCGCGTTTGCTGCAAGGTTTTTCGGCGGGCGGTGAAATGGGTAGCGCGACAGCGTTTCTCACTGAATACGCGCCGGCGGACAAGCGTGCGTTCTATTCGAGCTGGATTCAGTCGAGCATCGGTTTTTCGGTGCTGTTGGGCGCTGCGGTCGGCACGTTCGTGACGTCGAGTCTGAGCGCCGACGCGCTGCATTCGTGGGGCTGGAGAATGCCGTTCCTGATCGGCATTCTGATCGGCCCGGTCGGCTATTTCATTCGCAGCCGCATGGATGAAACGCCGGCGTTCAGCGCGGTCGCGGAAGAGGCCAGGAACGACTCGCCGCTGGCGGAAGTGTTTCGGCGCTTTCCGCGCGAAACCTTCGCCAGTTTTTCGATGGTGATTCTGTGGACGGTGTGCACCTACGTGCTGCTGTTCTATACGCCGACCTATTCGGTGCGCACGCTGCATCTGCCGCAATCGACGGGCTTTCGCGCCGGCATGTTCGGCGGTCTGATGATCATGTGTTTCTCGCCGGTGGTCGGCAGACTCGCTGACCGCTTTGGCCGCCGCCGCTTTCTGTCCGGCGCTGCCGCGTCGATCCTGCTGCTCGCATGGCCGATGTTCGCTTACATCAACCGCGCACCCGGCCTCGCTTCGCTGATGGTGTTTCAGGGCGTGTTCGGCTTGCTGATCGCCACCTACACCGGCTCGATTCTCGCGGCGTTCGCCGAACTGTTCCCGACCAAGGTGCTGTCGACGGGTTTGTCGGTCGCATACAACTTCGCGGTGACGATTTTCGGCGGCTTCGCGCCGTTCTTCATCACGTGGCTGATCGCGTCGACCGGCAGCAATATGGCGCCCGCGATCTACGTGATGATCGCCGCCGCTATTAGCCTCGTCGGCACTTTCTATGTGCGCGATATGCGCGGTGGCCGCGGCTGAAGCGGCACGCCTGGTTAACGAAAACCGGCGGAAAACCGGCGGAAAACTAGCGGGATTTCTTATCAAGTCAGGAAGATATCAATGAGCATCACAGTAATCGGCGGCGGCAACGTACTGGATCTGTCGCACGGCAGGCTGCTCGAGCATCATCATGTGGTGATCGAAGATGGTCGTATCGTCGAGGTTACCGATCGCCCGGTCGATCTGCCGAATGCGCGAACCATCGACGCGCGCGGCAAGACGGTGATGCCCGGTCTGATCGATTGTCACGTGCATGTGCTGGCTTCGCGTGCGAACCTCGGCCTGAATGCGGCGCAGCCTAACATCCTCACCGCGATTCGCGCGCTGCCGATTCTGAAGGCGATGCTCGGCCGCGGCTTTACGAGTGTGCGCGATGCGGGCGGTGCGGATTGGGGTTTGACGCAAGCGCTGGAAAGCGGGCTGATTCCGGGGCCGCGTATTTTTCCGTCGGGCAAGGCGTTGTCGCAAACCGGCGGGCACGGCGACTTCCGGCCGCGCGGCGACATGCTCGAACCGTGTTCGTGCTGCTTTCGGGCCGGGGCGATCGCGCGGGTTGTCGACGGCGTCGACGCGGTGCGCCTCGCGGTGCGTGAAGAGATTCAGAAGGGCGCTACGCAGATCAAGATCATGGCGTCCGGCGGCGTGGCGTCGCCGACCGATCCGATCGGCAACACGCAGTACGCCGAGGATGAAATCCGCGCGATCGTTGCCGAAGCAGAAGCGGCCAATACCTATGTGATGGCGCATGCGTACACCGGCCGGGCGATTTCCCGCGCGATTCGCTGCGGCGTGCGCACGATCGAGCACGGCAACCTCGTCGATGAAGCCGCGGCGAAACTGATGCATGAGCATGGCGCGTTCGTCGTGCCCACACTCGTCACCTACGATGCATTGGCCAAGTACGGCGCCGATTATGGTTTGCCGGCCGATTCGATCGCCAAGGTCGAAACCGTGCGGCAGGCAGGGCGCGACTCGTTGCAGATCTATGCGAAGGCGGGTGTGCCGATGGGATTCGGCTCGGACCTGCTCGGTGAAATGCACACGTTTCAAAGCGACGAACTGCGCATTCGCGCCGACGTGCTCGGCAATCTGGAAGCGCTACGCTCGGCCACCACGATCGCGGCGGATATCGTCGATCTGAGCGGCAGGCTCGGCGTCATCCAGGCAGGGGCGATTGCCGATGTGCTGGTGGTCGACGGCGATCCGCTCAAGGATATCGGCGTGCTGACCGGGCAGGGCGAGCGCATCGAGTATGTCTTGCAGCGTGGCGAGGTGGTGAGCGAGCGGGGCAGCGTCGCGTCACGGTGATGCAGGTGGTGTGCAGTGGCTGGCCTGGGCTCTTTCAAGCTTCTGCTGCGCTCACGCGCAATGCTGTCCATCGCACCGTCGCGAGGATCGACGCCGCGACGATCAGCGCACCGCCGATCCAAGCCGTCGTCGAAATCCGTTCACCTAACCAAAGGCATGCGAACAGCGCCCCGAACGCCGGTTCGCTGCCCATCAGCAGCGACACCCGCGTCGGACTGCTGCGTTTGATCGCGAAGTTCTGCACGAAGAATGCGAACAGCGTGCACGCGAGCACCAGATAGCCGACATAACCCCAGAACATCGCGTGTCCGGCCAGCGACGGCACCGGCTGCCACTGTTGCGGCACAAACAGCAACGCTACCGCCGCGCTGCCGAATGCGACCACGCCCGACTGCACGGCAGTCACCGACAAAGGCGGCAATGCCGAATCGCGCATCACCCGCTTGGTCACGCACACATTCAATGCTCGCAGCAGTGCGGCGAGCAGAATCAGCGCATCGCCCGGATTGAACGTCAGCGCGCCGTCGCCAGCCAGCAGCCAGGCGCCGAACAGCGAAAGCGTGACGGCAACCCATTCGATACGGCTCGGCCTGCGCTTGAGCAGCAGCCATTCGACGAGCGGCGTCAGCACCACACACAGGCTGATCAGAAACGCCGCGTTCGCCGCGCGCGTCAGCAGGATGCCGAAGGTCTCGCACAGAAAGATACCGAGCAGCAGCGCGCCGGCGATCAGCGCGCCGCGCAGCGTGCGGGCATCCGCTGCGCGCAAGTGGCGCAACGCGGGCGACAGGATAACGAAGGTGATGCCGAAGCGCATCGCCAGCAAACCCAGCACCGGATAAAACGCCAATGCGCTTTTGACGACCCCATAGCTGGTTCCCCAAACCACGGCGACCGCGAGCAGCATCAGATCGGACAGCAGGAGCAAGCGTTCTTGTTTCGACATGGCGGACCTCGAACAGATGAGTGCATATTGTCGAACTTTGCTTGGAAGGCGATAATCGGGTCATCGCGCATAGCCTTTATGTCGAGAATGCATTAATTGACCGGTTGATCCACTGCCTACGAGCGCGCCACGATGACCCCGACCGACCTTTTCGCCTTGCTGCCCGACATGGCGGTGTTCGCGCGCGTCGTCGATGCCGGCAATTTTTCGGTGGCGGCGCGTCAGCTCGGCAGCACGCCGTCCACGGTCAGCCGTCAGATCAAGCGTCTCGAAGACGCGCTGGCCACGCGTCTGCTCGAACGCTCTACCCGCAAGGTGCGGGTCACGGAATCGGGTGCCCAGGTGGTGCGATTCTGTCGCGACATGGTGAGCGCGGCGTCGGGCGCGGTCGATGCCGCCGGGCAACTGGCCGGCAGACCGCAAGGACGGGTGAGCGTCAGCGCGCCTACCGCGTTCGCGAAGACTGTGATTCACCCGCTGATTCCCGGCTTCCTGCGCGCCTACGATGAAGTCGATTTGCAGTTGCTATTTACCGATCACGACGTCGATCCGCTCGCCGACGATGTCGATCTGGTGATCCGCCTGACCGAGCATCCGCCGCAAGGTTTGGCGGGGCGCCGGCTGGGGTCGGTGCGCTGGCTGCTGTGTGCGTCGCCTGCCTATTTGCAGGCGCGCGGCACGCCGGCGCAGCCGCGCGATCTTCTGCAACACGATTGCATCTACCTCGGCGAGACCGCCGACGATAATCGCTGGCGCTTTCGCCGCGGCACGGAGACGCAAACCGTCGACGTGAAAGGGCGCTACATCGCCAATCATGCGGGCGCGCGGCTCGAGGCCGCGCAGCAGGATTTCGGCATCGCCAATCTGCCGGCGTTCGCTGCCGCCGACGCCCTGCAGCGAGCCGAACTGGTGCAAGTGCTCACCGACTGGAATCTCGAGGCGCGCGCCTATGTGGGCTCGGTGTGGTTGCTTTACCCGCCGAATCGCTTCTTGCCGCCGAAGGTGCGCGTGCTGATCGATTATCTGGCCGAGCATATTCACGACGCGGCGTGATCGATGGCGCCGTGCGCCACGATCGGCGAATCTGCGCGCAACAGCTCGCCCTGACAAAAGATGCTCGCGGGCGATCAGCGCAAGTAGAATCGCACGGATTTCCGTGATCACATCAGGAGGGCGCCGATGACAGCGCGTGAAGCGAGGCCGATTGCGGTCACCGTCTATCGTGGCGACGCGATCGAAAATACGCATGCCGCCCACGTCGCCGTGGTCGATGAAGAAGGCCGCTTGCTGTACCAGTTCGGCGACCCGTTGCAGTTATGCGATCGGTGTGCGCGCGTCCGGGCAGACCGCGCGGCTCGGCGCCAAAGGGGCACTCGGCATTGCGCTGAAGGTCGAGGACGGCAACCTGATGGTGCTGTACGCGCTTGCCGCGGAACTGCTTGTGCAACTCGGCATCGGCAGCGCGCAGCAACGCGCCCCGCTCGACGCATTCCGCCGACCGCCGATGCGCAACACGATGGGCATCGAGACCGGACATCTTTCGATCACGCTAGCACTCGAACCGCATTCGCAGTAAGGGCGGGTACACGAGCGTTTGCCAACGCGTCGTGTACGCGCTCGTCAAGCGGGCTTCGCGCCGTCCGGATCGGCCGCTTTAAAGCGGCTTTGCACGGCAATGAGCTGATCGTCGTTGGTGGCAACGAGCCATAAGCGCGCTCGCTCGACCATATGCCGGTTATGGTCCTTCAATGGACCCATTGAGACGCCGGCTTTCCATACCACCGGCGCGACGCGGCTCGTTCTTCCGGACGGCGTGCCGACCAGCAGGCAATAAGGTCCAAGCGGAATCGATACGAGTGGCAGAGCGGGGCTGGCGCGCACCCGCCAATCGATAAACGGTGTTTCGCTAAAGAGCAGCGGCGTGGGCAAGCCGTGCAGCACGGTGAAGTCATAAAGCGAGAGTTGTTCACGCATGCCGACATACACATGCCGAATATCGGCGAAAACCGCGGCGCGGATTTCATCGTCGAACATCGCTTCCTGCGCATAGCGTGCCATCGCTTGCCGGGCATCGAGCTGATAGGCGCTAAAAATACCAAGCTCGACGCAATCGTGCACGGCGCGTTGCACCTCGGCCGCCGAACCCCCTTCTTCCGGTTTGCCGAGCTGGGCGGCGTGCAGGAAGCGGGCGAGACCGGCCTCCTGAATGGCGGGGCCTTCGATCTTCGGATCGTCGACGGCGTCTTTGCCAAGCGCCACGTAGAGGTATTTTTCCGCGGCGAAACGTGACTTCTTGCCGTCGTCGAACTTGATTTCGCCGTCGACGCAGTCGAGATAGCGCGTGCCGATCCGGCCATGCTCCCAGACGTAATTCTTCAGGAAGGGACGTAGCGGATGCAGCCTTTCTTGGTCAGTCATTGCCAACTCCGGTGCCGCAGTGAGGTTTCCGGATGTTCGCACAACATCACGGCGCTGCACAGAAACCTCTTTAGCCGTCGAGTGGGCCAAGCAGGCCGTGAATGAGCAGGATGCGCACGTGCTGGGTCATGGGGTACCGTTTCTGCCGTACTGTCGATAGCCGCTGCGTACATCGAGCCGCTCGAAATACGCGGAGACGGCAGGGAGTTCCGGGCGTGCAAACGGCGTGCCGAACCAACGATTCACCGACAGTCCGATCGGAATGTCAGCTAGCGTAAAGTGCTCTCCGGCAACAAACTGTCCGGTCGATTGAAGTTGCCGGTCCAGGATTGTCATGTGTTTCGACCAGCTTGCGCAAGACATGGCAAGCGCTTGCTGATCCTGATGCAACGGCGATTGTCTGACCAGCGCGAGGAAAGCATAACTCCATGAGCGGTTCAGATCGGCCGCTTGCCAGTCGATCCATTGATCGATGCGTGCCCGCGCTTGTGGCTCCGACGGATAGAGATGCTCGCCGCCATAGCGGGAAACCAGATAGCGGATGATCGAATTGGATTCCCAGAGGACGAAATCGCCGTCCTTGATGACGGGAACCATGCCGTTTGGATTCAGGCGCAGGAACTCGGGCGTTTCAGTTGGCTGAAAGCCTGTGCCCCAGTCTTCGCGTTCGAACGCCAAGCCGAGTTCCGCGCAGGTCCAAAGCACTTTCCGAACGTTGATCGACGAGGCTTTTCCGAGGATTTTTAGCATGGGTTTGCGTGGTGTCCGAGTGGTGTCTGGCCGCTGTCAAGCAAGCGTAGCCCGGCGTTCAGCATCGCGACAGAGACAGTTCGCCGTTTCGCGGGCAGGACAGCGAGCTTTAAGCAATGGCTCCGGTTAGTCGCGCCCACATGCTTAGGGCGTGTCGATCTCCAGATCCATCAACGCAGAACTCAAAGACTTGCCGTGCGCGTCGAGCGCAAGCGAACGCGTCACGCCACCGCCTAGCGCTTCCGTCAGTACGAAATTGAATGCGCCAAGGTTCGGTAATTCAAAACGCGTCACCGTACCGTGCACGACGTCAGCCAGATGGGCTTTCACGCGTTCAGCGCTGACCTGCTGCCGCAGATGCTCATAATGCCGCGCGTCGTAGCAAATCACCGAAACGTTCAGCGTGTTGCCTTTATCGCCGGTTCGCGAATGGGCAAGTTCCCGCAGTTTCATCTCAAGCCTCCACAAACTCGAACGACGGGCTGACGTGCGTCCTCGGCAACAGAATGGACTGCACGGCGAGCACCTCGCGGGTTGCTTTCGTGACGCCGCCACCGCCCGCTGGGCCATTGGTATAAAGCGTCTCGAGCTCGTTGCCGATCTGTGCGGCTTGCTCGACCGAGGCTGTGCGCCCGGCTACGCGAGCGCGGACTTCATATGGCTCGGCGCCGCGCGCACCCGCAGTCTCGCCGTGCAGAGCATTCAGGCCGATCAGGTCGAAACGCAATTCGCGCGTTTCGACGCCGGTCAATTCGAGCCGTTCCCGAACGATATCGAGCGCGAGCCGCGCCCGTTCGACCGCGCCCGGACCGCCGTAGGAAATTTGCCCTTCGCCGATAAAGCCGTCCGCATACGCAACCGACACCTTCAGCGTATCCGTGCACGGCGTGCCGCGGCCGCCTGTGACACGTACGCGGTCATGCGCTTCCTGAAGCACGCGAACCTGCGTAAAGTCGGCGACGACATCCGGTTGCAGATAGCGTTGCGGGTCATGAATCTCGTAGAGCAATTGTTCCTTGCAGCTTGCCTCGGTGACACAGCCGCCCGCATGCGGCACCTTCGTGATGGCGACGGAACCGTCAGCACTGACTTCGCCGATCGGAAAGCCGAGGCGTGCGAGGTTCGGCACATTCTTGAAGCCCGGATCGGCAAAGTATCCGCCTGTCACCTGTCCCGCGCACTCGAGCAGATGGCCGACAACGGTCGCCTGTCCCAGCGTCGTCCAATCGTCCATGTTCCAGCCGAATTCGTGGATCAGTGGCGCGGTGAAGAGCGACGGATCGGCGACCCGGCCCGTCAGCACGATGTCCGCGCCGGCCGCCAGCGCTTCGACAATCGGCGCGGCGCCGAGATAGGCGTTGGCCGAGACGAGGCGGTCATGAAATGACGCGACGCTTTCGCCCGACTCCTCGAAGCGGAATTCGCCTTGCAGCACGACGTCGAGCACGTCGTCGCCGGTGACGGCGGCGATCTTCAAGCCGGTCAGGCCTAGCGCGCGTGCGATTCGCGCTGCTTCGCGCGCGGCGGCTCGCGGATTGGCCGCGCCCATGTTTGAGATGATCCGCACGCCATTGCGTACCGCGACGGGCAAGACAGCCTTCATCCGTGCCGTGAGAAGCGGGTCATAGCCAAGCTCAGGATCTTTGCGCCGCGCCTGTTGGGCAATGGCGATGGTTCGCTCGGCCAGGCACTCGAACACCAGGTAGTCGAGTGCGCCGTGTTCCGCCAGTTCGACCGCAGGCTCGATGCGATCGCCCGAATAGCCGGCGCCCGCGCCAAGCCGGACAACGTGAGCGTGTGAAGTTGCCGCCATGCTGGTATCGCCCGTGAATGCACTCATAGAGGAAAAACGCCCAGCACGACGCACGCGATCGTCATCACGATCGATGCGCCGAACAGAAGCGGAAACGTAAATTTCTGATGGTCCGCGAGATCGATGCCGCATAAGCCGACCACGAGGAACGTCGCGGGTGTCAGCGGACTGACCGGAAAGCCGGTGGTCATCTGGCCGAGCAGCGCCGCCTGACCGACATGCACCGCCGGCACGCCGAGTTGCGCCGCCACTTCGGCGATGACCGGCAGCACGCCGAAATAGAACGAGTCGGGATCGAACAGCATGCTGAGCGGCATCGCGACGAGGCCGAGCGCGACCGGAATGTGGCCGGCCATCGCGGGCGGTACAAAGCCGACGGCCGCCTGAGCCATTGCCTTCAGCATGCCGCTGCCCTGCATGACGCCGGTGAATACGCCGGCGGCGAGAAGAATGCCCGCCATCATCAGCGCGGCGCGCGCATGCGCATCGATCCGCTTGCGCTGCATGTCCACGTTCGGGTAGTTCACCATCAACGCGATGCACAAACCGACCATGAACATGATCGCCGGCGGGATTTTCTCGCCCATCACGACCATCGTGCCCAGCACGATCAGCGTCAGCACAATGTTGAACCAGAAGTTTTGCGGACGGCGCAGCGCCTGTTCGTCCGGCGTGAGTTCACGTTTCGGCAGCGGGACGGCGCCGTCGGCGGTGGAGAAACCGAGACGCTTTTCTTCGCGCCGGCCGAGCCAGTACGCGACGCCGAAGACGAACACGAGGCCGGCGATCTGCACCGGAATCAGTGGATTGAAAAGCGCGGCAATGGGTAGATGAAGCGACGCCGACGCGCGGATCATCGGTCCCGTCCACGGCAGAAAGTTGATGCCTGCCGCCATCGATACTGCAGCCGCGAGCACCCGTCGATCCATTTTCAGGCGGTCATAGAGCGGCAGCATCGCGGGAATCGTCACCAGAAAGCACACCGCGCCCGAGCCATCCAGATGAATCAGCAGTGCGAGCAGCGTGGTGCCCATCACAATCCGCGTTGGTTTCGTGCCGACTGCACGAAGGATACGGTCGATGATCGGATCGAGTGTGCCGGCATCGGTGATCGTGCCGAAATAGAGGATCGCGAACACGAACATGCCGACCACCGGCGCGAGGCTCTTCAAACCGTCGATGACGAATTTGCTCGTCTGCAGCCCGAAGCCGCCGATCAGCGATGCGGCGATCGGCACGATAATCAGCGCGACCAGCGGCGACATGCGTTTTGAAAGGATCGCCCCGAGCAGGACGACGATGGTGGCGAGCCCCAGCAATGGCAGCATCTGCGTGTCTCCGAACTTGTTTTTTAGTGCATACCAGCGTAGTTTTGTGACGACGATAAAGCAATTGAAATGATTTGATTGCAGCAATCACGAAATGTAATGGATCTGAATCTTCGCGATATCCGGGCGTTCATCGCCGTGGCGCAGGCAGGCAACTTCACGCGGGCGGCGGCGCAGTTGCATCTGTCGCAGCCTGCTTTGACGGTGCAAATCCGCCGCCTCGAGGAGACGGTCGGCGCGCGGCTATTCGATCGCAATAGCCGCAACGTGGCGTTGACGCCGACGGGACGTGAACTGCTGCCGGTGCTGCAAAAATCGCTCTACGACATGGAGCACGTCTTGCTCGATGCCCGCGCACTCGGTGACGGCTCGACGGGGACGGTGCGCGTTGCGTGCTTGCCGTCGTTTGCGGCGAGCCTGCTACCCGATCTGATACGCGCGTTCAAACACGATTTCCCGCGAGTCGGTTTCCATATTCGCGACGTGGTGGCGGGCATGGTGAACACGCTGGTGCGCAACGAAGAGGTCGACGTCGGTTTGACTGGCGGCGAACTATCCGATTCGGCGCTCGAGGTGCTGCACGTCGCGGAAGACCGTTTGGTGGTGGTTTGTCCAAAGGATCATCCACTGGCACGCAAACGCCGCATCACGCTGAAGGATCTGGTCAGCTTGCCGCTCGTGCTGACGGCGCGCGGCACGAGCGTGCGGGCGGTCGTCGATGCCGCGCTGGCGAACGCCCACTGCACGCCCGAGGTGAGTTGCGAACCGACCTACATGATGACGGCGGTAGCGATGGTACGCGGCGGCCTTGGCGTGACGATTCTGCCAGGCTCGGCACGCGAAGTGCTGGCGGAGTCGAAGCTGGCGGCCCGATCGATCGACGACCCGGCCTTCGTGCGTCCGATCGCGTTAGTAAAGAAGCGTGGACGAACGCTGTCACCGGCGACGAATGCCTTTGTTGCCGTACTATTGCAAAGCTTGGAAAGCGAACCGGCTACGCATTCGCGATAAGGTGTCAAGTCGCCGAGGTTTTCTTTTATAGCCCCACCGTGTAACGAATAACCCACTGGTTTCCCTTGCAAACCTTTCCGACGTGCACGCAGTGCAAGGTGGGAAGAATGACTGCCTTGTCACAAACGCTGAATGCGCGAGAACACAGATTCCAGATGTTCCACTACCGCGACTGCGCGAGGAACCCGCTTAGCATTAGACAGTATGACTCCCGTGAGGCAAGGGCTGGCCTGCCGTGAGGAATCAAACGCGGGTTAGCATTGCTACCAGAGCCGCACGGTGCGGACGGGCCGCACCCGGCGAATTCCGGCACGGAGGCCAGCATGGAACACGATAGCACGCTGTACGTCGGTTGCGACGTTCACAAGGATTCGATCACGGTTGCCTATGCACTCGATGCGGGCGAGGTTGAACTGCTCGGCAAGACCGGTACGAGGCAGGCCGATATCGATCGCCTGTGCAAGCGCCTGCAGTCAAAGGCGCCACGCATCCGGTTCGTCTACGAGGCAGGCCCGTGCGGCTACGGGCTTTACCGTCAACTCGTGAACAAGGGTTTCGACTGCATGGTGTGCGCGCCATCGCTGATTCCCAAAAAACCAGGCGAGCGGGTCAAGACCGATCGGCGTGATGCGTTCAAGCTGGTACGTTCACTGCGCGCTGGCGACCTGTCAGCCGTGTACGTGCCCGGCGTGGACGACGAAGCGTTCCGCGATCTGGCGCGTACCTGGGTCAGCGCCAAAGATGATCTGAAGCGTGCACGGCAACGGCTGAAGGCTTTCCTGCTCTCGCATGGGGTGCGCTATACAGGCCGCGCCGACTGGGGAGCGGCGCACCGGCGCTGGCTGGGCGCGTATGCATTCGACAGTGCATGGCAGCAGCTGGCGTTCGAGGAACATCGGCGCGCGATCGAGGACCGCCTCGCTCAATGCGCGCGACTGGAGGCCGCGTTGCGCGAAGCGGTCCCCAACTGGCGCTTCTATCCGGCCGTGCTGGGCCTGCAGACCATGCGCGGCGTGCAGTTCACCACGGCGGTGGGCATGCTCGCGGAGCTGGGTGACCTGTCGCGTTTTGCCCATCCGCGCCAGTTGATGGCCTGGCTGGGCGTGACGCCCTCGGAACACTCGTCAGGCGAGAAGCGCCGTCAGGGCAGTATCACGAAGAACGGCAACAGCTACGCGAGAAAGCTGCTCGTCGAAGCGGCCTGGAGCTACCGGCATACGGCCCGTGTCAGTCCCGACATCCAGCGCCGCCACGAAGGTATCCCCAAGCCGATCGTGGATCGCGCCTGGGACGCACAGGTGCGGCTGTGCCGACGCTATCGCAAGCTCATCGCGCGCGGCAAGCAGAAGAACATCGCGGTGGTCGCGGTTGCCCGCGAACTGGCAGGTTTTATCTGGGACGTCAGCCGGCTCGCGATGTCGCTGGCCGTACCGCACGAGGTGTCCCTGGCATGATGCAGCACACCCCTCACCCCTTGCGCTCACCCTGAGCACTGGAGGAGTTTCCTGAAGGCGGCGTAGCCCGGCACACGAGTAACCCGCGACACCGCTACGCAACGGATTGCATCCGACTTGCGGCTTTAGATTGCGGCAGGCTCATTGGGCGGACCTCTGTAATGCGGTACCCAACCCGCGGATATCAGCGTGATCCACCGTCGAGATGTACTGCTACGTCGCCCTCAGGAAATTCAGGTAAATATGAATTTGAGAAACCGAAAAACCGATCCCGATTGACACCGGGAGTCATATCAGCGGTGTGAAGCCGCTTTCTTTGCTTACTTTCTTTGCGGCAGGCGTAACTATTCAGCGCTTGTAAACTGCTGCCAGGCTGTGCATAGTGAGGGACATGACGAAGATGCCTGACATCAAGGACCTGACACCGGAGCAGAAAGACGCACTCATCATTGATCTGGTGAGGCGTCTGAACGAGCTTGAGGCAAAGCTTGAGAAGGACAGTCATAACTCCAGCAAGCCGCCGTCAAGCGATGGTCCGCAGCGCAAGCCGAAGTCATTGCGGGGCACGAGCGGGGCAAAGCCTGGCGCGCAACCGGGGCACAAGGGCAAGACGCTCAAACGCGTGACCCAACCCGATCACATCGAGATTCACCCGGTAGCGCCGGTATGCGATGCATGCGGCGAACGCATCGAACCGGCCCGCATTGCCGTGTTGCCCGAGGGACGTCAGGTAATCGATCTGCCGCCCACGCGCCTTGAGGTGACGGAGCATCGCGTGCAGATCGCACAGTGCCGCTGCGGCAAGCACCATTCGGGGGTGTTTCCCGAAGGCGTGAGCCAGGCGGTGCAGTATGGCCCCCAGGTGCGCGCCGCTACGGTCTATCTGACGCAATACCAGCAGTTGCCCGTGGGGCGTACGGCCCAGGCGCTCGAAGACCTGTTCGGTCTGCGTGTGAGTACGGGTACCGTGCAGCACAGCATTGACCAGGCCGCCCAGTTGCTGGCGCCGGCGGTCAGACAGATCAGCCAGGCGCTGCGTGAGCAACCGGTGGTGCATTTCGATGAGAGCTGCATGCGCGTGGGACGCAAGACTCACTGGCTGCATAGCGCCTCGACGCGAGCGCTGACCTGGTATGGCGCGCACAACAGGCGCGGTCGCGAGGCGCTGGACAGCTTCGGCATTCTGCCCGGCTTTGCGGGAATCGCCGTGCATGACGGCTGGGCAGCCTACGCGCAGTATGAGTGTGAACATGCGCTGTGCAATGCCCACCATCTGCGCGAACTGGTGTTTGTACTGGAGTCCACGCAGCAGGCCTGGGCCCAGCAGATGATTGATCTGCTTTGCCAGGCAAAGCGCGAGGTCGAGCTCAGTCTGGCTTCAGGCAACACAGCGCTGGGTCAATCGCGCCAACGCTATTACGCGCGACGCAGTCGGACGCTGATCGCCCAGGCGCGCAAGCTCAATCCGCAGCAGGCACGTGAGCCCACGCGCCGCGAACTGCGCGGCAGGATCAGGCAAAGCTTTACCTACAACCTGCTCGGACGCCTTCACAGGCATGCGCGCGAGGTGTGGCGCTTCATTGCAGATCACCGTGTACCGTTCGACAACAACCAGGCCGAACGCGATATCCGCATGCCCAAACTCAAACAGAAAATCTCGGGATGCTTCCGCGCGATATCGGGCATGGAGGCGTTCTGCACGATCCGCTCCTACCTCGCCACCTTGCGCAAACAGAACCGTTCGCTGATCGATGCGCTGGCCTTGAGCTTTGCCGGATTCGTCGTTTCGCCTCTGACTGCCGCTGAATAGTTACGCGGCAGGCAAAGAAAAGTAGGTGCCGCCCCGCACAGGGGCAACGCTAATAAACCAATAAGAAACGAAAGGCCACCGCGCAAAAAAACCAGAAAAATGCGCGCCCCGCAAGACAAAAAAACCCAAAAAAAATCCAAAAAATAAACCGTTACCTACGGTTACAGAATCGACAGCACCGTTTCACACACCGCGTAAAGCGGCTCCTAGAATGCACATCAATCGATCGCAGCGTCGTCAGGACCACTCGCAAGCCAGTGGCCAACCCGCACGTATCGGTGCAATTTCGCTTCCATCCCAAGGAGAACCTATGATCCGCTTGCCTCTCGCCATCACCAGTGCCACCATGGCCAGCCTTCTGGTCATCGCCACTGCAGCCAGCGCTCAAACTTCGCCGTCAGCGGCAACGCCAGAAACTGGCCGTCTGCATGGCGCCGATCAGGCATTCATCACCGACGCAACCAAGGCCGTCTCGACGCAACGCGATGCCGCACGCATTGCCGCCTCGCGCTCCACCGATAGGGAAGTCAAGGCCTTCGCCGAACGCGTGTCGAACGACAACGCCAAATTGTCGAACGCACTGCGCGCGGCCAGCCCGCGCGGCGTCGACGTGCCGAAGAACGATCCGGACACGGCGGTGCTCGCGAGCATCAACAACCTGCGCGGCGCCGACTTCGACAAGGCCTATATCGAACAGGTCGCGCTTGCCGGCGAGCAAAAAGCGCTGTCGGTATTCCAGGCGGAAATCGCTTCGGGTCGCGACGAGCAATTGAAGGATGCGGCGAAGAAAGCGCTGCCAACCATCCAGGAACACTACGAAATGGCTCAGGAACTCGCCAAGCGTAAACACCTGTCAGCAGCACAGTAAGGCTCGGGGCGCGTCACGTTGCGGCGTGACGCGCGCCACCACACAGTTTCGACACTAGCAATCCCAGTTCCGCACGCGGTTATTCATATCGCATGGTTGCGGCACAGTTCGAATGCGTTCTTTTCGGCGATAATCGGCTTCATTCTTTCGAGCCCGGCTTGCGCGGCGTTTAGCGCGGTTCAGGCGAGTCGAAAGCTGTCTTCCGATTCCACGCGCATTCAATAAAAGCTCGCCCCATGAGCAAGCCAGCCAATCTGCCTCAACAGTTGGACAACATGCTTCGGCAAGCCGTCGCGCTTCAACATAACGGCGCATTCGCCGAGGCCGAAGAATTCTATCGCGAGATTCTCGAACTCAAACCACGCCATTTCGACGCGCTGCAACTGCTGGGCGCTCTCTTGCTGCAAGCAGGCCGGCTGCCAGAGGGCATCGACCTGCTCAGGAAAGCCATCGCCATCAATGCGAAACAGGCGCCGATCCATTCGAATCTCGCTTATGCGCTCAATGCGCTGCAGCGTTTCGATGAAGGCCTCGCGAGCGCCAATCGCGCGCTGGCGCTTCAGGCGAGATTTCCCGACGCATTGAACAATCGCGGTAACGCGCTGGCTGGGCTCAATTTACCGGCTGAGGCGCTTGGCAGTTTTGATCGTGCAATCGCCTTGATGCCAGATTTCGCGCAGGCCTGGAATAATCGCGCCTGCGTGCAGCGCGATCTGGGCCGCCCCGCCGATGCATTGGCAAGCTGCGATCGCGCACTCGCACTGCAGCCGAATTATCCCGACGCCTGGAGCAATCGCGGCAATGCACTCAGCGATCTGAACCAGCCGCAAGAGGCACAACTCAGCTATCGGCGCGCGCTTGAACTTGCTCCCGCGTTTGCCGATGCCTGGAACAATCTCGGCCTGACCCAGATCGATCTCAACGAGCACGCGCAAGCGTTGATCAGCTACGAGCGCGCGCTGGCGGTGAATCCTGGGTCTGCCGAGACGCATTGGAACGAAGCGCTGTGTCTGCTGCAAATGGGGCGGCTCGAAGCAGGGTGGCAAAAGTACGAATGGCGTTGGGAGCGCAGCCGGATCCGGGCAAGCAAGCGCCGTTTTGCCGAACCTCTCTGGTTGGGCGATTTTCCGCTCGACGGCAAAACGATTCTCTTGCACGCGGAGCAGGGCTTGGGCGACACGTTGCAGTTTTGCCGCTATGCCGCGTTGGTGTCGAAGCTCGGCGTGAAGGTCGTGCTCGAAGTACCGCCGGCGTTGATGCGGCTAATGTCCACGCTCGAAGGCGTGGCTCAATGGGTCGAATCTGGACAGGCGCTGCCGCCGTTCGATTGTCACTGTCCGTTGCTGAGTTTGCCGCTCGCGTTCAGGACAGACATCGCGAGCATTCCGTCGAAGACCCCCTATCTGTTCGCCGACGCCCAAGCCGCCCGGCACTGGCGCGACCGTATCGACGCACCAGCGGGCGGCCGCCTGAAAGTCGGACTGGTTTGGGCCGGTGGAAATCGGCCGCACATCGCGGAGCTCCGCAAGAACGATGCGCGCCGTTCGATCGCATTCGAGCGGCTCGCGCCGATTCTCGACGTGCCGAACGTGCAGTTCTTCAGCCTGCAAAAAGGACCGGCGGCACAGCAACTGCTCCGCAACGAATCGAACCACCGCATCGTCGACTACACCGAAGAACTCGATGATTTCGCCGACACCGCTGCGCTGGTGGCGAACCTCGACCTGGTGATTTCGGTGGACACGTCCACCGCACATCTGGCCGGGGCAATGGACAAGCCCGTATGGATTCTGAATCGCTTCGACACCTGCTGGCGCTGGATGCTCGAGCGCACGGATACGCCGTGGTATCCGCGCGCGACCCTGTTCCGGCAGCCGGCATTGGGCGACTGGGACAGCGTGATTCAAGCCGCGCGTGACGCGCTGGCCGCGTTAGGCGCGCCGGCCGGCGCATGAATCGACGCGCGGCGCGAGGCCCCGAGGCGTCCGGCGCGTTTATGCAGACGCGGGTAGACTGAACGTCCGTTTATCGGCGGCTATGCCATGGAGATTCTTCAATGGAATACAGACATTTGGGTGCGTCCGGTTTCAAGGTGCCGGCGCTGAGTTTCGGCACGGGCACATTCGGCGGCAAGGGCGAGTTTTTCGAAGCCTGGGGGGCGACTGATGTCGCCGAAGCAGGTCGTTTGATCGACATCTGCTTCGATGCGGGCGTCACCATGTTCGACAGTGCCGACATCTATTCGAACGGCGCTTCCGAGTCGGTGCTCGGCGAAGCGCTCAAGGGCAAGCGCGACAAGGCGATCATCTCGACCAAGGCGACGTTCCGCTTCGACGATGGTCCGAACAATGTCGGCTCATCGCGCTTTCATTTGATTCAGGCCGTCGATGCGGCGCTCAAGCGCCTGCAAACCGACTACATCGACCTATTCCAGTTGCACGGCTTCGACGCGAAAACGCCGATCGCCGAAGTGATGTCCACGCTCGACGATCTCGTGCGCGCCGGCAAGATTCGCTACACCGGCGTGTCGAACTTTTCCGGCTGGCACTTGATGAAATCGCAGGATACCGCGGATCGCTACGGCTATCCGCGCTACGTCGCGAATCAGACCTACTACTCGCTGGTCGGCCGCGATTACGAATGGGAGTTGATGCCGCTCGGCGTCGATCAAGGCGTGGGCGCGGTGGTGTGGAGTCCGCTCGGCTGGGGCCGGCTCACCGGCAAGCTCAAGCGCGGCCAGCCGCTGCCGGATACCAGCCGTTTGCATAAAACCGCCGACATGGGGCCGCCGGTGCCGGACGAGTATCTGTTCCGCGTGCTCGATGCGATCGACGAGGTCGCCGCCGAAACCGGCAAGACGGTGCCGCAGATTGCGCTGAACTGGCTGCTGCAGCGTCCGACGGTGTCCACCGTGCTGATCGGCGCGCGTAACGAAGAACAGTTGCGGCAGAACCTCGGCGCGGTCGGCTGGAATCTGACGCCTGAACAGGTGGCCAGGCTCGACGCTGCCAGCGCGGTACGTCCGGCTTATCCGTACTGGCATCAGGAAGGATTTGCCGAACGCAATCCGAAGGCGGTTTAAGCACATCGCGGTAAGCTCCAACGCGCTCCGGCCCGACGTCATTTCATGAGTTCCGCCGGAGCCGCGAACAGCTCGCCGTAGTAACGGCGGCCGGCATCGAGATGCTGGTCGAACGCGAAACCTTGCGCGAGCATCGCGTCGAACTCGGTGCGTTCGATTTTCATCACATAGCTGTGCTCGTTGGTGACGAGGCGGCATGGCTTGTCCGTCACTTCCGTACTGAACCATTTTCCGGCACTCGCATGGCCCGCGGGATACGCATGGTGGTCATACTCGATCTGCCAGCCGCCATCCAGCAGAATCCACATGCCCTGATCTTTGGCGGGCTGATTCGCGTCATCGGCGCACTGTGCGACCACGGTGCCCGCTTGTGCTTCCCATTCGCGCGAATGGCCGATCACCCAACGCAGCTGCGCGGTCGTCAGACTCGTGAAGAAGGGGGTGTGTTTCAACAAATGAAGGTAAGTGACCGAGGGTTTCATCTCCGTGCTCCGCGTGGTGAGGGATGCGTTCGGCGGCTTCGGTTGGGAATCGCACGCGGCGATCAGAAACGGCAGCAGCACGGCGCAAGCGATCAGGGTTGAAGATTTCATGAACTTGTCCGAAGCGGCAAAAAACAAGGGGACGCCAAGGCTCGTGCACTATCTTTAGCGCCCCCGGCCAGGCGCCCCCGGCTAGGCGCCCCAGCCATCGTGCTTAAGGCTTGATCTTCGCTTCCAGCAAATCGGCCATGCCGATCCGCTTCGCAAAGTCGATGCGCACGCGCTCCGACACTTCGAGCACTTCGCGCGCGCCGTCGCCGACGAAGTCGATCACCGAGCGCATCGGCCGCTCGCCTGAAGGCAGCGCGACGATCCGCACGATTTCATCGGCCACCGCTTGCGGATCGGCATCGTCCGGCGTGAGCTCGGTGAGACGCTCGCCGATCTGGTCCATCACGCCGTCATAGCGTGCGTACGCAGCGGCCCGTTCCGCGTCGGCCGGCTTGCCGGCGCTCGGAAAGTGCGCGGTGCCTTTGGTGAACGCGCCCGGCACGACGATCGCGGTTTCGATGCCGAAGCGCGCGATCTCGTAAGCGAGCGTCACCGCCAGCGAATCCATCGCGGCCTTCGCGGCGCCGTAGGGCCCAAGGAACGGCGGGAAGCCGCCCTTGGTCGTCGTGCTGCTGATCCACAGCATCAAGCCGGCTTCCTGCTGACGCAGATACGGCAGAACCGCCCGGTTCACGCGCTGCGCGCCGAACAGATTGGTGTCGAACACCTTCACCATTTCTTCGGGCGTAAACGCTTCGCTCGGGCCGACCACCAGATGCCCGGCGTTCTGCATCACCACATCCAGACGTCCTTGCTCGCGGACGATCGTCGCCGCGGCGGCATCGACCGAGTCTTGCGACAACACGTCGAGTTCGAGCGGATGCAACTGGATGTCCTTCGCTTTGGCGAGCGCACGCAATTCGTCGGCGCGGGGCTGGTTGCGGCCCTCGACGTCGCGCATCGTCGCGTACACGATATGACCGGCTTCGGCCAATGATTGCGCGGTGAGCTTGCCGATGCCCGTACCCGCGCCCGTCACCAGGATGACGTTCTTCTTCATTTCGTTCTCCGATTCGATGGAAGTGATACGGCGTTAAAAAGTGCTTTGAAAGAGGGGATTCAAGCGACGCCACCGTTGGCGCGCAGGATCTGGCCGTTCACCCAGCCGGCGTCCGGACCGGCGAGGAACGACACCACCGAAGCGATATCGTCCGGCTGGCCGAGGCGTTGCAGCGGCGGCATCTTCGCGAAGGTCTGGATCTGTTCTTCGGTCTTGCCGTCGAGGAACAGCGACGTGGCGATCGGGCCCGGCGCGACTGCGTTGACGGTGATATTGCGGCCGCGCAGTTCCTTGGCGAACACGTGGGTGAACGCTTCGACTGCTGCCTTCGTGCCGTTGTAGATCGCATAGCCGGGCATGTTCAGCGCGAGCGTGGTGCTCGAGAAGTTGACGATGCGCCCGCCGTCGTTCATCCGGGCTGCGGCTTCACGCAAGGTGTTGAAGGTGCCGCGCACGTTGATGTCGAAGGTCTGGTCGTACAGCGCGTCACTGGTATCGGCGAGCGGCACGGTCTTGAGCACGCCGGCGTTGTTGACCAGCACGTCCACCTTGCCGAGTTGCTGTTCGGTGGTCTCGAACATGCGGCGCACTTCGTCGGCCTTCGAGACATCGGCCTTCACCGCGATCGCCTTGGCGCCGGCAGCCTTGAGTTCGGCGACCAGGGCGTCGGCTTCCGTCGAGCTCGAGGCATAGTTGACGGCAACCGCGAAGCCGTCCTTGGCGAGGCGTTGCGCAACCGCTGCGCCGATGCCGCGGGATGCGCCGGTCACGATGGCGACTTGAGCGTTTTTGATCGTGTTCATGATTCGTTTCCTTCTGTGTGGTGAGTGGTTGAGATGAATCATGGATGCTTTCGTCGCTGAGATAATCCGGCAAGACTTGGTATCATCATTTCATTTACTTTAATAATTAACCGCTAGATCACGCCTTAGGCGTCAAACATGGATCGTTTCGAGGAAATGCGGGTGTTCGTGCGGATCGCCGAGCGGCAGAGCTTCACGCGGG
This sequence comes from Paraburkholderia sp. FW306-02-B, assembly GCF_058782725.1. Classification (NCBI taxonomy): domain Bacteria; kingdom Pseudomonadati; phylum Pseudomonadota; class Betaproteobacteria; order Burkholderiales; family Burkholderiaceae; genus Paraburkholderia; species Paraburkholderia sp. FW306-02-B. Next base: position 1,463,470 of record NZ_JBYSXZ010000001.1, read on the forward strand.
CGTCAGATGATTTGCAGATTCCGCGCGCAACCGTCACCAACCTGATGAAACGCATGGAACAGCGGCTCGGCGCGCGGCTGCTGGAGCGCACCACGCGCTCGGTGCGCCTCACGCACGACGGCGAGGCGTATTACCGGCGTTGCGTGCGGCTGATCGCCGATATGGAGGAGGCGGAAGGCTCGTTCACGAACATCGCGCCAAAGGGCTTATTGCGGGTGAATTTGCAGGGCACACTGGCCCGGCACTTCGTCGTGCCGGCGCTGCCGGCGTTTCTCGCGCAGTTTCCCGGGATCGAGTTGACGATTGGCGAGGATGACCGGCTGGTCGATCTGGTGCGCGAGGGGATCGATTGCGTGCTGCGGGCGGGGAATCTGCAGGATTCGTCGATGGTGGGGCGGCGCGTGGCGCAACTGCCGCAAGTGACGGTGGCAAGCCCGGCCTATCTGGCGGCCTACGGCGAGCCTGAAGAGCCGGCGGCGCTGTCCACGCACCGGGCGGTCAACTACCTGTCGAGCGCGACCGGCAAGCCGGTGCCGCTCGAATTCACCGTGGACGGTCGCGCGAGTGCGGTGTATCTGCAAGCGGCGGTGTCGGTGACCGGCGCCGATCTCTACACCGGCTCGGCGGTGGCTGGCCTCGGTATCGTGCAGGTGCCGCAATACCGGGTGGCGGCAGAACTGGCGGCGGGGCGGCTGAAGATCATCCTGTCGGACTTTCCGCCGCCGCCGATGCCGGTGTCGGTGCTCTATCCACAGAACCGCCAGTTGTCGTCGCGCGTGCGCGTGTTTGCGCAGTGGCTGCGCGACATCTTCGAGGCCGCCGGCGCGGCAAGCGGTTCGCCGTGAACGCGGGTTCAGACAGACGCGCTACGGGGTCCGAAGATGTTGATCAGATTGCCTTCCGGGTCGCGCAGCATGGTCGAGCTGCGCGCCGCGTTCAGCGGCTGATTGGCCCACACGAATTCCACGCCGTGCTGCGTGAGCGTGGCGGTGGCCGCGGCCAGATCGTCGGGCCTCGCGCCGATACCGTCGAACGCCGAGTTCAGCATACGGATGATTTCCGACGACGCATTGTTGACGATGGTGGCCTGCTGCTTGTTTCACAGGATCGGCGCCGTGACGCGGCCACTGTCATGCGGATCGGCGGCGGTCTAGACCTGGTGCAGCAGCTTCGCGTGATTGACGCGGACGGCCACGACGCCGGGGCCGTCCGCGAAGGTCCAGCCGTTTTCCAGCATCAGCCCGTGCACGACCGAGACGTCGATCATGTCTTCGAGACCTTTCAGCGCGTGCACGATCAATGTGCGATGCGCCCACGGGCACGCGAGGCTCAAATACAGGCGATAGCGCCCGGCTTGCGCCTTGAAGCCGCCGATGTCGCCCGGGCTCGCCGAACCGTCGGCGGTGACCCCGTTGCGGAATGCCGCGTCCTTGCGCACGAAACGGCCGCCGGTCGGCTCGGTGTCGTACCAGCGGTTCTGCCATTGAGCGTTCGCTAAAAGTCCCATGTCGTTGCTTCTTGCCGGTTCGCTACCGTGCAATGGCGGTGACCTATGAGTGTTTCACGCGCGGATTCGGTTTGCCGCGCGTTGCTTATGCGATTTTTCCGAAAGCATTTCCCGCTGCCTTTTGCGCTGTCGAGTGCTGCTGTTTAGTTGCCATATCGCTATAGTGGACTTGCATTGCCGCCTTACCGTACCATTTTCCGTCAAACTCGTTCGAAGGAATGGAACATGTTGTCAGAAGACGAACTGGCCTTGCTGGAAGCGATTCGCGAGACCGGCAGCCTGTCACGCGCGGCGGCGCGGCTAGGCAAGGCGCCGTCGACCGTCTCGCACGCCGCGCGGCAACTGGAGACGCGCTTTGACGCACTGCTGTTCGACCGCCGCCGCTACCGCCTGCAACTGACGCCGGCCGGCCAACTGCTCGCTGACGAAGCCGCGCGCCTGATGCTCGACATGTCGCGCATGACGCAGCGTGTGCGGCAGATCGCGAGCGGCTGGGAAGACCGCCTGTGGGTGGTGACCGACGAAATTCTCGAATTCGAACTGCTGATGCCGGTGGTGCGCGCGTTCGACGCGCTCGAATCCGGCGTCAAGCTGCGTTTTACGCACGAGGTGTTGAGCGGCACGTGGGAGGCGCTGCGCGACGGCCGCGCGGACCTGATCGTGGGCGCGACCAATGAACCGCCGGCGATTCCTGGGTTGCGCTGGTTTGAGCTTGGCGTGATGGAGTGGGTGTTCGCGGTATCGCCGCGCCATCCGCTTGCTAGCGTCGAAGGGCCGCTCGAACGCGAGCTGATTCTTGAGCATCGCGCGGTGGTGGTGGCGGATTCGTCGCGGACCACGGCGGGGCGCGCTTACGGCGTGATTGGCGGCCAGGCGTCGCTGGCCGTGCCGACCATGCGCGCGAAGATTCTTGCGCAGCGCGACGCGCTGGGGGTGGGGTGGTTACCGCGGCAGCGGGTGGCTTCTTTGTTGAAGAACGGTGAACTGGTGGAGAAGGCGACGGCCGATCCGCGCGAGCCGAATGTGCTGTATGTCGCGTGGCGCGGCGATCAGGAGGGGCGCGCGTTGCAGTGGTGGCTCGAGCAGTTGCGGCAGCCGCGGTTGGCTAAACGCCTTGTGAGGGGTGTCGATATGGTTGTTGGCGCGTGACGCGCGGTTGGTTCTTTGTTTCGTGTGGGCGGTGCTGTTTCTCGTGGGATCATACGTGTCGTGCTGGCGATTTTGCTTTTTGCACGGTGAGCGGAAAAGAGGAGCAGGGCGATGATCGATGGACTGGTGGGCGGGCGGTTGTACGGCGAGGCGCAGATTCGCACAGGGCAGAATGGCAAACGGTTTGTGACCTGCAAGGTGCGGGCTACCACCAATGATGGGGATACGATTTTTGTTAATGTGATTGCGTTTGATGATGATGTGCAAAGTGGACTTTTGGCGCTGAGTGACGCTGATAGTGTCGCCCTGAGCGGGGCGTTGACGCCCAAGGTTTGGACCGATAAGAATGGCTTGGTCAAGCCGGCAATGGATATGGTTGCATACAAGGTGCTGGTGGTTCGTGGTTTGCAGGACGATTAGGGTTGGTTTTTTTTGCCTCCGCGGCGCTCGTGTTTTGTGTGCCTGCGGCGTTGGCCTTTCCTTGATTTGTTTGTCTTGCGTAGCGCTGTCGGTTGTGTGCCTGCGGGGGTGGCTTTTTCTTTTGTTTTTGGTTTATTAGCGTTCCCCCTGTGCGGGGGGGCACCTACTTTTCTTTGCCTGCCGCAAAGAAAAGTAGGCAAAAGAAAGCGGCTCAAACCGCTAGCTTTGAAGCGGGTCCCCTGGCTTGGAGGAGGTAGTGGAGCATCTGGAATCGGTGTTCTCGCGCACTCCGCGCCGATGACAAGGCAGTCATCCTTCCGGTGGCGCTGCGCGCGCCGTCGCGGTACTTCTCAACACCAATAGCAGATAGGCGGCACCGGCATCATTCTTCCCGCCTCGCACTGCGTGCTCGCCGGAACGGTCGGCAAGGGAAACCAGAGGTTTCGTTTGTGCGCGGTGGGGGCCATCGGCTTCGCCTCGGCGAAGTGCACGAATGTGCGAGTGCGGGCCATCACACGGAGCGAAGAGCCGGTACGACAGTGAGGATTGGTGATGCAACGGCGGGCCACCGCGCCGGGCAAAACGCGAGCGCTTCGGCGAAGCATGGGAGACGCAAGGGTGAGCCACCGCGCCAGGCAAAACGTTGACGCACAATTGGCAGGCGGTTTGATGAAGTACCGCGTCGGCGCGCGCAGCGCCGTCGGAAGTATGACTGCCTTGTCACTAGGGCGAAGTGTGCGAGGACACAGACTCCAGATGTTCCACTGCCTCCTCCAAGCCAGGGGACCCGCTTCAAAGCTAGCGGTTTGAGCCGCTTTCTTTTGCCTACTTTTCTTTGCGGCAGGCAAAGAAAAGTAGGTGCCCCCCCGCACAGGGGGAACGCTAATAAACCAAAAAGAAAAGAAAGGCCACCGCCGCAGGCAAACAGCCAAATACCACCGCAAAAGGCAAAAAGAAAAACCCACCGCCGTAAGCGCACAACCATAGCGCCGCGCAGGCAAAGAAATCACTTATTAAACTTCACAGTAGCGCTCTCAAGATACTCAACAAACCGATCCGCGACAGGCTCCGAGTCGCCAGCACCCCGCAGGAGCAAAACCTGCGAAAGCAGCGTCTCCCCCCGCAGGGGCAAAAAACAGACCCGTGGGTCCTGCACCTGCCGTAAGGTAAACGGCACCAACGCCACCCCCATTCCAAACCCGACCATCGTGACAACGGTCTGCCACAACCGCGCCTCATGGCGAATCAACGGACTAAACCCGGCCCCCACGCACTGCGCGATGATCAAATCGTGATAATGCGGCGACACCGTGCGCGGAAACAGAATAAACGGCTCCTGCGCCAACCCGCGCAAATCGATCTTGCGCTGCCGCGCCAGCGGATGATCCACCGGCAGGCAACACAAAAAAGGCTCAGAAAAAATCGGCGTCGAAATCACATCAGAAGGAAAATTGCCCCAATGCGCACATCCCATATCGATCTGCATCCGCTGAATCGCATGCACCTGCTCGCTGGTGTTCATCTCCTTCAACACGATCTCGACACTCGGATAGTCAGCCTCGAACCGGCTCACGGCCTGCGGCATACCGCGATACAACATCGAATTCACAAAGCCGATCCGCAGACGCCCAGCGAGCCCATGCGCCGAGCGCACCGTGATGCGTTCCGCTTCGCCAGCCTGCAATAACAGCCGGTGCGCTTCGCCAAGCAACACCTGCCCGGCGTTCGTCAACGCGACCGTCTTGTTGGTGCGCGTCAGCAATTGCACGCCAAGTTGCTCCTCGAACTTGCGGATGTCGAAACTCAACGCCGGCTGCGATATGAACAGCCGCTTGGCCGCACGGCCGAAGTGCAACTCCTCGGCGACCGCCACGAAATAGCGCAATTGCTTCAGGTCCACAACTGTCTCCGGTTCTTCCATCGATAAGTAACGTCTATCGTACCGGATATAAGTTGTATTAGACGATTATCGAAGTCGCTTCTATGCTCCTTCCACAAAGGAGACACGCATGAGCGAAATCACAGCGCAGCCGGCACCCGGCGCGTCCAATATTCCCGACAGCCGGGGCATCAACTTCTTTACCAGCGACCCGGACTTCGCCCGTCTGCTCAAACTGCATCTCGGCGACGAGCTGTATCAGGAACTCGAAAGCCAACTCATCGCGCTGGGCCAGCGGGCGTCGGACGAACTCGACGTCTGGGCGCTCTCCGCCGACAGGAATCCGCCGCAATTGCGGCATCGCACGCGGCGCGGCGAAGCGCTGCAAAGCATCGACAAACATCCCGATTACGTCGCGCTGGAGCGTGTCGCGTACGCGGAATTGGGTTTGGCGTCGATGAGTCATGACACCAGTGAGGGCAAAAAAGCGCCGCCGCCGCTGGTGAAATACGCACTGACGTTCCTGTTCGTGCAGGCGGAATTCGGTCTCTGCTGCCCGGTCAGCATGACAGACTCGCTCACGCGCACGCTGCGCAAATTCGGCGCGTCTGAACTGGTCGCGCGTTTTCTGCCAATGCTGGCGTCGCGCGATTTCGACACGCTATTTCAAGGCGCGATGTTCATGACGGAGCAGGCGGCAGGCTCGGACGTCGCCCGCATCGCGACGCGCGCTGCCCTCGAAACCGACGCGAACGGCGGGCAGACGTGGCGTCTGTACGGCGACAAATGGTTCTGCTCGAACGCCGATGCCGATCTCGCGATGGTGCTCGCGCGTCCTGACGACGCGCCGTCAGGCATTAACGGCCTTGCGTTGTTCCTGTTGCCGAAGTCCTTGCCGGACGGCTCGCGCAACAGTTATCGAATCGTGCGCCTGAAGGACAAGCTCGGCAGCCGTTCGATGGCGAGCGGCGAGATCGTGCTGGAAGGCGCGGTGGCGTATCTGATCGGCGAAGTAGGGCGCGGTTTTCATCAGATGGCCGACATGATCAACATGTCGCGTCTGTCGAACGGCGTGCGCGCGGCCGGTCTGATGCGTCGTGCGCTGACCGAAGCGCTGCACATCTCGCGCAACCGCGAAGCGTTCGGCCGCAAGCTGATCGATATGCCGTTGATGCAGCGGCAATTGATCAAAATGATGCTGCCCGCCGAACAGGCACGGTCGATGTTCATGCAGATCGCCTTGCTGCTCGCGAAGGCCGACGGCGGCGATCGGCAGGCAGCGAAATGCGTGCGCATCCTGACGCCGCTGATCAAATTCCGCGCCTGCCGCGATGCGCGGCGCGTTACCGGCGACGCCATGGAAGTGCGCGGCGGCACCGGCTACATTGAAGAATGGAGCGACGCGCGCCTCGTGCGCGATGCACATCTCGGCTCGATCTGGGAGGGCACCAGCAACATCGTCGCGCTCGACATCGCGCGCGCCGCGAAACGCGACGGTGCGCTCGAGCCGCTGCGCGCGTATTTGCAGGATCTGCTCGGCGCGGCGGGATTGCCGGCAGCGAGTCTCGCGCTGCTTCGCTCGACCTTGATGCGCGCTTGCGATGCCCTGGCGAGCGTGGCTGAGTCGGGGCGTGACGAATCGGTCCGCCAGGCCGGCACCGCGTTGTATCACGCGAGCACCGCGGTACTGATGGCGTGCGAAGGCGTGCGTCTCGCCCCTGATTACCGGCGTCTCGCGCTCGGTCATCTGGTGTTGCGGCATAAGCTGTTGCCATTCGATCCGCTCGACATGCAGACGTCGTCGGACGAAAGCAGCGTGGTCGATGCACTGGTCAACGCGCGCAACGTCACGCTCGATCAGGCGTTGCAACTTCTGCCGGCGGGGAGTGCGCAATGAGCGAGCGTGCCATCCACGCCAGTCATGTCACCTCAGGCGCATTGCAAGGCATCAAGGTCGTCGATCTGAGCCGCGTGCTCGGTGGTCCGTATTGCACGCAGGCGCTGGCCGATCACGGCGCACAGGTGATCAAGCTGGAGCCGCCGGGCGGCGATGAAACGCGCGGTTGGGGGCCGCCCTTTTACGGCGACACCGCGTGGTATTTCGCGGGCGTGAATCGCAACAAGCAGGGCATTGCTGTCGATCTGTCATGCGACGAAGGCCGCGACATTCTGTGGAAACTGCTCGAAGACGCCGACGTGCTGGTCGAAAACTTCAAGCCTGGCACGCTGGCTCGCTGGGGGATGGATTGCGAGCGCGATTTGCGCGAGCGTTTCCCGAGGCTGGTTCATTGTGCCGTGTCGGGCTTCGGTGCTGACGGCCCGCTCGGCGGCTTGCCCGGCTACGACGCCGCGATTCAGGCGATGACCGGCTTGATGAGCGTGAACGGCGAACGCGACGGGCCGGCCACGCGGGTCGGCTTGCCGGTCGTCGATATGGTCACTGGCTTGAATGCGCTCGCCGGCATTCTGCTGGCGCTGGCCGAGCGCACGAAGAGCGGGCGCGGCCAGTCGGTCGATATCGCGCTGTACGACTGTGGCGTGTCGCTATTACATCCGCACCTGCCGAACTATTTCGGCTCGGGCCGCACGCCGCAGCGCAGCGGCAACGCGCATCCGAACATCACGCCTTACGACAGTTATCGCACCGCAACCGCGCCGATCTTTCTCGCCGTCGGCAACGACCGGCAGTTCGCGCGCCTGTGCGCGCATCTCGGCGCGCCGGAACTGGCCGACGATCCGCGCTATGTCGATAACCGCAGCCGTTGTGCCCATCGCGAGCCGCTGAAGGCCGCGCTCGAAAGCCTGCTCGCAGCGCACGATTGCGAGCCGCTCGCGCACGCGCTGATCAATGCGGGTGTGCCGTGCGGGCCGGTGCAAACCGTCGATGTCGTCGCGCGGCATCCGCATACGCTGCATCGCCGCATGGTGGTCGAGATGGGCGAGTATCGCGGCACCGCGTCGCCGATCAAACTGTCGCGTACGCCTGCCACATATCGCAGCGCGCCGCCGACGCTGGGCGGCGACACACGCGCGGTGCTCGACACGCTGGGCATCGACGCCGCGACCCAGCAGCGTTTGTTCGAAGCGGGTGTGCTCAAGGCGTAGCCCGCATGCAGTTATCCGGTGACGGCACGCAGAAGCCGCGCCATTCAGAAGAACGACCTTGGAGACAGAGACATGAACCGCGAGCCAGACAATCACACCGCAGGCAGGCAACCCACTCGCGCCGCCGCCGCGGCATTTGTGGGCACCACGATCGAGTGGTACGACTTTTACATCTACGCCACCGCGTCCGCCCTGATATTCGGCAAGCTGTTCTTTCCGGGCGGCGATCCGTTTTTTGGCACGCTGGCTTCATTCGGCACCTTTGCGGTGGGATTTTTCGCGCGGCCGTTCGGCGGTCTCGTGTTCGGTCATCTCGGCGACCGCATCGGCCGCAAGAAGGCGCTCGTTGCCACGCTGGCGATCATGGGCGTCGGCACGGTCGGGATTGGTTTTCTGCCGACCTATGCGAGCGCCGGTGTATGGGCGCCTGTGCTGTTGGTGTTGCTGCGCATCGCGCAGGGCATCGCGATTGGCGGCGAGTGGGGTGGCGCGGTGCTGATGGCAAGCGAACATGCGCCGCAGGGCCGGCGCACTTTCTTTGCTTCGTTCGCACAGCTTGGCAGTCCGGCGGGGTTGATTCTGTCGTTGCTTGCGTTTCGCGCGGTTGCGTCGATGGATAGGGACGCGTTTCTCACTTGGGGCTGGCGTTTGCCGTTTCTTGCCAGTGCGGTGTTGTTGATCGTCGGCCTGCTGATTCGCGTGGGCGTCGACGAATCGCCTGAATTCAAGGTGCTCAAGGAGCAACGGCGCGTGGCTGCGTTGCCCGTCGCCGAGGTTGTGCGTGACGCGTGGCGCACGTTGTTGTTGTGCCTCGGTGCGAACGTGATCGGCGTGGCGGGTGCGTGGTTCGTCAATACATTCATGCTGAATTACACGACGCAGACGCTTGGGCTCGATCGTTCGTTGATTCTCGATTGTTTGTTCGTGGTGGCGTTCATTCAGTTGTTCACGCAACTGGGTTCGGGGTGGTTTGCGCAACGGATTGGGACCGGGCGGTTTTTGAAGGGCGCCGCGGCGTTGGCGATGCTTTCGCCTTATCCGATGTTTGCGTTGGTGTCGACCGGGCGGCCGGTGGCCATTGTGGTGGGGATTGCGCTGGCGGTGATGTGCATGTCCAGTTCTTATGCCGTCATGGCTGGGTTTATGTCTACCGCGTTCGCGGTGAGAGTGAGGTATTCGGCTATTTCTTTGTCTTATCAGGTTTGTGCCGCGCTCGCTGGTGGTTTGACTCCCTTGATTGGGACTTTGCTCGCGCATCGGTATCCGGGGGCGTGGTGGCCGTTGGCTGTGTTTTATAGTTTTCTGGCTGGAGTTTCGCTTTTTTGTATCGGGGTGTTGGAGCGCCGAAAGGGTGGCGCTGCTAGGGGTGTAGTTGAGGTTGTTTGATTTTTTTGCCTTCGCGGCGCTATGGGTGTGTGCTTACGGCGTTGGCCTTTCCTTGATTTGTTAGTGGTCTATTAGCGTCGCCCCTGTGCGGGGCAGGCACTTACTTTCTTTGCCGCCGCAAAGAAAGTAAGCAAAGAAAGCGGCTCGAACCGCTAGCTTTGAAGCGGGTCCCCTGGCTTGGAGGAGGCAGTGGAGCATCTGGAATTGGTGTTCTCGCACACTCCGCGCGGGTGACAAGGCCGTCATGCTTCCGGCGGCGCAGCGCGCGCCGACGCGGTACTTCATCGAATCGCCCGGCGGTTTGGGCGCCGGTGCCTGGTTCGGCGCGGTGACTCGCCATCGAGTCCCCCATGCCTCGCCGAGGCGAAGCCGATGGCCCCACCAAACCAAAAACGAAACCACTGGTTTGCCTGGCAGACCGTTCCGGCGAGCACGCAGTGCGAGGTGGGAAGAATGACTGCCTTGTCACTCAAGCTGAATGTGCGAGAGCACCAATTCCAGATGTTCCACTACCTCCTCCAAGCCAGGGGACCCGCTTAAGATCTAGCGGTTTGAGCCGCTTTCTTTTGCCTACTTTTCTTTGCGGCAGGCAAAGAAAAGTAGGTGCCCCCCGCACAGGGGGAACGCTAATAAACCAATAACAAAGCAAGAAAAGGCCACCACCGCAGGCGCACAACCGACAGCGCTACGCAAGACAAACAAATCAACGAAAGGCCAACGCCGCAGGCAGGCAGACAGACAGTGCCGCCGCCAAAGGCAAAAATCAACGTTAACCCCATGTAATCCAACACACCCATAATGTCGTCCTAAACTGCGCAAAAGCGACCTAATATCAAAGCCAACTGAACCGACGGGAGTCATCTATGCAACGCTATCGTTCGCTGGGCATAGTGACCGGTGCGGCGCCGCTGGCGAGCGCTGACGTACTGAGCAAGATGACCGCCATCCAGCGCCGATCTCGCACCGCGGAGCGATTCGACCTCGTGCTCGAGCAGCACGCATGGCACGGCCAGGCTTCAATCACCGCAGTGAACGCCGCATTCAAAATCCACGTATTCGACACTATCCGCGCATTCGAAAAACGCGGAGTCGATGCAATCGTATTGCCGTGCTTTCTCAGTCATACCTTCATCGACGAACTGACAGCGAACGTGTCCCTCCCGATTGCCGACATCATGACGGCGCTTTCGATCCACGTGCGGCAAACCTTCCCGTCAGTCCGGCGCATCGGTGTACTGACCACCGATTACATACGCTGCAACGGTCTCTTCGAGCGCTATTTCGACGCCGCGCAGTTCGACGTGCTGCATCCGCGCAACGAGCAAGGCGTGGATTGCGTCACAAGCGCGGTGTCTGGCAACGACGGCATCAAAAGCGGCTGTCTCTACGGCCGGCCAGTGGAGTTGCTGCGTGCCGCCTGCGCGGATCTCGTGGCGCAAGGCGCGCAAATCATTCTGCCCGGGCTCGCCGAAATCGCCATGGTCGCGCGCGCGCTCGGAACGCTGGACGTGCCGCTGGTCGACGCCAATCTGGTCTACGCGCGCTACGTCGCGGCGGCGCAATTCCCGCCGCCGCAGCGGCGTTTCAAGGTGGGCGTGCTGGGTGGCGTCGGGCCGGCGGCGACCGTCGATTTCATGGCGAAGCTGGTGCGCAACACCCCAGCTGGGCGCGATCAGGATCACATCAAGATCATGGTCGAGCAGAATCCGCAGATTCCGGATCGCACCGAATCCCTGCTCGGTAACGGCGACGATCCGACGCTCGCCCTTTATGCGGCCTGCAGGACGCTCGAAGAGGGCGGCGCCGACATCATCGCGATTCCGTGCAATACCGCGCATGCGTTTGTCGAACGGATCCAGCCTTCGCTGAACATTCCGATCGTCAATATGCTGAGCTGTACCGTCGATTATCTGCGCGAATCGTTCCCGAGCCTGCGCGAAGTCGGCATGCTGGCGACTTCGGGCACACTCGCAAGCCGCGTCTACGAGAAGGCGCTCGAAGCGCGCGGCCTCGTGCAGATCGCGCCGGCCGCGGCGGCACAGGCGCGGCTGATGAACGCGATCTACGGGCGCAATGGCGCCAAGGCCGGTCATACGTCGGGCGAGTGCAGCGACGACGTCGCCGCGGCGGTCGACGATCTGGTCGCCCAAGGCGTGCAGGTGATCGTGCTGGGCTGCACCGAACTGCCGCTGCTGCTGCGCGGCTCGACGCTGGCGCGGCCCGGCGGACTGGTGGTGCGGCTGGTCGATCCGACCGACGTGCTGGCGAGACGCTGCGTGGCCAGTGCGCTGGGCGGGAGCAGGGCGGCAGATGAGTCGGCCGATGCTCCGGCCGATTCGGCAGTTTCGGCGATGGACAGGTTCAGCGTGGCGAGCGTTTACGGCTAGATCAGGCTTGCGCCGCACTTCGGTTGGTGGCGCGTTCGATTGCGTCACCTGGCCAGGCGGCCTATGGCGTCCCTCGATCCCCTGCGCAGACAACCATTTCCCACGGCTCTACGCCAACTTTTCGAACCGGCACAACCCTTGCCGACCGGTTGTGTCCAGCGTCGCCCGTCATTGCCCGAACCGGTACGGCAGCGCCACCGCGTCGTGTCATGGAAAACTGTATAAATATACAGTATAGTATCCCGCTGCAACCTGGCCTTTGGCGTGTCGTCCCGCCGGCCGGGGTGCCCCGAACTTGCGCGGTCGCGAGGCGTCCGTGAGAGGTGGCCCACTCATTCAGACGGTCGGATAAATTGGCATCTAACGGCATTATCAAGATTCGCGGCGCGCGTCAGCACAACCTGAAGAACGTCGATCTCGACGTGCGAACCGGCGAAATGACGGTCGTCACCGGCCCCTCCGGTTCCGGTAAGTCGAGCCTCGTGTTCGACACGCTGTACGCGGAAGGGCAGCGGCGCTACGTCGAAACCTTCAGCGCTTACGCCCGGCAGTTTCTCGACCGCATGGACCGCCCGCAAGTCGACCGTGTCGACGGCGTACCGCCCGCCATCGCGATCGACCAGACCAATCCGGTGCGCAGCTCGCGCTCCACGGTCGGCACGATGACCGAGCTCAATGACCACCTCAAGTTGCTCTACGCGCGGGCGGCCGAGCTGTTCGATCGCAAGACCGCGCAGCAGGTGCGCCACGACACGCCGGAGACGATTTACGCCGACCTGCAGGCGCGCGCCGCGGAGCACGATCCGCGGCTGGTGGTCACGTTTCCGGTCGAGTTGCCGGAGTCCGCGTCCGAGCAGGAAGTCGAGCAATGGTTGTCCGCGAGCGGCTACACGCGCGTGCAGGCGCAGCGCGAAGTCGATTCGCCCACCGGCAAGCGCAAGCTGCTCGACGTGGTGGCCGACCGCTTCCGCTTGCGTCAGGTCGACAAACAGCGGGTGGTCGAAGCGATCGAGGCGTCGCTCAAACGCGGCGGCGGCCGCGTCAACATCTACGTGCTGCCTCCTACGTCGGAAGCGCCGGAAGCGCCGCCTCAAACGAATGCGGCCGAGCCGCAAATCTGGCGTTTTTCCACCGGTCTGCACAACCCCGAAAGCGACCTGCGTTACGCCGACCCGCAGCCGGCGCTGTTCTCGTTCAACTCGGCGTACGGCGCGTGCGAAGTCTGCCGCGGTTTCGGCCGGGTGATCGGCGTCGATCTGGGTCTGGTGATCCCTGACGCGCGCAAGACCCTGAGCGAAGGCGCGATCAAGCCGATGCAAACGCCGGCCTGGAAGGAGTGTCAGGACGATCTGATGCGCTATGCCGCGAAAGCCGATATCCGGCGCGGCACGCCGTGGGGCGAACTGACGGACGCCGAGCGCGACTGGGTCATCAACGGTTCGCCCGACTGGAACGGCAAGTGGCAAAGCCATTGGTACGGCGTCAAACGCTTCTTCGAATATCTCGAATCGAAAGCGTACAAGATGCACATTCGCGTGCTGCTGTCGAAGTACCGCAGCTATACGCCGTGCGAAACCTGCGGCGGCGCGCGTCTGAAAACGGAATCGCTGTTGTGGCGCCTCGGCAGCCAAGCGAATGCCGACGGGGTGCTCGCGCCCGAGCGGCGCTTCATGCCACGCGGCGTCGACTGGCAGCGCGCGCAACTCGAGGCGTTGCCGGGTCTGACCGTGCACGATCTGATGCTGCTGCCGATCGAGCGCATCCGGCGTTTCTTCGACGGGATCAGCCTGCCGAGCGCATTGCTCGACGACGCCCTCAAGCTGCTGCTCGCCGAAGTGCGTACACGCCTCAAATATCTGTGCGACGTAGGCCTGGGTTATCTGACGCTCGACCGGCAAAGCCGCACGCTGTCGGGCGGCGAGGTGCAGCGGATCAACCTCACCACGGCGCTCGGCACGTCGCTGACCAAAACGCTGTTCGTGCTCGACGAGCCGAGCATCGGCCTGCATCCGCGCGATCTGAACCGGATCGTCGAAGCGATGCATCGGCTGCGTGACGCGGGCAATACGCTGGTGGTGGTCGAGCACGATCCGTCGGTGATGCTCGCGGCTGACCGCCTGATCGACATGGGCCCCGGGCCGGGCGAACGCGGCGGCACGATCATTTACGACGGTGCGCCCGAGGCAATCCGTTCGTCCGGCACGCTGACCGGCGAGTACCTCGGCGGGCGCCGGCATGTGGCGGACGCGGCACACTGGTTGCAGCGTCCGGTGGACGCAAGCACGCCGCGCATCGTGCTCGAAGGCGCGACCCAACACAATCTGCGCGATGTCACTGTCGAAATCCCGTTGCAACGCCTCGTCTGCGTGACGGGCGTGTCGGGTTCGGGCAAATCCACCTTGCTGCAAGACGTTTTGTATCCGGCCATGGCGCGGCACTTCGGTCTCGCCACCGAGTCGCCCGGTGCGTTCAGGAGCCTGACGGGCGCAGACCAGGTCACAGACGTCGTATTCGTCGACCAGTCGCCGATCGGCAAGACCGCGCGCTCGAATCCGGCGAGTTACGTCGGCGCATTCGACGAAATCCGCAAGCTGTTCGCCAAGGCGCCGCTCGCGAAACAACGCGGTTACGGCCCCGGCATGTTCAGCTTCAACTCGGGCGACGGACGTTGCCCGACTTGCGGCGGCTCGGGCTTCGAGCACATCGAAATGCAGTTCCTGAGCGACGTGTATTTGCGCTGTCCGGATTGCGATGGGCGCCGTTATCGCGCCGAATTGCTCGAAGTGAAAATCGGGCGCGACGAGCCGGCGCGCGCGTTGAGCATTGCCGACGTGCTGGAATTGACGGTGAGCCAAGCCACCGCATACTTCGCGGAGGATGCCGAAGTATTGCGCGTGCTGCAACCGATCGTCGACGTGGGTCTTGAATACGTGAAGCTCGGCCAGCCGGTGCCCACGCTATCCGGCGGCGAGGCGCAACGGCTCAAGCTCGCCGGTTTCCTCGCGGAATCGGCGCAGGCACCTACCGCGCGCAGTGCAAAACAGGCCATTGCGAAACGTCTTTTCATGTTCGACGAGCCGACCACCGGCCTGCATTTCGACGACATCGCCAAGCTGATGCAGGCTTTCGGCAAGCTGCTCGCGAGCGGCCATTCGCTGATCGTGATCGAGCACAATCTCGACGTGATCCGCGCGGCCGACTGGCTGATCGATCTCGGCCCTGAAGGCGGGGACGGCGGCGGCCGGGTACTGTGCGCGGGTACGCCGGAAGACGTCAAACGTTGCACCGAATCGCACACCGGCGAGGCACTGCTGCAATACGATCGTGCGATGAGCGCTGCGGCCGAACCCTCGTCGCAAGGCATTCCGCTGCAAAAGGCGCTGAGCGCGGCGCGTGCGCGCCGGGCGATCGAAGGCGAGGACGTGGTGCGCATCGTCAATGCGCGCGAGCACAATCTGAAGGCGCTCGACGTCGATATCCCGCACGGCAAGTTCAACGTGATCACCGGCGTGTCCGGTTCGGGCAAATCCACGCTGGCCTTCGACATTCTGTTCCACGAAGGGCAGCGCCGTTACCTCGAATCGCTGAACGCCTACGCACGGTCGATCGTGCAGCCGGCCGGGCGCCCCGAAGTGGACGCGGTGTACGGCATTCCGCCCACCGTCGCGATCGAGCAGCGTTTATCGCGCGGTGGCCGCAAGAGTACGGTGGCGACCACGTCGGAAGTGTGGCACTTCCTGCGCCTGCTGTATGTGAAGCTCGGTCTGCAGCATTGCATTCACGACGGCACGCCGGTCACGTCGCAGAGCGTCGAATCGATTGCCGCGCAATTGTTGCGGGATCACAAAGGCGAGCACGTCGGCTTCCTCGCGCCGCTGGTCGTGAACCGCAAAGGCGTCTATACCGACCTCGCGAAATGGGCGAAAGCGCGCGGCAATACGCATCTGCGCGTGGACGGCGAGTTCGTGCCGGTTGACCCGTGGCCGAAGCTCGATCGCTTTCGCGAGCACACGATCGAGTTGCCGGTGGCCGACATCGTCGTTTCGCCGGATAACGAAACCGAACTGCGCCGCGCGCTCGACGAAACGCTCGAAATCGGCAAGGGGTTGATGCATCTGCTCGCGCCGCTCGACGGCTTGCACGACGCGATCAGCGGCGGCCATCCTACAGCCACGCTCGGTGCCGTGAAGGTGCTGTCCACCAAACGCGCGTGTCCGGTATGCGGCACCAGTTATCCCGAGCTCGACCCGCGCATGTTCTCGTACAACAGCAAGCACGGCTGGTGTACGACCTGCGTCGGCACGGGCCTCGCGCTGACGCGCGAACAACGCGCGGCGTACGACGACACCGTGATCGTCGACGACAATCGCGGCCGCGAGCAAAGCTTGCCGTCGGAGGAGCAGGAGCCGGAAGGTCTCGTCGACGAACCGTGTCCCGACTGTGCCGGCACGCGTCTGAATCCGACCGCGCGCGCGGTCACGTTCGACGCGCACGCGATCGTCGACGTCGCGCAATGGACCGTGTCCGATACGCGCGCCTGGATCGACACGTTGGAGATGACCGGCCGCGATGCGGAGATCGCACGCGATGTGGTCAGCGAAATCGGCAGCCGCCTGCAGTTCCTCGAGGAAGTCGGGCTCGGCTATCTGAGTCTCGATCGTGCGGCGCCGAGCTTGTCGGGTGGCGAAGCGCAGCGCATCCGGCTCGCCGCGCAACTGGGCAGCAACCTGCAAGGCGTGTGTTATGTGCTGGACGAACCCACCATCGGCTTGCATCCGCGTGACAACCAGATTTTGTTGAACGCATTGCGCAAGCTGGGCGAGAAGGGCAATACGCTGGTGGTGGTCGAACACGACGAAGACACCATTCGGCGTGCCGATCACATCATCGATATCGGGCCGGGTGCGGGCAAGCGCGGCGGTACGCTCGTCGCACAAGGCACTGTTGCCGATCTGTCGGCGCGGCCCGATTCGCTGACCGGGCAGTTTCTCGCGCAGCCGATCGTGCATCCGTTGCAGCCGCGCCGCAAGGTGGTCGCGCCGACCAAACGCGCAGCAGCCGTGCCGGAGAACTGGCTGACGGTGCATGGCGGCAAGCTGCACAACCTGCGCAACGTGACGGTCGGCATTCCGCTATCGCGGCTGGTCGCGGTGACGGGTGTGAGCGGTTCGGGCAAGTCGACGCTCGCGCGCGATGTGTTGATGGCCAATCTGCTGGATGCGGTCGGGCGCTCGGTGCTGTCGTCGCCAGCTACGCGGCGTGCGCGCGCTGCGGCGGCTCAGGAGCAACCGGCGGCGAACCGGCGCGCTAGCGTATTGGCGCGTACCGCGCCGCGTGCACCGCTCAATGTCACGCACGCATGGCAGGGATGTGATGCGGTCACCGGCTGGGAAACCATCGACCGTGTGCTCGAAGTCGACCAGACCCCAATCGGCAAAACACCGCGCTCGTGTCCGGCGACCTACATCGGCGTGTGGGATGCGATCCGCAAGCTGTTCGCCGGTACGCTCGAAGCGCGCGCGCGTGGCTATACGGCGTCGCGTTTCTCGTTCAACACCGGTGAAGGCCGCTGTCCCGCCTGCGAAGGGCAAGGCGTGCGCACCATCGGCATGAGTTTCCTGCCCGACGTGAAAGTGCCGTGCGACGTTTGCCACGGTCAACGTTTCAATCCGGAGACGCTTGCGGTCACGTGGCGCGGCAAGAACATCGGCGACGTGCTGACAATGGAAATCGACGAGGCCGTCGCGTTCTTCGCGCCGATCTCCAACATCGCACATCCATTGCAATTGATGAAGGATGTCGGACTTGGCTATCTGACGCTCGGTCAGCCGTCGCCTACGTTGTCGGGCGGCGAAGCACAGCGCATCAAGTTGGTCACCGAATTGAGCAAAGTGCGCGACGACATCACGCGGCGTGGTCAGAAGCCGCCTCATACGCTGTACGTGCTGGACGAACCGACCGTCGGTTTGCATATGGCGGACGTCGCAAAGCTGATTCGCGTGCTGCACCGTCTCGCGGACGGCGGCCATAGCGTTGTGGTGATCGAGCACGATCTCGACGTGATTGCAGAGGCGGACTGGATCATCGACCTGGGTCCGGAAGGTGGTGTCGGCGGCGGGACAATAGTGGCTGCTACGGATCCCGAAGGACTTTCTCGCGTGGCCGATAGCCACACCGGCGCGGCGCTACGGCCTGTCCTGGCGCGAACGCATAGCGGCGTTGCAATGGTGGCGAGCGAGGGAACGAACGGATGAATAGCGGAGCGGGGCAGCGGAAGTCGCTCCGCTCCTTTTCGCCTAAGTGCAGGAGACGTGAGGCGCACGATTCGCTTGCGCCACAGCCGTTCCAAGGGCTGTCAAAGCGTTGACGCGGCTATCGCTATCAGTTTGCCGGGCATTATCCTGTTCGTCGGCAATATGTAATTTTAATTAATGACTTTGTAATTAGGTTAAAGAAGCAATTGAAATGCAGATTTAGAGTGTCGTAAATACCGCTAAAAAAATTTTTCGAACGCGGTTTTCCCTCTGCTATGTTCTCGCCTCCGGCCTCGGGTTCATTCGTCACGGTCGATCATCAACTCAGGTTACTGTCTGCGATCCGCCCGGTTGCCTTGCAACCATTGCGGGAAGCCCGCCCGGCAGGCCTTTCGTCTTCGAATCCCCGCGCTCTGTGGATGGTTCCGGGTGTGCCGGCAACGCCGGAATATTGGTTTTTTCCTGCGCTATCGTGTGCAAGAAAGACGCGCTCACCTCTGTTCCATATGCGCCTACTCTTCTAAAGCGACGTAAATGGGGCACTAATTAGAGCTATCGCTCTAAACTTAGTATGCCGTCATCAAAAAAAGTTTGACCGCGGATTTTTTGTCCTGCTATCGTTGCCTCCCATGAAACGCAGCTGACCTTGACGCAGAACGGCTCGCAAGCCGCGGCGCACCTCGATCAGGTTATCTGCTGCACACATGAAAGCGGAAATGACGGAGTCGAATTCGATCTATTAGTACTTCTACCTAGATCGATATTCCGTGGCGTGCGACGAGCCGACGCGCTGCGTCAGGGTCTGTATGTGTCATCGAATCTCAGTTGGGCAATGAAGCATAAATTTTGGACTGCAAATAAAAAATGCAATCGATGGCCATGATTGACTGAAGTGAACGTTGTTTGCGGTATGTAAGCGCGCTGCAGTGACAGAAATGGACGGTTCACGCCGGAGGAGTAAAGGTGGGTACGAAAGTTGAAGGGCAATTTCCGGCAGCAGTGGCCCGGATAGAGAGGCCAGGACGCCCGCGCGAGTTTGGGCGTAAGCAGCAAAACCCCGTACGCCGCTTCGGCGGTATCGCAGTCGTTCTGCTCCTGCACGTAGTGTTAATTTACGCGCTCATCAATGGCCTCGCCACCAAGGTCGTGCAGGTCATCCAGCATCCGATCGAAACGAAAATCATCGAGCCGGTAAAGCCGCCTCCGCCGCCGCCATTGCCGACCGTGCAATTGCCGCCGCCGAAGTTCGCACCGCCGCCGCCGCCGTTCGTGCCGCCACCGGAAGTGCAGGTGCAGACGCCGCCGCAGCCGACCATCACGCACCAGGCCGCACCGGTCGTGTCGGCACCTGCCGTGGCGCCGCCCGCACCGCCGGCACCTCCGGCGCCGGCCAAGCCCGTGAGCGCCGAAGTAGGGGTGGTGTGCCCGAACTCGGATCAGATCCGTTCGTCGATCCGTTACCCGAAGGAAGCGCAGGAAAACAACGTGACGGGTGATGTGCTGATTGAATTCGTAGTCGACGCGCAGGGCCATATTACGAATGAACGCGTTGCGAAGTCTGCGGACGATTCCTCACTCGATCGCGCAGCGTTCAACGCGGTCAAGCAGTTCACGTGCGTTTCCCAAGGCCAGGCTGTCCGTGTGCAAGTTCCGTTCTCGTTCAACTTGAACTGAATCCACAGGCTGTTCGGTACCGGTAGCGATTTATCAGTCTTAGTTTAGAAGTTGTACTAATGAACTTGGAGCAGGCATGAAGAAGCGTACTCTCGCCGCATTGGCGGCAAGCATGTTGATCGCCGTAACCACGGTGGATACCTTTGTTGCACCGCAAATGGCCCATGCTCAAGCTAGCGACGCCACCGCGTCGGCAGTTGCCCCGGCCACCGCTGCGCCGCAAACGGCCGGCTCGGCCGCGGACGAAGCGGTGCCGCCGCCGGCTCCGGCCACGTCCGAAACCGTCAATAACCCGTACGGGCTCGGCGCACTCTGGAAGAACGGTGACTTCGTCGCGCGCTTCGTGCTGATTCTGCTGGTGCTCATGTCGATGGGCAGCTGGTACATCATGATCACCAAGTTCTTCGAGCAATTCCGCGCGAACCGCCGCGCGAAGAGCGCCGACGAGCAACTGTGGACCGCACCGTCGCTGAGCGAAGGCGCGAAGCGGCTTGACGAATCGTCGCCGTTCCGCTTCATCGCCGAAACGGCCATCGAAGCAGGCGAACATCATGACGAAGCATTGCTCGAGGCCGTCGACCGCAATACGTGGATCGATACCTCGGTCGAGCGCGCGATCACCAACGTGTCGAATCGTCTGCAAGACGGTCTGGCTTTCCTCGGCACGGTCGGCTCGACAGCGCCGTTTGTCGGTCTGTTCGGTACGGTCTGGGGGATTTATCACGCACTGACGGCAATCGGTATCGCCGGCCAGGCCTCGATCGACAAGGTCGCGGGTCCGGTCGGCGAGGCGCTGATCATGACCGCGATCGGTCTCGCCGTGGCGGTGCCGGCCGTGCTCGGCTATAACTTCCTGGTTCGCCGCAACAAGTCGGTGATGGAGCGTGTTCGGGCCTTCGGCGCGCAACTGCACACCGTGTTGCTCGCAGGCAGCCGTCGCCCGGCACGCGCCGCCGCCCGCGAAGCATCGCTGGCCCAATAAGCGGAGTCCGTCATGGCTATGAGCGTTGGGCAGGAAGATAACGACGAGGTCATCTCCAGTATCAACACCACGCCGCTCGTCGATGTGATGCTGGTCCTGCTGATCATCTTTCTGATCACGATTCCGGTGGTGACGCATACGGTGCCGGTGCAACTGCCGAAGGAGACGATCCAGCCGCTGCAAACGACGCCCAAAAGTATCGTCATCGCGGTCAACCGCGACGGCGATTTCTTCTGGAACGAGAAGCAGGTCGATGCGCCTACGCTGCTGGCACGCCTGAAAACCGTGTCGGTCATGACGCCGCAACCGGAAGTGCACGTTCGCGGTGACCAGAACGCACGGTACGAATTCATCGGCCGGGTCATTACCGAGTGCGAACGCGCCGGTATCGCCAAGGTTTCATTTATCACTGAGCCGCCCGCGCGCGGCGGCTAGCTTTGCATGGGACCAGAGTAAGCGCTAAAGCGCCAACTCTGGCCGACAGCTTTGCATGGGACCAGAGTAAGCGCTAAAGCGCCAACTCTGGCCGACAGCTTTGCATGGGACCAGAGTAAGCGCTAAAGCGCCAACTCTGGCCGACAGCTTTGCATGGGACCAGAGTAAGCACTAAAGCGCCAACTCTGGTCGACGGCTTTGCATGGGATCGGACTAAGCGCTAAAGCGCCAAGTCCGATCGACAGGAGACGATTATGGGGATGAACGTATCTTCGGGCGGTAGCAGTTCTGAACCGGATGTGATGGTCGATATCAACACCACGCCGCTGATCGACGTGATGCTGGTGTTGCTGATCATGTTGATTATCACGATTCCGATCCAGACGCATGCCATCAAGATGAACTTGCCGGTCGGCAATCCGCCGCCGCCGATCACGCAGCCGGAAGTGGTGCAGATCGATATCGACTTCGACGGCACCACGACCTGGAATGGCCAGCCTGTGCCGAACCGGGCGGCGCTCGAATCAAGGCTGGCCCAGGTGGCGGCCGAACCAGTCCAGGCGGAAATCCATCTGCGGCCTAACAAGCTGGTGCCGTACAAAGACGTCGCGGAGGTGATGGCGTCCGCGCAACGACTGGGCGCGACGAAAATCGGCCTGATCGGCAACGAGCAGTACATGCAATAGGGAAGTGGAATGCTAACGATCCATCAACGGTTCAGGCGCGCCGTCATTGCGGCCGCTGTCGGAGGGCTGTCTGCGCTCGTCGTGCTGCCGGTCACGTCTCATGCCGCCGACACCTTGCGGCCGGATGTGGCGAAGCCGCTGAACGCCGCGCAGGATCTGTATCGCGCGCACAAGTACAAGGATGCGTTGACGAAGATCGATCAGGCGGATGCCGTGGCGGGCAAAACGTCCTATGAAAGCTACATGGTCCAGGAGATGCGCGGCGCTGCTGCTGCGGCAGCCGGCGAATCCGGCGTAGCTGCCCAAGCCTACGAAACCTTGCTGGGTTCCGGACGCTTGAGCGGCGCTGACGAGCAGCGCACCACCGCGGCGCTCGCAGGCATCTACTTCCAGCAGAAAAACTACGCACAGGCAGCGAAGGTCGCGCAGCGCTATCTGAAATCGGGCGGCAGCGATCCCGACATGCGGACTTTGCTTGTGCAGTCTTACTACCTGTCAAACGATTGCGGCAACGTCGTGAGCCTGCTTAAGCCGAGCGTCGATGCGCAAGTGCGTGCCGGTCACGCACCCGACGAATCGCAACTGCAATTGCTCGGCACTTGCGCGCAACGCGTGAAAGATGACGCGACCTACCGCAGCACGCTCGAAAAGCTGGTCGCCTATCATCCGAAGCAGTCTTACTGGGACGATCTGTTCACCGCGATCCGCAGCAAGCCTGGCTATTCGTCGGCGCTCGATATCGACACGTACCGGCTGCGCCGTGCGACCGGCTCGCTCACCACCGCCGACGATTACATGGAGATGACTCAGCTCGCGATCGTG
Source organism: Paraburkholderia sp. FW306-02-B (assembly GCF_058782725.1). Lineage (NCBI taxonomy): Bacteria > Pseudomonadati > Pseudomonadota > Betaproteobacteria > Burkholderiales > Burkholderiaceae > Paraburkholderia > Paraburkholderia sp. FW306-02-B. Next base: position 1,486,156 of record NZ_JBYSXZ010000001.1, read on the forward strand.
GCCGGTACCACGGCCGAAGGCAAACAGGTTATCGATCAGGGCTTTACGTCAGGCGTTCTGGGGCACGATGCGCAGTCGGATCGCGAGAAGCGGCTGCAGGCGCTCGCCGCGAAACGGGCGCAAGCGCCGGCCGATCCAGCGAACCCCGTCGCACCTGTCGATGTCGGCTTCAACCAGGTCTTCGCCGGTCAGACCAAGCAAGGTCTTACGGCAATGGACGCAGCGATCGCGAAGGGGGGAGTCGATCACCCGGACCAGGCGCAACTGCATCTCGGCGAGGCGTACTACATCGCAGGCGAAAAAGCTCGTGCAGTGCAAACCTTCCGCGCGGTGAAGGGCACCGACGGTTCGGCCGACCTCGCCCGTTTGTGGGTGCTGGTGGCGTCGAAGTAACGGCATCCTGTTCCTGATATGTCCCACCCGGCGAAGTGCATCCAGGGTATCCGGACATTGAGCCGGGAGGCGCATGTTCGCCGTATGGAGCAGCGGCCGTCACCAATGGCCGGGCCTGGTTGCGTGCGCAACCATCGTCCGGTTTGCGGCAAGTGTGAAAGCCTCCCGGACATCGCATTGATCGAGTCACTCATGGCGGCAACTGACCAGGCATATCGAGCGAGTTTTAAGGAGGACGTTGCACTCAATGAAACATAGTTTAGTTTTATCAAACTAATTTTGACTACGGGATTCTGTCTTGCTATGGTTTTGCCACTCGATAACAAGGCACAGGTCGCAGTTTCTATAGGAAGCAAAATCCGCGCGCTTCGCCAACGGCTCAAGCGCACGCTGGACGAAGTGGCAACAACTGCGGGAATTTCCAAGCCCTTTTTGTCGCAGGTAGAACGGGGGCACGCAACGCCTTCGATTACATCGCTAGTCGGCATTGCTCGAGCTTTAGGTGTCACGGTGCAGTACTTCGTCGACACGCCGACCGAAGACAAGTCGGTGCGTAGAGGGAATGAGCTGAAGTACTTCGGATTTGACGGGACCGCGAATCTTTTTGGACGGCTGACGAATCTGTCGGTCGGCAGCAAGCTGGAAGTCATTCTCGTCAGGATGCCGGTGGGGCAGAACCCGTCGGAAGTCACGACGCATGCAGGGGAAGAGTTTTTGTATGTGATGAGCGGTCAGATATCGCTCACGTTAGAAGGTACAACGTTCGTATTGCAGGCAGGTGACACCGCGCATTACGAGTCCACCGTGCCTCACGCCTGGGCCAATACGGCCCGCGAAGAAGCGGTGGTCGTGTGGGTGGGCACGCCAAGATTGTTTTAGCTGCCTTTGCTCCGTGCTTTCGTTGAAAGCAGTCGCTCGATATTTGTAAGCATTACTTAATGGTAGGTTGCAGATTGATCGGGTGGGAGGACGTTGCTCGCTCCATCACTCGTGGTAGTGAAAGTAAAAACAATTAGAAAGCGCTGCGCATTTCGTTTGTAATAAATAAGTAGTCCGATATTGAGTTATTTGAAGTGTCCTGTCTATATGGATGCATTTGCAATGCCGGCATTTCGTGGCCGGCTTGTGAGGCGGAAAGGTGCGGGGCGGCTTTAACGGAGCGCGGCGCAAGATCGCCGTATATCGAGTGGAGAGGTTCACAAGACCTCTCTTCACACACAGCTGTGGCCTTACTGACGAGCGAGAAGGGGAAAAATGAAACAACGGGCATTGGCACTGGCCATCAAAAGAATAATCTGGGCTGAACTGGCGTTGTCGGCCGCAATCGCCGTACCGGCGTTTGCGCAAAGCCAGCCGGCCACGACAGGAACCGCAGCAGGCGCGACGACAACGGAAAGCACGCCGGCAGCGGCTGCGGCTCCCGCATCGGGCACCGCTGCAACGCCGTCCGCGGACAACAACACCGCGACGCCTGCGGGAAAAGGGGTTCAGCAACTTAAGAAATTTGAAGTGACCGGCTCGCTAATCCGCACGTCGGACAAGGTCGGCAACACGGAAGTCCAGACCATCACGCCCAAGGAAATCCAGCAAAGCGGTTATACGACCGTGGCCGATTTCCTGCGCGGCACGTCCGCGAACTCGGGGAGCAGCTGGGGCCAAACGACGATGAACAGCTCCGCGCAAGGCGGTGGCGGCATTGCATTGCGCGGTCTGAGCGAGAAGTACACGCTAGTGCTGGTGGACGGGCAACGGGTGGCGAATTACGGCAAGGCGGTGAACTTCACCGACACGTTCTTCGACGTGAATTCGATCCCGCTCAACATGATCGACCACATCGACATCGTGAAGACCGGTGCGGTCTCGGTGTATGGTTCGGATGCAATTGCAGGCGTTGTCAATATCATCACGAAGAAGGACTTCCAGGGCTTGCAGGTCGATGGCCAGCTCGGCAAGGCGCAGCATCCGGGCGACGCGCAGGGCAACTTCAGCGTGCTCGGCGGTATCGGCGATCTGAATGGCGACCGTTTCAACGTGACGGCTGCAGCGAGCTACTACCGCGACACCGGCTCCTCGCTCGCCGATCGCGCCATGACGGCGAACCAGGACTTCAGCCAGTTCGCTGGCGGCCTCGCGGGCCCGCTCGGCCCGAATCAACAGTCGTACTGGACCGCACCCGACGGCAGCAAGGTAGCACTCAGCCCATGCCCTCCCGGTAGCGTGTCGGCGGACGGCGGCGCGGAGTGTAAGTCGAATCCCGCGAGCCAGACCTCGCTCGTGCCGGCGATCACGCGCCTGAACGCGAAAGTGCGCGGTACGTTCAAGATCAACGACGATGTGCAGGCTTACGCCGACCTCTGGGTGAGTCGCAACGAAACCGTGCAGAACGCAGGTCCGGCGGTGCTGAGCAGCCAGACCAATGCGTTCAACCCGGCCACTGGTTCGGCGTTGCCGCTGTCGCGCACGGTCTCGGGCACCAACCCGTACAATCCGTTCGGCGTGCCGACGCCGATCAACTACACGTTCCCGAACACCGTGTCGGCGGATACGGTGTCGACGTTCTGGCGTGCGATGACCGGTGTGAAGGGCTCGTTCACCACCGCCAGGTTCGGCGACTGGGATTGGTCAGCGGATTACGGCCATTCGCAGAGCACGGTCGACACGACCTACGGCAACGCGCTGAATGTTGCAGGCCTCGAGAACATTCTGCAGAACGGCGTGTTCAACTTCTCGAACCCGTCGGCCACGCCGAACGGTTTGAACGGTGTGTTCCAGAACGACTACGAGCAGGCGATCTCGAAGCTCGACAGCGTCACGGCCAAAGCCTCGACGGGCAACCTGTTCAATCTGCCGGGTGGCCCGGTCGGTGTCGGTTTCGGTACGGAATTCCGTCACGAAAGCAACGTGATCAACTCGCGCACTTATAGCGCGCTTGGGATTACCGCGCCGGCCAACGTGCAGACTGTCGACGGCGAGCGCAACGTGGCCGCCGTCTATTATCAGGTCGATATTCCGATCATCCGGAACCTGACGTTCACGCAGGCGGGCCGTTACGACCACTACAGCGACTTCGGTGGTGCGTTCTCGCCGAGCTTCGCATTGCGCTTCCAGCCGGTGCAGGCTCTCACGACTTTCGCATCGTATAGCCGTGGCTTCCGTGCTCCGACGCTGGTCGAGAACTCGCAGGCAACGTATCTGGCCCACCAGAACCTGGTGGACCCGAACGACCCGAGCGGCGTGCCGACCAAGCACTTCACAACGGAACAGGTCAACGGCAATCCGGCGCTGCAGCCTGAGCATACGAAGAACTACAACATCGGCTTCCAGCTCTCGCCGGATTCGTCGACGGATATCGGTGCGGCGTTCTACAAGATTCACATCGACGGCGTGATCGGCACGAACGATCCGAACGCGGTGATCGATGCGAACAACCCGTCGACCGTGATCCGCAATCCTGACGGCACGGTGGCCTACATCAAGGAACAGTTCATCAACCTCGGTTCGCTTGACACCGACGGCTTCGACATGAACTTCCGCAAGTCGGTCGGTACGAAGTACGGCACGTTCACGCTGGCAGGCGATTGGGTCTACGTGTGGCACTTCAAGTTGAACAGCCCCGGTGCGCCGACGCAGGACTTCGCCGGCAACAACCTCGCGCTGCTGCAGCCGTTCGGTGCGTCCAATCCGCGCTGGAAGGGTAACACCAGCCTCTCCTGGGATTACCGCAAGCTGACCACCACGCTGACGTGGCAGTACACCGGCCCGTACACCAATGCGGTGGCGTCCGAGTTTGGCGACGGCGGCACGCTGTCGGTGGCGTCGTACAGCCAGTTCAACCTGATGGCCACGTATCGCGGCTTCAAGAACTGGACGATCTACGGCGGCATCAACAACATCTTCGATCGCAAACCGCCGTTCGACGTCGAGTGGCAGGCCACCCCGGATATCACGGGCTACGACCAGTCGCTTTATACCAACATCGGCCGCTTCTTCCAGGTCGGTGCAACGTACCGCTTCTGAAGTCTTTGATGTTTGTGATTCACCCGCAGTCTGTCCAGTCGGTCGGCTGCTCCGGCTTCCGGTCATCGGTGCCGGAGCGGCTCAATTTTGTCAGAGGCGTACTTTGGAGTTCCCCGTGCTCAGTGCTCGTTCAAGACCACGGCGAGCGACGACGACCAGTAAGCCGCAGCGCAGCGCTAGCGGGAAAAGCTACGCGAGCGACGGCGTCAAGCCGTCGCTCGCGCCGATTCGACTTACCGCGCGCCGGCTTGAGGCCGGCGCGCGTTCTCACGCATTCCGAAGATGAGACTTGTGAAGTTTCGCCTGCCGCGCACCGTGTGGTCGGTTTCGCGCCAGCCGGCGCTGACGGCCGGCGCCGCATGGCTGATAGCGCTGAGCCTGTGCCTGAGTTTGAACGCGGCTTCGGTGCAGGCGAAGCCCTCGATCGCGCAATACGACGAGCCTAAATACTCGGCTGATTTCAACCACTTCGACTACGCGAATCCCGACGCGCCGGCCAACGGCTCGCTCAGTTTCGAAAACTATAACGAACTGCAGACTTACGATTCGCTGAATCCGTTTCTGGTGCGCGGCGCACCCGCACCCGACATTCTGAATCTGATGTTCGACACGCTGATGCAGCGTAGCTGGGACGAGCTGGCTTCCGAATACCCGTTAATCGCGAACGACGTAGAGGTGGCGTCGGATCTGACGTCAGCCACGTTCCATATCAATCCCGCCGCCCGCTTTTCGAACGGCGACCCGATCACCGCTGCCGACGTCAAATATTCGTACGACACGCTGATAAGTCCGCAGGCTTCGCCGCTTTTCAACGCGCAGTTCTCGGTCATCAAAAGCGCGACGGTAATCGACAAGAACACGATCCGCTTCGATTTCAAGCATCCCGAACGCGATGCGCCGCTGATTGCCGGCGACCTGCCGATCTTCTCGCCGAAGTGGGGGATGCAGCCCAACGGCAAGCGTCCGCCATTCGATCAGATCTCTTCCACACCGCCGATCAGCAGCGGCGCCTATCTGGTCGAGGGACGAAAAAACGACAAGCAGATCACATATCGCCGCAACCCTGACTACTGGGCGTCGAATCTGCCGTCGCGACGCGGCATGTTCCGCTTCCAGCACATCACCTTCAAGCTGTACCGTGACCACTACACGCAACTCGAAGCCTTCAAGGCGGGCGATGCGGACGTCATCGTGGAATACAGCGCGACGCAGTGGGCGCGCAAGTATGTAGGCAAGAATTTCGACAACGGACTGCTGAAGAAGGGTGATTTCGCCGACGGTCCCGCGCAGATGCAGGGCATGCTGATGAATCTGCGCAAGCCGATGTTCCAGGACCCGCGCGTGCGCCACGCGCTCACGCTGGCATTCGACTACGACTGGATGAACCGGATGATGTTCTACGGCCAATACCGGCGCACCAGCAGTTATTTCGAGGCGAGTCCGTTCGGCGCAACCGGCATGCCCGGACCCAAGGAGCTGGCGCTGCTCGAGCCGTTGCGCGCCAGTGTGCCGCCCGAGGTATTCGGTCCGATGCTCAAGCAACCCACTACGATTGCACCGGATTCCCTGCGCGGCAATCTGCGTGTCGCACGCGATCTGCTGGCGCAGGCTGGATGGCACTATCGCGACGGCGCATTGCGCGACGCGAACGGCACGCCGATGACGATCGAGATCATGGACGATCAGCCCGGTATGGATCGTCTGATCCTGCCATATATGCAGGCGCTCGGCATGCTCGGCATCCAGGCCCATATGCGTGAAATCGACAGTGCGTTGTACGAGAAGCGTCTGGACAATTTCGAGTACGACATGACCACCTTTATCTATCCGCCGGTGACGATTCCGGGCGCCGAACTGACACGCCGCTTCGGCAGTGCGGCCGCGTCCGAAGTCGGCTCCGAGAACTATCCGGGGATTCGATCGAAAGCGGTCGACTCGCTGATTCGCGCCGCGCTCTCGGCCACCAATCTCGACGATCTGGAGGCGGCGACCCGTGCGCTCGACCGCGTCCTGATCTACTCGTTCTATCTGGTGCCGGAGTACTACGCGCCGGGCGCGCGCATCGGCTACAAGACGACGCTGGCGTTCCCGAAGATCGTGCCCACGTCTTACCTGTACGAAGACTGGGTCATCGATTACTGGTACGCAAAAGCGCCGCGCACTCAAGCGACTCAAACCACCCAGGCGGCGCAGTCCGTTCTCTCAACCACGGCTACGGCCCACTGAGGACCAGCATGCTTGCCTACATTCTCAGACGACTGCTGTTAATGGTGCCGACGCTGCTCGGCGTGGTCACGCTGACCTTTGTCGTCACGCAGTTCGTGCCGGGTGGGCCGGTCGAACAGGTGATGACGCAACTCCGCCACGGCACTGGCCGTGGCGGAGAGGCGGGGGCCGGCGCCGGCGGCTATCACGGCAGCCAGGGCGTCGATCCTCTGCAGATCGAACAGATCAAGAAGCAGTTCGGCTTCGACAAGCCGCCGCTCGAACGCTATCTGCTGATGCTCGAGCACTATGCGACGTTCGATCTCGGCCAGTCGTACTTCCAGCATGAAAGCGTGTGGGAGGTGATCCGTTCGAAGCTGCCGGTGTCGATCACGCTCGGCATATGGACGGTGCTGCTCACGTATCTGATATCGGTGCCGTTGGGCATTGCGAAAGCGGTGCGCAACGGCTCGCGCTTCGATACGGCAACGAGCGTGCTGGTGCTGGCCGGCTACGCGATTCCCGGCTTCGTGCTCGGTGTGCTGCTGCTGATGCTGTTCGGCGGCACCTTCTGGCAGGTGTTTCCGATGCGCGGCCTCACGTCGGATAACTTCGGCGAGCTGAGCACCTTCGGCAAGTTACTCGATTATCTGTGGCACATCGTGCTGCCGGTGACGGCCTCGGTGGTCGGCAACTTCGCGATCGTGACGATTCTCACCAAGAACACGTTCCTCGAAGAGATCGGCCGTCAATATGTGTTGACCGCGCGCGCCAAGGGCGCGCCGGAGCGCGACGTGCTGTGGAAGCACGTGCTGCGCAATGCCGCGATTCCGTTGTTGACGGGTCTGCCAGCCGCGTTTGTCGGCGCATTCCTGAACGGCAACCTGCTGATCGAAACGCTGTTCTCGCTCGACGGCATGGGGCAACTTTCGTACGACTCGGTGATTCGCCGGGATTATCCGGTCGTGCTCGGTTCGCTCTTTCTCTTCACGCTGATCGGCCTCGTAACCAAACTCATCGCTGACGTCTGCTATGTCCTTGTCGACCCCCGCATCCAATTCAACCGCCTGGACCGCTGACGTGGCCGGCGTGGCGCACGCGGCGTCGCCGTCGCCATGGCGGCGCACATGGCTGCGCTTCAAACAGCAGCGTCTCGGTTACTGGAGCCTCGTGATCTTCGTATCGCTGTTCGTCATCAGCCTGCTCGGCGAGGTGCTGTCCAACGATCGCCCGTTGGTGGTCCGATACGAAGGCCACTATTACTTCCCGATCGTAAAGGACTATTCGGAGACCTTGTTCGGCGGCGATTTTCCGGCTGGCGCGAACTACCTGGACCCGTATATCCGCTCGCGGCTCGAATCGAACGGCAACTTCGCGATATATCCGCCGAATCATTTTCACTACGACACGATCGATTACTTCGCCGCGCATCCGTATCCGGCGCCGCCGACGACGACCAACTGGCTCGGCACCGATCAGTACGGTCGCGACGTGCTCGCGCGGCTCCTGTACGGTTTCCGGCTGTCGGTGCTGATGGCGCTCGCGCTGACCGTGTCCGGCGTGCTGGTCGGCGTGTTGACGGGCGCGGTGCAGGGTTTTTATGGCGGACGCACCGATCTGATCGGGCAACGCCTCATTGAGATCTGGAGTTCGATGCCGGACCTGTATCTGCTGATCATCTTCGCGTCGATTTTCGAGCCGACCTTGTGGCTGCTGTTTATTCTGCTATCGATGTTCGGCTGGCTCGTGCTGTCCGACTACGTGCGCGCCGAATTCCTGCGTAACCGTTCGCTCGATTACGTCAAGGCTGCACGCACGATGGGCCTCTCAAACTGGCAGATCATGTGGCACCACGTGCTGCCCAATAGCCTGACGCCGGTGATTACGTTCCTGCCGTTTCGCATGAGCGCGGCGATTCTGTCGCTGACGAGTCTCGACTTTCTCGGCCTGGGCGTGCCGCCGCCGACCCCGAGCCTCGGCGAATTGCTTCAGCAGGGCAAGAACAACCTCGACGCCTGGTGGATTTCGATTTCGGCGTTTGCCGCGTTGGTGATCACGCTGCTGCTGTTGACCTTCATGGGCGATGCGCTGCGCAATGCGCTCGATACGCGCTCGCGCGGTTCGGCTTTCGGCGGAGGTCCGCGATGAGCCACGTCACGTCGACTCAACCCTTGCTGGAAATCGACCGCTTCTCCGTGCGTTTCGGCGACAAGATCGCGGTGCATGAACTGAGCCTCTCGATCGCGCGCGGCGAACGGGTCGCGCTGGTCGGCGAATCGGGTTCGGGTAAGAGCGTCACCGCGTTGTCGATCTTGCAGCTGGTCGAGCATGCGGAGCTGAGCGGGCGCATCCTGCTCGACGGTGAAGACCTGCTGCAAAAAACCGAGCAGCAGATGCGCGGGATTCGCGGCGCGGATGTCGCGATGGTGTTTCAGGAGCCGATGACCGCTCTTAATCCGCTCTTCACGATCGGCAAGCAGATCGCCGAGAGTTTGCGCCTGCACGAAGGCCTGCGGCCGAACGCGGCGCGCGAGCGCGGCATCGAATTGCTCAGACGCACCGGCATTCCCGAGCCGGAACGGCGCATCGACAGCTTTCCGCACCAACTGTCCGGCGGCCAGCGGCAGCGCGCGATGATCGCGATGGCGCTTGCATGCCGCCCCCGTTTGCTGCTCGCCGACGAACCCACTACCGCGCTCGACGTCACCGTGCGTCAGCAAATCGTCGATCTGCTGATCGCCTTGCAGGAACAGGAAGCGGCCGAACGCGGCATGGCCGTGCTGCTGATTACGCACGACCTGAATCTGGTCAAGCGCTTCGCGCAGCGCGTCGCGGTGATGGAGAAGGGTGTGCTGGTCGAAACCAATACGACCGAAGCCTTGTTCGCCGATCCGCAGCATCCGTATACGAAGCGCCTGCTCGACAGCGAGCCGCAACGCGCGGTCGAACCGGTCGAAGCCGGCGCGCGGCGGCTGCTCGAAGTGCAAGGCCTCGCGGTCGACTACCGCACGTCGGCGAAGGGCTGGCGTTCGATGTTCAGGCGCTCCACGTTTCGCGCGGTACAGGAGGTCGATTTGAGCTTGCGGCGCGGCGAGACGCTCGGGATCGTCGGCGAATCGGGTTCGGGCAAGTCGACGCTGGCGGCCACCGTGCTCGGTTTGCAGCAGCCGGCCGCGGGTCATATTCACATCGACGGCTTGCCGTTGTCGACGCTGAAGACCGCCACCTCGCGCCGTGCGCTGTATGCGCGCATACAGGTCGTGTTCCAGGACCCGTTCGGTTCGCTGTCGCCGCGGATGACAGTGGAGCAGATCATCGGCGAGGGCCTCGCCATGCATCGGCCGGAAGTGGATGCGAAGGCGCGGCGCGCGCGCGTGGGCGGCCTGCTCGAAGAGGTTGGCATGCCCGCCGATGCGATGCTGCGCTATCCGCACGAGTTTTCCGGCGGACAGCGCCAGCGCATTGCGATTGCGCGCGCGCTGGCGGTCGAACCGGAGTTGCTGGTGCTCGACGAACCGACCAGCGCACTCGACGTGTCGATCCAGAAGCAGGTGCTGAATCTGCTGACAAATCTGCAGAAAAAGTACAAGCTTAGTTTTTTGTTCATCACGCACGATCTGGCGGTGATGCGAGCCATGGCGCATCGCGTGATCGTGATGAAGTCGGGACGCATCGTAGAAGCCGGCGACACACTCGATGTGTTGCATGCGCCGTCGCATCCTTATACCCAGTCGCTGCTGGCGTCGTCGCTGGTCCTGCCGCCGCCGGGCTAAACAGAGATTCATACAGGAACCTCGAATGATTGACGAACGTTGGGCGCAAGCTGCCCGCACGCTGACGAGCCGCGCGGCGTTCTGGTCGCTGCGCATTGTCGACGAACAGATCGACGACCACGAAATCCGCAATGACATTGCGCAGCCGCTGCGCACGGTGCGCGATCGTGGCGCGATGCTGATCGCATGGGTAGGCGCGGGAGCGGGCTATGCGGCCACGGCGAATCTGTCCGCCGCCGGCTTGCAGGCGGCGCTCGATATAGCGACGGCTCGCGCGGAAGCGAGCGCCACGCTATCTTTGATCGACCATCGCGAGGTGGTGCGTCCGGCTGCCAGCGGCCACTACGTATCGCCGAATGCGCAGCACGCGTTGCCGGGCCGGGCCGAATGGCTCGACCGTTTGGGCGCGGAATGCGCGAGCGCGAATCTCGATACACGTATTGTCGAACGTGTGGCGGGCGTGCAGATCACGCATACCGATCAGCTCTACATTACCGGCGACGGCGTACGGATCGACCAGCAATTCCGCTTTGTGATGCCGCAATTGAGTGTGGCCGCGCACGCGAACGGCGACACCCAGGTGCGCACGCTCGGCGGCAACTACGGCACGCTCGGACAGGGCGGCATTGAAGTATTGGCGCGCTTCGGCTTCGAAGGCGCGGGCCTGCGGGTCGCCAACGATGTGTTGCAGTTGCTGGCTGCGCCGAATTGCCCTTCAGGCAAGCGCGATCTGCTGCTGATGCCCGATCAGATGATGCTGCAAATTCACGAATCGATCGGCCATCCGCTCGAACTCGACCGTATTCTCGGCGACGAGCGCAACTTCGCGGGCTGGAGCTTCGTCAAGCAGGAGATGTTCGGCTCATACCGCTACGGTTCCGAACTGCTGAACGTCACCTTCGACCCGGAGCTGCGCGAGGAAGCCGCCGCTTACGCGTTCGACGACGACGGCACCGAAGCGCGCAAACAATATCTGATTCGCAACGGCGTGCTCGAACGGCCGCTGGGCGGCGCGCTTTCGCAGCAGCGTGCGCACATGCCCGGCGTCGCCAATTCGCGTGCGTCGAACTGGAACCGGCCGCCGATCGACCGGATGGCGAATCTGAACATCGAGCCCGGTCATAGCTCGCTGGGCGAGATGATCGGCAACATCGAACACGGCATTCTGATGCGCACCAACACCTCGTGGTCGATCGACGACCATCGCAACAAATTCCAGTTCGGCTGCGAGTTCGGCCAGCTGATCGAACACGGTAAGCTCACGCAGGTGGTGAAGCAGCCGAATTATCGCGGCATCTCGGCGAATTTCTGGCGCAGCCTGAGCGCGGTGGGCAATGCGGGCACGCGCGAGGTGTACGGCACCCCGATGTGCGGCAAGGGCGAACCGGCGCAGATCATTCGCGTCGGTCATGCGTCGCCTGCTTGCGTGTTCAGCAACGTCGACGTGTTCGGAGGCGCCTGATGAGCCAATTCATGTCCTCGCGGGCCGGTGCATCGCTCGACTGGCAGCAGCATTTCACGTCGTTGGCCGATGCGATCGAGCGCTTGCAGCACGCTGGCGAAACCACGCTGAGTTCGTTTGCCGGCGAGCAGTCCGACTTCATTCGCTTCAACGCAGGCAAGGTGCGGCAGATCGGCAGCGTGTCGCAAGGCAAGCTGACCTTGCGGTTGATCGACGGCGCACGCCAGGCCTATTCGACGCTGACCGTATGCGGCGACCTGCAACAGGACCTGGACGAAGTGAGCGCGGCGCTCGCCACCTTGCGCGACGGCTTGCGCGATGCAGCGGACGATCCACATCTGTTGTTCGATACGTCGCAATGGCAGCGGGCCACGCAGCGTTCCGGCAAGCTGCCGGACCCGCAGGGCTTGTTGCGCACTGTCGCCGAATGCGCGCAGGGGCTGGATTTCGTCGGCTTTTACGCGGGCGGCACGATCGTGCGCGGCTTCGCGTCCACCAGCGGCAGCCGCGGCTGGTACGAAGTCGACAACTTCAATTTCAGCTGGTCGCTGTATGACCCGAGCGGCCGGGCGATCAAAACGACCTACGCCGGCGACGACTGGAGCGATGCCGCCTTCGCGCGCAAAGTCGAGCAGGCGTCGGCTCGTCTCGCCGTGCTCGCGCGCACGCCGCGCGCGTTGGCGCCGGGGCGTTATCGCTCGTATCTGGCGCCCGCGGCGCTTGCGGAATTGCTCAGCGTGACCGCATGGAGCGGATTCTCCGCGCGGGCGCAAGCGAGCTCGCGCAGCGAGTTGTACAAACTGCACACCGGCGAAGTCGCGCTCGATCCGCGCGTGAGCTTGAGCGAAGACCTGAATCTCGGCATCACGCCGGGTTTCAACGACGACGGCTATCTGCGCCAAAGCGTGCCGCTGATCCAGGCGGGCCGCAGCGCCGAGCGCTTGACCAATGCACGCAGCGCACGCGAGTACGGTTTGACGCCCAACGGCGCGCTGGCGAACGAATCGCCGGCGGCGCTTTCGATGGAAGGCGGCGATCTGGCGGAACAGGACGTGCTGGCGAAGCTCGATACCGGCCTCTACATCGGCAATCTCTGGTACGTGAATTTCTCGGACCGGATGAATTGCCGCCTGACCGGCATGACGCGCTTCGCGACCTTCTGGGTCGAGCACGGGCAGATCGTCGCGCCGCTCGAGGCGATGCGTTTCGACGACAGCTTGTACCGGTTGCTCGGCGGCGAGCTCGAACAGCTCGGCGCTCAACCCGAGTTGCTGCTGAGCGATTCCACATGGGGCGAGCGCGCAACCGGCGGCGTGCAATTACCCGGCATTCTGGCGCGATCTTTTGAATTGACGTTATGAGCCTATGGATCAACACATAAAAACAACATCTAAACCTGAGAGCTTGCCCGAGGGTCTGACGCTGCGCCCGTTGCTTCTCGCCGACGCCGAACAATTCCACGCGATGCAGCAACTGCCGGTCGTGGTGAACGGCAATCCGCACCCGCCGTTTCAGTCGCTTGCCAGCACGCGCGAATACATCGAAAAGCTCGAACCCAGCGAGATCGTGATCGCGGCGACGATCGGCGACACGCTGGTCGGTGAAGCGGAACTGACGCCTTCGAAGGGGCGCCGCTCGCATGCCGGCTCGCTCGGCATCTGCGTGCACGACGCATGGCATCGGCGTGGCATCGGCAATGCGCTGATGATCGAACTGCTCGATGTGGCCGACAACTGGCTCGGCCTGCGCCGTGTCGAGTTGCACGTGTTCGCCGATAACCACGCGGCGCTCGCGTTGTACCGCAAGTTCGGCTTCGAGATCGAAGCGCGGCAGCGTGGCGCGGTGTTGCGCGGCGGCGTGCTGATAGATTGCTTCTTCATGGCGCGGCTGCGCGAGGCGGCGCCGTTCATGTCGACGCCGTCAACTGCAGTGCAGTCGACACTGTCGACACCGAACCTTGCCGCGGAATAAGACCATGAACGATCGAACCTTGCATAGCGACCCGGCAGTGGAGAACCGCATCACGATCAAGGCGCTTGAACAGTCCGACATGGCGTCGTTCGCCGAGATCATGAGCCTGCCCGGCGTGCGGCGCGGCACGCTGTCAGTCGGTTATCGCAACGCCGAAAAAATCGCCGCGTGGCACGAGCGGCGCCTCAAAGGCAGTGTGAGCGTGTGCGCATGGCTGGACGGCCGCATGGTGGGGCACGCCGGACTTACGGTATTTCGGCCGTGCCGTGCGCACGGCGCCGAGTTAGGATTGGCGGTGCACGACGCGTATCATGGGCGCGGTGTCGGCACGGCGCTCATGCGGGCACTGACCGAAACCGCGGATGCGTCGCTCGGCTTGCGCCGCCTCGAACTGCAGGTGTTCACGGACAACACGCCGGCGATCGCGCTGTACCGCAAGTTCGGCTTCGTCGAAGAAGGCGTGTCGCGCGGTTATGCCATGCGCGACGGCGTGCTGGCCGATGCGCTGCACATGGCCCGTCTCGCCGACGCACCGAGCTTCCTCGCCATCTGAACGGATTTTTGCGTGCCTTTTTTTTTCATCGACCGCCCGGTCTTCGCATGGATCGTCGCGCTCGCCATCGTCGTGGCGGGCGCGCTCGCTATTCCGCAACTGCCGGTCGCGCAGTATCCGCGCCTCGCGCCACCGCGTGTGGTCATCAGCGCCACCTATCCGGGCGCGTCGACTGAAGTAGTGGACGCGAACGTCGGCAGCATCATCGAGGAGAGTCTCGATGGCGCCGACAACATGCTGTACTACGAAACCACCAGCGACAACCTCGGCGAACTCGAGATCGACGTGACGTTCGCACCCGGCACCAATCCCGATCTCGCGATGGTCGACGTTCAGAACCGCCTGAAGCAGATCGAGTCGCGCCTGCCGCAGCAGGTCGTGCAGCAGGGCATCAGCGTATTCAAGGCGGCCAACACCTTCCTGATGCTGGTCGCGCTCACGTCCACCGACGGCACGCGCGATTCCGTGCAATTGAGCGACTATCTGAGCCGCTACGTGATGCGCGAACTGAAGCGCGCGCCCGGGGTGGGCTCCGCCCAGTTGTGGGACGCAGACGAAGCACTGCGCATCTGGCTCGACCCGATGAAGCTGCGCGAGTACGGCTTGGGCGCCGCCGAAGTGAACGCCGCGATCGCCGCGCAAAACGCCACGGTGACTGCGGGCACGCTGGGCGATGCGCCGTTCGTCGCGGGGCAGCAATTGAACGCCTCGGTGAGCGTGAAGGGCCAACTGATCTCGCCCGCCGAGTTCGGCCAGATCGTGCTGAAGGCGCGGCCCGACGGCTCGGCGGTGCGCTTGCGCGACGTCGCGCGCGTCGAGCTCGGCCGCGACAATTATTCATACTGGTCGCGCCTGAACGGCAAGGCGGCGGCAACCGTCGGCATTCAGCTCGGCCCGCGCGGCAACGCGCTTGAAACGTCCACTGCGATCCGCGCGCGGCTCGCCGAACTGTCGAAACGTTTGCCGCCTGGCGTCGCCATCGACATTCCCTTCGACAACGCGCATTTCGTGCAGATCGCGATTCACGAAGTGCTCGTGACGCTGTTCGAAGCCGTGGTGCTGGTGTTCTTCGTGATGTGGCTGTTCCTGCGCGATCTGCGCTACACGCTGGTGCCGACCGTGGTGATTCCGGTCACGCTGATGGGCGCGTTCCTCGCGATGTATGCGTGCGGCCTGTCGATCAACGTATTCACGATGTTCGGCCTCGTGCTGGCGATCGGCATTCTCGTCGACGATGCGATCGTGGTGGTCGAGAGCGTGCATCGCGTGATGGAAGACGAGGGTTTGCCGCCGCGCGAGGCCACGCGAAAGGCCATGTCGCAGATCGGCGGCGCGATCATCGGCGTGACCGCGGTGTTGACGGCGGTGTTCGTGCCGATGGCGTTCTTTCCTGGCGGCGTCGGCGGTATTTATCGGCAGTTCGCGGTAGCGATGATCGCGTCGATGCTGGTGTCGTCGTTCATGGCGCTGTCGTTGACGCCCGCGTTGTGCGCGAATCTGCTGAAGGCACACAAGCAGACGGTGCATCAGCGCGACGCGCGCCGCGGCCTGCCCGGTTTTGCGGCGCGCGCGGCGAGCCGTTTCACCTCCGGCTTCGATCGCGCCGCGAGCGCTTATCGTGGACTCACGGCACGCACGCTGCGCCGCGTCGGGCCGATGCTGGCGATCTACGCGGTGCTGGTCGGCGTGTGCGGCGTGCTGTACTGGCAAATGCCCGGCGGCTTTCTGCCGAGCGAGGACGAAGGCCAGTTGCAGGTGACGGTCCAGTTGCCTGCGGGCGCGACCCAGGCGCGCACGCTGGCGGTGGTCGAGCGGATGGAAAAAATTCTGCATGCCGAGCCGGCGATTTCGAATATCACCAGCGTGATCGGCTGGAGCTTTACCGGCAGCGGTCAGAATGTGGCCATGGCCTTCGTCGAACTGAAGGACTGGGACAAGCGCGACACTGGCGCGCTGGCGTTGCGCGATAAGCTCAACGAACAGTTCGACAAGATTATCGACGGCGATGTGCAAGCGCAATTGCCGCCTTCGGTGCCGGGTCTTGGGCATTCAGACGGTTTCGTGTTCCGGCTCGAGGACCGCGGCGGGATCGGCGTGGACGCGCTGAAGGCGGCGCGCGAGCAGCTGTTCGCGCAGGCCAAGGCGAGTCCGGTGCTGACCTCGATACATTCCGAAGATTTGCCGGACGCGCCGCGCGTCGAGCTCGATATCGACCGCGCCAAAGCGTATGCGCTCGGCGTGCCGTTCGAGCGCATTGCCGAGGTGCTGGGCAGCACGTTCGGCTCGACCTACATCGACGATTTTCCGGCCGGCGGCCGCATGCGCCGCGTGATGATCGCCGCCGACGCCGCCGCACGCATGACCGACGACGATCTGATGGCGCTCGCGGTGCCCAACGCGACGGGCGGGATGGTGCCGCTCTCGGCGATCGCAACGCGCCACTGGACCATCGGTCCGGTGATGTTGAGCCGCTACAACGGTTATCCGTCGCTCGACGTCAGCGGCCGCGCGGCGCCGGGTCATAGTTCCGGTGCGGCGATGGCCGAGATGGAACGGCTCGCGGCGACGCTGCCGGAGGGCATCGGCTATGACTGGGTCGACGCGGCGCGCGAAGAAACCGCGGCGGCGCGGCTCACACCATTGCTGATCGGTTTATCGCTGCTGGCGGTGTTCATGGCGCTGGCCGCGCTCTACGAAAGCTGGACGATTCCACTTTCGGTATTGATGGTGGTGCCGCTCGGCGTGATCGGCGCGGTCGCCGCGGTGCTGCTGCGCGGCATGCCGAACGACGTCTATTTCAAGGTCGGCATGATTACCGTGATTGGTCTCGCGGCGAAGAACGCGATTCTGATCGTGCAGTTCGCCCGTGATCTGCATCAGCGCGGCTTGCCGTTGACGCGCGCGGTGACCGAGGCAGCCGCCGCGCGCTTCCGGCCGATTGTGATGACCTCGGCGGCTTTTTTGCTGGGCGTCGTGCCGCTGGTGGTGTCGAGCGGCGCGGGCGCTGAAAGCCGCCGCTCGATCGGCACCGGCGTGTTCGGCGGGGTGCTGGCTGCAACGTTGTTCGGGCTCGTGTTCGCACCCCTCGCGTTCCATGCGGTCGCGTCGCTCACGCATGGCAGACGGCGGCTTGCGGAGCTGAATCGCAGGCGCGGCGAGCGGCGTGAGCGGCGTGAGGACCGCGCGGCGAGCGACACCGGCCGCTTGACGAATGGCCGGTGACGGCGCGCAAGCCGGGTCCGTGTGACCGCGGCGCTGAACGTCACGTTCAACCTGCCGGCTGATTGGCCGCTTGCGCGGGCGCTTCGCCGGCCGGTGTTTGCGCATGGGTCATCGGCTTGGCGGGCACGTAATCCGCGCGATATTCGGCTTGCGGCTTCTGTTCCGCCTGTTGCAGATCGTTGGGGTATTCGCTGTCGTCGTCGCCGGGGTTGTAGCCGACTGCTTCCAGTTCGCCCAGCTCGTGCATCAATTGCTTATGCGTGACTTCGCCTTTGAGCGCGTTGAACGGATAGTCGTTGCATTGCTGCTGCGTGAAGCCGGCACGCAACGGATTGCGCAGGGCGATCTCGCGCAGCGTCTGCCGATCGGCGGACGCGATGAAGTGGATATGCTCGCGCATCTGGTGAACCATATGCTCGCCGAAGTCGAGCGCCTGATGAACGAAGTGAAGGGCGCTTGCGACGGCATCGCCCACGACCTGCGCACGCCGCTTGCACACGTGCGGACCTTGCTGGCACACGCGGCGGAGCGCACCGATGCACTCGACGATGCCGCGCTGTCGCAACTGGTGGAGCGCGCGCATCGAGACCGACGCATTGCTCGACCGGTTTCGCGCGATGTTGCGTATCTCGGAGATCGGCACGTTGCAGCGGCGCGGCGGCTTTGGTGAGATGCAACTGGAAACGCTGGTGCGGGAAGTGGGCGAACTCTATAAGCCGCTGGCCGAAAGTAGAGCGATTCAGCTTTCGGTGCGCGCCCAACCGGTCGATGCGGTTCACGGCGACCGCGCGTTGCTTTTTGAAGCATTGAGCAATCTGGTCGACAACGCGATCAAGTTCACGCCTGAAGGCGGGACGGTGCGGATGGAATTGCACCAGACATCGGCGGGGCCGCAGGTAGACATTATCGACAACGGCCCAGGCATCGCCGCGGACGAACGCGATGCGGTGCTGCAGCGGTTTTATCGCGGTGAGAGCACCCGGCACCTGGCTGGGTCCGGCTTGGGTTTGAGCATCGTGTCCGCGGTGATGCGTGTGCATGACTTCACGATGACGATCGGCAATGCGCAGCCTGGTAGGGGGTGAATGCGGGTTCTGTTCGTGGCTCCCTCTCATCCCGAAGCCGCCTGGCTGTTCAAGGCGCTGCAGGAGAGCGCGCATAGTCTGCAGCGGGCCGATGATCTGCGGGATGGGGTTTTTCTCGCCTCGCAGGAGGCGTTTGATGCGATTGTTGTGATGGTGCTTGATGTTGGGTTTTATTCTGCTTTGCAAGCTGTTCTAGGGGAGTTTGTTGCTGCTGGTGGCGGGGCGGCTATGGTTGCTGTGCTCGGTGCTGCTACTGCTCAAGATCGGACTAAGGCAAAAAACCGCAATCTCATTGTGTCAGGGCCGCATCCGCCGGCCCCACCATAGCGAGTCCGCAAAACCAATCGCCGCCATGCGGCTCATATCGCCAGTGGGCATTCTGCTTGATCACAGTGGAACACTGCTCATTCACCACGATACCTGGATTCGCAGCCGTGCATTGAAGCACCACGGTCTCGGCTTGCTGCGGCGCAAGCGGTTCAGCCGGAATACCCGTCGTCCCGCTTTGCATGCTTTCGATCAACCGTCGCAGTTCGTCAATCCGCGTGGCATACCACGCCCCCAGACACGCCGCATCGCGGCAATTCGCTTCCCGCCAGGCCCACTTGCTGTCGCTATCGTTAAGAAAGGCTCGCCGGTTCACGACTCGCCGGCGCGCTTTCCAGTACAACTGACCCAGCGCGTCGTCGAGTTTCGATAGCGCGGGATCGGTGCAGATCATCTTTTCGGTGAGCGAGCGCCCCTTGTTGCAATCGAAGCTGGTGGCGTGCGCAGGCAGATTCGTCAACATCAAGGCGGCAGTGAGAATTGGGCGGATGATTTTCATTGCGGTCCCGGCGGTGCAAGGGTTTTTCATGCAATGAATGATCGGTGCAGTCGCCAGGACACAGACGCCGGAAAACAGCGTGACTTCAGGTGGGTGATTACAAAATCTTGCTTCGCATGGGCGCAAGACCCAACCTCCTTCAATACGCCGCGTTCAAAAACGCCGAACTGACCGCCCGCAAAGTCTCCTGCGAACGCGGGTCGCGAAGCCGTGTATGCAGCACCACTCTCGAGGTCGGTAGCGGCGGCAAGCCGAGTTGCTCACCGACGTCGACTGCGCCCGGCGGCGCCACCCGCTGCGCCAGCGCTGCCACCGCCAAGCCGGCGCTGACCGCCGCGCCGACCGCCATCACGCCTCCGCCCACAAATACCTCGGTCCACGCAATCCCGGCTGCGTCGAGCGCATCGGTGGCCATCGCGCGAATTCCGCACGGCGCGGCGAGGGTCGCCAGACGCAGCGGCTGACCCTGGCGATGCTGCCAGCCTGGCGCTGCGAACCAGCCGAGCCGTTCTTCGGCCAGCAGTTGACCGTCGTGGCGATCACCCTCGCGCCGGCCGATCGCCGCGTCGACTTCACCGCGCTCGAACCACGCCAGCACATCGCGCGACGCGGCAATCCGCACCTCGATCACGAGCAGGGGATCGTAAGCCGCCAGCCGTCCCAGCAGCGCCGGCAAATTCGGCCCTGCAACGTGATCGCTGATGCCGAGCTTGAGCCGGCGCTCCGGCGCTTCGGCGGAGCCTGCCAGCGCCCGCTCATGGGCGAGCAGCAATTGACGCGCGGCGCCGATGAACGTGTCGCCGCGCGGCGAGAGCTTCACCACCCGCGGCGTGCGCTCCAGCAAGCGGTAACCCAAACGTTCTTCGAGCCGTTTTAGCTTGAGACTCATCGCGGCCTGCGAGGTGTCCATGATTTCCGCGGCGCGCGTGAAACTGCCGAGATCCGCGACCAGCACGAAAGCCCGGATAGCATCCAGATCGAGAGGACGGGGAAGGGTAGCCATATCAAACCTTTATCGCAGATATAAAGCGTCATATCTTGCTGTAATGAGTGGGTGGGCGCAAGCTCATCACCAGCCCAAACCACAAGGAGTCCGTGATGTTCGCCAAGCAGTATTCACACCGTCTGCCTTCCAGCTACGACATGGGGATCATCCGCCAGCGCGCGGCGCAGCGCGGTCCGCTGTGGGACGCGACCGAGGGCCTGGGTTTCAAGGCTTTTGTGGTTCGTGAGCGAGGCCGTTACGGCGCGAGCGCGAATGTGTATTCCGCGGTGTATCTGTGGCTCGACGCCGCGCGGACCGCCGACTTCTTCATGGGCTCGCGCTTTCAGAAAGTGATCGACGACTTCGGCCGTCCCGAGGTCGAAACCTGGCTGCCGCTCGATGCGCGCAAGGGGCCGGCGCAGCAGGCGCACGCGTTGTATCGCGAAGAGCAGCCGATCGGCGAGCACGACGACCGTGCCGGGTTGCGCGCCGCGCATGCCGCGCAGAACCGCCGTATCGCCGAACAGGACGATACGGTCGCGGTGGTCTCCGCGCTCGATATCACCAACTGGCGTCTGATCCGGCTGACGCTGTCGTCGGCGGAGCCGGCCGAAACGGCCGGTCGCACGGTCTACGAGGTGCTGCACCTGGCACGGCCGGGCATCGCGAGCCTGGCGTGAGCCCGAGTGGCGCGTGTAGCGCGTGTAGCGGCGTGGCCGGCCAAACCAACTTGACGACAAGGCGTGCCGTCCAATGCAGTGCGCGAGCGCGAGCGTCTGAGCCTGAGCCTACGCCTACGCGAGCGTCAGCGCCGCTCGACGCCTGCACGGCTTGGTCACCCATCTGGCGGGGCTGGCGCTGGCAGTGGGCGTGATCGTCGGACTAGCCGTGCTGACGCGCTGTCGATGCGCTGACTAACTGCAAGCCGGCTAACGTCGGCTGGCTGACCGGAAGCCAGCCGACGGCGGCCACCCAAGTCCACCTGGAGCCGCCGAACGCCACTTGATGCCACTGGAAGCCACTCGCTGCCAACTCACGACCCGGCGCCGTGCAGCATGCATGTTATGCAGCGCGATTAAAGTGCATTTGCTTGGCGTAAACCCCCGTGTGCCGCGTACACTAACTTGCCGATGTCGGGTTAGGGGGCGTACATATGACTTGCGAAGCGACATCAGATAAGACGATGGGAGCAACGCCTGAGGGCACCCGCTACCGGCCGAATCTGGCCGAGGAGGTGCTGGCGTCGGAGCGCACGGTGTTGCGGCTGCTTACCCGCAACACGCCGCTGCCGGAATTGCTCGATGAAGTGTGCCGCCGCGCGGAAGCGCTGCTCGGCGAGGGCGCGACCTGTACGATCCTGCTGCTGGATGCGGACGGCGTGCACACGAGAATGGGCGTCGCGCCGTCGCTGCCGGCGCATTTCAGCGCCGCGATCGACGGCGTCGCGATCGGTCCGCGAGCAGGTTCGTGCGGTACGGCGATGTACGAGCGGCGCATGGTCGCTGTCGAAGATATCGAAACCGATCCGCTGTGGGCCGACTTCAGGCAGCTCGCGTTGCCGCTCGGCTTGCGCGCATGCTGGTCGGTGCCGTTCGAGAACGATGCTGGTGTGGTGCTCGGCGCGTTCGCGGTTTATTACCGTGCGCCGCGCCGTCCCAGCGTCGAAGAGGAAGCGATGCTGCGCGACATCAGCCGCAGTGTCGGTTTGGCCGTCCACCAGGACGCCATGGCGCAACGCCTTGCACGCAGCGAGGAACATCACCGGCTGGTTGTCGACCATCTGAACGAAGGCATCGTCGTGCAATCGCGTGCGGGCGTCGTGCTGGCCTGCAATCCGAGTGCGCAACGCATTCTGCGCGCGAGCGCCGAACTCGTCGGCCACGATATTCTCACTGTGATGGTGCGTGCGTATCACGAGGACGGCTCGCTGGTCACCGATGCGGACCGCCCGACCACTCGGGTGCTGGAGACCGGCAAACCGTTGCTTGGCGTCACGATCGGTCTGGAACTGATCAGCGGCGAAATCATCTGGATCACCGAGAACGTCGTGCCGATCATCAAGCCGGGCGACAGCGAACCCAGCTCGGTGCTGATCTCCTTTACCGATATCGGACCGGTGCGCGAGGCACAACGGCAGCTCAAATTTCTCGCGACCCGCGATTCGCTCACGGGTCTCTACAACCGCGCCTATCTGACCGAGCGGATGCGCGATCTGTTCGCCCCGGACGGCGCGGGCGGTATCGGAGAGCTGGCGCACGTAGCTGTGTTGTTCGTCGATCTGGACGGTTTCAAGAAGGTCAACGACACGGCCGGTCACGAGGCCGGCGATGCGCTGCTGTGCAGTGTGGCGGAACGGTTGTCGCTTTGCGTCGCGCCGGACGATACGCTCGCGCGCGTGGGCGGCGACGAGTTCGTGATCGTCGTCAGCGCTTACGAAGACGCTGCTTATCTGATTGCGCTCGCGCGCCGCATCCTCGACATGATCGCGGTGCCGTTCGCGGTGGCGGACTACGAGTACTACCTGGGCGCTTCGATCGGCATCAGCCTTTTTCCCGAAGACGGCCTGGACGTGCAGACGCTGTTGCGCAACGCCGACTCGGCGATGTACTTCGCGAAGCAGCGCGGCCGCAACAACTTCCAGTTCTTCACTGCCGAACTGAATCAGCATCTGCAACGCCGCTTCACGATCGAGCAATCGTTGCGCCGCGCGCTCGCCGCCGACGAATTGAGCCTCGTCTACCAGCCGATCGTCGATAGCCAGTACGGCCGGACCATCGGCGCTGAAGCGCTGCTGCGCTGGTACAACAATGAACTCGGCAACGTCTCGCCGGTCGAGTTCATTCCGGTGGCTGAAGACGCCGGCCTGATCGTCGAGATCGGCGCCTGGGTGCTGAGGCGGGCTTGCGAGCAGGTCGCGCAGTGGCGCCGTACGCTGGCGCCGGACCTGATCGTCGCGGTGAACCTGTCGCCGCGCCAGTTCAACGACGGGCTGGTGGAGCGGATCGAGCGCTGTCTCGTCCAGTCCGGGCTCGAACCGGCCGCGCTGGAGCTGGAGATCACAGAGCGCTTGCTGATGAGCGACAGCGACACGGTGCTGCCGATGCTGATTGCGCTGAGCGATATGGGCGTGCGTATTTCCGTCGACGACTTCGGCACGGGCTATTCATCGCTGTCGTATTTGAAGCGTTTCCCGCTGCATAACCTGAAGATCGACCGCTCGTTTGTTGCCGGCTTGCCGGATCATCGCGATTCGATTGCGATCACGCAGGCTGTGGTGGCGATGGCGCATTCGCTCGGCATGAACGTGACCGCCGAAGGTGTGGAGACCGCGGAGCAGGCGGCGTTCCTGAGGGCGATTTGCTGCGATAAGCAGCAGGGGTATTTGTATAGCCGGCCGGTTAGTGCGAGCGCTTATGCTCGCGTGTTGGGTGAAACACAGGGTTTTTTTGCGCGTAGCGCCTGATTGGGGTGTTGGGTTTTTGCTTTTTTTTGCCTGCGCGGCGCTTTATGTCTGTGTGCCTACGGTGTTGGCCTTTCCTTGCTTTGATATTGGTTTATTAGCGTTCCCCCTGTGCGGGGGCACCTACTTTTCTTTGCCTGCCGCAAAGAAAAGTAGGCAAAAGAAAGCGGCTCAAACCGCTAGTTCTTAAGCGGGTCCCCTGGCTTGGAGGAGGTAGTGGAGCATATGGAATCGGTGTTCTCGCACACTCCACGCCGGTGACAAGGCCGTCATGCTTCCGGCGGCACTGCGCGCGCCGTAGCGGTGCTTCATCAAACCGTCGGGTCCGTCGGGCGCTTTCGGCGCCTGCAGTTGTTCACGCGTAGCGGCTTGCCTTTGCTGCGCTAGCGTAACTCGCGGCTACGTTTCGTTCGGCACTTTTTCGGTGCCTGCGGTGGCTCGCACTCGCGCCCCTAAAACCATCTGGTCGTTTCCACTCCATGTTGAGGCAACCGCGGCGGCATTTTTCAAGCCGAAGCAATCTTCTGCGCCTCGCCGAATAAACTGCTGGGCGTTACTTTTCCAGCAATCCATAAAGCGCAAGTCGCAAATCACTTCGGCGCCTCGCCGAGGCGAAGTGACCAGATGTGCGAGTGTGGCCACCACTCCGAGTGAGATGCTATTGCCTTAGCGAGCCATTGGGGACACGAGGGCGAGCCACCGCAGGCACCGAAAAAGTGCCGAACCAGGCGCAGACGCCCAAACCGCCCGGCGGTTTGATGAAGTACCGCCGCGGCGCGCGCAGCGCCGCCGGAAGAATGACTGCCTTGTCACCAGCGCGGAGTGTGCGAGGACACCGATTCCAGATGCTCCACTACCTCCTCCAAGCCAGGGGACCCGCTTAAGAACTGGCGGTGTAAAGCCGCTTTCTTTTGCCTACTTTTCTTTGCGGCAGGCAAAGAAAAGTAGGTGCCCCCCGCACAGGGGGAACGCTAATAAACCAATAACAAAGCAAGGAGGGGCCAACACCATAGGCACACAGCCAAAAAGCGCCGAGCAGGCAAACAGCACGGGGGGAACGCCAATAAACCAATAACAAAGCAAGGAGGGGCCAACACCGTAGGCACACAGCCAAAAAGCGCCGAGCAGGCAAACAGCACGGGGGGAACGCCAATAAACCAATAACAAAACAAGCAAAGGCCACCGCCGCAGGCGTACAGACCAAAAGCGCCGCGCAGGCAAAAAAAACCAATAAAATCCCAACACCGCAGGCCCACAACCCCCGCCCACCGGGCATCAAACCGATTGTTCGCGCTGGCAAACAAGTGACTTCGCGTTCGCAGTATTTATCCACGGCCGCCGCCTGCCTAAAATCCCGCCATCGAAACGTATTTTTCAGCGCTGCGCCGAAGCGGCGTTGCGCAACAGGAGCGGCCATGCCAGCCTTGATCAAGAACCAGCTTTATCGACCATCGGTGGTCCTGCCGATGGTCGCTCTCATGCAAGTGATGGTGTCGCAGGACTTCAACCTCGGTCAGGTCGGCTGGGTAGTCGCGACGCGCGGCGCGCAGGCCGCACTGCAACGCTCGCGCGAGTTGATCTGCGCAGCGCACTGCCACGCCTGAGCGCAATCAAGGACAACCAGAAGCAACCGGACAGCACCGCCCCCGATGGGGCAAAACCAGATCGCAAAGCGGCACACGGCGGAGGTACCGGCGCACCGATAAGGGCGCCGATAAGGGCAACACGAGACGTAAGGGTAAGATGCTACGACCTGCCACCACGCCTCGGGAGATTTGCCATGCCACAGCACTTCGACGCAGTTGTGATCGGCACCGGACAAGGCGGCTCGCCGCTCGCGGTTCGTCTCGGTCAAAGCGGACGTAAAACCGCTGTCGTCGAACGCGCTGCGTTTGGCGGCACCTGCGTGAACGTCGGCTGCACGCCGACCAAGTCGTATGTGGCAAGCGCCCGCGCGGCGCACGTGGCGCGCCACGCCGCGGCGCTGGGCGTACAGGTGAGCGGGGCAATCGGCGTCGATCTGGCCGCCGTAAAGGCGCGCAAGGACCGGATCATCGGCCAATCGCGCGACGGCGTCGAGAAATGGCTGCGCGGCACGGATAACGTCACCGTGTTCAACGGCCACGCACACTTTACCGGCGCACATACGCTGTCCATCGGCGGGACGGGCGGTTCGGCGCTCGCCGAACTCAGCGCCGACGAAATCTTCCTCAATACCGGCACGCGCGCAGTCGTGCCGCCGCTCGAAGGCCTCGAGCGGATTCGCTATTACACGAATTCCTCGCTGCTCGAACTCACCGAATTGCCGACGCATCTGGCGATTGTCGGCGGCAGCTATATCGCGCTCGAATTCGCGCAGATCTTTCGCCGCTTCGGCAGCCGTGTAACGGTGCTGGTGCGCGGCGAACGCTTGCTGACCCGCGAAGATGCCGATTTCGCGCAGTCCGTCGAGAAAGTGCTGACGCGCGAGGGCGTCGAGTTCCGCTTCGGCGTGCAGCCGTCACGGGTAGAACCGCATCCGCAACGCGAGGGCGAAGTGTGCATCGGCTTCGAGCAGAACATTCCCGTGCTCGAAGCGTCGCACCTGCTGTTCGCCACCGGCCGCGTGCCGAATACCGACTCTCTCGGCCTCGCGGCCGCCGGTATCGTTGCCGACAGGCACGGCATGATCCCCGTCGACGGCCAGTTGCGCACCAATGTGCCGGGTATCTGGGCAATCGGCGACATCAACGGCCGTGGCGCCTTTACCCACACTTCATACGATGACTTCCAGATCGTCGCGGCCAATCTGCTCGACGGCGGCGCGCGCAGCGTCGATACGCGGATCATGGCGTATGCGGTGTTCGTCGATCCGCCGCTGGCACGCGTCGGGCTCTCGGAAGACGACGTGCGCAAGTCCGGCCGCGAGGCGCTGATCTCCACCATGCCGATGACGCGCGTGGGCCGCGCCCGTGAACGCGGCGAGACCGACGGTTTCATGAAGGCGCTGGTCGACGCCAGCAGCAAGCAGATTCTCGGCGCGGCAATCCACGGTATCGAGGGCGACGAAGCGATACATACATTCATCGACATCATGACGGCCGGCGCGCCGTATCCGACGCTGCAGTACGCCATGCATATCCATCCGACCATCGGTGAGCTGGTACCGACCCTGCTCGATGGACTGAAACCGATGAAGTGAACGGCGAGCCTGAGTAACGACCATAAGTGACGAGCCGAGCGATGAAGCGCGCAATCAGCAGCGGCAATCTGTTCGATATCGGCAAACCGGCAGGTCCCGGCGAGCAGGTCGGTACGCTAGTGCAACGGGCCGGCGTCACCATCGAGCGAATCGTCTCGACGGGCCAGGCGAGTGCGCCCGGCTTCTGGTACGACAGTCCGCGCGCGGAATGGGTCTTGCTGCTGAGCGGCGCCGCGGCGCTCGAATTCGAAGGCGACCCGCAGTTGCATCCGATGAAGCCCGGCGATCACGTGCTGATCGAAGCGCATTGCCGTCATCGGGTGGCATGGACGAGCGAGGCGGAGCCGAGCGTTTGGCTCGCAGTGTATTACCCGGGCGGCGCGAGTTGAACATCCCGGCATCGGCCAGCATCGACAAAGCGCCGCGCCATCGCCGATAATCGGCAGCGGCGCGGGCCGTCGGCGGGATAACCGATAGCGGATAGCGGCGAGCCGCGCGCCTAATCACATTCATCATCAGGAAACCGAGCGATGGGCAAAGGACGCGTCGAAGCCTTCAGCGATGGCGTGATCGCGATCATCATCACGATCATGGTGCTCGAATTGAAGGTGCCGGACGGCTTCGATCTCGCCGCGCTGCGGCCGTTGATTCCGGTGTTTCTCGCCTACGTGCTGAGCTTTATCTACGTCGGCATCTACTGGAACAATCATCACCACTTGTTCCACACCGTGCAGAAGGTCAGCGGCGCGGTGTTGTGGGCCAATCTCCATCTGCTGTTCTGGTTGTCGTTGCTGCCGGCGGTCACGCATTGGGTCGGCGAAAACCATCTGGCCTCGTGGCCGACCGCGATGTACGGCGTCGTGCTGTTCATGGCGGCGATCGCGTACTTCATTCTGACCCAGGTGCTGATCCGTCACCACGGCAAGGATTCGACGCTCGCCAAAGCGGTCGGCAACGACTTCAAGGGCAAGGTCTCGGTCGTGATCTATCTCGCGGGCATCGTATTGGCGTTCGTCGCGCCGTGGGTTTCGGTGGCGCTCTATACGTTGGCCGCGGCGTGGTGGCTCGTGCCGGACCGGCGCATCGAACACCTTCTCGAGGCATAAGCATGCTGCTTGCGCTCAAGCTGGCGCTGGTGCCCGCGTTTCTCGCCGCATTGACGATGGCGGGGCGCGTGTGGGGGCCGTCGGTGGCGGGGTGGCTAGCGGGACTGCCGGTGGTCGCTGGGCCGATCGTGTTGCTGCTCGCGCTGGAGCGCGGCCCGGCGTTCGCGGCGCAGGCGTCGGCGGCGTCGATCGCGGCAATTGCCGCATCGGAAGCGTTCAATTTTGCTTACGCGTGGAGTTGCCGGCGCTTTGCGTGGCCGCTTGCTCTGGTCGCCGGGATGGCGGGGTGGGTCGGCGTCGCGATGCTGCTCACGTATCTGCGCAGTGGACTCATGTGGGCGGTGGCGGCGGCCTGTGTGGCCGTCGCCATTTCGCAAAGCGGCTTGCCGCGTATTGCGGGACATGTGCCGGCGACGCGGCCTGGCCTCGGCGATCTCGCATTGCGCATGCTTGCCGGTGCGCTGCTGACCGTCGCGGTGACGACCTTGTCAGCGTCGATGGGCACAACCTGGAGCGGGCTGCTGTCGGTGTTTCCTTTGCTCGGCATCGTGCTCGCAGTGTCGGCACAGCGCGCGCACGGCGCGGACTTCGTGGCGTTGCTGATGCGCGGCATGGTGATCGGTCGCGGCTCGTTCGCCGCGTTCTTCGCCGTGACCGCGACGATGCTGCCACATTACAGCGTATTGCTGAGCTTCGCATGTGCGTCGGCGGTGTCGGTGATCGTGCAGGGCGCGACCAAACGGATGCTCGGTGCGAAGCGGCCGGTGCGGACACTGCGGCGTGAGCTGGCCGAGCAGCCGCAAGCGGATTGAGCGCGCTCCGTTGATTCAGTGGATACTGCCCAGCATGAGTTCACACGCGAGAACCACCCGCATCGGTTTGATCTCCGACACGCATAACCTTGTGCGTCCGGAGGCGCTGCAATTCCTCGTAGGCTGCGATGCGATCATTCACGCAGGCGATATCTGCAATCAGCCGGTGCTCGATGCACTCGCGCAGATCGCGCCGGTCACGGCCGTGCGCGGCAATAACGACACCGGCGAATGGGCCGCCGCCTTACCGGCCCACGCAAAGCTGACAGTCCAACAGGTGACGATCCTCGTCGTGCACGATATCGCCGACGTCGGCGGCTTCACCAACGATCCGCGCAGCGAAGGCATCGGTGTGGTGGTCACCGGTCACTCGCACAAACCGTCGATTGCCGAGCGCGACGGCGTGCTGTTCGTCAATCCAGGCAGCGCCGGACCGCGGCGTTTCAAGTTGCCGATTTCGGCGGGCATGCTGATCGTCGAAGGTGCGCACGCAACGGCTACGCTTGAACCGCTGCTGACATAAAAAAACGGGCCGGCAAATAGGCCGGCCCGTTTTCTAGCTTGGTGACTCAGTTGCGCAGTACAGGATCAATACAGGATCAAGCGCGCGCGGTTGCTGCCGCGGCGTAGTTTTCATCCATCTCCGCCGCTTCACGTTCGCCGCGCAGCACAGCGTGCGCTTCCGCACGCGTCGCGACACACGGACCCGAGCCGAGCAGGGGTTTCTTCGCCGTTTCGTGCAGCGCGAATACCGACACGATGCCGATCAGCGACGCACCCATCAGGTAGTACGCGGGCATCATCAGATTGCCGGTGCTGTCGACCAGCCATGCCGTGACGAGCGGCGTCGTGCCACCGAACAGCGACACCGAAATGTTGAAGCCGATCGCGAGCGCGCCGTAGCGGATCCTGGTCGGGAACAATGCCGGCAGTGCCGACGGCATCACGCCGGTAAAGCACGACAGCAGCGTGCCGAGAATCATCAGGCCGCCGAACACCGGCAGCATCTCGCCCGTGCGGATCAGCAGCAACGCCGGAATCGACAGCACGAACAGACCCACGCAACCGAACAGCATCACCGGCTTGCGGCCGATCGTGTCGGACAGGCGGCCCGCCGCCAGGGTCATCGGCATCATCAGCACCATCACCAGCAGCACGAGGAACAGGCCGTGCGTTTCGTTGAAGTGCAGCGTGGCCGACAGATAGCTCGGCAGATACGACAGCGCCATGTAATCGGTGACGTTGAAGATCAGCACGAGGCCGACGCACAACAAGAGCGGCTTCCACTGTTGCAGGAGCAACTCGCGGAACGATTGCTTCGGTAGCGCTTTGTCTTCGGTTTCGCGTTGTTCGGCCTGCTTCTTGAACGCAGGCGTTTCTTCGAGCTTCATCCGGATGTACAGGCCCACCAGACCCAGCGGACCTGCGATCAGGAACGGCACACGCCAGCCCCACGACAGCAGCGCGTCGTGCGACAGCGTGGCGGTCAGCAGCGCGACCGTACCGGCGCCGAGCACGTAGCCGATCAGCGTGCCGAACTCGAGGAAGCTGCCCATGAAGCCGCGGCGCTTATCCGTCGAGAATTCAGCAATGAACGTGGCGGCGCCGCCGTATTCACCCCCGGTCGAGAAGCCTTGCACGAGACGCGCGACCAGCAGCAGCACCGGCGCGAAAATGCCGATCGTTGCGTAGCTCGGAATCAGGCCGATCGCGAAGGTGCCGATTGCCATCATGATCATGGTCATCGCCAGCACCCGCTGACGGCCGATGCGGTCGCCGAGCGGCCCGAACACCATGCCGCCGATCGGCCGCACGAGGAACGCCGCGGCAAACGTGCCGAAGGTGGCGATCAACTGGGCGGACGGGCTCGACGACGGGAAGAACACTTTGCCGAGCGTGACAGCGATGTAGCTGTACACGCCGAAATCGAACCATTCCATTGCGTTGCCGAGCGCCATCGCGCCGACGGCCCGCTTGAGGAGAGATGTGTCGACGACCGTGATGTCGTCGGGAGAGAGGCGTTGTTCTTCTTTGTGGTGTCGCCAGAAGCCGTTGCTGGAAGCGGTCAAGGTGAAAACTCCAATGACTGCGACGAAACTCATGAATGCGCATGAACGTTCCGCCACGGGTGCTGGGGAAGTGCGGTTTCGCGAGCAGGGCGATGGCGCTTTTGTTGCCCGATACCGAGGGCAAAAAATCAGGGCGCAAAAAAGAACACAGAACGCCCGTGCCGCGCGAACGATTCGCGAAAAAACACTCGTCTAGATTGTGCTGACTGTTGCATCTGCGTGGCCGTGGAAGGGGGGCAGATGCATGAGGACGCTGGGGTGGCTGAAAGCTGGCCCACGCGCCGCTGGAAGGCTCGAAACGAAAAAGGCCGGTGCTGGATCGCCGCTCATGGTGCGAGATCAAGCGGTGAAACGACCGACAAGCCTTCTTGTATAAAAACTGTTCGATCCGGTGGGTCGCACGCACGGCGCGACACAATGAACTGAACGCGAATGAAGGTGAATTGCCGTTGGAACGGCGCCCATAGTAGCACGATGACAGAGGATCGTGCAAACCCGGGGTTCGGCAAGGGGCCGGCGGCGAGCGCTCAATCCCTTGCGGGGCGGGGGATTGCGCCGATTGCGGCGGTATGTGGAGGCGGCTTGAAAACGGCTCGAAATGTATTGTTCGGCGAGTCGGTGGCAGGATCGCAACGAAAGGGGGGCGAAAAAAATCCGCGCACGCTGCGCGGATTTTTGTCTGGTCGGCTTGCGGCCTAAAGCGCTTATTCAGCCGTCGGCGGCACGTAACCCTGCGCCGTGTCCGCGCCTTCGCCGAAGAAGAACTTTTCGGTTTGCTTCATCAGGTATTGGCGTGCGCGCGGATCGGCCATGTTCAGGCGGTTTTCGTTGATCAGCATGGTTTGCTGCTTCAACCAGGCCTGCCAGGCTTCCTTCGAAATGCTTTCGTAGATCCGCTTGCCGAGTTCGCCCGGCAGCGGCGGGAAATCGAGGCCTTCGGCTTCCTTGCCGAGCTTCGCGCATTGAACCATACGAGTCATGCTGTGCTTCTCCTGTAATCGATGTGGGGGCGGGCAGGCGCTTATGTTGGGGCGCTTAGAGCTGTTTCATCAGCACGAGCGACTTGCGCTGCCAGTTATAGAGCCGGCGGCGGTCTTCCGGCAGGTCGTCGACCGTGACCTTGACGAAGCCGCGCTTGAGGAACCAGTGTTCGGTACGCGTGGTGAGCACGAAAATCCGCGTGAGGCCACGTGCCCGCGCGCGTTGTTCGATGCGCTTGAGCAGGCGCTCACCGTCGCCGGTGCCTTGCGCTTCAGGGGCGACTGTCAGACACGCCATTTCGCCGATGCGCTCCTGCGTGTACGGATACAGCGCCGCGCAGCCGAACAGCACGCCATCGTGCTCGATCACCGAGAAATGGTCGATGTCGCGTTCGATCTGGTGCCGCCCGCGCCGCACCAGCGTGCCGTCGGATTCGAGCGGCTCGATCAGCGCGAGAATGCCGCCGACGTCGTCCGGCGTGGCTTCGCGCAGGCTTTCGAGGTTCTCGTACGAGATCATCGTGCCGACGCCATCGTGCAGGAACAGTTCGAGCAGCAGGCTGCCGTCGAGCGCGTAAGGGATGATGTGCGCCCGCGCCACGCCGCCGCGGCAGGCGCGGATCGAGTGCTTCAGGTAGAAACCGGCGTCGCCGGTGACTTCGCCGCTTTCATGCAGCTTGTAAGCGTCGTCGAGCGACAGTTCGCGGATCAACTCGGGACCGTTTTCGCCGGCTCCCATCAGGCCCGGCGTTTCGGTCAGGAACACGATCTTGTCGGCGCGCAGCGCGATCGCTGCAGCCGAGGCGACGTCTTCCATCGACAGATTGAACGCTTCTCCGGTCGGCGAGAAGCCGAGCGGCGACAGCAGCACCAGCTTGCGGCTCGCGAGCGAATGACGGATCGAATCCGCGTCGATCTTGCGCACCACGCCAGTGTGGGCGAAATCGACGCCGTCCAGAATGCCGACCGGCCGGGCTGTCACGAAGTTGCCCGACACCACGCTGATGTGCGCGTGCGCCATCGGCGTGTTCGGCAAGCCTTGGCTGATCGCGGCCTCGATGTCCAGACGCACTTCGCCGGCCGCTTCTTTCGCCGACTCCAGCGCGCGCGCATCCGTAATACGCATGCCGTGCGAAAACTCGGACTCCACGCCGTGCAGGCTCATCTGCTCTTCGACCTGCGGTCGCGAGCCATGCACCAGAACGATCTGGATGCCCATGGCCTGCAACAGCGCGATATCCGACACGAGCGCATTCAGGAGCCCCTGATGCACCACCTCGCCGCCGAACCCGACGACGAACGTCTTGTTGCGGAACGCATGGATGTAAGGGGCGACTGAGCGCATCCAGTCGACGAATTGCGCGTGCTGTGCGAGGTCTTCCGTTGCTCCGGCGGGGGCCGGAACGCTCGCGGGCGCGGGGACGAGGTCGGTTTGGGAATTCATGCCGGGGATTATAATGCGCCCCCATGTCGAATGTACCCAAAAGTCCCGCTACGGCGAACGAGAATGTGGTGCCGGCCGCCGATCAGGTGAACGCCGGCGACGCCGCGCGCCGTATCGCGCAGGACGCTACCCGCAACACGCCGCCGGCGGCGCGCGAGCAGCGGCGTGCCGCGGATGGCGCGCAGGCGTCTGCGCAGAAAAAAAATCCGCCGCGCCCGCCGCGCATTCAGCGCGTGGTCGAACCGAACCCGATTCCGCCGATCACGTTCCCCGAAGCGCTGCCGGTCTCCGGCCGACGCGACGAGATCGCGCGCGCGATCGCGCAGAATCAGGTGGTGATCGTCTGCGGCGAGACCGGCTCCGGCAAGACGACGCAGTTGCCGAAAATCTGCCTCGCTTTGGGGCGCGGCCTCGGCGCCGGCGGCACCGGCTTGATCGGCCATACGCAGCCGCGCCGGATCGCCGCGTCGGCGACGGGCCGCCGCATCGCCGAAGAACTCGGCGCGCCGTTCGGCGAAGTGGTCGGCTACAAGGTGCGCTTCACCGACAATCTGTCGCCGGGCGCGTCGGTCAAGCTGATGACCGACGGTATTCTGCTCGCCGAAACCCAGACCGATCCGCTGCTGAAAGCCTATGACACGCTGATCATCGACGAAGCGCACGAGCGCAGTCTGAACATTGATTTTCTGCTCGGCTATCTGAAGGAAATTCTCGTCAAGCGCCCCGATCTGAAGCTGATCGTGACCTCGGCGACGATCGACGCGGACCGCTTCGCGCGCCATTTCGGCAGCGAGGAGAAACCCGCGCCGGTGATCGAAGTGAGCGGGCGTCTTTACCCGGTCGAAGTGCGTTACCGGCCGATGGCGGAGGACAGCCCGGCGGTGAAGGCGGCGGAAGGCTCTTCTGCGTCGTCGCGTGAAAGGCCGAAAACCCAGCGCGAGACTGACCGCGATCTGATGGAAGCCATCGTCGACGCCGTCGACGAACTGTGCCGCGAAGGTCCCGGCGATGTGCTCGTCTTCCTGCCCGGCGAGCGCGAGATTCGCGACGCCGCCGAGGCGCTGCGCAAGCACCATCCGCCGCATACGGAAATTTTGCCACTGTTCGCGCGCCTTTCCGCTGCCGAACAGGAGCGCGTGTTCCGCACCTCGAACGCGCGCCGCATCGTGCTGGCGACCAACGTCGCCGAAACCTCGCTGACGGTGCCGGGGATTCGCTATGTGGTCGATACCGGGCTCGCGCGCGTGAAGCGCTACTCGTATCGCAACAAGGTCGAGCAGTTGCAGGTCGAGTCGATTTCGCAGGCTGCCGCCAATCAGCGTGCGGGGCGCTGTGGCCGCGTCGCCGATGGCGTGTGCATTCGTCTGTATGAAGAAAGCGACTATCAGGGCCGCGTGCGTTTCACCGATCCGGAAATTTTGCGCTCGTCGCTGGCGTCGGTGATTCTGCGGATGAAGTCGCTGCACCTGACCGCGATCGAAACGTTCCCGTTCATCGAGCCGCCGCCGGGCCGTGCGATCGCCGACGGCTATCAACTGCTCAACGAACTCGGCGCGGTCGACGACGACAACCAGCTCACACCGCTCGGCCGTGAACTCGCGCGCTTGCCGCTCGATCCGCGCGTCGGCCGGATGATTCTCGCCGCGCGCGATCAGCAGGCGTTGAAGGAAGTGCTGATCATCGCCAGCGCGTTGTCGGTGCAAGACCCGCGCGACCGGCCGATCGAAGCGCAGGAGCAGGCCGATCAGGCGCATCGCCGTTTCGCCGACGAGCGTTCCGAATTCCTCCAATGGCTGAAAATCTGGAACTGGTTCGAAGAAGCGATCGCGCACAAGAAGTCGAACAGGCAGTTGCAGGACGAGTGCCGCAAGAATTTTCTATCGCAACTGCGGCTGCGTGAATGGCGCGACGTGCATTCGCAGCTGCTGACGGTGGTGCGCGAGCACGGCTGGCGTCTGAACGAGGCCGAAGCGACCTTCGAGCAGATTCACCTTGCGTTGTTGACCGGCTTGCTCGGCAACATCGGCTTGAAAGCCGACGACGAACCGTATTACCTCGGCGCGCGCAGCATCAAGTTCTATCTGTGGCCGGGTTCCGCGCTGGTGAAGAAGGCGGGTAAGTGGGTGATGGCCGCCGAACTGGTCGAGACGAGCCGTCTGTACGCGCGTTGTATCGCGAAGATCGAGCCGGAATGGATCGAGCGGATCGGCGCGCACTTGCTGAAAAAGTCGCTCTCCGAGCCCCATTGGGAGAAGCGCGCGGCGCAGGTGTCGGCGTTCGAGCGCGCGATGCTGTACGGCCTGCCGATCTATCACCGGCGGCGCGTGAGTTTCGGCAAACAGGATCCGGCGCGTGCGCGCGAGTTGTTCATTCGCGGCGCGCTGGTCGAAGGCGAATTCGATACGAAGCTCGCGTTCTTCGCGCACAACCGCAAGCTGCTCGCCGATATCGAGCAACTGGAACACAAGTCGCGCCGCCAGGACGTGCTGGTCGACGACGAACTGATTTTCGGCTTCTACGATCAGGCGTTGCCGCAGGGCATTTACACCGGCGCGTCGTTCGAGCGCTGGTATCGCGATGAGGTGAAAAAGAGCGGCCAGCCAGAAGACAAGCTGCGTTTGCTCTATCTGTCGCGCGACGATCTGATGCGACACGAAGCAGCCGGCGTGACGACCGATCTGTTTCCTAAGCGGATGACCATGGCGGGCGTCGAGATGGCGCTCACCTATCACTTCGAACCCGGTTCGCCGCGCGACGGCGTGACGCTCGCGGTGCCGCTCTATGCCCTCAATCAGGTCGATGCGCGGCGCTGTGAGTGGCTTGTGCCCGGCATGCTGAAAGAGAAGACGCAACTGCTGCTGAAGTCGCTGCCGCAGAAGCTGCGGCGTCATTGCGTGCCGCTGCCCGAGTACGCGGCAGGCTTTGTCGACCGGCATAGCGGTCCGCGTTTCGGCGCGGGCGGCGTGCTCGAGTCGCTGATCGCCGACATTCGCGAGCAGACCCAGATCGCGATGAAGCAATCGGACTTCAAGCTCGAGACGCTGACACCGCATCTGTTCATGAATTTCAAGGTTGTCGACGAGCATGGGCGGCAACTCGCGATGGGCCGCAACCTGT
Organism: Paraburkholderia sp. FW306-02-B; assembly: GCF_058782725.1. Classification (NCBI taxonomy): domain Bacteria; kingdom Pseudomonadati; phylum Pseudomonadota; class Betaproteobacteria; order Burkholderiales; family Burkholderiaceae; genus Paraburkholderia; species Paraburkholderia sp. FW306-02-B. Next base: position 1,522,817 of record NZ_JBYSXZ010000001.1, read on the forward strand.
CGCAACTGCGCGCCGAACTCGGCGGGCAGGCGCAGCAGCATTTTCAGAAGATCGCGTCCAGTGCGGCTGGAGCGGCGTTGGCGGATGCGGGTGGCGGCAGTATCGCGGCCGCAGGCGCTGCGCCGCGAAGCAAGGGCGCGGCACCCGGTCCGCAAACCGCGCCGCAAGATGGTGCGCCGGCCACTGCGCTGTACGAAAAGCTCACCACCTGGAATTTCGGCAAGCTTCCCGAGTTGCTCGAAATTCGCCGCGGCGGGCAGACGCTGTTCGGCTATCCGGCGCTGGTGGATCGCGGCACGCACTGTGACGTCGAAGTGTTCGATTCGCCGGACGAAGCCGCGCGGATTCATCGCGCGGGGCTGCGGCGCCTCTTCGCGCTGCAGTTGAAGGAGCCGATCAAATATCTGGAAAAGAATCTGCCGGGCCTGCGCGAAATGGCGATGCAGTTCATGCCGCGCGGCACCCAGGAAGAACTGCGCGACCAACTCATCGACACCGCGCTCGACCGCGCCTGTCTGCAAGACCCGCTGCCCGGCGACGACGTCAGTTTCCACACCCGCCGCGACGAAGGCCGCAGCCGTCTGACTTTGTTGGCCCAGGAAATCGCCCGGCTGGTCGGCCAGATACTCACTGAGTACGCGACCGTGGCGAAGAAGCTGGTGCAGGCAAAGTCGTTCACGGCGGCGCATGCGGACCTGCAGAACCAGCTCGATGGACTGATCGGCAAGCGCTTCGTGGTCGACACGCCGTATTCCCAGCTGGCGCATTTTCCGCGCTATCTGAAGGGTATCGCGCTGCGCATCGATAAGCTCAAGGCGGATTCCGCCCGCGACGCAAGGCAGTTCGCCGAATTCCAGCCACTGCTGCAGAACTACCAGCGCGCGTTGGCGCAACGCGGCGGCGTGCTGGATCCGCGCTTATCGGAATTCCGCTGGCTGCTGGAGGAGTTGCGGATTTCGCTATTCGCGCAGGAGTTGCGTACGCCGATGCCGGTATCGGTGAAGCGTCTCTACAAGGTGTGGGAATCGATGCAGCGCTGAGCGGCGCGTGGGGGGGCGCCGCGTGCGTTCGCTCCACTTGAGTGGCGTTCGGCGGCGCGGTGTGGCGCGCTTTTGCGGCGCGCATAAAAAAGCGCGCGACGCCACTCCTTTTGAGAATGACATCACGCGTAAAGGGAGCGGGCCCTTCCGGACCCGCTCCCGCTCGCTGCTATTAAAACAATGCCAAAGCCTTCGCAGTGACTGGCTCAGGTCGAGCCAGCCCTGCGTCTTACCAGTGCATGCCGGCGCCGACCGACGCGCCGAACTGGCCACGCGAGTCGGTGGTGCCTTGCACCTTGTAGACCGTGTTCGCCCGTTTCAGACAGCTGCGACACGCCGATGGCCATCGCCGACTGGCCGCCGTAGGTACCGCCGGCAATCGCAACCATGCCGCGACCCGGCAAGACCGCTTGCGACCGCGTTCGCGCCCATGGCGATTGCGTTCGTGCCGGTGGCATTGGCCTGTAATTTTGCAAATTAAAATGGTTTTATACGGTCCGCCGCCGACTCTCCTGCATAAAATCGGCGCTTGGTTGTCGATGCGCCAGAATTCGCTGGCAGACTCGCCTCTGGGTGCCGCGCATTCCCGTTTTTCCGCGCACCACACCCGCATCCACGTCAACCGCTCCCCGCGGCAAACGTTCTACAATGACGGTCGTTCTCCGAAGTGAGTTTTCATGCGTAAATTTTTTCTTCCCGGCGTGACTGCCACGTTCGCCGCAGGCGCTGCGCTGGTCGCCGCCGCAGGCTTTTTTTCTCCGGCGGCCCACGCCAACAACGTGATCGTGCTCAATTCCGGCGAAGCCACGCTGAGCCTGATCGACGAGACGACTCGCCAGGTCGTCGGCACGGTGCCGACGGGCAAGGAACCGCATCACCTGATGGCCACGCCGGACAATTCGTCGCTGATCGTCGCGAATTCGGTGTCGAACAACCTGATGTTCGTCGATCCGAAGTCGGGCAAGGTGCAGCGTTGGATCGAGAATATCGAGGATCCGTACCAGATCGGCTTTTCGCCTGACCGCAAGTGGCTCGTCACCACCGGTCTGCGTCTGGACCGCCTCGACATCTATCACTATGACGCCCAGAACAACATGACGCTGGCCTCGCGCCTGCCGCTCGCGGTGATGCCGAGCCACATGGCGTTCACCAGCGACAGCAAGACGGTGTTCGTCACACTGCAGGTTTCGGGTGAACTGGCCGCGATCGATCTGGCCACGCAAACCGTCAAATGGAAGATGAAGGTCGGCAAGGTGCCGGCCGGCCTGTGGATGACGCCGGGCGAAAAGTACCTGCTGATCGGCATGACCGGCGCGGATTACGTCGCTGTGGTCGACTGGCGCAATCAGAAGATCGTCAAGACGATCCAGACAGGCAAGGGCGCGCACAACTTCCGCTCGCTGGCTGACGGCAAGCACGTCGCGGTGTCGAACCGCGTTGCGAGCACGATCAGCATCATCGACGAAGACACGCTCACCAACGTCGGCGACATCACCGGTTTGATGCCGGGGCCGGACGACATGGAACTTTCCGCCGACAAACGCTATCTGTGGGTTACGTTCCGCTTCGCGAAGCACGTCGGCATCATCGACCTGAATTCGCGCAAGCTGATCCAGACGATTGCCGTCGGCCGTTCGCCGCACGGAATCTATTTCTTCAATCGCGCGCCGGTGACGGCGCCGAACGGCGCGTAATGCAGCACCAAGGCAGCACCAAGGCAGCACGTCAACGAGCCGTCACGAATGAAGTAACCAGGCTAGCACCATGTTCCATCTGATTTTTTCTTCTCTCGACAGCTTCGTCTCAGCCGTGCAGACGCTGCTGTACGTCGACGTGGTGCAGCCGCTGCTGTTCCGTTTCGACCTGATGGACTACGACGAAGACACTTTCGACAGCCTGTATTGGGTGCTCGTCGGCGTCTTCGAGGTGCTGGCGATGTACGCGGTGCTGCGCCCGCTCGAGGCGCTGCGCCCGGTCGAGCAGTGGGAAAACCGCAAGGCGGTGCAGGTCGACGTGATCTACACCTGGATCGCCAAGCTCGGCATCCTCAACCTGTTGTTCTTTTTCGCGCTGCAGCCGTTCTTCGACAACGTGCAGGCCTGGCTGCGGCTGCATAACATCGCGAATATCGAGTTCGACAATCTGTGGCCGGGCGTCACCACGCAGCCACTTGTCACGTTCGTGATGTATCTGCTGGTGCTCGATTTCGCCGGTTACTGGTATCACCGCTGGGAGCATCGGATCGGCGTGTGGTGGGAGCTGCACGCGGTGCATCACAGCCAGCAACAGATGTCGCTATGGTCGGACGACCGCAACCATCTGCTCGACGATTTGTTGCAGGCGTCGTTTTTCGCCGCGATCGCGCTGGTGATCGGCGTGCCGCCGTCACAATTCGTCGTGCTGGTGGCGATCACGAATCTCGCGCAGAGCGTGCAGCACGCGAACATCCGCCTGTACTTCGGCTGGCTTGGCGAGCGTCTGCTGGTCAGCCCGACCTTCCATCGCCGGCATCATGCGATCGGCTACGGCCACGAAGGGCTGAAGTACGGCTGCAACTTCGGGGTGCTGTTCCCGTGGTGGGACATGCTGTTTCGCAGCGTGTCGTGGAGCCGCGAAATGGAGCCCACCGGCATCCGCGATCAACTCGAAGGCCGCCGCTATGGCGACGGTTTCTGGGCGCAGCATTGGCTCGCTTTTGTGCGGATCGCCGGGCGGCTCTCGTCGAAGCGCCGCGCGGAAGGCAGCGACCCCGCTGCAGTCTGAACATTCTCCCTCTCGCGCCGCCGGTTTCCCCGGCGGCGCGTCGCGTGGTTTATCCTGTCCACGTTTTCGCGTGCGTTCCTGGTTCGCTTGTTGGACAGTGTCCTGGTCCGTATCCCGGTTCGTTTCGCTGTTCCCCTTGTCCCATTGTTTTGTTCACCGGCACTGGCTCGCATGAATGATTTGTTGCGCTCGTTCGGACGCGCGCTCACAAGCGCGCTCCACCCGCGCATGCTCTGGCTGACCTTCATGCCGTTTCTCGCGGCAACGGTCGGGTGGGGTGTGATTCTCTGGTTTTCCTGGCAGACGCTGATCGGCGCGACCCGCACATGGCTCGAAAGCTGGTCGTTTACCGTCACGCTTTATCATCTGTTCGACTGGCTCGGCTTTTCGGCGCTGCACACGGCAATCGCGCCTTTTATTGTGATTGCGATGGCGATTCCGCTGATCGTCGTCAGCGTGCTGCTGCTGATCGCCACGCTGTCGATGCCGGCGGTGATCCGCTTTCTGTCGGCGCGGCAATTCGCGAGCCTTGAAATGCGCCGTGGCGGAACGTGGTACGGTAGTCTCGGCCAGGCGCTGTGGACCACGCTGGTCTGTCTGGTGCTGCTGATCGTCACGTTGCCGCTCTGGCTGGTGCCGCCGTTTTTTGCGCTGATTCCGCCGTTGCTGTGGGGCTGGCTGACCTATCGCGTGATGAGCTACGACGCGCTCGCGCTGCATGCGACGCGCGACGAACGGCGTCAGCTGATGCGGCGTTTCCGGCTGCCGCTACTGCTGATCGGCATCGCCAGCGGTCTGCTGGGTTCGCTGCCGACGCTGCTGTGGGCGTCGTCGGTATGGATGATCGTGCTGTTCCCGGTGATTACCGCGGTGACGATCTGGATCTACGCGTTCATCCTCGTGTTTTCGGCCCTGTGGTTCGGCTACTACTGTCTGCGCGCGCTCCAACGCATGCGCGCGGAAGAGCACGGCGCGCGGCACGCGGCGCCGGTTCCTTACTGATTGAACGGAAGAGGCGACAATGGCATTTGGCGTCATCATCATCGGCGATGAAATTCTGTCGGGCAGACGTATCGACAAGCATCTGCCGAAGGTCATCGAATTGCTGGGCGCGCGTGGACTGTCGCTCGGCTGGGCGGAGTACATCGGCGACGATCCGGCGCGCATCACGGCGACGCTGCGCCGTACGTTCGCGTCGGGCGACATCGTGTTTTCGACGGGCGGCATCGGCGCCACGCCGGACGACCACACGCGCCAATGCGCGTCGGCCGCATTAGGCGTGCCGCTCGAGCTGCATCCGGAAGCCGCCAGATTGATTCAGGAGCGCATCCGCGACATGCATCCGGCTAACTCGGCCACGCCGCTCGATCTCGACTCGGCGGAAAACCGCCATCGTCTGAACATGGGCACGTATCCGCAGGGCGCGTCGATCATTCCGAACGGCTACAACAAGATTCCGGGATTCTCGATCAAGGAGCACTACTTCGTGCCGGGCTTCCCGGTGATGGCGTGGCCGATGATCGAGTGGGTGCTGGACACCCAGTACGCGCACCTGCATCACGCGATGCCGCATGCGGAAAAGTCATTGCTGGTGTTCGAGTTGCCGGAGTCACGCCTCACGCCTTTGATGGAAAAGATCGAGCACGACTTTCCGGGCGTGCGGGTGTTCAGCCTTCCGAGCGTCGGCGATGCCGAGCGCGGTGGCGTGTATGCGCGGCACCACATCGATCTGGGCGTGAAGGGCGAGCCCGAAGCGGTGGCGGCGGCGTTCGTCAAACTGCGCGAGGGCGTGCATCTGCTGGGCGGCGATATCGTCGAACCGGAGGCGGCTGCAGCTGCGGTTGCGGCTAAAGCGCGCGGTTGATCCACGCCACGTAAGCCGTCTGCGCCGCGCGCCAAACCTCGGGCGCGCTCGCGCCCACGCCTGACCAACGGCTCAAACGGCAAGACTCGACGCATCATCGGCCTGTCAAATCCAGCGCCGACGATGCGTACTTACACCGCGCGAACCACGCGCCGTCAAAAGCGATTCTGACGGACGCGCATCTTCTCTTTAGGCGCCAATCCACGGCAAGCCGCGAAAACACCAGCCCGACACCGTCTTCCGATGCCCTTGGCCGTCCTTGTCGCCTTCGAAGCCTTCCAGCAGGTCGTACGCCTTCGTGAAGCCAACTTGGGTGGCGGCGATCGCGGCGAGCTTGGAGCGCGCGGCGCTGCGGCACAGAAACAGCACCGGCGTATCGGGCGAGGCCGCCTGGCTCAGTTGATCGAGGAATTCCCGGTTCGGCACGGCGCCCGGGTAGCGCGTCCATTCGATATGCACGTATTGACCGTCGCCAATCACCGGCCGGCCAACCCAATCGAGTTCGGCGCGGGTGCGCACGTCGACGAGACGCGTGCGCGGATCGAGTTGCAGCAGTTCGAACGCCTCCGCGGGCGACACCGCGCCCGCGTAGGGCAGCTGGCTCTCGGTGCGGCGTTTTTCCGCCTGGGCGTACAACTGTTCGAGCGTGCTCATGAGCGCAAATCTCCTTCCGTCCAAATGACCATTCTAGCGCGCGGCGTGCGGCGCGGATGCCGCCCACAGTCAGAGTCAGGGATGCGCACACGGCTGCCCATGAAATGCCCCTGACTGGTGCAAATCATTGAAAATGCACCAAAATAAAGACTAACTCGGCCTTCGCATTTGCGGTGGCACTTATTTGGTGCATTGTTCCGTTCAAAGATATCGGGGCTGCATGTCATTCGGTGCGTGCATTCCCCGCAAACGCGCGCACAATATGGTTCTGCGCCTGCTTGGCGCATACATGGCACAGAAGCTGCTTTATTGGTCCCGATCGATTTGTCCCAGCAAATCTTTATGTCCGCCTTCAACGATCCGGGGTGGACGCGCCGGGACGGGTCAGCTAGATTGGGCGGCGGCTGAACCCGCCGAATTCGTTAATCAGGAGATAGGTTATGAGTAAATCCGTGGCCGACGTCGTTCAACTCGTCAAAGACGAAGACGTCAAGTTTGTCGACTTCCGTTTCACCGACACGCGCGGCAAGGAGCAACACGTTTCGGTGCCGGTGTCGGCATTCGATGAAGACAAGTTCGAAAGCGGCCATGCGTTTGACGGTTCGTCGATTGCCGGCTGGAAGGGCATCGAGGCATCGGATATGTTGCTGATCCCGGACGCGAACACGGCCTTCATCGACCCGTTCTACGAAGAGTCGACCCTCGTCCTGACCTGCGACGTCGTCGAACCGGCTGACGGCAAGGGCTATGAACGCGACCCGCGTTCGCTGGCAAAGCGCGCTGAAGCGTATCTGAAGAGCACCGGCCTCGGCGACACGGCCTACTTCGGTCCGGAACCGGAATTCTTCATTTTCGACTCGGTCCAGTGGAACACGGATCAGTCGGGCTGCTTCATCAAGATCGGTTCGGAAGAAGCACCGTGGTCGTCGGCGAAGGAATTCGAAGGCGGCAACACCGGCCACCGTCCGGGCACGAAGGGCGGCTACTTCCCGGTCGCTCCGGTCGACACGTTCCAGGACATCCGTTCGGAAATGTGTCTGTTGCTCGAACAGATCGGCATCCCGGTCGAAGTGCACCACCACGAAGTCGCGGGCCAGGGCCAGAACGAAATCGGCACGAAGTTCTCGACGCTGGTGCAACGCGCCGACTGGCTGCAGCAACTGAAGTACATCGTCCACAACGTCGCGCACACGTACGGCAAGACGGCAACGTTCATGCCGAAGCCGGTGGTCGGCGATAACGGTTCGGGCATGCACGTTCACCAGTCGATCTGGAAGGACGGCCAGAACCTGTTCGCAGGCAACGGTTACGCAGGTCTGTCGGAATTCGCGCTGTTCTACATCGGCGGCATCATCAAGCATGCTCGCGCGCTGAACGCGATCACGAACCCGTCGACGAACTCGTACAAGCGCCTCGTGCCGCACTTCGAAGCACCGGTGAAGCTGGCTTACTCGGCACGCAACCGTTCGGCATCGATCCGCATTCCGCACGTGTCGAACCCGAAGGGCCGTCGTATCGAAACGCGTTTCCCGGATCCGATGGCGAATCCGTACCTGTGCTTCTCCGCGCTGATGATGGCGGGTCTGGACGGCGTGCAGAACAAGATTCACCCGGGCGAAGCTGCCGACAAGAACCTGTACGACCTGCCGCCGGAAGAGGATGCAAAGATCCCGACCGTGTGTGCAGGCCTCGACCAGGCGCTGGACGCGCTGGACGCGGACCGCGAATTCCTGACGCGCGGTGGCGTGTTCACGGATTCGATGCTCGACGCGTACATCGAACTGAAGACGGGCGAGCTGCAACGCTATCGTCAGTCGGTGCACCCGATCGAGTTCGAAATGTACTACTCGCTGTAAGCGGCAATGACGCTTCGCCCTTCAAACGGCGAAGCGCTTGCCCGACGCTCGCGATCGGTCACGAAGGGACGGCGGCGCCGTCCCTTTTTTGTTGGACCCGAATGAGGCTCCGGCCTGAACGTTTGCGATGCACAGGGCAATAAGCACCGCCACAGGCGGCACCATAAGCAGCACCACAAGCGGTACCCTGATTTATCACCATCTCCTATCGGCCACAGACTGCAAGATGGTTCTCAAGAATCTGATCAAGGCAAGGAAAGGGCACGAGCAGACGTTGTCGGATGACGCTCAGCTTGTCAGTTCCGGTTTGCTGCCCGGCTTCGAGGCGTTGCCGACGGTCGTGCTGGTGCTCGAAAAGCGCACGCTGCGCGTCGTGTTCGCGAACCCGTCGGCGGAGTCGATGCTGGAGCTCTCGCGCCGGCAACTGACGCAGATGGCGTGGCCGGACATCTTCACGAATGCGGACGAACTGCTCGCGACCATTTCCGCGATCGCCGCCCACCGTTTTCACGCGACGCATCTGGACGCCGTGCTCGAGCGTCCGGGCCACGAGCTGCTGCATGTGCATGCGATCGTCGGTTTTCTGGAAAGCGCGCAAGACTATGTGCTGCTCGAACTGTTCGAGAACGAGCGGCATTTACGCACCGACCGCGAGGAGCGCATCAACGACCTCACGGCGGTCAACAAACAACTGATCCGCAATCTCGCGCACGAGATCAAGAATCCGCTTGGCGGGATTCGTGGCGCGGCGCAATTGCTCGAGTTCGAACTCGGCGAGCGCCAGCGCGACGAGTTGCGCGAGTACACGCAGGTCATCATCAAGGAATCGGACCGGCTGCAAACGCTGGTCGACCGCTTGCTCGAGCCACACCGTCATCCGCATATCGTTGGCGACGTGAATATTCACGAGGTGTGCGAGCGCGTGCGCCAGGTGATTCTCGCGGAGTTTCCGCGCGGTCTGACGATCGAACGCGATTACGACGTGAGCGTGCCGGATTTGCGCGGCGACAAGGAGCAACTGATCCAGGCGCTCCTGAACATTGTGCGCAATGCGGCCGAAGCGTTGCGCGAACGTATTTCGCAAGGCGACGCGCGCATCGAATTGCGCACCCGGATTGCCCGCAAGATCACCGTGTCGAAACGCTTATGTAAGCTGGCACTGGACTTGCATATCATTGATAACGGCCCAGGTATTCCCGAGGAAATCCGTGACCGCATTTTCTATCCGCTCGTGTCGGGGCGCGAGGACGGCAGCGGTCTCGGTCTGACGCTTGCGCAGACCTTCGTGCAACAACACGACGGCCTGATCGAAGTGGATAGCCGCCCGGGCCATACCGAGTTTCAGATTCTGCTGCCGCTCGACTGCTAACACCAAACGCACCTCAAGACTTCTGACCGAACTATATGAAGCCGATCTGGATAGTAGACGACGATCAATCGATTCGCTGGGTGCTCGAAAAAGCGCTCGCCCGCGAAAATTTCGCGACACGCAGCTTCGCGAATGTGCGCGAGGCATCGGCCGCGCTCGATCACGACAGCCCACAAGTGCTGGTGTCCGACATCAGGATGCCGGGAGGCTCCGGCCTCGAATTGCTGCAAACCGTGCGTGACAAGGTGCCCGGCTTGCCGGTCATCATCATGACGGCGTTCTCGGACCTGGATAGCGCGGTCGCCGCGTTCCAGGGCGGCGCGTTCGAGTATCTCGCCAAACCGTTCGACGTCGACAAGGCGGTCGAATTGATCCGCCGCGCGGTCGACGAAAGCATGCGCGGCGAACAGACGTGGGACGACCGCGTCGCCGATGCACCGGAAATGCTCGGCCAGGCGCCGGCAATGCAGGATATGTTTCGCGCGATCGGCCGGTTGTCGCATTCTGCGGCCACTGTGCTCATTACCGGCGAATCAGGCACCGGGAAGGAACTGGTCGCGCGTGCGTTGCACCGACATAGCCCACGCGCGAACGGTCCCTTCATCGCTTTGAACACGGCGGCGATTCCGAAGGATCTGCTGGAATCCGAACTGTTCGGGCATGAACGCGGCGCATTTACGGGCGCGCAGGCCATGCGCCAGGGGCGCTTCGAACAGGCCGAGAACGGCACGCTGTTTCTCGACGAAATCGGCGATATGCCGTTCGATTTGCAGACACGCCTGTTGCGCGTGCTGTCGGATGGGCAGTTCTATCGCGTCGGCGGCCACAATCCGTTGCGCGCCAATGTGCGCGTGATCGCGGCGACGCACCAGAATCTCGAATCGCGCGTGCGCCAGGGCCTGTTCCGCGAGGACTTGTATCACCGGCTCAATGTGATCCGCTTGCGTTTGCCCGCCTTGCGCGAGCGCAGCGAAGACATTCCGCTGCTCACGCGCCACTTCCTGCAAAAGAGTGCGCGTGATCTGGGCGTCGAACCGAAACGCGTGTCGGAGGAAGCGCTTGCGTATCTGGCGTCGTTGCCGTTTCCGGGCAACGTGCGGCAACTGGAGAATCTCGCCAACTGGCTGACGGTGATGGCGCCGGCGCAGACCATCGAGATCAAGGATTTGCCGCCGGACCTCGGGCCGGCGCAAGCGGGCGTGACCGACCTCGCGGGTGGGGGCGGTGGTGTGCTCGGCACGGGCGAAGCCGGCCTTGCCGGCGGCGCTCCGATGAACGGGATCAGCGCGTCGGCGCTGCCGGCCACAGCGACTGGCCTGCCGGTCACGACACCCGTCAGCGCCTGGGAAGGCGGCTTGCGTACCGAAGTCGCGCGGATGTTGCGTGAGAACGCGGCGGATGTGATGGACGAACTCGCGCGCCGTTTCGAAGCCGCGGTGATTCGCGAAGCGCTGGATTTCACGCGTGGGCGCAAGGTCGAAGCGGCGGAACGGCTCGGCATCGGCCGCAATACGATTACCCGCAAGATTCAGGAACTCAACCTCGAGCCTTGAGGTTTGTATTGCCGGCCGGGGCGGCTTAAATGTCGCCCCGGCTGCTCGTCAAAAGCCTTCGGGCTCTCGCAAGGCATAATCGACGCTGTTTTCATTCGACAGCTCACGATGCCTGCTTCTCCGGTTCCCTTTTCCTGGCCGCTTTCCCCCGATCCCTTTCTGTCGCTCGAAGCGCTCGACGACCCTGACGCGCTTGCGTGGGTCGAAGCGCAGAATGTCCGCACGCGCGCGGCATGGTGCGGCAGCGCGGCGTTCGACACGCTCAGGCTAAAGCTCGCGGATGCCTATCTGCCGCGCGAGCGCCCGGTCATCCCCGATCGCTGGATGGATTGGGCCTACGATCTATGGCAGGACGAGCGCAATCCGAAAGGTCTCTGGCGGCGCACGCCATGGGCCGCCTGGCGTAGCGGCGCACCCGTCTGGCAGAACCTGCTCGACTTTGACGCGCTCGGCGCCGCGGAAGGCACGCCATGGGTCTGCGTCGAACTCGATATTCTCTATCCGGACGGCGATCGCGCGCTGATCACGCTGTCGCCTGGCGGCTCGGATGCGCTGGTGGTGCGCGAGTTCGACATCGGCGCCCAGCGTTTTGTCGACGACGGTTTCGTCATCGCGAAGGCCGGCAAGCACACGGCTTCATGGATCGATCGCAATACGCTTTACGTCGGTTGGGACAATGGCCGCAAGACGCTGACGCGCTCCGGCTATCCGCGCGAGGTGCGGCGCTGGACGCGGGGCAGTGCGCTGGCTGCGGCGCCGGTCGTGTTCAAAGGCACGTTCGACGATATCGGCGTCGAAGCGCACTACGATCCGGTCGAGCAGCGCCACACGGTGGTGAGCAGCGTCGATTTCTTCGATTCGCACACGTATTACCTCGCCGCCGCCGATGCTGCCGCCGCCTGGCGCCAGTACGAGGTGCCGTCGCACGTGGCGGTCGACGGCTGGCAGGGCTGGTTGCTGCTGGAGCCCCGGTTCGATTGGGATTGCAATGGCGTGCGCTTTTCCGGCGGCGCGTTGCTGGCGATCCGCGAAGCCGCCTTTTTGCGCGGCGAGCGCGAGGTGGTGCCGCTCTTCACGCCGACGCCGCAAACGTCGGCCTGCGAGTGGACCCATACGCGTCACCATCTGATCGTTTCGTATCTGGAAGACGTGCAGAGCAGGACCGTCCTGTGGACCCCGTCGCAATCCTCCGATGAAACGTGGCAATGGAATCAGCGCCTGTTTCCGTCGCGCGGCGACGAGCAAGCCGACGTCTCGCCGGTCGAACCGACGTTGAACGACGAAGTGTTCGTCGATACCGACGATTACCTGCAACCGCCCGCGTACTGGCTCGCCGATCTCGCCCGTGACGATCTGACCGACTGGGAATTGCTCGACCGCTGGCCGACCCAGTTCGACGCGGCGCCGTTCGCCGTGACGCGCGGCCATGCGGTGTCCGCCGACGGCACGTGGGTGCCATACACCGTGATCGGGCCACGTGCAGTGCAACAAAATACCGCACAGCACACGCGGCCTTGCCTGCTCAACGGCTACGGCGGCTTCGCGATCCCGTTGACGCCGAACTATCTCACCGGGCCGGGCATCGGCTGGCTGGAGCGGGGCGGCGTGTATGTGGTCGCGCATATTCGCGGCGGCGGCGAGTTCGGCACGCAGTGGCACACGGCGGCGCAAGGCGAGCATCGCCAGCGCGCGTTCGACGACTTCATCGCAGTCGCCGAGGCGCTGATCGACAGCGGCGTGACGAGCGCCGCGCAACTCGGCATTCAGGGCGGCAGCAACGGCGGCTTGCTGGTGGCGGCGTGCATGGTGCAGCGGCCCGAGTTGTTCGGCGCGGTGGTGTGCGAAGTGCCGCTGCTCGATATGAGCCGCTATCACCTGCTGCACGCGGGCGCGTCATGGATCGACGAATACGGCGATCCGGACGAGCCCGACGAAGCGCGCGTGCTGGCCGCTTATTCGCCCTATCATCGCGTCGCTTCCGATGTGGCGTATCCGCCGGTGCTGTTCACGACATCGACTGCCGACGACCGCGTGCATCCGGGCCACGCGCGCAAGATGGCCGCGCGGATGCAGGCGCTCGGCGCCGACAAGGTCTGGTATCGGGAGAACATGGAAGGCGGGCACGGCGGCTCCGATGAACTGGAGCAGGCCGAGCATGACGCGATGGTGTTCGAGTTCTTGTGGCGCTGTTTGAGCGGCCCGGCAAGGGCTGCGAATAGCGCCTGATAAGGCTCCAGCCCTTGTGTCCGGCCGGGGCTGGCCGGACCCCGGCCGGATCAGTCGATCTGCGCCACTACCGGCGCATGGTCCGACGGCTGCTCCCACTTGCGCGGCGTCTTGTCGACTTCGCAAAGCGAGCAGGCTTGCGCAAGCACTGTCGACAGCAGAATGTGGTCGATCCGCAGCCCGGCGTTGCGGCGAAACGCCATCATCCGGTAGTCCCACCACGAGTAGATCTTTTCCGGCTGGTCGAACAGACGGAACGCATCGGCAAGACCGAGTTCGATCAGCCGCACGAACTCGGCGCGCTCTTCGGGCGACACCAGATTCTGGCCTTCCCATGCTTGCGGATCGTGCACGTCGCGATCTTCCGGCGCGATATTGTAGTCGCCGAGTAATGCGAGTTTCGGATACAACGCCATTTCGCTCGCGATCCAGTCGTGCAGCGCGGCCAGCCAGCGCAGCTTGTACGCGAATTTATCGGTGCCCGGCGCCTGGCCGTTCGGGAAGTACGCGGAGATGATGCGCACGCCTTCGACGGTCGCGGCGATCACACGTTGCTGCGGGTCTTCGAAGCCAGGAATATTGCGCACGACGCTGGTTTCGTCGACGTTCAGGCCTTCGCGCACCAGGATGCCGACGCCGTTATACGTCTTCTGGCCCGCGTACCAGCTCCGGAAGCCTTTCGCTTCGAGCTCGGCGCGCGGGAATTTATCGTCGGTCAGCTTCAGTTCCTGCAGACCGAGGACGTCGGTGTGACTGGTTTCGAGCCAGTCGATCACGTGCTGCTGGCGGACTTTGAGGGAATTGACGTTCCAGGTGGCGATTCGCATGTCGTTCGGTAAATTGTGTTCGCCAGGCGGCGAGAGGGTGCCGGTTAGCCGGTTTCAGCGCTGCAATCGCCGCTATCATGCACCGGTTTGCAAATTCAGGTCCAGCGCAGTGCAGCAAAGCTGCTGATCCGGCGGCCGCGACAGCCCCAAAATATTTACTCGTGCGCCACATGCCGCAGCGTATAGTGGGATTACACTCACGCGCATCGGGGATCCATCATGGCCGAATTTTATCCAGCCCTTTATAAGGACTTCGAAGTGCATCCGCTGGTGTTTTCGCGGGAGTTCGACAAGTTCGACGGCCACAAGCGTCACGCCGAAGGTTACGACGTCGCGGTGCGTGTCTGCCGTCCGGGCGCAATCAGCGGTTCGAAGGCAAGCCGTGTGTTCCGGCTTGTGTTGCCGGCGACGTTCTCCGATTTCGGTGTCGCCAAACGCAGCGCGAGCCAGTACGGTGCGGACATTATCGACGGCAAGGTGGAAGGCGCAACAGTCTCCGATCTTTGAGCGCGCAGGCGCGCTGTCTGCGCCGTTCGAAATAATTCCGCACGATTGTTTGACGCTTCGAGAACATCTCTATACAATCCGGTTTCTCTGACGCGGGGTGGAGCAGTCTGGCAGCTCGTCGGGCTCATAACCCGAAGGTCACAGGTTCAAATCCTGTCCCCGCAACCAAGCATTGTTGAAAGCCCGCTGGCGCAAGCCACGCGGGCTTTTTAACTTCTGGCACCGCCCACGTTGTTGTGTCGCTCACTCGGAATCGATCGCCCATTCCACCGCCGCTTGCGCATGTAACGCGGTCGTATCGAACACCGGCAGCGCCGCATCCTCCGGCTTGATCAGCAACGTGATTTCGGTGCAGCCGAGAATCACCGCCTGCGCGCCGCGCGCGGCAAGCCCTTCGATCACACGTTGATACGCCGCACGCGAGCCGCCATCCACGTTGCCGTGACATAGCTCGTCGTAAATGATGCGGTGCACGTCCGCGCGTTCGGCTTCATCGGGAATCAGCGTGTCGAGGCCGTAGCGCTCGCGCAGGCGCCCCGTGTAAAACGTCTGCTCCATCGTATAGCGCGTGCCGAGCAAGCCCACACGCTCGATGCCGGCGGCCCGCAGCGCAGTGCCGGTCGGATCGGCGATATGCAGAAACGGTACCTTGATCGCCTGTTCGATCGCTTCATACACGCGGTGCATCGTGTTGGTCGCCAGCATCACGAGATCGGCGCCGCCTCGTTCGAGGTGCCGCGCGGCATCGGCCATCTGTTCGCCTAGCGCGGCCCAGTCGCCGGCGCGCTGGTTCGCTTCGATCGACGCGAAGTCGACCGTCAGCATCAGGCTGCGTGCGTTGTGGTGGCCGCCGAGGCGCGCCTTCGCGTGGCGATTCATGAGCCGGTAATACTCGGTGGACGATTCCCAACTCATCCCGCCGATCACGCCGATCGTTTTCATGCGCTTGCTCCGCTGTTCGATGATGTGCGCCGTTGTGCGTCGAAGTCGAACGCCGAGTATAGGCCGGCGGCAGGGCGCGCAGCCGGTACGGATTTGCCGCTGCGCGCCGGTACGGCACCTTGATAAAACGCCGGCACGCACATTCTGACGCCGATAGAATCGATATCGGTCAAAGAGGGTCGAAGAGGCTTAAAGGGAGCGATACATGGATCTGATCATCCGCCGCGCGATGCTGCCGCCTGGCGCCGCACTGCAGCAAAAGCAGCCGGTCGACATCGGCATCGAAGCGGACCGCATCGTCGCTGTCGAGTCGAATCTGGCTGCGGCCGCGCGCGAAGAAATCGACGCAGCCGGCTTGCTCGTCACGCCGCCGTTCGTCGATCCGCATTTCCACATGGACGCGACGCTGTCGTACGGACTGCCGCGCGTAAACGCGTCCGGTACGTTACTGGAAGGCATCGCGCTGTGGGGTGAGCTCAAACCGGACCTGACGCAGGAAGCGCTGATCGAGCGCGCGTTGCAGTACTGCGACTGGGCAGTCGCGCGCGGTTTGCTGGCGATCCGCAGTCATGTGGATGTGTGCGATCCGCGTTTGCTCGCGGTCGAGGCGCTGGTCGAAGTGAAGCGCCGCGTCGCGCCGTATCTCGACTTGCAACTGGTCGCGTTTCCGCAAGATGGCCTCTTGCGCAGTGCCGGCGCATTCGAGAATCTCAAGCGTGCGATTGCGATGGGTGTCGACGTGGTCGGCGGGATTCCGCATTTCGAGCGCACGATGGCCGACGGCGCTCAGTCCGTGCGCCTGTTGTGTGAATACGCGGCGGAGCAGGGCTTGCGCGTCGACATGCATTGCGATGAGTCGGACGACCCGATGTCGCGCCATATCGAAACGCTCGCGGCCGAAACCCATCGGCTCGGCTTGCACGGGCGCGTGACCGGCTCGCATCTGACCTCGATGCATTCGATGGACAACTACTACGTCAGCAAGCTATTGCCGCTGATGCGCGAGTCGGGCGTCGCCGCGATCGCCAATCCGCTGATCAACATCACGTTGCAGGGCCGCAGCGACACGTATCCGAAACGGCGCGGCATGACGCGCGTGCCCGAGATGATGGCGGCGGGCATCAACGTCGCGTTCGGTCACGATTGCGTGATGGACCCGTGGTACAGCCTTGGCTCCGGCGACATGCTCGAAGTCGCGCACATGGGCTTGCACGTGGCGCAGATGACGGGCGTCGAGGGCATGCATGCGTGTTTCGATGCGGTCACGGTGAACGCCGCGCGCATTCTGGGCCTTGAAGGCTACGGCGTCGCGCCGGGCTGCGCGGCGAATCTCGTGCTGCTCGATGCACGCGATCCGGTCGAAGCGATCCGCTTGCGCGCCGCACGGCTCGCCGTGGTGAGCCGTGGCAAGGTGGTGAGCCGCGCGCCTGCTGCACGCGCGGCGCTGTTGCTCGAAGGGCGTCCGTCGCAGGTGGACTTCAAACTGCACCGCGGTTAGCCGCAGCGCCGGGCGCTCGAATAAAAAAAGCCGGTGCTTGCTCGCGCAAGTCACCGGCTTTTTTACCGGCGCTAACTAACAGACCAATCCCGCCGATGTTTCAACTCATCAATGCGCCGCCGGCGTCATGCCGTTGTGCCGCAACAGCGCGTCGATATTCGGCTCGCGGCCGCGGAACGCCTTGAACGATTCCATCGCCGGGCGGCTGCCGCCCACTTCCAGAATCTCCTTGCGATAGCGCATGCCGGTTGCCGCATCGAGCACGCTGCCGCTAGCCGCTTGCGCCGCCTCTTCGAACGCGGCGTACGCATCGGCGGACAAGACTTCGGCCCACTTGTAGCTGTAGTAGCCGGCCGCATAACCGCCCGCGAAAATATGGCTGAACGTATTCGGCCAACGCGAAAACTCGGCTTGCGGCACCACATGGAAGCGCTCGTTGATCTCGCGCGCCAGATCGGTGGCGTTCTTCGTACCTGAAGTATCGAAATCGACGTGCAGTTGCATGTCGAACATCGAGAACACGATCTGCCGCAGGGTGCCGAGACCGCTCTGGAAGTTCTTCGCCGCCAGCATCTTGTCGAACAGATCGCGCGGCAGCGGCCTGGCGGTTTCGACGTGCGAGGTCATGTCGCTCAACACGTCCCACTCCCAGCAGAAGTTCTCCATGAATTGCGACGGCAACTCGACCGCGTCCCACTCGACGCCGTTGATGCCCGACACGCCCAGTTCGTCGACACGCGTGAGCATGTGATGCAGACCGTGGCCGAACTCGTGGAACAGCGTGATCACTTCGTCATGCGTGAAGCAGGCGGGCTTGCCGCCAACCGGCGCCGAGAAGTTGCAGGTCAGATAGGCGACCGGCGTTTGTACGCCGCCAGGCGTGTGCTTGTGACGGCCGCGCGCATCGTCCATCCAGGCGCCGCCGCGTTTGCCTTCGCGTGCATACAGGTCGAGATAGAACTGCGCGACGAGGCCGCCGTCCTGATTCTCGACGCGGAAAAAGCGCACGTCCGGATGCCACACGGCCGCTTCGTCGCGACGGATGCGCACGCCGAACAGCGTCTCGGTCACCTTGAAGAGGCCCTTGAACACCGCGTCTTCCGGGAAGTACTGTTTGACTTCGTTCTCGGAGAACGAATAGCGCTTCTGACGCAGACGTTCGGCGGCGAACGTCATGTCCCACGGTTGCAACCCGGTCATGCCGAGTTCGTTCGCGGCGAATTCGCGCAGTTCTTTCCAGTCCTGTTCGGCATGCGGACGCGCGCGCGTGGCGAGGTCTTCGAGGAAGGCCATCACTTGCGCGGGCGATTCGGCCATCTTCGGCGCGAGCGACACTTCGGCGAAGTTGTTGAAGCCGAGCATGTGCGCCTCTTCGGCGCGCAGCTTCAGCTGTTCGGCGAGGACCGCCGTGTTGTCCCATTCGGGTTTGCCGTTGCCGTATTGCGGGCCGAGTTCGGATGCACGCGTCACGTAGGCGCGGTACATCGCTTCGCGCATCGGACGATTTTCCGAGTACTGCATGACAGGGAAATACGACGGGAAGTGCAGCGTGAATTTATAGCCGGTCTTGCCGTCGCGTTCGGCGGCTTCTTTTGCGGCTTCGATCACGTCTTCGGGCAGGCCGGCCAGTTCGGTCTCATTGCCGGCTTCGACGAGGTACGCGTAGGCGTTGGTCGCATCGAGCACGTGATCCGAAAACGCCTTCGACAAGGCTGCCTGGCGCTCCTGCAATTCGGCGAAATGCGGTTTCTGGTCTTCCGGCAATTCCGCGCCGGACAAACGGAAGTCACGCAGCGCATTGCTGAGGATTTTCTTGCGCTCGCCGGTCAGCGATGCAAAATCGCCGCTTGCGTTGAGCGCCTTGTACTTCTCGTACAGCGCGAGATTCTGTCCGACGCTCGACCAGAATTCGGTCACGCGCGGCAGATTTTCGCCGTACACGGCACGCAGCTCCGGCGTATCGGCGACGGCGTTCAAATGGCCGACCACGCTCCAGGCGCGAGAGAGCGGCTCAGTGGCGCGCTCCACCGGCTCGACCACGTCGGCCCATGAGGCGGGCGTAATGGGCTGGGCGGCGCGTTCGACGGCGGCGCTCGCATCGGCGAGCAGCACGTCGAGGGCGGGCGTGACGTGTTCGGGGCGGATCTCGCCAAAGCGCGGCAGGTCGGAGAAATCGAGGAGCGGATTGTCGTGTGTCGAGGGGGTAGTGGACATAAGGCTTCCTGTCTGACGCGGGTGAACGGGTAATCTCGGTGAATCGACGCAGTGAATCGACGGGCGCGCGCTGACAACCCAAGCACGCCCGGTACAGCCATTATTGGGGCAGGGCGCGCCGATTCCAATCCGTCGACAGACAAATTATCAGATGTCGCGGCGCTGTGCGCGGGCGCGGCGTGCCGCGCGTCGCTTGTTCGTCGTTTATGCGTGCGGAATTGGCCGCTTCACTTTGTGCGAAAACGAACGGTGAAAATTGCTGCCGCGCCGCATTGTGGAGAATCGCCGTCCGTCAACGGCACGCTCTGCAAGAGGTATCGATGAATCCGCTTTCGCATGCTCTATCGCGCAACGGCAACAATTTCGACCTCGTGCGGCTGCTTGCCGCCGTCGCCGTGGCGTATGGCCATTCGTATCTGCTGCAAGCGCCCGACGGCACGACCGATTGGGTCCAGAACGCGCTCGGCTTCGACGGTTTCGGGGCGCTCGGCGTCTACGCGTTCTTTCTGCTGAGCGGCATGCTGGTGACCGCCAGCTTCGACCGGCAACGCTCGGTGCCGCGCTTCGTCGCGTTGCGCATCGCGCGCTTGTGGCCGGCGGTGGCGGGCGGCTCGCTAGTGACGGTGCTGCTGATTGGACCACTCTTCACGACGCTGCCGCTGCGCGACTATTTCGCTTCCAGCGTGACATGGGCTAACCTGGACAACTTCTCGACCATCGTGCTGAAAACCGGCTGGGTGCTACCCGGCGTGTTCGAACATAACCGGTTTGCTTTCGATGTCTGCGCGCCGCTGTGGACGCTGCCGCTCGAAGTGCGCTGCTATCTGATCGTGCTCGTGACCGGCATGCTGGGGTTGCTGTCGAGCCCGCGCGGCGTCGTGCTGGCCGTGGCGCTCGGTTGCGCCGCGTTCGTCTTGCGCGTGCATGCGCCGCATTTGCAGGTCGGGTTGCGTGATTTCAGTGAAACGCCCGGCGGCTATTCGTTCTGGCCGGAGCCGTTTTTCATGGTCGGGATGCTGCTGTATGGCTGGCGTGAGCGGATCGACATCAACGGGCTGATGGCCTTCACGCTGCTGATGGTCTTTCTCGTGTTCCGCGATACGGCCGGCGCACAGCCGCTGTTCTATCTGGCCTTCGTGTACGGCGTGCTGTGGGTGGGCACGACGCCGCTCCTGCGCCGCTTCGTGCCGCGCCACGATTACTCGTATGGGATCTATCTGTATGGCTTCATGATGCAGCAATGCGTCGCGAGTATCGCGCCGCACTTAAGCCATGTGACGGCCGTGCTGATTGCCGCGCCGTTTATCTTGCTGTGCGCGGCGCTGTCCTGGCACTTCGTGGAACGGCCGGTGCTGAAGTGGTGCCGGCGGCGTCTCGCGCGTTCAGACGCGCCGAGCGCCGCGGGCCTCTCTCCACGTGATCACGTCGCGCGTTGAGCGTGTCGGGGGCGTTGTTGACCGACGTGATTCGATGCCGATGGATAAGGCCTAAAAAAACCGCCTTAAAAGCGGCCTCCAAACCGCCATGAAAGCCGGCGAAAGCGTTTCGCCGGCTTTGCGCTAGCTGGCTGCGTTTAAGCTTTCGCGGCTTCGCGTTCGGCGGCTTCGATCGTGTTGACGAGCAGCATCGTGATGGTCATCGGACCGACACCGCCCGGCACCGGCGTGATGTAGCCGGCTACTTCCTTGACGCCCGCGAAATCGACGTCGCCGCACAGCTTGCCGACCTCGTCGCGATTCATGCCGACGTCGATCACGGCCGCGCCCGGTTTCACCATGTCCGCCGTGAGAATGTTGCGCAAGCCGGTGGCGGCGACCACCACGTCGGCGTGACGCGTATGGACGGCCAGATCACGCGTCTTGCTATGGCAGATCGTGACGGTCGCACCGGCTTCGAGCAGCAGCAGCGCCATCGGCTTGCCGACAATGTTCGAGCGGCCGATCACCACCGCGTTCGCGCCTTTCAGCGGAATTTCGTAGGCGGCCAGCATCTTCATCACGCCGTACGGCGTGCACGGGCGGAACAGCGGCTGGCCGGTCATCAGCGCGCCGGCATTGGCGACGTGAAAACCGTCGACATCCTTTTCCGGGGCGATTGCCTCGATCACCTTGTGGCTGTCGATATGCGGCGGCAACGGCAGTTGCACCAGAATGCCGTGGATGCGCGGATCGCGGTTCAGTTCGTCGATGCGCGCGAGCAGATCGGCTTCCGGCAAATCGGCCGGATAGCGGTCGAACGACGAGCCGAGGCCGTTGTCGTTACACGCCTTGACCTTGTTGCGCACATACACTTCGCTGGCCGGATTATCGCCGACCAGCACCACGGCGAGGCCAGGCTGATGCCCGCGGGCGGTGAGGGCGGCGGCGCGCGTGGCGACTTCGGCGCGCAGGGTCTTGGAAAGGGCTAGGCCGTCGATCAGTTTGGCAGTCATGGTCGGTCGAGATGGGCGGTTTGGAAAGCGGGACGACGCGGGCGCGCTGGCGCGGCACGCTCGGTGGCGCTTTTCCGCGAACCTGTCGGTTTGGGAAAAGCGCGCGGCGCGAATCGGAAAGACGCGCGCCGCTGCGAAGTCCAACATTATACCGGCGCGGCCCTCGCGTGCCGCGCGCCCTCGACGCCGCTTAAAGCTTATTGCCGACCGTCAAACCACCGCCGGCCCTGCGCTTATTGCTGCACCGCCTGCCAGGAGTCGTGCGGATCGAACGATTTGATGGCCTCGTCGTCATTGCGTTGCGGCAGAGAGAGGCGGGAGCAGAGAATCGAAAGCAGAGAAGCGGACGGGTACGGGCGGGCCGGACTTTCGACAGTCCGGCCGCGTTACGGCTCAACAGCGCTCAGGCGGGGCGTGCAGCGCTTATCGCACTATTACGCTTGCTGTGGCTTGTTCGACAACGCGAGGCGCAGCAGATCGGCGACCGTGTTGACGTTGAGCTTTTCCATGATGTTCGCGCGGTGTGCTTCGACCGTCTTGATGCTGATGCCGAGATCGTCGGCAATCTGCTTGTTCAGGCGGCCGGCGATGATGCGCTCGAGCACCTGATGCTCACGCGCGGTCAGCTTGCCCAGTCGCTCGGCGGCAGCGCGCTGTTGCTGCACGCTGCTGCTTTCGCTGCGCGCCTTATCGAGCATGCGCTCGACCAGCTTGCGCAACTCGGCTTCGTCGAACGGCTTTTCGATAAAGTCCATCGCGCCTTTTTTCATCGTCGACACGGCCATCGGCACGTCGCCGTGACCCGTCACGAAGATGATCGGCAGCGACGCGTTGTCGGCGATCAGGCGTTCCTGCAACTCGAGCCCGCTCATGCCGGACATCCGTACATCGAGAATCAGACACGCGATCTGGCCCGGATGCTGATGCGGCTGCCATGCGTCGATGAACTGCTCGGCGCTGGAGAAGCATTGCACGCGGTAGCCGTTCGCCTCCAGCAGCCAGCGCAGCGAATCTCGCACGGCCTCGTCGTCGTCGACGACAAAGACTGTTTCCTGTGTGGTGACTGGGCTGTTCATAGCTCTCCCGTAACGGTTTGTGGTGTCGGCGCCTCTGACCCGCCGTTGCTCGGGCCGTCAGGCTCTCCAATAGGCAGACTGCAATGGAACGTGGCGCCTATGATGTGGCCGTCAGATTCGACGTTGTTGACCACCCACAAGCGACCCCGGTGCGATTCGATAATCGAACGGCAGATGTTCAGCCCCATGCCCATACCATCGGACTTGGTGCTGTAAAACGGTTCGAACAGCCGCTCGGCTGTCGCTTCGTCGACGCCCGGTCCCTGGTCGACGACGCTGATGCAAACAAACCCGCCTTCCAGCCGTACGACCACGCGAATCACGGGATCGACCGCATTCGGGCGCGCGTCGTGCATGGCCTCGGCGCCGTTCTTCAGCAGGTTGACCAGCACCTGCTCGATCAGCACCGGATCGACATAGATGACCGGCAGGCGCGAGCGCAGATCGGTGACGATGCGAATGCGCCGCTTGCGTGCTTCGAGTTCGGCGAGACCCACCGCGTCCGCGACGATATCGGCCACGCGCGTCGCCTGCCGTTTCGGCTCGCTGCGTTTGACGAACTCGCGAATGCGCTTGATGATCATGCCGGCCCGCACTGCCTGCTGAGCGGTTTTTTCGAGCACGGGCAGCAGGTTGTCCGGGGTCGTTCGACCGGATTTAACCAGTGCTACGGTTCCTGAGCAATAGTTATTGATCGCGGCGAGCGGCTGGTTCAGTTCGTGCGCGAGCGAGGAGGCCATTTCGCCCATCGTCATCAGACGGCTGGTGAACTGCAGCTTCTCGTCCTGCTGACGCGAGAGTTCCTGAGCCTGCTTGCGCGTGGTGATGTCGGTCGCGATCTGCATCTGCGCGAGGTGGCCGTCCACCCACTGAATGTACTGGCGGCGCACTTCGAACCATTTCTGGATGCTTTGCACGTAGACTTCCTGCGCGTCGGCGGTGCTTTCGGTCAACGCGGCGGCGGGCAGGCCTGCGTATGCATCCACCATATCGATCGAATCGGACGACGCCTGTGCGCTATCGAACCCGCCGCCCGCCAACTCCAGGTGACCGTCGGGGCGGATCCCGAACAGGTGGCGGTAATAGCGGTTGGCGAACAGCAGTTCGGCCTCGTCGGCGGCCAGCACCGAGACGGCGGCGTCGAGGCTTTCGAGCACGGTGGTGAAGCGTTCGTGCGCGGCCGCGAGTTCCTCGCGCGCGCGTTTCGGCTCGGTGATGTCGGTCATCGACGACATCCAGCCGGTCTGGCGGCCCGAACTGTCGATCAGCGGCGACACGTACAGTCGCGCGTGGAATAACGAACCGTCTTTGCGGCGCACCCGCAGTTCGAAACCCGAGGAGGGCGCCTTGCCGCGCAGCGTCATGTCGAGCTGGCGTTGCATCTCAGGGTAAGCGTCGCGCGGCCAGTAGGCGAACGGCGCGTTCTTGCCGACCAGATCGCTTTCGTCCCAGCCGGTCATGCGACAGAACGCCGGATTGACGTGGGTAATGCGGCCGTGCATGTCGAGCACGCGCATACCGATCAGCACCGAGTTTTCCATGGCGCGCCGGAAGAACGCTTCGGCGTACAGCGCCTGCTGCGCTTCGAAACGTTGCCGCGTGTGTTTCCACAAGCTCCACAGACTCCACAACACGAAGCACGACAAGCCGGCCACCAGCCAGACCAGCGTGTTATTCGTGAAGTTGGTCATCTGCGGGAACGCGTACACGCGCACCGAGACGCCCTGTCCCGGCGGGTCCAGCGGCAGGTCGTAGAACATGTCGCGCGGCAGGCGCGGGCGGGTCGACGTGGTGGTCAACTCGCGGTTGTTCACGTCGATGATCGAGATTTTGTATTTGGCCGACAACTCGGGCGGAATGTCGTGCTTCAGGATCCCTTCTACCGAGAACACGGCGGCAATCGTGCCGAGGAAGTCGCGGTCGCGGTATACCGGCGTCTGCAGCGTGATATAGCCGTTGTGGAGGTCGTCGTAAATGAGCGGCGAGTACACCTGGCGGCGCGTGTTGCGCGCCTCGGCGAACGCGGCTTTGACGGCCTCGTCCATTTGCGAGTCGTTCGGTTTGGCGAGCCGCTGGCCGAACACCGGCAGCGCGGTATTGGGCCAGCGCGGCAGCTGCTGGCTCGTGTACCAGTTCATGTAGAGGATCTCGGGATGCCCCTGCATGATGTCCGTAGTGGACACCTGAAACGAATGCGGATCGGCGTGGCCGGCGGCGAGGTCGCGGGCGAGCGCCTGGATCTGTTCCTGCGCGCCCGTCATGGACAGGCGGATCTGCTGCTGCGCCCACGCGACGTTGCGGTAGAGCGTGTCTTCCTGCTGCTGTTGTTCGCGCCGGTTCAAGCTCCACAGAATCAGGCTCATGACGACCAGAAAAACCAGGATCGACAGAAGCGGCGTCAGCAAATACGAGTTCGACCACCATGGTCCATGGTGCCAGCGGGAGGACGGCGTCGAATCCGCCGGTGAACCGGCGGTGCGCGCCGAGCGTGCGAAAAGCCGTTCGGTCAACATGCGTGGCATTGTAGCGCAGCGTGTCACTAGCAAATGGCGCAAAAAAGCGCTGAAAGTGGCGTTAATCGGCGCAAACTAGCCGACGTATCCATTGATCGGCAGTCAGATCAGGGTGCGCCGCAACAATTTTCCGCATTATGAGAAGTGATCTCGTAATTTGAAAATTTTGTTGCACGGACGTCGGGACCCTTATTACAATCGGCCGAAAGCTGCCGCGGCCGTGCTTCGTCCGCGTCGTCTGTCCAAAGAGCGTTCCTCTACATTCAGGAGACGAGCATGTCCGCTGTACCCGACGAAGTCATGAAATATGTCGCCGCTGAGAAAGACGACGATCCCCAGGAAACCGGCGAATGGCTGGAAGCGCTGGATGGCGTGATTTCTGCTGTGGGCCCTGACCGCGCCCACTACCTCATCGAGAAACAGATCGAATTCGCCCGCGTGCACGGCGAACACCTGCCGTTCTCTGCAAACACTCCCTACATCAACACGATTCCGGTTTCGCGTCAGGCGAAGATTCCCGGCGACCAGGAACTCGAACACCGCATCCGCTCGTACACGCGCTGGAATGCCATCGCGATGGTGCTACGCGCCGGTAAGGACACCAACGTCGGCGGCCACATCGCGTCGTTCGCGTCCGCGGCCACGCTGTACGACGTCGGCTACAACCATTTCTGGCATGCTCCGTCGGCCGAACATGGCGGCGATCTCGTGTTCGTGCAGGGCCATTCGTCGCCGGGTGTGTACTCGCGCGCGTTCCTGCTCGGCCGTCTGACCGAGAACCAGCTCGACAACTTCCGCCAGGAAGTGGGCGGCGAGGGCATCTCGTCGTATCCGCATCCGTGGCTGATGCCGGACTTCTGGCAATTCCCGACCGTCTCGATGGGCCTCGGCCCGATCATGGCGATCTATCAGGCGCGCTTCATGAAGTACATGCAGGCGCGCGGCATCGCGAAGACCGAAGGCCGCAAGGTCTGGGCTTTCCTCGGCGACGGCGAAACGGATGAACCGGAATCGCTCGGCGCGATCGGCATGGCCGGCCGCGAACGCCTCGACAACCTGGTGTTCGTGATCAACTGCAACCTGCAGCGCCTCGACGGTCCGGTGCGCGGTAACGGCAAGATCATCCAGGAACTCGAAAGCGAATTCCGCGGCGCCGGCTGGAACGTCATCAAGGTCGTCTGGGGCAGCCGCTGGGATGCGCTGTTCCAACAGGACAAGTCGGGCGCGCTGATGCGCCGGATGATGGAAGTCGTCGACGGCGAATATCAGACGTACAAGTCGGAGTCGGGCGCGTATGTGCGCGAACACTTCTTCAATACGCCGGAACTGAAGGCGCTGGTCGCCGAATGGTCTGACGAAGACATCTGGAATCTGAATCGCGGCGGCCACGATCCGCACAAGATCTACGCTGCATTCACTGAAGCTACGCAAGCCAAGGGCCAGCCGACCGTCATTCTCGCGAAGACGATCAAGGGCTACGGTATGGGCGAAGCCGGCCAGGCCATGAACATCACCCACCAGCAGAAGAAGATGCAGGTGGAGCAGCTGAAGAAATTCCGCGACCAGTTCCGTCTGCCGATCGCCGACGAAGACCTCGTCAACGTGCCGTACCTCAAGTTCGAAGAAGGATCGAAGGAACTCGAGTACATGCGCGCTCGCCGTCAGGACCTCGGCGGCTATCTGCCGGCGCGCCGTCAGAAGGCCGAGTCGCTGCCGGTGCCGGATCTGGCTGCATTCGAACCGCTGCTCAAGGGCACGGGCGAAGGCCGTGAGATCTCCACGACGATGGCGTTCGTGCGGATCCTGAACATTCTGTTGAAAGACAAGGCGCTCGGTAAGCGCGTCGTGCCGATCGTGCCGGACGAATCGCGTACCTTCGGTATGGAAGGTCTGTTCCGTCAGATCGGTATCTGGAATCAGGAAGGCCAAAAGTACGTGCCGGAAGATTCCGATCAACTGATGTTCTACCGCGAATCGGAAACCGGTCAGATCCTTCAGGAAGGCATCAACGAAGCCGGCGGTATGTCGGACTGGATCGCAGCCGCGACGTCGTACTCGACGCACGGCGAGATCATGATCCCGTTCTACATCTTCTACTCGATGTTCGGCTTCCAGCGTATCGGCGATCTGGCATGGGCGGCGGGCGACATGCGTTCGCGCGGCTTCCTGCTGGGCGGCACCGCAGGCCGCACGACGCTGAACGGCGAAGGTCTGCAACACGAAGACGGCCACTCGCTGCTGTGGGCGGCTTCGGTGCCGAACTGCATCAGCTACGACCCGACCTTCGGCTACGAACTCGCGGTCATCATGCAGGACGGTCTGCGCCGCATGGTGCAGGACCAGGAAGACGTGTACTACTACATCACGGTGATGAACGAAAACTACGAGCACCCGGCGATTCCGCAGGGCGATGCTGTAGCGGCCGACATCATCAAGGGTATGTACTCCTTCAGGAAGGCCGAAGCCGACACGAAGGCGCCGCGTGTGCAACTGATGGGCGCGGGCACGATCTTCAACGAAGTGATCGCCGCTGCCGACCTGCTGAAGAACGACTGGGGCGTTGCCGCCGATCTGTGGAGCGTGCCGAGTTTCACCGAACTCGCGCGCGAGGGGCACGAAGTGCAGCGCTGGAACCTGCTGCACCCGACCGAAGAGAAGAAGCTCTCGCACGTCGAGAAGCTGCTGAAGGACGCGCAAGGTCCGGTTATCGCGTCGACCGACTACGTCCGCGCGCTGACCGAGCAGATCCGCGCGTTCGTGCCGCAGAAGTTCGTCGTGCTGGGCACGGACGGCTACGGCCGTTCGGACACGCGTGAAAAGCTGCGCCACTTCTTCGAAGTCGACCGCTACTGGGTCACGGTTGCCGCGTTGAATGCACTGGCAGATGAAGGCACGATCGAACGCAAGGTCGTCGCCGAGGCGCTCAAGAAGTACAACCTTGATCCCGCCAAACCCAACCCGATGACCGTCTAAGGCATCATTCCCCGTGTGCCACGGCGTGCGCGCCTGCCCCTGATTGACAGGGGCAGGTTGCGTGCGCGGCCCAGGAGACACTAACAATGAGTCAAGCGATCGAAGTCAAGGTGCCGGACATCGGCGATTACAAGGACATCCCTGTGATCGAGGTGCTGGTGAAGGCGGGTGATACCGTCGAGAAAGAGCAGTCGCTCGTTACGCTGGAGTCCGACAAGGCGACCATGGATGTACCGAGTTCGGCGGCCGGCGTCGTCAAGGAAGTGAAGGTAAAGGTTGGCGACAACGTGTCGGAAGGCTCGTTGATCGTCGTGCTGGATGGGGCAGCAGGCGGTGCCGCTGCTTCGCCCGCGCCGGCGCCTGCCGCCGCACCAGCTCCCGCACCGGCCCCGGCTGCAGCGCCTGCACCGGCTGCAAGCGGTGGCGGTCTGCAAGAAGTCAAAGTGCCGGATATCGGCGATTACAAAGACATTCCCGTGATCGAAGTCTCGGTGAAGGTCGGCGATCGCGTCGAGAAAGAGCAGTCGCTGGTGACGCTCGAATCCGACAAGGCGACCATGGACGTGCCGAGCTCGGCCGCCGGCGTCGTCAAGGAACTGAAGGTCAAGGTGGGCGATACCGTATCGGAAGGCTCGGTGATCGTCATGGTGGAAGCTGAGGGTGGTGCTGCTGCACCGGCTCCGGCCGCCGCGCCGAAGCAGGAAGCGCTTGAGAAGCCGTCGGATGCGCCGGCTGCACCGTCGCCCGCTCCAGCGTCGCCGTCAGCGCTCGCGCAAGCGCCGCTGATTCCGGCCGGCGAGGGGGGGACACGGCATGCAAGCCATGCGTCGCCGTCCGTGCGCAAGTTTGCGCGCGAACTCGGCGTCGATGTGACGCAAGTGCAGGGCACGGGTCCGAAGGGCCGTATTACGCAAGAAGACGTGACGGCCTTCATCAAGGGTGTGATGACGGGCCAACGCGCGGCACCCGCGGGCGCTGCGCCGGCTGCGGCTGGTGGCGGCGAGTTGAACCTGCTGCCGTGGCCGAAGGTCGATTTCACCAAGTTCGGTCCGGTCGATCCGAAGCCGTTGTCGCGCATCAAGAAGATTTCGGGCGCGAACCTGCATCGCAACTGGGTCATGATTCCGCACGTCACGAACAACGACGAAGCGGACATCACCGAACTCGAAGCGCTGCGCGTGCAGTTGAACAAGGAACACGAAAAGGCCGGCGTGAAGATCACGATGCTGGCGTTCGTGATCAAGGCTGTCGTATCCGCCTTGAAACAGTTCCCGACGTTCAATGCCAGCCTCGACGGCGATAACCTCGTGTTCAAGCAGTACTTCCACATTGGGTTTGCCGCCGATACGCCGAATGGTCTGGTCGTTCCGGTGATTCGCGATGCGGACAAGAAGGGATTGATCGATATCGCGAAGGAAATGACCGAGCTTTCCAAGGCTGCGCGGGATGGCAAGCTGAAGCCGGATCAGATGCAAGGTGGGTGCTTCTCGATTTCGTCATTGGGTGGGATTGGCGGCACGAACTTTACGCCGATCATCAATGCGCCTGAAGTCGCCATTCTCGGGTTGTCGCGTGGCGCGATGAAGCCGGTTTGGGATGGCAAGCAGTTTGTTCCGCGTCTGATCCTGCCGCTGTCGTTGTCGTATGACCATCGGGTGATCGATGGCGCTGCGGCCGCGCGGTTCAATGCTTATCTGAGTTCGATTCTTGCCGATTTTCGGCGTGTGATTCTTTGATCTTTTGATGATTGCCTGCGGCGCGGGTTGCTTTCTTTCTTTGTTAGTTGGTTATCCGCGTCTCTCTGTTGAACCTGCTTTCTTATCGGTCTATTAGTGTTGCCCCTGTGCGGGGCGGCATCTACTTTTCTTTGCCTTGCCAAAGAAAAGTAGGCAAAAGAAAGGCGCGTCCTTGGGCGGACAGCAAAGGCTGATTCTGTCTAGGGCGCTGCCAGCTTTTAGGCTGTATTTTTTCCGGTTCTTCGCTTCATCAACGATCAATAAGAGAAGGGGACACTATGAGTCTCGTCGAAGTAAAAGTGCCGGATATCGGTGACTTCAAAGACGTCGATGTCATCGAAGTCAATATCAAAGCGGGCGACGTCATCGAGAACGAACAGGCGCTGATGACGCTCGAGTCCGATAAGGCTTCCATCGAAGTGCCGAGCGATACCGCCGGCACCGTCAAGGAAGTCCGCGTCAAAGCCGGCGACAAAGTCTCGCAAGGCACGGTCATCGCGCTGGTCGAAACGTCAGCGAGCGCAGCTCCGGCTAAAGAGCCTGAGAAAGCGCCTGCTCAAGCGGAAGCAAAACCGCAGGCCGCACCTGCACCCAAGGCGGCAGCTCCCGCTCCGCAAGCCGGTAGTTTCTCCGGCAGCGCGGACATCGAGTGCGACATGCTCGTGCTCGGTTCAGGCCCCGGCGGTTACTCGGCCGCGTTCCGCTCGGCCGACCTCGGCATGAAGACGGTGCTCGTCGAACGTTATGCAACGCTCGGCGGCGTCTGTCTGAACGTCGGTTGTATCCCGTCGAAGGCGCTGCTGCACACTGCTCTGGTCATCGACGAAGCCGAAGCGCTCGGCGCGCACGGCATCACGTTCGCCAAGCCGCAAATCGATCTCGACAAGCTGCGCGACTTCAAGTCGAGCGTCGTCAAGAAGCTCACCGGCGGTCTCGCCGGCATGGCGAAGATGCGCAAGGTCGACGTCGTGACGGGCACCGGCACGTTCGTCGATCCGCATCACATGGAAGTTCAGACCGACGGCGGCAAGAAAGTTGTCAAGTTCAAGCAGGCGATCATCGCCGCGGGCTCGGAATCGGTGAAGCTGCCGTTCATTCCGGAAGATCCGCGTGTGGTCGACTCGACCGGCGCGCTCGAATTGCGTCAGATCCCGCAACGCATGCTGGTGATCGGCGGCGGCATCATCGGTCTCGAAATGGCGACGGTGTATGCGACGCTCGGCGCGCAGATCGACGTGGTCGAAATGCTCGACGGCCTGATGAACGGTGCGGATCGCGATCTGGTCAAGGTCTGGGAGAAGTACAACAGCAAGCGTTTTGCCAACGTCATGCTGAAGACCCGGACCACCGCAGCGCAAGCGAAAGACGACGGCATCTACGTGTCGTTCGAAGGCGAAAAGGCCCCGCCCGAAGCGCAACGCTATGATCTCGTGCTGGTCTCCGTCGGCCGTACGCCGAACGGCAAGAGGATCGGCGCGGACAAGGCCGGCGTCGCGGTAACGGATCGCGGCTTCATCGACGTCGACAAGCAGATGCGCACCAACGTGCCGCACATCTTCGCAATCGGCGATATCGTCGGTCAGCCGATGCTCGCGCACAAAGCCGTGCATGAAGCTCACGTCGCCGCTGAAGTCGCACACGGCGAGAAGGCGTACTTCGACGCGCTGCAGATTCCGTCGGTCGCCTACACCGATCCGGAAGTGGCGTGGGCCGGCAAGACGGAAGACCAGTTGAAGGCGGAAGGCATCAAGTACGGCAAGGCCGTGTTCCCGTGGGCCGCGTCAGGCCGCGCGATCGCCAACGGCCGCGACGAAGGCTTCACCAAACTGATCTTCGACGAAGAAACGCATCGCGTGATCGGCGGCGGGATCGTCGGTCTGAATGCGGGCGACCTGATCAGCGAAATCTGTCTCGCGATCGAAATGGGTGCGGACGCAACGGATATCGGTAAGACAATTCACCCGCATCCGACGCTCGGCGAATCGATCGGTATGGCCGCCGAGTTGTACGAAGGCGTCTGCACCGACTTGCCGCCGCAGAAAAAGAAGTAACGCTAAAGAAAGAACTCGTTCGAATCTGGACGGGCAACGCTGAAGCGAACGCAATAAAAAACGGCGCATCCTGTAAAGGGATGCGCCGTTTTTCTATTGCAGCAGAGCAGCGTGTTTGCCGGCCAGGACGTAAAACACACATCAATCAACAAGCTGCGGGAAAAAAAATCCCGGCCTTGCGCCGGGCAAACGATACGCTGTTCAACGTATCGGAGCGTTCGGCCGTGCGGTGCCGCGTAAGGCCACGCGGCACCGCACGACGCTGCTGCTTACGATACAGCCGGTCTCGCTCGCGCCAGGCCGGCTCGTTGTCGAAACTTAAGCCGTCTTCTTGGCCGAGCGCGATGCTTGCGCAGCGGCTTGCGAAGCTGCCTTCGATGCGGCCGTAGCAGCTGCATTGAAGTTGCTTTCAGCGATTTCGACAGCTTGCTTGGTCGCCTTGTGAACCGTTTCGTACGTGGTGTTGGCGGCGGTGATAGCCGACTTCATCACGGCGACAGCGGTTTCCGAGCCGGCCGGTGCATTCTTCGCAACGTTTTCGACGAGCGATTGAATCTTGCGGTTCTGCTCTTCGAATTGCGCTTCGGCGACGCGGGTGAATTCACCTTGCGTAGCCGAAACGATCTCATACACGTGACGGCCGTACGACAGCGCCTTTTCAGCCACCGGCTGTGCGAGGCTGGCTTGCAGCGCCAGCAGTTCCTGCGCGTCCTTCACCGACAGTGCACGTTGTGCATTTTCCTGGCTTTCCGCGAGCGTTGACTTCACGACTTGCAGGTTCAGCTCAACCAGCTTTTCGACGCCTTCAAATGCTTTGGTTGTCAGGCCGAACAACGTTTCAAAGTTGGCTTTCTGGGCTGCAGCGAATTGCTCAGGGGTCAGCAGAGTCATGGTTTACGCTCCTGGATTACGCGGTCTGTCTGTGCGGACCGCATTGGGTTGATGGCGAGACGCTTCAGATCGTCTCCTCCGGGCCGCGATGTTTGTGCATCGCAACAATGGTTCCCATTTTAGGATGCTGGCGGGGAATGTCAAGCGCTTTTTGTGCGTTGCACAATATTAAAAAATTGCTTATAAAACAGAGTGTTATGCGACATGGATGACATCTGTATGACGCAAGTCAATTTAACTGCCGCACCGCACTGGTGCGCAAGGAAACTGCATTTTTTTCCGAATAAGGGGCAGATTCTGGTCGGTGCTCATGGGAAGGAGAGCTGGGCGCAGCGCCTTGTTAGGCTGACAAAAATTCACGCTGTGCACATTCGATGTAAACCGGAAAGTGTCACGGAACGTTAATGCTCTATGCCGGTCGAATGCGCGTCGTCGGTTGGTCCCCAGCAGGTATTTAACAGCCTGCGGCGAGTCCCCGGCGTCGGCGCGTTGCGTCGGCGCATTGCGCCGGCAACGCTTTGCATGCCAGCGCGCCAACCGTATTTCCCCTGATCAAGATTGTCTCGAAATTGCCGTTATGCTGAAAGGATCATGTCGATTCCGGCGTATGGCGGCAGCGGCGAGACCAGATGCGCGGCGATCGTTTTTTTCGATCGATGCGCGGCACTTATTCGTGTTTTTGCGATCGGAGCTTACAAGCCGGTTTAAGGAGCGCGTATAAGTGCTTAATATTGCTAATTTTTCGTTGTTTTACTACACTTGCGGAAACCTCTCGCCGCTCCCTAACGAACACCAATGAAAACCGACATGTTTTCGTCGCTTAAAGTGATCCACGGCGCGGCCCGCAGCACCGCTCTGTCGGTGGCCACCTCCATGGTCATCGCAGCGGCGTTCGCCACGCCTGTCACCGCTTTTGCCGCAACGCCCGCCGCAACTGCAAAATCTCCTAAACACGCAAAAGCGGCCAAGAAGCCGGCAGCGGCCACCGCCAAGGTGTCGAAGGTCACCGCTGATGACGACGCGCCGCGCGCAAGCGTCAAGCGCAAACGCGTGACTTACTCGTCGAACGGACGCCATCACTCGGTGATGCGCCGCGTCGCGTACGAACCGCGTCAACCGACCGTCGGCCAGGCTTTCGGTCTGCACGACACGCCCGACGCGCTGATGTTGCGCTCGAGCGTGGCTTACGTGATCGATCAGAACACCGGCGAGTCGCTCTTCGACAAGAACTCGCGCGCCGTGGTGCCGATCGCGTCGATCACCAAGCTGATGACGGCGATGGTGGTGCTCGACTCGAAAGAGCCGATGACCGACCAGATCGAAGTCACGGACGAAGACCGCGACTATGAGAAGAACACCGGCTCGCGTCTGTCGGTGGGCTCGGTGCTCTCGCGCGAAGACATGCTCCACATCGCGCTGATGGCGTCGGAAAACCGCGCGGCGGCGTCTTTGTCGCGTTATTTCCCGGGCGGCCGCCCGGCGTTCCTCGCGGCGATGAACGCCAAGGCCAAACAACTTGGCATGACCGACACGCACTTCGAAAACCCGACGGGCCTGACGAGTCAGAACGTGTCGAGCGCTCGCGACCTCGTGAAGATGGTCAACGCGGCGTATCAGTATCCGATGATCCGCAAGTTCTCGACCGACCATAGCTACGAGGTGTACACCGGCAAGCGTTCGCTGGCGTATAACAGCACCAATGCACTGGTGCGTAATCCGACGTGGGACATCGGCCTGCAAAAGACCGGTTTCATCAACGAAGCGGGCGAGTGCCTCGTCATGCAGACGACTATTCATGGCCGTCCGATGATCATTGTTCTGCTCGACTCGTTCGGTAAGTACTCGCGCTTTGCGGACGCCACGCGTCTGCGGACGTGGCTCGATAACGGCGGCGACCAGCCGCGCATTACCAGCGCGGATGCCGGCGGCGCGGGCACCTGAAGCACCTCGGCAGCCGGTTTTCGGACCGGCGCTCGGCACCACAATCAGGAAAATAAAAAAGCCTCGCATCTGCGAGGCTTTTTTATTGATCAGAACGGCTGGCTTACGCGTGCTGCGAGTGCGGCTGCTCTTGCGGTGCTTGCGGCCGATAACCAAGCGACTCGGAAATCATCAGCGCCGTCTGGCTGAGCTGCCCGAGCCACGAATCCTGCAAACGATCTGCCGGGGCGGATAGCGACAGACCCGCAACCAGCTTGCCGGTGTCGTCATAAATGCCGGCCGCGATGCAGCGCACGCCGAGTTCCAGTTCTTCGTTATCGCGCGCGCAGGCTTGCTGGCGCACATGCGACAGTTCGCGCTCCAGCTTGGTCAGATCGGTGATGCTGTTTTGCGTGTGACCCGACAGCCCGGTGCGGGTGGCGTAGGCCCGCACGCGGGTCGACTCGTCGGCGGCGAGAAACAGCTTGCCCACCGAGGTCAGATGCAGCGGCGCCCGGCCACCGATAGCCCGCACCACCTGCATGCCGGAGCGTTCGGAATAAGCGCGTTCTATATAGACGATCTCGTCGCCCTGGCGCACCGACAGATTGACCGTCTGGCCAGTTTGACGATGCAGTTCGCGCATCGGCGTGAGCGCCGCGTCGCGCACAGAAAGCCGCGCCTTCACCAGGTTGCCCAGTTCGAGCAGGCGCATGCCGAGGCGGTAAGTGCCGGGGTCCGACCGGTCGACCAGCCGGCACATCACCATGTCGTTCAGGATGCGGTGCGCGGTGGACGGATGCAGCTCCGTGCGGATGGCGAGTTCTTTCAGGCTGACCGGGTCGCTATGCGCAGCGAGTGCGTCGAGCAAGCGCATCATGCGTTCGATCACCTGGATCGAAGTTTTGGGATCCGGGTTCGTATCGCTCATGGGAGGAATCGGTTGACGCGTCAAACAGCGGAAATTGATTGTATCTCGTATCGTGAAAAAAGCGAACGCCGTTGGAAGACCCATTCCAATTTAACGTGGCGGTCGTCTTATGCCCCCCGGCCGTTGGTATTGTGCGGCAAACAGCGGATAATCAGGGACGTTTTCCCGAAGGAGGGCTCATGCGAGTCGGATTGTTCGTCACCTGCCTGATCGACCTGATGCGTCCGGAGATCGGTTTTTCGGTCATCAAGTTGATCGAGGGCGCCGGATTCGAGGTGGTGGTGCCGCCCGCGCAAACCTGTTGCGGACAGCCCGCGTACAACTCGGGCGAACGGCGCATCGCGCGCGATCTGGCCGAAAAGACCCTGCGCGAATTCGAACAGTTCGACTATGTGGTCGTGCCGTCCGGCTCGTGCGGCGGCATGATTCGCGCGCACTACGGCGACCTGTTCGCCGACGATCCGGAGTTGATGAGCCGCTTCGGCCGGCTGCGGCCCAAGGTGTTCGAGTTGACCGACTTCCTCGTCAATGTCGCCAAGGTGCAATTGCAGCCGGGAGAGTTCGCGGGGCAGGTGACGTACCACGATTCCTGCTCGGGGCTGCGCGAACTCGGCGTCAAAACCCAACCGCGCGCGCTGCTTGCGCAGGTTGGCGTGGCGGTGACTGAAATGAAGGATTGCGAGCACTGCTGCGGCTTTGGCGGCACGTTCGCGGTCAAGTACGGCGACATCTCGACGGCGATCGTCGACGAAAAATGCGCGAATATCAGTGCGAGCGGCGCCGGCACGGTCGTGCTCGGCGACCTCGGCTGCATGCTCAACATCGAAGGCCGCTTGCGGCGCACCGGCGACACCGCTACGCGCGTGCTGCACATCGCCCAGGTGCTGGCCGGCGATGCCTGAAGGCGCTCGCCGCATTCCGTTTCGCGCACTTCCTTTTCGTGTACTTCCCGAATACGCACAAGGCCGCCATGCAAGTCCAATCGATGCAATTCAAGGCCCGCGCGGGTCAGAAACTCGCTGACCAGCGTTTGCAGCAGAACCTCACCAAGCTGTCGACCAAATTCGTATCGGCCCGCGCCGCGGCCATTACCGCGATCGATTTTCCCGCCACCCGCGCGGCTTTGAAGGAGCGCCGCGATCGCGCGCTGGACAATCTCGATGTTTGGCTCGAAACCTTCGAACGCGAAGCTGCCCGGCGTGGCGTCACAGTGCTGTTTGCCGAAACGAGCCAGGAAGCGGCGCGTCTGGTCGGCGACATTGCGCGCCGGCACGATGTAAAGAAGGTGATCAAGACCAAGTCGATGGTCACCGAGGAAATGCGCCTGAACGAAGTGCTCGGGCAGATGGGCGTGCAGTCGATCGAAACCGACCTGGGCGAATACATTCTGCAGATCAACGGTAACGAGCCGCCGAGCCACATCATCGCGCCGGTCGTCCATAAAGATAAGGACGAGATCGCCGACCTGTTCGCGAAGACGCACGATCGGCCGCGTCTGACCGAGATCACCGACTTGACTCGCGAAGCGCGCGAGATGCTGCGTCCGCACTTCATGAACGCGGACATGGGTGTGACGGGCGGCAACTTCATTGTGGCTGAAACCGGCTCAGTGGTGCTGGTCACAAACGAGGGTAACGAGGGCATGTGTACGGTAATGCCGCGCGTGCATGTCGCGGTCACCGGTATTGAGAAAGTGCTGCCCACGCTGGAGGATCTGGCCACCGCAATGCGTCTGTTGCCGCGCTCGGCAACCGGTCAGGCGACGTCGAATTACTTTTCCGTGCTGACCGGGCCGCGTGGTCCGGTCGATCAGGACGGCCCCGAGCACATGTACGTGGTGCTGGTCGACGGAGGGCGTACTGGGCTGATCGGCGGTGACTTCCAGGAGATGCTCCGCTGTATCCGTTGCGGTGCGTGTATGAACCACTGTCCGGTGTATCAGAAGGTGGGCGGCCACACGTACGGCTGGGTCTATCCGGGGCCAATGGGATCGGTGTTGACGCCGAGTTATGTCGGACTCGACAAGGCGCTGGATCTGCCGCAGGCCGCGACCTTGTGCGGCGAATGCAATAGCGTCTGCCCGGTGGGGATTCCGTTATCCGATCTGTTGCGTAAGTTGCGCGAGAAGCAGGTGGCGCGGCGGCTGCGGCCTTGGCGAGAGCGGGTGGGGTTGGCTGTCTGGGGCTTCCTCGCGTTGCATCCGGATGCGTATGCGCTCTTCACAAAGCTCGCCGTGCGCGTCCTGGAGCAGATGGGCGGGCGCAATCGTTCGATTTCGAAGTTGCCGCTGGGTGGCGCGGGCTGGACCAATACGCGCGATATGCCTGCACCGGTAGGGCGCACGTTCCGTGAGCTTTACGCGGCGCAGCGCAGCCATATCGGCTGAGTCAGCGACTTCGCTGCGGTGTGCGAGGCGAGTGGCGCGCTGCGTCACTGCAGTGCGAAGCATTGCGCTGTATTGGTGATGCTTCTATCGCAACGCCCGTTCAGCAATTGCGCCGCGGGCTTGCGCGCCACGGCGCCATGCAATGTGACGGATCAATGGTCCGTCATTATTTAACCCCAGTTAATCTAACCTCATCTTTGAGACCCTTTGCCAGAAGGGGATAACAGCCAAGTCTATGTCTTGATTTACCCACGTTCGCCTAATAGAATCCAACGATAAAGTGTGGGTAAAGGTGAGGGTAGATCATGGCATCCAGGGCTGGAAAGAGCATTCACAAGCTGTCGGCAGTCGGCATCACGAAGATCAAGGCGCCGGGCTACTACGGAGACGGCGGGGGCTTGTATCTGCAAGTCTCGCCGAGCCTTTCGAAGTCGTGGATTTTCAGGTTCAAGATGCATGGGCGATCGCGCGAGATGGGCTTGGGTGCGCTCACCGCGCTGGGCCTATCGGACGCACGTGAAAAGGCCGGGGAATGCCGGCGCCAAGTGCTCGACGGCATCGACCCAATCGAGGCCCGCGAAGTCGCCAAGGCGCAAAGCCGGCTGGATGCAGCGAAATCCATGACGTTTGCGGCGTGTGCGACTGCCTACATCAACGCGCACCGCGCGAGCTGGAAGAACGCCAAGCACGTCAGCCAGTGGGAAAACACGATTGCCACGTACACCATGCCTGCGTTTGGCGCGCTGCCTGTCCAGAGCGTCGATACCGGACTGGTGATGCGTGTGCTCGAACCGATGTGGAACGAGAAGCCGGAAACGGCCAGCCGTCTGCGCGGGCGCATCGAAGCGATTCTCGACTGGGCGACCGTGCGCGGATTGCGGCGCGGTGAGAACCCGGCGCGCTGGAAGGGGCATCTTGACAAGCTGTTGCCGAAGCGTTCGCGCGTGAAGACCGTCAAGCATCACCCGGCCCTGCCGTATGACCAGATCGGAGCGTTCGTCGCTGCACTACGCCAGCGCGAAGGCGTCGCCGCGCTCGCGCTCGAGCTTGCCATCCTGACCGCCGTGCGCTCGGTTGAAGTGCGCGGTGCGCGCTGGACTGAGTTCGACCTGCCGGCAAAGGTTTGGACAGTACCCGCCGCGCGCATGAAAATGAAGATTGAGCACGCCGTGCCGCTGTCGCCGCGCGCGGTCGAGATCATCGAGCGGCTGCGCATGACGGCGAGCGGCCCGCTTGTGTTCCCTGGCAGCGGCGACATGCTCCTGTCGATCAATGCGCTAGGTGGCGTCGTCAAGAGACTGAACGGCGACAGCGCGCCGCCGATCTGGCGCGACCCGAAGCAGGACGCGGCGATCGTGCCGCATGGGTTCCGCTCGACGTTCCGTGATTGGGCGGCTGAATGCACGTCCTTCCCCAATGAGGTAGCCGAAATGGCCCTCGCGCACGCGGTGGGCGACAAGGTCGAGGCCGCCTATCGACGCGGCGATCTGTTCGAGAAGCGGCGCCGCCTGATGGACGCGTGGGCGCAATACTGCGCGAACCCGGCGAAAGCGGCAGGCGTCACGCCGATCCGGGCTGCCTAATAACCGTATGGAATGAATTTATAAAAATCTATTACTTTTATGTCACATTGTTGACGCCTCAACAACACCATCCGCAGCGGCCCCGCCGACAGAGGCGCTGGTCGGGGCTTTGGTGAAGCCTTGGTGGAACCTGAGCGTTGAGGTAAGCACAACACTTGGCACGGATTTTTCCAGCGTCTACTTTCAGCAGTTTGTACCGAGCGAGATTTGCTGCATACTTGCATCCAAAGCACGACAAAACAACTGAATACCGCCCTCCCTGAAGCAATAACCTGAATTAATGAGGAAATTGCTTCAATGAAAATCGATACTGCTGTCCATGCGTTGAGAAAAGCGCAACGGCTTCATGCCGCCACTAAGCGGCCCCCGAAACTGAACACAAAAGAGGTGGCGGATGTATTAAAACTGCTTGGGGCTGCAAAATGACTAACACCACTCTTGTACACGACGTAAAGCCGACTCTCCGTCCTAGAGAAGTCGCAGCATACTGCTCGATTGGCGTCTCCACCGTCTGGTGGCTAACGGTCAACGATCCGACGTTCCCGAAGAAAATCAAGATCGGCCCGAAAACAACCATTTTCAGGAAAGCCGAGATTGACGCGTGGCTTGCTGCGAAAGCGAGGGCCGCACAATGAGCGCACGCCTGCCTGTGGACTTGTCGGAATCGGCTCCGACCAATAAAAAAGGCGCCCCTGACAAGCGCCTTTCCTACACCACCCGGAACATCAACCGACCTGCAAATTTTAGCAGTTACGTTGAGATTAGCACAACGAAATTTAGCCGCGCATTATCTTGCACTTTGCTTGGCGGCTGGGCCGGGATAGCGTCTCACACCTTAGTCAAGGTGTTGGCCGCCGTGATCGCGGGAGGTGCGTCGTGAGCGACCTTTCCCATTTTCAATGGATTACTGGTGAGCGCGCTGCCGATGAAGTGATCGGCCGCATCCTCGACGGCTCAGCGTTGCCGTTCGACCTGGGCGCGGCGTTCAATCTGCTTGATAGCGCTGCGGCGCAGGGCGGATTCTGGCGCCGCGTGCAGAAGGCTATTGAATCGCGGTGTGCAGCATGACCACGACCCGCGATCAAGCGCTCAAGGCACTGCGCAATACTCCAGCCGCCGATTATGAATCTCGTATGCGCGCAGGGCTGGCGGCACAGAAGGCTGGGCTCGACAGTCTCGACTGGTTTCAGTGGCTGGATTCTCACGGCCATAAGGTTGACAAGGAGGCGTTATCCCGCACGTGGTTTTTGTATTCGTGCGTGTCTGCGCGGGCCTTTCGTAGCCTGTTCCTGACTGCCTTCTTCCAGGAGGCAGCATGAACTTGCCAGCCGACTTCGACCAAAACGATGAGATCAACCGGCTGGCCGCAGAGGCTTCGGAGGGCGTACCCGTGTTCCCGTCTGACTATGGCGATGTATGGCCGGAAGAGACCAACATGACGCCGGCCACCGTGACGCCGATCAAGAACAACCCA
The DNA here is from genome assembly GCF_058782725.1 of Paraburkholderia sp. FW306-02-B. Taxonomy (NCBI): domain Bacteria; kingdom Pseudomonadati; phylum Pseudomonadota; class Betaproteobacteria; order Burkholderiales; family Burkholderiaceae; genus Paraburkholderia; species Paraburkholderia sp. FW306-02-B. The sequence continues at coordinate 1,564,095 of NZ_JBYSXZ010000001.1, forward strand.
GCATTGGTCGCGATGGCGCTCAAGGAAGGCGATGGCTTTGTGTCCAAGCCGGAAAAGGCACGAGCCGACGAGACGAAGCTGACCAAGCCTACCGCCGAAAAGCTGTTCGAGTCGGTCGCGAACTTCATGGAGTATGAGGTTGCGTACGATGAATTCGCCGGCCAGCTGATGCGCCGCCGCCGCGGTGCCGAGCTGGAATGGGAGCGTTGGACGGACAACCATCTCACGGCGATGAGGGTCGAGTTTGACCGACGCGGGTTTGCTACGCCGCCGAAAGATTTGATGCGCGACGTGGTGCGGCTGGTGGCTCACGGCAATAGCTTCGACTCTGCCATTGAGTGGGCAAACTCACTCAAATGGGATGGTGTTGGTCGGATTGCTACGTTCGCACACGTCTACCTGAAAGCGCCGCTCAATGCATACACGCAAGCCGTCTCCCATTATTTGTGGACGGGTCTGGCGGGACGTTTGCTGGTGCCTGGATGCCAATGCGATTACGTCCCGGTGTTCGTCAGTAAGGCAGAAGGGCTCAAGAAGACAACGATGGTCAGTTTGCTGGCCCCATCTCCTGAGTTCGCCGGCTCTATTCGCATGGACATGGCGCCAGACGATCTGTCCCGGAAGATGCGCGGCAAGCTGGTGCTTGAGTGGGCCGAAATGCAGGGGCTTAAAACTCGCGACGAAGAGGCGATCAAAGATTTCGTTACCCAGCGTGTCGAGGAATGGGTGGAGAAATATGAGACGCACACAACCCGTTACCCGCGCCGAAATATGCTCATTGGCACGTCCAATGACATGCGCCTTCTGCCGAGTTACGGGGATGGCCGACGATGGTTTCCCCTCGCGCTGAGCCAGCAGATCGACGCCGATGCTGTCGTGCGTGATCGCGACCAGTTATGGGCCGAGGCGATACATACGTTCCGGCACTTCGGGGTTCTCTGGCAGGACGCGAATGAACTCGCAAAATCTGTGCGCGAACAGTTCCGGGAGGAAGACGCGCGTCTTGTTACGGTGCAGCGCTGGCTCGAGCAGACTTCCATCAGCCACAAGTTCAGTAATGGCGATCGACCTTTCGCGACGGCGGACGTTCAGGGGGCGCTCAAGGCGGCCGGCCATCGGAAATACGATGACAAGACACTTTCGAGCCTTCTTGAATCGATGGGGTACGAGTCAGGCAGGGTGCGCGTGGAGGCAGGCAGTAATGCTGTGTGGCGCTGGCATAAGCGTGTCACCCGTGTCACCCAAAAAGTGGAGGGTGACACAGAGGGTGACACAGCCGAAACCCTTGTCGCATAAGGCTAAGCTGGATTCTGTGTCACCCTAACCAACCTTTTCCTTATAAAACGCAACGGAATATACAGGCTGTGCGTTTGAGCGTTTGGGCAACTAATGGGAAATAGGGTGACACGGGTGACACAAGCAGCCTGAAACCCTTGCCTGTATTGGGATGCAGCCGTGTCACCCTAAATCAGCCGAGGGTGACACAAGGACAGCAAATAGATCACTCGAAAGATAAGTGTAAGGAGTACGAAATGGCAACAGCAGAAGAAAGAGCCGCTGCGTCGAAACGTTTCTTTGAAGCGGTTCACGCCGGCGCCCGCGGTGACTTCACCCTGTGTGATGCGCTTGTGCAGAGGGTTCGTGACAGGTTTGGCGAGCAGGCAGCGCAGATGCAGCGGCGAGAGCTTTGGAACACGATCCGGCGGGCTAGCCCGCGCTTTAACCCAGGGAGATTGAAATGACAACACCCCAGCAACAAGCACAACAGCAGCAACTCGCGGCGACACTGGCTGAACTTCAAGCCGAACTCACGGAAGCGCTGCCGCTCGCAGCCAATTATCAGACGATGCTTTTACGTTGGGACATAACGTGGCAGGAGCTTGAAGCCGCGCGCTATGCGATAACCCGCGCGAAGGCGCTCCAACTCGTAATCGGGCAATTGCAAAATGGCACCTGGGGGGGTTGACATGACTATCACCAAAGTCCAGATGCTGCGCACCCGTCTCACCAATGCCGAACGCCGGCTGAGTTGCGCGCGTGACGTTCTTGAGCGTGCCGACGCTGATCCGGCCGATGTCGGTTGCGACCTGTTCGCGGGATTAGATGCTCGGAGCCTTGAGGGACAACGACGAGACGCGGGGCATTAAACCTTCAAATCAGGGAGGAAATCCGGGCAGAGGTCGCCAGGCTCGAACAGGAAGTGCACGAATTGCAGGCCGAATTTGAGGCGGCGACTCGGAAACTCATGGGCGAGTAATCCACTGTGGCGGAGGCTATTTCCGCCGCACAGCTTTATCTGGAGCGGGTTTCCGGCTGGTCGCCAGTTCCTACCCACTATCCTACCCACCGTCCGCGCGCTCGCACGGGCTCGAAATAACCCAAAACAATCCGCCATTTATCTCGCACCAATCCTTGTAAACTGCCTTTAATACCAGGATAATACGTTATCGATACTAGGATAAATGGAGTCAGCATGGCTCGCCCAAGACTGCCGCGTGACCCAGCCGGCAACAAGATCCGCGACACCGAGGACCCTTACCTTATGGCGCGGCAGACCGTCCGAGACAGCTTTCCCGATCTGATTGATGTCGCGCTAAAGCAGGCTAAGGCGGGGGATAGCGCGTTCCTGGTGCGCCTTCTGAACCATCTCGAAGATCAGCCCACTCGATTGCCCACGATCAGCGCTGACGGCGATCCTGCGAATATCGCGACAGACATTGCCAAGTGGGCCGCGGTCGGCGGTGTTTCGGTCGAGACCGCCCGCAAGATGATCGCGCTGCTGCGCGAGACGCAAGCCTTCGTGAAGCGATCGAAGACCATCGACGCACTGATTCACGCCTATGAAACCAGCGGGCAGGCTATCCCTGAGCGCGTGGACGCGATGCGGGACGCGGCATGAGCGATTTTCTGACGCCCCTTGATCTGGCGAAGGCCCGCCGCGCGCTTGAGACCGCCAACGCGCCGGTATTCAGCCTTGGTGCCGCACTTCGAGCAGCACGCGAACGCTGCACGAACGGCGAGTTTCACCACTCAACATTGATGGACGAAGCGACGCGGCCGCGCGATCCGAAAGAGCGCGGCTTGTGGGACCGCCTGCAATCGGCCAAGTGCCGAATCATTGCCTACGACGCACAGCCGCAGACGCCCGCCACGCGTCCCGAGCCATCGCTTGATGCAATGACGGACGATGAATTGAAAGCCCGTATAGCGGCTCTTCGAAGGGGCCAGCAATGACCGAGATCGAACGACTCGAAGCCGAACTTGCCGCGCGGACAACGCCGGCTAAATCAGATTTGAAATCCGACTTAGCTCGCGCCGAGCAGAAACGCGCAGAGCAGGCCGAGCGCAACCTGTGCGCCAAGCTGCACCGCGATCTGGCGCGTCAGAAGATGCTCGATCAACTGACGATGCGCCAAGCCGAGGAACGACGCTCACGTGAGTGGGCCGCGGATGGCGCTGTCTGGGACGCCGCCGATATCGCAACAAACACCAAACGAGGTTACTGATGAACGCCGATGACCTTTTCATGAAGTCACTGTACGGGCCGAATTACGGCCGCGCCGACCAATCAACTGCTCCCGGCGAGGAATCCACACGAAGCGCTGCCGATCCGGCGCGCAGAAACCAATTGCAAGAAGCGAGCAGCGGCTGGTTCGCGCCATCGCGTTCTGTCTTCGGTGCGCAGATCGATGAATCGATGGGTATTCGGCCCGGTGCAGCCGGTCTGATGCCCCTCGAATCGGACTATGCCGACGTGACCGCTGATGAACTCCCCGAAGTCGAAGTCGAAGCCGTGCCCGCAATCGATGCGGACATTCGCGCTTACATCGAATCGAATCCCGGCGCCGTGCTGACGACCGCAACGCTTCTCACTGACGCGCTGCATTACGTCGAGGAACACATCAGCCGCGGTGACGAAATGGAACTGGCCGAGGCCATGGCCCGCCTAGGCTACGAGAAAGCGCAGCGCCGCATTGATGGCGCGCGTGTCTGGGTCTGGGTGTCACGGACCTCAACCGATGCTGTCACGAACCTCGAACAGGAATAAACACCATGACCACCCAAACCATTTACGAACTCCGCGCCGAATTGAAGCGCCTTCAGAACGAGGCTATCGCCGCGCATTCGCGTGCCGCAACCGGCGACAAGTCGGCTGCTGCCCGCCGCTCCGAATTGATGACCGCGATCCAGTTCACGCAAGTGCAGATCGCTGATCTGGAAGTCGCTGAGAAGGCAACGCGGGCCGACTATGAGGTTGACCAGGTGAAGAACGGCGCAGCGGCATCGCAGGCCTTGACCGACAAGGTGCGGACCTTTTTGGCTGGCCGGTCCGTGCTGGCTGGTGAAGCGCACCGTTTGGCGACCGAACTCGGCGAACAACTCAAATACCTGGCCGTGCTGCATCACACTGCCGGGTCTGAAGTTCGCCGCTCGATGCCGGTCGATCACGCGATTGGGCTTGACACAGACGACCACGGCTGCATTCGCGCCGTGCTGTCCACGCTGCTCGCTACTGCTGGGGTGGATACGGCTGATGCTTTGCGCAGCTTGGAGACGTTGAATTTTGGCCTCATCTACAAGCCTGAGTGCGTGATGGACACAGTCAAAAATCAGAACGACCTGCTGATGACGATCCGCGAGAATGCTGATGCGCGCTACGTCGATCTGCTAGCTGACCTCGAAGCCAGCCAGCAGCAGGAGGCCGAAGCATGATCGCCAGCGCCAAACTCGTCGCGAAGATTCGGGCATTGCACGTCGAGGCCGACGCGCTGCGCGTGCCGGCGGTGCTGGGCGACTTCGCCGCCCGGATGCGTCGCTCTGCTATTCAGACGGCGCTTCTTGCAGCCGAACATGATCTCGAAAGCGTCCGCGCTCTAGCGCAGGAGGAAGCGTAATGGACGCGCTCAACGCACTCTATCCGTCATCGAGCACGGGTTCCGGCATCACCAGCAGCCCGCTCGCGACGCCTGCTGCTCCCGTAGCAGCGCCGGCAGTCGCGCCGGTTGCGCAGACACCAGCAGCGGCACCAGCGGCCGCCACGCAAGCCCCGGAGCGCCGGTTTCGTGAACTGAGCGACACGCCGGACCCTGACGACCCGAGCCGCTACTTGCCCTTTGCTGATCAGGATGCTGGGCACGAGGATGCAGAGCCGCAGCCGGCAAAGGTGGCCGAGCCCGTACTGGACCCTCGCCCGAAAATCGATGGCTGGTTTGCTGACGCACGCGAGAATGAACCGGCTGCAAGCTCGATTACCGACTACGCCACGTTTGCCAACGCAGACCGCCCGCCGACCGGGATCGAGGTTCACGACCGCGCCGAGTTCGATCTTTCGCTCAAGGCGATGCAGCAGGCCGGATTGGGTCAGACGACCGCGCGCGCCGTGTTTCAAACGGCCGTTGATGCAATCAGGAATCCGATTGCCACGACGCCAGATGCGGCCCGTGCATCGTTGCAGGCGCAATGGGGCGATAAGACCGACGCAAATCTGACCATCGCCAAGCAGCAGATCGACGCCATCGCGAAGACGTGGCCGGGTGTGCGCCAGATGCTCGACAAGACCGGGCTCGGCAACTCCCCCGAATTCATTAAACAGCTCGTCAACCGCGCGAAGGGGAGAGGCTAATGCTCTCGCCCGCTGAGCAGGCTGAGCAGCTATTTATTGGTGCGTTCGAGCCCGAGTTGGACGAATTGACCAAGCAGTTCCGCGGGCTCGGCATACGCGATTTTGACGCTGCGATGCAGGCGAAGAAGCGGCTGTTGGATCTGCACCGTCGGCAACGCAAGTTGCTGGGTGGCGAGGCACAACACCTGTTTGATCAGGCCGCCTGCTCGCGGGTGCACAAGGAGCTTGTGAAGATTGACGAGCGGTTCCGCGCGTCACAACAGCAGGACCGCAAGGAATAGAACCATGGCAACCATCACTTTGAGCAACATCGGCAAAGCAGGCGCTACGGCAGGCAGTCACGGATCGGGCGAGCGCGCCGAGGATTCGGGCACGTACAAAAAGCTGCTGCCGAAGAAGCCGGCCGCGCCTATCGTCGGTAACACGGCGGTCAAGCAGGGCCCGCACGCGAACAGCAAGTCGAACGACGCAGGCAAGCAGCAGAATGCCGGCATCAAGGCGAACGGATCGCTGAAGGCCAAGCCGACACCGGCAGGGGGCACGACCCGCACAGAGTCGCCGATGGGCCGCGCGGCGAAAAAGCTGTACCCGTCGGCAAAATGACAGACGGTAAGCGCCGGCTGCTACTGGCTGAACTGGCGGATACGCGGACCCTGCTGGAGACGATCTGGCGGGCTCGCGTTGGCATTGCCGAAGAACTGCCGGCGGCAGACCGGGAGCGCGCACACCGGCTCAGGCAGAGGGATGCCGCGCTACTGGAAAGCGAAGTTGCGCCGACGTGGCGAATGGTCGAACTGGAGTTCCAACTGAGCGTTACCGGGTAACGTAACGGAAATTCGGGAAAATCACACTTCAAGTGCGACTTAATCACCCGCGTTTCAAACGCGAGTGGCGCCCCAGCATAGGAGCCGCCGTGGACTGGGCGTTGTTCGTTACGCAGATGGCGTTACAGATCGAAGCCGGCAAGCGTGAGCAGGCGGTACGCGATGCCGCGCAGCAGAAGATCAAGGATCGGGCTCTGCGGATCAGCGAGGGCCGCGTCAGGACGATGGCGGCCAGGCGAGAAAAGATGCGCGCGACGGCTTGATCATGCTCGCGATCCGACCCATAGCGCCAAGCCTCTCACGCCGAACGTAGCAACAAGCATGATCGCGATGCTGCCGAGAATTGACCATTGACCATGGAAGATAACCGCCACAATCGCCACAGGGACAATGCCGACGCCCATCATGAACAGGCCGATCAATACGGCGAGCATTCCCCATAGTTGCATCGTTACCATGAGGGATGCGATCCAAAGGATAGCGCCGAAGACGAAAGAGGCCATCAGTAGCCCAGCCGCGGAGAAGCCCCGCGTTCTGCGGAATATCGCCAGCGGTCCAAGAATGAAAATGCAGACGAGCAGTGTCAACGAGAACGCTGGCTTTAACCATGGCAACAGATAGGCGCTGACCCATGTCACTCCGAAAATCAGGACGACAGGGATCACGATTCCTGCCGCGAGCACGAGCAGCACGCCGAACCCCATGCCAACACTTTTGATCTTTTGTACGGCGCCCATGGCTCTGCCCCGGCATAGATTGGTTGGTGTCCGCCTTCCCGCGAGCCGTCCCCAGACCATTCCTGCGCAATCTTCGTTTTCGTTAGTCGCGCCATAGACGCTCGCGCTGTCAATGGATTTTCTCAGACAATTGTAGGTGGTCCGGCGCGCGTGCCTCCTCCGGGTTTACCCATCGCGGCCTTTCTTCGTACCTGTCCTACGATCCGTGTGCGAGGCCCTGCTTACGCGCACCGCGTGGCGGGGCGGCAGTGCCCTCGCCCTCGATGAAAGGGAGTCCGCTATGCAAGACGTCGGTGGGGGATGGTACATGGAGATGGAAGGCGGATACGAGATTCACGTCATGCCGCGCGCCGCCATCAGGAACGGCGCTCCCGTGAGCGACGCGTACGGCTACCACGTGAGGGTCCTACCGCCTGGCGCGGACCCAGCGAGTCCTGAAGCGTGGGGCGAGATCTTCTCTGGCGAAGGCGCCGAATACCAAACGGAACAGGAAGCCCTCGATGCGGGTAGCGCGGCCGCACGTAGGCGCATCTTCAATGAGTTCGGCGAACCCGATCTGCCCGGCGCCTGAGTGTGGGTAATGGTGTGGGTAGAAATTAAAAACGGGCGCTAAGGCCGGTAGTAATTGGTTTCATGACGGATCAATGGTCCGTCATCCCCCCTGACTGACGGCCGGGAATGCCTCTCCTTGCATCCGTGCTGCCGCCGTTACCGCGTCCACCGCCGTTACCTGCTTGTTGCGGCGGCGGGCCGCTCGAGCCCGGGCGTCCCGCATTCGACCCGCCAGGTCCCCCGGGGCCGCCGGCAGCACCTTGCGGCGGAGGACCACCGCGCTGGCCGCCGCCATTCGGCTGACCATGCCAGCCGCCGTTATCGCCATGATTCCCGTGGTTGCCGTTATCCGGCCGATCCCGGTCCCCATATCCCGGATAGCCTCGATAGCCCGGCCCCGGCCCATAGTAGCGGCCCGGGCCGTCATAGTAGCCCGGACCCCAGTAGTTGCCATAATCCATGTAGACATTGGTTTGCGGCACGACGGGCACCCCGTTGGCATAGCCGTCGTAACCGTCATAGCCGTTGTAACCGCCGCCATAGCCGTTGCCATACATCGGCGTGCCGTCCGGATAGACGGCACAGCCGCCCAGCAAGGCAGCGACGGCGAGACCGACGAGGGAAGCAATGCGTTTCATTTTGTGGATCACTTGCGACAGTGCGTGACTATAAGACCGTTATTATCGCCAACCGTCGCATCAGCTTTGTATGTGTTTGTAAGGATTTATTTTTTGTGCCACGACGCATATCAACGAGATGTGCGGCGAAACAGTCATTGGACTGTTCCTTCCAGCGCAACGCTGTATCTCGCGTCAGTGGGTTTTTCCCGATTGTTTCTTTCTATAGAATTTCGAATGGGCATAGTGAGTCACGAGCTCATGAGCCCCTAATCGGAAGAAACGACATCATGAAAAAGACAATATCGGTGTACTGGCCATTCGCCATTGTTGTGCCGCTTGCCGCGGCAGCCTACCTGCACATTTGCGGCCACGCCACTTCGCGCGCGCCGCAAGCGCCGCTCGCCGCGGATCAATTGACCGCTGAACTCGCACGCGCCGTCTCGTATGGGATGGTCGGCGACGCCACGACGCTGCCGGCCAAGCCCGTGCGTGCAGTCACGTCGCTCCCCCTCGCGCAAGCGTCGTAAGCGCGCAGGCGTTGCATTATCGGGTGCCGCGCACGCATCGCAGCGGACTGAGTCAGGCGCTACGCAGCGCCCGGCGCGATCCGGCCCAGCTTTGTATAATCGCGGCACCGTTTCCTAACCTGTTGCTCCGCGCGAGCGTCGCGCCAGAAAACCCCTGATGAAAACCGTGTCCATTTGCTTCGTCTGCCTCGGGAACATCTGCCGTTCGCCGACCGCGGAAGGCGTGATGCGGCATCTGGTGGCCGAGGCGAATCTCGCGGAGCGCATTTTGATCGATTCCGCCGGTACGGGCGACTGGCACATCGGGCAACCACCGGACGACCGCGCGCAGCATGCCGCCGGCCAGCGCGGCTACGAACTGGCCGCCTTACGCGGGCGCCAGATCGCCGCGGCTGATTTCGAGCGCTTCGATCTGCTGATCGCGATGGACGACAAAAATGTCGCCGCGCTAAGCCAGATCTGCCCGCCGGCGCAGCGGGACAAAATCCGTCTGCTGATGGAATTTGTGCCGGAAACGGACAGCCGCTGGGGTGGTGCCCGCGAAGTCGTCGATCCGTATTTCGGCGGCGCGGAAGGCTTCGAGCAGGTGCTCGATCAATGCGAGGCAGCCTGCCGTGGTTTGATCGCAGCGCTCCGTCCCCAATTGATGCCCTGAAAGTGCACCAAGGCTTCATTGGGCGTATCTGGTAATTAAGCAAATGACCCAAATCGCGATAGGGATACTTGACTAAATCGCTCATGTATTTATACTTGACCAAACTTGTCGAGAATAGCGGTTCCCACACCATATGAGACTCACCACGAAAGGCCGTTTCGCCGTCACGGCGATGATTGACCTGGCACTGCGCCAGGAGCAGGGCCCGGTGACGCTTGCGGGTATCAGCCAGCGCCAACATATCTCCCTGTCGTACCTTGAGCAGCTGTTTGGCAAGCTGCGTCGTCACGAAATCGTCGAGTCCGTGCGCGGACCGGGCGGTGGCTACAATCTGGCCCGCCGCGCTGAAGACGTGACGGTCGCCGACATCATCATCGCTGTCGACGAGCCGCTCGATGCCACCCAATGCGGTGGCAAGGGCTCGTGCGAGGGCACCAAACAGCATGACGGCCACTGCATGACGCACGAATTGTGGTCGACGCTGAACCAGAAAATGGTCGAGTACCTGGATTCGGTCTCCCTGAAGGATCTGGTCGATCAGCAGCGTTCGCGCGAAGGCTCCCCGGCGGTGTTGCGCGACCGGCGCAACGAGGCGCCGGCGGTCGAACCCGCGCGCGTGGTGCCGAAAGGGCCCAATTCCGTTTTCAACATGGCCAGTTCCTAGGGCGCGGCGAGTCGACTACTTGCGACCTCGCCGCAGCCTGATCAGGAACCCAGAAGCCAGAGCACATGACGTCCCCGGAGCGATAGATGAACAACGACATTCCCCACCTGCCCATTTACATGGACTACAGCGCCACGACCCCGGTCGATCCGCGCGTGGTGGACAAAATGATTCCGTACTTGCGCGAGCAGTTCGGCAACCCCGCATCGCGTAGCCACTCGTATGGCTGGGACGCGGAGCGTGCGGTCGAAGAAGCGCGCGAGAATGTCGCTGCGCTGGTGAATGCCGATCCGCGCGAAATCATCTGGACCTCGGGTGCAACTGAATCGGACAACCTCGCGATCAAGGGTGCCGCGCACTTCTACAAGAGCCGTGGCAAGCACATCGTCACGGTGAAGACCGAGCACAAGGCTGTGCTCGATACCTGCCGCGAACTCGAGCGCGAAGGCTTCGAAGTCACCTATCTGGATGTGAAGGACGACGGCCTGATCGACCTCGACGTGTTCAAGGCCGCGCTGCGTCCGGACACGATCCTGGTCTCGGTGATGTCGGTGAACAACGAGATCGGCGTGATCCAGGACATCGAGGCGATTGGCGAAATCACCCGTGAAAAGGGCATTATTTTCCACGTCGACGCGGCGCAAGCCACCGGCAAGATCGAGATCGATCTGCAAAAGTTGAAGGTCGACCTGATGTCGTTCTCGGCGCACAAGACGTACGGTCCGAAGGGTATTGGCGCGCTGTACGTGCGCCGCAAGCCGCGTATCCGCATCGAGGCGCAGATGCACGGCGGCGGTCACGAGCGCGGCATGCGTTCGGGCACGCTGGCCACGCACCAGATCGTCGGCATGGGCGAAGCGTTCCGTATCGCACGCGAAGAAATGGCGACGGAAAACGAGCGCGTCCGCATGCTGCGCGACCGCCTGCTGCGCGGCCTGTCGGAAATGGAAGAAGTGTATGTGAACGGCGACATGGAAAAGCGTGTGCCGCACAACCTGAACATCAGCTTCAATTTCGTCGAAGGCGAATCGCTGATCATGGCGGTGAAGGACGTGGCGGTGTCGTCGGGTTCGGCTTGCACGTCGGCTTCGCTGGAGCCGTCGTATGTGCTGCGCGCATTGGGTCGTAACGACGAACTGGCGCACAGTTCGATCCGCTTCACGGTGGGCCGCTTCACGACCGAGCAGGATGTCGATTACGTGATCAACCTGCTGAGGACCAAGATTTCGAAGCTGCGCGACTTGTCGCCGCTGTGGGAAATGCACAAGGACGGGATCGATATTTCGACCATCCAGTGGGCAGCGCACTGACGCGCCAGGTTGTGGACGTCGAATTCATCGAATGCAGATTGAAACGAATCAAGGAGTGTAATCATGGCTTATAGCGACAAGGTTCTGGACCACTACGAAAACCCGCGCAACGTCGGTTCCTTCGCGAAGGACGACGACGCGGTCGGTACCGGCATGGTCGGCGCGCCGGCCTGCGGCGACGTGATGAAGCTGCAGATCCGCGTGGGCGCGGACGGTATCATTGAAGACGCGAAGTTCAAGACGTACGGCTGCGGTTCGGCCATCGCGTCGAGCTCGCTCGTCACCGAATGGGTGAAGGGCAAGACGCTCGACCAGGCCATGTCGATCAAGAACACGCAGATCGCCGAAGAACTGGCGCTGCCGCCGGTGAAGATCCACTGCTCGATCCTCGCGGAAGACGCGATCAAGGCAGCGGTCGCCGACTACAAGCAACGCCACGGCGAAGCTGTCGTCGAAGGTAACAAGCAGCACGCTTAAGCGCGCGGTTGAGTGTGAATCGAAGCGGACGGCGCAGCGCAGCAACGCATCGTCCGGCATGAGCGATATTTGAAGCAGGCAGGGTAGCAGCGCGCAAGTAATCACACCGGTGATAAGCACGCGAGTGACGAACACGCACTGCGCAATGAGAAACGCTATGGCAATTACGTTGACCGAAAAGGCAGCACAGCACGTCCGGAAGTATCTGATTCGTCGCGGCAAGGGTGTCGGGCTGCGGCTTGGCGTGCGCACGACCGGTTGCTCGGGTTTGGCCTACAAACTCGAGTACGTGGATGAACTCGCGCCCGAAGACGAAGTGTTCGAGTGCAACGGCGTGAAGATTATTGTCGACCCGAAGAGCCTCGCCTATATCGACGGCACCGAACTCGACTTCGCGCGTGAAGGGTTGAACGAAGGCTTCAAGTTCAACAACCCGAACGTGAAGGACGAGTGCGGTTGCGGCGAGTCGTTCCGCGTGTAAATCGGTTCACTTCCGCGTGCAGCGGAAAAAAGGCGGCGCGGGCCGCCTTTTTAGTTTCATCCGCGCTTATTTGATCTGCATTGATCTGCGCTTTTTGACTGCACTCCGGTGCGCTTCCTGAACGGACTCCTTCTATCCGATGGCCTCGCTGAACGACAGCCACTTCGACCTGTTCGATCTGCCCGTGCAATTCGCGCTCGACGCGTCCGCGCTCGACCACGCATACCGCACGGTGCAGGCGCAAGTGCACCCGGACCGCTTCGCGGCGGCCGGCGACGCGCAAAAACGCATTGCGATGCAATGGGCGACGCGCACCAACGAGGCGTATCAGACGCTGCGCGATCCGCTGAAGCGCGCAACCTATCTGCTGCACCTGCGCGGCATCGACGTCGGCGCGGAGAACAATACGGCGATGGAGCCGGCGTTCCTGATGCAGCAGATGGAATGGCGCGAAGGTATTGAAGACGCTGCCGCGGCGAAGAACGTCGATGCGCTCGACGCCTTGCTCACCGAACTGCGCGACGAAGAGCGCATGCGTTTGACCAGGCTCGGCGCGTTGCTCGACAGCGGCGCGAATCAGGCGGCGGGCGAGGCGGTGCGGCAGTTGATGTTCATCGAGCGGGTGGCGTCGGAAATCGGCACGCAGATCGAGCGGCTCGAAAACTAGCACCGCGCGCAGCGCTATCGGCGCACGACGATACACAAACGCAGCCGTAGCATTACCATCCAGCAACGCGAAATTTCAGGACGGGGCCATGCGGCCCCGAGAAGATCCAGATGGCCTTACTGCAAATCTCCGAACCCGGCATGGCGCCGGCGCCTCATCAGCGGCGTCTCGCGGTCGGTATCGATCTCGGCACCACCAATTCCCTCGTCGCCGCCGTGCGCAGCGGCGTGCCCGATGTGCTGCCCGATGAGGACGGCCATGCGCTGCTGCCGTCGGTGGTGCGTTACCTCGAAAAGGGCGGCCGCCGTATCGGCCGCACCGCCAAGGCAGAAGCCGCGACCGATCCGCGTAACACGATCGTGTCGGTCAAGCGCTTCATGGGCCGCGGCAAGGCGGAAGTCGAAGGCGCCGCAAACGCGCCGTACGATTTCGTCGACGCGCCCGGCATGGTGCAAATCCGTACCGTCGACGGCGTGAAGAGCCCGGTCGAAGTGTCGGCGGAAATTCTCGCCACGCTGCGCCAGCGAGCCGAAGACACGCTCGGTGACGAACTGGTCGGCGCGGTTATCACGGTGCCCGCGTATTTCGACGAAGCACAGCGCCAGGCGACCAAAGACGCCGCGCGTCTGGCCGGTCTGAACGTGCTGCGCCTGTTGAACGAGCCGACCGCGGCGGCGATCGCCTACGGTCTCGATAACGGTTCCGAGGGTCTGTACGCGGTGTACGACCTCGGCGGCGGCACCTTCGATCTGTCGATTCTCAAGCTCACCAAGGGCGTGTTCGAAGTGCTCGCGGCGGGTGGCGATTCCGCGCTCGGCGGCGACGATTTCGACCACGCGCTGTATCGTCATGTGCTGGAGCAGGCGGGCATCGCGCCGCAGACGCTTGCTCCGGAAGATGTGCGCCTGCTGCTGGACGGCGTGCGCGTGGCCAAGGAGGCTTTGTCGGACGTGCCACGTGCGAAGTTGCAAGCAACGCTCTCGAACGGCACCGCGATCGATCTGACGATCGACGAAGCCACTTTCGAAACGATCACCCAGGCGCTCGTTCAACGCACGCTCGGTCCGACGAAGAAAGCACTGCGCGACGCCAAGGTCGCCACGAAGGACATCAAAGGCGTGGTGCTGGTCGGCGGCGCGACGCGCATGCCGGTGATCCGCCGCGCGGTCGAGTCGTTCTTCGGCCAGCCGCCGCTCACCAATCTGGATCCGGATCAGGTTGTCGCGCTCGGCGCGGCGATCCAGGCCGATCTGCTCGCGGGCAATCGCGGCGCCGACGGCGACGACTGGCTGCTGCTCGACGTGATTCCGCTGTCGCTCGGCGTCGAAACGATGGGCGGCCTGACCGAGAAAATCATCCCGCGCAATTCGACGATTCCGGTCGCGCGCGCGCAGGATTTCACGACCTTCAAGGACGGCCAGACGGCGATGGCGATCCACGTCGTGCAAGGCGAGCGCGAGCTCGTCACCGACTGCCGCTCGCTCGCGCGTTTCGAGCTGCGCGGCATTCCGCCGATGGCCGCCGGCGCCGCGCGGATTCGCGTCACCTATCAGGTCGACGCGGACGGTTTGCTGTCCGTGTTCGCGCGTGAGCAGGGTTCGGGCGTCGAGGCGTCGGTGGTGGTCAAGCCGTCGTACGGTCTCGCTGACGACGACATTGCCAGGATGCTCGAAGACAGTTTCTCGACCGCCGAGGTCGACATGCGCGCGCGCGCCCTGCGTGAAGCGCAAGTGGAAGCGCGCCGTCTCGTCGAAGCGACCGACGCCGCGCTCGCCGCTGACGCCGAATTGCTCGACGACAGCGAACGCGCCGAACTCGACGCGCTGCTCGCCGTGTTGCGCAATATCGCGCAAAGCGAGGACGTCGACGCGATCGAAGCCGCGACCAGAACGCTCGCCGAAGGCACCGACGAATTCGCCGCCCGCCGCATGAACAAGGGCATTCGCCGCGCGCTGGCCGGCCGCAAGCTCGACGAGATTTGAGAAGAGCCTTGCGGTAACGGCATGCGAGCCGGTACGCCCGCAACAAACGAAAACGCGCCGTGCGTCTTAAAAACGGCACGCGGCGTTAGTAAAATGGTACGGAGCCGGACTGCGGCAGTCGTGCCTCAGACCCAAACGGAAAATGTATGCCTCAAATCGTTGTGCTGCCTCACGTCGAACTGTGCCCGGAAGGCGCGGTGATCGATGCCGTGCCCGGCAAGAGCATCTGCGACAGTCTGCTCGATCACGGCATCGAAATCGAGCACGCGTGCGAGAAGTCCTGCGCGTGCACGACCTGCCACGTGATCGTGCGTGAGGGTTTCGCCGCCTTGACGCCGTCCGAGGAAGACGAGGACGATCTGCTGGACAAAGCGTGGGGGCTCGAACCGGCCTCGCGTTTGTCGTGCCAGGCGATGGTGCCGGCGGAGCAGGATCTGGTCGTCGAAATCCCGCGTTACTCGATCAATCACGCGAAGGAAAACCACTAACAGGAGGATGCAGCCATGAAGTGGACCGATACGCAAGACATCGCGATGGCCCTGACTGACAAGCACCAGGACATCGATCCGCAGCAGGTGCGCTTCACTGATTTGCACCGCTGGGTTACCGAGCTGGAAGGTTTCGACGATGACCCTAATCGGTCGAACGAGAAGATCCTCGAGGCGATTCAGGCTGCATGGATCGAAGACGCGGATTATTGAGTTTTGCGCCCGCGGCGCGCGATTCGTTTCTGTTGCGACAAAGAAAAAGGCGATTCCAATGGAATCGCCTTTTTTAACGCCTGGAGAATCTTCAGGCTGGCATCGGTCAGCTTGCCACCAGCGTGCCGTTTTCGACCCGCACGCGCTGACCTTGCTGGAACGGCGGCGCTTCATGGTATGTGAAGTAGCGCATCTTGCCGTTTTCCATGCGCACGCGCACCGAATACGACGTGCTGCTGCGCAGATGTTTTTCGACCGAGTTGCCGGCGAGACCACCGCCGAGTGCGCCGAGAATTGTCATTGCGGTACGGCCGTTGCCGCTGCCGAACTGGTTGCCGACCACGCCGCCGGCCACTGCACCGCCGACCGCGCCGATACCGGTGCCATGACCTTCCTGCTTCACTGCCGAGATGCTGACTACCGTGCCGCAAGTCGAGCAGTAAGCCGGTTGCGAAGGTTGCTGCTGCGCGTATTGCGGCGCCGGCTGCGCTTGCTGCTGCTGGGCGTACTGGGGTTGTTGCGCAGGCACCGGGGCAGGCTGACGTTGGACCGGTTGCTGAGCCTGTTGTTGGGCCGCAGCCTGCTGCGCTTGCTGTTGAGCCTGTTGCTGCGCTGCTTGTTGGGCCGCCTGCTGCGCCGCCAGATTCGCCGGCGCAGCCGAATCGACCACCGCTGGTTGCGTGGTCACTTGCGCGGCCTGGGTCTGGTCGGTTTGCGCGCCGTTGCTCGACGCCTTCGGGAACAGGCCGGTGATGGCTGCCGTCGCGGCAAGGCTGGCGATGATGAGGGCGCCAGCAGCGGTCGCTACGAGCGGGTGGAGACGGCGTTGTTGCGTGGGTTTGGTATCCGGGTTGTCCATATTGGCCTCCGTCTGAAGCAGAGTCGACTGTTATTGAGACTAAGTTTCGGGCAAATTAATCCCGGGAGGGTTTCAATTTGTAACCATTTCTGGGCAATCATCTTACTTGAGCGGCGTCGAAGGCACGGTGCACCGTGGAAGTCCTTGATTCGTGTAGCGCTCAACGGGGAGCGAAAAGGGCCGCCGACGACAGTGGCGCGCACCTTTTACCGATGGTTACAAACTGTCAGCTTCGGATCGTCCAGTTTTCCCGCCTGAAAATGAAAAACGCCCGGCATCGAGCCGGGCGCTTTCGGGTGTTTTCCGCGGGCAAACGCAGCGAACCAATCAGTCTTCGCGGCGCAGATGCGGGAACAGAATCACATCGCGAATGCTCGGGCTGTCGGTCAGCATCATCACCAGACGGTCGATGCCGATCCCGCAACCGCCCGCCGGCGGCATGCCGTATTCCAAAGCGCGGATGTAGTCGGCGTCGTAGAACATCGCTTCTTCGTCGCCGGCGTCTTTCTGGTCGACCTGCTTCTTGAAGCGCGCGGCCTGGTCTTCCGGATCGTTCAGTTCCGAGAAGCCGTTGGCGATTTCGCGGCCTGTAATGAACAGTTCGAAACGCTCGGTGATCCCGTCGAACTTATCCGACGCGCGAGCCAGCGGCGACACTTCGATCGGGTAGTCGATGATGAAAGTCGGCTCCCACAACTGCGACTCGGCGGTTTCTTCGAAAAGCGCCAGTTGCAAGGCGCCGACGCCCGCGTTCAGGAACTGCGGCTGCGACGCATCGACGCCGAACTTCTTCAGTTCCGCGCGGAGGAACGCATCGTCGCCGAGTTGTCCGTCCGTGTACTGCGGCGCGTACTTCTGGATCGCCTGGCTGATCGTCAAGCGATGGAAGGGCTTGGCCAGATCCAGTTCACGGCCCTGGTAGCTGATCGTCGCGCTGCCGAGCGCATCGACCGCCGCCTGGCGGATCAGCTGCTCGGTGAAGTCCATGATCCACTTGTAATCGGTGTACGCCGCGTAGAACTCGATCATCGTGAATTCCGGATTGTGGCGCACCGACACGCCCTCATTGCGGAAATTCCGGTTGATCTCGAACACGCGCTCGAAGCCGCCGACCACCAGCCGCTTCAGATACAGTTCCGGCGCGATCCGCAGGAACATTTGCATATCGAGCGCGTTGTGGTGCGTGGTGAACGGCTTGGCCGTCGCCCCGCCCGGGATCGGGTGCAGCATCGGCGTTTCGACTTCCATGAAGTCCGCGTCCGCCATGAACTTGCGGATCGACGAGATCGCCTTGGTGCGCGCGACGAAAGTCTTGCGCGTTTCCGGCGTGACGATCAGATCGACATAGCGCTGGCGATACTTCATTTCCTGGTCAGACAGGCCGTGGAACTTGTCCGGCAGCGGACGCAGCGACTTCGACAGCAAACGCAGTTCGGTACAACGCACCGACAGCTCGCCCTTGTTGGTGCGGAACAGCACGCCGCGCGCCGCGACGATGTCGCCCATGTCCCACTTCTTGAAAGCGTCGTACGTGGCCTGGCCGACGTCGGCCGGCGTGATGAAGAACTGGATCTGACCCGAACCGTCGCGCACGGTCGCGAAGCTTGCTTTGCCCATCACGCGCTTGAGCATCATGCGGCCGGCGATCGCGACTTCGAGCGGAGTGGCTTCGAGCGCTTCCTTGTCGGTATGCTCGTATTGCGCTTGCAGATCTTCGGCGTGGTGCGTGGGGCGGAAATCGTTCGGATAGGCGATGCCTTGCTCACGCAGCTCGCGCAGCTTTTCGCGGCGCTCGGCGATGATCTTGTTGTCGTCCACCTCGGGCACGACATTCGGCTGGATCTGTTCGTTCATGATGGTTTGGTATTCGGTGGTCCGCATGCGGTGGCTTGCATTCGGGTGGCCTGCGAGTAGGTCAACCACAGGCGCTATAACAAAGATGCAAAGATGCGGCGCGGCGATGCACTGCATGCCGCGCCGGTCGCGCCTAGACGCCCTGTTTCAGGCTGGCGCTGATGAACGGATCGAGGTCGCCGTCGAGCACGCTCTTGGTATTGCTGATTTCGACGTTAGTGCGCAGATCCTTGATACGGCTGTTGTCCAGCACGTACGAGCGGATCTGATGACCCCAGCCCACATCGGTCTTGCCGGCTTCGAGCTTGTCCTGCTCGGCCTGACGTTTGCGGATTTCCGCTTCGTACAGGCGCGACTTCAGCATGGCCATGGCTTCGGCACGGTTACGGTGCTGCGAACGGTCGTTCTGGCACTGCACGACGATGCCCGACGGCATGTGCGTGATCCGCACCGCGGAGTCGGTCTTGTTGATGTGCTGACCGCCCGCGCCGGACGCGCGATACGTGTCGATGCGCAGATCGGCCGGGTTGATGTCGACTTCGATCGAATCGTCGATTTCCGGGTACACGAACACCGACGAGAACGACGTATGACGGCCGCCCGACGAATCGAACGGCGACTTGCGCACGAGGCGGTGCACGCCGGTTTCGGTGCGCAGGAATCCGTAGGCGTACTCGCCCTCGATCTTGATCGTCGCGTTCTTGATGCCGGCGACGTCGCCTTCGGTCTGTTCCAGCACTTCGGTCTTGAAGCCTTTGCGCTCGCAGTAGCGCAGGTACTGGCGCAGCAGCATCGAGGCCCAGTCGCACGCTTCGGTGCCGCCGGCGCCGGCTTGAATGTCGAGGAAGGCGTTGTTCGGGTCGGCCGGGTTCGCGAACATCCGGCGGAATTCCATGTCGGCGACGCGCTGTTCGAGGCCTTGTGCGTCCGCTTCGCAGGCGAGGAGCGTTTCCTCGTCGTCTTCTTCGCGGGCCATTTCGAACAGATCCTGCGCGTCACGCAGGTCGTTGTCGAGCGCCGTGAGTTTGCCGACGACGTCGTCGAGCAGCTTTTTTTCCCGGCCGAGGGCCTGGGCGTGCTTCGAGTCGTTCCAGACGTCCGGGTCTTCGAGTTCCCGGTTGACTTCGATTAGACGCAGTGCTTTGTCGTCGTAGTCAAAGATACCCCCGTAGGTCGGCCGCGCGCGTGCGCAGGTCCGCCAGAGAGGCTTCGATCGCGTTGAGACGTTCCGCTTCCATGTCGATCTTTTATAGCTTCGTAAAAAGGGGAAATTATAGCCGATCGGCGTGCCGCGCCGGAGTCTTGTGAGCGATCCGGCGCGTGGTTTGGAGCGATTTTGCTGGGATTTTCGACGTTTTTC
Organism: Paraburkholderia sp. FW306-02-B; assembly: GCF_058782725.1. Taxonomy (NCBI): domain Bacteria; kingdom Pseudomonadati; phylum Pseudomonadota; class Betaproteobacteria; order Burkholderiales; family Burkholderiaceae; genus Paraburkholderia; species Paraburkholderia sp. FW306-02-B. The sequence goes on from NZ_JBYSXZ010000001.1 coordinate 1,583,988, forward strand.
GACGTCCTGACCAGCGTTTAACTGACCGCGTGTTCGACGATCAATTGCACCCGCGACACGCCGTTCCACGTGTCGCTCGCAAGCCGGTAAGCGACAGTGGTGCGTGCGGGCAGCGTGTCGGTATGGTTGAACCAGATCGCGTTGAAGCGCTGTCGGCCGCGCACCAGTTGCAGCTTCAGATGCTTGTCCTTGACCAGCGCCTGCGAGGCGATATCGAATTCGCCGGAAAATACCGGCGCCGGAAAGCCTTGGCCCCACACGGCGGCGTCGAGCATTTCGACGAATTGCGGCGTGAAGTAGGCGTCTTCGAGTTCGCCGTCGGTTTCGACCGTGCGCGCGAGCGCGTCGTCGGAGAGCCATTCGCTGCCGACCGCTTCGAACGCGGCGGTAAAGCGCGGCACGTCGGCGGCGGCGATGGTGAGGCCCGCCGCCATCGCGTGGCCGCCGAATTTGACGATCAGCCCCGGCTCACGTTTGGAAATCAGGTCGAGCGCGTCGCGCAGATGGAAGCCCGCGATCGAGCGGCCCGAGCCTTTGGCCAACTGGCCACTGTCGTCGGCGAGCGCGAAGGTGAACGACGGCCGGTGGAATTTTTCCTTCAACCGTCCGGCGACGATGCCGATCACGCCCTGGTGCCAGCCCGGATTGAACAGCGTGATGGTGGTCGCGCCCTCGGGATTGATCGCCGAGAGGCCCTCGAGCGCCTGCTGCTGCATGCCGGCTTCGATCTCGCGGCGCTCACGGTTCATCGTGTCGAGTTGTTGCGCGAGTTCCCACGCGCGGCCGATGTCGTCGGTGGTCAGACATTCGATGCCGAGCGACATGTCCGACAGGCGCCCAGCCGCGTTCAGCCGCGGGCCGAGCGCAAAGCCGAGGTCGAAACCCGACGCGCTGCGTGCGTCGCGCGCAGCGGCGCGAAAGAGGGCGGCGATGCCCGGCTGCATCTTGCCTTTGCGAATCCGCTGCAAGCCTTGCGCAACCAGCACGCGATTGTTGCCGTCGAGCTTGACCACGTCGGCGACCGTGCCGAGCGCGACCAGATCGAGCAGGCCGTCGAGGCGCGGTTCGGGAAATGCGTCGTTGAAGGCGCCACGGCGGCGCAATTCCGCGCGCAACGCCAGCAGCACATAAAACATCACGCCGACGCCCGCGATGCATTTGCTCGGAAACGTGCAGCCCGGCTGATTCGGGTTGACGATCGCGCGGGCGGCGGGAAGCTCGTCGCCGGGCAAGTGGTGATCGGTCACCAGCACGTCGATGCCGAGCGCGTTGGCCGCTTCCACACCGTCGACGCTGGCGATGCCGTTGTCCACCGTGATCAGCAGTTCCGGCTTGCCGGACGCACCGCGCGCGGCCAGCGCGACGATCTCGGGCGTCAAACCATAGCCGTACTCGAAGCGGTTCGGCACGAGGTACTCGATCTGTGCGCCGAACATCCGCAGGCCGCGCACCGCGACCGCGCAGGCGGTGGCGCCGTCGCAGTCGTAGTCGGCCACGACCAGCATGCGGCGCTTGCCCTGAATCGCGTCGGCGAGCAGCGCGGCGGCGTCTTCGCAGCCTTTGAGCCCGGCGGGCGGCACGAGCCGGGCGAGGCCGGTTTCGATTTCATCGGGCATACACACGCCGCGTGATGCGTACAGACGCGCGAGTACCGGATGCAGGCCGTGGCGGGTGAGGACTTCGGCGTCGACCGGAGAACAGGCGCGCGTAACGATTCGAGTCATTCGGAAAGGCCGTTGAACAGGCGGTAAATCATTCGATGAAAAGCGAGGCGAGCACGCGCCGCCGCCAGAATTTACGCAGGTCGCCGCGCGTGACCGACAGCGTTACCGAGCCGGTGTCGCCGCACAGCGTCAGGCCGAGTTCGCCGAGCCGGCCCGCTTGCAACGCTTCCAGTGCCGGTTCGAACCAGTCCGTTTGCAACGCGGCGAAGGCGTCGTTCCAGCGCGCCCAGTCCTGCTCGATGTAGGGCGCGGAGAACGGATCGAGTTCGACCAGCGTGGCGCCGCTGGCGCTTCCATTTGCGTGTGCGTTTGCGCCGGCAGAAGCGGCAGGCAGTGCCCCGAACGACGCCGGCGGCGCGCCGGTCTCGACGCCGGCGGTCAGCGCGAGGCCGCGCGTGGCCGCCGCGTCGGAGAACACCCGGGCGAACGGGCTCGTCACCGGTTGCGCCGCGCCCTGGGCGTGAAACCAGATCGAGTTGACGGCCGGCAAGCCGCGCGCCTCGCGCGCTTCGTTGACCGGATGCTCGAACCACGCCATTTGCACTTCGTTTTGCAGCTTCATCCATGCGCGCGAACGCTCGCCGGAATGCGCCTCGTGCGGCAGCCAGATTTCGATGTTGCGACCACTCGCGCGCAGCGGCGAGGCGCCCGCCAGTGTGCCGAAGCCTTCGCCCGACAAGTACCAGCGCGCGGGCTTGGGCGCTTCGATGCGCACGCCGAGTTCCTCGATCAACGGCCGGGCGACCGCCAGCAGCGCGGTGGCCTCGTCGTCCGATAATTCGAGCGAGGCCGGATCGATCAGCACCAGATGGTCATGCGCGATGCGCACATGCACCGGCTGCACGCAGGCCCACGTCGCGTTGCCGGGTTCTCCTCCGTCCGCGCGCAGCATGTACGGAGCGAGCGGGGCTTCGTCGGCGGCCGCGGCGCCGTTGGGCAGCGTGCCGAACTGGCGCGCCACCCAGCGTTCGTGCGGCAGCGTGCGCTGAAAATCCTCGCCGACCACCCGTTCGACCAGCGTCGCGCGGGCGATCAGCCGGTCGAGGGCCGGACTCTGGATGTCGTGCAGTGCGGTGGAGGCGTCGGCTGCGGCGGGCAGCGCGAAGGGTAGAAGAAGATGAAGACGGTTGGCGTGCATGATGCTGCGCATTGTAGGGCAAAGAGTGCGAGTATTCCGACCATATCGACGGATTCCGGGCACCGCACCCAGCCCCGCCGGTGGCAGCAAGAGCCGCGCGCGGCGGCACCGCGCCCATGACGAAGGAGACGTCCGACATGCCGCGTGAACTGAAAACCGAGCAGGAACTGCTTGCGCTTGTCGTGAAAGCGCTCGACGCCAACCCGGAGACGGCCGGCTGGATTCCGACCGGGTTCCACGAGACCGTCGAAGACGAGGAAGGCTGCAATTGGGATATCACCCACCTGCATCGCGACCGCAAAGACGCGGACGTGCGCGAAGTCGCCACCAGCGCGGCGGCGCGCATCATCAACGATCTGCGCAGCCGCTATAACCTGGGTTAAACGGGATCGTCCGCCGGTCCGTCCGCCGGGCGTCTCCGGTTCCGCTGCGGGCCCCGCACGGAAGGCCTTTGCGCGAGTCCGCGGCATTGTATGGCAAACTTCGCGCTTGATTGACGGCGGCAGCGCCAGTGAAGCGGCTGCATCGGTGGCGCGGGTTTTGCTGAGGGCGCCGGAACGTCGTGCCGGAACCATCGGCGCTGTCGCGACACCAACGATCACGACGCTCGGGCCGCATGACCGGTGCCGCCTATGTGGCCAGCCGTCTCCATGTGCCGCACGAAGCCGAAGAACGCAGAAAAGGATTCGCTTGAAATTTCCCTACGAATGGCAGATAGGCTGGCGCTACACCCGCGCCGGCAAACGCACGACCGGCAACGGCTTCATTTCGTTCATCGCGCTGGTGTCGATGTCGGGCATCGCGCTCGGCGTCGCGGCGCTGATCGTCGTGTTGTCGGTGATGAACGGCTTCCAGAAAGAGGTGCGTGACCGGATGCTGTCGGTGCTGGCGCACGTCGAAGTGTTTTCGCCGACCGGTTCGATGCCCAACTGGCAGTTGACGGCCCAGGAAGCTCGCCAGAACAAGGAAGTGATCGGCGCGGCGCCGTATGTCGAAGCGCAGGCGTTGCTCACGCGCCAGGACGCCGTGAGCGGCGTGGCGCTGCGCGGCGTCGAGCCGACGCTCGAGCCGCAGGTGTCCGACATCGGTCGCGAAATGAAGGGCGGCAAGCTGACCGACCTCGTGCCGGGCGAGTTCGGCATCGTGCTCGGCGCGGACCTCGCCACCAACCTCGGCGTGACGGTCAGCGACAAGATCACGCTGGTCGCGCCCGAAGGCACCATCACGCCGGCCGGCATGCTGCCGCGGCTAAAGCAGTTCACCGTGGTGGGCATCTTCGAGTCGGGACATTACGAGTACGACAGCACGCTCGCGCTGATCAACATCAAGGACGCGCAGGCGCTGTTCCGGCTGCCCGCGCCGACCGGCGTGCGCTTGCGTCTGACGGACATGCAGCGGGCGCCGGATGTCGCGCATCAACTGGCGCGTAGCTTGTCCGGCGATTTGTACATCCGCGACTGGACCCAGCAGAACAAGACCTGGTTCTCGGCGGTGCAGATCGAAAAACGCATGATGTTCATCATCCTGACGCTGATCATTGCGGTGGCGGCGTTCAATCTGGTGTCGTCGCTGGTGATGACGGTGACCAACAAGCAGGCCGATATCGCGATTCTGCGCACGCTCGGCGCGCAGCCTGGCTCGATCATGAAGATTTTCGTCGTGCAGGGCGTGACGATCGGCTTTATCGGTACGGCGACCGGCGTTGCGCTCGGCTGCCTGATCGCGTGGAGCATTCCGTGGCTCGTGCCGATGATCGAGCATCTGCTCGGTGTGCAGTTCCTGCCGCCGTCGGTGTATTTCATCAGCGAACTGCCGTCCGAACTGGTCCCCTCGGACGTCGTGCGAATCGGCGTCATCGCGTTCGCGCTGTCGGCTCTCGCGACGCTGTATCCGAGCTGGCGCGGTGCGAAGGTCCGTCCTGCGGAGGCGCTGCGCTATGAATGACCGTTCCGCCACCTTGAATATGTCCAACGAGACGACGCTGCATCCCTACGTGCTGGAAGCGACCGGCATTTCGAAGTCGTTCGTGCAGGGCGGCCTCAATGTGCAGGTGCTCAACAACACGCAACTGAGCGTGCGGCGCGGCGAAAAGCTGGCGATCGTCGGCGCGTCGGGTTCCGGCAAGAGCACGCTGCTGCACGTGCTCGGCGGCCTCGACGATCCGAGCGCGGGCCAGGTATCCGTGATGGGCAAGCCCTTTACGAAGCTCTCCGAGCGCGAGCGCAACGATTTGCGCAATCGCGCGCTCGGTTTCGTCTATCAGTTCCACCATCTGCTGCCGGAGTTTTCCGCGCTCGACAACGTCGCGATGCCGTTGCGGATTCGCCGCATGACGACCGAAGCCGCGCGGCGCCAGGCGCTCGAGGTGCTGGAGCGCGTCGGTATGGGGCATCGGGCGAAGCACCGTCCCGGTGAGTTGTCGGGCGGCGAACGTCAGCGTGTGGCGATCGCCCGGGCACTCGTCACCAAGCCGGCTTGCGTGCTGGCCGACGAACCGACCGGCAACCTCGACGGCGGCACCGCCGACACCGTGTTCAACCTGATGCTCGAACTGTCGCAGACGCTTGAAACCAGCTTCGTGATCGTCACGCACGATCCGGAACTGGCTGGCCGCTGCGACCGCATCATGCGGTTGCGCGAAGGCGTGCTTCACGAAGAGCCGACGGTGCCGGTGTAATCGCCGCGCGAAACTCAAACGACACCCCACGCGAAACCCTGCCGCAAACGAGGCGCGCCATGTGGATCGACACGCACTGCCATCTCGACGCTGCGGAATTCGACGCCGACCGCGACGCGGTCGCGGCGGCGGCGCGTCGTGCGGGAGTGGGGCGCATGGTGATTCCCGCGATCGGTCGTGAGAACTTTACGACGGTGCGCGAACTGGCGCACCGGACCGACGGCGGCGCGTATGCGCTCGGCATCCATCCGCTCTACACGCCGGGCGCGCAGGAGAGCGATCTTGAACTGCTGCGCATGGAAATCGAGGCGAGCCTCGATGATCCGCTGTTCGTCGGCATCGGCGAGATCGGGCTGGATTACTTCGTGCAAGGTCTCGACGATGCGCGTCAGCAGTTCTTCTATAACGGTCAGCTGCAACTCGCTCGCGAATTCGATCTGCCGGTGATTTGCCACGTGCGCAAATCGCAGGATCAGGTGATCAAGGGGCTGCGCCGGCACCAGATTCATCGTGGCATCGCGCACGCGTTCAACGGCAGCTTTCAGCAAGCTCAGGCGTATATCGATCAGGGCATGCATCTGGGCTTCGGCGGCAATCTGACCTTCGAACGGGCGCGGCAAATCCGGCGTCTGGCAGAGCAGTTGCCGTTCGATGCGCTAGTCGTCGAAACCGACGCTCCGGATATCGCGCCTTCCTGGATGTACAAGCAGCGCAACACGCCGGATCAGATTCCGGCCATCGGCGCGGGCCTCGCACAACTGCGCGGCATCGCCACGGACGAAGCCGCCCTAGGCACAACGGCTAACGCGCTCGCCGCGCTGCCGCGGCTCGCTCTTTCCTCTGCATAATCAGGCTTGATGGTTCAAGTGGTTCGCGTCGGGCGGAACACGCGCCCGGTGGGCCTGCGGCTGCCTGCGCGGTGAGCGTTGCGTCGTCCGGCGCCGGTCGGGCGGAGGGCGAATGCGGGCATGGTGGTGCGGGTTTGCGTTGGGTGTGGTCGGTTTGCAGCGGCAGGCGGCATTGCCGGGTTGGGGCGGCTGGAGCGCGTTGGTTCTGGTCGCATGCATGGCGAGCGGTGTAGCGGTGTGGGCGTTGCGCGGTGCTCGTTCCGTGACGGCGGGCGGCGGCTCGATTCCGGCTTCGCTCGATCGTTGCGTCTGGTTCAGCACAACTTTCAGCGCGCATGCGCGCTCACGGATCGGTTGGAGCGCGGTGTGGATTGCGGCTATTTGCGTGGGCTTCGGCTACGCGGCCTGGCGCGCGGAAGCGCGGCTCGCCGTGAGCTTGCCGAGCGCGTGGGAGGGGCGCGATATCGACGTCGTCGGCAGCATCAAGGGCCTGCCGGCGCGCGACGATAAGGGCGCGCGTTTTCTGTTCGAGGTCGAGTCGGCCGACGCGCCGATAGCCGCCTTTCCGCGTGTGATTCAACTGTCGTGGATTGCCCGGGATGCACCGGCGCCGTTGTTGGAGCCTGGCGCGCGCTGGCAATTGACGGTGCGGCTCAAGCGGCCGCACGGCAATGCGAACTTCGGCGTCCGCGATGCCGAAGCAAGCCTGCTCGCGCGCAATGTGCGCGCCACCGGTTATGTCAGCGCGCCCGCTACGGCAGTGCGCTTGCCGGGCAACGCGCGCGGCGTGGGCGTCAGCTTCGATCGCTGGCGCGCCGCGCTGCGCACGCGCATCGATACGGTGCTCGCCGACGCGCCGCATCGCGGGATCGTGGTGGCGCTGGCGATCGGCGCGCAGAATGAAGTCAGCGCAGCGGACTGGCTGCTGATGCGCGGCACGGGTACGAGTCATCTGGTGGCAATTTCGGGGCTGCATATCGGCTTTGTCGCGGGACTTGCGGGTTGGCTCGCCGGGGCAGTGTGGCGGCGCTCCGGGTTCTTCGGCCGCAATTGGCCGTTGCGGTTGCCCGCGCAGGTCGTTGCGGTGATGGGCGGCGCGTTGTTTGCCGGCGTGCACGCTGCGCTGGCCGGTTTCAACGTGCCGGCGCAGAGGGCGCTGTGGATGGCGGGCGTGGTCGCGCTTGCGTTTATCAGCGGGCGCAATATCGCGCGATCCGCCGTGCTTGCGTGGGCGTTGGGGCTCGTGTTGTTGATCGATCCCTGGGCGGTCGTGTCGGCGGGATTCTGGCTGTCGTTCAGCGCGGTAGCGGCGATTCTGTTCGCGATGTCGGGGCGGCCCCGCGTGCAGGACCATGCACAGCATCGCGAGGAAGGTGGCGAGGACGGCGAGTCGTCCCACTTCATGCGCCTGCAGTCGGCCTTGCGCCGTCGTGTGCGCGCCTTTGTCGAACGCTTGCGCAGTGCCGCGTACGTGCAGTTCGCGGTGACGATCGCGCTCGCGCCGCTCACCGTCTACTGGTTCGCGCAGATTCCGCTGATCGGTCCGCTCGCCAACGCCTTCGCGATTCCATGGGTGAGCCTGCTGGTCACGCCGGCCGTGTTGGCCGGCGTCGCGCTGCCCGCGCCGTTCGATGCCTACGCGTTCCAGACGGCGCATGCGTTGCTCGAACTGCTGGCCGCGGGCTTGCGGATGCTGTCGGGTCCCGCATGGACGCTCTGGCGTTTGCCGCAGCCGCAAGGGTGGGCGCTCGCCGCGGCGGCCGTCGGTGTGCTCTGGTGTCTCGCGCCGCGCGGCGGGCCGCTGCGCTGGGCCGCGCCGCTGACGTGGCTGCCGTTGCTGATCCCGGCGCCGCCCGGGCCGCCGCACGGCAGTTTCCGGCTGACCGCGCTGGATGTCGGTCAGGGCACTTCGGTGCTGGTTGAGACGGCGCATCACGCGCTGCTGTTCGATGCAGGACCGGGCCCGGAATCGACGCATGCGGGCGAGCGCGTCGTCGTGCCGTTTTTACAGGCGCACGGCGTCACGGTGCTCGATACGCTCATTATTAGCCACGCCGATTCGGACCATTCGGGCGGCGCGCCCGCGGTGCTTGACGCTATCGAGGTACGTCAAATGGTGGCGGCATTGGCGCCGGCGAACGCGTTATGGCGTAGCGCAAGGCAACGCGGTGCCCACACGCTGCCCTGCGCGGCGGGGCAGCGCTGGCAGTGGGACGGTGTCGAGTTCGCGATGCTCTGGCCGGATGCCGGACCGCTGCAAGGCAAACCGAACGCGCATTGCTGCGTGTTGCGGGTGAGCACCGTGTCTTCCGCCGCGCTTGCGTCAGCCGCGGATGTTCGAACAGATGCACCCCGCGTGAGCGCCTTGCTGGCGGCGGACCTCGAAGCGCCGGCCGAACGCACGCTGCTCGCGCGCGATCGCGGCGCGTTGCGCGCGCAGGTGCTCGTGGTGCCGCATCACGGCAGCAAGACCTCGTCGACCGAACCGTTCCTCGACTCTATCGACCCGCTGGTCGCGCTATTTCAGGTAGGCTATCGCAACCGTTTTCATCATCCGAACGCGGGGGTGTTCGAGCGTTACACGGCGCGGCATATCGAACTCGCGCGTAGCGATACGGACGGCGCGGTGCGCGTTGACGTCAACCCGGACGCCGCCTCGGACCTGAATGGGGCTGCGCTCACGCTCGAGCGCTATCGCGACACGCAGCGCCGCTACTGGATGGATCGCTGACGGACTGCCGAGGGTTGTCCGGGATTGTTGAGCGGATGGATAAAAGGCAAATAAGAAGCAGATAAGAAGCGCGCCGCCGGGCCGGCAGCCTGCACGCAAATTAGAACGGAGATAGCCGCAGTTGAAAAACATCATCCACTTCTCGCACGCGAACGGTTTTCCCGCGTCGACGTACCGGACTATCTTCGCCGAACTCGCGGACGACTACGAATTGCGTTCCATCGAGCGCATCGGTCACGATGCGCGGTATCCGGTCACCCAGGATTGGCCGCATCTGGTCGAGCAGCTGCTCGACGACGTCGGCCGTTCGTACGAGCAGCCAGTGTGGCTGGTCGGCCATTCGCTCGGTGGGTACCTGTCGTTGATGGCCGCGCTGAAAAAGCCGCAGTGGGTGAGGGGCGTAGTAATGCTGGATTCGCCGGTGATCGCCGGCTGGCGCAGCAGCATGCTGCGCGTGTCGCAATGGACCGGGCTCGACGAGCGGCTCTCGCCAGCGGCGGCCACGCGTGCGCGCCGTACCCACTGGGCAAGCCGCGACGAGGCGTGGCGGCATTTTCATTCGAAGCCGGCGTTTGCTCGCTGGGATGAGCGGATGCTGTCCGATTACATCGACTTCGGCATTCCGCAAACTTCGCCCGACGGCTCTCGTTCTTTGGCCTTCGACCGGCGCACCGAATACCAGATCTATAAGACCTTGCCGCATACGCTCGGCTCGCGCCTTGCGCGTGGCGCGCCGGTGCCGGTCGGTTTTATTGCCGGCACGCATTCGAAGGAAATCCGCCAGGCCGGACTCGACGCAACCCGCCGCGCGACCAGCGGTCATGTGGAATGGATCGAGGGCAGCCATCTGTATCCGATGGAAAAGCCGCTCGAAACCGCGCGCGCTGTGCAGCGGATGTTGCGCGAGTTGGAGCGCCGCGCCTAACGCCACGCGTCAGTTCGCCGGCGCGGTCGCTGGCACATAAGGGGCGCCGCTGCGATGGCGCTGGCGGCGCGACCCGCCAGGTCCCGCCGCAAAAACGGTGCATGATCCGCTCGCGGCGAGCGCTGCCGCCGCGGCGTGCATTCGTGCGCATGTCGCTCGCATTTTGCTGGGTTGAGGCCCTGCTTTACGGTATAATCCGTTTTTCCCGCGAGCATCCAGCGATGACCAAATATGTTTTCGTCACCGGCGGCGTAGTATCTTCCCTCGGCAAGGGTATTGCCGCCGCTTCCCTCGCCGCGATCCTCGAATCGCGCGGTCTTAAAGTCACCCTCCTCAAGCTCGATCCCTACATCAACGTCGACCCCGGCACGATGAGCCCGTTTCAACACGGCGAAGTGTTCGTGACGGAAGACGGGGCGGAGACTGACCTCGACCTCGGCCACTATGAGCGCTTCATCAGCACGAAGATGCGCAAGGCCAACAACTTCACCACGGGCCAGATTTACGAATCGGTGATCCGCAAGGAACGCCGCGGCGACTATCTCGGCAAGACGGTGCAGGTCATCCCGCACATCACGAACGAAATCCAGGCATTCATCGAGCGCGGCGCTGCGTCGGCGACATGCGGCGAGCCGGACGTCGCGATCGTCGAAGTGGGCGGCACGGTGGGCGACATCGAATCGCTGCCGTTCCTCGAAGCCGCGCGTCAGATGAGCCTGCGCATGGGCCGTAACAGCGCGTGCTTCGTGCACCTCACGCTGGTGCCGTGGGTCGCCACCGCCGGCGAACTGAAAACCAAGCCTACCCAGCATAGCGTGCAGAAGCTGCGTGAAATCGGCATCTCGCCGCACGTGCTGCTGTGCCGTGCCGACCGCCGCATTCCGGACGACGAACGCGCGAAGATCTCGATGTTCTCGAACGTCCCGGAAGACGCGGTGATTTCCGTGTGGGACGCGGACAGCATCTACAAGATTCCGCAGATGCTGCACGACCAGGGGCTCGACGCGATCATCTGCGAAGAACTCAAGCTCACGCCGAAGGCGGCCGATCTGTCGATGTGGTCGAACCTCGTCGAAAAGCTCGAGCATCCGCAACACGAAGTCACGATCGGCATGGTCGGCAAGTATGTCGATCTGACCGAGTCGTACAAGTCGCTGATCGAAGCGTTGCGCCACGCCTCGATGCACACGGCGACCCGTGTCAACATCGAATACATCGATTCGGAAGAGGTCGAGACGCAAGGCGTCGAGAGCCTCAAGCATCTGGATGCGGTACTCGTGCCGGGTGGCTTTGGCCGTCGCGGCACCGAAGGCAAGATCGCCGCGATCCGCTATGCGCGCGAAGCGAACGTGCCGTATCTCGGCATCTGTCTCGGCATGCAACTGGCCGTGATCGAATTCGCGCGCGACGTGGTCGGCCTGAAGGGTGCGAACAGCACCGAGTTCGATCAGGAAACCGAAAACCGCGTGGTCGCGCTGATCACCGAATGGCACGACCGCGAAGGCCGTGTCGAGAAGCGTACTGAAGAATCGGATCTGGGCGGCACGATGCGCCTCGGTTCGCAACGCTGCCCGATCAAGCCCGGCACGATGGCCGAAGAGATCTATGGCAAGGACGTGAACGAACGCCACCGTCACCGTTATGAAGTCAATAACCGCTTCGTGCCCCAGCTCGAAGCCGGCGGCCTTATCATCAGCGCCCGTACCCCGAGTGAAGATCTGCCGGAAATGATGGAATTGCCGCGCAGCATGCACCCGTGGTTCGTCGGCGTGCAGTTCCACCCGGAATTCACGTCCACGCCGCGTGACGGCCATCCGCTGTTCAAGTCGTTCGTCGAAGCGGCGCTCGCGCATCAGCAGTCGCGCGTCGAGGAGAAAGCATGAAACTGGGCGATTTCGAAATCGGGCTCGACAAGCCGTTTTTCCTGATCGCGGGCACCTGTGTCGTCGAATCCGAACAGATGACGATCGACACAGCCGGCCGGCTCAAGGAAATCTGCGCGAAGCTGAACATTCCGTTCATCTACAAATCGTCGTACGACAAGGCCAATCGCAGTAGCGGCAAGTCGTTTCGCGGTCTGGGCATGGACGAAGGTTTGCGCATCCTGTCGGAAGTGAAGCGCCAGCTCGGCTTACCGGTGCTGACCGACGTGCACGCGGAGCACGAAATCGAGCAGGTTGCGTCAGTGGTCGACGTCCTGCAAACGCCTGCTTTCCTGTGCCGTCAAACGGATTTCATCCACGCTTGTGCGCGTTCGGGCAAACCGGTCAACATCAAGAAAGGCCAGTTTCTCGCGCCGCACGACATGAAGAACGTGATCGACAAGGCGCGCGACGCTGCGCGTGAAGCCGGTCTGTCGGAAGACCGCTTCATGGCGTGCGAACGCGGTGTGTCGTTCGGCTATAACAACCTCGTGTCGGACATGCGTTCGCTCGCGATCATGCGCGAAACCAACGCGCCGGTCGTGTTCGACGCCACCCACTCGGTACAGTTGCCGGGCGGGCAGGGCACGAGCTCGGGCGGTCAGCGCGAATTCGTGCCGGTGCTGGCACGCGCGGCCGTGGCAACGGGCGTGGCGGGTCTCTTCATGGAAACCCATCCGAAGCCCGCGGAAGCCAGGTCGGACGGCCCGAACGCGGTGCCGCTGCATCGTATGGCCGATCTGCTCGAAACGCTTGTCACGCTCGATCGGGCCGTCAAGCGCGCGCCGTTCCTCGAAAGCGATTTCAACTGATTCAGGCGTTCGCGGCGTGTCACGATTGGCCGGGCCACGATTGGCTTGCATGATCGGCACGATCGGTATCATTGGCACGCGGCGAATGCACGCAATGGTCGTCGAAAGCATCAAGGCGCGAGTAGTCTGCTGGGGAGACCAGCATGCGCCGGATGCCGTTTCACAGTAAAGAATTCAACGTCATTTCTTGAGGAAACCATGAGTGCTATCGTAGATATCATCGGTCGAGAGATTCTCGATTCGCGAGGCAACCCCACCGTCGAATGCGACGTGCTGCTCGAGTCGGGCACGATGGGCCGCGCTGCGGTGCCGTCGGGCGCATCGACGGGTTCGCGCGAAGCGATCGAACTGCGCGACGGCGAAACCGGCCGTTACGGCGGCAAGGGCGTGCTGAAGGCCGTCGAGCACATCAACACTGAAATCTCCGAAGCGATCATGGGCCTCGACGCTTCCGAGCAGGCGTTCCTCGACAAGACCCTGCTGGAACTCGACGGCACGGACAACAAGTCGCGCCTCGGCGCAAACGCGATGCTGGCTGTTTCGATGGCCGTCGCGAAGGCTGCTGCTGAAGAAGCCGGCCTGCCGCTGTACCGCTACTTCGGCGGCTCGGGCGCGATGCAACTGCCGGTGCCGATGATGAACATCGTCAATGGCGGTGCGCACGCGAACAACAGCCTGGACATCCAGGAATTCATGATCGTGCCGGTCAGCCAGCCGACCTTCCGCGAAGCACTGCGCTGCGGCGCGGAAGTGTTCCACGCGCTGAAGAAGATCCTCTCCGACCGCGGCATGAGCACGGCAGTCGGCGACGAAGGCGGCTTCGCACCGAACTTCGGCAGCAACGACGAATGCCTGTCGACCATCCTGCAAGCCATCGAAAAAGCCGGCTACCGCGCCGGTGAAGACGTGCTGCTCGCGCTCGACTGCGCAGCGAGCGAGTTCTACCACGACGGCAAGTACCAGTTGGCGGGCGAAGGCCTGCAACTGTCGTCGACGGAATTCGCAGACTACCTGGCGAACCTGGCAGACAAGTTCCCGATCGTCTCGATCGAAGACGGTATGCACGAAAGCGACTGGGCGGGCTGGAAGACGCTGACCGACAAGCTCGGCAAGAAGGTCCAGCTGGTGGGCGACGACCTGTTCGTCACCAACACGCGCATCCTGAAGGAAGGCATCGAGAAGGGCATCGCCAACTCGATCCTGATCAAGATCAACCAGATCGGTACGCTGACGGAAACCTTCGCCGCGATCGAAATGGCCAAGCGCGCCGGCTACACGGCCGTGATCTCGCACCGCTCGGGCGAAACCGAAGATTCGACGATTGCCGATATCGCAGTCGGCCTGAACGCCGGTCAGATCAAGACGGGTTCGCTGTCGCGTTCGGACCGCATCTCGAAGTACAACCAGTTGCTGCGTATCGAAGAAGACCTCGGCGATATCGCCAGCTACCCGGGCAAGTCGGCGTTCTACAATCTGCGCTAAATGGCCGGTTTGCTAGCGCTGACCGATGACCCGGTTCACCTTCGTTTCTGATTGACCTCGCCGCCCTGCGTATAGCGCAGGGCGGCGTGTATTTATTGTGCTTACTTCATGCGGCTTGTCACTGCTGTCCTGATCGTTCTGCTGGCGCTGATCCAGTACCCGCTCTGGTGGGGGCACGGCGGATGGTTGCGCGTGCACGAGTTGCAGCAGCAACTGGCGCAGCAACAACAGAAGAACGTCGATGCGAAGCTGCGCAACGAGCGTATCCAAGGCGAAGTGCAGGATTTGCAGAACGGTACGGCCGCTGTCGAAGAACGGGCGCGCTACGAAATGGGCATGGTGAAGGACAGCGAAGTGTTCGTGCAGTTCGTGTCGCCGAACGCGCCGTTGCCGACTGCGAATACGCCGTCAGTCACCACTTCGACGCGCGGTGAGATGTCGGCCGCGCCGCTTCACGTGGTGCCGAATCCGGAGTCGCGTGCGAAGGCGGATCGCAAGCACGGCGGTAAAGTGGCGAAAGACAGGAAGGCGACACACTAAGCCTTGCTACGTAAGCCGGGTTCAGGACGCAGAACGCAAAAAAAGCGCGGTGAAAACCGCGCCTTTTTGTTTGGGTCGTCATGCCGTCATGCCAGTATGTCAGCCCCTTGCCGTATCGGCATATATCTTCTCAGCATATGTCCGCTTCGAGTTACCAGCCCCAGTACGGTCCGTAACCGACGCCGACCCCGGTGCCCCAGCCGTGTCCCCAACCGCCGCCGTAATAACTGCCGTACACGCTGACGGGCGGCGCGTAATAACGCGACCACGCTTGCGCGGCGCTCTCAGCGGCAATTGCCTGATTCTGTTCGGACAATACTTGCTGATCGATTGCGTCATAGCGCTGGCGCTCTTCAGGCGTCAGCCGACGGCCCGTGCTGGCGATACCCGACTGGTCAGCCGGCAGGCGGCTATAAATCGGCGACGGGCCCGGTGGGTCCATTACACAACCGGTCAGCGCGGCGCTGCCTGCGATAGCGGACAGTACGGCTAACGCGCGTGCGTAATGCATCAACGAAGTAGGGATGTTCATTTTCGATCTCCATCGGTCGGACGCCTAAGCAAACCATGCGCGGCGCGCACCGCCAATGATCCAACGCAATGATCAAAGATACCGCGCCGCCCGGCCGATGAAAAGGCAGTAGGCGGCGCGGTATTTTACTGCCGTAACACGGGCCTCGCGAACCGGCGTCGCTGAGCCGGTCAGTGCCGCTGGGCGGCAGCGGGCGTCACGCCTTGTGAGAGCGCGCTGGCGACAAAAAGTTGCGCCACGTCGACCGGATCGAATTCGTACCGTTGGTTACAGTATTCGCAATGGATCTCGACGTGACCGCGTTCTTCGATCACGCCGGCCACTTCGTCGCGGCCCAGCATCTTCAGCATGGCGCCGACTTTTTCACGCGAACAGGTGCATTCGAAGCGCGCCGTGGCCGGTTCGAAGTGCTGGACGTTTTCCTGCCAGAAGAGGCGCCGGAACACCGTTTCGGGCTCTTCCTTCAGCAGTTCGTCTTGCGATAGCGTGCCGCCGAGCGTGCAGACTCGCTCCCACGTATCCGCGTCCAGGTCGCCCGGATGCGGGACGATGCCGCCGTCGCCGGGCAGCTTTTGCAACAGCATGCCGACCGCGCGCTCGGTATTCGCCGCAAGCCACAAGCGCGTGTCGAGCTGCTCCGAGTGATGCATATAGTGCTCGAGCACTTCCGCCATCGATTTGAGCGGGCCATCCACGCCCGACAGCGGCACGATACTTTGATACGGCTGCTGACCGGGCTGCTTGTCCTGCGGATCGAGCGTGATTACGCAACGACCGTGACCGCCCGCGTTGACCAGTTCGATCATGGTGGCGTCGTCGCCGATCGTGTTGTCCGCTTCGCCGGAAAATTTGGCGGTCGCACGCATCGACAGGTCGGAACTACATTGCACCACCAGCATCTTGGCCGGGCCGTCGCCGAAGATCTGCATGATGAGCGTGCCGTTGAACTTGAGATTCGCCGACAGCAGCGCGCACGCCGCCATCATCTCGCCGAGAATCGTCCGCACGGGCGCGGGGTAATCGCGGCGCGTCAGCACTTCTTGCCACGTATTACGCAGTGAAACGATTTCTCCGCGCACCGGCGCCGCGCTGAACATGAATTTTTGCAACTGGTCGCTCACAACTTTTCCTCGGTCGAATGACGCAGCCTGATGCTGCGTCTTGCGCGCCGTGCGCTACGGCTGGTTAGCCGATGCGCACAAGCTGCGCCTTGAAATATTCGCGGCGCTCGGCGTAGCTCGCCGTGCCGCGCTGCATATTGGCGATGTCCATCCCGGTCAGTTCGCGCACCACTTTGGCGGGCGCGCCGAGAATCAGCGAATTGTCGGGAAACACTTTGCCTTCCGTGACGATGGCGCCCGCTCCGACCAGACAGTTGCGGCCAATTACCGCACCATTCAAGACCACTGCCTGAATTCCGATCAGCGAGCCTTCCTTGATCGTGCAGCCGTGCAGCATGACCTGGTGGCCGATCGTCACGTTCGGCTCGACCGTCAGCGGAAAGCCGGGGTCGGTGTGGAGCACCGAGTTTTCCTGGACGTTGCTGCCGGCGCCGATAGTAATCGGCTCGTTGTCGCCACGAATGGTCGCGCCGAACCAGACGCTCGAATTTTCCTCGAGCGTCACATTGCCGATGATGTTCGCCGAATCCGCGACGAACACGCTTTCATGGATGGTCGGGGCGGCTTCGCCAAGCTTGTAGATTGTCACAGTGTCTCCTGTTGGTCGGTCGCCGCGAGCGCTGGCTGGGGCTGGAGCCCGCCGGAAACGTCCAATCGGGGCCGGTTGGCCTGCCGAGCCGGCACTGCAGGCGCACGCGAAAGTCGAATCGAGTATTGTAAACGTTTGTGTGGTTGGGCCGCTCGGCGTTGCCGCCGGCTGTCCGACGCGCTGCCGTGCCCGCTGTGTCCCGCCGTGTCCTCGCCGTGTCCTTAGCCGCACACTTTGCCGTTCCAATTGCCGACCCGTTTGCCATGATTTCCGCTGCTCCGTCCGTTCCCTTTGTCCCGTCCCTGTCGAACTGCGCGCGTACTGGCGCTCTTGCCGCGTTGCGCGAAGTCGACCCGGCAAGCAAGGCTGCCGCGGCTCGCGCTCTATATGTTGCAGTGCTCGGCGGCAGCCAGGGATGCGCTGAAAACCTCGAACTCGAAGAGCCCTCCGGTTTGCCCGGCCGTCCCGAGCGGCCCGAACTGGTCGAGCCGCGCAAGCTGGGGCGGCGCAGCATGCAATCGCCAGAAGGGCGCGCCATCTTGCTGCACGCGCTCGCGCACATCGAATTCAACGCGATCAACCTTGCGCTCGACGCTGTCTGGCGCTTTGCCGGCATGCCCGCTGCGTTCTACGTCGACTGGCTCAAAGTCGCGGCCGAAGAGGCGCATCATTTCTCGCTGCTGGTCGCGCGGCTCGCGGAATTCGGCCATACCTACGGCGATTTCCCCGCACACGACGGCCTTTGGGACATGTGTGAGCGCACTCGCGACGACGTGCTCGCGCGCATGGCGCTGGTGCCGCGCACGCTCGAAGCGCGCGGTCTCGACGCCTCGCCGCCGATCCGCGCACGCTTGCAACAGGCCGGCGACCATGCGTCCGCGGCGATTCTCAACGTGATCCTGCGCGACGAGATCGGCCACGTGCTGATCGGCAATCGCTGGTTTCGCTATTTGTGCGAGCAGGGCGGTCTCGATCCGCACGTCACCTACACGCGTCTTGCCGAGCAGTATCACGCACCGAAATTACGCGGTCCGTTCAATTTCGAAGCGCGCCGCGACGCCGGTTTCGACGAAGCCGAGTTAGCCGCGCTGGTCGCTCTGGCGGGGTTGGAGCAAGCTCGGTCCGCCGTGGACTGAGGCGTTCTTCCAGGCATCATCCAAGCGCATCGTCCGGCTATCTCGTTATAATCGAACGACCATTCTTTTTCGGGCGCGTCGTTCATGAATACCTCTCAGTCTGAGTTCATCGCCGTGCGCGGCGTCCATCTTCACGTGCGACGCTGGGGCAATCCGGACGCGCCGAAGCTGTTCATGCTGCACGGCTGGATGGATGTGGCGGCGTCGTTTCAGTTCGTCGTCGATGCGTTGGGCGGCGATTGGCAGGTGATCGCGCCTGACATGCGCGGCTTCGGTTTGTCCGACTGGCCGGTGGCCGAGCGTGGCGGAGGCAACTACTGGATTCCGGACTATCTCGGCGATCTCGACGCGCTGCTCGACCACTACGCGCCGACCGGCGAAGTCAATCTGGTGGGCCACAGCATGGGCGCGAACATCGTCTGCCTGTATGCGGGCGTGCGGCCGGAGCGGGTGCGGCGCGTGGTCGACCTGGAAGGCTTCGGTCTCGCGCCGTCGCACTCGGCGCAAGCGCCCAAGCGCCTGCGCAACTGGCTCGACGAATTGCGCGACCCGCCGCAACTGAAGCGCTATGCGTCGCTCGACGAGGTCGCCGGCCGTCTGATCAAGACCAATCCGCGCCTTGCGCCGCAGCGCGCGCAGTTCCTCGCCCAGCATTGGTCGAAGCCGGACGGAGAAGGGCGCTTCATGTTGCTCGCCGATCCGGCGCACAAGCTGCGCGGACCGACGCTATACCGGATCGACGAAGTGATGGCCGTATGGCGCAAAGTGAGCGCGAAAGTGCTGCACGTCGAGGCGGCCAATTCGCCGACGCTCGCACAGATTGCCGGTGAAATCCCACTCGACGAATTCAAGGCACGCTTTCAGGCGTTTCCGAACTGGCGCGAAAAAATCATCGACGAAGCGGGGCACATGGTGCACCACGACCAGCCGGAGCAGGTCGCCGCCTTGATCGAAGGGTTTTGTGCCTGAATTTTTACAAAAAGTTTAAGGAATAAGGTCGGCGCCGAGAGATAGCGCTGCGGCCACTTACTGCGTTGCAGTAAAATGGCCGCAGAACCTTTTCAAGACACAGATGAACGCCGACCTCCACTGCCACTCCACCGTTTCCGACGGCCAGTTCGCGCCGGCCGATGTCGCGCGCCGCGCGCACGCGGGCGGCGTGACGCTGTGGGCATTGACCGACCACGATGAAATCGGCGGCCAGCAGGAGGCGCGTAGCGCCGCGCAAGCGCTGGGCATGGATTATCTGAGCGGCGTAGAGATTTCGGTGACGTGGGCCTCGCGCACGGTGCACATCGTCGGACTCGGCATCGATCCGACCAGCGCGATCCTGATCGACGGCCTCGCGCGCACGCGCAACGGCCGCGCCGCGCGGGCCGAAGCGATTGGCGAACAACTGGCCACGCTCGGCATTCCGGATGCCTATCAAGGCGCGCTGAAGTACGTTTCCAACCCGGACATGATTTCGCGCACGCACTTCGCACGCTTCATGGTCGAAAGCGGCTACGCCAGTTCGACGCAAGACGTTTTCACCCGCTTTCTCGGCGATGGCAAGGCCGGCTACGTGCCGCATCGCTGGGCCAGGCTGGCCGACGCGGTCGGCTGGATCAAGGCAGCCGGCGGCGAGGCGATCGTCGCGCACCCGGGCCGGTATGCGTACACGCCAGTCGAATTCGACGCGTTTTTCGCCGAATTCATCGATCTGGGCGGCAAGGCGATCGAAGTGGTGACGGGTAGCCACACGCCGGATCAGTATCGCGAATACGCTGATGTCGCACGCCGTTTCGGCTTCGAGGCGTCGCGCGGTTCCGATTTTCACGCGCCCGGCGAGGGCCGTATCGAACTCGGCACGCTGCCGCCGCTGCCCTCCGATCTCAAGCCCGTCTGGGAACGTTGGCTGTGATCGCGCGCCGTGCCACGGCGGCACGACACGTGAAGCGGCCGTCATCCCGGGCGCGTGCGCCCGCCCGATTCCTCCCCTGTAGTGACCGTTAGTCATCATGTCCCAATACTTTCGGCTTCACCCGGATAATCCGCAGCCGCGCCTCGTCAAACAGGCCGTACAGATCATCAACGATGGTGGCGTCGTCGCGTTGCCGACCGATTCGAGCTACGCGATCGCCTGTCATCTCGACGACAAGGACGCGGTCGAGCGTTTGCGGCGGATTCGCGGGCTCGACGAGAAGCAATTGCTGTCGCTGCTGGTGCGCGATCTGTCCGAGCTGGCGAACTTCGCGATGGTCGATAACCGCCAGTACCGGCTGATCAAATCGGTGACGCCTGGACCCTACGTGTTCGTGTTGCAGGCGACGAGAGAAGTGCCGCGGCGCCTGTCGCATCCGTCGCGCAAAACGATCGGCTTGCGGGTGCCCGATCACGCGATCACGCTGGCGATTCTCGAAGAGCTCGGTCAGCCGCTACTCGGCTCGACACTGATCATGCCGGGCGAAACCCAGCCGCTGAACGATCCGGAAGAAATCCGTGTGCGCCTCGAAAAGCAGCTCGATCTGGTGATCGACGGCGGCCCCTGCGTGTGCGAGCCGTCGACCGTGATCGATCTGACCGGTGCCGAGCCGGTGCTGGTGCGGGCAGGGCGCGGTTCGCTCGCGCCATTCGGTCTCGAAGAGACGGCATGAGCGAAAGCGGACAGACGCACGCAATCACGTTGTTACAATAGAGAAATATGGATTCTTCCCTGATACAAACCATTGCGGTGTACGCGTTGCCGGTGATTTTCGCGATCACGCTGCACGAAGCCGCACATGGCTACGTCGCGCGCTGGCTCGGCGACAATACCGCGTACGTGCTCGGCCGCGTCTCCATTAATCCGATGCGGCACATCGATCCGCTTGGCACGATCGCGATTCCCTTGCTGCTGTACTTCGCGACCAGCGGCGCGTTCATGTTCGGTTACGCGAAGCCGGTGCCGGTCGCCTTCGGCAATCTGCGCAATCCGCGCTGGGGCAGCCTGTGGGTCGCGGCGGCGGGCCCGCTGTGCAATTTCGTGCAGGCGCTGGTGTGGGGCTTGATCGGCGTCGCGCTCGCGGTGCTGAGCGTCGATGAGCCGTTCTTCACGCGGATGGCCGCAGCCGGTGTCGGCGTGAACCTCGTGCTCGGCGTGCTCAACCTGTTCCCGTTGCCGCCGCTCGACGGCGGCCGCGTGCTGATGGCGCTGTTGCCGCCGCGGCAGTCGATCGCGCTGTCGCGCCTCGAACCGTACGGCTTTTTCATCGTCATGGCGCTGGTGATGACGGGCACGCTGACGCGTTATTGGTTGAGTCCACTCGTCATGCTCGGCTACGGTGCGATCACCGCAATTCTGACTCCACTTGTTTCGCTTTTCTAAATAACCATGTTCCCAGACCGTATCTTCTCCGGCATGCGGCCCACCGGGTCGCTGCACCTCGGCCACTACCACGGCGTGCTGAAAAACTGGGTACGGCTGCAGTCCGAATACCCGTGCTTCTTCTGTGTGGTCGATTGGCACGCGCTGACGACGCACTACGAAACGCCCGAAGTGATCGAACAGAACGTGTGGGACGTGCTGATCGACTGGCTCGCTTCCGGTATCGATCCGGCGCAGGCGACACTGTTCATCCAGAGCAAGGTGCCGGAGCATGCCGAACTCGCGCTGCTGCTCGGCATGAGCACGCCGCTCGGCTGGCTCGAACGCGTGCCGACCTACAAGGAGCAGCAGGAGAAGCTGAAAGACAAGGACCTGTCCACTTACGGCTTCCTCGGCTATCCGGTGCTGATGGCGGCGGACATTCTGCTGTATCGCGGCTCGCTCGTGCCGGTCGGCGAAGATCAGGTGCCGCACGTCGAGATGACGCGTGAGATCGCGCGCCGTTTCAACTATCTGTACGGCCGCGAGCCGGGCTTCGAAGAGAAGGCCAATGAAGCGGCGAAGAAGCTCGGCGGAAAGCGCGCCAAGCTCTATCACGAGCTGCGCAACGCCTATCAGCAGGAAGGCGACGACGAGGCGCTCGAACAGGCGCGCGCGATGTTGCAGGAGTCGCAAAGTCTGTCGATGAACGATCGCGAGCGGCTGTTCGGCTACCTCGAAGGTTCGCGCAAGATCATTCTGGTCGAGCCGCAGGCCATGCTGACGGAAGCGTCGCGCATGCCGGGTCTGGATGGCCAGAAAATGTCGAAGTCGTACGGCAACACGATCGGCCTGCGCGAAGACGCGGACACGATCACGAAGAAAGTCCGCACCATGCCGACCGACCCGGCGCGCGTGCGCCGCACCGATCCGGGCGATCCGGACAAGTGCCCGGTGTGGCAGCTGCACCAGGTCTACACCGACGAAGCCACGCACGAGTGGGTGCAGAAGGGCTGCCGTTCGGCGGGTATCGGTTGCCTCGAGTGCAAGCAGCCGGTGATCGAAGGCATCCTGCGTGAACAGCAGCCGATGCTCGAGCGCGCGCAGAAGTATATGGACGATCCGTCGCTGTTGCGCGCGATCGTCGCCGACGGCTGCGACAAGGCCCGCAAGTTCGCCACGGAAACGATGCGCGACGTGCGTGAGGCGATGGGCCTGTCGTATAACTGACGCGCACGCTTGCGTGATGAGCACTCCCGGCATTGCATTGCACGGAAACGGCGAACTGTCGCGCTGGGTGAGCCATTGGGCGCATCTGGTCGCGGCGGGCGGCGCGGTGCTCGACGTCGCGTCGGGAGCAGGGCGGCACGCGCGTTTTTTTGCGTCGCTGGGTCATCCGGTGACCGCTCTCGACCGCGATGCGGCAGCGCTTGCCGCGATGCGCGACGAGCCGCTCGTCACGACACTCGCGGCTGATATCGAAGGCGCCGCGTGGCCTTTGCCTGACGACGCGAAATTCGCCGCCGTCGTGGTCACGAACTACCTGCATCGGCCGCTTTTCCCGCAGCTTTTGCGCTCGCTTGCGCCGGGCGGCGTGCTGATTTACGAGACTTTCGCGCAAGGCAATGAAAGGGTCGGCAAGCCGTCGAATCCGGCGTTTTTGCTCGCGCCCGGCGAGTTGCTCGACGTCGTGCGCGGCCACCTTCGCGTGGTCGCGTTTCAGGACGGTTTTCTCGCGCAGCCGCGCCCGGCTTACGTCCAGCGGATCTGCGCAATTCTGGAGGCGGAGCGCTCAGCCGACCTTGCAGAGGCGGCACCCCCGCCTTGTTACGAGTTGGCTGGCTAATCCGCTACAATCGCGGTTTACCTGATCAAATTCATGGCGTTTCATGACTAACGGCAACCAAAGCGGCATTCGCAACAGCAACGACGGCGTCCAGATTCGCGGCAGCATTCCTGCCATCATCACTCCGATGCTTGAAGACGGCAGCCTCGATCTGCCGGCGTTTCGCAAACTGATCGACTGGCACATCGCAGAGGGCACGAACGCACTGGTCGTGGTCGGCACGAGCGGCGAGTCGGCCACGTTGTCGGTCGAAGAACACGTGTTGATGGTCAAGACGGCGGTCGAGCACACGGCGGGCCGGATTCCGGTGATCGCGGGCTCGGGCGGCAACTCCACCACCGAAGCAATCGAGCTCACGCAGCAGGCCAAAGAGGTCGGCGCGGACGCCACGCTGCAGGTCGTGCCGTATTACAACAAGCCGACTCAGGAAGGCATCTATCGCCACTTCGCGAAGATCGCCGAAACCGTCGATCTGCCGGTGATCCTGTACAACGTGCCGGGCCGCACCGTCGCGGACATGAGCAACGAAACGATCCTGCGTTGCGCGCAGGTGCCGGGCATCATCGGTGTGAAGGAAGCCACCGGCAACATCGATCGCGCCGCGCATCTGATCAAGTCGGCGCCCGCGCATTTCGGCATCTACAGCGGCGACGATCCCACCGCGATCGCGCTGATGCTGCTCGGCGGCCACGGCAACATTTCGGTCACCGCGAACGTCGCGCCGCGCGCAATGAGTGAGCTATGCAAGGCCGCGCTCGCCGCGGACGCCAGGACCGCCCGTGAGATTCACCTGAAGCTTCTGTCGTTGCACAAGAACCTGTTCATCGAATCGAACCCGATTCCGGCGAAATGGGTGTTGCAGCAACTCGGCCGTGTGCAGGGCGGGATCCGCCTGCCGCTCACGCCGCTCGACGCGCAATACCACGAAGTGGTGCGCGCCGCGCTGCGCGAAGCGGGCCTGTTGGGCTAAGCGGATCAAGCCGCAGCCCTCACCAGCGCTAACCCAAGCCCGCCACGGCACTCCCTTAACCGACGTCGATCCAGCCCACGTTCCCGGCACACAGAACCAGGCACCGCGTTCCAGCATCACGAAGGACCACATGAAACGTTCCGCACTTTCCCTCCACGCAACCCGCATGGCGGCGCTGGCGCTTGCCCTCACGACGCTCGCCGGCTGTGACACGCTGAACGACTGGTTCGCTTCAGACCGCGTCAACTACAAGGGCGCGGGCAGCGCACCGCCGCTCGCCGTTCCGGGCGATCTGACGACCACCCCGACCGACCAGCGCTACGTCGCGCCTCCGGCCAACTTGGCACTGGGCGGCGCGCAGCAACGCGCGGTGACGGCTGCCGGCAATTCCACCGAAGGCCAGCCGAATGCGCAAGACCCGTACGGCATGCACATCGAGCGCGACGGCAACCGCCGCTGGCTGGTGGTCGACGGCCGCTCGCCGGAACAACTGTGGTCGCAGTTGCAGGAGTTCTGGCAGGAAAACGGCTTTGTGCTGAAAACCGACGCCCCGGCCACCGGCATCATGACAACCGACTGGGCCGAAAACCGCGCGAACATTCCGGACGACTGGTTCCGCCGCACGGTCGGCAAAGTGATCGACTTCGCGTACTCGTCGGGTACCCGCGACAGCTTCCGCACGCTCGTGTCGCGCGGTCCGGCCGGCGCCACCGACATTTCGATCACGCATAGCGCGATGGAAGAAATGCTGACAGGCCAGGACAAGACGTCGTCGCGCTGGGAAGAGCGTCCGCGCGATCCGGCACTCGAAGCACTGTTCCTTACCAAACTGATGCAGAAGTTCGGCCTGACCGAAGCCCAATCGAAGCAGTTGTTGACCGAGGCACGCCCGGCTACCGCGCCGGCCACGATCGACCAGAGCGCGGGTGCATCGACGCTCGACTTGCAGGAATCGTTCGACCGCGCGTGGCTGCGTGTGGGCCTGGCGCTCGATCGCACCAACTTCACGGTGGACAACCGCGATCGCGCGAAGGGCATCTACTACGTGCGTTACGCGGATTCGATGGCGGAACTGAAGAAGGAAGGGCTCTTCGGCAAACTGTTCTATAGCGGCAATTCGTCGAAGAAGCCGGGTCAGGAATTCCTCGTCAACGTGCGCTCGAAGGGCGACACGGTGACGCAGGTGGCGGTGCTGGACGCGAACGGGCAGGTGGATAACTCGTCCGACGCGCAGCGCATCGTGTCGCTGCTGCACGCGCAACTGAACTAAGCGGACCGTGCGGTTCGCCAGTCTCGGCAGCGGCAGTGAAGGCAATGCCTTGCTGGTGGAGGCGCAAAGCGGTACGACTACCACCCGCGTGCTGCTCGACTGCGGCTTTTCGGCCAGGGAAGTCGAGCGGCGTCTGACGCGGCTCGGCGCGGGAGTCGAAGGTCTCGACGCCATTCTGATCACGCATGAACACAGCGACCACATTGGCGGCGCGTTGACGCTGGCGCGCAAGTGGTCGATTCCGCTGTACATGAGCTGGGGCACCGCGCGCGCGGTGGGCGCCGACGAATCCGATGTCGACCTGCAGGTGCTGTGGGGCGACGAAGCAGTGGCGATCGGCGACCTCAGCATTCTGCCTTATACCGTTCCCCATGACGCCCGCGAGCCGCTGCAATACGTGCTCTCCAACGGCGCGAGCCGCCTCGGCGTGCTGACCGATGTCGGCACCTCCACGCCGCACATCAGCGCCGTGCTGAGCGGTTGCGACGCGCTGGTGCTCGAATGCAATCACGACGTGCGGATGCTGGCGGGCAGTCGCTACCCGCAGTCGCTGAAGGCGCGCATCGGCGGCGATCACGGGCATCTGAACAACGACGCGGCGGCTGAAATTCTGGCTTCGCTCGACCGTTCGCGCTTGCGCCATCTGGTCGCCGCGCATCTGAGCCAGCAGAATAACTTACCGGAACTGGCGCAAGCCGCGATGGCGGCTGTGCTGGGTTCAGCGCCGACCGAGGTGGTGGTGGCTTCACAGGATGATGGCTTTGCCTGGCTGAGTCTTTAGCCCGGTTTCGGCTGCTGGCGCTGTGAGCCGCGCCTGACGCGACGCCGTGCAAAGAAAAACGCCCATGACGAGCAATCGTCATGGGCGTTTTTTTCGAGGCAGGTGCCTTTTAGCGCCGCACCCCAAGGTCAAACCTTAGTTGCGGTTGCCGCCGAAGATGCCGAGCAGCGCGAGCAGGTTGACGAACACGTTATACAGATCCAGATAGATCGCGAGCGTGGCGGTGACGTAATTCGTCTCGCCGCCGTTCACCACGCGCTGCACGTCGAACAGCATGTAGGCCGAGAAGATCACGATCGCCATCACCGAGACCGTCAGCATCAACGCCGGCAGATGCAGGAATACGTTCGCGACCGACGCCAGCAGCAGGACGATCACGCCCATGAACAGCCACTTGCCGAGGCCGGAGAAATCGCGCTTGCTGACCGTGGCGATCGTCGCCATCGACGCGAAGATCACACCAGTGCCACCGAAGGCGAGCATGATCAGCGACGGGCCGTTCGAAAAACCGAGCACGAAGCTCAGGATGCGCGACAGCATCAGGCCCATGAAGAACGTGAAGCCGAGCAGTACGAAGACGCCGATGGCGCTGTCTTTGGTTTTCTGGATCGCGAACATGAAGCCGAAGGCGATCGCGAAGAACGCCAGCATGCTCATGCCGGGGCTGGTAGCGGCGAACAGCGAGAAACCGGTGGCTACGCCCACCCACGCGCCGAGCACTGTCGGAATCATTGACAGCGCGAGCAGCCAGTAGGTGTTCCGTAGCACGCGGTTGCGTGTTTCGACCGTGCTGACCGCGCCAGTGCGGCCAAAGCTATACGGATGTTCGTTCATGGTCTCTCCTTACGTCAGAAGCATGTTGCGTCGTGGTTTATGCAGCGCCGGCCGGGATTTTTTGCCGCCAGTCGCGTGGTGCGTCCATTCCTAAGATTGGCGCAGAGGCGGGGAGTTTCAATGCCCCGAAAATGTCCACACGGCCTACGCTACCAGCAATCAGAAAGTCCTGCTTGAAGTCTTTCAGTGCTGTAAGGGTTCAATCGCAATCATACACGGGAACATGCTACAATAGCGGATTCATTTAAATCTGTAACCTCTTAATTTTTTGGAGTTTTTATGGCGATCGAACGCACCCTGTCGATTATCAAGCCGGACGCAGTGGCCAAGAACGTGATCGGTCAGATCTACAGCCGCTTCGAAAACGCTGGTCTGAAGATCATTGCGTCGCGCATGGTTCATCTGTCGCGCGCCGATGCAGAGAAGTTCTACGCCGTGCACGCCGCACGTCCGTTCTTCAAGGACCTGGTCGATTTCATGATCTCGGGCCCGGTGGTCGTGCAAGCGCTGGAAGGCGAAAACGCGATCCTGAAGCACCGCGATCTGATGGGCGCCACGGACCCGAAGAAGGCAGAAAAGGGCACGATCCGCGCCGACTTCGCCGACAGCATCGACGCTAACGCGGTGCACGGTTCGGACGCAGCTGAAACGGCAGCTGTCGAAATCGCGTTCTTCTTCCCGCAAGTGAACGTCTACTCGCGTTAATGCCTGAATAGCCTCGTGCGATTCGTGCAGCCGATTTGATTAATCGCACGAATTGCCCGGCAAAGTAGTAAGGTAAAGCAGCAGGAATGGGCGCGAACGGCATTGCGTTCATGCAGCTTGTTGCATGAACGCAGTCTCGCACTGAAATGGCAGGATTCGATATGACGAGCAGTCCCACCGTCAACCTTCTCGACCTCGACGCCCAAGGGCTTGTCGCTTACTGCGACAGCCTGGGCGAGAAGCCGTTTCGCGCCAAGCAATTGCAGCGTTGGATTCACCAGTACAACGCCGCCGACTTCGACGGCATGACCGATCTGGCGAAGTCCTTGCGCGAAAAGCTCAAAGGGCGCGCAACCATCAAGATGCCCGGCATCGTCAGCGATCATATTTCGACCGACGGCACACGCAAGTGGCTGATCGACGTCGGTAACAGCAACGCGGTCGAGACCGTTTTTATCCCCGAAGAAACTCGCGGCACGCTGTGCGTGTCGTCGCAGGCCGGGTGCGCGGTCAACTGCCGTTTCTGTTCGACCGGCAAACAGGGTTTCTCACGCAATCTCACCACTGGCGAAATCATCGGCCAACTGCGTATGGCTGAGTTTGCGCTGCGCGCGTCGCTCGGTGCGGCCGGCGGCCGTGCCACGGGTGGCGAAGGCAAGGGCGAGCGCGTCGTCACGAACGTCGTGATGATGGGCATGGGCGAGCCGCTGCTGAACTACGACGCAGTGGTGCCCGCCATGCGTCTGATGCTCGACGACAACGCGTACGGCCTGTCGCGCCGGCGCGTTACGCTGTCCACCTCGGGCGTGGTGCCGATGATGGACCGGCTCGGCGCGGATCTGCCGGTGGCGCTCGCGGTCTCGTTGCATGCGCCCAGCGACCCGCTGCGCGACATGCTGGTGCCGCTGAACAAGAAGTACCCGCTGCGCGAACTGATGGCGGCATGCCAGCGCTATCTAAAAGTCGCGCCGCGCGATTTCATTACGTTTGAATATTGCATGCTCGACGGTGTGAACGACAGCGAAGCGCAAGCGCGCGAATTGCTCGCCGTCACGCGCGACGTGCCGTGCAAATTCAACCTCATTCCGTTCAATCCGTTCCCCGAGTCGGGCCTCATCCGTTCGAAGCCGGAACAGATCAAACGGTTTGCGCAAGTGCTGATGGACGCGGGCGTCGTCACCACGGTGCGCAAAACACGCGGCGATGATATCGATGCTGCCTGCGGTCAGCTGGCCGGTGCGGTGAAAGACCGCACGCGCCTCGCTGAGCGCACCGGGAAGGCAGCGAAGATAATCGAGGTTCGCGCCGTGTAATCGCACGAGGCGGCAGGACGCAGGTGTTCGGCGGATAGCGCCGCGCAGGTGCAAAAACCCTCCGCGCCACGGGCGATTGAAAAGAAAGTTTGCAGAAGCGATCGGAAGCGGCGCATAAGGCCGCACATTTTGTTATAAACGGTCTGCGATTCGGACGTGAGGCAGTTCGCCTGGCCGAGTCGCACAAGTGAAAAAGAATCGACGCGAAAGGATTTGGGATGAGTGAGCCGCAGCACCCGCAGCCGCACGAGGCAGACACGAACGCAGACCAGCCGGCGCCGGTCGCTCGGGCGGTGGTGCAGCCTGTTGCTCAGACCGGCTTGGATTCGTTGGCGGCAGTGGGCGCGCGCTTGACTCAATTGCGCGAATCGAAAGGCTGGACGATCGACGACGTGTCGGCGCGTCTGAAAGTGTCCGCGATCAAATTGCGCGCGCTCGAGTCGGGCGATATCAGCCATCTGCCGGATACGACGTTCGCGCTCGGCGTGATGCGCAGCTACGCGAAGATGCTCGGCGCGGATCCCACGCCATTCACGCAGGCGCTGCGCCGCGAGAAGGGTGTGCCAGCACCGGATCTGTCGATGCCTGCGTCGTCTGGCAGGGATTTGCCGCGCGGCCGGGTGTCGCTGTCGCTCGGCAGCGGCGGACAAAAAAGCCGCTCGTGGCTGTGGGGCATTGCAGCGGTCATCGTCGCGGTGATCGCGCTGGGTATGTGGCATACCAATGGCGGTGATTCGTCGGCGTGGCTCGCACGTTTGAAGGCGAGCGCAAACGGCGCGGCTGGCGGCGCGACCGGCGCATCGGGCGCGGTAGCGCAGGGGCCGGCGGCAGCCTCCGAGGCGGCGGTCGAAGTTGCGTCCGAAGCTGCTTCCGCGCCGGAAACGCAGGCCGCAGTGGGCAACGCAGCGTCGGCTACGCCGATGCCCGCGCCGCTGGCGACCGGCACGGCGCCGTCTGCGCCGCCGGTGACGGCAGCACCCGCGGTCGCTGCGGCGCCGAAGGCTGGTTCGCAGGTCCAGGTCGCCGCGCAAGGCGCGAGCGCCGCGGCCGGTGCAGCTGCCGAACAGGTGGCAACCGCAGGCGAGGCGATCGTCGCGCTGCGCGTGACACAAGACAGCTGGTTCAGCGTGCGCGGGAAGGACGGCAAGGAGGTGTTCTCCGGCCTCGTGCACGCAGGCGATACGAAGGAAGTAACAGGCGCGGCCCCTTTCAAGGTCACGATTGGCAACAAGGCCGGTCTCGAGTCGATTACGCTCGATGGCCAGCCGGTCGATCCGTCGAAATATTCGGCAGCGAAGGGTAATGTGGCACGCTTCGCGCTGCCTTAATAGATATGGCATGCGTCGCGGCCAAGCGGGTCGCGGCGCTTTCTCAATTCAGGCGCGACGGTTTTTGTGTGGCGCCTGCGGCGTAAATGGGTTTTTCGATGCAATCCGAGGCTCAATCCCAATCCAGTAGCAAGATTGTTTCAAACGAGCCGGTGTTCGGCGGCCAGGCTGCGCGGCGCGTGTCGCACGCGGTCGACGTCCGTTGGGGCGGCCAGCTCGTCACGATCGGCGGCGATGCGCCCGTGCGCATCCAGTCGATGACCAACACCGATACCGCGGACGCGATCGGCACCGCGATCCAGATCAAGGAATTGGCGCAAGCCGGTTCGGAACTGGTGCGTATCACGGTCAACACGCCGGAGGCGGCCGCTGCGGTGCCGGCCGTGCGCGAGCAGCTCGACCGTATGGGTGTGTCGGTGCCGCTGGTCGGCGATTTTCACTACAACGGTCACTTGCTGCTGCGCGATTACCCCGCGTGCGCGGAGTCGCTGTCGAAGTACCGGATCAATCCGGGCAACGTCGGCCACGGCGCGAAGCGCGACACGCAGTTCGCGCAGATGATCGAAGCGGCGGTGAAGTACGACAAGCCTGTCCGTATCGGCGTGAACTGGGGCAGTCTCGATCAGGACCTGCTCGCGAAAATGATGGACGAAAACGCCGCGCGTTCCACGCCGTGGGAAGCGCAGAGCGTGATGTACGAAGCGCTGATCCAGTCGGCGATCGGTTCGGCGGAGCGCGCGGTCGAACTCGGTTTGGCTCGCAACAAAATCATCCTGTCGTGCAAGGTCAGCGGTGTGCAGGATCTGATCGCGGTGTATCGCGAACTGGCGCGCCGTTGCGAATTCGCGCTGCATCTGGGCCTGACCGAAGCGGGCATGGGGTCGAAGGGCATCGTCGCGTCGACGGCTGCGTTGTCCGTGTTGCTGCAGCAAGGCATCGGCGACACGATCCGTATCTCGCTGACGCCGGAACCGGGCGCGTCGCGCACCGGCGAAGTGATCGTCGGCCAGGAAATCCTGCAGACCATGGGTCTGCGCTCGTTCACGCCGATGGTGATCGCGTGCCCGGGTTGCGGCCGTACCACCAGCACGCTGTTCCAGGAACTGGCCTCGCAAATCCAGACCTATCTGCGTACGCAAATGCCGGTGTGGCGCGATCAATATCCGGGCGTCGAGAAGATGCACGTCGCGGTGATGGGCTGCATCGTCAACGGTCCGGGTGAATCGAAGCAGGCGAACATCGGTATCAGCTTGCCGGGTTCGGGCGAAAATCCGGCCGCGCCGGTGTTCATCGACGGCGAGAAGGTCAAAACGTTGCGCGGCGATAATATCGCGCAAGAATTCCAGCAAATCGTGAGTGACTACGTCGAGCGCCGCTATGGTCGCGCCGAAGCACTCAACTAAACACCGTCAATCGAAGACAGATGACTGAACAGAAGAAAAAGCTCGAAAAGTTGTCCGGCGTGAAGGGCATGAACGACGTCCTTCCGCAGGAAGCCGGGCTGTGGGAATTTTTCGAAACGACCGTCAAGTCGATGCTGCGTTCGTATGGATACCAGAATATTCGTACGCCGATCATCGAGCATACGCAGTTGTTTAAGCGTGGTATCGGCGAAGTGACCGACATCGTCGAGAAAGAGATGTACAGCTTTACCGACGCGCTGAATGGCGAAAATCTGACGATGCGCCCGGAAAATACCGCGGCTGTCGTGCGCGCGGCGATCGAACACAACATGCTGTACGACGGCCCGAAGCGCCTGTGGTACATCGGCCCGATGTTCCGCCACGAGCGTCCGCAACGCGGTCGTTACCGGCAGTTCCATCAGGTCGGCGTCGAAGCATTGGGCTTTGCGGGCCCGGACGCGGATGCTGAAATCATCATGATGTGCCAGCGTCTGTGGGACGACCTCGGCTTGATGGGCATCAAGCTCGAAATCAATTCGCTGGGTCTCGCTGAAGAGCGCGCGGCACATCGCGTCGAGTTGATCGCGTACCTCGAAAAGCACATGGACGTGCTCGACGAAGACGCGAAGCGCCGTCTCTACACGAACCCGCTGCGCGTGCTGGATACGAAGAATCCGGCATTGCAGGAAATCGCGCAGAACGCGCCGAAGCTGATCGATTTTCTCGGCGAAGAATCGCTCGCGCACTTCGAAGGTTTGCAGCGCATTCTGAAAACGAACAACATTCCGTTCACGATCAATCCGCGTCTCGTGCGCGGTCTCGATTATTACAATCTGACCGTGTTCGAATGGGTCACCGACAAGCTCGGCGCACAAGGCACCGTCGCGGCCGGCGGCCGTTACGACCCGCTGATCGAGCAACTCGGCGGTAAACCGACGGCCGCATGCGGCTGGGCGATGGGCGTCGAACGTATCCTCGAATTGCTGAAAGAAGACAAGCTCGTGCCGGAAGACGAAGGCTGCGACGTGTACGTGGTCCATCAGGGCGACGCGGCGCGCGAGCAGGCCTTCATCATCGCCGAGCGTTTACGCGATACGGGTCTCGACGTGATCCTGCATTGCAGCGCCGACGGTCAAACCGCCAGCTTCAAATCGCAGATGAAACGTGCCGATGCAAGCGGTGCGGCATTCGCGGTCGTGCTCGGCGAAGACGAGATCGCCAACGACACGGTCGGCGTCAAGCCCCTGCGGGATACAAGTTCTAGCGGCGGTAAAAACGCGCAACATAACGTGCCCGCCGAAGACTTGACCGAATTTCTAATCAATGCGATGGTTGCAACCGCCGAAGACGGCGACGACTGATCGCGATGTCGTCGAGCCCATCGGCTCGACACGCACACGTATCAAGAAAGAGGAAATCGCCGGGCAATGAGTTACCACGACGAACAAGAATCGATTGAAAGTCTGAAAGCATGGTGGACGCAGTGGGGTAATGCAACCACGTGGATCGTGCTGGTGGCACTGGTTGCCGCAGCCGGATGGAACGGCTGGAATTTCTGGCAACGGCGTCAGGCGGCGGAAGCCGCAGTGCTGTATGACCAGGTGCAGCAAGCCGTTGCATCGGGCGACAAGGCGAAGATCACGCGCGTCGCCACCGACATGGAAGACAAGTTCAGCCGCACCGCGTATGCGCAGATGACCGCGCTGGGCGCCGCGAAGGCGCTGTATGCCGCGGGCGACGAAGCTGCGGCGAAGGTCCAGCTGCAATGGACCATCGATCACGCGAAAGACGACGAGTTCAAGCAGATCGCCAAGCTGCGTCTCGCTTCGCTGCTGCTCGACGACAAGGCTTACGACCAGGGCCTCGCGCTGCTCGCCGAGCCGCAGTCCGATGCGTTCAAAGGCATTGTGGCGAACGGCCGCGGTGACTTGCTCGCCGCTCAAGGCAAGCGCGACGATGCGCGCACGGCGTACAAGCTCGCGCTCGATTCGCTGTCGAAAAACGATAGCTCGGCACGCCAGTTGATTCAGTTCAAGCTGGACGCGTTGGGCGGCTAATCGTTGCAGGCGGCGCGCCGCGTGCAACGATCAACCGGTCTCCTTTAATTAATTTCCTGAATGCTTCGTCCACCGATGAATCTGCTGAAACGTTACGCTGTGCCCGTTGCCTGTGCGATGACTGTCCTCACCATGGCGGCTTGCTCATCCACGAAAGACGAGCGCCGCGTGCCGACGCCGCTCACCGAGTTCAAACCCGTGCTCGACGTGCAGCAGGCGTGGAAGACGAGCGTGGGCAAGGCCGGTCGTTACCTGTTCTCGCCGGTCGCGGTCGGCAATGCGGTGTACGCGGCCGGCGCGAACGGCTCGGTCGCGAAGATCGACGCGCAAACCGGCAAGGACATCTGGCGCGTCAAGCTGCACGATGACCTCTCGGCAGGCGTCGGCAGCGACGGCACGTTGACGGCGGTCGGCGGTCTGAAGGGCGATGTCTACGTGCTGGGCGCCGACGGCAAGCAACTGTGGACCGCGAAGGCGCCTGGCGAAATCATATCGCCGCCGCTGGTCGGCAACGGCTTCGTGGTCGTGCGCACGGTCGACGGTCAGATCGTGGCGTTCAATGCGCAAACCGGCGAGCAGAAGTGGAATTACCGCAACCGTGCGGTGCCGCTGAATCTGCGTGTGTCGTCGGGCATGACGTTCGCGGGCGACGCGGCGGTGCTGGCCGGCTTCCCGGGCGGCGCGTTCGCTGCGATCAACCTGCAAACCGGCGACAACTACTGGCAGACGCCGGTGTCGTATCCAAAGGGCGTGACCGAAGTCGAGCGGATCAACGACGTGACGGGGCCGCCCACGCTGGTCGGTTCGCAAACTTGCGCCGTGACTTTCCAGGGCCAGATTGGCTGCTTCGACGCGAATTCCGGGCGTGCGGTGTGGGAGAAGACATTCTCGAGCACGAGCGGTCTGGCGCAGGATGATCGCGCCGTGGTGGCGGGCGACGACTGGTCGGTGGTGTCGGCGTTCGACGTCAACACCGGTGCGCCGCTGTGGCAAAACGACAAGCTGAAGAACCGCGAGGTCAGCGTGCCGTTCCTGCTGGGCCACGCCGCAGTGCTGGGCGACTACCAGGGCTACGTGCACTTCCTGTCGCGCGACGACGGCACGCTCGTGGCTCGCGTGAAGACCGACGGCAGCGCGATCACCGCGGCACCGGTGCTGGCCGGCGAAACGCTGGTGGTACTGACGCACGACGGCGATCTGTACGGCTACCGTCCGCGATAAGCTCGCGGTCTCATCGGTAGCCAGGCGCCGTCAAGCGCGCAGGCCGGCTTTGCCGGCCGCGTGCGTTTTATAGAGAAAAATATTCCGCCGGACTGGCTGGTCCGGCAAGTCGGATCAGAAACGGCCCACGTGGCCATCGGTGGCTGCTTGCGGCGCCATCTTCGACGGCAATTGCAGAAAATCGCATCGAACTGGCATGCGGGCCGTCGAGCAAGAAAGACTGAATCTGGCAGCCCATTGGCGCTGCCCATACAGCCAAACCCCCGTCCGCCCGGGTGCGCATATTGACAGCGCATCCGGGGCTGGCCGAATTCGTGATAATTTTCGTCAAACGCTGCCGTGTAGCGGCCGCATGGCGTCGCTACGCGGGCGGTCGATTTCGATCCCGCGTTTCACCGTGAACAACATCTGATGAAACCCGTTATTGCCCTGGTTGGGCGCCCCAATGTGGGGAAATCCACGCTGTTCAACCGTCTCACGCGTACGCGTGACGCGCTGGTTGCCGACTTGCCCGGTCTCACCCGCGATCGCCATTACGGCGAAGGGCGCGCCGGCGAGCGGCCGTATCTGGTCGTCGATACCGGCGGCTTCGAGCCGGTCGCAAAAGACGGCATCCTGCACGAGATGGCGCGTCAAACCCGCCAGGCGGTCGAAGAATCGGACATCGTCGTGTTCATCGTCGATGGCCGCAACGGTCTCGCGCCGCAAGATAAGTCGATTGCCGACTATCTGCGCAAGACCGGCCGGCCGATCTTCCTCGTCGTCAACAAAGCCGAGGGGATGAAGTACAGCACGGTCGCGGCCGATTTCTACGAACTCGGTCTCGGCGACCCGCGCGCCATTTCGGCGGCGCACGGCGACGGCGTGACGGAAATGATCAACGAGGCGCTCGGCGTCGCGTACGCGGGTCAGCCGGAAGAGGGCGACGAGGAGAAGGAAGCGCGCGGCGTGAAGATCGCGATCGTCGGCCGGCCGAACGTCGGCAAGTCGACGCTGATCAATGCGCTGGTCGGCGAAGAGCGCGTGATTGCATTCGACATGCCGGGCACTACGCGCGATTCGATCTATGTCGATTTCGAGCGGCAAGGCAAGCCCTACACGCTGATCGACACGGCCGGCTTGCGCCGCCGCGGCAAAGTGTTCGAAGCGATCGAGAAATTCTCGGTGGTGAAGACGCTGCAATCGATCTCGGACGCGAACGTCGTGATCCTGCTGCTCGACGCGCGCCAGGACATCTCGGAACAGGACGCGCACATTGCCGGTTTCGTCGTGGAGCAAGGCCGTGCGCTGGTAGTGGGCGTGAACAAATGGGACGGCCTCGATCCGCATGTGCGCGACCGCACCAAGGCGGACCTCGAGCGCAAACTAAAATTTCTCGACTTCGCCAAATTCCATTTCATTTCCGCTGCGGAAAAAACCGGCATTGGCCCGCTGATGCGCTCGGTGGACGACGCCTACGCCGCGGCCATGGCCAAGCTGCCGACGCCGAAGCTCACGCGCGCGCTGATCGATGCGGTCGAATTCCAGCAGCCGCGCCGACGTGGTCCGGTGCGGCCGAAACTGCGTTACGCGCACCAGGGCGGACAGAATCCGCCGATCATCGTGATTCACGGCAACGCGCTCGACGCGATCACCGAAACCTATAAACGCTACCTCGAAAACCGCTTCCGGGAAACTTTCAAGCTGACTGGGACTCCATTGCGCATAGAGTTCAGATCATCGACGAACCCTTACGCGGACAAAGGCTGAAACCCGCGTGTGTGTTGGGTTTGGCCCGGTGGCCGGGGCCCTCGCGCAAAAATGAAAATCGGCTATAGTGTAGCGGTTGACGGCGGATCTCTTTTTCCTTCGTCGTCAATTCAGTCAACCTGCAAAAAAATACGGAGTTTGCTATGAGCAACAAAGGGCAATTGTTACAAGACCCGTTTTTGAACGCACTGCGTAAAGAGCATGTGCCGGTGTCGATCTACTTGGTCAACGGCATCAAGCTTCAAGGGAACATCGAATCGTTCGACCAGTACGTCGTGTTGCTCCGGAATACGGTCACCCAGATGGTCTATAAGCACGCAATTTCGACTGTCGTGCCTGCCCGTCCGGTGAATTTCCACCCGGATTCCGAACAGTCCTAACCCCCGTCGCGGCCGGCGTAGCGTCGCCCGTTGGCGATTACTCCCGGCCGCCTCATTTTGATACCCTCCAATTTGATCAATGCAGCGCTTGTCGGCATCGACTTCGGTAAGATCGATTTCGAAGCCAGTCTCGAAGAACTCTCCCTGCTCGCGCAAAGCGCGGGTGCAAATCCCTTAGTCACCCTCACCGGACGCCGGTCCAGTCCCGATGCCAAGATGTTCGTCGGCAGCGGTAAGGCCGAAGAACTGCGTCTTGCGTGTGAGGCGAACGACATCGAACTCGTCATTTTCAATCACGCTCTAGCCCCTGCGCAGCAGCGCAATCTGGAGCAGGCGCTTAATCGCCGCGTGATCGATCGCACCAGTCTTATCCTCGATATTTTTGCGCAACGCGCCCGCAGCCACGAAGGCAAGCTGCAGGTGGAGCTCGCACAGCTGCAGTATCTGTCGACGCGGCTAATCCGCGCATGGACACACCTGGAGCGGCAAAAAGGCGGTATCGGTTTGCGCGGCCCCGGCGAAACGCAGCTCGAAACCGACCGCCGTTTGATTGGCGAGCGCATCAAGGCGCTCAAAACCCGGCTCGAAAAACTGCGCCGTCAGCACGGCACGCAGCGCCGCGCGCGCAGTCGCAACCAGACGATGTCCGTCTCGCTGGTCGGCTACACGAACGCGGGCAAATCCACGCTCTTCAACGCGCTCACCAAAGCCCAGGCGTACGCCGCCGACCAGCTGTTCGCTACGCTGGATACCACGTCGCGGCGCGTCTATCTCGGCGACGAAGCCGGGCAGGTGGTGGTGTCCGATACGGTCGGTTTCATTCGCGAATTGCCCCACCAACTGGTCGCGGCATTCCGCGCGACGCTCGAGGAAACCATCCACGCTGACCTGCTGTTGCATGTGGTCGATGCGTCGAGCGCGGTGCGGCTCGATCAGATCGATCAGGTGAACGAGGTGCTGCACGCAATCGGTGCGGACACCATCCGCCAGGTGCTGGTGTTCAACAAGATCGATGCGGTGCCGGAGCTGGCGGCCCGTGGCGACGCGGTCGAGCGGGATGAGTATGGTAATATTTCGCGCGTCTTTTTGAGCGCGCGCACGGGGCAAGGGCTGGATACATTGCGCGCTGCCATCGCTGAAATCGCTACTGCCGAACCTCTTCCCGACTCGCTGGTCGATCTGTCGGAAGAAGACCGGTCGGCAGCACCACGCGAGAACCGCAAGGTCTCAGAACTCGGGCACTGACCCGTTCCAATTGCACTGACCCGCTGTCTACTGGTGAACGAACACAGGTGAACGATTACAACGAGCGGAGTATCTGGCTGCGCATGCGCGCCATGCTTTCACTGAACGATCCGCGCTGGGGCCGGGGTGACGGCAATGGTGATCGCCAACGGCCCAACGAACCCAAGCGTCCGCAGAACGGTAAGGACGGCGAAGGCCCGCCCGATCTCGACGAAATGTGGCGCGATTTCAATCGCCGCCTGAGTCGCGTGTTCGGCCGCAAAGGCGGAGGCGTCGGTGGCGGGCGCCCGGACAACGGCCGCGGTGCGCGCATCGGCGTCGGGATCGTGATCGGCGTGCTGATCGCGATCTATCTGGGCAGCGGCGTGTTCGTCGTGCAGGATGGCCAGGCCGGCGTCGTCATGCAATTCGGTCAGTATCGCTACACCGCCGGGCAGGGTGTGCATTGGCGTCTGCCGTATCCGTTCGAAGCGCACGAGCTCGTCAATGTCGGCCAGATCCGTCAGGTGGAGATCGGCCGCAACAACGTGGTGCGTCTCGCGAATGTGAAGGACGCGTCGATGCTCACGCACGACGCCGATATCGTCGACGTGCGCTTTGCCGTGCAATACCAGGTGAAGAAGCCGACCGACTACCTGTTCCGCAGCGTCGATCCCGATCAGAGCGTGATGCAGGCCGCGCAAGCGGCGGTGCGTAGCATCGTCGGTGCGCGCAACACCAGTGACATCCTCTCTCAGGATCGCGAAGCAATTCGTCAGCAACTGATGGCCGCGATCCAGAAATCCCTGGATGAATACCAGTCCGGCCTCGCCGTGACGGGTGTGACGATCCAGGGCGTGCAGACGCCCGACCAGGTGCAGGCCGCTTTCGACGAGGCCGCCAAAGCACGTCAGGATAACGAGCGCGCCAAACGCGAGGCGCAAGCCTATGCGGCGGAGCTGCTGCCACGCGCACAAGCCGACGTGGCGCGCCAGATCGACGAAGCGAAAACGTATAGCGACAAAACGGTCGCTCAGGCGCAAGGCGATGCCGAGCGTTTCAAGCAGGTCTACGCGCAGTACTCGAAGGCGCCCGCGGTGATTCGCGAGCGCATGTACCTGGAAACCATGCAGCAGATCTATTCGAATACGACCAAGGTGTTTGTGGACAGCAAGAGCGGCAACAACGTGCTGTATCTGCCGCTCGACAAGCTGGTCGATCAGACTCGCCAGCGTGTCGCCGACGCCGCTGTCGCCGCGTCGGGTGCTGCGGGTGCCGCGGGAGCTATTGGTGCTGCGGCCGCTGCCGCACCGCAGGCCGCGAGCGGCGCTGCCGCATCGTCCGCCGCAACGCCGGGCGCCGCTGCCTCCGCGTCCGCCGCGGTCGCGACGCCTGCCAGTCAGCCTGCCGCCAGCAGCGACGCACTGCGTTCACGCGACTCGTTCCGCAGCCGTATGCGCGAAGACGACGTTCAATAAGGGGCGCAGAACATGAACAAGATCATTGCGCTCGTCGTTGCTATCGTCATCGTGCTGTTTGCCGCGGCGTCGATGGTGTTCGTCGTCGATCAGCGGCATATGGCGGTGCTGTCGTCGCATGGCGACACGGCGCCCACCTTGCTCGGCCCCGGTCTGCACGTGAAGCTGCCGCCGCCGCTGCAAACGGTCACGCTGGTCGATAACCGCATCCAGACGCTCGACGCGCCGGACGAAGACCGCTACGTCACGTCCGACAAAACCGATCTGCTGGCCAACCCGGTTGTCAAATATCGCGTCACCGATCCGCTGAAACTGCTCGCCGAAACCAAGGGCGACGTGCAAAGCCTGCCCGACCGGTTGGCCTTGCTGTCGCGCAGCGCGCTCGGCGACGCGTTCGGCAAGTACACGCTGTCCGACGCGCTTGCCAGGCAGCAGAACATCGCTGACGAAGCGCGCGGCACGATGGAAAAGGCCGCCGCCTCGCTGGGCGTCTCGGTGCTCGACGTGCAATTGACGCGCGTCGATTTTCCGGCGGCAATGGCCGATTCGGTCTACAAGCGCATGATCGCGGCGCGCCAGCAGGTCGCGAGCGAAGCGCGCGCAAAGGGCGCCGCCGAGGCCGACCAGATCAAGGTTGATGCAGTCGGCCAGCAACAGGCGATACTCGCGGACGGCTACCGTCAGGCGCAGACCATCAAGGGCGAGGGCGATGCCAAGGCCGCGGAAATCGCCGCCGACGCGTTCGGCCGCGATCCGCAGTTCTACCAGTTCTATCAAAGCATGCAGG
Organism: Paraburkholderia sp. FW306-02-B; assembly: GCF_058782725.1. Classification (NCBI taxonomy): domain Bacteria; kingdom Pseudomonadati; phylum Pseudomonadota; class Betaproteobacteria; order Burkholderiales; family Burkholderiaceae; genus Paraburkholderia; species Paraburkholderia sp. FW306-02-B. Next base: position 1,624,836 of record NZ_JBYSXZ010000001.1, read on the forward strand.
CGTACAAGAACACCTTCAAGCCGGGCGACGTCATCGTGGTCGACCCGAGCAGTGAGTTCTTCCGCTTCATGCGTAGCCCGACCGGTGGCGATGCCGCCCCGGACGCCGCCGCGGCATCGCGCAAACACTGATAACCGGAGCGCCGCGGCATCCGCATCGCGGCACCTTCACTCGCATGGACATAGCCGGCTCGTTACTGCTCGCGATCGCATTGATGCTGATTATCGAGGGGATGTTCCCGTTCGTTTTTCCGAGCGCATGGAGCGACACGTTTCGTAAAATAGCGGAACGGCCATCGCATCAGATTCGTATCGGCGGGCTGATCGTGATGGTGCTCGGACTGATCCTGCTGTTTATCGTGACCTGACGGGGCGCGCCCCGTTGCGACCTGACAGCGCGCTCCATTGCGTAACAGCAGCGGGAGCGTTGAGGACGCGGGCCGAGGCCGGCGGCGAAGGACAGAGGGCGGTCCAGATACCCCGCGATAACCGCCAGAATCGAGGCGCCGTCCGCCATTCACTTTCACTTACCGGCGCACCTAGCCGCCGTGTGCAACGTCGTAGGACTGTATCGATGTCGACCTGGTTACTTCCCGAGAATATTGCCGACGTGCTGCCGTCGGAAGCACGCAAGATCGAAGAGTTGCGGCGCCATTTGCTGGACCGTTTCCGCTCGTACGGCTACGAGATGGTGATGCCGCCGCTGATCGAGTACATCGAGTCGCTGCTCACGGGCGGCGGGCACGATCTGGATCTGCGCACCTTCAAGCTCGTCGATCAACTGTCCGGCCGCACGCTCGGTCTGCGCGCCGACATCACGCCGCAGGTCGCGCGTATCGATGCGCACTTGCTGAACCGTCAGGGCGTGACGCGCCTTTGCTATGCGGGCAACGTCGCGCATACGCGTCCGCGCGGCTTGCACGCGACGCGCGAGCAGATCCAGATCGGCGCGGAAATCTACGGTCACGCGGGCCTCGAAGCGGACCTCGAAATCCAGCAACTGATGCTCGACGCGCTGCGTCTGGCCGGCCTCGCGAAAGTGCGGCTCGATTTATGCCACGCGGGCGTGCTCGCCGCGCTGATCGACGGCGAGCCTGCCGCGGCCGAACTGGGCCAGTCGCTCTACGATGCACTGGCGGGCAAGGACGTGCCGCGTCTGGCTGAATTGACCGCCGATCTCACGCCGGTCACGCGCGACGCACTGCGCGCGCTGCCCACGCTATACGGCGACGCTTCGGTGCTTGGCGAAGCCCGTGCGCGTTTGCCGAACGCGCCGGCCATCGCCCGCGCGCTCGACGATCTCGCGTTCCTCGCGAGCCAGGTGGACGGCGCCGAAGTGATGATCGACCTTGCCGATCTGCGCGGCTACGCGTACCACAGTGGCGTGATGTTCTCGGCGTATGTCGACGGCGTGCCGAATGCGGTTGCACGCGGCGGCCGTTACGACCACGTCGGCCAGGCTTACGGCCGGGCGCGCGCGGCAACCGGCTTCTCGCTCGATCTGCGCGAAGTCGCACGCATCTCGCCGGTCGAAGCGCGCAGCAGTGCGATTCTCGCGCCGTGGCAGCACGACGAAGCGCTGCGCACGAGCGTCGCCGCGCTGCGCGATGCCGGCGAAGTCGTGATCCAGGCGCTGCCTGGCCACGAACACGATCTGGACGAGTTCGCTTGCGACCGCGTGTTAGTCGAGCGCAACGGCGCGTGGGTCGTCGAACCCCGTCCCTGAGCGCGAATCGCCTGACTACCCGAGGGCCATCCCAAAGGCATTTCAAAAGGCGTCCAAAGCGGCGCACGGCACCGGCGCGGCCATCGGTCGCGCTATTTCGAAATACCCACCATAACGTGCATACCGTTGAGCGGAAACGGAAAAACTCGGAAGGTTCCGCGAACATAGGTAGAATACGTTTTTAACCAGCTTACGAAACAACATGTCTGCCAGCGCAGTGAATGTGAACCCCGGGCGTAACGTCGTCGTCGTCGGGACTCAGTGGGGTGATGAAGGCAAGGGCAAGATCGTCGACTGGCTGACGGACCACGCTCAAGGCGTCGTTCGCTTCCAGGGCGGTCACAATGCGGGTCACACGCTTATCATCGGCGGCAAGAAAACCATCTTGCGTCTGATTCCGTCGGGCATCATGCATCCCGGCGTCGCGTGCTACATCGGCAATGGCGTCGTGTTGTCGCCGGAAGCGCTGTTCAAGGAAATTGGCGAGCTCGAAGCCGCCGGGGTCGATGTTCAAAATCGCCTCTTCATTTCCGAAGCCACCACTCTGATCCTGCCGTACCACATTGCCATCGACCAGGGCCGCGAAGCGCGCCGTGGCGCGAGCAAGATCGGCACGACCGGCCGCGGTATCGGCCCGGCCTACGAAGACAAGGTGGCGCGCCGCGGTTTGCGCGTGCAAGACCTGTTCGAGCCGGAAAGCTTCGCCGAACGTCTGCGTGAAAACCTCGACTATCACAACTTCGTGCTCACGCAATATCTGGGCGTCGCCGCAGTCGACTTCCAGCAAACGCTCGACACGATGCTGAGCTATGCCGACCGTCTGAAGCCGATGGTGACCGACGTGTCGCGCCGTCTCTACGACGAAAACGCCGCTGGCAACAACCTGCTGTTCGAAGGCGCGCAAGGCACGCTGCTCGACATCGACCATGGCACCTATCCGTTCGTCACGTCGAGCAACTGCGTGGCCGGTGCGGCCACCGCGGGCGCGGGCGTCGGTCCGCAAAAGCTGAACTACATTCTCGGCATTACCAAGGCGTATTGCACGCGCGTCGGTTCGGGCCCGTTCCCGAGCGAACTGTACGACGCGGATAACGCTGCCCGTCAGGAAGCGATCGGCCTCGAACTCGCCACCGTCGGCAAGGAATTCGGCTCGGTCACCGGCCGTCCGCGCCGCACCGGCTGGCTCGATGTCGCCGCGCTGCGCCGCTCGATCCAGATCAACGGTGTGTCGGGTCTGTGCATGACCAAGCTCGACGTGCTCGACGGCCTTGACGAAGTGAAGCTGTGCGTCGGCTATACGGTCGATGGCAAGAATGTCGACCTGCTGCCGCGTGGCGCGTCGGAAGTCGCGCGTTGCGTGCCGGTGTACGAGATCTTCGCGGGCTGGAAGGAAAGCACCGTCGGCATCAAGGAATGGGACAAGCTGCCCACCAATGCGCGTGCTTACCTGTCGCGCGTGCAGGAAGTTGCGGGTATTCCGATCGACATGGTGTCGACCGGTCCGGATCGCGACGAGACCATTCTGCTTCGTCATCCGTTCAAGGTTTAAGCCATGGTGCAAGGTGTACCCATGATTGCGATGAAAGATCCGCGCAACGACGACAAGAACCTGTGGGTCGGCTGGGACGAGTATCACCGGCTGATCGAACTGCTGGCGCTGGCGGTACATGAATCGGGCTGGAAGTTCGACAAGATCCTGTGTCTCGCGCGCGGCGGCTTGCGCGTCGGCGATCAGCTGTCGCGCATCTACGATCTGCCGCTGGCCATTTTGGCCACCAGTTCGTACCGTGAAGCGGCCGGCACGGAGCAGGGTGATCTCGACATCGCGCAATACATCACGATGACGCGCGGCGAGCTGTCGGGCAACGTGCTGCTGGTCGACGACCTGGTCGATTCGGGCGTGACGCTGGCGCGCGTGCAGCAGCATCTGAAGGAACGCTATCCGGCGATCACGTCGGTGCGCTCGGCAGTGTTGTGGTACAAGGGCTGCTCGAAGGTCAAGCCCGACTATCACGTGCAGTATTTGCCCACGAACCCGTGGATTCATCAGCCGTTCGAGGAGTGGGATACGGTACGTCCGCACAACCTCGGCGCGTGGATTAAGCGCGGCACTGCGCAGGCGCAGGAGTCGTCGGGGGCGTGATGCGCGCCGCGATGTCGTGCATATCGATTCGTATCCAGAAGACGGAGCCCAGTTGGGCTCCGTTTTTTTGTGTGCGCAGCGTGCGAATGGCGCTTCGCAAGCGTCGCGATACCCGTGCTGGCGAAAGCCCAAATGCAGCAGACGCGCCTGGAGCGCAGTGCTACACTGCGCGGACCATCCACGTGGCGTATCCACAACAAGCCGGGCGGCGCTAAGCGGGCAGTTTAGAATAGCGCTCGTTTTTTTCCGCTCAAGGAACGGATTTCCTCGCGTTTATGACAGATACCAATCACGTGCACAAACAGCCTCTGCCTTCCCTCGCGATTGCCGCGATCGGAGTGGTGTTCGGCGATATCGGCACGAGCCCGTTGTACTCGCTGAAAGAGGCATTTAGCCCGGCACACGGTATTCCGCTGACCGATCAATCTATTCTTGGCGTGATTTCGCTGCTGTTCTGGGCAATCGTGATCGTGGTCGGCATCAAGTACGTGTTGTTCGTGATGCGTGCCGACAACAACGGCGAAGGCGGTGTCCTCGCGCTGATGGCGCTGGCGCTGCGCTCTGTCGATCAAAAATCGAAGATGGCCGGCATGCTGATGATGCTCGGTATCTTCGGCTCCTGCATGTTCTATGGCGACGCGGTGATTACGCCCGCCATCTCGGTGATCTCGGCGGTCGAAGGTCTGGAGATCGCCGCACCCAATCTGTCGCATCTGGTGTTGCCGCTGACGATGGTGATCCTCGTGTTGCTGTTCTGGATTCAGCGGCACGGCACCGCCACCGTCGGCCGCCTGTTTGGGCCGATCATGGTGCTGTGGTTCGTGGTGCTCGCCGCACTGGGTCTGTGGCACATCCTGCAGTCGCCGAATGTGATCCGCGCGCTGAACCCGTATTACGCCTACACCTTTATGGCCGCGCACGTGCTGCAGGCCTACGTGGTGCTCGGCTCGGTCGTGCTGGTGCTGACCGGCGCCGAAGCGCTGTACGCCGACATGGGCCACTTCGGCGCGAAGCCGATCCGTATGGCTTGGTACGTGCTGGTGATGCCTTCGCTGGTGCTGAACTATTTCGGCCAGGGCGCGCTGCTGATGCACGACCCGAAGGCCATCGAAAATCCGTTCTTCCTGCTCGCGCCCGATTGGGCGTTGCTGCCGCTCGTCGTACTGTCTACGGTGGCGACCGTGATTGCGTCGCAAGCGGTGATTTCCGGCGCGTATTCGCTGACGAGCCAGGCGATCCAGCTCGGCTATGTGCCGCGTATGAAGATCTTGCACACCTCGGAACTGGCGATCGGCCAGATCTATGTGCCGGTGGTGAACTGGATGCTGCTGTTCATCATCCTGTGCATCGTGATCGCGTTCAAGAGCTCGGATAACCTCGCCGCCGCGTACGGTATCGCGGTGACCGCAACGATGGTGATCACCACGATCCTCGCCTGCGTCGTGATGGTGAACGTGTGGAAGTGGAACAAGTTCCTCGTGGCGCTGATCATCGGTGTGTTCATGGCGGTCGACTTAGGCTTTTTCGGCGCCAACCTGCTCAAGGTCGCGGAAGGTGGCTGGCTGCCGCTCTGCATCGGCGCGCTACTGTTCTTCCTGCTGATGACATGGTTCAAGGGCAGGATGATCGTCAAGGAACGCACGGCCGCCGACGGTATTCCGCTGATGCCGTTCCTGCAGGGCTTGCTCGCGCATCCGCCGCATCGTGTGTCGGGTACGGCGATCTATCTGACCGGCAGCGATTCGCTCGTGCCGGTGAGCCTGCTGCACAATCTGAAGCACAACAAGGTGCTGCATGAGCGCACCATTTTCCTGACCTTTGTGACGCGCGATATTCCGTACGTGAACGATGCGGAGCGCGTGACGGTGAAGGATTTGCAGGGCGGCTTGTACCTCGTCAAGGCGGTGTATGGTTTCAATGAAACGCCCGACGTGAAGGCCGTGCTGCTCGATGTAGGCCGGACGCACGATATGACGTTCGAGATGATGGACACGTCGTTCTTCCTCGCGCGTGAAACGGTGGTGCCGACGCAATTGCCGGGCATGTCGGTGTGGCGCGAGCGCGTGTTCGCGTGGATGCATCAGAACGCCGCGAAGCCGACCGACTTCTTCAGCATTCCAGCGAATCGGGTAGTAGAGTTGGGCACGAAGATCGAGATCTGACGGACCTTGATTCAACGTGCCTTGCATGTTGAGGCGCGATAAAAAAGCCCACGCAAATGCGTGGGCTTTTTGTTTGGTGCTTCGTATCGTGAACGTCAGCGCGTGAGTGACTCACGCACTGAACGCACGAGCTTATTTCTGCTTGAGCTTGGCGAACGCAGCGGCCATTGCGCCGCCCGAATCCGGTTCACGCGAGCGCTGTTGCGGCGCGCCGCGTCCGCCGCCGCCCGAACGGCCGACGCCGCCGCGATCCTGCTGGGCGCCGCCACCGCTGCGCGGTGCTGCTGCTGCGCCGAACTCGTCGGCGAGACGCATCGTCAGCGCAATACGCTGGCGCTTGACGTCTACTTCAAGCACTTTCACCTTGACGATCTGACCGGCTTTGACGACTTCGTGCGGGTCCTTGATGAACTTCGTCGACATCGCCGACACGTGCACCAGACCGTCCTGATGCACGCCGATATCGATGAACGCACCGAAGGCCGCTACGTTCGTCACGACACCTTCGAGCACCATGCCCGGCGTCAGATCGCTGACCTTCTCGACGCCTTCGCGGAAAGTCGCGGTCTTGAACTCGGGGCGCGGATCGCGGCCCGGTTTTTCGAGTTCCAGCAGAATGTCGCGCACGGTCGGCAGGCCGAAACGTTCGTCGACGAATTCCGCCGGCGACAGGCCACGCAGCGCGTCGCGATTGCCGAGCACTTCACCGACGTGCTTGCTGATTTTCGCGAGCATCCGTTCGACGACCGGATACGCTTCCGGGTGAACCGACGAGCGGTCGAGCGGATTTTCGCCGTTGTTGATGCGCAGGAAGCCGGCGGCCTGCTCGAACGTTTTGTCGCCCAGACGCGGCACTTTGCGCAGATGTTCGCGCGACGGGAATGGGCCATTCGCATCGCGGTAATCGACGATGTTGCGCGCGAGCGTCGCGTTCAGACCCGACACGCGCGCGAGGAGGGCGACCGACGCCGTATTCGCATCCACGCCGACCGCGTTCACGCAATCCTCGACCACTGCATCCAGCGAACGCGCCAGTTCGCGCTGATTCACGTCGTGCTGATACTGGCCGACGCCGATCGCTTTCGGCTCGATCTTGACGAGCTCCGCGAGCGGATCCTGCAGACGGCGCGCAATCGACACCGCGCCACGCAGCGACACGTCCATATCGGGGAATTCCTTCGCCGCGAGTTCAGATGCCGAGTACACCGACGCGCCAGCTTCGGACACGACGATCTTCTGCAGCTTGAACTCCGGATGACGCGCGATCAGTTCGCTCGCGAGCTTGTCCGTTTCACGCGACGCCGTGCCGTTGCCGATGCTGATCAGTTCAGCTTGGGTCTGCGCGCAGATGCGCGCGAGCTTCGCGATCGAGCCGTCCCAATCGCGGCGCGGCTCGTGCGGATAGATCGTGTCGGTGGCGAGCACCTTGCCGGTCCGATCGACCACCGCCACCTTCACGCCGGTGCGCAGACCCGGATCGAGGCCGATCACGGCCTTCGGGCCCGCCGGCGCGGCCAGCAGCAGATCCTTCAGATTGCGTGCGAACACGCGAATCGCTTCGTGCTCGGCTTCGTCGCGCAGCTTGGTCAGCAGTTCGTTTTCGATATGCGGCTGCACCTTCACGCGCCAGCACCAGCGGCACACGTCGGAGAGCCACTTGTCGGCCGGACGGTTCTGATTGGCGATGCCGAAGTGCCGCGCGATCAGCGCTTCGCCCGGATGCGGCACTTGCGCGTCGAGCTCTTCGCCGAGCCCCAGCTTGACCATCAGCACGCCCGCGTTGCGGCCGCGGAACAGTGCCAGCGCGCGATGCGACGGCACGGTTTTGATGGTTTCCGCGTAGTCGTAGTAGTCGCGGAATTTTTCTTCTTCCGCGTTTTCCTTGCCCTCGACCACTTTCGACGAGACCACGCCCTGGTTGAACAGGTATTCGCGCAGTTTGCCGAGCAGTTCGGCGGTTTCGCCGAATTGTTCGGAAAGAATGTCGCGCGCGCCGTCGAGCGCGGCCTTGATGTCCGCGACGCCTTTTTCGGCGTCCACGTAGGCGGCGGCTTCGGTTTGCGGGTCGAGCAGGGGATTGGCCAGCAGCGCGTCGGCAAGCGGCTGCAGGCCGGCTTCCCGGGCGATCTGCGCGCGCGTGCGGCGTTTCGGCTTATACGGGAGATACAGGTCTTCCAGGACCTGCTTGCTGTCGGCGCCTTCGATCGCGGCGCGCAGCTCGTCGGTGAGCTTGCCCTGTTCGTCGATGCTGGCGACGATCGCGGCGCGCCGGTCTTCCAGCTCGCGCAGATATAGCAGGCGTTCCTCGAGGTTACGCAGTTGCGTGTCGTCGAGATTGTCGGTCACTTCCTTCCGGTAGCGGGCGATGAACGGAACAGTCGCCCCTTCGTCGAGAAGTTGCACCGCGGCCGCGACCTGGCGCGGCTGGACGGACAGTTCGGCGGCGATGCGCTGTACGATCTTGAGTGCTACGGTTTCCGTCATAAGGTCTTGGTGTTCCTGCCGGACTCAATCAAAGGCCGCGCGCTACGACACGTCGGGGCACGCCGGGCGTGCGCACTGCGGCCAGGTTGCTGAAGCGGGGCATTTTGCCATAAATGCCAAAGGGCTCAACCGCAGGGTGATAGAATTTCGGGCATGTTCCGTTGACTATCTACGACGTTGCCGATCTCCTTGTCCCTCAACCGCCTGGGCTCCCGCTTGGTCTCTCGCTTGTCACAATTGCCGTCACTTTTGCCGCTTTCGCCACTCACTTCGCTTATGTCGGCGTCACGGTCCGTGTTCAAGTTCGCGCTCATGTCCAATGGGACGTCTTTTGTGTCGTGCGCCATCGCCGCCTCGATTGCCGTGTGTGCGCCCGCCTCGGCGCAGCAGCAGAGCGTAGCGCCGGGCGGCAGCAGCGCGGTGTTGCCCACTGGTGCTACGGGCGCTGCGCGTGGTTTGGCGCCGGCGGCCGCTTCTGGCGCGCGGGCCACGGGCACGACGGACAAGATGGGGACTGATAACGCGGAACCCGCCGGCAACAGCTTCGACGCGCGGCAAAAAGTCCTGGATCAGCGCACCGAGGAGAACAACTACCGCTATGCCGTCGCCGAGCACGACTGTTATAGCAAGTTCCTCGTCAATTACTGTCTCGGCAAGGCGCGCGACAAGATGCGCGTGGTGCAGGCCGACATTCGCAAGGAACAGCTTGCGCTCGACGGCGAGCAGCGCGCGGAGCGGGCCCGTCAGCGTGACGAACAGGCAGCGCTCAAGCGCGCGCAGGACGAAGCGAGCGCGCCGCAGCGCGCCGCGGAAGACGCGCGTAACGCGCAGGCTTACCAGGACAAGCAGCGTCAGCACGAGCTCGATCAGGCCCAGCGTAGCGCCGAAGCGCCGCAGCGCAACGCCAACGCTCAAGCCTATCAGGACAAACAGCGCCAGCACGCGATCGATCAGGCGCAGCGCGGTGTCAGCACGCCGCAGGCCGCGGCTAACAGCCAGGCGTACGATCAGAAGCAGGCCGACTTCCAGCGCAAGCTCGACGAGGCGCATCGGCAGGCGGCGCAAAAGGCCCAGGAGCGCGTGCAGAAGCAGCAGAGCTTCGAGAAGAAGCAGGCCGATGCGGCGCAGCACAAGGCCGACGTCGAAGCGCGTCAGAAGCAGGCGGCCGAGAAGGCCGAACAGAAACGCCAGGACCAGTTGAAACAGCAGCAGGAACTTGAACAGCAGCAAAAGCAGCGACAGCAACAAGGACAGTAATCGTGCTGTAGCTGGCTACAGTTTTGTAGCAGGGCAGTAGTCGCCGTAACGCGTTTTAAGCCGGACAGCAACCTCAGGCATCGGGCTGCGCCACGCAGCCCGTGCCGCTTACGAGAGGAGGCGAGCATGCGCGGTAACAATCACGTCATCGACGCGAACACACTTCGCGACCGTATTCTGCAACTGGAATCGGAGCATAGTGGGCTCGATCGTCTGATCGACCGAATGTCGGATGAGCCCGGCATCGACGACTTCGAGTTGCAGCGCCTGAAAAAGCGCAAACTCAAAGTCAAGGACACCATCATCTTGCTGCAATTGCAGCTCGAACCGGACGTGAGCGCCTGAGTTCGCGGCCTGGCAGGCGCCGGGTCGCGCCGCGCGCGCCGGACTTTGCAGGAAACGCTTGCCTTGAATTCACCGCTTGTCACTCCGCCTGTAACTCGATCAGGCAAGGGCCCGGACGATGACGCCGCGGCGGCCGGCACTGCGCCGGCTCGCGCTGGCGCGTCCTCGCTGGCCGCCGCACTGAACCCGCGCCGTGTCGCCGAGCTCGACGATATCTTCGCCGCCGACGGCCTGCTTGCGCGTCAGATCGACGGCTACCGCTCGCGCGCGTCGCAGATCGAGATGGCGCGCGCCGTGGCCGCGGCTATGGAAGCGTCGGGCCGCGCCATGCCCGAGCCCGCGATGTTCGAAGCGCAGAAGCGTCCCGCGCGGCGGTTGCCGTCGCAGGGTGCCGCCGATGCATCGCCGGCCGCTGAAGCTCAGGCAACCAACGAAGCGAACGGTCTCGACGGCAGCGAAAACACGCTGATCGTCGAGGCGGGTACGGGCACCGGCAAGACCTATGCGTATCTGGTGCCGGCCATGCTGTGGGGCGGCAAGGTAATCGTCTCCACCGGCACCAAGCACTTGCAGGACCAGCTCTTTCAGCGCGACATTCCAACCGTGCGCGATGCGCTGGCCGTGCCGGTGTCGGTCGCGATGCTCAAGGGGCGCGCGAACTACCTGTGCCATTACTACCTGCAGCGCACCGCGGACAACGGCCGCCTGCCGTCGCGTCAGGAAACCTCGTATCTGCAGGACATCGTCCGCTTCGCAAAGATCACGCGCACCGGCGACAAGGCCGAGCTTGCGAGCGTGCCCGAAACGGCGGCGGTGTGGTCGATGGTGACGTCGACGCGTGAGAATTGTCTCGGTCAGGAGTGTCCGCATTACAAGGACTGCTTCGTGATGCAGGCGCGGCGCGAGGCGCAGCAGGCCGATATTGTGGTGGTCAATCACCATCTGTTTTTCGCCGACATCATGTTGCGCGATACCGGCATGGCTGAATTGCTGCCCACGGCCAACACCATCATTTTCGACGAAGCACATCAATTGCCGGAGACCGCGACGCTGTTTTTCGGCGAGACGCTGTCGACCGCGCAATTTCTCGAACTCGCGCGCGACTCGGTGGCTGAAGGCCTCGGCCATGCCCGCGAAACGGTCGATTGGGTGAAGCTCGGCGCGACGCTCGAACGCGCGGCGCGCGACGTGCGGCTCGCCTTCAAGGAGGACTCGGTGCGTTTGTCGATCGGCCAGTTGGCCGACGACCATCCGCTGTTCCCCGCGCTCGAAACGCTCGAAACCGAGCTCGATGCATTGGCTTCCGCATTGGCCGGTCAGGCCGAGCGCGCCGAATCCATCGGCGCGTGTTTGCGCCGCGCGCGCGAACTGCAAGGCGTGCTCGCGGGCTGGACTACGCCGCCCACCGAAACCGAACGCGAAGCTGCTGACGCCGGCGCGTCGGATGCCAGGGCCGAACGCGCCGATCCGAATGAAAAGGTCCGCTGGATCGAAGTCTTCTCGCATACCGTGCAGTTGCACGAGACGCCGCTGTCGGTCGCGCCGATCTTTGCGAAGCAGCGCGCCGGCGTGCCGCGTGCATGGATCTTCACGTCGGCCACGTTATCGGTGCGCGGCGACTTCACGCACTACGCGGCGCAAATGGGGCTGAATGCGAAACGCTCGATGACACTGCCGAGTCCTTTCGACTATCCGACCCAAGGGCTTCTGTACGTACCGCGCAACTTGCCGCAACCTTCATCGCCGATGTTTACCGACGCCGTGTTCGACGCCGCGTTGCCCGCGATCGAAGCGTCCGGCGGCGGCGTGTTCATGTTGTGCACGACGCTGCGCGCGGTCGACCGCATCTCGGCCAAGCTGCGCGACACGATCGAAGCACGCGGCTGGAATTATCCGCTGCTCGTGCAGGGCGACGCGAGTCGCACGGAGTTGCTCGACCGTTTTCGCTCGTATGGCAATGCGATTCTGGTGGGCAGTCAGAGCTTCTGGGAAGGCGTGGATGTGCGCGGCGATGCGTTGTCGCTGGTCGTGATCGACAAGCTGCCGTTCGCGCCGCCTGACGACCCGGTGTTGTCGGCGCGTCTCGATGCGCTGACGAAGAAGGGGCTGAGCCCGTTCGCCGTTCATCAGTTGCCGCAGGCTGTGATTACGCTGAAGCAGGGCGCAGGGCGCCTGATTCGCGCTGAGACGGATCGCGGCGTGCTGATGATCTGCGATACCCGTCTCGTCGACAAACCGTATGGGCGCCGTATATGGCAGAGCCTGCCGCCATTCAAACGCACGCGAGAGATCGACGTCGTGCGCGAGTTCTTTGAAGAGAACGCGACGCCGGCTCAGTAAACAATGTAATGGGCGCCGTTTTAAAAAGCGGCCCTTAAATGACAAAACGCCACGGATGTGAATCCGTGGCGTTTTGCTTTACTGTCAGGGAAATCAAAGAAATTTCCCCGATGCAGTTTTCGCCCAGAGGCGAGCCCTATGCGACAGCTTACTGGCTTGCGCCCGAAGCCGGAGTCGCAACAGCAGCCGAGGCAGCAGCAGTAGCGTCCGAAGCAGCGGCCGTAACCGAAGCAGCAGCGTCGCTCGCAGCAGCAGCAGCGCCCGAAGCAGCTGCAGTCACGTCCGAAGCAGCAGCCGTTGCTGCCGAGGCAGCAGTCGTTGCGTCGCTAGCTGCGGTCGTAGCTGCCTGGTCGCTGCTCTTGTTGCATGCAGCCAGTGCCACAGCTGCCAACAGGGATGCTACGAGGAGGGATTTCTTCATGATCACGTCCTTTTATGGTTAAAGGTAAGCAACAGCGCAAAATAATACCGGTAATGTGTGCTCCAACACCGACCTGGGCCGCTGGTGGAGACGCTCTTTTGGCGAGCGTGAATCTTCCCTACGGCTTGGGCGGAAATTATATGCACTTTCGTACTGACAGTCGATAAATCCGGGGTCAATACGTTGTCTTTCTCATACAAAATTTCACAGTACGGTAGTACAAGCAGGCAGAGTTACGCAAGCTCGCCGACTTGTATCCAGCCCGCACAATACCACTCGTGCAGCAGTGCTGTCACCGATGAATCGTATGAGAGTGTTACAAAGCGTTTCGCACTCATAGACCGCCGGTCGGCGAGGTCAAACAACCATTTTTTTCCGCCAACAAACGCTGTTTCCTCTCCATTTAGGAAGAAAAAACGGCGGTTGTACAACAAATTAGTCTTGCGATCCAGCCGCACGCCGGACTTCGACGCCTGGGCGATGAAACGGGCCTCATTGAGGGGCCGCTGCGGCGGATCGAAGACGACACTCGGCTTCGGTTCGCTGAGATACGAACCAAGGAACGACGCAATGTCCTGCTCATTCCAGTCGACCCGCGCAAGGATCGCGCCAACCCGCTCGACCAGCGCCGCGGGCAACTCTGCCGGACGGTCGACGGCGGGTTGCTGCGGATCGCGATAAAGGGCGCCGGGTTGCCCGGCGGTTTCGCCGCGCTCGGCCAGATGGTAGAGAAATTGCGCGGTCAGCTCGCCCGTCGACTGCGCGCGAAAACCGATCGAGCAGGTCATGCATTCGCCTTCCGCGACACCGTCATGCGCGATGTGCGGCGGCAGATATAGCATGTCGCCGGGCTCGAGCAGCCATTCCTCTTCCGGTTCGAAATGCTGTAAAACTTTCAAAGGCAGTCCCGGTCGCAGTGTCAGATCTTTCTGCGCGCCGATGCGCCAGCGGCGCTTGCCTTGAACCTGCAACAAAAACACATCGTAGGAATCGAAGTGAGGACCTACGCCACCGCCATCGGTCGCGTACGAAATCATCAGGTCGTCCAGCCGCGCATCCGGCACGAAACGGAACCGGTCGAGCAACGCGCGCGCGCGGTCGTCGTAAAGATCCACGCCTTGCACGAGCAGCGTCCACGCGTGCTGCTTCAGTGACGGCAGTTCGTCGGCCGCGAACGGGCCGTGTTCCAGTTGCCATTTGTTGCGAAAGTGCGTGATCAGGCGCGCTTCCACTTCGTCTTTATCCGCCAATTCGAAAAACTCGTCGCGCGACAGCGGCGCGCTCACGTTCGGAATGGCCTGGCGAATCAGTAGAGGCTTCTTCTGCCAGTAGCGGCGCATGAATTGCGACGGCGTCAGATTGCCGAGCAGCGGCGTTGGCGCGTCAGACGAGGGCGGGAAAACCGGCGTCGGCGCCGGTGAAGAATTCCGTGCCGAAGCTGCGTCGGCCAGGTGGTCAGTGGGCCGCTTGGGCATCGTATAATGTGAATTGTATTCTGGAGAATCGAATGAAAATCGCAAAGAACACCGTCGTGTCGGTCGCTTACAAGCTGTCGGATGCGCAGGGCAATCTGATTGAAGAAAGCGACGAGCCGATGGTCTATCTGCACGGCGGCTATGATGGCACGTTCCCCAAGATCGAGGAAGAGCTCGACGGCCACGAGGCCGGCTTCGAGACCCAGATCCAGCTCGAGCCGCAAGACGCGTTCGGTGAGTACGATCCCGACCTCGTGAAGATCGAGCCGCGCAATCGCTTCCCGGAACCGCTCGAAGTCGGCATGCAATTCGAAGGCACGCCGGAAGAAGGCGACGAGGATCTCGATTCGCTCGTCTACGTGGTGACCGACGTCGCTGAAGACAAAGTCGTGCTCGACGGTAACCATCCGCTCGCCGGCATGGCGCTGCGTTTCGCGCTGACGGTCAAGGACGTGCGTCCGGCAACCGAAGACGAAATCCAGCACGAACATGCGCATGGCGCTGACGGCCTGGAAGTCCTCGACGAGGATGACGACGAAGCTGAAGACGACAAGTCAGGGCCCACGCTGCACTGAGCTTGCCGGCGCGCCGGGAATGCCTGAGGCGCCGCCTGGAGCGCCTGGTACATGAGGCAGGGCGGTCGAGGCGGGAGCATTCTCGTTCTCGTCCACCGGTGCGTGTTGTTGCTGATTCAGTTGCTGTTGATCCGGCTGCCCCGGTATCTGCAACAACGGCGGCAATTCGGAAGCGGGGCCGAGCGCCGGCACGGCCGGCATCGACGCTGCCGGCTCCTCGTGCGGCGGCACAGGTTGTACCGTGGGCATCGGCATCTGCTTGGGCACGTCGCGCACACTCACGCGGAACGGCGGTTTCCTGCCGAGATCCGCTTCAATCCGAATCCACTGGTTAAGACGATCATGCGGCGCAAGCGCGACGCGCGTGAGATTCGTCACCAGCATCCCCTTGTCATTGCGTAGCGGCTGGTCGATCACGAAACCGGCGCTCGCGCGCTCGTCGTCGCAATGAATCACCAACACCGGTCCGCGAAAAATCTGCGCGAGTTTGACAAGGCTGCGTTTGAATTCCAGAAAGCCGTCACGGCGCGCGTTGCGTGTAAAGCGCAGCCATGCGAAACGGTCGGGCCGTTCGTAACGCTCCGGTTCGGGGTCGCCCTGAATGAACACGACGATCGCGCGCGCGTCGCGCCGTTTCGCATATTCGGCGGCATGTTCGAGCCAGAACGCATTGGCGATCACGCGATCTTCGAATTCGCCATTACGGCCGCCCGCAGTCAGATAGTGATTGTTCGGACTCGGCGCGTTCAGGCCGACAAACACGGTATCGCCGACTTGCCAGCGCACGTTCTCGCGAAACGGACGAAACCGCGGCACTTCGCTTTCGCGCGTCAACGCGATCGGGTTCTGACCCATCGACGTCGCGTCGGCGAACATTGTCTGGCGCAACTGATCGAGCCGTTCGACCGGATCGAAGCCGCCGGCCTCAGCGGTGCCGCAGTTGGTCCAGTCGTGTTGGCCCGGAATGAAGAACAGAGCGGGCCGCGCCGTTTCGAGCAGCGCGTGACGCCGTTCGTATAACGCATCGCGGCAGGCTTCTTTCGCGCCTTTCAGGTTGCCGTCGTAGACGATGAACGATATCTCGCGATCACGGCCGATCGCATCGATCAGGCGTTGTGTCGGCGCTTCGTCGGCTGGACTTTGCATTGTGCCGGCGACGATCGCGAATGCGTAACGCGGCGTTTCCGCGTGCGCGAACTGCATACCGCCGCCAGTGAGCGTCAGCGTGAGGACAAAGGTCAGCGCCGCGCAAAGTTTGCGCGGGCGCTGCGAGGGCCTGTGTGCGTCAATGGTCCGCATCCGGCGCGGCGGCCAGGTCGTGCAATTCGTACAGCAGATCGAGTGCTTCGCGCGGCCGCAATTCGTTCGGATCGATTGCGCGCAGACGCTCGACAAGTGCTTGCATGGCGGGTGAAGCGGCTGCCGTTTCCGGCCTGGCGTCGCGTTCGTCATCGGCGTCTTCGACCAGCATCGGCATGGGCGCCGCGAACAGATCGAGTTGCGGCGCGGGCTGCGCCGCCGATTGCTGCTCGAGATGCGCGAGATGCTTGCGCGCCGCGCGAATCACCGCGCCCGGTACGCCGGCCAGTTGCGCGACCTGCAGGCCGTAACTCTGATTCGCCGGCCCTTCGCTGACCGCGTGCAGGAACACGATGCCGTGCCCATGCTCGACCGCCGACAAGTGCACATTGGCCGCGTGGGGAAACTCGGCGGGCAACTGCGTCAACTCGAAGTAGTGCGTTGCAAACAGCGTATGGCAGCCGTTGTGCGTGAGCAGATGCCGCGCGATCGCCCACGCCAGCGCGAGGCCGTCGAAGGTCGAGGTGCCGCGGCCGATCTCATCCATCAGCACGAGACTCTGCGGCGTCGCATCGTTGAGGATCGCTGCGGCTTCAGTCATCTCGACCATGAAGGTCGAGCGGCCACCCGCCAGATCGTCGGCCGCGCCGATACGCGTGAAAATGCGATCGATCGGCCCGAATGCGGCGCGCCGTGCCGGCACATAACTGCCGACATAGGCGAGCAACGCGATCAGCGCGGTCTGCCGCATGAAGGTCGACTTACCGCCCATGTTCGGGCCGGTGATCAGCAGCAGTTTGCGCTCCGGCGTGAGCGTGCAGTCGTTGGCGATGAACTGCTCGACCTGCGCCTCGACCACCGGGTGCCGGCCTTGTTCGATTTCGATGCCGGCGGTCGGCGAAAACGTCGGCGCGACCCAATCGAGCGCGCGAGCGCGTTCGGCGAATGCAGCCAGCAGATCCAGTTCGGCGAGCGCCGCGGCAACGCGCTGACAGTCCGCGATAAACGGCAGCAGTGCTTGCAGCAATGCGTCGTACAGTGAGCGTTCGCGGGCCAGCGCGCGTTCCTGTGCGGACAGCGCTTTGTCTTCGAAGGTTTTCAGCTCCGGCGTGATGTAACGCTCGGCATTCTTCAGCGTCTGACGGCGGCGGTAATCGTCCGGCACCTTGTCGGTCTGGCCGCGCGTGACTTCGATATAGAAGCCGTGCACCTTGTTGTATTCGACGCGCAGATTGCCGATACCGGTACGCGCCCGTTCGCGCGTTTCGAGGTCGATCAGGAATTGCCCGCAGTTCTCCGAAATATCTCGTAACTCATCGAGTTCCGCGTCGTAGCCACGCGCGATCACGCCGCCGTCGCGCACCATCGCCGCAGGTTCCTCGGCGACCGCGCGCTTGAGCAGTTCGACACACGCTTGAGGCGGTTCCAGCGACGCGTCGATGCGTGCCAGGGAATCCGCATTGGATGAAACGGCCGCCAGTTGCGTGCGCAATTCGGGCAACGCAATGAACGTATCGCGCAGGCTGGACAGATCGCGAGGCCGCGCCGACAGCAGCGCCAGACGCCCGGTAATCCGCTCGATGTCGGAGATCTGCCGCAACGCGCCGCGCAGCGAATCGACACTCGCGCCGGGCGGCGCATCGAGCAACGCGCCGATCGCCTGCTGGCGCGCTTGCGCAATCGCAGCTTCGCGCGGCGGATGATGCAGCCAGTGACGCAACAGGCGGCTGCCCATGGTCGTGCAGCAGGTGTCGAGCAGCGAACACAGCGTCGGCGATTCAGTGCCGCGCAGCGTTTCCGTGAGTTCGAGGTTGCGGCGCGTGGCGGGGTCGAGGCCGATATATTCGGATTCGTACTCGACTTTCAGGCTGCGCACATGGCGCAGTTGCTGGCCTTGCGTGGCCGCCGCATAAAGCAGCAACGCGCCGGCCGCGCCGCACGCGCTTGTCAGCGAATGCGCGCCGAAGCCGTCGAGTCCCGCTACTTCCAGCTGGTCGCACAGGCGTTGCGTGCCTGACGCGATATCGAAGTGCCAGACCGGCACGCGGGTGAGGGCGCCGGCATTCACGGGCGGCGTCCAGCTCGCCGAATCCGCGGGCGTATCGGCCGCCAGAATTTCCGCCGGACGAATCCGTTCGAGCGCGGCGGCCACCTGATCCGGTGCCACTTCCGCGAGACGCAACGCGCCGCTCGCGAGATTCAGCCACGCGAGCCCCACGCTGGTCGCGACGCCGCGGCGGTTGTGCGCGACGCACATTGCCAGCAGGTAGACATCGCTTTTGTCGGACAGCAGCGCGGCGTCCGTCAGCGTGCCCGGCGTGACGACGCGCACCACCTTGCGCTCCACTGGACCTTTCGACGTGGCCGGATCGCCGATCTGTTCGCAAATCGCGACGGATTCGCCGAGCTTGACCAGTTTCGCCAGGTACTGTTCGACCGCATGATGCGGCACGCCTGCCATCTTGATCGGATTGCCCGCCGACGCGCCGCGCTGCGTAAGTGTTAAGTCGAGCAGGCGCGCGGCTTTCTCCGCGTCTTCGAAAAAGAGTTCGTAGAAGTCGCCCATCCGGTAGAACACGAGCGTGCCCGGATGATCCGCTTTAATGCGTAAATACTGCTGCATCATCGGCGTGTGTTGTGCGACGTCGTTGGCCGCTGCGGTTTGAATGCCCATCCTCGGTGTCTTCTTGCGTTAGCTGTTCAGGGCGTGAGTTTAACCTGCCGGCGCGGCTAGCGGACCCTGACCGAACGGCTAATCCGCACGGCAAAGCTCATGCCGCTGCGCGAAATCTCGCGCCGTCATTCTTCGACCAGCGCCCGCATGTCCACCGTGCGTTCATTCGCCGCGCTGCGCCGTTTCGCGAGCCACATCATCAAGGTGACGAAGCTGCCGAACACGACGATGATCCACTGCGCCGGCATCTTCGCTGTCAACAGCAGCGCATAGGCGCCGAGCATCAGCAGCACGGCCAGATTCTGGTTGAAATTCTGCACCGCGATCGAATGCCCGGCGGAGAGCAGCGTCGCGCCGCGGTGCTGGAGAATCGCGTTCATCGGCACGATAAAAAAGCCGGACAGCGCGCCGAGCAGGATCATCAGCGGGTAGGCGAGCAAAATATAGAAGGGCGCGACGTACGAGCCGATGCGGATGCCGGCGCCCGCGGGAAACAGGTCCTTATTGTAGAACGCGATCGCGATCGCGACCGCGCCGGTGAGGATGCCGACCGGCAGCACACGCAGCGAGTGGCGCAGCGGTATCCACGCGGCCGCGGCGGCCGCGCCGACTGCAATACCCAAGCCCGTGACGCCTTGCATTACCGCCGCTTTGGACAGCGACAGGCCGAGGTTCACATTGGCCCATTTGAGCACCAGCAGTTGCAGCGTGACCGCGCCGCCCCACATCAGCGTCGTGACCCACAGCGCGATTTGCGCGAGCTTGTCGGCCCACAGCACGTTGAAAGAGTTCACAAAGTCGCCGACCAGCTTCTTCGGCTCCGTCAGACGGTTCGGATAACGTGCGCCGGTGTCGGGGATGAAGATGTTGATCGCGGCGGCGATCGCGTAGGTCACCATCACCGCGAACATCGCCAGATCGGCGGCGGAGCGGATCAACGGCAGATGCGCATGCGCGACGAATTTGTCCGCGAAGGTGCTGATCAGCGCGCCGCCGACCATGGTGCCGACGATGGTCGACAGCACGGTGGCCGATTCGAGCCAGGCGTTCGCCTTGACGAGTGTTTCCGCGGGCAGCAATTCCGTGAGAATGCCGTACTTGGCCGGCGAATACGCAGCCGCGCCGAAGCCGACCACGCCGTACGCGATCATCGGGTGAACGCCGGCGATCATCATCAGGCAGCCGCTTGCCTTCAGCGCGTTCGAGACGAACATCACGTGCCGCTTTTGCATCGCATCGGCGAAAGCGCCGACGAACGGCGCGAGCAATACGTACGAGACGGTGAAGAAAATCTGCAGGAGGGGCGTGACCCAGGCGGCCGAGCGGATCACCGACAGCAACGCGATGGCGGCGATCAGCAGTGCATTGTCCGCGAGCGACGAAATGAACTGTGCCGCGATGATCGTGTAGAAGCCTTTTTTCATGAAGCGGATCGGAAACTGCGCGGACATCTCGCGCGAAGCAGGGCGCGACAAAAAAACGCGCGAAACACACCCGGCGTTTTCGTACTATCTGGCGCCGGCGCACAATCCGCCGGACAACGACCTTAAGCCGACTGCTGGCGGGTACGGCTGAAGCGCGACAGGATAGGGATCATCTGCGCATACACCTTCGGATTGCCGGCGACGACTTCACCCACGTGCAGGAAGTCCGAGTCGCCCGTGTAGTTGCCCACCAGGCCGCCGGCTTCCGTGATCAGCAGGCTGCCCGCGGCGACGTCCCACGGACTCAGACCCTGCTCGAAGAAGCCGTCCATGCGGCCCGCGGCGACGTTCGCCAGATCCAGCGCGGCGGCACCCGGACGGCGCAGGCCGGCGCAGGCCTCGGTCATTTCGGCGAACTGGCGGCCGTATGCTTCGATGCCGTCCTTTTCGCGGAACGGGAAGCCCGTGCCGATCAGGCCGTCGGCCAGACGGTCGCGCTTGGCCACCCGGATGCGGCGGTCGTTCAGGAACGCACCACGGCCGCGCGAGGCGGTGAACAGATCGTTGCGGGTCGGGTCGTAGACCACGGCCTGCGTCACGATGCCCTTGTGCGCGAGCGCGATCGACACGCAGTAGTACGGGAAGCCGTGGATGAAGTTGGTCGTGCCGTCGAGCGGATCGATGATCCACTGAAATTCGGATTCGTTATCCGACTTGCCGGATTCTTCGGCGAGAATCGCGTGATCGGGGTAGGCGGTCTTCAGCGTATCGATGATCGCCGCTTCAGACGCTTTGTCCACCTCCGTGACGAAATCGTTGTGCTGTTTCTTGCTGACCTGGAGCAGATCGAGGTCGAGCGACGCGCGGTTGATGATCTGTGCTGCGCGGCGTGCGGCCTTCACAGCGATATTGAGCATGGGATGCATGAGCCTGGATCCTTGTGCCGGGGCAGCGCGGCTGCGTACCGGTAATTGTGCGCAAACGAAGCGCGGAAACAACACGGAACGCACGTCCGATACAGGACCAGGTGCGCATTCCGCCGACGGAGACAAATTGAATAAGAACGAGGCGCTCGTGCGAAGACGGCGCGAATCGCGGTATTTTACCTGAGTCCGGGGCGCTCCGGCAGCGTGTGCTGCGTCGGCCGCCGCATAGCCGCGTTCCTGGCCAGGTTCGCGCATACTGTATGTGCAATTCGGCGCCGGTTCCGGTTGGCGCTACCATACGCGTTCTTTAGCTTGCCGAATTCCATCGTGGACCACACCCACCATTCTTCCGATCCCACCGTAGCTGAGCTGCGCGGCGGTTTTACATCGACACGCTTCGTACTCGTCGAGCCGAGCCATCCCGGTAACGTCGGGGCTGCGGCACGCGCGCTGAAAACCATGGGTTTTTCGCGCCTGGTGCTGGTGTCGCCGCGCGTGCCGCACGTGCAGAGCGATCCGGAGGCCATCGCAATGGCAAGCGGCGCCGACGACGTGCTGGCGTCCGCGCACATCGTGCCGACACTTGCCGATGCGTTGAACGGCGTGCATTGGTCGATGGCGCTGACCGCGCGGCTGCGCGAATACGGACCGCCGCAACTGACGCCGCGTGCCGCGGCCGGCGTCGCGCGCGAGCAGGCGGTGCATGGCGAAATCGCGCTGGTGTTCGGTAACGAGCGCACCGGTTTGTCGAACGAGGACGTCGAGCGCTGCAGCGCGCTTGCGCATATTCCGGCCAACCCGGCCTACAGTTCGCTCAATCTGGCGCAGGCCGTGCAGGTGCTGTCATATGAGTTGCGCACGATCTACCTGTCAGCGGACGACGCCATGCCTGCGGCGCCTCGAGCGCCCGGAGGGCCGGGCGAGCCGGTTGGCGCGCGGGCGGCGAGCGACGAAATCGAAAGCATGTACGCGCATCTGGAAAGTGCGCTGGTCGCGCTCGATTTTCTCGATCCCGCCAATCCGAAGAAGCTGATGTCGCGTCTGCGCCGCCTGTTCGCGCGTTCCGGGCTGGAGCGCGAGGAAGTGAATATCTTGCGCGGCATCGCCAAGCACATCCTGCTGAAGACCAAACGCCCGGACGGCGACGCGCCTTAACCGCGGGCCACAAGGCAAGCCGCAGGCCAGGCCGCAAGCGCACCATAAAAGCGCCTAACAGCCCACCTCGCGACCGCCCGCGACGACCTTGCCGGCAGCGTGGGCTTCCGGCAGGTTTTCCGCAATCGCCCTACAATCGCTCGAAACGTTCTAAGCAAAGCTGTCGATCTGCTATGCGACAGCTAGCCGCCGTGCGTGTTTTTTCGCGCCGACGGTTTCCCCCCCCCCACAACCACGTCCCCTGCCATGTTCACGAGACTTCGCGAAGACATCGCCACGATCCGCGAGCGCGATCCCGCCGCCCGCAGCGCCTGGGAAGTCCTCACGTGTTATCCGGGTCTGCACGCGCTTATACTGCACCGGCTCGCGCATGCATGCTGGCGCGCGAGGCGCCGCTGGCTGGCGCGGTTCGTCTCGCAGATGGCGCGCTTCATGACCGGCATCGAGATTCATCCGGGTGCGACAGTGGGCCGTCGCGTGTTCATCGATCACGGCATGGGCGTTGTGGTCGGCGAAACCGCGCAAATCGGCGACGACTGCACGATCTATCAGGGCGTGACGCTCGGCGGCACCTCGCTTACGCGTGGCGCGAAGCGGCATCCGACGCTTGAGCGCGGTGTGATCGTCGGGGCGGGGGCGAAGGTGCTCGGCGGCTTTACGATCGGTGCGGACGCGAAGATCGGCTCGAACGCGGTGGTCACCAAGCCAGTACCGGCACGCGGTACGGCGGTGGGCAATCCGGCGCGGATCATCGTTCCGGCGGGCACTGCCACGGCTTCGGCCGCGGCGGCGAGCGCATCCGCGAGCGGCGCCGCGCGTGACTCGAAAACCGCGCCGGAACGTTCGGCATTTTGTGCGTACGGCATCACGCCGAACGCGGACGATCCGGTGTCGCTGGCGATTCACGGGCTGATCGATCACGCGTCTGCTCAAGCACAGCGTATCGATGAAATCGTCGTTGCGCTCGAGCGATTGGGGACGAGTCTGGAAGGGCTGCAAGGCGCCGATGCGGCGTTGCTCGATCTGCGGCGTCTGTCGGCCGCGATTGCGGGAAAAGTGGAAGCGGCTGCGGCGGAGCGCTAATACAATTGCATCGGGCTCGCTTCAATCCAACCGCAGCGCCCGAATCCCGTCCGCGTCGATCCGCAGATAACCGCCACGGCGCTCGCCGTGGTCGAGATCCCAATCGGGCAGGACCCAGCGCGTGCCGTCCGGCTCGTGATGCCGCGCCGGACGATGCGTGTGCCCGTGGATGATCGTTGCCGTTTTCGTCGATTTGAATAGCGCGGCTACGCCTTTAGGCGTTACGTCGTACTTCGGCGATACCGGGCGCGCGCGGCCTTCCTCGCTTTTCGAGCGCATACGCTCCGCGAGCGCCTGGCGCCAGCGAAACGGCCACGCGAGAAACAGCATCTGCGCGACACCGCTGCGCGCAAAGCGCCGGAACCACTGATAGCCGCGATCGGCCGTGCACAGCCCGTCGCCATGCGCGAGCGCAATGCGCGTGCCGAATGCGGTGATCACAAACGGATCGGGCAGCCAGATTGCGCCGGCCGCTTTCATGAAGCGCTTGCCCAGCAGAAAATCGCGATTGCCGTGCATGATATAAAGCGCAATGCCACGCTCGGACAGCGTGTGCAGCAATGCCGCCATCCGCGCGACGAAAGGCTCGGCGAGCATGTCGTCGCCGATCCAGTACTCGAACAGATCGCCGAGAATAAAAACCGAATCCGCCTGCTCGGCGGTCACGCGGACAAAGTGTTCGAACGCGGCGACCGTGCGCGGAATCGCCTCGCTCAGATGAATATCGGAGAGGAAAAAAAACGGGCGTGCGGCGTGCGGGCGTTTGCCCTCGCCAGGCACGCCCGCGGCGACGCTTCGCAGCGGCGTTTCTTGCAGCATTGAAGGTGCCTGATATCAGTTCAAACGAGCCGACCTTAGTCGACGATCACCGCTTTTTCGATCACGACGTCGTCGACCGGCACGTCCTGATGGAAGCCCTTCGAACCCGTCTTCACCTTCTTGATCTTCTCGACGATGTCGAGACCTTCGACCACCTTGCCGAACACGGCGTAGCCCCAGCCCTGCGGCGTCGGCGACGAGTGGTTCAGGAAGTCGTTGTCGTTCACGTTGATGAAGAATTGCGCAGTGGCCGAATGCGGATCGTTCGTGCGCGCCATCGCGACCGAGCCGTTGACGTTCTTCAGGCCGTTGTTCGCTTCATTGGTGATCGGCTCAGCCGTCGGCTTCTGCTTCATGCCGGGTTCGAAACCGCCGCCCTGGATCATGAAGCCGTCGATCACGCGGTGGAACACCGTGTTGTCGTAGTGACCGGCCTTTACGTAGTTGAGGAAGTTCTCAACCGACTTCGGCGCCTTTTCAGCGTCCAGTTCGAGTTTGATGACGCCGTGGTTCGTATGCAGTTCAACCATGATGGAATCCTTTGATGAACAGGGTGGGTAAAAGGCGCGGCGAGTCGTCACATGAGATGACGGCGGGCCGCGCCGGGGCGTAGATGTAGCGCTTGCCTGTTTTTGTGCGGTTACTTGCCGAACACCGTAGCCGACTCGATCACGATCGGCTTTTGCGGCACGTCGCTCATCGGGCCGCGCGTGGTGGTGGGCGTGCCTTCGATCTTCTTGACGACGTCCATGCCGCCCGTGACCTTGCCGAACACCGCGTAGCCGTTGCCGTCCGGATTCGGATAGTCGAGGCCGGCATTGTCCACCGTGTTGATGAAGAATTGCGCGGTGGCCGAATTCGGATCGCTGGTGCGCGCCATCGCGAGCGTGCCGGCGGTGTTCTTCAGACCGTTACGGCTTTCGAGCGGAATCGGCGCGCGCGTCGGTTTCTCGGCAAAGCTCTGCGTATAACCGCCGCCCTGAATCATGAAGCCGCGAATCACGCGATGGAAAATCGTGCCGCTGTACTGGCCGGATTTCACGTAGTCGAGAAAGTTGGCGACCGTCTTCGGCGCTTTCTCAGGATACAACTCGACGCGGATGTCGCCTTCCGATGTTTTGAACAGGACGGACGGATGCGCGGCCTGCGAGCCGGACTGGGCAAATGCGGGTGCGTTTGCGATCAGGGCGGCGCTGCCGAGCGCCAACATCAACCATTTCATGAAGATCCTCAGGGTTGGAAAAAATGTATCGGCGAAAACTGTGACGGGCTTAGTTCGACGGTGCCATGTAGGGTGGCATGGCAAGCGAGCCGTTCGCGCCGCCGAACTGGAAGCTCGGTGTCTCCGTCATGTTCGACGTGGCGCGTTTGGTGTATTCGTCGTCGGGCGTGACGGCGGCTTTCTTCACGGGCGGCGTTTTGGTCCTGGGCGGCGAGACGATCTTCTGGATGTCCGCGAGGCGCTGGTTGGTCGTGGCGCTCGCTTTGCCGAGGCCTTGCGCACGGCGGTACGCTGCGTCGGCCATGCGCAGGTACAGGTCGCCGAGATTCTCGTACGCGAGACCGTAGCCCGGATTCACCTTGGTCGCCGTTTCGAGCGCGGCGCGTGCTTCGGCATAACGGCCGTGTTTTGCATAAAGTGCCGCAAGGTTGTTATACGGCTCGGGCAGCTCCGGATACAGTTGCGTCAGCTCGGTGAACGCGGCGATCGCATCGTCGTCGCGGTTCAGATGGGCAAGCACCGTGCCGCGCTTGAATTTGGCCTGCGCGTCGCGCGGATTCGACGCGATTCGCGCGTCGAGCTGCTTCAGC
This sequence comes from Paraburkholderia sp. FW306-02-B, assembly GCF_058782725.1. NCBI lineage: Bacteria > Pseudomonadati > Pseudomonadota > Betaproteobacteria > Burkholderiales > Burkholderiaceae > Paraburkholderia > Paraburkholderia sp. FW306-02-B. Next base: position 1,650,955 of record NZ_JBYSXZ010000001.1, read on the forward strand.
GAGGCTTCCCAGTTCTTCTGCGCAATCGACGCGTCGATTTCCGGCGTGTTGTCGCGCACGGCGGGGCCTGTCGGCAACGCGGCGGCCTTCTGCGCGTACGCCGCAGTGACCGGCAAGACCGTGAGGGCAACGGCGCACAAGGCCGTCGCGGCGAGGGTCGCAGCGCTGCGCGCGCGGCCGCTGGAAGGTTTCATAGGCTCAGGTCTGGATGTTATACTCCGAGCCATTCTAACAAAAGGTCTGCGCGTTCCGTCGAACCGCCGACTGTCTTTTCGCCACTCGTGGTCGTCTCCGCCTTGAACGCAGCCTGATCGCCGCACCAGCTGCGCCGGTTTGCTGCTGTAAGTGACGCACCCGCCAGTTTGCTGGCGGGCGCGGCACGCACTGACACATTGCGGATTTCTTTCGGCCCACGCACCGTTCTCTATGGAATCACTGCGCATCTACAACACGCTCGCGCGTGACAAGCAAACTTTCGTGCCGCTGCAAGAAGGCGTTGTGCGGATGTACGTCTGTGGGATGACCGTGTACGACTATTGTCACGTCGGTCACGCGCGGGTGATGGTCGTGTTCGATATCGTGCAGCGGTGGTTGCGCACGCTCGGTTACGACGTGACCTATGTGCGCAACATCACCGACATCGACGACAAGATCATCCGGCGCGCGGTGGAGAACGGCGAGACGATCAAATCGCTGACCGATCGCTTCATCGCGGCGTTGCATGAAGACGCGGACGCGCTCGGCATCGAGCGGCCCGATATCGAGCCGCGCGCTACCGATTTCATTCCGCAGATGCTCGGCATGATCGAGAAGCTCGAAACGAATGGCTACGCGTATCAGGCGAGCGACGGCGACGTGAACTACGCCGTCCGCAAGTTCGCGGGCTACGGCAAGCTGTCGGGCAAGTCGCTCGAGGATCTGCGCGCGGGCGAACGCGTCGCGGCGAACGACGCGAAGCAGGACCCGCTCGACTTCGTCCTGTGGAAACAGGCGAAGCCTGACGAACCCGCGGACACCGGCTGGGAGTCGAAGTACGGGCGCGGCCGGCCTGGCTGGCATATCGAATGCTCGGCAATGGGCTGCACGTTGCTCGGCGATCATTTCGACATTCATGGCGGCGGTCAGGACCTGCAGTTTCCGCACCACGAGAACGAGATCGCGCAGAGTGAAGCTGCGACCGGACAAACATTCGTCAATTACTGGATGCACAACGGCTACGTGCAGATCGACAATGAGAAGATGTCGAAGTCGTTGAACAACTTCTTTACGATCCGCGAAGTATTGGCGCAGTACGATGCCGAGGTCGTGCGCTTTTTTATCGCGCGCGCTCATTACCGTTCGCCGTTAAATTACAGCGACGTGCATATCGACGACGCCCGCAACGCCCTTGCGCGCTTGTACACCGCGCTCAAGGACGTCACACCGGACAGTGCGGAACCCGACTGGAACGAAGCGCACGCGCAGCGTTTTCAGGCGGCGATGAACGACGACTTCAACACGCCGGTTGCGGTGTCGGTGTTGTTCGAGTTGGCAACTGAAGTTAACCGCACGCGCGACCCCGCGCTGGCCCGTCAATTGCGCTCGCTCGCGCAGGTGATCGGACTGCTCGGCCGTGAGCCGCGTGCGTATCTGCAGCAGGCTGCGGGCAGCGCCGTCGAAGGCGCGCTCGAGCCCGCCGCGATCGAAGCGAAGATCGCCGCGCGCGTGGCCGCCAAGCAGGCGAAAGATTATGCGGCAGCGGACCGGATTCGAGCTGAATTGCTCGAGGCCGGCGTTGCACTTGAAGACAAACCCGGCGGGTTGACCGAGTGGCGGCGCGTGTGAGCGCACCTCGTACTTCCCTTTGATCGACTCGCCAGGCAGGAGGCAGGATGGCAACGGCCACGAAGACGCCGGCTAAACGAGCCGCGTCTCAAACAAACGCGGCAGCCGCAGTAAAATCGACCAGAACGTCGACTCGCGCGGGCAGCGTCGCGGTAAAGAAAGCATCGTCGAAAGCCACCTTGGTGGCGGCAAAGTCCGGCGCGAGTGCAGCGACGGGTGCAACGAAGAAGCCCGCCGTCAAACGCGCGCTCAACGGTGCGTCGGCGCACGCGCCGGCTTCGAAGCGGGCCAAAACACAGCGCCCGTCGCGTGCAAAAGGCAACGGCGCATTGCCCGCTGAACTGGCCGGCGACGTGCAGGCACTCGCGCGCGACGCGCACGAGGGCGAAGTCGTGCGCAAGACACGCGCGTCGAGCAACGCGGGCGGCGAAGCGGCGAGCGATACCGAAGTCGCGGTGCCGGTGCAGATCGGCGGGCTCGCGCCCGAAGTCACGCGTCCGGCGTATTGGGATAAGGCGTGTGCCGACCTCGTCAAGCGCGACCGGATTCTGAAGAAGCTGATCCCGAAGTTCGGTCCGGTGCATTTGCTGAGCCGCGGCGATCCGTTCGTCACACTCGCGCGTTCGGTGGTCGGGCAGCAGATTTCGGTGGCGTCCGCGCAAGCGGTCTGGGCGAAAGTCGAGACTGCGTGTCCGAAGCTCGTGCCGCAGCAGTTCATCAAACTCGGCCAGGAAAAGCTGACCGCGTGCGGGCTATCGAAGCGCAAGGCCGAATACGTGCTCGATCTGGCGCAGCATTTCGTCTCGGGTGCGCTGCACGTCGGCAAGTGGACCTCGATGGAAGACGAGGCGGTGATCGCCGAGCTGACGCAGATTCGCGGCATCGGCCGCTGGACCGCGGAAATGTTCCTGATCTTCAATCTGTCGCGCCCGGACGTTCTGCCGCTCGACGACCTGGGTCTGATCCGGGCCATCAGCGTCAATTACTTTAGCGGCGAACCGGTCACGCGCAGCGAAGCGCGTGAAGTCGCGGCGAACTGGGAGCCGTGGCGCACCGTCGCCACCTGGTATATGTGGCGTAGTCTCGATCCGTTGCCGGTCGACTACTGAAGAAAAGAAGCAATGCTGTTTAAAAAACTATCAACTGTTAAAAATTGATAGTTGTGAGATGGTTTTGACATCGGCGCGCGCGGTTAGAATACGCGCTGCCGGTAAGTCCAAGGATTACAACCAATGAAGACCACCTTTCTGGATTTCGAACAGCCGATCGCTGAACTCGAAGCGAAGATCGAAGAATTGCGCTTCGTGCAGGACGATTCGGCCGTCGATATTTCGGAAGAGATCGAGCGGCTGTCCAAGAAGAGTCAACAGCTCACCAAAGATCTATACGCGAACCTCACTCCGTGGCAGGTTTCGCAAATCGCCCGTCACCCGCAACGCCCGTACACGTTCGATTACGTGAACGAGCTGTTCACCGATTTCCACGAGCTGCATGGCGACCGCAATTATGCGGACGACCTGTCGATCGTCGGCGGCCTTGCGCGTTTTAACGGCCAGGCCTGCATGGTGATCGGTCATCAGAAAGGCCGCGATACCAAGGAACGCGCGCTGCGCAACTTCGGCATGCCGCGCCCGGAAGGCTATCGCAAGGCCGAACGCCTGATGCGCCTCGCCGAGAAATTCGGCTTGCCGATTTTCACGTTCATCGATACGCCGGGCGCTTATCCGGGCATCGGCGCGGAAGAGCGCGGCCAGTCGGAAGCGATCGGCCGCAACCTGTATGTGATGGCCGAATTGAAGACGCCGCTGATCGCCACGATCATCGGTGAAGGCGGCTCGGGCGGCGCGCTGGCGATCGCTGTCGGCGATAGCGTGCTGATGTTGCAATTCTCGACCTATTCGGTGATTTCGCCCGAAGGTTGCGCGTCGATTCTGTGGAAGAGCGCCGCTAAAGCGCCGGAAGCAGCGGAAGCGCTGGGCTTGACCGCGCATCGTCTGAAGGCGCTCGGCCTGATCGACAAGATCGTCAACGAGCCGCTCGGCGGCGCGCATCGCGATCCGAAGGGCATGGCCGCGATGCTGCGCCGTGCGCTTGCCGATTCGCTGCGCCAGTTCCAGGGCATGAGCATCAACGACCTGCGTCAACGTCGCTTCGAGCGGCTGATGTCGTACGGCAAGTTCAAGGAAACCACGCCGGGTGCGTAAGCCCGCGCGCGTTTCCTTTCGTCATCCAGCGCTCAACGCGCTAACGACGTGACCACCCCCGCAGATTCGCCCGCCGACCGCCTCGTACTCGAGGCGGTCGGCTTGGCGTTGTCCGCGCTGCCGGCGACGGCGCGCATTGCGATCGCGTTCAGCGGCGGCGTGGATTCGAGCGTGTTGCTCGACGCGGCGGTGCGCGTTGCCGGAGCGTCGCGCTGCGTGGCGCTGCACGTGCATCACGGGCTGAGCGCCTTCGCCGATCAGTGGCTCGCGCACTGCGAAGCGTTCGCGCGAGAACGTGGTGTGGAATTCGCGGCGCAGCGTGTCGAAGTGTCGCGCGACGCGGGCGTGAGCGTCGAGGCTGCGGCGCGCGACGCGCGTTATCGTGCGCTGGACGCATTGTGCGCGGCGCGTGACGTGCACGCGCTGTGGCTCGCGCAACACGCGGACGATCAGGCGGAGACGGTGCTGCTACAACTGCTGCGCGGCGCCGGGCTCGCCGGACTGGCAGCGATGGCGCCCGAGTATTTGCCGCCGGGCGCGTCTGCCGTGCGTGTGCGGCCGTTACTTAACCTGCTGCGTGCACAACTCGAGCAATATGCGGTCGCCCGGGATCTGTACTGGATCGAAGATGAATCGAACGCGGATACACGTTACGCGCGCAATGCGTTGCGCCACGACGTAACGCCGGCGCTGGCCGTCCACTTTCCTGGTTTTCGCGACGCGCTCGCGCGCGCGGCGGCGCATGCGGCGTCGGCGCAGCATCTTCTTGATGAGCTGGCGCGCATCGACATGAGCACCGCAGCGCGCGAGGAAGGGCGAGCGCTATCGCATGACGCGCTGCTCGCCCTCGACGACGCCCGTGCGCTCAATCTGATGCGCTACTGGGTGCGCTCGCTGGACCTTGTCGCCGCATCGACCGCGCGTCTGACCGATGCGTTGCGCCAATTGCGCGAAGTCGGCGAAGCAGGCGAGGGCCATAGTCTGCGCGTCGATCATGCGGGGCAGGCGCTGCGCAGCTATCGCGGCCTGATCTACTGGGAAGCGGGCGATAGCAGCGAACCCGCCGATGAAACTGCGCTCGCCACGCGTGTTGTTAGCGAACTTGCATGGCAGGGTGAATCGATCTGGCGTCTGCCGCAATGGCGCGGCACCTTTGTGTTCGCTAATGTCGATGCCGCTTCTGACGATCTTGATGCCATTCCCGTCAGCGTTCTACGCCGCGCATTGCTGAGCGCGCGTTCGCGCAGCGGCGGCGAACGCATGCGCACCGGCGCTGCGCAAAAGAGCCCAAGCCGTACGCTGAAGAACCTCTTCCAGGAGCGCGGCATCCCCGCATGGAAGCGCGATGTGCCGCTGCTTTACGTCGGCGACGAACTGCTGTTCGTGCCCTTGCTCGGCGTGAACCGCGCTGCGCTGTCCGGGCATGTGGACCCGGCCGGACAGCGCGTCAAGATCATCTGGCGTGAGGATCTGTTGATCGCCTGACCGGCCGGTCAGACACTCGGGTTATCTATCCGGTGAATGCCCGAAATAGGGCGTAAAACCGCACCGGATAAGCCTTTTCAGCCCTTATTCTGGTCATTTCGGCTTGTCTTTTTGCGCTCGATCGGGTACGTTACCTTGTTTGCCCGACCCGCTTTTACCGTCGCTTTTGACGTGCTGCCGATCGTGTTCTGTAGTTTCCGGTAAGCCATTAGCGATCATTCACGGGCAAATCCGCGCGTGCTGCACGCGCGCTGCATCTACGCCGCTACACACTTTGCCGTCGTTCCAGAAACGTTGCGCTCTTGTGCTTTTGTGCGGTCGTCTCCAGCGCGCCAGCGCGGTTTCTCCTCCAGTTCAGAACCACAATGGCACTCATCGTACATAAATACGGCGGCACCTCGATGGGCTCGGTCGAGCGCATCAAGAACGTCGCCAAGCGCGTCGCGAAATGGCACAAGGCCGGCCACAAGATGGTCGTCGTGCCGTCGGCGATGTCCGGCGAAACCAACCGCTTGCTCGGTCTCGCGAAAGAAATCACGACTCAGCCGAGCCCGCGCGAACTCGATATGATCGCCGCCACCGGCGAGCAGGTCAGTTCGGGACTGCTGGCGATCGCGCTGCAGGAAGCGGGCCTCGAGGCCGTCAGCTATGCCGGCTGGCAAGTACCGGTCAAGACCGATAGCGCGTTCACGAAAGCGCGCATTAACGAAATCGACGGCGAGCGCGTGCTGCGCGATCTCGACGCGGGCAAAGTGGTGGTGATCACGGGCTTCCAGGGCATCGATCCTGACGGCCACATCACCACGCTCGGCCGCGGCGGTTCGGATACATCGGCGGTCGCGGTCGCCGCTGCGCTGAAAGCCGACGAGTGCCTGATCTATACGGACGTCGACGGCGTCTACACGACCGACCCGCGCGTGGTGGAAGAAGCGCGCCGGCTCGATCGCGTGACGTTCGAAGAAATGCTGGAAATGGCAAGCCTGGGTTCGAAGGTGCTGCAGATCCGCTCGGTGGAATTCGCCGGCAAATATCAGGTGAAGACGCGCGTGCTGTCGAGTCTGACCGATCCGCTGATACCGCTCGACACTGAAATGAAGTCGGGCACCCTGATTACTTTTGAAGAAGACGAGACCATGGAAAAAGCAGTCATCTCGGGCATCGCGTTTCAGCGCGACGAAGCTCGCATCGCCGTGATGGGTGTGCCCGACAAACCGGGCATCGCGTACCAGATTCTCGGCCCGGTGGCGGACGCGAATATCGACGTCGACATGATCATCCAGAACCAGAGCGTCGAGGGCAAAACCGCTTTCACGTTCACGGTCGGCCGCGGCGATTATCAACGCGCCATGGAGATCCTCACCAACCAGGTGAAGGGTCACGTGCAGGCCGAACAGGTGCTGGGCGATCCGAAGGTGTCGAAGGTGTCGGTGGTCGGCGTTGGCATGCGTTCGCACGTCGGGATCGCGAGCACGATGTTCCGCACGCTGTCGGAAGAGGGCATCAACATCCAGATGATCTCGACCTCCGAAATCAAGATTTCGGTTCTGATCGACGAGAAATACATGGAGCTCGCCGTGCGCGCGCTGCATAAGGCGTTCGAACTGGATCAAGCGTAATTTGCGTTAAACGACGGCGCGTACAAGCGCGCCTTGTCCGTTATGCGCGGCCAGTGTGAACAAATTGCGTCGTTGATGACAAACCTGGCACAAAAAGTGTGCGGTAGACATTGACCTCTGCGGTTCGGCCCGCTATTATCTTGGCTTCGTCGCGCTGACTCCCTGCGCGACCGAAAGTTTGGGAGACGTGGCCGAGAGGTCGAAGGCACTCCCCTGCTAAGGGAGCATCTGGGCCAAAACCTGGATCGAGGGTTCGAATCCCTCCGTCTCCGCCACAGAGGTAGTACACACGGGCCCTTCGGGGCCCGTGTTCATTTCTACCCACCAAACAACCCGCCAAAGCCTGAGCGCGCTACAACACTTCCGCAGGGGTACCGCAGACCCTGCCTGGGGGGCCGAACGGAACCCACGCGCCGTCCTGCCTTGGGCCGTTCTGGCCCGTCTCTGAGGCATCGCCCCCGGCGACCCGCCTTGTCTGGTTCAACGCCGTCGATACGTGGGGCGGCATGTCACTGACCTTTCCCATAGCTTGAAGTTGTCGTTGATGTACGCGATACCAGTCGCGAAGGTCTCATGCCGACCCCAAACGGTCGTCGCCGGAACCGATGGCAATGGCAGATGTTGGTGGGATTGTGTTGAAAAAGTCGTCCGTGGTTCGGAATGTTCGGTATCCTGGAAGACATCGATCGACGGGAGTGATTCGTCATGATGGGTCAACTGGGCCGCGGACAGGACAAACTCTTCTACTCGTTTAACCTCGATAATCACGTCCCTCGCGAACACCTGTTGAGAGGCATCGATCACTTCCTTGATCTGCGCGATCTACGCCAGCATCTCGCGCCGTTCTACAGTCCGATGGGGCGGCCATCGATTGATCCGGAGCTCATGATCCGCATGTTGATCGTCGGCTACTGTTTCGGCATCCGGTCCGAGCGCAGGCTATGCGAAGAGGTACATCTGAACCTGGCGTATCGATGGTTCTGTCGCCTGGGCCTGGAGGACGCCGTACCCGAACACTCGACATTCTCCAAGAACCGCCACGGTCGCTTCCGCGATAGCGATGTACTACGCCATGTGTTCGAGTCGGTGCTGGGTCGGTGCATGTCCGAAGGGCTCGTAAAGGGTGAAGGATTCGCGATTGACGCAAGCATCATCAGAGCCGACGTGAGCTCTGCACGCGGTGTTCCGGGTTCCGGGCCCATCGACTGGGGTTGCGTCAAGGGACAAAGCCGTGCAGTGCGCGAGTATCTGGAAGCATTGGAAGAAGCGAATCCAGCGGGCACCGAAGCGGCGGAGATGGCAGAGACATTGCCCCCTCCAAAGAGGATATCTCTGACGGATCCCGCCGCGAGCTGGACAGCGGCCAAGGGTGGCTTGCCGTTCTTCGCCTACTCGACCAATTATCTGATTGACCTGCAGGCAGGGATCATCGTTGACGTCGAGGCGACGCCCGCGAACCGTTCGCACGAAGTGGAATCAACCAGGACGATGATTGACCGCGTTGAGCGGCGGCATGATCTCAAACCTCGACGTCTTGCAGGCGACACCGCGTATGGCTCGGCAGCGATGCTTGCCTGGATGATCGAAGAGAAGGAGATTGCACCACATGTTCCGGTCTGGGATAAAACGACGCGCAAGGACAATACATTGTCCAGCAGCGAGTTCCTATGGGATGAACTGGCCAATGAATATCGCTGTCCCACCGGGCACGCACTACGCAGTGATCGGCGCAAATTCACGAATCCGCGCTCGCGCGTCACGAAGGCTGACACGATCATCTATCGGGCAAGTCAGCTCGACTGCGAGAGCTGTTCGATGAAGGATCGCTGCTGTCCGAATACACCATTCCGCAAGATCGCCCGCAGCATCCATGAAGCTGCGCGTGACGAAACGAGGCGTATTGCGAAGACGCCTGAATACAAGCGATCTTGCCGTGAGCGAAAGAAGGTGGAAATGCTCTTTGCCCATCTCAAACGCATCCTGAAACTGGACCGTTTGCGACTGCGAGGTCCAAGCGGTGCTCATGATGAGTTCCTGATGGCAGCGACTGCGCAAAACCTGCGAAGAATGGCCAAGCGGTTCATGTCAGGAAGCAAGCAGATGAACCAGGCAGTTGCATGACGAGAAATGAGGATCGTTGCCTCGCCCAAGTTCACCGCTTCGCCGATCGTCACAACTCGATAACGTCGTGCCAACTCCAGCGCCCTGATCCAAAACAAGACTTTTTCAACACAATCGGTGGGAAACCGGTCAACTGGATGCTCCGCCAGGAAAGACCTCCATCTTCCCTCCGATGGGATACACGCTGAATTGTCGATAAATCGGGTATTTCCAAATCCGCGTAAATCGGTAATCTACGAGGTTTCAGTGAACGAAAAAGCCTCGCTGCCTGAATGCAACCATTCGGATCGCTCCATGACAGAGCCTCGTCTGACATTCCTTGACCAGAATGAATGGGAAAACTGGTTGACGCAAAACGGCGGTACCTCGACCGGGATATGGCTGCGCCTTGCCAAAAAGGGCGCCGGGCAGCCAACCTTGACTTACGAACAGGCGCTGGAAAGTGCGCTTTGTCATGGCTGGATAGACGGTCAAAAACAGACTGAAAGTGAAGAATACTGGTTGCAACGCTTCACTCGACGCTCCGCAAAAAGTATCTGGTCCAGGCTCAACAAAGACCGGGCCGAAGCGCTGATCGCCGCAGGCAGAATGCTTCCTTCGGGCATGCGGGAAATCGAGAAAGCCAAAGAGGATGGCCGCTGGGAGGCTGCCTATACGTCCGCCAGCAACTCGGCCGTGCCGGGCGACCTGCAGGCCGCACTGGATGCCAATCCCAAGGCCAGCGCGTTCTTTGCGACGCTAAACGGCCGAAACCGCTACGCCATCCTGTTTCGGATACAGAATGCCAAAAAGCCCGCAACACGGGTGCGCAAGATCGAAGAGTTCATCGGCATGCTGAATCGCGGCGAAACCATTTATCCCTAGACTGGGAAGCTCGACAGCCGACGAAAATCACCGGACGATGCCGCGCTCAAGGCGGGCAACCCGCAGCGCTCTCCACGCCTCAGCGCTGGCGAGCGTCGATCAATGCTGGCTTACGGTTTATTTATCTCTTTGGCCGCTATTCGCGCGTGACCGGTCGTTACGAAAATCCGGCTGAGCGTCGGCTCCTGGCCGCTGGTTGCCTGTAGTGACCGGCTGATGGCGGCGCAAATCCGATGAAAAAACTCAGAAGTGGGCACGCCGCGCGCGGAGCCGTCCGACGATGTTGTCGTCGCTGGTAATGCGCGGAAAGGTCCGAGCCGCGAATGCCGCTTCCCGCCATTCGGTAGACCCTGTAAACCGCTCGCGGGGCTCGGGTGATACGACGCATGTCCCGGACCCGCCAGCGGTTTCTACGGGCCTTAAGGTGAGCTTTTTCGGGGGCAGCGCGACGGGCACGGCAGTCACGCGCTGGCGCTCTGACATACCGGCTTGTTCGGCGGCGGCTTTCTCAGAAACTGGTGACGGTGCCGTCACTGGTTTTTTATCGTTTGATGGCCGTCCACCGGCACTCTGAAACGTCTTCAGCAGTTCGCCACAGCGCCGGATCGCGCGCGCCTGGATGCGGCGCACTTCTGGCGCAACGATTCGTCACGCAATGCTCTCGCCGTGGCTCGCTTCGGTGAAGACTGGCGTGAGTGTATCCAGCGCACGGTTCTCCACTGCGACGAGCCGCTCATTGATGAGTTTTCATTTGGTTGCCTCAAGCCGCTCGCGCAGCCAGTCGGTCACTGTAGCTTCCGGCGGAAAGCCGTATTCGAGTAGCACGAACCGGATATCGTTAAGCACCTGTTGAACCGCGTCGTACACGTAACGCGACACGTAGTTCTCCTGATCCTGCCCGAACACCGTCCCTACGTCGATGTCGATCAGCGCGAGGCGCATGCGACCCAGCAGCTCGCGCTGTGAGAGCGTCAGGTTCCTGTCACGCAGGGTGCGCGTGGCGTCTTCAGCCAGCCGCTGACGCTGCCGTGACTGCAACTGCGCGATGCCCTTCAGGGTTTCATGTTTCATGATTTGGACCCCGTTTCATTTTTGTCGTGCCGGTCAAAGCGGGCGTGTGATTATTGGTCGCCTGTCCAATTGCGCGCTGCAATCTACGTGAGCAGTAGCGCGACCGGTTCAGGCCACGGCAAAGACTCCCCCATGCCGTGGATCGACAATACGCATTTGCCAACGATTTTCTGTGCGCTGTTACGCATTGGACGATAGCGCCGACTGCCGAACTTGCGGGTTATCCGCGCGCTTTTTCGGGATTGGCGTTGTCACTGCTTCGGTGTCGCGGGCGGGCGTTCCAGCAGACCGACTTCGAGCGCGACTTCGCGACCGACAGTGAATACGTCAACGCCGTGCGCCGTCCTGACGGTGACAAGCTGCTCGTTGCGGTTCTCGGTCACCTTAGCCGTTCAACGCATTTGTTATTGCGCCACGCTCCGTGGCTCGACCGTCTGCATTGCCCCGCAAGCGCTGGGCCGGGCCCCCGAGGTCGCGCATCGCGCCGGACTGGCGTCCGTCCACAGGCGCCTTGTTGGCGCGCTCGGCCGCCTATGCTCTGTCGGTGCCCAGTGCACTGTTTCGCTGGCTGATCGCGTGCGCGAGCAGCCACTCGTCCTCGGTGAAACTGCGCGCCGTATCGAGCGACACAACCCGCGTGCGGGCGAGCACCTTGATGCCGGCAAAGGGGGGCGAGCACGTCGCGCTGGTCGGGATGAAATCGAAAGTGACGCTTTACGGACGATGATTCCCTACAGCGGAATCAGGATTTACTGACGGAAAGGGAGAAGCTGGACAGGCTATCCTCCTGCATGGGCACACACCTCGATGAATATGGCTTTCAACTAACTGCATTCCGCCTCGGCACATCGTCATTCATAGTACCAGTTACTTACTCGCAACCTACCGCCTCTGTTCAAAGCCTGAACCTCGTAGACACCGCGTGCTAGGTGCTACCGTACGATTGTCACGCTATCGTGACGACGGCGTGCGTGTCGCGCATCTGGGAGTGGGCTCAGCACAGGGAACATCGCGTGACAATTCGCATTGGCAACCTGGAGATATTCCGGGACAGAAGGCAAGTCTGCGTCGAAGGCGAAATTGTGCCTATAGGGACGCGGGCCTGGGACGTTCTGCTACTGCTAATTGAGGCAGACGGCGCCTTGGTGTCGAAGTCCGAGTTGATGGCGAAAGTATGGCCAGAAACCATCGTGGAAGAGAACAATCTCCACGTTCACATCTCAACTCTCCGAAAACTGCTGGGCAAACATCGCAATCTCCTGCTTAGCATCCCTGGGCGCGGCTATCGGCTGCTGACGACCAGAGAATCCACAGAAGTCGCGCTGCCCGTCCAGGTTCATGGGAACCAGCTTGCGCCCGCTACCAACCTGCCCAGCTATTCGCCCAGGCTTTTTGGACGCGAAACATCCGTCGAAGAGATTCTAGGGATGCTCACGGCGCGCAATATTGTTACCTTGATAGGGGCCGGCGGAATCGGAAAGACGACCCTTGGCCTCGAGGTAGGCAGACGAAGCGTCGAAGATTACTCTGGAGGAGTCTGGCTGGTCGAACTGACAAAGCAGAGCGACGCGGAAAGCGTTCCGGCAGCAATTGCCAGCGCCATGGGCTTTACTATGTCGAGTGACGCGCGGGCCGCCCAAGCCGTGATCAATCTGATTGGCGGCAAGCAAACACTTCTCATCCTTGACAACTGTGAGCATCTGGTTAGCGCTGTAGCCGAATTTGTATGCCTCCTAGCGCTCGCAAGTCCGAATTGCAAGGTGCTGGCGACGAGTCGGGAGTCGCTGCGCATCCAGGATGAATTCCTTTTCCATGTCGAACCTCTCGACGTACCCAGCACGGAAGAGTCTGGTACATCGGTACTACAACATAGCGCCGTCCAGTTATTCCTTGCTCGCGCGAGAGCCATGGACGCGCGATTCCCTTCGGACGTGCGGAGCCTCGCACTCACGGGCTTTGTGTGCAAACGGCTAGATGGAATTCCGCTCGCTATTGAACTCGCCGCGGCCCGTGCCGCATACCTTGGTGTAGAGGTACTTGCTAAAGATATCGACGACAGGATTCAAACGCTGGGAGGCGGCCATCGAAATGCACTGCCGCGCCACCAGACATTGAAAGCAACTTTCGATTGGAGCTATAAACTTCTGCCATCAATCGAGCAGAAAGTACTCAACAGACTCAGCGTACTTCGCGGTCATTTCACCCTCGAAGATGCTAGCGCTGTTGCGTCACGCGAAGATCTGCTGGCGCACCAGATAACGGATGCGATATGGGCACTGACGACTAAATCACTCATAGTGGCTGATATCGCGCGACGACCTGGCATATATAGGCTGCTTGAGACAACGAGAGGGTACGCATTCCAGAAACTCAAAGAGAGCGGTGAACAGGATGCAACCGAACTCAGGCGCGTAAGTCACCTGTGCGCGGAGTTTCGGCACATCCGCGACAACTGGGCTATAACCCCGGTCGATCAATCGCTCGTCGAGATTCATCGACGGCTTGAGAACACCCGCGCAGCTCTGGATTGGGCGTTCTCGAAGCCAGCCAATACAAGGCTTGCGCGCGAGCTCGCGGTCCTTCTTGTTCCGCGGCTATTTGACCTTTCACTAGTACAGGAATGTAGTGACCGCGCGCGACAAGCCATCAGCTCCATCCCAGAGAATGGCGACCCTCTCGCAGAGGACGGAAGTCAGCTGCGCCTGCTTTGCGCTCACGCGTCAGGCATGGTCTATACCGGCGGCCCGGGTCCGCAGGTAATGCAAGAATGGACGAAGGTGCTCGAGTTGGCAGTAACAGCCGGGGAATCATGGTTTGAGGCGCGCGCAATGTGGGGATTGTGGAACGCCTGTCAATATGGCGGCAGATCCCGCGATGCACTCTGCCATGCCAGGCGGTTCGCAGAAGTTGCGGACCGCGCCGCAAGCGAGCCGCATCAGATCCTTTCGCTGCGCATTATCGCCATTGCGGAACACTACTGCGGCAATCACGCCCGAGCTGACGAGTTGCTTGAGAAAATGCTTGATCGTTATGTGCACAACATACATCGACGCGATGCCATCGGCCTTGGTGTCAATCACTGTATCGTTGCGAAGGCTACCTTGGCGCGGCTCCGACTTGTACAGGGGCAAACCAATGAGGCGCGTCATTTGGCCCGCGCCACATTGGAGGAGGCCCATAGTTACGGCCAAGCCATGGTGACCAGCTACGTACTGGTCGAGGCAGTCGTACCGATTTCGCTCCTGACAGGTGATATGGAGGCGGCCCGCCCCGCGCTTGAGAACCTTCACGAGTTGTCGACAAGATTCGGATTCGAAATTTGGCGAACATGCAGCGAATGCTTCTCTGCTTTAGTGGCGTGGGCCTACGAATATGACGAACGACTGTATACCCGCTTCACCGAGTCAATCGCCGCGATGTGCGCTCTTGACTATCTGGCGCACTACACCTTGCTCCACGGTCTGACAGCAACTGTCCTCCAGAAGGCGGGCAGGAACCAGGAGGCGCTGGCCTGGTTGAAACCCGCGTTGAGTCACTGTGAGCGAACTGGCGAGCGCTGGTATTACCCCGAGCTGTTACGGATAAAAGGCGACATTCTGCGTCAGTGGCAAAACGGACAGGATTGGGCGGTTGAGGCAGAGTCGACTCTGATTGCTGCGATGGTCCTGGCCCGCAACCAGGGAGCAAAACTGTTCGAACTCCGGGCCGCATTCAGTCTTGCAAATCTATTGCAAACGCAGGGTCGCGTTCAGGATGCGCTCCTCCTGGCACCTATTTTGTCGGCGTTTCCAGCTGAGGAGAGTGAGGACGCTCGAGTTGCCAGCAATCTTCTCGATAGACTTCGACTGGGAAACGAAGACGTTCCTTGATCACTTGCGGCGGTGAAGGCGACTTTCATATTCTTGAGCCGACGCCAAGTTCTACGGCGACATCAGAGGCATCAGCAACAGTAAGGGGTTCGATCCTGCCGACGATCACGAGATAGCTGAGTGCACCTAGCAGGCAGGAGCCGCCGGCGACACAAAGTGGAACTTTGAAGGAGCCATTCGTCAGGGCGACCATGCAACCGGTGAAGGTCGTTATGACGATGCCCGCGAGATTTGACGCGAAATTCTGGATTCCACCGATCGATGCGACGTGATCTGGCGTTGGCGCGACATCGTTAGGCAGTGACAAGATGCTGGCGGCAGCAAACGCGAGGCTGCCATATGCGACGCTAAAGAACGCGAGCACCAGATAGATGTTCGTCGTAAATGCGGAAAGCGTAATGACCGACGAGAGCAGCATTCCGCCGACCATGCAGGATTTGCGTGCGGCCGTCAGACTCCAGCCGAGTCGTACGAGAGAATCGGACACGAAGCCGCCCAGCCAACCGGCGGGGATCGCGATGAGCGCGGGAACCATGCCAAGCGTGCCGAGAGACTTCAACGAGAACCGGTGCGTCTGGATCAGATAGCTCGGAAACCACGTGATGAAAAAGTAAATTACGAAGTTCAGGCAGAAGAAGCCGAGCATCATTCCCCATAGCGTGCGATATGTGAAGAGCGAACTCCAGGTGATTTTCCTCCAATTAGCGGCTTCCGATTGCGGGTATGGATCGACTTCACCGGTGAGATGTCCGTGTGAAGGATCGCGGTAAATCAGAAGCCATCCGACAATCCAGACGAAGCCCAAGGCTCCGGTGAAAATAAAGGCGGCCTTCCAGCCGAAAGAACTGATGATCAACGCGACGACTGGGATCGAAAGCGCGGAGCCGACGCGGGTGCCGCTGTCGTAAATGCCGGTCGCGAGCGCTCGTTGCTGAGGGTTGAACCATTGGGATACGAGCTTCACACAAGACGGATACGCACCCGCTTCGCCGACGCCCAGCATCAGTCGGCAGCCGAATATGCCTGCGATGCTGGTCGGTACGGCGGTAAGCACGGTGAATAACGACCACCAGCCTACGGCGAGAGGAAGTGCAATGCGCGCGCCGACGCGGTCGACGAGCCATCCGAATGGCATCTGCATGAGCGCGTAGGTCCAGAAGAATCCGCTCAAAACAAAACCCATTTCAGTCGGGCCTATGCCTAGCGCACTTTCGATCTGCGGCGCGGCAACCGCAAGGTTCGCGCGGTCGACGTAGTTCACCAGATTCGCCAGAAAGCAGAGAGGAATCACGACCCAACGTCTCTTGCGCATTATTGCTCTCGGGCCAAAAGCGGTATGTTTTCTTTGATCTGTCACGGACAAATAGCGCGCTCTGAGCGCCGCCGCGCCCCGGGCGCCTCGGGTGAATTGGCGGCGATGTGCTTGACGCGAAACTGGGCGAGCGCCCGGCCAAACTGCGTCAGGTTGCTCCGATCGACCTTGTCGCTGGGCCTTGACGACCACGCTGCTGCCTGCCGCGAGAGCCGAAGCCGTGTTGCCACCTGCGACCGAATAGAGGATTGGGAAATTGCTTGAGCCGAACACACCCGCTGGACCGAGGGGGACTTTTTGCATTCGCAAATCGAGTTCCACAAGCCCCACAGTGCACGGGCATGAAACTCCTGGTCGCCGCATTCGAGCGCAAGCGTGAATACATGCCGTCAAAGTTCGGCCGACTTCGAGACGGGTCCATGAGCAGAAGATAGTGCCGACACCAAGGCGGCGCGCACGCGCATTTCACTTGCGACATCGATCGATCTGGCGGGATGGGTTTCTAGGGCATCGACTGCTTGCGCGGCGCGCGTGCAGCACTCTTCGATCATGCCGCAATCGAGCAAAGCGCCGACCAGATTCGACGCGAGTTCGACGCCGAGCGGCGGATCGCCGTCGGGTGAAAACGCCCAATCGAAAGCACTCCGCGCGTCGTCGAGCGTCTGTCGAAGATCCGGTGAATTGTCTGCGCCACGCCGAATCGTCTCGCTCGAGCGGGCCTGGAAGCAACTGGAGAGATAGCGGGCACTACGCGAAGTGATTTCCTGCTTTTCGCCTTCAGCCTGTAGCTTCTCCAATGCATACGCACGGGTCGATTCGGACAAGCGATATTTCGCCACGGGACCATCGAACTCGACATTGACGAGCGATTTGGCCACGAGTTCACTGATGCCGCAGATCACGCTTCCTCTCGTCAATTCCGCGTCGCACACGACCGCGCACATCGCCTCGAAAGTGAAATTGCCGCCGAATACCGCGAGACGGCGGAATAGCGACTGGGTGCTTGCGTCGAGTAGCGCGAAGCTCCAGTCGAAAGTTTCGCGTAAGGTTTGATGGCGCGGTAGCGCGGTCCGATAACCGCCCGCCAGAATCGCCATCCGGTCATCCAGCCGCCGATACACGCCTTCTACGCCGAGCGAGACGATGCGGGCAGCGGCCAACTCGATGGCCAGTGGGATGCCGTCCAGGCGGCGGCAGATCTCGCCGACGAGCTGGATATCCAGGCTTTCCGCGCCGCCTTGTCCCTGCAACGAATTGGCCCGCATCAGAAACAGATTCACCGCCGAACGCTGCAAAATCTCGGCGTCGGAGGAATGGGGCGGTGGAACATCCAGCGGATCGACCCGAAACACCGTCTCGGGCACGATACGAAGCGGTTCTCTGCTCGTGACGAGCACGCGCAGTAAAGCGTTCGCTGCAATCAGTGACTCCACGGTCTCCGCCACATAGCGGATAACATGCTCCGCATTATCTAGCAGAAGGAGCCTGCGGTTTTTTCCCAGCGCTGTCGCGACTTGCTCAATATCAGGCTGCTGGCCAGACATGGACAGCCCGCACCCTTCGACAATTGCCGCGAGCACTGCCTCATGTGTGTTTAACGTGGCCAATTCGACTAAACACACAGGTTCGGGAAAATCCGGCGCGGCGTGACGTGCCGCTTCGATCGCGAGACTGGTTTTGCCTACGCCGCCGGCGCCGACCAGCGTCAACACATGGGTTTGGTCCATGATCGCGCGGATCTCGCTGACCGCTGCATCACGCCCCACGAAGTCGGTCTTGGGCTTCGGCAGACGGCGCCCGCAGGACGCATGTGAGTCGGCTTCTTCTGGCGGGGATTTTTTTTGCGCTCGTAGAAGCTGATACCCGCGGCCGGGGACGGTGAGGATCAGATCCCGGTCCGGGCCGAGTATCTTTCGCAGCGCAGAAAGATGGACATGTATGTTGTTCTCTTCGACTATGGTCTCCGGCCAGACTGCATTCATCAACTCGTCTTTCGTGACGAGACGCCCAGCGGCTGATGTGACCACGGCGAGAATGTCGAAAGCGCGGGACCCGAGGCGCACGACTTCGCCGCCTTGCCACAAAGTGCGCGTCTCCAGATCGATTTGAAAGCGGCCGAGTTCGATCATGTCAGTTTCAGGTGCAGGAACAATGAGCGTGATAGGGAAATGAAGGTGGGGTGCTGACGGAGCGCAGGTATGAGCATTCGCATGGGCGTGCACCTTGCTGCGAGTCTTTGCCTTACTGCGCTACTGCGGATATGTTGAACTATTCGCCGATACAGATCGCAGTCGCTTACCACCCGTCGAGACTGAAGTTACTGCCGTCCCGCCGTGTTGCATGAACTAATCAGTGCAAAACGTGTGTCCCACCAGCAGTTCGTCAGACAGAAGACGACGGGACACGCCGCCACACGCCCGAACGGTCATCATCGATCTGATCGAAAGGTACCTTGGCTAAAAGGGCGCGTCTTGTCTGTTAGTGCGATGCTTTGTATAAAAGTCTATCGGCATACACCGGGGCCACTGGTCGATCTATCGTGCCAACGTTTGATCGAAGCGAAGTGCCCATTGCTCAGCGGCCTACCTGCCGACGCCACGATCCCGGCGGAGTGCCAACCATTTGCGAAAAGGTTCGCGTGAAGTGGCTTTGATCGGCGAAGCCACACGCGATGGCGATTTCCGACAGAGATGAGTCCGAGTGTTTGAGCAGGTCGCGCGCGCGATCGATACGATGCTCGAGCAGCCATTGATGCGGTGTGCGATCTGTGGTTTCACGAAACGCGCGGATGAAGTAGCTTCGTGACAGATTGCATGCGTTTGCGATCTCTTCGATCGAAACATTTCCCTGCGTCTTTGCGAGCAGCATGTCTTTGGCTCGAGCTTCATGTAAGCCGGAAAGTCGCCGGTTTTTCTGGTTCGATTGAGAGGGCGCGTTGCCGTATCGATCGAGCAAATGCGTCCCGATTGTGACGCCCAGTTGCTCGACAAAGAGTGGGCTTGCCTCGCTCTGGCTATCGAGCGTGAGCGCCAATACCTGCGCTAGGTGGCCGAGGATGGGATCTTTGCGGCCGGCCACCGATGAAAGACGTGGTGTGCTCGATCCGAATCGCTCGTAGCAAGTGTTCGTGATGAAAGCGCGTGAGAGTTCCACCAGAAGGAAATCGAACCCGCCCTGCAACTCGGCTCGATAGTCTTCTGCGAAGTCGCGAATATAGACCGAACCCGTGTCGAAGCCGTGCGTCGTCCACCCGCGCCCAGAAAAAATGCGCCGGCGATGTCCGGCCTTCAGTGACACGCCGATAAGAAAACCACGATCCGAGGCGTGCATGTCCACCGCACTCGTCCTGTCGTCGCGCGTGCACTTGCGAAAAAACTTGAACTCACCCGTGTCGAATTCGAGGTCTTTTTGCAATTGGCTCGACAAGCATCCTAGCGAGTCCTTCGGTCGTACTGCTGTGGCGGTGGAAGTTTGTGTATGTTTAAACATGATTCGTAACCTCGGCTCGTCGCGTTGCAGTCTTACTCTAGGGTAAAGTTAACCGAAAATTAAGGGTGTAAGAGTCCTATCATTGTGGCGTATTTGCCTCGTATGCCACCGTTTCTATTTCCGCCTCGACATATGACGTGACTGCGAAACGACAAAGGCGTAGGTGCTTTGAAGCAGAAATGCCGGGAATAGCCGATCGCTGTGCAAAGCAGTATCGGGGTCCGGTGTACACGTGACTGACGCAGGAGATCGTGCGAGGGCACGAGTGCGTCGGTACGAGGAAGGTGACTTGCAGTCCACCTTGCGTGGACATGTGTATCGGGAAGCAGGATCGCGCGTTTGCGGGTCTCGGCTGCGCTAAGCAGCCAAGGCCCCGCGCATCTGCGGGAGTGCCGCGCTCAATGATGCAAGCGCAGCACTCGAATGCGCCTTAGCTCTGCAGGAACTCGAGCAGATCGGCATTGATCTTATCCGCCTCGGTCGTGCACATGCCATGGGGCGCACCCGGATAGACCTTCAGCGTGGCATTCTTCACGATTTTCGCCGACAGGCGACCCGCCTGGTCGATCGGAACGATCTGGTCGTCGTCGCCGTGAAGGACCAGCGTCGGCACATCGATCTTCTTCAGATCAGCAGTGTAGTCGACCTCCGAGAACTGCTTGATACATTCGTACTGGCCTTGGACCGAGCCGAGCATGCCTTCGCGCCAGAACTCGTCGATCGTGCCTTGCGAGATTTTCGCGTTGGGCCGATTGAAGCCGAAGAAGGGCACTGCGAGGTCCTTATAGAACTGCGAACGGTTGCTCACGACACTTGCACGAATGCCGTCGAACACGGACATCGGCAGACCGTTCGGGTTGCTTTCGGTCTTGACCATGATCGGCGGCACTGCGCCGATCAGCACGACCTTGGCAACACGCGAGGTACCGTGGCGGCCGATGTAGTGTGCGATCTCGCCGCCGCCCGTCGAATGGCCGACGAGCATGGCGCCCTTCAGGTCGAGCGCGTTGATCACCGCAGCCAGATCGTCAGCGTAGGTGTCCATGTCGTTGCCGTGAGACGGCTGGTCGGAACGGCCATGGCCGCGGCGGTCGTGGGCGATGACCCGATAGCCTTTCTGCACCAGGAATAGCATCTGTGGATCCCACGCGTCGGCATCGAGCGGCCAGCCATGTGAGAAGACGACCGGCTTGCCGCTGCCCCAATCCTTGAAGAAAATGCGCGTACCGTCTTTAGTCGTTACCGTGTTCATCGTATGACGCTCTCCATGCTGTGGGTTGGATGAATTGCCCGCGTGTGCACTGCTGCTGGCGGACGCAGCGGCCATCGCGACGGTCGGTACGGCCATTGCAGCGATTGCCGCGCCGGCTGCGCCTGCGCCCGCCACAAGCATCTGCCGACGATTCGCCGATGGAATTCCCGATTGATTAGTCATTTTCTCTCCAGTCTTGTGATGTTGGTGGATGTGTCGTCGTGACGATGCGTGACGGGACATCACGGGTTTCAATCGTACGGATTTGGTAGTTTTTTTGAACTTCAGAATCCTTAAATCTTATTAACTTGAAGCGCATGCGCGGGTCACGTCACTTCGGTTAACGAGTTTTAATAACGTTTCACTGACCCCGGGGCAGCGGAGCTGATTAAGATGAAACGGTTGCAACGGGAGCGAGCTCCCCCGCGCTGACATGGCCTTTGCGGCCCATCTCAATTCAATCCAATCAACAGGAAACTATCATGCGAATTTCCACACTCGTCGCGACTTGCGCTGCCGTCGTCGCGCTCGTCTCAAACGCAGCCATTGCCCAAACGAGTAACGAAGCCGTGGCATCGCAACCCGCCGCAGGAATGACGAAGGCGTCGATCCGTTTGCAGAACCGGCAATTGTCGAAGGCTGTTCGTCGCGCGCTGTATTCGACCAAAGGGTTGAACGCCAGCAACATTGCGGTGCTCGTCAAAAACGGAACGGTTTCTCTGGTAGGTACGGTACCTGATGCGGCACAGATTCCGGTAGCGGGCGATGTTGCCAAACGCGTTCCGCAAGTGGCAGCCGTCGACAATCGTGTGATCGTTGAGGAAGAAGGCGGCGGCCGGTAAGTGGTGGGCTGCCGGATGCGTGGGCGGCCCTAAAGCGATCACTGTGACGGATAGCCGAGCCCGAACGATTGGGCAAGCCGCGGACCCTGCTGAAGCAGGGGCTCGACAGCGCTCCGCCGCGCGGTGGCCCAATCGTGGAGGAGCTGCACGAGGTCCGTTTGAGGCATAGCGAGCGCTTCGGCGATGCTCACGGCGTCGTCGGCGGATTTCGAGGTGCCCGAGCCCGTGTGAGGCCGCAGCGTGCACGCGGCGTCGCCCACCAGCGCGATGCGCCCTTTGGCGAACGAGGGGCTCAGGGCGTCGGAGATGGCTTGCAGGAATGGCGCGTCCGTCGCGGCCACCAGTTGCGACCACGTGCGCGGCAGCCCATCGAGCGCCGCCCGATGCAGATACGCAAGCGACTGCTCTGACAGCTCGCCTGGCGAGACTGATGCGTGGTGCCGGTGACCGTCGCGTCCGGTCAGGAACGCGCCGATCGATGACTCGTCCGGTTCGTTTCTGTACCAGAGCCAATTGAACCGGCGCATGCCGGACTCGAGCGAGCCGTTCAGCGCGGGTATCAGAAACGTCATGAACAGTTCGGCATCTGAACGGTAGAGCGTCATGTTCTCGATCAGATCCACGACATCGCCGCGGTTGAAAGCGTTTTCGCTCACCACCCCGCGCCACGCAATGTAACCTGCGTACGACGAAGCGTTACCGGGAAACAGCATGGAACGAAGCCGCGAGCCGGTGCCGTCGGCGGCGATCAGCATGTCTGCGCGAACCGGCGCCGCGCCGTCGTCGAAGCGGATTTCGACGCCGTCCGCGTCTTCGGCAACACTCGTTACGTTGCGCCCGTAGTGAAGCGCGCCGAGTGGCAGCATGCTGCACAGCGACCGGTAGACGGCGTCCCACGATGAAAACGGCAGCAGCTCGGGATCGTCGCGTGTCACATTGCCGTCGATATCGATCCAACGCCGTCGGTGCGTCGGCACCGCAAGCATCACGCGGGTTCGATGGCCGTGCTGTTCGAGAAACCGCAGCATCTGCCGCAGCACCACGACTCCGCCCCCGCGGCCCCGCAGCGGCCCTGTGGAGCGCTCGTAGACATGCACGTCGTGACCCGTGCATGTCAGCGTCAAAGCGCATGCGAGCCCTGCGATTGAACCGCCCGCGATTGCAATTTTCATGCAGTTAGCGACGCCATGTCGATCCTCTATACGTCTATTTGCCGGCGCAAGCTGTCACCGCCCAAAGGCATGTCGCGCAGACGCTTTCCGGTTGCATCGAAGAGTGCGTTGCCGAGCGCGCCGGCGGTCGGTCCCATCGACGCTTCGGCAGCCCCGAGAAACGCCGCACCAGGACGATTGATGAGATGGACGTTCAAACTGCGCGGAACGGCGGAGAAGCGCAGGATCGGGTAACTGCTCCAGTCGAAGCTTCTGATTCTCTCGGTATCGAACTTCAACTCTTCGTAAAGCGTCCAACTGGCCGATTGAATCACGCCACCCTCGATCTGATTCCGGATACCGTCGGGGTTGACGATCTGCCCGGCGTCTACCGCGACCTCGGCGCGTTCGAGAATTACCTGACCCGTCTCAGGCACGACGGAAATCTCGACGGCCATGGCCACATAAGCCATCAGGTTCTTGTATTTACCGAAGGCGAAGCCGACGCCGTGGTTCGGTTTCCGCGGCGCGCGCCGCCAGCCGAATTTTGCAGCGGCGAGCTGAATGACCTCGCGTGCGCGCGGGTCCTGCATATGCTTGAGCCGGAACGCGACCGGATCGGCGCCGGCCGCGGCGCTCAACTCATCCATGAACGTCTCGATCGTGAAGACGTTCATGTGCGCGCCGAGTGAGCGCATCGCCGACGTATGCAACGGCATGGTCGGCGAGAAGTTGTTCATCACATGCAGGTTCGGGAACGTGTACAGCGGAATCGCGTTGCGGTCGCCGCCGCCCTCGGGCTGCACCATCGGCACCGACGGCGCCGATACGAACGGTTTCTCCAGCATGGTCGCCGGAACGAGCCGGCCCGCATTCACGATCCGCTCGTTATGCGAACTGCTCCACAGCGCATAGTTCCAGCCTACGATGCTTCCGCTCGCGTCGAGCGAAGCACTCACTTCGGTGACCATGGCGGGCGTGAAGTGGTCCCACGTGTGCTCCTGTTCGCGCATCCATTGCACACGAACCGGCCGGCCGGCCATTTCGCGGGCGATCAACGCGGCGTGTGCGGCTACGTCGTCCGCGCCGTTGTGGCCGTAGCATCCCGATCCTTCTACGTGAATGCAGCGTACGTTCTCCTTGGGCAGCGACAGCATTTCCGCAAGGCCATCGCGCAGCGGATAGATGCCTTGAGAGTGAGTCCAGACGGTCATGTTGCCGTCCTTGAATTGTGCGACCGAGCAGGAAGGGCCGATCGAACCGTGCAACATATAGCGCTTGGTGTACTTTGCGCTCAGCGTTTTCGCAGCCGTTCCGGCCGCGCCGTGGGTGTTCGCGATCTCGATGTGTTCGGTGGCGATCTGTTTCAGATCGCGGTGCACAGTGGCTGGGTCGGGCAGGGCGCGCCCGGCGCTCCACTGGCTTCCCGCTGCCAGTGCACGTTGTGCCAGCACGGCCTGCCATTCACCTTTGGCGACCACCGCGAGCATGCTGCCGTTTCTGATGACGTTGACCACACCCGGCATCTTCAGAATATCGGGTGTGTTGGTATGCGTCAGTTCTGCGCCGTAAACCGGCGGCAGTACCACACGCGCATGCAGCATGTCCGGCATCGACATGTCCTGAACGTAGCTCGGGCCGCCGGTCACCTTGCCGGGGATGTCCAGCCGCGGCAATGACGTGCCGATCATCGCGAACGTTGCCGGGTCCTTCAACGGCGACTCAGGCGAAGCCATGCGATGCAGATCGGCGGCGCCGACCGCTTCGCCATACGTCATCGTCCGGCCATCTGGCGCCGTGATGATCGCGTTGTGGACTTTCAGCACGCTGCTGCTGACGCCGAAGCGTTTGGCCGCTGCGTCGACCAGCAGCCCCCGCACCTGGGCTGCGGCGTTCAACAACGCGCTGCCGCTGTCGGCGATGGTGTGACTTCCCGCCGTGAGTCCTTCGTCCGGTGAGGTGCCCGTGTCGGCGGTCAGAAACGTAATCAGTGACGGCGCCATGTCGAGCTCTTCTGCCGCGATCTGCAGCAGCGCGGTGCGCACGCCGGTGCCGAGTTCGACCTTGCCGGTGTAGACGGTGACTTTGCCCGCTGCGTCGATCTTGATCCACGCGTCGAGAAAGGGGTTGGTCTTCAGGCTGCCCGCGAGCGTCTCGGTCGCGTTGGCCACGTGCACGGCGGCGCCTTCGTCCGCGATCACTTCTTGCGCCATGGCCTTGACGCCGGGGAACAGACTGAAGCTCACCATGAGCGCGCCGGACATCATGAAGCGGCGGCGTCCTTCGTTGATATCGTCTTCTTTGACGCTCATTGCGTGCCTCCGTGGCTCGCCGCGCCGTGAGGCGGGGAGGGCGCAGCGCCTGGCGCGGGCGGGTGCGCGACTTCGCGGATCGCGGCGAGGATACGCATATGGGTTCCGCAACGGCACAGGTTCGGCTCCATATGCTCGCGCAGTTCGCGCTCGGTCGGCTGCGGATTGCGGTCGAGCAGCGCCTGCGCGCGCATGATCATGCCGGCGATGCAATAACCGCACTGCGCGGCTTGATGCTCGATGAACGACTTTTGCAGCGGACCGGGACGGTCGGCCGTGCCGAGACTTTCGATCGTGCGAACGGAGCGGCTGCCGATCGACGACACGGGAATCAGGCAGGAAAAGACCGCCTGATCGCCCACGATCACCGTGCATGCGCCACATTGTCCGAGCCCGCAGCCGAACTTCGCGCCGTGCAGGTGCAAATCATTGCGCAGCGCATAGAGCAGTGGCGTCGACGGATCGATATCCAGCGCGTGCTGCACGCCATTGACGGTAAGGTTGATCATCGCGCCTTGTTCTCCTCTCTGACTTTTGCCACGGTGGCTTCGACATCGTTCCACGGGTCGCGCTGCGAATAGGTTGTGCGGATGTAGGACGCCAGATCGGCGATTTGCTGATCGTTATAGACCTCGCTGAAGGCCGGCATGTAGTTCATGCTGTCCTCGCCATGCCAGCCGTTACCGCTAAGGATCATCTGAGCGGTGTTACGTGGCGTCGGGGCATTGACGGCGGTGCTGAACGCGAGCGTGGGGCGCTCGCCAATCGATTGCATCGGTGCGGCGGGGCCGTGGCATTGCGCGCACGACGCGGCGAACAGGAATGCGCCGCGTTGCGCCGCAGGCGATGGTTCGCCATGTGCTGCAACTTCGGCAGACGCATTCGCGACGGCCGGCTGCGCTTTCTGTATCGACAGGATGTACGCAGCAATCGCGTTCACGTCCTCCTCAGGCACGGTGGCGAGGTCGCGAGTGACGGGCAGCATGGGAGCGGCCGCGGCACCGTGTTCGCTTGCACGACCGCTGCGTAAATACATGACGAGCTGTTCCTTAGTCCACGGTTTTGGCGCCGAGCCAAGTGCGTTCAGTGGGGGGGCTTCCCAGCCGTCGACGATGCCGCCGTCGAATGCATGTCCCGTTTTTTCACCACCAATCGCATTGAGCGGCGAATGGCATGAAGCGCAGTGTCCGAGGCCGTCGACCAGCAGCTTTCCGCGATTCCACTCGGCATCTTTCGAGGCATCCGCGGCCTGCTCGCCGGGGTGAAGGAACAACACGTTCCAGAAGACTAGCAAGGGACGGAAGTTCAGCGGGAAGATCAGTTCGTTCGCGGGCGCGCTCGCGTTGACCGGCTCACGTGTCATCAGATACGCGTAGGCCGCCGAGATGTCGCCATCGGACATGCGCGTGAAGTGAATATAAGGAAACGCAGGATAGAGCAGGTGACCATCGCGGGAGACGCCGTGACGCACCGCTCGCGTGAACGCTTCCAGCGACCAGCCACCGATGCCCGTCTCGACGTCGGGCGTGATGTTGGTCGCGTAGATCGTCCCAAACGGCGTTGCAAGCGGCAAGCCGCCGGCGAACGGCTTGCCACCCTTGGCGGTATGACAGACGATGCAGTCGCCCAGCGCCACGACTCTCGCGCCGGCGAGCTTCGTCTGCGCATCGAACGACGAAGCCGGCGGAGGTTGTGTGGGGGCAATGGCGGGTTTCCACATCAGCAGCGTGGCGACGATCAGCGCGGCCAGGATGACTACGCCTCCTACCGCCAGCAATTTGGCCTTTCGAGTCATTCACCCACCTGTCACAGAAGTCTTGAATCGAGTCTGCACACCGCGCTGTGTGCGCGGCCAACGGGATGCCTCCGTCATGCCTGAGCGCTGCTGCTATGGAACGGGTAGTCGATATAACCGGAGTGGTCGCCGCCGTACCAGCCGACCGGCTTCGGTGTTGCGAGCGGTGCATGGGTAGCAATGCGCTCGACCAGATCGGGATTGGCGATATACGCGCGCGCAAACGCGACCAGATCGGCTTCGCCGTCACGGATCAATGCGTCTGCCTGATCGATGGAAATGCCGCCGTTGAGAATCAAGGTCCCCGAGAAAACCTTGCGCAAGCGCTCAATGATGCGCGGCAAATCCGGTGCGCCGCTCCAGCCATTCGTGTCAGCCGCGTGAAGGTAGGCGACGCCGAATTCGCTGAGCATCTTGCCGACGTAGTCATAGGTGCCGTCCGGATCCGCGTCGCGCACGTTGTTGTAGTGCGCATACGGCGAAATGCGGACGCCGACGCGATCGAGGGGGACCACTGAGCCGATCTCTGTGAGCGTGTCGCGAAGGAAGTTGGCACGGTTCGCCAACGAGCCGCCGTATCGGTCATCCCGCCTGTTGGTGGTCGAAGAGAGGAATTGATGCGGCAGATAGCCGTTTGCCGCATGCACTTCGACACCGTCGAAGCCGGCTTCGATCGCGTTGGCCGCGCCTTGCTTGAACTCCGTTATGGCGAGCTTCACTTCGTCGGTCGACATAGCGCGCGAAGGCGTGGCGTGGATCTTGGTGTACTGGCCGTTTTGCAACTGCGCCCACACCTGCAATTGCTCGAGATCGTCGTTCAGGCCCGAGGGCGACAACGGCGCCTCGCCGCCGAGCAACGCGAACGAGGCAACTCGTCCGCCGTGCCACAGTTGCATGAAGATACGGCCGCCGGCGTCGTGCACCCGGCCCGTGATGTCGCGCCAGCCGGCGATCTGCTCGGCCGTGATGATGCCCGGCGTGAGCTCGAAGGCTGCCGACGCCGAACTGACATTGGTCGCCTCGGTGATGATCAGCCCCGCGGACGCGCGCTGCGCATAGTACTGCGCCATCATGTCCGTCGGGCGGCCGCGCAGCGGTGCACGCGAGCGTGTCATCGGGGCCATCACGACGCGATTCGGTAAGCGCAGCTCATGCAGGTCGTGAGCGCTGAGAAGAGGTGACATGGTTGTTCCTTTTTGCGAACGATCGAGCGTCGTTCAGATGCGTGACAGTACAGAGCAGCGTATCGATGACGGCACAAGAATTCCTGAAGCCACGCTGAATTTTTGTGAAACCGGAGAGTGTTTGTCCGGCTTCCTGAATAAACCTATTGCGTTAGGCCTGGCGAGCGGCGTGCGGACGGCCGATCGCCAGATAGTGAACGAGCGCCACGAGCGGGAAGGCGGTGGCGACGCCGGCGACCAGCGGCCAGCCACCGTGCTCATAGAGCGGGCTGGCCAGCGCCGAGCCGAATGCGCCGCCTACAAAGATGCTGGTCATATACAGCGCGTTCAGACGGTTTCGGCTCGCGGCATGCAACGCATAGATTTCGCGTTGTCCCAGTACCATGTTCATCTGCACGGCGAAATCGAGGACGATTCCGGTCGCGACGAGTCCCACTACGCCCCACGCCGGATGGATCAAGGCCGGTGTGTAGGCAAGCGCGCCAACGACGAGCGCGATCAACGTCGCGCGCACGGTGTGCCCTGCGTCGGCCAGACGCCCCGCAACCGGTGCGGAGGTCGCGCCGATCGCGCCGACCAGCGCGAAGATGCCGATGGCGGTTTGCGAGAGCCCGAACTGCCGGGTTAACTCGACGGGGATTGCGGTCCAGAACAGGCTGAACGAAGCGAACATCAGCGCCTGATACAACGACCGGTGACGCAGAACCGGCATGGTGCGGACCAGATGGCCGAGCGAGCCGATCAACTGGAAGTAGGTGGCCTTGTGGTCCGGCTGGCGGCGCGGAATGGTCAGCGCGAGCACGCTGGTGACGATCGCCATCACGACGGTCGCGGAACCGAACACCGCGCGCCAGCCGAAGTGCCCGGCGATCATACTGGAAATTGGCCGGGCCAACAGAATGCCGAGCAACAGCCCGCTCATGATGGTGCCGACGACCTTGCCGCGCGTCTCGTCCGGCGCGAGGTGAGCCGCGAGCGGAATCAGAATCTGCACGGCGACGGAGCTGAAGCCGACCAGCAGCGAGATCGCGAGGAACCAGCCCGGCTGATGAGTGAAGGCTGCGGCGCCAAGACTTGCGATCGACACCAGCGCGGTGGTGATCATCAGCTTGCGGTTCTCCAGTAGATCGCCCAGCGGCACGAGAAAGAACAGCCCGAATGCGTAGCCGATCTGCGTCAACGAAACGATCAGGCTGGCCATGCTGCTTGACATGTGGATGTCGGGTGCGATCAGTTCGGTGATCGGTTGCGCATAGTAGAGATTCGCGACGATCGCGCCGCAGCAGAACGCGAACAGCGCGATCAGGCCGCGTGTCAGCTTGACCGGGCTTGCGCTGCCCGCAGTGGGGGATGCTTGGGTTGACATGGAAACTCCGTGAAATCAGGAAATAGATAAACGTGGACTTGTACGTAAGCTCAGATGCGAGCTCAGCGAGCGATGTTCATTGCCCGGTCGCCGAGCGATATGCCTAGATCCGTCATCAGCCTGCCGCGTTGCAACTGCTGGTTTTCCCAACGCTTGAGTACCGAATCGATGGTCGCCCCGGCCTGCCACGTTGCCGCCAAGGCAAGCGCGAGCGCATGTGCATTGGCTGCGGCCTTCGCGGTGCTGCCGGCCGTGTGCGGCCGCGGGACCGAGGCGGCGTCGCCGATTAGCACGACCCGGCCGAACACCATCTGCGGCGCGCGCAGATCGACGATCGGTTGCATAAACGGTTCTTCCGTCGCATCGACGAGCGCGCGAAACGTCGGCGCAAGCAGCGCCTTCGCGTCATCGCGAAGCTGCTCGATGTCGGCGTTCTTGGTCGTGCCCGGCGGCAACGAGAATGGGCGCGCAGCGCCGCGACGGTCGACCAGAAGTCTGTCGAGTTCTTCGCGGCTGTATTTGCGGTACCACACCCAGTTCCAACGACGCTCGCCGACCACGGTCGAGTCGTCCTCACCTGGAATCAGATAGGCGAGGGCCGAGTGGTCGCGGCCCTGCTGAAACGTAAAGCGGTCGCGCAGCGTATCCGCTGCGCGCAGCGGCAGATCGGGCTCTGCAACGAGTCCGCGCCATGCCACATAGCCTGCGTAAGTCGGAACGATCTCGGGCAGCAGGCGCCGTCTAAGTGTTGAGCGTATGCCGTCGGCACCGATCAGCAGATCGGCCTGTTCACTGCGCCCGCTTTCGAACTGGGCAACGATCTGCTCGCCCTCCATCCGGAAGTCGGCAAACGTCTCGCCCGTATGGAGGGATTGCCCAGGCAACGCATCTCTCATGGCCCGGTACAGCAGGCTCCATGAGGTCTGCATTTGCGGCATGAACAGTTGCTCCACGCGATTGTCTTCGCGGTCCAGATAGATACGCTCGCCCGACGCCACGCCCGGAGGATCGGGCAATACCACACCGGCGAAGTGGAGCGCATCCAGGACATCCGGCTGGAGCACGATGCCGCCGCCGCGGCTGTCGAGTTGGTTTGCCGACGTCTCGAACACGTCTACATCCCAACCAGCCGCCCGCAATGTGGTGGACGAGAACAGTCCGCCGAGCGAACCGCCGATCACAATGGCGCGAGGTTTCTGGAGCGATTTCATGCTGCGCTCCGCTGCACCGCCGAACGCAGTGCGTTGGCAAAGACGGCAGGCGGTTGTGCACCGCTGATGAGTTCGCCCGCAATCACGATGGTGGGCACTGCCTGAACGCCGAGTTTGTCTGCCTGATTGCGCGCCGCGTCGATTTCCCGATTGCCGGAAGCGGACTGCAGGTACGCGCGAGCCTGGTCCGCGTCGAAAGCCTGTTCGGTGGCGATGGCGACCAGCGTGTCGAACGAACCGATGTCGCGACCTTCTGAGAAATAAGCAGCGTAGATGCCGTGATAAAGCGCGGTGGTTTTCTGCGCTTCGTGACTGTCCTGAGCGAACTGCATCAAGCGGTGTGCGAGACGCGTGTTCGGCGTGCGCAGTACCTGGTTGTAGTTGAACTGTGCGCCCGCCGTCAGACCCGCGGCCGCGACCTGCGCGTCCATGCTTTGCGAACGCGCCCAGCTGCCGAATTTGCGGGTTCGATAGCTGCGCCGGTCCATGCCTTCGACCGGCATCGACGGATTCAACTCGAACGGCACATAGCGGATCGAAACGGCCGCGCCGACGCCGGAATCGATGAGCGCCGCGGCGAGATTCCGTTGGCCGATCCAGCACCACGGACAAATGAAGTCGTAATTGACCTCGACCTGAATGGCTTGCATGTCGCACCTCTCACTAGGTAACGCAAGCAGCTTAATCGTTGCGAGAAGTTTGCTGAATGGGTCTAAAATGCAACCCAACGTTGCGTATGGCGCAACCAAACCATCGTTAAGGCCGTTCATGGACAAGCTCCTCGCCCTGAATACGTTGCTGGAAGTGGCCGACGCCGGTGGCTTTTCAAAGGCTGCCCGACGTCTGGGCGTGGCCACCTCGTCGGTCACGCGCCTGATGGATTCGCTGGAGGCCACGCTGGGTACCGCGCTTCTGACCCGCACACCGAGAAAGGTCAGTCTCACGGACGCCGGCATTGCGTACGTCGAGCAGGTCGGCAAGGTGCTGGACGATCTGGCCGAAGCGGACGAGAGCGTATTCGACAGCGGCGCTTCGCCCGTCGGCGCGCTTCGCATCACGGTCCCCTCCACCTACAGCCGATTGCGGCTCGCTCCGCACCTTGCAGCATTCCTTGCCGACTATCCGCGCGTGTTTCTCGATGTCGTCGTGGCCGATCATTACGCCGATCTCGCGCTCGACAGAATCGACGTTGCGATACGGATCGGCCTGCCTGACCGCGACGCCAACCTGATCGTCAGAAAGCTGGCGGACAATCGGCGCTATGTCGTTGCCAGCCACGACTACCTTGAACGCAGCGGCATGCCGGAAACGCCGCAGGCACTCGATGCACACGAGTGCTTTCGCGTGGCATACGGCGGCGCCTATCGAACACGCCAGGTCTGGACCTTCCGCCGCGAAACCGTTGAGGAGCGAGCCGAGGTTCGCGTTGAAGTGCGCGGCCATCTGCTGTCGAACAGTCTCGACATCCTGCTTGACGCCGTGCTGGCGGGGCGTGGCATTGCGTTGCTGCCTGAATGGCTGGTTGCCGCCGAAATTCGCGCGGGACGCCTGATGCGCCTGTTTCAGAACTTCGAGGCGAGTCCCCATAACGGCGACGCAATCGTCTATGCAGCGTATCTGCCCAATCGCCGCCACTCCAGCAAAGTGCGCGCGCTCGTTCAGTTTCTCGAATCGCGGGTCCACACTTCGCTGGAAGCTTGAGCCACGGCGTGCTTACGTCTTGCAAGCGTCTTCGCATCACGCAGCGTTATGCGTGACGTCCCGATTCGAACAGGAACCACACGCGCTGTTCTGCTTCGTCAATCCAGTTTTCGAGCAGACTTGCCGTTGCGACATCGTTGTACTCGCCGCACAGCGAATGCGTCTCGCGCATGTAGCCGGCGAGCGCCAGATTGTCCTCGCGCAATTCGGCCAGCATGTCGCTGGGCGTCACGAAATCGGCGTCGTTGTCGAGAATCCGCTGCAGCTTCGTGATCTGCCCGGTGGAGTGCAGCGTTTTGCCGCCGACCTTGCGTGCGCGTTCCGCCATCGGGTCCGTCGTCGCGAAGATCTGGTTGGACTGCTCGTCGAGCAGCAGGTGGTAGTCGCGGAAGTACGGCCCCGACATATGCCAGTGGAAGTTCTTCGTCTTCAGATACACCGCGAACACGTCGGCAAGCAAGGTCGTCAAAGCGGCGGCAATGTCGCGGGTTGCCTCCTCGGTCAGGCGTGTCGGTGTTTTAAGTGGAGCCGCGCGATGGGCTGCGGCGGTAAATGCTTCATTCATGGCGAGTCCTTTGACGTGTCGATAGATACAACGTGCGAGTTCATGAATCCGGCAGCTTGCATTGTAGGAATGCGTGATACGTAAAGTCCTGCGGAAAACATGAAATGTTCTGAACCGGGAATAGAGATGCCCGCCTCGCGATCAGTCGCGGATCTCTTCCCGCAAGTTTTATTTAAGAACTATTAAGGACTTTGCCAAGGACTCGGCGAGGGGCCGTGGCTAGACTGGGCTTCAGTTTTTCTCGCACTTCAAGCGAGTGCGGCCTGTCCTCCCATGTTCACCAAACCTTTAGGAAGTACAAAGCCATGGCAAATCCGAAACTTGAAGTCCTTACGCCTGCAAACTCGCAGATCATCTTCATCGACCAACAGCCGCAAATGGCTTTTGGGGTCCAGTCAATCGACCGTCAGGTGCTCAAGAACAACGTGGTAGGCCTCGCGAAGGCAGCGCGAGTGTTTAACATTCCCACCACTATTACGACAGTGGAATCCGAAAGTTTTTCGGGCTATACGTACCCCGAATTGCTGGACGTATTTCCGGAGCACAAGGTGCTCGAACGCTCGTCCATGAATTCGTGGGACGACCAGAAGGTTCGTGACTCGCTTGCTGCAAACGGCCGAAAAAAGGTGGTGGTGTCAGGTCTGTGGACCGAGGTTTGCAACAACACGTTCGCGCTATGCGCCATGGCCGAAGGTGACTACGAAATCTATATGGTCGCCGACGCGTCGGGTGGCACCTCGAAGGACGCGCATGACTATGCAATGCAGCGAATGATTCAGGCCGGCGTGGTTCCGATGACCTGGCAACAGGTGCTGCTCGAATGGCAGCGCGATTGGGCACACAAAGAGACTTACAACGAAGTCATGGCGATTGCCAAAGAGCATTCCGGGGCGTACGGAATGGGCGTGGACTATGCCTACACCATGGTGCACAAGGCTCCCCAGCGCGCGGCGGGGACACACGAAGTTCTGGCACCGGTGCCTGCAAAGAAGTAAACAGTCGCGACGAGCGCCCGCTTCCCATGAATAGCTCCGCGCGTGAAAAGCGGAGCGCTCCCTATGAGGATCGCCATGACTTCCAATTCTTCCGTGCCGACGCCGGCTGAAGTTGTCTTCTTCAATGGCAAGATCGCCACCCAGGACGACAAGCGCTCTTTTGCCGATGCGCTCGCCATCGCGAACGGCCGCATTATCGCTTCGGGATCTCGCGATGCCGTGATGCATCACGCGAACGACAACACGCGCCACGTCGACCTCAAAGGCCGCACCGTCATTCCCGGTCTGAACGACTCCCACCTGCACATCATTCGCGGCGGGTTGAACTTCAACATGGAGTTGCGCTGGGACGGCGTGCCCTCGCTGGCGGACGCACTCGACATGCTGCGCAAGCAGGTGGCCCGCACGCCGGCGCCGCAATGGGTCCGCGTAGTGGGCGGCTGGAACGAATTCCAGTTCGCCGAGCGGCGTGGCCCGACGCTCGAAGAAATCAACGCGATCGCGCCGGATACGCCGGTGTTCATCCTGCACCTGTACGACAGCGCGCTCCTGAATGCAGCGGCGCTGCGCGCGGTCGGCTATACGAAAGATACGCCCAATCCACCCGGCGGCGAGATTCAGCGCGACAAGCGTGGCAATCCGACCGGCATGCTCATTGCACGTCCGAACGCCGGGCTCCTGTACGCCACGCTGGCGAAAGGTCCGAAGCTCGCGCTGGAGGATCAGCGCAATTCCACGCGCCACTTCATGCGTGAGCTGAACCGGCTTGGTGTGACGAGTGCGATTGACGCAGGCGGCGGTTACCAGGCCTACCCGGACGACTACGCCGTCATCATGGATCTGGCGAAGCATAGTGAACTGACCGTGCGTATTGCGTACAACCTGTTCACGCAGAATGCGAAAAAAGAAATCGAGGATTTCGCGAAGTGGGTGAAGGTGACGAAGCCCGGCGAAGGTGACGATTTCCTGCGCGTGAACGGCGCCGGTGAAATGCTGGTGTTTTCGGCCGCGGACTTCGAAGATTTTCTCGAACCGCGACCGGATCTGCCGGACACGCTCGAAGACGAACTGGAAGCCGTCGTTCGGCTGCTGGTGGCAAACCGCTGGCCGTTCCGTCTGCATGCGACCTACAACGAATCGATCGAGCGCTTCCTGAATGTATTCGAACGCGTGAACGCCGACATTCCGTTCAATGGATTGCGCTGGTTCTTCGATCACTGCGAGACCATCACGCAACAGAATATCGAGCGGGTGCGCGCGCTCGGCGGCGGCATTGCGATCCAGCACCGGATGGCCTTTCAGGGCGAGTA
Organism: Paraburkholderia sp. FW306-02-B; assembly: GCF_058782725.1. Classification (NCBI taxonomy): domain Bacteria; kingdom Pseudomonadati; phylum Pseudomonadota; class Betaproteobacteria; order Burkholderiales; family Burkholderiaceae; genus Paraburkholderia; species Paraburkholderia sp. FW306-02-B. The sequence continues at coordinate 1,686,494 of NZ_JBYSXZ010000001.1, forward strand.
CTTCATCCAGCAATATGGTGAAGAGGCCGTGAAGCGCACCCCGCCCATTCGCCACATGCTCGATGCCGGACTGCCCGTTGGCGCGGGGACGGACGCGACGCGCGTCGCGAGCTTCAACCCGTTCGTTTCGCTGTACTGGATGGTATCGGGCAAGACGGTCGGCGGCACCGCGATGTATGCCAGCGAGAACCGTCTGGACCGGATGGAAGCGCTGCGCCGCTACACGGTGGGCAGCGCATGGTTCTCGAACGAGGATGACCGTAAAGGCGCGCTGGTTCCGGGCCAGTTCGCGGATTTCGCGGTGCTCAGCGAAGACTACTTTACCGTCGACGAGAGCCGCATCAAGTTCCTGACCTCGGCGATGACGGTGGTAGGCGGCAAGGTCGTGTATGCCGATGACGAATTCGCGCCGCTCGCGCCGCCTGACCTGCCGGTCAGCCCGTCGTGGTCGCCGGTCGCGGAATTCGGTGGCTATAGCCGTTACAAACCGACGGCGGTGGCGTGCGTGGATGGCTGTGTGAATCTGTGCGGCGTGCATGCGCATGCGCATGGTTGGGCATGGCGTAAAAACGTGCCTGTCAGTGACTCCAACGGTTTCTGGGGCGCGTTGGGTTGTAGCTGTTTCGCGTTCTGACATCCATAGCTTGGTGCCACCAGGCCAGCGAGGACCATCATGCCGACCCTGACTGACGGAGTGTTGTTTGGCATAGGCATACTGGTTCTCGACTTCCTCGCCTGGCGTTTCATGGACCGCACGAACGAGCAGGTGCGTCTGGCGTTCCGGGCGCTCCTGTTTGGTTTGTCGACCTACGTGCTGTTCAGTTCTGGCATGAATCCGCTGCGCGCGGCGCCCTGGGAATCCGAGCCGCTGCGCCATCTTCTCGCGCAAGTGCTGGAGGTGGTGTGGTGGCTGCAGGGCGCGCGCCTCGTGACCGTCATGCTGGATCGTGCGGTGTTACCCGAGACGTGGCACAAGGAACGTCTGTTTCAGGATGTGCTCGGCGCGCTCGTGTTTCTGGCTGCAGCGGTCGGAGCGATCGCTTTTGTGTTGCAACTGCCTGTGCGCGGCCTGCTCGCAACGTCCGGGGCGGTCGCGGTCGTGCTGGGCCTTGCGATTCAGAGCACGCTCAACGACGTGTTTTCCGGTGTGGTACTGAACGCCACGCAGCCCTTTCACATTGGCGATTGGGTCACGATCGGCGATGTCGAAGGGAAGGTGGTCGAGAGTAACTGGCGCGCGACCAGTCTGCTGAACGGCCAGGGCAATATCGTCGTGATTCCCAATAGCGTGGCGGCGCGCGCCAATATCGTCAACGCGAATGAACCGGTGCATACGCACGGCATTAGTGTGGTGCTACCGGTCAAACCATCGATCCGGCCGGCAATCGTGCTGGAGGCGCTCGCCAACGCCGCCGCCAGCTCAGAAAATGTCTTGAGCGAGCCTAAGCCACTGGTGAGTGTGCGCCGTGCCACGAGCGACTCGATCGAGTACGAGATCGTCTGCTACGTCGACGCACTGAGCAAAAAGACCGATGTGCGCAACGAACTCTTCGATCTCGCGTACCGGCATCTGGTCTCGCGCGGCGTCGTGTTGCATCCCTTGTCAGTACCCGAGCCTGCTACCGACGTGGCGGATCAGAGGCACCGATTGCTGCGCAACGTCATGATCTTTCAGACACTCGAGGACGACGAAGTACTGGAGCTTAACGCGAAGCTGACGAAGCACGAATTCGATGTAGCCGAGACCATTTATGCCGCGGCCGATGAGAACGGCCACGAGCTTCACATTCTCGCGCAAGGCGTCGCCAAAGTGAGCGTGCCGAAGGATGGCGGTGAGATCGAACTGCGGAGGCTGGCGCCTGGCGATTCGATCGGACAGTCAGGCATTCTGGCCGGCGTCAGGACGGAAGTGATCGTTCGAGCGCTGACTCGCGCCACCGTTTTCCGGCTGGATAAGGCCGCATTGACGCCGATTCTCGCGCGACGCCCCGAAGTGGCCAAGGAGATGTGCCGTTTGCTTTCGGAACATCACGCAACCGAAAAGATGTTGCTTGAATCGCCAGCGAATGTGGACGAGACGTCAGGCGGCTTGCTGCAATGGATTCGCGACGGCGTAAGGCGATTCCATGAACTCACGAATTGAGCGGGCTCACAGAACTGTCTCGTCTCTTAAGGGTTTTTAAGAATCCGACAAAGTCTTTAATTGATTTATTCGCTACGCTGTATCGAACAGTCGGTAAGCGTTCCGCCGAATCGATCCAACACCATTGACCATGGAGTCTCACGTGAGTACTTTCACCACATCCGACGGCACCCAGCTTTACTACAAGGACTGGGGCACGGGCCAGCCGATTGTTTTGAGCCATGGTTGGCCGTTGAACGCCGACATGTGGGAATACCAGATGAAGTTTCTCGCCGACAACGGTTTTCGTGTCATCGCTCATGATCGCCGCGGCTTTGGACGTTCCGCGCAGCCGTGGTCGGGATACGACTACGACACGTTTGCCGGCGACGTCAATGAGTTGATCGAGGCGCTCGATCTCAGGGACGTGATTCTCGGCGGGTTTTCGATGGGCGGTGGCGAAGTGGCGCGTTATATCGGCCGTTTCGGCACGCGGCGCATCGCGAAGGCAATTCTGCTCAGCGCCGTGACGCCTTTAATGATTCGCCGTGAGGATCATCCGCAAGGAATGGACCCAGCCATCTTCGACGGCATCCGTGCGGGACTGTTGAACGACCGGCCCAAATTCCTCGACGACTTCGGCCCGCTTTTCATGGGCAGCGATCAGGAGGGCTCGAACGTGACGAAGCAGATGCTCGACTGGACTTTGTCGCTGGGGCTTCAGGGCGGTCTGAAAGGAACCTACGACTGCGTTGCAGCTTTCTCCGAGACTGACTTCAGGTCGGACCTCGCGAAATTCGATGTGCCCACACTGGTGGTGCACGGCGATGGGGACGCGGTCGTGAACTTCGACGTAACCGGAAAGGCAGCTGCCGCGCTGATCAAGGACGCGAAGCTGCTGGTCTATAAGGGCGCACCGCATGCGCTTTACTTCTCGCACAAAGACCGGCTCAACCAGGACCTCCTGGACTTCGTCCGGTCCTAGACGTCGCCGGGTCGCGATGCCCGTCCGCATGCCGGGTGATCCATACCGAGGGGATGTCTGACACGGAGGAGTGACATGAAGAAAATCATTGCGGGAATCGCGATTCCCGACAGTGTGATGACCCGGGCAGCAACCGATCAGATCCGGGGCACGGAGTGTGAGTTGATGTTCCATCATGCGCTAAGGGCTTTTTTGTTCGGCGCGCTGACTGGGTATCGCGGCAAGCTGACTTTCGACGCCGAGCTGCTTTACGTCGGCACGATGTTTCACAACGTCGGTTTGAATGTACAGCACCGGCGCTCTCCGTACCGGTTTGAGGTGGATGGCGCGAATGCGGCGCGTGAATTCCTGCGCCAACACGGTGTCACTGAGTCCGCGATCGGTCAGGTATGGGAGGGGATCGCGCTACATACGACGCCGGGTATTCCTGAGCATATGTCGCCGCTCGTCGCGCTGATCAGCGCCGGGGTGCAGATGGATGTACGCGGCGCCCGCTTCGACGAATTCACTGCGCAACAGCGCGACGAAATCGTACAAGCCTATCCCCGCGAATCCGGTTTCAAGAAGAAGATCATCGAAGCCTATGCGCGCGGCATGGCGCATCGTCCGGAGACGACGTTCGGCACGGTGAACGCTGATGTGCTGGATCGGTGGGACCCGAACTATCGCAGGTTGAATTTCTGCGGCCTGGTGCTTGGATCGGACTGGCCGAATTGACCTGGGGTGACGTGAAGTACTGGCGCCTGCCTTTGCGGTGGGTACGAATAGCGGATGCTAACGGCATGCGCGACGAAGTGGCAGTTATCAAAAGGACAATCAGAATGGGCTACATCATTTCATTGGGCGTCGGCTTCGCAGTCGGGCTCCTCTATTGGCTACTCAAGGTGCAGTCGCCGGCGCCGCCGCTGATCGCGCTGGCCGGGCTGCTCGGCATGGTGTTGGGTGAGCACGCCATACCGGTCGTCAAGGCACAGCTTTTCGCGCAGACGCGGACGGTCGAGGTCGCCGAGCCTATGAAGAGTGCCGCGGCGCAAAAGCCGATGACGCCGGGCGCGACGAAAGAGGGCGGCTGATGTCGCTGGCGCGTGCCTTCTGTTTTCCGGGGAATCGTTCGTGAATAAACACGAAGACACGATTCTTGCGCTGATAGCGGGCTACGTTGACACCGTCGGGTTCGTTGCGTTGTTCGGACTCTTCACCGCGCATGTGACGGGCAACTTTGTACTGATCGGCGCGGGAGTTGCCGGCGTGGGGCAGGGTGTGCTGCTAAAACTGCTCGCGTTTCCGTCTTTTGTAGTCGGCATTGCGCTGAGCAGCGTGATTTTCAAGTTTCTGGAGCGGAATCATTCGGCGAATGCTGCGAGCGCTTTGTATCTGCTGCAGGCAATGTTGCTTGTTTCCTTCCTTGTAACAGGCTTGATCGCGACACCAATCGAGGCGCCGAATGCATCAATGGTGTTGGTGTGCGGCGTACTGGGAACCATGGCGATGGGCGTACAGAACGCGCGTGGCAGGTTGCTGCAAGTAACGGGATTGCCGAACACAGTGATGACCGGAAACGTGACGCAGATCGTGCTCGACGTGATTGAACTGATACATAGAGGCGCCGCTGGCGGGCATGGGCAACAGGTTAGAGGACGCCTCAAATCGACGTTGGCGGCGATGTGCGGCTTTGCCGTCGGCGCGATCGGCGGCGCACTGGCATACGTCAATTTTTCGTTTCTCGCGATTGCATTGCCGGTAGCCGTTTTGCTGTTTCTTGCCTGGAAGAGAAGGGCGATGGCGGAGGAAAGCGGATAGCTTGCCGCGAATACATCGCTTCGAAGGCACCCGCCTGACACCAGACATGGCCTCGAACAGAGGCTGGTCGTTCAAACATTGCTAACACTCATGGGTAATCAAATGTTCAAGTCGCTTCATCGGTTCCGTCCAGTCGCAATTCTCTCCGCCGCGCTACTGATTGGATTGACGTCTGTTTCGTCCGCCTTCGCCGATGCGGGACCGCCGGAAGTGCCGACCGGAAAAACCGAGCTCTCCGCGAAACGGCCCAACGTATCGGTTGGCCCGCAGTATGACACCACGCACGTGTATGTCGCCTCGGCCGATCTCGATGCGTTCGTCACCAGCTTCCTTGCCACGTTCGGTGGCAAAGCGTCCCCGCGCGCGGTTTTCACGGTCACGCCTACGCCGAGCAGGACCGCGTCGCAGTACGTGCAGACGCCGGTCGGCATGCTTTCGGTGTTTGGCTTCGAAACGCCGATTCCGTACCCGTTCGGCAATGAGCGAACCGGCTATCTGGTCACCGATATCGATCAGGCGGTGAAGGCGGCGCGAGCCTCGGGCGCGGACGTTCTCGTCGATTCGTTCGATGATCCGATCGGCAAGGACGCAGTTATTCAATGGCCGGGTGGCCTGACGATGCAATTGTATTGGCACACGAAGGCACCTAACTATGCGCCGTTGCATAGCGTGCCGGACAACCGTGTGTACGTGTCGCGCTATGAAACGAACAACTTCGTGCGCCGGTGGCTGCACTTCTCGCATGGCAAGGTGGTCTCGGACGATCCGCGCGCGGATGCGGGCGTGATTGGCCGGCCGGGCGAGACGATCCGGGAGATCCGCATCGACTCGGGGTTCGGCCGGATGGTGGTGTTTGTCACGGACGGCAAGCTGCCGTTCCCGTTCGGGCGTGAAACGACCGGCTACGGCGTTGATGATGTCGCCCAGACGCTCGAGCGCGCGCAAGCAGCCGGCGCGAAAGTGCTGTATGCGCCGTACAGCAGCAGATCAGGAAAGACGGCCATGGTTGAATTCCCAGGCGGGTACATCGCCGAAGTACACGATGGCCAGTAAGGAAACTGCGATGAATACGCCGAAGATGCTGAATGCACATAAGCGCTCGCGGCGGTGTGCAGCGCTGCGTGCCGCCCGTGCTTTGCTGATCAGCACAGGCCTCGCGGCCGCGCTGCCGGTCTCGGCGGCCGATACCGCGACAGGCGGCGCTGACGATACCACCACGGGCGGGACAACGGCGACGGCCGCCTCTGCCGCGAGTACCTCGTGCGTGCGCCCCGCGGTGATGTTCAACCGCTGGCAGGAAAACTGGTCGGTCTTGGCCAATCCCTGTGTGCCGAAACGGCCTTTCGATTCGCTCAAGTACATTCCGCTGTTCGGCAACCCCGACGCGTATATCTCGCTGGGCATGGTGTTGCGCGAGCGGCTGGAAGTGAACGACGCGCCGCTGTTCGGCCTCGGGTCAGGGCACGACGACACGTATCTGTTGCAACGGCTGGAAGTCCACGCGGATGTCCGCCTCGGCCCTCATGTGCAGATCTTCACGCAATTCGAGGACGCGCGCCCGTACGGCAAGGACATGGTCACGCCCGTCGACAAGAACCCGCTGGATCTGCGGCAGGCGTTCGTCGCCATCACCGAGCCGCTTGGACCTGGCACCGTCAAGTTCCGGGTGGGGCGGCAGGAAATGGCGTTCGACCTGCAACGATTCATCTCGGTTCGTGACGGCCCGAACGTGCGTCAGGCGTTCGACGCGATCTGGGCCGACTATGAAACCGGTCCGTGGCGCTGGATCGCCTATGCGACGCAGCCGGTGCAGTATCGCGACAATACCGCTTTCGATGACGTTTCCAATCGCGATTTGACCTTCAGCGGCGTACGCGTGGAGCGCAAAAATGTCGGGCCAGGCGATCTGTCCGCGTACTACTCCCGCTACAACCGCAGCAACGCGCACTTTCTGGACGCGACCGGCGACGAACATCGCGACGTATTCGATGCGCGCTATTCCGGCAACGTCAACCATCTCGACTGGGACGTCGAAGCGATGTATCAGTCCGGACATGTCGGCAGCAATACGATTGGTGCGTGGGCGGTCGGCTCGCTCGCCGGCTACACGCTGGCGACAGTGCCATGGACGCCGCGAGTCGGCATCCAGGTGGATGCAGCTTCGGGCGACAGCCATCCAGGAGATGGCCGCATCGGCACATTCAATGCGTTATTTCCGAATGGCTACTACTTCGCACTGGCCGGCTATACCGGCTACACGAACCTGATTCATATCAAGCCGTCACTGATCGTCAAACCGAACAGCAAACTGACACTGCTGGCCGGCGTGGGTCTCCAATGGCGCGAGACCACCGCGGATGCGGTGTACCAGCAAGGCGCTGCTGTCGTGCCGGGCACGGCGGGACACGGTAGCAGCTGGACAGGTTTTTATACTCAGCTTCGCGCCGACTGGGCGGTCAGCACGAACCTCGCCGCAGCACTCGAAGCCGTGCATTTCCAGGTCGGGCAGTCGCTGCGCGACCTGGGCGCGCGCAATGCCGACTACGTCGGCGCTGAAATGAAATTCAGCTGGTAGACACGGTATTCGCGTGCCGTCATCAGCTTGACGTGTTAGATGAGGTCGAAAATATGAGCACCGCGGATTTTTCTGCCGACGCCTTGACTCCGTCGGAACTCGAGATTCCGTTTTCTTCGCTGGAATATCGGCAGCACCAGATGTTCCCCCGTCTGTCGGCTGCTGAGATTCGAAGCCTGCAACGCTTCGCGAAGCCGATGTCGTTCAAGGCCGGCGAACTGATCTTCGAAACAGGTCAGGTGGCGCTGGGTCTGTTCGTTTTGTTGCATGGGCGCGTGCGGATCTTTTCGCGTGACAGTTTCGGGAGATCGACGCTCGTCACCGAGCATGAAGACGGCCATTTCATGGCCGAGATGGCGCAACTGTCCGGCAAGCCCGCGTTAATCGACGGCGTGGCGTTGACGGATGCAGAGACGCTCGTGCTCGAGCCGGAACGGTTGCGGGCACTGATCGTCGCCGATGCTCAGCTGGGCGAGCACATCATGCGCGCGCTGATCCTGCGGCGGCTTGGATTGATCGAGCAAGGACTGGGGCCGATCATTGTCGGCAATGGCGACGACGCGCGGCTTGTCAGGCTTCAGGGGTTCCTGCGCCGCAACGCGTACCCCGCAATGGTGATCGACGCGCGTAGCGATCCTGAAGCGATCACGCTGCTGGGCGGGATGACAACCGGCCCCGACGATTTTCCGCTTGTCTTCTGCCCGAACGGATATGTGCTGCGCGCGCCGGACGAAGCGCAGCTCGCGTCGTGCCTCGGGCTCGTGCCGACATTCGAGCAATCGCATATTTATGACGTCGCTATCGTCGGCGCCGGACCGGCCGGGCTCGCTGCGTCCGTCTATGCGGCCACGGAAGGTTTGTCGGTCGCCGTTTTCGACCAGCGCGCCCCCGGCGGTCAGGCCGGTGCCAGCTCGCGGATCGAAAACTATCTGGGTTTTCCCACTGGCATTTCGGGCCAGGCACTCGCCGCCCGGGCATTTCAGCAGGCGTTGAAGTTCGGTGCCCATCTGGCCATTCCCGGTATGGTCAAGGACGTGAGCCGTCAGGACGGCATCTTTCTGCTGACGCTTCTTGATGGACAACGGATCAGCGCCCGGACGGTCGTGGTCGCCAGCGGCGCCGCTTATCGGCGACCGTCGGTGCTGGGTTTCGAGCGCTTTGAAGGACGGGGCACGTACTACTGGGCGTCGACGATCGAAGCCAGGCTCGTGAAAGGGCAGGACATCGTGCTGATCGGCGGGGGCAACTCCGCCGGACAGGCGGTCGTGTTTCTCGCCAATTTCGCGCGCAGTATCCGCGTGCTGATTCGCGGCAAGGATCTGTGCGCAAGCATGTCGAAATATCTGATCGACCGGATCGGCTCGTTACCCAACGTCACGCTTTGCACCCGTTGCACATTGCGATCCCTCGACGGCGACGAAGCGGGACTCACGCATGTTCATATTCGTCGTGAAGACGATGATTGGGACGAAGTGGTGGCGTCGCGTCATCTGTTTCTCTTCATCGGCGCGGACCCGAAGACGGATTGGCTCGCTTCGAGTGGCGTGGAGCTCGACAACAGGGGGTTTGTCATCACTGGGTTCGCACGCAGCGTGCATGGTCTGTCTGATGCAAACGAGCGATACCCGCTCGAAACCAGTGTGCCCGGCATGTTTGCCGTCGGCGACGTGCGCTCGGAATCCGCGAAACGGGTTGCCTCGGCGGTGGGCGACGGTGCGGCGGTCGTGAGCCAGATCCATTCCTATCTGAGGCAACTGACAACAACGTCGGCTCACGATGTTTAATAAAAATTAGCAACTGCTTCGAAAGCGTGGGCGCTATGCTTTTTCGCATACAAACGGCAAGTGCCAGGGAACGAATGATGAAACAGATTCAGTGCAAATGGGCGGTCCATGTCAATGCGTGGTGTGTAGTTATCTTGAGCATCTTTGCGTGCGTGTGGTCTGACACGGCGCTTGCCGCTGCCCCTCAGGTCAAAACGCAGGGGGCGGGTTTTTATCGGATCATGCTGGGCGGTTTTGAAGTGACAGCGTTGCTCGACGGCACGCACCCGTTTCCGATCGATACCGTGGTGGAAGATGTGCCGAAGGCTGAAATCGCGCGTGACCTGCAGCGCGATTTTCTGCAAACGCCCGTTCAAGGCTCGATCAACGCGTTTCTGATCAACACCGGTTCGAAGCTGATTCTTATCGACACCGGCGCAGGCGTGCTCTATGGAGATTGTTGCGGCAAGCTGCTCGCGAACTTGCGCTCGGCGGGCTATCAACCGGAGCAGGTCGATGAGGTGTTGCTGACGCATCTGCACAAGGACCATGTCGGTGGCGTCATTTCGAACGGCGCCATGACGTTCCCAAATGCTGTCGTACGGACAAGCCAGATTGAAGCCGACTACTGGTTGAACCCGGCCAACAAGTCAAAGGCGCCCGCCTTCCTCAGCACATTCTTCGACGCTGCAATCGCATCCGTCGCGCCCTACGTCGCGGCCGGCCGGTTCAAGCCGTTCAGCGGAGATGTCGAACTCGATCCGGGCATTCGCGCGATCGCGTTGCCCGGTCATACGCCGGGTCATACCGGGTATCTCGTAGAGAGCGAGTCGAAAGATCTGCTCGTGTGGGGCGACATAGTTCACGTGGCGTCGATCCAGTTGCGGAACCCGAAGGCATCGGTTGAATACGACACCGACGCGGCCGCGGCGCAGCGCTCGCGCCGCTACGCGTTCGAGCTCGCGGTGAGAAAACATTATCTCGTCGGCGCAGCGCATATCGCTTTTCCGGGACTGGGACACATCAGGACAAACGGCAGCACCTATGACTGGGTGCCGGTCAATTACGAAGCCGCGCCCAGTCAATAGCCACGGCGTGAACCTCACCTTTCACCACTTCCATGGAACGAGAAATGGCAACTGAGGCGATGATGGTCACGCACCACACGCTGCGTGCAAACGGCATCCGGCAGCATTTCCTCGATGCCGGAAGCGGCCCAGTCGTCGTGCTCCTGCACGGCTTCCCGGAGACGAGCTTTGCCTGGCGTTATCAGATTCCCGTGCTGGCCCAGCACTATCGAGTCATCGCTCCGGACCTGCGGGGCTATGGCGAAACCGACAAGCCCGGTTCCGGCTACGACAAGCGGAACATGGCGATGGATATCATCGGGCTGCTCGACGAACTGGGGATCGGCAAGGTCGCGCTCGTCGGGCACGACCGCGGCGCGCGCGTGGCGACACGGCTGACCAAGGATCATCCTGAACGGGTCGATCGGCTTGTCGTGATGGATAACGTGCCGACGCGGGTGGTCGCGCAAAATATGAATCCGCAAACAGCGCGTGCGTACTGGTTTTTTCTGTTTCATCTGGTCGCAGACCTGCCGGAAACGCTGATCGCGGGAAAGGAAGACGCGTGGCTGCATCACTTCTTCGCCGACTGGTGCTACAACCCACACACGATCGAAGGCGCGGACTTCGATACGTACGTGAAAGCGTACAAGCGGCCGGGCGCGGTGCGAGGCGCAATGTCGGACTATCGCGCGAATTCCGAGGACGTTGCGCAGGATCTGGTCGACGCGGATGTGAAGATTGCGTGCCCGACTATGGCGCTGTGGGGGGAAGACTTCTATGCGGTGGGCGGCATGTTCGATATGAAGGCCGTCTGGGAAGGCATGGCAAACAATCTCCGTGCCGAACCGGTCTCGCATTGCGGACATTTGCCCCAAGAGGAGCAGCCGGAACGGGTCAATGAACTGCTGGTGGATTTCTTGCGGGGCTGGACCGGGCGTTGATTGTCCGCCAGACGCTCGAAGGCCACGGCTGCATGATGGGTGATATTTTCGGCCGCGGTGCATGATCCGCGGCCGGTTGATCGGGAGAAGCATGATGCACAGCCAAACCCAACTGGAGCAACGCGCTGAAGTTGTTTGGGAAGACGCGCGAGTCCGACGTGAAACGTGTTGCGCTCCGCGCGAGCAAGTGGCTGCGGTGATGAACGGCAGCCGTGCTCCCGTGTGGGATCATGTGATCGATGCGCTTCTGGCCGGCTTTCACGATCAAGGCGCGGGTGAAGCGTACCTCACGCGGTCGGCGCGTGGCATCGCTGCGTATGCGCCGTCGCCGCACGTACAGGTCGAAGTGCTCGAGCGTTTGTCTGTCACGTCGGTCGCGGTTCTCTGGCAGGATGCAACACGCTGCCGCTACGCCGACCAGGTGTGGATCAGTTGCCGCGCCCGGAAAAAAGGGCGCTGTGCGCTGAGCGGGGCGGTGATCCATCGCGACGATTTCATCTATAAGCCGAGGGTGCGCAGCGCGATTCCAGCTAACGCCAACGCGATGATTCTGGCTTCCGTGATCGCGCGAATGCCCTCCATGGCATGAAGGGCGGTTCGCGCTAGATCTTCAGGAGTTTTGCCGCATCGCCGCCGAGAATCGGATTTTTTTGATCCGACGGCAGCGCATAGACGACCAGCATGGTATTGAGCGACGACAACGGCATGGCGCCCCGAGTGAGCTTGCCCGCCAGATAGCCCATCGCCATCGAAAAGAAGAACGGCACTAGCGCGTAAGCAATCTCGTGAATCATCTGTCGTTGCTCGCGTGATGGCGTCCCCGTCGGGCGCCGTTGAATGTCGCAATCGGCCGAGGCAACCTCTGTCGAGACGACGAAGTCTATTGCGCGGCGCGCATTAAGTCTTTAGAAAAACATGAAACGTTCTTAACGTTGCTGGACGTGTGAGATCGACTCGAGCGCATGCTTAGTACAAGTTTTTTGAACTATACGTTCAGTTTTTTCCGCGCATGCCAATTCGCCGTTGTTCTAGACTTCGGGAACGCAACACTGAGCGGTCAGTCCTCAGTTTTTCCTATACCCGCTGCGTCTTGGATACTCAGGAAAATGATTTGCATTGGCCCGCTTCAGGTGGACCTCGCCCGTCGGGAGTTGTTTCTCGACGGCCAGCCTGTGCGGCTTGGAAGCCGTGCATTCGACATGCTCGCAGTGCTGATTGCTTCAAAAGGCGCGCTGGTGTCGAAAAACGAATTACTCAAACAAGTCTGGCCGGACACGATCGTTGAAGAGAACAACCTTCAGGTGCATATGTCCGCACTGCGCAAGGTGCTGGGGGAAAGTCGCGGACTGATCCAGACCGTGTCTGGACGAGGCTACCGGCTCGTACTGTCGAGTCAATCAACGGCCCCTTCCAGTGAGAACACGGCCGATCGTGGCGATGAACTCGACAACGTCAAGGGCAGCCTGCAAGACAGGATCGTCCGCAACAACCTGCCTTCCAATTCATCGGCGCTGATCGGACGGGACAAAGCGATGGAAGACGTCGCGCTGGCGCTGGCTTCGGTCCGCCACGTGACGCTTATCGGCTCCGGTGGTATCGGCAAGACCCGACTCGCGATCGAGGTCGCGCGCGGCTTGCAGGCGCGCTTCCCGGACGGTGTCTATCTGATATCGCTCGCTTCGGCCAGTGATGCGAGCAGCGTCCTCGCGATGTTCGCGGCCAGCTTCGGCGGGAATCCAGCATCCGGACCGCTTACGCTCGCGCGTGTCAGCAAGGAACTCAGCGAGCGGTGCGCGTTGTTCATATTCGACAATTGCGAGCATGTTCTTGGCCCTGCCGCTGAGCTTGCTGAAACGCTATTGAGCGTGAGTGGGACCATACGCGTTCTCGCGACCAGCCGGGAGCCGCTACGCGTCGTGGATGAGCGCCTCTATTGGGTCGCCCCGTTGCAGGTGCCCGTGCAAGAGGATCAGTGCCAGCACGTACTGCAATGCAGCGCCGTGCAGTTGTTCCTGTCACGCGCGCGCGCGATCGATTCACGTTTTTCGTCGGATGCAAGAAGCGTCTATCTGACCGGTATGGTATGCCGCCGGCTCGACGGCATACCGCTGGCAATCGAACTGGCGGCGGCGCGTGCGGCGATACTCGGCATCGAGACGCTGGCGGCCCATCTGGACGACCGCTTCAACATGCTGAGCGGCGGCAATCGCACTGCATTGCCGCGCCATCAGACTTTGAAGGCGACGCTCGACTGGAGCCACGCACTCCTTGACGACGCTGAGCGGGCGACGTTGCGCAGGCTTGGCATCTTCTTCAACAGCTTCACGATGGAGGCGGCTATCGCTGTTGCCGGTGACGGCGCATTGCGCGAGCTCGATGTGATCGCGGCGGTATCCGGGCTGGTCGAAAAATCGCTGGTGGTGACGCGCGTGGAGCGTGGCGTAGTCAGCTACCGCCTGCTGGAAACCACGCGTGCGTACGCGATGCAGAAGCTGGAGGATAACGGCGAGCGGCGTCTCGTCACGCTCAATCACGCGCACTATTTCTCCAGTCTGCTCGACCACGACTCGTCGAGTGGTGCGGGCGCTGCCGGCGCGCTCGCAGATCGTTGGCATCACCGCATGCGCGAGTTGCTCGACGACTTGCGCGCGGCACTGGGCTGGGCTTTATCGCCGAAGGGTGACGAGGCGCTCGGCGAAACGCTCGCCGTGAAAGTCGTGTTTCTTCTCTATGAATTATCGCTGGTCGACGAGTGTTGTGCGTGGGCACAGCGAGCGCTCGATACCGTGGCCGCGACCCATCGGGATTCGCATTCGACCCGGCATTTGCGCGTGCGTATGCAACTGCTGGCGGCACTCGGGGCCGCACGGATGTTTGTCAATGGACCGAACCGGGAAACCCTCGGCATCTGGGCCGAAATTCTCGCGTCGGCGATCGCGCTTGGCGCCCCCGCGTTTGAAGCCCGTGCGTTGTGGGGCATGTGGAACGTCTGTCAATCGTCCGGCGCGGCGCGTAACGCGTTGGCGTTCGCGAGGCGCTTTGCATCGCTCGCCTCGGAGACGGGCGACGCGAGCGGCGCGACCCTCGGATACCGGTTGCTGGGGATCGCGTCGCACTACGCGGGCGATCAGAAGCAGGCACGTTTGTCCCTCGAAAAACTGCTGCAGCACAGCGATAGCCTGCAGCACTGGTTGCCCCTGGGACAGTCCGTCGATCAGCGGATCGTCGGCCGCGCCACGCTCGCGCGCGTGCTGTGGCTGCAAGGTTTCCGTGATCAGGCGCTGAAACTCGCGGAGGATTGCGTGGTCGATGCGTGCAATCAGGAGCAGACCATCGTCACGTGTTACGTGCTGGTCGAGGCGCTGGTTCCGCTCACGCTACTCTCCGGTAAGCGGGAACAGGCGGCCCAGGCGATCGCGGTGTTGCAGGAAGTGTCCGCGCGCGCCGGTCTGAGTGTGTCGCAGGCGTGCTGTCGCTGTTTCGATGAATATCTGCGCTCGCTGGACGAGGCGGTGCCGGAACGTTTGCATGCTTTCCGCGCGGCGTTGAACGATCTGGATTCGCTCGAGTTCGGTGCTCCGCGCGCCATGCTCGCCGGACAATACAGCATCGCGCTTGGCCGATCGGGACAGCGGGAAGAGGGCATCGCCGCCATTGTGCGTGTGCTGGCGCGGTGTGACGAAGCCGGCGACCATTGGTATGCCGGCGAACTCAGGCGCATACACGGCGAACTGCTGTTGATGGAGCATGCAGGCTATGCACCATCCGCTGGCGATGCGAGGGACGGGGAGGCGTGCCTGAACGCGGCGCTCGAAGAATCCCTGATGCAAGGCTGCCGCTCGCTGCAATTGCGCGCCGCGACGAGTCTCGGCCGGCTCTGGCACGCGCAAGGCCGGAGTGCGGAAGCGGTGCAGCTGTTGCAATCCGCATGCGCGCAGCTCACGGAAGGCCTCGATTGGGACGACTTCAAGGCTGCCAGCCAGTTGCTGCGCATCGCGGCCACTGCAAGCGCGCCGGCCAACGATTCCGCCGACGCGGATGCGGCACCCGATTCATACGACGAACCGCCGGTCGCCGAGATGGACGAACGCGCCTAGCCAACGTTCACCCGTGCAATATCCTCTGTTGCACAACCTCGTCGATCAAATCCGGCCGGTCCAGTTGATCGACCCACCAACGCAGGGCTCTACCGGTCTCATCGTCGCGCCATGCGAGATAGAAATGCGTGATATCCCGCATGCCGATCACGTCCTTTTTCACCAGCTCACCGCGGGCGAGCGGCTCGACTGCAAGACATTCCGGAATCGTGCCCGCTGCCAGGCCCCTGATCTGAGCGGCGAGCTTGGCTTCGAGCGTCGGCACCGTCAGGACCTCCTGACTGGCCGCAAGTGCGATGGTGCGCGGCGCAAGCTTGCGGGACGTATCGCCGATCGCGACGGCGCGATGGCGCGCGACGATATCCGGCGTGAGCGGCTCCGGCATCGAAGCGAGCGGGTGATGCGGTGCCACCACGAAGACGTGCCGTAGCGAGCCGATCGGTTTGGCCACCAGGTTGGGAATCGGCGGCGGATCGCCCGCGGCGCCGACGATCAGGTCGGCGCGGCGCGTCAGCAGCGCATCCCACGAACCGCCCAGCACTTCCTTCGCCAGATGCAGCCGTGTGTCGAGTTTCAACTGATAAAACGTGTCGACATGCTCCCACAGCAAATCGAACGGGATGATCTCGTCGATGGCGATGCGTAGTTCGGATTCCCAGCCGTGCTGGATTCGCTTCGCTTTGCATTCGAGGTCCTCCGCGGCCTCCAGCAAGCGGCGTCCTTCCTCGACGACCACACGCCCCGCATGCGTGAGCGTCGCTCGGCGGCCGGTGCGGTCGAACAGCTTAACGCCGAGATCGAGCTCCAGTTTCTGAACGAGATACGTCAACGACGACGGGACCTTGTGCAGCGTTTCCGCCGCGCTGGCAAAGGTGCCGGTTCGATCGATGGCATCGAGGGCCTGCAGGACTTCAAAGGATAGGTTCATGGCGAATAGGCGGATCGGATGCGGGGATGCGACCTCGGGAGCGCTTCGGGCACGCCTCTGGCCGACGGAACACCTGCGTAGGATGGCGCACAACCGCGCTTCAGCGCAATACACCGCTTGCGAGCTCATCCAGTCCGTCCGGTCGCCGACGGTTCGGTGCAAGCCGCGCTCGCGAACCGGCGCACGCGGCTGGCATGTGAAAGGGGGCACCATATCCATATCGATAATAGTATCGGATGACCTGCCCGACTAACATGCTTCTTACGACGCTCGCCTCGCATTGGGGTGTGGTTCAACGAGCGGCGTCTTCAAACGTGCCCTGTCCCGCTAACGAACCAGGCGTGAGTGCAGCATGATTAAGATTGGTCGAGTCACGGTGTCACTTGAAATGCGCGAGGTGTACCTGGATGATCAACTGCTTCAGCTCGGCTCGCGCGCATTCGATATCCTCGAGCTTCTGATCCGGGCCAAGGGAAAGGTCGTCACCAAAGACGAGATCCTGCGAGAAGTGTGGCCGCATTGCGTGGTCGAGGAAAACAATATTCATGTTCAGTTGTCGGCGCTCAGAAAAATCTTTGGCGCTGACAAGCAGGTGATTCACACGATCTCGGGCCGCGGCTACCGGCTGGCGATTCCGGCCGAAGCAAGTGGTCCGGTCGGGCACCCCGAACCCGACCAGACCGCGCGCACTAAAACCGCGCGGCTGAACGGCCTGCCGATTCGCCACGCGCCATTGATCGGCCGCGATGGTGCGATTGCCGACATCGCCCGCGCCCTGCGGGAGACGGCGATCGTCACCTTGCTCGGCCCGGGCGGCATCGGCAAGACGCAACTCGGCATCGCGGTGGCGCGGTCGATCGCAGCCGCTTCGGGGATGGAAGTGTGCTTCATCGCGCTGGCCTCGGTGGATAACGCGCAGAGTGTCGTGAGCACGGTTGCCGAAGCGCTCGGCGTGGGACGTTCCGGCGAGGGCATCTCGCCCGAGGCGCTCGTCGCTGCGATCGTGGGCCGCAAGCTGCTGATCCTGCTGGACAACTGCGAGCACGTGATCGAGTCGGCGGCAACCGTTTGTGAACTGCTCGTGCAGGCCAGCGCGGATGTCCGCATTCTGGCGACCAGCCGCGAACTGCTGCGAACGCGCGACGAAAAGTCCTACTGGGTCGCGCCGCTCGGTACGCCGGATGTGGGAGCGAGCCCGCAGAGCATCCGCGCCTGTGGCTCGGTCAGGATGTTTCTGGCTCAAGTGAATGCGCTCAATGCCGACTTTACGAGCGATCCCGGCTGCATTGACATGATCGCGACCGTCTGTCGCCGGCTCGACGGCGTGCCGCTTGCACTGGAGCTGGCGGCAGCACGCGCGAGCGTCTTCGGCATTCGCAAGCTCGTGTCCGAACTGGACGACCGGTTCCGCTCCCTGACGGGCGGCCGCCGTACCGCACCGCCGCGGCAGCAAACGCTGGAAGCCGCGCTCGACTGGAGCTACCGGCTTCTCAGCGCGCCGGAGAGAGTCGTGTTGCATCGGCTCGCCGTTTTCCCGGCACGGTTTTCATTGGATGCTGCCTGTGCCTTTGCCACTTGTGGACAGCTGTCGAGCAGCGAAGTGACGGAAGCCATTGTGGGTCTTGCCTCGAAGTGCCTCATCATGACGACCTTCGACAGCAAGATCAGAGAGTACTTTTTGCTGGAAACGACGCGCGAATATGCGTTGCGAAAGCTGTGCGAGTCGAACGAAGCGGACGATGTTCTGGCCCGAAAGGCGAATTTCCTCGGGCCATTGTGCGAACAAAGTCATGTGCACGGTTTCGGTGCCGGTACGCTTGGGAACGAACCTGTCCTGGCATCCGTTGCGTCGAGGTGAGATGCGCGAATGGGGTGGCGGGGGCAGTCTTTCGAGGAGGCGACCTCATGTACCATGACGGCATTTGCAATCTCTCTCTGGAATCTGAAATGCTGGGTCCTTCGGAGCTCGAGTCGACGGTATATGTGATTGACGACGAAGAGACGGTGCGCGACTCGCTGGCGCGCTTGCTGCGCTCGGCCGGTTTTGCGGCACAAGGTTTCGCGTCGCCGGCGGAGGTTCTTTGGAAAGAACTGCCCAATATGCCGATGTGCATTTTGCTGGACATGAATTTGCAATCCACGACTGGTTTTGACGTGCAAAGCCAGCTCACCCAGAAGGGTGTGCTGGTTCCGATCATTTTTCTGACCGGATACGGATCCATTCCCATGTCGGTGCGTGCGATCAAGGCGGGTGCGCATGAATTTCTCACCAAGCCGGTCGACGAAGAAGAATTGCTCGCCGCAGTCAGGCAGGCGCTCATCCAGGATAAGGCCAACCTCGCGGAACGTGCGTTCAACGCGGATGTGCACAACCGTGCCGCGACGCTGACGCCGCGCGAAATGGACGTGTTCGAACTTGCCGTGCAAGGCAGGATGATCAAGCAGATCGCGCACGAACTGGGCACGCAGGAAGTGACTGTGAAGGTGCACAAGCGACGCGTGATGAGCAAGATGCAGGCGAAGACGGTCATCGAACTCGCGAAGATGTGGGATGTGATACGCCGGACCCGGTGCGCCTCCTGACACTGCATATATATCGCGCCCGATATTTCTTTCCAACATCATCTCGGCGCAATTGGAGTATTGGCAGCTATGAGCTTTGTTTGCATCGTTGACGACGACGCCTCGGTACGAAGCGGTCTCGGAAACCTCCTGAAGTCAGTGGGTTATACGACTGTGTCATTTTCATCTGGAGAGGAGTTTCTCGCCTCTCCAGTCGTAGACGATGCGTTGTGTGTGTTGCTCGATCTGAAAATGCAAGGCATGCAAGGTCTCGAAGTGCAACGCCAACTGAACGCGGCGCACCGGAGTATTCCCATCGTTTTCATGTCGGCGCACGGAGACGACGAAACGGTTCGCCGCGCGATGCTGCACGGCGCCGTCGGTTTTTTGCGCAAGCCCTTTGCTGAAGAAGTCCTGCTCGATTCGATCGAGCTCGCCATTGGACGCAAAGGGGCGGCGAATTGAGCACAGGCGCCTATATCGAGCGGACGGTCGGATCGTCCGGCGACTCCGGCGCGACTGTGCATTTTGATCAGATATGGTTCGACCAGCTTTCGCTCGAGGCGCTGCTGGTCGACGGCAACATCGTTCGTTATCGCGCGAAATCGCGCGACGGATCGCAGTCGTGGCTCATCGCGGCGCCCACGGATCTGCCGTCGGAAGCGGTGGTTCGGCGCTTGCAGCAGGAATTCGCGGCGGCTCACAAGCTCGATTCGACATGGGCCGTGCGGCCGATTGCGCTTGTGCGTCTGTCGCGAGGACCTGTTCTCGTATACGAAGATCGCGGCGGCGCGCTGGTTCACCTGTCGGCGGACGGAACGATTGCGGTTGGCCGCTTCCTGAGGATTGCCGTAGGCGCCGCCCGCGCTTTGCGGCTCGCGCACGCGCACGGTGTCCTGCACCGCGACATCAAGCCGTCGAATCTGTTGGAAGGCGGTGACGGCACGATCCGGCTGCTGGGTTTGCGCGACGCGTTCGGCGAGGCGGCAGTGGAAACCCCGGACACGTTATACGGCACGCTGGCCTACATGTCGCCGGAGCAAGCGCGGCGCGTGGAGCGCCAGGCCGACGAGCGCAGCGATCTCTATTCGCTCGGCGTCACGTTATACGAGCTGCTCACCGGAGCGCTGCCTTTCGAGGCGGCGGACGCGGCTGAATGGGTTTATAGCCACGTTGCCCGACAGCCTGTGGACCCGAGGCACGTTCGCAAAGCGCTTCCGCCGGTGCTCGGCTCGATCATTCTGAAGCTTCTTTCCAAGAACTCTGCGGAGCGGTATCAAAGCGCGTCGAGTCTCGAGGCGGATCTGCGGCGCTGTCTGGCGGACTGGAATGAAATGCAGCATATCGTTCCATTCGAGCCGGCCGCGGAGGACAACGTCAGGAACCTCGCGGTCACGCATCGTCTCTTTGGACGAGCGAGTGAATATAACGCGCTGCTCGACGCTTTCCGGCGCAACGCGCGGCAGGGCATGTCCGAATTGATCCTCGTGTCCGGATATTCGGGCGCTGGGAAATCCGAGCTCGTGCGAAGCGTGTATCGCGCCACCGCTCAAACGCCTACATTATTCGCATCAGGGAAGCTCGAGCAGTACGGTCAGAACGCCCCCTACGCACCGTTGATGCAGGCTGTACGCTCGCTGTTCGAGCGCATTCTGGCGGAACCGGAGGCCGATCTGGAAGCGTGGCGATGCGTTCTGCGCGATGCGCTCGGGTCGCAGGGAAAACTCCTCGTCAGTTTCATTCCGGAGCTGGAACTGGTTCTCGGGACGCAACCGGACGTGCCGGATTTGCCGCCGGTAGAAGCGCAGCTTCGCTTCCAGGCCCTCATCACGCGGCTGCTATCCGTCTTCGCCACGGAACAGCATCCCTTGGTTCTCTTCTTCGACGATGTTCATTGGTTCGACGACGCAACGTTGAACTTCATTGCCGGTTTCGTGGCTACCGCCGAGATCAGGCACGTCCTGCTGATCTGCGCGTATCGCGACAACGAAATCGAACGGTCGCCAAAGCTCAAAGCATTTCTTCAGTCGCTGCCGCGCAGCAACGCGCGGGTCACGAGCCTCGCGGTGGGGCCACTCGATCCCGCCAATGTCAGTGCGTTGCTGGCTGACGCGCTGCATTGCGCACCCGGGCACGTATCCGCGCTGGCGGAGGTCGTTCACGAAAAGACCAGCGGAAACCCTTTTTTCGTCAAGCAACTGCTGCTTACGTTGGCCGACAATCAACTGATCCGTTACGACGGCATTGCGGGCCGGTGGACGTGGGACCTCGATCGAATCGGCGAGCATCAGTATTCCGACAACGTCGTCGATCTGATGGTCGGGCGCGTATCGAGACTGCCCGAAGACGCTCAGGCGGTCCTTAGACTGCTTGCATTCATGGGGCGACGCGTCGATAAGACGACCCTCGTGCGGATCGATCGGGGCGGCGATGTCGAGTTGGAGCGACGTCTGCGTCCCGCCGTGGAGGCGGGGCTGATCATCCCGGATCGCACCGGGTTCGCGTTCGCGCACGATCGTGTCCAGGAGGCCGCGTATGCGCTGACGGCCGTGAAGGATCGTGCTGTCGAACACGCGCGGATCGCCCGTATCCTGTTCGACGAGTTCAACGTGCGCGAGATGCGGAAGTCGGCTTTCGAAATCGCGCATCACATCGAGAGCGCGCAGGCGGCGGGAGCACTCCAGGGGCTGGACGCGGCCGAGACGGCGGCGTTCGGCAAGATCTGTCTGCAAGCGGCCCGCGACGCCAAAGAAGCGATTGCGATCCAGTCCGCGCTGAACTACCTCGATGTCGCACAAAGCCTGCTCGATATGAGCAGCGAAGATTATCCCCGCTCGCTTGGCTATGAGATCGGGATTGTGCGGGTGCAGTGCCATATTCTGAATGCGGACTTCGACGCGGCTGGCATGCAAATCGAAAAGCTGCTGCTGCATCAGGATCTGTCGGTGATCGCGCGTGCGGCGGTGTATAAGCTGAAAGCCGACATGCAGCAGCACCTGTCCGACTATGAGGCTGCAGTCGAGACCGCGCTCGAAGGTCTCAAGCTGTTCAATACGCACTTGCCTCGCTATCCGGAGGCTTTGGATGTCGAGGTCGCATACAGCCGGCTCAGCGAATCGCTGCGGACTCGAAGCATTGCCTCATTGGCTGATTTGCCGACGTTGCGCGACGACACGATCGAGTCGGAAATGGGGCTGCTGGCGAGCATGTTTGCACCCGCGTCGTTCGTGAACGAACGGCTTGGCTTTTTGCATCTGTGCCGGATGGTGCAGTTGACGATCGACCACGGGATAACGGCGGCATCGGCGCACTGTCTGGCCTGGTTCGGCGTGTACGTCGCCGAAGTTTTTGGCCGCTATGAAGACGGATTTGAATATTCGCGGCTCGGACGCATGCTGTCCGAACGGCGCGGCTACCATTCGGTGATCACGAGCACACTGGTCGCGCTCGATCAGGTCAGCGTTTGGACGCAACCGCTTTCGTACGTGCTCCAGTGCGCGCGCGATGCGTTCGAGTCGGCGCGTCCGAGCGACGATCTG
The DNA here is from genome assembly GCF_058782725.1 of Paraburkholderia sp. FW306-02-B. Classification (NCBI taxonomy): domain Bacteria; kingdom Pseudomonadati; phylum Pseudomonadota; class Betaproteobacteria; order Burkholderiales; family Burkholderiaceae; genus Paraburkholderia; species Paraburkholderia sp. FW306-02-B. The sequence goes on from NZ_JBYSXZ010000001.1 coordinate 1,708,876, forward strand.
ACCATGAGTTGCTATTCGTGCAATCACATCGTGTCGGACCTGCTGATCCAAGGGGTGCCGTTGGACCAGGTCGATCAGGAAATCGACGTGGGCCTGTCATTCGCCAGACGCGTGCGTTTCAAGGACGTCGAGGACATCCTCGAAACGCAGAAGCGCTTCGTCCAAAGCCTGACCGGCGGGACCGCTCTGCCGGGCAGCTTCGGTGTCGTCGTCGACGGAAGAATGACGTTCGACGCCGATTTGCTCGATACGCAGATGACGACGCTGCGCTTCTGGATCTGGCTGCTGAAGGGCGTCGCCTGCTATTTTCATGGTGACTATCAGAACGCCATCTATTGCCTGGCCGAATCCGGCGAGTCGAAGTGGGCTACGCCTGCGCACATTCACTTGTTGGACTATCACTTCTATACGCCGCTGACCCTCGCGAAGTTGTGCACGAACGAGCAGGAAGCGGCTGACGCGGTGTTGAGGATCCAGCCGCATCTGGCGAAACTGAGGAACTGGGCGCAAATCAATCCAGCGACCTTCAAGGACAAGCTTTTGTTGGTCGAGGCCGAGGTTGCCCGGCTCAACGGCTCACCCCTCGCGGCCTTGTCGTTGTACGAGCAAGCTGCTGCCGCGGCGTCGGAAAACGGCTTCACCCACAGCAATGCGCTCGCTCACGAACTGGCTTCGCTGTGCTGTCAGTCGAACGCTCTGTTGACGGCAGCGCGCCACCATCGCCGTTGCGCGATCGATTCCTATACCCGTTGGGGAGCGTTCGCGAAGGTCGAGCAGCTCGAAAGCGCCGAACGGCTTGGGCGCCATTCGCTCGAACGGCCCGCGGTATCGCAGCCCTCGATTGAGATTGCCGATGCGCAGGAGCAGTTCGACCTCGTGTCCGCGCTGAAATCGTCGCAGGCGCTGTCCGAAGAGATCGTGCTCGACAGCCTCATCAGGACCCTCGTCACATTGGCGATCTTGCACGCGGGCGCCCAGCGCGGCATGCTGATTCTGCTGAAGGACGAGGTTCCGGTGATTGAGGCTCGCGGACAGGAGGAGCAGTCAGGCGTTCAGGTCACCCTTTCCGGCGCACAGGCCGTGGGCGCCGATATTCCGCTCTCGGTGCTCTATACGGCGCTGCGCACGCGTAAAGCCGTCGTCGTGGAGGACGCGCAACGCGATGCGCGATTCTCGTTCGATTCGTCTCTTTCGGACCGGGCGGTTCGTTCGGTATTGTGTTTGCCGCTGGTCAAACAGGGCAACGCCATCGGTGCGTTGTATCTGGAAAACAGTTTGACCGCGGGTGTTTTCACGGCGAGCCGCACTTCGGTTCTCGAATTGCTGGCTTCGCAAGCGGCGATTTCGCTCGAGACAGCGCGTCTTTATGCGGAACTCGTAGAGGAAAACAAGCGAAGAAAGCAAACCGAAACGGCGCTACGGATGAGTGAAGAAGCGCTCGCGCTGGGGCAGAAAATCGGCCGCTCGGGCAGCTACATCTGGAACAGTCTGACCGGCGAGCGTTACTGGTCCGACGAGCTTTACAACGTGTTCGGCATCCCGGCGTCCGTGAAAAACCCAAGCACGGGGATGATCCAAGCGCGGATCCATCCCGAGGACGTCGGGCGATACCGGGAAACGGTCGAGCGTGCCGCGCGCAACCGCACTACGTTCCAGATGAAATTCCGGGTGCTCGAGCCTGATGGAACGATCAAGCATCTCGAAGTGCGCGGCGAACCGTCGGGCGTCAGCAACTTTGTCGGGATTGTCACGGATTTTACCGAGCGGCACACCACAGAGCTGGCGTTGCAGAACGCAAAGATCGAGTTGGCGAGAGCGTCGCGGGCGACCACGATGGGCGAGCTTGCCGCTTCGATCGCGCATGAAATCAATCAGCCGCTCGCCTCGATCATCTCGAACGCGAGCGCGGGGGTACGTTGGCTGAACCGCCCAGAACCCGATATTCCGGAGGCGCTGGCGGGATTGCGCGATATCGTCAAGGATGGGAAGCGAGCCGGTAGCATCATCCGTGCATTGCAGTCGCTTGCCAAGGAGGCGAAGCCGAGCTTTGTGCGGATATCTGTCGACGGCGTGGTTCGCGAAGTGTTGGCGCTTGCGGCTGCCGAAATCGAGCAGAAGGGCTTGGTCATCCGTCTCGATCTGGCAGCCGGTCGCGCCGTGCAGGCCGACCGCGTGCAATTGCAGCAGGTTGTACTCAACCTGATCATGAACGCCGCGGACGCGATGAGCCATCTCGATGCGCGGCGGCGCTTGCTGAGCATCACGTCCGGCATCGACGACCAGGGCGGCTCGATGGTGGTTTCCGTACAGGACAATGGCTGCGGCATCAGCGCCGAGATTGCGCCTCGTATTTTCGATGCGTTCTTTACGACCAAGGACAGCGGAATGGGAATGGGGCTGGCGATCTGTAAATCCATCATGGAGGCCCACGGCGGCACGTTGACGGCTGCACCTGGGCATCCCGGCGGGACGATATTTGTTTTCACTTTGCCGATTGACCGGCGAGGACCGATTCCTGGATAAGTGGAGCAGGTTCAAATCCTTCGGAGCAGCAAAGTTATGGTGGGCACGTACGGATGGCCAATGTGACGCCGACGTCACCTCGTTCGAGATCAGGCCTCAGTTGATGCCGACTATGCCCGGTTGATCACGCGAGGTCGTCGAAAGGCAAGAGATCATCTGGTCCCGTCAGTGGGAACTGCGGGTCCGTGGCGGAATGATAGAGCGCCTCATCAGACGATCTTGCAAGAGCAGCTATGGTATTGAGGCGCATGCCCGTGAGAAAGTGTGCCAGCTGATCGAACCAGCCAGACTTCTGCCACGCCGCGAAGGTATCTTTCCGTCCTCCCTCGCCACTTTCATTGAGTCATGCAAACCGACATCAGCCAGTGAGGGCCTCTCGTAATGGCTCGCCGTTCTACGCCTTTTCCAATTTCAAAATGCAACTAACCGTCTTGTGCTGGACCCTAAACGTCAAAAGCGAGTCTGTAGAGGGCCCATGAGCGCGCAGCGGTCGGGGTAATCTGCAAGGCTAGGCCCGCGACTTTTCCAACTGCGTAGCGCCCCGGTGCGGACAATCGCGACACGGCGAGCGCGCCCAACTCCTTCGCAATTTTGGGCATTTATCATCCTCCGTCGAACTGTGCGCCGTGAGGCCCGCCAGGCGGGGCTCGGATAAGTTTGGCGGAAGAAAAGCCGCAGTTTCGTTGAAGCGCTCGCGCAAAACCGCAAAAATTCTGTACCCGCCAACCTACCCACCATAAAGTTTGCGATTGGATGATACAAGCTGGTGCAAATTGAGACAACTGGGTTTCGATGTGATCGCCTGAAAGTCATGTTCGGCGGGAGGTATAGCGATTTCTTGAGCCAACTTGAGTTGGCCTGAAAGAAGCGAATTGGCAGACTCCGTCTCCGCCAGCAATGGCGGTAAACCCCGCAGAGTCCAGGCTCTGCGGGGTTTTGTTTTTTCGGCTCGCAATTTATGCGACGGAAAAGCGGCCTGACCGGGTTGATTGATTCGGCAGGTCTCCTGCGTGATCGCCGTGGATGCATCTGACTTTAGCCGCAGCGCGCGTCCACATTTCCGGCCATTCTGGAGTGGTCATTCAACTCGCTATCGGCATCAGAACGCGTGACGCAGCCCCACCATGCCGACGAATTGCGACGGCCCTGACGACGGCGTCGTATTCTGCGAGTCGCCGACGACAGCCACTGCGTCAGTAATACTCGTCCCAGTGCTGCCAGCCGCAACCAACGTCTTGCCCCGCGCATGCTGATACGCCTCCAGTGCATACAACGTGGTGCGGGTGGAGAGGCTGTACGTCTGCTCGAGCGAAATCTGCTGATAGCGCGCAGCATCGCTGATGCCATTCGCTTTGCTTGCCTGCGTGTAGCTGTAGCCGGCGCCGACAGTCACGGCTGGCGTGATCCGGTACGTGGAAATCACGCCGTACGTATTGAACACACCTTCGTTGGCGAACAGCGAACCGGAGCCCGGCGTGTACTGCACGTTCGAATAGTTCACGCCGACCATCAGGTCCTGGTGGGTGTAGCGGGCCGCCGCGGCGAACAGTTGCGCGCTGCGTGCCGTCGCATAGCCGCTGTTCACCGGCGAGTTGACCGCGTAGGTGCCGAGCGCCTGGCTCGTCGCGATGTCTTTCAGTTTCACGTAGCCCACCGCGATCGCAAACGGCTGGTAGTCGTAGCGTAGCGCCGCGCTGAACTGGCTGCCGTTGGCCACGCTGCCGGGCACGCCGCCCAGACCGTACTGCGCACTGAATTGCAGGCCCGCGATGTTCGGCGACAGGTAGGTCACCGAATTGTTGAGGCGCAGCGTCGTGTCGAGTGCGTCGATGTCTCCGGGGTGCGCGCCTGTCGCGCCCGTTAGCACGCCCGTTGGTCCGAGTGCGCCGACCACCTGGAAGTAGGGCGTGTACTGGCGGCCGAGTGTCACCGTCCCGTATTTGTCATTGCTCAGCCCGACATACGCCTGTCGATTGAAAATGAAGCCTGCGCTACTTTGCGCGCCGGTCAGCGAGTTGAAGCCGCTTTCAAGCCGGAAAATCGCCTTCGTGCCGCCGCCGATGTCTTCCGCGCCGAGCAGCCCGAACTTGCTTGCCTGCAGGTTGCCCTGGCTCATGTAGAAGTTGGAGTGTCCCTTCTGGTTGCTGACATAGGCGAAGGCGTTATCGACAACGCCGTATAGCGTGACGCTGCTTTGCGCCGACGCGCCTGTTGATAGCACCGCGCCCGCAAACGGCAGGCATGAGAGGACGAGTGTGCGCGTACGCGAGCGCTTCAATGGGGTCATAGTCTGCGGGTCTCCGGATTAGAAATGTGACCTTTGCCCTTCAGGTCAGTTATGCATGGTTTCTCAGTGGGCCATGGAAATCGTCAGGCATCGCCAGCCGTCGGCAGTGTGGTCGGCCAGCAGCGCACGGCCAACGCAGACGGCTGAGCGCACTTCGTCTGCCGGCACGAGGATCCGGATTGCCGGCTGCGTCTGCTGCATCCAGCCTTCGCGTTCGACCGAAATGCGCAAGGTGCTCGCATCGCTCGTGATCGTTACATTCCAGCGGCCTTGCGCGCCTGTGCGCCAGGCTTCGCTTTCGCCATCGTCTTCGACGCAGCCGCCGCTAGCGGTACCGGTACTCGCGAATGGCACGGCGATGAACGCGCGCTCATCGGCTGGACGGCCGAAGTGTTGTTCAGCGATGTTCAACGCAATCGCGCTGCCTTCCCGCAGCAATATCACTGGCTGGTCGAAGGGGGCGGGCAGGCTCACCGTCTGACCACCGTCAAACGCTTCACCGCTCCAGTACGACACCCAACGCGCGCCTGTCGGCAGATAAACCTCGCGCGCCGACCGGCCCGCCTCGACGACCGGTGCGACCAGCATCGACGAACCGAGCATCATGTCGTCGCCGTCGACGAGACAGCGCGGGTCGTGCGGAAACTCCGCGAACATCGGACGCGACACCGGCTCGTACGCGCAGTGCGATTGCCAGAGCAATTCGTACAGGTAGGGAATGAGCCGGTAGCGCAGCTTGATCAGACTGGCCACCTGCTGCGTGACTTCGGGATGCATCCAGGGTTCGTTGACGGTGCCGTCGTCGTTCCATGAGTGAATGCTGAAGCGCGGCAGGAAGATGCCGAAGGCGACCCAGCGCGCGAACAGTTCCGGACCCGGCGCGGGTCCGGAGAATCCGCCGATATCGTGCCCGCTGTTCGACACACCGGACATCGCAAGCCCGAGGCCCATCTTCAGGTTAAAACGCAGCGTTTCCCACGACGTATAGTTGTCGCCGGACCACGTTTGTACATAGCGGTGCATGCCTACGCCGCCCGAACGGGACACAAGGAACGGCCGCCGCCCGGGCGCGTGTTCGCGCTGCGCGTCGCGCGACGCGCGCATCATCAGTTGCGTTTGCAGCACCTTTGCCTGATGCGCCGGATACGGTTGGCCGAAGCCTTGGGCCATGGCGTCGGGCGACCAGATCTCGAATTCGTTGTTGTCGTTCCAGGTTGCCGCGACACCGTGTTTCAACAGGCTTTCTTTTACGCGCGCTTTCCACCATTCGATGGTGTGGGGATTCGTGAAGTCCAGATACGCACCGACTTCGTCCCAGAACTGCACCCACGCCGGATTGCCGTCACGCGACTCGATCAGCAGGCGGGCTCGCGCCACTTCGTCGAACGCCGGATGATCCTGCAGCAGGCAAGGCTTGATGTTCGCGCACAGACGCACGCCATGCTCGAGATAGCTCTGCACGAAGCCGTCGATATCCGGAAACTTCTCGTGGTTCCAGTTGAACACATAGCGCTTCGCGCCGATCGACGTGTAGCCCGACGACAGATGGAACGAATCGCACAGCACGTCGTGCTCGTCGCATCGCTCGATGAATTCGCCCATCCGTTGCTGCGCATCGGGTGCGTCGGTGTAGCTCATGGTCGAGCCGGAGTAGCCCAGCCCCCACTTCGGCATCCAGGCCGGACGCCCGGTCAGCCACGTAAAACGGCGCACCGCATGCAAGGGCGTGCCCGCCGACGCGATGAAGTAATAGTCGAGATCGCCATGCTCGGCGACAAAGTGCCGGTAGTGCCCGTGATAGTTATCGAGCTCGCGGCCCATGTCAAAGCGGCAGTCGGCGAGCGTGTCGTAGAACAGACCAAAGCCCGTCAACGTGTGCGGTTGCCATGTCACGTAGAACGGAATGTGCTTGTAGAGCGGATCTGTCGTGCGCGCGCTATAGCCCATTGCATCGATGTTGCGCATTTCGTAGCGCTGATCCGCGCGATCCAGCGAACCAGCACGCTCGCCGAGGCCGACATACATTTCGCCGGGACGGCGCTCGATGTAGTGATACGCGCGCGCATCCCACCAGCCGAAGTTATACGCCTGCGTGTTTCGATCGCTCATTACGCGATGCCATGTCGAGCCGTGCAGGATGTCCCATGAGCAGAACCCGCCATCGAGCGCGACGCTCAAGCGGATGCGCGCCGTCTCGACGATGACGTGCCCGGCGTCGTTCGACAGGTCGAACGAAGGTGGGGTGAAACCGCTCATGTCGCGGCGCTCGCGGCCTTCGAGCGGAACGTCGTCCGCGCCCGGTGCGATGGCCCAGCTCCGCGGTCCGTGCGGCTCGCCATCCGGCAGGACGAGCACGCGAATGATGTCGTCGGCGAGAACGAACAGTTCGATCCTGCAGTTGGCTTGCGCGCTCAGAACGATGTGGTTGCCGTTGCGCGCGGATAACGAAAAGCGCGGTCGATCTTTCAGATTCTTCAATGAACTCATGATATGTCTTGAAGTGAGGTCAAGCTGCAGTGCTGGTGCGCTTATCGACTTGACGCGGCAGCGCGTCGCGTGACACGCCGCGCATCAGAATCACCAGCAACGTGGCGCCGATCAGGTCGAAAGCGCCGAGGGCGCCGAATAGCGGCGTGTAGCCGATCGAATCGGCCAGCGCGCCGACGAGCAGCGAAAAACCGAGGCCGCCGATCCACGCGGACATTCCTGCAAAGCCGGCCACGGTGCCGACTTCACTGGGGTCGAACACGTCGGCTGCGAGCGTATTCACGAGCGCCGAGATCATCTGATGCGCGAAGCCGCCCACGCAGAAGAGCGCGATCGCCTGATACGGTGAGGCGACCAGTCCGATGCATGCCGGCCCGATCATCATGAAGGCGCCGAGCACGACGCCCGCAATACGCGACCAGATCAGCGGCACGCGCAAGTGCTTCATCAGGAACGGCGACAGATAGCCGCCGAACAGTCCGCCGAGGTCGGCGGCGAGAAACGGCAGCCACGCGAACAGCGCGATCTGCTTCAGATCCATATGGCGTTGGGTCGCGAGGTAGAGAGGAATCCAGAAGCTGAACGTTTGCCACGCCGGTTCCGCGAAGAAGCGCGCCTGTGCGATAGCCCAGAACCGCCGCGTGCGGAGTACTTCGCGGATGCTGCGCCGTTGCGGTGTGGGCGGGGTTTGGCCACCGATGATCGTCTCGCGTTCCACTGTGCTGATGCGCGCGTGTTCTGTCGGCGAGCGGTACAGCAGATACCAGGCTGCGGCCCAGACGAAGCCGAGCGCTCCCGTTACGGCGAACGCGCTCTGCCAGCCGTACCTCAACGACAGGAAGACGACGAGCGGCGGAGCGAGCAACGAACCGAGCGACGTGCCCGCATTGAAGTAGCCCACCGCCACGGACTTCTCGCGATTGGGGAACCATTCGGCGACAACCTTCATGCCTGCCGGAATAGCGACGGCCTCGCTCAAACCCATGAGCCCGCGCAATGCCGCCAGCGACAGCCAACCGCTCGCGAAACCGTGTAGCACGCCTGTCATCGACCATAGGCAGGCGAACAGGGCAAAGCCGAGCCGCAAACCGATCAGATCGATGATCAGTCCGCATACGGGCTGCATCAGCGTATAGCCGACCTGAAACGCGCCGACCACATATGAATACTGTTGCGTGCTCATATGCATGAGCTTCGTCAACTCGGGCGCCATCACGCCGAGTGCGTTGCGCGACAAATAGTTGACGATCGTCCCAGCACACACGAGCGCGATGATCCACCAGCGCAAACCAATGATTGTTTTCAACGTTGTCTCCTACCCAATGTGCCTGCCGTCTGTCCGGTGGGAAAGGCAGGTATGCGCGAATTCGAACATTTACCTGTTTTTGTGTCAGTCATCGTATCACTTAGATGATGCTGGGCTACTAGGGAAAACCATAGAATAACACGATGATTTTCTTGAAATAACCGTGAAAACAGGCTGTTTGTGTCATATGGAAAGACAAAGAAGTCTGATGACTGCTCACGTCAGGAGCTTGTGTAAATGTTCTTTCGAACATCAAATGTTCGTTTTGCGTGAATAAAATTCAGATGATCGACTGGGCTCGGGAGGCGCTATGCGGCTACACGTGGCCCTTATGGGACACGCCGCGCCGATCGGAGAGTGACCGGCGCGTTATTGAGGGGAGGGGCATGAGACAGGCACACTCCGGCGACCATCGAGCGTACGTTGGCTGCTTCAAGAATCCTTCGATGTCCTACCGGTTGTGAAGCACTGGCAATGCCATTGGCGACGTGCCGCAGGTCGAGAGGCTGTCACCTGGGTTCCTTGTCGCACGAGAGGGGCGCGAACTGAATTGCCTCACAACACATGCTGACGCTGCGGGGCACCTGCTGACGAACGGACGCTGCTGGAGCGTCACGCTTTTTTCACTATCGCTTGTCTCTTGTAACGAGACGTAACCGTGCAGTGACCTGTGCGATCTTATGCATCGGTTATTACAACCTTGAAATACGCGGAACGTGGCGTTGCGCTATATTTCGCCCAACAACACATTCTCCAAATGGGTGATCAATGAAGTCCGCTCGTCTTGTTCCACTTCTGATCGGGGTTTTCGCGTTGGGTGCGTCAGGCGCTGCGATGGCCGGTGGGCTCAACATCGGTGTCAACATCGGCATTCCCGCGCCGGTCTACGTCGCTCCGGCTCCGGTCTATGCACCGCCGCCGCCCCCGCCGCCGCCCGTCGTCTATCAACCGGCGCCGGTGTACTACGGCGGCCCGGCAATCGTGATCGGCTGGCACGGTGACCGCTATTGGGACGGCCGCCGCTACTGGGCGCGTGACGACTGGTATCGCCATCATCCGCCGGGCCGCTATGACTACGGTCGCGACCACTACGACAATCGCCGCGGCTGGCACTAAGCCGAGTCCGGTGCCGCTGTAGCGGTAATCGAGTCGAAAAAAAACCGCCCGGAAAAGGGCGGTTTTTTTTATTGCTCAAGCAAAATCCCCGGGCCGTTGACTCGTATCAACGCAGGCATATTTATTCGGCCACGGCAGCCATGCCGCCGACCACGGCGTTAAAGCCGCTGTCGACGTGCACGATTTCCGCCGTCACGCCGCCCGCCAGATCCGACAGCAGGAACGCCGCCGTGTTGCCGACCTGTTCGATCGTCACGTTGCGCTTGAGCGGTGCGTTGCCTTCGACGAATTCGAGAATCTTGCCGAAGCCCTTGATGCCGCTTGCGGCCAGCGTCTTGATCGGGCCCGCCGAAATGCCGTTCACGCGCACGCCTTTCGAGCCGAGCGACACGGCCAGATAACGCACGCTCGCTTCGAGCGATGCCTTGGCGAGCCCCATCGTGTTGTAGTTCGGGATCGCGCGTTCGGCACCGAGGTAGCTCAGCGTGAGCAGCGACGCATTCGGCGTCAGCATCGATTGCGCGGATTTGGCGAGGGCCGGAAAGCTGTACGCGGAGATGTCATGCGCGATGCGGAAATTTTCGCGTGTCATGCCGTCGAGGAAGTCGCCGGCAATTGCTTCGCGCGGCGCAAAGCCGATCGAATGGACGAGGCCGTCGAGGCCGTCCCAGTGTTCTTTCAGCGACGCGAAGAGGGCGTCGATCTGCGCGTCGTCGGCGACGTCGCACGGGAACACCAGTTCGCTGCCGAATTCGGTTGCGAACTCGGTGATGCGGTCCTTGAAACGCTCGCCGACATACGTGAACGCCAGCTCGGCGCCTTCGCGCTTGCAGGCTTGCGCAATGCCGTATGCGATCGAACGGTTCGACAGCAGGCCGGTCAGCAAGATTCGTTTACCCGCGAGGAAGCCCATGAATTCTCCTAATAAGGTCTGTACGCCGCGCACGTCGCAGACGCGCATATGCGGATTATGCGAATTTAATTAGGTAGAATTCTCTCACATTGCAACCGCCCACTGACCAACAAGGCCCCTATGACAACTGGCTCGCGATGGGTTCAAACGCCTCGTGCATTTCGGTGCAGCATGATTCACAGGCTCTCGCGTGTCGGTTTACCGGTTGTGCCGCGTTCATCCGGGGCGAGGCTCGCCATCGCACTGTGCAGCGCGTGGGCATTGCTCGCAGCGCCGCAGGCCCACGCGGTCTACGCGATCGCCCAGTACGGCGAGCCGAAATATCCGGCCGATTTCAAACACTTCGACTACGTCAATCCGGATGCGCCGAAGGGCGGTACGTTGGTGCTGGCCAATCCGAGCCGGCTCACCAGCTTCGATAAATTCAATCCGTTCACGCTGCGCGGCAATGCCGCGCCGGGCGTCAGTCTGCTGTTCGAAAGCCTGACGACCGGCAGCAGCGACGAAGTGGCCTCCGCCTACGGCCTGCTCGCCGACGATATCCAGATCGCGCCCGACGCCCTGTCGACGACCTTCCATCTCAACCCGCGCGCACGCTTTTCGAACGGCGATCCGGTCACAGCCGACGACGTCAAGTTTTCCCTCGACACGCTGAAAAGTCCGCAAGCCGCACCGCAATTCGCGGCGATCTTCGGCGAAATTACGCGTGCGGTGGTGGTCGATCCGCAGACGATCCGCTTCGAGTTTCATCAGCGCAATCGCGAGCTGCCGCTGCTGGCGGGCGGCATGCCGGTGTTCTCGCGCAAGTGGGGGATGAAGCCGGACGGCAGCCGGATTGCGTTCGATCAACTGGCATTCGAAAAACCGATCGGCAGCGGGCCCTATCTGATCGAGCAGTACGACAACGGCCGTACGATCACGTACCGGCGCGATCCGAATTATTGGGGCGCGGCATTGCCGGTGCGCGTGGGCACGAACAACTTCGAGCGCATTGTCTACAAGCTGTATTCGGATAGCACGGCGCGGCTCGAGGCGTTCAAGGCAGGCGAGTACGATGCGCTTGTCGAGTATGTCGCGCGCAATTGGGTGCGGCGCGACGTCGGCAAGAAGTTCGATAGCGGCGAGCTGATCAAACGCGAGTTTGCGCAACATAACGGCACCGGCATGCAGGGTTTCATGCTGAACACACGGCGGCCGTTGTTTCAGGATGTGCGCGTGCGCAAGGCGCTCGATCTCGCGCTCGACTTCCAGTGGCTGAACCGCCAACTGTTCTTCAATCAGTACACGCGAATCGACAGCTTCTTTGCCAACACCGATTTGCAGGCGAAGGGGCTGCCTTCTCCGGGTGAACTGGCCTTGCTCGAGCCGTGGCGTTCGAAACTCGATCCGGCTGTGTTCGGTCCGCCGCCGAAACAGCCGGACACCGATCCGCCCGGCTCGCTACGCGCCAATCTGCTGCAAGCGCGTGCGTTGCTGCAGCAGGCCGGCTGGACCTATCGCGACGGCGCGTTGCGTAACGCCAAAGGCGAGCCGTTCCAGTTCGAGATCCTCGACGATTCCGGTTCGTCCTCGTCGATGGAGCCGATCGTCGCGACCTTCATCCGTAATCTGCAGAAGCTCGGCATCGCCGCGACCTTTCGCGTATCCGATTTCGCGGTTTATCAGAAGCGTCTCGACGCTTACGATTTCGACACGACCACAATCCGCATGCCGGACGTGCAGGTGCCGGGTTCGGAGCAGATCGACCGCTTCGGCAGCAAGTCCGCGGACACGACCGGCTCGGACAACATGGTCGGCCTGAAATCGCCGGCCGTCGATGCGATCCTGAATACGCTCGTGCATGCGCAGACGCGCGAGCAACTGGTCGACGCGACGCACGCGCTCGACCGTGTGCTGATGCATGGCTACTATGTGATTCCGCACTGGTACAGCGCGACGCACCGGGTCGCGTTCAAGCGCGGTCTCGCATGGCCGCAGACGCTACCCTTGTACTATTCAGCGGAAGGCTGGATCACGTCGACGTGGTGGTATGCGCAGCCGCGCTAAAACGTCCATTCACTCACTGCCTTCGCACCGGAAACGCCGCCCATGTGGAGCTACATCCTTAAACGCCTGCTGTTGATGATCCCGACCTTGCTCGGCGTGCTGACGCTGACTTTCGTCGTGATCCAGTTCGTGCCGGGTGGCCCGGTCGAGCAGATGCAGCACGAGCTGCGCAAAGGCGCGGAGGGCGGCTCGCCGTTCGGCCTGCGCGCGCATAACGGCGTCGACGCGCAGCAGATCGCGCAACTGAAGGCGCTGTACGGTTTCGACAAACCGCCGCTCGAACGCTACGGCTTGATGCTCAAGCGTTTCGCTACGTTCGACCTCGGCCAGAGCTATTTTCGCCATCAAAGCGTGTGGTCGTTGATCGTCTCGAAGCTGCCGGTGTCGATCAGTATCGGCTTATGGACCTTCTTTCTCACGTACCTGATATCGGTGCCGTTGGGCATCGCGAAAGCGGTGCGCAACGGTTCGCGCTTCGATGTCGCGACGAGTCTGGTGGTGCTGATCGGCTACGCGATTCCGGGCTTCGTGCTGGGCGTGCTGTTGCTCGTGCTGTTCGGCGGCGGCACCTTCCTGCAACTGTTTCCGCTGCGCAATCTCACCTCGGACAATTGGGCGCAGTTGAGCCTCGGCGGCAAGATCGTCGATTACCTGTGGCATATCACGTTGCCGATCACGGCATCCGTGGTGGGCAGCTTCGCGGTTGTGACGATGCTCACGAAAAACGCCTTCCTCGACGAGATCCGCAAACAGTATGTGCTGACCGCGCGCGCGAAAGGCTTGTCCGAGAAACGCGTGCTGTGGAAGCACGTGTTCCGCAATGCGTTGCTGCCGCTGATCGTCGGCTTTCCGGCGGCGTTTATCGGCGCGTTTTTCACCGGCAGCCTGCTGATCGAGACGCTCTTTTCGCTCGACGGCCTCGGCCTGCTGTCGTACGAATCGGTGGTGCGGCGCGACTATCCGGTCGTGCTCGGCACGCTGTATCTGTTCACGCTGATTGGCCTCGCCACCAAGCTGATTTCCGACCTTTGCTATGTGTGGGTCGATCCCCGCATCCAATTCGAACAACTGGAGCGCTGATGAATCGAGCCCGCCTTCCAGCCGATGCGGCGCCGCGTACCGACCCGGTTCGCGCATTCGTGTCGCCTTCTCCCGCGCGCCGTGTGTGGCAGCGCTTTCGCCAGCAGCGTCTGGGCTACTGGAGTCTGATCGTGTTCGTTGTCGCGTTCGCGGCGAGCCTTGCCGGACCGCTGTGGTCGAACGACAAGCCGCTGGTGGTGCGCTACGAGGGGCAGTTGTATTTCCCGATGTTCAAGACTTACGCGGAAACTACTTTCGGCGGTGACTTTCCGACGCCGGCAGATTACCTCGACCCGTATATCAAGCATCGTTTCGACGCGCCCGGCAACTTCGCGCTGTATCCGCCGAACCGCTACTACTACGACACGCTGAACTACTTTTCGAAGGCGTCGAACCCGGCGCCGCCGTCGCGCGATAACTGGCTCGGCACCGACGACCGCGGCCGCGATCTGTTCGCGCGCCTGCTGTATGGCTTTCGCGTGTCGGTCGAATTCGCGCTGGTGCTGACGCTGATCGGCACCGTGCTCGGGATCGCGGCGGGCGCCGTGCAGGGTTACTTCGGAGGCCGTATCGATATCGTCGGGCAGCGGCTGATCGAAATCTGGAGCGCGTTGCCGGAGCTCTACCTGCTGATCATTTTCACGTCGATCTTCGAGCCGGGTTTCATTCTGCTGATCGTACTGCTGTCGCTGTTCGGCTGGATCGGTTTGTCCGACTACGTGCGCGCGGAGTTTCTGCGCAATCGTCACCAGGACTATGTGCGTGCCGCGCGGGCGATGGGGCTGTCGAACTGGCAGATCATGTGGCGGCACGTGTTGCCCAACAGCCTGACGCCGGTCATCACGTTCTTGCCGTTCCGCATGAGCGGCGCGATTCTCGCGCTGACGAGCCTCGATTTTCTCGGCTTGGGCGTCCCATCGCCGACGCCGAGCCTCGGTGAACTGCTCGCGCAGGGCAAAGCGAACCTCGACGCGTGGTGGATCTCGTTGTCGACCTTCGGCGTGCTGGTCGCGATGCTATTGCTGCTGACTTTCATGGGCGACGCGCTGCGCAACGCGCTCGACACCCGCATCTCCGATGCCATGCGTGCCGGAGGCAATCAGTGAGCGCCGCTGTGGAGCAGAAAACGCAACAAGGCGTGAGCTCGCCGCTGCTGGAACTCGATCGTCTGCATGTGACGTTCGGCGACACCGTCGCGGTGAGCGACGTCACGCTCGCGATCGAACGCGGCGAGCGGGTCGCGCTGGTCGGCGAATCGGGTTCGGGAAAGAGCGTGACCGCGTTGTCGATCTTGCGTCTGTTGAGCGACGCGCAGGTGAGTGGATCGATCCGTTTCGACGGCGAAGATCTGCTCGCCAAAAGCGAGCGCGAAATGCGCGGCATGCGCGGCTCGGACATCGCGATGATCTTCCAGGAACCGATGACGGCGCTCAATCCGCTCTACACGATCGGCGACCAGATTGCGGAGACCATTGTCGTGCACGACGGCGTGGCCGCCGGCGAGGCGCGCAAGCGCGCGGTGGCGCTGCTGGGACGCACCGGCATCACCGAGCCGGGCAAGCGCGTGAACAGCTATCCGCATCAACTCTCGGGCGGCCAGCGGCAGCGCGCGATGATCGCAATGGCGCTTGCGTGCCGCCCACGCCTGTTGCTCGCCGACGAGCCGACCACCGCGCTCGATGTGACGATCCGCGCACAGATTGTCGACCTCCTGCTGGAGCTGCAAAGCGACGAAGCGGAAAAGCGCGGCATGGCCGTGCTGCTGATCACGCACGACCTGAATCTGGTGCGGCACTTCGCACAGCGCATCGCGGTGATGGAGCGGGGCGTGCTGGTCGAGAGCGGGCCGGTCGAGCAGGTGTTCGAGTCGCCGCAGCATCCGTACACGCAGCGGCTGCTGGCGAGCCGGCCTGAACGCACGGTGGTGCCGGTGTTGCCGATTTCACCGGTGCTGCTCGAAGCGCGCGGTGTTTCGGTCGATTTCAAAACGAAACGGCCGGGTTTCAGCGGCTGGTTTCGCGCTGCGCGCTTTCGCGCGGTCGCGGATGCGAATGTATCGGTGCGCCAGGGTGAGACGCTCGGGATTGTCGGCGAGTCGGGTTCAGGCAAATCTACGCTCGCGATGGCGCTGCTCGGTCTGCAACGCACCGCTCACGGCGAGATCGAGTTTCAGGGCAGGGCGCTCGGCAGCTATCGCGGCGCCGAACAGACCGCTTTGCGCTCGAACATGCAGGTGGTCTTTCAGGATCCATTCAGTTCGCTTTCGCCGCGCCAGACCATCGAGCGGATCGTCGGCGAAGGGCTCGCACTGCATCGGCCGCAGATGACCCAGGAAGCGCGGCGCGACAAGGTAATTTCCGTGCTGCGCGAGGTCGGCCTCGACCGCACGGTGCTGTACCGCTATCCGCATGAGTTCTCCGGCGGCCAGCGGCAGCGGATCGCGATTGCGCGCGCGCTGGTGCTGGAGCCACGCATCCTGATCCTCGATGAACCTACCAGCGCGCTCGACGTTTCGATCCAGCAGCAAGTGCTGAAGCTGCTCGCCGGGTTGCAACACAAGTACAACCTTGGCTTCGTGTTTATCAGCCACGATCTGGCCGTGATCGGGGCGATGGCGCACCGTGTGGCGGTCATGCAAAACGGTTCAATCGTTGAAAGCGGGGAGGTTGAGCAGATTTTTGCGACACCTTCCCACCCTTACACTCGAAAGCTGCTGAAAGCGGCGCTCGACCATTGATTTTTCACCCCTTTCACCAATTGGGTGCGTGTCTCGATTGTATTTTTCTATTTGTTTTGACACACGAATACTTACTGGCTAGTATCGACCAAACTTTTTTCCGTAGCCCACTGATTTTTAGGCAAAAAATACCGACCAATGCAGCACAGAAATCTCACCCAGGCTTGCACGCGCGTCGTCGCCGGGATGTTCATTGGCGTCTTGATGGCAGCAGCTCCCGGCGCGTTCGCCGACGAAGTAAGCAGTTTTAATCAGAATGCCTCATATTCGATCTCTAGCGGGTCGAATTCCCTGTCCTCCCAGAATCCGCAATCGCCCGCTCCTGACAGCAACGGCGGCGCCAAATCGTTCCTGTCCGGCATGGCCGGAAAAGCGGGCGACGTGGTGGTCGGCGCGCTGAATATGATCGGCGTTCGCTACCGTTGGGGTGGCAATACGCCCGATTCGGGTCTCGATTGCAGCGGCTTCGTCCGCTACGTGTTCCAGGATACGCTCGGTATGGCGCTGCCGCGCCGCGCCGAGGAAATGAGCCGCGTCGGCGAGAAGGTTCGCGTCAGCGACCTCAAGCCGGGCGATCTGGTGTTCTTCAACACGATGCGTCGCACGTTCTCGCACGTCGGCATCTACATCGGCGACAACAAGTTCGTGCATTCGCCTTCCACGGGCAGCACGATCCGCGTCGACGATCTGGATAGCGGCTACTGGGAAAAGCGCTTTACCGGTGCACGCCGGATCGAGACGTCCTATCAGGACGGCGAGGATCTCAAGAAGCGCGTGAACGCTACGATCGGCGGCAATAACTGATCTGACGCGCCGGCAATGCTGGCGCGAAAAAAAGCCTGCTTCGAATGAAGCAGGCTTTTTGCGTTTGGCCTCCTGGTTGCGCGCATCCCGCCATCGGCCGCCGCCGCGCCGGCCGATGGGGCGGCGGCCAGAGAGGGTTACACCGCTGCGCGGCTCGCCGCCAGCTTGCGTTGCAACTCCGGCATCATCTTCGCCACTGCTTCCTCGCCCGCCAGAATCGCCGCGTTACGTTGCGAAAAATCGCTGCCGCTCATGGCGGCAAGATTCGGCCGGATCACGATGTCGGCGTACTTGTCGAGCTCATAGGACTTGATGGTCTGGCCCATGATCGTGAAGGTCTGCATCAGCACGTCGAACGAGCTGGCCGTCAGGCCGCTTTCAGGGCGCTGCGAGATATCGACGGCGATCACGAAGTCCGCGCCCATTTTGCGCGCGAACGAGGCGGGCACCGGGCTCACCAGGCCGCCGTCGACGTATTCATGACCGCCGATCTTCACCGGCTCGAAAATCGACGGCACGCTGCACGATGCGCGCACAGCGACGCCGGTGTTGCCGCGCTGGAACAGGATCGGCTGGCCGGTTTTCAAATCGGTCGCGACAATGCCAAGCGGCTTGGCCATCTTCTCGATCGGACGGTTGTTGAGCGTGGTGTTCAGGTAGTTTTGCAGCGCGACGCCTTGCAGAAAACCGCGCGTGCGAAACGGCATCGCCCAGTCGCTGATCGACGCTTCGTCCATGCTCAGCGCGAGCTTGTTCAGGGCAAAACCGTTCATCCCCGACGCGTACAGCGCACCGACCACCGAGCCGGCGCTGGTGCCGGCCACCAGATCGACCTGAATGTTGCGCGCCTCGAGCGCCTTGATGACGCCGATGTGCGCGAAGCCGCGCGCGGCGCCGCCGCCTAGCGCGAGGCCGACGCGGATCGGCCGCTGTGGTTTGTCGAGCGGCGGCGCGCTTGCCGTGGGTGTGGCGGCGACCGGCGCGCTATCGGTTTTGCCGCCCGTCGTGGTGCAGGCGGCGAGCACCGCCGAAGCGGCGGCAAGCGAGAAATGGCGGCGGGCGAGGCGGGGGGATGACGGTTTCAACGAGTTCTCCAGCAACGGCGCAGGCGACGCAATCAGCGTAACCGTGTACCGCGATCAGGCGGATAGTCAAACGGACGGGGTCGCCGGCGGCGATCGCGGTTCGTATGGTGCGCGGCGGTTCTATTCCAACTCGCAGCGCGCGCACATCATAAATCAAAGCTTCAGGCGCGCGGCGGGCCCGTAATGAAACGTTGCCGTGGAAGCTCTTGGGCGCCGCCGGGCGCGCGTCGTGCGCTGCAACTGGCCGTCTGGACGAGGGCGGCTAACACGGCTTCGGAAGGTATAATTCGACTCTTGTATTTTTTCCTTCGTGTTCGTGCACGGCGCTGCCTGCCGCATGAACGCGGTCCGCTGCCGCGCTTTTCTGACGAGGTTTTGCCAGGCGCCGGCGCCCGTCTTCCGAGTAACCGCTTATGACCACCTCCGTTCGTACCCGCTTCGCACCGAGTCCCACCGGCTTCATCCACCTCGGCAACATTCGCTCCGCGCTCTATCCGTGGGCGTTCGCGCGCAAGATGAAAGGGACCTTCGTGCTGCGGATCGAGGACACCGACGTCGAGCGCTCCACTTCTGAATCTGTCGACGCCATTCTCGAAGGCATGGCATGGCTGGGCCTCGACTTCGATGAAGGCCCGTTCTACCAGATGCAGCGCATGGATCGTTATCGTGAAGTGCTCAAGCAGATGCAGGACGCCGGGCTCGTGTACCCGTGCTACATGTCGACAGAAGAACTGGATGCGCTGCGCGAGCGTCAACGTGAAGCCGGCGAAAAGCCGCGTTATGACGGCACCTGGCGCCCGGAGCCCGGCAAGACGTTGCCGCAGCCGCCGGCGGGCGTCGAGCCCGTGCTGCGCTTCCGTAACCCGCTTACCGGCGTGGTCGCATGGGACGACGCTGTGAAGGGCCGCATCGAGATATCGAACGAAGAACTCGACGACCTCGTGATCGCACGCCCGGACGGTACGCCGACCTACAACTTCTGCGTGGTGGTGGACGATCTCGACATGCGCATCACGCACGTCATTCGCGGCGACGATCACGTGAACAACACGCCGCGTCAGATCAACATCTTGCGCGCGCTCGGTGCCGAGCCGCCGGTGTACGCGCATTTGCCGACCGTGCTGAACGAGCAGGGCGAAAAGATGAGCAAGCGTCATGGCGCGATGAGCGTGATGGGTTATCGCGACGCCGGTTATTTGCCGGAAGCCGTGGTTAACTATCTGGCGCGTCTGGGCTGGTCGCATGGCGATGCGGAAATCTTCACGCGTGAGCAGTTCGTCGAATGGTTCGACCTGGAGCATCTCGGCAAATCGCCGGCTCAGTACGACCACGACAAACTGAACTGGCTCAACGCGCACTACATCAAGGAAGCCGACAACGCGCGCCTCGCGGACCTCGCACGGCCGTTCTTCGCCGAGTTGGGTATCGACGAGGCCGCAATCGCGCAAGGTGCCGATCTGACGGCGGTGGTGGGCTTGCTGAAGGATCGCGCATCCACAGTGAAGGAAATCGCCGGGAACGCCGCGATGTTCTATCGCACGCCGGCACCTGAAGCAGATGCGCTGGCACAACACGTCACCGATGCGGTGCGTCCGGCGCTGGCCGATCTGGCCGCTGCGCTGAAGATCGCGGAGTGGACCAAGGAAGCGATCGCCGCTGCGTTGAAGGCCACGCTCGGCGCGCACAAGCTGAAGATGCCGCAACTGGCGATGCCGGTGCGTCTGCTGGTGGCGGGCACGACGCACACGCCGTCGATCGATAGTGTGTTGATGCTGTTCGGCCGCGATGTCGTCGTGAGCCGTATTGAAAAAGCGCTGGGCTGAGCGCGTGCAATGAGAGGGTTTGCATGCGGCTTGCGAAAAAAGTCGCATGCAATTGCGCAAAGGGTATTTACAAAGCGCGATTTGGCCTCTAGAATTTCGCTTCTGTTCTGCAAGGGGGGTATAGCTCAGCTGGGAGAGCGCTTGCATGGCATGCAAGAGGTCAGCGGTTCGATCCCGCTTACCTCCACCACTTAGTGGGCCGCAGACAGTCAAAGCAGTTCGAAATGAAGCCCTGATTTTTCAGGGCTTTATTTTTTTCTACGCTCCGTAGCGTACTCCTGAATTCCAAGCTCCACCCATGCAACGGTATGGCGCTTTTTCAAATACGTACCGGCGAACTGACTGCCCCCACGCGGACGGATGTGGTCAACGCACTAGCTGGAATTTGAAAGCGTCGAAGAGAGTTCGCGCACCGGATCGAACGCGGCCCACTTCGTCCAGTTTGGAGGGGGATTTTGAGTGCCGATCCGCATTGCGCGCGACCCATCAGGGAATAGAAGCGACTCGACGTCACATGCGTCACCGTCTGGCCCTTCCGTCAGCATGTGGCCGCGCTGGTGTACAAAAGTGAGCCCGCCCTCACGAAGAAGTTCGAGGCTCGTGAGTGCTGCACGTCCTGGTACCTCGCGCCACCACCGGTTGAGCAGCGTTGCGGCAATTTCAGCGTCGAGCATCCGGATCTCCACTTGCGATCTGTATCGCGAACCGATCTCATCGCAGGGAGGGCGCTGCGATTCCGATCGCGTTTCAAGTAATCAATATAGCCCAAAAAAAGACCGGATGCTGCGTCGCAGCATTATCGTGTCTTCCCTTGGGCGTGAGCTGCATCGGCCGACTTCAGCGCCGGTGGTGTCGAACGGTTGCCGGTGCCAGCCGCAGGGTGTCGGGCGTCTGCGCTGAACGACGTCTTTCGCGCGACGCACGGGTGAGACACGGACGAACCGCGAGCGCCGCGGCGTCTGCCGTTTTGCGTCGGTCGTTGCAACTCGGCGCCGTCGCCGCAGATCTCAGGCGGTCGCTCGCACGGCAGGGACGGCGTAGCCGACCAGATATCGAGTTCGCCGTGTGCGCGTGCTTTTTGGCCGGCTATCTGCTCGCGGAAGTCCTCTCGGAGCGCCGGGAGGCTAGCGCCGCGAATGAATGTTATGCGTTATTTTTTCGGCAAGGCTGAGTGCTGACACTAGTTAACAATCGTACGCGACGCATTTTGATAGCCTATGCTCGGCTAGTGTGAAGAGCCGGAAATTCGCAGACAAAGTTGCGCGGAATCAGGCAACGTTGGGCCGCCGGATCGGCTGCAGTATCAGCGCGATCATGAACGGCGCACGCGTTTACGGAGCTATCAAGAATCGTTATGTTCGACGAATCGAAATACATATCGCTAACACACGAACCGGGGCTGGACCAGTGGACGCATGCCTGGTACGACGAAGCCGTCCAGGCGGAATTTATCCATCCGCCCTATCATCCCGACACAGCGACCCTAAAGTGTCTTCGGGACTATTTCGACGCTGGCCTGTCGCCCGCCGAAGCTGCCCAGGCGTGCTTCGGCCGCAAGCACTAACGTATTACCGCGCCTTCATCCGCTAGCCGTGCCTGTACGAAAGGTAGAAAGCGGCCTGAACAATTCGAAGAATTCCTGACTCACGACATGAGTGAGCGGTGGCACTCGTTGCATGCGGTGAGAGCGCGAAAGTATGCTTTGGCGAGTATCGAAAAGCACCTGAAGGCGGAGGGCTTTATCATGTTGCGATGGATTGCAAATTGGGCTTCACAGTACGCTCCAACTCCGGAGAAACAGGCTGAACGCGCGCTAAACGAGTTGCGTATGGAGCTGTTTCGGTCTGAGCAACAGGTGCTGGATGCCCAACTGCGTGCGGATTACTATCGGGCCCGTTTGACCTTTCTCGAAGAGGTAACAAGAAAGGGCATTGAGGAGGTATCCGATCAACGCAAAGGGCAACAGGAGAACACCCAGATGTTGCGACCCGGACTGCGGCTGACCTCGGCGCAATAGTTTTGTCCGGCGGCGTGCGTGTTCATGAATGCAGGTTCGCCGCCGGAGCGGTGACAACTGACAAGCTCGATCCGGATGCTTCGCTGCTGACGAAAGGAATTGCGGCGGTGGCCGGATTTAAAGGCGCTGGCGCACTCGAATCATTCGTAGAAAAGAAAGGGGACGAAGGCAACACGCAGCAGGATGCGGATAACGCCGCACCGCAGGCCTAACTTCCAGTTGTCGCCGGCCGGCCGCTGAAAATTGGCCGGTCTGGTGTTTCACCACTTCGCATGACAGGTAGAGGGAGACGTTCTTCAGCTCGCCCGACACCTTCCAGCCGATGCCATAGCGCAGCCAATTCCGTCCTTCGTCGCCCAAGGGCCGCTCCTCGTCCGTTTCAACCGAACTTCAAGACGATTTCCGAATTCATGCGAAATAGTGGGCAGGCCATCCGCAACGTGCGCCGACCGCTTGTGCTGTTGTGCCGCCAGCCGGATCTGTTTGCCCAGGCGAGCGCGGCTTGGTTCGAGAAGAAAGTCGAAACGCTGAAGGCGCAGATAAGTGAGGACCAGCAGAAAATACTTGATGAACAGCAAAAGTGGTGCGTATAATTTCGTTCTTCGCTGCTGACGATTCAGCAACGTGTCCCGCAAGTGGATTCTGTAGGGGGATGTTGCAAAAAAGTGTCTGAAGTGATTCTGAAGTCTGGAGCTTGTAGCAAAAAAGACTTCACAAACAGTTGTAACGTAGTTAAAATAGCGGTCTTCGCAGTTGACGAAACGAAGTAACTGACAAGTTAGCGTGAGTTAACAGCGAGTTAAAGACAGATCTGAAAAGATTGTGTCCCCTTCGTCTAGAGGCCTAGGACATCACCCTTTCACGGTGAGTACAGGGGTTCGAATCCCCTAGGGGACGCCAAACATCAGCGTCGCTTGGAAGCAGTAAAAGCGGTGCAGCTTGCAGAGAAATAACCGACGCTCGCAAGCTAGGGTGTAAAGACTGGAGTGGTAGTTCAGTCGGTTAGAATACCGGCCTGTCACGCCGGGGGTCGCGGGTTCGAGTCCCGTCCACTCCGCCAGACAAAGCCCGTTCATAAAAACTTGAACGGGCTTTTTCATTAAAGATGTAAGCGTACGTTGTCCCCTTCGTCTAGAGGCCTAGGACATCACCCTTTCACGGTGAGTACAGGGGTTCGAATCCCCTAGGGGACGCCAGGACATTGGCGTCGTTCGGCTAGCAGTATGAGCGGTGCAATTGGTGAGAGAGCCAAGCTCACAAGCCACGGTGCAAAAATCTGGAGCGGTAGTTCAGTTGGTTAGAATACCGGCCTGTCACGCCGGGGGTCGCGGGTTCGAGTCCCGTCCGCTCCGCCAGATTTTAGAAAGCCCACTTCGCAAGAAGTGGGCTTTTTTATTTCCGCATTCGGGCCGGCCTGGGTATCGTCTGGGTATGCTCGGGACAAACAGCCATTGCCAGCACGCGTGGCCTGTTTTACCGTTGAGCCGACTCTTCTTCGTCGTTCCGTCATGTTCGATCCAACCGAAGCTCCGTCACCGTTTCATCTGCGCACGGCCAGCATGGACGATTTCGAGTTCGCCGAGGCGCTGACTCGCAACAATATGGGCGGCTACTATCGCCGGCATCATCTGGTCTGGCGTGGCGATCTGTTTCTTGGCAGCTGGCGCGAGTCGGAGAACTTCATCCTCGAAATGGATGGTGAGCCGATCGGCGTGCTGCGTATCACGCAAGAAGGCGATTCGCTGCATATCCGTGACGTGCAGATTGCCGAGGGACATCGGCGGCTGGGCGCCGGTACGTATCTACTGGATATGTCGCATCAATGGGCGCGTGAGCGCGGGCTGCGCGAGCTGCAATTGCGCGTCTTCGTCGACAATCCCGCCGCGCGGCTTTATCAGCGCAAGGGCTATAAGCTGACCGGGCCACGTCTTGCGCAACTCGGCGCGATCCGGCATCTGGCGCGACGCGTTTGAAGCTTGACGAGGTCGGCATCGCTCACACATCCGTTCGGTTTTGCGCCGCCTCGTCGTCCGTCTCTTCATCGCCACGTTCACCATTTTCCGCACGATGTTCCGAGCCCCGCTCGATGAACGCCCGTGGACTTTCGCCAAACGCCCGGCGGAACATCGCCGAGAACGCGCTCTGGCTTTGATAGCCCAACTCCAGCGCGACATGCGATAGCGGCCGCCCCTGGCTCAGGAGCGGAATCGCGTGTGCCAGAATCGCCTGCTGACGCCATTGCGAAAAGCTCACGCCTAACTCCTGACGAAACAGCCGCGCGATCGTGCGTGTACTCGCGCCCACGCTCGACGCCCATTGCTCGAGCGATTCGCCGTGAGTCGGGTCCGCGATCACCGCCTCGCACAGCGCGCGCAGGCGCTTCTCGTTGGGCATCGGCACCGATAACGGCAGTGGCTCCGAACGCGTCAGCTCGTCGAGCGCGAGCGCGCCAAGCAGTTGTTCGCGCGTCGCCGAGATGCCGGGCGTATCGAGCGCGGCGATTACCTCGCGCAGCAGATCCGATACTTCGACTACGCGTGGTGTATCGAGCCCTGGCGGCGCGGTGCTTTCAGTGATGTATAGCGTGCGCAGGAACGCGTCTTCGACGGCGACCACTTCATGTGTCACATGCGGCGGCATCCAGATCGCCCGCGACGGCGGCACCATCCACGTCGTGCCCGTCGTCGCGACCCGCAGCACGCCGCGCGACGCATACGCGACCTGCGCCCATGCGTGCGTGTGACGAGCGATACGCCAGCCGGAAGGCATCGGCCGCGAGCGCACGCGGATCGGGTGCGTCAGCGTCGGCTGGAATTCCGGTGGAATGTCGGCAAAGTGGACGAAGCTCGACTGGTCGGAGTCGGCGGACAAATTCATGGTGAAGATCGATCCAGTTGGGCAGAACTCAAAAACGCAGAACTCAAAAACGGCGCGGGTTTCTCATTGTAGGTTGCGGGAGATTCGACGTTGCATAATGTCCCGATTGCGCTGATCCCAAGGAGAATCCCCATGAGCTTTGCAACCGCGGACTTGTGCGATGCGCACGAGGACCAACTGTCGCTTGGTACGTTGCGCGTGCTCGAGCCGGTCTTTCATCTGTTCAGCCGCACCGAGTGCTTCAGCGGTGAGGCGGTCACGTTGAAGGTGTTCGAAGACAATGCGCTCGTGCGTGCCACGCTCGAAGAGAAGGGCGCGGGCCGCGTACTGGTGATCGATGGTGGCGGGAGTCTGCGCTGCGCGCTGGTTGGCGGCAATCTCGCGCAGATCGCGGAGCAAAATGGCTGGGCGGGCATTGTGCTGAACGGCTGTGTGCGCGATACGCTGGAGCTCAATGAAGCCAATGTCGGCGTGGCCGCGTTGGCAACGTGTCCGCGACGCGGCCAGAAGCTCGGCACCGGCGAGCGCGACGTGCCGGTGCAATTGCCGGGCGCGACGATACACCCCGGCGAATGGATCTATGCGGATATCGACGGCGTGCTGGTAGCGCGCACGGCGCTGAACTGAACGAACTGAATTGCAGGCAAGCGAAACACACAATCAAGGAGAGCAAACGACGATGCAGACCGTTTTTGTATACGGCACGTTGAGGGCCGGTGAAGTGAACGACATCAGCAAGGCCGCGGCGCGGCACGACATTGCCGCGCCGAACCTGCTCGGCACGGCCACCGTCCGCGGGCATCTGTTCGATTTCGGCTCGTATCCCGGCCTCGTCGTCGACGAAGCGGGCGTCGACGTCAAAGGTGACGTGTATGAGATCGACGATGAACTGGTCGCGGTACTCGATGAAATCGAACGGGCGTATCCGGGTGACGAAGGTCTCTTCCTCGCGCGCGAAGTCATGGTGAAAGTGGACGGCAACGCGGTGAATTGCCGTTTCTATCCGGTGACGCCTAAAGCCGTGAAAGGCCAGCAGGAAATCCGCTCGGGCGATTGGCTCGAGCATCGCAGCACGCGCTAGCCGGGAGCAAAAAAACGGCCCGGCAAGCATAAGCCTGTCGGGCCGTCCGGTCGGTCAGCCTTGCGACTCAGGCCGCTTTCACATCTTGCGTGGCTGGCGAAAGCGGGCCTGATACGACGTCGTTGGTTGCTGATGCATGAGGCTTTTCAAACGCCTCAGATTTCCTCGTACAGCGGCAGTGTCAGGAAGTCGGTGAACTGTTCCGAGGTCGACATCTCTTCGAAGATCTGTGCGGCGCGCTCGTACGGCTTCGTATCGCCGCCGACCGCCTGCTTCACGTTGGCGAGTTCCTGCGCCGATAGCTCGCGCACGAGTTCCGCCGTGACCTTGCGGCCGTCGTTGAGTTTGCCCTTCGGCGAGCGAATCCATTGCCACACCTGCGAGCGCGAGATCTCAGCGGTTGCAGCATCTTCCATCAGGTTGTGAATCGGCACGCAGCCATTGCCCGCTAGCCACGAACCCAGGTAGTGAATCCCGACGTTGATGTTGTTGCGCAGACCCGCTTCGGTGATCGGCGCTTCGGGACGGAAGTCCATCAGATCGGCGGCCGTAACGAGCACGTCGCCGCGCTGCTTGCCGATCTGGTTCGGCTTGTCGCCGAGCACCTTGACGAACTCCTCAATCGCGATCGGCACGAGGCCCGGATGCGCGACCCAGCCGCCGTCGTAACCGTCGCCGGCATCGCGCGCCTTGTCCGAACGCACACCACCCATCGCACGGTCGTTGGCCGCCGGATCGTTCTTGATCGGAATCAGCGCGCTCATGCCGCCGATCGCCGGCGCGTTGCGGCGGTGGCAGGTCTTCAGCAACAGCAGCGCATAGGCGCGCATGAACGGCGAGGTCATGGTGATCTGCGCGCGATCGGCGAGACAGAAATCCTTGTCGCTCCTGAACTTCTTGATTGCCGAGAAGATGTAGTCCCAGCGGCCGGCATTCAGGCCCGAGCTATGCTCGCGCAGTTCGTACAGAATCTCGTCCATCTCGAACGCAGCGACGATCGTTTCGATCAGCACCGTCGCGCGAATCGTGCCGCGCGGAATGCCAACCGCTTCCTGCGCGGCGACGAAAATATCGTTCCACAACCGCGCTTCGAGATGGCTTTCCATCTTCGGCAGATAGAAGTAAGGAGCCGTGCCGCGTGCCACCTGTTCCTTCGCGTTGTGAACCATGAACAGCGCAAAGTCGAAAATGCCGCCCGACACGCGCTGGCCATCCACCGTCACGTGCTTTTCGTCGAGGTGCCAGCCGCGCGGGCGCACGATCAGCGTGGCGATCTTGTCGTTCAGTTTGTACAACTTGCCGTTCTGTTCGAGCGAAATCGTGCGGCGTACCGCGTCCTTCAGATTGATATGGCCGGTGATCTGGTTATCCCAGCTCGGCGCATTCGAATCTTCGAAGTCGGTCATGTACGAATCCGCGCCGGAATTCAGCGCGTTGATGATCATCTTGCGCTCCACCGGACCGGTGATTTCCACGCGGCGGCATTGCAGGTCCTGCGGCAACGGCGCGATCGTCCAGTTGTCGTCGCGCACGCTCTTTGTTTCGGCGAGGAAGTCGGGACGCTCGCCTGCATCGAGGCGCTTGGTGCGCACGACACGTGCTTGCAGCAACTGCTGACGGCGCGGTTCGAAGGTGCGATGCAGCGCGGCGACGAGTTCGAGCGCTTCGCGCGTGAGGATGGTTTCAAAGCCCGGCTTGATCTCAGCCGTGATTTCCATGCCCTGCGGCAGCTGCGACGATGAAAGCGTGTTCGCCATGATTTCTCCTTGGTCGGTCAGATTGCAATGATGCGAATGTAGAAAATGCGGTTGAAATGCGTCGTATGAATCAGTTGCGAATTGCCGTCAGGCGCCAGGGCTGTGGCGCGTGCGGCTGCTACCGCGTTCGGGCGACGCGAGGGTCTTCAGAAAAGCGAGCAGGTCGCTCATGCTCCCGCCCGTGCCGTGCGACATGACGCCCAGTTCTTCGGCTGGTGCGTTTTGCCGGTTAAGCCAGAAAGTGGTGAAGCCGAACCAGGTCGCGCCCGCCACGTCCCAGCCGTTCGACGACACGAAGACGATCTCGCGCGGTTGCGCATCGAAGGCTTGCGTGCCGAGCGCATAGGCGGCTGGCGAGGGTTTGTAGGCGCGCACTGCGTCGACGGAAAGAACATGGTCGAACAGACCCGTCATGCCGGCGCTCTTCACGGCGATATCGAGCATTTGCGGATTGCCGTTCGAGAGGATCGCGAGACCGGGCCGCGAGTCATGTTTGCTGCCCGCAAGCGCGCAGGGCGCGTCGCGCAACTGGCGCAGCGCGGGCACGGCATCGGGGAACGCGGACAGGCACGCGTATTCATCCATCAGACGCTTTTCGGCGGCGCGATTGAGCGTGAGCTGAAGCTTCTTCGCGGCGAAGCGCAACGCGTCGATCGTGATGTCCCAGAACGGCCGGTAACGTGCGCCGGCCGGGTCGGCAAGCGTGCGCAATTGCGTGTATTCGATCTGTTTGAGACGCCACAGTTGCGAAAGCGCGTCGCCGTGGCCGGGGAACATCTGCTCGGCGGCAGCGATCACCGAATGCACGTCGAAAAGCGTGCCGTATGCATCGAAAATTACTGCTTGAGGGAAGAGTGTCGTTGTGGCCGACATTGCCGTGCGCTCCTATCAGAGGTCGAGACAGATTGTATTAGTGATGGTCTATGCTAAAAAAGAGGCTAAAGATCACTTGATCTTTTACTTTCATGCACCTAATCTGACGCGCACCGACCACTTTCCCGCGCCGTTGCGGCTCCGCCCACTCATGGACCGTTTCAAGCAGATCGAGACCTTCGTAGCCGTCGCGGCCAAGGGCAGCCTGTCCGCCGCGGCGCTGGCCGAGGGCGTCGCGCCCGCGATCATCGGCCGCCGCATCGACGCGCTCGAAGAGCGGCTCGGCGTCAAGCTGCTGGTGCGCACCACCCGCAAGATCACGCTGACCTTCGAAGGATCGGCGTTTCTCGAAGACTGCCAGCGCGTCATTCACGACATGCAGAACGCCGAGGCCAGCGTGTCGGCGGGCGGTGTGAAGGCGAGCGGCCATTTGCGGCTGTCCGCGCCGGCGGGTTTCGGACGCCGGCACGTCGCGCCGCTCGTGCCGGCATTTACCGTCGCGCATCCGGATGTGTCGATCACGCTCGATCTGTCCGACCGGCTGGTCGATCTGGTCAACGAAGGTTTCGATTGCGCGGTGCGGCTCGGCGAGCTGCCGGATTCGTCGCTGGTGTCGCTCAAGCTCGGCGAAAACCGCCGCGTGTGCGTCGCCTCGCCGTCGTATCTGAGCCGGCGCGGTGCGCCGCATACCCTGGCCGATCTCGCCCATCACAACTGCCTCGCGCTCGGTGCGAGCGCCAACCAGCAGCGCGGCTGGATGTTCCAGCAAGGCGACAAGGTGGTGTCGATCAAGGTGTCCGGCACGATGGAATGCTCGGACGGCGCGGTGCTGCATGAGTGGTGCCTGGAAGGTTATGGCCTCGCGTGGCGCTCGTGGTGGGAAGTCGGCGCCGATATCGCAGCCGGGCGGCTGGTGAGCGTGCTCGACGAATTCGCCGCACCGCCGATCGGTATCCATGCGGTATTTCCGCAGCGTCGTCACTTGCCGTTGCGGGTGCGGCTCTTTCTCGACTTTCTCAAGCATACGTATGGCGATCCCGGTTACTGGGGCTGAAGCCGGCCAAGGTCAGACAATGCAGCGCAACGGGTTTCCGATATGCGGAGAGACCCGCAGGCGCGCCTTGCGCATCAATTCGGCGCACTACAATCCATTGCAACGGCTTTCTGCCGGGCTCGTTGGACGCTGACACCGCGCGGCGAGCCGCAAGGCGACGGAGGGCATCATGTTCAGGCACATCCTGGTTCCGACCGATGGTTCAGACCTGTCACGTAAAGCGATCGACGGCGCCATCGATCTCGCACAGGCCGTCGGCGCACGCGTGACCGCTTACGCGTGTCTGCCGCAATATCCGTACTCGCCGTTCTCCGAAGTCGTGATCGAACCGCCGGCCGAGTTCCTGCAGCGCAGCGAGCGTGAAGCGCGCGTGCATCTGCGGGAAGTGGAACTGGCCGCGCGCCGTGTGGGCGTCGCGTTCGACAGCCGCACCAGCGTGCACCCGGCGCCGTATCTCGGCATCATCGAAGCGGCCGAGCAGGGCGGCTGCGACGTGATTTTCATGGCCTCGCACGGACGGCGTGGTCTTGGCAGCCTGCTGATTGGCAGCGAAACGCAGCGGGTGCTCACGCATACGAAAATTCCTGTGATCGTGTATCGCTGAGCCTTACTGTCCTGATGACGGTCCTGATCGGCGTGTGCGCATCGCAAAAAAAGCGCCGGCGATGAGGCCGGCGCGCGGTATGCGTTGCCGCACGATCAATTGTGCGAGCACTGTCTCCCAGATTCCGGCCCTAAGGGCTCTGGCTGTGCGGCCTGTTGTTCTCCTCCCTGACGGCGGCCCTCTGGCGGGGCCGCTTTTCGTCTGTCTGCGTTGCCGTTCCTGCGATCAGACCGCGCGATGACTTACGCGACCTTCTTGTCGAAGAACTGTTCGTCTTCCGTCGAGCCGTGCAGCGCGGTCGTCGATGCTTCGCGTTCGACCGTTTGCGTGACGGCGTCGAAGTAGCCGGTGCCGACTTCGCGCTGGTGCTTCACGGCGGTGAAGCCCTTTTCTGCCGCCGCGAACTCAGCCTGCTGCATTTCGACGAAGGCGGTCATCTGGTTGCGGGCATAGCCGTGCGCCAGATTGAACATCGAGTAGTTCAGCGCGTGGAAGCCGGCCAGCGTGATGAACTGGAATTTGTAGCCCATCGCACCGAGTTCACGCTGGAACTTGGCGATCGTTGCGTCGTCGAGGTTCTTCTTCCAGTTGAACGACGGCGAGCAGTTGTACGACAGCAGTTGGTCCGGGAATTCCTTGTGGATCGCGTCGGCGAATTTCTTCGCGAACTCGAGGTCCGGCTTGCCGGTTTCGCACCAGATCATGTCGGCGTACGGCGCGTAGGCGAGACCACGCGAGATCGCTTGCTCCAGACCCGGCTTCGTACGATAGAAACCCTCCACCGTGCGCTCGCCCGTCAGGAACGGCTTGTCGTTGTCGTCGACGTCCGACGTGATCAGGTCGGCGGCTTCCGCGTCGGTGCGAGCCAGCAGCACGGTCGGTGTGCCGGAGACGTCGGCGGCCAGACGCGCGGCGGTCAGCTTGGCGATATTTTCGCGGGTTGGCACGAGCACCTTGCCGCCCATGTGGCCGCACTTTTTCACTGAAGCGAGCTGATCTTCGAAGTGGACGCCCGCAGCGCCGGCCTCGATCATTGCCTTCATCAGTTCGAACGCGTTCAGCACGCCGCCGAAACCCGCTTCCGCGTCGGCCACGATCGGTGCGAAGTAGTCGATATAGCCTTCGTCGCCCGGATTCTTACCTTCCGACCACTGGATCTGGTCGGCGCGCGTCAGCGTGTTGTTGATGCGTTTCACGACGAGCGGCACCGAGTTCGCCGGATACAGCGACTGGTCCGGGTACATTTCGCCGGCAACGTTCGCATCGCCCGCCACTTGCCAGCCCGACAGATAGATCGCCTTCAGGCCGGCCTTCACTTGCTGCATGGCCTGGTTGCCGGTCAGCGCGCCGAGGGCGTTGACGAACGGCTCGTTATGGATCGATTCCCACAGCTTTTCCGCGCCGCGCTTGGCCAGCGTGTGCTCGACCGGCACCGAACCGCGCAGGCGCACCACGTCGTCGGCGGTGTACGTGCGCTTCACGCCTTTCCAGCGCGGATCGGTTTCCCATTGCTGTTGGAGTTGCCTGGCTTGTTGTTCGCGGGACATGGTGTGCTCCTTGGTTGCCTGTAGATGAATTGGTGAACTCTGTCTTCGTCGAAGCGGCCGGCCCGGTTAGGCGTTTCGTTTCGTGAAGTCTTATATAAGAGTCTAGGCAAATCACTGGTCGGGCAATAGCCACTTGGGAGTGTTTTTTGAATATTTATATTTGTTTTAAATCAACTTCTTATGAAGATAATTCCGCATTAAGAAACGCATTTTTCCATCTTGCAATGATGCGTGTTGTGCCGTGCAGCACGATTTTTTACGACGCAAAAAAATTTTCCACATCGTGAAATTTTGGCGGCGGGCGAAAAAAAACCGGTGCACGAGCACCGGTTTCTTCCGACTGACGAACGGCGCGGGGCCGTCCGGGTCTTTTCAAGCTGACTTCTGCACAGATCGAGCTACGCGAATAGCTGCTGCACAGCCGTGGCTTAGCTGCAACTCAGCTGCCGCGGCGCGCCGTACGCGGGCCGTCGCTGCGGCGTGCGCCGTAGCCGCCGTCACGCGAACCGCCGTAGCCGTCACGCGAACCGCCGCCAGCCGACTTGCCGGCCCAGCCGCCGCCATTGCCGCTACCGCTGCGAGCGCCGCCGCCGTTACCAGCCGGCTTGCCTGCGCCGCTACCGCTGCCGAAACGACGGCCGCCACCACCGTTGCCACCGCCCGGACGGCCACGGCCGCCAAAGCCAGGACGGCCATTGCCTGACGGAGCCGACTTACGCGGCTCGAAGCCTTCGACAACGTTGACCGGCAGCGGGGTGCGCACGAAACGCTCGATGCGCTTCAACGCGCCTTGCTCGGCGTGATGCACGAGGCTCACTGCGATGCCCGAGCGGCCAGCACGCCCGGTACGGCCGATACGGTGCACGTAGTCTTCAGCGAACTTCGGCAGATCGTAGTTAAACACGTGCGTAATGCCTGGGATGTCGATGCCGCGAGCGGCGACGTCCGTGGCGACCAGCACGCGCACACGGCGCTCGCGCAGTGCGCGGATCGTGCGGTTACGTGCGCCTTGCGGCAGATCACCGTGCAGCGCTGCTGATTCGAAACCGGCGTCGGCCAGACGGCCAGCCAGTTGGTCGGCGTCCATCTTGGTTGCCGTGAAGACGATAGCCTGGTCGAGGCCGGCGTCGCGCAGCAGATGGTCGAGCAGACGATCCTTGTGATCGCGGTCGTCAACGTAGTGAACGGTTTGCGCGATGTTCGTGCGCTGTTCCAGACGCTGGACGATCTCGATACGTTCCGGATCCTTCAACAGACGGCCGGTCAGCGAACCGATCTTGCCGTCGAGCGTGGCCGAGAACAGCATCGTTTGACGCGAAGCCGGCGTAGCGGCAACGATCGTTTCGATGTCTTCGATGAAGCCCATGTCGAGCATACGGTCGGCTTCGTCGAGCACGAGGATCTGCAGTTGCGACAGATCGATACGGCCGCGTTCCAGGTGGTCGATCAGACGGCCCGGCGTTGCAACCAGGATTTCCGGGTTCTTTGCCAGCAGCATCAATTGTTGACCGTAAGCGACGCCGCCCAGAATGCTGACGGTGCGCAGGCGCTTCAGGTGCTTGCCATACGTAGCAGCGGCGGTGGTGACCTGCATCGCGAGTTCGCGGGTCGGCGTCAGAACCAGCATGGTCGGACGGGCAACCGGTTGCGGACGGCGCGTGCGGCCGCCGTCCGCCGGGCGCGGTTCACGCGGCTGGCTGGCTTGCGCCTTTTGCAGTTGCGAGAAACGCTCGATGGCGGGCAGCATGAACGCGGCGGTCTTGCCCGAGCCGGTCGGGCTCGAGACCAGCAGATCGCGGCCGGCGATGCCGGCGGGGATCGCGCGTTGCTGAACCGGAGTCGGATTTTGGTAACCAGCGGCGGTCAGCGCGGAGACGACATCCGCGGAGAGACCGAGCGACGCGAACGTCGGGCCGGTCGGCGCTGCGGCTTCAGCGGCAACGGCTTCCGGAGCGGCAGCGACTGCTGCGGCTTGCGCGGGTGCGTCGGCGAGACCGAGGGCTTGATCGGCGATGGCGTTCAACGGGCTACTGGGGGTATTGCTCGAAGTCATGAGAATCCTTGGTACACAGGGAATTAATACGTCGGCGCCAATCGGCATACCCAAGTCGTCGGATTCAGCGAGCAAAGAAGCAGCGAGCAAATCGAAAAACGGGGGCAGCTCGCGACAATCAAGGCGAGCTTTTCGTTAGAAGCTGTATCGGTTGCGACATGCCAACACGGCGTGCCGCCAGCCTGGTACATGATCGCCCGTAGGGGGCTAGGCAGGAGGGGACAGGTTCTAAACTGGATTGGAGCTAAACGCTACGAGGCGCTGCGCCGCAAAGGCCGCTAGAGGAGAGCCGGGCAAAGCAGTGAAGCGCAGGCAGCATTGTATAGATATTTGTTGCACTGCGCCACCATTAAGATATTTTCTGGCGAAAATGTTTGATTTGTCTGCTGATGGCCCTGCGGGGCTCGCTCAGGCTGACGCGCCGCTTTTGAGGGATTCGACCAGGTCGATATATTGCTGCTTCGCGGCGTCCTGGGGCGTGCCTTTCAGGGCGGCCCATGCATCGTATTTGTATTTGCCGACGATGTCGGTGAAGCCGGGTTTGTCGCCGTGGACGTCGCCGTCGGTGGCCTGTTTGAAGAGCGCGTAGAGACGCAGGAGAGTGAGATTGCCTGGGCGCTCTGGCAATTGCTTTGCGTCTTCGTGGGCTTGGGTGAATTGGGTGTTGATGTCTGTCATGGTTTGGTTTTGCCCTCCGGGCAGGGTCTGGTTTTGTTCAGGGCTTGGCCGGTGATCATAGCAATTGGTTGCTGCCGCGGGGCTGAGGGGTTATTCCAAACGGTTTTGGGTTTTTTGTTCTGCCTACGGCGTTTGGCTTTCCTTGATGTTTTTTGCGTTCGCGGCGCTATGGTTGTGTGCCTACGGTGGTGGCTTTTTCTTTTTCTATTGGTTTATTAGCGTTGCCCCTGTGCGGGGCGGCACCTACTTTTCTTTGCCTGCCGCAAAGAAAAGTAGGCAAAAGAAAGCGGCTCAAACCGCTAGCTTTGAAGCGGGTCCCCTGGCTTGGAGGAGGTAGTGGAGCATCTGGAATCGGTGCCCTCGCGCATTCCGCGCGGGTGACAAGGCAGTCATACTTCCGGCGGCGCTGCGCGCGCCGTGGCGGTACTTCACAAAACCGCCCGCCGAGTCTGGCGCGTGTAGTTCGCTCGACTTGGTGGTTTGCCGTAGCGCTCGTCAGCGCGATTCGCCGTAGGCTGGTCGCGCACGCCGCAGTGGTATTTCCAAACCATCGGCGCAATTCAGCGCTTCGCCGAGGCGAAGCCGATGGCCCCCACTGCGCATAAGCGAAGCCCCTGG
The DNA here is from genome assembly GCF_058782725.1 of Paraburkholderia sp. FW306-02-B. Classification (NCBI taxonomy): domain Bacteria; kingdom Pseudomonadati; phylum Pseudomonadota; class Betaproteobacteria; order Burkholderiales; family Burkholderiaceae; genus Paraburkholderia; species Paraburkholderia sp. FW306-02-B. The sequence goes on from NZ_JBYSXZ010000001.1 coordinate 1,744,242, forward strand.
TTTCCCTGGCAGACCGTTCCGGCGAGCACGCATTGCGAAGCGGGAAGAATGATGCCGGAGGCGCGTACGCCCCATCGGTTTTGAGAAGTACGCGTCGGCGCGCGCAGCGCCGCCGGAAGAATGACTGCCTTGTCACTCACGCGGAGTGTGCGAGAACACCGATTCCAGATGCTCCACTACCTCCTCCAAGCCAGGGGACCCGCTTCAAAGCTAGCGGTGTGAGCCGCTTTCTTTTGCCTACTTTTCTTTGCGGCAGGCAAAGAAAAGTAGGTGCCCCCCGCACAGGGGGAACGCTAATAAACCAAAAAGAAAGCAAGGAAAGGCCAACGCCGCAGGCGTACCGACAACAAGCGCCGCGCAAGGCAAAAAAACCATCAAGCTAACCCCAACGCCGTAGGCAGACAAAAGCAAAACCCGGAGCACAACCCAAAACCACATTCCCACGAGCAGTGCCGATTACAATACGCCTCATGACTCAAACTGTGCTTCTCGCCCTCGATACATCGACCGAATTCTGCTCGGTAGCGCTTCTATCCGTCGCCGGCGAATCATCGGCTCACGCCGTCCCTGAACCCCGTATCTGGGTTCGCCACGAGCAAACCGGCGCAGTCTCCAGCACGCGCCTCCTGCCCGCGATCCGCGAACTCTTCGACGAAGCGGGTCTGAAACTGGCCGACTGCAACGCCATCGCCTTCGGCTCCGGCCCCGGCTCGTTCACGGGTCTTCGCACGGCAACCGGTGTCGCCCAAGGCCTGGCGTTCGGCCTGAACCTGCCCGTCGTGCCGATCAGCACCTTGCTCGCTTGCGCGGAAAGCGCCCGGCTGCGCGATCCATCGGCGGCCCGCGTGCTCGCCGCGCTCGACGCCCGCATGGACGAAATCTATTGGGCCGACTACGCATGGGACGACGCTCAAGGCGAATGGCGCACGCTCCAGCCGGCTTCGCTCGATGTCCCCGAGCGCCTCGTCTTGCCCGATGCGCCGTTCACGCTGGCCGGCAATGCAGCCGCGGCCTTCGGCGCGCGATTGCCCGCCGTCGCGGCTGCGCGAACGGTCGACGGCGAAGCGCTGCCGCACGCGCTACCCATCGCGTATGCAGCGCTCCGCGCGTTTCGCGCCGGCCGCACCGTGCCCGCCGACCAGGCCGCGCCGGAATACGTGCGCGATAAAGTCGCCCAGACCACGGCGGAACGCGTCGCCGAAAAAGCCGCCAAGGCCGAACTGGCCGCAAAGGTGGCGCACGACGCGCATCAGGGCGAGGGCCGGCAATGAGCGGTGTGTTGCTCGCGGACCGCTACATGTCGCCGATGACCGAAGGCGATCTGGACGAAGTCGCCGCAATCGAAAAGATCGCCTACGAATTCCCCTGGAGTCGCGGCAATTTCGGCGATTCGCTGCGCAACGGCTATTTCGGCATCTGTCTGCGTCACGTGACGGGTACGTTGATCGGCTATTGCGTGCTGATGCCGGTCGTCGATGAAATGCATCTGCTCAATTTGTGCGTGACACCCGCTGCGCAGGGCGCCGGTGCCGGGCTCGCGTTGTTGCGCGAAGCGGTGCGCATCACGCGCGCCGAAAAACTCGACGGCCTGCTGCTCGAAGTACGGCCGTCGAATCATCGGGCGATCCGGCTTTACGAACGCTTCGGCTTTGCGTCGATCGGCCGGCGCAAAAACTATTATCCAGCACGGCATCGCAGCCGGGAGGACGCCATCGTGATGCGTTATTCGTTTGCCAGGGAGGGCGCAGATGGCGCTGCATGAATCGGTACTGGAAGAGTTCGGACTCGCGCCGCTGTGGGTGCGTCGCGGGATCGTGGTGGTCACGTCGGCCGAGGCTGTTGAGCGTGCCTCCGACGTGCAGGCCGGCAACGCGCAGCCAGTTCTCGAGAACGCCGCGCCCACAAGCGCGCGCCGCGAAGAGCCGCTTGCAGCGGACTCGCGGGCAGCGGCTCCTCAAGCGTCGCCCGCCGCTCGCGAGCAGCGCGACGATCAGCAGCCAACCGCACAGCAAGCCACTGCGCGACAGCAGGACGAGCAGCGCGCGGCGATGCGAGAAAGCGCTGCGCCGCAGCCAGGGGAAACACAGCCTGGCGGTGGTCATTCACCGTCGATGCGCGCGAGCGAGTCGCGGCAGCAAGCACCCGCGCGCGAGCCGAATGAGCGCCGTTCGCCTGGGCAACATAGCGAGCCGGGCCGGCAAACTTCGCCGTCCTCGTTCAGCGAAACCCCGCCCGACGACGATTTCGCGTGGTTCGACGATCTGCCGGCCCCAGCCCATGAACCGGCCCACGCGAGTGCCGAAGCGCGCCGTGAGACGCCGGACGCATTGCCGATCCGGATGCTCGATTGGGACGCGTTGAGCGACCGCGTCGCCGGCTGCGAACGCTGTCGTCTGTGCGAGAAACGCACGAATACGGTGTTCGGCGTTGGCGATCGCAACGCCGACTGGATGCTGATCGGCGAAGCGCCCGGCGAGAACGAAGACCGCCAGGGCGAGCCGTTCGTCGGTCAGGCCGGCAAGTTGCTCGACAACATGCTGGGTTCGCTGATGCTCGCGCGCGACACCAACGTCTATATCGCCAACGTGATCAAGTGCCGGCCGCCTGGCAACCGCAATCCCGAGCCGGACGAAGTCGCGCGTTGCGAGCCTTATCTGCAACGCCAGGTCGAACTGGTCAAGCCGAAGCTGATCGTCGCGCTCGGCCGCTTCGCCGCGCAGAGTCTGCTGAAAACCGATGCGAGCATTTCGTCGCTGCGCGGCCGTGTGCATGAATACGAAGGGGTGCCGGTCATCGTCACGTATCACCCGGCGTATCTGCTGCGCAGCCTGCGCGATAAGGCGAAGGCCTGGGCCGATCTGTGCCTCGCGCTCGATACGTGGCGCAAGGCGGGCGGCGCGGCTTCGAACGAAGCGAAGTGATGGTCGCCACAGGGCCGACGGTGGACCTCACCGCTTCGCCAGGCGCATCCGCCGCGTTCCTTGAGACGCTTCTCGACACATTGCGCGTCCCGGCGGTGCGCGATCTGGCGTGGCTGTTGCTGAGCGCCGATTTGTTGCGAGCGCAACCACCGGTGGGCGCGCTAGCTATGCCGTTCGACACGCCGCATGAAGCAAACGCGACCATCGACTGGTTGCGCGCGCTCGACGCCGATCCGGCCGAATTGCAGCACGAGCTCGCGGCGACCTGCATCTCGCGCCTTGGCCGATACGCCGAAGGTCTGCTCGCGTGGTTTCTGCGGCACGGACCCGCGGCGCGCCTGGTCGCGGCCGGCGTCCCGCTGCGGCGCTCGGGCGTCACGCTCGGCGAATGCGATTTTCTGGTTCGGACGCAGCAGGGCGCGCGGTTGCATTGGGAATTGGCTGTGAAGTGCTACCTGCATGCCGGCGATGGCCGGGGGCAGCTGGCGGATTACGTCGGCCCGAATCTGAAGGATCGCTTCGATCTGAAGCTTGCGCATCTGCTGAATCACCAGTTGCCGTTGAGCGCGCGCGAAGAATTCGCGTCGCTCGGCTATGGTGGGCCGTGGACGCCGCAGATGTTCGTCAAAGGCTGGCTGTTTTACCGGCATGGCGAGTCGCCGGCAGATCCGGCCGCGCTTGATCCTTCACATGGGCGCGGCTGGTGGGTGACGCGTAGCGATTGGCCGGCTTTCGCCGCGGCGCATGCACAGACGTGGCGCGCGCTGCCGCGACTGGAATGGCTCGCGCCGAGGCGGCATGAGTCCGGTGCGGCGGAAGAGGCAGGGATTGCTTTCGTCGAGGCGCAAACGCTCGCGGCGCAAATCTCGCATCAACATGGACCGACGATGGTTGCGGCGTTCGTCAATGGCAGCGCGGGTGGCTGGCTTGAACGCTCGCGTGGTTTCATCGTGCCCGATGACTGGCCGCAACTGGCGCAAGCCTACGCGCGGCAGTAGCTGTAGCCAGAGGTTTATGGCATCAGCGCGTGGCTGCGCAATGCAGCGGCAGCGCCGGCTCAGCCCCTCACCACCACCGATAAAAATGATGCACCGGTCCGACGCCGTGGCCGACGTCGAGCCGATCGCTCGCTTGCAACGCGCCGGTCAGATACAGCTTCGCATCGGCGACCGCGCTCGCCAGATCGTCGCGTTGCGGAATCAGCGCAGCAATCGCCGACGACAGCGTGCAGCCCGTCCCATGCGTGTTTTTCACCGGCACGCGCGGGCCGCCCAGGCGCAGCGTGCCGCTGTTCTGCATGAGCCAGTCGGGACTATCCGCCGCGCTCAGATGACCGCCCTTCATCAGCACCGCACGCGCGCCGAGCGCACGTAGCGCTTCGCCTTGCGCGACCATGCCGGCTTCATCCGTTGCGGCTTCTACGCCTAGCAAAGCCGCGGCTTCCGGCAGATTCGGCGTCAGCAGATCGGCAAGCGGCAGCAATTCGTCGCGCATTGCCGCGATTGCATCCGGCAGCAGCAACGCGTGATTGCTCTTCGAGATCATCACCGTGTCGAGCACGATGTGCTTCGGCTTGTGCCGGCGCAACGCATCGGCCACCGCGCGCGCGATCGGCGCGTTCGCGAGCATGCCGATCTTCACGGCGTCGATACGGATATCGTCGAACACCGCATCGAGTTGCGCGGTGATGAAGGCCGGTTCCGGCGTGTGGATCGCCGTGACGCCGCGCGTGTTCTGCGCGGTCAGCGCGGTAATCACGCTCGCGCCATAAGCGCCGAGCGCCGAGAAGGCCTTCAGGTCCGCCTGAATGCCGGCACCGCCGCCGGAATCGGAACCGGCGATCGTCAGCACATTGGGAATCGATTGAGTCATCGCAAAGCGGGAATGAGAGAAGGCGCGGGCCGTTTGACGACTGCGAACCCGCCGCGGGTCAGTGCTTGACTTCGCCGATCAGCGCGACCGAATCGAAGGCGCGCTGATTCGCCTGGTGGCGCCGCATCACGAGCCACATCATCAGACAGACGAAAGTGCCGAACAGCACGATCACCGTCGTGACCGGCACGTCGAGCCACACCAGCACGGCGTACAGGCACAGCATCACGAGCACGGAGAGATTCTCGTTGAAGTTCTGCACGGCGATCGAATGGCCCGCCGACAGCAGCACGTGGCCGCGATGCTGGAGCAGCGCATTCATCGGGACGACAAAAAAGCCCGACAGGCCGCCGACGACCATCAGGAAGATATACGCGACGATCAGATAGCCCGGCACGTGCGTGCGGCCGAAATACAGCCCCCAATGCGCCGGGAACAGGTCGCGCGTGTAGAAGGCCATCATCATGACGGCGATGCCCATCATGATGCCGACCGGCAGCACCGACAGCGATTTCTTCAGCGGTATGCGCGACGCCGCGAAGATCGCGCCGGCCGCCACGCCCACGGCCACCACGGCCTGCAGGATCGCGGCTTCCGACAGCGACATATTGAGCGATACCTCGGCCCACTTCAGCACGATGAATTGCAGCGTCGCGCCGGCGCCCCAGAACAGCGTGGTGACGGCAAGTGAAATCTGGCCGAGCTTGTCGCGCCACAGCACGAGGAAACAATCGGCAAAATCGGTGATGAGCTTGATCGGGCCGCGCTCCTGTTTCGGATAACGCGCGCCGGTGTCGGGAATGCGCAGATTGAACAGCGCGGCGATCACGTAGATCGCCATGATCACCAGCATCGCCGCTTCGGCGGGCGTGTTGACGGTGGGAATGTGGTGCCGCAGGATCGGTGCGGCGATGTGCGGACTGATCAAGGCGCCGCCGAGCACCGTGCCGAGAATGATCGAGCCGACCGTGGTGCCTTCGATCCAGCCGTTCGCGGCTACCAGCCGGTCAGGCGGCAGCAGTTCGGTGAGAATGCCGTATTTGGCCGGCGAGTAGGCCGCCGCGCCAAAGCCGACGATGCCATAGGCGAGCAATGGATGCGCGCCTACCAGCATCGTGATGCAACCGACCACTTTGATGGTATTGGTGATGAACATCACGTGCCCTTTCGGGCGGGAGTCCGCAAAGGCGCCCACAAAAGCAGCCAGAACGACGTACGACAGCACAAAGAACAACTTGAGCAGCGGCGTCATCCAGTTTGGGGCGTGAAGATCTTTCAACAGTGCGATAGCGGCGATCAGAAGCGCATTGTCGGCCAGCGACGAAAAAAACTGCGCGGCCATGATGGTGTAAAAACCTTTTTTCATCTGATGCGATGCTGTCCTCGCTGCGGTCTGTCCGCCCCGGCCGCGTGCAAGGCGTCCGGGCTTATGCCGTTCGAAATGGGTTGTGCGCACGGCTTTATATCACGAAAATAGCTGGATTCGGACTAGCAAAATCCTTGACCGCACCGCCCAGCGGGCTGCCGAGCGCTGAAAACGCCCTGTAAGCTGCTGATTCGCAAGCGTCTTTACGAAAATATCCCATGCCGCGCCCCCTTTCAGCCACGATTCACACCGCAGCACTCGCCAATAATCTCGCCGTCGCCCGGCGCTACGCACCAAAATCCAAGATTTGGGCCGTCGTCAAGGCAAACGCCTATGGACACGGCCTCGCTCGCGCTTTTCCCGGCCTGCGCGCAACCGACGGCTTCGGTTTGCTGGACCTCGAAGAAGCCGTGAAGTTGCGTGAATTGGGCTGGGCTGGCCCGATTTTGTTGCTCGAAGGCTTCTTCCGTCCGACCGATATCGACGTGATCGACCGCTACAGCCTGACCACGGCGCTGCACTCGGATGAACAGTTGCGCATGCTGGAAATGGCGCGCCTGTCGAAGCCCGTCAACATTCAGTTGAAGATGAACAGCGGCATGAACCGCCTCGGCTACACGCCGGAAAAATTCCGCGCTGCGTGGGAGCGCGCACGCGCCTGTCAGGGCGTCGGTCAGATTACGTTGATGACCCATTTCTCGGATGCCGACAGCGAACGCGGCGTCGCCTATCAGATGGAAGCGTTCGAGCGCGGCGCGCAGGGCATTGCGGGCGCGCGCAGCCTCGCGAACTCGGCGGCGACGCTGTGGCATCCCGCCGCGCACTTCGACTGGGTGCGCCCGGGGATCATTCTGTACGGCGCGTCGCCGTCCGGCGTGAACGCCGCGATCGCAGGCACCGGCCTGCAACCGGCAATGACGTTTGCTTCCGAGCTGATCGCGGTGCAAACCATCGCCGAGGGCCAGACCGTCGGCTACGGTTCGTCGTTCAAGGCGCGCGGGCCGATGCGCATCGGCGTGGTGGCCTGCGGTTATGCGGACGGTTATCCGCGGATCGCGCCGGAAGGCACGCCGGTGATCGTCGACGGGGTGCTGACGCGGCTCGTCGGACGCGTTTCGATGGACATGCTGACTGTCGACCTGACGCCGGTCCCGACCGCCAACGTCGGCTCGCGCGTCGAATTGTGGGGCAATTCATTGCCGATCGACGACGTCGCGCAAGCGTGCGGTACGATCGGCTACGAGCTGATGTGCGCCGTGGCGCCGCGCGTGCCGGTGCGCGCCGAATAAGCGCGGCACTGGCTGACTGAATCACCGCATCGATCAATAGAACAGCAACAGGCAAGGGCGCGTGGCTAAACAGAAGACGTTGTACATCTGCAGTGAATGCGGCGGGCAATCGCCGAAGTGGGCCGGGCAGTGCCCTTCGTGCGACGCATGGAACACGCTGGTCGAATCGGTGGCGGAAGCGCCGTCCACGCATCGCTTCCAGTCGCTCGCGAAAAGCGCGCCGGTGCGGCGTCTCGCCGATATCGACGCGTCCGACGTGCCGCGCTTTTCGACCGGCGTCAGTGAGTTCGACCGTGTGCTGGGCGGCGGTCTGGTGCCGGGCGGCGTGGTGCTGATCGGCGGCGATCCGGGCATCGGCAAATCGACGCTGCTGCTGCAATCGCTCGCGGAAATCGCCGCGGACAAACGCGCGCTCTATATCAGCGGCGAAGAATCGGCTGCGCAGATCGCGCTGCGCGCGCAACGGCTGTCGCTGCTCGAGCCCGGCTCGAAGGCCAGCGAACTGCAGTTGCTCGCGGAAATCCAGCTCGAAAAGATCCAGGCGACGATCGCCGAGCGGCGACCCGACGTCGCGGTGATCGACTCGATCCAGACGGTTTATTCCGACGCGTTGACTTCCGCGCCCGGTTCGGTCGCGCAGGTGCGCGAGTGCGCGGCGCAGTTGACGCGGATCGCCAAGCAGTCGGGCACCACCATCATCATGGTCGGCCACGTGACCAAGGAAGGCGCGCTGGCGGGGCCGCGCGTGCTGGAGCACATCGTCGATACGGTGTTGTACTTCGAAGGCGACACGCATTCGTCGTTCCGGCTGGTGCGCGCGATCAAGAACCGCTTCGGCGCGGTCAACGAACTGGGTGTGTTCGCGATGACCGAGCGCGGTTTGCGCGGCGTCGCCAATCCTTCCGCGCTGTTTCTGTCACAGCATGAACAATCCGTGCCGGGTTCGTGCGTGCTGGTCACGCAGGAGGGCACGCGGCCGCTGCTGGTCGAAGTGCAAGCGCTGGTGGACGCGGCGAACGCACCGAATCCGCGCCGGCTCGCGGTCGGCCTCGAACAAAACCGGCTGGCGATGCTGTTGGCGGTGCTGCATCGGCACGCCGGCATCGCCTGCTTCGATCAGGACGTGTTCCTGAACGCGGTGGGCGGCGTGAAGATCACCGAGCCCGCTGCCGATCTGTCCGTGCTGCTCGCAATTCATTCGTCGATGCGTAACAAGCCGTTGCCGAAGGGGCTGGTCGTATTCGGCGAAGTTGGGCTGGCCGGCGAGATCCGGCCGTCGCCGCGCGGTCAGGAACGTCTGAAGGAAGCCGCGAAACTGGGCTTTTCGGTCGCGGTGATTCCGAAGGCCAATGCACCGAAGCAGCCGATTGACGGCTTACAGGTTGTTGCCGTTGAAAGGATCGAACAGGCGATCGACCGGGTCCGCACGCTCGAATAGACGGGGCTGTGGCGGCTGCAGGCGCCTTCCGCGGCGTAATGATGTGTAAATATCTCCATATTGGCTGTAACCCAACCGACATTCCTTTTTCCTAAGCTGGGGGCTATTGCATCCCCCTTCTGATGCCGAAAAAAGGATTGCGCCTTGAAACAGTCATATGAAACCGTAGCCGAGCGGCCGATGCAGGTGCGCGGTTGCCGCGTCTCCGCACCCATTCGCCAGCCTTGGGGCGGTGCTTGCCGGATTGTCGAGTGGATCGACACGACGGGGCAGATTTCCCGGCGGGTGGTGGCCGAACATGTAACCGCAGCGGAAGTGCGGGCCACCATCAACCGTCACGTTGAAGGCCGCAAGCATTTGTTGTTCGACGACGAGAAAACGCCGCGCCAGACCTTGCCGCGGCAAACGGCGGCCAAACGCTGACGCCCCCGGCGCTGGCCGCTTGCCTCAACCGGCGTAGCGGTCCTCGTCATCTTCGGCTTCAATTTCGCTCTCGCTTGTGGCCACGTAGGTCTGCGGATTGAACAGCGGATGCCGCGCAGCTTCCGCCGGAGTCAGCACCGGCGACACGCAACAGTCGAGCGGCTCCAGCAGCAATACCCATTCTTCCAGCGGACGCTTGCCGATCAGGTCGGCCAGTTCCTGCGTCAGCGCGGCGGCGTCCGGGCCGCCGATCGCCTGGCCGAGACTCCAGTGGCGCGTCGCCCATTCGGGCCGGTCCAGCGCCATGCACAAGGTTTCCCAGAACTTCAGTTCGAGCGCGCCGACCGCGAGCCAACGATGGTCGAGCGTGCGGTACAGGTTATAGCAGGGCACGCCGCCATTCAGCAGACCGGCGCCGGCGGCCGGTGCGACGCCGTCATTGGCGAGTGAGACTTGCGCGACGACGTTGTGCGCGTGCGTGACATGGGTCATCGACACGTCGACGAAGCGGCCATCGCCACCGCGCGAGACATGCCATAACGCGGCGAGGATCTGCGTCACCGCGCTCAATGCGCCACCGAGCAGGTCGGCAATCTGGAAGTTCGGCAGGATCGGCGTGCCGTCGCGGCTGACCAGTTGATCGAGCACGCCCGCGTAGCCGATGTAGTTCAGATCGTGGCCGGCGTGGTGGGCAAACGGACCGCTCGCGCCGTAGCCGCTGATCGCGCAATAAACCAGTTTGGGATTGGCCGCGCGCAGTGTTTCGTAACCGATGCCGAGGCGCTCCATCACGCCGGGCCGGAAACTCTCGATCAGCACATCGGCTTCGGCCGCGAGGGCGCGCAACACGTTGCGTCCCGCTTCCGATTTCAGGTCGAGGCGCGTTTCGCGCTTGCCGCGATTGACGAGCCGGTAAAACGCGCCGGGCCGGCCCGCAACGCGGTCGCTCGACGACTGCATCATCGTGCGGGTGGGGTCTCCCGCGCCGGGTGCTTCGATCTTCAGCACGTCGGCGCCGAGTTCGGCGAGCCGCAACGCCGCGACCGGGCCCGGCAACAGACGCGTCAGATCGAGCACGCGCAGGCCTTTCAGCGCGGGCGGCACTGATAACGACGCCGTTGATGACGCAGATGATGACGCAGATGAAGTCACGGATGACAAGGCCAACCCCTGATCGATGCCGGCGCGGACTTGAGAACTGCGTGCCCGCTAGCCGATTTGTTCGAGTTCCTCGTGAGCGTCGAGCCATTCGGCTTCGAGCGCTTCGAGGCGCGCGTTCACATCTGCCTGACGGCGGATCGCCTCCGTCAGTTTGCTTTTCTGCTCGGGATCGTAACTCGCCGGATCGACGACGAACGCATCGAGCGTCGCTTTTTCCGCGTTGAGCGAGTCCATTTCCTTTTCGATCTTCGTGATACGGCTTTGCAGCGGTTTTTTCAGGTGCGCGAGCTTTTGCCGCGTTTCGGCTTCGAGACGGCGCTGTTCCTTGCGATTGACGCCATTGTCCGCACTATCCGCGCCATTCGATGCCGCGCCGGCTTTCAGCGCCGCGCGTTGTTCAGCCGCGTGTTGCAGCAGCCAGTCGCGGTAATCGTCCAGATCGCCGTCGAATTCCTGCAGACGATGCCTGGCAACCAGCATGAATTGATCGGTCGTGGCGCGCAGCAGATGCCGGTCGTGCGATACCAGAATCAGCGTGCCCTCGAACTGTGCGAGCGCCATGGTCAGTGCATGACGCGTTTCGAGATCCAGGTGGTTAGTCGGCTCGTCGAGCAGCAGCAGATTAGGCTTTTGCCAGATGATCAGCGCCAACGCGAGGCGGGCCTTTTCTCCCCCTGAGAAGGGCGCGATTTTTGAGGTCGCCATCTCGCCGGAGAAGTTGAAGCTGCCGAGGAAGTCGCGCAGTTCCTGCTCACGCGTATCCGGCGCGAGCCGCGCCAGATGCTGCAACGGCGTGTCGTCCGGGCGCAGCGTTTCCAGTTGGTGCTGCGCGAAGTAGCCGATGCGCAGACCCTTGCCTTCGCGCACATGACCGCCGAGTGCTTCGAGCGTGCCGGCCAGCGTCTTGATCAGCGTCGATTTGCCCTGGCCGTTCGCACCGAGCAGGCCGATGCGCTGGCCGTTCTGAATCGACAGCATCACATGCTCGACGATCGGAATCTCGACGCCGTCATTGCGATAGCCGCAGCGCACGCCTTCCATCACCATCATCGGATTCGGCGCGGAATCGGGCGTGCGGAACTCGAACGTGAACGGCGACGACGCATGCGCCGGCGCGATCAGTTCCATCTTTTCGAGCGCCTTCACCCGGCTTTGTGCCTGGCGCGCCTTGGTGGCCTGAGCCTTGAAGCGGTTGATGTAGCTCTGCAAATGCTCGACGGTGCGCTGCTGTTTCTCATACGCGCTCTGCTGCAACGCGATCTGCTGCGCGCGCAGGATTTCGAACTGCGAGTAGTTGCCGCCGTAACGCTTGATCTGCTGATACTCCAGATGCAGTGTCACATTGCAGACCGAATCGAGAAACTCGCGGTCGTGCGAGATCACGACCAGCGTGCCCGGATAACGGTTCAGCCAGTCTTCGAGCCAGACGATCGCGTCGAGGTCCAGGTGGTTGGTCGGTTCGTCGAGCAGCAGCAAATCGGAGCGGCACATCAGCGCCTGCGCGAGATTCAGCCGCATGCGCCAACCGCCCGAGAAGCTGCCGACCGGCTCGCGCGTCTGATCGAGCGTGAAGCCGAGACCGAGCAGCAGCGCTTCGGCGCGGGCGGGCGCGGTGTAGCCGTCGGCGTCGGCGAACGCGGCGTGCGCTTCGCCTTCGGCGGCCCCGTCATGCGCGGCCGACGCTTCGGCGATACACGCTTCGATCGCGCGCAACGCGGCGTCGCCGTCGAGCGTGTAGGCGAGGGCGGTTTTGTCGGCGGCGGGCGTTTCCTGCGCGACGTGGGCGATCTGCCAGGTCGGCGGGATCGAGAAATCGCCGCCGTCCGCGTGCAGGTCGCCGAGCAGCACGGCAAACAGCGTCGACTTGCCCGCGCCGTTCGCCCCCACCAGGCCGGCCTTTTCGCCGGGGTTGAGGGTGAACGTGGTGTTTTCGAAGAGCGGCTTGGTGCCGCGCGCGAGGCTGAACTGGTTAAAGCGGATCACGAAGAGGCCGGCTGAAGAAAACCGCTATTTTAGACTGCCGGGGCTGACACCGGGCGCTCAGCCAGGATCGGCCATTCGGCCGACTGTACCGGCGAGGCATTTAGCATAGACTGAAGGCTTTCACGGGGAGAAAACATGACATCGATCTATTCGTATTCGGCACGCACGCTCGGCGGCGAGGAAGTCAGTCTCGAGCGCTATCAGGGCAAGGTGCTGTTGATCGTCAATACGGCGAGTGAATGTGGCTTCACGCCGCAGTACGCGGGCCTGCAAAAGCTCTATGACACCTACGCGGCGCGCGGCCTCGCGGTGCTCGGTTTTCCGTGCAACCAGTTCGGCAAGCAGGAGCCGGGCGACGCCGCGCAGATCGGCGGTTTCTGCGAGAAGAACTACGGCGTGACCTTCCCGATGTTCGACAAGATCGACGTGAACGGCGCGAACGCACATCCGCTGTTTCGTTACTTGACGGGCGAGGCGCCGGGCCTGCTGGGGCTCGAGGCGATCAAGTGGAATTTCACCAAGTTCCTGATTGGCCGCGACGGCAATGTGGTCAAACGCTATGCGCCGCTGACCAAGCCGGAGGCGATTACCGAAGACGTCGAGAAGCTGCTGTAACCCTTCGGGCGGTGGAGCGGAGCGGCAGCTACAGGATCGGCGAGAACAACCGTGCGACGTGCATCAGCACGCGCCGCAACGCGCTCGCTTGCCGGTAATCGTTGCAGTCGATTTCGAGCGACTCGGCGAAATCCTTCAGCAGCATCGCTTCGACTTCTTCGGCAAAACCGCGGTCCACGGTCAGTACCATGATCTCGAAGTTCAGGCGAAACGAGCGATTGTCGAGATTGGCACTGCCGATCGCCGCGGCCACGCTGTCGATCAGCACGACCTTCTGGTGCAGGAAGCCCGGCTGGTAGCGAAAAATCCGGATGCCCGCGCGCAGCGAGTCGTACGCATAGAGTTTCGAGGCTTCGAACACGACGAGATGGTCGCGCCGGCACGGAATCAGGATGCGCACATCCACGCCGCGCAGCACCGCAAGCCGCAGCGCCGCGAACACCGCCTCGTCGGGCACGAGGTAAGGCGTGGTGATCCAGATCCGCTCACGTGCCGCGGTGATCGCCTGGACGAAGAAGAGCGAACAGGTTTCCTGCTTGTCGGCCGGGCCGCTCGGCATCACGAGACAGTGCATACCTTGACCGGCCGGCTCGAATGGCGGGATGTCGAATTTCGGCAACTGTTGGGTTGCCGAATGCCAGTCTTCGGTGAACACGAACTGGATGCTGGCAACCGCCGGGCCGCGCACTTCGACATGCGTGTCGCGCCATGGCGAGAGCGGCGGCTTGCCGCCGAGATACTCGACGCCGACGTTGTGTCCGCCGACAAACGCGCGCTCGCCGTCGACCGAGACGATCTTGCGGTGATTGCGGAAGTTCAGTTGCAAACGGTTGACGAAACGGCGATTGGTGGCGAACGGGTGCGTCTCGACACCGGCCGCGCGCAGCGCCGCCACATAGCGGTGGGGCAGATCGAAACTGCCGATGCTGTCGTACAGAAAGTAGACGCGTACGCCTTGCTGCGCTTTCGCGATCAGCGTGTCTTTGAGCATCGCGCCGAGCGCATCGTCGCGCACGATGAAGAACTGCACGATCACATAGTGGCGCGCACCTTCGATCGCTTCGAAGATCGCCTCGAAGGTCGCTTCGCCGTTCACTAGCGTGCGCACCGAATTGCCCGGCAGGAACGGCATGCCCCCCAGACGCGTCAACGAATGCACGAGGCTCGCGCCGAGTTCTTCCGTGGGCAGGCCTGCCGACGAGTCCCGCGTATCCCATTCCAGCGGATGCGCGCGCGTGCGCAGCAATTCGTTCTCGGTGCGGCGGGCGTCCGCGTAGCCGGCAAACTTGCTGCGGCCGAGGAACAGGTACGGCACCAGCGTCAGATACGGCATCGCGACTAGCGACACCGCCCACGCGATCGCGCCTTGCGACGTGCGGGTGTTCAGAATCGCATGGCATGCGGCGATCGCGCCGAGGATATGGGCGAGGGCGACCAGCGGGCCGATGTGAAGCAAGTCGAATTGCATAGGCGGCTGAAGGGTTTCCGGGGCGCTGCCAGGTGGCTTGAAGTCGCCGTGGGCAGTCGACCGCGCCCATCTTACCGAACGCGCGCGCGTTGGGGGGCGTTACGGCGATTTACGGCTTTGTGGTGAAGCGCAAGGAGGCGAGGCGCGTTGCGCACGGCGGACAGTGATAGGCCGCCGCGCGCATCGGCAGGTGAAGCGATAAGAAGCGATACAGCGTCAGACCGGCAGATCCGCGGCCTGAATCAGGAACACGTTGTCGTCGCCGGCGCTGGTCGACAGCCATACGAGGTCGAGGCCGCCGAACGCTGCCTCGACGTTCGCGCGCTCGTTGCCGATTTCGACCACCAGCACGCCGTCGTCGGTCAGCCAGTTGCGCGCTTCGCCGATGATCCGGCGCACGATATCCATGCCGTCCGCGCCGCCTGCCAGAGCCATGTCAGGCTCGTGCTTGTACTCGGCGGGCAGTTCCCGCATCGACGCCGCGTTCACATACGGCGGATTGCTGATGATCACGTCGTAGCGGCGCTCGGCGAGCGGCGCGTACAGATCGCCTTCGAAGAGCGCAATGCGGTCGTCGAGGTGGTAGTCCGTGACGTTGCGCGTCGCGACTTCGAGCGCGGGCGCCGACAGATCGACCGCATCGACATCCGCATTCGGGAACGCGTGCGCCGCGAGAATCGCGAGGCAGCCGGAGCCGGTACACAGTTCGAGCACCGCGCCGACCTGCTCGGGATCTTCCACGTACGGTTGCAGGCCGTCCTGCAGCAGTTCGCCGATGAACGAGCGCGGCACGATCACGCGCTCATCTACGTGAAAGCGGAAGCCGTGCATCCACGCTTCCTGCGTGATGTATGCCGCCGGCACGCGCTCGCCGGCACGGCGTTCGATCACATTCAGCACGGCGTCGATTTCGGCGGCGCTCAAACGCGCGTCGAGAAACGGCTCCAGCAGATCGAGCGGCAGATGCAGCGTGTGCAGTATCAGATAGGCGGCTTCGTCGTAAGCGTTGGCCGAGCCGTGGCCGAACGACAACTCGGCCTGATTGAAGCGCGACACTGCGAAACGCAGCAGGTCGCGGACGGTGGAAAACGGGAGCGTCATCGCAAATATTCCCTGGTCAGGCGATCAGTTGTTCGAGCACGCGACGATACACGTTCTTCAGCGGGTCGATGTGAGCAAGTTCGATATGCTCGTCGATCTTGTGGATGCTGGCATTCAGCGGGCCGAATTCGACCACCTGTTCGCAGATGCGCGCGATGAAGCGGCCGTCCGAGGTGCCGCCGGTGGTGGACAGTTCGGTCGTGACGCCGGTTTCGTCCTTGATCGCTTTCGCTAGCGCGTTCGACAGATCGCCGCGCGGCGTGAGGAACGGCAGGCCGCTCACGGTCCACTGCAGGTCGTATTCAAGGTTGTGCCTGTCGAGGATCGCGTGTACGCGCGCTTGCAAACCTTCGACCGTGCTCGCCGTCGAGAAGCGGAAGTTGAACAGCACGTCGGCGTGGCCCGGGATCACGTTGCTCGCGCCGGTGCCGCTGTGAATGTTCGACACTTGCCAGGTGGTGGGCGGGAAGTATTCGTTGCCGTCGTCCCAGCGTTCGGCGACCAGTTCGGCCAGCGCGGGCGCCAGCAGATGCACCGGATTCTTCGCCAGATGCGGATAGGCGATGTGGCCCTGCACGCCCTTGACGATCAGCTTGCCCGACATCGAGCCGCGCCGGCCGTTCTTTACCGTGTCGCCGAACTGCGCGCTCGACGTCGGCTCGCCGACAATGCAGTAGTCCATGCGCTCGCCGCGCGCTTGCAGTGCTTCGACGACCTTGACGGTGCCGTCGGTGGCGGGGCCTTCTTCATCGCTCGTGATCAGGAACGCGATCGAGCCGCGATGCGCGGGGTGCGCGGCGACGAACTCTTCGCTTGCCACCACGAAGCCGGCGATCGACGTCTTCATGTCGGCCGCGCCGCGTCCGTATAGCTTGCCGTCGCGATGGGTCGGCGCGAACGGTGCCGAATTCCATTGTTCGAGCGGGCCGGTCGGCACGACATCCGTGTGGCCGGCGAACGCGAGCAGCTTGCCGCGCGTGCCGTCGACGCCGCGTTTGACGGCCCACAGGTTGGTCACGCCGTTCGATTCGATCGTCTCGTGTTCGAAGCCGAGCGCGGACAGGCGCTCGATCAGCAGGCGCTGGCAATGCTGGTCGTCGGGCGTCACGGAGGCGCGCGCGATCAGTTGTTCGGTAAGGGCGAGGGTGCCGGACATGGATTCAGTACAAGCCACTTTGAAATGAAAAAATGCCGGCTGGCGGTGCAGCACCGCAGCCGGCAACAGCTTTTGAGCAACGCGGCGGGGCCACGCTTGACTTCTTGATGCGTTCGATCTTGCGCGTCAGATCACGCAAACAGCGCTTCGTATTCGTCCGCCGCAAAACCGAGCGACTTCACACGCCCGTTGACAACGAGCACCGGCCGCTTGATCACCGACGGCTTGTGGATCATCAACGCGATCGCGCCCGATTGCGTATCCGCCGCCGACTTCATGTCGTCCGACAGGGCACGCCAGGTGGTGCCGCGACGGTTCAGCAATGTGTCGAGCTTCACGTCTTTCAGCCAATCCTGTACGAGCGGCTCGGTCACGCCATGCTTCTTGAAGTCGTGGAATTCGAACTCGACGCCGTGCTCTTCCAGCCACACGCGGGCTTTCTTCACGGTGTCGCAGTTCGGGATGCCGTAGACGACGGTTTTGGTGCCGCGTGCCATCAATCGCCTCGCAGCAGCTCGTTCAAGCCGACCTTCGCGCGCGTCTTTGCGTCGACCTTCTTGACGATCACGGCGCAGTAGAGGCTATGCGAGCCGTCCTTCGACGGCAGATTGCCCGCCACCACCACCGAGCCCGCCGGAATGCGGCCGTACGTGACTTCGCCCGTTTCGCGGTCGTAAATCTTGGTGCTCTGGCCGAGGTACACGCCCATCGAGATCACCGAGTTTTCTTCAACGATCACGCCTTCCACCACTTCCGAACGCGCGCCGATGAAGCAGTTGTCTTCGATGATGACCGGATTGGCCTGCAGCGGCTCCAGCACGCCGCCGATGCCCACACCGCCCGACAGGTGGACGTTCTTGCCGATCTGCGCGCACGAACCGACGGTTGCCCACGTGTCGACCATCGTGCCTTCGTCGACATACGCGCCGATGTTGGTGTATGACGGCATCAGCACGACGTTCTTCGCGATGAACGAGCCGCGGCGCGCGATCGCGGGCGGCACCACGCGGAAGCCGCCGGCGGCGAAGTCTTCAGCGGTGTAGTTGGCGAACTTCGAGGGCACCTTGTCGTAAAACTGCGAGTAGCCGCCAGCCGGTTGCACCACGTTGTCTTCCAGGCGGAACGACAGCAGCACGGCTTTCTTCAGCCATTGGTTGACAACCCAGTCGCCGTCTTTCTTTTCAGCGACGCGCAGCGCGCCTTTGTCCAGTTGTTCGATCGCATGCGCGACGGCCTCGCGCACGTCGGCCGGCGCGGCTTTCGGCGACAGGTCTGCGCGGTTTTCCCAGGCGGTGTCAATGATCTGCTGAAGTTGTTGCGACATATGCGTGTTTTATCGAAGAGTTGAAGTCTGAAGAAGAGGATGCGATGCGCGAGCGTTATTGGCGATAAAGCCTCAACCCGCCAGCGCGCGGCAAAAATCGACGATTCGTTGTGCGCCTTGCGTGCATTCGTCGACATCGGCGACGAGCGCCATGCGTACGAAATTGCGGCCGGGATTCACGCCGTGCGCGGTGCGCGCGAGGAACGAGCCCGGCAGAACCGTCACATTATAGTCGGCGTAGAGGCGCTGGGCGAACCCGGTGTCCGAGAGGCCGGTGCGCGACACGTCGGCCCACAGGTAGAACGCGGCGTCCGGCAGCCGCACGTCGAGTACCCCGGCGAGCATTGGTGTCACGGTGGAAAACTTCCGCACATACTTCGCGCGGTTCTCGCGCACGTGCGTTTCGTCGTTCCAGGCCGCGATGCTGGCATTCTGGAACACCGTCGACAAGGCTGCGCCGTGGTATGTCCGGTATAGCAGGAAGGCTTTGAGGATGTCGGCGTCGCCCGCGGCAAAACCCGAGCGCATGCCCGGCACGTTCGAGCGTTTGGACAGGCTCGACAGCATCACGAGGCGCTCGAAGCCGCGGCCGAGCTTGTGCGCGGCTTCCAGACCGCCGAGCGGCGGGTTGGCTTCGTCGAAGTAAATTTCCGAATAACACTCGTCCGACGCGATCACAAAGCCGTAGCGGTCCGACAGCGCGAACAGCTCGCGCCAGTCGTCGAGCGTGAGCACGGCGCCGGTCGGATTGCCCGGCGAGCACACGTACAGCAGTTGCGTGCGGGCCCAGATGTCGGCGGGCACCGCTGAATAGTCGCAGGCGAAATTGCGTGCCGGATCGCTATTGACAAAGTACGGCTGGGCGCCCGCCAGGATCGCCGCGCCTTCATAGATTTGGTAGAACGGATTCGGACAGAGTACGATCGCAGGCTCGCCCGACGCATTCCGTTTCGGGTTAATGACCGTCTGCGCGAGCGCGAACAGCGCCTCGCGCGAGCCCGACACCGGCAACACCTGGGTGGCCGGGTCGACCGGCGGCAGGTTGTAGCGCCGCGTGACCCACTGGGCGATCGACTCACGCAGCGGCAGCGAGCCGATGGTCGCCGGATAGGCCGACAAGCCGCCGAGCGACGCGACCACGGCGTCGCGAATCAGTGCCGGCGTGGGATGTTTCGGCTCGCCGATGCCGAAGCTGATGTGCGCGAGACCGGCCGGCGGCGTGACGTCCTTGAAAAGCGCGCGCAGCTTTTCGAACGGATAGGGCTGGAGGGAGTCGAGTAGCGGGTTCACTGGGCGGATCGAGCCTGATCGAAGAGGGGCGCAGAGGGATGCTGGGCACGCGCGCTGACGGCAAACGCATGAAACACGCGAAACGGACGGCAGCGGCGGCGAGTGGATGATTATAGCGGGGCGCGCCCAGCGTGGGGCGCGCCGCGCGGCGTGGCCGGCGTGGAACGCATAGCCGGGCGCGCCGAGCATGGGCCCCATGCCCTATGCCCCGTGCGCGCAGCTGGCATGACATGCCGGCCCGCGCCGCGCCGAATACGGCGCAACCCGCCAGGCGGCGCAGTCAGTGCGCCGCAGCGGGAATGACGCGAACCGCGGACGGTTCGCGTGAAAGGAAGCAGGAGCAGTGATGTACGTCACAACAATCATCGAGACACATGCCGGACGAAGCGGGCGCAACGACGCCGTCGTCCGTGGCAGCAACACCGCCAGCGCCTGCGCAAGGAGCGCGTCATGACCAACTGGCTTCGCAACGGTTGGCCGACGCTCGCGATCATGCTGGGCGCGTCGGTGTGGGGGATGATCTGGTATCCGCTGCGCACGCTGGCGGCGCTCGGGGTAACCGGCACGGCGGCAAGCGCGCTGACGAGCGGCGCCGGTTGCCTGTTCGTCCTGCTGGTGCGCTATCGCGCACTCAAAACCGTACGCTGGCATTGGCTGCTACCCGCCCTGGCCCTGGCAGCGGGCATCACCAATCTCGGCTTCGTGTGGGGTTCGATCCACGGCCAGGTGATGCGCGTGCTGCTGTTGTTCTATCTCACTCCCGCATGGACCGCGCTGTTCGCGCACTTCATCCTGCATGAACGGCTGACGTGGGCCGGAGCCGGGCTGGCCGCGCTGTCGCTGGCGGGCGCAATGACGATGCTATGGTCGCCGCAACTGGGCATCCCGGCGCCGGGCAATCTCGCCGAATGGGCGGGCCTTGCCGGCGGCATGGGCTTCGCGATGAGTAACGTGCTGATCCTCAAGACGAGCCGCGTGCTGCCTGAGATGAAGCCCGAAATGCGCACCGCGACGATTTTCGGCGGCGCGGCGCTGTTCAGCGCCTGCGCCTCGCTGTTCGAAGCAATGCCCGCGCCGCCCACCGGCGGGCATCTCGGCACGGCCGCGTTGCTGGTGCTCGGCCTCGGTTTTCTGCTGGCGTCGAACAATATGCTGGTGCAGTACGGTCTCTCGCGTGTGCCGGCCAATCGGGCATCGATCATCATGCTGTTCGAGATCGTGATCACGGCTTTGTCCGCGTGGCTCTTTGCCGGCGAGACGCCCGGCCCGCGCGAATGGGCGGGTGGCGCGTGCATCGTACTGGCCTCCGCGTTGTCCAGTTGGGTGCATCGGACCAAGGCCAGCCCGGTTGATCAGACCAAAGAGGATGCCGGCCCCGGCGTGGACCACGGCGCCGGCCATGACGCAGACCGTAAGGACCGTCAGAACCGTCCGCGCGCGATGGTATGATTGCCTCTCATTAGCTAACGCGCGCTTGACCGCGCGCGATTAGCGCCCGTTTCGCGAGGCTTCACGGGCCGTTTCGCTGCATCGGCAAACGGCTTGCGCGGCCTTCACGAGTCACCTTTATTTTCCCTTTTCAATCAGCGATATCGCCGTGCGTCTGACCTCGATCAAACTCGCTGGCTTCAAGTCATTCGTCGATCCCACGCATTTCCAGGTTCCGGGCCAATTAGTCGGCGTGGTCGGTCCCAATGGGTGCGGCAAGTCCAACATCATCGATGCCGTGCGCTGGGTGCTCGGCGAATCGCGCGCTTCCGAGCTGCGCGGCGAATCGATGCAGGACGTGATCTTCAATGGCTCGACCGCGCGCAAGCCGGGTAGCCGCGCCAGCGTCGAACTCGTGTTCGACAACGCCGACGGCCGCGCCGCCGGCCAGTGGGGCCAGTATGCCGAAATCGCCGTCAAGCGCGTGCTGACGCGCGACGGCACTTCGAGCTACTACATCAACAACTTGCCGGCGCGCCGCCGCGACATTCAGGACATCTTCCTCGGCACCGGCCTCGGGCCGCGCGCCTACGCCATCATCGGGCAGGGCATGATCGCGCGCCTGATCGAGGCGAAGCCGGAAGAGCTGCGCGTGTTCCTCGAAGAAGCCGCCGGCGTGTCGAAGTACAAGGAACGCCGCCGCGAAACCGAGAACCGTCTGCACGACACACGCGAGAATCTGACGCGGGTCGAGGACATCGTGCGCGAACTCGGTTCGAATCTCGAGAAGCTCGAGGCGCAGGCGATCGTCGCGACCAAGTACAAGGATTTGCAGGCGGACGGCGAAGAGAAGCAGCGCCTGTTGTGGCTGTTGCGCAAGAACGAAGCCGGCAGCGAGCAGGAACGCCAGCAGCGCGCCATCGAACAGGCGCAGATCGACCTCGAGGCGCAGACTGCGAAGCTGCGCGAAGTCGAGGCGCAACTCGAAACGCTGCGCGTCGCGCATTACTCCGCCAGCGACGCGATGCAGGGCGCGCAAGGCGCGCTGTACGAGGCGAATGCCGAAGTCAGCCGTCTTGAAGCCGAGATCAAGTTCATCGTCGAGTCGCGCAACCGCGTGCAGGCGCAGATCGCTGCGCTGACCGCGCAGCGCGAGCAGTGGCAGTCGCAGGCCGAAAAGGCGCAAGGCGATCTCGAAGACGCCGAAGAACAACTCGCCGTTGCCGAAGAAAAAGCCGCGCTGGCCGAAGACGAAGCCGCCGCCAAGCACGACGCGATGCCGGCGCTCGAAGCGCGCTGGCGCGATGCGCAGACGGAATTGAACGCCGAGCGCGGCGGCATTGCGCAGACCGAACAGGCGCTGAAGCTCGAAGCCGCGCATCAGCGCAATGCCGATCAGCAATTGCAGCAGTTGCAGCAGCGTCACGAGCGGCTGAAGTCGGAAGCCGGCGGACTGGATGCCCCCGACGAAGCGCAGCTCGAAGACCTGCGCATGCAGCTCGCCGAGCATGAAGAAATCCTCCACGACGCCCAGGCCCGCCTGGCCGATGCGCAGGAAACGCTGCCGCGCCTCGATGGCGAGCGCCGCAGCGCGCAAGAACGCGTGCAGTCGGAGAGCGCGCAGATTCATCAGCTCGACGCTCGGCTTGCCGCGCTCAGGCAATTGCAGGAAAACGTCCAGACCGAAGGCAAGATCCAGCCGTGGCTTGAAAAGCACGAGTTGAGCGGCTTGCCGCGTCTGTGGAAGAAGCTGCATGTCGAAGCCGGTTGGGAAACCGCGCTCGAAGCGGTGCTGCGCGAGCGGCTCGCCGCTCTGGAAGTGTCGAACCTCGACTGGGTCAAGGCGTTCGCCACCGATGCGCCGCCCGCCAAGCTCGCGTTCTATTCGCCCCCGGTGGCCGGCCAGCCGGCCGCTACGCCGCCCGCATTGCGCCCGCTGCTGTCGCTGGTTCGCATCGACGACGCAGGCCTGCGCGCGGTGCTGAACGACTGGCTCGGCCTCGCGTTCGTCGCCGACGATCTGGCGCAAGCGCTCGCGATGCGCTCGCAGTTGCCGGAAGGCGGTTCGTTCGTCGTCAAGGCTGGCCACGTGGTGACGCGCGTCGGCGTGCAACTGTATGCCGCCGATTCCGAACAGGCCGGCATGCTGGCCCGTCAGCAGGAAATCGAAAACCTGACGCGCCAGGTGCGCGCGCAGGCGTTGCTTGCCGACGAGGCGAAGGCTGCCGCGATCCGCGCCGAAGCTGCCCACACGCAAGCTGCGCAAGCACTGACCGACGTGCGCCAGCAGTCGGAGCGCGCGACGCAACGTGTCCACGCATTGCAGATGGACGTGCTCAAGCTCACGCAAGCGCACGAGCGCTACATGCAGCGCAGCACGCAGATCCGCGAAGAACTCGAAGAAATCACCGCGCAGATCGAAGCGCAGCGCGCGATGCGTACCGAGTCGGAAGCGAACTTCGAGCGCCACGACGCGGAACTCGCCGAATTGCAGGCACGTTTTGAAGATCACCAGATGGCCTTCGAAGCGCTCGATGAAGAACTCACCGCCGCGCGCGCACAATCGCGCGATCTCGACCGTGCCGCCACCGACGCGCGCTTTGCCGCGCGCAACATGGCGAACCGCATCGACGAATTGAAGCGCAGCATCCAGGTCGCGCATGAGCAGAGCGAACGCGTGGCCGCGTCGCTGGACGATGCGCGTGCCGAGCTGGAAACGATCAACGAACAGACCGCGCACACCGGTTTGCAGGACGCGCTCGATATCCGCGCGGTCAAGGAAGAAGCGCTGCATGCCGCACGCCTCGAACTCGACGATCTGACTGCCAAGCTGCGCGCTGCCGACGAAACCCGTCTGACCGCCGAGCGTGCGTTGCAGCCGCTGCGTGACCGCATCAACGAATTGCAACTGAAGGAACAGGCCGCACGCCTGAACGGCGAGCAGTTCATCGAGCAACTGGTCGCGGCCGGCGTGGACGAAGCCGAATTGCAGGCCAAGCTCACGCCGGACATGAAGCCGTCGTACCTGCAAGGCGAAGTCACGCGGATCAACAACGCGATCGCCGCGCTCGGTCCGGTGAACATGGCCGCGCTGGACGAACTGAAGGCGGCAAGCGAGCGCAAGACGTTCCTCGACTCGCAATCGGCCGACCTGACCAACGCGATCGAAACGCTAGAAGACGCGATCCGCAAGATCGACGGCGAAACGCGTACGCTGCTGCAAGGCACCTTCGACGAAGTGAACCGTCATTTCGGCGAACTGTTCCCGCGTCTCTTTGGCGGTGGCCAGGCCAGGCTGATCATGACCGGCGACGAAATTCTCGACGCCGGCGTGCAGGTGATGGCGCAGCCGCCAGGCAAGAAGAATTCGACGATTCACCTGCTGTCGGGCGGCGAGAAGGCGTTGACCGCCACCGCACTGGTGTTCGCGATGTTCCAGCTAAATCCCGCGCCGTTCTGTCTGCTCGACGAAGTGGACGCGCCGCTCGACGACGCCAACACGGAACGCTTCGCGAACCTCGTGCGCGCGATGTCGGACAAGACCCAGTTCCTGTTCATTTCGCACAACAAGATCGCGATGGAAATGGCGCAGCAGCTGATCGGCGTGACCATGCAGGAGCAGGGCGTGTCGCGGATCGTTGCCGTCGACATGGAAACGGCCGCCGGTTTTGCCCAGAATATCGTTTAAGTTGTCGTTTAAGTTGATCATCGCGGGCGTCCGCGTTCACCGCAGCGGCCGTCGGCCGCGCGATACGTGGGGCGGGCGCAGAGCCGCGCAGACAGAAGAATTGCTGATGGAGCATGCATGGACGAGTTGACACTCGGTTTGATCGGCGCGGGCGCCGTGGTGGTCGGGGGCGTGGTCGTGTACAACGCGTGGCAGGGTGCGAAAGTGCGCCGCAAGATGCCGCGGCCGATGCCGGCCGACGCGGCTGAAAGCATCGCGCGGGACGATCAGCAGGAACAGAGTCCGTTCATCGAGCCGGCCCGTCCGACCACACGCCGCGAGCCGATGGTGGGTTCCGATGCGGCCGCGGAAACGGCGGCGGCGCGCGTCGAGCCGACTTTCGGTGCAACAGCTGCGCCGCTCGACACGCCGGCCGATATTCAGGCCGAGACGATTACGCCGAACGGCTATCCCGAAGCCGAAGGTGTAGCTGCTGCCGAAGGTGGCGAGGCGGCTGAGGCTGGCAAGGCCGCCAAAGCGGGCGAGCGGAACGAACCGATCCTGCCCGCCGCCACGACGATTTCGTCGGCGCCGCCGGCTATCGTCGATCGCCGCATCGACTGCATCGTGCCGATTCGCCTGAATGGCCCGGTGGCCGCCGACAAGGTGATCCCGCTCGCGCAGCGTCTGCGCCGCGCCGGCAGCAAGCCGGTGCATATCGAGGGCAAGCTCGAAGGCGGCGCGTGGGAGCTGCTGCAAAACGGCGCGCGCTACGAAGAGCTGCGCGCGGCCGCGCAGTTGGCCAATCGCAGCGGCGCGCTCAATGAACTGGAGTTTTCGGAGTTCGTGACCGGCGTCCAGCAGTTTGCCGATGCACTCGACGCGTCGCCGGAATTTCCCGACATGCTCGAAACGGTCGCGATGGCGCGCGAACTCGACGGCTTTGCCGCGCAGTGCGACGCGCAACTGTCGATCAACGTGCTCTCCGACGGCGCGCCGTGGTCCGCCAACTACGTGCAGGCGGTGGCTTCGCAGGACGGCTTGCTGCTGTCGCGCGACGGCACGCGCTTCGTCAAGCTCGACGCGAAGCAGAGCCCGGTGTTCATGCTGCAATTCGGCGACACCAACTTCCTGCGCGACGACCTCACGTACAAGGGTGGCCAGATGATCACGCTGGTGCTCGACGTGCCGGTGGCCGATGAAGACATCCTGCCGTTCCGTCTGATGTGCGATTACGCGAAATCGTTGGCCGAGCGCATCGGCGGGCGGGTGGTCGACGACGGACGGCGTCCGTTGCCGGAAACCGCGCTGCTGGCGATCGAAAAGCAGTTAATGACGCTGTACGCGAAGCTTGAGCAGGCTGGCATCCCGGCCGGTTCGCCCGCCACGCGGCGCCTCTTCAGCCAGTAACGTTTCCGACTTTCATGTTGTACTCGACGGCCGCACGATGTGCGGCCGTCGGCGTTTTTGGGCGGTGCTTTCACGTGGCGCCTTGCAGGATTGGCGAACGCACGAAACTGGCCATTCGGCCGATGTAAAGGGGCACGCTTTCCTGCGATAATCCAATGTCTGAATTTCATCGAAGAATCTTCCGACAGCATGGCCCGAACCTCCGTCTCAAATCCAGCAACCAGCGCTCCGGCAGAGCGGGCCGCGTGGCTGCGCGCGGAACTCGAACGCGCCAACTACGCGTACTACGTGCTCGACCAGCCGGACTTGCCGGACGCGGAATACGACAAGCTCTTCAAGGAGCTGCAGCAGATCGAGACGGACCATCCGGACCTGATCGTGCCGGACTCGCCCACCCAGCGTGTGGGCGGCGAGGCGGCGAGCGGATTCGAGCCGGTCGTGCACGACCAGCCGATGCTGTCGCTGAACAACGGCTTTGCGGATGAAGACATCGTTGCGTTTGACAAACGCGTGGGCGATGCGCTCGGCAAGAACGCGAGCGAGCCGCCGGTGCCGGTCGATTACGCGGCAGAGTTGAAGTTCGATGGCCTCGCCATTTCGCTGCGTTATGTCGACGGCACTTTCGTGCAGGCGTCCACGCGTGGCGACGGCACCACCGGCGAGAACGTCACCGGAAACGTCCGCACGATCCGTTCCATTCCGTTGAACCTCAAAGGCAAACGCGTGCCGCAGGTGCTCGACGTGCGCGGCGAGGTGCTGATGTTCAAGCGCGATTTCGAGCGCCTGAACGAACGTCAGCGGGCCACCGGGCAAAAGGAATTCGCCAACCCGCGCAATGCCGCGGCAGGCAGTCTGCGGCAACTCGATTCGAAGATCACCGCACAGCGGCCGCTGTCGTTTTTTGCGTATGGAATCGGCGTGCTCGAAGGCATCGAAATGCCGGCCACGCACAGCGAACTGCTCGACTGGTACAAGGAACTCGGCTTGCCGGTCAATGGCGAGCGAGCGGTGCTACAAGGCGCCGATGGCCTACTGGGGTTTTTCCATGCGGTGGGCGAGAAGCGCGATAGCTTGCCGTACGACATCGACGGCGTGGTCTACAAGGTCAACCGGCGCGATGAGCAGGACGCGCTCGGCTTCGTGTCGCGCGCACCGCGTTTCGCTTTGGCGCACAAATTCCCCGCGCAGGAAGCGCTCACCAGACTCGTCGCGATCGACGTGCAGGTGGGCCGCACCGGCGCGATTACGCCGGTCGCGCGGCTCGAGCCGGTATTCGTCGGCGGCGCGACGGTGACGAACGCGACCTTGCACAACGAAGACGAAGTGCGCCGCAAAGACATCCGCATCGGCGATACGGTGATCGTACGGCGCGCCGGCGACGTGATTCCGGAGGTGGTGAGCGCGCTGCTCGACCGCCGCCCGGACGATGCACGCGAGTTCGTCATGCCGACGCAATGTCCGGTGTGCGGCTCGAGCATCGAACGGCTGCCGGACGAGGCGATTGCACGCTGCACGGGCGGCCTGTTCTGTCCCGCGCAGCGCAAGCAGGCGCTGTGGCACTTCGCGCAGCGTCGCGCGCTGGATATCGACGGGCTCGGCGAGAAGATCATCGATCAACTGGTCGATGAGAACCTGGTGCGCACGCCGGCTGATCTGTTCAACCTCGGCTTTGCGACGCTCGCCGAACTCGACCGTTTCGCTGAGAAGTCCGCGCAGAATCTGCTCGACTCGCTCGAAAAAGCCAAACACACCACGCTGGCGCGCTTTATCTATGCGCTCGGCATCCGCCACGTCGGCGAATCGACGGCGAAAGATCTGGCCAGGCATTTCGGTTCGCTGGATCCGATCATGGATGCATCGGTCGAAGCATTGCTGGAGGTGAACGATGTCGGACCGGTGGTCGCCGAGTCGATTTATCAGTTCTTCGCCGAAGAGCACAACCGTACGGTGATCGAGCAACTGCGCGCGCCCGGCAAGGTCACATGGACGGAAGGACCGCCCGCGCCGAAGGCGCCGCAAGGCATACTGGCCGGTAAGACGGTCGTGCTGACCGGCACCTTGCCGACGCTCGCCCGCGAAGAGGCGAAGGAAATGCTCGAAGCGGCCGGCGCGAAAGTGGCCGGCTCGGTGTCGAAGAAAACCGATTACGTGGTGGCCGGCGCCGAAGCCGGCAGCAAGTTGGCGAAGGCGGAGGAACTCGGCATCCCCGTACTCGACGAAGATGGTATGCGTAAGCTCCTGGAGGGGCAGTTATGATCCGCGATATTCTCAAGATGGGCGATCCGCGCCTTTTGCGCATTGCCAATCCGGTCGATCACTTCGACACCCCCGAACTGCATGAACTCGTGAAGGATATGTTCGAGACGATGCACGACGCCAACGGCGCAGGTCTCGCCGCGCCGCAGGTCGGCGTCGATCTACAGGTGGTGATCTTCGGCTTCGGGCACAGCGAGCGCTATCCGGACGCGCCGCCGGTGCCGGAGACGGTGCTGATCAATCCGACCGTCACGCCCGTGTCGCTGGATATGGAAGAGGGCTGGGAAGGCTGTCTGTCGGTGCCGGGACTACGGGGCGCGGTCAGCCGGTTTTCGATGATCCGATATCACGGCTTCGATCAGTACGGTAAGCCGATCGATCGCGTCGCCGAAGGCTTCCATGCGCGTGTCGTGCAACACGAGTGCGACCACCTGATCGGCAAGCTGTATCCGATGCGGATTACCGATTTCTCGCAGTTCGGCTTCACGGAAGTTCTGTTTCCGGATTTGGACCCGGGTAGCGACGATTGATACCGCCTTTTGCCCGGTGGCAGTTCGTTCATCGCTGCCGCTGGAGCATAAAAAACCCACGCGTTTGCGTGGGTTTTTTAGTCGGTAAGCCTCAAGCGCCGGGCGTCAAAACGACTCGTCCGGCGACAGGTAGCGCCATTGCCCCGGCGGCAACGCGCCCAGCAGCACACGACCCATCCGCACGCGCTTCAAACCGACCACTTCGAGGCCGACCAGCTCGCACATCCGGCGAATCTGGCGCTTCTTGCCTTCGCGCAGCACGAAACGCAACTGCTCGCCGTTCTGCCAGCTGACCATTGCCGGCTTCAGCGGCACGTCGTCGAGCGACAGGCCGTGGCGCAGCAGCGCGAGGCTTTCGGGCGGGAAGTGACTTTCGACGTCGGTGGTGTGCTCGCCGTACGACACGCGCACCAGATACTCCTTGTCGATCTCTGAATGGCCGCCGATCAGCTGCTTGGCGATGCGGCCGTCTTGCGTCAGCACCAGCAAGCCCGTCGAATCGATGTCCAGACGTCCGGCCGGCGCGAGTTGGCGCAGATGCGCAACGGAAAAACGAATGTCCGAGCGGTCGCCTTCCCAGCGGTTTTCCGGGGTGACCAGCGTGATGGCCGGCTGATAACCGTCTTCCGCCTGGCCTGATACGAAGCCAATGGTCTTATGGATCAGGACCGTCACCTGGCTCGCTTGCGCGGCCTCGGCGGCGGGGTCGATCTCGATACGCTGATCCGGACGCACCTTGGTGCCGAGCGTGTCGATCCGTTCGCCGTCGACCAGCACCCAGCCTTTTTCGATCCATTCGTCGGCTTCGCGGCGCGAGCACAGGCCGAGTTCGGACATCAGCTTCGACAGACGGAGGGTGCCTGGCGCGTCTTCGTAATCGCGACGCGGCGTGCGCGGGGCGGCATCGGCGTCGCGTTCGGCTTTGGCTGAGTGCGACGGTCCGCGCGGCTTGTCGGCGGCGCGTGCCGGGCGATCGTTGTCACCGAAGCGGCGCGCAGCAGCCGGCAGCGGTTTGTCGAAGCTGCGTGCCGGGCGGTTGCTACGTTCCGTGTGTTCGCCGCGATCGGCACGCTGCGGCCGGTCGCCGAATTCGCGTTTTGCGGGTGCCCGGTCGCCACGGTCGTTATGTGGCGCGCGGGCCGGACGGTCCGCGCGGTCGCCATAGCCGCTTTTGACGGGTTTCGAGAAGGTGCGCTCGCCACGGTCCGACGAGCCACGCGCGCCGTCGAAACGGCGCGGCGCGCTGTCGCTGCGCGGCGGGCGCTCGCCGGTGCGGCGCTCTTGCGGGGCGCCGCGGTCGCTGCCAAAGCGCGGCCGATCGGACGCTTCGCGCTCACGGCGTGGTCCACCTTCCGACGGACGGCCTGCGCCCGGGCGGGCACCACCGAACGAGCGGCGTTCGCCCTCGTCACGACGCGGCGGGCGGTTGCCTTCGAAACTGCGCGGGGCACGTTCGCTGCGCTCCGCACTGCCTTCGAAGCGGCGGGGGGCGCGCTCAGAACGCTCGCTGTCGTTGCGACGAGGGGCGCGCTCACTGCGGTCGGTGCCGCCTTCGAAACGCCGCGGGGCCCGTTCACTACGATCGCTGCTGCCTTCGAACCGGCGTGGCGCGCGCTCGCCTTCCGCACGACGCGGCGCGCGTTCGCTACGCTCAGCGCCGCCTTCAAACCGCCGCGGCGCCCGTTCACCATGCTCACCTTCGGCCCGCCGCGGCGCACCACCTGCACCCTCACGCCGCGGCGGTCGATCCGACGTCGCCCGGCGCGCAGCGCCAGGACCACCCGCACCCCGCTCACGCGAAAACGACCCTTCAGCCCGTGCCGGACGCGCGCCGGCGCCCGCTGGCTTGCCAGCCGGCCGCTTGCCGCCACTCGCCGCTGCGCCAGCGCCTTCGCCCCGCGCTCCACTAAAACCCGGCGTCGACGGCTTAGGTCCGGCCGGGCGCGTCGGCTTACGCGCCGATGTGCTTCCGGTACGGACAGGGGCGCGTTCGGACGAAGCCGGCCGCGGGTGCTTGGCTGTTAATTTGACTCGCATGAAATCTCACACTGCAATCGCGCGCAGCAGCTCGGTCTCAACCTGAATTTGCAGGCGGTTGTCCGACAGACCGTGTCCATCCAGCAGGAACACGTCTTCGACGCGTTCGCCGAGCGTATTGATCCGCGCCGAAGAGACGCCGACCCGGTGCTCGGCCAGCACGCGCGCGATCGAATAAAGAAGGCCTGGCCGGTCGTTCGCAGACACGGACAGGATGTAATATTGGCCGCGCTCGTCGGCCCGAAGATCGACGCGCGGCGTAACAGGGAAGGTCCGCGACAGTCGCGACAGACGGCCTTTCGACGGCCCAGGCAGCAGGGTGCCGTCGCCCGTCAGGCGTGCGGTCAGTTCCTGTTCGACCAGATTGGCAATATCGCGATAATGCACGTCTTCTTCGGTATGCGCGACGAGGAAATTATCGAGCGCGTACCCGTGACGGGTCGTACTGACCCGCGCATCGAGCACCGACAGGCCGTTGCGGTCGAAATACGCACAAATGCCAGCGAACAGGTCGGGCTGGTCTTTCACATAAACCAGCACCTGGAGCGCCTCGCCGATCGGCGCCGGCCGGGCGCGCACGATCGGCGCCGTGGTTTCGACATGGCGGTACAGCACGCGGGTTTGCCACGCGATATCCGCCGCGTCGTGGCGCAGGAAATAGCCGATGTCCAGCTTGTCCCACAGCGCCTTTTGCGCGCCTTCCGGCACGGTTTCGAGGCGCAGCAGCGCAAGCGCCTCTTCCTGACGCGACTTGAGTTCCGAATGCGCGTCGGGCCGTGCGCCGCCGAGCACCGCCAGCGTCGCTCGATAGAGATCTTCGAGCAGCTTGGCTTTCCAGGTATTCCAGACTTTCGGGCTGGTGCCGCGAATGTCGGCGACGGTCAGCAGGTAAAGCGCCGTCAGGCGCCGCTCGGTGCCGACCAGTTCGGCAAACCGCTTGATTACCTCGGGGTCGCTCGTGTCCTGCTTCTGCGCGACCTGGCTCATGGTCAGATGCTGCTGGACCAGCCAGACGACCAGTTCGCCGTCGTCGCCCTCAATGCCATGGTTGCGGCAAAAGCGCCGCGCGTCGGCCATGCCGAGCACCGAGTGGTCGCCGCCGCGGCCCTTGGCGATATCGTGAAACAGCGCCGCCACGTACAACACCCACGGCCGGTCGAAGTTGGCGATCAACTGGCTGCAGAACGGATATTCGTGCGCATGCTCGGCCACCGCGAAACGGCGCAGGTTGCGCAGCACCATCAGGATGTGCTGGTCGACCGTGTAGACGTGATACAGGTCGTGCTGCATCTGTCCGACGATGCGCCGGAAATTCAGCAGATAGCGCCCGAGCACGCTAGTCTGGTTCATCAGCCGTAGCGCGTGCGTGATACCGGCCGGCTGCTTGAGGATATCCATGAACAGGCGCCGGTTTTCCGGGTCGCGCCGCCAGTGCTGATCCATCACTTCGCGGGCGTTGTAGATCGCGCGCAGCGTGCGCGCCGACAAACCTTTCACGCCCGGCGTCTGTTCGTACAGCAGGAAGGCTTCGAGAATCGCATTCGGTTCGCGTTCGAACGCGTCGTCGCTGGCGATCTCCAGCATGCCTTGCTTC
The DNA here is from genome assembly GCF_058782725.1 of Paraburkholderia sp. FW306-02-B. Taxonomy (NCBI): domain Bacteria; kingdom Pseudomonadati; phylum Pseudomonadota; class Betaproteobacteria; order Burkholderiales; family Burkholderiaceae; genus Paraburkholderia; species Paraburkholderia sp. FW306-02-B. The sequence continues at coordinate 1,776,571 of NZ_JBYSXZ010000001.1, forward strand.
TCGACAAAGCGATCCGACAGTACGCGTGTAATGCCGCTCGTGCTGGGGAAGAGTTGCGCTTCGATGTTCTGGATCAGGATCGTCGCGAGTTGCGTGACGGCCTTGGCCGACCAGTAGTAGCGGCGCATCAGCTGTTCGCTGGCGCGCTTGGTGGCGGTCGGCTTGTAGCCGAAGCTCTCGGCCACCGGCGTTTGCAGATCGAACACCAGAATGTCCTGGCGGCGGCCCGCGGTCACATGCAGCCGGGCGCGCAGCGCTTTCAGGAAGCCCTCGTTGCGGCGCAGTTCGCGCGCTTCGCGCTCGGTAATCAGGCCGCGCGCTTCGAGTTCGCGCCAACTGCTGCCGAAACCGGCCGCCTGGGTGATCCACAGAATCAGCTGCAGGTCGCGCAGGCCGCCCGGGCTTTCCTTGATGTTCGGTTCGAGCGCGTACGGCGTGTCCTGAAACTTCGCGTGCCGCTGGCGCATTTCCAGCACTTTCGCCTGGAAAAATGCGCGCGGGTCGAGCGCTTCGCGGTAACGCCGCGCGAAGTCGTCGAACAGCGGGGCGCTACCGGTGATGCGCCGCGCTTCGAGCAGCGACGTGCGTACGGTGACGTCGTTGGCGGCTTCTTCGAGGCACTGCGATACGCTGCGCACGCTGCTGCCGAGTTCCAGCCCCAGATCCCACGCGAGGCTGATGAAGCGTTCGATGCGCGCTTCGAGATGCGCGATCGGCGCGTCCGGCAGCAGCACCAGGATGTCGATGTCCGAATGCGGCGCGAGCTCGCCCCGCCCATAGCCGCCGACCGCCAGCAGCGCCAGCTCGGACGGCAGTTCGCAGGTGTTCCAGGCGGCGCGCAGCGACTCGTCGGTGGCGCGCGCGAGGGCCGCCATCAGCGCATCGACGTTGGTGGCCGTCTTGAAACGCTCCAGCAACTGGGCTTTGGCCACTTTGTAGTCCGCCTTGAGCGACGTGGCATGGAATTGGGCGACGGCTGGAACACTACTCATTGGCAGGCGGGCGAGTGGGGGCGCAAAGCAGTCAGGCCGTGGCGGCCGCGACCGGCGGACGCGCGGGCGTGCCGGCGGAGACGGTCAGCACGTCATAGCCGTTTTCCGTGACGAGAATCGTGTGTTCCCACTGCGCCGACAGGCTGCGGTCCTTGGTCTTGACGGTCCATTGGTCCGGCATGGTGCGAATATCGCGACGGCCGGCGTTGATCATCGGCTCGATCGTGAAGATCATGCCCGTCTGCAGTTCGAGCCCCGTGCCCGGACGGCCGTAGTGCAGAATCTGCGGATCTTCGTGGAACACTGTGCCGATGCCGTGGCCGCAGTATTCTCGCACCACGCTGTAGCCCTGCGCTTCGGCATGCTTCTGGATCGCGTAGCCGATGTCGCCCAGATGGGCGCCCGGGCGCACCTGGTCGATGCCGAGCCACATGCATTCGAAGGTGGTCTGCACGAGGCGTTTCGCCATGATCGACCCTTCGCCGACGATGAACATCCGGCTGGTGTCGCCGAAATAGCCTTCCTTGATCACGGTGACGTCGATGTTCAGCGCATCGCCGTTCTTCAGCGTCTTGTCGCCCGGAATGCCGTGGCAGATCACGTCGTTGACCGAGATGCAGGTTGCTTTCGGATAGGGCGGGTAGCCGGGCGGCTGGTAATTCAGCGGCGCCGGAATCGTGCCCTGTTCCTTAAGCATGTATTCGTGGCACAGCCGGTCGAGTTCCCCGGTCGTGATGCCGGCCGTGACGAACGGCGTGATGTAGTCGAGCACTTCGCTTGCGAGCTTGCAGGCGACGCGCATTTGCGCGATATCGTGTTCGTTTTTGATGGTAATAGCCATGAGTCGGGCCTGAAATACGATTTATTGCGGGATTATCGCACCATATTCCGGCCGCCGCAGGCTTTTGCGATAACGTCGGCGCGCTTTGCGGCTGTGTTCCCGGCCTGTTTCGGGTGCCTCGGGCGCGGCGGCGAGGCCGGCTTGTGTGGGCGCTGGCCGAAGCGGATCTTCAATCGTGTCGGCGCCGACGGCAAGAGGACAGGTGCAACCCGGCTGCGGCAAACGGGAGCTACCGCGTGGCTTGAGTCGGCCGATAGTCACGTGCTATAATCTCTGGCTAAATCGATCTTTGTTCTCGCTTGCAGTATGTAAGTTGTGCGGCGTGTGCAGTGTGAGAGAAAGGAAAGGCCAAAGGAAAGGCCGCTCATGGTGATAGTTGCCTGCACCACGAGCGAAAGCAGTACCAAGGCAGCAGACTCGCAAGCCGGCGCACCCAGGGTGTCCGTCGCATTTAGCCAGGTAGGCGGATGCGGCCGATACGGCAGCCGGCTTAAGACCCAACCCTCGCGGAGAATTTCATGGCAGTTACCATGCGTCAAATGCTGGAAGCCGGTGTCCACTTCGGTCACCAAACGCGCTTCTGGAACCCGAAGATGGCTCCCTTCATTTTCGGTCATCGCAACAAGATTCACATTATCAACCTCGAAAAGACGCTGCCGATGTACAACGACGCGCTGAAGTACGCGCGTCAACTGGCAGCGAATCGCGGCACGATCCTGTTCGTCGGCACCAAGCGTCAATCGCGCGACACGATCGCTGAAGAGGCGCAACGCGCTGGCATGCCGTACGTCAACGCACGCTGGCTCGGCGGCATGCTGACCAACTTCAAGACGCTGAAAGTATCGATCAAGCGCCTGAAGGACATGGAAGCGGCGCTGGAAGCAGGCGAAACCGAGCGCATGAGCAAGAAAGAAGCGCTGCTGTTCGAACGCGAAATGCTCAAGCTGCAAAAATCGATCGGCGGCGTGAAGGACATGGGCGGTATTCCGGATGCGATCTTCGTGGTCGACGTCGGCTACCACAAGATTGCCGTTACCGAAGCTAACAAGCTCGGCGTGCCGGTCATCGCCGTGGTCGACACGAACCACTCGCCGGAAGGCATCGACTACGTGATCCCGGGTAACGACGACGCCAGCAAGGCTGTCGCTCTGTACACGGCAGGCGTGGCTGACGCGATCCTCGAAGGCCGTGCGAACGCGGTCAACGAAGTGGTGCAAGCTGCCCGTGGCGGCGACGGCGACGAGTTCGTCGAGGTCAACGGGGAAGCGTAAAGCTGGCCCGTGTCCGGCAAAAAAGGGGGCTTTCTACAGGCCCCCTTTTTTTAAGCCGTGACACTGTAGTGGGGCGTCGCGAACGGTGCCCGCAGCGTTGCTCGTAAAAAATATGCGCAACGCTGAAACGAATTCTTGCCGCCGGTATCGAAGTCCGGGCGGCGTGTGACAGACGGAACTCAAGGAGCAAATGATGGCGGCAATTACCGCAAGCATGGTTGCAGAACTGCGCGCGAAGACCGACGCGCCGATGATGGAATGCAAGAAAGCGCTGACGGAAGCCGACGGCGACATGGCGCGTGCTGAAGAGCTGCTGCGCGTGAAGCTGGGCAACAAGGCCAGCAAGGCGGCTTCGCGCGTGACGGCTGAAGGCGTGGTCGCTTCGTTTATCGGCGGCAACGCTGGTTCGCTGGTCGAACTGAACTGCGAAACCGACTTCGTTTCGAAGAACGACGACTTCCTGGCTTTCTCGAAGACGATCGCCGAACTGGTCGCTACGCAAAACCCGGCTGACGTCGCTGCTCTGTCGGCGCTGCCGCTGGACGGCTCGACGGTCGACGCAGTGCGTCTGGCGCTGGTCGGCAAGATCGGTGAAAACCTGTCGATCCGCCGTTTCGTGCGTTTCGAAACCTCGAACAAGCTGGCAGCGTACCTGCACGGCACGCGTATCGGCGTGCTGGTCGAGTACACCGGCGCGGACGAGCAGATCGGCAAGGACGTGGCAATGCACATCGCCGCAATGAAGCCGGTCTCGCTGTCGTCGGACGACGTCCCGGCGGATCTGATCGCCAAGGAACGCAGCATCGCTGAGCAGAAGGCCGCCGAATCGGGCAAGCCGGCCGAAATCGTCGCCAAGATGGTCGACGGCAGCGTGCAGAAGTACCTGAAGGAAGTGTCGCTGCTGAACCAGACGTTCGTTAAGAACGACAAGCAGACGATCGAACAGATGCTGAAGGCCGGCAACTCGAGCGTTCAGAAGTTCGCATTGTTCGTGGTCGGCGAAGGCATTGAGAAGAAGCAGGACGACTTCGCCGCTGAAGTGGCCGCTCAAGTCGCTGCTGCAAAGCAACAATAAGCATCACCGCAATACCGTTGGACCCGCGGCGGAGCAAGACTTTGTCGCGGTCGGCAGCGCCGCAAGGCTGCGCGCGGGTTGACCCTCGCCGCGCAGCCGCCGCTGGCGAACCTCAGGGTTCGTCAATTTGGCGACGCTTGCCCGAATCAGCATTTCACCCCTACAGTTCCACGTTGTTGTCCTATTCTGCGCGATCGGATATCCCTATGCCCACTGCCTATAAACGCGTCCTGCTCAAACTCTCCGGCGAAGCCCTGATGGGCGACGATGCCTTCGGCATCAATCGCGCGACCATCGAACGAATGGTAGCGGACGTGGCCGAAGTAGTTCGGCTCGGCACGCAGTTGGCCGTGGTGATCGGCGGCGGCAATATTTTCCGCGGCGTCGCGGGCGGCGCAGCAGGTATGGATCGCGCCACGGCCGACTACATGGGTATGCTGGCCACGATGATGAACGCGCTGGCACTGCAGGACGCAATGCGCCACGCTGGCATCGAAGCGCGCGTGCAATCCGCGCTGCGCATGGACCAGGTGGTTGAACCGTACATCCGCCCGCGCGCGATTCGCCAGCTCGAAGAAGGCAAAGTCGTGATTTTCGCGGCCGGCACCGGCAACCCGTTCTTCACCACCGACACTGCTGCCGCGTTGCGCGGCTCGGAAGTCGGCGCGGAAGTCGTGCTGAAAGCCACCAAGGTGGACGGCGTCTATTCGGCCGACCCCAAGAAGGACCCGAGCGCGACCCGTTACACCACGATCAGCTTCGACGAAGCGATCGGCCGCAATCTGCAGGTGATGGACGCCACGGCATTCGCGCTGTGCCGTGACCAGAAGCTGCCGATCCGGGTGTTTTCGATCGTCAAGCCGGGCGCGCTCAAGCGCATCGTACTAGGCGAGGACGAGGGCACCCTCGTCCACGTGTAAACTCTCGTTCACATAACGTGGGCTTTGACGCGAGCCCAGGCCGCCGCCTTTTTGCGCGCGCTGGCCGGCTCGCTCCGTTTTGAAGGTTCGGAGGTTTAAAAATGTCTGTGGCTGATATCAGGAAGGGCGCTGAACAAAAGATGCAGCGCTCGATCGACGCGTTCAAGAACGACTTGTCGAAGATCCGTACGGGCCGTGCGCACACCGGTCTGCTCGATCACATCCAGTGCGATTACTATGGTTCGCCGGTGCCGATTTCGCAGGTTGCGAACCTGACGCTGATCGACGCACGCACGATCGGTGTGCAGCCGTGGGAAAAGAAGATGGTCCAGGTCGTCGAAAAGGCGATCCGCGAGTCGGACCTCGGTCTGAATCCGGCCACCCAGGGCGACGTGATCCGCGTGCCGATGCCCGCGCTGACCGAAGAACGCCGCCGCGAACTGACCAAAGTGGTCAAGAGCGAAGCGGAAACGGCCAAGGTGGCAGTGCGCAATCTGCGCCGTGACGCAAACGAGCAACTGAAAAAACTCGTGAAAGACAAAGAAATTTCAGAAGACGACGAGCGTCGTGCTGGTGACGATGTTCAGAAGCTGACGGACAAGTTCGTCGCTGAAATCGACAAACTCGTGGTGACCAAAGAAGCCGAGATCATGACGGTCTGAGGCCGGTCGGCTCAGCACTTTCAGGGTTTCCACTTCTTTATTTGCAGTCACTGTCCCAACGGCCATGACCTATACCAGCTCAACCGTGCGCGTGCCTGATGTCGCCGCGGTGCCGCGACATATCGCGATCATCATGGACGGCAACGGCCGTTGGGCAACCCAGCGGCGCCTGCCGCGCGTGGCCGGCCATACGCGCGGCGTCGACGCGGTGCGCGCGGCCGTCGAGGCGTGCGCACGGCAGGGCGTCGAATATCTGACGCTATTTGCCTTCAGTTCGGAAAACTGGCGCCGTCCGACCGACGAAGTATCGTTCCTGATGCGCCTGTTCGTCACGGCGCTCGAGCGCGAAATCGGCAAACTGCACGCGAACGGCATCCGTTTGCGGGTAGTCGGCGATCTGTCGAAGTTCGACACGCGCATCCGCGATCTGATCAGGCGCGCGGAAACCAAAACCGCACGCAATACCCGTCTCACGCTGACCATCGCCGCCAACTACGGCGGCCGCTGGGACATCATGCAGGCCACCCGCAAGCTGGCCGAGCAATCGGCGCTGGCGGGCCAGGCAGTCGAGGTCAGCGAGGAATCGTTCGCCGAACACCTGTCGATGGCCTATGCGCCGGAGCCGGACCTCTTCATCCGCACCGGCGGCGAGCGCCGCGTCAGCAATTTTCTGCTGTGGCAGCTCGCATACACCGAGTTCTACTTCACCGACACCTTCTGGCCGGATTTCGACGCCGACGCCCTCGGCCACGCGATCGCTTCGTACGCGGAGCGTGAACGCCGCTTCGGCCGCACCAGCGCTCAACTCGAGCCGCAATCGCAAAACGTCGATTCGCTTCCATGCTAAAAACCCGTGTCATCACGGCGATCATCCTGCTGGCGGTGTTCTTGCCGGTCACGTTGTTCGCGCCGGTGGGCGCGTTCGGCGCGCTGATCGCTTTCGTCGTCGTGTTTGCCGCGTGGGAATGGGCCCGTCTGCTGAAGCTCGGCGGCGCGGGGCCCGTCATTTATGCGCTGATCGCCGCTGTGGCGCTGGTCGCGAGCACGCGCCCCGGCACCGGCGTCGAAGAGCAGCGGCCGCTGTTTCAGGCGGCTGCCATCTTCTGGGTGATCACAGGGCCGTTCGTGCTGTTGCGCAAGCCGACGCTCGCGCAGGGCGCGTGGCGCGCATTTCTATTCCTTGCCGGCATTGTGATATTCGTCGCATGCTGGCATGCTCTCGTCGCCGCGCGCATGAAGGGTGTGCCGTTCGTGCTGTCGTTGCTGCTATTGGTATGGCTGGCCGATATCGGCGCATACTTCTCAGGAAAAGCCTTCGGAAAACACAAGCTGGCGCCTGCCATCAGCCCGGGTAAGACTTGGGAGGGCGCGATCGGCGGCTGGCTGGTGGTGATGATCGTCGCGGCGGCGGCGGTCTTTTTGCATGCGTTCGAGCCGACCCTGTATTCTGCGCTGCTGGCGCAATTGGGCGCCGTGCGCACGCTGCTCGCACTGACCGTGCTGGTGGCATTCAGCGTGGTGGGCGACCTGTTCGAATCGATGTTGAAACGCCAGGCCGGAGTCAAGGATTCAAGCGGCCTGCTGCCGGGACACGGTGGCGTGCTCGACCGCATCGACGCATTATTGCCGGTGCTGCCGCTTGCCATGCTGCTGCTCGGCTAGAGAAAGAGATATGCAAAAACGTCTGACATTGCTCGGTTCCACGGGTTCGATTGGAGACAGTACGCTCGACGTCGTCGCGCGTCATCCCGAGCGCTTTTCGGTTTACGCGCTCTCCGCGCATCGTAACGGCGACAAGCTCGTCGAACAATGCCTGCGCTTTCAGCCCGAAGTCGCGGTAGTCGGCGATGCCGATACGGCTGCGCGCGTCGCGGCGAAGCTGCTTGACGCGGGTTGCAAGACCGAAGTCACCTATGGGCCGCAAGCACTCGTCGACGTGTCGAAGAACGACGGCTGCGATACGGTGGTGGCGGCGATCGTCGGCGCGGCCGGCCTCGCGCCGAGCCTTGCCGCCGCGCGCACCGGCAAGCGCATTCTGCTCGCCAACAAGGAAGCGCTGGTGATGTCCGGCGCGATCTTCATGGACGCGGTGCGCGATAACGGCGCGGTGCTGCTGCCGGTGGACAGCGAACACAACGCGATTTTCCAATGCCTGCCGCGCGAAGCCGCGCTGCATGGCGGTGTGTCGAAGATCATCCTGACCGCTTCGGGCGGTCCGTTCCGCGCCCGCGAACCGGCCTCGCTCGCCGGCGTGACGCCGGAAGAAGCCTGCAAGCATCCGAACTGGGTGATGGGCCGCAAGATTTCGGTCGACTCGGCCACGATGATGAACAAGGGGCTCGAGGTCATCGAAGCGCACTGGCTGTTCGGCTTGCCGGGCGAGCGCATCGAGGTGCTGATCCATCCGCAGAGCGTGATTCACTCGCTGGTCTCCTACGCTGACGGCTCGGTGCTCGCGCAACTCGGCAACCCCGACATGCGCACGCCGATCGCGCATGCGCTGGCGTTTCCGGAGCGCGTCGATTCGGGCGTCGCGCAACTCGATCTGGCGGAGATCGCGTCGCTGTCGTTCGAAAAGCCTGACTACACGCGCTTCCCGTGTCTCGCGCTCGCCATGAAGGCGCTGGCCGAGGGCGGGGTCGCGAGCGCGGCCCTGAATGCCGCGAACGAAATCGCTGTTGAAGCGTTCCTGTCGCGCCAGATCGGTTTCATGGCGATTGCCCAGGTGGTCGACGCGGTGCTCAACGCGTTGCCGAACCGTAGCGCGCACGCGCTCGAAGACGTGATCGAGGCCGACGCCGCCGCGCGTCGCGCCGCAGCCGAATTCATCGCGCGTCTGCCGGACGGCATTCGTCGCACGGAACGCGCCGTCCAGTGAGGCGCTTATGAATCTGCTGATCGAACTGCTTGCCTTCGCGGTCGCGATTGGCGTCCTCGTGGTCGTCCACGAGTACGGGCACTACAGCGTTGCGCGCCTGTGCGGCGTGCGGGTGCTGCGCTTTTCGATCGGCTTCGGCAAGCCGCTGTTCCAATGGGTGAGTCCGAAAACGGGCACCGAATGGATCATCGCCGCGTTGCCGCTCGGCGGCTATGTGAAGATGCTCGACGAGCGCGAGACCGGTACGCCGATATCCGCTGAAGCGTTGCCGTATGCGTTTAACCGGCAGTCGGTGTGGCGCCGTTTCGCGATTGTCGTGGCCGGGCCCGTAGCCAACTTCCTGCTCGCGATCGTGCTGTTCGCCCTGGTGTTCGCCTCCGGCGTGACGGAACCGGCGGCCGTGGTCGCGGCGCCCACGCCGAATACGCCGGCGGCATTGGCCGGCTTCGACGGCGGCGAGACTATCGTCGCGGTGCGTGCCGGGAACGCTAGCGAATCGGACCCGGTGCGTTCATGGTCCGACTTGCGCTGGAAGCTGTTGGGCGCGGCATTCGATCACAGGCGCGTCGTACTGAGCGCGAAGGATGCGCACGGCACCTCGGATTTCCAGCTCGATCTGCGCGGCATCACCGAGAAAGATGTCGACGACGACTTTATGTCGCATCTCGGCTTCGAGCCGGGGGGCGGCAAGCTGACGGTGGCGGGTGTGCAGCCGGGCAGCGCGGCACAAAAGGCAGGCCTTGTAGCCGGTGACCGCTTGCGCGCAGTCGACGGCATACCTACCGACAACGCCACGGCATTCATCGCGTACATAAAATCGCACGCCGGCAAGCCTCTCACGCTGCAAGTGGAGCGTGGCGCGCAAGCCGTGGGTAGGCTCGAAGACGTTCGCATCGTCCCGCAGACACAGCGTGACGACGCGACGGGCCAGCAGATCGGCCGCATTGGCGCGGAACTGGCGACCCAGGTGCCGTCGATCGACGTGCGTTATGGGCCGATCGAAAGTCTGCAATTGGGCGCGCGCCGTACATGGGATCTCGCTGTTTATTCGGTGCGCATGTTCGGCCGGATGATCGTCGGCGAGGCTTCGCTGAAGAATCTTTCCGGCCCTGTGACGATCGCCGACTATGCAGGAAAGAGCGCACGTCTAGGTCCTTCTGCATTCCTGTCGTTCCTGGCCCTTGTCAGTATTAGCCTCGGTGTACTGAACCTGTTACCAATTCCGGTATTGGACGGGGGGCATCTGTTATATTATTTGGTTGAAGCTGTAACCGGCAAAGTTGTCTCCGATCGCTGGCAACTCGTTTTTCAGAGGGCGGGTCTCGCCTGCATCGTCGCGTTGTCGGCGATCGCGCTGTTCAACGATCTGGCTCGTTTAATCCATTTTTAAAGTGTCTGGCGGCGCTCACGATGGCGACCGTCTGACCTGATGCAGCTATACACACTGGGGAAGCACGTTGTTTAAACCTCATCGCTTTGTTCCAAAGACGGTTATAGCCGCGGCATTCGCCGCGCATGGGCTGGTTGCTCACGCAACGACGCCCTTCGTGGTGCAAGACATCCGGATCGAGGGATTGCAACGCGTCGAACCTGGTACCGTGTTCGCGTACCTGCCCATCAAGCAAGGCGATACCTTTAGCGACGACAAGGCTTCCGAAGCCATTCGCGCGCTGTATGCCACCGGCTTCTTCAACGACGTCAAGATCGCGACCGAAGGCAACGTGGTCATCGTGCAGGTGCTGGAACGTCCGGCCATCGGCACGATCGACTTCTCCGGCATCCATGAATTCGACAAGGAAAACCTGACCAAGGCGCTGCGCGCCGTCGGTTTGTCGCAAGGCCGTTACTACGATAAAGCGCTGGTCGACAAGGCCGAGCAGGAATTGAAGCGCCAGTATCTGACGCGTGGCTACTACGCCGCTGAAGTCACCACCACGATCACGCCGATCGACCGCAACCGCGTGTCGGTGCTGTTCTCGGTCGCTGAAGGCCCGAGCGCGAAGATCCGTCAGATCAACTTCATCGGCAACAAGGCGTTCAGCACCGGCACGCTGCGCGACGAAATGCAGCTATCCACGCCGAACTGGTTCTCGTGGTACACGAAGAACGACCTGTACGCGAAAGACAAGCTGACCGGGGACCTTGAAAATGTCCGCTCGTATTACCTGAATCGCGGCTACCTCGAGTTCAACATCGAATCGACCCAGGTGTCGATTACGCCGGACAAGAAGGACATGTATCTGACGGTCACGTTGCATGAAGGCGAGCCGTACACGATTTCGAGCATCAAGCTGGCGGGTAATCTGCTCGACCGCGAGCCGGAGTTGACCAAGCTCATCAAGATCAAACCGGGTGACCGCTTCTCGGCTGAAAAGCTGCAAGCCACCACCAAGGCGATCGTCGACAAGCTCGGCGAGTATGGCTATGCATTCGCCACCGTGAACGCGCAGCCGCAGATCGATCAGGAGCATCATAAGGTCGACCTGACGCTGCAAGTGGACCCGAGCCGCCGCGTGTACGTGCGCCGCATCAATGTGGTCGGCAACACGCGCACACGCGACGAAGTGGTGCGCCGCGAAATGCGCCAGCTCGAAAGCTCGTGGTTCGACTCGAACCGCCTCGCGCTGTCGAAAGACCGGATCAACCGCCTGGGTTACTTCACGGATGTCGACGTGACTACGACGCCTGTCGAAGGCACGCCTGACCAGGTCGATGTGGACGTCAAGGTGGCCGAAAAGCCGACCGGCGCGATCACGCTGGGTGCGGGCTTCTCGTCGACCGACAAGGTGGTGCTGTCCGCGGGTGTGTCGCAAGACAACGTGTTCGGTTCGGGCACGAGTCTCGCCGTGAACGTGAATACCGCCAAGACCTACCGTACCTTGACGGTCACGCAGGTCGATCCGTACTTCACGGTCGACGGCATCAAGCGGATTACCGACGTCTACTACCGTACGTACCAGCCGCTGTACTACTCGACGGATTCGAGCTTCAAGATCGTCACGATCGGCGGCGACCTGAAGTTCGGCATTCCGTTCTCCGAAGTCGACACGGTCTACTTCGGAGCGGGCCTCGAGCAGAACCAGCTGGATATCGACGCGAACACGCCGCAGAGCTACATCGATTACGTGAACCAGTTCGGCCGCCGGTCGACCAACGTGCCGATCACGGTGGGCTGGTCGCGCGACGCGCGTGACAGCGCGCTGGTGCCGAGCCGCGGTTACTTCACCCAGGCGAACGCCGAATACGGCACGCCGGTCGGCGGTACCCAGTATTACAAGGCCGACATCAACGCGCAGTACTATTATTCGTTTTCGCGCGGTTTCGTGCTGGGCTTCAACTTCCAGGGCGGTTACGGTAATGGCCTCGGCGGCAAGCCATACCCGATTTTCAAGAACTACTACGCGGGCGGTATCGGTTCGGTGCGGGGCTACGAGCCGAGCTCGCTGGGCCCGCGCGACGCGAAGACGAACGACCCGATCGGCGGCTCGAAGCTGCTGGTGGGTAACATCGAATTGACGTTCCCGCTGCCGGGCACGGGCTATGACCGCACGCTGCGCGTCTTTACGTTCCTCGACGGCGGTAACGTGTGGGGTACGGAAGGTAACAGCATCGGCGCGAACGGCCTGCGTTACGGCTACGGTGTCGGTTTGGCGTGGATTTCGCCGATCGGCCCGCTCAAGCTCAGCCTGGGCTTCCCGCTCACGAAGCACACCGGCGACCAGTATCAGAAATTCCAGTTCCAGATCGGGACGGCATTCTGATCCGGCGGCGGGCGGCTGGCCAAACTACAGTATCGAGAGGATGACTTTGCGAACCGGTATGTTTTCGAAACGTGTGGCGTGCGCGCTGGCGCTGGCAATGACCCTGGGTGTCGGCGTAGCGCATGCGCAGGAAGCCAGGATCGCTGCGGTGAATTCGGACCGTATCCTGCGCGAATCGGCTGCCGCGAAGGCCGCGCAGGTCAAGCTCGAGGCCGAGTTCGCCAAGCGTGACAAGGATCTGGCCGACATGGCGCAGAAGCTGAAGTCAATGTCCGATTCGCTCGACAAGAACGGCGCGTCAATGTCGGCCGCCGATCGCGCACAGAAGCAGCGCGATCTGTCGCAGCTGGATACCGACTTCCAGCGCAAGCAGCGCGAGTTCCGCGAAGACCTGAACCAGCGCCGCAATGAGGAGCTGGCGGCGGTGCTCGACCGTGCCAACAAGGTGATCAAGCAGATCGCCGAGGCGCAGCACTACGACCTGATCGTTCAGGAAGCGGTGTACGTGAGCCCGCGCATCGATATTACCGATCAGGTCCTCAAGGCGCTGGCGGCGTCGGGCAACTGAAGGCACAGAGCGGGCCGTGGAACCGGGCCGCGGAACTGACAAGTTGGACTGAACAGCAAGAGACAGGATACGCATGGCATTTACGCTCGAGGACATCGTCCAGCGGTTCGGCGGTGAAGTAGTCGGAGACGGTTCGCAGCGCGTCGGCAGTCTGGCGCCGCTCGACCAGGCGGGTCCGAACCAGCTGGCGTTCCTCGCCAATCCGAAGTACCTGTCGCAGGTCGAGACGACCCGTGCGGGCGCGGTATTGATCAATGCCGACGACCTCGCCAAGCTCGCCTCCGGCAACGGGCATTTGCATGCCGCGCGTAACTTCATCGTCACACCGAATCCGTACGCTTACTTCGCGCGCGTCGCGCAAACCTTCATCGAGCTGGCCGCGCCGAAGGCCGTGCCCGGCGTGCATGCTAGCGCGACGGTCGATCCGTCGGCGCAGGTTGCCGCGAGCGCGGTGATCGGCCCGCACGTCACGGTCGAGGCGGGCGCCGTGATCGGCGAGAACGTGCGACTGGATGCCAACGTGTTTATCGGCCGTGGCACACAGATCGGCGCGGGTTCGCATCTGTATCCGAATGTTGCGGTGTACCACGGCTGCAAGCTCGGCGAGCGCGTGATCGTGCACGCGGGCGCGGTGATCGGTTCGGACGGTTTCGGCTTCGCGCCGGACTTCGTCGGCGACGGCGATGCGCGTACCGGCAGCTGGGTGAAGATTCCGCAGGTCGGTTGCGTGTCGATCGCGGCGGATGTCGAAATCGGCGCGAACACAACGATCGATCGCGGCGCGATGGCTGACACGATCATCGAAGAGTGCGTGAAGATCGACAACCTCGTACAGATCGGCCACAACTGCAAAGTCGGTGCCTACACGGTGATCGCCGGTTGCGCGGGCATCGCCGGCAGCACGACCATCGGCCGCCATTGCATGATCGGCGGCGCGGTCGGCATCGCCGGGCACGTCACGCTGGCCGACTACGTGATCGTCACGGCGAAGTCGGGCGTCTCGAAGTCGCTGTTGAAACCTGGCCTGTATACCAGCGCTTTCCCGGCCGTGAACCATGCGGACTGGAACAGGAGCGCCGCTTTGCTGCGTAACATCGACAAACTGCGTGACCGTATCAAGGCGCTCGAAGCAGCCGCCGCGACCGATGGATCGGTCAAGGCAGCAAGCAATTCCGCGGGCGATAAAGCCTGAGATATCAGGCAACTCGCAGAACAACCCGCCGGGCAACCTGCCGGCACCGCGTAAAATGGCGGGCAAGCATCAGGAAGCAAGTCGGTTGCCGTGACCAGGTGGCATGGTCGCCGGGTCACGGCAAGCGGCGGCAGCACGCGTTACCAACCCACCTGCACCAGCATCCGCAGTCATCATCGCGCAGTCAATGCGTGAGCAGAAACACCATGAGCACCGAAAAAATCAATCTCGACATTCATAAGATTCTCACGCTGCTGCCTCATCGCTACCCGATCCTGCTGGTTGATCGGGTGCTCGAACTTGAACCGCACAAGAGCATCAAAGCGTTGAAGAACGTGTCGATCAATGAGCCGTATTTCCAGGGTCACTTTCCGACCCGCCCGGTGATGCCCGGCGTGCTGATTCTCGAAGCGCTCGCGCAAACGGCAGCGTTGCTGACGTTTTCGGAAGAGCCGAGCGATCCGTCGAACACGCTGTATCTGTTCGTGGGCATTGACAACGCGCGCTTCAAGCGCGTGGTCGAACCGGGCGATCAGCTGATCCTGAACTGCACGTTCGAGCGTCATATGCGTGGCATCTGGAAGTTCAAGGCGCGCGCCGAGGTGGATGGCGCCGTGGCGGCGGAAGCCGACCTGATGTGCGCGGTGCGGCACACGGACAGCGACGCTTAATTTAGCGTCGGGCAGTCAGCGGCTTTTCGTGAGCCCGGCAAGCCCGCCCAAGCCCATCCAGACAACGCAACAGAATCAGAAGCGAGGACGCATGAGCAGGATTCATCCCACTGCGATCGTCGAACCGGGCGCGCAACTCGACGAATCCGTCGAAATCGGACCGTATGCCGTGATCGGCGCACATGTGACGATCGGCGCACGGACCACGGTCGGTTCGCACAGCGTGGTCGAAGGTCACACGACTCTCGGCGAAGACAACCGGATCGGCCACTACGCATCGGTCGGCGGCCGTCCGCAGGACATGAAGTACAAGGACGAGCCGACCCGGCTCGTGATCGGCAACCGCAATACGATTCGTGAATTCACCACGATCCACACCGGCACGGTGCAGGACGCGGGCGTCACCACGCTGGGCGACGACAACTGGATCATGGCGTACGTGCACATCGGTCACGACTGCCACGTCGGCAGCAACGTCATTCTGTCGAGCAATGCGCAGATGGCCGGCCACGTGACGATCGGCGACCACGCGATTATCGGCGGCATGTCGGGCGTGCATCAGTTCGTGCGGATCGGTGCGCACTCCATGCTCGGCGGTGCGTCGGCGCTGGTGCAGGACATTCCGCCGTTCGTTATCGCGGCAGGCAACAAGGCCGAACCGCACGGCATCAACGTCGAAGGTTTGCGCCGCCGCGGCTTCTCGCCGGACGCGATCTCGGCGTTGCGCTCGGCGTACCGGCTGCTCTACAAGAACGGCCTGTCGCTGGAAGAAGCGAAGCTGCAGTTGCGCGAACTCGCAGCCGCGGGTGGCGATGGCGATGCGCCGGTGCAAACGCTGCTCGCGTTCGTCGAAGCGTCGCAGCGCGGCATCATCCGCTAACCGATGGCATTGCAACCGAATCCGCTGCGCGTCGCGATGGTGGCCGGCGAGCCGTCCGGCGACCTGCTGGCGGCGTCGCTCCTCGACGGCCTCGCGAGCCGTCTGCCTGCCGCCACGCAGTACTATGGGATCGGCGGTCCGCGCATGATCGCCGCGGGTTTCGACGCGCACTGGCCAATGGAAAAGCTGACGGTGCGCGGCTATGTCGAAGCACTGCGGCACATCCCCGAAATTCTCGGCATCCGCAACGAACTGAAGCGCCAGCTGCTGGCTGAGCCGCCGTCAGTGTTCGTCGGCGTGGATGCGCCCGATTTCAACTTTGGCCTCGAACACCCGCTGCGCGAAGCGGGCATTCCGACCGTTCACTTCGTCTGCCCGTCGATCTGGGCCTGGCGCGGCGGCCGGATCAAGAAGATCGCCAAAGCGGTCGATCACATGCTGTGCGTGTTCCCGTTCGAGACGGCGCTGCTGGAAAAGGCGGGCGTCGCGGCATCGTACGTGGGCCACCCGCTGGCGGATGAAATTCCGTTCGAACCGGATACGCTCGGCGCACGCCGCACGCTCGGCCTGCCGGAAAGCGGTCCGATCATCGCGGTGTTGCCGGGTAGCCGGCGCTCGGAGATCGATCTGATCGGTCCGACTTTCTTCGCCGCGATGGAGATGATGCAGCACCAGGAGCCGGGTTTGCGTTTCGTGATGCCGGCGGCGACGCCCGCACTGCGCGAGATGCTCCGGCCGCTGGTCGATGCGCACCCCGGTCTCGCACTGACGATTACCAACGGCCAGTCGCAACTCGCGATGACCGCGGCGGACGCAATCCTCGTCAAGAGCGGCACCGTGACGCTGGAAGCCGCGCTGTTGAAAAAGCCGATGGTGATTTCGTACAAGGTGCCCTGGCTGACCGGTCAGATCATGCGCCGGCAGGGCTATCTGCCGTACGTTGGCTTGCCTAACATTCTGGCCGGGCGTTTCGTGGTGCCGGAAATTCTCCAGCATTTCGCTACGCCCCAGGCGCTCGCCGAGGCCACGCTGAAACAGTTGCGCGACGAGACCAACCGGCGCACGCTGACGGAAATCTTCACGGAGATGCATCACGTGCTGAAGCAGAACACCGCGCAGCGTGCGGCGGAAGTCGTGGCAAGCGTCATTGAAACGCGCAAGGCGCGGCCGTGACCACGGCACGCGCGCCACGCCGCAAAGCCGCGACCGTCGCCGGTGCGGCGGAGCAGGCCGGCCTGAACTTCGAGACGCCGGATGAGATCGTCTGCGGCGTCGACGAAGCAGGGCGCGGCCCACTGGCCGGCCCGGTTGTCGCGGCGGCGGTGATTTTCGATCCGTCCAGGCCGATGATTCGCGGGCTCGACGATTCGAAAGCGCTTACCGCCAAAAAGCGCGACGAACTGTACGACAAGATTGTCGACCGGGCGCTCGCGTACTGCATCGCGTCCGCAAGCGTCGAAGAAATCGATAGGCTGAACATCCTGCATGCCACGATGCTGGCGATGAAGCGCGCGGTCGAAGGTTTGTCGGTGGTGCCGACGCTCGTGAAAATCGACGGCAATCGTTGCCCGACGCTGAGCATTCGCAGTGAGGCGATCATCGGCGGGGATGCGTTGGTCAAATCCATTTCGGCGGCGTCGATCCTCGCGAAAGTCACGCGCGACCGGATGCTGCTCGAACTGCATCAGACCTATCCCGTCTACGGCTTTAACGCACACTCCGGCTACGGCACACCGCAGCATCTCGCGGCGCTGCGCGAGCATGGGCCGTGCGAGCATCATCGGCGATCGTTTGCGCCGGTGCGTGAAGCGTATTTGCGATTCGGCGCGGGCGTCCCGCAGCGCTCGGGCGACGTCATCGTCGTGCCGGGCAGGAGCACTAGCCCAACGCTCGACGACGACGCATTCGGCGAACGCGCCGGCGCCTGAGCGCCGTTGCCTCGCGCGTCGCCAACTCCTTCCTCATTCTCACTGTCTTCGCTGCCTGTGAAAGCCATCACCTCGCGGGACAATCCGCTCTATAAGCGCCTCAAGGCATTGGCCGGCTCGACGCATCAGCAGCGGCGCAGCGGTCATGCGTTGCTCGAAGGCTTCCATCTCGCGAGCGCGTACCTCGAGGTCGCCGGGCAGCCGGAAATGTGCATCGTCACGGACGGCGCGTTGCGTCACGACGAAGCGCAGGCAATCGTGTCGCGCATCGACGAGAATCGGATCGTCACGCTGCCGGATGCATTGTTCGGTCAGTTGTCGAACGTGGTGCACGGCGTCGGGATCTTGCTGCTGGTCGAAAAGCTCGATACGCCGTTGCCGGAGCGGGTGACGCAAACCTGCCTCGTACTCGATGGCGTGCAGGACGCCGGCAACGTCGGCTCGATTCTGCGCAGCGCGGCGGCCGCGGGTATTCAACAGGTGTTCTGCGCGCCGGGCACGGCGTACGCGTGGTCATCGAAGGTGTTGCGCTCGGGCATGGGCGCGCACTTCCTGCTGCGGATTCATGAGGACGTCGAAGCGCAGGCGCTGATCGAGCGCCTTGCGGTGCCGGTCGTCATCACGGATTCGCATGGCGCCGAGGCGCTCTACGATTGCGATCTGAGCGGACCGTTGGCATGGGTGTTCGGTAACGAAGGGGCGGGCGTGTCGCAGGCGTGGCGCGATGCGGTCACGTTGCGGGTGACGATTCCGCAGCCGGGCGGCATGGAATCGCTGAATGTGGCAGCGGCGGCGGCTGTCTGCGTGTTCGAGCAGTGCCGCCAGCGGCGCCGCGCGTGACGTAAGAACCTGAGCGTCACGCGTGCTTCCGCTACTTCAGGCCGTGCTTCAATAAACCGGCCGGTCCAGCTTGATCTCCTGCAAGATCGTCGTCGCGATCTCTTCGATCGATTTATGCGTCGACGACAACCACTTGACGCCTTCGCGCCGCATCATCGCTTCCGCTTCATTGATCTCGTAACGGCAATTTTCCGGCGCGGCGTACTTGCTGCCCGGCCGGCGCTCGTTACGAATCTCCGACAGCCGCTGCGGATCGATCGACAAACCGAACATCTTCTGCCGATGCGCCAAAAGCGGCGTAGGCAGCTTGCCGCGCTCGAAATCCTCCGGAATCAGCGGATAGTTTGCTGCTTTCACACCGTACTGCATCGCCAGATACAGGCTCGTCGGTGTCTTGCCGCTGCGTGACACGCCCACCAGAATGACATCGGCGTCGGCGAGATTGCGGTTCGATTGACCGTCGTCGTGCGCGAGCGAAAAATTGATCGCCTCGATGCGGTTTTTGTACTCCTCGGTGTCAGCGTTCTGGTGACCGCGGCCCATCGCATGGCTCGACTTCAATTCCAGTTCCTGTTCGAGCGGTTCGACGAAAGTCTGGAACATGTCGAGCACGAGCGCGTTCGAACCCTTGACGATCTGATTCGACGCGCTATCCACCAGCGTCGTGAATACGATCGGACGGCGGCCGTCCTGCTGGATCGCTTCGTTGATCTTTTCGAGCGTGGCGTAGGCTTTGTCGATCGAGTCGACGAAGGGCACGCGAACCAGGCGGAATTTCTGGTCGAACTGGGAGAGGATCGAATGCGCGAAGGTTTCGGCAGTGATCCCGGTCCCGTCAGAGACGATGAATACGGTGGGCGGCATCAGTGGGGCTGGGGAACGTGAGCGGCAAAAAAGCGCTCGAATGAAACATCGCTGCGTTGACGTCGCTGCACGGTGGCTAACCGGAGACTGCAGCGGCGTCGACAGAGCGCGCCGTGGGCACCGCAATAGCGTCCGGATGCGGCTCGGGCCTCGCAAAAGCCCGTCGGCCGGTCCGGGCGCGATTCGAGGCGCAATTCTCGTCCGACTGTCACATTTTGAGAGTCGGCACGGTAGAATAGCGGCAACCTGTTGGATAAGCAATTGCAGGCGATTGGCGTCTAACTTGCCTTGAACGGTCGCTCAACGCGTCGCCTTCGGTCGGTAACTTGCGATGAACTCGGTGAATTGACCGGTAAATTCGTTCAACCGCATGCTTCGTCGTGCTTCTGGCGATTTTCAGCGATTGTTTCTCCAACAGGTTGTGCAAGACGCGAGGTCACGCTTCCTATGAGCGCTTGCGTTCGAGCCCACTTGCGCAGCCGTGAATTTCTTTCACACTTAGGGGCTTGTATGACTAACGCAGTTACCGTCGCAAAGGATGAGGCGTATGTAGTTCCGTTCGAGCAGTTGCGGATGACCGATGTGGAAATTGTCGGCGGCAAGAACGCGTCGCTTGGCGAGATGATCAGTCAGCTCGCCCAAGCCGGGGTGCGCGTGCCGACTGGCTTCGCCACTACGGCGCTGGCTTTCCGTGACTTCCTGCATCACAACAATCTCACTGAACGCATCGCCAAACGTCTCGATACGCTCGACGTCGACGACGTGAAGGCGCTCGCCGAAGCGGGCAAAGAGATCCGTCAATGGATCGTCGATGCGCCGCTGCAGCCGCGTCTCGAAGCGGATATCCGGGCAGGCTTCGACACCCTGCAAAACAGCTCGCCTGAAGAGCTGTCGTTTGCCGTGCGTTCTTCGGCAACGGCAGAAGACTTGCCGGACGCATCGTTCGCGGGTCAGCAGGAAAGCTACCTCAACGTGGTCGGCATCGAAGACGTGCTCGATCGCATGAAGCACGTGTTCGCGTCGCTGTATAACGACCGCGCTATTTCCTATCGTGTCCACAAGGGTTTCACCCACGCGGAAGTCGCGTTGTCGGCGGGCGTACAGCGCATGGTGCGTTCGGACGTCGGCGCAGCGGGTGTGATGTTCACGCTGGATACGGAATCGGGCTTCAAGGATGCGGTCTTCATCACGTCGAGCTACGGTCTGGGCGAAACGGTGGTGCAGGGCGCGGTGAATCCGGACGAGTTCTACGTCTTCAAGACCACGCTCGCTCAAGGCAAGTATCCGATCATCCGTCGTTCGATCGGCTCGAAGCTGATCAAGATGGAATTCACCAAGGCCGGCGAAGAAGGCCGCGTGAAGACCGTCGACGTCGCGCACGAGCAGCGCAACCGCTTCTCGATCACCGACGAAGACGTGATCGAACTCGCGAAGTATGCCGTCATCATCGAAAAGCACTACGAGCGTCCGATGGACATCGAGTGGGGCAAGGACGGCCGCGACGGCAAGATCTTCATTCTGCAGGCGCGTCCGGAAACGGTGAAGAGCCAGGCCGGGGGCAAGGCCGAGCAGCGCTTCAAGCTGAAGGGCCAATCGAACGTGCTGGCAACCGGCCGCGCAATCGGTCAGAAGATCGGCGCGGGTCCGGTGCGCGTGATTCACGATCCGTCGGAAATGGACCGCGTGCAACCGGGCGACGTGCTGGTGGCCGATATGACCGACCCGAACTGGGAGCCGGTGATGAAGCGCGCTTCGGCGATCGTCACGAACCGTGGCGGCCGTACCTGCCACGCGGCGATCATCGCGCGTGAACTGGGCGTGCCGGCCGTGGTCGGCTGCGGCGACGCGACCGACGTGCTGAAGGAAGGCGCGCTCGTCACCGTATCGTGCGCGGAAGGCGACGAAGGCAAGATCTACGATGGTCTGCTCGAAACCGAAATCACCGAAGTGCAGCGCGGCGAACTGCCGCCGATTCCGGTGAAGATCATGATGAACGTCGGCAACCCGCAACTCGCGTTCGACTTCTCGCAACTGCCGAACGGCGGCGTGGGCCTGGCGCGGCTGGAATTCATCATCAACAACAACATCGGCGTTCACCCAAAGGCGATTCTCGAGTACCCGAACATCGATCAGGACCTGAAGAAGGCCGTGGAAAGCGTCGCACGCGGTCATGCATCGCCGCGCGCGTTCTATGTCGACAAGCTGACCGAAGGTATCGCGACGATCGCGGCGGCCTTCTATCCGAAGCCCGTGATCGTGCGTCTGTCGGACTTCAAGTCGAACGAGTACAAGAAGCTGATCGGCGGTTCGCGTTACGAGCCGGACGAAGAAAACCCGATGCTGGGCTTCCGTGGCGCGTCGCGCTACATCGCCGAAGACTTCGCTGAAGCGTTCCAGATGGAATGCATCGCGCTGAAGAAGGTGCGTGAAGAGATGGGCCTCGACAACGTCGAGATCATGGTGCCGTTCGTGCGTACGCTGAAGCAGGCGGAACGCGTGATCGGCCTGCTGGAGAAATTCGGCCTCAAGCGCGGCGAGAAGAACCTGCGCCTGATCATGATGTGCGAAGTGCCGTCGAACGCGATTCTTGCCGAGGAATTCCTGCAATTCTTCGACGGTTTCTCGATCGGTTCGAACGACTTGACGCAGCTCACGCTCGGCCTCGACCGCGACTCCGGTATGGAATTGCTGGCAGTCGATTTCGACGAGCGCGATCCGGCCGTCAAGTTCCTGTTGAAGCGCGCGATCGACACGTGTCTGCGACTGAACAAGTACGTCGGTATCTGCGGCCAGGGCCCGTCGGATCATCCGGACTTTGCGCAATGGCTGACCGATGAAGGCATCAAGTCGATCTCGCTGAACCCGGACACGATCATCGAAACGTGGCAGCAGTTGGCGAAGGCGTCGGCGAAGTAAGTGGTCGAACAGCCGCCGATAAGCGGTTTGCATAACGGGCGGTGCGGTATGTCAACCGCTTGCTGCATCGCCCGGTAAAATGTGCCCGCTTCGTGCTATAAACACCCCGGTAGATCCGGGGTGTTTTGTTTTGTGGAGGTCGACGTGGCGCCAGGTGGATTGTTCTGGTGGATCGGGGCGGGCGTGCTTATCGCGCTGGAGTTGATGAGCGGCACGTTCTATCTGTTGATGATCGCGTTGGGTTTTGTGGCGGCGGCTATTGCGCACATTGCGGGCGCCGCCGCCGACCTTCAATTCGCGGTCGCCGCCGTGGTGGCGCTAGCGGCCGTGCTGATCTTGCGGCGCTCGGGCTTTGGCCGCAGACCGCGCAAAGAGGCGTCGCGCAACCCGGACGTCAATCTGGATATCGGTCAGACGCTGACCGTGTCCGCCTGGCATGAGCGCCGCGCGCGCGCCAATTATCGCGGCGCGGAATGGGACGTCGAACTGGCTGCCGGCGAGCCCGAAGACGCGCAGGTTTACGAAATTACCCAGTTGCGCGGCAGTTGCCTCGTCGTCGTAGCAAGCAGGCGCGCGACGGCGGCCTGATCGGTCACAAGACACACACCACGCACACCATACACTCGCAACTATTCGAACTACAGACGGGAGGGCAGCAATGGATTCGACCATCGTCGGGGCGGTGCTTCTGATCATCGTGATCGTGCTGGCGGCGCAAACGCTCAAGATCGTGCCGCAACAGCACGCATGGGTGCTGGAGCGGCTCGGCCGCTATCACCGCACGCTGACACCGGGCTTGAGCTTCGCGTTTCCGTTCATCGACCGGATCGCGTACAAACACATCCTCAAGGAAATCCCGCTCGAAGTGCCGAGCCAGGTCTGTATCACGCGCGACAACACGCAGCTGCAGGTGGACGGCGTGCTGTATTTTCAGGTCACCGATCCGATGAAGGCGTCGTACGGGTCGAGCAACTTCGTGTTCGCGATCACGCAGTTGTCGCAGACCACGCTGCGTTCGGTGATCGGCAAGCTCGAACTCGACAAGACTTTCGAGGAGCGCGACTTCATCAACCACAGCATCGTGTCCTCGCTCGATGAGGCGGCGTCGAACTGGGGTGTGAAGGTATTGCGCTATGAGATCAAGGACCTGACGCCGCCGAAGGAGATTCTTCACGCGATGCAGGCGCAGATCACCGCCGAGCGTGAGAAGCGCGCGTTGATCGCGGCGTCGGAAGGGCGCAAGCAGGAGCAGATTAATATCGCCTCGGGTGGGCGTGAGGCGGCGATCCAGAAGTCGGAGGGCGAACGGCAGGCGGCGATCAACCAGGCGCAAGGGCAGGCGTCGGCGATTCTGGCGGTGGCTGAAGCCAATTCACAGGCGATTCAGAAGATCGCTGCGGCGATCCAGTCGCACGGCGGGATGGAAGCGGTGAACCTGAAGGTGGCCGAACAGTATGTGAACGCGTTCGCAAACCTGGCAAAGCAGGGCACCACGCTGATCGTGCCGGGCAACCTGGCGGATATGAGTTCGATGATCGCGTCGGCGCTGACGATCGTGAACAAAGGCAAGGGCGTATCGGACGTGCGCTGAGCGCCTGTGTCCTTGCCGAAAAAATGGCCCGCTGAGTTAGCGGGCCATTTTTCGTTGAGTCTTTGCGTTGGAACCGCCGGCAGCCAGCTAACGTAGCCAGATAAGGCGCGGCAAATCCGCGCACCGCGCGGCGCCGGTCAAGATCATGTAGGCGAGCGCATCAAGCGCGCCTTTTCGCGTTCCCAATCGCGCTTCTTTTCGGTTTCACGTTTGTCGTGCATCTTCTTGCCCTTCGCCAGCCCGATTTCACATTTGACGCGGCCACCCTTGTAGTGGAAGTTCAGCGGCACAAGCGTATAGCCGCGCTGCTCGACTTTGCCGATCAGTTTGCTGATTTCCTCGCTGTGCAGAAGCAGCTTGCGCGTGCGCACCGGGTCCGGGTGGATGTGGGTCGAGGCCTCGGGCAGCGGGCTGATGTGCGTGCCGATCAGGAACAGTTCGTTATCGCGGATGACCACGTAACCTTCCTTGATCTGGCCGCGCCCGGCGCGCAGCGCCTTGACCTCCCATCCTTCGAGCACGAGCCCTGCTTCATAGCGTTCTTCGACCGAGTAGTCGTAGAAGGCTTTTCTGTTGTCGATGATGCTCATGAATGGAAAGTGCCCAACTCGTTTAAAATCACGATTTTAGCAAAGCGGGGCAAGGAAAGCCCGCGGCGCTTGCCCACCCTTGCCACGCGCTGTTCAATTTATGGCAGATGTCCAGAAAACCGTGTTGATCCGCCATTCGGCGGAACAGATGTTCGACCTCGTTACCGACGTCGCCGATTACCCCAACTTCCTGCCCTGGTGCGGGGGAGTCGAAATCCGCCGCCAGGACGAAACCGGCATGGAGGCGAAGATCGATATCAACTTCAAGGGCATCAAGCAGCATTTCGCCACGCACAATAGTATGGAGCGGCCCACGCGCATCGATATGGAATTCGCGGACGGCCCGTTTCGCAAGTTCACCGGCTTCTGGCGTTTCACGCCGCTGCGGGCCGACGCCTGCAAGATCGAATTCGCGTTGCACTACGAATTTACCAACATCATTCTTGAGAAGATTATCGGACCGGTGTTCAGCCATATCGCCAACACCTTCGTCGAATCGTTTGTGAAGCGCGCCGATCAGCGCTACGGTAAGGCATGAGCGCGCGCTTGTCGATTGAAGTCTGCTACGCGCTTGCCGACGCGCAAACGCTGATTGCCGTGGAGTTGCCCGAAGGCGCCACGGTGCAGCAGGCGCTCGACGCGAGCGGCATCCTGCAGCGCCACCCGCAGATCGATCTGACGACGCAGAAGGTCGGCGTGTTCGGCAAGCTCAAGACGCTGGATACGGTGCTCGCCGATCACGATCGGGTTGAGATATACCGGCCGCTTCTGGTGGATCCGAAGGTGTCACGTCAACGGCGTGTCGAGAAGACCCGCAAGGCGGGCTCGATCGAAGGCCGCCGCTGGCAGAACAAGGATTCGCGTTGAGCGCACCTTGAGGCGGCGCGGCTTTCAGGCGCTGACTCGCGCACGCGCGTACTCACTTGCGTGCGCCGTTGCCGTTGCCGTTGCGCGGCGCTGGCCGTGCCACGGCTCAATGCGCCGAAACCTGCGCTTTTTCCTCGATCGATGGCTCGCCGGACGAATCGTCGCCGGCATGCTGGCGCACCGACCAGCTCACACCCGCCACCAGCAGCAGAATCGCCGCTGTTTCCAGCGGACGTGGCAGCCGCTGGTCGTAGATGAACGCGTAGAGCAGTGCAAACAGCGTTTCGAACACGATCAGCTGACCGGACAGCGTCAGTGGCAAGCGCTTTGACGCGGCATTCCACAGGCCATTGCCGAGCCACGAAGCGCCGATCGCGAGAACCAGATTCAGCACCCAGAAGGTGTGCCAGCGGTTGTC
Organism: Paraburkholderia sp. FW306-02-B; assembly: GCF_058782725.1. Lineage (NCBI taxonomy): Bacteria > Pseudomonadati > Pseudomonadota > Betaproteobacteria > Burkholderiales > Burkholderiaceae > Paraburkholderia > Paraburkholderia sp. FW306-02-B. The sequence goes on from NZ_JBYSXZ010000001.1 coordinate 1,802,296, forward strand.
CGCGAGCGTGCTTTGCAGGCTGCCGGACGGCAGCACGGCGACCACCAGCCACAGTGCCGCACCGAGCGCGCCGGTCACCACACCCCATAGAACCGACCACTCGTTACCGCTGAAGTGCGTCTGACGTTGCAGGTAGCGTGAGTTTTCGACCGCGAACCACGTCCAGCAAGCCAGCGCGCCGACCGCGCAGGCGAGGCCGGCCAGCTTCGTGACGATGCTCACAGGCGTGCTGTGCGCCACGGTAAACACGTCGACGTTGATGCAGACGATGCCCGCCATCACCATCATGAGCGGCCACGCGAGGCGTGCGAGCGGCACGGCGCCATGGTCGCGCCGGCCGAGCAGCGTCACCGTGACCGGCAACACGCCGACGATCAGCGATGCCGGCGCGATACCGATCATGTGGACGGCAGCCGTCAGCAGCAGGTAGTAGAGCAGGTTGCCGGCCAGCGCCAGCTTGACGAGCGCGCCGAGATCCTCGCGGGTCAGGCGTTTGACGAGCGAACGCGCCATCGGCAGCGCGGCGGCCAGCGACACGATGCCGTACATCGTGTAGCGGCCCGCGCTCAGTAGCAGCGGAGAAAAATCGGGCAACACCCGCGGCACCAGAAACACCATGCCCCATAAGGCTCCGGCCATCACCCCGTATGCCACACCGCGCTGCATCGACTGCCCCTGCAAAAAACTGGAATGGTGCGGAGAATAGCCGGTCGGCGGGCGGCGCGTCTTGTTTGATTCTGCATTCGGCTGCATTCAGTGGCTTTAGTGGCGTTTGGTGGCGCGCGGTGGCGCATTTCGCCGGTTCGCTGTGGCTCGAGCGCCGGTAAATCCCGGCGCTCGTCCCCCGTCCGGCGGCCCGCTGCCTGCGAACGCGCAAACGAAACCCGATCGAACCCGGGCCGAACGTGGAAGCGAAATCGACATGCCCGAAGTCACGAAAAAAATCGCCGGAAATTCGCTAAGCTGCTGTTAGTGCAGTGAAAACCGGGGAGGTATCGCGTATAATTCGCTTTTGCGCCTATAGGATTTGCCATGCGTCTGATCCAAACAGCACTCACGTTCGATGACGTGCTCCTCGTCCCGGCCTACTCTGATGTTCTGCCGCGCGATACCAGCCTCAAGACCCGGCTGACCCGCAACATCTCCCTGAATATGCCGCTCGTGTCCGCCGCCATGGACACCGTCACCGAAGCCCGTCTCGCGATCGCGATGGCGCAAATGGGTGGCGTGGGCATCATCCACAAGAATCTCACGCCGGCCGAACAGGCGCGTGAAGTTGCCAAGGTCAAGCGTTTCGAATCGGGCGTCGTGCGCGATCCGATCACCGTGCCGCCGCAAATGAAGGTGCGCGACGTCATCGCGCTGTCGCAACAGCATGGCATTTCCGGCTTCCCGGTCGTCGAAGGCGCGCAGTTGATCGGTATCGTCACGAACCGCGACCTGCGTTTCGAGGAGCGTCTGGACGAGCCGGTACGCAACATCATGACGCCGCGCGAGCGCCTTGTCACCGTCAAGGAAGGCACGCCGCTCGCCGAAGCCAAGGCGCTGATGCACAGCCACCGCCTCGAGCGCGTGCTGGTGATCAACGACGCCTTCGAACTGCGCGGCCTGATGACCGTCAAGGACATCACCAAGCAAACCGAACACCCGGACGCCTGTAAAGACGAGCACGGCAAGCTGCGCGCGGGCGCGGCGGTCGGCGTGGGCGAAGACAACGAAGAGCGCGTGGCACTGCTGGTGCAGGCGGGCGTCGACGTGATCGTCGTCGATACCGCGCACGGCCACAGCAAGGGCGTGCTCGAGCGCGTCAAGTGGGTCAAGCAGAACTTCCCGCACGTCGAAGTGATCGGCGGCAACATCGCTACCGCCGCGGCGGCGAAGGCGCTGGTCGAGTACGGCGCGGACGGCGTGAAGGTCGGTATCGGCCCGGGCTCGATCTGCACGACGCGGATCGTCGCCGGTGTGGGCGTGCCGCAGGTTACCGCGATCGCCAACGTCTCTGAAGCGCTGAAGGGCAGCGGCGTGCCGGTCATCGCCGACGGTGGCGTGCGCTTTTCGGGCGACGTGAGCAAGGCGCTGGCAGCGGGCGCAAATGCTGTGATGATGGGCAGCATGTTCGCCGGTACTGAAGAAGCGCCGGGCGACGTGTTCCTGTACCAAGGCCGCCAGTACAAGTCGTACCGTGGCATGGGTTCGGTCGGCGCGATGAAGGACGGCGCGGCGGACCGCTACTTCCAAGATAACTCCGCGAACATCGACAAGCTGGTGCCGGAAGGCATCGAAGGCCGTGTCGCCTACAAGGGCTCGGTCAACGCGATCCTGTTCCAGCTGATCGGCGGCGTGCGCGCCAGCATGGGCTACTGCGGTTGCCGCACGATCTCGGAGATGAACGACAAGGCCGAGTTCGTGCAGATCACGGGCGCGGGCTTGCGCGAGTCGCATGTGCATGACGTGCAGATCACCAAGGAAGCGCCCAACTACCACGTGGACTAAACGCCAATGAAGCCATTGCTGCGCGCTGTACTCATCATCGATGCCTTGCTGTTGCTCGCGTTCGGCCTGCTGTTTCTGCTGACGCCGTGGACTTCGCTGTACAACGCGCTGCAACTGGTGCAAACCCAGCCGGCTCTGGCCGGCCAGGGGTTCGGCGTTGCGCTGGTCGGGCTGGCGTGGCTGGCGTTGCACGCGTCGATCGACGGTGCGCTGACGTCGACGGTCGCCAAGATCGTCGGGCATGTGAACTGGCTGACCGGCGTGCTGATGCTGGTCTGGCTGCTTGGCTTGCATGCGCCTGCGCTGACCGGCTTCGGGCAGATCGTCGCGGTGCTGACCGGTGTGGTGCTGCTGGTGATTGGCCTTGGCGGTGTGCGTTTGTCAGGCGCGGTGCGGCGTCGTGAGAAGGGGCAGCTGGCTGAGGCCGCTGCTGCCGGGCGCGCTGAACGGCAAGCCGCGAAAGATGCGGCCGGAGATGCCGGCAACAAACGCGAACCCGGCCGCGTGACGGCTGGCGTTCCGGTCTATCGCGCCGAGCCGGTGGTCGAGCCAGTCTTGCCGGTGACGCGCCCCGTCAATCCAGTTTCGGCTGCGCCGGTTCATCAGGTAGTCGACGAACCCGGTCTGACGGCGTCCGAACGAATTGCGCGCGACGAAGCCCGTGACGATGCCCGCAACGCAGCCGCCGATACACCCGGCGCGCCCCGGCCGCCGTTTCATGGCTGACGCGCTGAGCGCCACACCGTCTGCCGAAGCTACCGGAATTAATTCGTGCGCACCGTAAGTGAGTGCCCGCGGCGCCGGACGTCCCAGCGTGCTTCAACGTTGCGCTTCACGCTCGATGGTCCTTCACGTGGACCGCTTTGAATTCAACGCCGCGCTTCGTGCGCGGTATCCCGTATCCGTTCACTTTTGACTCCGTCCGCTGCCATGCACGACAAGATCCTGATCCTCGACTTCGGTTCGCAAGTCACCCAACTGATTGCACGTCGCGTTCGCGAAGCCAACGTGTATTCGGAAATTCATCCGTACGACGTCGACGCGTCGTTCATTCGCGACTTCGCGCCCAAGGGTGTGATCCTGTCCGGCGGTCCGAGCTCGGTCACCGAAACGGATACGCCGCGCGTGCCGCAAGCGGTGTTCGAGCTCGGCGTGCCGGTGCTCGGCATCTGCTACGGCATGCAGGCGATGGCCGAGCAGCTCGGCGGCAAGGTCGATATGGGCCACCTGCGCGAATTCGGTTATGCCGAAGTGCGCGCGCGCAACCATACGAGCCTGCTCGAAGGCATCAGCGATTTCACCACGCCGGAAGGTCACGGCATGCTGAAAGTGTGGATGAGCCACGGCGACAAGGTGCTGGAAATGCCGCCGGGCTTCGCGCTGATGGCGTCGACGGAATCGTGCCCGATCGCGGCGATGGCCGACGAAAAGCGCCATTTCTACGGTCTGCAATGGCACCCGGAAGTCACGCACACCGTGCAGGGCCGAGCGATGCTCGAGCGCTTCGTGCTGCAGATTTGCAGCGCCCAGCCTGATTGGGAAATGGGCCATTACATCGACGAAGCGGTCGCGAAGATTCGCGAGCAGGTCGGCAATGAGCACGTGATTCTCGGTTTGTCGGGCGGCGTGGATTCGTCGGTGGCGGCGGCGCTGTTGCATCGCGCGATCGGCGATCAGCTGACCTGCGTGTTCGTCGATCATGGCCTCTTGCGCCTGAACGAAGCCGAGCAGGTAATGGCGACCTTCGCCGATCACCTCGGCGTGAAGGTGATTCACGTCGACGCAAGCGAAGTGTTCCTGTCGAAGCTGGCCGGCGTGACCGACCCGGAAGCGAAGCGCAAGATCATCGGCGCGGAATTCGTCGAAGTGTTCCAGACCGAAGCCGGCAAGCTCACCGACGCCAAGTGGCTGGCGCAAGGCACGATCTATCCGGACGTGATCGAATCGGCCGGCAAGGGCAAGAAGGCGACGCAGACGATCAAGAGCCACCACAATGTCGGCGGCCTGCCTGAGACGTTGAATCTGAAGCTGCTCGAACCGCTGCGCGAACTGTTCAAGGACGAAGTGCGCGAACTCGGCGTCAAGCTCGGTTTGCCGCCGGCGATGGTGTATCGCCATCCGTTCCCGGGCCCGGGGCTGGGCGTGCGGATTCTCGGCGAAGTGCGCCGTGATTTCGCCGATCTGCTGCGTCGCGCGGATGCGATTTTCATCGAGACGCTACGCACCTTCATCGACAAGGAAACCGGCAAGTCCTGGTACGATTTGACGAGCCAGGCGTTCGCCGTGTTTCTGCCGGTGAAGAGCGTCGGCGTGATGGGCGACGGCCGGACTTATGAGTACGTCGTCGCGCTGCGCGCCGTACAGACGCTGGACTTCATGACCGCGCATTGGGCGCATCTGCCGCATGAATTGCTGGGGCATGTGTCGAACCGGATTATTAACGAAGTGCGCGGGATCAACCGGGTGGTGTACGACATCTCGGGTAAGCCGCCGGCGACCATCGAGTGGGAGTAGGGGGCGTAATCTATCGCGGGCTATCGGAGACTATCGTATGGATGGCCCGATCTTAGTCGCGTTCTCTCGGTAACTATCGGAAAACCAAAAGAACGCCGCGCTTCGCGCGGCGTTTTCTCACGTTTAGATTCGCGATCTATCGGCTGGAGACGCCAATTTTTGACGAAATTGCCAATAGCTCAATCGTCAAGAAACTCTGATGCCGTCAGATGCGCGAGCATGTCCTGACAGCATTATTTCACTGAGATCCTTACGGGGCGGGCGTTGCACGGTTCGGCTAAGGTAAGACTGCGCCCACGCGCCTGCTTGTGGAGTAAGTGTAGTTGTGCTGAGGATGCAACGACAGGACAAACGGCATAGTGAAACGCCGGTGTCACCTGGCGGATTCTCGTACCTGAGCTTCAGACTACCTGGCACTTCGGGCGATTCTTATAGACCTGGTCCGGGGCCGGTAAAATTGAGTAAATCAAACCCTTCTCAGTCCAGCGAGGCGAAGCGCTGCCCCAAGGTCATCTATGGACGGGATGCTTTGACGGTACGGCGTTCGCGCATAGCATCTCCAGGACCACTCCGCTGCGCGGCAGCGGCCAAACTTGCGCATTTGCACCGACGCAGTGTGGTGACGGCAGAGTGAACTTGCGGCCCGGCACGCTGGATGGAACTGATTGTCCGCGTCAAAGTCGATGCGTGGAAACTGAGGGACAAGGTCCTCGAAGAACTGCACACGAAGATAGTTCCAAGGCTGATGAATCGACAAGGCAAGTGTCTATCAACCTATGACTACCCGGAAGTTATGAAAAGCAAGCGCAATGTTGCCAAGCCGGCTAAAGCCCCGAAGCTTTCTCGTACTCACGCCCCGGATCACATGACCCCCGCTGATTGGCAGCGCGCCTTGCGCCGCCAGTTCGGGCGCGAGCAGGTTTTCAGCTTGGAGAATCTCGGAACGGAGCCGTTTTTCTCGGAGTTTCGTGTCGGTAATCCAGAGTCGAAATCCAGTTATCGTGTGGCAATCCGCAGGACACGGCCCGGCGACAACTTCTGTGCCTGTCCTGACTATGCGACCAACGAATTGGGTACCTGCAAGCATATCGAATTCACACTGTCCAGACTGGAAAGAAAACGCGGTGCCAGGGCGGCCTTTGCCCGCGGCTACCAGCCTGCATTCTCGGAACTGTATCTGCGGAACGACGGTGGGCGAACGATCCATTTTCGCGCCGGTACAGATTGTCCGCCGAAGGTGGCGAAGTCCGCCGCGATGTTGTTCGACGTGTCTGACGGGTGGCGGTTACCGGAGGCTCGTTTCGACGATCTGGGTCGTTTTCTCGCCGACGCGGCGAAGACAGGTCACGAATTGCGCGGCTACGACGACGCACTCGATTTCGTCGCAGGCCGCAGCGACGCGTCGCGTCGCGCCACGGCGCTGACCGCCGTGTTCCCGCGTGGGGGCGGCCGACCCGCTGCTGAAGAGGCTGCTCAAGGTGCCGCTTTACCCCTATCAGGCCGAAGGCGCGTTGTTTGCCGTGCGCGCCGGGCGTGCCTTGATCTGCGACGAAATGGGCTTGGGCAAGACTGTTCAGGCGATTGCGGCAGCGGAGATTCTGGCGCGACATTTCGGTGTGTCGAGGGTACTCGTGGTCTGCCCGACTTCGCTCAAGTATCAGTGGCAGAGCGAGATTCTTCGCTTCTCCGGCCGGGCGTCGCGTGTGGTCGCAGGAAGTCTCGTCGAGAGGCAGAACGAATACGCCGAGGAAGACTTCTGCAAGATCACCAACTACGAGAAGCTGAAATCCGACCTTGACATGATCTCTGCGTGGGCACCGGAGCTTGTGATCGTGGACGAAGCACAACGCATCAAGAACTGGAACACCATCGCGGCGAAAGCACTCAAGCGCATCGACAGTCCCTATGCCGTGGTGCTCACGGGCACACCACTGGAAAACAAGGTGGAAGAACTCATTTCCATCGTCCAGTTCGTCGATCAGCATCGCCTCGGACCCACCTGGAAGCTGCTGCATGAGCATCAGGTCAAGGACGAAGCCGGACGTGTGACCGGCTACACCCGACTTGAGAAGATCAGCCAGACCCTGGCGCCGGTCATGATCCGCCGGCGCAAGTCTGAGGTGCTGCGTCAGTTGCCGAACCGTACCGACCAGAATCTGCTGGTGCCGATGACCGAGATGCAGATGGCCTATCACGCGGAGAACGCGGACGTCGTGGCCAAAATTGTCCAGCGCTGGCGCAAAACGAAGTTTCTGTCGGACCAGGACCAGCGACGACTCACCTGCGCCTTGCAAAACATGCGCATGTCGTGCAACAGCACCTATCTTCTGGATCAGGAAACCGACCACGGCGTAAAGGCAGACGAGTTGGCGACGCTGTTTGAATCTCTCTTCGCCCAGCCGGAAGCGAAAGCGGTGGTGTTCAGCCAATGGACGCGCACTCATGAGATCGTCATTCGCCGACTGAAGAAACTCGGCATCGGTTATGTCAGCTGCCACGGCGGCGTGCCGTCGGAGAGGCGGCCTGCCTTGGTGGAGCGTTTCCGGGACGATCCAGACTGCCGCGTTTTCCTGTCGACGGACGCGGGCAGCACGGGGCTCAACCTGCAACACGCTTCGACGCTCGTCAATATGGATCTGCCGTGGAACCCGGCGGTGCTTGAACAGCGCATTGCGCGTATACACCGCATGGGGCAGCGCAAGCCTGCACAAATCATCAACTACGTTGCCAAGGGAACGATCGAGGAGGGCATGCTGTCGGTGCTGGCTTTCAAGCGCTCCCTGTCGGCGGGTATTCTCGATGGCGGCGCAGGCGAAATTTCGCTCAGCGGCTCACGTGTGAACCGCTTCATGAAGGATGTGGAAAACGTCACGGGCCGCATGGGCGAAGGCGAGGCAATGGCCGTGGTGGAAGAGGCCATCAATGTCGCCGCCGCGTCCGGTGAACTGAAGGAAAACGCGCAAACTGGAGAAACAAGCATCGACGATGCCGGAACCCGACCCAAAGCCATCGCCGCCGAAACAGCGCCACAAGACGCGCGCCCTGATCCCTGGTCGGGGTTGTTGCAGTTCGGCGTGGAACTGGTATCCGCACTGAGCGCGTCGAACGATGGGGCTGCTGCCCACCCATGGGTCGAACGCGACCCTGCCACAGGCGTACGCAGCCTTAAGTTGTCCCTGCCACCGCCGGACACGGCAAGGCGGCTTGCAGATGCCCTGTCGGAAATTTCACACGCTTTGCTGCGCAAGGGTATCGAAGACGGAAGCCGCTGAGGGTGTGCGATGACAGGTTTCGTCTTGCGCCAGGCATGCAGAAGTGGGTGCCCAAATGGCGTATCGTTACAATCGTCGAGTTAACCTGAGCGCGTGGCCGGATCGTACCCAATGATACGATCCGGCCCGAGACCCAAGCCATGACCCTCGACTACTCAACCCTCGACACCCTTCGCACGCACCATCCCGCATGGCGGCTATTGCGCTCCGACCACGCCCCGCTGGTGGCGAGCTTCCTGCATCGCGTTTTCGTGGTTCCGAACGTGCGCGTGATGTCCGCCGCTGACCTGTCCGAAGCGCTGGAAGACGAACTTTATGCACTGCGCGATCGCCTGGGCGCGGACGCCTATCCGAGACGCGCGCTCGACTATCTCAACGACTGGACAAGCCCGGAAAAAGGCTGGCTGCGCAAGTTTTATCGCCAGGGCTCGGACGAACCCCACTTCGACCTTACGCCCGCGACGGAAAAAGCGATTGTCTGGCTGGACGCGCTAACGGAACGCAGCTTCGTCGGCACGGAATCACGCTTGCTGACGTTGTTCGAGTTGCTGCGGCAAATGAGCGAAGGCAGCGAATCCGATCCGCAAAAGCGCATTGCCGAATTACACAAGCGTCGTGACGAGATCGATGCCGAGATCGCGCGGGTGATATCCGGGGACCTTCCCCTGTTGAACGACACGGCCCTCAAAGATCGCTTCCAGCAATTCATGCAGCTAGCGCGCGACCTGCTAACCGACTTTCGCGAGGTGGAGCAGAACTTCCGCATGCTCGACCGTCGCGTGCGCGAGCGCATCGCGCTATGGGAGGGTTCGAAGGGCGCGCTATTGGAGGAGATCATGGGCGAGCGCGACGCGATCGGTGACTCGGACCAGGGCAAAAGCTTCCGCGCATTCTGGGATTTCCTGATGTCCAGCACTCGCCAGGAGGAGCTCACCGAACTGCTCGCGCGAGTGCTCGCATTGCCCGTGATGGCCGACTTGAAGCCCGACGCTCGTACCGGTCGCGTGCACTACGACTGGCTGGAAGCGGGCGAACACACGCAGCGCACGGTCGCGCAACTGTCGCAGCAGCTGCGCCGGTTCCTCGACGACCAGGCATGGCTGGAGAACCGCCGCATCATGGACATCCTGCGCGGCATCGAGGCCAAGGCACTGGTCGTACGCGACACGCCGCCGGTCGGCGAGATAATGAATCTTGCCGAGTCGTCATCCGACGTCGAGCTTCCTATGGAACGTCCGCTGCACACGCCGGTGCAGAAGCCGGTTATCGCGGATATCGTGCTGGAAGCGGGCGACGTCGATCTGGACGCTGCGGCGCTGTATTCGCAAGTGGTGGTTGACCGCGCGCAGCTTGCGGGTCATATCCGCCAGGCGTTGCAGGATCGGTCGCAAGTGACGCTGCGCGAGCTGATCGAATCGTACCCGCTGCAGCAGGGTCTTGCGGAACTGGTCGCGTATCTGCAACTGGGCAGCGACGCGTTCAAGACGGTCGTGGACGAAGACACGGACGAAGTCATCGCGTGGCAAACAACCCGTCGCGACGAGACGCCGAAGGCACGACGCGCCCGGCTGCCACGGGTGATCTTTGTGAGGTGAAGATGGAAGACGAACTGCAAGCGGCGGCCGCGAACGCCGATCTGTCGACACTGGCGATCACGCTGCTCAAAGGCGTGATCTATCGCGAGGGTGACGAACGCCTGTGGGGCGCGTTGCTCGACCTGCAGGCGCGCGTACGGGACTATGTGTCAGTATTGGGCCTGGAACTGGTGCTGGACGAGGCCGAAGGCTACGCGTTCCTGCGCAGTCGTCCAGAGCAAGCCGAAGAGGACGCAGCGCCAAGGCCGCCGCGTTTGATCGCGCGTCGGCCGATCTCTTTTCCGGTCAGCTTGCTGCTGGCATTGCTGCGCAAGAAGCTTGCCGAATTCGATGCCGGCGGCGGCGATACGCGCTTGGTCCTGTCGCGCGACGACATCGTCGAGCTGGTAAGGGTCTTCCTTCCGGACAGCAGCAATGAAGCGAAGCTGATCGATCAGATCGAGACGCACATCAACAAGATCGTCGAGCTGGGCTTCCTGCGCCGGTTGAAGGTCACCGGCGGCCCGTCCAGTTTCGAGGTGCGGCGCATCCTGAAGGCGTTCGTCGACGCGCAATGGCTATCGGACTTCGACACCCGTCTCGCCGCGTACCAGGCGCAACTGGCGGGCACGACGGCAGGGCCGGGAGGTGATGTCGATGAATGAGCCGAACGAGGTGATTCCACAATTGCTGGAGCTGGATTTTCTCGCCGACGACACGCTCTCTGGCTTTCGCCTGACCCGCCTGGAAGTTTTTAACTGGGGCACATTCGACGGGCGCGTATGGGCGCTTCAGTTGGACGGCAAGAACGGTCTGCTCACGGGCGACATCGGCTCGGGCAAGTCGACGCTGGTCGATGCCATTACGACGCTGCTGGTCCCCTCCCAGCGCATCGCCTACAACAAGGCGGCAGGTGCGGACAGTAAGGAACGGACGCTGCGCTCGTACGTACTCGGGCATTACAAGTCCGAGCGCAACGAGGTGACCGGTACAGCCAGGCCCGTTTCCTTGCGGGACCGCAACAGCTACTCGGTGATCCTCGGCGTGTTCCACAACGCCGGGTATGACCAGACGATCTCGCTCGCGCAGGTCTTCTGGATGAAAGAGGCGCAGAGTCAACCCGAGCGCTTTTACGTGGGCGCTGAGCGGAATTTGTCGATAGCGACGGATTTCGTCCACTTCGGCTCCGATATCGCGCAATTGCGCAAAAAGCTGCGCGGCCTGGGCGCGCAAATCGAAGACACCTTTCTGAAATATGGCGCGTGGTTTCGCCGGCGCTTCGGCATCGACAATGAGCAGGCGCTCGAGCTGTTTCATCAGACGGTGTCGATGAAGTCGGTCGGTAACCTGACCGATTTCGTGCGTAGCCACATGCTCGAGCCGTTCGACGTCGCGCCTCGCATTGCCGCGCTGATCTCACACTTCGACGATCTGAATCGCGCGCACGAGGCGGTGCTCAAGGCAAAGCGTCAGGTGGAACTGCTGAAGCCCCTGGTGGTGGACTGCGACCAGCACGGCGCGCTGGCGGCGGAACAGGAGGCTTCGCGCGTGTGCCGCGATGCGCTGAAGCCGTACTTCGCCGAATTGAAGCTGGGCCTGCTGGATCGGCGCTTGCAGTTGCTCGCCGAAGATCATGCGCGCCTTGCCGCGCAGAAGGAGCGGCGCATCGAGCAGTGCGACCAGGAGCGAACGCAAGCCGATCGCCTCAAGCGTGCGATTGCCGAGCAAGGCGGTGACCGGCTGGAGCAGCTTGCTGCCGCTATCCGCGACGAGGAACGCGAGCGCAATCGACGCCAGCAGCGCGCCGAACGTCATGCGCAATTGCTTGCTGCGATTGGTGAAACCGCTGCAGCCGACGAGCCTGCCTTCGTCGCGCAGCGGCAGCGGGTGGCCGATCTGCGCGAGGGCGTGAGTCAGCGGGAAGCCGATCTGCAGAACCAGATCACCGAGTGGGGCGTGTCACTGCGCGAGGGCAAGCGCGAACATGACGTGCTTGACGGGGAAGTCGCGAGCCTGAAGGCGCGACGCAGCAATATTCCCAAGGAGCAGGTCGCAATGCGTGCAGCGTTGTGCGCGGCACTCGGTCTCGACGAAGACAGCATGCCGTTCGCCGGTGAACTGATCCAGGTGCGCGAAGAGTCGCGCGAATGGGAAGGCGCGATCGAGCGGGTGCTGCATAACTTTGGCCTCTCGCTTCTCGTGCCCGATGTGCACTATTCCGATGTCGCCGCGTGGGTGGATCGCACGCATCTCGCGGGACGGCTCGTCTATTTCCGCGTGCGACCCACGCGCGACCAGGACATCGCCGAGCTGCATCGCGATTCGCTGGTGCGTAACGTCGCAATCAAACCGGATTCGCCGTTTTACGGCTGGCTGGAGCGGGCGCTGGCACAGCGCTTCGATTACGCGTGCTGCGCGACGCAGGAGCAGTTTCGTCGCGAGTCCCGTGCGCTGACTCGCACAGGGCAGGTGAAGGCGCCCGGCGAACGCCATGAAAAAGACGACCGCCACCGCCTCGACGACCGCAGCCGCTACGTCCTCGGCTGGAGCAACGCCGCCAAGATCGCTGCGCTGGAAGGGCAACTGCGTGCGCTCGAGATGCGCCTTAGCGGCATTGCTAGCCAGATCGCCAAAGCGCAGGGCGATCAGACCAGGCTGCGGCGGCAGCTGGAGGTGTTGGCGGCGCTCAATGAGTTCAACGATTTTCGTGAGCTGGATTGGCAGAGCTGCTCAGCCACGATCGCTCGCCTGCAGGATGAGAAAGCGCGTCTGGAGGCTGCCAGCAATGCGCTGCTGGAACTGGCCGCGCAACTCGAGTCGGTGCAGGCGGCGCTGAAGGACAGCGAGAAGGCATTATCGGACGTCAACAGGGAGTTGGGCGGTATCGACGCCAGACGCGAAGCGGCCGATGCATTGCGGGAGCAAACCGCGGCATGGCTGACCGAGATTGCCCACGATATCCGCGAGCGGCTAGACGTGCTGCGCGCGCAGATTCTGGGCGAGCATCAGCTCTCTGTCGAGTCATGCGAGAACCGTGAACGCGAACTGCGTGACGCGTTGCAGGCACATATGGACGCTGAGGCCAAGCGCCTGGATCGCCTCACCGAGCGCATCATCAAGAGCATGTCGACGTTCAAGGACGCATACAAGCTCGACACGGCCGACTTCGACGCCAGCCTCGAAGCCGCGTTCGAGTATCGCGAGCTGCTGGCTCGCCTGAATACCGACGATCTTCCGCGCTTCGAGGCTCGCTTCAAGGAGCTATTGAACATCAACACGATCAACGAGATTGCCAACTTCAACGGGCAACTGGCGCGGGAACGCGAAACGATCAAGGAGCGCATTGCCCGCATCAATGAATCGCTGGCTCAAATCGACTACGACCCAGGTCGTTATATCGTGCTGGAATCTCAGGCGAGCCCCGACGCAGACATCCGCGATTTCCAGGCGGAGCTGCGAGCCTGCACGGAGGGTACGCTGACCGGTTCGGACGATGCGCAGTATTCGGAAGCCAAGTTTCTGCAGGTCAAGGCGATTATCGACCGGTTTCGCGGCCGCGAAGGGCTGTCGGATCAGGACCGCCGGTGGACTACGAAGGTCACCGACGTGCGCAACTGGTTCCTGTTTGCCGCAAGCGAGCGCTGGCGCGAAGATGACACGGAATACGAGCACTATTCGGATTCGGGCGGTAAGTCGGGTGGGCAGAAGGAAAAGCTGGCCTACACGATTCTCGCGGCCAGCCTCGCGTATCAGTTCGGTCTGGAATGGGGCGCGGTACGGTCTCGCTCGTTCCGGTTCGTGGTCATCGACGAAGCGTTCGGACGCGGCTCGGACGAGTCCGCGCAATACGGGCTCAAGTTGTTCAGGCAGCTCAATCTGCAACTGCTGATCGTCACGCCGCTGCAGAAGATCCATATCATCGAGCCGTTCGTTTCCAGCGTCGGCTTCGTGCACAACGATGAGGGGCGTGCTTCGAAGCTGCGCAATCTGTCGATCGAGGAGCATCTTGCGCGCAAGGCGGAGGGCTCGACGTGAGCTGGACGACCGCCGGCGACCTGAAAGCGCAGGTGCGCCGCTTGTGGGAGCGGGGTGAGCTGTTGCGCAGCATGGTTAGTGCCAGCGCCGATGCGGCGCCGAATGCCGCGCTTATCGCTCGCGAAGAAGCGAAGGTTGGCCTGCGGTCCGGCTGTGCGTTCCCGCTGCGACTTGTCCTGAAGGGACCGGCTTCGGCCGAACTCACCGAATGTTTCCAGGCCGTGCGTGAATGGATTGCTGAGCTTGTCGCTGTCGCGCAGATCCGGATCGAATGGCGCGAGTTCAATCATCGTGTCCTGGGTGTTCAGCGCGTGCCGCAGGCGGTCTGGATCGACGAGCTGGACAGTGCGCTGGCGATGATCGGCAAACGTGGCGACGCGGCGCATTTCGGCCGGTTGCTCGCCCTCGTGGGCTCGCGGCAGCCGGCGCTGCTGGTATGGTTTCGCCGGCGTCCGCTGCAGGCGCTTGAGTTAGCTGACGAATGTGAGCGTTTACTGGCGGTGGTCGGCTGGATCGTACGGCATCCGCGTCCCGGCATTTACCTGAGACAAGTGGACATTGCCGGCGTGCACAGCAAGTTCATCGAAAACTGGCGCGGTGTGCTGGCAGAATGGCTCGATCTCGCACTTCCGCCGGAGGCCGTCGCGGTAGAAAGAAACGGGGGCGCGCAATTCGCGGCCCGCTACGGCTTCCTCGACAAGCCTGCCCGTATCCGGTTTCGCGTGCTCGACGCGCAGTTGCCCATGCTTCCCGGCCCTGCGCTCCCCGATATCGCAGTCGATGCAGACAGCTTTGCTGCGCTGGCCGTGCCGATCCGCCAGGTTTTCATCACTGAGAACGAGACAAACTTCCTCGCATTCCCGCCTCTAGCCGATACGATTGTCGTCTTCGGTGCAGGCTATGGATGGGACGCGTTGTCAAAAGCGGTATGGCTTTCCCGCTGCAGCATCCACTACTGGGGAGATATCGACACTCATGGCTTCGCAATCCTCGACCAGTTGCGCAGCCGCTTCGACCACGTTGAGTCTTTCCTGATGGACCGGGCGACGTTGATAGCCCACGAAGCTCAATGGGGCGAGGAGCATGACCAGGTGCTCCGCGACTTGCCGCGGCTCGACGATGCGGAGCAAGCGCTGTTCAACGACCTGCGTGATAACCGGCTTCGTAAAAATTTGCGGCTTGAGCAAGAGCATATTGGCTTCCAGTGGGTTGAAACTGCGCTCGCCACTTTTGCAAGGCAGTGAAATAGCATCTTTGCTGCACCGGACGAATATATCAAGAATGTGCCGCCGCCATCGCGTTCGTGGCAGAGACCAGCCTTTCCTTGTCGCCCTTGCCGAGCACTTCCAGCCACCAGCGCTCGTGACCGTCCGCGTCGCGGCGCGCAAAAAACCGCCCCATCGTGTTGGCGCTGACCTCGGGGATCCGCAACCCACCCGGATACACCAGGGTGAACAGCCAGCGCGCGCGGAAGTAGTGTGCCCGTTGCCGGTCGGTCTCGCGGGGCATCGTGTCGATGAACTGAGGTTGACCTCCCGCCATAGGTCCGGCTGGAGGTAGCGGGTGATCCGAAGTTTCGCGCGCCGCGCGTGCTGCCGTGACAGCGACAGCGGATTGCCGGCCAGATAGCCGGCCTTGACAAGCCACGCGGACATCACGTTGAGGATCACCATCGCCTGGCGCTGGATGGTCGCGGCGAGCGGTCGGTAGAACGGCCGCCAGCGCTCATTGCGTGCTCGCGCTCGTCAAAACTCGAGCGTAACCCTCCCTCTCCTCAGATTTGCACCAGAGTCATTGACACTACTTCGGTGGTTTCTGCTCGACAGGAAGCAGACCGGCTATATGATTATCAAAATCCTCGTTAGTCCAGTTCACGCGGCTTTGAGCGGATGCTCCTTCAGGTAGGTGCGCAAGGCGTCGTTCATGCGGGTCTGCCAGCCTTCGCCAGTCGCGCGGAACGCCTCAAGCACGTCAGCGTCATAGCGGACGCTGACCTGTTCTTTAGGGTTTTCCTTCGGGGGCCGACCCATGCGCCGGGTCGCGCCGAGTGGCTTCAATTCGGCGATTTCACGCGCGCTCAGTTCATACGTGTCAGGGTCGGCGGCGATGCCGCGATTGATTGCCGTGTCTTCTTCCGGCGTCGGCGGGATGAGCTTACGATTCTTGAACATCACGGACCTCTCTGCGGTTTGCCTTGCGCAGGCTGATAATGTGCATGGTCTCGCCGCGCTGCGTAAATACCACGCAGTACAGGCGATCATGAATTACGGTGTAGCCGATCTCGCGCAGCTCGAAATAGTCTCGGCGGTTGTCGGGTCGTGCCATCACCTCGGACCAGTCGATCTCGCTTGCGAGGACGAGAGACACGCCGTGCTTGCGGATATTGCTGGCGTCTTTGGCGGGATCGAATGTAATTTCCATTCGATTTATTGTAGATGCGAAAACTCCCGCTTGCAAGTACTTTCCGCATCTACAAAATGTGTTGAGGTAGTATAATTTGACAAAATTGTTTGGGCGAATTTTCGTAGATCGCTTAAAAGTATCGCGTCAGGGGCGTCCTGAGGAACCCGCACTGCCGCGTTCTACACCGACGGTTTGTGCATCAAATCTAGTGCCCCCGCCATGACGGTATAAGTGACGGTATACGGTTGCGTAGAGTTTTAAAACGTCAATCTATACAGGGGGTTAGAGACGCAAAACATAATAGAGTGGGATGCGTCGCTCGCGTTCGCGCGTCGGCGGATGACTGTTTTCAGCCCGGTTATTGATCCGTGCGCTGGCTTTGACGAAGACGTGCTTGACGTGAGCCAGTGCGGGAATCTCTGCTTTCGCCGCCGGATAGCTGCGCAGCTGGCCGGTCACGATCCTGCGCGGTGCCTCAGCAAACGAGGCAAGCGCGTGCTTGAAAAACCGCTTCGCTGCAGCCTTGTCGCGGCGCTTCTGTTGCAGGATATCGCTTTTAATCGGACTGTGAGGGCAGGTATGGCATCTGCCTCACATTCGCCGGACAGAATATCCGGAATTCCACCGGTCCAGGCGGGGGAGCGTCCTCGACCACTCCGCACGCATGCAGCATGTGCTGCAGCGCGGATATAACCTGCCCATCCGGGTCCTGGTCGATGGCGATATCCATCGTCTTTTCCTCGATATATTGGCGATGCAAGTCCAGCATTTCATGGCTGACCCATACCACTTGCCCGGTCGCGCCGAACTTGCGCAACGCGGCTTCGATACCGGGCGAGCCATACCCGCTGCTGTAGATGCCGACCAGATCGCCCCGTTTCAGTGCGCTGACAACGGCGCGATAACATCTGTCCGGGTCATCTTCGGTTTCCACCTCCGCGCTATCGCAGACGAGTTCAGGAAAGGATTCAGCAAGCTGCGCCCGGCAACCGCCGATCCGGTCGATATGTGCGCGATAGTCCTTGCGGCTGCACAGCAGCAGCACCCGTCCGGAACGTCTTGCAAGCCGGCCGACGAAGTAGCCCGCAGTGCGCCCGGCACACAGGTTGTCGATGCCCGCGTAATGCAGGCGCCCCACATCGCGGACGTCGGTAACCATCGTGACGACCGGTTCGCCGCGTTCGATCACGGTGCGTAATGCATCGCGCACGCGCGGCGTGTCGTGAGTCGTCACGATCAAACCCGATCGCTTGTAGCGCGGATGAAGGATGGCGTCGGTAATCACGTCGTCATCGGCTTCAGGAAGGATCGACCGGTGCATGACGACCCGCTTGTCCAGCATCTGCATCGAGCGTTGCAGGGCGAGATTCAGACGGCCAAAGAAAGGCGTGCTGTTTTGCGGCAGGAGCACGTCCACATGCATCAGTCCGTGCCGCGTATCCGGCAGGACGCGCGGCACGGCGAGCTGCCGGGCCGCTGCCACCACGCGCGCGCGGGTCGCAGCCGACACGCTGCCGCGTTCATTGAGGACCCGGTCGACTGTGGCCGGACTCACGCCCGCCGCCGCCGCGATTTCGATAAAGCGCGCCGTGCGCTTGCGCCGTGACGGCGGGGGGGCGTCGGTCATGTCGTTGTCTCCGGTTCGCTTGTCTGTTTTGTTCTGTTCTGTCTGGCGCTCGCGGTAATGACGCGGTGCAGCATTATTCCGTGCCTTTTTTAACGCTAGGGGATTGACGAAAAAACGTCAATCTTTTCGTTGAGAGGAGGACGGCGGTCTCTTATCTTGCAGTCATCGCTTCGCCGCGCTCGTGACCTTCGGGGCAGCCGGGAGAAGCCGATCTGAAAAGAAAGGAGACGCAGGTGTCGAACTCACCTCTGAACATGCCATGCACCGGCAGCCTCGCAAACACCGGTGTCACCGGGCGTGATGCATCCGCCGCACAGTCCGAAGAGAACTGGTATCGCCCCGACATCCCACGCCAGACCCTCAAGCAACTGATGAAGCGCAGCGACGCCGAGGGCCTGAAGAACTTCAGCCTATGGATCGCGTTGTTGCTCGCATCGGGGGCGGCGGCATTCTATGCGTGGGGGACGTGGTGGGCGATTCCGGCGTTTTTCGTCTACGGCACGATCTATTGTTCGAGCGACGCACGTTGGCATGAACTTGCGCACGGCACGCCGTTCAAGACGCCGTGGATGAACCAGGCCTTCTACCAGCTTTGCTCGTTCATGACGATCCGCGAAGCGACGCTCTGGCGCTGGAGTCACGCGCGGCATCACACGCATACGATCATGGTCGGCCGCGACCCCGAGATTCAGGTTTGCCGCCCGCCGCAACTCGTCACGATCCTGCTGGATTTCTTCTATCTGATTGGCGGCACCACCGAGATCGTCAAGACCGTGCGCCATGCATGCGGGTCGATCAGTCCGGAAGTCGCGGACTTTGTGCCGGCGATGGAGCGCCGCAAAATGATCTGGATCAGCCGCCTCTACGTCGCCGTCATAGCGGCGGTAATCGGCTGGTGCGTTGTGATCCAAAGCGTTTTGCCGCTGATGTTCGTGTGGACGCCGCGCTTTTACTGTGGCTGGTTCCACCAGACGCTCGGCCTCACGCAACACGCCGGCATGGCCATGAACGTTGCCGACCATCGGCTCAATACGCGCACGGTCTACATCAACCCGGTGTTCGCGTTCCTCTACATGAACATGCAGTACCACATTGAACATCACCTGCTGCCGATGGTGCCGTATCACGCGCTGCCGAAACTGCACGAAGCGATCAAGGCGGAGACGCCACCCGCGTATCCGGGCCTCTGGTCGGTCTACAAGGAGATGATTCCGACCTTGATCCGTCAGAGACGCGATCGCGCTCACTTTATTCGTCGCCACGTGCCGCATCGTGAGCCGATGCGCTCGGCAACCTGACAAACGTCCGGAACAGGGAGTATCTGAAATGGTAGATCAACGCGAATGGGTCGTCGCTTGCCAGACCGGCGACATCGATGAAGAAG
The DNA here is from genome assembly GCF_058782725.1 of Paraburkholderia sp. FW306-02-B. Lineage (NCBI taxonomy): Bacteria > Pseudomonadati > Pseudomonadota > Betaproteobacteria > Burkholderiales > Burkholderiaceae > Paraburkholderia > Paraburkholderia sp. FW306-02-B. The sequence continues at coordinate 1,821,598 of NZ_JBYSXZ010000001.1, forward strand.
ACGTCGTGCGTTTCGATCATGGCGATGCGACCTTCGCCGTCTATCGTGTCGACGGCAAGTTCTACGCATCGGACGGCTGGTGTACGCATGAGAAAGCCCATCTTGCGGACGGCTTCGTACTGGGTAACGCGATTGAATGTCCGCGGCATCAGGGGCGCTTTGATATTGCAAGCGGCAAGCCGCTTTGCGCGCCGGTCTGTCAACAGCTGAAAACGCATCCGGTGCGCATCGAAGGCGATGCGGTCCTGATCGGCGTACCGACGGCGGAGTGATCATGGCAAGCGACGCACACATGCTCATCGTCGGAGCCGGCCTGGCTGGCGCCCGCGCCAGCGCCGAATTGCGCGAGGCGGGTTTTGATGGGCCGATTACGCTCATCGCCAACGAACCGCATGCACCCTACGACCGGCCGCCGCTCTCCAAGGCGGTGCTGCTCAAGGAAAAATCACCCGATGATTGCGCGCTCTTCGGCGAGACCTTCTTTGCCGATCATGCAATCGACCTGAAGCGTGCAGCTAGTGCGCTCGAAATCGATCGTGCGGCCCGCACAGTTCTCCTCGATAACGGCGAGCGCATTGGCTATAGCCGGCTGCTGATCGCGACTGGCGCGTCGCCCAGAACGTTGAGCGTGCATGGGTCGGAACTGCCTGGCGTGGTCACACTGCGCACTGTCGACGATGCCCGCGATCTCGCCACACGGCTCCATCACGGACAACGTGTTGCGATCATCGGCGGAGGCTTTATCGGGCTCGAAGTGGCGGCAAGTGCTGTCGCTGCTGGATGCAGTGTCACGGTCATCGAAGCCGGCGAGCGTCTGCTGATGCGCGCTGTGCCGCAGGAAATCGCTGCACGTATCGAAGCGCGGCACCGCGACGCCGGTGTGCAGTTCCGCTTTGATGCGCAGTTGACTGCCATCGCGGGGGCTAGTGTCGCTGAAGAGATCCGTCTCGCCGACGGAGAAGTCATCCGTTGCGACACGGTTGTAGTCGGCATCGGCGCCACGCCCCGTACGGCGTTAGCGCAGGCAGCGGGACTCGACGTCGCGGACGGTATTGTGGTCGACGACCATCTGTGCACCAGCGATCCCGACATCTTTGCCGCGGGCGATGCCTGCTCGTTTCCGCATCCTTTATATGGCTGCCGTGTGCGCCTCGAATGCTGGAAGAACGCTGAAGATCAAGGCCGCATTGCCGCGCGCAACATGCTCGGCGAAACCCTTCGTTACCGCGAAGTGCCGTGGTTCTGGTCCGATCAGTATGAGTTGTCGATTCAGATTGCGGGGCTTCCTGCATTCGGTCATGGGACCGTCGTGCGCGAAACGGTCGATGCGCTGTTGCTGTTCCATCTGTCTGCGGACGGATTGTTGATCGCAGCAAGCGGCGTGGGCCGGGCAGTCGGCCGCGATATCCGGATTGCGCAAATGCTGATCGGCCGCAATGCGCGACTCTCCGCCGAAGAGCTCGCGGATCCGTCAGTGAAGCTCAAGTCGCTGCTGGTCGCCGAAGCGGTCTGAGCAGGACTCATCGCTCCATTACAAAGAAACCATGAACCCCACTCTTCACATCGGCGTCAATATCGACGGTGTACTGCACCGCGATGACATGCCGCCCGTCGATGCCGAGACGCAATTCCGGATGATCGCCGACGCGGGCGTGTTCGACTATGTCGAGATGAATCCGCCCGAAGGCGTAGCACTTGCGCGGTACGTGGAGTTGAGTGAGCGCTACGCGTTACCGGTTCGCGTGATCGGCGGGATCTTTTGTGCGGGCCGCGACGAAGGGCATCTGCGGCACGTGATCGAGTGGGCGCCGCGCTTCGGCTCGAAGGTGCTGAATTGCCAGCTCTACGCGAATCATGCCGACGGGCATCGTCTCACCGATGCCGAGGTCGCGAGGTTCTACGTGCAGGCATGCGAGTGGGCCGTCCCGGTTGGCTGTCTGCCGAGCGTCGAAGTGCACGTTGATATGTGGAACGAAGATTTCGGCCGGGTTAGCCGGGTTGGCGAACTGTTGGCGCGCGACGGCATCGCACTGCACCTAACGCTCGATCATTCGCATCTGATCTTCAAGATCGGCAATGACGAAGAGCTCGATGCATCGAAGATCCGTGCGTTGGTCGAGGCCGGCGAGATCGTGCTCGATCCCGATTCACCTGACGCGATCTTCAAACAGTGGATCGCGCGCGGCTGGGTTCATCACGCCCACGCGCGCAGTGTCATACCGAACAATCCGCGCAATTCCCGCATGCGTCGTCCGGACGGCAGACCTGGCCGCGGCATTCAATATCCGTTCGTGCGTCCCGCTGCGGATCAATGGGACGGTAGCTGGGATGAGGCCGCGCTCCTGCCGTGGAAGAACGCCGTACGGCATCTGCTCAACGCACGCGCACAAGGTGGAGTTTCCACACCGCAGCACATCAGCTGCGAGTTCATCCCGTTTGCCGACTACGGCGGCGGTACGAGGTATTCGATCTTCGAGAATAACGTTGCATGCGCAGCATGGCTGCGCAACACATGGCTGGAGCAGACCGCCGGACAGACCGCCATAACGGCATGAACCTGAAAGACAACCCATTCGTTCGCTATAACTGGAGACACAGATGACATTGACGAGTGACGACGCGCTGCAATTTTCCCTGAATCGCATGAGTGCACCGCGGCTGGCGTTTGCCGAATATGCTGCACTTTGCCAGCGCCTCGCGGTTGATGCGATCGAGATCCGCAACGACCTCGAAGGCGTCGAGATCAACGACGGCACGCCTGCCGGTGATATCAAGGCGCTTAGCGTGGCAGCGGGTCTGACGATCCTGTCGATCAACGCGCTGCAGCGCTTTGATCGCTTCGATGCGACTCGCTCGAAGGAAGCACTGGCATTGTCGCGCTATGCCGCTGACTGCGGCGCTCGCGCGATTGTCCTGTGCCCGACTAACAGCCGGCAGGATCAACGCACGGCAAGCGAGCGTCACGCCGATCTGGTTAATGCGCTCAGGCAACTTAAGCCGATCCTCGACGATCACGGACTGCTCGGTCTGATCGAACCACTCGGCTTCGAGGAATGCGCCGTGCGCCGTAAATCCGATGCGGTCAAGGCCATTTACGATGCGGCAGGCGAGCACCATTTCCGGTTGGTGCACGACACGTTTCATCATCACCTGTCGGGCGAAGACATTTTTTTTCCGGACCTCACGGGTCTGGTCCACATTTCTGGCGTCGAAGATGGCGGCCTGCCCGTTGACCAGATGCGCGACGGGCACCGTGTGCTGGTCGGTGCGGCCGATCGGCTCGGCAACATCCGTCAGCTGAACACTTTGTTTGCGCGGGGTTATCGCGGTCATGTGTCGTTCGAGCCGTTCGCCGAGGAAATTGCCGGCGCTGACGACATCGAAAGCCGCTTGCGCGACAGCATCGCTTACATCCGCGCGAGCGTCGAGTCGGCTCAGGTGCGCAAGGCCGCGTAGCAACCGCTTTCAGGTCACGCATAGAAATAGATAGAGAACGTGAACGCCGCATGAAAGTTTGCCGCGTGGACCTTGGCATCAGACCGATAGGCCGCGCGGGTTCCATCAACTGATAGGAGACATGTCAATGAAATTTTTTACCCGATCCCTGCTCGCGTTGTCGTTCGCGGCAGTGCTGCCGATTTCCGCAATGGCAAGTACGACGATTGGCGTTTCGATGGCGCACTTCGACGATAACTTCCTGACCTCGGTGCGCGACGCAATGGCGACCGAAGGTAAAGCCCACAAAGACATCAACCTTGACTTCGAGGATGCGCAAGGCGACGTAGGTCGGCAGGTCAGCCAGGTCGAGAGCTTCGTGTCGCAGCGGGTCGCGGCGATTATCGTCAATCCCGCCGACGCGGCGGCAACCAAGCGAATGACCGATACGGCGCGCAAGGCCGGTATCCCGATCGTCTACGTCAATCGCAAGCCGGATGAACCAATGGGGAACGGCGCCTATTTTGTCGGCTCGGACAGTCTCGTAGCCGGGCACCTGCAAATGGATTACCTCGCGAAGCAACTCAAGGGCAAGGGCAATATCGCTATCATGCTCGGTGAGCTGTCGACCGATGCAACGCGGGACCGTACACGCGGCGTGAAGGATATCGTCGCAAAGAATCCTGGCATCAAGATCGCTGAGGAGCAGACAGCGAACTTCGACCGTAGCCAAGGCATCAACCTGATGAGCCAGTGGCTGAGCTCCGGCAAGAAGTTCGATGCGATCGCCGCGAATAACGACGAGATGGCGCTCGGCGCATTGATTGCGATGAAGCAGGCTGGCGTCTCGCCGAAGAGCGTGCTGGTCGGCGGGGTCGATGCGACCAAGGAAGCGTTGAACGCGATGGCCAAGGGCGATCTTGCCGTCACCGTGTTCCAGGACGCGCGAGGGCAGGGCAAGGCCGCGGTCGATACCGCGATCAAGGTGGCAGGCGGCGACAAGAGCGTGCCAAAAGAAGACTGGATTCCTTATCAACTCGTCACACCGGACAACTACAAGAGCTTTCTGAACAAATAGCCCGCATGACCTCGGGGCGGCGCCGTGCGCGCCCCGTTTCATCCACAGAGGGAGTGCCACTATGTCAGATCTCTTCATGAGCGCGCAGGCCGCTCGGTCGCAACACGTCGCTGCGTCGGCGGCTCACGAGCCGATCTTCGCCGCGCGCAAGATTCGCAAAGCCTTTCCCGGTGTGATCGCGCTCGACGACGTGTCGATCGACATCCACGCCGGCCGGGTGCATGCGCTGATGGGCGAAAACGGCGCGGGCAAGTCGACGATGATGAAAATCATCGCGGGCGTCTATTTTCCCGACGACGGCTCGCTGCATTTCAAAGGCAAACCGATTGCGTTGAAGTCGCCGCGCGACGCGCTCGACCGCGGTATCGCGATGATTCACCAGGAGCTGAATCTGCTGCCCTACATGACGGTGGCGGAGAACATCTGGATCGGCCGCGAACCGCGCAATCTGCTGGGCCTGATCGACCATCGCGCGCTGAACCGGCGCACCGGCGAACTGTTCGCGCAACTCGGCATCGAGATCGACCCGCAGGTGTTACTCGGCGACCTGAGCATTGCGAACCGCCAGATGGTGGAAATCGCCAAGGCGGTGTCCTTCGACTCCGATCTGCTGATCATGGACGAACCGACCTCGGCGATCACCGACAAGGAAGTCGAGCATCTGTTCCGGATCATCAGCGAGTTGAAAGCGCAAGGCAAGGCGATCATCTACATCACGCACAAAATGGATGAGGTGTTTCAGATCGCCGACGATATCTCGATCTTCCGCGACGGCCACCATATCGTGACGCGCACGGCGAAAGAGTTCGACAAGCAATCGCTGATTGCGGCGATGGTAGGCCGTGAACTCACGCAGGTTTTTCCCAAGATGGAGGTTGAGATCGGTGAAGTGGCGCTGGCCGTACGCAACCTCGGCCGCCGCGGCACGTTCTCGAATGTCAGCTTCGACCTTCGCTACGGCGAGATTCTCGGCGTGGCTGGTCTGATGGGTTCAGGGCGCACGGAGGTGATGGAGTCGGTCTTCGGCATCTATCCGGCGGACGAAGGCGAATTGCTGTTCGATGGCAAACGCCGGACGATTCGCTCTCCGCAACAGGCGATCGCTGCGGGCGTCGCGTTTCTCACTGAGGATCGTAAAAGCACCGGGCTTTTCCTGCAGCTTTCCGTCGGCGAAAACATGGAGATTTCGGCGTTGCGCCGCAATTGCGCGCTGGGTTTCGTTCGACAGAAGCGCGTCAACGTCGCATGCGCCGATATGTGCCGTCGACTCAAGGTCAAGACCCCCGGACTGCACGAAATCATCGAGAACCTGAGCGGCGGCAACCAGCAGAAAGTGTTGCTCGCGCGTTGGCTGCTGAACAAACCCAGGATCCTGATCCTCGATGAACCGACGCGCGGCGTCGACGTCGGCGCGAAGGCGGAGATCCATACGCTGATCACGCAGCTCGCAAGGGAGGGGGTCGCGATCATCATGATCTCGTCTGAACTGCCCGAAGTGATGGGGATGAGCGACCGGATCGTGGTGATGCACGAGCGCACCGTCAGCGGTGTTCTGCCCCGTGCTAGCGCCACGCAGGAAAGCATCATGGCGCTCGCTTCCGGCGAGCAGCCTGAATTTGCGGTAACGGCAACAACTATCTTGCATGGGACCGGAGTAAGCGCTGAAGCGCCAACTCCGATCGACAGCTTTGCATGGGACCGGAGTAAGCGCTGAAGCGCTAACTCCGATCGACAGCTTTGCATGGGACCGGAGTAAGCGCTGAAGCGCTAACTCCGATCGACAGCTTTGCATGGGATCGGAGTAAGCGCTGAAGCGCTAACTCCGATCGACAGCTTTGCATGGGATCGGAGTAAGCGCTGAAGCGCTAACTCCGATCGACACAGGAGACAACTATGCGTAACTCAGCCATCCTCACCCCGGAAATTCAGCGTCCTGCTCCACGTAACTGGCGCTTACCGCAGGAGACCAGCATTCTGCTCGTGCTGCTCGGTATCGCGCTGGTCTTCGAAGCGCTCGGTTGGATCGAGCGCGGCCAGTCGTTCCTCTATAACCCGCAGGGCCTGCTGATCATGGTGCTGCGCGTATCCGAAATTGGGCTGATCGCTGTCGGCGTCACGATGATCATCATTGCAGGTGGCATCGATCTGTCTTCCGGATCGGTGGTTGCGCTGTCCGCAATGATTGCAGGCAGCCTCGCGCAGACCTCGGGTTTCGGGCGCACGGTGTTTCCCGGACTCGTCGATCTGCCTGTGCTCGTGCCGGTTGCGGTGGGTGTGCTGACGGGCGGCATTTGCGGCCTGATCAACGGTACGTTGATCGTGCGCACCGGTGTGCCGCCTTTCATCGTCACGCTCGGCATGATGGTGTCGGCGCGTGGACTCGCGCGCTACTACACGCACGGCCAGCCCATCAGCATGTTCACTGATGCTTACTCGGCAATCGGCAGCGGCGCGAAGCCGGTGGCGATCTTTCTGCTGGCTGCGCTCGTCTTCCACATCGTGCTGCGCTATACGCGTTTCGGTAAATGCCTGTATGCGATCGGCGGCAATGTGCAGGCGGCGCGCGTGTCGGGCATTAGCGTCGGGCGCAATCTGGTGGCCGTCTACACGATTGCCGGGCTGCTGACGGGGCTGGCCGGCGTGGTCGTCTCGGCGCGTGCACAGACAAGCCAGTCCGGCATGGGCATGTCGTATGAACTCGACGCAATTGCCGCGGCCGTGATCGGCGGCACCAGTCTCGCCGGCGGCGTGGGCCGGATCACGGGCGCGGTGATCGGCGCGTTGATCCTTGGCGTGATTTCGAGCGGTTTCACCTTTCTCGGGATCGATTCGTACATCCAGGAAATCGTCAAGGGAATGATCATCGTCGCCGCGGTGATCGCCGACCAATACCGCAAGCGGCGCGCCCGCTAAGCAACGCTATCCATCCGCCATCTATCTCGGTTCAATCGTTTATGACCCAATCTATCTCTTTCGCTGCAGACCGGCCATTGGACATCATCTGTCTGGGCCGTCTCGCCGTTGATCTCTATGCGCAGCAAATCGGCGCGCGGCTTGAAGACGTCACCAGCTTCTCGCGGTATCTGGGCGGCTCGTCGGCCAACATCGCGTTCGGCTGCGCTCGCCTCGGATTGAAGTCGGCCATGCTCTCGCGCGTCGGCAACGACCACATGGGCCGCTTCCTCGTCGACGCGTTGGCTCAGGAAGGCTGCGACGTCAGCCACGTGAAGACCGACATGGAGCGGCTGACCGCGCTCGTGCTGCTCGGTTTGAAAGATCGCAGTACATTCCCGCTCGTGTTTCACCGCGAAAACTGCGCGGACATGGCGCTTGATGAGATGGATTTCGACGAAGCGTTCATTGCTTCCAGCAAGGCGCTGCTGATTACCGGCACGCATTTTTCGACCGAAGGGGTGCATCGCGCGAGCATGACGGCGCTCGGCTACGCCCGACGCAACGGTGTGCGCACTGTGCTCGACATCGACTATCGGCCGGTGTTGTGGGGGCTGACGGGCAAGGCGGACGGCGAGACGCGTTTTATCGCCGACGGCAGCGTAAGCGCGCATCTGCGTGGCATCTTGCCGAAGTTTGATCTGATCGTCGGTACGGAGGAGGAGTTCTGCATTGCCGGCGGTGCCGAAGATCTGCTACAGGCACTGCGGTCGGTGCGCGCCGTGAGCACGGCAACCCTGGTTGTCAAGCGCGGACCCTTGGGCTGCACGGTGATCGACGGCGAGATTCCGGCGGACCTCGATGGAGACCGGCATTTTCGGGGCGTTGAAGTCGAAGTCCTCAATGTACTCGGCGCGGGTGATGCGTTTATCTCCGGCTTTCTCAAAGGATGGTTGACCGGCGCTGATTACGCAACGTGCTGCGCCTATGCGAACGCCTGTGGCGCGCTCGTCGTATCGCGCCATGCGTGCGCACCGGCCATGCCGACGCCCGCCGAACTGGATTATTTCCTTGCCAACGCAGCCCATTTGCGCCGTCCCGACCAGGACGCGGCACTTGCGCGTTTACATCGGGTGAGCGTGCCGCGCAAGCGCTGGGATGAAGTGCTCGGTTTCGCGTTCGATCATCGCAACCAGTTCTTCGAGATGGCGCAGCGGGCAGGTGTCGATGAGGCGCGCATCGCGACGCTCAAGCAGCTTTTCGTGCAGGCGGTCGCAGAAACAGAAACAGCCGGAGACTACGCAGGCAAGATCGCGGTGCTGATCGACGATCGCTATGGACAGGATGCCCTGAACGCGGCAACGGGTCGCGGGTGGTGGGTCGGCCGCCCCGTCGAGTTGCCGGGATCGACTCCGCTGGAATTCGAACATGGGCGCTCGATCGGTACGGCGCTCGCCAGCTGGCCCAGCGAACATATCGTCAAATGCCTGGTTCAATATCATCCGGACGATGAGCCGCTGCATCGGCTGGAGCAGGAAAGCCAGCTCCGTGCGCTCTATGACGCGACGCAGGCAAGCGGTCACGAACTGCTGCTCGAAGTCATTCCGCCGAAGGATCGTCCACAGGCGCAGGACACCGTGCATCGGGCACTCAAGCGCCTCTATAACCTTGGCATTTATCCGGACTGGTGGAAGCTCGAGCCGATGAGCGCAGACGCGTGGCGCGACATCGATGCGCTGATCGAGGAACGTGATCCATATTGCCGTGGCGTCGTGCTACTAGGCTTGAATGCGCCGATTGTGAAGCTGGCTGAAGGCTTCGAGGCGGCATGCTCGAGCACGACGTGCCGCGGGTTTACCGTGGGCCGCACGATTTTTCATGAACCGGGCCGGGCATGGCTCGCTGGCGAGATCGACGATCGAATGCTGATCGACCAGGTGCGCAGCAACTTCGAGACGTTGATCTACCTGTGGCGGTCATCCCGCAACCCTGTCGCGCACGCCACGCGCCAGGAGCAAGCGGCATGACGCGCACCGTTCGGCTTACTACCGCTCAGGCGCTCGTCAGGTATCTGGCCGCGTTGCGTGCCCCGGCCGATGATGAGCGCGCCGCGCCGGTGCCGCTGTTTGGCGGGGTATTTGCGATCTTCGGACATGGCAACGTCGCGGGACTCGGCGAAGCGCTGTATCAGCAGCGTAACGCGTTGCCCACCCTGCGCGCGCATAACGAGCAGGCCATGGCTCACGCTGCGATCGCTTACGCGAAGGCGCACATGCGACGCCGGATGATGGCTTGTACGTCGTCGATTGGTCCTGGCGCCACCAATCTGGTCACCGCTGCAGCGCTTGCCCACGTGAACCGGTTGCCGGTATTGCTGTTGCCTGGCGATACTTTCGTGTCACGCGCGCCTGATCCGGTGCTGCAGCAGATCGAAGACTTTCACGACGGGACGGTCTCCGCCAACGATTGCCTGAAACCCGTGTCGCGCTATTTCGACCGGATCGTCGCGCCGGAGCAATTGCTGGGCGCGCTGCCGCGGGCGGTGCGCGTGCTGACGGATCCGGCCTTGTGTGGTCCGGTCACGCTGGCGCTGCCGCAGGACGTGCAGACGCATGCGTACGACTATCCGGTCGAATTCTTCGAGCCTGCCATGGTGAGTTTTCGTGCGCCATCGCCAGAGCAGGATCAACTGGCCACGGCAGCCGCGGCGATACGCACCGCGCAGCGTCCGTTGATCGTGGCCGGCGGCGGCGTGCTGTACGGCCGGGCCAGTGCCGCGCTGCGCGCGTTTTGTGAGCGGCACGGCGTGCCCGTGTGTGAAACGCACGCCGGAAAAGGCGCGTTGGGCTGGGATCACCCGTTGCAACTGGGCTCCGTCGGCGTCACTGGCTCACCGGCCGCCAATGCCCTCGCTCGGGAAGCGGACGTCGTGATCGCCATCGGTACGCGCTTGCAGGACTTCACCACGGGGTCGCATTCGCTGTTCGGGCAAGCGCGCGTCGTGACGATCAACGTCAATGCGTTCGATGCGGGCAAGGCGCGCGGTGTAGAACTGCTTGCGGATGCGCGGCTCGCGCTCGATGCGCTGTCACGCGGATTGTCCGCCGCAACGCCTGAAGTGAAAGACGCGTGGCGAAGCAGCGTGGCGTGGCAGGACAGGGCGCGCGCAGCCGCCGATAGCTGGCGCGCAACGGTCAGCGAGATCACCGGCCGGCGTGAACTCGTGCCGGACCAATTGCCGTACGACGGCAATGTGATCGGCGCGGTACAGCGTTCACATGCGGATTCGCCGTCGCACGATATCGTCGTTTGCGCGGCAGGCACCTTGCCCGCGGAGTTGCACAAGCTCTGGCGCACCGCGCGGCCGGGCGGGTATCACATGGAGTACGGCTACTCGTGCATGGGCTACGAGATCGCGGGCGGTCTGGGTGTCAAGCTGGCGCAGCCGGATCGAGAAGTGATCGTAATGGTCGGCGACGGCAGCTATCTGATGATGAATAGCGAAATCGCCACGTCGGTGATGCTCGGCGCGAAGCTCATCATCGTCGTACTCGATAACCGCGGCTATGGTTGTATCAATCGTCTGCAACAGGCGTGCGGCAGCGCACCGTTCAACAATCTTCTGGACGACTGCGTTCAGGGGCCGCTCGGCGCGCCACGGATCGACTTTGCTGGCCATGCCGCTTCCCTCGGCGCGCGCGCCGAACACGTGGCGAACCTTGCCGAACTCGAAACCGCGCTCGAGCGTGCACGCGATTCTGATCGTACCTATGTGATCTGTATCGACACGGACCCCGCTCGCACGACGGCTGAAGGCGGCTGCTGGTGGGAAGTTGCGGTACCCGAAGTGTCGGCTCGCGAAGAGGTGCGGGCGGCGCGCGCGGATTATGAACAGAACAAGCAACAGCAAAAGAGCCCACTATGACGAACTCCTTCGACGTAAAAATTGGCATCAACCCGATCTCGTGGTTCAACGACGATCTGCCTTCGCTCGGTCGCGAGACGCCGCTTGAGACTGCGCTTACCGAGGGCCGGGAAATCGGGTATCAGGGTTTCGAACTCGGCAACAAGTTTCCACGCGAACCGCGCGCGTTGCGCGAGGTGCTGTCGCGTCATCATCTCGAACTGGTGTCGGGCTGGTATTCGGGACGCCTTGCCGAGCGTTCTGCCGATGAGGAAATTACGGCGCTCGGTCCGCATCTCGCGCTGCTGGCGCAAGGCGGCGCGAAGGTGATGGTCTATGGGGAGGTCGCCGGCTCGGTCCAGGGCGAACGCAATGTCCCGCTCTTCAAACGACCGCGTTTTTATACCGACGAGCAATGGCGTCGCTACGCCGACCGGTTGAACACAGTGGCGCGGTACACGCTCTCGCACGGTGTGCGCCTCGCGTATCACCACCACATGGGCGCCTATGTGGAAACGCCGGAAGATGTCGACCGTCTGATGGCGCTCACCTGCGACGAAGTCGGCTTGCTGTTTGATAGCGGTCATGCAGCATTCGGTGGCAGCAAGACGACATACAGCAGCGCTACGCCCATGGATATGCTCACCCGGCATATTGCGCGCGTTTGCCATGTTCATTTCAAGGACGTTCGGCCGGACATTGTCGAGATCGCGCGCAACCGTCAATGGAGTTTCCTCGATGCTGTGATCAACGGTGCCTTCACGGTGCCAGGCGACGGAGCAATCGACTTCGCGCCTCTGATCAGGAAACTGCGTGATCACAGTTATCGTGGTTGGCTTGTCGTCGAAGCCGAACAGGACCCGGCAGTGGCGCCGAGCTATGCATACGCGCAAAGTGGCTATCGGCATCTGCGTGCGTTGGTCGATCGCATAGCCCCGCAGCTGGGGGCCGCATGAGCCTGCTCGTCAAAGGAAAGCCCGCGGGGTGCGAGATTGTCACGGTTACGCCTGATAGCGCCGGCTGGCGTCATGTTGGATTTGCCGCTCAACGCCTCACGCGTGGCGAGCACATGACGTTCAATACCGGCGCGACCGAGGTGTGTGTGGTTGTGCTCACGGGCGTGGTCAGCGTCCTTACGCCAGATCAGGCATGGCGCGAAATCGGCGCGCGCCGCAGCGTCTTCGAGGCGCGCTCGCCCTATGCGGTCTACGTGCCACCCCGTACCGCAGTGTCGATCGACGCGCACGACGATGCCGAAATCGCACTGGCTAGCGCGCCGGCCGAAGGGCGGTACGAAGCTCGCCTGATCGAGCCGGATACGATTGCCCGTTCGGTGCGCGGCAGCGGATCGAATACGCGGTATGTCTGCGACATCCTTCCTCAAACCGAGCCTGCGGAGTCACTGCTGGTAGTCGAAGTACTGACGCCCGCAGGGCACGCATCGAGCTATCCGCCGCACAAGCACGATGTCGACGACATACCGGTGGAAAGCTATCTGGAAGAAACCTATTACCACCGCCTCAATCCGCCGCAAGGCTTCGCCTTCCAGCGTGTCTATACCGACGCGCGAGACATCGACGAAGCGCTGGCAGTCGAGGATCACGACGTGGTTATGGTGCCGCGCGGCTATCACCCGGTGGTGATGCCGCATGGCTACGACGGCTATTACCTGAACGTGATGGCCGGGCCGAAGCGCGCGTGGCACTTCAAGAACGATCCTGCTCACGAGTGGATGTTGTCGCGATAGCCGGGAATCGCGATTTTCGTAGTTGATTTTTCCTCATATGTTCTAAGGATGCCTTATGGAAGCGGCAGGAATCAGTACGTCTTTTCAAGATGATGTGACCGTCATCGCGCATTTTTTCGGCGGCAAGCATAGGTCCGGCTCGAGTGAACGCCAGGCTCCCGTTTATAACCCCGCGACCGGTGACGTTGCTTCGCACGTCGCACTTGCTTCACAAAGCGACGTCGACGCCGCGGTAACTGCGGCCGCGGCGGCATTCCCGGCATGGGCGGCGACGCCCCCTCTCAAGCGGGCCCGCATCATGTTCCGCTTCAAGGAACTGATCGAACGCAACCTCGACCGGCTCGCTGCGACGATTACAGCAGAGCACGGCAAGGTTCTGTCCGATGCGAAAGGCGAGGTGATTCGCGGCCTCGAAGTGGTGGAGTACGCATGCGGCATCACCGAACTGCTGAAGGGCGACTATACCGAGCAGATCGCCAAAGGCATCGACGGATGGACGATGCGGCAGCCTCTCGGCGTCTGCGTGGGTATCACGCCATTCAACTTCCCGGCGATGGTCCCGATGTGGATGTTTCCGATGGCTATCGCGTGTGGCAATACGTTCGTCCTGAAGCCGTCCGAGCGCGACCCGACGACCAGCGTGCTGCTTGCCGAACTTCTGCAGAAAGCGGGGTTGCCGGACGGTGTGTTCAACGTCGTGCAGGGCGACAAGTCAGCCGTCGATGCGCTGCTGGACCATCCAAAGGTCAAGGCGGTGAGCTTCGTCGGTTCGACGCCGATCGCCGAATACATCTATTCGCGCGGTTGCTCGAACGGCAAACGGGTGCAGGCGTTGGGCGGCGCGAAGAATCACATGGTCGTGATGCCGGACGCCGATCTGGACCGCACCGTGGATGCGTTGATGGGCGCCGGTTACGGCGCGGCCGGCGAGCGTTGCATGGCGATTTCGGTGGCCGTCGCGGTGGGTTCGATCGGTGACGCGCTGGTCGACAAGCTTGCGGCGCGGGTGCGCGAATTGCGCGTTGGACCTGGGACGGCGGCCGCGAGCGAAATGGGGCCGGTCGTTACCGCGCAGCATCGCGAAAAGATCGTCGGCTATATCGAATCGGGCGTAGCCGAGGGCGCGCAGCTTGTCGTCGATGGACGCGAGCGGGTGGTGCCCGGTCATGAGCGGGGATTCTTCCTCGGCGGCACGCTGTTCGACCATGTCACACCCGACATGAAGATCTACCGCGAAGAAATATTCGGACCGGTAGTCTGCATCGTGCGTGCGCCGGATTTCGCTACGGCATTGGCGCTCGTCGATGAACACGAATACGGCAACGGCGCCGCGATTTTTACCCGCGATGGAGAGGCAGCACGCGAGTTCAGCCATCTGGTGCAGGCCGGCATGGTTGGCGTCAATGTGCCCATTCCTGTGCCGATGGCGTTCCACAGCTTTGGCGGCTGGAAGAAGAGTCTTCTCGGCGATCACCATGCGCACGGTCCGGAGGCGGTGCGTTTTTACACGCGGCAAAAGGCCGTCACGCAACGCTGGCTAGGCGGTCGCGGACAGGGCGCCGAGTTCGCAATGCCGACGATGTAGATCCAGGCGTCCCCCAGATTGAACAAAAGAAGCACCGCAGCATACGACGGTGTGGGGGCGGCTTTTAGAAAAAAACAACCGTGGTTATGGAGACGCAATGAAGAAGGCAGCTTTTGGCGCGCTGGTCGGCGCATGTTCGTTCGCCTGTGCTACTGCGCAAGCACAAAGCACAGTGACGCTTTACGGCGTAGCGGATGCGGGGTTCGATTTTCTCAGTCAGGTGCAGACCGGCACCGGCACGACAGCTTCGCGCTTGCGTGCTGAAAGTAGTGACTTCGGGGCGAGCCGGTTTGGGTTGCTCGGCAAAGAGGACCTGGGTGGGGGGCTGGCAGTCATTTTCAATCTCGAATCGGGCACAGATCTGATGTCGGGCACTGCCGGCAGCAGCGGTGGACGCCTCTTTAGCCGCAAGGCGCTCGTCGGGATCAACAGCGACCAGTATGGCCGGTTCCAGATGGGACGCAATCTGTTCATTGCGAATGACCAGTGGGATATGGATCCAATGGTGCAACAAGCCTATTCATCTACAGCACTCGTTCGAAGCCGCAATGTACCGATCACGAGCAATAACATCGAGTATCAGTCGCCTTCCATTAACGGCTTCAGCGCACATGTGCAGTACGCGCTCGGCAATCAGGCAGGTGCATTCAACCGCGGAGCTGCCGACGAAGCTGGCCGTAGCGATGGCGTGCAACTGACCTACAGGAACGCGCTATTCATGCTTCGGGGCATGTACGACGAGTTGCGGGACCCGAATGGGCGCATGAGCAACGTTTTCGTCAGCTCACGAGAATTCTTTGTCGGCGCCAACCTGTATGTGAATGCGCTCACGCTGCAGACTGCCTACACGCATCTCAGCGCGCCTGACACACCTGCCGGTCTCGCGCGCAGTGCTGATTACTACTGGTTCGGCGCGCAATATCGGCTGACGCCTGCGCTGGCGCTTAACGGCGCTGTGTATCACATCAATGTCGGGTCTGGTGCGGGAGATGCGACACACGATCCGTCCGGCCATGCAACGCTGTTTGCGACGGGTGCAACGTACAGCTTGTCGAAGCGCACGCTCCTGTATGCAACGGTTGCGCACGTGCGTAACGGAAGTGGATCGAATTTTTCTGTGGTGAACAACACCCCCGGTCTGAATAACGACAATCTCGACAACCCGTTGCCGGGACATTCGCAGACTGGCGGTTATATCGGCATTAACCACTCGTTCTAACACGATGTGTTGATGCCAGGCGCTATTTACCGCTCTTGCCGACAGGCTGGAGCTTCATTTTGACGAAACTGAGGAAACGGGAGAATACGATGATTGATATCGCTTTGTTTGGGGCCGGCCGCATCGGCAAGATTCATGCAGCGAACCTTGTACGTCAGGCGGGCGTGCGGCTCAAGTATGTGGCCGACACGCACGCGCCTTCGGCACAGGCGCTCGCGCAGATGCACGGCGCGAAAGTGACGGACGTCGACGGCGCGTTGGGTGACCCTTCGATAGGTGCCGTCGTCATCGCGTCGAGCACGAATACGCACGCGGATCTGATTATCAAGGCGGCGAATGCCGGGAAAGCCGTGTTCTGCGAAAAGCCGGTGGACCTGGCGGTCGAGCGTTCGCGCGAGAGCGCAGCGGCGGTTGCGCGCAATGGCGTGGCCTGCATGATCGGTTTTCAGCGCCGCTTCGATCCCACCTTCGCGGCGCTCAAGGCGCGCATCGAGCGTGGCGAGATCGGCGATCCGGAGATGCTGATCATCACGAGCCGGGACCCGGGTGCGCCGCCTGTCGAATACATCAAGAGCTCAGGTGGCATCTTCAAGGACATGCTGATCCACGATCTGGACGTGTTTCGCTGGATTCTGGGCGACGAGGCGCAAACGCTTCACGCCACCGGCAGTTGCCTGACCGATCCGGCTGTTCAGGACGCGGGCGATATCGATTCGACCGCGGTGACGATTCGCACCCGGCGCGGGCTCCTGTGCCAGATCAACACGTCGCGGCGAGCTGCCTATGGCTACGATCAGCGCTTCGAAGTGCTCGGCAGCAAGGGCATGCTGCAGGCCGGCAATGTTCGGCCGACCGAGGTGACCGCCTGGTCGGCCGGTGCAGTGTCGATCGACGTTCCGGAGCCTTTCTTCCTTGAGCGCTATCGGCAGGCCTATGCTGCGGAGATGGCGCATTTCGTCGAGGCGCTGACGCAGGGGCTTCCTGTGCGAACGACGATACAGGATGGTGTCAAGGCGCTCGAGCTTGCGGAACTCGCGACGCTTTCGTGGCAGAAAGGATCGGTGTTTGAGGTAGCGTCTGATGGCGAGTCGCATGGTTATGCGGGGGAGCCTGTAGCGGATTCGCTCAACGCTCAGTCGCACGTTGCTGCATGATTACTGGCGCAACCCAGTCCTCGAGGGGGCAATGCATGCTCGGCCAGTTATTGCGAAGGTGGATTACGCCTGCTTGAGGATCGTGCCTGGCCCTCGCAACATGCGGCGTGCCAGGCATGAATGTGGGGAATGGCCTGGATCTTTTGCAGTGTGCACGTCGCGCAAGGTCGCTCGTCACGTACAACGCTGGACCGTCCGCTTCAGGCACAAAGGCGAGGCCGGTCGGCGCCGCCACTGGCAGACTGACATGCCCGTCTGCTTCGAGCCGCACGTAGTGTCCGTCATGGACGACGATCAGCGTGTCGCCGCCTAACAGCATGGCGGTGATCGGCGCGTTAAGACCCGCGATGATGCGATCCTGTTTGCCGTCGAAGCAATGCACGGCCGGCGCGAGCGCGTCGGCCCAGTAAAGGCAACAGCTCATGCCAGACCACACGGGAAACGCACCGTGAAACGCCCAACCGTCGCTGACCGGTTCGACTTCTTCCACGGCGGACTGATACCTGTTCACGGTCAATTGCGAACCGACGCGCCGTGCGGCGTCGGCGAGTTCCGGGCCGAGCAGTTCACCGCCGCCCATGGGGGCGGCCTGCGCGCCGGTTCATTCGTTCAGTGCTTCACGCGGACATGTTTCGAGCGGGACGATCGTATCAACTTGAGAAAGGCTTGCAGGATCGGCGAGGTGTCTTCGCGCCGATAAAGGCAACTCAATTCGATTTCCCGCAACTGAGCTGATTTAAGCGGTCGATACACCACGCCGGGCAAGCGCAGGTTGACCGCTGACTCCGTCGTCACACACACGCCGAACCGGCTCGCAACCAGCGCGATGCACGTGACGACGTCCTCCACTTCCTGTTCAACGCGCAAACGGACGCCTTCCGCACGAAATGCTGCCGTGACCTCCTGCGCGAGCCCGTGTACCGGCGCATTGGGGTACAGAATCATGCGCTCGTTATCGAGGTCGCGCAGCGTCACAGCTTTCCTCTCGCACAATGGATGCCCTTCGTACAGCGCTACGAGAAAAGGCTCGCGCTGTACCCAGTCGACGGCGATATCCGTTTCGTTCGGCACCAGCCGGTTAAAGCCGATCGTGATGCGCCGCTCGCGAAGTGCCGCGATCTGTTCTGCCTTCGACATATTGTGCAAGCCGATTTTTACCTCGGGCCTTTCGGTATGAAAATCGGCAAGCAGTCGCGGAATCACATTCAGGATCCCGGAACTGAAGATGCCGACGTCGAGCCGCCCCATATAGCCCTTGCCGGCGAGTTGGGTCTGTTCTTCGGCGCGACGGGACAGCGCCAGAATGTTCGGTACTTCGTCGAGCAGTGCACGACCCGCTTCCGTCAGTTCCGCCCCTTTGGCCGTACGGATGAATAACTGCGTGCCGAGCTCTTCTTCCAGCGCACGGATATTCCGTGTGAGCGGTGGTTGCGCCATGTGCAGGCGTTCGGCGGCCCGCCCGAAGTTCAGTTCCTCGGCGAGGGCAAGAAAATAGCGCATCTGCTTCAGTTCCATCGTCTCTCTTCCCAGTTCGTACGCCGATATCGGCGAGACATTCGTGGTGGCTTAGAGCCATACCGATACGGTATCAGGAATTTAAAAAACGGTATTGGACGGTATGTTCAGTTGGCGTGCATCATGGTTGCAGCACGTACAGCAGCGCATCGTCCACAAAGTCCGTAGCGACTGAAAAGCCGGCGTAGCGTGCAAACGATTGGAGACAGGCATGATCATCGGTAATCAGAAAGACGTCACCCAGGCGGTTCTCGCAGAAGTTAGCCGCGCGCCCAATGCGCGCTTCCGCGAAATCATGTCGGCCGCAGTGCAGCATCTGCATGACTTCGCACGCGACGCCAAACTTACTGAAGCTGAATTTCATCAGGCCTGCGGCTTCATCGCAAAGCTCGGACAACTGTCGACCGCGTCGCACAACGAGGTCGTGCTGGCAGCCGGTTCGGTCGGACTCTCGTCGCTGGTTTGTCTGCTGAATAACGGCGAAAACGGCCAGACCGAAACGACCGCCAACCTGATGGGGCCGTTCTGGCGGATGGATTCGCCCGCAACGCCAAACGGCGGTTCGATCGTCCGCTCGGAAACTGCGGGCGTGCCGATCTTCGTTGATGCATGGGTGCACGATGCCGACGGCAAACCGGTCGAAGGTGCCGAAGTCGACGTGTGGCACACGTCCGCCGAAGGTTTCTATGAAAATCAGGACCCCGAGCAGGCCGACATGAATCTGCGCGGCAAGCTCACGACGGATAGCCAGGGGCATATCGCATTTCGCAGCGTAAAGCCGGCGGGTTATCCGATTCCGCTGTCAGGACCGGTAGGCGAATTGTTGCGCGCGCAAGGGCGCCACAACATGCGTCCGGCGCACATCCACTTCATGATCTACAAGCCCGGTTTCAAGACCCAGTTCTCGCAGGTCTATTCGAGCGACGATCCCAATCTCTATACCGACGTGCAATTCGGCGTGACGCAGGCGCTCGTGGGTCAATACGTGTCGCACGACAACGAGCCCGCACCCTCCGGCGATATTCAGGGACCGTGGTATTCGCTCGCACATCACTTCAGGATCGAAGCAGGCGAGGCCAAACTGCCGAAGCCACCGATCACCGGCAAGGCGGAAGGTCCGCGCCCGGTATGGTCCGTGCTGGAGCGCACGTCATGAGCGACGCACAGCTTCAGCAGGTACTTCAGCAGGCACGTGAGCAGCTTGCTCCGGGCGGCGTGCTACGCGCGGCGATCAATCTCGGCAATACGGTGCTCGCGCAGCGTTCGGCTGATAACGGCGAACTCAGCGGCGTTTCCGTCGACCTTGCAGGTGAACTCGCCAAGCGGCTCGGTGTGGAGGTGCAATTCGTCACGTTTGACGCCGCGGGAAAAGTGTTCGAAGCACTCGCCAACAACGCGTGGGACGTCGCGTTTCTCGCGATCGATCCCACACGTGGCGAGCAGATCGCCTTCACGCCGCCGTATGTGCTGATCGAAGGCGCATACATGGTGCACGAAGCATCGCCGCTGCAGCGTAGCGCGCAGGTCGACCGCGGCGGCGTACGCATCACGGTGGGCGAGGGCAGCGCATACGACCTCTACCTGACACGCACGCTCAAACATGCGCTGATCGAACGTCACGCCACCGCCGCCGAAGCGTTTGAGGCGTTCGTCACACAAGGCTGCGACGCTGCTGCCGGCGTGCGCCAGGTAGTCAGCCGTTATGCATCGACGCATAAGGGCTTGCGCGTACTCGACGACAGCTTTATGACGATTCGCCAGGCGATGGGCGTGCCGAAGAATCGTTCCGAAGCAGCGTCAGCGCTCACTGTTTTCATCGAAGACATGAAAGCTCAGGGGAATGTTGCCGCTTCGCTTGCGCGTAGCGGCCAGACGGCGGCGGTGGTTGCGCCGCCCGCTGCACTTTAACCCGACATCGCATCGCGTCACGCACACAGGAAAGCCATGCCCATCATCCATATTTCACTCGTCGAAGGCCGCGACGATGCCGCCGTCAAGGCGTGCGTCAAGGCAGTGGCCCGCTCGGTGCACGAAACGCTAGGCGCGCCGCTCAACACCATCCGCGTGTACGCGACGCTCACGCCGGCCATGTATTGGGCCGTCGGCGATCAAACCAAGGACGAGCTCGCCGCAACCGCACAGGAGAACGGAAAATGACACCTCAATTGATTGAACAGGCGGCCGACGCATTGGTCGAGGCCGAGCGTAGCGGTCAGTTCATCGCGCCGTTGCGCGAGACCTACGAGCAGTTGACGATTGAAGACGCCTACGCGATTCAGCGCGCGAACACCGACCGGCGCGTGGCCGAAGGCCGGCGTATTGTCGGTTGCAAGATCGGCCTGACCTCGGTGGCCGTGCAGAAACAACTGGGTGTCGATCAACCGGACTTCGGCATGTTGTTCGACGACATGGGTTACGGCGACGGTGAACCCATTCCCGCGTCCATTCTGACTCAGCCGAAGATCGAAGCCGAAGTCGCCTTCGTGATCGGCCGCGATCTGCGGATGCCGAATCCGGGCCAGATCGATGTGTTGAACGCCATCGATTACGCGCTGCCGGCGCTCGAAATTGTCGGCAGCCGGATTGCCAACTGGAATATCCGCATTACCGACACGATCGCCGACAACGCGTCGTCGTCTGCGTATGTGCTCGGTAACAGTCCTCGCAAACTGTCCGAATTCGACCTGCGGCTGTGCGGCATGGTGATGGAGCGGCGCGGCGAGCCGGTGTCGGTCGGCGCGGGCGCGGCTTGCCTCGGCAACCCGATCAATGCGGTGGTGTGGCTGGCCCGCAAGATGGCCGCGCTCGGTACGCCGCTGCTGGCGGGTGACCTGGTGCTGTCCGGCGCGCTCGGCCCGATGGTGGCGGTGACGCCCGGCGACATCTTCGAAACGCGCATCAACGGGTTGGGCTCGGTGCGGGCCGTGTTCGAAGCCGATTCCAGGCAAAACGCGAGCGAGGCGCGCTAATGAGCTCTACTACCGAATATGCGACGCTGCTCGACGACGCGGCGCGCCATGCAACCGAAGTCGCCCAGTTCGATCCCGAAGGCCGCCTGTCGCTGGATCAGGCCTACGAGATTCAATCCGCGTCGATCAAGCGGCGGGTAGAGCGAGGCGAGCGCCGGGTCGGCGTGAAGATGGGTTTCACGAGCCGCGCGAAGATGGTTCAGATGGGTCTCTCTGACGTGATCTGGGGCCGCCTCACCGGAGGCATGCAGATCGAAGAAGGCACCGCGATTGATTTCTCCCGCTTCGTGCATCCGCGCGTCGAACCGGAAATCGCATTCGTACTGAAGCATTCGCTCGAAGGCGACGTGACCGGACCGCAAGCGCTCGCCGCTGTTGAAGCGATTGCACCGGCACTCGAAATCATCGATTCGCGCTACAAGGATTTCAAGTTCACGCTGCCCGAGGTGATCGCGGACAACGCATCGTCGAGCGGTTTCGTGATCGGCGCGTGGCGTGATCCGAAGATCGACTTCGCCAATTTGGGCCTCACGCTGAATATCGACGGCCGCGCCGTGCAGGTCGGCTCGACGGCGGCGCTGCTCGGTCATCCGCTGCGTTCGCTGGTTGCAGCGGCGCGATTGTCGGCGCAGGCGGGCGAGCCGTTGCAAGCCGGCTGGGTCGTGATGGCGGGCGGCGCAACGCCGGCCGAGTGGATCAAGCCCGGGCAATACGTGTCGGTCGACATGGAACAGCTCGGCAGTGCGGGTTTTCACGTCAAGGGGTAAGGCGATGCCGATTGCGCTGATCAAGATCCTCGAGGGCCGCAGCCCTGAGAAGAAACGCTGCCTGATCGAAAGTGTCTCGCGGGCAATGGCGGAAAGCCTCGAGATGCCGATCGACGGCGTGCGCGTACTGATTGAAGAAGTGCCGCCCGATTGCTGGGGCCGTGGCGGCAAGACCGTTGCGGACCGCGTCGTGGATGGTAGCGCGGTGCTTCCCAAAGCATGAAGCAGGGTTCCGGAGAAGATATGACTGACAAGGTAAAGGTGGCGATCATCGGGCCGGGCAACATCGGCACGGATCTGATGATCAAGGTGATGCGCAACAGCAAACACCTCGAAATGGGTGCGATGGTCGGTGTCGATCCGAAATCGGACGGCCTCGCGCGGGCCGAGCGTATGGGCGTGGCGACCACCGCTGAGGGGATCGACGGCTTGCTCAAGCTTGACGTGTTCAAAGACATCGACATTGTGTTCGATGCCACCTCGGCAGGCGCGCACAAGCGTCACAACGACGTGCTTCAACAGCACGGCGTGCAGGTGATCGACCTCACGCCCGCGGCGATTGGCCCGTATGTGATTCCCGCAATCAACCTCGAAGCCGAAAACGCGAGCAACATGAACATGGTGACCTGCGGCGGCCAGGCAACGATTCCGATCGTCGCCGCAGTGTCACGCGTAACGAAGGTGCACTACGCGGAAATCGTCGCGTCGATCTCGAGCAAGTCGGCGGGGCCGGGAACGCGCGCCAACATCGACGAGTTCACCGAGACCACGCGCAGCGCGATCGAAATACTCGGCGGCGCAACGCGCGGCAAGGCGATCATCGTGCTCAATCCGGCGGAGCCGCCACTGATCATGCGCGACACAGTGTTCGTGTTGTCCGATCTGGTGGATAAGCAGCTGATTGAAGACAGCATCGCGCAGATGGTGGCGAGCGTGCAGGCCTACGTGCCCGGCTATCGTCTGAAGCAGAAGGTGCAGTTCGATGTGATCTCGCCGGAGCAGCCGCTGAACGTGCCTGGCATCGGTCCAAAGCATGGCCTGAAAACGTCGGTGTTTCTCGAAGTGGAAGGCGCCGCTCACTATCTGCCCTCGTATGCGGGCAATCTCGACATCATGACGTCGGCCGCGCTCGCGTGCGGCGACATGATGGCGCGTCGCCGGGTTGCTGCCGGTATCGCGCGTGGTCATAAGGAGGCCGTGTAATGACGTCGCACGATAAAAAGCTCTACATCTCGGACGTCACGTTACGCGACGGCAGCCACGCGATCCGCCATCAGTACAGCATTGCGAACGTGAAGGCGATTGCTGCGGCACTGGACCAGGCAGGCGTCGACAGCATTGAAGTCGCGCATGGCGACGGTATCGAAGGATCGAGCTTCAACTACGGCTTCGGTGCGCATAGCGATGTCGAGTGGATTGCCGCAGCGGCAGAGAGCGTCAAGACCACGAAGATTGCAACGCTGCTGATTCCCGGTATCGGTACGACCCACGATCTGCGCAACGCATACGACGCCGGCGCGCGCATCGTACGGGTCGCCACGCACTGCACCGAAGCAGACGTCTCGCGTCAGCATCTGGAATTCGCGCGCGAACTCGGCATGGACCCCGTCGGCTTCCTGATGATGAGCCACATGACCACGCCGCAGAAGCTCGCCGAACAGGCGAAGCTGATGGAGAGCTACGGCGCGACCTGCGTGTACGTGGTCGATTCGGGCGGCGCGCTCGGCATGAATGATATCCGTGACCGGTTCCGCGCATTCAAGGACGCGCTGAAACCGGAAACGCAGACCGGCATGCACGCGCATCACAACCTGAGTCTTGGCGTCGCGAATTCGCTGGTGGCGGTCGAAGAAGGTTGCGATCGCATCGATGCGAGTCTTGCGGGCATGGGGGCAGGTGCGGGTAATGCACCGTTGGAAGTGTTCATTGCGGCTGCGGAGCGTCAGGGCTGGAATCACGGCTGCGATCTGTACCGCCTGATGGATGCGGCCGACGATCTGGTGCGGCCGTTGCAGGACCGTCCGGTGCGCGTGGACCGCGAAACACTCGCGCTCGGCTACGCGGGCGTGTATTCGAGCTTCCTGCGTCATGCGGAAGTGGCGGCAAGCAAGTACGGCCTCAAAACCGTGGACATTCTTGTTGAGCTGGGCCGGCGCAAGATGGTGGGTGGCCAGGAAGACATGATCGTCGACGTCGCCCTCGATCTGCTGAAACGAATTGCGCACGAGCGGACGCGTGCCGAGCCGACCATGAGCGAAGCAGGCTGATACAAGGACGATGCGATGACACGGCTCTACTCCCTGGTGCCGCTCACAGCGATCGAACTGACGCCACCTGAACTGGTGGCGTCAGCGGCCCGCACGGGCTACGACGCGGTCAGTCTGCGCCTCAGCCCGTTTCGGGCGGGCGAGGCACAGCATCCGATGTTCGACAACTCACCGATGTTGCTCGAGACGGAAGCTCGCTTACGCGACACCGCTCTCGAAGTGCTGGATATCGAAGTCATGCTGCTGACGCCTGAACGCGACGTGAAGGACTTCAAGCGTGTGTTCGAGACGGCTCAGCGTCTCGGCGCACGCAATGCTTTGACGCTGATCGATATTGCCGACCGTTCGCTGGCCGTTGAGAAATTCGCCCAGCTTTGCGAACTGGCTGCACCGTTCGGCATTTCGTGCGCGCTCGAATTTGCGGCGTGGCTCGGCGTCGGCAGCATTCAGGCAGCCAATGCGATCGTGAGCGAAGCTGGGCAAGCTAACGGCGCGATTTTGCTCGATCCCTTTCACTTGATGCGCAGCGGCGGCAAGATTAGCGACATTGCGACTCTCGATCCCGCACGAATCAGGTACGCGCAGTTCTGTGACGCCAGCGCGACGGCGCCAGCGGCCACGGCGGCTATTTCCGAAGAAGCACGCTATGACCGCCTGTTGCCGGGCGAGGGCGGCTTGCCGCTGCGCGAGTTTATCGAGGCGTTGCCTCCGGGCATTCCATTCGGTCTCGAGGTACCTAATCGCAAACTGGCCGAGACACTCGAACTGGATGAGAGGTTGAGGAGAACACTCGCGGCGGCGAAGCGTGTCGCCGGCGGTTTGACTTAAGCAGATTCGCTACAGCCGGGCCTGCCGGCGATAGGTCTGACGAAGCGACGTCATGCGCTACCTCTTGCTGTTCAAATGCCGTCTCAACGGGACGCATGCTGATGAGTTGTGGCAACGCGGACGGGCCGGCGAACGTTTACGCGTTCCGTCTGCCCCGAGGGGCGCGATCCTCATCGCGCGCATTTGAACTAGACTTGGAACACGTGGTGTGCGGGCATTTCGCCAGGCACGCGGTCATGACAGCTCGCTTTATGGGCGAGATGGAAACGTTGAACGGGAGTGTTAGCCATGAGTGAATCGTGCATTATCTCCGTTGCCATCACTGGCTCAGTTCCGCGCAAGAAGGACAACCCGGCTGTGCCGATCACGATCTCCGAGCAGATTGAAAGCACGCACGAAGCGTACGAAGCCGGAGCATCGCTCGTTCATCTGCACGTGCGTGACGAACAGGAGAACTCCAGTTCCGACCGGTCGAGTTTCGCCGCTCTCCAGGAGGGCATCCGGAAGCACTGCCCTGACATCATCATTCAGTTTTCGACAGGTGGTCGTGGCCGTTCGTTCGAGCAACGCGGCGCGATGCTCGATCTGCGGCCGGATATGGCATCGCTCGCGACGGGTTCTGTCAATTTTCCGACTACCGTCTATGAAAATCCGCCGGACTTTGTGCGTGCGCTTGCGCAAATGATGCTCGACTACGATGTCAAACCGGAAATCGAGATCTTTGATCTGGCGATGTTGTACAGCACAGTGGACCTCGTGCAACAAGGGCTGCTGAAATCTCCTGTGCACGTCCAGTTCGTGATGGGTGTAAAAAACGCGCTGCCCGCGCGTCGCGAGATTCTTGAGTTCGAGGTGCAACAACTCAAGGCGCTATTGCCGGATGCAACGTGGACCGCCGCTGGTATCGGACGGCATCAGTTGGAGGTCAATCACTGGACGCTCGAAATGGGCGGGCATTGCCGCACGGGTCTGGAAGACAATGTGCGCTGGGACAAGGACACGCTGGCGAAGAGCAATGCGCAACTGGTTGCGCGGGTGGCCTCATTGTGCGGCGAATATGGCCGGCCGGTGGCGAGCGCTGCCAAGGCGCGCGAAATGCTGGGTCTTCCGGCCCGATAGCCCGACGGGACGCGCCACCGTGCGTGGCGCGCCACGCACGTGCCGCCATAGTCAGTTTGATCAGGGTTGGCCCGCCTGCCGTTCGGCTGACGTCGTCATTTCTCCAGGGCGGCGCAGCATCTTGTCGACTTCGCCCGCGTGCATCTCTTCGACATGGATCATCTGACGGGCGAACTCCTCGAGTGCAACGGAGCGGTCCTCGACCAGCGCGAGCAGTTCGCGATAAAGTTCCAGCGCGAGGTTCTCGGCTTGCAGCGACTCGCGGAGGATCGACGCGATATCGAATGTGTGCGAGTCGAGGAGGGGACCGATCGCAAGCGACGGATAGGCGCCCAGAGTGGTGATCCACTCTCCGACCTGCTGTGCGTGCAACAGCGATTCGTCGGCCTGCTCGCGCAGCCAGGATCTGATCGGAATGCGTCCGAATCCGAAAACAAGAAACGAATAGTGCGTATATCGGACGACGCCGGCCAACTCGGATTCGAGAATCCGGTTCAGCACCGCAACGACGTCTTCCTTGTCTATCTCTGCCATTTGGTATCTCCTTTTATGTCACCGCGACAGACGCATTCCGCGATTCGCCGCTCGTATCACGCCATATGGTCTTGACGGATATTGATTAAATGTAGTCCCGCAAGGCGATCGCGCAAGGTGTTAGTTCGGGCGTACGCGTTTGCGACGGCCTGCGGCGAGAGGGAAGGACATCTATTGCAGCGCTGGAACGCGGTTTCTTTCGGCGGTAATTTGACATAATTGAAGCGAACATTTCAGAATGGCTTTGACAATCTGGCTTTGACAAGCGTCGCTGTCTCATCACTGCCAGTCACTCATCGGAGGACGGTGCCCGGTTTCGCACCAGGCCGCGACAGGCGGCGGCTGTGATGGGCGCTGGGATTGAACCGCTCGCTGTCCCGGCTGGTGCTCAGTTGCCTGTTGCGCAACCCGGGCCGCCGACGATCTTCAGCGTATAAACCGTCGACACGCCCAACTGCTGTGGCGCGATCGGCTCGACCAGCCACGAAGGCAACTGATTCAGGTCCAATTCGCTCGGGGCCAACTCAAGCGTGGCAACCCCGCAGCGGACGTTGGCGCTGCGTCCATTGCCTCGTTTATACCGAAGGACCGGGCACTCTCGTCGCTGGAAATCCGGCTCATGCATCGACAGTTGGATCAGGTGGCGACGTACCCAGCGACCCGGCTCGCATCGCGCCTACCCGGTTCGCCGGTTCGTACGATTTCGATACGTCACCGTGCGAATCCTAAAGCACGCCCGGACCAGCCGCGACACCATGGTCGCAGTCAACCCGAGGCCGCCGGCACACGTGCCTGCAAGCCTTGTCACCGGGAGAACGAGATGCTGAAGGGATACACAGTACCGCGGACGCCGCTCGGCAAGTCGTCGCTGAATCCGCCCCCGCCGTGGCATTACTCGGGCGACGTGATCGGCGTAGAGTTCTGGGCCTCGCCGGACGCGACCGCAGCGACGCTGCCGCAGGGCCTCACGCCGGATCCGGACACCAACGGTCATGCGGTCGTGCTCTTCATCGACTGGCAGTTCACCGGGGAGCAAGACGAGTATCTCGATCCCGCGCGCTACCAGTACCGCGAGTTCCTGCTGCTGGTGGACGCCAGATACGGCGACCGGCGCGTTGCATGGTGCCCGTACATCTTCGTCGACAACGATGCGGCGCTCGCGCGCGGCTGGATTCAGGGTTTCCCGAAGCGCCTCGCGAGCGTATACCAGACGCGTAGCTATGTCGCGCCGAGCAAGGCCGCCGCGCCCGTTGCGGCCGGCGGCCGCTTCGGCGCGAGCATGTCGGCGAGCGGTCAGCGGCTCGTCGAGGCGCGCGTGACGCTGCGTGAGTCGGTCGCCGATCCGTCGACGCTGCTGTCGCGACCGACCGTGAACCTGCGGTATTTCCCACGCCTGTCGGCCGGCCAGCACGACGAGCCGGCGATCAACGAACTGGTGCTCTCGATCACCGACGACCTCACGGTGGTCGACGCCTGGGCGGGCGAAGGCACGGTGACGTTTCCCGACGCGGCGGGCGAGGAACTGTCGGCGCTCGCGCCGGTGCGCAATGGCGCGGGCTTCCGCATGGGCATCTCGTACACCGTCACGGACCTGCAACTGCTCGATGACCTGACGCAACGCCGCACGGCCTGAGAGCGCGGCGCGAATCCGCTCATCCACAGGAGGCATCATGAACCGACCCCACGTTCACATTCGTTCGCGGAAGGCATCATGACTACCGCAGCGGACTATCTGGTCGATGCCCTGACGCACGCCGGCGTGAAGCGCATTTACGGCGTCGTCGGCGACTCGCTGAACGGCGTTTCCGATTCGCTCAGGCGTTCCGGCGAGATCGACTGGATCCACGTGCGACATGTTGCTGCTGCTCGGCACGGTCAAGGACACGCTCGCCGCGTTGCTGCCGGTCCTCAACGAAAAGACCGATTCGTCGCATCTCGACAGCGCGCTCGCGCATTACCGGCAGGCACACAAGGATCTCGACTCGCTCGCCGAGAGCAATCCGTCGAGCACGACGATCCATCCGCAGTACGTGACTCGGCTCGTGAGCCAGCTCGCGGCCGACGACGCGATCTTCACCTGCGACGTCGGCACGCCGATAGCATGGACGGCGCGCTATCTGAAGTTGAACGGCCGGCGCCGGCTGGTCGGTTCGTTCAATCACGGCTCGATGGCGAACGCGATGCTGCATGCGATCGGCGCACAGGCCGCGTATCCCGGCCGCCAGGTGGTTTCGATGTCTGGTGACGGCGGGTTCACGATGATGATGGGCGACTTCCTCACGCTGGTTCAGGCGCAGCTGCCGGTGAAAGTGATCGTGCTGAACAACGGCACGCTCGGCTTCGTGGAGATAGAAATGCGCGCGTCAGGCTTCGTCGATTCCGGCTGCGACCTCGTCAATCCGAACTTCGCGCGCATGGCTGAAGCGGTGGGCGTGAAGGGCATCCGCGTCGAGAAACCGCAGGAACTCGAAGGCGCGCTCGCGGCAGCGCTCGCACACGACGGGCCCGCGCTGGTCGACGTCGTCAGCGCGCGCCAGGAACTGATCATGCCGCCGAAGACCACCATCGATGAAGCCTGGCATTTCGGCCTCTTCATGATGAAGGCGGTGATGGACGGCCGCGGCAGCGAGCTGATCGATCTCGCGAAAGTGAACCTGACGCGCTGAACCGTATTGCTTCATTGCCTGCCATCAAGGGGAGACGGCGATGTCGAGTGGTTTGCGCCTTGGGCGCCATGCGTGGACGAGCCTGATGTCGTGCGCGACGCTGACTGCCTGTAGCGACGCGCCGTCGGTCGGCGTGCTGGGCGCGTATTTTCCGGACTGGCTGTTCTGTATCGCGGGTGGCGTGCTGCTGGTCGCATGCGTTCATGTGCTGCTGTCGCGCAGCGGCCGCGGCGCCTGGCTCGCGCCGCCCGCGATCGTCTACCCGGGGCTGACCGTGCTGTTTTCGATCGCGCTTTGGGTTGCAGGCTTCAACCTTTAACCCCTTTAACTTTAACCTTCACCTTCAACCGACCGTCTGACCATGACTGCTGCCCACAGCACGGACGCAGGAAAGCAGCGTCCGCGAACCTGGCCCGCCATGCTGCTGATCGTGCTGGCCGTGATCGCGGTCATCGCCGTGATCTGGCGCGTGGATACCGCGCCGCGCACCGACGACGCGTATGCGTACGCCGACACGATCGGCGTTTCGCCCGAAGTCAGCGGCAAGATCGTGACGCTCGCGGTGCGCAACAACCAGGCGGTGAAGCAGGGCGATCTGCTGTTCGAGATCGACCCGCGGCCGTATCAGTTCGCGTTGCAGCGCGCGCAGGCGGCGCTCGCGCAACTCGATGCGCAGATTCCGCTGACCCAGCGCACCGTCAATGCGCAAGGATTCAGCGCCGACGCTGCAAAGTCGGCGGTGGTGCGCGCGCAGACCGCCGCGAAGCAGGCGGGGGACACGCTGGCGAGAATGGCGCCGCTGATCGCGAAGGGCTACATCTCCGCCGAAGACCTGGACCGCGCGCACACCGCACAACGCGCCGCGCTGGCCGAGCTCGCGGCCGCGCAAGCGCAGGCGCGCGAGGCGCAGGCGGCGGTCAGCAGCGTCGCCGCGCTCGTCGCGCAGCGCGCGGTGCTGCTCGCCGAAATTGCGACGGCGCAACTCAACCTGGAATATGCGGCCGTGCGTGCGCCGTTCGATGGCCGCGTCGTCGAGCTGCGCACGTCCGTCGGGCAATTCGTGTCCGCGCAAAAGCCCGTCTTCACGCTGATCGATACGCGGCACTGGTACGTGATCGCCAATTTCCGCGAGAACGAGCTCGGCAACATCCGGCCCGGCACCCGCGCGACCCTGTACCTGATGAGCAATACCCACATCCGTTTCAGCGGCTCGGTCGACTCGATCGGCTTCGGCGTAGATCCGCAGGACGGCGGCGGCAGCGCGAACGGTCTGCCGAACATCGCGCGCAGCATCAACTGGGTGCACGTCGCGCAGCGCTTTCCGGTGAAGATACGGGTCGATCATCCCGACCCGCAGCTGTTCCGGATCGGCACGTCCGCCGTTGCCGTGCTGCAGCCCGAACCTCGCGACGATCGTGACAATCGCGCGACGTCCGATGGAGCGCCGTCATGAGCGGGCTCAACGGCGTCGGGCGCCGTCTCGCATGGCCGCGGCCGTTCGCGGCGCTCGCGACCTTCCTGCACTACGAGCTCGCCGCGTTTCCGGGGCGCGGCAACGTGACGTTGCGCTGCGTGCTCGGCAGCGCGATCGTGATCGTCGCGTCGATGACCTTGCAGGTACCCGAGCTGGCGGTGTCGCTGATCGTGGTGTTCTTCGTGACGCAGGCGAACATCGTGCTGACCCGCGTGATTGCATTGAATCTCGTGATTGGCACGACGGGTGCGATCGCCGCCACGATCGGTCTCTACACGCTGACGTTCAACTATCCGCTGCTGCGCATCATCGTCGCGAGCGCAATCTTTTTTTGCAGCACCTATCTGATGCGGGCCGTGACGAAATTCGGGCTCGTGTTCTTTCTCGTCTCGCTGATCGTGATTTACGCGCAGAGCTTTGGCGATCTGACCGACAACGCGGAAGCGCTGGTGCGTAACTGTCTGTGGGTGTGGTCGGCGGTCAACTACGCCGTGGCATTGTCGCTGATCATCAACACGCTGTTTCTGCCGGCCGAGCCGGAGCGGCAGTTGCGCGCCGCGATGCAACGGCAGCTCGCGACGGCCCATGCGCGGCTCGCCGCCTCGATCGACGCGCATGCGCCGGCCGTGCGGATCGGCGCGCTCGATCTCGAGCGCGGCGCACTGTCATTGCAGAAGCTATTGCGCTTCTCGACGATGCGTCACCGCTACAGCAACGAGGACGCGTCGGCGAGGCTGGCCTGCGTGACCGCGGTATCGCGCATCTTCGAGGCCGCGGCGCTGCTTCCCGGTCATGCCGTCGCGCACGGTGCCGGGCAGATCGATGCCATCCGCGCGGCGCAGGACGAACTCGTGTCGCTCGACCTCGCGATCGGCGACGACGCGCAATGGCCGTACTGGAGCGCAGCCGCGCACGCGCCGGTATCGACGTCGATACCGGCGGCCGATGCGATGCAGCGCGCGCTCAACGCGCTCGCCGATGCGCCGCGCGGCGCCGCGCCGACGCCGCCGGACGATGCGGCCGCCGGCGGTGCAGCGGAGAAATCGGAGAAAGCGTCAAAACCAGCGGCGCGCTCTGCACTGCTCGAACCAGACGTCTTCGCGAATCCGCGCTACGCGCGCTTCTCGCTGCGTACGCTGCTGTCGGTACTGATCTGCTATGTGTTCTACAACGCGGTGAACTGGCCGGGCATCCACACGATCATGCTGACGTGTCTCGTGGTCGCGCTGCCGAGCCTTGGCGCATCGAGCCGCCATGGCCTGCTGCGGATCAGCGGCGCACTGGTCGGCAGCGCGGCGGCGCTGTTCATGGTTGCGTTCGTGATTCCGCAACTGGAGAGCGTGACGGGGCTGCTGCTGATGAGCCTGCCCGTGATCGCGCTCGGCGCCTGGGTGTCGGCGGGTTCCGAGCGGATCAGCTACGCCGGCGTCCAGATCATGTTTACGTTTGCGCTGGCGTTGCTCGAATCGTTTTCGCCGCCGTCCGATCTCACCGAGATCCGCGACCGGATCGTCGGCATTCTGCTAGGTGTCGGCGTGGCAACCTTCATCCAGATGTCGATGTGGCCGGAAGGCGAAGCGGATGCGCTGCGCGCGCAACTGGCGTCGGTACTGCGCAAGATCGCGGCGCTGGCGCGCGTCGAGGCGAGGGCGGTGCTCACCGGCCCTCGCGCGACGGATTCGGCGGCCGTGGTCGAAACATGGGCCATGCTCGCGGACTGCCAGACGGTGCTGGCGCGCGTCGCGCTCGAACCCGACTGGCGCGAGGGCGAGCCGGCGCGGATCACGCTGCTGTTGCAGACGGTGCTCGCGCAGAGCCGGGCGATGCTCGTCGCGATCGAAGCGTTTCACCACGAGGCGATGACCGGTGCGTCGGCAGGCGCGCCGATGGAGCGCGCAGCGAAGTTTCAGTCGGATGTCGCGGATGCGCTGGAGCGATACGCGTCACAGCTCGCGGCCGAGCCACCGGCCGCGACGACTCCCGCGCCGCTCGACCCGGGTGGACTGCGCGCCGCACCGGCAGGGGCAGCGGGCGCGGCGGCCGGAGAAGCGCTGGAACAGCACGCGCAACGGATCGATGCGGTGCTCGCCGGGTTGCCGCGCTGGTCAGCCGGCGAGCCTGCGTCCG
Source organism: Paraburkholderia sp. FW306-02-B (assembly GCF_058782725.1). NCBI lineage: Bacteria > Pseudomonadati > Pseudomonadota > Betaproteobacteria > Burkholderiales > Burkholderiaceae > Paraburkholderia > Paraburkholderia sp. FW306-02-B. The sequence continues at coordinate 1,854,878 of NZ_JBYSXZ010000001.1, forward strand.
GCGAATTCGCGAGTGCGGGGTGATCTGCGATGACGCGCTTCGCCTGCATCCTGTGCCGCCTGCCGCGCTTACTTGCCGCACGACCGGCCGCACGACTGACCGGCCACTGGCTCGCGTCTCTCGCGCTGCCGTTGCTCGCCTCGTGCGCGCTCATTCACCACGATAGTCCGCCCGCCGCGATGATCGCGCCGCAGCAGATCCGCCTCGCCGACGACATCCATCTCGCGAACGAAGGCTGGCCGTCGGCGCGCTGGTGGGAGCAGTATCGCGATCCGCAGCTCGATACGCTGGTCGAGCTGGCGCTCGCCCATGCGCCGACGCTCGCCATTGCGCGAGAGCACGTCTCGCAGGCCCACGCTCAGGTTGAGCTGATTCGCGCGGGGTCCGGTCTGCAGATGTCGGCGCTGGCGGATGCCGATCGCGAGCGGGTCTCGGGGCACGGTTTCCTCAGCGCGTATGCGTCGCACGATCCGGCGATCGGCGCGTTTGGGCCGTGGTATTGGACCGGGCTGGTGGGTGTCGACGCTCACTACGACATCGACATCTGGGGCAAGCAGCGCGACCTGGTGCGCGCTGCGATCGGCGAGCAGAACGCGCGGCGCGCGGAGGTGGCGCAGGCCGAGCTCGAGCTCTCGGCAGGCGTTGCGCAGCTCTACTACAGCATCCAGATCACCTACGCGAGCCTCGAGCTGTTGCGGCAACTTCGCGAAGTGCGTGCATTCGAGCTCGACACGCGATCGGCGCGGCACGAACGCGGCCTCGAAGCGCTGACCCAAACCGCCGAGGCGCGCTCGCAGTTGCTCGCGATCGACCAGCAGATCGCGTCGAGCGAGGAGCAGGTCGTCCACGCGCGCGAGGCTCTCCGCGCGCTGGCGGGCGCCGGTCCCGACGATCTGCCGGCGATCGCGCCGGTGCCGTTGCCGGCGCCGGCGGTTTCGCTGCCGTCGACGCTGTCGTATGAGCTGCTCGCGCGGCGCCCGGATCTGCAGGCGATGCGCTGGCTGGTACAGGCGTCGTTCGACCGGATCGATGCGGCGAAAGCGGCGTTCTACCCGAGTTTCGATATCACCGCGTTCTTCGGTTTCAACGCGCTGCGAATGCGCGACCTGTTCATGCATTCGAGCCAGCAGATCAACCTCATTCCCGGCCTCACACTGCCGATCTTCGACGGCGGCCGCCTGAACGCGAACCTGCACGGCGCGCGCACGACCAGCAACACGCTGATCGAGCAGTATGACCAGGCGGTGCTCGACGCGGTGCGCGACGTCGCGCAAAGCGGCAGCGAGATCGACGACCTCGATCATCGCGTGCATCTGCAGCGTGAGCGGATCGACGCGTTGCGCTTCGCGAGCGACAGTGCCGAGGCGGGCTACCAGACCGGCCTCGGCGACAGGATGAGCGCGATGCAGGCGAAGGCGCCAGTCATCGAAGGGCGCCTCGGGCTCGTGCAGCTTACCGGCGACGAGATCGAGGCGGGCATCGTGCTGACCAGGGCGCTCGGTGGCGGCTATCGCAGCGACGACCTGCCGGGAGACCAGGCCGGCACAAAGGTGCGCTAGACGGCGAGCTGCCGGGTTCATTGCTGCTGCCGGTCGTCCGTGCGAGCGTGACGACCCCCGTTCGGGGGATTGATCGCCATGTCTGCCGACCCTAACGTGACCGGTGACCCGCCTGCGAGGGAGCCGAGTCGTGAAGAATCATGATGCTTCGGGAAGCCACACGCCACTTCGGGCAACGCCGCCGTTCCACCCGGAACCGTCGATCCGTCGAGGCGCGTCGTGACGGAAGACATCGATCTGATCGAGCTCACCGCCGCAATCGTGGCGAGCTTCGTGTCGTGCAATCCGTTGCCGGCAGCCGATCTGCCGGCGTTCATCTGGAGCACCTACGCCGCGCTGGCCACCTTGCGCACCGCGACGGCACCGGCCGCGCAGCAGAGCGCTGCGGTGCCGATCGAGGAATCGGTGCACGGCGATTACCTCGTCTGTCTCGAAGACGGACGCAAGCTGAAGTCGCTCAAGCGCTACCTGCAACGCCACTTCTCGATGACCCCCGACGAATACCGCGCGAAGTGGGGCCTGCCCGCTGACTACCCGATGGTCGCGCCGGCCTATTCCGCGCTGCGCTCGTCGATCGCGAAGCGCCATCCGGCGGGCGCAATCAAGCCGCGTCGCGGCATCTGAGAACGCACGAACGAGGGACACCGCTGCCGTTGCGCTCACCCGACGAGGGGATGTCGCGCCGCCGCGAGGCTGCGCAAGATGGGGCCTGTCGACATCCGCCCTGGGAAGCCGTCGGGCTTTCGTCACGGGCGCATCGCCGGCATCGACAGCAACCATCTTGCATGAGACCGGAGTAAGCGCTGAAGCGCTTACTCCGATCGACAGGGGAGGCGCACATGATCACGCGGACATCGAATGCGGCACCCGGCAACGAGGCGGCAGGTTGCGCCGCCGACAATGGGACCGCCGCCGACCGGCCGGTCGTGCCGATCGAGAAGGACGCGTTCGGCCAGTTGTACGCGGACAGGATCTGCGACGCGATGATCGCGCGCCTGCTCGCTCGGGCTGCCGAACGCACGCCGCCGACCGCGCAGCGCGCGGCGTCGCTGCCGAAGTGGCGTCTGCGGCGCGCGCTCGACTTCATCGAAGCGAATCTCGCGCAGCCGATCGGACTTGCCGATGTCGCCGCCAGCACCGGCCTCACCCGCATGCATTTCGCCGCACAGTTCCGCTCGACGACGGGCTATTCGCCGTACGCGTACCTGCTGCGGCGCAGGATCGAGCATGCCCAGATGCTGCTGCGCTCGTCGGCGCTCAGCGTGCTCGACGTCGCGCTCAGTTGTGGTTTCGGGTCGCATGCGCACTTTACGACCGTCTTCGGGCGGATGGTCGGCGAGCCGCCCAACAGCTGGCGGACCCGCATACGCGGCGAGGGCCCGGTCGTGGAGCCGGCCGTGGCTACCGCCGCGCGCCCGGGCGACGCCGGAACGTGATCATGCAGGCCGACCTGGCGGACGACGAATGCTGGCGCGCTGCGCTGCGCCTGCTCGACGGCGGCTCGTGCGAGTGCGCCGCGAGCCGGTTGGCGCCGCGCCGTGAAGCAGCAACGGTGCCGGTTGCGCAAACCGACGCGCGCCGCGAATGCGTGGTGCGCGTGGTCGATCGCGTTTCGGCGGAGATCGTGGTCGTGTACTGGTGCGACGCAACGTCTTGCCGCTACGGCGACCAGGCGTGGAAGGTGGGCGTCGCGAAGCGGCGCGGTCGCTGTGCGCTGTCGGGTGTGGCAATCGTTGCCGGCGATGCGGTTTATCGTCCGCGACAGGGGCGGCCGCGTCCCGTCAACGCGGCTGCGATGATGCTGGCGTCCGAGGTCGAGCGCGTGTCGCCCGGCTGATCGCTGGCCGCATTACAAACCTCGGTATCCAGCGCTTTCGTTTCGGTTGCAGTCCGGGCAATACCGCGCGACAACCCATCCTTTACCAAAAAAGAACCGAATCATCACGCTTTTCCGGACGGTCATCTCTAGTCTGGACGGTACCGCGTTCGTCAAGCGGTTGCGACGATCTGGTGTCCGACGGAGCGTGGAATGAACGAGGCATTTGTCTGCGAAACTCATCAGGAAGCGGCGCATCCTCATCCCCGCGCGGCGCCGCCGCGGGCGCAGTCCGAAGCCCTCGCGACGCGGGCGCTTCACGTCGTGCCGCCCGCGTCGGTGTACGTCGACGAAGGTCAGTCATCGGCGCGCCTCGGCCGGGAACGGCCGGCGGTGAGTGTAGCGCGCATCCATCTGGATCTTGCGCGCGCCTGGCAAATGCTGATCCGGCTCCAGGCCGCCGAAGCGCTGCTGATCGCGCAGCGGATTGAAGGGCAGGTCGGCCGGTTGCCGGGCCCGGTCGCGGTTGCGCTGCGCTGCGAGATCGCAGCCGTGCGGGCCGCGGCGCTCCTGCTGCAGGACGACGCGGGGGCGGCCTTGGCCGCTGCGCTTTGCGCGCTGCGGCTCGGCTCTGCAACGCCCACCGCGCACGTCGCGCTGACCGTGTGCCGCTGCGCTTATTGGCGCCTCGGCGATCCCGAGAGTTCCTACGCGGTGGAGCGCCGCGAGCCGGGCGAGCCGAGCAAGCAGCAGGGCCGGCTGCGCGCGATCACCGCGATGTTCGACCTTTCGCTCGATGCCGCGATCGAATTCGGTCAGATGCATTTCCATGCCGCGCGCTTGCTAGCCGACGACGCGCTTGACCTCGCGCGGCGCTTTCGCGCCGGCCCGGCGGTGATCGACGCGCTGCCCGCTTGCGTGATGGCTCAGGTGCTGTACGAGGAGGGCCGCGTCGACGAGAGTGAGGCGCTGGTCGCGGCAAGGCTGCCGGGAATCCGGCAGGGCGGCACGATCGAAGGCGCGTTGCGCGGTTACGGACTGCTCGCCCGCATCGCTGCGAACCGGCGGCAACCGGGACAAGGGCTCTTGCTGCTGGCCGAGGCGGATGCGCTTGGGATGACGCGCAACTGGCCGCGGCTGCGCGCCGCCAGCCTCGCGCAGCAGGTCGAGATGCACGTGGCCGCGGATCGCATCGACCAGGCGGCGCTCTGCGCACAACGGCTCGCCGTGCTGAACGGGCAATGCGGCGCGGCGAGCAGCAGCGCGCGCTTCGAGATCGCGCGCTACCACGTGCTCGCGCAGGCGCGGCTGGCGCTCGCCCAGGTACCCGCCGCGGTCGATCTCGCGGCGCTGCGGCAGCTCCATTGCGATACCGTTCTGAGACGCGATCGATACGGCGCGGTGACGATCGCGCTGTTGCTGGTCGAAGCGTTGCTGGTCGCCGGTCTGCGCGATGAAGCGGTCGAGGCGGTCGTCGCGCTGCTGCAGCAGGCGATTTGTGTGGGACTGCATCAGACGCTCGTCGACTGTAGCGAGCGCGTGGCGAAGCTGATCGACGGCATCGTGCAGGGTGCGATCGTGCCCGCCGGCGACGTCCGCGAACTGCTTCCCTACGCAGGCGCATTGATGTCGCGACGGCGGCGTGGCACCGCCGACGCGCAACCGGCGCGTGATATGGCGCGGGACACAGCGCGATCCGTGGCCGCCATGGGCCTCAGCGAACGTGAACGCGCGATCATCGGACTGATGGGGCGCGGGCTGACCAACAAGCAGATCGCGATCCGGCTGCACATCGCGCCCGAGACTGTGAAGTCGCACGCAAAGCATCTGTATACGAAGCTGTCGGTGGGGAACCGGATCGAAGCGGTGACGCTGGCGAGCCGTCTGGGTCTGATCAGCTATCTGGATGGACGCGGGCACGCTGGCTAGGGCCTGTTATTAGCGTGAACAGGCCCTAGCCCGTTTCGAACATCTGGCGCAGACGATGGCCCGACGGCAGCGTCGCGGCGAGCGCGTCCTTCATCGTTTTGCTGAGGGTTGCGTGGTGGTTGGCCGATTGCGTGTCACCGGCCAACTCGCGGGCACGGGCAGCCGTGCGATGGATGTGCCAGTCCGCAAGCGGCGTCTGGTAATCGCGCGTTGCGTCGAGCGCATGCTGCACGCAGCCCAGCGCATGGTTTGCGTCATGTTGTTCGCACGCGACCCGCGCGCGCATCTCCCACGCGAAGCCCTGCCATGTGCGTTCGTCGATACGGGTCGCCAGTTCGACGAGACGGTCGGCATGGACGATCGCAGCATCGAGATCGCGCTCCGCGAGTGCGACCCCCGCGAGCCCCCATTCGAGCGGCAGACGCCAGTACCAGTCGAAGATCACCGGCTGCGTGCCCATCCGCTGCGACACCTGCGTGAGCGCGTCGCGCGCGGCGTGCGTAGCGCCGAGGCCGAGCTGTGCGAGCCCGGTCAGCAGCAGGCAGAGCCGGTATTCGGCCGGCAGGATCGATTTGCCGCTGCCCGCTTCGGGCGACTTACCGGCCAGCACCTGCGTACAGGATTGCAGCATCGCGTCGAAATCCATTGCGTGGAACTGCACCCAGCAGCGATAGAGCGTGAGCGTGTCCGCGCCGTACGGGTTGCCGTTGTGCGCGAACATCGCGATCGCCTTGTCGAACTCGCGCTGCGCGCGGCCGAATTCGCCAAGATAGAGCAGCGTCCACGGCACACCCAGATGCACCATCCAGGTCGCGCGCGCCATGTTGAATTCGGGGCGGTTTTCATCGTTCTCGACGAGGAAACGGTAGTTCTTGAGGATGGTGTCCTGGGCTTCCTGGTAGCGCGACGACACGAGCAAGACCATCGAGTATTCGCACAGCGACCAGGCGGTCGTGTAAGGATCGTCACCGGCGCGCAGGGCGACGAGCGCGGCCTCGTACCACGCGATGTCTTCCGCGCACCAGCCGCGTACCCACATCCGCCATACGTAGCAGCTGATGCGGGTGCGGGCCTGCTGCTGCGGGTTGGTCTGCCGAACGCTCAGCGCGAGCGCTTCGTCGATGATCTGGCTGCAGCGCGCCTGGTCGCGCCAGCTATACGCATACGCGAGGCTCATCAGCGCGCGGCTCTGGATATCGATCAGGCCGTGCTGCGCGGCACGCTCCGCGAGCTGTTCGCAGGTTTCCCGCGCGCGCGGATCGTGGGCCGCCGCGAAGATCGAAGCACGGCCTTCGAGGAATTCCGTTTCCGCCGCTGCGCGCGCTTCACTGGGCAGGTTTGCCGCGAGCGCGTCGTTGTACGCGAGACGCTTCTTCGCCGTCTGGATCGCAATGCGCAGATAGCCGAGCGCACGTTCCCAATGTTTCGCGGCGGCGAAGTGCTGCGCGAGTTCGGCGGCGACCCCGCCGCGCTCGTCCGGTGCGAACAGCGCCTCGAGCGCATAGGCGACACGCAGATGCGAGCGGGTGGTGCGCAGCAGACCCTGCCGCTCGTAGAAGGTCTGCCGGTACATCGTGTGGCGGAACGCGTAGGTGCATGTGGCGAGACTGTCATCAAACGTAGACGACGGCTCGCGCCGGATGAAGCTTTCCTGACGGCAGAGCGCCTCGCAGATATCCTCGAAATGCTCCTGGCCCAAGCCGGCGGCCGGCGCTGCGGTGGCCGCGCTAAACGCGAGGCCGGCGACGCTCGCGCCTTCGAGCGCGCGTTGCTGGGCGTCGCTCAGCCGCTGGATGCGATGCTCGATCACCTGGTTCAACGTGAGCGGCACTTCCAGCCGTACCTCCGATGGTGACAGATGCAGCTTCCAGCCTTCGGGCGTCGATTGCGCGATGCCTTGTTCGACCAGGTGATCGAGCGTCGCGACCATGAACAGAGGGTTGCCGCCGGAGCGCTCGCGCACCAGTTGAGCGAAGCCGTTTGAGCTGTCGAGCCGATCGTCGTGCGGGCCGCCCGTCAGATATTCGGCGACTGCGCCTTCGCTCAACGGTTCCAGCACGATGTCATGACAGAGCTTCTGCAGCCCCAGATCGCGGTTCAATCGGCACAACGGGTGTTGCGCGAGTTCGGCGTCTTCCGGACGATACGTCGCGATCACCATCAGACGTGCGCCGCTGCGATGGCGGGCAAGCGCGGACAGCATGTCGACCGTCGAATAGTCGGACCAGTGCAGGTCTTCGAACACCAGCGCGGGCGGATGCTGCAGCGACAGCGCTTCGAGGAATTCGCAAATCTCGCGCAACATGCGCCCGCTCGCGGCACCGATCACCTGATGCTGTAGCTCGGCGCGGTATTGCTGCGGTACCGATCCCAACATCTGGAGGGCCCAGGTCGGCGCGATCGACACGAGGGTGCGGGTGATCATCGGGCCCGCTTCGCCGCGGGTCAGCTGTGTCAGCGCGTCGAGCACCGGGTAGTAGGGCTCGATGCCGCCGTAGCCTTCGACGCAGCGCCCGAGCGACGTCCACACAGTGGCATCGCCATCGAGCGAGTCCAGGAACCGATTAACGAGCGTCGTTTTGCCGATGCCCGGTTCGCCCGCCACGAACACGATGCGCGATGCGCCATTGTGTGCCTCGTCGAACAGCGTCTTCAACCGGTTCAGTTGCGGCGTGCGGCCGACGAACCCGCCGTGGCCGCGCTTGTCCGCCTCGCGCGCACCCGTGCTGGAACTGGCGGAGAGCGGCGCGATGAAGCGATAGCCGCGGCCGCGATGGGTTTCGATAAAGCTTGGATGTCCCGGATCGTCGCCGAGCGCCGTGCGGATTGTCAGCATGTGGGCCTTCAGCACTTCGGTGCTGGACATGCACGTTCTGCCACAGTTCATCGAGGAATTCGTCGTGCGTGATGAGCCGGCCTGCGTGGTCGATCAGGTATTGCAGCATGTCGTAGGCGCGCGGCGCCAACGTGAGCCTGCGGCTCGTGCCGTCGGGCGTGCATTGCCAGACGCATCGATTCACTCGATCCAGTCGAAAGGGTGGGAAATCGATCACGTAGGTTCTCCGACCGCACTGCAACACGAGTTTCCAGACGCGGCGTTGTCGGCGCCTGGTCGCGGGTTGGGTTGGCACCGACGCGCGTTCGGAATCGGCTGACGAATAGCCATTGCAGCGGTGCCGTGTCGCGACGATGCGTTTCGCTTCGTTGGCTTCATTGGTTGTGGCGGTTTTATACTGCGGATAACCGGCGGCAATACGAGGTTTGCGACCTCGTTGGTCACCTCGGTGCTCCAGCCCTTCATGACCGGTACGAGGTACTCGTAGAGCCTGAAAATAAAGCGACTTGGGTAGTCACCGGCTGTGCCCGGGCAAGGCCGCTCAATGCTGGTTGTATTCGTCCCCAGTTATGAAATTGTAATTATCACGACAACTGTACAGATCAATACCGATCAGGCGGGATTGCAAACGCGTCACGCGTCGCGGTAATGCGGACTGGACCAATCCGTTACCAAATTAAGACCAAAAATTCACCCTTCTGGATGTCGACCGCCTTACCCTGATGGCAAAAGTGTGTGTCTCGTCCTGGGCGGAGCATGCGGCGCGATCATCGACGACGCGTCGGCGTTCAGACAGTTGCAATTTGGGCCTGATCCAGGCGTGAGGAGCAAGGTTGGTATGAAGGCTCAGTCGAGCACGCTCTCTTCGGTCAGTTTCGAAGGCTTTCGTCTGGATACGGTGAACGAATGCCTTTGGCGGCTGGATCCCGACGCAACACCCGAGCGGATCGATCTGACGCGCAAGACCTTCGGCGTTTTGCGGTTTTTGATCGAGAATCGCGGTGCGCTGATTACCCATGACGCGCTGCTCGAAGCGGTGTGGCCCGATGTGCACGTGCAGCCCGAAGTCGTGAAGGCCCACATAACGACGATCCGGGCACGGCTAGGCGATAGCGCGCAGCGCCCTCGCTACATCGAAACGCTGCGCGGACGCGGCTATCGTTTCGTCGCGCCCGTAGAGGTCCCAACAACTACGCCGTTGCCGGTCGTAAGCGAGGAGAGCTTCGGCCGCTTTGTCGGGCGCACGATTGAACTGCAGCAACTGAGTACCGCAATGGACCGGGCCAGATCCGGAAGCAGTCAGGTCGTGGTGGTTGCCGGTGAGCCAGGCATCGGCAAGACAGCGTTGCTCAAGCAGTTCGTTGCCGCCCAACGGCTCGAACATGACGATACGTGGGTCGCTGAAGGGCGTTGTGTCGAGGGCTATGGCGGCACGGAGCCGTTTTATCCGGTTCTGCAGGCTCTCGGGCAACTTTGCCAGGGAACCGGCGGCAGCGAAGTCGTGAAAGCGCTGGTGACGCTGGCGCCCACGTGGGCATTGCAGCTCCCGGGCCAGGTGGCGAGTCATGTGCGCGAGTCCCTGCAGCGGCAGCTTCCTGGCGCGTCGCGCGAACGCATGCTCCGGGAAATCTGCGGCTTGCTGAGCTCTCTGACGCAGACGCAACCGCTACTTCTGATATTCGAAGATCTTCATTGGGCCGACTACTCAACCATAGATTTGCTGGCGGCGATTGCGCGCCAGCCGGGGGCGCTGCGCCTGATGGTCGTCGTCACTTACCGGCCGGACGAGGCGGCGCTGGCTGAACACCCCATCGAGCAACTGCACCACGAGCTTTCGCTGAGGGGCCTATGCCGGGATCTGGCGCTTGGCTCGCTGCCCGGCGACGCGGTGGTTTCGTGGCTGACAGACCGCGATCACGTCGACCCTGCCGAGGAGGAACTGTCTTATCTCATCGCGCAACGTTGCGGCGGCAATCCGCTGTTTATGCGGGCGACCCTCGCAGATCTAGTGGAGCGCAACATGCTCCGCAAGACGGCGACGGGCTGGCGGCCCCTGGTGCCATTGGGGATGATCGGCGCGGCAGCGCCACACACGATAACCCAGACGCTCGAGAGTAGAATCCGGCGCTTGGGCACCGACGAACGGAATCTGCTTGAAGCCGCTAGCGTTGCAGGGCTCTGCTTTTCATCCGCGACCGTGGCCGAGGCCGCGGGTCTGTCAGCGGAGCAGTTCGACGATCTGTGCGAGGCGCTGGCACGCAATCAACGCTTCATTCAACGTTGGGGAGTGAAACGCTTACCCGACGGGGGAGCGGCGGCTATGTTCTGTTTCGACCATGCCCTCATTCGCCACGCGTTCTATGGGCGTCAGGGGTTGACTCGTCGCTCCCGTTTGCATCGGCAAATCGCGGAACGGCTCGAGGCGATCTATGCTCGTGACCAGAGAGCGGAGGTGGCATACGAGCTCGGTCAACATTTCGCTGACGCGAGAGACTGGCTCAAAGCGATCGACTATCTACGCATTGCGCTGCAAACCGCAAAGGTTCGCTTTGCGTATCGCGAGGCGCAGTCGATTCTCGATTTTGCCGCTTCGCTCACCGCAAAGTTGCCGGTTGATTTGCGTCCGCTTAAAAGCTTCGAGTTTGCCGAGGCACGCGCGTCGCTTTACGCTGCGGCGCATGATCCGCGCGCCGAGGCCGCCTGGGTCGAACTCGAGGAGCAGGCACGCACGATTGGCCGGCTCGATGCGCAATTGCGCGCCATGCTCGGCCTCGCCTACGTCTTTAGCTGGAGCGACAGGCAACGTTGCGTCGAGGTGCTAAACGAAGCGCTTACGCTCAGTGCATCGCATCCCGACATGCGCGTCAGTGCGCTGGTCCGCGTCAGTGCCTACGTACGGCGTATCTGGACCAACGGCTGGTCGCATGCGGATCTGAGTGAGTGCGAGGCTGCGATTTGTACGTTGCGCGAAACGGGCGATCCATTGCTGATTGCCCGGGCGAATATGGAATACAGCATGCTGTGCATCATTTCCAGCCGGTATCGTGAAGCGCTCGGGACTGTGCGGGCGAATTACCAGATCCTCTTTGAGCATGCGGTGGAACATCCGGGCTTCGACCTCGCGAGGGCGACGTGGATGCTCCGGCTGGGTACACCGTGGGCTCAGCTTTTCCTTGGCGAGCTAGGCCGGTCGATGGAATCGTTCGACCAGGGTATGACTTCGTTCCGCGAGAACGGTGACTACTTTGCGGCCCGCACACTCGAGGTCTATAGGGGTTGGCTGCTCGTGCACACGATGGACTACGAGTCAGTCATTGAAATGTACGAACGGTTCGTCCCGGCTTCGACCGCTCGGGCGGTCGAAGCCGACCCCGGCGCGTTGCTGCCCGTGCAACACCGTGCGTGTTTTGTGCTCGCGGGCCTCGCGTACATAGGATTGGGGGACGGCGTACGCGCCGCGTCGCTGTTTGCCGAAGCGCGCAGGCAGATGGACGCCACGCCCATCATGTTCGACTGGTACTGGCGACTGGCAACCGAATGGGGTACCGCCGAGGCCGCGATGATGGCGGGCGACCATCGCACCGCACGATCGCGCGGCGAGGCGTTCCTGAAGCTCGCCCTCGCCACCGAAGACCGGACGTGGCAGGCTCTCGCCTGGGAAGTCGTTGCGCGCGAGGCGCTCGCGAGCGGCGATCCGGTCATTGCACTCGACCGTATCAACTCCGCGTTCGCGGCCGCGGCAGGATTCGAAACCCCGCTGGCGGACTGGCGGCTTCACCGCACGGCGGCAGCGATTCACGCGGCCCGCGGTGACGCCAAACAGGCGGATGCGCAACTGCGCCGTTTCACTTCGACGCTCGAGCGGCTGTCGAATTCCTTGCCGGGTGGCGCTCAGATCGGCCGACGTCTGTTCGCTCTGTCAACTATCTGATGCATGCTTCAAGTGTGGGACATGGGGGAGCCATCATGGCGCCGATCCCCCCTCAGGGTGATTTCAGGTAATCAGGAGTCCATGCAAGATAAGTGAATCGTCCCATCGATGGAATCAGCGCGACCGGCAGTGCCGAACTCCGGGCCTGCGGTTCACAACGGTGGCTGATCATTTCATGCATGGAGCACCTTCAGGAGAGCCGACATGAGCAAAAAAGTTGCCGAAATTATTGTGGATACGCTCGCCTCGGCGAGCGTAAAGCACTGCTACGGCATCGTGGGCGACACGCTGAATCTCATCGCTCACCATATCAACGAGAGCGACATCGAATGGGTCCATGTGCGCCATGAGGAGGCGGGGGCGTTCGCCGCCGAAGCCGAAGCCATGTTGACCGGTAACCTGACGGCCGTTGCCGGAAGCTGCGGCCCTGGCAGCCTTCACTTCATTAACGGCCTGGTGGACGCCAACCGCAATCGGGCTCCGGTTATCCTGATCGCAACCCAGGTAGCGAGCGAGGAACTTGGTTTTAACTTTCCGCAGGAAGTCGACTTCAAGGCGATCTACGGATCGTGCACCGTGTTCTGCGACATGATCATTACGCCGGAGCAGGCGCGACGCAAAACCGTGATTGCCTGTCAGACCGCCATTGCAAAGGGTGGCGTTGCGGTGTTGATCGTTCCGGTCGACATCGCTCATGCTAATGCGAGCGATGACGTCCCGTATTCGGTCCACACGAATGTGCCCGTTGTCCGGCCGAGTGACGCAGACCTCGACCGTGTCGCTGAAATCCTCAATTCAGGCGAGAAGATCGTGATCTATGGGGGTTCGGGTTGCCGTGGCGCCCACGCTGAAATCCTTGCGGTAGCCGAGCGGCTCAAGGCGCCTATTGCACACACGTCCCGCGCAAAGGACGTGCTTGAGCACGACAACCCCTACAACGTCGGCATGACCGGCATTATTGGCGGCGAAGCGGGCTATCTGGCGGTATCCGAATGCGAGACCTTGTTGATGCTTGGCGCCGACTTCGCGTGGCGGCAGTTCTACCCGGAGAAGGCCAAAATCGTTCAGATCGACATGGCACCCGATCATCTCGGCCGCCGGCATCCGGTCACGCTAGGGCTGGTTGGAGATATCAAGTCCACGATGGAGGCGTTGTTGCCGCGCCTTAAGCCGCGCACGTCAACCGAGTTTCGCGACAAGCTCGTCGAACGGCATGCCCGCGCGGTGGAAACCCACCGGTCCAAGGCCGTCGCGTCGAGCCGCGGATCGATTCCGCCCATCTATCTGACCGAGTTGATCAACCGGCACGCAGCGTGCGATGCACTCTTCTGCGCCGACGATGGGACGCCCACTGTCTGGCTTTATCGGCATATCGACACGAACGGAAAACGCCGGGTGTTTTCGAGTCTGCTTCACGGCACGATGGCGGCGGCCCTGCCAATGTCATTGGGGCTGCAGAAGTGCCAGCCTGGACGGCAGGTGATTTCCATGTCCGGCGATGGTGGTCTAGCCATGATGTTTGGTGAGCTCATGACGGCCGTGCAGGAGAAGCTGCCCATCAAGGTGGTCGTGTTCGACAACGGCAAGCTTGGCTTTATCGACATCGAGCAGAAGTCCGAAGGCATGCTGCCGCTCTATACGGGCCTGCAAAACCCGGACTTCGGCAAGGTCGCCGAGGCGATCGGATTATGGGGGCGCACGGTGGCGAAAGCCGACGAACTCGAAGACGCCGTCGTTGCATGGTTGAACGAGCCCGGCCCTGCGCTGCTGAACGTCAAGGTCGATACGATGACGCTCGTAATGCCGCCGAAGATCGAGTGGGGGGCTGCGTACGGAATGGTCCTGTACTCAGCGAAAGCCATGCTGCAGGGGCAGTCCGCCGACGTGTTCGCGATGATCCGTGAAAATTTATAGGACTTGCTGGGTTAAGCGGGGCGGGCAGCGAGCGCGCCGTATTCGGCAACGCGAGCCCAACGGCCGCTCGCGGCCAATGTGTCGACGCAGCACTTCGCACAAGACACTCCAGGTATCGCGACGAGCACCTCTGCCGCGGGTTGTTCATCCCGCCAACGCCCTTCGATCGCAGCGAATTTGACTGGTTGCCGCTCATGGATGTAGTCAGCATTCAAATGTCCAAGGAGGAACTGGACGGGTATCGGGATAGAGGCGAACTTGCGGACTGCACTACCGGAACAGATTGACCTTTGCGAGGTCAATGAGTTGCTGGCCTCGACCGTCCATGACAGCACGAAGCATAAACAGCCCAAAATGGTAAGCGTGGTCAGCGGTGGTCGCAGGAGGCATCACGAGCTCCTGGCGTGCGCTCACTACGTCGACGAGAGCCGGACCCGGATGGGCGAATGCTTTGCGTAGGGCTCCTTCCAGCTCCGTAGGGTGCTCGACGCGCACGCCTTTGATGCCGATCGCATTGGCCATCGCGGCGAAGTTCGGATTTTTCAGATCACATCCCGTATCAAGGAACCCACTGGCCTTCATCTCCATTTCCACGAAGCCCAGCGTTCCATTGTTGAGCACGACGACTTTGACCGGCAAACCTGTCTGAATCAGCGTGAGGAATTCACCCATCATCATGGTGAAGCCGCCGTCACCTGACATCGAAACCACCTGGCGGTCCCTGAAAGCGGCCTGCGCGCCAATCGAGTGCAGCAGCGAGTTGGCCATCGAGCCGTGATTGAACGAACCAACCAGGCGTCGTTTGCCGTTCATCTTCAGATATCTGGCTGTCCATGCGACGGGGGTGCCGACATCGCAGGAGAAGATAGCGTCCTCGTCCGCGAGTTCGCTGACGAGCCGGGTTACATACTGCGGATGGATGGTGCTGCTGCCCGCTTCAGGCTCCGCCAGCGCATCCAGACTCTTGCGAGCCTTGCGATAGTCGTCGAGCGCGCGATTCAGGAAGCTGCTGTCCGCTTTCTCCTGAATCATTGGAAGAAGTTCATTGAGCGTATCCTTGACTGTTCCCAATACGCCGAGCTCTATCGGGCATCGATTGCCAAGCGCTTCGGCCCTCGTATCGACTTGCGCGATGGTCACCCCCTCCGGATAGAACTGTCGATAAGGGAAGTCGGTACCCAACATCAGGAGCATGTCGCAACTCTTCATCGCGGAATAACCTGAGGCGAACCCGATGAGGCCCGTCATTCCCACATCGAACGGGTTATCGTATTCGATGTATTCCTTTCCTCGCAGCGAGTGCACGATTGGCGCTTGCAGTTTGCGGGCGAGTTCTACGACTTCCGTGTGGGAATCCTTGCAACCCGCCCCGCAAAGCAACGTCACTCGCGACGACCGGTTCAACAGACGTGCGAGTTTCGCGACGTCGTCGTTCGATGGGTGAATCACCGGAGCGGAAGGCGCGCTCCAGTTCAGCGCAGGTTTTGCGAGAGGCCCGAGTGCCACATTTCCAGGTACGACGACAACAGCGACGCCTTTACGCGCAACTGCCGTCCGGATGGCACGGCCCAGGATTTGCGGTAGTTGGTCGGGACTGTGGACGAGTTCGACGTAGTGACTACATTCCTTGAACAGCACTTCGGGGCGGGTAGCCTGAAAATAGTCGATGCCGATTTCCGTACTTGGGATGTGCGCGGCGATAGCGAGAACGGGAACACCGTTCCGATGGCAGTCGAACAAGCCGTTGATAAGGTGCAGATTCCCCGGACCGCAGCTCCCACAGCAGACTGCGAGTTGCCCTGTGAGATGAGCCTCGGCGCCAGCGGCGAAAGCCGCGCTTTCCTCATGCCGCATGTGAACCCATTCAATCGAACCATCCTGGCGCAGGGAATCGGTGAATCCATTAAGCGAATCCCCCACCACACCGTACACACGCTTCACTCCGGCATTTACTAGTGCGGCAACCATGTAGTCGGCAGCTGTCGTTGCCATTTCATATCTCCTTTGAACGGTTCATAGTCCCAAGTTCTTGATGCTAGTTGGCAGGGCGAAGGACGGCTATTACATGAATCTGGAATCAGCGCAGCGAGGCTAGTGCCGCTCGACGCTAGTCGAGCAACGAGGACAGGCACCTGGACGTGCCCCGGATTACATAAACATGCAATGTCTCGACCGAGCACAACGTTATATGTTGTTTGTGTGGACGCTTGATCAAAGCGCCGGAATGGCTGGCGCGAAAAGCGCGCATCTCCGCGACGTCTCGATGCACAACTGCGATTTGACGCCGCGCATCGCGAACTGCGCATTGGGACGAACGAGGCGCGTTGTCGTGCTCGTTGCTTCGCGATTAGCAACGCTTAACGTGATGTTGAGGATCAGTTGATGTTTCAGCGAACCTTAACCACCGATGCATTAGAGAAGGAGTCAGGCATGGCTGAAATCTTAACGAAGCCCAGGCGGGAATTCAAAAATATCGGATTGGGGCAGATTTTGTTCGTGTATCGCCTGCCTCTTGCGGGGCGCACATCGATCTTGCATCGTGTCAGCGGTGTGTTGCTGTTTGTCTTTTTGCCGTTCCTGCTGTACCTCTTCGAGCAGAGCCTTACCTCTGAAACGAGCTTCGGGGGTTTCAAGGCGTTCCTTTCCAACCTCATCGTCAAGATCATCGCGCTCGTGCTCGCATGGGCTTTCCTCCACCACTTCTGCGCGGGCATCCGCTTCCTCGTGATGGATACGAATCACAAGGCGGTGACGAAGCAAAGCGGCAGAAGTACAGCGATGGTCGTTCTTGTCGTGTCGCTCATCCTCACGATCGCTTTCGCGCTCAAACTATTCGGAGCGTTCTAAAAATGGCAGAAAGTAATCATATCGGCCCGAAGCGTCTCGTCGTCGGCGCACATTACGGTTCGCGCGACTGGCTTGCGCAACGGGTGAGCGCCACCATCATGGCGGTTTACACGATCATTCTGCTTGTCTGGTTCTTCGGCGCGCGCGATTTCTCCTATCAAGGCTGGGCGTCGATCTTCTCCACGCCGTGGATGAAGCTCGTGACATTCGTCGCGTTAGTTTCGCTCTTCTATCACGCGTGGGTTGGCGTACGCGACATCTGGATGGACTATGTGAAGCCCGTTGGCGTGCGTCTTTTTCTCGAAGCGCTGACGATCGTCTGGCTGCTCGCGTGTGCGGGCTACGCTGCGCAGATTCTCTGGAGAGTGTAAAGCATGGTTGCAATCAAGAATTCTCTGCCGCGTCGCCGCTTTGACGTGGTCATCGTCGGCGCCGGCGGATCGGGGCTGCGTGCTTCGCTCCAACTTGCACGCGCTGGTCTTTCGGTGTGCGTGCTCTCGAAGGTGTTCCCCACGCGCTCGCATACGGTGGCTGCCCAGGGCGGTATCGGCGCGTCGCTCGGCAACATGAGCGAGGACAACTGGCACTATCACTTTTACGACACCATCAAGGGCTCGGACTGGCTCGGCGATCAGGACGCGATCGAGTTCATGTGCCGTGAAGCACCGAACGCCGTCTATGAACTGGAACACATGGGCATGCCGTTCGACCGCAATGCGGACGGCACGATCTATCAGCGTCCGTTCGGCGGCCATACCGCGAACTACGGTGAAAAACCGGTGCAACGCGCATGCGCGGCAGCTGACCGTACCGGCCACGCGCTGCTGCATACGCTGTATCAGCAGAACGTTGCAGCAAAGACGCAGTTCTTCGTGGAATGGATGGCGCTGGACCTGATCCGCGACGCCGACGGCGACGTGCTCGGCGTGACCGCGCTCGAAATGGAGACGGGTGACGTCTACCTTCTCGAAGGCAAGTGCACATTGTTTGCAACGGGTGGGGCAGGACGTATTTTCGCCGCTACGACTAACGCGTTCATCAACACGGGCGACGGCCTCGGCATGGCAGCGCGTGCCGGATTCGCGTTGCAAGACATGGAATTCTGGCAATTCCACCCGACGGGTGTGGCCGGCGCGGGCGTGCTGATTACCGAAGGCGTGCGCGGCGAAGGCGGCGTCTTGCGCAACGCGGACGGCGATCGCTTCATGGAGCGCTATGCGCCGACGCTGAAGGACCTCGCGCCGCGCGACTTCGTCTCGCGTTCGATGGGCCAGGAGATCAATGAAGGCCGCGGCGTGGGCCCAAACAAGGACCACATTCTGCTGGACCTGTCGCACATCGGCGCCGAGACGATCATGAAGCGTCTGCCGTCGATCCGCGAGATCGCGATAAGGTTTGCGAATGTCGATCCCATCAAGGAACCGATCCCGGTCGTGCCGACCATCCACTATCAGATGGGCGGCATCCCCACGAACATGCACGGCCAGGTTGTCGGTACGGCGAGGGGCCACGAAGAGCCGGTCAACGGCTTCTACGCAGTAGGCGAATGCTCGTGCGTGTCGGTGCACGGCGCAAACCGTCTCGGCACGAACTCGCTGCTCGACCTGGTGGTGTTCGGCCGCGCGGCCGGCAACCACATCATCAGGCACGTGAAGGATATCAAGGAGCACAAGCCACTGCCGGCCGACGCTGCCGATTTCGCGCTGTCGCGTCTGGACAAGCTGGACAAGTCCTCGTCGGGCGAATACACGCAAGCGATGGCGGGCGACATCCGTTCGACGATGCAAAAGCATGCGGGCGTATTCCGTACTCAAAAATTGATGGACGAAGGCGTCAGGATGCTGGCGCAACTGAAGGAGCGCGCAGGACACGTTCACCTGAAGGACAAGTCGAAGGTGTTCAACACCGCGCGCGTCGAAGCGTTGGAACTGGCGAACATGATCGAAGTAGCGCGCGCCACGATGGTTTCGGCCTCAGCGCGAAAGGAAAGCCGCGGCGCTCATGCACCGGGCGACTACAAGGAACGGGACGATAAAAACTGGCTGCGCCACACGCTGTGGTTTAGCGTTGGCGACCGCCTCGACTACAAGCCGGTGCATATGAAGCCGCTGACCGTCGACCCGGTTCCGCCGAAAGCGCGGACGTTCTAAGGCACAAGTCAAAGGAGTTCAGAAATGGCAAAGCGTACATTTGAAATCTACCGCTACGACCCGGATAAGGATGCAGCGCCGCGCATGCAAACGTATGAGATCGACATCGACTCGCACGAGCGCATGCTGCTCGACGCGATCGTCAAGCTGAAGTCGGTCGACGAAACCTTTGCGTTCCGCCGCTCGTGCCGCGAAGGCGTGTGCGGCTCGGACGCGATGAACATCAACGGCAAGAACGGTCTGGCTTGTCTGACGAACCTGAACGATCTGCCGCAGAAGATCGTGCTTCGTCCTTTGCCGGGCCTGCCTGTGATCCGCGACCTGATCGTCGACATGACGCACTTTTTCAACCAGTACCACTCGATCAAGCCGTATCTCATCAACGATACGCCGCCACCTGAGAAGGAACGGCTGCAGTCGCCCGAAGAGCGTGACGAGCTCGACGGGGTGTACGAGTGCATTCTGTGTGCGAGTTGCTCGACGTCGTGTCCGAGCTTCTGGTGGAATCCGGACAAGTTCGTCGGGCCGGCTGGGCTCTTGCAGGCCTATCGTTTCATCGCGGACAGCCGCGATCAGGCGACGGGCGAGCGGCTCGACAACCTGGAAGACCCGTACCGTCTCTTCCGTTGCCATACGATCATGAACTGCGTCGATGTGTGCCCGAAAGGGCTCAATCCGACGAAGGCGATCGGCAAGATCAAGGAACTCATGGTCCGCCGGAGGGTTTGACATGAACGAGATCTCACATCAGTCCGATCCACTGCGCCGCGCTCGCCTGCGCTGGCGGGTGCGGCGCGGCTTACTGGAAAACGACCTCATTTTTGAGCGCTTTTTCAACCGTTACGAGGACAGCCTCAGCGATGACGACGTAGCAGCACTGACGTGCTTGCTCGATTTGAGCGATAACGACCTGCTGGACTTGCTTCTCGCGCGCAAGGAACCGGGGGGCGATTTGGCCCGGCGGGAAGTTGTTCGCCTGGTGGGCGTGTTACGTAGTGTTTGAACGGCATACGCGGCTTTCCAACGCGTGATCGTGGCTCTTTCCAGGTTTGGACTGAGTGGCGGACGTTCGTGTTCGTTCGCAGTACTTGGACCCGCGCGACATCCGATGTGCCGCGCGGGCCCGGTTTTCAGCCGCGCTTCCTATAAGGCCGATAGTGCGGCTCCCAGACGCGCGCCGCGATGCGAGCGTCGAGGGTGGCCTCATCGCAGGGCTGCGCGACGCCGTCGGCCTGCGCCTGACGGGCGACGGCCTTCGCGACGGCCATCGCGACCTTGCGCAGGTCGGTAACAGGCGGGAGGAGCAGCCCTTCCTTGTCCGTGACCGTGGGCGACATGGCGGCCACGGTCTTTCCGGCGACCATGAACATCGCATCGGTGATCCGGCACGCGCCGGCGGCGAGGACGCCTAGCCCAATGCCTGGAAAGACATAGGAATTGTTGGTCTGATTGACCTTCCGTGTGCGGCCGTTCCAGTGAAGCGGCGGGAAGGGACTTCCCGTGCCGATGAGCGCGCGCCCCTCGCTCCAGGCCATGAGCTGCTCCGGTGTCGCTTCGCTGCGCGAGGTCGGATTGGACAGCGGGAAGATGACCGGCCGCTCGACTTCACGCGCCATGGTGCGAACGACAGACTCGGTGAATGCGCCGGCCTGCCCCGAAACCCCGATCAGTACCGTCGGATGGGCATTGGAGACCACATCGAGCAGGCCGATCGCGTTCGGTGCCTCCCGTTTCCAGCCGGCGACCGCCGCCGGTTTTTGGAGCAATGGCTGCTGCGCCGGCGTGATGTCCGGCATGCCCTCGACGAGCAGCCCGTTGCGGTCGACAAGGAAGAAGTGGCGGCGTGCCTCGGCCTCGTCGGCGCCGGCATCGATCATCGCCTGGAGCAGCAGGGAGGCGATGCCGCATCCTGCCGATCCGGCGCCGAGCACGGCGATGCGCTGTGCCGTTAGCGGCACGCCGGTGACATTGACGGCGGCGAGAAGCGAGCTGGCCGCGATGGCGGCGGTGCCCTGGATATCGTCGTTGAAGGTGCACAGCCTGTCGCGATAGCGCTCGAGGAGACGGGCGGCGTTCGAACCGGCGAAATCCTCCCAATGAAGCAGCACGTCGGGCCAGCGCTCCGACACGGCCGCGACGAACTCTTCGATGAAGGCATCGTAGTCGTCGCCGCGTATGCGCTCGTGCCGCCAGCCGACATAGAGCGGGTCGTCAAGGCGTTCCCGGTTGTTCGTCCCGACATCGAGCAGGACCGGCAGCGTCTCGTCCGGATGGATCCCGGCGCAGGCCGTATAGAGCGACAGTTTGCCGATCGAGATGCCCATGCCGCCGGCGCCCTGATCACCGAGCCCCAGGATTCGCTCCCCATCGCTGACAACGACGATGCGCACCCGATCGAAGCGCGCGTCCGAGAGAATCTCGCGAATCCGGTGCATGTTCGGGTAGCTAATGAAGACGCCGCGCGGCTTGTGCCAGATTTCGCTGAAGCGCTGGCAGCCTTCGCCAACGGTCGGCGTATAGACCAGTGGCAGCGTCTCTTCGAGATTGCTGACGACAAGCGCGTAGAACAGCGTCTCGTCGCTGTCCTGCAGCTCGCGCAGGAATGCGTAGCGCTCGAAGTCGGTCTCGAAGGCGCGCAGCACCTTCAGCCGGCGCTCGACTTGCTCTTCGAGCGTGCCGACATGCGGCGGCAGCAATCCGTGCAGGCCAAACGCACAGCGTTCCTCATCGGTGAAAGCCGTGCCCTTGTTGAGCATCGGGTTGTTGATCAGGTCGAATCCTGTCAGGTCGGTTTCGATCGGTGCAACGAGATCACGTGATTCGCTCATCGGTTACTCCTTGATAGCCGCTTCCAGGCCAGCCGATGGCGACCGCGGCCGGCCGTCGCCATCGAATCTGCGATGGATTCAAAGGATCAGACCACGGTTGCTACGTAGGGCTTGACCATCTTCGCCGGGTCGACCACGCGGTCGAATTCCGCCTCACTGACAAAGCCAAGAGAGAGGGCCGCCTCCTTCAGCGTCAGATCCTGCTCCATCGCGTGGTGGGCGATCGTCGACGCGTTGTCGTAGCCGATGACCGGCGCGAGCGCCGTGACCAGCATCAGTGAGCGCTCGACGTATTCGGCGATCTTCTTGCGGTTCGGCTGCGTGCCTTCTACGAGGAACTTGCGGAAGTTGGTGCAGCCGTCGGTCAGCAGGGTCACCGACTGGGTGATATTCGCGATCATCAGCGGCTTATAGACATTCATCTCCAGATAGCCGCCGGCGCCGCCGAAGCCAACGGCCACGTCGTTCGCCATGACCTGGACCGCCAGCATCGTCAACGCCTCGGCCTGGGTCGGGTTCACCTTGCCGGGCATGATCGATGAGCCTGGCTCGTTCTCCGGGATCAGGAGCTCGGCGAAGCCGGCGCGCGGGCCGCAGGCCAGCAGCCGGACGTCGTTGCCGATCTTGTAGAGCGAGGCGGCAAGCGTCCGGAGCGTGCCCGAGAGCTGGATGAGCGCGTCGTGCGCACCCTGCACCGTGAACTTGTTGGGCGCGCTCACGAACGGCAAGCCGGTAAGCTTCGCGATCTCGACCGTGGCCGCCTCTGCAAACCCTGGGGCGGCGTTGATGCCGGTGCCGACTGCCGTGCCGCCGAGCGCCAGGCGATAGACGCTCTTCAGCGCGTCGTCGAAATGCTCCAGACCCTCTGCGAGCATGCCGGCATAGCCCGACCATTCTTGGCCCAAGGTCAGCGGTGTCGCATCCTGCATGTGGGTGCGGCCGATCTTGACGATGTCCTGCCATTCGGCGGCCTTGGCCGCGATCGCGTCGTGAAGCGCCATGACGGCCGGGATCAGCCGCTGCTTCACGCCGACCGCCGCCGCGATATACATCGCCGATGGAAAGCTGTCATTCGACGATTGCGACATGTTGACGTGATCGTTCGGATGGACCGGTGCCTTGCTGCCGACGGCGGTGCCGGCGAGCTGGCAGCAGCGATTCGAGATCACCTCGTTCATGTTCATGTTGAACTGTGTGCCGCTGCCGGTCATCCAGACGTGGAGCGGGAACATGTCGTGATGCAGCCCGGCCAGGATCTCGTCGCACACCTGAACGATGAGCCCGTGGATCCTGGCGTCGAGCCGCCCGCCCGCGTGGTTCGCGCTGGCCGCGGCTTTCTTCAGCGTAGCGTAGGCCGCGATCATCTCGCGCGGCATGAGGTCCCGGCCGATGCTGAAATGCGCGAGGGACCGCTGGGTCTGGGCGCCCCAGAGCTTGTCTGCGGGGACACGCATTTCGCCGAGGCTGTCGGTTTCGATGCGGACTTCGGTCATGTCGACCCTCTTGAATTTGGCGCGGTCGGTAGCCGGCGGCGCGCCGGACCTTGCCGCCGAACACACGGTAGCTGATCGCCCGCGTGAGCGAGCATCGCCGGGAATATGAACAGACTTTCGCCGCGGAACATGAAGGCGCCTCTATTAGAGGTCGCCGCGCGTTGAAAGACAGATCAAGCGTCCACACAAACAACATATAACGTTGTGCTCAGCCGAGACATTGCATACTCATGTAAGCAGCGACCGCCGTTTTCTACTCAGAGCCGACATGACGGCTCCATCAATGATGTGATGTGCAATGGCGGCGCGGATCAATCGCCCGCATGTACTTCGCCGACCACCTTGCCGCGAAAGATGTAGTACTGGTATAGGTTGTAGCCGATCATCACTGGAAAGATCAGACCGATACCGGCGAGCATGAACGCGAGCGTCCGCGAATCGGAAGCGGCTTCGACGATGCCCAGCTTGCCGGGCACGAAGTCCGGGAACAGGCTCACCGCGAGACCGACGAACGACACGATGAAGAGGGCCACCGCGCCGCGGAACGGACCGTGCGCCGCGCCAAGATAGAGCGACGTCATGATGAAGGCGAACGTAAGCGCTGCTGCGAGGCCGAGCGCGATCAGCACATGCATGACGCCCGGTTGCGTCCAGCGGTCGAGGCCGACGCCACTGAAGAACCAGGTCGCAGCCGTCAGCAGCACTGCGGCGGCAACCGTCAGCATCGCGCTCAGCAACGCCATGCGCCGCGCCCATTGCTCGATCATGCCGACAGTCTTTTTCACCAGATACGTCGCGCCCAGCAACGCATAGCCCGCGACGACGCCGATCGCTGCCACGACGATGAACGCCTTGTTCAACTCGCCCGGCACGAGACCCGTGATGATCTTTCCGAGCACGACGCCTTGCGCGAGCGCCGCGATCAGGCTGCCGATGCCGAACACCTTGTCCCACAGCGGACCGTGCTCGACGCTATGACGGAATTCGATCGTGGCACCGCGCATGATGAGCCCGGCGATCAGCGCCATGACGGGCAGATAGAGGTCCTGCATCAGCTGTGCGTACGCGATGGGAAACGCACCGAACAGTCCGCCGCCGAGCACGACCAGCCATGTTTCGTTGGCGTCCCATACATGCCCGATCGACTGGACCATGACGTCGCGATCCGTGCGCTGCGGGCGCAGCAGACTGAGAATGCCGACGCCGAGATCGAAGCCGTCGGTGACAACGTAGAACACCAGCATCAGGCCGAGCAGGCCGAACCAGATATGGGCCAGCAGCGCATGGGTAGAGCTATCCATGAGGCAACCTCGTGAGCTGGGTACGCGGCATCAGTAGCCGGAAATGGGGGGCGTGGCCGTCGTGGCGGAAGCGCCGCGCGCGGTGACGTTGGCGGTGAGCACGCTGGTCAGATCGGGGCCTTTGCGCAGCCAGCGGCGCGCGAGGACGAAGAACGTGACGAGCAGCACGACATAGAACGCGAAGAACATCGCCATGCTGAGCGAGACCGACGTCGCGGCCACGCTCGATACCGCCTGATTCGTGCGCAGCAGTCCATAGATCACCCACGGCTGACGTCCGACTTCGCGGACGATCCAGCCCGCCTCGACGGCGACATAAGGCAGGGGTATGCACAGCACCCAGGCAAGCAACAGCTTGCGTTGCGCAAGCAACGCATCGAGGCTGCCGCGCGTCTTGCGCAGCGCGTACGCCGTCCAGAACGCGAGCAACATGAAAGCGAAGCCGATCCCCGCCATCACGCGAAAGGCATAGTAGAGCAGCGGAATCATCGGCGGCTGGTCTTCGGGCCTGAAGTCGGTGAGACCCTTTACGTGGCCGTGCAGCGAGTGCGTGCCGAGGACGCTCAGCATGCCGGGAATTTCCAGCGACCAGTCGTTGCGCTGCGCCTTCTGATCTGGCCATGCGAGCAGCGACCACGATGCGCCCGTACCCGGCGGGTTGGTGTGCCAGTGGCCTTCGATTGCCGCGCCCTTGGCGGGCTGCGTTGCGAACACGCTCACGCCGCTCGAATCGCCGAGCCAGATCTGCAGCGGCGCAACAAAGACGAGCACGGTGAGCGCGATCTTGAACGAACGCGCGAAGAACTCGGGCTGGCGCTTGCGAAAGAGGTTCCATGCCGAGATGCCCGCGATCACGAACATGCCTGTTTCGATTGCCGCGACCCACATGTGCGACACGCCCCACACCATGTCGGGATTGAAGATCGCGGCGACATAGTCGGTCACCTCGATCTTGCCGTTGACGACGGCATAGCCCGCCGGCGTCTGCATCCACGAATTGGCGACCATGATCCAGAACGCCGAGATGCTCGAACCGAGCGCGACCATCGCTGTCGCAAACAGATGGACGCCGCGCGGCACGCGTCCCCAGCCGAGCAGCATGACACCGACGAACCCCGCTTCGAGCATGAAGGCCATCGCGCCTTCGAAGCCGAGAATATTGCCGATGAACTGGCCGCTGTACTGCGAGAAGCCCGCCCAGTTGGTGCCGAACTGAAACTCCATCGGAATGCCGCTGACCACGCCGACTGCGAAGTTCAGCGCCAGCAGCTTGCTCCAGAAACGCGCGTGCCGGTAGTACATCACGTCGCCTGTCTTGATCCACAGCGCCTCGATCAGCACGAGGAACGCGGAGAGGCTGATCGTCAGGATCGGCCAGAGGATGTGAAAGACAGCCGTCATCGCGAACTGCGCGCGCGACAGGTCGAGAACATGATCAGGCATGGTGGGGCTCCTCGCGTAGCAGGGCGACTGCACGCGTCGCGGAATCCGGGCCCACGACGGGGGCACGCACTACTTTCACGGGCACGGATTTGTATGACGGCGTGCGGCTTTGCGGGTCGAACGCGTAGAGCGGCACGAGAGGATTCACTTCAGGGTAATACGCGCCGCAACAGCCGTCGGGCAGCGAATACTCGACCACCTTGAAGCTGCGGATGATGCGCTCGATGCCATCCGTCGAAAGCGCGACGATATCGACGCGCTCGCCCGGATGCAGTCCGCGCTGTTCCAGTTCGCGCCGGTTCATGAACACGACATCGCGTTGTCCGAACACGCCGCGATAGCGGTCCGAGTGCGAATAGAGCGTGGTGTTGTACTGATCGTGGCTGCGCATCGTCGTGAGCCAGAGCGCTTCGGGGTCGTTGTGCCAGGGGTTTTCGTCGAGCCCTTTGAAGACGAGGAAATTGGCGCGGCCCGTTGGCGTGGCCCACACGCGTTCGCGCGCCGTCGATGCGAGATGAAAGCCACCCGGCACGCGGATGCGCTCGTTGTACGCCTGGAAGATGGGGAACACGATTTCGATCGCATCGCGGATACGGTCGTAGTTCGCGACCATGTGTTCCCAGTGCACGCGGGAGTTTTTGCCGAGCGTCGCGTGCGCGATGCCCGCGACGATGGCCGGTTCGCTCAGCAGATGCGGCGAAGCGGGTTCGTTGCGGCCTGCGGACGCGTGCACCATCGACATCGAATCTTCGACGGTGATCGATTGCGGACCATCCGCTTGAAGGTCGATCTCCGTGCGGCCGAGGCATGGCAGGATCAGCGCATCCTTGCCGTGCACGAGATGGCTGCGGTTGAGTTTCGTCGCAATGTGCACTGTCAGGTCGAGCTTGCGGATGGCCTCCTGCACACGGACCCAGTCGGGAATCGCCGCCGCGAAATTGCCACCGAGCGCGATGAAAATCTTTGCGTCGCCACGCATCATCGCGTCGATCGTCGCAATCACATCGTGGCCGTGGTCTTCCGGCGCACGGAACCCGAAGGCGCGCTCGATACCTTCAATCAGCTGCGCCGACGGCTTTTCCGTGATGCCGACCGTGCGGTTGCCCTGCACGTTCGAATGTCCGCGCACGGGACAAATGCCGGCGCCCGGTCGTCCGACGTTGCCGCGCAGCAGCGCGAGGTTCGCGATCTGCTGCACGTTCTCCGTGCCGCGATGATGCTGCGTGATGCCCATCCCGTAGACGAGGATCGCGTTCTTCGCCTGCATGTAGATCTGTGCCGCGCTCTCGATGTCGGCGCGCGAGAGACCCGAGTGCCGCTCGATGGCGTCCCACGATGCCGCGCGCAGGTCGTCCAGCAGCGCTTCGATGCCGTGCGTGTGGCCCTGAATGAATTCAATGTCGAGGATGCGTGGCAAGTCGGCGGCAAGCGCGGCGTCGTCGGCTTCGACGATGGCCTTCATCATCCCCTTGAGCACTGCGACGTCGCCGCCGACACGTACCTGGTAAAGGAAGGTGCTGATGGGGGTATAGCCGAGCGTCGCCATTTCGAGCGGATTCTGCGGCGAAGCGAACCGTTCCAGCGCGCGTTCGCGAAACGGATTGAACGACACGATCTTCGCGCCGCGCCGCGACGCCGAATGAAGGTCGCTCATCATCCGCGGACTATTGGTGCCGGGGTTTTGTCCGAAGATGAAGATCGCGTCGGCGTGCTCGAAGTCTTCGAGCAGGACCGTGCCTTTGCCGACGCCGATCGATTGCGGCAGGCCGACGCTCGTTGCTTCGTGGCACATGTTCGAGCAGTCGGGAAAATTGTTGCTGCCGAATTCGCGGACAAAGAGTTGATAGAGGAACGCGGCTTCGTTCGACGCGCGGCCCGACGTGTAGAAATCGGCCTGATCGGGATGATCGAGCGCATTCAGGTGGCGGCCCACGAGCGTGAACGCATCTTCCCAGCTGATGGGTAGATAGCGATCTGAGGCGCGGTCATAGGCCATCGGATGCGTGAGGCGTCCGACCATTTCGAGGTCGTAGTCGTCCCATGCGGTGAGTTCGGACACGCTGTGCGCGGCGAAGAACGCCGGCGGGCAGCGGTTCGCCGTCGCTTCCCACGCGACTGCCTTTGCGCCGTTCTCGCAGAACTCGAACGACGACGTGTGCTTCGGGTCGGGCCACGCGCAGCCAGGACAGTCGAAGCCTTCCGGCTGATTCATATGCAATAGCGTTTTCGCGCCGGAGACGGCGATGCCTTGAAGCGCGAGCGCTTCACCGGTTGCCTTGAGCGCGCCCCAACCGCCTGCAGGGTCGCTGTAGACGCGGATTAATTTCTTTTTGCCCATGTCTGTTTTCCTGTGCCAGTTCAAAAAGAGCCGGGGGTCTTTACTCTCTCGGCGGACTGCATTCGACGGCCAATCTAATTCACGTCGACGCGTGTCCGCTCCATCCCGACGGGCTTGCGGAGCTCGTATGTCTGGAATAGCTGCGAACACAAGGCTGCCAGTGCAGCCAGATTCACGGCCTGATGTGGATACTCAACCTCGCCGGCGTTGAGTACGTCGTCCAGTACTGGAGCAAGACGACGCAGTTGCCGGAAAGTAGTCGCGTCGAGTTTCATCTCGGCATACTCCTGTGATCAGTCCGTGCAGATCAAAGCCTGTGCATGGATGAATTCGGGCGGTTGCGTTTCGCCAGAGATTCGAAAATTCTGCAGGGAGCGCTGTGCCTGGGTTCTCCACAAGCGCTCGTTCGGTACGGCGATCTTCCCGAACGTGTCACGCTCCATTCTCGTGCTTTCAATCATCGTGCCCTCCATGTCGTCACCTCATCAGACGATGGTCGCTCGGGTCCGATGGCAATCGGTCTACAGATCACAGCTCGCCATCGACGGTCAGGCGAATGGCCGGCCGCAGCATGCCAAAGAGACGCTTCGATCTTAGTTGGTGGGGAGCAGCGACGGCTATTACATGAATCTGGAATCAGCCCGGCGAGGCTATTGGCGCTCGACACTTGTTGAGCAACGAAGCCAGGCACCTGGACGTGCCCCGGATTACATAAATATGCAATGTCTCGGCCGAGCACAACGTTATATGTTGTTTCCGTGGACGCTTGCCTCACCGATGCAACGTCGACTGAACTCATCCACTAACCGGACGCTGACACGGTTGCCTTCGTGCAACCGTGCGGGTCCCTCGCATTTTCGCAAAATGGAGCTACTCATGGCCTATGAACTGTTGACACCCGATACATGCGCGCTCGCGCTTATCGACCATCAGCCGCAGATGTTCTTCGGCACGCACTCGCATGAGCGCACGACCATCCTGCACAACGTCCAGATCCTCGCGAAGAGCGCGAAGCTCTTCAAGGTGCCGACCGTTCTGACGACGGTCGCCGCCGACTCTTTTAGCGGCCGTCTGCTGCCGGAAGTGCAGTCGGTGTTTCCGGAGACGAAGCCGATCGATCGCACGTCGATGAACTCATGGGAAGACAAGGGCTTTCGCGACGCGATCAAGGCGACGGGTCGCAAGAAGATCGTGATCGCGGGCCTGTGGACGGAAGTGTGCGTCGCATTCCCGACCGTGCAGATGCTGGCCGAAGGCTTCGAGATCTACGTGCCGACGGACGCCTGCGGCGATATCACCGAAGAAGCCCATGAGCGTGCCGTGCAGCGCGTCGTCCAGGCGGGCGCCGTGCCGATGACGTCGGTGCAGTTCATGTGCGAACTGCAACGCGACTGGGCACGTGGCGAAACGTACGACGGCGCCATGGAGATCCTCAAGGCGCACACCGCGTATGGCATCGGCGTGCGCTATGCGAAGCAGATTCTCGGCGAGCACGCGAGCGAGGCGGGCTGATCGGGGCTGATCACCCCACCCATTGCCTGCCATGCGTCACGCGCGACGCTGCTGTCGTCGCGTGTGACACGCGCCTGACCAAACACCACGGAGAGCAACGATGACCGCACCCATTCAGCCCGCCCCCATTGCGGACCTGGTGATCTATAACGGCAAGATTGCGACTCAGGACGACAAGCGTTCGTTCGTGACGGCGCTCGCCATCGCGAAAGGTGAGATCGTCGCGAGCGGCAACGATCACGACATGATGCAATGGGCGAACGAGTCCACGCAACGCATCGATTTGAAGGGACGCACGGTCGTTCCCGGTCTCAACGATTCGCATCTTCACGTCATTCGCGGCGGTTTGAATTTCAATCTCGAACTGCGCTGGGATGGTGTGCCGTCGCTGCGCGATGCACTCGAGATGTTGCGCGCGCAGGTTGCGCGCACGCCTGCGCCGCAATGGGTGCGCGTCGTCGGCGGTTGGAACGAATTCCAGTTCGCGGAGAAGCGAGGGCCGACGCTTGAAGAGATCAACGCGATCGCACCGGATACGCCTGTCTTTATCCTGCATCTCTACGACAGCGCACTGCTCAACGCTGCGGCGCTGCGCGCTGTCGGCTATGGCCGCGATACGCCAAATCCGCCGGGCGGCGAAATCCAGCGCGATCGGCGCGGCAATCCGACGGGCATGCTGATCGCGCGTCCGAATGCGGGCCTGCTGTACGCGACGCTTGCTAAAGGACCGAAGCTTCCGTTCGACGACCAGCTGAATTCGTCGCGCCAGTTCATGCGCGAACTGAACCGCCTGGGCGTGACGAGCGCTATCGATGCGGGCGGCGGCTATCAGTCGTATCCCGACGACTACGCGGTCATCATGGAACTCGCGAAGCGCAACGAACTGACGGTGCGTATCGCCTACAACCTGTTCACGCAGAACGCGAAGAAGGAAATCGAGGACTTCGCAAAGTGGGTCAAGCTCACAAAGCCCGGCGACGGCGACGACTTTCTGAAAATGAACGGCGCAGGCGAAATGCTCGTGTTCTCCGCCGCGGACTTCGAAGATTTTCTGGAGCCGCGTCCCGACCTGCCGGGCGCAATGGAAAGCGAGCTCGAAGCTGTCGT
This sequence comes from Paraburkholderia sp. FW306-02-B, assembly GCF_058782725.1. Classification (NCBI taxonomy): domain Bacteria; kingdom Pseudomonadati; phylum Pseudomonadota; class Betaproteobacteria; order Burkholderiales; family Burkholderiaceae; genus Paraburkholderia; species Paraburkholderia sp. FW306-02-B. Next base: position 1,885,882 of record NZ_JBYSXZ010000001.1, read on the forward strand.
GCGACTGCTCGTGCAAAACCGCTGGCCGTTCAGGCTGCATGCAACTTATGACGAGTCGATTGAGCGCTTTCTCAACGTGTTCGAGCGCGTCAATCAGGACACGCCGTTCGACGGCCTGCGCTGGTTCTTCGACCACTGCGAAACCATCTCCGCGCGCAATATCGAGCGCATTGCCGCGCTGGGCGGCGGCATCGCCGTCCAGCACCGGATGGCGTATCAGGGCGAATACTTTATCGCCCGCTATGGCGCCGAAGCCGTCGCGCACACGCCGCCTGTGCGACAGATGCTCGCGGCGGGGCTGCCCGTCGGCGCGGGGACGGACGCGACGCGCGTCGCGAGCTTCAATCCGTTCGTTTCATTGTATTGGCTCGTTTCGGGACGCACAGTGGGCGGCACGCCGATGTACGCCGCGCAGGACCGGCTGGATCGCATGGAGGCGTTGCGCCGCTATACGGTCGGCAGTGCATGGTTCTCGAACGACGAGACGAAGAAGGGCGCGCTCGTGCCCGGCCAGCTCGCCGATTTCGCGGTGCTCTCGGACGACTATTTCGCGATCGACGAAGACGACATCAAGCATCTGACCTCGGTGCTGACGGTGGTCAACGGCCGTGTCGTCTACGCTGCCGACGAGTTCGAAACGTTCGACCCGCCCGCGCTGCCCGTCAGCCCGACGTGGTCGCCCGTCGCGGAGTACGGCGGCTATGCGCGCTATCGTCCCACGGCGTCGCTGCAGCAGTCGTGCAACGACGCGTGCGTGAACCTGTGTGGCGTGCATCGTCATGCGCATGCGTGGGCATGGCGCAGCAACGTGCCCGCCAGCGACGCGAACACGTTCTGGGGCGCGCTCGGTTGCAGCTGCTTCGCGTTCTAGGCGCAAGCAGGCAATGAACCGATTTTCCACCACCGACGTCGCGCTGCTGTTCCTGCGCGTCACAGCGAGCGTGCTCGTGCTGCTCGTGCATGGACTCCCGAAGACGATCCACTACGTGAGCCAGCTCGACGCGATCGAAGACCCGCTGCATTTCGGCAAGACGCTGACGCTGGGCTTTGCGATCTTCGCGGAGGTCGTGTGTCCGCTACTGATGATCGCGGGCATCGCGACGCGGTTTGCCGCGCTGCCGATCATGCTGGTCAGCGCGATCGCGCTTGGTCTCGTGCATCGCGAATGGACGCTGGGCCAGGGGCAATTCGCGTGGATGCTGCTGATCATGTTCGGAACGATCGCGATTGGCGGCGCGGGACGCTACCGGATTGCGCTGCGGCCGCATGCGTCCGGGCAACGGCAAGCCTGAGCGGCGCATGAGGAGTGAGCCATGTCATATCTGATTTCATTGGGTGCGGGTCTCGTGGTCGGCCTGTTGTATTACCTCGTGCGCGTGCAATCGCCCGCGCCGCCGCTGATCGCGCTCGCGGGGCTGCTCGGCATTGTCATCGGCGAGCATGCGATTCCGTTCGTGCAGGCGCAGATACGTACGCCTGATGCGCAAACGCAGAACGCGCCGCCCGTCGCCAGCAGCAAGCCGACGCCGTCATGCAGCGAGGATTAGTCGGCGCGGATGTGCAGCTCGCGGCGCAGCTCGATCACGTGCCCGGCGAGGATACGTGGCTGGCTTTGATAGCGAGCTATGTCGATACGCTCGGCTTCGTCGCGCTGTTCGGTCTCTTCACTGCACACGTGACGGGTAACTTCATTCTGATCGGCTCGGTGTTCGCGGGCGCGGGGCACGGTCTGCTGATCAAGTGGCTCGCGTTTCCCGCGTTTGTCGCGGGAATCGTGTTCGCCCGCGTGCTCGACAACAGCCTGCTTCGTCGCGGCCATGGCGTGCGAGCGTTCGCGCTGTATGTGCTGCAGGCGGCGTTGCTGGCCGCGTTCATGGCTGCCGGTGTATTGGCTACGCCCGTCACCAATGCCGACGCGCCGATGACCATCGCCTGCGGCATGCTCGGCGCAGCGGCGATGGGCGTTCAGAACGCGCATGGGCGTCTGACGGCGCGCTCGGTCGTCGCGAACACGGTGATGACGGGCAACGTCACGCAGGCCGCAATCGACGCATTCGATCTGCTGCTTTCATCCGGCGACCAGGAGGCGAGGCACGCGGCGCGCAGCCGGTTGTTGCGCACGCTGCCGGCCGTCGCCGGTTTCGCGATAGGCGCGAGCGCGGGCGCGGCGGGCTATCTGCTCGCGTCGTTCTGGGCGCTGCTGTTGCCGCTCGCCACGTTATGCATGCTCGCGGTGCTGTCGAGAAAGACGGGCGCGCCGCAAACGGGAATCTGATTGCGCCGCGCGAGGCGGCATCCATCACCAGCAAGGAGTGTTTTCATGAGTACCGTCAAGATGTGTCGATTGTTGCGGGCCGCCGTCGTGTCGATCGCGGCGCTCGGCGTGGCGCTGGCCGGCTCGCCGGCTTTCGCCGAGGCCGATCATCAGAATGCGGGCAAGAGCATGCCCGTCGTGTCGGTCGGTCCGCAGTACGACACGACGCATGTATATGTCGCGAGCCAGGACATCGACGGGTTCGTCGACAGCTTTGTTGCGACGTTCGGCGGCAAGGCTTCGCAGCTCGCGGTCTTCACGGTCACGCCGACGTCGAGCAAGACGGCTTCGCAATACGTGCGGACGCCTGTCGGCATGTTGTCGGTGTTCGCGTTCCAGACGCCGATACCGTATCCGTTCGGCAGCGAGCGCACAGGCTATCTCGTCACCGACATGGACAAGGCCGTGCGCGCGGCACGCGCCGCGGGTGCGGACGTGATCGTCGATACGTTCGACGATCCGATCGGCAAGGATGCAATCATCCAGTGGCCCGGCGGCCTGAACATGCAGCTGTACTGGCATACGAAGGCGCCTTCGTATGGTCCGCTCGAGACGGTGCCCGACAATCGCGTCTATGTGTCCGCACAATCCGCAGACAACTTCATCAAGCGCTTTATGCGCTTCTCGCACGGCAAGATCGTGTCCGACAACCGCCATGCGGACGGCAGCGAAATCGGCCGGCCCGGCGAGACGATCCGGCGCGTGCGCATCACGTCCGGCTTCGGCAACATGCTCGTGTTCGTGACGGACGGCAAGTTGCCTTATCCGTTCGGTCGCGAGATGACGGGTTATCAGGTTGCCGATCTCGACGCGACGCTTGCGAAGGCGCAGGGCGTCGGCGTGAAGGTGTTGTCGCCCGCGAACCGCACGGTCGAAGGGCGCACGGCGATGGTCGAGTTTCCCGGCGGCTATGTCGCCGAGATTCACGAGCTGACGAAGTGACGGTGCGTCGACCGATGAGACTCGCGATATCGAAGGCGGCTGCCTGCGCCGCGCTCGCCGTGTGCGGATTGACAGAGGGCGCGAACGCGTTCGCCGCCGATAACACGGCGGATGCGGGCGCGGCCGCTGCGCCTCAATGCACCGCGAAGCGGCCGTCGGCGCTGTCGTTCAACCGCTGGCAGGAAGACTGGTCGGTTCTGGCGAATCCGTGCGTGCCGCGCAAGCCGTTCGATGCGCTCAAGTACATCCCCCTCGGCAGCGATCCGTCGGCGTATCTGTCGCTCGGCGCGAACCTGCGCGAGCGCTTCGAACTGAACAACACGCCGCTCTTCGGGCTCGGCGGCGCGCGACCCGACAGCTATGTGATCCAGCGCGTCGAAGTGCATGCCGATGCGCGCATCGGTCAGCATGTGCAGGCGTTCTTTCAACTCGAGGATGCGCGGGCCTTCGGCAAGGATTCCGTTTCGCCCGTCGACAAGAATCCCCTCGATATCGAGCAGGCGTTCGTCGCGTTCGTCTATGGGGTGGGCGGCGGCACGCTCAAGGCGCGCGTCGGCCGCCAGGAGATGGCGTTCGACTTGCAGCGGTTCGTCTCGGTGCGCGACGGGCCGAACGTGCGTCAGGCGTTCGACGCGCTGTGGGCCGACTATGAAATCGACAAGTGGCGCTTCATCGGCTATATGACGCAACCCGTGCAGAACCGCGACGTCACGGCCTTCGACGATGTGTCGAACCGGCATCTTACGTTCAGCGGCGTGCGCGTCGAACGCGCGAACACGGGGCCGGGCGATCTGTCCGCGTACTGGTCGCGCTACAACCGCGACAACGCGCGCTTTCTCGATGCGTCGGGCGCCGAGCATCGCGATGTATTCGACGTGCGTTACGCGGGCAAGGCCGCGCCGTTCGACTGGGACGCGGAAACGATGTGGCAGACGGGGCACGTCGGCAAGAGCACGATTGGCGCGTGGGCGTTCGGGCTGCTGGGCGGCTATACGTTCGCATCGGTGGCGGGCTCACCGCGCGTTGGCTTGCAGGTGGATGGCGCATCGGGCGACCGGCATCCCGGCGATGGACGTGTCGAAACGTTCAATCCGCTGTTTCCCAACGGCTACTACTTCACGCTGGCGGGATACACCGGCTACAGCAACCTGATTCACGTGAAGCCGTCGGTCACGTTCAAGGTGTCGCCGAAGGTCACGTTACTGACGGCGCTCGGTCTCCAGTGGCGCGCGACGGCAGCCGATGCGATCTACGGTCAGGGGATGGCTGTGGTGCCCGGCACGGCGGGGAAGGGAACACGCTGGACCGGGATGTATGCGCAGGTTCGCGCCGACTGGCTCGTCAGCTCGAACGTTGCGCTCGCGCTGGAAGCGGTGCACTTCGAAGTCGGCGACTCGATCCGCGCGCTAGGGGCGCGCAATGCGGATTATGTGGGCATCGAAGCGAAGTTCGGATGGTGACCGGGTAGCCGCTACTTGCTGGACACGGAGCACTCGTTGCATCGACCGTTGTCTCGCATCAAGGCGCTTGCACATCTGGATGCCGACTTGAAGGTCAGACTCACCGACGAGTACTAGCCGTTGCCGGCTAGCCCTGCCGATAGCGAAATGAAGGGGACGGGTGGCGGGCGGGCGACCGGCAAAAGTCGCCCCGGATGCATTATCTGGCGCTCACCTCGTGCTGGGAAATCTGGACTGGCAAGACTGGCAGGACGACGCGGAAGGTTGCTCCGTAGCTCTCGTTATTGGCAGCGGTAAGACGACCCTCATGAGCTTCGATAATCGAGCGGGACACCGCAAGCCCGATGCCCATTCCCTTGCTCTTGGTCGTGACGAATGCGTCGAATATGCTGTCGCCACCGGCGATGCCCGAACCGTTATCGATGACCTCGAGCAGCACGGACCGGTCGTCAAGGGGGCTTGCGGTAATGAGAATCTTAGGTGTGCGTCCCGAGTTTTCCGTGGCATCTATCCCATTCGAGATAAGGTTAAGAAGGACCTGCTGAATCTGTATCTGGTCGACGAACACTGGAGGCAGGCTATCAGGCAAGTCGAACTCGATGTCGGTGGTACGCCTTGTTTCGTCTTCCCGTAGCAGTCGTACGGCTTCGAGGACCATGTCTTTCACATTCCGTTCCCGCTTCTGGAATGTTTGCTGCTTGAACAGCGCGCGGATGCTTTGCATCGTCTCGTCAGCGGAACGGGCATCTCGAACGACGCTTTCCACGGAAACCCTGGCTTCGCTCAAATTTGGCGGAGACGCTGCGAGCCACCGTTTGCAAGCCTGCGCATTGGCGATAACGGACGTGAGAGGCTGATTGAGTTCGTGTGCGATGGACGCAGAGAGTTCTGCGACCGTGGCAATCCGGGTTGCCCGCGCGAGTTCAGCCTGAGTCTGTCTGAGGCGGTCCTCTGCACGTGTTCGTTCGTCAATATCAAGACTGAGTCCATACCATTGAACAATGTTGCCGTCGGCGTCTCTCATTGCTTCAGCGGTGTGCTGGTACCATCGATAAACGCCGTCTTGTCGGCGAATCCGGGCAACGTGGCAGTGCGGTTCGCCAGTCTCGATCGAGTGTGTCCACGCTTGAACCAGGCTGTCCAGGTCGTCAGGATGAAAGGTCTTCTGATAGCGGACGCCCGCGAGCTGCGAAACATCCAGGCCAAGGAATTCAGAGGTTTTCCGATTGATGTAAGTGAGCCTGCCTTGTGGGTCATTGCACCAGAGCATGGCCGGGATGGTGTCGATAAGCGCGTGTAGCTGGTGCTCCCGCTGTTCGAGCACTGCTTCCGTTTGTTTGAGATCGCTGATGTCCGTACATACGCCGTACCAGTGTAGAACCTGCCCGCTTTCGTCGCGAAACGGTTCGCCGCGAACGAGGTACCAGTGCAGTTTCCCATCGGCGCCAGTCACCTGATACGTGTCCTGGTACGACGCACCTTCGTCGACAGCTTGCTTCCGGCGCGAGCGGACACGAGGACGGTCAGCTTCCGGGATGAGGTTAAGTAACATTTCTTTGTCAATTTCTTCCCCGCTCTTTCCCATGAACGTTAGCATTTGCCGATTCCATCTGTCGATTTCTCCTTGCGGTGTGGCCCTCCAGATCATCGCGGGCAATGCGTCTACGAGCCTTCGCAAATTAAGCTCTTCCGTGCGAACGGCCTCCTGGGCTAACTCACGCTCGTGGATATCCGTTGCAAGGCCATACCAATTCACAATATCACCGTTGGCATCCCGCATGGGGGTGCCTTTGCATTGAAACCAGCGATACGTGTTGTCGGCCGCGCGGAGCCGATGGACCCGGTCGTAAGGTCTCCCGCTATCGAGGGAATCTCGCCAGGCTTCAGTGGTTGACGCAGAGTCATCCGGGTGCACCAGGTGAAGCCAGCCGTTCGCTATCAGATCATTGAGCGGTAGTCCAGTGTAGTCTTCAGTGCGCTTGTTCACATATTCCAGGCGGCCATGGGACTCCGTACGCCAGAGCAGGCTAGGGACATTCTCTGTCAGCCAGTTCAGTTGCGCTTCCCGTTCACGGATGAGCTCTTTGGACCTGTAAAGATCATCAATGTCGATGGTCGTGGAGTACCACTTGTAGACGCTTCCGTCTTCATTGAAATAAGGAACGGAGCGCGAGTGACGCCATCGATAATTACCGTCGTGATCTGCCCATCGGTAGGTCGTATCGTGCGCGCTCTTTTCCTGAACGGAGCGAAGATTGCCTTCTTTTACCCTGTCGCGATCATCGGGATGAATGAAACTCAGAAAGCCGAGATTCTGTATGCCTTCAAGCGTAGTTCCTGTTTCCTCAAGAATCTGCTGACTGACGAAGTCGAAATCGTGCTCTGTCCGGGTGGTGAAGCGACCCGGTAATCGGTCGAGGAGCTCTCTGGCTTCTCTCTCACTTGCCGTTAGCGCCTGTTGAGCCTTGATGGTCTCTTCGATTTCTATTCCGATGAGGTACCAGTTGACAACGTCCTCGTTCGAGCAGCGTGATGGCTCGGCGAGAAGGCGCTGCCAGCGGTATACGCCGTCATGCTGCAGCATCCTGACGGCAATATCGACCGGTTCACGCGCGGCAATGTGCGCTGTCCATTGCTGCCGTGCGGCCTGCACGTCATCGGGGTGAATGTAAGCCATCCATCGGTCGCCGACTAATTCTTCCATCGGTCTTCCCAGCGCGGCGACGCCGACTCTATTCACGTAGAGAAGCTCGCCGTTGGGTCCACCGACACATACGCATGCCGGCACACTATCCACAATGCGCCGATAGGTTTCCTCTTCGGTTCGAAGAAGAGATTCGGCAGTCTTCCGGTCGTGTATGTCCCAGCTCACACCGACCCATCGCAGTAGCCGTCCACTGTCGCTTCTTATGGCTTTGACCCGGCAGAGGAACCACCGGTACTCGCCGTCGGACCGCCTGAGTCGAAACTCGAGCTCTCCCGGGTCGTTTCCGGCACGGAGTGCGTCCCAATATCGGTCGTTTGCGTGCAGGTCGTCCGGGTGGATTGCGGCTCGGAAAGAGTCGCAGTGATGTGCTTCTTTTATGCCTGTGTATTCGAACAGGCTGGGACTGAGGTATTCGGTGGAGCCATCGGGCAGCGCGGTCCACACATGGCCGGGAAAGAGACTGCCGATGCTTTGAAGTGTCTGGTCTCGTTGGCGGATTTGCTCGTCAAACGGCTCATCCTTCAATCTGGCAGTCGAGCCTGGCTGCCGGGGGCGCGGGGAGACCAGCCCGGCACAAAGCCATGCCGCCGCGATTGCGACGGCGGAATGGGCGATAGAGCCGGAGGCAAGAGGAGGGTGATTGGAAGCCAACGCCACGCCGGCGATCCCAAGCGAGGCGAACCCAGCGGCCAGACGCCCGAAGCTGCGGCCGAAACAGTGCGTGAACAGGACAACCAGAACGAGGCTGAGGCAGCCCGTAATCGGTTCGAGTAACCCTGCCACCCCTGACGAACCGGCTATGGCGACGCTGAGGACGACAACCCGAGACGGGTGCGGTATCAACACGGTAAGCATGTCAACCTCGGAATTCGTCGGCGCATTGGATAGTGATACTCTACATGTCCCCGCAAAAAGCGGTTTTTCCAGCGCAAGGGCCCCTTGCTTGCAAATTGAGCGGGGCGTGTCGCTGGTTATTTTGCGTAGTACTTGCGAAGTCTGGTCGCGCACACCGTTGTGGCACGAATCGAATACGAGGGCAATGGCGATATGTCATACCATTGCGAGTGGCTGCCTGCATCTGGGCGATCAAAGCCTTTTCGAAGACGCAGTTTTGAAGAACATAGTCGAACTGTCAAGGGTCCAACTGCCGCCAGACTGACTGCCTGTTTGCCGTGCGCGTCGAGCGTAGCATGGTCGGGCCGACAGCAGTGACGCCTGTCCGAGCGGGCCGCATCAGGGGATTTCAGGTCAAGTCGATGAGGCTAAACGATAAGCCTACAACTTCATATCTGGTCGTGCCATTACATAATCATGTAGTGCACAACACGGCTGCCCGTGCTTCCGGGCGACGATTCCGACGGCTATAATTTTTCGTCGGCATGACCGCGTGAGCGGGACATTCAGCGAGATTATCGTGGACCGCCTGTGCCGACGTCAGCAGAGGCTTTCACTTGGCAACAGAGGGAGTCCATGGAATCCGCAAGCGAACTGGTGTATGTGGTCGACGACGACAGACGAGTGCGAGAAGCACTCTCTGCGCTGCTGCGCGCAAACGGAAGAGACGTCCACGCATTCAACTCCGGCAGAGAGTTTCTGGACACACCGCGTCAGAATGTCGTCGCATGTCTGATCCTGGATTTGAGAATGCCAGGCATGAATGGCCTGGAAGTCCAGAAGCTTGTTAGCAGGGACTCACAGATTCCCGTCATTTTCATTACCGGAAGGGGAGATGTGCCGTCCACGGTCCTGGCCATGAAGGGCGGGGCTGTTGACTTCCTCACAAAGCCCCTCGATGAAGATGCGTTGATGCGCGCGGTCGATGCGGCACTCGCCAGGGCGCACGTTCTTCGCAAGGAGGCGGAAAGTACAGCGGCGCTCCAGGCTCTCTACCGATCGCTGACGCCTCGTGAGCAGGAGCTTTTGCCGTTACTCGCAAGCGGCCTGCTCAACAAGCAGGCGGCGGCAGTACTTGGCATCACCGAATACACCGTGCAGGTACATCGCGGTCACATCATGAGAAAAATGCAAGCGGATTCGTTTGCCACGCTGGTCAGGCAGGCGAGCAAACTGCAGCTCGAAACGTCGTCGACGACCACGTTCGACGCCTGACGCCAACGCCAATGCTTTGTTGGACTCGATGACCCGGAGAAAAAAATGCCCACGCCTCGGGTTCGAACCGTTGCCGTGATTGATGATGACCGGCGCGTTCTGACGTCTCTGGCGAACCTGCTGGCCTCTGGCGGGTACGGAACGCGGGCCTACGAATCTGCACTGGATTTTTTCTCCGACGGCTACTCGGGTCTGGTATGCGTTATTACCGACCTGGGAATGCGGCCCATTGACGGCATTCAAGTGCTCGATAGAACGGTTCATTCGGACGCAGCCACGCCGGTCATCATTATCACAGGCAAACCGGGCGAGCATACGGAAGACTACTATCTGCAGAGAGGCGCATTAGGTTTCTTCAGAAAGCCCGTCGACGGAGATGCGTTGCTGGACCTTCTGGATAGTATCGCTTGAACGGTCGGTATCAGATTCTGGGTTGAAACGGGCTAGTGGTGTGCCCGGATATCGCTATAACTCGAATGATCGATGATAGCGGCAAGGTGACGCCAGCGGGCGTGCAGTGCCGGGCCGAAAGCCCGGGAATCTGTCGAGGCATGCGCCGAGCGGCGACGAGCTCAGCGCCAGATTTTGCATCGTTGTTTCTTGCGGCGACATTGCATATTCATGTAATGCGGAATGCCTCGTTCGGCGCTATCGTGACGAATTGCTACGTCTACACTCTTTCGGCGAGCGGAGCGCGGGCTACTACGTGAAAAAGACGCTATCGGTTTGTTCAGAAAACCTGGGATGGCGATGCTTTGTTGGAGCTTCTCGTGTGACATTGATTCCAACCACAGGGACGACTTTGAAACGACCTATTCCGCTCGCCAGAGGCAGCTGTCCAAGGCGTGCAATCGGGATGGCCGCAATTGCCGCGGTTCTCGTGTCAGGGTGCGCAAGTTCGCCATCCATTGGCGTGCTCGGCGCGTACTTTCCCGACTGGCTGTTCTGCATCGTCGCGGGCGTCGTACTCACGGTCGTCATCTATCTGATTGTCAAGCGTTTGCAGGCCGGCCATCTGATGGAACCTTCTGCCGTGGTGTATCCCACGCTTGTCGCTTTCCTCGCACTCGCTGTCTGGTTGATGCTATTTCAACACTGAAGCGCCTCAGGTGAATGCAATGGCGACGACTGCCAGAAAAACATCGAAGAGCAAATGGCCGGCCATCATCCTGGTCGTGGCGACGCTGTTGCTGCTGCTTTTCGTCATCCGGCTGCTGGACCGTGCGCCTCGCACCGACGACGCCTACGTCTACGCGGATACGATCGACGTCGTGCCCGAGGTCAACGGGCGCATCGTCGAACTGGCCGTGCACGACAATCAGGCGGTGAAGCAGGGCGATCTGCTGTTCCGCATCGATCCGCGCCCGTATCAGGATGCGCTGACGCGCGGCAAGGCGTCGCTCGTCGCGCTCGACCGTCAGATCGAGTTGACCCAGCGCACGGTCAACGCGCAGCAGTACAACGCGGAGTCAGTGCGCGCGGCTGTCGAGCGCGCGCGAGCCGCCGCCAGCCAGGCGTCCGATACGCTGCACCGCATGGAGCCACTTTTGTCACACGGCTATGTGTCGGCGGAGGATGTCGACCGTGCGCGCACCGCGCAACGCGCGACCCAGGCCGAACTCAGCGCCTCGCAACTGCAGGCGCAGCAGGCGGCAGCGGCGGTGAGCGGCGTCGATGCGCTGGTTGCGCAACGTGCCGTCGTTATGGCGGAGATCGCGATTGCCGAACTGAACCTCGAGTATGCGACGGTGCGAGCACCGTTCGACGGACGCATCGTGTCGTTGAAAACATCGACGGGCCAGTTCGCGTCGGTACTCAAGCCTGTCTTCACCTTGATCGACACGCGCCACTGGTACGTGGTCGCGAACTTTCGCGAGACGGAAATCAAGGGCATCAGGACGGGCACGCCCGCCACGGTCTACCTGATGAGCGATACGGGCCAGCGCTTCCGGGGCAGCGTCGATTCGATCAGCTATGGCGTCGCGCCCGATGAAGCCGGCCTTGCATTGCCCGGCGGGTTGCCGCGCATTCAACGTACGCTTAACTGGGTCCATGTATCGCAACGCTTCCCGGTGAAGATCCGGGTCGACAATCCGAACCCGGAGCTGTTTCGCGTCGGTACGTCAGCGGTGGCCGTGCTGGAACCCGGGCGCGACAACGACGGCGTGCGTCATTGAGGAGCGCCCATGGCCGCCGCCGACTATCTGCCCGTCACGCTGCGCGATGCAGGCGATTTCCTGAAGCGCGAGCTTGCGCCTTTCCCCGGTCGCGTCAACGTGATGTTGCGTGGCATGCTGACGAGCGCCATCGTGATCGTCGCGTCGATGGCGCTCGAAGTGCCTGAGCTCGCGCTGTCGCTGCTGGTGGTGTTTTACGTCACGCAGTCGAACGTGGTGGTCACGCGGCTGGTCGGCGTGATGTTTATCGTCGGATCGACGCTTGCAATCGGTCTATCGATCCTGCTGCTGAAGTTCACATTCGACTACCCGTTGCTGCGCATCGTGATCGCGAGTCTGCTGTTCTTCGGCAGCGTGTATCTGCTTCGCGTTCTCAAGATCGGCGTCGTGTTCTTCGTCGTCGCGATCGTCGTGATCTACGTGCAGAGCTTCGTCGACCGGACCGATCAGGCCGATATTCTGATCCGAGCCGTGTTGTGGGTCTGGGTCGCCGTCAACTATCCGATCGCACTGACGCTCGTGGTTAACACGTTGCTGTTGCCTGCCGAACCGCAATTGCAACTCAAGGCGGAAATCCATCGGCAACTCGCGACGCTGGAAACGCGCCTGACGCAACGGATCGACGGCACGACGAGCGCCGCGCCAATCACGCTGGCGGCCGTCCAGCAAGGCGCGCTCTCGCTGCAGAAGCTGCTACGGTTCACGACGATGCGCGATGCCCACTATCGCGAGCATCAGGCTTTGCAGCTTGCATGCATCGCGACAGTGTCGCGTCTTTATCGCGGCGCGGGCGAGTTGCCCGATACGTGGCCTGAGGCATCGGCGGCGCGACTTGCGATGTTGCGCGAGCTGCGCGCGAACGTCCGGGCGCTCGACGAATCGGTGATGTCGGGCGAGCCCTATCGCTACGTCGGCACCGCGACGCCTGAAGACCGCGCTGTCGCCGATACGATGCCTATGGCCGCCGAATTGCAGCGCGCGCTGCATGCCTACGCCGATCTTGTCGCAAGCGGTGTCGCCGCGTCCGGCAAGCCGCCCGCGAGCGAGCCAATGGTTGCGCCGGACGCGTGGACCAATCCTGCGTACACGCGCTTTTCGCTGAAGACGCTGCTTGCCGTTCTGCTCTGCTATGTGTTCTACAACGCGGTGGACTGGCAGGGCGTCCACACGATCATGCTGACCTGCCTGATCGTCGCGCTGCCGAGCCTCGGCGCCTCGATGCAACGTGCATTGCTGCGGCTGGCCGGGGCCGCCGTCGGCAGCGCGCTGGCGCTGTTCATGGTCGTGTTCGTCGTTCCGCATCTCGACGGCATCGTCGGCTTGCTGCTGATGGCATTGCCTGTCGTCGCGTTCGGGGCGTGGATAGCGGCGGGTTCGGAGCGGATCGGCTATGCCGGCCTCCAGCTGATGTTCACCTTCTCGCTCGCGTTGCTCGACCAGTTCGGCCCAACCACGAATCTGACTGAAATCCGCGACCGGATGGTGGGCATTCTGCTGGGCGTCGGCGTGGCGACCTTCGTGCAGATGTCGTTCTGGCGCGAAGGCGAGGGCGACGTGCTGCGGCAGAAACTCGCCACGATGCTGCGCGCCATTGCCGCACAGTTGCGTGCTCCACCGGCGGGCGTCGAGCAACGGGACGAGTTGCCCTATGCGCAGCGGCAGTTGCAGGCGTGGGCCGTGTTGGCCGAGTGCGAAGCGACGCTGTCGCGCGTCGCGCTCGAGCCCGACTGGCAGGAAGTGGAGCAGGCGCAGCTGACACTGCGCGCGCAAACCGTCCTCGCGCAGGGACGCGAGATCATGCTCGCTGGCGATGCGCTGCGCAACACGCTGGCGGCACAAGCGGGATCGTCGAGCCTACCAGCGGTCGATGCAGTGCGGTCGACACAGGAACAGGCGTCCGTCGAACTTGACCGGTACGCGGATGAACTTGCGGCCAGTCCGCCCGACGCCCGCGCGCCGCGACGCATCGGGATCGCTGCACAAGCTGTCGAACCGGCCCAACCGGCCGACGGATCGCTCATCGCCGCAGCAGACGAACTGTCGCGGCAGGTCGCGGGGTTGCCGGACTGGCGCGTCGAGGCACTCGTCCCGGCGCCGTCATCACAGGCCATACGAACATGAACGACCCCCACGCTCACTATTGTTCGCTGCCCCCCGAGGGGGCGGGTGCCTCCCTTGGGGCGGCCCGGCGGGAGGCATCATGAATGCGCGATCGGGTGTACGCGATTGGCGATGGCGTCGACGCTTTTTATGCGTCGCGTGGATGTCGTCCGTGCTGCCGGGTTGCGCGCTGATCCATCATAACGGCACGCCCTATACCGAGATCGCGCCCGGGCAGATCAATCTCGCGGACGACATCCATCTCGCGCGCGACGGTTGGCCCGCCGCGCGCTGGTGGACGCGCTATCGCGATGCGCAGCTCGACGCGCTGATCGATCAGGCGCTCGCCGATGCGCCGACGATGGTGATTGCGCGCACCCGCGTCGCGCAGGCGAAGTCCGATGTCGAGCTTGTCAGAGCGGGATCGAATCTTCAGGTGGTCGCGCTGGCGTCGCTGGATCGCGAGCATGTTTCCGCGAACGGCTTTCTCGGCCCGTTCGCGAAAAACGAACCGGCTTTGGGGCTGACGGGCCCGTGGTACACCGAGGGCATCGTCGGGCTGGGCGCAAGTCTGGACGTCGACATCTGGGGCAAGCAGCGCGCGCAGATCGCCGCGTCGCTCGGCGTGAGCAATGCGCGGCTCGCCGAGACGTCCGCTGTCGAACTCGAAATCTCTGCGGATGTCGCGCAGCTTTACTACGGCATTCAAACGACTTATCAGCTCATCGATCTGCTGAACGAATCGCATGAGATAGCGATGTTCGCGGTGCAAGCACACGAAGCGCGTGCGGCGCGCGGCCTCGAAGCCCGCACCCTGCTCGAAGAAGCACGGGCGCAACAACTGGGCATCGAACGGCAGATCGTGTCGGCGCAAGGGCAGATAAAGCAGTTTCGCGAATCGATGCGGGCGCTGATCGGTGCGGGCCCCGATGACCTGCCCGCCATCGAGCCCGTCGCGCTGCCGCGCTCGCAGGCGGCCTTGCCAGCGACGCTTTCATACGAACTGCTCGCACGGCGTCCCGATCTGCAGGCGATGCGATGGTATGTAGAGGCGGCGTTCGACCGGATCGACGCGGCGAAAGCGGCGTTCTATCCAAGCTTCGACATCAAGGCGTTCTTCGGCTTCAACGCATTGCACCTCGCGGACCTCTTCACGCATGCAAGCCAGCAGATCAACCTGATTCCGGGTCTGACTCTGCCGATCTTCGACGGCGGCAGGCTCAACGCGAACCTGAGCGGCGCGCGCGAGGGGAGCAACCTGTTGATCGAGCAATACAACCAGGCCGTCCTCAACGCGGTACGCGATGTCGCGCAGACGGGTAGCCGTCTACAGGCCCTCGATGCGGAGACCGAATTGCAGAAGCAACGGATCGAATCGGTTGCGTTCGCGAGGGACAGCGTCGAAGCACATTATCAACGCGGACTGACGAACCGGCTCGCGGCGCTCGAAGCGCGCCAGCCGGTGGTCGCCGAACAGGTTGCGCTGCTCACGCTCAACGCTCAGATGCTCAGCCAGGAGATTGCATTGACGAAGGCGCTCGGCGGCGGCTATCGCGCCGATCCGCCCGTCGAACTAAAGCCGCGTTGAACGGCGCGCGGACAGCGTTCAGAACTGTTGTGCGCGAAGCGACTCGAATTCCGCGCGACACACGTCGCCATACTGGCTGAGGATGTCGATCCAGCTATCCGCGAGCAGTCAACCATGTGGCAAGAGCCGAAGTCCGGCACCTGATCGACTCCGCGCGGGAGCGTGCGGCGGATAGTCAATATGCTTTACGCCCTACAGGGAGGGGAAGCGTGTCCGCATGAAGTCGATATACGCCTGGTCTTCCAGGCTGCGGCGCGCCTTGATGAATCCCCTGGCGTCGTCGCCCACGAGGTAGCGAAGGCGATCGCTACCATCGGTCGCCGCGCCATAGATAACCTGCGCGACTTCTTCCGCGCTAAGGGTACGTGCTGCTGACAGATTCGCGAACGCTTCGTTGGTACGCGCAATGAAAGCGTCGTAATCCTTCAGGGTGGCGCTTGCTGCTGCACTTTGGGCCGAGCGCTCGTTGAAACGAGTGTTCGTCACGCCGCCATGGGGGTCGACGAGTTTCACACCGATTCCCTGCGATGCCAGTTCATATGACAAAGCCTCGGTAAACCCTTCGAGCGCGAATTTACTCGCGCAATACAACGAGATCATCGGTAGCGTGAAAATGCCGGCGCCAGATCCCACATTGATTACCATGCCCGATTTGCGCGTTCGGAAATGCGGCAGTACGGCGCGCGTTACGTCCATTACGCCGAATACGTTCACGTCGAATTGCGTCTGGATCTGCTCGCGCGACAGTGCTTCGAACAGCCCGTACTGGCCATAGCCGGCGTTGTTGAGCAGCACATCGATCGAGCCAAAGCGATGGATGCCGGCATCGACTGCGCGCTGGATAGTATCCGTGTCTTGCACGTCAAGCTTTTCGACTAGCACCTTGCCGCTGGCAAGCGACTCGTCGGGATGACACATCGTCGCTATGACGTTCCAGCCGTGTTGCTCGAAGAGCGCGGTGCTCGCCCGGCCGATTCCCGACGACGCGCCGGTGATCAAAATAGTCCTGCTCATGGTGCTTTCCTTAACCTGGATGATGTGCAGACAAGATAACAGTGGAGGATTGATGCGACAATGTGCACAACATCGTATGGGTTGATGCAGGAAACCGCACAATGAAGAAGACAGCGCTGTCTGAACTGATGGCTGTTGCTGCGGTCGCGGTACATCGCAATTTTCGCGGCGCGGCGAGGGAGCTCGGTATGTCGCCGTCGGCTCTGAGCCATGCTGTCGCGGCACTCGAACAGCGCATGGGTGTCCGGCTCTTTCATCGTACGACGCGCAGCGTATCGCTGACCGAGGCCGGGGAGCAGTTTCTCTCGCGTGTTAATCCCGCGCTGCGCGAAATTTCAGCGGCGATGGATGAAGTCAACGCGCATCGCGTTACCCCTACTGGCACCTTGCGCATCAACGCGTCGGAGGGCGCTGCGATGCGGCTGATGAGTTCCGTCGGCTACGAGTTTTTGCGGCGATTTACCGACATGAAGCTCGATATCGTTACTGACGCCCGGATGGTGGACATCGTCGCGGAAGGTTTTGACGCCGGCATCCGCCAACTCGGCCACGTTCCACAGGATATGATTGCTGTGCCATGCAGTCCGCCGGTGAGGTTCATCGTGGTGGGATCTCCGGAATATTTTTTCCAGCGGCCCATGCCGGTGGTGCCCGACGACTTGCGCGCGCACGAATGCATCCGGGCGCGGCTACCGGGCGGCGCTCCCTACAAGTGGGAATTTGAACGGAACGACGAACGGATAAATATCGAGGTCGCCGGCGCGCTGACTCTCGATAACCCGCATTTAATGCACGACGCCGTGCTGCACGCTGTTGGCCTTGCCTGGATGAGTGAGTGGGCGGTGGCCGATGACGTCGCCGCGGGCCGACTCGTATCAGTGTTAGATGACTGGTCCGGAAGAGCACCGGGGCTGTACCTGTATTACCCCGGGCATAGGCACGTACCGGCGGGCTTGCGCGCGTTTATCGATGTCATTCGAGAGTTGTCGCCGTGGGATCGTGGTACTCCTGATTGACGCCCCCTGGCGGCTCTCTTACGACGTCGGTCGACGTCGGCGCGGACGTCATTGTCGTTTCGAATCACGGCGGACGTCAGCTGGACGGCGCGCTTTCAACGATACAGGCATTGCTGGCTATCGTGGATGCGGTGGGAAGCGTATCGAGGTGTGGCTCGACGGCGGAATCACGACGGGCCAGGATGTACTGAAGGCTGTGGCACTGGGGGCGCGCGACACGATGATCGGTCGGACCTTTCTCTATGGATTGGCGGCAGCCGGGAGGATGGGCGTGCGACGAAGCCTGGAAATCATCGCGGCAGAACTCGATACGACAATGGCATTGTGCGGATGCACGGATATCACTTCGGTTGGGCCGGAGATTCTCGCGGCTCATCATTCGCCGCGGCTTTAGCAATCTTTGCGGCGCTGATGCATGCGCGTGAACATGAGGAGTAGGAAATGCAGTTCAAGTGGCGTCGGGGAATTTGAGAATGCGTCTGTCCAAGGTTGATCTGAATCTCTTCGTGGTCTTCGAAGCCGTCTACAGAACGCGAAACCTGACGCGCGCAGCGGAGATCCTGTTCATCACCCAGCCTGCTGTCAGCAATGCGTTGGCGCGGATGCGCAAGGCATTCGACGATCAGCTTTTTGTCAGTACGTCGGCCGGCATGATGCCGACGCCCGTTTCGGAAAACATCATCGGCCAGGTTCGTGAGGCGCTGCAGCTGCTTGACTCGAGTACTCACATCGGAGGACGCTTCGACCCCGCCTTGTCTGAGCGAACGTTCCGGCTCAGCATGACCGACCTCACGGAGGCGCTCCTTTTGCCCGCACTGGAGGAGGTGCTGCAGCGACTGGCGCCTGGCATCCGCATCGAAAGCTACTTCACGACGCGTAGAGAGGTTCCGGAAGCGCTAGCCAGCGGTGCGGTTAATCTTGCGATCGACGCGCCGCTGATTGACGACCCATACCTCGAGCAGGAGCCGCTGGGCCGCGACCGGTATGGATGCATGCTGCGTCACGACCATCCGTATTCGAAGAAGAAGCTGACGATCGATGACTACCTCGGGTTCGGTCATATCCACGTTTCCAGTCGCCCCCAGGGATCGGGTCTCGTCGATGCAGAACTGAACAAGCTGGGCCTCAGGCGATCGATTCAGACGCGGGTTCAACACTATCTGGTCGCCCCGTTGATTGCGATGCGAACCGATCTTGTCCTCACGGCCCCCCTTGTGCTCCTTCAGCGGTATGACGCGCGAATCCTGGCGCTGCCGTTCGATCTTCCGGATCTCGAGTCTCATGGCTACTGGCATCGAAGCGTGACCGGGGATCCGGCTCATCGTTGGCTGCGTGAGCAGATTGGCCGTCTCATGCGGGAAATGAACCAGTAGCGGGGGCCTAAGGTGGCACGCGCGCCCGGTGTCACGAAAATTTATAGCCGGCTATCACAACAATCAATTTCCTGAATGACTCGGCACTGAGTATTCTGCTAGCCATGTTGAAACGAGGATGGCATGGCAGAACTCTATCTTGTACGGCATGCTCAGGCGTCTTTCGGCGCCGAAAACTATGACGAGCTATCACCTTCCGGTCGTACCCAATCAACCTGGCTCGGCGAGTACTTCGCACAGGCGAACTTGCGGTTCGATCGCGTTGTCATCGGCACGATGCAGCGGCATCGGCAGACTGCCGATGCCATTCTCGCCGCAATGGGTGGCCCGCAAGTCGAGATCGCGCAAGACGCGGGTTTGAACGAATACGATTTCCAGGCATTGTTCGCAGCCCTCGGCGAAGCGGGCTTGCCGCCAGGTTTGTCTGCAGGTCCGTCGGCCACAAGTTCAAAGAAGGACTTTTACAAAGGGCTCCGACACGTGCTGCAGCTTTGGGCCGATGACCGCTTGGCCGGCCGTGTTCCGGAGACATGGCGTCAATTCCAGACGCGTGTCCAGCGTGCCCGCATCGACATCCAGCGGGCTGGCGGCAGGCGAGTTCTGGTGGTGAGTTCGGGCGGTCCGATCGCGGTAACTGCCCAACAGGTTCTGCAGGCGCCTGCCGCGACCGCGATTGCACTGAACATGCAGGTTCGAAACAGCAGCGTTTGTCAATATGTCTTTAACGACGGTGCGATGTCGCTAGTCAGCTTCAATTCAGTGCCTCATCTCGAACATGCCGAGCGGCATGAATTTGTCACCTACGGCTGACCTCAATCGGGATCCCCGCTACATCATGAATCACCCCAGCCTTCAATTCGACATCGAAAATCTCACACGTTATCTGACGGCGCACGTGCCTGGGTTTCAAGGGCCGTTGTCCGTCGAGAAATTCTCCGGCGGACAATCCAATCCGACGTTTCTTTTGAAGGTGCAAAGCGGTCGCTACGTGCTGAGGCGTCAACCTCCCGGCACACTGCTCAAGGCCGCCCATGCCGTTGATCGTGAGTTTCGCGTGCTGTCGGCGCTCGGCAGGACACCGGTCCCTGTTGCCCGTGCCTATCACCTTTGCGGGGACCGTGACGTCATCGGTAGCCTGTTTTACGTCATGAGCTACGAAGACGGGCGAATCTTCTGGAATCCGGCGCTGCCCGAAGTACCAGTCGAGGAGCGCGGCGCCATCTACGACGCACTGCTCGGCACGATGGCGGCTCTCCACGACGTGGACGTCGACAAAGCCGGATTGTCGGACTACGGCCGCCCGGGCAACTATTTCGCGCGTCAAATCGACGTCTGGACCAAGCAATATCGCGCCGCGCAGACCGAAATATTGGAGGCGATGGAGTCGCTGATCGAGTGGCTGCCTGTACATTGTCCGGCGCAAGCAGGCAAGCCTTCGCTGGTGCATGGAGACTTCCGTATCGACAACCTCATTTTCATGCGCGGTGCACCGCAAGTTCGCGCTGTTCTCGACTGGGAGCTATCCACGCTCGGCGATCCTCTGGCCGACATCGCGTACTTCTGCATGTGTTTGCGGCTCCCGCCCGACGGTCATATCGCCGGACTCGAGGGCCTGAATCGAGGGGCGTTGGGGGTGCCTGACGAGGAGTCGATTGTCGAGCGGTATTGCGAGCTCCGGGGAATTTCGTCGATGGAGAACTGGAACTTTTACCTGGCGTTCAGTTTCTTCCGGCTCGCAGCGATCGCACAGGGCGTGAAGAAGCGGGCCTTGAGCGGTAACGCATCGAATGAAAAAGCGCGCCAGGTGGGGGAGATGGCTGGGGTGCTTGCG
This sequence comes from Paraburkholderia sp. FW306-02-B, assembly GCF_058782725.1. Classification (NCBI taxonomy): domain Bacteria; kingdom Pseudomonadati; phylum Pseudomonadota; class Betaproteobacteria; order Burkholderiales; family Burkholderiaceae; genus Paraburkholderia; species Paraburkholderia sp. FW306-02-B. The sequence continues at coordinate 1,906,513 of NZ_JBYSXZ010000001.1, forward strand.
AAGATGGGCATTGAGCTGATCTGAAGACAGGCGGGAAACCGGAATGTAGACATAGGGAGACTGATTGTGACTACTAATTTGTTTGACATGAAAGGAAAAATTGCTCTGGTTACGGGCGCGAGCCGCGGTATCGGTGAGGAGATCGCCAAACTACTCGCCGGGCAGGGAGCCCACGTGATTGTGTCGAGCCGCAAGCTGGAAGATTGCGAATCTGTGGCACGCGAGATCAAGGACGCGGGCGGGAGCGCTGAAGCGCAACCGTGCCATGTCGGGCGTGTCGAGGACATTCTCGCGATCTTCCAGCAGATTCGTGCACGGCATGGCCGTCTGGACATCCTCGTCAACAACGCGGCGACAAATCCGTATTTTGGCCACATTCTTGATACTGATCTGTCGTCCTTCGAAAAAACGGTGGAAGTCAACCTGCGTGGTTACTTCTTCATGTCTGTGGAGGCTGGCAAGTTGATGCGGGAGAACGGCGGCGGCGCGATCGTCAACACGGCTTCGGTCAATGCATTGCAGCCTGGCGACAGGCAGGGCATCTACTCGATCACTAAAGCCGCCGTTGTCAACATGACGCGGGCGTTCGCGAAGGAGTGTGGGCCGTTGGGGATTCGAGTGAATGCGCTGCTGCCCGGATTGACCAAAACGCGATTTGCGGGGGCACTGTTCGAAGATCAGGCCACGTACGAAAGCTGGGTGTCGCAGATCCCGTTGCGGCGTCACGCGGAGCCTCGTGAAATGGCGGGTACCGTACTTTACCTGGTGTCCGACGCGGCAAGCTATACCAATGGAGAGTGTGTCGTCGTCGACGGTGGACTGACGATCTAGTCAAGGGGTCGAAGCGCGCTGTTGGTCGATGCGTCGACGACATTAATCACGATTCTGGAAGAGTAAAAAATGGATTTTGCATATAGCCCGAAAGTCGAAGCGCTGCGCACACAGGTGCGTACGTTCATGGACGCTCACATCGTTGCGCGCATCCGGCAATGGCACGAGGAAGTGAGTGCGGGTCAATATCCGGTTTCCTTTATGGAGAGCTTGAAGGAGCAGGCGCGTGAAGAGGGTCTCTGGAACCTGTTCCTTCCGCATCTGCGCGATGACGAACCCGGTACCCGCCTGACCAATCTTGAGTACGCACCCCTGGCCGAAATCATGGGGCGGGTGTCGTGGGCTTCGGAGGTGTTCAACTGCAATGCACCGGACACAGGCAATATGGAGTTGCTTCATATGTTTGCCACGCCCGCTCAGCGCGAGCAGTGGCTTAAGCCCCTTCTCAACGGCGAGATCCGCTCGGCGTTTGCGATGACGGAGCCGGCTGTAGCTTCCTCGGACGCGACCAACATCACCACCTCGATTCGTCGTGACGGGGATGACTATGTCATCGACGGCAGGAAGTGGTTCATCACGAACGCAGCACACCCGAATTGCACGCTCTTCATCGTGATGGGCAAAACGGATCCGGACGCACCGAGCCGCCGTCAGCAGAGCATGATTCTCGTGCCCCGCGATACACCCGGCGTCAAGGTGATCCGCAATATCACGGTGGTCAATCACCTGGCGCCGGAAGGGCACTGCGAGATCGAGTTCAAAGGCGTGCGCGTACCCCGGTCGAATCTCCTCGGTGAAGAGGGCAGCGGATTTGCGCTCGCCCAGGCGCGCCTTGGGCCAGGACGGATTCACCACTGCATGCGTTCGATCGGCGCCGCGGAACTGGCGCTCGAGTTGATGGTGGAGCGGGCCCAGGCACGCACTGCATTCGGAAAGAGGCTGCATGAGCAGGGGTCTGTTGCGGAATGGATCGCGAAGTCCAGAATCGAAATCGATCAAGCGCGGCTGTTTGTTCTCAAAGCCGCGTGGATGATCGACAACGTGGGCGCGAAGGAGGCACGCAAGGAGATCTCGATGATCAAGGCGCTCGTACCGAGTGTTCATACCGCCGTTTGCGAGCGGGCGATGCAGGTGTTTGGCGCGATGGGGCTGAGCCCCGACACGCCATTGGCCGATAGCTGGACGTGGGGCCGTGCGTTGCGGTTCGCGGATGGCCCGGACGAGGTTCACTTGCAGAGCATTGCGCGAATGGAAATCAAGGCGCAGCACTATGAGCCGGGTAAGGATAATCCCTACCTGACGGCGTCGGTGTAAGGCGGGCAATCCGTGACGCGACCGTCGCGTGTGGCTCCGGATGGCGCCGCCGACGTTCCGGTAGAACGGGACGTCGGCAAGCGTCAGGTCATCGACCCTATCGCGACGCAGGATCTGTATCTGATCGGTGCGAGTCCGATTGGGCCAAAGCATGACGAGGTCGAGTTGAGGGCGCTCGCCGTCAGATCGCCCCCAGCAGGGACCGCGTTTCCTCCGACGGCTCTGCGGTGAGTATGCTGTCAAAGGTGTCCATCAAGCTGGACACAGCGTATTGCGGCGACCATATCCCTCCAGACTCGCCATTGTCCCGACTCGCTTCCCACGCTGCCAGTGCGGCATTGCCGTAGATGCCGACGAGCGACAGTCTGTGATCGACGATTGCCGGCGGAATATCGGAAAGCAGGTCCCGGAGCAGGGCGTTGCAACGCTGATAACCCAGATTCCACTTGTTTTCCAGCGCCTCCCGTAAGAACGCGCGGTTGTTCAACTGCAAGTTGGCGATCATGCGGATGTACGTCGCCTGACCCGTACGATCCGCCAGCTCAAGCATCGGAAAGAGCAGCGCGCCTATTACCGCTCGCACGTTTATCCCTTCCTCCGCCTCCAGTCTGTCGAGCCGCGCCTGACGGTCTTCGTCTATCAGACGCGCACCGTCGACGACCAGCTCACGTGCCAGTTCCAGTTTGTTCCCGAAGTAGTAGCGCAGCGAGGCGCTGTTGCGCTGCCCTGCGGCGGAGATGATGTCCTGCACGGACACCCCGTCCAATCCGCGCAGCGCGAACAGGCGTTGGGCTTCTTCTTTTAAGCGAATTCGTGTCTCCGCTCCATCCGAGCGAAGGGTTTTCCCTGACGTCGTCATTACTTTACCGTGTCGAGTTAATTAACTACACTGGCATAACTAACCCAGTTGGAGAAACTTTGCATGAAAGTCATCGTTGTTGGCGGAGGCATTGGTGGGCTCACGACCGCTCTGGCGCTGCTGCGCCACGGTATCGAGCCGATTGTACTGGAGCGCGCCCCACAATTGACCGAGGTCGGGGCGGGCGTTCAGATCGCTGCGAACGGCACGATCGTGCTGCGGGAATTGGGGCTTGAGCCGGCGCTGGCGAGCGTTGCGACCGTGCCGGAGCGCTTTGACTACCTCGATCTGTCGACCGGGCGTCTCCTGTACGTGGCTCCACTGGGCAAGGAGGCGGAGACACGTTACGGCGCGCTGCTCTATAACGTCCACCGCGCCGACCTGATCGACTTGCTCGCGAAGGCCGTGCCGCCTGGTGTGATCCGGCTAGGGGCGCAATGCGCGTCGGTTTCTCAGGACAACGAGGGCGCCTACGTCACGCTGCAAAATGGCGAAGTGATCCGTGGCGATGCCGTGATCGGCGCGGATGGCATTCACTCTGCCGTTCGGACGGCGCTCCGGGGACCCGAGGAGAAGCAGTTCGCCAACATACTGATGTGGCGCTCGCTCATCCCTGCCGAGCGGCTTACCGGCCTGAAGTTGCCGGTGGCGGGGAACAACTGGTTCGGCGTGGGCAGGAATATTGTCTCGTACTGGGTTCGCAAGGACCTCTACAGCATTCTTGCGTCGGTGCCGGCAACCGAAGTGAGCCGCGAATCGTGGACGCAGTCGGGGGACGTCGCGCAACTGCGGCGCTCGTTCGAGGGTTCCGAGCCGACCGTCCAGAAGATGCTGGAAGCCGTGGACTCGACGTTCATTACCGGGATGTACCACCGGGATCCGATCGAACACTGGAGTACCGGACGGATCGCCCTGCTCGGCGACGCCGCGCATGCGATGGTGCCCTACCTGGCGCAAGGCGCCTGCCAGGCGATCGAAGACGCATGGGCTCTCGCCACCTGTCTCAAGAACCATGGCCGCCCCGGCGTTCAGGATGCACTGCTGGAATACGAACGGCGCCGCCAGCCGCGTACTACGCGGATTCAGGCGGGCGCGCGCTTTGTCGTCGATTGGGCACACGAGCCCGACGCGGCGCGTGTACGTCAGCGTAACGGACGCCTGAAGGGACTCTCGCGGATCGATCCGCTGGCCGAGGCTTCGTGGTCGTTCGCCTGGGGGCACAACATCCTTGAGGCCGTCAAGCTGCCGCCCGGCGAGGTCGTGGGTTTGAGCGCGGCACGCGAAGGAAAGCGGATGGCGCGCCCCGAGAGCCAGCGCGCTTTCGATCTCTGGAAAGGCGTGTTCAAGCCGGATGACATTGCGCGTGGCGACCGGGGGCAGCGTGCGGCCTACGAACGGTTCCTTCTGGAGCAGTTCCCGGCGCCCGCAAGCACAGAAGTGACGGATGTCGATCTTCTCGGGGTGAGCGCGTTGCGCGTGGTTGCAGCGGGAGCAGGGCACAAGGCGACGGTGTTGCACTTCCACGGCGGCGGCTACGTGCTGGGCTCGGCGAAGAGCTCGGTTGAATACGCGAGCCGTCTCGCGCGCGCCCTGAACGGTCCGTGCTACACGGTCGACTATCGCCTCGCGCCCGAGCATCCGTATCCGGCGGCATTCGATGACGCATTCAGCGCCTATCGCGGCTTGCTCGCTTCGGGTGTCGATCCATCGACGGTGTTGCTGAGCGGCGAATCGTCCGGGGGCGGCCTGGCCCTCGCGCTGGCGGCTGCGTTACGTCGCGCGGGCCTGCCGTTGCCGGCCGGCGTCATTGCAATCTGCCCGCTCACGGACCTCACGCTTGGCGGCCCCTCCGTCATGGCGAATTCGGGAGACGACCCGGCCGCGAATCGCGAGACGCTTTCCAATCTCGTCGCGTCCTACTTCCAGGGCCACGAACCGACCGATCCGATGGTCTCGCCGCTGTTCGCGGACCTCGCGGACCTTCCGCCGGTATTCCTTTCGGCCGTGGAGGGAGAGGTACTGGAAAGCGACACGACTCGTTTTGCTGAGCGGGCAAAGGCAGTCGGCGCGAACGTGAAGCTGAAGATGGTGGCCGATTCGGTTCACGTCTTCACGCTCTTCCCGTTCCTGCCGGAAACCGCCGAGACGCTCGAAGAAGCCGGCCAGTGGAGCCGTCAGTTCCTTCAGAAGTAGCGAGACGCATCCGCCAGGTGCCTAGCGCCAGGTTCGGATGCGACAACCTGCTCACGCATAGCCGACGTGGGCAGATCCTGCTTGCGTCACGGGCGATTTACCCGCGACGCAAGCAATCAGTTTCAAGGCGCTACCCCCTATCACTGCATTTCGTTTCATGCTCGGAGTAGACATGACGGCAACATCAACGCGTCAGCGGGTCGACGTGCCGCGGCAACTATCCGCGCCGCAGACATCGCTGTACACGAATCTCGAAGTCTCCGCGAACCGCCATCCGGAAAAGGCCGCAATCCTTTACTACGGCAGTACCGTAAGCTACCGGCAGTTGCGACACGAAGTCGATGCGCTGGCGGGATTTCTGCAGCAGCACTGCGGCATCGCCCGGGGTGAGCGCGTCGTCCTGTACATGCAGAACAGTCCGCAGTTCGTCATCGCCTTCCATGCGGTGCTGCGCGCGGATGCGGTAGTCGTGCCCGTCAATCCGATGAACCGGACTTCGGAGCTGCAGCACATACTCGAAGATAGCGGGGCTAGAGTCGCCTTCGTCGGCGAAGAACTCATGGAGCACATACGGTCGCTGTCGGGCCGTCACGTGGACTATGTGATCCCTGCACGCTATGCCGACTATCTTCGCGACCGGACCGATCTGCCGCTGCCCGACGTCCTGACATCGGCCGGAGCGCAGCCTCATGCAGAATCTGCCGACGGCCATGCTGTCGTCATCGGCTGGAACGACGCGCTTGCTCGTGCGTGCGTTCCGCGCGACCACGAATCCAGGCCCGAAGATCTGGCGGTTATTCCGTACACGTCCGGCACGACCGGTCGCCCCAAAGGGTGCATCCATACACATCGTAGCGTGATGCATTCAACGGTCTCGTGCGCTGAATGGCCGAACCTCGCGAACGAGAGCGTGATGCTGTGCTCCGTGCCGTTGTTTCACGTCACCGGCATGCAGAACTGCATGACCATGCCGATATTCATCGGCGCCACGATGGCGATCTTGACCCGCTGGGACGCGAAATGTGCCGCGCACGTGATCGAACGCCACCGCGTAAGCACATGGGTCACCGTTCCCACGATGCTCATCGACCTGCTGAACCTGGCGGACGTCGACACCTTCGACCTGAGTTCCATTGCGTACCTGAGCGGCGGCGGTGCCGCGATGCCGCAGGCTGTCGCGCAGCAGATAGAGGCGCGTTGGGGCGTCCCGTACGTGGAAGGGTACGGCCTTACCGAGACGATGGCGGCGACCCACATCAATCCGCCGCAGCACAGCAAGCAACAGTGCATGGGGGTGCCGGTGTTCAACACGGCGTCACTCGTCGTCGATCCCGAGACGCTCGAGCCTCTCGGTGAAGGAGAAACCGGCGAGATTCTTGTAAGCGGACCTCAAGTATTCGACGGATATTGGAAGTCGCCGGAAGCCACGCAAGAGGCATTCGTTCTGATCGAAGGAAAGCGATACTTGCGCACCGGAGACCTCGGCTACGTAGATCGGGACGGATATTTCTTCATCGTCGACCGGCTGAAGCGCATGATCAATGCCTCCGGCTACAAAGTCTGGCCGGCCGAGGTCGAGGCCATGCTGTTCGAGCATCCCGCCATACAGGAAGCGTGTGTCATTGCGACTCACGATCCGCGTCGAGGCGAGTCGGTCAAGGCGGTCATCGTGCTTCGGAACGGCGAGCACGCGACGGAAGACGAAATTGTGTCGTGGGCCCGCGAGCGCATGGCGTCCTATAAGGTCCCGCGTGTCATTCAGTTTGCCGCCAGCTTGCCCCGCACGGCGAGCGGAAAGATCCAGTGGAGACTGCTGCAGGAAGATGAAACGCGGAGTCGAAACGCCTGATCTGAAGGCCGCCGGCAGGATTGATCTATTGCCTGCCGAAGCGCGCGATGAGTCGATGAGTAGTCGCAGTAGGGCGGGCTTATCGGGTCATCCCGCGCGGCCTCTTCAACGCGACGGAATAAGACGTGCCGCCGTGGCTGATGCGTTTGCACCGCGGAATGTAAATTTTCTGGCAGTTGTGGTCAAAATTTCCGGGCAACGTGTGGTTGTGGGCACAACGCCTTGATCGGAGCCAGAGCCGTCAGAGGACAAAGTTTCCGTCGAGTCGGCAGGTTGATTAAGTCATCTCGGCCCATCTGGTCACGCAATAAGAAGAAATCAAGCGCTCGTACTCAGCGGGCAATAAGCAAGTCGCAGATGTGATTCGTATAGTTCGTAGTGCGACATAATCATAATACTGGAGTCTATATATATGAGGAAGGTAAGGAGATTGTTCGGAAAAGAACGGCGTCGACGCAAGGCCGGCCTGTTGGCTGCCATCATGTCTACTGCGACGCTGTACTCCGTCGCAGCAGCTGCGCAGTCGTCGGTAACACTTTACGGCCTCGTCGATACGGGAATTCGCTACACCACTCATGCGGATCCGCAAGGCGATTCTCGCGTCCAGCTCGCCAGCGGCGAAAGCGAGAGCCATTTCGGATTCAAGGGAGTGGCAGACATTGGTGGCGGAACGAAAGTCCTATTCGATCTCGAGGATCGCTTCTTCCTGAACTCCGGGGCGACCGACCCCGCCTATCCGTTCTTCAATACGGCTTTTGTTGGCGTGCAGTCGAGCAGTTACGGAAAGTTGACAATGGGGCGTCAGATCAACCCACTTGCTGACGCCGTTCTGAGCGCCTTCGTGACCAATCCATGGCTCCCGACCTTCTACCAGTTTCGGCCGGAAGTCATGATGGCTCAGGGCGTGTGGACAAGCAACATGGTCAAATACGTGGCGAGATGGCAATACCTGACGGCTGAGGTGTCGTATGCGTTTGGTGGCAATGCAGGCGCATTGGGTGCGGGAAGTCAGATTGGGGCATCGCTTCTCTATTTGCCCGGCGAACCATTGCGCCTGGCTGCCGCATACCTGGACTCGCGCGATGCCGTGAACGCTTCCGCGCACCTCAAATCCTGGACTGCCGGCGGGTCATATTCGTTCGGAAATACGACGCTCACGGCAGGCTGGGCCGTGAACCGGCAGGATGCCGGGTTTGTCGGCAATTTCCCTAACGGGCCATTCAGCGCGCCGGAATTGTCCGCGCTTAAATTCAATACGTTCAGCTCCCGGCAAATGTTTTTTGGTGGGGTGACGCAGCAGGTAGCGGACGCGATTCACCTTTCCGCGAATGTGTGGCGCACGGTTCAGACCGGGAAGATGCAGGCAGCCAACGGGAACGCGACGCAATTCCAGCTGCTTGCGGACTATAACTGGTCGAAACGCACGGATACCTATCTGGAAGCGGACTACTCGCTGTACCGCGGCGGAATGGTTGGCGCCCAGTTCCAGGGCATCAATGCCCTGAGCTCGGCGTACGGCACGACCCAGCTAGGCATCATGGCTGGCTTGCGGCATATGTTCTAGGCTGCCTGCGGGACCGGACGACCTGGCAGTCTCTGCCATATGAATCAGCGGCCTCCTGGAATCGATCGGGGAGGCTCCGCATCGGACCGGGTCCGGTACAAGGCGGCCATCTACGGTCGTTCGCCTTCTCGCTCCACCAGCCATTTCAACGACCGTTGCGCCCAAATAGCAGTCGCTCGTCCGCCTCTTACATGCGCCTCGTTATCGGCCGTGCCCGGCGTTCGTACCTTTCCGTCTGCAGTCATCCCACAATGACCGGTTCCGACCGCCGTGGGCAGACGGTCCCGGCCGGCTCCGGCCACTCGGGTAGATGAGGCCCGCGAGGCGTTGTACGACGCCAGGGCCCTTGTTCGCAACCTGGTATCTCGCTTGCCGCCCGCCCGGCACGCTAGAAGCCGCGCGGGGTTACAAGATCGGCGGCGCGAAGGTGGCCGCGTGGTTCGAACGGAATTTTCACCCAGGCAAAGATGCTCATGTCCTGATAGCCGGGCGAGGCGCGATAGCCAATGCCCGCGCCGACGATCACATTTCGCGAAACGAGTCCAGCCATGGTCGCGGTGTCCTCTCCGAACGCCCCCGATGCGCGGCCGGTGAAGAGTTCGCGCGTCGCATACCCTACGCGTCCGCCAGTCTTGAAGAGGAACCGGCCGCCCTCGTCCGACTGGGCGTAGAAGACGAGTCCCGCCTCACGGTTCGATTTGGGACTCCAGTAGCCCGCGTAGGGGCCGGTATACCGATTCGCGTCGTAGCGGTATGAACTGATGCGTACCTCCGGTCCGGCATTGAGCCAGCTCCAGCCCTTGACGTGGAAGTCTCGCGTGAGCGAGAGGCTCGCGGCATAGAACGGGTTGACGGCCGTTCCGCTCGCTGTGACGGCGCCGCCGGATAGCGTTTCACCAACATGGAATGCGCTACGCCCGATTGCCTGACGCGCGGCGATCTCGAGCGAGGACGATACGGCCGGCCCCGTTTCCGAAGGCACGCCCTTGTAGGAACGAAGCGAATCGTAGATGCCGTCGCGGCTGGCGGCGATCCGCACGAACTCGTCCTCGCTTTCGGCGATTTGCTGGTACTGGATTTTGCCGAACACCTGCGTCGAACTTTCGCCCGGCGCTTCAACTGCCGCGCCCGCGACCAGCACCCCTTGTCCGAGATCGGTCCTGACTGTGCCGCCCAGTTGCTTGCCCCAGGCGTGTTGCTGGCCATTATCGAGGCGCAGCACCGTCCCGTCGATACGTAAAGACAACGACGGAGTCGGCAGCAATGTGACCGATAGCTGCGGGATGGTCCAGACCGTCAGCTTGTCTTGCCCGGATGTACCGGATTTCCGGTCTACGGTAAACAGCGCTTGCAACGCCGGTTCCTGTCCCTCGGACGGATGTCCCGTCAGGGCTCGCGCATGATCGTACCGGCCAAGACTTTCATCGTGCTCCGCCAGCATCTGGCGGGCGAGTGGCGGAGTGCCCGGGACATTGTTGCCCACGAGCGTACTGAGCGTCTGGTAGTCGTGGTTGGCGGCGGAAGAAAACGCCAGGCCCTGCAGATATTCTTCGTTGTCGGGCACTTCCTGATGGAGCTTCGCAAAGATCTGTTCGGCTCGCTGCGTGCGCCGGCTGTTGAGCAACGCCCATCCCGCGAGCGCTCGCGTCGCCGGATCGGTCGCGTCGCCCGTCTCATCGATGAGCTTGAGCGCGGCGTCGACCTGCGCCGGGTCGCCCGACTCTTTGGCAAGAGCAAGCACGATGGCGGCGTGCAGACGCTTGCCGTCTGGTGTCGCCAGGTCGCGCGATTCGACTTCCGCTTCCGCGAGGCGTTGCTGATGCATGAGCGACAGCGTCAGCCCGAGCCGCGCCGACGCCGGATCCTGCGCGCTCTTCAAGGCTTCGCGAAACAGACGCTCCGCGGCCTTGTCGTCATGGGCGCGATCTTCGAGCCAGCCCGATACTTCCAGCGCCGATGCATCGAGCTGGACGGACGAATCCGCGCGCAGTTCGCGCGAGTAGGCAAGCGCACCGGTGTAATTGCCCGCCGTATTCTCCGCGTACATACGCTGCAGCCGCAGGTCGGCGCGGACCTTGCGTAACGACGGCTTGTCGAACACAGGATCCGCGAGGAGGCGGTCGATCTCTGCCGGGGGCAGCGCTTTCGCGGCCTTCCAGGCCGTACCTGCGAGTTCGCCGGAATCCGAACACGCGCGAAGCAGTTCGAGGTAGAGGGTATAGGCTTGCGTCGTGCGGCCCGCGTCGGCGAGCGCTTGCGCGTGGTCCCATTTCGCCGGAAGGCTCGTGCAGGCGGACGCCTCAAGTCGCGGTGCGCTTGCCGGATGCGCAGTGTCGAACGCCTTCGGCACTTGCTGCGTGCGTCGGCGGGCGACGGCCTTGGGTACGGCCGGCTGCCCGAGCCTGGGTGGGCCTTGCGGAGCGGGCGGCTCGGCCAGCTTGACGGAGTCTTGCGCGGCGGGTGAATCGCCCCATCCGCCCGGTCCCGAGGCCGGCGTGGCGGAAACCGGGCTGGCGCCCGGCAAACCGGCAGGCTCTGCTGCAAATGCGAGGCCGTGCCACGAGAAGAGAATGCCGACGGCTGCTGCAATGAGCGTGCGATTCATGTTTATCGTTTTAGAGGCGTACGCGACGAGGACGCATGGTTACCGGCGTCAAGCCGTTTCGCCACCTGCGCCTTCAACGTGACGTTCAGGAAGATGAATAAAAGGATCAGCAATGCGACAAGAACGGACCAGAACACCTTGGGGTCGATGAGCAGCAGCCGGAGCGCGGCGGCGGGCGAGCGTCTCGCGACCGCAAGCGGTACGGCCGACTCCGCCGCTGTGTCGAAAAGCGTCGCCCCCCGGGTAAAGAGCGACCATGTGGCCGGCTGGCGCAACATGTCGATGGCACGGGCCACCGACGCATCGCCGCTGCCGAGCACGGCGACGATCCGTTGCGCGCCGACACTGCCCGGCAGGGACACTGCTTGTCCCGGTTGCAAGGGCGGATAGACCGGCAGTTGGCGACGCGACTGCGTGGCAAGCTCGGCATCTCGACCAAAAAAGAGATCGGTGTGTGCGCTGTCGCCGGAGAACGTGAACGTAAAGTCGGCAAGCGCGCCCGTCGCCCGAACGCGGATCGCAGCGAAATTCAGCGCGGCGCGCACGAGCGCGGAGTGCTCCTGTCCCAGCGCGACGGCGAGATGCGTTTGCGGCGCGTGAACGGCCGTCGCGTCGCCGAGCGTGATCGCGCTGCGAGCCGGGAACACCATGGCCGTGTCTGCAAACGCGTGCGCAGCATGCACGCAATCGGCATCGGTGACACCCGAGAGCACGACAATGACGGACTTGCCCTCGTTGGCGGAATAGACGCCGAGAAACGGGCCGGTAATCGCGCTCGCCACCGCAGCGGGCAATGCATCCGCGAGCGCTGCACGTGTGCCGACCAGCAGGACGTCGCCGGCGCGCGCGGCTCCCGGCGCGATAGCCCAGGAAGCCAGATCATGGTCCTCCGCGACGATCGGGCTTTCATTCTGATAGGCGGCCTTCACATCCACCTGCTGCATACGCGCAGCGATACCTTGCACTGCGAGCGCGGCCGCCCGCAGTTGCTCCGGGGATGCGGGATCCCGTCCCAACTCAATCGTCACGGTGCGCGGCATCCATGCCCTCCCGTCAAATGCCACGGGAAGCTGCGCCAATGTCGGGGCCGTATTGGGGCGTAGCCCGGCGAAGTCCAGCGACACCGAGGAGCGCGCGTCGTCGACGAGCGCAACGTTGGCGAGCGCGGTCGCGGCGCTGATTGCTGCCGAGCGCGGTACGAGCGCCAGCTGGATGCTGTTGGTGCCGGGCATAAAGGCGCCCGGCGAAAGCGCGAGGGTCTGCTCGACTTCGTTCGCATCGACCTCGGCCGCCTGTGCGCCGTTTACCCAGACCACATAGTGGGCCCCGGCCGGTGGCGCGGCAACTGACGCAACACGGAGATGCACCCCGCTCAGTGCCTCGCGTGGAGAGAGTTCGACGATGAGCGCGTGCGCGGCAGTGGCTGCGCCGCCTGTTGGGCGGAGCGAGGAAAACGGCCGTGTCACCGTCTGCGCCGTTGCGGACAGTGTGGCCAGGCTGAGCAGGCACGCGGCAAGGGCGCGAACGAGCCACTTAGCCATGAAAGCCTTTGCGGACGACGTGGCGCGCATGGGCATGGGCGCCTCTGAGCGAGATGGCGAGCATGCCCAACAGGGACTTGATGAAGTTTGCCGATGCCTCTCGCCGCTTCCACTGTCGCACCCAACGGTCGCTGTCGCCGTAAGCGAGGATGACAGCGGCCCGTTCTTCTTCCGGCGACCGGGGCGCGTAAAGCGCGACATAATCGTTACTTGCCGCATTGAAGGGGGGGATGACATACGCGGCCAGCAGGTGATGCTGGAACCTGACTTCGAATCGATCCAGTACCAGACCGTCGGGAACGCGTATCCGCAAGCCCAGTTCATTGGCATCGAGTAGCAGCACTTCCTGTTCGCCGAATTCACCGGAGACGGTGATCGGTTCGTCGATGACGATGCGGGGACGTGCGCGGCGCTGTGCTTTCTCGAACAGCGCGCCGAGCGCGCCGAAGCTCAGAAAAAGATTGAAGCCGATCCAGAGCACGGCCGCCGCGAGGATCGGGCGCGACTCCGGTTCGTGGACCATCCGGACAATGCCCCAAAGGAGGCCGATCGCACAGCAGACAAACATGCCGTAGAACGGCAGACGGAATTCGCTGATGAAGTCTGCTTCGCTCTGCTCTCCCTTTGGCGTGACGCTGAACGTCGGGGCGTTGGGGCGCGCGAGAGCCGATAGGAGGGCCGGTAGCATGTAAAACGCCTGAAGCGTTTCGTAGAGCTCGGAGGAAAAGATACGCCGGAAGCGTCCGTTCAGCCGCTCGGCCGTTAAAAGCGCGACGACGAGAAACGGCAGCGTGTAGCTGAGGAGGTTGTCCGTCCCACCTGGATACATCTGCAGCTTGAACACGATGCCGATAATCGGCACGAGGAAAGTGGCGAGGCGGGCGAACGGAAAGAACCAGAAGAGACCGACCGAAAAATAGCAGAACCGCTGAGCCGGCGTCAGCCCCGCAATGAGCCAGGGATTCTGTTTCATGAGAATCTGCATCATGCCGACGCCCCAGCGGATGCGCTGAACGAGGAAGCCCGAAATCGTTTCAGGCTGCAGACCTGCGACCATCGGCCGGCCGAAATACACCGAACGCCAGCCTCGCTGATGCAACTTGACGGAAGTCGAAGCGTCTTCGGTAATGGAGTCCGTCGAGAATCCGCCGACTTCCATGATGGCGGCACGCCGGACGAGAGCGCCGGAGCCGCAGAAAAACGACGTATTCCAGGTATCCAGGCCCGGCTGAACGACACGGTAGAACAGGTCGTTCTCCGCCGGCATCTGGTTGAACAGACCGAGGTTTTTCTCGAGCGGGTCCGGGTTGGTAAAGAAATGTGGCGTCTGTACCAATGCGGCTTTCGGATCCTGCATGAAAAAGCCGACGGTGGAGCGCAAAAAATCGCGCGTCGGCACGTGATCCGCATCGAGAATGGCAATCAGCTCGCCCGCCGTGCTTTGCAATGCCGCGTTCAGATTGCCGCTCTTTGCGTGCTCGTTCGATTCGCGAGTCAGATAGATAGCGCCATGCCTTGCGCATAATGCCTTCAACTGCGCGGCACGTTCGGCCAGTGCCTGCCGCTGCGCGAGGCTTTTCGCGGTTTTGGATCGAGGGAAGCCATCGTCGAGCACGTGGACGCGGAAGCGGTCTTTCGGATAGTCGATTTCGACTGCGCCGCACACCGTTGGGGCAACGACCGAAAGCGGCTCCGAGTAGGTCGGAATGTAGACGTCGACCAATGGCAGCACGTCGGGATGGGTGGGCAGCGGCAGCGGCTGACGCTCAAGCGGCCGGACGCTGACGAAATAGCCGAGCAGTACCACGCCCATGCAATAGAGTTCGGCCGCCAGCAGGGCTGCGGCGGCGATCCTCGCAGACAGGCCGCCATGGACTGGGAACGATTCGAAGCGCCACGCGATGTAGCGGATGATGACGAAGCCGCTAACGGCAAGCAGTAACGGTCGTGTGGCAGGCGTCTGCACAAGGGCGAGAAACCCGAACAGCGCAATGAAGAGTAATGCGTTGGTTACGGAGTGAGGCAAGCCGACTGATAGAACAGCCAGTACGGCGAGCCCCACCAGCAGTGCGAGAGCGATAATCCCATGGATTTTCTGCTGCATACGCGGATATCCGTACGGTTGGCACTGCGGTATTTTGTATGAGATTAGCGCCTAACCGCGGATTGCGCCATGCAAATAGTCTTCACCGGTGACATCGCAAACGGGTGACAGCACGCACAGTTGGTGGGCTGTGGTAAAACTCTCGTCGCGACGTGCCGCGCAATGTCTACCTGCAGCTCGACGATAACCATCACCAGGATGCCGACACTTGCCCGTTTCGTTGACGTGATCGCAGGCATTGGTGCGCGGGCCGCCCCGGTGCCCGTGCGAACGCGGCGGCGCTTCTTTCCTGGCGCTGGCGCGCTGCTCTGCCTGAGCGGCACGTTGCCGTCCACTGCGTTCGGGGCTGGATCCGCTGACGACGAGTGGCCGGCCTGGAACGCATTCGTCGACTCGCAGATGCAGGCCGACGGACGCGTGCTCGATTTCACGACGCCCACGCAGCAGAGCACATCAGAAGGGCAGTCGTACGCGCTGTTCCTTGCACTCGTCGCGAACGATCGCGCCACGTTCGACAGGGTGCTCGGCTGGACCGACGCGAACCTCGCCGCCGGTCATCTCGATACGCAGTTGCCCGCACACGGTGGCATGCATTCCTGGACATTGGCCCGTCCACCCATATGTTTTCACAACCGGACATGTTTGCGCTAACGACATACCCGGCATGGGAGTGGCGGGGGAAAGATGCGTCGTCATTCGCTTGCAGTCTTGCAACCTCGACACTGCGGGCCCGATAAAGCTCGGCCATCTTGATCATCGTGTTCGTATCCAATTGCTGAGCGAGTTTTATATCATTTCTGGTGAGGTCGAAAAAAAGTGTCATTTTTGCCGCCGACGCCAACGGGCTCGTTCGAACAATAACGCCGGGTCTCGGCCAGCCGTCGCATCAACCCGTCGATCCGCGTAAGGAGCGTGACGCTCTCTTTGGGTGTCGCCTATAACGGTTAGCGGTGCCCATGTTTGTGAGCCACTACCTTCATTCCATCATACTAATGGTCCGCTGCACGTTGCGAGGCAGGCGTTGACGGGCCGTTAGCCACTTGAAAAGCGCGCACGGCTCATGCTGATCCTTTTCATTGCTCCCGCAGGTTTGTTTCGCGATGGCGTCGCGCGTCTGCTCGGCGACGTGGCCGACGGCGCCGAAGTGAAATGCGCCGACTACGCGTTGAGCCCTATCGATAGCGGGCAAGCGGTCGACGTACTCGTGCTCGACGGTGACTACCTACAGGAGGCGCTCACTACCGCAAGCGCTTCTCGTCACGGTGCACCGAACCTGCCCGTGCTTGCACTGCTGACCTCGGTCGATCCTCAGACCGTCGAGCAATTCATCTCGGCTGGCGTAGCAGCTCACCTGGGTAAATCGGAGTCCAGCAATGCACTGGTCGGTGCACTGCGCCTCCTCGTTGCCGGCGGGCGGTATCTGCCATCGGCCGTTCGCTGGTCGGCGGCCACCGAGGCTACCGCTTCCACCGACGCGCTGCAAAGGTCCGCCGTCGCGGCCGATCCCAATCCCCACTTCCTGACGCCTCGCCAACTGCAAGTGTTGGCGCTCGCGGCGCGTGGCGATTCGAACAAGTCGATCGCGCGACAGTTGAACATTACGGAAGGAACCGTAAAAGTGCACTTATATACGGTGTACAAAGCACTAAAGGTCGGAAGTCGGGGGCAGGCGAGCGTTGCCGCAGCGCGGTTGCAGCAGGTCGGCGATGTGCAACTTCACCACGCGCTGGACGGCCAGCTTTCAATCAGTCGGCTGCTGGCTTATACGACGCCCACCCGTTTTCAATCCGGCCACGTCCTCTTTCACAAAGATGACCGAAGCGATGCTCTTTACTACGTGGTGCGCGGAACGGTCATGCTCGAGGAGATTGGCATCGAGGTGGGGCAGGGCACGATACTGGGCGAAATCGGGCTCTTCTCTCCGGACCATCGGCGCACGTGCACGGCGCGTTGCAAGAGCGAATGCGAGTTGCTGGTGGTCTCGGCGACCGACGCGATGCGACTTTATTACCAGGACCCGGAATTCGCCAGCTATCTGATCCACTTGATTACCCGCCGATTGGAGGCCGATAAGCTGCGCGCGAAGCGTTAATTGCGACTGTCGAACGTTTATTGCAGACTCGGCATTCCAACGGGCTTCGATTTGTCCGATATCGACTGACATAAAGTGGATGGCGGGCAAAAAAAGCCGTTTTTCCAAGGCTTTTTTGGCCTATAACACATACAAATCGCCAGTCTGCTGAAGACGTCGGGCGCGCGTTCGCAGGGTCCCGTCAGGCGGCGAGATTCACTATTTCGAGCATTTCGGCTCAGCGCTGAAAGGTTGCGCATGCGTGGCCGCGGCTCTTCCGACGTGACATCCGAAAGAATGCGCAGGGGCGGTGAAGTTCATTGTGTATAAGACCCGTGCGCGCCAAAAAATGGCTTGAATAAAAGTGATGGCAGATTTCCCCCTTTCACCGGATGGACTGGTTTGTGTCGTTCGCGCCGTGCTGTTTATGGACCTCGTTGAGTCCTGCAGGCTGATGCAGGATAACGAGGTCGAAGCAGCGCGGCGCTGGCGCGCGTTCAAGGCGCAGATCGAGAATGAGTTGGTGCCTGCGCATTGCGGCCGCCTGATCAGAACTGAGGGCGACGGACTCATGGTCACGTTCGTCCGCCTGCAGGATGGACTCGCCGCAACCTTTGCTATCCAGCGCGCGTCGCGCGAGGTCAACGCAGGCGAGCCGGCGACCAGGCACATGCTCTTGCGGATGGGCTTGCACATCACGGAGTTGTACGAAGACGAGCGTGACGTGTACGGCCGCGGCGTCAACCTGGCTGCGCGCCTGTACACGCTGGCGGGACCGGGAGAGATCGTGGTGTCCGCGCAGGTACGGGATCAGCTTACTTCCGAACTGGACGCGGAAATCGACGACCTCGGCGAATGCCATCTGAAGCATTTCGAGCATCCGGTGCGCGCCTATCGGATCGGTCCGCCCGGTCCACGTCCGCTGATCGAGCGTGGCGCCGCTTTTTTGCCGGAGCTGCGGCCCACAATTGCGGTGATTCCGTTCATCTTGCGTGGCGGTGACGTCGAACAGCAGATGCTCGGCGAAGTGCTCGCCGACGAGATCATCTCCTCCTTGTCTCGCACGGCCGAGCTTCTGGTGATCTCGCGTTTGTCCACGACCGCGTTTCGCGAGCGCGGCGCGTCACTCGACGAAATCAGTGGGTTTCTCGGCGCGCGTTACGTACTGTCGGGCGCATATCGAATGTCGGGCGATCAGTTCGTGCTCGTCGCCGAGCTCGCCGAGGCCAAATCGCGTCACATTTTGTGGACTGAGCGCATCAGAGGCCGCACTTCCGAGATCATGCTCGGCGAAGACGAACTGATCGGCCAGGTGGTCGGCGAGGTCAGCAATGCGATTATCAATCGCGAATTGCATCGGGCACGATCGCAGGCGTTGCCCACGCTCGAAATCTCGACACTGCTGATGAGCGCCATCGTGCTGATGCACCGCGGCGTGGCGGACGACTTCAACCGCGCGCGGGACATGCTGGAAGCGGTGATCGAACGCGCGCGCAGACAGGCATTGCCGCATGCATGGCTCGCCAAGTGGCATGTCTTGCGCTTCAATCGCGGTTGGACCGATGACCGCAGCGGCGAAGCAAATGTGGCGCTCGAATGCACGCGACGCGCGCTTGACGCCGATCCTGAGTGTTCGCTCGCGTTGACCATCGACGGATTCGTGCACACAAATCTGCTCAAGCAGCTCGACGTCGCGCAGCAGCGCTACGCGCTCGCGCTCTCGGTCAATCCCAACGATTCGCTTGCATGGCTGCTCAAAGGCACGCTGCACGCATTCGAAGGCGAGGGCGAGGAGGCTGTCGACGCAACCGAGCGAGCCCTCAGGCTTTCGCCGCTCGATCCCTTGCGCTATTTCTACGAGTCGCTAGGCGCAACGGCCGCGCTATCCGCAGGCCGTTACGAACGCGCGGTGGAACTGGCGCAACGGTCGCTGCGGGTGAATCGTACCAACACGTCCACGTTACGCGCGCTGGCGATCGCGCAGTCGCTGCTCGGCAACGTCGAGGCGGCGCGTTTGACGGTCGGCGAAGTGCTGGCCATCGAGCCGACGCTGACGGTGCAACGTTATCTCGAACGCTCGCCTAGCGGCGCGTACAAGACCGGCAAGATCTGGTCGGAGGCACTCCGTCAGGCGGGATTGCCTGGCTAGATAAAAGAAGCAATGAATGCGGTGCTGGATCCCTGAGAGAGGAGACATATCGTGGGCGGACTTGGCGGAGCGGGTGGTGCGGGTGGTGCAGGCGGTGCGGGTGGTGCGGGAGTTCCACCCGGCGGTGGCGGCGCGGGTGGCGTCTATGATGCGGGCGGCGGTGGCAATTCGGGCGACGCGCGGCTTCTCGCGGAAGCGCTGATTGGACACCGGGACGGGATAGTAGGCAGTTGGCGGCCTCCGGAACTGGTCACGCTCAACTTCGATAATCAGAAACTGCAGAATCTCGCCACACCGCCGGTGCTCGACGATCCGGCTCAGCTGTGGCGATGGGAACCCTGGGTGCGCGCGACGGTGTTCGATTTCGAACTGCTGACCAGTCTGCGTTTTTCGTTTCCCGACCCTTACACCGCCATGCTGTCTCACCGGGCAAGCGCGGCAAGCGGCTCGGACGTGGAAATCGTCTCCTTGAGCAGGCCGGGCGTTGACGTCTTCACGAAACAACTCGACTGGTTGGACTTCTATTCGGACCTGCGCGAGGACCGCACCGCGGAGATACTGTGTCAGATGGGTCCGCAAGTGGCGTTCTGGAGCACCCTCATCTATCTGCACCCGAGCCGCACGCCGAAGACGCTCGAACTGCTCGATACCGTCGTGCGATTCGCGATCTTCGTGGAAATTCGCTTCAAGCATGCGATAGCGGCGCAAAGGGCCATCGAGTACTCGACCCAGGTCCAGCCGATGATCCAGACGCCGGGTCATGGCTCGCTACCGAGCGGCCATTCGACCCAGGCGTTCATTATCGCGGTGGTGCTGTGCGCATTGTTCAATGAGTTGCCCGGCTCCGTATTCCGTCAGCAGGCAATGAGACAGGCGTACCGCGTCGCGGTGAATCGAACGGTGGCGGGTGTGCATTTTCCGATCGACAGCATTGCGGGGCACGTGCTCGGCACGTCGCTCGGGGAATACTTTGTCGCGCGGTGTAAGCGCAAGCTTGGCGGTAACGGCATGATCACTTCCCGCTATTTCAAGGGCAAGGATATCAACGCCAATGATCCGCACGGCAACCCGGATTTCGACTATCACGAGCCGCTGAGCGATGCCGATGTCGCCGGCTATATCGCGAACAATCCGGGCACGACCGCGGCGCAGGTGCAAGCCTACTTCTCGTTCATCGGCTGGGACTCTGTGCAAACGGCCGTGGATGGATCCGACATTCTGTCGTGGCTATGGAACCAGGCGGAGAGCGAGTGGACGGGCAAGAGTCTCCAGACCACGCGTTTGCCGTAAGCGTGTCGATGCGTGCAGAAAGGGCGGCATACGAGGTGGCATATGAGCTGGCAATCTTTGGCGGGCGGCGGCGCGTGGAGTGGTCTCGACTGGACCGGACGCGCCGTTGACAGCGCCCGCGCCGACCCCTATCTGGCGTGGGCGGACACAACGGCATTTGCTCACCTCGGAGGGCAACCCACGGGTTGGGTGCGCGTCATCCTCGAACTGGAAGCGCACTGGCCAGTAGATGGCGCTCCGCCACTTAGCGCGCAGGCGTTCGCGGAGAGTCTGGAAAACGCGAACGCCGCGTGGAAGACGTGGATTCAGGTATCGACCGTCTATCGCTTTCCGCCGCATGGTCTGGAAGCGTCGCGCTTCCTGACGGCCGTCGTGACCAAGCAGTTCTTCACCGAAATCGATGGCGCCATGAAGGGTGTCGTGAAGCGCTTCGAACTCGGGATGCCGATCGCTCCTGGTGACGCGGCGCAGTCTTTGGCTCCCGGTCCCGAAGCGCCCGTGCCGGGAACGGCGCCCGTCTTCGGTCCCATCGCTCAACCAGGCGCAGCGTCCACTGACGCGCCGGACCAGCCGCACGCCGTGTTCATGGGTGTCATGGACGACGGACTGGCGTTCGCTCACGAACGCTTTCGTTCCGTCGCCGATATTCCGTCGACCCGCATCGAATACTTCTGGAATCAGGATGACGCGGCGGCGGCGCCGCTCGGCGTGCACTACGGGCGTGAGCTAGCCCGCGACGAGATAAACGACTTGCTTAAGCAGTGTGTGACCAACGGACTCGTCGATGAAGACGCCGTGTATCGGCTCAACGGTTACGTCAGTCCGCGCAAACGCTGGGCGCACGGCACGGAGGTCATGGATCTCGCGTGCGGCGTGAGGCCCAACAAGATCGAGGCCGCCGCGTTGATCCAGGAAGGCGAGCGGACGGTAACGGGTCAACCGCCGCGTATCCTGTGCGTCCAGTTCAAGACGGCAGGGCGAACGATTCGCGACACGTCCGGGCTGTGGTTCGCCGTTCACGCACTCGACGCGATCCGCTACCTCCTGCGTCGCGCCGACGATCTTGCCAACGGCGCGGGGTACTCGGTTGTACTCAACCTGAGCTACGGCTATATGGCGGGTCCGCACGACGGCAGTTCGATCATTGAACGCGCGATGGACGAACTGATCGGCCTGCATCGCGATCTATCCATCGTCGTACCCGCAGGAAACAGCAACATGCTCCGCTGTCACGCGACACTCCCGGTTGAGAGCGGAACGTCGAGCCCGATCATGTGGCGCGTCTTGCCCGATTGCGCCACGCCTGGTTTTCTTGAGATATGGTTGCCGAAGGATGTCGATGCATCCAGCGTGACCGTTCAGATTACTCCACCGTGGGGAGACAGGAGCCCCGCGTTTCCCGTCAAGAATCTCTACACATGGCAACCGGGGCGCAATGTGCTGTGCACGGTGGTCTATCTGGATCGCGTCGCGACGGGGGACCGCAATATGATCCTGATCGCACTCGCCCCCACGACGATGAATCAGCCGCAGCGCGATCCGGCGCCGGCGGGCAACTGGACCGTGACGCTGATGAACGGGTCGGGTGACGATCTGGAGATTCATGCGTGGGTGCAGCGTAATGAAACGGCCTACGGATATCCGCTGCGGGGACGCCAGTCGCGCTTCGAGGATCTGGAGTACAAGAGGTTTGTTTTTGGGGCCCACGTCCGGGACTTCGACGAAGGCAATGCGTCGACCTGGATCAAGCGTAGTGGCACGTTGAGTTCCATTGCGACCGGCGAGCACACCGTCGTGGTCGGTGCCTATCGCAGGACTGACGGACGCGCTGCGACCTACTCATCGACCGGACCTTCTCTTCGGGAGACGAAGCGATCCGGTCCGGATGCGGCGGCTGTCGGCGAAGACTCCGTCGCATGCGCAGGCGTGCTGGGCGCGAGTACGCGCAGCGGCTGCCTCGTTGCGCTGAGCGGAACCAGTGCAGCGGCGCCGCAGGTGGCCCGCTTGCTGGCGAGGCAAAGAATCATCGAGTACGCGAATGGATTGCAGCCCAATGTTTTCACGCCTCAGCTTTCCGCTCGTGCATGGGTCGCAGACGAGGCGGATTCCGTCGATCCGGAGCCGGCCACGCTGGCCCCTCACCTGCTAGCGCCATGCCTCGGCACTTTGAATCCACCGCCGGTACCGCTCGGTCAACATGCCTATGTGCCGCGCCTGCCTGAGATTCGGGCAGGCTCCGGCAGGTTGCCTTCGCCGCGCTGGAAGAAAAGAGGTATCAAGCTGTAGCGAAGCCATAACGCGTCGATGACCGGGTCTTCTTCACCCGGCCCTCGTCGTGTGTCGCGTGCGTCCGCTGCCGGGACCCGGAGCGGACAGAAAGATCATTGACCTCCCTTGAAAAGCTGCTGGAGCCCCGCCGCTTCTCCGTTCTGCTGCGAGCGCACGAGGTCCTGATAGACCTCGGCGCGGGTTTTGCCATGTTGAATCGCGGCGCCGCCCGACATCGAGTTGGTCGACATGTCTGACCCTTGCGAACTGTTCATGATTTCGGTTGCCGTCGGCGGCTGATGCGTGGTGGTTTCCTGCGCGTTTGCCTGCAATGAGCACGCGCAGAGCATGCCGCTGACCAGTAAAAGTGCTGTCTTCATTTTGACTCTCCTTTCGAGATGGTGGCGCATGTACCCGCTGCGCCGAACCGAAGCGCCGATGTGCGCCGTGTCCAGGGAGAAAGCGGGTCGCTCCGTGGAACGGAGTGAGTGCGATCGGGCGAGGTTGCAGAGACGCTTAGGTTGATTGCAGTATGTGTGTCGGGCGCGGGCCCGGCTATATGCCATTGGTGATAGACGACGAAGGACGCGCGCGGGGCGCACCCGGATCACCAACCGACCGTGTCGCTCAAGGTGGCGCTGCCCGGCGCCGGCGCATTCAGCGTGCGATTGCCGCCGCCCGGCACGTTCTCCCACGCAGAGTCGTTTTTCCGTGGCGTCAGTTTCCGCCTGCATCGCGATCAACCATCCTCAGGCAGCAAACCATCGGCCTTCATCTCGCGCACCGCGCGGTGCGACACGGCATAGCCATCGAGCGTGATTGTCTTCGGTGACTGGCTCCGATGCTTGATGGCCTTGTGGAAAAACGCTTTGGCTGCCTTCACGTCACGGTCAAAGTGACGGCCGGCGAACAGCCCATCCAGACTCTGCAGCTTGGTCATCGCGGGCTCTCAAATCGGCCAGGCCGACACTCTAACCGATTCGCCGATTGCTATTTGCGCCACAGCCAGCGAAACCAACGTTTGGATGTTCGTGCCATCTCGGCCGAACCGGGCCGTCTGTCGAGTCCTCGCTATTCGGTCAGTTCACGATGCAAGGCCCGATATTCATGCGAAAGTTTGTGTCCCGGATCGAGGTGAATGACGGGGGTCGCCCGCTGATGCGATTCGCGGATCTTCACGGACGAAGACAGCCGCGAAGCCAGCACCGGCAAGCCCTCACTGACGAGTTCGTCGACCAGCTTTTGGGGCAGGCTCGCACGAGGCTGAAACTGATTGATGATAATCCCTTCCACCTCCAGCACGACGTTGTGATCCTGCCGGATCTCTTTCACGTTTTCCAGCAACGTGTAAAGCGCGCGCCGGGAAAAGTCATCACAGTCGAATGGGATCAGACAACGCTCGACGGCGATCAGCGCGGAGCGGGTGTAGAAGTTCAACGCCGGCGGTGTGTCGATATAAATCGCGTCATACATGTCGAGTTCGTTTAGCGCGTCACGCAACTTGTAGATCTTGTAGCGGGATTCCAGTTTGCCGTGCAACGCGTCCAGGTCAGGATGAGCAGGCATAACGTCCAGATTCTCAAACGGCGTCGGATGAATGAAAGACGTGACTTCTACGGGCCTGAAGCTGAACGTTAGCGCGGTTTCAAAGAAGCCAGCGACGGTGGGATGGGCCTCGCTGGCCTGCGGGCCGAGCAGGTATTGACTTGAATTTGCCTGTGCATCCAGGTCAATAACCAGAGTGCGTAGACCTTCGCTGGCGCTGATGGCCGCAAGGTTGCAGACGATGGTCGATTTGCCTACACCACCTTTCTGATTGAATACGACGCGCCGCATGTTTTTCCCCTTGAACGGAAGCCGTCCCAAAGCCCCAGCATACCTGAGTCAGCGGACCGGGATGGATGCGAGCGGCTATTTTCCGCCATGGGTAATTGTGTCGTTGAAGGGCAAAGCCCGTCACCGCAGTCGCTGGTCTGACCGTTTAGGCGGATTGGTTGTCACTGCTGGCCGGACACCTTGCGGTCTGCAGCCAAGCCGCGGCACCACGAGAACAACCAGGATGCTCACCGGATTCGCGCTTCGCAACCTCAAACAATGCCGTCTGGAGAGTCGAGCATCAAACGCGATCATATTTGTCGCGCGGCTGGCATACCAGGAAGCAGACCGGTTTATGCGCTTCATGCAGCCGCCGTTTGCCCCCGCATGACACGCCGTCCGCTTCGCTTGCGGCCCGATGCTCCGTGACTTAAGCGGGCGAAGCTACGGCGAGGAACTGCGCCAGGCGATTCCACATTCCCACGGGATTTGAATACATAGGGAAATGCCCGCTGTGTGAGATTTCCGCCAGTTCTACGCCATGATGCCGAAGATGGGGCAGATACGATAGCGAAGCGTTCTGCTCGCCGTACATGAACATCCTCGGGAATGGCAGCGACAGGAACTTCGTCATCAGACTCCCATGGTCGGACAACTCGACCATGGATCCGAAGATGCCACGAATCGCTTCGGCGCGGACCTTGTGACGCAGGCTCGCCGCATAGAGCGGACACGAATGGAACGGCGAATGCCACGTTCGTTCTATAAAGTCGTCGAAGAAAGCCTGCGCGCTCTCCGAGGGATAGTCGATGACCTGCCGGCTCAGGAAACAGTCCTCGGGGGCCACGTTTCCCTCGATGTCGGTGAAGCTCAGCACGCGGTGAGGTTCTTCATGAGCGAGCATCAGCGCGGCGAGTCCACCCATCGAATGCCCGACGAGATGAAACTCGCTGATACCGAGGCGGTCGAGGACGGCTTTCGCAGTCGCCACGAGGAAAGGAATGGAGACCATCGACAGATCGCCGCACTGCGATGCTCCGCAGCCCGGAGCATCGTACGCAATGACCGGATGCCCAGCGAACGCCGGATAGTGAACGACATCGGTGTAATCCTCCTTGGTCGAACCGAACCCGTGCAGGAACACGATTGGAGCGAGCGTACCGGATTTGCGCATCGTGGCAATCTCGACGCCAATGCCTTGCACAGTCAGGGGCAGGGTTTCTTTTGCAAGCTCATTCGGCGACGGCATGTTTTTCCTCACTGAGCGATTGGCAGAAGCGCGTGATCGCGCGGCACGCTTCGATCAATGCGTCGTCATCGAGCGCGTAGGCGATCCGGATGTACGGGCCGAGCCCAAAGGCACTGCCTTGCACGACGGCGACACCGGCTTCGTCCAGTATTGCGCCTGCTACGTCTTCATCGGTATCGAGGCGTGTTCCAGCGGGCGTGACGCGGCCAATCAATCCCTTGCACGAGGCAAACGCATAAAAGGCGCCACCGGGTAGGGCGCACGTGAGACCGGGAGCCTGATTGAGCAGCTTCACCATCAGGTCGCGCCGCTGCTCGAAGACTGAACGCGATTCGGAGATGAACTGTTGCGGACCGGTGAGCGCAGCCAGCGCGGCATGCTGCGAGATCGCACTCGCTCCGGAAGTCTGCTGCCCCTGAAGCTTTTCCATTGCGTCGAGCAACCAGCGAGGCCCGGTACCGAAGCCGATGCGCCAGCCCGTCATCGCATAGGCCTTGGAGACGCCATTCATCGTCAGCGTGCGTGACATCAGCCGAGGCTCGACCTGCGCGATCGTATGGAAAGCCGCACCATCGAAAATCAGGTGTTCGTAGATGTCATCCGACAGGATGAGCACATGCGGATAGGCCAGCAGCACCTCGGCAAGCACGGCCAGTTCCTCACGGCTGTAGACCGCGCCAGTAGGATTCGACGGCGAGTTCAGGATCAGCCAACGCGTGCGCGGTCCGATCGCCCTTGCCAATGCCTGTGCTGTCAGTTTGAAACCGGTCTCGCTGCCGCACGTGACGACGATCGGGCGTGCACCGCACAACTGAACCATCTCCGGGTAGCTGACCCAGTACGGTGCGGGAACGATGACTTCATCCCCTTCGTTAAGCGTCGCAGCCAGCGCGTTGTAGATGACCTGCTTGCCGCCGCTGCAGATGATCGTGTCCTGCCAGCTGACGTCGAGTCCGTTTTCGCGCTGGAATTTCGCGGCCACGGCCTCGCGTAGCGGTCGCATGCCGGCCACCTGCGTGTAGCGCGTATGTCCGGCGCGCATCGCTTCGATGGCCGCGTCGCAGATGTGTGCGGGCGTGTCGAAGTCCGGCTCGCCTGCACTCAGCGAGACGATCCGGGCACCCGAAGCGCGTTTCGCTGCGACGCGATCCATCATGCGATAGGTTGCCGAAGGTTGCGCTTTAGCGAGGTGCACGTTCAGGCGTTGCAGATCCATCGTCATACTGCTTTTCTCCATTGCGTCAGACCCATCAGTTCGAGCGTGCTCGCGCCTTCGGTGAGCTGTTGCATCATCGTCGCTTCCTTAGCCGCGCGTGCTTCTCCGGCAGTGAGGGTGCGCTCCGCTTCGGCGGCGGGAATAATGATGACGCCGTCGTCATCGGCGACCACCAGATCGCCCTGAGCGACGGGTACGCCGGTGAACATCGTGTGCTGACCGACCGACGGCGCGCTGGCCTTGACCGTCCCGCGCACCGAGATCCCCCGTGCGAACACAGGAAAACGCCGCGCGGTCATGGCCGCGACGTCTCTCACACCGCCGTCGATGACCAGGCCCACGACACCTGCGGCCTCAGCCGCGACCGTGAGCACTTCGCCCCAGTAGCCCGCCACGAAATGACTGGTGCCGACGACCAGCACGCTACCGCGGGGCACGCGTTCCATGGCGATGTGAATCGCCAGGTTGTCTCCGGGCGAGCAAACCAGCGGATACGCTGGGGCCGCGACGAATGCGCCGCTCCAGATCGTCCGCACCAGGGGATCGACGGCGCACGGCAGGCCCGATGCCTCGTAGAGCGTGGCGCTGCCCAACGCTCGCGCGCGCTGGGCGAAGTCTGCGGGCAAAACCAGTGCTGAAGTGTGGGTGCTCACGACGCCTTCCGTTGCAGTGTGTGGTAACCGCGCGCTTCACGTGCTTCCCGAAGCGTTTTGCCCTGAGCAATCTGCGCGCGGATATCCGTTTCGACGGCTTCGATCTGTCGGGCCGTGGCGGCCACCTCGCGTGCCCGCTCGCGCGGGACGACGACGACACCGTTGGCGTCGGCGACGACGATGTCGCGCGCGCTAACCCGTGCCGTGCCGATGGACACGGGGACATTGACGGCCTCAACCTGAACGCGGTCCTTACCCGTTCGCATGTAGCGCCCTTTGGTGAACAGCGGATAACCGTCGTCCAGTGCTTTCGTCACGTCGCGACACACGCCGTCGATGACCGTACCGGCGATCTTGCGAGCCCCCGCGTACTGGGTCATGATGTCGCCCCACACCGTGCAGTCGGTCCGGCCGTCGTTATCGATCACCACCACATCGCCTTGCGCGACATCGTCGATAAAGTCGCCGACTGTGCCGGCGGGCGTGGTCGCCGGCACATACTTCACCGTGAATGCCGGACCGACGATCACGCCCGCATAGTTATCCAGCGGTGCGACGCTGAGACATTGGCCGGGCAGTCCCAGCTTGTCTAACGCGTCCGATACGCCAGGCGTATCAAGCCCGGCGAACAGGGCAACCAGGTCCTGGTCCTCGTGATTCATGACTTGCTCCCTTCCTTGATAGCCTCAAATTCCTTGTCGTGCATGACCTCGGCGACTGATCGGCCGGTGCGCACAGCCTGTACCATGCCGTCCTGCCGCCGGGCGATGCGTTCGCCCAGTTCGACGACCTCTTCGATGCGCGCGGCCGGGACAAATACGGTGCCGCAACGGTCGGCGATGACATAGTCGTCTTCATGGACGAGCACGCCGGCAACGCTGACGGACTCGCCCGAACAAACCTGAATGACCCGATTGCGCGCGCTGATCATGGTTACGCCGCGCCCAAAAACCGGATAGCCGATCGATTCGCTACCCTCAATATCGCGGCTCATGCCGTCGATCACGGAACCACGAATGCGCTTGAATTGCGCCGCATTCGCAAGAATGTCGCCCCAGCACGAAATTCCGTCGATGCCGCCGGCGATAACCAGAATGCGATCGTCTGACTGGATCTGCGCGATGACGGGGGAAATGAGGTGGACTGTCGGGTTGGCGTCCGTCTTCGGTCCCAGTTGGATGGTACTGGCGCGGCCGACGATCTTCGGGCAATCCCATAGGGGACGCAGTCCGAACGTAGCGCCAGTAAGGCCGAGGAAGTCCAGTGCATCCGACACCGTATTGGTGTCGAGCGCGGCAAAACGATCAAGCGGGGAGACTGGGGGCATGGGGAGAAGCGCCGCGAAGTGGTTGCGATGCCGTACTTTCACGCCTACAGTTCGATATGTAAATTCCGAATAATGGAAGCTTGCAATACGTCCAACCTATCAAACAGTCATGATCAATTTCAGGCTTATCCGTCATCTGTGGCTCTTCCTGGCCGTGGCCGAGGAGCAGCATTTCGGACGCGCTGCACGGCGCCTGGATATGTCCCAGCCGCCACTGACCGAGCAGATCCAGGCACTCGAACAGGCGTTGAAGGTGAAGCTGTTCGAGCGGTCCCGGCGCGGAACGCAACTTACCCCGATTGGGGCTGCGATCCTGCCGGCGGTGCGCAAGTTCGCGGACCAGCTTGAGCGGCTTGAGTTTGCGGTGCGCGAGGCCGTTGCCGGCCGAAGCGGCGTCCTGACCATCGGCGCGATTTCGTCAGCGATGCTGGATGTGCTGCCGCCGCTCATCGGGCGGCTAAAGTCCGAGTATCCGCAACTCACGGTATCGGTAAGAGAGATCGACAGTGTCGAAGCTATTCCCGCACTCGAGTCGGGTGACATTGACCTGGCTTTTGCGAGACTGGAGGGCGAACTCGGCGGGAACATTGAGTCACTTCCGCTGGCGGAGGATCGCCTGGTGGTGGCCATGCCTCGAGAGCATGCAATGGCGGGTGTCTCGCGCATCCGGCTGGCGTCGCTCGCGGAAGAGGATTTCGTGATGTTTTCGCGCCAGGTGAGTCCCGTGCACTTCGACAGTCTGGTGGCGTCTTGCCGTTCCAACGGGTTTTCGCCTCGAATACTGCATCAGGTCCGCTCGGTGGCTTCACAGGTTGCTTTCGTGGGCTGCGGTCAAGGTATTGCCTTGGTGCCGGCTTCGTTGAAGAAACTGGCGCCTGAGAATGTTGTGTTTCGTCCGCTCAAGGAAAACGTGAGCGTAGTGACCACCGCCCTGGCGTGGAGTACCGCTCGTGATAATCCGCTGATAAATGCGGTTGTCGCCGTATTAAGTAGCACAGTGGCCGGGCCCAGGATGCGCAAGCCATTGCGCTAACACCAGTGGGTCGAGTCGCCCGCCTGCCAGGTCTCGTGATTTCGGCATAACCACCGCGCCCGTCATAGCTTTGACGACTGCACACGGGGGCGAGATGTTCTCGCACTAGTCATACCGTCCGGAAGGCACCCGCTCCGTCGTTAGTGAACTTCAGTGCAAACGCGTCCAGGCAAACGATGGAGCGGGGCAAGTAATCAGGAGAGCGGCATGGCCAGGAGCACGGCGACCGGGGTAGAAGATAAATTCCTGAGTGCCCGGGCTTCACCTGGCGCGAGACGGCACGAATCGTTGGCGCGTAGTACCGCCGTACCGGCATGTGTTTCCACGGTCAGCTCCCCTGACAACACGACGTAGTGCTTCTCGACTGCAGATGCGGAAAACGACGTGTAACCACCCGGCTCAATTGTGGAAACGCCAAGCCATAGCGCGTCCGATTCTCCCGCCTCATGCCCTTGCAGCCTTACGCAGCGCATCGAAAAATGGTTCTCCGGGAAGTACTCGGGCGCCGAGTCGAATCGGGTGACGTTCATGGCTTGAGCAGGACACGGTCGGTGCTACCGCGCAACACTGCCTGATAGGCACGAACGGCATCATCGATCGGGAATACAGACTCCTGGTTGATCGGAAACGGCTTCAGCTTTCCGTTGACAAACAGGGGGAGCAACTGGTCCAGGATTTGGGCACCATCAATGCTATCCAGTGCAAGCGTGTCGATTCCAACGTACGTATGCTGACCACGGTAGAAAGCAAAGATGTCGAACGGGACGGTGCGATCGAGCGTGGAGATGAAAATTTGCGTGCCGCGCTTCGCTAGCGCCGCGTTGGCCTGGTCGAAATACGGGCTGCCAACCGTGTTATAGACGATGTCGGCGCCATGGTCGCCCGTATTCTCACGCACGATCTCTGCAATTTTTTGCGATGATGCATCGATCATGATCACTGCGCCATTCGCATGCCCGAGATAGTTTTGAGCGGTGCGTTCGACGCCAAATACCTTTGCGCCGGCGTTCGTCGCGAGCTGAATGGCTGCTTGACCCACTTTGCCGTTTGCGCCGAACACGAGTACGACATCGCCCTTTTTTGCACCCCCGGCACGTCGCAGTCCTTCATATGCCGTAATGAACGGAACGCCGATGGAACCGGCTTCTTCCATCGACAGATTGGCGGGCTTCTCGCGCACACCAGCAGTGGGAACGGTCAGATAGTGGCCATGTGAACCGTTACGCCGAATACCGAGCTCTCCTCCGCTTCCCCAAACCGCCTGGCCGATCAGCTCAGAAGGGCCATCGAGAACAATCCCCGCATAATCGCGGCCAGGTGTACGGGGCCACACCGCATGCGGCATGCCGCCAAGTACAGCCTTCACGTCGCTCGGGTTGACACCCGCGCTCACCACTTGTACCAGGCATTCTCCGGCGTCGGCGGTCGGTGCGGACTGGGGAGCGATATTCAGGTCCAATGAATCGACGTTGGCGCTGGGCGCCGTAACACGCACTGCTTTCATTTCTGGTATTCCTAAAATGTCAAAGTGACGAATTGATTGGTCTTATAGCGATCAATAAGTGCGACATAGCGTGAAGCGGCCAAGCTCAAACTCGCGTGTTCGTCGTCGGTGAGGGTTCGCAGCAAACGCGCAGGGCTTCCCGCCCAAAGTTCTCCAGTACGGACGATCTTGCGCGGCGACAGCACCGCGCCGGCGGCAAGCATGCCTCCGGATTGGACGACGGCGCCGTCCAGGACGCGTGCCCCGAAGCCGACAAAGGCGCCATCTTCGAGTGTGCAGGCGTGCAGGATCGCGCCGTGACCGACGGTGACGTCATCGCGGACAATGGTCGGCAGCCCGTTGGTCGTGCCGTGAACGATCGATCCATCCTGGATGTTGGTCCGTCGTCCAATCGAGATCCTCTGGACGTCGCCGCGCAAGACACAGTTGAACCAGATGGACGACTGTTCGCCAATCGTCACGTCCCCGATGAGTTGCGTGCCTCGAGCCACGAAAGCGCTCGGGTCGACTGACGGAACGAGTGGCAAGGCGCTCAGGGCTGTATTCACCGGCGCAACCCCAACTGTTCGCGTGCTTCCCGGGCGGTTGCCAGCTCGCCGCCAAGCGAGTGCACAATGTCGCTTGCCCGTTCGACGAGCGCGGCATTGCTTTCCGCCAGCACGCCCCGGGACATGTAGATGTTGTCTTCGAGACCCACGCGGACATGACCGCCTGCCAGCCATGCCTGAGCAACCATGGGAAACTCGAAGCGGCCGACGCCAAACGCGGCCCATTGTGCGCCCGCGGGCAGCAGGCTACGGGCGTACATCACGGACTCGGGCGAAGCGGAGAATCCATACTTCACGCCCATCACGAAAGTCCACAGCCCGGGGCCGTCCAGAACCCCTGATTTGATCAGGTCCAGTGCGAGATGCATATCGCCCGAATCAAAAATCTCGAGTTCAGGTTTGACGCCAGCTTCCCGGATCACCGCCGCCATGCGCGTGACGTTCTTCGGCGTATTGATGACGACATCTGCACCGGAGTTCATAGTGTTCAGGTCAAGGCTGCAAATGTCGGGGCGCAGCGCCAGGATGTGTTCGACACGATCTTCGGGGCGCATCAGCGTCGTTCCAGCGGCCGCAACTTTGGGATCGTCATCGCTCGGGATAAAGCGTCCGCCAGGGCCTGTCGTCAGGTTGATGATGACGTCAGTGTCTTTTGCGCGAACGCGTTGAATGACTTCGCGGTAGAGCTCGATGTCCATCGAGGGGCGACCGGTTTCGGGGTCTCGCACGTGGATGTGTACCGCTGCCGCGCCGGCGCGTGCTGCATCGAGCGATGCGTTGGCAATTTGCTCTGGGGTAACAGGCAGTCCAGGGTGTTGCTCGGGCTTGGTCAGATTCCCGGTTACCGCGCAGGTGATGATGGTCTTGCGTGAATGCATGTGTTTCCTCGGAACGGGTTTGAACTAGCTCAGCCGGCGACCGCCATCGACGACGAGCGTCACACCAGTCGTGAATTTCAGATGAGTGGCGCACGCTTCGATCGCGGCCGCGATGTCATCGGGGGTTCCGATTCGACCGAGCGGGGTGGTCGCCGCCACCTTTTCATTGAAATCTGCCCCGCGGCCCGGCACGAATGTCGTATCGACAACGCCCGGAGATACATTCACAACCCGGATCCGTGGCGCCAGCGCACGGCCAAGCGATGCCGCCATGATGTCGAGGCCGGCTTTCGCTGCGCAGTACGCGATGTTGCTGCCAACGCCGGTCGTGGCCGAGATCGAAGACACATTGACGACCAACCCGTCGCCCGACTCGGCGAGCAGCGTGTGGAATGTACGGATGGCGGCAAACTGACCTCGCCAGTTCACCTTGAACATGTCGTCGATCAGTTCATCGGTCAACGCGTCGAGGTTGTCGTGTCTGACCGGCTGCGTGAAGCCGGCGGCGTTAACCAGGATGTCGGCACGACCATAGCGGTCGCGCACAGTGCCGGCCAGCTCGTTGAGCGTAGCGCTATCGGTGATCGATGCAAGTGCAGCGCAATGTCCTTCCCCCGGCAAGCCTTCGGCCACCGCTCGCGCGTGCAAGACATCGTCTCGGCCGACTACGACAACACAAGCGCCCGAAAGTGCTAGCCGGTGTGCCGTCGCGGCGCCAATGCCGCCGGTGCCGCCCAGGATGACCGCTACCTTCTGGTCTAACGTGTGGGACATGAGAAGTTCCTCCTATTTGATCGGCGGCGTGGGGTACGTCGGAACACCTTCCGCGAGCACGAATTTGCAGCGGAGCGTGTAGTACGGCGCCTTCTGCTCGGGATGAGGTCCGATGTTTGCCTCATGCCGCTCGAACTTGCCAACCAGATCGCGCGTGACGCCGAAGACGACGTCGGAGTCCAGGTGCTCGGCGTCATCGGCAAAAATTTGCGAGATGAGTGTCGAATAGCCGTCTGCGATAACAACGAAGTGCAGGTGAGCCGGCCGGAACGGGTGTCGATGCTGTATGCGGAGCAGCGCGCCGACTGGTCCATGGGTGGGTATCGGGTAGCCGGCCGGCCTCAAGCTCTGGAAATGGAACCGGCCGTTCGTGTCGGTAAAGAAATGGCCTCTCAGGTTCATGTCCGGTTGGTTCGGATCCTGATTCTCGTAAAGGCCGACCGGCGATGCCTGCCACACATCGATCTTCGCGTTGCGGATCGGCGCTCGCCGCGTATTCAAAACTTGCCCGCTGACAAAGATGCGTGCTCCAGGTGCATTGTCCTGAACGATCGACGCACCGAGCTCATAGTGCGGCGAGCCGCCACGAAAGAACGGCCCGAGCAAGGCGCCGCCCGTCCGTTCCTCATGTGCCGAGTTGTTCAGCACTTTGACCAGAGTGGACAGGCCAAGCACGTCCGCCAACAGCACGACTTCGTTGTGGCTGTCCGTGCAGGTCAAGCCCACGTTCCTCAGGAAATCCAGGCCCTGCTCGAACTCCTCGTCGCTCAGCTTGACCTGGTTCAGGAACGCGTGGCTATGTTCTACGAACGCGTTCAGGATTTCCTTCAGGCGCGGGCTTTCGGTCTTGCTCATAGCGGCAAGTACGATGCCCGTCACCGACGCGGCATCGCTAACGATGCTGCTGCGTTGTTCAGATTTCGTCATCTTACGTCTCCATTGCAATCGATTGCATGATAGTTCAACAGATTAAGGCTGTCAAAAACTCTTTTTTTACGTGGGTATAGGATGTATTCGTGGAGAACTGGATGTGATTTGGTGAAAAATTAGCAATCGTTTGCAGCATCAACCACGAATCAGCGGCATGCTTAGGCTCGAAGTAGATGTGCCGTCGGGAAGAACGCGCGGGAAGAAGGGGCGGGAAGAACGCGCGGCACTACGCCGCGCAGATGGTGGCTATCTGGCGATCGTGGATTCGCGGACGACGAGTTCAGGCCTCAGCACAACGTTGACACGTGCCGTTGTACAGCCATCGAGATTTTCCAGCATCAAGATTGCAGCACGAACCCCCATCTCGTACAGAGGGATGCGTACTGTAGTCATAGGAGGTGCAACGGAATCCATCAGTAGGATATCGTTGTGGCCGACGACCGAAATGTCCTGAGGGCACCGGAGACCGCGTGCGTGAATGGAGTCATAGCAGCCGAGCGCAAGCAGGTCGTTGGCGGCGATGATCGAAGTGATTCCGGGATGGAGCTCAAGTAGCATGTCGCATGCGGTACGACCTTCGTCACGGGAGAACGCTTTGGATTCGAACACCGGACATTCGGCTATCGTTCGGCCTTTCTCCCGGATTGCTTCAAGGAAACCCCGGCGGCGCTCGTAACCAGTCGACAGGTCACTCGGGCCGGCGACGTGGGCAATGCAGGTATGACCAAGCTTCACCAAATGCGTTACCGCCTGCAGCATCGCCAGCTGGTTGTCTCTGATGACACAGGAAGCACGGCCACTGTTTTCACTTCGATTGACGACTACTACCGGTATTCCCATCTCAAGACAATGCTCGAGGATGGGGTCGTTGCGGCCGGAAGTCGCCAGCATCAAGCCATCAACCTGACGCCCGGCCATCTGATCGATAACGAATAGTTGCCGTTCCTTTCCACCTTCGGCGTTTGCGATCAACGGAACGAACCCCTTTTTGGCGAGTTCGTCCTCGATGCCGCGCAGAATTGGTGGAAATACCTGGTTGGCAATATCCGGCAGCACGATGCCAATGATGCAAGAGCGCCCGGTGTGAAGCGTGGCAGTGTTCCGGTTTGGGGAGAAATTCAGTTGTCTTGCAGTCCTGAGGACCTGCTCGACCGCAGCTTCGCTGATCAGATGGCGAGTCTCTGGGTTCAACACGCGCGAAACCGTGGACATATGAACGCCAACGGATTCCGCCAATTCCTTGAGGGTTGTCCGCTTTTTTCTCGTCATGGTTACGATAACGCGGTATCAATCGCCGCGCTCCAGCTAGTTAAGGGCGCTGATGTATCTGCGTGCGCCTGTACGAAAAGGCGAAATTGCAACATGAGCCAGATCGACTCTTGCCGCGAGTTCGTCTGCACCGCGACCTCGAGGTTGGCCTCAAGGCGTTCCAAACAATCAGCAGAACGGGGCGACGTTTCCGCTGTGACGCCTTGACGACGCGCGGTTCCTCCAAGTAGCATGCAATCGATTGCAAAATCCAAACAGGGTGGCACGTGGAAGAGAATCTGAATGCTTTTACTGTCCTCGGCTTCGAGGGCGCATTTAACCTGCCGATATGGGTTGGTCAAAAACGGCAGTACTTTGAAAAGTACGGACTGGACGTCGGTCTTGAGTATGTAAAGGGTTCCGTCGACATGATCAACCGCATGACGTCCGGCTCCGCACACGTAGCCTTGACAAGTGTGGACAACGTACTCGCATACAGGGGCGGGCAGGGAGAGACTGCGGACGGAAGTGCTCCTGACCTGGTTGCATTCATGGGAGGCGATCATGGTTTCCTGTCTTTGATGGCGAAATCGGAAGTCACGTCCGTGTCGCAGCTGCGAGGCAAGACTCTTTCGGTCGATGCACTGACAACCGGTTTTGCGTTCGTGCTGAGGGAAATCCTTGTGGCGAACCAGATCGCGGTGACCGACGTGACATTTGATGCAGCTGGAGGCACGGGTAATCGTTATCGCGCATTGGTCGCTGGAAGGCACGACGGGACGCTGGTGCGCACTCCCTTTGAGCGCTTGGGAGAGCGCCAAGGGCTTAATGTGCTGGTGCATGGCAGTTCGCTGTTTTCTGACTACCTGGGTACGGTTGGTGCGGTCATGCAGTCGTGGGCCTCCAAAAATCAGGATCAACTTATCTCATTCATTCTGGCCTACCGTGAAGCATTGAACTGGATCTTCGAAGTTAGCAACAACGACGCTTCAGTCGAAATACTGCGAGAAGAGTTCGTTAACCTGACGGACGATGATGCCCGAGCAGTACTCGAGGATCTGGTGGATCCGGCTCACGGACTCATTCGCGATATGAGCATTTCAGACGCGGGTCTGGAACAGGTCTCGCGCATTCGCGATGCCCACGCGTTTGCGTCGACAAGCCAATCGCGCCACGGCTGTGTGGATCGGCAGTATCTTCAAATGGCCCAAAATTCGACTCGCTGGGAGCGTTAGGCCGACTGTGTCGGACTAAAGCAATTGGGCGGAGATGCTCCCGCATCTCCGCCCGTTCAGGCACTTAGTCGACTACTGCAATCGCTTGTACCTCGATCAGCATGTCCGGTTTGGCCAGGCCCACCACCGTAATCAACGCGCTCGCGGGAAAGTTGTTTCCAAAAATCTCCTTGCGAATCCTGGTGAATTGATCTCCAAAGCGCGAATCCGTAATCGAAACCGTCATCGTGACGATATCGGCGAGCGTTCCACCGGCTTGATCGAGCGTCTTGGCAATCCGGGAGAAGATCTCCCGTGCTTGTCCTGAAAAATTCCCGGCAAGGGAGTTGCCATGTTCGTCTTCGACCACGGTTTGCCCCGCCAACCACACGATCTTGCCCCCCCCCCCTGCGTGACGACTGCCGGGGAGTACGCGCGCTCTTGCGCGGCCTCGCGTTTGATATAGCTTCGAACGTGTTTCTTCTGCGCATCATTTGCCATGCGTACCTCGCTTTCATTGATTTGAAGTGAACCGGAACGTGTTGCATGTGGATCGTGAGCACCGCTCATGGCCACTGAGCCGCGGTTGCGATCCCGAACTCCATTCTCATTATCACTAGAGAATACAAACGATTGCAGAATAATGATCGAAGACCCGATTGTCAAAAGGCCGTTGACTGGTGTTTACCCTCATTTCGTGTGACAAAAGCCCCTTTGTGCCGTGCTATTCTTCGTATTTCTAGGCCGCTATCACTGGTAAACCACAGTTTGCTTTCTGCAATCGATTGCAATAAATTCGCTTTTGCAGACTTTTGGCACTGGCAGTTGCCGGAGCTGGCAAGTGGGCCGGCATTGCGTCTATAGCAAAAACCGGCGAACAAAATCGTTGACCGCAGGGGCGTTGCGTATGAAGTACACCGAACAGAACGAGCGAGACCAGTCCTTCTTTTCACCGGAGACGATGCGATGAATACGGCCAGTAGAACGGCCCTTGCCGCAGCCATACTTTTCGCTTCTGCTTCATGTATGGCTGCTGACAGCGTGACGCTGTTCGGTTATCTGAACACCGATATCGAGAACGTTCGAGGGAGTGGCGGAAAGGGCATTCCGTCCACCTGGCGGGAGTCGAACAACCTGTCGTTCCTCGGCATGAAGGGAGCGGAGGATCTCGGTGGTGGTTGGCGTGCGTTCTTCCAGATTCAGGGGAATGTCTTCCTCAATCGAGGGGCCGGTGGCGTGAATGACCGCGATACCTATGTCGGTCTTGGCGGTCCCTATGGTCAGGTATCGATGGGATTTCAATTGACACCTTACCGTGCGTCGACATGGGTTCCGATTGACCCATTTTTCATGAACACGATTGCCGGCGCGAACAGCATCATGGGCAATGGCTTTTTCCCCGGAGGTAACGCGCAGGGGGATTCGTCATTCGACCGCCGACAGGCCAATGGCGTGCTGTATACGTCGCCGAACTGGCATGGCCTGACGGGACAAGTGATGTTCGCTGCCCAATGAGAAAACCGCTACGCAAACACCGTCGCTGTTGTCGACCTCTTTGGCATACCAGAACAGCGCTATCTATCTGTCATACGCGTACGAACGGCACAACAGCTATTTTGGGCCGGGCACTATGGATAACGGGCACCGTTTCGGCATCGCCTACACGTATGGAAGTCTGAGTGTCCGCGGCGCTGCCGAACGTCTGCATTACGAGCCGACACCGTCAACCTACACGAACCGTTGGGCATGGCAGTTGGCTGCCGTGTACCAATGGACTGTGCAATCGATCAAGGTTTCATACATCCAGGCGCAGGCGGCAACAGGGAATGCGACTGTTGCCATTGGTGGTATCGGGCGGCCCGGTGTGGATTCCGGTGCTCGCCAGATATCGGTGGGTTACGACTACGCGCTTTCCAAACGCACCACCCTGTACGCAGTGTTTAGCCGACTGATGAATCGAGCCGGTACTTCATACAACTACTCGACGAACCCATTGCCGGGTTCCGTGATCGGTATGACCCTCACCGGATTCGGTGTGGGCATCACGCACTCGTTTTGATCGATTACCCGGCTGCGACCTTGGTGTATGTCCTCGGGTTGCTCCCGCCACGACTGGCGAATGCGGCCCCTGCGGCGCCACCCCGCGAGTCGGCGAACGGGCGCTACCGCAAATCTGAGCGGCCATTCTTTCAGGCCGAACAAGCGTTTCACACGCAATAGGAGCATTAGGATGCTAGCAACACAATCCATCTCGGTTCGAGCGTTCATTAACGGGCGGAAGATGTCGGGATTTCAGATTAGAACACTCGTTCTCTGTTTTCTGATTCTGGTCCTGGATGGCTACGACACGGTCGTCGTTGGCTTCATTGCCCCCGCACTCAAATCACATTTTGGGGCAAGCCCGGTGCAATTCGCGCCGGTGTTCGGCGCCGGATTCTTCGGCCTCGCCATTGGTTCGTTCGTCTTCGGGCCGGTTGCGGATCGCTTTGGACGAAAGACTACACTGATTTGCGCGGTACTCCTGTTCGGTCTGTTCAGCATTCTTTCGTCGACGGCCACGTCGATCGAAACATTGATCGCGCTGCGTTTCGTGACCGGCCTCGGATTGGGTGGAGCGATGCCGAACGCCTATACGCTGGCCGCTGAATATAGTCCGGACCGCATGCGTTCGACGCTCATCGCGCCCCTTGGATGCGGCATCTCCGTAGGCGGTGTGTTGGGTGGTCTGCTCGCATCGCATATGGTCAGCCACTATGGTTGGCAATCGATGCTGCTTCTGGGCGGCGTATTACCTTTGCTGTTGTCCGTATTTCTGATCGTCTGGTTGCCGGAGTCGGCGTGTTATCTGGTGGCACGTGGCCGCCAGTCCGATGCGCATGCCATCATTCAGCGAATCGAACCGCAAACGCCGCTGGGCAATATGCGCCTTACGCTCGATGAAGAACCCGCTCGGGGATTCCCGGTGAACCATCTGCTGCGTCCCGGGCTCCGCGGTGGCACCTTGCTCCTCTGGGTCACGGGATTCATGGCGTTGCTGGCCGTCTATTTTCTCGGCAACTGGTTGACCATATTGATCCAGGAGAGCGGCGTGCCGTTCGGCCGTGCATCGCTGATGACGGCACTCTATTTGACTGGTAACGGTCTCGGTGCGATCTTCCTGGGGTTCTTGATGGACCGGATGAATCCGCAGTACGTGGTGGCCGGCGCGTTCCTTTGCGCAGCAATCTGCCTCGCGTCGTTCGGTCATCTGACGGAGGCTCCTGCGCTTGCGCTGGTCGCGCTCTTTCTGACTGGTGTCGGCACCGGCGGCGCCATGACAGGGACAAGTATCCTGTCCACGAGTTTCTATCCGACAGCGACACGCGCCACCGGCGTGGCGTGGACGTTGGGGATGGGGCGAGTGGGCTCGATTGTCGGCTCGATGATCGGTGGCGTTATGCTCGCCGCGCAATGGGCGCCCGCGGTGATGTTCGCCGTGGTGTCTGTGCCGATCGCTGTAGCCGCAGTCAGCGTCTACGGACTCGCATTCTATCGCCGTCGACATCCGGTGCCGGTAGCAACGGTTCTTTCAACGCAATAAGACAGTCTGCGGCGGGGAAAGTCGGGGGCAGGGCATCGATATCCCTGGATATTGCGGCGCACATAGCGAGCACACGTGTGTTCGCTATGTGCGCCGCAGCGTCGAAACATCTCGAAGTCCGGGCTCCCGGTCCGCTTTGTCGGTTACAGGGTCAGACATTCTGAGACGCTTTGAATTGCTCTGCGGTGAACGGCGTTTTCCGAATGCGAACGCCCGTGGCGTGAAAGATGGAATTTCCCACAGCCGGGGCAATCGTCAGCGCCGTCGGCTCGCCTGCGCCGACCGGTGCGTTGTCCGGGCGGTCGATCAACCAAATGGTCACTTCGGAAGGGCATTCGCTGAATCGCAGGATCGGGTAGCTAGCCCAGTCGAGGGTCAGCACTTCTTTTGAACTAAAGCGCACCGCCTCATTCGGAGTACGTGGCATCACGCAGCGGAAATGAACCCTGCGTGGCAGACCTTACGACAGCGGAGTCGCGCTTGACAACGATATCGATGAAACCCGGCAATTCCGCCAGACTTTTGCGGTCCACGCTTAACTAGCGTTGATCCGGTGATCGGCGGGTGAATGACACGCGCATGGACCATCCCGGGCAAGCGAAGATTCTGCAGGTAGGGATGACCCCCGGTAACCTTCCCGGGCAAATCCACGCGCGGCACCGGCTTGCCGATCACTGAGAACTTAGATGCCTGCTTGAGCGGTACCGCTTCGTCTACGGCCACGGTGGCCCATTCGGCGAGAACCAGATCGCGATAGGCTGCGGATCGTTTTCGGTCGGTGGTCACGTAGACGCGGCCGGCGCGAGTCGACAACTGGTCTGCGGGAAGGCCGAGAACGTTCGATACCCGGGCGATGAGAAGCGCGCGTGCGGTCGCGGCAGCTTTGCGCACCGGTAGACACGAATTGACTTGTCAGTTAGTACGTCGCGCGGTCGCGATAATCAAGCGGTTACCCCGCAAGTACGCGGCCTGATACATGGGCTTGCTGTACAAGGGCCACCAGAAGAAAGAACAATACGAACGGATATTGCATCCGCATCCATTCTTTCGATCTGGTGAATGACACAAGGATCCCCAGCGTAACCGCAAGAAGAATCGAAGCCCCGAGCCATTGTGTTCCAGGCGTAACCAGCAAGATCGACCCAACGAGTTCAAAGGTTGCTACTGCCACTCGGAGCCAGGCCGGGTAGCCCCATTTTGCGAACTCGGCGCGGATGGCGGGAGGACCTGACAAGTTGACAATGGCTGCTGCGAGGAACGCGAGGGCGAGGATGAGACTCACGTATTCCATGGCTCTAACTCGGTGAGGTGAGGGCGCCAGGCTAGACCGGGGCGCGCGCAATGGCGATCGGAGGACACTTCTCTTTCCACGTCATGTGGAGCCTGGATGCAAGGCCCGACTTCGTGATGATTTCAGCGGCAAGCTGCTCGACGCTGCTGAGGACTTCCTGACGGTCCTTGAACTTCGTGAAGCTCCCTTCGCGGAACACGATTTCGCCGTTGACCATGACATATTTCGCATCCGTTCCCTTGCCGGCGCCGAGGAATGCAGACAATGGGCGCTGAAGTGAACCGACGTGGGGACCTCGCATATCGAAGACCGCGATATCGGCGAGCTTTCCCGCCTCGAGCGAGCCGAGTTCGTCGGCGACACCGAGAACGCGAGCACCATTGATGGTCGCCATTTCCAGTGCTCGCTCGAACGGCATGCGTGTCGGATCGAGATGGCGTTGGTGTTGGAAGAGCACACATGCCTTGACCTGCTCGAGCATGTCGTTTGTGTAGTCGACCATGGCGCCGTCGGTGCCGAGTGCCGTCGGAACGCCCGCGCGCAATGCATTTGCCGCGGGGGCGATGCCGCCGCCGCGCATGGCTTCGCTGGTTGGTGTGTACACCAGACCGGCACCCACGTGCGCCATTTGCTCAAGATCCAGCTCGGTGCAGTGGATGCCGTGAATCAGCATCCACTGTTCATCCAGCACGCCGAGTTGCATGAGATACCGCACATCCGTGCGGCCGGTCTCCCGCAGATGCTTCAGGAAGCCTTTTTCGGTGGAGAACGTACCCGCTGCGATGTGACTGCTGATGCGAACATTCAGCTTTCTCGCCAGCTCCGTACCCCGGATGATGAGCTCTTCCGTGCTCATGCCGGATGAAGTCCAATGGGCGTTGGCTTCGATGACCATACCCATGCGAATCAGGCCGTCCTGTTTCCCGTCCCAGCGGCGGATATCTTCTTCAGCAGCCGCAAGTGACTCGTCCAAAGAAAGCGGGTGGTCGAGGAATCGGCTGTTGCGGCAGCGCAGCTCTTTGCCGAAGAATTGGCGGATGCCTATTTCTGCCTGGGACTCGACGCTCGATTTCACGATCGCTTCGTCGCTTACCGACACGGAGTGGTTGAATGACGTCGTCGTGCCGGTTGCAAGCATCTCGAGCCCGCATTGATATCCGCTCAGACGCATCGCGTCGTTCGACAGATTGCGAACCAGAGGAAAGACCAGATCGTTGATCCAGTCTTCGAGTAGCATCCCGTCCGCGATACCCTTGAACATCGAGTACCACGGATGTTGATGCAGATTGATGAGGCCAGGAATGACCAGGCATCCGGTGGCATCGATGGTTTCGTCGAAATCATCGACCGGCGTATCTTCATACGCGTAGACTCCGGTGATGCGTTTGCCTTCGACTGCGACCGCGCCGCGCTCGAATACCTCGCGCTCTCCGTTGACGGTGACGACATAGCCGTTCTTGATGAGAATCTTCTTCATTGTGTCTGTTCCTTATTGCCTTGAAGTGGACACCGGTGTCGTCCGTGTTTGTCTCCCGGGACGACACCGGCATGCCTTGCTAGCAGCAACCCGCTGGCGCAATGCTTAGTCTTTCGGCGGCCACGTT
This sequence comes from Paraburkholderia sp. FW306-02-B, assembly GCF_058782725.1. NCBI lineage: Bacteria > Pseudomonadati > Pseudomonadota > Betaproteobacteria > Burkholderiales > Burkholderiaceae > Paraburkholderia > Paraburkholderia sp. FW306-02-B. Next base: position 1,950,015 of record NZ_JBYSXZ010000001.1, read on the forward strand.
GGAATCGGTGCCTTTCCGGACGGGAAGCGGACGTTCTTCGAGCGTACAAACTCCTTGAGGGTTTCTGTCGCGTTTTCACGGCCGAATCCGCTGCCTTTCACTCCACCGAACGGCGAACCGAGGAATGCCCTGCGCATGTAGTTATTGACGAAGATCATCCCGGCTTCGAGACGCGGCGCGAGTTTCCACGCGCGATTCTCGTCTGTCGTGACAATTGCCGCGGTCAGTCCATAGGCCGTGCCATTTGCGATCTCGACCGCTTCGTCCTCGGTTTTGAAGCGCATCAAGCAAGCAACCGGCCCAAAGATCTCTTCCTGGGCGACCGTCATCGTCGGCACGACATCGCCAAGTACGGTAGGCGGTACCCAGTATCCACGTTCGTATTGCGTGTCGGTCGGCAGCTTGCCTTGCGTCACGAGCCGTGCGCCTTCACGCATGGCGATGTCGATGTACCCCATCACGCGATCGCGTTGCTTGCCGTCTACCATCGGACCGATGTCCGTTTTCGGATCGAGACCGTTGCCGACAACGAGCTTCTCCGTTGCGCGCGCAAATTTGTCTTCGAACTCGGCGTACCGGGATTCATGGACGAGAATACGCGCCGTCGACGTGCATGCTTCCCCTTGGTTATAGAACATCCCCTCAAGGGCGACGTTCAGGGCCACTTCCATGTCTGCGTCTTCCAGAATGAGGAGGGCGTTCTTGCCGCCAAGCTCCATGGTCGCGTAGGTGATGTTCTCCGCGGCACTCTGCAGAACGCGACGACCTGTCGCTGTTGCGCCGGTAAAGCTGATGCGTTCGACCTTGGGGTGCGACGCCAGGGCGGGGCCGGCCTTGATGCCCGGAACGACGTTCAGGACGCCGGGGGGGAGAATCTGATTGGCCAGCTCGACCAGCCGCATGACGGTCAGTGGAGCCTGCTCACCCGGTTTCACGACGACGGTATTTCCGGCGGCCAGTGCCGGCGCGGACTTTTTCGCAAAGTGAATCGGTGGCCAGTTGAACGGAAGGATGGCTGCGACCACGCCATACGGCTCGAACAGCACGCGCGCCTCAATTGCACCTTGGTCAAGGATTTCACCGTGGAGCGTATCGGCCAGACCTGCGAAATAATCGAAGCACGCGTGACAGTAGGAGACGTCAAAGCGAAGCGCATCGCGTTTCGGTTTCCCGACTTCGCGTGCCTCGAGTTCGGCCAGTTCATCGGCGTGCTCGCGAATCTTCGCCGCCACCTGATGCAACAACTGGGCACGCTCGCGAGGCGAACGTTGGCGCCAGTCATTTTCGTACGCTTGCCGCGAATCGGCGACCGCTCGGTCTACGAGCGTTTCGTCTGCGGACACCACTTGTCCCAGCGGGTTCGCGGTCGCGGCTTCCTCGACAATAAAAAACGCCTGGTCACTGTCAGCCTCGACGACCTTGCCGCCAAGGATGGCGCCCCAGTATGGGCGATTGAGGTTTGATCTATCCAGCGAAGCTACAGCCATTTGGCCTTCTCATTACAATCGATTGCAAAAAACGAAACCGGCAGTGATATATGGACTGCGTCAGGTAGGTGCAGCAGAGCCGTTGGTGCGAACAGCCTTTTTTGCGCCTGAGGTTGGACAGGCGTGGTGTTCATCGGGAATCCGGGCGAATGGCGCGCGGCGCATGTGGCGCTGTCGGCTTCTGGGTTGAATGTACTGCAATCGATTGCAGAATGCAAGCCGAGAGTATGGATTCCCTGGCGACCGGTGTGGCGGTCGCGGCTGATTTGCCTTTGCCGACTTCGTCAGGATGGGAGGCACCCCCGTATTTCTGCAGATTGCGGGGTGACCGACCCTCAGGTTGTTTGCCTTTCCGGGCGTGATTGATACAATCGATTGTAACGAAGTGCGCGCCCACGCCCGTGCACGTGTTGACCATTCCCGCCAGCACAGCCCGTTTTTGTGGCTTGTCCACGCACGGGACCGATCCGGCCATATTCCAGACTGAACCAAAGCAGGCTTGTCGTGAAAGAGAAAACAACTCAACCTGCCAACCGGCGGCCGGTAACCATGAAACAGGTCGCCGAACTCGCCGGCGTCCACGTTTCAACGGTATCGCGTGCATTGAATCCTGCAACGCGTTCTGTTGTCGTGCCCGAGGCCGTGGCGCGAGTCATGAAGGCCGCTAGCAAGCTCGGGTACCGGTTGGATCCCGTGGCGGCAAGTCTGCGAACCGGGCGCTCCAAACTTGTCGGCATTCTGGTTCCACAGATCGCCACGAGCGTATTTACCCCGATCCTGGCGGGCGCGACGGAGCGCCTTGCCGCACACGGGTACTTCGCGATCGTCGCGTACGTCGATTCCGACAGCGAGGCCCAACTGGAATTTGCACACGGCCTCATCGCGCGGCGAGTCGACGGGCTTATCCTCGCCACGGTGACACGCCACGATCCGCTGGCGTCGTTCTGCATCGAAAGAGGGGTGCCTACGGTGCTGGTGAACCGGGCGGAGGACGACGCGAGATTGTCGGCTGTCGTTTCGGATGAACTGCTTGGCGCCCAATTGGCCGTTGACCACCTGGTGGAATTGAGGCATGTGAAGATCGGCCATATTGCCGGTCCCCCGGACAACTCGACGGGCTTTCTGAGGCGTAAAGGTTTCGTGCAGGCACTCGCATCACACGGTCTGGACGGCAATGGTGCGCCATGCGAGGTAGCCGCGGCCTATACCCGGGAACACGGGGCGGAAGCAATGCGGCGGTTGCTGAGTGCACACCCGGAAGTGACCGCGATCGTCGCTGCCAACGATTTGCTGGCGCTTGGTGTATACGACGCATTGCGCGAAAGGGGACTGCAATGCCCTCGCTACATGTCCGTGGTCGGGCACAACGATATGCCGCTTGTGGACATGGTCGAACCGCCTCTAACGACCATCCGCATCAGCCATCAGGAGATGGGGCGCCAGGCGGCCGATCTTCTCCAACAGGCAATTGACGTACGCGAGCAGCCGGTGCGTAACGTCGTGCTGCCACCCAAACTGATCGTCAGAGGGTCGACCGCTGCGCCTCGCAAGGGAAAGTGACGCGCCGGTATTAACCCAGCAGGGGCGGCAATTCGTCCTTCAGGAAGTCGACCAGGGCGCGTACCGCAGGCATCATTCCGCGGCGCGTCGGGAACAGCACCGCCAATCGCCCCTCCCTGGGGCGCCACTCCGGCAGTACGACGCACAAAGTCCCCATTTCGATCTCACGCGCGCATGCATAGAGAGGCAGGCCCGCGATGCCCATTCCAGCCAACGCGGCTTCCTTCAGCGCCGCGATATTGTCGCTCTGCAGGCGGGGTTGAATAGTCCGTACGGCAACCTCGCCATTTGCGCCGATCAGGCGCAGTACGGTCGCCGGCTCATGGATGGACGCGTTGATCAACAGATCGCCGTGGGGTAGCGCGTCCGGTTCGCCAATCATCCCGGTTTCCGCCAGATACACGGGGCTGGCCACCAACCCCCAACGCACACTGCACAGCGGGGCCTGGACCAGGCTGGAAGACTCCACTTCAAAACCCAGACCACGTACCACCACATCGACATGTTCTTCGACAAGGTCAACTTGCCGGTTACTTGCCTCGATCGCCAGTCGGACCTTGGGGTAGCGCAACATGAAGCGGGGCAGCAATTTGGCCAGCACGATGTCTGTAATCGCGACGGGCATGCTAGCCCGCACCAGCCCCGTGGGCTCGGCCGTCCGACGCCGAACCGCTTCTTCACCGGCTTGCGCTTCGGAAATCATGGCTCGGCAATGCGCGTAAAGCTCCTGGCCGGCGTCGGTCAAGCTCAGTCGGCGTGAGGTTCGTTGAAGCAGTCGAACGCCGAGGTTGGCTTCCAGATCGGTGATCCGTCGGGAGAGATGGGATTTGCTCACGCCGAGCACCTCTCCTGCGGCGGTAAAACCGTGATGCTCGATCACCTGAGCAAAAAGATAGAGATCGTTCAGGTCAAGAGATGCAGGTTTCATCCGACGTCCAGGTGTCCTTGGGTTGGCTTACCTATCGTTTCCAGTGAGCAACGATAGGTTGAGAAATACCATATTTATCGTTTGTCGTTGCGTAAATATGATTCATCTCAACCGGGGCAGATGTGCACCGGACAGTCCGGCGGAGGCGTCCATACGCCGATGCCGTATCCAAATGTCAACGTCGATAAAGATCATGAAAATCCATTCTCTCCTGAAAGCTGCGGTGCTTCCTTTGGCTATCGTCACCACCTCCGCTGCTACGGCCCAAGCGGCCGGCGCTGCGCCTGCGACGAATGCGGTCGCTCCTTCGGGTGCTCCGTACTCGTTGCTGTCGCGAGACAACACGGTGCTGGTGTTGGTTGACCATCAGGTTGGCTTGTTCACCGGCGTGCGCGACATCGATGTCGGTCAGCTCAAGCATAACGTGGTGGCCTTGGCCAAAGCCGCGAAGACGCTCGGTATCCCGGTCATTGTCACCGCCACGATGCCCGACGGCATGTGGGGTCCCACCATCCCTGAACTGACTGCCGCGCTTCCGGGCGTCCCGGTGATCAGCCGGACCTCGATCAACGCCTGGGATGATCCGAATGTCCGGGCCGCCATCGAGAAGACTGGCCGCAAACAGATTCTGATCGCCGGCGTTTCGCTGGAGGTCTGTGCCACGTTCCCGGCGCTGACGCTCAAGGCCGCAGGCTACGACTCCCGTGTGGTGCTCGACGCGTCGGGTACGTTTAGCGATGCCAAGCGCACTGTGGGGCTGCAGCGCCTGGCGGGTGCCGGCATCCCGGTTACCGACTACGCCACGGCAGGTGTGGAAATGCTGCATGGCAACGACGATCCGAAGGCTCAGCAAGTGTATGCCGATCTCGATATGCCGTTTGCCAACCTGGTGTGGCAGTTCAAGAACGCTGCAAGCAAGTGACGCAACAACTCGAGTCGGCGAGGGCGGACAGCGTCCTCGTCCGAACAACCCCGAAGCCGTCCGGGCCTACGTGCCTGGATGGCTTCGGGGCTGAAAGCTACGGTAAGACGGAGTATCACCATGGACAAGTTCATGCGCGTGTCGCATGTCGTCGCCGGTCACGATCTGACCATTGGCGAAGCGTTTTGGGCAAAGCGCTTCGACGAGCGATCGTTCGACGGATTGATCGATCCCGTTGTCATGCTCGATCATTTTCACATGACCGGTCCAACCTTTGCGGCGCATCCGCATGCGGGAATTTCGGCAGTGACCTACGTGTTCGAGGACGCGATAGGGGCGCATGTCAATTACGATTCGCTGGGCAACCAGGGCCCCATCAGTCCGGGTGCGTTGCATTGGTTTGCCGCCGGCCGCGGGGCAGTGCATACCGAGCAGCCTGAGGGCGAGGCGCAGCACGTTCACGCGCTGCAGATCTTCGTGAATCTGCCGGCCAGCAGGAAATTTGACGCTCCCTATGTCGTTCATGTGGAGCCGCATGACATCCCGGAGTTCAAGGCTCCCGGTGTTCGTGTGCGAGTGGTTTCGGGCAGCAGCAATGGCGTGAGCGCCGCCCACTCTGTACAACTACCTGAACCATTCACGTTGCTGGACGCCTTCCTTTCACGTTCATCTGCATCCAGCCATGAGCTGTTGCGCGGCTGGAACGGAATGATTTACGCCGTGTCGGGAGCGTTACGGATCGAGGTCGGGAGCGGGGTGCGACAGCTGATGGCCGGAGAGGCAGTGGGTGTGGCTTTGGACAACGGCGCTGTGGAGAGCGCGGTAGCGATTCGGTTCGTCTCTGACGAAGGCTGCCACTTTGTCGTTCTTTCCGGTCCGGCGTTGAACGAACCGATTGCCAAACACGGGCCGCTTGTCATGAACACCCGCGAGCAACTTGAAGATCGGATCAGAGCTTTCCAGAACGGCGAATTCGGACAACTCGTGATGCCGCAACCTGCCGGGCAGTGATCCTTCACAAACTCCGGTTGCACGTACGTTGCAGGCGGCGCTCGACGACTGGGAAGCGGTGGCGCCTAAGCTCGAAGCGATCTATACGGCTCTGAACGCGGGGAAAGCGGAAGGCGCCTTTCCTATCGGGTGGCGCGAAGTTGGACCGCCTCTGCCGCGTACCTATCGCGCCGATGCGCCGGTCGAACTCAAACCGCGCTGAGCGATCCAGCCGAAGCCCGAACCCAAGCCCAGGCCCAGGCCCAGGCACCAGCCCAAGCACCAGCCCAGGCACCAGCCCAAGCACCGGCCCAAGCACCAGCCCAAGCACCAGCCGGTCTCGCGGCGGCCCCCGTCCCGCCACGCCGGTTTCCCGAATCCCCCTCTTTGGCGTCACCCGCGCCGCTCCCCCGTTCAGGGGATGGTCCCGCCCCTTGATCGCACCGATGATGGCATCACTCGGGATGCCACCGTCCGCGCTACGCGACGACGAACCTGTGTCAGCCCGCGATCCATTTTTGGACTCAAGGAGATGTACATGCAGGACGACGTGCAAGACCCGACGCCCACGGCCTATGCGTATCCGCTGCTGATCAAGCAACTGCTGCATACGCCATTCGTTCAGGCACCGGACCAGGAAATCGTCTACCGCGGTCAGTTGCGCATGACCTATGCCACGCTGCACGAACGCATTGCGCGGCTCGCCAATGGCCTGAGCCGGCTCGGCGCGCGCCACGGCAGTACAGTTGCCGTGATGGACTGGGACAGTCACCGCTATCTCGAGTGCTACTTCGCGGTCCCGATGATGGGCGCCGTGCTGCAGACGGTCAACGTGCGGCTCTCGCAGGCGGAGATCGCTTATACGATCAACCATGCCGGCGCGGAAATACTGCTCGTGCACACCGATTTTCTGCCGGTGATCGAGGCGATCAAGGACCAACTGGAAACGGTACGCACATTTGTCTGGATCGACGAGGCGGGTAGCGACGCATGCGCACACACCATCCCGTTCGCGACTGAATACGAAACCATGCTCGCCGGGAGCGCCGCGAGCTACGCGTTTCCGGATTTCGACGAGAACACGCGGGCCACGACGTTCTACACGACGGGCACCACCGGCTTGCCGAAGGGCGTCTATTTTTCCCACCGGCAACTCGTGCTGCACACGATCACCGTGATGGCGGCGCTGTCGAGCCCGGTGGAGGGCCAGCGTTTTCACCGCGGCGACGTGTACATGCCGCTCACGCCGATGTTCCATGTGCACGCCTGGGGCATGCCCTACATCGCCACGGTGCTGGGTGTGAAGCAGGTCTATCCGGGCCGCTATATGCCGGAACGGCTGGTGCAACTGATACGCGACGAAGGCGTCACGTTCTCGCATTGCGTGAGCACGATCCTGCACATGCTGCTTGGCTGTGCCGAGGCGAAGTCGGCCGACTTCAGCAAATGGAAGATCGTGATTGGCGGCGGCGCCTTGCCGCACGGCCTCGCGCGCGCCGCGCTCGAACGCGGCGTCGATATTTTCGCCGGCTATGGCATGTCCGAGACGTGCCCCGTGCTGAGCCTCGCGCAGCTCAAGCCCGGCAACGAGGCGCTCGAGCTCGACGAACAGGTGCGCTTGCGCTGCAAAACCGGTCTGCCGATTCCGCTCGTCGATCTGCGCATCGTCAACGAGAACATGGAAGACGTTGCGCACGACGGCAAGGCATACGGCGAGGTCGTCGTGCGCGCGCCGTGGCTGACCCAAGGCTATCTGAACAACGCCGAGGCGTCCGCGCAGCTTTGGGACGGCGGCTATCTGCATACGCAGGACATCGCCAATATCGACACGACCGGCAATCTGCAGATCACGGACCGCATCAAGGACGTGATCAAGTCGGGCGGCGAGTGGATCTCGTCGCTTGAAATCGAAAGCCTGATTTCGTTGTATCCGGGCGTCGCCGAAGTCGCGGTGATCGGCATCAAGGACGACAAGTGGGGCGAGCGGCCCGTCGCATTGGTGGTGCTCCAGGCCGGCGCGGCAGCCACCGCGGACGACATCAAACAGCATGTGATGACGTTCAGCGCGACTGGACGGATTTCGAAGTACGCGGTGCCGCAGATCGTCAAGTTCGTCGATGCGCTGGAGAAGACGAGCGTCGGCAAGATGAACAAGAAGTGGTTGCGCGAACAGTTCGCCTGACCGGTCACGAGGAGAAGGCACGATGAGCATCAAGGAATACAGCATCGCCACGATCGACGACTTCGTGGGCCGCGAGCTGGGTCTGTCGGATTGGGTCGTCGTCGACCAGCAACGCATCGACGCCTTCGCGCAATGCACGGGCGACAAGCAGTGGATTCACGTGGACGCGGAGCGCGCCAGACGCGAGAGCCCCTTCGGCGGCACGATCGCGCATGGCTATCTGACGCTGTCTTTGCTGGCGGCGCTCGCGATCGAGATCGGCCTCATTCCCGAAGACGCATCGGCCGGCCTGAATTATGGGCTGGACAAGGTGCGCTTCATGACGCCGGTCAAAGCCGGGGCCCGGGTGCGTAACCGTGTGACCCTGGTGTCGGTGGAGAGAAAAGGCGGTGGCCGCACCATCGTCAAGACGATGAACGAGCTGCAGATCGAAGGCGAGGACAAGCCGGCCCTGATCGCGGAGACGTTGGCGATGCTGGTGGCATGACCCGGGCCGTTTGCCGAAGATGAAGAAGTCGTTTGAGGAGCAGCAAAATGGCAGTAACCACTGAAAATTCGCTGCCAGGCAACCAGACCGACGATCTCGCGGCATCCGCCGCGGAAGGCATGCTTGGCCCCAACCCGTTCGTCGGGCTGCGTCCATGCGACATCCTTGCCACCGCACAGCAGATCGGTGCACAGGCATTGCGGCAACCCGTGCTGGTCGCCGAGCAGGAAGCGGCGCTGACTCGCGAGCTGCTTGCCGTGCTGTCCGGCAGCGCGGCGTGCGCGCCGCCGCAGGGCGACAAGCGCTTCGCCGATCCTGCATGGCAGGACAACACGTGGTATCGCATGACGCTGCAAGGCTATTTCGCGTGGCGCAACGCGCTCACGGGGTTCGTCGATCGTTCGTCGCTGGACCCGAAGAGCAAGGAACGCGCGCAGTTCGTGATGTCGCTCTTCACGGATGCCCTGTCGCCGACGAACACGCTGCTCGGCAATCCGGCGGCGCTCAAAAAGATCGTCGAATCGGGCGGCGCGAGCCTGCTTGGCGGATTCAGGAACTACTTGATGGACGTGCTGAAGAACCAGGGCATGCCCGAGCAGGTCGACAGGACGGCGTTCGAGGTCGGGAAGAACCTCGGCACCTCGCCGGGCGCGGTGGTGTTTCGCAACGAGGTACTTGAGCTGATCCAGTACGCCCCGGCGACGGAGCAGGTGTATGGCCGCCCGCAGCTGATCGTGCCGCCGCAGATCAACAAGTTCTACGTGTTCGACCTGTCCGAAGGGAAGAGCATCGTCAATTATCTGGTGAAGAACGAGTTCCAGGTGTTCGTCGTGAGCTGGCGCAATCCCACCGCGGCGCAGCGCGACTGGGACATGGACACCTACGTCTCCGCGCTCATCGAAGCGATCGCGGCGATACAGAACATCACCGGCAGCGACGATGTGAACCTGCACGGCGCCTGCTCCGGCGCGATGACCATCTCGGCGCTGCTCGGCCACCTCGCGAGCCGCGGCGAAAAGACCGTCAACGCTGCCACGCTGATGGTCGCGGTGCTGGACAACACGGCCCAGTCGCAACTCGGCCTCTTCGCCACGCCGGAAGCGATTGCGGCGGCCAAGCAGAACAGCACCGCGAGAGGCGTGCTCGCCGGCGAGGAGATGGGCCGCGTGTTCGCCTGGCTGCGCCCCAACGATCTGGTGTGGAGCTACTGGGTCAACAACTACCTGTTGGGCAAGACGCCGCCGGCCTTCGACATCCTCTACTGGAACAACGATACGACCCGCTTGCCGGCGAAGCTGCACGGGCAACTGCTCGATATCTTCACGGGCAACCTGTTCAGCAAGCCTCGCGCGCTGACGGTGCTGGGTACACCGATCGACCTGTCGGAGGTGACGTGCGACAAGTACGTGGTGGCCGGCATGACGGATCACATCACGCCGTGGAAGGGCGTCTACAACACGGCGCGAAGCTTCGGCGGCAACACGCGGTTCGTGCTGAGTTCGAGCGGCCATATTCAGAGCCTGATCAATCCGCCGGGCAATCCGAAGGCGAAGTTCTTCGTCAATCCGGAACTGCCGGCGAATGCCGACGCGTGGCTCGCCGCTGCGCAGACCGAAAAGGACACGTGGTGGAGCAACTGGCGAGACTGGCTGGCCGCCCGTTCGGGCGAACGGCAAGCCGCGCCGGCGTCGCTCGGCAATGAACGGTATCCGTCGGGCACAACGGCGCCTGGCACCTACGTCACGCAAGCATGACGGACCCCATTGGCCGTGCAATCGTGCAATGGCCAACATTATTTCAACGCAGTTTCTCTGGAGAATCGATCATGGAATCAACCAGTCCCAACAGTCTTTTTGCTGAATACGCGAAGGTGATCGGCCAGTTCAAACTGCCGGGCATCGACGTTGCCGCCATCCTCGAGGCGCGCCGCAAGGACATCGACGCTTTGGCGCAGGCCAACACGACCGCGCTCGCAGGCATGCAGTCGCTCGTTCACAAGCAGTCGGAGATCCTGCGCACGACGATGACCGAGTTGCAGTCGCTCGTCGGGCGGCTCGCCGCGTCGGGCGGCCAGCCTGCTGCGAACACGGGCGAAGTGGTTCAACAGGCGTTGCATAAGGCGCTGGTGGATATGCAGGAACTCGCGGATACGGCTTACCGGGCCCAGTCCGACAGTGTCGCGGTGGTCACCAAACGTGTCGCGGAGCACGTCGAAGAGTTGAAGGTGCTGCTGCAACCCAAAAAGTAGTGCGGCACTGCGATGCGAAACCCCGACGCTGCCGATGCAGCGTCTTGCCCGAAGTGTCATGTCGCGACGTTTTCCGGATGGGAGAAATGACTATTAGCCCCGAGTCTGTCACCGGCATGCAGATCCAGACGGTCGATCTGGACGGCCAGTTGCTGCGAGTCGCTGTCCGGCAGGGCAGCGACGCTTCTCCGCCATTGCTCATTTTCAACGGCATTGGGGCCAATCTCGAGCTCGTGGAGCCATTCGTCGCGGCGCTGGAAGATGTGAGCGTCATCATCTTCGACATCCCGGGTGTCGGCGGCTCGCCCGCGCCGGTCGTGCCATATCGCTTCTCGACGCTGTGCGTGCTGAGCGACAAGCTGCTGTCGCGACTGGGTCATGACGGACCGGTCGATGTGCTCGGTGTGTCGTGGGGCGGCGCGCTTGCGCAGCAATTCGCACACCTCTATCCGGTGCGCTGCCGCAGACTGATTCTCGCGGCAACATCGCCCGGCGTCATCATGATGCCGGCAAAACTCTCGGTGCTGTCGAAGTTGATCGGGCCGCGCCGTTATACCGATCCGGCCTACCTTCAACAGGTAGGGGCGGAAATATACGGAGGCGCCTACCGGAGCGATCCGGCGCTGCTCGTGGAGCATAGCCGCCACATTCAGGCGCCGCGCGGCCGTGGCTACCTCTATCAACTGCTGGCTGCGTCGGGCTGGAGCAGCCTGCCCTGGCTCGGCGCCTTGCGCCAGAGAACGCTCGTCATGCACGGCAACGACGATCCCATCGTGCCCCTGACCAACGCGAAGATTCTCGCGGCCCGGATTCGCAACGCGACGCTCTATGTGGTCGATGACGGACATCTGTTTCTGATCACGCGCGCGAAAGACGTCGCGCCCGTCGTGCGCAGATTTCTTCGCCAGGAGGCGGTTTGAGCTTTTTGACCGGCGGCGACGATAGCCTCGCGCGCGCGGCAGCCGAGGTGCCGCAGGCGCACAAGGCAATTCGCCTGAAACGCATGAGGCGGACGGCGACGTGTCTGCTCGCGGTCACGATCGCGCTGCTGCTCACGTGCGTCGCATGGCAGGCCAGCTATCCGTGGCTCGCCTGGGTGCGGGCGTTTGCGGAAGCCGGCGCGGTCGGCGCGATCGCGGACTGGTACGCGGTGGTCGCATTGTTCCGGCATCCGTTCGGTCTGCGGATCCCGCATACGGCCATCATTGCGCAAAACCAGCAGCGTATCGCCGAGAGTCTTGGCAGCTTCGTCGAAGAAAATTTCCTCACTCCGGAACTCATCGTCGGCCGGCTGAGCGGGCATAACGCTGCGCAAGCGCTGGCCGGGTGGCTCGCCGAACCGGCAAACAGCGAAGCCATCGCCGAGGCGGTTGCCGGCACGTTGCCGGGATGGCTGAACGGGATCGACGACGCGGACGTCGGGCGATGCTTCGACCGCCTGGTGATACCGCAACTGCGCACGCTCGACGTGTCGCGCGCAGCCGGCGGCCTCCTGAAAGTCCTGACGGAGCGTGACCGGCATCAGCCACTGCTGGATCGCGGATTCGCGGCGCTGGAGAAGTGGCTTACGGCCAACGTGGACCTGATCAAGGCCAAATTCAGCGCGGCGTCGAGGTACACGCCCGCGCCGCTTGACGCCTATATCGTCAACAAATTCGTCGAAGGAATTATTGCGCTGCTGCGTGAGGTCGTCGCGAGCCCGGATCATGAACTGCGCCGCCAGTTCGACGAGGCTGTGCAGGATGTGATCGTTCAATTGCAGACATCCGCTGTGCATCGCCGCTTTGGCAAATCGTTAATGCGCGATTGCATCCGGCATCTGCGGGACGGCGACTACTATCGCGTGTTGCTGGATTACGTGCGCGCGCGCGTGGCGGCCGACCTTGATCGCGAGCATTCGGTCTTGCGCGGCGTGGCCGCGAGCGTGCTGGTGTCGCTCGGCAAAGGCATAAGAAGCGAGCCCGCGATGCAACGCAAGCTGAATGCGTGGTGGCTGGAACTCGCCCAGTTGCTGGTGGTGCGCTTTCGGCGCCAGTTGTCGGCGCTGATCACCGAGGTCGTGACGAGCTGGAACGCCGAAGAAGTCAGCCGGAAGATCGAAGCGGAGATCGGCCGCGACCTGCAATACATCCGCATCAATGGCACGCTCGTGGGCGGCCTCGCGGGCGTGTTGCTTCATGCGGCCACGCTCGCCGTCGCGCGGGGCTAGGCCTGCCCAACCAGCCCCAGCGCCTGCGCACGCGCCACCGCTTGAGCGCGCTTATCGACGGCCAGCTTCACGAAGATGCTCTTCACGTGGGACTTGACGGTTTCAGGCGCAATCCCGAGGGTACGCGCGATTTCCTTGTTCGACTGCCCCTGCGCGATCAACTCGACGATGTTGCGCTCCCTTGCGCTTAGCGATTCCCGCTCGGCGTCGCGCTCAGGCTTGCTGCCGGGCTGGTACAGCGCCCGCCAGCCGTCGAGCAGGCGATCGATGTAAGCCACCGTCTCCTTCGTCTGCGCCGTGCACCGTGTCTCTTCGCGAACGGCTTGCAGCAGCGCGCCGATTTCCGGCCCCTGGTCGAGAATCGACCGGTAGATGCCCGCGCGCGCGGCGACGCTCAGGACTTCACGAAAGATCTCGACGGCCCGGCTGCGTTCGTTCGCGGACAGCCAGACGAGCGCGAGCACGGTTCGCAAACGTAATGCGAGGTAGTCGCCATGCCGGCGTTCGACGCTGTGCAGCGCGGCGCCCAGCGACTCGGCGGCGTCCTGGGTCCGGTTCTGCGCGAGCGCCAGAAAGGCCGTCCCAAGCGCGCGGTAGGTTTCGATCTCCGGTGAGACAGACTGCGCCGGGGCGCGCTTGGGAGCCGCGAGCTGATCGAGCTGCGCGACGCACGCGGAGGCTTCTGCGATCCGCCCTTCCGCGAGATAGAGCCGTGTGCGCTCGACGAGGGCGGCAGCGGTCAGTCTGTCCCAGCGGCGCGCATAGCCCAGCGCCTGGGCCTGGTCGAGCAACGTATAGGCCTGGGCGGCGTTTGAACGCGCGGCGGCGATCCGCACGAGCAGCCGATAGGCGATCAACACGCTATCCAGCATGACCGCGACGTCGACGACTGGCATCAGGTCGGCGACCAGCGCTTCGGCCTCGTCCAGCTGGCCTTGTTCATAGCGGATATGTCCGAGCATCGGCGCGCAGAGCGCGACGGAGATGGACTGAGGGCCGGCGTAATGTTCGGCGAGCCGCATCGACTCCGTGAAATACCGCTCGGCCAGCACGAAGTGCATCTGCTGCATTTCCGCGTGGCCAAGCAGGCACAGCCGGTAGACCGAAGAGAACACGTTGCGCCGGTCTTCCTCGATCGAATAGGGGATCCAGGGCGTTGCGTAAAGCGCGTCGAGGTTGCCTGCTTTCCAGTGTCCGAAGCGCACGACATTGGATACCACGTTGGTGGTCCAGATATCGGTCGACGGCCGGTCGAGACAGGCCTGTGCAATCACGAGCGCCCGTTGCGGATCGTCCTGCAGCGCTGCCACGACCGAACGGATTGCCTGACATTCCCAGCGGATGTCGTCGGGTTCCGGGCCCGTGCCATTGGCGGCGTCATGCTCGATCGCGTCCAGCATCGTGAGCGCATCGTTGAAACGCATCGCGAGCGCCATTCCCCAGGCGATCGCCAGCGTGACCTTCACCTGGGCCCGCATCAGGTGCGCGGGGAACTGGCGTTGCCAGCCGAGCAGCGTGAGCAGGTCGCCTTTCGTGACGAGCGCCATCGCGCAATGGCCCATCAACGCGATGGCGTCTTCCGTGGCGCCTGCGGCGATCGCGTGTTTGACAGCGTCTGTCCAACGCGCCTGCCCGGCGTACCACTGGCACGCGCGGCGATGCAGGTCCGGCACTTCATCGCGCGACTGCGTTTCCAGCCGCAGACGCAGGTACTCGCCCATCAAATGGTGATAGCGGAACCAGTGTCCTTCCACATCCATCGGTTCGAGCAGCAACTGGCGTGCGGCGATGGCTTCCAGCATGCTCTGGCTCGCCTCGATGCCTGTTACCGCCTCGCACAGCGACGCCGTCAGCCGATCGAGTATCGACGTGCGCAACATGAACTCGACCATCTCGACGGGCAAGCGCTTGAGCATGTCCTCCAGATAAGCGGCGAACGGCCGGGACGCGCCGGATGGCGCGGTCAACTCCCAACCCGGCCTGCTTTCCTCGCGCGACAGCACCGACGTGGAAATGCGCAGCGCCGCGGCCCAGCCTTCGGTGCTGGCAAACAGCGATTTGACGCTGGAAGCGCGCACTTTGCCCGGGCATTCGTGTTCGACAAAGCTGCGTGTTTCGTCGAAGTTGAAGCGCAGCGTCGACGCGTCGATTTCCAGCAGATCGTTGCGGGCTCGCAGCCGGGCAAGCGGCAGCGCGGGATCGGTGCGGGTACAGATCACCACATGCACATGTGACGGTGCGTTCTCGATGAAGAACGACATCGCGTCGTGAATCGCCGCAAGGCTGAGCAGGTGATAGTCGTCGAGGAAGAGATAGACCTCGTCGTCGACGTCGACGAGCTCGTTGATCAGCGTCGACACGACGGCGTGCGCCGGAACCAGCGAGGCCTCGGCCATCAGACCGATCGCGGCAGCGCCGACCTCGTCGCAGGCATGCTGCAACGCCTGCGCCAGATGATGAAGGAAACGCGCAGGTTCGTCGTCCTCGGTATCGAGAGACAGCCACGCGACTTGCGCGCGGTCCGCTCGCAGCCGGTTGAGCCAGGTGAGCGCGAGCGAGGTCTTGCCGAAGCCGGCGGGCGCCTTGATCACCGTGAGCCGTTTGCTTTCGGCCTGCTCGGCAAGACTGATCAGCCGCGGGCGGTCGATCAGCCCGGTGGGCAGCCGCGGCGGAAACACCTTGGTAGCGAGAAGCAGAGGGGGCCGCTTCGGGGGCATCACTTCAGTCGCATGCATCGGCTGCTCCAGGTGTTCGGGTTGACCCTGGCTGCCACCCCCGTCCATGTAGTCGCGCTCCCCTGTACGGGGGATATTGCGCGGCGTCGCGCTGAGACACCATGAATTCCATCGAGGAGATCGAAGTTCAGTCAGCCGGGCAACAGTGCAGCGCGCCGGCCGGTGATGTCTGGACACCTCGCTGGGCGCGACCAGTACCGGCGCGTTGCTCACGAGATGATACGCCCAACCACCTCCATGGAGGAGACATGTCAACCGCATCGAATCACATTGCAGCGCACAAACTGGGACCGCTCGGTGCGCAGCCGGCATTGTCGGAAATGAGCCAGATGGTCCAGCAGACCGTCCATCGTTACGCGGAAGAAGTGATGCGCCCGATCGGCGTCAAGCTCGATCGGCTGACGCCCGAAGCGGCGATCGCACAAGGCTCGCCCTACTGGGACGCGCGCGAGAAGTTCGTCGAACTGGGTTTCGGCGTCGATGAACTGCTCGAGCTCGAACCGGCCGAACGGGCGATGACCATGAGCATCCTGTTCGAAGAGCTCGGCTGGGGCGATTCCGGACTTGCGGTCTCGTACGGCGCCGGCCTGTTGCCCGCGCTGATGAGCGCGGCGTTCGGCAACCCGTTTTGCCGCGCGCTCGCACCGGATGCGAAGCTCGGCTGCTGGGCGATCACAGAACCCGATCACGGCTCCGACATGCTGGACGCGAACGGCATGATCTTTCATCCGCAGGGCGGGTACGGCCGGCCCAACTGCGTCGCGACGCTGCGCGGCGACGCGGTGATCATCAACGGGCAGAAGTCGGCCTGGGTGTCGAACGGTATCGTCGCCGACGTGTGCATTCTCTATTGCGCGGCGGACAGCGGCAGCGGCGCTGACACGAAGCGCGGCGCGGTGGTGATCGTGCCGCTCGACGCCAAAGGGGTGTCGCGCGGCAAGCCGCTCGACAAGGTCGGCCAGCGCGCCCTCAACCAGGGCGAACTCTTCTTCGAGAACGTCACGCTGTCGAAGGAGCATATCCTCGCCGGGCCCGACCAGTACCTCGACGCGGTCTACGCAATCCATACGTTCGCCAACGCGATCATGGCCACCGTGTTTACCGGCACCGCACGAGCGGCTTTCGAGCTTGCGCTCGCTTACGCGCACGAGCGCAAGCAGGGTGGCCTGCCGATCATCCGGCATCAGTCGGTCGCGTCGCGGCTCTTTCACATGTTCCGCAAAGTCGAAGCGGCCCGCGCAATCGCGCAGCGGATCGTGCACTACAACTTCACCGCACCGCAGCCGTCGCTGCACGCGGCGATGACGGCGAAGATCACCGCGACCCAGACCGCGTTCGAAGTCGCCAACGACGCGCTGCAGATCTTCTGCGGCAATGGCCTCACGCGCGAGTATCCGATCGAGAAGATCTGGCGCGACGCACGCGCGTCGCTGATCGAGGACGGTTGCAACGAAGTCCTGGCGATCAAAGGCGGCTATTACCTGATCGACCCTGAACTGCTGTGAACGGCACCAGGCGCTCGCGCAATCCGACGACAACCTGAAGGAGACGAAATGGCAACGGCATACGAAGTGGTCCTCTATGGAGCGAGTGGCTACACGGGCAAGCTCACAGCGTGGAAGCTCGCCGAGCGCGGCATCCCGTTCATCGCCGCGGGGCGCAGCAAGGCGCGGCTGGAAGAGGAAATGGCGAAGGTGCCTGAACTTGCCGGACACGACTATCAGTGCGTGGCGGTCGAGCATGAAACAGGCGCGCTCACCGAACTGTTCAAGGGCAGGAAGGCTGTCGTCAACATCGTCGGGCCGTTCATGCAGCTCGGCCGCCCTGTCGTCGAGGCGTGCCTCACGGCCGGTTGCCATTACTTCGACACCACCGGCGAGACCGACTGGATGTCCCTGCTGAAGCACACGTACGGAAAGGCTTTTGCCGGCCGCGATCTGGCGCTGTGTCCAGGCAACTCGTACATGTGGACCGAAGGCAATCTCGCGGCGGAGATCGCGCTGGAGACGCCGGGCATCGACACGCTCGACGTGCTCTATCTCGGGGATTCGGAGGTCAGCGTCGCGTCGACGATGTCGTTTCTGCGTATGTGCACGAAGCCGCAGTTCCACCTGCGCAACAACGAACTGGTGCAGTGGCCGTGGGCGACACCGTATCAGGTGCATGTGCCGGGCGAGCACATGCTGCTCAACGCGTTGCCCTGGAGCGGCGGCGGCGAGCCGGTCTGGTACGAAGACGATCCGCGCGTGCGCAATTGCCAGACGCTCGTTTCGTTCCGGAATCAGGAGCGCTTCAACGCGGTGCTCGGTCTGTTGAAGAAGTTCGAGGAGGAGTGCCGGCATCTCGACCCCGCCAGCCAGGAAGAAGTTACCAACGAGTGGGGCAAGGCCGTCACGCAGGTGGAGCCTGCGCGCGAAAACCCCGACGTCAACCGTTGCACGCTGTCGTGCCAGGGGCGGGGCAATACGAATTCCGTCAGCGTGATTCTGCGTGGCAATTCGCCCTATGCGCAAACCGGCGTGCTCGGCGCGGAAGCGGTGCGCCGCGTTCTGCGAGGGCAGTTGCACGCTACCGGCTTCGTCTCGCCGGCGCAGGCCTTCGGCGCACGCAATCTCGTCGCCGCCCAGGCGGAGGAAGGCTATCTCGCCTACGAGGTGAAGAGCGTTTGACAACGAATCGGACAGCGCGCGTCACCGGTTCGTGGCGCGAGCATTTCAGCGGTGGAGAGTAGAAATGGGCAATGACGTGTATATCGCGGGCGTCGGCATGACGCCGTTCGGCAAGCATCTGGACACGAGCGTGAAGCAGCTCACGCGCGCAGCCGTGGAAGATGCGCTCGCCGACGCAGGCTGTGACAAAGGGCAAGTGCAGGGCGCGTTCTTCGGCAACTCCACGCAGGGACACATGGAGGGCCAGCACATGATCCGCGGCCAGCTGGCGCTGCGCGCGATGGGGATCGAGAAGGTGGCGGTGATCAACGTAGAGAACGCTTGCGCGAGCGCGAGCACCGCGTTTCACCTCGCGGTGAACTACGTCAGGGCCGGGGCCGCCGACATCGTGCTCGCCGTGGGCGCGGAGAAGATGTTCTCGACAGACAAGGCGCGCACCTTCAGCGCATTCGACGGCGCCTGGGACGTCCATGACACCGGGAACGGCAAGCGCCGGCTGCTCGAGATGGGTACCGGCATCGAGCCGCCCGACGGCAGCATCTCGACGAAGCCGTACAGCGTGTTCATGGACATCTACGCATCGATGGGTCGCATGCACATGCGCGAGTTCGGCACGACCCAGCGGCAGTTCGCCGCTGTATCCGCCAAGAACCACGGGCACTCGGTCCACAATCCGCTCGCGCAGTATCGGCAGGCTTACTCGATCGAAGAGATTCTCGGCGCGCCGCCGATCACTTATCCGCTCACGCTGCCGATGTGCTCGCCCGTCAGCGACGGCGCGGCGGCGGCCATCGTCTGCAGCGAGGCCGGTCTCGCGCTGTTGAACGGGCGGCGCTCGCGGGCCATCCGCGTGCTGGCGTCCGTGCTGCAGACGGGAAGCGACCGGCCGGCTACGGCGCTCGACCGGCATCTTGTCAGGCTGGGCTCCTCGCGCGCTTATGAGCAAGCCGGCATCGCGCCGCAGGATGTCTCGGTCGCCGAGGTGCACGACGCGACAGCGATCGGCGAAATCATCCAGTCCGAAGTGCTCGGGTTGTGCGAAGCGGGCATGGGCGGCGTCGCCGCGGAACGAGGCGATACGGCGATCGGCGGGCGGATTCCGATCAATCCTTCCGGCGGCCTCGAATCGAAGGGGCATCCGATCGGCGCGACAGGTCTCGGTCAGCTCTACGAACTGGTGACCCAGTTGCGCGGCGAGGCGGGCGCTCGCCAGGTCGAGGACGCGCGCATTGCGATTGCCGAGAACGGCGGTGGACTGTGCGGCGTGGAAGAGGCCGTCGCCAGCATCACGATTCTCGGACGTTGAGGTCGAACCGTGACGCTACGAGCGATCCTGCACTCGATTTCGAGCAAAACCGAACTGCATCTGCAAGGAGACAGGGTGCCATGAGCACGAGACCCGAAACCACGCTGGCAGCGTTGATCGCCAACCGCGTCGAGACCGCGCCGGATCTCGATGTGCTGACCGTCGAAGGCGCTGGCGTGCGCCCCGACGAGGTACGTACCTACGCGCAGTTGTGGGAAAACGGCCAACGGCTCGCGCAGGTGCTGATCGATCAGGGCCTGCGGCCCGGCGAGCACTTCGCGTTGCTGATGGCCAATCACGCGGAGTTCGTCGACGCAATGGTTGCGGCGTCGATCTCAGGCACGGTGTTCGTGCCGATCGATCCGCGCACGAGGGGCGACAAGCTCGCCTTCATGCTCGACACCGCGCGCTGCCGCGGCGTCATCGCTGCCGACTATGCGCTCGGTTACCTGCTTGCCGTACGGGGTGTGCTTCCCCAGTTGTCCTGGGTGATCGGGCTCGAAACGGACGAGGGCACCAAGCCGCTTGCCGATTTCCCCGGCGTGTTGCCGTACCGCGCGTTGCTGCCGGAATGCGTGCCCGAGTTGCCCATCGCGGCCCGCGATCCCGACAGCGCGATGCAGTTGATCTTCACGTCCGGCACCACCGGCGATCCGAAGGGCATCGTGATGACGCACCAGCGCTATTGCGCGACGTCGGCGGCTGTGTCCGCGCTCTTTGGCTACGCGCCCAGCGACCGGCCGTATTCAGGGCTGTCGCTCACGCATGCCAACGCGCAGGTCTTGACGCTGGGCGCATCGCTTAGCGCCGGCATGCGCGCCGTGCTGTCGCGCCGCTTTACGAAGTCGCGCCTGTGGGACATCACCCGCAAGTACCGCTGTACGACGTTCACGCTGCTCGGCGGCATGACCACGGCGATCTACAGCGAGCCGAACCGGCCCGATGACGCGGACAACCCGGTGCGCTTCGTGATTTCCGCGGGGATGCCGGCGGCGATCTGGTGCGCGTTCGAGAAGCGCTTCGGCGTGCAGATCGTCGAGTTCTACGGCGCCGCGGAAGGCGGCATCACAGTCAAGCCGCTAGGGGCCGGTCCGATCGGCAGCATCGGCAAGCCGGCGCCGATTCTCAGGCACCGCGTCGTCGACGACGACGGCAACGACTGTGCGCCCGGCGTGCCCGGCGAACTGCTGTTCCGGCCGGTCGACGGCTCGCCGTTCAAGGTCGACTACTTCGGCAATCCGGAAGCATCGGAGAAGAAGTGCAGGGACGGCTGGCTGCACATGGGCGACGTCGTGCGGGAGGACCAGAACGGCTGGCTGTTCTTCGAATATCGCAAGGGTGGCGGCATACGTCACAACGGCGAGTTCATCAATCCAGCGCCGATCGAGAAGGCGATCGCCGAGTCGGGTCTCGTCGAGGACGTCTACGTCTACGGCGTGAAGGCCGCCTCAGGCGCGCCGGGCGAGAAAGACGTGGTCGCGGCGGTGGTGCCCAAGGATCGAGCCGGTTTCGACCCGCAGCAGGTATTCCGTGCGTGCCGCGCAAAGCTGGAAGCGAGTTCCGTCATCTCCTGGTTGCAGGTGGTGCCGGAAATACCGAAGACCGCATCGGAAAAGCCGCTTGAGCGTTACCTGCTCGACATGTTCGACGGGCAGCGCGACAGCGTGTTCGCGGAGGGGCCATGACGGGTCGCCGCGTGGAATGCCCTTTATCAAAACGGAGTAGGCAATGAAAGTACTTGTTCCTGTCAAACGCGTCGTCGACGCGAACGTCAGAGTCCGCGTGAAGGCCGACGGCAGCGCTGTCGACATCGCCAACGTGAAGCTGTCGATGAACCCATTCGACGAAATCAGTGTTGAAGAGGCCGTGCGCCTGAAGGAAGCCGGCACGGTGACCGAGGTGATCGCGGTTTCGTGTGGCGTACAGGCGTGCCAGGAAACGCTGCGCACCGCGATGGCGACGGGTGCCGACCGCGGCATCCTCGTCGACGCCGACGCGGATTTGCAACCGCTCGCGGTGGCGAAGCTGTTGAAGGCGCTAGTGGATAAGGAGCAACCGCAACTGGTGCTCCTCGGCAAGCAGGCCATCGACGACGACTCCAACCAGGTCGGCCAGATGCTCGCGGCGCTGCTCGGCTGGCCGCAGGCGACGTTCGCCTCGAAGGTCGTCGTCGAAGCAGGCAAGGCCACGGTCACGCGCGAGATCGACGGCGGTCTCGAGACGATCGAAGTCGATTTGCCGGCCGTCATTACTGCCGATCTCCGGCTGAACACGCCGCGCTATGCGACGCTGCCCAACATCATGAAGGCGAAGAAGAAGCCGCTCGATGTCGTGACACCGGACGCGCTGGGTGTCGATGTCACACCCAGACTCACGACGCTCAAGCTCGCGGAGCCCGCGAAACGCGAGGCAGGCGTTCGCGTGGCCGATGCCGCCGAACTGGTCGACAAGCTAAAGCACGTCGCGCACGTCATCTAATACGCAAGGGGAGCAAAATGCCCGTACTCGTTATTGCTGAACACGACAATCAGGCGCTTAAGACCGCGACCCTGAATGCCGTCACTGCCGCCGCCCGCCTGGGCGACGACATTCACGTTCTGGTAGCCGGCGCGCAATGCACGGCCGTCGCCGAACAGGCGGCCCGCGTTGCCGGCGTCACCCGCGTGCGCGTGGCCGACGCCGCGCACTTCGGCCACACGTTGGCCGAGAACCTCGCGGCGCTCGTCGTGAAGGTTGCCGCGGATTACAGCCACGTGATCGCGCCGGCTACCACGACCGCGAAGAACGCGATGCCGCGCGTCGCCGCGCTGCTCGACGTCGCGCAGGTCTCCGAAATCGTCGCCGTCGAATCCGCCGATACGTTCGTGCGTCCCATCTACGCGGGCAACGTGCTGGCGACGGTGCGCAGCGTCGATCGCATCAAGGTCATCACCGTTCGAACTACCGCTTTCGCGGCGGCGCCCGCGGAAGGTGGAGCGGCCGCGATCGAAGCGTTGGAGCCTGCGCCTGAAGTGCCGGGTTCCCGCTTCGTGAGCCAGCAGCTCACGCGCTCCGAGCGCCCGGAGCTGACGTCGGCGCGACGCGTGATCTCGGGTGGCCGGGGTATGGGTTCGGGCGAAAACTTCGCGTTGCTCGAAGACATCGCCAGCAAGCTCGGCGCGGCGGTCGGCGCGTCGCGGGCGGCGGTGGATGCCGGCTTCGTGCCCAACGACTACCAGGTGGGCCAGACCGGCAAGGTCATTGCCCCGCAGCTTTACATCGCAGTGGGCATTTCCGGCGCGATCCAGCATCTGGCCGGGATGAAGGACTCGAAAGTAATCGTCGCCATCAACAAGGACGAGGAGGCGCCGATTTTCCAGGTCGCTGACTACTGGATCGTCGGCGACCTCTTCAAGGTGTTGCCGGACTTGTCGCGTGAACTGGACAAGCTGCAACAGGGTTGATTCGGGAGCACATGATGAGCATCTATATTGCACCGTTGCGCGACATGCACTTCGTGATGACGGAACTGGCGGACCTCGGCGCGTTGAGCGCGCTACCGGGCTTCGAAGAGGCGACGCCGGAACTCGCCGAGGCGGTACTCGAGGAGGCAGCCAGGCTTGCCACCGAAGTCCTTGCGCCGCTCAACAAACCGGGCGACGAACAGGGCGCGCGTCTGACCCAGGACGGCGTGGCCGCTGCCGATGGTTTCGCGGCTGCCTACCGGCAATTTGCCGCGGGAGGCTGGAGCGGCCTGAGCGGCGACCCCGGGTTTGGCGGGCAGGGTTTGCCCGAACTGCTGCATGCCGCGACCGTGGAAATGTGGAATTCGTCCAACATGGCGTTCGCGCTATGTCCGCTGTTGACCGCCGGCGCCACCGAGGCATTGCGGCAACATGGTTCGGAAGCGTTGAAAGCAATCTATCTGCCGAGGCTCGTCAGCGGCGATTGGACCGGCACGATGAATCTGACCGAGCCGCAAGCCGGGTCGGACCTCGCCGCCGTGCGCACGAAGGCTGTGGCCGACGGAGATCACTATCGCCTGTCCGGTCAGAAAATCTTCATCACGTGGGGCGACCACGACATGACGGACAACGTGATTCACCTGGTCCTGGCTCGCACGCCTGGCGCGCCGGAAGGCGTGCGCGGCATCTCCTTGTTCCTCGTGCCCAAGTTCGTCCTGAACGCTGACGGCTCCCCGGGCTCGCGCAACGACGTGCACTGCGTGTCCCTCGAACACAAGCTCGGTATTCATGCGAGTCCGACCTGTGTGATGAGCTTCGGCGATCAGGGCGGCGCGATCGGCTATCTCGTCGGACAGGAGAACAAGGGGCTCGCGCACATGTTCACGATGATGAACGAAGCGCGCCAGAAGGTGGGGATACAGGGGCTGGCGATGGCGGAACGCGCTTATCAGCAGGCCCGTGAATATGCAAAGGAGCGCGTTCAGGGACGTCTCGCGACAGGCAAATCCGGTGATGCCGTCGCCATCGTTCATCACCCGGACGTGCGGCGCATGTTGATGACGATGAAGGCGCAGACCGAAGCGATGCGCGCCTTCGCTTACGTGATCGCAGCCGACATGGATCGCGCGCACAGGCATCCGGAAGCCGGTGAACGCGCACGCCGCCAGGCTCGGGTCGATCTTCTGATTCCGGTTCTGAAGGGATGGTGTACCGAACTGGGCGTGGAGATCGCTTCGCTTGGCGTTCAGGTACATGGCGGGATGGGCTACATCGAAGAAACGGGCGCATGTCAGTTCCTGCGCGACGCGCGGATCGCGACGATCTACGAAGGCACGACTGGCATTCAGGCCGCGGACCTGGTGGGCCGCAAGCTGGCGTCGGATCGGGGCGCGGCAATGAGCGATCTTATCGTGGAGATGCGCGAGGCCGCATTGGCGCTCGAGCACAGTGCGGATGCGCAGCTTGCCTCGATCGGCACGGGCGTGGCCGCGGGCGCTCAGGCGCTCGAGGATGCCACCGGATGGATGCTGCGCGCGTTGGCGACTCAAGCCGACGAGGCGCTCGCCAGTTCGTTCGACTATCTGATGCTTGCCGGTTATGTATGCGGCGGATGGCAAATGGCGCGTGCCGCGCTGGCGGCGTCGAGAAAACGTGCGGCGGGCGAGGATCCGGATTTCCATCTGACCAAGCTGGCCACCGCGCGATTCTACGCAGACAGGATCTTGCCCAAAGCCACGGCCCTTCTGGAGGCGATCCGGAGCGGCGCTGCCGGCGCATTCGATATTGCGATCGAGCAACTCTGATCGATGTACTGAAGACGGCTTGCAAAAGACGCATGAATCTACATTCGCAGTGCGAATTAAAGTGGAGACGATAGTGAAAAGCATCGCCTATCTTGCCTTGATACCCGGGTTGACATGTGGCGGGGCAATGGCCCAGAGTGCGGGCAGCGTCATCTCCAGTGTGGGCGGGGCGTGGCTCGACTTTGGCCCGTCGTCCGCAACGGCATTGCGGAGTACTTCGGCAGCAGGCACGTTCACCTCAGCGGGAACGGGTGGCCAGATTCACAATACGTTTACTCCCGAGCTTGCGCTGACCTGGTTCATCACGGACAACATCGCTCTCGATCTGGCGAGCGGCGTGCCGCCAAAACTCAAGCTCTATGCACAGGGTACGGCGGCCCCGCTCGGGCCAGCCGGGCCGACGCTCGGTCTCGGCAATCTGCAACCGCTCGCCACCACACGAGCGTGGCCGCCGATTCTCTTCGTGAAGTACTACTTCGGCGAGGCGCAGACGAAGCTGCGTCCCTTTGTCGGTGTCGGCGTCAATTACACGTGGTACTCGCATATCGAGCTCAATTCGACCTTCAACGGCGCGTTGCAGCAGTTCGCGGGACCGGGCGGCCAGGTCAAGGCTTCGCTGAGCCCGTCATGGAATCCCGCGTTCAATGCGGGCGCCTCTTACAACATCAGCAAAAACTGGTACGCCACAGCGTCCATGACCTATCTGCCTCTCAAGACGAATGCGACGATCGCCGCCGTGGCTGCCAATGGGCGGCCCGTGCTGACCAACAGAACGCACATCACGGCCAATCCGTGGATTGCTTTCGTCGGAATTGGCTACCGCTTCTAGTCAAAAAAATTGCAGGGGATGGGCGGCTATGGACAATGCGCGCGGAAAAATCCGGACTGTCTTTACGGCACAAGGGCCGAGGTGACCTGCCGATCGTTCAGAATTGCTGAGCCTTGAGCGACTCGAATTCTGCGCGGCAGGCGTCGCTGAACGGACCGAGGATGTCGATCGAACCCAGGGCCAACATTTCGCGCAGTTCCGCGAAGCTCTTGTCCGGGGCAAGGTACGTATCGACGATTGTCCGTCCGATCCGATCGGCCTCCTTCGCCACCTCGGATGAGGATTGGACGCGCATCCGGCCTATTTTGGCGAACAGGCTGCCCAGGCTCGCCAGGTCCGGTTCGTTGTGCTGTAGGGCGTGCACATAGCATTTCGACGCCTCCTCGAGGAATTCCTTATAGAGTTCCTGACGGCGCGCGCGGTCGTGCGCAAGCCACTCTGCTTTGACCTGCGTGTGCTGTGTGAGCCACGACGCGAGAACGGAAGTCAGTCCGCCAATGGCAGCGCCGACCAGTGCGGCTAGCGCGGAAATGTACGTTGCATTCATCCCATGACCTCGAATGTGTCTGCGCCAGGCGCGCGAGTTGTTATCTTGAAATGCGTCATTTTGGCTATGGTGTCATAACACCACGCCGGCTTGCATTCGTCAGAGGTTGCAGTGTTGCCACGACGCAGACCGCGAAGCATCTCCGCTAGCCACGGAAGGTGATCGGCCATTGCGAAGTTGTTCCTGCCAGGATAATCCGTACGAGGACGCCGGTGACGAAGCGCAGTCACTGGTTTGGCATCGCCGCTATGCCGGCTCGTCAATTTGAAAGCTGGCGTCACTTCATGCGCTGAGCGCACTCAAAGTAACGTGCAATGGATGCGTATGGATGATGCAATTGATGTCGGGGCGTGCCCGGTAAATCCAGGTCCTTACGACTGCCGGCAACTCGCTTTCCGCTTGCTGCTGGCTTTGACGCGCGGACGGGCACGGGCGGCGGGATGCTTCCGGCTGAGACGGTATTGCTGACGCTATCGGCCGTGGCGAGACCACTTTAAGTCTTGCCGGCACTGGAGCAGGAGGGTGCCGATTGACAATCGGGTGGGAATGCCCTGGACTATCGGCTACTTTCGGCGAGAATATCCGAACCTGGTATCGGCGGGTATTCGCCATGAGCTAGGTTCCCGTCACTTTTGATACAAGGTGCGGGGCAACCGTAATTTGTGACCGTATTCTTGCCAGTATTTTGCGGCCAAGGCGGGACATGGTGCGATACCGTCAGCCAGATCTGAGCGGTGACGGTATCGAGCAAACTCGCAGCAACGTTTCATTTCGTGGAGGGCGGGGCAGCGCTATTCTTCCTCCTCGACATCGATGCGGTTGATCGCGACCAGAATTCGAAGCGGGTCGTCATAGTGTGAGGGCGCGCAAGCCGTGCTACCTGCACACGCCCAACCTGCATCAAGTCAGACTAATCCATCCTCATCGCTGGCCTTCCACTTTCGATGCTCGGCGGGAATACACACCACGAGCCGTCATCGTGCCTGAAGAAAAGAATCGCCAGCAGGCCGGTCGAACGCAATGTCTCGACACGCACATAGCGTTTGTGATTCGCACTCGTGCGACCGAAGCGTGTGATGCGAACCGGCATCGCCGGGGTCGGCGCCAACCATTTGTCGACCAGCAAACGCAAGGACATCTGACCGGTGTTCATCGCCTTCTCCTTCGAGCTCATTCCCGTCAAGTGCTCCGTCAACCGCTGCTTTGGCTATCGGACCGAACCTGGAGGCGACCATTGCGGCTCGCCTGTACACAGTTAACCGCATGAGCTATGCCAATATTCCCGGTATGTTTATAAGCGATTGATTTAATTTGGATTTTTCTGGATAACCGTCGCCGGGGCGGGGCGCCGGATGTACAAAGCGTTCGATTTCCGGACGGTCCTGGTTTTCAGGGATAGAATTTGAACGGAGGCCCGTGTCCGCATGGCGCCTGCGTCGTGACAGAGCGCCGATGAGAGCAGCCACGGCATCAGGAACAGTCCGACCGACGGCCCTGATAGCGCCTCGGCCTGCATCGGACAGCGAAGCGTTCGAAAACACTACGTTCGAAACATCGATGCCGTCCCAGCGCTCATCGCCGTGGACAGGGGGCTTCGGGTTATCAACCGGGCCCATCGCGCTTCACGGCCCAAAAAGGAAAAACACCATCAGGCCAGGGTGAGCCCGCTGGTCGGGCGAGAAAGTCATGCTCATACGGAGACGGCATGAAAGAGACAGGTACGCCAATGGACTGGTTCTCCAGTCCGGATCGCGACGCCAGTGTCATGGCGGCGTGGGAACGTTTGATTCAAGGTGACAAGTCGGCCAATGGTGTCCTGCGTGAGGTGGTAGACGATTCCTGGCGCCGCTGCCTGGACGCAAGCGTGGACCCCGGCACGACCTCTGCGCCCCCGCCTCTGGAAGAAGGGCGTCTGTTCGACCTGCGCGCCAGCAACGACCGCCTGATGCATGCCAGCGTGCCGCTTATCCAGCAGACACGCGAGTTCCTTTCGCAGACGGGAACCATCCTGCTGCTCGCCGACCCCGACGGCATGATCCTCGAACTGGCTGGCGATACGCGCATCGTTGAGCCGGCAGGCGAGGTTCGCTTGATACCCGGTTGCAACTGGACGGAACTCAGCTGTGGCACCAATGCGATCGGCACGGCCCTCGCCTTGCAGCAACCGGTGCAGATCCATGGTTCCGAGCATTTCTGCGCAGGCATCAAGCAGTGGACCTGCTCCGCCACGGTGGTCCGCGATCCGCTGGATGGCCGGGTACTCGGCGTGCTGGACGTCTCAGGGCTTGCGCAAACCTACAGCCAGCATAGTCTGGCGTTCATCGTCTCAATGGCAGGGCGTATCGAGAGTCGGCTCGCCAGATTCGCGATGGAGCGGCGCCTGCGCCTGATGGAGCGGTGCATGGCGTATTGTTCCGGGCGTGTGGATGGTGTCGTGGTGGTGGACGAGTGCGGACGGCTTGTCAAAGCCAACCCGCAGGCGCCAGCCGCATTTGCTCGTCTCGGTCTGTCAGGCGCGCTGGAAGGCGCTTTTCCCATCCCGGACCTCGCGAGGATTGCCGATGGCGCCACGTCGCCACAATCACCCGCGTGGCTGCGCCTCGCGCGAATCGAACGGGTCAAGGAAGACGCCGATACGCTCGGCTTCATGCTGATCGCCCCGGCCGCCAGCCGGCGCGCCGCTGTGCTGCCTGACACGATGCCGGCCGCTGACGCCGCGCCTGCGCCGGCGTTCTCCCGTATCGTCGGCACGAGTCCAGCACTTCGTGCGGCGGTCCAGAAAGCGCAGCAGCTTGCCAAAGCCACGGTGCCGGTGCTGCTGCTCGGTGAAACGGGCGTCGGCAAGGAGTTGTTTGCGCAAGGCATCCATCAGGCCAGCGCGAGGGCTGACGGCCCCTTTGTCGCCCTGAATTGTGGCGGCTTGTCCCGCGACCTGTTGACCAGTGAGCTGTTCGGTTACGCGGAAGGGGCATTCACGGGCGCGCGCAAATCCGGCATGACGGGGAAAATCGAAGCGGCCAATCACGGCACGCTGTTCCTCGACGAAATCGGCGAAATGCCGCTCGACATCCAGCCGCATTTGCTGCGCGTGCTGGAGGAAGGGGAGATCTATCGATTGGGTGAGAACACGCCTCGCAAGGTCGACTTCCGCCTGATCGCCGCCACGCATCGCGACCTGCGTGCCGACGTGGGCGATGGCAAATTCCGCATGGATCTGTATTACCGGCTGGCTGTCACGAACATCTCGATACCACCGCTGCGCGAACGCAAGACGGACTTGCCTGACATGATCGCGCATTGGTTGCGTGTCTCGCGTGAGCGCTACAACGTGGCCCATGCCGGCTTCGACGATGTCGCGTACGAATGTCTGCTGAACTATGCATGGCCCGGCAACGTTCGCGAGTTGCGCAACGCGATCGAGGGCGCGTTGCTGATGGCCCGGGATGGTCCAATAACGGTGGACCACCTGCCGCCCGAAATCGGCGCTTCAGCCGTTCTGGCAGGCGCTCAGGATACAGCGCCCTCGGTGCAGTCCGCGCTTGCACGCCAGAAGGTCCGCTCGCTGGAAATGGCAGAAGCCGAGTCGATCCGCGTTGCGATCCAGCAAAGCCGGGGCAATCTGACCCAGGTGGCTGCGCAGCTCGGCATCGCAAAAAGCACGTTGTATCAGAAGATCAGGAAGTACGCGCTGATGCAGGACCTTGGAATCACCCGGCAGATTACCCGGCGACATTGAGCAGCGTCGACCGCGACAGGGGATCATGACGCTGCTCGCTAAGTCGCCGCTCGCGTTGGCTGTGACGATGCGCCAACGAACCTCGCGGTCCACCCTGCCGCGGCCGCAGTAACCCGCGTCTACGCAGGTCCTCCTGCGCGTCGCTCACCCCTTCAGACCTGCGTTCGAAATCCGCGCTCCAAACGGCCGACCGTCCGGGAACCGGACGGTGCGCGAACGCGCCGGCCATTTCCAGTCCGTCGGCAGATGCCCTGAATAGCCAAGCCGGTCAAGGGCTTGCCGATCACGCGCTGACGTCGCAGTCCAGTGGCATACCCCTTGCAATTATCTCCTCCGAAGCGAATCGCAATGCTCGCTTCGCATCGCGCCTTGTCGTTGAGGCGATGTTCAATCAAGGAGAGCTGGAGACACTAATGGAACAGCAACTTTCACACGTCCAGGTATTGGGCATCGATGCCGGCGGCACGATGACCGATACCTTCTTCGTGCGTTCAGATGGCCGCTTCGTGGTCGGCAAAGCCCAAAGCAATCCCGCGGACGAGTCATTGGCCATTCTGGAATCGTCAAAAGACGCGCTGGCGCAGTGGGCTCGCGAAGTGGACGAGGTCTACCCCGAACTGGTGACGTGCGTCTATTCCGGTACGGCGATGCTCAATCGCGTGGTTCAGCGCAAAGGCCTGGAAGTGGGGCTCATCTGCAATCGAGGCTTCGAGCAGATTCACTCGATGGGGCGGGCCATCCAGAGCTATCTCGGCTACGCGCTCGAAGAGCGCATCCACCTCAACACCCACCGCTACGACGAACCGCTGGTCCCGCTTTCGCGCACCCGCGGTGTGACGGAACGCACCGATGTTCAGGGTGAAATCGTCATCCCCCTGCGCGAAGACGAAGTGCGCAAGGCGACGCGGGAACTCGTGAATGCCGGCTCGAAGGCGATTGCCATTTGTCTGCTGCAATCCCACAAGAACGAGTCGAGCGAAAAACGCGCTCGCGATGTCTGCCGCGACGAACTGAAAAAAATCGGTGTGGACATTCCGGTCTTTGCGTCAGTCGACTACTATCCGTCGCGCAAGGAAAGCCACCGCACCAACACCACCATTCTCGAAGCCTACGCGGCCGAACCGTCCCGGCAGACGCTGAAGAAGGTCAGTGACCGTTTCAGGAAGCACGGCGCGAAGTTCGATCTGCGGGTGATGGCCACGCACGGCGGGACGATCAGCTGGAAGGCCAAGGAGCTCGCCCGCACGATCGTCTCCGGTCCGATCGGGGGCGTGATCGGCTCGCGGCTGCTTGGCGAAAGACTGGGCTACGAGAACATCGCATGCAGCGATATCGGCGGCACCAGTTTCGACATGGCGCTGATCACCAAGGGCAACTTTGCGATCGCCTCCGATCCGGACATGGCTCGTCTCGTGCTGTCGCTGCCGCTGGTGGCGATGGATTCGGTGGGCGCGGGAGCGGGCAGCTTTGTGCGGCTCGACCCCTATAGCGGTTCCATCAAGCTCGGGCCAGATAGCGCGGGTTATCGCGTGGGTACATGCTGGCCGGAAAGCGGACTCGATACGGTGTCGGTGTCCGACTGTCATGTGGTGCTGGGCTATCTCAACCCCCTCAACTTCCTCGGCGGCGCGATCAAGCTCGACGTCGAACGCGCACGGCAACACATCAAGGCCCAGATCGCCGATCCGCTTGGCCTTTCTGTGGAGGATGCCGCTGCGGGCGTCATCGAACTGCTCGATCTCAGCCTGCACGAGTACCTGCGCGCCAACATCAGCGCAAAGGGTTACAACCCCACCGACTTCGTGTGCTTCTCGTACGGCGGGGCGGGGCCGGTGCATACCTACGGCTATACGGAAGGCCTGGGCTTCAAGGACGTGATCGTCCCTGCATGGGCAGCCGGATTCTCCGCGTTCGGTTGCGCATGCGCGGACTTCGAGTACCGCTACGACAAGAGTGTGGATATCGCGGTCGCGCCGGACGCCCCCGATGAACAGAAAGCGGCGGCCTGTGCGGTGATTCAGGACGCGTGGAAGGAACTCGCCGACAAGGTCGTCGAGGAGTTCGTCATCAACGGTTTCAAGCTGGAAGACATCACGTTGTTGCCCGGCTACCGGATGCAGTACATGGGACAACTGAACGATCTGGAGATCACTGCGCCGATCAGCGCCGCCACCACCGCGGCGGACTGGAAGAAGATCACCGACGCGTTCGAGGAAACCTATTCGAGGGTGTACGCGAGTTCCGCCCGCTCACCGGAACTGGGCTTCAGCGCCACCGGCGCGATCATGCGCGGTCTTGTCGCCACGCAGAAGCCGGTGCTGCCGGAGGACCCGGAAGCAGGCGAAACACCGCCCAAATCTGCGTATCTCGGCAAGCGCCCGTTCTACCGCCACAAGACATGGGTCGAAGCCGACATCTGGCAGATGGAGTCGCTCATGGCGGGTAACCACATCGTGGGGCCGGCCATCATCGAGTCCGCCTCCACTACCTTCGTCGTGCCTGATGGTTTCGAAACCACGCTCGACAAGCACCGTCTGTTCCATCTGCAAGAAGTGAAGTAAGGAGACGCAAATGAACCTCATGTCATCCAAGGAAGTCGGCCAGCCCGAATTGCTCGCCAACGGCAAGACCCTGAAAGCGTTCCGCGCCGAGATCATGGCGCGCACCAGCAAGACGGGCCATTACAACGGGCTCGCCCGGCTCGAGTTGCGCGAGAAGGATCCGATCGGCTACGAGAAGCTGTTCTCCAAGATTCGCGGCGGACTGGTGCACGCTCGCGAAACCGCGAAGAAGATTGCTGCGTCGCCGATCGTGGAGCAGGAAGGCGAATTGTGTTTCACGCTGTACAACGCGGTCGGCGACTGCGTGCTGACCTCGACCGGCATCATCATCCACGTCGGCACGATGGGCGCCGCGATCAAGTACATGATCGAGAACAATTGGGAGGACAACCCGGGCATCAATCCGGGGGACATGTTCACCAATAACGATTGCTCGATCGGCAACGTTCACCCTTGCGACATTGCGACGATCGTGCCGATTTTCTGGGCCGGCAAACTCATCGGCTGGGTGGGTGGCGTGACGCACGTGATCGACACCGGTGCGGTGACGCCGGGTTCGATGTCGACGGGCCAGGTTCAGCGCTTCGGCGACGGCTACCAGATCACCTGCCGCAAGACCGGCGTGAACGACCAGCCGTTGCGCGACTGGCTGCATGAAAGCCAGCGCTCGGTACGCACGCCGAAATACTGGATCCTGGACGAGCGCACCCGGATCGCCGGTTGCCACATGATCCGCGACATGGTCGAAGAGGTTATCGCCACCGAGGGGCTGGAAGCCTACGAGAAGTTCAGCTATGAGGTCATCGAAGAGGGCCGTCGTGGGCTGCAAAGCCGCATCAAGGCAATGACGCTGCCCGGCAAATACCGCAAGGTCGCCTTTGTGGATGTGCCCTACGCCCACGAAGATATCCAGACGCCTTCGGCCTTCGCCAAGATCGACACCATCATGCACTCGCCGGTGGAAATGACGATCCGCCCCGACGCTACGTGGCGGCTGGATTTCGAAGGCGCGAGCCGCTGGGGATGGCACACCTATAACGCTCACCACGTGGCGTTCACGAGCGGCATCTGGGTCATGATGACCCAGACCCTGGTGCCGACCCAGCGCATCAACGACGGCGCCTACTTCGGCACGGAGTTCCGCCTGCCCAAGGGCACATGGATGAATCCGGACGATCGCCGCACCGGGCACGCCTATGCATGGCACTTCCTGGTGTCGGGGTGGAGTGCCATGTGGCGGGGGCTCGGCCAGGCGTACTTCAGCCGTGGCTATCTGGAAGAAGTCAACGCGGGCAATGCCAATACGTCGAACTGGCTGCAAGGCGGCGGCATCAACCAGGACGGTGAGGTGCACGCGGTCAACAGCTTCGAGGCCTCGTCATGTGGCACGGGCGCCGGCGCCATCAAGGACGGTCTCAATCACGCGGCTGCGATCTGGAACCCGGAAGGCGACATGGGCGACATCGAGATCTGGGAGATGGCCGAACCGTTGCTCTATCTCGGGCGCAACGTCAAAGCCAATTCCGGCGGCTACGGCAAGTATCGCGGTGGGTGTGGTTTCGAAACCCTGCGCATGGTCTGGAAAGCCCAGGACTGGACCATGTTCTTCATGGGCAATGGCTACATGAATAGCGATTGGGGGTTCATGGGCGGCTATCCGTCTGCCACCGGCTACCGGTTCGAGGCGCACAAGACGGGCCTGAAAGAGCGCATCGCGCAGGGACTCTCGCTGCCGCTCGGCGGCGACACGAATCCCGACGCACCGGACTACGAGCGGCACATCGATGCGACTTCCAGGGTCAAGCGCGACAAGCAATGCATGACGACCGAGGATTGCTACGAAAACCACGACCTGTACCTCAATTACCTGCGCGGCGGTCCGGGCTTTGGTGATCCGCTCGATCGGGAAACGGAAGCGATTGCGAAGGATCTCAACAACGGCTTCCTGCTCCCCGAATTTGCCGAGAAGGTGTACGGCGCGGTGTTGTCGCAGGACGCCACGGGAATCTGGGCGGTCGACGCGGAGAAGACCGTGAAGCGCCGCGGCGAAATCCGCAACGAGCGGCTTGCGCGTTCGTTGCCGACGCGGGAATGGATGAAGGAAGAGCGCGAGCGCGTCCTCACCAAACATGCGTCGCGCCCAGTGCGTCACATGTTCGCGACCAGCTTCGGGTTGTCGGAGAAATTCCTCAACGACTTCCGCAAGTTCTGGGATCTGCCTGCCGACTGGAATATGACCGAGGCAGAACTGGACGTGCCGTCCTACGGCTCGAAATACCGGATGGATCTCTCGTTGCTGCCCGACGTGACCACGGTGGTTCAGGTCGAAGAGTAATCCATACCGGTATCGATATCGAAGCGAATCAAGGAGTATCGAAATGTCTGCTTACACGAAAGAACAGGTCAGCAATCTGGTCGACGGGCGACTCGACTGGGACACGACCGCGCGCATGTTGTCCATGCCGAAAGATCAGGAGCGCTTTAGCCAGTACCTCGAAGTATTGCAGGGCAAGGTTCCATGGCCCGACAAGATCGTCTTGCCGCTTGGGCCGCACCTGCATATCGTGCAGGCCGTGAAGAGCAAACACTGGCTGGTCAAGTGCGACTGCGGCCATGAGTTCTGCGACTACCGCGAGAACTGGAAACTGTACGCCAACGTCTATGTGCGCGACACCGAAGAGGCCATGCTCGAGGTCTATCCGAAGCTCATGGCCCCCGACACCCAGTGGCAGGTCTACCGCGAGTACTACTGCCCGAGTTGCGCAACCATGCACGACGTCGAAGCGCCGACGCCGTGGTATCCGGTGATTCACGATTTCGAGCCGGATATCGAGGCGTTCTACAAGGAGTGGTTGCAGTTGCCGGTTCCCGAGCGCGCCGACTAGCGTAAAGGGCAGGGCGCGGCTTTTACCGCGCCCGGTTGTCCCGCAGCCGACTGCGGGACGTCGCTACGTTCATCAGCCGCTCCATGAGCGCAGTTTGATGCGGCGCAAAAAGGATTATCCGAACGAGCACGCCGGTGCACAGACGCCGTTCGAAAATCGAACGGCGTCTGTGCGTCCGTCGTCCGGAAATCGAACGCCGGGTGGCACACTGAACAGTCTCCTGTGGCATTCAGTCGATGGCATCGATCTTGCCCTTCTCTTTGCATGAGCCGAATGGGTTTGCCATGTTGCGGCGCGGCAGTGATAACCGCGCAAGCTGCATGACACGCCTAACCGTTAGTACAAGGCGATATAAAAAGGAGACAGGTATGGGCATGTCGGATGCCACACAGATGTTCTCGAACCCCGGCGACGAAGCGGTCATCATGGCTGCATGGGAGCGATTCCTGAACGGTGGGGAAGTACCGCACAGTGTCGTGCGGCACCTCGTCGACACATCGTGGCAACGCTGCGTCGAGCGACAGGTCGATCCCAGGTTGGGTCATGCGCCGCCGCCGCTGGACGAGCACCTGCTTTACTCGTTGCAACGCAATCACCGCGATCTGGTTGAGGCAAGCGCGCCGGTCATGGCGCACGCCCGCGATTTTCTGGCGCAAACCGAAACGGTCATGGCCCTCGCCGAACCGGCCGGCACCATCCTCAACCTGGAAGGCGACCCGGCCGCCATCGCGTCGGCCCACGGGATCCAGCTCCTGCCCGGCGCGTCGTGGAACGAGATGATTTGCGGCACCAACGCGATCGGCACCGCGATCGAGGTTGGCCAGCCTGTGCAGATCCATTCTGCCGAGCACTTCTGCGTCG
The DNA here is from genome assembly GCF_058782725.1 of Paraburkholderia sp. FW306-02-B. Lineage (NCBI taxonomy): Bacteria > Pseudomonadati > Pseudomonadota > Betaproteobacteria > Burkholderiales > Burkholderiaceae > Paraburkholderia > Paraburkholderia sp. FW306-02-B. The sequence goes on from NZ_JBYSXZ010000001.1 coordinate 1,986,405, forward strand.
GCATCAAACGCTGGACCTGCTCGGCCAACGCGATCCGCGATCCGCGCGACGGCACGATCATTGGCGTCATCGATGTGTCCGGGTTGTCTGAATCCTACAATCGTCATAGCCTCGCACTGGTCGTCACGGCCGCGAGCCGTATTGAAAGCCGTCTGGCCGCGCGGACGATGGAACTTCGCTATCGGTTGCTCGATCGCTGCGTGAGCCGAATGGCGAAGCTCGCGACCGATGGTGCGGTTGTGTTCGATCATGGCGGCTATCCGATCAAGGTCAACGAACACGCCGAAGCTGCTATTGCCGCCGCCGGCGGCGATCTTTCGCTTACCCGGCCGAGGCGCATCCTCGCACTCGCCACCGACTCCTCAGCTGCATACATTTCGCCCGCCGATCTGCCTCACTGGATCCAGCCCGACTGGATCGAGCCGGTGATCGACGACGGCAGGCGCATCGGCAGCTTGCTGATCATTCCGTTCGTGCGTCGCACGGCCTCCGTGCGTAGAGCGGTCAGCACACTACGTGGCTGTGCCGACGACAAGGCGGCCGGTTTCGAGAGCATTCTGGGCGAAGCCCCGGCACTGCTCGATGCCGTCGACAGGGCTCGCCAGATCGCCCGTTCACGCGCACCGGTCGTGCTGCTGGGCGAGACTGGCGTAGGCAAGGAACTGTTTGCGAGAGGCATTCACCTGGCAAGCGGGGCGAACGATGGCCCCTTCATTGCGCTCAACTGTGGCGGCCTGTCGCGCGAACTCCTGGCGAGCGAATTGTTCGGCTACGGCGACGGCGCGTTCACTGGCGCGCGCCGAGGCGGCGCACTTGGCAAGATCGAAGCGGCCAATGGCGGGACCTTGTTTCTCGACGAAATCGGCGAAATGCCGGTGGATCTGCAACCGCATTTCCTGCGTGTACTCGAGCAGGGGGAAATCTATCGGCTCGGTGAAAACGTTCCGAGGAAGGTGACTTTTCGGCTCGTTGCGGCGACCAATCGCGACTTGAGAAAGGAGGTCGCGGAAGGGCGCTTCCGGATGGATTTCTTTTATCGCGTCGCCGTCACGAGTATCCGTATTCCGCCATTGCGCGACCGGCCGGGGGACATTCGCCGCCTGGCCGAACATCTTGTCCGTCAGTTCGCGACCGGGCAAGGCAGGGCAAGCCCTGAGATTGACGCCGGCGTGATTGCGGCGCTCGACGCGTATCCATGGCCTGGCAACGTCAGGGAGCTTCACAACGTGGTCGAGAGCATGCTTCTCACAGCAAGCTCGGAGCGGCTGACGCTCGACGATCTGCCGCCGGAGCTGCGCTCGGGCAACGGGCAGGTGAGCGCCAGAGGTGACGAACCGGTTTCGCGCGACGGTAGCGTGACGTTGGAAACGACGGAGCATGGTGCGATTCGCAACGCGATCATCATCTCTCGTGGGAACCTGACATCCGCGGCCCGGCACCTGGGTATAGCGAAGAGCACGCTGTATCAGAAGCTCAGGAAATATGGTCTGGATCGCACGCTGATCGATGCCCGGGGGGAGGGCGGTTAGGTGGCGTGACGGTACACGGTATGGCACAAAGGCGTGCATGACGTGCGTAATGTACATGAGCCGGCTACAGGTTTGTTACCGGGGCACAAGATAATCGGGTGGAGAGTTTGCTGATCTGACGGCATGGAAGAGGGCGCTGCGGCGCCCTTTTTCATTGCTGTGTTATTGCCGCGGTTTTGGGATGGCAGGCGCTGCGGCGACGGATGCCGCCAGCTTTCGCGTCCGGGGCAACCGCGCACCGATCTCATCCAACACCTTGTTGCTGTTTGCGTACGACGCGTCGTACTTCGCGGCGTCAGCCAGTATTGCGGGAGAACGGAATTAGTTGGACGGGGCGTCATTAACAATCAAAGAACTCCCAACGAATTCGGTCACGCGTTTTACGACACCGAACCGAATAAATTGGACTTGCCGGATTTGCGACGCGAATTTGTTGGATTCGCAGGAAGGTAAAATTGCACACGCTGCGCCCGTTGCGAAGGGCTGGGTGCGGCCAGTTCCCGTCATTCCTCTACCTGAGCAAATGGACGCTCATATGGCCGATGCGCTTCGGCAGCTGACATTCGCCTGTCAGTGTTGCCCCGAACGGGGCGGCCGGCTGCATACAGCCATCGGAGCTTCCGCTAGAGAGATGGACATACGCAAGGGATCTCACGCTTCATGTTCCATACAAATTGTGATTACCCGTCCGGTAGCCGCCATGACCTTCGTCTCCTGCACGAAAGGGCGGCTGAAAACAAGGCGGCCGATTACCTTGACCCGCTCCCGCCGCTCCCGCCGCTCCCGCCGCTCCCGCCCCCGCCGTTCCCGCCCCCGCCGTTCCCGCCGTTCCCGCCTGCGCCGTTCCCGCCCCCGCCGCTCCCGCCGTGACCGCCTGCGCCCCCGCCGCTCCCGCCGTGACCGCCTGCGCCCGAACCGCTCCCGCCGTGACCGCCTGCGCCTGCGCCCGAACCGCCCGCGCCTGCGCCCGAACCGCCCGCGCCTGAACCGCCTGCGCCCGAACCGCCTGCGCCTGAACCGCCTGCGCCTGAACCGCCTGCGCCTGAACCGCCCGCGCCCGAACCGCCTGCGCCGTGACCGCCTGCAGCTGCACCCGAACCGCCCGCGCCCGAACCGCCCGCGCCTGCACCCGAACCGCCTGCGCCCGAACCGCCTGCGCCCGAACCGCCTGCGCCCGAACCGCCTGCGCCCGAACCGCCTGCGCCCGAACCGCCCGCGCCTGCACCCGAACCGCCTGCACCCGAACCGCCTGCACCCGAACCGCCTGCGCCCGAACCGCCTGCGCCCGAACCGCCCGCGCCTGCACCCGAACCGCCTGCACCCGAACCGCCTGCACCCGAACCGCCTGCGCCCGAACCGCCTCCGCCGTGACCGCCTGCAGGCTGTCCTTCAGCCAGCTGCAGTGAAGCAGAATCCGGAGTAGGTCCAGCGCGGTGATCGAACGAAGCGGAAGACACGGGCGGGGCGAGCTCAGCACTGCCAATTGCAGCTCCCCGGGCAGGAGGTGACGATGATCCCGCGACATGACCGGACGAAGACGCTTGTTGCGTTGGCGATGTGGGTCGGGTGATCCCGGGCGCATGCCGCGCGATTGCTCTCACGTGCGGCGCCGAATGGCGGCGATTCTGTGTGGCGGCATAGCTTGCTTGACCAGGCCCTCGTGTCACCGACTGCGGCGCAACAGAATCCGGAGTAGGTCCAGCGCGGTGATCGGACGGAGCGGAAGACACAGGCGGGGCGAGCTCAGCACTGGCAACCGCGATTCCGCGAGCGGGAGGCGACGATGGTAGTGCGACATGACCGGACCAAGACGTGAGTCGCGCTGGCGACGTGGGTCCGATGATCCCGAGCGCCTGATCATAGTCGAACCGATCGCCATACGCGACGATACCCATGACCCCGACAGCCAATGTGCTTGCCGACGCAACCCAAAGCGCAAGGCGTTTGCCCCGCGCAGGCGGTGTGGCCTTGATGTCTGCATCAGGGCTACCTGCACCCGAATGCGCAAGCTCGGCCTGTCTGAACATTTCAACACGCTTCGGATCGTTTCGTCTGATCCTTCCATTCACTACTTTCATGTGCCGTCCCCTTGCGGAGTGCTCATCGAAATGAGCCGCGGGATCCCGAACCAAGTGTGTGAAGCCGCCGGAACCACCTGGCAAGTGACGCACCGGCCGGCGTGCGGTTTCGTTTGACCGTTCTGCGTGTTCGCCCCCTGGTTCCGCCACGGCAATGCGAGCGGTGTACCAGGTTTTCTATCGTGAGCCTTTGAGCTATGAAAACGCTCGTGACAGACACTGCCAGAACCGATGGATAACCAGCATTCGCTGTGCCTGTTAGGCCGAACCCCAGTTGAATTGTGGGATCGTGCACGTAGCATGGGCGTACACGATCCAACAGGATCTGCGCCAAGCGAGGCAGGGGTCGAACTGGTAAAAGATGGAAGAGAATGATCTATTTGTACCTGCCCAAAACCTTGACGCGGAAATAAGGCAAATCCGGGGATGGCTTGCGACTAACAGGGCGATAGCGAATAACTTCCTTCTAATATCGGCTAAGGACCAACTGGCTGATTTAGAGGCACGTCGACAAAAGATCGCGGAAGCGCTAAACGACGGACGTCGCAAGGCAATCGAAGCGCCGGGGAAAAAGTCTGCTACCAAACAAATACCATTCATGTGAGGAAGCCGGGGTGACGTAGCAGCACATTCGAGCGTTTGCTACATCACGCAAAGGTTGTTGTTATCCGGTTACAAATTCGGAAGCAGACTCACGCTGCCTACCTGCCGAATGTCGGCAACGGGTCCGAAAAGAGACTTCCGCAGACGAGACACGCTGGTGCACACCTCGCGTGATCCATTCGCGGCGCGCTTCGCTGATCTACAGCTAGCCCGGCCGGAACAAGGTTTGCTGTACGCCAGGCAGATCAACCGAAGGAGCGTGGCGTGGCCGAACAGCACAAAGCCGGCGAGAAGGTTCAGACGTCTGGCACCTACAAGGTGGTGAAAGAAGGCGACGGCGATTCCGGCTTCGAAGTGACGTGTGTCGAAGGCGAGCATTTTCCGCCCACGCGCAGCGGCAAGGGCGTGCACCACGAGTTGGTTCACGGCGCGACGCACTCGCACAAGCACAGCGAACTCGGCAGCGGCGAAAAGTAGGTATCAACCGGCAGGAAGACGGCGTCTTCACCGATGAGACGCCGGCCGCGGCGACATGCCACTCGCCGTGCTGGAGTGATCGCAGCAAAGGACACGTATTATGAGAAAGCCGCCTGGAACACGGTCAGTACTTCCCGCTCTGGTGCTGTTGCTCGCCGGCTGTGCCGCCGGCGGCATGCCGTATACGGGGTCGCACCTCACTCCAACAGAGTGCCGCGACCTGGCGGCGCTCAGGACTAACGCGCCCCCTACGATGGCGCAACACCATAGCGAACTCGCTGCCCTGAGGAAAGCGGGCTACGACCCGTCACCATGGTATGACGATCCGTACTACCCGGATGATCTACAAGCGGCACAGCGCCTGGTCGACTATTGGTTCCAAACGGAGTGCCAGCACCTTCAACCCGGCTGAGAAGCCAAGGTGAACACGAACAGCTCGATTTGTTTCCCTTCGGTCTCGCCGCACCTGTGGCAACGAAACCAGCGTCAAGCGCGCGCCGGTCGGCGTGGTAATCCAGTCAACCGTGCTTTCGAGTCCAGCCAAACCGTGCGGTAGTCCAGCTAAGTTCGTTTCCCTGCAGTATTTCCAGTTTTTTGAGCATTTCCACGTTGCCGCCAATACTGTATGAATGTACAGTGTTGGGCGTGTTCGGCTCGCGAGTGCAAGCGCACTCTGATGCGGGGACACGGCGCAACAATTCCGTGGCTAGTGCTGGACGGCAGACCGGGCTATACCTTACCAATCAAATCTTGATGCCCTGTAGCGGTGAAGGCGCGCCGTGAATCAGGCCACCGCCGACTAATTTTTCCAGACGCGCGGGCAAACGCGCACGACTGAACGGAGATTCAATCCTATGCCGGCTTCACCCACTCAAGCGCACCATGCCTGAACAACTCTGGTTGCCCGGACTCGAGGCGCCGCCTGTCCCGACAGACGGCCTGTTCTTCGCCGTCTTTCCAGATGCGAATACGGCGACCGGCATCTCGAAGCTGGCGCAACAGCTCTGCGGGGAGGCGCGCTCGAAGAGCAAGCCTCTAGCGGCCAACCGTTTGCACGTCACGTTGCTTCACCTCGGGAACTTCGCAGGCGGTTTGCCGCCAGCCCGGGTGGAGGCGGCGATGAACGCGGCCGCGTCGATCAGGATGGCGCCTTTTAGCGTCGAGTTTGACAGTGCGGTCAGTTTTGCGCTGAAGCCGCGGCCGGGGCCATTGGTGTTGGGTGGAGGCGAAGGCGTGGTTGGACTCCACGCGCTCCACGATGCGCTTGGACTGGCATTGCGCGCCGCTAGATCCGGAGATCGCGCAGTCGCGCCGAGCGTGCCGTACACCCCGCACGTGACCTTGGCTTACGGCATGCCTTGGGTCGCGACACGTTCTGTCGAAGCCGTCGGTTGGAACGTGCGTGAGTTTGTTCTGGTGCACAGCTTGCTCGGGCGTACCCGGCATATCGCTCTGGCACGTTGGCGATTGGCGGCTGGCGGCTGAGTGAAACGTTCTGGCTTGCGTCGGCCGTCGTGAAGCAAATGCGCCGAAGCGCTTCGGACTAGAACCGCACGCCGGTTGCGCAACCGCCTGCAAAACCGCCGCCGCTTCCGCCTGCACCACCGCAGAACACGCCGCAGCCTGATAGCGCGGCCGACATCATAACGGCCGCCACGGTCGTGCGTAAGCATGATTTGAAAGTGCGCTTCCGCAACAGCCCGGCACATGCAGCCAGGCGCGGATAGAAGCGCGCGGCGCAAGCGTAAGGTGCGGTGTCGAAGCGGCGGTCGGTGATTCCGGATTGCATAACGTAGGTGGCCTCGATGAGTAGGGGCGGGTGAGGACATTTCCGGCATCGCGCGACGAAAGACTTTCGCAAGTTTTTCCGGCGCGAAGCGACGAAGCCGCCAACCCTCCACCGTAGCCCACGCCATGCGCCCCACAAATACGCAAAATCTGAAAACCAGAGGGGTTCATCGGTCAGACAAGCAGAACGGGCATGCGCTCCCTGATAGAATGCTTGGGCCGCAACGTAGTGGACTGCAGATGAAATTGCTTGATGCGTTAGTCGAACAGCGTATTGCCGCCGCCGCAGCGCGCGGTGAGTTCGACGATTTACCGGGCGCCGGCGCGCCGCTGCCCCTGGACGAAGATGTACTGGTCCCGGAAGAAGTGCGCGTCGCCAACCGGATTTTGAAGAATGCGGGCTTCGTGCCGCCCGCCGTCGAGCAGCTGCGCGCTTTGCGCGACCTGCAGGCGCAGTTGAACGCGGTCGGCGACCGGGTCACCCGTTGCCGCCTCCAGGCCCGCATGCTGGCGCTCGATATGGCGCTTGAATCGCTGCGCGGCGGCCCGCTGGTCCTGCCGCGTGAATACTGCCGGCGGATTGCCGAGCGGCTCTCGGAGCGGGTCGGCAACCTCAATACGGCCGAAGCGGGATCGCGGTGAGCGAGCCGCTAGTCCGCTCCGCCACGCTTGGCCCGGAGTCCGTCGAACCGGTCGAAGCTGTGACATCGCCGGTCTCTCAAGCCGAACCCGTCGGCGCCAGTTCTGTCGAATCGATGCCGTGCGACGCACCAGCCGGTGAATCAATTAACGCCTCCTCGCCGGACGAACCGCCCGCAGCGCTGATCGCCGAGCGCGATCGCCGCTTCATGGCACTGGCCCAGGCCGCGGCAGAAGAAGCGCGTGCAGCGGGCGAAGTGCCGGTCGGCGCGGTGCTCGTGCGCGGCGACGAAGTCATTGCCAAAGGTTTCAACCATCCGATCGGTGCGCACGACCCATCGGCGCATGCGGAAATGGTCGCGTTACGCGCAGCCGCGCAAGCCGTTGAGAACTACCGTCTGCCCGGCTGCGAGCTGTATGTGACGCTCGAGCCCTGTCTGATGTGCGCCGGCGCGATCATGCACGCACGCATTGCCCGCGTCGTTTTCGGGGCGCGCGATCCGAAAACGGGCGCGTGCGGCAGCGTCGTCGATGCATTCGCGAATCCACAGTTGAATCATCACACCACGGTGACCGGCGGCGTGCTCGAAGACGAATGCGGCGCCGCGCTCAGAACGTTCTTTGCCGAGCGGCGGCGCGCAAGCCGCGAAGCACGCGCGGCAGCGCGCATCGAACCGGGACCGGCCGAGCCGCTCTAAAAACTACAACGTCGAACAGGTCTTGCTCATGACCGTCCATCGCACCATCGAACTGATCGCGCCGTCCGGCTATCCGCATGACCAGGAGGTGCTGCATCGCGCATTGCATCGCTTGCATGCGCAGGGGCATCGCGTCGACGGCGTGGATGCGACGAGGCGCCGCTACCAGCGCTTCGCCGGCACCGACGGCGAGCGCGCTGCCGAGTTGAACCGGCTGGCCGACCCTTCGCGGGCGTTGCCCGACATTGTGCTGACTGTCCGCGGCGGCTATGGCGCGATGCGCATTCTGCACGGACTCGATTACGCAGGGCTGCAACGGCGGCTGACCGATCAGCCGGTCGCGTTGGTAGGGCACAGCGATTTCACCGCGATCCAGCTCGCGTTGCTCGCACGTGCCGGCGTGAAGACTTTTGGCGGCCCGATGTTGATGAGCGACTTCGGCGCGGAAGATCTGAGCGAATTCACCATGCGGCACTTCTGGTCGGCGCTGACCAAGTCGACCATGACGGTGACGAGCCATGTGCCGCAAGCGCAAGCTGTCGATGTGTCGGGCATGTTGTGGGGCGGCAATCTGGCGGTGCTGGCGTCGCTGGTCGGTACGCCGTACATGCCGCCGGTGCAGGGTGGCATTCTGTTTCTCGAGGACGTCAACGAGCAGCCGTTCCGGCTCGAGCGGATGCTTTACCAGTTGCATCTTTCCGGCATCCTCGCGCAGCAGCAGGCGCTGGTGCTCGGCGATTTCTCCGGCGGCAGATCGTACGATTACGACAACGGGTATGACCAGCAGGCGATGATCGAGCAGGTGCGCTCGGTGATCGGGATTCCGGTCATCACCGGCCTGCAATTCGGCCATGTTCCGGACATGCTGACGCTGCCGGTCGGCGCTGACGCGCACCTTGTAGCCGGCGCGCATGGTTTCAGGCTGACGTTGTCGGGCTATCCCTGCCTGGACTGAAACGGCAAAGAAAAGAAAGCGGACGTTTGCCCGCTTTCTTTTTGAGTCACAAATGCAACTAACGGTCAATCATCTAGCGCCACTGCCGACAGAACTGCCTGTGAAGGTCCCTCTATTTTGTTGACAAAAACCGCCATCAACGGACGAGCTCGCTACACCTTAATTAAACTGATATTGAAGCCAGACTGAGTTTCTATACTGTGCCAGATAGGCTGCAGCCCAATACCGCCATGAAAATTGTCGAAATTAATAACAAAAATTGTTGACAATATTTATGTCCATCCTAAGATGACCAACATACCGAGACGCACATCATGTCCGACACAGATTCCGCCAGCTCGAATAGTTCGAAACCCGAAGCGATCGCCGAGCGCATCCGCGCGGCGATCCTCGAGCATCGGCTGGCGCCGGGCGCCAAGCTCACCGAAGCACAGTTGTGCGAAGTATTTGGCGTGAAGCGCGGTCCGATCCGCCAGGCGCTTGCGCAACTGGCCACGGATCACCTCGTCGACCTGGAACCGAACCGCGGTGCGTTCGTCGCGAGTCCATCGTTGCAGGAAGTGCACGAGGTGTTCGAGATGCGCCGGATTATCGAGTTGGCTGTGGTGGAGCGCATTTGCAGCGGGCACGGCATCCGGCGGTTGAAGAGTATTGGCAGCATGATCGGCCGCGAGCGTAAAGCGTTCGAGACACGTGATTTTCCGGCATGGATTCGCCTGTCGGGTGAGTTCCACACCGAGTTGGCCGGGCTCACCGGCAACGCCGTGCTGTGCGACTGCCTGAACGGCCTGGTGGCGCGCTCCACGCTGATTTCCGCACTGTACGAGTCGCTCGGACGCAGCCCGTGCTCGTTCGAAGACCACGAAGCGATTCTCGCCGCGCTCGACGCCGGCGATGCGAAAGAGGCGGCGGCATTGATGTCGCGCCATCTGCAAAGCGTCGAGTTGAAGATGCTGGATCGCCCGGCACGCGGTGCCGCCGATCTGCATGAAGTGTTCGGTGCGCGTAACGATGCACCCAAAGGTAAGTCCGCGCCAGGCTGAGGCGAGCGGCCGGCGCGCGCTCGTTGCTGGTGCGCGCCGCACTGAATTGAACTGAACTGAATCAAGCGTGGCAAGGCGGCTCGACGTGAGCGTCGCCGGCTTGCGTGCGCGTGGCCGTCGCTGAACGACAGCCTTGGAGTAGCAACGCATCGTCAGGAGTCCGCGGCTGCTGGCGGTGCGATAACCACAAGTACGTCAGTACGGAGACACCCGCGGCGCGGCCCTTCAGGCGCTTGACATTCCCTCCGGTTCCACTCGGGTGAGGGGGGACGCCTGGCATGGCCGATGCAACGTCCTTCGATTCGCTATCGATGGTCCCTATCCCAAGGAGGAGTCATGGCTCAGTTCAGTGCAGCGCCCAGCAGTCCCGCAATTCCCACTTATGGAGACGCTGACGCGCCCAGCGATCCGTCTATGCCGGCAGGTTACAGCGAGAGGCTGTTCAACGAGGACCTGGCGCCGCTGCGCCATCAAACCTGGGGCGCGTACAACATCTTCGCGTTCTGGATGTCCGACGTGCACAGCGTCGGTGGTTATGTATTCGCGGGCAGTCTGTTCGCGCTCGGGCTGACGAGCTGGCAGGTGCTGATTGCGCTGCTGGTCGGCATTACGATTGTCAATGTGCTGTGCAATCTGATCGCCAGGCCGAGTCAGCAGAACGGCGTGCCTTATCCGGTTGCCTGCCGCGCGACGTTCGGTGTGCTCGGCGCGAATATTCCCGCAGTGATTCGCGGTTTGATCGCGGTGGCGTGGTATGGGATTCAGACCTATCTGGCATCGAGCGCGCTGGTGATCGTGGTGCTCAAGTTCGTCCCGCAACTGTTGCCGTATGCGGACGTTCATCACCATGGCTTCATGGGTCTCTCGGCCCTTGGCTGGACCGGTTTCATGTTGCTGTGGGTATTGCAGGCGCTGGTGTTCTGGCACGGCATGGAGACCATCAAGAAGTTCATCGACTTCGCCGGCCCGGCAGTCTATGTGGTGATGTTCATTCTCGCGGGCTACATGGTGTATCGCGCAGGATGGCGCAACATCGGCATCAACCTGGGCGGCGTCAAATATCACGGCATGGAAGTGGTGCCGGTGATGATTACGGCGACCTCGCTGGTGGTGTCGTACTTCTCCGGACCGATGCTGAATTTCGGCGACTTTTCGCGCTACGGCAAGAGCTTTCGCAGCGTGCAGCGCGGCAACTTCTGGGGCTTGCCGGTCAACTTTCTCGCCTTCTCGCTGGTGACCGTGGTCACAACGGCCGCCACGCTGCCGGTGTTCGGCCAACTGATCACGGATCCGGTCGAAACGGTGGGCCGTATCGACTACCCGAGCGCGGTAATTCTCGGCGCGTTGACCTTCACGATCGCGACCATCGGTATCAACATCGTCGCTAATTTCGTGTCGCCGGCCTTCGATTTCTCGAACGTCGCGCCGCGCCTGATCAGCTGGCGTGCGGGCGGCATGCTCGCGGCGGTGGCGTCGATCTTCATCACGCCGTGGAATCTGTTCAACAATCCGGCGGTGATTCACTACACGCTCGATGTGCTCGGCAGCTTCATCGGGCCTTTGTATGGTGTCCTGATCGTCGATTACTACCTCGTGAAACGCCAGAAGATCGTGCTCGATGACCTTTACACGGTTTCCCAAACCGGCTCGTACTGGTATAGAGGCGGCGTCAATTACCGGGCCGTGGGTGCGTTGCTGCCGGCCGCGCTCATCGCCGTGATCTGCGTGATGGTGCCGACGCTCGACGGGCTGGCAAATTTCTCGTGGTTCATCGGCGCCGGATTGGCTGCAGTGTTCTACCGCGTGCTCGCTCGCTGAGCCGGCGTCTCAACAGGAGTCGATATGCGCATCAAACTGATCAATCCGAATACGACGCAACGTATGACGGAGGCAATGGGCCGCTGCGCGCGCGAAGTCGCCGCGCCCGGCACCGAAGTGATCGCGGTGAATCCGACGATGGGACCACCGTCGATCGAAGGCTATTACGACGAAGCACTCGCGACGCCTGGCTTGCTGGCCGAGGTCATCGCCGGCGAGCGCGACGGTTGCGACGGCTACGTGATCGCCTGTTTCGGCGATCCCGGTCTATATGCTGCGCGCGAGCTGGCGCGCGGTCCGGTGATCGGCATCGCCGAGGCGGCGATGCACGCGGCAAGCGTGCTGGCGCCGGGTTTTTCGGTGGTGACGACACTGGCACGCACTTGCGGCATGGCGTGGCATCTCGCGGAGCGCTACGGGATGAAGCGCTTCTGCCGCAATGTGCGCGCCACTGACGTCGCCGTGCTCGATCTCGACAAACCGGGCTCGGCGGCGCGCCGCATCATCCTCGACGAATGCCGCCGCGCGCTGGACGAAGACGGTTCGGACGCGATCGTGCTCGGTTGCGCCGGCATGGCGGAGTTGTGCGCGGAGATCGAAGACGCATTGGGCGCGCCGGTTATCGAGGGCGTGACGGCGGCCGTCAAATGGACCGAGGCGCTGGTCGCGCTGCGGTTGTCGACCGCCAAGCGCGGCGACTATGCGAGGCCGCTGGCGAAGCGCTACGACGGCGCGCTGGAAGCTTTCAGTCCGACCGATGCCGATCTGAACCCGGCGCCACCGCGCGGTTTTGCGGCAAATACGCAGGAAACCGCGAAAAACGCCGATTTGCTGCGGGTAAACACTACAGAACCGGCGCCGCACATACATTCCGTCTGACACGCACTATCTGCCCGGGTGTATGGGCGCATCCGGGCGTTTTCGCTACACTGGTTCCACTCGGCGCTGGTGCCCGAAATGCTTTTTGCTACAGCTTTCAGGTGCTGCTTTTTTGTTGCTTCGCCGCCCGCGCCGGCGCGGATCACAAGCAAACTCCACGCGAGCCCCACGTGCATTTCACGTGAGTTCCACGCGAATTTTACGTACCGTCACCACGCATCTCGTCAAACCATGCCACTCGACTCGAACTATCCACGCAATCTGATCGGCTACGGCCGCCACCCAGTGCAAGCGAACTGGCCTGGTCGAGCGCGAGTGGCCGTGCAATTCGTCCTGAACTACGAAGAGGGCGGGGAAAACTGCGTGCTGCACGGCGATCCGGGCTCGGAGCAGTTCCTCTCGGAGATCGTCGGCGCGGCCGCTTATCCGGCTCGCCATATGAGCATGGAGTCGATCTACGAATACGGCTCGCGGGCTGGCGTGTGGCGCATCCTGCGCGAATTCGAAAAGCGCGGTTTGCCACTGACCGTGTTCGGTATCGGCATGGCGATCGAACGGCATCCGGAGCTGGCGCGCGCATTCGTCGAACTCGGTCACGAAATCGCTTGCCACGGCTATCGCTGGATTCACTATCAGGACGTGTCGCCGGAGAAAGAGGCGGAGCACATGCGGCTCGGCATGGAAGCGATCGAGCGCGTCACGGGCGAGCGTCCGCTCGGCTGGTACACCGGCCGCGACAGTCCCAATACGCATCGGCTGGTCGCCGAATATGGCGGCTTCCTGTACGACTCGGATTACTACGGCGACGACCTGCCGTTCTGGATGGACGTCGAAGTGACGGGCGGCTCGACAGTGCCGCAACTGATCGTGCCGTACACGCTCGATACCAACGATATGCGTTTTGCGAGCCCGCAAGGCTTCAACACCGCGGATCACTTCTTCACCTATCTGCGCGACGCGTTCGACGTGCTCTACGAAGAGGGCGAAGAAGCGCCCAAGATGCTGTCGATCGGCATGCACTGCCGCCTGCTCGGCCGCCCAGGGCGCTTCCGTGCGTTGCAACGTTTTCTCGACCATATCGAACAGCACGATCGCGTGTGGGTGACGCGGCGCGTCGATATCGCGCGGCACTGGCGCGAACATCACCCTTACCGGCAAAACAACCGCGGGGCAGCGGCATGAAGGCGATGCAATACACTCTGGACCAACTCAACAGCACCTCGACCGACGCGTTCGTCGCGGCGCTGTCGGGCATTTTCGAGCACTCGCCGTGGGTCGCGGAAATCGCCGCGAATCAAAGGCCGTTCGCCAGCATCGACGAGTTGCATCGCAAGATGTCGAATATCGTCGAGACGGCAGGTGAAGAGAAGCAACTTGCATTGATCAACGCTCACCCGGAGCTTGCCGGCAAAGCTGCGGTGCGCGGCGAACTGACGGCCGAATCGACGCGTGAGCAGAGCGGCGCGGGCCTCGCCCAATGCACGCAGGAAGAATTCGACAAACTGGTCGCGTTGAACAGCGCCTATCGCGAGAAGTTCGGTTTCCCGTTCATCCTCGCGGTGCGGGGCTTCGATCGCCACGGCATCATCGCGAACTTCGAAGCGCGTGTGAACAACAGCCGCGCCGATGAATTGCGCGCCAGCCTCGACCAGATCTACCGCATCGCACGTTTCCGGCTCGACGACCTGATCGACGCGTAAGGCTCGTCACTTGAACCGCGCTTGGACCGCGCTTGAACCGCGCGCGCGTCGCGGACCTCGAACCGAAACGTTTTTTCAGCACCAGCAAACATTAAGGAAGACAAAGATGGCACTCCCGATTCTCGACCCCAACGCACCGGACTTCACGCGCCGCTATGTGAACCTCGCGGACCCGCGTCTGGGCGCGCAGGCGCTCGAGGCCAGCGACGATTTCTTCGCGCCGAAGGAACGCATGCTGAATCCGGAGCCGGCTGTCTTCATTCCCGGCAAGTACGACGACAACGGCAAGTGGATGGACGGCTGGGAAACGCGCCGCAAACGGGCCACCGGCTACGACTGGTGCGTCGTCAGGCTCGGGCGTCCGGGCGTGATCAAGGGGCTCGATCTCGACACCAGCCACTTCACGGGTAACTTCCCGCCGGCGGCTTCGGTGGAAGCCGCGCGCGTGGTGGACGGCGTGCCGAACCAGTCGACGCAATGGACCGAAATCGTCCCGTCGACCACGCTGCAAGGCAACAGCCATCACTATCACGAAGTCAGCGACACCAACGCCTACACGCATCTGCGCGTGAACATCTACCCGGACGGCGGTATCGCGCGTCTGCGCGTGTATGGTCAGCCGCAAGTCGATTGGGCAGGCGCGAGCCGCACTGAGCAGTTCGATCTGGCGTCGATGGAAAACGGCGCGTATCTGGTCGCCGCGAACAACCAGCACTTCGGCGCTGCGTCGACGATCCTGATGCCGGGTCGTGGCGTGAACATGGGCGACGGCTGGGAAACGCGCCGCCGCCGCGAGCCGGGCAACGACTGGGCGATTGTCGCGCTGGCGCAGCCGGGCGTGATCGGGAAGATCGAAGTGGATACGGCTCACTTCAAGGGCAACTATCCGGACCGTTGCTCGATTCAGGCCGCGTATGTGACGGGCGGCACGGATAGCTCGCTGATCACGCAGGCGATGTTCTGGCCGGTGCTGCTCGGCGAACAGAAACTGCAGATGGACAAACAGCATTACTTCGAGAGCGAAATCACCGCGCTGGGTCCCGTGACGCACGTGCGCTTTAACATCATTCCGGACGGCGGTGTGTCGCGTCTGCGTCTGTGGGGCACGCTCGCATCATGAAAACGCTGGCTATCGAACCGTTGACGAAGGAAGCGTTCGCCCCGTTCGGCGACGTGATCGAACTCGAAGGCGCGAAGCAGATTCCGATCAATCTCGGCACCACGATCCGTTATCACGACCTCGCGAAGGTGGACGTGACCGACGAGAACGGTCGCACCCTGGTGAACCTGTTTCGCGGGCAGCCGCGCACGCTTCCGTTCGAAGTGAAGATGCTCGAGCGTCATCCGCTCGGCAGTCAGGCGTTCGTGCCGTTGAACGACAAGTCCTATCTGGTGGTCGTGGCGTCGGCGGGCGAACTGGATGCGTCGCAGATTCGCGCGTTCGTGACGAGCGGCTGGCAGGGCGTCAACTATGCGAAGGGCGTGTGGCACCATCCGCTGATCGCGTTGGCTGACGTGAGCGACTTCATCGTCGTCGACCGTGGCGGGGATGGGCTTAATCTCAATGAGCAGGATCTGTCCGAGTCGCTCTGGCTCACCGAAGATGCATTGAGCGCGGTGACGGTTTGAGGCTTGTAGCTTCAGCGTATTATTGAACAGGTTGTTTATGCAAAAAGCCCACAGTGCACGCTGTGGGCTTTTTGTATTTGCGGGCCGTGATGGGCGCAAGCTCGTCGTTCAGCCGCGCTTGCCCAGAAGCGGCGAGTGCCCGATGACTTCACGTGCACGTTCTGCTGGCTCGGGCGCCGAAAAACCCGCCGCTTCGATTGCGGGTTTAAGTCCCTTGAATTGCAGGCTCTTCTTTGGCGATCGCAAAGACGCCATCCCGTCGTCCCATGCATGCAGCATCTGCTTGGCGACGTTGCGCCATTGCGGTTCGTTGCGCGCCGCATCGATCAACTCATGACCGACGGCGACCGCCGAATCGCACAACGCTTCGACCATCTGTGCGTATTGCCGCGGCGCGATCCCCATGCGCGTGTTGAAAAAGCGCTCGAGCGTTTTGCCGGCCGCCCACGTCTTGCGGCCGTCGATCGGCAGGCCCGGCGGATTGGCCGCGAAACGCGGATAAGCCTGCGTCGTGACGATGTCGTAGATGGGCGTGAACGCTACATCGTCGACGGACGTGTAGAACAGCGCGACGTTCTTTGTATGGCAGTCCGCGTTGCGCACAACGTAGTTCGTCAGCAGGTGCCAGCCCAGGTGCTCGAGTTGCCGCCGCATGCTGTCACGATCGAGCAAATACGCTTTCGCGGCATTGAGCATTTTTTCGCTGGTCGAGTTGTATTTTTCATGTGGCGGCAAACCCAGCAGCCCGCACATGTCTTCGACGCCGTGGGCCGGCAGTCCGTCCGCATCGACGTCGAAGCGCTCGACGATCAGCGCCCGGCCGTCATCCGACATCTGCGTGCGCGCGACCGGCGCCACGCCGAGCCGCTCGAGCACGCGCATCGAATAGAACTCGTTGAAGCCGAGAAACGGCGTGTTGTCGTCGGAGCCTTTGACGATGTGGCGGCTAGTTCTGATCGTCGGTTTGCCGAGCGGCATCGGCGCCGACGCGCCGGCGGCTGCTTCCGCCTGCGGAGCGATGAACTTCGGCACGGCGCCTGAGATAGCGGCGCGCGCATATTCGCGCACCAGCGCCGCGAAATGTTCGGCCGTGTTGTCGCCGTGCAGGATGTCCTTCACGTCCAGCGCTTGCAGTTTGGTGCCCGGCGCGACGCCTTCGGGTGTCACGGTGACGCGCCCAATCCCGATTGCGCCGACCACGGCAAGCAGCGACAGGTCAGTGCCGTCGAGCAAAGGACCGAATTGCTCGCGGATCAGATTCAGCAGGTAACCCTCCGGCAGGTTCTGCCGGAAAAACGGGTGCAGGTCGCGCGGCCAGCGCCAGGCTTCTTCCCGCACCGGCATCGTGAGGCTGACGAAGTCGGTCGCCGTCGCGTCGCGGTTGTATTTGAGGACATAGTCGTCGCGCTCGCGGAACAGCGTAGCGACGTTCTTGCCCAGAACCTGAACGTCGAGCCTCATGAACGCGAATCCGGCATGCGTTGCTCAGCCAGGATGTCCTCGAGCGTGCGCCCATGTCCATGCGCGACGACCTTGAGGTCGTAGCCTGCCGCTTCGAGCAGGCGTACGAGAACCGACACGCTCATGTCGTTTTTGGCAAGCGTTTCCATGCGCGCGACCGTGGTGCGAGCAACGCCGGCACGCCGCGCCAATTCATCTTGCGACAGGCTGCTTTCGCGCCGTACGGCCTTCAGCATGTCAGAGACGTCAGCAAGGGTGGTCATCTGTAGCCCCAGGGCATCCGTTTGGCGATATCAAGTCAATATTGTAGCCTAAGAGCTACATTGTTGATTGATAAATTTGTGTCTCTTGGGCTACAAATAACTTGATTTTCGTATTTCTGTGTCCTTTGGGCTACAAGTTAAGACGTCACGCCCCGTGCAACACCACCATCAAAACAGCAGCAAAGAAAAAGCGGGCTTCCCGCTCGTGCGAAAAACCCGCTTGATGTTTCGCCAAGCCGGGCACGAGGCCCGGCTTGGTCATCACTTCACAGCACCGCCTTGAAACCAGGCGGCGATCTTCATCCGCTCGTCGTCGGTCATATGCGTCACATTGCCCAGCGGCATTGCCTTCAAGGTCACCGCCTGCTGATAGATCCGCTGTGCGTTCTGCGAGATCTCGTCCGGCGTATCGAGCAACACACCGGCCGGCGCGCTGCCCATCATCGTCGGATGTGCGGAGTGGCACGCCACGCAACGCTGTTGCAGCACCGGCGCGATATCGGCCACCTTGACGACCGGTGCATTCGCGGCTTGCGCTTGCGGCACGACCGGTTTCGGCATCGTCCAGAAGAGGGCGGCGAACATCAGCACAATACCGGCCAGCGGCAGATACCACAGCACCTGACCGCGGTGACGCATCACGAAGAACTGGCGAATCAGCGCGCCGGCCAGCATGATGATCACCAGCACGGCCCAGTTGTAAGGGTGCGTGTACGTCATTGCGTAGTGGTTCGACAGCATCGCGAACACCACCGGCAGCGTGAAATACGTGTTGTGCACCGAACGTTGCTTGCCGCGCTTGCCGTAGATCGGGTTCGGGGTGTCGCCCTTGAGCATCGCGTCGACCATTTTGCGCTGGCCGGGAATGATCACGAAGAACACGTTCGCCGACATGATCGTGGCCAGCATCGCGCCCATGATCAGGTAAGCCGCGCGGCCCGCGAAGATGTGGCACGCGAGCCATGCCGCGATCAGCACATAAGCGCCGACGCAGATGCCGAGCACCTTGTCCTTATTGCCGAGGATCCGGCACAGCGAGTCGTAGACGATCCAGCCCGCGGCGAGGAAGCCGAGTGCCGAAGCAACGGCGACCACCGGACCCATATCGAGTACGTTCTTGTCGATCAGATACGTGGTCGGCGAGAACAGATACAGCACGGTGAACAGACCAAAGCCCGACAGCCACGTCGTGTACGACGGCCACTTCGACCAGTGCAGATCCTCCGGCATTTCCGGCGGCGCGACGGTGTACTTCTGCATGTTGTAGAAGCCGCCGCCGTGCACGTGCCACAGTTCGCCGAACACGCCACGCTTGCGCTGGTTCGGGTCCTGTGGCGGTTTCAGGCTGTTGTCCAGCGCAACGAAATAGAACGACTCGCCGATCCATGCAATCGCGGCGATGACGTGAAACCAGCGAATCGCCAGATTCAGCCAGTCGGTGATAAAGCCTTCCATGACACTCCTCCACTTCTGATTCATTGTGCGCGCAACGACGTTTGCGCCTTCTGGGACCCGGCGACGGGTCGTCGGCATGCTTGACGTCACTGCACAGACTGCGGGGTGAAAGACGCGGTGCGCTCAGTTCGCACGACGCCGTTTTTTATGGAACTGCGGGTTGCGTCGCCAGCGTTCGATTGCGTTTCGCGGGTGTGTTCAGACATCTGCGCACATCTGCGCAATGCAATCGAGCGCGATCAAAAATGCAGCGCGACTTCATTGCCCTCGTCCAACGCCTGCAGGGAGACGCTCGACGGTCTTCCCTTAGCTGCCCCGATAGGTGCTGTACGACCACGGCGACACCAGCAGCGGCACGTGATAGTGTGCGCCGGCATCGGCCACGCCGAAGCGCAACACGACGCGGTCGACGAAGCGCGGCTCCGGCACCTTCGTGCCGATCGATGCGAAGTAGTCGCCGGCGCCGAACACGAGTTCGTATTCGCCCGCGACTAAGGCATCGCCTTCGAGCAGCGGCTGGTCGCAGCGGCCGTCGTCATTGGTGACGGTGGTTTTGAGCGCGCGGCGGGTGTCGCCGGAGAGCGCGAAGAGTTCGACCTTGATGCCCGCGCCGGGACGGCCGTTCGCGGTGTCGAGCACGTGGGTAGTGAGCTTTCCCATTCGCGATTTTCCTTATGTGAATGCGAGGTTTCGGCGGCAGCCCGATCCAGATACGTTTGCGGCGGATCGAGGCTCCACGTCAGTGGCTACATACCCGTCGGCGAATTGAAGCGAGCGCCGTGGCAGCCATTGTAAAAAGGTTGTTCCCATCAGCGCGCGCGAGATAGGAAAGATAATACCTGGCGCATGACGGACAGCCTGTTGAAAGCCGCATCGAGTCGATTCGTTCGACTATTGCAGTGCATTTAACCTTACCGGCGGATCGTACTGGCGCCAAAAATGGCCCACTATATCGGCAGCGTGAAGTCGGGTATCGCACTGGCGCGAGTTGTCAGCATTATTTTGGCCGTCGAAGGTTACACCTGTGCTGCGGCAGTGCCGCGCACGCCCCGAAGGAATCCTCTCGGGGAACCCCGAAGACGGCGGAAGTACGCTGGGTAACCGGGCCAACGGCGTTCGACGGGACGCGGCGGCACGGTGGCGTGCCGTCACATCGCGTTCGAATGGCTTTGCACGCAAGCAATGAAGCGGAGAAACGAATGACGATGGAGCGGGCGGGTCTGGAACCCAACAAGCCTAAGAGAACGATGCTGGTCAAGCACGCGGACGTGCTGGTCACGATGGACGGCGCCCGGCGCGAACTGCGCGACGGCGGTCTGTATATCGAGGACAACCGCATCGTCGCGGTCGGACCGACGGCGGAACTGCCGCAAACGGCCGACGAAGTGCTGGACATGCGTGGGCATCTGGTGATTCCGGGGCTGGTCAATACGCACCACCACATGTACCAGAGCCTGACGCGGGCGATTCCCGCCGCCCAGGACGCCGAGCTGTTCGGCTGGCTGACCAGCCTCTACAAGGTGTGGGCGAACCTCACGCCGGAGATGATCGAGGTCTCGACGTTGACGGCGATGGCCGAGCTGCTGCTGTCCGGTTGCACGACCTCGAGCGACCATTTGTATATCTACCCGAACGGCAGCCGCCTCGACGACAGCATCGCCGCGGCGCGCCGGATCGGCATGCGTTTTCACGCGGCCCGCGGCAGCATGAGCGTGGGGCAGAAGGACGGCGGTTTGCCGCCGGATTCGGTGGTCGAGCGTGAAGCGGACATCCTGAAGGACACGCAGCGTCTGATCGAGACGTACCACGACGAAGGGCGTTACGCGATGCAGCGCGTGGTGGTCGCGCCGTGCTCGCCGTTCTCGGTGAGCCGCGATCTGATGCGCGAATCGGCGAAGATGGCGCGGCATTACGGCGTATCGCTGCACACGCACCTCGCGGAGAACGTCAATGACATTGCGTACAGCCGCGAGAAGTTCGGCATGACGCCGGCCGAGTATGCGGAAGACCTCGGCTGGGTCGGTCACGATGTATGGCATGCGCACTGCGTGCAACTCGACGAAGCGGGCATCGCGCTGTTTGCCCGCACCGGCACCGGCGTCGCGCATTGTCCGTGCTCGAACATGCGGCTGGCTTCAGGCATTGCGCCGGTCAGGCGGATGCGCCTCGCGGGCGTGCCGGTGGGTCTCGGCGTCGACGGTTCGGCGTCGAACGACGGTGCGCAAATGGTCGCGGAAGTCCGCCAGGCGCTGCTGTTGCAGCGGGTCGGCTTCGGTCCGGATGCGATGACCGCGCGGGAAGCATTGGAAATCGCGACGCTAGGCGGCGCGAAGGTGCTGAATCGCGACGATATCGGCGCATTGGCGCCGGGCATGGCGGCGGACTTCGTGTCGTTCGATCTGCGTCAGCCGCTGTTTGCGGGCGCCTTGCACGATCCGGTTGCGGCGCTGGTGTTCTGTGCGCCGTCGCAGGTGAGTCATAGCGTGATCGGCGGCAGGGTGGTGGTGAAAGACGGACAACTGACGACGCTGGAACTCGAACCGGTCATCGAGCAGCACAACCGGTTGGCGAAAACGCTTTACGAAGCGGCGGCGTAGTCACGCAAAGTGCGAGGCGTGAAATCGATCGGCACGCATGACGCATGAGGGATGCCGATCGATCACCAAAGAAGCTTAAGGCTTGTCGATCAGCGTCCTGGTCGCTTCGGCAACCAGACTGCGCAGCCAGCGCACTTCGTCGGAGTAATGGACGCGTTCGTGCCACAGCTGGTAGTACTGCATCGGCGGGAAATCGAGCGGTGCGGGCACCACGGTCAGCGGCAGGAATTTGGCGTAGTAATCGGCAAACAGGCGCGTTGTCGTGAAGATCAGGTCGGACTTGATCAGCACGTAAGGCGCCAGATTGAAGTACGGCAACGTGACGACCACATGACGCTTTAACCGCTCGCGCGCGAGGTGCACATCGATCGCGCCGCGTTGGCCCACCGAGTAAGGAGTAGGCGCAAGATGCGGCGCATTCAGGTACTGGTCGAGCGTCAGCCCGCCGCGTTTGGCGAACGGATGCGCGTTGCTCATCAGGCAGACGATCTGATCGACGAACAGATTCGACAGGTGCAATTGCTCCGGCGGCTCCGGCCAGTTGCCGACCACGATATCGAGCTTGCCGTCTTCGAGCGCCAGTTCGTAGTCGAACGCCGGCCCGAGCGAGTGAAACTCGAGCGTCGCGTTCGGCGCGGCCTGACGAAAGCGTTCGACCACCGTCGGCACGAACAGCACGTTCAGGTAGTCCGGGCAGCCGATCCGGTAGCAGCGGATCGAGGTGGCCGGATCGAAGTTGTGCTGCTGGAACTTGATGCGTTCGATCTCGCGCAGCGCGTTCTGCACCGGTTCGAGCAGGCGCAGGCCGTACTCGGTCGGCACCATGCCGGACTTGCCGCGCACCAGCAGCGGGTCGCCGGTGATATCGCGCAGACGGCGCAGCGCCGCGCTGATGGCGGGTTGCGATTGATTGAGTTTGACGGCGGCGCGCGTCACGCTGCGCTCCATCAACAGGGTGTGCAAGACGCGTAATAAATACGTATCGATCGCCTCGCGTTGCTGACTCATGACTTCTCCGAAATATATGTTCTGGCTGATCGAACGGGCATGGGGGTATATGACTTTTAATATGAACACAAAACCACGTCAAGAGTGGGATACCCGCAGAGCACGCTGCGGCGCGGGTTTGCGGGGAATTTTGACGGCTCGACTGACTGGGTCGAATTAGGTATTGTCATCCGGTTGTGGTGACGGATCGCAGGCTGACAGGGCGTGCGGACGTACCGTAACGGGCAGTCTCCGACGTACTACGGAATCACATGAGCGACTCTTCTTATAGCGACGGCGCCGCCGCGCAGCCGGCAGACAGGCCGGAACAGGCGGCGCCCCGGTTGGTGCTCGAGGGCATCACCAAACAATATCCGGCTGTGCGCGCCAACGATGACGTCACGCTGATCGTCGCGCCCGGTGAAATCCATGCCGTGCTCGGCGAAAACGGCGCCGGCAAAAGCACGCTGATGAAGATCATCTACGGCGCGGTGCGGCCCGACGCCGGCGAGATTCGCTGGGAAGGCCAGGCGGTCGAGATCGCCAACCCGGCGGCCGCGCGCAAGCTCGGCATCGGCATGGTGTTCCAGCACTTCTCGCTGTTCGAGACGCTGACCGTCGGCGAAAACATCGCGCTCGCGCTCGACGAACCGTTCGACCTGAAGACGCTCGCCAAACGCATCCGCGAAGTCTCCGCCGACTACGGCCTCGACATCGACCCGCAGCGGCACGTGCATAGCCTGACGGTGGGTGAGCGGCAACGCGTCGAGATCGTGCGTTGCCTGTTGCAGAACCCGCGTCTGTTGATCATGGACGAGCCGACTTCGGTGCTCACGCCGCAGGCAGTGCGCAAGCTGTTCGAGACCCTGCGGCGACTCGCAGCCGAAGGCTGCAGCATCCTTTACATCAGCCACAAGCTCGACGAAATCCAGGCGCTGTGCGACACCGCGACGGTGATGCGCGGCGGCCGCGTGACCGGTCACGTGAAGCCGAAAGAAGAAACCCACGCGTCGCTCGCGCAATTGATGGTCGGTCATTCGCTGCCCGATTACACGAGGCGTGAACACAAGCCGGGCGACGTGCTGCTCGACGTGAGGCAACTCTCGGTGGCGAGCGACGATCCGTTCGGCACCTCGCTCGATAACGTCTCGTTCGGCGTGCATGCCGGCGAGATCTTCGGCATCGCGGGCGTGTCGGGCAACGGCCAGGCCGAACTGCTGTCGGCCCTCTCGGGCGAAAAGCGCGGCGTGCGCGCCGATGCGATCACGATCTGCGGCAAGGTTGCGGGGCGTATGGGCGCGGGCGGGCGGCGCGCACTCGGTTTCGGTTTCGTGCCGGAAGAGCGGCTCGGCCGCGGCGCAGTGCCGGCGATGACGCTGTCGGAAAACGCGCTGCTGACCGCGCATCGTCAGCAAATGGTGAACGCCGGCTGGATCAAGGCGGGTGCGATGCGCGCCTTCGCCAGGCGCTGCATCGAAGCCTTCGACGTGCGTTGCGGCGGTTCGGAAGCGCTGGCGCAAAGTCTCTCCGGCGGCAATTTGCAGAAGTACATCATGGGCCGCGAGATTCTGCAGGCGCCCAAGGTGCTGGTGGTCGCGCAGCCGACCTGGGGCGTCGACGTCGGCGCGGCGGCCTTCATCCGGCAACAGTTGCTCGATCTGTCCGCGCGCGGTGTGGCGATTCTGGTGATTTCCGAGGAGCTCGAAGAATTGTTCGACATCTGCGATCGCATCGCGGTGCTCGCGCGCGGCAGACTCTCGCCGGTGCGTGCGACCGGCGCGACCAACGCCGAGGAAATCGGCCGCTGGATGGCCGGCCTGTTCGGCGGCCGCGAGGGTGAGGCGCCTTCGGCGGAACAGCCGGCGCATGCCTGATCAGTCGCCGATCCGGCGCTTGGTCCCACGTTAAAAACCAGAACCAGACAAACCACACGCTAACCATGATTCTTCCGTATCGACTCGAAGCACGCACGACGCCCTCGCGCACGATGCAGCTCGCCGTGCCGCTGATTGCCGCGTTGCTCACGCTCGCGATCGGCTTCCTGATCTTCAGCCTCGTCGGCCGCGATCCGTTGCAGGCGATGCATGCATTTTTCATCGAGCCGCTCGCGAGCGTGAACGGCTGGTCCGAACTGCTGCTGAAGGCGTCGCCTTTGTGCCTGATCGGCCTCGGCCTCGCGATCGGTTATCGCGCGAACGTCTGGAACATCGGTGCTGAAGGGCAGATGCTGCTCGGCGGCATCGCCGCGAGCGGCGTCGCGATCTATTTCGATCAGGCCACCGGCTGGTGGATCCTGCCGACCATGATGATCGCCGGTGTGCTCGGCGGGATGGCGTGGGCGGCGATTCCGGCGCTCCTGAAGAGCCGCTTCAACACCAATGAGATTCTCGTCAGCCTGATGCTCACGTACGTGGCGACGCAGTTGCTGATCTATCTGGTGAGCGGCCCGTGGCGCGATCCGCAGGGCATGAACTTCCCGCTCTCGGAGATGTTCGGCGGCGACGCGCTGTACCCGACGTTCGCCGGCGACTGGCATTGGAAATGGCTGCGCGGCACGCGTCTGAACGCGTCGGTGTTCGTCACGCTGATCGCGATTCCGCTCGTGTGGCTGTTCATGCGCAAGAGCTTTGCCGGCTACCGGATGAATGTCGGCGGTCTCGCGCCGCTCGCCGCGCGCTACGCCGGTTTCTCCGACAAGAAAACCATCTGGACGTCGCTGCTGATCAGCGGCGCTCTGGCGGGCCTCGCCGGCATGGGTGAGATCGCCGGCCCGATCGGGCAGTTGCAGGCAACGTGGTCGCCGGGCTACGGCTTCACCGCGATCATCGTCGTGTTCGTTGGGCGGCTGCATCCGATCGGCATCGTGCTCGCAAGCCTGCTGATGGCGCTGCTGTACCTCGGCGGCGAAGCGGTGCAGACCTCGATGCAATTGCCGCAGGCGCTCTCCGGTGTGTTCCAGGGGCTGTTGCTGTTCTGCCTGCTGGGCGCCGACCTGTTCGTGAACTACCGCGTGCGCCGCCGTTCGTTGGCCGCGCAGGCTCACTGATTTTCCCCGCCGGATCTCCATGGATATTCAACAAGCCAGCGCGCTCACTTCGAGCGCCGTTACCGCCGCGATTCCGCTGATGTTCGCGGGCGCAGGCGAACTCGTCACCGAAAAGTCGGGCGTTCTCAATCTCGGCGTCGAAGGGATGATGCTGATGGGCGCGGTCACCGGCTACGCGGTCACCGCGATTAGCGGCAGCCCGTGGCTCGGCGTGGTCGCCGCGATCGGCGCGGGTCTCGCGATGTCGCTGCTGTTCGCGTTTCTCACGCTCACGATGCTCGCCAACCAGGTCGCCACCGGCCTGTCGCTGACGATCTTCGGCATCGGCCTCTCCGCGTATGTCGGCAAGCCGTACACGTCGGCAGCCGTGCGCGCGACGATCGACACGTGGACTATTCCGGGTCTGTCGAAGATTCCGGTGCTCGGCCCCGCGCTTTTCAGCCTCACTCCGCTCGACTACCTCGCGTTCCTGATGTTCGCCGTGATCGGCTGGTTCCTGTACCGCACGCGTGCGGGCCTCGTGCTGCGCTCGGTCGGCGAATCGCCGCAAGTCGCGCACTCGGTCGGCTTTCCAGTGGTCGGCGTGCGCTATGGCGCCGTGGCGTTCGGCGGCGGCATGGCAGGGCTCGCGGGCGGTTATTACTCGATCGTCAACCTGCACCTGTGGCAGGAGCAACTCACCTCGGGCCGCGGCTGGATCGCGCTCGCACTGGTGGTGTTCGCGACGTGGCGCCCGGGGCGTCTGCTGATCGGCGCGCTGCTGTTCGGCGCGGTGACCGGCTTGCAGTTCTACGCGCAGGCGATCGGCGTGCCGGTGCCGACGCAATTCCTCGCGATGCTGCCGTATGTCGCGACCGTCGTCGTGCTGGTGCTGATTTCGCGCAATCCGAACACGATCCGTCTGAATGCGCCGGCATCGCTCGGCAAGCCGTTTTTCTCGGCAGGCTGACGCGGTTGATCCCCATCGACCGACCACACGTTTTACATCGTTTGATAAACGCGCATTTGATAAACACGCATTCGATAGACACGACAGGAGAAAACATGAAGAGAAGAAATCTGCTGACCGCCTTTGCATGGGGCGCGGCCTCGCTGGCGCTCGCCGCGCCGCTCGCGCAAACCGCACAGGCCGCCGACGCACCGGGCGTCGCGTTCGTCTACCTCGGCAACCCGGGCGATGCCGGCTGGACCTTCGCGCACGACCAGGGTTCGAAGGAAGCCGAAGCGAAGTTCGGCAGCAAGATCAAGATCACCCGCATCGAGAACGTGCCGGAATCGGCCGACTCCGAGCGCGTGTTCCGCGATCTGGCGAACAAGGGCAACAAGATCATCATCGGTTCGAGCTTCGGCTACCAGGACTTCGAACTGAAGGTCGCGAAGGACTTTCCGGACACGGTGTTCCTGCACGCGACCGGCTACAAGAAGGCGCCGAACTTCGGCACCTATGACGTGCGCATGTATCAGGGCGCGTATCTGGCCGGCGTCGCCGCGGGCTATGTGACGAAGACCAACACGCTCGGCTTCGTCGCTTCGGTGCCGATTCCTGAAGTGATCCGCAACATCAACGCGTACACGCTGGGCGCGCGTTCGGTGAATCCGAAGGTGCACACCAAGGTCATCTGGATCAACAGCTGGTTCGATCCGGGCAAGGAAAAGCAGGCCGCTGAAACGCTGATCGGGCAGGGCGCCGACGTGCTGCTGCAAAACACCGATTCGAGCGCGACACTCGCGACCGCATCGGAAAAGCACGTGCACGCGTTCGGCTGGGATTCGGACATGAAGAAGTTCGGTCCTGACGCGCACCTCGGCTCGGTGGTCGCGCACTGGGGCGTGTATTACAACGCGGCGATCCAGCAGGTGCTGGACGGCAAGTGGAAGAACGATCCAGTGTGGTGGGGCATGCCGCAAAAGGCCGTCAATCTTGAAGACCTGAACACGTCGGCGATTCCGGCCGACGCGCAGAAGCAGGTGGCGGCGAAGCGCGATGAACTGGCGGGCGGCAAGTGGGACGTGTTTACCGGCCCGATCAAGGACCAGGCCGGCGCGGTCAAGGTGCCGGCCGGCAAGACGCTGACCGATCCGGAATTGCAGCGCCTGAACTGGTATGTGGAAGGCGTGGACGGTTCGCTGCCGAAGTAATGTAGGTTCGCGATGATCGACGGGGTCGCCATCGACGGGGTCGCCATCGACGGGGTCGCGAATGACCGGGCGGCGGTTTCAGCAACCGCTGCTTTAAGGAGCTGCGTCCAGTACGGACGCAGCTTTTTTTGGGGCTTCAGGTTTTGCTTTGAATTCCGCCCGGGTTGAGCGCGCAACGCCCTAGTCGATGCGCAAGCCGACCTTGATCGTGACCTGCCAGTACGCGACCTTGTCGTTTTCGATCTGGCCCCGCGTTTCCGTCACCTCGAACCAGTGCAAATTGCGCAGCGTCTTCGATGCTTTTGTAATCGCGGTGCTGATGGCGTCGTCGATCGACTGGGTCGATGAACCGGTCAGTTCGATTTGTTTGTAGACGTGGTCTGACATGAACTTCCTCCTTTGATCTTCGTTGGTGTGCAAAAAGTATAGGCAATGGAACGCGGCTGGCGTCCGGCGCGTAAGCGAGCTGAGTGCGTCATGCCGCAGATCGCGTGCCCGATATGCCGGCGGCAGGCGCGGCCGCTATCATGTCCACGCAAACTCAACCTGAAACCTGACGAGGCTTGAAAGTGGAACTTGGTTTTTGCGGTCCCGGTTTGATGGGCGCGCCGATGATCCGGCATTTGCTGCGTGCAGGGCATACCGTGCATGTCTGGAACCGCACGCGTGCCAAAGCGCAAGCGCTGCTGGAAGACGGCGCTCAGGTCGTCGATACGCCGCTTGAGCTGGCCGCACGCTGTGAAGCAGTGCTGTTGTGCGTCGCGGACGCGGCAGCGGTCGAAGCGGTGGTGTTCGGTGACGCCGGGCTGCTCAGCGTCGGCGCACCGGGCCGGATGCGCTGGATTGTCGATCACTCCAGCATCCCGCCGGCGGCGACGCGCGTGCTCGCGCAACGAGCGGCAGCGGTTGCGGGCGAGGGCGCTGGCGTCGGCTGGATCGATGCGCCGGTGTCGGGCGGGGTGGCGGGCGCTGCGGCTGGCACGCTGGCGGTCATGGCCGGCGGCGCCGCGGCGGATGTCGAGGCGCTCAGGCCGGTGCTCGGCGCGTACGCGGCCCGCGTCACGCATATGGGGGAGGTCGGAGCGGGTCAGACCACCAAACTCTGCAATCAGACCATCGTCACCGCGACGCTGGCGGCGATCGCCGAAGCGGTGAGTCTTGCGCAGCGCAGCGGCATCGACGCCGCCAAACTGGCCGAGGGTCTCGCGGGCGGCTGGGCCGATTCGGTGCTGTTGCAGATTTTCGTGCCGCGCATGACGCAAAACGGGCTCGCGCCGATCGGCGCGTTTCGCACGTTCCAGAAGGACATCGACACGGTTGCGGCCACCGCTTACGAAACCGGTACGCCGATGCCGGTGGCTTCGACGGTCCAGCAACTGTTGCGGCTGGGCGCGGCAATGGGCCTCGCCGAGGCCGATCTGTCGGCCTTCATCGACGTTTTGCAGACGCCGCGCGGCGCTTGATGCACGTTAAAGCCGGATGGTAGGCGCGCGTGCGGGTTGGTTTCGCGATAACCTGCTAAAATATTCGGTTTTTCGCCGATATCACATTCAAAGGGACGCGCCGTGCTGTCTACCGCCAATATCACCATGCAATTCGGGCCAAAGCCCCTCTTCGAGAACATCTCGGTCAAATTCGGGGAAGGGAACCGCTATGGCCTGATCGGTGCGAACGGCTGCGGTAAATCCACCTTCATGAAGATTCTCGGTAGCGATCTGGAGCCGAGTTCGGGCAACGTGATGCTCGAGCCGAACGTGCGTCTCGGCAAGTTGCGCCAGGATCAGTTCGCGTACGAAGACGTGCGCGTGCTCGACGTCGTGATGATGGGCCACACCGAAATGTGGGCCGCGATGACCGAGCGCGACGCGATCTACGCGAACCCGGACGCCACCGACGACGACTACATGCACGCCGCCGAACTCGAAGCGAAGTTTGCCGAGTACGACGGTTATACCGCCGAAGCGCGCGCGGGCGAACTGCTGCTCGGCATCGGCATCGCGATCGAAGACCACAACGGTCCGATGAGCAACGTCGCTCCGGGCTGGAAACTGCGCGTGCTGCTTGCGCAGGCGCTGTTCTCGAAGCCGGACGTGCTGCTGCTGGACGAGCCGACCAACAACCTGGACATCAACTCGATCCGTTGGCTGGAAGACGTGCTCAACCAGTACAACTCGACGATGATCATCATCTCGCACGATCGACATTTCCTGAACCAGGTCTGCACGCACATGGCCGACATGGACTTCGGCACGCTGAAGGTCTATCCGGGCAATTACGACGACTACATGCTGGCCAGCACGCAGGCGCGCGAGCGTCAGCAGAACGCCAACGCGAAGGCGAAGGAGCGCGTCGCCGACCTGCAGGACTTCGTGCGCCGCTTCTCGGCCAACAAGTCGAAGGCGCGTCAGGCCACCAGCCGTCTGAAGATGATCGACAAGATCAAGATCGAGGAATTCAAGCCGTCGTCGCGGCAGAACCCGTTCATTCGCTTCGAGTACGAGAAGAAGCTGCACAACATCGCGGTGGTCGCCGACAGGATTTCGAAGAAGTACGAGCGCCAGATTTTCAACGATTTCAGCATCAGCGTGCAGCCGGGCGAGCGTGTCGCGATCATCGGCGAGAACGGTGCGGGTAAGACCACGCTGCTGCGCTCGCTGCTCGGCAAGCTCACGCTCGATCACGGCACGGTGAAGTGGGCCGAAAACGCGAATGTCGGTTACATGCCGCAGGACACGTACGAAGAGTTTCCGGACGACGTCACGCTGATGGACTGGATCGACGGCTATCGCAAGGAAGGCGACGACGAGCAGATGGTGCGCGGCACGCTCGGCCGGCTGCTGTTCAATGCCGACGACATCCGCAAGTCTGTAAAGGTGCTGTCGGGCGGCGAGAAGGGCCGCATGATCTGGGGCAAGCTGATGCTGGGCCGCCACAACGTGCTGCTGATGGACGAGCCGACCAACCACATGGACATGGAGTCGATCGAGTCGCTGCAGATCGCGCTTGATAAGTACGAAGGAACGTTGATTTTCGTGTCCCACGATCGTGAGTTTGTGAGCGGGTTGGCGAACCGGATTATTGAAGTGCGTACGGATGGGACGTTGAATGACTTCGGTGGTAACTATGAAGACTTCCTGTTGAGCCAAGGCGTACAGTAAGCTGTTCGTTGCCTCACTTTTTGCTGCAAAGCCTGCTTCTTTGAAGTGGGCTTTTTTTTATGGTGTGGCGATGTTGGTTGTTTGCCTGCGGTGGTGGCCTTTCCTTGAATTGATATGGGTTTATTAGCGTTCCCCCTGTGCGGGGGAGCACCTACTTTTCTTTGCCGCCGCAAAGAAAAGTAGGCAAAAGAAAGCGGCTCACACCGCTAGCTTTGAAGCGGGTCTCCTGGCTTGGAGGGGGCAGTGGAGCATCTGGAATCTGCGCTCTCGCACACTCCGCGCGGGTGACAAGGCCGTCATACTTCCGGCGGCGCTACGCGCGCCGCAGCGGTGCTTCATAAAACCGCCGGGTCCGTCGGGCGCTTTCGGCGCCTGCAGTTGTTCACGCGTAGCGGCTTGCCTTTGCTGCGCTAGCGTAACTCGCGGCGGTACTTCATCAAACCGCCAGCCGTTTTCCGCATCTTCGTTTCGCCCGGCGCGGTGGGTCGCACTTGCACAATTCAGCGCCTCGCCGAGGCGAAGCCGATGGCCCCCACCGAGCAAAAAACCAACCACGGGTTTCCCTTGCAGACCGTTCCGGCGAGCACGTAGTGCGAGGCGGGAAGGATGATGCCGGGGGCGCGTACGCCCCATCGGTTTTGAGAAGTACCGCTACGGCGCGCGCAGCGCCGCCGGAAGGATGACGGCCTTGTCACCAGCGCGGAGTGTGCGAGAGCGCAGATTCCAGATGCGCCACTGCCCCCTCCAAGCCAGGGGACCCGCTTAAGAATTGGCGGTGTGAAGCCGCTTTCTTTTGCCTACTTTTCTTTGCGGCAGGCAAAGAAAAGTAGGTGCTCCCCCGCACAGGGGGAACGCTAATAAACCAATAAGAAAGCAAGGAAAGGCCACCACCGCAGGCAAACAACCAACAGCGCCGCGAAGGCAAAAAAACCCAAAAAAAACCTCACTACGAAGTGACCGACATCAACTAACCAAACCGAAAACCAAACCTGCAAACCAACCCCTTGACCCAAAGCAACGCAAGCCGCGCCTAACGACCGATTATCACCATTTCGATAATCCACCCAGCGGGTCACCATGCTTACCTCTCACTCCTTCCCACCTCTAACCATCCGCGGCCGCGCTCTACTGCCGATCGTGCAAGGCGGCATGGGCGTGGGCATCTCAGCTCACCGGCTCGCCGGCAGCGTCGCCCGTGAGGGCGCACTCGGCACCATCGCCAGCATCGACCTGCGCCATCATCACCACGATCTGATCGAACTCTGCCGTCAAACCCCAGACCGGGCCACCCTGGAACAAGCCAACCTCACCGCGCTAGCCCGCGAAATCCACGCCGCCAAAGCAATCAGCGAAGGTCGCGGGATGATCGCCGTCAACGTGATGAAAGCAGTCAACGCGCAAGCAGACTACGTGCGCGTCGCCTGCGAAAACGGCGCCGACGCGATCGTGATGGGGGCGGGTCTGCCGCTCGATTTGCCCGACATGACCGAAGGCCACGACATTGCATTGATCCCCATCCTGTCGGACAGCCGCGGCATCGCGCTGGTGCTGAAAAAGTGGATGAAAAAAGGCCGTCTGCCAGACGCCGTCGTGATCGAACATCCGGCCCGCGCAGGCGGCCACCTTGGCGTGACCAACCTCGCAGACCTGCACGACCAGCGCTTCGACTTTTTCCGCATCTTCGAAGAACTCGATGCGGTATTCACGTCGCTCGGCCTGGATCGCAAAGACGTGTCGTTGATCGTCGCGGGCGGCATCAATAGCCACGAAGCCGTGCGTGATCTGTTGAACGCGGGCGCAAGCGGCGTGCAGCTCGGCACGCCGTTCGCCGTCACCGAAGAAGGCGATGCGCATCCTGACTTCAAGCGCGTGCTGGCAGACGCGACGCCCGATGACATCGTCGAGTTTGTCAGCGTCACGGGATTGCCCGCGCGCGCCGTGAAAACGCCCTGGTTGATGCGCTATCTGCGCAACGAAACAAAAATTCGCGAGAAGATCGGCGCGCTCAAACAGGCCTGTCCGACCGCACTCGAATGCCTGAGCGTCTGTGGCATGCGCGACGGTATCGAGAAGTTCGGCCACTTCTGCATCGATACGCGACTGGCCGCGGCGTTGCGCGGCGATGTGGCCAATGGTCTGTTCTTCCGCGGCCGCGAAGCATTGCCGTTCGGCAGCGCGATTCGCAGCGTGCACGATCTGATCGAATTGCTGTTGACCGGCGTGACGCGACCGGCAGTCGCAGGGCGGCGGGCATTTTCGCTTGGTTGATACGCGTCAACGCGCACGCTGGCGAGACCTTCGACAATCCCCGCAAGCAAACAAACACTCGGGGAAAAACATGAAGCACTCGCTCAGGAACAGAATCAAGGCCGCCGCTGTCGCATCGAGCCTGCTATGCGCGGGCGCTCTGGCTCAGCAAGCGCACGCCGCCGGCGACGACCAGATGAGCGGCATTCACGCCGGCGACGTACTGGTGCGTCTGCGGGCGATCAGCATCATGCCGAACGTGACGACCAACCAATCGCTGTCGGCGCTGAACGTTGGCGTCAACAACGCCATCGTGCCGGAACTGGATCTGACGTACATGATCCGCGATTACCTCGGCGTCGAGCTGATTCTGGGCACGTCGCGCCATCAGCTCACGTCGAGCCTCGGCAATCTCGGTGGCGTGAACGTTCTGCCACCCACGCTGCTGCTGCAATATCACTTCAATCACGCCGGGCGTATCCGTCCGTATGTCGGTGCGGGTATCAATTACACGTATTTCTACAACAACGGTCTGAACGCAGGCGGACAGCCGATCTCGATCACGAATCACAGCTTCGGCCCGGCGTTGCAAGCCGGCGTCGACGTGCAGGTGACCAAGTCGCTGTTCGTCAACGCGGACATCAAGAAGATCTGGATGCACACGGATGCATCGCTCGGCGGTCAGTCGCTCGGCCGACTGAGTATCGATCCGGTGGTGGTCGGTCTG
The DNA here is from genome assembly GCF_058782725.1 of Paraburkholderia sp. FW306-02-B. Classification (NCBI taxonomy): domain Bacteria; kingdom Pseudomonadati; phylum Pseudomonadota; class Betaproteobacteria; order Burkholderiales; family Burkholderiaceae; genus Paraburkholderia; species Paraburkholderia sp. FW306-02-B. The sequence goes on from NZ_JBYSXZ010000001.1 coordinate 2,020,321, forward strand.
GGTGTCGGTATGCGGTTCTGATTGCAGCCTGTTCGGGCTCAGCGCTCAAAAAAAGAAAAAACGCCGGGGCCTCCCGGCGTTTTTTATTGCAAGCGCTTATTGCAAGCGCGAACCGGGCCGAGCAGCGGTTACAGCTTGTCGTACTTGAAGCGCATCGCCGTGCCGTCCTGCTCGATGCGGACCCACACAGCGTGCTTTTCCTCGTCGCTGAGGAATACCCAATTGGACACTTCAGCCGCGGTGCGGCCGCAGCCTTTGCAGACTTCGTCGAAGAGCGTGGAGCAGACGCCGATGCACGGGCTGTCGGGAAGATCGTGGAGATTCGAAGCCATCGGAAACCTTGGGGCGGGAAGCGGAGTTCCGCTATGTTAACCGATGCGGCGCATGCGTCTCGCGGACGCAATGAAGGGCCCGGCAAGCGCCACCCTGGGCGCCGGCATTCGCCTCGGACAGCGGCAGCCGCCGCGAACGTGGAAGTACAACCGGTATGGCGCCGCATCGAGCGGCGTCGCATGTCATCGGGAGATACTAAGAGAATGCTTACAAAACGGCTTCATTCGCAAATAGATGGAGCGGATCAAACAAAAACTGCCTCATCCGCCAAATGCCAAATGCCAATTGCCGCAAGAGTGGCCACAACTGCGCGCCGTTCAACACGACAATGAACGCGGCGGACAGCCCGGACAGCCCGGACAGCCCGGCCAGCACGCGCGGCAGGCCGCGCATCAGGCGAGCGTCCGGCGTCTAGCGAATCGACGGCACGACCGCAAGGCAATTGCAGGCTCCGCACCACCTGGCTTGCCGCCAGCAGCTGATGGGCGCTGTGCTGTCCAACCAAAGTCCAAACAGCGGGTGTAACGTGACAGCGACACAACACCGCGACGGACACTGGCGTTTTTTTCGGGTAGACACGGGCCGATAACCCGCTAAAATTGCGCCCATTTTGTAGCGGCGCGGCTTACGCTGTGTTGTTTGCGGGACAGCCTGGCATTTTTTTTGAAGCGCGCAATAATTAATGGTAGTTTTCGGGTTTTTCAGGGGAGCCGCGCGTGCTGTAGCGCGGCGTGAATGAGGACGAGGTCGGCTCGGCCGGTCAGAATCGGAGAACGAAATGAAAAGACGGGTAGTGGGGCAAGTGGCGGCGCTGGTCTTGTGTGCGACGCCTTGGTTGACGGCCGCTGCGAAAGACACGCAGCTGAACGTGTATAACTGGTCCGATTACATCGCCAAGGACACCATCCCGAACTTCACCAAGCAGACCGGCGTCCAGGTCAAATACGACAACTACGACAGCGACGATACGCTGCAAGCCAAGCTCCTCACCGGCAATTCCGGCTACGACATCGTTGTGCCGACCAGCAATTACGCCGGCAAACAGATCGCCGCGGGCATCTTCGCGCCGCTCGACAAATCGAAGCTGCCGAACCTGAAATACCTCGACCCGTCGCTAATGGCGCTGGTGGCCGGCGCCGATCCGGGCAACAAGTACACGGTGCCCTGGGCGTACGGTACGACCGGCCTCGGCTACAACGTCACCAAGGCGCAGCAGATCCTCGGCAAGAACGTGCCGCTCGACAACTGGGACGTCCTCTTCAAGCCGGAAAACATTTCGAAGCTGAAAGCCTGCGGCGTGTCCGTGCTCGACGCACCGGACCAGATGTTCGCCGCCGCGCTGCACTACATCGGCAAGGATCCGATGAGTACGAACCCGGCCGACTACCGCGCCGCGCTCGACATGATGAAGAAGATCCGCCCGTACATCACGCAGTTCAACTCGTCGGGCTATATCAACGACCTGGTCGGCGGCGATGTGTGCTTCGCGTACGGCTGGTCGGGCGACGTCGTGATCGCCAAGCATCGCGCGGTCGAAGCGAAGAAGGCCTACAGGATCGAGTACTACATTCCGAAGGGCGGTGCGCCGGTCTGGTTCGACGTGATGGCGATTCCGAAGGACGCGAAGAACAAGGAAGCCGCGCTCGCGTGGATCAACTACATCGAAACGCCGCAGGTGCACGCAGCGATCACCAACGCCGTCTACTATCCGAGCACCAACCTCGAGGCGCGCAAGTACGTGGACAAGGACGTGGCGAACGACCCGGCCGTGTATCCGCCGCCTGACGTCATCAAGACGCTGTTCCTGCTGAAGCCGCTGCCGCCGGCAATCCAGCGGCTGCAGACGCGGCTGTGGACTGAATTCAAGTCCGGCCGCTGAACCCGCGGCCACTGTGAACGGGTAAGTATCGTCATGAAGCCCCCGGTGCCCACCGGGGGCTTTGTTCGTCAAACGCCGGAGTGAAGCAGCATTATGATGAGTAGCGACCAGTTGGGCGCGCTGGCAGGGGCCGGCTTGCGGTCCCCGAGCCTCAGCGCCGTTGCCGAAGGCGCAGCGGAAAACTTCGTCCAGATCGTCGATGTCGTGAAGAAATTCGGCGAGACCGTGGCGGTCAAGCAGGTCAATCTGTCGGTGAAAAAGGGCGAGTTGTTCGCGCTGCTCGGCAGCTCCGGCTGTGGTAAATCGACCTTGCTGCGGATGCTGGCCGGTCTCGAGAGCGTGACCTCGGGCAAGATCCTGATCGACGGTGAAGATCTCGCGCAGTTGCCGCCATACCGACGGCCGATCAACATGATGTTCCAGTCGTATGCGCTGTTCCCGCACATGACGGTCGAGGCCAACGTCGCCTTCGGTCTCAAGCAGGAAGGCGTGCCGAAAGCCGAAATGAAAGAGCGCGTGCAGAACGCGCTCGAACTCGTGCAGATGGGCCGCTTCGCCAAGCGCAAGCCGCATCAGCTCTCCGGTGGGCAGCAGCAGCGCGCCGCGCTCGCGCGCTCGCTGGTCAAGCGGCCGAAGCTGCTGTTGCTCGACGAGCCGATGTCCGCACTCGATAAACAGATTCGTCAGCGTACGCAGATCGAACTGGTCAACATTCTCAACAAGGTCGGCGTGACCTGCATCATGGTGACGCACGATCAGGAAGAGGCCATGACGATGGCCGGGCGCCTCGCCGTGATGAGCGAAGGCGAGATCGTGCAGCTCGGCACGCCGCACGAGGTCTACGAATATCCTAACAGCCGCTTTTCGGCCGAGTTCATTGGCTCGACCAATCTGTTCGAAGGCAACGTCGTCGAAGACGAACCCGATCACGTGTTCATCGAAACGCCCGATCTGCCGAGCCGCCTCTATGTGAGCCACGGCATTACCGGTCCGCTCGGCATGCCGGTGACGATCTCAGTGCGGCCTGAGCGCATCTCGCTTACGCGCAAGCCGCCTGAAGGCGCGTACAACTGGGGCAAGGGCGTCGTGACGAATATCGCTTACATGGGTGGCTATTCGCTGTATCACGTGAAGCTCGAGGCCGGCAAAACGGTGATCGCGAATGTCACGAGTCTCGCATTGAGCGAAATCGATCCGCCCACCTGGGGCGACGAAGTGTACGTGCGCTGGAGCGCAGCGGCCGGCGTGGTGCTGACAGCATGAAGCGCTCGATGAGTTCTCTGGCATCGTGGCCGGTACGGCGCTTCAACCTGACCGGCCGCACGGCGGTGGTGGCCGGGCCGTTCGTCTGGCTGCTGCTGTTTTTCCTCGTACCGTTCCTGCTGGTCGTGAAGATCAGCTTCGCCGATCTGCAGCTCGGCATTCCGCCTTATACGGAACTGACGACCTATACGGACGGCGTGGTTCACGTCGCGCTCGATCTTTCGCATTACGCGTTTCTGCTGACCGACAGCCTGTATTTCGCGACTTACGTGAATTCGGTGGTGGTGGCGGCGGTATCGACCTTACTGTGTTTGTTGATCGGCTATCCGATGGCGTACTACATCGCGCGATCGAATCCGGCGAGCCGCAATCTGTTGATGATGGCGGTGATGCTGCCGTTCTGGACGTCGTTTCTGATTCGCGTGTATGCGTGGATCGGGATTCTGAAGAACAACGGTTTGCTGAACAACTTCCTGATGTCGACCGGGCTGATTCATACGCCCATCGAGCTGTATCACACGAATGCCGCGGTTTATATCGGCATGGTGTATTCGTACCTGCCGTTCCTCGTGATGCCGCTGTACGCGCACCTGGTGAAGATGGACATGACCTTGCTGGAAGCCGCCTACGACCTCGGCGCGAAGCCGTGGAAGGCGTTCTGGCAGATCACGTTGCCGTTGTCGAAGAACGGCGTCATCGCCGGGTGCCTGCTGGTGTTCATTCCGGCGGTGGGCGAGTACGTGATTCCTGAATTGCTGGGCGGCGCGAACACGCTGATGATTGGCCGTGTGATGTGGAATGAATTTTTCGACAACGCCGATTGGCCGATGGCGTCTGCCGTGACGTGCGCGATGGTGTTGTTGTTATTGGTACCGATGGCGTTTTTCCAGTACGCGCAGGCTAAGGCGATGGAGGAAAGGCGCTGATGAAGCCGAACCGGATTTTGCAGGTCATTGCATTGGGGATTGGATTTTTGTTTCTGTATGTGCCGATCGTGAGTCTGGTTGTGTATTCGTTCAACGAATCGCAGCTGGTCACGGTGTGGACGCGGTTTTCTACGCGGTGGTATGCCGCGTTGTTGCAGGATGATGAGTTGATTGCTGCGGCGTGGTTGTCGTTGCGCGTTGCGTTGTTGACGGCGTTTGCGTCGGTTGTGATTGGCACATGGGCTGGCTTTGTGCTCGCGCGGATGGGGCGGTTTCGTGGGTTCACGCTCTATACCGGGATGATCAATGCGCCGCTGGTGATTCCCGAGGTGATTCAGGGGATTTCGCTGTTGCTGTTGTTCATCGAAATGGCCAAGTGGCTGGGATGGCCTGCCGGGCGTGGCATTTTCACGATCTGGATCGGACACGTAATGTTGTGTATTTCTTATGTGGCCATCATTGTTCAGTCCCGCGTGAGGGAGTTGCACCCTTCTCTTGAAGAAGCTGCGCTTGATCTTGGGGCTACGCCGGTTAGGGTGTTTTTCTCTATTACGTTGCCGTTGATTTCGCAGGCTCTCGTGTCTGGGTGGTTGTTGTCTTTTACTTTGTCTATCGACGATCTGGTTTTGTCGGCCTTCCTGTCCGGTCCTGGGTCGACTACTTTGCCGCTGGTCGTGTTTTCTCGCGTTCGGCTCGGGTTGAATCCTGAGATGAATGCTCTCGCTACTCTGTTTATTGCCGTTGTCACGGTTGGGGTGGTGGTGGGGAATTATTTTATGCAGAGGGCGGAGAGGAGGCGGGCTGTTATGGCGATTTAGTTTTTTTTGCGCGTAGCGCCTGGTTGGGGTGTTTGCCTACGGCGTTGCCTTTCCTTGCTTTCTTTTTGGTTTATTAGCGTTCGCCTCGTGCTGTTTGCCTGCTCGGCGCTTCTGGTTGTACGCCTGCGGCGTTGGCTTTTTCTTTTTCTATTGGTTTATTAGCGTCGCCCCTGTGCGGGGCGGCACCTACTTTTCTTTGCCTGCCGCAAAGAAAAGTAGGCAAAAGAAAGCGGCTTTACACCGCCAGCTCTTAAGCGGGTCCCCTGGCTTGGAGGAGGTAGTGGAACATCTGGAATCTGTGCTCTCGCACATTCAGCCTTGGTGACAAGACAGTCATACTTCCGGCGGCGCTGCGCGCGCCGTAGCGGTACTTCACCAAACCACCGGTCGATTCTGGCGTGCGGGGTTTTGTCTGTGCCGTGACCTGCGGTCTGTGCGTTTATGCGTTTCTACATTGCGTGCAGCGCCACATTCGCAAGCTCACCAAGCCAGCCCTCACCTTATTTCCCGCTAGCACAACGCCGAGGCGAAGCCGATGGTTCCTACTGAACAAAGAATCACCCACTGATTTCCCTGACAGACCGTTCCGGCGTGCACGTAGTACGGAGTCGCAAGAATGACGCCGGAAGCGCGTATCCGCTATTGGTTTTGTGAAGTACCGCTACGGCGCGCGCAGCGCCGCCGGAAGGATGACGGCCTTGTCACCAGCACGGAGTGCGCGAGAACACCGATTCCAGATGCTCCACTACCCCCTCCAAGCCAGGGGACCCGCTTAAGCGCTGGCGGTTTGAGCCGCTTTCTTTTGCCTACTTTTCTTTGCGGCAGGCAAAGAAAAGTAGGTGCCGCCCCGCACAGGGGCGACGCTAATAAACCAATAGAAAAAGAAAAAGCCAACGCCGCAGGCGTACAACCAGAAGCGCCGAGCAGGCAAACAGCACAGGGGGAACGCTAATAAACCAATAGAAAAAGAAAAAGCCACCGCCGCAGGCAAACACCCCAACCACGCGCTACGCGCAAAAAAACCTTAAACCTTATAACCAATCCGAACCCCACCCCAATGCCGTCCGGCAACAAACACAGGTGCCGACGCATCCTTCATCAAAACAAACTGGCCACCGCCCATATCGCGCCGATAGGTCTGCAACAAAAACCTCTTGGTATGAGAAGCAGCAGCAAGCCCGGTACGATCATCGAACATCCGTCGATTCCGGCAGTTAGCCATATTCCAGACCACATCCTCGCGCTGCGGCAAAGAAAACTTCAGATTATGGGTAGGCAGATAGCCGCGCACATCGACAGCGGCACAAAACGCGACCCGTGGATCGAGCTCGAGCAAAGGCTCCTGAATAGCCGGCAAAACCCGGTCAGTAAAAGCAGTAAACCGTGTAACGAACTGAGCAGGATTGCTCCCAGCCACAGGCATATAATTCTGATCGAACAGATCTTCAATCGACACTTCGCCCCGGGCCACAGCCGTTTCGAATAACTTGCCCACCGCAGCCGCGGCCTGCTGCACCGCTTCGATAAACCGCGTGTCCGCCGTCTCCACACCGGTCGCAGCAGTCAGTTCGATCAACGTCTCGGAAACACTCAGCAAATTCCCCAGCCGATCCTTCGCCTGCACGAAGTTCTCGCTCGAATTCTCGACGCCCGTCGCCATCTCCAGCACCTGCGCCTCGAGTCCGTCGCATTGCGTCTCGATCTCGCCGGTCAACAGGGCAATCTGCCCAGCCTCGTTGTTGAGCTGCGCAATCGCATCGCCCGTCGCATGCACGACGTCGCCGATCTTGCGCGTGCCCTCGCGTACCCGGTGCGCCCGCGCTGTGTTCACCGAGCCTTCGCTGATCAACTGCTCGGTCTGCCGGGTCAACTGTGCCAGCGTCGTTTCGATCTGGCCGGTCGCCTGCGCGGTCTTCGCCGACAGGTTCTTCACCTCGGCCGCCACCACCGCGAAACTCTTGCCGGAGTCGCCGGCGCGCGCGGCTTCGATCGCAGCGTTCAGCGCCAGCAGATGCGTTTGGCGCGCAATCAGCGAAATCTCCTCGGAGACGCGGCTCACATGCGCAAGCGCGCTGCGCAGCGCGCCGATCTGGCTCTCGATCACCGTTACGCCTTCAACGAGCCCGTGGATGTCGGCCAGCGACGCTTCCAGCGTCTGCTGCGATTCCTGCACGCCGGTCGCGGCTTCGGCCGATACGCTGCGCATTTCGCGCGCAGCGGCGGCAATGCGGTGGTTGCCCGCGAGCGTCTGAGCGGCGGACTCGCGCAGCGTGCGGCATACCTGTGCCTGACGCTGCACGCGCGCGGCGACTTCTTCGACGTGGCCCGATACGTCGCAGATTTCAATGCCCAGTTTGCCCGCTTGCGCGGCTATGTCGCCGACCACCGTCTGCGAACGGCCGGCCCGGCGAAAGCTGAAGCGCGTCATGGTCGTGTCTCCTTGATGGCGCGGTTGGAGCAGTCGATCAGCACGGTCATCCCCCACGGATGCCGCGTCTTCTCAAGGCATTTACGGCAAACTCGCAGTCGACTTGATACGGGGTATCCCGCGGTCGTTATGATGTGGGATTCGGCGGGGCGCCGGCGTGGCCCGACGCGCGGTACCTGTGCTAGACGACCGACACCGGCACAGCCCGCGCGGCCCCGCACATTGCTGCCCCGGCCCCAGCCATTCCCCTCAGCCATCTTCCTCTCACCGGCGACCCATGATCGACTCCTTCGCGCGCGTCTCGGGCTGGCAGCAGCTCTACCACCTGTGGGAGCTGATCGTGACGCTCTGCAAATTTTTCTGGGGCCTGTTGCGCTTGCTCGGCGGCGGTTGAAAGCGCATCGTCATGCACCGGCTGTTCAACTCGGGTAACGTAAAACCCTCCCCAAAGCTCGCACAGGACGCGCCCATGAGCGATTCAACCCAGCGTTTCACCGACCGTGTCGCGGACTACGTCAAGTACCGGCCGAGCTATCCGCGCGAAGTCGTGAGGTTCCTGCACGACACCTGCGGGGTTGCGCCTCACGCGCTGGTGGCCGATATCGGCGCCGGCACGGGCATCTCAGCGAAGCTGTTTCTCGACGCAGGCCATCCGGTGATCGCGGTCGAACCGAATCAGGCGATGCGCGAAGCATCGGACGCGTGGCTCGCGGGGCGGGGCGATTTCCGCAGCGTAGCGGGCACTGCGGAAGCTACTACGCTCGACGACGCCAGCGTCGAGCTCGTGATCGCCGCCCAGGCCTTCCACTGGTTCGATCACGCAGTGGTGAGCCGCGAGTTTGCACGCATCCTGAAGCCGGAGGGTCTGGTCGCGCTGTTCTGGAACAGCCGCCTGGTGGAGGGCACGCCGTTTCTGGTCGGCTTCGAGGCGCTGCTGAAAAAGTACGGCGTCGACTACACGGCGGTGGCGGAGCGCTATGGCGACGACGAATCGATGGCCGCATGGTTCGGCGACGGCTTCGCATACAAGGCGAGCTTCCCGAACGGGCAGCAACTGGACTTTGAAGGCCTGAAGGGGCGCTTGATGTCGTCGTCGTATGCGCCGAAAGCGGGGCATACGAACTATGAGCCGATGATGGCCGCGCTGCGCGAACTGTTCGACAGCACCGCGCAAAACGGCACAGTCGACTTCGCGTACGCGACGCGTGTTTATGTCGGCTACCCCAACGCCAACGGGTGATGGTTCAATGCGCCGCGTGCGACAGACGCACGCGGTCATGCGTCCGTTGTTTCAGGCAGACCCGGAAAGCCGCATCAAACCGGCGAGCGGCTCGCGCTTGCCGTAGCCGCAGTAGCCGCGGCCCTCGTGGCACTGGCGCCGAGAAACGCGCGCAGATCGACCATCACACGCTCGGACGCTTCTTCCATCGGGATGTGGCCGAGTTCTGGATACATCACCGACCTGGCGCCCGGAATACGGCTCGCGAACTCCGCCGCGTGCGCGGGCGGAAACCAGCGGTCCTTCGCACCCCACAGCACCAGCGACGGCACGTCGAGCGTCTTCAGCACGTCGGTATCGACATCCTTGAAATCGAGCGTCGGCACCATCTTGCCGATCGCCGCGCGTGTGCCTTCGCCGTGGAAAAATTCGATGTAACGCCGCAGCGTCACCGTGTCGAGCCGGCGCGGATCGCCATACACGTTGCGCACCGCGCTCCTGATAATGGCTTCGGGCAGCCACCACGGCGAACTGATTCGTACCAGCGCGCTGTTGAAAAGACCGATGTAAATCGGCAGCTTCATCGGAAACCCGGCCGAGTCGATCAGCACCAGCCGTTCGACGGCCTCGCGATGGCGCACCGCGTAGTCCCACGAAATCAGGCCGCCCAGCGAGTTGCCGATCAGCGTCGCGCGCGAGATGCCGAGCGCCTGCATGAACGTGTCGATGAAGCGCCGGTAGGTCGGCAGATTCATCGTTTCGATCTCGCCCGAGGTCGAGCGCAGCGGGCCTGTCACGCCGAACGGCGGCAGATCGAGGCGGATCACGCGATGCGCGCCCTTGAGTTCGTCGGCGACCCGATTCCACGTATGCAGCGAAGACGCGAAACCGTGAATCATCACGATCGTGTCGCCGCTGCCTTCATCGACGTAGTGCACGTCGGCGCCCATGATCTTGACGAACTTCGAACCGCTTTGCGTATAGCGCCGCTGTAATTCGGCGCGCGGCACGCTGGTGATGCCGAGACGCGCGGCGAGCGAGCGCGGCGGCAGCGGCGCGGATGCGGCGGCCGCCGCAGGTGTAGCAGGTGTAGCGGGTTCCAGGCTTGCCATGGTTTTGTCTCCCTTTTTAGTTCGAGTTGGATCGCGGCTGCAGCGTCGACGAGCGGCCCCTCAGCCGCGAGCGACATCCCGGCGCATCAACGTGCAAAGCGGTAATCGCGCGGCCGCACGCGGCGCGTGCGCTTGCGGAAACTGAACGTGAAGCCCGGCCAGATCGCGGTCACCTTGCCGCTCCTGGTCTGATACCAGCTATGGCAGCCGCTCGTCCAGACGGAGTGCTGCATCTCCTTCTGCAAACGCGCGTTGAAGTCGCGCTGCACGTCGGGCCGCAGATTCATCGTGCGTGCGTTACGCCGGCGCAGCACGCGCAGGCAATCGGCGATGTATTGCACCTGCGACTCGATCATGTAGATCATCGAGTTGTGACCGAGGCCGGTGTTCGGGCCGGCCATCATGAAGAAGTTCGGGAAGTCGGCGATGCTGGTGCCGAGATACGCTTGCGGGCCGTCGCGCAGCCACATTGCGCCGAGATCGGCGCCGTCGATGCCGGTCACGTCAAACGGCGCGCCGACGTCGTTGACCTGGAAGCCCGTGCCGCAGATGATCGCGTCGGCAGGGTGATGCACGCCGTCGCTGGTCACGATGCCGTCAGCGACGATCTCGCGGATGCCGGCCGTCACCACATCGACGTTCGGCTGACCGAGCGCCGGATAGTAGTCGCTTGACAGCAGCACGCGCTTGCAGCCGAACCGGTGGTTCGGCGTCAGCTTCGCGCGCAGCGCCGGATCCTTGACGCGCCGCTCCAGATAGCTCAGGCCGAACTTCATCGGAAACTTCGTCAGCTTCGGATTGACGACGAACGCGATCGCGCGCGATTCGAGTTGCCAGTAGATGGCATTGCGCACGAAAAGCTGCGTGAACGGCAGATGGTGGAACAGCCAACGCGCGCGCGGGCCAATTGGCTTGTCGGGTTTCGGCATGATCCAGGGCGCGGTACGCTGGAACAGTTCGAGCCGCGCGACGCGCGGCTGGATCCGCGGCACGAACTGGATCGCGCTCGCGCCGGTGCCGATAACCGCGACGCGCTTGCCTTCGAGCGGATACGCATGGTCCCAGCGCGCCGAGTGAAACAGCTTGCCTTCGAAGCGCTCGAACCCGGCAATTTGCGGCATGGCCGGCCGCGACAACGGACCGCTCGCGGCGATCACCACGTCGGCTTCGATGCTTTCGCGCACGCCGTTCGAATCGATCTCGACTTGCCATACTTGCCGCGCTTCATCGAAACGCGCGGCGGCCACGCGCGCGTTGCAACGCACGAAACGATCGACGCCATACTTGCGCGCGCAATGCTTCAGGTACGCGAAAATCTCGGCCTGGCTACCGAATGCGCGCGACCACGCCGGGTTAGGCTCGAAAGAAAACGAATACAGATGCGACGGCACATCGCAGGCCGCGCCGGGATACGTGTTGTCGCGCCACGTGCCGCCGATGTCGCCGGCCGCCTCGTAAACAGTAAACGACGTGATCCCCATCTGGTGAAGACGGATCGCCATGCCGATGCCCGCGAAACCGCTTCCGACAATGGCAATGCGTGGCATGGCAGATGAGGCAGGCGTCACAGCGGGTCTCCGGCGTTGGGCAAAGGTGTGCAAAAGGGGTCTGCAGAATTCGAATGTCTACAGGTGTCTACTGCTGCATAACGCGCAGGGTAGACAACTGTACACTTCGCGTCAAGATCGTTTAGAGTACCGCTATTAAACGCGCGTGCCGCGCCCTGATTGAAACCTCATGACATCCGTACCCGAAGCGGCGCTTCTCGCCGAGCACGGCGCCACAGCCGGACAGGAATTGGCGCCCGGCAAGCGCAAGCTGATCGAAGCCGCGTTGCGCCTGACCGCGGGAGGCCGCAGTTTTGCGAGCCTGGGTTTGCGCGAGCTGGCGCGCGAGGCGGGGTTGAATCCCAACACGTTCTATCGTCATTTCGACACGCTCGACGACCTCGCGCGCGAAGCGGTCGAATCGGTGAGCCGCCGCTTGCGGCCGATGCTGCGGCGCGAGCGCTGGCTGGCCGCGCACGACGAGCCGCATAGCGTGCCGCGCCGTGCGTGCGTCGCGTTCTTCGAGTTCGCCCTGGAAAGCCGCGAAGCGTTCCGCAGTGCGCTAGCCGAGTATCACGGCACGTCGCCGGCGCTGCGCGAAGCGGTGCGCGCGAATCTCCACGAGGTGTCGGCGGAAATGGCGGACGACGTCGTGCAATTGAATCTGATGCCGGCGCTTGCCCGCGAAACCGTCGATGAAGTCTGCACGCAGATCGTGCTGCAACTGTTTCATCTGTCGGATGAATACATCGCCGCGAATGCCGCGCGCCGGGAAGCGCTGATCGCATATGCGGAGCGTTTTATCGTCAGGTTGTTCGCGGGGTCAGTGCTGCTCGCGCAACATGAAGCGGCGAGGGCGTAGCAAGAAGGCGTAAAAAAACAGGCTCCGTGAAGGAGCCCGTTTTCATTGTGGTGTAGCGAAGGGGCAGGTCAGGTATCGCTCCAGCCGCCGGAGTCGTCGTTGCTGCCCATATCGACGCCGCCGCTGTTATCGCTCCAGTCGTTCGAACCCTGGCCGAAATCGACGCCGCCATTACCATCGTCTTTGCCGCGGCGACGTGTTTCGTCGTCGACGATCACATCGCGCTCCACCACGCGCTCACGTCCGGAATTCAGTGCTTCGCCGAGCAGCACACCGGTCAGCAAACCGCCCATGCCGCCGCCGAAACCACCGCCGCCTTGCTGCACGATCACCTGCGGTTGTTGCTGATAAGGGCCTTGTTGCGGATAGGGCGCTTGCGGCGGATTGCCGAAACGCTCGGCTTCCTGCGCATACGGCGACTGCTGCGCGCTCGCGGCAGGTGCCGCATTCGGATCGGGCCGTCCCTCAGCGCGTGCGCGCATGCTCGCGATACGCTGCTCCAGTTCGTCCAGCTGATACGGCGGCACCGGATTCTTGCTGTTCGACAGCGTTTCCACGAGGCCACGCAACTGATCTTCGGTCGCTTCGACTTCCTTCTCCAGCGCTTCATGCCCTTGCACGGTGGAGAGCTTCACGTCGAGCTTCAAGGAACGCACCGCGTTCAGCATCTCGGTCGCGCGTTTGAGTTGCACGCGACGATCGTCGTCGGCGCGCGAATCGTCTTGCGAGCGGGCGCGGCGCAGGGTCCAGCGCAGCACCAGCGCAATCACTCCGATGACGAGGAGGATGCCGATCCACATGCCGATCCCCGGACCATGCCGTTGCGGCGCCTGCGGCACCATCGCCGACTGTTGCTGCACGGCCGGTGCATTCTGTTGCACGAACGGGTTGGCCGCGCGGCTCGCGACGTTGCCGCCACCGCCGCCGGCGCGTTCCGCGTTCTTGCGGATCCGCGCTTCGGTTTGCGCGAAACGGGTCGGGTCGGTGAAGCGGATTTGCGGGTCGAGTGTCTTGGCCTGTTGCACCTGGGCGAGCGCGTCGGCGGAACGGCCTTCGCGATCGAGCACCTGGCTGTACAGATAGTGCGCGCGAGCATTGTTCGGATGCGCTTGCAGCACTTCGCTCAAGCCTGCGTCGGCTTGTTGCCAGTTGCCTTGCGCCATCGCGGATTCGATCTGCTGAACCGTCGGTACAGCGAACGCCGCGGCTGACACCAGCAGCAGTGAGGCGAACGCGGTTGCGAGAAATTTTTTCATATACGGGCCGGGCGCTGCGCGCCCGTCTCCTTGGCAATCGATTCCAGCGGCCCGGCGGCCGGACCGCCGGCGCACCGGTAACAGCGCATGTGGCGGGTGTGTCGGCGGGTATGCCGGCGGGTATGCCGGTATACACCCGGAACGCCGGTGAAACCTGCAGCGCCGCGCACCATGCCGACGCTGCTTGACGCGCATACTGCGAACTACTTCAACGCGATACTGCCGACGCCGTTACTGGGCCGGCGTATTGATCTGTTTCTTCAACGCTTCGAGCCGGTCTTCGACCGACGGGCCGCGGTTCAGATCCGCGAGCTTGTCGTCGAGCGCCTTGCCGCTCTTCACGTCAGCCGAAGTCAGGCGCGCGTCGGAACGGGCATTCGACAGCGCGACTTTATCTTCCAGCTTCTGGAAATCTTCGGACAGATTCTTGCCGCCGATACCGCCCAACGCGGTTGCCGCGACATCCTTGGCCTGGGCGATCTGCTGCTTGGCTTGCAGAATGTTCGAGCGTGCGTTCAGGTCGTTACGACGGCCGCGCATGTCTTCGATCTGGCTCTTCAACTGTTCGACCGACGGTTCCAGCGTGGTCAGTTCCTTAGCGAGCGCATCGCGTTCGGTTTCGGCTGTGGCTTGCGCGCCGAGGGCTTCACGCGCCAGCGCTTCGTCGCCGGATTGCAGCGCGCGCCTCGCGCCGTCTTCGTACTTCCTCGCCTTGTCCGCGGCAACATCGCGCTTGCTTTGCTGGGTGGCGACCTGCGCCTGAATCTCGATCAGCGAGTTCTCAGCTTTAGCGATGCTCTCGTCGAGTTCGCGCACGATCTGGCGCGAGTCGCGCGACGGGTCTTGCACCGAATCGGCTGCGTCGTTCAGGAGACCTTTAAGCGTGCGCGAAATGCTGTCAAAAAGCGACATGAAAACCTCCAAAGAATGTAATCGGCGCTGAATAATCCGGCGCGCTTAACTGCTTTCAACTGCTACTTTACGCCGCTGCGTGCGAAGCTGCGCATGCAGTCGCCCCGGAGTTCGGGGCGCATACGCTGATTGCAATAGCGGCGCCGTAAATTGTTCGAATTTGCAAACCAGGTTTGCAAATCGGCTTTGCAAACAGCCCCCAACAGTTAAAACGCGCGACGGGAATTCAGTCGCTCGCGGATATTACACCACGCAATCTCTTAAAAACGGCTTAAAGGGCATGATGACGTAATCGCGAACTCTGCTCGCAAAGGGTGTCGCGAATGTGAAATGCGAAATGTGAAATGTGGATGGAGCGCGAGGCGCGCTTGGGCAGTCGTCGCGTGCGGAGGGGAAGCGTGCACTCATGCGGGATGTGTGCCGCGCATGGAGGCACCCTGGCGCGTGCACCGCCAGGGTTTCGCAACTGCCGGCCTATGCGGTTTGTGAGTGCGTCACCTTGCAATGCCGAAAGCTTGGCAATGTCATGATGCGCAACCGCTGATTCTCGCCGCGTCGTTTCCGCATAACGCCTTTCAGGCGAAGCGGCTACCTTCGGTGCTTGGATCGCCGTGCGGATTGTTTTCGTCGCGAGCGGCGTCGATGCGCGGGCGCTTGAGCACGCTGAGCGGCTGCGCTTGCGTTGGCGCGTCCTCCGCGGCCGCTTGCCCCGGCGCAGATTCCGCAACCGCCGCCTTGGCGGCTGTGACGCGGGCCACGGCCTCGGCTGCTGCAGTGGCTTCTTCGTCGGCAGCGGCGGCGAGGGCCGCCGATACCCCGGCCGGCAACAACGGCGCAGGGTCTGCCGCTGCAGTTGCGCGCCCCAATCCATCGAGTCCCGGCGCGGCCGTGCCATCGGCTGGCGCGGCTAACTGACTGCCGCGGCGCGTTTGCAAGGCTGCGGGCTGCGCCGCCCGGGCGTGCCGCGTGCCGCGCGCGACCCGTTGCAGCGCGGCGTTCAGCGCGTCCGGCTCGCGCGGCGCGCGCAGCCGGTCGACGATACTGGCCGCTTTCACCTGTTCGCTGGTCGCCCCGAAGCTCAGCACAGCGCGCCGCATCAGTTCGCTGACGCTAATGCCCAGGTTCTCGGCGGTGGCGGTGATCGCGCGTTTCTGCGCGGTCGTGACGAATACGACGATGCGTTCGCTGGGCTTGTTCATGGTCGGCTCGCGTACTTGTTGGCATTGGCGGTTTATCGCGTGCGTTTGGCGTATGCCGTTCGCGCGCGTCGGTGGCGACTCATGCGCCGGGTCCATCATATGACGAGTCGCGCCGATGCGAAACGGGCGCGGCATGAAAATGCCGCCACATCAATGAGTTGTAGTGTTTCCGGCGGGCTTGTCCCCAGGCCTTTCAACATTTTCTGTTGATAACCCGGGCCGGCGGCGCCGAACACCGGCGCGGCCCCCGCGATATGTGTAAAGCAAGCAGCGCGAAGGGAATTCTTACAAAAAAACTGTCTTGGACGGCGCTTGATTTCTTTAAAATGCGCTGTTACGTTGCGCCGGACACCGTCCGACGCGCGCTGTACGGCCGCTCGGGGGCGTAGGGCCGCATGGTGTTTTGCGTCTCATGCAATCCATTTGTTTTTGTCGTTTTTTGCCGCGTATTCTGCCGGTGCCGTGGGCCATGGGTTCGCGCTGCGGCAAGCATGCGGCAACGGCGTCCTCACGCTACGACGCTACGACCGATCCATGCGCGCGCGAGGAGCGTGCGCAGAAGGCGTTCAGTTACGCGCCCACTATTCCAGTCATGCCAATCATCAAACGACCGCATCCTTCAAATTCTCCGGCTGGTGAAGACCGGGCTTCCTACCACCGCACTCCAGGACGCAACGCTGCTTCGCGCGACGCCGAGGACGGCCGCCGCTCGTTCGGCGCGTCCATCGTGCTCTGGTTCGTCGGCTTGCTGGCGACGATCGCCGTGGTCGGCGCGTTGATCGTCGGTTATGCGCTGGTGGTGATGGGGCCGCAACTGCCGTCGCTCGACGCACTGACCGACTATCGCCCGAAAGTGCCGCTGCGGGTCTACACCGCGGATCACGTGCTGATCGGCGAGTTCGGCGAGGAGCGGCGCAGCATCGTGCGCTTCCAGGACATTCCCGACCAGATGAAGAAGGCCGTACTGGCGATCGAAGACTATCGTTTCTACGAGCATGGCGGCGTCGACTTCCTGGGCATTCTGCGCGCGGGCACCGCCGACCTGATGCACGGCGGCGCCTCGCAAGGCGCGAGCACGATCACGATGCAGGTGGCGCGCAATTTCTTCCTGTCGAGCGAGAAGACCTACACGCGCAAGATCTACGAGATGTTGCTGGCGTACAAGATCGAGCGCGCGCTGACCAAGGATCAGATCCTCGAGTTGTACATGAACCAGATCTACCTGGGCGAGCGCGCGTATGGTTTCGCCGCGGCCGCACGGGTGTATTTCGGCAAGGACCTGAAGGACATCACGCTCGCGGAATCGGCGATGCTGGCCGGCTTGCCGAAGGCGCCGTCCGCGTACAACCCGGTGGTCAACCCGAAGCGCGCGAAGATCCGTCAGGAATACATCCTGAAGCGCATGCTCGAACTGAAATACATCAGCCAGGACCAGTACGACCAGGCCGTCAAGGAAGAGATTCACACCCGGAACCCGGGCAACGAATACAGCGTGCACGCCGAGTACATCGCCGAAATGGTCCGGCAGATGATGTACGCGCAGTACAAGGACGAAACCTATACGCGCGGACTGAACGTCACCACCACGATCGATTCCGCCGACCAGGACGCCGCTTATCGCGCGGTGCGCAAGGGCGTGATGGATTACGAGCGGCGCCATGGCTATCGCGGGCCGGAAGGCTTCGTGCCATTGCCCGCACCGGGCGACGACCGCGATCAGACGATTGACGACGCGCTGACCGACCACCCCGATAACGGCGAGATCATCGCCGCCGTGGTGACGGACGCGAGTCCGAAACAGGTGAAGGCGCAACTGGTCGACGGTACAGAAGCGACGATCAGCGGCGACGGCTTGCGCTTCGCGGCCGGCGCGCTGAGCGCGCGCGCGGCGGCGGCCACGAAGATCAAGCCGGGCTCGATCGTGCGCGTCGTTGCCGACGACAAAGGCAACTGGCAGATCACGCAATTGCCGCAAGTGGAAGGCGCACTGATCTCGCTGACGCCGCAGGACGGCGCGATCCGCGCGCTGGTGGGCGGCTTCGACTTCAACAAGAACAAGTTCAATCACGTGACGCAAGCCTGGCGTCAGCCGGGTTCGAGCTTCAAGCCGTTTATCTATTCGGCGGCGCTGGACAAGGGCCTCGGACCGGCGACGATCATCAACGACGCGCCGCTGTCGTTCCCGCCAAGCACGCCGGGAGGCGACGCGTGGGAGCCTAAGGACGACGACCAGCCGGACGGGCCGATGCCGATGCGCCTCGCGCTGCAGAAGTCGAAGAACCTGGTGTCGATCCGCATCCTGTCGTTCATCGGCACCAGGTACGCGCAAGACTTCGTTACGCAGCGTTTCGGTTTCGACGCCGACAAGACCCCGCCGTATCTGCCGATGGCGCTCGGCGCGGGGCTCGTCACGCCGCTGCAATCCGCCGGTGCGTATTCGGTGTTCGCGAACGGCGGCTACCGGATCAATCCGTATCTGATCAACGAGGTCACCGACGCGCGCGGCGAACCGCTGTCCAAAGCTCAGCCGCTGACCGCCGGGCGCGATGCGCCGCGCACGCTCGAACCGCGTAACGCGTACATCGTGAACAGCCTGCTGCATTCGGTCGCGACGGCAGGCACGGGTGCGGGCACCAACGCGCTGCATCGTTCGGACCTGCAGGGCAAAACCGGTACCACCAACGACGCGAAGGACGGCTGGTTTGCCGGCTATCAGCAATCGCTGGTGGCGGTCGCGTGGATGGGTTACGACCAGCCGAAGAGCCTTGGCAGCCGCGAATTCGGCGCGCAGCTTGCGTTGCCGATCTGGGTCGAGTACATGCAGCGCGCGTTGCGCGGCGTGCCGGAGGGCGAACCGGCGCAGCCGGACGGCGTGTCGGTGGTCGACGGCGAACTGTTCTACACCGACATGACGCCTGGCAATGGCTTTGTCGCGAGCATCGGTCTGGACTCGGCGAATCCGACTGCTGGTGTGAGCGATGCGGTCGGCGGCGTGGGTCCGGCGGGTATGACTCCGCCGGCGGTGCCGCCGCCGAGCGTTTCGTCGAACGAAAAGAAACAGATCCTGGACCTGTTCGAATCGAACAAACCTTGATAGAGCGCGCGTTCGGGTCACGATGGCTCGGACGCCGTAATAATAAGTAAGCGTGCGCGCCATTGCCTGGCGGGCGTTTGCGGGCGGCGAGACCTGCAGATTTTTGTCGTGGCCCTGCGCGGTGTGTTTTAATCACGCCTGCAGTGCTTTTATGGGTCCCACAGAGACGCTCGATTCCTAACCGGTCTCGGCTTCCAGCACCGTTACGTCTCGCCGTGAGCGAGACGTCCATCTTTGAATCACGCGCCGCGCGAGACCCGGTATGACGCGAGCGCGAGCCACTTCGTCCGTCAGCAGTTGTCGTGCTGCTGCGGCTGGCGTGTTTGCCATCCTGCATCCACCGGGTCTAACTCATGAAAAGTCGAATACTCATCTGGCTGATGACGGGGCTGCTGCGGGCGTTTGCTTTCCTGCCGTACAGCGTCGTCGCGCGGATCGGCACCGGAATCGGCGCGCTGCTGTATCGCATTCCGAGCGCACGCCGGCGTGTTGTTCATACCAATCTCAAACTGTGTTTCCCGGACATGAGCGACGAGGCACGCGAACGCCTTGCGCGTGCGCATTTCTGTCATGTGATCCGCAGCTATGTCGAGCGCGGGCCGCAATGGTTCGGCAATGCCCAGGCGATCGAGCGCCTCGTCGAAGTGGAGAGCGCGATCGATCTCGACGACATGCAGGCTCAGCCGACGATTTTTGTCGGCTTCCATTTTGTCGGCATCGAGGCGGGCTGCATGATGTATTCGACGCGGCACCCGGTCGCTTCGTTGTACACGCCGATGTCGAACCTGTTGTTGGACGCAATGGCCAAGCGGCAGCGCGGGCGCTTCGGTACCGAGATGATTCCGCGCAGCGATAGTGTGCGGCGCGCGTTGCGGGTGCTGCGGGAGGGTAAGCCAGTGATGCTGGCTGCTGATATGGATTTTGGGCTGCGGGATTCGGTGTTTGTGCCGTTTTTTGGTGTGCCGGCATGTACCTTGACGTCCGTTTCACGGTTGGCACGCGCGGGTAATGCGCGTGTGGTGCCGTTTGTTACCGAAGTGCTGCCGGACTATCGGGGCTATAAGCTGACTATTTTTGATGCGCTAAGCGATTTTCCTTCCGATGATGCCGCTGTGGACGCGCGGCGCATTACCGCGTTTCTCGAGACGCAAGTGCGACGGATTCCTGATCAATATTATTGGGTTCACAAAAGGTTTAAGAATCGGCCTGTGGGGGAAGCAGGGGTTTATTGAGCTTTTTTGCCTGCGCGGCGCTAGGGTTGTTGTGCCTGCGGCGGTGGCCTTTCCTTGCTTTGTTATTGGTTTATTAGCGTTTCCCCTGTGCTGTTTGACTGCTCGGCGCTTTTTAGCTGTGTGCCTACGGCGGTGGCCTTTCCTTGTTTTGTTATTGGTCTATTAGCGTTCCCCCTGTGCGGGGGAGCACCTACTTTTCTTTGCCTGCCGCAAAGAAAAGTAGGCAAAAGAAAGCGGCTCAAACCGCTAGTTCTTAAGCGGGTCTCCTGGCTTGGAGGGGGCAGTGGAGCATCTGGAATCGGTGTTCTCGCACACTCTGCGCTGGTGACAAGGCAGTCATACTTCCGGCGGCGCTGCGCGCGCCGTGGCGGTACTTCATCAAACCGCCCGCCGTGTTTGGCACCCTGCGGTACTTCATCAAACCGGCCGTCGGTCTGGCGCTTGTGTTTTCCTCGGCGCGGCGGCTCGCCCTTGCGTTCCTAATGCCTCGCCGAGGCGCTAGCGTCTCACTTGGAGTAGTGGTCCGCACTCGCACACTTGCACGCTTCGCCGAGGCGAAGCCGATGGCCCCCACCGCGCACAAGCGAAGCCGCTGGTTTTCGTGGCGGACGGTTCCGGCGAGCACGCAGTGCGAGGCGGGAAGAATGACGCCGGAAGCGCATACACCCCATCGGTTTTGAGAAGTACCGCTACGGCGCGCGCAGCGCCGCCGGAAGGATGACTGCCTTGTCACCAGCGCGGAGTGTGCGGGAACACAGATTCCAGATGCTCCACTATCTCCTCCAAGCCAGGGGACCCGCTTAAGAGCTGGCGGTGTAAAGCCGCTTTCTTTTGCCTACTTTTCTTTGCGGCAGGCAAAGAAAAGTAGGTGCCCCCCGCACAGGGGGAACGCTAATAAACCAATAAGAAAGCAAGGAAAGGCCACCGCCGCAGGCACAACAACCAAAGCGCCGCGCAGGCAAAAAAACCCAGGCAAACACCAACGCCGAAGGCAAACACCCCAATCAGGCGCTACGCGCAAAAAACACCTGGACCCGAATCCAGCGCCCCTTCAAGCACTTACCCACCATGTCCAAATCTTATCAACAGGCCTTTCAACAAAATCTGTGGATAAGCAAACCACCCCACAAAGGGCCGACCCGCGGCGCCCATCGGCGTCCCGCCATTGCATTCGCGGGCACCGCGAACAACAAACCGATTCGCATCAAGCACTTAAGCGCACAACCCCATAGTTATCAACAACCCTGTCAACACAAACTGGGGATAACGTTGAGGCATGCCAACGGCTTCAACTGGCGACAAGAGGCACGTGCAGTGCCCTCTTGCTCATTCCGCACCGCGATCCGAAATCTGAGTGCGTTCAACGTGTTAGCCCGCTTGTCAGATAGTTTTCAACAGCCTCATCAACAAAAACTGGGGATAACTACACGGACTTAAGTATGGAATCCCAGGTTTAGTTAGAAACGCTCGTATTCGCCGTCGAAGCAGACGGCGCGGATTCTACTGGCGGATTCCCCATCGCCTGAAACAACGCCGCCGTATCCGTCAGCCGCGCGCTGGTATAGCGGATCTCATCGAGCTGAGCGTTACGAAACTGCTGCTCGCTCGAACGGGTCGAGGATACCGGCACGGCGCCCAGCCGATAGCGCCCCGACGTCTCCTCGAAAATCCCTTGCGCCGAACGCGCCCCGAGGTTCGCCGCATCGAGTGCTTGCGCGTCGTGCTGGAGTGCGGCCAGGGTATCGGCGACGTTCTGAAACGCGCTCAGCACGGTTTGCTTGTATTGCGAAACCGTGGCGTCATACGTGTCCACCGCCGCGCGGCGCTGCGCGAACAGCGCGCCGCCATGAAACAGCGGCTGTGAAAGCGACGCGCCGATACTCCATATCGCGCCCGCGCCGGAAAGCGCCACCGGCCAGCTAAACCCGCCTTGTCCCATCGACGCGCTCAGCGACAAACTCGGGAACATCTGCGCCGTCGCAACGCCGACATCGGCCGCCGCCGCCTTCAACGCGGCGTCCGCGGCCTGGATGTCGGGGCGCGTGCGCAGCAACTCGGACGGCACCACCACCGGCACCTGTTCGGGCACATGCAGTTGCGCCAGATCGAGGTCGTCTGGCGCGGCGTCCGGCGTGCGGCCGAGCAGCACGGCGAGCGCGTGACGTGTCGTCAGCCATTGCTGCTTCAGGCCCGGCAAGCTGGCGGACAAACTCGCCGCGCTCTGTTGCGCGTTTAACTGGTCGGCGTGCGGGACCGCGCCGAGCGCGTAGCGCCGCTGCGTATCGCGTGCCTGATCGTTGGCGAGCGCCACCAGCCGTTCGGTCGTGTCGATTTGCGCGTGCAACGCCGCACTGGTGATCGCCGCCGTGACGATGTTGGCAGCCAGCGCGCGGCGCGCGGCATCGAATTGATACGCCTGCACGTTCACGCGTGCCGCAAGCGCGGCATCCGCGAGCCGTGCCGCGCCAAACAGATCGAACGTGTAGTGCGCCTGCAACTGGCCAACGAACACGTTGTACAGGAATGTATTCGGGCCGGCCTCGGGAATCGCGAGCGCGCGATTGCGGGTCGCCTGGCCGCCCGCATCGATGGTCGGCAGCATCGAACTGCCGATCTGCGCGCGCAGTTGCTCGCGTGCGGCGGCGAGGCTCTTGTCGGTGGCGGCCAGCGTCGGGCTGTTGCGCAAACCTTCATCGACCAGCGCGTTAAGCGCATCCGATTGATAAAGCTTCCACCATTCGGGCACGGGCTTCGCGCCGACCGCGAACTGCTGCGCGACGCCTTGCGCGGACGCGGTTTGCGCCGGTTGCGCTTCGGCGCCGTAGTGCGCCGGTTGCGGCATCGCGGGCGGCTCGCCGTTCGGTCCGAACGAGCAGGCGGCCAGCGCCAGTGTGGCGCAGCCGAGGGTCGTGATGCGCAAGTGTCGAGGGAATGCGAAAGTAACCATGATCAATTCCCCGTATGCGTCGCGCCGGACGGCGCCGGCGGTTCGCGCTCATCGCCACGCACGCTGAACGACACGGCGTACAGCGCGGGCAGATAGAACAGCGTGAGGATGGTCGCGCTCGTGATGCCGCCCATCAGCGCGGTAGCCATCGGGCCGAAGAAATTCGAGCGCAACAGCGGAATCAGCGCGAGCACGGCGGCCGCGGCAGTCAGCGTGATCGGCCGGAAACGCCGCACGGTCGCGCCGACGATCGCGTCGAAGCGTTTATACCCGGCCGCGATGTCCTGCTCGATCTGGTCGACCAGAATCACCGAGTTGCGCATGATGATGCCGAACATCGCGATCACGCCGAGCATCGCGACGAAACCGAACGGCTTGCCGAACAGCAGCAGCGTCAACACCACGCCAATCAGGCCGAGCGGAGCGGTCAGCACCACCATCAACACGCGTGCGAAGCTCTGCAACTGGATCATCAACAGCGTCAGCACCGCGATGACCATGATCGGCATCTGCGCGTTGATCGACGTCTGACCCTTGCCGCTTTCCTCCACCGAGCCGCCCACTTCGATCCGGTAGCCGACCGGCAGTGAGTCGCGAATCTGGCTCAACGCTTTATCGACGGCATGCGTGACGTCGATCCCTTGCGCACCGGCCATGACGTCGGATTGGACGGTAATCGTCGGTTGCCGGTCGCGCTCCCAGATCACGCCGTATTCCAGATCGTTGCGCAGATGACCGAGTGTGCCGAGCGGCACCGGGCCGTTCGGTGTCGGCATCGCCAGCGTCAGGAGTTGTGCGGGGTCGACACGTTCCGATTTCGGCGCGCGCAGATCCACGCTGATCAGCTTGTCGCGTTCGCGGTACTGCGTGACCGTGTAGCCGGACAGCGTCATCGCGAGGAAGCTCGACACGTCTTCGGAGCTCACGCCGAGTTCGCGCGCTTTCTTCTGATCGACTTCGAAGCGTACCGAGCGTTCGGCCGGCTCGTCCCAGTCGAACTGGACGTTGTTGGTGCGGCGGTCGGCGCGCATCGTCGCGGCGACGCGCTCGGCGATCGAGCGCACGGTGGCGATATCGTCGCCGCTCACGCGGAACTGCACCGGATAGCCGACCGGAGGCCCATTCTCCAGACGCGACAGGCGTGTGCGGATCGTCGGAAACTGGTTGCGCAGCTCCGTTTCGAGCCACTGCGCGAGTTTCTCGCGATCCTTGACGGACTTCGCCGTGATCACGAACTGCGCGAAGTTCGGCTGCGGCAATTGCTGATCGAGCGGCAGATAAAAACGCGGCGCGCCGGTGCCGACGAAGTCCACCGTGTGATCGATTTCGGCGCGGCCCACCAGGGCCTTTTCCAGGCGCTGCGCCTGACGCAAGGTCGCTTCGAACGACGCGCCTTCAGGCAGGCGCACATCCACCAGCAACTCAGGACGATCCGAGCTCGGGAAGAACTGCTGCGGCACCAGCGTAAAGCCCGCCATCGCCACAATGAACAGTGCGACGGTGATTGCCAGCACGACAAAGCGCCGCTCGATACACCAGCTGATCCAGCCGCGCAGGCGCGTGTAGAAGCGCGTGTCGTAAATGTCGTGTTCGTGATCGTCTGGAAGATGCGTCTCATGTGCCTCGCGTTTGCGCTCCGGCAGCATGTGATAGCCGAGCAGCGGAATCAGCACCACCGCCGCGAGCCATGAAGCGATCAGCGCGATCGCCGACACTTCGAAGATCGAACGCGTGTACTCGCCGGTGCTCGATTTCGCGAGCGCGATCGGCAGGAAACCCGACACGGTCACCAGCGTGCCGGTCAGCATCGGGAACGCGGTGCTGGTGTACGCGTAGGCCGCGGCGCGCGTGCGGTTCCAGCCTTGCTCGAGCTTCACTGACATCATTTCGACCGCGATGATCGCGTCGTCGACCAGGAGCCCCAGCGCCAGCACCAGCGTGCCGAGCGACACTTTGTGCAAGCCGATATCGAACAGATACATGCACAGCGCCGTGACCGCGAGCACCACCGGAATCGAGATCACGACCACCATGCCGGTGCGCATGCCCAACGACACGAGGCTCACCACCAGCACGATCGCGATGGCCTCGGCGACCGCTTCGAGAAAGTCGTCGACCGAGCGCGCGACCGCGTGCGGCATGCTCGACACTTCGACGAGATTCAAGCCGGCGGGCAGGTATTTGCGCAACCGGAGCGTTTCCTGATCGAGTGCCTTGCCCAGACGAATCACATCGCCGCCCGGTTGCATCGTCACGCCGATGCCGAGCACAGCCTTGCCGCCGAAGCGCATTTGCGTGGCGACCGGGTCGTCGTAGCCGCGTTTGATCGTCGCGATGTCGCCGAGACGGAACGAGCGGTTGTTGATGCGGATCAGCGTGTCGGCGAGCGCGGCGACGTCCTTGAACTGGCCGGTGGGGCGCACGAACACGCGATCGTCGGTGGTGGTCAGCGTGCCGGCCGGCGAGACGCTGTTCTGTGAATTGATCGCCTGGGCGAGCTGCTGCGGCGAGATGCCGAGGCGCGTGAGCTGCGTGTTGGCGATCTCGATGTAGATGTGCTGGTCCGGGTCGCCGACGTAATCGACCTTGCCGACGCCCGGCACGCGCAGCAGCACCGTGCGCAACTGATCCGCGTAGTCGTGCAGTTGCGCGGCGGAAAAACCGTCGCCTTCGAGCGTGTAGATGTTGGTGTAGACGTCGCCGAATTCGTCGTTGAAGAACGGGCCTTGAATGCCCGGCGGCAACGTCGCCGCGATATCGCCGACTTTCTTGCGCACCTGATACCAGGTTTGCGGCACATCCTTCACCGGCGCGGAGTCTTTCATCGTGAAAAACATCAGCGATTCGCCGGGGCGCGAGTAACTGCGCACGAAATCGATCGCGGGTGTTTCCTGCAATTTCCGGCCGATGCGGTCGGTGACCTGTTCCTGCATCTGGCGCGCGGTCGCGCCGGGCCAGAAGGTGCGGATCACCATGACGCGGAACGTGAAGGGCGGGTCTTCGGATTGCGCGAGGCGCGTGTAGGCGAGGATGCCGAATGCGGTCGAGAGCGCGATCAGGAAGACGACCAGCGCCTGATGGCGCAGCGCCCATGCGGACAGGTTGAAGCGTCCTTCTTCAGGCGTCGTGCTCATGAAGCGAAGTCCTCGGGATGCAGCGGCGGGATCACGCGGACTTTCTCGCCGACGGTCACCGTGTGCACGCCTTGCAGCACGACACGATCGCCGTCCTTCAGGCCTCGGGCGATGGCGATCGTGCGTTCGTTATAGCGCGTCACGGTTACCCGGCGCAGTTCCAGCGTATCGGCGGCAGTAGCGTTATTACCTGCGCGCACGACCCACACAGCCGGCTGCATGCCGTCGTGGAACAACGCGGTGGCGGGCACGATGAACACGCTGTTCTGATTCGCCGACGCGTTCGCGGGCGACAGCGCGATATCGGCTGTCATGCCGAGGCGCACGTCAGGACCGGGATTGTCGAGCGTGAGTTTGGCGCGATAGGTGCGGCTTTGCGGATCGGCGGCGGGCGACAGTTCGCGCACGCGCGCGTTGAAGCTGCGCCCCGGCAGTGCGGCCAGCGTGACCGTGGCGGTTTGCCCGACCGACAGCGCCGCTAGCGCGCTTTCCGGCACATCGCAGACCACGTCGATATCGCCGCTCCACGCGAGGTTGTAGACGGCCTGGCCCGCGGACACATTCTGGCCGGTGTCCGCCGGTTCGGCAGTGATCACGCCGGCGTGATCGGCAACGAGCGTGGTGTACTGCAGCTGATCTTTCGACAAAGCCGCCTGCTGCGCGGCCTGATCGCGCTGTGCGACGGCGGATGCGTAGGCATTGGTCGTCTGTTCGAGTTGCGCCGGCGCGATCAGGTTTTCTTTCGCCTGTGCCTGGTCGCGATCGAACTGCTGCTTCGCATAAACCAGCGTGTGCTCGGCGGCCGCGAGCTGCGCTTGCGCGCTGGCGGCGCTCTTCTGTGCATCGGCCGGGTCGAGCCGGGCCACGATCTGCCCGTTCTTCACGACATCGCCGAGCCGTACGCGCCGCTCGACGATCTTGCCGCCGACGCGAAACGACAGCGGCGTCGCATAACGCGATTGCACTTCACCGGGCAACGACGACGCCGGCGTGGCGCTGCCGTCCGCATGCACGGCGACGGCGACCACCGGACGCGGCGCCGGCGCGGCAGGCTCTTTCTTCGAGCACGCGGTGAGCGTGACGACGCTGGCCAACGCGAGCGCGCATGCCACACGGGCATACCGATGGGACTGCTGGCGCATCGCAGACGATGCAGGAGGACCGGGACGCTTCACGATTACCCCAACTTGGAGACAGCGAACTAACAGGGCAAGCCGCAGCGGCCCGCCAGCTACGACGCGCAGGCCGGATTATGCAACCGGTATACGCGTTTGACTTCGAATTCTGGAATGTATTCTAATACACACATGTATTTGAATGTCGAGATGAATTGGAATTCTTTTCGATGCTAGACTTGCGGCCATGAAACGCCAACGACTCACACGCGAACAGAGCAAAGACCAGACGCGCCAGCGGCTGCTCGACGCTGCGCAAGCAATTTTTATGAAGAAAGGTTTCGTTGCGGCGAGTGTCGAAGACATTGCCGGGGCGGCAGGCTATACGCGCGGGGCGTTCTATTCGAACTTCCGCAGCAAGAGCGAACTGTTCCTCGAATTACTGCGGCGCGATCACGAAGCGATGCAGGCGGGTCTGCAGGCGATCTTCGAGAACGCGGCATCGCGCGAGGAAATGGAAAGCCGCGTGCTGAGCTACTACAGCAACCTGCATCGCGAGAACAAATGCTTTTTGCTGTGGGTCGAGGCGAAGCTGCTGGCGGTGCGCGACGGCCGTTTCCGGATCCGCTTCAACGCGTTCATGCACGAGAAGCTGGAGCAGTTGAGTGCGTATATCCGCGAGTTTTCGGTGCGGGTGGGCACGCCGCTGCGGTTGCCGGCCGAGGAACTGGCGATGGGCTTGATGGGTTTGTGCGACGGCGTGCAGTTCTTCCACACGGTCGATCCGCAGAACGTGCCGGCTGAGATGGCGGAAAAGGTGCTGGCGGGATTTTTCGCGCGCGTGGTGTTTGGGCGCGACGCGTAGTGATGGTGAGCGGCAGGGCGTGACTCGGACACGCCGGGGTTACCGTCCGGTGCGAGTGGCTTGGTGTGGCTTGACGAGTGTGGCTTAGCTGGTCGGCAACTGCGCGCAGGTATCCGCGGCCGGCGACGCGCAGACGAACGAATATTGCCCGCTATAGCGCAGGATTTCTTCGCCGACGTGCAGAACGACCTTGATGTCCGGGCACCGCTCGTAAGCGATGAACGCCGAGCAGGCGGCAGCGGACCAGCACACTAGCGAAAACGCGATTTTTTCGAAAAGCTGAAAACGATGTGGCATAGCGATGATTTCCTTTCGGGCGCTATGTTACCAGTATCTAAGGGTTTATACCTAGTAAAAATCCGCGATAAACGCTGCAACCGTGTCGCGAGCGCATCGCGAACCTGACCGTTTTGTCATGTCCAGGTCAGGGTTGGGACATGGTCGGGTCGATACAATCGGATCGTTGGGCAAGCCTGAGCGCGCTTTGCCGCCTGGGCTCGACACGCGCGGCACGATGCCGCCGGCCCGCTTTACCGTGGCAGGAGTCGTCCCATGAATCAATTGCAGTCGATGCGCGTGTTCGTCAAAGTGGCCGATCTCGGCAGTTTCGTTCGTGCGGCCGGCGTGCTGGATCTTTCCACTGCGGTCGTCACACGCCACGTCGCCGATCTGGAAGGGCGGCTCGGCACCCGTTTGCTCAATCGCACCACGCGCCGTCTTTCACTGACCGAGTCCGGCACGACCTATCTGGAACGCGTGCGCCACATTCTCGACGACCTGGAAGGCGTCGAGCAGATGGTGGTGGCGCGCAATCACGAACCTGTCGGCACGTTGCGGATCGTCGCGCCGGTCGTGTTCGGCCTGCACAGTCTCGCGCCGGTCGTGCAGTCATATGCCGAGCGCTATCCGGATGTGATGCCTGACGTCACGCTAGCCGATCGTCATGTCGATCTGGTGGAAGAGGGTTTCGACGTCGGCATTCTGGTCGCGCGGCAGATGCGCAGCGCAAGTATCGTCACGCGGCGTTTGACTACCGGCTACATGACGGTCTGCGCGAGCCCGGCATATCTGGCGCAGCATGGCACGCCGACCCACCCTGAGCATCTGCGCGCGCATCCGTGTCTGAGCCGGCCGGCTGAGCAGGGCGGCGACGAGCGCGTATTCACCGGACCGGACGGCGAGGTGCGCGTGCGGCCGACCAATGCGATCGCGGCGAACAATACGGAGATGTTGCGGCAGTTCGCGTTGCTGGGCATGGGCGTGGCGATTTTGCCGAGCTATCTGATCGGCCGTGATCTCGAGGCCGGGCGGCTGGTGCCGTTGCTTGGCGACTACCGTCTGCCGCAGGTCGAAATCACGATTGCGTATCCGAGCCGCCGTCATTTGCCGGCGAAGGTGCGCACGTTTATCGACCATCTCGTCGAACATTTCCAGCACGCCGACGAACAGGCGCGCGATCCGCGAACCGTTGCGCCGCCCCGTGCGCTTGCCGGACTGCCGGCTTATGCCGAAGACGATCTACCCGTGCCGGCTTTGTCCGATGAAGCGGCGCGGCCGTTGCGCAAGCCATCGCGCGGACGGATCGCGGCGGCTTCGCCGGCTTGATCCGCCGGCTTAAATCCACACGTCGTTCGCGGCGGTTCGTTCGTTGATTTCCTCGCCCGTGTTTTTCACGCCGCGCGGCTCGATCAGCAGCAGCTTGACCTCATGTTCGGCATACGGCTTGTGCTCCGTGCCCTTCGGTACGACGAACATTTCCCCTGTCGACAGCAGCACGGCTCCGTCGCGCATGTCGATGCGCAACTGGCCGTCGAGCACGATGAAGGTTTCGTCGGTGTCGGCATGCTCATGCCACGTGAAGTCGCCTTCGATCCGCACCACTTTGAACTGATAGTCGTTCATTTCCGCGATCACGCGCGGTTGCCATTGGTCGTCGAAGAGCTTCAGCTTGTCGGCGAAATTGATGGCGCGGTAAGGCCGTTGAATGGCTTGATCGTTCGGCATTGCGGGCTCCTCCTGAGCGAGAACTGTCAGGTGACAGCGTAGGGCGCGAGGCGCTGCCGGTCTTGTACGTTTGTGCGCGCGCCTCGGTAGCGGCAATAGCGGTAGTAATAGCGACGGCAATAGATCGAGCGAAGCGGCCCGGCGCCCGCCGTTAGCGGGCCGTCAAAGGCCCCAGCATCTTCAGCCAGCGCGCGGGCGCCACGCCCCATGCGCGCTTGAAGTGCCGCGTCATATGAC
Organism: Paraburkholderia sp. FW306-02-B; assembly: GCF_058782725.1. Lineage (NCBI taxonomy): Bacteria > Pseudomonadati > Pseudomonadota > Betaproteobacteria > Burkholderiales > Burkholderiaceae > Paraburkholderia > Paraburkholderia sp. FW306-02-B. Next base: position 2,050,703 of record NZ_JBYSXZ010000001.1, read on the forward strand.
TCTGATCGGCGAAGCCGGCCGCCGCCGATGCATCGGCGAGCGATACGCCTTGAACCGCGAGCTGCCGCACGAGACCGAGACGCCGCATGGTCAGATAGCGGTGCGGGCTGGTGCCGAACAGCGCGCGAAAATCCCGCGACAAACTCCAGCGGTCGCGTCCGCTGGCCGCCGCCAGTTCATCCAGGGTGACCGCGCTATCGAGCGACGCCAGCAGGTATTCGCGCGCCTGTTCGGCGGCGCGGTAATCCACCGGACGGCGCGTCGCCGGCGCGCCTGCCACGGCGTCGAGCGCGATGGCCAGATCGTAGAGCGCGTCGTCCTGTTCGAGCGAGTCGATTGCGCAATCCATCGTCCGCAGCAAGCTCTCGGTGGCGGCGAAGAGTCGCGGATCGTTCGACAAACCGCCCTCGAGGAACGGCAGCGGCTTGCCGCCGAGCGCCTGCTGGAACAACGCCGGGTCGACGTAGATCATCCGGTAGCGAAAGCCTTCGCCGGTGCCGGCCTGGCCGTCGTGCGGCTCATCGGGATGCAGCACCATGGTGCCGCCTGGCAGGCTGTTGCGGGTGCTGCCGCGATAGTGGAAACTTTGCACGCCCGCCAGCGTGCGGCCGATCGCATAGGTATCGTGCCGGTGCATGTTGTAAGCGGCGTGATGAAAGAAGGCTTCGATACGCTCGATGCCGCTCGAGTGCGGCGCGCGATGGATCCAGTCAGCGGCCGGCTTCCGGGTAGATGAGCGGGTTGATGAACACGAAAACAGCGGCGACGCCGGCTCCCCGCTCATGCGCCCAGACCCGGCCCGTAATTGCCGCCGATCAGACGGGTGACGGATGCCACGTCCGTATAGTCCTGCTCCGGCAAACCGTCGAGCATCGACAACACCTCGTTGCTGGCGCCCGCTTCGCGAGCGAGCTCGACGAGCGCGTCCTTGTTGGTCGGGAAATGGACTTCGCGCAGGATGTCGGTGATCTGCAAATCGATCGATTCGCCGGGAATAGCCGATGTGGTCATGCGGGCGCTCCTGTTCTTTTCGATGTGAATTTTGTCGCCTGTCAAACGCGTAAGACCTGGCGAGCACCCGCTGGACACCGCCTGAAGCCTGAAGGTTCGACCCCGGGGCTGACGCCCGCACCGGGACGGCGCGAAAACTCGCCGTCAGGTCTGGAGGCGCTCGTCCTGCCCGGTGAGGCTTCGATCCAGATGTCGCGACTTAGGCAGCGCGATATGTTGCCATTGTTGCGGACGATTGTCGTCCGTGGCAGCGACGTCCGGCGCCGCGGGGGCGACGGGGGCAGCGTTGGCGCGTTCGGCAAGGCTATTGGCGGTGGTGCTCTCGGTCGCAGTATGAACCGGCGCGGCAAAGCACGAGGCCGACAGCGTCACCATCGTCATCAGTGTCGAGGTTTTCATCGCCCGACCTCCTAAACTCATGCGGCGCTATCACTGGAGCAGGCGCTGTGCCGTCCCCGCGTCGAAAAGACGGCTCAATCTCTGCACGGCGTCGCTGTTCGCAGCCGGCGCACATTTACCATCTTAGATGGCAAATTTCGGCGGCGCGCGGCCAAATGCGACAAAACGCTGTTGTAGATTTCAGATGATGGCAGGAAAAAGGCCGGTCCGTCGCGAACGGTCGTGCTGGGTTTATGCTGCTTCGCAGTATGACGCGGCGAATGGAGTACTGCGGGCTGGTCGCAACGAATAGCGTCTAGCGCAAAACCTCGAAGCGCGTCCACGGCCACGACGGCCGGTCGCGCATATACCCGTTGAGCCAGTTCCACTGTGGATGGCGTTTCATGAACGCCTGGGCATCGAACGGCCGCCCGCAAGGGTGGCCCCAGCGCGCACTGAACGCCATATGGCGCGCCATTTCGCTATCGACCACTTTGCCGTCGTTGGCGCCCCACGGATTGAACGGCCCATGATCGGTGCCGCCGAAGCGCGCGTCATCCAGTTCCAGATGACCGCAGATGGTGCGCGAGCACGGGTTGTCGTTGCGATCGAGATAGACGTCGTGATGATCCGCGATCATCTGCCTGGCGAGTTCGACGTCGATCTTGCCGTGATGTATCTCCTCGAGCTGCATGAAGCGCAGCCGCCGCGCGCCGTTCTTGCGCACGTCCGTATAGTCTTCGCCTTCGCCGATGCATTCCTGGTTGCGGATTTTCAGGTCGGTCGCGGTGTTGTAGCCGCTGTAGAAACCATCCTTCGTGCTTTCGAAGCCGGAATAGTGCAGCCCGAGTTCATAGCGGGCGATCTCGCCGGTTTTGGTGTCGCCGAGCAGCCAGCTGTTCGCATAGCCGCCGTTATTGGCGATCGCGAACATCTCGCACCATTCGCCGATGCTGTTTGCGTACTGCGAGGCGCGCCGCGAGCGATAGAATTCCGGCGCACCCGACGGGTTGTAGCCGACAAAGTTGGAGATGGTGGTTTCGGTCACCATCAGGCCGGCGGCCGTCACCCAGAAATCGGTGAGACTGGAAATGCAGCCGGGCAGGCCCTGCATCAGAATCCGGTTGCCGCGATCCGGCACGATGTCGAATATCACGTTGAACGCGTCGCCCGCGGCGTAGCGGTCCCAGGAGTTGTGCGCCATCACGATGCGGCCGTCGCGCGTGGCGTTGCCGGTGGCGATGAACGCGCTGCAATGGTGGCCGCGCCGCCCGCGCCACGGTTTTAACCCGAGCCGTGGCTGTTGCTGCTGCGCGTGCGTTGGCCACCAGCTTTGCAACAGGTCCATGTAGCCGTTCCAGGCCAATACTTCGGCGAACGGCAGCTTCGCGCCGTCGGCGATGCCCTGGATTTCGTCGGCGAATTCGCTGTCGAGTTTGGGCGCGAACTGGGCGACGGCGGCGTTGACGAAGGTGTCGAAGTCTTCGCCGGTATCCCACTTTGCGAGGTAGCGGGCGGTGCGGATCGCGTTCTGGATTTCAGTGGCGAGCAACTGGCCGTGCTGCTCGCCGCGATCGTACGGCTCGCCTTCGATATGCAGAAAAATCCAGCCCGCCTGATCGCGGCGCACGGCATCGAGGGACGGTTCGCTCATCTTCGCTCCGATCGAAGGGCGGGCGTCTCGGTGCGCCCGTCTCGGCGTAACGTGCGCTGCGTGTAAACGCTGCAGCGTTTTCCCATTGTAGAGAATCTGACGCGCTTTGCACGGCTCGCTGCGTGCGTTGGTGCGGCGCCGCTCGAAGCGCGCGGCGGGACTGAACGGCGGCTTTATGTACGGCGGCCTTAACGGTTCGGATTCATGCGGAAATACGCGTCGAGCAGCGAGGTCTTGTAGACCACGCCCGCGAGCGTCGGATGCGCGGTGCTTTCGATCACCGGCAGCCGCTCGCCCTGAAACGCCATGAAGTGCTGCAATGCAACGCCGAGCGGCATATCCGGTGTGAGCACATCGAAATGCGACTGCAGATAGTCGGCTGCAGTTTTCGCGGACGTGTCGCGCCTGTCGAGCAGATCGGACGTGATGTCTTTCAGCGCGACCACGCCGAGAAACGCGCCGGACTCGTTGGCCACGTACAGGTACTTCACCGGATATTCGAGGAACACGCGCGTCATATCGTGCACGGTCGCGTTGGGCGGCACAACGGTTTCGGCCGGACGGATCAGCTCGCGCATCTGCGTCGCGCGCAGCCGCGAGCGCTCCTGTTCCTCGCGATTGCGGCGCAGCGTGATTTCGTACATCGAAGTCTTCGCAATCGCGCGCGACACGAAATAGGCGACCACGCACGACAGCATCAGCGGCAACACCACCTGATAGCTGAGCGTCATTTCGAAGATCATCAGGATCGCCATCAGCGGCGCCTGGGTGGCACCCGCCAGAAACGCGCCCATGCCGACCATCGCATACGCGAACGGCGCCGAGGTGCCGTGCGGCCACAGCGCATGCATGCCCTGGCCGAACAGCGAGCCGACCACCGCGCCGACGAAGAGCGTCGGCGTGAACACACCGCCGATCGCGCCGGAACCGGCGGTGGCTGCCGTCGCGACGAGCTTGAACACCAGCACGAGGAGGAGCGCGGTCCAGGTCCACGGCGAGTGCAGAATCGAGTTGACGACGCTATAGCCGTTGCCCCATACCTCGGGCGACCACACCGACAGAATGCCGACCACCAGACCGCCGAGCGCAAGTCTCACCGGCAGCGGCAATGGCAGCTTGCGAAAGCCGGTCTTCGAGACATCGAGCAGCCGCAGGAATTGCGGCGCGGCCGCGCCGCACAGCACGCCGAGCGCGACGAACAGCAGCACCTCGACGCCTGCCACCGGCGGGAACACCGGCATCTCGTACGGCGGCTTGTAGCCCGCGAATTCACGCATGGTGATGTTGGCCACCACCGCCGCGACCACCACGGGGCCGAAGCTTTCCATCGCGATCGAGCCGAGCACGATCTCGGTGACGAAAAACGCGCCGGCAATCGGCGCGCTATAAGCGGACGTAATCCCGGCTGCGGCGCCGCACGCGACCAGGAGGCGCAGGCGCGGCGGGTCGAAGTGCACCCAGCGTCCGATCAGCGACGCGGCCAGCGCTGCCAGTTGCACCATCGGACCTTCGCGGCCGATCGAGCCGCCGCTCGAAATCGTGAACAGTGACGACACGCTGCGCCACAAGCTCAGCTTCACGGGCACGACGCCGTCGCCGATCGCGACCGCTTCCATGTAGTCGATGTGATTGCACTTGTCGGCGTGACGCTGCGCGATCAGCAGAATCAAGCCGGCGATCAGACCGCCCGCGGCCGGCAGCCAGACGCGCACGGTCCACGGCAAGCTGCGCGCCATTTCGACGAAGCTGCCGGACTTGCCCGATACCGCCAGTTGCAGCAGCGCGATGCCTTCGCGAAAGAGGATCGTCGCGAACGCGCCCGCGACGCCGACCACCACCGACCAGACCAGCATCGTATGGGCATCGGAAAGGCGGAACAGGCGTTGGGCGCGGGTGCGCAGCTTCAGCAGGAATGAAAGCACGTCGGCAGTGGAGGGCGTGATGGGTGGATGAAAAGCGCGCGTCGGAACAGCACCGCGCCCGCTATCTTAAGCGGGCGCGATGACGTCGGCGGTCGAAGAATGGCGGCGTGGATCAAGCCGCCGCCTTGTCGAGTTCAGGGTAGTGCCGGAAGATGCAAGCCTCGTTATGCTCGATGCGCCGGTCGGACTCGAGATAGGCGGCGATGTTCGGCCGCGCCATCACCGCATCGTGCAGCGCGGCGAGGCGCGGATAGTGCTCGCCGAAACGCTTGAGCGCGCGCGGAAACGCATACAGCAGACCGTCGATCAACTGGAACATCGACAGGTCGACGTAAGTCAGCGCGTCGCCCACCATGAACTGATCGCCGGCCGGATTCTGTCTCAGCACGCGCTCGAAGTACTTCATGAACCTCGGAATCCGATTGTCGATGAAGTCGTGCGCGCGCAGCCGGGCGGCGTCTTTCTGGTCTTCGTAATAGAGGCCGGTAGCGAGCGGATGATGCGTGTCGTGCGCTTCGGTGACGACGTCGGCGATTGTCAGTTGCAGGCCGTTGGCGACGTAGCGCAGGCTCTCGGCTGCAGGCGCCAGGTTCAGACGCGGGCCGAGGTAGAACAGGATGTTGGCGGTCTGCGAGATCACGAGATCGCCGTCTCTCAGAAACGGCGGCGCATACGGCGGATACGGCTCGTCATTGCTCTTCATTAGCGACATCATCGCGCTCGTGCCCAAGCCGTCGGACTTCTTGCCGCGTGCCACTTCCACGTAGTCGACGCGGGCTTCTTCCAGGGCCAGCCGCACGAATTCGCCGCGGCCCTGCAAGCCGTCCCAATAGTAAAGTTCCAGGCTCATCGATCGATCCTCATTCCGGTTGCATGAACGGGTTTGCGTGAACTGGTTACGTCAGCAACCAGTATGCCGTGTGAGCGCGCCGGATGGTTCTCCTGAACGAGCAAAACCCCGCACGCGGCGGGGTTGGTTTGAAGGCGAGGGCGGCTTAACCGAGCAGGTACTGGACCAGCCACGTGATTCCCAGCCCGCCGGCAATCAGCCACACATACAGGATCAGGCCGGTGGTCAGCGCGCGGGGCCCGGCCTGACGGATCTGCGAGATGCGGGTTTCGATGCCGAGCGCGGTCATGGCCATCGTGAGCGCGAAGGTGTCGAGCGTGTTCAGCGTGTTCGTCGCGGTTTCGGGCAACACGTGCAGCGAATTGATCACGACGAAGGCGAGGAAGCCGAGCGCGAACCAGGGAATCGCCAGCTTGCGCGGTGCGTGGTGCGTGCCGTCTTGCGCTGAAGCCGAAGCCGATGCACGGCGCGCCGAGCGGTTCACCCACATGCCGATTACCAGCAGCACCGGCACCAGCAGCATCACGCGAGTCATCTTGACGATGGTGGCGACGTGGGTCGCTTCCGGGCTCACATTGCTGGCCGCGCCGACTACCTGCGCCACTTCATGAATCGTGCCGCCGAAGAAGAGGCCTGCGCCCACGGTGTCGAGATGCAACCAGCCTGCCTTGAACAGCACCGGGTAGAGGAACATCGACAGCGTGCCGAACAGCACCACGCTGCCGACTGCCATCGCGCTCTTGTGCGGCTTCGATTGCAGCGCCGATTCGAAGGCGAGCACCGCGGCCGCGCCGCAGATCGCGCTGCCGGCGGCGGTCAGGAGCGCCGTGTCGCGATCGAGCTTCATGATCTTCATGCCGGCCCACGTGCCGATCACGAGGGTGCTCACCACGATCAGCACCGATTCCGCGAGCCCCGGCAGACCCACTTGGGCGATTTCCTGCAAGCTGACACGCAATCCGAAGAACGCGACGGCGATGCGCAGCAGCTTGCGCGCCGAAAAGTTGACGCCGGCCGCCCAGCTTTCGGGCATGCCGTCGCGCAGCGCGTTGCCGTAAATGGCGCCCGCCACGATACCGACGATCAGCGGGCTCAAACCCAGACCGGCGATGGCGGGAATCGACGCGATGCGAGTCACGGCGGCGGCGAACAGTGCGACGAACAGAATGCCGTTGAGTTGGCCACGGGTTGAAGACCCGGCTGATGGGGCGGTAGCAGTGAGATGTGCAGTGGACATGGCGTGATGCCTTCCTGTGACTGTCTTGATTCGATGGGCTAATCCTAAATTAGATATATCGATATGAAAAATCGTGATTTAGGATGTAAAGTATCGGCTGCACTGATATATTTGCGATCATGACCCCGGATCAACTTATAACGTTCGCCGCCGTTGCCGAGCATCGCAATATCAGCCGGGCGGCTGTGGCCCTGCATCTGTCGCAGCCGGCGGTATCCGGGCAATTGCGGCAGTTGCAGGACGAATTCGGCGAGCCGCTGTATCAACGCGACGGTCGCGGCGTGCGGCTCACGCCCGCCGGCGAGCAACTCGCCAGCTACGCCACCCGGCTGCGCGACACGTGGCGTCAGGCGCACGCGTACCGCGACGCGTTGCGTGGCATGGAGCAGGGCACCTTGCGCATCGGCGCGAGCACCACGCCAGCCAGTTATCTGCTGCCCTACCTGATCGCCGATTTTCATCGCCGCTATCCGGACGTGTCGCTGCATACCGCCGACGGCAACACCACGGAAATCGTCGGCGCGCTCGATTCCGTCGACATCGCGATGATCGAGGGGCCGGTCGGTTCGGATCTGCCGCCGGACACCGCGGTGCACGCGTGGCGCGAGGACGAGATCGTCGCGATCATGCCGCGCGCGCATCCATTGGCGCAGCCCGGCGGCGCGGCTGGCGAGGGCGGGCGGGTGGAACTGGCGGCGTTCGGCGCACATTCGCTGGTGCTGCGCGAAGCCGGTTCGGGGGTGCGGCAGATCGTCGAGCGGGCTTTCGCGCGGGCGGGCGTGCCGATGCGCGTCGCGTTGGAAATTGCCGGGGTCGAAGGCGTCAAGGAAGCAGTGCGGGCCGGCATGGGCATCGGTTTTGTCTCGGCGATGTCGATGCGGCACGAAGACGGCGCGCTGTGCCTGTTCTCGCTCAGCCCTGAGCCGTTGACGCGGCGGCTGTCGATTCTGGTGCCGCATGCAAGCGCGCCCTCGCGGGTGGTTGAGCGGTTTCTTGTGATATGTCTTGCGGACGTCCCTGATCGCTGAGCGACGAGCGTGCCAATTTGAGGCCTGGGGAATTCCACTATGGTGAACTCCCATCGCCTCGGCGCACTATTCGCCCATCCAAGCGCAACAGCGCTTTTTTTAGATCGCAGTTTGGAACCGGTTCCATTTGCCGGTACCGAACTAGGGCTGGGTAAATTCGACATGGCTGATGTGGTGATTGTCGCAAGCGCATTCGGGATGGACGCGGTCCGCGCCGGCGGCCACGCGAAGTGGACGAGCGTGAGCGCGGCGGCTGGTGCTGGTGGTTTCGAGGTGCGCCGCGAGTTGTTCGCGAGCGATGCTGACGCCTCGATTGAAGCGCTGCGCACGCTGGGCAACGCCATGGCGAAACTCGGCTTGTGGTCGGTCTACTCGACGCCGGATTTGCTGTACACGGCCGAAGGCGTGCTCGATATCTACGCGTTGCGTCTCGCAGTGACCGAGGCCACGGCACTCGGCGCGCGTTTTGTGAAATTGCAGCTCGGCGGCTTTGCCGCGCAAGCGAACGGCGCGGCGATTGCTGCCTGCTTGCGCGGGATGAGTCCGCGGCTCGTCGTCGAAAACGGCCAGTTGGAGCAGGGTGGCTCGCTCGCGCAATTCGTCGGCCTGTTCGACGCCCTGGCGCGCGAAGGCCACACCGATGTGCTCGGCATGACGTTCGACATCGGCAACTGGCTGTGGCGCGGTGTCGCGCCGCTCGAGGCCGCGCAGCAACTCGCGGCGCATGTCGAATACGTTCATTGCAAGACGATGACCGGCGAGGGCGCGCGCCGCTTCGCGAGCGCGCCGGCCGCTGACGACGCGCAGTTCGCGGCGGTGCTCGCCAGCTTGCCGCGCGATGTGCCGCGCGCCATCGAGTTTCCCTTCGATGCCACGCGCATCGAGGCCGACGCGGCCCATTACGTCGCGTGGCTGGCCGCTGCCTGAGCGGTGCGCGGGACCTGAGAGAACGGCAAGAAAACGCATCGATAGATACAAGCGATACACGCCACGCACGCCACGCAAGCAGCAAGACACACATAGCCAAAGAACACGCAGGAGCAAGCATGAACGAGACAACCCGGATACCCGCAGCACTCGACGTCATCACCTACGGTGAAGCGATGGCCATGTTCGTGGCCGCCGAAACCGGCCCGCTCGCCAGCGTCGGGCACTTCACGAAGCGCGTCGCGGGCGCCGATCTGAACGTGGCGATCGGCCTCTCGCGACTCGGTTTCAGAGTCGGCTGGATGAGCCGCATCGGCAGCGATTCGTTCGGCCAGTACGTGCGCGACACCTTGCGCAAAGAGGGCATCGACCAGCGTTGCGTCACGACCGACGAGCGCTATCCAACCGGCTTCCAGCTGAAGTCGAAATGCGACGACGGCAGCGATCCGTCGGTCGAATACTTTCGCAAGGGCTCGGCGGCGAGCCACCTGTCGCTGGCCGACTACGCGGCGGATTACGTGCTGTCCGCGCGTCACCTGCATCTGACGGGTGTGGCCCCGGCGATCTCGGCAAGCTCGCGCGAACTGGCGTTCCATCTGGCGCGTGAAATGCGCGCCGCCGGCAAGACGATTTCGTTCGATCCGAATCTGCGCCCGACGCTGTGGCCCTCGCGCGCCGCGATGGTCGAAGGTCTGAACGCGCTGGCGGCGTTGGCCGACTGGGTGCTGCCGGGTATCGGCGAAGGCGGGATTCTGACCGGCTACACCAAACCGGACGACATCGCGCGTTTCTATCTCGATCAAGGCGCGCGCGGCGTGATTATCAAGCTCGGCGCGCAAGGCGCGTACTTCCGCACCGCCGACGATGCCGGCGTGGTCGTGTGCAAGCCGGTCGCGAAGGTGGTCGATACGGTCGGCGCGGGCGACGGATTCGCCGTCGGCGTGGTCAGCGCGTTGCTCGAAGGCAAGCCGCTGCCGCAGGCGGTGGCGCGCGGCAACCGGATCGGCGGACTGGCGATTCAGGTGATCGGCGATTCCGAAGGTCTGCCGAGCCGCGTGGAACTCGACGCACTGGAGCTCGCCGATGTGCCGGACATTGCGACAGCGGCCTGACGTTCAGCCATCGCACAGCCGCCGCACGCAACGAAATCGATAACGACAAGAGCGCTCGAACAGCGCCACTGGACCCCCCCCCCATCACCGTTTCGGGAAGTAGTAAGGAGACACCCATGACTTCATCGCTTGCGATTCGCCGCTGGTGGACGATCATGCCGATCGTATTCATCACCTATAGCCTCGCTTATCTGGATCGCGCGAACTACGGTTTCGCGTCGGCCGCTGGCATCAATCAGGATCTCGGCATCAGCAAAGGGCTGTCGTCGCTGATCGGCGCGCTGTTCTTTCTCGGCTATTTTTTCTTCCAGATTCCTGGCGCGATCTATGCGGAACGGCGCAGCGTGAAAAAGCTCGTGTTCTGGAGCCTGGTCCTGTGGGGCGGCTGCGCGGCGCTGACCGGCATGGTCAGCAATATCCCGTCGCTGATGGTGATCCGCTTCGTGCTCGGCGTCGTCGAAGCTGCCGTGATGCCCGCGATGCTGATCTTCATCAGCAACTGGTTCACCAGGCGCGAGCGATCGCGCGCCAACACCTTCCTGATTCTCGGCAATCCGGTGACGGTGCTGTGGATGTCGGTGGTGTCGGGTTATCTGGTGCATTCGTTCGGCTGGCGTCACATGTTCATCGCCGAAGGCGCGCCCGCGATTCTCTGGGCGATCTGCTGGTGGTTCATCGTGCAGGACAAGCCGCAGCAGGTGTCGTGGCTCACCCAGCAGCAAAAGGACGATCTCGCCGAAACGCTGCGCGCCGAACAGGCGGCGATCAAGCCGGTGCGCAATTACAGCGAAGCGTTCCGCACGCCCGCGGTGATCAAGCTGTGCGCGCAATATTTTTGCTGGAGCATCGGCGTGTACGGCTTCGTGCTGTGGCTGCCGTCGATCCTGAAGAACGGTTCGACGCTCGGCATGGTCGAAACCGGCTGGCTCTCGGCGCTGCCGTATCTGGCTGCAACGATCGCGATGCTGGCAGCGTCGTGGGCATCGGATAAACTCAACCGCCGCAAGGTGTTCGTGTGGCCGTTCCTGCTGGCCGGCGCGGTCGCGTTCGCGGCATCGTACGCGCTCGGCTCGACGCACTTCTGGGTCTCGTATGCGCTGCTGGTGATCGCCGGCGCCGCGATGTACGCGCCGTACGGACCGTTCTTCGCGATCGTGCCGGAGCTGCTGCCGAAGAACGTCGCGGGCGGTGCGATGGCGCTGATCAACAGCATGGGCGCGCTCGGTTCGTTCGTCGGCTCGTATGTGGTCGGCTATCTGAATGGCGCGACCGGCTCGCCTGCGGCATCCTATGCGTTTATGAGCGTGGCGTTGGTCGCCGCGGTGATCCTGACGCTGATCGTCAAACCGCAGCCGCAGTCGATCGCCACGGCGCCTGCGCTCGCCACACCGTTGCAAGGAAAATAAGCTGATGAAGAAGATCGTCGCCTGGAAGGCGCTGCCCGAAGACGTGCTCGCGTATCTGCAACAGCATGCGCAAGTCGTGCAGGTCGACCCCACCCGGTACGACACGTTCGTCGCCGCGTTGAAGGACGCGGACGGCGGCATCGGTTCGAGCGTCAGGATCACGCCGGCGATGCTCGAAGGCGCGACCCGGCTGAAGGCGTTGTCGACCATCTCGGTGGGCTTCGACCAGTTCGACGTCGCCGACCTGACGCGCCGCGGCATCCTGCTCGCGCATACGCCGGACGTGCTGACCGAATCCACTGCGGACACGGTGTTCTCGTTGATTCTTGCCTCGGCGCGCCGGGTGGTCGAACTCGCGCAATGGGTGAAAGCCGGCAACTGGCAGCGCAGCATCGGGCCGGCGCTGTTCGGCGTGGATGTGCAGGGCAAGACGCTCGGCATCATCGGTCTGGGGCGGATCGGTAGCGCGGTCGCGCGCCGCGCGGCGCTCGGCTTCAACATGAAGGTGCTGTACGCGAACCAGAGCGCGAACCCGCACGCGGAACAGGCGTACGGCGCACGGCGCGTCGAGTTGCCGGCGCTGCTCGCCAGCGCGGACTTCGTCTGTCTGCAAGTGCCGTTGACGCCGGAGACGAAGCACATGATCGGCGCGGCAGAGCTCAAGTCGATGAAGCAAAGCGCGATCCTGATCAATGCATCGCGCGGCGCCACGGTCGATGAAAAGGCGCTGATTGAAGCGCTGCAAAACGGCACGATTCACGGCGCGGGTCTCGACGTGTTCGAGACCGAACCGCTGCCGGCCGATTCGCCGCTTCTGAAAATGCCGAACGTGGTCGCGCTGCCGCATATCGGCTCGGCCACCCACGAAACCCGGCATGCGATGGCGCGCAACGCGGCGGAAAATCTCGTCGCCGCGCTCGAGCGCACACTGACGACCAATATCGTCAACCGCGAAGTGCTGGGCAAATGAGCACCACGCCCCTTGCTACCCCGCGCCGCGCGACGATTACTGATGTCGCGCGCGAAGCCGGTACCGGCAAGACCAGCATCTCGCGCTATCTGAACGGCGAAATGAGCGTGCTGTCGCCGGAATTGCGCGCGCGCATCGAAGCCGCGATCGAACGGCTCGACTATCAGCCGAACCAGATGGCACGCGGCCTGAAGCGTGGCCGCAACCGGCTGATCGGCATGCTGCTCGCCGACTTGACCAACCCGTACACGGTCGAAGTGCTGCAAGGCGTCGAAGCGGCGTGCCACGCGCTCGGGCTGATGACACTGATCTGCCACGCGGCCAATGAAGTCGAAATGGAGCGGCGCTATCTGCAACTGCTGACCACCTATCGCGTGGAAGGCGTGATCGTCAACGCGCTCGGCGTGCGTGAAGAAACGCTGCGGCCGGTGGGCGGCGGCGGGATTCCGGCGGTGCTGGTCGACCGCACGGTGGATGGCCTCGTGACCGACATGGTCGGGCTGGACAACCGGGCGGCGGCTGAGCTCGGTACGCGGCATCTGCTTGAGAACGGCTTCGACGATATCTGGTTTGTCGTGCAGCCGTTCGAGCAGGTCAGCTCGCGGCAACTGCGCGAGGCGGCGTTTCGCGACGTGATGAGCGGCGAGGGTGGAACGGGCGGCAAGGGTGGCGCGTGTGGGCATACGCTGGTGCTGAACCTCGCGGACACCGCAGCGGTCGAGCGCGGCCTCGCCGAGCTGGATCGCGCACTCGAGGCCGCGGCGAGCAGTGGCGGCCGTGCGCGCAAGCCCGGCCGCGTCGCCTTGTTCGCGGCCAACGCGCCGGTCGCGCTGTGCCTTGCGCTGCACCTGAAAGCGCGTTACGGCGCGGATTGGCAAGCGCGCGTCGCGCTGATGTCGATCGACGACCCGGAGTGGGCCGAATTGACCGGCATCACGACGATCCGCCAGCCGACCTACGAGATCGGCTACCGCGCGGTCGAGTTTCTGCACGAGCGCATCGAGGGTGTCCAGACAACGGCTCGCGATTGCCTGCTGCCAGGCGAATTGATCGTCCGCGCGTCAACTTCGCGCTGATCTGCGATCATGCGGGCTGCGGCGCGCAGCGGGTGCGCGCCGGTCACCGCAAGGAAACTCATGGTTGTTGCACCGCTTACCCTGTCGAGCGTCGCTCTCGCGACGCTGTTCGTCGCCGCCTTACCGTTCATTGTGTATCGCCGTCTGCGCCGGCCGCTCGCGCTCAACCCGCGTGACGCCATTGTCGGCATTGCTGTGTTCGCGCTGTTCGCAATGGTGATCGAGCGCGCGCTGAACGACTACCTGCTGCATCGGAACGAGGCGAGCGCCACCTTGCTGTCGAATCCGCTGGCGTTCGTCGTGTACGGCGCGCTGGCCGCGGGTATCTGCGAGGAAGTGGGGCGTTTCATCGGTATGCGCCTGATGCTCAGGCGCGCGGCGGCGAAACCTGCGTCCGCTACTGCGCTTGCGGGCGACGGCGCCGCGCTCACCTACGGCCTCGGCCACGGCGGCGCCGAAGTGTGGCTGGTCGGCGTGCTGGTGCAGGTGCAGTGGATTCTGTTCGCGGTCTTCGAAAACCGCGGCCAGCTCGACGGCTACCTGAGCAACCTGCCGGCCGAATCGCTGATGCGCATCCATCTGATTCTCGCCAGCCTGACGTCGCAGACGGCCGGCATTTTCGCGCTTGAACGGGTGGCCGCGCTGGTGTTCCAGATCGGTCTTTCGGTCTTGATGTGGCGTGGCCTGCGGGCGGGCTGGCGAGGTATTCTGCCGCTGGCGATCGTTCTGCACGCGCTGGTCGACGTGCCGGCCGCGCTGTTCCAGGCGAACCTCGTGCCGCTCGCCGCGGTGGACGGAGCGTATGCGCTAGGGGCGCTGGTTGTCGCGGGCGTGCTGGTCAGGGTGTTCCGGCGACCGGCGCTGGCCGCCTGATCGCGTCGCAGCGCGGATTAATGCACACATCATCGACGAATTTCTCACTTTCGGCCCCTCATGGAAGCTTACCAATACGACTGCGCGAATCCCGAGTTCGAGGAACTGGCGCGTGTCATCAGCGATCTGTTCCCCGAACAAACCCAGTTCGTGCAACGGCCTGCCGACGAAGGCACGCCGACGCTGGCGATTCACTGGGTGGCCATGCGATTCGGTGCGGCTGCGCGCCGGATCGTGATGAACGTGGTAATCGCGCCGGCCGCGTGGGCGCGCTATTGCGCGTTGCCGGCGCGGCTGCGCGGCCGGAGTTTCGCGGTGCTGCGGGCATATGTCGAAGCGAGCATTGGCTCGCTCGAGGAGCAGTACGCGAACGGCGAGACGGTGCCGCGCGATGTCACCGTGGATCTGGGTGATGAGTTTGCTTGACGGGGTGGCGTAACGCCGCTGGTTCGAGCGTGAATGTGTGTGCGGGTCGAAGAGTTTTCGGGGTTCCCGGCGGCGGGGGGTATCGATCGACGCCCACAAGGGGCAGCGCGGGGGCAGCGCGGGTGTCAGTCCGCGCGGCGATAGACTTTCGCGAAGCGCGCGGCCTGCACGACGCCGTAGTCGCCGGGGGCGTATTGCATGATCCAGTCGCCGGCTGCGCCGTGCAGCACGTCGCCGCCATCTGCCGAGCGGGCGAGCGAGAACGCTTCATTCATTTGCTTGGCCAGCACGATTGCCGGACGGTTGCGATAGGCGCCCGGTTCGCCGTGCGTGAGGGCGGCATCCGCCGGCAGGTATTTGGCATCGAAGCGCTCCCGCGATACTACCCAGCGATCGCCGGTCGAACCGGTGATCAGCGCATCGCCGCGGGCATAACGGTTCGGGCCTTCCAGGCTCATCAGTTCGCCTTCGGCGGCGGCGAATTCGACGCCGACAGTTTCGTTTTTGACAACGCGGTGGGCGGTTGCGTCGGAGCGCAGGTCGAGGTTTTTGAGTTCGGTCATGAAGCGGGTTGGTGTGGGTTCTGGTTCTGGTGACGGGAAGGCGGCGCCAGGGTCACGTGCTTAAGGGCAGGTGGTTTGGGTATGTGCATCATGCCAGATGGATTCGGAGATTGATGTTTTTTTGCCTACGCGGCGCTATGGTTGTTATGCCTGCGGCGTTGGCCTTTCCTTGCTTTGATATTGGTTTATTAGCGTTCCCCCTGTGCGGGGGGCACCTACTTTTCTTTGCCTGCCGCAAAGAAAAGTAGGCAAAAGAAAGCGGCTCACACCGCTAGCGCTTAAGCGGGTCCCCTGGCTTGGAGGAGGTAGTGGAGCATCTGGAATCGGTGTTCCCGCGCACTCCGCGCTGGTGACAAGGCAGTCATCCTTCCCGCCTCGCACTGCGTGCTTACCTGAACGGTCCGCCGGGCAAACCAGTGGCTTCGTTTTTGGTTTGGTGGGGTCATCGGTTTCACCTCGGCGAGGCGCCGAATGGATTACGGTTTTGGGAGTGCGGCCAGCACGCTAAAGAGGCTGACGGTTCGATGAAGTAGCGTAGCGTGCCAAAAATGGCGGGCGGTTTGATGAAGTACCGCGTCGGCGCGCGCAGCGCCGCCGGAAGTATGACTGCCTTGTCACCAGGGCTAAATGTGCGAGGGCACAGATTCCAGATGCTCCACTGCCTCCTCCAAGCCAGGGGACCCGCTTCAAAGCTAGCGGTTTGAGCCGCTTTCTTTTGCCTACTTTTCTTTGCGGCTGCAAGAAAAGTAGGTGCTCCCCCGCACAGGGGGAACGCTAATAAACCAAAAACAAAAGAAAAACCCAACACCGTAGGCACACAGAAGAATGCCGCCGCTCAAGGCAAAAAAGAGCAAGCAAAAGCCCACCGCCCCAGGCACACCACCATAGCGCCGCATAGGCAAAAAAACCGACTACCGCGCTACGCGCAAAACCCCAACCTTATGGCTTCACAGCCGCATCATCAGCCGGAGCCTGCTTCCCGGCCCCCTTACCATGGCGCCGATGCTCGCCGCCAGGCTGATGAAAAGTCGCATCAGCAAGCTTCTTCTGTTCCGGAGAAAAACTGCTATACAGCGGATCAAACGCGTCGACCAGTTTCTTCATGCCATCCGCATGAGCTTGCGCGATAGTCGCGTACTGCTTCATATCGTCCAGCGCCGACAGATTCGTCGCAGCCTTGCGCTGTTGAAACAACTGTCCCATCGCCTGGCCGTTGTTGCGCATGACATCGGCAAACGCGTTCCATTGCGATTCCTGTGCCGGGGTGATCTTCAACTGCGTGTGCAGGTAGGTGATGCGGTCTTCGACATTGCGCTCGTGACCAGCTTTGGCGGCGGGTGCCGAAGCGGCCGCGCTCACCGGTGCCGATGCCGGCGCGGACGTTTGTGCGAATGCACCGCTCATGGCGAGTGCGGAGGCCAGCATAACCAGTGCTTTTTTCATCGAAACTCCTGATGTCTGTTCGAATTGGGACAAGGCGCGCATGGCGAGCGGCACACCACGCGTCTGCCCTCGGGGCGACGCAAGGCGGCCGGCTGCCCGCTTCGCCGTCGACGCTATTAGTATCACGATATCCCTACAATGCGGCTGCAGTGCGACAAACGCTTACAACCGAAACGAACAGGAAATAGCCGGTGGATAAATTCGTCAGCATGGAAATCTTCGTCGCCGTGGTAGAGGCGGGCAGTCTGACGGCAGCAGCCGAGCGTTTCGATATTTCGTCGGCAATGGTGGGTAAACACATCCGCTCGCTCGAAACCCGGCTCGCGACGCGGCTGCTCACGCGCACCACGCGTCGTCAAAGTTTGACGGAGATCGGCCGCCAGTATTACGAGCAGTGCAAGCGGATTCTGGCCGACGTGAAGGAGGCTGAGTCGCTTGCCGAGGCGATGGCGGCCGCGCCGCGCGGTGTCCTCAAGGTGACGGTGCCGCTGACCTACGGCGTCGAAGTGTTCGCGCCGGCAATGACCGATTATCTGACCGCGTGGCCGGACGTCACCCTCGAACTGGATCTGTCGAATCGCGTGATCGATCTGGTGGAAGAGGGTTTCGACGCGTCAGTGCGAATCGGTCATTTGCCGGATTCGAGTTTTGTCGCGCGGCCGTTGAAGCCGTACCGGATGCGTGCGTGCGCGTCGCCGGCGTATTTGCAGCGCGCCGGCACGCCGCGCACACCGGCCGATCTGGCGCAGCACGAATGCCTGGGCTTTCTGCATTGGGGCCGCGAAGGCTTGTGGCGCCTCGGCGGCGAGAGCGCCGACGAAAACCAGCTGCGCGCCGGTCGGTTTCGGGCCAATAATGGCCAGGCACTGAAAGTCGCCGCGTTGCGCGGCTTCGGGCTGGTGTTGCAGCCCGAAGCGCTACTCGCCAAGGAGATTGCCAGCGGCGAACTGGTGTCCGTGCTCGAGGACTATCTGCCCGATGGCGCGCCCGTTCATCTGATCTACCCGCGTGATCGCCGCGCGACGCCCAAGCTCACCACCTTCATCGATTTCGTGATCGAGCGGTTCGGCGTCTGAGGTTCGATGTATGAGGTTCGGTGCATGAGCGCGCGGTTCGTTGTTCCCTTGCTCGCCGCTCGATGCTGAAGACGCGCGATAATCCGCTCCATCGCTGACCAACTTCTTCCGCCCTCGATGAGACCTCCGCGCCTCGACCAACTCGACGACCTCGACCGCAACCTCGTTGCGCTGCTGCAAGCCAACGCCCGCGAGAGCGTCGCCAATCTCGCGCGCCAGCTGGACGTGGCGCGCACCACCGTGATTGCGCGCATCGCGCGGCTCGAACGCAGCAACGTGATCGCGGGCTATAGCGTGCGGCTCGGCCAGGACGTGCTCGACTCGAGCATCTATGCGTACGTCGGCATCATCATCGCGCCGAAGTACGGGCCGGCGGTGCAGAAGCGCCTCGGCAAGATGCCCGAGGTGCAACTGCTGTGCGCGGTGAGCGGCGAGTTCGACTACGTCGCGTGGCTGCGCGCCGATTCGCCCGACCGGCTCAACGATCTGCTCGACCAGATCGGCGAACTGGAAGGGGTGGAACGGACCACGACCTCGATCATCCTGGCGCGCAAGATCGATCGGGGAATGGTGTGACCGTGGGACCCGCTTTTTACGCCGTTTTAATACGTTTTCGACATATCGACTGACTATTTCGTCATAACGTCGAAACTTATGGTCATAGCGCAGCATTTTGCGTGTATGAACTGTTTTTGCTTCTCCCTAAACTGTGTCTCAAGGGTTCAGCCCGCAGCGCGCGGCGCCTAAGCTCCGCGCACTTCCCAAGCTCGAGACAGCACACAGAAAACAAGGAGAAGCGCATGAAAGTAGCCATCGTTGGCGCAGGCTTGATCGGTCACACCATCGCCCACATGTTGCGTGAGACCGGCGACTACGACGTCGTCGCGTTCGACCGCGATCAGCACGCGCTCGACAAGCTCGCCGCCCAGGGCATCCCGACCCGCCGCGTCGATTCCGCCGATGCCGCCGCGCTGCGCGCCGCCGTGCAGGGTTTCGATGCGCTCGTCAACGCGCTGCCGTATTACCTCGCGGTGAATGTCGCGTCGGCGGCCAAGGGCGCGGGCGTCCATTACTTCGATCTGACCGAAGACGTGCGCGCCACCCACGCGATCCGCGCGATCGCCGACGACGCCGATCACGCCTTCATGCCGCAGTGCGGTCTGGCGCCGGGCTTCATCGGCATCGCCGCGTACGAACTGGCGAACCGCTTCACGGAAATCCGCGACGTCAAGATGCGCGTCGGCGCGTTGCCGGAGTTTCCGACCAATGCGCTGAAGTACAACCTGACGTGGAGCGTCGACGGTCTGATCAACGAGTATTGCCAGCCATGCGAAGCGATTCGCGACAGCCGCACGCAGTGGGTGCAGCCGCTCGAAGGCCTCGAACATTTCTCGCTCGACGGCACCGAATACGAAGCCTTCAACACGTCAGGCGGCCTTGGCACGCTGTGCGAAACGCTGTCGGGCCGGGTCGAATCGCTCGACTACAAGTCGGTGCGCTACCCGGGCCACCGCAACCTGATGCAGTTCCTGCTCGAAGATCTGCGCCTGTCCAGCGACCGCGACACGCTCAAGACCATCATGCGCCGTTCGGTGCCTTCGACCGCCCAGGACGTCGTGCTGGTGTTCATCACGGTGAGCGGCATGCGCGACGGTCAACTGGTGCAGGAGGTGTTCACCCGCAAGATCTTCGCAAAGACGGTGTGCGGCGTGGCGATGAGCGCGATCCAGATCACCACGGCCGGCGCGATGTGCGCGGTGCTCGATCTGTTCCGCGAGAAGAAGCTGCCGCAAAGCGGTTTCGTGCGCCAGGAGCAGGTGTCGCTGCGCGACTTTCTCGCGAACCGCTTCGGCCAGTTGTACGAAGGGCAGTCGCTGGATGCGATGGCGACGGTATAAGCCGTCACTATCGCCGTCAGGCTCACAACCGGGGGCCGTGCGGCAACGCGGTCATGTCTGCCGCGAGCAAGGAAGAAGGCCCCGCAGAGGACCAACCGAACGCCCCGCCAGGCGGGGCGTCTTTGTTTCGGATGGCGATGCTACGCCGGCACGGGTGGCAGCATCGTCCCCCACGCCTGCGGTTCGCCTACGATCCGCTTGAGCAACGCTTCGTAGTCCGCGTTAGTTGGCGCGGTATTGTCGAACATCAACAGGTCTTCGCAGATGTCGCCGCTCGGCACGAAGCGGCGTTGCCGATACTCGTTCCAATGCGCGAGTTTGTATGCGTCGTTCGGATTGCCGCGGTCGACGATACGCTGATGCGCCAGCTCTTCCGACGTATAGACCCACACGACCCGTAGCGCCACATCCGCGCCGACACCCAGCCACGCGCGATCGAACAGGCGCCGCTCGCGAACTTCACGCGAGAGCGGCCCGACCACCAGCACGCTCACACCGAGTTCGAGATTGTCGCGAGCGGTATCGAGCAGGCCGCGATACTCCGCGTCGCGCAGGTGCTGCAGAAAAAGCGGACTGTCGCGGTCGTTCGGATCGCCGGTCAGCATGGCCATGGCGGTCGCGCTGTAGCTGCCGTACAGCGTATCCTTATCGAGCAGGCAGAAGGGCGAGGCGCTCGCGCTCATCAGCGGGCCGATCAGTTTCTTTGCCAACGTGGTCTTGCCGGTGCCTGCGTGACCGCAGAAGAAAACCAGATGGGTCACGAAGGCGTGTCCGCGGGGGTGTCTGGCGGGCTGCCGTGCGGGTCGGTGCGCAACGGCTCACGCGCGAATGTGTCGTTGGCTTCGAGCCACATCACATTGATGATGCCGAAGCCCAAGGCCACGCCGATGCCGAGAATCCAGCTGAAATACCACATTGCGGTCTCCTTGATCGTATGTCCGGCGTGGCGCACAGCGAGGCGTTACGCGGAGCCGGTACAGCGAAGCAAACATGCTGGCAAACAAAGGTAGCACGCGGTGGGCCCGAGGGTAAATCCGCAGTCGGCAGCGCCCACACAGCAGTCCTTTGCAGCGATCATGAAGAAAGACGCCGCGCCGCGCAAGCGCGCGCGTCGAGTTTCGCCGTTCGGCCCGGATGGTAGAGCGGTCGCGCATTGCTATCATCCTTTGCAGTGAACGATCTGGTCGATTCACGTGTGGCGGCACAACCTGCATCAGGCATCGCGCAATGCGTCAGGAGCGAGACGTAACACGACAACCAACAACAGGGAGACCCAGCATGCCGACGCGCCCGCACTTCCGCTGGAAAGCCATGCTGCTCACATACGTCATCGCGTCGCTGGCCGGTTGCGCCTCGACGCCCGCCGAGCCTGTCCCGTTCAAGGAAGTGCCGTCAGCGCGCATCGTCAAGCCAGGCTATACGCAGCCCGCGGCCGGACTGGTTGCCGTAGACGTGCGCCGTGAGCGTTCGCGCGACGTCATCGTCCGGTTTCGCGATGCATTGGTGTATATCGACGGCGAGCAGGTCACCGATCTGATGAACGGCGAGCATGTGGTCTTCTACCTGAACCCGGGCGTACATCGCATCGGCGTGTCCACGCAGTTCGATCCGGTTGTCGAGTTGCAATTCACGGTGACGGCGGATACACGCTACACGAACCGCGCTTCGGTTACGTTCGGCCAGGATCACCGCATCGCCTTGCGCCGCGTCGCCCTGTAACACGCCACGCCACACCAGGCACGCACCACGCCGCGCCGCTTCCAGGTTTAACAATTCGATACACAGCGTTCACTCAGAGCACTTAACATGGCGGCTAGCGCGTATTCGCTCGTGCAGACCTGACGCCGCGCTGACGCACACCGCGACGGCGACCGGTCTGTTTCCGTTTTCAAGGTAATCCAACATGCTGATCAATTGCGCCGCCTATCAGGACGGCCGGAAGCTGGCTGACATCGAGATCGACAACATCAGCGACTACGTAGCGCGACCCGAGTGCTTCGTCTGGGTCGCGCTGAAAGACCCGGGCCCTGGCGAGCTGGCCGTGATGAAACACGAGTTCGGCCTGCACGAGCTCGCGATCGAGGACGCGCAAAACGGCCATCAGCGCCCGAAAATCGAGGAATACGGCGAATCGCTATTCGCCGTGCTGCACACCGTCGAGATGGACGAAGAAGGCGAACTGCTGATCGGCGAAGTCGACGTGTTCGTCGGGCGCAACTATGTGCTGTCGGTGCGGCGCGGCACCCGCGTCGGCTTTCAGAATGTGCGTGCCCGCTGCGAACGTGAGCCGAATTTGCTCAAACAAGGGTCGGCGTTCGTGCTGTACGCGCTGGCCGATGACGTCGTCGATCGCTATTTCCCGGTCATCGAGGCAATGAACACCGAGATCGAGGCGCTCGAAGACCGCATCTTCGAGCGCAACAATTCGGCGGCTTCGCGCGCGATCATCGAGGATCTGTACTCGCTCAAGCGGCGCCTCGTGATCCTCCAGCATCACATCACGCCCTTGCAGGAAGCGATCAGCAAGCTGACGGGCGGCCGCATTCCGAGCATCTGCGACGGCATGCAGGCTTACTTTCGCGACGTCTACGATCACCTCGAGCGGATCGTCAGAACCATCGAGGGCAGGCGTGAAATGGTCGTCACCGCGGTACAGGTCAATCTGGGGATGATCTCGCTCGCCGAGAGCGAGGTGACCAAGCGTCTCGGCTCGTTCGCCGCGCTGTTCGCGGTGCCCACCATGATCGCGGGCATCTACGGGATGAACTTTCAGAGCATCCCCGAGTTGCACTACCAGTACGGCTATCCGGTCTGTCTGGCCGTCATGCTGACGGTCGACCTGGTGCTGTACTGGCGCTTCCGCAAAGCAGGCTGGCTATAAGGCCGGTCGCCGCTGAACCACCATGAGCCACCTTGATTCACCCCCATTCGCCCTGAGCGTCGCGCCCCCGCTTCGATCGCCCCGCGTTGTCCGGGCTTGCATCGTGCGCAATAAAAGTCCAGCATAAGCGGCCCGCCGGGCGCAAGCCTAGCAACCGGCGGCAACCATCTGCTACGCACGGACCGAGCGAGGGACCCTTGCCAAAACGCTGCCTATCGGTGCGCTTACCCAGCACGCCGGCACGAATCGATCGACCTCACCGCACGGACGCACAGTCTGCGCGCCGGTGCACTGCAACACTGCGAATCGTTGACATTCCGAACAGACTGCGCTGAGAATAGGCCTCGCAAACGTTTGCGCGCAACTAAAAATACGGCTCGTTCGCGAGCCCTGACAACTTTGGAGATATGCATGAGCCATCGCATTCGCCGCCGCTTGCTGGCGGCCGCTGTCCTCGTCACCGCCACCGCCGCCTTGCCGTTTTCCACTGCGTACGCGCAAACCGCGCCCGCTCACAAGCCGAAGGTCGCGCTGGTGATGAAGTCGCTCGCGAACGAGTTTTTCCTGACCATGGAGACCGGCGCGAAGGACTACCAGAAACACAATCCTGGGCAGTTCGATCTGATCACCAACGGCATCAAGGACGAGACCGATACCGCGAACCAGATCCGCATCGTCGAACAGATGATCGTCTCGAAGGTCGATGCGATCGTGCTGGCCCCGGCTGATTCGAAGGCGCTGGTGCCGGTCGTCAAGAAAGCGGTCGATGCGGGCATCATCGTCGTGAACATCGACAACCGGCTCGACCCGGACGTGCTCAAGTCGAAAGACCTGAACGTGCCGTTCGTCGGCCCGGATAACCGCAAGGGCGCGCAGAAGGTCGGCGATTATCTGGCCAGGAAGCTGAAGTCGGGCGAAGAGGTCGGGATTCTCGAAGGCGTGTCGACCACCACCAACGCGCAGCAGCGCACCGCGGGCTTCAAGGACGCGATGCAGACCGTCGGCGCGAAAGTCGACTCGGTGCAATCGGGCGAGTGGGAAATCGACAAGGGCAACGCGGTGGCGTCGGCCATGCTCAATGAATATCCGAACCTGAAGGCGCTGCTCGCCGGCAACGACAACATGGCGATCGGCGCGGTTTCGGCCGTGCGCGCGGCGGGCAAGCAGGGCAAGGTGATGGTGGTCGGCTACGACAACATCGGCGCGATCAAGCCGATGCTGAAGGACGGCCGCGTGCTCGCCACCGCCGACCAGTACGCCGCCAAGCAGGCCGTGTTCGGTATCGATACCGCGCTGAAGGCGCTCAATGAGCACAAGAAGCAGTCGCAATTGTCCGGCGTGGTGGAAACACCGGTTGATCTGGTGACGAAGTAAGCCTCGGGCGGTAAGCCCGGGTACATGGATTCGCGGATTCGCGCATACGCCGCTGTACGTTATATGCGCGGTGAATCATGCGAATCCATGTCAATTCAATAAGCGCTCAAGAAACCTGCTGCGCCGCCGTTAAAGCCAGAGGTAAGCGTCATGACGGCGGCTGCGCGGCGGGAGGGTGCGTGGCCGGAAGCGCCTGCGCATTCAGCGCATTGGGCCGGCATGACACGTGGCGGTCGGCAGGTTGCTTCATTCGAGCGAATCGCGTGAAGCCTCTTCGAGCGCCCCGGAACCAGGATTGCAATGGATTCAACCGACCACGACGCCTTGTCCGCCGTACTGTCCGTCAGCGGCATCGGTAAGACCTATGCCGAACCGGTGCTCGCCGACGTTTCGTTGTCGCTGCGCGCCGGTGAGGTATTGGCGCTGACCGGCGAGAACGGCGCCGGCAAGAGTACGCTGTCCAAAATTATCGGTGGGCTCGTCGACCCGACCACCGGCACGATGCGCCTTGGCGGTGCGCCGTATGCTCCGGCCAGCCGCACCGAAGCCGAAGCGCTCGGCGTGCGGATGGTCATGCAGGAGCTGAATCTGCTGCCGACGCTGTCGGTCGCGGAAAACCTGTTTCTGAACCGCTTGCCGCAGGCCGGCGCGTTCCGCTTCGGCTGGATCGACCGCCGCAAGCTGCGCGAGGACGCCCGCCATGCGATGGCGCAGGTCGGACTCGACGCGATCGATCCGGATACGCTGGTGGGCGAACTCGGCATCGGGCATCAGCAGATGGTCGAGATCGCGCGCAATCTGATCGACGACTGCCGCGTGCTGATCCTCGACGAGCCGACCGCGATGCTGACCGCGCGCGAGGTCGACCTGCTGTTCGAGCAGATCGAACGGCTGAAATCCCGTGGCGTCGCGCTGGTCTATATCTCGCATCGTCTCGAAGAACTGGCGCGCGTGGCTGAGCAGATCGCGGTGCTGCGCGACGGCAAGCTGGTGCATGTCGACGCGATGGCCAACCTGAGCAGCGACCAGATCGTCACGTGGATGGTGGGCCGCGAACTGGGCGAGCGGATCGATCTGGGCGTGCGCAAGATCGGCGCGCCCTTGCTGAAGGTGGACCGGCTGACGCGCGGCAAGGTGGTGCGCGACGTGTCGTTCGACGTGCGCGCGGGCGAGATTTTCGGCGTCAGCGGACTGATTGGCGCGGGCCGCACCGAGCTGATGCGGCTGATTTACGGCGCCGATCAGAAGGACGGCGGCACGGTGTCGCTGGCGCGGAAGCCGGGCGAAACGCCTATGCCGGTACAGATCGGCTCGCCGTCGGACGCGGTGCGTGCCGGCATCGCGCTGATCACTGAAGACCGCAAAGGCGAGGGCCTGTTGCTGCCGCAACCGATTACCGCCAATGTGTCGCTCGGCAATATCGGCAGCGTGGCGCGGCACGGCATCGTCGATGCGAAGCGCGAGAACGCGCTGGCGCAAAAGCAGATCGACGCGATGCGGATCCGCAGCTCGGGGCCCGGGCAGATTGTCGGCGAGCTGTCGGGCGGCAACCAGCAGAAGGTCGTGATCGGCCGCTGGCTGGCGCGCGACTGCCGCGTGCTGCTATTCGACGAACCTACGCGCGGCATCGACGTCGGCGCGAAGTTCGATATCTATGGCTTGATGGGTGCGCTGGCTCGCGAAGGCCGCGCGCTCGTCGTGGTGTCGAGCGACCTGCGTGAACTGATGCTGATCTGCGACCGGATCGGCGTGATGTCCGCGGGAAGCATGACGGGTGTGTTCGAACGCGACGACTGGTCGCAGGATGCGTTGCTGGCCGCGGCTTTCGCCGGCTACCGCAGCCGCGAAGCGTTGCTGCATGCCCCCGATACCAACGAAGCAGGGAGTCTGTCATGACCAATCAATCGATGCGGGAAGCATCGGGCGGCAAGCCGGGCGCGCAGGTGACGCCGCCGGCCGACCCGTCCGCGCCGCTCGCCAGTGGCAAGCCGGCCGGCACGCGGCTCGGCTTTTCGAACTACCTGGGTCTCGCCGGCGCGTTGCTGGCGATGATTGTGCTGTTCTCGCTGCTGAGTTCGCACTTTTTGACGTACGACACGTTCAGCACGATCGCCAATCAGATTCCTGACCTGGTGGTGATGTCGGTCGGCATGACCTTCGTGCTGATCATCGCCGGCATCGATCTGTCGGTGGGTTCGGTGCTGGCGCTGGGGGCGTCGGTAGTCAGCGTGGCGGCCTTGAAGTGGGGCTGGGGGCCGTTGCCGTCCGCGTTGCTCGGGGTCGCCGCGGCGGCGCTGACCGGCACCCTGACCGGTTCGGTGACGGTGGGCTGGCGGATTCCGTCGTTCATCGTCTCGCTCGGCGTGCTCGAAGCGGCGCGGGGCCTCGCGTATCAGATGACGAATTCGCGCACCGCCTATATCGGCGACGCCTTCGATTTTCTGTCGAACCCGATCGCACTCGGCATCTCGCCGGCGTTCCTGATCGCGGTGGCGGTCATGGTCGTGGCGCAACTGGTGCTCACGCGCACGGTTTTCGGCCGCTATCTGGTCGGCATCGGCACCAACGAGGAAGCGGTGCGGCTCGCGGGCGTCAACCCGCGGCCGTACAAGATCATCGTGTTCGCGTTGATGGGCGCACTCGCGGGATTGGCCGCGCTATTCCAGATTTCGCGTCTGGAAGCGGCCGACCCGAACGCGGGCGTCGGCATGGAGCTGCAGGTGATCGCGGCGGTCGTGATCGGCGGCACCAGCCTGATGGGCGGGCGCGGCTCGGTCATTAGCACTTTTTTCGGCGTGTTGATCATTTCGGTGCTGGCAGCCGGCCTCGCGCAGATCGGCGCGAACGAGCCGACCAAGCGGATGATCACCGGTGCGGTCATTGTCGTGGCGGTGGTGCTGGATACGTACCGCAGCCGTCGCAAGCGCGCCTGATCGGCGCACGGCAAAGCGGCACGACAGTAACGGTTAGCCGTAGCAGCAGGCATCAGGTTCAAGGGTTTTGGTCTGTCATCGATGAAAACGTCCGGTGGGTCGTCAGGTGGCGCGGCCGGCGGGAACAACAGGCAGGAGAGCAACAGGTTATGGCGACGATCAAGGATGTGGCGGCTGTGGCGGGTGTGTCGTTCACGACGGTTTCGCACGTGGTGAACAACTCGCGGCCGGTGTCGGCCGACGTGCGGGCGAAGGTCGAACACGCGATTCGTCAGCTTCACTATGTACCGTCGGCGGTGGCCCGCTCGCTCAAGGCGCGGGCGACGGCCACGATCGGTCTGGTGGTGCCGAACAGCACGAATCCGTATTTCGCGGAACTGGCGCGCGGCATTGAAGACGGTTGCTCGCGCAATGGCTACTGCCTGTTCTTCTGCAATTCCGACGACGATCCGGCCAAGCAGCGTAACTACCTGCGTGTGCTGCAGGAAAAGCGTATCGACGGGCTCATCGTCGCTTCCGCCGGCGACGACGCGGTGCTCGCGCAAACGCTCGCCGACGCGCGCGAGCCGCTGGTGGTGGTGGACCGCAACATCGAAGGACTGAACGCGGATCTGGTGCAGATCGACCACGAGAAGGGCGCGTATCTCGCCACCCGCCATCTGCTCGAACTGGGGCATGTGCGGATCGGCTGCATTACCGGGCCGGTCAAGACGGCGGTGAGCGCCATGCGGGTGCACGGTTTCATCCGCGCGATGACCGAGCGCGGCATCGAGATTCCGCCCGATGCGATTGTCGAAAGCGATTTCTCGGGCACGGGCGGTCATCGCGCGGCCGGTCAACTGTTCGACACCGTGAAACCGTCGGCGATTTTTGCCTGCAACGACATGATGGGCATCGGCGCGTTGCGCGCCGCGGCGGAGCGCAATATCAGCGTGCCGCGCGATTGCTCGATCATCGGCTTCGACGATATCGAACTGGGGCGCTTCACCTATCCGGCACTGTCGACGGTCGGGCAGTCGGTGCGCGCGCTCGGCGATATGGCCGCGCAGACGCTGATCGAACGCATTGCCGGAACCTCGGCAGGCAATCCGCGCGCGCCAGGCCGCCGGCGGGTCGTGTCGCCGCGGCTGATCGTGCGTGAATCGACCGCGACGTGGGCCGGGGCGGCCAAGCGCAATCTGGCAGCTTGAGCAAACTTGAGGAGAAGGTAGTGGCAAATAATAAAACGCGCGGACGCGTGGCGGTGGTCGGCAGTCTGAACATGGACCTCGTCGCGCGCGCACCGCGTCTGCCGCATCCCGGCGAGACGCTTGCCGGCCGCACCTTTGCGCAGGTGGCGGGCGGCAAGGGCGGCAACCAGGCGGTGGCGGCCGCGCGCCTCGGCGCGCAGGTGTCGATGCTCGGTTGTGTCGGCGCCGACGCGAACGGCGCGCAATTGCGCGCCGGACTCGAAACGGAGGGCATCGACTGTGCGGCCGTCGAAACCGGGGCGCAGGCCACCGGCGTCGCGCTGATCGTCGTCGATGACGCCAGCCAGAACGCGATCGTGATCGTCGCGGGCAGCAACGGCGAAGTCACACCCGCGACGATCGCGCGTTATGAAGCGGTGCTGGCCGCTGCCGACGTCGTGATCTGCCAGCTCGAAACGCCGCCCGATGCAGTGCGCGCAGCGCTTGCCGCGGCGCGGCGCCTGGGCAAAACGGTGATCCTGAATCCGGCGCCCGCGACCGGCCCCTTACCGGCCGACTGGCTGCCGCTGATCGATTATCTGATTCCGAACGAACTCGAAGCCGCGACGCTGACCGGTATGCCGGTCGCCACGCCCGCCGACGCGGCTCAGGCAGGCGCCGTGCTGCGCCAGGCCGGCGCGCGCAATGTGCTGGTGACGCTCGGTCCGCGCGGCGTGCACGCGACGCTCGACGGCATGGAGGCCACGCTTTACGAGGCGCCGCGCGTCGATGCCGTCGACACTACCGCGGCGGGCGACACCTTCATCGGCGGATTCGCGGCGCAACTCGCGCGGGGCGCGAGCGTCGATGCGGCGATCCGTTTCGCGCAGCGCGCCGCGGCGCTTTCGGTGACGCGCGCCGGCGCGCAGCCTTCGATTCCCACCCGCGCCGAACTGGACGCGTCGGCCTGACGAAGGCGTGGCGCTCTCCGCGAGCGCCGAAAAGCGCTGCGTTCGATCCGGTTTCGACGGCCGGCGGCGCGATAGTTAAAAGAATCCTCTGCTGCAAAGCCGCCGCGTTGCCGCTTGAGTTGGTGAAGCAGAGGACGCGCGCGTCACCACAACGCTAAGCTCCCGTCCCGCATTCTCAACTGCATTCCGCACCCTTCCAGCGAGCGCGATCTCCATGCAGCTGCGCTCGACAGCCTTTTGTAATTTCTTCCATCTGCTTACAAGAGCTTTCTTCATACCATATAAAAGCTTCAAGTACGGCAATCGAGTGCCGTAAACGAATTAGACCGCTGTATCAAAAAAAGCGCCGCGTACCGAGACGCTACACGCTACCCCGCGCTGCGCTTGCAGCCTCTCATTTGGTTAAGTACAGGAAGAGCATGTTGAACAAAGGGATCACGATCAAGGCGCGAATTGGCGTCACGATGGCTTTTCTCGCCGCGTTGCTGGTTGCCATCGGCGTTTTCGGTTTGTTCGGCATGAGCCGCTCGAACGACGCATATCGGAGCACCTTCACTAACGAAATGCCGAGCGCGGTCGACATCGCCAACGCCGAACTCTACGCGGCGCGCGAGCGCCTGGCACTCGATCGTGCCGCGTTCCAGCTGGGCACGCCGGACGCCGCAGCGACGATCGAGCGTGCGCACGCCATGCGCACCCTGTCCGACAAGTGGTGGAAAGGGTACATGGACCTGCCGCGCGAAGCGGAAGAGGATCGCCTCGCACAGGTGGTGATTGGTAAGCGCGACGCCCTGCACCAGCAACTGGATGCGTTCGCCGCCGTCATTGCGGCGAACGACCAGACGAAAATCGCCGATAGCGCCAAGCGTTTGCAGGTTGCGTACAACGATCTGGCGGAAGCTGACGCAGCGCTGAGCAAATACCAGTTCACGCGGGCCAATAGCGGTTTCGACTCCGCGCAAAGCAGCTTCGAGGTGTTCCGCATGGTCAGCATCGGCGCGCTGCTGGTCGGGGTGATCGCTGCCGTGCTGTCCTATCTGACGCTCAGCCGCGCGATTGCGCGGCCGCTCGGCGAAGCGCTCGGTCATTTCGATGCGATCGCTGCGGGCGATTTGCGCCGCCCGGTCGTGATCGCTTCGCGCGACGAAATGGGGCAGTTGCTCGAAGGTATCGCCAAGATGAAGCACAGCCTCACCGAAACGGTGCGTACGGTGCGTAGCGGCAGCGAATCGATCGCGACCGCGACCCGTCAGATCGCCGCCGGCAATATCGACCTGTCTTCGCGTACCGAAGAGCAGGCGTCGGCGCTGCAGGAAACCGCGTCGAGCATGGATGAGCTGACCGGCACGGTCAAGCAGAACGCCGACAACGCCCGCCAGGCGAGCTCGCTGGCGGCCAACGCGTCGGAGATCGCGAACAAGGGCAGCGCGGTGGTCGGCCAGGTGGTCGGCACGATGGGCGACATCAACCAGAGTTCGGCGAAGATCGCCGACATCATTTCGATCATCGAAGGGATTGCGTTCCAGACCAACATCCTGGCCCTGAATGCGGCTGTGGAAGCGGCGCGGGCCGGCGAAGAAGGGCGCGGCTTCGCGGTCGTGGCAGGCGAAGTGCGCAGTCTCGCGCAGCGTTCGTCGGCGGCGGCCAAGGAAATCAAGGAACTGATCGACACCTCGGTCGAGCGCGTGCAGTCCGGCTCGGCGCTCGTCGACGAGGCTGGCCGCACGATGACCGAAATCATCGGCGCGGTGCAACGCGTAACCGACATCATGGGCGAAATCGCAGCGGCCTCGGAAGAGCAGAGCAGCGGCATCGACCAGGTGGCGCGCGCCGTCACGCAGATGGACGAGGTCACGCAGCAGAATGCGGCGCTGGTCGAAGAAGCGGCGGCGGCAGCGCAATCGCTCGAAGATCAGGCCGGCAAGCTGCGCACTGCGGTCGCGGTGTTCCAGCTCGAAGACGGCGGTCATACAGCGCCGGTTAGCGCGGCGCCGAAACCGAAGCGCGCAGCAGCGCCGACCCGGCCGATGGCGGCGCGTAAGGCGCCTGTGGCAGCGAAGGCGTCCGCCGCACCGGCGGCAGCACTGTCCGCCGCCGAGTCGGCCAAGGCGTCCGCCAAGGCGCCTGCCAAGGCATTGGCCAGCGCCGGCGGCGATCAGGATTGGGAAACCTTCTGATCGACATACCGATGCAGATCGCTCAATAAAGCGAAAAGCGCGTGCGTGCGGTGTCATCGCCGCGCTTTGAACGCGACGACGTGGCTCCGGCGAGCAATAACATCGGCGTTCGTGTTGCAACATTCGTTCCCGATTGCGCCGCATGTCGACTCGTGCTGGCGCGGATAACCGCACGACAACCCGCACGACAGCAAAAAGGCCGCGATTGCGCATGCAACCGCGGCCTTTTGCCGTGCACTGCGGACTAACGAACCTCTACGATGACAGTCCGTGCCCTGGCGAGCGCCGTGATCCGGTACATTGACGGGCGCGACTGCGTCTTGCATCGGCGACATCGGCCGGCGCCGGCAGTCGGCGTGCGGACCTCAGACGGCGCAAACGCAATCCCGGCGCCGCGAGTCCGCAGCAACCCATCTTTCAACGCGCCAGCCACAAAGGACCGACATGACGCCACACGACCTCGCGCACCGCCTCGTCGAAGCACGCAGGCAGCATCGCCCGATCGATGCGCCCGCACCCGACAGCCTGCCGCCCGATGCGGCAACCGCGTACGCGATCCAGCAGGCCGTCATCGCGGGCCTCGGTGAATCGACCGGCGCGTGGAAGATCGGCGCCAAAGCGCCGGGCGGCGCGGCCTCGGGCGCGCCGATTCCGGCCTCGCTGGTGCTGCCCTCACCGGCGCGGGTCGCCCGCGCGGGTTTCTTCCGGATGCTGGTGGAGCTGGAGGTCGCCTTCCGCTTTACCGAGGCGATCGAACCGCGCGGCAGAGCGTATGCGCGCGACGAGGTGCTTTCGAAGGTGGGCGTGGTGTTGCCGGCCATCGAAATCGTCGACAGCCGCTTTACCGAATGGCCGAACGTCGCGCCACTCGCGCAACTGGCCGATGCGCAGAACAACGGCGCGTTGATCACCGGCCATCCGGTTGCCTATGCGGGCCTCGCGCGTGGCTTCGATTTCGTGTCGCCCGAACTGGAATTGAGCTTCGACGGCGACTCGCTGGTGCCGGAAGCCACCGGCAACCCCGCAGGCGATCCGCGCGAACTGCTGGTCTGGTTCGTCAACCACTGCGCGGCCAGCGGGATCACCATCGAACCCGATTGGACCCTTACCACGGGTTCGTACGTCGGCGCTCACAATGTGGACAGGCCCGGCATTGTCCGTGGACATATCGACGGTCTCGGCGAAGTCGAGATTGAACTGACCTGAGTGTGTAACGGCGCGTTACGAAGCTCGCTGCAAACGGCTGCCTCAGGGCAGCCGTTTTACATTTGCCGCGTCTACGCTGGCCGCTTAGCCGTATACACCTATGGAAGCAGAGGCGCGAGCGACCGTCATACAGTTATTGCATGCGGCTAACCATGTCGCCGATGCGGGTAATGCGAGCGGGCCAAGGGCCAGGCGCGGCGAACGCCGACGCTGCGTTGAAGCCAATGCGAAACGGCGTGGAACAAATCCGCCGGCACGTTGACGAACAGTTTGAAGATGCGTCGGGCGCCGATGCGTCGGGCGCCGATGCACGAACATGTAACACACGCTCGTGGCTGTAGACCAAACGCTCACGCCGCGCGTTGATTGAGAAAAGTAGCCGGGCAAGCAAAAAACGCATGACGTCTACGTGTAATGCAACAAAGTGTGCGCGTGCAGACAGGCTGTCTGACGCAGCAATGAGATCGTCCGACGAACGAGACGGTCCGTGCAACGCAGCAGTAGAAGCAGAGGGAGGAGCAGGCGGCGCAGGGGCAAGGGAGCCAGGTCCGCAATCGCTGTGATGTGAGTGCAAGATTGTAGGTGAGCGAATCTGTGTTTCCAAGTGAGGAATGTCGGGAGGCGGGTACGGCGCGATTTTCGCAACGTAGTTCGTGAAAAAAAATTTAAAAGGGTTTAGGATGAATTCGAGCGATGTCGTTTCCGAATAGCGCGCCGCGCACGACATCGATCTGGACTTCGGCGAGGAGGTAGCATGGATATCTACAGCAGTTTCGCGACCCGCTTCGAGAAAACACGAGAAGATGAACTCTCGCTCGAGGAGTATCTCGCGCTCTGCAAAGACAATCCCGCCGCGTACGCCACGGCTGGCGAACGCATGTTGATGGCAATCGGGGAACCAGAACAGATCGACACCCGCAACGATCCGCGCCTGTCGCGCATCTTCGCGAACAAGGTCATCAAGGTATACCCCGCATTCCGTGAGTTCTACGGAATGGAAGATGTGATCGAGCAGGTGGTCGCGTACTTCCGGCATTCGGCCCAGGGGCTCGAAGAAAGAAAACAGATTCTGTATCTGTTAGGCCCGGTCGGCGGCGGTAAATCGTCGATCGCGGAACGCTTGAAGCAGTTGATGGAACGCGTGCCTTTCTACGCGATCAAGGGTTCGCCCGTGAACGAGTCGCCGCTCGGCTTGTTCGATTACGACGAGGACGGTCCGATCCTCGAAGAGCAGTACGGTATTCCACGCCGCTACCTGAAAAACATTCTGAGTCCGTGGGCCGTGAAGCGCCTGCACGAATACAACGGCGACATCCGCAAGTTCCGCGTGGTGCGCCGCTATCCATCCATCCTGCGGCAGATCGGCATCGCCAAGACCGAACCGGGCGACGAAAACAATCAGGACATTTCGTCGCTCGTCGGCAAGGTCGACATCCGCAAGCTCGAACAGTACGCACAAGACGACGCCGACGCGTATAGCTACTCCGGCGGCCTGTGTCTTGCGAATCAGGGCTTGCTCGAATTCGTCGAAATGTTCAAGGCGCCGATCAAAGTCCTGCACCCGCTGCTCACCGCGACTCAGGAAGGCAACTTCAAGGGCACGGAAGGCTTCGGCGCGATTCCGTTCGACGGCGTGATTCTGGCTCACTCGAACGAGTCCGAATGGAAGGCGTTCCGCAACAACCGCAACAACGAAGCGCTGCTCGACCGGATTTTCGTCGTGAAGGTGCCGTACTGCCTGCGCTACAGCGAAGAGGTCAAGATCTACGAGAAGCTGCTGCGTAATTCGTCGCTGGCCAGCGCGGTATGCGCACCGGGTACGCTGAAGATGATGGCGCAGATGTCGGTGCTCACGCGCTTGCAGGAGCCGGAGAATTCCAGCCTCTTTTCGAAGATGCAGGTGTACGACGGCGAGAATCTCAAGGACACCGATCCGAAGGCGAAGTCGTATCAGGAGTACCGCGACTTCGCGGGCGTGGATGAAGGGATGACCGGCGTGTCGACCCGCTTCTCGTTCAAGATTCTCTCGCGGGTGTTCAACTTCGATTCGACCGAAGTCGCGGCCAATCCGGTGCACCTGATGTACGTGCTCGAACAGCAGATCGAGCGCGAACAGTTCCCACCAGAAACCGAGCAGAAGTATCTGTCGTTCATTAAAGACGTGCTCGCCTCGCGCTATGCCGAGTTCATCGGCAAGGAGATTCAAACCGCGTATCTGGAGTCGTATTCCGAGTATGGCCAGAACATCTTCGATCGCTACGTGACGTATGCCGACTTCTGGATTCAGGATCAGGAGTTCCGCGATCACGACACCGGCGAGAGCTTCGACCGCGCGGCGCTGAACGCCGAACTGGAGAAGATCGAGAAACCTGCCGGCATCAGCAACCCGAAGGACTTCCGCAACGAGATCGTCAACTTCGTGCTGCGCGCGCGTGCTGCGAATGCGGGGAAGAATCCCGCGTGGATCAGCTACGAGAAGCTGCGCGTCGTGATCGAAAAGAAGATGTTCTCGAACACGGAGGAATTGTTGCCGGTGATTTCGTTCAACGCTAAAGGCTCGGCGGAAGAGCAACGCAAGCACGAAGACTTCGTTAACCGGATGGTCACAAAGGGGTATACGCCGAAGCAGGTACGCTTGCTGTGTGACTGGTATCTGCGCGTGCGCAAGTCGTCATGATACGCACTGCGTGCCGCTCGCGCGGTCCGACCGCGCGAGCACCTTGCGAGGCGCAAGCTGCATGGACATAGCGTTGTGTTTGTAGACATGCATATGCAACGTGCGTCTCGCGCACTCGAAATTAAAGCGGGAGACCGGGCGTGCTTCATCAAATCATCGACCGCAGGTTAGCAGGCAAGAACAAGAGCATTGCAAATCGCGAGCGCTTTCTGCGCCGCGTTAAGAACTATATTCGTCGCGCCGTTTCGGAGGCAGTGCGCGACCGGAGCATCAAGGATATTCAGAACACCCAGAGCATCACCATTCCGCGCAAGGACATTGCGGAGCCGTCGTTCCGTCACGGTCCAGGCGGCAAGCGGGAAATGGTGCATCCGGGCAATTCCGACTACATCCGCGGCGACAAGATCCAGCGACCGCAAGGCGGCGGTGGCGGAGGCGGGGGCAATCAGGCCAGCAACGAGGGCGAGGGTCAGGACGACTTCGTGTTCGAACTGAGCCGCGAAGAATTCATGCAGTATTTCTTCGACGATCTCGAACTGCCGCGTCTCGTCAAAACCCATCTGATGGCCGTGCCCACGTGGAAAAGCATCCGCGCCGGCTGGGCGGCCGAAGGTACACCGAACAATATCGACGTGGTCCGTTCGCTGCGCAGCGCGCTCGGCCGCCGCATCGCACTCGGTGCGCCGCTCGTCAATCAGTTGCACGAGATGGAACGGCAGCTCGAAGTGATGAAGGCCGATCCGGACGATCGTCGCGAAGACATCAAAGTGCTCGAAGAGGAAATCCACCATTTGCGCGGGCGCATCTGGCGTATTCCCTTCATCGATCCGTTCGATCTGCGCTATGTGAACCGCGTGAAGCAGCCTACGCCGTCCAGTCAGGCCGTGATGTTCTGTCTGATGGATGTGTCCGGTTCGATGGACGAGCAGCGCAAGGACCTCGCCAAGCGCTTTTTCATCCTGCTGTATCTGTTCCTGAAACGGAATTACGAGCGCATCGAGGTGGTGTTCATCCGTCACCACACGCGTGCTGAGGAGGTCGACGAAGACACCTTCTTTCATTCGACCGAAAGCGGCGGCACGGTGGTGTCAAGCGCGCTGGAGCTGATGCAGAAGGTGATGGAGGCGCGCTATTCGCCGACTGAATGGAACATTTACGGCGCTCAGGCCTCGGACGGCGACAACTGGACGGACGATTCGCCAAAGTGCCGCAAGATACTCTCGGATGACATCCTGGAGAAGGTGCGCTATTTTGCGTATATTCAGGTAACGCCCGAAGAGCAGAATTTGTGGCTCGAATATGCGCAACTGGCCCTGAGCCAGCCGCACATGGCGATGAAAAAGGTCGAGACCGCGGCCGATATTTATCCGGTGTTTCGCGAGTTGTTTGAAAAGCAGGTGGCGTCTTCATGACGACAAAGCACTTGCACAACGGAGCGCGCGGCTATCAGCCGGAGCGTGGGAAAGGCGTGCCGCAGCGTCAGTCGGGGCATGCCGAGGCCGGGGCGGACGATACTGGAACCGCCGCAGCCGGAGCAGTGGATGCCGCTGCAGCACGGGGACACACCGGAACGCCCACTGAGGGGCAAAGGGAAGTCCGTATGAACGTAGCCGATAGACGGCCTCTGCCGTGCCCGTCCGACTGGACCTTCGAATTGATCGAAGAGTACGACTCGCATATTGCTCTTGTTGCAGAGCAATATGAACTCGACGTGTATCCGATCCAGCTGGAACTTATCAGCGCCGAACAGATGATGGACGCTTACGCGTCGGTCGGCATGCCGGTGAATTACCGTCACTGGTCGTTTGGCAAGCACTTTCTCTCCACCGAAAAAAGCTACCGTCGCGGGCAGATGGGACTGGCGTATGAGATCGTCATCAATTCGAATCCTTGCATTGCGTACCTGATGGAAGAGAACACGATGACGATGCAGGCGCTGGTCATCGCGCACGCGGCGTACGGGCACAACTCGTTCTTCAAGGGCAACTATCTGTTCAAGCTGTGGACGGATGCGCACGCGATCATCGATTACCTTGTCTATGCGAAGAACTACATTGCGGAGTGTGAGGAACGTTTTGGGCTCGACAGGGTGGAGGAACTGCTCGACTCGTGCCATGCGCTGATGAATTACGGCGTGGACCGTTATAAGCGGCCGCAGAAACTCTCACTGGAGAAGGAGTTCGCGGCGCGCCGCGAGCGCGAGGCGTACCTGCAGTCGCAGGTCAACGAACTGTGGCGTACCTTGCCGACCCGGCACACGCCGCTGCCGGAGGAAATCGAGGGGCGCTATCCGCCGGAGCCGCAGGAGAATCTGCTGTATTTCGCCGAGAAAAATTCGCCGCTGCTGGAGCCTTGGGAGCGGGAAGTGATCCGCATCGTGCGCAAGGTGGGCCAGTATTTCTATCCGCAACGGCAAACCCAGGTGATGAACGAAGGCTGGGCGACGTTCTGGCACTACACGTTGCTCAACACGATGTACAACCAGGGCAAGCTGGAAGACGGTTTCATGATGGAGTTTCTCCATTCGCACAGCAATGTGGTCTACCAGCCGCCGGTGACCAAGCCGTACTACAGCGGTATCAATCCGTATGCGCTCGGTTTTTCGATGATGAGCGATATTCGCCGGATCTGCGAAGCGCCGACGGACGAGGACCGCAAGTGGTTTCCGGAGCTGGCCGGCAGTCCGTGGTTGCCCGCGATGCACTACGCGATGCGCAATTTCAAGGACGAGAGTTTTGTCGCGCAGTATCTGTCGCCGCATTTGATTCGTGAAATGCGCCTGTTCTCTGTGCTCGACGATGATATGCGCGATGCGCTCGAGGTGTCCGCGATTCATGATGACAGTGGGTATCAGTACGTCCGGCAGGCTTTGTCGCGGCAGTACGATATGCATCATCGGGAGCCGAACATCCAGGTGTGGGCAGTCAACACGCGTGGCGACCGGAGTTTGACGCTGCGGCATTTTATGAGCGATAACCGGCATCTGTCTTCCGATAGCGATGAGGTGCTTAAGCACATGGCCCGGTTGTGGCAGTTCGATGTGTATCTTGAGAGCGTCGATGAGAATGGCACCGTCCGGAAACGGTATGAATGTCGGTATGTGCCTCCGGCGGTTAGAGTTTGATGTTTTTGCCGCGTAGCGGAGGGGTTTTGTTGATCTCTTTGCCTTCGCGGCGCTTATCTCTGTGTGCCTGCGGCGTTGGCCTTTCCTTGCTTTCTTTTTGGTTTATTAGCGTTCCCCCTGTGCGGGGGAGCACCTACTTTTCTTTGCCTGCCGCAAAGAAAAGTAGGCAAAAGAAAGCGGCTCAACCCGCTAGTTCTTAAGTGGGTCCCCTGGCTTGGAGGAGGTAGTGGAGCATCTGGAATCGGTGCTCCCGCACACTCCGCGCTGGTGACAAGGCAGTCATTCTTCCGGCGGCGCTACGCGCGCCGTAGCGGTACTTCGAAAATCACTCGCTAGTGTCGGCGCTTGTGCTTGCCGTGCCGCTGGTCCGCACATGGATAGGCTTGCGCTCGCCGTAGCGCTGTGGCCGGTACATGCATAGGCTAGTGCTTGCCGTAGCGCTGTGACCAGTACGAGCATAGGCGTGCGCTGCCGCAGCACGATCGCCGCTCATCTGTGTATATCGGCGCCTCGCCGAGGCGAAGCCGATGGCCCCCACCAAAGCGAAGCCACTGGTGTCCCTTGCAGACCGTTCCGGCGAGCGCGTAGTGCGAGGCGGGAAGGATGACTGCCTTGTCACTCACGTCGAATGTGCGAGGGCCCAGATTCCAGATGCTCCACTATCTCCTCCAAGCCAGGGGACCCGCTTAAGCGCTAGCGGTGTGAGCCGCTTTCTTTTGCCTACTTTTCTTTGCGGCAGGCAAAGAAAAGTAGGTGCCCCCCCGCACAGGGGGAACGCTAATAAACCAAAAAGAAAGCAAGGAAAGGCCACCGCCGTAGGCACAACAACCAATGCCGCCGCCAAAGGCAAAAAAACCACTACCTTCATTCCCGCACCAGCGACGACAACAAACCCCATCTTCCCCTTGCAATTCTGTAAAATCCGCGCACGCGCGCCATGTCCACCGCATTGCGTGTATTGAAAGCGGCGCTACGACCGCTTCCTCCGTTTAAAAGACAAGGAAAGACAACAGCATGACCGACCTAACCGACCAAACCGTGGCCTCGGCGCACGACACTCGCCGCCGCATCTTCGCGATCGTTGGCGCTTCATCGGGCAATCTAGTCGAGTGGTTCGACTTCTACGTGTACTCGTTCTGCGCGCTGTACTTCGCGCCAGCGTTCTTCCCAAACGGCAACACCACCACGCAGTTGCTCAACACCGCCGGCGTGTTCGCGGCCGGCTTCCTGATGCGTCCGATCGGCGGCTGGTTCTTCGGGCGTCTCGCCGACAAGCACGGCCGCCGTACCGCGATGATGATATCGGTGTTCATGATGTGCGGCGGCTCGCTCGTGATCGCCGTGCTGCCTACCTATGCGCAGATCGGCGCATTGGCGCCGGCGCTGCTGCTGGTCGCGCGTCTATTCCAGGGCCTCTCGGTGGGCGGCGAGTATGGCACCAGCGCCACCTATATGAGTGAAGTCGCGCTCAAGGGGCGCCGCGGGTTCTTCGCATCGTTCCAGTACGTCACGCTGATCGGCGGCCAGTTGTGCGCGCTGCTGGTGCTGGTGGTCCTGCAACAGACGCTCTCCACGGAGGAACTCAAGGCGTGGGGCTGGCGCGTGCCGTTCGTGATCGGTGCGGTGGCGGCGCTGGTCGCGCTGTATCTGCGTAAATCGCTCGACGAAACCACCACCGCCGAATCGCGTCAACGCAAGGAAGCCGGCACGCTGCGCGGTCTCTGGCTGCACAAGGGCGCGTTCATGACGGTGCTCGGCTTCACGGCCGGCGGTTCGCTGATTTTCTACACCTTCACGACCTACATGCAGAAGTACCTGGTCAACACGGCCGGCATGCACGCGAAGACGGCCAGCAACGTGATGACCGCGGCGCTCTTCGTCTACATGGTGATGCAGCCCGCGTTCGGCGCGTTGTCGGATCGCATCGGCCGGCGTCGTTCGATGCTGTTCTTCGGCTTCTTCGCGACGATCGGCACGGTGCCGCTGCTGCACGCGCTGAAAGACGTAACGAGCCCGTATGCGGCCTTCGGTCTGGTGGTGGTGGCGCTGGCGATCGTCAGTTTCTATACGTCGATCAGCGGGCTGATCAAGGCCGAAATGTTCCCGCCGCAAGTGCGCGCGCTCGGCGTCGGGCTCTCGTATGCGGTGGCCAATGCGATCTTCGGCGGCTCGGCGGAGTACGTCGCGCTGTGGCTGAAGTCGGTGGGCAACGAGTCGATGTTCTACTGGTACGTGACCGCGCTGTGTGCGATCGCCGGTCTTGTGTCGCTGCGGATGCGCGATCCGTCGAAAGAAGGGTATCTGCGTAACGAGCCTTGAAGCTCGAACTGCACGCTTGAGCCATGATTGAGAACGGCGGTCCGGAGTAACCCGGCCGCCGTTTTGTTACGGCGTCGCCAAACCGGGTTATGCCGAACCAGAGGCGAGGGCGCCCACTCACGCCACCACGATCTCCGTCCCCAACGCATGCAGCAGATCGCGCAGCGCCTCGGCCTGCGCCATCTTCGCGTCGCTGCGCAAATGAATCTGCAACGCTCGCCCCGCGATCCCATCGACAGGATGCGCGAGCCACAACTCCACCGCGAGCCCCAATCCTTCCGGCTGATTGACGACAACCGGCTCGATCACGCGCGGCTTGAAACAGGCACTGTCGGACATGGCGAACAATCTCCGAGGCTGATGAGTTTGAAGTTCATCCTAATCAACCGCACGCGCCGGACCAAGCGACAAATACGCGTTTGCTAATCAGCGGATGCTTAGCAGAAAACGCGCTTATTACAGGAGCATTTCTTGGTTCAGTGGTGGCGCCGCCACTGCTAATGTGGCGGCCATGCGTCGATAGCGGGTTGCATTGCGAATGTTGCACTGTGCGGTTCGCACTGCGGGTTTCAACCCGGCTGTTACCCAGCTGTTACCCGGATATCACGAGGACGCATCCGTTTCTGAAACATTGCATAGGCACCACACCTCAAGAGGCCCATAAAAATGAAATCGAAAACGCTCGCTGCATGGGTCATGGGGCTGACGATGGCGGTGTCGAGCGTCGCGCACGCCGACCGTCTCGACGACATCAGGAAGGCCGGCGTGCTGCGCGTCGCGACCTTCGACAGCAATCCGCCGTTCGGTTACGTCGACGCGACGAGCAACCACATCGTCGGGCTCGATGTCGATTACGCGAAGGCGCTCGCCGACAAGCTCGGCGTGAAGCTCGAACTGCAACCGACCAACCCGGCCAACCGCATTCCGTTCCTGACGTCGAAGAAAGTAGATCTCGTGCTCGCCAACTTCACGATCACCGACGAGCGCGCCAGCCAGGTCGATTTCAGCATTCCGTATTTCTCGTCGGGCCAGCAGTTTCTGGCGAAGAAGGGCGTGCTGAAGTCGGCGGACCAGGTCAATAGCTTGCGCGTTGGCGCCGACAAGGGCACCACCAACGAAATCACGCTGCGCGAGAAATTCCCGCAAGCCACCATCGTCGCGTACGACGACACGCCATTCGCGTTCGCGGCTTTGCGCGCGGGCAACGTGCAGGCGATCACGCAAGATGGTCCGAAGCTGGTCGGTTTGCTCGCCAACGTGCCGGACAAGCAGAACTACGAGATTCCGGCGTTCACGATTTCGAACGACTACATGGGCGTCGGTATTCCGAAGGGCGAGACACGGCTCGTCAGTTTCGTGAATGACACGCTGAAGGGACTCGAAGCCGACGGCTCGGCGGCGAAGATCTACAACCGCTGGTTCGGCCCGCAAACGAAGACACCGCTCACGCGCATCTTCAAGATCGGCGACAAAACCTGAGCGCAACTGCGCAGCATGGGTAATAAACGGGCACGCTCAGAGCGTGCCCGTCGGCGTTTTCAAACGAAGCAGGTTTAACGATGCAAGCGTGGCTCGCTCCAAAGTATCTAACGTGGTTGTGGCAAGGCTTCGGCGTGACCGTCGGGCTCGCATTGACGGCGGCGCTCGCGGCCACTGCGTTCGGCTTCGTGCTGGCGATTGCGCGCCACGCGCGCTACCGCTGGTTGCGTCACACGACGGCTGCTTACGTAATTGCGTTTCGCAACACGCCGTTGCTGGTGCAACTGTTCTTCTGGTACTTCGGCGCGGCCACGCTGATGCCCGACGCGCTGATGCAATGGCTGAACACGCCGCATAGCGTGCGTATCGGCGCGTATGCGTTGCGCTGGCCGTCGTTCGAATTCGTCGCGGGCTGGATAGGGCTGACGTGCTACACGGCGGCCTTTATCGCCGAGGAATTTCAGGCCGGTTTGCGCGGTGTGCCGGTTGGTCAACATGACGCGGCAGCCGCACTCGGCCTCACGCCGTTGCAGGCATTCCGCTATATCGTGTTGCCGCAAGCAGTGCGCATCTCTCTATCGCCGCTGTTCGGTCAATACATGAACCTCGTGAAAAATTCCTCGCTGACAATGGCGATCGGTCTCGCCGAATTGTCCTATGCGTCGCGCCAGGTCGAGACCGAAACCTTCAAGACTTTCGAGGCGTTCGGCATGGCGACCGTGTTGTATATCGCCGCCATCGCGTTGATCGAAGCGGTCTCGCACACGGTGGCGCATCCGCGTGACCGTTCATTGGCGAGGCGCTAAACATGCAATGGTCGCTGCTCGCCAATAACCTTCCCTATCTGCTGGTCGGCGCATTTCCGCAAGGACCGCTCGGCGGTGCGGCGCTCACGCTCGTGCTCGCCTTGAGTTCCGCGCTTCTATCGGCCGTGCTCGGCGTGGCCGGGGGCATTGCGTTGGCGCTGGCCGGGCGTATCGTGCGCGTGCCGTTGCTGCTCGTGATCGGCTTCTTTCGCGCGATTCCGGTGCTGATGCTGATCTTCTGGACGTACTTTCTATTGCCGATCGTGTTCCATGTCGACGTGCCCGGCCTCGCGACGGTGGTCTGCGCGTTGTCGCTGATCGGCGGCGCCTATCTGGCGCACTCGGTGCACACGGGCATTCGCGCGGTCGGCGACGGCCAATGGCAGGCGGGGC
Source organism: Paraburkholderia sp. FW306-02-B (assembly GCF_058782725.1). NCBI lineage: Bacteria > Pseudomonadati > Pseudomonadota > Betaproteobacteria > Burkholderiales > Burkholderiaceae > Paraburkholderia > Paraburkholderia sp. FW306-02-B. Next base: position 2,094,062 of record NZ_JBYSXZ010000001.1, read on the forward strand.
TGTCGCTCGGACTCACGCGAATGCAGGCATTGCGCTACGTGTTGCTGCCGCAGGCGATGCGCATCATGGCGCCTTCGTTCGTGAATCAATGGGTGTCGCTGGTGAAGGACACGTCGCTCGCGTATATCGTCGGCGTGGGCGAATTGTCGTTCGTCGCGACGCAGGTAAGCAACCGGCTGATGGTGTATCCGGCGCAGATTTTCCTGCTCGTCGGCTGCATCTACCTGGTGTTGTGCACGGCGCTCGATCGCGTCGCCACCTATGCGCTGACGCGGCGAAAGCGCACCGTTCGACCATTTGCGCCTGCTGCCGCGCAGGCATTGCCTGGAGACTGACAGCAGGCGTTGCCGCACGCCTAGATGAGTTCGGAGCGATCTGTGACAGCGGTTGGATCGACGACAGCAGCGGGCGCCGCTGCCACCGCCACCGCCCGCTGCCGCCCAGCCGCCGCCGCACGCGAGAGCATCAGCAAGTGATAGTAAAGCCGCATGTTGAAACCATAGTTGTACGCGAACAGATGGGTGAGCGCGATCTTCAAGCCGAGCAGCGGCTCGCGATTCTTTGCATAGACCGAAACGACGATCGGCACGAGCCGGCGCAATGCCAGTTTGCGCGACGGCTCCAGTTGCGGCGGGAGTTTCAGCGCTTTCACGAACGCATAGGCGGTGACGGTTGCCGCGATCGTCGTGCCACGCGTGCTGTGCGAAATCGAGGTCGCCGTCTTGCGATAGACCGACACGTATTCGTGCAGATAGAACACCTCGCGCGCGGCGAGACAGAGTTCGGTGCCGAACACGAAATCGCAGCACATGCCGTACTCTTCCTTATAGCTGATCCGCTTCACGAGTTCCGCGTTGGCCATCCAGCCGTTGTTCGGGAACATCTGGATCAGCCCGGTTCTGCCGGGCAGCGGCTGCAGGCCTTCCGCGTCCCTGGTGCGTCGAAACGCGGTGTTCAGGCGCGTGCTGGCGTCGAAGTCGATGGCGCCGGTGTGATCCGCCTCGTACTGATCGGCGAACGCCACTTCGAGCTGTGGATGAAGCTTCCATAGCGACACCAGCTTTTCGATGCCGTCGGTCGCGAGGAAGTCGTCGTCGTGGATCAGCAGGATCTTGTCGCCGCTCGCCCGCTTGAAAAGGCTCGCGACATTGCGCGCCTGGCCGAGAGACGGCTGGTTCCGCTCATAGCAGATGCGCGGCTCGTTCGGATAGCGCTGCGCGATCAACTGCTGGGTGCGGTCGTCGTTTGAATCGTCTCCGATCACAATCTCCAGATTGCCGTACGTCTGCGCGAGACACGAATCGATGCACTCCGCGATCAGTTCTGGCCGATTGTAGGTCGGCAGGCAGATTGAGACTTTTGGGGAGGGATGCGAGCTGGACGAGGTTGAGAGGGTGAACATGACCGTCTCCATTCTTATCTGTTGAGGGGCGGCAGCCGGTTCGCTTTGCGCGCACATTGCTGCATGCAGCAAAATAGTGCATCGCTTTAAAAAAATAATCAGTAATAATTCGGAAAAAATGTCTTCCCTCTGAAAGGGCGCCGAAGGGTGAAATGCTGCGGCTTTGCCGCGTAACCGGCAGCAAAGCCGCTTGCTTATTGATTCTGGAGCTATTTTCGACTGGCTGACGGGGTTTCGCCTTATTTGTTTTTTTTCAACTTGCTAACGGTTCATCCTGGCCGCTTTTTTACCTGGACGAGTGGCGGGCGACTGATTGCGCCCTCGTCGCTGCGTTCCGGCAGCTTGCTCTTCCTATTGCCGCCGTGGAAGGTGCACTGGATGCACTCACGCAGTGCCGACCCGCTTCGCGTGAGTGCAAAATTCCGGTGCATCGGCCGTCGCGTGACATCCCAAAACGCTCGCATTGCCGCGTCCTATGGTGCTTCGCAGCAACTGGCACAACATTCGCTTAAAGGAGAATCAGAGTAGAAGCGGCTAGCGAGCCGGCATGAAAGTGCCGGTCATCGTGGGGCATTGCTCTTGGGGCGCATCGTGCGCCCACGTCGAAGCGATTCGGCGTTTGAACGGAACCGTCCGGTTCCGCCAACAAGGAGCGTGCGATGCAGTTGCCCCAATTTTTCACCCGACTGTTGTGCGTCCTTGCCATTGCGCGAGGCGATCTGCGTTCGTCCGCAGGTCAAGTGCTGCGCGCACGTTGCACGGGTCACGTCGACCGCTCCTTATCGCTTTGCCTTCCCACTATCCCCACGCTCACACGGAGTTCAGTCATGCGCGTTTTGCGTCTTCTTTCTCGCGTTGCTCGCATTTCCCGCGTTGCCATTGGCGGCCGTTCGCTTTGTTCCTCATTCGGGTCCTCATTCGGGTCCCCATTCGGAGCCTCATTTGGGTCCTTAGTTGGGTCACTAGTTGTTGCTCGCATCGCGAGCGCCGCCACGCTCGCCGGCGTCGCGCTCGCTGCACCGTTGGCTCACGCCGACGATCACGTGACGCTGCTGACAAGTTGGTACGCGCAGGCCGAACACGGTGGTTTCTATCAGGCCGTGGCGACCGGCATCTACAAGAAGTACGGGCTGGATGTCACGATCAAGATGGGCGGCCCGCAAGTGAACGGCATGCAATTGCTGGCGGGTGGCCAGGCTGACTTCCTGATGGGCTACGACTTTCAGGTGCTCTCCAGTGTCGAAGCTGGCATTCCCGTCACCACGGTTGCTGCCGCGTTCCAGTTCGACCCGCAAGGCATGATGACGCACGCCGACGTGACGAGTCTCGCGGGCCTGAAGAACAAGACGATCCTCGTCGCCGGCTCGGGCCGCACGACCTGGTGGCCTTGGCTCAAAGCGAAATACGGCTACACCGAAGCGCAAGCGCGTCCGTACACGTTCAACCTGCAACCGTTCTTTGCCGATCAGAACGTGGCGATGCAGGCGTATCCGTCGTCGGAAACTTTTCAGGCCGGGCAGGCCCACGTGAACGCGCACTTCTTCCTGTTCGCCGACGACGGTTATCCGCCGTACAACTCGACGATCGTGACGATGCGCGACACGCTCAAGAACAAGCCGGACGTGGTGGCGCGTTTCGTGAAGGCATCGATGGAAGGCTGGAAAAGCTATCTGAACGATCCTGCGCCGGCTAATGCGCTGATCAAGAAAGACAACCCGCAGATGAGCGACGCGCAACTCGCTTACGGCGTCGCGCAACTGAAGAAACTCAAGCTCGTCACCGGCGGCGATGCGGCCACGCAAGGCATCGGAACGATGACTGACGCGCGCTGGAAGAAGACCTTCGACTACATGGTCGACGCGAAGCTGCTCAAGCCCGCTACCGATTATCACAGCGCCTACACGTTGCAAATCATCCAGAACGCGAAGGTCATGCCCTAAGGGTTGCCCTTAACGCATGCACCGCATGCACCACACGAATGCCTGGACGCTTGAAGAAGGAGTTTCTCCATGCTGGTCACCCGTCAAAAAGTCTTGCGCCGCTTCTGGTACGCAATCATGCCGATGACGCAACTCGATGCCGGCCCGCAGCCGTTCACCTTGCTCGGTGAGCCGATCGTGCTGTGGAAGGGCGCAGGCGGCAAGCCGTACGCGTTGCGCGATCGCTGCTGCCACCGGACGGCGAAACTGTCGAAGGGTTTTGTCGATAGCGACGGCAACATCGCCTGCGGTTATCACGGCTGGACCTACGACTGCTCCGGTCAATGCGTGAAGATTCCGCAGAACGGCGGCGGCGCGATTCCGTCGCGCGCGATCGTGCAGTCGTATCACTGCGAGGAACGCTACGGCTACGCGTGGGTCGCGCTCGAAGATCCGTTGCAACCGATCCCTGCGTTTCCCGAAGACGGCGCACCCGGTTATCGCCGCATCCTGCAGTTCTACGAGCGCTGGCAAACGAGCCCGCTGCGGATGATGGAAAACTCGTTCGACAACTCGCACTTCAGCTTCGTGCACAAAGCCAACTTCGGTCTGTTCGACAATCCGAAACCGTCGAAATATGAATTCCGTCTGCACGAATGGGGCTTCGAGGCCGAGACGCATGTGCCGGTGCGCAATCCGCCGGCCAGCTATCGCATCACCGGCACGACCGAGGAAGTCACCGAACGTCATCTGATCAACCGCTGGTTCATGCCGTTCGCGCGCCGCTTCGGTTGCATGTATCCGGCGAGCGGCATCCATCACATCATCTACAACTGCGCGACACCGATCGACGATCGCACGATGATGCTGTCGCAATGGCTCTATCGCAACGATACCGAAGACGCGTGTTCGATGCAGGAGCTGATCGACTGGGATCGACCGATCACCGACGAAGACCGCGACATTCTCGAAGCCACCGACTACGACGCATGCATCGACGTGCGCCGCCAGCATGAGTGCCATATGGAATCGGATCAGCCGGGTTTGCTGATGCGCCGCATGTTGCTGAAGCTGTTGAACGACAACGGCGAAGCCGAGGTATTTCGCGAAGTGTTCCCCATTCAAACGGAGGAGTAGTCATGGTGCCGACTGAAACCTATTCCCCTAAAGCTCCGGTACCGTTGCTGTCGGTGCAGCGCGTCGACAAGCGCTATCCGAACGGCACGGTCGCGCTCGAAGACGTGCGCCTCGCGATCGAGCCGGGCGAGTTCATCTCGCTGCTCGGGCCGTCCGGTTGCGGCAAGAGCACGCTGCTGAAGATGTTCGCCGGCATCGAAACGCCGACGCACGGTCATCTGCGCTGGTGGGGGCAATCGTTCGACACGGTCGGCTCAAAAGGGCGGCGCATGTCGATGGTGTTCCAGGAGGCCACGCTGATGCCGTGGGCGACGGTCGCCGAGAACGTCCGCTTGCCGCTCGACCTCGCCCATGTAGCACGCCGCGAAGCGGATGCGCGCGTGGTCGAGGCGCTGGAAGGCGTGGGTCTCGCGAAGTTCGGCAAGGTGTTGCCACGCGAGTTGTCGGGCGGTATGCAGATGCGCGCGTCGCTGGCGCGCGCGCTTGTCACCGAGCCCGATCTGCTGCTGCTCGACGAGCCGTTCGGCGCGCTCGACGAATTCACCCGCAACCGCCTCGACAGCGATTTGCGCGCACTATGGCAGCGGCGCGGCATGACGGTGGTGTTCGTCACGCACAGCATTTACGAAGCGGTCTATCTGTCGAGCCGGGTGGTCGTGATGCAGGCGCGGCCGGGCCGCGTCATCGCCGAAGTACCGATCGACGCTCCGCTCGAACGCGACGATGCGTACCGCGTCAGCGAGCCCTTCATGCAGCATTGCAAGACGCTCTCCGAGTTGATTACCGATGCGCACCGCGCGTCGTTTGAGAACGAAGAAACAGGAGTGCAATCATGACAGGCGAAGTGCTTGCGCGTCATTCGGCCAACACCCAGCGGAACGCGTCGGCAGCGAAGCCCGCGCGCCGACCGTGGTTGCAACATCCGGGCATGACGAAGGCGATCGCGCCGTGGGTTGTCGGCGTGATCGTGCTGGCGCTATGGCAGGGCTGGTGCGTACTGTTCAAGGTGCCGGTGTACCTGGTGCCGTCGCCGTCGGCGATCGTCAGTGAACTGGTGCAGGACGCGCCTTTGCTGTTCGGCAGTTTGCTCGCGACGTTGAAGATCACGTTGCTGGCGTTCGCACTTGCCACTGCGCTCGGCGTCGTGATCGCCTTGCTGTTCGTGCAGAGTCCGCTGATCGAGGCGAGTCTGTTTCCGTATGCGATCCTGTTGCAGGTCACGCCGGTTGTTGCGATTGCGCCGCTGATCATCATCTGGGTCAAGGACATGAACGTCGCGCTGGTGTTGTGCGCCACGCTCGTCGCGTTGTTCCCGATCATCTCGAACACGGCGCTCGGTTTGCGCAGCGTGAATCCCGGCCTTATCAACCTGTTCAAGATCAACCGTGCGACCCGCTGGCAGACTTTGCTGCGTTTGCGGATTCCGAGCGCGTTGCCGTATTTCTTCGGCGGTTTGCGGATTTCCAGCGGCCTGTCGCTGATCGGCGCGGTGGTGGCGGAGTTCGTCGCGGGGACGGGCGGCAGTGGTGCCGGGCTCGCGTATCAGATTCTGCAAGCCGGATTCCAGTTGAATATTCCGCGGCTGTTCGCGGCCCTGCTGCTTATTACCGTGACAGGCGTGGTGCTGTTCGCCATCACGGCGTGGGTGTCGCGCATCGGTTTGCGCGGCTGGCACGATAGCCAACTTTGAGCTTCCTCTCATGACTACCTCCGACACGAAGCACTCCACGCTGATCCGCAACGCCGCCGCCATCATGACCGGTGGCCGTGGTTCGACTGACGATCCAGCGCGCGTGAATGGTCCCGACATTCGGATTGTCGGCGATACGATCGACGCGATCGGCGCGTTGAGTCCGCGGCCGGGCGAAGCGATCGTTGACGCCACCGATTGCGTGATCTACCCGGCGTGGGTCAACACCCATCACCATCTGTTCCAGTCGCTGCTCAAGGGTGACACGGCCGGTCTCGATGCAACGCTCACGCCGTGGCTCGCCGCGACGCCGTATCGCTTTCGCGCGCTGTTCGACGAACGGCGCTTCAGGCTCGCGGCGCGCATCGGCCTGATCGAGTTGGCGCGCTCGGGTTGTGCGACGGTGGCTGATCACAACTACGTCTACTACCCGGACATGCCGTTCGACAGCTCGGCGATCCTGTTCGAAGAAGCGGAAAAGCTCGGCTTGCGTTTCGTGCTGCTGCGCGGCGGCGCCACGCAAACGCGGCAACTCGAAGCCGAATTGCCGACGGCGTTGCGGCCCGAAACACTGGATGCATATGTCGCCGATATCGAACGGCTTGCGGGCGAATACCACGACACTTCTCCGCGCGCGATGCAGCGCGTCGTGATGGCGCCGACCACCGTGCTGTATTCGATCTCGCCCGCGGAGATGCGAGAGACGGCAGCGGTGGCGCGCCGGCTCGGTCTGCGTCTGCACAGCCATTTGTCGGAGACGGTCGGCTACCAGGACAGCGCGCATTCGATGTACCGGCAATCGCCGGTCGCCTTCTGCGGCGAGCACGACTGGCTCGGCAACGACGTCTGGTACGCGCATCTGGTCAAAGTCGACGCCGACGAAATCGCGATGCTCGCGCAAACGGGCACCGGCGTCGCGCATTGTCCGCAGAGCAACGGGCGGCTGGGCAGCGGTATCTGTCCGGTGCGCGAGATGGCGGACGCGGGTGTGCCGGTGTCGATCGGCGTCGATGGCGCGGCGTCGAACGAAGCGGCCGACATGATCTCCGAAGTCCACATGACGTGGCTTGCGCAACGTGCGCGGCGCGGGATGATGGCACAGCCTAAGTTCCGCGGCGGCAGCTTCGAAGGCGGGGCGAATGCGGCGAGCATCGCCGATGTGATTCACTGGGGCACTACGGGCGGTGCGCGGATCATGGGGCTGGACGAAGTCGGCAAGATCGCGCCGGGCTATGCGGCGGACCTGGCGATCTACCGGCTCGACGATCCGCGTTACTTCGGTTTGCACGATCCGGCGATCGGGCCAGTGGCGTCGGGCGGCAGGCCGTCACTGGCGGCGCTGTTTTCCGCGGGCAAACGTGTTGTCACCGACGACCAGGTCGACGGCGTCGATCTGAAGGAGTTAGGCCATGAGGCGAGGGTGGCGGTGCGTGAACTGCTCGCCGAGGTGGCTGGCTGAACGCACGCGCGGTGGGCGGCAGGCACATTCAACCGAACGTCGCTACGACGAAATCGATGAAACTGCGCAACTTGGGTGTCGATTTCCGATCGGGCGAGAACAGGATATGCATCGGCCGCGACGGCGATTCATAGCCCGGCAGCACTTGGACGAGCCGACCGCTGGCGAGGTCTTCATCGAGCATCTCGCGCGGCTGTTGAATGATGCCGAGGCCTGCCAGCGCCGCGCTGCGCAGCGCCTGGCCGTTGTTGATCGAAAGGCGGCTCGTCACTCGCACGGTGTGCGGTCCCTGCGCGTCCGTGAATTCCCATTCGCGCATCGGCGGGCGCGCCCAGTATGCAAAACCCAGGCATTCGTGTTCGACAAGATCCGCGGGCCGCACAGGCGCACCACGCTCTTCCAGATAAGCGGGCGACGCGCACGCCACCAACCGGTACGGCGCGAGCGAACGTGCGATCAGCCGCGAGTCCGGCAGCGGCGCAATTCGCACCACCGCGTCGAACCCTTCATCGACCAGATCGACGATGCGGTCGCTCAGCGTCAGATCGATATCGACTTCCGGATACTGCTTCATATACCGCGCGAGGGCCGGCGTGAGACTGTGCGCGCCGAAGCTTACCGGCGCGTTGACTTTCAGCGTGCCGCGCGGCGCTGCCTGCAAATTGGCCGCCAGTGCTTCCGCCGCGTCAGCTTCCACCAGCACCGCCTTGCTGCGCTCGTAGAAGGCACTGCCTGCTTCGGTCAGGCTTTGACGGCGCGTGGTGCGGTCGATGAGCCGCATGCCGTAGCGCGCTTCGAGAAAGCGGATGTGCTTGCCGACCATCTGCGACGAAAGCCCTAATGCGGCCGCCGCAGCAGCGAACGAGCCAGTTTCGGCCGCCTTGACGAACACCGCCATGCTGGTAAGTCGATCCATGATTGGAAACCAGATGTTTTGATAGATGGATCAAAAGCGCGATTTATCGCCGTAATGGTTCGAATTATAGTGAGTTCATACCTAACCTGTTGGAGAGTGAGCATGCCGCGCATCGTACGAATTCATGAAAACGGTGGCCCTGAGGTGCTGAGGATCGAAGACGTGGAGGTCCCGCCGCCGGGTCCGGGTGAGATTGCGTTGCAGGTCAAGGCGCTCGGCCTGAACCGTGCTGAATCCATGTTCCGTTCGGGGCATTACGTCGAGAGCCCGGTGTTTCCGGCGCGCCTTGGCTACGAAGCGGCGGGGATAGTGAGCGCGCTTGGTGCTGGGGTGACGAACGTGGCGCTCGGCGACCACGTGAGTGTCATTCCGCCTTTGTCGATCACGCGGTGGGGCATGTACGGCGAGGTCGCGACCGTGCCGGCCGAGATGGCGGTGAAGCATCCGGCGTCGCTGAGTTGGACTGAAGCCGCGGCGATCTGGATGCAGTATGTAACGGCATGGGGCGCGCTGATCGACATAGCGAAACTTCGAGCGGGCGATGCGGTGATCATCACCGCGGCCTCGAGCAGTGTTGGGTTGGCGGCGATCCAGATCGCGAAGATGGTCGGGGCGACTTCCATTGCGACGACGCGGACGCGGGCCAAACGGGATGCTTTGTTGGCCGTCGGTGCGGATTATGTGATTGCTACTGCTGAAGAGGATTTAGTTGCGCGAGTGCGTGAGATTACGGGCGGCAAGGGCGCCCGGGTTGCGTTTGATCCGGTTGTTGGGGCTACGTTTGCGCAGCTTGCCGAGGCGATGGGCGAAGGTGGGATTCTGTTTGAGTATGGCGCGCTGAGTGCCGAGCCGGCGGCGTTTCCGCTTTTTCCAATTCTTTCGAAGGGGTTGACCGTTCACGGTTACCAGTACAAACAGATCGTACGGGATCCTGAGCGACTTGCCATGGCCAGGAAGTTTGTGCTCGATGGACTCGCTACTGGGGGGCTGGCGCCCGTGGTTGATAAGGTTTTTTCGCTTGATCAGATTGTTGAGGCTCATCGGTATCTTGAGTCTAATCAGCAGTTTGGCAAGATCGTGGTGACGGTTTGATTTTTTTGTCTACGCGGCGCTTATCTCTGTGCGCCTGCGGCGGTGGTTTTTTCTTTTGTTTTTGGTTTATTAGCGTTCCCCCTGTGCGGGGGGCACCTACTTTTCTTTGCCGCCGCAAAGAAAAGTAGGCAAAAGAAAGCGGCTCAAACCGCCAATTCTTAAGCGGGTCCCCTGGCTTGGAGGAGGTAGTGGAGCATCTGGAATCGGTGTTCCCGCACACTCCGCGCTGGTGACAAGGCCGTCATACTTCCGGCGGCGCTGCGCGCGCCGTAGCGGTACTTCATTGAACCGCCGGGTGGTTTGGGCGTTCGGCGTTACTTCACAAAACCGCCCGCCGGTTTGGGCGCTCGGCGTAACTTCACAAAACGGCCTGTCGGTTTGGACGTTCGGCGGTACTTCGCAAAACCGTCTGCCAGTTTCAACGTCGACGTTTCGCCCGCATAGTGGCTCGCACTCTCAAACTTCGGCACTTCGCCGAGGCGAAGCCTTTGGCCCCGACCGCGTGCAAACGAAGAGCCGCGGGTTTTCCCGGCAGACCGTTCCGGCGAGCACGCAGTGCGAGGCGGGAAGGATGATGCGGAAAGCGCGTACGCCCCATCGGTTTTGAGAAGCACCGCGGCGGCGCGCGCAGCGCCGCCGGAAGGATGACGGCCTTGTCACCAGCGCGGAATGTGCGAGAACACCGATTCCAGATGCGCCACTACCTCCTCCAAGCCAGGGGACCCGCTTAAGAGCTGGCGGTGTAAAGCCGCTTTCTTTTGCCTACTTTTCTTTGCGGCCGGCAAAGAAAAGTAGGTGCTCCCCCGCACAGGGGGAACGCTAATAAACCAAAAACAAAAGAAAAAACCACCGCTGCAGGCGCACAGAGATAAGCGCCGAGCAGGCAAACAAGATCAAGGAAAGGCCAACCCCGTAAGCACACAGCTAAAAAGCGCCGAGCAGGCAAACAGCCAATGCCGCCGCCAAAGGCAAAAACCCCCATATATCAATACACTTACAATCGATCTCTTGACCGCCGAAGGCATTCAGCGCACCGTGAAGAAGAACAAACCGCCGCGGAGCGCGGAAATGACCCTTAACTTCCCAAACCCGAGCCGAAGCTACGACGCCTTCCATCATTGCGTCAATTTCTGGGGCTACGACAACGCACGTGAGATAGCCTTCGCCGTCAACGATTCGGTGATTTCGAATCTGAGCCCCAATGTGGGTTCCGACGAACCAGCCGTGCTGGCGGCCTTTGACCGTCATCGCGAGCAGATTCTTACGCTGGCCAGAGACCTCTACGTCGGCGGTCCGCAAAATCGCTACACGATTTCTTGATACAGCGCGGCGCGGCACGTCCAACCGGATTCGCCGTGCGCCGTTTTGTTCCACAGCCGAAGCAGCACGGCGCCTATCGGTGCCTGGCTTCGCTTCGTCGCGGGAGTCCAGCATGGATGATGATCAGGTCAATGTAGAGGAAATAGCCGACAGCAAAAGACGGCGCGAAGCAGCACGCGTCGCCGCGCTGGATAAGCCGGCCACGCCTGCGGCTGACGAGCCGCAGCACAGCCAGCCGGGCAATGAAGCGACGCCGAAGCAATGGGTCAAACACGTCACGAAGTGGCTGGGCGCGAAAAGCAATCTGATGCAAACGCGTCGCGTGCCGACGCTCAAAAAGAAACCTGCCGCACTTTAGGCCAGCAATACGAAAATAACCGGCGTAGAGCCGGTTTTTCTTTTTGAGCCGTGCGCATGGAGTCTTTGCATGCCGGTAAGCCGGAAGCTTCTCGCCGGGCTTCGATTCAAGCCGCCGGCTCGCGTGCGGCGCCGCCTGTCAGAGAAACGATGAAGTCGAAGAATGCGCGGACTTTGGCCGGCGGATGATGCCGCGAAGGATATAGCGCATACAGCGGATAAACCTCATCTCCCCAGTCGGGAAACAACTCAACCATCTTCCCATTGGCAAGCAACGACTCCGCCCCCAGCGCAAGAATCTGCGCGACTCCTTGCCCAGCAACACACACGCTATGCAACGTACCGACATCATTCACGGTAAGCCGCCCTTGCGGGGTAATCACAATCTTCTTGCGGCCGCGATGAAACTCCCAGCTAAACGGATAACCGGTCAGCGGATCGCGAAACTTGATACACACATGCTTGCTGTTTTCGAGTTCGGCTGGGCTCGACGGATGTCCATGCTTCTTCAGATATGACGGCGCGGCAACGGTCAAAATCCGCGTGTCGAGAAGCTTGCGCGCGATCAGCGTCGAAACCGGCGGGTCGCCGAAACGAACAGCGAGGTCGAAACCGTCAGCAACCATATCGCCCAATTGATCGCGCGTGATCAACTCGAGTTGCAGATCAGGATGCTTGTCGATAAAGCCTCCCAGCCGCGGGCCCAGCACGAGGCGCGAAAAGAACGGGTCCATGTTCACGCGCAAACGTCCGCGAACCGCAGTCGCGCCTTGCGCCGCCGATGCCGCCGCTTCCTCCAGGCCGCCGAGCAGCGGCACGATTTGTTCGTAGAAGCGCCGGCCCTCGTCGGTCAGCGTAACCGAGCGCGTGGTGCGGTCGAATAGCCGGATGCCCAGGCGCGCTTCGAGTCGCGCGACCGAGCGGCTTACGCCGGACTGCGACATATCAAGTGCTTCGCCCGCCGCCGCGAAACTGCCGCTGTCGACGATCGCCGTCAACACGCCCATGCCGTTCAGCATTCGCTCGTCAAATGGCATGGTGGTATGCCCTTATGTTGGATTCCATGCGTCACATGCTAACGCGAAAGCGTGTTTTAACGTAGAGCATAGCGTCGCCAAAAGCCATCCAGAAGGCTTGATAGATGACACGCCGTCATGAGCAGGATGACAGCCACGCTATCGCGTCAGGCGCCCAGTTGGCGCTAATCTGAGCGAATTCGCCGGATGCACGATTCAATGCGGTTCTCGCCATGCGTCAGGCATATTTCTACTGATCACCGGAGAACCTTGTCATGTCCCGCATCTTTATTACCGGTTCCGCCGATGGACTCGGCCAGATGGCCGCGCGCCTCCTGGTCGACGCCGGACATCAAGTGGTATTGCATGGGCGCAGCGCCACGCGCGCCCACGACGCAATGAAAGCCGTACCGGACGCGGAAACTGCCGTAGCAGGCGATCTGTCCAGCATTGCGGCAACGGTCGCGCTGGCGGAACAGGTGAACCGGCTCGGCCGCTTCGACGCCGTGATCCATAACGCGGCGCTCGGCTATCGCGAGCCGCGCCGGATCGCGACCGTCGACGGCTTGCCGCATGTGTTCGCCGTCAATACGCTGGCGCCGTACGTGCTGACGGCGCTGATCGAAAGGCCGAAGCGGCTGGTATATCTGAGCTCTGGATTGCATCGAAGCGGCGATGCGAGCCTCGACGATCTCGCCTGGGAGCGTCGTCCATGGCAGGGCACCGCGGCGTATTCGGACTCGAAACTGCATGACGCATTGCTGGCTTTCGCGCTTGCGCGCCGTTGGCCGCAGGTGCTGTCGAACGCGTTGGAGCCGGGCTGGGTGGCGACGAAAATGGGCGGTGCGGGCGCGCCGGACGATCTGCAAGCCGCGCCGAAAACCCAGGTGTGGCTCGCCGTCAGCGATGAACCGGCGGCCACCGTCAGCGGCGGATATTTCTATCACATGCAACCGCGCGAGCCGCATCCGGCCGTGTATGACGTTGCTGTGCAAGACCGTTTGATCGAAGCCTGCGAGCGATTTTCCGGCATCCGCTTGCCGGACTGAGAAAGCCGCCTCGCAGGTAGTCAGCGGCCCGCGCCCTGTGCCGCGGGCGAGCGCGCCGTGCTGGTGGCCGGCGCTTCTTCGTCGAGATGACGAAACACCCACGCCGACACCAGCGTAATCAAGCCGACGCAAACGAAGCTCAAGCGGAAGCCGAGCGCCGCCGAACCCCATTGCGCGGAAAACAGATTCACCAGTGCGCCGCCGATCGATACGCCCAGTCCCATCGCCAGCATCTGGACCATGGAAAACAGACTGTTGCCGCTGCCGGCGTCTTCATGCGAAAGGCCTTTGAGCGTGACGCTGTTCATCGCCGCGAACTGCATCGAGGCGGCCGCGCCGAACATCATCAGAATCGCGATTTCGACCACGACTGGCGTGCCGCGCGAAATCAGCGCGAACGCGACGATCGACGCGCCCACGATCACCGTGTTGACGAGCAAAAACGTGTCGTAGCCGTAGCGGCGTACGAGCGGCGCAATCCAGCGTTTCGCGACGGCGCCGGCCAGCGCGGCGGGCAGCATCATCAAGCCGGAATGGAGCGGCGTATAGCCCAGTTGTAACTGCATCAGCAGCGGCAGCAGGAACGGCACGGCGCTCGCGCCGATACGGCACAGCAGATTGCCGATCAGCCCCACGCTGAAATTCGGCTCGCTGAAGAGCGCGAGTTTGAAGAGCGGGTTGCGGCGGCGCCGTGCATACGGAATGTAAGCGAGGGCGCTGATTACTGAGAGCACGAAGAGGCCCGCCGACCATGCCGCCCGATGGGTCTCTACCGGCGCATCCACCGCCAGCGAAAACGCGATCATGCACAGCGACAGCAGCCCACAACCGGCGAAGTCGAACGGCGGCGCCTGAGTGGTCCCATGCTGCGGCAAAAACCGCTGTACCGCGTACAAGCCCACCGCGCCGATCGGCACATTGATCAAAAAGATCCAATGCCAGCTGATCGCTTGAACGAACCAGCCGCCGAGCGTCGGTCCGACGATCGGCCCCAACTGGCCGGCAACCGATATGAGCGCGAGCGCCGACACATAGTGCTCGGCGGAGACGCTGCGCAGCACCGCGAGCCGTCCGATCGGCAGCAGCATCGAACCGCCCAGGCCTTGCAGCACGCGCGCCATGACCAGTTGACCGAGCGTATGCGCGCTCGCGCAGCAGATCGAGCCGAGCACGAACACGAGGATCGCGGTGAAATAGACCCGCCGCGTGCCGAAGCGGTCGGCGAGCCAGCCGGAGGCGGGTGTGAGCATCGCCATGGTCAGCGTGTCGGCGACTACGATCGGCTGCATCGCGAGCGGCGGGACGTGCAGGCTGTTCGCAATCGACGGCAACGCGGTGTTGACGATCGTCGTGTCGAGCGCCTGCATGAAGAAGCCGGCGGCGACGATCCAGAGCAACGCGGTGTGGGAGGAATCCTTGGTCATTGGGAGGGCGAGGGTACGGCGTGAAGCCGGGCTCCAGGCGATCGTTTGGGGATTCCGTCATCTTATTGACATCATGGTCAATCGGGAACCCCGCTAGGGACGCTGACTGTTATCGACTTTGCCGATAACCAGGGCGACAATGGCGCATGCTCAATCCCATCTGGCTCAAGACCTTCGCGACGGTGGCCGGCTGCCATAGCTTTACCGAGGCGGGGCGGCAGCTCGAACTGACGCAGTCGAGCGTCAGCGAACACATTCGCCGGCTCGAACAGAGCGTCGGCCGGCGGTTGTTCGTGCGCGATACCCACTCACTCGCCATGACACCGGATGGCGAGGCCATGCTCGCGCACGCCAGCGTGATCCTGCAGGCGCTGGCGCGGGCCGAATCACAGTTTCGCGCGCCGCGCCTGAAGGGGCGCGTGCGGCTCGGCTCGTCGGACGATGTCGCGCTAGGGCCGTTGCCGACCGTGCTGGCGGCGTTTCGCGACGCGCATCCCGATGTCGAGCTGGAAATCACCATCGGCATGACCGGCAGGCTGTACGAATTGCTGGACGCGGGGGCGATCGATCTGCTGGTCGGCAAGCGCCGTCTGGGCGACCGCCGCGGCGTGCCGCTGTTCACCGGGCGGCTGGAGTGGCTGGCGCGTATCGGCACGCGTGTCGACCTGACGCAGCCGCTGCCGCTGATCCTGGTCGCCGAGCCGAGCGTGACGCGGGCGGTCGTGCTCGATGCTCTCGCCGAAGCCGGCTTTAGCTGGCAGGTGGTGTGCACCAGCAGCAGTCACGCGGGCTGCATCGCGGCCGCCCGCGGTGGGCTGGGGATCACGGTGCGTCCGCAGTATCTCGCCGCGCGCGGCCTCGCGCCGCCGCTGAACGCCGCCAGTCTGCCGACGCTGCCATCGGTGGAATTCATCGCGCTGGCGGCCAGGCGGCTCAGCCGTCCGGCGGGCACGTTGCTGCAACTGCTGCACGACAGCGATTTGCGCGGTTCGTGGATCGGCGAGTAGCAGGGCGCGCACCAATGGCGTTGCCGCGGGCCGTTACCGCAGGCTTTCGGCAACTTGGTCCGCCAACCCCGCTGCCAGTGCATCGAATTCCGCGCCCCACGCCGCGCGCCATGTGTTGCGCGTGGCTTCATCGATCCACGCACCGTCGATACCGTTCATCATGAACTGCCGCAATTCGGCGATGCTGAAGCCGAAGTGGCTATACATCAACTGCCAGGCTTCGCTCGGCGTCACTTTGTGCAGCGTCGGGTCGTCGGTGTTCGGATGGATTTTCAGGCCGAGCCCCGGCATGCGCCGCAACGGATGCTGTTCGGCCCAGTCTTGCGGCGCGAGCGTGCGCAGGTAGTACGAATTGGTCGGCACCACGGTGAACACGATGCCGCGCCCGGCGTATTGCGCGGCCAACTGCGGGTTGTCGACGATCGTATAGCCGTGGTCGATCCGGTCGCATTGCAGCAGATCGACTGCGGTCTCGACATTGCGCCACGGCATGCCGAATTCGCCTGCATGCGCGGTGGTTTTGAAGCCCGCGTTGCGGGCATTGCGATACGCCTTCCAGAACAACTCCGGCGGCCGGTTGTTTTCGCGGTAGTCGATGCCGAGCCCCACCACTTCATCCGCACGATGCGCGCTCATCCAGTCGACCAGCGCGACCGCTTCGTCGGGATCGGCTTCGCGGTCGATGCTCGGAATCAGCTGCGCGCTGATACCGAAGTCGAGCGCGGCGTCGCGAATCGCGGCAACGATCGCCGCTTGCGCATCGGCGTACGGAATCTTCGACACGCGCACCGTACCAGTAGGATTCCAGAAGAATTCGCTATGGCGAACTTGATGCGCCGATGCATCGGCGAGGTATTCGTAGGCGATGCGACGCAGGTCATCGGCTTGCGTCAGCAAATGTTCGTCGAGCGCGCGCAGCACGCGCAGCACACCGACCGGTTTTTCACCGCGCGTATAGAACGCGTCGATCTCTTCGCGCGTGATCGGCGCTTTGCTTTTTTCCGCAAGCGCAATGAAGGTGTCGTGACGCACGGCGCCCAGCAGATGGCAATGCAGTTCCGCCTTCGGGAGGGCCGTGAAAAACGCGCGATGCGTGTCGGTCAGCGTGATGCCGGTGCGCGATGCCGGCACGTTGCCAGATGTCTCTTTCATGTCGGTATGGTTGTCGGTAAAGCTCAAAAGCGTTTAGTGCGAATGCAATATGAAACGTGGCGCGAAGGCGCGATGCTCAGTGAGGTTTGACCACGGTATAGAAGTAGTAGCCGAGCGGCGCGGTAAGCACATACAAACCCCAGGGCACTTCGCGCAAACGCCCGGCGAGCAGCTTGACGAGCACATAGCACAGCAGGCCGCCCGCGATGCCGGTGCCGAAGCTGTTCGACATCAGCGTGAGCAGCACCATCGAGAGAACCGGCAGCGAGTCGCTGAAATCGTCGAAATGCGTGTGGCGGATCGTGCTGAACATCGACAGGCCGATCAGGATCAGCGCCGGCGCGGTCGCTTCTTTCGGAATCGCGAGCGCCACCGGTACGAACAGCAGCATCAGCGCGAACATCGCGGCGGCGGCGAGCGACGACAAACCGCTGCGCCCGCCTGCTTCGACGCCCGCCGCGGATTCGACCAGCGCGGTGAGCGCCGGAATGCCGAACACGGGGCCGAGTGTCGCGGCGATCGAATCGACGAGGAACGGCCGGTTGATGTTCGGCAGATTCGCATTTTCGTCGAGTAGATCGGCTTTTGCGCCGACCGCGAGGGTGGTGCCGAGCGTCGAGAAAAACTCGGCCGCGAAGAACACGAACAGATACGGAATCGCCGCGACGCTCAACGCGCCGGCGATGTCGAGCTTGAAGGCGATCGGCGCGATGCCGTGCGGCCACGACAGCATCGACGCAGACCAATGCGTGACGCCGAGCGGCACGCCGGCGCCGGCCGCAATCAGGATCGCCCACAGGATGGCGCCGGGCACGCGGCGTCCTTGCAGAACGACGGCCGCGCCGAGGCCGATCAACGCGACCAGCGTGCCGGGCCGCGAGAAATCGCCGAGCGCGAGCGCATTGGTTTTCGCGTTGGCGATCACCATCCCCGCGTTGCGAAAACCGAGCACCGCGATGAACAAACCGATCGACGCGCCGAGCCCGAGCTTGATCTGAGCCGGAATCAGCCGCACCACCAGACTGCGCGCGCCCACTAGCGTCAGGATCAGGAACAGCACGCCGGATACGAACGCGATACCCAGGCCCGTTTGCCACGCAACGTGTTCGCCCGCGAGCGTGACGCCGAGAATCACCGAGCCGCCGATGCCGGGGCCGACCAGAAACGGCAGGTTCGCATACAACGCCATCAGCACGGTGCTCAGCACGAACACGAGGACCGTCGCGGTGGTGGCCGCGCCGCGATCCATGCCGCCGCTCGCGAGCAGCGACGGAATCACCACCAGCAAATAGGCAGCCGCAAGAAACGACGTGATGCCGGCAATCGTTTCGGTACGCACGCTGGTCTTGCGTTCAGCCAGCGCGAACCACTGTTCGAGCCAGCCGGCGCGCGCGACGTGCGCCGGTTTGCTGGCATTCGGCAATGAAGATTCGTTATTGATCAATTGATTCATCCTGTAGCCACGCCATTTATACTGCTGCGCATTGCGTCGATGCATTGCTTTCCATGACCGACCGTTCGTCCCTGCTGCCCGCGCTCACGCTGCGGCAAATCCAGTACTTCGTCACGCTCGCGCACGCGCGCAGCTTTACGCAGGCCGCGCAATCGCTCGCCTTGACGCAACCGGCCCTGACCGCGGCGATCCGCCAGATCGAATTCCTGCTCGGCGGTCCGCTGTTCGCGCGTTCCGCGCATCGGTTGACGCTCACGCATGCCGGCGCCAGCGTGTTGCCGCTCGCGGAGCGTTTGCTCAATCAGGCGCGTGGCACCTTCGACGATATGGCGAGCACTTTCGCCGAGCGGGTGCAAACGGTGCGCATCGGACTGATTCCGTCGGCGGCGGCACGTTTGCTGCCCGCGCTTGCGTCGTTGCGCAAGCAACAACCGTCGCTGCGCTTCACGCTGAACGACATGCCGAACACCGCGTTGATCGACGCCGTGCGCGAGGGCGCCGCCGACTTCGGCGTCGGCGTGCATGAGCCCGATGCCGCGACGGCGGACAACGCCGCCGCGTTGCGCTATCAGGACCTGTTCGAAGACCAGATCGTGGTGGTGGTGCGGCGCGACGATCCGCTCGCGCAACGCAGGAGCATTGCCTGGGCGAAGCTGGTCGGCCGCGATCTCGCGGTGTTCGTGCGCGGCAGCGTCAGCGATGCGTTGCAGCGCACCGGCGGCGCCGAAGGTTTGCAACTGACGGTTGCGTATCGCGTCGAGTACACCGAGCCGCTGTACGAACTGGTGCGCAACGGCCTCGCGATCGCGGTGCTGCCGAGTCTCTACACGATGCATCTGCACGACACGCAACTGCTCGCGCTGCGCCTCGACAAGCCGCGCGTGACGCGTTCGATCGCGCTGATCTCGCTCGCCGGCGACGATCGCGGACCGCACGTGCGTGCGTGCCGCGAGTGGATCGCCGCGCATATCTGACGCCGCGCGAATCCTGCGCATCAGACTCACGGCAACGTCGCGAGACGCTCGCGCAGCGCGGTGTAGAAACCATCCGCGTCGACTTCGGTGATCCACAGCGCGTTCGGTTTGCGGCCGCTGTGGCCGCTCCAATCCACCACCGTTTCGCCGAGCGTCCATTCGCCGGCCGTCTCGATCGTCACGTTGACCTCGCGTCCCTTGAACAGCGACGGCTCGATTAGATAGCCGGTCGCACATGGGTCGTACATCGGCGCTTCTTCGATGCCGCGACGACCCTTCTGATAGGCGACTTCCGCGGTCATGATGTCGGCGGCCATCGTGCCGCAGCGATTGCCGAGCGCGCGAATCGGCGCGATTCGTGCCGGCGTGATCGCGGCTTTCACGGCAACGTCGCGCGGCAGCACGACGATCGGCAGGCCGCTCGCAAAGACGACTTGCGCGGCTTGCGGATCGACGTAGATATTGAATTCGGCTGCCGGCGTAATGTTGCCGCGTTCGAAGAACGCACCACCCATCAGCACGATTTCGCGGATGCCGTTGCGAACCTCGGGCGCTTCGATCAGCGCGGTGGCGAGGTTGGTCAAGGGGCCGGTCGCGCACAGCGTCACGCTATGCGGCGGCGCCGCGCGCAGCGTGTCGATCAGAAAGGCGACGGCGTGCTGTGGAGCAAGCGGCGCGAGCGGTTCGTGCAGCGGCACGCCTTCGAGACCGGTCTTGCCGTGCACGTTGGCAGCGGTCACGAGTTCGCGCGTGAGCGGCCGCGGACAGCCTGCGTACACCGGCAGCGTCTGCGTGCGTTCAGCCCAGTCGCGCACGATTCGCGCGTTGCGTTCGGTGAGATCGAGCGGCACGTTGCCCGCGACGGCTGTGATCGCGCGCACGTCGAGCCGGTCACCGGCGCCGAGCGCGAACATGATTGCAATCGCGTCGTCCTGACCCGGATCGCAATCGATGATCACGCTGCGGCGCGCGCCAGTTTGCAAAGCCGCGGTGCTGGAAGACGCACCGCTCGATGCCGAAGCGGCACTGGTGGTGCCGGCGGCACTAGCAGCACCGGCGGTGCTCGCCGTCATCGGCCACACCGACGCGCCCACCGCCAATCCCATCGCCGTGCGCAAGAACGCGCGCCGGTCCTCCGTTCGAGTGAAGGTGTTCATCATCGTCAGAACACGTGGCGCATGCCGACAGTCGCGATCATCTGACGCGTGCTGGCGGATTGAGCATAGGCAAAGATCTGCGCGTGCTGCGCGTCGCCAGCCGCTTGCTGCGCGATCACGGTCAGCGCGACGTCGGTGCGCTTCGACAGGAAGTAGTCGGCTTGCAGATTGACCTGATGCCATTTTGGCCTCGTATTGATCACATCGTATTTGCCGTCCGTGAACGCATAGGCTGCGCCGAGAATGAACGCGGGGCTCACATGGTAGTTCAGATTCAGGTTGTAGTTCTGCAGATGCAGATGCGAATTGTCGAGGTAATCGTAGCGGACATCGGTGAAGAGCGCTGCAAATTGCGCCGCGCCGATCGTATAGAAGCCGCCCGTGCCGAAGATGCGCTGCTTGCTCGCGTAGGCGGCCGGATGCAGCGCGCTCTTCGCGAAGATCAGGAGCGACGACGCGTAGTCGTTCGAAATCGCGCCGTCAGGATTGGTGGCGCTAAACGGATTGTTGTACTGCGCGTATACCGCGCTCCACTTCAGCGGCCCGTGCTCGTAACCCACGCCGAAGCTGTACGCGCTGTTGTTGGCGAAACCGGTGGCGTTGCTGAAGCCGTATTCGGCCGTGGCTTTCAGGCCGCGATATTCGGGCGTCACGTATTTCACCGCGTTCTGCACGCGAATGTCGTTGTAGCCGTTGTCGTTATCGCCGATGTTCACGCCGTTGCTCGCGATGATCACCGGGCCGACGTAGTCGTGCACCGTGTCGTACTGGCGGCCGAAGGTCAGCGTGCCGAGTTTCTTGCTGGCGAGGCCGACGAATGCCTGGCGGCCGAATTCGCGGCCGTTTTGCGACGCATTGCCGGTCATCACGTTGAAGCCGTTTTCCAACTGGAAGATCGCGGTCGTGCCGCCACCCAGGTCTTCGACGCCTTTGAGTCCCCAGCGCGGATTCTGATCGGTGCCGGACAGCGCCTGCCACGCGTTCTTGCCGCCCTGATTCGTCGCATAGCCGACGCCCGCCGAAATCAGGCCGTACAGCGTCAGGCTGCTCTGCGCATGCGCGACGCTGGAGAGCGCGCCGGCGATCGCGATAGGGGCGAACTTGAGTAGTTTCATCGTAGTCCAGTAGCGAGAAGGGAGGGCGCCGCGCATGGGGCGCATTCGAACTGGACTCGACTATACGAAGTCGCTATCTATAAAAATAATGTTGTTTTTTTATAAGTCCATAAATTCAATCTATTCAATATCAACCGCAACCTCGGCCGCGCGTCGCATCACACTGCCACGCGCGGCCATGCGCGGCGAGGACGCCAGGGCGCCACTCAAGCCGGCAGCTTGCGGAACGAAATCGCGAAGCGGTTCCAGGCGTTGATCGCGGCGATCAGAAGCGTCAGATCGACCAGTTCTTCGTCGCTGAAGTGCGGGCGCACGGCAGTCCAGACCGCGTCGGGCACATGCTCGTGCGACACCAGCGTCACTGCTTCGGTCCATTCGAGGGCCGCGCGTTCGCGGTCGGTGAAAAACGGCGTCTCGCGCCACACCACCACGGTTGCCAGACGGCGATCCGTTTCGCCGCCTTTGCGGGCGTCGGCCGTGTGCATATCGACGCAATACGCGCAGCCGTTGATCTGCGAAGCACGCAGGCGGACCAGTTCGGTCAGCGATTTTTCGAGGGCCGATTTGCCGATGCGTTCCTCGACGCCGATTAGTGCCTTGATAGCGGCGGGGTTGGCTTTGTAGAAGTCGAGACGTTGTTCCATGATTCGCTCCGGGGTTTGGGTTGGACGCATTCAGCGATGCGGTAAGTGGAGATTAGTCGCAAGACTGGCTTCAGAAAATGACCGGTTTTTGATATTTTCAGGTAGCCACTTCATGGCAACTTTTTAGCCGCTTTCTTCGCCCACCGGCGCCACCGGTGCGCGGTCCCAGCGACCATACGGCTCGTAATGGCATCATTGCCGGGCTTTGAGCGATTCTGTATGGTGGGTCATCGACCTACCCAAGAGATATCGAATGACGCCCGACGCAGACCAACTCCCGCAGCCGATTCGCACCGACGTCCTGATCGTCGGCGCCGGGCCCGTGGGCCTCTTCGCCGCTTTCGAGGCGGGCGTGATCGGGCTGTCGTGCCAGATTGTCGACGCGCTCGGCAAGATCGGTGGGCAGTGTATGGAGCTCTATCCCGACAAACCGATCTACGACATCCCCGCGATTCCGTCATGTACCGCGCGCGAACTGGTGGAGCGTTTGATGACGCAGTGCAAGCCGTTCGACGTGCCCATCCATCTGGAGCAGCGCGTCCAGTCGGTCGAACAGCGCGGCGACGGGCGCTGGACCGTGCGCACCGATCGCGGTCTCGGGTTCGACGTCGCGGCGATTCTGCTCGCCGCCGGCAACGGCGCATTCGTACCGCAAAAGCTGGCGCTCGCCGAAGCCGTACCGCTGGAAACCCGTCATGTGCACTACAGCGTGCCGCGTCTCGCCGATTTCGCCGACAAGACCGTAGTGGTGGCGGGCGGCGGCGATTCCGCGCTCGACTGGGCGCTCGCCTTGCGCCAGGTCGCGCGGCGCGTGACGCTGGTGCATCGGCGCAATGGCTTCAGCGCGGCGGATTCGAGCGTCGCGGCGATGCGGCGCGCGGTCGAGGCGGGCGAGATGGACTTTATCGTCGGCGCGATCTCCGGGCTGACGGTGCAGGACAACGCGTTGAAATCGATCGGACTGCGTCATATCGACGGGGAAACTCAGCTCGAAGCCGAGCAGCTCGTCGTGCTGTACGGGTTGGTTGCGGACCTGGGGCCGATCGCGCAGTGGAACCTGTCGATCCACGGTGGCCGCGTCGACGTGGATACCTCCAACTACGAAAGCTCGCGGCCCGGTATCTTTGCGGTCGGCGATATCGCCAACTATCCGAACAAGCAGAAGCTGATTCTGTCCGGCTTTCACGAGGCGTCGCTGGCGCTGCGCAAGGCTTATGCGTATGCGTTTCCCGAGAAGAAACGGGTGCACGTCCACTCGAGCTACGACGCGAAGCTGGCGGAAAAGATCGCGGCGGCGCACTGACGGAGCGGCGGTCGAACCAGACGAGGTACCGCTTTCACCGTACCGGTTGGCGAGCATGAGCCGGGTGGCTCGGATTCGTCTGCCTATCCCACGCAACCGCGCCCCGCAACCCGCTGCATATCCGAGATTCTGACTTTCGAAAATTTCTCCTTGATAGTATCTGACTATGCAGTTATATTTGTTTCAACCAACGAGGAGCCGCACATGGACCACTACACGCCGGAGAGTTTCAATTTGACGCAAAGCGTGGGGTTTGCGATCAACAAGGCGCGCAATGTGTTGGTCACTGAAATGGACGCTGCACTGAAGGAACTGGATATCACGAGCCAGCAAATGGGCATCCTGCTGTCCCTGCGCCGCGGCGCTGCTGCCACGCCGTTCGAGTTGTCCAAGTTGCTCAGTATCGACACGGGCCTGATGACGCGCATGCTCGACAAGCTGGAAGCCAAGGGTTTGCTGGAACGTTCGCGCAGCATTGAAGATCGTCGGGTCGTCAATCTGAAGCTGACGAAAGAGGGCGAAAAAGTGGCCGCGCGTCTGCCGGAGATTGTCCCGGTCGTGCTGAATGGCCGGCTGAAGAAATTCACGAAAACCGAGTTCGAGGAATTGCGACGTCTGCTGTATAAGTTCCTCGCGGACTAGGGGAAGCAGCTGCGGACGATCGCAGCCATTTGTTTATCCATATATCTGACTGCCTACGGCGTTGGCCTTTCCTTGATTTGTTATTGGTTTATTGGCGTTCCCCCTGTGCGGGGGAGCACCTACTTTTCTTTGCCTGCCGCAAAGAAAAGTAGGCAAAAGAAAGCGGCTCAAACCGCTAGCTTTGAAGCGGGTCCCCTGGCTTGGAGGAGGTAGTGGAGCATCTGGAATCGGTGTTCTCGCACACTCCGCGCCGGTGACAAGGCCGTCATGCTTCCGGCGGCGCTGCGCGCGCCGTAGCGGTACTTCACAAAACCAATTGAGCGTACGTGCTTCCGGCATCATTCATCCCACTCTGCACTATGTGCGCCGCGGACGGGTCTGCCAGGGAAACCAGTGGGTGATTCTTTTTCTGTGGGGAGCCATCGGCTTCGCCTCGGCGAAGTGCCGAAGTTTGGGAGTGCGAGCCAACATGCGGGCGAAACGTCGACGTTGAAACTGGCGGGCGGCTTTACAAAGTACTGTCGAGCACCCAAACCGGCGGGCGGCTTTGCCAAGTACCGCAGAGCGCCCAAACCCGCGCGCGGTTTGATGAAGTACCGCCACGGCGCGCGCAGCGCCGCCGGAAGGATGACGGCCTTGTCACCAGCGCGGAGTGTGCGGGAACACCGATTCCAGATGCTCCACTACCTCCTCCAAGCCAGGGGACCCGCTTCAAAGCTGGCGGTGTAAAGCCGCTTTCTTTTGCCTACTTTTCTTTGCGGCAGGCAAAGAAAAGTAGGTGCCCCCCCGCACAGGGGGAACGCTAATAAACCAATATCAAACCAAGAAAAGGCCAACACCGCAGGCATACAGACAAACGCCGTAGGCACAAAGAACAAGCAAAAACCACAAAGCGCCAGCGCGCAACTCTCACCCCCGTCCACCCCGCGCGATCTCCTCGCCGGCCCCTCGTGGCATCCGCAAAGTAACCGGAATCGACGCGAACGAGCACAACCCCACTACCAGAAACGCCGGCCAGAAATCCGACCATGCGATCGCCGGATGCCCATGCAGCACGCGCGAAATCTGCAGCACGATCCCGCCGATCGTCACCCCGAGCCCGAGCGACATCTGCTGCACCACGCTGCCAAGGCTAGTCGCGCGCCCCACATCGCGGCTGGCGATTTCCGCGTAAGTCAGCGAGTTCAGGCTGGTGAATTGCAGTGCAGGGAAAAAGCCGCCGAGCAGCACGACTACCCAGATGATCCAGACCGGCGTGCCGGGGAAAAACAGACCGCACGCCGCAATCGACAGCCCGGACAGCGCGGCATTGACCACGAGAACCGAGCGGAAGCCAAAGCGATGCAGCACGCTCGAAGCGATCGCCCGCATGAACATGCCGCCGAACGCGGACGCGCAGGTGATGAGGCCGGATTCGAACGCGCTCATCCCGTGCCCCTCCTGCAACATCAGCGGCAGCAGAAACGGCAGCGCGCCGAGGCCGATGCGAAACAGCGATCCGCCGAGCACGCTCGCCTGGAAGGTCGGCACTTTGAAAAAACGCAAATTGAGCAACGGAAGTTCGACGCGCTGAGCGTACGCGACGTAAGCCGCGAGCAGGACGGCGCCGCACGCGCACATGCCGAACGCGTCCCGATTCGAAATCAGCTCGCCGCCGACCAGCGACAAGCCGAGCAGAAGCAGCACCGCGCCGGCCGCCGACAGAAAGAAGCCGATCCAGTCGAGCGGACCCGGGTCCGGTTCGCGCGTGTTGGCGATATGCCGGTTGGTCAGATAGATGCCGAGAATGCCGATCGGCACGTTGATGAAAAAGATCAGACGCCAGTGCAGATAGGTGGTGATGAAGCCGCCGAGCAACGGCCCCGCGGCGGGTCCGAGCATCGCGGGGACACTCAGATAATTCATCGCGCGGATGAAGTCGGATTTGTGCACGACGCGGAAGATGATGATCCGGCCAACCGGCACCATCATCGCGCCGCCCACGCCCTGGACGAAACGCGCGAGCGTGAAGGTGGCCAGCGAGTTCGACGCCGCGCACAGCAACGAGCCGGTCACGAAGATGCCGATTGCCGTGCGGAAGATCGTGCGCGCGCCGAAACGGTCGGCGAGCCAGCCGCACACCGGAATGAAAACGCCGAGGCCGAGCACGTAACTCGTTACCGCGATCTTCAGCGTGACCGGATCGCGGCCGAAGTCACGCGCCATCGCCGGCAACGCGGTAACGATCACGTTTGCATCGACACTTTCCATGAACATCGCGCATGCGACGATGAGAGGCGCAATCAGAGCTTTCTGGGCGAGCGTCATGGAGGCGGGCTGCGGCGGGCACGCGCGGGCAAAGGTGTGATTATTGCACCCGTACGGTGCGGGTTGTTTTAATAAGCTGGCGGTCTGATGCGGTCCTTTTTTTGACTGCATGGACTTGCGGATGTGACCGGCGCGCAACAGCCCGAGCGCATGTTTAATTTTTGTTGCGGTGCGACATCAGAAGACTATAATCGGGTTATTGCCTAGGTATAAACCCTATACAGGAGTCCACGATGAACACCGCTTCCAACACCACAACCGTCCGCGCGACCACCGTCGCCGCTAACAACACTTGGCTCGGCAAGCTGCGCGCCCTCGCATTGCGCGCGCTGAACCTGCATCTGCAGACCTGCGCCGTGCTCGCTGAAGCGCATCGCCGCCCGCAGTAAACATAGCAATCGCAGTAATTGCCGCGCTCGCGGTAATGGCCGCGCCGGCCGGCGGCTGAAACAGGCGCACGGGATCAGCGCCCGCGCGCGCCTTGGCGGTTGGGAAGGTTGGGAATCAACGGCTGGGAATCTCGAACACGAGGCAGGTCGTCGTGGCATGCGCGTACAGCGTGCCATCGGGTCCGACGAGGCGCGCTTCCGCCGTCGCCAGTTGCCGTCCGCAATGAATCACCTTGCCTTCCGCACGCACGCGCTGCACGCGCGGCGTCACCGCTTTCACGTAGTTCACGCTCAGCTCGGCCGTGGTGTAGCCGCGGCCTGGCGGCATCATCGTATGCACCGAGCAGCCTAGCGCGGAATCGAGCAGCGTCGCGATCCAGCCACCATGCACGGTTCCCAATGGATTCAGATGCTGCGCGAGCGGCGTGCCCTGAAATACCGTGTGTCCCGCGTTGACTTCGATGATCGTGAAGTCGAGCGTGCGCGCAATCGCGGCGTACGGCAGCTCGGCATTCATCATGGCCTGCATGATGTCGAGGCCGCTCTTGCCCGCGACCTGTTCAGGCGTTGCAACGCCGGGGCCGGGACCCGTGTTCATCTTCGCCAATACTTCCTGCTCCTGCGCGAGCCAGCGTTCGAGTTGCTGTTCGTTCGTCAATCCGTGTCTCCTGTCCCGGTGGAAAGCATGCGTCGTCATTCGATGCATTGCCATCGATTAGAGCATCAAAACGCGTCGGGCCGCTGGAGGGTCGCCTCTGGAAGCCATCTGCGAAGTATTCGTTCGAGCCCTTTCGACGCTCCGGCGCTTCAAGATCACCGTGCGGCTTAAACGGACAGACCCAGCACAATTGCGCAGTTGCCGACCGCGCGTTATCGACCTGATCTCGAATCTTCATCTCCCCGGTCGCAATTAGCGTTTAGAATCCAGCCCCCTGTGCGATTTTGTGGTCGACACCGGCAACCCAGTCGGCAATTTCGACCGTTTATCAAGGCGTATTACGTCGCTAGGCACGCCGCCAGGCCGCCTGGCCATATTTCACTTGGCCTTCCCCGGCCGCGATAAATCCCTGCGAACTGCCTTACGTTGTCAACCTTTTCGAGATTGTGCCGTTATCCATTTGTAATCGCCGTAGCAGGGCGACGCCGTGGCAGACGACCCGTCGCCGCGACAGCAAGCCAGCACTAAGCAAGGCCGCACTGACCTATGTTCCACCGATATAACAATAAATTCGACCGGCTAGGCGCGATGTTCGACCGTGTATCGAAGACGCTTGGCAACCGGGGCATCCTCTCGCCTGTGCTCGCGCTCGTCATCTGCGGGCTGCTGCTGATCGTCTTGCAGCATCTGTCGCAAACTGTCGACTACCGCTCGGTGATGCGCCAGTTGCGCCACCTGAGCGCGGCCGAGTGGGCTGCGTCGCTCGGCGCGACCGCGCTCAGTTACGTCGCGCTGGTCGGCCGCGATGCGATCGGCCTGCGTTACCTCGGCGCCGTGGTGCCGCGCGCGGCGTTGTGGATCGGCGCGACCGCCGGTTCCGCGCTTGGCAATGCGACCGGCTTCGGTGCGTTGACCGGCGGGGCGGTGCGCGCGCGCGTCTATGGCGTCGCGAGCGTCACGCCCGCGCAGATCGGCCGCATGACGGTGTTCACGAGCGTCTCGCTGGCGCTCGCGCTGGTGCTGATGACAGCGCTCGGCATGGTGTGCGCGGCCGGTCCGCTTGCGTCGATGCTGCATCTCGCGCCGCTCGCGCTCGGCTGGAGCGGCGCGGCGCTATTGGCCGTGCTCGGCCTCGCGGCCGCCGCGTGCCGCAGCGAAACGCGCCCGATCCGCACGCGCTGGCAGTGGCTGTCGTTCGATATTCCGGCGCGCCGCGATCTGCTCGCCCAGCTGGGCCTCGCCGTGCTCGACGTGGTGGCCGCGGGCCTCGCGTTGTGGGCGCTGCTGCCGCATGCGGACGTGAGCTTCGTGACCTTCGTCACGGTCTATGCCGCGGCGATGCTGCTCGGCATGATCGGCCACACGCCTGGTGGCGTCGGCGTGTTCGAAGCGGCGATGGTGTTCACGCTGAACGGCAGCGTGCAAACGCATCAGATGGTCGCGGCGCTGCTCGCGTATCGCGCGATCTACTTCGGCGTGCCGCTGATCGTGTCGGCGGGACTGCTCGCCGGCTTCGAGGGCCGCGCGCTGAAAAGCCGTTTGCCGCTGTATCACGCGGCGCAAGCGTCGAAACTCGCGCCGCTGTTCCTGAGCCTCGTGACCTTCGTGGTCGGCGGCATGCTGGTGATCTCCAGTGCGACGCCCGCGTTCTGGCAACGCATTCAGATTCTGCGCGACGTGCTGCCGCTGTGGGTGCTCGAAAGCTCGCAGATGCTGTGCAGCGTGCTCGGCGTGCTGCTGCTGTTCGTCGCGCGCGGTTTGCTGCGGCGTCTGGATGCCGCGTGGTGGATGACCTTGCTGCTGGCGGTGCTGAGCCTCGCGCTGTCGCTGACGAAAGGTCTCGCATTCGTCGAAGCGGGCGTGCTCGGCATGCTGATCGCGCTGCTGCTTTCGACGCGCGGTCGATTCAACCGTCATTCGTCGCTGTTTGCCGAGCGCTTTACGTCCGGCTGGCTGGTATCGGTGGCGATGGTGCTGATGCTGGCCGTGTGGGTGATGCTGTTTGCGTTCCGCGACGTGCCGTACACCCAGGATCTGTGGTGGCAATTCGCCTTCGACGAACGCGCGCCGCGGGCATTGCGCGCGACGCTGGCCGCGAGCGTCTTCGCGGCCACCTTCGCGTTCTGGCAGTTGCTGCGCCCGGCGCCGGGCCGCTTCGTCAAGCCGGCGCAAGAAGATCTGCTGGACGCGGCGCGCATCGTGCGCGCGCAGGAGCGCAGTGACGCCGGTCTCGCGCTGATGGGCGACAAGAGTTTCCTGTTCTCCGAGTCGCGCGAGGCCTTCCTGATGTACGCGAAATACGGCCGTACGTGGGCGGCGCTGCACGATCCGGTCGGTCCGCGCGCAGAGTGGGCAGGCCTCATCAGCAAGTTCGTCGCGCTCGCGCATACGCACGGTGGCCGCGCCGCGTTCTATCAGGTGCGGGCGAATGCGTTGCCGTTGTATCTCGACGCCGGCCTCACATTAATGAAGCTCGGCGAAGAAGCCCACGTGGTGCTCGACGATTTCGACCTGAAGGGTTCGCATCGCGCGCATCTTCGCTATGCGCTCAAACGTGGCGAACGTGATGGCTTTACCGTCGAAGTGATCGATCAGGCGGACGTGCCCGCTTCGCTCGATACGTTGCGGCAGATCTCGGACGGCTGGCTCGACAGCCGCGACGCGCGCGAAAAGAGCTTCTCGGTGGCGGCGTTTACCGATGAGTATCTCGCCGCGCAGTCGGTCATGCTGGTGCGCCAGAACGGCGAGCCGGCCGCGTTCGTGACCTTTATGACGACCGATCTGAACACCGAAGCGACGGTCGGCGTGATGCGTCACATCGAAGCCGCGTCGTCGTATGCGATGGAATATCTGTTCACGCAACTGGCGCTGCATCTGAAGCAGGCGGGTTTCCGCTCGCTCAGTCTCGGCATCGCGCCGCTCTCCGGCATGCAACCCACGCCGCTCGCGTCGCGCTGGCACCGGCTGGCGGGAATCGTGTGGCGCTTCGGCGGCCGCTTCTACAACTTCCGCGGACTGCGCGCTTTCAAGAGCAAGTTCCAGCCGCATTGGGAGCCGCGCTATCTCGCGGCGTCGGGTTCGGTGGGCGTGTTCTTCACGCTGGCGGACCTGTCATTGCTGGCGGGAGGCCGGCGTTCATGACATTGCATCCGGTTTTCAAGCTCGCCGTTGCGGCAAGCCTCGTTCTTTGCGGCGCGGACGCGCAAGCGGCCGCCACTGTGTCCGGCGGCCGCTACGGCGATGTGTCGGTCACACAGCCGGTCGGCCCGTTGCGCGGCTTCGTGGTGCTGTACTCGCAAGCGGGCGGCTGGAGCGCCGCTGATCAGCAGAGCGCCGATGCGCTGGCCAAGGCCGGCGCGCTGACGGTCGGTGTGGATACGGCGCGCTATGCAGCGAACCTGAGCGCTAAAAAAGAGGCGTGCCATCAACTGGTGGGCGACGCCGAAGCATTGAGCCACCAGCTTGAACGGCAATCGCAATCGACTCAGTATTTCGCGCCGATCGTCGCCGGCACCGGCCAGGGCGCGACGCTCGCGATGCATGTGCTCGAGCAGGCGCCGTCGAACACGATCGCCGGCGCGGTCGCGGTGGATGGAGAGCGCGATCTGGACCCGCGCTTTCAACCGTGCCCGCCGGACCCAACGGTGATTCGCGACAAGGTGCCGGGTTTCGTCGAGACAGCCGCAACCGGCACGGCCGACCGCGCGCGCCTCGTCGCATTGATCGCGCCGCATCTGCGCGCGGTGTCGGCGAACGAGGACGACGTCTCCGATCTGCCGCTGATCGAATTGCCCGCGGCGCATCCGAGCGGGCTGATGGCGATCGTGATCTCGGGCGACGGCGGCTGGCGCGATCTCGACAAGACCATCGCCCAGGCCTTGCAGAAAGACGGCGTCTCGGTGATCGGCCTGGATAGCCTGCGCTATTTCTGGAGCGAGAAGACGCCCGCACAGACGAGCCGCGACCTCGCGCGCGTGATGCAAACCTATGGCGCGCGCTGGCATGCGAACCACGTCGCGCTGGTCGGCTATTCGTTCGGCGCCGACGTGATGCCGTTCGCCTATAACCGCTTGCCTGACGCGCTACGCGCAAAGGTGTCGCTGATCTCGCTGCTCGGCTTCGCGCCCGACGCCGATTTTCAGATCCGTGTCGGCGGCTGGCTCGGCATGCCGGCGAGCGATACGGCCCTGAAGGCGCAGCCGGAATTAACGCGTGTGCCGCCCGCGATCGTGCAATGCTTCTACGGCGAGAACGAAAAAGACACCTTGTGTCCGGCGCTGGCCAACACCGGCATCGAGGTCGTTCGCACGTCGGGCGACCATCACTTCGGTCGCGATTACAACGCGCTGGAACGGCGCATTCTCAGCGCCTTCAGAAAGCAAAGCGGCATGCACGAATAAGTACACTGCATGAATGCGCCGCCGATTTTTAGCGAGCGGCGCGCTTAACTCATGTTCTATGCCGTATTTAATGCGGTTTTAATACCGTGTTTGAAACGGTATTTGCCGCAATAAATGCCGAGGGCCACATCATTTCGCGCGCGGCGAGGGCCCGGCGTTCTCTCGATCGGATGTTGAGAGCGGTATCGCACATATATCGATCCTGCTGGATTCTATGATCCGTAAAAAGCCTTAAACGGCAGTCCGCTCCTGCGATAGCGCGTGAGCGGACTGCCGCGTTGGGCTGTCGTCAGCGAATCTTCCTTGTGAATTCTTCTGCGATAACCGCGGCGCGGTACCGGGCAGATCGCCAGTCCGGTAGCGCGCTTTTGGCACGAGTGCCGCCTGGCCGTAACGCCCGCTCTAATGCTCCGGTGTGACGCTCAAGCGCAATGCCCCTATCGATCGAGGCCGTGAGATGCTGGGTTCTTTTTTCTTCGATACCGCCGCGAGCCAGCCGGATGGTCCCGCGCTATGGGTCGATGATCGTCTCTATCGCTATGGCGAAATCGCGTTGCGGGCGCGCCGGATCGCGGCCGGACTGAAGGCCGTCGTGCCGGCCGGCAGCTCTGGCCGCTGCCTGCTGTTCGCGCATCGCAGCGTTGATGTATGGCCCGCTCGACGAGGGCCTGGATGAACTGGCGATTCATTTCGGACCGAACGGCAAGCAGCTCGGCAAGTTCAGGAACATCACCGCGAAGGTGCTAGCCAAGGTCGATCACGCGCTCTTTTCACACAGCGCGCGTGACGCGGTGATGGCGCAGTTCGACTTGTTTCTGCGCGAGAGAGTACTGAGTGCGCGGCGTGAAGCCGTCGCGCAACCTGCCGTTTTGCGCGTCGCGGAGGCGCAGCAGCACTGACCTTGCGCTGAGGTTTGCGGTGCCGGTGGCGATGCCGCGATGCGTTGTAGTCGAGGCGCCGGCCACAGGGAACGACGCTCGATGTGCTCAGGTGCCAAAGCCAGATCGATAAAGCGGGGATTGACAAAGCCGGCCAAGTCAACGAAGATCGGCTGCATGAACTGCCTCGACATCCGTATTGCGCTGATTATTAGCACCATTCATCGAATGGTGGGTTAGCGCGCGTCTGATAGCAGTGACATCAACCCGCCCCACGAGGCGGGTTTTTTTATGGCCGTCTCCTGGGTGTCTCTGGTGATTTTTCCTTGCCGCGTAGGAGCTTGCCTTGCCGCTACACGAACTCAAACAGGTTGCCGAAGCCGCTGACAGCGCGGCTCTCCGGCACGACTACCTGAAGAAAACCCTGACCGCGCGCGTCTACGACGTGGCCCGCGAGACCGAACTCGAACGTGCGCCGAATCTGTCGGCACGGTTGCGTAATCCCGTCTACCTGAAGCGCGAGGACAACCAGCCGGTGTTCTCCTTCAAGGTGCGCGGCGCGTACAACAAGATGGCGCATATTCCGGCCGGGGCGCTGGAGCGCGGGGTGATTACCGCGTCGGCGGGCAATCATGCGCAGGGCGTGGCGCTGTCGGCGGCGCGCCTGGGCGTGAAGGCGATCATCGTCGTGCCGGTGACCACTCCGCAGGTGAAGGTCGATGCGGTGCGCGCGCATGGCGGGCCGACTGTCGAAGTGGTGCAGTTCGGTGAGTCGTATAGCGATGCGTATGCGCACGCCGTCACGCTGCAGGAGGCGCGCGGGCTGACCTTCGTGCATCCGTTCGACGATCCTTACGTGATCGCCGGCCAGGGCACGGTCGCGATGGAGATCCTCAGCCAGCATCAGGGACCGATCCACGCGATCTTCGTGCCGATCGGCGGCGGCGGACTGGCGGCAGGCGTGGCCGCGTATGTGAAATCGGTGCGCCCGGAGATCAAGGTGATCGGCGTGCAGACGGACGATTCGTGCGCGATGGCGGCGTCGCTGAAAGCCGGCGAGCGTGTCACGCTGAATGAAGTCGGTCTGTTTTCGGACGGCACGGCGGTGAAGCTGGTCGGCGAGGAAACCTTCCGCCTGTGCCGCGAATATCTCGACGACGTGCTGCTCGTGAATACCGATGCACTGTGCGCGGCGATCAAGGACGTGTTCCAGGACACCCGCAGCGTGCTGGAGCCCGCCGGCTCGCTCGCCGTAGCCGGCGCGAAGCAGTATGCCGAGCGCGAGGGCATCGAGAACCAGACGCTGATCGCGATCACGTCCGGCGCCAATATGAACTTCGACCGGATGCGTTTCGTCGCCGAGCGGGCCGAGGTCGGTGAAGCGCGCGAAGCGGTGTTCGCCGTGACGATCCCCGAAGAGCGCGGCAGCTTCCGGCGCTTCTGCGAGCTGGTCGGCACGCGCAGCGTGACCGAGTTCAACTACCGGATCGCGGACGCGAATTCCGCGCATATCTTCGTTGGCGTGCAGATCCGGAATCGCAGCGAATCCGCGCAGATCGCGGGCGCGTTCGAAGCGCACGGCTTTGCCACCGTCGATCTGACTTTCGATGAGCTCTCGAAGCAGCACATCCGCTATATGGTCGGCGGCCGTTCGCCGCTCGCGCACGATGAGCGGCTGTTCCGCTTCGAGTTTCCGGAGCGGCCGGGCGCGCTGATGAAGTTCCTGTCGTCGATGGCGCCGAACTGGAATATCAGCCTGTTCCACTACCGCAACCAGGGCGCGGACTACAGCTCGATTCTGGTCGGCATTCAGGTGCCGGAAAGCGGGAACGGCGAGTTCGAGCGCTTTCTTGCGACGCTCGGTTATCCGTACTGGGAAGAGACCGGCAACCCGGTGTATCGCTTGTTCCTCGCGTAGACGAGCCCGGTGCAGAATCCGCACGGCCTCGAGAGCGAGGAAGTGGCGGTTATGACGTTGGGCGTAACGAGCGGTAGCGCAACAGAATGGGCGGGGCGGGGCGGGGCGGGGCGTGTCGCGGCGCCTCGCCTCGCCAGCTGCGTAGGCATTATCTCAAAACTGGATACTGCTTATCCATCATATCGCGTTGCGCGATACCGCCCATGATTGTCAAACTGAGCGCAAATCAAACACCGCATTCAGGAGACAACCCATGCGCACCCAAGTCGGCATCATCGGTGCCGGGCCGGCAGGCCTGCTTCTTTCCCATCTTCTTCATTTGCGCGGCATTGAATCCGTTGTGCTCGAAACGCGCAGCCGTGAACAGATCGAATCCACTATCCGCGCCGGCGTGCTCGAACAGGGCACGATGGACCTGCTCACCGAAGCCGGAGTCGGCGCGCGGATGAAGGCCGAAGGCGCACTGCATCATGGCTTCGAACTCGCTTTCGAAGGCAAGCGGCGCCGCATCGACCTGACCGGACTCACCGGCCATTCGATCACGGTCTACGCGCAGCACGAAGTCATCAAGGACCTGGTGGCCGCGCGCGTCGCCGCCGGCGGGGCGTTGCGTTTCAACGTGTCGGATACCTCGCTGCACGGCATCGATGCCGGCGCACCGTCGATCCGTTATCGCCACGCAGGCGAAGACCGTGAACTGCAATGCGACTTCGTGATCGGCTGCGACGGCTCGCAAGGCGTGTCGCGCGCGTCGATTCCGCAGGCTTTGCGCCAGGACTATGAACGCGTCTATCCGTTCGGCTGGTTCGGCATTCTTTGTGAAGGGCCGCCGTCATCGGATGAATTGATTTACGCGCGTCACGAACGCGGCTTTGCGCTGGTCAGCACGCGCTCGGCGAACGTGCAACGCATGTATTTTCAGTGCGATCCGAAGGACTCGGTCGATAACTGGTCCGACGACAGAATCTGGGCCGAACTGCACGCGCGCGTCGATTCGCATGACGGCCAGCACGTCGTGGACGGCAAGATCTTCCAGAAGAACATCGTCGGCATGCGCAGTTTCGTGTCGGCCACGATGCAGCATGGGCGGCTCTTTCTCGCCGGCGACGCCGCGCATATCGTGCCGCCGACCGGCGCCAAGGGGATGAATCTCGCCGTCGCCGACGTACGGGTGCTGACGAAGGCATTGAGCGCGTTCTACGTCGACAATCGCAGCGATCTGCTCGACAGCTATAGCGAAACCGCGCTTAAGCGCGTCTGGCGCGCCGAGCATTTCTCGTACTGGATGACGAACATGATGCACCGCATCGAAGGCGCGTCGCCGTTCGAGCGACAGCTTCAGGTCGCCGAACTCGACTACGTGACGACTTCGCGCGCGGCGGCCACGGCAATGGCGGAAAACTACGTGGGCGTCGCGGTGGTGTGAGAAAGCGGGCGGGGCGCCGCGCTGGCGCGGCTGCTGACCTGCTCGCGGACTCACTGCGGCAATCCCTTGATGCGCGGGCGTTTGCCATTGTAGTGCCTGACGCAACAGTGAATTCAGGAATCGAGGATTTATCCCCGATCGATCCGCTCCTAGACTGCAATAATCGGCTGCAAAAAAAAGTCACATCTGCAGCGCGTATAAGACAATCTCTGGAGGTGGCTTCATGAATTCGCTCATCAAAGCTGTTGCTATTGCTGTTGTTCTCAGCGCGCCGATTGCTTCGTTTGCCCAGTCGAATCAACCGGTCGTCCCCGCGCAGCAAAACACCCAGGCCGCGGGGCAACGCGTCTCGGAACAGAAGGACGCCGCGCAAGCCGATACCAGCGGTTATGGTTCGGGCAGCAACGGCACGTGGCAAGCCGGTCACTCGGACACGACGCTGAGTTCCTACTCGCCGCCGATCTACAACGCGCGTTAAGTGCATCACTAAGCGGCTCGCCTGGCAATTCACGAGTCGTGTTGAAAAAGGCCGGCGCCGGACGATATCCGGTGGCCGGCCTTTTGCATTTTTTCGTTTTTTCAGCTTCCCTGCATTCAATCCGTCTTGCAACAAAACGGGGGGCGTGACCGCGAATTCCATCGCGCGACACGCCGGCCCGGCATGCGCCGATATCCGCTATAGCGCGCGCAACAACATCACCTCATTTTGCAGCAGCGCGAGAAGGTCGTCGTCAGTGGGCTTTGTGCCCCAGTGCCGCGCTCCCGCCACCGACGCAATCGCGATCCACGAGTGAGGCGGAAACCATTCGCGCAGCACGGCGCCGTCCTGACGCAAGCACAATTGGCCGGTCTGTTCGCTGTATTCGGCGGTGATGAGCGTGCCATCGAATTGCGCTGTTACACGCCGTGGATCGTTGCGTAGCAAATCGTCGCTCCTGCAAATGGTGTGACGCGCAGGCTTGCCTGACCCGGCGTCGTCACGGACGACGCCGTCGACCGCGCCTTAGTGATCACCCCGGCCGTGGTCGTCTCCATGACCGTGCCAGTCGCCATGGTCCCCGCCACCGCGGCCGTGCCAGTCGCCGTGCGGGCCGCCGCGATAATCACGCGCGTCGTGCCATTCACGGTTGTCATGGTGACGCTCTTCCCACTCCCGTCGTTCCCAGTAGCGGCGACCGTCGTAATACCGGTCGCCGTACCAGCCCGGACTCACGACCACCACCGGAGGCGGTTGGACGTAGACCGGCGGAGGCGGTGCGTACACCGGTTCGGGTGCGTACACGGCGCCCGGAATGCCGATGTTCACGCCGACGTCGACGTGAGCCAGCGCGACCGAAGATGCGCCTATGCCCAGACTGGCAACGATGGCCATGAATAGCCGACGGTTTCGTGAAATGCTCATGATTTATTCTCGGGTTTTACGATTGAGCGCGGGATTGCGCAGGCAGGTTGTGCTTAGTCGTGGTCGTCGTGATCGTGGCCGTGATAATGGTCATGACCGTAGTAGTAACCGCCCTCAGGGACCACGATGCAACCGCCCAATGCACTCCCGAGAATGACGGCCAAAAGTATCAGCGCGAGAATTCTTTTCATGACGTTGTATTCCCCTCTACGTGTGATCGAACTCTACTGAGCGGCCAGATTACCGGTGTGTTCGTGTGTAACAGGACGTGTCGTTTCCTTTGTGCGCTGGCGGCGTGAGTGGGGCGAATCGGCGGGATTTTTCGGCACCGCGATTGGGCGGGTTGCAGACGCCAGGATTCCGGTCAACCCGTTGACCACGTTATGAAAAGCGTCCCGCATCGTCGCATCGGGCGCCTTCGCGCCGGCTGATTCGCGGGCCAGTAAAAGGGCGCGGAACGCGCGGCGCGGCATATCGTTTCGCGCGTGTCCGGCGGAAACATTCAGTTTCAGACTCGAGGTGGGAGGCAGCGTCATGGGCCAAAAATCGTATGTTTTGTGCGATACCTATGTACAACCGGCCGATTCGCCGGGGTGAGCCCCGGTCGAGCGACATCAGCTTGTCTTAAGGTTCGGGCCGTAGCATGCACAACGCCTGCGGCCAACATTCCTGGGCGTCGATGCCAAGACGCTGCCGCTTAACGATGGCTAACAAACTCTCACGATGATGCGATCCGACGAAGCCAATTTCCCGCGATATGCCGCAAGCTATGACGGCGTAGCGAAGTTTCTTCACTGGCTGGTGGTGGTATTGATCGCCGCGCAGTTCGTGATCGGCTGGACCATGCCCGACATTCATAAGGGCACGCTGCCCACGGGTTTGATCGCGTGGCATCTCGGCGTTGGCGCGGCACTGATAGCAGCAGTGGCGGTGAGAATAGTCTGGCGTCTGACGCATACGCCTGCGCCCACCACGCTTTCGCCGCTGCTTGGCGTTGTGTCGCGCATTACGCACGCTCTTCTGTACGTCGCGCTGGTCGGTGTGCCGTTGCTGGGTTGGGCCAACGCATCGTCGCGCGGATGGTCCGTCAAACTGGCCGGCCTGCTACCTTATCCGAGCCTGTTGCCGACCGGTTCGCAAGTCGGCCACACGATGGGTGACGTCCACGGGGTTCTGGCCTGGGTGCTGTTCGCACTGATCGGACTGCACATCGCGGCCGCGCTGTTTCACCGCTTCATTCTCAAGGATCAGGTCTTGCAGCGGATGCTGCCTTGACCGCGATGTTCAATCGCAACGCTTTTGACGCGATTGCATCGACGATGACATCCGTGCGCGAATGGTCACGCGGGTCATCAAAACTCGCCGCGTGATAAGCACGTAAAAAAACAAGTCTTTTACGCCAACCGGGAACACTGGTTAGATCGAAGGGTTGACTGTCTGTCAGCCCATTCGAGTCCAACCGCCTCTCTCGCCGGTCAGCCGTGAGCACAATCACCGAAGCATTCGACCCGCACTCTCCGGCGCTCGTCGCGCGCCGCGTCGAACCGGCTCAGGCTGCGAGGCTGCCTGAGCCACCCGGGCCACCTGAGCCGGGTGCTCCCCGACACCCTTCGTCACGCACTCTCAGGAGAACTCATGAACCTTTCGATCAGGTGGGCGGAGCCGTTGCTGCTCGTCACTGTTGTCGAGCGTATCCAAGGCGTCGACTCGCGGCGTTTTTACTCACTGTCCCAACTTCCGCTCGAGCATCGCCTTCACCTCCGCCCACTCGGAATCGATAATGCTAAAGCGCACCGAATTGCGCTTGCGGCCATCCGGCATGATGCGTTCGTGCCGGACAATGCCTTCCTGTTTGGCGCCGATCCGCAGAATTGCCGCTCTGGATTTCTCGTTCAGTTCGTCCGTGGTGAACTGCACGCGCACGCACTGCATAACTTCGAACGCGTGAGTCAGCAAAAGGTATTTCGCTTCGGTATTGACCCTCGAGCGTTGTACCGACCCGCTTAGCCACGTGTGGCCGATTTCCAGCTTTCGGTTCACCCGGTCGATCTTCCAGAACCGCGTGCTGCCGACGATCGCGCCGGTATCGCGCCTGACGATCACAAAGGGCATCACCGTGCCGGCATGTTTCCCTTCCAATGCCGTAGCGATGTAACTGCCGACGGTTTCGGGCCCAGGCACTACGGTCAGCTTCATGTTCCACAGTTGACCGTCCGCGGCGGCGTCGAGCAGACCCTGGGCGTGTTCCTGCTGAAGCGGCCGAAGCTCGACAGTCTGTCCGGTCAGCGTAGGTTGAATAAAACGAGGAGCGTTGTCGTTCATAACAATAAAAAGGTCCGCGAAGAACCCCTCGCGGACCTGACACGGTTAGCAGTTAAAAAGTCGAAAAACCAGCTTACACAGCCATTACCGTAACCGCCTTGGTGACCAGATAAGCTTCCATGGCTTCCGGTCCGCCTTCCGAGCCGTAGCCGGAATCCTTCACGCCGCCAAAATGCATTTCCGGCGTGGGGGTGGCAGGCTGATTGATCCACAGCATGCCGACTTCCATCTGTTGCGACAGCAGATGCACGTTGCTGAACGACTTCGTGAAAGCATAACCGGCGAGCCCGTACGGCAGACGGTTTGCTTCGGCGATTGCCTCTTCGAGCGTGTCGAAACCACGGATCGCGGCGATCGGACCGAACGGCTCGTTGTTGAACACGTCTGCTTCGAGCGACACGTTGGTCAGCACGGTCGGCGCGAAGAAGTTGCCTTCCGAGCCCACACGTTCGCCGCCTGTTTCGACCTTGGCGCCGGTTTTGCGCGCGTCGTCGAGCACCTTGGCCATCGCGCTGAGACGGCGCGCGTTGGCGAGCGGCCCCAGGGTCGTGCCTTCGGCGAGACCGTCGCCGAGCTTGAGGCTTTCCGCGTGCTTGACGAGCGCCGCCGCGAACTCTTCGCGGATGCTGTTATGCACGAGAAAGCGCGTGGGCGAGATGCACACCTGGCCCGCGTTGCGGAACTTCGCGCCGCCCGCCGCCTTGACTGCCAGCGCGACGTCCGCATCTTCGGCCACGATGACGGGCGCATGACCGCCCAGTTCCATCGTCGCGCGCTTCATGTGGGCGCCGGCCAACGCGGCCAATTGCTTGCCGACCGGCGTCGAGCCCGTGAACGTGACCTTACGGATCACCGGATGCGGAATCAGATAGCTCGAAATCTCGGCTGGGTCGCCGAACACGAGGCCGACCGTGCCCGCTGGCACGCCTGCTTCGACGAAGGCCTGCAGCAGAGCGGCCGGCGACGCCGGGGTTTCTTCCGGCGCCTTGACGAGGAACGAGCAGCCGCTCGCGAGTGCCGCGCTCAGCTTGCGTACGACCTGGTTGATCGGGAAATTCCACGGTGTGAACGCCGCCACCGGGCCGATCGGCTCCTTGAGAACCAGTTGCTGCGCTGCCAGATTGCGCGCCGGCACGACCCGGCCGTAGACGCGGCGGCCTTCGTCGGCGAACCATTCGATGATGTCCGCGGCGGACAGCACTTCGACGCGTGCTTCGGCGAACGGCTTGCCCTGTTCCTGGGTCATCAGGCGGGCGATGTCCGAAGCGCGCTCACGCACCAGCGCCGCGGCTTTGCGCATCGTGGTTGCGCGTTCGTTGGCGGGAATCTTGCGCCAGGCTTCGAAGCCGCTTTGCGCGGCGGCCAGCGCCCGGTCCAGGTCGGCGATGCCGGCGTGGGCGACCTTGCCGATGGCCTTGCCGGTGGCGGGATTGACGACGTCGAGGGTTTTACCGCTGGCGGCGTCGCACCACTCGCCGTTGATCAGAAGCCGGGTATCGGTATAGCTTGAGATGGCCATGCTGGGTTCCTGTGAGTTGGAGAACGATAGGTCGCGCGGTCGGTTGTGGGACGGTGGCGGGACCTGCGCGGCCCGGAATGGACTGTCGATAGGGACGATCTTATCTGATTGCGGGCGGTGGCGTGCTTGCGCGTGCTCATGCCTGGCGCGTTGCACGCGGCTCGGGGCGGCGGTTGCCGCGGCTGAAAAATCCAGCCAAAGCGTCGGCGCGCAAACAGGCGTAAAGTCAAACAGCGGCTGCAGGAACTGGCTGGAGCCAGTAGTAGCAGGCGCTAGACGGCGACTGCAGTCCCGATCAACCAAGGTGCAAGCGAGGAATTGACATGCCGACCGGTACAGTGAAGTGGTTCAACGACGCAAAGGGATTTGGCTTTATCACGCCGGATGACGGTGGCGAAGATCTGTTTGCACATTTTTCAGAGATTCGCAGCGAGGGGTTCAAGTCGCTGCAGGAAAATCAGAAGGTTAGTTTCGAAATCAAGCAGGGGCCGAAGGGGAAGCAGGCGGCTGATATTAAGCCAATGTGAGGAGGTGTTTTTTGCCTTTGGCGGCGGCATTTTTCTGTGTGCCTATGGCGTTGGCCTTTCTTTGATTTGATATTGGTTTATTAGCGTTCCCCCGCACAGGGGGAACGCTAATAAACCAATAAGAAAAGAAAAGACCAACACCGTGGGCACACGGCTAAAAAGCGCCGAGCAGGCAAACAGCACAGGGGGAACGCATAAGCCAATATCAAATCAAGAAAAGGCCACCGCCGCAGGCGCACAAAAACCAATAAGAAGAGAAAAGGCCACCGCCGCAGGCGCACACAGAGACCAACCCGCCGGGAGGGCAAACAGAATAAGCAAAGACCCATGCGGCAGGCATACAGACAAACAACCGCCGGCGGCAAAAACCCCACGCGCCAAGCGTGCCAACCCTTAAGGTTTCCTTCAGCTTTGCTCCGTACTATTTGCGCGATTACTCGCAAACCCGCGCATCCCCGCGCCCATCCGCGAGGCAATGATCCCGATAGTTTTCTGACAGAAAACTGAAAGCACCGATCAAGGCTTGCTGGAGCATTCATGAAAACCCTGTTCTTGCAGGCGCCGTCGTACGACGGTTTTGATGGTGGCGCGGGTTCGCGCTATCAGGCCAAACGTGAAATCCGCTCGTTCTGGTATCCGACGTGGCTGGCGCAGCCCGCCGCACTCATCCCCGATAGCCGCGTACTCGACGCCCCCGCCGACGGCCTGTCCGTCGACGCCTCGCTCGACATCGCGCAGCAATACGATC
Source organism: Paraburkholderia sp. FW306-02-B (assembly GCF_058782725.1). Lineage (NCBI taxonomy): Bacteria > Pseudomonadati > Pseudomonadota > Betaproteobacteria > Burkholderiales > Burkholderiaceae > Paraburkholderia > Paraburkholderia sp. FW306-02-B. The sequence goes on from NZ_JBYSXZ010000001.1 coordinate 2,136,784, forward strand.
TGGTGATCATCCACACCAGCACGCCGTCCTTCCCCACCGACGCCCTGTTCGCCGAAGACCTGAAAAAGCGCAAGCCTGCCGTGCTGATCGGCATGGTCGGCGCGAAGGTCGCGGTCGATCCGCACAATTCGCTGACCGCGAGCGAGGCGATCGATTTCGTCTGCCGCGAAGAGTTCGATTTCACCTGCCAGGAAGTGGCCGAGGGCAAGCCGTTCGCGCAGATCCTGGGCATGAGCTATCGCGCGCCCGACGGCTCGATCGAGCACAACGCGGCGCGTCCGATCCTCGAGAACATGGACGAGCTGCCGTTCGTGGCGCCGGTCTACCAGCGCGATCTGACGATCGACAACTACTTCATCGGTTATCTGAAGCACCCGTACGTGTCGATCTACACGGGCCGTGGCTGCCGCTCGAAGTGCACCTTCTGCCTGTGGCCGCAGACGGTCGGCGGCCACCGCTACCGCACGCGCTCGGTCGAGAACGTGCTCGAAGAGGTCAGGTGGATTCGCGACAACATGCCTGAGGTCAAGGAGATCATGTTCGACGACGACACCTTCACCGACTTCAAGCCGCGCGTCGAGGAGATCGCCCGCGGTCTGGGCAAGCTGGGCGTGACGTGGTCGTGCAACGCGAAGGCGAACGTGCCTTACTCGACGCTGAAGATCATGAAGGAAAACGGCCTGCGCCTGCTGCTGGTGGGCTACGAATCGGGTGACGACCAGATCCTGCTGAACATCAAGAAGGGGCTGCGCACTGACATCGCGCGCCGTTTCAGCGAAGACTGCCGCAAGCTCGGCATCAAGATTCACGGCACCTTCATTCTGGGGCTGCCGGGCGAGACGCAGGACACGATCCAGAAGACCATCGAGTACGCGAAAGAGATCAATCCGCATACGATCCAGGTGTCGCTTGCCGCGCCGTATCCGGGCACCACGTTGTATAACCAGGCGGTCGAGAACGGCTGGCTCGAAGAGAACAAGGTCATCAATCTCGTCAGCAAGGAAGGTGTGCAACTCGCGGCGATCGGCTATCCGCATCTGTCGCGCGACGAGATCTACCACCAGCTCGAGAACTTCTACAAGCGCTTCTATTTCCGGCCCTCGAAGATCTGGGAAATATTGCGCGAGATGCTGACGAGCTGGGACATGATGAAACGGCGCCTGCGTGAAGGCGTCGAATTCTTCCGGTTCCTGCGCGCCCACCAAGCGTGATCGCCGCGCATCTGCTCGCCGTCACGCTGGCCTATGCGTGCGCGGCGGGCGCGGTCTTCGGCATCGGCTACACGGTGCTGGCCGGCGCGCTGATTGGCCGGTTCTTCGCGCGAGCGGTGTCCGAGCCGACCAGCTTTCCGCCGGTCACGATCGTCAAACCCCTGCACGGCACTGAGTGGGCGTTGCTCGGCAACCTGTCGAGCTTTTGTCAGCAGAATTACCCGGGCCCCGTGCAATTCCTGTTCGGCGTGCACGAATCGACCGACCCCGCCTTGCAAACCGTCGACGATCTGCGGCGTCTGCATCCCGAAGCGGACATCACCGTGGTCGCCGATGCGCGCCTGTACGGCCCGAACCGCAAAATCAGCAACATCCTCAATATGCTGCCGCACGCGCAGCACGACGTGCTGGTCTTCGCGGACAGCGACGTGAGCGTCGGGCCGGACTATCTGCGCAACGTGATCGGCGAATTGCAAAAGCCGGGCGTCGGTCTCGTCACATGCGTTTATCGCGGGCAGCCCGATCCGGGCTTCTGGCCGCGCTTGTCGGCCAAGGCCACCAACTACCAGTTTCTGCCCGGCGTGGTGATGGGGCTGGCGCTCGGTCTCGCGCGCCCGTGTTTCGGGCAGACCATCGCGATGCGGCGCGACACGCTCGACAAGATCGGCGGCTTCACGCCGTTCGTGCGGCATCTGGCCGAAGATCACGCGATCGGCGAAGCGGTGCGGATGATCGGCGAGAAGGTGGTGATTCCGCCGTTCACGATCTCGCATGCCTGCGTCGAAACGAGTGCGGCGCAATTGGTCGCGCACGAATTGCGCTGGAGCCGCACGATCCGCAGCATCGATCCGCTCGGTCATCTCGGCTCGGCGCTGATTCATCCGCTCGCCTTTGCGCTGCTCGCCATTGCCTTCTCGGGTGGCGCCATATGGGCCTGGCTGCTCGCGCTGGTCGCCGTATGCGCGCGGCTGATGCTGAAGTTGCTGTCCGACCGGGCGTTGCGGCAAGCGCATCGCGACCTGTGGCTGCTGCCGTTATGGGATATCGTGTCGTTTGCGATTTTCGTGGCGAGCTTCCGGTCGTCACGCGTAATCTGGCGCGGCTTCAGCTTCAAGGTGGACGGCGACGGCTTGCTGTCGGCGGCTCAGGACGAATGACGCAGAACGAATGACGGATCGACAGCAGGTTGGGCAAGCGATGATGGGCAGGTATTTCGAAGACGGTGTCGGCGGCGGCTCGAAGCACAGGCGAAAGGTGCTCGCGTGATGAAGCATCTCGGCCGCGTGGCCGCGCTAGCCGGCTTGCTGGTTTCGCTGTGGCTGGTCTGGCAAGGCAACCCCGGCGCCGTGCTCGGCGCGCTGCGCGCCGCGGGCGCCGGCCTGCTGCTGGCCGCCATCGCGCACGTGCTGCCGATGCTGGCCAATGCCGCCGATTGGCGTTCGCTGATTCGCGGCGCGAACCGGCCGAGCCTCGCCGCGATGCTGCATCTGGTATGGGTGCGCGAATCGGTCAATAGCATGCTGCCGGTCGCGCGCGTCGGCGGCGAGGTCGTGTCGTTCCGGATGCTCAAGCGCTGGGGCGTGCGCCCGTCGACGGCGGTCGGCAGTCTGATCGTCGATATGCAGCTCACGGTGATCAGCCAGCTGCTGTTCACGATGGTCGGCATCGGCTTTCTGTTCGCGCACGCGCATTCGGATACGCTGCGGCTCGCCGGGCAGCTGGCGTGGGGCGTCGTCGTACTGACCCCGCTGCTGGTGCTGTTTGCGCTCGTGCAACACGCCAGTCCGTTCGAGCGCATCACACGCGCGCTCAATCATATGACCAGCGGCAAGCTGGCCGCGCTGGTCGGGCAGTCGGCGCAGATCGATCAGGCCATCAAGCTGATCTGGCGCCGCCGCGCCGTGGTGCTGCGCTATCTGTTCTTCTGGCAACCGCTGCAGTGCTTCCTGACGGCGCTGGAAATCTGGCTGGCGCTGTACTTCCTCGGTGTGCACGTGACGCTGACCGAAGCAGTGGTGATCGAATCGCTGATCCAGGCGGTCAGCAGCGCGGCTTTCTTCGTGCCGGGCGGGCTGGGTGTGCAGGAGGGCGGTTTCATTCTGATCGGCGGCGCGCTGGGCCTCGATCCATCTATCTGTCTCGCGCTGGCTGGCGCGCGGCGTATTCGTGACCTGCTGATCTTCGTGCCGGGACTCATTGCGTGGCAGTTCGCCGAGTCGTCGACTCGCGCGCCCGGGCATGCGGAGCGTCAGGCGCTTCCCGAACTCGCGGAGCGAGGGGGAATCCGCGAGGCGAGTCAGCGCTGAGCCGGAACAGTCTCCCAACGCCGCCTCAGCGTGCTCCCGCGTAAGCAGGAAATGAGACCTCGACGGCGAGCCCACGCTCGCCGATACCCGCGCCGAGGTGCAGGCTCGCGTCGAAATGCTCCGCGATCCGCGCGACGATCGACAGGCCGAGGCCGCTGCCCGTCGCCTGATTGCCGGTCGCGCGAAAGAAGCGATTCGTCAGATGAGCGAGCTCGCCGGACGCGACTCCCGGGCCGTCGTCTCGCACCGTGAGCCGCACGCGGTCGAGCGCGTGCTGCACCGCGACCTCCACGCTGCCGCCGGCGCGCCCGTATTTGATCGCGTTATCGAGCAGATTGTCGAGCAGGATGCCGATCAGCACAGGCTCCGCATTGATCTCGGCGTGCAGGTCGCCGGTCAGCGTCACGCGAATATTTTTTTGCTGCGCATTGCGCTCGTTGGCGAGCAGCGCGTCTTTGGCGATTGCGGCAGGCTTGAGCGGCGCGGTCGACATTTTCTCGTGTGCATCCAGCCGCGCAAGCAGCAGTAATTGCTCGGCGAGCCGCGCGCTGCGGTCGACTCCTTGCACCACGCGCTCCATCGCCAGCCGCTGCAATGCGGCGTCCGGCTCGGCCAGCGCGACTTGCGCCTGCACCTTGATCGCGGCGAGCGGCGATTTCAGTTCGTGGGCGGCGTCCGCGGTAAACGCGCGTTCGCGTTCCAGCGAGTGCCGCAAGCGCGACAGCACCAGATTGATCGCATCGACAAGCGGCCGCACCTCGGTGGGCGCATGGCCGATGTCGACCGGCTCCAGCCGGTTGATGTCGCGCACGCGGATCGCGCCCGACAGAATCCTGAGCGGCGCCAGACTCCAGCCGATGCCGAACCACACCAGCAACGCCAGCGCCGGCAGCGCAAGCAGCGTGGGCCGGGCAATCCGGCTCGCGACGCCGCTTACCAGATCGCTGCGCGTGTTGGCCGGTTCGAACACGCGCACGGTGTGACCGAGCGCGGTGTCGCGCAAGGTGAATGAGTGCCACGCCTTGCCGCCCAGCGTGATGTTTTGCGCGCTGCTTACCGCCGGCACCGGCAGGTCCCACGCCTGCAACGAACGCAATTGCGGGCTGCCCGCCAGCACATCGCCGTTTGCGCCGCGCACCTGAAACAGCGCGTCGCGTGGCAAGCTGTCGTCGTCTTCGTTGTTGGCGCCGGGGCTGCCGCCTTTTTCTTCCTCCCGCACATCGATGCGCGCATTGGCGAGCGTGACCAGATTGCGCTGATCGAGCAGGGCGAGGATTTGCGCCAGTTCGGCGAGGCGCGCGTCTTCCCATTCGCCGACTTCGCGCGTGGCCTGACGATAGGCCGATACCAGCGCGACGCCCCATATCAGCGCGATGCTGACCAGAATCAGCAGCATCAGCCGACGGCGTATCGACGACATCACGCTTTCTCCACCACGTAGCCGATATTGCGGACTGTTCTGATCAATTTCGCGCCGAGCTTCTTGCGTAGATTCGACACATGCACTTCGATGGCATTGCTTTCAATTTCTTCCTGCCATCCATATAGGCTTTCTTCGAGGCGCGAACGCGACTGGGGAATACCCTGATTGGTCAGCAACTGCATCAGGATCGCCCATTCACGCGAGGTGAGGGGCACGCGCGTGTCGCCGATCTCGACCGTTTGCGCGGCCGGGTTGACGGTCAGCTCCTGATAGCGGATCACCTCGATGCTGCGCCCTTGCGCGCGGCGCAGCAAAGCCCGGCAACGCGCGATCAGCTCGGTCAGATCGAATGGCTTGCCGAGGTAGTCATCGGCACCGGCTTCGAGGCCGCCGACGCGATCGACCACCGTGCCCTTCGCGGTCAACACCAGCACCGGCACGTCCTTGCCCGCGTCGCGCAGGCGCCTCAGAATTTCCTCGCCCGACACCCTGGGCAAGCCGAGATCCAGTATCACGAGCGCATAGGCGGTAGTGGTCAGCGCGAGATCGGCCTTGTGGCCGTCGCGCGCCCAGTCGACCGTAAAACCGGCTTGGCGCAGTCCCGCTTCGATACCGCAGCCGATCAGGTCGTCGTCTTCTACGAGGAGTAAGCGCATGAGTCAGTTCATTCCGTTCAGGGATTTGGCCTTGGCGCGGCCTTGCCGCGCCGGCTTTTAAGCAACCGCCGAGCCGCACGGTGAAGTGTAACCATGATGCCCGACACCCGCTTTATACCGCCGTCTTCCTTAAGGTTTCCTTCAGTTTGAATCGATACTATCGCCCCTCAGCAGGTCACTGTCGCGAGGCTCGACATGAGCGCACTAAAGCGATATCGCGTTGTTAGGTTTTGGAAATGAAATCGTAAGCACATCGATGGAATGCACGGCCGGCGCCTGTCGCCATAATGCGGTGCATATCGTCAGGTCACGAGACCAAGCCATGAAGCCAGTCACCGTCGACATGCTGCGAGCCCATCTGATGGCGGCTTCGCTCACGGCCATGGGCACTGAAGCCCTCGCATCGCTCGCGTTGCTGGTCTTGCCAGTCTCCCAGCAAACCTTCAGTTCCACACCGTTCCGGTTGTTCGCGCTCGGCTCGATCATTGGCGGCGTAGTCGCGATGCGGCATGTCGCGCATGTCTCGTTCAATCTCGCGATTCAGAGTCGGCACGCGACTTCTCACGGCTGGACCTTGCGGCCTGTTTCGGTGGCGGCGAGTTGCCCGCGACGCTGGCTCGTCATTCTCCATCTGCGCTTTACGGGCAGACCGTTCGTGCTCGCCGGGCACTGACGGAACCAGGCAATGACGGCTCACACATTGACAGCATGCCAATGGTTGTTGCTCGTCGGATGTGGCGCGGCTTCGCTGTATGCGATGCTGGCGGCGGTGGCCATGCCGTTCTTCGCGGCGCGCCGGGGCGGTGCGGGCAGATACCCGGCCGATCCCTTCACGAATGTCGGCGTCAGCGTGCTCAAGCCGCTCTGTGGCGCGGAGCCGCGTCTCTACGAGAACCTCAGGACTTTCTGCGACCAGCGTCACGGGCACTTTCAACTGGTGCTCGGCGTGTCATCGCCCGACGATCCTGCGATCGCGGTGGTGCGGCGTTTGCAGGCTGCCTATCCGATGCACGACATCGAGCTCGCGGTGGATTCACGCGTGCACGGCAGCAATCTCAAGGTCAGCAATCTGATCAACATGGCTGAGCGGGCGCGCCATGACGTGATTGTCATTGCCGATAGCGACATCGCCGTCGAAGCCGATTACCTCGACACCGTGGCCGCGCCGCTGGCCGATCCTCGCGTGGGCGTGGTCACTTGCCTTTACGTGGCGCAAGGCGTCGGCGGATTCTGGCCGCGCGTCGGCGCGCTTTTCATCAACGAGTGGTTCGCGCCGTCGGTGCGGGTTGCGCACGCGGCCGGGTCGCGCCGTTTCGGTTTTGGGGCGACGCTGGCATTGCGTCGCGAGACGCTCGAGCAGATCGGCGGATTTGACGCGCTGAAAAATTGTCTCGCCGACGACTACTGGCTCGCCGAACATGTGCGCGCGCTGGGGCTGAGTACGGTTCTGTCGCGCGTGATGGTGGCGACCGATGTGATCGAGCCGACCTTTGGCTCATTGTGGCAGCGCGAAACGCGTTGGCTGCGCACGATACGCTCTGTGAACCCGCTGGGTTTCGCGTTTCTGTTTATTACTTTTCCGTCGCCGTGGATTGTTGCCGGCGCCTGGCTTACCGGCAGCCTGGCGGCAGGTCCGTACGACGGCGTGCATGTGTGGACGGCGCTTGCGAGCGCCGTCTTCACCGCGGCTGGTTTTGCTGCGCGCATGTTGTTGCATCTGCGGAGCGCGCGGCATGAGCGCACGTTTTGGCGCGATTTGCTGATTGTGCCATTGCGGGATTCGTTGCTTGCTGCGCAATGGCTGGCTGGGGCGTTTGGGTCACATGTGATTTGGCGCGGGGCGCGTGTGCCTGTAGGAGGGGGGGCTGTGCCTGCGGCGCGGAGTAGCGCGTTGCGGGTGATGGAGACGTCTGATGGGGGGTAAGGGTTGGGTTTTTTTTGCCTTTGGCGGCGGCATTTTTCTGTGTGCCTGCGGCGTTGGCCTTTCCTTGATTTGATATTGGTTTATGGGTTCCCCCCGTGCTGTTTGCCTGCTCGGCGCTTTTTGGCTGTGTGCCTACGGCGTTGCCTTTCCTTGAATTGATATTGGTTTATTAGCGTTCCCCCTGTGCGGGGGAGCACCTACTTTTCTTTGCCGCCGCAAAGAAAAGTAGGCAAAAGAAAGCGGCTCAAACCGCTAGTTCTTAAGCGGGTCCCCTGGCTTGGAGGAGGTAGTGGAGCATCTGGAATCGGTGCCCTCGCACATTCAGCGCTTGTGACAAGGCAGTCATATTTCCGGCGGCGCTGCGCGCGCCGTAGCGGTACTTTATCAAACCACCTGCTGGTTTTCGCACCTGTGTTTCGTTCGGCGTGGGAGCTCGGGTACTTCCAAAACCGCTAGCTGGTTCTGGCTACGCCGGTGTTTCATATGACCGTAGCCATTTTCAGCGCCATGCGGTAGTCCAAAATTGCGAGCCATTTCGGCGCCTCGCCGAGGCGTAGCCGATGGCCCCCATAAAACCAAAGCGAAGTCACTGGTTTCCCTTGCAGACCCTTCCGGCGAGCACGCAGTGCGAGGCGGGAAGAATGACTGCCTTGTCACCAGCGCGGAGTGTGCGAGAACACCGATTCCAGATGCTCCACTATCTCCTCCAAGCCAGGGGACCCGCTTAAGCGCTGGCGGTGTAAAGCCGCTTTCTTTTGCCTACTTTTCTTTGCGGCGGCAAAGAAAAGTAGGTGCTCCCCCGCACAGGGGGAACGCTAATAAACCAATAAGAAAGCAAGGAAAGGCCAACACCGCAGGCACACAGAAGAATGCCGCCACGAAAGGCAAAAAAACCGGCCGGGACGGCAAAAAAGACCCCCAAAATCAAATAGCCTGTTTCTTCATCAACAGTTTCAACAGCACTGGCAACAACAACAACACCAATGGCAACTGCACAATCAACCCAGAAATAATCGCAATAGCGAGCGGCTGCTGCATAGCCGACCCTTGCCCAAGAGCAAACGCAAGCGGCAGCAGTGCCAGAATGGCAGCAATGGTCGTCATCGTGATTGGCCGCAGACGATTACGCCCCGCGGCGATCAAAGCCGCCTCAAACGCCATGCCGTCATCCCGCACGAGTCCCTGCAACTCCGAAACATAAAAAATCGCCACCTCCGTCACAATACCGATAATCATCGTCATCCCCATCATCGCGGAGATGTTCAACTCAATACCGGTGAGCCACAGGCCAATGAACACAGCCCCCGCAGCCAGCAAAGGCATCGCCATCACCGCCATCGAGACGCGAAATCGCTCGTAGAGAAACAGCAGCAAACCGAACACCAACGCAATGGCCGCGCCGAACACGATCAATAAACCCTTGAACGCAATCTGCTGTTGCTGATACAAACCGCCCAACTCGTAGTAAACGCCGTCCGGCAACAGATTCTTGTCGCTAAGCGTTTTCTGCACGTCGGCGATCGTCGAGCCGAGATCCCGGCCGTCGATCCGCGCGGTAACAGCCACCATGCGCTTGAGATTGTCGCGGCTGATTTCCGGCTGTCCGGTCACGGTCACCTGAGCGGCCACGCGGTTGAGCGCGAACAGATGACCGTCCGGCGCGCGAATCTGCAACTGGCCCAGTTGCGTATCGGTCAGCTTCAAGGCGCCGGCCACGCGCACGCGCACACCCACCGTCTTCGGCCCGGTCTGGAACTGCGTCGCGACGTTGCCTTCCACCATGTCCGACACCGCTTGCGCAATCGACTGCGTATCCATCCCCTCAGCGGCAGCTGCTTCTGGCCGGATATGCAGTTCGAGCGCATCGCCCGCCGGGTTGATGCCGTCGTTCACGTCCACCACGCCCTGAATCTTGCCGATCTGCGCGGCCACCTTGCGCGCGGTGGTGTCGAGCGTGGTCTGCTCGTCGGAATAGATCTTGATCTGCACCGGTTGCGGCACCGCGGTCAGATCGCCGATCAGGTCCTCCATCAGTTGCGCGAGTTCCAGATTCACGCCGGGCACCTGCGTCTCGACCTTCGAACGGATCTCCTCCATCACCGTTTCGATCGGCTCGCGATTGCTCGACTTGAGCCGCACGAAGAAGTCGCCTCTGTTGGGTTCGTTCAGGTCGCCGCCGAGACCCGCACCGGTGCGGCGCGAGTAGGTCAAGACATTCGGATTCGCGCGAATGATGCTCTCGACCTGTTTCATCAGCCGGTCGGTTTCGGTGATCGACGTGCCGGGTTCGGTGTGATAGTCGAGCACGAAACCGCCTTCGTCCATGCTCGGCATGAAGCCGCTGCCCACCCGCGTGAAGGCGAACGCCGCGACCACGATCAGCGGCAGGAGGCCAAGCAGCACGAGGATTGGCCGCGCGGTGACGTGCTCGATCAAAAACGCGTAGCGCCTGTTCATCCAGGAAGCAAAGCGGGTTTCCTTGTGCTCCTCGGCGTCCTTCGCCTTCAGCCAGCGGTCGCACAGAATCGGCACCGCGAGCCAGGTGACGAGAAACGAAATGAACAGCGCGCTCGCCATCGTCACGGAGAGCGCCTTGAAGAACGCGCCCGTCACGCCGGACAGGAACGCGAGCGGCACAAAGATGATCAGCGTCGCTGCCGACGAACCGGCGAGCGGCCGGGTGAATTCGAGCGCCGCGGCCATCACACGGCCGTGGAACTTGTGCGCGCCGCCTTCGCGCATGCGCCGCACGATATGCTCGATCATCACGATCGCATCGTCGATCACGAGGCCGACCGCGGCGGCCATCCCGCCGAGCGTCATGATGTTAAAGCCCATGCCGAACACGTCGAGCAACAGGATCGTCGCGGCCATCACCACCGGCACCAGCGCGACGGCGATCGCGGTGATTTTCCAGTTGCGCAGGAAGGCGAACAGCGTGAACGCGGCCAGCACCACGCCGATCATGATGGCGTCGCGCACGCTGGTGGCCGAGGCGATGACGAGTTCGCTCTGGTCGTACCAGTTCGAAAGATGCACGCCGGCCGGCATCTGATGCTGGAAGGCGGCGAGCTTCGCGGTAATCGCCCTGGCCATCGCCACGCTATTCGCGCCGGGCTGCTGAAAGACGTTGATCAGCACGGCGTCCTGGCCGTCGGCGGTGACGCGCATCCATTGCGGCACCACGCCCTGACGAACCGTCGCGATGTCGCCGAGGCGAATTTGTGTCGCGCCGTTGGCCGACACCACCACGTTCCTGAGTTCATCCAGTTGCGTGATGGTGGTGTTGGCGATCACGAGGTACAGCTTGTAGTGATCCTCGATGCGGCCGGTCGCCATCAGCACGTTGCTCGCGCCGATCGCCTTCGAGACATCCGAAAGCGAGATCTTGTACGCGGCGAGCCGCGCCGGATCGATCGCGACTTCGAACTCGTCCTGCGCACCGCCCATCACGTCGACGCGCGCCACGCCTTCCACCGACGACAACAACGGCCGCATCTGGAACTGCGCCAGATCGTGCAGCGCCGACAGCGATTGCTGCTTCGACGTCAGGCTGTACGCGAGTACCGGGAACACCGTCGGGTCCATGCGCCGCACCTGCATCGAGGTGCCTTGCGGCAGCGTCGCGAGAATCTCGCTAATGGCCGACTGCGCCTGCAACGTGGCCTGCGCCATGTCGGTGCCCCAGTCGAAATTGAGCGAGATTTCCGCCGAGCCGCGGCTCGTTTTCGATTCGACGTCGCGTACATTCGGCACGCGGCGCAGCGCTTCCTCGACCGGCATGGTGACGAGCGTGGCCATCTGTTCGGCAGGGCGGTCGCCCGCGTCGAGCGAGACCACCGCGCGCGGAAACGCGACGTTCGGGAACAGCGAGATCGGCAGACGGAACGCGGTCAGCGCGCCCGCGATCGCCAGCAAGGCGATCACGAACAGCAGCGAGCGCCGGTGCTTCTGCATCCATTGACCGAAATTCATCGCGGCGCGCCTCCGCCGGTTTGCACCGCCATGCCATCCTTCAACTCATAGTTGCCGCTGACGACGAGCGCCTGCGCGCCGTCGATCGCACCGTCCACACCGTAGCTGTCGCCGTTTTCGACCTGCGTGAGCACCGCCACGCGGCGCGCCTTGTTCTGCGGCGTGATCTGGAACACGTAGGCGCCTTTGCCGTCTTTCAGCACGGCGGAGCGCGGCACGACCCAATGGGTGCCGCTGCGGGTCGCGATATCGGCGGCGACGCGCGTGCCCGGAATGAACGCGGTCTGCCCGAGCGGCACGTTCGCGCCGACGTTGACGAGCTGGCTCTGCTGATCGACCGACGCGCCGACCAGCACTACGTGGCCGTCCGCGGCGGTTTTCGCGAGCGAGGTGGACAGACCGTGCAGCGTGACAGTGTCGCCGGCGTGGATCGCGCTCGCATCCGACGGCTCGACGCCGAGCACCACGTTCGCGCGAGCATCCTTGCCGCTGCCGCCGGCCAGTTGCAGGATCGCGGCGCCGGGCTGCACCTGGTCGCCCTGAGCCGCCGACACCTGCAACACCACGCCATCGAGCGGTGCGACGATGACTTTGCTGCCGCTCGCGACGCCGGTCTGGTTTTGTGCCACGAGCGCCTGCTGCGCATCCTCGGCAGCCTTTCTGGCGGCGGCGAGTTGCGATTGCGTGGCGAGCCTCTTGTCGTACAGCGATTGCGTTCGGGCCAATTCGCCTTGTGCCAGCGTCACGGCGCTCTTCGCCTGGGTGGCCGTGAGCACCGCGGCGGGATCGGCTTGCACGACGAACAGCGGCGTGCCGCGCGTCACGCTTTGCCCGGCCTGCACGCGCATTTGCACGATGCGCGCGACGTACGGCAAATTGACGGTGGTCAGATTCGACGCGGACGCCGCGACGATGCCATACGCACGCACCGGCTGCGCGATGGTGGCGCGCTGCACGCGTACCGTCTGTACGGCCACGACGCCTTTGTCAGCGGCATCGTCGGCTGCGGCCGCATCGGCCGCATACGTGGCGAGGCTCCAGCTGCCGAGGGCGGCGCTCATCAGGGCGGCGCAGGTGACGGCGATCGCATAGGCAGCGATGCGCGGCCGCCGCGCCGAAAATAGGCTATTTCGCATGAGTTTCGGTGATTGTTCGAGCGGAGGGGGCGAAGGAATAGGCGTCGGGAATCGCACTGCCTAACAGTGCCTGCAAACCGACACGTTGTTCGGCGAGCGATTCGCGCAGCGTGGCGACGTCGATACGTTTGGTGAGCGATGCGCTCTGCGCGTCGGTGTAAGCGCCGAGCGCGAGATTGTGTTCGGCGAAGGCCTGGGCCGCGTGTTGCGCGGCGAGGTCGACGTCCGGCAGCGCCGCTTCGGTCTGCTGCAACTGCCGCGTGAGAATGACGTTGTCCGCGCGCAGATGGGCGACATCCGCATAGGCCGTGTTCAGGCGCGATTGATATTCGTCGCGCAGGCGCTGGCGGGTCGCTTTTTCGATCGCCACGTTGCCTTGATTGCGGTTGAAGATCGGCAGGCTCAGATTGATCGTGAAGCCACTGGTGTAGATATTCGACGTGTCACGCGCACGCACGAAACCCACCGACAGGCTCGGAAACTGGCTGAGAATCGCCGCGCGGTATTTCTGCTCCTGCGCTTCATAGCCGGCTTGCAGCGCGATCAGGTCCGGGCGGCGTTGCGCCAGATTGGCCAAGGCCGAGTCGAGCGTGGTGTCGGGTAGCGGCGCTGTGTCCTCGCCGCCGGTGAGCTGCAATTGAACCTCGGGCGAGAGACCGAGCAGCGCGTTCAGATCGTGGTGCGTCTGTTCGGCGGCACGCTCGGCGTCGGTGTATTGCTTGCGCGCGTCGCTATACGAAGTGAGCGCGGCGCTCAGCGTGTCGTCGGTCAGATTGCCGTCGCGGCGGGCTTCGGCCATCCGCTCGTAGCGCGTGCGCGCGAGGTCGCGCTGCTGTTGCAGCAGCGGCAGCGTGTCCCGCTGGAAGCGCGTTTTGATGAACAATTGCCGCGCCTGGGCGACGATCTGCCATTCCTGCCAGAGCAGGCCCAGATCGGTCTTCGCCACGGTCGCGTCGGCGGATTGTTTGTTGGCGCTGCGCAGGACGACCGCCATCACGTCGATGCTCAAGCCATAATTGAAGGCGCGCGTGGTGCCTTGCGCGCCCGGATAATCGCTCGACACGCTCAGTTGCGGGTCGGGCAGCAGGCCGGCTGAATAAGCCTGTGCGCGGGCAATGCCGAGATCGTCGCGGGCGAGCTTGAGATCGGGATTGTTGGCGACGGCGAGCATCGCGACTTCCTCGATATCGAGTCCGTCGGACGGATCGAAACGATGTGCGGCCAGTTCGGGCAGCGGCATCGTCGACGGATCGATGCGGATGCGTTCGAGCGAATGGGCGGAAGTCGACGTATCCTGTGGCGCGAGCGGCTCGCGGTGGTACCACGTGCAACCGGCCAGCAGCATCGCGCAGAGCGGCACAAACGCGCGCAGCCGTGTCGCTGAGGTGGCCGCTGCAGCGGCGTAGAAAACGGGCAAGGTCCGGCTCCTGAACGAAACGAAGTGAGTGCATCCGCGAGCAGACGCAGCTAAACAGGTGCCGATTCTGCTGAGAATGAGCTTAAGTGACGCTTAACCAGCGCTTAAGCCTCCCATAAGCGTCCCCTAAGCATTGCATAAGCGTCCCATAAGGAAAACATAAGCGTGGCATAAGGAAGCGTTAAGCTGACAAACGGGACAATGCCGCGACAATTCGGGCAAACAGGAGAGAGGAGAGGCCATGCGTCTGTTATTAGTCGAAGACGACGACATGATTGCGGAGACCGTATTGGGCGCCATGCGCCGCGCGGGCTATGCGATCGACTGGGCCGAAGACGGCCGCGCCGCGGAATTGTCGCTCGGCAACGGCGTGTACGACCTCGTGCTGCTCGATCTCGGCTTGCCGAAGAAAGACGGCATCGAGGTGTTGAATGCATATCGCAAGGCCGGCGGCGCCGCGCCGGTGATTATCCTGACCGCGCGCGACGCGGTGGACGAACGGATTCGCGGCCTCGACGCGGGTGCCGATGATTACCTGATCAAGCCATTCGATCTGGACGAACTCGCCGCGCGCGTGCGCGCGTTGTTGCGGCGGCGCACCGGCCAGAAGCAGCCTGTGTATGCGCATGGCGAGCTCACACTCGACCCCGCCGCGCACGAGGTGACCAAGGACGGCGAGCCGTTGCCGCTCGTGCCGCGCGAGTTCGCGTTGCTGCAGGCGCTGATCGAGGAGCCGACGCGCGTTTTCACCAAGGCCGAACTGGAAGAGAAACTGTACGGCTGGGGTGAGGAAGTGGGCAGCAACACGATCGAGGTGCATGTGCACAGCTTGCGGCGCAAGATCGGCGCGGACCAGGTCGTGACCGTGCGCGGCGTCGGCTATCGCCTGAAGAGGTGCGGATGACGTCGATTCGCCGCTGGCTGCTGGGCTGGCTGATTTTCGGCATGGCAGCAGCCTCGGGCGTGGCCGGCTACGGCATCTTTCACACTGCGCGGGAAGAAGCGAGCGAACTGTTCGACTACGAACTGCGCACGGTGGCGTTGTCGTTGCCGTCGAACCTTCGGAGCACCGCGGATGGCGAGCATCGCAGCCCCGATTTCGGCGATCTCGCCGATGACCGCGTCGTGATCGAAATCTGGGACCGTGCCGGCAACCTCATCTATCACTCGATGCAGGCGCCGGTATTTTCGCGCCTGCAGGAAGGCTTCAGTACCGTCGAGCGCGGCGAGTATCACTGGCGCGCGTTCGGGCTGCAGCAACCGGACCGCTATATCCAGGTCGCGCAACCGGTGTCCGTACGCGAAGATCTCGCACTCACGCTTGCACTGCATACGCTGTGGCCGCTTGCCTTGCTGGTGCCGGTGACGATCGTGCTGGTGCTGCTGGTGGTCGCGCGCGGGCTCGCACCGATTGGCGGGCTGTCTCGCGCGCTGTCGACCCGCTCGATCGATTCGCTGGAACCGTTGCATCTGGACGGCACCGTGCCGGTCGAAATCCGGCCGCTGGTCGAGGCGCTCAATGATTTGCTGCAGCGTTTGAGTACGGCATCGCAGGCGCAGCGCACCTTTATCGCCGATGCCGCGCACGAGTTGCGTTCACCGCTGGCCGCGCTGAAGCTGCAGCTGCAGGCCGCCTCGCGCGATGGCACGTTAAAGGGCGAGGGGCAGGCGCTGGAGCGTGTCGAGGGGCGGGTCAACCGGATCATCCATCTGGTGCAGCAGTTGTTGACGCTGGCGCGCGAGGATGCGCATCCGGTGACGTCGATGGTGCCGGTGAGTTTGCGCCGGATCGGCGAGCAGGCGGTTGGGGATTTTTCCCTGCTTGCCGAAACCAAGGAGATCGATCTCGGGCTCGAATGCGAGCAGGCGCGCACGCGAGGCGACGCGTATACGGTGCTGGCCGAGCCGCACGGGATGAGTGTGTTGTTGGGCAATCTGATCAACAACGCGATTCGGCATACGCCGCGGGGCGGCAAGGTCGATGTGGTTTTGACGCGGTCTGGAGACCGCGTGGGGCTTGAGGTGGTGGATAGTGGCTCTGGTATCCCTGAGCTTGAGCTCGAACGTGTTTTCGATCGGTTTTATCGTGGGGAGGAGGCGCAGGGCGAGGGGAGCGGGTTGGGATTGGCTATTGTGGCGCGGATCGCGAAGAGGCATCAGCTTTCGCTGGCATTGCGGAATAATGTTGGGGGGAGTGGGTTGTGTGTTTCTGTTTTTGGCCTTACGGCGTGTGGGGTTGACGCTGCGGTGGCAGTGAAAAGTTGATGTTTTTTTGCCTGCGCGGCGCTATGGGTGTGTGCTTATGGCGTTGCCTTTCCTTGAATTGATATTGGTTTATTAGCGTTCCCCCTGTGCGGGGGAGCACCTACTTTTCTTTGCCTGCCGCAAAGAAAAGTAGGCAAAAGAAAGCGGCTCAAACCGCTAGCTTTGAAGCGGGTCCCCTGGCTTGGAGGAGGTAGTGGAGCATCTGGAATCGGTGCTCTCGCGCACTCCACGCTTGTGACAAAGCAGTCATTCTTCCCGCCTCGCACTGCGTGCTCGCCGGAAGGGTCTGCAAGGGAAACCCGCGGCTTCGTTTGCACGCGGTCGGGACCATCGGCTTCGGCTCGGCGAAGCACTGAAGTTTGGGAGCGCGAGCCACTATGCCGGGCGAAACGCCAGCGCTGAAACTGGCGGGCGGTTTTGTGAAGTACCGCTACGGCGCGCGAAGCGCCGCCGAAAGGATGACTGCCTTGTCACCAGCGCTGAATGCGCGAGAGCACCGATTCCAGATGCTCCACTGCCTCCTCCAAGCCAGGGGACCCGCTTCAAAGCTAGCGGTTTGAGCCGCTTTCTTTTGCCTACTTTTCTTTGCGGCAGGCAAAGAAAAGTAGGTGCTCCCCCGCACAGGGGGAACGCTAATAAACCAATATCAAATCAAGGAAAGGCCACCGCCGTAGGCACACAGACCGCAAGCGCCGCGCAGGCAAAAAACCAGGCAAAGACCAACACCGCAGCCGTACAACCAACAACACGACAAAAAGCAACCCCACCACACTGCTACAATCTCTTCTTTCTCGATCGACTGTGTGCCATGGGTTTCGAACAACTCGCTGAACTGAAAAAGCAACTTGCTGCAGCACGAGCAGAAGCCGCGCCTGCCGCCAAACCAGGTGCCAGGCCTGCGGCCAAGGCCGGTGGTGTCAAGCCCGCTGCCAAGCCGGACGCGAGGCCCGCTCGCAAGCCATCGCAGCCGCGCCGGGCCGCGCCCGCAGCCGCGCCGGACGCGAAGCCTGTGGACCCGGTGGTGAAGACGATCGGGAAACTGCAGAAGCGCTTCCCCAATGTGTTTCCGAAGAATCCTGCGCCCAAGCTCCCGCTGAAGGTCGGCATCTTCGAGGATCTCGTCGTTCACGCGAACGAATTGTCGTTAAGCGAAGCCGAGTTGCGCGACGCGATCAAGACGTGGTGTCGCGGCAGCCGCTACTGGAAATGCCTCGTCGAAGGCGCCGCACGCGTCGATCTGACCGGCAGCGAAGCAGGACAGGTGACGGCGCAGGAAGCCGCCGGCGCGCAACGGCTGCAGGCGCATCGGGCAGCCAAAGCCGCGCCTAAAGCCGCCAACCCGACGGCCAACTCGCAGGCCAACCCGACGGTCACGCCGCAGGTAGACTCGCCGACAAGCTCACCAATCGACACAGAGGCCTGACAGCCGGAACCCCGCCTAGGGGTGGCTGCCTTGCCTCGACGCCGCCCCGAGCCGGGCGCGCACGAAGCCGACATGCTCGCGCAGGACGTAAAAAGCATCGGCATATGCAAGCGGCATGCGCAACTGGTTCAGCGAGTCCTCGATATGATCGAGTTCGTGGAAGAGCGCTTTGCGTTCTTCATCGCTCGAGTCGGCGAGCGCGCCGCGTTCGATCGCGATCAGCGAACCGTAATATCGATAGATGCGCGAGCGCACGCGCCATCGGTAAAGCGCCGGTATCAACCGCATCGCCGGGAATAACAGCACGGCCATCGGCAGCAGCAGAACGAGTGTGCGGTCGCCGATGCTGGCCAGCCAGAACGGCAGGTTGCGATACAGAAAACTTTTGCCGGTCTTGTAGTAGCGCTGCGCGTCTTCGCTGATCTGATATTCACGGGCGACCGGATTGGGGAATTCGCCCGCATGCTGCAAGAGGCCGGGCATGCCGTGAACCTCCTGCGCGGCTTCAATCACGAGGTCGGAGATGGCCGGGTGCAGATTGGTGCGGGCGACGATCTCAACGGTCGGGCTGACCAGGTGGACGGTTTCGGGTGGGATCCTGTGCTTGAGATCCAGCACGCCGGGCGGCAGGTCGATCTGATCGAGATACGGGAAGAGACGCGCATACGCGCTCGCTTCGTCGAAGTTCATCACGGAGACGCCGGGCACCTTCAGGAGTCTGAGCATCAGGCCACGGGTCGCCGAGTCGCCGTTCAGGATCGCGGCGTCGACATCGCCTGCAACCAGTTGCGTGGCGGCCTGCAATCCGTCGCTCGGCACCAGCACGGTGGCGCCGCCAGGCTCGATACCGTTTGCCTCCAGCAGCTTGAGCGCCAATAGGCGAGTGCCGCTGCCTTCGCGGCCGATCGCAATCCTTTTGCCTTCCAGTTTTGAAAGCTGGGTCACGCCCGTGCCGCGATAGAACACCACTACCGGTATATAGAAAACGCTGCCGAGCGACATCAGCGATGAAGTATCCATGCCATCCGCCACCCCGCCTTGTACGAGAGCGAGATCGACATGCTGTTTGGGGTCTAGCAGTCGATGCAGGTTTTGCACCGAGCCGTCGGATTCCAGCACCTTCAGCGTGATGCCGTTGCGGGCAAGAATTTTTTTGTATTGTTCGGCGGCGACCAGGAATGAACTGTCGTGCGGGCCCGCGCTCATCGTGATCGTTTTTGGCGGCGCCGGATCGATCAGCCAGACGACCAGCGTGACCATCAGCACAACGAGCGCGGCGACGATCGCATACGGCAAGGTGTGATCCCGCCATTCGGCATGCGATTGATCGCCTGGAAAATTCGGGGGACGCGGTTTCATGGGCACTCCGTGCCTGTAGCTGGGAGGTTGCATTTTTCACCGTCCGGTGGGGGGGCGTTGGCAGTTTGCTCTATTGACGTTTGAATGTCGTGTATTGCGATGGTTTTTTTGTTTGCCTACGGCGTTGGCTTTTCCTTGATTTGATATTGGTTTATTAGCGTTCCCCCTGTGCGGGGGAGCACCTACTTTTCTTTGCCTGCCGCAAAGAAAAGTAGGCAAAAGAAAGCGGCTCAAACCGCTAGTTCTTAAGCGGGTCCCCTGGCTTGGAGGAGGCAGTGGAGCATCTGGAATCGGTGTTCCCGCACACTCCGCGCTGGTGACAAGGCCGTCATCCTTCCGGCGGCGCTTCTCAACACCGATGGTAGATGTGCGCTTTCGGCATCATTGCCCGCACTCCGCACTCCGCACTCCGCACTCCGCACTCCGCACTCCGCACTCCGCTTCCGCACTCCGCTTCCGCACTGCGTGCGTCGCGGACGGCGCTGTCAGGGAAACCAAAGTAGGGGTTTTTGCTCTACGGGGCCATTGGCATCGCGTCGGGGAGGCGCCTGCACGGCGAGTAGTGTGGGCCACCGTGCTGGGTGGAGTGTGGACGCAAAAAGGCGAGGATGGTTTTATGAAGTACCGCGACGGCGCGCGCAGCGCCGCCGGAAATATGACTGCCTTGTCACCAGGGCTGAATGTGCGAGAACACCGATTCCAGATGCTCCACTGCCTCCTCCGAGCCAGGGGACCCGCTTAAAAATTAGCGGTTTGAGCCGCTTTCTTTTGCCTACTTTTCTTTGCGGCAGGCAAAGAAAAGTAGGTGCCCCCCGCACAGGGGGAACGCTAATAAACCAATAAGAAAACAAGGAAAGGCCAACGCCGTAGGAACACAGACATAAGCGCCGCGCAGGCAAAAAAACAAAAAATCAATCCGCGGTACGCTTATCAGCAAGCGCATTCTGGCAATCGGCAAAAACCTGCCTCACTAACCGCGCTTGCGGATCCAACTCATCCGTATCAAGGATTTCCTCAACAGCATCCCGCGCCCATTCGGTATCGACAAACCGCGCATGCCGGCGCGCTATCTCCAGCGCCAGCGCCGACAACTTGGCCACGCTCAGCCAGTCCGCCTCCCGCATCCGGCGGTCCAGCCATTTATGCGCGGCCTGCACATGAAACGCCGCGTCAGGCCAGTCCTCATTCAGGTAGTAAGCACCCAAGCTCCCGCATGTGAGCCAGCACAACAGCTCCAAACGGTCCCGTGGACTTAAATGGTGGCGTACATCACTCATGGCGACGCTCGCGGCTGTAAATTGCGTTCAGGTCAGGCCGGCGCACCGCCGGCCCCTGCTTACATCAACAATATCACGCACTGTTGCACAGCGGAAATATACAAAATGCAGCCATCGTTCATACGATTTCGGATCAGAGACACTGCGCGCGCAAACATGTCGCCGCATGACTCAGATCGCGCTCGATCGCGCGTCGTACCCCCGCCGCGTTACGTGCCTTCGCTGCATCCAGCAACTCGTCGTGCGCGTCGTTGAGCGTGCCGGCAAACCGCGCGTCGCCAAATAGCAGGTTGGAAATCGGCCCCACCTGGAGCCATACCGTTTCGATCAATTCCAGCAAGAGCGGTGAGCCGCTCGCGCGGTACAGAATCAGGTGGAACGCTTCGTTGGCGTCGAGGTAACCCTTGGCGTCGGCCGCCCGCAACGCTCGCGCCATCTCCGCGTTGAGTTTTTCCAGCGTATCCAGATCGTGCTCAGTGAGGTGCGGGACGCCCAGTTCGGCGGCCTGGCCTTCGAGAATCAGCCGCACGCGCAACACGTCGTCGAATTGCTCCCTGGACAGACGCGGCACCGTCACGCCGCAATTGGGCACGTTCACCAGCGCCGATTCGGCCGCGAGGCGCTGCAAAGCGGAGCGCACCGGCATCTCGCCCACGCCGAGTTCCGCCGCGACGTGACGGATCTTGATGCGCTCGCCCGGCACGAAGCGGCCGATCGTCAGCCATTGCCGCAGCGTTTCGTACGTCTCGTCCTGCAACGTGTGATGGCGCGATGTTTTCATAAAACTCGATGCATGGCCGCAAAAGGCCGTCAGTTTAGCGCCGCTCGCGCGCGATCACAGGTTCAGGTCAGCTCGGTGAGGCAAGCGTCGAACGCGGCGATCAGCCGCTCGACGTCGGCCGCCGATGTGTCGGGGCACACCAGGATCATGTTGTGAAACGGTGTGATCAGCACGCCGCGATTGAGCAGGTACAGGTGCACGATATGCTCGAGTTCAGGGTCGAGTTGCCGGCCGGCTTCAGTGCCGTTGCGCGGCGGTGTCGCGGAGAACTGGAATTCGGTGCGGGCGCCGGCGCGCGTCACGCACCACGCCACGCCGTGACGCGCGATCACGCTTTTGAGGCCGGTCTCGATGCGCTCGGCGAGCGCGAACATGTGCTCGTAGGCGGCGTCGGTCATCACCTCGGCAAGCGTTGCGCGAATCGCGCTCATCGCCAGCGCGTTCGCGGTCAGCGTCGTGCCGATGCCGGAGTGGCCCGGCGGCGCGCCGCGCTTGGCCTGCTGCGCGCGGTTCGCCAACCCGGCGCTAAAGCCGTACACCGCGCAAGGCACGCCGCCGCCGACCGGCTTGCCGAGAATGAACAGGTCGGGCTCGATGCCGTGCGCGATCGAATAGCCGCCCGGGCCGCAGCTGATGGTGTGGGTTTCGTCGATCGCGAGTAGCGTGCCGTAGCGGCGCATCAGCGCCTGCGCCTCGCGCCAGTAGTCCGCTTCCGGCAACACCATGCCGATGTTGGTCATCGCGGGTTCGGCCAGCACGCAGGCGACGTCGCCGTCCTTCAGCGCACTTTCCAAAGCGGCGAGGTCGTTGAATTCGATCACGCGCGTGTAGTCGAGCAGATCGTGCACCTGGCCGATCAGGCTGTCGCGCTGCATCGGTTTTCCGTCGACCAGGTCGACGAATACGTCGTCCACCGTGCCGTGATAGCAGCCGTTGAACACCACAATCTGTTTGCGGCCGGTCGCCGCCCGCGCCCAGCGCAGCGCGAAGCGATTGGCGTCGCTGGCGGTCATCGCGAACTGCCAGTAGGGCAGGCCGAAGCGGCGCGCGAGTTCTTCGCCGACCCACGCGGCGTCTTCGCCCGGCAGCATGGTGGTTAAACCGCGTTCAGCCTGCGCGGCCAGCGCGCGCGCCACCGGCACGGGTGAGTGGCCGAACATCGCGCCGGTGTCGCCGAGGCAGAAGTCCGCGTAGCGATGGCCGTCCACGTCCGTAAACGTTGCGCCGCGCGCCTGGTCGACATACAGCGAGAAAGGGGTCGACCAGTCGTTCATCCAGTGCAGCGGCACGCCGAACAGCAGGTGCCGCGCCGCGCGTTCCGACAGCGCGCGCGACTTCGGCATGGCCTTGGCAAACGCGCTGCGTTCGCGTTCGAGCATTGCTTGCGCTCGCTCCCAGTTGACGCCTTGACGGGTATTCAATCGAGTCTCTTCCGATGATGGTTTCATAAAACGCTCACGCTCGCGCCCGCGCTCAGACGAGCAGTTGCAGATGCTCGCGTTCCCACGCGGTAATGCCCTGCGAGAAGGTCTCGAACTCCTTTTCCTTCACCGAGCAATAGGCCTGCACGAAGTTTTCGCCCAGCACATCCGCGAGTTCGGTGCAGGTGGACAACGCCTTGAGCGCATCCTCGAGACCGCGCGGCAATTCGTATTCGAGGTCGTAAGCGCTTTCGACCATCGGTGCCGACGCCTCCTGCCGTTCGACCATGCCGAGGTAGCCGCAGGCGAGGGTGGCCGCCATCGCGAGGTACGGATTCACGTCGACGCCGGGGACGCGGTTTTCCAGCCGCCGGCCGTCCGGTCCCGAGTTCGGCACGCGAATGCCGCAGGTGCGGTTGTCGTAGCCCCAGCGCACGTTGATCGGCGCGGCCGTGAAGCGCGACAGGCGGCGGTATGAGTTCACGTAGGGCGCGAACATCGGCATCGCCTTCGGCATGTACTTCTGCAAGCCGCCGATGTAATTGAAAAACAGCGGGCTGGCCGTTCCGTCAGGCAGCGAAAAGATGTTCTTGCCGGTCCGGCTGTCGACGATGCTCTGGTGAATGTGCATCGCGCTGCCCGGTTCGTGCTCCATCGGTTTCGCCATGAAGGTCGCGAAAATACCGTGACGGAAGGCGGTTTCGCGCACCGCGCGTTTGAACAGGAACACGCGGTCGGCGAGATCGAGCGCGTCGCCGTGAGAAAAGTTGATCTCCATCTGCCCGGCGCCGACTTCGTGCACCAAGGTCTCGACACCGAGATGCGTCAGCTCGCAGAAGCGCGACAGGTCCTGGAAGAACGGATCGAATTCGTTGACGGCGTCGATCGAAAACGACTGGCGGCCGGCTTCGTGACGACCCGCGCGGCCGAGCGGCGGGCGCAGCGGTTCATGCGGATTCTTGTTCTGCGCGATCAGGTAGAACTCCATCTCCGGCGCGACCACCGGGCGCCAGTCCTTTTCTTCATACAGCGCCAACACGCGCCGCAACACCGCGCGCGGCGAGATCCCGATCGGCTTGCCGTCGAGACCGACGCAATCGTGGATGACCACCGCAACCTGTTCGATGGCCCACGGCACGAGCCGAACGGTGTTCGGGTCGGGAATGCAGACCATGTCGGGATCGCTCGGCCCGACGAAACGGTCGAAATCCGCGAACTCGCCGTTGACGGTAATCATCAGCAGCGCGTTCGACATGTGCATCTTGCCTTCCGACAGAAACAGATTCTTCGGCACGATCTTGCCGCGCGCGACGCCAGTCATGTCCGGTATCACGCATTCCACTTCGTGGATCCGGTGATGCTCCAGGAATTCACGTAGGTCGTCGCGTAGATCGCTTTGCAAGGTTGACTCCAGTCGGTTGATGAAGACGGCGCGCAGCGCTGCCGCGCGATAAGCCGTCTGTCGGGGAAAGCTGGACGTTTTGCATCATGAGATTTGATCAAATCATCGCACGGAAATCTCCTTTTGGGAAATTTGATCAAATATGATCGTTTCGTCGAGTGTTCTGAGCGCCGCTCATGGCCGATGCACCGTCTTCGCTGTCGAAATTCACCCAACGTTGAACTGTGCTCACTCAACTTGGAACTCTCCTGGCATGACCCGCTACGGATATCCTGCTGCAGCGCGTCAATGCAGATGCATACTGACCTCTGAGCTATTTCGGACCGCCACTCAGGATTGGAAGCGGACGGTCGGCTTCCGCCCCATAAGGGTCTCTGCGCTCCATTCTGCCGTGGTCAGCCTGGCGATGAAGAAGTCGGCCAGAGCGCTGACCTTTGCTGGTCGTGCGCGGGCAGAGGGTGTGACGAAATAAAGGCCACCTTCGGGCAAGCGCCAGTCAGTCAAAATCGGTTCAAGCTGCTTGCCCGGGAAGTACTGCGTCGCTACGAATTCAGGAAGCTCGGTGATCGCAAGCCCCGCGAGAACCGTGGGCAGCAACGCTTCCACACTCGTTCCTCGTAACGCCCCGGTTGGCGTGACCGCGCATTCTTCGCCGCTCTTGTGAGAAAAGCGCCAGACGTCGCGCTGGCTTCTGTTGGCGTAGGTCAGGCATTGGTGAGCGCCGAGCTCTTGCGGATGCTGCGGACGGCCATAGCGGGACAGATAGGCGGGCGATGCCACGACAAACCGGCGCACGGGCGCAATAAGACGTGCGACGAGCGACGAGTCCTCCAGGATGGCGATGCGCAGGGCAGCATCGAAGCCGTCGCCAATCAGGTCGGCCTGGGCATCCGTGAGATGCAGATCGACGGAGATCTCCGGATAGGTCTGGAAGAACTCGGGCAGCAGCGGGGCAACCCAGCGAGCGCCGAATGAGAGCGGCGCGGCAAGCTTGACGAGGCCACGCGGCCGGCTTGAGGTCTCGCGCGCGAAGTCCTCGGCTTCTTCAGCATCGGCGTAGAGCTTCGCCGCGCGCTCGGCGAGCGTATGGCCGTAATCCGTGAGCGCAAGCCGTCGGGAGGTGCGGTTGAACAGACGTCCCCCGAGCCGCTCTTCAAGGCGGGTAACAGCCCGCGAAACCGTGGCGACCGAAACGCCCATCGCCGTCGCCGCAGCAGCGAATGAGCCCTCCTCGGCGACCTTCGCGAACATCGCGAGCCCTTCAAAATCCGGCAGTCTCGACATCGACAATCCTGCAATGATGGTTTGCATTCATTTCTATTTCGAAAAATAGCACGGCGCCATAGATTTGTCTCACCTCACAGGAGATTCATCATGGAACGCAAACTCGAAGGAAAGATTACCGTCGTCACCGGCGGCACCACCGGCATCGGCCTCGCCACCGCCAGGCGCTTTGCAGCCGAGGGCGCGCGGGTCTTTGTGACCGGCCGCCGTCAGGCCGAGCTCGACGCCGCCGTTGCGGCAATCGGACCCAAGGCCACGGGCATCCAGGCGGATTCCGCCAACCTCAGCGATCTCGACCGCCTCTACGAGCGCGTGAAGAGAGAGGCAGGTCGTATCGATGTGCTGTTCGTCAATGCCGGCGGTGGCTCCATGCAGCCTTTGGGATCAATCACTGAAGAGCAATATGACGACACGTTCGGTCGCAACGTAAAGGGCGTGCTCTTCACGGTGCAAAAGGCACTGCCGCTGCTGGTCGACGGTGGCTCAGTGATCCTTACTGCTTCCAACGTCAGCATCAAAGGCACACCAGCGTTCAGCGTCTATAGCGCCTCGAAGGCTGCGGTACGCAACTTTGCCCGGAGCTGGACGCTCGACCTGAAGCCTCGCGGCATCCGCGTGAACGTCATCAGCCCGGGCCCGATCAAGACGCCCGGCCTGGTCGATCTGGCCGGCCCCGACGCCGCGCAGCAGCAAGACCTGCTCGACTACATGGCCTCGACCGTCCCGCTCGGGCGCGTCGGCGATCCCGACGACGTCGCGGGCGCCGCCGTGTTCCTCGCCTCCCCCGATGCGAGCTTCATCGCCGGCACCGAACTCTTCGTCGACGGCGGACAAGCCCAGATCTAACGAGACGTCCTTGAGCCGCCTGGCCTTCAAGAACGTCGCGATGGCGGGCGGCCTGCTGCACGTGGTCGCTTTCGGTGGCGGCCGCATCAGCCTTGACGGCCGCCGCGCCTGACTCAAGAAAAAAGGACACACCCATGCTTGAAGTTTTCGCATTCGCCACGCCCAACAGCGTCAAGGTCCCCATCGCGCTGGAGGAGATGGGCCTCGACTATCGGCTCGTACCCGTCAACCTGCGCCAGGGCGAGCAGAAGACCGACGCCTTCAAGGCGATGAACCCCAACGCAAAAGTCCCGGTGCTCGTCGACCGCTCCGTCCCCGCAGATGGCGAGGTGGTGCTGAGCGAGTCCGCCGCAATCCTGATCCACCTTGCGGAGAAGACCGGACAACTGCTGCCGAAGGACGGTTCGCAGCGCGGCAAGGTCTTCGAGCAGCTCTTCTTCCACGCCTCCGGCCTGGGCCCGGCGTTCCTGCAGGCCTTCCTGGTTGCGATCCAGTCGTCGCCACAGCCCGAGGCGAAAGCGCGCGCGCTGGCGGAGGTGGACCGGACGCTGGGCGTGCTCAATCACAGTCTTGAGCGTTATCCATACGTCGCGGGCGATGCGTACAGCATTGCGGACATCGCGCACTTCGGATGGGTGTGGCGCCATCAGGCGATCGGCGCGGCCCTCGACAGGTTTCTGTTCGTCGCGCGTTGGTATGACGAAATTTCTGCACGCCCCGCGGTCGTCACCGCCATTGCAAAGACCCTGGCGCTCGCTCAATGATGCGATGCGACCTCTCTCTTTAGCTATCCACGCAATTCACCCAGGAGAAAGATGATGAATGACCGTATCCATGAACTGCTTGACCGCAACCTTCAGGAAGTCTTCGGCGAAGGCGATGCAACGCGTCGTCGCGCAGCCATCGAAGCGCTCTATACCGAAGACTGCGTGCTCTACGTGCCGCCGGGCACCTTCGTCGGGCGCGACGCGCTCGACAAGTTCGCCGGAGATCTTCGCGCGACGCATCCGCATTTCGTCTATACCCCGCATGGCGAACCGCAGGCGCTCCACAATGCCGGTCGCCTTGCCTGGAGCTCCGGCCCGCGGGGCGAGGCACCCGACTATACGGGCTTGGATGTGATCATCGTTCGCGATGGGAGGATTGCTGCGCTCTACGTCTTCCTCGATTCCATGCCCTCATAGCCGAGTAGCAGACTGGTGGGCTTTCCGTAAAGCCGTTGGTTGGGCTCATCAGCTGCCGGCCGTTATAGTGGTGGATGCGCGCCGGAAGGCTCAAAGTTAAACGAACCGAACTCCGGATAGTTCAAACTTAATCGACCCGGTGCACTGGGTTCACGATCGTTGTGCCGGCCGCCTGGGCATCACGCCGCGATGCCGAGGGCGGCGACGCAACCCCACGTCGATGGTGAAATCGAGCGACCCGGCCAGTAGATAAAAGCGAATGGCAGCAGCACCATGGCCGCGCAAAACTGACTTCCGAACGCGACGACAAACGGTTGCACACCGGCGAGCCGCCGCTTCGAGTAGTTGACGGCGAAGCCGTATGAAAGTGTCGCGAGCAATGCCGCCGCCACTGCCGGGAGTGCGCCGACGGACCCGCCACTGAGCGTATCCGATACAAGTACGACCACACCAGACAGGCCGATTAGCAAGCCGGCAATCTGATGACGCTGCATCGAGATATGGAATCCGGCCGCGCCGATCAATGCCGCCCAAAGTGGGGTGGTCGCGTTCAGAACGGAATCCAGGCCTGCATTGACATAGAGCGTTGAGTACGCCAGCAGGCAAAACGGCACAGCGGAGTTGGTCAAGCCAACGACGAATAGCGGCCATAGTTTCGCTCGCAGTTGGCTGCGCGCTATGGGCAGGCGGAGGACCGGGACGAGGATCAACGTGGCAATGCCGACACGCAACGCAATTAGCGGGAGCGGGCCAAGTTCAGGTGTCGCGACGCGCATGAAAAGGAATGATGTCCCCCAGATTGCCGCCAGCAGCAATAGCTCGAATAGATTCATGGTCGATCAGACTGTTAGCTTGTGGAAAAGGAAGCGGGACGAGTCGTCCGCTTAGCGCAGCTGCTGTTGATGTTGTCGCCACACGTGAAGCGTGGCGTAAGCGCGCCATGGTTCCCATTGGGTCGCGTGGCTGCGCAAAGCCGATGCGCACGCGTGACCGAGATGCTTCATCAAGACTGCGTCGCCTTCGGGAAAAGCGTTGGGCCAGGCCATTGCGCGCATGGCGATGTATTGCACAGTCCACTCGCCAATACCGCGGACACCGCGCAGAACGTCAAGGGTGTCCTCGAGTGGCGCCATCGGTTCCAGGGCGATTTTCCCGTCAGCGATCAGGGCGGCTACGGCAATAATCGCTTCAGCGCGGATCCGGGTGAGGCCAGTTTGTTCGAGCACCGCGGGGTGCACACGGGCAAGCACGAAGGCCGATGGAAACGTCGTGGATAGACCGAAGAACGGTGAATCTTTGACGGTCGTTCCGAAGCGCGCCGCAATACGCGCCAGGATGATTCGGGCGCGGCTTACGGATACCTGCTGACCGACAATCGCGCGCACGGCGATCTCGAAACCGTCGAATGCTCCCGGGACCCGCATTCCGGGTGATCCGCTTGCAAGATCGCCGAGGTGAGCATCGACCAGGTCGGGACGGCAAGCCAGATCGAAGAGACGCCTGACTCGCGCAAGAACCTGCGTAATAACCGGTGTAAGCGTGGCCGTCACGCAGACCTTCACCGCATAGCGTTGCGGGTCATGCTTGACGCTGATCCAGCCAATCACACTGCTCCCCGCGTGCGGCAACCCGACGATTCGTGCATAGGTCTCATCGTCTACGTGTTCAAGTGTGTCGATTTGTCTGTGCGCGAGAAAATCGAGAACCCCTGACCACGAATAAGGCGGACGGTACGTTAGCTCGAAGCTCATCGTTTCGCTTTCGCCTGTGGCTGTACCGTTTCGCAGCCTTAGCGGGCTGAAGCCATAACGCTTCAGGAACAGATCGTTCAAACGCCTGACGCTACCGAATCCAGCCGCGGATGCGACTGCTGGGACAGGTAAGGTAGTGTCCGTCAGCAGGCGTTTTGCCATGAGTAGGCGATGAGTCTGCGCGTATTCAATGATCGACACGCCGAACTCGACGTTGAAGATGCGGCGCAGGTGTCGCTCGGTCACGCCCACTCGTTTGGCCAGCCCTTCAATGGTGCCGGCGTTCAGAAATCCCTCTTCGATCAGTGCGGCGGCTGCCTTTGCGAGGCCGCTCGAAAGATCCAGCAGGCCATTACCGGGTGCAAGCTCCGGCCGGCATCGCATGCAAGGCCGGAACCCGGCCTTCTCGGCCGTTGCGGCGCTGGGAAAGAAATGGCAGTTTCGTCGTTTCGGAGGCCGCACCGGACAAACCGGGCGGCAATAGATGCCCGTCGACGTAACACCGACAAAAAACCAGCCGTCGAAGCGGCGATCTCTTGAAAGGAGGGTTTCGTAACAGGTGTCGGGGTCGAGGCTCATGTAGCGACTTTAACTAAAACACGCCGCCGTTTTGGCCACTTTCGGACATATGTATTGCCGTCACCGCCGCAGCGGCCTGAAGAAATTGCGGATTTCAGCCGCGAGCAACCCAGGCGCCTCCATCGCCGCGAAGTGGCCGCCACGCGGCATGTCGGTCCATTGCGCGACATCGAATGTCCGTTCGAGCCAGGAGCGCGGCGGCTGACTGATCTCCTTCGGGAAGCACGCGAAGCCAACCGGCGGTGACACACGTTGGCCGGCCGCGAAGCGCATCGGTTGCAGCCGGTTCTCCCAATACATGCGGATCGCGGAGCCCATGCTCTGCGTGTGCCAATAAAGCGAGATGTTAGTGAGGAGCTCATCCCGCGAAAAGGCCCGCTCGATCTGACCGTCGCAATCGCTCCACGCGCGAAACTTCTCCGCAATCCATGCGGCCAGTCCCACCGGCGAATCGTTGAGCGAGTAGGCGAGCGTCTCTGGTTTGGTGCTGTGCATATGCGCATAGCCGCCTTCAAGCGCCGCCCATTGCTCCTTGGTCCGCAGGAAATCCTGTTCGTCCTGTGTAAGCGGGGCTTGTCCCGCATTGAGTGAAGGTTCGTATGAGCTCGGCAGAAAATTCAGGTGGATGCCGTCGACGTTCTGCGGATGTCGAAGCGCGAGCGCGATCGATACTCCGGCGCCGAGGTCGCCGCCTTGTGCGCCGAAGCGCTCGTATCCCAGACCACGCATCAGCGACGCCCATAGATCGGCCACCTGAAACGCGGAAGTGCCGGGTTTTGTGGGCGCCTGCGAGAAGGCGAAGCCCGGCAGCGACGGCACGACGACATCGAATGCGTCTTCCGGTTGCGCGCCAGATGCGGCCGGGTCGCACAACAGGTCGAGCAGGGCGTAAAACTCGAAGAACGATCCCGGCCAGCCGTGCGTGATCACGAGCGGATAAGGCTTCGGGCCGACGCCCCGGCGATGCGCGAAATGCACGCGTTGAGCGTCGACCTGTGCGACGAATTGCGGCTGAAGGTTCAGGCGGCGCTCGGCGGCGCGCCAGTCGAAACCGTCGGCCCAGTACTGCACGAACTCGCGCAGCCAGACGGAATCGACGCCCTGTTGCCACGGATCATACGGCCCCGCAGATGCCCAGCGCGTCTGGTGCAGGCGTTGACGAAGGCCGTCGATCTCTTCGTCTGGAACGGAAATGCGAAATGGCTCGATGCGCATGCTATCTCTCCGAAAGCCGTAAACGGCCGCTGGCGTATTGACCCGATAGGATCAGAGAATAGCTTCTGAGCAAAATTTCCGCTGAAGGGCGGCTCACCGCGGCCAGTCCGCCAATGTGCGGTGGCGCCTCGGTGCGACACCAAAGACTCAGCCGGGATCGCCGCCGCCGACCGGCAATACCGTACCGGTGATATACGAAGCCTCGTCCGACGCGAGAAAAAGAATCGCACCGACCTGTTCGTCGATCGTTCCATAGCGGCGCATCAAACTGGACGAGATCGTCTGATCGACGATGCCCTGATACCAGCGCGCCTCCTGCTCGCTCTGCGGCGCGGTGTTGCGCGGCACCTTGCGCGGCGGCGCCTCGGTCCCGCCGGTGGCGACAGCGTTCACCCGGATGCCGTCCTCCGCATGCTCGAACGCGAGGCTCGCGGTCAACGCATTCACGCCACCTTTGGACGCCGCGTACGGCACGCGATAAATGCTGCGCGTCGCAATCGACGAGACGTTGACGATTGCACCGCGCTGCCGTTCGATCATCGTGGGCAGCACGGCACGGCAGCACCAAAGGGTAGGGAATAGCGACCGGCGCACTTCGGCTTCGATCTGGGCTTCCTCGTATTCCTGATACGGCTTCGCCCAGATCGTCCCGCCGACATTGTTGATGAGCACATCGATCCTGCCGAAGGCATCGAGCGCGGCCCGCGTCATCGCGCAGGCTCCGGCGTAGGTTTCCAGGTCGGCGACGACCGCGAGCGATGGTCCACAGCCGAGCCCGGCAAGCTCCGCCTCCACCTCGTGCACGAGCGCCGACCGGTCAGTCAGCACCACGATGCCGCCTTCAGCCGCCGCGCGCAACGCGACGCCGCGGCCGATCCCTTGCGCCGCGCCGGTCACGACGACGACTTTTTCTTCAAAGCGCTTGCGAGTATCCATGGCCATTACGCGACACTGCTCGCGGAGAATTTTTCGTAGTAGAAGTGCGCAGGCGTGATGCCGCTGTCGCGCAGCCAGTTCTGTACGGCATCGACCATCGCGACCGGTCCGCACAGGTAGACGTCGACATTGCCGTCGTTGAGCCATGCAGGGTCCACATGTTCCGTCACATAGCCTTTGCGGGCATGGCTGCTTGCGGCGTCCGCCACGCACGTGCGGTATTCGAATTGCGCGAGCGTGCGTTGCGCTTCGTCGAGTTGAGCGGTGGCGACGAGGTCGATGTCGTGTGTCACGCCATAGATCATTCGCACCGGTTGCGTGCTGCCGATGGCAGTCAGCACCTGAAGCATCGACAGGAACGGCGCGATGCCGGTGCCGCCCGCGAGAAACAGAACCGGCCGAACCGGCTCCCGCAAATAGAAGCTGCCATAGGGGCCGGAGAAACTAATGCGCTGTCCCGGCTGCGCTGCTTCGTTCAGGTAACGGCTCATGCGCCCATCCGGCACGTTGCGCACCACGAATGCGGCACGCGAGGCGCCCGGCGCCGAGCTGAACGAATAGGAACGGAAGGCGTCGCTGCCGGGGATTTCCACGTTGACGTACTGGCCGGGAAGAAAGCCGAGCTGGCCCGGCTGATCGACGTCGATCGCGAAATGGATGGTCGAATCGGTCAGCTTGTCGACTGATGCCAGCTTGCCCTCGTGCCGGGACACCCCCGTCTTGCACGCCGCCGACGATGCCGGCACGCGGATCACGCAAGCCGAGCGCGGACGCGTCTGGCATGCGAGGACATAGCCCTGGGCCGCTTCGTCCGCGGTGAGTGCGTCGTCGATATAGCTCGAGGCGGGCAGATCGTATTCACCCGATTCGCAGAAGTTGCGGCAGGTTCCGCAGGCGCCGTCGCGGCAGTCCAGCGGAATATTGACCTGCTGCCGGTACGCGGCGTCGGACAGCGTTTCGTTGTCGCGGCAGGTGATGAAGCGGGTCACGCCATCTTCGAATTGAAGTGCAATGCTATGTTCCATGTGCTGCTCCTGAAGCTGCTCCTGAACCACGTCCGCTCAGATGTGGTAGATATCGATAACCTGATTGATGTAGTCGTTTTTCAGCACGACATACTTGTTCAGGATTTGCGGCTGCCCGCCCGAAAAGTCGATGACGTAGCGCGACATACCGAAGTAGCTGTAGTTCGTCTTGTAGCGATGGCTCAGCGTGTGCCAGTTGAAGCGCACGGTATGGATGCCGTTCTGTTCGCTCTCCAGCTCCACGTTGCCGATGTTGTGGCTGGTACGCGTGTCAGGCATCGTCGCGCTCGAGCGCTCGGTCTTGATGCGGAACACGCGGTCTTCGAGCCCCTGGCGGTTCGGGTAGTAGATCAGCGAAATCTCGGTTTGCGGGTCGGTGACGAGCTTGTCTTCGTCATCCCATGACGGCATCCAGAACACCGCATCAGTGTGATAACAGGTAAGCCATTCATCCCATTGCTCGTCGTCGAGCAGTCGCGCTTCGCGATAGAGGAAAGCCTGGAGATCGGCGATCGTGATCGTCTTCATGCGTTGTCTCCTTGCGTGGGCAGTGCTAATGCTCCAGTAGCCGCTTCTTTCACCGCTTCTTTCACCGCTTCTTTCATCGTTTCCACCCAATAGCGGTGCTGTACGGTGTAGAGCCCTTCGTCTTCGGTCTTCACGCCGCTCATCACCGGCTTGAGGCCGATCTTTTGCGCTGCCTCGTCCGGCCCGTCGATCCAGTGTTGCGAGCCGCGGCACATGTCGTTCCATTCGAGCGAGCGGCCCGCATAGCCTTGCTGGCAGGCGCGAAACTCTTCGAGGTCATCGGGCGTCGCCATGCCGCTGACGTTGAAGAAATCCTCGTATTGACGGATACGGCGCGCACGGGCTTCCGCCGATTCGCCCTTGGGGGCGATGCAGTAGATCGTGACCTCGGTCTTGTCGACGGCGAGCGGGCGCAGCACGCGAATCTGCGAGCCGAACTGGTCCATCAGATACACGTTTGGATAGAGGCACAGGTTGCGCGAGTTCTGGATCATCCAGTCGGCCGTCTCGCTGCCGCAGCGCGCGGCAAAGGCGTCGCGCTCAGTGAAGTTCGGCCTGTCCTCCGGATTGGCCCAGCGCGACCACAGCAGCATATGGCCGTGTTCGAACGCATAGAATCCGCCGCCTTGCCGTCCCCAGTTGCCCGCATCCATCGCCCGAACCTTGTCCTCGCGGGCGTTCTCCTGTTTGCGATGGTTGGTCGTCGCGGCATAGTTCCAGTGAACCGCCGACACGTGATAGCCGTCGGCGCCGTTTTCGGTCTGCAGTTTCCAGTTGCCTTCGTACGTATAGGTGGAGGCGCCGCGCAACACCTCGAGTCCGTCTTCCGACTGGTCGACGATCATGTCGATGATCCGCGCGGCCTCGCCGAGAAACGTCGTTAGAGGCAAGACATCGCCATTCAGGCTGCCGAACAGGAAGCCGCGATAGCTTTCGAAGCGCGTGATCTTCTTGAGGTCGTGCGAGCCTTCCTTGTTGAAACAGTCGGGATAGCCGGCGTCTTCGGGATCCTTGACCTTCAGCAGCTTGCCGCTGTTGTTAAAGGTCCAGCCATGGAATGGGCAGGTATACGTGGCCTTGTTGCCGCGCTTGTGGCGGCACAGCATCGCGCCACGATGCGTGCACGCGTTGATGAAAGCGTTGAGCTCGCCTTGCCGGTTGCGCGCGATCACGACCGGCTGACGGCCCACGTGAGTGGTGTAGTAGTCGTTGTTGTTCGGGATCTGGCTTTCGTGCGCGAGGTAAATCCAGTTGCCCTCGAAGATATGCCGCATCTCGAGTTCGAACAGTGCCTGGTCGGTGAACGCGCTGCGGTGCAAGCGGTAATCGCCGCGCTGTTTGTCTTCCACCAGGAAGTCGTCGATGCTGGTAAGACGCGGTGTGCGGTCGGGATAAATTGGAATCATGCTTGTCTCCTGAATCGTTGTCGCGGTCGCATCGCCTGGCGCGGGTTCGCCGTGCGGTGCGTGCCGGCGTGTGCTTGTGCGTGTTATGCAGCAGCGCGAATGCGCTCGACTTCTGCGACGGGGGCGGCCACGCTATCGGCATTCAGCCGGAAGTCGAAGTCGATTGAAACGAACGGCTTGTCGACGCCGTGCTGTCTGATCTGCTCGGGCGACGAGATGCGTTCGACTGGGGGAACCAGGCCCTCGCGGCTCGCGAAGGCGAAGTCGTCCCACAGGTACGCGTCGCCGTCGATGTTGATTTGCGTCGTGAGCTTTCGATGGCCGGGCGCCGAAACGAAAAAGTGGATGTGCGCTGGCCGGCGGCCATGGCGGCCGAGCTTGTCGAGCAGGCGTTGCGTGGTGCCTTCTGGCGGGCAGCCGTAGCCCACCGGCACGATGCTGCGGAATTGGTAGTGGCCGTCGCGGTCGGCAATGATCGTGCGCCGCAAATTGAACGCCGTCTGGGTCTTGTCGAAGAACGAGTAGTTGCCGAGCAGATTCGCATGCCAGACTTCGACTTGCGCGCCGGGCAGCGGCTTGCCGTTCGCGTCGAATACGCTGCCCTGCATGAAGAGCACGTCGCCTGCGTCGGCTTCGGTGCCGTCGTCGAGCCGCGCGAAGCCTTCGCTTGCCGGCGCGCCTGCCACGTACAGCGGGCCCTCGATCGTGCGCGGCGTGGCGCCCGTCAGACCGGCTTCGGCGTCCGCTTCGTCCATGCGGATATCGAGGAAACGTTCGAGCCCGAGGCCGGCGGCCAGCAGGCCGAGTTCCTGAGTGGCGCCCGCTTCGGAGAAATATTCGATGCCTTTCCAGACCTCGCTCGGGCTCAGATCGAGGTCCTCGATCGCCTTGAAGAGGTCGGTCGTCAGGCGCACGACCACCTGCTGGGCGCGTGTATCGACGCTACCCGTCGCGGTGTCTACGATGAACCCTTTCACCAGGGTTTCGATGTCGGAATGTTGCATTGTCTGCTCCTGTTCTCTGATTTCTGGGTGCGCACGGTTGTTTGCCGGGCGCATCGCCGTGCGGCTGCGGTACGCTGCCGCTGCCATCGGATGTATTTGGGGTGCGATGCCTGAAAGGTATAATTTGAAAGGGTTTCAGGCGTAGGTGCAGGATAGTGGCGACCGATTTGGCGCGTCCAACACCGTTTTAGTATCGGTTCTATATCCAAAAGGTATGAACATGGAATTGCGCCATTTGCGCTATTTCGTTGCGGTCGCGGAGGAGCGCAATTTCACGCGTGCCGCCGAGCGGCTGCATATCGCGCAGCCGCCGCTTAGCCGGCAGATTCAGCAACTCGAGGATTCGCTCGGCGTGCAGTTGTTCGAGCGCAGTGCGCGGCCGCTCAAACTGACCGATACGGGGCGCTTCTTCTATTCGCATGCGGTGCAGCTGCTCGCCCAGTCGGCCGAGTTGGAGTCGATGACGAAGCGGGTGGGGAAGATCGAGCGCAGCCTGTCAGTCGGTTTTGTCGGATCGACGCTGTACGGCATGCTGCCGAAAATCATCCGGCGCTTTCGCGACGAAAACAGTGCGGTGGCGTTGAGCCTGCACGAGCTGTCGACGATGGACCAGATCAAGGCCCTGAAGGAAGGCCGCATCGATGTCGGTTTCGGCCGTATCCGGCATGAAGATCCGAGCATCCGCCGGGTGGTGTTGCGCGAAGAGCGGATGATCGTCGCGCTGCCGGTGGGTCACCCGCTTTCGGTGTCGAAGACCGCGCTGTCGCTGCATGATCTGCTTGGCGAGACCTTGATCATTTTCCCCAAGGCGCCGCGTCCGAGCTACGCGGACCAGGTGCTGGCCGCTTTTCACGACCGGTCGTTGAAGCCGCATCGCATTTACGAAACGCGCGAGCTTCAGATCGCGCTCGGACTCGTCGCCGCGGGCGAGGGCATTTCGATCGTGCCTGGCAGCGTCTACGGATTGAAACGCGATGACGTCAGCTATGTCGGTCTGGACGATGCGAACCTGGTGTCGCCGATCATCATGAGCATACGCATGCTTGACGAGTCCGAAGACATCGCCGCGATGCTCAGGTTGATCTATGCGCTCTACGTCGAGGAGCAGATGGAGTATTTGCCGCCGCACGAACGGTGATTGGCAGCCATGGCCGGTCATCACTTTCATTCCCGGATCGCGGTTACGAGAAGTCGGTCGAACGCGAAACCTCTTCCCAGGATTCAATCTCTTTGCCGAGGGCCGATAGCCTGGCCCGTACCAGTTCGAGCGCATCGTTGCCGAGCAGTAGATGCACGGGCGGATGCTCGGCCGCGATGACTTTCAACAGCGCCTGAGCCGCTTTGTCCGGATCGCCGGCCTGTTTGCCGCTTTTTGCTTCGCGAGCCTGCCGGACTGGGGCGAACAATTCGTCATAGTCGGCAATGCTGCGGTCTGTGCGGACCATCGAGCGGCCCGCCCAATCAGTGCGGAAAGAGCCCGGCGCTACCGCGGTCACCTTGATGCCGAAGCCCGCGACCTCTTTCGACAACGTTTCGGAAATGCCTTCGAGGGCGAATTTGCTGCCGCAGTAGTAGGCGATGCCCGGCATCGTAATGAAGCCGCCCATCGACGTAATGTTAATGATGTGACCCGAGCGGCGTTCGCGCATCACCGGGAGGACGGCCTTGATCATCGCTACGGCGCCGAAGACGTTGACATCGAATTGACGGCGCAAATCGTGCAGCGGTGACTCCTCGAGCGTGCCCTCATGCCCGTATCCTGCGTTATTGACAAGCACGTCGATCGGGCCGGTTTTTTCGGTAATCGTTGCAATAGCGGGTGCAATCGCTTCGAAGTCCGTTACGTCGAGGACGATCGCGTGCGCCCGGTCTGCCGCCAACGCTTCGAATGCTTGCCGCGCGGCATCGTGACGTACCGTGCCGGTGACGGTGTGCCCGGCATTCAACGCGGCTTGCGCGAAGGCGCGGCCAAAGCCGGAACTGACGCCGGTGATCAGAAACGTTTTGCGTTGCGTGTCGCTCATGGTCTTGCACTCCTGAATCGTGTCGATAATCCGGCAGCGTTCTCGTTCGGGAGCGCCCGGTGCCGGCAGGATTGCATGGTAGGCGTAGCGGGTCCGCACGCGAATGCCGGTTCGTCTATGGTGATTGCCTAATCCTATGAGCGTGTGGATTTTCCAGCGCGCCAATGGCACATTGCAAGCTGGCCGGCAAAGTTGGCGAGACCCGAAGTGACGCTCAAACACAATGATTTGACGGTGCAGCAACGCATGGTGGTGTTCCTCGAGGAGCTGGCTCCGGTCGAGGGATACAACCTCACCGCGCTACCCGATGTGCGCTTTCTGCGTTCGAACCGCCCCTTGAGCCGGACGCCGGTGCTGTATGACCCAGGCATCGTGATCGTGTGCCAGGGGCGCAAGCGGGGATTTCTCGGCGACACGGTTTATGTTTATGACGCGCAGCACTACTTGGCCGTATCGGTGCCGGTACCGTTTTCGATGGAAACCGAAGCAAGCGAGGCTGAGCCTTTGCTCGCCATCTATTTTCGGCTCGATTTCAAGGTCGCAGCCGAATTGATGCTGCAACTCGATGGACGTGAAGGCGGTGTCCCGGCCACGCCGAGAGGCATGATGTCGACGCCGCTCGGCGCAAAACTGAGTGCGTCGGTGCTGCGCTTTCTCGAAGCGATGAGTGTGCCTCTGGAAGCTGAAATACTTGCGCCCGGATTGGTGCGCGAAATCTACTTTCATGTGCTGACCGGGGAGCAGGGCGGATCGATGCGCGCCGCTCTCACGGCGCAGGGGCAGTTCGCGAGGATCGCCAAGGTGATACGAAAGATTCATGCGTGCTACAGCGAACCGCTGGACGTCGAGCAACTCGCGTTGGAAGCGAATATGAGCGTGCCTTCGTTCCACTCGCACTTCAAGGCGGTGACGAGGACTTCGCCCATGCAATATCTGAAGTCGACCCGGCTGCATCAGGCGCGTCTCCTGATGGTTAGGAATGAGGTGACAGCGGCCGTCGCGTGCGTTCAGGTGGGTTATGAGAGTTCGTCGCAGTTCAGCCGGGAATTCAAGCGGCTGTTCGGGCGCAGTCCGATCGACGAAGCGGACCGGATGAGGAAAACGTTCGCGATTCCGCCGCCCGCTCCTGATTCGATCTACGTTGCGTCGCATTGAATCGCGCGGCGGCCCTTCGTTCGAAGACGGGAATGCATGTTGCACCCCATTTTGTTCACGAGGTACGCGAAAGCAATTTAACCGGTAGTTGTTGTCGCGATTCCGCTTACAAAAATCCCTGCGCGATGCTTACGGATTCATCTCCGCAGAAGCCTTCTGCGCGTCACCGCCCGACTCACCTAAAATGGCCGTTTTTTCGACGTAGATTGAAGGCCCAACAATGCGAGTATCGAAAATCGCGCTGGCTTTGCTGACGGCGTGTTTCACTTTGAACGCGAGCGCCGAGATGACGGCGGCGCAGTACAAGCAATGGGCGCACGCGGACAACAACTCCGTCTACGCTGCGTACATCACCGGCACGATCAATGCGTTGGGGTGGGCAAACGGGGATCTGGTGTCGAAGAAACGACCGCCGCTTTTCTGTGCACCGGAAAATCTGGCAATCGGCAACCAGAATGTGTACCCGCTGCTCGACCAGTTTTTCACCAACCACCCCGGCATTTCGGACGACTTTCCGGTTGGCCTCGCGATACTTCGGTCGCTTCAGGCGGCGTTCCCTTGCTGATACGGGAACGCCTCACGCCTTGTGGCGCAGAGCCTCAACCCTGAACGATGTCAGGAATCTGCACGTCGGGATTCACGTCGGCTTCATAGTCCACCCCTGCGATCTCGAAGCCGAAGAGGCGCAAGAAATCCGCCTTGTAGCCGCTAAAGTCGGTGAGTTCGTAGATAGTGTCGCTGGTGACCTGATTCCAGAGCTGCTGGACGCGCGTTTGCACGTCCGGATCGAGTTCCTTGTAGTCCGCACGCAGGCGGCCTTCGTCGTCCACGTGCGGCGACGTGCCGTACAGGCTGTCCTTATAGAGCCCGTAGACCTGCTCGATGCAGCCTTCGTGCGTGCCTTTCTCCTTCATGACTTTGAAGAGCAGCGACAGATACAGCGGCATCATCGGGATGGCGGAGCTCGCCTGGGTGACGACCGCCTTCAGCACCGCGACACGCGCATCGCCGCCCCTCGCCGCCAGTTTCTCGCGGATGCCGAGAACCTTCCGGTCCAGGTCCTTCTTGGCCGCGCCGATGGAGCCGTTCCAGTAAATATCGTGCGTGATCTTTTCGCCGAGATAGGTGAAGGCGGTCGTCTTCGCGCCGTCGGCCAGCGCGCCGGCGTCGAGGAGGGCGTCGATCCACATCTGCCAGTCTTCGCCGCCCATCACCGCGACTGTGTTGTCGATTTCGCTCTGCGTCGCGGGTTCCAGAACGGTCTCCTTGACGACTTCCTTGTCGGTGTCGATGCCACGCAGGTTGACGGCCTTGCCGACCGGTTTCAACGTCGAGCTGAAAACTTCGCCGGTCTTGGGGTGAATGCGTTTCGGTGCGGCAAGACTGTAGACCACCAGGTCGACCTGACCGAGATCGCGTTTGATGATCTCGATGGTGCGTTGCCTGATTTCGTCCGAGAAAGCGTCGCCATTGATGCTCGTCGCGTACAGGCCCTTGGCGGTGGCAAATTTCTCGAAGGCGGCGGTGTTGTACCAGCCCGCGGTGCCGGGTTTGGTTTCGTTGCCGGCGCGCTCGAAAAACACCCCAAGCGTGGCGGCGTCGGAACCGAACGCGGCGCTGATGCGGGCTGCCAGGCCGTAGCCGGTCGATGCACCGATCACCAGCACTTTCTTCGGGCCGTTGGCAATGGGACCGCGTGCGGTGACGTAGTCGATCTGTTCCTTGACGTTGGCTTCGCAGCCGGTGGGATGCGTAGTCACGCAGATGAAGCCGCGCACGCGCGGTTTGATGATCATGAAACTCCCCCTGTAGTGTGGATTGCCTCCATTATATTTGGAGGCGGGAGGTTTTCTTGCGGAGCGCGCTATTGGTTGTACGCCTGCGGCGGTGGGCTTTTCTTGGTCTGTTTGCCTTGCGCGACGCTTTATGTCTGTGTGCCTACGGCGGTGCCTTTCCTTGCTTTGTTATTGGTTTATTAGCGTTCCCCCTGTGCGGGGGGCACCTACTTTTCTTTGCCTGCCGCAAAGAAAAGTAGGCAAAAGAAAGCGGCTTTACACCGCCAGCTCTTAAGCGGGTCCCCTGGCTTGGAGGAGGCAGTGGAGCATCTGGAATCGGTGCTCTCGCACACTCCGCGCTGGTGACAAGGCCGTCATGCTTCCGGCGGCGCTGCGCGCGCCGTGGCGGTACTTCGCAAAACCGTCGGGCGTTTTTCGTGCCTGTGGTTATCCAGGCATAACGGCTTGTCTTCGCTGCGCTAGCGGCGCTTCCATGCCTGCGGTTGTTCAAGCGTTATGGATTGCCTTTGCTGCGCTCGCGTAACTCGCGGCTGCGTTTCGTTCGGCGAGGTCGGTTGTAATTCGCGACTGCGTTTCGTTCGGCGAAGTGGCTCGCACTTCCACAATTCAGCGCCTCGCCGAGGCGAAGCCGATGGCTCCAACCACGCATAAACGAAGCCACTGGTTTTCGTGGCGGACCGTTCCGGCGAGCACGCAGTGCGAGGCGGGAAAAATGATGCGGGAAGCGCGTACGCCCCATCGGTTTTGAGAAGCACCGCCACGGCGCGCGCAGCGCCGCCGGAAGAATGACTGCCTTGTCACCAGCGCGGAGTGCGCGGGAACACCGATTCCAGATGCTCCACTACCTCCTCCAAGCCAGGAGACCCGCTTAAGCGCTAGCGGTGTAAAGCCGCTTTCTTTTGCCTACTTTTCTTTGCGGCAGGCAAAGAAAAGTAGGTGCCCCCCCGCACAGGGGGAACGCTAATAAACCAATAACAAAGCAAGGAAAGGCACCGCCGTAGGCACAACAACCATAGCGCCGCGCAGGCAAACAAGATCAAGAAAACACCACCACCGCTGGGCGCACAACCAAAACCGCCGGACAGGCAACCAGAATTGGTACGATGCAGGCTTTCCGCCTGACGGTAAGCAAGAGTGAATCGCCTCATCACGCAGTTTTTCGAGTTCTGTGCAAGAAGGCTGGCCGAGATCCGGCCAATCGCCGCCGACGCGCTCCGGCGCGTCCGCCACCCCACGTGGCGCGGCGTGGCGCTGACCTGTGCCGCCGTGCCGGCGCTGCTGTTCCTCTATGTACTGATCCTGATTCCGTTCACCCCGAGCATCGGCGACATCCGCAAAGCCAAGGTAGAACAGCCCGCCCAGGTGCTTTCGGCCGACGGCAAACTGCTGGCCGAATTCAAGCCGTCCAACCGCGAGTGGGTGAAGCTCGCGGATATCTCCCCGCACGTGGTGGACGCCTTGATTGCCACGGAAGACCACCGCTTCTACCAGCATTTCGGCCTCGACTGGCGGCGCACCGCATCGGCCGCGCTGCACACGTTTTCCGGCGGCCGCCAGGGCGGCTCGACCATCACGCAGCAGCTCGCCCGTAACCTCTATCCCGACGAAATCGGCCGCGCTCCCACGCTGACCCGCAAGCTGAAGGAGGCGATCACGGCCTTCAAGATCGAGGCGCTCTACACCAAGAACGAGATCCTCGAGACGTATCTGAACACGGTGCCGTTCCTCTACAACGCCTATGGCATCGAGATGGCGGCGCGTACCTATTTCGACAAATCGGCCGCCGACCTGAACGTGCTGGAAAGCGCGACGCTCGCCGGCATGCTCAAGGGCAACAGCTACTACAACCCGGTGCTGAACCCCGAGCGCGCCCTGCAGCGCCGCAACACCGTGCTTGGGCAGATGCTCAAGTACGGCAAGCTCACGCAATCGGCCTACGACACGCTGAAGCGTCGTCCGCTGCGAATCGATTTCGAGCGGCAAACCGAGCCGCCTGGACCCGCGCCGCATTTCGCGCAGCAACTGCGCAAATGGCTCGCCGCATGGGCTGATCGCAACGACTACAACATGTACTCCGACGGACTGGTGGTGCGCACCACCATCGATTCGCGCTTGCAGACCATGGCCACCCAGGCCGTGGTGTGGCAGGGCAACCAGTTGCAGGGCATCGCCAACTCCGCATGGGGAGCGCGCTCGGGTTGTGCGGGCGGCCGGGACCTGTTGCAGGTTTTCCTGCGCGAGACGCCTGACTATCGCGCGGCGAAAGACTCGGGGCTGACGGACGACGAAGCGTTGAAACGGCTCTCATCCGATCGCCGTCTGGTGCAGTCGGTTTGCGAGAGCAAGACCCGGGTGCAGGCGGATTTTCTCGCGCTGGATCCGCGCAACGGGCAGATCAAGGCATGGGTCGGCAGCCGCGACTTCAGCCAGGATCCGTTCGACCATGTGCAGCAGGCGCGGCGCCAGCCGGGTTCGACCTTCAAGCCGTTCGTCTATGCCGCGGCATTCGAAGACGG
Source organism: Paraburkholderia sp. FW306-02-B (assembly GCF_058782725.1). Lineage (NCBI taxonomy): Bacteria > Pseudomonadati > Pseudomonadota > Betaproteobacteria > Burkholderiales > Burkholderiaceae > Paraburkholderia > Paraburkholderia sp. FW306-02-B. The sequence continues at coordinate 2,180,009 of NZ_JBYSXZ010000001.1, forward strand.
CGCCAAACCTGCCGATACGTTTGTGGACAAGCCCGTCGAAATCCCGCTGGCGGGCGGCGAGATCTGGCGGCCGAGCGACGAAGACGAACCGAGCGGGCGCGCCATCAGTCTGCGCGACGGTCTCGCTTATTCGCGCAACCGGATTACCGCTCAGCTGATGGAGACAGTCGGCCCGGCCAAGGTCGCGCGGCTTGCTCGCGCGATGGGCGTGCGCGACAGCGAGCTCGATCCGGTGCCGTCGCTGGCATTGGGCACGAGCCCCGTGACGCTGAAGGAAATGGTGTCGGCCTACGGCACGATTGCCAACCTCGGCGGCTATGTGGAACCGGTAATGGTCACACGCATTGAAGATCGCAACGGCGAAGTGCTGGCCGAGTTCGCGCCCGTGTCACCCAGACAGGAATTGCCGGCCGACGCCGCCCGAACGCTGGTGGACGTGATGCGCGACGTGATCAGCCGGGGGACGGGTTCGAGTATCCGCAGCCGCTTCGGCGTGCGCGGCGATGTCGCCGGCAAGACCGGCACGACGCAGGGCAATGCCGACGGCTGGTTCATCCTGATTCATCCGCAACTCGTGGCCGGCGCCTGGGTCGGCTTCAACGACAGCCGCGTGACGCTGCGCAGCGACTATTGGGGCCAAGGGGCGCACAGCGCATTGCCGATCGTCGGCGATTTCTTCCAGCGCGTGCAGAGGTCGAGGTTGGTCGACGTCCGCGCCAGGTTCGCGACCGAGCAGGAGCCGGGCAGGTTTGCCGAACTGTCGGGCAAGATCCGCGCGTGGTTCCAGCAGCTGTTTGCGCCGGCCAAGCCTGAGGCGCCGGCTGCAAGCCGCAATCCGACGCGCCGCGCGGCGGCTGTCGCCGCTGCTTCTGCTGCGTCCGCTGCGTCTGTTGAATCGCGGCCGATGCCGCAGCCGCCGCTCATTCCACAGGCGCCGGCGTCCGCGCCTCTGCCGGCCGGCGAGCACATCGATGGACAGGCGCCCGCGGGCGGCGAGCCTGCGTCCGCGCCGACGCCCACGCCGGATGACGTGACGCCGGCAGACGCGGGCAGCACGGCAAACGATCCTTCGAACGCGCCCGCAAGTACCGGCACATCGCCGTGAGGTTCGATCATCCTGGATACGCTGTAATGGCCAGACCAGCCACGGCGTTGGCGAGGCGCGCACGTCAGCCACGGCCGTGTGCGCCCCTTGCCGCGCCGGGACGCTACTCGCCCGGGCTATACAGATCGAGCAGCTTGAGCGTCACGCCGTTGGTCCAGCCGAAGCCGTCCTGCAACGGATACTCGCCGCCGCCTCCGCCACCGGTTCCCGCGCCTTCGACCACGTACTTCTCGACCAGCTTCTTGTCGGACGCATAGACGCCCTTGACGTCGGCCAGAAACCGCGTGCCGATCTGTTGCGCGAGCGCGTCCTGTCCATAACGCTTCAGACCTTCGACCGCAATCCAGTGCAGCGGCGCCCAGCCGTTCGGCGCATCCCATTGCTGGGTCGTGTTGTAGGTGGTCGTCACGAGGCCGCCTGGCTGCAGCAGCGTCGATTGCACCTGCCTGGCCGTCTTTTGCGCACGTTCCGGCCATGCCACGCCCGCGAACAGCGGATACAGCATCGCCGCCGTCTTGTTGTCGCGCGGCTTCGCGAGCTGCCAGTCGTAGTCCCCGTAGTAGCCATTGGCATTCCACAGGTACCGGTTGATGCCCACCGCCCGTTTTGCCGCGCGTTCGGCGAACTCGCCCACACAGCGGAAATCGCGGGTCTCGCCACAGCCTCTCGCGATGGTCGTTTCGAGGTGGAACATCAGGCTGTTCAGATCGACCGGAATGATCGACGTGGTGCGGACCGTCGCGAGCGTCATGTTGTCGCCGAACCAGCGTGAGCTGAAATCCCAACCGCTCTCCGCGGTCGCGCGCAGTTCACGGTAGACCTCGTTTGGCGAGCGGCCCGTGGCTTGCTGCGCGGTCTTCACGTCTTCCAGATACGACTCGTCACGCGGCGTGTCGAGTTCGTCCCAATAGCGGTTGAGCACCGTACGGTCCGGCATCACCACGACGTTGCGGGTCGCGTTGCCCGGCTGGGTCGAGTCGGCGCCTTGCATCCAGTACGCGTACTCCTTGCGCAAAGCGGGGAGATATTTCTGATAGACCTTGCCGCCTTCGACTTTCGCCGCGAGCGTCACCATGTACGAGAAGAACGGCGGCTGCGAACGGTCCAGGTAATACGTGCGATTGCCGTTCGGGATGTGGCCGAATGTGTTGATCTCATACGCAAAGTTGTCGAGCATGTTGTCGACGAGATCTTCGCGGCCGGCTTCCTGGAGTCCCAGCATCGTGAACCAGGTGTCCCAGTAATAGCCCTCGCGGAAGCGTCCGCCCGGCACGACATACGGTTTCGGCAAGGGAATCAGCGAACTGTTCGCCGGCGCGCTCGTGGTGGTGCGCGTGAGCGCGGGCCACAGCCAGTCGATGTGCTCGCGCAGCGTCTGATTCGGGGGCGGCGTGATGACCGGCTCGCTCGGCGCAGTGAAGTACTGGTTGACGAAGCTCGCCAGCGAAAAGCCTGGATTGTTCTTCTGCTGTTCGTACAACTGCACGATCGCGGCGGGGTCCGCATTCGGCGTCGCATCGACGAAGGTCTTCTGATCGGGATAGATCTGCGCGGTTTGCACGGCGACGAACAGGTCGCCGTACAGCACGCTCGGGGCAGGCGGAAGCGCTGCGCCGACCTGCGTGTCGGCGAAGCAAACGCTAGAGACGCTGGTGAGGAATAGCAAACCTGAAACGGCCGCCCGATGAACGCTTCGATGTCGAAGCGCGCCGGCTGCGAGGCGTGGCGAGGTCAGGGCGATAGCAATGTTGCGGCGAACTTGCGACGGCTCAATCATGTCTCCTCCTGAGGAATGGACAACAGGATTGGTCTCCGGCGCGGCCTCTTTTTCTTCTGACGATACTGAGTCGAAGGAAGCATCGCATAAAAGCGCGCGCGCTTCAAACTTTTGTGCGCGGCGCGATGGACATGCCTGCCGCGGCACACGTCTGCCGCACAGCACCATTGCGGAACACAGCCTGCGCCTGCAGTGTGGAACGCATTGTTCCCAGCACGGCCGTCTGACCGACAAACCTCTTTTCGCCGGTCAGGCGCTCTGCGCCTGCTCGTGCCTGGCCGCGCCGATTAGCGGCATCCGGCGCACGTCCGAGAAGTACAGCAGAACAAGCGATACCCACACGATGCCGTAAAGAAACATGAAGCACGTGGAGCGCACCTTGAAGAAATCCAGCAGCACGCCGAAGATGATCGGCAGCAGGAAGCCGCCGAGACCGCCAGCAAGACCGACGATCCCCGTCACGACACCCATGTTCGCCGAAAAATCGTCGGCGACATATTTGAAGGTCGACGCCATGCCGAATGCAAACACCGCGCCGAGCAGGAAAGTCAGAACAACAAAGGCGATTATCGGTGTATGCAGATGCAGGGTAAGCGTACCGTCGATGGTGTGAATGACGAAATCGGTCGGCGGATACGACAGCAGAAAGAGGCAGACCCATGCCACCCATAGACCCCACCAGGTCACACCATGCGCGCCGAAGCGATCCGCGAGGCTGCCGCCAACCGCCCGCAGGATTGCCCCCGGCAGCGAGAATCCCGCGGCAAAAGCAGACGCCACCACCAGCGTCATGCCGTATTCGGCCTTCAGAAATTGCGGAATCCACAGCGATAGTGCTGTGAAACCACCGAAGGTGATCGAATAGTACTGACACAGTTTCCACACGCGCGGATCGCTTAGGACCTTGAGTGAATCGCGAAACGTCCCTTGCTTGTTGCCGGCACGCGGGTCGCGCGCCGAGGCGAACCAGAAGATCACCGCTGTCACGAGCAATGCAAGCGCGTAGACGCGTGGCACGAAACGCCAGCCGTAGGCAGCCTGCAGCGCCGGCGTGACGAACAGGTTGACGGCAGCGCCCACGGTACCCGCACCGAAGAAGCCCATCGCGAAGCCGCGTCGCGCCGGCGGAAAGAAACGCGCGACATACGGCGTGCCAACCGTGAACGAGGCGCCGACACACCCGAGAAAGAGCCCGATCAACAGGAACTGCCAGAGCGCTGTCGCGTAGCTGACGATATACACCGATACCGCGCAGACGACCAGCAGCACGGTCATCACGATACGGTCGCCAAAGCGGTCGGTCCAGGCGCCCAGCGGCAAACGCATTAGCGCCCCGGTGAGCACGGGCGTCGCGCTCAGCAGGCCGAACTCGGTGCTGTTCAATTGCAGGTCTTCGCGCAGTTGCAGCTACTCCGATCTGCTGATGCGCTGTCCGGTGCCTTCCCTGGCGCAGGTCCGACCGAACTTCGAGTCGTACCCGGTTGAGCGCGTCGTCATCGCAGTCTTCATCTCTACCGTTAGGAGATCGTTACCGGGTACGGCACCTACGGCACTCCTAACTCAAAAAAACAGTCCTCCATGGACCTTGCGTCATCACTTATACTTGAGCGATCCGTAATCAATATATCAAGTTATGCGAATCAAGATTTGCTCGGCAAACATCCTCGCCCTGATCGTTTTCGTTCTGCTCCTGGCGGGGTGTGGATCGAGTGTGCAACCCGCAGTCGTTGCGCCTGCCGGACTGGAATATAGCGAGTCCTCGGTGATTTACGCGCAGGGAGTAACGATTACGCCGAACATGCCGGCCAGCAGCGGCGATAAAATTACTCATTACGGTGTCGCTCCGTCCCTGCCTGCGGGCCTGGTCATGGATCCGCACACCGGCGTGATCACCGGTACGCCAACTGAACTCTCTCCTGCAGCACTGTACACAGTCACCGGCTCGAATTCCGCAGGTAGCGCGACGACGCGGCTACAGATCGAAGTCCGCGCCGGAGAGGCCCCCCCCGAGCTGCTCGTATATCTCGACAACCCCGTCATCTACACGGTTAATCAGCCGATAATTCCAAACGATCCGGCGACTCAAGGCGGCGAGATCACTCAGTACGCTGTCGCTCCCGCACTGCCGGCAGGACTCACACTGGATCGCCAGACCGGCGTCATCAGCGGGACGCCCGTTCAGGCTACCCCGCAAGCTTCCTACATCGTGACAGGGAGCAACGGCGCGGGAAGTACCGAGGCACAAATCAGCATTGAGGTGCGCGCCCAACAGACAGGCCCATCAAATCTGCAATACACGAATCCCACACCTGTCTATCCAGTCGGACAGCCGATTGTGCCGAATCTGCCGCAAAGTTCTGGCGGCCCTGCAACCAGCTTTAGCGTTTCCCCGACTTTGCCAATGGGCCTGAGCCTGAATGCGATTACAGGTGTGATTTGCGGTACACCGATGACCGTGCAGGAGCAGACAGCCTACACCGTCACCGCAAAAAATAGCGCGGGCTCAGCCGAGGCAAGTGTACTCATTACGATTGTGCCAGCGGGTGCCTGGATCCCCAGCGATTCGATGTCGATCGGCCGCGCCTTCCACGCGGCTACGCGCCTGCTGGATGGGCGAGTGCTGATCGCAGGGGGCGTTGGATCGAACAACATTCCGGTCGCAATGGCTGAACTTTATGACCCGCGGACGGGCACCTGGTCGGCGACAGGTGACATGATTGATGCGCGTGGCTTACACTCCGCAACCCTGTTGGCGAATGGTAAAGTTCTGGTCGCTGGTGGGGCCGACCGATTTGGTCCCGTCAATACTACAGAAGTGTACGATCCGGCCAGCGGTACGTGGAGCGCTTCAGGCAGCATGTCTGTCCAGCGATACAACCATACTGCCGTCGCAATGCCTGATGGTACGGTATTGGTCGTAGGCGATGCGGGCAACGGCAGACGATCCGCCACCACGGAGATATACAACCCCGCCACTGGCACATGGGCGACCACAGCAAGCATGCAGACGTCTCGTTTCGCACCGACAGCAACACTTCTCAACAATGGCAAGGTCATTGTCGCTGGAGGAGAAAACGCTGCCGGTCTACTCGCCTCCTCAGAACTCTACGACCCGGTCAGCCGAATCTGGTCGCCCTCGGCAAACATGAATACTGCCAGGGAAAATCACACGGCCACTCTACTCGGTGACAACTCGGTGCTTGTCACCGGCGGGGCGGGTGGCGGGGCGACGGCGGAACTATACAATCCAGCTAACGACTCATGGGCAAGTCTGCCTTCCATGTCTCAAACCCGTACGAATCACCGGGCGACACTTCTTCCGAACGGCGAGGTCCTGGTGACCGGAGGCCTTGGCGCGGACGCATCAACTGCAGAGCTCTATGATCCTGCCCGCGCCGGATGGATGCCAGCGAGTACCATGGGAACCGCGCGCTATCTGCATACTGCAACGCTGCTAACTGATGGACGGGTATTCGTTGCCGGCGGTGCGCCCGCGTTAAATTCCGCAGAGCTATTCGACATTACCGGCCGCTAACGACGGCCCGTCGGTTACTTATGCCAAGTTGGCGCTTCTTACGACCCGAACGTGGCCCGCGCCGAGGACCTCTTGCAGACGCTCAAGGATATCGGCTACACAGTTTCCGATCGGCGCAAGCTGCGGCCATACGACGAGGAAGCGCGCGCGCTTCCTCACCGCCCTCGCGGCCAGCATTACCTCGATGGGCCTGGTCGGCTATCCGGTGGGCAGCGCGTGGTTCGCGCTGTGCGGCAGCGGCGGCCAGCTGCCGGTCTGCCACTGCCTGCGCTTCTTCGTGCAGACGCGCGGCCAGCCGGGCTACGAGATCCTGGATTGCGTCGGACAGCGACCTGGTGCGTGATGGTCATGGCGAGGCGTCGGCGGATTTTGCCTGTCAGTCTTCGCGTTCTGGAAGCGCCTGATCGCCCACACACCCGGCAACCGAACGCAGAATGGTGATGAATTCCTGCATGGGCTGCGACGGCAACTCGTACTTGCGCGTGACGATACCGTAGCTCGTCATGGTCCGGTTGATGAGAACCGGAAGGTGCCCGAGGAGACCCTTGCTCACATACTTTTCGACGACCGCGCGCGGCTGCAGCGAGATCATGTCGGTGGCCTGCAACAGTTCAAGTGTCGAAAAGATTGAAGGTGTTTCCACCATTCCGACCGGCGCGGGAATGCCCGCGCCGGCGAATGTTTCGTCGAACAGTTGCCTGATAGCCGTCGCTTGCGGATAGAGAATCCATGGCCATGCGCCAAGATCGGCCAGCTCCAGCCGCCGCTGCTGCAGCAACGGATGATGGTGCCCGGCGACCACCCAGACCGGTTCCCCGGACAGCACCTCGAAGTCGAACAGCACTTGATGACGCGGCTCCGTCAGGCGGCCGACCATCACGTCCAGCTTCTTTTCTTCGAGCCAGGTCGCCAGCTGGTCGCTGCTCTGTTCGACCAGTTTGATGACCAGTTGCGGCCGCTGCTGGCGGATTTCCCTGATGCCCGCAGTGACCACCTGAGCGGCCGAAGCCGAGATGGCGCCCACGGTGAGATGACCGTAGCCGCCATTTCTCAAGGTGCCGAACTCGCTCACGAACTTGCCCAGATCGGCCACCGCCGTGGTTGCATAGCGCACGGACAAGATGCCGAGATCGGTTGGGCGCATCTCCCGTGGTAGCCGTTCGAACAACTGGGCGCCGAACATCGTTTCGATGTCGCTCAGGATCTTGGTCGCCGCCGGCTGGGTGATGTGCATCTGTTCGGCTGCGATGCGCAAGTTGTGCGTGCGTCCGAGCGCATCGAGCAGTTGAAGATGCCTGAAGCGCAGCCTTGCCAGGACGCTCGACGTAGGCACCGCTAATTGTCTGGACATGGGGTAAACACGCAAAAACTCATAACCGGATGGAATCGATTCTACTGAATAAGCGATTGGATGTTTATCGGCTAGCTGCCTAAAGTTGCAGCTGAGCGATTTAACGCGCGAACTGGCACCCAGTCACGCGCGCCCAGACAAACATCAGTGGAGACAGATATGACATCCCCGCTTTCACTCAGCGCAACGGACACGCTTCCGTCGGACGGGTTGTCCGGCACACTTGTCGGCCGCGCCTGGGTTCCTGCCACGCATTCGATGCCCGCCGGTCCCGCCGTCGTCGTCTTGCGCGCCGACGGCGTATTCGATATTTCCGACGCGGCAGCGACCATCAGCAGCTTGCTGGAGCGGGACGATCCGGTCGCGACAGTGCGGGCCGCGAGTGGCCGCCGGATCGGCAGTCTGGACACGATTCTCGCCGATACGGCCGCCGCAACGGGCGGCATGGCGCGCAACCCGGAGCGCGCCCATCTGCTCGCGCCGTGCGACCTGCAGGTCATCAAGGCAGCAGGGGTGACCTTTGCGGCGAGCCTGATTGAGCGAGTGATCGAGGAGCAGGCAAAGGGCGACCCGCAAGGCGCGGTGCGCGTGCGGGACCAGATCAGGTCGCTCGTCGGCGATAGTCTCACCAGCATCCGGCCGGACTCCGCCGAGGCGCGCGAATTGAAGGCGCTGCTGATCGAGCAGGGACTATGGTCCCAATACCTGGAAGTCGGAATCGGCCCTGACGCGGAAATTTTCACCAAAGCGCCGGTACTGGCAGCGTTGGGTACGGGCACGGAGATCGGGCTGCATCCGAATTCGGCCTGGAACAACCCGGAGCCGGAAATCGTGCTATCGATCGACAGTCGCGGCCGCGCGCTCGGTGCGACCCTGGGCAACGACGTCAATCTGCGCGACTTCGAAGGACGCAGTGCGCTCCTGCTTGGCAAGGCAAAGGACAACAACGGTTCGTGTGCGATTGGCCCTTTCCTGCGGCTCTTCGACGAGACTTTCTCGATCGATGACGTGCGCCGCGCGACGGTCGATTTGCGCGTCGAGGGCAGCGACGGTTTTGTCTTGCGCGGTACGAGTTCGATGGACCAGATCACGCGCGACCCGCTCGATCTCGTTTCGCAGACGATCAGTCCGACCCACCAATACCCCGATGGCGCCATGCTGTTCCTCGGGACGCTGTTTGCACCGATTGAAGACCGCGACGCCGCTGGCGCTGGATTCACACACAAGCAGGGCGACATCGTGAAAATTTCGAGCAGGCAGCTCGGCACGCTGGTCAACCGGGTCAACCGCAGCGACCGCATCGAGCCGTGGACCTTCGGGGTGCGCGCGCTGATGGCAAACCTCGCGGCGCGGGGACTGCTCGGCACAGCACCTCTCTGATCACGTACGAATCCGCGCTAACCCGCGATAACAGACCGGTGTACCCGGCTTCCTCAAGGAGACAGACGAGATGCAGACTCAGCACGTTACGCAAGAGCCGTTGGAAAGCGCGGTGCGCAAGGCGCGCCTGCGCCTCGCACCCTTCCTCGCGCTGATGTTCGCGCTATCGATGCTTGACCGTTCGAACGTCGGGTTCGTCAAACAGGCCCTTCAAGTCGACTCGAACATCGGCAACGCAGCGTTTGCGCTCGGGGCCGGGATCTTCTTCATCGGCTATGCCGTGTTCGAAATTCCGAGCAACCTGATGCTGCATCGGGTGGGTGCAAAGGTCTGGCTGAGCCGGATCATGGTTACGTGGGGGCTTGCGTCGGCGGCCATGATGTTTGCGCACAACGAGACCTCGTTCTATGTGCTGCGCTTCATTCTGGGTGTGGCCGAAGCGGGTTTTTCGCCCGGCGTCATTCTCTATTCGACGTACTGGTTCCCCGCGCGCGAACGCGGCAAGGCGTTAGGCATTTACTACTTCGGATTGCCGGTGGCGCTCGTGCTGGGCAGCCCGTTGTCAGGTTATTTGATGGAAGTCATGGGCGGCCGCCTCGGGCTGCACAACTGGCAATGGATGTTCCTCATCGAAGGTCTCGCTGCTTCAATCGTCGGCATCGTCGCGTTCTTCTATCTGGTTAGCAAACCGCGCCACGCGAAGTGGCTGACGTCGGCAGAAAAAGACGCCCTGGAAGACGCCATCGAAGCGGAGGACCGGCACAAGATCGCGCACGGGCCGGCTACGGCGCTGACCGCGCTGCGCAACTGGAATGTGCTTCGCTTCGTGTCGATTTATTTTGCCATCCAGATCAGCGTGTACGGCGTGATCTTCTATCTGCCGACCCGGATTTCGGAACTGACCGGTACCGCCATCGGTTCGAAGGTCGGTTTTCTGACCGCCATTCCGTGGCTGTGCGCGCTTATTTCACTGCGCTTTGTCACCGGCTACGCGGACGCGAAGGGCAAGCATCGGCAGCTTGCCATCGCCATGCTGGCGATGGCCGCAGCAGGGATCGCACTGTCGACCCTCGGTCATCACATCGGACCGGTGCTCGTCGCGTTCTGCATCGCGACGATCGGTTTCGTTGTCGTTCAGCCGCTCTTCTGGACCCTGCCGACGGCCTACCTGAGCGGTACCGCGGCAGCGAGCGGGATTGCGATGATCGGCGCGCTCGGCAACCTTGGCGGCTTCATGGCGCCGACGCTGAAGACGGCTGTCGAGACGCTCTTTCATAGCCAACGCGCGGGCATGTTCACGCTGGCATTCGCAGGCGTCATCGGCGTGCTTCTGCTCCTGAGCATCGGCTTGCAGCCACGCCGCGCGCCCGAAGTGGCAATCGGCCCGGCCAAAGCGACGCTTCGGTAGGCACTTGCACGCATATGCACACGATTCAACCGGAAATTCACATGACCATTCCTGGACATCATTACATTGGCGGACGACGCAGCGCCTGCGCATCGAATCACCCGCTTTTCAGCCTTGATGCGATAACGGGCGAGCGCCATGCTGTCAGCTTTTTCGAAGCGTCGGACGCTGAAGTCGCGGCGGCGGCAAGCGCGGCGTACGACGCGTTTCCGGTTTATCGCAGCCTGAGCCCTGCGCAGCGCGCTGCTTTCCTTGAGGCGATCGCCGATGAGATCGACGAACTCGACGCGTCGTTCATCGCCGAAGCGAGCCGCGAGACCGCGCTGCCCGCGGCGCGCCTGGAAGGTGAGCGCAAGCGCACAAGCGGCCAGTTGCGCCTCTTTGCCGCGACGGTGCGCCGGGGCGATTTTCACGGTGCGCGGATCGATCGCGCACAGCCTGACCGCAAGCCGCTGCCGCGTCCCGACTTGCGGCAGTACCGGATCGGTGTTGGCCCGGTCGCGGTATTCGGCGCAAGCAATTTTCCTATCGCATTCTCCGTGGCCGGCGGCGACACGGCCTCGGCCCTGGCGGCGGGGTGTTCCGTCGTCGTGAAAGCGCATCCGGGCCATATGGTGACTGCCGAATACGTCGCCGATGCGATTGAACGCGCCATTGTGAAGACCGGCATGCCAGCCGGCACTTTCAACATGATCCACGGCACCGCTGCCACTGGTGCCGCGCTCGTTCAGGCGCCGGAGATCAGGGCGGTCGGCTTCACGGGCTCGCTGGCTGGCGGCCGCGCACTGTTCGATCTGGCGCAGGCCCGGCCGGAACCCATTCCGGTTTTCGCTGAAATGTCCAGCGTGAACCCGGTGTTCGTCCTGCCGTCCGCGTTGATCGGGCGTGGCGCGCAGATCGCTCGGGAATTGGCCGCTTCGGTCACGACCGGATGTGGTCAGCTCTGCACCAATCCGGGCCTCGTACTCGGCGTCCGCTCGCCGGAATTCGACGCGTTCGTATCGGACTTGCGCGCGGCACTTGAACAGGCTGTGCCACAGGCGATGCTCGGAGCTGGAATTCGCGATAACTTCCGTCATGGCATCGCCAGACTGCGGGCGGTTAGGGGAGTCGACGTGCTGGTGGCAGCGGAACTCGACGGACGTATCGGCGGCCATCTTCTGAAAGCCGACCGGCGCGCTTTATTCGAGGGCTCTGCACTGGAGGAGGAAGTGTTCGGCCCGTCGACGATTGTCGTCGAACTGGATTCCGAAGCGGACTTTCATGCGTTTGCCAGAACCATGCGCGGGCAACTGACAGCAACCGTGCTGGCGAGCGAAACGGACATCGAGCGAAACGCCAGCCTCATCGCGTTGCTGGAAGAAAAGGTCGGGCGTCTCCTGTTCAATGGCTATCCGACGGGAGTGGAAGTCAGCGACGCCATCGTGCACGGCGGTCCGTACCCGGCGACTACCGATGCGCGCGGCACGTCCGTCGGCAGCGTTGCGATCGAGCGCTTCCTGCGGCCCGTGTGCTATCAAGGCTATCCCGACGCAAATCTGCCGCTCGCCTTGCAGGACGCAAACCCGTTGAACCTGATTCGCCTGATCGACGGTGTTCCGACGCGCGAGGCAGTGCGCGCGGCGCAGACCGCGGAGGCCGCATCATGATGTTTGAGACCGAAAACGCAGTGGCCGGTACTTCGGCAACCGTAGAGCCGATCGTGCAGCTGCATCCGGATGACGATGTCGTCATCGCGCGGCACCAGCTTGTCGCGGGCATGCGCATTGGCAGCCGTCTTGCCGTACGCGGATTGATCCCGGCGGGTCACAAGCTTGCCGTCCACAGTATCGAAGCGGGCGCGCCAGTACGGCGCTATGGGCAGATCATCGGCTTTGCGACGCGTGCGATCGAAGCCGGCGAGCACGTCCACACGCACAATCTCTCGATGGGCAGCTTCGATCGGGACTACGCTTTCGGCGCGGATGCGAAGCCCGCGCCGACGGTCGCGGCAACGGCGCGGTTCATGGGCATCGTGCGCGCCGACGGACGTGTCGCGACGCGCAACTACATCGGCGTTCTGACATCGGTCAATTGCTCCGCGACGGCGGCTCGCGCCATCGCCGATTATTTTCGCCGCGATATTCATCCGCAGGCGCTGGCGGACTATCCAAACGTCGATGGCGTGATCGCCCTGACGCACGGTCAAGGCTGCGCGATCGATTCCGAAGGCGAAGCGCTGGAAATGATCCGGCGCACCCTCGGCGGTTACGCACGGCACCCCAATTTCGCCGGCGTACTGATCGTCGGGCTGGGTTGCGAAACCAATCAGATCGACCGGCTTGTGCAAAGCCAGGGTCTTACGCCCGGCGCGGCGCTGAAGACGATGACCATTCAGGCGACCGGCGGCACGGCGCGCACGGTCGCGGCCGGCATCGAACAGGTCAAGGCGATGCTCACGGAAGCGAACAACGTGCGGCGCGAGCCCGTCGATGCGAAGCATCTGGTGATCGGCTTGCAATGCGGCGGCTCAGACGGCTACTCCGGCATCACGGCGAATCCGGCACTCGGCGCGGCGGTCGATCGTCTGGTCGCGCATGGCGGGACGGCGATCCTGTCCGAAACCCCCGAGGTCTATGGCGCAGAACATCTGTTGACGCGCCGGGCCGTGTCACGTGAGGTCGGCGAGAAGCTGATCGAACGGATTCACTGGTGGGAAGCTTACTGTGCGCGCATGAATGCGGATCTGAACAACAATCCATCGGCTGGGAACAAGGCTGGCGGACTGACGACGATTCTCGAAAAGTCGCTCGGCGCCGTGGCGAAAGGCGGCACGACGAATCTCGTCGATGTGTACCGGTACGCCGAACTGGTCCGTGCACGCGGCCTCGTTTTCATGGATACGCCGGGCTACGATCCGGTTTCGGCGACCGGGCAGGTCGCGGGCGGGGCCAACCTGATCTGCTTTACGACGGGGCGCGGCTCGGCCTATGGCTGCGCGCCGTCGCCATCGTTGAAACTGGGAACCAATACCGCTTTGTGGCAACGCCAGGAAGAGGATATCGACCTGAATTGCGGGTCGATTCTCGACGGCGAGCGAACGGTCGACGAACTCGGCGAAGAGATCTTCCAGCTCATGCTTGCGACCGCGTCAGGCCAGGCATCGAAGAGCGAGTTGCATGGATACGGCCAGAACGAATTCGTGCCGTGGCAGATTGGCGCCATCACATAAGGCGGTATTAGGGTGCCCATTGGCTGCGCATTGGATAGCGACCGACATAAAAAATAGCCATGAAAACTGGAATAGATGTGCTGGACCGGACGTCCCTTTCTACTATCCGGTCGTAGAAAGGGACGCCCACTCCGACAAAGACGCGGACGCGCGCGGCATCTGCTGACCCGCATGCGCGCGCTGCGGCCAGCACCATCGGCGTGATGCAAATTTTCAGGCGCATCACGACGAACGCCTCACTGGACGTTTTTTGCCATCCGCTTGACGCCGACATCGCCTCCCGCCAGCAGCGACCGGCAGTACCGCTGAACCCCGTGACCGGCTTGCGCTGTTCGTTCTTCCGTGGCGCCTTTGGGCTATCCCGGATGAAAGGTGCGAACAGGAAACGTCGGACTAGTGCCGTCGTATTCCGCCGACCCCGCTCATTGCGCCGAACTGGTGCATTGCGCTGCCGCCCCGCGTCCCACCGAACCCGCGCATGCCGACGCCGGGGAATGGTCCACGGTGAAAGCCCGCTCCCATTGGCGCACTGAAGCGACCGTGATCCATCTGATTGAAGTGACCGAAACGATTAAAGTGATCGAAACGATTAAAGTGATCGAAACGATGGAAGCGATTGAAACGATGGAAGTGATTGAAACGGTCGACAAAGATGAAGCTCACCCCCGAGCCGATGAAAAGCGGTGGCCCCCAATACCAGGGATCGGGATACGGGTAGGCGGCGAGCGGATACCACAGCACGCTGCCATCGGCGCTTTGTACGATCTGCCATGTTCCGTCACTTTGCAGGCATGCACGTCCGACGATTTGCTGTATCGTGCCGTCGATCTCTGCCTGCCCAACGACCGCACGGCAATTGATGCTGTAGGCCGGTACGGGCAAATCGTCATACATTTGCGCAAGGGCGGACGCAGAAGAGCCGAGACAGACGAGCAATGTCCCGAAACGAAGTAATTTGTCCATGATGGGGTCCTGAATGGGTCCCCGACGTTGCGACGCGCGGCGTCATCCAGCACATCGGTTTGCTTGCGCAAATTCACGCCGCGGCGGTAGAGATTTGTCACTCGGGACGTGGTTGCCTGATGGGTAAACGATGGAATATGCCGGACTATTCCAGGGTATGAAGGAGTCAGTCGATCGCCGCCGAAGCTAGCGCTGGACCGGCGCGATGTTCGGTCCAGCCCAATAGCTAAACCGCATCACGTATTACAAACGGTTACAGGAGAGACGCCTCAGTTTCACCGGGCACTTTTCCCGGCGCCTACGATGGTGTATCGGACCGCTGCAGGCGGTCCGCATAACCTGAATGGAAGAGCACCATGAAACGCGCATTGGTTTTAACTGCGCTGGGAGTTTCCATAGGATGCGCATCCGGCGCGGCTCTGGCCCACGCGGACATCGGCGTCTTTTTCGGCGTTCCCGGCCCGGTGTACGTGGCGCCGCCTCCAGTCGTCTACCAACCGCCGCCGGTCGTCTACGCGCCGGTACCAGCCTATGGCTACGGATATCAGGACGAATACTGGGAGGAACGGCGTTGGCATGACAATGGCCGGCATCGTGGCTGGCACAAGCACCACCACGAGGATGACGATGACTGATGCATCGTTGTGCCGGGCTCAGTCCTAGCGTTCGCATTGTGCCGCGAGGGCATCCGCCCTCCGTGGTCAGGCGTGCGTCAGACCCTACGTTTCGCTAGAAGGCGTTGTTTCGCCGCAATCCTCCGCCTATGGCAAGGGCAGCCAGAGTCAGCAGACAAAACCCTGCACCCGCGTAAAAGGTTGCCGCAGCGCCGATGCTGTCCCAAAGTTTACCCGCGACGATGCTTGCAATCAGCATCGCCAGTCCGCTCATCAGATTGAAGAAGCCGAATGCTGTGCCCTTCAGGTCTGGCGGCGCGGCGTGTGCGACCATCGTCGCGAGCAGGCCCTGGGTGAGCCCCATATGCAATCCCCATAGTGCGACGCCGAGCAGCACGACCGGCCAGTGACTTCCGTGCGCAAGCACGACATCGGACGCAATGAGTACCACGAGGCCGATGGTCAGTAGTCTGGTATGGCTCATCGAGTCAGCCAGTTTGCCAAAGGGATAGGCCGACACGGAATACACAAGGTTCATTGCTACCATTACCAGTGGCACGAGCGCGACCGGTACGCCACCCTGCATCGCGCGCAGGACGAGGAATGCCTCGCTGAATCGCGCAAGCGTGAATACGGCACCGATGAACACCACCCACCAGTAGCGGCGACTCAGCTTCTTCAGATTTTCGAGCTTCAGCGGGTTGACTCGTTTCGCGCCAGCCTGGTGCGCCGGCTCCTTGATACCGAATACCAGAATCGCCACCGCGACAAGGCCCGGAATCACGGCCACCCAGAACACCCGGCGAAAGTTGTCCGCCCACAGGAGCATCAGCAACACGGCAAGCAGCGGGCCGAGAAATGCGCCTACCGTATCGAGCGACTGGCGCAAACCGTACGCCGCGCCGCGCAGATGCGGGGGCGTAATATCAGCGACAAGGGCGTCGCGCGGCGCGCCCCTCACACCTTTCCCGATTCGGTCCGCGACGCGCGCGGTCAGCACGATTCCCGCCGTTGGCGCGAGAGCAAACAGCGGCTTGCTCAACGCCCCCATCCCGTATCCGATGACCGCGAGCCATTTCCGGTTGCCGAGATAGTCGCTGAGCGCACCGGAAAATATCTTCACGATGGGCGTAGCCGCTTCCGCTATGCCTTCAATCAGGCCCACCATCATGGCGCTCGCACCCAGGGTCGTGACGAGAAACATCGGAAGGAGGCTATGAATGATTTCCGATGAGATGTCCATGAACATGCTCACGAAGCCGAGCATCCAGATACCCCGGGGAATCTGGCTGAGCGTGCCGGTGCGCGGCGTGGAACTGGTCTGCATTTTTTCTCGACTCCGGGATGTCAGTTCAACAGCGGTATCGTCGCACGCCGATGTAAAACCAGTATGAAGCAGTGCCAACAGCGGGGCGATATTCGAGGGCTGAGGCGAAGCCAGGTTGCCTTCTGAAGCTGCTTCTCACGTCGGGACACATACAGCGTTGGCAGAAGATCTGTACTGAGCAAGCCACTCCAGACTAACCCACCCAGCGTCACAATGGCCAGCCCCTGTTCAGGCGCCGCGCCCTTACGCCAACCTGCAAGTGTGGTCGGACCGGGAATAGCGCGATGGTTTCACGCGTTTACGTATCTTGGCGAGTACCGTTCTGCGACGTCGATCGTTCGTCGCAGGGTGGTTCGCGCGCCTTTTCCAGGAGTAACGGCCATGACTTCCTTCCCCCGCCACGCGCTGCGCCTCGGTGTGATTGCTCTTGGCATTGTTTGCAGCAGCGCTTTCGCGAACCAGACGATAAAAGCGACGCTGCTCTCGAACGCCATCCAGCTCAGCGCAACGAGCATCACGACAGGCACAGTCACGATCGAGGTCAGCAACGCGTCCGACGCGAACCTGACGCACGAACTGGTGGTTCTGAAGACCGACGTGGCCGACGACAAGCTGCGAGTAAAAAATGGCCAGGTGCTCGAGAAGATGTACCAGAAACTGGGAGAGGTGGAGAACATTGCGCCGGGAAAGAGCAAGCGCTTGACGCTGCGCCTTGCGCCGGGTCATTACGTGTTGATCTGCAACAACCCAGGTCATTATCGGATGGGCATGCATACCTCGTTGGTCGTCGGGTCATGACCGTTGGGTGGCGAGCGCTTCCGTGCAGGCTATTTCGCGGTTGATCAGATGGCGTCCGTCCATGCCTGTCGATCGCATCCTTCCGCCAGAGCCTGTACGGAATCGCAGCCGCGTCGCCGGCAGCGCGCCACGGCGGTGCTCTCCGGAAACGGGGCGGTCTGCGGACTATCGGTAAGCCCTCGCGCTAGCGCTTCGCACCGAACGCAATGACATCGCTCGCCTGCTGCGATCGAAGTGTGATCACCTTCCGCGGTCAGCCACTAACTTCGACCGCCCTGACGCAGCGCGTGGCCTTTCACGATATGCCATGCGAGCGCACCCGGCAGCCCGAAACCGACAATCCAGTGAAGGCATTCGGTGCCACTGCGCAGCGCATCGCCACCGAAATAGTAGAGGCCGTAGCCGCTCAACACCAGCATACCGAGCGCGACGGAGATCACCATACCCGCAGCACGGTTCCTGCGTATCCGCCAGCCGTGGAGCATGTGTCCGTGTAGCATCGTGCCGAGCAGATACAGGCTGCCCATTGCAGCAGCGCCGTGTACTTTCATTGCCCAGGGCTCAAGGGGACTGGGCAGCGAATCGTCGGGGCGGCCGTAGTGTGCAAGCAGCCACACCAAGCCGCTGAGCAGCAGAATCGCGACGAGGCCGTAAAGCGTGAGGCGCGACATGCGTACCAGCCGCAGAGCCGGCGGAGGGCGGTGTTGAGGGAGATACATTTTCGTTGGTCGTTGACGATTCACGGTGAGGCCGGGCAGCCACTAGAGGCAGGAAAATACCACGCGCGCGTCATGGAGAGCCAATAACGGATGTTCGGGGCTGCCCGTCGCGAGCACGATCTTGGTCAACGCATCGGCGATCACGCAAGTCGGCGCACTGATGCTCACGCCACGCCCGAGCGGGAGCGGTTCGTGCGAACGACCATCAAGCAGCGCGGAAACGCGACGAGGCTCGAAAAAATCGAGTCCGGCTGTCGCCGAGCTTGCGAGCGCGGTGTTGCGCAGATCAAGCGTCCCGACAATGCGCGAAGGTTCTTGTGGATCACGAAGATGGATGGTCACCGGGTGTTCCCCGCAGTGGCGCAGATCACCGCCGGCATTGACCAGGATGTCTTCGATGCACGCGGCGTCGGCGTGGGTTGCGACCGCTTCGATTGCCCGGTCAACCGCATAGCCTTTCGCAACGCCGCCAAGATCAATCAAACACGCACGGTGCTTGATCACGCGGTTGCCGTCGATGGCGAACGCCTGCGCGTCGCCAGTGTCTTCAGCCCATGCGGACGCCGACCCAAGGGGCGTCGGCAACATGCCGGGTCGAACCAGCGTTGTGCCGACCGTGCAATCGAACGCTCCGCCTGACGCCTGCGCTAGCGTTGTCGCGAGCGCGAGCACTTCGACCGTGCGCGGATCGATGCAGACCGATTCGCCCGGCGCGGCGCGGTTGATACGGCCGATGTCGCTCTGCGGATCATGGAAACTCATCAAACGGTGCACGTCGGCGATTGCCGCGAATGCGGCCTCGCTTGCAGCGCGCGCGGTGTCTGAGTCGGTCGCCCGGATGCTGACTTCGACAAGCGTGCCGAGCAGCGGCTTTGCACGACGTAGCGTAGGAGCGTTGATTGAGGTCATGCGTGCCGGACTCCGCATCAACGTCTGACAAGCGACGTCTGCGTGTAAACCGCGAGACGCCGGATGCCGTCCGTCAGATGCGTGCATGACATCGTCGCCCCGCTGATGTTCTGGATGTCGTCGTTGATGCGCAGCGGCGCAGCAGCGCTCTTGCCGCGGAACTGCCTGCGCCACGCCGCTGTGCGTACTTCGCCACCGTGTTCTTCGCGATACGACAGAATCTCGACGTCGCGGATCGTCCCGTCCGTGCCAAAGGAGACCGCGTAGTTGATCGACTGAAACTTCCCGATTACCGCATCGGTCAGCACGTAGCCGAGCAGCGTGTCGCCTGATTTCGCCGCAAACACATGCCACTGCGACGTATTGACCGGCGAGCCTGCCGCAGTCGCAAGCGCCTTGATCTGCTCGGGCGACAATACGATGGCTTGCGGCTCGAACGCCGTCGCGTCGGGAAACATCGTTTTCTGCGCCTCGGCGACCGACTGATAGTCGGCCCCGAACACCGTGACGGGCGTGAACGCGACGCTCACCATGAGCGCCGCGATCAGCGTGGTAAAGGGCTGGTAACGCATCGTCAGAACTGCAGGCCAAGGCCGAGATCGATGCGCGAGAAGTCGCGGTTGATCTTGAAGCGCTGATAGTCCACCTTGAACACGACGTTCGGATTCAGGTAGAAGTTCGCGCCGACGGTGTACACCGTGTCGTGCGGCGTCGCGAACGTCGATCCGTCAGCCGCGGGGCCCGACGACACCGGCCCGAAGCCCGGCGCGATCCCTTCGTAGCTCGCGCCCATGTTGTATTTTTCAAAGCGTGCGAACGGCGCGATGCGATAGCCGCCCAGTGTGGCGTTGTAGGCCGCTTGCAGATACCAGCCATAAAAGCTCGCCGGCAACGGGTTCGTTGCGCCCGGGAACTGTGCGTTAGCTTCTGCGGTGTGGGAAAACAGGCCGCGCGCATACAGCGCCGACAAATCCCATTTGCCCGGCTGATAGCGCACATGACCCTCATACAACGTGACGCGCTGATTGTCGTCGATGTTTGGCGTCGCGCGCACGACACCACCATTGAAGAACGTGCCGCCAACGGTCAGCCCCGGCACACCGCGATAGTTCAACGCGATATAGCCGGACGCCTTCTGTGCGTTCGCGATCGCCAGTTCCTGATGTGTCGCCTGCATTGGCGCAATCGCGTTGTTCTGCATCTCGAGCGCCGAGTTGTACAGCGGCGTCTGCGGCGTGAAGTTCCACTTCGACAGATCCAGACCGGTCGTCAGGCCGATGTTCCAGCCAAGCCCGATCGGCGTGTCGCCATACAGCGCCAGGCCGCCTTCGCGCCACGTGCTCGGGATGATCAGCGTCTCGACAAAGTTGCGCGTTACACCGTAGAAATTGGTTGGCTCGTGATTCTCGTTGATCAGACCGGCCGGAATCAGGAACAGACCTGCCTTCGCCGAGAGCTTGTCGTTGAACTTGTGATCGACGTAAAACTGCTCGACCTCGAATTCGCCCGGGTCGCTCGATGACGTCACTCCATGTTCGATTTCGAACTCCGAGTTAAACCGGGTCTTCTCGTCGAACTGATAGCCTATCCCAAACACCGCGCGTGCGAGATCGGCTTTGGTGTCCTCCGAACGGCGCGTCGGACGCGCGTAGTACGCTTCCCCGTAACCCCACAGGCTCAGGTTATCGAGCGGCGACGGCCTGGACACTGCTGCCTGCGCGGACTGCGTGGCCGCTGCGACTTCGGTTTTCAGTTCCTGTTGCTGGGCGACGGTCTGCTGCGTCGTCTGCGCCTGTTGCTGCTGTTGTGCTTGCAATTGAGCGTTTTGCTGCTTCATGTCCAGCAACTGCTGGCGCATATCGGCGAGCTGTTTCGCCATGTCGTCAAGCTTGCCTTCGAGCTTGCGCACAGTGGCGGCCGACGGCGTAGCAGGTTCGGCAGCGCGCGCAGGCGAGACAGAAAGCAGGTTCGCTGTGACGGCCGCGACGGCCGTGAGCGCAGGAAGGTAACGCGGACGATTCATGTAATTTCCAACGTGAGTAAAGAAGAAGTTCAATTCGTGTCGCCTGCAGCTTTCGCGGCCACGACGGTGTCCGTGCGATCACGTTGCACCCGCAGGCGGTGCGCTCCGGTCTGGATGGATCGCCATTGTTCGTATGCGTGCAGAGGAACGCGATGACGTTGCCGGTTTCGCAGGAGGTCAGGGTTGACGCACGCGCATGCGGATTTCGCCAACGTCGACATGGCCGCAATCGGGTGTGGGTGTGTTGTCGCGCGCGTTGTCCGGTATGTCTTCCTGTTTCACACCCAGCCCTTCGGATCGGCGTCGAAGCTGACAGACCAGGTCACCGCATCGCTTAGGTCGGCGAACACGCCGTTGTGAAAGTCGTGCTGCCCGGGCACGAGGTGGTGCGTCGATTACGCCTCGAACAGACAACACTGCGACAGGCGCATCACACGTCGCAAGTGCCGTGGGCCGCGACAGGCCGTGGTTGTAGCTGGCGTGGTTGTCGGTGCAGAACTGGCCTCGGTCGCGTGGCAAAGCAACAGGTGTGTCGGCCGTCTGGTTTGTCGGAACGTGCCCGGTGGGCGGCAGGCCAACGCTGTAGTACGTGAAACCGGCAAAAACTGGCGGCTTACCGTTCAGCCCGCCCGACACGCGGCATGCGGCCCACTGTCTCCTTCTTGTTTGCACCGCCATCCCCAAATATTGAATGCGAATTATTATCGAATGCGAATGTTACGAAAAATTATTCTCGTTTGCAATTAAATAGTTATGAAGGCAAATTGTAATATTTCGTTCTTGTGACACGACTCCCGCTGCCGGCGGCAGGCGACATTCGGGGCGCTACGGTGTATGTGCGCATCCTCGCGACGGGTCTTTGCGTCTCGTGCCCGTCGCGGCTGGCCGCGCAACGCATTTGGGCGTCGGCACCTTCTCCTCGTCGCGTCTGCATCCTTCCCTTTTTGAGGACAGCAGACTATGTTGGAACCTGGGTGTGTCTGCTTCACACACCGCGCCGGACGCGAACGAGAAGGAGCCATCATGCAAGGGGACAAGAAGGTCATCGAATACCTGAACGCCCAGTTGAAGAATGAGCTGACGGCGATCAACCAGTATTTCCTCCATGCGCGCATGTACCGTCATTGGCACCTTGATGCCTTTGGCAAACATGAATACGAAGAGTCGATTGGTGAGATGAAGCACGCTGACCGTCTGATCGAACGCATTCTTCTGCTCGACGGGCTGCCGAACCTGCAAGACCTGGCTAAGCTGCTCATCGGTGAAAACACGCAGGAGATACTCGAGTGCGATCTGAAGCTCGAGCAAGGTTCCCAGGTCACGTGCAAGGAGGCGATCGCGTACTGCGAAACAGTTGCCGATTACGTCTCGCGCGAAATCTTCCGCGAAATCCTCGATGACACTGAAGAACACATCGACTGGCTTGAAACACAACTCGGGCTCATCGCAAAGCTCGGGATCCAGAACTATCTGCAATCAGGCATGGGTGCGATCGAATCGTGATCGCCAATTGGCGAATGTCATGCGCGGTGTTCTGACGTTGAGTACCGCGATTGATACCGCCCGCTCGTCGGGTGCGACGAGCAGCGGGGTGCCGCCATCATAAATACTTCATCCGGATCTCGTGCGGGCTCGCGGGCGGTATCATCGGCGCCGGTCTCGTTGCCATGTATCCGGCCTCAAAGGTCATAGCGCGCCGATGTACTCGCCTCGCGCCGGGTAATCATGCTCGATCGTGAAATCGAGAGCCTGCAGCAGTTCCTTGAAGTTGGGTCGCACGAACGGCATCGACTGGACCGAAAGATAGTAGATTGTCTGGTCTGGACGAAGCAGAAACAGGCCGGGCTCGGAGAACAGTTCAGGTTCGTCGATCCCGATGGATGTCTTGCCTCGGGACGTTGAGATGTAGAGCCCCCATTTCCGGGCTTCGGATAGCGAAAATCCGTAGCCAATGCGCAAATTGCTGGCTGCAAGCTTCTTCTGCATCTCTCTCGCGCGCGCGTCGCCATCGGAGCTGATGGCAATGGTCGTGACCCCTCGTTTTGCGAACTCCGGTGTCAGCCGTTCCAACTCCTTCAAATACATTGCACAGATGGGGCAATGAAGCCCTCGGTAAAAACAGATGAGAGTCATTCGCCCAGGCGTGTCCGAGGCGAGATCGAACGAACCGTGGTCCAGGGTCTCAACGACAAGCGCGGGGGCCTTTTGGCGGGGAATAAGCATGGCACAACTCCTTTCGTGACAGATGACTCGCGCCGGTTGACGCTGCGGTTTGACTTTTGCATACTTTATGACATGAAAAATCTAAAAGGCATGATCAAAAGTCCAATTCCATCGGCCAAGGTGGATCGCTTGTCAGCCTTTTTTCGGGCCTTTGATTTGTCGGTTTGCGTGTCGGATCGCCCCGCGCCGGGTACCGACGCAAGTATCCTTGTCCTCGGCGAGTCGCAGCGGCTGGCAGAGCGACTGGTCCTCTGCAACGGCTCGCCGAAAAGCCCGGCGGCGGAGGGCAACGCGCTCGTCGTGGCCTCGGTGAGCTTCGGCGGGCCGTCAAATCCGCTCATCGCGGCATTGCCGGAGCAGGTCACCCTCTATCTGAGCGACTTGCCAACTCTGCACGCAATCACCGACGCGTTCGTGGAAGAGGCATTGAATAAGCGTTGCGGGCAAAACGCAGCGTTAGGCCGTCTGTGCGAGGTTATGTTGTTAATGATCTTGCGACAGATGATCGATGGCGGTGCGACGACGCCGGGACTGCTCGCCGGGCTCTCCCATCCGGCGCTTCATCGCGCATTGGTTGCGATACACGACGCGCCGGCCCGGCCCTGGCGCGTGGAAGACCTCGCGTTTGTCTCAGGCATGTCGCGCAGCCAATTTATGGCCTCGTTTCGCCAGACCGTAGGAACAACGCCGAGTGCTTATCTCACTGCGTGGCGTCTTATGCTCGCCCGTCGCGCGCTGGCTGACGGCGGAAGAATCAAGGCGGTTGCGCAGCGTGTCGGTTTCGGTAGTGCGTCTGCGTTTTCGCGCGCGTATTTGCGAGCGTTCGGATACCCGCCGATAGTGACACGCCAGCGTTAGCCGCTCGCAGCGTACGAACGCGTCGACTCTTTGGCTCGTGACTACCGAAAGCAGGCATGCAAAGGAGACGCAATCTGTCGACGATACGATGCCGCTGAGCGAGCAAGCGGGACGGTCAGGTCATGCCGGAAGAGGACGTCTTTCGTTGCATCACGCGTTCCGCCAGCTTCGCATCCGGCGAATCTTTGAAATCTTGCAGGGTTTGTGGGTCGCTCCGGTCCAAGGCATCTGTGCTCGGTGCTGTCCACACCTGCGCCACTTCGTCTGCCGCCGAGTCCGGATCCACCTTCCATCGGATGAGCACGTTCACCTTGTCGCGCGCCATTGGGGGCACAGGTCACTCACTTCCTGTCGCAGCAACTCGACGCACAGTTCGGCGTCCATGCGTGTTGCGGCCGCCTGCCACAGCGCGCGCATCTGCTCGGTGATATCGATGGAAATGTCGGGTATCGCGACGTCGGCAAGCGCTGTGCGCAGGACCTCGGCCTCGATCGCTCCTAGCCCCCGCGACCGGGGCCTGAAGGCTGGCAGGAACGCCGCGTAATGGGGTGAGGCTGGTTCAATCTTCGATGGCGCGGCGCACGTTACCGCCGACAGCCGTCAGG
This sequence comes from Paraburkholderia sp. FW306-02-B, assembly GCF_058782725.1. NCBI lineage: Bacteria > Pseudomonadati > Pseudomonadota > Betaproteobacteria > Burkholderiales > Burkholderiaceae > Paraburkholderia > Paraburkholderia sp. FW306-02-B. Next base: position 2,204,815 of record NZ_JBYSXZ010000001.1, read on the forward strand.
TGCGACTCGGCATCTTCGACCGAGATGCCGAGCTTTAACGCGACGATGGCCACTTTGACCTGGAACCCGCAAGACTCCAGCGTCTGGCGCGCCAGGTCACTCGACGCGCCCGTCACGCGCACGGTCAACGCGAGTGAACGACGGACCAGCTTGGCGTTGGTAGGCCGCAGGTCGACCATGAGGTTGCTGTATACCTTGTGCAGGCCTACCATCAACGCGCTGGAGAAACTGTTTAGCGCGATCTTCTGGGCGGTCCCGGCCTTGAGCCGCGTACTACCGGAGATGATCTCCGGCCCCGTGTCCAATGTAACGCCGATCTCCGCCTCAACCACGATCGCGGATTGCGGGTTATTTGCAAAGCCGATCGTGAGCGCGCCGACTCGCCGCGCGGCGCGCAGCGCCCCGAGCACGTATGGGGTACGCCCCGATGCCGCAATGGCGAGCACCACATCGTCTGGCGAAGGTCGCGTTGCCAGCAGGTCGGCCGCGCCTTGCTCGTCGTCGTCTTCGGCGCCCTCAATCGCCTCGGTGATGGCAGTGGCACCTCCCGCCAGCAAAACAATCGCGCGCTCTCTTGGCCAGGAGAAGGTTGGGTATAGCTCGACCGAGTCGAGCAGCCCGAGGCGCCCTGAGGTGCCGGCGCCGACGTAGATCAGTCGGCCACCGGCAGTTATCCGGGGTGCCGCCGCACGTACCGCGTCGGTCAGTTGGGTACGGCTGGCCCAAACGGCCTTCACCGCATTGATCTGGTCTTTAACAAGGGTATCGATCAGACGGTCGACGGGATAAAGATCGAGATTTGTATGAAGTGGATTCGGAGTTTCGGTATTGTTCAGCATGATGGCGTGACTATTGTGCGAAGGTCGGACCGCTCGAGAATGGACATAACTTCGTCGTCCAGCTGCGAGCGTGGCTGAGCGAAACGGCGCGCGAGCTGGATGACGAATTTCCGGGCAAACGCGAACACGACACGATTGGCCACGACGGTGAGTCGATCCTGCGCAATTCCGTCGCCCCTGAGATCCGTGATCCGGGCGCTGGCGACCCTGGTGCCGTCAGCCTCGATTCGCCTTCACGATAACTTGCGACTGCACGTCCCACTCGATTTTTTGCAGCGTGGGCCGCACGGCCGCGAAATCGTTGGCGGAACAGGCCTGCGCCCCGAATGTCGCGCTCAGATGACGCATCACCTGGATCATGTTCGTTGCAGGGTCAAACATGTACCGCGATCGGAAATCGAAAAACCGATCCCTGATTTCCACATCGTCTGGTACATCGGTCATGCGGACGTCATTCGGCAGGGCGATTTGCGCAGTCTCGTGCGTGTTCAGATCGGGTAGCCAGGTGATCGCATGATTGATGGCGCTCGCGCCGTAGCCGGGCACGGCGGGCAGCGTGTGAACCAGGCCGGGGCCGATCAGCGCCGCTTCGCTGCGGATGCCGACTGCCGCGAGCAACGCGCCATAGAGCGCCATAGGGTCCTTGCAGTCTTCATACCAGACATGGCGCTGTGCGATGTCGTCGATGCCGGCCGCCGTGTTCGCCCGCCATGTCGTTTCGTCGTCTTTCGTCACAGAGCCGTTCTCCTCCACGACGAAAACATGAACGTCGCTTTCGATCGTGGCGAGCGCGACGCTACTGAGCGAAGCTGCGCGGGAGACGGTGGATGTGCCGACAATCGCCGCAGTGCTTGCAATGAGACGGTAGTGCATGGGGTTGTCGCGATTGGCAAAAGTAAGTCGTCTTCAACACATTCCACATTATGAAAGCGCGCGGGTGTTGTCAAGGGTGCCGGTGAAAGGCTCAGGCGCGCATGGTCGACAGATCAGATCCCGCGGACGAGCAGATCGATATCATCGGCGGCGAGGGCGCTTACGACACGAAGCAGTGTCATGCGGCGATTGCGGCGCGCGGCGCTCAAGTGTCGATCCCGCCGTGCAAGATAAATTGAATGTTTTCAATGATTCATACGCTCAGGTGTAAGCTATGCAATTCGCAAAAATCCGCTCCGCCCCAGCCGCCGTCAAGGCGACAGAACGACTAAACCTTGCATCCAGACAGCTGTCAGTTAAATGGACCGTTATATTTAAATCACTTTCTCGCGATGGAGACCTTGTGATTCGACATGGCCTTGGCGGTTTGCTGCTTGCGCTAAGCTGTCTCGGCAACGCGTTGGCGGCCGGCCCCGACTGTTCGCGTTCATTTACGCTCGCGTTGCACGATCACGGCCTGCTTTATTCGGTCGACACCGACACCGGAATCGACAAGGATTTCGCCAACGAACTGATCCGCCGCAGCGGCTGCCAGATCAGGGTCAGCGTCATGTCGCGCGCCCGGATCTGGAAACTGATCGAGTCCGGCGCACTCGATTTCAGCCTGTCCGGCATTGCCAACGATGAGCGCAATCAGTATGCGGATTTCGCCTGGTATTTCAGCAACAAATATTATTTGCTGGTGCGCAAGGATGCCGGCATCCATCAGCTGGCCGATTTCGAGCACAACGACCAATTTCAGCTCGGCGTCATCCGCAGCTTCCGTTATAGCAACTCGGCCAACCGGCTGGTGGACAAGCTGTCGGCTGAAAACCGCGTCAGTCAGGCTGGCGGTCTGGATCCGCTGTATCAGGCGCTGATCCTCCGGAGCATCCAGGGCATGATCATCGAACCCTTCGACTACCCTGCGCTCGACGAAAAGAAAATTCGCGACGTGACCACCATCGTCGAGTTCAACGACCCCGCCATACCGCACGGCCTCATCATGTCGAAGAGGGCACTGTCGCCGGCCGAGCGGGAAAGGTGGCGCGCCCTGGTGAATGAATTGCGCGCAGACGGCACCGTCCGGCGGATCTTCGAGAAGTACTTCAAACCCGACCTCGCCAATTCGATGGTCGATTTCCAGACGCCACCGTGAGCTGGGCGCGCCTTGTCCTGCTCCCGTTACTGGTCCTGTCCGCTGCGTTAGGTGTTACATGGATACTTTGGGACCACGAACGGCAAGCCGCCCGCCATGAATTGCTCACGCAGTTCGACTTCTCATTGGGCGACGCTGTCAGCCGGATCGAACAGCGTATGGGAACCTATGAACTCTTGCTGCGCGGCGTGCAGAGTCTGTTCGCCGCCACCGGCGAGATTGGCCGTGACCAATTCCGCAACTACGTCGGCGCGCTCAATCCCGACGCCAACTTCTCCGGCATCCAGGCCATAGGCATTGTCGAATGGGTACCGGCGACGCAGAAGGACATTCATATAGCCGCTATGCGTCGGCAGGGCTTGACCGGCTACGCCATTGAGCCCAAGGGTTCGCGCGAAAACTATGCGCCCATCATCCAGCGCGAACCGTATACCGGCCTCAATCGCGCGTCGCCTGGCTTCGATGCGTGGGCTGACCCTGTGCGGCGGCGCGCCATGGAGCAGGCGCGCGATTCCGGAATGGCAACCATTTCCGGGAAGGTCCGCCTGACCGTAGATTCCGAGGCCAGTGCTCGCCCCGGTTTCATCATGTATCTGCCGATCTATGCACGAGGGCAGTCACAGGACAGCGTCGCCCAGCGCCGGGCGCACCTGGTCGGCTGGGTCTATGCCTCTTTCCGCATGCATGACGTCATCGCGAGTCTGTACGGCGAGCAGCCGCCCGGCCTCACAATCGCTATCTACGACGGCGTCGAACCGTCGATCGCAGCACTTCTGCACAGGACTCCTGAAGCAGGCGGGCAGCATCTGCCTTCCGTCATTTCGGCCAATGAATATCTGGTCGTCGGCGGACACGACTGGACCCTTTCGATGATTGCCCAGGACGACTTCAAATCCCGTTTCGGCCGTAACGCGACAATGCTGATCGCCAGCGCCGGCACGGGCCTTAGCCTGCTGCTTGCGCTGCTCACCTGGCTGATGATGACCGGTCGCGGCCGCGCGATGCGGCTCGCTTCAGCGATGACGCAGGAATTGCGCGAAAACGAGGAGAAATTCCGCGCGATTGCCGACTGCACGGTCAACTGGGAGGTCTGGTGGGGGCCAGACGGCAAGCCCCGCTGGATCAATCCATCCGTGCAGGAATATACGGGATATACGGTCGACGAATTCATGGCCATGCCCGACTTCGCAGGCACACTGATCTATCCGGAAGATCTCCCTCGCGTCGCCCCTGAGTTTCTGAAAGGGCTTCAGGGCTTTCGCGGCGATGAGCTCGAGTTTCGTTGTGTTCGCAAGGATGGCTCGCTGGTCTGGCTTTCCGTGTCGTGGGTTCCAATCAGCGATGCCAAAGGCGATTTCATCGGCTTTCGCACGAGCGGGCGCGACATTACCGAGCGCAAACAGGTCGAGGCCGAGCTTCGAATCGCCGCTGTCGCCTTCGACGCGCTGGAACCGATGATGATCACCGATGCCAGCGCAAATATCCTGCGCGTGAACTCGGCTTTCACCGAATGCACCGGCTATACGGCCGAGGAAATTGTGGGCCGGACGCCGCGAGTGCTTCAATCAGGCCGTCACGACACGGCTTTTTTCCGCGAGATGTGGAAAGCGATCCACCGTGCTGGGAGATGGCAGGGGGAAATCTGGGATCGCCGCAAGAACGGCGAGGTGTATCCAAAATGGCTCACGATCTCCGCGGTGACGGGAGAAGATGGGATCGTCAGTCACTATGTCGGCACGCATCACGACATTACCGAACGCAAGATCGCGGAAGAAAGAATCAAGGAGTTGGCCTTCTTCGATGCGCTGACCCGTTTGCCCAACCGCACCCTGCTGCTGGATCGCCTGAAGCACGCGATCACGGCCAGCGCCCGAAGTGAAGCGTGCGGCGCCTTGCTGTTCATCGACCTGGACCACTTCAAGACGTTGAACGATACCCTGGGCCACGACCAAGGTGATCTGCTGCTGCAGCAAGTGGCGCAACGTCTGGCTGCCAGCGTGCTCGAGAGCGACACCGTGGCGCGAGTGGGTGGCGACGAGTTCGTGGTGGTGCTGGGGAGCTTGCACGAAAACCGCGAGGAGGCGGCCAGTCAGACCGAGGTCTTGGGCGAAAAAATCCTCGCCGTTCTTGGCACTCCGTATCAACTTGGCGACATTGAATACCGCAGCACTGCGAGCATCGGCGCCACGGTTTTCAGCGGACATCAGGCTTCCATGGATGAACTTCTGAAGCAGGCCGACCTCGCGATGTACAAGTCCAAAGAGAAAGGGCGCAATGCCGTGTGCTTCTTCGATCCGGACATGCAGACCGTCGTGGTGCAGCGAGCTGCGCTGGAGGCGGGTCTGCGCAACGCAATCGAGGAAAATCAGTTCCTGCTTCATTACCAGGCGCAGGTCGACGGCGCCCGCGTCACGGGCGTCGAAGCGCTGGTGCGTTGGCAACATCCCCAGCGCGGTATCGTGCCTCCCGCCGATTTCATTCCGCTGGCTGAAGAAACCGGACTGATTCTTGCGCTAGGAAGCTGGGTCCTGGAAGCTGCCTGCACGCAACTGACGCTATGGGCGACGCGGCCAGACATGGCACATCTCACAATTGCGGTCAATGTCAGCATCCAGCAATTCCGCGAACCTGATTTCGTGGACAAGGTGTTGACCATCATTAGTCGAACAGGCGCGAGGGCAGACAGGTTAAAGCTGGAACTGACGGAAAGTGTGCTGGTGGACAATGTGCAGGACATCATTCAGAAGATGGGTGCGCTCAAGGCGAGAGGCGTCGTCTTTTCACTGGACGATTTCGGTATTGGATATTCGTCGCTTTCCTATTTGAAGCGTCTGCCTTTGGACCAGTTAAAAATCGACCGGTCATTCGTGCGCGATGTCCTGGTCGACCCCAACGACGCCGTGATTGCCAGGGCCATCGTGGCGCTTGCGCAGAGCCTCGGCTTGGGGGTCATCGCTGAGGGTGTGGAAACCGAGGCTCAGCGGGACTTCCTCGCTGCTGCGGGATGTCATGCCTATCAGGGTTACTATTTCTGCCGCCCGCTTCCGGTGGAGGGCCTTGAAGCGTTTTTGAACAGGCTCGAGTCGCGCTTGTGCGTATCCGAATGATCACAAACACGCACGTCAGGATTACATCAAGTGGGTAATGCAGGCGTTTGAGCACCCGGGCCACGGCCGGATTCAGCGTCTTCATCAAGCTTTCAGTCGTTCATCTTGTTCCGCACATCATAGCGGACCGCCTTATTGCGACAGAACCGCTCAGGCCAATGTTCAATTCTCGGCCCAACGGTTGGTGCGTAGCCAGGTCACAAACTGTATGGTCCGTACGGTGAACAGATCGACGACTCGCAAGGAAGCGAAAACATAAGCACATCCGCTCCACCATTGCCGCCTCGTGCCGAACACTCAGCCTGCCGCTACGGGTCTTTCCCAGTCGACCCGTGGCCGATGTTCCGCCGCCCCTGATCAACATCAGCAACTTGGTCGTCCCGAGCAACACGATTGCCGCAGGTCTCGTAACAGGTCCGGGCATTCCGTGAGTCGCCTGGCTCAATCTCTGTTTGTTTTGACGAGAGCGGCCAGTTTTGCCCGTTCGCTGACAACGTCTTCGTTATCGTCCGCCGGCCAGTCAAGCGTGATTCCATCGTCGAGCGATTCCCGGACCAGCGACGAATAGTCCCACTTGCTCAGTCTGCCCGATTTCATCGCATCCGCGACATGGCGCCGGAGATCCAGCGGGAAGTTCGCATAGGCGGCCGACAGTGCAGCGTACTGTCGCGCGTCGATTTCCACGGATGAGTGAAGCGAGGCCCAGAATACGACCGCGACGATAGCCATCAACGGCACTGCGGTGTAGCGGAGTATGAACTTGACGGGCGTCATTGCAGGTTTTCGTGAAGACGCTCGATGCACGAACGTGTCTTACCCAGCGTGTGATTGTGTGTGATATCGGCAGGCAGTGACCGAACAGGGAGGTGGCCTGCGACAAGCCGCAGGCCGTGCGTCGCGTGCACCCCGGGCGAACCAAAAGCTGCGCGCAACGCCTGCCGAATATACCAGGCTTCGGTCGCGGCAACGCGCGGCACTTTGTCACGGATAGTGCCAGCCGGACAAATCTTCGTCACGCTGACTATACTGAAAGAAGTCGCCCTGGTTCATGTCTACCTGACTCAAGCGGCAGGCCCCGAACAGGACGTCAAGGCGAACAGGCCTGTCCGCGGGGAGAAACATATGTTCAAGCATCTGCTGGTGCCGACCGACGGTTCGGCACTCTCCGTCGCCGCCATCCAGATGGCGGTGACGCTCGCCAGCGAAAGCGGAGCCAGGGTCACGGGGCTCCATGTCATTCCGGAATTCCATGTTCTCGCATATGGGCCCGAAATGCTCGCGGACACCGAGGAGCAATTCATTCAGGTCACCCGGCAGCATGCGGATGACTATCTCGCGGCGGTCACGAAAGCGGCCACGCAGGCCGGTGTCGAGTGCGATACGATTGCCAGGAACCACGATCACCCGTACGAGGCGATTGTCAGCGTTGCAGCGCAACGAAACTGCGATCTCATCGTCATGGCATCCCACGGCAGGGGCGGGATGCGCGCTTTGCTGCTCGGCAGTGAGACCCAGAAGGTGCTGACGCACAGCCAGATCCCGGTCCTCGTCGTCCGGCAGTCGACGCAAACCGGCGTGGGCCAGGGAGTCGAATCCGGCACGTCATCGACCGCCCCAAAACCTCCTCCGCCCCAGCCGTTCATCATCGCCCGCGCGTCGCCGGCTGTCAGTCCGGTGCGCGTCACGTCCGCGTCGCCGGCACGCCCAGGAGGCTGGCGACGTTGACCCTTCACCTTCGTCTTCCGCGTGCAGGCGCAAAACGCCTTCGCCTCCGCGCGGAACACACATGCTGACTGTGCACGGCGCGCTCGGTGTTCATGCCACGCGCAAGCATCACCGCGTAACATGGGGTGGTCATCATGCGTTGGTCCGGCCCATGCTCATGTTTACGACTGCCGTCGACAGCGCGTGTCGTCGTCGGAGATCAGGGCGGGAGAGTTGTGCGTTTTGCTCGAAGCGCGGCGAGAATACCCCTCAGGATATCGATGGGAGGCGGCGGGCAGCCCGGGATCGTAACGTCGACCGGCAGCAGATTCGACAGCGGCCCGCGCACGGCGTAACTGTCCTTGAAAATACCGCCCGTGCAGGCGCACTCGCCGGCGGCGACCACCAGCTTCGGATGCGGCGTTGCCTCATAGGCCTGCAAGACCGCTTCCTGCATGTTCAGCGTGAGCGGGCCGGTGACCAGCAGCATGTCGGCATGGCGGGGACTCGCGACGAACCGGATACCCAGACCCTCGATGTTGTAGTACGGATTGTTGAGCGCATGGATTTCCAGTTCGCAGCCGTTGCAGGAGCCCGCATCGACCTCGCGAATGCATAGCGCCCGGCCGAGCACGTCGAGTATTTCCTGCTGGATCCGGTGGCCTTCGGCCCGCCATGCGTCATCGCCCTCGGGCACGCGCAGAGTCGGCGTGCCGGTTGTCGCGATCTGTTTGAGAAGTTGCCACATTACAGGTCGTGTCCCGCATAGTTCAGATTGAACGACTTATTGATCAGCGGGAAATCGGGAACGATATTGCCGATGATCGCGTGTTCCAGGGCTGGCCAGTTCTGCCACGACGGGTCATGGCAATGGCAGCGCGCAATGGCGCCGTCGGCTCCAGTCTCGATGGCGACCAACACATCGCCTCGCCAGCCTTCAATCCAGCCCACGCCATAGGACGGCGAGCTTCCGTGTTCAATCCCGGAGGCAATCGCTCCGTCCGGCAGATCGGTGAGCAGGGCGCGGATCAGCCGGATGGACTCGTAGACCTCGCCGAAACGGACCGCGACGCGGGCCGCCACGTCACCCCGTTCGTCGCTGACCATCTGCACCTGAACCTCATGGTAGGGCGCGTAAGGATGATCGACCCGCACGTCGATTTTCCGCCCGCTGGCACGCGCGACCAGCCCGCATACATCGAAGTGCTCTGCCACTTTGGCGGACAGTATCCCTGAGCCCGCGAAGCGATCCTGCAGTCCCGATTGATCGTCATAGATACGCTGCATCACGCGGACCTGCGTATCGATCTGCTCGCACTGCGTCTCCATTGCAGCGATGAAACGCGGATCGATCTCCGTTGTCACGCCACCAGGAACGATCCGATCCATCAGATAGCGGTGTCCGAAGACCCGATCGTTCAGGCGCAGCCAGTCTTCCTTCAGGCGGGAAAACGTGGCCAGCCCGTACGCGAACCCGGCATCGTTGCCGAGCGCACCCAGATCGCCGAGGTGGTTGGCAATGCGCTCACGCTCGAGCAACAGTGCGCGCAGCCACTGCGCGCGTGGCGGAATCTGGACATCGAGTGCCCGTTCGACCGCCATGCAGTACGCCCACGAGAACGCGACAGTAGAATCCCCAGCGATTCGTCCCGCCAGACGGTGCCCGAGCAACAGAGGCGTTTGCTGAAACAGCTTTTCGATGCCGCGATGCGCGTAACCGAGCCGCTCCTCGAGCCGCAGCACTTTCTCACCGACGACCGAGAAGCGGAAGTGTCCCGGCTCGATCACGCCTGCGTGGATCGGGCCTACGGCGATCTCGTGGACGCCGTCCCCGGCGACCGGCACGAACGGATAGTCCGCTTCCTGCGATTCGAACCGTTCGGCCCCGGAAGACAGCTTCTGCAGCGGATAGTAGTCGGCAGGCCAGTTACCATGGTTCAGCCACGGCCTCGTATCTTCGGCCCCGATCGCACCCAGTCCCAGCAGATCGTAGACGGCGCGTTGCATACGCGTCGCGGCTGGAAAGACGGTCGACAGGTCCGGGTATCCGTTCTCATGCACATCGCCTGCAGGCGACTGAAGCCACAGGATGCCGTCTTCCAGTGCATACGCGGCGGAGATCGCGAATGTGCCCGCCGTCTCTTCGGTACCCCACAGGGAGATCAGACGGCCACCCGCCTCGCGCACCGTGCCGGCGGTGCGGGTCCACGTGTCGTGATCGATCCGTGCGAGAAAAGCCGAGGACCTGCCCGCAAACACGGACAGGCGAACCAGGTTGGGAAACCCGAATGCCTCGATGCGCATGTGTCACCCCGCGATCATGGCCGCCGCCTGCCGATACCACGTCGCAAGATAGGGCGGAATGTAGAGTCCCAGCATCAACCCGACGCCGAGATGGACGAACACGGGCAGCAACGCCGGCGGGTGTTCGAGAACTTTGGCCGTCGTGTCCCCGAACACCATGCCCTGCACGCGCACGAAGATGGCCGCGAACGCCACGGCAAGCGCGAGCAACAGGAAGGGCGTGGTCCATGGGAGCTTGCTCATCGCGGTGGTCAGGATCAGGAACTCGCTCGCAAAGACGCCGAATGGCGGCATCCCCAGGATTGCGAGCGCGCCGAGCATCATGCCCCACCCAACGGTTGGGCTCACGCGCAACAAGCCGCGGATGTCGTCGATCGCCTGGGTGCCGGCCTTCTGGGCCGCATGCCCGACGGTGAAGAAGATCGCCGACTTCACCAGCGAATGCACCGTCATGTGAAGCAGGCCTGCGAAGGTGGCGATGGGGCCGCCGAGCCCGAAGGCGAACGTCATCAGGCCCATGTGTTCGATCGACGAATACGAAAAGAGCCGCTTGACGTCTTTCTGCCGGAACAGCGAAAAGGTGGCGATCAGCACCGAGACCAATCCGAAGCCGACCAGCAGGTGTCCCGGCAGGCCGTTCTGGAGTGCGCCATCGGCCAGCACCTTGCAGCGCAGCACCGCGTAGAGCGCGACGTTGAGCAGCAGACCGGACAGCACAGCCGAAATCGGCGTAGGACCTTCGGCATGTGCATCGGGCAGCCAGTTGTGCATGGGCACGAGGCCGACCTTGGTGCCATAGCCGATCAGCAGAAACACGAACGCGAGCGAAATGATGGTCGGGTCGAGGCTGCCCTTGACCGCGTTCAGACTGGTCCAGAGCAGCGCATCGCCGCCGCCGAGCTGCCGGCTCGCGGCGAGATAGAGAAGGATCGTGCCGAACAGCGCCTGCGCGATGCCGACGCCGCACAGGATGAAATACTTCCATGCGGCTTCCAGACTTGCCGCCGTGCGATAGACGCTGACCAGCAGCACCGTCGCGAGCGTGGCGGCTTCCATGGCGACCCAGAGGATGCCCATGTTGTTGGTGAGCAGCGCGAGCAGCATCGCGAAGATGAACAGCTGGTACATGCTGTGGTAGAGGCGCATGCGCGGGCCGGTCATCTTGCCGCGGTCACGCTCGATGCGCATGTACGGCCTTGAAAAGATCGACGTTGTCCAGCCGACGAAGGCCGTCAGCGCCACCAGGAACACGTTGAGCGGATCGACGAAGAACAGCTTGCCCAGCGCGAACGCGGGCCCATGCGCCACGGTTTTCACGGCGAGCAGCATGGCGGCGGCAAAGGTCAGGAAACTGAAGCCGACGTTGAGCTCGGCCGCGACATGGTGCTGTCCCACCAGCGCCAGACACATGCCCGCGAAGAGCGGGATTCCGAAAACCAGCAGCAGTACCCAGGCTTCAGTCATCTTTGAGTTTTTCAAGGTGATGAATGTCCAGACTGTCGAACTGTTCGCGAATCTGGAACATGAACACGCCGAGGATCAGGATGCCCACCAGCACATCGAGTCCGATGCCGAGTTCGACGATCATCGGCATGCCGTTGGTTGCCGCTGCAGCGGCAAAAAACAGGCCGTTTTCCATCGACAGAAAGCCGATTACCTGAGGGATTGCCTTCGCGCGCGTAATCATCATCATGAACGACAGCAGCACGCAGGCGAGTGCGATGCCGAGCGTGCCGCGCGCGACCGACGAGGCGAGCAGGCTGATCGGCGACGCGACATTGAACGCGACGATCACGAGCACGATGCCGATCAGAAGGGTGGCGGGAATATTGAGGAGGGATTCCACATCCGTTTTGACGTTGAGCCGCTGCACGAGTCTGTGAAGTATCCAGGGAATCAGGCCGACCTTGAGCACCAGCGTCAGCAACGCGGAGATATAGATGTGCGTGTCGGCTGTGACGAAGCCCAGAACCAGATTGGCTGACACGAGTGTCAGGCCCTGCAGCGTATAGAGGTGAATCAAAGACAGGATCCGGCGCTGGCTGAGCATCGCAAACGACAGCAGCAACAGGATGGCGGCCAGGAAGTTGATGATCTGCGTCGCGAAGCCGTGCATTCACGCCCCCAGCAGAAAGTGAACGAGCATCCCGATGACGGCCAGCAGGAACGCTGTCGCGAGAAACTCCGGCACGCGGAAAATGCGCATCTTCGCGTTGGTCGTCTCGACGATCGCGAGCGCCACGCCTCCCACCAGCAACTTGACGATGAGCGCCGGTACGGCGAGCAGCAGCGCCACAGGATTGCCGGCCTCCGCGATGCCCCACGGAATGAACAAGGCGAGGCCGATGCAGGAGTACGCGAACAGTTTGAGGCTCGCGGCCCATTCCATCAGCGCGAGATGCCGGCCGGAATACTCGAGGATCAGCGCCTCGTGGATCATCGTCAGTTCGAGGTGCGTGGTCGGGTTGTCGACCGGCAGGCGCGCGTTTTCGGCGAGCGACACCATCGTGAATGCGATCCCTGCGAACGCGAGGCTCGGATAGATCGCCAGTTCGCGATGGCTGAGCGTGGCGACGATGGTGGTCAGCAAGGTCGACTTCGTGATCAGCGACGCCGAAAACAGGACCATCAGCAAGGCAGGCTCCGCGAGGAAGCCCACCAGCATCTCGCGGCGCGCGCCGAGCGTGCCGAACGCGGTGCCGACGTCCATCGCGGCCAGCGAGATGGCCACACGAGCCAGCGCGAACAGACCCACCAGGGCGATCGCGTCCGCGGCCGGCGACAGGGGAAGGTCGGTTGAGAGCGTGGGTACGATCGCGCAAGCGAGCGTCATGCATGCCCAGACGACATACGGCGCGCCGCGGAATATCGGACTGGCGTGGTCGGCGACGACCGACTCCTTGTTGAACAGCTTGTGCAGCATCCGGTAGGGCTGCCAGATGCTCGGCGCCCGGCGGTTCTGTAATCTGGCGCGGCACATGTTGACCCAGCCCGTCAACAAGGGCGCTGCCGCCAGTGCGAGCAGGATCTCAAGCCCCTGGGAGAGCAATCCGGAGAGTGTGATCATCGTCTCACCAGCATCAGCAGCACGATCAGCACGAGAAAGCTGTGCATCAGATAGACCGCGATGCGGCCTGTCTGGAGCAGCCCGGCCAGTGCCGCGAGGCGTTTGGCCAGCCGCTCGAGCGGCTCGTAAATCAGGGTCCACGCCCGATCCGTCACGGTGACGCTGTACGCGGGGTGTTCGTCGAACGCAGAGGGCAGCCGCCGTTCGATCCTGAACAGAGGCGCGAAGATTTCGCGGATCGGCTGCCCGAACCCTTCCGCCGTGTCCTGCATGCGCGCGTTCACGAACGGAAAGCCGCAGGCCCAGGGGGCCGCCCGCCGCAGGCGCCCATGATAAAGACGGCGTACCAGTAGCCACGCGAGCCCACAACAGGCAACGAAGAACAGCAGGAAAACCGCCGGCATGTAGCTGGCCCGGTCCACACTGGTGGGTGCGAGCAGCAGCCAGCCGTTCCGCGCGACGGTGGGTCCGATGCCCGTGCCAACCAGCACCTGCGTGACGCGATCCAGAACGATTACGAACTGCACAGGCAGCAACCCGAGCAGCACGCAGATCGCTGCCAGCCACACGAAGCCGACGCGCTCCCACGGACTTGCATCCCGCGCGTCGCGAAGCTTCGCCTCGCGCGGCTGACCGAGAAAGATGATGCCGAAGAACTTGACCATCGTGTAGCCCGCGAGCGCGGCCACGAGAGCGATCAGCGCGGCAACGAGCGGAATCACCATGTTCAGGAACGGGTCCGGCAAGCCCGGCGTGAACAGGAAGCTTTGCAGCAGCAGCCATTCGGAAACAAAACCGCTCAACGGCGGCAGGCCCGCACTGGCAAACGCGCCCACGAGTGCGGCCCACGCGGTCCACGGCATGAAACGGATCAGGCCGCCCAGGCGCCCGAGATTGCGCTCGCCCGTCGCGTGCAACACGGAACCTGTCCCGAGAAACAGCAGGCTCTTGAACGTCGCGTGGCTGGCGATCTGGTAGAGCAGTGCCGTCAACGAAAGGGCAGCCAGCGCGCTCATCCCGTACGCGCGAAACAGGACGGCCAGCCCCATGCTGACGAACATCAGGCCGATGTTGTCGATCGACGAGTACGCGAGCAGCCGCTTCATGTCCGTCTGGATGGCGCTGAACACGACGCCGAACAGGGCGGTGAAGAGTCCGAGTATCAGCATGAGCACGCCCCACCACGCAATCTGCACGTGCAGCAGATCGAACACCGTGCGCAGCACGCCGTAGAGGCCGGCCTTCAGGACGAACCCGCTCATGAGGGCCGACACCGGCGACGGCGCGGCCGGATGGGCCTCGGGCAGCCAGACATGCAGCGGAAAAATACCCGCCTTGGTGCCGAAACCGAATAGCGCCAGCACAAACGCGACGGACGCCCAGAACACGTCCAGATGCTGCTGACGCATGTTGGCAAACGTGTAGTTGCCGGTATTGGCCTGCAACAGGCCGAAGCACAGCAGGAGCGCCAGCGCGCCGACGTGGGAGATCAGGAAGTAGAGCCAGGCTGCCCGGCGGATCTCGGCGAAGCGGTGATTGGTCATCACGAGGAAGGTGGCCGATATCGTCATCGTTTCCCACGCAACCATGAAGCAATACGCATCGTCCGCCAGCAACAGCACCGCCATGCTCGCGAGGCACACGTGATATTCGAAGCAGAGCAATCCGGGCGGCGTGCCCTCGCCCTTGCGGAAATAGCCGGAGGAGAACGCACTCACGCCCGTGCTCACCATGCCGAGTACCGTGAGGAAATACGCCGACAGGCCGTCGAGCCGCAGATGAAACGGCAGGTCCGGCAAGCCGAGCGGCAGGACGGCTTGCTGGGGATCTGAAAAAACGCCCGCGAGGCCCAATCCGCACAGAAGCAGGCCGAATACGGTGCCGAGTGGAAACAGGCCATGCGCCACCACGCGTGTGCGGTGCAGGTTCGCGAGTCCGAGAACCCCGACGGCCAACCAGCCGGCGACCACCAGCAGCACGTAATGGACGACCAGCAAATGTTCCATCGGTGTTGTCTCCGGTGCCGTCAGATGTCTTGTTCAACGGCTAGTACGTTGGATGAAGGGTATCCCGAAACCGGCTTTGCCCGGTGGTGACGCTCCATTTTTTTGACATATTGACGCAGGTCGAGCCCCATCGATTGCGTGAGGGCTTCCGCGCGCGCATAGAGATCGAGCCATCCCGGTACGGTGTCCTGCTTGATGCCGATGGCAATGGCGTTGCCTTCGCGCCGCGCCATGGTGCGGAACAGTTTTCCGTCGCACGCACGGCCGATCCGGTCGAGGTGAGTGGTGAGCCGCGAGTCGCTGTTCAGCAGGTTGGCCACCAGCACGCCTTCGTCACGCAGCGCAGCATGGCAGCAGTCGTAAAAGTACTGGCTCGACAGGCTGGCGGGCAGCCCGGACGCGTCGAATCCATCGAGCAGGATTACATCCGCGACACCAGCCTTGTCCGAGAGGTATTCCGCTGCGTCGGCGTGTACGATCCGGAATCGTTCTGATTCAGGCGGAATGAAAAAACACTCGCGTAACGCGATCACTCTTTCGTCGATTTCCACCGTGGTCACCCGTGCCGACGGAAACTTGTGGAAGCAGTATTTCGACAGCGATCCGCCTCCCAGGCCCACGATCAGAATGTCTTTGGGATCGGGGTGAAAGAGCTGGAACGACATCATGGCCCGCGTGTACGAAAGATCAAGCGCGAGTGGATCGTTCCTGCGCATCGAGCTTTGTATGCCGAAAGCGTCGAAGCACAGTGACCGCGTGCACAATCCCTCGCGGACTACGGGTTTGCCAAAGGTCTTTCTCCAATGCTCCGCGAGAGCATGCCTGAGCTGATTGTTGTGATCGGCTGACAATCCCATGTTCTCCTGAAGCCGCAGGCATGCAGGCCGCGCCTTCGAACAATGCGTTGCTGCTGCGTACGCAACGGAGGCGTTCCTGAGCATCGTTCTGTTCCAGAACGGAGTTATTTGACAAGGAACATCTGGTTACCAATTGATGATAATGAGGTTATCATCCTAGCAGTTTTATTGATCCGGTTCCATACGTGATGATCCGTCGACAGGCGCGCAGGGCGCGCCGTGTTCGTTCAAGGCATCGGGAATACGGGGTTTCATCCTGCGCATGGAATCTCGGAAGCCAGCTTGCTGCGCCGGTCCAGCTTACGCCGAAGCGCGGTTCGGACATACGAACACATGAGTCGGTACCTGATGCCAGCAGATTATTTCCGGAGCCTGACGGGAAAGAACCGGAGTGCCGGGGCCGACAGGCAGCTTGGCTTTTCGCTGGCGTTCGTGGCCGGCGCGACCAATGCCGGCGGTTTTCTGGCCGTTAGGCAGTACACGTCTCATATGAGCGGCGTGGTCTCCGCGATTGCCGACCAGGCCGCGCTGGGTGACCTATCGCTGGTCCTGGCGGGTATCGGATCGCTGATTTCATTCCTGCTGGGCGCCGCCAGTTCCGCCGTGCTCGTCAACTGGGGGCGGCGCCGGCGGCTGCATAGTCAGTACGCTTCGCCGTTGCTGGTTGAGGCCGTCCTGCTCCTCTGTTTTGGGCTGCTCGGCAGCCATCTCGCCTTGTGGGAGACACTGTTCGTGCCGGCGACCGTCGTGCTCCTGTGTTTCATCATGGGTTTGCAGAACGCGATGATCACCAAACTGTCGGGTGCGGAAATCCGTACCACCCACATGACGGGCATTGTGACGGACATAGGTATCGAGCTTGGCAAGCTTCTTTACTGGAACTCCTTGAGGAGCGAACTCAGCGCGCCGTTTGTGCAGGCCAATCGGGCAAAGCTGAAAGTACACGGGACGATGTTGACCATGTTCTTTGTCGGTGGTGTCACGGGAGCGATGGGATTCAAGCACATTGGATACGCTTCGACGGTGCCGCTTGCGGCCGTGCTGATAGTGCTGGCCATCGTGCCCCTCGTCGACGATCTGCGCGCGCAGATCTATCGCCTCGATCGTTAGGCTGGAAGCACAGCAAACGAATTGGGGAGGGATTGCTCCTGGTTGAAAGTCGCCGAACATGATAATGAAATTACCATTGACTTATGTTGAAATGGTAATAATATTGCATCCTTGGGCAAGAAG
Organism: Paraburkholderia sp. FW306-02-B; assembly: GCF_058782725.1. Taxonomy (NCBI): domain Bacteria; kingdom Pseudomonadati; phylum Pseudomonadota; class Betaproteobacteria; order Burkholderiales; family Burkholderiaceae; genus Paraburkholderia; species Paraburkholderia sp. FW306-02-B. The sequence goes on from NZ_JBYSXZ010000001.1 coordinate 2,222,003, forward strand.
CCTGCTGGTCGCATCGCGCTGAATCTGAGCGAAGGCAGGGGGTATGCCGGCGCTCGGCAGGGAGGTCGACATGATTGACGCGAGTGTTCCGCTGCTGTCCCATGACTACACGCACCTGTTTTTGCGGGACGTGATGGGCCGTCGCGGACTGATCGTCGTCGGCGTGGGCAGGGCGGGCGAACGCGGATTCCAGATGCTGTACCGGTTTTCCGATATCTGCGACCGCCTGGAAGAATGCGGGGTCAATGTCATCTTCGTCTATCAGAAGGAATCGGCGCGCCACGTCCAGGACGCGACCTCGTTATCTGGCGCGCGATACAGGCAAAGGCCGTGTCTGTTTCTGGACGATGACGGTCAGTTCTTTGTCGGCCCACCGCGTCCAAAATCGCTTCGCGCGGTATATCTGGATCGGGAAATGACGCGGCTCGGTGCGGTCGAAATCGCTTTGCGGGATGAAACGTGGGATTCACTGCTGCGCGCTTTCTTTGCGCAGGCCATCGCAAGTTCGATGCACTGAGCGCAACCGGACGGGGCGACGTAGCCCCGAGTGACGAATTACGCCCAAAGGGGAGCGGGTTGGTCGAGGTATTGATTCAGGTTGGCGGGCGATGGGGCTTGAACGGGCACGAGTCTGCAAGGCTTGCAGTTGGTGCAGCCCGGTTTGCCAGCGATATCGTCTGCATGGCGAACGGGCGGTCCGTCAACGCCGAGGATGTCATGTCGGTCATGTCCCTTCGTGCCCGGTCAGGTACGCCGGTGCGCATCCTGGTGGCCGGTCCTGACGAAATCGCGGCGCTCGAGGCGCTTTCGGCCATCCTGCGTACGCAGGAATTCTGCTGACCGCCCGGTGCCCAGCACACGATTGGGCACGCATCGGCACGTTTTCGACCAGGCACATGAAAAGAAAGAGGAAGGCAAACAAGCCGCTGGTCATACAGAATGACCAGGTGGTTTCACTGTATTTTGATGCACGCGGCGTCCAGAGCACGATGTTGCGGCACGATCCCTGCGCCCTTGCGCTGGGTTACACGCGGACCATGATGGGGTTTCTGCTGTTCCAGCCGTCCCCACGCCGGATTTCGATGATCGGGCTGGGTGGCGGGTCGCTGGCGAAATACTGCTACCGCTATTTGCCGGATACGGCAATTACCGCGGTCGAAATCAATCCGGAGGTGATCGCGTTGCGCGAGCGGTTTCACATGCCGCGCGACAACGAGCGCTTCCGCGTGGTTTGTGCGGATGGCGCGCAGTTCATCACCGCTCAGGATCACCGGCCCGACGTATTACTGGTAGATGGCTTCAATGCCGATGGCCTGCCGGCCGAACTGGGCAGCAGGACGTTCTATGAAGCCTGTCGTCGCCGGTTGAGCGATGACGGTGTCCTGGTGGCCAATCTGGTGACGGACGAACCGGACTTTCATCGCCACCTGCGCTCGCTCAGGGAAGTCTTCGCGAGCGCGGTGACTCTGGCGCCATCCGAAGGTAGTGAGCACAACGTCACCGTCTTTGCGTGGAAAGGAGCCGAAGAGGCTCCGTCCTATGCGGCGATGCTCGACCGGGCGCGCGTGCTCGCGCCCGGACACGCGGTGAATCTTCATGCAACGGCCACGCGCATCGAGTACGGGAAAAAATTTAACTGGAATCGATATGAGCAGGCGTGTTAGGCGGATTTGTCCGCCTTGTGCAGACGGTGACACGCACACGTTCCCGGCCTTTTCAAGCAGGCGCATTCTCGAGGAGGGAAGATGACAGTACGAGGCGACAACGAAAGCGGCACCTTGACCCATGCGGCCGTCTGGGCGCTCGAGCGTCTGGCTCAGCAGCGATACGGCCGCGACGCGCCCGCCCTGAACTGGTCGGTCGCGCAGGAACTGCGCAACGCAGGGTTTGTATCGGTCCCAGCGAACGGGCGGGGCACCGTTTCGATTACCCAGGCCGGCCAGAACTACCTGCGTGCCAGGGCGGTACGTTAAACCCAGGGGCGCCGCCCGCCCCTTGAAGTGCTTCTCAACCGTTCATCGGCCGCATAGGGGCGAGCGATTCAGTAATCGACGACGCGTGGTGCGCCCGTGACGTCACGAGGATGACCCGGACCACGCGATGTATTATAATTTAATTAACATACTTGGATTATTGCCCCCGTCATGGAAACGAAAAGCGCTCGACTCACAATCCTGATTGATCCTGTGAAGAAGGAGGCGTTCGAAAAGCTGTGCGCGGCACAGGATTTGACACCCTCACAGGTGGTGCGGCAACTGATTCGCGAATACCTTGAGCAGCATGGCGTCACCTACAGGACAAAGAGCGCCATTGGTGCCCGGGCACGTCGAAAAACTGCGTGAACTATACCTGCTTCAGGTCAATGAAGTGATCCTCCGGAGACGTCGGTCTGCATGATTGTCGTGGCGAATTGAACCGGATGGCCGCCGATCTTGCGCGGCAACTTGTGGAGGCCGGTGGCATGGTGCATGGCCGACAGGATGCGTGCTGGTTCTTCACCAGCGAGAGGCAGATCAACTTCGCGTCACCGCGAGTCATCGTCATCTACGCTCAATGCGTGGATGCTCTTGCGCAGCGATATTAGTGCCTGTGCGGCGCGACTCGGGCATTCGACATGCGCCCGATCTTGCCTGCCTCACGCTGCTATCGGTGCCGGTACGGTGCAAAGCGTGCGTTTGTCCAAGCACCGGCCCGGTTAAGGAGTCTGCGCCCAGCTGCCTGAAATGTCAGGTTCCGCGGGAGGTCCGCGCACGAGTCGCTTGTGTCGACCTCCGCCCGTGTCCGTATGTTGGCGGCCGCGTGACGCGGCGCTTCCAGTCAGGCCGCACAGATCAGGCGTACGTCAGCTGTTTCGTCCGCCGTCAGTTTTTGCCCGGATGTCCAGTCAGAAGCGAGCCCTGTGCCTTCCTTCAGGCGACGCGTGGCCGCGCGCTTGAAGCCAAGGCACTGCGCAAGCTGCGGCACCCGGCCCGGTCTGCGCGCTTGAAGTCGTTCCTGAGGGAGAAGTAGAAACCGGAGGCGATACCCGGTCCGACGGGACCGGGTACGCGGGATGAGAGCCGGAGCGCCGCGGTGATTCGTAATCCAGACAACCTGTGGGAATGCGTGAAGGTGCCCGAAGCGGTGGCTGCCGGGAAAGGGCGCCCGTTGCTGTGACCTGGTGGCGTCGTCAGCCTCCGCCGGCTAATGGAGTCGACGGGAAATCGGCGGCGGCATGCACTACCAACCCCTGCATCGGTATCCGCGGTCGTCATCGCAGCCAATGCGTGAGCAGAAACACCATGAGCACCGAAAAAATCAATCTCGACATTCATAAGATTCTCACGCTGCTGCCGCACCGCTACCCGATCCTGCTGGTCGATCGGGTGCTCGAACTCGAACCGCACAAAAGCATCAAGGCGCTGAAGAACGTGTCGATCAACGAGCCGTACTTCGCGGGTCACTTCCCGACGCGTCCGGTGATGCCCGGCGTGCTGATTCTGGAAGCGCTCGCGCAGACGGCGGCGCTGCTAACGTTCTCGGAAGTGCCGCACGATCCGGCCAATACGCTGTATCTTTTCGTCGGCATCGACAATGCGCGCTTCAAGCGGGTGGTCGAACCGGGCGACCAACTGATCCTGAACGCGACGTTCGAGCGGCATATGCGCGGCATCTGGAAGTTCAAGGCGCGCGCTGAGGTCGATGGTGCGGTTGCGGCGGAGGCCGGCCTGATTTGTACGGTCAGGCACACCGACGCGAACGGCAAGCAAGGCGCCGGCACGCACTGAAGCGGCATCCAGATAGTCCAACGGTTCCGGAAGTGTGAGGACGTCAGGATCGCGACATCGATCCTGCGAAAGGCGTTCGTTGGATGGAACGCTAGCAGCACCTCGACCCGCTACGGGTGTATTTGCGATCGATCGCCCGGGCGCAGAACTCTCGTCGCGACAGCAGCGGATCGCCCGGGTGATGCGACGCCATATGCGACAGGTAGCGTTCATAGTCCGGGATGCCAAACACCTGCAGGTAGGCACGGTGCAGCGTCCTCGCAATGTCGGACAGGCGCTTGGGTGGCGCATCCACACACGGCTGGATCCCCGTTGCCTGAAGCGGGGATCCCACAGGTTTGCGACTGAGAATCGTTTTCACGGCGAGCCCTCCTTAAGCGCGCGCGACAACTGGCGTCTCGTGGGTGGTGGGCTGTGTGTGGCGCAGCGCCTGCCAGCTCATCCTGACGGCGAAGACGCACATCGCGAGCACCAGCACGACAAAGAGGCCGCAGACGACCGCATCCAGATAGTTGTTGAAGGCCACCCGCTGCATTTCCGCAATCGACCTGGCAGGCGCCAGCACTGTCCCGTGCTTGGCTGCGTCGCTGAACTTGTTCGCCAGCGAAAGGAAGCCGATGCGCGGATCGCTGCTGAAGACTTTCTGGATACCGGCCGTCAGTGTGGTGACCAGAAGCCAGGCTGTCGGCACTAGCGTCACCCAGACATAGCGCTCGCGCTTCATCTTCATCAGCACACTGGTGCACAGCAGCAGCGCAATGCCGGCAAGCATCTGGTTGCCGACGCCGAAGAGCTGCCAGAGCGTGTTGATGCCGCCCAGCGGGTCGACCACGCCTTGATAGAGGAAGTAGCCCCAGGCTGCCACACATAGTCCGGTGCCCAGCAGGTTCGCGGGCAGCAGCTGGGTGTTGCCGAGCGGCGGGTAGACGTGGCCCAGCATGTCCTGGATCATGAAGCGGCCGACGCGCGTGCCGGCATCTACCGCGGTGAGGATGAAGAGCGCTTCGAACAGGATCGCGAAGTGATACCAGAAGGCCTGCATAGCTGTGCCTCCGACCGCCTGGGCGAGGATCTGCGCCATGCCTACCGCCAGCGTCGGGGCGCCGCCGGCGCGCGACAGGATGGTGGTCTCGCCGATATTGGCGGACGCCTGGCTAATCATCTCTGGCGTAACGGTGAATCCCCAGCTGGAAATCACTTGCGCGGCGTGCGCCGCCGTGGTCCCGATGACCGCGGCCGGTGCGTTCATCGCGAAATAAATCCCCGGTTGCAGCACACAGGCCGCCGTCATCGCCATGACGGCAACGAACGATTCGGCAAGCATGCCGCCGAAGCCGATCAGACGCATATGCGACTCGCGCTCGATCATCTTCGGTGTGGTGCCCGAGGAAATCAGCGCATGGAAGCCCGATACGGCGCCGCATGCAATCGTGATGAACAGGAACGGGAAGAGCTTGCCGGAGAAGACCGGCCCGGTGCCGTCGATGAAACGCGTGGTCTGCGGCATCGAGAGCGTCGGCGCGACGACGTAGATGCCGATCGCCAGCGCGACGACCGTGCCGATTTTCAGGAAGGTGCTCAGATAATCGCGCGGTGCGAGCATCAGCCACACTGGCAGACTGGACGCAACGGCGCCGTACAGAATGAGAGCCCACGCGAGTTGCGGGCCGCTCAACGTGAACGCTGGCCCCCACGTCGGGTCGCCTGCGACCGTCTTGCCGATCATGAGTGCCGCGAGCAGCAGCACGACGCCGAGCGCAGACGCCTCGCCCACGCGCCCAGGGCGAACGATCCGCATGTAGACGCCCATGAGCAGCGCGATCGGAATCGTTGCTGCGATCGTGAAGAGGCCCCACGGGCTCGCCGTCAGTGCCTTGACGACCACGAGGCTCAGGACGGCCAGAATGATGATCATGATCGCAAGTACGCCGACCAGCGCGAGCGAGCCGGGCACCGGGCCCAGTTCGACCTTGATCATCTCGCCGAGTGACTTGCCGTCGCGGCGCACCGACGCGAACAGCACAATGAAGTCCTGCACGGCACCGGCGACCACCACGCCCGCGAGTATCCAGAGCGTGCCGGGCAGGTAGCCCATTTGCGCCGCCAGCACGGGGCCGACCAGCGGACCCGCGCCGGCGATCGCGGCGAAGTGATGGCCAAACAGCACCCACCGGTTGGTCGGCACGTAATCCATGCCGTCGTTGTGGCGTTCGGCGGGCGTTTGCCGGGCATCGTCGAGTCGCAGAACGCGCCCGGCGATGAATTTGCTGTAGAAGCGGTAAGCGATGAAATAGACGATCAGGGCCGCGGTCACGAGCCACACCGCGTTCACGTTTTCACCGCGCCCGAGCGCGAGTGTCGCGAATGAGAACGCACCGACTGCGCTAAGCGCACCCCACAGAAGAATGGACGCGAGCTTGTTCATGGCACCTCCGTGCAGACGCGTTGCGCGTCGGCACCAGCTATGCCACGCCACGTGGATACCGGCTGTTGCGCGGCATCTGGATCACGGCAGGCGATTGAGCCGACTCTGGGGCCGACATGAAAAAGGCTACACCCGCACCAGGGCCGCTGCAAGATGCGGTCCAGCACGCTTCGCTCAGACAAATGGGCCGCATTCGACGCGAATCCTCAACCGCCGCATTCGAGGAAGATAGATTTGGGCAATCGTTCGACGCGCGCCGTTGCGCTACCTCGCGAGCTCCTTGATCTGTTCAACAATTTCCGGATTGGCAAGCGTGGACACGTCACCCGGGTCCTGACGATTGGAAATCGCCGCGAGCACGCGGCGCATGATCTTTCCCGAGCGGGTCTTGGGCATATCGGGCACGATGACGACGCGGCGTGGCCGAGCGATCGCGCCGATCTGGGAAACCACCGATGCCGTGACCTTGTTCGCGATCTTCGTAGAGGGTGCGAGTCCCGGCTTCAATGAAACATAGAGGTCCGGCACCTTGCCCTTGATCGGGTCAACGACCGGTACCACTGCCGCCTCAACGACATCGGAGACGAGGAGAGCGGCCGACTCGATTTCCTTTGTGCCGAGGCGATGGCCGGCGACGTTGATCACGTCGTCAATGCGGCCGAGGATCCGGTAGTAACCGTCCGCTGCCTGCACCGCGCCATCACCAGCCATATAAGGCCAGTCGCGCCAGTCTTTGCTCTCGGGGTCATGACAATAGCGCGAGTAGTACTGGCTGACGTAGCGATCCGGGTCCTTCCAGATGGTTTGGAAGGACCCGGGCCAGGGGTTGCGGATGCAGATGTTGCCGGCCTTGCCCGAACCGCCCGGCAGCTCCTTGCCCTCGTCGTCATAGATCACCGGATGGATGCCTGGAATCGCGGGTCCCGTGCTGCCGGGCTTCATCTTGTGGATCGCCGGCACCGTACTGCAAAGGAATCCGCCGTTTTCGGTCTGCCACCAGGTGTCCACGATGACTGCCTCGCCCTTGCCGACCACATGGTGGTACCACTTCCAGACTTCGGGCTCGATCGGCTCGCCCACGGTCGTCATGTGCTTGAAATGGAAGTTGTATTTCGCAGGCTCGTCGGGTCCGTAGCGTCGTAGCGCGCGGATCGCCGTGGGCGACGTGTGGAAGATGTTGACGTCGAGGTTTTCAGCGATACGCCACGGCCGTCCCGCGTCCGGATACGTCGGCACACCTTCGTACACGACCGAGGAAGCGGCGAGCGCGAGCGGGCCGTAGACAATGTAGGAATGGCCGGTAATCCAGCCGATGTCGGCCATGCACCAGTAAACGTCCTCGGGTTGGATGTCCTGGATGTACTTCGACGTCCACGTGACGTAGGCAAGGTAGCCTCCGGTGGAATGCTGGCAGCCTTTGGGCCGCCCCGTGGTGCCGCTCGTGTACATGAGGAAGAGCGGCGCCTCTGCCGGCATCTGAACGGGCTCGACACGTTCGCCGCGGAACTTCCCGAGGACGTCGTTGATGATGACGTCGCGCCCCTCCACGAGTTTCGTGGGACTCGAGTACTTGCCCGGGTAGCGCTGCCATATCAGCACCTTGTCGACTTGATGACCGGTGCTGGCGGCCTCCATGACCGCAGTGTCAGCCTTTTGCTTGTGATCAAGGAACTCCCCGGCGCGGTTATAGGCGTCCATGGTAATCAACAGACGGCTTCCGGAATCCGAGACGCGATCGCCGCACGCCTTTCCGCTGAATCCGCTGAAGACCTGCGAGTGAATCACGCCGAGCCGCGCGCATGCGAGCATGGTGATGGGCAGTTCCGCCACCATCGGCATATGCAGGGTCACCCGGTCGCCCGCCTTCAGGCCGCCGAAATCGCGCAACAGGGCCGCGAACTCGTTGACGCGTACGAACAGCTCCTGATAGGTGAGGTGCTGTACCGCCTCGTTCTCCGGCTCCGGCACGAAATGGATCGCTGTCTTGTTCCGGTAGCTGGCGAGGTGGCGATCCACGCAGTTGTAGCACGCGTTGATCCTGCCGCCGACGAACCAGCGCCAGAACGGGGGATGGCTGGCGTCGAACGTCGTCTCCCAGTACTTGTACCAGTCCAGCAGGTCCGCGAACTCCTTGAAGTACTCGGGGAAGTTGTCGAGGGAAAAGCGCGCGAACACCCCCGGGTCTGCCAGATTGGCCTGCGCGATGAACTGGTTCGGCGGCGAGAAATAGTCCTCCTCCGGCCAGTGCACCGCGATCTGTGCTTCGGAGACATCCGCAGTTTGCTGCTCCGCGGCATGGCGTGGCGATTTGTCTTCTGACATGACGGCCCCCTTGATTTTCACCCGCAGCAACGGCCCGCACAAAGCGTGCTGGACTGCGTAGGTCAATATTAAGTGCGGGGCGGGTAACTTACCAGGACAGTGCACAAAAGGGTTGACCCTGGGCGCGGCCATTCGAATATCGAAGACGTCTACCAGCACGTGCACGTACCAGACGCGGACGGGCCCGCGCTAGCCGACGGGCGGTTTGCATTGGGTTTGCATTGTTTACGCCGGTGCCGGAAATGTCGTAGCAGAAGCGCTTTCGGCCGCGCGTCCCTGGCTTTCGCACACGCGAGTCGGCGCTCGCGTTGGTCGTCATCATGCGCACAAATTGCCGCCGCTCTCGCCACGGCGCTGGGGCTGGCGTGCACTGGTATGACGCGCCGTCTGCCGCGGCGTCCCAGTTTCGCATTCCCGTGTGTCAAGCACACTGACAATCTGCTCCAGACCCGGCGTGACTTCGATGCCGTCTTCGGCGGCGCGCAATCCGCAGGTCCGTCGCGCCCTCAATCCGTCGCTACCGCGCAGCAACATCTGGCTCGCCCATGACCGGAGCCGTATCCGCTTCACGGGCAAAGGGGTTGCGATCATCAATACGAGGTGAAGTGCGAGGTGAAGTGATTTCGGGCTGCATGTCCAACCGAAACAATTGGTTCTCGATGACAAATAGGATTCCTGATACTACCGCGCGGAGATTTGCCTGCGGGCCGCTCATGAGCTAGATTTTCACCGGGCCGCAATAGAAGAGAGGAAGGGGAAACTGTCATGAATCTTCTCGTGGAACGTGTGGATGTGTGGGCGGCGACAATCCAGCACAGACCGGGTGGCCTTGCGCAGGTACTGGACACCCGCCCGAGTTCCGCATTGAGCGGAAGGACAGCTTTGACAACGCAGGCGCCGCGAGGCCGACCGGTACCTCCAGAAGACCTCCATCGGCCTGTCGCCGGGCAGTTTTACTCGCTGGTGATATAAGCATTCCTCATTACATCGGATTTACTCGCCTTGCCGTCCTTATCGCGACACAAGCGCCTCAAGTCAGGTTTGCCGCTGTTCCCGACGCGATCGCCGCGCTGCCTGCGAAGCGCCGGAAATGCCATTCCGGCAGCGCGGGCCAGCCCTCAGGCAAAGTGACCCGTTGCACGGGCCAGGTCGGATGACCGGTCATCCGGTTCGCTATGCGCGAGCTCATTACGGGTGGCTGCAAGCAGGGTATGAACCTGTTCGAGGATGCCGCTGCGTCTCCACTGAAGATACTTGATGTAGCAGGTCTGCTGCGGCGGAAAATCCGATGGCAGATGGATCCATCGCTCGCCCGTGCATGTGACCCAGAGGATCGCATCCAGCACGGCGCGCACATCGGACGCAGGCCGCCCGAAGGGTTTCCTTGCACCAGGCTCAGGAAAAAGACGTCTGACTGTTTTCCATTCCTCATCGGATAGCCGATTCATTGATTTTCTCCTTGTCTTCACTACACGTTAGCCGTGCGTCGATCGTGGCGAAGTCCTCGCAGACCACGCGCAACGCCGTGATGCGCTGCGTCTGCGGATGAGTCAACTGGCTTTCCAGTACGGGCCAGAGGGCGCTGCCGACGGCCGGCCCTACACCGTGAGGCATCCTCGGAGCGGGCGAAATTTCTTGAGCCGACGCGGATACGGCGAGGCTGACAAGCGCGGCGCAAAACAGGACGTGGGACGCGGCCTTCATCGGTTTCCTCCAGCACTACCAAGGCGAACCGGGCGATTCTATGTTCCCGAAAACCGTTTGAGACGCGAATTAACGCAAATTGACGTTTTTGGCTGCGCCACGCCGATAGCTGCACGCTGGCCGTTGTGAGTGGCGGTTCGGTCGTGGTGCTGCCGACGACCACTGAGTTCGCGAGTGTATTGCGCTGATTCTGCGCCAGCGCCAGCCTCAGTTGCTGGTACTGGCCTGCCGCCAGCGGCGCGCGGCCGAGATCGGTCAGGACGCCGTTGGTCAGCGACAGCAGATCGATCTTCTGCGGAGCCGGCAGCGCAATGCCGGTCCAGCCGCCGTCAGTATCGCCGCCAGACGATCGCGCCGATTGGTTTGGGCGGTTTGTCGTTGTCGTTGCAACATGTTCCATCCGCTTACTTCGCTGGGTTCTGCAGACAGGTTTCGCACAGTCGCGACGCGCGTCAATTTTCGTTGTGTGCATATGGTTGCGGGCGGGCGGCGCGCATCGTCGCGTGCCACATGTTACAAAAAATTTCATGCCGCCTCCTTTCGTACGATCTAAATTCCTTTTCATTCCTTCTGGGGATCGTTATTGGCGGGACAGGGGGCGCCGAGACCGGCGAAATGCCGACCACCAGGGAAGGCTGACTGTTCGTAGACGGAGTCGTAGCCGACGTGCTGGCGGTGTCCAGCGCCGGCGGCCTGTGACATGGAAGCGGCAGTGGGTACCGGCGAACGACAATGGCGGGAGAGGCGCTTCGGCAATGCCATCGTGAAAGTCTCCGGCAAAAAGGCGCAATGCCAATCGAGCCAGCAGCGGCTGCCGTGCCGCTGCCGCTTATCCTGTTACGGGTCGCATATAGATGAGGAGTCTTCCATGCGACGCAACAAGTCTGGTGCATTTCTGATCGGAATTCCCTTTGCCGCCATGTTGGCGGCCAGCACAACAAGCTGGAGTGCCCCCACCCTGGTCTCGGGTCCCAGCCCATTTGCAAGCTGTACCGTCGGCGGACCCGGCACAGTCTACGTGAATGCGGAGGTCGAACCCTGGGTGGCTGTGAATCCCGCCAATCCGTCGAACCTCATCGGGGCGTGGCAACAGGATCGCTGGTCGAACGGCGGCGCGCACGGCCTGGTTGCCGGCTTCTCGTTCGATGGCGGTCAGACGTGGAAACAGACGAATCTGCCTTTCAGCGCGTGCGCAGGCGGACTCGGATACGAGCGCGCCTCAGACCCCTGGGTATCCATCGGGCCGGATGGGACCGCCTACTCCGTATCGATCTCGTTTAACCAGTCCAACAACAACAATGCAGTCGCCGCGGCCGTTTCACGGGACGGCGGCCAAAGCTGGGGGAATCTGAGCGTCCTCATCGCTGACAACGAGCCCACGCTGCAGTTCTTCAACGACAAAGAGTCGGTGACCGCCAATCCCATCAAGGCAGGTGTCGCCTATACGGTTTGGGACCGGCTCGAACTGCCGAACGGCAACCCATACGCCAACCTGCACACTGCCGCGTTCCGGGGGCCGTCGATGTTCTCGAAGACCGTCGACGGAGGTCTCACATGGAGTTCACCATCGGTCATCGTGACAGTGCCGTCACGGCAGCAGACGATCGGCAACCAGATCGTGGTCAACTCGCAGGACGGGACACTGTATGACTTTTTCGACCTGATCAGTCCACCGTTCGAAAAGTCGGCCGGCAAGGTTGCGTTCATCAAGTCGACCGACGATGGCGCAACGTGGACGAAACCGCAGATCATCGCCGGTCTGGAGACCGTCCCGGTCACGGATCCCAACACCGGCGAAGCGGTGCGCACCGGCGACATCATCCCCGAGCCGGCGATCGATCCAGCGACGGGTCAACTCTACGTTGTCTGGCAGGACTCGCGTTTCAACGGCGGCCAGTATGACGAGATCGCCTTCTCGACGTCCACGAACGGCGGTGCGTCGTGGAGCGCGCCCATCCGGGTGAACACACCCTCGGGGCGGCCGGCGTTCAATCCGTCGGTTCGCGTGAATGCCGCCGGCACGGTCGCTGTCACGTACTACGACTTCCGCGACCTGGCGGCGGATAACAAGTCGACGCTGCCAACAAACTACTGGCAAACGACGTCGACCAACGGCGGGGCGAGCTTCGGCAGCGAACTGCGGCTATCCGGTCCGTTCGATCTGAAGACGGCGCCGGTAGCGGAGGGATTCTTCCTCGGGGACTATTCAGGTCTGGAAGCGCGAGGGAATGCTTTCCTGTCATTCTTCGTTCAAACGAACTCAGGCAACACCTCCAATCGCACGGATGTATTCTTTGTTGCGCCGTAGCTTCGGGCAGCCTGGCTGAGGCCCAGACCGCCCAGATACTGCTGGGCGGTCGTGCGGCAGTGCACGGAAGTACGCCGGCGCAAGCCATCGCATACCCGTTGCCGGGGGCGTAGGCGCAACGAGCACGGTTGATCAGGGTGTCCAACGATAAATAATAATGCTGGTGCCGTTGTAGTTGTCCTTCGTGATCACGTACTCTCCGGTCGACCGGCGGTACGATCCAAGGCCGTACATCGAATCCACGTCATTGCCGACGTACACGGTGTTGGGGCTGCTGTTGATAAACGTGGTGTCCAGGCTGCCTGTGGTCAGATTGAAGGCGTCGATGTTGGGCACGGTATGGACGTATCCGACGAACAGATAGTTGCCGGCTGCCGTGATCGACTTGGGATTGGCGCTGGTGATATTGATCACCGGATTGGGCGCGGTTGTGTTGCCTGCGAGCCAGCCGTGATACACCTCGATCCGCGTTCCGATCGACGTCCAATCTGTGCTCCCAACAATTCCCTGCGCCAGGATCATGGTGTCGCTTTCCGGCAGATAGATAATCCGCGTCAACGGCGCGATCGTGCTCGGAATGGGCGTCGCAATTCCCGCTCCCCAATTCGGCTTACCGCTGGCGTCAAAGCCGGTCAGCGGATAGTGCGAGATGGTATTCGTCTTGTCCAGACCGGCCCAGACGTCCCCTTTGCTGTCAAGGGCGAAGCCGTGCCTGACCGGTGCGGTCGTATTAAACGCTGCACCTGGAATCGCGGCGTCCGGTATGGCGATGTAGCCATTCGCAGCATTGAAGTGGAAAAAGTAGAAGGTATCGGGATTCTGGCCGGCTGCCACCAGGATCCGGTTGGCGCCGACGGTGGCGAGTTGACCGAAGTGCTCATCGCGCGCGCGATCGTTGAGGTTGATGCGTGGATCAGATGGATAGTCGATTGGATCGACAGTGTTCGCGACGAAGGTTCCTCCAGCGGAGCCGGTGTAGATGTTGGTGCCTCCATAGAAGTAGGCGCCATCGGTACCCGGGTCCGGAGCGGCGATCCCCTCGAAGTTGAGAGACTGAAGCTTCCATCGCAGGTGGCCGGCGTTGTCGTAGGCGTGAATGTCCGTGCCGCCGTCGCGGCCGAGGTCCCAGGTTCCGCCCCATGGGTTGTTGAGCACATACAGGTTGCCGGCGGTGTCCTTGCCGATGCCGGTGACGCGGGTAAAGCGCTTATCACCAACCTGGCCTTTAATTCCGGCCGTAGCGTCGAGATATCCGCTCTGAATGCCAAACGTGCCGACCAGCAACGGAATGCTCGCGACGTTGTAGATCTTGATGTTCATGTCGGGGCCCTCGTCGCCGATCATGAGACACCCAGTCGCCGAATCGAAATACAGCGCGGACGGTCGAGAGGCGACGGACATCTGGATGGTGTTCAGTAGCACGCCGGCCGGATTGATTTCGAGGATTGCGCCCGCGCTCTTCTGCGCGACCCAGATGTTTCCTGCGCTGTCCACGACGAGCCCGCCGGGGCCTGAGACGGCGATATCCTGCCGCCAGACGCCGTCGGTGGTGTAGACCCGGACGCGATTTCCAGGAAAGTCGCTCGCATAAAGGAGCGAGCCCGACGTCGCGAGTCCGGTGATGACATCAGCCCGCGGCTCAGCCGTTGTCGCGCTGACCGAGATGAGAAAATCGCGGGTTTGGGTGGTTCGGCCGTACCGCCCCACCGTGCCGCTGCCGTAAGCGGTATTAAATTTCAAAGCGGCGAAGATTGAAGTTGCATTGCCAGTAATGGCGCTGCCCTGAAATTCGCCGTGACCTCCCAGGGACCCCATGCTTTGGCCGTTCTGGTATACCGCAATACCACCCTCGTTTTCGTCCCACATGGATGCCGTATAGATAACGCCTTCAGGCGCGACCCACATGGAGCGCGCGGCGTTACCCACGCGGGTGGCGTTGGTCCCAAATGTGTTCGCCACCCAGTCGGTGGCGTACTGCCCCTGGCACGCTGGCGCAATCGTAGCGATCAGCAATACGGCGAAGAACGTGGCATAGATTCGTTTCATATTCGTTTCATGATCGTGAAGAGCGCCCTTCGGAGGCACCTGAGTGGGGGGATTGTGGTTTCAGCGTTGACGACCTGATGGGCTCAACGTGGAGACCGACCGATGGTTCCTGGGGCTGCCTTCTTTGTCGTGCTGGTATGCGCGTTATGGGGCTGGAAGATTCTTCGATCTGGAAAGGTCTTCGTCGAAGCGTGCCCGGCGCCGTTCGCCCATTCGGTAAGCGGCGTTTCGCAGGAAATTGTTCTTGTCCACTCGCCGCTCCAACAAGTGTCGAGTCTGTCCAACCCAATCCTGCGTTCGAGCGGTATATCGGCGAGGTGTGGAAAAAGTTGAGTTGTTCGCGTTTCCAGTACAGGTAAGCGGTGCTAGACTTCAGCCCGAGCAGCGCTTCCAGCCGGTCCGCGAGGTGGGTGAGCGTTCACGTGTCGGCTGGCGGCTCGCAAGGCCGTGTCTACGGCGTCATCGTTTGTGTTCCCATGCATCCATTGGCGGCATTGCGCCGAGTCCCCTCAGCCATGCATGATGGGCCAGCGCGAGCATTTCGCGGTCGCCTGGGCTGTCGCCGTACGCATACAGCACGCGCGGTGGCTCGCTGCCGAACCATTGTTGCAGCCGCCGCTCTTTCTCAGGCCCCCAACAGTTCGGCGAGGCGAAGCGGCCAGAGAACCGGCCACCGCGAAATTCGAATTCTGTCGCGAGAACCGCATCAAAACCCGCGCCCGCAGCCCAATGCCTCAGGTAAAGCGCAGGCGACGCGCTGACCAGGACGAGCCGGTGGCCGCATCGCTTATGCTCCTGGATTCTGGCCGCCATTTCCGGTCGGATCAGGGCATTCAACCTTTCTGTCGCGTACCGCTGCGCCGCGCCTTCCAGTTCGAGTTGGGTCATGCCGCCGAGCGTTGCAGCCAGAAAACGCGCCTTGGCGGATCCCCGATCGCACACGTCCGCTAGCAGGCCCACGAGCCACGGTGACGCACGCACGACCCCAACGGCAAACCGGCCGTGACCGACCGTGTAATGCACGAAGTCACGCAGGCTGTCCGAGGTGGTGATGGTGCCGTCGAAATCGAACGCGGCAACGGCTTGATTGCGCTGCATCGGTTGGTTGGTGATCATCAGCGCCGCAGCCAGCCGAGAGCGATCGGCCGCGCGAGAAGTTTGCGGTACACCACGATCGCCCATCGCGTCACGGCACTGCCAGCGAGATGCCAGAGCGGCGCGATTAGCGCATAAGCCGCACAGGCCACCACGACAGCACCCAACATGTCCAGCGGGAAGTGAACACCGAGAAAGACCCGCGCCCAGGCGACCGAGACGCCGGCCAGCAGCGTGAGCCCGCCCAACCGGCGCGCGCTTCCCAGCAGCAACGTCAGGGCGATGCCGGCGAACACGGTCGCGTGGTCACTCGGAAAGGACGAGTCCGGCGCATGCGGCAGGAAGGTATGGCCGAGACCGATCATGAACGGACGCGGATGCTGCCACACCAGGCCGATCAGCTGGTTCGCGCCGACCCCGAGCATCGCGACGAGGCACGCCCGGATGGCCAGACTCCGTTGCGCTTCGTTACCCCACAGCCACATAGCTGCCAGCAGCAACGGAATCAGCCAGATCACGTAGTCGGCGATCAGTATTGCAATGCCGACCAGCCACGCGGGTGTTGCGGTCGTGCCGTTGATCAGGAGAAACAGCGCCTGGTTGAATGCTTCGAGTGTATTCATCGCAATGAAGTCATTGATAAAGATCCATCAGGCTCGCGAGGCCGCCTGGCGCGGCGCGTACCAGCACAACAGCAGCGGCACCACGACGAGCGCCGCGCCAGCGAGAAAAGTCGTCGAGGCGCCAAAGCGATCCCACAGCCAGCCGGCCAGCGTGCTCGCGAGCAGCATGCACAGGCCGCAGGCCAGGTTGAACACGCCGAACGCGGTGCCGCGCAGCGTCGAGGGGGCGGTTTCGGACACCATCGCGGCGAGGATGCCCTGCGTGAAACCCATGTGCAGCCCCCACACGGCAGCACCGACGAACACTGAGATGACCGACTGGCCCATGCCGAGCAGCAGATCGGCCGCGATCAGCAGCGCCATGCCGAGCGCCAGCAGATGGCGTCGATCCAGCCGGTCCGAGAGGATGCCGACCGGATACGCCGACAGCGAATACGCGAGACTCATGACGACCATCACGCCGGGAATCCACGCAAGATCCAGCCCCGTCTGCTGCGCGCGCAACACCAGGAATGCTTCGCTGAAGCGCGCGAGCGTGAACGTTGCGCCGATGGTGACGATGAACCAGTAGCGCGCCGGGAACTCACGCAGCGCACGCCAGTGCAACGGCGAGCGGAAGGTACGCCGTGCCGGCGCATGGCCCGATTCGTCGATGCCGAACGCGATCAGGCCGATCGCGATGAAGGCCGGCACGACGGCGAACCACAACACGGTACGAATGTGGTCGGCAAACCAGAACATCAGCGCGATGGCGAGCGCGGGTCCGAGGAACGCGCCGATCGTATCCATCGACTGACGCAGACCGAAACACGCGCCGCGGATCTCCGGCGGCGCCACGTCCGCGACCAGCGCATCGCGCGGCGCGCCGCGAATGCCCTTGCCGACGCGATCGAGCAGCCGGGCCGTGATGACCCATGCAGGCGAGCTCGCGAGCGGGAACAGCGGCTTTGTCAGCGCCGCCAGTCCGTAGCCGAGCAACAGCAGGCCCTTGCGCCGTCCAAGCCAGTCGCTGAGCGGCCCGGAGAATACCTTCACGATGAGCGCGGTTGCCTCTGCCGCGCCTTCGAGCGCACCGAGCGCGGTCACGCTCATGCCCATGGTGGTCACGAGGAACACCGGCAGCAATGCATGGACCAGTTCTGACGACAGGTCCATGAAGAGGCTCACGAAACCAAGCGCCCAGACCGTGCGCGGAATGGCGATCCTGGTGGGTGAAGGCGTGTCAGGGGTCATAGCGTGTGATGGGTTAAGGGAGTCCGGGCAGCATATTGCATCATGATCGTTCGCGGCTCAGTGTTTCAACGGGGAGCTTCGGAAGCGCCCGGCAAGACCAGCACAGCGCGCCGGACCGACCCGTCTTCGAACGCCGTGCGGCTCGACACCTGCATTCCCATAGGGAGCAGTTGAGGAATGACGGAGGCATCCGGCCAGGTCGTGGCAGCACCCAGCGTGACGAAGTGCCACGGTTGCTGAAAGGCCTCCTGATACAGCGCGCCGTACCAGATCGGCCCATCGGTCACACCATCGGCCCTGGTGCCGTTCGCCAACCGGTAACGGGACCGCCACAGTCGCAGCACTAACCGGTTCATCGGTTGTCGCGGATCGAATTTCACAAAGACCAGTTCAGCGCTGTTTCCTTCCGAGAGTTTCTGCAGCACGGGTAACGCGGCCACTGATGTCTGGGGCGACAGCCACAGCAAGGCAGACCTGGCGGACCACGGAGTCGCGGGTTGCCAGCCCGCCGACTCGAGGCGATGCGCGATCGCACTGGAATCTGTGCCCCACTGCAACGGCAGGTATTCTTCCTCCTCGCCGCTCAACTCGATCCGGTGGCCCGGCAGCGCACGCCATCCTCCCTCAGTCCACTGGCTGAGGGTGAGCACCGTTTCGTGCAGTGCGGGGCTATACCTGGCGAGGTCGGTCCGCAGATGTTCAGGGTTCGTCCAGGGACCGAAGATGGCGAGCACCGCAGCCACAATGAAGGCCAATGGCTTCGGACGCACGTTGTCGCGCACCCGCTGATACGTGTAGGTGCCGGCCAGTACCGCAAACCACGCGAGCCCGAGGCTCCAGCCACCCAGTACGTCCGCCAGCCAGTTTTCCCCGAGATACAGGCGGGCAAACCCGGTGAGCGCAACCCAGATGGCGACAACCGTGATGACCACGCTGCGCCAGAGTGGCGGTTGCCGGCGCACCAGCAGCCAGGCCAGGAAACCGTACACGAGCACGTTGAACGTGGCATTGCCGCTCGGCAACGGAGTGTGCGCTGCGCCTGCCTGCCAGGCGAACGGTCGCGCGTAATCCTTCCCGGGTTCGATGACGGGACCCAGGACAGCTGCTATCCCGACGGTGAGAATCCAGTAGCCCGCCGTGCGCCAGCATCGCCGCACGATGAGCCAGACGAGAACGGCGGCGGCCACCACCAGCCCCACCCACTGGGCACCCAGTTCCATTACGCCGGCCATCACGTAATCGGTCGGTACCGTGCGCAAGGTCTGCAGGAAGCTGTAGATAAGCGTGTCGGCACGAACCAGCGGATCGTTCGCGAACACGTCCTGCAGGATACCCAGAAACAGCCACACGCTGCCAATGAAGAGCAGCGCCAGCACCAGGAGTGTCTGCGACTCCGGCCTGTCCGGATCGCCGATGGCCGATAGCCGGCTCGCCAGACGAGGATACCTGCGGCTCAAACGCTGTACAGCCAGTTGCGAAGCGGTCCTCGCGAGCGGCGTGCCGCGCTGGATGCCCAGACGCGTCAGCCGGACCACCAGCCACAGCAGTGCCGCCAGCAGGAGCAGCATCACGGCGAGGCGCCCACTGACCGCTTCGGCGAGTTGTGCCGATGCGCCAAACACGATCCCCGGGCCGATATGCGCCGGCGACCAGGCCAGTGCGGATGCGATGTTGATCGGATAAAACCTGCGCCGCGGCATGTGCGCCGTGCCGACGACAAGCGGAACGATCGCGCGCACGGGCGCGAAGAAGCGGGCCAGCACGATACTTTTCCCGCCGTGCCGTTGAACGAAACGCTCGCCACGCTCCCAGACCGCCTCGTGCCCCTTCGCCACCCACCACGCGCGCACCTCGCTGTGATACCGGTGGCCGAGCTCGTAGCTGATGCCGTCGCCTGCCACGGCGCCGAGTGCGCCGATGGCGAGCGTCATCCACCCGTTCAACGCACCGGCCCCGATCAGCGCGCCCGCGCCGAACATCACGATGCCCGCGGGGATGAAGGTCCCGACGACGGCCAGCGACTCCGCGCACGCGACGCCGAAGACGACGGCGAGGACCAGCCAGGGATGGGCGCCAATGCTGGCAAGCAACGCGTGCATATGCGGTTCCGGTTAAGTGCGGCGTTTGCGAAAGTGCATGGATCACCGGCTCGATGTGGCGGCTGAAGGTTTCTTACGGTTCCGCCAGCGTGTCGCGCTCGAAGCGGCCATAGCGCAGCGCAAGCGTCGGCAGGACAACCAGGTTCAGGATCGTGGAGGTGGTCAGTCCGCCAAGAATGACGATCGCCATCGGCCCCTCGATCTCGTTGCCGGCCGCGCCGCTGGTCAGTGCAAGCGGCAGCAAGGCGAGCCCGGTCACGAGCGCCGTCATCAGGATCGGTATCAGCCGCTCGGACGCGCCACGCACGGCCGTCTCCATGCCCCACGGCAATTCGTCGACATGCACCAGATGCTCATAATGGCTGATCAGCATGATCGAGTTGCGCAGCGAAATGCCGAACAGGGTGATAAAACCCACCATGCCGCCCAGCGAGAGGTCGCCGCCGGTCAGTAGCACGCTGAACACGCCACCCACCAGCGCGAACGGCAGGTTCACCATCACCAGCACGACACCGCGCCGGCTCTTCATCGCGAGGAACAGCAGCAGTGCGATGCCTACGATGGACATCGCGCCATACGCGAGCAGATCGCGCTGCGACTGTGTGCGCGCTTCGCTTTCGCCGGAGAACACCGCGTACGTGCCTTTAGGCATCACGATGTCGCGATTCACGCGCGCCTGCGCTTCGCTCACGAAATCGCTCACCGCACGGCTGCCGAGATTGACCGAGACCGTCTGCATCCGGCGACCGCCGTCGTGCGTGATCTGATACCGGCCGGAGACCTGGCCGATGCTCGCCAGGGCGCGCAACGGCACCGCCAGTCCATCCGGATTGCGCAGCATCAGCGCGCCGACGTCGCCCGGATTCCGGCGCGCATCGGGCGCGAGAATCACGGTGACGTCGTAGGGCCGGCTGCCTTCGTAGGTTTGCGCAACCGTGCTCCCCTGCCAGGCGCCCTGGATTGCATCGAGCACGTCGACGGGCCGGAAGCCCCAGCGGCTCAACTGGTCGGGCTTCAGTCTGACGTCGAGCTCCGGGATGCCCGGCGGCGATTCCACCCGCACGCTCGCGGCGCCGCGGATCGTGCCGAGCAGCCGGGCGATGTCCTGCGCCTTGCGATCGATCACATCGAGGTTGTCGCCGAACACGTTGACCGCGACGGGCGCCGTCACACCCGAAATGGTCTCGTCGATCCGTTCGACAAGAAACGTGTTGACCGAGGTCGTGAGGCCGGGAAAGCGGGCGAGCGCAACCTGGATACTGCGCAAGATCGCGCTCTGCCGGGCCGCGCTCATCGGCGTGAGGTCGACCTCGAACTCGCTCAACTGAACGCCGACCGGATCGACGACCTCGTTCGCCCGGCCGGCGCGCTGCGCGACCAGCCGCACCCCCGGCAGGTGCATCAGCGCCTGCGAAACCTGCGTGCCGATGCGCATCGATTCGGCGAGCGACGTGCCAGGCGCCAGGCCCATGTGCACGATGTAGTGCCCCTCGCGCAACTCGGGAATGAAGTTGCCGCGCAGAAACGGCAGCGCGGCCAGCGCCGCCACGCACATTATGGCGACCACCACCATGACTGTCTTCACGCGCTGCTCGACCTTCAGCAGCAAGGCGGCGTAGCGCGCCTTCAGCCTCGTGAGCAGGCGCGGCTCGTGAGCCGGCAGCGGCCCACGTGTCAGCAACGCGAGCGCCATCGCCGGCGTGAGCGTGAGCGCGACGCCGAGCGACGCCAGCACCGCGAGGATGTAGGCGACGCCTAGCGGTGCGAACAGCTTGCCGGCTATCCCCGAGAGCGTCAGCACCGGCAGGAAGATCAGCATCACGATGAAGGTGGCGAACACGACCGCACTGCGCACCTCGAGCGAGGCGCGCAGCACCACGCGGAACGCCGCCATCGGCTCGCGCCGGGTGCGGTTCTCGCGCAGCCGCCGGTAGATGTTCTCGACGTCGATGATCGCATCGTCGACCACTTCGCCGAGCGCGATCGCGAGGCCGCCGAGCGTCATCGTGTTCAGGCTCACGCCGAACGACGTCAGCACGATGATCGCGACCAGCAGCGAGAGCGGAATCGCGACGGCTGAAATGACCGCGGTCCGGACATTGAGCAGGAACAGGAACAGCACCGCGATCACCAGCGCCGCGCCGACCAGCAGCGCCGTGCGCAGGTGGCCGACCGCCGCGTCGATGAAGTTGGCCGGCCTGAACACGTCGGCGTTCAGGTCGACGCCTTGCTGGGTCAGTGCCGGCTTGAGCGCGGCGAGCGTCTTCTCGATGTCCTTCGTGACGGCGAGCGTGTTGGTGCCGTACTGACTTTCGAGGACCAGCATCACGCCGGGCGTGCCCATGATCGATGCGGCACCGACCGGAGGCGCGCTGCCCCAGGTGACGGTCGCGACGTCGCCGAGCCGCACGGCTGCGCCATTGCTCCCGCGCAGGACCACACCGGCCATGGCGTCGGGTGTCCGGATCTGTCCATCAGTATTGATGGCGATGCGCTGATTCGCGCTCTCGATGAAGCCCGCGCCGCGCACGCCGGTTGACGTCCGGGCCGCAGCGATCACGTCCTGGATCGACAGCCCGTAGCGCATCAGCCTGGCCGGATCGACCTGAATCTGCAGCTGCCGCGTGTCGCCGCCGAACACGATGGCGTCCGCGACGCCCGGCACGCTCAACAGTTGCGGCTTGACCGTCCACTGCGCGATGTCGTACAGATCCATCAGCGAGCGGGTTTTCGAGGTCAGGCCAATCGTGCGCACCACGCTCGTCGTGGTCGTGAGCGGCAGCAGCCTCGGCGGCTGCACGCCCGCAGGCAGCGTCGCGGCCAGCGCGTTGACGCGCTCGGACACGAGTTGCCGGACCTGCAGCAGGTTCGCATGACCGTCGAACACCACCGTGATCGCGGACAGGCCTTGCAGCGACTTCGAACGCATCGACTGCAGGCCGACCATGCCGGCAAGCGCGTTTTCGACCGGCTGGGTCACCAGCGTCTCGACCTGCTCGCTCGTGAGGCCCGGCGCCTCGGTCTGCACGATGCTCATCGGCGGAGCGAACTCCGGAAACACGTCGAGCTTCGCGCGCGTGAGCGTATAGAGGCCATAGCCGGCCAGCAGCACTGCCAGCGCGTAAACGACACCGCGAAAGCGCAGCGAGAATCGGATGATGGCGTTGAGCATCGGCGGCCAGAAGTGTGCGGTGCGGGTGAAGTGGGCAAGCCCGAGGCAGGCCAGCCGATCTGCGGATCAGTCGTCACACTCCGGCGGATCCTTGCACGCCGTCGCGATGCCCTGTGGCCGGAGTTCCTGGGAGAGCAGCAGTTGCGCGCCATGCATCACCACTTCATCGCCCGCGTGAAAACCATCGGTCACGACGAAGCCCTGATCGCTGGAAGAGGCGTCCGGCACGTAACGTCGCGTGAAGCGATCGGGGGCGGTGCGCACATAGACCCATAGCTGTCCGCCGTACCAGATCACGGCAGGTTCGGGAATCACAAGCGCGGACACGCTCCGGTTCGACGCCGGCACATGCGCGGCGGTGCGCGTTCCCACCGGCAACGCGCGCCCGGCCGCGTAGAAATACGGGTTGCCCTGGACCGCCGGGTCGCCCTGCGGCGAGGCAGAGAGTTTCTGTGCCGCGACCGGCTGGCCGTCCGGCGCGTCGACCTTGATGCGCTCGGGCGGGGCGCCGCTGTAGCCGGCGGGCAGCGTCACGCGCAATACGACCGCGCGGCCGGTGAGCAGGCGCTGGAACAGATCCGAGGCCGGCGCCATCGCGGCGCTCGTGAGCGCATCGCCGAACTGCTGCCGCATCGTCGCGTCCAGCCCGCTTTGCGCCGCTTCGGCCGACTGCAGCTTCGCCTGATCGCCCTGCATAGCCGCTCGCGCGTCCTGCAGGCTCTTCTGCGAGACGTTGCGATCGTCGTCGAACAGCACGCGGCTACGCTCGTATTGCGCGTGCGAATTGCCGGCCTGTGCGCGCAACGTGTCGTCGTCCGCCCGCGCGGCCGCGAGCCGGTTGCGCAGATCGAACAGCGGCTGCAGGTCGACCACCGTCGCGTATGCGGTGTTCTCGGGCTGGATGGCGACGACCGCGAGCGGCGCGACATCGATGTGGCTGGCACGCTGCACGTCGGGGGCGACGACGACCACCGTTTCGCCGTTCACCGTCTGCACGGACGGCTGGGCGGCGGCCTGCCCAGGTGCGCCCGGCCTCGGTTGACTGGCAACGAGTGTCTGGTAGATGAACCAGCTGGCGCCGGCCGCCAGCAGCACGGAGACAACCGAAAGAATGACTAATGTGCGTTTCATCGGGATATCTCTTGCTGGGTCACGGTGGGGTTGGCGCTCTCCGGTGCGAGCGGCCGCTGCAGCGCGTCTTCGAGTGCGCCGGCCGCCTGCTGGGCGCCGACCACGGCGTCCAGATGGGCGATCTCGCTCGCTTCGTAGTCCGCCCTGGCTTGCGTGAACGTCAGGCGGTCGCTGGTGCCGGCCGTGAAGCCGGCGGCCTGGCTGTCCAGCTGCTTTCGCGCGGTTGCCAGGTGTGTGACGGAGAGCTGCACGGCATCGAGGCTTGCCTGGTAATGGGCGAGTGCATGGTCGAGGTCGTTGAAAATCGTGTCCTGCAACGCTGCGGTGCGCGCGGCCGCCTCCTTGCGTTTCGCCTCCGCCTGCGCGATGCCACCTTGGTTCTGGTCGAAGACCGGCAGCGTGATGCCGGCGAGGCCAAACGCGATCTTGTGCGTACCGGTGTCGTAGGTGTAGCCGGGTCCGAAATGGATGTCCGGATATTGCTTCGCGACTTCGAGCTGCAACGCCGATTCGGCAGCCGCATACTCGGCGAGCGATGCCAGCAGATCGAGGCGATGGAAAACCGCCTCGCGCTGCGCGTCAGCGGCAGGGGGCGCAGGTGGCGCGATGACGAACGCCTCGCCATCGAACTGGATGTCCTCGAGCGCGGTGAGCGGCACGCCGATCGCCGTCGCCAGTTGCGCGCGCGCGTCCTGCGCGGCACTGCGCGCAGCGGCAAGATCGGCCTGTGCCTGGGTGGCTGCGAGCACCGCCGCATCGACGTCGGGTCCGGCGTTTTCGCCGACCGAGCGGCGCTTCGTCACCATCGCGACGATCTGCTGCTGGGCGTCCGCCTTGCGCGACAGGAACGCGGTGTGTTGCCGGGCGGCGTAGAGCGAAAGCAGCGCGTCGCGCACCTGGGCGCGCACCTTCCACGCCTCGTTGCCGATGGCGAGGCGCGCGGCTTCAGACAGGTGCGACGCCTGGTCGATCCGGTAGCCGCGCTTGTGCGCGGTCTCGATCGGAATGTCGAGCGCGGGGCCGACGACCCATGGCGCACCGGGCCCCGGGTTCGGCGTCGCGTACTGGAACGGCAGTTGCAGCACCGGGTTCGGAATCGCGCCCGCGATATCGATGCCCGCTTGGGCGGTGCCCCATTGCGCACGCGCGATATCGAGGACCGGGCTGTAGTAGTCAGCCGCGAGCGTGAGCATCCCGCGGTTCCAGCGCGGCAGAGGCCACGGATCGATATCGTGCCCGAGCTGTCGCGCGAGGTACGCGCGCAGTCCGGCGCTCGCAAGCGTCCGCTCCTCGAAGCGTTGGGCGAGTTGCGTCGGCGCGATGGGCTGCGGGTGGTAAGTCGCGCATCCCGTCAGCATCGCCGTCAGCATCAGGCAGGCGAGCAGCAACGAGCGGCGCATAGCAATATCCAGGGGTCTGTTGGCCATCTGTCGAGATGGCGACAGACGTGGATGCTACGCAACGGCCTGTGAAATTTTCGTCAAGTAGGTGTTAATTCGGTGTGAAGTCGGTACGTCTGTGGCGAATTAGCCGATCCAGCGCCGTCGTAGCCAATGGTCGACGGACCAGCTTCCGGCACCGCGGCATAAGAGCACCAGCAGCATGGCAGCCCACTGGATATGGGTGGGCCATGCCTGGGGATAGACAAATATCTCGATGACGCTGGTCATCCCCAGAAGTAGAAATGCAACGGGCCTGGTAGCCAGGCCGAGTATCAACAGGACAGGTGTCGACAACTCGATCGACACGGCCATGTAAGCGGCCAGTTCCGGCGGCAGGAGCGGCAATCTGTATTCGTCGCGGAACAGGGCAAGAGCGCTCTCCCAGTTCGCCAGTTTGGTCATCGCGGAGTTCCAGAAGACGGTCGCAACCGCCATTCGCAACGGGATGGCGAGCAGGGCGTAGGGCACGCGCTCGAGCCATCTGACAAGACGCATGATTTGACTGCTGTCGACCGGCGGCAGGGTGACGGGTTGATCAGAGCGTGTCATGTGCGGGTCCTCCGTATTTCGCGTGCAACTGCCCTTGGAACCGCGCTAACGTCCGCAAGGCATCCGCGCGCCAGGTGCGTGGCGAGCACGGTATACGCGTCGTCGCATGGCGCCTCTTCCAGCGCTGCGGATAACGACTTTCCCGAACACAGCGCTGCGGTAAAGCGCCATTCGCACTCGCCCAGACGCACCACCTCGATGCCGCTCCGCGTTCGGTGAACGAGCAGCCAGACGGGCCCTTCCGCGAGATCGACCGCTGCCATGGCCCGGTCGTCGCGCTCCAGTACCGCATGCCAGATGACGTCAACCGGGAATTCACATCGCAGCAGTCGCACCGCCGGGTGAGACTGGAAGCGCAATTGCGCCGGCCCGGCCTCGCCCAGTGCCGTCAGGCGCGCGATATCGAGCGGCGGGGCATCTGGCGCGTGGAGGACGAGGTTGACGTGCCATTCCAGGCGTGCCACGTCGGCGAGATAAGGCACCGACGCCGCTTGCGGCAGCCGGTCCAGAAAATCCGGAAATCCCGCACCGTACTCATCCAGCCACGCACTGCGCGGTGGAGCCTCTGCCACGAATAACCCCGCAGCGCCCTCAAAAAACGCCGGACCGACCAGATGCTGCACCGCCGGGAAGACCAGGCGAAGGGCCGTGGCGAGCACGCTGGCGCAGGTATTGCGGTAAATGCCGAGCCGTGCGCCGGCGTCCAGGCCGTCGGCGATCACCCAGGCCGACGCGTCGCCGTCAGCGCGGTCGAGCAGGCTTCGCTGCATCGCGCGCTGCAACTCAAGCAGCGCTGGCGTGTCCGTGTTCATGGCGTTGCCTTTCCAGTTCCGTCTCGGCGAGGACGGCCTCTTCGATCAGGGTTTCGATCGGCGGTACGTCGGTATCCCATTCGATCAGCGTCGGAACCGGCCCGAAGCGCTCGAGCGCCTCGCGGTAGAGCGCCCAGACTTGCGGTACAACGCGTGAACCGTGGTCGTCGATGCGCAGCGTCTGTCCGTTATCGAGCTGCCGGACGCTGTGCCCGGCGAGATGGATTTCGCCGATCGAGGCCGGCGGCAACGCATCGAGGTAGGTCATCGCATCCCAGCCGTGATTGCAGGCGCTTACGTAGATGTTGTTGACGTCGCACAGGATGCCGCAACCGGTGCGCTGTGCGACCTGGGCGAGGAATTCCCATTCTGGAATCGTCGAATGCGTGAAGCGCAGATAGGTCGATGGGTTCTCCACCAGGATGCGTCGGCGGAGGCACGTTTGCAGCTCGTCGACATGCCGGCAGACAACGCTCAACGCTTCTTCAGTCATCGGCAGCGGCAACAGGTCGGCCAGATACGTGCCGCCGGCCACGCTCCACGCCAGATGTTCGGAAACGAGCCCGGGTTCGACCCGCTCGACCACACCGCGCACCCGGGCCAGATGTGCCGCGTCGAGCCCGTCGGCGCTGCCGAGGGACAACCCCACGCCGTGCAGCGACACCGGATAGTCGCGGCGAATCGTGTCCAGGGATTGAGGTGCGCTACCGCCGCCCATGTAGTTCTCGGTATGCACCTCGAACCAGGCGACCGCGGGTCGCGTGTCGAGCACCGGCTGGTGATGGCGAAAGCGCAGCCCGATACCGGCCTTCACCGGAATCGGGCTGGAGGCTTCCAGCGCGGGGGGCACGGTAATGCTCATCAGTGTGGGCCGCTCAGCTTGCCTGCAACTTGCCGCCCTGAATCTTCGAGCAGTCACCCGCCGGCAGCAGCACGAAGGACTTCGTATCGCGCGCCTGAGTGGCCTGGCCTGCGCACGAATGGGCGCCCTCGGCACAGTCGTTCTTCGCGACCGAATTGACGCCGTAGCATTTTTCCAGCTTGTTCTTCTGCATCCGCATCATGTTGTCCTGGACAACCTGCGGCATCTTGCTCATGTCCTTCATCTCCTGCGCCTGTCCCGGCAACGCCTGCATCGCAAGCGCGAGACCGATCGCGGCGGACAGGGTCGAAGCGGCCAGTAGCGGCTTACCCAGTTGCTTGCTCATTTTGCATCCTCCTGAGGTTGGGGTCGCAGAATCGCAACCTGCAGGAAGATTCGCCGGACGACGGGCAAAGGTTACGCCGCACGCAAAATTTATATTCACGCAGGCACCCGGCCAAACGTGCAGAATTCGTACATGTCCTCCAGAATGCACCGCCCCGGCCCGACGCTGAGTGTCGTACGGAATGCTCACGATGCGGCCCAGGCCGATCACCCTCCCGAAACGTCGGAGACGCGCTCCGACGGCACGCTCGACTGGTCGATCCTGATGGCTCACGCACAGTCGGGCGACCGGGACGCGTACCGGCGTCTTCTCGAAGCGATCACGCCGTATCTACGGGCGCTCGCGGCACGCCATATCGCCAACCGGAGCGACGTCGAAGACACGGTTCAGGACATTCTTCTGACCGTCCACACGGTACGTCAGACATACAATCCGGTCCTTCCGTTCGGCCCCTGGCTGATCACCATCGCCAACCGGCGCATCGTCGACGGGCTGCGGCGTCAGGGGCGTCAGGGCGTGCGCGAGGCACCGTTCGATCCGGACCATGAAACCTTTCAGGCTGCTGAAGCGAATCTACAGGAAGAGGCGGTGGATGCCAGTATGTTGCGTGACGCTGTCGAGCACCTGCCGGCCGGACAACGGGACGCGATACGCATGCTGAAACTGGAAGAAATGTCGTTGAAGGAAGCCGCTGCCGCGAGCGGCATGTCTGTGGCGGCGCTGAAAGTGGCCACGCATCGGGCCGTGAAGAATCTGCGCCGGTTGATAGAAAAGCGGGGTGGCCGGCCATGACTTCAACCTCTGAACTGATCGACTCGCTGGTCGCAGACGCGAAGCCGGTGCGACGCCTGCGACCGCCTGTGACGCGGGCCCTGTGCTGGCTGCTGTTTGCGGCGCTGTTGCTGGCACTGGTTGCGCTCGTGCACGGCGTGCGGCCTGATCTCATACTCAAGCTGCGCCAACCCGCCTTTGTCGTTGGCGTGGTGGCAGCCCTGCTCACCGCCGCGCTCGCCTCGACGGCGTCGTTCATTGCGAGCGTGCCGGGCCGCTCGCGACGGTGGCTATGGCTGCCTGCACCCGCCGTGATGGTGTGGATGTCCACGATCGGTTATGGCTGTCTGACGAACTGGGTGAGCATCGGGGCGGACGGGATTTCGCCGGGCGAAACCGCGCGCTGCTTTGCGACGCTCGCGATCACCGGTATCCCGCTGTCGCTGGCGATGCTCATCATGCTGCGGTACGTGGCGCGTCTGGCTCCGACGCCTGTCGTGATGACGGCGAGCCTTGCGGTTGCCGCGATGACCGCGGCCGCTCTGTCGCTGCTCCATCCGCTCGATGCGACGGTCATGATCCTGATGTGGAATGCCGGCGTGGCGGCGCTGCTGCCGGCCCTCAGCGGCCTGTATGGGCGTCGGCTGTTCGGCTGGGTGGCGCTGCGGGGATGAGACCGCGGGACAGCGACGGTTGGTGAAGGTGCGCCCGGGCCGAAGCCCGGAAGGTTGGCGACGCCACGGAAACTGGGGACGCACGCGGGCAAACCGCTTCAAGGAGAGGGACATGACGCCGCTCACCGGAAAGGGTTCACTGATCGCCGGCGTACTGGCCGCCATCGGTGCGTCGGTGTGCTGTGTCGCACCGCTCGTGCTGCTGGCGCTCGGCATCGGCGGCACGTGGGTCGGCAGCCTGACGGAGATGGCGCCTTACCGGCCCATCTTCATCGGGCTCACGCTGCTGTTTCTCGGCCTGGCCTTCCGCGGGCTCTACCTGGTGCCGCAGGTCTGTGCGCCGGGCGCACCCTGTGTCGATCCGCGCGTGCTGAAGCGACGACGGACGACGTTCTGGATCGTTACCGTCCTGCTGCTCGGACTGCTGGCCGTGCCGTCACTGGCTCCACTGCTCTCCTGAAAGGAGGTTTCCATGCGCAAACTGCTGATTACCGCGCTTGCCGCCTTGCCGCTTCTGGCGCTGGCCGTCGCGCCGAAAACCGTCACGCTCGACGTGAAGAACATGACGTGCGAACTCTGTCCGGTCACGGTCCGGAAGTCGCTTGAAAAAGTACCCGGCGTGAGCACCGTCAAGGTCGATTTCGACAGGAAGACGGCCACGGTCACCTATGACCCCGCCAAGGCCCAGCCCGACGCTCTGACCAGGGCGACCACGAACGCGGGCTACCCCTCGACGGTGCAGAAGTGAGGCCGCGATGGATGCGATCGTCCTGGAATCTGCCAGTCGGAATACTGGGCGCATGTCGCTCGGGTGTGAAGCTCGCCCCGCGTGCTGCTCCTGTTCGGTGTTCCCGATTCGCAGATCGAGGCGATCAGTTTCGGTAAGGAAAAGCCGGCGGCCACCGGGCATGACGAGGCCTCCTGGGCAATCAATCGGCGTGCCGATCTCGCTCACCGCCAGTAGTCCGAAACGCGGCCATGTCCGCCGTGGTCTCCGGCCTGCCCAGTGCGGATAACGGAATTCCAGCCTGGCCGTACCGCCGTGCCGGACAGATCTCAGTCGAGCGGCGGCAGGTGCAGGGACACGCGCGTTCCTTTCCCGGGCTCGCTATCGAGTCTGATCGACCAGTGGTAGCGATCGCAGATCTTCCTGACTATCGACAGACCGATGCCAAACCCATGTCTGCCGGGTTCGGGCGGGTTAGCCTGGTACAACCGTTCGAACACCCGCGCCAGCGCATCCGGCGGGATGCCGCAGCCTGTGTCCTCGATCTGCAGCCAGCCGTCCGCATAGGTGAAACGGACGTGGCCGCTGTCGGTGTAGCGCACTGCGTTGCCGATCAGATTCGACAGCACGATCGCGAGTGCGGGCCGATTCGCCTCGATGCGCAGGCGACTGTCGACGTCGATTCTCGTCTCGATTCCCTTGCCTGTCAGCGTGACGGCAAACGGATCCAGCGCGTCTTCGATGGCGCCTGCGATGCGCACAGGGCCGACATCGGCCGACGATTCTTCGCGCGCGAGCAGCAGCAGGGCGTTGACGAGATCGATCATCCTGTGCGCCGCGCGATCGATCTGCCGCAGCCGCGCCCTCGACTTCGCGCCCAGCGCCTCATCCTGGTCGAGGAGTTCGCAACTGGTCTTGATCGCTGTGAGCGGCGTGCGCAATTCGTGGCTGACATTGCCGGTGAACTCCTTCTCACGCTCAATCATCTGTGCCATCCGTCCGTGATAGTCGTTGAACGCTTCGACCAGCTCCACGACCTCCGCTTCGTCATACCTGGCGGCATCGAGTGCGGACGATGCGCCGAGCCTGAGTGCCTTGACCTGGCGGGCGAGGCCGGCAACCTGTCGGACCAGCAGGCCGGACAGTCCAAACGCGAGCCAGAAGGCCAGTAGCGCAAACATCCCGGTGCCGATCATCAGCGCATCGATCACCTGCCGGAAACGCCGCTCATACGCGCTGAAGTCGTAGATCCGATATAGCCTCGAATCGCCGAACAGCGCGACCGCGACGTGGATTTCACGGTCGTCCACGATGACTTCATGCGTGCCAACGCGCAGATCCTTGACCGCCACGGGCAGCGCGATGCTCGCGCGGCCGCCTGCGGAGACATGGCCGCCGAGTCGCGGATCGAGCGGCGGCACGAGCGTCGGGTCCATCCGGTAGCTCTGGAGCAGATTCGCCATGTCGTCCTCGATCAGCGCGGCGATGAGCGACTCTTCCTGCGCTTCCGTCAGTGCCTTCACGCCGAGCGCCTGGCCTACGAGCAACAGGATCGTCAGCGCGGAAAAGACCAGCGCGACCTTCAGGCGCAGACTACGACGCGTCTGCATCGCTGTCCACGAACCGGTAGCCCAGACCGTGTACCGTCTCAATGAGATCGGCCTCACCATCGGCGGTCAGCGCACGCCGCAACGTGTAGACGTGCGCGCGCAGCGTATCGCTGTCCGGCAATTGCTCGCCCCAGATCCCGGCCTCGAGTTCGGCCCGGCCAAACACCCGATTCGGCGATTGCATCAGGATGCGCAGCAGTTGCAGGCACTTCGGCGGTAGCTTGACAGGCCGTCCGGCGCGCTCCACCGTGAGCGTCGCCAGATCAAAGCGCACGTCCACGCAACACAGGCTCGCTTGCGTCACCTGACCCTTGTAGCGCTTGATCAGCGCATGGAGCCGTGCGCCGACTTCCTTAAGCGAGAACGGCTTGACCAGGTAGTCGTCCGCGCCGTGAACGAATCCCTCGAGTTTGTCGTCGAGCGTATCTTTCGCGGTTAGCATCAGCACCGGCGTGTCCCGACGTGCTTCTTCCCGCAGTTTGCGGCAGATGGCCAACCCGTCCAAGCCAGGCAGCGACAGGTCCAGCAGGATGGCATCCCAGTGCTGCGTCACAGCGAGATGCAGGCCCATCGCGCCGTCCGGCGTAACGTCGACCTCATAGCCGCCGTTTTCCAGATAGTCGTAGAGATTGGTCGCGATATCCGCGTCATCTTCGATAATCAATACTTTCATCGGGCGGTGTTCCGGGCGAATGGGATGGGGCAGTTTAGCAAGGCCATTAGGTCCGATGCGGCGGGAATGTCCTGCCGAACCTCGCAACGGTGGTTGTCTTTGGCATGAAGGGACAGCCGTTGGGCATAGGGGTGACAGTCCGGACAGCTTCATGATCGAATGTCATGGTGACTTGCAACTCGCACAGTGCCTCTGCTGAATTCTGGACCGAATAGCCCCACCTGGGGTCGCTTCAGAGAACGGAAAATCGCGACCCGGTGATGACCGGACGTGTTGCCGACCTCGATAAGCGAGCTATGATCATGCCTTCATCTCACCAACTAACCGACATTCCTGATGAATGACTCCGATCGACTAATTTCTCACGATAACCGTTCTGATCGCTCGCACGAACACATTATTGAGGCAAGCAAAGCGCGGCTACGCGCCGGGGGAGATATGCCTGGCGCGACGCTCGAGCAGCAACTCGCCCTCGTCGATCAGTTATCCACGTTCGAACTCGGCCGATTCCTGCTCACCAATCGGGGGCTCGATGCGTACTGGACGCACCGTCTCGTGACCTACGAGCCAGCCACCCTGCCGCGTGGCGCGGTGCCCGAGCTCGAATATCTAATCTTCGAAAAGCTGCCGGCCGTACTTGCCACGCGCGAGCGCTTCGGCATATTCCGTCGCGAAGTGCAGGCGATGCTCAAGCCGGGCTTCGTGCTTGCGTCGGTGCCGTGCGGGTTGATGGGCGACTTACTGCTGCTCGATTACACCGGCTGTTCCGACATCACACTGCTTGGCGTCGATCTCGATCAAAGCGCGCTGGACGGCGCACTTGCACTGGCTACCGATCGTGATCTCGCGCAGCGGCTGTCGTTGCGCCATGCTGACGCATGGGCGATGGATCTGAATGCCGAGGCGGACGTACTGACGAGCAACGGCCTCAATATCTACGAGCCCGACGACGAACGCGTGATCACGCTATATCGTAAGTTCTTCGATGCGCTCAAACCCGGCGGCCAGCTTGTCACGAGCTTCCTGACACCGCCACCCGCGCTGTCGGCCGAATCGCCATGGGACATGAGTGCGGTGTCGCCGGCCTCGCTCGCGCTTCAGCATGTGCTGTTCGTGCGGGTGATCGAAGCGAAGTGGAGTGCATTCCGCACGCATACGCAAACTCGCGAACAACTCGCGCTCGCCGGCTTCACGGACATCACGTTCGTTGACGATCGCGCCCGCATGTTTCCGACTGTCGTGGCGCGCAAACCGTCCTGAAAGGTGTCAAGGAGCCACCGAGCAAAGCATGACGGCGATCCTGCGTCAACGAGGGTTTATGGCAAATTTACAGGTATGCGCGGGCGCCACGCTGCAATGCTCGTTCGGGGGTGGCCCCGGCGTGCTGAACGTGTTGCCGGCCAATCGCGCGCTGGTCGGCGGCGTGCCGGCAGCCACGCTGCTCGATTCCATTCCGATCGTCAATGTCACGCCATTCGCGATGTGCCAGAGCACGGCGAACCCCACGGTGATTGCCGCGACCGCGGCGGCGCTCGGCGTGTTTACGCCGATGCCGTGCGTGCCGGTCACCCCCGCGCCGTGGATTCCGGGCGGCGCGCCGACGGTACTGATCGGCCCGGCACCCGCGCTCGACGCGCAAGGCACGCTGATTTGCGCGTGGGGTGGCGTCATCACGGTGGCGCAGCCCGGGCAAACCAGCACGCTGGTGCCCTGAGTGCTCATTGCGGCGCGGGCGAGGTACCGGGCAGCATGCGCCACCAGCGGCGCCAGCGCGACAGAGGCCGGCCGTCGGCATCGAGCGGCCGGCCATCGCGTGCATAACGCTCGGCCGGCTCGAGCGGCTTGCCAGCGCCATACAACTGCCGCTCGGCGAGTTGGCCGTTACTGTGAAAGCGCTCGACGAGGCCGTGCGGCTTGCCCTGCCGGTATCTCGCGTGTTCGAGCAAGGTGCCGTCCGGCAGGTAGGTGTTACTGTCTCCGCTCAGCGCACCGCGCAGATAGTGTGCTTCTCGCTGCACCGAGCCGTCCTGCGCGTAATACACCGCTTTACCATCGAGCTTGTCGTCTGTGTAGTTGAGTTGCGCGGACGGCGTGCCATCGGGATAGAGCAAGGTCGCCGGGCCGCCGAGCCGGCCATGCACGTAGCGCAGCGTTGCGATCAGCACGCCGTCCGCGTAGATGCGCGCAACGCCGTGCAGCACCCCGTCCACCAGCGTGCCTTCGATAGCGGAGCCGCGCGTCACGCTCATGTCTTGAGGGCTGTTCATGTGCGGCTCAGTTGATCTTCACGATGCCGCCTTTGACGGTCAGCAGGCCGCCGCCGTCAACGGTCTGTTCGAGCGAACCCTTGTTCGAGACGCTTTGTGCCTCGTTCGATAGCGTGCCGTCTGACTTGTTCGTCAACGACGAGCCTGCATGATTGGTCAGAGACAGGGCAGCCTGATGGCTCATCGAGCCGTCGGTCCTCGTGCTGAGGTCGCCGGTGCTTTGCAGCGTGAGGGTGCCGCCGACCTTGATCGTCAGATTGCCGTCGACGCTCAGCGTGAAGTTCCCGCTCACGGTGTGCGCAAGGTTGCCGCCGACGCTGCGCGTTTCGTCGCCGCCCGCCTTGACCGTGCGGGTTCCGGCGACGTCGACGGTTTCGTTGCCGGTCTTCACCGTCGCGCTGCGATTGCCGCTTTCCAGCACCAGCGTGTCGTCGCCTTCTTTCACCGTATGCGTGCGCGCGTGCTGGATGGTGCGCGTTTCGTCATGGCCGACGGACCAGGCCGCGTCGTTCAGCACGTTCACGTTCAGGTCCTTTTGCGCCTGCATGAACACTTCTTCGTTATCCTGCTTGTCTTCGAAGCGCAGTTCGTTGAAGCCGGCGTTGCCCTTCGAGCTGCTCGTCTTGATGCCGGACTGCGTCTGGTTGTCGGGCAGCGTATAGGGCGGCTGGTTCGCGCCGTTATAGACGCTGCCCGTGATGAGCGGGCGATCCGGATCGGCATCGACGAAGGTGATCACGACCTCGTCGCCGATGCGCGGCATGAATTGCATGCCGAAGCGTTTGCTGGCCCACGGTTGCGCGACACGGACCCAGCACGAACTGTTCTCGTCGCTCTTGCCGTCCCGATCCCAATGGAACTGCACCTTGACGCGTCCGTACTGATCGGTCCAGAGCTCCTCGCCTGCCTTGCCGACGACGGTTGCCGTCTGGGTCGGCATCACGGGGCGAGGCGTCGCGCGCGCCGGCCGGTATTCGGTGGCCGCGGGGAAGGCCTCGAAGCGGTTGCGGTAGGTATCGTGGCTCGCGTCATGGACCACGCTCGCCACCACCCACTCGACGTTCGCGTCATTCGATTCGTGGCCGGACAGCGTGAACTTGTACCCCGGCAGCAGCGCGCGGCAATCGCTTTCGCCGATGAGCCGGCGTGCGCCGCTGCGCAATTCGTCGATGCGGCGTTTGGTGATCGACGCTGCGGCCGCGCTCGTCTGATAGCGGCCTGGGTATTCGTAGACCTTGGGGGCATCGGAGGCGGCCTCGGCCTGCGAAAAAAGTTGCGACGCGGGCGTCAGATACGCGTAGTCGGAACTGGCAAATACACCGGTCACGCTCTGTTCAACCAGTTCGCAATAGAGGATCTGGCCGGTTTCACGCTCACCGGCGCGACCGGCTGTGTACTCCAGCGTCGCCGCACCAGGAAGCGTAACGAAGGCATCGGCATGGTCTGCCACGACGAGTGTGTGTTTGCCGCTCTCGTGCTGGAAGAAGTAGAACCAGCCTTCCTCTTCGCACAGCCGGCTGACGAAGGCGAAGTCGGTCTCCGCATATTGCACGCAGTATTCGCGTGCCTCGTAAGTGCCTGTCAATGAAAACGAGAAGTCAGTCGCGCCGTGGCCGTTGAAGACGCCCTCGGCGATCTGCTGCGTGGTCTTGCCCTGGAAGATCCGGTTGTTCGATGCCAGCGTCAGCAGCCATAGCCACGAGCGCAATTCGAGCGCGTAATGGCTGCCGTCGACGGTCGACGGCAATTGCGCCGCGCGCGTACAGACGGCATCGATGAGGCGTGGGGTGTCGCCCCACTTGAGCGAGAGCGTGGCGTGCTGGCCGGTCAGCCCGGAGAGCGCGACGGGCGGCGTGGCGCCGGTGGCGCGAACGCTCAATTCGGAGATAGCCCCAATGGCTTCGCGGCCGGTGAGCTGGACGGGGAAGAGCGCATCGAACGGCGCGCCGGCGATCGCGAGGCGAGTGGTGTCGTCGGTCGGGATGGGACGGGGCATGTAATTACAGGTGAGTGAAGCGGGTTGTTTCAGCGAGAAGGGCGTACACGCCGCCCGGCATCTTCACATCCAGATGGACGGCGGGCTGCCGCGCGCGGCGGGTGCACACGCCGCTGAGGCCGGGTGCGCCATGGCCGCGTCGTCACTCGAGCGCCCACTGCGCGAGCGTGCCGACCAGTTCGTTCATCAACACGTTGTCGATTTCGCGCGCGCCGGCCGAACGGCAGCGCGCGAGCACCGCGTCGACAATACCCGTGTCGAAATCGAACTGCTTGCCGGTGAACGCGTGGTATCGGGTTCTCAGTTCCTCCAGTTTCCTTTCGATGATCCCGCGCAGCACCGTGTCGTCGAGCGGGCGGTAAGGCACTGCGGTCATACGCGCCAGGAACGCCGGGCGGAACGCCTCCAGCAGCACGTCGCGCAGCCTGCGCGTGAAGGCGTCGGTGGCGAGCAGGTCGGCCGGCGTGTGCAGCAGCAGTTCGGCGCCGACATTGCTGGTCGCCAGAATGACCGTGTTGCGAAAATCGACGCTCAGGCCGGTGCCGTCTTCCATGGTGCCCTTGTCGAAGACGTTGTAGAACGCCTCCAGCACATCGGGATGCGCCTTCTCGATCTCGTCGAGGAGCACCACGCTGTACGGCCGGCGGCGTACGGCCTCCGTCAGCATGCCGCCCATCCCGTAGCCGACGTAACCGGGCGGCGCGCCCTTCAGTTGCGACACGGTGTGCGCTTCCTGGTACTCGGACAGGTTCACCGTGATCAGATTGCGCTCGCCGCCATACAGCGCATCGGCGAGCGCGTAGGCTGTCTCGGTCTTGCCGACCCCGGTCGGCCCCACCAGCAGGAACACGCCGACCGGTTTCAACGGATCGGTGAGACCGGCGCGATAGGCCTGGATGCGTTTGGCGATGCGGTCGAGCGCCGCGTCCTGGCCGATGATGCGCTGTGCGAGCCGCGCCTTGAGCGTGCGCACCGCGTGCATTTCGTCGGCCAGCATCTTGCCGACCGGAATCCCGGTCCAACTGGCGATCACTGCGGCAACGGCCTTGGAGTCGACGCAGACCGGCACCATCGGGTCGTCGTCGCGGATCGCTTCAAGCCCGCTTTCGAGCCGGGCCAGTTCGGCGCTCAGGTCGTCGAGCTCTTCGCCGAGCGGACTCTGCGGCGCTGCACGCAGCGCCTGATCAAGCGTGGCGAGTCGTGCCCGGGTGCTGAGGATTTCGCGGACCGCGGCGGACTCGTCGTGCCAGCGCGCCTCCAGCTCGCGGGCGAGGGCAGCGTTGCGTTTATGCTCGGCGTCGAGCGCGGCGAGCCGCGCCGCATGGTTCGCGCCCAGCACCATTTCGCGCTTGAGGCGCGCCAGTTCGTCATGCAGCGCGCGTTCGCGATGCCGTGCGGCTTCCAGTTGCGGCGGCGTGTCGTGTTGCGCCAGCGCGACCCGGGCACAGGCGGTATCGAGCACGGCAATTGCCTTGTCGGGCAACTGGCGGCCGGAGATATAACGATGCGACAGCTTTACGGCGTCGACGATCGCCGCCTCGAGCACGGCGACGTCATGATGCTCCTCGAGTTTGGCGGCGACGCCGCGCAGCATCGCGACCGCGGTCTGCTCGTCGGGCTCTTCGACCTGCACCAACTGGAAGCGCCGCGCCAGCGCGGGATCCTTTTCGAAGTACTTCTTGTATTCAAGCCACGTGGTAGCCGCTATCGTGCGCAGCTCGCCGCGCGCAAGCGCCGGCTTCAACAGGTTGGCGACATCGCTTTGCCCCTCGGCGCCGCCGGCGCCGATCATCGTATGGGCCTCGTCGATGAAGAGAATGACTGGCTGCGCCGAGCGCTTGACCTCGTCGATCACACTTTTCAGGCGTTGCTCGAACTCGCCCTTGACGCTCGCGCCCGCCTGCAGCAACGCGAGGTCGAGTACGCGCAGCGCCACGGCCGCGAGAGGCGGCGGCACCTCGCCCGCGGCAATCCGCAGCGCAAGCCCTTCGACGACCGCGGTTTTGCCCACGCCTGGCGCGCCGACCAGGATCGGATTGTTTTGCCTGCGCCGCAACAGAATATCGACGGTCTGGCGAATCTCCCCGTTGCGCCCGACGATCGGATCGATGCGTCCAGCCCGCGCTTCGGCGGTCAGATCCAGCGTGTATTGATCGAGAGTCGATACTGCAGGGCCAGCGCCGCTCGAGCGGCTTGAACTGCCCAGGCCGCTCAGGCCGCCCGCGAGCGGGCCCGTGGCCGCCGCGCCGCGCTCACTCGACGGCGCGAGCCACGCTTTCAGGTTCATCCGCAGCGCGGCGCGCGACACGCGCAGGATCGACGGCACGCTGGCGGACAACTGCGCGCACATCGCATCGCTCTCGAGCAGCGCAAGCAGCAGGGTTCCCGAACTCACCAGCGGCTCCTGCAGCACCACGGTGGACAGGACGAGGGCATCTTGCAGCAGCAGCATGAGATTCCTCGAGAACGACGGCGTGCGGGTATTGCCGCGCTTGAACTGTTCGAGCGCGCGGTTGATCTCGGCGATCAGCGCGTCGCGTTCCAGCGCGAAGTGGGGCAGCACGCAGGCGAGGTCGCCGCCCTCGATGTCGATCAGTTCGAGCAGGAGGTGCTCTATCTCCACCTCGAAATGGGTCAGTTGCAGGCAGCGCTGCGCGGCCCGTTCGAGTGCGCCGCGCGTGGAGCGTTCGAGTGTGCCGACCAGCGTCTTCAGGTCGAGGCTCATCCGGCGGCTCCGCTGCGCTTGCCGGGGCGCAGCTCGCCAAGGCGCATATGGGCGGTGCGCGCGGGCGGCGTGTCGCTGGCGCCGACCCATGCGGTCCAGCCGAGCCGCGGCGGCGCTTGCCTCGACAGCTGCGCCTTGGGCTGCTGGCCGGCGGCGAGATGCAGGTCGAGGTGATGGTAGAGGTCGGCGCCGAAGTAAGCCGCCGCGAGCGCATGCAGATCCGCATGACAGCGGCCGCCGGGAAGAAACGATTCGTAGGTCTCGAGCGGCAGGGGGCCGATCGCGATGCGAATGCCGCGATGCTCGTCCCAGATCCGCGTGCCGACCACCGCGCCTTGTCCGAGGTGGTGGTTGACACCGCGCCGGCCGATGCGGGTGTGGCTCTCTTCGGCCAGCGTGCGCCAGCCGCCTGCGAACGGCGTCGAGCGCACCGGCACGCCGAAATGGTGCTGGGCGATCACGTCGAAACCGGCCAGCGAGCGGCGCCGGTTGGCCATCAGCCCCGCGCGCGCGAGTATCGCCGAGGCGTCGAGGCCGCCCGCCGGCACCGCGCCGCCGCGCTTCGGCAGCGGCAGACCGGTCAAGCCGCGCAGGATGGTCTGCGCGGGACTCTGTGCGGGAGCGAGAAACGGATCGGCGACGCGGTACTTGCGCTGCGCCCGGTAGAGCAGCGCAAGCAGCCGGTGCTGAAACAGGTTGAGGAACGCGACAGCGGACGTATCCTTCTGTCGCAAGCGGTCTTGCAGCCATTCCTGATATGCGCCCGGCAACGGCCCTTCAGGGCCGCCCAGGCCGAACGCGTTGACTTCCAGTTCGGGCTGAGGCGCTGTGTCGTCCGCAGTGTCCGCCTCGGCGGAGAGCGCGCGCGGCGGCGCGCGCCGCAACGCGCCAAGCGCGCTCGGCGCGAACACCGGCGCGAGCGCGCCGGCCAGCGCGAGCGCTTCGGCGCGCGGGTCGAGGCCCGTGCCGAGCGGCACCGAGCCGGGCCGCAGCAGTTCGAGCAGCCGCGCCGCCTGCGCGAATTCGAAGGCATACGGTTCGTCGAACAGCCGCTGCGCTACAGAACGAGCGGGCTGCCCTGGAGTGGCCGCCATGCGTGAATCTCCCTGCCGTCGCGCATCAGTGCGGTATGCACGAAACGATTGACACTCGCGTACAGCGAGAAGAAGTTCGCCAGCACCCCGGAGAACATGACCGTACTGGCGCCGACGAAATGCGTGTGGTCGAGTTCGATACGGACTTTCAGGCCGTTTTGCCAGCCGCGCCACAAGTCCGAGCCGACCTGCCCGACGATCGCCTCGCTGCTCACGCTCTTGAGCCCGGCGATCTGCCGGTGCGCGCCGGGGCTCGCCCCGAGGTTGTGCAGTTCCAGCATCTCACGCAAGGACTGCAGGGCCTGCGGCCCCGCGACCAGTGACGTGTGATTGAGCACGAACTGGGAAGCGAGGCGCCAGCGCGAACTGCCGTCGAGCGCGGCGAAACTTTGCCGGGTCGGACGATGCGCGATCCGCACGCCGGCCACCGGGCCCGGCTGCTCGAACGACAGCAGCGTGCCGGGTTCGAGCGTGTGCGCCAGATGCCGGTTGGTGCAGAGCAGTTCGGCGGTGAGCGTTCGCGCGGGCGGGCTCGCGGGATCGAAGCAGGCATCGACGAAGGTCAGCATCATGTCGCTGCCGGGCCGCGACGGATGCATGCCCGTCACGCGCCGGGCATGCCAGTAGAGCGTCGAGCCGCTGCCGTGCTGCACGCCGTAGTAGGGCGGCACTTCGACGACCTCGCGGCCGCTCACCGAGCGCACCTTGCGCACCGCATAGATTTCGGTGCTGGCTTCGCGGTGCGCGTCGGGGCTCACGCGCAGCTCGCGCTGGGTGCCGTCGGGGCGCAAGGGTTCCGAGGTGCGCGCGAACAGATTCAACGCCGGCGTGCAACCGAGCGCGAAATCATGCGCGTGGAGCGTGAGACGCCCGCTCGGCGCCGCGCCGAGTCCAATCAACAGGTCGAGGCGGTCGCCGGCGTCCGCGGGCGGTTCGAACGGCAGATCGAAGAACGCAAACTTCTCGGGGAAGGCGAAATACTCGACCAGCAAGCGACACGCCGGGTGCATGCCATCCTCGAGCGGCAGCAGCGCTTCGTCGTCGCCGAAGCCAACGGGTTCGGGCTTGCCGGCGAGCGCTTGCGCAGGGGCGCCGGGCGTCTGGAGGTAGACGCTCGCGCCATGTGCGCACAGCAGATCGTAAAGGGTCGCGGCGCTGACGGGCGAGCCCGCGAGCCGCACCCGCAAGCGCTTGACCGGCAACCCGCCGAACCGATGCAGACCGGTGCAGCGCAGCGATAGGCGAAGCGCCGCTTGCAGGCTCGGGTCGGCGGTGGCTGTCTGCGCTTCTTCGGCGTTGAGCATCTGGGCCGCTTCGAGCGCGATCGGCCAGAGCGTCACGTCAGCCGAGGTGCGCCAGCGCACCGCTGTGCCGTCGGGCGTCACGTGAACCAGCGGCGTATTGCGTGGCACCGCGTAACCCGCGGCGACGCTGCCTTGCGTCGGGTCCGCTTCGAGCTGCACGATCGTCATCGATGGCAACGGCCGTGCTGCATATGGGTAGAACTGCTCGAGCAGACCGTCGGTCAGCTCCGAGTATTCGTCGTCAAGGGTGCGCTGGATGCGCGCAGTCAGGACAGCAAAACTTTCGATCAGGCGTTCGACATGCGGATCGGCGCTTTCGCCTGGCCCTAGTTCAAGGCGGCGGGCAATTTTCGGATAGCGTTGCGCGAAGCTCTCACTCGCGCGCCGCAAGTAGGTCAGTTCGCGCTGATAGTAATCGAGCAGCAGATCGTCAAGCGATTCGTTCATCGACCACTCCGACCGGCTGGCCGTCGGCGAGTTGTGCGACGAAGGCGACCGGCCAGGGGCCGGCGCCGGCGTCAAGGGTTCCCATGATGCGCAGCCGCAGCCGCCAGGGCGCGTCCGGCTCCGGTTCGAGCTGGGCGCGTGGTTGCTTGAGGCGCGGTTCGAATGCCACGATTGCCTCGACGACCGCGCGCTCGAGCCCGCTGCGGTCCGCGGCGCGCGCGGCGTCGCTTGCGCTCCAGTCCGGCAGGCCGTAATCGAGCACATCGAGCGGCCGGCGTGCATCCGTGCGCCCGCGCCGTGTGTTGAGCAGCCGTATCAGTTCGGCGCGCACCGAAGCGCGCAGCCCGGCGGGCGTGAGCGTGCGTCGCGCGGGCGTTTCGGCGGGCGCGAACGGGGCGTCGTCCTCGAGCCGCTCAAAGAGCGGCGTCGGCGCGGCGGGGGCGTCAGCGGGCGGCATGATGCCTCGCAGGCGGCAGGGGCGGGCGGTAGGCGGGTCGATGCGTCAGAGGCCTAGCTTCCCTTGACAAGCTTGTTGGCGGCGAGATCCCAGGTCGAGGCGGCGGTGCCTTCCTTCGAGCCGTCGTCCTTCTGCGCTGTCAGTTCCCACTTGATCTTCGTGAAGTTCAGCGACAGCGTTTCGACCGGTTTGCCGCCGGCGCCGCCCGACACGCTGACGTTGCTCAGCACGACGTTGTTGAGCGTGTAGGTGATGAACGGCATGATCTTGCCGTCGCTTTCAGCGGCATTGCGGCCGACGATCACCGTCGCGGTCGCCAACGCCTTGCCGCCGCAGCAGTATTCGTTCAGCGTCGGCGTAGCGACGTCGACGTACTTCGTGACGGTGAACTCGCCGATATGCGGCTTGCCCGAGGTGCGCTCCGAGTTGCTGACGTCGTTGGTGACCTGCATCGCCACGTTGTGACTGTATGACATCACTTCGATCTTGTCGGTATAGCCTTCAATGGTGCATTCGCCTTTGATGTCGTCGCCGAGATCGAGAATGATCGAATCCATGACTGAGCGCTCCTGAAACGTGTAGAAGCGGCGCGTGCCGGGATGGCCGCGCCGCGCGGATGGCAGAGGGGTGCCGCAGGGCCGGAGAGAATCAGGCCGCGGCAGGCGGCGGCAGCGATGCGACCAGTCTGATCGAAGCGGTTAGCTCCTCGAGCTGGAAGTGCGGCCGCAGGAACACCGTCGCCTTGTATGCGCCGGGCTTGCCGGCGACCTCCGTCACGTCGACGCGCGCCTCGCGCAGCGGATACTGCGCCTTGATTTCCTGCGGCGCATTGTCGTTGAGCAGCACGTAGTCGGCGATCCAGGTGTTCAGGTAGGAACGCACGTTGTCGCGCGTCATGAAGCTGCCCACCTTGTCGCGCATGATCACCTTGATGTAATGCGCGAAACGCGACGCGGCGAGCACATAGGGCAGCATGGCCGAAATGCGCGCGTTAGCGGTAGCTTCATTGGTGTTGTAGGCCGCGGGCCTGTTGGCGGTCTGGCCGCCGAAGAACACCGCCAGTCCCTCGCTCTTCTTGTGGCACAGCGCGATGAAGCCGAGCGAATCCAGCTCCTTTTCGCGCCGGTCCGTAATCGCGATCTCGGTCGGGCATTTCATCGCCTTGTCGCCGGAGGCCGTCTGGAAGATATGGTCCGGCAGTTTCTCGACCGCGCCGCCGCCTTCCACGCCGCGGATCGCGGCGCACCAGCTGTATTGCGCGAAGGCGTTGGCGATGCGCTGCCCCAATGCATAGGCCGCGTTGCCCCACAGGTACTTTGAATGCTGGGTGCCGTCGACGTCTTCGACAAAACTCATGCCTTCCACCGGATTGCTGTCCGGATGATACGGACGGCGCATCAGCACGTGCGGCAGGACCAGCGCCACGTAGCGCGAGTCTTCGCTCCTGCGGAATTCACGCCAGCGGTGCATGTCGATCGTCTCGAACACCTTCGACAGATCGCGCGGCACGCTGAGTTCGGTGAAGCTGCCCATGTCGAACAGCTGCGGATGCGCAGCCGAGATGAAGGGTGCGTGGGCCGCGGCCGCGACCGAGGCGATCTTCTCGAGCAGGCTGATGTCGGGTGTCTGGCGGCTGAAATAGTAGTCGCCGATCAGCACGCTGAAGGGGTGGCCGCCAAAGGTGCCGTATTCCTCTTCGTAGACCTTCTTGAAGAGCGCGCTGGTGTCGACGTCGATGGCCTTTTCAAGGTCGTTCTGCAGGTCCTTCTTCGATACGTTCAGCAAGCGCAGCTTCAGGCGCGTGCCGGTCTCGCTGTTCTTCACGAGGTAATGGATACCGCGCCACGACGCTTCGAGC
The DNA here is from genome assembly GCF_058782725.1 of Paraburkholderia sp. FW306-02-B. NCBI lineage: Bacteria > Pseudomonadati > Pseudomonadota > Betaproteobacteria > Burkholderiales > Burkholderiaceae > Paraburkholderia > Paraburkholderia sp. FW306-02-B. The sequence continues at coordinate 2,266,542 of NZ_JBYSXZ010000001.1, forward strand.
GCCTGCATATCCGCGTCGTGCAGAACCTGATTGAGCTGCTCGCTGATCAGCTCGTCGATCTTGCGGATGTGATCGTTGATCATCGCGACGGTATCTCGGCTGACCGTCATGTTCTTGTCGAGCACCTGCAGCGCGAACTCGGCGAGCAGTTCGCGGGCGTGCTGCTGCTGCTCGTCGTCGTGGGCCATGCGGCCGTCGTGAACGATCCGGTCGAGCAGCGTAAGCGTTTCGGTTTGCGCGGGCGCAGCCGCGGCTTGAGTATCCGACATCAGCGTCTCCTTGGGGCGGGCTGGGCTCAGGCGCTTGTGGGCGCGTCGCCGGTGGGATCAGTCGCATCCGCCGGCGCGGGCAGTTGCGCGACGACGCCGTCGTGCGGATGAGCGGACTTGATTTCGGTCAGCCCCTGCGTGTTGTGCACCACGTCCTGCAGCAGCTTGTCGAGCTCGTCGTTGCCGTCGAGCTTGGTGAGCAGGTCGCGCAGGCGCAGCCGCGCATCGTAGAGTTGCTTGAGCGGCGCGATCTGCTGAACGATCTGCACCGGATCGAAGTCGTCGATATGCTGGAACTTGAGCGCGAGGTTCAGTTTGCTGCCGTCGCCAGCCAGCGTATTGTCGACCTGCAGGGCGACGCGCGGCCCGATTGAGCTCATCACGTCGTTGAAATTGTCTCGATCGATGTCGACGAAGCGGCGTTCCGACAGCTTGGCTAGCGGCGCTTCGGGCTGACCCGAAAGATCGGCGAGGATGCCGACGACCAGCGGCAGCTCTTTTTTCTCGATTGCGTTGCCGGTTTCGACGTCGTACGTAATCTGGACACGCGGTGGGCGGTTCCTTTCGAACCAGTGCTGGGTACTGTCGGCCATGGTCACCTCTCGGTTTTGGTTCTTGTAACGCTAATAGCGCGGAGCATGCTCCGCTTTTTTCTTTCTAGCGCGACAAATCCCGCTTCCGATATCAAGCTGCGTGAGGGCCTGTGCGAAGACGAGCGCAAGCACTCGGGCAATCGAAATCGTGATCGCGCCGCACTGCGTGACTGCAACAGAAGATAGTGCGCAAGACACTATCGAACGGTCATCAACCCTTCGACAGCGCATGGCGCACCCAACCCCGGAAAGCTACGCCGACAGGAATCCGAAAGAAATTCCGCTCGCGACAGTTTGCTCAGACAAAAATACTCTACGATAGTCTGCAGCGAAATTCAAACAAAAATTTAACGTTTTGCGTCGAAGCCTCGCGCGGGAGCAGAACTCACCCGTAGTGACAATTTCATGGCAGAGTCACGACCCAACGAAGCGGCAATTGCGGTGTACAAAGCGATACTTGTAGACTACGCTCGCCGCAGGGCGTGATGCGCGAGGGCGTGCGGGGAAACTGGGAGATGCCCGGCACACGACAAAACATACGAGGACGGCTGCACCAGGAGTCCATGCGAATCATGGCGGCGGTGCCGGCCGGCGCAGACCGGCAGGAAGTGAAAGGGGATATCGACGTGAACAATGCTTCGCGACTCACTGCTGACCGGCGCAGCCGATCGCCTCGGCGGTGGTCAATGGCGCTCGTGGCCATGCTGTGCGTCGCGGGTTGCTCAGCGTCGCTGCCGCGCGTCAAGGTCGAATCGCTGGCGATCGAGGTGGCGGCGCAGGCGAACCTCGATACGCCGATTGCGGTCGACACCGTATTGGTACGCAATCCTCAATTGCTCGATATGCTGCTCGGTTTGCCGTCCGCCAAATGGTTTGCGCAGCGCGAGCAGTTGCGGCGCGACTATCCGAAAGATCTGAGCGTCGTCTCCTACGAGCTCGTTCCTGGCCAGCAGATTTCCGACTCCACGTTTGCCTTCGAGGGGCAGCGCGCGGCCGGCGTACTGGTGTTCGCCGCCTACCAGACGGCCGGCGCCCACCGCTTGCGGCTCGACGGCGGTCCGTCGAAGCCACTGCTCGAACTGGGCGACCAGGATCTTCAGTTGATCGCCCGCTAGAGCGAACCATGAACTTCGACGACCTTGATGGCCGCGATGCGACGGCGCCCCGACAGCGGGCAAGCGGCGGCGTCCGCGCGGATCCGCGCCGTTCCGGCATGCGGCAACAAAAGGGCTAGTGGCCTACTATCATGCGCAATCTGTTTCCCGATACGATTTGCTGGTTCGAAGGCATGCCGTTGCTGCCGCAGCATTTTCAGACCCAGGCCTTGCACGCGGCCGGACACGCGGCGCTGCTGGCCGGCGCAGCGCGGCCGCACTACTGGGGCGTGCTGACGCTCGAGCAGGAAGAAGCGGGGCTCGCCGAAGGGCTTGTGCGCATCACCCGGCTCGATGCGATCCTGCCTGACGGCCTGACGATCCGCCACGCGGCCGACGATCCCGTGCTGCAGATCGACGTGCGCCAGGCGTTCAGCTCACCGGAACAGATCGTCACCGTGTATCTGGCTGTGCCGCCGCTCTACCGAGGCGGCCAGATCGATCAGCGCGGCGCCCGCTACCAGCAACATCAAAGTCAGGGTGTGCCCGATCTCACGACCGGCACCGAACCGGCCGCGATCACGACATGGCGGCCGAGGCTGCACCTGATGACCGATCTTGGCAATCAGGAATACGAACGGTTGCCGTTGATGCAGCTGAGGCAGCAGGGCGGTGGCGTCGCGCTCACCGAGTACGTGCCGCCTTGTCCGTTCGTCGGGCCGGAATCGCCGCTGGGTCAGCGTATCATGCGCATCGCGATGCGCGCCCGGGAGAAGTGCGTATTCCTCTCCGGCCGCCTCGATACGGCGCGCCGCGCCGGCGAGCGCGACGACGCCGGGCAGATCGAGCGGCAACTGGCGGCATTGTGGATGCGCTTGCCGGAAATCGAGGCCGCGCTGCATTCGCGCGCGGTTCATCCCCTCGATCTTTACCGCATCCTCGCCGGCATGGCGGGAGGCCTCGCGAGCCTGCGGCCGACCCGTGGCGTGCCCACTTTCGCACCATTCGACTATGCGGAGTTGCTGGCGTCGTTTGACCCGCTGCTCGAGTGGATCGACGCGGGGCTTTCGACGGTGCGCCAGGGCTATCGGGTGCGCCAGTTCACCGCCGAAGCGGGCGGGTTCTGGATCGATCCGCCGGCGGATGCAGGCGCGGCCGCACCCGGCGAACTGGTGATCGGTCTGCGCATGCCGGGCGATGCCACCGAGCACGACGCAAGTGCCTGGCTGGAGCAAACGGCGATTGCTTCACGCGCGCATTTGCCGACGCTGTCGCGGCAACGGATGCGCGGGCTTGCGCGGCGGCGGCTGTCGCGCGACGAGCGGGCCGCGTACAGCGCCGGCGACGATACCGCGATGTTTGTGATCGCGCTCGACAATACCTGGTTCGATGCGGCGCAGCCGCTGCATATCGACGTCGGTGCGGGTGTGCGCGGCGCCGCGCCGTGGGCGGTGCAGCTCTTCACACCGGCCGGCGAGGCGAACGATCCATCCGGCAAAGCGGGGCGCGGCGCCAATGAGTGACTACGCGACCTTCTCCGGCGACGAACGCGCACCGCTCACGCGCGCGTTCGTTGACGCGTTCCGGCGCGCGATGCAAACGCGCGACGCGCTGAGCCGCGCTGCCGAAGCCCCGCTCGAGGTGCTTGCGCAAGCCGAGAACGTGGCCGATAAGGTGGCGGGGCAACTGGCTTCGGTGACTCGCCGGTTGGCGCGCGAAGCGATGGCGTGGACGGGCGCCGCCGGCGAGGCCGATATTGCAGCGGCGCAGTATGCGTTCGTCGCGCTGCTCGACGAACTGCTGCTGTTCTCCGACTGGCCGGGCCACGCTGCATGGGAGGCAAAACCGCTCGAAGTACGGGTGTTCGGCACGCGCGCGGCGGGCGAACGATTGCCCGATGCGATCGAAGCGCTGCTTACGCAGCGCGACGCGTCGCAACGCGATCTGGCCAATGTCTACCTGGCGTGTTTGATCCTTGGCTTCAGGGGCCGGCTGCGTGGCGAGGCGGGCGCGCTGCGGCACGACCAGCTGCGCCATGCGCTGTTTGCGTTCGCCATGCTACGCGATGCGGAACCGGCCCATCTGGCTGCGCCGTTTGAACGCGTGGCGCTCGCACCGCGCCGCACTGTTTCGCTAACCAAAATGTTTCCGGACCATGCGCGTTTCGCCGTGCTGCTCGGCATCGGTGTGTGTGTGCTGCTCGGCCTGTCGCATCTGCTATGGTCCGTCGCGACGGTCGGTGTGCAACCGTCGGTGGCGCAGTTTCAGGCCATCGCGCTGGCTGACGCGATGCCCGCCCCCGCGAACAGCAGGAGTGTTTCCGGTGCGGTCGTGCGGGTGCCGGTCAAACCGCGCGCGCAGCCAGGTGTGACAGGCGCCTCGGCGCTGCCGCAAGGCAATACGCTGCCGGCGGTGCCAGCGGTGCCAGCGGTGGATACGACTGCCGGTATCTTGCGCACCGCCGCGAATACGGGGGGGAGCCGGCCGTGACGTTGATCACGATCCTGCTGGGCCTCATCGCGCTGCTGCTGCTAGGGCTCGTGATTGCCGTCGCGCTGCGCCTGTGGCGTGCGCGCCAGGACGAGCGGCCGTTGCGCAGTTTCGCAGCAACAGTGCGCGCGGCTCACGCGCGCATGAGCGTTCGCGATCCCTATTCGGTCCCGCGCATTCTCGCGACCGGCGCGCCGGCCGCCATCGATGCGCTCTGCCGCGGTTGGCGCTTGACGCCCGTGGGCGAGGCGGCGTGGTTTGGGCGCGTCTGGAACGACGCAGAAGGGCTGCTGATCGCCGAGCCGCACGACGTGCTCGCCGTACCCGCGGCGGATCGCCGGCTGGGCGCGTGGCGCCGCCTGCTGCGCGCCTTGCTGCGCAACCGGGCCGGGCGTCCGCTCGATGCGATCGTGTGGGTCATCGCGGCCGACACGCTGGTCACGGAGGATGGCGAGCCGCGCGAGATGAGCGCGGCGGCGCTAGAGTCGTCGCGCAAAGTCATCGCGTTGCAGCGGCAATTCGGCCTGATGCTGCCGCTTTATATCGTCATCAGCGATTGCGATGCGCTACCGGGTTTCGACGATCTCGCGGACGGCCTGCAAGGCGCGGCGAGCGGCGTCACACTGGGTTGGGCGTCGCCCTATGCGCCGCGGCGCGCTTATGAAGAAGTGTGGCTTGACGAAGCGTTCGCTTCGATGCGTGCGGCGCTGACGGAAGCCATCGTCGAACTCGGCACGCTGAACGGCGGCGTTGGAGACGCGCTGTTTCTGTTGCCCCAGCGCCTCGACCGGTTGCGCATGCCGTTACGCGAACGCGTGGATCTGGTGCTGCGCGGCGCGGCGGACGGCACGGCGCCGCTGTTGCGCGGCGTCTACTGTATCGGAGACGTGCCCGAGCGGCTGCCTGCGCAAGAAACGGCCGCCGCGCCGGCCTTGCGCGCCAGCGCGCCGATTTTCGCCGGGCGGCTCTGGCACGACGTGCTGCTGAGCGGCCAGGGGCTCGCGCTGCCGATGCCGCGCGTGCTGGCCCTGCGTACCCGTTGGCACCGCGTGGCGACCGTGTGCGCCGCGGCACTGGCCGTATGCTGGTGTGCGGGGATGGCGCTCTCGTGGTGGCATCTGCGTAGCGACGCGCGCGCCCTGAGCGCCGTGTACGATTCGCTCACGCTTGCGCGAACCACCTATCGCGAATCGGATCGCGGCGAGGCGGCCGCCGCGAGCGCGCTGCACAGCGCCAGGGACGCGTTGTTCAAGGTGCCACGCTGGCAACTGAGCTCGCCATTCATGCCGCTTTCGTACCTGTTCCTGGAAGGTCAGCTCGCCGACGCGCAGCGGCACGTTTTACGCGGACTCGTCTTCGAACCGCTGCATGACCGGCTGGTGACGCGGCTCACGCAATCCTCGTGCGGGTCGGGCCCGGCCGCCGAGACGGATGCGGCGCAGCAGGCGGCCACGCGACCGCAAGACTTGCCGGCGTTCGCCGCCGGGACGCAACTCGTCAACGACACTGCGCAAACCGAGCACTGGATTGGACAGTACAACGAACTGGTGCAGGCCGGCAGCGGCAATCTCGCCATGCTTACCCAACTGATGCGCGAAGCCGCCGGCGTGCAGCTCGCGCCGGACCATGTCGCGGATCGCACACAACTCGACGCAGCGCTGCGCGCAACCGCCGTCGATGGCGGCACGCTGCCGCTCGACGGCGCGCAGGCCGCGAGTGCGCGGCAACGCATGAGCGTGTGCTTTGAGCAGTCGTTCGATACGTGGTTCGACGAGGTTTATGCGGACTCCGCGCTGACGGCAAACGCGGCCCAGGTCCAGACGTCGCTGACGCAATTGCGCGCGCCGGGCGCCGCGCCCGCGGACGCGGCACTGTCCGCGCTTGCCAACGGTATCGATGCTTTAGCGGTGCAGGTCGACTTGGCGGATCACGGTTGGGCGAGCGCGCGCGGCAAGGAGCTGGTGCCGGGTTTGACGGCTACATTCGATACCGCGCGGCGTCTGCAACTGATCGGCGCGGCGCCGGTGCAGGCGGTGCTCGCGCACGAGCAGGAGGCCCAGGCCGCGTTCGCCGCGCGCTGGCTGGCAAACGGCAATCTGCCGGGCGTGCTGAGCGCCACGCCTGCCAGCGGGCTGCAACTGTCCGCCGACCTGCGGCCATTGCTCGAGGCCTTGCGCACGCTGCTGACCCAGCCGTTTGCAGCCACAGATGGAAACACCGACACGGTGATCCGCAGCGTCGATGTCGGCACCGTGCAACGCGCGCTCGCGGTCTTGCCTGCCTACCGGCAATACGTTGCGGGGCCGCTCGCGCAAGCGCCTGACGCGTATCGCGCCGCACTGCTGGCGGCCGCCGGCAACGATGCGGTGAGGAGCATGCTCGCCGCGCTGTCGACGCCCGCGCAACTGGCGGCGCAGCAAGCCGGCAGCTCGGTCGCGGCCGCGGCGACCCAATTCGACGCGCTGCATAAAAGCGCGCTGGATCTGATCGCCGCCTTCGATTCGTTAGGTCGCGACGATCTCGCGACGAGCGTCGCACTGCGCGTGAGCGACGCTGCGCTGGTCGTGCTGCGGGCGGCCGATGCGCAGTTGCAGGAACTGGCGCCGTTTCGCCCGGTGCGGGGGGATTTTTCGGGTTGGGACGGTCACCCGGGAGGTTCGATGCGTGCGTTTGGCGCCCCCTCGCGGCAAGCGCTGCAAGCTTATCTCGCGGCCCAGGCAGCGGCGATTGCCGAGCTGGCGGACGGCCCCGCCGGCGCGCTCGACTGGCTGAACGCGCAGAAACCGCCGCTCGAACCGGCCGATGCCCGGCTGGTGAGCCGCTGGAAGGCCTTGTCAGCCGACCTCGCGCAGTACCGGGCGAAGAGCCCGGCGAGCGCAATGATCGCTGTGCAGACGATCATCGCCGACCCACTTGACAAGCTGGACCTCGGCAATTGCAGCGCGTCGCTCGAGCAGGTCAGCGTGCCGCCGGCCGGCGATATTGTCGCGAGCGCCGGCGCGCGTCTCGTATCGTCAGCCCGTGAGCAGTGCTTCAGATTGCAGATGGACACCGGCATGCGGGCATACGAGCAGATCCGCAGCTTTTTCGCGCGCTATCTGGCTGGGCGTTTTCCCTTTGCGTCCGACGCCAGCGCGCCGGGCGCCGACCTGCGGCAGACCGCGGCGTTCGTCGCGCTGCTCGACAACCAGTTGCCACAGGCGCAGGCGGGACTCGCGGCGGAGGCCGCGGCCGGGCGAGGGCGCGCGGACGGCGCCGAGGCTTTCGTCGCTCAACTGGCGCGCGCCAAGCCCTGGCTCGACACCTTGCTCGCACGTGGCGCCGACGGCACGTTGCAAGGCGTGGAGCTGAACGTCGAATGGCGTGTCGATCGCGCCGACGAGGTGGGGGCCGACCAGGTCATCGAATGGAAGCTCGCGAGCGGCGGCGATACGCTCACTTATCCCGCCTCCGGCGAGCCGGCGGCGCGCTGGAGGCCGGGGCAGCCGGTCTCGCTCAGCCTGCGCTGGGCGAAGGATGCGCGGTGGCAACCGATGTTCGACACCGCGCAACCGACGCTGTCGGGCGAGCACGGGTCAGCGACCTGGAGCGCCTCCGACACGTGGGCTTTGCTGCGGCTCGTGCGTTTGCATCTGATGCCGGAGGACGCCGGTCTCACGAGCGCAGGCCTGCCGCCACGGCTGTTGTTCACGGTGCCCGTGCGCGATCGTAACGGCATGATCCAGACCGCGAGGATGTATCTGCGCGTGGGCTTCGGGGGCGCGGCGAAGACGCCGCAGGCGATTCCGGATCTGCCGTTCGCGGCGCCCGGCTTTGACGGCAGAGGCGTGACCACGACGGTGATTTATCCAACGGATGGCAATGCGCAGGCGGATCACGGATGATGCCTGAACTCGAAATAGACACGCTGCTGCAGCCGCTGCCTGGCGACCAGCCATGTGGCGTGTCGCTGATCCACGATCCGGAGTACGACGCAATTCGTACGGCGCGCCGTGCGGACGATCCGAGTGTGCCGGCCGGCATCTGGCAGACCACCCTGAAGGTTGCCGACTGGCCGGCGGTGGAGGCGGGGTGCCGCCGTGCGCTGTCGAACCGCAGCAAGGATCTGACGATCGCTGCGTGGCTCGGCGAGGCGTGGCTGAACCGTTACGGGGTGCCTGCATTGCCCCAATGTATGCAACTGATGGTGGGCTTGTGCGAGCGTTACTGGGACGACCTGCATCCGTTGCCGCGAGACGGCGATCTGGGTTTTCGGGCGGCGCCGCTTGGCTGGCTCGCCGGTGCGTATGCGGATCTGCTGTCGGCGCAGATCGAACTCTTCGAAGGACGCGACGGTTTGCGCGGAACGCTCGCGCAATGGCAAAGCGCACAGCGTGCGACGCTCGCGGCCACGGCGCGGCAAGACGTGCCGGCTGCCAGGCGGGAAGCGGCGGCGCGTACGGCGGCTGGGCTAAAGGAAGCGGCCGGCGCGGCTTCGCCCGCATTCCTGCGGCTCGAGCGTGACGCGCTTGCTACGGCGCGTCCGCTGATCGAGCAACTGGACGCGTGGTGTACGCCGCGCCTGGGCAGCGAGGCGCCCAGCTTCGCGTTGCTGATGGAAACGATGACCCATGCAGGACTTGTGTTGACGGAGTGTCTGGCTATGCATCCGAATTCCGATCCGCCGCCCGCCTTGCCGGCAGGCGATGCTGCCGCAGTGGCCGGGGCGCCCGCGCAAGCACCAGTGCCGGCAGCCTCAGGGGCGCCACACAGCAGGGAGGATGCGTACCGGCAATTGGGGGTGATCGCGGAATACCTCGCGCGCTACGAACCGCATAGCCCCGTGCCGTACCTGATCCAGCGAGCGCTGGAGTGGGGGCGCAAGCCGTTACCGGTGTTGTTACGGGAACTGACTTCAGGGGATGCCGATGGGCAGAGGTTGTGGACCTTTCTCGGACTGCTGCCGGGCGACGGGGAAAAATCGAAATGACCGGGCGCGCGCGATAAGTGATTGACACCCGCACAGGAATCGACATGGGCACAAATTGCGGTCGGACGACCCTGGCGCTATCGATGATGAATCAGTCGGCGCCTGCGCTCGAGGAAGAAATGAAACTGGTGAGCATGAAATACGAACATGAACTCCGCAAAATCCATACAGCCACGGGCGCTATGTTCAACCAGTCGTGCGGGGCTTGAATCAATGGCAGATACAGAAGTCGTGGCGTATTCCGCTTGAGAATCGGCCATTAGCTGTTTGTTGCGTTCATATTGCCCGCTGTCCAGTCCGGAACGCGACCTTGCGGTCGCGCGCCTCCGATGACAGGTGCCCCATGACCCGTGGCGCAACGAAATGGCCGGGCCGACATCCTGATTCTTCCGGAATCGTCGTGATCACGGATGGGGTTCCCCCTGTCACGCCCGCGGCTATCCGACCCGCACGTCGGTCGAATCCCACGGCACGGTGAGCAGAATGCGCCCGGCGAGCGGATCGGCCGGCGCCGTCCCGTCGCTGTTCACGCGTTTGACCTTGCTGAACACCACCGAGAAGCCCTCCCGAGTGACCGTGGCCGACGCGTAGCCTTGCGCGTCGTGATCGGCATAACGAAGATCCGGGTTGTTCGTCTTCAGGAAAGCATTAAAGGCGGCAGGCGTGGCGACAAGCGGCGCAAACGGCGTCCCACTCCACGCAGCCTTCGCGTAGGTATAGAAAGACGTGCTGCTGATACCCGCGCACACGAAATCGACGATCACCGGCGTGCCGGTTGCGGGGTCCGGCACATCGCGCACCACGCCGCACTGAAATGCATGCAGATCGCCGGTGATCGCGACGACGTTGTGGACGACTCCTGCCGCAGCCACGTGAGCAGGTCACGTTTGTGGGCCGGATAGCCGTCCCACGAATCGCAGTTGATGACGAACCGCTCTTTCTGTTTCGCGTCCGGTGCCGGAAAGGTCGCCCACAGACGATTCAGCATGACCTCGTTGCCCCACACCTTCCACATCGCACGGGACGCCCTCAGTGTGTCTTTCCACCATTGCGTTTGCGTCGTGCCGAGCATCGACGGCATGCGGCCGAGTTGGCCGGCATCGAGCGCTTCGGAGCGCTCCAGCACGTCCTGCCTGACGAAGTATCGCGAACCGGCCGCGTCGTCGCCCCGCACCGGGTCGTGTCCGCGCGCTTCGGCGATCGCCCGCGCGCTGACGACGGGCCCGTCGCGATAGAGCCGTTCGTCGGTCATCACCAGTTCCATCAGCGAGCCGAACGTGAACGTGCGATAGATACGGATGTTTTCGTACGATTCATTCCCGGGCGTGAACGCGACATCGCTCCAGTCGACCGGCATGTATTCGGCCCAGGCCTGGCTGGCGTGGCGCCGACGTTGCGTTTCCTGTTTTGCTTCGTTCGTGTACGCCTGATGATCCTGCCAGCAATCGTCCGAGAATTCGTGATCATCCCAGATCGCGATCATCGGGAACTGGCGATGCACGGCCTGCAGCCGCGGGTCGGTATGGTAGGTTCGATAGAGCGTGCGGTAGTCGTCGAGCGTGTCCGCGTAAAAGCCTCCGCCCGGCAGCGGTTGACCGTCGGGTAATTTCAGCGGTGGATGCGACGCTTCTGCCGCGTCGTGCGTCGGGGCGCCGACAGTCTCATAGATATAGTCACCGACGTGTACGACGAAATCGAGATCGGTCTCGGCCGCCATCAGGACCATGGCTTGCCAGTGATTGACGCTCCAGTCCTGGCAGGTGAACCATGCGAACCGTACCCGGGTATTCGCTTCGGTCGGGCTGGGCGCAGTGAGGGTCGCACCGGTGCTGCTGACGTCCCGGCCGGCGACGAATCGGTAGTAGTACCGTGTCTTTGGCAGCAAGCCCGTGACTTTTGCCCGCACCGTGAAGTCGAAGCTGTCCAACGCGCGCAGCTGCACGCTTGCGACGGTGGTTGAGAAATCCGGCTGCGTGGCCATCTCGAGCCGCACCGATATTCTTTTCGCGCTGCCCTTCGCGGCGATGCAGCGTGTCCAGAAGACGACCGACGTATCCCGGGGGTCGCCGCTCGCGACGCCCTGCGGGAACAGATACCTGCCCTTGGGCGAGGACGCGTTCGCAGGCAGCGCGGATCGGCACGTCAAGAGCGTGCCGGTTGCGGCGGCGACCGTGAAGAAAGCCGATGACTTCAGCAAATGACGGCGCTTCATCGCGTCTCCTGTGGCGGCATCCGACATGCTACCGCTGCGGGCGCTGCGACTGGGCTAACAGATGCGAAGGCCCCGAGCGTGCCGGCATCGGTAACGTTATCGGGTGTACCGGACCCGGGATGACATGTGGCCGCCAGCATCAATGTGAATCGCTCAACGGTGTCGGTCGTGCCAGCTTGTTGCCCCAAAAAACAAGCATAGGTCATTCCAATAGCCGATAGAAATAATCAAGCCTCGGGTACACAAGTTGCGCACTCGTGGTGATCGGAGCCGGAAGCGCACCACACGATGCCGTCATTTTTTCGTCGGGTCATCGCCAGTCGGCTATCCGCGGCAGACCTGTCAGCGGGTCGATAGCTGATCGTTTAGCCCGCAGTGGAGGATCAAATGCCTGCGAAATCGAAAGCACAGCGTCGCAGGGCAAGAGGGCGAGTCAGCGCAGGCGCCTACATCATCTGAATCTCCCTGAGAAAGATACGCCTGATGCGCCTGTCCGGAAGCACGTTGCCGCGCCCGAACATATTCAGGATGCCAACACAATAATGTCGCGGGCGTCGCCGGCTTTCCGGCATGCCGCCCATTCACGTCATTTCTGCAGAGCCCGGACGGCAAAGTCCGATAAACAGCGTTCCGTTTGGGAGAAATCATGCAAAAGCACTTTGTCATTCGAGCTATCCCAGGTATCTGTCTGGTAGCGCTCTGCGGCGCGGCTTTCGCGCAGGTCCAGGCGTACACGAATGCGCCCGTGGACATCTACGCCGGTCCCGCACCGGATTACCCGGTAATAGCCGAGGTGCCAGAAGGCGTGCCCCTCACGGTGATGGGCTGCGTCGAGGGTTACAGCTGGTGCGACGTCGCAGCGCCCGACCTGCGCGGATGGGTCTACGGCGGGAGTCTCAGCTATCCGTACCAGGGCGCGAATGTTCCGGTCATGACTTACGGCGTACAGATCGGGCTGCCTGTCGTCGTGTTTTCGATCGATTCCTATTGGGGCCATCACTACCGTGACCGTCCGTGGTACCACGATGCGGCGCGCTGGGCCAGTCACCCTCCACCCGCGCGTGGAGGCCCTCCGGCGCCTCGCGGTGAGGTTGGACGACCGCCGGGACCGCCGCCCGGTCATGAGCCTGCGCATGGTCATGCTCCGGAAACTGCTCCGGAGCGCGGCGGCGCGCCTCATCCCGGCTTTGCTCATTCGCCGGAGCAGCCACCGCCGCGCGGAGGTCCTCAGCAGCAGGTTCAGCCTCAAGCCCGGCCGCAGTCGCAGCCCGGTGTTCAGCCAGGGCCGGGCACAAGCCCTGCTCATGCGATGGACGTACCGCAGATGCATGGTGGCAGCCCTCTGCCCGCGCAGCGCGGCGGCGAACCACGCAGTGGAGAAGCACGTGGCGGCACTGAACGCGAAAACCGTCCGGACAATCATTAATGTCGGTTGCGCAGAATCTGTTGATGGTGCGGACCACGTTCAGAAGCTGGTTTTGGCATGCGAGTCCGGTTACGTATAAATATGACCGGACAGCGGACGTGGCCGGTAAGGCTGACTTCGGGGGCGGTCAGCGGATACTACGTCCGCAAGATGCTACGTTTTTGCGTTGCAGTTCCCGATGCAACTGGACGAAGCTTGTGAGTGTATCGACCGTGCCGCCGCTTATGAGAAATCGCGCGGCATGCGTGGTCGAAAAGGCGGAACAACGGGGGGCTCGATGGCTGACGCAAGACGCTATGAATGGGCAAAACTGTTCGATAAACGCATCGGCCTTGTCGAAGGTCGTTCGGCGCGCGCAAGAGACCCGGACCATGTGGGTGTCATGCCCTGCGCACTTGTTTATATCGACCCGCAAGGAAATGGGAGCCCGAATTGCACGAGTGTCGACCCCTTAGGCTATGTCGACCAGGCGATAACGCTAAACAGGAGCCTGCTCGCCGCCGGAATTCCGGCGCTCACTATCGCCACGAATGCCCGGGAGCAGATAGAAAGTCACCTCACTAACATCGACGAGGGCGCACGTCCGAAGTTGCTCGAATTGAAACCGTCATTGACGCTGCCCCGAACCACACGTTTTTACGCGGCCCACTTCAAGCTCGATCTTTTGCAACAGGTGGGCGACACTTTGCCAAAGGGGGCGTTGGCCCTCCTTCTTGATACGGATATGGTCGCGTTGCGTTCGTTCGATCAGGACGTGTTGCAGCGCTGTTATCGCTGCGGTGCAGGCGCATTCGACATTTCCGATCAGGAGTTCTTCGCATATAGCGCGGCGCGCGTCATTTCCGATCTGGAGGTGGTCGCGGGTAAGCCGCTGGACAACCCCCGGTGGTTTGGGGGCGAGTGTCTCTTCGCTTCTGCGAGCTTCATCGCCGAATTGGTGCCCCGTGCGCGTGAATGCTTTAATCGCTACAAGCTCGTGATGGAGATGCTCAATCACAACGGGGACGAAGCATTCATCTCCGCGGCGCTTAACCTTCTTTCCGATGATGGACACCAGATCATCGATGTGGGCTCGTATCGGGTGGTTGGTCGCCATTGGTCCGGAAACACTCACCGGGACCTTCGCTGGTTTAAACACTGCTCTCTACTGCATTTGCCGGACCGAAAGAGAGTGCTCGAACGCCAGGCGCGCACGCGGGCCTTCAATGCCGGCCGCATCTGGAGGCAACTTGTCGTTGCGCACCTGATTGGGCTCGCTAAGGTTCCGGTCAAGCGCCTGATTCGCATGAAATTGCGCGTGTGGCGTCAACGTGGCGATGTCTGCAGTCCTGGCCGCGCAGGTGGATCAGCTTCTCTTCGACAGCGCCCCAAAGGCTCCTAGAAGCTCGTTGCCTCATCGTTCCTGCTGACGGCAGGCGTTTTCGGTGATTCAAACAATGTCGATAAGGCAAGTTCGATTTCTTCGATACGCCGCTTCAGATCAATCTCGTTCATAGCGGATCGTCCTTTCGCGATACCTCTCACAGGCGGTTGCTGCGCGTGATTCGTCAGACCCGAATCAGTTAGACGCACAATATGGGTTGTAGCAGGACTTATTCCCGTTGAGATCGGCAGGGCAGCAACATAGGGCTGAAAAATTCGACCATTTTCGGTCAGACACGAATCATCGATCTGCGAAGAATGTCTGTGTGCCAAAGCGGTTCACCTCGGCGTTGACGTGCTTGCTGTCAAACATTCAATTCCCGTGAAAAAGCTACATAGGCCGAGCCGGGCGTCATACTGGCAAGGCCTTCGTACGCGTGCGCGGCCAACGCCACTAAACACACCAGTGTCATTAGATATACTGATGTTTTCGCTTACTTTCTGCCGCTCTCCACCGGCCGCGGACATTCTGATTATTGCCAGCAAGAGCCATTGCGCATGTTTTATCCAGTCGGCAGTCGTAATACGCGCTCGCTTACTTTGTCCTGCTTGAAAGCGCCCTTGTGGGACGTTCCGCGAGACCCGGTTCCAGCGGGCACGGCCTGTGCAGCGTGCGAACTGGCAGTAGGTCGGTTCGCACGGGGCGCTGCAACGTCCCGCGCGGTCTTCGGGGTGATCGCCGCATGGCGCGTGTGATTTTGCATGCGTTGGAGGGCCGCCGCTTTGCAAAGCCTGCCGGCAGGGCTGTAGATATTTCCTGCACCAGATCGACAATCTAAATCGTGCCAGTCCTCTGGAAGGTGTATGCCCTAGCTCGAGCCCTCGCTGCCCAGGTTCACCGCACAGCCGCGCGGCAGGCTGCGTCCTGGCTCGGGAGGGAAAGGCGATGAGTAATTTCGAAGATGTCCTGACGCGGATGTTCGGCCATCCGCGCGGCGTGCCCGGGTGGCTCGGTGGCACGATAATGGCGAAAGTGAATCGGCCATACGCGGCGTGGATGATCGACCTGCTGGAACTGCGAGAGACCGATCGCGTCTGCGAGGTCGGATTCGGTCCCGGCGTTGGCATTCAGCTCCTGGCCCGGTCCGCGAAATACGTTGCCGGCATCGATTCGTCTCCGGAAATGCTAAGGCAGGCCACCGCACGGAATGCAGCGGCAATCGATCGCGGGCAGGTCGATCTGCGGCTCGGTTCAGCGGACTGTCTTCCGTTCGAGGAACAGACGTTCGACAGGATGTTGACGATCAACTCATTGCAAATGTGGCCGGATGCGGCCGCGGGCGTCGCGGAGATGCACCGGGTGATGAAACCTGGCGCCCGGATCACGTTTGGTTTCACGGCCTGGTCGCGGCAATCCTGTGGCGGACTGAAGGAAAAGCTCATCGCCGCCGGCTTTACTGCTGCAAAGCTGGCAGGGACAGAGGGCGCGTTTTGCGTTATCGCCGTCAGGCCGTGACCCGATCGGGGAGGCAAAGCTGCCGCGACAACAGGGCGTAGTCGTGGCTGACCTGGACGCGTCCGCGGCAGTCACGCGCGATGCGCGGCAATTCGGTATTCGGTCAACCCGCGACGAATCAAGGAACGCTAAATGAACAAGCGAGACAACCCGGCCCCGTTGGACGTCGCTTAACCGGACGCGCAGCGGATGGCGGTGACCTTCGAGATCAACCGTGCCAAGCGCGCGTTCGAAATCGGATCCTGGACCACGCTGCTCGACCTGCTGGGTGAGCATTGCGCCACAGCTGTAATGGAGCTGGCTGCGCTGGCGATGCTTCTGTCCGGTTGAAGCGGCTGTCCAAAAAGGGCCGACGCGCTCCCTGGCGAGGATTCCAGCCAAAGAGTATTGCTGACGAATTCCTGCAGCACGCGCGCTATCCGATCGGCATTGACCAATCGAGACACAAATCCAGGCATTGAACGAAGCTGCCGCAAGGTCAAAAAGCGGCGATGCCAAGCCGCCTGGCAACAACGTCTATCCGCCCGTCGGGCGGGCCATAAGGAGGGAAGTGCGATGCTTCAATATGCGCTCATTTTCTTTATCATCGCGATCATCGCGGCGGTCCTCGGCTTCGGCGGGATCGCAGCCAGCGCGGCAGCCATCGCGAAAATGCTGTTCTACATCTTTCTCGTGATTTTCCTGGTCACGCTGCTGCTCGGCGTCGTTCGACGATGAGGGTGACCTGAGGCCGGAAAGATCGCAACATCGATCTTTCGGATTGCAGCTATGACGACAAGCATTGAAAGGGTTACAAAATCAGCCGACTGCCCGCGCTTGCAACGGGCAGCCGTTTTTTGTTTTCGCGCGCGGGACGTGTGTCGCCGTGGCGTGCTTCACGGATTTCAACCTGCCCGAGAAGCACTCGATCGACCCGATCGGCTACAAGCAGATCAACGCTACAAGCAGATCAACCAGCGCACTGGCAAGTTCGGTATCGAGCGTCGTGCTGCAGGGTAAGCAGCATCTGGCCGCGTTGATTCCAGCGAGGCGCTCGCCGCCGACGAGGACGCACAGCAAGACAAACCGCCAACTTCGCAAAGGAGGAGCAAGGCGGCGCGCGGCGAGCGTCGCTCCAACCACGCCGCATGATGGTGTGCGCGCACGCAACAAGGGATACCGATCATGGCGCAGAAACTTGAAACATACCGGCGCAAACGCCGCTTCGACGAAAGTCCTGAGCCGTCCGGCATGCCGCGGCACAGAGGAGGGACGGCTCGCGTGAAAGGCAATGGCAATCCGAACGGGCGCGCACTTTCCTTTGTCATTCAGGAACATGATGCGCGGCGTCTGCATTACGACTTTCGCCTTGAACTCGACGGTACGCTGAAGTCGTGGGCGGTGCCGAAAGGGCCGAGCCTGGACCCCTCGGTCAAGCGCCTGGCCGTCCACGTCGAAGATCATCCGCTGGAATACGGATCGTTCGAAGGCGAGATTCCGGAAGGCAACTATGGCGCGGGTACGGTGCTCGTGTGGGACCGCGGCACCTGGGAGCCTGCGGTCGGCGAGCGAACGGCGCATGACGCCTACGAGGCCGGCAAGCTGAAATTTCGGCTCGACGGAGAGAAGCTGCACGGCGGCTGGATGTTGGTGAAGAGTCATATGCGCGGCAGCGGCGACAAAGAGCAGTGGCTGCTGATCAAGGAGCGTGACGACGAGGCCCGCAGCGAAGACAAGTTCGATGTGCTTGCCGAGCGGCCCGGCAGTGTGCTTTCGCATGGAGATAATAAAAAGGCGGGCAAAACCGCCAAACCCGGGAAGGGCGCCCCAAAGCGCAAGCACGGCGCCGGCAAGACTCACACTAAGGCTGCCAGGCGTCACGCGAAATCGCTCGTCAGACCGGTGTCGCCATCTCATGCGAACGACGCGAACGCTGAGCATCCCGACATCGTCGCCACGCGCAGCGCGGCGTCGCCGTCAATTGAAGGGGCCGTGAAGGCGAGGCTCCCCGCGACGCTCAAGCCGCAGCTCGCGACGCTTGTTGATGCTGCTCCGCAGGGCGGCGACTGGTCGTATGAAATCAAGTTCGACGGTTACCGGGTTCTTGCTCGAATCGACCGGCAGGCCTCCAAACGACGGGTGTGCATCTTCACGCGATCAGGCCTCGACTGGAGCGCGAAATTCGACAGGCAGTGCAAGGCGCTCGCTGGACTCGATATCGAGTCGGCATGGCTCGACGGCGAGGCAGCCGTGCTCGATGAGCGCGGCGTGCCGGACTTCCAGGCTCTGCAAAATGCGTTCGATACCGATCGTCCGCAGGACATCGTGCTGTTCCTGTTCGATCTGCCTTACCTGAACGGCTATGACCTGCGTGAGGTGCCGCTCGTGCAGCGGCGCGCGCTGCTGCGTGCGCTGCTGGAAAATGCCGGCGGCGGCATGCTGCGCTTCTCCGAAGACTTCGCAATTGGCGCCGACGACCTGTTGCAAAGCGCCTGCGAAATGGCACTGGAAGGCATCGTTGGCAAGCGGCGCGACAGCCACTACGTTTCCAGGCGAAGTCCGGCGTGGATCAAGCTGCGCTGCCGCCGGCGTCAGGAGTTCGTGATCGGAGGCTACAGCGAGCCGGCCGGAAGCCGCACTGGTTTCGGCGCGCTGCTGCTCGGCGTGTATGACGCGAACCATCGGCTGCAATACGCAGGCCGTGTCGGCACCGGCTTCGATTCGGCCACGCTGCGAATGGTAAAGCAGGAGTTGGCGGCACGCGAAATCGAGCAGATGCCGTTCGCGAGCGTACCGCGCGAGCGTAGCCGTACCTCCGTTCATTGGGTGAAGCCCGAGCTCGTCGCCGAATGCAACTTTGCACAGTGGACAAGCGACGGCATCGTGCGTCAGGCGTCGTTCATCAGTCTGCGTCGCGACAAGCCCGCCCGCGAGATCGGGCAGGAGGTGCCGCGCAAGAACTCCGCAAAACCAACGAAGCACGCAAAGAAAGCCTCCGCGCTTGATGCATCGGTCGTCTCCGGCGTGCGGATCTCGCATCCGGACCGCATGATCGATGAGAGCACGAGAGCGACCAAGCTCGACCTCGTGCGCTACTACGAGTGGATCGCGCCGCGGATGCTGCCGCATCTCGCGGATCGGCCCGTTGCGCTTGTGCGCGCCCCGGACGGTATCGGCGGCGAGCAGTTCTTCCAGAAACACGGCAACAAGCTCGCACTGCCGCATGTCACGCAGCACAAGGGGCTCGACGCCGGCCATGCGCCGCTCTTGACGATTGATAGCATAGAGGCGCTCGTCAGTGCTGCGCAAATGGACGCGATCGAATTTCATACCTGGAACGGGGTGGCGACGGCCTTGGAAAAGCCCGACCGGATGGTGTTCGATCTCGACCCGGACCCCGTCCTGGACTGGCACGCGATGATCGAAGCGGCACATCTCGCGCGCGAACTGCTTGCCGAGCTCGGCCTCGAATCGTGGTGCAAGACGAGCGGGGGCAAAGGGCTGCACGTGGTGGTGCCGCTTGCGAAGGCGCTGAACTGGGAGGAAGTCAAGGCGTTTTCGCAGGGGATCGCCCAACATATGGCCGGATCGCGGCCCGAACGCTTCAGCGCAAAGATGGGCAAGCAAAACCGCAAGAAAAAGATCTTCGTCGACTATCTGCGCAACAACCGCGGTTCGAGCACGATCGCGGCGTTTTCGGCACGCGCGCGGGCAGGGCTGGGCGTTTCGGTGCCGCTTGCGTGGAATGAAGTCGAGCACACGACCCGCGGTGATCAATGGACCATCGGCAATCTGCACGAGCGCCTCGACGCGCTCAAGAGCGACCCGTGGGCCGGCTACTCGAAGTGCCGGCAGCGGATCACCGCGGCAATGCGAACGCGTCTCGATCGATCGGGAAAGGACGATTGAAGGTGTTCGCTCGAAATCTGCCATCGCCGATGGGCAGGCAAGTCGCGACTGAAGGCGTTGCCCGAATTCAGATACGCGTCGTCATAAACGCACCGCTGTCCAGGACTTGCCGGCAAGTCCTGGACAGCGGTGCCGGGCAGGGCGACGATCCGTCGCTGGACCATCAGAACGCGTCCTTCACAGGTGGCAGCCATCCCGGTCCGCCAGGTCACGCGTTCGGTGCCTCGCGTCAAGATATCGAGGGCTCAACTGGCAAAGGGCTGCCGCTGTCGTGGCATCGGGCCTGCCGTCAGATCCGAAGCCGCGTGATCTTGGTGCCTTCGAGCGACACCCCGGCCATCAGGCCAGCATTGGTCAGCACGAACGCCTGCACCGGCGCGGTTGCGGTCGACGTATCGATATTGCCGTTCGCCCCCACCTTCACCGCTGCAACGGTGGCGTCGGCACCGACTGCCCAGCCCTCGCTGTTGCGGAACCGTTCGAGCGCATCCTGAGTCATGAAGAGGTAGACGATCGACTTGGACTGCCCGCCGATCTGCAGACCGAAGGAGCCGCCGGCCGTGCTGTAGTACCCGGCCGTCTGGCCGCCCACGCGCAACGCGCCTTCTCCGTACTGGCCACCGATCCAGAAGCCGGCCTGGATGACGGATGGAAACACCAGCACGCCGCGGGCTTTCGAAACGAGCTCGTGCGAACCGTTGACAGTGGTGTAAAGACGCGCGAGCGTCGCGTCGACACCGGCGTTGATAGACTGGCGTTTATCGGCATTGTCTGAAGCCTTCGACGCCGACGTGGTGGTACAGCCAGTGAGCCCGAGGCTGCTTGCCGCGAGCGTGGCACTGGTGGTCAAGATGAACTGTCTTCTGCGCATGATTGTTCTCCTGCAGTATCAAACGGGATTCATGCTGCCCAGGTAAGAGCCCAGCGTGTGGGAAGATCCGAACCAGCGACAGTAGGGACGCCTTACCCAGGACTTTGATGTTATATGAGCATCAATCATGCCGTGTGCATGTGACTGGTGGCCAACCGCATGACCTGGAGCTGTCAGGAAGCCAGCCTGGTCGATTGACGATGACGCATGTCGAGGCTCGCGGGTACGAGTTTGCGCGGCTAATTTTCGCTGCGGCGCAGCCGGTGATACCCGTTCATCAAGGGCGTGGCCGAGACGCCATGGATCACCACCGACGCCGCGACAACGGCCAATGCAAGCGGCACCAATGGCGCGACGTCCGCCGCGGCTCCTTGTTCGAGCGCGTACGCCAGGTAGTAAAACGAGCCAATACCGCGTATGCCGAACCAGCTCATCAAGCGCCGCTGCGTAGGCGTCGCGCTCGATCCCAGTAGCGACAATTCCACCGACACCGGCCGCACCAGCACGAACAGCGCGACGGTTAGCGCGACTGTTTGCCATGTGAACAGCGGCATTTGCAGATTCGCGAGCACATTGCCGACCATCGCCATCACCGCGACTTCGGCGATGCGTTCGAGTTCGATCGTGAAGCCGAGCACCGACTCCGTCATATACGCGTGCGCTTTGCTCGGGTTCGCCGCGGTCGCGTCGATGTCTTCGGAATCTACGGTGCCGATCACCTTGCGGGCCGACATACCGCCGCTCGCGCGATGCTCGACGCGGCGCATCGCGACACCCGCAGCGAACACCGCTAAAAAGCCGTACGTATGCGCGAGTTGCGCGGCGCCGTACGTGAGTTCGATCAGGCCGAGCGCGAAAAAGCCTTCGAGGCCGAGTGCCTGGGCATAGCGCGTGCGCAGCCATGCAACCGCGTGTGTCGTGACCCAGCCGAGCAGCCCGCCGATCGCGATCGCGCCAGCCACGCCCCATGCCATGCTGCCCGCGAGCGTGAAGGTCAGCACGTTGCCGCCCTCGGCAGCAGGCGACGCGCATAACGCGAGGCCGAGCATTGCGAAGGGCAGTGCGATGCCGTCGTTCAGGCCGCCTTCGCCGGATAGCGCGAAGCGCAGCAGATCGTGGTCGCCGGGATCGTGCACCTGGACGTCGTGAGCCAGCACCGGATCGGTGGGTGCGAGGATCGCCGCGAGCAGCAAAGACGGGCCCCAGCCGAGATGCAACACGAAGACGCCGAACAGCGTCAGTAGCGGAATCGTTGCCAGCACGGCGAGGAAGCCGAGCCGCAGCGGTACGGTCCAGAGCTTCTCGAGAACGCCCAGCCGCAAGCGCAAACCGATCGCAAACAGCGACACCAGCAGCGCGATTTCGGTGAGGGTGCGCAGAAGGCGCGCGTCGGCGGCGATATCGAGGCGCAGCAGACCGATGCCCGGTGGCCCGAGCGCATAGCCGGTGGCCAGGTAGAACATCGCGGCACTACAGGGTAGCCGCCGCAAGGTCGTCGCCGCAATGCCCATAAAGACGAGCACCGCGCCGACGATGAGAAACCAGAGTGTTTCTTCGTGCATGAGCATCCGGTTGAGGCTCGCGTGCGAACATTGCACGCGTTGCCGGTTGAAGGGCGCGCATTCAGGCGCGGTGCCTGGCCGCGCCCGGCGGGCGCGTATGGCATCGGACGCTATCGGCGCCGATGGTGCGCGTGGCGGCGCTTCAAGGCTTGCGTCCGAACGCTTCGCGTAATTTGCGCTTGGCCTGTTGCAACGTGTCGCGACGCGCCTTTGGCAGATTCCTGCCCGCGCGGTTGATATAGAAGTTGAGCATCGACATCGCGGACTGGAACGGCGTGCCCTTGCGGCGGCGGCTCTGTGTCGACGATCGTTTGAGCGATTCCGCAATCGACTGCGCGCTGCCGGTTTTGAAAATACCGTGCTCGATATCCATCGCGTCACTGGTTTCCATCACGTGATGCGACCATTTCTGTCCGCGTTTCGCGGCGCCGCTGTTGGCGGTCTTCGCGCGATGCGCCGCATGCGCTTGCGCGTGCCGCTGGCGTGGCGGGCGCCCCGCCTTGCCGCGCGCGACTGGACGTTTCGGTTTGCTGGCGGCTTTTCTGGCAGCCATGGTTTTTGCCTCCCTCGTGTGAAGTCGTTTGGCGAAGTACTTCGTGCGTGTTTCATCTGCTCAAAGCGAGCCAGTACGAAGCATTTTTGTTGGGTATCGAGCGTCAGCGCGCGCCATGGAATGGCCAGCAGTTTGTCGCCGATGCCGAGAAAGCCGCCGCTCGACAGCACGGCATACGCGATGCGGCCGGAGCCGACGTCGAGCATGATGTCCTTGATCTTGCCGATGTCTTTGCCGTCACTGCTGAGCACCTTGTTGCCGTCGAGGGTTGCCGCCGCCATCACGTCCGGGCCGGGGCCGTCCGCGCTTGCGCGGCCCTTGCCGACGATGCGTGAGCCTTGGCTCTGGCGCAGGTTGCCTTGCGTCTGTGTCCGGATCGGCATGACCTTCCTCCTCTACAGGTTGAATGTATGGCTGTTGCAGCAACGGGCGTTCCATCGGTTGCATAGCTGCTGGCAGGGGACAACCCGCGACGGAATTCGATGCGCCGCGGTGCGGCGCGCGCAAAGGAGGCAGGCCGGATTGCAATTCTTTCGTATGAATATCCGAAGAGAACTGATGAATCGTCGACGCCCAGGGACATGGCCGCTTTGCGCGTGGTCGGCACCTCGGGTGCCTAGCCGTCTTCGCCGACTTCGGTGGGATCGGGCAACTCGGGCAGATTGCGGCTGTCGTCCGGTGGTGCCGGTTGTGCCTGATCGTCTTCCGATCCTGGCGTGCTGACGACCTCGTTGGATATCGGCGTGGCTTGCATCGTTTTCTCCATAAAGACCCTGATGCACGAAGACGACGCACGTCGCGTGCCAATGTTCTACACGCCCGGCATCATCGCTTTTTCCGCGAGCGTGCGCCCGGAAGGCACAAGCCTTGCTGAGTGACTGATGACAGCAGGCAACATTTGCGTTGCGCGCGGCGAATGCCACAGTCACCTACGGAGACTTCAATGAAGGAGGGGTGATGAAGCAGCTAACTAATCAAAGCACTGGCAAACAACTGCTGATGATGGCGGCGCTCGTATTGTTAACGACCGCCGGCGGCTGCAAGCGCTCCACTAGCAACAGCATCGACGCCGCGCTGGGCAGCAGCGGCGTGATGGACGGTCAAGCGGCTACCGGCAGCACCGCTGACACGAGCAGCGGCGCGGCCGCCGCCGCGGCGTCGGGCGCAAGCCAATGACTTTCGTGCGGCGCCGATTTGCGCTAAGGCGGTCTGGGTTGAAATGCCTCATGACCAGGCAGACGCAGGAGCAGCAATACAGGCAAGTTGGGGAGGGTGGACAAGCGCGGAGATACTGCTCCGGCTGTATCGATGCAATCGATGCAAGCGGCCCGGTTCTCGCGAGGGTGAGAATGAACGCATGCGTTTGCATCGGAGGGGGTGCGATCATGGACTCAAGAATCCATTACCAGATGAATATCTGCGGTAGCGATTTCAAGCACGTCAGCGAATGCTTCCGCGACTGGAAATCGCAGCCGCTTGTGTATCGCTGGAACCAGCGGATGTTCGAGGGAAAACAGGAAGTGCGTCCTCTTTCCGGACGTGTGTTCAACGACGGCGAGGTCGCGCACCGGGCGCTCGAGCGCGTGTGCGGACCGGGCGATCCCTATGCGCTTGCCGCCGAGATTCGCGACGGCGAGCGCGACCTGTGGCTAGTGATGGCAGCGTTCGAAGAAGCAGCTTGAGGCGGCCCGCGCGCTGCATCTTCTGTGCTTGCGGCCGGTAATCGGCGTGTTCAACGAGCCCGCCTCGCCGCGCGCCAGGACGCCGTCTGGCCTGCATTGAGCGCACGGCGAGATGTTAGCGAGCCGGACCTGCGTTTCGGTGAATACGTCGACCTGGGAGAAAGAGCATGAAATTCCGATATTTCCTTCAAGTGATGGCTGCCTCGCTGGGTGTTGGCGCCGCTTCGGCCGGCGCGGGGTATGCGCAGACGAGCGATGCAGCGGCGGGCGCCGTGAAGCTGTCGCCGGCGGACCAGCAGTTCGCGCAGGATGCCTCGCGGGCCGACGCCACCGAAATCGCGGCAAGCAAAATAGCGCTCAGGAATTCGAGCGATCCGCATGTCAAAACATTCGCACAACAAATGATTGCCGACCATACGAAGCTCTCGCTCAGCATGGACGCACTGGCTGCCAGCAAGGGCCTGGGCGCGGCACCGGCGGCCGATTCCGCGCTGGTCGGCAAGCTGCAAACGCTCAAGGGCAAGGAGTTCGATCAGGCATACGTCGAACAGGTCGCTCTGGAAGGTCACCAGAAGGCGGTTGATCTGTTCCAGAAGGAGAGCGAGAGTGGCACCGACGCGCAACTTAAGGCCGCAGCCACGCACGCGCTGCCGACGATCAAACATCACCTCGCGATGGCGCAGCAACTCGCTGGCGCAATGAAGAGTTCGTCATGAACGCATGTTAGCCGCGGTCGGCCTATGAGGATGCTCTTATGCACGTCACGTTTCCCGACGACCAGCCGGTCTTCGACGGCGCGAATCTGACAGTGCGCTTTGCGGCGCGCGTCGATGGCGAGCCGGTTGAGTGCGCGATAACCGCCGAGGCACTGGAAGATCATTTTGGTGCAGATTCCGCGCTGGAATCCGCCTTGATGGCCGCCTTCGACAACGGGCGCAATCGCATCCATTCGGTTTGCGCGGAAGCGCTCGGCCAGAACGGCGGCAAAAGCGTGGTGTTACATAGCGGACTGTTCAGAGTGGAAGGCATGGAACCCGATCGCGGCACCGCGGCATAGTTTCGACGCGTGCCGCTGTATGCGCCTGAACTCCGTGCGCGGTGCGGCGGCATAGTCCGCATCGGCATTCAAGGATGAAAGGAGGCCATATATCACTCATCGTCGCAGCGCGCTTTACAACATTTCCCGCCGCTGAAGACGCGGCGCAACGGCTCTTCAATGCCGGTTTCGTCGAGGAGGACGTCACCCTGTCTTTCGTCAATCCGCGCGGCCAGCACGCGCGTTTTCACCTCGGCGGCGGCACCAGCACCGACGCGAGCGCGAAGGAAGCACCAAAGGGCGCTGGCATGGGCGCCACGATTGGTGCGGTGGTGGGCGCAGTGGTCGGCGTCGGGATCTTCGCGGCGTTTTCGGCGCCGCTTATCGTGTCGCTGATCGCGGCCGGGGTCGGGGCGTATATCGGGTCATTGGTCGGCGCGATGTCGCGCACTCTCGAAGCCGGCAAGCCCGGGCATCGGGTGCCCTATTATGAAGAAACCCGTGACTTCGGCGTGCTGGTCGCCGTCCACGTGTCGCCGGACAATCAGCTGGATGCCGCACGGGTGCTGCGCGACGCGGGAGGCGCGACGATCGAACGCGCGACCGGCCGTTGGCAGCAAGGGCGGTGGGCCGACTTCGATCCGCGCAAGCGGCCGGAGCCGCTCAGCGAATTCAACGAGAAACGCGTTTGATTTAAGGGTGTTTTTTTGCTGAAGTTTTCAACGAGGTGGACGACAGGACGGCCCGGCATTTGTCGGGCCGCTTTGCATTCGGGGCGACGTGTTCCGGGCACGCCGCATGCGGATAGATGAGTTCTGCTGCTACATGGAAGGTGCGGTGGCGGATTTCACGATTGACGAAACCCCTGGAGGTATTGAATGGCTACGAACGTTGTTTCCGTGTTGAACGATCTGGTCGAAACGTCGAAGGATGGCGAGAAGGGTTTTCTCAAGGCCGCCGAAGACGCGCATGACGCGCAACTGAAAACGTTGTTTCAGTCGCGGGCCGAAGACTGCGCGCGCGGCGCACGTGAATTGCAGGATGCGGTTCAAGGCATGGGCGGCAAGCCCGAATCGCACGGCAGTATGAGCGGCGCCCTGCATCGCGGCTGGGTCGACGTGAAGTCGGCGGTAGCGAGTCGCAGCGACCTCGAAATCCTGGCTGAATGCGAAAAAGGCGAGGACGTGGCGAAGAAACGCTATCACGACGCGCTCGAAAAGGATTTACCGTTGGACGTGCGCAGCATCGTCGAGCGCCAGTATCAAGGCGTGCTGCAAAACCATGGCTGCGTGCGCGATCTGCGCGATCGGTACGCTGCGCTCAAGCATTAGCCGACATTAGCCGATATTAATCGGCGGTAAGCGGCTGATGCTCTGACGGGCGCCGGTTGTGGAACAGCCGCATGCCAGCTGCAAAGGAGAAGCCGTCCGGCATCCGGACGGCTTTCTGGTCTCTCAAGCACTGGCCGAAGCCGGCAACTGTGGCCTGACGTGAGGCTTATTCGGCAGCGATCTTCAGGTGGTTCTTTACGCTCGTCACGCCCTTGACGTTCTGAACCACTTCTTCGGCTGCGGATTTGTCGTCTGCCGTTGGGGCCGAGCCCGTAAGCCACACTACGCCCTTGCGGGTCTTCACGTGGATATGGGTCGACTTGACGTTGCTGGCGGCCAGCAGATTGGCCTTTGCCATGGTGGTGATGGTGCCGTCGTCGATGTGCTGGCCGATGGTTTCGGAGCTGGCCGACGGGGCCGGCGCACTGGTTTGCGCAGTCGCGTTCAGTGCGAATGCGATACAGGCGATGCTGCCTGCAGCCTTCAGAAACTGGATGGTCTTCATGGTTTCTCCATCGGGTTGTTGATGAAAATGGCGGTCTTGTTGCCTTCCGTCGATCGCGGTCAAACCCGCCGATGACGCGCGTGGGATCGTTGCCGCTACGGTTCCGTCAGCGCCCGTTATCGACACCGGACGGTGGCCGTTGCACGCGTTTCTCTGTTTCGTGCGTGCAGAGGCCGACATTCGCCCACGCAGCGTACTTCCGCAAACTTCCGCAAGCGGTGTGCCTGAACGGCATCGTCAACTTGCCGCCGTGGGCGAAGTCGCACGACGACGCAGTCCACGGATGAATGAGATGGTCCCTCGCTCCATCGTTCTGTACGAACTGTCGTTGCAGTTGTCTTTGTGGCGCGATACAAACCCGGGCGCGATAACTGCTCTCCGATAAATAAATGGTGGAGTTTCCATGGCAGCGTCGAGCACAATCGTCCCGCGGATCGGAAAAATCATCGCGTGACTGGTGGCGATCACCGTCGTGCTGGCCGCTGCGCTGGTTGTCTTCATTCTGACCTTCGACTGGAATCGGGCACGCCCGTGAGTCAATGACAAGGTCAGCCAGGCGATCGGCCGGCAGTTTGCGATCACCGATGATCTGAAGGTGGGCTGGCGGCATCCGGTCGGCGAGACGGGCCAGCGCGCCTGGGTGCTCTGGCCGCGTTGCAAGACGCTGCCAGTGGAATAGTTCTGCACCGACCGCCGGAAGGCGATCGACGCCGACGTCAAATTCACCGGCCGTCGCATCGTCAGGAATCCAAACCTTCCGATCACTGATCTGAGTACGCACGTGGTGATGACGGACGGCGAGGTGAAGGCGCTCGTCACGGACGGCACGGTGAGCCGCCTGATGATGGAAGCGGGCGAAGCCGGCTGCGCCGCCGCCCGGACAGAAGGAAAAGCCGCGTGCGCCGTTGTTGCCGCAAAGGAATACAGCCACGGGAGCCTCAACTGCTTCGACCGTTGGGGCGGGCAAGCCGGCAGCGCAGGTGCGCTCCCGCCGGCCAATCAGGCCGGCTATAGCGGCGACTGACAGCGGGCAGCAAAAAACGCGCTCACGTGGGCGAACGGATCCTGAAAAACGCGAAGGCAACAGTCAATTCGCGCCTTGGCGTTGGCATCCGGACTTGTCTTGAGTGAGAGATCTCTTGAGTGGGAGAGCGGGTGGTGTTCCTTGTTTTTCGGGCGAAGGGCTCAGGCCGTTTTGATTTCCTGCGGCGGCGTCCCAGCCGGCTCGAGTCCGAAGCGTTCGTATTGCGAAATCACCTGCGCGCCAAACAGAAGCAAGGTAGCTAGCCACTCGAGGCTGAACAGGATCACAATCGCCATGGTCAGCGAACCATAGACCACGCTGACCTGAGACAGTGTTGCAAAGTACCAGACCAGCACATGTCGCGTAATCTCCCACAATACGGCGGCGACAATCCCGCCGAGCAGTGCATGCTTGAGGGACGGTCGCCCAACCGGCATGACCATATATATTGACGTCAACACGAAAATCTCGCCCGCGAGGCCGAGCAAATACAACACGACGCGCGACAATCCCTGCAATGAAACATGCTGGCCGAATAGCTCGACACCCTCGGCCCCGACGGCCTCCAGCCCGCTCGATACGAACGTCACGATCAACAATCCAACGCCGAGAAAGAGGATGTAGCAATAGGGCAGCAGTGCGGAGAGCAAGAAATGCCGCCGACGCACCATCACCCGGTGTACGAAGATCAAGGACATCGCGTTCTCGAGCACTGTGAACGCAAGCGAGCTGAAAAATATCATCGTCAGCAACAGGACCCAGCCGATTACCGCGCGATGCGCAAGAAAATTGGCCAGCTCCTGTACCAGCGCTTTGGATTGCCCTGGCACCAACCATTGCAGCAGATGACCCAATGCCGCCAGCAGAACGTGTTGCGGCACGAGGCGCGACAACACAATCACGATCAGGATCATCAGCGGCACAATCGACAATAGCGCGTAATACGCTACCGCCCCCGCGAGCAGCAAACCCTGGTTCGCGCGGAATGCTTTCAGCGTCTGCAGAAAAAACCTGCCGGGATGTCTTGCGACATACAGCGCGTGCTCATCGATGATGGTTTGCATGGCTCCCCACGCCGCGCGTCGCCGGACCTGCCGGAAAGGCAGCCAGTTTCAGCGCTTACCCTGAACTTTAAGCAAGAATGCAGCCATCCCGGGATGCGCAAGAGATGGCACAGGCCGTCGCAGCGGGAACGCAGTTTGCATACGCGGTCCACTGTCCACGGTCATCGGGTCCACGGCGTCTACGAGCCCGAAATAGGTCATCGCTTCAATCCGAACAAACGGTTGTTCGACCTCCTACGCAAAACCCATATTGGTGAGATCAAATGGGCGCCGGAAATCTTCGGCTATACGCTCGATTCAGAAGAAGGCGACCTGTCATTCGACGAGCGCGACAGCGCCTCATTCGTGCCCGGAGTACCGGCCAATCTGCGCGGTACGTTCGAAGGACGCCGCCAGGAGCTTGTGCTCGATTACATCAAAAGCCTCGGCGTGACGTCCGTCGAGTTGCCGCCGGTGCAAAACTTTGTCAACGACAGCTATCTGCTGCAAAAAGGCCTCACGAACTACTGGAGTTACAACACGATTGGTTTTTTCGCCGCGGATCCGCGCTTCTTCGCGTCCTCCACTGACTCGGTGGCCGAATTCAAGGAGATGGCGGACGGCCTTCATAACGCCAACCTCGAAGTGATCCTCGATGTAGTCTACAACCACACTACCCAAGGCAACGAGCGCGGCCCGACGATTTCGATGTCGCCGTCAGGTGCCGCGACAGTGCATCCATGAAGACTCTGGTAGACGCTTTGATGACCTGAAACCACTGTTGAAAAAAGACCGACGTTTCGCAACGTGTTTTTTCATGGACGGCTTCGGGTCAGTGAAGGTGCCCCGCGAACAGCCCGAGCAGCCCGATGACGATCAGGTAGATCGCAACGATGTAATTCAACAGGCGCGGCACCACGAGAATCAGAATACCGGCGATCAGCGACACCAGCGGGCCCGCGCTCGGGAGAATGTGCATGTCCCCTCCGTGAGAGTGAAAACGATAGGTAGACACAAACCTGCCCTGCGTGCGTTGCTCGTTACAGCGACTTGAGCCTGGTGACCTTCGTGCCTTCGAGCATCACGCCGGCCATCAATCTGCTGTTTGGCCAACGGCCCCGAGGAGCCGCTGACGAAATATCAGCACACTGTGCAAGTGATGACCGCCACCGGAAAGCGATGACCGTGGTACAGCGATTTTGCATTCTTCGTCATGTGATTTTACTCGACCATCTCAGCAACGTGTCGTCCAGTCACTATGCGCGGGCATCGCTGCCGGACCAGTTCGATACCTTCATCTGGTTTGATGGGACGCGTGCCGTGACGCCGCTCGAAGCTGTTTCCGCGCCGGGGACGGACGACACGTGGCCGTGGACGTGCGTACATGCCGGTGTTAGTTATGTGATTAGTCTGGTTGCATTGCGGTGGACAGACGTGAGGTGGAAGGACCTCCCATGCGTCATCCGACAGTCCCGTTCAAGGACGGACATGATCACGGCATACAACTGTAATTGGTATCAGGCTAGGGACATGTCCCTATACGCGCCGTAGCGGGATACGAGAGAAAGTCCAATTGCATCTTTCCGGAGCCGATCCAGGGAGCACGGCAATGAAGATCCAGTACTTCCTTGTGGCGGCCGCCGTCGCCATGATGACCTGCCCGGCATTTGCCCAGCCACAGACGTCTGTGGAGATCAAAAAGGGAACAGACAAGACCACCGTAACAGGAACGGCAACGGTAATTGCCACGGTCGTCGCCATTGATGCCGCTACCCGGACCGTCACGCTAAAGGACAAGAACGGCCGGGTCGAAGAACTTGAGGCGGGCGAGGAAGTGCGCAACTTTGATCAGCTCAAGGTTGGCGATGTGGTCACCACCGAGTACCGGGAGGCGAGGTCTCTGAGTCTCACAAAGACAAGCGGCCCGCGGTCTGCCAGGGAGCGGCAGATCTTACAGCCGGCCGCGTCCGGGACCAAACCGGGCGGCACAATCAGTCGTGAGGTGACGGTAGTGGGCGATGTCGTTGCCGTTGATGCAAAGGGGAAGCACGTCACAATAAAGGGGCCGCAGGGCACGGAGGATGTGTTGGTGGACCCCGAGCAGTTGAAGAACATTCGCGAGGGTGATCAGGTTGAGATTGTGCACACCGAAGCGGTTGCGATATCCGTCACGCCCGGAACGGGCAAGTAGTCACCGGTAGAGTTCAGGTGTCGCGTTTTGCGCCATTCTGGCAAAGCGAGACCGGCTTCCCTTGCCAGGATGTTCGAAGCCGGTGACATGTACATCAACGTTCACACCAGGAACAATTCGAACGGCGAAATCCGCGGGCAGGGGTGCCGCCGAAGAGCAACTGACGCGACCACTGAAGCGGCACCCTGAGATCAGGTTCGCGGCAAGCTCAGAGATAAGCCGCGAGCAGCGTCACCACGGCAGCGCCTACGCCGAGCGGCAGCAGCGCCAGCAGCGCTGGCGTTTGCCGCGGCGCGTCGATGGACAAGGGCAAGAGCTTGTAGCCGGTTAGCATCGGACGCAGCAGGTTGTGTCCCTTCGCTACCGCATAGAGAGCGATCACGAGCACGTGCAGCGTCACCGCGGCGAGCAGCACGTCCCAAACAAGCCCGTGCAGTGTCGAAATAGCGTTGGCGAGCCACACGGGCACCACTTCGCTCAACGGCCCTTCGTCGGCGACGTCGTTGTTGACGTAGAGCCCGCTCAGCGTCTCGACCAGCAGCAACGCGAGCAGCACCAGGACCATCCAGCCGCCGGCCGCATTGTGGCCCACCTGCACATCCGGCTCGCGGCGAAACAGGTGACGCAAATGACGAAGTGAAGCCGCGGGCGACGCCACGAAACTGCGAAAGCGCGCGGTCTCATTGCCAAAGCAGCCCCACAGCAGTCTGGAAATAACCAACGCGAGCAGCGTCTCGCCGACCCGGACGTGCCAGTCGATCCAGTTCAGCTTCAAGGTGACATAGGCCGCCCTGACCAGCACCACCACCAGCCAGTGAAACAGTCGCATCGGCGCGTCCCAGACCAGCGCCGGGCGGCGGACGGGCTGTGTCGGCCGCGTGACAGGTTCGTGAGCATCCATGTGCCGTGTCTCCGTCCGCAAGCGGCTGGAAGAGATACAGGCCCTGCCTGCACACCACGCCGGAGAATGACAACCCGGTGACGCAGTAACCCATGATGCCCCGTACGCCAAGCCCCGCAATCGCGAGCGCCGGCAGCGCCCAGAACCGTTGCGCCATATTACCGTCTCCATCCTATCCTCGTCGGCGTCAGGAAGACCCGGCCGAACGTGCGTCATATTAAAGTCCTTAAATATGACGCAGAACCTGGCGAGTTCGAACTGCAGCACAAGCACAGTGGGCTGCCAAGGTGTAATCTTTGAAAAATGCGCAGGATGTCCGATTCATTCAAGACGCATGTCAGCGCGATGTCTACTTTCGGTGCGCATGAATCGAAGGCAAGTAATCGCTCCGCTGACGATGTTCGCGGGGTTGTCTGCTGCCGCAAAAGGAGCTCACGTGCAAGAGTTCGAGCGTATCAAGATCCTGTTCGTTGCCGGGTTTGGACCAATCGTCCGCGACAGAAGCGTGGGCCGAAACTTGTACGGCGAGATCCTCAATATCTCATTCACGGAGGAGCAGGGCGGCTATCTGCATACGGAGGCCCTGAAAGGCGTTGGGAGTTTTGCCTTGTGGCCGCTCGAGCAGGCGGCACAATCCTGCTTTGGCAAAGACTCCTGGCCAGACAACACGCCCGTTCCCCAAGCATGGCTCGAATTTGATGTCGAGGACGTCCAGGACGCAACTGCGGAACTCGAATCGCGAGGCTATCAAATGCTCGTCAAGAACAGGAAGGAGCCATGGGGTCAGACAGTCACACGATTTCTTTCGCCGGAAGGATTGCTGGTCGGACTAACAATCACTCCGTGGATGCGGCGCTCATAAGTGCCGACGAGGTGTTTCGGCCCATGTGGGAAACGGGGAATACGCCGAACGATTGGAGAGCGTTGGTGAGCCGCTCCGGCGAGTTACCCGCGGACATTATTTCCACCATCGCAAGTGGCAGTTAGCATCCACGGTAAAGCTTCAGGAGGCAGTCGAACGCGTGAGAAGGAGTTCGCCAGGATCGAGTCCTGGGTAGGTATGTTCGTCGGGGTGTTCGTACTCGCAATTGCGGCGACGCTGATCATTGGTCACTACCGCCGCGAGCATCTGCGGGTGCGACTCCTCAAACGGATGGACTCTCATCACTGTTGGAACGTGATGCGGCGCTGTCATTGACACCGGCAGCAATCGTGTTTTGTGTTCCACTAGCTGTCAGCGCGGTGCCCGGGCCTGCCTGGGCCACCGCCAGAGCAACGGGCGAGCGTTAAGGTGACAAACACTGCAATGGCACATCGAGATGGGCATCCGGCTGATGGCGCCGCGCCGAGCATCACGGTGCGGGCGGCGGCCGGTCAGCTGAGGATCATTCCGGTCTGGCAGGCTCTAGGTCAGCACGCCGCGCACGCGAAACGCATCCGGGTTCATTGCAGCAGGAAGCACGACTTCGACGAAATGACAGTCACGTTCGTGTCGGTGTCACCCGCGGCACTGACCGACATCGCCCTGCGGCTGAGCGCCCAGCCGTGGGTTGTCGCGGCTTCCCCGCACACCGCGCCGGTATCCCCGCCACGCGGCGACGGCTAGATCTGCGGCGCACCTGCAGCGCGGCCTTCCCCGACGTCAAACCGACGCGTATCCGCATGTGGGTATGGGGCTACGTGGCGTGCAGAACTTACTTCGACCGGCACTTGATCAAAGGCCTCATCGGGTTCTCGACGCGCACACGACGCGCCGATTTTCGGATGTGGAGGGCGAGCGAGACCCGGGGACAAGCCGGGCTGCCTTTACGGACATGAAAGCGAGCGTTGTTTGCGCCAGCCCACGACTGGCAGGGATTTGACAGGCGCATAATCTAAAATATCGCAGTCCTGTATATTTTACATAAGCTACATATTATGTCGTAGCCATTTCAAGATGTCGTGGTGGCAGCTAAATACAAATGTCGTGTTTTTAAGGGTTAAAAGGTTTGTCTTTCATGGGTTACTGATCACGCAGTGTCGAAGGAGGGCGCCTGAACGGGCAGGGCGCTTACGTCTGTTTCGACCGACTTTGCAGGCCGACGGCCGGGTTTGCGTTTTTGCTTCGGCTGACTGTTTCAGCTGATTCTTTTGCGTCATAGTCGAGCAGACCGGTCGGCAGTCCACTGCGAGAGACTATCGCACTTCCGAAGCGCGCATCGATCGGTTACGGTGCCGAATGGCGGTTTCGGCTCTGGTTATGCTATTTACATATCTACTGCGATCGGCGATCGATCGGGACTGCATCGGACGGGGTTCGGCCAGGAGCGGCCCGCCATGCTCCGTCGACGACTGTCCGTTCGCGAGCGTTAAACCGTCGTTCAATGCTGGGATTGCTGACGCGCCGGCCGTCCCTGGGCGGATGAAAACTCGATCGGCGTTGCCCGCCGTGGCCGGCCTATATGACGGATGCCGATGCCACTTCGCGCATCGCTCGACAGCCACAACGCCGTCGGCAATTTGTCGCCCAACGTACCCGCTTACGGAACTACCTCGGCGTGTCGGCGTTCGACGACGCGCATCCGCAGTCGTGACCTCAGACGATTTGAAACAGACGGCATATCTTTTGTTTCAAGTGTTTCATTCCTGACCGGGCCGCGCCTTGTGAGGCGCGCGCCTTCACGCAAAGCCTTGGCGGCAAAGCGCTTTTCTTTGATTCATTTGATTCACATAATTTTGAAAATGACCCATGTCGTGTATCTTGGATTCCGGATTGACGTTGAATCGCCATGGACCGAGACGCGCTTTGCCAGTTACTGAAGGAACGCTACGAGCTGCTGTCGAAGCAGGAATGGATCGGGGCGAACCACATCCTGGAAAACCCGAACGAAGTTGGCGGTGGACTAAACTGAGCGCGAATTTCTATCATAAGCGCCAGGGTGATATAGATGCACAGAGCTATTCGGAAACATCGCAGTCGGTGTCAATGATCAGATACCAAATGACCCTGACGCAGTGACGACTAGCAGCGAGAAGGGAACTGTCGCGCTATTTGTACCTTGATGTGACTAAACGCCCACGAGGAACTACGCACCTCTCTTATGAAAACGCTGGGCTTTATAACTGTCAGACTTATGATAGAAATTCGCGCTCAGCGTGGTTCAACCCCTGCGACGAGCACAAGGTCTAATACTTCTTCCGGCGTCGTAGCGGTCACGTCGAGTGACATCGTTCTGAAGACGTCGTCACTCCTTTAACCTCGACGTGACGGGCATCAATCCAGTGTCGCTCGAGCCAGGAAGGGGGCGAGGAGTTCCCGGGCAATCTCCGGCGTCACGACGTCGGCGGGTGCAAGCTTTTCATAGGTGTAACTCTCCGGGTCGTCGTAGATACGCTCCGCGATGAGCTTTGGTTTTGGCTCGTTCGTGTACGTGAAGATCTGGAAGAGATGGTGCGTCATCAGGTAGTGCGCTGCGGGGTCGGCGTTGATGTCGTGGTCCTTCAGGCACACCCCGGGCACGACGTGAGTCCATACGGCTTCAGTGGTGATGCCGTAGTCGTCGACGCCCATGTTCATGGTCCGTGCGCCCATCACGTTCTGGCGCGTTTCGGCGGCTTCGCGATAGAAGCCTTCGACCGCTGCCTTGCCCGTCAGAACGTGCATCTGGCGCCGGTCACCGACGCGGTACATGGGCTCGTCGACGGTGAGTTCGGGAACGATGATCTGATCCCAGTAACCTGCTACTTCCAGGAGCAAATGGCGGAAGTAGTTCTTTAACATGGCCTGATGATGAGGGTCGGTGGTCTTGCGGAGAAACGCTTCGACTTCCCGGGGCCATTTCGTTACGTCGAACTTTGCGGGGACGTGCATCAATGTCAGCGCGTCCGACGTGGGCATTTCTCGGCCTGGCGCCGCCAGGGTGGCGTAATTCATGACTAGCTCCTATCGGTTGTGAGGATGGAATTCAAATGACGTGTGGGCCTGCCGTCCTGTTTCAGACGTGCGGGTCGCGAAAGCATGTGACGTTCTGCCTCTGCGGACATGCTCACCGCACCTTCACGCTCAACTCACCCAGGCCAGCGATGCCTCCGGTCATGGTGTCCCCGCGGTGGACGGGCCCTACGCCTTCGGGCGTGCCGGTGTAGATAAGGTCGCCAGGCTGCAGTTCGAAATATATGGACAGGTTGGCGATGATTTCCGGTACCGACCAGATGAGCTTGCTGAGGTCCGTACGTTGGCGATCCTCACCGTTGACCTGTACCCAGAGAGCGCCACGGTCAATGTGGCCGACTTCGCTGACCCTGCGGAGCGGAGCGATGGGCGCCGATTGGTCGAATGCTTTGCCCAGCTCCCACGGTCGTCCCTTGTCACGCAGCGCAAGCTGCAGGTCGCGCCGGGTCATATCGAGACCGACCGCGTATCCAAAGACGTGGTCCAAAGCATCCTCTACTGCGATGTCACTGCCAGCGCGTCCGATCGCTGCCACCAGTTCGATTTCATGGTGGTACTCGCTGGTCCGCGGCGGGTAGGGAACTTCGACGGTCGTGCCAGCCGGAACGTTCACGATGGCATCCGCCGGCTTGCAGAAAAAAAAGGGCGGTTCGCGGTTCGGGTCGAAGCCCATCTCGCGAGCATGGGCGGCATAGTTGCGGCCTACGCAGTAGATGCGCCGAACCGGAAAGACGGAGTCGCTGCCTTGGATCAACACTGTCGGCGTGGGTAATGTGAACTCGATGCGCATAACAACAACTCCTGTTTATTTCAAAACCGCTGGTCTTGATGAGTCGCGCTCACGAACGCAACGACATCCTCGGCCTGTCGGAGACCAACGGTGTAGTTGCGCTCGTCTCAAGTGGTAGGGAGTATGGTTGTGCGCTGCTTCCGCGTCCAACGACGAATACTGACATCGTGATCTCGAACACAGATCACAACGCCTCTATTCGGGTTGCCTGCCAACCTGTTTGCAGCGCAACGCCGTGGCCGTCGGCGGCCAGGCTGAGGATCGGGAGTGACATAGGGCGGCCAGGAATAGGTATGAAGCATGGGTATGAAGCATGGGAAAGAAGCATGAAAATCATCCTTCGATGACGACATGACTGAAGCTTCGGCACTTGACACCACACTCGAAAGGCTATATTTCTCGACAAATTCCATCCGGAAAATCGATATATGCTCGACGGCGTATCCATGGACCAACTGCGCACCTTTATCGCTGCCGCAGATGAAGGAAGCTTCTCTGCGGCAGGACGTAAGCTTCGCAGGGCACAGTCCGTCGTGAGCCAGACGCTCGCCAATCTTGAAGCTCAAATCAATGTGCCATTGTTCGACCGCAGTGGTCACTATCCACGATTGACAGATGAAGGTGCTGCATTGCTTTCGCAGGCGCGTCTCACCGTCAACTGCATGGATGGTTTCAAGTCGAGGGCGCGAGCAATCGCGGAGGGACTCGAGCCAGAGCTTTCCGTCGTGGTGGACGTCATGTATCCGATGGTCTCACTCACGCGGGCGGTTGGAGAATTCCGTGATGCGTTTCCCGACACTCCAGTGCGGTTGTATGTCGAAGCCTTGGGTGCGGTAGTGCAGCGAGTGGTGGAGCGGGCGTGCAGGCTCGGCATTAGCGGTTCGATGCCGGCCGTGCCCGAATCGGTTGATGCCGAGAAGCTGCTCGATGTGCCGATGGTCACCGTTACCGCTCCGACACATCCCTTGGCATCGCTTAAAAGAGTGATTCGATCGCGCGAGCTGGAAGAACATGTTCAGCTTGTATTGACTGATCGCACGCCGCTGACCGATGGTAAGACATTCGGGGTGTTCTCTTCGCAGATCTGGCGATTAGCGGATCTGGGCGCGAAGCATGCGTTTTTGCGAGCTGGCTTCGGGTGGGGGCATATGCCTGCGGCGATGGTACACGCCGATCTTGTTTCGGGCGATCTGGTAGCGCTGCGAATCGAAAACTTTCAGCCCCAAACGCCGCCGATTGCCATGTTTGCAATCTATCGCAAAGATACGCCACCAGGCCCTGCGGGTCGTTGGTTTCTCGGTCGACTAAAACAAACCTCAAATGAAGAGTGACGGTCGTGGTCGACCTGACGTTTCATGACCGCGGTTGTAATCCATCCAGGAACTCGATAAGCAGCGGATTCACCGTCTCAAACGCTTCCTCTGCACAAGCACCGGAACCGAAGAGGCCTCGGCGAACTGCCACGCGGAGATGCTCGTCGCGAAAGTTCATCGGTTGAGACGATGGACTTTATCCAAATATATAGGCTTCCGCTGGGGTTCGCCATCTTCTAACCTTCAGCCATGTCATCCCCAAAAGGAAATCGTCATGGCTCCCGCCACAGATCTACTCGAAGCAGCCACGCCCGTTGTCCGGCCAGCCAGTCTTTCGCGCACCATTGTGGCGCGTACCCAGGGGCGCCGCCATGGGCCGGTCACGCGCATCGTTAGCCCCGCTGAGCTGGGCGAGCTGATCAAGCCGTTCGTGTTCCTGGACTACTTCGATTTCACGCCGTCGAGCGACGCACTGTTTCCAATGCACCCGCATTCGGGCATCGCGACGATTACGGTCCTGCTCTCGGGCAACCTGAGTTACGAAGACACGACGGGCGCGTCGGGCGTGTTGTCCGCGGGCAGCGTCGAGTGGATGAACGCGGGCAACGGTATCTGGCACGACGCCAGTCCCGCGGACCTGAAGCGCTTTCACGGTTACCAGATGTGGGTGGCGTTGCCGCCCGAAATCGAGAATGGGGAACCGCAAACCCAATATCTTCCCGCGCAGGCCATCCCGCATGCGGGTCCTGCGCGCGTCATTCTCGGCAGCTACGGGGACGCACACAGCCCGGTACTGGCTCCGGAAGGGATCAACTATCTGCACGTACGGCTCAAGACGGGCGAGCGCTGGCGCTATGTGCCGCCCGCTGGACATGCCGTGGGCTGGACCCACGTGCATCGGGGCGCGCTTCGCGTCGCGGGCGAGCGTCTGCGCAGCGAACTCGCGGTCTTCAGCGAGTCCGAAGACGCTCTCGACTTCTTCGCAGACACCGACGCCGAATTCATTTTCGCGTCCGCAGTAAAACACCCGCATGACCTGGTGCTCGGCTACTACTCGGTTCACACGTCAGAGGCCGCGCTGCAAGCGGGTGAAGCCCAGATTGCACGAATTGGCAAGCAGCTTCGCTCTCGTGGCCGCATCCGGTAGTCACGCAAGCAGTTCACTTAATCTTCGTCTCTTTTTACTTAACTTAAGGAACTCGTCATGAACTCAACCTCTGCAAATTCTAACCAGGCCCTTCCGCTGATTGGCCGCATTCTCATCGCTGCCATTTTTCTGGTGAGCGGCTTTAGCAAGCTCACCGCGCCGGGAGCGACCATCGGCTACATCGGGTCGCTAGGATTGCCCGTACCGCTGGTCGGCTATCTCGGCTCGATGGCTCTTGAGCTGGTTGGCAGCGTTCTGCTGATCGTCGGCTATCGCACGCGACTCGTTGCCGTGCTGCTGGCAGCGTATTCGATCATTACCGCGCTGATCTTTCACCACGCGCTCGGCGACCAGAACCAGATGTTCCACTTTCTCAAGAACGTCGCGATGGCCGGCGGTTTGATCCAGGTCGTGGCTTATGGCGCAGGCGCATTCAGCTTCGATAACCGTCGCGAAGTGCCGGTCGCAGGTACCGCCCAATAACGACGTTCGGGACGT
The DNA here is from genome assembly GCF_058782725.1 of Paraburkholderia sp. FW306-02-B. NCBI lineage: Bacteria > Pseudomonadati > Pseudomonadota > Betaproteobacteria > Burkholderiales > Burkholderiaceae > Paraburkholderia > Paraburkholderia sp. FW306-02-B. The sequence continues at coordinate 2,306,739 of NZ_JBYSXZ010000001.1, forward strand.
CCCTGGGTCGCCCTGGCAAGACACCTGCTGCACCCCTTGCGGCGCCATGATGGCCCGCTTCATCACCCTAAGGAGATTGCGATGGCTAAGGTTCTGGTTCTCTACTATTCGTCGTACGGACATATCGAGCAGATGGCTGAGGCCGTCGCGCAAGGCGCCCGCAGCGCAGGCGCGCAGGCCGACGTCAAACGCGTGCCGGAAACGGTGCCTGAGGAGGTCGCCAAAGGCGCGCATTTCAAGCTCGACCAGGCGGCTCCGGTCGCAACCGTCGCCGACCTCGAGAACTACGACGCGATCGTCGTGGGTACCGGCACCCGCTATGGCCGCATGTCGTCGCAGATGGCAGCGTTCCTCGATCAGACCGGGGGTTTGTGGATGCGTGGCGCACTGAACGGCAAGGTTGGCGGCGCGTTCGCGTCGACTGCCACCCAGCATGGCGGGCAGGAAACCACGCTTTTCTCGATCATCACGAACCTGATGCATCTCGGCATGGTTATCGTCGGCTTGCCTTATAGCCATCAGGGGCAGATGAACATGAGCGAGATCGTCGGCGGCGCGCCTTATGGCGCAACCACCGTCGCTTCCGGCGATGGGTCGCGTCAGCCAAGCGAGATCGATCTGGCCGGCGCTCGCCATCAGGGTGAACTGGTCGCAAAGACGGCGGCAAAGCTGTTCGGCTAACACTTTTTCTGGCAAGTCTTCGAGTGAGCTGGGCGTCATCGCCCAGCGTAACGCCACAATAGATCGTTATGCTAACTATAAATGTGCTTAAGGGCGCCGTGTGAGGGATGCCATGACTGAAGATTTCAACGGAAAGGTCGTGCTCGTGACGGGCGCTGGCTCCGGCATCGGCCGGGAGGCCGCACGAGCCTTCTCCAGCCGCGGCGCGTACGTCTACGCTGCCGACGTCAACGAGCACGGTCTCGCGGAAACCGAGGATCTGATTGTCAGGGCCGGTGGAAAGGCCGCCACCGCACGAGTCGATGTGGCGAGCGAGGAGGATGTTTCCACGTTCCTCGCACGTATAGAAAGAGACGCCGGGCGACTCGACGCGGCGTTCAACAACGCCGGCATCACGGGCGGAACTTACCGGATCGAGGATTACCCCACGGACGACTTCGACAAGGTCCTCAGGGTCAACCTTCGCAGCGTGTTCCTCGGTATGAAGTACCAGCTACCGCTGATGAAGCGAAACGGCGGCGCCATCTGCAATACAGCGTCCGTCGCCGCGCTGACTGGCCCTGGCGGGATGAGCGCCTACGCAGCATCGAAGCACGGCGTACATGGTCTGACCCGCGTCGCGGCGATGGAAAACGCTGCGCACGGCATCCGCGTCAACGCGTTGGCCCCCGGATGGACCGAGACGCCGATGGTGGTCGCGAATAGCGCGCAGAACCCGGCCTTCGCCGAACTTGCCCGCACCGCGATCCCGGCGAAGCGGGGCGCCCAACCGGCCGAAGTGGCCGCCGCGGCTGTCTGGCTCTGCTCGTCGGCGGCGAGTTATGTGATTGGGCAGATGCTCGTGGTCGACGGTGGGATGACCGTCGGTGGCTTCGAGTTGCCGTGACCGACCCGTCTCGTTGTGAACTGAAACACTCGCATTTCAACCGTTCTGGAGCATGACATGACCCGTAGCAACGCAAGCGAAGAAGCAAAGGCTGTAGTTCGTCGCAATACCGAAGAGGTTCAAGGCGGCGGCAACTTTGAAGTATTCGAAGAATTATTCGCGGACGATTTCGTCGACCATACGCCGCAGCCGAACTGCACTCCGGACAAGGATGGCGCACGCGGCCTCTACCACGCACTGCGTGCCGCGTTCCCCGATTTCCACGCCGACATCCATTGGCAGGTTGCCGACGGCGATCTGGTGACGACCTACAAGACGTATCACGGCACACACGCAGGCACCTTCCTTGGCGTGCCACCCACCGGTCGAAAGATCCATTTTGAAACCGTCGACGCGATGCGCGTACGCAACGGCAAGATTGCCGAGCACTGGGGTGTCGCCAATCTCTTCTCGCTGATGCAGCAACTCGGTGCTTTTCCTGGCGGTGCGAAGGAAGCGTGAAGAACCGACTGCGCTCACGCGGTGGCGCTTTGACAACCGCTACGCATCACTAGACTGTTGGTCCAGTACATGTGGTTAAGTTGACTTATTTATAAGGATACCAAAATGAGCGATATTCTTAAAGACAAGGTCGTGCTGGTCACCGGCGCGGCCAGCGGCATCGGTCGGGCCATTGCGATTAGTGCGGCGCGGCACGGAGCGAAGGCAGTGATCGTCTCAGACGTCACCGAAACCCCGCACGAGGGCGGTACGCAGACGACTGCCGAGATCGAAGCGCTGGGTGTGCTCACGCGATTTCAACGCACCGACGTAACGCAGCACGCGGAAGTCGACGCGCTGGTCGATGCGGCGGCCGAGTTTGGCGGCGTCGACGTAATCGTTTGCAACGCCGGCATCACGTTGCGCGAGGACGGGCCCGACGTCGCCGAAAGCGACTACCGGCGGTTGATGGCGGTCAATCTCGACGGCGTGCTTTTCGGTGCGCAAGCCGCGGCACGCCAGATGAAGGCGCGTGGCAAGCCTGGCAGCATCGTACTGATGGCGAGCATGGGGGGTATCGCGGGCGCCGGTATGACCGTCGCTTACTCGACCAGCAAGGGTGGCGTCGTGCTGATGGCCAAGGCCCTCGCGGACGCGCTCGGCCCCGACGGTATCCGCGTCAATGCCGTCTGCCCCGGCACGATCGACACACACTTGCTGCGCACGAATCCCGGCATTGCCGCGGCCTCGGAAGGCTTTCGACAACGCACTCCGTTGCGCCGCCTGGGGAAGCCGTCCGAAATAGGCGACGCTGTTGCGTGGCTCGGTTCGGACATGTCGAGCTATGTCACCGGTATCGCCTTGCTTGTTGATGGCGGCCTGCTCTCGGTGATCTGACATATCAAGGCAACCGTACCTGTACGGTTGCTTAATCAGGAGTAACTCATGAAAGCAATACGTGCGTACGTCTACGGCGGCCCCGAAGTTTTGACGCTGGAAGATATCCCTGACCCGGTACCGGGAGAGGGCGAAGTATTAATCGATGTTGCGGGGAGCGGCGTCAACCCGGTCGACTGGAAAATTCTGGAAGGCAGGATGAAAGCGTTCCTGCCGCTGTCACTGCCTTACACGCCTGGCGTTGAGGTGTCGGGAAAGATTTCGGCACTGGGCGCCGGGGTCAGGGGCTTCGCCGTGGGCGACGAAGTCTTCGGTTACATCGGGATCGTCGGCGGGTACGCCACGAGGGTGATCGCCTCAACGGATCGCCTGGCTTTAGTCCCGAATAAACTTTCCCTGCTTGAAGCGGCAGGCGTGCCTGCGACAGCATTGACTGCATGGCAGGCGTTGCATGAGCACGCTGGCGTCAAGCCGGGTCAGCTCGTGTTGATTCACGGCGCGGCGGGCGGCGTTGGCAGTATGGCGGTGCAGTTGGCGAGAACCGCCGGCGCAAACGTAATCGGAACGGCGTCCTCCAGCAATCTTGACTACGTCAGACGGCTTGGCGCGACGCAGGTCATCGACTATCAGACGGAGTCCTTCGAACAGATCGTGTCGTCCGTGGACATCGTCCTGGATCTCGTTGGCGGTGAAACACAGGATCGTTCCTGGTCGTTGTTGAAGGCGGGCGGTACCCTGGTGTCACCGGTCAGTCCACCGGATGCCGAGCGCGCGAGGCTAGCGGGGGGTGTGGGGAAACATTTCGCGACCCGCTCCGATGGCAAGCAGTTGGCTGCGATGGCCGCACACTTCGATTCGGGCGAGCTCATGGTCGAAGTCGAAACGGTCTTTCCGCTGTCGCGCGCGGCCGATGCCCTGAAAAAGAACTTGACCCGTCACGCTCGCGGCAAGGTCGTGCTCGACGCGACCCGATGATGCCAATTGGCCGGTCTGCCGAAGCACGGCTTTCGTAGATTGCCTGGCGTACCGCCGCCGGTGGGCCGTGGTTCAGCTCGTAAAGCAAGCACCTGATGGTGTGGAGCTTCGACGGGACTTTCGCAACCTTATGTCGCTCTCTCATCATGGACCTGCGTAGGCTTCGTTATTTCACGGCAGTTGCCGAGGAGTTGCATTTCGGACGGGCCGCGCAGCGTATGCACGTGGTGCAGTCCGCGGTGAGCCATCAGGTGAAACTGCTTGAAGAAGAGCTGGGATTTTCGCTGCTGGAGCGTTCACGCCACAACGTTCGGCTCACTGTTCCGGGCGAGATATTTTTACCTGAAGCGCGTGATCTGCTTCGTCGGGCAGATGAGGCCATGCGCCGCGCCCGCGCGTCGGCGGATGGTACGGTTGGGCGGCTCGCGATCGGCTTCGTCGATAATGTACTTTGGTCCATACTGCCGCCGATACTCCGAGACTTTCGCCAGAGGTGGCCGCAGGTCGAATTGACGCTGCATCCGCTCGATCGAAGCGCACAGATCGAGGCGATTCGGACTTCGGTCATCGATATAGGGATCATGCCGTCGCCGTCGCCTGGTCATGCGCTCAAGTCTGCAGAGCTTGCTGCGGGCCCTTTGATGGCGGCCATCCCAGAGGGTCATCCGCTCGCCGTACGGTCGACCCTTTCAATCGTCGAACTCGCGAGCGAGTCGTTTGTTCTGTTTCCCCGAAGAATGAACAGCCGGATTCTGGAAATCATCGTCGCGTGCTGCGCTTCGGCCGGGTTTGCGCCGCGAGTCGTTCAGGAGGCCGAACAGCTTCATACACTACTTGCACTCGTTAGCGCTGGCCTTGGCGTTACGTTGGTGCCTCATTGGGTTGCGCGCGTCCAGCAACTCGACGTCATCTACATACCTCTCGACGACCAGCTCACGCCTTATGAGCTGATCGTGGCATGGAATTCCAACACAGACAATCCGGCGGTCGCGAATTTTCGTGAGGTCGCAACCGGGATCGCCGGCCCGATGCCTCTCCAAGCACTGGTCCAATAGCCCACATCAGCCATTTTCCTGGAAACCGGAACGTGGGTGATGACGTATCGAGATCGCGTAGTTATTTTTAATCGTTAGACAGCGATCACGGCTGCCCCGATAGTTTGCAGCAATGCAAAACGCAAGTCCGGAGACGACGATCGGCAGCCTTCCCGTGATTGACGCAATGGTTCTGGCTTGAACCCTTAGCGCGCCAAATTCCAGACTCCTTACGTGCCGGCATCTATCAATGCCCGGAAGGATCTCTGCGCGCCAAAAATCGAAGGGCGATGCACGGCGGGATTACAGGTCGGAGTGCTCATCCTGATCCTGAACACGGGATTGTCAGCGAATGTGCGGCACGACGGGGAGGGCAGGTAACGAAGATGCGCCGAAGGTCAGATGTCAGGAGCGCCCGGTGACGCATTCCGTAGGATATGAAAGATCGATCATCAGGTTAGTACTGCTACTAAGTGAAGTATGAAACAGACCGTTTCGCGACCGGTGTATGTGCAGCAGGATTCGCGCTTGGCGGTTTGCCTTCGTCTGAAACGCAAGGTTGCCTGCAACGTTCAGGTGACGGAAAGAGTACCCACTACAAAAAACACGAATAAGTGGAAATGCGAAGAGTTTCGAGCTGGCAATTCTAAATGGAGGGGACTTTTGATGAAGAGGCGGATGTTCGCCGGCCTGGTGGCCGGGACGTTTGCGGTTTGTGGGCATGCTGAATCGAGTGTAACGCTCTACGGCATTCTCGACACCGCAATCGAATTCACCAATCATTGGCCGACCAGCCCCACCCAGCCTGCAGCCACGGGCAACCGCTGGGCAATGGCGGACGGGGCTCGCTCCGGCGGCTCGCGTTGGGGCCTCACAGGCAATGAGGATCTCGGAGGTGGACTAAAGGCGGAGTTCCAGTTGGAAGATGGCTTTCTGGTTCCCAACGGCCGTCTGATGCAGGAGTTTTTCGGTCGTAGCGCGTGGATTGGCCTGACCTCGCCGAAAGCCGGCACGCTTCGTTTTGGCCGGCAGTACACGTCCCTCGTGGATGCGCTTTACCCGTCGTCGCCTACAGACCTGTCGGGTACATACGAGCCCGTCGTCGCAGAAGTCGGGGCCAACCTCTGGGAGAGCAACGTCGTCAAATACAAGAACTCTTTCGGGCCGGTGACGCTGATTGGGCACTATTCCTTTAGCAACCTTGCAGGGCAGTTCTCGAATGGTTCGGGTTACGGCGGTGCTGCCTCGTACGACAATGGCACGGTCTCCGTAAGCGTGGGTTACGACAACCTTCATCGGGCGGACGGTGTCGGCAGCAGCTATGCGCGGTTCGAAAAAGCGGCTGTCGGCGTCACCTATTCGACCGCTGCGCTCAAGCTCATGGGAGGGTATCGCTATGGAAAGAACGATCCGCTCGCCGGCTACGCCGCTCGCGACGATTACTTCTGGGCGGCTGCGCGCTACCTGTTCGCGGTCGACAAGATACTGACCATTGCGTACTACTACGACCGCATTCGCACGGCAACCGGAGTCGACGGCGAGGTGACGAGGCCGGCCAGCCCGCAGCAGGTTATGGCTATCGGCGACTACCTGCTGTCAAAGCGCACCGATCTGTATCTGGTAGTGGGCTATTCGCGCCACTCGGCGCTTAACTTCGACTCGTACAACGGTACGTCTGCCGCTTATAGGATGTCGTCAGCTGATAGCAGTCAGACCGGCGTGCAGATTGGCGTGCGGCATTCGTTCTAAGGCTGAAAGGCGTCAGACCGGCTGCTCGACGAATGGCTATCTGTATCGGGGGAGGCGCTGCAGTGGTGGTGCCTCCCTGACGGAAGATGCGGACATAGCGCTCGCAAGCTGCCGGGTAAATCCAAGCCGGTCTCTAACATCTCCAACATAGAGAGAAGAAAAATGAAAGCAGTCTTACAGATTGGATTGGTGGTCGCATTGGCGGCCAATATCGCACCGTTTGCGGCGTTCGCTCAGGACGGCAATAGCAGTGATGTCGTAGTGTCGGCGGATGCGGGCAGCGCACCGAGCGCAAAATCGGTCAGGGCGGCTAACCGCAAGCTGGCCAAGAGTGTGCGTACCGCAATGGCGAAGGCAAAGGGGATCGACATGACACATCTATTCGTCTACGCGAAGGGCGGCATTGTAACGTTGTCTGGGTCTGTGCCGAAGAGTAATCAGGTGGATCGCGCTGGTGAGATCGCTAAGAGCGTGCCTGGAGTCTCGTCAGTCGACAATCGGCTCAGTGTGTATGCGATAGAGCGATAAGCGCGAACCGGCCGTTGACTGGCGTGCAACGGCCTTGACTCTCAATGCTCGAAGTCCGTCTATTGCGCGTCCGCCGAAACTCCCGAGTGGCCCGACTGTGACGAACCGCCCGTCGACGGGCCATAGTTGCTGGTTGTCGCTTGCTCGACGACGTTTTGCCTGGCGACCCGCGACTCCGCGGCCCGAAGGTTCGCGGGGTAATAAGGACCGGTGGGGGCGCCCTTAAAACCAGCGGCTTCGAGTTGGCCGAGTTCGGCACGCACCTGCGCACGTGTGACAGGCGGCGTCGATTGCTGAGCAATGGACAGAATCGGAACGGTCAGAACGGAGGCGGCGACTAGTGTGTTGATCAGGGGTTTCATGGCGACAGCCTTCAAGTTTAGGTATAGCGCTCCTGACATCCGTGTCTGCAGTCAGTGATCGTAGTTTATAGGGATTACCAGCACGGAGCATCGTTTTAGGCCGGGATAGACTGTTGCGGTTTCGCTGCAAATTGGAAACCAGCTAAGGCAATTTGGATTCTCTGTCTTCAACGGCTTCTAAAGATCGTTAGCTCTGCGGAGTTCACGTCATGAATGCGCGTTGAACTCGGATAACCGGTAATCACCTATCGAGATCACTTAGTCGATTTTTATCGTTGGACAGTAATCACGGTAGCGTCGATAGTTAATAACAACACGAATATGGCAGGAGACGAAGATGATCGATGGACCTCTGGCGTCGGGTGCAGTCGTTCATGCCAATACCACGGATGCGTCCAACTTCGCGATCCGCTTTGCGAAACTCTTATGTGACCTGGTCCGCCAGTCCAGGACAGGAACGGCGAAGCCGCGATATACCCCGACTGTGGAGAAGCTCTGTCGAGCCTGGTCTGTCGAAGACGCAATGAATCAGATCGTCGTCGAAGGCGGTACGGATTTCTCCGCGCATCACGGTCTACTCATCTTCTCCGAGATGATTCACTGGTTGTCGCGTGATGTCGATCCGGCGCCAGGCGATCTTGACTATACGGGCGCATCGGAAGGATTTGGCGCCGTTGTGGCCGACAACCTGCTTCATGCGCAGACTGACGGATTGCACCTGACGGATTTGATCTCATGAGTGAGCTGGTCAAACTTCACGGCTACTACCGGTCTTCCGCGTCATTTCGCGTCCGGATAGCGCTCAATGTCAAGGGGATACCCTACGAGGATGCGTTTCATCATCTGCGGCGCGGCGAGCAGCGCGCTCCGGACTACTTGAAACTGAATCGTCAAGGTCTCGTGCCGACGCTGGAAATAGACGGACAGGCGCTGATTCAGTCGCTGTCCATTCTTGACTACCTTGATGAGACGCGGCCAGATCCGCCGTTGCTACCCGCTGATCCGGCCGCGCGCGCACGTGTTCGCGCGTTGGCACAGATTGTCGCTTGCGATATCCATCCCATCGACAATCTGCGCGTTCTGAACTATCTGCGCAAGACGCTTCATCAGCCAGAGGACGCTATCAAGAATTGGTACAACCGATGGATAGCGGATGGTTTTGGCGCCATCGAGGCGATGCTTGCAGGCAGCCCGGAAACAGGGCGCTTTTGCCACGGCGACAACGTCACCATGGCGGACATTTGCCTCGTTCCTCAGGTCATCAACGCCCGCAATTTCAATCTGGACATGACCACCTTTCCGACCTTGCAGCGAATTTCGGATGCGGCGCTGGCAATGCCGGCATTCGAACGAGCGATGCCGTCCAACCAAAAGGACTTCGAATGAACGTCAACCCTCCTCTGGCGCCCTCAACGGTTGCGCCATCACACGTCGAGCCGTCAAGGAGTTATGAATGGAAGGCTGTCACGCTGATGGCCCTCGGCATGGGGCTGGTCGGCATAGATCGCTTCCTCATCGTGCCGTTGATGCCGGTACTGATGCGCGACCTGAAGCTCGATTATCAGGATCTCGGGCATATCACCGGAGCGTTGGCGCTCGCGTGGGGCTTGTCGGCGCTCCTGACAGGCAATCTTTCAGACAGGATCGGCTTCAAGAGAGTCATTGTCCCCGCGATGATCGGTTTTTCGTTGCTGGCAGGTCTTGGCGGACTCGCGACCGGGGTCGGCAGCCTGATTGCCATCCGTGCCTTCATGGGGGTAGCTGAGGGCGCCTTCACGCCTGCGAGCATAATCGCGACCATGGATGCGTCACCGCCGAGCCGGCACGGACGCAATGTCGGAATCCAGCAAATGATGCCGGCTCTGCTCGGGCTTGGTCTCACACCGATCGTGGTGACGCAGCTTCTCAAGGTGATGAACTGGCCGTGGATTTTTCTGCTGGTAGCATTTCCGGGGCTCATCGTAGCGTTCCTCGCGCAACGGGTATTGCGCCGGCCGTCGCCGACGGAAATCGCGAAGCACACGATGACACACGATACTGCCCAACACCGCTGGTATGAGGTGTTTCGTTATCGCAATGTGCCGCTTGGCATCATCTGCATGCTGTGCTGGCTCGCGTGCCAGATCGTCATTGCTGCGCTGTTTCCCAACTATCTTGTCGACTATCTGCATCTCGATATGCAGCAGATGGGTTTCATTCTTTCGTCACTAGGCTTTGGCGGGGCGATCGGTGCTCTCGTGCTGCCGGCGCTTTCAGACCGCGTCGGCCGCAAGCCCGTCATGCTGTTTTCAACGGCGGGCGTATTTCTGTCGCTATGGATTTTTTTGCGAACTGGGGCGTCGCCGGTTCCTTTGTTCGTCTGCCTGATGGTCGCCATGGGTTGTCTGTATAGCCTGATCACACTGACCGTCGGTCCGGTCGCGGCGGAAGCCGTGCCGGTTCAACTGATGTCCACGGCATCGGGCATGATCATCGGTATTGGCGAGGTCTTTGGCGGAGGCGTGGCACCTGCTTATGCCGGTTATCTGGCCAAGCATTTCGGCATCGAGCATGCGGTAACCATGCCGCTCTGGACAGTCTGCGCTGGAGCGATCGCAGTCGCAGCGTTGAAGGAAACGGCTCCTGCGCGGATTTTCAATCAACGCGGGACTAAGTCGGAAGAGATTGGGGGAAATGATGCCCGATAACACTGGCAAGGTACGCGTGATGGAGACGCCCGAGCGCGAGGCTTTTTACGAACGGATCGGCCAGAAGAACCTCGCGCCACTTTGGACGTCGCTTAATGACTTGATTACCCCCGAGCCGCGTAGCAAATGCGTGCCGGCACACTGGCCGTTCGCAGATGTACGCGCGGCCATGATGGAGGCGGGCGGCATCATTTCGGCAAAGGAAGCCGAACGGCGTGTGCTCGTGCTGGAGAATCCCGGCCTGCGTGGCGAATCGAAGATCACAACCGATCTGTATGCGGGGCCGCAGCCGGATCGAAAACGACGCCATCGTGGAGTGGAACAAGCGGGATATCTTCGTGGTCCCGTCGTGGCATCGCGTGCGGCACGAGGCAGACGAGGACAGCGTCCTGTTTTCTTTTTCTGACCGGCCTGTTCAAGAGGCGCTATATCTGTTCAGGGAGGACAGGGATGCGGCCTGAATCGCATCAGGCAACAGCGTCGCGTCGTGGCGAACTTGGTCTCACGAGGTCCGACGAATAAATATTCGCGTCGGGTCAGTTCTATCCTGGCTCGCAGGGCAGACGGCTGTCGACGGCACCGTGTTCGGAACGTCGGGAGCCGTTCGATTAATCGGTTAGCCTTCAGGGAGCAGCGATGGCTACTGTTTTGCTCGTGATCGCCGCTTCGCGGCTGGGCGATTACACGAACAAGGACATCTCGCTGGAATACGACGATCCGCGCACGATGAGCGATAGCGGACACGCCACCCCGGCTGCATGATTCATCAGCTTGCCGCGGCTTGTGCCAATACGCCGAGGTAAGTGGCTCAGGCCGGGGCCTACACGCGCATGGTGGCGTTGCAGCGGCGGCTCACGAGTACGGCCTCGTTATGCACGCGGGCGCGCAAACCCCGGCTCAAAGCGAAAATTCATCAAATATGAGTTGCCGCAGCCACTGATTACTGGGCTCGCGATGATTGCGCGCGTGCCAGAGAACGTTAATCGAGATATCTGGAATCTTGATTGGGCACGGCGCCGACTCGAGACCAAACGGAGCGAGTGTCCTCGTCGCATAAGCCTCTGGAACGACGGCGATCAGATCCGTCGTCTGAAGGATGTGTCCCACAGCCACGAAATGCGGTACGCGCAGACGCATGTGACGCGTTACGCCGGCGCGCTGGATGGCCGTGTCGACCATGCCATGACCCGTCCCCTCCGCAACAATCGAGACATGCTCCGCTTGCCAGAACGCCTTCGGAGTCATGCCGGTCCTGGCCAGTGGATGACCTTTGCGAAAGAGGCAAACGTATCTCTGCCTGAAAAGACGCCGCTGAAAGAAACCTGTCTTGAGGTCAGGTAGGAATCCGATCGCGAGGTCGACGCGTCCGGCCTCCATTTCCTCGCTAAGAGCGTCGGCATGATTGCGCACAGTGCTGATGGAAACGCCCGGCGCAACCTGAGCGAGCCTCTTCATGAGAGCGGGGAGAAAGTAGATTTCTCCGATATCGGTCATCGCCAATGTGAACGCACGAGTGCTGGACGCCGGGTCGAAGTTCGATGTTGCATTCAGCGTGTTGTATATCGCACCAAGCGCAAAGCCGATGGGCTCCGCAAGTGTCTCAGCAAGTGGCGTCGGGATCATCCCTTTCGATGTTCTGAGGAATAGTTCGTCCCCCAGCAGTTTTCGCAGCCGATTGAGCGCGTTACTAATGGCGGGCTGGGAAATCCCTAGCGTGTTCGCGACTGCCGATACGCGGCGCTGCTGAAGCAACTCATTGAATACGACCAATAGGTTGAGGTCGATATCTTGAAGTTCCATCCGTGGTCTCCTCCTTCGATCAGCATTATCACTGCCGATGATATCAACTATCAAGCAGTTTCTATTTATCAATAGAAGCGTCGGCGGCATCATGGATGCACTAACTGACCAGCCCGGAGACACTGGCGCCATGGAAGTATCTATTCTGCCGCTTCAGCGCATGCTAGACGTGCGCGCTGGCGAAAACCTGCTCGAAGTGCTGCGTGCCAACCAGATTCCCATTTCATACAGTTGCATGGCTGGCCGCTGTGGCACATGCCGCTGCCGGATCGCATCCGGCCGCGTACTGGTGACGGGTAGCGGGGAGTCGAATGCACCGATGAGTCGGGGCGAGTCCGTGCTCGCATGTCAGACGACACTCGTTGAAAACTGCTCGATCGAGATTCCAGAGGTGGACGAAGTGGTCGTTCATCCAGCGAAGATCCTGAAGTCGACTGTGCGTGGCATCGAAGACCTGACGCACGATATCAAGCGTCTGCGCCTCGGACTATCCAGGCCGCTCGAATTTTCACCAGGTCAGTACGCGAATCTCCAGTTCACGCCACAGCATATTCGCCCCTATTCGATGGCGGTGACGCAGAACCCTGAAGAGATCGAGTTTCATATCCGGCTTGTACCGGACGGTCGCGTTACTTCATACATCGCCCGCGAACTGAAGGTCGGTGACCCGGTGCGGGTCAGTGGTCCACTTGGGACCGCCTACCTGCGCCGTAAGAACGCTGCCCCCATTGTTTGTATCGCGGGTGGTACTGGACTCGCGCCAATTCTCTCGATCCTCCGGGGTATGGCCGAGACAGGAATGAATAACCCTGTCCACGTGTATTTCGGGGTTCGCTCGAATATCGACGTATACGGCGAACCCTGGCTGAGGGAGTTGCAGAGCAGGCTTCCCCGCTTGAAGTTTCACGTCGTCGTCGCGTCCGGTGAGAAAGTGAACGGTTTTCGTAGCGGTGTTGTCACGCAAGCCGTGGGCGACGACTGGAGTGACATGCGTGGCTGGAGCGCATACATCGCTGGCGCTCCAGTCATGGTCGACGCGGCATCGATACTACTCAGGCAGAAGGGTGTCGAGCCCGAACGCATCTACGCCGACGCTTTTTATCCGAGTGGCGTCTGACGGTCTCACGGCGTCAAAGAAATTCAATCATAGGAGACAGGTATGAATGAGGCTCCCGTTGTATTCAGGAAATCGGAGTGGAAGGGGGAAGGCTCGAGCCGCATTCCATTCTGGGCATACACAGACGAAGACATCTTTCGCCGCGAACTCGAGCGATTCTTTTACTCGGGTCACTGGTGCTACGTCGCGCTCGAAGCGGAGATCCCGAACCCAGGCGATTTCAGGAGAACGGTTATCGGCGAGCGGTCCGTTATCGTCAGCCGGGCGGCCGATGGCGAAATCTACGCGGTGGAGAATGTTTGCGCACATCGGGGCGTTCAATTCTGCCGTGAAAAGTCGGGCAACCGGAAAGACTTCACCTGCCCTTATCACCAGTGGAACTATGACCTGAAGGGAAATCTGGTTGGCGTTCCGTTCCGTCGCGGCGTGAAGCTCGATGGCAAGGTCAATGGCGGTATGCCCGCCGATTTCGATCCGAAAGCGCACGGCCTCACCAGGCTGAAAGTCGCAGCGCGTAATGGCGTCGTGTTCGCGTCCTTCGATCACGACGTTCTGCCACTGGAGGAGTATCTGGGGCCGACGATCCTGCGCTACTTCGATCGTGTCTTCGACGGACGCAAGCTGACTATTCTCGGCTACAACCGTCAGCGTATTCCGGGCAACTGGAAGTTGATGCAGGAAAACATCAAGGATCCCTATCACCCCGGGTTGCTGCACACGTGGTTCGTCACGTTCGGGCTGTGGCGAGCCGACAATAAATCGGAACTAAAGATGGATGCGCACTTCCGTCACGCAGCCATGATCTCGACACGCGGTGCCGCAGGCAAAAGCGAGGTGACGTCTGGCGTCTCGAGTTTCAAGGAACAGATGCACCTGAATGACGACCGAATTCTCGACATCGTCAAGGAAGATTGGTGGGGCGAACCGACGGCTGTAATGATGACGCTGTTTCCAAGCGTGATCATCCAGCAGCAGGTCAACTCCGTGTCGACGCGACACATTCAGCCTAACGGCCACGGATCATTCGATTTCGTGTGGACGCATTTCGGCTTCGAAGATGACAGCGAGGAGATGACGCGGCGTCGACTTCGTCAGGCCAACCTGTTCGGCCCGGCTGGCTTTGTTTCGGCAGATGACGGCGAAGTCATCGAATTCTCGCAGGAAGGTTTTGAGCAGAAGCCGTTCCATCGAACGATTGCCGAACTGGGCGGCCGCGAGGTGGCCGATTCTGATCACATGGTGACCGAAACGCTGATTCGCGGGATGTATGACTACTGGCGCCGTGTCATGGAGGTCTGAGATGCTCGATTTCAATACATATCAACAATTGCTGGCGCTTTACTCGGACTACGCATCTGCCATCGATAACAACGAATGGGATAAGTGGCCAGCGTTCTTTACGGAAGAGTGCGAGTACAAGGTACAGCCTCGCGAGAACTTCGACCGGGGCTATCCGCTCGCGACCTTGGCATTCGAAAGCCGCGGCATGTTGAAAGACCGGGTCTACGGCATGACGGAGACGATCTTTCACGATCCGTACTACCAGAGGCATGTTGTCGGTACCCCACGCATCCTGCACGTTGACGAGGAGCGTATCCGTTCCGAGGCGAACTATGCCGTCTTTCGTACCAAGCCCGACGAGATTTCCACAGTTTTCAACGTCGGTCGCTACATCGACACGATTCGCCGCACGGACGCCGGCCTGAAGTTTGAATCGCGCGTGTGCGTTTTCGATAGCGAAATGATCGCCAACTCGCTGATTTATCCGATTTGAGGTTTGCCATGACACAACAATGGACCAGGGTCATCGAGCTGGTTGCAGTTCCGAAAGACGACGTCGTCGCGGTGCAGGCGAGCGGAAAGGAGCTCGCGCTTTACGGCGTAGACGGAGAAGTATTCGCCACGGACAACATCTGCACACATGGCCACGCGCGATTGTGCGACGGTTTTCTGGAAGGGCATGAAATAGAGTGTCCGCTGCATCAGGGACGTTTCGATATCCGCAACGGGAAGGCGATGTGTGAACCGCTGACCGGGGACATCAACGCATATGCCGTGAAGATCGAGGATGGCAACGTCTTCGTGCAGATCTAGATTGCGCCGAGCCCAGGGAGAGTCTCGAAGTTAAATCCCTGACGTCCCGCTAGCTGCAACGTCGGAACCATTTGCACAAAAATGGACGTCACCGATCCAATCACAGGAGACGTGTATGACCGCAAATACGCAACTCGAACAACGCGCGGCTTATTACGGACAGATCGCCCAACAGAAATTGGTCCCGTTGTGGGAATCGCTGCACAACCTCGTTCCGAAGCAGCCCAAGCCGCAGGCCGTTGCCGCGATATGGAAATACGCGCAGATACGTCACCTTGTCCTGGAGTCCGGGGCGCTTATCAGCGCTGAAGAAGCGGTCCGCCGCGTGCTGATCCTCGAGAATCCGGCCTTGCCCGGCAAGTCGAGCATGACGCCAAATCTCTATGCCGGTCTCCAGCTGATCCTCCCCGGCGAGATTGCACCGAGCCATCGTCATACCCAGTCAGCTTTGCGCTTCATTGTAGAAGGTGAGAGTGCATGGACCGCCGTCAATGGCGAGCGCACGGCGATGCGCCCGGGCGACTTCATTATTACGCCGTCGTGGACCTGGCATGACCACGGCAATTTGACGGTTGAGGAGGGCGGCGTACCGGTGGTCTGGCTCGATGGGCTCGATATCCCGCTTGTCGCGCATCTGGACGCAGGTTTCGCAGAGAATTTTCCCGAAGCGACGCAGCCAGTTATACGGCCCGAGGGTGACAGCTTTGCGCGCTATGGCCACAACATGCTGCCGGTTCGCTACAAGGTAGAGGACCCCGCGTCGCCGATTTTCAGATACCCGTACGAACGCAGCCGCGAAGCGCTCGATCATCTGTACCGCAACGGCGAACACGACGAGTGGGACGGTGTGAAGCTGCGGTACGTCAATCCGGCAACGGGCGGCTATCCAATGCCGACCATCGCGACCTTCATGCAGTTCCTGCCGGCCGGATTCCGCGGGCGGACCTATCGGAGTACCGATGCAACCGTTTACTGCGTTGTGGAAGGGCGGGGCGCGGCACATATCGGCACACAGACTTTCACGTTCGAGCCGCACGACGTTTTCGTCGCGCCTTCGTGGGTACAGGTAAGTCTCGACGCGGACAGCGATGCAGTGCTGTTCAGCTATTCGGATCGTCCAGTACTGGCTGCACTGAATTTGCTACGCGAAGAGCGCGTTTGAAGTCACTTTTAACTATTTTTCAGGTTGAACACTATGGCATTCGTTTTCACTCCAGAGGCGCCCGTCGCTGTTCCTGTCGTCGGTGGGGACGACAAATTCGCTGTGCGCCGCGTCTATTGCGTGGGCCGTAACTACGCGGCACATGCCCGCGAGATGGGATTCGATCCGGACCGCGAACCGCCGTTCTTCTTCTGCAAGCCGGCCGATGCGGTCGTACCGGTTGCGTACGGTGAAACGCTCGATCTCGAATACCCATCGCAAACTTCGAACTATCACTACGAGGCAGAACTCGTCGCGGTGATCGGCAAGGGCGGATCAGACATTCCAGTCGAACGGGCACTTGACTACGTGTGGGGCTATGCGATCGGTCTGGATATGACGCGCCGTGACCTGCAGATGAAAATGCGAGAAATGGGAAGACCGTGGGAGCTGGGAAAAGCATTTGACCGCTCTGCGCCGCTGGGTCCGATTCACCCGGTTACGAGCGTTGGTCACTTCGAGAACGCAGGCTTGTGGCTCACGGTGAATGACGAAACGAAGCAGAAGAGTGACGTGTCGCACCTTATCTGGTCGGTTGCGGAAACGGTCGCTTACCTGTCGCAGTTCTTCCGCCTTGAACCTGGCGATGTGATCTTCACGGGTACTCCGGAAGGCGTCGGTGCGGTCAAAGCCGGCGACACGATAAAAGTCGGTGTCGAGCGGCTCGGCGAGCTGACCGTGCGTGTTGCTTGACCGTGATCAGGAGGGTGTTGCCGTGCAGCTCTACAGCTTTTTCAATAGTTCGACGTCGTACCGCGTGCGCATCGCGCTTGCGCTGAAGGGGCTCGATTTTTCGTACGGGCCGGTGAACATCCGCACCGGCGCGCATCGCGACGCTCGCTATGTTGCTGAAATCAATCCCTCAGCAGCGGTGCCCGCACTGGTCGATGGCGAGTTCCGCCTCGGCCAGTCGCTCGCGATCATCGACTACCTCGATGAACACCATCCGGAGCCACGCCTGATTCCCGACGATGCGCACCAGCGGGCGCGAGTGCTTGAGTTGTCGAACCTGATCGCGTGCGATATTCATCCGGTCAACAATCTGCGCGTGCTGCGTTATCTGCAGGATGAACTGAAGGTGACGCCCGAGCAGAAGGATGCGTGGTATTGGCACTGGATCGCCGAGGGCATGACGGGCGTTGAGCGTCTGCTCGCACGCGCAGACGCGGAAGCATCTGCGCGTGGCACCGCTGGTCCGTGGTGCTTCGGTGCGAAGCCTACGCTAGCCGATGTGTGCCTCGTGCCGCAATTCGCCAACGCGCAGAGAATGGGGTGCGACATGAGCGCTTATACGCGGAGCCTGGCGATCTATGAGCACGCGAATGAGCATCCCGCATTTGAGCGTGCGAAACCGCAGAACCAGCCGGATTACGTATTGGCCTGACAAAGCCAGGCGAGAAGAGGGAGGCAACCTTCCGTTTGCAAACATGAACGCAGATGGAAGGTGACTTCCCACAAACCCTTCCAGCTCGTCGCCGGCAACTTCGCCTACTGGACAAATTAATCGCCCGCTAGTCGCCCGCGTCCGCAAGCGAGGTGCCTACGTACGGACTGGTTGACGAAGGCGCGGGCGATGGGCGAACTATTCAGAATTTATGTCGAAGACCCAGACGTAGGCCGATCTGTTTATCGGTTGCCGACGACGTGAATCCGCTAATGTTAGCGACAGCAGACTGGCCCAATGAGTCTCGACCGTTTGCCTTTTGAAGTACTGCAAGGGCATAGACATCGGTCCTCTTTGAGAGGTTATAGTCGGCCCCCAGATCAAGCTGCAGATATTTCGCGCCTCCGTCCCCTTTGACTGAGTTGCGCTGCGTGTAATCGAAAGCAACGCCTGTGAGCAGCGCTGGCGTGATCATGGTTCGAACGCTAAGCTCCGCGCTGGTAAAAATGGCATTGCCCGAGTAGTGAAGCGGGTTCGGACCGGACGACGAGCCGAGCGATCCGAAACGCGTGTTCGTCACCACCGCACTGATGGTGGTTTGGTTGATCTTGTAAGCCGCACCGCCGCCGATAATCTCGAGGGTCTTCGCTGAAGCGTATCCCGCTGAACCCGGAGACGCCTGCGGTGCGGTGGTAGAACCGAAAGAACCGAGATTGTCGGCAGTGGCAAGTCCCTTGTTTGGCGTATTGCCATAGAAGGAGACATTTGGATCCCGGGCATTCAGGTATCCCGCTCCCAACGAGAAGGAGCCGCCGCTATAGTTGATGCCCAGAGACCATATCTGATTCTGCGTCTCGCTGCCTGCGACGCCACCGAAGCTATACAGGCCGCCCGCGCGGATACCGTGGAAAGTCGGCGTAGTGTATTTGATCGAGTTATTGATACGGTTCGTGTTGCTAAGGTTATCGATGTCGTTCAGGTGCGAGGACATGTAACCGCCCCAATACCCCGACGCCGAGAACTGCTGGACAGACTCAACTAGCGGGTCGTATTGACGACCGGCCGTCACGGTGCCGTAGCTTGCTGACGATAGACCCACATAGGCTTGCCGCCCGAATTCCGCCCCGCCTTGTGCCAAAGCACCGCTGTTCACCATGAACCCGTTTTCCAGTACGAAGATTGCCTTTAGGCCGTCCCCCAGGTCTTCTGTGCCGCGAAGGCCCCAGCGGCTCCCCGATAGACCCGTGGTGTGTGCATCCGTGAGCGCAAGCTGACTGGCGCCGGTATTGCGACCGTTTGCTTTGCCGGTCTGCGCGTTGTTTGTATAAGTCGCACCGACATCGATCAAACCGTACAGCGTCACGCTGCTTTGGGCATGAGCGGTTCCCGCCGTAACGGCAATAAGGCAGGCAGCAGAATACCTCTTCATGGAAGTCTCCGATTTTTATAGGGAAGGAATGTGTGCCTCGAGGAGGCACACCGGTTACTGCGTTGTCAACGCAATGCAGAATGAGTCGACGTCAGACGACCTTAGACGACAGCGGATTGGGCGCTGCGGCTGCCTGGCTGGAGGCCGCATGCATAGATCGCAACCGAGGCGATCGCTGCGGGAGCGGCAATGATGAGGAAGAGGAGGGAGAATCCAATGTTCGCCGTAAGAAATACTCCGCCGACGAGTGCGCCGCAGACCGATCCGAGGCGACCGACTCCGAGTGCCCAGCTGACACCAGTGACCCGGCTCGCCGTGGGATAGTAGCGAGCCGCGAATGCATTGGCACCCACTTGCGAACCGCTAATGCAGAACCCGACGCCTGTCACCGTTACAGCCAGCAGTGGGCCCTGTGCGTAGCCTGTTGCCATGAGGAAGAGCGTGCCGGCCGAATACGCGGAACCGAGCACGATGGTCGGCGGGAAGCGGTCCATCAGAAAACCAATGACGAGCGCGCCGACGGTGCCGCCTACCTGATAAAGAATTGCGATTCTTGCCGCGGCGGCGAGGGACAAGCCGGAGCTATGGATGAGCGTCGGCAGCCAATTCGTCATGAGATAAACAATCAGCAGGCTCATGAAGAAAACACTCCAGAGCAGCAAGGTGCCGCGCCGAAAGCCAACGGCGAAAAGCTGCCGGACCGGCGAGCCTTCGGCGTTAGTTTCCCGGAGGGAAAACTGAGTGTTTTCGTCGTACTGAACGGGGGCGATGCGCGAGAGAAGCGGCCCAATCCGGGTCGATTTAAATCCGCGCGATACCATGAATCGTACTGATTCAGGGAGCAGCGTTGCGAGGAGCGGCACCAGCGTCAAAGGGAGCACGCCTCCAAAAATGAGGACACTTCGCCATCCGTGGTCCGGCAACAGTTGAGCCGCGACGACGCCACCCAAGCCGGAGCCCATCGTGAATCCGCAGAACATGACCGTCGTGAGGAAAGACTTCCGGCGTTCGGGGCAATACTCCGAGGTCAGCGCGATGGCGTTCGGCATTGCGCCTCCGAGACCGAGGCCGGTGACGAAACGCAGCGCGATGAGGAATTCGACGCTTGGCGAGTACGCTGCTGCGAGGCTTGCGACGCCGAAGAACGACACTGTCGCGATCAGCGTCTTCTTGCGCCCAACTCGGTCGGCAAGTGGACCGAACGCCAACGCACCGATCATCAGGCCGGCCAGCCCGGCACCGAACAGCGAACCCAGCACGGAAGGGCCGATATGCCAATCGTGCATCAAAGCGGGTGCAATGAAGCCGACGCAAGCAGTGTCGAAACCGTCGACCGCGACGATGCAGAAACAAAGGAACACTACCCGCCATTGAAACGGCGAGAAAGGTTGCGCATCCAGCCAGGCGCGAACGTCGATAACTGGCGAAGAGATCTTCATTGAATGTCTCCAGAATGTGATTTTTATCTCTGGCCTCCAAAGTAATCGGGCGGTCTTCCCGCCGTCTACGGGAGGCCAGCGCATATTGCCTATTCACGATAGTTATTTCGCACGTGGCGATATGACATCTAGCGAAGACGGGTTCTAACTTGCAGCCGATCGGATTACCTGGTTATTGCGCACGCGTCGTCGAAACGCAGCCCCAACAACGCTTGGGAGGATGCACCGGGTTGCTGCGCTCAAGACAGCCTTGCATCCGGACAAACGGGGCAGTGCGGCGATCCCATAGAGAATCGCCGCATAGACGCCGAAGCATCGTTATCCCTGGATTGACGGCGTCGGAGGTCAATTGGCGACCAGCCTGAACGCCGTTCTCGCGTCGTGCCGGATCCGGCATCGGCCGGATTTTGAGGGCGCGGGCAGGCTTCTTTACGCCTGGTGAGGCGCGAGGACGGCCGGGTGAATCCCAGCATGAAGCACTGGGTCGGCAGCCGATGATCGGAAGCATCGGCAGGAGGTAGCTTGCTTACCCCAAGTGGTACCGATAAATCAGGTCGCGTATCTGCGGATATATCTGCGTGCGCCAGCTACTCCCTGAAAAGATGCCGTAGTGGCCGCATTCCGCCACCGTGATGCAGTGTTTGCGCGCTGCGTCGATTGCCGTGCAGAGATCGTGCGCGGCGTGAGTTTGACCAGCTCCGCAGATATCGTCCCGTTCGCCCTCGACCGTGATCAGCGCTGAGCCGCGGATCGCGTCCGGACGCACATGCTCGTCATTCACCCGCCAGGTACCGCGAGCCAGGCAAAATTCCTGAAAAACCACCCGGACCGTTTCCAGATAGTAGTCGGCTGTCATGTCGAGGACGGCGTTGTACTCGTCATAAAAGCGGCGATGTTTGACGCTCGCCTCCGCGTTGCCCGCCGACACATCGAAGTAGTAGTCGACGTGTGCTTTCAGGTGGCGATCGGGATTCATCGCCATGAAGGCCATATGCTGGCGGAATCCCGGGTACACACGCCGACCGGCGCCGGCGTGAGGACGCGGTACTGTATTGATCAATGTGCGCGCGAACCAGTCGAGTGGTTTGCTGGTGGCCAGCTCGTTGACCACGGTAGGATTGCGGCGCGCGTCGACCGGTCCGCCCATCAGGGTCACGCTCACGGGTGCAGGCTCGCCTCGCGCCGCTGCAAGGGCAACGGCGGCGAGGACGGGGACCGTGGACTGACACACTGCTACTACATGAACATCCGGGCCGAGGAAGTCGATGAACTCACGCACATAGGCGACGTAGTCATCAAGATGGAACGTTCCTTCGGAGAGGGGGACCTGGCGCGCATCGAGCCAGTCAGTGATATAGACATCGAAATCCGGCAACATGGCCCGTACGGTGTCACGCAGGAGCGACGCGTGATGACCCGACAGCGGAGCGACGAGTAGAACGACAGGATGCTTGCAGGTAGAGGCGCGCTCGAAATGAACAAGCCGGCAGAGCGCTTTTTCCATCGCCACGGCCTCGATCACCGGCACCTGCTCGCCATCAATCACGGTCTCGGTCAGCCCGAACTGCGGTTTTGTATAGCGCTTGTACAGTCTCGCCAACAAGTCACAGCTGGCGGCAATCTGTCGGGACGGTGTCGAGTGAAACGGGTTGCCGGCGCGTGTGAGGGTGTTTGCTGTGACTTGAAGCCAGGGAATGAACGGAGCCCACGCTGCTCTCTGCCATTCGTGCAACTCATACAACATTCGGGGCCTCGAAAAGTGATGCAAATCGAAAGACCGAAGAAGCGTCTTTCGCGTAAATCGGCTGGCCATTGTTCGCGGTTTCACGGGACGTTTGCGCAAGCAGCCATGGACACGCCCGCCAAGTTTTCTGAATCGGTGGCGTCGACGATGATCTTACGTGTGCCGATCGCGTGTATCGGTCGGGAAAGGCGGATAGTGGAGCCGATATCACCTGAATTTTTCGTAAGGTATTCCCTACGGCCGGGATGACGGAAAGGCCTGTTTGAGGCGGGTACGGCCTCCGTTTCGGGTCTTCATGGCTTCACGATGGCGCTGGCCCAGGAGGTCGCCATGAAGGATGTGACGGTCAATACCGTATCGCCTGGCTACATCGGCACGGACATGGTGCGTGCCGTGCGTCCAGAGATACTTTCTAAAATCGTGGATAGCATTCCAGTACGCCGTTTGGGAAATCCGCAAGAAATCGCGTCAATCGTCGCATGGCTGGCTTCAGACGAGGCGGGTTTTGCCACTGGGGCTGATTTCTCGCTGAATGGCGGACTTCACATGGGTTAGCAGGAGGAGGGCGGGCCGGCGACATGAAGTACCGCCGATCTGGTGCCGCAATTCCTGGGCATAGCCTCGCGGTCACTGAAACGCGCGACCGTCCCCCAATTCGTCGCATGTTGCGATTCCCATTGCGCCGAGCGGCGAAACTGCTTGCCTTCGTGATCGATATCGCGGCCGGCGCCACCCGGTCGCGACCGTGAGCTATGAATAGAAAAACGTCCACGCGCCGCTATGTGGCATCAAAGTCAGCTACATCTCGCTCAAAGACGATGATGCTGCCGATTGCCCCCGCGAAAGCAGGCGAAATTGCGCTCAATTACTACCTGACGCTGGAAGTTTTGCGCAGCGGCGCCGCCAGTCAATACCATCTCGGCAGCATCGCGCAGGCCACGTACATGGCTTTGCTGCTGGCCCGTGCAGGACAAGGAAGCGCAAGTCCCGAACTGTTTCGCGACGCTGACCAGGCTATCCTGCATTGCCGCACGAACGGGCTCGAAACAGGTGTCTGGAAACTGAACGAGGATGCCTACGTGCTCATCGGCAAAGTTCTTGCGCTGTTTGATCAACAACTCGCTGTAGTTTCCGTCCATGAACTGGCGACGGCGAACGAAAAGTTAAAGAAGATTTTTAGCGCGAGAGAAACCCGGGGCTGAAATGAGCGAGGGATGACGCAACACGTAACATCCGCCTGTTGGCGTTATCGCGAAGAAAAACACAGTTATGCCCGGCAAGGCGATTGCCAGGCTTGTCCGACTGGCCGGTTTGCGGGACCCCATGCGCGAAGCGTGAGGTCTCTGTTCATCGGTTACGCCCAGGCGTCAGGACGATCGGCTCCTCCGTTCTCACGATGATCTGTGTTCGAACAGACACCTCGATCGAGGGAGGAGCCATGCCGCTCAGGCGTCACCCAAACGCATCAGAACGAGTGTTGAATACCGGCATAGACGCCGGACTGCGAGTGACCGGCCAACGGGTTGTCAGCGTTACCGGGCAGATTCGCTTCGAGGCTGAACGTGCCGGTCTTGCTGTTATGCACGTGCGCCACCTGGACATCGAGCAAGGTACGCTTCGACAGGTTGTAGCTGCCGCCGACCGTATAGATCGTCGCGTTGCCGCCGCCATGATTCGCGTTCACGTGATACACCGCGCCGATCAGCGCGGCTGCCGGCGTGGCCTGCCACGTCACGCCACCCCATTCCAGCTGTGTCGTCGAAGGTGTGCCGGCTGTCACACCGGACGCGTGCGACGCCTGATAGGCGGCCTGCAACTTGACTGGACCGAGGAACACGTTGGCGCCGGCAAAGTATTCGCGCGAATACTGGAAAACGTCATTCAGGCCGCCGTTGGCCGGATTACGGATTTCGTCATAAATTCCGCGCAACTGGAAGAGTGCCGCCGAATAGGTCAACTGGACGCCGGCTTCGCGTCCCTGCCCAGTCGTGCCGTTGCCGTTCCAGTTGGTCGCGTTCGACAACGCGTATTGGCCGTAAAAGTCGAATCCCCCAATTTTCGGCGACTGGTACGAAATGTTGTTGCTCGACTGCGGCCAGTTGCGACCCCGGACCAGCGACCCCGACGACCATGACGTCTGGCCGAACGGATCGAAATCCCACAACCCGTTCGAGATGAAGAGTTCACGGCCGAACAGCAATGTGCCATACGTGTCGTTCGCAAAACCGACGGTCGCCCAGCGGTTCCAGATCGAATTCGTGGCGCCGAGTTGTCCGTTCATCGTGTTGAAGGACCCTTCCAGCTGGAACACGGCCTTGGTGCCGCCGCCGAGATCTTCAGCACCCTTCAGGCCCCAGAGGCTCGTGCCCCAATCGCCGCTCTCGGCGCGCACGCGGGATGTACTACCACCGTTGCTGGATGGAATGCCGGACATGTACTCGATTCCGGCGTCGAGTCGTCCATACAGTGTCACGCTGCTCTGAGCGTGAACCGCTGTCGCAGTGGCAATAAGCGATAATGCCGTTACCAGCTTTTTCATTAACTTTCTCCAAACAATTTTATCTTTAACTACATTTAATTAACCGGTATTCGCCGGCTTCATGGACGCGGCGAGCCAGCCGGCCATCTCCGTGGCCGGTCTCTCGCCAAATGCCGGGTGCCCCGATAATCCGGTACCACGCACCCCGGCAAATAGGGAATAGCTCAATCGAGCCAGATCAAGTTTCTCTAAATGAGTAGTGCGAATTTATAGGTCTATTGAAAGATTGCGGAAATACCTGTTAATAGACCACCCACATCGTTTTATGCCTTGTTACCGCCCCTGGAAATCAGAACCGGGCTATGAGATATGGCGATCGGCTATCCAGCCACAATTGTTCAGAGAATCTGCGGTTTTCAATGGGCGAGAACCTCGAATCGATATGCGATTTCGAGAGGCTGCTCCGGATCAATCGGAACCGCGGTGGAAATTCCCCGCTCGTTGATCGGATTTGCGGCGAGCCCCGCGCGACAGCCGAGCTCAAAAGCACCTGCGATCGGCTCGATGCCGACGCAGAGATTGCGCCCATTCCATGGACTATAGGTGCGGCCGCGATTGCTGATCCACAGCAGAAGCGATGGGAGTACGGATGCGTCCCAGTTGAGCCGGTACGCGACACGTGATTCGTCGTCGGCCAGAACCACAGATCCGTCGACGCCGCAAAGCTGGATGATTTCTTCGGTGTCGTGCGCGAATGGCAGGCGATCAAAGGTCGCCGTGCCACCGGCCCGCAGGGGCACCTTGTCCAGTTCAACGAAGATCGCGCCCGGGGCGGCACGGGAGACACCTGGTTCGGGTCCCGCCGGGTGGACAATGCCGAAATCGAACGAACCCGGATCGACCCTCAGCGCACCGGCGATCGACGGCAACGCCAGGTTCGGGTGCAGGCCGATCGGACGGCGCGTCTGCCTGCGCGAGTGGATCGTCAAGGTGAAGTCGATCGCGGGACCGTTGGGGTCGGCCCGGATCATTCTGACCACACGGGCGATTGAGGAACTGACCGGATAGTCGAGCGCGATCACGATTTCATGCGCGGTTTGTCGCACGAGCATCCATTCGCCCACGCAGCCGTAGCCGTGAAGCAGATCATCGCTCGCGTCCAGCGCCGGGTCATAGTCGGCCACCGGTGTGTCGAGGCTTTGCCGCCAACTTTCCTCGACAGTTTCCGGTGCATAGGGCACGCCAAACGGAACACATGGGAATTCACTTCTCATGTGGCCGATCAGTCCCGCCTGCCCAGGGTTGTCGTCGCCGAGCCATGGCGCTTCGTAGAACGGCCGGATTTGCCTGTCATCACGCTTTAGCATGACATCCCCGAGCATCCCGCCCTTGGCATAGACGGCAAGAGAACCATGAGCCCATTCCAGGCGCCAGCTTTTATTCATATTTTGTCTTGACAGGGAATATTCGAGCGGTGTGCCCAAAGGCACGCAATCCGCACTCAGTTCTGTTCTTCCAGCCAGCAGGTGTTATGTCGCGCAAGCAGCGCACTGGCGGCGGCTGGTCCCCAGGTGCCGCAGGCGTAGGGCTTCACGGCGGAGTCGGGTTTGGCCCATGCGTCGATGATCGGTGCGACCCAGCGCCACGCCGCTTCCTGTTCGTCGCGCCGCACGAAGAGAGCAAGCCGTCCCGCGATCGCGTCGAGGAGCAGACGCTGATACGCCTCCATCCGGTCCTCCTTGAAGAACCGGTCGAACGCAAGATCAAGATAGACGCCACGCAGATTCATCCCCATGCCAGGCTGTTTCGCGAGGGCGCTGAGCCGGATCGATTCGTCCGGCTGCAAGCGGATCGTCAGTCGGTTGGAGCCCGGCCGCAAAGCCACCGCGCCCAATGCCGAATGCGGCACGGTCCGGAAATTGATGACGATTTCAGCCACGCGGCCCGCGAGACGCTTACCGGTGCGCAGAAAAAACGGCACGCCCGCCCATCGCCAGTTCTCGACCTCTGCTTTCAACGCGACGAAGGTCTCGGTCGTGCTGTCCGGCTTCACACCCGGCTCGGCATGATAGGCGGGCACCGGCGTACCCTTGATCGCGCCGGCGTGGTATTGCCCACGCACCACGTTCTCCCTGATCTCGTGCGCCTGCAGCGGTTT
This sequence comes from Paraburkholderia sp. FW306-02-B, assembly GCF_058782725.1. NCBI lineage: Bacteria > Pseudomonadati > Pseudomonadota > Betaproteobacteria > Burkholderiales > Burkholderiaceae > Paraburkholderia > Paraburkholderia sp. FW306-02-B. Next base: position 2,333,863 of record NZ_JBYSXZ010000001.1, read on the forward strand.
GAGCGCGCGCAACACGCGTAGCTTCTCGCCGCGCACCGCATCGGCATCCATCGATTGCGGGGGCTCCATGGCAACGATCGACAGCAGTTGCAAGAGGTGGTTCTGCACCATATCCCGCAGCGCGCCTGTCTGGTCGTAGAAGTTGCCGCGGCCCTCGACGCCGAGTTCCTCGGCTACCGTAATCTGGATGCTGTCGATCCATTCGCGGCGCCATAGCGGCTCGAACAGCGAGTTGCCGAAGCGCAACGCGAACAGGTTCTGTACCGCTTCCTTGCCGAGATAGTGGTCGATCCGGTAAATCTGGTCCTCGGTGAAGATTTCGCCCACCGCGTCGTTGATCGCGTTGGACGACGCCAGATCGTAACCAAGCGGCTTCTCCAGAACGATGCGTGCGCCCTCAGCAAGTCCGACGGAGGCGAGAGCACGGCAGATCGGTACGAAAAGCGACGGACCGGTCGCCAGATAGAAGATGCGTTGGCCGCGCAGCACGCCAAGCGTATCGCGCAACGATAAGAACGCTTCGGGCTCGCTGGCATCGAGCGAGACATAGCCAATGCGATCGAGAAAGCTTCGCCATGCTGCATCGTCCGTCGGTGCTCCCGGTATGTGCGGCTTGACGTGCTCGTCGACCCATTGCAGATAGCCGCTGCCATCCAGCGCCGTCTGCGCGACCGAGACGATCCTGCCGTCCGGCGCGAGCATACCGGCGCGGTGCGCGGCATAGAGTGCGGGCAGGATCTTGCGCATCGCGAGGTCGCCGGTTCCGCCAAACAGCACGAAGGCGAATCCGCCAGCGTTCACCGGGCCGGTGGAGTTTTTCATCATGAGATGGATTGGCTCAGTTTGTCGATTCTGCACGCGCGTTGCGCCGCGCCTTGAAACGGTCGATCAGGACGTTGGTGGATCCGTCATGCGTACCTGTCATGTCGGGCTGGGTGATTTCACCCTCGATGGCCACCGCGAGCCGCTTGCCGAGTTCCACGCCCCACTGGTCGAACGAGTTGATGTTCCAGATCACGCCTTGTACGAACACCTTGTGCTCGTAGAGAGCGAGCAGGGCGCCCAGCGACGTGGGGTCGAGCTTATCGAGGCAGATCGTGTTGGTCGGACGGTTGCCGTCGAAGCTCCGGTGGGGCGCGTCTTCGGCATGCGAGCCGTTCATCAGCGCTTCGGTCTGCGCAAAGCAGTTGGCGAGCAGGGCTTCGTGGTGAGCGTCCAGCACATGATGCGGCTGCATGCATACAATGAAGTCAGCCGGAATCAGTGCGCTGCCCTGATGCAGCAACTGGAAGAACGCGTGCTGGCCGTTGGTTCCGGGTTCGCCCCAGATCACCGGTCCGGTCGCATAGTCGACGCGTTCGCCGCAAAGCGTGACCGACTTGCCGTTGCTTTCCATGTCGAGCTGCTGCAGATACGCTGGCAGGCGGTGCAGATACCGGTCATACGGAGCGATCAGGTGACTTGCCGCTCCGAAGAAGTTCGTGTGCCAGATTCCGATCAGCGCGAGCAGCACAGGCAAGTTCTGTTCGAGCGGCGCCTCGGCAAAATGCCGGTCCATCGCATGCGCGCCGGCCAATAGCGCTTCGAACCTATCCATGCCGACATACAGCGCAATCGGGAGCCCAATGGCGGACCACAGTGAGTATCGACCGCCGACCCAGTCCCAGAATTCGAACATGTTCGCTGGATCGATGCCGAATGCCGCGACCGCCTCCCCGTTGGTCGACACGGCCACGAAGTGCTTCGCGATGGCCGCTTCGGCTGCGCCGCCGCGCAGGAACCAGGCGCGCGCGGTATGGGCGTTGAGCAGCGTTTCCCGCGTGGTGAAGGTCTTCGACGCGATGACGAAGAGCGTCGTTTCAGGATCGACGGCTTGCAGCACCTCGGCCATGTCCGCGCCATCGACATTGGACACGAAGTGCATCGTCAGCGCCTTGCGGCCATACGGCTTCAAGGCTTCGCAGACCATGTGCGGGCCCAGGTCCGAGCCGCCGATGCCGACGTTGACCACGTCGGTGATCGCGCGCCCGGTATGCCCACGCCAGGCGCCCTCGCGCACGGCATCGGTAAAGCGCCGGATTTTTGCAAGGACGCCGGACACGTTGGGGATGACGTTCTCACCGTCGACCAGAATCGCCGTGCCGCTGCGCTCGCGCAATGCAACGTGCAGCACGGGGCGATCCTCGGTGACATTGATCCGCTCGCCCGCAAACATGGCGCGCCGCCGCTCCTCCACGCCGGCCTGACGCGCGAGCGCGGCGAGCAGGGCGATGGTGTCGTCGTTGATCAGGTTCTTCGAGTAGTCGACGTACACGCCGGCGGCTTCCCGTGAGAACCGCTCGACACGTTCGCGATCCTGCGCGAACAACTCGCGTATCGACGTGCTTGCGAGGCTGTCGCGATGCGCGGCGAGCGCCTGCCAGGCGGGTGACTGAGTGAGATTTGACATGTTGGCTGGGCGAGTGGTGGCGATGGTGCTTTAGCGGGGTGCGGACCAGCCCTTGTAGCTGCCCACGCTGTCACGCGTGACGAGCGTCGACGGCAACAGGGTCATCGGGTTGGCAAGCTGTTTGCCATTCATGATCCCGTAGCCGATGTCCACTGCCGTTTGCGCCATCGCCCACGGATCCTGACTGGCGGAAGCCTGCACGAGGGTATCGCTCTTGAGGGCCGTCTCGATGTCCGGCGCGCCATCGACCGAGGTGATCACGATGTTCTTGCGTTGCAGCTGTTTGGCTGCAAGATCGCTGCCCACGGCCTGCGGGTCGTTGATCGTGAAGACTGCGTCGACTTTCGGGAATCGCGTCAGGTAGCCCTGCATCGCATTCATGCCGCCTTCACGCGAGCCCTTCGCGTCCTGGTCGTCCGACAGAATCTTGATGCCGGGCTCCTTGGCGAGCACGGACTTGCAACCCTTCACGCGATCCACGACAGCCGACACGGGCGGCCCGTTCTCGATGATGACGTTGCCGCGCCCGTTGAGCTTTTTGGCGATATAGCCGCATGAAAGTTCGCCGGCCTGGACATTGTTGGTCTGCACCGTGGCGTTCGCGCCAGCAGCGGCCACATCGACTGCGACCACGACGATGCCGGCTGCCTCGGCCTTCTTCACTGCGGGCTCGATCGCTTTCGGGTCCGCTGCGTTCAGCAGGATCATGTCGACGTGAGCGGAGATGAAGTTGTCGATCTGCGTGAACTGCTTGTTCAGGTCATAGTCGGCGGACACCGCTGTGACTTTGGCATTCGGGTTGATCTGCTTCGCCTTCGCTTCTGCGCCCTTGACGATCGTGACGAAGTACGGATTGCCGAGCGAGCCGACGGTAACCCCGATCGACTTGAGTGGCTTGTCGGCCGCCTGTGCCGCCGTCATGGCGAAACCGAGCCCCAGGGCGATGCTGGCCAGTACGGCTTTCTGCTTGAACATTTTCGTTGTCTCCAGGTTGGTCCGTGGTGTTGTCGGGCGCAAGCGGACCAGCTTGCGCCTGTACGCCGTCAAGGCGAGGGGAATACGTGCTTGCCGGGATATGGCAGATGCGGGCAGATGCGGGCAGGTGCGGGCAGGTGCGCCTTCAGGTACGGGCGGATCCGCGCTGGCGATAGCGGTCGAGCGCCACGGCACCGATGATCACCAACCCCTTGATGATGTATTGCCAGATATCCGACACGCCGAGCAGCACGAGGCCGTTGGTCAGTACCGCAATGATCAGCGCGCCGATCAAGGTGCCGACGATCGATCCGACGCCGCCGACAAAGCTGGTGCCACCGAGAATCACTGCAGCGATGGCATCCAGCTCGTAGGACTGCCCCATCTGCAGGCCATTGGCGGCATACAGGCGGGCCGCCGACATCACCGCGCCCAGTCCGGCCAGCAAACCGGACATCGCGTAGACGAACATCTCGATACCCCAGACCTTGATGCCCGACAGGCGCGCGGCCTCAGGATTGCCGCCGACCGAATAGATGCGCAGCCCGAGGACGGTGCGGCGCAGGATGAACCAGGACATCGCGACCACGGCGACGGCGATTATCACCAGCCACGGGACGCCGAAAACCGAGCCATTGCCGATGAATGCAAACGGCAGTTGAGGATTGAAGACGGTCGTGTCGCTGCCCAGAAGCCGGGCGACGCCACGCACTGCAGTCAACGCGCCGAGCGTGACGATGAACGGCGGCAGCCGGAAAAGAGCAATCAGTCCGCCGTTGATGGCGCCGAACCCGAGCCCGACGAGCAGCGCGACCGGGACGCCGAGCCAGCCCCAGTGAGGGATGTTCGACGCGAGCATCGCCGCGACCGCCGCAGCGGCCAGCACCGACCCCACTGACAGGTCGATGCCGCCGGTCAGAATGACGAAGGTCATGCCAGCGGCGAGCACGATATTGATCGACGCCTGCTGCGTGACGATCGACAGGTTCTGCAGGCTGAAAAAGTTGTCTGTCATCACGCCGAAGCCGATGCAGAGTAGCAGCAGAACGGGCAGCATGCCCGCGGTACGCATCAGCGTCTGCACCTGTTCCCGGCGACCGCCAAGGGGTGATTGCGGCACCGGCCTATGCGTCGGATCGACCGGCGCGGCAACGCCTTGTTGCGTGGTTGAATTTGGCATATCGTTCTCCTAAATACATGTCAAGCTGTTGTTGGGCGCGCCGTGCTTCCGGCTGACTCACTACGCCGCCTCGTCCAGTGCGGGCCGCGAGCCCGTGGCCAGTTCGATGATGGCTTCCTGACTGATCGGCTTGTCGGTATGTCCGCCAAGCTCGCCTGCTATCTCGCCTTCGCGCATCACCAGCACGCGGTCGGCCACACCGATGATCTCGGGCAATTCGCTCGATATGACAATGATGCCGACGCCGGACTTGGCCAGTTCGTTGATGATGCGGTAGATCTCCGATTTCGCGCCGATATCGACGCCGCGGGTCGGCTCGTCGAGGATGAGAACGCGCGGACGGGTCTCCAGTAGACGCGACAGCAGCACCTTCTGCTGGTTGCCGCCCGAAAGAGCGCCGACATTGACCTTCGGGTGCGCGACCCGGATCGACAGTGAGCGAATGGCGTCCCGCGCCCGCTCCGCGCCCCGCGCGAGGTTCAGGACACCCAGCCGCGCATCGCGTCCGCATACGGACACATTGATGTTGTCCCGCACACTCATGTCGAGAAAGAGGCCTTGCCGCTTGCGATCTTCCGTCAGATAAACGAGGCCTGCGTCGATCGCATTGCGCGGCGTGCGCAGTGCAAGCGTGTGCCCGTCGATGGCCACTTCGCCGCGCACGCGCGGCTCGGCGCCGAAGATCAATCTCGCCATCTCGGTGCGCCCGGCACCCACGAGCCCTGCGATGCCGAGGACCTCCCCTGCGTGAAGCTCGAAGCTGCAGCCGCGCACGCGGCGATCATCGGCGATATCGCGCACCGACAGCACGGACTTGCCTGGATCGTAGGGCGCATGCTGCTTCCTGTAGAAGCCGGAAATGTCGCGGCCGACCATCATCTTCACGAGGCTCTCTGCGGAGAGTTCGTCGCGCCCGAGCGTGCCGACGTACGAACCGTCGCGCAGCACCGAAACGCGATCGGAGAGTTCGTAGATTTCGGCCATGCGATGGCTGATATAGATGATCGCAAGGCCTTCTGCGCGCAACTGGCGAATCAGGTGGAAGAGGCGTTCCGTCTCACGCGACGACAACGGCGTGGTGGGCTCGTCCATCACGAGAATACGTGCACGCGTGTGGACGGCCCGTGCAATTTCCACGAGTTGCTGCTCGGCGATCGACAGCTCGCCCACGCGCGTTTGCGGCCGGAAGCTCGCGCCCAGACGGGTGAGCACCTCTTCGCAGTCTCGTTCCATCGCCGCACGATCGACGAGGCCCCAGCGGCGGCCGCCCTTGCGCAGTTCGCGCCCGGCATGGATGTTTTCGGCGACTGTCAGGTTGGGCGCAAGACTCAACTCCTGGTAGATCACCGCGATCCCCAGTTCTCTCGCTGCAAGCGGTCCGTCGATGACCGCGGCTTTGCCGTCGACGAGGATTTCTCCGCCGGGATCGGCCTGGTAGGCGCCGGAAAGGATCTTCATCAGCGTGGACTTTCCGGCGCCGTTTTCGCCCATCAACGCATGCACTTCGCCGGCCTGAACCGATAGACGCACGTTGTCGAGCGCGCGGACACCCGGAAAGGTCTTGCTGATGCCGCGCATCTCCAGCAGGGCGGGAGTGGTTTCAGAACGGGGCATGATTCACCTCCTGCAATTCGGCGCCGGCACCCTTGAGAATTCCTGTGCGCGGCGAGAAATTAAAAAACATAGGCAACGTCGCGGCGCCGATCGCGCCGGCATCCGAGCCGAACGTGCCGCGCATGAGTTCCGGCGTGCCGCGGGCTTCCGGTGCGCCCAGCGCGAGAGCCGTGCTCAGGCGTTTCATCAGCGCGTCGATCAGCCCGGCGTCCACGTCGGCGTCGAGGACGACCATCGGAACGTCGAGCACACACAGCATCGCGCGCAGGGCGGGGGCGAGCGCCTCGACGCAATCGTCCAGCCATTCGTCGAAGGCCGGCGGACGGCGGGCAATGCAGGCTTCGAGATCGGCGCGTGTCTCGACCGACTCGCCGCAATAGCGCAGATGTCGTGCGAGCGCGTTGAGGGACGCGCGCGCAAGCAGGATGTCCGATTGTCCGGCCGGCTGAGGGGCCGATGGCAAACGGCTGGGCGGAACCGGCATGACGCCGATATCGCCCGCATTACCGCTCACGCCGCGCAGGCAGTCGCCGTCGACGGCGATACCGCCGCCGATCGCAGGCCCGAGAAACAGATAGATGAAATCGTCCGATTGGCGCCCGCAGCCGTAGAACAGCTCGGCAATAGCAGCGGCATTGCCGTCGTTTTCGCTGAATACAGGCAGGGCCAAGGCACAACCAAGTTCGCTGGCGAAGTCGAATTCATCCCAGGCGCAGAACGTCTGCAACGGCAGCCCAAGTTCGCGCAGCCAGCTCCCGAGATTGAACGGTTGCGCGACGCCGACGCCGGCCAGCCGTGCGCGTTCATGTGAAGAGAGGCGTTGCAGTATGGCTTGGATGTCGCTCGTCACAATCTCCAGCACCTTGCGAGGGTGGGGCAGGACCCTATCGTGGCCGCTGCGGGCCAGCACCTCGCCTGCAAAATTCACCAGCACCGTTTCGATGCTGGTCCGGTCGAGCCGCACGCCGATGCCGAAGGCGCCGCCTGGCGCCAGGCGGATCAGGGAAGCGGGCTGGCCGCGCTTGCCTTCGACGCGGCGGCCGGTAAATTCGATCAGCCCGGCGTTGTCCAATGTCGCGACGATGGTGCCCACCGCTGTGCCGGTCAGGTTCGCCTGGCGAGCCAGATCGGCCTTCGATGCCGGCTGCGTGCGCCGCAGCGCCTGCAGCAGCAGGCGCTCGTTGTAACGACGTACGTTAGCCGAATTGCTGCCGCGGCCGACATGGGGATGCCTCACGAATCTCCTCCAGACCGGGTGTCACCCCGGGTGATTAATTAAATCAAGTGGATTTATTTAATCACCCGACAGGGTGTGACGGGAATAAGGGTTTGCACGAAGCGAAAGGCAGAATGGGACGGAGCGCGTCGAGGGCACACATGCTCGGCGATTTCTCCAGGTGAATATTGTTAACCCCGGAGTGGCACGTAGAATAAGGGCGGGCGTGTCCGCCGCGTAACCGTGATCCCCGCACGACGAGCGCCCTCCTGGCGGTATCTGAGTGGATCGTCTTATGAATCGCAGAAAAGCATTGCTCGCCTGCGCGAATGCCGGCCTGCTGTGCATGACGCGTCCCACTTTCGCATCGAGATCGTCGCCTCGTGTGGTATTCCTCAACCCGGGCGAGGCCGTCGAACGTGACACCGGGCAGCATTGGCAACTGGTCGCCCAATTCATGGCCGTCGCGGCGAAGACCTTCGATATGCGACTGGAGGTCCTTTACGCGGAGCGTGACCACCTGTTGATGCTGCGTCAGGCCGAGGAAGTCGCGCTGCGTCCGGATGCGCCAGACTATGTCGTGATCGTCAACGAAAAGATGACCGCGCAGCAGATGCTGAAGACGTTGGCGCGTTCACCCGCAAAGGTCCTGCTCATCCATAACGATCTCACGCCCGGACAGCGGCACGAGCTCGGCAACGAGCGGCAGCAGATCCAGAACTGGATTGGAACAGTGACGGCAAACGCCGCGCGCGGTGGATACCGTTTGATGGAATATCTGTATCGACGGCTTGGCCAGGGCGGGGCGAAGGTGATCGGCATTACGGGCGACCCCAAAACGCCCGTCTCACAGGAGCGTGCGGCCGGCGTCGACGCATTCATCTCCCGGGCGCCGAACGCGCGCACCTGTCAACTGGTGTTTAGCGACTGGAGCTACGCCGACAGTAATCAAAAGGCGCGTGTGCTGCTTGCCCGGTATCCGGACGCGAATGTGATCTGGGCCGCCAATGACACGATGACACTCGGGGCGCTGAATGCGGTCAAGGCGCGCAACGCTCATGTCCTGGTTGGGGGAGTGGGAGCCCTGGAAGAGGCGCTGGCTAATGTGGCCGACGGCAGTCTGGCGGCCATGGTGGCGGGCGACTATTTCATCGGCGCCTGGGCCATGGTCATGCTGCACGACTACCATTGCGGCAAAGACTTTGCCGCTTCCGGCGGTGTTTGCCAGAAGCTCGACTACCTGAGCGTCATCCATCATGACAACGTCGCTCGATACAATGAGGCGGTTTTCGGGCGCGGCCATATGCTCGACTTCGGTCCGTACTCGAAATACCTGTATCCGCGTCCCGGCCCATACGACTTCAGCATGGAACAGCTCCTGAACACCACGTCGAAGGTTTCCTGATGCGTTTGTCTCCGCGGCTTGCGCGCTCGCTCAGTTTGCACACCAAGCTGATGCTCGCCCTCGTCGTGCTCGTCGCGCTGGTAGCCGGCACCTCCGCGTACAGTCTGGTCGAACACGAGCGGGAGCGCCGGCTTGTCGAATTGGAGGACCGCGCCACGCGGATTGCCGATCTGTTCAGCCACTCACTGGCGCAACCGCTGTGGAACGTCGATCGTGATGCAATCGACAGCCAGCTTGCCGCGCTTGCGCCCAATCCAGAGGTTGCGGAATTTACGGTTACAGCGGCGAACTACGGCACGGTGTCCTCCGTAAAGGGCTCGCTTCATATGGACCCCGCGGACAGCGTGGTACGCGTCAGGGCGATTGAATATGACCCGCCCGGTGCGGCGCCGCGGGAAAAGATCGGTGAGGTCCGCGTCGTGCTGACGAAGTCGGTCGCCGAGCGGGCGATCAGCAGCGCTCGCCGGGCCATTTTCGCGACGATGGCGATGGTTGTTGCCGCACTCTATGCCGCGACTTTCATCCTGCTCAAGCGGATGGTGCGCAGCCCGATCAATCGCCTGGAAGAAATGGTCGACCGGATCGCCGGCGGCGATCTTGACGCACGCTGCGCGCCGGAATCTGGCGATGAGCTTGGGCGGCTTGCGACGCGCGTGAATGTCATGGCGGACCGGCTCCGCGAATCGACGGCGTGCCTGCGCGAGAGCGAAAGAAAGTACCGCAGTATCGTAGAGAATTCGCTCGAAGGGATCTTTTTGCTGGATCGCGGCGGGCGGCTTAACGAGGCCAACGCGGCAATGGCGCACCTGCTCGGGTACGGCACGGCGGCCGACCTGATCGAGGCATGGACAAACGATCCGGGCCGACGGCCGTTTTCGCCGGCGCAAACGGAGCACCTGTTCGACATCCTGAGCGCGCGCGGCGAAATCGCCGGCCTCGAGCTGCAGTTACACCGGTTGGACGGCAAACCGATCTGGGCTCAATTGAACGCACGTGGCGTGGCCGACGATGGCGCCCCGCAGTGCCTTGAAGGTCTGCTGACCGATATGACCGTCCGTAAGCACGCAGAGGAGGACCTGCGCCGCCATCGTGACCAGCTCGAACTGGAAGTCGGGGAGCGCAAACGCACCGAGCTCGAACTGCTGGCTTCGCGCGAGCAGCTGCGCCAACTGTCCGCGCATCTGGAGGCTGTCCGCGAGGAGGAGAGAAAGCGCATTGCAATGGAAATCCATGATGAACTCGGCCAGTTGCTGACCGCGCTGAAAATGGATGTGTCGTTGCTGAAGATGCACCTGGCCGGCAATTCAGTTGCAATACGAAAGGCGGATGAGATGCGCGAGCTGGTCGAGAAGACCATCCAGATCGTGCGCCACGTGGCGAGCCACTTGCGGCCCGCTGCGCTGAATTTCGGTCTTGCGTCGGCGCTGGAATGGCTCGCCGAGGACTTCTCCAGACATACGCAGATCCCCTGTCATTTCCATATGAAGGGTGCGGAACCCAGCTTCACCGATCCACGCGCAACAGCGATATTCCGTATCGTGCAGGAGTCGCTGACCAATGTGGCCCGCCATGCTGGCGCGTCGCGCGTCGACGTGATGCTGGTCGGCACCGAAGCGGGCTTCGAGTTGAGTATCTGCGACGACGGACGAGGTTTCGATATCGCTGCTGCGCGCGCCGGCTACTCGTACGGCTTGCAGGGAATGGCCGAACGCGCCCGCTTGATCGATGCCCGCCTGCATATCCAGAGCGAGCGGGATGCCGGGTCGGTCGTGCGCCTTTGCGTTCAGGACGATTCCGTCACCTCTGAGTAACCGGCGCTCGCCGGCGGCGGCCGGTTCATCGATCCCCAACTTGTGGATGCGATCGTCGTCGAGACGCATTCTGTCCCTCATGTCACAGAAACGCAGATGACAAAGGGTTTATCCTGGGTCAAGAGGCTTGAAGAAGCATGTCTCGAATGCCGTTAAATGTACCAGATGGTTAACGAATCGAGGCATTCGCATGAAATTGTCCACCAAGTTGCTGGCTCTGGTCGTCGCGGCCTTGCTCGGCGTTGTACTCGTCGCAGCAACCGCCGTTCAGACTGTACGCAGCTCGCTCGTCGACAGTCGGCGGGAGCAGATCGTTATTCTTCTGACGAAGGCCGAGCATCTTGTCAATCACTACCGCGACCTGCAGTCGCGCGGCGTGCTGACGCGCGACCAGGCCCAACAGGCAGCCAAAGACGTAGTCTCCCAGCTCAACGCGAACACGAAAAGCTACTACTGGGTCACCACGGCCGACGGCGTGAATCTGGTCCACCCGAATGCCCTGTTCATCGGGACCAGGGCTAAGGGCAACAAAACCACGACAGGGTTGACCGACAGCGAGGCTTACCGTGAGGGCATGGCGGCTTCGCATATTGCGCTCGTCGACGTACTCGTGAAGCGCACGCCGGATGCAGACCCGGAGCCGAAGTTGCAGGGCGTGGTTGCGATACCCGATTGGGACTGGTGGATCGGCACCGGTTTTTTCTATGACGACATCAACGCAGCGTTCATGAAGCTCGTCATCGTTCTGGGTTCCATTGCAGCCGTCATCTTCACCGCGGTTGGCGCGATCGCATGGGCCGCGACGCGCGGCGTGAAGAGGGCGCTCGGCGGGGAGCCTGCCTATGCGACCCATATCGCCACGCAAATCGCGGGCGGCAATCTGGCCATCGAGGTTGAAGTGGGACGGGCGTTACCGGGCAGCCTGCTATACGTGCTGAACGACATGAAGTCGAAGCTCGCGGCCATCGTGTCCGAGATTCAGTCGGCGAGTCATTCGATCGCGACGGGTTCAGGCGAAATCGCGCAAGGCAACCTCGATCTGTCCCAACGCACTGAGGAGCAGGCAGCGTCATTGCAGGAAACGGCCGCCAGCATGGAGCAGATTACGGCGACCGTTAAGCAGAACGCGGACAATGCAAGACAGGCGAACGGGCTCGCCAATGCCGCGACCGAGGCCACGGCGCGTGGGGGTTCCGCGGTGCAGGAAGTCGTCGGGACAATGAAGCAGATCGAGAGCGAGTCGAAAAAAATCGCCGAGATCACCTCGGTTATCGAAGCCATTGCCTTTCAAACCAACATCCTTGCGCTCAATGCCGCTGTCGAGGCAGCGCGGGCAGGCGAGGACGGGCGCGGTTTTGCTGTCGTGGCAGGCGAGGTCCGCGCCCTTGCGCAACGCAGCGCCGCAGCCGCGAAAGACATCAAGAGCCTGATCCAGGCGTCGGTGGCCAATGTCAGCGGCGGCACCCGGCTGGTCGAGGTAGCAGGTGGCCGGATGGCCGAGATCGAGCAGTCGATTCGCCGGGTAACCGACATCATGGGCGAGATTTCCTCCGCGTCGGAAGAGCAGAGCACGGGCATTGAGCAGGTCAGCCGGGCGGTGTCGCAGATGGATGAAGTGACGCAGCAGAATGCTGCACTGGTGGAGCAGGCGGCCGCTGCTGCGGCGTCGCTCGACGAACAGGCAGGGCGCCTGCGTTCTGTGGTGGCGGTATTTCGGGTGGCCGGACAATAAGTTGCCGTCATCAGATGCATGACAGCTGGTGTACGGGCTCGCGACGACTTTCCGGCTGAAAGCGATGCGTCGGTAATGCTTGCATACAAATCCATAACAACAGTAAAAATCAAAAAGGGGCATCCTATTGACGAATAGGCGGCCGGTGCGCGCGCCCGCTGCCTTCTCGTTCGTTTGCGAAGGAGTTCCTTTGGAACACGCACGTGCCAACAGGAATTCGCGGGCCTTGGCGGCGCTTGGCGTCGTTGCGGCGCTCGTCCTCGCTGCCGCCGCGACTCGCTATTTCTACGCTGCATCGCACAAAGCGAATCCGCCTCCCCAGGCGACGCCCGTCGCCGTGGTCGCCGTCAAGCTGGCCGACGTGCCAGTCTATATCGATGCGCTCGCGACCGTCGTGCCGACACGCTCGATCACGGTGGTCACGCAGGTCAACGGCATTCTCAGCTCCGTCGATTTCGTCGAGGGGCAGCACGTGCGCAAAGGCCAGGTGATCGCGCGGATCGACTCTCGCGCGCTCCAGGCGCAGCTCGAGCAGGCGCGGGGCATACTCGTTCACGACCGCGCGGCGCTCGCGAATGCGAAGCTCGATCTGGCGCGCTACCGCATGCTTATCAAGGCCGGTTCGATCACACAGCAAACGCTCGACACGCAGGAAGCGACGGTCAAGCAGGACGAGGGCACCGTGCAGTCGGACGCCGGCAACGTTGCCAATCTCGAAGTGCAGGTGGGCTACTGCACGATCGCTTCGTCTGTGGACGGCGTAGTGGGGCTGCGGCTCGTCGATCCGGGCAACTATGTGACGACGTCGATGACGACGGGCATCGCCGTCATCACCGAGCTCGAGCCCGCCACGATCGTCTATGCGGTGTCCGAGGATTATCTCGGCGAGATTCATCAGGCGATGGGGCGCGGCACGGTGCCGGTGTACGCGTACGACCGCAACAAGAAGCTGCTGCTCGCGAAGGGCAGGCTCCTCGCCCTCGACAACCAGGTCGATACGGCCACGGGCACGGTCAAGGTGAAGGCGATCTTCGCGCACGCGGGCGACTCGCTGTTCCCGAATCAGTTCGTCAACGCGCGCATGCAGGCCGACACGCTGGCCCAGGTTCCGGTCGTGCCGACCACCGCCATCCAGCACGGCAGCACGGGCGACTTCGTGTTCGTAGTCGGCGCGGGCAACAAGGTGGCGCTGCGCAGCGTGAAGGCCGGGCCGCAAAGCGGCGACAACACGGCGATTCTCGCGGGCGGGCTGCAAGCGGGGGAGCGCGTCGTGACCGACGGTGCCGACAAGCTCGATAACGGCTCTCTCGTGGTAGTGCATTAGCTCAAAACGAGGCACCGGGTGAACATCTCGCGCCCCTTCATCGAACGGCCGATCGCCACGACGCTCCTGATGGCGGCCGTGCTCCTCGTCGGGCTGCTCGCGTATCACCTGCTGCCGGTGTCGGCGCTGCCGCAAGTCGACTATCCGACGATCCAGGTCTACACGCAGTACCCCGGCGCGAGTCCCGACGTCATCAGTTCGTCGATCACGTCGCCGCTCGAACGCCAGTTCGGCGAAATGCCGGGCTTGAAGACGATGTCGTCGACGAGTTCGAACGGCGCGTCCGTCGTGACGCTCGAGTTCGATCTCGCGCTCTCGCTCGATATCGCCGAGCAGGAGGTGCAGGCCGCGATCAACGCGGCGGCCAGCTTCCTGCCGGCGAACCTGCCGTATCCGCCCGTCTACAGCAAGGTCAATCCCGCCGACGCACCCGTGCTGACGCTCTCGCTCACGTCGGATCTGCTGCCGCTCACGCGCATCGAGGATCTCGCCGACACGCGCGTCGCGCAGAAGATCTCGCAGGTGTCGGGCGTCGGCCTCGTGACGATCGCCGGCGGCCAGCGCCCGGCCGTGCGGATCGAGACGAACGACGCGGCCCTCAACGCGCTCGGCATGTCGCTCGACGACGTCCGCACGGCGCTCGGCAACGCCAACGTCAACCAGGCGAAAGGCAACCTCGACGGCACCTATCTCGCCTATTCGATCGGCGCGAACGACCAGCTGCGCGCCGCCGGCGAGTACCGCGACCTCGTGATCGCCTACAGGAACGGTGCGCCAGTCCGCCTCGCGCAGATCGCGAAGTCGATCGAAGGTCCGGAAAACCCGCAGCAGGCCGCATGGACCGGCACGGCGCCTTCGATCCTTCTGAACATTCAGCGGCAGCCGGGCGCCAACGTGATCGACGTCGTCGAGCGCATTCAGACGCTGCTGCCGCAATTGCGGGCGTCGCTGCCCGGCACGCTGCGCGTCGAGGTCCTGACCGACCGCACGCAGACGATCCGCGCCTCCGTGCGCGATGTCCAGTACGAACTGGCGACGGCCGTCGCGCTCGTCGTGACCGTCATCTTCATCTTCCTGCGCAACGTGCCGGCCACCGTGATTCCGGCCGTGACGGTGCCGCTCTCGCTGATCGGCACGCTCGCGCTTGCCTATGCGTTCGGCTTCTCGCTGAACAACCTCACGCTGATGTCGCTGACGGTGGCGACGGGCTTCATCGTCGACGATGCTATCGTCATGATCGAGAACATCGCGCGCCACATCGAGGGCGGCGCGCGCCGCCTCGACGCCGCGCTGCGGGGCGCGAAGCAGATCGGCTTCACGATCGTGTCGCTGTCGGTCGCGCTGATCGCTGTGCTGATTCCGCTGCTCTTCATGGGCGATGTCGTCGGGCGGCTCTTTCGCGAGTTCGCGATGACGCTCGCCGTCGCGATCGTCATCTCGGCGCTGATCTCGCTCTCGCTCACGCCGATGATGTGCTCGCGCATGCTCACGGAGCACAAAGGCGCGCAGCGCGTCGACTTCTTCGACCGCGTCAACCGCCGCTATCTGCGCGCGCTCGACTGGGTGCTCGAGCACCGCGGCCTCACGCTGCTCTCGGTCCTCCTCACCGCGGCGCTCACGTTCCTCTGTCTCTACGTGATGCCGAAAGGCTTTTTCCCGGAGCAGGACACGGGGCTTGTCGAAGGGATTTCACAGGCCGCGCCGACGATCTCGTTCTCAAGCATGGTCGACAAGCAGCAGCAACTCGTCGCGCGCATCCTGAAGGACCCGGCCGTGGCGAGCCTGTCGTCGTTCGTCGGGATCGACCAGACGAGCCCGACGATCAACCAGGGGACGATCCTCATCAATCTGAAGGACAAGGGCGAGCGCGACAGCAGCGCTGCGGTGATCCGGCGCCTTGCCGATCTCAACGCCGACACGGCGGGCATGCGTCTCTATCTGCATCCCGTGCAGGACCTGACGCTCGACGACAGGATTTCCACGACGACCTATCGCTTCGGCCTCGTGTCGGTCGACCCCGCCGTCGTAGGCGTCTGGGCCGCCCGGCTCGTCGCCGCGCTGAAGGCGGACCCGGCGTTCGCCGACGTCCAGAGCCAGGCGCTGCAGCAGGGCAACCAGATCCTGTTGACGTTCGACCGCGCGACGGCCTCCCGCCTCGGCATCACACCGCAACAGATCGACGACGTGCTCTACGACGCGTTCGGCGGCCGCCAGGTCTCGACGATCTACACGCAGCTGAACCAGTACCACGTCGTCCTGTCCGCCGACAAGGATGCGAGCGACTTGTCGAATCTGCTCGCCGGCCTGTACGTGAACACGCCGGCCGCGGGCGTCGCGCCGCTCGCGGCGATGGCGACGATGAAGATCGTGCCGGCGCCCGTCACGATCAATCGGCAAGGGCAGTTTCCGTATGCCGACATCTCGTTCAACCTCGCGCCCGGCTACACGCTCGGCGCGGCCGTCGCCCGCTTGCGCGACATCGAAGCGCGCCTCGACTTGCCTGCCGCGGTGCTGGTGCGCCTCGAAGGCGCCGCGGCGACGTTCCAGGCGTCGCTCGGCAACGAGGCGTTTCTCGTGGCGGCCGCGATCGTCGTCGTCTACCTGATGCTCGGCATCCTCTACGAGAGCTTCATCCACCCCGTGACGATTCTCTCGACGCTGCCGTCGGCCGCGTTCGGCGCGCTGCTCGCGCTCCTCATCGCCGGCACGCAGTTCGACATCATCGGCCTGATCGGCATCGTGCTCCTGATCGGCATCGTGATGAAGAACGCGATCATGATGATCGACTTCGCGCTCGAGCTGGAGAGGAGCGAACGGCTCGCTGCCGCCGAGGCGATCCGGCGTGCGGCCGAGCTGCGCTTCCGGCCGATCCTGATGACGACGATGGCCTCGATGTTCAGCGCGATGCCGCTCGCGTTCGGCATGGGGATGGGCTCCGAGCTGCGGCATCCGCTCGGCATCGCGATCATCGGCGGCCTCGTCGTCAGCCAGTTGCTCACGCTGTTCTCCACGCCGGTGATCTATCTGGCGATGCATCGCGTCGAGGCGTTCATCGTGGGTCGTATCGAGGCGCCGCGCGGGGAGGAAGAATCATGAGCCCCCACGCTCAAGTTCGTTCGCTGGGGGCATCGTGAACATCTCCGAACCGTTCATCCGGCGCCCCGTTGCAACGACGCTGATCGCGATCGCGATTGCACTCTTCGGCATGCTCGCGTTCAGGCTGCTTCCCGTCGCGCCGCTGCCCGAGATCGACTTTCCGACCATCGCCGTCACCGCCGTGCTGCCGGGCGCCGACCCTTACACGGTCGCCACGTCGGTCGCGACGCCGCTCGAGCGCCAGTTCGGGCAGATCGCCGGCGTCACGCAAATGACCTCGGTCAGCTCGCTCGGCACCACGTTCGTCACGCTTCAGTTCGACCTGAACCGCAACATCAACGGCGCGGCGCGCGACGTCCAGGCCGCCATCAACGCCGCGCGCACGAAGCTGCCCGCCGATCTCGACGGCAACCCGACATACCACAAGGTGAACCCGGCCGACGCGCCGATCCTCGTCATCAGCCTCACGTCCGACACGGCCACGCGCGGGCAGATGTACGACGCGGCTTCGACGGTCCTCCAGCAGAAGCTGCTGCAAACGCCGGGCGTCGGCGACGTGACGGTCGGCGGCGGCGCGCTGCCGGCCGTGCGCGTCGAGCTGAACCCCGATCGCATGAGCCGCTACGGCATCGCGCTCGAGCAGGTTCGTGCGGCCATCGCCCGTTCGAACGTCAATCTCGCGAAGGGCTGGACCACGGCCGGCGGCGAGACGTTCGACATCGGCGCGAACGACATGCTCTACACGCCGGCCGACTACGCCTCGCTCGTCGTCAAGGCAGATCACGGCAAGCTCGTGCGCGTCGCCGATCTCGGCTACGTGCGCGAGGCCGTCGAGAACCTGCAGAACTACGGCCTCTCGAACGGCAAGGTCGCCGTGGTCCTGATCGTCTACAAGCAGCCGGGCGCCAACGTCATCGAGACGGTCGACAACGTGAAGGCGACGCTGCCGTTCGTGAAGGCGTCGATTTCGCCCACCATCAAGCTCGACATCCTGATGGACCGGACGACGACGATCCGCGCCTCGCTGTTCGAGGTCGAGATCACGCTGATGATCTCGGTCCTGCTGGTCACGGCCGTTACGTTCGTGTTCTTCCGCACCTGGCGCGCGACGCTCGTGCCGGCCATCGTCGTGCCGCTGTCGCTGCTGGCGACGTTCGGCATGATGTATTTCCTGCACTACAGCCTGAACAACCTGTCGCTGATGGCGCTGACGATCTCGACGGGCTTCGTCGTCGACGACGCGATCGTCGTCGTCGAAAACATCATGCGCCACCTCGAGCGCGGCGAGCGGCCCCTGCAGGCCGCGCTCCAGGGCGCGCGCGAAGTCGGCTTCACCGTGATGTCGATCAGCATCTCGCTCGTCGCGGTCTTCATTCCGCTCCTGCTGATGGGCGGGCTCGTCGGGCGCCTTTTCCGCGAGTTCTCGGTGTCGCTCGCGGCGGCGATCACGGTGTCGATGCTGATTTCGCTGACCGTGACGCCGATGCTGGCGAGCGTCGTGTTGCGAGGCGCGCGAGCAGTGCGCGGCGGCGCATCCCCCAAGGGGACTTCCTGCGGGGCGTCGGGTGCGGCGGGCGACGTGCAGCATCCCGACACGCCTTATCACCGCTTCTACGAGCGCACGCTCGGCTGGGTCATTCACCGCCCCGTGCTGATGGGCACCGTCACGCTGGCCGTGTTCGTTCTGAACGTGCTGCTGTACGTCGCGATGCCGAAGGGCTTCTTCCCGCAACAGGACACGGCGCGGCTCATCGGACTCGTGCAGGCGTCGCAGAGCATCTCGTATCACGCGATGCAGCAGAAATTCCAGTACATCAACGACCGGGTGCTGAAGAATCCGAACGTTCAGGCAGTCGGCGGGTTCGTCGGCGGCAGCCGAGGGCTCAACACGGCGTTCCTGTTCGTGTCATTGAAGCCGCTCGGCGTGCGGCAGGTGAGCCCCGACGAAGTCATCGCGCAAATTCGCCGCGATCTCGCGGACGTTCCCGGCGCGCAGCTCTATCTGCAATCGGCGCAGGACGTGAACGTGGGCGGGCGGATCAGCGCCGCGCAGTACCAGTACACGCTGACCGCCGACGATCAGGGCGAGCTCGACAACTGGGTGCCGAAGGTGGTTCAGGCGCTGCGCGGAATCAACCTCGTCGCCGACGTCAACACCGACCAGCAGGAC
This sequence comes from Paraburkholderia sp. FW306-02-B, assembly GCF_058782725.1. NCBI lineage: Bacteria > Pseudomonadati > Pseudomonadota > Betaproteobacteria > Burkholderiales > Burkholderiaceae > Paraburkholderia > Paraburkholderia sp. FW306-02-B. The sequence goes on from NZ_JBYSXZ010000001.1 coordinate 2,352,835, forward strand.
AACAGCCAGCAAGCCGGCGTCGACGTGAACCGCGACACGGCGGCGCGTCTGCACGTGAACTTCGCTTCGATCGACAACGCGCTCTACGACGCGTTCGGCCAGCGCCAGGTATCGACGATCTACAAGGCCGCGAACCAGTATCACGTCGTGATGGAACTGGCGCCGGACTACTGGATGAGCCCCGCTGCGTTGCAGGGCATCTATGTGCCGGCGGCGGGGCTGGCGGCATCGGGCGTGCCGGCCAGCCCCGCCGCGCCGAACGGACCCACGCTGGTGCCGTTGTCGGCGCTCGCGACCTGGTCGATCGAGCGATCGGCGATTTCGATCAACCATCAGGGCACGTTTCCTGCCGTCACGGCGTCGTTCAACCTGCCGTCGGGCGCGTCGATCGGCGACGCGACGGGCGAGATCGACAAGGCCGTGGCGCAATTGCGGATGCCGGCCGCCGTCGTCGGGCGATTCGCCGGCACGGCGCAGGTGTTCCAGGAAGCGGCCGCGAGCGAGCCGATCCTGATCCTCGCGGCGCTCCTGTCTGTGTATATCGTGCTCGGCATCCTCTACGAGAACCTGGTCCATCCGCTGACGATTCTCTCGACGCTGCCGTCGGCCGGCGTCGGCGCGCTCGTCGCGCTCATCGTGACGCATACGGAGCTGTCGATCATCGCGCTCATCGGTGTGATCCTGCTGATCGGCATCGTGAAGAAGAACGCGATCCTGATGATCGATTTAGCGATCACGGAGCGGCGCCGCGCCGGCGTGAGCGCGCAAGAGGCAATCCTGCGCGCCGCGCTCGTGCGCTTTCGTCCGATCATGATGACGACGATCGCCGCGATGCTCGGCGCCGTGCCGCTCGTCGTCATCTCGGGGTATGGGTCCGAGCTTCGCAGGCCGCTCGGCATCTCGATCATCGGCGGCTTGCTGTTCAGCCAGTTGCTGACGCTGTACACGACGCCCGTTATCTACCTGTGGCTCGATCGCGCGCCACGGGATTCGAAACGGGCGCCGCAAGGAGGGCAGTCATGAAGACGCCAGGTTCGCGCTGGCCACGCGCGCTGCGCTCAGGCCTGGCCGGCATGGCGCTCGCGGGCCTGGCCGGTTGCGCAGTGGGGCCGGACTATCGCACGCCGGGCGTCGAGCTTCCAACGCATTTCAAGGAAGGCGCCGACTGGCAGCGCGGCGCGGCGAATCCGCAAGCCGCGCTGTCGAGCCGCTGGTGGGAGCTGTTCGGCGACGCGCAGCTCACGCAGCTCGTCGATGCGTCGCTCAAGTCGAATCAGTCGATCATCGCGGCGGAGGCGGCGTACCGGCTCGCGCAGGCCCAGGTGGCCGCGAGCGAGGCGGGTTTGTTCCCTGTCGTGACGGCGGGCGCGGCGGGCACGCGCAGCGGCTTCAACGCTTCGAGCGGCGGCGTGGCGAGCCAGAGCAGGGCGTCGTCGGCAAGCGGCATCCACAACGCCGTGAGCGCGACGGCGACGGCGAGCTGGGAGCCCGACTTATGGGGCCAGGTGCGGCGCGCGATCGAATCGAGTCAGGCCAGCGAGGAGGCGAGCGACGCGATGCTCGCCGGCGAGCGCTTGTCGATTGCAGCGAGCGTCGCGACCGACTATCTGGCGCTGCGGCAATTCGACTTCGATATCGCGTCGCTCGAATCGCAGAAGGACATCGACGAGAAGTTGCTCGAGATGACGCGCGTGAGCTATCTGCACGGCACGGCGACGAACGACAGCCTGCTCGTCGCTGAAGATACGCTCGAGACGGTCATTGTGAATCTGCAGACGGCGAAGATCTCGCGCGAGCAATTCGAGCATGCGCTGGCGGTGCTGACGGGCGTGCCGCCGGCGGACTTCGGCATCGCACCAGAGCCGCGCTATGCGGCCACGCTGCCGAGCGTGCCGCTCTCGCTGCCGTCGACGCTGCTCGAGCGGCGCCCCGACATCGTCGCGGCCGAACGCCAGGCAGCCGCGGCGAACGCGAAGATCGGCGTCGCGAAGGCAGCGTTCTTTCCGTCGCTCACGTTGTCGGCCACCGGCGGCTTCGCTTCGGACACGCTCGCTCATCTGTTCTCGTTGCCGAACCGGATCTGGACGCTCGGCCCGAGTCTCGCGGCAACGGTCTTCGACGCCGGCGCACGCAGGGCCGCTGTGCGCGAGGCCGAGGCGACCTACGACAGTCAAGTGGCGACGTACCGCGGCACGGTGCTGGCCGCGTTCCAAAGCGTCGAGGACAGCCTGTCTGCGGTCAATCATCAGCTCGATTCGGCACGTGCCTTCGAAAGCGTCTATCGGCGCAACGTCGAGCTCTACGCGAGCGTGCAAGTGCAGCGCTCGGCCGGCACGGCGAGCGAGCAGGGCGTCCTCACACAGCAGCTGACGCTGCTCACGGCAGAGCAAAGCGCGCACGATGCCCGCTCGCAGGCGGCGCAAAGCATCGTCACGCTGATCAAGAATCTCGGCGGCGGATGGCAGGAGGCAGATATGGGTCGCAAGGCATTTCGAGCCAGCCCGTCTTCGGCAGGGGCGCCAGCCGGTTCGCCGACCATGCCGACGGCAGACCGAACTGAAGCGCCCGTCGCCGCGCCGCGCGATTGAGCGGCGCAGCGACCGGTCGGCGGGTTAATCAGGGCCTGTTATTAGCGTGAAAAGGCCTTTCCAGTAGGGGTGATCGTCCTTTCGGTGGGCGCAAAGCCTTGCTACAGTTTACTTGTTGCGGGCGATTCCACAGGTTGGTCCGGTAGCCGTTTGAGTGCCCGCCTGCCGTTCCGGGTGAGGCCGAAATGACGAAGCTCGCCAGCCTGCTGCTTCTGGTCGCCGCGCCGCTTGTGGCATCCGCGGCGACGCCTCTGCTGTATTCCCGCAACGCCGTCGTGTATGACGTCGGGCAGCACCAGGTCCTGCTGGAAAAGAATCCGGAAGAGCTCGCGCCCGTCGCGTCGCTCACCAAGCTGATGACGGCCATGGTCGTGCTGGACCAGGCCCCGGCGCCGGAAGAATCGCTGACCATCGACACCGCCGACATCGATCAGCTCAAGCATTCAGGCTCCCGCCTCCCGGTTGGCGCAACGCTTGCGCGCGCGGCGCTGTTGCGCCTCGCGCTGATGTCGTCCGAAAACCGCGCGGCCTCTGCGTTGTCCCGTGCCTTCCCGGGTGGTCAGCCGGCCTTCATCCGGGCGATGAACGACAAGTCCCGGGCACTGGACATGGCCGATACGCACTTCGAGGATCCGACGGGGCTGTCGCCGCGCAACGTCTCTACGGCCCGCGATATCGTGAAGATGGCTGACGCCGCGTCGCGCTATCCACTGATTGACGCGTTCACTACCCTCCCAAGGTCCAGTGAGGCGGTCAGCAGGAGAACCGTGTTCTATCGCAACACCGACCCGCTGGTCGACCAGCCGGGATGGGACATCCAGCTCTCGAAGACCGGCTTTACCGACGAGGCAGGTCGGTGCATCGTGATCAAGGCCAACCTGGCGGCCGGTCCGGTGATCATCGCGCTGCTGGGTGCGTCGTCTTCCCGCGCGCGCCTTGCCGATCTGGTTTCAATCAGGCACTGGCTGGAAGGCAGCGAAACGTCGGTCGTCGCCCGATTGCAGGTGCATGACACGGGCAGGTCGCGGTATCACGCCGGAAAGTTGGCCCTGCGACACGGCGCCACGATGCGGCTCGTCACGTACGCGGCAAGATCGGTCTCCGGGGTGCATGCGCCGGGCAGCAGGCACAGGACCGGCAAGACGCACCACCACCACGTGCGGGGCGTCTGAATGCTGCCGGAACGAACGATGCGGTTTGCTGTCGATATTTCGTGTGGCAGTCCTGAGCAGGGTGAACGCAGTCATCACTCCAAGGATGCCTGGAGGCTCCGTTGCCAGAAAAACGGGGGAGGGGGACGAGACGTCTCGATAGCCATGATTTACCACCTCAAGGTATCAAGGCGCGGCACGCCCGCCGTTCGCCATCGAGACCCAGTGAACGTTGACGCGCATCTTCCGGTCCGGCCGCCGCCCGAGCGCGGTACGTGGGGCGCTTTCACACTCGCCGTGATGATGCACGCATTGCTGGCGGTGTTCCTGTTCTACGGGATTCGCTGGCAGAGCAGCACACCGGCCGGCGCCGAAGCCGAGCTGTGGACCGCGGTGCCCGACATGTCGACGCCGCATGCGAAGCCTACGCCTACGCCCGAGGAGCCCACTGAGGAAGCCGATATCGCTCTGCAGCGCAAACAACGTCAGGAGCGGCAGGAGCGGTTGGCGGAGCGGCAAAAACGCGAACAACTGATACAGCAGCAAATGTCCGAGGCGCAGCACAGGCTCCGGCAGCAGATCGATGAAGCGCGTCAGGCGCGTCTGAAAGCGTTGCAGGCCATGGCCGGCAATGCCTATCGTACGGGCGGGAGCGAACGCGCCACGGCGGGCGCAGGCTCCGGCGGCAGCGCGTCGTCTTCGTACGCCGACCGGGTGCGCCGCCGCGTTCAGCCGAACATCGTGTTTGCGGGGGATACTTCACTGGACATTTCGACGCTGGTGGCGGTTGATTGTGCGCCGGACGGTCACGTGCTGAACGCCCGGATTGTGCGCCCCAGCGGCAATCCCGACTGGGATGATGCAGCGACACGCGCCGTGCAGAAATCCGACCCGATGCCGCTCGATGACAACGGTACGGCACCGGCCCATTTCACGATCACCTTCCGCCCGCGCGCGGGCTGAGACTGGCAGTCCGTTTCATTGGCACGATGAAACACGACATTTCTATAAAGCTCTGACACGATGTTGATAATTTATATTATGTCAAATAAAAGTGATAATGCAGTTTCCAACTCAGTAGATAGTGCTCGTACGTAAAGTTGTCATGTAAGGCTACCCAATCGCGTCCGGAAAATGACAATCCTCGTTTTTTGTACTGCGCGGACAGCTTTACGTCTCTTTCGCGTTCCAGAAATTTCAAGCGCTTTGTGCGGATGCTTTTGCGTAGTGATAGCTGTAGCGGCCCGACAACATAAATCGCAGGGCCCGATTACATCGGTGGTTGCGGGACCACATTAGTTGAGAATATCGGTGCGCGTGGGACCACATTACGTGAGAACGAGCCCACGTTATTTGATAACAGCCCGATAACATCCGTCAGGGACCACATTAGGTGAGAACGCTATAGCGGCACGCCGGGAGCACGCCGGGCGACGGCGGCCAAGATTCAAGGCGCGTCCCTTTTCGACGCAAAGCCGGCCGATGCGCCGGCGTAAGCGCAAGGGCCGTTTTCAAGGGCGAAGCGGCCGCTCCAACGCCCAAGTCCGCCATGACAAATTCGACTCGAACCCGACACGGGACTGGCAGCGAACCTGTAAACGGTGAGCGACAGACCCCGCGCGGCTCATTGCGATCGTGACTGCGCGTCGACTGTCGCCTGATAACCGCCGCCCAGCGTCTTCGTGAGCGCAATGGACGTCTGAATACTCTGGCCCGTCAGCTCAAGCAACGCAAGTTGTTCCTGAATCGCCGTCTCGCGCGCCTCTTCCACCTGCAACCTGTCGACCAGTCCACGCCCATAGCGGGCCGATGCGCTGTCGAAAACAAACTGCACGTCCTGAAGCTTTTTTTGCTGCATCGCGGTCCGCTCACCCAGGTTTTTCAGTGCGCTTCCGTTTTGCGCCACGTCCCGAACGGCATTCAATACGGCCTGGTTGTATTGCAGAATGGTGGCATTGCTCAATGCGCGCTCGCCGCCAAGCGACGCATTCAGACGGCCGCTGTCGAACACAGGTAGATAGAGACCTGGTGCGATATTGATCTGCTGGCTTGCATGAAGAAAAAGTTGAGACAGGTTCAACGCGTTGAAGCCGAAGAACGCCTTGATATCGAAGCTCGGATAGAACGCCGCCTTTGCTGCGTCCACGCGTTTCAACGATGAAACGACATACCAATGCAACGCTTGCAAATCAGGGCGGCGCGCAAGCAGTTGAAAGCCGAGACTGTCCGGAACGCCCGTCGCAACAATGGGCAGAGGCCGGGGCGCCATGTTGCCGAGCCCGCCCGAATCCGCGCCTATCAGCGCGCGAAGCGACTCCCGCCCGTTCGTCACCTGCTCGGATGTCTGCGCGATCTGCTGATCCACCGTAAGAAGCTTCGCTTCTGCCTGTTTGGCCGTCGTGTCGGGCTCGAGTCCGCGTGCGAATCGCGAACGTTGCGCATCGACTTCGATCGAGATCGCGTCTCTTTGCTGTTTGAGCAGCTCGATCTCGGAGCGCGCGGTTTGCACGACGTAGTAGATTCGCGCGATGTCTGTCGAAAGCTCGAGCGCCACTTCCGCTTCCTCCGCCTTTTGCGCGTTCTGGACCCCCACGGCCGCAGCAATCTCCGAGCGGTGCCGCCCCCAGATGTCCAGGTCCCACACGCCGTCGAAACCGACCAGCCCCGTCGTATACCAGGGGCCATTCGCGCCGATCGCCGGATCGGACCCCGCGTATGCGCTCAGGAATCCATGAGATGAGACACGTTCGCGGTCGATGGCCCCGCTCGCTGCAAGCTGCGGCCCGGCTGCCGCCACCGCCAGTTCTGCCTGCGCATGAGCCTGCGCCACTCGTTGGCGCGCGAGTGCGATTGTCGGAGACGCCACCAGAGCACGGTCGATGAGGGCAGTCAGTTGCGGGTCGTCGTACTGAAGCCACCACTTGTCGGACGGCCAATCGCCGGTGGGCAAATCGAGCTTTGGCGAAACCTGCATACGAGCCGCTTCGATCTGCGAAACGGCACCGCTGTCGTGATGAATCAACGCACAGCCGCTGAGCAGTGCCGCACCCGCTATGGCGCAGCACCCTGATTGCAAGGCACAACGGCCACGCCACACGGCGAACATCGCATCATTCATGGTGTGTGCCTGCTCGAAGCGTTAATGGGAAGGAGGCCTTCTCCTCCAACCAGTCCGGCAAGCTCGATACCGCTCGCAGAACACGGTTGATTTCGTCGACCAGCTCCGCCTCGCGGCCACCAACACCGTCAACGTCAACATGTCGTGCCGGCACGCGGGGAGTTCTGGCGGAAGGTTCCGGCGCCGTCAGTCCGGCCGCATACTGCTCGATTGCGGAGACAGCACTGGACGCGGAATCGGAAAGTTGGGGCCTGGTAACATCAAACGCACTTCGAAAGGCATCGGCGGCAAGCAACAGTTCGCGGGCCGCTGCAAGCACCGAATTCGCTCGAAGCGTGACGCGCTCTTCTTCGCCTTCGCGCCAGGTCGGTTCAAGCGCGACGCGCAAGAGCATACCTTCGCAGTCGCTAAGCGCGGCCCACGCGGCCATTCGTTGCTTGCCAATTGTTGTCTGATCTTCAGTCGACTGCCCCATCGCAAGGAGTTTCGCCGTCGACGCAAGACTGGCCGAGAGCCTGCGTCTGAGCAAGGTGGCCTCGCCTTCCGGCCAGATGCACACCTGCACGAAGGTCGCGACAGCGATGCCGAGGAAGATGCCGACCATGCGATCCCGAACCTCGGTCAGGTCATACGTTGGGGCGAACTGTTCGAGGAATGCCAGCGAAAACGTGAACATCAATTGCACGCCCGCGTAGCTGATGCGTTCAGAGCCTGCTGCTATCCATGCGCCAGTGAACAGGACGGGCACAACGACCACGACCAGCGCTGCGATGCCGTCAATCTGCGGAAGAATGAAAACGATCTCGAAGAGCGCAAGCAGGCTTCCAAACACGGCTCCCCAGAAGCGCAGCACGGACCGCCGGCCCGACGCGCCGAGACTGGGTTGGGCCACGACGAGGCACGTCAGCATTACCGTATGAACCCCCTGCCATCCGGCCGCGTTGTAGAAGACATAGCACACGAGCACGGCCAGCAAGGTCTTGAGCGAAAACTGGACGTAGACAGGGTTGCTCAAAGCATCGGGCGCGACAACGGGCTGGCCTGGCGGCATGTGCATCGCGTCGGCCTGCGCGGCCTTGAACGCATCAAGCTCGAGAAACGTACGTTGCATCGCCAGCAACGCCCAGGGCATGCCGGCGGCAGATGCCTCGCGTGCGGCAAGCGGAAGTAAAAACGGTTCATCTCTTTTGATCGAATCGGCCAATGCCGCGCACCCGTCGCCCAGCGACACCACGCCCATCGCAAGAGGCCCCGAGCTGCCCGGCAGCAGGCGCAGGTTCGATGCAGCGACGTAGAGATTCGACACCGCCGTCACGGTCGCGAGGTCACGCGCCTCGGCAAGCGCGCTTTGCTTGCCGCGCATCGCGGTAAACCTCAGCAGTTTCTGCAGCGAAGCCGTGGCGACTTCTACATCGAGCACGGTCATCGGAGGAAGCGCGGATGCGCCGTCGAGCAACGCGTCCAGTCTTGCCTGCACCGCAGCGAGCTTCGACACCATCATCCGGCGCAGCTGTTGGCGCGGCTCCATCGGCAGCAGTAGCGTATTGATGACCAATGTGAGGGCAATCGGGTAGCACACGGCAACCCACACCCATAGCGTCGCGCGGACGATCCCTTCCGCATTCTGCGTCACGTCGACAAACGTCTGCACGTAAATGACGACGAGGGCCGCGATAAAGAAAACGATGCCGAACTGGAACACGCGCATCGCATACACGCAACAGAAAAATATGATGCTGGCGAATACAATCCGCAGCAGCGGATAGTCGAACGTCCATTTGAGCAATAACACTGTGCAGCCACTCGCGAGCGTAATGCCCACGAGAAACAGGATGCCGATCATGCGCGTGACTACGACGTTCGACTGGGTCACGTAGAACACCACAATGAGCGACAGGGCAAGGTACGGCACCTGAAGCGTCATCGACGCTACGATCACGACGGCTGCACTGGCGATGCAACGCAAAGCAACGTTCATCCGGCCGGGAAATGGCGACAGCTCGTCGCGCAGGAACAGGAGCAATTGGTTCATCTGTCAGCCCGAAGTGCGCTGGTCATGCTGGCCGTCCGGGTGAAACGTCGCGACCGCGGAAATACCGATGCGAAAGAGGCCCGGGGCCGGGTCCGTGACGAGAATCTTCACGGGGAAACGTTGTGATACATGGACCCAGTTGATACTGCGCTGCACTTGCGGCAGACCTTGAGCAAGACTCCCGCCGTCTTCAGGCGACACACCGAATCCGACTGAATCAACTTTCCCCTGAAAATGCCTTGATGTGTTGCTCATCAGATAAACGGTAGCCCGCGTGCCGGGGTGAACTTTCGCGAGCTCCGTCTCGCGCAGATTCGCGACGACATACCAATGAGTCGTGTCGATCAAGGTGAACACGGGCGCAGAGGCGGAGGCGAACTGTCCGCGCGTGGTGCGAAGCGACACAACGACACCGTCGAACGGTGCCCGGACCGTTGCGTATTCCAGGTTCAGCTCAGCAGAGGCGATTTCCGCCTGCACGACCGAGCGCTGGGCTTGCAGCGCATCCACCCCGCTGACGGCAGCCATCGCCTCGCGCGCCTGAAGTTCGGCCGACGCGAGTTCCGCTGCGGTGCTTTGCGCCGAAGTCCGCGCCCGGTCCAGCTCATCCGCCGACACATAACCCTTTTCCACCAGCGGCTCCATCCGCTGCAGTGTGTCCGCAGCTTGCTTCGCGGCGGACCGCGCCCGCTCGACGTTTGCGCGTGCAGCCGATGCGTTCAGTACCTGTGCGTTGACCGACCTTTGCGTCAGCATGATCTGTTCGTCCAGTTGCACAAGCGACGCACGGGCCTTGTCGAGTGCATCCTGAAAGGGGCGCCGATCCAGTTCGAAAAGAAGATCGCCTTTTTTCACTCGCTGGTTGTCACGCACTGCGAGCGTCACGATCCGTCCCGATACTTCGGGGACTACATTGATCGTATCTGCGTACACATAGGCGTCGTCGGTTCGGGGTTCGGTATCCGCGCGCCAGACCACCACGATCCCCAGCACGATCGCGAACAGCAATAGAAGACCCGTCAACAGCTTCTTCTTTGATTTTTGAGCGCTTTCTGCCATGTGTTCCCACTCCCGATAGACGTCAGAAGAACAGCAACCAACCCGCGAATGCCAGCAGCGCGACAAGTGTCGGATAAGCAACTGCTGGCGGGTCGAGCCACTCGTCGAGCGACGCGCGCAGTAACAGCAGGCGGATCAGGACTGTCACCGCGACTGCACCGACGATGCAAAAGAGCCAATCGGGGTAATACGCGCCCAGCACATTCGTCGACGGAGACCTGGTGCAACCTTGCAAAAGGAGCACCATCCAGATCACCCGCACGAAAGACGATTTGTGAGCGACGCCGATGCAACGACGTCCACCTATCTGGCTACCTACCGTCATGGACATCACCGTTGTGTTCAGGGAAAGTTACGCGACCACGTCTCCACCGGGTACGAACCAGGTCGTGAGCTGGGTCGAGCGCATGACGACGTGACCGCAGCACACGTGCCAACAAGATTACTATCGCAACAGGTTGACCTTCGCGAGGTCGATGAGCTGTTGGCCTCGCCCGTCCATGACTGCACGCAACATGAACAACCCAAAGTGGTAGGCCTCGTCGACAGTCGTCACAGGCGGCATCACAAGTTCCTGACGTGCGCTCACGACGTCGACAAGCGCCGGACCCGGATGTGCGAACGCCTCGCGCAGCGCGCCTTCCAGTTGCTCTGGATGCTCAACGCGCACGCCTTTGATACCCATCGCATTCGCCATCGCGGCGAAATTCGGATTCTTCAGGTCACACCCCGTATCGACGAACCCGCTGGCCTTCATCTCAAGTTCCACGAAACCCAGCGTGCCGTTGTTAAGCACGACGACCTTGACAGGTAAGCCCGTCTGAATGAGCGTGACGAACTCGCCCATCATCATCGTGAAGCCGCCGTCGCCGGACATCGAAATCACTTGCCGGTCTCTGAAGGCAGCCTGTGCACCGATCGAATGCAGCATCGAGTTCGCCATCGAGCCGTGATTGAACGAACCCACCAGCCTCCGTTTGCCATTCATCTTCAGATATCGGGCCGTCCACGCGATCGGCGTGCCGACGTCGCAGGAGAAGATTGCGTCGTCGTCCGCCAACTCGCTCACCAGCCGGGTCACGTACTGCGGATGGATGGTATGGCTGCCTGCTTCGGGCTCCGCCAGCGCGTCCAGTCCCTCCCGGGCGTTGCGATAGTCGTCGAGCGCACGGTTCAGGAAGCTGCTGTCTGTTTTCTCGTGGATCATCGGCAACAACTCGCCGAGCGTGTCCTTAACCGTTCCCAACACCCCCAGATCGATTGGACACCGGTTCCCAAGTGCTTCCGCCCTCACATCGACTTGCGCGATGGTCACACCCTCGGGATAGAACTGGCGGTACGGAAAATCGGTACCCAGCATCAGCAGCATGTCGCAGCCTTTCATCGCTGCATAGCCGGATGAGAATCCGACCAGTCCTGTCATGCCGACGTCGAACGGGTTGTCGTATTCGATGTATTCCTTGCCTCGCAGCGAGTGCACGATGGGCGCTTGCAGCTTGCGCGCGAGCTCCACGACTTCCGCATGCGAATCCTTGCAACCGGCGCCGCAGAGCATCGTCACCCGCGACGACCGGTTCAACAGGTCCGCGAGCTTCACGGCCTCGTCGTTCGACGGTCGGATCACTGGGGCCGACGGTATACTCCAGTTCGGCACCGGTTTGGTCAGCGGCCCGAGCGCCACATTCCCCGGCACGACGACGACCGCGACGCCCTTTCGCGCAACGGCCGTCCGGATTGCTCGCGCGAGAATCTGAGGCAACTGGTCCGGGCTCGACACGAGTTCGACGTAGTGACTGCACTCCTTAAACAACAGTTCAGGATGCGTAGCCTGAAAATAGTCGATACCGATCTCCGAACTCGGGATATGCGCCGCGATGGCAAGAACGGGGACGCCGCTCCGATGGCAGTCGAAGAGTCCGTTGATCAGGTGCAGATTGCCGGGTCCACAGCTTCCGCAGCAGACCGCGAGCTCCCCTGTGAGATGTGCCTCGGCGCCCGCGGCAAATGCCGCGCTCTCCTCGTGCCGCATATGAACCCATTCAATCGACCCGTCCCGGCGCAGCGAATCCGAGAGTCCGTTCAGCGAATCTCCCACGACACCATAAATACGCTTCACGCCCGCCTTTGCTAACGCGCCCACCATGTAGTCTGCAGCCATCTTTGCCATGTCGCTTCTCCGTTCAGATTAAGTCTTCGCTGCTGGCGCGGCTCTTCGCAGTCAGCCTTGAAGCATGTTCGGATTCTAGCGATCGCCTGTCATTGCCTCTTTCGTAGTCGCACGGTCTTTATCTGCATGCACGCGTGCGGACATCCATATCAAAGAACCTGTACGGCTACCCGGTTCGTCGATGTCCACATATGTCGCCGGTCGGTGGTTAGCGAACGCTGCGCGACCACAGACATCCGGTCGCGCATCCGTCGGTCATTCAGACCGCCTCGATTCAAAGCGCTGGTTTTTAAACTGTCGGCGCATGCGGGTGCGATTAGACAAAGCGACGTGCTAGCGCGAAAGAAAGTGCCGGTTCTCACGACGATACTCGACTTATGTCCAATCACTTCCTCGCGCGCCCTGCATGCGGTCCGGAGCGCACTGCGGAGAACGCACAATGAACGCAATCAGATTTCCGTGGTTCCGAACCGGCTACGTCGCGGCAGCCGTTTGCCTGACGATCGGTGCAGCGTGCGTGCTACCGGCACCAGGGTTGATGCGGGCGTTCATGACTGTCGGAACGGACGTTCAACTGCCGCTCGAACGCGTAGCCGCAGATAACCCGGAGCCTTCGCAAGTCACCGATCTGCCGGAACCGCTGCACACTCCCGCTTCGGAATCCGCACATACGCAATCATCGGTTTATTCGCGGCAGGAGAGCCGCCACCGCGCGGACGCCAATGCGCGCGCGCCACGTCATACGCCCGCCTATCAGCGGACGATTACGGATTTCAAGTACTGGACGTAATGGTGCGGCGAGTTGGTGTTGATGGCGCGGATTGAAGCGCATCAGCCGCCACACGGTAAGGACACGATAGTTAGACAAAAGCTGGCGATACTCGTAGAGAGAATCGCCAGTCTTCGTCTGTGCTTTACGACTGCAGGAATTCCAGCAAGTTTGCTTTCAGCCGGTCTGCATGCATCACGCACACATCGTGTGGTGTTAGCGGTTGGCCCGAACGCCCGTGGCCGCAGCGCTTATGCGCTATCAGGCGACAACCGCGTTCGGCAAGGAACATCATCTGCGTGTCCCGCGCGTCGGCCTTCAACGGCCAGCCAGCGCAAACCGTGCGAAAAAGAAGCTAAGTCAGGCTTCTGTTGCATCGTCAAGAGCGGACGTCAGGATCATTGCGCCGGCATTGCGCGGCACTGGTCGACAGGGACGCGGCTTGTACACCGCGTCGCCGGGACGAATCGGGCGCCCGCTCATCGCGCAGACGCCCTCGGTGCGAGCCCGCGACGAGTGCCAAACCTGGTCGCCATAGCAGCAGCGGGTCGAGTCGCGCCAGGAGATCATCGCCGTCGAAGACGTCGGCCGCTCCAACAGGCTCACCCTGACGCCGTGAAGCACCGTGCAGTCCACCTGACCCGCCCTGTTGCCTCCATTCAGTCCACTGCCGCAGCCTTTCGACTCGCCCGCAGGCACGGACAACAGGCCTATGGTTTGCATCCACGGATCGATGATATTTGCATTTGCCAGCATGTCGCGACTCCTGTTGAAGCGTTACCTGATCGAATGGCTTTGTACGGCGGCTATCGCAGCGGGTCGAGGCATTTACAGACCGCTTCGCCGTACGCGTAGGCCGTCACAGAGGTTTCGTCGGCTTCGCGGCTGTCGTCGTTGGACGATGAATCGCCGGTGTGCTTCAGAAATGCCTCGCTGATGGCAAGAAACGACTGAACCTGCCTATTGAGCGCCATTCGCTTTCATCCTCCAGCAGTAAGGCGTCTCGCCGACAAAGCGTTTAAACACAGTCGTAAAATGTGGCTGTGAGCGAAAGCCGCAACTCAGCGCGACATCGAAGACGTTGTGCTTCGAGTTCAGCAACAGATGCTGCGCGTGTTCGATCCGGCGGCGCAGCAGGTATTCATGCGGACGCAAGCCCGTCGCGCGCCGGAATTGCGCGGCAAAATGCATGCGGGTGAAGCCGGCGCTCGCGGCAATGTCGGCGAGGCCGATCGCTTCGGACAGGTGCGCATCGATGTACTCGATCACGCGGTTCATGCGCCATTGCGGCAACGCAGTCCCTTCGCGGTTCTGCGTGTTCGACGCAGTGAATTGACGCGCGACGATGCGCGACACGATGGCGAGACCGACACTTTCAGTAAAGACCTTGTCCAACGCGGCGTCGCCGGTCCGTGACACGACTAGCGCCTGTCCAAGCCGGTCGAGTGCGGGATCGCGAATTAGCTTCGGGTCGCCAAGCACGATGTCGCCCGCATGCGGACGCTGGAACAGATCTTCGTAGCACTCCGCGAGAACTTGCTGCGACGCGAACAGATGCAGCACGTCGACAGGCGATTCGAAAACAGCGCTGACGGGCACGGCGGGCGCCGTGACCTGAACCGCGCCCGCAGTCACCCGCCCTTGCATGAGCCTGCGGCCCCCATGATTAAAGGTCAGCGACACGCATTTCAGAGCCAGGCCGATGCAGTGATCGGACTCGTTGCCGTGATTGACGACTTCGAGCGGCGTGGTGATGTTGCGCGTCCAGCGCGACATCACCACAGTGCCCCGCTGCCGGCTCGACTGCGCATGATGCGCGCGCAGGCTGCGCCATTGATCCTCGGTGTCGATTGCGCTGGCGATGCGTTTCGGCGCAATGTCGGCACCGGGTTCAGGATACGAGAGCAGCGAGCTGGTCATGATATTTCCGTCCGATAGAGTGATCTGCCTGCGGTCGAAACACCGACACCGCGATGACTCAAAGTTAATCAAACGGAGCGCACGTGCCTAGCCGTACATACGGTTGCCTACGGCGTCGAATGGGTGGGTCGGCCTATATGAAGGTTTAATGCGGGCGGCGAAATGTGTGGATGCAATAGCTGCGCGACGGCGACCATTTGCGCACCGGAGCCACATTGCGAGGGATTCGAGGGAGAAACGAACGGCGATGCGGTTTCGCCGTTCGGGAGGCAAAATGCCCCGCGCGATTCAACCGCGCTGAACGCGCGGCGGCGGAGTGGTGCCTTGTGGTGATTTGACGCCGAGTGCTTCCGCCTTCAGCACGAAATCGGCAAGCGAGCGCGACTCCATCTTCTTCATCGCCTGACCGCGGTGAATCTTTACCGTGATTTCACTCACCTTCATTTCGGCGGCGATCTGCTTGTTCATCAAGCCGCTCGCGACAAAGGCCATCACTTCACGCTCGCGCGGCGTGAGCGACTTGTAGCGGCGGCGCAGATCCGCGACCGAGCGGTCCGCTTCGCGCCGTTCTTCATCCTTGCCGAGGGCAGTCGCCACGGCGTCCAGCATGTCCTGGTCGCGAAACGGCTTCGCGAGAAAATCCATTGCGCCGGCCTTCATCGCCTTCACCGACATCGCAATGTCGCCATGCGCGGTCATGAAGATGATCGGCACGCGCAATTCGCCTGCCGCAATCTGTTCCTGCACGGCGAGGCCGCTCTGCCCTTTGAGCCGCACATCGAGGATCAGGCAACTCGGCACGTCCGGCATCTGGAACGCAAGAAATTCATGTGCGGACGCGAACGCTTCAACCCGCAAGCCCACCGAGCGCAACAACATGCTGACCGCTTCGCGCATCGACTCATCGTCGTCAACGACGTAGACGATCGAGTTACTCGCGGCGTTGCCCGTTTCACTGCTCATGACATGTTCCCTCATCGAGCGGCAGAATGAACTGCAGCACTGCACCCTTCCCCTCTTGCGATTCCGCCCAGATCCGGCCGCCGTGCGCTTCGACAATCGAACGGCAGATCGACAGTCCCATGCCCATGCCTTCGGCCTTCGTCGTAAAGAATGCGTTGAACAGCCGCCCTGCGTTCTCTTCGCTGATGCCCGTACCCGAGTCTTCGACGATCACCTGCGCATGCTGCGCATCGAAGCGGCGCGTGCCGATCCGCATGTGCCTCGGCCGCCCCGTCACGCCTGACATCGCCTGCACGCCGTTCATCACGAGGTTTATGATGACCTGCTGCAACTGCACGCGATCGGCGCACACTTGCGGCGGCGGTGACGCGTAGGCGGCATCCACTTCGACACGGTGACCGTCCAGTTCACGCCGCATCAGTTCGATCGATTCTCTCACGATAGCGTTCAGATTGAGTACCGCCTGACTCGGATCGCGCTTTTGCGCCATCGACCGTATCTGGCGAATCACGTCGCTGGCGCGCTTGGCGTCGCGAATCATCTGGTTAATCGACTGCCCGACTTCCGGTAGATCCGGTTGCGGGCGATTCAGCCAGCGCAGCGCGGCGTCGCCGCAGGTGACGATGGCGGCAAGCGGCTGTGTGACTTCGTGCGCGATCGACGCGGCCAGTTCGCCGAGCATCGTCACGCGCGTCACGTGCGCGAGTTCCGCCGTCGAGCGGTCGAGCGCTTCCTGCGCGACCTGTCTCTCTGTCACGTCCATCAACGCACCGACGTACTCGGTATCCGCCGACTGCGGCGCCGCCAGACGCGCGACATAGTGCACGTATTTGACACTGCCATCCGGCATTGCAAGGCGATGTTCGACGTCGATAAACGGCTCCCCCGCGACGCTGCGTTCATACGCTTGCCTGACGAGCGCGATGTCGTCGGGATGCGTACGCGCGAGGATCAGATCGATAGTGGGCGCGACGTCCTGCGAGTAGTCGAAGATCCGGTACGCCTCGTCGGACCACGACATTTCACCGCCCGGCAGTTGCGTCGCGATACTGCCCGTGCGGCTCAGGCGCTGCGCGTCGGACAGGAACGCTTCGCTGCGCTCGAGCGCCTGCTTCGCCTGCTTGAGTTCTTCGATATCGGTGTTCACGCCGTACCAGCGCAAAATGTTACCGGCGTTATCGCGCAGCGGCTCCGCGCCGATATGCATCCATCGGTACACCCCATCGCTGCGCCGGATGCGCAAGACGTTATCGAAGGGCGCGCCCGTTGCAATGGCTTCGTTCCAGGCGTGCTGCGCCGCGGGGTGGTCGTCGGGATGAACGATCGAGCGCCAGATATCGCCACCATTTTCGGCAAGCGTTACGCCCAGTTCGTTCCAGCGCCGGTTGATGAAGATCAGGCGCCCGTCGCTCGACGAACTCCAGACCATGCCAGGAATTGCATCGATGGTCGCGCGCAATTCGTCCTGCTGCCGCTGCAATTCCACTTCCATCTGCTTGCGAACGGTGATGTCGTTGTTGGTCGCGAGCACGGCGCGCGGCTTGCCCTTCGCATCGCGCCACAACGCCAAGCGGCTCGAAATGATGACGGTGGCGCCGTCATTGCACACGCGCTGTAATTCGCCTTGCCAGCGCCCCGAACGCAACAGCTCACTGCGAATCTCGTCGAGTGAGACTGACGAGTGGGTTTGCGTCAACTCATGAATCGGCTGGCCGATCGCCTGGTGCGCGGTCCATCCGTAGAGTTCTTCCGCGCCGTGATTCCAGAACGTGATCAGATCGTTCATGTCGTACACGACGATTGCGTCATGCGTCAGATCGAGCAACTGCAGTTGCTCTTGCAGCGTTGCGGTGTTCTTCTGATTGCGCAACGCCAGCACCGACGTCGTGGCGATGGCGAGCAGGCTGACGACACATCGCTCAATTGCGCCGCTCGGGTAGTGCCCGTGATGCGACATCACAAACGCGATCAACGTGAGCGCCACGCAGCTCCATGCGGTGAGGATCGCAGCAGGCCGCGACCCTGTCGATGCGACGAGCAGCACCACGATCACATACAGCACGGCAATCGCGTTATCGTGTGGCATGAGCGCGTCGATCAGGAATACGACCAGCGCGATGGCGGCCGCGAGAACGCACGGCACGCGCGCGTCATGCCGCATCGGTTCGTCGGCGCGTGAGCGGAATATCATGACGACGATTGAGCGCGCCGCGCGGGAAGGAGGAAAAGTAAACGGCGCGATGTTGGCATAGGCATTCAAGGCAAACGTTCGTTGACGAGTACCGGAACCCTGTCTCGTGCCGCAAGAACGGCACATCAAAGTCAGACATGCAGGACGCCGACCCATTTAATCCGGTACTTATTTTATCCGAATCTTTCAATATCCAACAATCAAGGCCCGCTGCGAGCGGGCTTCAGTGAAGCTCGTCACCTTTGGCCTGGAGCCTTTCGAGGCAACGCGACACGGCCACGCCATCGACAGGTTTGCTCAGCACGCATATCGCTCCGCCGCCCAGCGCCTGGCGACGCACCTTTTCCGATGCGAAAGCGGAGATAAAGATGATGGGCAGCGTAATCCCGCCGTCGAGCAGGCGCCGCTGCATCTCGAGCCCAGTCATGCCGGGCATCTGCACATCGGAGATGATACACGCGACATCGCTGATCTGGCCGGAGTCGAGGAAATCTTCGGCGGACGCATAGAGCCGGACGTCCCAACCGAGTGAACGAACCAGGCTCGATGTGGCGATGCGGACGGATTCGTCGTCGTCGATGATTGAAACTATCCGATGGATATGCAAGCGACTTATCCTCTGCCATACATGCGGTTACGGCGGCACGATGTTGTTTCGCCCGTCGTTCAGGTATTCCCATCTTATGGAAAAACCCCTGCCGCGAAAATCATATGTGTGTATAGGGTAAGGCCGGGAGAGTCGTAAAACAGGCGGAAAAGCCGCGGGACAGACTGCCCACCCATATGCGGCCTTGCTGGGCGCAGTCGCTGCGCGCCCGGGCCCGGGCCCGGATAGTGACCGCGCAGCGGGACTCCTTTCGTGCGACGAGGTTGCACATGTCGCAGCCCCGGGTGCTGTGTCGAGTTCGCCTGCCTGCCGCTGCCCGTCGTGCGTATTGGAAGTCGAGCGTGCCTTCGCTAAACGACGCTTAGGGCGAAGCCGCTACATTTGCAACATCGATAACACATTCACCCGACAAGACCGTCATGCACGACGCAACCCAACCTCTTTCCGCGCAGCGACCTCATCGAGCGGATCAAATCCTTGATGCGCGATATCCATAAAAGGGGCGCGCGCGAACGGCATGTCAGGTCAAAAGCCGTCGCCCACACCCTTTGATCCGCACAATAAAATTCACGCCCGGGAGCGACCTATGTCGACGTTCATTGAGCGTCTTGAAGGAGAAGCGCGCGAGCGCCTGATCTGTTGGCTCAGGCGTCGCATGATGGAATCCGAGATCACGATCGAAGCGCTGGAACACGCGCTCAATCGCGATGTCGAGGATGATCAGATGGTTCGCTATCGCGATGCAAACGGCAACACGTGGACAGGTCTCGGCGAGATGCCCGAGTGGCTATGCCGCGCAGTGGCGGCGGGCCAGAGCATCGATCACTTCCGCTGCGGCTGAACGTCCCGCCTGGGCCGCGATGCGCCGTGTCGGATACCTGCATCACCAGTGCACTCGCCTGACGAGAGCTTTCGCGTTTACATGAAATTGTGCAATTGCATGCTGATGCGCGCATCGCGTAAAGGGCATGCGGTGCGGACCAGGGAAGCGATTTCAACAAACTCCTGGCGGCGAAGAATCATCGTGCGAAACGGAAAGTTACCGTTCGTACCAGAAAACAGCAAAACCACACCACTGTCACGCTACGTACTGAAGCAGCCCGATGCGCGAACCTGAATCCTGCGCGTATCCCACAGGGCATCCATCCCATCACCTCACGTGTCGGAGACGTACATGGGCAAGAAAATTACGGAAATCATTGTCGAAGTCCTCGAACAAGCGGGTGTAAAGCGCTGCTATGACATCGTGGGCGACACACTCAATCTGTTTGCCGAGGCAGCCAATCGTCATTGCGCACAGGTCGTCTTGATTCGCTGTCCTCGTTGCTCAACAAGCGTCGAACGCCAATGGCCTCGCTGGGCTGATTCCTGGTTCAGGTAATAGCAGTCCTTCGCCCCGCCAACTATCATCAAGCACCTTGAAGCATGAACCGTTCAGTTCAGTCACTACGGCCTGGTGATTGCACTGCGGACCTCGATGTGACCGTGAGCCTGATGAACGTCCTGCCGGGCAATTCACGGCAACCGATTCAGCAACTCGTCCTGGTTGCGCAAACCAACCTTTGTCGCGAGGGAGCGATATGGACACTACTGCGCTCATGCTGTCGCGATTGCAGTTCGCCTTTACGGTATCGTTTCACATCATCTTTCCGTCTTTCACCATTGGTCTGACTGCGTGGCTGACGGTACTGGAAACGCTGCATCTGATTACCAGACGGCCCGTGTACCGCCGCGTCTTCGACTTCTGGCTGAAGATCTTCGGGATCGCTTTCGGTATGGGCGTGGTCTCCGGAATCGTGCTGGCCTTCGAGTTCGGCACGAACTGGAGCGAACTGTCACGGCTTTCGGGGCCGATTCAGGGACCGCTGCTGTCCTATGAGACCTTCACGGCCTTCATGCTCGAGGCGTCTTTCTTCGGTGTGCTGCTGTTCGGCAGGAACAGGGTGAAGCCGGGACTCTATCTCTTCTCGGCGGCGATGGTCGCGCTCGGCACAACGCTCTCGGCGTTCTGGATCATGGTGAACAACAGCTGGATGCAATATCCGGTGGGGTACACGATCCAGAATGGCGTCTATGTGCCGGACGACTGGGCGAAGATCATCTTCAGTCCGGTGGTATGGGTGCGGTTTCCTCATATGTTGCTCGCGGCTTATGTCACCGGCGCGTTCTGTGTCGCGGCGACAGGTGCGTGGTACA
Source organism: Paraburkholderia sp. FW306-02-B (assembly GCF_058782725.1). Lineage (NCBI taxonomy): Bacteria > Pseudomonadati > Pseudomonadota > Betaproteobacteria > Burkholderiales > Burkholderiaceae > Paraburkholderia > Paraburkholderia sp. FW306-02-B. The sequence goes on from NZ_JBYSXZ010000001.1 coordinate 2,373,596, forward strand.
TGCTGCGCGGAATGTGTCATGCCGAAGGTCGCGTGATGCTGCGGATGGGTCTTTTTCTTGCCGCGATCCTGGTGCCGGTCCAGTTGCTGTTCGGTCACCTGGTGGGCGATTACGTACATCGCTACCAGCCGATCAAGTTCGCAACGATCGAGGCACGGTGGCATGACGAACAGCCTGCGTCCGAAGTTCTGCTTGCATGGCCCGACGCAGCACACGAAAAAAACGACTACGCAATCTCGATACCGGTGCTCGGCAGCATGATTGCATCGATGAGCCTCGATTCGAAGGAGGTCGGGCTGACTGACTTCGCGCGCAGCGAGCGTCCGCCGATCGCCATCCCTTTCTTCACGTTCAGGGTCATGGTGGGGTGCGGTCTCCTCATGCTGCTCGTTGCCTGGGGCGGCACCCTGCTGTCGCTCAAGGAGCGTTTGCTGCAGCGGCGTGCGCTGTTGTGGACGGTATTTCTATGTTTTCCGCTGCCGTTCATCGCGACCCTCACCGGCTGGTTCACCGCCGAGGTGGGGCGGCAACCCTGGACCGTCTACGGGTTGCTGCGCACCGCGGACGCCCTCACGCCGTTTCTGACGCCACGTGCGGTCGCGGGTTCGCTATTCGTGTTCTGTTCTACCTACGTCTTCATCTTTGCCTTCGGCACCTACTACATCTATAAGTTGCTCAAAGGCGGCCCCGTCCAGGACCCACTGCATAGCCCGCCTGCCGCCTTGCCGAACCGTCCGCTTTCGGCGGCGACGGATCTGCCGTCGACGGTCAAATGATCCCGGAGACGTGCAAATGATCCTCTACTGGTCGCTGATACTCGCCCTTAGCATGTTGCTATACGTGTTGCTCGACGGTTTCGACCTCGGTGTCGGCATGCTGTTCGGCCTGACCCGGGACGAAACGCGCCGGGCTCATATGCTCGCCGCCGTGTCGCCACTGTGGGATGGCAATGAAACCTGGCTGATCGTGGCCGGCGTGGTGTTGTGGGGCGCATTCTCGCCGGTCTACTCGTTGCTGGTCTCCGCGTTCTACGTGCCCGTGATCCTGATGCTCACCGGCCTGATCTTTCGCGGCGTCGCCTTCGAGTTTCGTGGTACGGCGCGCCGTACGCGGGTGATCTGGAACGTGGGCTTCGTGGTGGGTTCGGTCGTCGCCGCGTTCATGCAAGGCGCAATGGTCGGCGCACTGGTCAAAGGGCTGCCGGTCGTCAATGGCCGCTTTGCGGGCGACGTCATGACGTGGTGCAGCGGATTCTCGGTACTGTGCGGTGTAGCGCTATGCGCCGGCTACGCTCTGCTTGGCGCGAGCTGGGTGGTCAAGAGATGCGAAGCCAACGCGCGCGACGCTGCGTATCGTGCGATTGTGCCGTTGCTTTGGGTAGTGCTCGTCCTGCTGATCGTGCTGTTCTTTCATGCACTTCATGAAAGCCTTGCGATCATGCACCGCTGGCTCGACCGTCCCTATCTTTTTCTTGTGCCACTGTTCGCCCTATGCGCAATCGCGGGCACCCTGACTGGAGTCAGACAGCGTCGGGACAACCAGCCGTTTCTCATGATCGTGCTGCTGTTCATCTGTGCCTACGCGATGCTGGCGATTTCGTTCTGGCCGTACATGGTCCCGTTCTCGCTCACGATCACCCAGGCGGCGGGGCCGCATGCCAGCCTCTCTTTCATGTTCTGGGGCGCGGGATTGTTCGTCTACCCGTTGATGCTGATCTACACGGTCTATAGCTATAACGTGTTCAAAGGGAAGGTCGACCTGACTTCGGGTCACTACTGATGAACGTCGTGCTTACCTTGTATGACTACATCGTTGCGCCGACGGCAGCTGCGTGCACCCCGTGCGCGATCACATAACGGCAGTCGAACCGAGTGCGGAAAGCCGGGCTGTGCGTGCCAACACGTATGAGCTGGTCGAGTCCCTGCACGACGTGCTGAAGGTCGACGCGCTTCCGTGGGCCGAGTTTCCACATAAGGTCGGCCTGCACAACAGTTGCGGAACGCAGCGAGGGCTGCGCACTGCGAAGATGTCGGAGATCAATGAGCCGTTCTTCTCGAAGCCGCTATCGCTGCTGCAGAAAGTCAAGGGCATCGAGTTCGTCATACCCGCTAGCCGTGAAGGAGCGGTTGTCCCAACCGGGGCCGGCCCTTCTTAATGTCACTGTCAACCCGCTGGAACTGGTCAAACCTTGTTGTAGCAAAAGGAAACTATAATGGGCGCGCCAATTCACTTTCGGATCGGCCGCATGATGTGTCCCTCTCATGTCGCGCAAGAGCAACGGGCGTCGTGGACCCGCACCATCGGACCCCTTCTCCGCTCGAGCCGATCCAACACATTCAGCCATGCATACCCAGTTCAGCCTGTCCTCCGCGGCTCTCGTGCTTGCGCTTGCAAGCGCACTGTCCGCCTGCTCGACGCCGAAGCCGCTTTACCAGCAAGAACAATTCGACGCAGGCAACAGCCCCTACGCGCACAAGTTCGCAGCGAAGGCGGCTCCCGCTTGCGAAGCCGCGCGCCGTGCGCTGCTTAGCCAAGGGTATATCGCCAGTTCGACGAGTCCCGATTCGGTCGACGGCACGAAGAATTTCCAACCCACCAGCGATTCGCACGCGGTGATCGAAATCCATGTGGTCTGCACATCCGACGACCCCAACAGTAGCAACAGCACCGCGTATGTGAATGCGGTGCAGGATCGCTACGCGCTGAAGAAAAGCAACACATCGGCGAGCGTCGGCCTGAGCGTGTTCGGATCGCTGTCACTGCCGATCGGTTCGAGCGACGACGCGATGGTGAAGGTTGCGAGCGAGACGATTCCTGCCGGCGTGTTCTATGACCGTTTCTTTGCGCTAGTCGAGCATTACCTGAAGTCGGCCCCCGCTGAGGCCGTTACGCCGCCAAAGGAGACACTGCCGTCGATGAACGATGCGCTGCCCCCGATCGGGACAGCCCAGACCGGTAGTGGTTCAGAGAAGTCGACGAGCGCCAAGTAAGGGCGTCCGGTATCGCCCTGCCATACACCCGCTTGTGCGACGCAGTTGATTCGTCACGCCAATACCTGCAATCCGGCCGCGCCGCAGTCTGTCTGCGCGATGGCCTGACCGGCGACCGGGCCGATGCGCCAGCGGCGCGCCACATGAGGTGCCGTCGAGATTCGGACGCTTACGCACGCTAGCGTTCCGGAAAGCCCGGCTGCATAAGGATTGCAACAAATTCTGCATTCCGAGTTTGGCCGTGCATCATTGTCGAATGCCAAGCCACTGATTTCATTCATTGTGCAACGCGACTGACGGACATTGTCGTTCGAATCTTGACGGCACCCCTTAATGACGCGGTGCCGGTCGCGCTCTTTTTTCAAGTGAAACGCCCGACAACGACTGACTGCGAATGGACCCGACGATTGCGTGCCGCAAGGCTCCCCACCGGTTATCACGGGGACCCTGACCTGTATACCCGCGCGCTCCATCGATTCACGGTGCGGCTGACTTTGAGTTGATGGAGACCAGCTTCCGGGCAGACGGCTCGTGGCGGAGTGCGGCAATCGAGTCGATGTACGTCAGGTGATGCGGCAGTGAATGCATGCGACGCCCGCAACTTTTCCGCATCTGCATGTCACCTACCCGGCGAATGACCGGCGCTTCGCGCCGGCGCATGCATCTGCGTCCCTGGCACGGGGTTGCATCTTTACGTCAATTGGCCGCAAAGCCTTGGCACTCAAGGCCTCCTCTTGCGACGCGCCCTCTGAATCCCGAAAGTCTCAACCTTAATAGCAATTTCGTACCAACTTTTGTTCGTTTGACAGCTGTCGTCGGGTGCAATGGCAGGATCCTCAACTTTCGGAACCGGGTCTCGATGATCACGATCCTCGGTGGATCGGCGTCGAGTTGCACGTCAATGTTGCACCATATCGGTTCGAATATGCGCGCAATAGGTGCACGCACCCTTCCCGCGCCCTGCCAGTCTGAAGTCTCGGCGAGTTTCTTCTCATTGCGGCCGGCACCGCCCGCGCGAGCCCTCGTCAAGGAAACATTGGCGCGTTTTTTGCTGTTACGATGCTCACAGGAAGGGAAGTACCAATCTGGAAGGAGTGAATGATGCGCCCCGGAAAATCGCTGAACGGTGCTACGCGAGGATTCATTATCCCCATCGGCGGCAAGGAAAATCGGGTCCAGAACCCGGTTATCCTGCGTCGTTTCGTCAAGCTTTGTGGTGGGTCACGCGCGCACATTGCAGTCATCCCGACGGCCTCTTCACTGGACGATACGGGGGATCTCTACGAGACTGTGTTCCGCGATCTCGGGGCTGACCGGGTCAGTATCCTGCCATTCAAGTCCCGCGCCGACTGCGAGTCCGACAAATATCTGAAGGTGCTCGATCACGCTGACGGTGTCTTCATGACCGGGGGCGACCAGGTACGCCTCGCCGAGATGCTGATCGACACGTCGGCCTCGGACAAGCTGCGGCGCCGCAACGCACACGGTATGCACGTAGCGGGCACCTCCGCTGGAGCCTCCGCCATGTCCGCCGCGATGATCGCCGGCGGCAAGAGCGGTGCCACGCCTCGCGCCGGGATGGTCGATCTGGCGCCGGGCCTAGGTTTCATCAGCCGCTTTGTGATCGACCAGCACTTCAGCCAGCGCGATCGACTCGGGCGCCTGCTCGCGGCGGTGGCCTCTATCCCATTCGGGGCGGGCATCGGGCTGGATGAGGATACGGCCGCGTTCATCGGTCCGGACGACACGCTGGAGGTGGTCGGCACCGGTAGCGTCACCATCATCGACGGGTCGAATCTGCGCAATTCGGCTGCAAAGCCGGTTCGCCACGACGACCCGGTAGGACTGACAGGAGTACGTCTGCATATCCTTGTCGAAGGCAATACGTACGATCTCGCAACACACACCCTCTCAGGCGGTATCTTGTCCGCGAAAAGCAACGCCGCCTGCGAATTGACCGCCGCTGCCTTGAGCTGACCGGTTAGAAAGCAGAACCCGCTTCATTCACGAACCGGGCAGCGCGCGTCTGCCGCGATCCGCTTGCCGATATAATCGTACGAGGCACCAGCGACTGGGACGGCAGAAACCATAGACGCCAGCTGATGCGAGCCCGCCAGCAGCAGTGCTGCCGGCGGAACACGCGGATCACGTGGTGGCTGCACGAGACCTAGGCTACTTCGCGATTTTGCACTCTACCCGGAGTGAAAGTTGAGTCGTGCAAAGGCGTCCACGGGCGGCACACGCGGTTTTATCGTCCCCATCGGCGGCGATGGAAGACGCATACGGAAGGCCGCCATCCTGCGCCGCTTCGTGCAGCTTTGCGGCGGCTCCCGTGCGCATATCGCCATCGTCGCCACGGTCTCCAAGATGCCCGACGCTGGCTATCGTTACGAACGAGCGTTCCGCGATCTGCGGGTTGATCGGGTCAGCCTCCTGCGATTTGGGACCCGAGCCGACTGCGAGTCGGAGCGGGACCTGGAAGTGCTCGATAGCGTCGACGGGATATTCCTTATGGGGAGCGAGACAGTCCATCTTTCCGAGACCCTGGGCAGCACTTCGGTGGCCCAGAAGATCCGCAACCGGAATGCACAGGGTATCCACGTGGCCGGCACCTCGACGGGAGCCGCGTTCCTGCCGGAGCAGATGATTGCGGCCGGACAGAGCGGCACGACGCCCCGCGCGGACATTGTCGAATTGGCGCCGGGCCTGGGCCTGATCGGGCAGTTGATCATCGATCAGCACTATCGTCACCAGGACCGGCTCGGGCGTCTACTGATGGCCTTGACTTACAACCCGCTAGCCATTGGTATCGGACTGGATGAAGACACGGCTGCGTTTATTGGTCCGGACCACGGGCTGCAGGTGGTGGGCAGCGGCGGCATCACCATTGTGAACCCGTCCCAACTCCAGCACTCCGCGATCCATCCAGATCGTCGCCATGCGCCGGTCAGCGTGATCGGCCTGCACCTGGACATCCTTGTTGAGGGCGACCTGTATGATTTGGCGGCGCATAGGGCGACCATCAAGCGCTAATTCGGATTCGCGCCGGTAAGCCTGGGTGTTCTCAAGTCATCACGTGAGCCGCCTTGGCGACCTCTTGCGATCAAGCGTCGTGCTTCCCCCAACCGCCGAGTGCTCATGCGGCGCGGACCGCCGGACGTCAGTCAGGAAACACTTCATCCAGCGAGGCCTCCCGAAGGACCTCGATCTGGATGTCAGGTACAAACAAGTCCGAATACATCAGATCGTTATCGACCTTTTCCCAGCAACCGGGCTTGCATATTTCGCACATCTTTTCTGTTCTGCTGTTTTCTATATAGATCCACGACAGCGCGCCAAAAAACCTTTCATGTCGTTCTGGCGCATTGTCCGATGAGCTTTCCATCGGTACCCACCCTAGCCCGGGTACATAGAACTCCACCCACGCATGATCGTAATCCGGCGTACAGACCGAGTTGACTCGCGCATATCTCAGCTTATACTCGGGCACCTTGAAATCTCCGACTGGCCTGCATGCGACCCCGCAAAGCCGCATTAATCCTATTAACAGCTCCATGTACTTTCCACAGGTCCCTTCGCCGCCCCTCAAGGTCTCGACGGGACTTGTGTACTGGTTGTTGTATCGGTACGTCAACCTGCTATAAATATATTCGCGCACGGCTTTCGCAATTTTGACCACATTACCGCGCTCGTTGTCGGGCAGAGCCGAAATCAGCTCGGCTGCAATGCCTCTTAATTCCAGCCGGTCCATATCATACCTGGACTCTTCTTTAAGAAAGCGCGTCTTGATATCGTCGGGATAGGGCGCATCCGCGACATTCAGCTTGTATCGTATGCCGTACACCTCGATTACAACACTATAGCCAAAGGAGCGGCGCTCTTTATCAAGCTCGACGCCGGTCAGATCGAATTCCACGATTTCGTTGCCATTTTCGTCTTTTTTTAAAACGCCCGGAACGTCGCCAATAATCCTGATTGACTTGATCTTCTGTCTTCGCGTCTCGACTGGAATCGACAGCCTGACGCACATCTCGACACCACCGATTCTGTTCAAAACTTCACGGGCGGGCTTGAGCATTTCGGCATAAGTCAATTTCACTTCATACCCTCCCGAAAGGCCGACACTCCCGATCTCACCAAGTTCTATTATTTTGTAGTCAAGTCTCTCTATAAAGCCATCGGAGACATGCTTATTGAGCGTTATATTCGGACTGCCACGTTTCCCCGATTCAGAACTCGCGTCGTCGAAAACGTCCCAGCTATCCTGGTTGTAATATATATAGATGCCAGGATTTTCTTTATCTGACGTTTCAATGGAAGCGATTCCCGATGCCCCTTCATACGGTATGGTCAGCGACGCCAGATGAATCCCATCAAGGCTGTAGACATAAATGGCCTGGCTGGCGCCGTTCAGCATAAACAGGCGATCTCCATGCAAGGTAATATCGTTGACACCATGGCCTACCTCGGTCGCCTGTATTAAGCCATCCTCATCCAGAATGAACAGGGCGCCACGTCTGTCGACCGCATAATACCGATCGTTTTTCCAGCACAGCCCAACCAGATCCTCTGCCTGATCGATCGTAATGATGTCCATCGCGTCACGGACCGTTCCATTCTCTATCCCGACCGCGTATATCCGATTGGAACGCGAATAATTGACGATACCATCCGGCCGCATACAGAGTGCAGCCGATCCTTTGAACGCGTTGAAGCTCCTGAAATTGACAATCCCGTAAAAGAATCCCGTGCGAACGTCAATTTTGCCGAGCGCCCCAAGGTCCGGATCGACGACGAACAGCGCATCTTCCTCGTTGCTATCGACAGAGACGATGTGCCTCGCAAAGAGAGGTTTGATCGGCGTGACCACAAAACCCCCGTATCGTTCTGTTTGACGAGGCACGGGAGGGACCGGTGCCTCGTCAAGTCAGGCGGGATGCGGCGCCCGAGACCGCAACAGGGCTCCATTGAGCCTGCGCGCCGCGCCTGCTACGCCCCAAGCAGGCGCAGCAAGTCCGCTAATGCTCCCTGCCCCTCGAGGCTTCCCGGTCCCGATCCCTCGAGGCGTCCCGGTCCCTGCCCCTCAAGGCCTCCTGCTCATTACCTCCCAAGGCCTCCTGCTCACTGCCTCTCAAGGCTTCCTGAATAAAATCGGCATAGTCCGAGAGGTGCCTCATATTGGAATCCAGAGAATTGCGCGACGACCCGCTCATCGCTTCGTGACGTATCAGGTCCAGCGCGACTTCGACGGCTATCCTCCGTCTCGAGGACGCATCGAGCGCGGCTTCGTTATCGTTGTAGAGAAGAAATTTCTGTCTCTCGTCCATTTTGACTCTCCTAAGTCTTGACGCTCATGAAGGGTGTGCATCGGATGCTTCACCCGCCTTGGGGTCCTGCTACCAGGTCGGCTTGCGACCGCCTGGGACGTCGCCGTTACCACGGCGAAAACTCATTCAGTCCTCGATCTCTCGCGCTAGCCGCACGCCGCGCTCGTCACGGATGATCTCCATGCTACTGTCCCATTCGAACCCGCCCAGATCGTCCAGACGGATCTTGACGGGCCCTGGTCTTCTCTCGGCCGCATGCCCTGCTTGCCCATTGGGCCTGAAGTGCACAATCTGCTCCCAGGCACGCGTGTAGTCTTCGCTCAGCAGGAGGAGCAGATCGCCAGGGCCGGCCATCTCGAGCGCCGATTGATTCGCTGCCTGCTCATCGGCGATGACCTCGATCTGCTCTGCCCCGACCCCGTTCTCGCGCAGCGCGTAGCACAGCATCTCCGGGACTTCGAGGTGAGCCCGCCCACGCGAGTCGCAGTCCCGGTGGCAGATGTAATGCTCGAAGTGTCCGGCCGCAATACGCGCGATCTCCAGGACGTCCTCGTCACGGCGGTCGCCCGGAACCGTCAGCGAAATGATCTTCGCGCGCGCGGCGCCCAGCCGGTCTACAAGAGCGCACATGGTCTTCACGGCCGCCGGATTGTGCGCATAGTCCAGAATCACCCTGAACGGATGCTGATCATAGATGTTCATGCGGCCGGGGGTCTGCTGGAAGGTGTTTTCGAACGTGCGCAGGCCCAGGCGGATGCCCTCGAGATCGATCCCGAGACCGCGAGCGAGCGCCGCGGCGAACATCGCGTTCTGCACATTGTGCAGAGCGAGCCCTTGCACCGTGGCCGGAATCAGGTGCGTCCACAGCAACGGAAAACGGTGACCACCGTCCCACAGGATGATCATGTGGCCGTCTATCTCTTCCTCCAGAATGACCGCCACCCCACCCGCCCGTATATGCTCATTGACCAGGGGGTGGGCAGGGTTCATGGTCACGTAGCCTAGGCGGTTTGCGTGGCTATGATCCGCCATCTTCAGACATAAGGGATCGTCAGCATTGACGACAGCCATGTCCTTCGCCACTTCGATGACGATGCGCTTGACCTCGGCCATCTGCTCCACGGTCTCGACCCCACGCAGGCCCAGGTGATCGGCGGTCACGTTGAGGCAGCCCGCCACGTTGCACTCCGGATAGCCCAAACCACACCGCAACAGGCCACCCCGGGCCGTCTCCAGTACGGCGGCGTCGACAGCGGAATCCGCGAGAATTATGCGCGCGGATGTCGCCCCGGTCATGTCGCCCTCCACAGTCAGCCGTCCGTCGATGTAGACGCCATCGGTTGTACCCAGACCAACCGTGTAGCCCGCCAGCTTCATGATATGGGCCAGCATGCGCGACGTGGTGGTCTTGCCGTTGGTGCCGGTAATGCTTGCAATGGGGACGGTCGTTGGAGCACCGGGTGGAAACAGCATGTCGATGATGGGCCCGGCCACGTCCCTGGGCGTGCCGTCGCTCGGCGCCAGATGCATCCGTAGACCCGGGCAGGCATTCACCTCGCAAATGGCGCCGCCGGTCTCACGATACGACGCGGAGATATCGGTGGTGATGAAATCAACACCACCGACGTCCAGGCCAATGGCCCTGATCGCCCGGACGGCCATTTCCCGGTTGTCCGGGTGCACGCTATCGGTGACGTCGATGGCGGTGCCACCGGTGGAGAGGTTGGCGGTGGCACACAAATAGACGGTCTCGCCTGGCTTGGGTACCGTCCCGGGACTAAAACCCTCGTCATCCAGGAGGTGTTTTGCTGCGCCGTCGAGCTCCACGCGGGTGAGCACGTTTTCATGCCCCACACCCCGGCGTGGATCCTTATTCACCTCTTCCACCAACTCCTCTACGGTGTGAACCCCATCGCCCAACACATGAGCGGGGATGCGCCTGGCAACCGCCAGCAATTCGCCATTGACCACCAGCATGCGGTGATCGGACCCCGGGATATAGCTTTCGACGAGCACCCCTCTGCTGTACTCTTGCGCCCTCTCAAAGGCGAGTTCCACCTGCTCTGGCCTTGTAAGCCTGATTGATATGCCTTGCCCGTGATTGCTGTCCAAGGGCTTGACCACGACCGGGTAGCCGACGCGTTCGGCGCTATCGACGGCGTCGCCAGCGTTATAGACCTTTCGTTGCCGCGGCACCGGAAGGCCCGCGTCATGCAGGGTCCGATTGGTCTCCTCCTTGTCCGATGCCTGGTCTACGGCGATCTGACGCGTCTCGCTGGTGAGCGTCGCCTTGATCCGTTTCTGGAAACGCCCGTAGCCGAGCAGAATCAGGCTCTCGCCGTTCAGGCGCGTACAAGGGATTGCACGCTTCCCAGCGGCGCTCACCAACGCGGCAGTGCTTGGCCCCACGTCGCGACTCCGCGCATAACGGATGAAATCATCCAGTTCATGCTCAAAGTCGAAATCTTGTTCAGGATTCTGCTCCGGCTTCAGTTCGTCAGGAAGAAGATGCTCGATCAAGGCAAGAGACAGGTTTCCGGCGTGCCGACCGACATCTTCATCATGGTACTCATAGACTACGTCGTAGTGTCCCCGCGGCCCGGCTGCACGCGTCTTGCCAAAGCTCACGTCCGAACCCGCGACCTTCTGCAGTTCGATGGCTACGTGTTCCATCACGTGACCCAGCCAGGTTCCCTCGCCTTCCCACATGCGTCGCACGAATCCGCCGGCGGTATTGTAGGAACAGCCATGCTGTTGAAGGCCGGGGAGATAGCCAAGCAGACGATCAATGAAGTCGTGGCCAAGCCGCATGGTTGGCCATTCCTCAAGCTTCCCCAGATCGACGGTGTACCGAATGACCGGAAAATGTGCATGAATATTAGGTCCTTGATAAGCGACGATTGACTTGATTTCCATCGAATGACCTCCTGAAGTTCTGATCTCAGGTAAGCCGCAACCCCTTCGGGCCATCGTAGAGAGGCACTAAACGGCATTCAAAATACGACGAATTGTCATAACAATCGCTGGCTGCCCCCTCATCTTTTGTTCTCTCGTGCAGAGGATTCTTAGCGAAGCGGAGGCGGCGCTCGGAGATGGCCGCAGACACGTCACGAACGGCGCGTCCGCTTCGCAAAAAATTCTTTGGGCTTGACTGCTCCGCCGGTGGTAACGGCTATGGGCATTGAATCAGTGGGATAGCAACGGTTTTGCCGATGACGGCGTTGGCGGCATCACGTCCGTCGTACCGTCTCGCGCTTGAGGGCTGCGTACACCATCGTGTAGTGCAAACAGGTCGCGCCACGCGTGCACTGAGCCGCCATGGTCGGACAGCGGCCGAAGTTGTGCCGCAAATCTGCCACAAAGCGTCGAGTCAGGCGTGCAGAACTCCTCTACAAAAATAGAGGTAATTCCAGATAAAGCAACATCTCTTCTGTAATTGTCCGGTTGCCTTTTCTGTCGCCCGTTTTTTTAGCGAGTAGCGATTGCGCCTGAAGGAGAAGCCTTCGCGCTGAAGCGTCACGGCCAACGTCTCTGCACGGCACGGCAGTGGCTCGCCATGACCCGCTGCGCTGCACCATCTGGGCGAGCCTCAGGGAGCCCCCATTCGCGTGGCGCTCACAGCGGTGGCAAGCATCGCTTGACGACCCTATGTGATCCGGTCACGTGGGCGCAACGATATCATCCCGCTGAGCGGTTGCTTTGGGTGCTGAGTCGGCTAGCGAAGGGGCCACGAGGTGCATACGCGCTGAACAGACACCCCGGCCAGGCGTTGTCACGACTTTCCGTTTGTAGGCTGCAGCGACCGAATCGTGCCTGCTGATCCAGTGAGCCTGCGCTTCACTTCCGTGTCCACGTCGAAACTTGACTTCACGCCGACATCGCCAAGGTGATCTTGCACCCATGCGTTTCCCGCCTTCCATCCGGCCTCTCTCAAAGCGAGAAAGAATCCGGGTGACGGCGTGCTCTTCGACGCGGCGCCAATCTCTTCCATGAAGTCGTCAGCCCGTATCACATGAAAACGCTTCTCAGCGTAGGTCTTGCCATTCGGCGCCTCAAGCGGAATCACCCCGTCCCGGATGAGCTGGTTGATCAGCTCGATCTGTCGGACTTCCGTCACCCAGGACGCGCCAAAGCTCACCTCGTTGATCCGGTTGACGATCTGTCGCGGCAGCTTCGGGGGGCCGTGTTTCACCTGCAGTGGATCAATGAGGACCGTCAGAAGATCGTTCACGGAATCAACGAGCGGGTTGAGCGCGGGATTGGCCATGTAGCCGCCATCCCAATAGAATTCGCCGCCGATTTCAACCGCCTGGAAAAGCGTCGGGTAACACGTGGAGGCCACCAGTGCCTTTGACGTGATTTCCCCGGGACAAAAGATGCGCAGCGCCATCCGGTTCACATTGGTCGCCGCGACATACAGGTCGGGCGCGTCGTCGTTATGCGTGTTGAGCCGGCCGAAATCAGGAATGACCTGCTCCATGATCGAGCCGATCGGATCCTGTAGCCAGGGCGTCAGGTACGGCGAGCTGACCTGTTCAAGCATGCCCTGCCCGATCACGAACAGGTTGGCGTCAACGTTCCATCGCCGCGGCAGGTCCAGCTCTGCGGTCGGCGAGTTGAAGAGGAACGGGTACCAGGACGACCTGGCACCGACGGCGTTCCAGAGTCGCTCGAGCAATCGCTTGGCCTCCGCCGCACTGTCATGCAAACCATAGGCGCATGCCGCGCCGTTCAACGCGCCCCCGCTGGTGCCGCTGATCGCCCTGATAAACAACCCGCCTTTCGCCACTTCATCCAGCAGGCGATCCAGTACGCCCCACGTGAAAGCTGCGTGGGCCCCGCCCCCCTGAAGGGCCAGGCCGATCGTTCGTTTCGATCCGGTATCCGACATTTTCGGTTCCCCCGATTGGCTGTCCTGCTTCGCCGACGTTGTTCGGGACGTCAGCAAATTCCTTGAAGAATAGGCGTTCAGCCGCACCAATACTTCCTGGGCCTCGTTTTAGACAGCGTTAAGCAGCATGGCCGGCCAAGATAATTGAAAATCATCCAGCGGGCCTCCCACCGTCGCCGTCAGTCGTCATCCGCCGCGTCATACTGCGCGGGCGCCTCAAGCATGCGCTGCTGCTCGGCGCGCACATAGATCGACGTCGTCTGCAGCGACGCGTGGCCGAGAATCATCTGCACCACGTCGACCGGCATGTCACACGCAAGCCATTACGCTGCCGTGCAATGAAGCGAAAGTAGAAGCGTTTTGGAAGTAAAAGTAGAAGCCGCCTGGGCGCAACCAGTCGACGTCGCCCACTCAGACGGTCGTCCGCCGCGGTGCCCATTCCCTTCGTACCCTATTCGCCGCCACGTCCGTAGAGGTCCGGCAACTTTTCGCTCGATCCGTCATCGCTACGTTGAGGCCCTGTCGGTGGAACCGCTTTGTTCGTTTTTCTTTCCCGTCGCTCGCTGCGCCGCCCTTCCGCACGCTTCACGACTTCTTCCAGAGATTGCACGTGTTCTGGCGTAGTACGACCAAAGCGCTTGCGATAACAATGCGCGATAAATTCCGCGAGGGGGCGCTTCCACGGTTCCTGCTGCTCGTTAGCCAGCGACCCGAATTTTCGGGGATTCAATCCTGGTTCGCGAGCCATCTGGATATGAGTATGGCTCAACCTGAAACGCTGCCTCGCTTCAAACCACGGCTGAAGCTTCGATGGTATCGGCATCAGTGCTCACCTTTGCGCCAACGAGCGGCGGTCAATCGCTCCACCGCCGCGTAGTAACGCGCCTGCGAAGCCGCAGCGTCGCCGCTCTGATTCGTCTTCAAAACCTTCTCAGCGCGTCTTCATGTAGGCGGCGTACAGCGGCCCCGTTGAGCGCCTGCAGTTCGCGCCGGGTTTCCAGCAGTTCGTGATGCCGGCCCTGACGCTCCAGGCTGAGCAGTTCAAGCATCAACTTCGCCGCCCGCTCGGGAGCATTCCGTCGCGAAGGCTCTGCCTGTTTGAACAGGGGTGCGAGGCCGGCCTTTTCCGTGAGTACCCACGCCGGAAACCATGCCAGATCGCCAATGTCGCCTGCGCCATCGAACGACGCATCGAAGGTGCGCCGCAACGCATCGACCGAAGCATCGCCAAGCCGGCTTGAAAGCCGGTCAAACCGCGATGGCGAAAGCCACGCAAGTTCCACCAGCAACGGCCAAGTCGCGTCCAGCCCGTCGAGCCGGTGGCGCGCCTCCGTCATCCAGCAGAGCGACGCTGGAATCCGTCGCCAGGACGCAATGCGCAATACCGCATCACACGCCTCGGCCCACCTCGCAGCAAGCAGGAAGAGCGGCGCTGCGTGCGCATCCGCACGGTCCGAGCGGAAAGGCCGCGCAGCGGCGCGCCCGGCCAGTTCTGCCCAGAGCGGTGCGAGCCAGGTGGCCCCGGTCTGCCCCGGGAACACACGCGCGACTGCCGGCTGGACTTCGTGAGATAGTGCCTGGCGAGCCTGCAGTGCGGCTTCGTAACGGTCAAACGGTACCGTCGATCGACCCTCGAGAGCATTGACGATCGACCCGAAATACACCAGGGCGACGTCGTCCAGATACTCGTTCGCAAGGGCCTGCAGCGCGCGCCGCATCGTACTGCTGCAATGCGGACAGGACGTCATTGCGCAGCATCACGTTGCGGCTGTCGTTAAAAATGTCGAGCTGCACGCGTCGGGTTCAGAACAGTTGGCTGGTCAGGCTGACGAGATTAATCCATTTGACCGCTTCTCAATTTCCTGCCCTGCTCATCGATTGACTCGATGACTGCACGTTGACCGCTCGCCTCTGCAACCACACGCACCGTCCGCTCGCCGTACCGCATCAGCGAGCCAATCGGTGGGCAGGTCGGGCGTTTGCGTCTTGCGGGCACCTTTTTCATTCAGCAGGCCCCTTTGATCGGCGCACCTTGCGGGCTGGCGTCACGACTTTCCTGGCGGCACCAGCCCGCCCGCGCGTGAGCCCATGCCCCGCGGTCGCCGGATTCCGTGCCGGCACCGCTGACAGCCGCCGCCGCAAGTTTCCAAGTTCCCGCACATAAGCGGCGCTGGTCGTTTCGACCGCGTCGAGTCGACCCTGCAGCAGCCCGGCCTGATGCCGCGCGTCACCCAGCTGGGGTCGCTTCAGAATTGGGAAAATATCGTACGCCAGCATCCTGGACGGCCTTGCTGCGTGAGACTCGGCATGGACTCTGCTTTGCGCCTGGCAAAAACGTAGATCGATGCAAGTCATTGATTATTTTGAGGATGCGAGGTCGCGACCCCTGGTGGCTGTTCATATCACGCGGCAAGTTCGGAGGCCTTCGCGAGGTACTGCAGCCAGAACGCTTCCCGGCGCGTATCGAGTTCACGTTGCCCTTCGTCCCGATCCCACGGGCCCACTCCGTTACAGAACGCGAGGCAGGCATACATGTCGGCCGTACATGTCTGCGCGTCTGGCCCTTCATCATTCTGTTCGAACCCTATGTAATCGTCGAGGCACGCCCCAATCGCGCCACCTGCGCCGAGCAAAATGAGCGACGCGACCCGATACGCCGGCCAAAGCTCGTAGAGATATTGGAGCATATTGCCGTAACGGTAGGCCGTTCTCCCGGTTGCAGTCCAATCGTCAACCCCATTCAGCCTCCGTTCAGCGGCGTCAAGAATCTTTGCAGGATGGTCTTCAGGATTGACGAGTTCGTCACCGCTGCGCACCTCCTCCTCCGCATAACCCGCCAGAACGCTGCGCACTGCATATATCGCGAGCCTGCCACGCCGCAAGTGGCCCGCCGAAACCGCACCGGCCTGAACCTCTGTCCAATCCAGCGGCTCTCCAAAAGAGGCCCACAAGCGCTTTCTCGCCTCCAGGGGCAAGTGGTGCGTGGGAGACGCTGCAACCATGGCCCGGCAATGAGCAATAAGCTCGTGGGTCTTGTCTACCATGGGACACCCACATACTTGCGCCGACTAGCCGACGGACGTTGGCCTGGATGCGCGGTACCGACATATTCGCCGTCGTATTCATAGATGTCTACGAATCCGTCGGGGTGGTAAACACGCACATATTCCGAGTCACCGACGATATGGGTCATGCCGGAGCGTATCGCAAGCTTCCTCAAAGCTACGCGGCAGTTGCCACATGTGGTCATCGACAGGCCAATCACACTCGGCTTCCCGTTGCCAGATCTGGATTGATTGTCGACGGCGATCAGCAACTCCGCGTGAGATGCATTGATTTGCCCTTCCTTGCCGTTGTCGGCGTAGTGCCCTTTCAGCTCTACGTCCGCCTTCTCCATCTCGGCGATCATGGCATTGCCTGAAATGTGCTCGCCCCGCGGACTCAATTCCGGGGGTTGCTGGCTCGCCTGGCCGTTCTGTACGCTTATTCCATCTTCAGGGTCTCCACAGGCAATGCACCTCTGCCTCGCCCACGCCCCGGTCTTTACCTGCATTTCGGCGGCCCACTCGATCGCCCGCTCCAGGTTGCTGAGAACGACAGCGTGAAGCGTGGTGTCTCTCGTCGCCTCCGCGGCTGCCTTCTTCGCTGCCTTTCGACTCGGGGGCCTGGCGACGGCACGGCCGCTTTCCGGACGCTCGCAATCATCGAAATGGCTATTTCCCGGCGCGCCGCAGCATGCGCTGAGCCCCAGAATATCCACGGCCACCAACGGATTGGAAGCATACGCATACAGATTCACGCCGCCGGCCTGCCCTGCTGGATCCGACTGCAAATAACGGCCAAGCGCCGGACTATAAGTCCTGAACCGGTTATAGTGCAAACCTGTTTGCGCGTCATAATAATGACCGGGAAAGCGCAGGTTATATTCGATCTCGTTGCCGCCAGCCACGGCGACCATCCCATAGGGGTCGATGTCGTGCGCGCGCCATACCGTCTTTCGCGCTTCATCTTCGATTCGCTCGGCAAGCCCGACTTGATTGACAGAAACGTAATAGACCCGGCCGCTTTCGAGCGGCGCATCTGGCGAATCGTAGTCGATGAACATGAAGGGCACCAACGCCGTCTCGTCCACGTAGACGTAAAGGCGCAGCGCGCCGTCCGCCCGCCATTCCGCCGCCAGCCGGTCGCGGTCCCAGTAATAGTCGATACGATCCGCGCCGAATGTCCTCGTGGTGCGGCGGCAGAGCCCGTCGTATTCTGCCGCCCACGCCCCGTTGCGGTCGCTCCACCGCACCTCCACCAGCAAGTCCATGCTGTTATAGCGGTAAGCCGTGCGTTGATCGTGCCCGCGGACCTCCTCGGCGAGACGGTCGCGATCGTCGTAGCGAAACAGACTGCGTGACGCGGCAGTCAGCCTGTTTCCCTCTGCGCATTGGATAGACGGGTACGACGGCGTCGACAAAAGATTGCCTCCGCGGTCATATTCGAAGCGCCGTACCGGCCAGCCATTCTGACTTTCCTTCACCAGCCGATGGGCGGCGTCGTATCGATACTCAGTGCTGCCGTTCTGGCTATCGACAACACATTGCAGCTCGCCCGTTGCGCTGTAGCAATACTCCACGCAATGGACGTCTTGCGCGCGTCCTTCCGGCCACGTCAAACGTGCACGGCATCGCCCTTGCGGGTCGTATCCGTAAAGTCGATTCGTACCGTTGGCGAGACACAACAGAACCTTGCCATCGGCGCTTCGATGAAGCCGGTGGACAGCACCGTTCGGGATATGAATCGATATGTCACCGTCGCCATGCGCTTCATATCGCACCGCGAAGCGATCAAAGTACGTGGTCTGCGCGAGGCGCCCCCCCATGTAGGTGTGCTCGACACCACGTCCGTCGCGCTTGTCCGCTATGCAGCGGCCCAGAGCATCGTACGCGAGCCTGACGTCAACGCTGCCAGTTGACGCCCTTGTGAAATTCCCCCGCTTGTCGTATTCGAAGAAGTGCGTTTCGCCGCTCGATAGCACGCGCTTGCAATGAAGACCGTTGTCGCCAACCTCGAAGCGCAGTAGCCAGTGGCCGTGGCCGTCGCGCTTTTCAAGCAGGCGATCTCCATGGTCATATGCGTAGGTCTCGCGGACCACCCCGTGCCGCGTCACGCCGACGATGCGGTTCTTGAGATCGTAGGTGTACCGGCTTTCGTTCCCGTTTGCGTCGACAACTGCCGAAACCTTCTCCTGCGCCGTATAACGGTACGACACCATACTTCCGAGCGGATCCTCGTCGCTTACGCACAAGTTCCACGATGCGATGCCGTAGCGGTAGTCCCTGCCGTCCTTGTCGCGGTACTCGATCACATTGCCAGCCGCGTCACGCAGAAAGTACTCAGATTTTCCGCGCTCATCGATGTGCGCCACCAGCCGTTCGCAGGCGTCTCTTTCTTCCTCCGGCGCGCCCGCGGTCCCGCCATGCTCGAGCACTGCATCCGCGATCCGTGCTATGGGCTCGGGCAGCAACACGTTGCTGCACGCCTTGTGTTGCCCCGACTCACCCCATTGCAGCCCGAGGTGCGTCTCTGGCAAACGATGCGTGAAGGGGTTCGGCTGCGCCTGCGCTCCGTCCCACGCTGGCCACCCGTTGCCCCACTCGTCCTTTCGTCCGGTGTTGCGCCCGCGCACGTCATAAAGCCAGTGCATCACGCGTCCGCCCGCATCGACTTCCTGGACGATGCGGCCGTCCGCGGCGGTCAAGCGGTCGGCCGCGCCGCCATAGGGGTCCACGATGCGCGTCACCGTGCGCGCCTTGTCGTACAGGTAGGTCCATTTGCCACCATCGGCCTGCGTGACCACCGTGCGGCCTGGCTGATAATCGAGCAAGACGCGCCACAGGCCGTCCTGTCCTACGCTTTCGACGCAACGGCCATCGCTGTCGTACTTGTAGAAAAACGAGTAGCCGTTGGCATCCGTTTCCCGGACCATCCGGCGCCTAGCGTCATACGCGAGCGACATCATCGCGCCGAGCGGATCGACAAACGCCACCAGACATCCAGCCGCATCGTAATCGTAGTGGGCGATACGTTTCGTCTCCCCCTGCGAATCCGTGAGGTAAAGCTCAACGACATGGCCGCGGTCATCGTAGCGAAAGTCCACCCACTGCCGACGAAGGCCACGCCGTTCCTCCTGGGCGATGCGCATAAGTGCGCCGTTGCGGGCATATTCCAGCGTGCTCTCGATACCGTCCCGGACATGGTTCACAAGCCTGGCCGCACGGTCAGCTTCGTTCGCACGCTCGAAAGTCATGTCGCCTAGCCCCCCATGTCGGAGCACGAAGCGATGCCCGTCGTGCTGCTGCAGTTCGTAGCCCGCAAAGATGTCCTCATAGCGGCCCACCGCATTTCTGCAAAACGGATACTCCCGGCCCAGAGTATCCACATAGATTGCCCGCGTGCGCAGCAGACGAAGCTCATGCTGAAAGCAATGTCGGAACCCAAAGCCAAGCGCACCACCCTGCTCACTCCATCCGCTGCAGTAGTAGCGTTCCCATTTGAACGCAGGCGCGATTTTCGTCTCATAGTCGACGAATTCGTTCTCCGCCGTGCCTCTGACTACATCGACCGGATGGCCATTCCGGCACGGGCCGGCCGCTTTCTGCCTGGCTGCTATTCGGGCTCGGACCTTCTTCCCGAGTCCGTGCTTCGCCCCATGCCACATCATCTGCGAATCGGGCATCGGGAACCCGCCGATCAGCACCGTCGGGTTGCCGTCCATCAGCATGCCCATGCTCGGCTCGATGCCCGGATCCTTGCCCATCAGATTACCGAGCAGCATCATCGCGGCGTCCGCGGCAGTCTGCGCGGCCATCATCGCGGCAGCCAAGGCCTCGCCGTGCTTGGCGTCACCGATTGCGTTCGCCGCGCCCGACGCAGGGCCGACGGCTGCATTGCCCACTTTCCACGCCTTGCCCGCCCGTCCCATCCAGCGCGCCCGGCCCGACACCTCGGCGGCCTCGCTCGCCGCTTGTTCGCCTTTCTCCGCGGCCCCCTCCGCTTCTTCCCCCGACTTCCCCGCATGCCCCATCGGATTGCAATGTCGCGTCATGTCGATCCCCATGCGCGCGGCACGCATCCCACCGATGAACGTATTGCTCGAACCCGTTTGAATGTCGAAAAAAGGCGTCAGGCCACCGCACGTCGGCGCGATGCCGATATCCGTCACGCGGGCCGCCGGCATGCCTCCGATCAGCACGCTCAGGCAGCCGCTGCCGATTGTCACGCCGATGCTCGGCAACGGAAACCCGTCACTCGGCGGATGATCATGCGCGTGCGGCGTGCCGAGATGTGTAGCGCCGATGACGGCCGCTGGCATCCCCGGCATCTTGTCGAGCAACGGAATCTGCGCAATGCCGGTATTGAGCAACTGCGACGGCGCGCCTTGCAGCGAGGCAAGCGCATTCACGGCCTCGCTGACGTGATGCAGCGCGCTTCCCTTCGATGAGAAAGTTTCCTTGAACGGGTCACAAGTCGACTTGACCGTGTTGAGAAGCGCGTCGCATGACGTGTCGACCCTGGATTCTGATCGCGTCTCGCCACGCGGTGACGAATCGGACGCACGAATCAACCGGTTTCCCGAATCACTCATCGCCGTGCCCGTTCATATCCGGCTATCGTGTGAAGCGGCCACCGCAGCTCCCCGTTCCCGAGCCGCGAAAAGCGGATCCTTTTCCAGCTCGTACGCTTTTGCCTCGGTTTTCAGGCCGGCCTTCGCATAAAGCGACACGAGCCGATCGAGCATGGTGCAGCGTTGCCGTTCGCAACCGAACTGCTCGCACAACCCCTTCGCATCGATCCAGCTCTTCGCGGCTTCCGCCGCCTTGCCGCACGCGAGCAGCGCGACGCCGGCCTTCTCCATCGCCTCGATCTTCGTATGCACGAGCATCAATCTGCCGGCGGCGCCACTCGCCAGATCGAAATAGACCGCCGCCTTCGCATGTTCGCCGAGTGCGTTGCAGCAATTGCCGACCGCCATCAGCGAATTGAGCACGGCGAGCAGATTGTGGCCATCGAGCGCCGCCGGCAGTGACCGCACATACCACTCCTTCGCGTCGCGCTGCGATCCCTGGCGCAACGCCACGTCACCCAGGCCGTGCAACGCCATTGCACAGCCCCTCGCATCCTGTCGCTCGGCATGAAACGCATAGAGCGCGCGATATTTGCGCTGTGCATCGGGCAGCCTGCCGTGCGCGAGGTCGATCGCCGCGATCTGCATCAACACCCCCATACGCTGCGCGATCGGCTGCGCCGCATCGTTTGCGACGTCGACCAGGTTACGGGTCGCTTTCCCGGACGAGAAGTCGACGGGAAGTATCAATACATGCTCCGCGTTTCTCTCTCGAGCGAGCGGAATCAGGCAAGAATGATTTCGATCGTCGCGGATGCAGAAGCGATGTCCTTCCATCCAGTCGTCGAAGCCGTTCGGCGCCAGCAAGTGCAGCACCATCTTCGCGAAACCGCCGGTGTCGCCCAACGGCGACGGTAACCATGCCCAAACGACTTTCGCGCCTTCCGGCACCAGCGTGCGAACGTGCATGACGGCGTCGCGCAGCCGTTCCGCGGGCGCGCGCCTCGGGTCGGTGCACGCCAGCGGCAACAACGGCCAGCGCGTTTCGCCGCGTTCGACACGCGCCCGGTTCTCTTCGTCGATCTGATGGCCGAGCGCTTCCATGCACTGTTGCAGGTACGTGTCGATCGCGTCGCATGGGAACGGAAAGGTCAAAAAGATCGCATCGCCAACACGCTGATCGAGCGATTGCAGCATCTTCAGAACGGGCACGACGTCGTTGTCGGTCATCTCGAGCAGCAGCGTCGGATCGTCGGGCTGCTCGACGAATGCTTCGATCGACGATTCGATGGCGGCGAACTCGCGATGCATGACGGCGCGCTTCCTTGTCAGTTCAACCGGACATACCGGCTGCGCACGACGGTGTCCGCTTCCGTCCGGATGTCGACGCCGCCGCGGCCGCCTTCGAGTTCGAGCGTCTGCGCGCTCAGCCGCAGCTTGCCGGCGACTTCGATATTCATGTTCCGGTTCAGCAACGTCACGACCGGCCCGTCCGGCGACGCACGCACCTGCAACAGCGGACAACCCGACGCATCCGACACCTGCACGCATTTGTCCGGTTCGAGCGCAAGTGCGACGGCAGGCTCGACGACTGGCTCGACCGGCTCGCCGCTGCCTGTCCGCCTCAGCAGGCCGGAGATCAGATACTCGGGCCAGTTCGCCGGCGACTGCAACAACACGCGATCGCCGATGCCCGGTTTCACGCCATCCAGACATTCGAGCCAACGCTCGCACGTGTTGCCGTCCTGCATCGACCATTTCACGCGAACCCGCCCCATCGCATCGGGATGGTGCGTATCCGTCACCTCGCCGATCAGCGTCGCCGATCCGGCACGTTCGGCCGGCGGGGAAGGATTTGACGGTACATCGTTTTCGAACAGCCGGCGCAATGCGTTGACGGTATCCGCTTCAAGCGCGTCGTCGATCGTCATCTGATCCGCTTCGTTCTCCATCGAATGTCTCCGATGCTTCGAGTGAAACCATGAAACCGGCACACGGCCGTCGACCGCCGGCCGCTCCTTCGAAATCAGTTGATATGGGCGATCGTCCCCTGGATCGTCACGCCCGAACCGTCGAGCGTGACAGAACCGCCTTTCGTCGAGAGGACGATCTTCGTCGCCGTAACGTTGACTTCGCAACCGTCCTTTCCGTTATCGATGTTGATCTTCGGCGCCTGCAGATTCGCCGTCGCCTTGCCTGCAAGATTGAGATCGTCCTCGCCGTAGATCTTGACTCCTTGATTAAGGCCGGAGATGTCCACGCCCTTGCCATCTCCGGCGATACTCACGCCGCCGACGCGACCTACGATACCGACACCGAGATCGCTACCCGTCCCGTCAATGGATACGCCGACTTTTTCCTTGTTGATCAATACAACGCTCTTTTCGACGCCCATCACGACACAATCGCATGCGACCATCGACGCGACCTTCGCAACTTCGACCGCATAATTTCCTTTCTTGACTTGCGCGGCATACGAGCCCGCGCCGACGACATGCGTGCTGTCTCCCTGGACGAAAACGTCATGTGTGCCGCTCACCACCGCCAGGCTGTGATTGCCTTTCGCAACGGTATGCGTGCTGTCGCCTTCGACGGACACGCTGCGATTCCCCCCGACGCCATGCGTCTCATTCCGCCCGATCTGCGCGACGCGATGCTGCCCGACGTTCACCGTCTCGTTCTGCCCGACGCTGCGCTGACGATTGTTTTTCACGCTCAACGTCTCGTCGTTACCGACCGTATGCGAATGGTCGTGCCCGACCGACAGCGAGTGATCCTGTTCGGTCTCCGCATCGAAGTTGCGTTCCGCATGCATCCACAGCTGCTCCGCGCCCTTGCGGTCCTCGAAGCGCATCGCATTCGCGTGTTCGGTGGTGCCACCCGGTGTAGAGCGCGACAGGATCCCGCTTTGCGTCGCGCTCGCCGGCAGCCCCCACGGCGGCGTCCGCTCGCCGTTATACACGCGCCCGGTCACGATCGGATAGTCGGGATCGCCGTTCAGGAAATCCACGATGACCTCGTCTCCCACGCGCGGAATCTGGACGCCCCCGAACCCGCTGCCCGCCCATGGGTTCGACACCCGGATCCAGCACGATGAGTTCTGGTCGCGCTGCCCGTACCGGTCCCACTGGAACTGCAGCTTCACGCGCCCATACTGGTCGGTCCAGACCTCTTCTCCCGGCGGGCCGACCACGACCGCGGTCTGCGGGCCGCTGGTGCGGGGTCGGGGCGTCACGCGCCGCGAACGGTACGGCAGGCTGGTCGGCTGCGCGACGAGCTGCGTGTCGTGCATCACCTCGTCGTCACTACCGCTCGCGTACACGTTTTCCTGGAAGCGGTAGCTGCATCGAACCACCAGATACTCGCGGTTCTGATCGTCGCGCGGACAGTTCTTCAGCGTGAACAGATACCCTGGCGCGACGCCGCGGACATTCGTGTGTCCGGCCGCGCGCTCATGCTCGGACTGCAGTTCCTCGAGCCTCACGCGGTTGTATCGCTCGCCGTGCGCGTCGTCGCGATATCCGCCCGGCCATTCATAGACCGGCAGACTGTCATGGCTGTGCCCGCGAGGATCGGCCCGGCGCACCGACAAATCGGCTCGCGGTTTCGTGAAATCGTAGTCGTCGGCCTCGTGCCGCCCCGCGTTGATTTCTTTCGCAGGCACCCAGGTACCAATATGCTCTTCGTCAGCGATCGTCGCCCGGTCGTGACCGAGGTACGGGATGCTTGCGTATCCCGGCAACGGATGGTGCGACGACATCGCGTCGCACAGCACCAGCGTGTGCTTGCCGGATGCGTGCTCGAAGTAATAGTAGATGCCCTCATGCTCGATCAGTCGCGACACGAAATCCGCGTCGGTCTCGTTGTACTGGACGCAATACTCGCGCGGCGCATAGCTGTCGGTCAGCCTGTTCTCGATCTGGAAGCCATATGGCGCGAGCGTCTCCTGAACGATCTCCGGCACACTGCGCATCTGGTAGATCCGGCAATCCGCGCGGCGCGTCGCGAGCCACAACCACGGCCGCACGACGAGTTCGTAACGGTAGTGGCGTGCGGCATCGCGTCCGGCAAGCGACGCCCGCGCGATCACACCGTTCAGGTAGCGCGTCGCGCCGCCCTGCTCCTCGATATGCACGGTGACCGACTGGCCCAGTAGCGCTTGCAGCGACAGACTATGACTGTCGGCGAGCGCGTCGATGCGAAACTCGAACATCCGGCCGAGCTCCTCGTCGCCGCACAAGCTGCGGAACTTCAATTGGTCTCCCAGCGGACTGTCCAACGTAAAGATGCGTGACACCGATGCCCCTCCTGGTTCAGCTGGTTCAATCAAGGCTGCGCGTCGGCAGCGCAATCCTTCGTATCGCGCGGCGCCGGCCGGATTGCGGTGTGATCGATGACGACATCGCCTGCCGGCGCGCCGCTGCACCGCGTGCCGAGCCATGTGCTACGGCCGAGCCCTTCCTCGCGGCCCAGCGTCAGCGCGGGCACGTGATCGGGCGCAAGCTCCAGTTGCAGCTCCCAGGCGAACTCGGCACCAATGTATTCGCGAACCCAGTGCGCCGCGCGCGCCGCATTCGTGCCGGCGGGAAGGAACGTGCGATACATATGGAGCGGCATAGGTCCGAGCACGATGCGAAAGCGCGACTGCGCGTCGCGTACCGCGCGGCCGAGCACGGCGCCATCGCCGAGGCGTTGCGTGGGCGCCGTCGCGTATAGCGTCGTGCGCAGCGGTGCGCCGATCAGCGTCCAACGCACGACGTGTTCGACAATGCGCACCGGCACGTCAAACTCGCGCCGCAGAATCTGGACGAGACCTTCCGGATTGCGCGTCTGCCGCACCCAGTGGCCTGCATGGAAATACTGCGCGTGCGCGGGGCCGCGGGTCTCGACGGGGTCGACCGCGCGTCCGATCAGACTCGCGACATACCGGTCGAAGCGCGACCGCCCCGGCCGGTCATGCCCAGCCACCGGCTGCGCATCGGCCCACGCGCGATAGAACAGCAGGATCAGCCGGTGATGGAACCAGTCGGCAAAACCGGACATCGTGCGATCGTCGAACGCATTCGCCCGTTCGTGGGCGTATTCGGTCAGATGATGCGGCAGGGGCCCGTTCGGCCCGAACAGTCCGAAGCCGTGAATCGTCACGCGCGGCACGGCGTCCGCGTCGCGCACGGCAGCGATCATCGACGCAGCGAACGCAAGCGACGGCTCCTGGCCAAGCCGCAACGGCTCGTCGCGCGGGTGCGTGGCCCGTCCGAGCGGCGCCGCGTGTCGGGACAATGCGTCGAGCCAGCGCAGTGCATTGAACAGATCGTGCTCCTCGGGCGCGGCGCGCAAGCGCGCCCAATACGCGTCGTATCGCGCCGCGGCGCTCGCCAGCGGATCGCGGTGCGTCATATTGCCGGCCTCCGCCCGACACGTGCGGGCCATTGCGCGAGTTCGCCACGCTGAACCGAATGCAACGCGAACTCGGTGAACGCGTTGATCGACGCATGCCGGGCAAAAAACTGTTCGAGCACCGCGCCGAGCAGATAGGGGCTATCGCCGGCGAACGCCTGCTCGTCGACGGTCAGCGTCACGCGCACACCGCGGCCAAACACGATGGGACCGCACTCCGGCAGCCGGCGATAAACCGGTTCGCAAGCGAGCCGTTGCAGTGCCCCGGTCTGCTTGCGCGTCGCCGCGTCTGCCTGTTGCGCATACAGCCCCAGCAGTTCGCGCAGCGCGCGCGCGCCAGCGTCATCGTCGATATCGGTCAACGGCTGATAGTTCAATCCGAGGCCGCTGATGAGCCGCCACGCCGCCGCGTCCTGCGCGAGCGGTGGCCGCGGGCGCGATGGTCCGCGCAATATCTTGATGTGTTTGAGCGGCGCGGATATCTTCGGCGTGAAATCGCTCGCCGAGCCGAGTGGCAGCAGGAGTGGCAGATCCCGGTTCGTACAAAGGGTGTCGGCGGAAAGGTGCCGCACACGTTCGTCGAACGGCGCCTGCTGCCGGTCGACGAGCGAGACGAACACCTCCGTTCCGGGGTAGCTGGTGCGCGCGCCGTTGGCTCGCATCTGCGCGGATGCAACACGCCCCTCGCGCCGGATCGAGTAGTACGCACCCGACTCGCCACTGTCGCCGCCGTACGATGCGTAGAACGGACGGAAGTCGCAATCGCCTGCGTCGCCGATGCGATGCCCCGTGACGCGCGTCACCGCGTACACCTCGTGATCGAGCGGCCGCACGCGGTCGACGACCAGATGATATTCGTGGGTGCGCGGCGTAACCGGAATGCGGTCGGTGCGCTTCGCAAACAGATTGACCGCCGGTGTGCAGTTCAACGCCAGATGCCGCGTATCGACCTCGGATGCGAGCGCCGCGTCATCCCGGTCGAGCAGCAGCGTCAACTCGAATGCACTGCCGCCGCATTGTGCGAGTGCGCGCCGCAGGCCACTTACGCTGAAAAACAGATAGCGTGCGGGGAACGCGAAGTATTCCTGGAGGAGCCGGTAACCTTCGAACATCCGGCCGTCGTTCGGCAGCATCGCTTGCGACGGATGGAATCCCTCGTGCGCGATCGCATCTGCGTCGAGGGCGACGGCGTTGCGTGCGGCATCGCCCGGCGCATGCACGATGGCGCCGGCCACGTGAGCGGTCAGCAGCTCGACAAGCCGCGCCGCCTGAGACTCCGGGCCCGACAGATAGAAAGTCAACTGATCCAGCGGCAGCTGGTCCGCCAGCGCACCGGCCATCACCTCGATCCGGATGCGCAGCGCGGCGCGCGCGCGCCGTCTGAGCGCGCCAGGCGGCAGATCAATCGGAACTCCGGTCATCTGCACCTGGGAAATCGCGAGCGGCCACAACACGAGATCATGCGCGGTGCGGAATTCGCACGGCGTCACCTCGCCGCTCGCGACCTTCGCCTGCAGCGCGGTGCCGGCCGGCACCGCGAAGCCTCGCACGAGACTGCCTTCGTTCTGATCCGGTGTCATCTGCACGATCGCCATCGCCGGCATCGGCGCGAGCGCGTTCGGATAGACGACATCGAGCAGGCGCTGCGAAAAGCGCGGAAACTCCGCATCCATCTTCATCTGCACGCGCGCAGTCAGAAAGCAGAATCCTTCGAGCAGCCGTTCGACATAGGGATCGGCAACGTCGATACCATGCATCCCGAGGCGGCCGGCGATCTTCGGAAACTGCTGCGCAAATTCGGCGCCGAGCTGCCGCAGATAGGTCAGTTCCCGGTTGTAGTAGTCAAGAAATCGCTCGTCCATGCGCTACACCCCCGTGCATTCCCTGACCGACACGACGCCCGATTCAAGATCGAGATCGGACAGCAGCAGAATCTCGAGCGGGTACGGCACCGACCACAGCCTTGCGTGAATCTCCAGCGTCAGCCTGTTCTGATGGTTCGCCCCGCGCGGATCCGTCACGCAACGCACGTCGACGCTGTCGGCGCAGAATCTCGGCTCGAAATGCACAAGCGCATCGCGAATCCAGCGCTCGAGCGCTGCGTGGTCGATGCTGGACATCTGCATGCCGGCAAGCGGAGGAACGCCGTAATTGACAACCGAACGCACCACTTCCGGATGTGCCGCCGGATCGATCCCGTCCTGCATGTTCGCTGTATTGAACAGCCAGGACAGGTCGCGCAGCACCGCGGCGCGCAACTTGCGCTCATCGATCCAGTGCGCCGGCAAAGCTTCCTTGCGTTCGCGGGGCGCCGCGTCGGTGAGCCGGTCGAGCAGCGCGGGCTGCAGCCGGTCACGCGCGCCGCGCCGCCGTGAGCCGGGCGGACGGTCCATCGGTTGAGCATCGGTTTCGAGCATCGTCGCCGCCTCCCAGCTACATTTCCTTGTTCTTCTTGATGTCCCACCCCATCGTCACCTCGGCCCCCTTGCCGCCGTTCGCATTCTGTTCCCAGTACTGCTTCTTGACGCGCGCGGCCTGAAACGCATAGTTCATCAGCAGCCGGTCGGCCGCGTCGGCTGGATCGGTGCCGGCAACCAGCGCGGACGTGACGAGCACCTCTTCGAGCGTGACGCGTGAGAACTCGATCTGCGAACCGCCGGTCTTGCACGACGAAATCTCGACCTTGTCGAGATGCTTGCCGCTCGCGCAGCATTTGACGATCGCCGGCGCCGCCTTGTCCATGTAGGCGACCACGGTCAGATCATTGAAGCTGGCCTTGCCGGTGCCGCCACCACCGCCCACTGCCATCGCCGCGGGCTGGCTCGCGCCCCACGAGAACGACTGGATATCGGTCCATCCCTGATGTTGCTCGTCGGCCGACTCGCCTGTCGTGCCGTCTACCTTCATGAACATTGCCACCGCCATCACACCCTCCGATTGAAATAAGCGCCGCGCATCAGCGATCCACCGTCTTGACCGACGGCAGCTTTGCAACGAGCCGTAACGACACCGTCAGCCCTTCGAGCTGATAGTGCGGACGCAGGAAGAACTTCGCCGCGTAGTAGCCAGGGTTGTCCTCGACGTCCTCGACGACGACCTGGGCGGCCGCGAGCGGCTTGCTCGCCTTGGTCTGCTGCGATGAATTCACCGGGTCACCGTCGACGTAGTTCATGATCCAGTCGTTCATCCATCGCTCCATGTCGCTGCGCTCATGAAAAGAGCCGATCTTGTCGCGCACGATGCATTTCAGGTAATGCGCGAAGCGGCAGCACGCGAACAGGTACGGCAGCCGGCCGGACAGGCGCGCGTTGGCCGACGCGTCGGGATCGTGATACTCGGCGCTGTTCAGGAGCGACTGCGCGCCGATGAATGCGGCAACATCGGAGTTCTTGCGATGCACGAGCGGCATCAGTCCGTTTTTCGCGAGTTCCGCTTCGCGCCGGTCGCTGATCGCGATCTCGGTCGGACATTTCATGTCGACGCCGCCGTCGTCGGTCGGAAACGTGTGGCATGGCAGATTCTCGACGATGCCACCCGACTCGACCCCGCGAATCGACGAACACCAGCCGTACAGTTTGAACGAACGGTTGATATTCGCGGCCATCGCGTAGGCGGCATTGGCCCACGTATAGTGATCATGGCGCGCGCCGTCGGTTTGCTCCTCGAAGTCGAATTCGTCGACGGGGTCGGTACGCCCGCCATAGGGCAGGCGGGCAAGAAAACGCGGCATCGCGAGGCCGAGATAGCGCGCATCGTCCGATTCGCGCAAGCTGCGCCACGCGGCGTACTCGGTGTTCTGGAAGATCTTCGTCAGGTCGCGCGGATTTGATAGTTGCTGCCACGACTCCATCTGCATCAGCGCGGGAGACACCCCACCGATGAAAGGCGCATGCGCCGCCGCGGAGATTTTCGCGAGCTCGCCGAGCATCTCGACATCCGGTGGGGAATGGTCGAAATGGTAGTCGCCAATCAGGCAGCCGAACGGCTCGCCGCCCAACTGTCCGTACTCGTCTTCATAGACCTTCTTGAACAGCGGACTCTGGTCCCACGCGATGCCCTTGTGGCGCTTGAGCATGCGTGCGAGTTCCCGTTTGCTTGCCGGCAACACGCGGATTTTCAGCAACTCGTCGCTCTCGGTGTGATTCACAAGAAAATGCAGGCCACGCCATGCGCCCTCGAGCTGCTGAAATTCCGGGTGGTGCAGGATCTGATTGATCTGCTCACCCAGCTTCCCGTCGATTTCGCCGATCAACTGCGCGATCGCGTCGTAGGCATCGGACGATAGCGTGACTGTGTTCTCGAGGGCCTGATGTGCGAGCGTGCGCACCGCGCGTTGCACCGCGTCGCGCGCCTGCTCGGTCTTCGGTTTGACTTCCGCGTCGAGCAGCGCGGCAAACCGCTCGTCCGTCAGCGTCGCTTCGACCACCTGCGTCAGTGTCTGTGGAGTCCTATTCATGATCTTCTCCTTCGAGACGCGGAGCATCGCCGGCCTGCGGCGTCGCGCCGCTCGCCCCCGTTCCGGCAAGCGCCGCAAGCAAGGCAGGATTCGCGAGCGCCCGCGCGATCAGCTGCTCCGCGCCGCGCTTGCCGTCGATATACGACAGCAGGTTGGCGAGTTCGGTGCGTGCCTCGAGCAGCCGCCGCAGAGGTTCGACGTGACGCGCGAGCGCCGCTGGCGCGAAGTCGTCCATGCTTTGAAACGCGACATCGACCTTCAGCTTGCCGTCGCCGGTCAACGTGTTGTCCACCTCGAGCGACAGCGCCGGTGCAAGCGCTTTCATGCGCTCGTCGAAGCTGTCGATGTCGATCTCCACGAACTTGCGCTCAGCGAGATCGGGCCGCGGCGTGGCCCGATGTCCGACCAGATCGGCCAGCACGCCCATCACGAACGGCAGTTGCACCTTCTGCTGCGCACCGTAGAGTTCGACGTCGTATTCGATCTGGACCCGAGGCGCGCGATTGCGCGCAATCTGTTTCTGTCCGCTGGATGAAGGTTTCTGACGTGACATTCGCTCATGCTCCCCGCGCACCCTATGTGCGCTGTTCCTGGTTCAACGGTAAGGGGCATGCGACCATTCGCCGGTATCGCACGCCCCGCTCTACGCATCCGTGCGCCGCCCGCTCAACAGCTCGACCTGTCGCAGACTTTCCGGCGCAATGTCTTTGACGATCTCGTAGAAATCGAGCGTCAGTAGACGCTGCGCGCGGCGCAGCAGCAGCGGCGCCGGGTGGCTCCGTTCGTGGTCCTCGAAATAGCGGCACATCTTGTCGAGCACGAGCGCGACGTCGGCCAGGTTCGTGAACTCGGCGTCGCGCCATGTGTGTGGCGGCGGCACGGCGGATGCGCCATTGCTGCGATCGGTGCTGTAACCCTGGCCGGCATCGACGTCGGCGTTGCCGGGGGCGGACGCGTCACGTTGTGCAACAGCAGCGTCGTGCGCATCGGCCCCCGGCGGCTCGCCCACTTCGTGGCAGATGCGCCGCAGCGCCAGTTCGCAACGGCTCGGCTCGGGCATCCATTGCGCGCCCAGCCGGACCGTCACGATGGCGCGAATCGCATCGAGACCGTCGAGCACCGCATGCGCGACAAGCCACTCGCGCCCGCCTTCGTCCCGCAATCGTTCCAGTTCGCGCTTCAGGCGCTCGGCACCGCCTGGATAGTGGGCCGCGTCGGGCGCGCGGCCGTCGAGCAGGTCGGCAACCTCGCGCACACTGAGCGCGCCGGCGAGCGACTGCTCGCGCGCGGACCCAGCGCAAGCATGTGCACCGACGAGTTCGGCGAGCGCGTTCATCCGCGGCGCCGGGTCGGCCTCGCCGTCGACGGACAGCGCCGGATGCAGATCGTCCCAGTAATCGTCGAGCCATGTCCGGACGAGCGTCAGCCCTTGCGCATAACCTTCGAGACCGCGAGAGTCGATCCACCCGCGCACCAGCGGCGGCACAATGCGTAGATCCCTCGTGCGCGCGAGCAGCGACTGCGCGAGGCGTTCGACTTCGGCCCAGTCCGGTGTCTCGGCCGCGATGACCGTCGCGCCGTACTGCTGCTCGGGCCGGCCCGCCGCGCACTGTTGCAGCCGCAGAAAGTCGGCGTCGTACTCGAGATCGGGCCCGCATCGCGAGTTCGTATCGACGGGGGCAAGGAAGCGTTCAATCATGTCGGTGGTTTCCAGTGCAAGGCGCATGCGCCCATGCGAAAAGTGGTATCGCAGATCATTCGAACGTGTAACTGATGCTGACCGGTCCGCCGCCGGCATCGAGCCGGACCGTGCGCCGCATCGGCGGCAACTGGCCATTGCGAATTTCGATGTCGTACGTACCGGGCGCGAGCGCGAGCGTCTTCAGCGGCGGGCTGACGCCGCGCTTGACACCTCCGACATAGACTTCACCCCACGGATAGACCTGGAACCGGACCGACACGGGCTTTGCCATCTTGCGATCGTCGCCGGCGGCCGTACCCTGCCCCGACGCGCCTGCGGCTGCGGATGCCGCCGGCGCGTCGGCCGTGATCGAAGCGGATGCCGTCTGCGTGACCGCAGCGATCGAGTCCGGTGTCGACGCAGCCGTGGCGGGAGCGGCAGCCGCATTCGCCGGTTCAACCCGCTCGCGAGGCGCGGACCCACTCGCGCCGGACGCTTGCGCCGCCCGCGGCGGCTCGACCGGCGCGGCCTGCGCGGGGGGCGGCGCCGGCTCGCGCGGAACGACCACGACAGGCGCGTGAAACTCGGGCGTCGTTGTTGCGGCAGAGTGTTGTTCCGGGGCTCGTATGGCGAACTGCAGCAATTTGAACGTGCCGGCGCATGCCGCGACGACCAGGACTAGCGCACCCGCGATCACGTAGGGACGGCGCCCGCCCGCGAGCGGCCCGTTGCCCGCGGGAGTGCCTTGAACGCCGCGTCGACGATCATCCTGCTGACCATCGACAGCCGGCCGGCCCGGCGGAACCTCTGGTGTTTCGGTGATGAGGCTCGCTTCGGCATCGCTGTCCGACGCATCGTTGAGCAGCCCTGTCGCGCCGCGAATCACCGCTCCGCTTTGACCTTTGTCGCCCGCATGAGACGCGTTTGACGGGCGTGACGATTCGCCTGCGGAAGGCGGCCGCGGGACGCCCGGCAAATCATCGACGCCGGGGTGCGCTTCATCCGGTTGCACCGCCGCTGTCGCGGCGCCGGCTGCCGTGTCCCGCTGCGTGCCTTCCGGCATTACTGCGGCCGCACTCGGTCCTTGCGAGCGATCGCCCACGATATAGATCCCCGCACCCGCTTCGCGCAGTCCCAGCAACTGTGCGAACGCCGTCGCGGAGTCCGGACGGTCGGCGATGCGCAACTGCAATGCATGGTCGATCGCCTCCAGAAACGTTCGGCTGTATCGTTCGCGACCGGGAAATTTGCGCGACGCCAGCGGCTGCCAGGTATCCTGAATGCTGCGCACGACGGCCGCGGTTGGCGGCTCGCCGACGATCATCGCGTGGACCAGCGCGCCGAGCGAATAGATATCGGTCCACGGCCCTTGCACGAATGCGGGGTCGTCCGTGTACTGCTCGATCGGCGCATAGCCGGGCTTGAGCATCACCGAGGTTTCGTCGACTGCGTCGCCGATCGTTTTGCGCGCCGCGCCGAAGTCCAGCAGTACGGGTTTGCCGTCGGACCTGATCAGCACATTGTCGAGCGAAATGTCGCGGTGAAAGCATTGCGCGCGATGCAGTGTGCCAAGCGCGCCGAGCAATGCGGCAAGCAGGCTCATCAGCTCCGCTTCGCCCATCGGCGCGTGCGTCGCCGCGCGCTGCTTCAACGTCTGCCCCTCGTAAAACGGCATCACCATGTACGCGGTGCCATGGTTTTGCCAGAACTGCAGCACCTTCACGAGATCGGGATGATCGAATTGCGCGAGCAGCCTCGCCTCGTTCAGGAATGCGGCGCGCCCCGAGTCGAATGCCTGGGCGAAGCGGTCCGCGCGCAGGCATACGGTGAAATCGCCGCCGCGCCGCGCGAGCAGCGAGGGCATGTATTCCTTGACGGCGACCGTACGCTGCAACGTGCGATCGAACGCCCGATAGACAATGCCGAAACCGCCGATCCCCAGCACCGAGTCCAGTTCGAATTCGCCAAGCCGGTGCCCGATCGGCAGCGGCCGCGATCCGCCCGCCTGCTCCTCATCGGAAGCAGCCGTCATGCGTTCTTTAAACAACGGGTCCATCATCCACGACCTCTCGTCAATACTGCCTGGGGCAAACGCGCGGGAATGCCGCTACGCGTCGCCGCCGCGTCAATACGTATCGCGCGGTGGTACGCCGAAAAGCGTCTGAAACAGCGGCGCATCGAACCTGCCGGTATGCGCGTGCGTTTTCGGCAACACGTCGTCTGCCTGATAAGTCCACCAGAAGCTCGTCATCCCATGCGGGTCGAAGTACTCGGCCAGATTGGGCCAGCCCGCCGCGTGTTCGGTCGCGCGCGCCACGCCACGGGTCTGCACCACGCCATCCTGTTCTGCGAAGGCCCCTGTGTCGCCGCGCGGAAGCCGTACGCGGCTCAACGCCAGATCGAGTTGCTCGGGCACCTGTGCATCGCGGACGGCATCGAGCAGCGCCGCCCCGACCTGCCGGAAAAACCCGCCGGCCGACGCGGTCGTGTGGCTCGAATAGCCGGCCGCGTCCAGTGCAAGCGTCGCGATGACGGGGTAATAGCGGCCGACGCGGTCACAACTCGGTGCGAGGCTGCCGAGCTGAACACAGTCGGCGCCGGCGCCTGCCGGGATCACGAAATTCCACACTGGCGCAATCGCGAAATAGCGGCTCAGTCCGTCCGGCGCGCGCTGGCGGAGCGCGGCCATCCCCTGCTGAATCCAGCGATCCCACCATGCGGCGAGCCCCGCGGACAGCCCACGGTTGACGAAGTCGCCCGCGCCGGGGACTTTGCCGTACCAGCCGGGCCACAACACGTGGCCATTCGCCTCTGCGATCCTCATGACTTGCCCGGACACGTGAACGACTCCATTTGCCCCAAACGGAACGGGTTGTGCACCGAATCCGCGGTGAGCTCGAGCTTGAACTGCTTGCCGTCCACCGCAAAACTGGCGATCAGTTCCTCAGGTGCGTGCCCCTGCTCGAGCCGCGCGTGATCGAACAGGCGATACAGTGCCCAAGGCCCGTCCGCCACCCATCCATCGGTCGCCCCCGACTGCTCGACGACCTGCAATCGAACCTGGTTGCTGCCTCCCGACGCCGGCCATTGCACGGTGACCGGCGCTTGCGGGCCGTGCGCGTAGCGCACGCTCTGGCCGCCCACATCGAGCGCCCACTCGGATATCGCCGGGTCCATGTCCAGTGGCTTGATCTGAACCTTCACGCCGGGATCGTGACCGCCGCCGGCAAAGAACACATCGCGGATCACGGCTGCCTTCTCGAACGACGCGAGGAACGGCGCCGCATTTCCCTCTGCATTGCCATTGCCCGGCGCCGTATTGAAACGCCAGGGGCGAGTGGCCGTGTCGACGTGACCCTGCAGGTTCTTGCGAAAGAAATCGTCCATCAATCCGGACGGCGCGAATAGCTGCGCGAAGTCGCCAAGCGCGACATCGCGCGAGGAGCCGTGCGAAAACGGATAGCGCCCCGCGATCGCCTGACGACAAAAGTCGCCGATGTCGGCCGACGCGCTGCGCGCGATATTGC
The DNA here is from genome assembly GCF_058782725.1 of Paraburkholderia sp. FW306-02-B. NCBI lineage: Bacteria > Pseudomonadati > Pseudomonadota > Betaproteobacteria > Burkholderiales > Burkholderiaceae > Paraburkholderia > Paraburkholderia sp. FW306-02-B. The sequence continues at coordinate 2,409,477 of NZ_JBYSXZ010000001.1, forward strand.
GCTGCGCGAGCGTCGCCACGCTGCCGTTCGCGGCATCGGCCAGGTCGCCGAGCATCTGCCTGAACGGCGCAGGCATGCGGCCAGCCTGTGCGCGCACCTTGTCCGGCACATCGGACGGCGGCGGCATCCCACCGCTGCGCAACGCGGAGTCGGTCGCGCTCAAGTACGTGTAAAGCTCGTCGATCAGTTTCAGCGCGGCGTCGATCGGCGCGGAATCCTGGCGTTCGCTGCTGTGCGCGAACTGTCGCAAGCCGGCAAAGTGGTTGTCGACCACGGCCTCCGGCTTGTCGGTGGGCACCGCCGCGCCGTCGCTCGCCGGCGCGTCCGCAAAGATTCCGGCCAGCGCGTGGCGTGCGCTCTCCACCTTGTCCTGCGCGCGGTCCGCGAGTCCGCCGCCGGCCGTGCCCGCGTCGCTGCGGGTCAGCGCAGTCTGGCGCGCGGCTGCATCGATGAGCCGTGTCAGCGGCGAATCCGACGCCGACAGCACCCGCGCGGCCTGAATGCTCTGCGCCAGCGAATCGCCGGTTTGCAGGCGGATGTCGCCCAGATACGCGTCCCACTCGCGCACGTAGTCGTTCAGGTAGAGCGAGCGGATATCGCGTGACCACGACTCCCCCGCGGCGCGATTCGGCACTTCGGATTCTTTCAGATTGAGCACCCACTTTTCTTCCGCCGCGAACGCATCGATCGAATCGTCCAGCCGCTTGTCGAAGACGTCCCAGTAGCCTCGATACGTGTATAGCCCAGGCAGCCCGTCGTTCAGGCTCTGGCCGCTCGTCCGCCGGAACACCAGCGCGGCCGACGGTCCCGCGGCGTGCGCGACATCGAAGCCATATGACGCGGTACTGGTCCGCAGCGTGTGCGTGAGCTGCGCATAGAGCCGCTGCGCGAATGTGAGCCGCTGCAACCTGTCGCGCGTATCGGCGACGAGCCGCTCATCCATCGCGAACGGCGACAGCACGACGCGGTCCGCGAACAGGTTAGCCAGATGTGCGCTCAACGCCGCACGTTGCGCGGCGGCCAGTGGCCGCGGCAACGTGCGCTCGAATTCGAGGTCGAGCACCGCCTGCACGAAGGCGGGGTCGTAGTGCGCGCTGTCGTAGAGCATCAGGTAGGCCTTGAGCGCTGCATAGGCGAACGCGGGATCGTCCTGACGCGCGTCCCGCAGCGTCTGTTCGAGACGCCGCGCCGCGAGCGGCAACAACAACTCGTCAAGCGCACGGTGATAGACACCGCTCGCCGCTGCCTGCGTCTTGTCGCCCTGAAAGAGCCCCCAGCGATACGCAAGCGGCGGCGACGCGGGATCGACGCGATCGGTTCGCGCCAATCCCCTCAGTTCGTCGAGCACCGGCAGCACCTGCCCCATGCCGGCGGCATCGGTAATCGACGTGCGCTGCAACTGCCTGTCGAGTACGCTCACGCGCTCACTCATCTGCTGGAGATAGTCGCTGTTGTTCGCGTAACTGCGTATCCACAGCGCAAGCGCAACGCACAACAACACGGCCGCCGCGCCGTAGCCCGTGACGGTCAGCACGCGTTGCCGCCTGTGCCACCGCAGGTTCATGCCGGCGAGCGACGTCTCGCTGAAGATCAGCGCCTGCAGCAGGTCTTTCAGGAAAAAGCTGCGCCCGTTCGCCCCGCTGTGGGTGGCGGGCGGCACACCCTCGATTTGCAGAAAGCGCTTGATGCCGCCCATCACGCGGTCGAACACCGTGCCTTCCTGCGTCCCGCTCGTCAGATAGACGCCGCGCAACAGCGGAAGCGAGTCGAACTTCGACTGCGAGAACACCTCTGCGATCAGTTGTCCGAGTACGTCCTGCAGCAGCGCGAACTGCTGCGGCAGCGAATAGATCAGCTCTCGCTGGCGCACGTCGGATTCAGCCGCCAGCAACTCCGGCAGCGCGTCGTTCAGGCGCCGGTGCAGCAGCTGGTACTCGTGATCGAACGCCGCGCGCAGATCGAAGCCCGGTTTTTGGGTCTCGTCGAGCCGGAACGTGAAGCCCCAAACCTGAGCCCGTTGCGCGCGCCCGAGCGCGGCGAAATACTCAGCGAAGCCGGCGAGCAGGTCGGCCTTGGTCACCAGCACGTAGACGGGAAACTGGATGCCCAGTTGTTCGCGCAATTCCTGAAGCCGCTTGCGCAGCGACATCGCGTGCTCGGTGCGCTGCGTATCGGAGACGCCGAGCAGGTCCGCGACGCTGATCGTCAGCAGCGCGCCATTGAGCGGCTGGCGCGGCCGATACTTCCTGAGCAGGCCGACGAAGCCCCGCCATTCCTGCTCGTCCAGCGCGCGATTGCTCTCGTGCGTGGTGTAGCGTCCGGCCGTGTCGATCAGCACCGCTTCGTTGGTGAACCACCAATCGCAATGCCGCGTGCCGCCGACGCCTCGAATCGCGGCACGACCGAACTGCTCTGCCAGCGGAAAACTCAACCCCGAGTTGACCAGTGCCGTGGTCTTGCCTGAACCGGGCGCGCCGATAAAGACGTACCAGGGCAACTGATACAGATAGCGCGGCGAAAAGCGTTCGATCCAGCCGGCGAGCCCCGCTCGTGCGCGCTCGCCGGCGGTGAGGCGCATGTTTTTCAACAATGCTGCGGCTTCATTGAAGCGCTGGTGCAGTTCGGTCAGATGGGCGGGATCAGTGTCTTGATCGGCCGGCGCCGGCCCACTCGCGCGCAGCTGGTTGAGCAACTGGGCGTTCAGATGTGCCGCGCGCCAGCGGCGGTACGCGACACGCATGCCCCAGGCGGCGAACAGCGCGCAGATCAGCAGCGCGCGCGCACCGGTCGATTCGAGCGGACGCCACGTGCCGAAGGCGATCAGCGGTCCGGCAACCCAGATGAGCACGGCAAGCGCGACGAGCCCGACGAACACCCAGAAAGATCGTCCGAGGAACGGCCGGGACGGCAGCGATGAAGCGAACGAGCTCATGGCGTCCCCTGCGCGGAGGACGCTGTGCGCGCAGGGGACGCCAGCAACGTTATTTCGACGCGCCGGTTGCGCGCGCGGTTGGCCGGCGTGTCGTTCGGGGCGACCGGGTCCATTTCGCCGCGCCCTTCCGCACGGATACGGCCTGTTTGCGTCATGCGCGACGCGAGCATCTGGGCGACCGCCTGCGCGCGCGCCTGCGACAGATCCCAGTTCGACGCGAAACGCGCGCTGCGCACCGGCACGTTGTCCGAGTAGCCCGCGACAACGATATTGCCCGGCACACGTTCGAGCGCATCGGCCACTCGCGCCAGCACTGGCGTATAGCGGTCGATCACCGACGCTGAACCCGACTCGAACAGTCCGTCGCCGTGCAGCGTCACGACACTGCGCTCAGCGTCGTCGTGAACCGAGACGAGCCCCGCACGCACTTCGGGATCGAGAAACCCTGCAAGACGCGGCGCGGCGGCGGGATGAACGGCCGCCGCCACGGCCTGCTGCTGCAGATGAGGCACGCGTACGCGGTCGATCGCCGTGAACACTTCATCGGATCGCCGCGCGAGCGTCAGGTCGAATGCGACAAACGCGCCGAATCCGATCAGCCCGGCGACGGCGGCCCACGCCCACACCGGCACTGCCGGGCGACGCGCACGTTCGGCCGGAATCTCATCGCGCCAGTGCGGCGAGAGCGGCGCATCGTATTCGCCGCGCGCCTGGCGAATCAGCTGCGCGACGCGGTGCATCAACGTGTCGAGCTGGCCACGGCCGTTGTCGAGCACACGGTAGCGCCCCTCGAAGCCGAGCGCGAGACAGTAGTACAGCAGTTCGATCAGATCGAGGTGTTGCTGCGGCTGTTGCGACAGACGTGCAAGCACCTGGAAGAATTTCTCGCCACCCCAGGTCTCGTTATGGAAGGCAACCAGCAGGCTGTCGGCCGACCATGCCCCGCCGCCGCCCCACGGTGTCAGCGACGCCGCCTCGTCGAGCGCGGTACACAGGCAATAGCGTGCCCCGACGATCACGTCGAGCGCGATTCCCGCGCGTTGCGCGCGCATTTCGAACTGCCGGACCTCCGACGCAAGATGCTCGCGCAACCATCGCGGATTCGGGTGATGCACGGTCCAGCGAATCTGCGGCACGAGGCTCAATAACGGATTGGCCGCCGCGACGAGCGGGTTGCTGCCGCTCGGCGCCACGCGCTCCGGCAGCGGCCCGCCATAAGCCGCGCCCGCACCGGCAGCGTCGGAGATTGGCGGCGCTCCGCCGGGGTTCGGATGCACGAAGCCGCCGGGCGTGCCTGCAACTGCATCATTCCAGTGATTCATGAGTCGTTTCCGTCCGTCATCCGCCTTGTCCGCATCACCCGCGGATCGCCCAGAAAGCCATCGACAATCCGGGAAACTCGCCGGCAAGATGCAGCGCAAGCCCGCCTGAACGGTTCAGTTGCCGCCACAGATCGCCGCTCTTGTCGAGCTCGAAGTACGCATAGCCCGCGTGATACGGAATCTGCCGCGGCGCGACCGGCAACGCGCGCACGCCGATGCCCGGCAATTGAAGCTGCACGAGATCGCGGATCCGCTCGACGGGGCCGAGCTTCACCTGAGCGGGAAAGCGCGTGTGCAAGACATCTGCCGGCACGTCCGCGTGTACCGCCAGCACAAATCCGGCATCGCGCATCAATTCGGTATCCGACATGATTGCCACGCGCACGCCGTTGCCCGCATCCTTCAACTCGATCTGGATCGCGTTCTGCTCGAGCAAGGTCGCGAGCGAGCGGCGCAGTTCGTTCATCAGGTCGCCGAACGTCGTGCTCAGGTCATCGTGGTCGTACCGGGGAAGCACTAGCGGACTGTGTGTGCTCGAGGTGAACGTGCTGAGATCGCACGCGAGCTTGAGCCAGTCGCGGTACAACGTCTCCGGATGAATCGCCACCGGCTGCTGCGCATGCCACGTCACGGCGACGTAGCGGTTGATCAGCTCGAGCAGCAGAAAATCCGCCACTTCGCCCACCCCGGAGCGGCCCGGCTGCGTCAGGCGGCTCGCCAGCGTTTCGCCGCGCTGCGTGAGCAGCCGGTGCAATTCACTCATGTAACTTGCCAGCACCGGGCTCGTTTGCGCCGCGAGCATCGGCGGAATGTAGCCGGGCTCGGCAATCACGCGACGGTCCGCGCGGCGCTCGACAATGCGCATCACTCCCATCGCCTGCCAGTCGGACGAAAGATCCGATTCCGCCATCAGCCGCAAGTGCAACTTGCCGATCTGTATCAGTGCCGGACCGAGCCCGATCGTATTCACGTCGGCGACCTCGGTCTCCGTGGCAACGTAACGCGACAGCGGCGACACACTGTTCTCGTCGAACGAGACCTGCGCACTGTCGCCACGCCACGTCGGCACCGCGAGCACGATCGTCTCGTTTGTCACGTCGGTGTGGATATCGAGCGGCGCCGGGGCGTCGCTGCCGCCGGCAAAATCGAACGGCGTGCCGTCCGGCAGCACGCCCGATGCAGCGAGCAGCACGACCTTGCCCTGGGCAAGCGCCTCGGTGTCGACGTCGAGCGTGCTGAACCCCCAGAACAGCCCCTGAACGGGCAGGCAGCGCAGTTGCACATAGCGTTCGAAATGGCGCTCGAGCTGCTGGAAATGCTGCGGTCTCAGGAACATGCCCTCGGACCAGACGACGCGGTGGCGCAGCGCTGCACCTGCCCTCGGCGGCAAATCGATCGTGCTCATCGGTTTGCCCCCGTCTGGTCGACAATTTGCATTCCGCCGTTCCTCACGGCAATCGAAAGCCGGATTTCTCCAGGGGAGGTCTGCCAGAATTTCAGCAGATTCGTTTCCTTGGCAGCGGGTAACGGCACGATCAATTTCCAGCGATTGCGCTCAAGCGCGCGATAGCCCGCGACCACGCCGACATTGCGGGCATCGAGATCGCCAGCATAACGGACCGTGCGCGATTCGCCGGGACGTAGAATCAGCCGGTCCACGCCCAGCAGTTCGCCGGCCAGTGTGCTTTGCGTCTTGCTCTGAAGCGAAAAGAAATCGGCTCCGTCGAAACTCGCAGCCGACTTGAGCCGGAATATCTGCAAAACGATCGGCGACGGCCTTGCGCTTCCATCCGGATTCACGTCGGGTGCCACCTCAAAGGAAATCGCGTACGGTATCGGCAGCGATTTTTCTGTTGCCGCGCAACCGCTCAGCAGCACGCCGGCCAGCGCGATTCTCATCAGCGGCCAATGCGCCTGTTTAATCGACACTTGCATCATCTCTCTCGCGTTCGTCAGAACGGCATAGCTGTGCAGCAGGCTTTCGCGCCGATACCTGAAGAGTTTTTGACCTGGCTGGTCCACCGACAGAAGTCCACTTGATAGCGGGCATGGCTTCGCCGCGCGCGACTTTTTTGCGGTCACGTATGCAAAGCTAAATACTCTTATTTAGCGTAATTCACAGCTGAACTAAATAGCAATATCTGGTTTACCATTATTAAAAAATAGATACTTGCATCGTTCTTCTAATTACTTTTTAATTTCCTTACTCTGGCATGAATTTAGCTAAAGTTTTATTCACTCATAGACTACGAATTTTCACAATTGCAATCTGACAATTGCGAGATATATTGTTAGCAGCGGCCTGCCGCACGCATCAGCAACGCACTATGCCAAATAGATGACGCTCCATTCATTTGATGAAAAAACTACCTGTCGCACTTCGAAATGGTGAAAAAATTCCTGATTCGGATAACAACCTATTTTCCATGGGTGGCATGACGTCATGAGGCTCAGTGGCGTTGTCACTATCGTGTTGGCGTCCTCCGTCTCCATCCTTGCCGGTTGCTCGAGCTTTTCGCCGCAACAGCGTGCGGCCACCGAAACCGTGCAGAATGCGCGCAGCGCTTATTCGAACGGCGATTACGCGCGCACGATCCAATTACTCAGTCATGCCAGTGAAATCGACCGGTCGGATAGCGCCACGCAGATCGAGGCTCACAAGCTCATGGCGTTCAGCTATTGCGTCACCGGCAAGTTATCGGCATGCCGAGCCGAGTTCCGAAAGATCCTCGATATTGATCCGCGCTTCGAGTTGTCCGCAGCGGAACGCGGTCATCCGATCTGGGGCCCGGCATTCGAAGCAGCGCGGCGGCAACATGCAGCGGCAGCATCGTCATAGCGCAACGTGATGCGTGTCGGGATATCAGTACAATCGAGTCAGCGTCCATCATGCAATTGACTGTTATTGAACATGCCGGTCGACCCATTCAACGCGGAACCTCTGCGATATTCAGGCCGCCCGGCGGCACCATTGGCCGCAACGTAGACAATCATCTCGTGTTGCCCGACGAAACGCGGCAGATTTCGCGGCTGCAGGCGCTGCTGCAGATCGAGGGCGATCGCTGCGTGCTCAAGAATCTCAGCAGCGTGTTGGTGGTCGAGGTCAACAGCACACCGTTGTCGTGCGCGGACGAACACTCGCTGAAAGCCGGCGATGCGATTCGCATCGGAACGTATCTATTGCGCGCCGAGCGTGACAATGTGGATGCGGGTACTGACGAGGCGCCGGTATCGCAGAGCCGCGACGATTTCTGGCATACGCTCGAATCGCGCTTCGGCGGCGGCACGCACCCAGGCGCTCGGCCCGGTGCACGCGAACGAACCTCCCCTTCTGCATCGCGCGGCGGCAGCGATGCGGTTCAGCGCGCCGTCGCATTCGACGAACTGCGCAACGTTCCTTCCGATCCGCTTGAATTGTTTGGTGCGGCCGACAGTACAGGCGACGACTTCTTTGAGCCGTCTCCGGGCAACTTCGCGCAACCGGCGGCGCCTGGCAGCCTTGACCGCTCATCTGGCATGCGGAGCACGGCATCGGATCATGCCGGCGAATGGACGCAGACGATACGCGCCCGCCCGCTTGTACCGGACACGCCGGACACCGTGCGAGCCGTCGAGCAACCCGGCAGGAGCGCCGACGGACCTGCCGCGACTCACCTTGACGCATCGGCTCAGCCCCTGCTGATGGCATTTATGCGAGGCGCGGGTCTCGACCCCGCGAGTGACCAGTGGACAACCGACCAACTCTACACCGCAGGGCAGTTGCTTGCGCTGTTCGCCAACGGCACCGTGAAGCTGCTTTCGTCGCGCAGCATTCTCAAGCGCGAAGTGAAAGCCGATATGACGATGCTGCTCGACCGTGAGAACAATCCGCTCAAGCTGCTTCCGGACGGTGGCGCGGTGCTCAGGCAAATGTTCGGCCTGCCTTTTCCCGGGTTCATGTCGCCACAAGGTGCAGTCAGCGACGCCTTCAACGATCTGCACGCCCATCAGATCGGCATGGTGGCCGGCATGCGCGCGGCGCTCACCGAACTGCTCCGGCGTTTTGCTCCGGAGCGGCTGGAACAGCGCACTCCGATGCAGCAGTGGCTGGATCGTTATGTGCCGATGCGACGCAAGGCCCGACTATGGGATGAGTATATGAAGCTCCACCGCGACACGCTGCTCGCCGTCGAGGATGATTTCAGCGCTGTGTTCGGCAGTGCGTTTCTTGCGGCCTACGACGCGGAGGTCACACAGTACCGCAATAGCTGCCGCGGCTGAAGCGGCGGGCGCATGGAAATTTCGTATGCCTATTTCTCATGCACGGGAGACCGCTCGGGCAACCAGGACGTCATCGGTCACGTGGTAGCAGAGGGACACGCATGCTTCGTGGTTAGCGACGGCATCGCCGGAGAAGCGGGCGGCGAAGTTGCCGCGCAATGCGCGGTGAATCATATCCTCGCGCACGGCAGCGCACGCCCGATGACTTATGCAGCAATCGAGGCTTGCATCAAGGACGCGAACGATGCGATTCTTGCCGAACAGGCGCGCGATCCGCGCAACCGGAAGATGGGGGCCACTGTCGTCGCGCTGTTCATCGATCGCATGGCGCGCACCGCGCAATGGGCACACCTCGGCGACAGCCGGCTCTATCACTTCCGACGTGGCTTGCTGACCCATCGCACGCGCGACCACAGTCTGTTGCAACGCATGGCCGACGCGGGCTTGCCATTCGATGGAATCAGCCCGAATCTTCTCGATCGCGCACTCGGCGTACGCGGCGACATCACACCTTGCGTCAGCCCGATTCAGCCGCTACACGACGGCGATGCCTTTCTGCTGTGCACCGATGGTCTGTGGCACGCAGTGTCCGACACAAGCATCGAGCAACATCTGCGAATCGTCAACAAGGCAGACGACTGGTTGTCCCTGCTCCGGCACGCTGTTTCACATCAGCATACGCGCGGTACGCCAACGGATAACTATTCAGCGCTCGCAGTGTGGGCCGGCCGCCCTGAAGACGTCACCTTACAGCGGATCAAGGAATAGATTGAGCATGCAGAGTGTGCGGCGGGTCCGCGGATTCGATGAGCCAGCACCGAAGGACGTCTATATCGGAGTTCGCGCGGCTTTGTTCGCGAGGGGGCGTTGCTGATCAGTCGCGGCTCAGGTAAAACTGCGCGATCCGCATGAGCCGCTGCGCCCGGCGATGGTGACAGGACGCTCTCATCGCCACCGAACCGTTTGTGCCGGTGTTACCGGCCAACACCCTGTCGGGGCGTCCGGAACCGGGTGCTCATGCCGGTACGAACGGCGAAACCTTGTTCCGTCCAGTAGCCTTGGCGGTGTACAGCGCCTCGTCGGCAGCCTTGATCACCGCGGTCACATCACCGTCCTGCTCTGGCGCCCAGCTGGCCGTGCCGATGCTGGCGGTGACGCGCCCGTATTCGCTGCCCGCGTGCTCGATCGCCAGTTCGCTGATCGCCTCGCGGATCTGCTCGGCGATCCGCGCGGCGCCTGCAGGTGGGGTGTCAGGCAGCACCACGACGAACTCCTCCCCGCCGTAGCGCGCCGCACTGTCCGCGGGCCGCCGGATGTTCTCGCCGATGCACCGCGCGACGGCGGCCAGCGTGTCGTCGCCGGCCTGATGTCCGTAGGTGTCGTTGTAGGCCTTGAACCGGTCGATATCGACGAACAGCAGCGAAAACATGCTGCGCGTGCGGCGAGCCCGGCGCCACTCCTGGTCGAGAATCTCGCCCAGCGTCCGGCGATTGTTCAGACCGGTGAGGCCATCGGTCCTCGCGAGCATCTGCAACTCCGATTCGGCACGCATCCGGCGCCGCAGCTGGGCGCCCAGCAGGAACGACAGCGCGACGAACCCCAGACCGAAGGCCACCATCAACGAGCCGATCGTCATCGCGCGCTGCCGCCACGCTGCGTAGATGTCCTGCTCCGCCTCGGCCACCATGATGATCAGCGGCAGATCCGGAAAATTCCTGAAGAGGTACAGCCGGTGCACACCGTCAATCGACGCAGTGTCCGAGAAGCTGCCTTCTGCTGCCGACCTGAAATGCCGGAACGTGCTGGCCTTGCTGATATCGCGTCCGATGGTGCGCACGTCATACGGCTGGCGCATGACCATGATGCCGTCCCGGCCGATCAGGGCCACGGATCCGTGCGGCCCGAGGGACAGTCCGGCGAACAACGTGTGGAAATACTCGAGATCGACGGCGATCAGCACGATGCCGGCAAACGAGCCGTCCGGATGCGAAAGCCGCCGGGTCAGCGCGATGCTCGGCGAGCCGTTACGCAGTCGCGAGTGAAAGGGATCGCTGATGTAGAGGCCGACATCCGGATGGTCGCGCTGGATCGTGAAATATCGGCGGTCGGCAAAATTGCCCTTGCGCGGAACGTCGCTCCCCGAATCAATGACGATGTTGCCCGAGGCATCCAGCACCAGCATCGATCCAAGGTATCTGGCAGTCGCCGCACGATCGAACAGCACCTGTCGCCGCAGATTGGGCGGCAGTGCCAGCACGTCGGGGTCGCGCATGCCGTCGACGACCTCCTGCAGGGATAGCGCGTACAGCTCGAAATTCCGTTCGATGTCGCGCTCGGCGATCAGGGCAAGGTTGCGTGACGTCTCGCGGGCGCGGTCCATCGCGTCGAGGCGCCCCTCGTACAGCACCGTCGCGCATAGGGAGACCATGACAAGCGCGATGAAAATCCCGCCCCAGATAATGGCCTGGGGCGCGAGGCGGCCGCGCCACAGGCGTCCAGCCAGGGACGGAAGCGCCCTCTTCTTTTTCGTCACGGTCTCCATCCTGCCCCCAATGACCTTCACTAAACCCGCTTCAAAGGCAAGCCGATACGCCAGAACAACTCAATCACTCAGCTCAACCTCCGGAATCACTTGCGTTGCGCAGGTTGATGGGCGAACCGATATTTCCGCTGCTGCCAGTACTGCACGAATCTGTCTGGCAAACGTCACTGCGTGCGCCCCGTCTCCGTGCAGACAGAGGGTCTGCGCACGCACTCGCACCCACGTACCGTCGCGCGTGCGCACGCGCTGGTCCCGGATCATGGCGAGCGCCTGCTCGCAGGCCTCGGCGTCACTTTCCAGCAGCGCCCCCGACTCCGTGCGCGGCACGAGTTTGCCATCCGCCGTGTATCCCCGGTCGGCAAACCCCTCTTCGACGGCAGCCAGACCCATGGCGCGCGCCACGTCGATCAGTTGGCCACCTGCGAGCCCAAAGACCGCCAGGCGGGCGTTGGTGTCCCGGACGGCATGCACGACCGCCAGTGCCAGGTTGAGATCCCGCTCAGCCTGGTTATACAGGGCTCCATGAGGTTTGACATGAGTCAGGCGGCCGCCAAGGCCATGGACAATCGCCGCAAGCGCCCCGACCTGATATTGCACGCCGGCATAGATCTCTTCGGGACGCAGATCCATGACGACCCGCCCGAAATGCTCGCGGTCGGGAAAGCTCGGGTGAGCGCCGATCGCGACGCCGCGCTGCAGCGCTTCATCCGTCACGCGGCGCATCGTCGTTGCGTCACCGGCATGCCACCCACACGCGATATTGACCGAACTGGCGAAAGCCAGCAGTGCCGTATCGTGCTCGAATCCCTCGCCAATATCGACGTTCAAATCAATTGTTTGCTGCATCATCTGTCTCCTGCGTACATGGTCGACTGCACCGTATTCGCCGGCGCGTCGGGTCTTCAATCCAGGAAAGCGCGAAACGGCGCGACGTTCCGAGCCTTAGCCCGGCGCGAGCGATACCGCGATTGCGTCCCCTGCCCACCCTCTCCCGTCAAGCCGCACTCTCGTCTACCGCGTGGAGCTGGTCCTTCGGCATCTCCAGGTTGTAGTCGCGCATCAATCGATATAGCGTCGCCCGCGAGACGCCCAACTCGTCTGCCACGTCGACGAGGCGCTCGTGATGGCGCTGCAGCGCCTGCTCGATCGCATGGCGTATCGCCGAGTCACGCACCTGGGCGAGCGTCAATGCCGGGTTTTCTCCCGATGGCAGCAGATCGAGGTCATCCGGGGTGATCACGCTGCCCTCAGCCATCACGACTGCGCGCCGGATGCGGTTGATGAGTTCGCGCACGTTGCCGGGCCAGTCGTACGAAGCTATCGCGCGCATCGCCGCAGGCGAGAAGCCTTTGATCCTGTGACCGGATGTCTTCCTGAGCTGGCCCAGCAGGTGCCTCGCCAGCACGTCGATATCCTCGCCGCGCGCGCGTAACGGGGGCTGCTCCACGCGCAGCACGCAGAGACGATGAAAAAGGTCACTGCGAAAACGTCCTGCGGCAATCGCTTCGTTCAGGTCGACATGCGTGGCTGACAGAATGCGCACGTCGACCGGAATCGACCCGGCGCCGCCCAGACGTTCTATGGTGCCTTCCTGCAGGAAGCGCAGCAGCGCCGCCTGGCACTCAACCGGCATGTCACCGATCTCGTCGAGAAAGAGCGTGCCGCTGTGAGCCGATTCGACGCGGCCGGTCCTGCGTTGGAGCGCGCCGGTAAACGCGCCTTTCTCATAACCGAACAGCTCGGACAACAGCAGCGTAGGCGGAATGGCGGCACAATTGACCGCCACGAACGGTTGAGCCGCGCGCGCGGACCCCTGGTGGATCGCCAACGCGGCCAGTTCCTTGCCCGTTCCGGATTCGCCCGTGATCAGCACCGGCGCATCGGATTTCGCGATCTTGCTGATCGTTCGAAAGAGTCCCTGCATGGCGTCGCAACTGCCCACCATGCCTTTGAGCATCGTGACCTGCGAGCTCGCCGGCGCACTCGTCTGACGCAGCGACGCCATGCCGACCGCATGGCCCAGCGACTGCGCGATGAATGCCGGCTCGCGCGGCAGGGTGAAGTAGTCGAGAAAATACAGTCCCAGCAACTGACGACGCTTCTCCGCCAATGTTTCACCGGGCTGGGTCGATGCAACCCATCCGACGGTGGGCAAGGTGAAGAACGGCTCGAGGCGATCGAGATCCCGATCCGAATATCCACTGTGGACGTCAAAGAGACCTGCGAGAGGCCCGCCCGGGAGCGTCAGACGCTCCACATCCCGCGATGTCGAGGCGAAGATGATGCGCCAATGTTCTCCCGCCAGGAACTCGCAGAGCGCCATGTCGTGACGCCGCGAAATGTACAGTAACGAACGATCGGCATGTGTGCCCATATGACCCTCGATGTTGCCTGCCTGCCTGTTTGTTCGGTCCAGCCATGCGACGCCCTGCGCGCCCCATGATTATTCTTTGGCTCACTCGAATAACGGTAGCCATGACGCGACGGGAAGGCGCTCGCACCGTGCGTCGCCTCAGCGCGACCGCTCGCCCAGGCCCGCTCGACAACCCGCGCCTACCGGTCGGCCGCGGCGACCGGCTTCGCTTAGCCGGGCAGCGCGAGCGGCGTGCGTTGCCCGGGCGACAGCGTCTCACGGCGCGGGTGTGACACGATGCCGTCCTTCACCTCGATCGCTTCCGGCAGTCGGAATACCGACACCGCCGCCTTCAGGTGCCGCGTCTGATCTTCGAGCGACCCGGCTGCAGCGGCGGCCTCCTCGACCAGTGCCGCATTCTGTTGTGTGACTTCGTCCATCTGCGAAACCGCGCGATTGACCTGCTCGACTCCGCTGCTCTGCTCGGCGGAAGCCGCCGCGATCTCACCCATCCTGACGCTCATGCCGCCAACCGCCTGGACAATCTCGTCCATCGTACGGCCGGCCTGCTCCACCAGTTGGGACCCGCGCTCCACCTGGCGTGTGGAATCCTCGATCAACTCCCTGCTGCCCCGCGCCGCGGTCGCGCTGCGCTGCGCCAGCCGGCGCACTTCGGCCGCCACCACGGCAAAGCCGCGTCCCTGTTCGCCTGCCCGCGCAGCTTCGACTGCAGCGTTTAGTGCCAGGATATTGGTCTGGAAGGCGATCTCATCGATCACGCGAATGACGTCTTTGATCTGCTTCGAGCGGTCGGTGATACCGCGCATGGTCTGCACGACCTCGCTCATGACGTCGCCGCCACACACCGCGATTGCCGCTGTGTTGCCGGCGAGTTGACCCGCCTCGCGCGCGTGCCCGGCATTCTGCTTCGCGGTAGCGGTCAACTCGTCCATGATCGCGGCGGTCTCTTCGAGCGAGGCGGCCTGTTGCTCGGTGCGCTGGGACAGGTCGATATTGCCGGCCGAAATCTGGCTGGTTGACGTGACCACCGAGTCAGCCGCCTCCCGTACCTTGCCCACGGTTCGGGCCAGGCTGTCTTTCATGTCGTTGAGTGCCTGCATCAGCAAGCCGGTTTCGTCCCTTGACCTGAAATCAATCGCACCGGTCAGGTCTCCCGAGGCCACCGCCTGAGCGACCTGCACCGCTTCGCCCAATGGCCGTGTAATGCTGCGGGTGATCCACCAAGCGAGGCCAAGGCCGAGCATCACTGCCAAGGTCCCCAACCCGACGATGAGCCTGCGCGCGGAGGCAATGTCAAGGCGCGCCTGAGCGCCGGCCACCTCCATCTGCTGCCTCTGGAACACGACCATCGCCCTGACCTCGTCCTGCAAGGCATCCAGTGCCGGAAGCGTCTCCTTGCGCACCATCTCGGTCGCCTCGTCGCGTCGCCCTTGCGCGAGCAGCTTTCCCACCTGCGTGAAGGACATCACATAGCGGGCGCGGGTGTCCTCCACTTTGTTCAGCAGCACCATGCCTTGCGCCGACGATACGCGTTGACGCAACGTCTCCATCGCCTCATCGATCGCCTTCCTGTTAGCGTCGATCGACGCCTGGATTCTGGCCGTGTGCGCCGGATCACTGGCAATGAAAAGTTCAAGGGTGTTCCTTGCGTTCCAGCGCGTGCGCGCATTGATGATCTGCGCCGCATCCGCCTTGACCCAGTGCTCGTCGATCTGCTGGTTGTTGTCGGCGATACTGGCGAGGCGCGTCAGCCCCACGACGAGTAGCGCGGCCAGAAGCATCAGGACGAGCCCGAAGCCCACGGTTAATCTGGTTCCGATTTTCATGTATGCAAGAAGCATCACGGCATCACCTTTATTCCCCGACGGCAGGCCGATCAGGCCACTGCTGGCTTCAGGCGTTGCTCCGTCGGCGTCACGACGACGGATGCCAGCCATACCCGGCCAGGTCGACGGACCTGTATCCAGTCCCGGAAAAAACTACGCACTCTTTAGCAATCGTGTTCCAAGCGAACTTGCCTGTGTGTAATAACGGCTGCACGCAGACGACCTTTACTGGCAGCAGCGTCGATGAGGAAATTTCGGTGGAATTCGCCATAGACGGGCGGTTGACGCAAAGAGGCGAAACACGCAGCAGGGTCATTCCGAAAAATCTCGCCGGCTGCGAAAAACGGGCCTTCGTTGAATCGCGTTGACCGCGTGTATACCCTCTCCGGGTGCTTTCCGGATGGCCCGAAAAGGCGAGCGGTCAAACCTTCGGGCCGACATCGACAACGGGTTGGTGGTATTGGAAACGTAACTGCCACCCACATCAGGTGCCGCAGCAGGACGTGTTCTCATTCGCCGCACAAACGCCCACACGCAGTGTTCGCGCACAAGATCCGGGTAGACCCGATGTCGAATGACCGGCACATACGCCTCCTTCCCCGATCTCCGATTCGGCATCACCGGCCTCGCGCATATCGAAGCAGCCGTGCACCCGCGAGGTTGGCTTTGCGCGCATCTCGCCGAATGCACACGTGCGGACGCTACCCTGTCGGGAAATGAAAGGCGCTGGAACATCCCGCCCTGGTGAGTCTCACGCCTGAGACATCACCCCCGCGCGTTGCTTGAAGTCACTGAGGCGAGCCCATTGGGGAACGCGACACCACATGATTCGCGCGTGCCTGGGCTTCCAGTGTGCGATCTGGGCCGCGTCACACCCTCGAGGCCCTTGTCGCAAAAACGCCAGGGGATCGGGCAAGCGCGCGAAGCCGCCTCGCAGATAGAGGCCGTTTCATCGGCGTTCGAGATACAAATTTGCAACATCGCGGACAAAGCCCTTCTCGTCGAACCACAACGACCGCTTCCGTCATGTGATCGTCCTGGCGGATGGCTTTACCCTCGCTCGTGGCACACGACGGAGCATGACTCGACAGTGTTAAAACGACCGACCGTGCCGTTACGTCGACGGCATATTAAAACATCACATTTAGTTAGCATTCCGACATACACAACGCGCCTAACCGTGTTATGCGGCCGCTTTCAGGTTTCACGTCTGATACACCGCGCACGGATTTCCCCAGTTGCTGTTCATCCTTTCGTTGCAGGCGCCCCGGCGGCCACACAGAAGGTGGTACTGGCACAGTTGTCGCATAGGAGAGGAAGCGCGCGGTAGTCAAGGCGTTTCCGGTGTGCCGCAGTGTCCGATGAACAGCACGCTTCGACCGGCAGCACTGCAGCCGGATGCACAGCTGGTCCAGACGC
Source organism: Paraburkholderia sp. FW306-02-B (assembly GCF_058782725.1). Lineage (NCBI taxonomy): Bacteria > Pseudomonadati > Pseudomonadota > Betaproteobacteria > Burkholderiales > Burkholderiaceae > Paraburkholderia > Paraburkholderia sp. FW306-02-B. The sequence goes on from NZ_JBYSXZ010000001.1 coordinate 2,426,152, forward strand.
GCCGCGGCAGAGGGGTGTCGTTCACGCTGGCCGGCAGGGGCTACCGCATTTTTTGTGGCCGGTCTGTTGGATGCCGCACCAACCGTAGTCGCACATGTGTGCCTCTTCCGTTATGCATATATTTAGTGATGCAAATTTAAAGGATGATAACAAGATGACAAGAATTCTCGAGAGCATTCGGCTTCTGCGCTCGAACCGGCTCATTGAACAGACGCCGGCGTTCGAAGCAACGACAGCGATGAGGGATGAGGTAGCGGCTCGTCCTGCCGGCGAGTCTCTGTGGAGTCTTTTCTGGATCGTAATCGGGTTGTCGTCAGTGTCGTGGGGCGGTCTCGCGCTCATGGCGCAACTTGAAAATCAGTATGTTGAGCGGCGCGGACTGCTCTCGCGGCAGGAGTATGCCGACCTCATTGCGCTGGCGTGGATGACGCCGGGCCCAGTCGGCTGCAACGTGGCCGTGCAACTCGGCAACGCGTTGCGGGGCCGGTGTGGCGCATGGGTAGCCGGCGCGGCAAGCGTGCTGCCATTCTTCATCGTGATGACACTCTTCGCGATCTTCTACCGGTCGCCATCAATTCGCGCAGTCGCGTCGCCCACGCTGCTCACGCATTTCAGCGTCGTCCTTGCGGCATTGATCGGGGTGACGTGGTGGAAGCAGACGCGAACCCTCGTGAAGGGCCGCCTTGAACGCAGCGCGACCATCGCCGCGACCGCCGTGCTTGCGCTCTCGCACCATCCGGCGGCCTACGTCGCGCTGCTTGGCAGCGCGTTCCTGCTCGGCTGGTGGAAAAGCGCCGCCAGCGGCAACCCTCTGAAACTGAAGATGTCGCGCGCAGAATGGCCGCTTGTAGCGGCGCTCGTGGCGATGCTCGCCCTCTTCGCGGTCCAGATTCCGGGCCCGTGGGAAAGAGCGCTGCTCTGGCCGCGCCTGGCCGGCGCCGGCATGACACTGTTCGGCGGTGGGTTCTCCGCACTGCCGGTGTTAAAGAGCCTCTTCGTCACGCCGGCTGTCGGCGTGACCGAAAGCGACTTCCACCTCGCGTTCGCGCTATCCCCCATCTCCCCCGGTCCGCTCCTGAACGTCATCCCGTTCCTCGGCTACATGATTCAGGGGTGGACCGGCGCCATCGTGGCAACGCTCGCGCTGTTTGTGCCGTCCGGTTGCCTCGTCGTGCTGGCACAGCGCCATCTGCGGCGCCTGAAGGCACACGCGCGCTTCGAACATGGGATGCGTGTGTTGCGTGCGGTGACAACGGCGTTTCTCGCCATCGCGGTGCTCCACATCGCCATGCGCATCCCGCTTCAGCCGGTCTATCTGCTGAGCGCAGGCTTTGCGCTGCTTGCCTTCGGCAAACTGAAGCTGCCCGTCTATCTGGTGTACGGCATTGTGTTCGTCGCATGCGTCGGCGGATCCGTCCTGCTCTAGCCCCGGTTCTCCAGCATAAAAAGAGGTGCATGATGCAACGGACTCTCATGAAGCGGGCGCCGACCATGTCGGTATGCGGGCCTCGCGGTCTTCTCGCGATCGGCGTGGGCCTGGCGTGCGCCATTTGCGTGCTGTGCGCGGCGATGCTCATCGAGTCACGCGAGGATGCGGCGAGACATGCGCTTGCGCGGGCCGCCGAGCTCGCGCTTATCGCCGAGCACGACGCATCACAACTGGTCGAAACCGACGACCTGTGCCTGCAGGCGGTCATCGTGAGACTCAATGACCCGGCTGTGAGCAAGTTGCCACCCGAACTGCGTCAGCGCGTGTTGTTCGATTGCGTCGGTGCCTCGACGGGAATGGACGGGCTTGTCATTCTGGACGCAACGGGCGCAGTCACCGCAGACGCTGGAAACGGTCTGGCGCAAATCGCGAACCTCGCGGGGCGCGGCGACTTCGGCTCGCCCCGGCAGTCCGCGAATGCTGGACTCTACCTGAGTCACCCGTACCGGTCTGACCCGTCGGGCGATATCGACACCATCGCAGTGAGCCGCCCGATTCCGCGCCAGGATGGCAGTCCTGTCGGGGTCGTGGTCGGCATCATGCGGCTTGACGCTTTCCGGCACCGACTCGCCAGCGTGAATCCTGGCGCGGGCAACTCGATCGCACTGATGCTGGCCGATGGCACGACGCTGGCACAGCGCCCGTTTGGCGAGAAGATCATCGGGACGGACCCGCAAGCGAAGACTACCCGGAGTAGCCGGTCTGCCGCGGGAACGGTCGCAGGCGCCGCGTCCGTCGACGGCATCCGGTCCTGGCATGTGGTCCGGCACGCCACCGGCCTGCCGTTGGTGGTAGATGTGGTGCTCGCGCGGCAAGAGGTCTACGCGGAGTGGCGCCAGCGCGCGCGGGTTTTCGGCTCACTGGCTAGCATCCTCGGCGCGGCCATCGTACTCATGGCGATGGCATTGTCGCGGCACCTGAAACGCAGACTCGCGCTCGAAGATGACCTCCTGGTGCTCGCGCGCACCGATAGCCTGACGGGCCTGGGTAACCGGCGCGCGTTCGACGACACGGCTCAAACCGAGTGGGATCGCGCAAGGCGCAAGGGGCAGCGGCTGTCGGTGCTCATCATCGATGTCGACCATTTCAAGGGGTTTAACGATCGCTACGGCCATGGCGCCGGTGACGCTGCGCTGTCCGCGGTCGCCCGATGCATCCACGCGAGCCTTCAACGCCCAGGGGATGCGGCGATGCGCTACGGTGGAGAGGAATTCGCCGTACTGCTCCCCGACACCGACCTGCAAGGTGCCGCACACGTCGCCGAAAGGATTCGCGCGTCGGTCCAGCAACTGGCGCTACAGCATGCCGGCAGCGCAGACGGCGTGCTGACGGTGAGCGTCGGCCTCGCGAGCTCCGAACAGGGAGACTATCGCCAGTTCAGGGCAATGGTCGACGCAGCAGACGCCGCATTGTACGGAGCAAAGGGTAGAGGGCGAAACCAGGTGACGCATCGACCCGCGCCCCGGCCTTCCGCTGAAGACCTCGCGCCTGCGGGTTACAAGGCCATACCGTCGCCTGAGCTGATGGATTGCCACGGAAGTATGGCGTGATTGCCGAGACGAGTTCGCGCCCGATCCGCACTGAGACTCAGTTGACGATCCGCAGCTGCGACCATTACGGGATTTTCTCCGGTAGTGTCTTGCGCATCTGTCCGCGCCTGCGTCAAGTCATCCACCAGCATGACGCGTCCGCAGCCGTCGGGCCGTCGTGCGCATCACTCGCCCAACTGGTTGCGCGTTTTCCGATGGGGCTAAATTTGTCTGCCGGCCGCATGGGGATTGGCTTTGGAGGTTTGCGTAGGCAGATCGGTTAAAGTCCAGATTTGCGGGTGTCACGGATGACCGGAATGCGATACAGGCAAGCGATTCCAACGAATTTGAGCCGTGAGCAGTTTGAACAATTTGTTCCGGGCGCCAAGGCGAGATTGCTCGTGAAATCGGGCCGCCCGCTGGTGGCCGCCGCGCACGAGTTGCTTGAGTGGATCCTGCGCGGCATGCCGATGTTCGCTGACGGCGCCGGCATCCTGGACGGTTAGGCAACCGGCGCCTTCAGCGCACCCTTCAGTATCAGCGTCGCCGCGAGGCCGCCTCCTGCGCGGTTATGCAGCGATAGCGTCGCGTCCATCGCCTGGGTCAGCTGGCGCGCGATCGCCAGCCCCAACCCGGTGCCACCGGTATGGCGATTGCGCGACGTTTCCAACCGGTAGAACGGTTCGAATACCGCTTCGAGCGATTGCGCCGGTATGCCGGGGCCATGGTCGAGCACGGCGATGCTGACGCCGCCGTCCGGCAACCCTGCGACTTCGATTGCTGCCGATCCGCCGAACTTCAACGCGTTGTCGATCAGGTTGCCGACGACCCGGCGCAATGCCTGCGGCCGCGTGACCACGGCGATCGGCAGGCGGGCCTGGAAGGCGACGTCCTTGCCGGCATCGACATAGTCGCAAACGAGGCTATCGAGCAACGCGTCGAGATCGATACGGCACGGCGCCTCCGCGGTGCCGTGCAGTGTTCGCGCGTAAGCGACGCCCTCCTTCACCAGCTCTTCCATTTCCAGCAGATCCTGGCGCAGCTTCGCGCTTTGCGCGCTGTCGTCCATCACGTCGACGCGCAGCCGCATACGCGTGATCGGCGTCTGCAGATCGTGAGAAATGGCCGCGAGAATCTGCATGCGTTCGGCCGTGTACATGGCGATGCGGTCCTGCATCGCGTTGAACGCCCTCGCCGCGCGCGCGACTTCGGACGGGCCGTCTTCGGGCAGGCGCGCAGCCTTCAGGTCGGGCCCGAGCGTATCCGCCGCCTGCGCGAGCTGATGCAGCGGCCGCGTTGCGAGCCGCACCGCGAGCCAGCAGCACGTGGCGAGCACCGCTAACTGCAACGCGAGCACGAGCGGTAGCCAACCCGACAACGGCACACCGGACATCGGGTGAATGTCGATGGTCAACGGCATGCCGTCGCTTAGTTTCAAATGCGCCTGCAGATGCTCCGGTTCGCCGGGAATGGTGTTCGCCGTCACGGGATACGCTTTGCCGACGCCATCCGCGATCGATTGCGCGACGCGCTCGGAGAGCTGCGCATCGACCGGGGTGCCGGCAATGCCGGGCCCAAGGATGAACCGGCAGCTGCGCCGTGCGAGCCGCGGCAGCCATTCGGCGCGCTCGCCGGCGGGCAGATGATCGAGCAGCGCCACCGAGCTGCCCACCTCGCGTTCGATGTAACCCATCATCATGTTCGTGGTGGCCTGATCGCGTTCGGTCATCGTGAGCCAGAACGACAGCGTCTGCGCGAGCGCCAGGCCGATGCAGAGTATCAGCGCGAGGCGCGCGAACAGCGTGCGGGGCCAGTGCCATCCCCGAAGCAGCTTCATTGCGGCGCCTCGATGGCGGTCACCGCCGCCGAGAACACATAGCCTTCGTTGCGCAGCGTCTTGATGTAACGCGGCTCTCGTGCAACGTCCTGCAGCCGCTGACGCAGCCGGCTGACCAGCAAGTCGATCGAGCGGTCGAACGCGTCGGCTTGCCGGCCCTGGGTCAGATTGAGCAGTTGATCCCGCGTCAATACCCGCTGCGGATGGTCGAGGAATACGCGCAGCAGACGGTACTCTGCCCCGCTTAGCGCGACCATCGTGCCGTCCGTATCGAGCAGATGGCGCGCCGTGGTATCGAGCCGCCAGTCCCCGAAAGCCAGCATATGAGCCGCCTCCGCGACCTGCATGCCGGGCGGCAGCATGCGCGCGCGGCGCAGCACGGCCCGAATGCGCGCGAACAGTTCACGCACCGCAAAGGGCTTGGCGAGGTAATCGTCGGCGCCCATTTCCAGGCCGACGATGCGGTCCGCCTCCTCGCTGCGCGCGGTCAGCATCAACACCGGCACCGAGCGGAATTTGCCTGCGCGCAGCTCGCGGCAGAGCACGAGTCCGTCCTCGCCCGGGAGCATCAGGTCCAGCACGATCAGATCGGGCACCCCGTACTCGAGAGCGTTGCGCATCTCGCGGCCGTTGGCAGCCAGCGAGACGCGCATCCCGTTTTTCTCCAGGTAGGCGGCAACCAGCTCGCGGATGCCGCGGTCGTCGTCCACGATCAGGATGTGGTCGGTCTTTTCGGACATGGGTTCATTCCTTGCGGCGCTTCGCCTGCACGCGGCTCGCCGATATGAGCGAACAGTACACCGGATGCGCAATTTCCGCCGCAAGCCCGCCCGCGAGGAACGCGACAATTGCCAGCAGACGTTTCATGCGTCTTCCACGACAGAGAGACTCGCGCCGTCGGCCAGGGTCGCTTCGAGCGCATAAGGATCGACACCTTCCAGGCAACCGATATTGACACGCCACAGCTTCGGGTCCTTGCGTGTCTGATGGAACGGATAGATCCCGCAATGTTTGCAGAAGTAGTGTTTTGCCACGCGGGTATTGAACTGATACAGCGTGAGCGCGCCTTCGCCACTCAGAATCTTCAGTTCGTGTGCGGCGAACGTGGGACTCATCGATGCGCCCTTACGGCGGCAAAGACTGCAATTGCAACGCGTCGCGGGGACAACGGCGGTGCGGACTTCGAATTTGACGGCCCCGCAGTGACAGGACCCATGCAATGCATCGGCGCTCATATGGCTCTCCGCGTTGAGGTGACGTCCGCTTTATAGCGCAACGCCTGCGTCGGTTTGTGTCGCAATGTATCTGAACGCTGTGCAGATACAAAACATTGCACACACCCGGCATGACGGACACAAGCCGGATACGTCCGGACGTTCCAATGCAGCCATGCCAATCACAGGAACGCCTATCGTGCACAACCTCCTCGAAACGCTGCTCTCGTTGCTGGCCGGGCTGCTCACCATTGCTTCGCCCTGCATCCTGCCGGTGATGCCGATTCTGCTCGGCACCTCCGTCGACCGTCCCGACCGTACGCGGCCTCTTTTCATCATGGCCGGCTTCATCCTCACGTTCGCGTCCTTCGCGATGATGCTGGGCGCCGTCTCCGGCGCGGTTCACGTGGCGCAGCAGGCGCTACGCGACACCGCCCTCGCGTTGTTGGCACTGTTTGGCCTGCTGCGCCTGTGGTCTCGTCCCTACGAGTGGCTGGTGTCGCGCATCATGCAGCCCGTGTACGAAAAGCTGGTCAACGCAACCGGCATTCACCCCCCTGGCGGTAATGCGGGTGGCTTCGTGCTCGGCATGTCGCTGGGCGCGGTATGGACGCCCTGCGCGGGGCCGGTGCTCGCATCGATCCTGGTCCTTGTGGTCAAGGCGCAGGATCTCAAATGGTCCGCCCTGCTGTTGACGTTATATGCCGTCGGCGCGGCCATTCCGATGCTCGCCATCATCTACGGCGGACAGTACATGACTCGTCACATCCGGCTGGTGGCGCGCCACGCGCAACGTCTGCAGCAACTGTTCGGCGTACTGGTGATGCTGACCGCGCTTGCGATTTACCTGCAGTACGACGTCCTCGCCTACGCCTGGATTTCCACTTTCTTCCCTTCCCTGAAAGGACTTTGACATGCTCTCGCGAATCAAGCCCCTCGCTGCCTCAGCAATGTTTCTCGCCATCGCGGCCACGAGCAGTGCCGCAATCGCCGGTACGCCGGGCGGCAGCAATATCGCTCCGGAATTCACCGGCATCGAGAAGTGGCTCAACAGCGACCCGCTGACCATGCAGCAATTGCGGGGCAAAGTGGTACTGGTCGATTTTTGGACCTACACGTGTATCAACTGCATTCATACCCTGCCCTACGTCAAAAGCTGGTATCAGAAATACAAGGACCAAGGTCTAGCGGTGGTCGGCGTGCACACGCCGGAGTACCCGTTCGAACGCAACACCGACAACGTCAGGACTGCCATCAAGCGTTTCGACATACGTTTTCCGGTGGCGCAGGACAATCAGTACGCGACGTGGAACGCCTACACGAACCAGTACTGGCCGGCGTTCTATCTGATCGACAAGAAAGGACAGGTGGTCTACAGCCACTTCGGCGAAGGCGATTACACACAGACCGAAGCGGCAATCCAGAAGCTGCTCGCGCAGAAGGAATGACATCTGCGGCCGGACAGGGTATCAAACCGTTCGGCTATCCGTTCGACGTTCGCCGCACGCGTGGACGCTCGACGTTTATTCGTGCGATTTCGGAGCAACGCGGCCGGCATTGTCTTCAGACAATGCCGGCCCGCGCGGCTCGTGCACAGACAATCATTCCTGCTCGTGCACGGCCCTGACGAGATTGTTGCGAAGCGTGACGATCGCCTTCTGCACTTTAGCGAACTCATCGGATGTCAGCCCGCAGGCTTCAAACAGGTTCATGTCCAACGCTTTCTCACGCAGCCGCCGGCCGCTTTTCGTCAAGCTGACCCGCACCTGACGCTCGTCGGCAGGGTCGCGTTGCCGTTGCAGATAACCCATCGCTTCGAGCTTCTTGAGGATCGGCGTGAGCGTGTTCGACTCGAGAAACAGCTTCTCGCCCAGGCTGCTGACGGTCTGATCGTCTTCCTCCCATAGCGCAATGATCGTGATGTATTGCGTATAGGTAAGCCCAAGCTCCTCGAGAATCGGCTTGTACGCCTTGCCGAAAGCCAGATTCGCCGAATAGACGGCAAAGCACAGAAAGTCGGCCAGTTTCGGGTTCGTGGGGTCTTCCTTGATGGTAGCTTTCATCGGCGTCCTCGTCCGCACAAGACGGATGTCTCGTGAATAACGCATTATACATCGGACGCGATTTAATCGGAAGTGCGAGACATTCGCGCGGTTTCCGCAACGAGAAAAATCCATCGAGGCGCGAGCCTCGATGGAGAAGGTCCCAACAGCTGCGTCGACGCGAACCCGCGCGGAGGCACGGCACGTCGAGGCGCACACCCGCGCCGATCAGGGGTGCGCGTAAATCGGGCCGAGCCCGACGACTGCCGACTCCGTTGCGCGTGAACCCGAAGCCGAAGTGCCGCTGGTCGCCGCACCGTACGACGTCGCCGCCTGGCTGTTTTCAGCATTGACCCGCGCCTGGGCCGCTTCGATGTTCTTCGGATATTGCGCGTTATCGCTGGCCGGGTTGTAGCCGGCCCGTTCCAGTTGAACCAGCTGCGCGCGCACGTCGGCACGGGTAAGCGGCTCGTTCGACTGGGCGAACGAGACGGCGGGCGCAGCAACGATAGCGGCAAGGATGAGCGATTGAACGAGTTTCATGGTTTCTACCTTCAGAGCGTGAGTTGGGCGCAAACGCGTGCTTGCGTTCCAGTGGTTGAAGCCGGCAAATGAAGCTGATAAACGCACAGCTAACAAAATGTCTGGCGTTGATGCATTAGACCCACTGGACGTATCTGGCTTGTGTCTGGAAAGAGCCGCAGGTGCACCGCTGTGTATCCACACGCCTCGCGGATACATTGCGACACAAAGAATCGGATCGTCACGTATCGAGGCTGACGCTCTCGCGCCGGTCCAGCAGCGCCCACCCACTATCGCACCGAGCGCGCGCCTGATTTGTTCTCACCACGCATTACTGTTTGTCCATGCCGGGTATTCGAACCCGGCATCAATGCGTTTAGATTGACCTCCATCGGCGCACCGCTCCAAACGGCAAGGAAGCCGAATCAATTCATCTGGAGGTTCACCATGAGCACGTCGCAAAAAGTCGTTGTCGTTACTGGCGCATCGCAAGGCATCGGCGCGGAGCTGGTCAAGGCCTTCCGCGAACGCGGTCACCGCGTTGTCGCAACGGCACGAACCATCAAGCCGTCAGAAGACCCCCACATTCTCGCGGTGGCGGGCGATATCGCCGACCCGTCCACCGCCCGCCGCGTGATCTCCGAAGGCGTGGCACGCTTCGGCCGCATCGACACGCTGATCAACAACGCCGGCATTTTCGTCGCCAGGCCTTTTACGAGCTACACGGCTGAAGACTATGCAGCAGTGACGGCCGTGAACCTCGCCGGTTTCTTCCACATCACGCAGCTCGCAATTGCTGAAATGGAGAAGCAGTCGAGCGGCCACGTGGTCAGCATCACGACCAGCCTGGCCGACCACGCGATCGACGGCGTGCCTTCGGTCCTGGCCTCGCTGACCAAGGGCGGTCTGAACGCAGCCACGAAATCCCTCGCGATCGAATACGCCAGGCGCGGCATCCGCGCGAACGCGGTTGCGCCCGGCATCATCAAGTCGCCGATGCACGCGCCGGAAACGCACGAGGCGCTCGGCGCGCTCCATCCGGTCGGTCACATGGGCGAGATGAGCGATATCGTGAACGCCGTGCTGTATCTGGACTCGGCGCCCTTCGTGACAGGCGAGATCCTTCACGTCGACGGCGGCCAGAGCGCTGGCCACTAAGCACCTTCGAGCGCCGCTGGCCGGCGCTCCTTTTCATCGATCACGATCAAGGAGAGCGACATGCCTATCGTCACGATTCAGGTGACCCGCGAGGGCACCAGCCCCGGCGCAACGTCGGTCACAGCCGAGGAAAAGGCCCAACTGATCAAGGGCGTGAGTCACCTGCTGCTCGACGTGCTGAACAAGCCCCTCGAAGCCACCTTTGTCGTCATCCAGGAAGTCGAAACGGAAAACTGGGGCTGGGGCGGACTGCCGGCACTCGAGTATCGCAAGCAGCGCGGACTCAAACCGGGCTGATCACTGAGGCGGTGCCGGCGCGAAGCGCGGGATTGATTGTTGCCGAACCGCGAACTGTGAATTCCGGCGCGCCTCATTGATGTCCACCGCAGAATGCTTAGACTGGGAATCAAGGGCCGCTGACTTCAACGCGCCCGGTCAGTCACACAGTTCTTCGGCGTGGAGCATCAGATGGACATCCTCGATATGGCTCGAAAAGCAGGTATGACGATTGTTCTCGACGCAAAAATCGGACGTCAGGAATACCAGACGGTGTACGGCTCGGTTAAAGCGTTGGAGTCTTTTGCAGAGCTGGTTGCGGCGTCGTTGGAATGCGAGTCACTGCACCAGGACTGATGCCCTACCCGGTAGCCAGTTCGTTGCAATTCACCACACAAAGGAATACGCAATGAAGTACGAATCCTTGAGCTTCCACGGAAACAGTGACAAAGGCCGTGTGAGTATTGAAGGCGACGCGCGTTGGCCGTCGAACCGGACCTCGCAGGCGCACGACAGCAAGCGAGCGCCAGCCCCTAACTGGGCGTGGGCGCACAGCACCGATTCGTATGACTGGATGGACTCGCACAGTCCGTTTCCTCCGTCAGATTTGTCGGGCTGAAGCCGGCATTCATGGCCCGGGCGCTCCGCCGCCGCCCCAAACACACGCGCGCAAGCAAGTCCTCAGCCGCCAAACTGCTGCAGTTGCCCGATGCGCTCCTTCATCTCGTTCTCCAGCTCGACTAACAGGTCAGCCGCAGGCAACGACCTCGCGAGAGCAGCAGCCTGCCCTGCCCACTGCGCGCCGTAGCCAAATTCCCCCTTGGCTTTGGCTGCGGCGTGAAGCGCTTTTCCGGCATCGTATGCAATCGGATAAGCGGGCGGCTTCGGTGCCGTCACGTCGCCGCCGAGTTCCGTGAACCTGTTCACCATGCTTCTCGCAATCCGTCCCGAGATTGCCGCAGTAAACGTGGTGTGCCGAGCAGAATCCCCAAGAATCGCACGGCGGTAACCTTCGTCGATCGATGTTTCCGGGCAGGCGACAAAGGCCGTGCCGAGCTGAGCAGCCTGGGCGCCGAGCGCCAGTGCCGCAGCGATCCCGGCGCCGTCCATGATGCCGCCGGAAGCGATCACCGGCAGATCGAATTCCTTCACGAGCAGGCGCGTCAAGGCGAACGTGCCCAGGCGATCGTCGGGAGCGTCCGGGTCGAACACACCGCGATGTCCGCCGGCCTCGATACCTTGCGCAACGATCGCGTCGACACCCGCCGCCGCGACCTGCGCAGCTTCGTTCAGATTGGTTGCAGAGGCCAGCAACCTGATTCCAGCCTTCTTCAGATCAGCGATAACTTCGGCAGGCGGCAAGCCGAAATGAAAGCTGACGATCGCCGGCTTCTCGTCGAGGAAAACCTCGAGCATCGCCGGGTCCGCCACAAAGCTGGTGTAGATCTCCGACAACGACGCAGGCGGCGTAGCCCCGTATTTTTCGAACTGCGGTCCAAGCCAGTTCAGCCATTGCCGCTCGAGCGCTTCGTCTGCCGCCGCCGGTCGATGACAGAAAACGTTGATGTTGAAGGGCTTCCCGGTCAGCGCGCGTGTTTCCTTGATGACCTTACACGCGCCTTCAGCATTCATCGCTCCAACGCCCAATGAACCCAGACCACCCGCATTGGATACGGCGGCAGCCAGTGCGGGCGTACTGACGCCGGCCATGGGCGCCTGAATGATCGGCTTTTCGATGCCCAGCAAACGCAGCAACGTTTGATTGTCTGTCTCGTTCGTCATATCTATTCCCCTCCAAATAAGGTTTGTGGCAATGTTCGTCTCGAGAGCGTGACCGGTCAACCGACGGACAAGCAAAACAGTCGCTACTCCATGGAAAGGATTTGACCGCTATGCAGCGTCAATTTGAAGATCTCGTTCTAGGCAGTATCGAGCTGTTCTGTCTCGCGGCCGACTCGGAAAGCTTCACTGTCGCCGCAACTGCCGCAAGCGTCACGCCTGCCGCCGTCAGCCGTGCGGTCGCGCGTCTCGAGAAACGCCTCGGTATCCGGCTGTTTGTTCGGACAACCCGACAGATCAGGCTGACGGACGAAGGCAGGCGATACTTCGAACAATGCCGGCTGGCGCTGACTCAGCTTGCCGATGCAGAGCGCGAAGCGACCGGCCAGCAGACGACGCCGGCTGGCGTGCTGCGGATCAGCATGCCTACGCCGTATGGTCACTACCGCGTTCTACCGCTGCTTGCAGACTTCCGCGAACGTTACCCCGCTGTCACTGTCGACGCGCATCTGAGCAACCGCAACGTCGACTTTGCGGACGAAGGCTTCGACCTCGCGATTCGGGGTCGTGCGCCGCAGGACTCCGGTCTGATCGCGCGCACGCTCGAAGATGCGGAGCTGGTAGTGGTGGCGTCGCCCTCGTATCTGCGCAAAGCCGCAAAACTCAAAACGCCGGAGGATCTGGTCCATCACGACTGCATCCAGTACGAGTTGCCGAGTAGCGGCCGCAACATCCCCTGGCTGTTCAAGCGTGATGGCGAGCCGGTCGAGATCGTCACGCGTGGCGCTTACGGTTCATCGGGCGACGTGCTAGCCGGGGTGACGCTGGCGCGCCATGGCGCCGGCATTTTCCAGACCTATCGGTTCGTCGTCGAGAAAGACCTTGCACAAGGCACGCTCAAGGAGCTGCTCACGCCGTATGGCGGTTGTTCACGACCCTTCGTGCTGCTCTATCCGCATGGCCGTCATCTGTCGTCGCGCGTACGCAGCTTTGTCGACTTCCTGGTGGAAAGACTGAGAGCGTAGCGCGTCGCCGGTTAGCGCATCCGCGCCCATTGGGCGAGGCCCGCGCAGGCGATCAGCAAGGTGCCCGTGACGAAAAACACCGAGTGCAGTCCAAGATACACACCGATCTGGCCACCAATCACAGGACCGATGACCTGACCGCTGAACTGGGCGGATTGCAGATAGCCGAGCATTTGGCCAGTCCTGCTTTCATCTACAGAATGTCTGGCCAGCTTGGAGATGGCAGGGAGAAGCCCCGCGAGCGTCATGCCCATCAGCATCCGCAATCCGCCCAGCTGCCACCATTGAGCGACGAAGGCCTGCGGAATCATCGCGAGACCCGTCAGCACCAGACAGCCGATGATGACGTTCCAGCTACCGATGCGGTCGGCCAGCGCTCCAAGCCGGGCCGCCGTCAACATGCTGCCTAACGCGGAACACGCCATCACCACGCCCGCAATGCGCGTCACGTGATCGGCTCGAACGCCCATGCTCCCGATATAGACGGTGATGATCGGCTCGATCGACATATTCGCGAGCAGCACCATCATCGCCGTCGCGAGCAGCGCCGCAACGACTGCATAATTCGTGCGACGAGCCGCCGCTGCGGTCCCGTTGGCTGCACGATCGCTGGCGTCGGCCGGATGGAAATCCTCCTTCACGACGAAGATCGTGAGCAGGGCCGCCACTGCGATCATCGCTCCGCCGGCGAAGAAGGTGCCGCGAATCCCGACCCACCCCGGCAACAGGCCGCCGACCAACGGCCCAATCAGATTGCCCGCGAGAGCGCCGGTCGAGAGGATCCCCAACGCCCAGCCGGCCCGGTCGCGGGGCACCTGAGTACCGACCATGACGGTGGAGGCAGACGCGTAGCCACCCACCAGCCCAGCGATCAAGCGCAGCGCAACCAGTTGATGAACCGTATGGGCGACGCCGATCAACGACATCACCACGGCCATGCCCACCGCTGCCCGAACGAGCATGGGCTTGCGACCGTAGCGATCGGCAAGACGTCCCCAGAGCGGCGCGGTGACGGCCGTCCCGAGAAACGTCGCGCCGAACGCGACCCCCGACCATTCGATGACCGCCGACTGGGATTCGACACCGAGTTGGCGGACGTAGAGCGGCAGGAACGGCAACAGCATGCTCAGGCTGACCAGCGTGGTGAACGAACCGAACACGCAGACAGCCAGATTGCGTCGCCAGTAGTTCTCGTTGCGTTCTGCATAACCGGGCAGTGCCGGCTGGAGCGCCGACGGGAATGGAGAGTGAGCGGTTTGATTCATTTCGTCCTCGACGCAGCAAACAGATCGACAGCCAGCGCGAGCCCGATTTCTACGAGGCTTGCGCAGGCGCCGGCAAGGGGGCCGCGCCAGACATTGAACGTCGACCGTTCTGATTCACTCAAGACTGCGGATCGCATACTGCCTCCACTGGACTGTGTACCTGTCGGTACCTCGTCTTTGATGGACCCAGTCTAGATTGAATCGATCTGAGGGAGAATCGCCGCCGCCTGGAAGACATTCTTCCGCTGTGCGATTCAATCGGCATCGGTAACGAGCGCTAGTTGCTTGAAGTGCCGGCGCAGACGGGGCGCGGCGAAATCCACAAAGGCGCGCACCTTCGGAACCGAAAGGCGTCCATGCGGCGTCAGCAGATGGACCGGCAGCGGCGCCTGCTCGCTATCGCGCAGGACGATCTTCAGCGATCCTTCCTTCACCTCATCGGCGATGTGATAGGAGAACATTCGCGTGACGCCGTGGCCGGCAACCGTCGAGGCGACAGCCGCCCGGATCGTGTTGACGATGAAACGCGGCGTGAACTGCACGACCTGAGGAATCGGTGAGCCGCTCGATGTCGGGAAGGTCCATGAGTCCAGCCCGAAATGCGTCATCGAAATGATTGGATGGTGAGCGAGATCGGCCGGCTCGTCGATGCGGGGATGTTTGGCCAGGTATTGGGGGGAAGCGGCAACGACACGTCGAACTTCTCCCACAGGTATCGCGATCAGCGTCGAATCCGCCAGGTGGGCAATGCGCAGCGCCACGTCGATTCCCTCATCGATCAGGCTGACTGGCCGGTCGAGCAGTTGCAGGCGTACCGAGACGGCTGGAAAGCGCTCGACAAACTCATCGAGTATCGGCCGCAGCAGATCCTCGCCGGCGGCAACCGGTGCCGTTATCGTCAGCAGACCGCGCGGCGCCGAGCGCTCATGCGCGACCAGCATATCGGCTTCTTCGAGGTCGGTCAGGATGCGTCGGCAGGCAGACGCGTAGCGTTCGCCCGCTTCGCTCAGCTTGATGGTCCTTGTCGTGCGATGGAGCAAGGCCGTACCGGTATGCTCTTCGAGGAAGGCGATCGCCCGGCTCACGGCCGCGGGTGAGCGGCCAAGCCGGCGCCCCGCGCCAGCCAGACTGCCTTCGTCCAGCGTTGCAACGAACACTTTCATTGCGTCGATTCGGTCCATATCGCCTCAAATAGCCGGTAGCGAGATTGTTCCCGGAAGTCTACCGCGCGACGGACCGGCGCACGGCGCCGTTGAAGCGGAACGTGAACAGCCGGTCTGGACTGCGAGCCTCCGCGCACGCCACGTACCGCTTGAGAGCGCCTTGAGTGCCCGTCGACTCCAGGCACGATCAATCAATGCCCAGGAAACCACGTCGAATGCAATGGTCGAGGAAAGGACCGTGCCGGGGTTGATCTTCGACGTGGTTAGGTTGCCACCATAGCGGCGATCGGGCCGCGTCATGCGCTCGCTAATTGGGACGCTTCTCCAGCACATCCTTAACGACCGGCAGCGCGGAAAAGACGTTTGGCCAACCGGCGTAGAAGGCCAACTGCGTCATCGCTTCAGAGGCTTGCGTCTTCGTCAGGCCGTTGTCCATCGCCCTGTTCAGGTGATAGGTCAATTGCGCGACCTGCCCCGTGGCGACGAGCGCGCCGACCGTGACCAGGCTTCGATCCCGGGGCGCGAGACCCGGGCGCAGCCAGAGATCGTGGAAGAGCACTTCCGTGGTGTAGTGCACGACGCCCGGCGCCACGGCGCCGAAGTTTTGCTCGACAGCGGCCGCGCGTTGAGCCTCCGCAACCTCGTCGACAGGAAGAAGCGCGCCCGAGGCGGACGGAAGCTGATCAGGCTTGATTCCGCGCTTCTCGAACACCGCTTTCGCGGCTACGACAGCCGATGCGGCATTACCCCAGCCGGAGTAAAACGCAAGATGCGTCATGATCTCCGAAATCTCACTAGGCTTGAGGCCACTGTCGAGTGCCAGCTTCAGGTAATACGGCATCTCGACCGTCTGATTGCGCGCAATCAGGACCGAGAGCGTCACGATGCTGCGGTCTCGCGCGGACAGTTGAGGACGCTTCCAAACGTCGCCCAGGAGAACACCTGTCGAGTATCGTTCAAGTGCAGGTGAGACCGTACGCATATCCTCAAGCGTGGATGCCACGGGAAGAGAATCCGGATTTGCCATGTTTGTTGTCCTTTCCATTTGCGAACAGGCAGAAAGGACCAGGCAAAGCGCTGCCGCTGCTACAACGACAATTTTCATCTACCGGATCCTTTCAGCAACGGGTCAAAGAGCGCGCAAGAGATGAATTTAACCATCGCGATCACGTGTGACTAGACGCTAAAATCAGCAAACACCTATGAGATGGGTTCATCAATGCCGCGCGAAAACTTTAACGATCTGCTTGCCTTCATTGCCGTTGCGCGCGAGCGCAGCTTCACCCGTGCGGCCGCGCAGTTGGGCGTGTCCCAATCCGCGTTGAGCCATACGATCCGCGCGCTCGAAACCCGACTCGGCCTTCGGCTTCTGACTCGCACCACACGCAGCGTCTCCCCCACCGAGGCAGGCGAACGTCTTCTCCAGACGGTCGCGCCCCGCTTCGAGGAGATCGAAGCGGAGCTGACAGCCGTGACCGAGCTGCGGGATAAACCCGCCGGCACCATTCGCATCACCGCAACCGACTACGCGACCAGGACAATCCTTTGGCCCAGATTGTCCAAGGTCCTTCGCAAGTATCCGGAAATCAAGGTTGAAATCATCACGGACTATGGTCTCTCCGATATCGTTGCGGACCGCTATGACATCGGTGTTCGCAACGGCGATCAGGTCGCAAAAGACATGATCGCGGTCCGCATCGCGCCGGATATGCGTATGGCAATCGTCGGCTCGCCTGCCTATCTGGAAAAGCGGGCACGGCCAAAGACTCCGCATGACCTGACGACGCACAATTGCATTAATCTGCGTCTGCCGACGCTGGGTGCGTTCTACGCGTGGGAGCTCAAAAAAGGCAATCGTGAAGTGCAGGCGCGGGTAGACGGTCAGCTCGCTTTCAACGGAACCTATCAGATGCTGGATGCGGCGTTATCGGGGTACGGTCTTGCGTACGTCCCCGCGGATCTGGTGCAGACGCACGTTGCGGCAGGCCGCCTCGTCTTGGTACTTGAAGACTGGTGCCCTACTTTTCCGGGTTTGCACGCTTATTACGCCAGCCGTCGCGAGTCTTCACGAGCGATGGTCCTCGTCATCGACGCGCTGCGTCACCGTGCGTGAGCGGCGCGAAGCGACCAACCAGCCTGTGCGCATTCATGAATATGGCTCATAGCAGCATGCGGTTTCGTGGGCTTTATCAATAGACAGTGCCTGCCTATCATCTCACCTGACTCAACATTCAGCGCGGCAGCTTCGCGAATGATGAACCGCAGGCACAGCCTGCACGGAGAAAAGTAATGGATTATCGATATCTGGGTCGTAGCGCCCTCAAGGTTTCGCCGTTGTGTCTGGGTGCAATGATGTTCGGCGCAGAGACCGACGAGGCGACCTCGAAACGCATCATCGACAAGGCGTTCGATCAGGGCGTTAATTTCATCGATACGGCCGACGTCTATCACGCAGGGCGTTCGGAAGAGATCGTGGGTCGCGCCATTGCGGATCGGCGTGACAGCTGGGTCGTCGCGACGAAGTTCGGCTTTCCGACGTCGCAGGGCCCGAATGAACAGGGGCAGTCGCGCAAGTGGATCGTTCAGTCGGTCGAAGCGAGCCTGAAGCGTCTCGGCACCGACTACATCGATATCCTCTACTTCCATCGCGCCTTGATCGACGCTCCGCTGGAAGAAGGCGTGCGCGCCATCGGCGATCTGATCCGCCAGGGCAAGATCCGCTATTTCGGCGTGTCGAACTTCCGCGGATGGCGCATCGCTGAAATCGTGCGTCTTGCCGATCAACTCGGCATCGATCGGCCGGTCGCCAGCGAACCGCTGTACAACATGGTTGACCGTACCGCGGAGGTCGAGCAATTGCCCGCCGCAGCACACTATGGCATCGGCGTCGTTCCGTATAGCCCGCTCGCGCGGGGCGTGCTCAGCGGCAAGTATCCGGTGGATGCCCCGCCGCCGGCCGACTCGCGTACAGGCCGCGGCGACAAGCGGATCCAGCAGACCGAATGGCGGCCGGAATCGCTGGCGATCGCGCAAAAGGTTGCTGTCCACGCTGCGGCACGCGGTACGACTTCGATCGCCTTTGCATTGGCCTGGGTACTCAAGAACCCGTTCGTCAGCGCCACGATTGCGGGTCCGCGTACGGAAGCGCATTGGGACAGCTACGTCGAAGCGCTGAAGCTGCAACTCGGACCCGACGACGAAAAATTCGTCGACAGTCTGGTTCCGCCGGGCCACGCGTCAACGCCAGGCTATACGGATCCCGGATATCCGATCGAAGGTCGTCGAACCATCTGAAGCAAGGTGCAGAACTTGTGCGAGCAACACGCCGGTGCGCGGCTCTCGTGGCACCGGCGTGTTGCTGTGCGCGCAAAACAAAATTTCCCGAATCATGTCGATGAACGATCGATCCTCTGCCGTTCGTCAAGCCGCGAAAACACACAATCTGCAGATTCTGGCGACCCTGAGCCTGCTGATGGCGTTCGCGTCGATTTCGACGGACCTGTACCTGCCCGCGCTTCCCACGATGGCCGTGGCGCTTCACGCCAATACCGGCGCCGTCGAGCTGACGATTTCGGGTTACCTGATCGGTTTCAGTCTCGGCCAGCTTCTGTGGGGCCCCATCGGTGATCGCTACGGCCGCCGCCTGCCCGTCGCGATCGGATTGGTGTTGTTCGTCGCCGGTTCGGCCGGCTGCGCGCTATCGACGAATGCGCCGATGCTGGTCGGCTGGCGCGCCCTCCAGGCCGTGGGCGCCTGCGCCAGCGTCGTGCTGGCCCGCGCGATGGTGCGTGATCTCTACACCGGCCATCGCGCAGCGCAGATGATGTCGACGTTGATGACGGTGATGGCGATCGCGCCCCTGCTCGGGCCGAGCGTAGGCGGCCTGATCCTCCATGTCGCGTCGTGGCGCGCCATTTTCTGGACGCTGGTGGCGCTCGGATTCGCGACGCTCGCGGCGCTCTACGCGCTGCCCGAGACATTGCCACTAGAGCGCCGCAATCGTGAGCCGCTGCGGCGTGCGCTGGCCGCCTACGCCGAACTCCTCCGGCATCGCCGTGTGCTCGGCTACGCAGGCGCCGGCGGCTTCTTCTATGGCGGCACCTTTGCTTATATCGCCGGTTCGCCGTTCGCGTACATCACGTACTACCGCGTATCGCCGCAGTTCTACGGCGTGCTGTTGGGCGCGGGGATCGTCGGCATCATGCTCATGAATCAGATCAACGCCAGGCTGGTGGCGCGGCTGGGCAGCGATCACCTGATGCGCACGGGCACCCTCGGCGCCGCAGTCGCCGGCCTGCTGCTCGCGCTCGACTCATGGACTGGCTGGGGCGGGCTGCTGGGCCTCGCGATTCCACTCTTCGCGTTCGCCTCGGCAACCGGTTTGGTGGTGGCCAATTCGATTGCGGGTGCGCTCGCCACCTTCCCCGAGCGCGCTGGAGCCGTGTCGGCGCTGATCGGCGCAATCCAGTACGGCACAGGCATTGCGGGATCGGCGCTGGTCGGTCTCTTCGCGGACGGCACACCGTGGCCGATGGGTTGCGTCATCGCGCTAATGGGCGTCGGTAGCGTACTTTGCGCGATGTTGCTCGTGCCAACGGCCGCGTTCACTCCGGGCGCGGCAAAAGCTGCTGGCTGATCGGCAGCATTGGATTTCCCTCATTCGCGGACAGACGCCGGCAGAATTAAAAAAGGAACGTCGTCGAGGTCGGGCGGGCGTCGGCCTACCTACTACGGCTAACACCCGCCCCCACCGTATTCAGAAGAGTTGGCGAATGCCCGCCATGGCACCGAACTGGCCCTGCCCCGCCGCTGGCGTCGTTCCACCTCCCCCTGCGCTCACGGAATAACTCGCGTGTCTGCTGTTACCGAGGTATGCGCCTTGCAGATAGACTGCGGTTCGCTTCGAGAGCAGATATGTGCCTCTTAGAACACCGAGCGTTGCGCGTGCGTCCTGACCACTTATAACAACCCGATAAACGCCGCCGTCAACAATCACGCTCGGCGTGACGAGGTAGCTCGCACTCACATAAAAAAGGTTAGAGTGGACATTCGGGCCACCGGAGGCGTCGGTGCTGACCCAACGACCGACCCAGCCTCCCGCCACCTTCGCCCCGTAGAACTTCACGTATCCATTCAGCTGGGCGCGATCGTCCTTGTCGCCGTCCGCCGTCAGCGCCAGCGGCTTGACGCCATCAAAGAAGTTGGCGGCAGCTCCGCCCCCCCCGCGCTGCTCCTCATATGAGCTTGCGGCGCCGAACCACGGCGCGTCGTATTTGATCATCGCGGACCATGAGCGGCACTCCGTCTGATGACCTGCAACCTGACCCGCGCATGTGCCCTGCCCCGGTGAGTTGCCTGTCCCCGTGGAATCCCGCCCAAACGAGTAGCTTCCGCCGATCGTCAGACCCGAAAACTTCCCCTTATAAGCAATGGTGTTGTCGCTGCGCGCGTTCGGGATATACGCGTCCAGCGAGCCCATACCGTAGATGTTCGGTCCGATGACATCGGCATCGATGACGGCAAGGTAAGTCATCGTGTATTGCCGGCCAAACGATATTGTTCCGAACGGCCCGTCAATGCCAATCCAGCTCTGACGTCCGAAGAAGCGCCCGCCCTGACCGCTATCGCCCTTGCCGACGTTGAATCCGCTCTCGAGCGTGAACACCGCCTTGTATCCGCCGCCGAGATCTTCCGTGCCGCGCAGTCCCCACCTCGACGGCAGTTCCCCGGTAATGGCTGGCATGCGCACCACGCTGTCTCCTGCCGTATTCGCATGCGACACGTATTCGACACCTGTATCGATAATCCCGTACAAGGTCACACTGCTTTGCGCATGGGCTCCCACGGCAAACGCGCAAAGTCCGCCACAGAATAAATATCTCGCTTTCATTGTTGTCTCCATTGTTGTATTTGCTCGCCATAGTCCGGTGCGGGTCGTGGCCCGGCCGAACGCCGACCTGCCAGCGGGCAATACATGCCCGGGCGACCTGACGCACTTGGCGCGTCGCCACGCGCGGCTTCACGTCACGGGCGATGTCGCCGCAGGTGCTGCGATAAATGCGTCGCTAAAGAAACAGGAGGGCGAGAGTCCGTTCTCGCCGATGAACGAATGACGTGCGGCATCGACCATTAGCGGTTTACCGCAGGCGTACACTTCACACGCCGACAGGTCGGGGAAGTCTTGCTGCACCGCTTGATGGACGAAACCTCGGCGTCCGTCCCAGTCCGCGGATGAATCGGACAGCACGGGCACGAACCTGAGGCGGCTAGATTGTCCGGCCCAACGCTGCGCTTCGGCAAACGCATAAAGATCCTCTTGCCTCTGACCTCCCCAATAGAGCACGGCGCAGCGTGATGCCAACGTCGACTGATGGGATCTCATCATCGATGCGATCGGCGCATAGCCGGTTCCTGACGCCAGTAGTACGACAGGCGCGGTTGAATCGCTCAACGTAAAAGTTCCGAATGGCCCCTCGACGCGCAGCAAATCTCGCGGTTTCAGGTTCTGGTAGACGTGCTGCGAGAACCGTCCCCCAGGCATGGCGCGAATGTGCAGTTCTACGTTCCCTTCCGCGTCCGGCTTGTTGGCCATCGAATAGCTGCGCCGTGTGCCGTCGCGCAATACCACATCGAGGTACTGACCCGGCTCGAAGAGAAAGCCGGCGGCGGGAGGCAACTGCAACCGGACGACGGAAACGTCCTTGCTGGCTCGCTCCACCGACGTGACTCGGGCACCGGTCTTGACGACAGGCCGTCCCGGCGTAGCCGATATCTCAGCGGCTTCGAGCGTGACATCGCTCAAGGGCAATGCAACGCAGGTGAGACAGCGCTGCTCCGCAACTCTGGCCGTCTCAATGTGCTCCGGATAGCGCACACGACCTGCAACGAGCTTTGCCTCGCACGCACCGCACTCGCCTCGTCGGCAACTGTGCCTCGGAAAGAAACCGGCCGCCATGGCAGCGTCGAGGAGTGTCGTTTCGTCATTGCACGCCAGCTTGACACCTGCGGGCGCGAAAGTAATCGTGTGCGTGACCATGAATCCGTTGTTTGCAAAAGAGGACGATGTGAGGTTGCGAAGGCGGTATAGACCGTCATGCGGACATACGCTCCCTCAGGTCGAGCGCCACGTCGACGATCATGTCTTCCTGGCCACCGACCATGCGGCGGCGGCCCAACTCGACCAGAATGTCCACAGTCTTGAGGCCGTACTGCTCCGCGGCTTTCTCCGCGTGACGAAGGAAGCTCGAATAAACACCGGCGTAACCCAGCGCCAGCGTCTCGCGATCGACCCGGACCGGCCGATCCTGAAGCGGGCGGACGATATCGTCTGCAGCATCCATCAGCGTGTACAGGTCGCATCCGTGCTTCCAGCCCATGCGCTCGGCTGCACCGATGAAGACTTCGAGCGGCGCGTTCCCCGCACCGGCGCCCATGCCGGCAAGGCTTGCATCGACGCGATCGCAACCCTCTTCAACGGCGACGATTGAGTTCGCCACGCCCAGACTGAGGTTGTGATGCGCATGCATACCCGTTTCGGTCGAGGCGTCGAGCGTGTCCTTGAAAGCCCGGAACCGGTCGCGCACGTCGTTCATCGTCAGTGCGCCGCCCGAATCGACAACGTACACACACGTCGCGCCGTAACTCTCCATCAGCCTGGCCTGCCGGGCGAGTTCTGATGGCGTAGTCATATGGCTCATCATCAGGAAGCCGACCGTATCCATGCCAAGCTCGCGGGCGGCTTCGATGTGCTGCCGCGAAATGTCGGCTTCCGTGCAGTGCGTGGCAACGCGCACGACGCGCGCGCCGGCATCGTAGGCTTGCCGAAGGTCATGAATCGTGCCTATGCCGGGGATCAGCAGCGTCGCAACTTTCGCATGCGTCACCGTCTCCGCCACCGCGGAGATCCATTCCACGTCGGTGTGCGCGCCGAATCCATAGTTGAACGACGATCCCTGCAGGCCGTCGCCGTGTGCCACTTCGATCGAGTCGACGCGCGCAGCGTCAAGGGCGACTGCGATTCGCTTGACGTCAGCGATGCTGTATTGATGGCGAATCGCGTGCGAGCCGTCACGCAGCGTGACATCGGAGATGTAGAGTTTGTCTTTCATGGTGTTGACTGTCTGGTGGGCTTCACGGGGGTCAGGCGAGAGCGGCATGCGTGGCGGCAAGGCGGCGCTCAGCGAGCCGCTCCCCGGTCGCCAGCGCAGCCGAAGTCATGATGTCCAGGTTGCCTGCGTAAGCAGGCAGATAGTGCGCGGCGCCCTCCACTTCGAGAAATACCGTGGTCTTTAACCCAGCCATTGCGCCGATCCCTGGAACGTTGAGGGCATGTTCCGCAGGGAAGCGTTCGAACTGCACTCGCTGCTTCAGGCGGTATCCCGGGACGTAGCGCTTGACCCGCTCAACCATGTCCTCGATCGCGCCTTCGATTTGCGCCTCGTCGCCCTCGGCTGAAAACGTGTAGACGGTGTCGCGCATCAGCAGAGGCGGCTCGGCCGGGTTCAGGATGATGATCGCCTTGCCCTTGTGCGCGCCGCCAACCACTTCCAGCGCCCTTGTCGTCGTCTCGGTGAACTCATCGATATTGGCCCGCGTACCCGGGCCCGCGGAGCGGCTGGAGATCGATGCGACGATTTCCGCATAGGCCACCTCGGTAGTCGATGCGATGGCGGCCACGATAGGAATCGTCGCCTGCCCCCCACACGTCACCATGTTGACGTTGCGCGCGGCGAGGTTCTGCTCGAGATTGACCACCGGGACGCAGTACGGCCCGATGGCGGCCGGCGTCAGATCGACCGTCAGGATGTCGGGCTTTCGTTCGCGAAGCAGACGATCATTGGCGATATGCGCGTTGGCCGACGTCGCGTCGAAGACGATGTCGATATCAGCGAACTCGGGCTGGTCGACAAGTCCGGCCACGCCCGACGAGCAGACTGGAACGCCCAAACGCTGTGCGCGCGCGAGTCCGTCGGACGCCGGGTCGATTCCGACCATCGCCCCCATTTCGATATGCACGCCGTGCCGCAGGACCTTGATCATCAGGTCGGTCCCGATGTTGCCGGAACCGACAATGGCCGCCTTGAGTTTTTTGCTCATCGATTTCCTCTGGAGTTCGGAGTGTCAGCGCGCGTAAATGACCGCGTCGTCGTTACTGAAAAGCCGCTGCACTTCGGATGCCCGAAGCGCAAGCACTGTTCGCTGATTGATGTAACCCTTGTCGGTGATTTCACCGAGTTCGATCGAAGGTGGCGAGGACAGGATCAATGCACGGTTGGGTCTCTGGGACGAGCCGACTCCGGCACACAGTTCGACCAGCAGTGCCTGAAGCGTCGCCCGAACGCTTGCGCAACGAACCAGTTCATCGCCCGTGAATGCGTTGTCCACGTCTTTCGCCAGTGCTCGTAACGCTGGCGACGGGAACACCAGAATGCCGACTTCATCGCGGTCGTGACCGGCCACGACGACATCGAGCGCGTACGGTGCGAGGCCTGACAACACCCGTAGTCGGAGTGGCCCCACCGAAACCCAGGTGCCAGTCGTCAGCTTGAAGTCCTCCGCCACCCGGCCATCGAAAATGATTCCCTGATCAGGATCGTCCGGATTCACAAGGCGTCCAGCGTCGCCGATCAGATAGAACCCTTCTTCGTCGAACGCCGCGTGGGTCTTTTCCGGATCGCCTCGGTACTCACGGAACACCGACGGACCGCGCACGCGCATTTCGAACTTTCCATGTGTCGGTACAAACTTGAGCTCAATGCCGGGCGCTGGCACGCCGATATTTTTTGCGTCTTCCGTCTCGAAGTGAGCACTTGTGACAACCGGCGATGTTTCCGTTGAACCCCATTCAGTGGTCAGGAAAAGCGGCTCGTCCCGGACCACGGCGGCAGCGGCCTTCAACCGGTCCGAAGTTTTCTGCGCAAGTGCGGCGCCCGCAAAGAACAGAATCTCGAGCCGGCCGAAGAGCGAACGCGCCGCGCTCACGTCGGCTTCGAGAACCGGAAGCAGCGCGTCATACCCTTTCGGCACGTTGAAATACATCGTGGGACGAACGGCTTTGATGTTTTCCACGGTCCGTTCGATTTTCCCGGGCATGGGTCGCCCATCGTCGATGTAGAGCGCCCCGCCGTTCCGAAGTACAAGGTTGAAATTGTGACTCGTGCCGAACGTGTGGCTCCAGGGAAGCCAGTCGAGTATCACGGGACGGTGGCGATCGACGAACGGCCAGCATTGGGCAATCATTTGCTGGTTAGCGCAGAGCATGCCGTGTGTATTCACGACCAGCTTCGGCGAGCCTGTCGAGCCGGACGTCAGCAACATCCGGGCAGGCGTGTCGCGTGTAATCGAAGTAAACGCGGCATCGACCTCCGGTGTCGCTGGTGCGGCGGTCAGATCGTCGAAGCGGATGCCGTTGCGCGGCGCGTTAGCGCTGTACACGACAGGCACCCGCCGTGCGTAACCGTCGATGACGCCGGCGTAGAGCGCAGCATCCTCCGCATAGATCAAGGATGGAGCGATCTGGTCGAGCATCGCGTAGAGCTTGCTACGATCGTTCGCAGCGCGCGAGTAGGCGGACGACACGACTGTCATCGCGCCGCCGATGTGCATCACACCGAGACTGAGCAGCGCGAGATTCACGCTGTTATCCGACAGGGCAACGACCGGCTGGTTGCGATCCAACTGCAGATTGATCAGGGCCTGCCCGATACGCCTCACCTGCTCGAGCGCCTCGGCATAGGTAACAGTGTGCCATTCGCAAGGATCTCGCGACGCGACACATTCTGCGAATAGCACGGCGTCGGGCGTGCGACTCGCCCAGTGGAGCAGCCATTCTCCGATGCAACGATCGTAAGGACGAAGTTCGACAGCAGAGCGCAGCACAAAGCTGTCATCCTCGCGTTGCTCACGAACAATCGAGGGTCTTGCCAGTGCGCCGGGCAACGTGAGTGGCGAGCGGAATGAGATTTCGTTCATGGTCCGCTCAATCATCTGACAGTTCGCATAACTTAACGCCTGCTGGCGACGTAGACCCACCATAAAAACCGTTCATCCGTTGTCTCCTTTATTGTTTCGCGGGAATGTCATCCGATATGGCAGGTGACGCATCCCAGGCCCGCTATCTGCAGGTCAAGACTGTCGCCGGCACGGATCTGCACCATGGGTCCAAGCGCGCCGGACAGCACGACGTCCCCCGCACGCAGAGGCTGCCCCACTTTTGCCAGTGTTCTGGCGAGCCACAAGGCGGCGTACAGAGGATTGCCCAGGCAGGCCGCACCACTTCCTTCGGATGCAGCGCTTTCGTTGCGCTGGAATTCCATCTGGCACGCAACAAGATCGACATCCGTGATCCGGCGAGGTGTGTTCCCAAGTACGTAGAGCCCGCAGGAGGCGTTGTCGGCCACGGTGTCGACGAGCGTAATCTTCCAGTCGGTGATGACGCTATCGACAATTTCAATGGCCGGCAATGCGTATTCGACTCCGTTAAGAAAGCGCCCCCATGTGATGTCCTCGCAATCGAGGTCCCGTCCCATCACAAACGCAACCTCGCCCTCCGCTTTGGGTTGCACGAGATTCTCGCCGGCCACGACGTCGCCGGTAAGAAACTCCATATCGCTGAACAGCACACCGAAGTCGGGCTGGTCGACGCCCAGTTGCTGCTGAACCGCCTTCGACGTAAGGCCGATCTTCTTGCCGGAAATCCGCCGTCCCGCGGCGACGGCCTGTTCCGTGTTGACCTCCGCAACGGCGTACGCGGCCTCCAAACCTTCAATGCCGTAGGTTTGCGAAACCCGCGCGATTGTGCGACGCTCGGCGCGCGCGTTTCGCAGCGCCTCTGCCGCCTTCAATATGTTTGCCCGTGTCATAGCAGTCTCCAATTGCTTAGTCTGTTTTGCGTTGCGTACTCAGATGTCGGTGAGGACCGTCGGTCTCGTCTGTGCTCTGTATTGCACTTCGAGCACATCCAGCGACGCGCGCTCCTCTGCGAGGCACGAGCGATATTCCTCGACCAGCGCGTCGACCACGCAGGCGACCGGTTCGATCGACTCGATCGCGCCGATCCCGTGCCCAGCTGACCAGACGTCTTTCCATGCCTTGGGAGCCGTGCTGATATCGCCGGAGAAATCAATCTTCTTGTCCTCCTTCAACTGCGCCTCGGATAGACCAGCCCTGTCCAGCGTCGAACGCAGCCAGTTGGCCTGCACGCCCGACACTGCTTTCGAAAGAACGAGGTCTTCCATGGAGCCTTCCACCAGCAGCGCGCGATATTCAGGCTGCGCAGCGCTCTCGGGCGTTGCGATGAAGCGCGTGCCCATCACCACGAAGTCGGCACCGATGAGCTGCGCGGCACGGATATCGGGACCACTCATGATCGCGCCTGCCAGACCGAGCGGGCCACGCCAGAATTTGCGCACTTCCTTCACGAACGCGAAGGGATGGTAGGTCCCTGTGTGGCCGCCCGCGCCGGACGTCACGAGGATGAGCCCGTCCACGCCCGCTTCTACCGCCTTGCGCGCCAGCTCGACGTTGATGACGTCGGCCAACACGAAGCCACCGTAGCCATGCACCGCCTCGAGCACGCGCCGCGGGCTGCCCAACGCGGTCGACACCACCGTCGGCTGGTATTTCCTCACCAGTGTCAGTTCTGCGTCGAAACGGTCGTAGCTGCTGTGAACGATCATGTTGAGTGCCCATGGCACACCGCCGTCCGCCTCCGCGGTCAGCGCGATCGCCCTGAGCGCATCGTCGAGTGCGTCGATGTTTCGTGCGTTCGGCGCGGCGTACGTGCCGAGAAGGCCGGCCCGCGACGTGGCATTGACCAGCGCGGGGCTGGACACAAGGAACATCGGCGCGGCCATCACCGGTAGCCGGATGCTTTGAAAGAGCGAACGCAACGCGTCCGGTGTATCTCGTAAGTTCATCGTTTCAGTCATGTGGAACGTTGTTGTCAGGCTTTGCGCCGCGGGCGCCCGCGCACCTCCCAACCACCGTCGCTTTGCAGGACAGCTGCGGTGGTGGCTGGCGAGTTGGTCCGCGAAGCGAGCAGCACGTAATGGCCCGTGTGGTCCTCGGGTTGCGCGATAAACCCGAGAGGAACGGCGTCTGCCACCGCTTCAGCGAAGCCGGGAATGTCCGAAAGCCGCTCTGACTGTTTGCCAAGCGACGCCGGGCCTTTGAGCGGCGTCACGGTGCCGCCTGGCGCCACCCCGTTCACACGAACGTCGGGCGCAAGTTCGTACGCAAGCTGCCGAATCAGTCCGACGCATGCGTGCTTGGAGGCGACATAGACGGGGCCGCCACCGCCGGCATAGAAGCTGGCATTGGAGAGCGTGAAGATCATGCTGCCCCGCGTCTCCCGCAAGGCCGGTGCGGCGGCTTGCGCCGCCAGCAGATAGCCGAGCACGTTGACGCCGAAAACCTCTTCGAAGGTCGATTTCGCCGTGGCGCCGTCCAGCTTGCGCAGGGAGGCAAAGTGGTCCCACACTCCCGCATTGCCGACGAGCGTGTCGAGTTTGCCGAAAGCTTTCAGCGTTGCTTCGACGGCCTGGTGATTCGCTTCGGGCGAACGGACATCGCCTACCGTGATGACAATCCTCTCGCCGAACTCCTCGCGCAACGCATCGGCGCGTTTTCCGTCGCGGATGAGGACACCGGCGCCGCGCATGCCTTCCTGGAGGAAGCGGCGAAGGACAGCCAGACCGATGCCCGAATTCGCGCCGGTAATGAGTGCTACGTCGTCGTTGAGCCAGCCCATGATCAGAAGAAGGTATTCAGGTTTTTCGACATCAGGAGCGACTGCGTGATGACGATCTTGCGCCGTGCGATGCAGAAGCCGCCCGCACGCTCGCGCAACACGTCCTCGCGTCGGCCGAGAAGAAGGTCGTTATCGGACTCCCCGCGACTGCGGTAATTGACGAACGCCGAATGCACGCGGTACTCGCCGGGTTGTTCGCCCACGTACGCTTCCACATTGCTGATCACGTGGACATGCCGCGTCGGCGGGTCTTCAGCCCAGGCGGACGGCTGCATGAATCTCGCGACCCGTCGCGACAAGTCCTGGTGGTTGTCGTCGAAATATGCACCTCGGCCCGGTGCGTAGGCGCCGAGGCGATCGGCTCGACGGCGGTTTTCGATGGCCGGCATCCAGTAGTGAATATCGTCTGCCATCAATGCGAGCCACGCTTCCCAAGCCTCGTTGTCGAGCAGCCGTGCTTCCTGGAACAGAAACTGTTCGATCCTGTAAGCTGTGTCGCGATCGACGGTCTTGCCCGTTGGCTCAGCAGCTTCCTTTTCGAGTATCTTCATGCTCATGCCGACTCCTCCGACACTGAATAGTCGAAACTGGATTCCGGCAGGGTTCGGGTATCCCGTTGAGCAATCTCGTCCCAGTTGCGGGCGCTTAACAGGTCGCGCCAGCGCTGATAGAACGCTCTGTGGTTCGCTTCATTGACCTGATTGCGGTACACGTTGCCCGGCAGTTCGGTGTCCTCGATTCGCGAGCGCTGCCCGAGTCCCATATAGAGTTCCTGCTGGCGCGTGACGAACCCCGCGTTCGTGCGCGTCGAAAACTCGAAGTTCTCGCCGTCGTCCATCTCGAACACGCCTGACGGCGAGAAGGTCATCATTGCTCCCTTAAGCCAGCGGTCCTTGATGTCCTGCGGCGCGCTCCGGTTGACGATGGTCCATGTGTGCAGCTCGATCTTTCCCGGTCCGCGTGGATGCCAGACACGGAAAGTGTTCTGCCCAGGCAGAAACGACAGATTCGGGAACACGCTGACCGACGAGATCGAGCCGATCATCTTCGAGCGGAACACGCCGAGTCGTTCAGCGACCTTCGGCTGAATGCCGTAAAGATATTTCCTGATCTCCTTGTCGCCCAAGGTCGCCGCATTGCCGACGGTGTCTAAATTGAATTCCCAGCCATGGCCGTTGAAGTTCACGTGATAGGAGTCGGGGTCGCTGTAGACGTGGGCGACCGGTCCTCCGAGCATCGCCCGCGCAGCCGAATCGTGCGTCCACAGCGCGTGGTAGATGTCCCCGATGAAATTCTCGACGGGAACCTTCCAGTTGCAGTTGATGACAGACTTGACGCACCCACCAATGAACTCGGTGCCCTCTCCATCCATGTCGAGCATGACATCGAGGTAATAACGAAAGTCGCCCAACCACTCGGCAAGCGATGGTGCATCGGGGTCCATATTGCCGAACACAAGCCCCTTGTAGCTGGCCACCTGCGCAACCGGATGCAGGCCGTGCTCGGATTTGTCCATACCGCTCGCCTCGAAGAGCTCCTGTCCCGCCATACCTTTGAGCGCGCCGTCGATTCCGAAGCTCCACCCGTGATAATTGCACACGAAGCTGCGAGCGTTACCCGCATCCGTGAAGTTCAGCTTGTTGCCTCGGTGCGGACAAGTATTCAGGAACGCCTTGATCGTTCCATCCTTCTGACGCACGACGATCACATTGTCTTCCGCCATGTATGTCGTCAAATAATCGCCCGCCTTCGGAAGCTGGGATTCATGAGCAAGGAACAGCCAGCTGCGGGCGAAAATCTTCTCCAACTCCTGCTCGTAGATGCGCTGGTCCCAATAAACGCGCCGCGAAAGGCTTCCTTTCTCGAGGTCGACCAGTTGGTCGAGAAAGGGTAACGGTTCGCTGACAGGCGCGCGCCGCGTCCGCTCGCATTGCCCGGAACACTCGTGCTTTGACATTTCAACTCCTCAGATAGCTGACTCGGCGTCCACAGACTCCGCATCCAGATCGGCGAACACGTCCTCGCCCTCTTCAATTACGCGATAGGTGCGCAGATCGACCTCGCACGGGAACGCCACCGCCTGTCCCGTCGGGATATGGAACATTCCGTCGTGCACGGGGCACACGATCATGTCGCCGTCGACGATTTCGCCTTCCGACAACGATGCGGTCGCGTGTGTGCAAACGTCGCTCGTCGCATAGAAGCGGCCTTCAATGTTGTAGACCGCGAGCGGGCAGGTCGGCGTCGCCACCTTTCTTACCGAACCCGGCTCGAGGCTCTCGCGCTTGAGAAGAAATACCTTGTTGTTCACGCCCGCCTCACGACTCAATATGCAGTTGTACAAAACCGAGACCCGTCACCCACTCCGGCACGGGCTCGTAATCGATCACCTCGCCGCGAGCGCCCTCGAGCGTCCCCATCGCGCAGGCCCAGTTGCGGATTTCCATGCCGCCGTTCCCCCCGTTGTCGAGGATGTAGGCATCTGATAAGCCGCTGATGGCGGCGATGTCTCCCCGTTCGGCATAGCCGAGGATTTCGCGATCGAACGATTCGTTTACCTTGCCCATCTCCGCCGTGCCGACCCAGTGGCTGATGCCACCGCTGCCGATTACGACCACCCGCGCATCGCCTTCGTACGCTTCGACGGCATCGCGAATCTGGCGGCCGAGCGCGACCGCCCGCGGAATCCGGATATACGGATCGACGCCGGCCGCCAGGTACACGGGGATGGTGCCGACCTCAGCCCCAGAGTCGCGAAGCGGTTGCACGATCAGCTGGTTCGGGATACCCACGGAGTGATCGACAGTCAGCGCGCGCGCCACGGCCCAGTCGAAACCGTTCTCGAGGCCATGTGCGGCAATGTGCGCAGCAAGGTCCGCACTATCCGGGATGACAGCGCGCTTAAGACCCGGCAGCGCATCGAGAGGGCCGTCGACATCGCCGGTGCCGATCAGGAAGCTCGGCAGGCAGTGCGTGCCGAACAGCATGTAGTGGTCGGCACCGACGATGACGACACTGGTCGGCCGCAACGCCGCGAGCCGCTCCGCGCAGGAGTGGAAGGCACCCCACATGCGTTGCCGGACCGCAGGGGGCGGCGCGTCCGGCGCGACGAACATGACCGGATCGTGAGGGACGAGAAACCCTCCAACTACTTTTCCCATTTTCGGTTTCACTCTGATTTCTATTGCTTGAGAGCTGCCACGTGCACTGCTTCCCCGTCTACAACTGGGCGAAGCTGTTCCATGTAGGCCCGCATATCCCGCGAAGGCGACAGTTCCTGCCAGAAGCCCATAGTCAGCATCGGATTCACTCCTGCCTTCTGCAAACCCGCAACATCGAACGTCAAAACCATGTCGCATTCGACATCGGTTAGGGCGAACCGAGCCAGATACGACGCCGCGTCGTCGCTGAAGCGCTGCTTCGCTGAGCGATCGACGCTGAGCTGATGCAGAACACGCTCAAGAACATGTCGACTCATGGTGTCAAGCCAGGAAATGGCGGACGAGATGAAGGAAGTCCGCGCGACGTTCCGTCTGGACCCAGTGACCGCATCGACCGAACAGATGCAGATCTGCACGCGGGATGGCGCGGGCGAGGAGCTGGCCACACGCGGGCGGCACGACCCGATCCTCGCGGCCATGCAGCACGAGCGTCGGAGCTTGTACCTTCGTGACGACATGCTCCGGAAAGCCCTTCACGATCGTCGGCCCATCTGGATTTGGCCGCGGAATGAGCTTGCGCAGCGCATCCTGGGCGCCCGGACGCGCGCTCGCCTCGTACCGGTCCCGGATCATCTGCCCGGTGATGATCGACTGGTCGTACGGAAACAGACGCATCGTTTTTTCCATGTTCTCGAGCGACGGCTCGTACTCCCATGCTGAGCGCAGCCCTTCTGTCTGCTCGAATTCACCGGCGGGCGTGCCGAGCAGTACGAGCCGCTCAACCCGCGACGGATCGAAAACAGCGAGACCCAAGGAGATCGCGCCACCGAACGAATTGCCGACGAACGACGCTTTCTCGATGCCGAGCGCGTCCATGATGCCGGTCAAGTGCCGGACCCACAGCTTGATGTCGTACTGGTTACCGTCCTTGAACTCGGTAAATCCGAAGCCGGCGATGTCCGGCACGACGACACGGAACGACTCCGCGAGGTCGCCCATCACTCCCTTCCAGTTTGACCAGCCCGACACACCCGGGCCTGAGCCGTGAAGAAGAAAGACCGGCTGGCCTTTCCCTTGATCGAAATAGTTGGTTTTGTGGTCCGCAGCGACCAACTGTTTGCCAACGCCTGCCTGATCCGTCATCACCACCTCCTGTTCCATACGTATGCGTATGTTAAGAAGACTTATGCAGGTCGTCAATTCGAAAGTTGTTGGGGTTTACGCTGCATTAATACGCAAATTTTTGACTTAAATCATCGGGTGAATATAGATTCGCGTCATAGATACGCACTCGTATGTCATCACGAGGTAAAATGCAAGCCTACCTATAGGCAGGGATGCCAGAGATGCCGCGAGCGCGTGTTGAGAAAACCGGGCGAACCCAATTTGGACCTGAGGACTGGATTGCCGCCGCCACGAAAGTGCTGGTCAATCGCAGCATCGACGCCGTGGGTGTCGAATCGCTTGCGAAGGAAATGGGAGTGACGAAAGGCAGCTTCTATTGGCACTTCAAGGATCGGGAAGATCTGCTGCGCCGCATCTTGACGTCGTGGCGTGATGCCGCGACCGAGCAGATCATTCTCCGGTTCGAGAGCCGGAACCTGTCGGCGCGCGAACTGATCCGGGATCTGCTCACACTGCCATTCCGGGGTGACGCTGCGAAGGAAGCCGCGTCGATCGAACTCGCGATTCGTGCGTGGGGACGACGGGATGAAATGGCGCGCAGCATCGTAAACGAGGTCGACGCAAAGCGCCTCTCGTACATTGCACAATGCTTCAGCGCACTTGGATTCGGGATCGCGGAAGCCCGCTCGCGGGCCTTTGCGCTTTATAGTTACGAACTGGCAGAATCCATCCTGGAGGATCAGGGCACGCAGGCGCAGAAGGCTGAGCGTCGGGCGTTCGTAGAGCGCCTGCTGCTTGGCTAGGTGCCGCTTCGACCTCTAGAAGCGAAACGCTATGCCGGCTGTCGTAACGAGCGGATCAAGACGTACCGCGGCATGAACAGGCGCAGGGCCCAGATTCCCGGTCGCACTCGTACGCACGATGAATTTTTTGACGTCCACAAAGACGCCAAAGTGTTTCGTTATGCGGTACTCCAACCCGATCTGCGCCAACCCGCCCCAGGCATTCCGTGCCTGGAAGTGGGTAACGGAACCGTCCGTTGTATCGAAGATTTTCATAAACGTTACACCAGCGCCAATGTACGGATAGACGTTGTAACGGGCCAGAGCCTGGAACTGGTACTGAAGCGTCAGTGCGGCGGGCGCGTACTTCACTTTCCCGATCGTCCCGACACTTGCAACGGATCCCGTACCCGTCAACGTGGTTGTCGGCGGAACGCCGACGGTAAGACCTAAGGAAAGGCCTGGCGTGAATCGATAACCGAATTCCGCCAGAAAGGCCGCGTTGTTCTTTACATCCGCGTTTCCACCTGGTACCGGCTGTCCACCGGCTGTCAAATCCGCGTTCGCATTAAAAGCGATCCATGCGGCACCTGCTCGAACCCACCAGCGGCCGCCATCCTCCATCGTCGGCATATTTTGCGCGTGGGCAACGGCCGAGAACAACCCGAACGCCGCTAAACTACAGACCGATTTTCGTCCTGCCAACTTCAATTTCGTAGTACTCACCTTCCGTCTCCTGGTTTTTTGAAATTTCTCGTACCGCTACGGGGAAATCAGTGCAGGAAAATCATGCGAAGCCGCCCCAGTCGGCCAGTTATCATCAGTCCGCCCCTCCCTACCTTAGTAGGCAATGCAGACTGACTTTGTGCTTGTGTAAGCGTCGATGGCGGCAGCGCCATGTTCGCGACCAATGCCCGAACTCTTGAACCCGCCGAACGGCAGATTCGGATCGACCATGTTGTGCGTGTTGACCCAGACGGTTCCGGCCTCGATCGAGTCGGTCATCGAAAGGGCTGCCGATAGATCAGTTGTCCAGACACTTGCGCCGAGCCCGTACGCCGAGTCGTTGGCGTGTGCTACTACTTCGGCAAGATCAGAGAAAGGCATCGCCACCAGGACAGGGCCGAACACCTCTTCCTTGAGGAGTCGAATCGGGAGATTGTCATGGTTGGCGAAGACAGTCGGCCTAACGAAGTAGCCATCCGAAGGCGTTGGTCCGTTGCCGCAAAGCAGCTCGGCGCCGTCCGCGATCCCCGACTCGATCAGGGACTTCACGCGCCGCTGATGGTGTCGGGAGACCATGGGCCCCATCTGCGCGCACTCGTCCAGACCGCCGCCGATCACAATGTTGTCGGCGATCGCCGAGAGTTGCCCCAACACCTCGTCATAAATGTGCTGATGAACGTAGAGACGCGACCCGGAGGTGCAGACCTGGCCGTGGTTGAAGAAGATCGCACTTGCGGCACCCCGCGCGGCTACGGCCGGATCGCAATCTTCAAGGACGACGACAGGACTCTTGCCGCCGAGCTCGAGAGAAACGGGTTTGAGGTTTTTCCCGCACGTTGAACCAATCAGCCGGCCGACCTCCGTCGAACCCGTGAAGGCGATCTTGTTCACGGCCGGATGCGCAACCAGAGCCGCACCCGCCGTCTCGCCGCGGCCCGTCACTACATTGAGCGCGCCCGGCGGCAACCCGGCTTCAAGGGCAAGTTCTGCGAGCCGCAAGGCGGTAAGCGGAGTCTCTTCGGCAGGTTTGAGCACCACGGTATTGCCGCAAGCGAGAGCGGGCGCAATCTTCCAGATCGCCATCAGCAACGGAAAATTCCATGGGATGATCGCCCCGACGACGCCCACGGGAATTCGCCGGGTCGAAGCGGAGGAGCGAACACCCGGCGGAAGAGGTAACGAGAGGTCAAGTGTCGAACCGGCAATCTTCGTCGCCCAACCCGCCATGTAGCGAAGCCATTGCGCACTTCCACCCACTTCGAACATTCGCGAGTAAGCGAGCAGTTTCCCGTTGTTGCGCGTTTCAAGATGCGCGAGTTCCTCGCCGTTAGCCTCGATAAGGTCTGCAAGTCGCAGCAGAATTCGCTCGCGTGCGGCCGGCAACATCGTCCGCCACGCGGTCGATCGGAATGTCGCGGCCGCGCACAGGACCGCGCGGTCGACGTCAGCCGCGTCGGCATCAGGAACAGACGCGATTTCACGGCCCGTCGCCGGATCGAACACTGCGATCGTTTTCCCCGACTGCGCTTCTTGCCACTCACCGGCGATCAGCATATGCGTGCGCAGGTTCGCATTTTGTTCTTGTGGCGCGAGGGTGACTGAGATATCCATCGAAATGTCCTATGAGTAAAGATGGCGACAAATAAGCGCACCGGCACGCCGCGAGCGATGCCGCGCATGAGAAGACTTAACTTGTAAAGGCGACCTGATCGAGGCAGGACGACAGCGTGCCTTGCGGACGAGCTTTGTTCCGCGACGAAGAAGCAACTCGCTCCGGCGAGGAATCGGCGGCCGCGCGATCAGGCGTGAGCGTCCTTAATCTGTTTAATCGTCCGCGAAGGGCGAACGGCACGCCAACCAATGATGAACAATGCCGCCATTGCTAGTACGCCGAAAAGATACGCTGGAGCGAGAGCGATCACGCCGAAGATGTCACCGGGCCCGAAGCGGTTACCTCCAAACGACAGTCCACGGTTCGACGCCAGATTTGCAAAGAAATAAAAGACGACGTTAGACCATCCATCGCCGACGATGATCCATCCGAGCAGGGCACTGGCCTTCTCGGAAAACTCGAGAGCCGGCAAGACGAATGCGACCGCAATGACCATCATCCCGTTCAGTGCGGGGCCGATGTGTGCGCGGGCCCACCCTTCCGGGGTGCCCGGTACGTTGAAATGCAGGATGTACCCCGGAAAGAGCTCGAAGCCGCCCAGCAACCGCATCCAAAGCCCCAAGCCAAATAGAAGCGTGCAGAAGATCATCAGCACACCATGCCCTGCCATTTTCTGCTGCCGCGACTTGTCCATGCCTGTCTCCGTATACTTAATTTTTAGTGAATCGGTAAGGTGCACCGTGCTGAGCGCTATATCCAGAACTTCTGCTTGTGATATCGACTCGCAAAGAACACGAGCGGTGAGCCGTCCACTCCCTCGCAAGCAACCACGCTCGCGATAAACAGCGTATGGTCATGCACCTCGACCCGCTCAATCACTTCACAGTCGAACCAGGCGAGACTTGAACGAAGAACCGGCACTTGAACGTGGACCGCATATTCCGGCGTAAGATCCGCGCCCGGACGGCCGCTGAACCGCGCCGAGCAGGTTTCCTGGTCGGCGTGAAGAATGCTCACGCCAAAACGTCCGTGCTCGGATATAAGGCGGTGAGTGCGCCCCGGCTTTAGCGAGATCATCACCGTCGGCGGATCAAGGCTTATAGACGTAAAGCTGTTGATCGTCATCCCATGAACGCTGCCCACCTGCTTGTCCTCAACAGTCACCACGGCGATGCCGGTGGCGAACAGGGACACCGCCTTGCGGAATCGCGTTCTCGCCTCAAGGTCCGCCGGTGCAACTTTATCTTCCACTATATTCATTTGCATTCCTACATGTCATAGATCCCATTCTGACGAACAGAATCGCCACTGGGCGGATGGCGGGTGTGCCTATGCCTCTGCCGTAGAAGGCGTCCCTATGCTGCGACGGCGGCTGAGTGCGTTTCCCGAGCTGCGGATTTCAACCTTTCGCACCACGCGGCCATCCGCTGCGGACTGGAAAAACAGTCCCACTGGCGTTCTGGGTAGTTGAAATTGTCGGTGAATTCGTCTGCGAGCTCGCGATGCTGGTACAGGTTGAAGATGAATTGCTGCAACTCCGCCGGGAGGAGACGGAGGTTTGTGAGCATGAAGTTGGTCCACCGGGTCGCGCACAACACGCGATCCTGGCGTCGCATGTTGACGTGCTCGCAGAAACGCTCGTCAAACACGTCCTGGCGAACGATCTCTTCAGCGACGATCCATGCCGCGTGCGAAGCCATGTTGGCACCTTGGCCAAGCACTGGGTCGACAGTGGCATGAACGTCACCCAGCGCGAGAGCCATCTTGCCGTCACCTAGCGCCATGTGCGTGGTTCTCACAGTCGGCGTAACGCCGCCCTGCAGGATATCGAGCGGGCTGCTCGCCAGATCGAATTCCTTTTCGTCGATCCGCTCGGCGACGCTCGGGTGGTGGATGCGGAGCTTCTGGAGAAGCATCCCGATGAACGCACGTGGATCTTCGTCGTATTTCTGCTTGGCAACGATCTCCATATCGCCACCGGGAATGTTCTCAATCACCAACGCTGTTGCCATCCCGCCAAACGACACCGTCGGAATCTCGATCATTTCTCCGTGACCGGGCGAGAAGGACATGGTCACCGCACGGAC
The DNA here is from genome assembly GCF_058782725.1 of Paraburkholderia sp. FW306-02-B. Lineage (NCBI taxonomy): Bacteria > Pseudomonadati > Pseudomonadota > Betaproteobacteria > Burkholderiales > Burkholderiaceae > Paraburkholderia > Paraburkholderia sp. FW306-02-B. The sequence continues at coordinate 2,464,694 of NZ_JBYSXZ010000001.1, forward strand.
AGGCGATTCGGCAATGCCTTTGAAGATGCCAGCGCAGAGCATCCGCTGCGGCCGATCGAACGGCGACAGCTCCGGTCGATGCTGGTACATCTGTCCCAGTGGTCCTTTTCCTGTGCAAACGACCAGCAGATCGAAGGCGGCGGCAAGCTTGGGTACATCCGCTGCGTCAAGCGTGCGGTATTCGATCTTGCCTCCTCGTTCGAGGAAGTCTTCCATCAGCGTCGGCTGATAGATGCGATAGTCCACCGCACGGCTGGGCGCCTTGAGATCGCCATAGAAGCGCAACGGCTGGGGACCGCCAATGTAGTAGTAGTGCCCGAAGTAACCGTCATCGGGCCAGTGATTGACTCCGAGGGCCGTCTCGCGCTGGACCGTTACTGCATGGTGAGCAACTGTATTGAGAAGTCGCATCCCGGCGTACTCTTCGGGCTTCCGGTCCGTGAAGATGGTTACGTCCACGTCATGCTGCCGAAGATAAAGACCCAAATGCAAGCCTGCGGTGCCGGCGCCGATGATGCCGATTTTCTTCTCTGCCACGGTTTGTCTCCTGTTGTGTCACGGTTGTATTGGAATTCAATATAGACCCTCCCTATTCACTCGAAAACCAGGGTAAGTGGTATAAGATAAATTCCGGAATGGACTGAATTGAGGTGGCTTGATGGATAACCTCCAGAATCTGCAGGCTTTCCTGCGCACTATCGAAATGGGCAGCTTCTCAGCCGTGGGTCGCGATCAGGGTATCTCCCAGTCCGCAGTGAGCAAGCAGATAGCCGCGCTGGAGGCGACGCTGGGCATCCAGTTGTTCCGGCGCACGACGCGCAAGTTAAGCCCGACAGGCGAGGCGTTGCAGTTGTACCCGCATGTACGGCAACTTCTGGATGCTGTGGACGTAGTGAAATCCGACGTCCATGGAATGCCCGCCGATGGCATCGGCGGAACGCTGCGCTTGACGATGCCCGGTTCATTTGGACGCAAGGTAATCATGCCGCTGTTACCGCAGTTGCTTAAACGTCATCCACGGCTGGTGCTCGAAATGGTCTTCGCCGACAACATGCTGGATCTCGTAGAGGAAGGGATGGAGTTGGCGATCCGCATCGGCGAGCTTCCGTCGAGTACTCTGGTCACACGGCCACTCGGGATGGCCCAGCAGCGACTGGTTGCCACGCCTGACTACCTCGCCAATCGCGGTCGGCCGGAATTACCAATCGATCTCGTCGACCACAGTTGCATCGCGTACGCAGGTACCCAGCGCTGGAGCCGTTGGGAATTCGAATCTGAACACGGTCGTCAGGCGGTCGATATCTCTGGTGCGATCCGCGTCAATGATCTGGATGCCATCTACGATGCGACGCTCGCACATATGGGGGTATCGCTCGTCCCGGAGTGGAAGGCAAGCGAAGATATACAGGACGGCAGGCTTGAATCGCTACTACCAGAGTATTTTCCTATTCCTCTGCCAGTGAACGTCGTCTATCCGCAAACACGCTTCCTATCACAGCGCGCGAGAACGTTCATCGACTTTGTCGTGGAAAACATTCAACGCATTTGAGACTCAAGCGATAGGTCGACCTGATTCTTAATTTGCTTGCGTCGCACATATCGAGGATAGCTTTACGTATTTTCACGCTTCAAACGCTTCAAACGTTTCAGGCGCTTTGTGCAGATCCTTTTGTGTAGTCCGCGCCGACGCGGGCCCAGTTGTGTCGCACCGATCTGTCACTGCTGACACATTCATCAGAACAGTCAGAACGGCCGGTCGTTGTCACTGTGTTCGTGGAGCGGGTCAGGACTCTTCTGGGTTGAGCGCAGCACGCCGGCGTCGTCGAAATAGAAGTGGAACAGCAGGTACCACACGTTGTCTTCCAGGTAACGATAACTCCACACTTCGCGCTTCATCAACGGAAAGTAAGCGGTTTCCTCCGGCCGGCCAAAGTTGACGAGCACGTCCTGGTTCGTCCACTTGCCAGGCTCCGCGCGGTAGAACTCGCTCGGCTGCAGGACTTGCCGCACGCTGATCACCTTGCCCGTCGCATCGATGTCCGCAGCCGTGGTGACTTCACCCATGGGCTGCGTCGGCCACATCAGCCGCTTCGAACCATCCGGCAAGTTGTAGACCTCGCGCGGCGGCCCGAGCCTGGCGATGACACTGGCTTGCGGTTCGCCCGCATGGAAACCCTGCCACGGTTGCATGCAGGCACCCAGCATGAGTGCCGCGCATACCAGCGCGGTGCATGTGCCACCGGCCCGACGCGACGCGGGGTTGATTGTTTTCGATCGACGGGATGTCATATCGGGCTCCGTGCATCACGACTGCATGAAAGTTTCGACACCGGACGCGGAACAAGATTCGCGTACGAGCGCTGCAATCAGGCAGCGTATCCAGTTCTTCCTCGACTTCGCTATTCGCCTCAACGAAAAGAAATGCCCTGCTGCTCCTACCCTTTCGTAGGGCATCTCCCCATCGGATTCGTCAAAGACGCGTGACATAATTCGCCACAAGCTCGAGCCCGTCCGTCACTCCGTCACTGCCATGCGTAGCCTTTTCCACCGCAAGATCGGCAGCATTCTAGGATTGCTTGCAATCCTGATGGCAACGCTCGCGCCAACGGTTTCGCATACCCTCGCGGCCGACGAACGTTTTGAGGCGTTCCCGGGCGCTTTGTGCTCCGCGCAAAATGCTGGTTCCGACGAGTCGTCGTCCCCCGAAAAGGCGGCCCATTCGCAGGCGTGCGCGTATTGCGGGCTGCTTGCTCACTTGCCCGTGCTACCGAGCGGGACCGTGGAGTTTGCGCAGACCGATTGGGCCGTTCAGCCCACGGCAGCTCCCCTGTTTCAGTCGATCCGCCGCGTTTTCCCCTTCACCGCTGCGCAGCCGCGAGCGCCCCCATTTTCATCCTGACTGAGTCAGCAAGGCGGCGATGCACGTGTTATTGCATCGCCGCGCCGTCGCGCGTCTTCTGACAGACCCGCGATCGCACAATCGCGACCATTCACGAAGGATGAACCATGCGCCCTACTCGAGCACGCGCCGGTATGCCGACGCTCGTGGCTTTAGTTGTTCCTGCAACTGCAGCAGCAACGCTTCTTTTTCCCCCACCTGCAACTGCGCACGCTATTGCAGGCAACCGCGTTTTCCCGGCGACGATGGCGGTCGACGACCCCGGCGTTGGAGACGAAATCAATCTGGGATTCGGGCACGTCAAATCTGACACGGGCGACGGAGACACCCAGAACACCAATACGACGACGCTCGAATGGGACAAGCTGATCACGCCCAGTTTCGCGCTGTCTGTGACGGGGACCTATGTGAACGTGAACGCGCCGAATGGCGGCTCGGCCCGCGGTTTCGACAACTTCGCGGTCGGCGCCAAATATCGCTTCTACGTCAACGAAGCACATGAGTTCATGGCGTCCGCCGGTGTTGTTGCCGAGCTGGGCGGCACAGGCTCGACCGCGATCGCCAATCCTCATTCTGCGATCACGCCGACGCTTTATGTCGGCAAGGGATTCGGCGACCTGCCGGACGGCCTGAAATATCTGCGACCGTTTGCGATCACCGGCGTTGTCGGCCCGCGTTTGACGATGAACGCTTCCGACCCCGACTCCCTGAACTGGGGCGTGACGGTGCAATACAGCCTGCCGTATCTGCAGAATTTCGTACAGGACGTGGGACTCAAGGCGCCCTTCAGCAACCTGATTCCGGTCGTCGAATTCCCGATGAATACCTGTACCGGCGGCCCCTGTTCGGGGCATACGACCGGGAGCATCAATCCAGGCATAATCTGGCTCAACCGTTGGGGCCAGTTGGGCGCCGAGGCGGTGATACCGGTCAATCATGCAAGCGGCAAAGGTGTGGGTGTCCTGTTGCAAGCCCATCTTTACCTGGATGACGTGCTGCCCAACTCCGTCGGCAAACCGCTGTTCGGCAAGGGAGATTAGCCATGACTGTGTTCGATGATCTTCGTCGACGCTGCGGCATAGCGGCCATCGCGACCGGCATCCTGATCCCGTCCGCCGCCTTCGCGCACGTGTTCCCGCAGACGCAATCCCCGTCGGCGGGTGCCGAGGTATCCGCGCCGGAGAACGTGACGGTCGTGTTCGATGGCCCGCTCGAACCTGCCTTCAGCGCCCTTACAGTAAGCAATTCGACGGGTAAGCAGGTCAATACCGAGAAAGCGCAAATCGATCCGAACGACAAGACGTCGATCCATGTCGCGCTGCCCCCGTTGCCACCCGACAAGTACACCGTGCATTGGGTGGCCGTCGCTTCCGACGGGCACCGCACGCACGGCGACTATTCGTTCAGGGTGAAGTAAGGGACCGCGCGGCGATATCCGGTTCGGTCATCGTGGCCGCTCTTGTCGGCGCCGCCGCGAGGATTCGGACGCCAGCCCGGCGTCACGGCGCTAAACTGAAAGCATGGCTTCGGAAGGGAGAACGTCATGCGTCTCGTCGACTGGAACATCCAGTGGGGACGCGGTGTGGATGGCCGCGTCGATCTGATTCGCATCGTGCGCGAGGCACGGGCGCTATGCGATTTCGATATCCTGTGTCTCCAGGAGCTCACGCGCGGCTTCCATGAGGGACAGGCGAACGGCGGATTGGCAGGCGGCCCGTCAGCCGATCAGTTCGCCGAGCTTGCCGCCTTGCTGCCGGGCACGACCGTGATCGATGCGATCGGCTCCGATCTTCCGGGTGTCGGGGCCGCGCGACAGAGGCGTCAATTCGGCAATGCCATCGTGAGCCGGTTGCCTGTCAAACAGGTGCTGCGTCATTCGCTACCCTGGCTGGCCGCCCCCGCCAGGCCGTCGATGCTGCGCGTCGCGCTCGAAGCGGTAATCGAAACCGATGTTGGTCCGTTGCGTGTCGTCAGCACGCATCTCGAGTTCTACTCTGAAGCTCAACGGCTGGCGCAAGTGACGAGACTGCGCGAATTGCACGAGGAAGCATGCGACCACGCCCGTCGTCCGGCAAAAGCGGAAAACCCGAACAGTCCGTTCGCCGACACTGCCCGCCCGATGAGCGCCATCGTGTGCGGTGATTTCAACAGCGCGTTCGGAGATTCTGCTTATTGCAGGATGCTCGAGCCGATTGCCGGCGCGCCCGCCTTCGCCGACGCGTGGACCTGTGCGCACCCGGATGCCCCGCGCGCCGCGACGGTCGGTCTGTACGATCACGAGCAATGGCCCGACGGACCGTTCGCATGCGATTTTATTTTTGTCACCGAGGATCTGAAGCCGCGCATTGCGGGTTGCGATGTGGACCAGAATAGCCGCTCGTCCGATCATCAGCCCCTGTGGCTCGAATTGCGCTGATCCGCGCAACATCACAGAGACGTTCGCAATTGCTACGCGACGTGTGCCGCGAAGCCGGACTGCTCCGGAGCAATATCCGAGCGCAACGTGAGTTCCGGGATCTCGTACTCGCCGGCATTTTGCGGGCGAAAGGGTATCGGCGCGGTCTGCCAAAGCGCGTCAAGGCGCTGGCCGAGCGAGTCGCAAATCCCTGAAAATTTTGCTTCGTCAATTCGGCCTGTTCGATAGATCACGTACGGCGGCAAGACGTCGAAGCCGGGGTAATACAGAATCCCATGCTGGATGGGGAACAAAATATCATCCATTGGGCCATTGATACCCCGCGGGCCGTAATGAGACGCCCATCCGCCCGCCGTGACGATCAGCATCGCCCGTTTTCCCGCCAACGTGCCTTCCCCATAGCGGTCGCCCCAGCGCGCGTCGGAGTGTTCCCCTACCCCATACGCGAAGCCATACGCATAGACGCGTTCCACCCAGCCTTTCAGAATCGCCGGCATCGAGAACCACCACAGGGGAAACTGCAGGATGAGTGCATCCGCCCACATCAGCTTCTCCTGTTCGAGTGCGATGTCCTGACTCTGCAGACCATTCTCGAACGCATGCCTGGAGTCGAGGGTTGGATCAAAGCGCATACCGGATCGCCGCGCCTGCCTGTCCAGGCTGTCGTCCGCATCGAGCGATGCTTTCCACTTCATCGCATACAAGTCTGAAACCTGGACCATGTGCCCCGCATCCTCAAGGCGTTTGACCGAAAAGTCCTTGAGCGAGCCATTCAATGACCTGGGTTCGGGATGAGCGTAGACGAGAAGAACATTCATGGCTGGGCCTCCATTGCTAGAAGACGGCAGGATAGGTTTTCGTCAGGTATATTGGAAATGAATTTCTGATATCTCAGGTATTAAGATGAATAATCTTCGAAGACTGGACCTCAACCTGCTGGTCACACTTGATGTTTTGCTCTCCGAACATAACGTGACTCGCGCGGCACAACGGCTGCACTTCTCTCAACCATCGGTAAGCGTTCATCTCGCCAAGCTGAGAGATGTCTTTGGAGATCCGCTGTTGCTGCCCGGGCCACGAGGAATGCGGCCCACCGCGAGAGCCGAGGAATTGCGCGAACCTTTGCGGCAGGCACTCGATGCACTTGAGCGCGCGGTGTCGCCTGCCAGTCCTTTTGATCCAGCCGAGGCCTGTCATACGTGGCGCGTTGCCGCTGCCGACTACGGCGAATTGACGGTCCTGCTGCCGGCTTTGGCAGGCTTGCGCTCCGCGGCGCCGGGTAGCCGGCTGGCGGTTCTGGAACTTTTTCCGTCGCGCATAGCCAGGCAAGCGGAACAAGGGGAGATCGATCTTGCCCTCCATACCAGCGAGGGGGCGCCTTCCGGAATGCATCGGCGGGTCCTCTTTACGGAGCGATATGTTCTAGTCGGCCGTGCAGGTCACCCGCGTTTGAAGCGCCGGCCCACGCTCGCGCAATTCTGCGAACTCGATCACGTGATCGTCTCGCCGGATGGCGGGGGATTTCGCGGCATCACGGATGAAGTGCTCGAGGAGGCAGGTCTCGCGCGCCGGGTTGTGCTCTCCGTTCCGCACTTCCTGTTCATGATGTCGGTCCTCGCGAGCACGGACCTCGTGGCGATGTTGCCTTCGCGCCTGGTTCGCGACACCAGCGTGCTGCGGGTGGTCGAGCCACCCGTCGAGGTACCCGGCTACGAGATGGCCATGCTCTGGCATGAACGCTCCCATCGCGACCCCGCACATCAGTGGCTGCGTGAGTACATTGCAAATTCGGTGTGATCCGCGAACGTGGTTACGGTTGCCTCGTTCGCCAGTCACCGCCGCCACGAACCGTGCGGCAACTCGCCGTCCCGCGTGGCGGCGGCCAGCCCGGTGGCGAGGCCCGCGCGGTCCAGCGCAATGCAGTACACCGGCTTGGCGCGCTCGAAGCGCCAGCTGTCGGCGAGCGGGCCCGCATCGAGCGGATCGAAACCGAACTGATCGAGAAGCGCGCTCACCACGCGCCTCGCCTCTTCATCGTCGCCGGCGAGCGGCAACGCGCGGCGGTTCGGCGTACCGGCCGGCTTGCCGTCCGTTTCCAGGTCCTTCGCGAGGATCGCGTTGAAGGCTTTGACCACTTTGGCGCCCGGCAACGCGGCGGCCATCATCTGACTGGTGGTGGTTGTGCGACTGTCGAGCGCTTCGATGTGGCCGTCACGCTGCGGATAGTAGTTGCAGGTATCGATGACGATCTTGCCGTCGAGCGCCGCGGCCGGCAGCGCCTGAATGTTCCTGAACGGCACGGCGACCACCACGACGTCGCCGAACTTCGCGGCCTCTTTCGCAGTGCCGGGCGTGCAGCCGATCGCGGCGGCCGTGCCCGCCAGGGTCTGCGGATCGCGCGAATTGCTGATCATCACGGCGTGACCGCTGTTCGTTGCCAGGGTCGCCAATGCGCGGCCGATAAAGCCCGCGCCGAGAATGCCTATCTTCATTGCTCACACTCCGTGCTTGTTTGAATGGTCCGAAGGGGTCCGAGGGTCGCTGCGTCGAGCGTCTGGAAACACTATGATTCAAAACCTCAGCAAGATAAACGCGCATAATTCACCGACTGTCGAAATCACAGGTAGGGAATGATGGACCGTTTGACCAGCATGGCTGTGTTCGTGAAAACCGCCGATAGCGGCTCGTTCGCCGCGGCGGCGCTCGCGTTCGGCATCTCGTCGCAGATGGCGGGCAAGCATGTGAGCACGCTGGAAGCGCGCGTCGGCGCGCGCTTGCTGAACCGCACGACGCGGCGCCAGAGCCTCACCGAAATCGGCCAGATCTTCTACGAGCGCTGCAAGGCGCTGCTCGCCGACGCCCAGGCTGCCGAGTCGGTCGCGCAGGATCTGTCGTCGTCGCCGCGCGGCCGCTTGCGCATCACGGCGCCGGTTACGTTCGGCGCCTGCTGCCTTGCGCCACTGATTACGCGCTATCTGAAGGCCAATCCCGAGGTGCGGGTCGAGTTGTCGTTGACCGACCGCTTTGTCGATCTGATCGACGAGGGGTATGAGGCCGCCATTCGTCTGGGCGCGTTGTCGGATTCGTCGCTGATCGCGCGGCCGCTGATGCCCTATCGGCTGGTGGCTTGTGCGGCGCCCGCTTATCTGGCAGGGCGCGGCGTCCCGCAAACGCCCCAGGAGCTCACGGATCACGAGTGCCTGAGCTTTGTCTATACGGCGTTGCCGGTCGACACCGAATGGCGTTTCAGCGACGCGCACGGCGAGCAGGCCGTGCCGATCTCCGGCCGCTTCCAGGCCAACGATATGAAGGCGTTGCAAGCCGCCGCGCTCAACGGCGGCGGCGTGATTCTCGGGCCCGAAGTGGCCGTTAAAGACGACCTTGCCGCGGGCCGCCTGGTGCGGGTGCTCGCCGACTACGAGGCGCCTGCGCGGCCCATGCATCTGGTGTTTCCGGCGAGCCGCGCCACGCCGAAGTTGCGCGCGTTCATCGATCAGGTCGTGGTTGAGTTCGGGCCCGATACGGGGTGAGACGCGGTATGAGACAAGGTGTGAGACGACGCGGCGAGGCGAGCTCGAAAGACGCGCCTTCGCCGCGCGCGCGTCTTCGCCCTATTGCCACCCAACCGCCACCTGATTGCCCCCATTCACCGCTAGAATTCGCTTCCCGCGCCGCACAAGGCAAAATACGGGTTTGCGCGCCCCAACGGCGCCGCAAAATCTGCAGAATCAGACGTCGGCGGAACCCATGCCGTCGACCTTTGCAACACGCATGACGACGGTCCAGGGCTCGTCGCCTGCGACGCAGCAACAGGATGGCTCGTCCTTTAACAGAGCCCATCAGGAGCATTTATGACCGATTCGAACCCGTCTTTCCTCGGCAGGATTTCACTTGCCGTCGGCACCTTTTTCAGCATCCTCGGCGATGGCGAGTTCGCCGCCGGGGTCCTGCGCCTGCGTAACGGCGGCGGAGTTGCCGCCAGCGCAGCGCCTGCACCCGCATCTGCAACTGCTCCCGCTCCCGCGCCGCAGCCCGCCGCGCCCACGCTGAAGGAAGCGAGCCCGGACGCCGCGCTCCAGTTGCTCGGCCTGCTGCAACGCGACGCGCGCTTCATCGATTTCGTCGAAGAAGACATCAAGGGCTTTAGCGACGCCGACATCGGCGCCGCCGCCCGCCTCGTGCACGACGGCTGCCGCGCGACGCTGCGCGAGCATTTCACGATCCGTCCGGTGCGCGACGAAGCCGAAGGCAGCCGCGTGACGCTGGCCGAGGGCTTCGACGCCACCGCGATCCGGCTGACCGGCAACGTCGTCGGCAAGGCGCCGTTCAACGGCAGCATCAGCCACCGCGGCTGGCGCGTCGACGAAGTCCGTCTGCCGAAGCTGACCGACAGCCATAACGCCCGCGTGATCGCACCGGCCGAGGTGGAGCTATGAGCGACGCACGCTACTCGATCGGTATCGACCTGGGCACCACGCACTGCGCGCTGTCCTACGTCGATTGCACTGCCAGCGACGGCGAGAAAACCGCTCAAGGCGTACTGCCGATCGCACAACTCACCGGACCGGGCGCGATCGACAACCTCGATCTGCTGCCCTCGTTTCTCTACCTGCCGCACCCGGACGAGCTTGCCTCGGGCGACCTGTATCTGCCGTGGACCGGCCAGCGCGAATTCGCGGTCGGCGAGTTCGCGCGCAGCCGCGGCGCGGCCACGCCGATCCGGCTCGTGTCGAGCGCGAAAAGCTGGCTGTGCCATCCGGGCGTCGACCGGCGCGCAGCGATTCTGCCCAACGACGCGCCGCCTGAAGTCGTGCGCGTTTCGCCGCTCGAAAGCTCGATGCGTTACCTGACCCACCTGCGTGAAGCCTGGGACCATGCTCACCCGGACGCGCCGTTCAGCCAGCAGGACATCACGGTGACGATCCCCGCGTCGTTCGACCCGGCCGCGCGCGAACTGACCGCCGAAGCCGCCGAGGCCGCCGGCTACGGCCGCATGACGCTGCTGGAAGAACCGCAGGCCGCTTTATATAGCTGGATTCAGAAGAGCGGCGGCCAGTGGCGCAAACAGGTCCAACCCGGCGACATCATCCTCGTGGTGGACGTCGGCGGCGGCACCACCGACCTCTCGCTGATCGCCGTGATCGAGCGCGAAGGCAACCTCGAACTGCATCGCGTCGCGGTCGGTGAACACATTCTGCTCGGCGGCGACAACATGGATCTCGCGCTCGCCCACGGGGTCGCGCGCAAGCTCGCAGCGCTTGGCACCCAGGCCGACGCGTGGCAACTGCGCGCCCTCACCTACGCATGCCGCGTGGCGAAGGAAACGCTGCTCAGCGACCCGTCGACCGACACTGTACCGCTCGTCGTGCCGAGCCGCGGCTCGAAGCTGATCGGCGGTTCGATCCGCACGGAGCTGACGCGGGGTGAATTGACCCAGACGATCCTCGAAGGCTTCTTTCCGCAGGTGGACAGCGCGGCCCGTCCAGTGAGCCGCGCGCGCGCCGGTCTGACGCAACTCGGCCTGCCCTATGCGCAGGACGCCGGCATCACGCGACATCTCGCGGCTTTTCTCGGCCGTCAGGTGGGCGCGCTTGCCGAACTCGAAGGCTTGCGGGAGATGGACGCCAATGCAATGGCGGAAGGCGCGAGCTTCCTGCATCCCACCGCCGTGCTGTTCAACGGCGGCGTGTTCAAGTCGCCGTTGCTGGTGGAGCGCATCCTCGGCACGCTCAATGGCTGGCTTGCGGCTGAAGGCGCGGCCCCGGCGCGGCTGCTGGAAGGCGCGGATCTCGATCTCGCCGTTGCTCGCGGCGCCGCGTATTACGGCTACGTGCGACGTGGCAAGGGCGTGCGCATTCGTGGCGGCACGGCGCGCGCGTACTACATCGCAATCGAATCGGCGATGCCCGCCGTGCCCGGCCTCGAGCCGCCGATACAGGCGTTGTGCGTCGCGCCGTTCGGCATGGAAGAAGGCACCGCAGCCGAGTTGCCGGCGCAGGAGTTCGGCCTCGTGGTCGGCGAGCCGGTGCATTTCCGCTTCTTCGGATCGTCGGTGCGTCGTCAGGATCAGGTCGGCACGCTGCTCGACTTCTGGGGGCCCGAGGAATTGCAGGAACTGGAGGAAATCGAGGCTTTGCTGCCGGCCGCCGGCCGCACCGCCGGTGAAGTCGTGCCGGTGAAACTGCATGCGCGCGTCACCGAAGCCGGCACGCTTGAACTGGAAGCCATGCCGCGCGGCACGGACGAGCGCTGGAAAGTCGAGTTCGACGTGCGCGGCAACGCCAATGCATGAGTGCGATGAAGCGTTACAGCGTCGGGATTGATCTCGGCACGAGCAATACGGTGCTTGCCTATGCCGAGGCGGGCACCTCGGACATTCGCGTCTTCGAGATCGATCAGCTGGTGAGTCCCGGCGAGGTCGCCGCGCGGCCGTTGCTGCCGTCGGTGCGGTATCACGCGGCGGCTGGCGAACTGAGCGCGGGCGACTTGCAATTGCCCTGGCATGAGGCCAAGCGTGCTGCCGACGATTCGCAAACTCAGCCGGTCGTGATCGGCCGGCTCGCGCGCACGCTCGGCGGCCAGGTGCCGGGGCGGCTGGTGGCGAGCGCGAAGAGCTGGTTGTCGCATGCGTCGGTCGACCGGGTCGCGCCGATTCTGCCGTGGGGCGCCACCGACGATGTCCGCAAGGTCTCGCCGGTCGAAGCCAGTGCGAGCTATCTGGCGCATGTGCGCGCGGCCTGGAACCAGCGCTTTCCGGATGCGCGGCTCGAAGATCAGGACGTCGTGCTCACCGTGCCCGCTTCTTTCGATGAAGGCGCGCGAGCGTTGACGGTGGAAGCGGCGCGTCTCGCCGGCCTGCCCGCGTTGCGGCTGCTCGAAGAGCCGCAGGCGGCGTTCTACGACTGGTTGTTTCATCATCGTGAGAGCCTGTCGGCTGAACTGGCGGACACACGCCTCGTGCTGATCTGCGATGTAGGCGGCGGTACGACCGACCTCACGCTGATCGAAGTGCGAAACGTGCAAACGCACGACGGCGAGCCTGAACTTACGCGCATCGGCGTAGGCAATCACTTGATGCTCGGCGGCGACAATATGGACCTCGCGCTCGCGCATCGGGTCGAGGCGCGCTTGCCTCACGCCGGCAGCGAGCGCACGCGTTTATCGGCGGCTAGTCTGTCGCAACTGGTCGAGCGATGCCGCGGCGCGAAAGAGCAACTGCTTGGGCCGCAAGCGCCCGACTCGGCTTCCATCACGCTGCTCGGCGCCGGCTCGAAGCTGATCGGCGGTGCGCGCACGGCGCAGGTGACGCGCCAGGAGGTCGAGCAGATCATCGTCGACGGCTTCTTTCCCGCGGTGACGTCGAGCGAACGGCCGGGACGTCCACGCGGCGCGATCGTCGAGTTCGGCCTGCCCTATGCAACCGATGCCGCGATCACGCGGCATATCGCGGCGTTCCTGAGCCGCTTCGCTGCGCAGTCGCGCAAAGCGCTGGGTTCGCCTTCCACGGCTGAAGGTAATGCTACAGACAGCGGGCCTTTGCCGGTGCCCGACACGCTGTTGCTGAACGGCGGCGTGTTCCGCGCCGAAGCGTTGACGCAACGTCTCGCCAGCACCTTGGGCGACTGGCGCGGCGAGCCGCTCAACGTGCTGCATAACGGCAACCCCGACGTGGCCGTCGCCCGTGGCGCGGTTGCCTATGCGCTTGCCCGCGCGGGTCAGGCGCCGAAAATCGGCGGCGGCTCGCCGCGCAGCTACTTTCTCGTGCTCGATGAAACCGGCGATGGCAATGCCAATGGCAACGGCGCGCAAAACGGCGAGCCCGCGCCGCGCGGCATCTGCCTGTTGCCGCGCGGCACGGAAGAAGGCCACGAGATCCTGATCGAGGACCGCACTTTCGCGCTGCGCCTCGGGCATCCGGTGCGCTTCCACCTGGTCTCTTCAATCGCGGACACGGTGTATCGGCCAGGCGAACTCGCCGATCTCGCGACAGGCGACTTCGTTCGTCTGCCGCCGATCGCAACGATCGTGCAACCGCGTGGCGCCGGCACCGCGCGCGAAACGCCGGTGCAGATTGCCACGTCGCTGACCGAAGTCGGCACGCTCGAAGTGCACTGCATCGAGATCGACAACCCCGCGCAGCGCTGGCTGCTCGAATTTCAGTTGCGCCGTGAAGACGCGCAAGTGACGTTGCCGGCCGATCCGGCACAGACCCCGCATGCGGCGCTGGGCGTTGCGATCGAACAGATCGAGCGCACCTTCGGCGCCCGTTCTCAAGACGTCGGCCCGAAGGAAGTCAAACGGCTGCGCGCGCAACTCGAACAACTGCTGGGACCGCGCGAGAGCTGGAACAGCGTGCTGCTGCGCGAGCTGTTCGGCGCGCTGTGGGAACGCGCGCGCCGCCGGCGGCGTTCGGCGGATCACGAACGCCTGTGGCTGAATCTCGCCGGCTACTGCGTGCGGCCGGGCTTCGGCTACCCGCTCGACGAATGGCGTGTCGAGCAACTCTGGTCGCTCTTCGACGACGGCATTCAGTACGTCAACGACAGCCAGGTCTGGTCGGAATGGTGGACGCTATGGCGCCGCGCGGCGGGCGGCCTCGACGAGGGCGCGCAGCTTCGCGTGCTCGATGCGATGGCATATCTGCAAAAGGCCGCTCAATCGCGTCACAAGCTGCCGTTCGACGTGTCGAAAACGGGCTTCACCGACATGGTCCGTCTGAGCGCGTCGCTCGAACGCATCCCGGTGGAGCGCAAGATCGAACTCGGCGAATCCGTGTTGACGCGGCTGAAGAAACCCGCTGAAAACCATCAGAGCTGGTGGGCGGTCGGCCGCATCGGTGCACGGCGGCCGTTCTACGGCAGCGCGCATAGTGTCGTGCCGCCCGATATCGCAGCGCTTTGGCTGAACACGATTCTTGCGCTCGACTGGAAGAAGATCGATCCTGCTGCGTTCGCCGCCGTGCAGATCGCCCGCATGACCGGCGACCGCTCGCGCGACCTGCCTGAGGCATTGCGCTACACGGTAGTGCGCAGGCTCGAAGCGCTCAACGCGCCGCGCGCGTGGCTCACCATGGTCAGCGAGACGGTCGAGCTCGATAACGCCGACGAAGGCCGCGTGTTCGGCGAGTCGCTGCCCGCGGGATTGAAGCTGATCGCGAGTTGAGGGTGGATCGCTGAAGCACCACTACGGCCAATGAAGTGCCGCCACGGCGCGCGCAGCGCCGCCGGAAGAATGACTGCCTTGTCACCAGCGCGAAGTGTGCGAGAACACCGATTCCAGATGCGCCACTACCTCCTCCAAGCCAGGGGACCCGCTTAAGAGCTGGCGGTGTAAAGCCGCTTTCTTTTGCCTACTTTTCTTTGCGGCAGGCAAAGAAAAGTAGGTGCCCCCCGCACAGGGGGAACGCTAATAAACCAATATCAAATCAAGGAAAGGCAACGCCGTAGGCAAACAGACATAAAGCGCCGCGAAGGCAAAAAAACCAAGAAAATCCCAACGCCGTAGGCACAATTTCAAACAGACTTCTCAAGCAAAATTCTTCAGGCGGCTTCCGCCAACGCCTTACGCTCTTCAATCGCGACCGCCGGCGGCGCCGCGTGCCCGACACCCATCGATTGCAGCGATCGGGCGCACGCCTGAATCACCAGGCGCATCACCTGTGCATCCACCTGCCCGATGCAGCCGATGCGGAAACTGTCCACCACCGTCAACTTGCCCGGATAGATGATGAAACCCTGCTGCTTCATCAATTCATAGAAACGCTCGAACTCGAACGACGGATGCGCCGGCGCAAAAAACGTCACGATGATCGGCGAGCGCCAGCGAGCATTGAGCAGCGGCTCGAACCCGAGTTCACGCATGCCCGCGACCAGCACGTCGCGATTGTTCGCGTAACGCGCGAGGCGCCCCGCCTGGCCGCCTTCGAGCTTGTGCAAACGCAGCGCTTCGATGAACGCGGCAACCGTGTGCGTCGGCGGCGTGAAGCGCCATTGACCGGTGCGGTTCATCACGTCCCACTGGTCGTACACGTCGAGAGAGAGCGAATGGCTGCGGCCCTTGGCTTCCTGCAACGCACGCTTGCGAGCGATCACGAAACCAAAACCCGGCACGCCTTCAATGCACTTGTTCGCCGACGAAACGAAAGCCTCGCAAGGCACCTGGGTCACGTCGAGCGGCACCGCGCCGAACGCGCTCATCGAGTCGATCAGCAGCTTGCGGCCCTTCTTCGCGGTCGCCGCGGCGATTTCTTCGATCGGATTGAGAATCCCGGAACTGGTTTCGCAGTGCACCGCGACCACGTGCGTGATGCGCGGGTCGGCGCCCAGCATGCGTTCGACTTCCGCGCCGCGCGGCGGCAGATAGTCGCCCTTGTCGAGCACCGTACAGGCGCGGCCGAGATAACCGAGCGTGGTCGCGATGCGCTTGCCGTAGGCGCCGTTGGCCAGCACCAGCGCGTGGCCGTCGCGCGGCATCAGGCTGCCGAGCATCGCCTCGACGCAATAGCTGCCGCTGCCTTGCAGGGGCACGCAGTCGAAGTCGCCAGCCGTGTCGCCGGCGATCTCCAGCAAGCTGCTACGCAGCAAAGCCGTCATCGCGCGGAAGTCGCCGTCCCACGAGCCCCAGTCGCGCAGCATCGCTTCCCTGGTCGACAACGCCGTGGTGAGCGGTCCAGGGGTCAAAAGATACGGCTCGCCCTTAGCGGGCGGAACACATGTGACTGCGGACGTTGCTAAGGAAGGATCGAGCACGCTTTCCATGTTCGGAATCTCCGATATCGCTGTTTCGGTGAGTACACAGTACGGAAAGCACAGTACAGAAAGATCAGGCATCGGTAAAATCGATATAATCGATGCATGTATCGCAAAAACTTATCATCCGGCGAGGCACAGATGCAATACGCACAACTGCGGGCATTTCATGCGGTCGCGGAACATCGAGGGTTTTCCAAAGCGGCACAGGCGCTGTCGCTCACGCAGCCGGCCGTGTCGGACCACGTGCGGCGGCTCGAACAGGATTTCGGCGTCGAGTTGTTCGAGCGCGGGCCGCGCGGCGTCGAAACCACCGAACTCGGCCTCCGTCTGTTCAGCGTCACGCGGCAGATGCTCAGTTGCGAGCGCGATGCGCGGCAGCTGCTGGAGTCGGCGGGCGGCCTCGAATCCGGTTCATTGTCGCTGGTCGCGGATGCCCCCGATCTCGCCGTCGCGCTGATCGGCGCGTTTCGCAAGCTGCATCCGGGGATTGTCGTGACGCTGTCGATCGCCAATGCCGCGGATTGTATGCAGCGCGTGCTGTCGAGCGCGGTCGACGCCGCGATTACCGCCGCGCCGCAGGTGCACAGCCGGCTCGAAGCACGTGTGCTGAGGCGCGATCCGCTGGTGGCGATGGTGCCCGCAAGCTGTCTGGTGGCGAAGAAGCGCAAGCTGACTTACGCGGAACTGGTGCAGCAACCCATGATTTTCCGCGAGCCGCAATCCGTCACGCAGCAGTTGCTCGAAATCGAGCTGGTGCGCGAGTCGTTGCAGGTCGAACCGGTGATGTATGTGGACGGCCGCGAAGCGCTGGAAGAAGCGGTCGCGCAAGGGATGGGCGTGGGCGTGATCGCGCGCGCCGAATTCAACGAATCGCGGCGGATCAGGATGATTCCGCTACAGGATTGCCAGGTGCAGATGATCGAGTCGCTGACGCGCCTCGCCGGGCGGCCGGGATCGAATTTGCTCGACGCGTTGTTTGCGGTGGAATTGACGAGCGCCGGTGCCGCCGCTTAGTCAACGGCGCCATAAACCGGCAAGCCGCCCGGCAAGTCTCACCGGGCGGCTTTCATGCTTTCACGATGCAGCATGCGCGGCGGCGCTGCCTCGCCCGAGGCTAACAAACGCCTTCGCGCAAAACTTCTTAACGCGATCCGCCGCTGGCGAGCAGGCTCTCGCCGGTCATCCAGCGCGAGTCGTCCGAAGCCAGGAACACGGCGACGCCCGCGATATCCTCTGGCTGCCCGATCCGGCCGAGCGGTGTCTGGCTGACGGCCCACGCCTCCAGGTCGGAACCGACAAAGCCTCCGCTATGCGTGCCTTCGGTTTCAACCATGCCCGGATTCACCGAGTTGACGCGAATCTTCCTCGGCCCGAGTTCACGGGCGAGCACGCCGGTAATCCCGTCGACGGCTGCCTTCGTGGCGGTGTAAACCGCGCTGCCCGCCGGCGTAATGCGGCTGACCAGCGAACTGACATTGACAATGCTGCCGCCTTCGCCGAGATGTTTCGCCGCCGCTTGCGTGACCAATAGCAAACCCAGCACGTTCACATTGAAGTGTTTATGGAAGTGCTCTTCGGTGATGGCTTCGATCGGCGCGAATTCATAGACGCCGGAGTTGTTGACGAGGATATCGAGCTGGCCGTACGTTTCGACCGCCGCATCGATGATGCCTTGCGCATCCGCTGCTTTCGACACATCGCCCGCCACGGCAACCGCCTTGCCGCCCGCCGCGGTGATTGCGTCGACCACCGCCTCCGCGCCGGTCTTGCTGGACGCATAGTTGACCACCACTGACGCGCCTTGCGCCGCGAGCGCCTTGGCGATAGCGGCGCCGATACCTTTCGATGCGCCTGTCACTACTGCAACTTTACCTGCGAGCTTGCTCATGATCGCTTCCTGTGAAGTGGGTTTGCGCCGGCGTGCTGCCGCGAAGATTCGCGGGGCCGACGTCGATGGAGCGGGACATGCGGTGGCGCTGTCACAGGACACAATGTAGGCAGGTAAGCCGGATGGATAAAGCGGCTGAAGACGAATAGATACGTCGGGTGAGCCGAACAATCGGATTTTGTTTGACGTGGCAGGTGGGTTGCGGTTTCGACCCGCGGTTTCGCCCCCTACACGTAGTCTTCCAACAACTCGATGGCTCTTCGCGTTGAGAGGTGACGACCCTGCTTATTGGTGGTGCGGAGCTTGAGCGCAGCAATCAGTTCGCAGTAGCGCTCAAGTTCGGCCTGAGCCAGCACACGCGGCCCGCCATGGTCAGCGCGATGCACGGTGTGCGGTTGCAGGAGTCGATGCAGCGACCGATAGACCGTTGTCGAGGACACCCCGTACAGCTCGGCCGTCGCGGCAACCTGTGCGGCCCGTTCCGGACTTTTATGCGGCAGACGGTCGAGCCGTTGCCGCAGCTGCATCAGCGAGTCGGGCGGAATCGTCTTACGCCGCCCGCTGGGCATTACGTTCCGCCTGGGTCAGATAGTTGTACAAGGTGGAGCGGCCAATGCCCATCAACCGGCAGATTTCCTCCACGGTGTGCCGGCGCTCGTGGTAGAGCTGTAGCGCGAGTTGCTCGCGGGCCGGATCGAGCCGCTTCTTGCGGCCGCCCTTGTGGCCCCGTGCGCGGGCGGCCGACAGACCGGCACGGGTGCGCTCGCGGATCAAGTTGCGTTCGAACTCCGCGAGCGCGCCAAACAGGTGAAACACGAGCCGGCCACCGATCGACGCGGTATCGATGCTCTCCTGCAAGCTGCGTAGACCGACGCCGGCGGCGTCGAACCGTTCGACCAGGTAGATCAGATCCTTCAGCGAACGCCCGAGCCGGTCGAGACGCCAGATCACGACCGTATCGCCGGTGCGCAGTGCCGCAAGCAGCTCGAGCAAACCGGTGCGCTCAGACTTCGCACCGCTCGCCGTGTCCTCGAACACGCGCTCGCAGCCCGCCTTCGCCAACGCGTCACGTTGCAGGTCGAGGTGCTGGTCGTCGGTCGAGATGCGAGCGTACCCAATCAACATACGAATTCCCGTTTGTCCGATGCAAATCCCGTATAGTCGGACATTGAAATGTGGATGCTGATACTGGATGCATTTTATGTGGTTCCCAGCAGTATCGGGATCACGCCCGGTCAGCATCCAACAAACCTTCGTTTATTGGATTACATGGAACCGGTTAGTGGATCTGTCGTATTACAGAATCAACAAGCTACTGTGGCGCTGGAGCAAGAAAGATGGCGCACGCATCGTGCACGATGCCCAACTTTCGATGGAGAAAGCTCCGCCACCGTTGCCAGAACGCCCTCCAGCGCAAGCAGCGCCGCGTAAGCCGACCCCCAAGCCTCCCAAACCTGACCCACTCGTGAAGATGGTCGACGACCTGGGGAAGGTCGCCAACGCTTTTTCCCGTTTCAAGACCTGGCTGGAGACGCCTGACCCGCCGAAGCCATCCAAACCGCCGAAGCCCGTCAAACAGGACGAAACGGTGCCACCATTCGACATACAGGAGATTCCTGGCGCAATGCGCAAGGAGATGATGCCGGTCGGAGCCAAGTTGATGGAGCGATGGTTTGCCGGTCGGCTGAACTACTCGCCTACCGATGCTAACGAGCAGGCAAAAATCAATCAGGACGGGAAATCCTATCCACCCGGCATGTACGATACGACGACGGTCAAGCTTGACTGGGTACTCAAGGTCGCCCGTGCCAAGAAGAAATACGATTATCTGATAGCGGAGGCCATCCGGTCCGACAGGGCACGTAAAGCACTTCACGACGCACTCATCCCGTATAAGGGCATGGGCGACCTTTTTACTACGGACATTTGCGGGGGCGACCCCCAACAGTTGCACAAGCTGTTCCAGTTCCAGCTCGCTGAGGTTGACGGCACACTGGCGGAAAAAATCAGGATTCAACTCGTAGCGGATGCCGAGAACTCTGGCGTTCCTGATGACCTCACAGCCGCGCTTGGCTCATTCAACTTCTACGCAGCCGTTGGCCATGTCCGTTTCTCAACGGATATAGCTCATGGCCTGGTAATGAGCAATGCAACCATAGCGGAGGTGACAGGGATATGGGTGTATGTGAAGGATGATTACACGTTCACCGATAAACAGGGAGATCGGTCGCAGTATCTGGGGCACTGGAGCAGCGATGGTGTGATCGTCATTCCTCTTGACGGGGTTGCAGCCATCTCCCCGTATATCCCCTATGTAGAGTCACCGGTCACCCTCGGCAATCCGGTTATCAAGGGTGAAGTTCACTACCCCATTCATAACAGCGACTTCCGGCAGTGGCAGATCAAGCACCAGCGGGGCGGGGATTTCATCGTTTATACAGACCGCCGCTTTGTTCCGGTCGTTCCTCCGATCAAGGTGCATCTATGAAGATTACGCGGGGACGAGCCGCAGTGCTGGCCGGGATTGCTGTTATCGGCACGCTTTATTTCGGCCTATTCAACCATACTCCGCACGGCACGGAATGCGAAAAGTCGTCATCCCCGGATGGCATTTACATAGCCGAGCGTTGCGTCCTGGAGGTTCGGTCATTTCGCAGTGGCGACTCAAAATACGTTGGCCGATTATTCGATGCAACGAGTGGAAAACTGTTGGCAGAACACACTTTTGTCACGCCGGTTCCCGACCTTTTTTGGTCTCCCGGTTTTCACTCCGGTGAACCGGTCCCGCACTACATAGACCCATCCTTGAATTTTTCCCGTGGTGGTGAGGATGGCGACGGTTCAGATATTTCGTTACCACCGTCCCAATGGGACCGGCTTCTAGCTGCGCGGCCACGCTTGTAATCCGACCTGCTACACCTCGTCCAGTGCGCGCAGCAGATGAATCAGGCCTTTGTCGCGCTCTCGTCTGCGGATCGACACCCGCCTGCCAGGACACGTTTCGCGACAGGATGCTGGCCGCCGGGCTGCCGATCTGAGTGTCGTCAGTTGCAGATAATGTGAGCACGCGACGATGAAATGCAAGCACGGGTGGTTGAATGCAAGCACGGTTGCAGATAATCCGAGCATGTGCTGGTCGTCAGTTGCAGTTATTTCGAGCAAAAACGCGCGTCGATTGCAAGCACGGCCGGTTTCAATTGCAAGCGCCTACCCCTAGCCACTTACTTCTTTACCGCTTCGACGTAAACCCGCCGAAAAACGACCGCGCATTCGCATCGAGCGTCTCGATGTGATAGCCGCCTTCCTGCACGATCAACGTGGGCAGCTTCAACGCACCAAGCTTGCCGCCGAGTGTGCCGAAGCCTTCGGTCGTCACGGCTACCATCGATTGCGGATCGTCCTTGTAGATGTCGAAGCCGAGCGCAACGACCAGCGCGTCAGGCTGAAAACGGGCCACCGCCCTCAGCGCCGCGTCGAGTTGCTCGAAAAACACCGCTTCCGAGGAACCGTGCGGCATCGGCAAATTGATGTTGTAGCCCTCGCCTTGCGCCGCGCCACGTTCGTCTTCGAAGCCTGCCACCACCGGATAGAAATTGGTCGGGTCGCCGTGGATCGACACATACAACACGTCATCGCGGCCGTAGAAAATTTCCTGGATGCCCTGGCCGTGATGCATGTCGGTGTCCAGTATCGCGACGCGTCCGTATTTTCGCCGCAGCGCCTGCGCCGCAACCGCGGCGTTGTTCAGATAGCAGAAACCGCCGGCCGCCTCGGCGCGCGCGTGATGGCCGGGCGGGCGGCACAACGCGTACGCTTCGCCCGCGCCGTCGAGGATCGCGTGCGCGGCGGCGAGCGCGCTTTGTGCGGACCAGTAGGCGGATTCGTACGTGTCCACACCAACCGGGCAACTGCCGTCGGCGAGATAGCGAGCGGCTTGCGCGAGTACGCCGCGCAGTGGATTGTTCTCGCGGATATACACGTTCGACATCACTTCGTCGCCCCATTCCGCGGGGATCTTTTTCCACTCGCGATGCGCTTCTTCGAGGAAGCGCAAATAGTTCATCCCATGCACTTCAGCGAGCGGCGCCGCGCCGAAATCCGCTGGTTCGCGCACATCGAAGCCGAGCGTCTTCGCTGCTTCGACAAGCCGCAACGCGCGCTCCGGCACTTCCTGCGGCGTGCGCATCTGACCGCGCGACAAGTAACTACGTGGATGATGCTTCAGCTGGGCGGGATGAAAAAACGTCTGCATGTTCCAGTTCCTTTCAATCAGCGTGCAGGAAGTGCTTCGGGCGCATCGGCACGACGGTGCTTGAGCAGCAGGTGTCGCCCTTAGGCTTGCGTGACGATCTGCTCGTGGCCGGGCACGCAGCGCAATTGACGCTGGAGTTCGACAGTGTAATGTTTGGTGCGTATAGCTGGCATGTCGGTCTCTCGATTACGATGCGCCGGTTTGCAGCGGATAGCCTGGCGCATCTCAATGCAGCAGCATCGCACATAGCGCCACACCGGTCAGGTAGGTCCCAAGTGCGCCGACGAACCGGAAAGGGTTGGGTTTTGCCATCGTTGGCCATGCGATCAGTCCGACGACGAGCAAACAGCGGCACACGGTTGCCGCGACGATCAGCGACACTGTCGCCGTCGAAGGCGATCGCGCGCCAAGATAGAGAAACAGCAACGCGAGGAAGGGCGCGTATTCGGCCGTGTTGGCATGAGCCCGGACCAGCATGTGTAGCCGGTTCGAGGGGTCCGGCTCGCAGCCCGAGCCGGTGCCTTCGCGAAAACGCATCACCGAGACGGACAATCCGAGGCCGAACAGTAGTAGCCCTAGAACTACCACACATGCGAGAGCAACGTTGTGCATTTGAACGGGCCTCCTCGGCAGGCAATCAACGAACGCTGGTTTGATGGGTAAAGCCGGCCTGTCGGTCTCTCGATTACGACGCGCCGGTTTGCGGCAGATAGCCCCGGAAACTCCATTTGAAGGGGCGTGCGGCCTGATTATGCTCGCGGATAAACCGCTCCGCGCGCTCGCGCAGGCGCGCGGTGCTGGTATGGCACAACACCCGGCGCGTGTAGCGGGCAAGCTACAGTTTAGTTACGGGATGTTTTACTAGTCGATGTCGATGTCCACCTTCTGTGGCTTCGTTCGCGCAAAATGAATGCGGCGGAGCAGACGTTTCTCGACGGCACGGAGCGCACGATGCAACGTTACGCGCTGCCTGAACGGCTCGCACCACGCTGAAATCTGCACCGCCACGCTCGCCAGCACGGCCAACGCCCCCACTGTTTCCAGAATACCCGACCACACGATAAGGCCCTCCGTTCGTTCGCCGCTGCTGCCGCAGCGCGTTGCCCCACTTCTCAAACGAATACGCGCGCCAGCAACTGAATCCCCAGGCCCAACAAATAAAGGCATTGATCCGGCACCTTGCGGGCGTTTGAGCCGCCGGTAATATCAATCCAGTTTATTACACAGGCTATTTTTAATCGATTTGCCTGATTCCACTTCGGTTCTTATCCTTGACGTAAAACCGTATGCGGCTGACTGCATGCGCCGTCCGCTCTGCTTATTCTTCTGCCGGCAAGACCATGGAAAGAACCACCCTCAACGTGCGCGTCGACGCCGTACGCGACGAAGCGCACGGCGTGCGCTCATTCAGCGTTTCGCGTCTGGACGGCAAACCGTTCGACCACTACGAACCCGGCGCGCACATCGACGTCACGGGTCCCTCGGGCGTCACGCGCCAATATTCGCTGTGCGGCGATCCGGATCATCGTGACGCGCGTCTGTTCGCCGTGAAGCGAGAAGACGCGTCGCGTGGCGGCTCGCGTTCTCTGCATGACGACGTGACGGTGGGAAGCGAATTGACGATCGGCGCGCCGCGCAATCTGTTCCAGCTTGCGTCAGGGGCAAGCGAACACGTGCTGATCGCCGCGGGCATCGGCGTGACGCCGCTTCTGAGCATGGCGTACCGGCTGCTCAAGCAGAACCAGCGCTTCGTGCTGCACTATTTCGCGCGCGACGCGGAACATGCGGCGTTCTTGCCGCTGCTCTCGCGAGCGCCGTTCA
Source organism: Paraburkholderia sp. FW306-02-B (assembly GCF_058782725.1). Taxonomy (NCBI): domain Bacteria; kingdom Pseudomonadati; phylum Pseudomonadota; class Betaproteobacteria; order Burkholderiales; family Burkholderiaceae; genus Paraburkholderia; species Paraburkholderia sp. FW306-02-B. The sequence continues at coordinate 2,488,721 of NZ_JBYSXZ010000001.1, forward strand.
GCGATCATGTGCGGTTTCACTACGGCGTCGAGCGCGCGAAACTGGATACGGTGCTGGCCGAATGTGTCGCCACCGCGCGCGAAGGCACGCACATTTACACCTGTGGCCCGGCGCCGTTCATGGAGCGCGTGGTGGCGATCGGCGAAACACGCGTTGCGTCCGACGCGATTCACCTCGAACGTTTCGCCGCCGAGCCTTCGTCCGCGACTTCCGGCGAAGCCAGCACGCTCGACTCATTCGACGTGCAGATCGCCAGTAGCGGCGAAACCGTGCGCGTCGATAAACACACGACGATCGTCGCGGCACTGGCGTCGATCGGCATCGAAGTGGATACCTCGTGCGGCGAAGGCGTGTGCGGCACCTGCATGGTCGACGTGGTGAGCGGCGCGCCCGAGCATCGCGATCACTGCCTGAGTAAAGCAGAACGCGCGAGCGGCAAGGTGATCTGCTGCTGCGTATCGCGCTCCGCTTCGCCGTTGCTGGTGCTGAACCTCTAACGCGTACGGGTTCATACAGGTGCTGCGAGCGCAGCACCTTGCCACGTTCAGCGCTTACCGGTCGTCGTCACGAATCGACGATGCGTGCCGGCACAGCGCGCGCACTTCGACATCCATATACGGAAACAGCGGCAACTGGCTCAGCACGTCGTGCAGATGCGCCGGGCTTTCCACATCGAATACGCTGATATTCGCGTAGCGCCCGGCAATGCGCCACAGGTGCCGCCATACGCCGTCCTGCTGCAGCTTCTGCGACATTACTTTCTCATCGGCCTTCAGACGCGCCGCGCGTTCGGCGTCCATGTCGGGCGGCAGATTGACGGTCATCTCGACGTGAAACAGCATGCTTACTCTCCCTTTCCGATCAATGATCAAATGACAAAAGCCCCCGGCTGCCCGGCAAACCACGCCGCGCAGCCGGGGTCGATAGATTCAGGCGGTACGTCTATGCGATTCGTGCAATTCGTGCGTTTTCAGGCTTCGGCGCGTACGCGTTCGACTTCGGCGCCCGGCAGGTTGTCGCGGTCCTTGAACAGCGTGAAGTCGAAATCGATCAGCGCGAAGTTGCCTTCCACACCATACGGTTTGCCTTCGGCGCCCTCGGCCTGCTTGACGGCCGGCACGAGGCCGTCACGCGTGGCGAACGCGAAGTCGTCCCACAGGTACGGATCGCCGTCGATATTGATCTGCGTGGTCAGCTTGCGAAAACCCGGCGCGGAAACGAAAAAGTGGATGTGCGCCGGACGATGCCCATGACGGCCGAGCTGATCGAGCAACAGTTGCGTCTGACCTTGCGGCGGCACGCTATAACCGACCGGCACCACGCTGCGGAAACTGTATTTGCCTTCGGCATCCGTGCGGATCGAACGGCGCAGATTGAAGGCCGGCTGCGATTTGTCGAAGTACGAGTAATTGCCGAGATGATTCGCCTGCCAGACTTCAACGAGCGCGTGGGCAAGCGGCTTGCCGTCTTCGCCGAGCACCCGGCCGCGCATCACCAGCGTCTGACCGGGATCGGTGCCGTCGTCGAGGCGCGCATGCCCTTCCGAGAGCGGTGCGCCGGCCACATACAGCGGCCCTTCGATCGTGCGCGGCGTGCCGCCTTCGATACCGGCCTTCGCTTCCGCTTCGTCCAGACGCAGATCGAGAAAGTGCTCGAAGCCGAGGCCGGCGGCCAGCAGACCCAGCTCGCCGCTCTTGCCCGCTTCGCCGAGATAGTTCAGCGCGGTCCAGAACTCGGCCGGCTGCACGTCGAGATCTTCGATCGTATAGAACAGATCGCGCACGATGCGGTTGACGATCTGCCTGGTGCGCGGATTGCCTTCACGGGTAGCGCTGTCGTTGATCTTTTGCAGCAGCGCGTCGATGACTTGCCTGTTCATGGGGTATCTCCTTCGTTTGATGTTTCTTGACGGCTAACGTGTGAGCCGTCAGTTTGTGGTGACGCTTGCGCCCTTTCGCGTATCGCGCCGCAAGCGGTCGATCCTGTTCCAGTCGAGTTCGATGCCGAGGCCCGGGCCTTGAGGCAGATGCAAGGCAAAATTCTCGTAGCGCAGCGGCTCGGTGAGGATTTCTTCGGTCAGCAGCAACGGCCCGAACAACTCCGTGCCCCATTTCAGTTCGCCGAAGGTGCTGAAGAGTTGCGCCGAAGCGATCGTGCCCACCGCGCCTTCGAGCATAGTGCCGCCGTACAGGTCGATATTCGCGGCCAAGGCGATCGCCGCTACATTCGCCGCGCCGCTCAAGCCGCCCGATTGCGCGATCTTCACGGCGAACACATCGGCGGCGCGGGCGCTGGCGAGCGCAAACGCGTCAGCCGGGCCATGCAGCGCTTCGTCGGCCATCACCGGCACTTGCGCGAGATCCGTCAGACGTTTGAGACCGGCGCGATTCTCCGCGGCGATCGGCTGCTCGATCAGCGTCACGCCCGCGTCGGCGAAACGCCTGCCGGCCCAGATCGCTTCGGATTCGCTCCATGCCTGGTTCACGTCGACGCGCACTTCGCCGCGTCCGTCCAGCGCCTGTTTGATCGCCACGACATGCGCGACATCGTCGGCCACCGCGCGCGAGCCGATCTTCAGCTTGAACACGCGATGCCGCTTCGCTTCGAACACGCGCTCGGCTTCGTCGATATCGCGCTGCGTATCGCCGCTCGCGAGCGTCCATGCGACCTCGACCGAATCGCGCACGCGGCCGCCGAACAACTCGGACAGCGGCACGCCGAGGCGCTGCGCCTGGGCATCGAACAACGCGGTCTCAACCGCCGATCTGGCGAAGCGGTTGCCCTGAAATAGCGCGCGCAGCTTAGCCATCGCGGCGCCTGGACGGGTTGCGTCCATCTCTTTCAACAGCGGCGCGAAGTACGTATCGATGTTGACTTTGATACTTTCCGGGCTTTCTTCGCCATACGCGAGGCCGCCGATGGTGGTGCCCTCGCCCACGCCGACCACGCCGTCGGCGCAGCGGATGCGCACCAGCACGAGCGTCTGGCAGTTCATCGTCGCGACCGAAAGCTTGTGTGGACGGATCGTCGGCACGTCGACGAGGATCGTTTCCACGCTCTCGATTTTCACGGGTGTTGCTATCATTCGTTGCCCTCCTGCGCTGCTTTCTGAGGGGACCATATTAGAAACAAACCCGCGAAGCAGTCCAACACCGATTCCGACTACTTCCATACCTCAGGGGTATGGAGCGATCTGAGCATTGGGGCGATGACGGCCGTGGCCGCAATATCGATCGGGAAATTGGATATGTCTTTGCCTGGCAGGACAAATCAATACGGACGTGTCGCCTCATGTTTCGAATCGGCGAACGCTCGGTATGGCGGGTAACCGGGCGCGGTTCGGAAGAGATGTGCGTCGTCGTTGTACAGGCGCTAGTGTGACGCAGCGCTACCTCAACGGTCTGACTTCGAGCAGCCCCGCGCCAGCGGCGGTCTTCTGGTGGGACGATGCGGGCGGCGTAGGACCGGGAGAGCAGTACTACGGACCCGCCAGCTGTTGCTCGGGCAGGTCGGCCAATGGACCGGGTTACGGGGAAGACTTCTTCGGTGCCAGTTGCACGGTCGCCGGCGGCAGCGAATCTGGGCTTACAGCGGTGGCGCTGGCCCAATAGATCGGTTGAACTGGGCGTTTGACCTGCGTTTCATACGTTGACCGCCCCCTTCATGCCGGAGAGAACGGCCAAACCTTATTCCGGCCTGTTGCCTTGGCGTTATACAGTGCCTCGTCAGCGGCCTTGATGACCGCGGTCACATCGTCGTTCAGCTCCGGCGCCCAGCAGGCCGTGCCGATGCTGGCGGTGACCCGTCCGTATTCGCTGCCCGCGTGCTCGATGGCCAACTCGCTGATCGCCGCGCGGATCTGCTCGGCGATCAGCGCGGCGCCCGCAGGCGGCGTATCGGGCAGTACTACGACGAATTCCTCCCCTCCGTAGCGCGCCGCGCTGTCCGCGGGCCGGCGGATGTTGTCCCCGATACACCGTGCGACCGCGGCCAGTGTGTCGTCGCCGGCCAGGTGGCCGTACGTGTCGTTGTAGGCCTTGAACCGGTCGATGTCGACGAACAGCAGCGAAAACATGCTGCGCGTACGACGGGCGCGGCGCCACTCCCGATCGAGAATCTCGCCCAGGGTCCGACGGTTGTTCAGCCCGGTCAGGCCGTCCGTTCGCGCAAGCAGTTCAAGATCCGCTTCCGCCCGCAGCCGGCGCTGCAACTGGGCGCCCAGCAGAAACGAAAGGGCGACGAACCCCGAGCCGAATACGACCATCAGCGAGCCGATCGTCACGGCGCGCTGCCACCAGGCCGTATAGATGTCCTGCTCAGCCTCGGCCACCATGATGATCAGCGGCAGATCCGGAAAATTCCTGAAGAGGTACTGGCGGCGCACACCGTCAATCGACGCCGTGTCGCTGAAGCTGCCTTCCGGCGCCGACCTGAAATGCCGGAACGTGCTGGCTTTGCTGATATCGCGGCCGATGGTGTGCAGGTCGTACGGCTGACGCATGATCATGATGCCGTCGCTGCCGATCAGGGACACGGCTCCGTGCGGCCCAAGTGACAGTCCGGCGAAGAGCGTGTGGAAATACTCGAGGTTGACGGCGATCAGTACGATGCCGGCGAACGAGCCATCCGGATGCGAAAGCCGGCGGCTCAATGCAATGCTGGGCAGGTTGTTGCGCAGACGGGAGGAATACGGATCGCTGATGTAGAGACCGAAGTTTGGGTTATCTCGCTGGACAGTGAAATATTTGCGATCCGCGAAATTGCCCTCGCGCGGCACATCGCTGTCCGAGTCGACGACGATCTTGCCCGAGGCGTCCAGCACCAGCATCGCGCCAAGGTATTTGGCGGTCGCGGCACGATCGAACAATACCTGTCGACGCATGTGGGGCGGCAGCGCCAGCACTTCGGGATCGCGCATGCCATCGACGACTGCCTGCAGGGACAACGCGTAGAGTTCGAAATTTCGCTCGATGTCACGTTCGGCAATCAGCGCAAGGTTGCGCGACGTTTCGCGGGCGCGGTCCATTGCGTCGACCCGCCCCTGGTACAGCGCCGCCGCGCAAAGGGAAACCATCATCAGCGCGACGATAATCCCGCCACAGATAATCGCCAGGGGTGCGAACTGGCCGTGCCGCCGGCGGCCGACTGTGGACGCAAGCCCCCAGTTCTTTTTTGTTACGGTCGCCACCTGATCTCCTTGCCCTTCAGGAACATCCCGCCGCACCCGCCGCAATGCCAGCGGGGCAAGAAGTCGCGCGCCAATCGTCAGACGCCAAACGGCTTTTCCAGTTCGAGGCTCTGAAAGAAACCGATGATTCTACCGGTCTACCGATGCATTGCCGGCAATTTATCTGCCCTCTTGATTCGTATGCACCGTTGCCTCGATACCCTGCGAAATAGGGTCGCTTGACGACAAGGGCCGCAAAATACGCTTGACCCTTCGAGTGAAAATTGATCTTAAATGTCTTCAAATGTGTGACGAATTGATTAGTATGTAGAAACACGCCTTTCGTCATGCTCGCATGAGCGAACCGGCCGTGCAAGGGCCTCCCGATCCGGCAGTCAACCTGCGCGACGATGAATCTCCGGGCGCCCCGGCCATATCCCGCGAGAGGAGCGACGCATGACGACGGTGCTATTGGTTGACGACGAACCCGAGACTCTGGCAGCTTGGGAAATCTGCTGCGAGCGCGCTGGGTTCGACGTGAAAGCCGCACGCGATGGCCAGGCCGCGCTGGCCGTTCTGACGGAAAGCGCCATCGACATTGTCGTGGCCGATTGGCGCATGCCGGTCATGTCGGGCAGTGCGCTCTGCCACCATATCCGGAACACGCCGCGTCTCGCTGAGACAGTTTTTATTCTGGTGTCGGCGGAGCCAAGCCCGCCCGCGTTTGTGCGGTACGACGGCTTTATGCGCAAGCCCGTCGAGGTACCCGAATTGCTGGCCACGATGCGCCGCCTGCTTGCGGAGCATGCGGCCGAAGATGCCGCCAACCGGTATCACATTTCGACGCACTGAACGCGGCGGCAATCAACCGCGACACTCCGCGCAATCGTCTTCTGATACGGACGCTACGCGTGCTGTTCGGGGTCGAACCGGGTGCGACGTGAATCGTACGGAGGTCATGTCCCGTTGCCAGGAACGCGCGCGTTTTCATGCTTCGTGCAATGCGCGTGTGCCTTACAGTCGTGAAACTCCCGTTCTCTCGCCGGTGTGCTCCGCATGTAACAATCGCGCCCAGCACGCTCATGACATGCAGCCCCTCCACGGATTCCCGGTCCATACCCCCACTCGAGCCAGGGAAGATGCGATTGGGTCCGGCAATGTCCGGGAATGGAGAATTCACCTAACACAATAATTACGCGAAACCTTTAAGACACATTGGGCCCAGGCGGCAATGTCCGGAAAATGAGAAAAAATTTTATACCTGAGGGTATGCATGGAACTTCGCCAACTCCGCTATTTCATCGCCGTCGCGGAAGAAATGAACATCACGCGGGCCGCCAATCGCCTGCATATGACGCAGCCGCCGCTCAGCCGCCAGATCCAGCAGATTGAGGAAAGCGTCGGCCTGCCGCTGTTCGAACGCGGCTCGCGCCCGCTGCGCCTGACTGAAGCCGGCCGCATCTTTTATGCGCAGGCAAAACGTCTGATCGACGAAGCCGACGAACTCGCGCCGCTCACGCGGCGCCTCGCGCAACTGGCCGAGCGCGTCGTGATCGGCTTCGTGCCGTCGACGTTGTACGGCGCGCTGCCCGCGGTGATCCGCGCGTTTCGCGAGGCCGCGCCGCATATCGAGTTGTCGCTGATCGAAATGTTCACGATCGAGCAATTGGGCGCGCTCAAAGGCGGCCGTATCGACGTCGGCTTCGGCCGCCTGCGTTTCGACGATGCACAGTTGGCGCGCGAGGTGCTGGTCGAAGAGCGGATGATTGCTGCGCTGCCGCAAGACCATCCGCTCGCGCGGCAAAAGAAGGCGCTGACGCTTGCCGCGCTCGCGCAGGAAACGCTGATCGTCTATCCGAGCACGCCGCGCCCGAGCTATGCGGACCAGCAACTCTCGGCGATGCACGATCACGCGCTCGAGCCGAAGGCGATTCACGAAGTGCGGGAACTGCAGACGGCGCTCGGGTTGGTCGCCGCGCAGGTCGGCGTGTGCCTCGTGCCGGAAAGTGTGGAAGGCTTGCGCGCGCATGGCGTGGTGTACCGGCCGATTCCGGGCGCCAATGTCGCGTCGCCGATCATCATGAGCCGGCGTCTGCAGGACGAATCGCCGACTACCACGCTGCTCTGTTCGCTGGCGCGGGAGCTGTTCAAGCGGGCTTGAAGTGGATGTGAGCGCGGCCCTGAAGCGACCCGCAGCGTCCCCTTTCAACGCTCGTCGAAACGCCGCACGATGCCCGCCATCAGATTGCGCAGCCACACGTTACCCTCGTCCTGATCGAAGTGCGCGTGCCAGTGCATCGTGACCGCGGCAATCGGCAAGGTGACCGGCAACTCATAGATCTGAAACCCGCCGTCACGATTGAAAATCCGCGCGAGGCGCCTCGGCAGCGTCGCGAACAGGTCGGTCACCGCCAGCACGCTCGGCAACGCCACGAAATGCGGCAATTCCAGCGCGATATGCCGGCCCACGCCTTGCGAGCGAAACGCATCGTCGAGCGCGCGATGGCTGTGCTCGACCGAGGTGATCTGCACATGCGACGCGTCCAGAAACGCCTTCAGGCTAAGCTCCTTCGTACGCGGCAAGCCACGGCGCTTCCTCGTCATGCAAACGTACGTTTCCTCGAACAACGGCTGATGAAGCGTGCGCGCGGTCAGCGTCGGCAGATTGCCGATGGCGAAATCGAGCCGGCTTGCGCGCAGCGCGTCTTCGATTTCTTCGACAGGCAACGGCTCGATGCGTAATCTCACGCGCGGCGCCTGCCGGTGCAATGCCTCGCAAATCGGCGGCAAATAGGCCAGCTCACCCGCGTCGGACAATGACAGCCTGAACGTGCGCGTGCTCACCGCCGGGTCGAAATGCTCCGCATAACGCAATGCTTCACGCACCGTATCCAGCGCCCGCGCGACGATGCCCGACAGTTCGAGCGCAATCGGCGTGGGCTGCATGCCGGCGCGGGTGCGAATGAATAGCGGGTCGTCGAACAAGGTCCGCAAACGCCCCAACGAGTAACTGATCGCCGGCTGCGACAGTGCCAGCCGCTCGCCGGCGCGCGTCAGGCTGCGCTCCTCGACAATCGCCTGAAAAACGCGCAGCAGATTGAGGTCGACGTGGTCGAGCGAATTCATCGAGATATCCATCAGATTGATTTGATATCTTATTTTAGATCAATTTGACGCATATCAAGCAGCGGGGGAGACTTGGTTCCATCGACCACCCCACCTACACAGCCATGAGCGAATCCTCATATCGGACCGTCGATGCCGGCGCGTTGTACCAGCGCGCGCAGGCCGACCGCGTCGCCCCGTCGCTGTACCACGACCCAGCGATTTTCGAAACCGAACTCGAGCGCATTTTCTACAAGACCTGGATCTGGGTCGCGCACGAAAGCGAACTGCCGAATCCGGGCGACTTCCGCACCACCACGATCGGCCGTCAACCGGTGATCGTGGTGCGCGACAAGACCGGCGCCGTGAACGTGCTGCAAAACCGCTGCCGCCATCGCGGCGCGACGGTCTGCGAACAGCACAAGGGCAATGCGAAAGGCTTCACGTGTCCGTACCACAGCTGGACCTATGGGCTCGACGGCGCATTGCGCGCGTTGCCCTACGGCGACGGCTACGAAGGCGTGATCGACAAGACCGAGCTGCCGCTCGCGAGTCTGCGCGTGGGCATTTACCAGGGGCTGATCTTCGCGAGCTTCAATCAGGAGATCGAGCCGCTCGACGATTTTCTCGGCGGTGCGAAACCGTGGATCGATCTGTTCATGAAGCAAGGCGCGGGCTATCCGATCAAGGCCAACGGCGAGCATCGCTTCCGCTTCAACGGCAACTGGAAGATCCAGCTCGAAAACACCACCGACCTGTATCACTTCCCGGTCGTCCACAAGTCGTGGATGAAATCGATCGACGACGAAACCGCCGCGGCGATCACGAGCTTCATGACGAGCGATCAGGCGTTCTGCCGCTCGCTCGGCAATGGTCATAGCCTTGCCGTGCTGGTACCGGAACTTGTCGATCTCGACAAGGACGACGGTGCGCCGATTCCCGAACGCTTCGAAGCGCTGGCGGCGTCGCTGGCGAAAGATCACGCGCCCGCCGAAGTACGCCGCATCGTGCGTTCGTTGATGGGAGTCGGCTTCAACCTGAATCTGTTTCCGAACCTCGCATTGTCGATGGCGTTTTTCCGCGTGCTGCGGCCGATTTCGGCAAACGAGACTGAAATCCGTCACGTGGCGCTTGCGATGGACGGCGGCCCGGAAGAAGCCAACCGCGTGCGCCTGCGGATTCACGAACACTTCCAGGGTCCGTTCGGTTTCGGCAGCCCCGACGACGCCGAAGCATGGGAGCGCGTGCAGCGCGGCTCGCACGCCGGCCCCGATCTGCCGATCCTCGTGAACCGCGGCCTGAATCGCGAGAGCACTGCGCCGAACGGCGAAAAGACGGCGCACGCCACCGACGAAACCGGCATGCGCGAAGCGTACGCACAATGGCGCACGATGATGGAGCAAGCATGATGGACGACAGGAACACGCTTTTCTCGCAGCAAACCTTCGCCGGCGCAATCGAACTAATCTGGCGCGAAGCCGAATTGCTGGACCGCAAAGACTATCGACAGTGGCTTTCGCTGTGGGACCCGGCAGGCATCTACGTCGTGCCGATCGATCCGCAAGCCACCGACTTCGCCGCCACACTGAACTACGCGTACGACGATCAGGACATGCGCGAAAAACGCGTGCAACGGATGACGTCCGGCTATTCAGCCTCGGCTAGCGACGCTGCACGCACCGTGCGCACGGTTTCGCGTTTCACGCTGACGAGCGACACGAGCGATGAAGTCGATGTCAACTCGGCACAGATCGTCGTCGCGTATAAACGCGGCACGTCGACGCTATTCGCGGCGGACCTCACGCATCGCATCAGCTTCGCGAGCGGCGAGCCGCGCATCGTGCAGAAGGTGATCCGCCTGATCGACTCGACCGGGACGCTCAGCGCAATCGGTTTCCTGCTGTGAACCCCTGTGAACCTTGATCACGCGAACGGACCGACACGATGCCCAACGACACGCTCTCCCCCACCGCCGGAACGCTAGCCACGCCGACGGCGCCGGCGACCTCGCAAACACTGCGCCGTATCATCGTCGCCTCCGTGCTCGGCAACGCGCTCGAGTGGTACGACTTTTTTCTGTACGGCACCGCTGCCGCGCTGATCTTCGGACCGCTGTTCTTCCCGCTGCACGGCGACCCGCTGATGGGCACGCTCGCCGCTTTCGCGGGCTTTGCGATCGGCTTTCTGGCGCGGCCGCTGGGCGGCATCGTGTTCGGTCACATCGGCGACCGGCATGGCCGCAAACGCGCGCTCGTCATCACGCTGATGATGATGGGCGTCGCGACCTTCGGCATCGGTCTGTTGCCGACGTTCTCGCAAATCGGCTTTCTCGCGCCCGCGGCACTGGTGTGTCTGCGAGTCGTGCAAGGCATCGCGTCGGGCGGCGAATGGGGCGGCGGCGTGCTGCTGATTAGCGAGAGTGCCCCGGCGAATCGGCGCGGCTATTACGCATCGTTCAGTCAGTTGGGCGTGGCGGGCGGCTTCGTGCTCTCGGCCGCCGCGTTCTATCTCGTGCAGCGGCTGCCGATGGAGAGCTTCATGTCGTGGGGCTGGCGCGTGCCGTTTCTTGCGAGCGTACTGATCTTCGGCGTCGGCGTCTATATCCGCAGGCGTCTGCCGGAGAGCCGCGACTTCACTGCCGCGAAGCCGAAGCATATGCCTGTGTTGACCGTGCTGCGCAATCACCCGAAGCAGGTCTTGCAGGCGATGGGTTTGCGCGTCGCGGAAAACGGTGGCACGTATATCTTTTTGTCGTTCGTGCTGGTGTACGGCAAGACGATCGGCGTGGCGGTTTCGGTGATGCTCGGCGGCGTGATGATCGCGATGCTGATCGAACTCGTGACGATCGTGCTGTGGGGACGTCTATCGGATGTCATCGGACGACGCCCTGTGTATATGATCGGCGCGCTCGGCCTGGTGGTGATCGCGTTTCCCGCGTTCTGGCTGATCGACACGCATCAGCCGTTGCTGGTGTTCGCATCGCTCGCTTTAGGCTTGCCGTTCTGTCATGCGGCGATGATCGGCACGCAGCCCGCGTTGATGGGCGAACTGTTTCCCACTGAAGTCCGCTATTCGGGCATGGCGCTCGGCCACGAGATCGCCTCGGTGTTCTCCGGCGGGCTCGCGCCTCTGGTGGCTACCGCGTTGTATGCGAAGGTGCGCGCGCCGTGGCCGGTAGCGTTGATGTTGATCGGCTTCGGACTGGTCACAGCGATCACCCTCGCGACCATTCCCAAAGATACGAACGCAACGCTTGATTGACCTGCAGTCAACCAGGCATGCGCGCCTGAAGATTTCTTTAGATGCCCCCGGCGCGCTACCTAAAAGAGCGTCCCGCGCCCCAATTGAAGCGTTCTTTTTGCATTTCTAGACTGGCACCAGCTTGCACGATTCTTGGCCCATCCGAATCGTGCTTCGTGTTTCAGTCGCCAACGAATCAAGGAGAACCTCCGCAATGTCCGATAACGCTACCGCCGTCGCCGCGGAAAACCTGAGCGCGTCGACAACCACGCGCTTGCCGCTCGACGATGTGATCGCCGAAATTGCCGCGCGTCGCGATGAATTCGACCGCCTGTCGCATGTGCCGCGCGACGTGATCGCCAGGCTCAAGCGCGCGGGCGTGTATCGCGCCGCCACGCCGCAGCGCTTCGGCGGCGATGCGCTCGCACCCACCGCTTTTCTCGCCATGATCGAACGCATCGCAACGGCGGACGGCTCCGCTGCGTGGGTCGCGAGCTTCGGCTCGGCGAACGTCTATCTCGCGGCATTGCCTCTCGCGACCCAGGCGCAGATCTACGCCGACGGTCCCGACCAGGTATTCGCGGGCGGTCTGTTTCCGGTGCAACCGGCGCAGCCCGCTGAAGGTGGTTGGCGCGTAAGCGGCACGTGGAAATTCGCGAGCGGCTGCAAGGGCGCGGATTGGCTCGGCGTCGGGATCGGCGTAGGAATCAACACAGGCGTGGGCGATGGCGGCACACCCGGCAAGCCGCGCACGGCCGTGTTCCGCCCGCATCAGGTCGAGATCGTCGATAACTGGGACGTGGTCGGCATGCAAGGCACCGGCAGTCACGATCTGCGTGTGAGCAATCAATTCGTTGCGCACGAGTGGACCTTCGTGCGCGGCGGCGAGCCGAACGTCGACGAACCGCTGTATCGCTATCCGACCATCGCCTACGCGGCGCAAGTGCTGGCAGTGGTCAACCTCGGCCTCGCCCGCGCCGCGCTCGACGTCGCCAACCAGATGGCCGGCGGCCGCAAGACGACCACCGGCGCGCCGCAACTCGCGGACCGCGCGTATTACAGGATCGAGTTGGCGAAAGCCGAAGCGCAACTGCGCTCCGCCCGCGCCTTTTTCTACGACACCACCGACGAAGTCTGGCAATCGATCCTCGCGGGCCGGCCGGTCACGCCGGATCAGGTCAGCCTGCTGCGCCTCGCCGCGACGCAGATCGCCCGCGAAGGCGCCGAGGTCGTACAGCGCGCCTATCGCCTCGGCGGCACGATGGCGATCTATCGCGCGCATCCGTTGCAGCGTCTGTTGCGCGACTCGATGGTGGTCACCCAGCACGCGTTTCTCGGCGAAGGCAACTTCGACGGCGCCGGCGCGGTGTTCGTCGGCGTGCCGCCGATTCTGGGCTACCTGTAAGCCACTTGCCGTTTTCGATGCCGATACGATTTCAAGGAGAACCACCCCATGTCCGATAAAGAAGCACTGCCGCTGCGTGTCCTGTTCTGCTGCGGCGTCACGCAGAATTTCTTCGACTTGCCGCGCGAGAAAATCGGCGAAGTCTGGCAGGCTTACGGCAAGATGCTGAGCGCGGTCGAATCGATGGAAGGCGTCAAGGTGCTCGGCATCATGGACGACGACCGCCTGAGCGTCGGCAACGCCGACAATTCGCCGTGGACTTTCTACATCATGGCCGACGTGGCGGACTTCGACACCGCCGTCGCGGTCTGCAACCTCTATCGCACGACGCCGGTCGGCGAGTACAACCTGTGGCGCTACGGCAAGATCGAAGCGCGCGTGGGCCGCGCGCTGGCGGTGCCGCCGCAGCACGCCAACGCGGCTTGAGCGTGACGCGATGAACAACGCTGCCGCTACGCTCGCCGTATTGACGGACCGGCTCGCCGCGCTCGAAGCCGAAGCCGCGGTGCGCCGCACGATGGCGCGCTACATGGCGCTGTGCGACGTGCCGTCCGGCGCGCGCCACGGCGAGACGCTAGCAGGTCTGTTCGCCACGGACGCGATCTGGGAAGGCATCGGCCCGCAGTACGCCCATCAGTTCGGCCGCCTCACGGGCCACGCGGACATTCTCGCGATGCTCATGCGTTACTTGCCGCCATCGCCGCATTTCTCGGTGAATGTCCACTTCCTCACGTCGGAAACGATCGAGGTGCATGGCGCGAGCGCAAAAGGCCGTTGGATCATGCTGCAAGCGTCGGGTTACGTGGACGCGCAAGCGGAACTGATCTCGGCGCGCCTCGAGGTGGACTTCGCGCCCGCCGGCAATGGCCGCGACTGGCTCATCACGAACTTTCGCACCGAACGTCTTTTCGATGCGCCGTGGCAAGTGAATACAAGGAAACGAGGCCCATGAACGAGTTTATCCAGACCTTGTCGTTAGGCGGCACGGGTCCGAGCATCGCGATCAAGGACACCATCGATATCGCCGGCTACGCAACCACCGCCGCGAGCCGCGCGCTTGCCGATGCCGCGCCCGCGCAGCAGCACGCGGAAGTAGTCGAACGGCTGCTTGCGGCCGGCTGGCATATCGTCGGCAAAGCGAACATGCATGAGCTTGCGTTCGGCATGACGGGTATCAACGACTACACCGGCACGCCCCTCAATCCGCAAGACGCCACGCGCATTCCCGGCGGTTCGTCGAGCGGCTCGGCGGCTGCAGTCGGTTTGAAGCTCGCCGACGCCGCGCTCGGCACCGACACCGGCGGCTCGATTCGCGGTCCTGCTGCATGTTGCGGCGTGATCGGTTTGAAACCAACCTACGGCCGCGTCTCGCGCCGCGGCGTCGCGCCGCGTGAATCGACGCTCGATTGCGTTGGACCGTTCGCGCGCGAGATGCGCATGATCGTCGCGACGATGCAGGCGATCTCAGCGGACTTCGATGCGAATGCCGCGCAACCTTTGCAACGCACGTGCAATGTCGGCATCGCGCAGGTCGATGCAGGCCCTGAAATCAGCAGCGCCGTTGCGCGCGCCGCGCATCAAGCGGGATTCCCTTCGCGTTCAATCGAACTCGACGGCCTCAGCGCCGCTTTCGATGCGGGACTCTCGGTCATCAACGTGGAAACCTCGCGTGCGTTCGGTCATCTGGTGGAGACCGGCAAGCTCGGCGCCGATCTCGACGCGCGGCTGCGCGCCGCGGCAAAGACGACCGCCGCGCAACTCGATATAGCGGAACAGATACGCCGGCAATTCACCGCGACGGTCGATCATGCGCTTGCCGGCGTCGATGTGCTGATCCTGCCCACGTTGCCCGCGCTGCCGATTACGCTCGACGAAGCACGCGGCGGCACGTCGGTTATCGCGATGTCGTCGCTGATCCGGCCGTTCAATCTGAGCGGCCATCCGGCCTTGAGTCTGCCGTTGCCGATCGACGGCTCTCCGCTCAAGGCAGGCTTGCAGATTGTCGGACGCAAAGGCGCGGATGAACAGGTGTGCGCGATCGCAGCGCGTTTTGAAGCCGCCCTCGTCGCTTGAACGGACCATAAAACCGCTATAAAAGCGGCAGTTTTCTGATGGAGTTGGAGCAATGCAGAACAGAGTCGTACTCGTCACCGGCGCCGCGCGCGGTCTCGGCGCCGCTATCGCCACGCGCTTTCATGCGGCGGGTTACGCGGTCGCGATCGGCGACATCGCGTTCGATGCGGCACAAGCCCTCGCCCGCGACCTGAGCGCCGACGGTTCCAGCGCCTTCGCTTTGAATCTCGACGTGACCTCGAAAAGCTCTTTCGAAACCGCACGCGATGCAATCCTGCAGCGCTGGGACCGCATCGACGCGCTGGTCAACAATGCGGGCGCGTCGAAACTCGTGCCTGTGATGGAGATCACCGCCGAGCAGTTCGATCAGGTCATCAACGTCAATCTGCGCAGCGTGCTGTTCGGCTGCCAGGTGTTCGGCCGGCATTTCGCTGACGCAGGCGCGGGCCGCATCGTCAATATCGCATCGCTTGCGGGGCAAAACGGCGGCTCGGCCACCGGCGCGCATTATGCGGCGGCGAAAGGCGGCGTGATCACGCTGACCAAGGTGTTTGCGCGCGACCTCGGCGCGGCAGGCGTGACCGTCAACGCGATTTCACCCGGACCGATGGATTTGCCGATCGTGCATGAGAGCGTCGCAGCCGACAAGCTGAAGGCGGTGATCGCCAACATTCCGGCGGGACGTCTGGGCTCGGCGGATTATGTCGCCGATGTTGCGGTGATGCTTGCCGCGGAGAATGCGTACTTCGCGAACGGCGCTTGCTGGGATGTGAACGGCGGTTTGTTCATGCGCTAAACGTCAACCAGGCAGCAACTAAGCGCCAAATAAGCGCCAAATAAGCGCCGGCATGTGTCCGGATCAGCGGGCTGAGCCGCTTCCGCTCGCGGGCGTATCGTGATCCCACACCGCCATCACCTCGCGCACCAGCATCGCAATCGATGCCGCGCCGAGCTTGTCCTTGATGCTCGCGCGGTGCACGTCGACGGTCTTCACGCTGATCGACAGATCGGTGGCGATGCGCTTGCTGCCCTTGCCGTCGATCACGCCATGCAGCACTTCCTTTTCGCGCGCCGTCAGCGACTCGATACGCTTGCGCAACTCGCGCCGCTTCTGATCGACGGCATGGCGTTGCGCGGCGAGCTTCAACGCGCGCTGCACGCGCTCGAGCATCTGCTGCGAGTTGTACGGCTTCTCGACGAAATCGATCGCGCCGTTCTGCATGGCGCGCACCGACATTGGAATGTCGCCATGACCGCTGACGAAAATGATCGGCAGGCTCGCGTCCTGGCGGTTCAATTCGGCTTGCACGTCGAAACCGCTTTGCTCCGGCATGCGTACGTCGAGCACCAGGCAGGCTGGCACGCCGGGGTCGAACGCATTGAGAAACTCGCTCGCGTTGGCGAATCCCGCTGATTTCACGCCTACCGATTCGAGCAACCATGCAAGCGACGTACGCATGCCGCTGTCGTCGTCGACGATATAGACGATCGGTTTGATGGGTGCTGCAGGTGGCGATTGGCGGAGCATGGAGTGAATCAGGATGGTTCGGAAGTGAGCGACGTGCGAAGCGTATCGACGGTGCATGATAACCAGTGGAAAAAGGCCTGAAAAGCGATAGTTACCCTGTAGTGCCGATTATTCTGCGCGGATACGCGGGCCTCTGTGCGTGAGCCAGGGAAAGCTTTAGACACGTTGGGAAAGACACCCGCAGATACGGCGCTCGCGCGGATTTTTTTCCGTGTGCGGATTGACTACGCTTGAAACCAGCTCCTCACCTCGAATCCTGGAACCACACATGACGTCAACTCCACGTCCCAACCCGGACACCGATGCAAAGCAGCAGTTTCGTCAGGCCATGGCGCATCTGTGCGCGGCCGTCAATGTCGTCACGACGGCCGGCCCGCACGGACGCTGCGGTGTCACCGCGAGCGCCGTGTGCTCCGTGACCGATACGCCGCCGACGCTGCTGGTCTGCCTGAACCGCTCCAGCGCCATGCACGCGAGCTTCGAAGGCAATCGCCATCTGTGCATCAACGTGCTGCCCGGCGAGCACGAACTGCTCGCGCGCCACTTCGCAGGCATGACCCAGGTGCCGATGGAGGAGCGCTTCGGCTGGCCGATCTGGGACGACGGCACACACGGCGTGCCTGTGCTGCGCGATGCATTGGCCAGCCTGCAAGGCGAAATCGTCGACATGAAGGAAGTCGGCTCGCACTCGGTCATGTTCGTCAAGACCACGCGCATTTGCGTGCGCACCGACGGCGACGGCCTGATCTACTTCGACCGCAATTTCCACCGCATCAAGCGCCTGGCTTAGCACGGAGTGCATCTGCGGCGTGAAGGCCCGCTCAAAGCACGCCCGCACTGTCCGTGTCGAACTGAAACTGCGGGACCGCTGCCGGCGTTGACTACTTCTTGTCGAAACGCACTGATGTTTATCTGAGTCGACTTATCCTATCCCCCTGGATAGGAAACTGCACTAAATCTTAGGAAAATGCAGCATTCCCGTTATCAAGGGGAATTCGGATCACGTATGACTGCTGCCGCCACGAGTGTGGGTGCAATGTGCTGCCGTTCACACCTGGGATATCGCCCGTAGCCTGTATGGAAAAAGCTGGATATCTTATTAACCGAGCCGCATTCGACGGCTGTTCGCAGAAGATTTTTCAGGAGTTCAGTGTGCTCGGCGTCTTATCCAATCGTATCTATCGACACCTTTTTTGGCGCAGGTCATCGCACTTGCCGGAACCGGGCTCGACGAACATCTTGCGCAAGGAGAACGGACTGGTCCCGATACCCACCGCCATCCGTTCACCATCGATGACAGGCATCGTCGATGGCCGAATGGTCGGCAGTAGCCGTCGCGAATGCCGCGATGACCTCAGCCCGTTGGTTGCATGATCCGCAACGTCGCCTTTCCATGAATATCCCTCAGCGGAAAGTAGACACGGTGCGTCGAACCGTCGACTGCGACGACATGTGCATTGGTGCCGATGCGACCGTCGCCGATCTTCGATACCAGACCCTCATTGGCCTTGAACATCGAGACGATCCCGGCTTCACCCGCGACATAGAGTAGATGCATCTGTGGATCGAACGCCAGCACGTCAGGATCTGAACCGACATCGAACGACGACGTGACCTGCATCGTATGCATGTCGAGCACCAGCAGCTTGTCGTTGCCTTCGCAGGCGATGAACGCGAGCCGTTGCGTCGGATCGATCAGCAACCCGTGATTGCCCCGCGCGCCCGGCAAGGCGATTCGCGCAATTATCCGGTCGGTGGAAGGGTCGATCTCGACCAGTTGCCGTCGCGATTGCACGTTCACGAAAATGTGCCGGGACGCTGGATCGTATTGTGTGTTGCCGGCCACCCCTCCCAGCGGGATTGTCGCAATCCGCGTGTTTGACCGCACGTCGATCACGGTCTCCGTCGCGCCCGTTTCATCAGACACATAGAGCTTATGCGCGTGGGACGCGTAGGCCATCCCGTCCGGATAAGTGCCACCCGGCATGCGCGCCGTAATCTTTAGCGTGTTTTCGTCGATCGTGACAATCTCGTTTGAACCGGTGGCCGACGCGTATACGCGGGATAGCTCGGGAATCGCCAGAACGCCATGCACCGAAGCCACCCCTGGAATCCGTGTAATGACGCGTCCAGCGCGCGTGTCGAACACGATGACCTCGCCGTCACCCAGATGGGCGATGAACAGCAACTGGCGTTCAGGATCGCTGCTTGCGTAGTCCAGACGGGTCGGCCGGCCACCTAATGAGACATCAGCGACGCGCTTCAATGGCAGGCTGCGCGGAGCGAAATCGTCATCCGCACCCAACGCGAAATAGGCAGAGGATCCCAGCGCCGTTGCGAGAATGCACGCAGCGAGCAAAAGCCGACTCATCGTTTGCCGCCTGGGGGTTACGTTCATTACGTGTCGCTTCTGCATATGACGTTGGGTCAGTCGGTCAGCCGGACACGGCGAAAGCCGCCCAGCAGCGTGAGGTCATAGGCAATCTTCAGCAGTCCGCAGGCGACAAGCGGCGCGCCGGTCCAGCCCATGGCCAGCAGCGCGCCGGCCAGCGTGGGACCAAGCGCCGAAGCCAGGCTTCTGGGGACCGACGTGAAGCTCGCAGCCGCCGGGCGCTCGGGCGGCGTCACCACTGCCATCACGTAGGCGGTCCGGGTTGGCACGTCCATTTGCGACAGCGCGCTGCGCACGAGCAATAGCGTCAGCGTCGACAGCAACGACGGCGCGAACGCAGCAGCGATCAGGCAGAGGCTGGACGGGATATGGGTGAACACCATCGTGTTCAGCAAACCGATCTTGCGAGCCAGTGGCACCGCAGCGAGTTGCGAGCCTGCGGTCAACAGCCCCGCCCAGAAAAAAAACTGGCCGGCCGCGCCCAGCGAAAGGCCAAAGCGCTGCATCAGCCACAGGGAGAGCAAGGAATTCACGACCAGGCCACCGGCGAACGCGTCCACACTGAAAAGCAGCGCGAGGCGCGTGACGATCCCCCGCGACGGACCCAGCGGCGAAGCGCGCGACCGGTCGTGCGTCTGCGGTTCGGACAACCTGCGATAGAGGCACCACAGCACGACACCGGTCAGCGCGTAAAGGCCGAACATCGCGCGCAGCGCTGCGAGCAGCGACAGGCCCGCATGCGCAACGAGCCAGCCCGGGATCGCCACCGCCAATGCGCCTACGGCGGCGGACACCGCGCCCACCAGGCTGTACCGGGCAAATATCGCTGTGCGGGCATCGCCGGCGGCCGAGCCGGCGAGCCGCGCCAGTTCCAGCGGCAAGAACAGACTGACATCCCCAGAGCCGGGATTGAGCGTTCCGAAGAACGCGACGAGCAGCAGGGGCCACAGTTCAGACAGTCCGGCGAAACCCATGCCGGTCGCGGCCATCAAGCCTGCCGCGAGCGTAAGCATGCGACGCAGCGGATAGCGACCGGCAAACATTCCAACCAGAATCGTCGCCACCGCCGAGCCGATCAGCGTGGCGCTGCTGACCAGTCCCACGTCCAGTCGGCCGAAATCGAGCGCAAGCAGGTACGCTGGCAGCAGCACAGCGACATATCCGTCACAGAAGCCACGCAGACCGCGGCCGATGAGCAGGGGCAACGCGCTTGCGTCCGCACCGGCCGGCAGCATCAGGCGCGATACCAGCCCTCTAGTCGAGATCAAAGCCGTTACGCTTCTAGGTGCGCGCATCGCTCTGACACCAAGCATAGAGCGCGTCATAGACAACCATGCCGTACCGTAGCTGTTCGTGGTCGTCAGCGAAATTGCGCGACAGCCCCACGGAGATTGCGTAAAGTCCACTCGTTTCGGGCGCGAGATCGAACCGGCTCGTGTCCGCACCGCGCACGATCTGTCCGAGCTTCAGCAGCGCGGGGTCGGTCAGTTGATACTTCTGCAGGAACGCGTCGAAGCTGCACCGCTCGCCGTGGTGACCCAGTTCCACGTTCGGTACGTCATAGGGAATGGCACCGGTTTCCTGCGCCACCCGCAGCACTTCATCGCGCGGTACGTAAAGGAATTCGGCCTCCTTGTCGATGAAATTGACGATCAGCCACGGACAGGCGATCCGGTCAACCTTGGGATGTTCGCGCGTCACCCATTTCATGTCAGCCTCCGCGCCGGCGACGCTGCCTGCATTCTCAGCGCCGCGTTGTCCCAGTTGATGACGCTGAAAAGCTGATTGACGTACTCGTTACGCCGGTTCTGGTACTTCAGGTAATACGCGTGTTCGAAAACGTCGAGGATGAGGATGGGCTGGATGCCCCAGGCGGTCAGCTTCTGATGGTTCTCGCACTGCAAAACCATGAGCTTGCCCGTTGCAGGATGGTAGCCAACGATGCCCCATCCGGATGCTTCCACTGCAATCGTTGCCGCAATCAGTTGGGCCTTGAACTTCGCGTAAGAACCGAAATTCCTGTCGATGGCTTTTACCAGGTCGCCCTTCGGTTCACCGCCTTTGCCCGAGATGCTGGTCCAGTAGATCGTGTGCAGGATGTGGCTGGATAACTGGAACGCGAGTTCTTTCTCGTAGTACTTCACCAGCGCGAAGTCGTTGGACTCTCGCGCTTTTGCCAAGCCCTCTTCGGCCTTGTTTGCGGCAACCACAGCGGGCTTGTGGTGAAAGTTGTAGTGCAGCTCGACAGTGCGCGCGTCGATGACCGGTTCAAGCGCGTCGTAGGCGAATGGCAGTGGTGCAGCGGCAAACTTGCCGTCCGCGTCCGTCAGCTTGTCGGTGAAGCCGGCGTCCTCTGCCGCATGTACGGTTTGTGCCTGGGCCAGCATGATTCCCGCACCAACAGCAGCGGTGTTGTGCAGGAAGGTACGACGTGTTGCCATGATTGCGTTCCTCATAGATTGCGCGCACGCGTGCCGTCAGATCGCGTGCGAATGAATGAGCGGGTAGACAACAAGACCGAACAGGGCCGCCGCCGCGACGATGACCGGCTCCTGTAACTTCCTGAAGCGCCACAGCAGCAGGACCGTCACAAGCACAAGCACGACGGTAGGCAAGTCGACGATGGAGCGCCGCGCGATCACGATCACCGAGCCGGTAATGGCGCCCACGGCCGCGGCCGTGATGCCGTCGACAAATGCCTTGACGGCGGGCAACTTGCCGTACTTCTTGAAGTACGGTGCCGGCAGCACCGTGAACAGATAGCAGGGCAGGAAGGTACCGAGTGCGGCGATGCAAGCGCCCGAAAGTCCCGCGACCAGATAGCCGATGAAGCCCACCGTGATCACGACCGGCCCCGGCGTGATCATCGCGACGGCCACCGCATCGACGAACTGCTTGTCGTTGAGCCAGTGGTGTTCGGTCACGACGCCGCCGTAGAGGAACGGCACGATCGCAAGTCCCGAACCGAACACGAACGCGCCCGCCTTGGTGAAGAAAAGGCCGATCTGGCCGAGCAGAGGCAGATCAAGACCACTCAGGACGCCACTCAGGCCCGGCGCCTGCGTCACGGCGAGCGCATTCAGTCCGCCCTTGCTGAGCCATTTCGGCGGAGCGCGCCAGAACCAGTTGAGCAGGCCACCTGCGATAAACAGCCACGCGATTTCGGATTCGGTGACAACGGTCACGGCCGCAAGCGTCAGGTAGATCGCCCACAGGAGCCTGTCCCTGCCGATGGTCTTCGTAGTCAGTTTGTACGCGCTCATCGCGATGATTCCGACCACCGCGGCGCCCACGCCATAGAAAACGGCCTGCATCCAGGAGAGGCCACCGAATTGGGCGTAGGCCCAGCCCAGCGCGACGACCATCAGGAACGAAGGCAGAACGAAGGCGAGACCGGCCAGCGTCGCACCGATGACGCGGTAGTGGACGTAGCCGAGGTAAATGCCAAGCTGTGCGGCGAGCGGACCCGGCATCATTTGAGCCAGCGCCAGCCCCTCCTTGTAGTCCGCTTCGCTGATCCAGCCCCGGCGCTCGACCAGGTCGCGGTGCATGTAGCCGACCAGCGCCACCGGACCGCCAAAACCGAAGGTGCCGAGGCGCAGCATGTAAAGGATCAGCTGGCCGAGCGTGTAGCCCGGCGCGGTCGCCGTCGTGGTGTTCATGAACGGCCCCCTGGGTTGCCGTTTTTTGTGTTCGTCGCAAAGTGCGCGTACAGCGATTCAAGCACGCGACCCATCTCGTCGAGCAATCGATCATCGTCCGACGCGCGTTGACGTGCGCCGCTCATCACCGCCTCGAAACCGATCGCTTCGGGCACCGGTGCGCCGCCGACATCGAGTGCGTGCACCATTTCGCCGAGCCGCAGCAGCGCCGCGTCTTCGTCGAGACCGAAGCTTGCGATCAGCACCTCGAACGTCACGCGCTCGCCGACGTGCGTAAAGGCGGCGCCGTCGAAGTCGAAGCCAAGCGCGTCTGCCGGACAGGCGTCCGGCGAAGCCAGCCAGAGGAAGCGCGCTTGCGGATCGATGAAGCGGCGGATCAGCCAGGCGCTCGCGACCCGATCGACCCATAGCCGTTGCCGGGTTGCCCACGTCCGGGCCTGATACTCGTCGCGCCGTAGAGGCCGGATGGCCCGCTCGGCCGCATGCGGCTCCCCCGGCGACAGGACGGTATCGGCAAGCGCCAGAAAATCTTCCCAGGCAACCTCTGCGTCGGTCGACGCGGCACCCGGAAAGTAGTCAATCGTCCGGATCGCTTCATAGTCCTTGCGCAGCCGGCGTAGCAGCCGGGTGATCTCTGCTGGCGGCAGGCCTCCCAACGTTTTCCGTGCAGCGCCCAGCGACGCGACGAAGGTCGCGTAGTCGTCGTTTCGATCGAACAGCGCACGAAAGTCCGCTTCCTGCGACGCGTCCAGACTTTGCGCCCGCAGCAGATGCGCGGTGCCGCCAGCTTCGTCGATGCTGCCAGCGAGTTCGCGCAGCATGTCCTCACGCTCCGCGGTATGCGGCAACAGGTAAATGCCGTCGCGCAGTACCGCGCATCCCTTAGCTTTCAATGCCCGCCACGCCCGCATGCGCGCGGTGGCGTTTTCGGTGGGAAACGTCAGGACGAGGACCGACCAGGTGGTTAAGCTATTCATGTAAAGTAAACTACATTCATGTAGTCTATTTTACAAATTATTTTTGATTTTCGCTTGGGTGCGACCTATGGTTGGTGGCAGACCCTGGACAAGGCGGATAGCCGAACCCGTCCTACCGCGCTGCACTCCTCGTGGCTTGTGCCGCTGATCGCAGCCGGGGTAACGCTCAACAGTCAACTCGTCACAAATTACTCAATCCCGGCCAACGACCCGCGCCTGCGCGAAGGCCACATCGGATTGCAATGCCATACGGGCAATGTGCAGTTTCGGAACGTCATGATTCGTTCTCTGCCCGACCAGGTCTTAGGGCTTCGATGCGGCGCCATGCTGAATGCGGGATTTGTAGCGGCTCGCTATCGTGCCACCGCCGCAGGCGTACAACCAATGCCACCGAAAAAGGCAAACAAGATCAAGAAACCCCAACGCCGTAGGCAAAAAAACCACCCCCATAGACACTCAAAAATTATGCCGAACTCCAACGATCACAGAGAGTTGCCTATCTGTATCGGAGTTCACGATATTCGGAATCTGCGCGAGGTTCTCCGCCTGCCCTGTCGACGGATTAATCCCCAGCCCCGCACCCGACGATTTCTGCCCGATGGCCACCGCATAAACAGCCGTCCGCTTGGACAAACTATAAACCGCCCCAAGGTTGACCTGATGTACCCGCGTCGAGGCGCTTCCACTCGGCCTGGCATCATTGAAAATATAAGCAAGCCCCAGCTGCAAATCAGGCGCAAGCATATAGGTCGTGTTCAACTCAGCAATGTCGAACGAAATATCCGCGCCGGCAGGCCTCGCAGCAGTAGCGAAATACTGACTTTGCGACAACCGCGTATGCGTATAACTCACTGCGACATTCGCCTTGCCGAAGGCATACGACCCCCCTGCCCCAAAGATCCTCACCTTGCTGGCATTCTGCAACAGGCAATACGACGCATTGGCATTAGTGCAACTGAAGTCTCCGATATACCCGGCCGTGCCGCCCAAAGCCGCCTGCAACGGCTGGTTCAACTCCAGATAACCCGCGCTCAGCGACAACGGCCCTTGCGCGTAATTCGCCGCCAGCGCCCAGCCCTTGTTCTGCGAGAAATTGCCCGCCACGCCACCAAGGCTGAACAACCCGCCAACCGTCAAACCACCGAAGCTCGGGCTCAGGTACTTGATCGAGTTGTTGAAATTGAACGCTTCGTTGAGATTGTCGACGTCGCCGAAATGCGAGCCGTACAGCGTCGCCCAGTTATTGCTCGACGCATACGCACCCATGTAATCGGAGAACGGATCGTATTGACGGCCGAACGTCAGCGCGCCATACGCGCCGTTGTTCAATCCGACCCACGCGTTGCGGTTGAACAGCGTATTCGATTGCAACATCGCGCCGTTGCCGATCAGAAAACTGTTCTCCAACGTGAAGTTGACCGTGGTGCCGCCGCCGATGTCCTCGGCCCCCGTCAGGCCCCAACGCGATGGCACCAGGTTGCCGCCCGCCAACTGGTAGTTCGCGTGGCCGTTGGTGCGCCCGTCGGCGAGCGTCGTCTGCTGGTTGGTCGTGTAGACGACGCCGGCGTCGATCGTGCCAAAGAGCGTCACCGAAGATTGCGCGTGCGCGCCCATCGCGAGGCCGCACGCGGCCAGCGCAAGCGCCGAGCGCTTGACGAATGTGTGTGCCATAGTTTTATCGAGAAGTGAGGGTGTTCAAAGAAGAAGAACAACAGCGCCTAGCCGCCGCTCGAGGATGAACGGCAGCCATTGCTGCTTAACGAAACGGCGGAACCGGAAAAAACAGCGGAAGCGGCAAACAGCGGAAACGTCGCGCCCTTAGCGCAGCGCACGCCGTTCGATCACTGGCCGAAGCGCGCGTAGATATCCGGCCGCGTCCGGCGCAGAATGAGACCGATCACGACGCCGATCAGCGCCACCGCGAATACGATCCATGGGAAAGACTTGACGATCGGGCTATCGGAGCCGCTGAGCGCATCGAGATTGCGCACCAGAATCACACCGATATACAGCAGGCCGATGCCGCCCACCAGCGGCGCGATAAACGAGTGCCATACGCGTGTGTCCTTGCGAGTCTTGCGGAAGAACGCGATCACCGAAAAACTCGTCACCGCTTGCAGCATCACGATGCCGATCGTGCCGAGCGCCGAACTCCAGCTGAACACGATGTTGAACGCATCGCTGCCCGCTGCGATAAAGAGCCCCAGCAACACGCACACCGACAGCGTTTGCAGATAGCTCGCGACATACGGCGACCGATACCTGGCATGCACCCGGTTGAGCGCTTGCGGCAGAATGCCTTCGAGGCTCAATGCGTGGATATAGCGCACCAGCGTGTTATGGAACGACAACAGGCTCGCGAAGATACTGCTGAGCAACAGGAAGCTCATCACGGTCGTCACCGCACCGCCCAGGTATTTGTCAGACTGGATGAACCAGAAGTCACCCGGCTGTTTGGTCGCCACCGCGACCACATCGGCGAGACCGTATGCGCAGACAATCGTCCACGTGACGAAGGCGAAGAACACGAGGATCAACATCACCGACACGTAAGTCGCGCGCGGCACCGTCACTTTCGGATCGCGGCATTCCTTGCCGTAGATCGCGGTCGCTTCGAAACCGATAAACGACGCGAAGGCGAACATCACCGCAATGCCGAGGTGGCCGCTGAACACATGCTGCGGCGTGATCGGCGCCAGCGTGAGCCCGTTCGGGCCGCCGCCATGCACGACGATCGCAATGGCAAGCAGCAACAGAATGCCCAGTTCGAGACACATCAGAATGCCGAGCAGGCGGCTATTCAGATCGATACCGCGGATGCCGGTGAATTGCACCACCGCCACACAGATCAGTGAATAGCCGTACCACGGCAGCGAACTATGCAACAACGGCGACAGGATGACCGTACAGAAGAACCCAAAAAGGCCATACAGCGCGATCTGGATAAACGTATACGACATCAACGCGACCAGTGCGCCGGCCATGCCCAACGGCCGTCCGAGTCCCGCGGTAATGTACGCGTAGAACGCGCCGGCGCGCACCACATGCCGGCTCATCGACGCGAAGCCCACGCTGAAAATCAGCAGGATCACGCCGGCAATCACAAACGCACCCGGAATGCCCGCGCCATTGCCCAGACTGATCGCCGGCGGCACTGCGCCGAGCATGCCCGTGAGGGGCGCGGCCGCGGAGATCACGAGGAACACGATCTGCCATAGGCCCAGCGTATTGCCTTTCAGTTCCACGGGATTCTCCGCGTCCACCTGACGGGTCGGAGAGTAGGGTTCATTCATCGCTGCCTCTATGTTTGTTGGCTAGTCCGGAACTCGCCTCAACCCTTGAACCGCTGGCCCAGGCGCTCGCTTTACCGACGTTCGATGGTTCGGTGTGAGCGCATGGTAGGTAGCTAAAAAATAAACGGACTTCGCCAACTACGCCAAATTTTCGATAATTCGCGCCAATGCCGGCGATAGTTCCGAGGGCCGCGGTTCGCAGTGAATGCTTAGGAACCGGAAGTTTTTTGTGCGGATAGATGAGTGTTACGCCGTGCTTTCAGATTGAAAGCGGATGCTGCGCCGCCGCGTCTATTGTTTTTTCCAGTTGCGCGTGGCGCGCCACAACACCGTCGCGTCTGCATAACCTACGGCGCGTGCAATCGCGGCATTAGTCAACCCTTCGCGTTCGAGCAGGCCTTCGACACTACGCTGCCGCTCTTCACGCACGATCTGCCGCACGGAAGTCCCGTCTTGTGCGAGATGCCGTTGCAACGAGCGATGCGAGAGACCGAGATCTTTCGCGATGTCGGCGACGATCAGCTTTTCATGCGCGAGCCGCCGCGTCACCAGATCGCGTACCTGTTCGACGATGCTGTGCGGCACCGCATCGCGCGAGATCAGATCGGTGGCGTGGCGTTCCATCATGCGCGCCATCTGCGTATCGGCGCTTTTAAGCGATGCGTCGAGATCTTGCGGACGCAGGATCACGCCATTGAAAGGCTGCTGAAAGCGCACCGGCACGCGAAAATTGCGTGCGTACGGTTTGAGATCCGCGGGCGCGGCATGTTCGAAATGCACTTCGACCGGATTCCACGCGGCGCCGCGCACGACCCGGATCATGTGGCACATCGTCGACAGGCTGTACTCGGCGTCCTGGCGGCGCGGCCAGATTTGCGGATCGGCGATCTGATAGGTCCATATCGGCCATTCGTCGTCGCGCAGCAACTCGCAGGTCGTCGTGTTTTGCCACGATTCCAATGCAGCCGTGAACTTGCGCATCGCCGCGTTCAAGGTCGGCGAAGATAGAAACACCAGGCCCGCCGGCCCCAGTTCGGTTACTTGCAATTCGCTGCCCAGCCGCAAGCCGAGCGACGGCTCGCCGAGCACCTCAGCCGCGCGCTCGAAAGCCGCCACGTAGCGCGTGAGCGGCAGCATCTCATACGGATTGGACAGGAGCCGCCGGCTCATGCCGAACGCCGCGAGCAGCGCATCGCAATCGGCGCCCGATGCATCGAGCGCGCGCACAACCGGCCCCATCACCGCGGCGCGAATCATCGGGAAAGTGCCGTTGAGCGTGACTTTTTTCATCCTGAGTGTCTCCTCTTCCGTCTTACCGGGGTCTTCCCTTCTGGCGCACTTTATCGCTCATTTGGCGCGATGAGCAAGCGCGAAAATATTATTGGGTTCCTACGATTTGCCATCGACTCAGCGTTTGCCGCTCGCCATCCATCCGCGCGATCACGCTGTCCGGTCCAGCACACTCCTCACGGGAATCCTATGCATACGAATGCCACAAAAGCCGCTCACGCCCCCGTTCATCCGCTCGATCCGCTGAGTCCGGACGAAATGCAGCTCGCCTGCGACCTCGTGAAAGCCGCCGGGAAACTCGACGCGCATGCGCGTTTTCCGGTCGTCGAATTACGCGAGCCGCCGAAGGCCGAAGTGGTCGCGTTCAAAGCAGGCGAATACTTTTCCCGCACGGCCTTTGTGCTGGCAATCGATCGCACGAACGGCGCGACCATTGAATTTCTCGTCGACCTCGGCGAAAAGAAAGTCGCCTCGCGCAAGGTGTTGCCATTCGATCAGGCACCCTACGGCCAGCCGCCGGTGATGATCGACGACTTCATGAACGCCGAGCAGATCGTCAAGAACGACGACGCGTGGCGTGTCGCGGTGATGAAGCGCGGCCTGACCGAGAAAGATCTCGAGCGCGTGCAGGTCGATCCGTTTTCCGCCGGGTGCTTCGACCGCGAGAACGAAAACGGGCGGCGTCTCGTGCGTTGCGTGAGCTATTACCGCGAGAGCGTGACCGATAACGGCTACGCGCATCCGATCGAGGGCGTGGTCGCGGTGGTCGATCTACTTGAGAAGAGAGTCATCGAACTGGTGGACGACGGCCGCATCATTCCGATTCCGCGCGCGAAGCACAACTACGACACGCCGAGCCTCGGCGAGCCGCGCGACACGCTCAAGCCGCTGTCGATCAGCCAGCCCGAAGGCCCGAGCTTCAAGATCGACGGCTGGAACGTGAGCTGGCAGAACTGGACCTTCCGCGTCGGCTTCACACCGCGCGAGGGACTGGTGTTGCATCAGCTCTCATGGGACGACGGCAGGAGCGCGCGGCCTATCATCTACCGCGCGAGCGTCACCGAGATGTGCGTGCCCTACTCCGATCCGAGTACGAACCACTACTGGAAGAGCGCCTTCGACGCGGGCGAATACGGCCTCGGCAAACTGGCGAATCAACTCGAACTCGGCTGCGACTGCCTCGGCACGATTCGCTATTTCGACATTCCGTCCGCCGATGATTTCGGCAACGCGTTCCTGATGAAGAACGCCGTGTGCATGCATGAAGAAGACTACGGCACGCTGTGGAAGCACTACGAATTCCGCACCGGCGTATTCGAAATGCGCCGCTCGCGACGCCTCGTGATTTCGTTCTTCGCCACGGTCGGCAACTACGACTACGGTTTTTACTGGTACTTGTACCAGGACGGCACGATTCAACTCGAATGCAAGCTGACCGGCATCGTGCAAACGTCGGCCGTGGCCGACGGCGACACGTATCCTTGGGGCGGCATGATCACCGGGAACCTCGGCGGCCCGACTCACCAGCACTTCTTCAACGCGCGGCTGCACATGATGGTGGACGGCGAGCGCAACGCCGTGACCGAACACGACTTCGTCCCACGTCCGATGGGCGAGACCAATCCGTACGGCAATGTTTTCGACACCACCAGGCGCGTCTTCAAGACCGAGAGCGAAGCCGCGCGCCTCGCGAACGGCAGCACGGGACGTTACTGGAAGGTGATCAACCCGAACGTGAAGAACGCCGTCGGCGCGAACCCGGGCTACAAGCTGATTGTCAACGACTCGCCGCTGATGCTTGCCGACGAACGTTCGAAAGTGCGCCAACGCGGCGGCTTTGCGACCCGCCACGTGTGGGTCACCCCGTTCGATCCGGCCGAGCGCTATGCGAGCGGCGACTATCCGAACCAGCATTCCGGCGGCGACGGCTTGCCGCGCTATATCGAGGCGAACCGCAACATCGAGAATGAAGATCTGGTGTTGTGGCACAGCTTCGGCCACACGCACGTGTGCAAGCCCGAGGACTTCCCGGTGATGCCGGTCGAGTATGCCGGCTTCATGCTCAAGCCGAACAACTTCTTCTGCGCCAACCCCACGATGGACTTACCGTCCGAACGCGATCAGAACAGCGTCGAAGACGGCAAGCCCGCGGATCATGGCTGCTGCAAGCGCTGACCCGATGACGCACGGCACGCGGCACAGCACCGGCATCGCCGGCGAGCGGCATGGTGCCTACCTCACCGGGACCGCATGTGCGCTCCTTGCGAGCGGCGCAGCCGCGCTGGTGACGCGTGCCGGCCTCGGCCAGCATGCGAGCGTGCTGTGGATGAGTGCGCTGACGCTGGCAACGATGATGATCGTGCCGACGCTGATGGCGCGTTCATCCGTTCGTCGCTCTTCGTTGCCGACTGCCGCGACGCTAATCGTAACGATGAGCACAATGAGCGTCGTTCCGCCGTACCTGACTGGGTCAGAGCATGGTGGCGCGCTTGCTGCGCTAATCATAGCGACGGGCATCACGCTGTTGTTTTACTGGCTACGTCTTATAGGCCGAGCCAACGAGCCACTGAACGATTCGAAGCGAACCGAGGAAGAATCGCCGAAGGCGCTTCACGCGACGGGCACGGCGGCGTTACTCGCATTACTTGCGGGCGTTTCGAGCGGCAGTCTGGCGCGCTTTCAGCTTTACGCGATTTGCGGCGCGGGAGGTGCTCAATCGATCTGGCAGGGAATGCTTTCGGTGATTGCCGTATGCGTGCTGGCGTTCGCCGCCGATCGGTCTGGTCAACACAGAATGCTGACGGCGTTATACGTGATACGTGCAACGCTAATAGGAACGCTAGCCGCCACAGACACACCCACGCTGGCCCCGTTCGCAGCGAAGATCTTTCTGGTTCTCGACTGCCTGACGATACCAGCGCTAACGAACGTGGGCGGCAAATCGAGCAGCGTGTTCAGCGCGGGCTGCCCCGGCGCAGCACACCACATAGGAATGGTGCTGGGTGCAGCGCTATCGACGACACCCTACTTTTTCGGCGACGGATTCATTGCGCTATACGCGCTGAGCGCGGTGGTGAACATGCTATGCGCGG
This sequence comes from Paraburkholderia sp. FW306-02-B, assembly GCF_058782725.1. Lineage (NCBI taxonomy): Bacteria > Pseudomonadati > Pseudomonadota > Betaproteobacteria > Burkholderiales > Burkholderiaceae > Paraburkholderia > Paraburkholderia sp. FW306-02-B. The sequence goes on from NZ_JBYSXZ010000001.1 coordinate 2,519,945, forward strand.
CGACGTTGACAAAGAAAGGGCACAGCAAAAAACCGCTCCAACAGCACCGAAACCTGGACCACCGCCAGGCAGACCGTTCCACGGAGCACGGAGTGCGAAGGGGGAAGAATGACTGCCTTGTCACTGACGCGGAGTGCGCGAGGGCACAGATTCCACTCGCACCACTACCGCAACTGCGCGAGGGCCCCGCTTAAGAGCTAGCGGTTTGAGCCGCTTTCTTTTGCCTACTTTTCTTTGCGGCAGGCAAAGAAAAGTAGGTGCTCCCCCGCACAGGGGGAACGCTAATAAACCAATAACAAAGCAAGGAAAGGCCACCACCGCGGGCAAACAGAAGACAAGACCCAAAGCAATTGACGAACAGCACCTCCAACCCAACCCTAATGGAGACGAAGCGAAATGAACAACCAGGTCAGAACAGAAAATCTTCACACAAAAATGTTCATCAACGGCGAACCCACAACAAGCGCCGCAGGCAAAACCTTCCCAATCTTCAACCCAGCCACATCAGAAGAACTAGCCCAAATCCCAGACGCCACAGCGGAAGACATAGACCACGCGGTAAGAACATCAAAACAGGCCTTCGAATCCGACACATGGCGCAGAACGCCGCCCTCCACCCGCGAGCGGTTGCTACTAACCCTGGCCGACCTCGTAGAAAAGCACACAGACGAACTAGCCACGCTAGAAACCCTAAACCAGGGCAAGCTACTAGCCTTCTCAAAGATGCTGGAAGTAGCAGGCAGCGTGCAATGGCTGCGCTACATGGCCGGCTGGGCCACCAAAATCGAGGGCACGACGCTCGACCTCTCGATCGCCTTCCCGCCGGGCACCCGCTACAACGCTTCGACTAAACGCGTGCCGGCAGGCGTAGTGGCCGCCATCGTGCCATGGAATTTCCCGCTCCTCATGGCGGTATGGAAAATCGCGCCAGCACTCGCTTGTGGCTGCACTGTCGTGCTGAAACCTGCTGAAGAAACGCCTTTGACTGCGATTCGTCTTGCCGAACTGGCTGATGAAGCAGGCTTCCCACCGGGCGTATTCAACGTCGTGACCGGCCGGGGTGAAACGGCTGGCGCGGCACTGGTCAAGCATCCTTTGGTGAACAAAGTGACCTTCACCGGTTCGACCGAAGTCGGCCGCATCATCGGCCGCCAATGCGCTGACGATCTGAAACGCGCGTCGCTGGAATTGGGCGGCAAGAGCCCCGTTATCGTGCTCGACGATTGCGATCCGCGCAAAGCGATTGAAGGCGCCGCTGGGGCGATCTTCTTCAATCATGGGCAGGTTTGTACGGCGGGTTCGCGCTTGTATGTCGCGCGGTCGATCTATGACGATGTGGTGCAAGGTATCGCCGCTGTGGCGGATGGAATTGCTTTAGGCTCGGGATTCGATGCCGCGGCGCAGATGGGGCCGATGGTTTCTTCGCGGCATCGGGATAAGGTTGTGGGCATGATTGCGCAAGGCAAGGATGAAGGGGGCGAGGTTTTGTCTCGTGCTTCCGCTGCTGTTGATCGCGATGGGTTCTTTGTTCGGCCCACTGTGATTGCTAATCGGGCGTGTAAGCCGCTTTCTGTCGTTAAGGAAGAGGTCTTTGGACCCGTGCTTGTGGCTATGCCTTATGACGATCTTGAGGAGGTTTTAGCTCAGGCGAATGATTCTGAATATGGGCTTGGGGCCAGTGTCTGGACTAATCAGCTCGATAAGGCCCTGAGGTTGGTCGATGGGATCGAGGCCGGGACGGTTTGGGTCAATACCCATAATATGGTTGATCCGGCCATGCCGTTTGGAGGGTTTAAGGCGTCCGGGATCGGACGCGAACATGGGAGGGCTATTGTGGATGCTTATACTGAATGTAAGTCGGTTTGTATTGCTTATTGATCTGGTATTTTTGCCTTCGCGGCGCTTTATGTCTGTGTGCCTACGGCGTTGGCTTTTTCTCTTCTTATTGGTTTATTAGCGTTCCCCCTGTGCGGGGGAGCACCTACTTTTCTTTGCCGCCGCAAAGAAAAGTAGGCAAAAGAAAGCGGCTCACACCGCTAGTTCTTAAGCGGGTCCCCTGGCTTGGAGGAGGTAGTGGAGCATCTGGAATCTGTGTCCTTGCACATTCCGCGCTGGTGACAAGGCCGTCATCCTTCCGGCGGCGCTACGCGCGCCGCAGCGGTACTTCCCAATACCGATTGCGCGTGTGCGCCTCTGGGATCATTCTTCCCGCCTTCCCCTACGTGCTCCGCGGATCGGTCTGCCTGGAGAGCCAGTGGGTATTGAGCGTTCAACCATTCAGGCATGCCGGGCGGGACTTTCTTATCGCCCGTTTTTTTACAGGCTCGCCAGTCTTTCGTCCAGCAGTGCCGCGACTCGTCGGACGTTCGGCTCTACGATCATGTCTCCATGGCCGCCCGAGACGTCCGCTACCACCAGGCCGCCGCGCGCGATCCTTCGCCATAGCGGCATAGGGTCGCCTCGCTCCCGCTCGGCTATCGCCGCGCGTAGATAAACGATCGGACCGGCATCGTATGGACGCGGGCGGTAGGTCGTCATCGCGGCACCCATCGTCTCGCGGATACGCCGCAATGTCGGTGGCAACGTCGCCGTGAATGGGTCGGGACGGCGCATGCTGCGCCCCGTTCGGCGGCGCATGATGTCTGTTACACCCATCAGTTTGGCGGCCAGATAGCCCGGCAGCTGAGGGGCCGGTACCTCGCGCAGCTTGCGCCACTGGCCGCCAGCCAGGCGCCAGTGGTGCCGCACTCGCACGCTCAGCGGCAAAAAATCTTCGTGCACGTAGGTGTCGAGCAAACACAGCAACTCAATTCGCTCGCCCGCGCGCCGCAGTTGCTGCGCAATCTCGAATGCCACCAGGCCGCCGAATGAGAAGCCCGCTACCGCGTAAGGGCCGCCCGGCTGCACGCGGCGCATCTGTTCGACGTAGCTGGCCGCCATGTCCTCGACGCGTCGATGGGCCGGCTGCTCGCCGTCCAGGCCGCGTGCCTGCAAGCCATACACCGGACGCTGACTGCGCAGCGCATTCACCAGCGTCAAACACTCCATCACCGAACCACTTACGCTGTGCGCGAGAAAGATCGGTGTGCCCTCGCCGGCGCGCACCTGCACGAGAATCGGCGATGCGGCGGGTTGCTGCACACTGGCGTCGATGGCAGCAGCAAGGCGCGCGATCGTCGGCGCGATCATCAATGTCGCCAGCGGTATCACACGGCCCGTCGTCTGGCGGATCTCCGCGAACATCCGCGCGGCAAGCAGCGAGTGGCCGCCCAGGTCGAAGAAGTTGTCGTCGCGGTCGATCGGCGCGAAGTCGAATAGTCGCTCCCAATGCGCCTGCAAATGCCTTTCCAGCAATTCACGCGTCTCGCCCGGCGGCGGAATCTCGCGTGTAGCAAGGTTCAGTGCAGGATGATTGCGGATCGCGTCGAGGCAGGCCGGGTTGCGCAGCGCGGCGGCGTTGCCGGCCGGTAAGCCGTTGACCGCATGGCGAGCCGCCGCTTCGGACGGCTTGCCGTTGTGCGTGACCGGCAATGCGTCCACGGCAATGATGCGGTCCGGCACATGCGCGGGCGATGCGCGCCGCGCGAGCTCGCGTCGCACCCGCGCGGCCAGTGCGCCGTTCAGCACGCAGCCGTCGCGCAACACCAGTAACAACACCACGCGCGGCTCAATGGTCGCAGTGGCGGAGTCGCCTGCCGGCGCGACGCGCGCGTGCTGCTGTACCACCATCGCCTCGCGAATCTCGGGGACGTCGTTCAGTACGCGGTAAATCTCGCCCGGGCCGACGTTGATGCCGCGCACATTCAACAAGCCATCCGAGCGGCCGTGCAGGCGCACGGAGCCTTCCCGCAAAAACTCGACAAAGTCGCCGTGAGTCCAGACGCCCGGGTTGTCGGTGAAATAGGCAGCGTGAAAGCGCGTGCCGTCGTCGCCGAAGAAACCGAGCGGACGCGACGGAAACGGATTCGTGCAGACCAGTTGGCCGGCGCCGTCCGTGCGCTTGCCCCGCTCCCATGCCTGAATGTTCAGCCCGAGACTCTTGCATTGCGCTTCGCCCGCGTAGACCGGCAGGTTCGGGTTGCCCAGCACAAAGCAACCGAGAATGTCGGTGCCGCCGGAGATCGATTGCAACGGCAGCGGCTTGACGTGATCGCGCACCCACGCGAATTGCGCGTCGTACAGCACCGCGCCGGTCGACATCATCGCCCGCAATGCGTCCAGATCGAACTGCTGGCCTGGCACGAGTCCGGCCTCCTCGCTCATTTTCAGGTACGCGGGGCTGGTGCCGAACACGGTGACACGCTCGCCGGCCGCGAGGCGCCAAAGCGTGTCGACCGTCGAAATCGGACCGTCGTATGTGACGATCTCGACGCCCGACGCCAGCGCCGACAATTGCCAGTTCCACATCATCCACGCGCAACTGGTGTGGAAGAACAGCCGGTCGCCTGGCCGCAGGTCGCTGTGCAAGCGGTGTTCCTTCAGATGTTCGAGCAACACGCCGCCGGCGCCGTGCACGATGCATTTCGGCTTGCCCGTGGTACCCGACGAAAACATGATGAAAAGCGGCTGGTTGAACGGAAATTGCCGCCAGACGAAGCGGGCTGCGTCGCCGCTCGCGATCAGTTCATCCACCGCATACACGGCCGGCTCGACGGTGCCCGGCAAGCTGCCGCCATCGAGCGCGACAATGCCTTGTAGCGACGGCAACGCAGCGGCCAGCGCGGCGACGTTCGTCTGCACCGGCGTACCGGTGTCGAACGGTTGCGCGGCGGTGTGCGCGAACAGGAGTCGTGGTTCGAGCGGCGCGAAACGGTCAAGCATGGTCTCGACGCTCATTTCCGGCGCAACGGTCGATAGCGTAGCGCCCAGCGCGGTGACGGCCAGCGCCGTCACGATCGCGGCGGCGTCGTTGCGCATCACGGCGATCACCCGGTCGCCCTCGCCCAATCCCAACGCCGACAACGCATCGGCCAGACGCGCAACGCGTTCGCGCAGTTCGCCGCGGTTCAGGCGCAGCTTGCGGCCATCCGCGTGACAGGCCGTGAGCGCCGGTGCTTGCGCCGGCGCGACCGCGAGGCTCAGCAGCGCGTCCGCATAATTCAGGCGCACCTGCGGGAAGAAACGCGCATGCTCGCACGCATCGCCCACGCAGGCAGGCTCGGTGCTGCCCGACCAGTCCACGCCTTGCGACCACTGCAACAGGAATGACCAGAAGGTCCGGTAGTCCCGCACCGAGAAATCGTGCAGCGCCTCATAGTTTGCGAAGATGTGGCCGGTATGAGCCTCGAGCGCGCGCGTGAACGCCGTCATTTGCGATGCCGCGGCACGATCCGGCCGGATGCCGTAGATGGGTAGGCGCGGTGCGGCGCTGGAACAAGCATCGAGCAAATCCGATCGATCCATTAAAAGCTCCCCGTTTTGCGCGGGCGAGTGCCATCCCGACCGGGACCCGCCGCACAAATTTCGTTTCGTCGAGAAAAATCCAACCGGACGCCCCCCGCCCGGCGCTACCTGGGTAAGCGGTCTCGTTGAGTCTGTCGCCTAATACCTGAGGCTAGTAGTTGACCTTCTTTAACTCTGTGCGACATCGTACAAACGGCACGCGGCGGCGTTCCGCGACTTGTGCGAGGCCACAACGAATTTGCACGACGCCGATGCGGCGCCAGCGCGGCGAGCACGTAGAATAGCCAGCGGTCTTCCGCCATCGCGCAATCGAGTCGAGACAGCCTTGAAACGTAAAATGCCCGCGCTGAACGCGCTCAAAGCCTTCGAAGTCGCTGGCCGCACAGGCAGCTTCACGCGCGCGGCCGAGTTGCTGAACGTCACGCAAAGCGCCGTCAGCCGGCAGGTCCGGCAACTGGAGGCGCAGCTCGGCGAGACGCTATTGCTGCGCCACCATCACCACCTGGAACTGTCCGCCGCCGGGCGCGTGCTGTTGCAGGCCTTGCAGCAATCGTTCGACCGGATCGAACTGACGGTGCGCAGCCTGCAGGAAAAGACCCACCGCAATCGATTGCGCATCAACGCGCCGCCTACTTTTACGAGCCGCTGGCTGATGCCGCGGCTGGGGCGTCTGCGTGACGCGTATCCGCATCTGGAATTGAGCCTGTCGACCCGTGTCGACGACAATCTGGCCGAGTCGGGCGTGCTCGACTGCGCGATCCGTTTCGGCAATGGCGAGTGGGAAGGTTTCGACAACCGTCTGCTGATGAACGAGCGGCACATCGCGGTTTGCGCGCCCGCGTTGCTGGCGCGCCAGGCCGGCCGCGCGGCGATCGATCTGAATCAGTTCACGCTGTTGCACGTGCTCGCGAGCGCCGACCAGCGCTACCTGACGTGGCAGCATTGGCTGAAGGCCGCCGGCATCGAAAATGTCGACACACGTGGCGGCTACGAATTCGACCTGCTCGATCACGCGATTCGCGCCGCGACCGACGGGCTCGGCGTGACGATCGCCGATCGTCACATGATCGCGCGCGAACTGGCGGAGGGGCAGCTGGTACAGGTGCTGAACGTGCATGTCGACGGGCATCAGTCGTACTGGCTCGTCACGCGCGCCGGACAGGACGAACTGCCGCACGTCGCGCTGTTTCGCGACTGGTTGCAGCAGGAGATCTGGCTCAGCGAGCGGGCACTCGATTCGTCGGCGTCAGCGCAGCTGGGCGACGCGCTTTGAGTTGGGTGATGTGCGTCGATGTGCGTTGACTTGAGGCCGCATCGCTTTGCGCGTCTTCGAGAATCATCGCGGCGCCCTTCTCGGCCACCATCATCGTCGGCGCGTTGATGTTGCCGGACGTGATGTTCGGAAAGATCGACGCATCGACCACGCGCAGCCCGGCGATGCCATGCACCCGCAAGCGCGCATCGACCACCGACGTGCGCGGATCGTCGCCCATCGCGCACGAGCCGCACAGGTGATAGATCGAGCCCGACTGCTCGCGGAAGTATTGCAGGAAGCCTTCGCGGGTATTCACCTGCGGCCCCGGCGAGATTTCCTCCACCGTGATCGCCTTCAACGCCGGCGCGCTCATCACCTTGCGCACCAGTTCGCAACCCTGGATCACTTCGTCGAGGTCTTTTTCGGTGGTCAGCGCGTTGATGCGGATTCTCGCGGCGTCTTCCGCGCGATTCGACGCGATCTCGATCGAGCCGCGGCTGGTCGGCCGGCATGGATTGAACGCCAGCAGAAAGCCCGAATACGGCTCGGGTTCGAGACTCGCCTTGTTGCTCTTCGGAATCCGGTACGACAGCGGATTGAAGTACAACTGCAAATTCGGCTGCGTCTCGCGCTCGTTGCCTTTGAAGAAACCGCCGGACTGGTTCACGCTCATCGCCAGCGGTCCCTTGCGTGTCAGCAGATACTGCAAACCGAGCTTGAGCTTGCCGAGCAACGGACGCATCTCGTCGTTCAGCGTCTTCATGTTGGCGCGATAGTAGAAGCTCACGCACAAGTGGTCTTGCAGATTCTGGCCGACGGCGGGCAGTTCCTTGACCAGCGTAACGCGATGCTTCGCCAGCAAGGCGCTGTCGCCGACGCCCGAGAGTTGCAGCAGCTTCGGCGTATCCACGGCGCCCGCCGACAGGATCACCTCGCGATTGGCCATGAACTGCCGCGTGGCGCCATTCTGCGTGACGCTCACGCCGATCGCCCGCTGGTTGCCGTCGAACAGCACGCGGCTTGCCAGTACTTCGCGCTCGACGGTCAGGTTCTTGCGCGTGAGTACCGGATGCAGATACTCGAAGCTGCTCGACGAACGCTGCCCGTTGCGCGTATTCACGTCGTAAATGCCCGCGCCTTCGAACTGCGCACCGTTGAAGTCGTCGCTGCGCCTGTAGCCGGCCTGGTCACAGCCTTTGAGGAACACGTGGCAGATCGGATGCACCGCATCTTTCATCGGCGAGATGCGAATCGGGCCGTCAGCGCCGTGATAGTCGGTATGACCGAGCGGATGCGATTCGAGCTTGCGGAAATACGGCAGCACGTCGCGAAACGTCCAACCCTGATTGCCCGCCGCGGCCCAGTCGTCGAAATCGTGCGGCTGGCCGCGCACATAGATCATCGCGTTGATCGAGCCCGAACCGCCCTGCACCTTGCCGCGCGGGCAATAGATCGGCCGGTTGTCGAGTTCCTTTTCGGGCTCGCTGTAGTACATCCAGTTATAGGTTTCGTTGTAGTACGTCTTGGTGAAACCGACCGGAATCTTGAACCAGAAGGAACTGTCCTTGCCGCCTGCTTCGAGCAGCAGCACCGAATATTGGCCCGACGCCGACAGGCGATTGGCGAGAATGCAGCCCGCCGAACCCGCGCCGACGATGATGTAATCGTAGTTCATGCTTTATGTCGCCAGACGGCGCTCAATCCAGTGAATGCGTACAAAAGGTTGAACCCGGGTTCAACCCCTGGCCGGCGCGAGGTCTTTCACGTCGGCCGGAAGCGCTGCCATCTGCAGATGCAGACGCTCGCCGGTGTACGGCGTGTGTTGCCTGACCACTTCCATGTTCAACTCCACGCCTAAGCCCGGTTCCTGCGAGGCAATGATGTAGCCGTCTTCCCATTGAATCGGCTTCTTCAATATCGCCGCATGGAAACCGTCCCACGTACCGATGCTTTCCTGAATCAGGAAGTTCGGCGTGCAGGTCGCCAGCTGAATACTGGCCGCCGCGCCGATCGGCCCGTTGTACAGATGCGGCGCGATCTGCGCGTAATACACCTCGGCGAGCGTCGCCACTTTCTTCGCTTCGAGCAAACCGCCCACGCGCGCCACGTTCAATTGCAAAATCGACGCCGCGCCCGCTTCGAGCAGCTTGAAGAATTCGTACTTGGTGGTGAGGCGTTCGCCAGCGGCGATCGGAATGCTGGTGTGCTGCGCGACTTGCGCCATCGCGCCTTGCTGGCCCGGCGGCACCGGCTCTTCGAACCACAGTGGATCGTATTTTTCGAGGCGCCTGGCAAGCCTGATCGCGGATGACGGCACCATCTGCCCATGCGTGCCGAACAGCAGATCGGCCTTGCTGCCGACCGCTTCACGCACCTTGCGGCAGAAGGTTTCGCAGCGGTCGAGCACTTCCATCGACAGTTGATGACCCGAATACGCCGTGTACGGCCCGGCCGGATCGAACTTGACCGCCGTGAAGCCACGCTTCACGTTCTCGGCCGCGCATTCGGCGGCGAGGTCGGGATCGTCGTAGTCGTATTCGCCGCAGCTGTTCTTCGGATAGAGATAGGTGTACGAGCGCAGACGCTGGTTCACCATCCCGCCGAGCAGTTCATAGACCGGTTTGTTCGCGGCCTTGCCGATGATGTCCCAGCACGCCATTTCCAGCCCGCTGACCACGCCCATCATCGTCAGATCGGGACGTTGCGTGAAGCCGCTCGAATACGCTTCGCGCCAGAGCCGCTCGATATGGTGCGGATCCTTATCGAGCAGATAGCGGCCGAATACATCGTCGATGATGTGGGTCATCGCGTTCGGATGGAACGTCGCCGAGTAGATTTCGCCGACGCCTTCAATACCGCAGTCGGTCTTCAGTTTGACGAAAATCCAGTACATGCCGCCGAGATGCGGCGGCGGTACGGCAACGATATGCGTTTCGAGTGAGACGACTTTCATTTACACACCCTCCTTTCCTGTGTCGATCGGAGTTAGCGCGTTAGCGCTTACTCCGAACCCATGCAACGCTGTCGATCGGAGTTAGCGCTTTAGCGCTTACTCCGATCCCATGCAACGCTGTCGATCGGAGTTAGCGCTTTAGCGCTTACTCCGAACCCATGCATGTTTCTCAGCGCAAGGCCGGCGAAGCCGCCAAGCGCCGCCATTGCGGCCACATAGCCGAAGTAAAGCTGGTAACCGAAGACGCCCGGGAAGTTCTGCGTCAGATAGCCGTTGATCAGCGGCAGGAACACGTCCGGCGAATAACCGAGCACGGAGATCAGGCCGATCGCGAGGCCCATCGTTTCAACGGGGACGTGGCAGCGATCCAGCAGCGACCAGTACAGGCCGCGAATCGCGTAAGTCAGAATGCCGATGAACAGCACGAGGAACACCAGCAGCACGTGGCTGGCAATACGCGGCGCCGCCATCAGGCCGAGCAGCGACAACGCCGCGAGAAAGAGCGCAATCACCAGCACCGACACCTTCGAATAACGGTCGCCGAGAAAGCCCCCGCCGATGCCGCCGATCGGCCGCATCCACAGCTTGAGCGTGGTGATCGTGCCGGCCATCACCACCGTCAAACCGATCTCGCCTTCATGCAGATACGCGGAGAAACTGTAGGTCGCCCAGAACACCTGATAGCCGCAGAACACGATTGCGGCGACGAGCCATAACTCGGGAATCGTCGCGAGCGTTTTCAGATCGACCAGCACGTTGCCGCGCTTGCGCGCGGCGCGATGGGTCGCGGCGTCTTCGGCGCCTTGCGGGTCTTTGATCAGCGCGAGCACCACACCGAGCGCGATGCAAAGAAACGCGTACATGTAGACGACCAGCTTGAAACCGGCCGCAACCGGCTCGCCTTTGGTCTGCGTGAACCACGCGAACAGCGTGATCGCGACGGTCGCGAGCATCGCTTCGATCAGGCCTCGCCCGCCGTCGAGCAAACCGAAGAAGCGACCCTGCTCATGCGTGCCGGCGATCATCGTCACGCGCTTGATGACGGCGGCCCAGAACGTCAATCCGGTCGACAGACCCCAGCCGCCGAAGATCGCCATCAGCACCTGGAACGACGGCGCGGTCGAATACCACAAGCCCAGCACGCCGGTCGCGATCAGCGAAAAGCAGATCAACAGGCGCGGCGCGATGCGATCGGCGAGCCAGCCGCTCGGCAGATAACTCAGCAGAAAAATCGTGCCAAGCGACGAATACAGATAGCCAAGCTGACTATCGGTGATGTGAAACACCTCGAGCATCGTCGGCTGATAGACCTGCCGCAGATACAGAATCGGGTAAATAGCACCGGCTGCCAGCACCAGCAACATGAGCTGCAGGTAGCGTTGCGCCTTGCTGTTTTGCAGTGCGGCTTCGTGCTCGCTTAAAGCGAGCGACGCAGTGGTTCGAACGGGTTGAGATGACACTTGAGCGCTCCTGAGAGACACAGCGCCGGTCTACCGGTTTGCCGGATCTCCAATATGGTTTTGTTATGGGTTTAGCTTGCTTGCTGCGTTTCTGCGGGTTTCAGGAAAAGCGCGTGCCGTTGATTGCGATCCCGGCACGCGACAGTTCATCAGTACTTCATCACCACGAGACGGGTCTGCGTGAACTCGAGCATGCCGTGCTTGCCGTCGTCGCCGCCGAGGCCCGAACGCTTCCAGCCCGCGTGGAAACCTTGATACGGATCGGCCGGCGTGCGGTTCACATACAGTTCGCCCGCTTCGATGCCGTTGGCGATCTTCATGGCGCTGCGATAGTTCTCGGTATAGAGCACCGACGACAAACCGAATTGATGGTCGTTGGCCATCTCCAGCGCTTCGTCGAGCGTGCGGTATTTGACGACCGGCATGATCGGACCGAAGGTTTCTTCCTGGATGATTTCCATGTCCTGCCGGCAGTTCGACAGCAAGGTAGGCGAATAGAAGAAGCCCTTGCCTTGCGGCAGCTTGCCGCCGGTTTCGAGCGTGGCGCCCGCGGCGAGCGCACGCTCGACCATCGCGTGAATCGACTGGCGCGACGCTTCGTTGACGAGCGGGCCCATCAGCGAGGGTTGCTCGCTGCGGTCGCCGATCTCCACCGCGCTCATGTGTTTCTTCAGCAGCGCGACGAAGCGGTCATGCACGCTTTCCTGAACGTAGACGCGCTCGATCGCCGTGCAAAGCTGGCCGCAATGGGTGGTTTTGGAGACGACCAGATCGCGCGCGGCTTTTTCCAGATCGGCATCCGCCTCGATGATCGCCGGCGTCTTGCCGCCCAATTCCAGCGACGGCCTGGCGATGTTCGCCTTGCAGTATTCGAGCACCTTGCGGCCCGCGCCGACACTGCCTGTCAGTGTGATCATGCCGACCTTCGGATGCGTGCAGAGCGCTTCGGCGGTTGCGTGATTCATCGCGAGAATGTTGACCACGCCTGCGGGCAGGCCTGCGCGTTCAACCGCGCGGGCGATCTCGAACGCGGAGGTCGGCGTGTTGTTGCTCGGGCGGACTACCACCGTATTGCCGGCGATCAGCGCGGGCGCCACCTTGCGCATGAACGTATAGACCGGATAGTTGAACGGAATCAGGCACGCGACCACGCCGATCGGCTCGCGGTGCAGCACGAGGTTTTCGTCGGGCGTATCGCTCGGAATCACTTCGCCTTCGATACGGCGCGCCCATTCGGCGTGATAGCGCGTGATCTGGCCGGCGTAGATCGCTTCGTTGGTGGCGTCGGCAACGCTCTTGCCCGACTCCAGCGCCAGTGCCGCGCCGATGGCGGGCGCGCATTCGGTCAATGCATCGGCGAGCTTGTGCAGATAGACCGCGCGCCCGGCCGAGGGCAGCTTGCGCCACGCTTTTTGCGCGGCTGCTGCGGCGTCGGCCGCGGCGATCACTTCGGCCTTCGAAGCGCCCGTGACGTGGGCAATCACGGCTTCGGTCGCCGGATTGTAGACAGCGATGAGCGCGTCGCTAGCGGATTCGGTGCCAGGTTCAATAAACCGGCCGTTAGCAAAATTGCGATCGAGTCGCATGGTCGTCTCCTGAAAGGCGTGGTGCAAAAGCGCATTACCTCCGGCTATGAGCTTCATGCCGATGGCGCATGGAGCGAATTTTTCTCCTCGGCACAGCGCGCCACAAGCGAATAATTTGCGGGACAAACATTCGAAAAAATCACGTTTATCCAGGGATGAGCCTCATACGCGTTTCCCATCCCGAATAGCAGAATCCGGGCTTTGCCAAAAAGCAGCGGGCTTCCGGGCCTTTCGAACCCGATCGAAAAATCCTGGCCTGCTCATTACCACCGTCTGGACTCTTCAATGAAAAAGAATGTCATCGCCACCGCGGCGCTTACCGCCCTCGCCTCGTTGGCCGCCGCGCCCGCCTTCGCTCAAAGCAGCGTGAGGCTGTACGGCGTGCTCGACGAAGGCATCGACTACACAAACAATGCCGGGCGTGGCGCGGTCTGGGAGATGGCGAGCGGCTATGTGTATCGATCGTTTTTGGAACAACACTGCTTCGGATTCCGACGATACGATTAGTTCAACCCAAGGAAGGACTGATATGGCTGTTCAATTACCGCCGAAGACGGGCTATGAAAAATGGCAGGATGGGGTCAACACGGCACTCGAGGACACCAGATGGAACGCGTGGGATTGTGAAATCCAGATGGCGGTCAATGAATACAATCGGCACCTTGCGGGAACCGCCGGATATGTTGAAGAAACTGAATCCAACGGCCAACGCTTTGCGGCCTGGACAAATCCTGAAATACCAGAAGGCGTCGGTTCTCCATGTCATTACGGGCTGGCGACCGCTATCCACGACTTCAATTGCGCTGCGTTACAACTCAATGCAGCGAGACCCAAATTATGCGAGGAAACTGGACTATGCATTAAGTTTGATTCGCAACGGAAAAACCTCCCTATGCACACAATAAAGCTGATCACTTTGAGTCTCGCACTCTCTTTGCCGTCGCTGACCTACGCTGCTCCTCAAGGTGCCGTTCAAACCGAAAAAGATCTGTATGAAGGATGTAGCGCCTACTCACAAGCCGGCATGCGAGATTGCCTTGCCAAAAAAGCAGCTGAAAGTCAGGCAGTTTTGAAACAAGCCGAAGAGACGGTAGGCATCTCACTGACTAAATGGGATGAAGACAATAAGTACGTTAGTTTGGCAAAAGCAGGATTGATTGCATCAAACAAAGCATTTCCCAAGTACCGCGAGGCTCAGTGTGAATTTTCAGCTTCGTTAAGTGGCGGTGGAGCTGGCAATGCGCATGAGATGGGCCGACTAGCTTGTGTGACGGAACTCAACAGCCGACGTGCCGAACAGCTACGCAATGTCGTTGCCAACCTACCGTTGAAATAGTACGTGTACACGATGGAAACGTATGACGCTTCTACGGGCAGCGTGAAGCCGAAAATTCACTCCGTAGGCTTGATGGCGGACTACAACCTGTCCAAACGAACCGATATCTACGTGCAGGGCGAATATCAGAAGGTCGCGGGCGACTCGACCCACTCAATTCTCGACAAGGCGTTCATTCCGGGCGTACAGGTGCCATCGTCGACGGGCAATCAGTTCGCGGTGCGGGTTGCACTGCGCCACAAGTTCCAGGCGTTAATGACATGGCGCCGGCGTTCAATTTTGCAGCCTGTTCACGTGTCGAATGGTTCGCCGGCGGCGCTACCGCCCTCACTCCTCCACCACCGCCTTCAGTTTCAGCAACGCGTGATCCCACTGCACGGCGATCGCGTCGAGCGCGCGCCGCGCTTCTTCGAGGTGCGCCGGCTCGAACGCCCACAAGCGTTCACGGCCGACCTTGACGTCGCGCACCAGGCCCGCATTGGCCAGCACCTGCAAATGCTGGGTCACGGATTGCCGCGTGATCGCCGTTCCAGCGGTCAGTTGCGCGATCGACATCGCACTGCCCGCGCACAAGACGGCGATCAGGCGCAGCCGCGTCTCGTCGCCGAGCGCCGCGAAAATCTGCGCGGAACTGCGCAACGCCGCCGTCTTCAAACGTGCGTGGCTGACCGCCGGTTTAGCCCTTGTCGACATGCTTTTCGATGTTGAGCAACTGATGCTCCCACCCGCCGCTATTCATCCGGAATGCCTCCTGACGGCGCGCCACAGGAATCTGATCGAAGCCCGATTCGACCACCTTCAGCAAGGTGCCGGAGTCGCGCTCCGTTAGCTCGAATACGACCAGCGTCATGGGCTCCGGCGAATAGTCGACCGACATATCGACCGCGTGCGGATGCCAGCGCCACGACAGATGGTGCTCCGGCTCGATCCGCTCGATCACCACGTCCATGACGACATGTTCGTAGCCCGGATAGGTGATGTGGCCCTGCACGGACTGGCCGGCGACAAAACGCTTGCCGGTGAAATCCACGCCGAACCAGTTGCCGAATTCCTCGGCGTTCGACAACGCGCGCCAGACCCGCGCGCGCGGCGCCTTCAGCAGAATCTGCTTTTCGATGCGATCCGTCGATGTGTCCGATGATGAGTTCATATGCAGCCTCCTGGCTGCATATTAGACACGCCGGCGGCAACATGCAAGTGTTCGACTGCGTATTTTTCAAAGCTGCACTGCGGCCTCACCCCGCCGAGGTTTTCTTCACAAACGCGCTCACCACAGCTTCCAGTTCACGCGTGATGGAGGTCATCACACCGGCCACCACCGCGAACTCGCGGCCGGTCACATTCGCGCGGCTCGCCACGATCTGGCCATTGAACGACACGATATGCGCTTCCTTCGCAATCGCCTTGATCCGGTCGATCAGATCCTGCTGGCCTTTTTTCTGCGCTCGCGCAATCCGCCGGCTTTCCTGCTCATAGACGGCGGTCACACCATGCAGATGTGTCAGCAACGGATCGACCGTTTCGATCAACGCCCTCAACGCCTCATCCGCGCGTGGTGAAGAACGCTCGATCGCCTCGAGCGCCATCGACGCCAGCGCGATAAAGTCCGCGATCTTCTTCGCGACATTGTCGCTGCCATGAAATGCGTCACGGAGCGCCGGCGAGAAAAGTCCGGGCAACCTGTCGCGGCCGTGCACGAGCGCCGCGTGGCTGTCCGCAAACGTACCCAATGTATCGCGTGCAATTGTGAGCGCGCCGTCGAACTGCTGGAACGCCAGCATCGCCTTCAACACGATGCGCTGGGAAAGCATGCGTTGACGCCCTGCCATGTTGATCAACGAGCTCAATACCTCGCTCGCGACGTCCGCTTCGGACGACGGTATTTGAACCCGTTCTCTCGTGATGCTCATATTTGTTCTTATGATTCGATTAGCCCCGGTGCGGTGCCCGGCATCCGCGCTGTGCGACCTGTGAAGGCAGTCGCACAGCACAGATGTTCAAGGTTGCCTTACTCCGTTGCGTGCGCGTGAATCACGCTGGTCTGCATCGACCACGCCATCCACGGACGGCGCAACACGACGATCGAAAGAAACGCACAAGCGGCCAGCGCGCCGAAGGTCGCAAAGCCCATCTGATAGCTGCCCGTGCTTTCCTTCGCGATACCCATCACGACCGGCAGATAGAAGCCGCCTATGCCGCCCGCGGCGCCCACGATGCCCGACATCAGCCCGGTGCGCCCGGCCCAGCGATGCGGCACGAGCTGGAACGTCGCGCCGTTGCCGAGACCGAACGCCACGTACAGCAACAGCAGCAACGCAATCCCGCCGGTCAGCGACGGCATCGCCGCGGCGAACACGAAGTCGGCCAGCGAAATGACTGCAAGCAGGAACGTCAGCGCGCGCACGCCGGACACCTTATCCGCAATCAGCCCGCCGAGCGGCCGCACGATCGCGCCGGTCGCGGCAAGCAGCGCCATGAACAAACCTGCGTCGATCTTCGACAGCTGATACAGGTTGGTCAACAGCAGCGTCACGTACGACGACATGCCGACAAAACCACCAAACGTGATGCTGTACACCAGCATGATGACCCATGTATCGCGCTCGGCCAGCACCGTGCGATAACGGTGCGGCAGCACCGCGATCGCCAGCAGCGCGCCGATCACCGGCAACAGCAGCACACCGGTCTTGCCGGAGCCGAACATGCCCGCTTCGACCAGCAGCACCAGCACGATCAAACCGGCAAACGTCACCGCGAAACTGCCGAACGCGCGCAGCACGCTGCCCGACTTCACGCCTGAATCGTTAGCCCAGAAGTACAGCGTGATGGCCGCGATCGCGAGCAACGGCAGTGCGCCGCCGGTCGCCACCTGCCAGCCAAAATGGGTTGCCAGCTGCGGGAACAGGAAGCCGTCCAGCACCGCGCCGATGTTGCCGGCCGCGGCCAGACCCAGCACCAGGCCCTGCACTTTCGGCGGATAGTTGCTGCCGGCCATCGGCAGCGCTACCGCGAAGCTCGCACCGCCCACGCCGAGAAACACCCCAAGCACCAGCAGCAATGTGTACGACGGCACCGACGGCAACAGCGGCAGCACGATCGTCGGCACCGCCGACAGCAGCACGCCCATCAGCGCGATGCGCTTGCCATGCGCCGATTGATACAGGTTACCGAGCGTCACGCGCAGAATCGCCGCCGACAGCACCGGCACCGCGACCAGCAAGCCCTGTTGTGCGGGCGTCATCGTAATGCTCTTGCTGATGAACGGCGCGAGCGGCCCGTACAGCACCCAGACGGTGAAGCCGGTGTCGAAATAGAGGAAACACGCCACTAGCGCGCGCCAGTCCCCGCTTTTCAGGGAGCTCAACAAGTTTTTCATTAGACATCCTCACATATGCTGATTGTTCGCGGACCTGGCACACTGCGCTGGCGCACTGCGCACCGGAATGGTCGCGATGTTGAACACCGGTCTGGTCATGCAACGTTCATGCCATCCGAAACCGTCTGCTGATACCTTCCTGCCTACTTTTTTGAAACCTGAAACCGTGCTCTTTTACGGCGCGCTGAAACGTCGATAAACATCAGTAAACGTCACGTACGTAGCGCTTTTCCTGCGCGAGGCGGCTCACATACTCGAGCGCTTTTTCCTCGCTCATGCCGCCGTGCCGGGCGACCACCTCCTTGAGCGTCGCGTCGACATCTCTCGCCATCCGGCCTGCGTCGCCGCATACATAGAAATGCGCACCGTCTTCGAGCCATGACCAGAGTTGCGCGCCCTGCTCGCGCATGCGGTCCTGCACGTAGATCTTTTCCGTCTGATCGCGTGAGAACGCGACATCGAGCCGGGTCAACACGCCGCTGTCACGCAGCGCTTCGAGTTCGTCGCGATAGTAGAAATCGGTCGCGGCATGTTGCTCGCCGAAGAACAACCAGTTGCGCCCCTTATCGCCGCGTGCACGCCGCTCGTGCAGAAAGCCGCGAAACGGTGCAACGCCGGTGCCGGGACCGACCATGATCGTCGGCGTGTCCGAACCGCGGGGTGGGCGAAAGTGTGCGGACTTCTGCACGAACACCGGCACGTTCACGTCGCCCGCGCGGTCGGCGAGAAAGGTCGACGAGACGCCCTTGCGATTGCGGCGGCCGTTGCTATAGCGAACCGCGGCAACCGTCAGATGGACTTCGCCCGGATGCGCCTTCGGGCTCGATGCGATCGAATACAGGCGCGGCTGCAGGCGCTTGAGCATGCCGGTCAATTCGGACGCCGTCAGGTCCACCGGAAATTCATGCAGCACATCGGCGAGCTGTTGTCCCCACAGCCATTGCTTGAGGTCGGCTTTGCGCTCAGGCGCCAGCAGATCGCGCAGCGCGCCGTTGCGGCTGCGCGACGCGATGAATGCGAGTGCGTCAGGGTTCGGACGGGCGATTTCGTAGTGCTTGCCGAGTGCATCGGCGAGGCGCATTTCACCGGCACCGGACACGTTCACGGCGGCGTCGGCGCTCAGACCGCTCAGGCTGATCAATTCATCGACCAATTCGGGGCAATTGCTTGGCCATACGCCCAATGCATCGCCGACTTCGTATTCGAGACCCGAGTCGCCGGTGTTCAGCGAGAAGTAGCGGGTATCCTTCACGGCGCCCTGCTTGTTCAATTTCAGGTTCTTCACCAGACGCGACGCGGCCGGTCGCGTTTTAGTCGGCACGACGCCCGGCACCACGGCATTGATCATGCCGTCTCGCGGTACCGCATACAGCGCGGCATCTTCTTCCTTGATGCGGACGATGATCCGTTCGAGCCACGCGTCGGCGATCTCCTGGTACTCGCTATCGCAGTCGGTGCAATCGAGAAGACGCAGCGCGCCTTGAGCCATAAGGCGTTCATCCAGGCGGCGGCCATGGCCGCAAAACTGGTCGTAGTTGCGATCGCCAAGCCCCAGCACGGCGTAGTGCACGCCGTCGAGACGAGGCGCGGCGTCGCTCGCCAATTGCGTCCAGAAGCTTTGCGCGTTATCCGGCGGATCGCCGTCGCCGTAGGTGCTCGTCATCAGCAGCACGTATTGCGCTTTGGCGAGCGCCGAGGCCGGGTAGTCCTCCATGCACGATGTGCGGATCTCGAAGCCCGATTCCATCAGGCGGGTGGCGTAACGTTCGGTGAGCGATTCGGTATTGCCGGTTTGCGAGGCCCACAACAATGTCACCTTGGGCCGCACACGCACGATGCGCACCGCGGACGAATACACCTCGTCTGTCTGCGGCGCAGGCGCGCCGCGCGACGCCGCGTTCAGTCCGCTGCGGCTATACAGCCCGCCGAGCAAACCGTCCACATAGAGGCGCGTCGCAGCATTAAACGGTGCGCTGGGCGGCAGGATCGGCACGCTATCGAGGCCCTGTGCTTCAGCCGAGCGCAGCCCGCCGACAAAACCGGCGAGATAGGCATGTTCGGCCTCGTTGAACGACGGCGCCGGTGTCTGCGGAATCTGCAGCAAACTGGTGAGTGCATTGATACGGGGCATGTCCGGCTCCTCGGCGCTCGCAGGCGTTGCATTTGCCGATGCGCGAGAAGCATCGGCGAGCGTCTCGTCGTGGGTGTCGAATGTCGTCGGCGCGATCGTGTCGAGCGCAACCGGGCTCAGCGCGACCGCGCAGAACTTGAGTTCAGGTTGCTGCGAGACCGGATCGATTGCATCGCTCGTCACGGCGTTGATGCACAGGTCGTCGCCGAATACGTCATTCCAGTGCATCGGCGCGAAGCAGTTGCCGGCGCTCACCCGTTCGGTGACGACCGCGGGCAACACCGCACGGCCGCGGCGCGAGCGAATCTCGACCGGGTCTTTGGGCTTGATGCCGAGCGTGGCGGCGTCTTCGGGATGAATCTCGACGAACGGCCCCGGGTTCAGCTTGTTGAGCATCGCGACCTTGCCGGTCTTGGTCATCGTGTGCCATTGATGCTGCAAGCGGCCGGTGTTCAACACGATCGGAAATTCCCGATCGGGCAATTCGGCGGGGGCCGCATAAGCACGTGCGAAAAACACCGCCTTGCCGCTTGCGGTCGGAAACACGAACCGCGGACGGCTGCCGTCGGGCCGTTCCTTCAGCGTTTGACTGACGCCGTCGTTGAGATAGCGAACCGGGTTGCGCTCGCCCGAGTCTTCCGACGCAAGCGGCCATTGCAGCGGCGTTTCCTTCAGACGGCGATGGCTCGCACCGCGCAGGTCGTAGCCGGTTTTCGGATTCGACGCGCGAGTGATTTCCGCGAACACCTGTTCGGCGCTCGTGTAGCTGAACGCGTCGGCGAAACCCATTTCGCAGGCGATGCGCGCGATGATCTGCCAATCCGGCAACGCGGCGCCCGGTGGCTCGATGCCCTTCTGCATCAGCGTCAGATTGCGCTCCGAGTTGATCATCACGCCTTCGGCTTCGGCCCACAGCGCGCCGGGCAACAGCACATCGGCGTAACGGTTGGTCTCGGTGTCGAGGAACGCGTCCTGGGCGATCACCAGTTCCGCGGCCCGCAAACCGGCGATTGCGTTACTACGGTTCGCGACGCTCGCCACCGGATTGGTGCAGATGATCCAGCACGCCTTGATCTCGCCCGCGGCCATGCGCGCGAACATATCGATCGTGCCGTTGCCGGTCTCGCGCTTCAGTGTGCCCTTCGGAATACCCCACAGGTCCTCGATGAACGCGCGGTCTTCTTCGACGAGCACCGAACGCTGGCCCGGTAAGCCCGGACCCATGTAGCCCATTTCGCGGCCGCCCATTGCATTCGGCTGGCCCGTTAGCGAGAACGGTCCGCTGCCGCGACGGCAAATCCTGGCCGTAGCCAGATGCAGGTTGCAGATCGCGTTCGTATGCCACGTGCCGTGCGTGCTTTGATTGAGGCCCATGGTCCAGCAGCTCATCCATTCGGGCGCGGTGCCGATCCATTGCGCGGCTTTATGGATGTCCTCGACGGCGAGACCCGTGATCCCGGAGACCTTCTCCGGTGTGTAGTCGGCGAGGAACGCGGGCATCTCGTCCCAGCCTTCGGTGGCCTCGGCGATAAATTCGGCATCCGTATGACCGTTCTGATGCAGCAGATGCAGCAAGCCGTTGAGCAACGCGAGGTCGGTGCCCGGCTTGATCTGCATGAACAGGTCGGCCTTGTCGGCGGTCGTGTTGCGGCGCGGATCGACGACGATCAGTTTGGCGCCCGCCTTCACGCGATCCATCATTCGCAGGAACAGAATCGGATGACAGTCGGCCATATTCGCGCCGATCACGAAAAACAGATCGGCGTGGTCGATGTCTTCATACGATCCCGGCGGGCCGTCCGCGCCGAGCGAAAGCTTGTAGCCGCTGCCCGCGCTCGCCATGCACAGCCGCGAATTCGATTCGATGTTGTTGGTGCCGACAAAACCCTTCGCGAGCTTGTTGACGAGATACTGCGCCTCGATCGACATCTGACCGGACACATAGAACGACAGCGCGTCCGGCCCGTGTTCGTCGAGCAGACCGCGCAAGCGCGCCGCCGTGCTGCTGATCGCCTGCGCCATCGGCAGCGGAGCCGGGTCCTGGTCGCGTGCGTGGCGCACGAACGCGCCTTCCAGACGTCCCGACTTGCGCAACGCGACGTGTGCCGACTGGCCCTTCGTGCACAGCCGTCCGAGGTTGGCCGGATGCTCCTTGTCACCGGAAATCTTGACGACCTGGCCGTCCTCGACGTGCAACACCATTCCGCAGCCAACGCCGCAGTAAGGGCACACGGTTTTTACGCTATTGCTCGCCATGTCGCGTGAGATCGTTCGAAGAAAAGGGAATAGTCAGCGGAATAATCAGCGGCTCAGACCGCGACCCACACCTGGCCGTCTTCCACCCGCGCAGCAAACGCGCTGACGGCATATTCCGGTGTTTCAAGACACTCGCCGGTGCGCAGATCGAAGTGATGCTTGTAGATCGGCGAGGCGACCACGAGGCGCTCGCCAAGGCTGCCGATCAGCCCGCGAGAGAGCACGGCGGCTTGCGAACCCGGATCGAAGTTTTCGATCGCGAACACGCTGTTGTTCGTGGCGCCGTCGCTCACATGAAATACCGCCACCTGTTCGCCGTTGACGAGCGCGCAAACGCCCGTGTTGGGAACGATGTCGTCGAGCGGGCAAATCGGCGTCCAGGTGCGCGGCAGGCGGTCGTTGTTCATCGCGGAAGTCCTCGGTAAATGGCGAAAAATGAATCAGACGGTCTCGACAACGACGGCAATCGCCGCCAGCTTCGATTGCCGCTCAACAGGCGTCGCGGGCCGGATCTGGCCGCGCTCCTCGACGAACGTAACGGTGCTGTCGGCCTGATCGCTATTGACGAAGTGACGGAAGCGCTTGCGCGTTTCAGGATCGGTGACGGCCTTTTTCCACTCGTCTTCGTAGGTGTCGACCACGTGCTGCATTTCGACTTCGAGTTCCGCCGCGACACCGAGGCGATCGTTGACGACCACGTCGATCAGATACGCGAGGCCGCCTTCGAGGTTGTCGCGCCACACGCTGGTGCGTTGCAGTCGGTCGGCGGTGCGCACGTAGAACATCAGAAAGCGGTCGATGTAGCGCACCAGCGTCTCTTTATCGAGGTCCGACGCGAGCAGTTCGGCGTGGCGCGGTTTCATGCCGCCGTTGCCGCATACGTAGAGATTCCAGCCCTTCTCGGTGGCAATGATGCCGACGTCCTTACCCTGCGCTTCCGCGCATTCGCGGGTGCAACCCGACACGCCGAACTTGATCTTGTGCGGTGTGCGCAGGCCCTTGTAGCGGTTCTCGATCTCGACCGCGAGGCCCACCGAATCGCCGACGCCATAGCGGCACCACGTCGAACCGACGCAGGACTTCACAGTGCGCAGCGACTTGCCGTACGCATGGCCCGATTCGAAACCGGCGGCGATCAGTTCTTCCCAGATGAACGGCAGTTGCTCGACGCGCGCACCGAACATGTCGACCCGCTGACCGCCGGTGATCTTGGTGTAGAGCCCGTATTTCTTCGCGACCTGGCCGACTGCGATCAGGCCGTCGGGCGTGACTTCGCCACCCGGCATGCGTGGCACGACCGAATAGGTGCCGTCGCGCTGGATGTTGGCGAGGTAGTAATCGTTGGTGTCCTGCAGCGACGCGTGCTCCTTCTTCAGCACAAATTCGTTCCAGCACGACGCGAGGACGCTCGCCACCGCCGGTTTGCAGATATCGCAGCCAAGACCGTGGCCGTGTTTCGCCAGCAATTCGCCGAAGCTGCGCACGCCCTCGACACGCACGATGTGATACAGCTCCTGGCGCGAATACGGGAAGTGCTCGCACAGATGATTGTTGACGGCGAGACCCTGCTTCTTCATCTCGGCTTTCATCACCTGGGTGACGAGCGGCACGCAGCCGCCGCACGACGTGCCTGCCCTGGTCGCGCATTTGAGCGCGCCGATGTCGGTCGCGCCCGAACACACCGCCGCGCACAGGTCGCCCTTCGAGACGTTGTTGCACGAGCAGATCTGCGCGCCTGCCGGGAGTGCCTCGACGCCGAGCGCCGGTTTCGCCTGACCATCCGATTGCGGCAGGATCAGGAATTCAGGCGCTTCCGGCAACTCGATGCGGTTCAGCATCATCTGCAGCAGGCTGCCGTACTCGCTCGCGTCGCCGACCATCACGCCGCCGAGCAGATACTTGCCGCATTCGGACACCACCAGCTTCTTGTAGACCTGCTTGCGCTCGTCGCTGAACTGATATGCGCGGCTGCCCGGCGTGTTGCCGTGCGCATCGCCGATGCTCGCGACGTCCACGCCCATCAGCTTGAGCTTGGTGCTCATGTCGGCGCCGGCAAATTCTGCCGAGTCGCCGAGCAGTTGCTTCGCCACCGCGCGCGCCATTTCATAACCCGGCGCAACGAGGCCGAACAGTTGACCGTTCCACAGCGCGCACTCGCCGATCGCATAGATGTGCGGGTCGCTCGTGCGGCACGCGTTGTCGATCACGATGCCGCCGCGCGCGCCGAGCGTCAGCCCGCTCGCGCGCGCGAGATCGTCGCGTGGACGAATGCCGGCGGAGAACACGATCATGTCGGTGTCGAGATGGCTGCCGTCGGCGAACTGCATGCGGTGCGTGCCATCCTCGCCGTCGACGATCGCCGTGGTGTTCTTCTGCGTGTGGACCGTCACGCCAAGCTCTTCGATCTTGCTGCGCAGCACGCGGCCGCCGCCGTCGTCGACCTGCACTGCCATCAGGCGCGGCGCGAATTCGACCACGTGGGTTTGCAGGCCCATGTCGCGTAGCGCCTTCGCGCATTCGAGGCCGAGCAGACCGCCGCCGACCACCGTGCCCGTCTTCGAGCGCGCGCCGCATTCCTGCATCGCTTCGAGGTCGTCGATGGTGCGGTAGACAAAGCAGTCGGCGCGTTCGCGGCCCTGCACCGGCGGCACGAACGGATACGAGCCGGTGGCGAACACCAGCTTGTCGTACGGCAGCGTCTCGCCGGTCGACACCGTCACGCTACGCGCGTCGCGGTCGATCGCGACCGCCTTCGCATTCAGCTTGAGCAACACGTTCTGGCGTTCGAAGAAACCCGGCTCGACCAGCGAGAGATCGTCCGCCGACTTGCCCGCGAAGAATTCGGACAGATGCACGCGGTCGTACGCAGGCCGCGATTCTTCGCACAGCACGGTGATATCGAGGCCATGCGCGGCGTCTTGCGCCAGGCATTCGACCAGTTTGTGGCCGACCATCCCGTGACCGATAACGATGATTTTCATGACCGCCGTTTCCTCAATGTGCTGGGCTTGAATCGCTGCCGGTTGGCTGGTGCGCGAAAGCGATTCCGAAAATAAAAAACGGCGTCCCGCGAACCCAGTCGATGACTGAATTCGGGGGACGCCGTTGTCCAAACCTGTGATGCAGCGAGCACTGTGTTGTTGCACTCGCGCCGGATCCACGTTGATCCGATGGCAAGGCTTAACGCAAAGGCCGTGCCAATTGCGAGAAATGCCTGCTGCAAGGCCGCGGCGCGGGAGTTTGTGGCGAATGGCACGCGCGTGCGGCGAACGCGGCACGCGACGCGTTTTGATGCAGCCAGGCACTCGGGTGGTGCGACGCAGCACTGCGCACGTGCGAGGGGCAAGCACGCGAACGGTGCGTTTCCGGTGCATTTCCCGGCCTGCCGGCGAAGCGTGGCAAGGGTTGGGCGTGCATTGCCGCGTGATGGCGTAGTACTTGCATGAGTGTGTGCCGAGCCTTCCGGCAACGCAGCCGCGAGTGCATAAAACCCGCATGAAACCCGAGCGAAGCACAGCGCAGTGTTTCGCTCCGCTTAAAGATAGTGAGCAGCAAACGGACAACGGCGTCCCCTCGTGACCATCACGAGCGGACGCCGTTTTTTATTTGGCGCTGACAATAAGTACGACTACGTCGACCCACACAGAAGCTAAGGACATCGCGATGAAGACAACCACAGGCAAGGTCACCTTATTGAGCGCCGGCCCGGG
This sequence comes from Paraburkholderia sp. FW306-02-B, assembly GCF_058782725.1. Lineage (NCBI taxonomy): Bacteria > Pseudomonadati > Pseudomonadota > Betaproteobacteria > Burkholderiales > Burkholderiaceae > Paraburkholderia > Paraburkholderia sp. FW306-02-B. Next base: position 2,545,411 of record NZ_JBYSXZ010000001.1, read on the forward strand.
CGAGCTCGACCTGCTCACGCTCAAAGCCGCCAAAGCGCTGGCAGCCGCCGACGTCGTGCTGCTCGACGACCTCGCCAATCCCGAGATCGTCTCGCTGGCGCCGCAGGCGCGTGTGATTCGCGTCGGCAAGCGCGGCGGTTGCCGTTCGACGCCGCAAGCGTTCATCGAACGCCTGATGCAGCGCTATGCGCTCAAGGGCTTGCATGTCGTGCGCGTCAAAGGTGGCGAAGCGCTGCTGTTCGGCCGCGCCGGCGAAGAACTCGCGGCACTGCGCGGCGCGCGGATTCCGGTGGAGATCGTCAACGGGATCTCCTCGGGTTTCGCGGCGGCGGCGAGCCTCGGCATTTCGCTGACGCATCGCCGCCATTGCCACGGCGTGAGCTTCGTCACCGCGCACACCGAAGATCACGGCGAACCGGATTGGGCCGCGCTGGCCGCGACCCGCACCACGCTGGCGATCTATATGGGGATGCGGCGCATCGAGAGTCTCGCCGCGGCGTTGCTGGCGAGTCTGCCTGCCGATACGCCGGCCGCCGTCGTCCAATGGGCGGGCGCAGTGAACGAGCGACGTTTGCTGACCCGCCTGGATAGACTCGCCGCCGAAGCCGCGAGCGCGGGGTTCGGCAGTCCTGCGGTGATTCTGGTGGGGCGCGCGGTCGGCGAGAGCGTCGAGCGCGGGACTGAGTGGAGCAATGAATCGAGCAACGAGTCGGTGGATGTGGTCAACGGCCAGGCTGCGGGCGAAGCGATTGCGCAAGCCGCATGAACCTCCACATGAAGCACGGACACACGTAAGCCCGTCGGTCAACGAATCGGCCAACTCATCGGCCCAAACCTAGTCGCCGAACCCCAGCTCGGCTTCGACGTCTTGCCCGACGCGCAGCCATGCCCCTGCTCCACGCGCGACGATCGCATTGTTGCCGAACGTCAACGCCCCGCCGCGTTGCGCATTCGCGCGGTAGACGCTCATCGTGTCGGTCGGTTCGTTCGGCCAGTCGGGGTCGGGCGCGCCTTTGGTCTGATCGATGGTCGGCATCGGACAGCGCGAGCACAGTTTGACCAGACGCAATTGCACTGCCTCCGCTTCGCCTCCGACACTCAGGCTTACCACATAGTCCTCTTCGTACGGATCGAGCCCCGTCAACACGACGTTGGGCCGGAACCGGTCGATCGGAATCGACGGCGCGCCCTTGCGGTTCAGGCGGGTATTCAGATCGTCGAGCGAGGCCTGGCCGATCACCAGCAACGGAAAGCCGTCGGCGAAATGCGTGGTTGCGCCGATCTCGCCGGTGTATTCCGGATCGACGACCCGCTCGCGCCGCGGATCGAAGCGCAACAGCCGCGCCGGCACGCCGAGAAACGTCGAAAACCATGCGGCGCTGGGCTCGCCGGTGTCGAGCCCGTGGGCCGCGTCATTCCAGACGGTGGTTTGCACCGGTTGCGGCGCGGCGAGTCCGGCCGCGTCGAGCGGTGTGCACAGTTCGTTCATGCCCGGCGCGCCGATCACCAACTCATGCCCGGCGAGCGCGACCTTGATCAACGCCATGCGCGGATACGCACGCTGCGTGAGCATCGCGCCGCTCGGGTCGGTCACCATCCAGCTTCGATCGTATTCGAAGCCGGTGGCGAGCAGGCGCGCTTTGTTCAGCGCAATGCCGGCGCACGATTTGATCGGGTAGACGTAAAGCTCGCTGATAGTAGGCATGGTGTGGGAGCCGGCGATATTTTTTGTCGTAGGGATCGATTGTAAAGGCTCTGCGCGGCGAGAGCCGGTCACGCGAAAAATGGACGTAAAATCCACAAGCGTAGCGCTCGGGCAAGAAAAACAACAACGGCGCCGGGCGTACTCCGGTGCGCCACTGGATAGAACTTGTAGAAGCATCCCTACCATAAACGAGACAGGAAATTCATTATGCTGAGCAAACCCGTGTTGACCGTTGCCGAAACCACCCGAATCCTCGAAGCCGCCCGTGCGGAGGCCGAGAAGAACCAGTGGGCCGTCGCTATCGTGGTGGTCGACGACGGCGGCCATCCGCTCGGGCTGCTGCGTCTGGACGGCAGCGCCCCGGCCAGCGCCTACATCGCGACGGAAAAAGCCCGCACTTCGGCGCTTGGCCGCCGCGAAACCAAGGTATATGAAGACATGATCAACAACGGCCGCACCGCATTCCTGAGCGCGCCGTTGCAAGGCACGCTGGAAGGCGGCGTGCCGGTGATCGTCGACGGCCAGGTGGTCGGCGCGGTGGGCGTGTCGGGCGTCAAGTCGGATCAGGACGCGCAGATCGCCCGCGCGGGGATTCAAAGCATCGCCGCCTGATTTATTTCGCGGCAACAATAGAAGAAGCTAAACAGAAGCACAACGCGGGCCGATGCCCCCACATCGGCCCCATTCAGATGGAGCAGTCGATGACTCAGATGAACCCGCGCGGTGGACTGCAAGTCGCCGCCAACCTCGACCAGTTCGTCGAAACGGAAGCCCTGCCCGGCACCGGTATCGACAGCGCTGCATTCTGGTCAGGTTTCGACGCCCTCGTGCACGAGCTGGCGCCCAAAAACCGTGCGTTGCTGGCCGAGCGCGACCGTCTGCAAACGGAACTCGATAACTGGCATCGCGCCAATCCGGGGCCAGTGCGCGATCCGCGTGCGTATCGCGCCTTTCTCGAAGGCATCGGCTATATCGTGCCGGTACCGGCGAGCGTCAAAGCCACGACCGACCACGTGGACACCGAAATCGCCGAACAGGCCGGCCCGCAACTCGTGGTGCCGCTGTCCAACCAGCGCTACGCGCTGAACGCCGCGAACGCGCGCTGGGGCAGCCTGTACGACGCGCTGTACGGCACCGATGCGATCCCCGAGACCAACGGCGCCGAACAGCAGAAGGCCTTCAACCCGGTGCGCGGCGCCGCGGTGATCGCTTATGCGCGCACGTTTCTCGATCAGGCCGCCCCGCTCGCGAACGGCTCGCATGCCGATGCAACGCGTTATAGCGTCGAAGGCGGCAAACTGGTCGTCGCGTTGAAGAGCGGCACGGCCGAACTGAAAACGCCGGCACAGTTTATCGGCTATCAGGGCGAAGCCGGCGCGCCGTCCGCTGTGCTGCTCAAGCACAACGGCCTGCACGTCGACATCCAGATCGACGCGAACGATTCGATCGGCAAGACCGATTCGGCACATGTGAAGGACGTGCTGGTCGAAGCGGCGGTGAGCACGATCATCGACTGCGAAGACTCGGTGGCCGCCGTCGATGCCGACGACAAGGTCCAGCTCTATCGCAACTGGCTCGGCCTGATGAACGGCGATCTGACCGAAGCGGTCACGAAGAACGGCAAGACCTTCACGCGCCGTCTGAATGCGGATCGTGAATATAAAACCGCGGAAGGTTCATCGTCGCTGACACTGCATGGCCGCTCGCTGCTGTTCATCCGCAACGTCGGTCATTTGATGACGAATCCGGCCGTGCTGACCCAGGACGGCAAAGAGATTCCGGAAGGCATTCTCGATGCGGTGATCACCGCGCTGTGCTCACTGCACGACCGTCGGCACAAGCTGAACTCGCGCACCGGCTCGATCTATATCGTGAAGCCGAAAATGCATGGCCCGGCTGAAGTCGCGTTCGCGAGCGAACTGTTCGCACGCGTCGAAGACCTGCTGAAGCTGCCGCGCAACACGATCAAGATGGGCATCATGGACGAGGAGCGCCGCACCAGCGTCAACCTGCTCGCCTGTATCGCCGAAGCGTCGGCGCGCGTTGCGTTCATCAACACGGGGTTCCTCGACCGCACCGGCGACGAAATGCACACGGCGATGGAAGCCGGTCCGATGATGCGCAAGGGCGACATGAAGTCGAGCGCATGGATTACCGCATACGAGCGCAGCAACGTGCTGGTCGGTTTGAGCGCGGGCCTGCGGGGCTGCTCGCAGATCGGCAAGGGTATGTGGGCGATGCCGGACCTGATGCACGCGATGCTCGAACAGAAGATCGCCCATCCGAAGGCCGGCGCGAACACCGCATGGGTGCCCTCGCCGACCGCCGCGACGCTGCACGCGCTGCACTATCACCAGGTCGACGTGCAAGCGGTCCAGCAGGAACTGGAACGCACGGACTATTCGACCGTGCGCGACGAACTGCTCGACGGCCTGCTGACGATTCCGGTGGTCGAAACCGCGAAGTGGAGCGATGCCGAGATCCGCAGCGAACTCGAGAACAACGTGCAAGGCATTCTCGGCTACGTGGTGCGCTGGATCGATCAGGGCGTGGGCTGCTCGAAGGTGCCGGACATTCACAACGTCGGCCTGATGGAAGACCGTGCCACGCTGCGCATTTCCAGCCAGCACATCGCCAACTGGCTGCATCACGGCGTGGTGACGCGCGAGCTGATCGAAGCAACCTTCAAGCGGATGGCGAAGGTGGTCGACGGGCAGAACGCGGGCGATCCTCACTACACGCCGATGGCGCCGAACTTCGACTCGCTGGCGTTCAAGGCCGCGCAGGCGCTGGTGTTCGAAGGGCGCGCGCAGCCGAGCGGCTACACGGAACCGTTGCTGCACAAGTTCCGGCTGGAAGTGAAGAAGGGCTAAAGGGTGTTTTAGCCGCCGCCCGAGCGATGCTCGAGCCCGGGGCTGAAAAGAAAGGCGGGCGCCGCGTGGTTTGCGGCGCCCGTTTTTAATGTGCGCGTTGCTGCCGCACGTCGCTGCTACGTGGATCGGTTGCGGCGCGAGCGCTTGAGCCTCTCAAGCCGCTCAATCCTGTTAAGCCGCTTCAGCCGTGTACTGAGCCGGCAGATTGGCCTGCAGATACGTTTGCAAATACGCTTCGAACTCCGCCTTCACTTCCGGATGACGCAGCGCGAATTCCACCGTCGCCTTCAGATAGCCGAGCTTGCTGCCGCAATCGAAGCGCGTGCCGAAGTAGCGATACGCGAGCACCTGCTCTTCCGTCAGCAGCGATTGCACCGCGTCGGTCAATTGAAATTCGCCGCCCGCGCCCGGCTTCAGCGCCCGGATATGCTTGAAGATGGTCGGCATCAGCACATAGCGGCCCACCACGCCGAGGTTCGACGGCGCCTGGTCCGGCGCCGGCTTCTCGACGATGCCCGACAGCTTGATCACGTTGTCTTCCCACTCCTTGCCATCCACGACACCGTACGAACGGCTGTCTTCGCGCGCGATGGTTTCGACGCCGATGACCGAGCTGTGATAGTGGTTGAACGTGTCGACCAACTGGCTCATCACCGGCTTCGTGCTGTGCAGCAAGTCGTCGGCGAGAATCACGGCGAACGGGCTGTCGCCCACCAGTTTCTCGGCGCACAGCACCGCATGGCCGAGGCCGAGCGCTTCGGCCTGACGCACATAGAAGCAGTCGACGTTAGCCGGCTTGATGCTGCGCACGAGATCGAGCAGTTTCTGTTTGTTGCGCGCCTCGAGTTCGGCTTCGATTTCATAGGACTTGTCGAAATGATCTTCGATGGCGCGCTTGCTGCGGCCCGTCACGAAGATCATCTCGGTGATGCCGGCGGCAATCGCTTCTTCCACCGCGTATTGAATCAGCGGCTTGTCGACGATCGGCAGCATTTCCTTCGGGCTTGCCTTGGTGGCCGGCAGAAATCGTGTTCCGAGGCCCGCCACGGGAAACACGGCTTTGGTGACTTTCAGCATGGTTGGCATTCCCACATCGGTTAGAAATTAGTGTGTTCGCGGGCCTGTCGGCCACTCGCTGTCGCCGAAAAGGCTAACAAAAAAATTATTCCAATTCACGCGTGAAATATTCTCGATTCGAATAAATAAATCAATTCGCTACCGATATGCCGAATCGAGTTAAACATCAGGAAATAATTACGCATCGAAATCGAGTTCTGGCGCGAATGCCGAAAATTTTACGCATCCGCGGTCCGGCGGCCGGCGATCCGGCCCGGACCGGGTGAACCGGGTCCGGGCGCGAATCGAGGTGACCACGCCGGTGCCGCTTACTCGTTTTCTTCGAGTTGCGGCAGCTTGCCCGGGTTGATGCGAAAACGACGGATCGGCTCGTTGCGCAGTGCCTCGCGGTACGCGGAGGCGGCAACGAGAATCAGCAGCACGGCAATGCCGGCGAGTAAATGCAGGTTCATGACTTCACCTCTGGTCAGAGAATCCGTGTCTTAAATTAGCACAACAAAATCGGCAAATAATTCGTCGTTGCACATCGTTAAGCGCAGTTACTATTCGTCACAAAACCGCCATTTAATTAGAACCGGTGGGCAATTTTTTTATCGATTTTTTTGCATCCGCCGTGCACTACGATGTGATGCACCGCAGGCGCGCATGGCGCGCCCGGGAATAAGCTTTTTCCTCCGTCAGAATAAGGACCGCGCATGAGCGACTCAGCACTGGATGCCGCCGGCTCATCCCTGCCCCTCTCCCCGCCGCGCCCCGCGGCACCGCCGCGTGCCCAGAGCGAAGCACGCGCGGACAGCGCCGGTAAGGAACATGTCATCGACGCCATGCGGGGCTTCGCCGCGCTGCTGGTCGCGTATTTCCATTGCCGCCAGGTCGAATGGGTCGGCATGCAGACCTTCCATCAAAGCGTCGGCCATGCGCTGAATCTGAACGCGATTGCCGCGTACCTGACGTTCCCGATCGCGTGGGGCTCGGCCGGCGTGCCGATTTTCTTCGTGATCAGCGGCTACTGCATTCATCGCAGCGCCGCGCTGCGTCTGGCAAAAAATCCCGATTACCGCCTCGACACCGGCAATTTCTGGGTGCGCCGCTTCGCGCGCATTTATCCGGTGCTGCTCGCGGCGCTGGTGCTGACCTTCGCGCTCGACTGGATCAGCCTGCAGCTGCCGCCGGTCAACCACAAGATTCGCGAGATCGGCTTGCACGCGTTCCTGGTCAATCTGTTTTCGCTGCAAGGCGTGGCTGGCAAGACCTACGGATCGAACGGCGCGCTCTGGACGCTCTCCCTCGAAGTACAGTTCTACGTGATCTATCCGCTGCTGTTCGCGCTGCGCCGGCGCCTGGGCATGACCTCCGTGCTGGCGATCGTCGCCGTGATCAACGTGGTGTCCGCCTATGTGCTCGAACGCCACGATATCCAGTTCTTCCCGTCCTACTGGTTTTCGTGGACGCTCGGCGCATGGATCGCCGACGCGAAGGCCCGCACCGCGCCGGATGCGCGCTCGCCGGTCTGGCTCTACGGGCTCGCCGCGGCGTTCATCGTGCTCGGCTGCGTGGCGTTCCGTTATGGCCAATACGGCGCGTTCCAGCTCTGGGCGCTCGGCTTCGCGTTCTATCTGTACAAGGCGCTGGAACGCCCTCATGCCGGCAAGGCCGACTCGGCCGGATTGCGCCTGCTGTCGCGCTTCGGCGATTTCAGCTTCTCGCTGTACCTGATCCATCTGCCGATCTTCGTGCTGCTGTCGTCGCTGCTATACCGCTCGTCGCTGCAAATGTCGATCTGGCCGTCGTTCGGCTACATGCTGGTGGCCGTGCCGGTCGCCTATGTGTTCTACCGGCTGGTCGAATTGCCGGCGATGAAGTGGTCGGCGAGTTTCAAGCCTAAAGCCGCGTTGAAACGGACCTGACAGCAGTGCGATAAAAAGCGCGGTAAAAAAACGGAGCGAAGGTCGTCAGGACTTTCGCTCCGCTGCGCTAACGACAGGAGCCGGCCAGCCCCTGCCTACCCCTGCGTAATCCAATCTGCCTCAGCTGCCTGAGCCGTCTTAGCGCCCCGCCACGCGTTTCAGAATCCGCTCGACGCCTTCCACATAGGTGCCGGTACCAAACCGGCTCAGCGCCGTCTGATAGCCGTTGTTGACCAGCTTGTTACGCAGTTCGTCGTTCGAGCGCAGTTCGGCCAGCGTATCGGCCAGACCGTGCGCGTCGCCCGGCGTGCACAGCACGCCGTTCTCGCCGTCGTCGATGATCTCCAGCACGCCGCCCGCACGGGCCGCCACCACCGGCCGCTGCGCCAGCATCCCTTCGACGATCACGCGGCCGAACGGCTCCGGCGTAATCGACGTATGGACGACCGCGTCGACCGCGCACATGCACGCGGGAATGTCGTGCTGGAAGCCGAGGAAATGCACCCGGTCGCCCAGGTTGTGCGCGGCGACGAAGGCATGCAATTCGATCTCGTAAGCGTCTTCGCCGAACAGCGGCGCACCGACCAGCACCGCATGCATCTGCGGATTCAGCACCATCGCTTCGAGCAGCACGTGCTGCCCTTTCCAGCGCGCGAGGCGGCTGAACGAGCCGACCAGAAACGCCTCCTGCGGCAAGTTCAGGCGCCGGCGCAGCGCCGCTTGCGGGACCGTGCGCAAAGCGTCGAACGGCGTCGCGGAAATGCCGTTGAACACCACGTCGATCCGCTTTTCGTCGAAGCGCGTCAGATCCGCGAACGCGCGCGCCGACGCCGCCGAATTGGCGATCACGTGCGTGAGGCCGAGGCGCGCGCACCACTTGATGATCGCCAGTTGCTTGCCGCCGAAATGCTCGGGGCTGACGATATCGCGCAGATGCCACACCACCGGCCGCCGCGCGAGCTTGCCGGCGATCGCGCCGATCACCATCGCGCGTTGCGTGTTGGCGTAGATCACCTCGGCGTCGCGCGCGCGTTTCGCGGTCGCGCGCACGAGCGATATCAGGCCCTTGAGCGCCTGCCCCTTCGGCAATGAACCGCCTTGCTTGCGAACATGGCGTAACGCGCCCGCGTCCAGCACGTTGACGGTCACGCCGGCTTTGGCCAGCGCGGTGCGGAACGGGCCATCGTCGAACAGCACGACTTCGATGCGCTCACGCAATGCCTTGACGATTTCCAGCAAAGACAACTCGGCGCCGCCGAGCACGCCGCTCTGGTCGACCGCCAGGATGCGCGGCGCATTGGCGGCCGGCTCCGCCTTATACGGAACATAGGGCGGCAACGTCGCCGAGCGCAGCGCCGGCACCGCGGCCCGCACATGCGCGAAGAAACGTTCACGGAAATTCGCGGCCGAAAACTGCTCGGCATTGGCCCGGCAATCCTGCGGCGAAAAACGCTTGACGTGGTGATCGAAACTCTCGACCGTGGCGATGATCGACTCCGCGCTCTGTTCGTCGAAGAACATGCCCGTGGGCCGCGTTTCGGACAGATCGCGCACGGTTTCGAGCGCCCCGCCCTTGCCGTAGGCAATCACCGGCGTGCCGCAGGCCTGCGCTTCGACCACCGAGATGCCGAAGTCTTCTTCGGCGGCGAACACGAAGGCCTTTGCGCGGCTCATCCGGTCCTTCAGCACCTTGAACGGCTGATAGCCCATGATCTCCACATTCGGCGCCGCCTTCGCGCGGATCTTCTGCATATCGGGACCGTCGCCGATCACCACCAGCTTGCGCTCCGGCATTCGCGCGAAGGCTTCGACGATCAGATCGATCTTCTTGTACGGCACCATCCGCGAGGCGGTCAGATAGAAATCGTCCTTTTCCGTGCAGAGCGAAAAGGCCTCGACGTCGACCGGCGGAAAGATCACCTGTGCATCACGCTGATAAACCTTCTTGATGCGCCGCGCGATGAAGTCGGAGTTCGCAACAAAGCCGTCCACCGAGTTCGACGTGCGGATATCCCAGTTGCGGATGTAGTGAAGAATCAGCCGCGCCATCGCCGATTTCGGACCGGCGGTCAGCTTCGACTGCTGCAGGTATTGGTGCTGCAAATCCCATGCATAGCGGATCGGCGAATGCACGTAGCTGATATGCACCTGGTCGGGGCCGGTGAGAATCCCTTTGGCAACCGCGTGGCTGCTCGAAATCACCACGTCGTACGCCGATACGTCGAGCTGCTCGATCGCGAGCGGCATCAACGGCAGATAGGTGCGGTACCTGGTGCGCGCGAGCGGCAGCTTCTGGATGAACGAGGTCGTGACCGGCTTGCCGCGCAGGAAGCTGCGGTCGTCGAGAAAATCGACGAGGCTGAACAGGTCCGCGTCCGGAAAGCACGCGACGATCTGCTCGAGCACCTTCTCGGCGCCCGCATAGGTGACGAGCCAGTCATGCACGATCGCGACGCGCACCGCTTTGCCGGAGGCGCGCAGCGCGCGGCGCGGCGGCGCCTGAACGCCGGGGACGGTCGTGAGTTCAGCCAGAGCGCTGCGCGTCGTGGGTTGCAGCACGGCTTCTTCAAGGACTTCGTTATTCATGCGCTTTTCCTCGGATTCAGTCGTAACAGCAGTGAGCGCGCAAGATCGCGCAAGGCGGGCGTCATCGTGATGGACCAGGCGAGATTCGCGCCCACCATCAATACACCGGCGACGATCGCCAAAGCGAGACTCGGCAGGAAACTGGCGAGCCACAGGCTAGCCAGCAGGAAAGCGAGATGCGCGAGCATGTCGAGCGCGATCTGCCGGGCGCGAATTGCCGACAGGCGCAGCAGCACCGCGTAGTCGAAGAGCGCCCGGCCGGCCACGGCCATCGCCGCGCCGGTCAGACCGAAATGGGCGATACCCAGCCACAATGCCCCTGCAAACAAGGGCAATTCGAACAAACCGACACGCGCGGCGGTGGCCGGATTGACCTGCGACTGGATCAGAATCCGCGTGACGTTCGCCTGACCGACGAGCCACACGGCGACGATCATGATCCGGCCCACCGGAGCCGCCACCGTGGCGATTTCATTGCCGACCCACAGATGCAGGAACGGCTCCAGCACCAGCATCGCCACGAGCGCAACCGGCGTGAACACGCCATTGAGAAATTCGAGCGACTGCTGCGTGATGGTGTCGGCATCGGCACGGCCGACCGCCGAAAGCCGCGGAAACAGCGTGCGCACCAGCGCGGTCGGCACGATGTTCAAACGTGTGACGAGGTTCTGCGGCACCGTGTAATACGTGACGAAACGCGCGCCGAGACTCGTGCCGAGCATCACGCGGTCGAGCGATTCCGCGATCATGTTGGTGACGCTCGCAATCAGCATCCAGCCGCCGAAGTTGAACAGCCCCTTGGCCACGCCGAGCTGCGGCGGAAGAATGTTGCGAATCTCCAGCACCTTCAGCGCGGAACGGCCCAGCAGGATCGCCGCCAGAATCCGCGCGAACACCGCGGCGGCCAGCACGTTCTGCAAGGTCGCGCCCAGCCACAACGCGGCGCCGAGCGGCAGCAACTGGAACAGGAACGTGCCGATCGTCTGATTGGTGTTGTAGACGCCGAAGCGCTCAGCGCCGTTGATCGCGCCCGCGAACACCCATGACACATTGGCAATCGGGATCGCCACCGCGAGCCACGGCAGCGCCATATAGACCTCGTGCTGCAACGCCGGCGACACCTTGGTGAAATACGCGGTGTACAGAAACGCGCCGAAATAGATGATCAAACCGCCGATCACACCGGTCGCGAGGTTCAGCCACGTCGCGCTCCAGAACACGCGGGCGCTCTCGTCCTTGTCGCCCGATGCGCGCGCCTTCGATATGTGATTCTGCGCGGCCATGCTCATGCCGAGATCGAGAATCCCGAAGTAGCCGATCAAGGTCCACACGAGACTGATCACGCCGTAGCGCTCGACGCCGAGCAACTTGATATACGACGGCACGGTCACGAGCGATACGAAGGTCGGCAGAACCAGCCCGAAGAAATTGATCGCTACGTTCTTGAGAATGCCTTTGTCCATCGGATGCCCTGGGTTTGACTACGGTTGCCTGGTATTGCCTGGTATGGCGAAAAAAGCCGTCGCGATGCGCGCTTCATCAAGGTTTCCAGCGATACATCATCACTTTGCCACGCGCGTCTTCTTCGATGAACACGAGGTACTCGCCATTGCCGCGCTTCGCGGCGCTGATGCCGTTAGGCACGTCGACCCAGCCCGACGCGCTGCCCACTTCCGGGCCCGGCCGGATCACGCCGACCTCCTTGCCGCTGTCCTTGTCCCACACATGCACCGCGCCGACCGGCTCGACGCCGAAGATGTACTGCCCTTCGACAGTGAGGCCGATGATCGTCGCGATGGGTTTGCCCGTCTGCCACGGCAGCGTGATCGAATAGCGCTGCACCGGTGTGCCGCTCGACCATTTGTCGTAGCGCACCAGCACGCGGCCCACTTCTTTCCAGAAGCCGCGATCGAACGGCGTGTCGGGCGTATAGCCGGTCACGTACATCGTGTCGGTCTCCGGCTCGTAAATCGCGCGGTGCAGTTCGGTGAACGGCTGCGGCACCGGGTACTGCGTCATGTTCGAGTACGCGTAGAGCGGATTACCCTTTGCGTCGAGGCCGCCGAAACGGAAGCGGTAAATGCCCTTGTTATCGCGCGTGCGCCAGATGTCGCCGGCACTATCGACCCACCAGCCCCAGCCGCCCGCGAGCTTCGCACCGCTGGTGTTGAGCGTGAATTCGTCCGTGTTGAACTTGCCGTCGCCGTTCGCGTCACGCCAGATCCAGTCGCCGCCCGGCGGCGCATTCGGCACCCTGGCGACCGCGCGTTCACGCCCGGCGATGAAGCCCGAAGGAATCGCCGTTTCGCCGTCATGCTGCGGATCGAAGCGATAGATCTTCAGGTGGTCCGCATACATGTCCGTCAGGTACAGGAACGTGCGGCCCTTGAGCTTGCGGGCGATCGGCAAGCCGGGATATTGATCGACGTGAAAGACGGGGTCGTCGGGGTACTTGAAGCGGTTCGACAGAAAGCCCGCGTATTTCCACTCCTGTCCGGCGGGCTTCGAGAGATCGAGTTCGAAGCGCTTGTTGCCGGTGTAGACGCTGTCGGGCCGCGACGGGTCGATCCACGCGCCGTCGACGAACAGCAGCCCTTGCACTTGCCAGTTCTGCCTGCCGTCTGGCGTATAGCTTTCGAGCGTCGCGCCGAGGCCCGCGCCGATCGGCTCGTAGCGCGGACCGATGCCGTTGGTCGACACGTAGACGTTGCCGCGCGCATCCACGCCCACGCCGGTCAGGCCGTTAAAGCGCAGCGGTCCGGGCTTGCCGGCGACGCCGCTGAAAATGCCGCCGCGCTCGCCGAGCGTGCCCGACTCCGCATAACGGCCATTGCTCTTGCTGAAGAACAGCACCTGCTGACGCGGGCCGTTATCGGCGATCAATACGCGCCCTTGCGCGTCGACGGCGATATCGACGGCGACCGTGTCGGCGGGCAGCGCGAATGTCTCGTCGATGCGCTTGCCGGCGCTCGTGTAATGCTCGACGTGCGGCGCTTTATCGTTGCGCGTGCCGCTCAGCACCCACAGCGTGCCGTCAGGCGCGAGTGCGATACGACCCGGCTCGTGGACGCTCCAGGTGGTTTTCTGCTGCATCGATTCGGCGTCGTAAACCTCGATGCGATCGCGCGCGGTGTTGGCCGCGTATAGCGTGGTGTCGCTCGCCGCGAGGCCGCCGATTTCGGCGCTGGTGCCGGTCGGCACCTCGTTCATCATCAGAAAGCCGGCGGCGAGTTGCGCATGCGGGTCGGCATTTTTTGCGGCCGGCTGGAACGGTGCGGCGTGCTTCGGGTCGGCGATCTGGCGACGCGAAATGCCGAACCATTGCTTGCCCTTCTCCGGCCACACGCCCTGCTCGACCAGATGTCCCTTCTCGTTGCCGACCGCGATCGCAACGAATGCATAGCGGCGGTTCACCGCGATCGCGCTGCCGCCGCCGTTGCCCCAGCCATGCGTGCCGCCCGCGAAGCCGAGCATCTTGCCGTTCTGGTAGACGCTGGCTTCGGCGCCGCTTTCGTCCCATGGCGCGTTCGTATAGACCTTGCCGTCCGGCGCGACCGCGATCGCGGTGATGTTGATCTGCGTCCACGTGCCGTCGCCGAAACCGAAGGTGTTACCGATCCATGAAGTCTTCGCGTTCAACACGGTTTCCGCGGATACCGTGAAGCTGATCGATGCCGCCGTCATGCCGGCCGCACAGGCGAGCATGGCGATCGAAGTCTTGAACGTGAAACGGGACAAAGTATTTCCTCCAATCAGGGCCGTGCCGCGGTCAGGGAAAAGGCCCCGCGCGAGCGTAGAACAATCGATTGAGATGAGCTAAGGAACGGAGAAGCGGCGCAAGAACGGTGAGACTGGTTTGCGTGACCCCCGACAGGCGCGACCCGGCCGTGATCCATGGATAAAGACCGGACCGCCGAACGCGCGACCCACGCGCCGTCCTTGCCCGCCCAATCCGCACAGCTCACATTACGCGGAAAAAACACCGCAACGAAAATCGAAAATAATTCAAAAATATTCGTTGCTTTAACCGTCGTGAAAGAAATCGATTTAAAAATCGATTAACGCGTAATGGACCTGAAAAAACGCTTGCGGCAGCGTCTTGATACCCATCTTTACCGATGCGGCCGCGTGCGTGCTGCACTTCTTACGCATGAGCGCCGCCGGCCAGCGCCACCTCGATGCAAGCATAAAAATTCATCTGGAATGAATCACGAAACACCCTGTTGCAATCTGATTCACTTATCCATTTCATTCCCGTTTTTTCATCAATTTATTTTCCCTAGAATCGAATGCACTTCCGTTACGACGCGAAGCGACCGTGCCGGTTCGTCCGGCTGTTCGTCCGAAACCTCGCCCGGTCCTTCGCGCGGCCCATCCGCTTCACACCATGGACGGTTCATGACAGCTAGCGCATTGCCCTCAGCGCCTTCCCACTCACGCCGCATCGTGCAGCTCGACGGCTTGCGCGCGATCGCCGTGCTCGCGGTGTTCGCGCAGCACGCACTGAAAGCGCCGCTGTGGATGGGCGTCGATCTGTTTTTCGTCCTGAGCGGCTTTTTGATTACGGGCATCCTGCTCGAACGCAAAGCGCGCCAGCAGTCGTATTTCGGCTATTTCTACGCACGCCGGGCGCGCCGCATCCTGCCGCCGTATCTATTGCTGATGGTGGTGTCGTCGATTCTGTTCGGGTTCGGCTGGGCCCAGCACTGGCAGTGGTACGCGTTTTTCGCGACCAATATCGGCGACGCGCTCAATCAGAGCGGTCACGACAGCCTGAATGTGCTGTGGTCGCTGGCCGTCGAAGAGCAGTTCTATATTTTCTGGCCGTTCGTGATTCTGCTCGTGCCCGAGCGCGTGCTCGGCTACGTGGCAGCCGCGCTGATTGTCGCGGTGCCGGTGCTGCGCGCCGTCGCCACGCCCTGGTTCGACTCGTTCTGGCCGATCTACTATCTGACGCCGTTCCGCATGGACCTGCTCGCGGCCGGCGCGCTGCTCGCGGTCGCCGTGCGGCGCGATCGCCATGCGCTGGAACCGTTCAAAGGGCTGGCCGTGCTCGGCTTGTTCGCCGCGCTGGCCGTGCTCGCGTGGCTGCATCTGCATTACCCGCGTTTTCGCGCGGCGAATACGCCGCTCTCGAATGCGGGGCTCTACAGCATTTCCCTGGTGCTTTGTACTTCCGTCGTGGTCATCGCCCTGCAAAGCAAGGGCATCGTCAAACGGCTGCTGTGCAATCCCGTGCTGGTCTACATCGGCACCATCAGCTACACGATTTACCTGATTCACCTGAGCGTGCTGTACACGCTGTGGCCGCTGCATCTGAACCGTTTTCTGACCGCGGCGCTGGCGCTCGCGATCACCCTCGCCTACGCCAGCATCACGTGGTTCGCGTTCGAACGGCGTTTGATCTTCGGCTCGGCGGGCAACGCTCATGCGCCGGCCGGCGCCGCGGGTGTCACGGGGGCCGCGTCGCAAGCGCCGCAAAGCCGCGCATGAGGCGCCGCACGTGGCTCGCCGCGAGCGTATGGGCCGCCGCCTCGGCCGTGGTTGCGCTCGCACTCGACGCGCATGCCGGCAGCGCCGGCGCAGCACAAAAGCCGCAAACGCCGCAAGCGCAGGTGCTGATCGAAGCCTACGGCGATTCGACCACGCTCGGCATTTCATGCAGCGGCGGCCACTGCGGACCGCAGGTGCAAAACGCCGTGATGTATCTGCAGGATGCGTTGCAGGCCACGCACGGCGAGCGGGTGCAGGTCACGAACTATGGCGTGGGCGGCACGATGGCCACCCAGCTGCGCGACGGCACGCAGCGCGGCCGCATCGACCGCACCGCGGGCTTGCCGTGGCAGGAACGGCTCGCGGCCTCGCGCGCGCAGATTGTGCTGATCAACTACGGCATCAACGAAGTGATGCGGAACCAGACGCCCGAGCAGTTCTACGAGGCCGAAACGACGCTCGTGAAAACCGCCCGTGCGCTCGGCAAGCAGCCGGTTTTGCAGACGTCGAATCCGATGCCCGACAACCGGCTCAATGCGCGGCTCGCCGCGATGGTCGCAATGACACGCCGGGTTGCCGCCGAACAGCAGGTGCCGCTCGTCGACCAGTTCGCCTACATCAGCGGCCTGCCCGACTGGAAGATGCTGATGTCCGACGGCGCGCATCCGAAGCCGGACTTGTACCGGCTCAAGGCCGAGCAGGATTTTCGTGTCGTCGATCCGCTGGTGCGACGGCTGCTGGACGGCGCCTCCTGAAGCGTTTTTTCAAGTGCGTTTCCGGGTTTGCTTCCCGAGCTCCGCTGTTCAAACGTGCTTCTGAAATGCGCTTCTGAATGTGCCGATGAAATGCGCCGTTGCGGCGCGGATGCTTCTTCTCTTTCTCTTTTACCAATATCGAAGGCAAGCTATGAGCCAACCACGCAAAGCGATCATCACCGGCGTATCCGGACAGGACGGCGCCTACCTGACCAAACTGCTGCTCGACAAGGGCTACCACGTGACCGGCACCTACCGGCGCACCAGTTCCGTTAATTTCTGGCGCATTCGCGAGCTCGGCGTGATCGATCATCCGAATCTGCGTCTGGTCGAACACGATCTGACCGATCTGGGCTCGACGCTACGCCTGCTCGAAGGCGCGCAAGCCGACGAGTTGTACAACCTCGCTGCGCAGAGCTTTGTGGGCGTCTCGTTCGACCAGCCGGTGACGACCGCTGAAGTGACCGGTATCGGCGCGCTGAATCTGCTCGAAGGCATCCGCATCCTGAATCCGAAGACCCGTTACTACCAGGCGTCGACCTCGGAGATGTTCGGCCTCGTGCAAGCGGTGCCGCAACGCGAGGACACGCCGTTCTATCCGCGCAGCCCGTACGGCGTCGCCAAGCTGTTCGCGCACTGGACGACCATCAACTATCGCGAGTCGTACAACCTGTTTGCGAGCAGCGGGATTCTGTTCAATCACGAATCGCCGCTGCGTGGCCGCGAATTCGTCACCCGTAAGATCACTGACACCGTCGCGAAGATCAAGCTCGGCAAGCAGGACACGCTGGAACTCGGCAACCTGAGCGCGAAGCGCGACTGGGGCTTCGCGCTCGAATACGTGGAAGGCATGTGGCGCATGCTGCAGGCCGACGAGCCCGATACCTTCGTGCTCGCCACCAACCGCACCGAGACGGTACGCGACTTCGTGCGCATGGCGTTCGCCGCCGCTGACTATCAGATCGAATGGTCGGGCAAGGACGAGCGCGAAGTCGGCATCGACGTCGCGACCGGCAAGACGCTGGTGCGCGTGAACCCGAAGTTCTACCGGCCGGCGGAAGTCGATCTGCTGATCGGCTGCGCCGACAAGGCCCGCGACAAGCTCGGCTGGAAGCCGGAGACCACGCTCGAACAGTTGTGCAACATGATGGTTCATGCGGATCTCGGCCGCAATCTGCATCACGAGACGTTTTAAGCGGGACGGCGGTCGCGCGAGCGGCCGCTGGACACCCACCGCCGACATTTCACCCGATGCAAAAGCAGACGAGGCCTGATCGCAATGATTCAGGCCTCGTCTGCTTTTACGCGATCAAGCGGCGTTAGTTTTTGCCGCTTGCCGGAGTGAATGCGGCGAGACATGCGCCGCGTTCACTCTGAGCGTCAGCGCGTTCAGTGCACCCCGCCCGCCGCAATCGCCTCGCTATACACCGACGCCACACGCCTCGCGATGACCGAATTGTCGAAGTTATCGCGCGCGTAGCGACGGCAAGCATCCGCATCCGGCAACTTGAGTGAGCCGTTCAACGCACCCGCCAGGCCCTCCGCAATCGCCTGAGCGCCGGTTGCCGGCAGCACCAGATTCGGCGACAAGCCCGCCACCGCTTCCGGCAAGCCGCCCACCGGCGTCACCAGCACGGGCGTGCCCGAGGCCAGCGATTCGACCGTGATCAGGCCGAAACCTTCGAGCGCGACCGTCGGCACCACGCTGATATTCGCCGCACGATACAGCGCCGCCAGATGCTGATCCGGCACGAAGCCCAGCAGCTTGACGTTGTTCTCGAGGCCCGCTTCGGTGATACGCGCCTGCAACTCGCCCTCGAGCCGCCCTTTGCCCGCGATCAGCAGCAGCACGTCGGGTTCGCGGCGCTTGAGCAGCTTCACCGCGTCGATCAGATCCTCGAGGCCCATGCGGCGCACCAGCCGCCGCACCGCCAGCACGATCGGCCGGTCTTGTGGCAATTGCAGCTTCAGGCGCGCCTCGGCCGGGCTAATCGGCAGATTGAACTGCTCGACGTCCACGCAGCCCGGCACCACACGCACGCGCTCCGGCGAGATGCGGTAGCGCGAAGTCAGAATCTTGCCGAAGGCTTCGGACAACACGATTAGCCGCGACGAGCGCGCATACACCGATTGCTCCAGATAACGCTTGGCGCGCTGGCCGAGCGAATCGGCGCCTTCCACGTGGCTCTCGTCGGCCCACGGACCCTGGAAATGCGACACCTGCGGAATCCCGCGCGTCACGTCGAGGCCCGGGAAGGTGTACAGCGCGAAGTGCGACGAAATCACGTCCGGACGCGCGGTGCTGATCTCGTGGCGCAGCGCGCGGCGTGCCGCCATCAGCCGCAACGGCAGCGATTGCGCGGCCGGGCCGAAGCCGTTGATCGCGCCGCCGGTGTCCGCGGCGACCTTGGCCGAGCCTGCCACTACGCCGCGCACCGCGACGCCCGCGCCCGGCAGCGCGCCGACCAGCGAGTAGTACATGCGGTCGAGGCCGCCCGCGCGCTCGGGAAACCAGTGCATCCCGATCTGCAGCGATTTGATTGAGCTCGTCGTCATGGTTGTTGCCCCTGTGCGTTCTGAGAGTTGTGATGCGTTGCGCGATGGGTTGAGTGGCAGGTTCCGCGATGAATTGCGAGACATCCGCTGCTTCATTTCGCGCTCTTCTGGCCGGCCAGCGTGTTCAGCGTCAGCGCGTCGGTCTTGGCGACCACTGCGGCTTCGGCTTCGCTGCGCCGGCGATCCTTCTGCTGCCCTTCCAGTTGGCGGTACAGCGCGATGTACTGCGCGGCCATCCGCGCCCAGCCGAAGCCGGTAGCGAGTTCGTTGGCGGCGACGCCCATCGCGCGGCGCGCGTCGTCGTTCGCGGCCAGCCGCGCGACCGCGCCGGCCAGCGCCTTGGGATCGTCCGGGTCTTCCAGCACGATGCCGCATTCCGGCGTGATGATTTCCGCGCCGCCCGCCGTGCGCGCCGTGACCACCGGCAGACCCGCCGCCATCGCTTCGAGCAGCGACAGGCTCATCGCCTCATAGCGCGACGGAAACACGAACGCGTCGACCGAGTGCATCAGCACCGGCATGTCCTTCACCAGGCCGAGAAAATGCACCCGATGCGCAATGCCGAGCGCCTTCGCCTGCTCCGGATAAGGGCTCCCCGGCAGGAACCCGGCCACCGCGATCTGCACGTGCTCGGGCAGATGCTTGAGCGCCGCCAGCACCGTGCCGAGGTTCTTGCGCGGCGTGCGCAGATCGCCGACGAACAGCAGCAGGAACGCGTCGGCCGGCAGGCCGAAGCGCGCGCGATCGCCCTGCGCCGCGGCGAAGCCTTGCGTATCGACGCCGTTGTAGATCACATCGACCCGATTGTCAGGCGTGAGGCCGATCGCGCGGATTTCGTCGGCGACCTTTTGCGACACCGCCGTGATCACCTTCGAGCGCCGGTAAGCCCAGCGCTCGAGCAACGCGTTGCAGCGCGTATAGACCGACTGATACGCGGACCACACGCCCTTGGTCAGCCCGAACGGGTAGTACTTGCTGCCGAACCAGCCGCTATGCACGAAGTGCGAGGTGTTGACGTCGGCCGGCATCCACGTGATGAAGCCGTTCACGTGCAGCACGTCGTATTCGCTTCGATGCGCGCGCAGCCACATCGCGCTTTTGAACGCGAACACCTGCTGGCGCAGCAGATTGGTCGGCCACCAGCGGCCGATTTTCACCGGCACCCAGCGGACATTCGGATGGGCGAGCAGATCCGGCGCGACGTGCGACGCAACCAGCGTCACGCCGATGTTCTCGTCGAGGGCGGCGCGCGCGATCTCGTGGTTGACGCGCCCCTGGCCGTCGTTATGGCGCACGACGTGCGTGACAATGGCGACTCTCAATCAGTGCCTCCGTGGAGAAATAGCGTGCGTCCGCGGTGCATCTTTTCGTAATGCACCGCGGAAAGGATCGAAAAAACACTCATGAAAAGCAGCAGCCCACCCGTGCCGACCAGCGAATTGGTGAACACCAGCATCGCGAAGGTCGCGAGGCTGAGGCTCAGGCACGCTGAAACGTATTTGTCGTTGCGCAGCTTGAACGACGCGAGCACCGCGCGCACCACCAGCCAGACGATGCCGGACATGTACAGCAGCGTGCCGGGCCAGCCGAGCACGAACGGAATGTTCATCACGCCGCTGTCGAAGTTGCCGTACTGGCCGAGCTGGCCGCCGTCGTTCGAGAGCTTGGTCGAGGTGCCGGTCGCGCCCATCCCTTCGCCGGAGACGTCAGTGAACGCGGTCTTCGCGAAGGTCGCGTAGAACTCGTTACGCGCGGCGTAGCTCTGGTCGTCGCTGAGGTTGACGATGGTGTTCAGGCGCGCCTGCATCCGCTCGGCCACCGGGCCGACCGCCAGCAGCGGCACGCACAGGCCGGCCAGCAAGATCGCACTCGCGACGATCCGCACCCGCACCTTGTTGTTCGATTTGACGAGCTGGATCAGCAGCGCGATCACCCAGCCACCCCACGTCGAGCGCACGAGGCTCAGCGCGAACGCGAAAAAGCCCAGCGCCGCCGCGATCCAGCGCACCCGGTGCGTGGCCGCCATCACGTAGACCATCGCGCCCATCATCGCGAAGGCGAACGGCCCCGACGAGTTCATCGTGCTGAACACGCGCACGCCCATCGGCACCGGATCGCCTTGCGAGTTCATCTGCGAGCCGAGCATCCACAGCGCGTCCCACTGCGGCATGATGAAGAACTGGATCAGCCCGTAGCCGCCCATCACCAGCATGCCCCAGATGAACGTATTGACGATGGTGGTGCGGTACTGCGGGTATTGGCGCGTGTGCGCCATGATGTGAAAGCCGATCAGGATCGGATAGAGCCAGTTCGCGAGGTCATAGGTCGCGGCGAGCGGCCCGCTCGACATCACGCCGACCATGAACGCGTAGGCCAGCCCCATCAGGATCAGCAGCACCGGCAGCCCGCGCCGCTGCGCGAGCAGCCTGTAGTAGCGCAATAGCGAGAGCGCGCTGATCATCGTCACCGCGAGCGGCGCGACCTGAATCAGGCTGGTGGGCGTGAACGAGCCTTTGGACCAGTCGGCGAGGCGCCGCACTTCCGGGCTCAGGAACCACAGCCACCACATGAAACCGATGTAGCGCGCCGGGCTTTTGAAGTAGAGCCACAAGCCCGTCAGGATCGCGAGCACCGGAAACGCGAGCGTGAGCACCGTGCCCTGATGCGCGACGATCAGCACCGCCGTGATCAGCCACAGTAACGCCGGCGGCAGCCATTCCTGCGGACCGCCGGACAGGAAACGTCCCGCGCCGCTCTCGCCGGCTCGCGTAATCGTCGACATCGTTTAGAGGCCTCCGCGTGATTCGCGCGGGTTGGGACGCTGCCCTTGCCCCACCGCAGGAGCCCGCGCCGCGCTTCGGGCGCGCAGCATCTCCTGGGTGATGCGCACGTGCTGCATCGCGTAGTGCTGCGTCGTCAGGTCGCGCGACAGCAAACCGGCCGCCGCCGCCTGCGCCTGATGCAACGCATCAGCCGGCGACGCAGCGAGCTGGTCGACCGCTTCGCGCAGCGCCTGCGGGTCGAACGGCGGCACATAAGCCGCTTCGCCAGCGGGGAAATAATCCTCTAACGTGCCGACCCTGGTGACCACCATCGGCTTGCCGAGCGCCGCCGCCTCGAGCATCACGGTGATGCCCGAGGCGTGCGTATTCGGCCGCAGCGGCACGACGATCACGTCGGCCCAGTCGTAGAGTTCGCGCTGCTTCCTGATGCCCGAGAACAACGCGATCTCGACGTTGGCCGCGCTCAGCGACGCGGGAATCCGGCGACGTGTCGCGAGCTTCACGGTGTAGCGGGCGTCGTTGCCGAACGCCCTGATGAGGGTTTCCCAATCGCGGTCGCGATCGTTGCCGATCGCGGCGATGCGAAGCGGCGTGTGCGGTGTCCATTCGGTCGGCGCCTGCACCGGGAAGTCCTGGGTATTCAGGCCGTAGTAGACATGCTTTGCGTCGCGGTTGAAATAGCGCTGGCACAGCTCGGCGTTTTCGCTGGCGAGCGTGGTCAGCTGATCGGCACGGGCAAGCAGCTTGCGATACAACCAGTTGCGCAGCATCCCGTAGCCAGGCCATTTATCGAGCAGCCACACGCTTTGCGCGAGCAACAACGGTCCGCCATCGGCGCCCGCCTTGCGGCCGCTCAGCAGCAGCATCAGCGCGGCCGACAGGTGTTCCTGCTCGGTATGCGTCCAGATCACGTCCGAGCGCAGCATCTCGGCGCGGTTGCGCCACGTATGGATGAAATCGAAACCGAGCGCCGCCTTCAGCGCGCGGCGCAGCAGCCGCACCGGCTTGCTTTCGCGCGCGTCCTGCGAATAGGTCAGCGCGAATGCGTCGGATTCGGCGTGGTGATAGCCATACAGACAACCAATGTTGTCGCCCGGTCGATAAAAGCGCGGGTCGGCGCCGTAAAACAGATGAACGTGAACTTTCGTACTCATGCAGACACTCCGCTCTGCCGGTGGAAAGGAGCACCGGCGGCCATGAAGCGAGGCAGGCGCCGATGCACGAACGTATAGGTCGCGCGGGGGGACGCGCGGTAGATCACGAAGATCAGGACAGCGCGCGCCGCGCCTCATGCGCGCCGGTGCGCACCGCGCGCCAGCGCGACAGCTTCAGGCCCGCCTGCTTCGAGAGCAGCGCGAGCGCGGCGTGCGTGAGCCCCGGATAGACCCGCGTGCCGACCAGCGTCCACCACCACCAGGCGGTTTCACGGCGCAGCGGCGGCAGTTGGTCGCGCAGGATCAGATGAAAGTTGAAGGCGGCATTGCGCAAGGCCGCCATGGTTTGCGCATCGCGCCGGTCGTCGTCGAAACGTTCGGCCGGGAAATGATCGACCGCCACGCGCGGGTCGTACATCAGCTTCCAGCCGGCATTCTTCACGCTCAGGCTGAAGGCCATGTCGTTGTGGACTTGCGCGCCCGCGCCGCGCAGGCGCGCATCGAAACGGATGGTGCGGACCGCGACGCTGCGGTAGCTCATATTGGCGCCCTTCAGGATGTCGACTTCACGCGCGCCGCCCACCCCGAGGTGATGATTGCCGATGATCTTGCCGTGCGCGGTGACCTTGCCGACCAGCGGCTGCTCGCCGTCCAGCACCCGGCCTTTTTCGTGCACCCAGTCGCGCCCGCCCAGGGCGCCCAGCCGCGCATCGCTCTCGAACGCAGCCGCGATCCGTTCGACCCAGTCGAGGTGCGGCGCGGCGTCGTCGTCGGTGATCGCGATCACGTCGCCGTTGGCCGCGTCGAGCCCGCGATTCAAGGCCGCGACCTGGCCGGGCACGTCGACCAGCGCCACCGAAAGCGGCAGCGTGCCCGGCACCGCCGGATCGCGCAGGCACGCGTGGGTCGCCTCGTCGTCGGCGCGCGCGACCACCACGACCTCGTCCGGCGCGCGCGACTGCCGTTGCAGCGCCCCGAGGCAGCGCGCGAGATCGGCCGGGCGGCGGAAAGTCGGAACCAGTACCGTCACTTTCATCGTGATGTCCTTTTTTCGTAGTTGCGCTGCGCAGTTGCACTGAATGCGGAGCACAGGGATCGCCCTGGCGCCTCTTCAGGTACTCAGGTATTCCTGGACCGCCGCATAGCTGCGGTCGTAGCCGCCGCGCGAGCGTGCCGGCATACCGTTGAAGATGCCGCCCTGCACGTGCACGCCGGCCGCCCGCAGGCGCTTTAGCGCGTCGGCGATCTCGCCTTCGTTGTGCACGCCCGAGCGCATCACGAAGAAGGTCGAACCGGCATACGCGCCCATGATCGACGCATCGGTCACGGCCAGCACCGGCGGCGTGTCGATCAGGATCACGTCGTAGCGTTTGGCGAGGCCGTCGAGGTATTGCGGCAGACGCGGCGACATCAGCAGCTCCGACGGATTCGGCGGACGGCGGCCGCACGAAATGAAGCTCAGGTTCTCGATGTTCGAGCTGCGGATCGCCTCTTCGAGCGAGATCTGTCCGCTCAGCAGTTCCGACAGGCCGTTCTCCTGCGCGCCGCCCAGATAGCGTTCGAGCACGCCGCGCCGCAGATCGCCGTCGATCATCAGCACGCGCTTGCCCGAATGCGCGAGCAGCACCGCCAGATTGACCGTCAGGAAGCTCTTGCCGACGCCGGCCATCGGGCCGGTCAGCATGACGATGCGGTTCTTCGCGTCCATCATCGTGAACTGCATCGAGGTGCGCAGACTGCGCAGGCTTTCGACCGTGAAGTCCTTGGGCCGCGCATCGGCCAGCACCGAACGCAGGCGTTCGCCGCCGCGTTCGAAGCGGTTTTCGAGCAACGCCTGTTCGGCGCTGAGCGGCACGAGACCGAACACCGGCAGATGGAACGCGCGTTCGATGTGCTCGGGGTCGTCGATGCCCTTGAACATATTGCGGCGCAGGAACACGAAACCCGTGCCGGCGATCAGCCCGAGAATCACCGCCGCCGACAGGATTAGCGCCTTCTTCGGCTTGACCGGCACGCCCGGGCGCAGCGCGGCGTCGACGATATGCACGTTGCCGCCGGTGCCGGCCTTCTGCACCGACAACTCCTGCACACGGTTGAGCAGCAGCACGTAAATGTCCTCGGCCACCTTCGCATCGCGTTGCAGCTGCACGGCCTTCACCTCGGTAGCCGGCAGATCGCGGAAGCGGTCGGCGTATTTGGCGCGCTGCGCCTCCAGCTCGGCCATCTGCTGGCGCGCGGCCTTGAGCATCGGATGGTCGTCGCCGTAACGCTCGGTCAGCTGCGCCATTTGCAGACGCAAACCGGCGATCTGCTGCTCGTACTGCACGCTGCCTTCCAGGTACACCTTGGCTTCGTCGCTCGCGTTGATCGAGCCGGACTGGCGCTGATACGCGGTCAAGGCGGCTTCGGCGCGTTCGAGATCGCTCTTCAGACGCGGCTCTTCGCTCTTCAGGAAGTCGAGCATCTTGCTTGCGTCGACCTGCTTGTTCGACACGTGCTGACGCACATACGACTGCGCGAGCGCATTGGCCACTTCAGCGGCATGCTCCGGGCTCTTGTCTTCCAGCGAGATCTGGATCACGCCGGTCTGCTTGCCCTGTTCCTGCACGGTGATCGCCGACTGGAACGCGCTGATCGCGTCGAGGTCGTTGGCGCGCACCACCGTGAATTCCTCGCCCGGACGGGCCACCAGCTTGTTGACGAGGATCGTCACGCCGCCGCCCTGCGCCTGCTGGCCGACCTGGCCGCGCACCAGCAGCGAGCCGTTCTTTGCGTACAGTTCGTAGTGCTGGTCGTCCAGCACCTTCATCGTCAGCTTCTCGCCTTCGAGCGCGGGTACCACGTCGATCGCGTCGACGTCGGCTTCTTCACCGCCCCATGCATAGGACGAGAGACCCAGCCACGGCCGCGCCGGCTGGCCCGGCGTCGCCATGCGCGCGGCGATGCTGCCGAGCAGCGGGATGGTCTTCGGCGTGACGCTGAAGTTCAGCTTCAGTTGCTGCACCACCGGGCCGACCACGCCGCGGCTCTTGATGATTTCGATTTCGGCGTCGGTCGGCAGCGAGGTCGAGCCGGTGGTGATGGCCGCGCCGGTTTGCGTCTGCGTAAGCGCCTGCGACGTGTTGTCGGACTGCTCGACGCGCACGTGCGCGTCGGCCGAATAAATCGGCTTGGCGAGGAAACAGTACGCGCAGGCGATCGCGAAGATCGCCGCGGCGATGGCGATCAGCCACCAGATGTCGTCGAGGATCACCTGCACCAGTTGGCCGAGGACGATGTCCTCTTCTTCGGTCCTGGCCGGTGCGGCCATGTGTGGAGAGATTTGATTGCTCACAATTCGATCCCGTATCGGTTGCTTCGGCGTTAGCTTCGGTCCCGCGCCCTGTGAGAGCGGCGCGGGCCTGTCGACGGCTCAAACTATTAGCGCGTCAGCTGCTTCAGGTAGAACAGCGTCTGTACGCTCGGCAGGATCTGCTGCAACACACGGTTGAACGTGGTCGACGCGGCGGTACTGACATACACGACATCCATCGGCTGCAACTGGAACTGCGTCGACAGCATGATCGCGTCCGGCTGCGTCATGTCGAGGCGGTAGACGTCCGGCGTGGTCGGCTTCTCGCGCATGCCGCGCATCACGTAGATCTGGCGCGGATTGGCGTCGGTATCGAGGATGCCGCCCGCTTGCGTCAGCGCATCGGCGATCGACAGACGCCCCTTGAGCATCGGCATCTGCATCGGCGTCTTCACCTCGCCCATCACGAACACGCGGCTGGCGCTGCGATCCGGTATGTTGATCACGTCGCCGCCTTGCAGCATCACGTTCTGCGTGGTGTCGCCGCTATCGAGCATGCGGTTCGCGTCGAGCACGTAGAGCTGCTTGTTGCGCGTCAGACGCACACGCTGGATGTCGGCTTCGCCGGTCGTGCCGCCCGAGCGTGTGATCGCGTCGACCAGCGTGAGCGGCACGTCGCTGACGGCGAGCGGCCCCGGCGTCTTCACTTCGCCGGTCACCTGGATTTTCTGGCCGCGATAGGACAGCACGCGTACGTCGACCTGCGGGTTGCGGATATAGCGCACGAGGCCGGAGGCCAATTGATCGCGCACCTCGCCGACCGTCTTGCCCGCGGCCCGGATCCGCCCGACGAACGGGAAATAGATCGTGCCGTCGGCGGCAACCGTCTGGCCGTACGGATCGGCCTGGCCCGGCAACGCGGCCGTGTACGGCTGCTGCAACGCGCCGCCGAACGACTGCGTGGTGTTGCCGCCTGACGACAGCGTGCTGCCCTGCGGCGTAGTCAACTCAGGATGATCCCACACGGTGATGCCGATGATGTCCTGCGGCGAGAGCCGGTACACGTACTGCGACGGGTCGCTGACAGACGAGGTCGGCAACGCCTGCGGCGTGCTTGCGGCTTGCGCCTGCGCCTGCGCAGCTACGACGCTCGCATCGATCAGATGGACCGGATAGGTCTCCGCGGGTTGGTTCTGATGCTGCCCGTCGTCTTTCAGACGGGACGTGTCGAGGTAATTCCCCGGCGCCGTAGCGCAAGCCGACAGAAAGGACGTCAGCAAAAAAGTGGCGGCGAATTTCATGCGGAGATTCGCCGGTGAGTTCGCTTTGAGGTTCGCAGTGAGTTTCTTCATCAGCATATTTTCTTCAGCCATCCCATGACCAGGTGTTCGATGAGCACGAGACTCTCTCGATAAGCGGTTTCCGCGCCGCCGTGCGGATCGGCGACATCGGAATCGTGTTCCCACTTGCCGAGCGGATAGACCTTGCCGCGCGACGCCGGATCGAGCGCTTCGACTTCGCTCACCTGCGCGCGCTCGCTGACCAGCACCAGATCGGCGGAGCGCACGAGGCGCCGGTCGAGACGCCGCGAGTAATGGATCCCGGCGACGACGCCCTGCTCGTCGAGCAGACGCCGCATCACCGGATCCATGCCATGACCCGCCACGGCACGGATCCCCGCCGAATGAAACGCGATCGGCGCCGAGGACGTCCGCGAGGCCGCGCGCTGCCGTGCCTTGAACAGCATTTCGGCGGCAGGCGAACGGCACACGTTGGCGTGACAGACGATCAGAACGTTGGCGAACATAGGCGGGCTCCCTAACGTGGCCTGGTGGTTCAGCGGCGTGGTGATTTAGCTTCCAGCCGCAGCTGTAGCCGCAGCCGTCCCGGCGGTCACCGCCAGGCCGTTCGCGCCGACCCGTGCCGGCGCACTGCGCAGCGCGTGCTGACGGCCGATCGCGTGATACTCGATACCGAGTTCGAGCAGCGCGTCCGGTTCGTACAGATTGCGGCCGTCGAAAATCAGCGGCGTCTTCAGGATGTCCTTGAGCGCATCGAAGTCCGGGCTCTTGAAGACCTTCCATTCGGTGAGGATCACCAGCGCGTCGGCGCCCTCGGCCGCATCCATTTCTTCCTTCACGAACGACAGGCGCGCGTGCTGCTGCGGCACGTCCTTCAGATCGAGCGCGAAGACGCGCTTCGATTCGTCGATTGCCACCGGGTCGTAGGCCTTCACGCGCGCGCCACGGCGCAGCAGTTCCGCGATCAGCGGACGGCTCGGCGCTTCGCGCATGTCGTCGGTATTCGGCTTGAACGCGAGGCCCCACACGCCGAAAGTGCGGTCCGACAGGTCTTCACCCAGACGCGCGACGATCTTGTGCGCGAGGATCTTTTTCTGCGTATCGTTGACGGCTTCCACCGCTTCGAGAATGCGCAGGTTCGCCTTGTGGTCGGCAGCGGTGCGGATCAGCGCCTGCACGTCCTTCGGAAAGCACGAACCGCCATAGCCGCAACCGGCGTACAGGAAGTCGTAGCCGATCCGCGGATCGGAGCCGATGCCGCGGCGCACCGCTTCGATATCCGCGCCGACGCGGTCGGCAAGATTGGCGAGCTCGTTCATGTACGAGATGCGCGTGGCGAGCATCGCGTTGGCCGCGTACTTGGTGAATTCGGCCGAGCGCACGTCCATATACAGCGTGCGTTCGCGGTTGCGATTGAACGGCGCGTACAGGCGCTTCATCAATTCGCGCGCTTTCTCGCCCGGCACGTCTTCATCGCAGCCGAGCACGATGCGGTCGGGCCGCGTGAAGTCTTCAACGGCCGCGCCCTCTTTCAGGAATTCCGGGTTCGATACCACCGAGAACATATGCTGCGCGTTGCGCGCGGCCAGTTCCCCGGCGATCACGTCGCGCACGCGCGAGGCCGTGCCGACCGGCACCGTGGATTTGTCGACGATCACCTTGAAGCCCGTCATGTGGCGGCCGATGTTGCGCGCGGCGGCCAGCACGTATTGCAGGTCGGCGGAACCGTCTTCGTCGGACGGCGTGCCCACGGCGATGAACTGGATATCGCCGTGCGCGACCGCGGCTTCGATGTCGGTCGAGAACTTCAGGCGGCCGGCCTTACGATTGCGCGCGATGATCTCCTGCAGACCCGGTTCATGGATCGGCACGCCGCCGTTGTTGAGCACGTCGATCTTGCGCTGATCGACGTCGAGACAGAACACGTCGTGGCCAATGTCGGCCAGACATGCGCCCGTCACGAGGCCTACGTAGCCACTACCGATGATCGTCAGGTTCATGTATTACCTCGGATTGTGAGTTGATTCGGGAGAGCGGGCACGCGCTGCGTTGCGCCCCTGCTGCTCGATATGCGCTCAATAAGCGTTACTGCCCACAAAGCCCTTCCACAGCGTCAGCACGACGATCTTGATGTCGAGCCAGAAGGTCCAGTGCTGCATGTAGTACAGATCGAGCTTGACGCGGCCCATCATCTTTTCGATGCGGTCGGTTTCGCCGCGATAGCCGTTGATCTGCGCCCATCCGGTGATGCCCGGTTTGATCCGGTAGCGGTGCATGTAGCCCTTCACCAGATCCTTGTAGATGTCGTCGTGTTCGAGCGCATGCGGACGCGGGCCGACCACCGACATCTCGCCGCGCAGCACGTTGATGAATTGCGGCAATTCGTCGAGGCTGGTGCGCCGCAGGAACGCACCGACCGCGGTGATGCGCGGGTCGCGGCGCGTGGCCTGGGTGATCTTGCCGGACTCCTCCTTGTGCACTTTCATCGAGCGGAACTTGTAGATCTCGAACTGGTTGCCGTCGATGCCCTTCCTCTTCTGCCGGAAGAACACCGGACCGGGCGAGCTCAGCTTCACCATCACCGCGATCGCCAGCATCACCGGCGCCAGCGCGCTCAACGCGGCAAGCGCGAACAGCCGGTCGAAGATGCGCTTGGGCAGCACGCGCAGATCGGTGATCGGCGAGGCGGCCAGGTTGATCGCGGGCACGCCGAGCAGATCGACCATCGGCTGATTGAAGAGCGTGAGGCTGCGCACATCCGGAATGAAACGGATGTTCACGAAGTCGTTGCGCAAATCCATCACGAAGCGGTGAATCGCCTTTTCCTTCGAGATCGGCAGCGCCAGCCACAGTTCGCGAATCGCCCGCTGGCGTACCAGCTGGATCATCCGTGCGTAGTCGCGCTCGACCGGCACGCCGTCGATCGCGTCCGAGGCGTCCGGGTCCTCGTAGGGATTGATCGTGCCGTCTTCATCGAACACGACGACCGGGCTAAAGCCCGCTTCCGGACGGCTGCGCATCTGCTCGATCAGAAAGCGGCCGTACGGCGCGCCGCCGACGATCGCCACCGCGCGCTGATTGAAACCCTCGCGGCGCAGTCCCTTCAGGATCGAGTAGACGATCACCTTGTTGACGATCAGGAGCACGATGGTGGCCACCGCCCAATACACCAGCCACAAGCGCGACAGCAGGTCCGAACGATGCAGGCTGAAGCTGATCAGAATGCCGGTCACTTCCACCATCAGCCAACCGCCGGCCACGCGGCACAGCAGATCGTAGAGCGGCTTGCCGCGCCACGACTGATAGATGCCGAGCGCGGGGAAAAACACCACCACCAGCAGGCAGTCGAATGCGAGCGAAATGCTTTGCATGTCGTCCAGCCACACAAATTTCCCGCTGTGCACGGCCGTCGCGATCCAGGCGCCAAAGGCGACCATCGCAATGTCGATGATTCTCGATAGAACGCTCAGCATGCGCCGCACCTCAGTTCGTCAGTCAAGTGCCATCCGTCAGTTGGTTGAACTCCAGTACCCGGTTAAGCACATCAGCCCGGCGGCCCAGACGCACAACGCCGGTATTCGCGCTGCGCAACTGAATACGCGACGCGAAACTCATTGGCCTGTGCTATTGC
Organism: Paraburkholderia sp. FW306-02-B; assembly: GCF_058782725.1. Classification (NCBI taxonomy): domain Bacteria; kingdom Pseudomonadati; phylum Pseudomonadota; class Betaproteobacteria; order Burkholderiales; family Burkholderiaceae; genus Paraburkholderia; species Paraburkholderia sp. FW306-02-B. Next base: position 2,576,524 of record NZ_JBYSXZ010000001.1, read on the forward strand.
CCAGCCGTTGTCCGCTCTAAAAAAATCTAAGTTGCCAACCAGGTGGCCGAGCCGGAAAACGCGTGTCGGAGTGAGTGAATACCCTTGTACAGGTATAGATAAAGCGGCATTAAAATTCGAACTGCAAGACAGCAAAAAATCTCAAAATGTATCGGTCAAAGTTTCGATATTTTTTCGGAATTTGTTCGGCAATTGTTACCGGTTTTGGCCCTCGAGAGAGGGTTTAAACGCCTTGCAGGAAGCCACGCTCGCCGTTCCTTCCTGTTTGCCTACGAAGCTTACGCGCCACCCTTCGGCTCTATTCTGCGGTATCCGCCCACCTAAAAAAACTGGTCGGGATTTTTTTCGTGTATTTTTTCTTTTTTTAAAAATTAAACGGACATTTTTGCGTCACGGAAAGACGAATTTTATTAGGCAATTTATATAGTTTCTATTTAACGCGCTTTTATTGATTCTTTACTTCGTGATAAAACTCGACGCATTCACCCAGCCTCGAGGAGTCCATCATGACAGCTCCGGTCACGGCCACACCCGCCGATACCCGGTCCACGCAAGCTATGTCCCTGAACGTCAAGCTCAAGGTCCATCCCGTGATTCTCGCGGGCGGCTCCGGCACACGCCTGTGGCCGATGTCGCGCGAGCAATACCCGAAACAACTGATTGGTTTGCTGGGCGATGATTCGCTGTTGCAATCCACTACGCGCCGTCTCGATGGGCTCGAAGCCGGTCATCTTCTATCCGAGCAACTCGTCGTGGTGGCCAACGAAGAGCATCGCTTCACGACCGCCGAGCAGTTGCGCACGAGCGGCAAGCCGAGCCGGCTGATTCTCGAACCCGTCGGCCGCGACACCGCGCCGGCGCTCACGGTGGCCGCGCTGTCGATCGCCGCGCAGGACGAGGACGGCATCATGGTCGTGATGCCCGCCGATCATGCGGTGACCGACATCGACGGTTTTCATGCGGCGGTGGCCGCCGGCGTGCAGCATGCGGCGGCCGGTCATATCGTGACGATGGGCATCGTGCCGACGCGCGCGGAAACCGGTTACGGCTATATCCGTATCGGCGCGGCGCTCGGTACACAGCCAGGCATGCCTGACGAAACGTCTGGGAACACCGCCGGCAGGCCTGGCGCTCACCGGCTCGACCGCTTCGTCGAGAAGCCGCATCTGGAACTGGCGCAGCGCTACATCGAATCGCGGGAATACTGGTGGAACAGCGGCATTTTCATCATGCGCGCGTCGACCTGGCTGAAGGCGATCCGCTACTTCCAGCCGGCGATTTTCGAAGCGTGCGAAGCCGCGTTTGCGGGCGGCAAGGCGGACGGCGACTTCTTCCGTCTGCAACGCGACGCGTTTAGCGCCTCGCCGTCGAATTCGATCGACTACGCCGTGATGGAAAAACTGGGCAACGATCAGAGCGCCGCCTCCGGCGTGGTCGTGCCGTTGCAGGCAGGCTGGTCGGACGTGGGTTCGTGGGACGCGATCTGGGATATCTCGGACAAAGACGCCGATCAGAACGTCGGTCGCGGCCGCGTGATGTTCGAAGGTTCGAGCTCGACCTTCGCGCATTCGGAAGGACGCCTGATTGCCTGCGTGGGCACCCAGGATCTGGTGGTGGTCGAAACGGCGGACGCGATTCTGGTTGCCGACAAATCGCGCGTGCAGGACGTCAAGAAGATCGTCGGGCGGATTCGCAACGATGGCGGCCTGGAAGCGGCCAACCATCGCAAGGTGCACCGGCCGTGGGGCAACTACGACTCCGTCGACACCGGCGAGCGCTTCCAGGTCAAACGCATTGTCGTGAAGCCGGGTGCGCGGCTCTCGCTGCAAATGCATCATCACCGCGCTGAACATTGGATCGTCGTGCGCGGCACCGCGCTCGTCACGCGGGGTGAAGAGCGCTTTATCGTCTCCGAAAACGAGTCTGCTTATATTCCGCTGGGCGTCACCCACCGTCTCGAGAACCCGGGCAAGATGCCGCTCGAAATGATCGAGGTGCAGTCCGGTTCGTATCTCGGCGAAGACGACATCGTGCGCTTTGACGACACTTATGGACGTCAATGAAGCCACACCAGTGATTCACAACGGATGAAGCGGGATCCTGCGGCGGTTGCTCCTACCGGCCGCGGGGTGCTGCTATTGCTCATCCCGCGTGGGAGATGAGTTCTGTGAACGCCGGAAAACGATCTGAGGCACTGCTTTCTGTCGCTGGTGTAACGGGTGCAGCCGGTTCGCCGGGATAACGGCGTAACGGACCGCGGAACCCACCGATAGGGCCATGCAAAGGCCCGCCGTGATTCACCGTGACCGGCTCCGGCACGTGGCGCATGGCCGGCAACGTACGCGCAACCGGTGCAGCGGCATGGACGGCCGGCGCAGTGCCCGCAGCCGCCAGCGTGCGGCATTCACGGTCGATCCACTGGCGCGCCCAGTCGAGCGCGTATTGCTCCGCCGCCTGCGCATCCGCAAAGCGCGGACCGACCAGACCGGAACGCTCGACGCGTTTGCCGTCCTTCATGATCTCCGCCCATGCGCGATACATGGCGTTGGGCACCCGCTCCGCCACCACATAGATCAGATAGCCGCGCCGGTCGGCGACCTGCGTGCCGCGTGGCGCGAGGCTCATCGACAGCGGACTGCGCTGATCTTCGAACGGATGCGTGCGGCCCCCGGCCGTAGCGGCAGAGGTCAAATCGCCCATTGCCACTTCCACCGCGTCCGCTTCAGCCATGCTGGACAGCCCGGCACGCACCGCCGGGGCGGACGGCGCAGGCGGCGCATACCCCACGCCGGACAACTGGCGCGTGATGTCGGCGATCGGGTCGGCCGAACGCCAGTTGCTCAGGCTGCTCGACATGCTGCCGGGCGCTTGCCACGACTCGGGGCTCTTCCAGGACACGCCACGCAGGTTGTCGTCGCGCGCGCTGGGGGGCGCGGCTACCGGTGCTGCAGGTTTGGCCGCGACGGGCGGCGCCGGTTGCGGGACGTACGCGAAGGTGCGCCCGGTTTGGGATAAGAGCCGAACCATCTCGAGAAGCGTGCCGTTCAATTGCCATTCTTCAAAACGGCGCCGGCAAGTGGGACCCGACGGATAGCGGCCTGGCAGCTTCGACCAGGGTTCGCCAGTTGTCAGAATCCACAGGACGGCATTCGCCACGATGCGTGGTTCGGCGCGCGGCCGGCCGCGTCGGTTCAGACGGACGGCCGGCTCATCGGAGACAAGCGCTGCCAGCAGCGCCCATTCTTCATTGCTTAGCTCATCGAAAAACATTGGGTTCTCCACGCAGCCTGGCCGGGCCGCGGCTTTGGACTGCCACGGATTCAACTTTCACGATCCGTGTGCAGCCCGCGGTTGCACAAATTTGTTTTGTACGTTCTGTCTGTCGGTCACCGCCGCACTGGCTTAGTGCGGTTTGTCCCTATTGCGAAGCACAAAACGTGGTCTCACTCGTGCATGGGAGAATTTGTGCACGAAGCATACCACCACCAGGGTTTGCGTGAATATCGTCGAGACAAGTGTTACGGATGGAAACAATCTTGTCCTTTTTGCTGCGTCATTTCTCGAATTGCCGTAACAGAAAGGCGGCTGGTTCCGGCGACGAAACCGGCTATTGGGCGGCGAAACGGCAAAAAATCAGCGGCGAATAGGCTTTATGAAATCGGCGAAATGCGCGGTGATTCATTTTGAGGCACCTGCAACGATTTTTGGCGGGTGATGCAGCTCACCCGGGCATCGCGCCGACGGTGTTTCCACGTGACCGGCGCGATGCGATGGGACGAGCGAACGGCAGCGCTCACGCGTGCATTCGCATCAGGGTTCAGGTTGCGCGAAAGATGCTCGCGGCATGGCTTCTAGCGCACCGGTTGCGACGCGTGCGTACCCACCACGGTCATCCATGGCCGCACGCGCCAGCGCGTCACGAGCCCCTCGAGCACATACGGATCGGCCTCGGCAAAGGCTTTGGCGGCAGCGGGCGAGTCGCCTTCGAAGAGCAGCACGGCGGTGTCGACCGGTTCGCTCAGCGCGCCGGCGAGTTGCAATTCGCCGCGTTCGGCCGCCGCCCATGCATGCTTAAGATGTTCGTCGCGATACGCGCCGCGACGTTCGAGGTAGTCGGATACGAGGTCGTACATCAACAGGTAGTGCATGGCGAAGCCTCCTTGGCGTGTGTGATAGACGGGACGGCAGCCCCTCCTCGCACAGAATTCGAGTCAATATTACCCCGTGATCGCCGGCGGGATTTTCTGCGTATTTCTTATTCAATTGTCCGCACGCACAATGCGGATTGCATTGCCAAATCTTTCCGCATTCATCGTGAATGACAGCGATGTGATCCGGTTGAATTCGCCCGGTCAATTAATCTGGAATGCATAACATAATTCAACACTGCTACGATCCATCCGTTCGCGCACTGTGGGCAGCCCTCCCTGCCGGGCAAGGAAGGCCCGGTAGGGAAAACCAGCGTCACGGCTTGTCAACCGGAATGCGCTTTTGTCCGTTCTGGCAGACAGCAATTGCAATAACGTGCATGCCGATGGGCCCTGAATGCCGTTGACGCCCATGCGCATGACAACCAAAAACGTTTTCATCACCGAAGGGAGTGTCACATGAAGATCCAATCCGCAATCGCTACGCTGGTGTTGGGCGCGGTTCTCGTTTCGCCGGCGTTCGCGCAGAACAGCCAGCAAACGAAAATGGCCGACTGTAACAAGCAGGCCGGCGACAAGAAGGGCGACGAGCGCAAGGCCTTCATGAAGACCTGCCTGTCGGCAAAGCCGGCCGCCGCCGCCGCGCCGATGAGCCAGCAGGACAAGATGAAGGCATGCAACACGCAAGCCACCGGCAAGAAAGGCGACGACCGCAAGGCGTTCATGAAGTCGTGCCTGTCGTCCGCGCCGGCTAATTAAGCGCAAGGCGCTTCGCTACTGCTCGCTTGAACGGGGCCGCGCCGTTTTTCGGCGCGGCCCCGGCCTTTTTCCCGCATCCTTCTTCCTGCCCCGCCCCTCTCGCAGTCCATCCGCACGAACGTACCGTTTTTCTTCTATGATGGCTGCGGAGACGGCCCACCCCCACACAACATTAGACGGGCCGCCATCTTGTCGTTGATGCCGCAGAGCATCGATCGGAGGCAAGGATGGTATCGAAGCGTAAAAACCGCTGGTTGAGGCGGTGGCTGGTCGTCATCATATTCTGGGCAGTGCCGGTAGCGATCGTCGCGGTCAGCGAGATCAGGGAGGAAATGGCGTATAACACCGTCGACCTCGAGCGCGCGCTGACCACCTGGAATTTCACCGACGCACAACGCGCCGCCGGCGCGCCCGCGCGCTGCCACGGCAAGCCCGACGAAGCGCAGGCAGCCGGCTGCCCGGCCGACGTGCTGGCCGCCAATGCGCCGCGCCAGCAGGATGCCCGCAACGAATACAGCGTGCGCCGCTCCACCCTCTTCGCTTACCTCTGGCACGCCTTCGTCGGCTACTGGATCGTGCCGGCCATCACGTTGCTCCTGATCGGCGCCGTGATCGGTGTCATCCGCCGGGCATTGCGGCGGCCACCGGTGAAAAGCCCGGCGAACAATGGCTGACAGGCTGGCTGAAAAAGCAGCCTGTTGCGGCATCCGGGCAACACTTTCAATTCAATTTCAGCGCAAATCGTACCGCGCAAAAATCGGTAAAAACGGGCGTTTCGCGTAGCTGGAACGCCCGTCTCGTCGTGCGAACTCATACCGGACATGGTTCTGCCGAGCCCCACTCGAACGCGCTGTCCAAGCGGATTTAAACACTCGCTTACGGTCGGTCAAATTTACAGCGCAGCGTCTTGATATTCGGCGCAAAGCCCCGCTGCATAAGGCTTTTCGCGAGAGCTCGCAGCGCACCCGTTACGCTTGCCTGTGATATAACTCAAAGGCAACCCGGCAACACATACGAGGTTGCGCCTAGGAACCATGATGGAGAAAAACGATGCAAAGACGAAACTTCATGCTGAAGACTACCGCTGCGCTCGCTTTCGGAGGCCTTGCACTCGCCGGTTGCACGACGAGCGGGAGCAGCCATGACACACCCTCCACTGATGCATCCAAACGCAAGTCGATCGACGCCAGCGTCGACGGCACCATGTCGCGGCTGTTCACCACGGTGACGGGTTCGCGCGAACTCGTGTCGAAAGCGCGCGGCGTGCTCGTGTTCCCGTCGGTGCTGCAAGCGGGCTTCATCGTCGGCGGCCAGTATGGCGAAGGCGCGCTGCGCGTAGGCGGCGGCACGGTCGGCTACTACAGCACGGTTTCCGGTTCGTTCGGTCTGCAGGCCGGTGCACAGTCGAAGGCCATCGTCTTCCTGTTCATGACGCAGGATTCGCTCGACAAATTCCGCAATTCGGACGGCTGGGCGGTGGGCGCCGACGCATCCGTCGCGCTGGTGAAGGTCGGCGCGAACGGCGCGATCGACACGACCACGGCGACGGCGCCGGTCGAAGTGTTCGTGCTGACCAATGCCGGCTTGATGGCCGATGTGTCGCTTAACGGCACCAAGGTATCGCGCCTGAAGATCTAAGCGCGCTGCCGGTCTGCGCAGTCGTCGGAGTCTGCGTTCCATCCGCTGGTTTCGCACGCAGCGGTGGCCGGGTCAGACGCGGTCCATGTTCCATCATGGCAGGCGCCGGGCTGCGTGCCTGATGCGCACAACGGCAATAAAAAAAACGGCGATGCGCGCTGCACCGCCGTTCTTTTTTACGCTGCCGCCCGCCTCGACCCAACACAACTCAACGCGGCTCAACGCAACTCAGCTCCCCGACGTATCGATCACCTTGAAGCGCGAGCGTTTCTGCGCGCGAATCACCGATTGATACGCATCCACATATTGCTGGGCCATCCGGTGCGACGTGAAGCGTTCCTCGAAGCGTTGCCGAACGCCCGCCCGCGGCACCTTATGCAGCCGATTCACCGCCGCCACCGCGCCGATCTCGTCCTCGACGATGAAGCCTGTCACGCCGTCGTCCAGCACTTCGGGCACCGAGCCGCGATTGAACGCGATCACCGGCGTGCCACACGCCATCGCCTCGATCATCACCAGACCGAAAGGTTCCGGCCAGTCGATCGGGAAGAGCAGCGCATGCGCGCCGGACAGGAATTCGGCCTTCTGGTTATCCGCGATTTCGCCGATGAACTCGACGTACGGCAGATCCAGCAAAGGCCGGATGTCGCGTTCGAAGTACTCGCGGTCGGCGGCATCGACTTTCGCGGCGATGCGAATCTGCATCCCGCAGCGGCCGGCGATCCGGATCGCCGTGTCGACACGCTTTTCCGGCGAGATGCGACCGAGAAACGCGAGGTACTTCTGCTCGACCGGTTGCGGCGTGTAGAGCTGCTCCGGCAAGCCGTGATAAACGGTGGTGAGCCACTTGGCCTGCGGCAACGGATGACGCTGCGCGTTCGAAATCGAGATCACCGGCGCGGTGTTGAAGGTGTCGAACACCGGCTGCTGCTCGGGCAAATCGAGGCGGCCGTGCATCGTCGTGACGAACGGCGTGTCCTGGCGCTTGAAGACCGAAAACGAGTAGTAATCGAGGTGGAAATGCAGCACGTCGAAATCTTCGGCCTGACGGCGCACCAGTTCCATCAACAGCATATGGGGAGCGATGCGGTCGCGAATACCCGGGTCCAGACGCAACGCGCGCGGCCATACCGGTTCGAGCTTCGCGCTGGTGACGGAATCGCCGCTCGCGAACAGCGTCACGTCATGGCCGAGATCGACCAGCGCCTCGGTGATGTACGACACGACGCGCTCCGTGCCGCCGTATAGCTTCGGCGGCACCGATTCGGTCAAAGGGGCGATCTGCGCAATCTTCATTTTTTGTCTCCGTGAACTGGCGGCTTTGGCCGCTTTTTGGCCTGCGGCGGTGCGCATGACGGGCACATCAGCGGCGCTGAGTATGGCCGCGCCGGTACCTCCGATCAATGCAACGGACGCCGCGCGTCCGCCTGCACCATCCGCATCAAAGCATTATTCACCAGGACGGAACGAAAAAGTCCTTGGCCTTTCAATTCCTCGGCGCTGTTACATTCAACTTACATCCGGCGCCGCGCCCTTTATGCTCGTTATGCTCTTTATCGTGCCGGCCACTTCCACGCCGGCAGGCCGTGATCGTCCACATCCGCAATACGCGTGGCGCCGAAGTGTTTTTCGAGCACGATCGACTGACTGTCGTCCTCCCGCTCGAGCGCCGCGATCAACCGCGCCGCATGCGACACCACCAGCACCTGGGAATGCACGGAAGCCCGCGCGATCAGACGCGCAAGCGCCGGCAGCAGATCCGGATGCAGACTCGTCTCCGGTTCATTGAGCACCAGCAGCGCGGGCGGACGCGGCGTCAACAGCGCCGCGACCAGCAGCAAATAGCGCAAGGTGCCGTCCGACAACTCCGCGCCTTTCAGCGGTCGCAGCAGGCCGTGCTGCTGCATCGTCACTTCGAAGCGGCCGTCCTGGGTGGCGACGTCGAGGCGCGAACCAGGGAAAGCATCGTCGATGGAGGCATCCAGCGCGGCCGGATCGCCGATCTCGCGAATGGTTTGCAAGGCGGCCGCGAGGTCCGCGCCGTCGTTGGACAGCACCGGGGTGTGCGTGCCGATCTGAGGAAGGCGCACCGCCGCTTCGGCATCCGTGCGGAAATGGTCGTAGAAACGCCACGAGCGGATCTGCTCGCGCACCGTGATCATCTCCGGCGCGGTGCGCGGGTCGGAGAACTCCGTCATCATGCTGTCGAAGCTCGCGACGGGTTGCGCAATAGTCTGCCAGTCGCGTTCGTCATCGCGCGTATGAATCGCCGGACCGCGCCGGTCGACCAGCAGCGCCGACGGCCGCAACACGGGGCCGCTCCAGATGCATTCGCGCTTGATCGTGGGATCGAGCGGGAACCGTGTGGCCTGATCGAGCTGCGGCAACCCCAGATCGATCGCATAACCGAATTCATCGCCGGAAAAACCGAGCCGCAGACTCACCGGTTCCTTGCGGCGCGTGCCCTCGACAGCAGACTCACCCGCCAGCATCGCGCGCGAGAAGCGTTCAGGCCCGGCCCATAAAGTCGATTGCAAGCCGCCCTCGCGCGCCAGCGACGTAATCACGCCGCCGCGTGCAGTCTCAGCCAGCAGCCGCAGCGCGCGATACACGCTCGATTTGCCGCTGCCATTCGCGCCGGTGATCACATTCAGGCGGCCGAGCGGCACGATCAACTCGCGCAGCGACCGGTACCCCGCGATGGCTAAAGTGGTCAACATGCCGCCCCCCATCGGTCAAACGCGCGCCGCGGCACGCCCGGTAACGCAACCTCGCTCATACGCACCATCAGTTATGCCCGCCTCCGTTACCCGGTTGTTGCACCGGCACGCTGCGCAAATCGTTCAGGAACGTATCGCGCCATACGCCGAGATCGTTCTTGCGCAGCGCCGCCATATTGATCTCGTGACGCCGCTGGCGCGCATCGAGCGGCATCTGCAAGGCACGCTGCAGGGCCTCGCACATGCCGATCGCGTCATGCGGATTGACCAGCAACGCGCCGGTCAGCTCCGCCGCCGCGCCGGCGAAAATCGACAAAACTAACACGCCCGGATCGTCCGGATTCTGCGCGGCGACATACTCCTTGGCGACCAGATTCATCCCGTCGTGCAACGGCGTGACAAAGCCGATCTGCGACTCGCGAAACAGCGACATCAGCTTCCAGCGGTCGTACTGCTGATTCAGATAGCGGATCGGCGTGTAGTCGAGGCCTGAGTAACGGCCGTTGATGCGCCCCGCTTCGTATTCCAGATCCTGACGGATCTTCTGATAGGTGGCGACGTCCGAGCGGGTCGGCGGCGCGATCTGCACCAGCGTGACGTTGCCGCGCCATTCGGGCGAGCGCTCCAGCAGATGCTCGAACGCGCGAAATCGTTCGACCAGTCCCTTCGAATAATCGAGCCGGTCGACGCTCATGATCAGCTTGCGCCCCTCCAGACTCTGCTTCAGGTCGAGCACGTGCTGACGGCTTTCATAGCGTTTCGCCTGCTCGGCGATTTCGTCCGGGAACACGCCGATCCGATAGACGCCGGTGCGCAGCTTGCGGCCGAATGCCTCGACGTGACCGTCCGCGCTCACGGTGCCGCGCGCATGGCGCGTCACGTAGTCATGAAAAGCGAGTTGATCGGTCGACGTCTGAAAGCCCAGCAGGTCGTAGCACGACAGCGACTTCACCAGCTCTTCGTGCGGCGGAATGTTGAGCAGAATCTGCGGCGAGGGAAACGGAATGTGCAGGAAGAAACCGATCCGGTTCGTGATGCCTTCAGCGCGCAGCGCTTCGGCGAACGGGATCAGATGGTAGTCGTGAACCCAGATCACATCGTCGGGTTCGAGCAGCTTGATCAGCTTGTGCGCGAGCCACGCGTTCACGCGCCGGTAGCCCGCATATTCGTCGCGCTCGTAGCGCGCGAGATCGTTGCGGTAGTGGGACACCGGCCACAGCGTCGCGTTCGAAAAGCCGCGATAGTACTGGTCGTAGTCCTTGCGCGTGAGGCCGACGGTCGCGAACGTCACCGCGCCGTCCTGCTCCAGATTCGGACCGGCATTGGCGACGGTTTCGCTCACCACGTCGCCGCTCCAGCCGAACCACACGCCCCCTGCGTCCTTCAACGCGCCGAACACGCCGACCGCGAGGCCGCCCGCCGATCCTCTGGTTTCCGTCGGCGTTGCAACGCGATTCGACACGACGATCAATCGGCCCATTCCGGTTGTCCTCCCTGGTTCGCGCGGCGCGGCATGTGCGCTTCGGGCGCTTCGTTTCAGGCGCTTCGTTTCAGGCGCTTCAGTCACCGCAACACTTTGGTGACGTAAAGCCGACCAGCCACACGAAGCCGCGCCAGATTCGTGGATCAGATGGACTGTTCGACCGCCTGGGTGCCCGATCGGTTGCACTCATTTGGCACACGCGCTGGCACATGAGCTGAGACACGCGCTGGCACATGCGCCGACACCGCAGTGGCACCCCGGCCCGCAGCTGCACGCGAGCGTCTCCAGCTATGCCTTTTCCTTGGGCCGGTAAGGCGGACTGGCCGTCTGCGAATGGCCGACGCGACTCGCTACCGGATCGGCTTCCGTGTGCGCCACGGTACTGCCAGCGGGCGTCTGCGTGCCGCGCGGCATCCAGCTGAGCGGCTCGCCTTTGCCGGTTTCCAGCTCGGCCGATACGTCGGCGCGCGCCCTCGGCAAGTACTGCGGATAGTGCTTCTGAATGAAGTCGAGCAGCCCCTCGCGGACCCGGCAGCGCAAGTCCCAGTTCAGGCCGGAATCGAGCGAACTGACCAGCGCGCGCAGTTGCATCGAGCGCTCCGTGCCGTCGGTGACTTGCAGCACCTGCACGCGACGATCCCACTCGGGCGCGCCCTCGACGATGCGTGCGAGCTCTTCGCGCAGCGGCGCGAGCGGCATCCGGTAATCGACGTACAGAAACACCGTGCCGATGATCTGCGAACTGCTGCGCGTCCAGTTCGAAAACGGGTTCTCGATGAACCATTGCAGCGGCACGATCAGCCGCCGCTGATCCCACAAACGCACCGACACATACGTGCCGGTGATTTCCTCGATACGCCCCCACTCGCCCTGGATCACCACGACGTCGTCGAGCCGGATCGGTTGCGAGAGCGCGATCTGCAAACCCGCGATCAGGTTGCCGAGCACCGGCCGCGCCGCAATACCGGCGACCAGCCCGGCGACGCCCGCGGACGCCAGCAAACTGGCGCCGATCTGCCGCACATTCGGAAACGTCATCAGCGCGCCGCCCACGCCGACGATCACGATCACCAGCATCACCGAGCGCGCCAGTACCCGCGCCTGCGTATGGATGCGGCGCGCCTGCAGGTTATCGGCGGTATCGAGCGGATGGGCCTGGATGATCGCCTCGCCGATCGCCGCCGCCAAGCGCACCGACAGCCACGTGAGCGCGCCGATTAGCACCATCGCGGCGGCGTCGCGCAGCGGTGTGATGAAGATGAGCGTGTCGGGCGCCTCCCACCAGACGGCTTCCAGCACGAGGATCACGAGGACGAACAGCGACGGTTTGTCGATATAGCGCAGCACGACGCTGGTGAGCGGATACGGCCGCGCGATCCGCATGACGATGCGCGCGCCGATTCGATGGATGCCGATAGCCAGCAGCACCGCGATCACCGAGACGAACAAGGCGCCGAGCCACGTATGTAGCGGCGCTTCCGCGATACGGCTCAATTCGTCGAAAGTGGGCATGAAGAGCGTTTTCCTCCTGGTGAGTGGAAACGGAACCGGTGTCAGGGTTATTACATGATGCGCGCCGCGCGGGACAGGCCACCGGGTAGGCCGCGAACAGGCGGCAAGCAGCCCCTTTCGCGGGCGCTAGCGTCGAGGCTCCGCCCGGCGGATGACACTGACGCGCCCGCAACAGCGGCGCGCCGGCTATGCATGGATGCATCTGCCGCGCCTGAACGGAGGGCCTGTGCAAGTTTTAGGCGTTGGTCCGTCCGGACTGGGAAAGGTGTCCGGGCCGGGCTGCTTCTGAAAGCGCGCGGCCGGGGGTTTTAACCGGCATCGAGCCGGGTTGAAACAGTACAGGTCAAGCCGGCCGAACCGCCGGACGTGCCCACTGCGAGCACGCAAGCGTCAATCGCGATTCAAATCGATCAATTGCCGCTCTTGCAAGGAAACGCCTTGCCGAGCCCCAACGAGATCGCCGTACTGGCGTTATAGCCCGCGACGATCGGATTTTCCGCGATGTACTTGCGCACCGCGTCGGTGAGCTGCGCCGAGCGCGCGTCTTGCGGCAAGCAGAAGTACTGGCCGACGCGCGGCCCGGTGGTACCGCCGATCGCGTCGATCGTGTTGAAGATGCCGTCCGCGGCGCCTTCGATATACGCGGCACACGCGCTACGCGACGCCACATCGGTCTTGGTGCACAGCTTGTTGAGGTCGCCTCCCGTAAACGCAGCTGCCGATAGCGGTACGGCAAGCGCGCTGGCGAAAATCAAAGCCCGCAGCATGGTGTTCCTTCCAGGGTGTTTATCAGGCGGTCTCGTGCCGCATCGAAACGGCGCGCCATGGGGCGCGCGCCAAAGTCGTTATTCTGCACTGTTTTGCGAAGCGGCAGGCGTGCCGGCGGCCGCTATCTTCTGGCAAATTTGCGCGGTCCGGCGCTCCGGCGATCCGGCGATCCGGTTTTTCCGCGCGCTTTATTTCTGCTGCATTTGCTGCAGGCGCGCAGTCAGTCCTTCGACCACGTCCGGTTCCTTATAGGTCTTCGCGAAATCGAGCGCGGTCAGGCCGATCTGGTTCTTCACAGTCAGGTCAGCGCCGTTGTCGAGCAGCAGTTTGACGGTCGACACATGGCCGCCGCGCGCGGCCATCATCAGCGGCGTGGTGCCGTTCGGCGAACCGGCGTCGACATAGGCCGAATGGTCGAGCAGCAGCTTGACGATGTCGTCGTGGCCGTTCGCCGCCGCATAGTGCAGCGGCGCCCAGCCCTTCTTGTTGACCTCCGCGTCCTTCGCGATCAGCAGCTTGACGAAGTCGATGTCGCCGTTGAGCGCCGCCATCATCATCGCGTTTTCGCCGGCCTTGTCGAGGATCTCGATGTCAGTCTTCGGGTTGGCGACCAGTGCGGCGCCGACCTTGTCCGATTTCTCACGCGCGGCCAGCACCAGCAGCGGGATGCCCTGGTTGTCCACGCTGTTCGGGTCCATGCCCTTGGCAAGCAGCTTGTTGACGCCGTCGACGTCGTCGAACTTGACCGACTTGATCAGCGAGTCGATCGGCGCCGCCTGAGCCGGCGAGGCGATCACCGAACTCAGCGCGGCGCAAACCAGCGTGGCGGCGAGCGCTACGCTGGACGCGCCGCGGCGCGCCGAACCGAAAGCGTTTTGCGCCGCCGAAGTCTGTTCAAACGCTGCGATCGAAGTCGAATTATCTTTCATATTTTGCTTTAGGAAACTTCCCTATCCTTTTGATATCTTTAAATTTTATGAATCAGACGCCGGCCGGCGCGGGGATCTTGAAGAGCCGGAAGAAGTTTTGCGTGGTCGCGGCGGCCAGCGCCGTATCCGGCATCTCGCGTTGTTGCGCGATGAACCGTCCGACATAACTGACGTACGCAGGTTCATTAGGCTTGCCGCGATACGGCACCGGCGCGAGGTACGGCGAGTCGGTTTCGATCAGGAGCCGCTCGAGCGGCACGCGGCGCGCGACGTCCTGCACGTCGGTTGCGCTCTTGAACGTGACGATGCCCGACAGCGAAATGTAAAAATTCTGCGCCAGCGCCTGTTCGGCGACCGCCCATGGCTCCGTGAAGCAATGCATCACGCCGCCCGGCTCGCTCGCGCGCTCCTCGGCCATGATGCGCAGCGTGTCTTCCGCCGACGAACGCGTGTGGATGATCAGCGGCTTTTGCGTGGCGTGCGCCGCGCGGATATGGGTGCGAAAGCGTTCGCGCTGCCATTCCATATCGGCGATCGTGCGGCCCTCCAGACGATAGTAGTCAAGCCCCGTCTCGCCGATCGCAACCACCTTCGGGTGCCTGGCGAGTTCGATCAGTTCGGCCAGGCTCGGCTCGCGCATATCCTCGTGATCCGGATGCACGCCGACCGACGCATACACGTTCGCATACTGACTGGCGATCTCCAGCACGGACGGCAGCGTCTCGAGATCCACCGACACGCACAGCGCATGCGTGACCGAATGACTGCGCATGTTCTCCAGCACCTGCGGCAGGCGGTCGGCGAGTCCTTCGAAGTTGATATGGCAGTGCGAGTCGACAAACATGGTGGTGTCCTGCTGATAAATAGCTTGAGGTGAATCAGGCAACTGCCGTGTCGAGCCGCTTGCCGAGAATCACCAGATCGCGCTCCACGCCGTCCAGCACCGCGACGCGCGGGAGCGACCCCCACGTGTCGAAACCGAAGCCGCGGAACAGGCGCAGGCTCGCTTCATTGTGGCCGAAGATAAAGCCGAGCACCGTATCGATGCCGAGCGCCGGCGCCGCCGCGAGCGAGGCGGCCAGCAACTGCTTGCCCAAGCCCTTGCCGCGCGCGCGTTCGTCCAGATAGATGCTGACTTCGGCGCTGCGCTGATAGGCCGGGCGGCCGTAGAAGTCCGAAAAGCTCAGCCACGCGATCACGCTGCCGTTTTGCGGGTCTTCCACCACCCACAGCGGGCGCTTTTGCGGACCGTGCGCGTGAAACCAAGCCAGCCGGCTTTCGACGCTGACCGGTTCCAGGTCGGCGGTGACTTGCCGCGACGGCACGGTCGAGTTGTAGATGGCGACGATCGCGGGCAGATCGTCGAGTGTGGCATCGCGATAAGAAAGGCTCATGGCGCTAGGTGAACTTGGCTAGGTGAACTTGAGATGGAAGGCAAACGGCGGTCCAGCCAGGCGGCGCGGCGCGCCACCAGGGCCGGGCGGCAACATCAACAGGCTTACGCGAACAGCTCGCGATAGCCGATAAACAGATCCTCGAACACCAGCCGAGCGTTCAGCGGATGGTTCTCCACGGCGCGCTGGCGCGTCACGGTCCGCATGAAACGCGCGAACGCGCTGGCGTCGGCCTGCGACGCGCAGCGCGTCAACGCCGCCGATGCCTGCGGAAAATAGCGCGGCGCGCCGGCCGTGCGCTGCGCCAGCAAGTCGTACATCCAGCGTTGCAGCCAGCCGAGCACCAGCGGCACCGGCAGCTTCTGCAGCGTCTCGCCGCAGGCGAAGGCGTCGCAATCCGGACCGGCGGCCAGTTGCTTCAGGGTCCAGTCGCGCAGCGCGCGGTTCTCGTCGCTGGCGAGCGCGAGCGCGGTGAGTGGCGCGCCGCCGGCTTCGGCCAGCAACGCTGGGGCTTCGGCCGCGCCTTGCGCGGCCAGCCACTGGGTCGCGACGTCCGGGGCGGGCGTGGTCATCGGCCATTGGCGGCAGCGGCTGATGATGGTCGGCAGCAAGCGGTCGATGCGCGCCGACACCATCAGGAACACGACGCCCGCCGGCGGTTCTTCCAGCGTTTTCAGAAGCGCGTTGGCCGCCGCGATGTTCAGCCCTTCGGCCGGATACAGCACGACCACGCGCGCGCCGCCGCGATGCGACCCAACGCCGACGAAATCGAGCAAGCCACGGATCTGCTCGATCTTGATTTCCTTGCTGGGCGCGCGGGTTTTCTTGCCTTCGTCGGCGTCGGCCTTGTCGGCTTTTTCGTCGGCATTGCTGGCGAGGCCCGCTTCGGCAGCCAGCGCTTCGGGCACGACGATCCGATAGTCCGGATGATTGCCCTGCGTGAACCAGTTGCATGCCACACAGGCGCCGCACGGCTCGCCATTGGCCTGCTGTGCCTCGCACAGGAGACCCTGCGCCAGATGCTGGGCAAAGCGCAGCTTGCCGATGCCAGCCTGCCCATGCAGCAACAAGGCGTGCGGCCAGTGACCGCGCAACTGTTGCAGGCGATTCCAGTCATCGGCTTGCCACGGATACATCATCGTTTCTCTTTTTAATTCAATCGGTTGACGGTGCTTGACGAGACATTACATGAATGACTTGCGCCGTTATAATGTGAAATTATATTAATTTAAAATCAAAGACTTATAATCAATTCTTCAAGCTGTTTCTGAATTCGCGCGATGCTCAGAGAAGAATCAATGATAGCGAACCGGTACGGCGCCTCTTCCGCGCGGCGCAGATATTCAGTGCGGGTGCGATTGAAAAACGCCTCCGATTCGCTCTCGAAGCGATCCGGGTCGCGCGCCGCGCTGCGCCGCTCGCTGGCGATCTCGGGCGGCAAGTCGAACAACACGGTCAGATCCGGCTGAAAGCCGCCCTGCACCCACCGCTCCAGCGTTTCGAGCTTGTCGCGCGGCAGGCCACGGCCGCCGCCCTGATAGGCGAAGGTCGCGTCGGTGAAACGGTCGGACAGCACCCAGTCGCCGCGCGCCAAGGCCGGCTCGATCACATCTGCCAGATGCTGGCGGCGCAGCGCGAACATCAGCAAGGCCTCGGTTTCGAGGTCCATCTTCTGATGCAGCACGATTTCGCGGATCTGCTCGCCGAGCGGCGTGCCGCCCGGTTCGCGCGTCATGACGACCGAGCGGCCGCCGGCCGCGACTTTCTGCTCGAGGCGCTCGCGAAACCAGGCAAGATGGGTAGTCTTGCCGGCACCGTCGATGCCCTCAAACGTGATGAATTTGCCCCGCGCCATCATTGCCCTCGAATGTATTTGTCCACGGCCTTGTTGTGATCGCCGAGGGTGTCGGAAAAGATACTGCTGCCGTCGCCGCGCGATACGAAGTACAGCGCGGTGGTTTGCGCCGGGTTCAGCGCCGCTTGCAGCGACGCGACACCGGGCAGCGAGATGGGCGTCGGCGGCAGACCCATCCGGGTGTAGGTATTGTAAGGAGTGTCGGTCTGCAGGTCTTTCTTCCTGATGCGACCGGTGTAGCTCTCGCCCATCCCGTAGATCACGGTCGGATCGGTTTGCAGCGGCATGCCCACCCGCAGACGGTTCGCGAACACCGCCGCGACCATCGGCCGGTCCAACTTGTTGCCGGTTTCTTTTTCGATGATCGACGCCATCGTCAACGCATCGTACGGCGTCCTGTACGGCAGATTGGCCGCGCGCGCGGTCCATGCTTCGTCCAGACGCAGGCGCATCAGGCGATAAGCGCGGCGGTACACGTCGAGATCGCTGGTGTTCTTGTCGAACAGATACGTGTCCGGAAAAAACAGCCCCTCGCCGTTGCCGATCGACGCTTCCGGCGCGCCGATCGCGTTCATCAGATCGGCGTCGCTCATGCCGGCCGTGTCGTGCGTGAGCGCGGGATTGGCGTCCAGTTCGGCGCGCATGCGCTTGAAGGTCCAGCCTTCGATAATCGTCGCGACGTATTCGTTGACGTCGCCGCGGGCGATTTTTTGCAGCACTTCATAGGGCGTCACGCCCGTCTTGAACTCGTAATTGCCGGATTTCAGCTCGCTCTGCAGCCCGAGCAGACGCGTCATCATGACGAACAGTTCCGGCTCGACCGGCACGCCGCCGCGGTTGAGTTGCGCCGTGACGCTGCGCAGGCTGCTATGCGGTTTGACGGTGACGTCGAGTTGCGCGGGGGTCAAATCGAGCGGGCTGTTGGCCCAGTGATATCCGCCGGCAATGGCGACGGCGGCCAGCACAACGACGATTGAGCCGGCGACGAGACATTTCTTCAGGAGGGACATGCGAAACGTGGCTGGGGTGAAGCCCATATAATACTTGCTTGCCTTAGCTAAAGTCAGAATTGACTGTTCTCCGAATCCATGAACACACCGCTCGCTACCGCTTCAGGCACCACCTCGGGCACTGTTGCCACGGCACCTTCTTCACCTGCCGGGCTCCCTGTGCTGCCGCGCCCGGCATCCGATGAATTCGACGCCGTGACGCAACAAGGCGCCTACATGCCGCTCACGCAGTTCGGCGTGATCGACGCCACCGGCGACGATGCGGCGAGCTTTCTGCACAGCCAGCTCACCAACGACACCCAGCATCTCGATGCCGCCAATGCGCGCCTCGCCGGCTACTGCTCGGCCAAGGGCCGTCTGCTGGCGTCGTTCCTGACGTGGCGCAGCGGCGAGACGATCCGCCTGCTGGTGTCTAAAGACGTGCAGGCCGCAGTGCAGAAACGGCTGTCGATGTTCGTGCTGCGCGCCAAGGCCAAACTCGTGGATGCGAGCGGCGAACTGGCGGTGGTCGGCCTCGCGGGCGACGTGCGCCGCGCGCTCTCCACCGTATTCGACGCGCTGCCGGACGGCGTGCATGTGCAGGTGGACGGCGCGGCGGGTTCGCTGATTCGCGTGCCCGATGCGCTCGACCGGCTGCGTTATCTGTGGATCGGGCCGAAGGCCGAGATCGAGGCGCGCCTGCCCTTGCTCGATGGCAAGCTCAAGCGTGTATCGCCGGCGGTGTGGGATTGGCTCGACATTCGCGCGGGCGAACCGCGCATCACGCAGCCGGTGGTCGAGCAGTTCGTGCCGCAAATGGTCAATTTCGACGTACTCGGCGCGGTGAATTTCCGCAAAGGCTGCTATCCGGGCCAAGAAGTGGTCGCGCGCAGCCAGTATCGCGGCACGATCAAGCGGCGCACATCGCTCGCGAATGTGGCGGGCGAACTGGACACGGTCAAGGCAGGCGCGGAACTGTTCCACTCGGACGATCCGGGCCAGCCGTGCGGCATGGTGGTGAACGCGGCGTCGGCGCCGGAAGGCGGCGTCGATGTGCTGGTGGAGATCAAGCTCGCGGCGCTGGAAAATGGCTCAGTGCATCTGGGCGCGGCCGACGGCCCGGGGTTGCGGTTCCTCGCGTTGCCGTATGGCTTGCCGACTGAGGTTTGATCCGCTGGACTGAAGCGGCGCGACTTCGCGCCGCTTCAGTCCACGTTTGCACGCCATTCCATCCCCACCGGGAGACCCCACCCGATGTGCCTGATCGTCTTCGACTGGCGACCTGACGCGGCCGACGGCCCGCTCTTCACGCTCGCCGCGAACCGCGACGAATTCTTTCGCCGCACGGCCGAGCCGATCAACTGGTGGCATGACGCGCCGACCGTGCTGGCCGGCCGCGATCTGGTGGGCGGCGGCACCTGGCTGGGGATGTCGCGCGACGGCCGTTTCGCCGCGCTGACCAACTACCGCGCGCCACACGAAATGCGCGCCGATGCGCCGACTCGCGGCACACTCGTCAGCGCCTGGCTCAGCGGCCCGACCAACGGAATCAGCGGAACGCACGCCACCCCGCTCGAGTATCTGCAACACGTCGCGCAAACCGGCGACATCTACAACGGCTTCAACCTGCTGATCGGCGACTGGACCCGCCGCGAACTCGGCTGGTATTGCAACCGCTCGGATATCGCGCCAATGCTGCTTGCGCCCGGCACGCACGGCATCTCGAACGCGGTGCTCGATACCGCGTGGCCGAAGCTGGTCAACAAACGCGCGGAATTGGGCGCCCTGCTCGCGCGCGATCCGATGCCGCCGCTCGAACGCCTGATCGATCTGATGCGCGACCCGCGCCTCGCCCGCGACGACGAGTTGCCGGCCACCGGCATTCCGCTCGAACGCGAACGGGCGCTGTCGGCGGCGTTTATCGAAACGCCGGAGTACGGCACGCGCGGCACCACCGCGTTGCGGGTGGTCGCGCATGGCGACGTGGTCAGCGTAGCGGTCGCCGAACGCAGCGACGACAACGGCTCGCACCGGATCGCGCGGCCCGGCGACTTCGAGCGCAGCTTCGCCTTTAATGTCGAACGCGCGATCGCCTGAAGCCTGACGCTTAAGGGAAATTAGTCGACGCCGAATGCCGCGCGCAATGCCGCCGCGGCATCCGCATGCGCCTGCGCGACGTCGGGCACGAAGCCGCCCATCTTGAAGAACTCGTGGATCATGCCCGGATAGCGTTTGAGCGTCACCTCGTTGCCCGCCGCGCGCAGTTTCTCCGCGTATGCATCGCCTTCGTCGCTTAAAGGATCGTATTCGGCGGTCGCGATCCATGCCGGGGCGAGGCCGCCGAAATCGGGCGCGCCGCGCTTGCCGTCGAGCGGCGCGAAACGCCAGTCGTCGCGATCATTGGTGTTGCGCACGTATTGCTCGAAGAACCATTGGATCGTGTTGCCCGACAGCAGGAAGCCGTCGGCGAGGCGCGAGTGCGAATCGGTTTGCTGATAAGCGGTCGTACCTGGATAGATCAGCAATTGCAGCGCAAGCTCGATGCCGGCGTCGCGCGCGAGCACCGCGCAGACTGTTGCCAGCGTGCCACCCGCGCTATCGCCGCCGACTGCCAGCCGCCCGGCATCCACACCGTATGCCGCGGCGTGCGCGTGCAGCCAGGTCAGTGCATCGAAGGCGTCGTCAACCGCAGTGGGGAATTTGTATTCCGGCGCGAGCCGGTAATCGACCGACAGCACCGCGCAGCGACCGTCGCGCGCGAACATCCGGCACAGCGCATCGTGCGTATCGACGCTGCCGACCGTGAAGCCGCCACCGTGAAAATAGACCAGCGCCGGCGCAGGCTCGGCCCAACTCGGCTCGACAGGGTGATAAAGGCGCGCGCGAATCGTCGCGCCGTCGCGCATCGGCACTTGCAGGTCTTCGAGCGCGAACATCGGCGTGCTCGCGATCTCCAGGATCGGCGCGCTTTTTTCGTAGGCGGCGCGTGCCTGTTGTGCGGTCAGTTCGTGATACTGCGGGCGCTTGGCGCGCGCGATCATGTCGAGCACCTGCTCGAGCTTCGGATTCAGCGGCATTGTGCGTCAGGCGGCGCGGGTGCGCCGAGGTTTAGCGGGAAGAGCGCCGTATGATGCCATGAGCGCCTAGCTTGCGCATTTCACCTCGGGCTTCAGCGACAGCGGATCGATGGGATTGCGCTGCTGTTCGATGTCCTCGTGACGCAGCTTCACCGTCTCCATGATGCCCGGATGCGTGACGATGTAGAAACGCCGCGTCTTGATCGCCTCGAACGTGAGCGCGGCGACGTCGGCCGCCGTCAGCTTGCCCGATTGCACCGCACGTTGCAGTTGCTTGCCGGCGGCGATTTGCGAGCGCGTCGGCGCGGTGCCGTTGCGCAGCGCCTCGGGCCGCGCGCGTTCCGCATGCGCGATGCCGGTCGGCACGAAGGCCGGACACAGCAGCGAACAGCCGACCTCGCCGCCCGCCGCCGCTTGTGCCGATTTTGCCGCTTGTGCCAGTTGCAGGTCGTGATAGAGCGTCTCCGTCAGCGACACCACGGCATGTTTCGACGCGTTGTAAATGCCCATCGCGGGCGGCGACAACAAGCCGGCCACCGACGCCGTATTGACGATATGCGCCGGCTCGTTCTGCCGCAGCATGATCGGCGTGAAGACGCGCACGCCGTGCGCGACGCCCATCACGTTGACGCCGAACACCCAGGCCCAGTCGTTCGCCGAGCTTTCCCACAGGAAGCCGCCCGAGCCCACGCCTGCATTGTTGAAGAGCAGATGAACCTTGCCGAAGGCGTCGAGCGCCGCTTGCGCGAGCGCTTCGACCTGGGCGGCGTTGGACACGTCGGTGGGCACGCCGAGCACTTGCGCGCCGCCGGCGCGCAACGCGTCGACGGTTTGCGCGAGCGCGCCGGGATCGACGTCGGCCAGCACGAGCTTCATGCCGAGCGACGCGCCCTTCTCCGCGAACGCACGGCCGAAGCCGCTGGCCGCGCCGGTGATCACCGCCACCTTGCCTTCGAATTCGAACATCGTGTATCTCCTGGGTTGAGCGGTTTTTTCAGCCGTTTTTTTTCGGCCGTTTATTTCGGCCGTTTATTTCGGCCGTTTATTTCGGCCGTTTATTTCGGCCGTTTATTTCAGCCGGACGCAGATCACTCAGATCAGCTTGACGAGCTGCTTGCCGAAGTTCTTACCCTTCAGCAGACCGATGAACGCCTCAGGCGCCTGGTCGAGCCCTTGCGCGATGGTCTCGCGGTAGTGCAGCTTCTTCTGCGCGACCAGCGTGCCGAGTTGCGTGAGCGCTTCGGGCCACACTTCCATATGCTCGCTGACGATGAACCCTCGCACCAGCAAACGCTGCGTGAGCATCAGCGACGGATGCTTGAGCGGCATCGGCTGGCCGTCGTAACCCGCGATGAACCCGCACAGCGCGATGCGACCGAACGCGTTCATGCGCGCAAGCGTCACGTCGAGCACTTCGCCGCCGACGTTCTCGAAGTAGCCGTCGACGCCATTCGGCGTGACCGCTTTCAGGTCCTGATACAGATTGCCGGCCTTGTAATCGACGCAGGCATCGAAGCCGAGCGTCTCGACCACATAGCGGCACTTGTCCGCGCCGCCCGCAATGCCGACCGCGCGCGCGCCGGCCAGCTTCGCCAGTTGCCCGACCACGCTGCCCACGGCGCCGCTCGCCGCGCTGACCACCACCGTCTCGCCTGCCTTCGGCGCGATGATCCGGTTCAGGCCATACCAGGCGGTGACGCCAGGCATGCCGACCGGACCGAGATACGCCGACAGCGGCACGTGCGTGTCGTCGACTTTCTGCACGCCCGCCCCATTCGAGGTGCCGTACTCCTGCCAGCCGAACATCGCGACGACCTTGTCGCCCACCGCGAACGTCGGATTTTTTGACTCGACCACTTCGCCCACCGTCCCGCCGATCATCACTTCGTTCAGCGGCTGCGGCGCCGCGTACGACTTGCTGTCGTTCATCCGGCCACGCATGTACGGATCGAGCGAGAGGTAATGATTGCGCACGCGGAATTCGCCATCGGCGAGCGGTGCGAGCGGCGTTTCGACCAGCTTGAAGTTGTCGGGCATAACAGCGCCTTGCGGACGCGAAGCCAGCACGAGTTGACGGTTGATCTGGGGCATGACGATCGTCTCCATGTGTCGATGTTGTGAACAGCGGATGATGCGAACTGCGGATGATGCGAACAGTGTCTGCGAAGGCAAGGACGGCTCGCGCGGCTCTCGACACGTGCGCCGTCTACGGGAAATCAGCCGTCGCTTGGGCCGGGTTTGGCGGACGGGTCGCTGCGCAGACGCTGTTGCGTCACGTCGCGGCCCACGGCGAGGCGCCGCATGTATTTGAAGGTGCCGAGCGCTTTGGCGACGAAATGGCCTTCGCTATCGCGGATCTCGCCTTCGCAATAGGCCATCGTGGTGGAGCGGTGCAACACGCGGCCGGTGGCGCGCAACTCGCCGCGGCCCGGCTGCATGAAGTTGACCTTCATCTCGACGGTGACCACGCCGACGCCGTCGCCGGCCAGACTGCGCGCGGCCATGGCGAGCGCGACGTCGGCCAGCGTCATCGTGACGCCGCCGTGCGCGACGTTCCACGTGTTCATGTGATCCGGCTCGAGTGGCAGCACGACTTCGCTGACGCCGTCGGCAGCCGACACGAGCTGCGCGCCGAGCCGGTCGACGAACGGGCTCTCGGGCAGCGCCGCGCTGCTCGCTTTAGATGAGGGCGAATCGTTCATTGCGCTGCGTCAGATTTCGTAATCGACACACTGACGCGCTTCACGCACGGCGCCGACGAAGCCTTTGAGCGCTTCGTGCGTCGGATGAACCTGATACGCGTCGAGCGCGGCTTTGTCGGTGAAGTCGGAGACCAGCACGATGTCGTAGGTCGATTCGAGGCCCGGCTGGGCGATGCCGACTTCGAGCTTCAGAATGCCCGGCACGATGTCGCGGCAGCCTTCGAGCTTTTCTTTCAGCTTCAGTGCGTTTTCCGCGCGGGTTGCGCCCTCTGCGGTTTCTTTGAGCTTCCACATTACGATATGACGGATCACGGGGTCACCTTCTTCGATTCAATTCGTTGGGCTGGGACTTTGCGTCAGCGCTCGACGTTTTTTACGTGTCGCGCGAAAGTCCGCAGGTTTTTGCACTGCTCAAACGTGCGCCGAATGCTGCGCGCGCGCAGTAGGAAATGATAACCGGTATGGCGTTTGCCTATGCGCGGGCGCCGCGCTCGCTAGTCGATCAGATCACCTTGCATGCGCCACCATCCGTGCCGGCAAACGCCCTGGCAGCCGCACTGCTTCGTCAGCCGGATCGAGGTCCGCGCCCGGACAACTCAAGCGGATGAAATGATCGAAGCGCCCCGCGTTCGAAAACAACGGCTTCATCCGTCAAGCCGCCATCTGTCCAGCCTTGTCAGAATCCTGCTGCGCAGCCCGGCTTAACCCTGCTCTTCGGCCGCAAAACCGGCCGGTACAATGCATGATCCAACCCGCTTCCTTCGAGGTGCCGGTCATGTCCTTCTTTCGCGCGCTGCCGTCCGGCCGGACCACCCGGCTGGCCCCGATCATCGCCTTCGTCACGCTGACGCTCAACGGCTGCGCGGGTCTGTTCAGCGGCGATCCGCTGCGCGTGAACGTGGCAGGCATCGAGCCGATCGACAGCCAGGGCCTCGAGATGCGCTTTAACGTCAAGCTGCGCGTCCAGAATCCCAACGAATCCGCCGTCACCTATGACGGCGTCTCGCTCGACCTCGAACTGAACGGCAAGCAGTTCGCGAGCGGCGTCAGCGATCAGAGCGGCACCGTGCCGCGCTTCGGCGAAACCGTGGTCGACGTGCCGCTGACGGTGCCCGCCTTCGCGGCCGTTCGCCAGGCCTTCGCGTTCGCCGGCGCCGCGCAATCCGGGCAGATTCCGTACATCCTGCGCGGCCGGCTTGCAGGTGGCTTTACAGGCGGCACGCGTTTTGTCGACCAGGGTACGCTGAGCCTGCCGGCGCCCGGTACGGCTTTGCCTTGATTCAGACGATCCACGCTCGCAGATAAAAAACGGGTGGCGCGAATTCAATGCCTGTACCTCGACTCGCACCGAACCACACGACACCCGCTTTTCACCGCATCACAAGCCGGATCAAACCACTTCGAACAAGCCTGCCGCGCCCTGCCCGCCGCCGATACACATCGTCACGACGACCAGCTTCGCGCCGCGCCGCTTGCCTTCGATCAGCGCATGGCCGGTCAAGCGCGCGCCCGACACGCCATACGGATGGCCCACCGCAATCGCGCCGCCGTTCACGTTCAGACGGTCGTGCGGAATACCGAGCTTGTCCGCGCAATACAGCACCTGCACCGCGAACGCTTCGTTCAGCTCCCACAGGTCGATGTCCTCGACCTTCAGGCCGGCTTGCCTGAGCAGCTTCG
Organism: Paraburkholderia sp. FW306-02-B; assembly: GCF_058782725.1. Classification (NCBI taxonomy): domain Bacteria; kingdom Pseudomonadati; phylum Pseudomonadota; class Betaproteobacteria; order Burkholderiales; family Burkholderiaceae; genus Paraburkholderia; species Paraburkholderia sp. FW306-02-B. Next base: position 2,602,178 of record NZ_JBYSXZ010000001.1, read on the forward strand.
GCACCGCGAACACCGGGCCGATACCCATCTCGTCCGGTTCGCAACCGGCCACCGCGAAGCCACGGAAAATGCCGAGCGGCCGCAAGCCTTCGCGTTCGGCAACCTGCGCGTTCATCACGACGCAAGCCGACGCGCCGTCCGAGAACTGGCTCGCATTGCCCGCGGTAATCACGCCGCCCGGCATCGCGGTGCGAATCTTCGCCACGCCTTCGAGCGTCGTGTCGGCGCGGATGCCTTCGTCGGCGCTGACCGTCACTTCCTTCGTGAAGAGGCGCCCGCTGGCTTTGTCGGCGACCCCGGCGAGCACCGTCAGCGGCACGATCTCGTCCTTGAACCTGCCGGCTTCGAGCGCGGCCGCGGCGCGCTGCTGCGAGCGCACGCCGTATTCGTCCTGACGCTCCTTCGAGATCGAGTAGCGCTTCGCGACGTTCTCGGCCGTCTGCAACATCGACCAGTAGATTTCCGGCTTGTTCTTGCTGAGCCAGCCTTCGGTCATCATGTGGCGGTTCATCTCGTTCTGCACGCACGAGATCGACTCCACGCCGCCCGCGACGAATACGTCGCCTTCACCGGCGATCACGCGTTGTGCGGCCAGCGCGATTGTTTGCAAACCGGACGAGCAGAAACGATTCACCGTCATGCCCGGCACGCTGACCGGCAAACCGGCGCGCAGTGCGATCTGGCGCGCGATGTTCATGCCCGTCGCGCCTTCCGGATTCGCGCAGCCCATGATCACGTCCTCGACGCGGGCCGGGTCGAGCTTCGCGCGCTCGACGGCGGCTTGCGTCACATGTCCGCCGAGCGTTGCGCCGTGCGTCATGTTGAAACCGCCGCGCCATGATTTGGCGAGACCCGTGCGGGCGGTCGATACGATTACGGCGTCAGTCATGCAAGTCTCCTGTGTCGACCAGAGTTGGCGCTTTAGCGCTTACTCTGGTCCCATGCAAAGCTGTCGACCAGAGTCGGCGCTTTAGCGCTTACTCTGGTCCCATGCAAAGCTGTCGACCAGAGTTGGCGCTTTAGCGCTTACTCGGGTCCCATGCAAAGCTGTCGACCAGAGTTGGCGCTTTAGCGCTTACTCTGGTCCCATGCAAAGCTGTCGACCAGAGTTGGCGCTTTAGCGCTTACTCGGGTCCCATACAAGTTGGCGGGTACTTCCAGATGTCGATGGTGGCGCGCCGGCGGATTGCTCAGCCGCGCCACTTCACTCATTTCACTCATTTTCAGTCGAGCGGCGGTTCAGCCGTTAAACCCACGGCCCTTCGCCGCCAACGCCGCGATGCTCGGCGCGAGCTGCCACGCATCGCCGTTCGGCTGCGACGCGTAGCGGCGAATCGCGCGCTCGACGTTGTAGAGGCCGACCGTATCCGCGTACAGCATCGGGCCGCCGCGATAGAGCGGGAAGCCGTAGCCGGTCAGATAGACCATGTCGATGTCCGACGCCTTCGACGCGATGCCTTCTTCGAGAATCTTCGCGCCTTCGTTCACCAGCGCGAACACCAGCCGTTCGACGATTTCCTCGTCGCTGATCTTGCGGCGCCCGGCGTTGCTTTCCTTCGAAAACGCCGTGATCATCTCGTCGACCACTTTCGACGGATACGCTGTGCGGTCGCCCGCGTTGTAGTCGTACCAGCCGCCGCCGGTCTTCTGCCCGAAGCGCCCCGTCTCGCACAGACGGTCGGCGATCTTCGAGTAATGCATGTCCGGATGTTCCTGATAGCGGCGCTTGCGGATCGCCCAGCCGATGTCGTTACCGGCCAGATCGCTCATGCGGAACGGACCCATCGCGAAGCCGAACTTCTCGATCGCTTTATCCACTTGCGCGGGCAGCGCGCCTTCTTCGAGCATGAAGAGCGCCTGACGGATGTACTGCTCGATCATCCGGTTGCCGATAAAGCCGTCGCACACGCCCGACACCACCGCGGTCTTCCTGATCTTCTTCGCCAGTTGCATGACGGTGGCGAGCACGTCCTTCGCCGTTTCCTTGCCGCGCACGACTTCGAGCAGCTTCATCACGTTGGCCGGGCTGAAGAAATGCATGCCGACCACGTCTTGCGGACGCAACGTATACGCGGCGATCTTGTCGACGTCCAAAGTCGACGTGTTCGATGCGAGGATCGCGCCGGACTTCGCCGCTTCGTCGAGGCGCTTGAACACCTGCTCTTTCACGCCGAGTTCTTCGAACACGGCTTCGACGATCAGATCGGCGTTCTTGAGGTCGTCGTAAGAAAGCGTCGGCGTGATCAATACCATGCGCTGTTCGAGCGCTTCGGGCTTGAGCTTGCCCTTCTTGACGGTGGCTTCGTAGTTCTTGCGGATCGTCGCGAGGCCGCGATCGAGCGCTTCCTGTTTCGTTTCGAGCAGCGTGACCGGAATGCCCGCGTTGATGAAGTTCATCGCGATGCCGCCACCCATCGTGCCGGCGCCGATCACAGCCACCTGTTTGATGTCGCGCACCGGCGTATCGGATGGCACATCGGGAATCTTGCTCGCCGCGCGTTCGCCGAAAAACGCGTGACGCAACGCGTGACTTTCCGGGGTCTGCACGAGCGCGATAAAGCATTCGCGTTCGAACGCGAGGCCCTTGTCGAAACCGTTCTGGACGCCCGCTTCGACCGCGTCGATGCACTTGTGCGGCGCCGGGAAATTCTTCGCAATCGCCGCGACACTATTGCGCGCGAACTGGATAAAACCTGCGGCATTCGGGTGCTCGATCTTGCGGTCGCGCACCTTGGGATGCGGGCCCTCCTTCGCGCCGACCTTGCGGGCAAACGCGAGCGCGGCTTCGGCCAGATCGCCTTCGACGACTTCGTCGAACAGGCCCAAGTCGGCCAGCTTCTCCGACATCGCCGGCGCACCGGAGACGATCATGTTGAGCGCGGCTTCGAGGCCGATTGCGCGCGGCAGACGCTGCGTGCCGCCCGCACCCGGCAGGATGCCGAGCTTCACTTCCGGCAGCGCGATCTGCGCGCCGGGTGCGGCGATCCGGTAATGCGCGCCGAGCGCCAGTTCCAGGCCGCCGCCCATCGCGACGCTGTGAATCGCCGCGACCACCGGCTTCGCGCTGCCTTCGACGGCCTTGATGACCGTGGCGAGCGTCGGCTCCTGAGTGGCTTTAGGCGTATTGAATTCGGTGATGTCGGCGCCGCCCGAGAAGGCCTTGCCCGCACCCGTCAGCACGATCGCCCTGATGGCCGGATCGTTCTGCGCGCGCTCGATGCCTTCGACGATACCGGCTCGCGTCGACAGACCGAGCCCGTTCACGGGGGGATTGTTCAGCGTGATGACGGCCACGCCGTCATGGGTTGTGTAGTCCACTGCCATCTGCCTGTCTCCATGCGATGAGGCGGCACATGACGCGCCGCCCGTCCCAATTCACCGAGCCGGAGAGTGAATCGATTCGCGAGCCGACTCGTACGCCGACTCATTCTCCGACTTTCCCGGGGTCAGCAGGCAGAATACACAAAAAAGCACGCTCGTTCAATTTATCGTTAGACGGGGTTTCCCCTGGCAACGGGACAGTTTTTTTCGTCTTCGAGTGCGGACGGCAGCACGTGATCGCGGAAGGTGTCGCGCAGCTTGAGTTTTTGCAGCTTGCCGGTGGCCGTGTGCGGCAGTTCGTCGACGAACGCGACGTCATCGGGAATCCACCATTTGGCGACCTTGCCGTCGTAGAACGCGAGCAGTTCTTCGCGCGTCACGTCGAAGCCCGGCCGCTTGACGACCACCAGCAGCGGCCGCTCGGTCCATTTCGGATGCGCGCAGGCGATGCACGCCGCTTCGGCCACCGCCGGATGCGCGATCGCGACGTTCTCGATATCGATCGAGCTGATCCACTCGCCGCCCGACTTGATCACGTCTTTCGAGCGATCCGTGATGTGCAGGAAACTGTCGCGGTCGATGGTGGCGACGTCGCCTGTCGGGAACCAGCCGTCCACCAGCGGCGAATCGTCCTTGCGGAAATACCGGTCAATCACCCACGGGCCGCGCACGTGCAGATCGCCGAACGCAACGCCGTCCCACGGCAAGTCGCGGCCATCGTCGCCGACGATTTTCATATCGACGCCGTAGATCGCATGGCCCTGCTTTTCGCGCAATTTGCGCTGCTCGTCCGGCGAGCGCTGGCTCTGCTCCCACGTCAGTTTCGACAAGGTACCGAGCGGCGACATTTCGGTCATGCCCCATGCATGAATGACTTCGACGCCGTATTCGTCCTGGAACGCGCGCAGCATCGCCGGCGGACACGCGGAGCCGCCGATCACCGTGCGGTTCAGCGACGAGAAACGCACACCTGCTTCGCGCAGGTAGTTGAGCAAGCCGAGCCACACCGTCGGCACGCCGGCCGAATACGTGACGCGTTCGTTTTCCATCAGTTCGTACAGCGATTTGCCGTCGAGATCCTTGCCGGGAAACACCAGCTTCGCGCCGGTCAGCGGCGCGGCATGCGGAACGCCCCATGCGTTCACATGGAACATCGGCACGACGGGCAACACCGAATCGCGCGCGGACAGACTCATCGCGTCGGGCAGTGACGCGCCGAGCGCATGCAGCACGGTCGAGCGATGCGAATACAGCGCGCCCTTTGGATTGCCGGTGGTGCCGGACGTATAGCAAAGGTACGACGCCTGGCGTTCGTCGAGCGGCGGCCATGCGTAGTTGCCGTCCTGCGCGGTGACGAGCGTCTCGTAGCTGAGCACCGGCGTTTGCATCTTCGGCAGATGCGCTTCGTCGGCCAGCGCGATCCAGCCGCGCACCTTCGGGCATTGCGGAGCCAGTGCATCGACGAGCGGCGCGAACGTGGTGTCGAACAGTACGTAGGCGTCGTCCGCATGATTGACGATGTAGGCGATCTGATCGGGAAAGAGGCGCGGATTGATCGTATGGCACACGGCGCCGAAGCCGGTGACACCGTAATACGCTTCAAGGTGCCGGTAGCCGTTCCAGGCCAGCGTGGCGACCCGCTCGCCGGGCTCGACGCCCAGTGCGATCAGCGCCTGCGCCAGCTGCTTCGCGCGCTTTTCGCAGTCGCGGTAGGTGTAGCGATGCACGTCGCCTTCGATACGCCGCGACACGATCTCAGTGTCGCCGAAATGCCGCGCGGCATGCGCGAGCAATGAGGACACGGTGAGCGGCACGTCCATCATCTGGCCAAGCAGCGGCGTCGTCATAAAGAGAGGTCTCCTCGCCTTGTTTCCGTCAATGGGAGTTGCGATGGGGTTGCGGGGTTGCGTTTTACTACGAGCCACGCGGGCTTTGGCGGGAGGCGCCCGGAACGCGGGAGGCGTCGGGCAAAAGACCTGCCAGCAGCTCCGCGGGCGCGGACTTACAATATCGGTTAATCCAGAGGCGCTCAATATGTCGTTTTCCCCAAGCATTGCAGGGTTATCCGTGCCTTTATCAGCGCTTTCCGACGCTCTTACCACCTCTGCCGAAGGCGCGTTTGCGCGGCTCGGCAGCGCGTTTCTGACACGCCTGCCCGCGGCGCCGCTCAATGCGCCGTACCTGGTCGGCTTCTCTGAAGAAGCGGCCGCGTTGCTTGGTTTAGCGCCCGGGCTCCAGCATGATCCCGGTTTCGCCGAACTCTTCTCCGGCAACGCCACGCGCGAGTGGCCGGCGCACGCGCTGCCGTACGCATCGGTGTATTCGGGTCATCAGTTCGGCGTGTGGGCCGGCCAGCTCGGCGACGGCCGCGCGCTCAGTCTCGGCGAAGTCGAGCACGACGGCCAACGCTTCGAGCTGCAACTCAAAGGCGCCGGCCGCACGCCCTATTCGCGCATGGGCGACGGCCGCGCGGTGCTGCGCTCGTCGATTCGCGAATATCTGTGCTCCGAAGCGATGCATCACCTCGGCATTCCGACCACCCGCGCTTTGTGCGTGATCGGCTCCGACCAGCCGGTGCGGCGCGAGGAAATCGAAACCGCCGCGGTCGTCACGCGCGTGGCGCCGAGCTTCGTGCGCTTCGGGCACTTCGAACACTTCTATTCGAACGATCGCGTCGATGCACTCCGTGCACTTGCCGATCACGTGATCGAGCGTTTCTATCCGCATTGCCGCGAAGCCGACGATCCGTATCTCGCGCTGCTGAACGAAGCGGTGTTGTCGAGCGCCGATCTGATGGTCGAGTGGCAGGCAGTCGGCTTCTGCCATGGCGTGATGAATACCGACAACATGTCGATCCTTGGCCTCACGATCGACTACGGCCCGTTCGGTTTCATGGACGGTTTCGACGCCGGCTACATCTGCAACCACTCGGACTCGCAAGGCCGTTACGCGTACCGGATGCAACCGCAGATCGCGTACTGGAATCTCTTTTGCCTGGCGCAAGGCCTGCTGCCGCTGCTCGGCGAAAAGCACGAGGAAAGCGTACGCGGCGAGAAGGCGATCGAAGACGCGCAACGTGTGCTCGGCGGCTTCAAGGAGCGCTTCGCACCGGCGCTGGAGCGTCGCATGCGCGCGAAGCTCGGCCTCGAGGTCGAGCGCGAAGGCGACGATGCGCTGGTTAATCGCCTGTTCGAAGTAATGCACGCAAACCGTGCCGATTTCACGCTGACGTTCCGCAATCTGGCGCGTATTTCGAAGCACGACGCGAGCGGCGACGCGCCGGTGCGCGACCTGTTCCTCGACCGCGCCGCGTTTGACACGTGGGTGAACGACTACCGCGCGCGCCTGTCCGAAGAAACACGCGACGACGCCGCGCGCGCCATTGCAATGAACCGTGTGAACCCCAAATTCGTACTTCGCAATCACCTGGCGGAAACGGCGATCCGCCGCGCGAAAGAGAAAGATTTCTCCGAAGTGGAGCGTTTAGCGGCGGTGCTGCGCCGTCCATTCGACGAGCAGCCGGAACACGAAGCGTATGCGGGACTGCCGCCGGACTGGGCCAGTTCGCTGGAAGTCAGTTGCTCTTCGTGAAGCGCCGTCGTAAGCCGTCAGCACGCCCCAAAAACAAGCCCGAGACAGGAACCCCGACCATGAACAACCCCGACGACCTCAAGACCGACGCCCCTGCCGTACAAAAGGACGACGCCGAATGGCGCAAGCAACTGTCGGACATCGAATATCAGGTGACGCGCCACGCGGCCACCGAGCGGCCGTTCACCGGCCGCTACCACGACCACTGGGACCGCGGTATTTACGACTGCGTGTGTTGCGGCACGCCGCTGTTCGAATCGGACACCAAATTCGACGCTGGTTGCGGCTGGCCGAGCTACTTCAAGCCGATCAACGGCGAAGTGATCGCCGAGAAAACCGACCGCTCGCACGGCATGCTGCGCATCGAGGTGCAGTGCAAGAATTGCGGCGCGCATCTGGGCCACGTGTTCGAAGACGGACCGGCGCCGACCGGCCTGCGCTACTGCATCAATTCGGCTGCGTTACAATTCGAGCCCAAGTAACGCAGCGCGGAGTTCGGTGCGTTGCCGGCCGGCGTATGCCCGTATGTCATCAAGCGCCCGCCGGCCGCGACACCCTTCATCCGGCTTGCGAACCGGTCGACCCGGCGCGGCAATCATGCTACGAACGGCAAGCGCCGCTCACGGGCCGCCGCGGCGGGTTCATACGGCACACACACCACGGGCGCCTCGCAAAGCGCCTCTCATTGTCCGACTCACTCTCCGAATCCCCGACCAGATAATGAAATTCCTGTTCGATCTGTTCCCGATCATCCTGTTCTTCGTCACCTTCAAGGTATGGGGCATTTTCACGGCGACGGCAGTGGCGATCGTCGCCACGCTGGTGCAGATCGCCTGGGTGGCGTTCCGCCACCGCAAAGTCGATCCGATGCTGTGGGTCAGCCTCGGCGTCGTCACCGTGTTCGGCGGCGCGACGCTCGTGCTGCACAACGACACCTTCATCAAATGGAAGCCGACCGTGTTGTACTGGGCGTTCTCGGTCGCGCTGATCGTCTCTCAGCTGGCGTTCAACAAGAACCTGATCGAAGCGATGATGGGCAAGCAGATCACGCTGCCGCACGCGATCTGGGGCAAGCTGAATATCGTCTGGGCGATATTCTTCATGCTGCTCGGGCTCGTCAATCTGTTCGTCGCGTACAACTACACGACCGACCAATGGGTCAATTTCAAGCTGTTCGGCGCGACGGGGTGCCTCGTGGTGTTCATCGTCGGACAGAGTTTGTGGCTGTCCAGGTATATGAAGGAAGAATGACATGACGAGCGATGTGTTTATGCACGCCACCACCGCCGAGCGCGCCGCGCTGATCGAAGCGCGTCTGACCGCTGCGCTTGCGCCGGTCACGTCGATCCAGATCACCGACGACAGCGCGCAGCATGCGGGCCACGCCGGCGCGTCCGCCGGCGGTCATTTCAGTGTCACGATCGTGGCCGCCGCATTCGCCGGCAAGGCCCGCGTGGCGCGGCATCGCATGGTGTATGATGCGCTGGCCGATGCCATGCAGCGCGGCATTCACGCCCTTGCAATCACGGCGTATACGCCCGAAGAATTCGCTTTGTTGCCCCGCTAGGAAAATTTTCGATGACCCTGAAGAAAACCCGCCTTTGGGTATTGCTGGCTGCGTTTGCGGCCGCACCTGCATTCGCACAGAACATCGCTGTCGTGAACGGTACGCCGATTCCGAAAGCGCGCGCCGATGCGCTAATCGATCAACTGGTTCATCAAGGCCAGCAAAACACGCCGCAACTGCAGATGGCCGTGCGCGAAGAACTGGTGAACCGCGAAATCCTGATGCAGGAAGCACTGCGCCGCGGTCTGCCGAATCGTCCGGACATCAAGGCGCAAATCGCCGTCGCACAACAAACCGTCGTGCTGCGCGCGCTGATCGAAGACTTCGTCAAGAACAACCAGCCGACCGACGCCGAAGTGACCGCGCGTTACAACGCACTGGTCAAGGATGCGGGCGGCAAGGAATATCACCTGCACCACATCCTCGTCGACAACGAACAGCGAGCCAAGGATCTGATTGCCAAGATCAAGGGCGGCGCAAGCTTCGAGGATCTCGCCAAGCAGTTCTCGAAGGACCCGGGATCGGGCAAGAACGGCGGCGACCTGGACTGGTCGGACCCGAAGGCTTACGTGCCTGAATTCGCGGACGCGGCCACGCATCTGCAGAAAGGCCAGCTGACCGACACGCCGGTGCATACGCAATTCGGCTGGCACATCATCCGCGTCGACGACGTGCGCAACGTCACACCGCCGCCACTCGAGCAAGTGCGCCCGCAGATCGTGCAGCAGATCCAGCAGGAAAAACTGCAAGCGTTCGAAGAAGGTTTGCGTAAGAACGCGAAGATTCAGTAAGCGGTGCTTTTACCTGCCGCTTGAGCACGAAAAAGCCGCCCGAGGGCGGCTTTTTCGTTTCTGCGGTTCGGCTTTCGCTTCGAAGGCCGCCCCACGCAATGCAGCGCAGCGGCCTTCCCTGCATCAACCCAGCCAGCGGCGTGCGTTCTGGAACACGCGCATCCACGGGCTGCCGTCGCTGCTACCCTCGCCCCAGCCCTCCGGATGCCAGCTCATCTGCACCGCGCGGTGCACCCGCTCGGTGTGCGGCATCAGCACGGTGAAGCGGCCATCGGGCGTGGTCACCGACGTGATGCCGTTCGGCGAGCCGTTCGGGTTGAACGGATATTGCTCGGTCGCCTGACCACGGTGATCGACATAACGCATCGCCACCGCGACCTTCGACGCATCGCCTTGCTGCGAGAAGTCCGCAAAGCCTTCACCGTGCGCGATCGCCACCGGAATGCGCGAGCCTTCCATGCCGGCGAAGAAGATCGACGGCGACGCTTGCACTTCGACCTGCGAGAAGCGCGCTTCGAATTTCTCCGACTTGTTGCGCGTGAACTTCGGCCAGGCTTCGGCGCCCGGAATCATCGACGCGAGGCTGCTCATCATCTGGCAGCCGTTGCAGATGCCCAGCGCGAACGTGTCTTCGCGGCCGAAGAAGGCGGCGAACATGTCGGCCAGTTGCGAGTTGAAGCGGATCGCCTTGGCCCAGCCTTCGCCGGCACCCAGCGTATCGCCGTATGAGAAGCCGCCGCACGCCACCGCACCGGCGAAATCGGCCAACGTTGCGCGGCCCGACAACAGGTCGCTCATGTGCACGTCGTGCGCGTCGAAGCCGGCGCGGTCGAATGCATAGGCCGTTTCGAGGTGCGAGTTCACGCCCTGCTCGCGCAGAATCGCGACACGCGGACGCGCGCCATTGTGAACGAACGGTGCGGCGACGTCTTCAGCCGGATCGAAGCTGAGAACCGGCGTGATGCCCGGATCGGCGGCGTCGAGCAGCGCGTCGTATTCGGCGTCGGCGCATGCCGGGTTGTCGCGCAGACGCGAAATGCGCCAGCTCACTTCGCTCCACGCGCGATGCAATTCGGTGCGCGGCGCTTCGTAGATCTTCTTCGCGTCGCGATAGATTTCGATCGTGTCGCGCTCGTTGATCTTGCCGATCACGTGCGAGCATGCCGACAGACCATGCTCACGCAATGCAGCCAGCACCGCGTCGCGCTCCTGCGCGCGCACCTGGATCACAGCGCCGAGCTCCTCGGTGAAAAGCGCGCGGATCGTGCGGTCTTCGCGGCGGCCGCTGGTCTGCTTGGCCCAGTCTTTCGCGTCGCCGTAATCGGATTCGTGATGCAGATCGAGCACCAGCATGTCGACGTTCAGCGACACGCCGACGTGACCCGCAAACGCCATTTCACAGACCGTCGCCCACAGGCCGCCGTCAGAGCGGTCGTGGTAAGCGAGCAGTTTGCCGTCGCTGTTGAGCGCCTGGATCGAGGTGAAGAAGCGTTTCAGATCTTCCGCATCGTCGACGTCCGGCACCGTGTCGCCGACCTGCTGCGTGACCTGCGCGAGGATGCTGCCACCCAGACGATGCTTGCCGCGGCCGAGGTCGATCGCGATCAGCACGGAGTCGCCCGCGTCGCTTACGCGGCGCAGTTGCGGTGTGAGGTGCTTGCGCACGTCTTCGACCGGCGCGAACGCCGAAATGATCAGCGAGACCGGTGCGACCACTTCCTTCGCGACACCACGGTCTTCCCATTTGGTGCGCATCGACAGCGAATCCTTGCCGACCGGAATGCTGATGCCGAGCGCCGGGCACAATTCCATGCCGATCGCCTTGACCGTGTCGAACAGCGCGGCGTCTTCGCCCGGTGCGCCGCAGGCGGCCATCCAGTTCGCCGACAGCTTGAGCTTATCGAGCGACGCGATCGGCGCCGCCGCGATGTTGGTGACCGCCTCGCCGACGGCCATGCGGCCCGAAGCCGGCGCGTTGATCACGGCGAGCGGCGTGCGCTCGGCCATCGTCATCGCTTCGCCGCGGAAGCCCGCGTAGTCCATTGTGGTGATCGCGACGTCGGCGACCGGCACTTGCCAGGGGCCGACCATCTGGTCGCGCGCGGTCGTGCCGCCCACCGAGCGGTCGCCGATCGTGATCAGGAACGACTTGCTGGCCACCGTGGGATGACGCAGCACGCTGAGCGCCACTTCCGACAGCGCGATGCCGGTGACATCCACCGGCTCGAGCTTCGTTTCGACGCGCTTGACGTCGCGATGCATGCGCGGCGCCTTGCCGAGCAGCACTTCCATCGGCATATCGACCGGCTGGTGCGCGGCGTCGTCTTTCAGTTCGGTGTCGATCAGTTTCAACTGACGCTCGGCGGTGGCCGTGCCGATCACCGCGAACGGGCAGCGCTCGCGCTGGCACATCGCTTCGAAGGCCGGCAGATCGGCTGGCGCAATCGCCAGCACGTAGCGCTCTTGCGCTTCGTTCGACCAGATTTCACGCGGCGACAGACCGCTTTCTTCCAGCTGGATCTTGCGCAGTTCGAAAATCGCGCCCTTGCTCGCGCCGTCCACCACTTCCGGGAACGCGTTCGACAGACCGCCCGCGCCGACGTCGTGGATGCTCAGGATCGGATTCTTCTCGCCGAGTTGCCAGCACGCGTTGATGACTTCCTGTGCGCGCCGCTCGATTTCCGGGTTGCCGCGCTGCACCGAGTCGAAGTCGAGCTCGGCGGTGTTGGTGCCGGTCGCCATCGAGCTGGCCGCGCCGCCGCCCATGCCGATGCGCATGCCCGGGCCGCCGATCTGGATCAGCAGCGAGCCTTCCGGCAGATCGTGCTTGTGGGTGTGTTGGTCCGAAATATTGCCGATGCCGCCGGCGATCATGATCGGCTTGTGATAGCCGCGCACCAGACCGGCGACGTTCTGCTCATAAGTACGGAAATAGCCGCCCAGATTCGGCCGGCCGAATTCGTTGTTGAACGCGGCGCCGCCCAGCGGGCCATCGATCATGATCTGCAGCGGCGAAGCGATGCGATCAGGACGGCCATATGCTTCGTGCTTGTCGTTCGGGTTGCGGTGCGCGAGCGGCTGCGCGGCGTCGCGGGCGTTTTCCCATGCTTCGACGCCGTCCGGCAGTTCCAGATTCGACACCGTGAAGCCCGCCAGACCCGCCTTCGGACGCGCGCCGCGGCCGGTCGCGCCTTCGTCGCGGATTTCGCCGCCCGCGCCGGTCGAGGCGCCCGGGAACGGCGAGATCGCGGTCGGGTGATTGTGCGTTTCCACCTTCATCAAGGTGTGCGTCAGTTCGACATTGCGGCGATAGTGCTCGGGCAACTCGTTTTCGCCGAGTTCAGCCGGCGTGCGCGGGAACCAGCGCTCGGCGATGCCGCCAGCCATGATCGCCGAGTTGTCCGAATACGCGACGATCGTGCCTTGCGGGTTCAGCTTCTCGGTGTTGCGGATCATGTTGAACAGCGAGATCTCTTGCGGCTCGCCGTCGATGGTCCATTGCGCGTTGAAAATCTTATGGCGGCAGTGCTCGCTGTTGGCCTGCGCGAACATCATCAGTTCGACGTCGGTCGGGTTGCGGCCGAGTTTCGTGAATGCGTCGACGAGGTATTCGATTTCGTCGTCGGCAAGCGCGAGGCCCAGTTCCGTATTCGCCGCTTCCAGCGCGCCGCGGCCGTGGCTCAAAACGTCGACGGTTTGCAGCGGCTTGGCCGGCAGTTCGTCGAACAGATGCATTGCGTGGTCACGCGACGGCGCGACGCTTTCGGTCATGCGGTCGTGCAGCGCCGCGGCGACGGCCGCGCGGGCTTCGTCGGAGAGCGCCTTCTTGCCGCCGAGCAGCCCGCTTTTCAGCGTGACCGTGTACTCGACGCCACGCTCGATGCGGCGCACCTGCGTGAGGCCGCACAGATGGGCGATATCCGTTGCCTTGCTGGCCCACGGCGACACCGTGCCGAAGCGCGGCACCACGAGGAAGGTTTCGGCCGTGGCGCGCTCTCTGGTTTCTTCGAGTGGATCGCCGTAGTGCATCAGCGCTTCGATCTTCGCGTTGTCTTCCGCGGAGAGCGGCGTCTGGGCATTGACGAAATGCAGATACTGTCCGCGCACGCCGGTGATGTTGGCGTCGATGCGCGTGAGCGTTTCGAGCAGGCGGGTTTGACGGAAATCGGAAAGGGCCGAAGCGCCGGGGAAACACGAGAAGTGGGCCATGGACTTGACGTTGCGTCGCTCAATGATGCCGATGAGTCGCGCATGCAGGCGACGTGAGGCGGAAAGGAAGTCCGGGATTATACCCCGGGAACGGGCTTCCAGCGGGCTCGGCGGCGCCGCTTTGGTGGGGTGCCGGCAGTGTCTCCGGGCTAGTGAGGCGGTCGCCCCGCAGGTCGGGTACGGCCGCGCTGGGGAAGCCGATCGTCATTCCGTGGTGGGACTTCCTCTAGCCGAAGGATAATCGTCCGCCCGTAGCCGCCACGCCGGGCGCCGGCCTGCGGCGTCCGCGGTGGCGCTCGCGTGGCAGGGCCGTCCGTTTGGCTGCTATCATTCGGCCTTTCACCAGATCGGCGCGAACGGCCTGAGCCATGCCGGGTTTCGCGCCGCATGCCACGCTTAAGCGGAACGCAGGGTTTTAGCATCCCGCCGGCAAATCGAATCAGAACATGGATGTCATCGTCATTGGCGGCGGGATAGTTGGCGTCGCCACCGCTTATCAACTGCGCGCGGCCGGCCACAGGGTCTGCGTCGTCGAGCGCCACGCGACCGTCGCGCAGGGCGCGACCTATGGACACGGCGGCACCGTCCTCCCGACCCCGCTCGACGTCTGGTTCGGCCCGACTTTCATGGCGAACCGTCAGGGCGCGAAAAACGGCGTTATCAGCAAGACCGGCTTCAACGGGCCGGCGCGCCAGTTCGTCAAGCAGCTTGCCGCTTTGCAGGAGCCTGAGGCGTTCAGCCGGCAATACGGGCGGCTGCGCCCGCTGATCGAATTGTCGCGTGACGCGATGGCCGACATGGAAGCGCGCTTCGGCCTGGAATACGAACAGGCCAGCGGCGTCCTTTATCTGGTGCGTTCCGCGCAGGAATGGCAGCAGACCCAGACCGCGCTCGACATGCTGCGTCAATACGAAGTGCCGCATCACGTGCTGACGCCTGCCGAGTGCGCCGCGTTCGAGCATTCCGTGCCGACCGATCCGGAATTCGCCGGCGGCGTGCTGTTCGACCAGGAGCGCACAGCGAACTGCCCGCTATTTGCGAAGCTGATCAAACAGACCCTCGATACGCAGGGCGGCGTGCAATTCATGCCTGGCTGCGAAGTGTCGGCGATCCGCCTCGACGGCCAGCGCCCCGCGGTGGAACTGGCGGCGCGCCCGGGCGAGACATCCCGTTCACGCGAAGTCGATGTGATCGGCGCTGACGCGATTGTTGTCGCCGCGGGTTACGGCAGCTTGCCGCTGCTCGAACGCCTCGGGCTGCGACTGCCGCTGCATCCGCTGCGCCTGCACACGCTGGTCGCACCGATTGCGCATGAGGAATGCGCGCCGCACGTCGCGATTGTCGACGCGGTGAAGCGGATTGCGATTACGCGGATGAACCACCGGTTGCGGATAGCGGGTGGCGCGGTATTGCAGAGTGCCGGCCAGATCGACAAACCGCTCGGCGAGGCGTTGACCGAGGAAGCGCTTGCGCTGCTGGGGCAGGCGACGCACGACTGGATCCCAGGGGCCGCGCGGATTTCCGCGGCATTGCCATGGGAGGGGGTGAAACTGCTGTCGCAAGATGGTTTGCCGGTGATTGGTAATGCAGTGCATCCCCGGCTGTTTGTGAATGTTGGGCATGGTCCGGCGGGATGGGGGCTGGCATGCGGTGCTGGGAAGCTTGTGGCCGATATGGTTACTGGCACGGTGTCTGACCTTCCGGCGGAGACGTTGGCGGCGCTTCGGGCGGATCGGTTTTAGAGGTTTTTTTGCCTTTTGCGGCGGCATTGGTTGTGTGTCTACGGGGTTGGTCCTTTTTGGTTTTTTTGCCTACGCGGCGCTTGTGGTCTGTACGCCTGCGGCGGTGGCCTTTCCTTGCTTTCTTATTGGTTTATTAGCGTTCCCCCTGTGCGGGGGGCACCTACTTTTCTTTGCCTGCCGCAAAGAAAAGTAGGCAAAAGAAAGCGGCTTTACACCGCCAGCTCTTAAGCGGGTCCCCTGGCTTGGAGGAGGTAGTGGAGCATCTGGAATCGGTGCCCTCGCACATTCAGCGCTTGTGACAAGGCCGTCATGCTTCCGGCGGCGCTGCGCGCGCCGAAGCGGTACTTCACAAAACCGTCGGGCCGTTCGGGCGCTTCCAGTGTCTGCGGTCGTTCAAGCGCAACGGCTTGCCCTTGCTGCGCTAGCGTAGCTCGCGGCTGCATTTGGTTCGGCGAAGTGGTTTGTAATTCGCGCTTGCGCTTTGTTCAGCGAAGTGGTCCGCACCTCCATAATTCAGCGCTTCGCCGAGGCGCAGCCGATGGCCCCCACCGAACCAGAGCGAAGCCACTGGTTTCCCTGGCAGACCCTTGCGGCGAGCACGCAGTGCGAGGCGGGAAGGATGATGCCGGGGGCGCGTACGCCCCATCGGTTTTGAGAAGTACCGCTACGGCGCGCGCAGCGCCGCCGGAAGCATGACGGCCTTGTCACAAGCGCTGAATGTGCGAGGGCACCGATTCCAGATGCTCCACTACCTCCTCCAAGCCAGGGGACCCGCTTAAGCGCTAGCGGTGTAAAGCCGCTTTCTTTTGCCTACTTTTCTTTGCGGCAGGCAAAGAAAAGTAGGTGCTCCCCCGCACAGGGGGAACGCTAATAAACCAATAAGAAAGCAAGGAAAGGCCACCGCCGCAGGCAAACAACCCATAGCGCCGAGCAGGCAAAAAAACCACCTCATCCCTATCCGCACTACCATAGTGCTTTCAATAGCTTCCTCACCTTGCAAAAAGGTGAACCCCAAACCACTGCCATGACAGAACCCGAAACCGCGCTCCCGGATCTGATCAACCCGCACAACCGTGCACTGCCCCTCCTCACCCTGACGGACCTTCGGATACTGGAAAACCAGGCATCGGCAGCGTTGCCAGCACATACGCTAATGGCCCGCGCGGGCAAAGCCGCCGCCAGCTTCCTGAGCGGGCAAATAACCCGCGACACGTCAGTCGACAAAACGACGCACAAAGTGTGGCTAATAGCAGGCCCGGGCAACAACGGCGGCGACGCCCTGGTCATGGCGACAGAACTCCACAAAGCAGGCATCGCGGTAGAACTCTGCATGCCGATCGAAGTAAAACCGGAAGACGCCCGCTGGGCCCTGAACAACGCCCGTGCCGCAGGCATTGCAATCACCTCGACACCCCCAGACTCGCTGGAAAACTATACCTGGCTGGTGGACGGCATGTTCGGCATAGGCCTGACGCGTCCATTGGAAGGTATCTTCGCAACCACCGCCCGCCAACTCTCGCAACGCACCAAAGCAAAAACAAAAGCAAAAGGCGGCGTACTGGCACTGGACACCCCAAGTGGCCTGGACAGCGACACCGGCACGGTAATTGGCGAGGGCAATGCCGTCCACGCCACCCACACCGTCACTTTCATCGGCGCCAAACCCGGCCTCTTCACCGCGCAAGGCCGCGACCTCGCCGGCGCGGTAACAGTGGCGCCGATCGGCGTCGACAGCACCACCCGCACGGCCGTGCAACTCAACGCGCCTGAACTATTCGCCGCCTTCCTGCCGCCACGCGACTTCGCGACCAACAAGGGCACTTTCGGCAGCCTCGCGGTGGTCGGCGGCGACACCGGTATGTGCGGCGCACCGATCCTCGCGGCGCGCGCGGCGCTCTACACCGGTGCGGGCAAAGTGCACGTCGCCCTGCTGGGCGTCGGCGCACCGCCCTACGATCCGCCGCATCCCGAACTGATGCTGCACGCGATCGACGATCTGCCGCTCGACACGATGGACGCGCTCGCCGTCGGCTGCGGGATGGGCCATCGCGAGCGTGCGACGCAGGTCCTGCACGACGTCTTGCCGCTTGACATGCCCAAGCTGCTCGACGCCGACGCGCTGAATCTGATTGCGAAAGACCCGTCGCTCGCGGCAGAGCTCACCGCGCGCGGCGTGCAAGGCGATCCGTGCGTGCTGACGCCGCATCCGCTCGAAGCCGCGCGCCTGCTCGGCACCGACGCGTCCACCGTGCAGCGCGACCGGCTGGCCGCGGCGCGTGCACTGGCGGCGCGCTTTGCCAGCATCGTCGTGCTGAAAGGCACCGGTACAGTGATCGCGGCGCCGGACGGCCGTCTCGCGATCAATCCGACCGGCAATGCCGCGCTCGCGACAGGCGGCACCGGCGACGTGCTCGGCGGCATCATCGGCGCCCTGCTCGCGCAGCACTTGCCGCGCTATGAAGCGGCGTTGGCAGGCGTCTACCTGCACGGCCTCGCCGCCGACACCCTGAGCGCGCAAGGCCACGGCCCGGCCGGCTTGACGGCGGGCGAACTGGCGCCGATGGTGCGGACCTTGATGAACCGGATGTTCTATCCGACACTGGATCGATGACGCCGCATGTCTCGCCGTTCGCACCGGATGGCCAAACCGCTGCCACCTGTCACGCAACACCGTTATACTGATCGACCAAGCCGCGCGACCGGCCACCGCGGGTTGCGGCGAAACTTCAGCGATAAATTTCATCACGAAGCCTGATCCTGAAGTTGCACCGCAACCCGCCGCGAACCCGGCCGCGCGGCATCGCTCTAACAGCATCGTTGCATCATCCTCGGCAGCGCTTGATGCGCGCGCCTTTCTTCGTGCCCCTTCGTTAGACGGACGCTATGACGCAGAACTCGCTCCCCTCCTGGTCCTCGCTGCAAACGCATTACGAGAAGATCCGCGATGCGCACATGCGCGACTGGTTCGCCCCCGAGAACGATCCCGCCCCTACCCGTGCTGAGCGCTTTGCGTTCGCGGGCGGCGGTCTCGCGGCCGATTTCTCGAAGAACCGCATCACCGACGAAACGTTGCAACTGCTGGTGCAACTGGCCCGCGAAGCCGGTGTCGAAAAGCGCCGCGACGCGATGTTCGCGGGCGAAGTCGCCAATCCGACCGAAGGCCGCGCCGCGCTGCACACCGCGCTGCGCGCAAGCGACCCGAAAGCGCCGTTCTACGCGCAAGTGCAGGCCGAGCGCGCGAAGATGGCCGCGTTCGCCGATCAGGTGCGCAGCGGCGCCTGGACCGGCTACACCGGCAAGCGGATCCGCTATGTGGTGAACATCGGCATCGGCGGCTCGGACCTCGGGCCGAAGATGGTCGTGCACGCGCTGCATCATCTGGCGAGCCCGGAGATCACGACGCATTTCGTCTCGAACGTCGACGGCGCCGATCTGTACAACGTGATGCAGAAGATCGATCCGGAAGAAACGCTCGCGATCATCGTCTCCAAGACCTTCACCACGCTCGAAACGATGACCAACGCGCGCTCGCTGCGCGACTGGTTCGTCGAGAAAGGTTGCCCGGAAAGCGCGCTGGCGAAACACTTCGTCGGCGTGTCGGCCAATCCCTCGGAAGTGGTCAGGTTCGGCATCGCGAAAGAGAACGTGTTCGAGATGTGGGACTGGGTCGGCGGCCGCTATTCGCTGTGGTCGGCGGTCGGTCTGTCGATCATGATCGCGATCGGCCCGCTGCAGTTCGGCGAACTGCTGGCCGGCGCCAACGACATGGACCAGCATTTCCGCGACGCGCCGCTCGAAAAGAATCTGCCGGTGCTGCTCGGCATGATCGGGATCTGGTATCGCAACTTCTTCGGCTCGCAAAGCTACCTGGTCGCGCCGTATTCCGAAGCGCTGCATTTCCTGCCGTCGTATCTGCAACAGTTGGAGATGGAGAGCAACGGCAAGTCCGCGCGTCTGGACGGCGCGACGGTCGACTATCCGACCTCGGCCGTGACGTGGGGCGAACCGGGCACCAACGGTCAGCACGCGTTTTTCCAGATGCTGCACCAGGGTCCGACCATTGTGCCGATCGACTTCGTCGCCGTGCTCACGCCGGAGCATCCGCTCGTCAGCCATCATCCGAAGCTGCTGGCGAACTGCTTCGCACAAAGCGAAGCGCTGATGCTCGGCCGCACGCTGGAAGAAGCGAAGAAGGTCGCCGGCGCGGACAAGCCGGAACTCGCGCCGCATCTGGTGTTTCCGGGCAACCGTCCGACCAGCACGCTGCTGGTCGACGCACTGAGCGCGCGTTCGCTCGGCGCGTTGATCGCGCTTTACGAGCACAAGGTGCTGGTGCAGGCGTCGGTCTGGAACATCAATCCGTTCGATCAGTGGGGCGTCGAGTTGGGCAAGATTCTCGGCAAGGTAGTCGAGGCGGATCTGACGGCGGCAAGCGTCGATGAAAAGAAGCATGACTCGTCGACGTCGGCGCTGATCGCCCGGGCACGCGCCGCATTGAAGCGCTGAGCGTGAGCGGCACGCTTGCTCGTGCCGCATGCGCCGATTGTTCACGCGCGCCTGGTTAGCGGCGTTGCGTTGATTAACGTTATCGAGTTGCATGAGATGGAATGCCAAGCGGGCCCTTGCGGCCCGCCTGGCTTTATACGAACGAGTAACGTGTGGCCGGCACGCTCAGGCCAATCGCCCCGCTTCGATCGTCACCGTCGTATCGCAGCGGCGCGCAAGTTCGACGTCGTGCGTGACAAGAATCAACGTGGCGCCGTTCGCGCGATTCATCTCGAACATCAGGTCGATCACCGCATGGCCCGTCGCCGCATCGAGACTGCCGGTCGGCTCGTCGGCGAACAGGATCGCCGGATGCGTGACGAACGCGCGTGCCAACGCGACGCGTTGCTGTTCGCCGCCCGAGAGCAGCTTCGGATAATGACCGGTACGCTGCCCGAGACCCACCTGCTGCAGCAAGCCGCGCGCACGCGCCGCGGCCTCGCGCGTGCCGATGCCGCCTTGCAGTTCGAGTGGCAAGGTGACGTTTTCGAGCGCCGTCAAATGCGGCATCAGTTGAAACGACTGAAACACGAAACCGACCGAGCCGCTGCGCAACGCAGCGCGCTCGTCTTCGTTCAGTTCGGTGAGTTCGCGCCCCAGCAGCCGAACCGAGCCCGAACTCGCGCTGTCCAATCCTGCAAGCAAGCCAAGCAGCGTAGACTTGCCCGACCCGGATGCACCGACGATCGCCACACTGCTGCCGGCATCGATGGCAAGATCGATATCGTCGAGAATCGTCAACTCGCCGGTCGCATCCTTAACCCTCTTGCTCAAACCCCGCACTTCAATGACCGGATCAGTTTTGTTTAGCATGGTGAAGCGTAGGTTGAAAGTGCGCGCTATAGCGCCTCGCGCTGCGGCGCTGGCTACGGCCTTCGGCTCGGCCGTGCTGGCCGCAGCCATGTTTTCGATGCCCTTCGCGGCTCAGGCCGCCAATGCGCCTGGAGCGGCCAAGCCGGTGATCGTAGTGCTCGGCGACAGCATCTCCGCCGAATACGGCCTGCCCCGCGACACCGGCTGGGTTGCCTTGATGCGCCAGCGCCTCACCGACGAGCGAATCGATTATAGCGTCGCCAATGCCAGCATCAGCGGCGACACCACGAGCGGCGGCCGGGCCCGCTTGCCGGCGCTCCTGCAAAGACTCAAGCCGAGCATCGTGATCGTCGAACTCGGCGCCAACGACGCGTTACGCGGCGTACCGCTCGCCACCACCGAAGACAACCTGCGCACGATCATCGAGCAGGCTCAGCAGGGCCACGCGAAGGTCGTGCTGGTCGGCATGTACGTACCGCCTAATTACGGCCCGGACTACACGCAAAAGTTCCACGGCTTGTACGGCGAACTGTCGAAGCAACTGCGCGTGCCGCTGGTGCCCTTCCTGCTCGCCGGCATCGCCGACAAACCGGAAATGTTTCAGGCCGATCAGATTCATCCGACGCAGCAGGCACAGCCCGTGCTGCTCAACAATGTGTGGCCGGCTGTGAAGCCGCTGCTACGCACAAGTTCGCCGCACTGAAAAGTTCGCTAACAACTTGTTTCCGAAAATTGGGGAACATGGATCCGCAAGGTCGATCGGACTATTTCGTCATCCGCGTAACCCGGCTCGATTCTGAGCGACTTTTGAGGAGATAACGTGAAATACTTACCGTTAATCGCTTTGACCGTAGCATTTTCTGCCAGCGCCGCTCAACCGCCTGCGGGCGTTCAGTCCGTTGGGCAAAGCCAGCACCCCCCCAAGGCTGTCGCTACCTGCATTGCGCAGAAGTGGGCGGATGGCTCGCAACAGCAAGTCGTGTCGCAGGACACGCTGGCCAACGATCAGGCGCTCGACGTCTACGTCCCGGGCCAACAGCCGCCTAATGGCGCAGCCGCAGTGGTACGCCCGTCGTACACCGGCAAGGGTACGTGGGTCGG
This sequence comes from Paraburkholderia sp. FW306-02-B, assembly GCF_058782725.1. Lineage (NCBI taxonomy): Bacteria > Pseudomonadati > Pseudomonadota > Betaproteobacteria > Burkholderiales > Burkholderiaceae > Paraburkholderia > Paraburkholderia sp. FW306-02-B. Next base: position 2,623,858 of record NZ_JBYSXZ010000001.1, read on the forward strand.
CTTCCGCGCGAATGGCGCTGCGGGCAGCGACGCCACCAGTGCGATCAGCGCTTGCCTTTAACTGACTGACTGCATGCATCTGCATGCATGTGCATGCGGCGCTCCGAAACAAACTGTTTGACGCGCTTTCCTTCGTCAAATGAAAAAGCCCCGCAATTCAATTGCGGGGCTTTTTTGCATTGGCGCGTTTTACTGACGCGCTAGAGCCGAAGCTTATTCGCCGCTCGCCTGGGCACTGCTGCTATCGAGCGATCCGTAGAACTTGACCTTGGCGCGGGCACGCAGCGCTTCAACATAAGCCTGTGCTTCGGACTGCGCGTCGACTTGCGCGATCTGCTGCTGGGCCGCGGCGAGACGCTGCGGATCGGTCGGCGCACTTGCCACCACCGAGTTCACGCGATAGATCGCATAGCCGTTATTGCCGAGATCGACACCGACGTAGGCCGGCAGTTTTTGCGCATCCGCTTTGTAAATTGCGCTCAACGCAGCGGGCGGCATGCCTTGCGCGTCGTTACGCGAGACCTTCACCGGCGACGAGAAGCCCGCAGTGGCATTCGACTTCTGGAATTCAGCCAGCTTCGCGATGCCATCCTTGTGCGCCGCCTCGTTCGACTGAGCCGCGATCACCTTCTGACGCACTGCGTCCTTGATGGTGTCGAGCGCCGGTACGGCGGCGGCCTTGTAGTCGGTCACGTGTGCGGCGATCAGCGTATTGCCGCCGACGTCGATCGCTTGCGTGTTGTTGCGCGCCGTCACCGCGTCGCCTGCGAACACGGCGGCGAGGAATTTCGCGTTGTTCAGTGCACTATCCGGCGGCAGCTTCGCGTCCGGCTGCGGCGTGACCGTGGCCGTTTGCAACGGCAGTTTGTACTTGTCGGCGGCCGGCTGGAGGCTCTTTGCCTTTTCGTAGACGATCGACGTGAAGCCTTCCGATTCGTCGCTGAAAGTTTTGCTCGCCTGCTGTGTCCTAACCTCTTTCGCGATCGCATCCTTCACTTCGTCGAACGGCTTCGTGACCGACGGCTTCACGTCCGTGACCTTGACGATGTGATAGCCGAAGTCGGTCTGCACGATGCCGCTGACTTCGTCTTTCTTGAGAGCGAACACGGCGTCGTCGAATGCCTGACCGCCCGCGATCATGCCGCGACCGAAGTAACCCAGATCGCCGCCTTTCGATGCGGAACCCGGATCCTGCGAATTCTGCTGCGCGATCTGCGCAAACTGATCCGGATGCGCATTGATCTGCGCGAGCAGCTCGGCGGCCTTCTGCTTCGCCTTGGCCTTGTCAGCCGCGCTCGCGTCTTTCGGCGCGGCGATCAGGATGTGGCTCGCGCGCACCTGGCCATCGGTGCGGTACTTCGCGATGTTGTCGTCGTAATACTTTTTCAGATCGGCGTCGCTCAGCTGCACGGCGGCGGCGAGCGCTGCCGGCGACAACACGAGGTACTGGATCGTTGCCGTGGCCGGCGTAGCGAAGTCGTCGCGATGCGCGTCGTAATAGGCTTGCAGTTGCGCGTCGGTCGGCTGCGCCTTCGCGGCATAGTCACGCGGATGGAACGCGATCCCCTGCACTTCGCGCCGCTGTTCGGCGAGCTCGGTCAGATGCTGTGCGAGGGTCTTCGACGTGAAGGCGCTGCCTTGAATGCTGGCCGGCAATTGCTGCGTGGCGATGCTGTAACGCACACGTTCGTCGTACTGGTCGGGCGTCATGCCCTGCATCGCGAGTAATTGCTTGTAACGATCGACGTCGATCGAACCGTCGGGATTCTTCAGCGACGAGATCAGCGGATCGTTCAGCAAGACGCGCCGCACGGCGTCGTCGGAAGCGGTCAGATGCAGGCGCTGCGTTTCGTCGGCCAGCACGCGCTGCTCGATCAGACCGTCGAGCATTTCGCTGCGGCGCTCGGGCGTGTCGAACGACTTCATGTCGAATTGCGCACCCAGCATCTGGCGGGCGCGATCGAGCTGCTGACGCATTGTGTTGTCGTACTCAGCGCGGGTGATCTTATGACCGTTGACGCTGGCGACGTTTGCACTTTCGTCAAAGAAGCCGCGGAAGCCCTGGATACCCACAAAACCCAACCCCGGCACAATGACGAGGATGAGCATGAACATCATCAGGCGTTTGTGATTGCGGAAAAAATCGAGCATGCGTGAGGAGTGCCAAAAACAGAACGCCCGATATTACAACAGCGGGCAATAAAAAAGGCGAACCGGAGTTCGCCTTTCGAGGATACTGGCGGAGTGGACGGGACTCGAACCCGCGACCCCCGGCGTGACAGGCCGGTATTCTAACCGACTGAACTACCACTCCTAATACAACAATAACAACAGCAATCCGTAATTTTAGCCGGAATCGTCGCCAGAATGCAAGGTCCGCGTACGCGGTGGCGCGGTGGCGTCTGTCCCGGCGCCGCGGCAACCCCATCGTCATGCCGAGTCTCCCACGACGGATTTCACGGCCGCCGCCCTCGCCGGCAACTCGGCAAACGCCGCGTACTCGCGCTCCAGATAAGCCGCCGCATGTTCAAGCAGGAAATGCCGGAACACGGCACAGGTCGGGGATAACTGCTTTGACCGCAGATGCACGATCTGCCACGTGCGCTCGATCGGCGTGCCGCTCACGTCGAGCAAGGCGATTTCCCCGGTCCGCAGTTCCAGCAGCAGCGTGTGCAGCGAAATCAGGCTCACCCCCATACCGGCCATCACCGCCTGCTTGATCGTTTCGTTGCTGCCGAGGGTCACCACCTTCGCCGGCGTGAAGAGGTGCTGCCTGAACATCTCCTCGGCGGCCATGCGCGTGCCGGAGCCGGGCTCGCGCAACAGGAACGTGTCGCCGCGCAGTTCCTGCAGATCGAAGCGCCGCGCGCCGCACAGCGGATGGGTCAGCGGTGCGATCACGACTTGCGGATGCCAGGCGAGCGGCTCGGTTGTCGTGTCCAATTCCGGCGGCGGGCGTCCCATAATGGCGAGATCGATCGCGTTGTCCTGCAACATGCGCAATAGCGCATCACGGTTGCCCACCGAAAAGTGCACGTCGACCTTCGGGTACAGGTGCGAATAGAGCGCCAGCAGCTTCGGGGCGAAGTACGTCGCGGAACTGACGATGCCGACCGCGATCGAGCCGCTGTCAGCCTGCTTCAGAGACGTCATCGCGTCTTCGGCATCCTTGATCTCGCCGAGAATCCGGCTCGCGTGATGCGTCAGCTTTTCGCCCGCCTCGGTCAACGTGAGTCTGCGCGCGATGCGCTCGAACAGCCGCAGGCCGACCGCCTCCTCGAGCTGACGAATCTGCATCGACACCGCCGGCTGGGTCAGATGCAGCTCCTCCGCGGCGCGCGCGAAGCTCGTATACCGGCTGGCGACGACGAAGATCTGCAACTGACGCAAGGTCAGCGAGCGGATGAAATTCACGTTGGCGCGACCTCGCTATTGAATGCGCCGGCACCAGCCACCGGCGCGTGAACTAGCCGGTCTGCTGGCCGAAGGCATCGAGTGCGCGCGCGGAATAGACGAGCGCCGCGCCGGCGTTCAGCGCGATAGCCACCGACAACGCCTCCGCCACCTCCTCCCGGCTCGCCCCCGCCTTGGCGGCAGCGGCGCTGTGCAGCGCAATGCAGCCGTCGCAGCGCGTAGTGACGGCGACAGCAAGCGCAATCAGTTCGCGGGTTTTGGCGTCGAGCTTGCCGCTGCGGGCTGCGGCGCCGTCGAGCGCCTCGAAACCCGCAAGCGTGGCCGGCGAGGCGGCACCGAGTTTGCCGATGGCATCCATGAGTTTCGGTGCGTAGTCTTGTGTGTCGATCAACATGCCTGGGCTCCAGATCGAATGGAAGCGGTTAAAGGAAAACAGACAGCGAACAGCGCCCGCCAGACCGGGCCGGGCGCTAACTAACGGCTCGCCCGAGGCGCGTTGGACGGCTTCACGGGTGCATCGGGCGGTGGTGACAGCTTGTGCACCACCGCCTGAAAGCTCAGCGTCTCGGTCCGCAACGGGTGGGTGAAATCGTTGTTCGCACCGGGCACGTCGGTGCGGATCAATGCAACCTGGCCCGGCAACGTATCGGCAATCAAAAACGTGTAGCGCTTGCCGGTATATTGAGCGAAGCGTTCCGCATTCGGATCGCCCAGGTACGGCTGCACGACGATCTGCCGCGCCGTCACGGGCTTGCCGCCGATCTGGCTCGTCACCGTCTCGATGCGCGGCCCCGCGGCGAGCGCGAGCCGCAAGCGCTGCTGGAAATAGCGGCGCTGGCCGCCGGTCAGGCGCTCCATCTCCGTGATGTCGCGCTCCAGGAAATAGATGATCACGGGATTGCATTGCAATCCGGCATTCGGCAGCGGTACCCCGCCGCTGTGATCCGACACCTGAGCGTCCCCTTTGGCGTTGTCCCGGCTGACCACCAGCACCCTGACCAGGTCCGCGCTGTGCGCCGGCTGGTCCGATCTGAGCACCGTGTAGTCGAGTTCCGTTTGCGGCTCGATGCCGTGCAGATGATCCGTGGTGAAGATTAGCCGTTCGGCAGGCGTGATGTCGTCGGTTCCCGCAGCGCGCGCGGCGGCCGGTATCACACAGGCGATGCACGTGAAGCACATGAAGCACGCGACGCGTGTCGCGAACACCCGAAGCCAGCCGCGGCAAAACCGCCAGGGCGCTCCCCTCATGGCGATGCATCCGCTGGCCTGGCCGCCGGCGCGTCGACGGGCTTCAGAAGCGGCACCTCGTAGCTCGTGAGGATGCTGTCGATCTTGTCGTGGTTCGCGCCGATCCATTGATCGACCTTGTCCTTCCACGCTTTTTCGCCATAGCGCACACCCATCGAGATCGTATAGTCGAAACGGATGCCAGGCGTCGCCGGGAACGGCACGAGCTTCACGGTATCGCCGGCACGCCTGGCGAAGTAACCCGCAATCGGCCCCCACAGAAACACCACATCGACCTTGCCCGCGCGCAGGTCCTGTTCGATCATCTGGCCGGGATATTCCTGCGGGTCGCCGCTTTGCACCTGATACGAGACCGCCTGATCGATCAGGTCGTGACTGAGCAGCCAGTCGACCGCGGGGGTCTGCGAAAAGATGCCGAAGCGCAGCTTGTGCAACTGGTCGGGCGGCAGCTTGAGCAGGTCGTCCGGCGTATCGATGCCGGCCAGCTCGGGACGTTTCGCGAACACCATCGCATACGTGGAGCGCAAATACGGCTGCGTCGTCGAGGTCATGTCATAGCCCTTCGGCACGCCGATGATCAGGTCGCATTTGTAGCGCCCGGTATCCGGCTCCTTCTCGCGCAACGTGTGGCGCACGAAGCCCATGCGCTGCGGAAAAAAGGTGTACTCGAGCTTGTAGCCGAAGTCGCTCGCCATCTGGCTCGCGATCCGGTTCTCGTAGCCCTCGCCTTTGCTGTTGGACAACGGCATGTTGTTCGGGTCGGCACACACTCTGAGTACGCCGTCGGCGCCGTCGTTATTGGGCAGTGCCTCGCCTTCGGCGCGCACCGCGGCGCTCGCCAGCGCCGCGTAGCACAGCGCGGCGGCCACGAGCACGAGGTGCGCGGACATTCGTTTGCCATGACGCATCGAAAATCTCCGAAAGAATAGCGGCGCGGGCGTTATTTCGCGTCGATGGCCTGCAGATCGCCCGGCTTGATCTGGCCATCGGAGCGTCCTTTCAGATAGGCGTAGAGGTTCTCCCAGTTCTTTTGCATCATCTGGCTCGAACTGAAGTCGGGCATACCCTTGTCCACGCGCCCGCCGAAAACCGTCCGATGGAACTCGTTCTTGTCCAGCGACCTGAATGCGTCGACGAGCGACGGCCCGACGAGCCCCTGCTGCTGCGCGCCGTGGCAGCGTTCGCAATCGAGCGCACGCCATGTCCGCCATCCTTGCAGCGTATTACTGTCGACCTTGCTGCCGTCGACCACCTTGTATGCGACCTGGGCAACCTGAGGATTGTTTTGGGCGTATGCAGCAGGTAGCACGACGAATGCGACGGGCAGCGCCGCCCGCAACAAGATTGATCTGCCTTTCATGCACATGTCTCCTTCCATAGAGGCTGCGCCCCGATGCATGTCATCGATGCATCCGCAAAACGGGCGCGGGCCGGATGATTCGCATGGCTGACTACGCTGCCGGCCGGGCGCCCCTATGCCAAGGGGTGCCGACCGCGCGTTTCAGTGTGGCCCGGCCCTTCAGCTGTTGCCGCCGGGAACGGCAAACACAAAGAGCGTGCCGCCCAACGCCGTGTACTTCGCAAGCTCACGATAACCGCCGACCGCGCCCAGCCCTTCGGTCGACTTCTGCAGGCCAGCCGCCATGCCGATGCCGGCCCAGCCGCCGATGCCTGAGTAGATGCCGATGAACTGCTTGCCCTGATACTCGTAGGTAAAGACGTTGCCGATAATCCCCGACGGCGTCTTGAAGCGCCACAGTTCCTTGCCGTCCTTGATACGGACCGCCTTGATGTAGCCTTCGAGCGTGCCGTAGAACACGACGCCGCCAGCGGTGGCCAGCGCGCCGGACCACACCGAGAACCGCTCCGGCTTCGACCAGACGATCTTGCCCCTGGCCGCATCCCAGGCGATGAAGTTACCCATCGAGTTGTTGTCGTTGGGCCCCGGATACATCGACAGCGTGGCGCCGACATACGGCTGACCGGATACGTAGTCGACGTCGAACGGCTCGTAGTCCATGCAGACGTGATTGGTCGGCACGAGGAAGAGGCTCGTCGCCGGGTCGTACGCAGCCGGTTGCTGGTCTTTTGAACCGAGCGCCGCCGGACAGATGCCCTTCACGTTGTGATCGGAGCCGGCCGCCTGGGTCGAATAAGCCGCGTTGCGGATCGGCAGGCCGCTCTTCAGGTCGACGCGGTCGGCCCAGTTCACCGCCGGATCGAACTTCTGTGCGACGAGCAGTTGTCCGGTTGCGCGATTCAACGTATAGCCGAAACCGTTACGGTCGAAGTGAACGATGGCGGGGACCTTCTTGCCGTCGATCGTCAGGTCCGACAGGATCATTTCATTGACGCCGTCGTAGTCCCACTCGTCGTGCGGCGTCATCTGGTAGACCCATTTGGCTTCACCGGTGTTCAGATCGCGCGCGAAGATCGACAGCGACCATTTGTTGTCGCCCGGACGTTGCGTCGGATTCCACGTACCCGGATTGCCGGTGCCGTAATAGACAAGGTTGAGTTTCGGATCCCACGCATACCAGCCCCACGTGGTCCCACCGCCCAGCTTCCACTGGTCCCCCTTCCAGGACTTGAGCGACGAGTCCGCGCCGACCGGCACCATCTTGCCGTCGGCATAGGTCATCGTCTTGTCGGGGTTCAGCAGCATGTCCTTGTCGGGACCCGTGCTGTACGCTGTCCAGACCGGTTTGCCGGTCTTGATGTCGTACGCGATGAGACGCCCGCGCACACCGAATTCGCCGCCCGAGATGCCGGTCAGCACCTTGTCGCCGAATACGTGCGGCGCATTGGTGTTGGTTTCACCCGCCTTCGGATTGCCGTTCTGCGCGGTCCAGACGACGTCGCCGGTCTTCGCGTTCAACGCGACGAGTTTCGTATCGGCCTGTTGCAGGAAGATCTTGCCGTCGCCGTACGCCAGCCCGCGGTTGACGGTATCGCAACACATCACGGATACCACCTGGTCGTCCTGCTTCGGCTGGTACTGCCAGATGAACGTCTGATCCTTCAGGTTGATCGCGATGACCTTGTTGGGAAACGGCGAGTGGATATACATGGTGTCGCCGATCACGAGCGGCGCGCCTTCGTGGCCGCGCAGCACGCCGGTCGACATGGTCCATGCGACCTGCAGTTTGCCGACATTGTTTTCGTTGATCTGCTTGAGTGGACTGTAGCGGTGATTCGCATAATCGCCCGCCTGAGCCGCCCAGTTAGATGGATTTTTGATGAGCCCGTCCAGCTGCGAATCGGCCTGTGCAACGATAGAGCTCAAGGCTGCCGACGCGAGGATCGCGAGCCCAAGAACCATGGTGCGTAAGTTCATGTCTCCTCCAGAATTGTCTTGCTGTTCAACTCACGAATGACCCACGCTACCTCGTCGCATCGGGCGCGCCTCCTCGAATGCAGGTAACGATCAGCGCCCTTTCCCGATCGATGCCGGGCTTTGCGGCGCATGAACGGCCAACGCATATTCCATGCCGGAATCGAACTGCCGTTCTGTCCGTGCGCCGCGACAAGCTTGTCCGCACACGCCGCGCGGCGTACCGCGCTCCTTCGCAGCACTCACGATCGAGCGCGCCTGCGTAACGGCCGTGTCCGGCTGCGCCGCGGGACACGGCACATACTGTGTCATTCCGCGATACGAAGCGTGTCCGTCACGAGTCAGGCCATGAGAACGCGTGGGCTCAGGCTGCACCGCACAACTGGCCCATCACTTGCAGCGTGATGAAGTTCCAGCACGCGCGGAGCAACGGTCATGGCAAACGCAGAGCAGGTCTATTCCGATGAGGAGATCCAGCAACGTCTCGTCGGCCCGCTACAGCACTGGTATCTGGAAGACGGCTGGCTGCGGCGCAAATATCGAACCGAAGGCTGGAAAGGCACATTGATGGTGGTAAACGCCGTCGGTCACCTTGCGGAAGCCGCATGGCATCACCCCGATCTGACGGTCTCCTACGCATTCGTGACCGTAAAGCTGAAGACCCATTCCGCGAAGGGCGTCACGGACAAGGACTTCGCGCTCGCCACGAAGATCGAATCGTTCATTCAATGGCAACCCGGGCTCGAAGGCGGCCCGCTCGAAGGCACGCCAACCGACGACCAGCGCTTCCGCTACATCAAGTACGACGCGCCGAAAACCGCTTAAGGCTGTTCAAGCCCGGGCGGCGCATCCCCTTCGTTCAGTGCGGCGCACAGGTGACACAGTGCCCCTTCGGCGGCACAAAGCGTCGACCGCATCCCTGATACACAGCGGGACAAGACGAGCGGGAAAAACCTCGGCCGCAACGGCGGCGTCAGGCAGAGGCGACAGCCGCTACGCGCGCCTGGTACGGCTTCTGCTTGAAGTGGCCCGGCGCGCCACTTCACCACATCGCGCGGCCGCTTTCGCGACAGCCCTTCGGGCAAACCCTGTCGAGCACACACAAGGACACTTGCGATGCAGCTTCACCTTCGCCGCCTTCCGCCTCAGGCCGCCGTGACGGTTGACGCTCCCGCGCGCCTGCATCTGGGTTTTCTCGATCCGAACGCGTCGCTTGGACGCGCGTTCGGCAGCCTCGGGCTCGCAATCGACGGAGCCGGCACCCGGGTCGAAGCGCGGCTTGCGGACCGCGACCGGATCGACGGCGCGGTGACTGAAGCGGAACGCGAGCGCATCGCGACCTGTCTCGAACGGCTTCACGCAGCCTACGACCCGACTCCGGTTGCCATCGAGGTAGTCCATGCCCCGCGTGCGCACACCGGCCTCGGGTCAGGCACGCAATTGGCGCTGGCGGTCGGCACGGCGTTCGTTCGTCTGCTCGGCCACACCGCGACCAGCACCGAACTCGCGAGCCTGCTTGGACGCGGCGCCCGCTCCGGCATTGGCATCCTCGGCTTCGATTCCGGCGGCCTGCTGGTGGACGGCGGACCGGCGGGCGAACTGCACCCGGGCATGCCGCCGCTGCTCGCGCGCCAGCCGTTTCCGGAGGCCTGGCGCGTCCTGCTCGTGAGCGACAACGCCCGCGAGGGCTTGCACGGCGCCGAAGAACGCCGCGGCCTCGCCGCGCTCGCACCGTTCCCGCAGAAGCTCGCCGCGCATCTCTGCCATCTCGTCCTGATGAGGATTCTGCCCGGCGCGGCGGAACGCAATATCGTGCCTTTCGCCCACGGCCTGACGGAAATGCAGCAGACCATCGGCGAATACTTCGCCCCGGTGCAAGGCGGCGTGTTCGCGAGCCCCGATGTCGAGCGAGCGTTGCGCGCCGTTGCCGCGCAACAGACTGCGGGCATCGGCCAGACCTCCTGGGGGCCGACAGGCTTTGCCATCGTCGCGAATGCGCGCGAGGCGGAAAGCGCGCTCGCCGCTGCACGCGAGGCAACGCGCGGCATGCCGCACATCGAATCCACGATCGTTGCGGGACGCAATCGCGGCGCGACGATCCGCCCGGCCGACGCACGGCGGCAGCGCATCGACGCCGCATGATGCCGCACGGCCCCACCCGGCTGCCTGCGAAAGCGCGCGGCGCCCGCAGTCATCGATGTCCGCGCAGACCCACGAGCCCTTCCCTCGCGCCGTCCACGAGATCGCCCCTGAAACGAGCCTCTTGCCATGTCCGAAACCACTGAAAGGCCCTATATCCTGCACATGTTCACGGCCACGCCGCAAATCAGTCCGTTCGATGTGAACATGGCCGCCGACGCCGGCTACCAGGTCATCGTCCCGTATTGCGGCGTCGACGCCGGGATGGTCGCGAACCTGACTCAGGACGCGATCTTTTCCCGCGGTCCGAAGGGTGTGTCACGCACCGGCATCTTCATCGGCGGACGCGACGTGATGCTCGCCGCCGACATGCTCGATACCGCGCGCAAAGCGATGGTCCCGCCGTTCGAAGTCCCGGTGTTCGCCGATCCGAGCGGTTCGTACACGACCGCGGCCGCGCTCGTCGCATTGGTCGAGCGGCATCTGGGCAAAGCGTATGGGATGGAACTGGGCGGCAAGCGCGTGCTGATTCTCGGCGGCACCGGCGCGGTCGGGCGCGTGGCGGCGGCGATGGCCGCCTCGCTCGGCGCCGACGTGGCGATTGCGAGCCATCTCGAACACGCGCGCGCGGTGCGGGTCAGCGACGAAATCAATCAGCGCTTCGGCATCTTGACCAAGGGTGTCGGCACGGCAAAGCCGGACGAACTGCGGCAGGCGCTAGGCGAGGCCGAGATCGTCCTCGCCACCGCCATCGCGGGCGTTCAGGTCGTCAGCAGCGCCGATCTTGCGTATGCAAAACATCTGCTGATCGCCGCGGACGTCAATGCCGTGCCGCCGGAAGGCATCGCGGGTGTCAACGTGATGAACGACGGCAAACCCATCGAGGGCGTACCGAACGTGGACAGCATCGGCATCGGTGCGCTCGCGATCGGCAACGTCAAGTACCAGGTCGAACACCGGCTGTTCATGCAAATGCGTACCGGCGGCAAGCCGGTCTACCTGGGTTTTCCGCAGGCGTTCGACGAGGCCCGCGCCGTCGCGGCCGGCCTCGGTTGAGCGGGCCCCTCGTCACGGTCTGCGCGCCGCCGCGGTCCGCCATCATGAGTTCGCGTCCATCGCTTTCGCATGCGCCGTTCGTCGCGGTGGCCGGACTGTCCGCGCGAATGCTCGCGCAGTCCGCCGCGCGTGCGAGCCTGCGCGTCGCCGCGCTCGACGTATTCGGCGACCGCGATACGCGCGAGGCGTCCGAACTCTGGTTCGACATCGGCGGCGGCGCACTGTCGATCGACGGCGCGCGGCTCGCAGCGGCGCTCGAACGCGTCGCGCGCCTGCCACGCATGCTCGGCTGGATCGGCAGCAGCGGGCTCGAACCGCTCGTCGCGCAACTGTGCCGCGCGCGTGGCCTGCCGCCCTTCATTGGCAATAGCACCGGGGCGAGCGCCGCGGTACGCGAGCCACAGCGTTTTTTTGCGCTGCTGGATGCGCTGAATATCCCGCATCCAGCGGTTTCCTTCACGCGTCCCGCCATGGCACAGGGGTGGCTGGTCAAACGCGCGGATGGCTGCGGCGGCACGCACATCGAGCCGGCCACGACGTTCAGCGATCAGCAAGTGCCCGCGCAATGCTACTTCCAGCGGCTGAGCAGCGGCCGCTCGCTGTCGGCGCTATTTATCGCCGCTCGCGGCAGCGCGCGCGTGCTCGGCTTCGCTGAACAGATCACTTGCAAGATGGGCAATCTGCCCTTCGTGCATGCCGGCTCGATCGGCCCGATCGATCTGCCGCCGCAGGTCGCGGCGCGCGTGCGCGCGGCGATCGGGGCGCTCTGCGCGCAGACCGGGCTCGCGGGCATCAACAGCTGCGACTTCCTGCTCGACGGCGACGCGTTCGAACTGCTCGAAATCAACACCCGCCCCTCGTCCACGATGACGCTCTACGAAACCGCGTCGCCTGAAGCGTGGCCGCGCGGGCTGCTCGCGTGCCACCTCGCCGCGTGCCGGTACGGCCGCCTGCCGCCACCTGAAGCACCCGCTCATGCGTCATGGCGCGCCGCTCAACAGGTGCTGTTCGCACCCCATCCGTTCGCCGTCTCGCAAGGCTTCAGCGATGCCTGCCTGCAAGACCCCCATTGCCGCGACGTACCGATGCCGGGCACGTGGATCGAGGCCGGGCAGCCGGTCTGCACGCTGCTCGTGCGCGCTGCGTCGGTGGACGCCGTGCGGCATGCGCTCGAGCGGCAGCGCGCGCTCGTCCTGCAACGAATCGAAACCTGCCATGAGCCCGACTATGCCTTCATCCAATGCCACTCCTGAGACCGCTCATCCGCCTCGCGCAAGCGCTGCCGTGCCGAGCGTCAATGCGCTGAGCGAGCGGCTGGTTGCACGGCTTATCGACGACGCCGCGCGCCTCGGTGTCGCGATCACCCGTACGGCAAACGGCACGGTGCTCGCGGACGCAGGCGTTGCTGCGCCGGGCAGCGTCGAAGCGGGCGTGCTGATCGCACGCATTTGCATGGGCGGCCTCGGCCGCGTGGCGGTGCGCGCGAACTTCGACGCGCAGCCGCTGTGGCCCAGCATGATCGATGTGCGCACATCGTCGCCCGTGCTTGCCTGCCTCGGCAGCCAGTACGCCGGATGGAGCCTGTCGGCGACTAAAGAACAGACCGGCGGCAAGAAGTTTTTCTCGCTCGGCTCCGGTCCCGCGCGCGCGCTGGCTGTCAAGGAGCCGTTGTTCGCCGAACTCGGCTACCGGGACAGCCACGACCGCGGTGTGCTGGTGCTCGAGGTCGAGCGCTTGCCGCCGCCGGTCGTGATCGACAAGGTGCTGCGCGACTGCGGTCTCGCCGCCGAACGGCTTACCCTTGTCACCACCCCGACACACTCTGTCGCGGGAACGGTACAAGTGGTGGCGCGCGTCGTCGAAGTTGCATTGCACAAAACGCATGTGCTCGGCATCCCGCTGGACGAGGTCGTCGAGGCCGGTGGTTGCGCGCCCTTGCCGCCGCCCGCGCCGGACGGAATCCAGGCGATGGGCCGCACTAACGACGCGATTCTCTATGGCGGCCGCGTCCATCTCACCGTGAAGCATGACGCGGTGGCGAAGCAGCTCGCCGCCGAACTGCCGGCGTCGGGCTCGCGCGACTACGGACGCCCGTTCGCGGATATTTTCACGTCGTTCAATTACGACTTCTACCAGATCGATCCCGCGCTTTTCGCGCCTGCCGAAGTCTGGGCGAGCAGCCTCGAAAGCGGCGCGTCTTATCACGGTGGCCGCCTTGATGCTGAGTTGCTGCACGACCAGTGGGGCGGCAAGCCATGACTCTCCTGTCACCCGGCACGGCCCCCGGCGACGCGCACGCGAACCCGCGCATCGCGATCATGACCGACGAAACCGGCTGGCACACCGGGCGCCTGAAGAAGGCCTTCCGCGCGCGCGGCGCCGACGCACGCTGCATCGATCTCGCGGATTGCCGGATCGACACCACGTGGGAACCGCATGGGCTGAGGTTGCCGGGCTACGGCCATACGCTGCCGGATGCGGTCTTCGTGCGCGGCATTGCAGGCGGCACCTTCGAGCAGGTGACGCTGCGGCTCGGCATCCTGCATGCGCTGCGCGAGTCGGGCGTGCCGGTCTACAACGATGCGCGCGCGATCGAGCGCAGCGTCGATAAATCGATGACGAGTTTTCTGCTGCACCGCAACGGCGTGCCGACACCCGCGAGCTGGGCCGGCGAATCACCGGCGTTTGCGCAGCGGGTGCTGATGCGCGAAGCGGCCGCGGGCCGCCAGGTTGTGCTCAAGCCGCTGTTCGGCTCGCAGGGCCATGGACTGAGACGGCTCGGCGCGAGCCGTGCACGCAACGGCACCCTCGCGCCCTTGCCTTCGCTCGCGCCGTATCAGCAGGTGGCTTACTTACAGCGCTATGTCGATGGCGGCCGGCCGGGCTTCGATTGGCGCGTGCTGGTAATCGGCGGCCGTGCGGTTGCGGCGATGCGGCGCGTCGGCGGCAACGGCTGGATTCATAACTTCGCGCAGGGCGCCGTCTGCGAAGCGGCCGAGCTCGACTTGCCGCTTGCGCAGACCGCGGTGCGGGCAACGCACGCGCTCGGACTCGACTATGCGGGCGTCGACCTGATCCCCGATCCGCACGATGGGGCCCGGCCGCTCGTGCTCGAAGTCAACGGCGTGGCAGCATGGCGCGGCTTGCAGTCGGTCGCTTCGGTCGACCTCGCGGCGGCGCTCGCCGACGACCTGCTCGACCGCAAGCTGGCCGCGCAGCGGCGCACAGTGGCGCAGGCAGGCGAGCCCGCCGTCGCGGCACTGCCGGCACGCCATGCCTGAGCCGCTTTACGCGATCCCGTCCGAGCGCGTCCGCGCGGCGTTCCTCGCTGCGTGCCGGCTCGATGTCGAAACACCCAAGCCAGGCAACGTCAGCGTGCAAAGCGCCGGACACGGGATGCGCGCGGCGCAGTTCATCGCCAGCGCAGAGGTTGCTGCCGACGCGCTCCTCACGCGCGGCGCGCCGGTCGGCCTGCGCGTTCTCGATGCGCTCACCCGCACGCACAATGCGGTCGGCTGCAACACGAACCTCGGCATCGTGCTGCTCGTCGCACCGCTCGCCGCAGCATTGGAGGAAACCGCGCGCCCGCTTTCGGCGGCACACTGGCGCGAGGCGACCGAGCGCGTGCTCGCGCGGCTCGACGTCGACGACGCGCGCCTCGCCTACCGCGCCATCGCGCTCGCCAATCCCGGCGGCCTCGGCGAGACGCCCGAGCAATCGGTCCACGCACCGCCCACCGTCGGCTTGCGCGACGCGATGCGGCTCGCGAGCGAGCGCGACAGTATCGCCCGCCAATACGCGAACGGCTTTCCGGACATCTTCGAGACCGGCCTTGCCGCTTTCCGGGAGGCGCCGGCCGATCAGCCGCGGATCGCCGCGCTCAACGTATTCCTCACCTTCCTCGGCGGCGGGCCCGACTCTCACATTGTGCGCAAGCAAGGCCTGGCACTGGCGCAGAGTGTCACGCTCGCGGCACGCGAACGGCACGCGCAATGGCGGCAAACGCTCGCCGAACCACGATACGAACCGGCGGCTCAGCCACGCGATTCACTCGATATATGGGACGCCGAACTGAAGGCGCGCGGAATCAACCCCGGCACCAGCGCGGACCTGACGGTGGCCACGCTGTTCGTCGCCGGCTGCCTCGAACCCGGCCGTTGCGGCGTGGTCCAGCCGCAAGGACCCCGCGCTGGCACGGAACCTGTTAGTTAATGCCACCGTGCATCAATACGCCGTTGTGCGATCGCGGGCCAGGATCGCCACCGGCGGCTAGTCAGCAAGCCCCTACCCCACTCATCGGAGGAACAGAATGGCCAAGATCAATCGCGTCCTGATAGGAGAGTCGCTCATCGGCGACGGCAACGAGGTCGCCCATATCGACTTGCTGATCGGACCGCGAGGTTCGGCTGCAGAAACCGCGTTCTGCAACGCGCTGACCAACAATAAGGATGGCTTCACATCGCTGCTCGCCGTCGTCGCGCCGAACCTGCTCACCAAACCGAACACGATCCTGTTCAACAAGGTGACGATTAAGGGCGCCAGGCAGGCCGTGCAGATGTTCGGCCCCGCTCAGCATGCCGTTGCGCTCGCTGTCGCGGACAGCGTCGAAGACGGCACGATCCCGAAGGACGAGGCAGACGATCTGTTCCTGTGCGTCGGCGTCTTCATTCACTGGCAGGCGGAGGACGACAAGAAGATCCAGCAGTTCAACTACCAGGCGACGCGCGAGGCGCTCAAGCGCGCCGTCAATGGCGAACCGAGCGCAGCGGAGGTGGTGGCGAAAAAGAGCAGCGTCGCGCATCCGTTTGCGCCTAACTGATAATGCGCGGATTCGCGCGCATACGACGAGGGCCCGCAGCGCGGGCCTTCGCAAGACCGCGAACGCGCTCATAGAGGCATGAGATGACCATACGATGTCGTGCGCTGGCGGCCTGTGCCTGCATCGCGCTCGCGGGACCGCTCGCCTGGGCGGACGGCGATGCGCCAAAGGCATCGGCCCCGGCTGGAGGCTATAACTACCCGACGCAGGGTCGCGTCGAATATGTGCTGGGTTGCATGGACGACAACGGCCACGACTTCGTGAACGTTTATAAATGTTCGTGCGTGATCGACAGGATGGCCACGGCGCTGCCGTACGACGAGTTCGTCGATCAGTCGACATTCTCGAAGTACGCGACACTGGGCGGCGAAGGCGGTTCGGAGTTTCGTGTCGACCAGGCGAAAGCGCAGACGAAGAAATTCCGTACGCTGCAGGCCGATGCATACCGACGTTGCGGGTTGGGTCCTGAGAAGACCGCGTCCTCGAAGTGACGCAGCGCGCGGCGCCTGCAACGGCGACGCGCTTACGCCCGCGCCGTGCAGCAATGGGCTCAGTTCGGAATCAGCCCTGCCCCGAGCGCCGCGTAACCGACAGGCCCGGCGGCCGCCCGGGTTATGTCGCTGCGCTGCCGCTCGAGCTGCACGCCGACGGCTGTTACGTCGTCGAACTTCGCGGGCTTGGCGAGCGATACGCGTACCCAGTAAGCGCCGAAGTCGGCAATCAGCAATCGCGCGACCGCCTCGGCAAGCGCTTCGAGCAGGCGTACGCCATGCGACGCGAGGAGCGCATGCAGCGCGCTGCGCACCGCCGCATAATTGATCGTATCTTCGATGCGATCGGTCGTGCAGGCACGAATCGACGGCACGCCGATTGCGAGGTTCATGCGCACCGGCTGCACGACATGTTGTTCGCTGCTGTCGATGCCGATGATCGTCTGGCCGACGAAGTTCTCGATGAACACAATGTCCATCCGCTCAGACAATGCGCCGGCGCAGGGCGCGTCGAACCGCGCGGTTGCGCCTGATACGCCGGCATCGGCGCAGGCAGCGGAGAAACGGGCAAGGCGAACGGTATCGATACGGTCCATGGTGTGCTCCGCCGCAGCGCGGCAAATGGTTTTAGGCGTCACGCAGATGTCATGCGGGTGTAACGGGACAGGATGGCAGGACAGTTCGAACAGGAAGCGAAGCAGTCTGCGCCGAACCTGCAACAATCTTTTCGCGTTCGGCTTCAGAAAAGGGTTTCAGCAATGCCCTGCACGGATAAAAGCAAAAATCGGGCGCGCCAAGTAGCTGCAATGCGACTTCTTATTGAACAGGAACGCCATCGGGCGTAGAGTTCTAAGCCATCGCCCGATAGCGGGGTCGGTTGCTCGTTGCGCATGCGGACGCCAGAACCCGCAGCGCCAGGGGAGGACAGTATCGATAAAGCGGCACTCGCGGCACGCGTGGTAGCGCACACGCAGCGCCCCCGAATTGACGCAACGGAGACAAACCTCATGTCGTTGCTCGCTGACAGCAATCTGCACGTCCGAGAAGTTCTGAACGTCGTCAATCATCAATTGGCCACGCGTCCGACGAGCGAATCCGTCGCTCAATCGTGGGCGCGCTGCATGAACGAGTTTCAGCTGGACCCTTCACGCTTTGTCACGCCACCCGTCCTCACGGACTACGAACTCAGCGCGCGCCGCGAGGCCATGGGCGATCTGATCGCGTGCTCCAGGCTGGAGATGACCACGCTTTACCAGCAGCTGGCCGATCCCGAACTCGCGGTTGTCCTCGTCGACGCGGGCGGCGCGATCGTCCATCAGGTTTCGTCGGTGCCCTTTGCCGAAGCGGTCGCGTCGGACGGCTTTCGCGTCGGCGCCTTGTGGAGCGAACGCGAGGCGGGGACGAACGGCATGGGCACGTGTCTGGCCGAACGCGACTGCATTGCCGTGTGCCAGCATGAGCATTTCTATCCGCGCTATACGTCCCTCACCTGCTCGGCCGCGCCGATCTTCGACGATAGCGGCGAGATTGCCGGCGTGCTGGATGTCACGAGCCGCTCGAAGCTGTTGCAGCAGCACTCGCTCGTGCTTGTCGGGATGTCGCGGCAGATGATCGAGAACCGCTTGCTGGACTCGCGTTACCGGCATGCGAACATGATCCATTTCCATAGCCGCCCGGAATTCGTCGGCACGCTGCACGGCGGCAAGCTCGCGGTCGCGGACGACAGCACGGTGCTCGCCGCGAACCGCAGCGCCCTGTTCCAGCTCGGCTTCCGCACGCTGGGCGAACTGCGCGGCCGGCGCATCGAAGAGGCCTTCAACGCATCGCTCGAAGACATGATCGCGCGCAGCATACGCGGGTCGTTCCATCCGGTCACCGTCTATAGCGCGAACGCGACCAACCGTTTCTTTCTCGTCGCGCAGACTCCGCAGAACAGCGCGGGGCGCGGCACACGAGTGGCCGTGGCCAGCCCCGTCGCGCGCGGCAGCGCGCCTGAAAAGCGGCCGCCGCCGGCCCGGCTCGACGAGATCGCACATCTGGAATTCGGCGACCCGCGCATGGCCTCGCAAATCCAGCTGGCCGCGCGCGTGATTCAGCGCAAGATTCCGGTCGTGCTCAGGGGCCAAACGGGCACAGGTAAAGAAGTCTTCGCGCAGGCGCTGCATAGCATCAGCCCGCACGCCGCCGGCCCGTTCGTGCCGGTGAATTGCGCGTCGCTGCCGGAGAACCTGATCGAAAGCGAACTATTCGGCTATCGTGCAGGCGCGTTCACCGGCGCGCAACGCGAAGGACGGCGCGGCAAGATCGTGCAGGCCAATGGCGGAACGCTCTTTCTGGATGAAATCGGCGACATGCCGCTGGCGTTGCAAGCACGGCTCTTGCGTGTCATCGAAGAACACGAGGTCACGCCGCTCGGCGCCGAAACGACCGTCAAGGTCAATTTTCAGTTGATCAGCGCGAGCCACCGCAATCTGCTCGAACTCGTGCACGGCGGCCAGTTCCGCGAGGACCTGTATTACCGGCTCAAGGGCGTCGAACTGAATCTGCCGCCGCTCAGCGAGCGGGTCGACAAACTCGCGCTGATCCATCATCTGCTCGAAAGCGAAACCGACGACGATCCGCCCGAGCTGACGCCGGAAGCCGAGCACGCGCTGCTGACCTATGCATGGCCTGGCAACATCCGCCAACTGCGGCACGTGTTGCAAATGGCCATCGCGCTCTGTGACGGCCAGCCGATCCGCTGCGAGGACCTGCCCGCCGAAATCACACAAGGCACGCCGGAAGCGGATATGCCGGCCGCGGCGCGACTCGCGGCGGCGGATCACGAACCGCATCCGGCCGATCATGCGGACCTCTCCGCGCTCAACGCGATCCAGTTGAAAGAACGCGAAACCGTACTATCTCTGCTCGACGAGCACCGCTGGAACGTCAGCAATGTCGCCAAGGCGCTCGGTATCAGCCGCAACACGCTGTACCGGAAGATGCGCCGGCTGCACATCCGGCTGTCGCATGACGGAGTGCCGCCCGACGGAGCACTGCTCGACGGATCGCCTGCTTCCGACGCATGACCCAGGCGCCCGCACGCGATCTCGCCGACTTCAAGCCCGACGCGCGCTTTGCGTGGTGCATGACCGGCTCCGGCCACCTGATCGAAGAATCCATCGCGCTGGCGCTGGCGTTGCCGCGCGCGGACCTCTTCCTCTCGGCGGCCGCTCAGGAAGTGTTGCCGCTCTACGGCTGGCCACTGCCGAAGCTGCGCAAGCACTTCCGCGTGTTTCGCGATAACAGCGCGAGCGGCGTGCCGGTCGGCATGCTCTACCACGGCATCTATCACACGGTCGTGATCGCGCCCGCCACCAGCAACACCGTCGCCAAATGCGCGTTCGGCATCTCCGATACGCTGCCGACCAACATGTTCGCGCAGGCCGGCAAGCAATGCATCCCAGGCATTGTCTTTGCATGCGACACGGAACCGACCGTGGTCACGCAAAGCCCGAACGAATGGGTCGAGTTGCGTCCACGGGCGATCGAACTCGACAACGTTGAGCGCCTGTCGCGCTTCGAATATACGACGCTCGTCCGCTCGCTGGATGAACTGAAAGCGGCGCTCGGTGAACGCTTGTCGACTCTCGATCTCGCATGGACCACATCGTCTTCCTGACTGGCCGGCTCGCCGAAAAGAGTCTCCTGCGCGTACTCCAAAGCATGGCGCCGACGCCGTTCAGTTGGGAGATCCGTGAAATCGGCCTGCAGGTTGCCGCGCTGATGACCGCCGACATGATCCACCGCCGGGTGCCCGCCCCGCTCGCCGCGCAGCGGGTGATCGTGCCCGGGCGCTGTCGTGGCGATCTCGACGCGTTGAGCGAGCACTACGGCGTGCCGTTCGAACGTGGCCCTGAAGAGGTCAAGGATCTGCCGCAGTTCTTCGGACGCGAGGCCCAGCCGTTCGATCTGACGCGCTACGAGACCGAAATTTTCGCCGAGATCGTCGATGCGCCGCGGCTCGATCTGGACGGAATCGCCGCGCGTGCGCGCGCGTATGCGGATCACGGCGCCGACGTGATCGACATCGGTTGCCTGCCCGAAACGCCGTTTCCGCATCTCGAAGACGCGGTTCGTCTGTTGAAGGCCGAAGGCTACCGTGTGAGCGTCGACTCGATGCGTACCGAGGAGTTGCTGCGCGGCGGCCGCGCGGGCGCTGACTACCTGATGAGCCTGAACCTCGATACGCTCTGGATTGCGGACGAGGTGCCGTCGACACCCATCCTCGTCGCGCGCGAACCGCGCGATCCAGACTCGCTCGACACGGCGATCGACCTGCTGTCCGCACGCGGCCGCGCGTTTCTCGCCGACCCGATTCTCGATCCGATCCCGTTCGGGCTCGCCGCATCGATTGCGCGTTATGTCCGGTTGCGCGAACGTTACCCGGACATCGCCATCATGATGGGCATCGGCAACGTGACCGAGTTGACCGAAGCAGATACCAGCGGGATCAACGCGGTGCTGCTGGGTATGGCAGCGGAGCTTCATGTGAGCGCGGTGCTCACGACGTCGGTGAGCCTGCATGCGCGGCGAGCCGTGCGTGAAGCCGATGTCGCGCGCCGCGTGATGCACGCCGCACGTGAAGCGCAAGTGCTGCCGAAAGGCATCAATAGCGATCTCGCCACAGTCCACGCCAAACGCCCGTTTCCGTACAGCGCCGCGGAAATCGACGATTTTGCCCGCGACGTGCGCGATCCGAATTTCCGCGTCCAGATCGGCGCCGACGGCATTCATGTTTACAACCGCGACGGACATCGGCGTGCGGACGACCCGTTCGCGCTCTTTCCGCAACTGGGTCTCGAAGCCGACGGCGGCCACGCGTTCTATATGGGCGTCCAGCTCGCCCGCGCGGAGATTGCATGGCGCCTGGGCAAGCGTTTCGATCAGGACCAGCCGCTCGACTGGGGTTGCGCGGCCGACCGGCCCGAACAGGATCTCATGGCGTGGCACGCGCCCGGCGAGACGATGAAGAAACGCTGACGCGCATGCCCGCTTCAGCGCGCCACAGCCAACGCGCTGGCGTCGACGTTCACGCGTTCCAGTTCGTCGCGCATCCGGCCGATTGCCTGCACGTAGTCGCCGGCACCGAACACGGCCGAACCGGCGACGAACACGTCGGCCCCCGTCGCTGCGATCTCCGCGATGTTCGACGCCTTCACGCCGCCATCGACCTCGATGAGGAGCGGCCGTCCGGTACGTTGCATCGTCGCGTCGACCCGCTGGCGCAAGGTCCGCAGTTTGTCCAGCGTTTCCGGAATGAACGCCTGGCCGCCGAAACCCGGATTGACCGACATCACGAGCACGACGTCGAGCATTTCCATCACATGATCGAGCACCGCGAGCGGCGTGGCCGGATTGAGCGCCAGTCCTGCGCGCGCGCCGTTGGCCCTGACGAGTTCAATGGTCCGGTGCACATGCAGCGACGCCTCCGGATGAAAGCTGATCGTATTCGCGCCCGCTTCGGCAAAGCTGACGACAAGCGGGTCGACGGGCATCGTCATCAGATGCACGTCGATCGGCACGGATGTGTGCGGCCGGATCGCCGCGCACACGAGCGGTCCGACCGTGAGATTCGGCACGTAGTGGTGGTCCATCACATCCAGATGAATCCAGTCCGCGCCCGCCGCCGTCACGTCGCGAATCTCGTCGGCGAGGCGAGCGAAGTCCGCCGACAGCAGCGAAGGAGCAATCAGGAAATCGCGCATGGCCGTCTCCTCGTGATCGGGTCAGTGGGTCAGTGGGTCAGTGGTAGCGGCACGCCATCGCCTCGAGCGGAAGCGGTTTGATGCGCGGTGCCTGCCCCGCGCAACCGAATGCCTCGAAGCGCTCGACACACACGGCGCGCGCCGCCGCCGTCGCAGCCTTCAATGCAGCACGCGGATCGAACTCCGAACGCGCATTCGCCATCGACTTGCGCATCGCCCCGCTCATCGCGAGCCGGATGTCGGTGTCGATATTCACCTTGCGCACACCGTGGGCGATGCCGCGCCGGATTTCTTCGACCGGCACGCCGTAGGTCGTGGGGATCTCGCCGCCATATTCGCGGATCACCGCGAGCCATTCCTGCGGCACCGATGACGAGCCGTGCATGACGAGGTGCGTGTTCGGAATCCGCTCATGAATGTCGACGATCCGGTCGATCGCCAGAATATCGCCGGTCGGCTGGCGGCTGAACTTGTACGCACCATGCGATGTACCGATCGCAATCGCGAGCGCATCGACGCCGGTGGCTTCGACGAAGCTGTGCGCCTCGTGCGGATCGGTGAGCAGAGCGTCGCGCGAGAGCTTGCCTTGCGCGCCGACGCCGTCCTCCTCGCCCGCCGTACCGGTCTCGAGCGAACCGAGACAACCGAGCTCGCCTTCGACCGAAACGCCCACTGCATGCGCGGCTTCGACGACCCGGCGGCTCACCTCGACGTTGTACCCGTAGGCGGCGGGCGTCTTCTGGTCCGGCAGTAACGAGCCGTCCATCATCACCGATGTAAAACCCGAACGGATCGCTTGCTGGCAGACCGCGGGGCTTGCGCCGTGATCCTGGTGCAGGACGAGCGGGATGTCCGGGTGTGCTTCGAGCGCGGCGAGCACGAGATGCCGCAGATAGGGTTCGCCCGCATATTTGCGCGCGCCCGCCGACGCCTGCAGGATCACCGGGCTCGCGGTCGCCTCGGCGGCCTGCATGATCGCGTGGATCTGTTCCATGTTGTTGACGTTGAACGCGGGCACGCCGTAGCCGTGCTCGGCCGCGTGGTCCAATAGTTGCCGCAGTGCGATGAAGGCCATTGCACACTCCTCGAGATCGAATCGAAACAGGTCACGGCGCGCCGTGCACGATGCGGCGGGCTTCGTCCGCTACCGCCTGCGCGCTCAGATTGAAATGCGCGAACAGCGCCGCTGCGGGTGCGGATTCGCCGAATGAATCGATGCCGACCACAGCGCCGTCGAGCCCGACGTATTGCCGCCAGAACGCGCTCACACCGGCTTCGACCGCGACACGCGGCACGCCCGGCGGCAAGACCGCATCGCGCCACGCGCGCGGCTGCCGGTCGAACACGCTGGTCGACGGCATCGAGACGACGCGCGCGGCGATGCCGGCTTCGGCAAGCGGCGCCACGGCATCGAGCGCAAGCGCGAGTTCCGAGCCGGTTGCGATCAGCACGACGCGCGCTGCTGCCGGTGCCGACCCGGTTGACCAGTCGCGCAGCACATAACCGCCCTGCTCGATCGCGTCGATCTGTTCGCTGGCGCGGGTGGCGAACGGCAGATTCTGCCGGCTCAGCAACAGGCACGACGGTCCATCCCGTTCAACGGCATACGCCCACGCCTGCGCGGTCTCAACCGTGTCGCACGGACGCCAGACGTCGAGCCCGGGAATCAATCTGAGGCTCGCGGCATGTTCGACGGCCTGGTGTGTCGGCCCGTCTTCGCCCAGCCCGATCGAATCGTGCGTGAACACGAAGATCGAACGGGTCTTCATCAGCGCGGCCATGCGCAATGCGTTGCGCGAGTAGTCGGAGAACGTCAGGAACGTGCCGCCGAACGGAATGTGGCCGCGATGCAGCGCGATCCCGTTCATCAACGCACTCATGCCGAACTCGCGTACACCGTAGTGCAGATAGTTGCCGCCTTGCAGGCCGGCATCGTCGGCGTGGACGTCGACCGCGGTCTTCCAGTTCGTGAGATTCGAACCCGTCAGATCAGCGGAGCCGCCCAGCAACTCCGGCAAGGTGCGCGCAAGCACGCCGATCGCTTGCTGCGAGGCCTTGCGAGTCGCAATCGATTCGGCCGCGCAGTCCGCGTCGCGCACCATCGCGCGGACCGCATCGCGCCAATCCATGGGCAGCCTGCCTTGCATTCTGCGTTCGAACTCGACGGCATCGCGCGGATAGTGCTTGCGATAGGCTTCGAAGCGGCTGGTCCAGTCGGCTTCGGCGGCCACGCCACGCTCGCTTGCGTCCCAGCGCGTACGGACCTCGCCCGGCACGGCGAATGGCGGATGCGGCCAGCCGAGCGCGCGGCGCGTTGCCGCGACCTCGTCCGCGCCGAGCGGCGCGCCGTGCACATCGTGCGTGCCGGCCTTCGACGGAGAACCGTTGCCGATCACCGTCCGGCAGCAGATCAGGGTCGGCCGGCCCGCCGCGCGAGCGCCTCTCAACGCGCGATCGACTGCGTCGACGTCGTGTCCGTCCACTTCGCGCACCACGTGCCAGCCATACGCGGCAAAGCGCGCCGGCGTGTCGTCGCTGAACCACTGCGCGACGTGGCCGTCGATCGAAATGCCGTTGTCGTCGTAAAGCACCGTCAGCTTGTCGAGCTTCAGCGTGCCCGCGAGCGACGCGGCCTCGTGCGAGATGCCTTCCATCAGGCAGCCGTCACCCGCGAACACGTAGGTGCGGTGATCGACGATCGCGTGGCCCGGCCGATTGAACTCACGCGCGAGCAGCGCCTCGGCAAGCGCCATGCCGACTGCGTTCGCGAGACCCTGTCCGAGCGGGCCAGTGGTCGTTTCAACGCCCGGTGTGACGCCCACCTCAGGGTGCCCCGGCGTCTTGCTATGCAACTGGCGAAAGCGCTTCAGCTCGTCGATCGGCAGGTCGTAGCCGCTCAGATGCAGCAACCCGTACAACAGCATGGAGCCGTGCCCGTTCGACAGCACGAAGCGGTCGCGGTCAGGCCACGCCGGATTGCGCGGATTGTGTTTCAGATGCCGGTCCCACAGCGCGACGGCAATCTCGGCCATCCCGAGCGGCATACCCGGATGACCGGACTTCGCTGCTTCGACCGCATCGATCGCGAGCATGCGCAGCGCGTCGGCCATCAGCCGTGTCGCGGGTGTGGCAACAGATTCTGCGACGGCACTCATTGAAGCTCTCCCTGTTCGAGATGAACAAAACCTGTTCCGCCTGTAGCCTCTCGCTCAGGCCCGCGCCCGCCGGTCGATCAGCTGAAGAATCATCGGCGTGAAAATCAGCTGCATCGCGAGACCCATCTTGCCGCCAGGCACCACGATCACATTCGGGCGCGACATGAACGAGTCGTGCAGCATCGTCAGCAGATACTGGAAGTCGATCCCCTTCGGCCGCGCGAAGCGGATCACGACGAAGCTCTCGTCCGGCTGGGGAATCTCGCGGGCGATGAACGGATTCGACGTATCCACGGTCGGTACGCGCTGGAAGTTCACATGGGTGCGCGAGAACTGCGGGCAGATGTAATTCACGTAGTCAGGCATGCGCCGCAGAATCGTGTCGACCACCGCTTCGTGCGAATAGCCGCGCATCGTCTGGTCGCGATGCAGCTTCTGAATCCACTCGAGGTTGATGATCGGCACGACACCGATCAACAGATCCGCGTGCCGGGCGATGTCGATCCTGTCGGTGACCGCCGCGCCGTGCAGTCCCTCGTAGAACATCAAATCGGTGCCGGGTACGACGTCCTCCCACGGCATGAAGGTCCCGGCATCCTGCTTGTAGAGCCGCGTTTCGGCCTCGTCGTGAACATAGTGGCGCAACTGCCCGGTGCCGTTTTCGCCATAAGTGGCGAACAGTGCCTCGAGTTCTTCAAGGAGATTCGCCTCCGGTCCGAAATGGCTGAAGTTCGGTGCGCCATCGCGCTCGTGCTGCTTCATCGCCTCACGCATCCCGTTGCGGTCGTAACGATGAAATGCGTCACCTTCGACGATCTGTGCGTTGATCTTTTCGCGTCTGAAGATATGGGTGAAGCTTTTCATGACGGTCGTGGTGCCGGCGCCGCTCGAACCGGTCACCGCGATGATCGGGTGTTTGATTGACATGCGCTTGTCTCCGGATAGTGATGTTCCGCTCGGCTTCTGTTTGGGCTGCCCTGCTGCTACGCCGTGAAGTCAGGCAGGAACAGCGAACGCCGGCTAAAGAGCGGCGACGTGAAGGGCTTGTCCTCGCCGCGGTCGTATTCGCCGTGATAGCGGCCGATGCGCTCCACCTCGTGCTTCGAGCCGAGAATCACCGGCACGCGCCCATGCAGCGTGCGCGGACATACATCGAGAATTCGCTCGCGGCCGGTGATCGAGAGGCCGCCTGCCTGTTCGATCAGAAAGCTCATCGGATTCGCTTCGTACAGCAGGCGCAAACGCCCCTCCATGGCCGGCGTCTTCGAGTCGCGCGGATACATGAACACACCGCCGCGCATCAGGATGCGATGCACCTCGGCGACCATCGACGCTATCCAGCGCATGTTGAAGTCGCTTGCTCGGCAGCCGCTGCGGCCGTCCTTGCACTCCTGCACATAGCGGCGCACCGGCGGCTCCCAGAAACGCTCGTTCGACGCGTTGATCGCAAATTCGACGGTGTCTTCCGGAATGCGGATATTCGAATGCGTGAGCACGAAATTGCCGATGTCGCGTTCGAGCGTAAAGCCATGCGTGCCGTTGCCGACCGACAGTACGAGCATCGTCGATGGACCGTAGACCGCGTAGCCCGCCGCGAGCTGCTCGCAGCCCGGCCGCAGGAACGCGGCCTCGCCGACCGGCTCCTGTGAATCGCCGTTATTGCGCAGCACCGAGAAAATCGAACCCACCACGCCGTTGACGTCGATGTTCGACGAGCCGTCGAGCGGATCGAATGCAAGCAGATAGTCGCCGCGCGGATAGCCCGGCGGAATCGGGTAAACGGTCTCCATCTCCTCGGACGCCATCGCGGCGAGCAACCCGTCCCACTCGCACTGCTGCACGAAGATCTCGTTGGTCGCGACATCGAGCTTCTTCTGTTCCTCGCCGTGCGTGTTGATGCTCTGCGCCGAGCCGTAGTTGCCGCCGAGCGCGCCTTTGGTGAGCATCGCCGAGATCGACTTGATCGCGGCGGCCACGTCGATCAGCAGCGCCGGGAGCCCTGCTGTCCCCGCCGTGCCGACAGAAGACGGCTGGCGGTCGAGCGTGTCGATCAGGAACTTCGAAAGGGTCGTACGTCCGTCTTGCATGGCGCTCTCCTGAAGGATTGTTGTAGTTCAGCCTGGCGGCGCCTGGATGGCGCGCGGTGCATGGGGGGACGCAGACGCTGCATCCGTCGCGACGAGTCGCTCGTCGAACACGCGGCTTGCACGAACGTCGGCGGCGGCAATCAACGTGAGCGCGGCGGCATCGATCGGCGCGCCGCCATGCATCGCGGTAGCGAACAGGCGGTTGGCCTGGCGCAGCCGCGCGCGATCGAGCGCATTGCGCACGGAGCGGGCGTTGGCGAAATTCGGCTGACGGATGCGTAGCGCGAGATAGTCTGCGAAAGCGCGCCGCGAGTCGGCGTCGAAGCGGTAGTGCAGCGTCGCGAGCATCCGCTCGGCGATGTCGAGCAGCGCCGCTTCGTCGTAGTCGGGAAATGTGATGTGATGGGCAATCCGCGAACGAAAACCCGGATTGCTCTCGAAGAAGACTTCCATGCGCGCTGCGTAACCGGCCAGAATCACCACCAGATCGCCGCGCTGGTTCTCCATCGTCTGCAACAGGATTTCGATCGCTTCCTGCCCGTAGTCGCGCTCATTTTCCGGGCGGTACAGGTAATACGCTTCGTCGATGAACAGCACGCCGCCCATCGCGCGCTTCAACACGTCGCGCGTTTTCGGCGCGGTATGGCCGATGTACTGCCCGACCAGGTCGTCGCGCGTCACCGACACCAGATGGTTGCGGCGAATGTAGCCGAGCCGGTGCAGCACTTCGGCCATGCGCAGCGCAACGGTGGTTTTGCCGGTGCCGGGATTGCCGGAGAAGCACATATGCAAGGTCGGCGCGCCGCCCGCGAGACCGAGCGCATCGCGCGCGCGCTCGACCAGCAGATGAGCCGCGACCTCGCGAATGCGGGTCTTTACCGGTGCTAACCCGACCAGATCGCGGTCAAGTTCCGCGAGCACGTCGCCGATGCCGGAGTCGCGATACAGCGCGGCAAGATCGACATGCGGCGCTTCATGACGCAAGCCCGGCACACCGGCTCGCGCGATGGGCAGCGCATTGGTGTCCACGTTTGTGTCCACTGCGGCAGCGTCGGTCATGGCCCCTCCTTGTCGCGGTTCGTGGAACGTCCCTCGTATCAATTAGCGTGCCGGGCCGTACCGCTCACCCGCCGGCCGGTCGCCCGCATAGCTCGACAGGCCGTAGCGCTGTACCCGCCCCTGCGCGTCCTGCCGCGTGAGACGGAAGCCCGGCTCGTCATCCGGCCGGTTGACGATGAACGACAGGCGCATGGTCTCGAAACCGCGTACCGAATCGAAGGCATTGACCTTGATGTAGTACTGCGGCCGCGCCGCGCGGCATGCCGTCACTTCCTGCAGCACACCGGCCGCATCGTGCAGATCGAACATCGGCAAGCCCCACATCTCCCAATAGGTGTTGCGCGGATGCGGGTCGTCCGTGAACTCGACCGAACAGGCCCAGCCCTGGCGCAGCGCGTAGTCGATCTGCAAGCCGATCTCCTCGTCGGTCAACTCCGGCAAGAAGGAAAACGTTCCTTGTGTAATGCGCATGACGAACCTCGTTGATTGATGTGACGATCCGAACGGCGCCAACAGTTTCCAGCGCAGTGCGGCGGCACTGCTATCGGGCCCACCTGAATATTCGGCAAATGCCGCCTGTCACGCCGCCGTCGGCGTCGCGGCAAAGTCGGGCGTATCGGTCGATGCGTAGTTGAAGGTCACATCCCGCCACGTATCGAGCGCCTGCTTGAGCGGCGTACACCAGCGCGCCGCGGCTTCGAGGAGTTCCGGTCCTTCATGAACGATGTCGCGGCCCTCGTTGCGCGCCTTCACGATCGCTTCGAGCGCGACGCGGTTCGCCACCGCACCCGCCTGAATCCCGGCCGGATGGCCGATCGTGCCGCCGCCGAACTGCAGGATTGCGTCGTCGCCGAAGAGATCCAGCAGCTGATGCATCTGTCCCGCGTGAATGCCCCCCGAGGCCACCGGCATCACCTTGCGCAAGCCGGCCCACGGCTGATCGAAGAAGACGCCGCGCGACAGGTCGACTTCGTTATGTGCGTCACGGCACACGTTGTAATAACCCTGCACCGACAATGGATCGCCTTCGAGTTTGCCGACCGCCGTGCCAGCGTGCGCATGATCGACGCCCGCCATGCGCAACCACTTGGCGATCACCCGGAACGAAATGCCGTGATTACGCTGCCGTGTGTAAGTGCTGTGTCCCGCGCGATGCAGATGCAGAATCATGTCGTTCCTGCGCGCCCAGCGCGACATCGATTGAATCGCGGTCCAGCCGATCACAAGGTCGATCATCACAATGCATGAACCCAGCTCCTTCGCGAATTCGGCCCGCTCATACATGTCCTCCATGGTGCCGGCCGTCACGTTCAGGTAGTGACCCTTGACCTCCCCCGTTTCCGCCTGCGCGCGATTCACCGCCTCCATCGAAAACAGGAAGCGGTCGCGCCAGTGCATGAAGGCCTGCGAGTTGATGTTCTCGTCGTCCTTCAGAAAATCCAGTCCGCCCCGGAGCCCTTCGTACACGACCCGCCCATAGTTCTTACCCGACAAACCGAGCTTCGGCTTGACCGTCGCGCCGAGCAACGGGCGCCCATATTTGTCGAGCCGCTCGCGCTCGACGACGATGCCGGTCGGCGGCCCCTGGAAGGTCTTCAGATAGGCAACGGGTATGCGCATGTCTTCGAGACGCAACGCCTTGAGCGGCTTGAAGCCGAATACGTTGCCGATGATCGACGCCGTCAGATTGGCGACCGAGCCCTCTTCGAACAGATCGAGCTCATAGGCGATATACGCGAAGTACTGCGGCTCATCGTCGCGCGAGGCCGGCACCGGCTCGACGCGGTAAGCCTTCGCGCGATACATGTCGCACGCGCTCAGGCGGTCGGTCCACACCACCGTCCACGTCGCGGTCGACGATTCGCCGGCCACGGCCGCCGCCGCTTCTTCGGGATCGACGCCGGGTTGCGGCGTGATGCGAAAGAGCGCGATGACGTCGGTATCTTTCGGCGTGTAATCCGGCTGCCAGTAACCCATCTCGCGGTATTTCATGACGCCAGCCGCGTACCGCTCGCGCGGCGTGCGCGGACTGCCCGGGTTGTGCGAATCACGTGCTGGCGCGATCACCGGTTGACTGAAATCGTTCATGACGTATCCTCGATTGTGGCAAGCGCGCTGCCGGAAGAACGAAGCGCTTGAGTTGCACTGTAGGCAAGGAGGCGATCATTGGGAATTCACGATTTTATTTGGCAGACTTAACCGATCCGTTATCGATCGCATATTGCGAGGCGCGTTTTCAGGCCATGCACGATCAGCGCCGAACGATGTCTTGCGCGACGATGGCAAGGAGCGTGTGACAGGAGGACAAAAACCTTCAGACCGTAATGGAACACTTTGGGAACACTTTGCTGCGGTATCGGGACACTGCGCGAGGCTTGACATAGCGCCGCTCGCAGCGCGGCTGCTGCGGTGCAATTAGGCGGACGCTGCATTGCTGCGCGACGGCATGCCGCACACGCGTTGCAACCCGGTCCTCGGCATGGAGCTTGCATGATGACGTACGCCAATGAACCCCGGCATGACGCCGGGCCGACGGCGCAACGCTGTTTCAACCACATGGAGGAAGCACCTATGCAATGGACGACTCCGAGTTACACCGATATGCGTTTTGGTTTTGAAGTCACGATGTATATCGCGACGCGTTAAGCCCGCACGGGCCGCAAGACGCGGCCCTTGTGCGGATCGTGTTATTGACTGGCCAGATCGGCCGGCCCTTCGGCGCTGCCAGAACACACGCTCCCATCCATGATCCACGAAACGATCGTCACCACGGCAGCGTGCGATGGCCGCCCCCATATAGCGCCGATGGGGGCTCGTTACGAGGGCGACTTTGTCATCCTCTCCCCGTTTCGTCCTTCGGTGACGCTGGACAACATCGTCGCGTCGCGCGCGGCGGTTCTGAACTTCACCACGGACGTCCGTATCTTTGCGGGCTGCGTCACGCACTGCGCGTCCGATTGGCCCACTGTCGCCGCCAGCCAGGTTGCGAGTGTCAGGCTCGCCGGGTCGCTCGCGCACGCCGAACTCGAACTCGACGCGTTGCGCGACGACAAGGAGCGCCCGGTGCTGCGCATGAAATGCGTGCACCGCGAAAATCATGCGCCGTTCGCCGGTTTCAACCGCGCCCAGGCGGCGGTGGTGGAAGGCGCGATTCTCGTGAGCCGGCTCTTCATGCTGCCGGCCGACAAGGTCGACCGCGAGATGGCCTACCTGCAGATCGCCATCGACAAAACCGCGGGCGATGCCGAGCGCACCGCCTGGGGCTGGCTGACCTCGGCGATCGCGCGGCACCGCGCGAGCCTCGAATCTTCCGGCGGTCCGTCCGCCGAACGTATGTCCCACTAGCCTTTTTAGTCTTTTCGGAGAACATCGATGACTGCATTGCTCGCGAGCGTCCGCTCGGACGACGAGGCGTTCGACGCCGCCCAGGCCGGCGCCGAACTGATCGACCTGAAAGAGCCGAATGCCGGTGCGCTCGGCGGCTTGTCGATCGGTGACATGACGAATATCGCGCGGCAGTTGCGCGCCCGCTACCCTGTCAAACCGATCAGCGCGACGATCGGCGACGTGCCGTCGGACGCACTCGACGAGATCGCCGCACGCGTCATCGAGGTGAGCGACGCGGGCATCGATTACGTGAAAGTCGGCGTGACGCCCGGACCGGCTGCGCGGCGTTGTCTCGAACAGCTGGCCAATCTGCCGGCCGCGGTGGTGCCCGTGCTGCTGTGCGACGGCGGCATGGACGGCGAACTGGTCGCCTATGCCGCCACCCTCGGTTTTGCAGGCGTGATGTTCGACACCGCCGGCAAGGACGGCAGCACGCTGTTCGACCACGTGGATAGCGACACGCTCGCGCAATGGCTGCGGCTCACCCGTGAGCATGGCGCCATGAGCGGCATCGCCGGTTCGCTCGGTTGGGCGCAGCTCGCGCAGATCCGGGCGCTCGCGCCGGATGTCGCGGGCTTTCGCACCGCGTTGTGTGTCGATGGACGCCGCTCGCGGCTCGATCCGCAACGCGTCGCGCAATGGGCCAGCGCGCTGCATCGTGCAAGCAGCGATATCGGCCAGACCGGCGCCGCATCGGACTCAATGACCTCAGGCGCCGCACGTCTATAAACTTTCCTGTGCGTGACCGGCGTTTCGCCGGCCATGCGAAGAAACGCTAGATGACCGGCATGTTCAGCAGCCGGTCGCGCATCAACGCGACATTGTCCTTGTTGAACAACTCGACGACATAATTGGCGTCGTTCACGTAGTCGACGAAACGGCGGTCGACGACACCCGTCGCCGCCAGCGTTTCGAGCCGCTCGTCCTCGGCGATGGGGCACGATTTCACCACGATCAGCCGCTCGGCGTTGAGCATCGTCGATAGCCACGCGGCGAGGCTGTCGGAGGTCGTGTCCCAGTTGCTCATCGCATCGGGCGTATCGCGCATCAGCGCGGTCGGCACCCAGACGGCGACATGGCCGTCGCGCAGCGCCCGGCGAATCTTCGCCTCGCTCGACGCGAGCACGAGTTCGGGCAGCACACCTTGCATCAGGATCGCGTACTGCGTCATGGCGAGCAGACACATGTTGTGCGCCGCGAGATCGTCAAAACGCCACTCGCTCTGGTATTGCCGCACCTTGTCGGCGAAATCGCCGCCGCCCGGCACGATGACGACGCGCCCGCCCCCCACTTCGCATAGCTCGGTGAGCCAGTGGCGCAGCATCGGCTCGTGACTCAGGCTGCCCCCGATCTTGACCACCCACATGACCGTTGTCCTCGTTTCCGATTAACTGCGTTTGCGTGCCCGTTTGCGTGCCCGTTTGTGTACCCGCTTGCGTGCCCGCTTGCGTGCCCGCTTGCCTGCCCGCTTGCCTGCCCGTTTGCCTGCTCTATCATGCCCGACCGCGTCTTTCTGCCTTGGGCGCAACCGCGCAGCGCGCATCAAGCCGCGCGCGACACCGCGTTACGCCTGTCATTGCCAGCGTCCTGATCCTGAGCCGCCGCGAGCAGCGCGACCGCCACACTCGGCGCGCAAGTTGCGGCCCATTCCGAACAGAAATCCGGCACCCCCGCCAGCGCGCCGAAATCGATGTAGCCGCGCGCCTCCTCGCGCGCCAGCGCCGCCGCGAGGAATCGCCCGCACCCCGCGCCCACCAGCGGCGCGGAGGCCAGGCCCGGATGCGCCGCCGTCACCCGTGCCAGATTGACGCCGATCTCGCGCAACTGAAGATCGCGCCAGCGCTGCGCGAACCCGCGCCATTCGGCAGCGTTCGCTTCGCAGGCATCCCGGCCGATCATGCGCGCGAGCCGCGCACGGCTCGCGGCTTGCGTCTTCGGCCCCTGGTCGGCGCTCGGATACAGATCGTATTGCGGCTCCAGTTCACCGGTCAGCCGATAGACGTCGGCTGTCGTCGCAAACCATTCGTTCATGACGTTGACCGCCGCGCCGGCGAATTCGATGCGCTGCGCAATACCGCACAACGGCGTGCGCACGACGCCCTGGTACACCAGCTCGCCGGTGGCGAGCCGCCCGGCATCGGTCGTGGCGCGCGCGACGGCGCGTCCGCCTTCGATCGGGATGATGTCGGTGGTCGTGCTGCCGATATCGATGAGCAACGCGTCGGCTGTGCGGGTGGCGACCCAGCGCGCGGTGGCGAGCCAGTTCGCCGAGGCGACGTGGCGCCAGTTAGCCGCGCATGCCTGCGACGTGAGCCAGCCGGCGTCGCCTGCGTAGAAACGCAACTGCGAACGCAACTGCGAACGCAACCGCGAACGCAACCGCGAACGCACCTGCGGCCCGAGCCGCTGCGCGAGCGTGCCGGCGATCGCCCGCACGCCTTCCGCGCGGTCCGCGAACAGGTCGACCATCTCGCCTGTCATCGTCACCGCGTGCTGCGCGGCGGGTGTCTTCGCGGCCGGCCAGCGCTCGAATACGAGGTCGATCGTCCGCTCCAGATGTTCGAGTCCCTGCCAGAGCGGACACGCCCATTGCGCGACATCGAGCACGGTGCCGCCGGCATCGGCCATCGACACCTTCACATGCGCGCCGCCGACGTCCCAGCCGAAAACCGCAGCGTCACCCGCGGCCGCATGGGTTGCCTGACGGCTGACCTGCGCCGCGCTCACGGCTGCACCCCACACACGGGCTGCGGCTCGTATGAGCATGCCGCCGGGGGTCGTTCAACACGCACCCCATGCGCGGCCAGCAACGCATGCGCGAGATTGCCGCCAAGTGCCGCGGACAACCCCGCATACGCGACGGTGAGACGCGGATTGACCTCGATCACGACCGGCCCGCGCACCGGATGCCACACCACATCGATCCCGACGAAACCGCGCAAGCCCGGCATCGCCATGGCCACCCGCTGCGCAAGCGCGCCGAGCATGCGGCCCCGGTCGCCGGGCAGATCGATCTGATTGACCGTCACGCCGTCGAATTCGACGATCTCCGGTTGCCGCCCCGGTGCTTCGCGGCCGCGCAAACCGATCTGTTGCCGGTTGATGCTGACGAGTTCGACACGGTCGCCATGACAGACGAGCGAGAGGCTGAGCGGCTCGCCGTCGATCCACTCCTGCAGCACCGGATTGCGCGCCGCGGCAGCGCGCGCGTCGTATTCGGCACAGGCATCGGTGAAGCGGTCGAAAACGAAAGTGTCGAGACCGCCCGCACCATCGTCCGGTTTCACGACCCAACGGCGGGTGCCCCAGCGGTCGTCCGGATGCCCGGGTTCGAGGGCGGGGGTCGTGGCGATGCCGTGCGCCACAAGGCACGCCGCGGTGGCGCTCTTGCTCGATGCCACGCGAATCGCCTCTTTCGCGCAGCCGAGCCAGCGAGCCGCGCCGACCGCGTCGTACAGGTGCAGCAGCAAACCGTCGCATTCCGGCGCGATGATCCACGCGTAGTCGTGTTCGCGCGCCGCCCGTGCGACAAAAGCCGTCATCGATTCGCCCGGCGCGGCCATACAATGGGCCAGCGCCGGGTCGATCGTCTCGAAGCGGGAACTCGCGAACGTCACGTGAATACCGTCGAGTTCACGCAAATCCGCGACCAGCGCGTCGCGCATCAGCCGGCCTTCGACGATCAGCGCGCTCAGGTCGGCCAGACTGCCCGCGCCGGCCAGCGCCGGATCGATGCCGCCGCCAGTGAGATACTCGTAGACAAAGATCTTGGTCAAAGGAACGCGCCCCTATGCAGGTGATACCGGTTCTCGATCTGCTCGACGGCCACGTCGTGCGCGCGGTACGCGGCGAGCGGACGGCTTATCTGCCCATCCAGTCGTCGCTTGCCACTACCGCCGAGCCGCTTCACATCGCTCGTGCGCTGCTTGCAGCAAGCGGCGCGCGCACGCTCTATATCGCCGACCTCGGCGCAATCCTTCAGCGCGGCGCTCATGCCGAAACGCTCGCTGCGCTGCGTGCCGCCCTGCCCGGCACCGACATCTGGCTCGATGCAGGCTATGCCGACTATGCATCGATGCGCTCGCTGTTCGACCATATCGACAGGATCGGCTCAAACAGCGGCTGCCCTGCTCCCCACGATCTCGCGACCCTCGTGCCGGTGTTCGGCACCGAATCGCTGCACGACATCAACGCGCTTCACGCAGCCGAAACTGCCGGGCTCTCGCCGATCCTTTCGCTCGACCATCGGGCCGGCCAGTTGCTGCTCGCCGCCCCCGCACTCGAGCGCACATCGTCATGGTGGCCCCGCCGCGTGATCGCGATGACGCTCGATCAGGTGGGCAGCTACGAGGGACCCGACCTGACCACCTTCGGGCACATCCGCGCAAACGCGCCAGCGCACACTGACGTGATCGGCGCAGGCGGTATCCGCCATCGCGCCGATATGACGGCGGCGGCCCGCATCGGCGCCACCGCATGGCTCGTGGCATCCGCGCTGCACGACGGTCAGATTGGCCTCCCGCTTTCCGAATCCATGTAGGCCTGCTATACAAATTCCATGCCACTCGATGGACGACGCACAGCTGTAAACAAACGGCAAGCTGATGTGGCAATGCGTGACACTCTGCTCCAGATCGGCACACAACCTGTGCGCCGCACGCAGGCTGCAGCGCCTCAGATACGACACAGTCGATGCAGACCGCCGAAGGCGCCGCCACCCTCGCCATCCTTTTAAGCGCATGGCCACATACGCGGCGCGTCATTCGGTCCGCGCACGTGCCACGACCCCATCGCTTACATCGGCATGGAGCTTGCTAAAAATGCGCCATGCACCGTTCTCCCATCGATCCATCTGACACGAGCCCATCGGGCGCGGCCAACGTGCCCGCCTTGTCGCCCGCCTTGTCGATTACGCGCGACTGGACCTGCCCGTTCTGCCCGCTGCTGTGCGACGACCTTGTGGTCAACTCGCACAGCGACGACACGCTCAGCGTCCCGAACACCGAATGTTCGCGGCTTGCCCAGGCACTGACGCGGTACAGCGCCACCGATGCGCGGTGCCGCAACACCGTCGACGGACACGACGCGAACCTCGACGCCGCCCTCGCCCGCGCCGTGCGGATACTGTCGAACGCGCGCCGCCCGTTGTTCGGCGCGCTAGCCACCGACGTGGCCGGCGCGCGTGCGCTCTACACGCTTGCCGCCGGTTGCGGCGCGATCCTCGATCATTTGCATGGCGACGCGATGAGCGCGGCCACCCTCGCGTTGCAGGATCGCGGGTCGTTCTTCACGACGCTTTCGGAAGTGCGCTCCCGCGCCGACCTGCTGGTGTTCTTCGGCTGTCAGCCGTCGCGGCGCTATCCGCGCTTCTTCGCGCGTGCACTGGACGGCACTCGAGGGACGCGCGATCTGGTGTTCGTCGGCTGTACGCCGGACCCTGCCGCCGACGACCTCGCGCATGCGCGGATCGAAGCGCTCCTGCCGGACGCCGATCTGTACGACACGCTCGCGCTCTGGTCCGCTGTCAGCGAAGCACGTGAGCCCAGCGCGTTGCATGACGACGGAACAGGCGCGGCAGCCACACTGGCCGCGCTGCACGCGCGCATCGCCGCCGCGCGCTACACCGCGATCGTCTACGAACCTGCCGCGCTGCCTGGTCCTCATGCGGCGCTGCTCATCGAAGCGTTGAACCGGATCGTCAAGGCGGCGAACCGCACGACCCGTGCAGGGTGTCTCGCGCTCGGCGGCGACGACGGCGCGCTGACGGTCAACCAGACGGTGACCTGGCTCTCCGGCCTGCCGCTGCGCACCCGGGTCGCGACGCCCGCACGGCTCGCCGGCACCGCGCCGCTCGATCACGACCCGACTCGCTATCGCACCGCCAGGTTGCTCGCCAGCGGCGAAGTCGATGCACTTTTGTGGGTCGCGAGCTTCGCGCCGCATAGGTGGCCGGACTCGCTCGATCAGGACCTACCCGCCATCGTGCTCGGCCACCCCGCTCTCGCGGACGCGGCGAAGGCGCGCGGCGCCGCCACCGTCTTCATCCCCGTTGCGACGCCTGGCGTCGATACCGGCGGGCATCTGTTTCGCGTCGACGGCTCGGTCGTGATGCCACTCGCCGCCGCGCGCGGCGCCGCGCTGCCCTCGGTGGCGGCGATCGCCACGCAATTGGCCGCGCGCCCTCCTGCTCGGGCCGCCGGTCGGGAGCAGCCATGAGCGTCATCCGGCTAACAGGCGGCACGATCTTCGACCCCACCAACGGCGTGAACGGCGAGCGCCGCGATCTGACCATTCGCGACGGGCGGATTGTCGCCGTTCCATCCAATACGCCGACCGAGCGCGAATACGACGCCACCGGCATGATCGTGATGGCGGGCGGCATCGATATGCATTCGCACATCGGCGGCGGCAAGACCAATCTGTCGCGCCTGCTGCTCCCCGAGGATCATCGGGCCGACC
This sequence comes from Paraburkholderia sp. FW306-02-B, assembly GCF_058782725.1. Classification (NCBI taxonomy): domain Bacteria; kingdom Pseudomonadati; phylum Pseudomonadota; class Betaproteobacteria; order Burkholderiales; family Burkholderiaceae; genus Paraburkholderia; species Paraburkholderia sp. FW306-02-B. The sequence continues at coordinate 2,662,253 of NZ_JBYSXZ010000001.1, forward strand.
CTGTGCGCAACGCGGCCTACGAATCGGTGCAGGACGCTCAGGGACGCTACCTGCGCCTGCCGTCGTGCGGCGTCTGCGCGCCGGGCACGCTCGCAACCGGCTATCGCTACGCCGAAATGGGCTACACGGCGGCGTTCGAGCCGGCGATGATGCCGTCCAACGCACGCCACACACACCTCGAAATGGGCGACACGCCGATCATCGATCACGGCGCGTACGTGATGCTCGGCAACGACGAACTGTTCCTGCAAATGCTCGCCGCGCGCGACGACTTCGCGCGTCTGCGCGACTACATCGGCTGGACGATTCATGCGAGCAAAGCGCTCGGCGTGAAGGTGGTCAATCCCGGCGGCATCTCCGCGTTCAAGTTCAACCAGCGCTCGCTCGACGTCGACGAACCGCACACGCACTACGGCATCACCCCGCGCGATGTGCTGCACACACTCTCGCGCGCGTTGACCGAATTGCGCGTGCCGCATCCGCTGCATGTGCACGCGAGCAATCTCGGCGTGCCCGGCAACCTCGATTCGACGATCGCGACAATGGACGCCGCCGACGGCTTGCCGATCCATCTGACGCACATCCAGTTTCACAGCTACGGGATCGAAGGACCGCAGAAGTTTTCATCAGGCGCGCGCCATATCGCCGACGCGGTGAACGCGCGGCCGAACGTGTCGATCGACGTCGGCCAGATCATCTTTGGACAGACCGTCACGGCTTCGGGTGACACGATGATGCAGTTCCGCAACACACCGCTCGCGCGCCCGCACAAGTGGGTGGTCGGCGATATCGAATGCGATGCGGGCTGCGGCGTCGTGCCGTTCCGCTATCGCGAGCAAAGCTATGTGAATGCGCTGCAATGGATCATCGGCCTCGAGATCTTCTTGCTGGTCGACGACCCCTGGCGTGTCGCGATGACCACCGACCATCCGAACGGTGGCCCCTTCACGAGCTATCCGCATCTGATCCGGCTGCTGATGGACAAGTCGTTCCGTGACGAGCAGCTCGCGAAGCTCAATGCCGACGCCCGGGTGGCGAGCGCATTGCCTGAGTTGAAACGCGAATTCTCGCTGTACGAGATCGCCATCATTACGCGCGCCGGTCCTGCGCGCCTGCTCGGCCTGCGCGATCGCGGCCATCTGGGCGAAGGCGCGGCGGCGGACATCGCCGTCTATCGCGACGAGTCGGACCGCGAGCGGATGTTCACGTCGCCCGCCTATGTGTTCAAGGACGGCGAACTGGTCGCGCGCGACGGCACGCTTGTCGCGACGCCGACAGGCGGCATCCATTTCGTGTCGCCCGAATTCGACCGCGGCATCGAGAAGACGCTGCGCGCCTACAGCGACACCCACCTCGCGAGCAACTTCGCGCATGCCGCCATCGGCGACGACGAAGTTTGCAACTGCTGCCGCGGCGGCAGGCTACTGCCTGTCGAATGTCTGGCCAACGGCTGATCGACGCCAAAACGAACCGCAGACGATGAGCGACCCGGCGACCCTCCAGATCAACGGCACCACGATCGACGCAACCTTCGCGGAAGCGTTTCCGATGAAGGCGACCCGGCTCGTCATCACCGCGCATACGCCGACCTGGGCAATGCACGCCGCCAGCTCGCTGACGGGTTTTGCCACCTCGGTGATCGGCTGCGGCTGCGAGGCCGGTGTCGAACGAATGCTGACGTCCGAAGAAACGCCCGACGGACGCCCGGGAGTCGCGGTGCTGCTCTTTGCGGTGTCGTCGAAGGAGTTGGCCAAACAGCTCGAACGGCGCGTCGGACAATGCGTGCTCACTTGCCCTACCACCGCTGTCTTCAACGGCATCGATCCCGCGGCGAGCCAGGCGCCGCTTTCCGACAAGGCGTCACTCGGCGGCGGACTGCGCTTTTTCGGCGACGGCTGGCAGATTTCGAAGATGCTCGGCGACACGCGCTACTGGCGGGTGCCGGTGATGGACGGCGAATTCGTCTGCGAAGACACGGCGGCCACGGTCAAAGCAGTCGGCGGCGGCAACCTGCTGCTGCTTGCGCGCGATGTCGACGCCGCGCTCGCCGCCGCCGAAGCCGCCGTCGCGGCGATGCGCAAGCTGCCGAATGTGATCATGCCGTTTCCAGGCGGCATCGTCCGTTCTGGATCGAAGGTCGGGTCCAAATATAAGGGCGCGAGCGCGTCCACCAACGACGCGTTCTGTCCGACTCTCACGGGCCTGTCGGCACGCAGCGAACTCAGCGCGGAAGTCGGCTGCGTGCTGGAAATCGTGATCGACGGGCTCACCGATGCGGACGTCGGCGCGGCGATGACGGCGGGGATCGCCGCGGCCGCCGGACGTGGCCGGGCGGCGGGCATGCTGCGGATTTCAGCGGGCAATTACGGCGGCAAGCTCGGACCCTACCACTTCCATCTGCACAATCTCGCCGCCGGCCTCGACGGGAGCCGCGCATGAGCACGACGACCTTGCGCGTGAAAACGCCGCCCGGTTTCCGCGTGGATGCTTCCGGGCTTCTGCCGCTACCGCTCGCGCACATGACCGTGGCTGAAATCGAGCGCATCGTTCTGCCCGCGGGCAACGACAGGTGCGCCGTGGGCGATCTGTTCACGGTGTCGCGCAGTGAAGCCGCGGTGTCGCCGGCCTCTGCGCCTCAAGGCGACCCAGCACTGTTTATCGACGGCGCCACGGCCTGGCTCGACCGCGTGGGCGCGCACATGACGGACGGCCACTTCGTCGTGCACGGTTCGACAGGCGACTACAGCGGTTTCCAGATGACCGGCGGCGTCCTGCACATCGACGGCAATGCGGGGCATTTCACCGCCTGCGAAATGCGCGGCGGACGCCTGAGCGTGACCGGCAATAGCGGCGATTTCGCCGCCGGCGCGCTCACCGGCGACATGGAAGGCATGACGGGCGGCACGCTGACGATCCACGGCAACACAGGGGCGCGGCTTGCCGACCGCATGCGCCGCGGTCTTGTCCTCGTCGGCGGCAACGCGGGCGAATTTGCCGCGGCGCGGCTGGTGGCGGGAACCATCGGCGTCGCGGGTCAACTGGGCCCGCATTATGCCTATGGTATGAGGCGCGGCACGCTGCTGCTCGCGCATCGGCCCGCGCATCTGCCGCCGACCTTCACCGAAGGCGGCCACGGTTTCGAGGTGTTCTGGGCGCTCCTCGTGCGCAGCCTCGCAAACGAAATCGCCCCCTTTTCGCAGTGGCGCACGGCCTGCTTGCCGACGCGCTATGCCGGCGACCTCGCCGTCGACGGACGGGGAGAAATACTGATCGTCGGGTAACGCCGAGTGGTCCGCAGAACAGGCAGTGGTAGTGTTCGGGAGAGACACCCGATAACGAAGAAGGAGACAGGCATGACGACCGCGCATTCGCCCCACGCGAAGCCAGGTGCCGACGCGAGCGAGCCGCGCTATGCCGGTTCGCTGATCGCGCTGCATTGGGTCATCGCGTTCGGCATCATCGGGTTGCTCGTACTCGGACTCTATATGGTCGGACTGCCGAAGGGTCTGCCTCTCAAAGCGGCGTTGATCAACTTTCACAAGTCGCTCGGACTGACGGTTTTCCTGCTGGTGCTTCTCCGCATCATGGTGCGCGCGGTCCGTAACCGGCCGCCCTTGCCGCCGATGCGATCGTGGCAACGCGCCGCCGCGCGCACTACGCAGGGTCTTTTATATGTGGCCATGGTCGTGATGCCGCTGTGCGGCTATCTCGGCTCGTCGTTCAACAGCTATGGAACGCGTTTCTGGGGCGTTGCGCTGCCGAAATGGGGTTGGGACGATGCGCAATTGCGCTCGCTTTTCTTCGGTCTTCACGAGGCTGTGGGGTATGCGCTGATCGCGCTGATTACGCTGCACGTGGCGGGCGCGCTCAAACATCAGTGGATCGATCGCGACAACCTGCTCGCGAGGATGCTGCCATGACGAAGCGTGGTTCACGGCGCAGTTCGTTACAACCGTCGCCGCGACTTACGGTCGATACGCTGCGCACGCGCGACGGACATCGCGTGTCGTTCGCGGTGGCCGGCGCGGCTGACGGTGTGCCGGTCGTCGTATTGCATGGCGGGCCCGGCAGCGGCAGCCAGCCCGGCGCGCTGCGGCTCTTCGATCTGACGCGCTTCCGGGTCGTGCTGGTCGATCAGCGCGGCACCGGCGCATCGACGCCGCACGGCAGCGTGCGCCGCAACCGCACCGACCATCTGATCGACGATCTCGAAGCGATCCGTGTGCGGCTCGGCTTCGAACGATGGGGCGTGCTCGGCGGATCGTGGGGCGCGGCGCTCGCGCTCGCTTATGCCGGACAGCATCCGCAATCCATCACGGGCGTTGTGATGCGTGGGCTGTTTCTCACTTCCGCGCGCGAGGTTCGCGGCCTGTTCGTCACGTCACGCCGCCGCGCGCCTCGCGCATGGGCGCGGCTGTGTGCCGCTGCCCATTGCAACCGGCCTGCGGCGTTGCTGGCCCGCTGCCACGCGAAGCTGCAACGCGGCGGCGCACATGAAGCGCAGCAGCGTTCACTCACGTTGGCATGGCGCGGCTACGAGAACGCGGTGCTCGCCAGTGCCTCTACGCGCCGCGCGCTTGCGGCCACCGCAAGGGATTCGCGGCGAAGCACCTGCAAGCTGATCGGCAAATACCGTATCCAGGCCCATTATCTGGTGCACCGCTGCTGGCTCGGCGAAGCCCGGCTGCTGTCGCTCGCGCGCCGCGCGGCCGCCGCCGGCGTGCCGCTTGCCGCGCTGCACGGCTCGCGCGATCCGGTCTGTCCGCCCGGCAATCTGCGGCGCCTCACGCGAGCGGTTCCCGCAGCGCGGGTCGAATGCGTGTGCGCGGGTCATCTGGCGAGCGACCCGGCGCTGCACGAACGCATTGCCCGCGCACTCGTCACGATGTTTGTCCCACCCGCTCAGGAGGGGCGCATCCTGCGCCGCGCGGCATGAAGATCAAAGTACTCGGCTCATCGGCGGGCGGCGGCTTCCCGCAATGGAACTGCAATTGCCGCAATTGCGACGGCGTGCGGCGCGGCACGCTGAAAGCGACTCGCCGCACGCAATCGTCGATCGCGGTCAGCGCGAACGGCGAGGACTGGCTGCTCGTCAATGCGTCGCCCGATCTGCCCGGACAGATCGCGGCCAATCCGGAGTTGCAGCCGGCGCGCCGCGCGCGCGACAGCGGCATTGCCGCGGTGCTCGTCATCGACGCGCAGATCGACCACGTCACCGGCCTCCTGATGCTGCGCGAGCGCGATACCCCGCTGCCGCTCTACGCCACCGACGCGGTCTGGCAGGACCTGTGCACCGGCTTTCCGGTCGGGCCGATCCTCTCGCACTATTGCGGCGTCGAGCATCGCCGCATTGCACTCGACGGCGCGCCGCTTGCCGTCGCCGCGCTGCACGGCGTGCAGATCGATGCGCTGCCGCTGTCGAGCAAGGCGCCGCCCTACTCGCCGCATCGCGACGCGCCCGAGCGCGGCGACAATATCGGACTTGTACTCACGAACCGGCAGACCGGCAAGCGCGTGTTCTACGCACCGGGGCTCGGCGCGATCGAAACGCATGTGCTCGCGGCGATGCGCGAGGCGGACCTGCTGCTTGTCGACGGCACGTTGTGGAGCGGCGATGAAATGATCCGCCTGGGCCTCTCGAAGAAGACCGCGGCCGATATGGGCCATCTGCCGCAGTCCGACCCCGGCGGCATGATCGACGTACTGGACTCGCTTGAAGCGGACAACGTGCGCAAGGTGCTCATCCACATCAACAACACCAACCCGATCCTCGTCGAGGACGGTCGCGAGCGCAGCATCCTGACCGAACACGGGATCGAAGTGGCGTACGACGGGATGATATTCGAACTATGAAATGCGGCTGTAAAGCGTGGCTGTAAAGCGTGACTGTAAAGCACGGCCATGAAGCAAAAAAACGGAGACGGCATGAACGCGAAAGACACCTTCGGCACGGCGCCGCTGCCGAATGCACATGCGAATACGATTGCGGGTCGAGAGCAGCCCGCCTGGACGCGCGACGCATTCGAAGCACAGTTGCGCGCGAAAGGCACCGCTTACCACATCCATCATCCGTTCAACGTGAAGATGAATAGCGGTGGCTGTTCGCGCGAGCAGATTCGTGGCTGGGTCGCGAACCGCTTCTACTACCAGATCAATATCCCGTTGAAGGACGCGGCGGTGCTGTCGAACTGTCCGGACCGCGAGACACGCCGCCGCTGGGTCTTGCGCATTCTCGACCATGATGGCTACGACGGCGAGGAAGGCGGCATCGAAACGTGGGCGCGTCTCGCCGACGCGGTCGGCTTATCGCGCGACGACCTCTGGTCGCTCAAGCAGGTAACGCCCGGCGTGCGCTTCGCCGTCGATGCATACGTGAACTTCGCGCGCCGCGCGCCGTGGCAGGAAGCGGTCTGCTCGTCGCTCACCGAAATGTTCGCGCCGCAGGTTCACCGCGACCGGCTCGCGAGCTGGCCCGAACACTATCCATGGATCGAACCCGCTGGCCTTGCGTATTTCCGCTCGCGCATTTCGCTCGCGCAGCGCGATGTGCAGCACGGGCTCGAAGTCACGCTGGATCATTTCACGCGGCGCGAGCAGCAGGAACGCGCGCTCGACATCCTCCAGTTCAAGCTCGACATTCTGTGGACCATGCTGGATTCGATCGAAAAGGCATTCCCACAATGAACGACATGCCACGCGCCGGCGGCGCCATGCAAACCGCCGATCGTCCGATGATCAGGAAGCTCTTTCGCCTGCAATGGGAACCCGCACAGAACGCGCATGTGCTGCTCTACCCCGAAGGGATGGTGAAGCTCAATCAGAGCGCGGCGGAAATTCTCAAACGCTGCGACGGCACACGCGATATGAACACGCTGATCGCCGAGCTGGAGGAGGCGTTCAATACGACCGGGCTCGGTCCCGAGGTGCGTGCGTTCATTGCCGACGCGCAGGTGCGCGGCTGGCTGGAGTAGCGTCATGACCGATCTCTCGCAACCCGCTGCCGACGCGCGGCCTTACGCGGCCCCGGTCGGCGTGGCGCCGCCGCTCTGGCTGCTCGCGGAGCTCACCTACCGCTGTCCGCTGCACTGTGCGTTCTGCTACAACCCGGTCGACTATACGGATCACAACCGCGAACTGAGTACCCGGCAATGGCTCGGTGTGCTGCGCGAGGCACGCGCGCTCGGCGCCGCGCAACTGGGGTTCTCGGGCGGCGAGCCGCTCGTGCGCGACGACCTCGAAGTACTGGTCGCCGAAGCGCGCAGGCTCGGTTTCTATACGAATCTGATCACCTCCGGCGTGGGTCTCACCGACACGCGGCTCGGCGACCTGAAGGCTGCCGGCCTCGACCATATCCAGCTGTCGTTCCAGGATTCGACCCAGGAACTGAACGACTTCCTGAGCAGTACGCGCACCTTCGATCTGAAACAACGCGTCGCCGCATCGATCAAACAGCACGGCTTTCCGATGGTGCTCAACTGCGTGCTGCATCGCTATAACCTGCCGCACGTCGACAAAATCATCGACATGGCGCTAGCGATGGGCGCGCAATATCTGGAGCTCGCGAACACGCAGTACTACGGCTGGGCACATACGAACAAGGCGCAGCTGATGCCGACCCGCGAGCAGCTCGACGCAGCCGAAGCGGTGGTCGAGCGTTACCGCCGCACGCACGGCGAGCGCTGCAAGATCTTCTTCGTCGTGCCGGATTACTTCGAACGCCGTCCGAAGCGCTGCATGAACGGCTGGGGCGCGGTCTTTCTCGGCGTCGCGCCGGACGGCACAGCGCTGCCCTGCCATGCCGCACGCGGCCTGCCTGGGCTCGCGTTGCCGAACGTGAAGCAAACGACGCTCTCCGAGATCTGGTACGAAAGCGAGGCGTTCAACCGCTTTCGCGGTCTCGGCTGGCTGAAAGAGCCCTGCCGCAGTTGCGACGAAAAGGAACGCGACCTGGGCGGCTGCCGTTGCCAGGCCTACCTGCTCACCGGCGACCCGGCCAATGCCGACCCAGTCTGCGATAAGTCGCCGTTCCACGATACCGTGGTGAAGGTCGTGCGCCATGCGGCCATGGCGGTCGAACCGCGCGAGCCGCGTGAACAACCCATCCTGTTTCGCAACGACGCCAACTCGCGCAAGCTCGCGTCCGGCCAGCCGGGTGACCGTGGCAGCACAGGAGGCTGATCATGACAACGGGAGACATTTCCGTCTTGCTCGTCGACGATCACGCGGTGGTGCGCGAGGGTTACCGGCGTCTGCTCGAATTGAATGCCGACGTGCATGTGTGCGGAGAGGCAGCCGATGCCGCGCAGGCCTATCAGCGCTTTTGCGCGTTACGGCCAGATGTGGTCGTGATGGACGTCTCACTGCCGGGCGCGAGCGGTATCGAAGCGATGCGCCGCATGCTTGCCCGTGTGCCGGACGCTCGCGTGCTGATCTTCAGCGTCCACGAGGAGGCGATTTTCGTGCGCCGCGCGCTGGACGCGGGCGCTCTCGGCTACGTGACCAAGGCAAGCGCACCCGATGTGCTGGTGCAAGCGGTACGCACCATCGCCCGGCGCGCGGGCTATCTCAGCCCTGATATCTCGCAGGCGCTCGCGCTGCGCAATGCGTTCAGCGAAGGGCCGCCCGGGCGGCAGTTATCGGCTCGCGAGTTCGAGGTGCTGCGTCTGCTCGTGCAGGGTTATACGCTGCCGAGCATCGCCGAGAAACTGGGATTGAGCCAGAAGACGGTAGCCAACCATCAATCCGTGATCCGGCAAAAATTCGGCGCCGACAACGGCGTACAACTCGCACAGATGGCGAGCCGGCTCGGGCTTCAGTTCACAGGTTCGGCGAGTCCTGCGTGAGCGGGCACGCGTGCGCAGAACAGAAAACCGCCATCCGGCTTGCTCGCCACGTGAAATTCGCCGCCGAGCGCCTCGACGCGCTCGCGCATGCCGATCAGCCCGAGTCCGCCGCGCGGCTTCGCGAGATCGGTGCCGGGGCCGTCGTCGGCCATGGTCACGACGATCTCGTCGATGACCTTGCCGTCCTGGCCGGACTGCGCTTCGCGCGGTGCGCGCACCATGAAGACTTCCACGCGTGAGGTACGGGCGAACTTCGAGACGTTGGTCAGCCCTTCCTGCACGAGCCGATAGAGCGTGATGGTCAGCGCGTCGCTCAGACCGGCAAAATCCCCTTCGATCGTCAAAGAGAACGAAGCATCCGGCAGCCGCTCACGCCAGCCGTCGACACAATGTTCGAGTGCGCTCGGCAAGCCGAACTCGTCGAGACCGATGGGACGCAGGCGGCGGATCATGCCGCCGATCTGCCGATAGACGTGGCTCGCACTCTGGATGAGACCGAGCGACACGCGGTGGATCTCCGGTTCGCGCGCGGTGGACAGATCGCGGATGCGCGCGGCATCGAGCGCGATGGCGTTCAGGTACTGGCCCAGTTCATCGTGCAGTTCGCGCGCCAGATGACGGCGCTCGAGTTCCTGCGCCTGCAGCGCCTGATTCGCGAGACGGCGGTTGTCGGCAAGCAGACGTTCGGCCTGCTCTTCCAGCGCGCAGCGGCGGCTCAGCTCGCGGCGCGCCTCGCGATAGCGGCGCCATGCGAACCACGCGAGGCCGACGCAGAGCACGCACAGCGCGCCCGGCAATTCGTCGAGCTGGAAGCGCTCCATCCCACGGGTCCAGCGATAAGCCCGTTCGCTGAGATCGAACATCGCGCCGAGCGTGGCGGCCAGCACGGTCACCGCGAGCACCCACGCAAGATCGCGCCATACCGTCGAATGCGGCGGCAGACGACGCGCGGAAGATGAGTTCGAGGGATCGCTTGACATCACGTTTGCATTCTACTCAGGCCGATCGCACACAGCGGCATTTTGCGGGGTTTTTGGGAACGCTTCCCCGCCACATCGGGAAAAGCTCCCGGGTCTCGCGTGACTTCGTATGCGAAGCTTTGCACACACCTGGAGAAAGCGCTACGCACGCCGCAACGTGGCTGCATCAACCACGATAGCGCGTCGATCCGGCAGGAGACGAGACGATGAGCATGTCATCCCGGGCGCGCCGCACACCCCGCTTCAGGCGGCGTGCCGGCATCACCCTCTGCTTCGGAAGCGCACTCGCGAGTCTGTCGGCTACGGCATGGGCGCAGACCGATCCGGTCGTACCGGCGGCGGCGTCCACTTCGGTTGCCGGCCCAGCTCCCGCCGCCACAGCGACGCTCGCGCCGATCGTCGTCGTGGGCACCACGCCGCTTGCCGGCATCGGCACGCCGCTGTCGCTGGTGCCCGCCAACGTGCAGACGGTTCACGCACAGGACCTCGAACAGCAGCATCGCAGCACCCTCACCGACTACTTCGCGAAGAACCTGCCGAGCGTCGATATTGCGGATGCGCAAGGCAATCCGTATCAGGTCAATATCACCTATCGCGGCTTCACCGCGTCGCCGTTGCTGGGTACGCCGCAGGGCCTCTCGGTGTTCGTCGACGGCGTGCGCGTGAACGAACCGTTCGGCGACGTGGTGAACTGGGACCTGATTCCACAGCAAGCGATCGATACGATCCAGCTGATCCCCGGTTCGAATCCGACCTACGGCCTTAACACGCTCGGCGGCGCCATCGCGATCACCACGAAAAACGGCAAGACCAGCCCCGGTGGCGAGGCCGAGTTGACGGCTGGCTCCTGGGGCCGCAAAACCGCGCAGATCGAACAGGGTGGCACCATTGGACGCAACCTCGACTACTACGTGAGCGGCAGCGTGGCGAACGACAACGGCTGGGCGGAGCAGAACTCGAGCCGCGTGCGCCAGGCGTTCGGCAAGCTGCGCTACACCGACGCCGATAGCACCCTGTCCTTCTCAGCCGGCGGCGCGGACAACGATCTGCATGGCTCGCAAACCATTCCGCGCTCATTCCTCGGCAATCCGAAGCAGCCCTATACGTACCCCGACCAGAATCAGAACAGCGTCGGCTACGCGACGCTTTCGGGCGACCACTACTTCAACGACCATGTCGAACTGAGCGGCAACCTCTATTACCGGCAGTTCCGCAACACCAGCATCAGCAGCAACAACAACACGAATTTCGGCTCGGTGGATGCGAACGGCAACGTCGATACGGTACAGGCAATCAATCAGAAGTCGGCGGTCTCGACCGGCAGCTATGGCGCCAGCCTGCAACTCACGCTGCTCGGCAAAGCCGGCGGGATGGACAACCAGTTCGTCGCGGGCGTGTCGGCCGATCTTGCCAATTCCCGCTACACGGCATCGTCGCAGGATGCAGCCTTCACCGATTCACGCGCGACGATCGGCATTGGCGATTTCACGCAGCAGACCGCGGCCAGAACGCATAACGGCAACTATGGAATCTATCTGGAAGATACGTTATCGCTCAGCCGGCAGTGGTCGCTGGCGCTTGCCGGACGCTACAACTGGGCGGACGCCACGATCGGCGATTCGAGCGGCATGCAGCCGCAACTCGACGGCCACCATACGTTCTCCCGCTTCAACCCCGCCGTCGGCATCAACTGGAATCCGACGCCGGCTTTAACGGCTTACGCGACCTACAACGAAGGCATGCGTTCGCCGACCGCCATCGAACTGGCATGCGCCGATCCGGCCGCGCCCTGCTCGCTGCCGAACAGCTTCGTTTCCGACCCGGCGCTCCAGCCGGTGATCTCGAAGACCTTCGAAATCGGCGCACGCGCACGGGTAGGCCAGGCAACGACCTGGAGCGCCGCCGCATACAGCACGACGCTCGTCAACGATATCGAGTTCATCAGCAGCAATGGTGCCGCGAGCACGCAAGGCTTTTTTCAGAACGTCGGCCGCACGCGCCGGCAAGGGGTCGAGCTTTCCGGGCATAGCCAGTTTGGACCGCTGGCTGTCACCGCCAGCTACAGCTACGTCGACGTGACCTACCGGTCGGGTTGGACCGAGAGCAGCCCGAGCAATGCCAGTGCCGATGCGAACGGCAACATCGCCGTCAAGCCGGCGATCATATTCCCGGCATCCCGGCGAACACCGTCAAGCTGCGGCTCGACTACGCGGCCACGTCGAAGTGGAACATCGGCAGCAACCTGACCTGGCGCGGCAGCGTCTACGCGCAGGGTGACGAAAACAACCAGGACGTGAACGGCAAGATCGCCGGCTATCTGCTGATCGATCTGGACACCTCATACCAGGTGACCAGGCAGCTGCAGGTCTTCGCGAACGTGACGAATCTGCTCGACAAGCGATATCCGAGCTTCGGCGTACTCGGTCAAAACTTCTTCAACGGACCGAACCACACGTTCGACGGCGCGAACCCGATCAACGAACAATTCGTCGGGCCGGGCGCGCCGCGCGGCATCTGGGCCGGTTTGCGCTATGCGTGGAAATAGCACGGCACGCGGCAGACGCTCAACGGCCGATTGGCGGACGATTACCGGACGATTAGCGCGATTCGATCGAGCCGTCGCTATGCGGATAGGTCACGATACCCCACGCCAGCGGCAACTCGCCGATCTGCCCGATCGGCTGATAATTCTGCGCGTTGAATACGTAGACCGAATCTGAACGGCCGCACGCAACCAGCAGCTTCGCGCCATCGGGCGTGAAGCTGAAATGCCAGCATCGCTGGCCGACCGGTACGTCGGTAATGTGCTCGTAGCTGTGCCCGTCGAAGACCTGGACTGTCTTGTCGCGCGCCGCGGCGACGAAAAGCCGCCGGCCATCGGGGCCGAATGCCACGCCGTACGGTCCGAGCTTCGTATCGACAGTTTTGACGACCTGAAAAGAGCGCGCGTCGATCACGACGAACTTGCTGAGCGACTCCAGCGTGACCACGTAGTCCTTGCCATCGGGCGATAAGCGGATGCCGCGCGGACGACCGCCTGCGGCGAGCTTCACGGTTCTGAGCGGCGCACCCGTGCGGGCGTGATAGACCGATACCGTATCGTCGCCTTCATTGGTGACCAGCATCGTCTTGCCGTCGCGTGAAAACTCGATGCCTTCGGTTTCGTGACCGCTCGTCACCGAGCGAATCACACGCCATGTCTTCATATCGACGATTGCGATTTCCGCAGGCGGCTTGTTGGCGTCATCGTCGTCGGCGCCCGGTTTGCCGTCGGGTTTGCCATCCCCTTTGCCGACCGGCGGGCCACCTGCTTCGTCCGGCTCATATGTCACGTACGCGTAGCCGTTGCGCACGCGCACATACTCGGGGTTCTTGCCGATCTTCACGCGCTGCACGACGTTGCCCGTCGCCGTGTCGAGCACCGACAGATCACCGGTGTTCCTGTTGGCCACCAGAAGCCGTGTGCCATCCGCATTCAGACTCAGTCCGCGCGGGCCGTCCGCGCCGACCGGAAACGTCGTCGCCAGTGTCATCTGATCCAGATCGATCACCCCGACACCGGCCTTCTCGCTCGTCACATAGGCCAGCGGCGCCGCGGCGTAAGCCGCGCTTGCGGTGAACACAACCGCGGCGGCGGCTAAAGCGGTAAGGGAACGTAGCGGCGTTTTGATAGGAATCCGTGTCTCCAGCATGTTGTACTCCGTTGTGAAATCGCTGCGCCGCGAAAGCTCGCGTCATTCAACCAAAGTAGCCCATCGGGGGATCGTTTGACAACGGACATCGGGCGGGAGAATTTCCCGAATTGAGGCGATGCGTGCCGTGGCTGGTTCTAAAAGCCGTTGCACGGGTGGAAAATGAATGCGGAGGTGGCCACTGCCTGGCCTCGACTGTCATGCCGCAGCTTGCGAGAGCGACTACCGGACACCCCGCGATCCATCCGACGCGGCGCCGTCATGTCGTCATCGCGCTGGGCGCTGTGATCGCCGTTCATATGGGTTTGCTCGCATGGACGTTAGCGGCGCGCGACAGATTGGCCGAGCGGCCGCTCGAAGCGCGGACGATCACCGCGATGCTGTTGCGTCCGACGCCGGAGCCCGTCGTGCCCGCCGCAGTGGTACCGCCGGCGCCGCCGGAAACCGCACGCGCTCCCGTACGGGCCAAGCCCACGCCGCCGCCTCGCGTAAAGGCGCAGTGGAGCACAGCAGCGCCTACGCCGACTTTGCCGCCGCCGCTCAAAGACGCTGCGCCATCGCCGGGCGCGGCGCCTCTGCCTGTTCCCGCTGCGCCCTCGCCCGCAACGACCGCATCCGCGCCCGCCATCGAGCACACGGTGCCTCTGGGGAGCGCCTCGAAGAACGTATCCCATGTCGAGTGCAATATCCCGAAGCCGGACTATCCCGACATATCGAAGCGGCGTGGTGAAAACGGCACGGCCATCGTCCGGTTCGTGGTGGGCCTGACGGGCCATGTCGAAACCGCTCAGTTGCAAAGGAGCAGCGGCTATCCCCGGCTCGACGATGCCGCGCTCGACGCTATTCATGCAAGCATCTGTCAACCGTACAGGGAAAACGGCGACGCGCTCCGCGCCGCGTATTCGCAATCGTTCGTCTTCGGATTGACCGACTAACCTGTCGCCGAATCAAAGGAAACGACCATGCAACACTACGGCCTCGCGAATGTCTGGGAAAACGGGGATATCGTCACGCGGTGCATTCTGAGCGCTCTGCTGATCATGTCGATCATGTCGTGGACGGTGATCGTCATCAAGCTATGGAACATCATGCGGACCAAACGCGTGACCTACCGGACCGAAGCGCGGTTCTGGCAAGCAGATCGCTTTGAAGACGGATTGAACAAGCTCGGCGGCCACGCGTGGGCACAGCGCGACAATCCGCTGCTGGCGCTCGCGCTCGCCGGCCAGGAAGCCGCGGCCCATCATCAGCAAACCCAGCCTCATCTGCACGACCGCATCGACGTATCCGACTGGATCACACGCCGCCTGCAAGACACGATGGACGACGCAATTGCGCGCATGCGAAGCGGCCTGGCGGTCCTCGCGTCGATCGGCAGCACGGCGCCTTTTGTCGGGCTGTTCGGTACCGTCTGGGGCATCTACCATGCGCTGATCGTGATTGGCGAGACGGGCCGGACATCGATCGATCATGTGGCCGGACCTGTCGGCGAGTCGCTGATCATGACGGCCTTTGGCCTCTTTGTGGCGATTCCGGCGGTGCTCGGGTACAACGGACTGACTCGCGCCAACAAGGCCATCGTGACCAGGCTGAAGCGTTTTGCGCACGGACTGCATGCGTATTTCGTGACCGGGTCCCAACTGCCGTCCAGTACCGGTCCCGACATGCGCATCGTGCCGCGCGGCATCACCGGAGCGAACGATGGAACCCATGACGGAGCGCTCAAATGGCAATGAGCCCTTTCTCCGACGACGACGAAAATGACTTGATGAACGAGATCAACATGACGCCGCTGGTCGACGTGATGCTGGTCCTGCTGATCATTTTTCTCGTCACCATCCCGGCGATGCAACCTGCGCTCAGGATCGATCTGCCGCACGCGAGCAGCCAGCCGGAAGACATCGAACCCGCGCACCTGGACGTCGCGGTGCAGGCGGACGGTTCGATTCTGTGGGACGGCCATCCGGTAACGGATGACGGAATGCGCGCAAGGATTGCTAAGGCCGCTCGGGCAAAGCCTCAACCGGAACTGCATTTGCGCGCCGACCGGAAAGTGCCCTACGAGCGCGTTGCCGACGTGATGTCGGCGGCTCAGGTCGGTGGTCTGACGCGAATCGGCTTCGTGACCAATCCTCAGACAAAGAAATAGCGCGTCGCCCGGGCAGCCGTATGTCGGCTGCGAACGCTTAAAGGATGACTTATCGGAGTCGAAAGAATCTCTGAATTCAAATCGGCATTGGGCTCCGCTATCGTGGGTACGTGTTTGAACGGAATGCCGGTGCCGTCTGTATGAGCATGACAACCGCCTCGCTTCCGGAACGGCCGCCGACACGCTGGCCGTGACCACCACGACTTCTTCCGGTCTGCCTGGCTTTGCATCGTCGCGCGGGCGCCGGACAAGGACCGGATCATGCAAGCCCTCATCTTCGACGTCGACGGCACGCTCGCCGATACCGATACCGGGACCGCTCACCTGCAGGCGTTCAATGCCGCATTCGCGGAGGTGGGTCTTGGCTGGTATTGGGACGAAGCGCTCTACGCACGCCTTCTCAAGGTGGCGGGCGGCAAGGAGCGTCTGAGGCATGACTGGCATGTCGCCGATCTGGAAGAAGCCGATGGTGCGAAGGTGAAGGAAATCATCGACGCAGTGCATGCGATCAGGACCCGCCATTACGCGGAGCGGGTGCGCGACGGCGGCTTGCCACTGCGCCCGGGCATTGCGCGTCTGATTGCCGAGGCAGGAGAGGCCGGCATTCCCGTGGCGATCGCGACGACCACCACACCGGCCAACCTCGACGCGCTGCTGCAGGCGCCATTTGGAACTGCCTGGCGTAGGCGCTTTGCCGCGATTTGCGATGCCGGCACCACGCAGGTGAAGAAGCCCTCACCCGATGTCTACCTCGACTTGCTGCGGCAACTCGGTCTGCAAGGCGCAGACTGTCTCGCGTTCGAGGATTCCGCCAACGGTCTGCGCGCCGCACGCGCTGCCGGCATCCCCACAGTCGTCACGCCGACCGCGTACACGTCGCACGATTGCTTCGACGGAGCGGTGACCGTGCTGCCTCACCTGGGCGCGCCGCATGCACCGATTCGACGGCCTGTGCCGGATGAGGAACTCCGGTGGGTCGATCTGGCCACATTGCGTCGCTGGCATCACCACGCGGTGTCCGAGGTTCTCTGAGATGAACCCGAATCAGCCTGCAGGTGCCGCGCGGCGTGCAACCGAGCCACGCTCTGTGCGCATTGGCCTGAATCCGGTTCAAGCAGCGGTCGCGGCTCGCTCACGGTTAGGTGCACGGTGATGATGGGTACGCAGAGCACGGCAGTGCTGGTCGACCTGGACGGCACGATGATCGACACAGCGCCGGACATCGTCGAAGCCGTCAGCCGCATGCTGGGCGAGTTCGGCACAGCATCGCTGCCGTTCAGGACGGTCAGCGGCTTTATCGGCAAGGGCGTGCCCAACCTGGTTCGACGCTCGCTCTACACCGCCGGGTTGGATCGGCAAGTCGACGCCGGGCATGCCATGGCCGTATTCCATCGGCACTATGCAGAAACCAATGGACGCCTCGGCCGTGTTTTCCCCGGCATCGCCGCCGGTCTCGGCGAGTTGCAGCGACAAGGTTACCGGCTCGCCTGTGTAACCAACAAACCCAAAGCGCTGGCTGCGCCACTCTTGCTGATGACGGGATTGGCCAGCTATCTGGATGTGCTGGTTGCGGGGGACTCGATCGCCCGAATGAAACCCGACCCCGAGCCGCTGTGGCACGCATGCCGGCTGCTCGACGTCGACCCTGGATACAGCGTACTGGTCGGCGATTCGCCGGTTGACGTCGCAGCAGCGCGGGCGGCAGGTCTGCCGGTGTTCATCGTGAGCTATGGTTATGCCGGCCCGGATGGCGCCGCGGCGCTGCGATGCGATGGTCTGATCGATTCGCTCGAGGCTCTGCCGGCGCTTCTTGCGGCGCGCGGCCCGGCGCCAGTAGCCGACGCTTTCATATTGCCACGACGACCGGTCGGGACAGCGCGATAAACGGATAATAAAAAACCCGCAGAGCCAATCGCTATGCGGGTTTTCGGGTACGGCCATGAACGTCTTCAGACTGCGTTAGACGTTGCGCGCGAAACGGTGGTGGGTGCTGAGAGGCTCGAACTCCCGACCTACGCCTTGTAAGGGCGCCGCTCTACCAACTGAGCTAAGCACCCGCTTCGCGGTTTAGCGTACTTCTGTTCTGCTGCCTGACGTAACAACCTGTGGTAACACCAAGTCACTGCATTTTCGTTGCACTTCTTTCTAACGAAACCTGCAGATCGTCAAGCAGCAAGCCGATTAGTTTAACGCATCCTTCAGAGCTTTGCCAGGCCTAAATTTAGGGACCTTCGCTGCCTTGATCTTGATGGCCGCGCCGGTGCGCGGATTGCGACCCGTACGCGCTGTACGCTTACCAACGGCAAACGTGCCGAAGCCGACCAGCGTCACCGAACCGCCCTTCTTCAACGTACCTTTGACGCCACCGATCACCGCATCGAGTGCACGGCCGGCCGCGGCCTTCGAAATGTCGGCCTGCTGTGCAATGTGATCGATCAATTCCGTTTTATTCATTCCAACCCCCGAGAATGTTATGGCAATCGTGACGGCGCTCTGTAGCACCTGGCATCACGCGACCGGCGGGCAGCGCCGAGCCGACTCATTAGAATTGGCCGAAACCCTTGTGTCAAGCGGGGTTGAGCCTGATTACGCAGGTTCCCGAGCGGTCTTTTGATGACCGAATCTTGCCGCCGATCGATGTGCGCACAACCAGTTGAGCGATTGCAGCCGTGTTTGCTCAAAAAGTGGGATGGCGCGCGTTCGTGTGCCGGCGAATCCTTTCGGAAAATCGTGGGCAAAAAAAACCCGCGGACCAAGCCGCGGGTTTTCGTACAGCAACCTACTTTCGCCACCGACTGTCTTAGTGCTTCACGACTTCCGTAGCGGTGGCGTCTTTCGCCGGCTCTGCTGCGACAGGCGTAGCAGGCTTCAGCTCTTCTTCCGACAGCGCTGCAGGTACACGTTCGAGCGCCAGTTCGAGCACCTTGTCGATCCAGCGGACCGGCATGATTTCGATCGCGTTCTTCACGTTGTCCGGAATTTCCGTCAGATCCTTGACGTTTTCCTCCGGAATCAGCACCAGCTTGATGCCGCCGCGATGCGCCGCCAAGAGCTTTTCCTTCAGGCCACCGATCGGCAATACCTCGCCACGCAGTGTGATTTCGCCCGTCATCGCCACATCCGCGCGCACTGGGATACCGGTCAGCACCGACACCAGCGCGGTCGTCATCGCGATACCGGCCGAAGGACCGTCCTTCGGCGTCGCGCCTTCCGGCACGTGGATGTGAATGTCCTGCTTCTCGAACGCTTCGTCCTTGACACCCAGACGGCGCGAACGCGAGCGGACCACCGAGCGCGCGGCTTCGACGGATTCCTTCATCACGTCGCCGAGCGAACCGGTGCGGATCACATTGCCTTTACCCGGCATGACCGCGGCTTCGATCGTCAGCAGATCGCCGCCGACTTCCGTCCACGCAAGACCCGTGACCTGGCCAACCTGATTTTCCTTCGCTGCCAGACCGAAGTCGTACTTGCGCACACCGAGGAAAGTATCGATATTGCTGCCGTCGACCTTCACCGCGCCTTCCGCTTTCTTCAGCAGAAGCATCTTCACGACCTTGCGGCAGATCTTCGAAATTTCACGCTCTAGCGAACGGACGCCCGCTTCGCGCGTGTAGTAACGAATGATGTCGCGGATCGCGGTTTCCGCTACCTCGACCTCGCCATCCTTGAGGCCGTTATTCTTCTTCTGCTTGGGCAAAAGATAACGTTGCGCGATGCTGACCTTCTCGTCTTCCGTGTAACCCGACAGACGGATCACTTCCATCCGGTCGAGTAACGGCGGCGGAATGTTCAGCGAGTTCGACGTCGCCACGAACATCACATCCGACAGATCGAAGTCGACTTCGACGTAGTGATCGGCGAACGTATGGTTCTGTTCCGGATCGAGCACTTCCAGCAAGGCCGACGACGGATCGCCGCGGAAATCCTGACCCATCTTGTCGACTTCGTCGAGCAGGAAGAGCGGATTGCGCACGCCGACCTTGGTCAGGCTTTGCAGAATCTTGCCGGGCATCGAACCGATATACGTACGACGGTGACCGCGAATCTCGGCTTCGTCGCGCACGCCGCCGAGCGCCATGCGCACGAACTTGCGGTTCGTGGCGCGAGCGATCGACTGGCCCAGCGACGTCTTACCGACACCCGGAGGCCCAACGAGGCACAGGATCGGCGCCTTCACCTTGTCGACACGTTGCTGGACCGCGAGATACTCGAGAATGCGTTCCTTCACCTTCTCGAGACCGAAGTGGTCCTCGTCGAGCACGCGTTCCGCATTCGAGAGGTCGTTGTTGACCTTGCTCTTCTTGCGCCACGGCAAGCCGATCAGCGTATCGATGTAGTTGCGCACGACCGTCGCTTCAGCCGACATCGGCGACATCAGCTTGAGCTTCTTCAGCTCGGCGTCGGCCTTCTTCTTGGCTTCCTTCGGCATGCGGGCAGCCGTGATGCGCTTCTCGAGTTCTTCGAGATCCGCACCTTCTTCGCCTTCGCCGAGTTCCTTCTGGATCGCCTTGACCTGTTCGTTCAGGTAGTACTCGCGCTGGCTCTTCTCCATCTGGCGTTTGACACGCCCACGGATGCGCTTTTCAACCTGCAGGATGTCGATCTCGGCTTCGAGTTGCGCGAGCAGATGCTCGAGGCGCTCGATGACCGGAAACATTTCGAGGATGTGCTGCTTCTGGTCGAGCTTGAGCGGCAGATGCGCCGCGATCGTGTCGGCCAGACGCCCAGCCTCGTCGATACCCGACAGCGACGTCAGGATCTCCGGCGGGATCTTCTTGTTCAGCTTCACATACTGGTCGAACTGCGACACGATCGCGCGGCGCAGCGCTTCAGTTTCAGCGCTGTCGGCGTGGTCGGGTTCGAGCGGCATGACTTCGCACGAGAACTGCGTTTCCTGTTCTTCGATGGAAAGCGTTTTCGCGCGCTGCAAGCCTTCGACGAGCACCTTAACGGTGCCGTCGGGCAGCTTCAGCATTTGCAGGATGTTGGCAACACACCCTACTTCGTACATGTCCTTTTCGGTCGGCTCATCTTTCGCAGCCGTTTTTTGGGCGACGAGCATGATGTGCTTGCCGCCTTCCATCGCTGCTTCGAGAGCCTTGATCGACTTCGGGCGGCCTACGAAGAGCGGAATCACCATGTGCGGGAAGACGACTACGTCACGCAGCGGGAGCAGCGGGAGCGTAATGCGTTCCGGCGGAAGGAGTTGGGTTCCTGACATTTCATTTCCCCATGAGTGGAATCAGTTCGTTCGATAGGTGAGGCCAGCAGAAAAGATTGCAAGCCTCCGCGTGTGGGAAAAGTTCAGTGACTCCGAAGGTTCAGTGACTCCATAGTGAAAACAACCATCCTGACCACACGATAAACGAAAAAGCCGTTCACGTCGCCATGAACGGCTTGTTTGCAGAACCCGAAAGCCGATCAGTTCGAACCCGCAACCTTGGGTGCGTCTTCGTAGATCAGTAGCGGTTTGCCGTCGCCGTCAATCACGTTGTCGTCGATGATAACCTTGCTAACGCCTTTCATAGCCGGCAGGTCGTACATCACATCAAGCAACGCCTGTTCCAGGATCGAACGCAAACCTCGCGCGCCCGTCTTGCGGCGGATCGCCTTACGCGCCACAGCCTGCAACGCCGCCGGACGAATCTCGAGTTCGACGCGTTCCATATTGAACAGCTTGTGGTACTGCTTTACCAGCGCGTTCTTCGGTTCGACGAGAATCTTCATCAACGCCGCTTCGTCGAGCTTGCCGAGCGTAGCCACCACCGGCAGACGGCCGATCAGCTCAGGAATCAGACCGAACTTGATCAGATCTTCCGGCTCCACTTCGCGCAGCACTTCGCCCGCGTCGCGGTCCTGTTTGCTCTTCACGCTCGCGCCGAAGCCAATTCCGGTCTTTTCGGTGCGGTCGACGATGACCTTTTCCAGGCCATCAAACGCGCCACCACAAATAAACAGGATATTGGTCGTGTCGACCTGAATGAAGTCCTGATTCGGATGCTTACGGCCACCCTGCGGCGGCACCGACGCCATCGTACCCTCGACCAGCTTCAGCAAGGCCTGCTGCACGCCTTCACCCGACACATCGCGGGTAATCGACGGGTTGTCGGACTTGCGGCTGATCTTGTCGATTTCGTCGATGTAAACAATGCCGCGTTGGGCCTTGTCGACTTCGTAATTGCAGTTCTGCAGCAGCTTCTGGATGATGTTCTCGACGTCTTCGCCGACGTAGCCGGCTTCCGTCAGCGTCGTTGCATCGGCAATGACGAACGGGACGTTCAAAAGGCGTGCGAGCGTCTGCGCGAGCAAGGTCTTGCCGGAACCGGTCGGGCCGATCAGCAGGATGTTGCTCTTGGACAGCTCGATCTCGTCCTTCTTGTCGAGATGCTTGAGGCGCTTGTAGTGGTTGTACACCGCGACCGCGAGAATCTTCTTCGCGCGTTCCTGACCGATCACGTACTGGTCGAGAATTTCACGGATTTCCTGCGGACTCGGCAGATCGGACTTGGACAAGCCCGCCTCGATGCCCGCGCCTGCAGCCTCATCGCGGATGATTTCGTTGCACAGGTCGATACATTCATCGCAGATGAACACCGACGGGCCGGCAATCAGTTTTTTGACTTCATGCTGGCTCTTGCCGCAGAACGAGCAATACAACAGCTTCTCGCTGTTAGAACCTTTCTTGTCCGCCATAGATGTGTAAGCCTCCGGACACTCGATTACATGATACGCCGTTTGCCCCTGCCTCACAGTTGGGCGCGGCAGGGCTTGAGCCAGGATAACGGCGTTTGCCGCAGGCGCTCGGACGAGTCTTGATTATTTCACAACCGATCCGATGACATTTTTGCCCCATCATGGGGCAAAAACGCACCAGATCAAGGACGCTTGTGGGCCACCTGATCGACCAGGCCGTACGCTTGCGCATCATCGCCGGACATGAAATTGTCGCGGTCCGTGTCGCGCGCGATACGTTCCACCGGCTGGCCGGTGTGGTGCGCGAGCAAATGATTCAGCCGTTCTTTCAAATACAGAATTTCACGCGCCTGAATTTCAATGTCCGACGCCTGACCGCGCGCGCCGCCCAGCGGCTGGTGAATCATCACACGCGAATTCGGCAGCGCAAAGCGCTTGCCCTTCGCACCGGCCGCCAGCAGGAACGCACCCATGCTGGCCGCGAGCCCCATGCACAGCGTCGACACGTCCGGCTTGATGAACTGCATCGTATCGTAGATCGCCATGCCGGCCGAAACCGAACCGCCCGGGCTGTTGATGTAGAAGCTGATGTCCTTGTCCGGGTTCTCGCTCTCGAGGAACAGCATCTGCGCGACGACGAGATTGGCCGTCTGGTCGTTCACTTCGCCGACCAGGAACACAATACGTTCTTTCAGCAGACGCGAATAGATGTCATACGAGCGCTCGCCGCGACCGCTCGTTTCCACGACGATCGGCACCAGTCCGAGCGCCTGCGCTTCGAGATCCCGCGACGACTGGGAGGTCAACGTGTCCAGCATTTGGGCGCGAAAGGTCATGCAATGGATCCTTGTCTGGAAATATTCTAAATATCAGATGCTAGACAGGTGTGTACGACGAGCCCGTATTCAAGTGCGCGATCCATGTACTGAACTTCGTACTTAAAGCAGTGCACGTTCACAGCACAAAAAAACGGCGCGCGGGCCGTCGCTCCGACAGCCGGCACGCCGTTGCAGCAACGCTTACGCTTGCGCCGTTGCGCTTGCCAGTTCTTCGAAGCTCACTTCCTTGTCTGTCACCTTGGCCTTGCTGAGGACGAAATCGACGACGTTGGCTTCAACGACGTACGCTTCCATTTCGGCAAGACGTTGCTGATTGGAATAATACCAGCGGACGACTTCCTTCGGGTCTTCGTAGCTTTTCGCGAATTCGTCGACTTCGGCACGAATCTGCTCCGGCTTTGCCTGCAGTTCGTTAGCCTTGACCAGTTCGGCCAGCACGAGGCCCAGCTTCACGCGGCGCTCTGCCTGTTCCTTGAACATTTCAGCCGGGATCGGCGCGTCAGCGGCGTTCGGCACGCCACGTTGCTCCAGATCCTGACGAGCCATGGCGACGAGGCGTTCCTGATCCTGCTCGATCAGCGCGTTCGGCACTTCGAGCTCCGAAATCTTCAGCAGCGCGTCCATCACCTGATTCTTGACGATGGCTTGCGTGCGGCGCTTCGCTTCGCGTTCGAGGTTGTCCTTGATCTCAGCGCGCATCTTGGTCAGATCGCCGTCTTCGATGCCGAGCGACTTCGCGAATTCAGCGTCGATTTCCGGCAGGTGCGGCCACTCGATCTTCTTCATCGTGATCGTGAATTGCGCCGTTTTGCCTGCCACTTCCTTGCCGTGATAGTCGGCCGGGAACGTCAGATCGAATTCCTTCGATGCGCCGACCGCGAGGCCCAGCGCTGCCTTTTCGAATTCCGGCAGCATGCGGCCTTCGCCCAGCACGAACGCGAAATCTTCCGCGCTGCCGCCCTGGAACACTTCGCCGTCGATCTTGCCGACGAAGTCGACCGTTACGCGATCGCCTTCTTTCGCTGCCGTGTCCGCGCCGCCGTCACCGTGCTCGCCGGCTTCGCCGCGAGCGTGGAAATGCACGCGTTGCTTGCGCAGGATGTCCAGTGTGCGGTCGATTTCCGCTTCGCTGATGGTAGTCGTGGTGCGTGCGATTTCAGCCGTGGCGACGTCGCCCAGCTTCACTTCCGGATACACCTCGAAGGTCGCGTCGAACGCGTAGTCGCCTTCTGCGGCGTCGCTCTTCGGCGCGAAGCTCGGCTGGCCGGCAACGCGCAGGTTTTCGGTGCGGCTGATGTCGAAGAATTCCTTGCCGACCTTGTCGCTCAGCACTTCGGCTTCCACCTGACCCGAATACTGTTGCGTCACCATCTTGAGCGGCACCTTGCCCGGGCGGAAACCCGGCATGCGCACGTTCTTCGCGAGTTGACGGATACGCGAGTCCACTTCCTTCTGCACGGCGTCCTTCGGCAGGGAAATCGTTACGCGGCGTTCGAGCTTGCCGAGGTTTTCAACAACGTTAGCCATGGCTTCAATCGTCCTAAAATTATTCGAGCGAATCAGTTATCTTCTCCGTGCCGCTTTTCGATGTCGCTTCGCATCGATTGCGCGCCTGCGCCGCGGGCTTGCAGGCCGCCGGCAGCACGGTTTGGGTCTAAAGAGCCGAATATTTTAGCAAACTATTTGCGCGCCTAACCGGGATTCGATGATTGCGCACGTTTTTACCGGCTTTCCGGGCGCTTTCCGGCGTGTTTTTGCCGGCTTTGCGGCCGTTCGATCGAGCCGCCTCGCGTGACGCGCGCGGCGTGCGGTCTCCGCTTGCGACCGCACTTGTGACCTCTTTCACCAGACGATTCCGGCTATGCCGTTCGACATATTCAGTCGGCGCCGCCATGCTGCTAAGCTAACGGACGCGCTCGGGGCTGCGCCTCTTTTCCTTCATCGTTATCGCCCTCGCAACGATTCCAACCATTCAGAGACACCATGCCGAATCTGCCGTCCTCGCCTGTCGTCGTTATTGCTCCCGATTCCTTCAAAGGCTCGCTCAGCGCCGAGCAGGTCGCGCAGGCGATTGCGTCCGGCATCCAGCGTGCCCGGCCCGACGCCGACGTGCGCATCTGTCCGATGGCGGACGGCGGCGAAGGCACGCTGGACGCTATGCTCACGAGCGGCGGCGAGCGCCGCAAGCTGAGCGTGCGCGGCGCGGCCGGGCCGGTGCGCGAAGCGCTCACCGGACTGCTCGCGGACGGTAGCGCGATCATCGAAACCGCGGAAATTGTCGGCATCACGGATCCGGTCGGCATGGGCGTTCCGGTCGAGGCGCGCAGCACGCGCGGCATGGGCGAAGCGATCCGCGCACTGCTCGACGCGGGCGTGCGGCGCTTTTTCGTCGCACTCGGCGGCAGCAGCACGAATGACGGCGGAGCGGGTCTGCTCGCTGGTCTCGGCCTGAAGCTTTTCGACGCGCAGGACAAGGAGCTCGACGCGACACCCGAACAACTGGCGCGCGTGACGCGCCTCGATGTGTCGCAACTCGACGCCCGGCTGGCGGACGCGTCGTTCGTCGGCATGTCGGACGTAGACAACCCGCTCACCGGCGATCACGGCGCAACCGCGGTGTTCGGTCCGCAAAAAGGCGTGAAGCCGGAGCAGATTGCCGTGATCGACGCCGCTCTCGCTCACTTTGCCGATCTGCTCGAGGCGGCGCTCGGGCGAACCGCGCGCGATCAACCTGGCGCGGGCGCGGCTGGCGGTCTGGGCTTCGCGCTGCATATGCTGGGTGCGCAGTTCGAGCCGGGCGCGGAAACCGTCGCGCGGCAAATCGGCCTCGACGCCGCGCTCAAGGGCGCAAACTGGCTGATCACAGGCGAAGGCCGTTCGGATGTCCAAACGCTGCACGGCAAAGCGCCTTTCATCGCCTGCCGTCATGCGCAGGCAGCGGGCGTGCCGGCCACGCTGCTATCGGGAGCGGTCGACTCCGCGGCGCTGCCGCGCCTCGCCGAATATTTCAGCGGCTGCTTCTCGCCCGCCCCCGGGCCGATCACGCTAGAGGTCGCGATTCGCGACGCGGCGCGCCTGCTCGCCGACGCGGCCGGGCAGCTGACGCGCCTGAAATACGGCGCGCGTTGACCGGCGGGACGGTTGCGGCAACAATCACAGCGCCACGACCGCTCCACTTATCACGGGAAGACCATGAAGGCCTCCGCCAAAACCGGACTGGAACAACTCCTTACGTACCGTCTACATGTGCTGAACAAACTCACTGAGCGTGGCATCAGCGTGCGCTATCAGGACAAGCTTGGGGTGACGTTGCCGGAAGCGCGAGTGATTGCGTCGGTGGGATCGTTCGGACCGTTTTCGATCATGGAGCTGGCGCGGCACGCGAATCTCGACAAGAGCCAGGCGAGCCGTGCTGCTGAGGCGTTGATCAGGCAAGGGCTCGTGAAGCGCGAGCCGAGCGCCGAAGACGGGCGCGTGGTGCTGGTGTCGCTAACCGCCGAAGGCCGCGCGCTGTATCGCAAAGTAATGCCGATCGCGCGCAAGTGGAATGACGATCTGTTCGAGTGCCTCGACGAACAGGAAAAGCTCGCGTTCGGCCATGCGCTCGACAAGATCATCCATACGATGACCGCACACGAGGAGTGAGCGACGAAGCGCGGGCGGGCGCGAATGTGGGCTCCAGGAACTGCGACCCGCCCATGCCGTAATCAGGCCTTGCCGTTGCCTTGACCAGTGCCGTCGGCACTGCCTGCACTGCCCGCCTTGTCAGCCGTCGCACCCGCCGCATCGCCGGCCACATCCGCTGCGACCCGAGCACCGCGCGCGAGCCGCCAGGCGATCGCACCAAGCGAGCCGACCGCCAGCAGCAGAGCCGCCCACAACACATAGCGGCGCATCGCATCCCGGTCCTTGTTCGCCGACTGCGCATCGGCATCGTCCGGCGCGACGGGCAGCGCTTCTCCCAGCCGCGCCGCGACGGCAACCGAAGCAGCGCCCATCAGCAAATCCTCGCGGCTCACCGCCGACGACACCACCGCTTCACTGCCCACCGCCAGCGTAAACGGAGCCGATCCGCGCGCGACGAACGTGAGCGTCGCCGGACGCCAGCCCGCCGCGATGGTCAACGCACCGCTCCCCAAGCCGCCGTTGCGCGCGTCGACCACCACGCGCCATTGACGGTCCGTGTCCGCCACCACCTCGATCGATGGATTGCTCTGCTCCACCGGGCCATTGTGCAGCCGGTACAGCGTCGCGTTCGAGACCTCGCGCCACGGCGTCTGCAGACTTGGACGCGAATAGACGATGGCCGGCGCCACTGTATTGGGCTGCGGCAAATTCAGGCGCAAACGGTCAACGGGATAAGGGCCGCCCGTCTCGAAGAAATACTCGCCGGCCGTCGGCCCCACACGAGCAACAATGCCTTCGCGCCATTCCCGCTGGGTATCCGCGCGCTGCGCGCGGTCCGCACCGGCGGCCTGCACCTCAAGGTCGATCGATTCGAGGTACGGCGCGCCGTCGAGCCAGCGCAGCCGCACGTAGCGCGCCCGCCCCGCATCCAGCGCAATGCGGTCCTGACTCAACGTGCTGCCGTTATAGGTGACCTTGAGCAATTGCGCGTCGCCGGCGGGTTGCCAGCTGCGCAAATCGTTGCTCGATTCGACCGTCACGCGCCCCTGATAATTGTCGTTGCGCAGGTGCACGACCAACGCGCTCGCCTCGCCCGCCATATGGCCGAGATCGACCAGGTCGGTATCGTGTTGCGCGCGTGCCGGCGCCGCCGCGGTGGTACGCAGCGACCCGTCGGCCGCGATCGTCACGCCGAGCGGCGCGCCGGCGCTGTCCGCAGCAGTAACCGGCAACGGGAACCAGCGCACCGTGCGCAGCGTGGGCGGCGTGCGGGCCGCATCGCGCGGCGCATCGAGCGAATACGGCACCGGCTCGCCGGCGCCGTTGAACACGCGCACGTCGCCGAGATCGCTGCGCCGGCTCGCCGCGTACACGGCAGCCGGCAGCTTGATGCTGTAGTACGCGGCGCCGTTGTCGAGTTCGAGCGCAAAGCGCTGCGCAAAGTGATCGGCCGCAGCCGCCACCGGCGGCGTCCCAATAAACGAAATCGCAACGCACCAACCGGTCACAATCAAGAAACGCTTCATTGCTCAGTTTCCATCACGACAGCTTTTGGCGGCAACGGCGAGAAGTAGCCGATCAACAGCAACATCACGCCGATACCGATGAACGACACGATCCGCTCGATACCCGTCACATGCGACAGGTCGAACAGGAACAGCTTGACGACGGTCGCCGCCAGCAAAGCGCCGCCGACGAACCAGAGCAGGCGGCTCGCGCGGCGCGTCGCCCAGATCATCATAGCGAGCGCGCAGATCGTCCAGAATACCGACACGGAGGCCTGCACGAGCATCGAGTGCGACATGTCGTCGAACTGGTACGGCACGCCGGTCCAATGATGCAGCGTACGCAGAAGCATCGCATTGAGCCAGATGAACCCGGTCACACCGACCACCGCCTGCAACGACACACGATATTCGCCGATCGGCACGCCAAGGCGGCTGATGCGCACGAGCCACAGCGCCGCCAGCGCGAAAATCACCGCCTGCACCAGATCGAGCGGATTGACGAGCGGCAGGCGCGCCCACGCGCCGCCGTCCTGGGTCAGGTTCGCATAGAAGGTCCACACCCACATCACCAGCACGAGCGGTGTCGACGCGATCGCGCACAGCCGTACGATACTGTCGCGCCGCGCGAGCCATAGGCCGGCGAAAGCAAACGCGCTCCAGCCGACGAGGAACACCTGCTGCAAATTGAACGACGACAGCACTGCATCGACATCGTACGCGGCATGAAAATGATGGTGCAGCGTGCGCAGCAGCAACGCGTTGAACCACAGGAACAGCGTGGCGAGCACGGCGTAGTCGAAAGCACGCGGATGCCATCTCAGACCCAGCGCGCGCAGACGCCGAAACCACACGGCGAAAGCGATGAACGCGAGTATCTGCGCGACGTCGAGCGGATTCACGATCGGCAGCCAGAAAAGCGGCGCGGCGCTGCCGTCACTGATAACGCTCGCGATACTCCACGCCCACAGCAAAGCCGCGAGAGGCGCCGCGCCCCACACCTGATAAGCCTGCGTATAGCGCGCAACCGGCCAGCGCAGACGGTGCCCGACACCTGCCACCAACAGCAGCAGAATACCGAAGCCATAGGCCCACGCGCTCCAGCTCCACGCCCCTTCGGGCACATACGCGCGCAAACCCCAGTAGCCTTCGAGCGCGAGGAGCGCGCCGACCGTCCAGAACATCAGCGTATGCAATGGCGCGAGCACGCGGTCGCCGACATCGCGCTGCTGACGCCACAACAACACGTAGGCGAATACCGCGACGACCGCGCAAACCAGCCAGCCGTTGCCGCTAACCGGCGTCATGCTGTACATGAACAGGCTCGCCACCAGCAACGCGAGGAACGGCACCAGCGCAAGCGCCGGCCACTCGGCGAGCGGCCAGCTCAGTTTGCGGCGCGCGCCGTGCGCAAGCCAGGCGGTCAGCGTGGCGAACAGCGCGGCGAACGCGTCCTCGAAACGATAGCGGTCATAGGAAAGATGGGCATGCGCGTACTCGAAGATTTCGTGGATGCCGCCCAGAACCCACCACAGCAGCCCCCAGATTGCGGCGACAAGACCGATCTGCGGTATCCACGCGTGCCACGCGCTCGCTTCGCTGCGGCCGTGCAGACGCCATCCCGTGAACATACCGGCAAGGGCAATCAACGCGGTGGCGATATAGGCGCCATTCAGGACCGGCCAAACCTCCCTGTAATCGATCTGCATGCCGGTGCCGACGATAAACGCGCAAGCCGCGGCCAGTTGCATCAGCAAGCCGAAACCGAACGCGGTCAGGCGCCGCTGGCGCACGCCGAACCAGGTGATCGCGGCGCCTTCGATGGCCCATGTGGCGCTCGTCGTCGGGCCGCTGAAAGCGAGCGGTACGGCCAGGGTCGCGAAAATCACAGCCAGCGCCAGCATGGCCTCGAACAGCATGCCGAGGCGCTCGCGGCGCCGCGCCAGCCAGGCTGCGACCGCGAGGTAGAACGCGGCCAGCGCCACCGCGCTCCACGCCAGACCGAACTCGGTGCTTTTCATCAATGCGGCTTGCAGGCCGATGACGACCAATGGGGTGCCGAATACCAGCGTACCGTCGACGTAATGCTTGAGGGCAAGCTCGCGGCGCACCGCGTACAGCAACGCAATGCCGACGTACATCAGGAAGAACAGAACCAGGAACGGTTCGGTTGTGGCGAGCAGTTCGGGCCGGTAGGCCGTCACGCCCCACGCGGCGCCGATCGAAAACGTGAACACGAAACCGAGCAGATTCAGCGGACGCCACGCTTTGAACCACGCGATCGCGAAGATACCTGCGTTAAGCAGCGCGTAGTAGCTGAACAGCATCACGTGACTGCCGCCGCCGGTCGAGAGCAGCACCGGCGCGAGAAAACCACCCGCGCTGCCCATGAAGGCGAGCGAGGACGCATTCTGCCGCACCGCCAGAAACGCACTCAACGCGCAGATCGCGATCATCAGCGGCAGTGCCGCGCCGGCCGGCAGCAGATGATAGAGCCTGGTAGCGGCAAACACCGTCAGGTACAGCGCGCCGACGCCGCCGCCCTGCAAGATCAGCCCATATGCGCCACGGCGCTCGCCGATGCGCCAACCGACGGCGAGCAATGCGGTCGCCGCAAGCGCGACGCCGGCAAGGCGGAATTCGATCGGTAACAGGCTATTGTCGGCCGCGTACTTGAGCAGAAAGGCGATGCCGAAAAACAGCACGACGATGCCGACCCGCACCACCGTGTTGCCACCGAATAGCCAGTCGCGGCCGGCTTTGAAGAGGCGTTCGGCGAGACCTGGCCCGCGCGGCGGTGCAGGCGGTGTTTGCAGCAGCGGCGGCGGAGTCGGGATCGATGCCGACGCGAGCGGCGCGACCGGCGCAGCCGCAGCGGCGCCGGTCGACGCCGGCGGCGTGACTGCGCTGACGCTCGCCGTAGGACGCACGGCCGCGGGCTGCGCCGGCGCGACCTGCGCCGCGTGGCGCTGCTTCTGGACCGTTGCGGGAGGCATCGCGTACGGACGCGGCACAGCCGCGGGCGGCCGCAGTTTGAACATCGGAGGTGGAGCACTCGCTGCTTCGCCGACGGACGCGGACGCGTCCGTGGCGGCGCCGCTGCGCAGTTGCCGGATTTCACCGCGCAGTACGACAATCTCCCGCTCGAGCCGCTCGACACGCGCGGCCAGTTCATTGGGTGGATTCCAGCTATCGGCCGCGGCCGGCTTAGCCGTGGGTTCGGTCGCCGCGTCGCGAGGCTTTTCCATCAGCACACGCGCGAGCCCAAAGCCGACGAGCGCACCCACCACAGTGCCGTTAGTGATCGAAAAGTCGTACGACAAGGCGATCGCGATACCGATCACCGCGCCGAACACCACAAATATCCAGCTCATCGCATCCCTCTTATAGTCTTCTGTCGAGATCCGTTTAGTCGCACGGATTAATGCGCCAATATCGCGCTGGCAATACGGCGAAAATCGGCGCGCAGAATACTATGTTATCCGAGCGATCGAATCGTCCGGCAAACGAAATCGAATAACGGCAGATATCCGGCGATCCAGCGTGGTTTTTTACTGTCAGATAATTGCCGATATCCGTACGGTTTCTCCACGCACGCACGGGGACGCCTTGCTTGCGCGGGCACGTTAGCCGGTACGCTGCGCATGCCGTCGCCATTGACGTCGGACCGGGAAGAGCAAACGCTTAATTAGACAGTCCGCGCGGAACGCGATACGGAGATAAACCGCCGCGCAATGTCACTTGAAGCGGATATCGTCTGATCTCTGGCGCCGCTCGTTTGCGGCTTAACCTGTCGGCAGCGAATTTTTAATTGGCCGGATGAGCATTGCGGTACAGATTAAATGCCGTGAAAACCGTTGCCGTGCGAGCGCGGCAAGCAATCCGACACGCGACTGCCCGCGCTCCAACAGCGCCAACCATGTCAAAATTCGGGATCGGCCACCGAGCCTTCAATCTCCCACATTTCATCCAAGGAAGCTTCAGTGGACATCAACGAACAGGTCGCGGCCCTCACTGCTTCGGAACTTCAGACCGCCGGCGCGAGCCAGGCAACGGCGATTGCGGTCAGCGTGCTGCTGCGCCATCTGCGCTCGCCTGAACTGGCGAAATTGCTGTCGTCGGCATTCGAGAACCACCAGGCGGTCATGCTGCAAACGCCCTGGCCCGATCAGATGCTGCAAGCGTTCGAGTCGACCCGCCGCTTTCTCGAAGGCGCGACGCAAGCCGAGTTGCCCGGTACGGCCCCTCAAGCGCCGAGCGCCTGAGCGCTGTCGAGCCCGGGACACCCCGGGGCACACAACGCGCCAAAAACAAAAAACCCCGTCAGTCCTAAGACTTAACGGGGTTCTCTGCTAGATGAATGGTGCGAGGGAGGGGACTCGAACCCCTACACCATTGCTGGCGTCAGGACCTAAACCTGGTGCGTCTACCAATTTCGCCACCCTCGCAGCCGGGCAAGACGCCGTGCGTCCCACCCGATGTCCTGCATGCTCGCGGCCGCGTCAAAAACGTGCGTCCGAAAGCGTAAGCGCGAGATTTTAACCGATTGATCCGCGCTTGTCTGCATCTGGCCTGCATCTGTCTGAAGGGCGTCGATGCTACAATTTTTGGTTAGACGCACGCACGCCGTGCCCCTCTTCGCGTGCCTTCCCCACATTCCAATCCAGTGAATTTCGACGAATATTGCCAGCAGAAAGCGGCGGCGCCCGGATCGAGCACTTACTATGCGCTTCGGCAGGCGCCCACAGCAAGCCAGCCGCTCTTGACCGCGTTGTTCGCGCTGCGCCGCGAGTTCGAGGAAACCGTTCAGGAGATCAGCGATCCCGCCATCGGCCGGACCAAACTCGCGTGGTGGCAAAACGAGATCGCCTTACTGGCTTCGGGTGCGCCGTCGCATCCAGTTTCAAACGCGCTGGCGGCTTATCTGCCCGATTCGACGGCCGAGTATCCGGCGTTGCAGGCATTGCTCGCCGGTTTTGAAATGGACCTCGACCAGGCGCGTTATCTCGACTACCCGAATCTGCGGCGCTATCTGCAAGGCGTCGGCGGCACGTTCGCGTCTCTGGTGGCGCGCGCGACGGCAAAGGACGCGGCACAGGCGGCGAACTGGTCCGCACCGCTCGGCGAGGCGCTGCTGCTTGCACAGTTCGTCGTCGAAACCGGCAACGATGCGCGGCACGGCCGCATCTATATTCCGATCGACGAAATGCAGCGCTTCAACGTCACAGCTGCCGATCTGATCAATCGCAAGTACAGCGACGCCTTTACGGAGTTGATGCGCTTCGAGACGAAGCGCGCCCGCGATGCGTTGCACGCGGCTCTCGCCGCGCTGCCCGCCAATGAGCGCCGCGCGCAGCGTACCTTGGTCGCGCAGGCGGCGCTGGCGTTGGCGCTGCTGGATGAAATCGAACGCGACGGCTTTCACGTGCTGCATCAGCGCATCGCGTTGACGCCGATTCGCAAGCTGTGGATTGCGTGGCGCGCCAGGTAAGCGAGTGGGACCACCCTCGCCGCTTCGCTCACTGGCCCATATCAGACGCGTAGCAAAGGTAGCGGCTCGAACCGCTGCTGCAAGATCGTGGACGCGTCCAACCCCCACCACGGTCCAAGCACGGTGGCGTAGAGCTGCCGGAAATCGACCCCCACCGGCAGATTGCCGTTACCGTCGAGGCGCGCGAGCACCGGCGGCACGCCATACAATCCGCCTCGCACGCGGCCGCCCATCACGAAGTGCGGCGCAACGGTGCCATGATCGGTGCCGTTGCTTTGATTCTCGCGCGGGCGCCGGCCGAACTCGGCATAAGTCATCACCAGCGTATCGTCCCAGCGGCCAAGTTCGACCAGCGCGGATTTCATCGACGCGAAGCCTTCCGCCAACTGCTTGAGCAGCGCCGCCTGCTGGCCGGGCTGGTTCTGGTGCGTATCGAAACCGTTCAGCGTCAACCGGATCACCGCGACGCCCTGTCCGCCGCGCGGCTGTCCTCGCGGCGTGGCCCCCAAGGGGACTTCCTTCGGGGCGTCGCCGGCGGCGAGCACCTGCATCGCGGTCTTGATCGAGGCGCCAAATGCTCCGCCGGGAAATACCGTCTTCAACTGTGCCTGACCTTGCGTGGGACGCAGACGATCGGCCGCCTTCACGATGTCGTTCTCGACGTCGAGAATGT
Organism: Paraburkholderia sp. FW306-02-B; assembly: GCF_058782725.1. Lineage (NCBI taxonomy): Bacteria > Pseudomonadati > Pseudomonadota > Betaproteobacteria > Burkholderiales > Burkholderiaceae > Paraburkholderia > Paraburkholderia sp. FW306-02-B. The sequence continues at coordinate 2,696,748 of NZ_JBYSXZ010000001.1, forward strand.
GCGCCAACTCGGGATTGCGCTCGTGAAGCGACACCGGCGTGGCGAGACGCGAGGCCTTGACGAACTGCGCGGGATTGACCAGCGCAATCGCGCGTGCGCCGTTCGCGAGCGGTCCCATTTCGGCACTGCCGATCACCAAGCCATCCGCGACGAAGCCGGGTGGAACCGGCGTCTGCGCGAACGCACGCGTGAGCCAGCCCTCGCGCAGATATTGATCCGAACGCGATGCGGTATCCCAGATCTCGATCGAGCGGAAATGCGACAGGTTCGGCTGTGCGTAACTGACGCCCTGCACGATCGCCAGTTGCTGGCTCTGCCAGAGCGGCATCAATGGCTGCAACGATGGATGCAGCGCGGTGCGCTCATCGAGTTGAATCGCCTGCTCGCGTTTGATGCCGATGCTCTTGCGCAACTGATAGTAAGTTGGATCGGCAAACGGAATCACGGTATTCAAACCGTCGTTGCCGCCCTTCAACTCGACGAGGATCAGCAGATTGCCGTAGCCGCGCTTCATCGGCGCGCCGGGCGCCGTTGCTTGTGCGCCGAACGCGCGCGGCAACCAGAGCGTCGCGCTCGCGGCTGCACCCATCGAGAGAAAGCTGCGTCGTTTCATCCTGCACCTCGTTCGATTGTCAGGGCACGCGTCACGCCAAAATCAATGGCCACGTCATTTCAACTGCTCATTTGAGTTGCTCATTTGAGTTGCTCATTTGAGTTGATACGCCGGGTCCATCAGCAACGCTTCCAGATAGGCGCTGGCGGTCGAATCCGTTTCGATTGCATCGACCGGCGCTAGCGGCAAGACAGCATGCTGTAACTGAAGCTCCGCCGACAACCCGGGCTTCGCCGCCGGCGTGGTGTTGTAATGCGTCAGCCAGTTGTCGATGTCAAAGCGTACGCCGCCCTGGCCGACGCGCGCCACTGCCCGCTGCATCGGCGCATTCGTCTGGACGCCGCCCGACGCGCCGCTCATCCCGTCCATCGCGTTCGTCGTACGCCGCGGACCTGCAGCCTCGGTCGCACGAAACAACTGCTCGACGAATTGTTTGCGCGCGAGCAGCGTCGAACTGTTGATCCAGATCGTGCCGCCCGGCCATCCTTTGACGTTCGGCGGATAGAACAGGTTCTCGCCGAGCGTGCGAATCTGCGCGGCGAACGGTGCAGTGTTGTCGTAACCGATATCGAACGCACGCAGTGTCCCGACCACGAATTCCACCGGCGATTTCACGAGCACGCCGCGATCGTCGTCGTCCCAGAATGCGTCGCTCAGGAAGAGGCCACGCAGCGCCACCTTGATGTCGTAGTGACTGCTGCGAAACTGCGCGGCAATCGGCGCGATGCGAGCCTGGTCGGGCGTGTCGGCGACGAATTCGCGCCAGAGTTTGCTCGCGATGAAGGTGGCGGTTTCCGGTCGCGCGAGCAGGATGTCGAGCACCTGATCGCCGTCGAGCGGACCGCTTCGACCGAGCACGGTCTTGTTGCCGTCGTCGTGCTGGCTGGAGCGCCATACGTATGCCTCGGTGTCGGGATCGAGACTCCAGCCCGTGTAGGCACGCGCGGCTTCCGATACGTCTTGCTGCGTGTAGTGCCCTTCGCCGAGCGTGAACAGTTCCATCACCTCACGCGCGAAGTTTTCGTTGGGCTTGCCTTTGCGGTTGTTCTCGCCATCGAGGTAGTGCAGCATCGCCGGGTCTTTCGCGACGTCGTGCAACAGCTCGCCGAAATTGCCGAGCGCGTCGCGGCGCAACAGGATGTTCTGCCGCGCCATCTGCTGCGGGTACGGGACCTTGTCCTGACCCGACGTGAAATGGTTGTGCCAGAAGAGCGTCATGCGCTCGGTCAGCGGCGACGGCGTGCTCGCCATCTCACGCACCCACCACGCACGTAATATTTCGTAACGCTCGCCGCGCAAACGCTGTTCGTCGCGGCGCTGGTCGACTGTCCAGGCTTTGCGTGTTTCGCGTGTCGGGATCGGTTCGAGCACCCAGGCGGGCATCGGCGTGATGGCTTCGGTCCGGGTTGCCGCCAGCACTTTGTCGACTGCCTGCTCTCGTGTCAGGCCGACATATTGGGCGAGCTCGGCGTTATCCGGTGCGAAACCGACGCGTGTGAGGAAGAAACGCGCGTCATCGACGTCGAGGATGTTCTGCTCGGATGGGGACGTTGCGGACGCAGCCGCTCGCGGGTGATGCTTCAGACGCGGCGCATGAGGCGCACCTTGCTGCACGGCAAACGCCGGCAAACTGTACGTAACCGCCGTGCACGCCACCGCCGCTATGGTGGCGGCGACTGCCAGCCATCGCGCATGATTACCGTCTGTCAGCAATTTCATCGTCGATCATCCAGGTTGGCAGGACGTCATGGAAAGGCATCCGCACATGCAATGCGCCATGCCCTCTGGCGACTCAACGGCAGATTGGACGGGAAAGTTGACGGGGGAAGTGCAACGAAATCTTTCACATGCTGAGAACGCGCGATCGACGCGCCGCGCTCAGGCACGGCAAAAGCTACCGCTTATAGAGTTCGCGGACAGCGTCTTCGATGTGCTGACGTAACAGACGCCGTTCGTCAGGCGTCATATGGCCATCACGACGACGTTGATCCAGATCGGGGGGAACTGCGGTGCGCAACATGGCGTCTGATGCAGGGCGGTCGGTGTTTGGGTTGTGGCGATCGACCTTGCCGCTGCCTGATCGGGGCGCGCGCTCGCTCGCAGCTCTGTCGGCGGAAGGCTGGGCGTGGGCAAGCGTTGGTCCCAGTGTACCTGCAAGCGTACCGGCAGCCGCCAGTGCAATCACGCTTAGGCGCACATTCGGCCAAACCCCTCCCTTCATGTTGTTCCCTTCGTGGCGCGGCAACCGGCTACCTCAAATGCGTATGCAAACCCCGGTAACGAGCCGGGTGCGAGAGTTTTGTCGAGTGAAGTATCCACCGAACAGCCGCATTCAGTAAAGCAGTCTACCTGTGCACGCTTTACGTCGTGCCACAGTGCGGGTAAATTTTGTAACTGACTGTAACCCGATAAATGGTGCAACCGCGCACCCCTTTCTAATCGCGCTAAGATGCCGACCATGGAAACCAAAAACCCTTCGAAAATCCTCGTCGTCGACGACGATCCGCGCTTGCGCGATCTGCTGCGCCGTTACCTTGGTGAACAGGGCTTCAATGTCTATGTTGCCGAGAACGCGCCGTCCATGAACAAGCTCTGGGTGCGTGAGCGCTTCGACTTGCTGGTGCTCGACCTGATGCTGCCCGGTGAGGACGGCCTGTCGATCTGCCGCCGCTTGCGCGGCAGCAACGACCGCACGCCGATCATCATGCTGACGGCCAAGGGTGAAGACGTCGATCGTATCGTCGGCCTCGAAATGGGCGCCGACGACTATCTGCCCAAGCCGTTCAACCCGCGCGAACTGGTCGCGCGGATTCACGCGGTGCTGCGCCGCCAGTCGCCTTCCGAGCTGCCCGGCGCACCGTCCGAGACCACCGAAGTGTTCGAGTTCGGCGAGTTCGCGCTGAATCTCGCCACCCGCACGCTGACCAAGGCCGGCCAGGAAATTCCGCTGACCACCGGCGAATTCTCGGTGCTGAAGGTGTTTGCCCGTCATCCGCGTCAGCCGCTATCGCGTGAAAAGCTGATGGAACTGGCGCGCGGCCGTGAATATGAAGTCTTCGACCGCAGCCTCGACGTGCAAATTTCGCGTCTGCGCAAGTTGATCGAACCCGATCCAGGCAGCCCGCGCTTCATTCAGACCGTCTGGGGGCTAGGCTACGTATTCATTCCCGACGGTGCAGCCTGAGTTTGTTCCCGCCTCCCGTTTTTGATTTCAGATAAGAAGGGCCCATGCGGATCGACCGGCGCCTCCTGACGCTCGCGTTCGGCGGCCTTTTCTGGCGGACCTTTCTGTTGATCGCGCTGTTGATCGCAGTCAGTCTCGCCGCGTGGTTCCAGAGCTTCCGGGTGATCGAACGCGAGCCGCGCGCACAGCGCGTGGCTCTGCAGCTGGTTGCCATCGTGAAGCTCACGCGCACCGCACTCCTCTATTCCGATCCCGACCTGCGGCGCGCACTGCTGCAGGATCTCGAGAGCAATGAAGGGGTGCGCGTGTACCCGCGCGAAACCTCCGACAAGTACAAACTGCAACCCGACGAGTCGCTGAACCGGCTGATCGAACACGACATTCGCGGCCGTCTCGGCGACGACACGGTGATCGCGCAGACCGTCAACGACATCCCCGGCGTCTGGATCAGCTTCAAGATCGACGACGACGATTACTGGGTGGCGCTCGATCGCGATCAGCTGGACAACGCCACCGGTTTGCAATGGGCCGGCTGGGGCGTGTTCGCGCTGGCGCTGTCGCTGTTCGGCGCGGCGTTCATCACGAGTCTTGTGAACAGGCCGTTTGCCCGGCTCGCGATGGCCGCGCGCAAGGTTGGTTCTGGACAATCGCCGGAGCCGCTGCCGGAGCGCGGCATGGGTGTGGCCGCCGAAACCAATCGCAGTTTCAACCAGATGGTGCAGGACCTCGAACAGCTCGAGGCCGACCGCGCGCTGATGCTCGCCGGTATTTCGCACGACCTGCGCACCCCGCTCGCGCGGCTGCGGCTCGAAACTGAAATGAGCCCGTCCGACCAGCAGACCAAGGACGCGATGGTCGACGACATCGAACAGATGGACATGATCATCGGCCGATTCCTTGATTACGCTCGCCCGGTGCAGCGTGTGCCGGAACCTGTCGACCTTTCCGTGATCGCGGGAGAACTGGCCGCGCGAATGGCCAGCGAGGACAGCATGCGGCTGATCACGCGCCTCGCGCCCTCCGCGGTGATCGAGGCCGATGAGACCGATATGCGGCGCGTGGTCGGCAATCTGCTGGAGAACGCGCGCAAGTACGGGCTCAGCGACGGGGACGGCATCCCGCATGTGATTCTGGAAACGCGGGTGTCGCACTCGCGGGTCGAGCTGTCTGTCGTCGACGAAGGACCGGGAATTCCGGAAGACCAACTGGCGCTTGTCACACGGCCGTTCTATCGTGTGAATTCGGCGCGCACCCAGGCGAACGGCACGGGCCTTGGCATGGCAATTGTGCAGCGGCTGGTGGGCCGTTACCGGGGCGCGCTGCGCTTGCGCAATCGCACGCCAGGCCCGGGTCTCGAGGTCACGATCGAGTTTCCGCTGGCAAAAGGCGCCTGATCAGAAGGACTGTCGATCGACTCCTGCGATCTCGCGATGCGTTGAATAATAACTATCCGACTCGTTAGAAAAAAACTATTGATAGCATAATTTAATAGAGTTATAGTCAAAAATCATGTAACGCGCTCGTTACGATGAGCTGGTAGGTTGAACAGGCTGTTTTTCCAACACACCCAGGAGTATCGGAATGAAAACCGTTGGCGACAAACTCGAAGCGTTCACCGTCACTGCTGCGAAGCCGGGCTTCAACAATCACGAAGAAAACGGCGCGTCGGCATTCGAAGAGATCACGGAGCAGTCGTTCCCAGGCAAGTGGAAGATCATCTACTTCTACCCGAAGGATTTCACCTTCGTGTGTCCGACTGAAATCGTCGAGTTCGGCAAGCTGGTCAAGGACTTCGACGAGCGCGATGCAGTGTTGCTGGGCGGCAGCGTGGACAACGAATTCGTGAAGCTGGCATGGCGCCGTGAGCACAAGGACCTGAGCAAGCTGAACCACTACTCGTTTGGCGACGTCAAGGGCGAACTGATCGACCAGCTCGGCGTGCGCGACAAGGAAGCGGGCGTGGCACTGCGCGCAACGTTCATCGTCGATCCGGACAACACGATTCAGCACGTGTCGGTGAACAACCTGAACGTCGGCCGTAGCCCGGAAGAAGTGCTGCGCATTCTGGACGGCCTGCAAACGGACGAACTGTGTCCATGCAACCGCGCAGTCGGCGGCGCAACGCTGTAAGCATTGCAGATGAAAAGCCCGCTAAGCTTGAAAGAGCCAGCGGGCTTTTTTATCGACAACCCGATAGGAGATATCAATGGAATTCTTGTCTTCGATTAAGGCACTCGTGCCTGACTACGCCAAGGACATTCGGCTTAATCTGGATGGGACGATTGCGCGGTCCTCGCTTGAAGGGAATGACGCGGTTGGGGTCGCGCTGGCGGCTGCGTTTGCCGCGAAGAGTACGGTTATTGTCGATGCGATTCGCAACGCGGGCGTTTTGTCTCCTGAGGAGACGAATGGCGCGCTGACTGCCGCTGCGTTGATGGGAATGAATAATGTCTGGTATCCCTACGTCGAGATGACGGATAACGCTGATTTGAAATCGCAGCCGGCACAGTTGAGGATGAATGCCTACGCTTCGCACGGCGGGGTGGATAAGCGGCGGTTTGAAATGTATGCGCTAGGTGCTTCTATTATTGGTAAATGCCATTTTTGTGTGAAATCACATTTTGATACGCTGGTCGCTGAGGGGATGAGTTCTACTCAATTGCGGGATGTTGGCCGCATTGCGGCTGTGGTTAACGCTGCTGCGCAGGTTATTGCTGCTGAAGGTAAATAGTTGGTTTTTTGCCTGCTCGGCGCTTGTTTTCTGTATGCCTGCGGCGTTGGCCTTTCCTTGTTTTCTTATTGGTTTATTAGCGTTCCCCCTGTGCGGGGGGGCACCTACTTTTCTTTGCCTGCCGCAAAGAAAAGTAGGCAAAAGAAAGCGGCTTTACACCGCCAGCTCTTAAGCGGGTCCCCTGGCTTGGAGGGGGCAGTGGCGCATCTGGAATCGGTGTTCTCGCACACTCCGCGCTGGTGACAAGGCCGTCATGCTTCCGGCGGCGCTACGCGCGCCGCAGCGGTGCCTCCCAACACCGATAGTAGATTTGCCCCTCCGGCGTCATCCTTCCCGCCTCGCACTACGTGCGCCGCGGACGGGTCTGTCAGGGAAAACCAGTGGCTTCCTTTGCGCGCGGTGGGGGCCATCGGCCACGCCTTGGCGAGGCGTTGAATTGTGGAAGTGCGGGTCACTTCGCCGAACGAAACGCAGCCACGAGTTATGCCAGCGGAGCAAAGAAAACGCAACCGCGAGTTACGCTAACGCAGGAAAGGAACGCAGCCTCGAGTTACGCTTGAACGACCGCTGGCGCCGGAAGCGCCCGACGGTTTTGTGAAGTACCGCGTCGGCGCGCGCAGCGCCGCCGGAAGTATGACTGCCTTGTCACCAGCGCGGAGTGTGCGAGAGCACAGATTCCAGATGCTCCACTGCCTCCTCCAAGCCAGGGGACCCGCTTAAGAGCTGGCGGTTTGAGCCGCTTTCTTTTGCCTACTTTTCTTTGCGGCGGCAAAGAAAAGTAGGTGCTCCCCCGCACAGGGGGAACGCTAATAAACCAATATCAAATCAAGGAAAGGCCACCGCCGTAGGCACAACAACCAATGCCGCCGCCAAAGGCAAAAAACAAATTTAATTCTTGATTAATAAAACAACAGCCTGGGCTTCAATGCCCTCCCCTCGTCCGAGGTAACCCAGCTTCTCATTAGTCTTGGCCTTAACATTAACCCGCTCAACCGGCAGGTTAAGATCCGCTGCAATATTAGCCCGCATCCCCTCAATATGAGTAGCAAGCTTAGGCGCCTGAGCCACAACACTGCTATCAACATTGGCAATAGAAAACCCAGCCGCCGCCACGCGAGCAAAACACTCCCGAAGCAAAACCCGACTATCCGCGCCAGCAAACCTGGCATCGGTATCGGAAAAATGCCGCCCGATATCCCCCATTGCGGCAGCACCAAAAATAGCATCAGTAATAGCATGCAACAGCACATCCGCATCCGAATGCCCGAGCAGCCCGCGCTCATAAGGAATCGTCACGCCGCCGATAATCAACGGACGCCCCGGCACCAGTGCATGCACGTCATACCCCTGCCCAATCCTGAAATCCATATGCGTCAAGTCCGCTAATTAAAATTGAAATCGTCAATCAGGAAGCCGGCGGCCGGCAAAGAATCGCCTCGGCCAGATCGAAGTCTTCCGGATAAGTGACCTTGAAGTTGCGCAAGCTGCCCTGCACCAGCTTCGGCGCATGCCCAAGCCACTCGATCGCACTCGCCTCATCGGTCAAATCATGACCGTCCGCCTGCGCCCGCAGAATCGCTTCACGCAACATGCCGATACGGAACATCTGCGGCGTCTGCGCTTGCCATAAACCATCGCGTGCCTCGGTCCGGGCAATCCGTTCATCGGATGACCCAGCATCGATACGCTTCAACGTATCCGCCACCGGCAGCGCCATGATGCCGCCCACTGCATCGTCCTTCAGCGCGCCAATCAGCGTGCGGATCAAGGAAGGCGTAATGCCCGGCCTTGCCGCGTCGTGCACCAGCACCCAATCGTCGTCGTGGGCGCCGAATTCGGCCAGCGCATGCAGTCCGTTCAACACCGACGCCTGGCGCGAAGCCCCGCCGGAACGACGCACGGCGAAACGCAAGCCGCTGAAACGGCGGGCGTCGAAGTGCTGGTCGTCAGGTGCAATCACGACCAGCGTTTGCGCAAACTCGCTGCACGCGTCGAACGCGGCCAGCGAGTAATGCAACATGTCGCGGCCGGCAACGGTGCGATACTGTTTGGGCATCGCGGCGCCGGAACGGCTGCCGGTGCCTGCGCACGGAATCAGGGCAAATAGGCGGGAAGTCACGAGTGCGGATGCCGCGAAGTCAAAGTAAAAGACGGATTTTATAATAGGTCCTTCGCATCCACGCCCCGACACGCGTAAACTTGCCGGTCACGTGTGAGCCTGAGGCCGCCTTTTCTCTTCTATGCCAGACATCGCCGCATCATCGCAATACTCCCCGCCCGTCGCGCTCGTCAAGGCCGGCCAGCGTTTCGCCTTCGACGGCACGCACGGCTCGTCCGATGCGCTGCTGATCGCCCGCTACCATCTCGCCTACCGCGAGAAGGTGCCGCTATTGGCGGTCGTCTGCGAAAGCGCCGTCGATGCGCAGCGTCTGTCGCAGGAAATCGGCTTTTTCGCGCCCGAGGCACGCGTGCGTTTGCTGCCCGACTGGGAAACGCTGCCTTACGACACCTTCTCGCCTCACCAGGACCTGGTGTCCGAGCGCCTCGCCACGCTGCACGATCTCGGCGAGGGCCGCTGCGACATCCTGCTGGTGCCCGCCACCACCGCGCTGTACCGGATGCCGCCCGCGTCGTTCATGGCCGGCTACACGTTCTCGTTCTCGCAAGGCGAGCGCCTCGACGAAGCCAAACTCAAAGCGCAATTGACGCTCGCCGGCTACGAACACGTGAGCCAGGTGGTGCGTCCCGGCGAATACTGCGTGCGCGGCTCGCTGCTCGATCTGTATCCGATGGGCTCGCCGCTGCCGTACCGGATCGACCTGTTCGACGACCAGGTCGACTCGATTCGCGCGTTCGACCCTGATACGCAGCGCAGCCTCTATCCGGTGAAAGACGTGCGTCTGCTGCCGGGCCGGGAATTCCCGTTCGACGAAGCCGCCCGCGCCGCCTTCCGCAGCCGCTGGCGCGAAACCTTCGAAGGCGACCCGAGCCGCGCGTCGATCTATAAGGACATCGGCAACGGCGTGCCGTCGGCCGGCATCGAATACTATCTGCCGCTCTTCTTCGACGACACCGCCACGCTGTTCCATTACCTGCCCGAGGGCGCGCAACTGGCGTTCGTCGGCGATCTGGACGCGGCGATCAAGCGCTTCACCAACGACACGAAGCAGCGCTACAACTTCCTGTCGCACGATCGCGACCGGCCGATTCTGGAGCCGCAGCGCCTGTTCCTGTCGGACGAAGATTTCTTCACATTCGCCAAGCCGTTCGCGCGGCTCGTGCTGCCCACCAACGCGGGCGGCGGCTGGTCCCGGCCGTTACCGAACCTCGCGATCGACCGCCACGCCGACGATCCGGTCTCGGCATTGCGCGCTTATCTCGACACCACGCCGAACCGCGTGCTGTTCGCGGCCGAATCCGCAGGCCGTCGCGAAACGCTGCTGCAACTGCTCGCCGACAATCATCTGAAGCCCGCATCGAGCGACAGTTTCCAGGACTGGCTCATCGGCGACGCGCGTTTTTCGCTAGGCGTCGCGCCGCTCGCCAACGGCTTTGCCGTGCCGCTCGACGGCATCGCGATCATCACCGAAACCGAGCTATACGGACCGCTCGCGCGCCGCGCGGGACGCCGTCGCCAGGAACAGGCGAGCAACGTCGATTCGATGGTGCGCGACCTGTCCGAGCTGAAGCTCGGCGATCCGGTCGTGCATGCGCAGCACGGCATCGGCCGCTATATGGGCCTCGTCACCATGGATCTCGGCGAAGGCGAAACCGAGTTCCTGCACCTCGAATATTCCGCGGAAAGCAAACTGTACGTGCCGGTCGCGCAACTGCACGTGATCTCGCGCTACAGCGGCGCCGATCCGGAAAGCGCGCCCTTGCACTCGCTCGGCTCCGGACAGTGGGAAAAGGCCAAACGCAAAGCCGCGCAGCAGATTCGCGACACCGCAGCCGAACTGCTGAACCTGTATGCCCGTCGCGCCGCACGCGAAGGCCACGCGTTCGCACTCGAACCGAAAGACTACGTGAAGTTCGCCGAGAGCTTCGGCTTCGAGGAAACACCGGACCAGGCCGCGGCCATCGCAGCCGTGATCGGCGACATGACGAGCGGCAAGCCGATGGATCGCCTCGTTTGCGGCGACGTCGGCTTCGGCAAGACCGAAGTCGCGTTGCGCGCGGCATTCATCGCGGTGATGGGCGGCAAGCAGGTCGCGCTGCTCTCGCCCACCACGCTGCTCGCCGAACAGCACACGCAAACCTTCAGCGATCGCTTCTCCGATTGGCCGGTGCGCATCGCCGAACTGTCGCGCTTCAAGTCGACCAGGGAAGTCAACGCGGCGATCCAGCAGATCAACGAAGGCAGTGTCGATATCGTGATCGGCACGCACAAGCTGCTGTCGTCGGATGTGCAGTTCAAGCGTCTGGGGCTCGTGATCATCGACGAGGAACACCGCTTCGGCGTGCGTCAGAAAGAGGCGCTGAAGGCACTCAGAGCCGAAGTGGACGTGCTGACGCTCACCGCCACGCCGATTCCGCGTACCCTCGGCATGGCGCTCGAAGGCTTGCGCGATTTCTCGGTGATCGCTACCGCGCCGCAAAAGCGCCTCGCGATCAAGACCTTCGTGCGTCGCGAGGAAGAGAGCGTGATCCGTGAAGCGATGCTGCGCGAACTGAAGCGCGGCGGCCAGGTGTACTTCCTGCATAACGAAGTCGAGACGATCGAGAATCGCCGGCAGATGCTCGAAGCGCTGGTACCCGAAGCGCGGATCGCGGTCGCGCATGGACAGATGCATGAGCGCGAACTCGAACGCGTGATGCGTGACTTCGTCGCGCAACGCGCCAACGTGCTGTTGTGCACGACGATTATCGAAACCGGTATCGACGTGCCGAGCGCCAACACGATTCTGATTCATCGCTCCGACAAGTTCGGTCTCGCACAATTGCATCAGCTGCGTGGCCGCGTGGGCCGCTCGCATCACCAGGCGTATTCGTATCTGCTGGTGCACGATCCACAAGGTTTGACGAAGCAGGCGCAGCGCCGGCTCGAAGCGATTCAGCAGATGGAGGAACTCGGTTCGGGTTTCTATCTGGCAATGCACGACCTCGAAATTCGCGGCACGGGCGAAGTGCTCGGCGACAAGCAATCGGGCGAGATTCACGAAATCGGTTTCCAGCTCTATACCGACATGTTGAACGACGCCGTGAAGGCACTCAAGGAAGGCAAGGAGCCCGACCTCACCGCGCCGCTTGCCGCGACCACCGAGATCAACTTGCACGCACCGGCGATTCTGCCGGCGGACTATTGCGGCGACGTGCAGGAACGTCTGTCGCTCTACAAGCGCCTCGCGAACTGCGAACACCACGATTCGATCGACGGCATTCAGGAAGAGTTGATCGACCGCTTCGGCAAGTTGCCGCCGCAAGCGCATGCGCTGGTGGAGACGCATCGTCTGCGGCTGGCGGCGAAGCCCTTGGGGATTTCGAAGATCGATGCGGGCGAAGCCGTGATCGGTTTGCAATTCATCCCCAATCCGCCGATCGACGCGATGCGGATCATCGAGATGGTGCAGAAGCATAAGCACATCAAGCTCGCCGGCCAGGACAAGCTGCGTATCGAAACGCGCAGCCCGGATCTGGCCGTTCGCGTCGCGACAGTGAAAGAAACCTTGCGCGCGCTCGGAACGCCCAGCCGCGGCACGGCCGCCGCTGTTGCCGCGCGTTAGGGTGCCATAGCGTTCGATGGCGCGCGATTAAAAAAACGCGCGACGTCTAGCCGTTTTACGTTCATGCTGCGGTGCGCAAAAACGTGCGCCGCAGCATACGGCTGCGGTTTTTTTGGGTATGATCGAAAGACTCAAATGCTGGAGTCTCGCCATGTCTCACGTCGCTGAATCAGCGCAGTCCCCGCAAACGCCCGCCTCCGCATCAAATTCCTCCTCGCCTGTTTCGCTTCCCTGGGTCACCCGCCTCGTGTCGATGGACACGGTGAGCCGCAATCCGAATCTCGGTCTGATCGAAACCGTGCGCGACGAACTGCGCGCCGTCGGTATCGAAGCGACGCTCACCCACGACGACAGCGGCAAATGGGCCAACCTGTTCGCGACGATTCCCGCCCACGATGGCGAGACCAACGGCGGCGTGGTGCTGTCGGGTCACACGGATGTCGTGCCGGTCGACGGCCAGCAATGGGACAGCGATCCGTTCAAGCCGGAAATTCGCGGCGACAAACTGTACGGGCGCGGCACCTGCGACATGAAAGGCTTCATCGGCGCAGCGCTTGCGCTGGTCCCCGAGATGCAGCGCACCAGGCTCGCGAAGCCGATTCACCTCGCACTATCGTTCGATGAAGAAGTGGGTTGCGCGGGCGCCCCGCTGCTGATTGCAGACCTGATGAAGCGCGGCGTGAAGCCGGACGGCTGCATCGTCGGCGAGCCGACCAGCATGCGCCCGATCGTCGCGCACAAGGGCATCAACGCGTATCAATGCTGCGTACGCGGCCAGGCCGCCCATTCGTCGCTGACGCCAAAGGGCTTGAACGCAATCGAATACGCCGCGCGCCTGATCTGCTACATCCGCGATATGGCCGACCAGTTCCGCGAACAAGGTCCGTTCGACGAGCTGTACGACGTGCCCTTCACCACCGCGCAAACCAGCACCATCACCGGCGGCAATGCGATCAACACAGTGCCGGCCGAATGCCGCTTCCAGTTCGAATTCCGCAATCTGCCCACGCTCGATCCCGAACCGATCTTCGCGCGCATCGAACAATACGCGCGCGAAACGCTGCTGCCAAAAATGTTACGCGAGCATCCGTTGGCGGCCATCGAGATCACCAAAATCGCCGCGGCGCCGGGGCTCGATTCGTCTGAACAGGCGGCCATCACGCAACTCGTGCGGGCATTGACCGCCGACCAGGACAAACGCAAGGTGGCGTACGGCACGGAAGCCGGGCTGTTCTCACTGGCGGGAATTCCGAGCATCGTGTGCGGACCTGGCGACATCCAGCAGGCGCACAAGGCGAACGAATTTGTCGCGCTCGATCAGCTTGTCGCTTGCGAGCGCTTCCTGCAAAAATTCATTCACAGCATGTCGGTGAACGCACACGCGCACTGAAACTGAGCGGCTCAACAAGAGTCCTACGCATATCGACAAAAACTACGCCCACGCCATGTCAACCGCCACGCCGCAGCACACCGACCATACGATCGACGGCGAGCCGATCCCTACGCTCGACGACATCGCCACGCAGCATTTTGCGTTGGCGCCGTGGGTCACGCGAACGCCGGTGTTCGACCGGCTCGACTTTCCGTCGCTGGAAGGCACGGTGGTGAACTTCAAGTTCGAACTGCTGCAAGCGGGCGGCAGCTTCAAGGCCCGCGGCGCGTTCACCAACCTGCTGGCGCTCGACGAAGCGCAACGCAGCGCGGGCGTCACCTGCGTATCGGGCGGCAATCATGCGGTGGCGATCGCCTATGCGGCGATGCGTCTTGGCATCAGCGCGAAGGTGGTGTTGTTCCGCGCGGCCAATCCGGCGCGTGTCGCGTTGTGCCGGCAGTACCGTGCCGAGATCGTGTTCGCGGAAAACCTCGCCGAAGCGTTCGAACTGGTGCGCCGTATCGAGGCGGAGGAAGGCCGCTACTTCGTGCATCCGTTCAACGGCTATCGCACGGTGCTGGGTTCGGCCACCCTCGGCTACGAATGGACCACGCAAACGCCCGACCTCGAAGCGGTGATCGTGCCGATCGGCGGCGGCGGCCTCGCCGCCGGCGTCGCCACGGCAATGAGGCTCGCGAATCCACGTGTGCATGTGTACGGCGTCGAACCCGAAGGATCGGATGCGATGGGCAAGAGCTTCGCCGCCAATCACACGGTCAAGATGGGCCCCATGCACAGCATCGCCGATTCGCTGATGGCGCCGCACACCGAAGAATACAGCTACGAACTATGCCGCCGGCACATCGACCAGCTCGTCACCGTATCGGACGATCAACTGCGCTCGGCCATGCTGATCTTGTTCGGACAACTTAAGCTAGCGGTCGAACCGGCCTGCGCCGCCGCAACGGCAGCGTTGCTCGGACCGCTGCGCGAAAAGCTGCAAGGCAAGCGTGTCGGCGTTCTGCTATGCGGCACCAACACTGACCCGGTCAGTTTTTCCGCACACATCGAACGGGCTCGCTCGCTGACGCCGGAGTCTCCGGCTTAATTCAATTTAACAATCCATGACGCCTTTCCCGGCCAAGGGACTAGCCTATCCTTCTGAGGTTGGTATCATTCGGGTATCAATTTTCAGGGGGAGCCTCTATGAGCATGATCAAGGAATTCAAGGAATTTGCCCTCAAGGGCAACGTGATGGATCTCGCCGTCGGGGTGATTATCGGCGGCGCTTTTTCCACCATCGTCAATTCGATTGTTAAAGACCTGATCATGCCGGTTGTCGGGGTTGCCACCGGCGGCCTCGATTTCTCCAACAAGTTCATCCGTCTGGGTGACATTCCCGCCAGCTTCAAAGGCAGCCCGGAGTCGTATAAAGACTTGCAGACGGCAGGCGTTGCCGTGTTCGGTTATGGCTCGTTTATCACCGTCCTGATCAACTTCATCATCCTCGCGTTCATCATCTTCCTGATGGTCAAGTTCATCAACAATTTGCGCAAGCCGGCTGAGGCCGCGCCGGCCGCACCGGCCGAGCCGTCAGAAGACGTGCTGCTGCTGCGCGAAATCCGCGATTCCCTGAAGAACTCGGCGCGTTAAGCATTCGACCCGGCACATAAGCCGGGTCCAATAAAAAGGCCTGCTGCGATTGACTCGCAGCAGGCCTTTTTTATCGTGCGCTCAACACACAGCACACAGCACAAAAATGTCCATCCGGTGCACTATTCATCCTGCCGCGCCTTCCGATTCACCGCGCTTTCAATCATCGTTTCAAGCTGGCCGAAATTGACCGGCTTGGTCAAATGCGAAGTGAAACCGGCGCTCAGACAACGGCGCACGTCTTCGTCGGTGCCGAAGCCTGTCAACGCAACCGCGGGCACGTCCGAATGCTCGCGGAACGCCTTGATGAAATCGAGGCCTGTGCCGTCGGGCAATCCCACGTCGCTGATCACCAGCTCAAAGGTGCGCGCCTGAGTGGCGGCCAGCGCATCGTCCACGCGCCCGACCACCGTCACGTCATGTCCGAGGCTGCGAATCAGCTGCGCCATCACCTCCGCGGTATCGAGGTGGTCCTCAATTAACAGAATGGTCAGGAGGCCTGCCGCATGCACTTCAGCCGGCGCGCTAACGAGGGGCGCCTCGGCGGGTTTCGCGGCGGTCGGCAGCGTGATCGTGAACGTCGCGCCGCAATGCGCGCCCGGGCTTTGCGCGATCACTGTGCCGCCATGCACGTCGGTCAGCGCCTTGGTGATCGCAAGGCCGAGGCCGAGCCCGCCGAACTGCCGCGTCATGTTCTGGTTGCCCTGCTCGAACGCGTTGAACAGCTTGCCGATCTGCTCCGGTTCGATGCCGATACCCGTGTCTTCAACCGAGATCTGCACGTGCATGCGTTCGTCGCGCGTGCGCACGTAGATATGGCCGCCGTCCGGCGTGAACTTGGCGGCGTTGCGAATCAGGTTCCACAGCATCTGTTGCAGCCGTGCACGGTCGGCCAGCACGTAATGGTGCTGCGCGTTCTTGTGCACGTGCACGTCCTGCTGCTTGACCTGGATCTCGCTGCGAAACAGTTCGAGCACGCTGTCGAGCACGTCGTGCACGTCGACGGTTTCCAGCGATAGACGCAGCTTGCCGTTCGCCACCCGCGTGAGGTCGAGCAAGTCGTCGATCAGCCGCGCTTCGAGTTCGACGTTGCGACGGATCATGCGCACGCTCGCGCGCGCCTGCTCGGGCAGATCCGCGATCATCTCCAGCACGCTGGCGCCGGCCAGCACCGGTGTGAGCGGCGTGCGCAATTCATGCGACAGCATCGCCAGAAAGCGGTCCTTCGCGCGGTTGGCCTCTTCGGCGATCTGGCGGGCGGCCTGCTCCGACGCGAGCAGGCGTTCGCGCTCTTCGATCGCTTCACGCTGCGGATGAATGTCCGTGCAACTGCCGAACCATTTGCTGACGTTGCCGTCTGCGTCGCGCATGGCGACCACGCGAGCGTCGAACCAGCGATATTCGCCGTCGTGGCGGCGAATCCGCAGTTCGTGCCGATAGTCGCCGGCACCGCTCTTCACCGCCTTGAGCCAGCTGCTGCGGATTTCCTCGCGGTCGTCGGCATGCACGGCGTCGAGCCATGCGAGGCCGTACGAACTGCTTTCGGCCAGCCCCGTGTAGTCGAACCACTGCTTCGACAGAAAATCGCAATCGCCCTCGGCGTTACAGGTCAGCACAAGGTGCGGCAACGCCTCCGACAAGGTCCGGTAATGCTGTTCGCGATCGCGCAGCAGCAAGGCTTCGTCCGAGGCTTTCTGCAAGCGCACTTGCGACAGCACCCGCTCGACGGCTTCGGGCAGGTAATCGAGGTAATCGCCGGATTTCGGCACCACGTCGGACACGCCCGCGCGCAACGCTTCGATCACGCGGGATTCGTCGGTGAAACCGGTCACGAGAATGGCGGGAATCCGCACGCCCTCAGCGCGCAAACGGCGAAAGAAGTCGAGGCCGGTCTCCGGCCCGCTGAGCTGGTAATCGAGCACCAGCAGGTCGGGAGAGCCCGCGGCGAGCCGCTCGCGGGCCGCCTCGACACCGGCGCAGATCGCCACCCGGCAGCCGGCGCGCTCGAGCGACTTGCGCGCGAGCCGCAGAATACCTTCGTCGTCGTCGACGACCAGCACATACGCGGCGGGCAGCGTGGATACTTCTGGGGTCATGCGGAATCTTCTTTGACTAGGTCTGGTGTCGCTATGTTTGTCATGGGCTGCTTTCGGGCGTCTGCTATGAGGCGCCCGTCATGGCGCCGCCAGCCGATGACCGGGCGGCAGCTTGACCACCTGCAGGAAAAAGCCGAGACGCCGCACCGCTTCGATGAACGCATCGTACTCGACCGGCTTGGTGATGTAGACGTTGCAGCCGAGCTCATAGCAGCGCGCGATTTCGCGTGGATCGTCGGTCGTGGTCAGGACGATGACCGGCACCGCGGCGGTCTGCGGCGAATCCTTCAAGCGCCGCAGTACTTCGAAACCATCGACGCGCGGCATCTTCAGATCCAGCAGCACGACGAAATTCGTCAGATCTTCGCGTGGCGGATAGGGACTCGCGGCGGGGTCGGCCGGCGCCGGGCCGAAAAAATAATCGAGCGCTTGCTGACCGTCGCGAAAACGCACGAAACCGTTCGAAATACCGGCGCGGCGCAAATTGCGCTCGACAAGCGTTGCGTGGCCGTCGTCGTCTTCGATCAGCACGATGCTGACCGTCTCCCCGTGACTCATATGCCCTCCGTACCGACGATTCGTTTATGCATACTGTTCCAGGTATCCCCATTGCCCCGGCTGCCGATCTCGATTCGATAACACTTCAATGGCGCGCCGGCTGTTCCGGCAGCACAACGAAAAAGGTCGACCCCGCGCCTTCCGCCGACTCCACCCAAACCCGGCCGCCGTGCCGCTCCACCATGCGCCGCACCACCGCAAGCCCGATGCCCTCGCCGCTCGCGACGTCGCCGTGCAGACGCTGAAACGCGCGGAACACCTTCGACATATACGCGGCCGGAATCCCAAGTCCGTTATCGCGCACGTAATAGGTGCGGGTGCGCAGCACGCCCGGCTCCTTTTCGTCCACCGCTTCCGGCTCCAGTGCGCCGATCTCGATGCGCCCGTGACGCACCGGGTCGAGATAGTTGAGCGCGTTGCCGATCAGGTTACTGAAAATCTGTTCGATCGCGCCCGGGTCGCCCCACGCGGGCGGCAACTCGCGCACGGTGACCACCGCCGCGCGCTGCTTGATCGCGCCCTGCAGCGCATCGACCACCCGGCCCACCACTCGCCCGACGCTCACGCGCTGCCACTGATATTCGAGCCGGCCGGCGCGCGAAATGCGCAGCAGCGCGTCGATGATCGCCGCGGCCCGCGTCACCGCGGTACGCAGATATTGCAATGACTCCCGCACGTCGCCGTCGAGGATATGCACCATGCGTCGATGCTGGGCTTGCGGCAAGTTAGCCGCCTCGACGGTGCTGTGCAGTTCGTCGCACGACACCTGTAACTCTTTCGAAAAACCTTGTAGATTCACCAGCGGCGAGCGCAGATCGTGCGACACGCTATAAATGAACATTTCGTTGTCTTGCGTTTCCTGGCGCAACTCCTCGTTGACGCCTGCGAGCTCCTGTGCGCGCGCCTGGAGCCGCGCTTTCAGCATGGCCTGCTCGCCTTCCGCTTCGCGCAAACGGGCGCCCGTCTGATGAAGCACCGCATCGAGTGCGGCGATTTCGTCGTTGCCGGAAAGCCGCGCCGCGAGCGGCCGCCCGTTGCCTAGGCGCTCGGCGTTATCGGTCAACACTTCCAGCCGCCGGCCGATGCTGCGCGCAAACGCCACGGCGGTGGCTGCCCAGATCAGCATCGAGCCGATCACCGCGGCGATCAGCGCATATTGCTGGCGCTCGCGCCGCCGCGCGAGGGACGCGCCGCGCTCGGCGTCGAGCCGTGACGCCTCGCTGTCGAACGCAGCAAGCTCGTCGCGGAACAGCGCGATCTGCTGAGGCAGCGCGCCGCCTTCCAGCGCGGCGAACGCATTCAGACTGCGCCGCGCATGCAGCGCCTGCGAGATCGCGGCGGTCTGCGCGCGATACGCTTCGATCGCCTGTTGCATATTGCGCACGCGCCGGACTTGTTGCGGCGTATCGGCGACCAGCGCCTCGAGATGCGCAAGCCGGTCGCCGAGCTCGACCCACACTGTATGACGGTCAATAAACAATGGATCGCCGACGACCATACCCGTGCGCACCCGCGCGGCCTGACGCAGCAGCGGATCGACGATGACCGACGACTGATAGAGGATCTGCTTGCTGTTGGCGACCCACTGCGCGGCCTGCGCCGTTTGCTCCTGGGTATCGAAGACGACGCCCAGAAGCGCCAGCTCGACCACGCTCGGCACTGCAATCAGCAGCAGACCCTTGGTGAAAAGTTTCATGTTCGCCCAATGGGTCAGGCCCCGGCGGCACGCGAGGACAGCTTGCAACCTGGCCATGCTGCCTGGCCGCGGTGCCGGACGGCGAGCGCGGCGCGGCGCGGCGCAGCCGGACGGGCCATTATCGACGCGAATGTGAGATATTTCAACGTAGAGACAAGATGCGCTCGCCCACATAAAAATGACTTTTTTATTGATCACATGTGTTTTTTCGGCGGCGCGTGCGTCTATGATGGAGACAGATGTGCTGGGAAGCGAAAGCGCGCGGCGAGGCGGTTCGGCATGATTCGTGCGGGAGGCGGTGTGACGGCGCAGTCGTCGAATCACCGTGAATCCGGCCTTGTCGTATGCTATAAAAGATCGACGTGCGGCGCGCGAAGCCGGGAGTGGTCGCATGAGGACGCTGCGTTTCTTGCAATTCTTTTTCAGGCGAATTTTTATGTCCTTCCCGAAAAAGCGTAGACGCGCGAAGGTGGACGGCGATGAGTCGTTCCTCGCGGTGCTGCGGCATTTCAAACCGTTCGGCCAGCTCGACACCAAGATTGCGCGCGCTCGCGCGCAGGACGAACCGGTGCTCTATGCGCACGTACTGCCAGGGCTCGATGTCCTTTTGTGCAGCGTGCGAGGGGCGCAGCCGCCTTATCCGGCGCCGGCTGAGTTGCGGCGGCGTTGTATTGAGTCCATTACCAATGCGTTGGAACAGCCGCTCGATGGGCTGGAGAATGGCGGGTATTGGTACGAGGCCGATGGGTTTGGGTTTTTGGTCTTTGCCAGCCGGGCCAGGGGGAAGATCCTGACGGAGTTTGGCGCCACCCGGGTTGGTGGCGCCCGCCGGGGGGTTCGGCGGCAGGATGCCGCTGGGGATGCCGCTCCGCGGTCTTTGAGGTAAGGTTTTTTGCCCTTCAGGCGGATTTTGTTCTGTCTGCCTGGGGTGGTGGCTTTCCTCGCTTTCTCTGCCTACTCGGCGCTTTCTGTCTGTGTGCCTGCGGCGTTGGCCTTTCCTTGATTTCTTGGTGGTCTATTAGCGTCGCCCCTGTGCGGGGCAGGCACTTACTTTCTTTGCCGCCGCAAAGAAAGTAAGCAAAGAAAGCGGCTTTACACCGCTAATGCCAAGCGGGTCCCCTGGCTTGGAGGAGGCAGTGGAGCATCTGGAATCCGTGCCCTCGCACATTCGGCGCTGGTGACAAGGCCGTCATTTTTCCGGCGGCGCTGCGCGCGCCGCAGCGGTACTTCATCAAACCGCCCGCCATTTTTGGCACGCTACGCTACTTCATCGAACCGCCCGCCATGTCTGGCGCCCCGCTGTAGTTCATAAAACTGCTAGTTTTCTCTAGCGTACTGGCGGCACTTTCAAACCGTAAGCCATTCGGCGCCTCGCCGAGGCGAAACCGATGGCCCCACCAAACCAAAAACGAAGCCACTGGTTTGCCCGGCGGACCGTTCCGGTAAGCACGCAGTGCGAGGCGGGAAGGATAACTGCCTTGTCACAAGTGCGGAATGCGCGAGAACACAGATTCCAGATGCTCCACTGCCTCCTCCAAGCCAGGGGACCCGCTTAAGATCTAGCGGTGTAAAGCCGCTTTCTTTTGCCTACTTTTCTTTGCGGCAGGCAAAGAAAAGTAGGTGCTCCCCCGCACAGGGGGGACGCTAATAAACCAATAACAAATCAAGGAAAGGCCAACGCCGCAGGCAAACAGACAACGAGCGCCGCGAAATGCAAAAAAAACGTTCACCACGAAGGCAAACAAAAAAATCAACTCCCTTTATATTCAGCCGCATTAGCCGGCGCCCCAACAGCCGGCCTCTTACCACTCACAGCAGGCGAAGAATCAGACTTATTACCCGCCACACCGTCCAATGAAATAGCAGCCTTAGGCAGCTGCTTCTGCCCCGGCGGCGGCGCAGTCGGCGCCTGCCTCACCTGCGACAGCAACTGATTACAAGCCAACGGCTTACTATTGCTAGGCGCGAGCAATGGAATCAACGCTGCAAACGGATTGATCAACCCAAGCCCAATAACAGCACCGCCCCGCAATGCCAACGCGGCAGCATCGACCCCGACATGGGGATCCTTGAAAGTTCCCTTCACATACAACGGCGAGCGCAGCGAAAACACCCGGAAACCCTTGGTATGCGGATGCACGCCCAGGCCCATCGATTCGTCGCGCAAATTCACGTTGCCGTCGATGTCGATCACCGCATCGTCCGTATCGAGCGCGAAAACGCGCGCATTAAGCACGCCGTTGGTCGCGACAAAATCGGCCGCGGCGCAGTTGATCTTCACGTCGCGATCGCCAAACAGTTTTTCGTAGACGACGTTCGCCACGTTCAGGCCGGCCGCCTCCATCAACAGGCGGCTCACGGTACCGTCGGTAACCAGCGCCTTCACCTCGCCGTTCGAAGTCGCAGCCAACGCCGCCGGCGAATTGCCGGTCGCGCTCAGCGCCGCGTCGCCGTTGATCTCGCCAAGCGCGTTTTGCATAGTCTTGACGTTCGGGAACAGTTGCTTGAGCTTCAGATGGCGCGCCGACGTGGAGAAGCGTCCCTTGAGCGGCGCCGTGCTGCCGTCCAGATGAATGTCGGATGCCAGCGTGCCGCCAGCCACGCCGAAACTCAATGGCTCCAGCGAAAGCACGCCGTCGGTCAGGACGACGTGCGTGTACAGATCGGTGATCGGCAGGCTTGCGTCCTTAACGATGCGGCGGCCGGTGAACTTCACGTCGGCGTCGATCGCCTTCCAACGGTCGGTGCGAAATTCTTCGACCGGCAACGCCTTGTTGCTCGGCTGTCGCGTCGTGTCGCCGCGCCTGGCCTTGCTCACGTTCGAGTCCGCGCCGATCACCGGCGCCAGATCGGCGAATTGCAACAGGTGCGACACCAGTTCACCGTCCAGCAGCGGACGCGGCTCGCGTGCCGTATAGGTCAGCGAACCATTCAGATCGCTGCCGCCTACCCGGCCCGTAAAATTTTCATACCTGAAGACGCTGCCGCCGGCCTTGAACTGACCGACAAGACGGCCGTCAGTCGCATATGGCGGCGTGTCCGGCAAGGTCACGCCGGTCAGCGAATAGAGCCGCGCCATGCTGTTGCCTTGCAGCCAGAGGCGCAGGTCGACCGCGGCAAGATGTGCCGGATCGGTAATCGTGCCAACCAGTCCGACATGCAGATCGCCGGCCTTGACATCGGCCTGCACCGGGAATGGCCGGTTCGCATCCTGCAACGCCAGCACACCGCCGACCTTGCCGCTGCCCGACAGCGGCGTCCTGTTGTAGGTGCCCTTAATGATCCAGCCAATCGCATACGGCGCAATCGCCGGCTCGGCGCGGCCCGCCGTGCTCGTCCCCCCAGCGGTCGATGCCGATGCGGCCGCTGCACCACTCGCGCCTTCGCTTGCCGCTTTGCCTGGCTCCTTTGAACCGCCGGCGACCAGCGCACCCGAGGCGCCTGCGCCCGCCATCGCAGCCGAAGCATTAACGTCCGTCGACGCAGCGCCGGAAGCTGCCGCCGCCGAAGCCGCTGCTGCCTCGGACGCCGCCGCGGCGCTCGCCTGCGCGGCTAGCTTGCTCGCGCCCGCCTTACCGACCACCTCCGCCGACGCGTTGCGCGACGCCTCTTCCTGCTGTTTCATCGCCTCGCCGAGCGGAATCGGCTGGCCGAGCGTATCGATGACGGCCTGCATCTCGATCCTCTTCTGCTGGTCCGACAGCGCGACATTGCCCTTCGCAAACGCGATGTCGTGCAGATCGAGCTTCCATTCCGAAGGCCCGGTCGAAGCAGGTAAATTGAAGGTCCAGTTATTGCGTCCGTCGAGCAGGCGCTCGAGGCCGACCGAAGGATTCACCAGGTTGATCGCGGGAATCACGATGTCGTGCGCGAGCAGCGGCAGTACCTCGACCTCGAAGTCGATCTCGTCGAGCGTCGCGAAGTGCGGCTGTTTGCTCCACACGGGATTGCCCACCGTGATGTTGGCTGCCGAGAAGCGCGGCCAGGGCACCCAGCCATGCCAACCGGTCTCGCCCGCCGGCTGACGCCACCCTACTTTCAGATCGCCGGTGATCGCGAACGGCCGGCCGATCGCCTGCGTCACTTTGTCGTTGACCCACGGTCGAGCCCGGTTCCAGTCAAAGGTCAGAATAAAAATCGCCAGCGCAGCAATCAGAACGACGATGATCCCCAGCAGCCATGCGATGATTTTTCCGATCCGTCTTCCAATTGTGCTCGACACTGCCATTCAGGGCTCCGCGGTTTCTTCGTTGTATATCTGACAGCACGTATCGTGCCAGATAGTTGTCGTTTTATCATGCCGCACAGCTCAAGTGCACGTTGCGTGCGATGTGAATGTCGCGGCGACGTCACGGCCACGCCCGAGAAAATGCAAAACCCCACAACGTCTCCGCTCATGAACGATGTTCCTTTAGTCCTTGCCGACGGCATCGCCCGGCGCGCTGCGCTGCGCGGGCAAAGCCTCCTGCAGCCGACCCATTTCGCCTTGCAGGCGGGCGACCGGGTCGCGGTCACCGGGCCGTCGGGGTCAGGCAAAAGCGTGTTTCTGCGCGCACTGGCCCTGCTCGATCCGCTCGATGCAGGACGCATCATGTGGCGCGGCGCGCCGGTCGAGCGCGCCGCGATTCCCCGTTACCGGCGCAACGTCGCGTATATCCGGCAGCGGCCCGCGCTCCTCGACGGCAGCGTCGAAGACAATCTGCGCTATCCGTTTGAGCTGCGAACCTATCGCGATGTCCGCTTCGACCGGGCGCGTGCGGCAAGCCTCGCCGCTCAGGCCGGGCGCGGCGGCGATTTCCTCGACAAGCGCGCGAGCGAACTCTCCGGCGGCGAGGCGCAGATCACCGCGCTAATCCGCGTCTTGCAACTGGCGCCCGAAGTCCTGCTGCTCGACGAGCCGACCGCATCGCTCGACCCGGAATCGTCGCGTGCGATCGAGGGCCTGGTGCACGCGTGGTTCGATGCCGATCCAGGCGGGCACGCATCGGTGTGGGTGTCGCACGATCCGGCGCAGGCCGTGCGCATGAGCGAGCGGCATCTGACGATGCGCGCGGGTGTGCTCGACGAATCAGCCGTGACGCAGGCTCATCAGGAGCTCGACCAATGACATTGCAAAACCTGAGCCTCTGGGACGTGGCGATTGCTGCGTTACTGATTGTCGTGAACGGCGTGGTCTCGGTGGCCCTCAAGCTGGATCTCGAACGCACGCTGGCGTGGGCGGCAGCGCGCACCGTGCTGCAGTTGCTGGCGATCGGCTATGTGCTCGGCTGGGTGTTCCGCTATGACCACTGGTTCGTGGTACTGCCGTTGATGATCGTGATGACGCTGATCGCCGGCTTCGCGGGCGCGCAGCGCGGCAACCGCACCTATGCCGGGCAACGTGTGGACAGCGTGCTGTCGATCTGGGTCAGTTCGTGGCTGGTGGCGGCGCTCGGACTCTTCGTCGTGATTCGCATTCATCCATGGTACGAGCCGCAATATGCGATCCCGATCCTCGGCATGATCCTCGGCAATACGTTGACCGGCGTGTCGCTCGGCATCGAACGGATGACCGAGGAGTTGACCGCGCGGCGCGACCGCGTCGACATGGCGCTCGCACTCGGCGCGACGCGTTGGGAAGCGGCGCAGGCGCCGGCGCGGCAGGCAGTGCGCGCGGGCATGATGCCGACGCTGAATCAGATGGCGGTGGTCGGCGTGGTGAGTTTGCCCGGGATGATGACCGGCCAGGTGCTGGCCGGTCAGTCGCCGTTGCAGGCGGTGCGCTATCAGATCGTGATCATGTTTCTGATCGCGGCATCGTCGGCTTTGGGGACGGTGGGCGCGGTGCTGCTGACCTACCGGCGGCTCTTCTCGGCCGAGCATCGGTTTCTGGCCGCGCGGCTGGTGGAGCGGCCGGCGGCGCAGCGTTGACTACCCTCCCCGCGCACCACTCAACGCTTCGCCGATACCGCCACCTGGGTGCCATCGGTGAGCGTCAGCGTCTTCGTGCTGCCGTTGGTCGGCATCGTAAAGCGCAGAATCTGGCTGATGCTCACGTCGTTCGGACACTTGAGCGTTTTGCCGGCGTTCGTCACCGTCTTGACGCCGTGCGGCGTCTGCGCCTGGAAGCTCAGTTGCACGGTCGCGGTGCCGTCACCGGCGACCACGGGCGCAAAGCGGATCTGCGTCTGACGAATCATTGCGCCGTTGGTATCGACCGGCAGCGATGCGTAATTCGGACAGGTGTCAGCCGCGGGGACCGGCCCACCCGGCGGCACGGTCTTCCACGTGAAGTCATCCGATTCGCCGGAGCGGATCGTGCGCGTTTCCTGTGAATTGCCGAACTGTTTCGACGTGACGCGGACGGTATAGCGGATCGGACCATCGGTGGCGGCCTGCGACGTGACCGTGATCGGCGTGGCCGCGCGGGCTACCGGCACGAGCGCGCCGGGCGCCAATGCGCAGGCGAGAGAAACAACAAGCGAAACGGCGGAAAGTCTGAAGCTCATACTGTCACCTCGTTGTTGTGCCGCTGCGCGCTCGCTTAAGCGCTACTGCCTGACTCGAGCCTGATGGCGACTGGCCGGGCGAACCACGAGACACGCAACTGTTTTAGCATGATGCCCTACCAGTCTAACGCCAAGCGGCCATGCGCGCGCTTCATACGAATCGGGTGTTAACCCGCTTACGGCGACGCGTTTTCCGCGTGTGCGATTCGCCCTTACGCAATGCCACGACCTCGCATTGAGTCCTCTCCGAAAGACACATGGCCGGCGACGCATTTGCGAGGCCGGCCATGCTCCGTCATCGGACTACGCGCGGCTTAGAAACCCGTCAGCACCAGCTTGCCGATCGCACGCCCCTGTTCGAGCAGTTGGTGCGCGCGGCGCAGGTTTTCGGCGTTGATCTTGCCGAGATCCTGACCGACCGTCGTGCGCAACGTGCCCGCATCGACCAGACGCGCTACTTCGGTCAGCAGCTTATGCTGCTCGATCATGTCGGGCGTGCCGAACATCGAACGCGTAAACATGAACTCCCAATGGAACGCGGCGCTTTTCGCCTTCAACAGTTCGACAGGGACCGGCTTGCTGTTTTCGACGATCGTGCAAATGCCGCCCTGTGGTTTGACAACTTCGGCCGCCGCCGGGAAGTGCCTGTCGGTGTCGTTGAACACCAGCACGTAATCGACCTGGTCGATGCCGATCTTCTTCAACTGCGCAGGCATATCGCCGAAGTGATCGATGATGTGATCCGCGCCCAACTCCGTCGCCCACTTCGCCGATTCGGGACGCGAGGCGGTCGCGATCACGTTCAGCTTCGCGAGTTGCCTGGCCAGCTGGATGCCGATCGAGCCGACCCCGCCCGCACCGCCGATGATCAGCACCGTGCGGCCCTCGTCCGCGCCTTGCGGCGATACGCCAAGGCGATCGAACAGCGCTTCCCATGCGGTGATCGCGGTCAATGGCAAAGCGGCCGCGTGGCTGAAATCGAGCGACGCCGGCTTGCGCCCGACGATGCGCTCGTCGACCAGATGGAACTCGCTATTGGCGCCCGGCCGTGTGATGCTGCCGGCGTAAAACACCGGATCGCCGACCTTGAAGAGCGTGACGTCCGGCCCAACCGCCGCCACTGTTCCGGCAGCGTCCCAGCCGAGTATGCGCGGCTCTTTCTCGACGGTGTCTTTCGGGGCGCGCACTTTGGTGTCGACCGGATTGACCGAGATCGCTTCGACCTTCACCAGCAGGTCACGGCCGGTGGCTTCGGGTTTCTGGATTTCGACATCGATCAACGCTTCGGCTTGATCGATCGGCAAATAACGATAGAGACCGACTGCTTTCATCACAACTCCTGTTCTTTCGGATGGGGTTGAAAGACTGGCGACCTTGGCGGGTGGCGTCTGGTGCTCCTCACTGCCGACGCCGCCTCCGATCGCCTTGATGTCATCGTAAGCCGGTTCTTATTCTTATAAAACCGCCATAATGACTGAAACATCTTTTTGAAATTCAGAAGAATGAATCACCCTGCCCATTCCGCGCCACCCAAGCCCCGAGACCGGGAGCGCCTCGATCTGCTCGACGTCGCGTTGTTCGTCCGGGCGGCCTTGCTGGCCAATCTGTCGGCGGCCGGCCGCGAATTCGGCTTGTCGGCGGCGGTGGCGAGCTCGCGGATCGCGCAGCTGGAAAAGCTGCTCGGCGCGCGCCTGCTGCACCGGACCACGCGCCGCATCAGTCTCACCCTGGACGGCGAAGTGTTCATGACGCGCGCCCAGACGCTGCTCGATGCGGCCGCCGCCGCGCGCGCCTCCGTCGGTCGTGCCCAGGCCCAACCGCAGGGCCGCTTGCGGGTGTCGATGCCGTCGTCGTTCGGGCGGCAGCACGTGTCACCGGTGATCGGTGAATTTTTGCGCCGCTATCCCGGCGTGAGCGTCGATTTGCGGCTGACCGATCAAGTCGTCGATCTGGTCGATGCGGGCATCGACGTGGCGATCCGGGTCGGCGTGTTGAAGGATTCGTCGCTGGTGGCGCGGCGTCTCGCGGCAAACCGCCGCGTGATCTGCGCGGCGCCCGCCTATCTCGCCGCGCGCGGCACGCCGCATCATCCTTCGGACCTGATACAGCACGAATGCATGATCCTCTCGGACCAGCGCGACTGGGCATTCGTGACGCCCGCCGGTCCGCTCGATGTGCGTGTGAGCGGGCGCCTCGTCACCGACAACGGCGAAGTGATTCGCGATGCGCTCCTGGCCGGTTTCGGCATCGCGCTCAAATCGACATGGGACGTTGCGCCGTATCTGCGCAGCGGCGAACTGGTCAGCGTGCTCGACACCTATCCGCTCGCGGAGAAGGTCGCAATCTGGGCGGTCTATCCGAGTCGCGCGTTCGTGCCGCCCAAGACGTTGGCGTTCATCGAGTTCCTTGCCGCGCATTTCGGCGATCCGCCGTATTGGGACGCAGAGCCCGACTGAGGCGCAGTAGATCGCGGCGCGAACACGGGATCGTGCGCCGCTGGCTCGACCAATGCGCTTCAGCGTCGAGCACGGTCCGCCGGTTCGAGCTCAACCGGCACCGCGGCGAAGCCACGAAACCGCACGCGCCCGCCGCGCGTCGGCGCGCCGTCGAGACGATACGCCGGAAAACGCTGCACAAAACGCCCGATCGCGATCCGCGCCTCGAGTCGCGCGAGCGACAGCCCCGCGCATTGATGAATGCCGAAGCCAAACGCCAGATGCCGGTTCGGATCCCGGCGGATGTCGAAGCGATCCGGTTCGGCGAACTGCTCCGGGTCGCGATTGGCCGCGCCGATGCCCAGCGTGACGGGCGTGCCGCGCCCGACCGCGACACCGCCGATCTCCGTATCGACGGTAGCCATCCGGTTGCCGAGTTGATTCGAACTCTCGAACCGCAGACATTCTTCGACCGCCGTGTCGATCAGCGACGGTTCGCGCAGCAACGCCGCGCGTTGCTCCGGCCAGTCAGTCAGCGTGACGATGCCGTTGCCGATCAGATTGGTGGTCGTCTCATGACCGGCATTCAGAATGAAGATGCAGTTTTGCAGCAACTCCACTTCCGACAATTGCTCGCCGTCCCCTTCGCCCTGGATCAGTCGCGTCAGCACGTCATGCTGCGGATCGCCGGGTTCGCGCCGGCGTCGCGCTACCAGATCCTGCAAATAGCCAACGAACTCGCTAACCGCGCGGTTGCCGCGTTCGAGCTGCGCGTCGCTCAGCGACGGCTCGAGCGCGCCGAGAATCGCCAGCGACCAGCCGCGCAACGGCTCGCGCTCCGCGTGCGGCACATCCAGCAGATTGCCGATGATCTCGACCGGAATCGCCGACGCGAATTCGCCGATCAGGTCGATCCGGCCGCGCCCGGCGGCGGCATCGAGCAAGCCGTCGACGAGGCGGACCAGGCCCGGCTCCATCGCCGCGATCGCGCGCGCCGTCAGCGCGCCGGCGATCAGTTTGCGCACCCGCGTATGCCGCGGCGGATCGTTGAAGACGAGACTGGTCGTGTGATGCGTGTAGAGCGGCGAATCGCCATACTTCGGCCTGAATTCGACAGTCTTGTCGGAACTGAAGGTTTTGGGGTCGCGGTAGACCGCCTGCACGTCGCGAAAACGCGTCAGAAAAAGCGATCCGTCCGGCATGCGCTTGATGGGCTCATGCATACGCAGCGCGTGGTAGACCGGGTACGGGTCGGTGTAGAAAGCCGGGCTCAGGTGGCGCAGATCGAAGTCGCGCGCAAGGGTGAACGCGTCGGTGGCGGTCGCCGGGGTCATCGGTTGTCTCCGTGGTGGTGCGCCTCGTGGCCGGTCCAATGCATGCGGTATGCCGTGCGCCGTCGGGTAGACGCAATCGGTTCGATGAGCGCAATGGATGCACGGGCGTCGTTCGATGCGCCAGTATGAACCGGGCGCCTGACGGTTGCACGCGGGCTGCATGACGCCGAACCGTTACAATAGCGGGATTTTCCGCGCGCGCCGCGCGCCCGTCCCTTCCTGCGTCACTGCGCCGTCAATGAACCTCGTCATCCAAAGCCCCGCGCCCCTGTCCGCCGACCATCATAAAACGCTCATTGCGCTGGCGCGCGGCTCGCGCGCCAGCGTCATCGACGCGAACGCGATTCGCATCGCCGACGCCGCCGTTTCGCAGCGCGCCGATCTCGAGGTCTATTGCGGCACCCATCAACTGGACTACGCGTTTGTCGAGGCAGGCCGCCAGTTGCGCGATTTCGGGCTGGTCGCGATGGACATGGATTCGACGCTGATCACGATCGAATGCATCGACGAAATCGCCGACTTCTGCGGGCTGAAGGCCGAAGTGGCCGCTATCACCGAAGCGTCGATGCGCGGCGAAATCAAGGACTTCAATGAAAGCCTGACACGCCGCGTGGCGCTGCTCAAAGGACTCGACGCCAGCGCGCTCGAACGCGTTTATGAAGAGCGGCTGCAGCTCTCGCCGGGCGCGGAACGGATGCTGGCCGGCGCGAAGGCTGCGGGTTTGAAAACGCTGCTGGTGTCGGGCGGATTTACGTTCTTTACCGAAAAACTGAAGGTTCGGCTTGGTCTGGATTTCACGCGCGCCAACACGCTCGAAATCGTGGACGGGAAGTTAACTGGCAAGGTGAGCGGCGAGATCGTCAACGCTGACGTGAAGGCACGCACGCTGCGCGAAACGTGCGCCCAACTGGGCATCGAACCGGCCTACGCGATTGCAATGGGCGATGGTTCGAACGATCTGAAGATGATGGCCGCAGCAGGCCTATCCGTCGCGTTCCGTGCGAAACCCGTGGTGCGCGAAGCCGCTAGCGTGGCCTTCAACCATGTTGGGCTGGATGGGTTGTTGCGGTTGTTTTAATGCGTTGGCGATGCACCGGCCGGCAGAACGTGCCAGCCGGCGGTGCAGCAACCGTTAGTCAGGATGCACACCATCGCAGCGTCGAGATCCGGTGTCGACCATTCGATCGAATAGTTAGGCCTACTGGTTATATTGACAAAAGAAAAGCCCATCGGAACCGCGTCCCGATGGGCTAGCATGACAGATTGCCGAATCGCTCAGGCGTTCAGCCCAGCGCCGCGAGGCTGTGTTCGATATCCGCGCGCAGATCGGCCTCCTCTTCCAGGCCGATATAAAACCGGACCAGCGTGCCGCGGTGCGGCCACTGCGCTGCGGTGCGCATCGACGCGACGTCGTACGGCATCGCGAGACTGTGCGCGCCGCCCCAACTCCAGCCGAGCGAAAACAGTTCCAGCGACTCGCAGAACGTATCGATTTGCGCCGCGCTGTAACGTCCATCGAACACGACGGAAAACAGACCGCCCGCGCCCGTGAAGTCGCGCTTGAAGAATTCATGCCCCGGACAATCGGGCAGCGCCGGGTGCAATACCGCGGCGATTTCCGGCCGCGTCTTCAGCCATTTGGCAAGGCCGAGCGCCGCGCGGTCGTGTTGTTCGAAGCGCAGTTGCATGGTCGGCAGGCTGCGCAGAATCAGCGAACAGTCGTCCGAGGACACGCCGATGCCCATGCGCATGCGTGCAGCCTTCAGCTTCAGATGCAACTCGCGGTCGACGGTAATGGTCGCGCCCATCAGCACGTCTCCGCCGCCCGATTGGTACTTGGTCAGCGCCTGCACCGAGATATCGACGCCGTGGTCGAACGGCCGGAACCCGAGCCCAGCCGACCACGTATTGTCGATGGCCGTGACGACGTTGCGCGCTCGCGCCGCGGCCGTGATAGCGGGTACGTCGGCCACTTCCATCGTGACCGAGCCGGGTGCTTCCAGCCAGATCAAACGCGTATTCGGCTGGATCAGATCGGCGATGCCCGCGCCGATCATCGGATCGTAGTAACGCACCGTGATGCCGAAATCGCGTGCCAGCCAGTCGCCATGATCGCGGTTCGGCGAGTAGACGTTATCGGGAATCAACACGTCGTCGCCGGCCTTGACGAGGCCGAAGTACACGTTCGAAATCGACGACAGCCCCGACGGTTGCAACAACGCGTGATTGCCGCCTTCGATGGTGGCGAGCCGCTGCGCCAGCGCGAGCGAAGTCGGCGTGGCGTGCAGGCCGTAGCGCCATTGCGCGTCGTTTTTCCAGTCGAGCGCGCGCATCGTCGCGAGATCGGGGAACACGACCGTCGAAGCTCGCATGACCGGCATCGAAAACGACTCGAAGCCCGGCGTGAGCTGATCCTCGGCGCGCACGATGCGGGTTTGCAGACCGCGTTTGAGTTTGGATTGGGTCATGGTGAATGTAGGTAAGAACCGGACGGAAACGAATCGCGCGCAAATCGCGCGCGGATCTGCCACGCGCCGCACACGCAAGAGTAGACGAGCCGGCGGGATTTCGCTTGCTAACAGTGCGCGAGCCGCCAGGCCCGCGCGGCAATCAATTTCACTCGCCGGTTTGCAGGTTGCTGACCCCGCCGACCGCGTGACCACCACCTGCCGCCGCCGAGGCCGGTGCAGCGGCGGCAGCGCCTGCGGATGGCTGCGGCGCCTGCGCGGCCTTACTCGCAGCGCCAGCAACCGTAGCAGCCGGCACCGCCTGCCCCGCTGCCAGCGGCTTCAGATCGAACGCCAGCGGACTGGAATCGTCGACGTTCATCCGTTCGCCCGTGACCGACCCATCGGCGGCGAACTTGCCGACCCAGTTCCCGGTGATATGCGTGCCGTCGTTCGACTCCTCGACTTCGAGCACATCGCCGTCGCGGTCGCCGGCGATCAGGATCACTTCGCCGGTATCGGTGTACTGATACTCGCCGTGCACGCCGGCCGGATCGTCGGTTTTCGCGCCGAGCCGTAGCACAATCTGACGCGAGCCCAGCATACCGGCGTAGCGCGAGAACTTCGCGAATTCGGGGCTCGGCTTGAGCGGCAACTGAATCGGCGGCGGGGCCGCCAATTCCTTCACCGCGTCGCTTTCCGCCCATGCCTGCACCGGCATCAACGCCGCCGCGCCGGCACCCAGCAATGCGGCGATGCTCACTACGCCCCGAAGGAAGTCCCCCTGGGGGACTGACCAACCGGCCCAACCACGCCGACGCACCGCACCCTTCGTCGCTTTCAATTCCCGCATCCGTTTCCTTCCTTGTTGCCTGATACCTGCTTGCCTGCCTGATACGAGTTCGCTGCCCGGCCTCAGATCCGTTCGAAGATCGCCGCAATGCCCTGGCCGCCGCCGATACACATCGTCACCAGCGCATACCGGCCGCCAACCCGCTGCAACTCATACAGCGCCTTGACGGTAATCAGCGCGCCGGTCGCGCCGATCGGGTGACCGAGCGAAATGCCCGAGCCATTCGGATTGACCTTCGCGGGATCGAGGCCGAGTTCCTTGCTGACCGCGCACGCCTGAGCGGCAAACGCTTCGTTCGCTTCGATCACGTCGAGATCGGCGACCGTCAGGCCGGCGCGCTCGAGCGCCTTGCGCGTCGCCGGCACCGGGCCGATGCCCATGTAGGCGGGATCGACGCCGGCATGCGCATACGAAACCAGCCGCGCCAGCGGCTTGATGCCGCGCTGTTCGGCGACGCGGCGCTCCATCAGCACGACCGCCGCGGCGGCGTCGTTGATGCCCGACGCGTTGCCGGCCGTCACCGTGCCGTTTTCCTTCGCGAACACCGGCTTGAGCTTCGAAAAATCTTCCGCCGTCGCATTCATGCGTGCGTGCTCGTCCGTATCGAACACGACGTCGCCCTTCTTCGACGGGATCGTGATCGGCAGGATCTGTTCCTTGAAAAAGCCGCTCGTGATCGCATTAGCCGCGCGACGATGCGATTCGAGCGCGAGCGCATCCTGCGCTTCACGCGAGATGTCGTATTTGCGCGCGACGTTCTCGGCGGTCACACCCATGTGGATCGACTGGAACGGGTCGTTCAGCGCACCCACCATCATGTCGACGAGACGCGCATCGCCCATGCGCTGACCGAAGCGCGCGGCGGGCATCGAATACGGCGCGCGGCTCATGTTTTCCGCGCCGCCGCCGATCGCGATATCGGCGTCGCCCAGCAGCACGCTTTGCGCGGCCGACACGATCGCCTGCAAACCCGAGCCGCACAGGCGGTTCACGGTCAACGCGGGCGCGTGTTGTGCGACGCCGCCGTTGATCGCGGCCACGCGCGCCAGATACATGTCTTTCGGTTCGGTATGGACGACGTTGCCGAACACCACATGGCCGACTTCGTCGCCCGACACGTTCGCACGCGCCAACGCTTCACGCACCACGCGGGCACCGAGATCGGTCGGCGGAAAATCCTTCAGGCTGCCGCCAAAGCCGCCGATTGCCGTACGCACACCGCTTACCACCACTACGTCCCGTTGCATCGCTCGCTCCTCTTTAGTCTCTCAAGATGATCTTGCCTTGGCGGGCCACGCGTCGCAGCGCGTCGTGATCAGCCCGCCAGGATGTGTTCGACCGTCGCCCGCGAAGGGATCGGCGCGACGGCGCCGTAACCTTGCGTCGACAGCGCGGCGGCGACGTTCGCATAACGGGCCGCCTCGAAGGGATCGTCGCCGGCCACGATGCGCGCGATGAACGCGCCGCCGAAGCAGTCGCCCGCGCCGGTCGCATCGACCGCGTTGACGGCGTGGCCCGGCACGACGCGCCGCTCATTGGGCGTGGCGATGTACGAGCCTTCCTTGCCGAGCTTGAGCGCGACCACACGCGGACCGCGCGACAGCAGGAAATCGACGATCTCGTCGCGACCGGTCAGGCCGGTGAGTTCGGTCACGTCGTCCCAGCTCGGCAAACAGATGTCGGTCTGGCGGATCGCTTCGAGCATCACCGCGCGCGCCCGGCCGAGCGGCCACAACTTCAAGCGCAGGTTGGTATCGAAGCTCACGCGCACGCCGTTGGCACGCGCATGCTCGATCGCGGCAAGCGCCGCATCGCAGGCGCTCAAGCTGATTGCGAGGCTGATGCCGGACAGATGCACGACCTGGGCAGCGGCAATCGCATCGAGCGGCAGATCGTGCGGCGCGTAGCGGCTCGCGGCAGAGCCGGCGCGCAGATAGTCGAACGCGTGGCCGCCCGGACCGTGCGAGACGAAATACACGCCGGTCGATGCGCGCTCATCGACGCGCACGAGCGACGTATCGACCTGCTCGCGCTCCCACAGATCAATCAGCAAACGCCCGAAATGATCGCTGCCGACCGCCGAGACGAAACCAGTCTTCGCGCCCTGCCGCGCCGCCGCAATACAGAAGTTCGACGTATCGCCGCCGAAGCCTTGCAGGTAGGTCGGTTGATCCTTCGCCGACTGGTTGAATTCGATCATCGCCTCGCCAAGCGCGAGGATTTCCGGGGGCCGGCCTTCCGGGGGGCGGCCTTCCACCTTACTGGTCATGCTTACGGCCATCGCTTAAACCTCGCCCCACAGATCGTGGCCGTCGGCGCCGGTGATCTTCACCGACACGAAATCGCCAACTTTATAACGCTTTGACGCCTTGGTGGCGGGCGCGATATACACGACGCCGTCGATCTCCGGCGCGTCCGCCGCGGTGCGGCCGACGCCGCCGTCGGCGTTGATCTCGTCGACCAGCACCTTCAACGTCTTACCGACCTTCTTCGCGATGCGCTTAGCCGACACTTCTTCGGCCACTTCCATGAAACGCGCCCGGCGTTCCTCACGCACTTCGTCGGGTAACGCGCCGTCCAGTTCATTGGCCGTGGCGCCTTCGACCGGCGAGTATGCAAAGCAGCCGACCCGATCCAGTTCCGCCTCGCGGATGAAATCGAGCAGCGTCTGGAACTGCTCTTCGGTCTCGCCCGGGAAACCGGCGATGAAGGTGCTGCGAATCGTCAGATCGGGGCACATTTCGCGCCACGCCTTCACGCGCTCCATCACCTTCTCGGCGTTGGCCGGACGCTTCATGCGCTTCAGCACTTCCGGATGGGCATGCTGGAACGGCACGTCGAGATACGGCAGGACATGGCCCTTGTACGGACCTTCGGCCATCATCGGAATCACTTCGTCGACGCGCGGATACGGATACACGTAATGCAAACGCACCCACGCGCCATATTGCGCGGCCAGCTCGCCTAGCGCGCCGACCAGATCGGTCATGCGCGTCCTGACCGGCTTGCCGTTCCAGAAACCCGTACGGTATTTGACGTCGACGCCGTAAGCGCTGGTGTCCTGCGAAATGACCAGCAACTCCTTCACGCCCGACTTGAACAGGTTCTCCGCTTCGAGCATCACTTCAGCGACCGGACGCGACACGAGGTCGCCGCGCATCGACGGGATGATGCAGAACGTGCAGCGGTGGTTGCAGCCTTCGGAAATTTTCAGGTACGCGTAGTGGCGCGGCGTGAGCTTCACACCCGCGGCCGGCACCAGATCGACGAACGGATCGTGCGGCTTCGGCAGATGGTTGTGCACCGCCTGCATCACTTCACCGACCGCGTGCGGGCCGGTCACGGCCAGCACCTTCGGATGCACTTCTTCGATCAGCCCCGTGCCGCTCGCGCTCTTCTTCGCGCCGAGACAGCCGGTGACGATCACCTTGCCGTTTTCGTGGAGCGCTTCGCCGATCGCGTCGAGGCTTTCCTGCACGGCTTCGTCGATGAAGCCGCAGGTGTTGACGACCACGAGGTCCGCGCCGTCATACGTGCCGGAGATCTCATAGCCCTCGGCACGCAACTGCGTGATGATCTGC
Organism: Paraburkholderia sp. FW306-02-B; assembly: GCF_058782725.1. Taxonomy (NCBI): domain Bacteria; kingdom Pseudomonadati; phylum Pseudomonadota; class Betaproteobacteria; order Burkholderiales; family Burkholderiaceae; genus Paraburkholderia; species Paraburkholderia sp. FW306-02-B. The sequence goes on from NZ_JBYSXZ010000001.1 coordinate 2,733,512, forward strand.
TCGGAGTCGACAAGCGCTTTAGGGCAGCCGAGGCTGACGAAACCGATCTTCGGAACGGAAGGCGTCGGCACGGCGGGGGTAGAGGTCTGCGACATAGGGTGGGTCCGGCGTATAGCGGTGACGATGGCGACAAATGGGGACCGTGCGGCAGGAACTACGGGGTTAAAGGGTCACAAAACCCCTACCCCGGCAAAACGCCCCGCGCACGCAGCCCGTGATTGTACCGCGCCCACGGTCCTCCGCTTGCGCCCTCGCCGCCAACGCTGCTTGCGCCGTTACTTCTTCTCCGGCTCCGGATTGCTTTGCGGATTTTCAGACGGATTTGCCGGCGCATTGGTCGCATTCACCGGGCCGCCCGGCGTAAACGGGAAGGTGCTGAACATGGACTTCGCCTGGTTCTGCATCTGCTCCTGCATCTGCACGAACATGTTCTTCGACTGCTCGATGTAACTGGTCATCATGCCCTGCATCATCGGCGCCTGCATGTTCATGAATTGCGACCAGACTTCAGGATTCATCGCTTTGCCTTCGTACAGGTTCTTCGACTGGTCGGCGAGTTTCGCCTGAATGTCGATGAACGCCTGGATGTTCTTTTCCAGATACGTGCCCATCATGCCCTGCATCGCATGACCGTAGAAACGGATGATCTGCGACAGCATCGACGACGAGAACATCGGCAAGCCGCCACTCTCCTCTTCGAGAATGATCTGTAACAGGATGGCGCGCGTCAGGTCCTCGTTGCTCTTCGCATCGATGACCTTGAAATCCTCCTGATCCAGCACGAGCTGTTTGACGTCCGTCAGCGTGATGTACGTGCTTGTCTCGGTGTCGTAGAGCCGACGATTCGGATATTTCTTGATCAGTCGTTCGGCTGTTTTCTTTGTAGTAGTGGTCATGTAACGCCTTTGAGCGCGAGTTGAACGCGGAAACGGCGCCCTGTCGATTGCGCAATCGGGTTATTGCGCAATCGAGACGCCGCCGGAACCATCTGAGCTAAAGCACGCCGCCTTGTGAGCGGCGCGCTCGTGACTCAGCCCATATGCAAACCGCCATTCAGCGAAAAATCAGCGCCCGTGGAGAAACCCGATTCGTCCGACGCGAGCCATGCAACGATCGAGCCGATTTCGTCCGGCTGGCCGAGACGGCGCACCGGAATCGTTGCGACAATCTTCTCCAGCACGTCCGGGCGGATCGACTTGACCATATCGGTGCCGATGTAGCCCGGCGACACGGTGTTCACCGTCACGCCCTTGGTGGCCACTTCCTGCGCCAGCGACATCGTGAAGCCGTGAATCCCGGCTTTCGCGGTCGAGTAGTTGGTCTGGCCGAACTGGCCTTTCTGCCCGTTCACCGACGAAATGTTGATAACCCGGCCAAAACCACGCTCGACCATGCCGTCGATCACCTGCTTGGTGACGTTGAAGAGGCTAGTCAGGTTGGTGTCGATCACCGCCGTCCAGTCTTCGTGCGTCATCTTGCGGAACACGACGTCGCGCGTGATGCCGGCATTGTTCACCAGCACGTCGATTTCGCCGACTTCGGCCTTGACCTTGTCGAATGCGGCTTTGGTCGACTCCCAGTCGCCGACGTTGCCTTCGGACGCGATGAAGTCGAAGCCCAGCGCCTTCTGCTCTTCAAGCCACTTCACGCGGCGCGGCGAGTTCGGGCCGCAGCCTGCGACCACCTTGAAGCCTTCTTTGTGCAGCCGCTGGCAAATACTCGTGCCGATGCCGCCCATCCCGCCCGTTACGTACGCAATTCGCTGTGTCATAAACTAGACTCCGTTGTCGTTTTCGAGGCGCCGACCGGCTGCCCCATTCCTCGCCTTGTGCTTCATCTCCGCTGCCGCCGGGCGACCGGCCGGCGAGGCCACTGCTCACCGCGCGCCACCTGCTGTAACGAGGCGCGCGGCAACCATGCTTACCGCCTTAAGCGCGCTCGACCGCCAGCGCCACACCCATGCCGCCGCCGATACACAGCGACGCCAAACCCTTCTTCGCATCGCGTTTCTGCATTTCGTGCAGCAGCGTGACGAGAATCCGGCAACCGGACGCGCCGATCGGATGGCCGATCGCAATCGCGCCGCCGTTCACGTTGACCTTCGACGTGTCCCAGCCCATCTGCTTGTGCACGGCGAGCGCCTGCGCGGCAAACGCTTCGTTGATTTCCATCAGATCGAGATCGGCCGGAGTCCAGCCGGCGCGTTCCAGGCAACGGCGCGAAGCCGGCACCGGGCCCATGCCCATCACCTTCGGATCGACGCCTGCGTTGGCGTAGGCTTTGATGCGCGCGAGCGGCGTGAGGCCGAGCGCTTCGGCTTTCTTCGCCGACATCACGATCACTGCCGCCGCGCCGTCGTTCAGACCCGACGCATTCGCCGCCGTCACCGTGCCTTCCTTCGAGAACGCCGGCTTCAGGCCCGCAAGCGATTCGGCCGTCACGCCATGACGCACGAATTCATCCGTTGCGAAACGCAGCGGCTCGCCCTTGCGCTGCGGAATTTCGACCGGCACGATTTCGTCATTGAAGCGGCCCGACTTCTGCGCGGCTTCCGCCTTGTTCTGCGACAGCGCCGCGAACGCGTCCTGCTGCTCGCGCGTGATGCCGTATTCCTTGGCGACGTTTTCCGCCGTCACACCCATGTGGTACTGGTTGTACACATCCCACAGGCCGTCAACGATCATCGAGTCGATCAGCTTCGCATCGCCCATGCGGAAGCCGTCGCGCGAACCCGGCAGCACGTGCGGCGCTGCGCTCATGTTTTCCTGACCGCCGGCGATCACGATGTCGGCGTCGCCCGCGATGATCGCGTTGGCTGCCAGCATCACCGCCTTCAACCCCGAACCGCACACCTTGTTGATCGTCATGCCGGGTATGGACGAGGGCAGCCCTGCCTTGATCAGCGACTGACGCGCCGGGTTCTGACCGGAGCCGGCCGCCAACACCTGGCCCAGGATGACTTCGCTCACCTGCTCGGGCTTCAGACCGGCCCGCTCGAGCACGGCGCGAATCACCGTGGCGCCGAGATCGGGCGCGGCGATCTTCGCCAGCGACCCACCGAATTTACCTACTGCCGTACGGGCGGCCGATACGATCACAACATCAGTCATTTCCATATCCTCTGGGCACGTCGGCCAATTGCGCCGCAGCCCGTCAAGTTAAAAATCTCGTTGCCCTTGCGCTCTTGCTCACTCAGGCGCTCGTTCAGACCATCCAGCGAAGCGCGCCATGAAATTTCCGCGGTGAGATCTCCGCTGTGAAGTCTCACACCACACCACTACTCGCGCTGCCGCACATAACGCCCCGGCGCCGGCTCGATGACCGGGAATTCCGCCGAGCCAGGTTTGGCGCGCGGCTTCACTTTCTTGCCGCCGTACTGATCGAGCCAGTTGGTCCATTCGGGCCACCAGCTGCCGGGTACCTCGGCAGCCTGACCCAGCCACTCATCAGGGCTTTCAGGCAGCGTCCTGGCGTCGCCTTCCAGCACCCAGTAATTGCGCTTTTTCTTCGCCGGCGGATTGATCACGCCCGCGATATGGCCCGACGCGCCGAGCACGAACTTCAGCGGCCCGCTCAGCAACGGCACTGACGCATACGCGGTTTGCCACGGCACGATATGGTCTTCACGCGAACCGTAGATGAAGGTCGGCACGTCGATCTTCGACAGGTCGATCGGCTCGCCGCACGTGGTCAACGCACCCGGCTCGCGCAGGCGATTCTCGAGATACGTATTGCGCAGATACCAGACGTACATCGGACCCGGCAGACTGGTCGAATCGCTGTTCCAGTACAGCAGATCGAACGGCACCGGCGTGCGTCCCTTGAGGTAGTTGTCGACGACGTAGTTCCACACCAGATCGTTCGGCCGCAGGAAAGAGAACGTGTTGGCGAACTCGATGCCGCGCATCAGCCCCGGCGCGCCGCCATTCTTGCCGCCGATGGTCTGCTCGCGCATCTGCACATGCGCTTCGTCGACGAAGATGTCGAGTACGCCCGTGTCCGAGAAGTCGAGCATCGCGGTGAGCAAGGTCATCGACGCAGCCGGATGTTCGCCGCGCCCGGCCGCCACCGCCAGCGCCGTAGCCAGCATCGTACCGCCCACACAAAAACCGAGCGTGTTGATCTGCTCGCGGCCGCTGATCCGGCACACCGTATCGATCGCAGTGAGCACGCCCTCGCCGATGTAGTCGTCCCACGTTTTATGCGCAATGGATGCATCCGCGTTGCGCCACGAAATCAGGAACACCTGATGACCCGAATCGAGTCCGTGCGCGACCAGCGAGTTTTCCGGCTGCAGATCGAGAATGTAGAACTTGTTGATGCAAGGCGGCACGATCAACAGCGGCCGTTCGCGCACGGTCGCCGTACGCGGCTTGTACTGGATCAACTGGATCAGGTCGTTTTCGAATACCACCGAGCCTTCGGTGTTCGCGAGATTCTCGCCGACCACAAAACGCGATTCGTCGGTCTGCGAAATTTTGCCGCGCTGCAAGTCGCTGAGCAGGTTCATCACGCCCTGCCGCAAGCTCTCGCCCTGGCTATCGAGCAGGGTTTTTTGCGCTTCGGGATTCAAGGCGAAGAAGTTGCTCGGCGACGCCGCCGCGGTCCATTGCTGCACCGCGAAACGAATGCGTTCGCGCACCTTCGGTTCGGTTTCGAGCGCGTCGACCATTTCCTGCAGATAGCGTGCGTTCAACAGATACCATGCGGCGGTGAACGCGTAAGCCGGCGTCGAGCTCCACGCGTCGGAACTGAAGCGGCGGTCTTTGAGTTCGGGGATCTTCGTGGTCGAGGCGGCTGCCTGCTGGATCAGCGCCATCGCCTCGCGGGAATAATCGGCTTGCAGCTTTTGCAGACGCTCCGATGGAATCGCCGCGCTTGGGACATTGAGCCCGGCGAATGACGGCAGCGGCGGCATCGACGACATAGATGCGGCCGCCTTGCTGAAGTCCGGCATGCCGGGAAACGATGGCATTTGCGGTATCTGCGCCGGCATTTGCGGCATTGAGAAAGGCGCGCCATTGCCGCCGGGCGGTGTGCCGAGCGAACGCCATGCGTTCATCCAGGCGTCGAATAACTGCTGCATGCCGGCGGCTGAAGGTGCGCCGCTCGTTCCGGCCTGCTGCGTATGCTCCGTCGAGGAGTCCGTGCGAGGGGAAGCTGAGGAATGTGATGCTGCCATACCTGCTTTTGACCGATAAGTCCTTGCGGACGGGTTGAGAGGCAGGTTTTGCGCACGTGGGCGATTGCTCGCAACCTCGTCACGCCCTGTCCCTTGTACGAGGAGCTGGGAGGAACATTCTTGCTCCCCATCGCAAGGCATGTCAATGCTTGTTCCTGATTTTGCCGCAGTGCGATATTTTTTTAATTATCGTTTTCCCTGTGTAGCAGATCGCGCTTTGGCACACGCTTCGAAAAACAGATTCGCCAAGGAAAAAGCTCCCATACGGCATGGGCTTATGTGCGTTTATCCGTTCGTGCGCCAATGCTTTTCCCGGCAGATTTACGCATGTCCGACGAATTCCGGCAACGCAGCAAAAAAGCCTGCTGCGTCTCCGAACAAACCCTCATACGCGTCCCCGTAGGCATGCGCTGCGTTCGCTAACGCACACGTGGCTGCACGGAAGACTGCCACGCGCCTGCCACGCTGCGCGCTCGCTAGTCCGCGATCGTCTGCGCCTGATCGTCCAGCCAGATCAGCGCGGCCATGCGGCCTGTTTCGCGATCGCGGCGATAGGAATAGAAACGCTCACGTTGCGTGACCGTACAAAGGTCGCCGCCGACAATCCGGGTTACGCCGAGCCGCTGCAAACGCAAGCGCGCGAGCGCCGCGAGATTGGCCAGATACTTGCCTGCGTTTTGCGGATGCGGAACGAACGCATCGGCAGTGGCGTCGCGTTGTGCACCGTCAACACCGTTCATGAAGGCGTCACGCACGTCTGCGCCGACCTCGAAAGCATCGGGTCCAATCGCCGGACCGAGGTAGGCATAGAGCGAAGCTGCCTCGACGCCCGCGAGATCAGCGACGCGCTGCGCCGTCTGTTCGACGATGCCTGCCGCGAGGCCTCGCCACCCCGCATGAGCCGCGCCGACCGCGCGGCCCGCTTCATCGCACAACAACACCGGCATGCAATCGGCAACCATCACGACGCATACCGTGCCGGGCCGATCGGTAACGCTGGCATCGGCCCGCGTCGGCGCGCCGCTCGCGCGAGCTTGCGCGAGTACATCTTCTGCTCGCACGATACCGGCACCGTGAATCTGCTCGAGCCAGGCGGCCTCGCTGACACCCGCCAACGCCAGAAGACGCGCGCGGTTGGTTGCGACCGCGGCTGGATCGTCGCCGGCCTTCATGCCGAGGTTCAAACCGCCGGGCTGATCCACGCCGTCGACCCAACGGCCGAACGGCGTCTGGCTCACGCCCCCGTTGCGCGTCGTGACGAGCGCGCGCACGCGCGGCGATACATTCCATGCGGGTTGCACGACATCGGCAAACGTCAGCTCGGGCAAGCTCATGCGTGGTCGTCCTCGTCGTGTTCATCGGTTTCGCCGTCGTGGCCGGGTGCGTCGTCTTCTTCAGCGTCTTCGTCGAGCGGCGCGACGTAGTCTTCGTCCTCATAGTACGTCTCGTCGAATTCGCCGGCGTCGTCGCGCCCCAAGCCGAGCGCAGCCGACAGCACCGCCATGTCTTCCGGCACATCCGCGCGCCACTGCATCGTCCGGCCGGTTTGCGGATGAATCAGGCCGAGGCGCCACGCATGCAGCGCCTGGCGCGCGAAGCCGTCGGGCAGCGGCGTGACCGAGCGCTTGCCGCGCGCGCGCCCATACACCGGGTCGCCGAGCAGCGGATGGCCGATGTGCGCGCAATGCACACGAATCTGATGGGTGCGGCCGGTTTCCAGGTCGCAATGAATCGCGGTGACCGGCTGACGCTGCCAGATCGCCGTATCGACGCGCCGGAAATGCGTGCGCGCGGGCTTGCCCGATGCGCTCGTGACCACCGCCATACGCGTGCGTTCGCGCGGGTCGCGGCCGATCGGCGCGTCGATCGTGCCCTCTTCAGGCATGTTGCCCCACACCAGCGCGAGATAACGGCGCTTGACCGTGCGCGCCTGCAGTTGACGCACCAGATCGGTCTGCGCCTCGAGCGTACGCGCGACCACCATCAAGCCGGAGGTTTCCTTGTCGAGCCGGTGCACGATGCCCGCGCGCGGCAGGCCTGCGGCGGCGTCGCCGTAGCGGTACAGCAGGCCGTTCAGCACAGTGCCGCTCCAGTTGCCGGCGGCCGGATGCACGACCATGCCGGCCGGCTTGTTGATGACCACCAGCGTGTCGTCCTCATAGACGATCTCGAGCGGCACCGGCTCCGGCGTGAACGCGAGCTGTTCAGGCAGCAGATCGGGCACGAGCTCGATGGTCGCGCCGAGCGGCACCGGCTGGCGAATCTTCGCCGGCTTGCCGTCGATGCGCACGCGCTCGGCCTCGATCCAGCTTTGCAGCCGGTTGCGCGAGAACTCGGGAAACACTCGGGCGAGCACCTTGTCGAGACGTTCGCCGGCCAGTTCGTCGGGCACGGTGACGCTGCGCGGCGATTCGTCCGCCACGCGGCTGGCCACGGTCGGCACCAAGCCTGGCGCGCCGGCGGCGGCGAGCGCGTCGCCGCCGAGATCGTCGTCGAGCGAATCGACGTCCAACGCGTCGGAGGGGTCAGCGCTTACGCTATAATCTTTGTTGCTATTCCCGGCGCCGGTAGCGGTACCTGGAGTATTTGAGCGGGTCATTGAGTCTGGGTCACCTGGACGTAAAGCTAGACTGGAAAATGCGAGCCTTGAACACCATCACTAAAGCGGCGATCAATTTGGCGGCCATCAAGAAGGCGGCCCGGAAAGTGGCCGGATACATTGCGTGTGCCGCAGCCGTCGCCGTTGTTGCGGCTTGTCACGGCCTGCCGGAAAAGACCGACGAAACGGCTACGTGGAACAACAACAAATTATATACGGAGGCGAACGACGCTTTGTCCGGTGGTGACTTCGGCAAGTGCGCCAAGTATTTCGAGATGCTGGAGGGCCGCGATCCGTTCGGTCACTTCGCACAGCAAGCACAGATCAACGTCGCGTATTGCAACTGGAAAGACAACGAAAACGCCGCCGCGGACCAGGCGATCGACCGCTTCATCCAGCTGCACCCGGATCACCCGGACATCGCCTACGCGTACTACCTGAAGGGCATGATCCACTTCAACGACGACCTCGGCCTGTTCGGCCGCTTCTCCGGCCAGGACATGAGCGAGCGCGATCCGAAGTCGCTGCGCGAGTCGTATGACGCGTTCAAGGTCGTGGTCGACAGGTATCCGAACAGCAAGTACGCGCCGGACGCCGCGCAACGCATGCGTTACATCGTGAACGCGCTGGCGTCGCACGAAGTCCACGCGGCGGACTACTACTACCGCCGTGGCGCCTATGTCGCCGCGATCAACCGCGCGCAACTGGCGTTGAAGGAATACAAGAACGCACCGGCGATCGAAGACGCGCTGCACATCATGATGCTGTCGTACGAGAAGCTGAACCAGCCGCAACTGTCTGACGACACCAGGCGCGTGCTGGCCGGCACCTTCCCCGACAGCCCGTATATCACCGGGCATGCAAGGCCGGGTAAGGAAAAGTCGTGGTGGCAGTTCTAAGTCACGCCACGCGCTGAAAACAAAAACGCCACGACTTCGGTCGTGGCGTTTTTGTTTGTGCAGACTGAATGCGCGGACCGCGCTCTGGCTTGAAGCCCCTCGCTTCAAGCCCGCTCGAACAACGCAATCGACTCCACATGCGACGTGTGCGGGAACATGTTCACCACGCCCGCCCCCACCAGCCGATAGCCCGCCTCATGCACCAGCAGACCGGCATCGCGTGCGAGCGTCGCCGGATTGCACGACACGTAAACAATCCGCGTGGGCAGCGGTCCATTGCCGCTCTGCGCGATCTCGGCCAGCGCCTTCGCCACCGCCAGCGCGCCTTCGCGCGGCGGATCGACGAGGAATTTGTCGAAGTGGCCGAGCGCGCGCATGTCGTCGGCGGTCACTTCGAAGAGATTGCGGCACGCGAACGACGTGTGCCCCGCGACGCCGTTCAGCTCAGCATTGGCCAGTGCGCGCGAGGTCAGCACATCGCTACCTTCGATGCCGACCACTTCCTTCGAAATTCGCGCGAGCGGCAGCGTGAAATTGCCGATCCCGCAGAACAGGTCGAGCACGCGATCGGTACGCGCCGGCGCCAGCAGACGCAGCGCGCGGCTCACCAGCACGCGGTTGATCTGGTGGTTCACCTGGGTGAAATCGGTCGGCTTGAACGGCATCCGGATGTTGTATTCCGGCAGCGTGTAGTCGAGCTGCACATCGAGCGGATAGAACGGCGTAACCGTATCCGGGCCGCCCGGCTGCAACCAGAACTGCACCTTGTGCTCGTCGGCGAAATCGCGCAGCACCTTTTCGTCGGCCTCGGTGATCGGTTCGAGGTTGCGCACCACCAGCGCCGTCACCGACGAGCCGACCGCGAGTTCGAGCTGCGGCATGCGGTCGTAGATCGACAGCTTGCGGACCATGAAGCGCAACGGCATCAGCATTGCCGACACATGCGCCGGCAAAACCTCGCAGGTCTTCATATCGGCGATGTAGCTGCTTTTCTTCTCGTGAAAACCAATGCGCATGCCGCCTTTTTCCGGCAGGTAGCGCACCGCCAGACGCGCGCGATACCGGTATTCCCACGCCGGCCCGTGAATCGGCCGGAACACGGTCTCCGGACGTAGCTTCGCAAGATGCTGGAGATTGTCTTCGAGTACGCGCTGCTTGACCGCCACCTGTGCGCGGATGTCGAGATGCTGCATCGAACAGCCGCCACAGGTGCTGAAGTACGTGCATTTCGGCGTGGTGCGGATCACGCTTTCGCGCAGCACCTCGACGACCTCAGCCTGCTCGAATTTCGGCTTACTGCGGTGAGTCGAGTAGCTGACGCGCTCACCGGGCAATGCGCCTTCGACGAAAATGACCTTGCCCGGCGTGCCGTCTTCGCTCTCGATGCGGCCGACGCCGCGCGCTTCCATATCGAGCGAGACGATTTCGATGATCGGCTCATTGCCGGTAACGACGGGTGCTCGCACTGGAGCGGGCGCCTTCTGGCGCTTCGGCGAGCGACGATGGGGGGCAGTTCGGGACACCTGCAACTTCCTGACAAACTTGGGGGAAAGGCGAGATTGTAGACGAACCTCCGCTCTTGCCAACGATTTGGCGCGGCCGCGATGGCCAGAGGGCGTACTGAGCGTCTGCTGAGCGCCTCGCTCCCGGTTCGCGTACGGCGAACCGCTTCGCCATAGACCTAGTTATCGAACGCGGCCAGATACTCGGCCCATTGCGGCGCCGCTTCCAGCGCGAGCGCGTTTTTAACCAGTGTGATCTCGTCAGCATACTCTTCGGCGGAAAACGCGCCGCGGATCAACTGAAAGCGGCAATACAGCAGATATGTATTGACGACGTCGGTCTCGCAATAATTGCGGATTTCCTCGATACGGCCTTCCTGATATGCGTGCCACACCTGGCTGCCGTCCATGCCCATCTTGCCGGGAAAGCCGCACATCCTGGCGAGCGCGTCGAGCGGCGCATTGGCGCGCGCCTGATACATCGCCAGCACGTCCATCAGATCCGTGTGACGCGCGTGGTAGCGGCTGATGTAGTTGTTCCACTTGAACTCGCGATCGTCCTCGCCGAGATCCCAGAAACGGGAGGCCGGAATGCCGTTGACCAGCGCGCGGTAATTCAGCACCGGCAAGTCGAAACCGCCGCCGTTCCACGACACCAGTTGCGGCGTGTACTTCTCGATCACGCGATAAAACGACTGCACCAGCGCGGCCTCACCGTCTTCCAGCGTGCCGAGCGAGCGCACCCGGAAACCGTTGTTGTCGCGAAATACACAGGAAATCGCCGCGATCCGTTGCAGGTGGTGCGGCAGGAAATCGCTGCCGGTCTTCTCGCGGCGCGCGGCGAACGCGTGCTCGGCGACTTCGGCGTCGCTCAGCGTGGCGGGCAAATCTTCGAGGCGGCGAATGCCGGCGACATCGGGAATCGTCTCGATGTCGAAAACCAGGATCGGTGTCATTGAATTAGAGAACGGCGTCCTTGCGCACACCGTTGGAGGCAAAGAAGCGCTTCAACCGCACCAGCGCTTCCTGCTGGATCTGGCGCACACGCTCGCGCGTGAGGCCCATTTCATCGGCCAGTTCTTCAAGCGTGGCCGGCTCGATATGGTTCAACCCGAACCGGCGCTCGATCACATGACGATGCTTATCCGACAGCCGCGCGAGCCAGGCGCGCGTCAGCGTTTCCAGTTCGCGGTGCTGCACCTCGGCATCCGGCGACTGGCTCTGATCGTCAGACAGCAGATCGAGCAGGCTGCTCGCCGGGTCCAGGTCGAGCGGCGCGTCGAGCGATGCGGTGTGCTCGTTCAGCGCGAGGATGTCGGTCACTTCGTCGGTGGTCTTGCCGGTCAGATAGGCAATGTCGTCGATGCTGGCGTCGCGGCGCTCGGCCGCTTCGCCCGAATTCATCGAATTTTTTTCCAGGTGGCGCTTGGCGCGCAGCACCTGGTTCAGTTCGCGGATCACATGCACCGGCAGACGCACGGTGCGCGCCTGGTTCATGATTGCGCGCTCGATGCTCTGGCGAATCCACCAGGTGGCATACGTCGAAAAACGGAAGCCGCGTGTCGGATCGAATTTTTCGATCGCGTGCATCAGGCCGAGGTTGCCCTCTTCGATCAGGTCGAGCAGCGGCACGCCGCGATTGAGGTAGCCCTTCGCGATACTGACGACGAGCCGCAAATTACGCTCGATCATCACCTGCCGCGCCTCGAACTCGCCCGCCTTGGCGAGGCGCGAATACTTCTGCTCTTCTTCGACAGTCAGAAGCGGCTTGACGCTGATGCGGTTCAGGTAGTGCTGAATCGTGTCGGCCGTCAACTCGGCTTGCAGCAGCGCGCGGAAATCGTCCGCGTCCGGCACGGCTTCGCTCACGCTTTCGCGCGTGTCACCGGTTTCTTCCGCGCCGCCCTGATGTTCGTCGAGATCGCGCTCTTCCACGATCTCTTCTTCGACTTCCGAAGCACCGCCTTCGTCCACCAACGCGGACGTGGCACGGCTGATCGTCTCAGACTCGGCTTGCGGCGGACGGCGCTTCGATTTCGGCATGGTCGTATCGCTTATTGCGGCGGCAAGTACTTCAGTGGGTCGACAGGTTTACCCTGCCGGCGAACTTCGAAATGCAACATCACGCGGTCGGAATCGCTATTACCCATCTCAGCGATCTTCTGCCCTTTGCTCACCGCATCCCCCTCTTTTACCATCAAAGCACGGTTGTGTGCATACGCGGTGAGATAAGTTGCGTCATGTTTGATGATAATGAGATTGCCGTAACCACGCAGCCCATTTCCGGCATAAACCACGCGACCATCCGCCGAAGCCTTGACCGCGTCTCCCGACGCGCCGCCGATATTGACGCCCTTGTTGGTCGAGTCGTTGAAGGTGCCGAGCAGCGGACCACGCACCGGCCAGGCGAACGCGACGTTGCCGGACGCGCCAGCCGTCGAGTCGCTCGCGGCGCCTGCGTTGGCCGGCGGCGTCAGCGAAGCGGTATTCGAACCTGAACCATAAATAGGCGGCGCCGCTGCGACGCCTGCCGCTGCGCCCGTCGACGGCGCCGTGCTGTTGAGCGGCGCACTCTGCACCGCACCGCCGCTGCCGATCGGCGCGGTCGTGACGCCCGGCGTCAGCGCGGCAGTGTTAGCGCCCGGCGGCACCACGCGCAGCAACTGATCGACTTCGATCTGGTTCGGGTTGGTGAGATTGTTCCACGCCGAAATATCGCGGTAGTTCTGGCCGTTCTCGAGCGCAATCCGATACAGCGTATCGCCCGGCTTCACACGGTAGTAACCGGGCGGCGGCGGTCCGAGCGGCACGGCCGGCTGCTGCGCCGCTTGCGTGCTGAGCGTGCCGCCACCAGAGCGATCGACGACGGGCGCCTGATCGAGCCGGGAAGCACAGGCCGTCATCAACAGGGACAAGGCGAGCACGCACACGCTACGCTGGGTTACGGTCATAGGGGCATTCATTCTGGTTCTTTGCATCGCGCGCAACATACTCATCGGTGTCAAATCACTCCGGATTTTAAGGGTACAAAGAAAACGCGATCAAGCCGCGACTCGCGCCATTGCGCGGGTCCGAGGCGCTCGACCAGAGTCAACACCTGGTTCTGGCCGTCCTGCGAGCCGACCGGCGCGACCAGACGGCCGCCGATCGCGAGTTGTTCAAGTAATGCTTGCGGTACGTCGAGCCCGGCAGCGGCGATCACGATCGCATCGAACGGCGCCGCCGACGGCAGCCCAAGGCGACCGTCGCCATAGTGCAGCCGGATGTTCGGAATACGCAGCGGACGCAAGTTTGTCTTCGCGCGTTCGGACAGCGGTTTGATGCGTTCGATCGAATAGACATCCCGTGCGACCTGGCTCAGCACCGCCGCCTGATAACCGCAACCGGTGCCGATTTCGAGCACGTTGTTCAGCGCGCGGCCCGCCGCGGCCAGCTCGATCATCCGGGCGACTACCGAGGGTTTGGAAATCGTCTGGTGATGACCGATCGGCAACGCAGCATCTTCATAGGCCTGGGCCGCGAGGCCCGGGTCGACGAACATGTGGCGCGGCACCACCGACATCGCATTCAACACGCGCTGATCGGTTACGCCATTCGCTCGCAGGCGTTCGACCATCCGTTCGCGAACCCGTTCCGAAGTCAGCGCCAATGCGCCGTTCAAAGCGACGTTAGGTGCGGCAGCACGCTCGCTGGGTTTGGCAGCGGGCTTGCCCGGCGACGCCGGTTTGGGCGCGGCGCGCGCAGTCAATGTCGGCGCGGCGGTTTTCGCCTGGGATTTGGGTTGTGGCCGGGCCTGGGGCTTAGCCTGGGTCGTTAGCTGGGCGGCCACCGGGGTTTTTACCTGGGGCTTCGCTTGCGGCTGAGCCTGCGCTCCAATCTGCAGCTTCGCCTGAGGCTTTGTTTGAGGCTTGGAGCCGGACGGCGAGCTTTTCGCCGGTTGCTGACGTGCATTCAGCGCCGCGCTCGCGGCGAGTGCCGCCGCGCGCACGTCGCCCGGACGCCCTTCGGGCCGGCGCGGTTCGCGCACCAGGTCCTCGAGGCCGAGCGGAAAGCGCTTTGCGCGCTCGCCAGTCATGAAGCGTCGCTGCCGGCACGCGCCCAATCGCGCGCAGCGGGCAGCATTTGCGTGTGGGTCAGGTCGAGCTGCAACGGCGTGATCGACACATGGCCGTTGGCGACCGCGTGAAAATCGGTGCCTTCGCTGGCGTCGCGCGCGCTGCCCGAGGGGCCGATCCAGTAGATCGGTTCGCCGCGCGGGTTGGTCTGGCGGATCACCGGCTGCGAAGGATGACGCTTGCCCAGCCGCGTGATCTGCCAGCCGCCGAGTTGCTCGTATGGCAGGTTCGGAATATTGACGTTCAGCAGCGGATGCCCCGGCAGCGGATGCTCGAGGTAATGCGCAACGATTTCCGCGGCAACGCGGGCTGCATCTTCGAGATGCACCCAGTCCTTGTCGACCAGCGAGAACGCGATGGCGGGCACGCCGAACATGATGCCTTCGGTGGCGGCGGCGACGGTGCCCGAATAGAGCGTGTCCTCGCCCATGTTCTGACCGTTGTTGATGCCCGAGACGACGAGGTCCGGCGTGTGGTCCAGCATGCCGGTCAGCGCGATGTGCACCGAATCGGTGGGCGTGCCGTTCACATAATAGAAACCGTTCGCCGAGCGCAGCACCGAGAGCGGCCGCGACAGCGTCAATGAATTGGACGCGCCGCTGCAGTTCTGCTCGGGGGCCATCACGGTGACGTCCGCGATCGGCTTGAGCGCGTCGTAAAGCGCGGCAAGACCAGGCGCCAGATAACCGTCGTCATTGCTGATTAGGATTCGCATGCGGCGATTGTAACCGAGGAAAGAAGACGCGCGAACGACACGGCGGGTGGCGCGTGCGGCGCACGCGTCGAGCACCCGGCGGGTCAGTATCGGAGACGCATGAAACAATAAAAACGCACGGTCGTGCGGCTTGCTTTACACTCAGAATACTTGCGACGCCCCGAAGGAAGTCCCCTTGGGGGACCCTGATCGATATGGAGACACGATGCGCGCGATTCGCTGCAATCAGTACGGGCCACCGGAGAGCCTGATCGTCGAATATCTGCCGGACCTCGAGCCGCCGCCCGGTCACGTCGTGATCGACGTCAAAGCCGCGGCAGTCAATTTTCCCGATGTGTTGATCATCGAGAACAAATACCAGTTCAAACCACCCCTGCCCTTTACGCCTGGCTCCGAAGTCGCGGGCGTCGTACGCGCGGTCGGCGCGGATGTCACCCAGTTCAAGCCGGGCTCGCGCGTGGCCGCGTTCACCGGCTCGGGCGGGTTTGCCGAACAGGCGGTGGCGCCCGCTGCGGCGTGCGTGCCGCTTGCCGATGGCGTCGAATTCGAACTGGCTGCGGCGTTCACGCTGGCCTATGGCACGTCGCACCATGCGGTGGTCGATCGCGGTGCACTAAAGGCTGGCGAGACGATGCTGGTATTAGGCGCGGCAGGCGGCGTCGGGCTGGCGGCAGTCGAAATCGGCAAGGCGCTCGGCGCGCGCGTGATCGCGGCGGCGTCGAGCGACGAAAAGCTCGCTATCTGTGTGAAGCACGGCGCCGACGCCACCATCAACTACAGCACCGAAGACCTGCGCGAACGCATCAAGGCGCTCACCGGCGGCAAAGGTCCGGACGTGATCTACGATCCGGTTGGCGGCGTGTATGCGGAACCGGCGTTTCGCAGCATCGGCTGGCGTGGGCGCTATCTGGTGGTGGGCTTCGCCAACGGCGAGATTCCCAGGCTGCCGCTCAATCTGACGCTGCTCAAAGGTGCGAGTATCGTCGGCGTGTTCTGGGGCGACTTCGCGAAGCGCGAGCCGCAACACAATCACGCCGCGTTCGAGCAGATGGTCGGCTGGATCGGCGAAGGCAAGCTCAAGCCGTACGTGTCGGCGCGCTATTCGCTCGACGACACCGGCCGCGCGTTGCGCGATATGGCGGAGCGCCGGGTGATCGGCAAGGTGGTGATTACGCCTTAGCCGCGGTGCGCTCACGAAGCGCTTGTGGAAGCGTCAAATGAAAAAGCGCGCGGTTTTCGGACCGCGCGCTTTTTTCCGGGCCATAGGCTTGTGTTAGAGCTTTTCCGTCTCACCCGTTTTCGGCTGCCATTTCATCAGACGCCGTTCGCCGATCCCGACGATGCCGTCGAGAATCAGCGCGAACGCGGTCAGCACCAGAATCCCGGCGAACACGGTATTGATATCGAACGTGCCTTCGGCCTGCAAAATCAGATAGCCGACGCCACGCGCCGAGCCGAGGTACTCGCCGACCACCGAGCCGACGAACGCCAGCCCCACCGAGGTATGCAAGCTCGAAAACACCCAGCTCATCGCGCTCGGCAGATACACGAAGCGCAGCAACTGCTTGCGGTTCGCGCCGAGCATGCGCGCGTTGGCGAGCACGACCGGGCTGACTTCTTTCACGCCCTGATAGACATTGAAGAACACAATAAAGAACACCAGCGTGACGCCCAGCGCGACCTTCGACCAGATCCCCAGGCCAAACCACACGCCGAAGATCGGCGCGAGAATCACCCGCGGCATCGAGTTGGCAGCCTTGATATACGGGTCGAACAGCGCACTCGCGAGCGGCGACAGCGCGAGCCACAGGCCGACGCCCAGCCCCAGCGCGGTGCCGAGCGCAAACGCCAGCACGGTTTCGACCAGCGTGATCCACAGATGCAGATAGATCTCGCCGCCCGTGAACCATTCCCAGATTCGCTGCAGCACCTTCTGCGGCTCGCCGAAGAAGAACGCGGCTTTATTCGGATCGTCGAAATAAAACGCCGGCAGCAGCGTCGGGCTGGTCAGCACGTACCAGAGCACGAAGCACAGCACGAGCAGCAGCCATTGCCAGATCACCAGGTTCGCCCGGTTCGGGCGCAACGTCTTCCACATGGGTCGATTGCCTTACACGGTTAATGGACTCAACTGCGGGACTCAACCGCAAGGCAACTGCGGACACAACCCCGCGGACGTAGTTAGACGGCCGTGAGTTGCTGTTGATAGCCCTTGAGCACTTCATCGCGCAACACGCTCCAGATCTGTGCGTGCAATTCGACGAAACGCGGATGCGCGCGAATTTCGGCGACGTCGCGCGGACGCGGCAAGTCGATCGTGAATTCGCCGATCGGATGCGTGCCCGGCCCGGCTGAGAGCACCACTACGCGATCGGACATCGCAATCGCCTCATCCAGATCGTGCGTGATGAACAGCACCGCTTTGCGTTTGGCCGCCCACAAGTCGAGCAATTCGTTTTCCATCAACTGACGCGTCTGGATATCTAGCGCGGAAAACGGCTCGTCCATCAGGATGATGTCGGGGTCGAGAATCAGCGTCTGCGCCATCGCGACGCGCTTGCGCATGCCGCCGGACAGTTGATGCGGATAGCGGTCGCCGAAACCGCCGAGACCAACGCGTTTGAGCCACTCGTCGGCCTTGCTGCGCGCTTCGGCTGGCGGCACGCCCTGGAACGCGAGGCCGGCCATCACGTTGTCGATCGCCGAGCGCCACGGCATCAGCGCATCGGCCTGGAACATGTAGCCGGCACGCCGGTTGATGCCTTTGAGCGGCTCGCCGAACACGTTGATCGTGCCTGAGGACGGGTCCAGCAAGCCAGCGCCGACATTCAGCAAGGTCGACTTGCCGCAGCCGGTCGGGCCGACGACCGAGACGAATTCGCCCGGCGCGATCCGCAAGGTGGTGTCCTTGACCGCCGTGTAGCGTTGCGCGCGGTTATCGCGCGCGGCAAACGTGCAGGTGATGTTCTCGAGCGCCAGGGCGGCAACGGTCATCGTTCGACTCGCTTCGAAGATCGGTTTCGGTTTCAGTTTGTCTGGGTTTGTCTATTGCCGTGACTGCGGTGATCAGGGCGGCGCGGCCGCTCCTGACCCCGCCTTTGACCCGGCAGGCACAGGCTACGCCTTGACAGTGGCCAACGCTTTCTTGACAAAGTCGTTGGTCCACGCCTTCGACAGATCGATCGGCTTGCCCTGCACCGCCGGGTCGAATGCCTGCAAAGTTTTCAGCGATGTAGCCGGGCCGTCGGCGGGCATCAGGCCATCCGGCGACATCGCCTCCTTCACGTGCTGCCATGCGTCCAGATACACCGCGCGGTCGCCGAGCAGGTAGCCTTCCGGCACCGTGTTGATCAGCTCGCTGCCGGTGGCCGTTTGCAGCCATTTGAGCGCACGCACCATCGCGTTGGTCAGCGCCTGGGTGGTGTTCGGATTCTTCGTGATGAAGCTCTGCGACGCGTACAGGCACCCTGCCGGCATGTCGCCGCCGAACACGCTGCGCGTATCGGCCAGCGTACGCGTGTCCGACACGATGCGAATGTCGCCGGTCCGCTCGAGTTTGGTCATGACGGGATCGAGATTGGCGATCGCGTCGACCTGGCCCGACTGCAGTGCGGCGATCGCGCCCGCGCCAGCGCCCACACCGATGAACGCAACGTCTTTCGCGGTCAACCCGGCTTTCGCCAGCACAAAGCTCGCCATGATCGCGGTCGACGAACCCGGCGCGGTCACGCCGATTTTCTTGCCCTTCAGATCGGCGATCGACTTGTAGTTCGGCAGCGCCTTCTTCGACACGGCGAGCACGATCTGCGGCGCGCGTCCTTGCAGCACGAATTCGCGGAACAACTGCTTCTGCGCTTGCAGCAGCAAGGTGTGTTCGAACGCACCGGAGACCACGTCCGCGCTGCCGCCGACTGCCGCCTTCAGCGCTTGCGAGCCGCCGGCGAAATCGGAGATTTCGACTTCAAGTCCTTCGTCCTTGAAGTAATTGCGGCGCTCGGCAATGGTGAGCGGCAAGTAATAGAACAGATTCTTGCCGCCGACGGCGATCGCCACCTTTGCGGCTTCGGGTTTGCCCTGCGCGAAAGCGAGCGGCGTGGCGGCGAAAGTGGCGCCCGCGAGCGCTGCAGTTCCAGCAAGGAAGGTTCTGCGTTGCATGGTCCGTAGTCTCCGACTCTTGTTGTCCGGCTTTTTTGTCTTTTGCCGCGGCGCTCGTGGGCGCCGCGTTTGCGTCTGTTTGCGTCTGTACGGTGCGGTGCGCAGGAAACAGTCGTGAATCACGCACGGCGCAAGTTCCCGAACCGCGCGTGCTCTCAGACTATCTGTTGCGCATGCAACCGTGCAATGTGGTCTGCATCATAACCTAGCGATTGCAGGACTTCATCGGTATGTTCACCCAGTTCCGGGCCGAGCCAGCGGGTTTCGCCGGGCGTTTCCGAGAGCTTCGGCGTGACCGACGGCAGCGCGATTTCCTGACCGTCCTGCCATTTGAAGCGCTGGATCATCTGACGCGCCATAAACTGCGGATCGGTGAACATGTCGGCGACGCTGTAGATGCGGCCGACCGGCACGTCGGCGGCATTCAGCACGGCGAGCGCTTCGTCGATGGTGCGCGTGGCGAGCCACGCGGCAATCGCACCGTCGATTTCCTGGGTACGCGGCACGCGGCCGTCGTTGTGTGCCAACGCCGGATCGTTCGCCAGATCTTCACGCTCGATCGCCAGCATCAGCCGCTTGAAAATCGGATCGCTATTGCCGCCGATCACGATGCTGCCGTCGCGGCACGGATAAGTGTTCGACGGCACGATGCCCGGCAGCGACGCGCCGGTACGCTCACGCACCATGCCATATACGCCGTATTCGGGCACCACGCTTTCCATCATGTTGAACACGGCCTCGTACAGCGCGACGTCGACGACCTGCCCCTTGCCGCCGTTCACCTGCTTGTGATGCAGCGCCATCAACGCGCCGATCACGCCATGCAGCGCCGCGATCGAGTCGCCGATCGAAATGCCGATGCGCGGGGGCGGCAAATCCGGATAGCCCGTGATATGGCGCAAGCCGCCCATCGATTCGGCAATCGCGCCGAAGCCGGGCCGGTCGCGATACGGCCCGGTCTGGCCGTAGCCGGACAGACGCACCATCACGAGCCCGGGATTCTCCGCGGACAAAACGTCATAGCCGAGCCCGAGCTTCTCGAGCAAACCCGGCCGGAAATTTTCGACGACGATATCGGCTTCTTTCGCGAGACGCCGCACGATCTCCTTACCCTCTTCGGATTTCAGATTGATCGTGACGGATTTCTTGTTGCGCGCCTGCACGGCCCACCACAGCGACGTGCCGCCGACTTCCGGATAGAGCTTGCGCCATTTGCGCAGCGGATCGCCGCCTTTGGGATCTTCGATCTTGATGACGTCGGCGCCGAACTCACCGAGAAAGCGCGCGGCGAACGGGCCGGCGATCAGCGTGCCGAGTTCGAGCACCTTGACGCCGGCGAGCGGGCCTTTGGGCGCGGCGGCAGTTGCGCTTGGGTCGGGGATGGCGCTCATGTGTCTCCTTTCTTCTGTTCTGGCGGCGCCGCGCCGGGGCCGCGTGCGGTTCGTCGACGCGGCGAGCGCGGCAAGCGCTTCGCGCTACATCGAGCGCCGGTCGAGCATCGCGCGGGCGATCGTGCCGGCGTCGACGTATTCGAGTTCGCCGCCCACCGGCACGCCGCGCGCGAGGCGCGTCACGGCAAGCCCGCGTGCCTTGAGTGTTTGCCCGAGGTAATGCGCGGTGGCCTCGCCTTCGTTGGTGAAATTAGTTGCAAGCACGACTTCCTTGACGACGCCATCCGACGCTCGCTTCACGAGCCGGTCGAAATGGATCTCCTTCGGGCCGATGCCGTCGAGCGGACTGAGCCGCCCCATCAGCACGAAATAGAGGCCGCGATAGGTCATCGTCTGTTCGAGCATGATCTGGTCGGCAGGCGTCTCGACGACGCACAGCAGCGTAGGATCGCGCTCAGGATCGAGGCAGACCTCGCAGATCTGCGCTTCGGTAAACGTGTTGCACTTCTCGCAGTGCTGCAGATGTTCAGTCGCGAACAGCAGCGAGCGCCCGAGTTTTTCGGCGCCGTCGCGGTCGTGCTGCATCAGGTGGTACGCCATGCGTTGCGCGGACTTCGGCCCGACGCCGGGCAGCGCACGCAGCGCTTCGACGAGCGCCGACAAGGCGGAAGGTTGTTTCATGCTGATCGGCGGCGTCGAAGTGGGGGTTGCCCTGTAGGCGGGTAGCTATGCGGTTCTATCAGCGTATGCGGTTCTATCAGCGCGCAAGCGGATCAGGCAGGTGCGTTTGACTGACCAACTAGGACGCGCAGTGTCGAACCGGCACAAGCATGGAGCGAACATGACTCGCGCGTTGCCGCGGACACCGCTGCAACGGCAGCCGCGGCACTCGGTCCGAATTACAGCGGCAGCGCTCAGAACGGCAGTTTGAAGCCCGGCGGCAGCGGCAGGCCCGAGGTCATGCCGCCCATCTTTTCCTGGGCGGTGGCCTCGGCCTTGCGCACGGCGTCGTTGAATGCAGCGGCGACGAGATCTTCCAGCATGTCCTTGTCGTCGGCGAGCAGGCTCGGGTCGATCGATACGCGGCGCACGTCGTTCTTGCAGGTCATCGTCACCTTGACGAGACCCGCGCCCGACTGCCCCTCGACTTCGATCAATGCAAGCTGCTCCTGCATCTTCTTCATGTTTTCCTGCATCTGCTGGGCTTGCTTCATCAGCCCGGCGAGTTGGCCTTTCATCATGGACATGCTCCTTCTTGATAGCGTGAAATCCGGAAATCGGGTGCGCCATGAGGCGCGGCGAATCAGTGGGCGGACGGCGCGCCGTTCGGGCTTACGTCCTGCGTAATCGGGCGGATCGAGCCGGGCACGATGCTCGCGCCGAACTCGCGGATCAGCGATTGCACGAACGGATCGGCGCCGATCTCGCGCTCCGCTTCCTGCTGACGCTGGGCGCGCATGGCGGCGTCGTGCGCGGCGGCGGTACGGCGCGCCAGACCGACTTCGACCAGCACTTCGACGTTCTGGCCGAGCTTTTCGGCGAGCGCGGTTTTCAGTTTAGCGACCTGCGAGGCTTCCGCGTACTGCGGCACCGGCACGTTCAGCTTGAGCGTGCTGCCTTGGAGCGCCATCAGTTCGCTGTTGAACGCAAGCTGATACGAAATGCCTTTGAGCGGCAAATCGACGGCGAGCGCGGGCCAGTCGCCCTTGAAGCCCAGCGGGTCGAGCGGCACGGCAGGCGGCAGCGGGCGTTTGTCCACTACCGGCGCGGGCGCGGACGGAGTCGCAGCGTTGACGCGGACGTCGTCCGGGCCGCTGTCGAACACGGGCACGTAATTGTCCTCGGGCAGGCCGTAATAGCCTTCGTCCGCGGCCGAGAGCGGCATGTACTCGTCGGGCGGGATGTCGTCCCATGGCGGGATCGACGAGCCGTTCTGCTCCGCGTCGCTGCGTTGCGCCTGCGGTGAAGACGCGCGCGCGGCGGGCGCGGCGTCCTGCTGCGCGCGGCGGGGGGCACCCGGCGTAGGTACAGGCACGACGACGCGCGGCGCGGCAGGTTTCGGTGCGGCCGGAGCAGCGGGCCTGGCGGCCGACGCGGCAGTGGCACGGCCACGGTCCGACGAAACTTTCAGGCCGGCGCTGCGCAATACGTTGAGCGCGTCGCTGGCGCCGCCTGCGCGGCGCGACGGGGCGCCCGCTGCGGGCGGCGGTGCGGCCGCCGGGACCTCCTCAACGCGTGCCGTCGCGGCATCGGCCGGTGCGGCTTGCGATTGTCCGGGCGCTGCGTCGACGCGGCTTACCGCGGCGGGTGGTTCGTAAGCTTCGCCATCCGATGCGGGCGATTCGTTGAAGACGGGCGCAGCGGCTCGTTTGTCTTGCGCGGTTGCTGCTTCACCAACGGCTGGCGCCGGAGCTTCGCTCGTCGCCGCGGCCGTTTCGATCGCGCTCGGCACCCGGCTCTCGCTCCGTTCGGCGGCGGCCTGGGCAGGCCATTCCGGCGCTACCCCGGATGATGCTTCGAGCACGGGCGCGACGCTTTGCGCCGCCTGGGAAGCGGGTTCGCTTGCAGCAGGCGTTGACTCCATCGAAGCCGTTGCATTAGCGGCTTCCGGTTGCTTCTGGTTGTTGGCTTCGGCCTCAACAGCCCGGACATCAGCCGCTGCTTTTGGCGCTTCGGCTACGCTCGCGTTTTCCACCGCGGGCTTATCCGACGCAACAACCACCGCAGGCTCGGCGCTCTTCGCTGCTGTCGCCTCGTTAGCGTACGGCTCGCGCACCGCTGGCGCGGCAGCATTCGCCACTGGCGCCGCGGAAATCGACCCAGCTTGCTGCTCAACCGCTTCTACCGGACGCGCCGCCGGCGCACGCGCGGAGGCCGCAGCCTGAGACGCGGCCACTGCCGGCGTGCCGGCGCGTTTAGCTCCGCTCGAATTCGACGGTCCCGCTGAACGGCCCGAACCCGCCGCCGCGCCGCCACCGCCGGTAGGCGCCGGCTCGAACGCCAGCATGCGCAACAGCGTCATCGTGAAGCCAGCATATTCGTCAGGAGCGAGACCCAGCTCGCTTCGGCCGATCGTCGCGATCTGATAGAACAACTGCACCTGCTCGGCGCTCAGCGCTTCGGCAAAGCGACGCAAATCGCCCGCTTCCGGCCACTCGTCCAGCACCGACGAAGGCGCGAACTGCGCCCACGCAATCCGATGCAGCAAGCCCGCCAGATCTTGCAACGCCGTCGAAAACGACAGGCTGCGCAGCGCCATCTCGTCCGCGACCGCCAGCACCGAGGCGCCGTCGCCATCGGCAAGCGCGTCGAGCAGACGGATCAGATAGCTTTGATCGAGCGCGCCGAGCATGCCGCGCACCGCATCTTCATTGACCTGATTGGCCGAATAGGCAATCGCCTGATCGGTTAGCGAGAGCGCGTCGCGCATCGAACCGTCGGCCGCGCGCGCGAGCAGGCGCAACGCCTGGGCGTCGAACGGCACGTGCTCTTCGCCGAGAATATGCTCGAGGTGCGAGACGATATGCCCGGCCGGCATCTGCTTCAGATTGAACTGCAGACAGCGCGACAACACCGTGACTGGGATCTTCTGCGGATCGGTGGTGGCGAGGATGAACTTGACGTGCGACGGCGGCTCTTCCAGCGTCTTCAACATCGCGTTGAACGCGTGGTTGGTCAGCATGTGCACTTCGTCGATCATGTAGACCTTGAAGCGCGCGTCGACCGGCGCATACACGGCGCGCTCCAGCAGCGCGGCCATCTCGTCGACGCCGCGATTACTCGCCGCGTCCATCTCGACATAGTCGACAAAGCGGCCTTCGTCGATCTCGCGACACGCGCGGCATACGCCGCACGGCGTCGAGGTCACGCCGGTTTCGCAATTCAGCGCCTTGGCGAAGATGCGCGACAGCGTGGTTTTGCCGACGCCGCGGGTGCCGGTGAACAGATAGGCATGATGCAGACGGCCACCGTCGAGCGCGTGCGTGAGCGCGCGCACCACGTGCTCCTGTCCGACGAGCGAAGCAAAATCCTTCGGCCGCCATTTGCGTGCGAGAACTTGATAGGTCATGCGGAAATTGTATCAGTAACGATGGCGCGCCAAACCGAATCGACGGCGCGCGAACGCATGTTGCCGCGTCATTGAAATTGGCTAACGAACTGATAGAAAAAAATAGATGCGCCGCGCGAAATTCACGCCGACAGACAACAGAGGGGCTGGGAAGAGCGACAGGGAGTAAAGCGAAAGTAAAACGGAAGTGAAGCGGAAGAAAAGGAAGGTGACGAGCCCGACCCTCGGCACTGGTGGAAAACGGCTGTGGCTGCTTCGTTCCCGACCTGACCAGGTTGACCATCCCTCCATGCGAGGAGGCCCGTCACGAAACATTCTATCATCGCTTGGCCCGCCGCGCGACTGTTAATACGACCAAAGCACGTTCGGCGCGTCGAATCAGGACCCGCACATCATATAGGCAGCATCGCGGGCAACGCCTGTCCGAGGCACTTGTGTTTGCGCTCCGAGCCACCAGATAAGGTGCGTAGCAGTAAATGAAACAGCGTGGCACTTCACCGGCAGCCGTTGGCCCCACTGCCCTTGATGAGTACTATCACCACCGGCAACGCATAGCGAATTAAGCTAAACTGCCGTACGGATGACCCGCAAACGCGAGCCTTCCGCACATTCCGGAAATGGTCCCAAGACTTTTCAGGCATGTGCCGGCAAGGCGCCGATTGCGGCAAAGCGAACAGAAGTTTCCTTAGGTTTTGGTGTATCGTGGCGAGCAATTCAGGCGGGCCTCGAACCGATAGAGGTATTCATACAATGAGCGAACAAATCAAGCATATTAGCGACGCATCGTTCGAACAGGACGTCGTTAAATCCGATAAACCCGTGCTGCTCGATTTCTGGGCTGAATGGTGCGGTCCGTGCAAGATGATCGCGCCGATCCTCGACGAAGTCGCGAAGGATTACGCCGATCGCCTGCAAATCGCCAAGATCAACGTCGACGAGCATCAATCGACGCCGGTCAAGTTCGGCGTGCGCGGCATCCCGACGCTGATCCTCTTCAAGAACGGCGCAGTCGCCGCGCAGAAGGTCGGCGCATTGTCGAAGTCGCAACTCACCGCGTTCCTCGACGGCAACCTGTAAAGCGGTCGCATCAGCGCGTCCCGAGAACTCGGGTGCGCTGTCTTGAGCGTGTTGTCAGCCGGCAACACGCTCAATAAGAAAGATGCCATGCCGTCGCACTGGCGGAAATTGGCGTGTGCTATGCTAGAATCCGCAAAACGTCGAAAAGACGTGTAAGTCCTTGAGCGGTTCCGCTCACTCTCCTCCCAGATTTCATTTCGTCGCACCTTCTCCTGCGGGTTCTCCGTATGCATTTATCCGAGCTTAAGACTCTGCACGTGTCCGAATTGATCGAGATGGCCAATGGCCTCGAGATCGAAAGTGCGAACCGCCTGCGCAAGCAGGAATTGATGTTCGCCATTCTAAAAAAACGAGCCAAAACGGGCGACACGATCTTCGGCGACGGTACGCTCGAAGTGCTGCCGGACGGCTTCGGCTTCCTGCGTTCGCCGGAAACCTCCTATCTGGCCAGCACGGACGATATTTACATCAGCCCGTCGCAAATCCGCCGCTTCAACCTGCATACGGGCGACACGATCGAAGGCGAAGTGCGCACGCCGAAAGACGGCGAACGCTATTTCGCGCTGGTGAAGGTGGACAAGGTCAACGGCCAGCCGCCGGAAGCCTCGAAGCACAAGATCATGTTCGAAAACCTGACGCCGCTGCACCCGAACAAGGTGCTGCTGCTCGAGCGCGAAATGCGTGGCGAAGAAAACGTCACGGGCCGCATCATCGATATGATCGCGCCGATCGGCAAAGGCCAGCGCGGCCTGCTGGTCGCCTCGCCGAAGTCGGGCAAGACCGTGATGCTGCAACACATCGCTCACGCGATTAAGCAGAACCATCCGGATGTCGTGCTGTTCGTGCTGCTGATCGACGAACGTCCGGAAGAAGTGACCGAAATGCAGCGTTCGGTGGCCGGCGAAGTGATCGCCTCCACCTTCGACGAACCGGCTGCGCGTCACGTGCAAGTCGCCGAAATGGTGATCGAAAAAGCCAAGCGCCTCGTCGAAATGAAGAACGACGTGGTAATTCTGCTCGACTCGATCACACGTCTCGCGCGTGCGTACAACACGGTCGTGCCGGCCTCGGGCAAGGTACTGACGGGCGGTGTCGACGCGAACGCGCTGCAACGTCCAAAACGCTTCTTCGGCGCCGCACGCAATATCGAAGAAGGCGGCTCGCTTACCATCATCGGCACTGCACTGATCGAAACCGGCAGCCGCATGGACGACGTGATCTACGAAGAATTCAAGGGCACCGGCAACATGGAAGTGCACCTGGAGCGCCGTCTTGCTGAAAAGCGCGTCTACCCGTCGATCAACCTGAACAAGTCCGGCACGCGCCGCGAAGAACTGCTGATCAAGCCCGAGGTTCTGCAAAAGATCTGGGTGCTGCGCAAGTTCATTCACGACATGGACGAAGTCGAGTCGATGGAATTCCTGCTCGACAAGATTCGCCAGACGAAGAGCAACTCCGAGTTCTTCGACATGATGCGTCGTGGCGGCGGCAGCTAAGGCCTCGCCCCAAAAGCCGTATCGCACAAGAAAGCCGCTCGCCACAAACGAGCGGCTTTTTTTCGCCTGAAAAAAACGTGCAACAGCAGTGCAACAGCGCGGCAAGATGTACGTGAACGTACACGTTGTACTATAATTCAGCAGTCTGCCATGCCCCTCACCGCTTATGCCGAAGGACTCACCCGCCCCGCTGACCGTACGCGACGCCGCTGAACGCCTTGGCGTCACGCCGCGCACGCTGAAATATTACGAGGAACGCGGCCTCGTCTCGCCCACGCGCAGCGAGGGCCGCTACCGGCTTTACGACGAGGAAGACCTCAAGCGCTTCGGTCGGATTCTGCGTCTGCGTTCGCTCGGTTTCTCGCTGCACGGCATCACGGAAATGCTCAAACGTCCGCTCGAAGCGGTCGACGGCGGCCACCGCTACTCCACCGAATCGCTGCGGCAGATTCGCGACGCCATCGCGCAACAGGTCGACGCTCTCGACGCGCGCATTGAAGCGATGCGCCGTGAACTCAAGGAAGCGCAAAGGCTTAGGGCCGAACTGAGCCCCGATCTGGACTATCTCGAACGACGCCTCGCCGGCGAGAATGCCGACGCACTGCTGGAGCAGCGCCGCAACGCGCTCGCCAAGGCCGGAAGGACGAACACGCCGCCGTCCGCGAAGCGCACCAGAAAGCCAGGCGAACCCACATGAGTGCAACGTCGCCCCGCGTACCTTTATTTAGTGTCGAAAAACTGCGCGGCGATTTTTTCCCCTGGGTGCTGGCCGTCGTCACCGGCCTCGACTATTTCGACAACGCGATCTTTTCCTTCTTCACCAGCTACATCGCCGGCGGCATCAACGCGTCCCCCGACGAACTCGTGTGGGCGTCGAGCGCGTACGCGATGGCGGCGGTGCTCGGCATCCTTCAGCAGCAATGGTGGGTCGAACGCTTTGGTTACCGGCGCTACGTGGCCGGCTGCATGCTGCTCTATTCCGCCGGCGCGGTCGCCGCCGCGCTGTGCGAGTCGTCGATCGAACTCGCGTTTGCGCGCGGCTTTCAAGGCTACTTTATCGGCCCGATGATGGGTACCTGCCGCATCCTGATCCAGATGAGCTTTACGCCCCAGCAACGGCCGGCTGCGACGCGCGCGTTTCTCATACTGATCGTGTTGAGCAGCGCGCTCGCGCCATTGATCGGCGGCCAGCTGGTCGCGCATTTCGACTGGCGCGCGCTGTTCGCTTGCACGGCGCCGGTGGGCGTGCTGTTCGCCATGCTGGCGATGCTCGCCCTGCCCGACTCGGGCAATCGCCTGCCGGAGGACCGCGGTTCGGCGCATTTCTGGCCGTACATCATCTTTGCGTTTGCGCAAGGCGCGCTGCAAATCGTGATGCAGCAAGTGCGCTTCCAGTTGTTCAGCGCGTCGCCGGGACTGATTCTTCTAACGGTCGCCGGGATCGTCGCGCTGGCCTGGTTTGCGTACCATCAATGGCATCACCCGACGCCGCTCGTGCGTCTGCATGCGCTGCGCAAAAAAGTCTTCCAGGTTGGGCTCGTGCTGTACATGTTCTACTACTACATCTCGACCGTTTTCAGCTATCTGATCTCACGCTTTCTCGAAAGCGGTCTGGGCTATCCGGTCGAAAACACCGGACAACTGGTCGGCGTCACGTCGCTGATTTCGGCGAGCGCGCTGTTCATCTACCTGCGTTATGCGAAGCTGCTGCCACGCAAGAAGTGGATCATCGTGCCGGGCTTCGCGGTGGCCGCGTTCGCCGCGGCGTGGATGACGCGCATGTCGCCGGGCGTCGGCGAAGCGGCGTTGATCGTGCCGCTGTTGCTGCGCGGTCTACTGCTGCTGTTCATCGTGCTGCCGGTCGCCAATCTGACGTTTAGAATCTTCGCTATCGAAGAATTCACGCACGGCTACCGGTTGAAAAATATCGTGCGGCAGCTGACGATCTCGTTTGCGACGGCCTCGGTGATCATCGTCGAGCAGCATCGGCAGGCGCTGCATGAAGCGCGGCTCGCGGAGTTCGTGAATCCGTACAATCCAGCCTTTCAGGGTTCGCTTGCCGCGCTGACCAACAGCTTTGCCGCCGCCGGCCGCTCGCCGCCCGAAGCGCACGCGCTCGCGGTGGTGGAGATCAGCCGGATGGTCATGCAGCAGGCGAGTTTTTTGACGTCGCTGGACGGTTTTTACTTCCTGATCGGCATAGCGATATGCGGCGGCATTTTTGCCGCGTGGCAAAAACAGATCGACTAAGGGTTTCATCAGGCCATGCTTTCGAAACTCACTCAATGGTTCGGCACGCGCCGCCGCGACCGCGCGCTGCGCGAGTACGCAATCGACGACGCGCTCTGGCAGGCCACGCTCGACGGCCTGCCGTTCCTCGCGTACCTCGACGCACCGGATCTCGTGCGTCTGCGGGAACTGACGAGCCTGTTCATCGCGCAAAAGGAATTCTCTACCGCGCATGAACTCGAGCTGACGGAAGCAATGACCGTTGCGATCGCCGCGCAAGCCTCGTTGCCGGTGCTGAACCTGAGCCTCGACCTGTACCATGGCTGGGTCGGCGTGATCGTCTATCCGGGCGAGTTCGTGATCCGTAAAACGGTCGAGGACGAAGACGGCGTGGTACACGAAGTCGAACACGACGCGAGCGGCGAAGCGTGGGAAGGCGGGCCGGTGGTGCTGTCGTGGGAAGACGCGCAGATGACCGACAGCGCGGACGCCTATAACGTCGTGATTCACGAATTCGCGCACAAGATCGACATGCTGACCGGCGAAGCGGACGGCCATCCGCCTCTGCTGCGCCGCTGGCACGCGCCGCTCGACACCCAGGCATGGGCGGACGTCTTCGACCATGCATACGACCACTTCTGCGCCAAAGTCGACGCAGTGCCGGAGCGCCGCTGGGCGCGATTCGAGCGCGATTCGCTGATCGATCCTTACGCGGCCGATCATCCATCGGAATTTTTTGCCGTCTGCAGCGAGGCGCTGTTCGTCAAGCCGCAGGCGTTCGAGGCCGAGTATCCGGAACTGTACCGGCTGTTGGCCCGTTATTACCGACAGGACCCGGCGCGGGTCGGCGTGGCGTTCACACCGGCCTGACGCCTGCCTGACATCCGTGCGAGCCCGTCCGATAACGGCCGCAGGGCAATCCAGACAATCAGATCAGACTGGCAAAAAGCTGGCAGAAAGGTCGTCAAGCGACTGATTTTCTGGCATAATCGCCGTTTTTCGACCCTAGGCAAGTGGCTCGCGCCAAGATGCTGTTCGTGGTTGTTCGCGACTGCACGCGGGTTGGCTACCGCCAGATTAAAGGAAAGACCATGAAAGAAGGTATTCACCCGGATTACCGCGAAGTCCTGTTCATCGATATGTCGAACGACTTCAAGTTTGTGACGCGCTCGACCATCCAGACGCGTGAAACCGCCGAATTCAACGGCAAGACCTACCCGCTCGCCAAGATCGAAGTGTCGTCGGAATCGCATCCGTTCTACACCGGCCAACAAAAGATCATGGACACGGCTGGCCGCGTCGAGAAGTTCAACAAGAAGTTCGGCTCGCGCGCTACCGGCAAGGCAGCAGCGAAGTAATACGCGCCTCGTCGCCGGCCATAGGCCAGCCACGAAGCAGCAGCAAAAAAAGGGCAGCGCGAGCTGCCCTTTTTTGTCACCTCATACCGGGCGCTTATCCATAACGAACGCTGCCGCCCGTTCCGGCGGCATTGTTACCAGCACCCCAACGACGTTGCGAGCCGTTACCGGCCATGACGCACATCGCACGGCACGACTACAATGCCGGATGCTCCGAATCGGCCATTCTGCCGGACATTCCGTCCGGTCCCGGCTGCACCGCTTATCCGATATCCACACACACCGCATGAGACCTGCCGTTCGCCTCACAGCCTCTGCGACCAGTGCGTTGCCGCGCTGGCTGCTGCTGACCATCTGCATCGTCTACGCGTCGTTTGGCCTCTTCGGCCGCGATCCGTGGAAGAACGAGGACGCAGCCGGCTTCGGCGTCATGTGGACGATGGCCAACGGCGGCGCCCACGATTGGCTGCTGCCGAACCTGGTCGGCAAATACCTCACGGAAGACGGCCCACTCGGCTACTGGCTCGGCGCAAGTGCAATCCGCGTGCTGGCGCCATGGGTCGACGCGAGCAACGCGTCGCGTGTGTTCACCGGCCTGCTGTTCTGCGCAGGCTGTGCGTTCGTCTGGTATGCCGCCTACCTGCTCGGCCGGCGCGCCGAAGTCCAGCCGTTCAAGTACGCGTTCGGCGGCGAGCCGGAACCGCGTGACTACGGCCGCACCCTCGCCGACGGCGCGCTGCTGATTCTTCTCGCATGCTTCGGTCTTGCCGAACGCGGCCACGAAACCACCCCGCAGCTGGCGCAGTTCGTCGGCATCGCGATGCTCGTGTACGGGCTTGTGCGGATGATCGACAAGCCGATTCAGGGCGCGCTGGTCTGGGGGCTGGCGCTCGGACTGGTGACGCTCGCAAGCAGTCCGGTGCTGGTCGGCGCCTTGCTGCTCGGCACGCTGGCGATGACGTTGATCGTGCGCGAGGCGCGTTCGCGCTGGCTGCTGCTGGCCGGCTTGCCGGTCGCGCTGGCCCTGTCGGTCGCGTGGCCGATCGCCGCGCTCGCAGCATTTCCCGACGACGCCGTCTGGTACCTGAATCAATGGGTGCACGTAAGCGTGAGCTCGTTCGCCGGGCCGCCCGGCTCGGTGGCGAAATACGCGCTGAAAAACCTGCCGCTGTTCACGTGGCCGGCGTGGCCGCTGGCGATCTGGGCGTGGTTCAGCTGGTCGGGCCTGCGGCGCGCGCCGCACGTAGCAATTCCGCTGTCGGTGATCGGGCCGCTGCTGGTGCTCGTCGTGCTGCAGAGCCATCAGTCGAACCGGCTTTACATGCTGCTGCTGCCGCCGCTCGCGGTGCTGGCCACGTTCGCGCTGCCCACGCTCAAACGCGGTGCGATCAACGCGATCGACTGGTTCGCACTGTTGAGCTTCACGATACTCGGCAGTTTCGTCTGGCTGGTGTACGTGGCCGGGCTGACCGGCTTCCCGCATCCGCTCGCACGTAATCTCGCGCGGCTCGCGCCGGGTTTTGCGCCGCAATTCAAGATTCTGTCGTTCGTGTGCGCGGTCGCCGTAACGATATGCTGGTTCGTGCTGGTGCAGTGGCGTCTCGCGCGTCATCCGAAAGTCTTGTGGCGCAGCGTGGTGCTCTCGAGTGCCGGCACGACGCTGATGTGGGTGCTGCTGATGACGCTGTGGTTGCCGGTCGTCAACTACAGCCGGACCTATAAGGACGTCGCCGAACAGATCTCGAGCCATCTGCCGGAGGACTACACCTGCATCTCGCCGGTGCGCCTCGGCAATGCGCAGATCGCGACCTTCGCCTATTTCGGCGACATGCACTTCTCGTTCAACCAGGATTGCGACGTGATCCTGCGCCAGGACACCCAGGATTTCGGCGAGCCGAGCGCGATGTCGGACTTCGTCTGGAAGCTGGTATGGGAAGGTCGCCGCGTGGCCGACCGTGACGAGCGCTTCCGTTTGTACGTGCGCATCGATCGTCCGAAGCCGCCGGTCATCAAACGCCGCAACTGGCACAAGAAGCCGGACTGAGCATGTTCGCCGACGTACGGAAAATCGCCGGTCTCGCATGGCCCGTGCTGATCGGCCAACTGGCGATCATCGCCTTCGGGGTGATCGACACGGCGATGGTCGGCCGCTATTCGGCCGTCGATCTCGCCGCACTCGGCCTCGGCTCGTCGATCTACATTTCCGTCTACATTGGCCTGACGGGCATTCTGACCGCGCTGCAACCCATCACCGCGCAGCTCTATGGCGCGCGCCGCTACATCGAGATCGGCGAGGAAGTGCGCCAGGCGCTCTGGCTCGCGCTTGCGTTGACCGTGATCGGCTTTCTGATCCTCTATTTTCCGGGGCCGGTGCTGCGTCTTGCGCGCGTGCCTGAGGCGCTGCATGAGCGCACGGTCGCTTACCTGCGGATTCTGTCGTTCGGCTTGCCGGCGAGCCTCGCGTTTCGCGTCTACAGTTCGCTGACCAATGCCGTTGGCAAGCCGCGGTTGGTGATGATCCTGCAGATCGGCGCGCTGCTGCTCAAGTTTCCGCTCAACAGGTGGTTCATCTTCGGCGGGCTCGGCGTGCCGGCGATGGGCGGCCCGGGTTGCGCGCTCGCCAGCATCGCGATCAACTGGGGGCTCGCGCTGGTCGGCATGCTGCTGTTGACGCGCGTCTACGTGTTCGAGCCGTTTGCGATCTTCGCGCGCTTCTGCTGGCCGGTCTGGCGGCGCCAGGCGGCGCAGTTGCGGCTCGGCATTCCGATGGGCCTGTCGTATCTGATCGAAGTCACCTCGTACACGTTCATGGCGCTCTTCATCGCGCGCTTCGGCACGACGACGCTCGCCGGCCACCAGATCGCCGGCAACATCGGCGCGGTGCTGTATATGACGCCGCTGTCGATCGGCATCGCCTCGTCGACGCTGGTCGCCCAGGCGCTCGGCGCGCATCGTCACGAAGCGGCGCGCACGCTGTCGCGGCACGGCGTCATGATGGCCGTGACGATTGCTTTCTGTTACGGCGCGATTGTGCTGGTGCTGCGGCCGTACGTGATCGAAGGCTATACGCCGAATGCGCAGGTGGCCGCGGCTGCGATGCCGTTGGTGCTGATCGTCGCGTGCTACCACCTGTTCGATGCGTTGCAGATCACCACCGCGTTCGTGCTGCGCGCCTACAAGGTGGCGATCGTGCCGACCGTGATCTATGCGATCGCACTGTGGGGCGTGGGGCTGGGCGGCGGCTATCTGCTCGGCTTCAATGTGAGCGGCGCCATCCCCGAGTGGCTGACCGGCGCACGAGGGTTCTGGGTCGCGAATACGGCAAGTCTGGCGATTGCCGGCATCGGCTTGCTGCTTTACTGGCGGGTTGTCAGTAAGCGGTATTTGCGTGCCGAGGCGGTGGTCAGGGCGGATTTGGCGGCTTGACGCGAAGGGGATTGCCGCAAGATTGCGGAAACGCCCCGTTCGTGGAAAACCCAGCTTTTAGGCGCAGCACGCACGCGTCGTCCAAGTTGTTTGCTGAAACCGACCGTTAGTTGCATTTCAAGTCGAATAAAAAGCGGCCGCGCCCAGCAGCCGCTCTGCCCTACACCGCCATCGTCAAGCCGCTTGCGCTTTGCTCAACGCCAGATCGTGCCGTTCGAAAATCTCCCGAGCCGCGAACAGCGCGTTCAGTGCCGCCGGGAATCCCGCATAGAGCGCCATCTGCATGAACACCTCGACGATCTCTTCGCGCGTGCAACCGACGTTCAGCGCCGCCTCGATATGCACCTTCAACTGCGGCTGTGCGCAGCCGAGCGTCGCCAACGACGCAATCGTCGCGATCTCCCGCGCGCGCAGATCGAGTTGCGGCCGGCTGTAAATGTCGCCGAAGCCGAATTCGATCAACAGGCGCCCGAAATCCGGCGCGATCGGCGCGAGCGCGGCAATCACCTGCTCGCCCGCAGCGCCGTCGATTTCCTTCAGTTTGTTCCAGCCTTGGGTGTAGCGATCGTTTTGTGCGTGTTCCATGGTGAGTCCTTTTCCGGGTGCGAGTGCGATTGAGTTTTGTCGATCTGTCGTGTCGGATTGCTCTCAGCGGGGTGCCGCCCAGCGGGGTGCCGCCCAGCGGGGTGCCGCTCAGCGACTTCGTAGTACGCGATCTTGTCGATGATCGCGCCGAGATTGCTCTGCAACTCGGCGATCCTCGCCAGAACCGCATCCCGATGCGCCACCAGCATCTCGCGGCGCTCGCCCACCGTACGCTGACCTTCTGCCCGCAGCGCGGCGAATGCCTGCATCCCGGCGATCGGCATGCCGGTCGCCTTCAGACGCATCAGGAACTGCAGCCAGTCGAGGTCGGCAGGCGAATACAGACGATGCCCCGCCTGCGTCCGCCCGACCGCCCGAATCAGGCCGGCCTGTTCGTAGTAGCGCAGCGTATGCGTAGAGATGCCGATCGTTTCCGCGACCTGGCCGATGGTGAGTGCTTTCGACATTGTTGACATGACGGAACTCAGGTTAGGACTTCGAGTGCACTCTAAGTCAAGCGGATCGCGTTGTCATTCAGCGACGCGTTGATCGATAAGCGCAATACGGCTTATTCGCGAGGCAAAAGGTTTAAATATTGTCCAAATAGATTTACTTGTCATGAATCGATCGGTATAAATCGTCGGCGTTGACAAATAAGGGCGCGCAATTTGTTCTATGCTTAAGCGCAGCGCCCGCTGACAGGATGCGTCGTCCGTTCCCGGCTAACTTTTTTTGCCCTCAATGGAGTGCTTGCCATGCTGAAGAAGCTTCTAATGCTTTGCGTTGCTTTGGCTTTGTCGCTATCGGCCGGATTTGCGGCGGCCGTCGAAGTAAATTCCGCCGATCAGGCCGCGCTCGAATCGGTAAAGGGCATCGGCCCGGTCCACGCGAAAGCGATTATCGACGAACGCACCAGGAACGGCCCGTTCAAGGATGCTGACGATCTCGCGTCCCGCGTCAAAGGTCTCGGCACCAAATCGGTGACCAATCTCGAAGCGGCAGGTTTGACCGTCAACGGCGCGTCCACGCCGCCGACCGGCGCCAAGGCAGCCGCGAAGTCGACCAGCACCGCGAGCACCAAGGCGGCACCGGCGGCTGCACCTGCGGCCACCACGCCGGCCGCGACACCGGCCCCGACGACGACCGCAGCGCCGGCCGAAGCGTCAGGCACGAAGGCATCGAAGTCGAAGAAGAAGAGCAAGACCGCGGCGTCCGATGCGGCTGCCGCTTCGGCGCCGGCTACGGCGGCCGCGGCAAGCGCGCCGGCTGACGCGTCCGGCACCAAGGCCTCGAAGAAAAAGGCCAAGAAGAGCAAGGCTGCATCGGCTGCCGCAGCCTCCGGCGCGTAATATCCTGGCTTGAGCATCGGCAGCGCGATGGTCGCGCGATGGCGTGTATGCCGCCCCGCTGCCGCCCGCCTCGCCTCCCCAGCGCCGCGCAACCGCGCGGCGTTTTCACCCGCCGACCCGTCAAGCACGTGTCGGCATTCAAGAGAGTCCGTCATGAGCCTACTCGACACTATCGGTTCCCTGGTTGGCAAATCGCCCGAGGGCGGCGGCCAGCAAGCCTTGATTTCCGCCGCGCTCGAATTCGTCAACAGCCAGCCGGGCGGCCTGAACGGCCTGATCAGCAGCTTCAAGGAAAAGGGCCTCGGCGACGTCGTTTCGTCGTGGGTCGGTAATGGAGAGAACCAGCCGATCGCACCGGATGCACTGCATAGCGTGCTCGGCTCGGATGCCGTCGCCAGCCTCGCAGCGAAAGCCGGCGTGCAGCCGGATCAGGTCACGGGCCTCCTGTCGCAGATTCTGCCGCACGTCTTCAACGCGGCGACGCCGGAAGGCGAAGTGCCCGCCGAAGGCCAACTGAATTCGACAACTGTGCTCGGCGCGCTCGGCGGCCTGTCGGCGCTGTTCGGCAAGGGCAACGCGTAAGCGGCCTCGCCAGATGTCCTGACCGCCCGTCAAATGGCGAAAAAAAGCGGCAACGAAGTCACCTTCGTTGCCGCTTTTGATTTTTGGCAGATGAGTTTGGCAGACGCGTTTGGCAGTTTCGGCCCGTACTCCAGCCATTTCCTGCCTAACGTCTGTCGAACGCCTGTCGCTTAATGTACAACGCGTTCGAACACCAGCTTGCCGTCTTCCATTTCGACTGGAATCACATCCTTCGGACCGAACTTGCCGGCCAGAATCAGCTTCGCGACCGGGTTCTCGATTTCCTGCTGGATCGCACGCTTCAACGGCCGCGCACCGAACAGCGGATCGTAGCCGACCTTGCCGACGTGCTCGAGCGCCGCATCCGACACCACCAGTTGCATGTCGAGCT
The DNA here is from genome assembly GCF_058782725.1 of Paraburkholderia sp. FW306-02-B. Taxonomy (NCBI): domain Bacteria; kingdom Pseudomonadati; phylum Pseudomonadota; class Betaproteobacteria; order Burkholderiales; family Burkholderiaceae; genus Paraburkholderia; species Paraburkholderia sp. FW306-02-B. The sequence continues at coordinate 2,770,632 of NZ_JBYSXZ010000001.1, forward strand.
TGGCGAGCCGTTCATGCAGACGTTGCAGCTGGATCCGCGCGATCGACTGGATATTCGAGCGGTCGAGCGCATGGAACACCACGACGTCGTCGATCCGGTTGAGGAATTCGGGCCGGAAATGCAGCTTCACTTCTTCCCAGACCGCGTCCTTCACCGCTTCCTGCGGCTCGCCGACCATCGACTGGATGACCTGCGAACCGAGGTTCGACGTCATCACGATCACCGTGTTCTTGAAGTCCACGGTACGGCCCTGGCCATCGGTCATGCGGCCGTCGTCGAGCACTTGCAGCAGCACGTTGAACACGTCCGGATGCGCCTTCTCGATTTCGTCGAGCAGGATCACGCTGTAAGGCTTACGGCGCACGGCTTCAGTCAGATAACCGCCTTCCTCGTAACCGACGTAGCCCGGCGGCGCGCCGATCAAACGCGCGACGCTATGCTTCTCCATGAATTCGCTCATGTCGATGCGGACCAGATGATCTTCCGAATCGAACAGGAACGCCGCCAGCGCCTTGCACAGTTCGGTTTTGCCCACACCGGTCGGCCCGAGGAACAGGAACGAACCATACGGCCGGTTCGGATCCGCCAGACCCGCGCGCGAACGACGAATCGCATCGGCCACCGCGCTAATCGCTTCGTCCTGACCGACCACGCGATCGTGCAGTTTTTCCTCGATCTGCAGCAGCTTTTCGCGCTCGCCCTGCATCATGCGCGACACCGGAATGCCGGTCGAACGCGACACGACTTCAGCGATTTCCTCCGCGCCCACTTGGGTGCGTAACAGACGCGGCCGGGTCGGATTGTTCTGCTCCTTCGCTTCGGCCTGGGTCACTTCCTTCAACTGCGCTTCGAGACCCGGCAGCTTGCCGTATTGCAACTCGGCGACCTTCTCCAGCTTGCCCTCACGCTGCAAGCGGGTGATTTCCGCACGCGTTTTCTCGATCTCTTCCTTCAGCTGCGCACTGCCCTGCACCGCCGCTTTTTCCGCGGTCCAGATTTCTTCGAGGTCCGAATATTCGCGGTCCAGCCGCTCGATTTCTTCCTCGATCAATTGCAGACGCTTTTGCGACGCTTCGTCCTTTTCCTTCTTGACGGCTTCGCGTTCGATCTTCAACTGGATCAAACGACGGTCGAGCCGATCCATCTCTTCCGGCTTCGAGTCGATTTCCATCTTGATCTTCGAAGCCGCTTCGTCGATCAGGTCGATCGCCTTGTCCGGCAGGAAACGGTCCGTGATGTAGCGATGCGACAGTTCAGCCGCCGCGACGATCGCCGGGTCGGTGATGTCGACGCCGTGATGCAGCTCGTACTTCTCCTGCAAACCGCGCAGGATCGCAATGGTGGCTTCCACCGTCGGTTCGTCGACCAGCACCTTCTGGAAGCGGCGTTCGAGCGCGGCATCCTTTTCGATGTACTTGCGATATTCGTCGAGCGTGGTGGCGCCGACGCAATGCAGTTCGCCGCGCGACAGCGCAGGCTTGAGCATATTGCCCGCGTCCATCGCGCCTTCGGCCTTGCCGGCGCCGACCATCGTGTGAATTTCGTCGATGAAGACGATGGTCTGGCCTTCGTCTTTCGCGATGTCGTTCAGCACGGCCTTCAGGCGTTCTTCGAACTCGCCGCGGTATTTGGCGCCGGCCAGCAAGGCTGCCATGTCCAAAGACAGCACGCGCTTGCCCTTGAGCGTTTCCGGCACCTCACCGTTGACGATCCGCTGCGCGAGGCCCTCGACGATCGCGGTCTTGCCCACGCCCGGCTCGCCGATCAGCACCGGATTGTTCTTGGTGCGGCGTTGCAGAATCTGGATCGAACGGCGGATTTCGTCGTCCCGGCCGATCACCGGATCGAGCTTGCCGGCACGTGCGCGTTCGGTCAGATCGATGGTGTACTTCTTCAGCGCTTCGCGCTGGCTTTCGGCGTCCTGGCTATGCACTTGCGACCCGCCGCGCACCGCGGCAATCGCGCTTTCCAGCGACTTGCGCGACAGGCCGTGCTGACGCGCGAGGCGGCCCGCCTCGCCCTTATCGTCGGCGACGGCAAGCAGGAACATTTCGCTCGCGATGAACGTGTCGTTGAGCTTTTGCGCTTCCTTGTCGGCCTGGTTCAGCAAGCCGGTCAGTTCGCGGCCGATCTGCACGTTGCCGTCGGTGCCCTGCACCTGCGGCAAGCGCGTCATCGCGTCGTTCAACGCGGTTTGCAGCGCCTGGACATGCACGCCGGCCCGCGAGAGCAGCGAGCGAGCCGAACCGTCCTGCTGGGCGACGAGCGCCGAGAGAACGTGGACTGGTTCGATGTATTGATTGTCGTGTCCGACGGCCAGACTCTGCGCGTCAGCCAGTGCTTCCTGGAATTTAGTGGTGAGTTTGTCGATTCTCATCAAGAGACCTCCAATTTCGATTACCACCAAAATGAGGCGTTTTACGCAGCTTTCAAGCGCTTTTTTGCATCAGGCGACAACTATTTAACATTTGATGCGCGAGAACTGCCTCGCCGGTTTCAGGCGACCGGGGCCGCACCGCCGCCGGCGGGCGTGGCCGGTGCGATCGGCATGATAGGAATCGCGCGGCTCAGGCCGAGCAACGCAGCCAGCGGACCGTGCGGCTGTGCGACATCGCCGATGGTATGGCGGTCGAGCTCGGCAAGGAATGCATTGCGGGCGGCTTCGAGCGCTCCTCTGACACGGCAATGCGGCGTAATGACACAGTCGCGACGCTCGCCGCGCTCATCCGGGAAGCAGCCGACCAGCGCAAAGTCGCTTTCGGTGGCGCGCACAATTTCGCCGAGCGTCAGCGCGCTGGTCTGCTCGGCCAGACGCAAACCGCCGTTGCGCCCGCGCACGGTCTCGACCCAGCCGAGTTCGCCGAGCTGCTGCACGACCTTCATCAAATGGTTCTTGGAGATCCCGTACGCGTCCGAGATGTCCTGGATAGTCGACAACCCCTCGCCACGGACGGCAAGATACAACAGGACGCGCAGCGAATAGTCCGTATAGTCGGTCAGTCTCATAAGTGCAGGTACCACGATGAGCGCAAGCCGCGATCCGGGGGATAACCGCGTCGATGCAAGGGTTGCCGGGGGCCGTCGCTTCGCCATAAGATGCAGGCGCTACACATCTTATTACTTTGCGTTGACTGGCGGTATTTGTCTTCCGGCAGTAATGGTAACGTTTCCCGCTCGGGCCATTCGTACGAAAAGCGGGCCATTCGCGGCCTACTTCCTTCCGTTTCGACGCAATTTGAGGCCATTCGTGACGCTCTGTGGCTCCTCGTAGCGCACAGTGGCGATCCGCGCTGAACGGCTGCACCTTATGGAAAATGCATGAATCCGTCCTTCCCCGCGGCGCCCGTTGCCGAGCGCGCCGCAGAGCCCACCGACGCGAATATTCGCGACCTGGTCTACGGCTTTTACGACCGCGTGCGTGCCGATCCGCTGCTCGGTCCCGTGTTCGAAGCGACGCTGGCGGGCCGCTGGGACGACCATCTGCCGAAGATGTGCACGTTCTGGGCGAGTCTCGTGCTGGGCGCGAAGCAATACCGCGGCAATGTGCAGCAGGCGCATCAACCGCTCGAGGGCGTCGAGCCGCAGCATTTCAGCCGCTGGCTGTATCTGTTCCTGGACACGGTGGAGTCGCGCTACGAACCGGCTGCGGCGATCCGCTTCATGGAACCGGCGCTGCGCATCGCACAGAGTTTGCAGTTGAGCCGCTTCGGCTGGGATTACACGATTCCGGCTGAGCAGCAGGCTTTGCTGGAGCGCGTTGCGCCAAGGCGGCGTCCGCGCGACGGCGAGCCGCATGATTCACCTGACCCGCACGCCTCGGCGCGGCCGCGTGGCGAGCCGTTTCCCACCCGGATCATCGGCAAAACGCCGGACGATTGAGCCAATCGCGTGAAGTGCATGAGGCGTATGAGGCGCGCCCCTCGACGGGCCCGAAAGGCGCGCGGGCTATTCAGCCGTCCGGTTGCTCGATTCGACGCCCCAACGAGCGAGCGCGGCATCGTCGGTGACGCGCGCATCGACCCAGCGTTCGCCTTCCTCGGTCTTCTCTTTCTTCCAGAACGGCGCCTGGGTCTTCAGATAGTCCATCACGAATTCACATGACGCGAAGGCGTCGCCGCGATGCGCGGCGGTTGTCGCCACCAGCACGATCTGGTCGAGCGGATAGAGCTTGCCGACCCGATGCACGATCAGCACCTCGATCCCCGGCCAACGCTCGCGCGCGCTCACGACGATCGCCTCCAACGACTTCTCCGTCATGCCCGGATAGTGTTCGAGCTCCATCGTTTCGACCATGCTGCTTTCGTTCAGATCGCGCACGGTGCCGACGAAACAGGCTACCGCGCCGATCTTCGGATTGCGCGCGCGCAACCCGGCAACCTCGGCAGTGAGGTCGAAGTCTTCTGTCTGGACGCGAACGGGCATCTCTGGCTCCTGTGCGATTTGGGCCTTAACCGCCGGTGACGGGCGGAAAGAACGCGACTTCGCAACCTGCCGTGACGCGCGTGCCGGCGTCGGTCATTACGTGATTGCACGCCATGCGCAACGCGCGGCCCTCGGCGAGGGTGTCGGCCCAAATGCCGCCGCGCACGCGCAGCCACGCGCGCACGTCGCCGACCGTCGCGATGCCGTCGGGCAGTTCGACCGTCTCATCTGCCATCTCGAGCGCTTCGCGCACACTTGCAAAATATCTGAGTTGGATCTTCATCGGGACGCCAGCGGCCGTTGCCGGCCTTAGTTCAGCAGTTCGGAAAAGGGAATGAAGCGCACGGTCTCGCCGGCGCTGATCGCGTGATTCGGCGGATTGTCGATCAGGCCGTCGCCCCATACTGTCGAGGTCAGCACGGCTGAACTCTGATTCGGAAACAGATCGAGGCCGCCGGCTGGATTGACACGCGCGCGCAGGAATTCGTTGCGGCGGTCGGCTTTGTTCTGCGTAAAGTCGGCACGCAGCGACAGTGCGCGCGGTGCGACCGTCTGCAGACCGGCCAGACGCAGGACGAACGGCCGGACGAACAGCAGGAAAGTGACAAAACTCGACACCGGATTGCCCGGCAGACCGATGAAAAACGTTTCGCCGGACGCGGCGGCATCCGCCTGCAATGGCGCGCGGCGCACCGCGCCGAAGGCGAGCGGCTTACCGGGCTTCATCGCGATCTGCCACATCGACAGGCGCCCTTCGGCCTCGACCGCCGGTTTCACGTGATCTTCCTCGCCCACCGACACGCCACCGCAGGTCAGAATCAGATCGTGCGCTTGTGCGGCTTCGCGTAACGTCGCGCGAGTTGCGTCGAGTTTGTCCGGAACGATTCCGTAGTCCGTGACCTCGCATCCGAGGTTTTCCAGCAGTCCGCGCAGCGTGAAACGGTTCGAGTTGTAGATCGCGCCGGGTTTCAGCGGCTCGCCGGGCATGGTCAGTTCGTCTCCTGTGAAGAAAACGGCGACTTTTACGCGGCGGCGCACTTTTAATTCGGCGCAGCCGACTGAGGCGGCTAGTCCCAGGGCTTGTGGTGTCAGGCGTGTGCCCGCGGGCAGGATGATCGAACCACTGCGGATGTCCGCGCCTTGGGCGGTGACCCATTCGCCCGGTTTGGGGCTGTGCAGGATCGTGACTTCGTCGCCGGTGGTTTCGGTTTGCTCCTGCATCACGATTGCGTCGGCGCCTGGCGGCACCGTTGCGCCTGTGAAGATGCGGGCTGCTGTGTTTGGTTCTAGCTGACTTGGCGCGTGGCCGGCCGGAATGCGTTGGGACACTGGCAGGCGGCGGTTGCCATGCGCCAGGTCGGCGGTGCTTAGCGCGTAGCCGTCCATTGAACTTGTGTTCATGGGGGGGACGTCTAGTGGCGAGATCACGTCTGCCGATAGCACGCGGTTTAGCGCTTTCAGCGTGGGGGTTGATTCTGTACCGGCGATTGGGCTCGCGGCGCTGAGCAATGTCGCCAAGGCGTCGGCGGTTGAGAGCATCGGAGCGCGGGGCGTTGGGGTGGACATCTTCTGGTTTCGAAGCCGCGGGTTAAAGGAATATTGTAGCGGTCGATTGGGGCGGCCTGGGGCGGCCTTGTGTTATAGGTTTTTTTTTGCCTTTGGCGGCGGTATTTTTCTGTTTGCCTACGGTGTTGGGATTTTCTTTTGTCTTTGGTTTATTAGCGTTGCCCCTGTGCGGGGGGCACCTACTTTTCTTTGCCTGCCGCAAAGAAAAGTAGGCAAAAGAAAGCGGCTTTACACCGCCAGCTCTTAAGCGGGTCCCCTGGCTTGGAGGAGGTAGTGGAGCATCTGGAATCTGTGTGCTCGCACACTCCGCGCTGGTGACAAGGCCGTCATGCTTCCGGCGGCGCTGCGCGCGCCGCAGCGGTACTTCTAAACCCAACGGCGTTGTCCGGCCGTGGCGGTACTTCTAAAACCAACGGGGTTGCCCAGCCGCAGTCGGTATTTCTTGGCTCAATAGCGCTGCCCAGACTTCGTGCCGGTTCTTTCGCCGGTCGGGCGGTCACATCTATCGATTGCGGAGTCGTTGCACTGCACCACTTCATCCACCGCATCGAGCGCGACTCCGTCGCGCTCGATGCTCATGGTTTTACTCGCCCGTGTTCGCCATCATGAAGTCCTTCACGCGCTGCACGTCCGCCGGCAGCACTTCGAAACGTTGCGGCAGCGACTCCAAACCCGAAAACGCGGCGGGACGTTCCGGCTCGCGCAGCAGCGCTTCGCGGATCGTTTCGCCAAACTTGATCGGCTGCGCCGTCTCCAGCACGATCATCGGAATGCCCGGCTGCAAATGCTCACGCGCGACCTTCAAGCCATCGGCCGTGTGCGTGTCGATCATCGTGTCGTAACGCGCGAATACGTCGCGGATCACTTCCACCCGGTCCTCGTGGCTGCTGCGGCCCGACACGAAACCGAATTCCTTGACCCGCGCAAAGTCGCCGCTCGCCGCCAGGTCGAAGCCGCCCTTCTCTTCGACGTCGCGAAACAGTTGCAGCACCCGCGCCGGATCGCGGCCCAGCAGGTCGAACACGAAACGCTCGAAGTTCGATGCCTTCGAAATGTCCATGCTCGGGCTGCTCGTGTGGTACGTCTCAGCCGCCTTGCGCACCCGGTAAATGCCCGTGCGGAAAAACTCGTCGAGCACGTCGTTTTCGTTTGTCGCCACCACCAGCTTCTCGATGGGCAACCCCATCATCCGTGCAATGTGGCCCGCGCAAACATTGCCGAAGTTGCCCGACGGCACGGTGAACGACACGCGCTCGTCGTTCGACTTCGTCGCGGCAAAATAGCCCTTGAAGTAGTACACGACCTGCGCCACGACACGCGCCCAGTTGATCGAGTTGACCGTGCCGATCTGGTACTTCGCCTTGAACGCGTGATCGTTCGACACAGCCTTGACGATGTCCTGGCAGTCGTCGAACACGCCCTCAACCGCGAGGTTGAAAATGTTCGGGTCCTGCAAGCTGTACATCTGCGCGGTCTGGAACGCGCTCATCTTCTTATGCGGCGACAGCATGAACACGCGAATGCCCTTCTTGCCGCGCATCGCGTACTCAGCAGCGCTGCCGGTGTCGCCCGAAGTCGCGCCGAGAATGTTCAGCGTTTCGCCGTGCCTGGCCAGCGCGTACTCGAACAGGTTGCCGATCAACTGCATCGCCATGTCCTTGAACGCCAGCGTCGGTCCATTCGATAGTTCGAGCAGCGACAGCGGCGCGCCGTTCTCAACGCCCAGCGTCTTGAGCGGCGTGATCTGTGCAGCGCTTTCGTCGTCGCGCACGTTGCAGTAAGTCTCGGCCGTGTAGGTGCGGCGCGTCAGCATGCGCAGGTCTTCGGCGGGAATGTCGTCGCTGAATTTCGACAGGATCTCGAACGCGAGATCCGCGTAAGGCAGCGTGCGCCAGCGCGTCAGTTCGTCAGCGGAAACACGCGGGTATTCGGCGGGCAGGTACAGGCCGCCGTCTTTCGCGAGACCGCCCAGCAGAATGTCGGAAAACGTATGGCGCTCGCCGGCTCCGGCGCCGCGCGTGGAGAGGTAGTTCATATGTCGGCCTAGTTGAGCGCTTCCATGCGCAGCTTCGTGACTTGCGAGACAACGGTCTTCAGCGCTTCGATCGTTTTGATCGCGGCGTTGACGTTCTTTTCGACCGTCTCGTGCGTGATCAGAATAATGTCGGTTTCGCCCTTGCCGTTCGCGTCGACCTGCTCCGATTCCTTCTGCAGCAGCGCGTCGATCGAAATGCCGGTGTCCGCGAGAATGCGCGTGATGTCGGCCAGCACGCCGGTCACGTCAGCCACACGCAAACGCAGGTAATAACCGCTCGTCACTTCGTCGATCGGCAGGATCGGCGTGCTCGACAGGCTGTCCGGCTGGAACGCCAGATGCGGCACACGATGTTCCGGATCGGCGGTGTGCAAACGCGTCACGTCGACCAGATCGGCAACCACCGCGGATGCCGTCGGCTCCGCGCCCGCGCCCTTGCCGTAGTACAGCGTCGTGCCCACTGCGTCGCCGTGCACGACGACCGCGTTCATCGCGCCTTCCACGTTCGCCAGCAGGCGCTTTTCCGGAATCAGCGTCGGGTGCACGCGCAGCTCGATGCCCTTGTCGGTGCGGCGCGCGATGCCGAGCAGCTTGATACGGTAGCCGAGTTCTTCGGCGTATTTGATGTCGATCGCAGCGAGCTTGCTGATGCCTTCGACGTAAGCCTTGTCGAATTGCACCGGCACGCCGAACGCGATCGCGCTCATGATCGTCGCCTTGTGCGCGGCGTCCACGCCTTCGATGTCGAAGGTCGGATCGGCTTCGGCGTAACCCAGCTCCTGCGCGGCCTTCAGCGCGGTCGCGAAGTCGAGGCCGCGGTCGCGCATCTCCGACAGGATGTAGTTCGTCGTACCGTTGATGATGCCGGCGATGTACTGGATCCGATTGGCCGTCAGCCCTTCGCGCAGCGCCTTGATGATCGGAATGCCACCGGCCACCGCCGCTTCGAACGACACCATCACGCCGTTGGCGCGCGCCGCTTCGAAAATTTCCGTGCCGTGCACCGCGAGCAGCGCCTTGTTGGCGGTCACCACATGCTTGCCGTTGTTGATCGCGCGCAGGACGAGATCGCGCGCGACACCCGTGCCGCCGATCATTTCCGCAATGATATCGATCGACGGATCGTCGACCACCGCGTTGAAGTCATCGGTCAGCGCCACTGTGCCGGCTTCACTGCCGAGCGCCGCAGTCGCTTTGGCGGGATTGCGCACGGCGATGCGCGCAATCTCGATACCGCGGCCCGCACGGCGTTTGATTTCTTCCTGATTGCGGCGCAGTACCGTGAAGGTGCCGCTGCCTACCGTGCCGAAGCCCAGCAGTCCAACTTTGATCGGTTCCATGCAGCGTGTGTTTTCGAGTAAGTGATTTAAAGGAAACGGGTGCCGGGATGGCGCGCGGCGCGCGCCGAATCCGCGTTAAGCCGTGTGGCGTTTGCGGTAGCCGTCGAGGAAGCGCGCGATCCGGTTGATCGAATCCGCGAGATCGTCCACGTTCGGCAGGAACACGACGCGGAAGTGATCCGGCGTCTTCCAGTTAAAACCGGTGCCCTGCACGAGCAGCACGCGTTCTTCCAGCAGCAGGTCGAGGATGAACTGCTGGTCGTCCTGGATCGGATAAATCTTCGGGTCGAGGCGCGGGAACATGTAGAGCGCCGCTTCGGGCTTCACGCAACTCACACCGGGGATGGCCGTCAACATGTCATACGCGAGTTCGCGCTGTTTGTACAGGCGGCCGCTCGGCACGATCAGGTCGTTGATGCTCTGATAGCCGCCGAGCGCGGTCTGGATCGCGTACTGGCCGGGCACGTTCGGGCACAGGCGCATCGAGGCCAGAATGCCGAGCCCTTCGAAATAATCTTTCGCGTGCCGGCGGTTCTCGCCGGCGAGGCCCGAGATGAACATCCAGCCGGCGCGGTAGCCGCATGAACGGTAGCTCTTCGACAGGCTGTTGAACGTGACGGTGAGCACGTCTTCGGACAACGCCGCCATCGACGTGTGCTTCTTGCCGTCGTAGACGATCTTGTCATAAACCTCGTCGGCGAAAATGACGAGGCCGTGCTGGCGCGCGATCTCGATCAGGCCGAGCAGCAGTTCGTCCGAATACAGCGCGCCAGTCGGGTTGTTCGGGTTGATCACGACGAGCGCGCGCGTATTCGGCGTGATTTTCGCGCGGATGTCGTCGAGATCGGGCATCCAGCGGTTCGCTTCGTCGCAGATGTAGTGCACCGGCGTGCCGCCCGACAGGCTCACGCCCGCGGTCCACAACGGGTAGTCCGGGGCGGGCAGCAGCACTTCGTCGCCGTCGTTGAGCAGGCCCTGCATTGCCATCACGATCAGCTCGGATGCGCCGTTGCCGATATAGATGTCGTCGAGTTCGACGCCGTGCACGCCCTTTTGCTGCGTGTAATGCATGATCGCCTTGCGCGCGGCGAACACACCCTTGGAATCCGAGTAGCCGGACGAGCCCGGCAGATTCAGGATCATGTCCTGGATGATTTCATCCGGCGCGTCAAAGCCGAACGGCGCGAGATTGCCGATGTTCAGCTTGATGATGCGATGACCCTCTTCTTCGAGCCGCTTCGCATGTTCGAGGACGGGCCCGCGAATGTCGTAGCAGACGTTCAACAACTTGTTGGATTTCAGAATCTGTTTCACGGCGGGCACTTCATCCTGGTTGGTAGGCTTGGGCGAACAAGCGGGGGCGAAACAAACGCCGGGCCGGGCAAGTCCGCCGATACGGGGAATTCTGACGCGGCGCGGCCAGCGGCGGCCGGCAGACGCGGGTTGGGCCGCGGGTTGGGCCGCGGGTTGGGCCGACTCCGCACACATATCGCCGCAGACCCAGCGGATCGCGCCGGTGAAGCAGCCAAACTGGCGAACGCCAGGCGAAACAACGAGCAAAACAGCGCGTGAAGCGAAGGCGGGTAGCCGGCCGCGCCTGGCTCTCGCGTGCCGCTGGTGGCGGCACATCGGGCGGCACATAAAGCGAGGGGCGCCGCTTTCCGGCTAAAAAGCTATAATTTAGCGGATTTTGGCCGACTTCCGCAATGCACCAACCGCAACGGCAAGCCTTTTCGGCCGCTTCTGTGCCATTCGCGTGTCCCACTCGCGTCAAACCGCCCTGCTCCAGTTCCGCCCGACCAGGCCGCCAACACGCATGATGTCTCACGACGACTTCGGAAAACGAATTTGAAATTACATCAGGATTCCAGCGGCGCCCTGAACACCGTCACCGGTTACGGCGCCGACTATGTCGAAATCAATCTGGTACGCCATTCGGGCAGCATTCTCGTGCTGCCGGACGCGCCCGTGATCCCTTGGCCCGTTTCCTCGTTCGAGCAGTTGAGCGCCGAACACTTCGCCATGCTGGTGGAGTCCGCGCCCGAAGTGGTCGTGTTCGGCAGCGGCGAGCGGCTGCGTTTCCCGCATCCGCGCCTGACCGCCGCGCTCACCGCCAAACGCATCGGCGTCGAAACGATGGACTTCAAGGCCGCCTGCCGCACCTACAACATTCTGATGGCCGAGGGCCGCAAGGTCGCGGCCGCGTTGCTGATCGAAGCGTAACGGCGCCGCATGGGTGCGGCGCTGGTGTCGTGCAGGCGCAAGCCGTTGCCGCATATGACACCTGCGGCAACCGCGTCGCCGAACTGACCGCACACCTTGGCCGCGTCACAGTCGATAACGTACACTGCGCGCCATCGGTGCCGTGCCGGCGCACTTGTGCATAGCTACCGGCAGCAAGTGTCATCTTGTGCCCTGCAACCGGGGCGCTGGGGGCCAGCCCCGGGTGGCCAGCCCTCCCGAAGCACCAGCCGTCATTTCCGAACAACAACGCAATGCTGCCCCATGCGGCGTCGCCAAAAAGGTTGAAATTCATGAACGATACGCCGTCCCGGCTACCGCTCAATCGCACCACGATCCTGCTGCTCGTGCTGGCCCTCGCCGTGATCTGGTTCGTGCCGCTCGGCTGGCGCCATCTGCTGCCCAGCGACGAAGGCCGTTACGCCGAAATGGCGCGTGAGATGTTCGTCACCGGCGACTGGATCACGCCGCGCTACAACGGCTACAAGTATTTCGAGAAACCCCCGCTGCAAACCTGGGCAAACGCGCTCACGTTCGCGTGGTTCGGCATCGGCGAATGGCAGGCGCGCCTTTACACCGCGCTGACGGGCTTTGCTGGCGTGCTGCTGATCGGCTTTACCGGCGCGCGGGTGTTCAACGCGGCGACCGGCGTGTTCACGGCGCTCGTGCTGGCGACCTCGCCGTACTGGAACCTGATGGGCCACTTCAACACGCTCGACATGGGCCTGTCGTTCTGGATGGAGCTCTCGCTCTGCGCGCTGCTGCTTGCGCAGCGCCCCAACCTGCCGGGCGCCAACGTGCGCGGCTGGATGTGGCTGTGCTGGGCGTCGATGGCGATGGCGGTGTTGTCCAAGGGTCTGGTCGGCGTGATCCTGCCGGGCGCGGTGCTGGTGCTGTACACGCTGCTCGCGCGCGACTGGGCGGTCTGGAAGCGCCTGCACCTGATCGGCGGCCTGATCGTGTTCTTCGCGATCGTTACACCCTGGTTCGTGCTGGTGCAACAGCGCAATCCGGAGTTCCTGAACTTCTTCTTCATCGTCCAGCAGTTCAAGCGCTATCTGACGCCTGAACAGAACCGCCCCGGGCCGTTCTATTATTTCGTGCCGGTGCTGCTGGTCGGGTTCCTGCCGTGGCTGTCGATTACCGTGCAAAGCGTTCGCCACGCGTGGCGCCAGCCGCGCCAGCCGAACGGCTTCGCACCGGTGATCCTGCTACTGGTGTGGACGGTGTTCATCTTCCTGTTCTTCAGTGCGTCGCACTCGAAGCTGCTGTCCTACACGCTGCCGATCGCCCCGGCCATCGCGCTGCTGATCGGCATGTATCTGCCGCTCGTCACGCGTGACCAGCTGCGCCGCCATCTGGCCGGCTACGCACTGTTTCTGGTGATGGCGGCATTCGCCGCGCTGTTCATGTCGCGCTTCGGCAGCGCGCGCAACCCGACCGAGCTGTACGTCGAATACCGCACCTGGGTGCTGGCGGCGCTCGCCGTCGCCTTCGTGCTGACGCTGGCGGCGCTGTGGCTGAACCGCCGTAGCCGCGCCGGCATTCTCGGCGCCGTCGCTGCGTTCGGCGTGGCGTGGCTGCTGCTCGGCACGATCGCCGGCACCGGTCACGACGTGTTCGGACGGTTGAGCTCCGGCGCGCCGCTCGCGCCCGCGATCAAGGCCGAGATCGCCAGACTGCCGGCGGATACGCCGTTCTACTCGGTCGGTGTGCTCGACCACACGCTGCCGTTCTATGTCGACCACACGATGATCATGGTCGAGCATCCGGACGAGCTGGCGTTCGGTATTTCCGTCGAACCGCAGAAATGGGTGCCGTCGGTCAATGCCTGGGTCGAACGCTGGAAGGCCGATCGCTACGCGCTCGCGCTGCTCCCGCCGTCCACTTACGACAAACTGCTTGCGCAGCACCTGCCGATGCAGGTTGTCGCGCGCGACTCGCGCCGGGTGGTGGTGATGAAGCCTGTGGCTGCGTCCGACGCCGCGGCGCCAGTAGAAAAAACCCAACAATGACCCCACATCAGGATCAGAACGTTAGATGAATCCGATTTCCCTCTTTTGCATTCTCGCCGGCGTCACGTTGAACGCCGGCGCGCAGTTGCTGCTCAAAGCCGGAACGAATGCCGTTGGACACTTCGAATTCACCCGTGCGAACATCCTGCCCATTGGCTGGCGGCTCGCAACCCAGCCGCCGATCATCGGCGGGCTGGCCTGCTACGTGATCAGCGTCGCCGTGTGGGTGATCGGACTGTCGCGGGTGGATGTGTCGATTGCCTATCCGATGCTCTCGCTCGGCTACGTCGTCAACGCGATCGCGGCGTGGTATCTATTCGGCGAAGTGATGTCAGTGCAGAAGCTGATCGGGATCGGCATCATCCTGATCGGCGTAGTCATCCTGGCGCGCAGCTAGGCGTGGAGCCCCGGCAGTGGCTTGCCGGGCATGCTTTATTACCGTTTATTGCGACCGCCGACGCGGACCTCGCCAGACGCCGGCGGCAAAGATGCTGTAAGCCGGGCATCGACGCTGGCTAAGTAAAACGTAAGGATGGCCGCTGTATCCTTTGCGGTTGCGCCCTTTTTTAGTCGTGGCCTTGGGTTTGCGCATAGTGTGTGCTTTACTTCGCGCCCTGCGGGTCGCGCCCCTTTCAATCGAGCGAAGCATTCAATGAGCCAGTCAACAGTCCCGTTTTTGCCGTTTGTCAAACCCGAAATCGATGAAGAAACGATCCAGGGCGTCGCCGACGTGCTCCGCTCCGGTTGGATCACCACCGGCCCGCAGAATCAGAAGTTCGAAGCGGCGCTCTCGGCGTTCTGCGGCGGCCGTCCGGTGCGCACCTTCAATTCCGGCACGGCGACGCTCGAAATCGGGCTGCGCATCGCCGGTGTAGGCGAAGGCGACGAAGTGATCACCACGCCCGCCTCGTGGGTCGCGACTAGCAATGTGATCTATGAAACCGGCGCGACGCCGGTGTTCGTCGACATCGATCCGGCCACCCGCAATATCGACCTCGATCTGCTCGAAAAGGCCGTCACGCCGCGCACCAAGGCGATCATTCCGGTTTATCTGTCGGGTCTGCCGGTCGACATGGATCGTCTCTATGAAATCGCCCGCACCCACAAGCTGCGCGTGATCGAAGACGCCGCGCAGGCGTTCGGCTCGACGTGGAAAGGCGAGCGCATCGGCAAGCTCGGCGATATGGTCTCGTTCAGCTTCCACGCGAACAAGAATCTGACCTCGATCGAAGGCGGTGCGCTGGTGCTGAACAATGAGGAAGAAGCGATCCTCGCACAGAAGTACCGGCTGCAAGGCATCACCCGCACCGGCTTCGACGGCATGGACTGCGACGTGCTGGGCGGCAAGTACAACCTCACGGACGTCGCCGCGCGTGTCGGCCTTGGCCAATTGCCGCATCTGGAGCGCTTCATCGCGCAGCGCAAGAAGCTCGTGCGCGCGTACTTCGCCGGTTTCGAAGGCGGCGCGGCGGTGAAGCTGGGCGTCGGCTTGCCGCTTGCCGACTTCGAAAACAGCAACTGGCACATGTTCCAGATCACGCTGCCGCTCGAAAAACTGTCGATCGATCGCGCCGGCTTCATGGGCGCGTTGAAGGAGCGTGGCATCGGCTCGGGTGTGCACTATCCGGCGATTCACCTGTTCTCGCTGTATCGGGCGCGCGGCTTCAAGGAAGGGATGTTCCCGCACGCGGAGCGCTTCGGCGCGACCACTGTCACGCTGCCCTTGTTCACGCTGATGAACGAAGGCGATGTGGAACGGGTCTGTCGTGCGGTCAATGAAATTTGCGAACAATACGGAAAATAAGCGGAAATGAGTTATTCGGAACATCGCGCCGTCGCACCGGAAGTGTCGATCATCATCCCGGTGTACAACGAGGAAGCCGGGCTGGCCGCGCTGTTCGCGCGACTCTATCCGGCGCTCGACGCGCTCGGCACCGGCTATGAAGTGATCTTCATCAACGACGGCAGCCGCGACAAATCCGCCGCCCTGCTCGCCGAGCAGTTCCGCGCGCGGCCCGACACGACCCGCGTGATCCTGCTGAACGGCAACTACGGCCAGCACATGGCGATTCTGGCGGGCTTCGAGCAATCGCGCGGCGAGATCGTCATCACGCTCGACGCCGACTTGCAGAACCCGCCTGAAGAAATCGGCAAGCTGGTCGCGAAGATGCGCGAAGGCTACGACTACGTCGGCACGATTCGCCTGCAGCGCCAAGACAGCCTGTGGCGCCGCAAGGCTTCGCGCGCGATGAACCGCCTGCGCGAGCGCATCACCCGCATCAAGATGACCGATCAGGGCTGCATGCTGCGCGCGTACAGCCGCCACATCATCGACACGATCAATCGCTGCGGCGAGATCAACACCTTCATCCCGGCGCTCGCCTACACCTTCGCGCAGAATCCGGTCGAGATCGAAGTCGCGCACGAAGAGCGTTTTGCCGGCGAATCGAAATATTCGCTGTATTCGTTGATCCGCCTGAATTTCGACCTCGTCACCGGCTTCTCGGTCGTGCCGCTGCAATGGCTGTCGTTCATCGGCGTGATTCTTTCGCTCGGTTCCGCGGCGCTGTTCGTGCTGCTGCTGATTCGCCGCTTTATCATCGGCGCGGAAGTGCAAGGTGTGTTCACGCTGTTCGCCATCACCTTCTTCCTGCTCGGCGTGATCATCTTCGCGCTCGGGCTGCTCGGCGAATACATCGGGCGGATCTATCAGCAGGTGCGCGCCCGTCCGCGCTATCTGGTGCAGACGATTCTCGAACAGCGCGACGGCACCACTGTCACCGAAGCGCCGCGTCAGGCAGTCGTGCAGGCCGTGCAAGCCGCGCCGCTGATCGATCAGGGACCCAATCCATGAAGCCGCGCGCAGTCGTCTTCGCGTATCACAACGTCGGCGTGCGCTGCCTGCAGGTGCTGCTCGCGCGCGGCGTCGACGTGGCGCTGGTCGTCACCCATGAAGACAGCCCGACCGAAAACATCTGGTTCGGCAGCGTCGCGTCAGTGGCCGCCGAGCACGGCATTCCGGTCGTCACGCCGGCTGATCCGAAGAGCGTCGAACTGCGCGCCGCGGTGAGCGCCGCGCGGCCGGACTTCGTCTTCTCGTTCTACTACCGCCACATGCTGCCGGTCGATCTGCTGGCGCTCGCCGCACGGGGCGCTTACAACATGCACGGTTCGCTCTTGCCCAAATACCGCGGGCGCGTGCCGACCAACTGGGCGGTGCTCAACGGCGAAACCGAAACCGGCGCGACGCTGCACGAAATGGCCGCCAAGCCCGACGCGGGCGCGATCATCGCGCAAACGCCGGTGCCGATCCTGCCCGACGACACCGCCGCGCAAGTCTTCGACAAGGTCACGGTGGCCGCCGAGCAAACCCTGTGGCGCGTGCTGCCTTCCTTGCTGGCGGGCGAAGCGCCGCATCTGCCGAACAATCTGTCGCACGGCAGTTACTACGGCGGGCGCAAACCGGAAGACGGCCGCATCGACTGGACGCAACCCGCTCAGCAGGTCTACAACCTGATCCGCGCGGTCGCGCCGCCCTATCCCGGCGCCTTCACCGATATCGACAACAAGCGCTTCACCATCGCCCGCGCACGTCTGGCCACGCCCGGCGCGCTTCGCTCGGATTTGCCCCCGGGCCTGCACGTAAGCGATAATGCCGTTTTCGCGATATGCGGCGACGGTCGCGCGATCGCCATCCATGAATTGCGGCACCAGCACGACGGCGGCGAAACCGTCGTCACCCCGGCCGAATTCGCCCAGCTCATCCAAACTCCCCGTCATTCATGAAAAAAGTCCTGATTCTGGGTGTGAACGGCTTCATCGGCCATCACCTGTCCAAACGCATTCTCGAAACGACCGACTGGGAAGTGTTCGGGATGGACATGCAGACCGAACGTCTCGGCGACCTTGTCAATCATGAGCGGATGCACTTCTTCGAAGGCGACATCACGATCAACAAGGAGTGGGTCGAGTATCACGTCAAGAAGTGCGATGTGATCCTGCCGCTGGTCGCGATCGCCACGCCCGCCACGTATGTGAAGCAGCCGCTGCGCGTGTTCGAACTCGACTTCGAGGCGAATCTGCCGATCGTGCGTTCGGCCGTCAAGTACGGCAAACACCTCGTGTTTCCGTCGACCTCCGAGGTCTACGGCATGTGCACGGACGAGCAGTTCGATCCGGAAGAATCGCAACTGTCGTACGGTCCGATCAACAAGCCGCGCTGGATCTACGCGTGCTCGAAGCAGCTGATGGATCGCGTGATCTGGGGTTATGGCATGGAAGGCCTGAACTTCACGCTGTTCCGTCCGTTCAACTGGATCGGCCCGGGTCTCGACTCGATCTACACGCCGAAGGAAGGCAGCTCGCGCGTGGTCACGCAGTTCCTCGGCCACATCGTGCGCGGCGAGAACATCAGCCTGGTGGACGGCGGCGCGCAAAAGCGCGCGTTCACGGATATCGACGACGGCATTGGCGCGCTGATGAAAATCATCGAGAACAAGGACGGCGTGGCGACGGGCAAGATCTACAACATCGGCAACCCGACCAACAACTTCTCGGTGCGCGAGCTCGCGCACAAGATGCTGGCGCTGGCCGCCGAATTCCCGGAATACGCGGAAACGGCCAAGCAGGTGCAACTCGTCGAAACGTCGTCGGGCGCGTACTACGGTACCGGCTATCAGGACGTGCAAAACCGCGTGCCGAAGATCGACAACACGATGCAGGAGCTCGGCTGGGCGCCGAAGTCGACCTTCGACGAAGCGCTGCGCAAAATTTTCGAAGCGTACCGTGGCCATGTCGGCGAAGCACGCGCGCTCGTCGAACAGCAATAAGGGCTGATCCTTGCCTCGTATCGTTCTGAAGATCGACGTCGACACGCTGCGCGGCACCCGCGAAGGCGTGCCGAATCTCGCACGCATCTTCGACCGCTTCAAGGCGCGCGCCACTTTCCTCTTCAGCCTCGGGCCCGACCACACCGGTTGGGCGATGCGCCGCGTGCTGCGGCCGGGCTTCTTGCAGAAGGTATCGCGCACTTCGGTGGTCGAGCACTACGGCATCAAGCAACTGATGTACGGCGTGCTGCTGCCCGGTCCGGACATCGGCGTGAAGACCGCCGCGGAAATGCGCGCGATTCATGAAGCCGGCTTCGAATGCGGCATTCACACGTGGGATCACGTTTATTGGCAGGACAACGTGCGTTCGCAAGACCGCGAGTGGACCGTCAAGCAGATGCAGAAGAGCCACAACCGTTTCGTCGCGATCTTCGGCGCGCCGCCGGTTACGCACGGCGCGGCCGGCTGGCAGATGAACGGCCACGCGTTCGAACAGATCGACGCATGGGGCATGCGCTACGCGTCCGACGGCCGCGGCCATTCGCCGTATCTGCCGGTAGTCGACGGCAGGCAACTGTCGCATGTGCAGATGCCCACCACGCTGCCGACCCTCGACGAAGTGCTCGGCGTGGATGGTGTCGATCTGAACAACGTCGCCGCATGGATGTTGAAGCGCACCGAACACAATCCGCATGACCAGGTGTTCACGCTGCACGCGGAACTCGAAGGGCAAAAGCTCGCGCCGATTTTCGAACAGTTGCTGGACGGCTGGCGCGCGCAAGGCCACAGCTTCGCGACGATGGGCGATTACTACGCCACGCTAGACCGCAGTACGCTGCCATCGTACCCTGTTACATGGGGTGAAATTCCAGGCCGCTCCGGCGAGTTGATTGTCCAGCCCTCATAGGCGCCCCTGATCGAACCGACCGCCGCGTGTCGACGTTCCGCGCACCGGTGGCCGACCTCCCCAAAGCCAAAATGCCAGGCCCACGCCGCAGCAACCCGGCGCCGGCCATAACAACCGGAGAACCTCGTGCCCATCGCAGTCGACCAACCCGTCCCCGACTTTACCGCCCCTGCTACCGGTGGCGAGCTCACGCTGTCCAAGCTGCGCGGCAAGAAGGTGGTGCTGTATTTTTATCCGAAGGACAACACGCCGGGCTGCACGACCGAAGGTCTGCAGTTCCGCGATCTGTATCCCAGGTTCAAAAAAGCCGGTGCGGAAATTCTCGGCGTATCGCGCGACAGCCTGCGCTCGCATGACAATTTCAAGGCCAAGCTCGAATTGCCGTTCCCGTTGATCTCGGATCCGGAAGAAACGCTGTGCGCGCTCTTCGGTGTCATGAAAATGAAGAAAATGTATGGCAAAGAAGTACGGGGAATTGAGCGCTCCACATTCCTCATCGACGGCGAAGGCGTGCTGCGCCAGGCGTGGCGCGGCGTGAAAGTGCCTGGGCACGTCGATGACATTCTGGAGGCTGTACAAGCGCTTTGAGGCGCGTTATATTGGGTTGCAATGAGTGCCTGTCCACCCCATTCTTTCCGCAGTTGCGCCAGACTTCACGGCCGTTTTGTCGTTGCCGTCGAAGTCGTGAGGCACAACGCGATGACCATAGGCGAGCCGCTTGCCCCGTACGCCGGGGCGGCGGCTTTTTTAATTGCGCGCGGCCGTTCGTTCACTCGGCCGCGCGTTTCCGTTAAGGAGCCGATCGAAGACCAGGCGAACCGGCATCTCTAGACCGAAAGCGCGCCTCCGGGCGCAAACTGCGTGCGCACACCTTGGCACCGGCAGAATGCGACAGGCGGCGCACGATATGTGACCCGATTATTTCGAGGGAAACCATGCCTTTGCCTACCCCCCCCAGCAAGCTCGGCAATCTCCTGCCGCCTGACGAATACAAGGCCAAAGCCGCCACGCCGGCGCGCTCCGCCGCGAAGAAACAGGCGAACGAAGGGGAAACCGCAGAGTCGGCCGATTACGGCCGCGCGAACGTCGCCACGCCGATGGCGCATGCCGCCAATGCCGCCACCACCTTGCGGCCCGTACCGGCATCGTCGGCTTCTGCCGCTGCCGGGCAAGCCGCAGCGGCGCTCGACGCAGGGGCGCCCCGTCGCAAATCGAAGCAGGCCGCCGCTTTGCTGCAACCCGTGCCTGCCGCCCGCCCGCAAGCCGAACCCGCCCAAGCTGCGCCTGCCGCACAGCCGCAGCCGGTAGTCGCGCGCACGCCGAGCGCAAAACAGCCTGCCGCTAGCGCACCTGCGGCCGTAGCGCCCAGCACGCGCAGCGCTGGCAAGAAACGCGGCGCAACCGCCGACGTGGTCGAAGCACAGAAGCTCTTCGTGCTCGACACCAACGTGTTGATGCACGATCCAAGCTGCCTGTTCCGTTTCGAGGAACACGACGTCTATCTGCCGATGATGACGTTGGAAGAACTCGACAACCACAAGAAAGGCATGTCGGAAGTCGCGCGCAACGCACGCCAGGTGAGCCGCACGCTGGACGCGCTGGTGGCGAACGCCGGCAGCATGTCGGACGGTATTTCACTTGCGCGTCTGGGCAGCCGCGAGGCGTCCGGGCGTCTGTACTTCCAGACCAAGCTCACCGCCATCGAGCCTGTTGAAGGTCTACCTGAAGGCAAGGCTGACAACCAGATTCTCGGCGTCGTGCGCGCGTTGCAGCGCGACCGGATGGACCGCCAGGTCGTGCTGGTGTCGAAAGACATCAACATGCGCATCAAGGCGCATGCGCTCGGCCTGCCCGCCGAGGATTATTTCAACGACCAGGTGCTCGAGGACAGCGATCTGCTGTTCTCGGGCATTCGCGCGCTGCCACAGGATTTCTGGACCAGGCACGCGAAGGGCATGGAGAGCTGGCAGGACACCAAAACGGGCACCACGTATTACCGCGTGACCGGTCCGCTGTGCGCGTCGATGCTGGTCAACGAGTTCGTCTATCTGGAACCGCAGAACGGCGAGCCGACCTTTCATGCGCTGGTGCGCGAGTTGAACGGCAAGACCGCGCTCCTGCAAACCTTGCGCGATTACGGCCACCACAAGAACAACGTGTGGGGTATCACGGCGCGCAATCGCGAGCAGAATTTCGCGCTGAACCTGTTGATGAATCCGGAAATCGACTTCGTCACGCTGCTGGGTCAAGCCGGCACCGGCAAGACCCTGGTCGCGTTGGCCGCCGGTCTCGCGCAGGTGCTCGACGACAAGCGCTACAACGAAATCATCGTGACGCGCGCCACTGTCCCGGTCGGTGAAGACATCGGCTTCTTGCCGGGCACGGAAGAGGAAAAAATGCAGCCGTGGATGGGTGCATTCGACGACAACCTCGAGGTGCTGCAAAAGACCGACGACGCCGCCGGCGAATGGGGCCGCGCCGCGACTCAGGAACTGATCCGCTCGCGCCTGAAGGTCAAGAGCATGAACTTCATGCGCGGCCGCACGTTTGTGGACAAGTATCTGATCATCGACGAGGCGCAAAACCTGACGCCGAAGCAGATGAAGACACTGGTCACGCGCGCAGGTCCTGGCACGAAGATCATCTGTCTCGGCAATATTGCGCAGATCGATACGCCGTACCTGACGGAAGGCAGTTCGGGTCTGACGTACGTGGTCGACCGCTTCAAGGGCTGGGCGCACAGCGGGCACGTGACGCTGGCGCGCGGCGAGCGCTCGCGCCTCGCGGATTACGCATCGGAGATCCTTTAAGTTTCAACGCCTTAGCTTCGGCTAAAAGCCGCCTCCGGTTCATACCGGAGGCGGCTTTTTTATTGGCTCCGCGTCCGCGGCAGACAACACTTAGTACACAAACTTCAAGTAATTTGTCAAGAGTTCTTGCCTGGGCCAGGTTTGACGGGCTACCATCCGGACATCGTCTGCCTTTAAACGAACGTTTACCGCTCGCCTGGACTTCATGCGCCGACTCGCATTTTCGCTGCTGATCGTTTCGCTGCTCGCCGCCTGTGCCGGCGCACCGCAGAAGACGTCGCGCGGGTCCGGCAGTTCAGTCACCGTGGCGAACGGCGCTTATCAAGCGCCGCCACCGGGCTTCCCGAATTTCGTCGATCACAGCATCGGCCGTGAGGAAATCTCGATTCAGGCGATGAGTCTGGTCGGTATTCCATACCGCTGGGGCGGCAATACGCCCGATAGCGGCTTCGATTGCAGCGGATTGGTTCGCTATGTGGTGTCGCGCGCGGCATCCGTGAATCTGCCGCGAACCACTTCGGATATGAGCGGGCGCGGCGAATCGATCGAACCGGACGAAATCGCGCCTGGCGATCTGATTTTCTTCAACACGACCGGGCGCGCGCATTCGCACGTCGGTATCTACGTGGGCAAGCTGCGCTTCGTCAATGCGCCGTCGACGGGCGGCACGGTGCGGCTCGATTATTTGACCAATCCGTATTGGGCAAAACGCTTCGACGGGATCCGACGCGTGGCGACGCCGGCTGCAGGACCGGCACCGTTCGATACGCCGAACTATCAGGCTTCGGCGCCGCAGGAACGGGCCGCGCCGACGTACGCGGGCGCTGCGGCAAACCTGGCGCCGGCAGCGAAAGCGGCGGCGCAACAACCGCCGGCCTATGCAGCAGGCTCGTTGGCGCCGCAGCAGGCGACACGCGTTACGACGACGCCCCGTGCTCCATTGATAGCGGCCACCCAGCCGACCGTCGCGCCGAACGCGGCTTTGCCTGCACAAGCTGATCCTTTTGAACCGCCGCCGCCCGGCATGAGCGCCGCGCAAATGCAGGCGCGCGCGGCAGGCGCTGTGTCGCCGACGCCGGTTCAATCTGCCCAACAACCCGCCATACCGGATAACGCCCCCGCAAATTCGGTGGCTCAAGAAGTTGCGACGCCGCGAGCCGGCGCGCCCGCTTCCATCGCCCGCGCGCCGGACCCGATCGACGCCGCCGCCGATGCGTTCGAACCGCCCCCGCCCGCCTCCGTCGCGGTGCGCCAGGCGCAGCAAGCGCGTCAGGCGGATGCGAATGAGGGTGTGCAGATCATGCGAGCCTCCACCGGCTCGCGCGGCGCCGCCGCGCCCACGCAAACCACCGACGACCCGATCGCCCGTTTCGCCAACGGCAATTTCTGACGCCGCTGAGAAACGCGCTTCAGACCTCATCATCCGTGCCCGGCCCTGCTGTAACGCCTCCGATCTGCTATCGTCTTCGATATTCTTCCGACAGCGGGTGGTGACGATGGATCTCGGGCTAAAAGACAAGGTGGTGCTGATCACGGGCGGCAGCAAAGGCATCGGACTCGCCTGCGCCCGCGCGTTCGCGATGGAAGGCGCCAAGGTCGCGATCGTCTCGCGCGACCCCGCCAATCTCGCAAGAGCCTACGAAGAGTTGCGCCAGGAAGGCCTGCACGTGCATCGGACGCGCGCCGACCTGCACGAACCGCACAGCGCCGCCGATATTGTCGAGGAAGTCACGACCGCGGTCGGCCCGATCGACGTGTTGATCAACAGTGCCGGCGCGGCGCGTCGCTACGACCCGGAAACACTCGATGCCGAAGCTTTCCGGGCGACCATGGAAGCGAAATATTTCCCGTACATCTACCCGCAGCAGGAAGTGCTGCGCCGCATGGCCGAGCGGGTAAAAACCGGGGAAGGCGCCGGGCCCGGCACGATCGTCAATATCATCGGCATGGGCGGCAAGATCGCAAGCGATATTCACATCGCCGGCGGCGCCGCGAATGCAGCGCTCATGCTCGCGACCGTCGGCCTCGCGCATTACTACGCGCGCTACGGTATCCGCATCAACGCGATCAATCCGGGTTCGACACTGACCGAGCGCGTCGAGGAAGCGGTCAAGCTGGAAGCGTCGCAGCAAGGCATCGACGGCGCGGACGCGCTGGCGCGCGGCCAGGCGAAAGTACCGCTCGGACGCTATGCGAAACCGGAGGAAATCGCCGACGTCGCGCTGTTTCTGGCGAGCCGCCGCGCGAGCTATGTGACGGGCGCAATTGTCCCGATGGATGGGGGCAGCACGCCGCTGATCTGAGCGGCGCGCTTTACAGCTTTACAGCCTTTTTAGCGCGAACGACTGCGCTTGCCACGCTTACAGGAAGCGGTGGCCGAGCCACCAGGCTGCTGCGGCGAGCGCCGCGGAGGCCGGAATCGTCAGAATCCACGCCCAGACGATATTGCCGGCCACGCCCCAGCGCACCGCGCTCAGCTTCTGCGTGGCGCCGACACCGACAATCGCGCCGGTGATCGTGTGCGTGGTGGACACCGGAATACCGAGCCACGACGCGGTAAACAGCGTGATCGCCCCGCCCGACTCCGCGCAAAAACCGCCAACCGGCTTCAGCTTGGTGATCTTCTGCCCCATCGTGCGGACGATCCGCCAGCCGCCGAACAGCGTACCGATACCCATCGACAGATAACAGCCGCCGATCACCCACATTGGCGGCGCATCCGCGATCGACGACGCATAGCCGGTCGCGATCAGCAGCATCCAGATGATGCCGATGGTTTTCTGCGCGTCGTTGCCGCCGTGGCCGAGGCTATACAAACCCGCAGAGACCAGTTGCAAGCGTCGGAAACGCCGGTCGACCTTGCTCGGCGGCGTGCGGAAATAGATCCACGACACAGCCAGCATGAAGAACGAGCCGAGCACGAAACCGAGCAGCGGCGAGATGAAGATGAAGGCCACCGTCTTCATCAAGCCGTCGACATTGAGCGAGCCCCAGCCCGACTTGGCGAGCGCCGCCCCCACCAGGCCGCCGATCAGCGCATGCGACGAACTGGACGGAATACCGTAATGCCACGTGATGATGTTCCAGCCGATCGCGCCGACCAGCGCGCCGAAAATCACATAATGATCGACGATACCCGGATCGATCGTGCCCTTGCCGACGGTCTGCGCCACTTTCAGATGGAACACGAAATACGCGACGACGTTGAATGCCGCCGCGAACGCCACGGCCTGCTGAGGTTTCAGCACGCCGGTCGACACGACTGTGGCGATCGAATTCGCCGCGTCGTGGAAGCCGTTCATGAAGTCGAAAATCAGTGCGACGGCAACCAGGGCGGCGACCGCCCAGATAGCGAGTTGTATCGATTGCATTATGCGTTTTCCAGCACGATGCCTTCGATGATGTTCGCCACGTCCTCGCACTTGTCGGTGATCGTTTCGAGCAGTTCGTAAATCGCTTTCAGCTTGATCAGCGTCTTGACGTTGTCTTCTTCGCGGAACAACTTCGACATCGCCGAGCGCAGCACGCGGTCGGCTTCCGATTCCAGACGGTCGATGTCCTCGCAGGCCTTCAGGATCTGGCTCGCCTGCTTCATGTCCGACAGCAGGCTGACGGCGTACTGCACGCGCTCGGAGGTGGCCGTGCAGATGTGCGCAAGCTGGCTCGCTTCCGAGGTCACCGCCTGCACGTCGTACAGCGAAATAGCGGTTGCGACGTCCTCCATCAGGTCGAGGATGTCGTCCATCGTGGTGATCAGCTTGTGGATCTCGTCGCGGTCGAGCGGCGTGATGAACGTCTTGTGCAGCAGGTCGATGGCTTCGTGCGTAAGCTTGTCAGCGGCCTTCTCAGCCTTTTGCACGTTTTGCTTATGAGTTTCGGCGTCTTGCAGATTGTCGATCAGCAGCTCGAGTTCGTGGCTCGCCGAGACGATGCACTTTGCGTGTGCATTGAAAATTTCAAAGAACTTGCCCTCGGTGGGCATGAAACGACCGAACATTGGGATCCCGGAAATTGGTCATGTGGCTGACATAAAAGCGCCACATTGTACCGTTCCGAGATCGATGCCGCACTTTTGAAAGCGTCGTTACAACAAGCGCAGCACTTACCTCTTTACTCGCT
The DNA here is from genome assembly GCF_058782725.1 of Paraburkholderia sp. FW306-02-B. Lineage (NCBI taxonomy): Bacteria > Pseudomonadati > Pseudomonadota > Betaproteobacteria > Burkholderiales > Burkholderiaceae > Paraburkholderia > Paraburkholderia sp. FW306-02-B. Next base: position 2,796,916 of record NZ_JBYSXZ010000001.1, read on the forward strand.
GTAGAAATTCTGCGCGCCGGCGAAGTTGTCGAACTTCGTGAATTGGCCGTGGAACGTGAGCCGAACAGGTCCGATCGGACCATTCCGCTGCTTACCGATGATAATTTCCGCCGTGCCCTTGTCCGGACTGTCCGGGTTATAGACCTCGTCGCGGTAAATGAACAGGATCACGTCCGCATCCTGCTCGATAGCGCCGGATTCGCGCAGGTCCGACATGATCGGCCGCTTGTTCGGGCGCTGCTCCAGGCCACGGTTCAGCTGCGACAATGCGATCACCGGCACGTCGAGTTCTTTGGCAAGACTCTTCAGCGAACGCGAGATTTCCGAGATTTCGGTCGCGCGGTTTTCACCCGACGACGAACCGCTCATCAGTTGCAAATAGTCGATGATGATCAGACCCAGCTTGCCACACTGGCGCGACAGCCGGCGCGCGCGCGAGCGCAATTCCATCGGGTTCAGGCCGCCGGTTTCGTCGATGAAAATCTGCGCCTCGCTCATCTTCTGCACCGCGTGCGTGAGCTTCGGCCAATCTTCGTCGGTCAGACGCCCGGTTCGCATCCGGTGCTGGTCGAGCCGGCCGACCGAGCCGAGCATACGCATCGTCAGCTGGGTGCCCGGCATTTCCATCGAAAACACTGCGACCGGCAGGCCGTACTCGACCGCGACGTATTCGCCGACGTTCATCGAAAACGCCGTTTTACCCATCGACGGACGGCCCGCGACGATGATCAGCTCGCCGCCGTGCATACCGGAGGTCATCCGGTCCAGATCGACGAAGCCCGTCGGCGTGCCGGTCACGTCGCTCGGATTGGCGGTGTGATACAGCGTGTCGATCCGCTCGACCACTTCCGTGAGCAGCGGCCCGATTTCAAGGAAGCCCTGGGTGCCGCGCGCGCCGTCTTCGGCAATCGAAAACACCTTCGATTCGGCCTCGTCCAGCAACTGGCGAACTTCCTTGCCTTGCGGATTGAACGCGTCAGCGGAGATTTCGTCGGCCACCGACACGAGACGGCGCAACACCGCGCGATCGCGCACGATTTCCGCGTAGCGGCGGATATTGGCCGCGCTCGGCGTGTTCTGCGCCAGCGCGTTCAGATAGGCAAGACCGCCGACCTCTTCCGCTTTGCCCGAGGTGCCGAGCGCCTCGTAGACCGTAATCACGTCGGCCGGACGCGTTGCCGCGATCAACTTGCCGATGTGCTCGAAGATGATCCGGTGGTCGTAGCGGTAAAAATCGCTCTGCGACAGGAAGTCGGCGATGCGGTCCCAAGCCGCGTTGTCGAGCAGCAAGCCGCCCAGCACCGATTGCTCGGCCTCGATCGAATGCGGCGGGACTTTCAGCGACTCGAGTTGGGGATCTTTGGACGGTGCGTTCATGGAGAGGGATTATCGGGGTAAATGCGCGCGGAGGGAAATCTAAAAACTGGTAGGGAACGCATCGAAAACCGGGCACAAAAAAGGCAGGGGCCGGTCACCCGGCCCCTGCCTTTTTGCCAGCAACGTCCTGGCCGATGCTACCTGATGCTTAGACGTGTTCGCCGATCACAGCCACCGTCACATCGACGAGAACGTCGGTGTGCAGCGAGATCTGTACGGCGTGGTCGCCAACGATCTTCAGCGGGCCTTCCGGCAGACGCACTTGCGCCTTTTCCACTGCGAAACCTTGCTTGACCAGTGCGTCAGCGATGTCGGCGTTCGTCACCGAGCCGAACAGACGGCCGTCGACGCCAGCCTTCTGACCGATCTGAACCGTCGAGCCTGCCAGCTTTTCGCCTTGAGCTTGAGCGGCAGCCAGCTTTTCAGCGGCGACCTTTTCGAGTTCAGCGCGGCGAACTTCGAATTCAGCCAGGGCTTCCTTCGTTGCACGGCGAGCTTGCTTGTTCGGGATCAGGAAGTTACGTGCGTAACCGTCCTTGACCTTCACGATATCGCCCAGGTTGCCCAGATTGACGACTTTTTCCAGAAGAATGATTTGCATTCGGATGCTCCTTATCGCGTCGTCGGGTTAGGCCTTGTGCTGGTCGGTGTACGGCACCAGCGCGAGGAAACGTGCGCGCTTGATTGCCGTATCCAGCTGGCGTTGATAGTGCGACTTCGTACCCGTGAGACGCGCCGGCGTGATCTTGCCGTTTTCGCCGATGAAGTCCTTCAGCGTTTCGAGGTCCTTGTAGTCGATGTGATCGACGTTAGCGGCCGTGAAACGGCAGAACTTCTTGCGCTTGAAGAGCGGATTTTGTTGCTGACGACGCTTGTCGAATTTCTTACCAGTCGGGCGGGGCATGTTCAGTCCTTTCCAATGTCCTGCAATTCTGTGATGTGAAATACCAGAGTTCTTGCGTTGCGGTGCTTTTTCGCCAGGAAGCCTGTGAAGAGCGTTTCTACGCCCATCTGACAGCTTTCCAGCTTACCGCTCGCCTCGCCTGCGGCTACCGCCTGCATGGTCAGTTCGACTTGCCGGGCAATGCCGGCTTCGACGACTTCCGTGCGGTGGTGCAACGTGCAGCCTGCAATCGGAACGCCGGCGGGGGTATACCGCACCGGTTCGCGTTCGACGACGCTGGCCGTAAGTTGCAGCCGATTCATGTACCCTTTGACGAGAACGACGCTTGATCTGGTAGCTTAAATAGTGTGTCTTAAGCCTGCGCTTCGGACGGTTGCGTAGCAGCCGACTTCTTGGCTTCTTCGCGCTGCACTTCCTTCATCATCGGCGACGGGCCGGTTTCGGCCTTCTTCATCTTGACGATCAGGTGACGCAGAACAGCGTCGTTGAACTTGAATGCGTGTTCCAGCTCGTCGAGCGTGGTTTGGTCGCATTCGATGTTCATGCAGACGTAGTGAGCCTTCGCGAGTTTCTCGATCATGTAGGCCAGTTGGCGACGGCCCCAGTCTTCGATACGGTGGATCTGGCCACCGTGCGACGTGATCGTGCTCTTGTAGCGCTCGATCATGGCGGGCACTTGCTCGCTCTGATCGGGGTGCACAATAAAGACGATTTCATAATGACGCATACACACTCCTTGTGGACTTGTGGATTAAAGCCACCCGGGCGTCGGAACCGGTGTGGCAAGTGAGAAGCCGAAGAGTGTAACCCGATTAGGGCCGGGTTGCAAGATATCCCGTTAATCTGGCGCGCGAATCGGGTGTGTTTTCAAGGGTTTAGGCGGCTTCGGACGGGTTGGCGGAAGCCGCCCACGCGTACCGGCCCCTTCCGCGGCCTTGTCGGCTCGACCTCAGCCGCCGGCCCCATCGGCCGCCTCAACCACCCTCCGTCCGCTCGTTGCCGCCTTGCAGACGGGCCTTCAGCGCCGTTTCGAGGCCGCTCAACGCGTCGGGCGCGGCGTCGGTAATCGCCCACCAGGTCATGCCTTCGGCGTTCCAGTGCGCGAGCGAGTAGCCTTCGCGGGAAACCGTCCGCGCAGCCGGGCCGTTCACGCGCAGCCCCGCGGCTGCCGCGCTGTTCTCGGGAAACACATATACGTCGATCACGTGCTTGCGATAGCGGTACACCAGCACCGCCACCCGCTGGTGCGCGAGGTAATCCAGCCGCCCACCTTCCAGCGCGAAACCGTTCGCGGCCAGGTCTTCGACCGGCGGCGAATAATCGAGCCGGCCGTTGAACCATGGCTTCACCGTATGCCGATCCGTCGAAATCACGTCGATGTCATGGCTGGACAGCTGCGCCCTGACGTGGCTCTCGACCAGTTCGTCGGTGAATGGCGCGACATCCGCCGGACGGTGCAGGTTCAGCGTGACGCCCGCCGCCACCGCACACAATGCGACGACCAGCGCCGCCAGCCAGCCTTGCCCGATGAGTCTGCTCGCCCCGGCAGCGCCGCTCGCCCCGCCAAAGCCGCCCTGCGGACCACGCAAACCGTCGAGCCAGCCAAGCCAGTGCCGCTTGCGTGGCGGCGGCTGACGGGTTTCGGGCGCTGACACGGCTTCGGCAGTCGGCGGCAGCGACTCGACGATCCGCGCACGCAGCCCGTCCGGCGCCCGGTGATACGGCGCCGCGCGCAGCGACTGCTTCAGCGCATGCAGGCTTTCGCTTTCGCTCCGGCAGGCATCGCAACTATCAATATGCTGCTGGACGCGCAGCGCATCCGGCGCAGACAATTCCCGGTCGGCGCTCGCGTCGAGGAGCGGCCGCGCTTCGTTACAGTCCATCTGGCGTCTCCTGAGTGAGGCCGGCGGCGGCTGCGCCGGTATTGTTGGGTGGCCGGCCATTGGAGGCCGCCCGAAGCGGTGTGACGGAAGCCGTTGGCCCCGCGCATGCCGAAGACATCGTGGCGCGCGGTGGCCCCCCGCCCTCGTTGACCGCCAACAGCGCGGCCAGTTTGCGGCGGCCTCGCGCGAGTCTCGACATCACCGTGCCGATCGGCACGTCGGCCACCATCGCGATTTCCCGATAACCCATCTCTTCCAGCTCGCGCAGGATCAGCACCTCGCGGTACTCGACAGGCAACTGCGCGAGCGCCTCGTGCACGCGCTTCGCGTCCTCGTCGCGGATCAGCAGCGTTTGCGGATCGGCGCCGCCCGCGCTCCAGCCCTCGAAGGTGGCGTCGTCCATGGTGTCGTCGAATTCGACCACCTCGTGCGACGACGCGCGCCGCCGCCACTCCGTGTACCAGGTGCGGCGTACGATCGCCATCAGCCAAGGTCTGGCCGAATCGCCGCGGAAGGTGTCGAAGAAACGGAACGCACGCATGAATGCTTCCTGCACGACGTCGTCGGCATCGTGGGCGTTGCCGCACAACCAGCGCGCAAGGTTGTACGCGGCGTCGAGGTGCGGCAGCGCCAGTTCCTGAAAACGACGGCTACGCGCTGCGTCCGCGTCGGCATTGACGTGCGCGCCAGCGTCATCTGAATCGGTTTCACCCACCTCGGCCCTCCAGGGCATTGCGGCTACGCTGTGTGACTCGTCTTCACGAGATAACCGGCCACAGGCCGAGTTTATTCCCGCCGCCGCATGGAATCCGCAAAAAAGCAGGAAAGACCGCGAATCATGAACCGCGGCACTCAACGATGAGTAGCGCAATCCCGGGCGATTGCGCGAAAAGCAGGCACGAGCGGCCCGCGCGCTAGTAAGTCGCGCGGTTCCAGTAATCCTCGTCGGCGTACACCTCTTTCAGATAATCGATGAAGTAGCGCACCTTGGCCGGCACATAACGCTGCTGCGGATACACCGCGAGAATGTCGTAATCGGGCAGCGCGAACTCGTCGAGCACGGTTTCGAGTTCGCCGCGCCCCAGTTGCTGGTGGATTTCCCACGTAGAACGCCAGCCGAGGCCGAGCCCCTCGGAGACCCAGCGATGCAGCAGCTCGCCGTCGTTGCAATCGAGCGTGCCGCCCACGCGCACCGTCGCCAGCTTGCCGTTGCGGCGAAAGTACCAGCCTCGGTTCTGGCCGCCTTGCAGATTGAACGCGAGGCAGTTGTGGCGCGGCAGGTCTTCGAGCGTTTTCGGCTTGCCGTATTTGCGGAAGTACTCCGGCGTGCCGCACACCACGCGCCGGTTCGAGGCCAGCTTCACCGCGACGAAATTCGGATCGACCGCGCCGCCGATCCGGATCGACAGGTCGTAGCCCTCGCGCACCAGATCCACCACCCGGTCGGTCAGATTGAACGACACCTGCAATTCCGGCTTGTCGGCGAGAAAGGCAGGCGCGAGCGGCGCGACGTGCTTGCGCCCGAACGCGGCCGGCGCCGACACGATCAGATGGCCGTTCACCGCGCGCCGTCCGGCGCTCAGCTCGTTTTCCGCCTGATCCCATTCGGTGAGCAGGCCGCGGCAACGCTCGAGAAACGCCGCGCCGTCTTCGCTGACGACCAGCCGCCGCGTCGAGCGGTACATCAGCTTCACGCCGAGGCGCTTTTCCAGGGCGTCGATGCGGCGCCCGAGAATCACCGGCGACACGCCCTCTTCCAGCGCGGCAGCAGCGAGGCTGCCCGCGTCCGCGACGCGCACAAAGGTTTCGATCTGTTTGAAGCGGTCCATGTTCGTCTCCTGTCAGTCTCGCCGGCAATCCCTGCACATGCCGCTATGCCCGGCATTCCATACTTTTTGTTTCGGAATAAGCGACCTGGACTGATCTTATCAAACCTTTAGGTCAGGCCTAAAGTGCGATCAACACCCTTAGTTCGCAGATCCCCAGACATTCAGGAGACATTCATGGCCAAGATGAGAGCCGTCGACGCAGCCGTGCTGGTGCTCGAAAAAGAAGGTATCGACACCGCATTCGGCGTTCCGGGCGCAGCCATCAACCCGTTCTACTCGGCCATGCGCAAGGCAGGCAACATCAGCCACGTGCTGGCGCGTCACGTCGAAGGCGCTTCGCACATGGCCGAAGGCTATACGCGCGCTCAGCCGGGCAACATCGGCGTGTGTATCGGCACGTCAGGCCCCGCCGGCACCGACATGATCACCGGTTTGTACTCCGCTCAGGCCGACTCGATTCCTATTCTGGCTATCACGGGCCAGGCGCCGCGCGCGCGTCTGTACAAGGAAGACTTCCAGGCCGTCGATATCGAATCGATCGCCAAGCCCGTCACCAAATGGGCCGTCACCGTGCGCGAGCCGGCGCTGGTGCCGCGCGTGTTTCAGCAGGCATTCCACCTGATGCGCTCGGGCCGTCCGGGTCCGGTGCTGGTCGACCTGCCGATCGACGTGCAACTCGCCGAAATCGAGTTCGACATCGACACCTATGAACCGCTGCCGGTCTACAAGCCGAAAGCGACCCGCAAGCAGATCGAAGCCGCGCTGACGCTGCTCAGCGATTCGGACAAGCCGCTGATCGTCTCCGGTGGCGGCGTACTCAACGCAGCCGCTGAAGACCTGCTCGTGACGTTCGCCGAAACCGTCGGCGTGCCGGTGATCCCGACGCTGATGTCGTGGGGCGCGATTCCCGACGACCATCCGCTGATGGCCGGCATGGTCGGTCTGCAAACCTCGCACCGCTACGGCAACGCGACGATGCTCGCCTCCGACTTCGTACTCGGCATCGGCAACCGCTGGGCGAACCGTCACACGGGCAGCGTCGAGGTGTACACGAAGGGCCGCAAATTCGTGCACGTCGATATCGAACCGACGCAGATCGGCCGCGTGTTCGGCCCTGATCTGGGCATCGTCTCGGACGCGAAGGCCGCGCTCGAGCTGTTCGTCGAAGTGGCACAGGAATGGAAAGCCGCCGGCAAACTGAAGGACCGCAGCGCATGGGTCGAAGACTGCCAGCAACGCAAGCGCACGATGCATCGCAAGACGCACTTCGACAACGTGCCGATGAAGCCGCAGCGCGTGTACGAAGAGATGAACCAGGTGTTCGGCCGCGATACCTGCTACGTGAGCACGATCGGGTTGTCGCAGATCGCCGGCGCACAATTCCTGCACGTCTACAAAGCGCGCAACTGGATCAACTGCGGCCAGGCAGGCCCGCTCGGCTGGACGATTCCGGCGGCGCTCGGCGTGCGTGCGGCTGATCCGCAACGTCCGATCGTCGCGCTGTCGGGCGACTACGACTTCCAGTTCATGATCGAAGAACTGGCCGCCGGCGCGCAATTCAAGCTGCCGTACGTGCATGTGGTGGTGAACAACTCGTACCTCGGCCTGATCCGCCAGGCACAGCGCGCGTTCGACATGGACTTCTGCGTGCAGCTCGGCTTCGAGAACATCAACTCGCCGGAAACGAACGGTTACGGCGTGGATCACGTGGCTGTTGCTGAAGGTCTGGGTTGCAAGGCGATCCGCGTGTTCAAGCCGGAAGAACTGAAGCCCGCACTGCTGAAAGCGCAATCGATGCTGTCCGAGTTCAACGTGCCGGTGATCGTCGAAGTGATTCTCGAGCGCGTGACCAACATTTCGATGGGCACCGAGATCGACGCGATCAACGAGTTCGAAGAGCTGGCCGAAAAGCGCGCAGATGCGCCGACCGCCATCATCAGCATGCTCGACTGAGCTTCCTGACTTTGCATCACGTGAGCGGTTCGGAAGCAATCAGCAACCGGGCCGCCTCATGAAGCTATTCCACTGACCGACCAGCGAGACCTACGCGCCATGCCGAAATTTGCAGCGAATCTAACCATGCTGTTCAATGAAGTCCCGTTCCTCGAGCGCTTTCAGGCAGCCGCGGACGCGGGCTTCAACGCCGTCGAATTCCTGTTTCCGTATCCGTATCAGATCGCCGAACTGAGCGAGCGTCTGCAACAGAACCGCCTGAAGCTGGTGCTGCACAACCTGCCCGCCGGCAACTGGGAAGCGGGTGAACGCGGCATCGCGTGCCTGCCGGACCGCGTGGGTGAGTTCCAGGAAGGCGTCGGCCGCGCGATCGAATACGCGAAGGCTCTGAAGGTGCCGCAACTGAACTGCCTCGTCGGCATTCCGACCGCGGGCGTCGATGCGGAAAAGGCACGCTCGACGATCGTCGAAAACCTGCGCTTTGCCGCAGGCGAACTGAAGAAGGCCGGCATCAAGCTGCTGGTCGAGCCGTGCAATTCGTACGACATCCCGGGCTTCGCGCTGAACCGCTCGGGCGAAGGCCTCGACGTGATCTGCGCAGTCGGCTCGGACAATCTGTTCCTGCAATACGACATCTATCACATGCAACGGATGGAAGGCGAACTCGCGGCGACGATCAAGAAGAACCTGCCGCAGATCGCGCACATCCAGCTCGCCGACAACCCGGGCCGCAACGAACCGGGCACCGGAGAAATCAACTACCCGTTCCTGTTCGACCTGCTCGACTCGCTCGGCTACGACGGTTACGTCGGTTGCGAATACAAGCCGCGCACCACTACCACGGCCGGCCTCGGCTGGGTGCAGAGCGTGGCCGGGCAAACACGCGGCGCAGCCCACGCCGCCGCCTGATTCAATCAGGCACATCACGCCCCGAAGGAAGTCCCCCTGGGGGACCCCAAACAACACTGGAGATTTAGAAACATGGCGAAGATCGGTTTTATCGGCCTCGGCATCATGGGCGCGCACATGGCGCGCAACCTCATCAAGGGCGGTCACTCGCTGTTCGTGAACGGTGCGTACCCGGTGCCGGAAGATCTGAGCAAGACGACCAGCGTGGTCGCCAATTCGACCGCTGTCGCACAAGCCGCCGACATTGTCATCATCATGGTGCCGGACACGCCTGATGTCGCCAACGTGCTGTTCGCCGACGACGGCGTCGCCGCCGGCCTCACGCAAGGCAAGCTGGTGATCGACATGAGCTCGATCTCGCCGCTCGACACGCAGGCGTTCGCGAAGAAGATCAATGCCCTCGGCGTCGATTACCTCGATGCGCCGGTGTCCGGCGGCGAAGTCGGCGCGCGTGAAGCGTCGCTGACGATCATGGTCGGCGGCCCGGAAAAGGCTTTTGCGCGGGCCTTGCCGCTGTTCGAACTGATGGGCAAGAACATCTCGCTGATCGGCGACAACGGCGCGGGTCAAACCTGCAAGGTCGCGAACCAGATCATCGTCGCACTGAACATCGAAGCCGTGGCTGAAGCACTGCTGTTCGCTTCGCGCTCGGGTGCCGATCCGGAACGGGTTCGCCGCGCGCTGATGGGCGGCTTCGCTTCGTCGCGGATTCTCGAAGTGCACGGCGAGCGCATGACCAAGCGCAAATTCGATCCGGGCTTCCGCATCGAACTGCACCAGAAGGATCTGAACCTCGCGCTCGACGGCGCACGCAAGCTAGGCATCGCTCTACCGCATACGGCGAGCGCGCAGCAACTGTTCAGCGTGTGCGCGGCGAACGGCGGCAAGGCATGGGATCACTCGGCGATGGTGCGCGCACTGGAAATCATGGCGAACTACGAAGTCGCGCAAGCGCCGGATAGCGAAGCAAAGGCTGCTTGACGCATTTCCTGCAGAGGCCGGTTGCACGGGTCGCACACTTGACCCGCCGTATCGGAGCGAACCGCGACAGGCCACTCAGGGAGTGTCCAGCGAGCGTCAAAAGCAGCACATAAAAGCAACATCAAGCAGTTACACAGGGTGCCGTGATCGTTGCATCGTCATCGTCACGGCAATCGCAGGTGGGGCGCCCGGTTCGTCGTGCGGCATGTGCGGCGGAGCGGGCAAATCGTGCCGCTCTGGGCTGAGAGCGGCAAGTGGGGTCCGCAGCGGCACCCGGCGGCGCCGGGGAAGCCTTGGTCGGTCAGACGTCGTCGTCGGGTGTCCGGCTGTCGGATTTCATGTACAGGCTTTTTCCACCAATTTCTCGCAGCGGCTGTTTTGTGCATGCCGCTTGCTTGCACTTTCTTGCGCCCTTCCCCAACCTTAAAAATCCGGGTCAGGTGCTGGTGATTCCGCCGGCTCAATAAGCCTATGTAACCCAATCGCCGTACGCCGAAACGACAACGCGGCGCTCAGGGCAGATGCCTTGAGCGCCGCGTTTTCAGTAAACCTCTACGCGTGCGACGTAGCCAGAGCGCCGCTTCAATACGTATCGAACACCTTCTGCAACGCCACCGCTCCGGTGCCGCCCGCGGCCAGCGCCAGCATCAGCAGCACGCGCGCCTTGTACGGGTTCAGCGACCCCGCGCTGACGAAACCCAGCGCATCATCCGCGGCGGCGCCGTTGCGCATCACATGCCCGGAACCCACCCTCGACGAACGCACCACCGCGACGCCTTGCGAGGCCGCGTCGGCCAACGCCTGCTGCATCGTCGCGTGAATCGAGCCGTTACCCGTGCCCGCCACCACGATGCCGCGCACGCCGGCGGCGACCAGCGCATCCACGGCGATCCGCGATACGCCCGCATAGCTCACGACGATCTCCACATGCGGCCACTTCGCGCCGATCACGAATTCGGTCGCGACCGTATGCGGGCGCACCACGCTGCGCTGGAATTCAACCCGGCCGTCCTGCACCCAACCGAGCGCGCCGATTTCCGGCGACTGGAATGCATCGACAGCGTAGGTGCTCGTCTTGACCACATCGCGAGCGCTGTGGATCCGGTTGTTGAACGCGACCAGCACGCCCTGCCCGCGCGACGCGTCATTCACCGCGACCGTCGCGGCGTTGAGCAGATTCAGCGGGCCATCGGCGGAAAGCGCCGAGGCCGGGCGCATCGCCGCGGTCAGCACGACCGGCTTGGCGGACTTGATCGTCAGATGCAGCAGGTACGCGGTTTCTTCGAGCGTATCGGTGCCGTGCGTGATCACCACGCCGTCGATTTCGTCGGACGCCAGCAGCGTGTTGACGCGTTGCGCGAGCGTGGTCCATAGCGGCATCGCCATGTCTTTGCTGTCGACGCTGGCAATCTGCTCGGCTTGAATCCGCGCGACGGTAGACAAGGCCGGCACCACGGCCAGCAGTTGATCGACGCCGACGACGCCCGCCTGATAGCCGGACGTATTGGTGGCGTCCGCGGCCGCCCCGGCAATCGTGCCGCCGGTCGCCAGCACGGCAATACGAGGCAACAGCGGTGCCGGCGGCGGCGTTGCGCCGTCGTCAGAAGGCGTCGCGGAAGAGGAAGTCAAAGTATTCATGGCGGCGATTGTAAGCGATGCGCCGCGCGCCGCAATGCGTTTAAAAACGCATTGCCGTTCGTTTTATGCCAGGTCAGCGCGGGCCACGGCGGCCCGCTCCCCATCAAACTGATTAAACCGCTTCGCGCAGTTGCGCGGCGATCTCCGCTTCGTTCAACTGCGGCGCGAACATCTCGATCAGCCGATAAGCATACGCGCGCAGGAACGCGCCCTTGCGCAACCCAACCCGAGTCGTGCTCGCTTCGAACAGATGCTGCGTATCCAGCGCGACCAGCTCCGTGTCGCGCTTCGGATCGTAGGCCATCGCCGCGACCACGCCGATCCCCATGCCGAGTTCGACATAGGTCTTGATCACGTCCGCGTCGATGGCGGTCAGCACCACGTCCGGCAATGCGCCCGCTTTCGCGAACGCCTGGTCGATGTGCGAACGGCCCGTGAAGTCCTGGTCATACGTGACGATCGGGAATTCGGCGATCTCGTCAAGCGTCAGATTCGGCCGTCCCACCAGCGGATGGCCCTTGGGCACGACCACGATGTGATGCCATGAATAGCACGGGAACGTGACGATATCCGGGAAACGGTCGAGCGCTTCGGTCGAAATGCCGATGTCCGCTTCGCCGTTGATAATCATCTGCGCGATCTGCTGCGGGCTGCCCTGGCGCAGCGCCAAATGCACCTTCGGAAACACCTCGGTGAACTGGCGGATCACCTTCGGCAGCGCGTAACGCGCCTGCGTGTGCGTCGTCGCCACGACCAGGTGGCCGCTGTCCTGATCGGCGTATTGGCGCGCGACGCGGCGCAGATTCTCCGCGTCGAGCAGCATCCGCTCGATCAATTGATGCACCGCTTTGCCCGGCTCGGTGAGCCCCGTCAGACGCTTGCCGCGCCGGATGAAAATATCGACGCCGAGTTCGTCTTCGAGATCCTTGATCTGTTTCGATACGCCCGACTGCGACGTGTACAACACGTTCGCCACCTCAGTCAGATTCATGTTCTGACGCACGGCCTCGCGCACGAAGCGCAATTGCTGGAAGTTCATTTGTATGTCTCCGGTTCAGCCAGAGTTAGGTTATTTGAATGGGTTTTTAAGGCGATCCGACTCATTGGGCTCATTGCGCAGGGAAAACGCGCAACGCACGCGGCACCGCGGTGACGCCATCGCCGATCGCCAGTTGCAGATCGCGCCACGCTTCGCGATCGAGTTCCGCTTCGAGCACATTGCCTTCGCGGCCCGCGAGTTCGACGCGCACCGAGCCGCCGAGCGTCACCACGCGCCGCACGTCGACGACGATGCCTTCGCGATGGCCCGCTGCCTGCGGATACAACTGCAGATCGTGCGGACGCACATAGGCGAACGCCGGGCCGCTGAAATCAACCTTGATCGCAACCGGCAGCGCCGCGCCGTCCACCACGAAGCCGCTCGAATCGACCTTGCCATGCAGCCGGTTCGCCGCGCCGAGAAACTCGTAGACGAACGAGGTCTGCGGATGGTCGTACACGTCTTGCGGACTGCCGACCTGCTCCACGTGCCCGTGATTGAGCACGACGATCCGATCGGCCACTTCGAGCGCTTCTTCCTGATCGTGCGTGACGAAGATCGTCGAGATATGCAGATCGTCATGCAGACGCCGCAGCCAGCTGCGCAGTTCCTTGCGGACCTTCGCATCCAGTGCGCCGAACGGTTCGTCGAGCAGCAGCACCTTCGGTTCGACGGCCAGCGCGCGCGCCAATGCGATCCGCTGCCGCTGACCGCCCGACAGTTCCGACGGATAGCGTTGCGCGAGCCAATCGAGCTGCACGAGCTTCAGCAGTTCATGCACCTTCTCGCGAATCACCGCTTCCGAGGGCCTCTCCTTACGCGGCTTCACGCGCAGGCCGAACGCGACGTTCTCGAACACCGTCATATGACGGAACAGCGCGTAATGCTGGAACACGAAACCCACTTCGCGCTCGCGCGCACCGACCGTCGCGACGTCCTGGCCTTGCAGCACGACCTGGCCGTCGTCCGCGTATTCGAGTCCGGCGATCACACGCAGCAAGGTCGTCTTGCCACAGCCCGACGGCCCGAGCAGCGCGACCAGTTCGCCCGGCGGGAAGTCGAGCGAAACGTTATCGAGCGCGACGAAATCGCCAAAGCGCTTTTGCAGGTTACGAACGGTGATACCCATTACAGATCTCCTTGCTTGACCGGATGCCGATGCAACGCCTTCGCCGTATTCACGGAAGATGATGCCGACGAGGGCGACGAGGGCGACGACGAGGGCTGCGTGACCGGACCTGCGTACGCGGGCACATCGCGCGCGTCCGACAGTTCCGCCGACATATGGCGTTCGGCGAGCAGCTTCAGACCGAGCGTCACGAGTGCGAGCAAGGCCAGCACCGACGCCACGGCGAACGCCGCCGAGAAGTTGTATTCGTTGTAGAGAATTTCGACGTGCAGCGGCATTGTGTCGGTTTGTCCGCGAATGTGACCGGACACAACCGACACGGCGCCGAACTCGCCCATCGCCCGCGCGTTACACAGAATCACGCCGTACAGCAGGCCCCATTTGACGTTCGGCAGCGTGACGCGGCGAAATATCTGCCAGCCCGATGCGCCGAGCACGTGCGCGGCCTCTTCTTCGTCGTTGCCTTGCGCCTGCATCAACGGAATCAGTTCGCGCGCGACGAACGGGAATGTGACGAAGATCGTCGCCAGCACGATGCCGGGCACGGCGAAGATGATCTGAACGTTGTGCGCTTGCAGCCATGGCCCGAACCAGCCTTGCGCGCCGAACATCAGCACGTAGATCAAACCGGAGATCACCGGCGAGACCGAAAACGGCAGATCGATCAGCGTGGTCAGGAGCGCCTTGCCGCGAAATTCGAACTTGGCGATACACCATGAGGCGGCCAGGCCGAACACCAGATTCAGCGGCACGGCGATCGCGGCGGTAATCACGGTGAGCTTGATCGCCGAGAGCGCATCCGGATCGGCGAGCGATTCCAGATAGAAGCCGACGCCCTTGTTCAACGCCTGATAGAACACAGCGACCAGCGGCACGACCAGAAACAGCGCGAGAAACAGCAACGCGATGCCGGTCAGAATCCAGCGCACGACAGGCGGCTCGGTCACCGGATCGGGACGGCGAGCCACGTTGAGCGGCGCGCGCGGCGCAGCGGCGATCGCTACGGCATCGACAGTATCGCGGCTCATTGCACACCTCCGCCGCTCACTGGACCGTTCACCGCGACGCTCGCGGCGGCAGGCGCCGGGCCCGCCCCGCCGCGGCCCGTGCGCCGCTGCAAATACCACTGCAATGTATTGATGAACAACAGCATCAGGAACGACACGACCAGCATGACGACCGCCAATGCAGTGGCGCCGGCGTAGTCGTATTGTTCGAGCTTGGTGATGATCAGCAGCGACGTGATTTCCGACTTCATCGGCACGTTACCGGCGATAAAGATCACCGAGCCGTACTCGCCGAGCGCGCGCGCGAACGCCAATGCGAAGCCGGTCAGCAAAGCCGGAAACACCGCCGGCAGCACCACGCGCCGGAACGTCAGCCAACGCGACGCGCCGAGACACGCGGCGGCTTCTTCCTGCTCGCGCTCGAACTCTTCGAGCACCGGCTGCACGGTCCGCACGACGAACGGCAAACCGATGAAGGTCAACGCGATCAGCACGCCGGCCGGCGTAAAAGCGACCTTGATGCCGAGCGGTTCGAGAAACTGCCCGATCCAGCCGTTGCCCGCGTACACCGCCGCAAGCGAAATACCGGCCACGGATGTCGGCAGCGCGAACGGCAGATCGACCACCGCGTCGACGAGCCGTTTGAACGGGAACGTGTAGCGCACCAGCACCCACGCCACCAGGAAGCCGAACACCGCATTGATCAATGCGCCGCCGAGCGCCGAGAAGAACGTCAGCCGATACGACGCGAGCACGCGCGGCGAACTTACCGCGCGCACGAACTGACTCCAGTCGAGCGTCGCCGTCTTGAGAAAAGTAGCCGCAAGCGGAATCAGCACCACGAGGCTCAAATAAGCCACCGTGATGCCGAGTGTCAGGCCAAAACCGGGCAAGGCGCTCGGTTTTCGGAAGGTCAGCGTCGTCATGCTGGATACTCTTTCAGGGTTGATGCGCGCGGCTTTTTTTGTCTTCTGGCTGGCCAAAAAGCGCGCCAGCCGGGCGCGCTTTTTGGCGAGTGGTTACCGCGTCTGTCCGCCTATGCCGGTTCAGGCATCGACAGTCTTACTGCGGCTGGTAAATCGAATCGAACACGCCACCGTCTGCAAAATGCGTCTTCTGCGCATTCGCCCAGCCGCCGAACGAGTCGTCCACCGTGTACAGCTTCAGCTTCGGAAACTTTGCGGTCAGCTCGGCCGGCACCTTGTTCGAACGTGGACGGTAGAAGTTTTTCGCGGCGATTTCCTGACCCTGCTCGCTATACAGGAAGTTCAGATACGCTTCGGCCAGCTTGCGCGTGCCGTGCTTGTCGACCACCTTGTCCACCACCGCAACCGGCGGCTCGGCCAGAATGCTCACCGACGGCACGACGATCTCAAACTTGTCCGGACCGAATTCCTTCAGCGACAGGAACGCTTCGTTTTCCCACGCGATCAGCACGTCGCCGATGCCCCGTTGCACGAAGCTGGTAGTCGCGCCGCGCGCACCCGAATCCAGTACGCCGGCATTCTTATAGAGCTTACCGACGAATTCCCTGGCCTTCTGGTCGTTGCCGCCCGGCTGATGTTCGGCATATGCCCATGCAGCCAGATAGTTCCAGCGCGCGCCGCCTGAAGTCTTCGGATTCGGCGTAACGATCGACACGCCCGGCCTGGTCAGATCGTCCCAGTCCTTGATGTGCTTCGGGTTGCCCTTGCGCACGAGGAATACGATCGTCGACGTGTACGGCGACGCGTTATCCGGCAAACGCTTTTGCCAACCCTTGTCCAGCAAACCCTTATTGGCCAGCGCATCGATGTCGTAGGCCAGCGCCAGCGTCACGACGTCCGCTTGCAAACCGTCGAGCACCGAACGCGCCTGAGCGCCCGAACCGCCGTGCGACTGCTTGAAGGTGATCGACTCGCCCGTCTTCGTCTTCCACTCCTTGCCGAATGCCTGATTGACGTCCTGATACAGTTCGCGCGTCGGGTCGTACGACACGTTCAGCAGCGTCGTGTCGGCGGCGTGCGCCTGCGCCATCACGCCGACAGCCGTTGCCGCGCCGAACGCGAGCGCCGCGATGAGTTTTCCGGTCTTGCCTGCCAGCCCCGTGCCCTGATGGTTCATGCCAACTTTCTCCGCGTTGTAGTCCGCTGAAACAGCGTGTGGTGTTGTTTTGCGTCGCGGTCACGTGCACATGAGCGCCAACTCGGAGGCCAGTCTATCGAAGGGCTTTCATCATTAAAAATAATGTTTCTTCATTTTTTAATACGCAAAAGTGGTAATGACAGCTGGATAAGGCGTTGCGGCACGAAAACAGGTGTTGGAACGTCCTTCTGCGGCGCAGGAACGCCACACCAGCCGACGAACTTAAAGTAAAGCTTGAATTGCGCCGAATACTGTATAAAAATACAGTCACCTGTTCATACATACAGTGGCGCCATGACCAAACTCACCGCACGACAGCAGCAGGTTTTCGATCTGATTCGCCGGGCCATCGAACGCACCGGCTTCCCTCCCACCCGCGCGGAAATCGCCGCCGAGCTGGGCTTCAGTTCGGCCAACTCGGCCGAAGAACACCTGCGGGCCCTGGCCCGCAAGGGTGTGATCGAACTCGCGGCGGGAGCGTCGCGCGGCATCCGTCTGCTGGCGGGCCCCGAAGATTCGCCGCATCAGTTCACGCTGCCGCACGCCAGCATCATGCAACTGTCGCTGCCGCTGATCGGCCGGGTCGCGGCCGGTAGCCCGATCCTCGCGCAGGAACATATCTCGCAGCACTATGCGTGCGACCCGGCGCTGTTCTCAAGCAAGCCGGACTACCTGCTGAAAGTTCGCGGCCTGTCAATGCGTGACGCCGGCATCTTCGACGGCGACCTGCTGGCGGTGCAAAAGAAGAGCGAAGCGAAAGACGGCCAGATCATCATCGCGCGCCTAGGCGACGACGTGACGGTCAAGCGCTTGAAGCGCCGGCCGAACGGCATCGAGCTGATCGCCGAGAACCCCGACTACGAAAACATCTTCGTTCAGACCGGCAGTGCGGATTTCGCGCTGGAAGGCATCGCTGTTGGGCTGATCCGCCCCGGCGAGTTCTGAGCGCCTGCTTCTACCAACGCTTGTCCGACGCCAACGCGTCGCTGCCCCTACGTTGAATCGCCTGGAGAGACTCATGGAACGCCTTGCCCGCCTGCTGCCTTTTCGCCAGTTCGGTCGTTTGCGCCATCTGCGCAAGCTGGTGCCCTGTTCGCTGATCGAGGCGTCCACGGCCAGCTCTCCATCGCTATTCGACGAACCCGCATCGCGCGCGTCGAGCTTGCCGTCGTCGTTGCCGGCTTTCGCTCGCGTGTCGTTGAATTCGGGGCTGAATACGGCCGAGCCGGCGCGGCGCGCGCCGGTGCGCGTCTATCACGGGCCGTCGCGGTTGATCATGGTCGGCACGATAGACGCCGTGTGCCGGATGATCGATCGCTGCATCGCTGAAGAAGCCAATGTGCACGGCGCGGTGTTCGAGTAATGAGGTGTCGGGCGCGAGCGTGGTTGCCCTGCGGTTGGCCCACGGTTGCCCTTCGGTTGCCCCGCTCGCACCTCTTCAGATATTGCATCGCGTGGGATCGTTTTCGTGTGGCCGCGGTCCACGTTAGACCACCCTTGATAGAGAGCTCCACTCGATGGCAGTTTCGACACGCACCAAACGCAGCGCCACACGGCCGCTGATCGTTGTTCTGATTGTGATTGTGGTGGTGGCCGCACTGGGATTCGGCTACGCGTCGCCGTATATCGCGCTGAACAATCTGAAACGCGCGGCGGACGCGCGCGATACGGAAACCGTCAATCAGTATGTCGACTTTCCAGCGTTGCGCGAGAGCCTGAAGCAGCAGGTCACCGGCTTGCTGACACGCCGGCTCGACGCACATGGCAACGGCAACCCATTCGCCGCGATCGGCGCGATGATCGGCGTTGCGCTGATCGGTCCGCTAGTGGACGCGTATGCGACACCGGACGGCGTTGCTGCATTGCTGAACGGCATGCCGCCGCGTGGCGAACCGGGCGAACGGCCGCCTGCACCGCCTACCGCGAAAAACGCACCGGGCGCCACTGCGCCGACGCCCTCTGCCGAAAGCAGTACCGCCAATGGCACGGCTAACAACGCAACCAACAGCGCCACGCCGCCGCAACCGCCGCAAACCACGGCTGGCTATCGCGGCATCAACGAATTCGTCATCAGGTATCAGCACGGCGCGGGCGACGCGCGCTACGCCGCGATCTTGCGGCGCGAAGGTTTGTTCACATGGAAGCTGGCCGCGGTCGACCTGAACGACTGATCGTTCGGCCGACGCGGTTCATGATGCTGCCGTCAAGCCGCCGCTTGCTGCTGTTCCTGCGCGGACGAACACGCCACCAGAATGCTGCAGGAGACCCGGTCGAGCAGCGGCGTATTCCCTGCGCCCATCCACCAGCGCGACAGGCCAGTGCGGCAACGGTGGCCGACCACCACCAGGTCGACATGCAGTTCGTTGGCGAGATTGGCAATCTCGTCGATGGGATGACCGAACGCAAAATGTCCTTGCGCGCTGACGCCGCGCTCGGTGAGCCAGTCCACCCCTTCCTGAAGGATGTCACGAGCAGTTTTCTCGAAGCTGCCGCAGGCCACGTCGGTGAGCAGGCCCGCGCTTTGTGCAATGCTCGAACGCATGTCGACAACCGACAACAGATGCGTTTCCGCCTTCAGGTCCAGCGCCAGATCGGCGCCACAACGCAGCGCTTTACGGCCTTCGCGCGAGCCGTCGTAGCAGAGTAGGATTTTTTGGTAGCTCGCCATGGTTTTCTCCCGTACCGCGGGAAACGCGGTCATAAATGAATCATGGTGCGCCGCAATTCAGGTTGCAAGGGATGGAAAACGCTAAGTGCGCCCCAAGGAGATGCGAGGCTATGCCGCAGCGCAAGAAAAGGCGTACGGGCGGCCCGGTGGCCGCAAACGCCAGGCCGCCGATGCCATAGAATGAGCGGCCTTACCGGCCATTCGCGTCTTTTCCCGGAGCCTCGTTCGATCCATGTCTGAAGCCGCCATTGAATTCCACCATGTCAAAAAAAGCTACGGCGAAAAGACGGTCGTCGATGGACTGTCGTTTCATGTGAACGCTGGCGAATGTTTCGGTCTGCTTGGACCGAACGGCGCGGGCAAGACCACCACGCTGCGCATGCTGCTCGGCATTGCCGCCCCGGATGCCGGCACGATCCGCTTGTGCGGCGAGCCGATCCCCGGCCGCGCGCGGGTGGCGCGAGCGCGCGTCGGCGTAGTGCCGCAGTTCGACAATCTCGATCCCGATTTCACGGTACGCGAAAACCTGCTCGTGTTCGGCCGTTATTTTGGCCTGAGCGCCGCGCAATGCCGCGCGATGGTACCGTTGCTGCTCGAATTCGCCCGTCTGGAGAACAAGGCGGACGCGCGCGTGAGCGAACTATCGGGCGGCATGAAGCGGCGGCTCACGCTAGCGCGCGCGCTCGTCAACGATCCCGACGTGCTGATCATGGACGAGCCGACCACCGGGCTCGATCCGCAAGCGCGCCATCTGATCTGGGAACGGCTGCGTTCGCTGCTCGCGCGCGGCAAAACCATTCTGTTGACTACGCACTTCATGGAGGAAGCCGAACGGCTCTGCCACCGTTTGTGTGTGATCGAGGAAGGACGCAAGATAGCCGAAGGTGCGCCGAGCGAGCTGATCGCATCCGAGATCGGCTGCGACGTGATTGAGATCTTCGGCCCCGATCCGGTTGCGTTGCGCGACGAGTTGGCGCCGCTGGTCGAGCGAACCGAGATTAGTGGCGAGACGCTGTTCTGCTACGTGAACGACGTGCAACCGGTGCTCGCACGCCTGAAGGAGCGGGCCGGTCTGCGCTATCTGCATCGTCCGGCGAATCTGGAGGACGTGTTCCTGCGGCTGACCGGCCGCGAGATGCAGGACTGATGGACTGATGCTGGCCGTGCCCGGCGCTGGCCGCCTACCGCTTATAGCTATAAAGACACTGCAAGAGACAAGCAATGGACGCACGCGCTTACGACAGGCCTGACGATACGCCGTCGAAACAGGAACCTTTTGCCGCTTTGCCCGCGAACGCCGTTAACTGGATCGCGGTATGGCGCCGCAACTATCTTGTGTGGAGGAAGCTCGCGATTGCTTCGATGTTCGGCAATCTTGCCGATCCGATGATCTACCTGTTTGGTTTGGGTTTCGGGCTCGGGCTAATGGTTGGGCACGTCGACGGCGTGTCGTACATTGCGTTTCTGGCGGCGGGCACGGTGGCATCGAGCGTGATGATGTCGGCGAGTTTCGAGTCGATGTATTCCGGCTTTTCGCGGATGCATGTGCAGCGCACGTGGGAAGCGATCATGCATACGCCGCTGACGCTCGGCGACATTGTGCTGGGCGAAGTGATGTGGGCCGGCAGCAAATCGATGTTGTCGGGGGTCGCGATCATGCTGGTCGCGGGAGCGTTGGGGTACGCGAGTTTTCCGTCGATGTTGCTGGCGTTGCCGGTGATCGTGCTGACCGGTCTCGCGTTCGCGAGTATCGCGATGGTGGTGACGGCGTTGGCGCCGTCATATGATTTTTTTATGTTTTATCAGACGTTGGTGTTGACGCCGATGTTGCTGTTGTCTGGGGTTTTCTTTCCTATCGCACAGTTGCCCGCTGCGGCGCGGGGAGTGACTCAGGTCCTGCCGCTGGCGCATGCTGTCGAGCTTATTCGCCCCGCTATGCTTGGGCGGCCTCTTCAGGAGGCTGTTTTGCACGTTGCTGTGCTGGTTGCTTATGTTGTCGGTGGGTTTCTTGTTTCTGCTGTTTTGTTTCGAAGAAGGATGATGAAATAGGCTTCTTTTTTTTGCCTACGCGGCGCTATGGGTGTGTGCCTGCGGCGTTGGCCTTTCCTTGCTTTCTTTTTGGTTTATTAGCGTTCCCCCTGTGCGGGGGGCACCTACTTTTCTTTGCCTGCCGCAAAGAAAAGTAGGCAAAAGAAAGCGGCTCAAACCGCTGATATGACTCCCGGTGTCAATCGGGATCGGTTTTTCGGTTTCTCAAATTCATATTGTCTGAATTTCCTGAGGGCGACGTAGCAGTACATCTCGACGGTGGATCACGCTGATATCCGCGGGTTGGGTACCGCATTACAGAGGTCCGCCCAATGAGCCTGCCGCAATCTAAAGCCGCAAGTCGGATGCAATCCGTTGCGTAGCGGTGTCGCGGGTTACTCGTGTGCCGGGCTACGCCGCCTTCAGGAAACTCCTCCAGTGTCAGGTTGGGGCAACGGGGCTGGATGTTGCATCATGCCAGGCGCACCTCGTGCGGTACGGCCAGCGACATCGCGAGCCGGCTGACGTCCCAGATAAAACCTGCCAGTTCGCGGGCAACCGCGACCACCGCGATGTTCTTCTGCTTGCCGCGCGCGATGAGCTTGCGATAGCGTCGGCACAGCCGCACCTGTGCGTCCCAGGCGCGATCCACGATCGGCTTGGGGATGCCTTCGTGGCGGCGCTGGATGTCGGGACTGACACGGGCCGTATGCCGGTAGCTCCAGGCCGCTTCGACGAGCAGCTTTCTCGCGTAGCTGTTGCCGTTCTTCGTGATACTGCCCTGCCGGCGCTTCTCGCCTGACGAGTGTTCCGAGGGCGTCACGCCCAGCCAGGCCATCAGCTGGCGCGGATGGGCAAAACGCGACAGGTCACCCAGCTCCGCGAGCATGCCCACCGCCGTGGTGAACTGCACGCCGCGCATGGTCTGCAGGCCCAGCACGGCCGGATAGAAGCGCCAGTTGGGGACCGCTTCGCGCAACGCGGCCTCCAGTCGCGCGCATTGCGCGAGGCGGTCCTCGATGGTGCGCCGATGTTCCTCGAACGCCAGCTGCTGCCATGCACTGTCGAATGCATGCGCGCCCAGCCAGCGCTGGTGCGCCGGTCCCCAGTCGGCGCGGCCTGTATAGCGCACCCCATGCGAGAGCAGGAAAGCCTTCAGCCGTTGCCGTGCACGCTTCAGATCATCTTTGGCGCTGACCCAGGTACGCGCCAGATCGCGGAACGCTTCGTCGCCCACGCCGGGCACGTATACCGCTGACAGGTCGCCAGCGCGCAGTGAACGTACCAGCTTGAACGCATCACGCCGATCGGTCTTGACCCGCTCGCCTGGTTTTTTGGGGATCAGCGATGGCGCGCACACCATGCAGTCGAAACCCTTGTTCACGAGTTGACGGTAAAGCCCGTAGCCGCACGGGCCTGCCTCGTAGACGAACCGGATGCGTGGCGCCTTTGACTGCAGGCGCTTGCACAGGCGATCGATATCGGCCTGCCTCGTACCGGTCTTGCCGAGCAGTTCAACCTCGCCCGCATCGAGTGCATAGGCAACTGTGATCGAATCCTTGTGAACGTCGCAACCGACGTACAGCGTGCTATCGTGTTCCATGCTGGCCTCCGTGCCGGAATTCGCCGGGTGCGGCCCGTCCGCACCGTGCGGCTCTGGTAGCAATGCTAACCCGCGTTTGATTCCTCACGGCAGGCCAGCCCTTGCCTCACGGGAGTCATACTGTCTAACGCTTAAGCGGGTCCCCTGGCTTGGAGGAGGTAGTGAAACATCTGGAATCTGTGCTCTCGCACATTTAGCCCTGGTGACAAGGCAGTCATTCTTCCGGCGGCGCTGCGCGTGCCGAGCGGTGCTTCTCAACACCGGGCGCGGATACGCGCTTCCTGCATCATGCTTTCCACTCCGCACCCGTGCGTCGCGAACGGGTCTGCCTGGGAAACCAGTGGGTAATTCTCTGCGCGATGGGAGCCATCGGCTTCGCCTCGGCGAGGCGCCCAAACCGCCAGGCGGTTTGATGAAGTACCGATACGGCGCGCGAAGCGCCGCCGGAAGAATGACGGCCTTGTCACCAGCGCGGAGTGTGCGGGAACACCGATTCCAGATGCTCCACTGCCTCCTCCAAGCCAGGGGACCTGCTTAAGAACTAGCGGTGTAAAGCCGCTTTCTTTTGCCTACTTTTCTTTGCGGCAGGCAAAGAAAAGTAGGTGCCCCCCGCACAGGGGGAACGCTAATAAACCAATATCAAAGCAAGGAAAGGCAACGCCGCAGGCATAACAACCAGAGCGCCGCGTAGGCAAAAAAACAAAACCAAAAGCCAACAACACCCCAATCAGCCACTACGCGCAAATCAACACGCTACGCGCAAATTTAATCTTCGTCATCCGTCCAGGGAATATCCACATCAGAAATAAAGGCCACCGTTGCAAACGGCCCCCCATCCTGACGTCCGATCTTCCCATCGGCCCGTTGCCATTCAACCCTGAACACCGTGGCAGGATCATCGGCAATCAACCTCACCGTGCGAACTTCGTCAGGATCAGCCTCCTCGACAGGACCGTCGAGCGAAACCTGCAATTCCTGTGGCCACAGTCCATCGGCGGGATCGTAAATCTTGTCGCCGTCAGGAATCAGCGTGAACGCTTCCACGCCGATCGTCGCCGACGCCTCCACGATCATCTTGCCCAACGCACGCAACAGCGCAGTCGCCCGCGCCGAATTCGCCTGGCGAATTGCAAGGTCCCCGCGCGTCAGCGCCTGCTCAAGTTTTGGGTTTGTTTTTTGTTGCGCCATTCGATTTCCTGAGTCCTATCGCTCTGTTGTGGACGGCACGCCGTATTCACCGCGTACCTCTCTCCATTTTTCGGGCTGAATCGTACCACTGGTGTCATTTGTGTGCGTCGCAGCATCACAACCCGCGCAGTCAAGTCATACAGCCCGCCCCCGTCACCACAGTTTAGGTCGTGATTCGCCGTCCGGCAGGGAGATTTGCCTTTCAATCCGCCGCCCGTAGCCAAGCCTTTAATTGCCCCGTCAACTCGCCGCGCCGCCCGCCCAGCGCTTCAAACGCCCCCATCCGCGCTAAAGATCAGCCTTTCCCACGCCTTCGAGCCGGCTTCGGCGTCGTGGCGTCCGCCGGCCTCGGTCCGCCGATCTCCGCGATCAAATGGTCGCGAAAAGCTCTGACCGACGGCGGCAGCTCGCGCCCGGCCATCGTCTGCACCTGAATGCTGCGCTGGCGCATCTGTGGATGCGTCAGTGGAATCACGACGAAACCGTCGCCCGTGTAACGATCACGCACCGACAGCAAACCCGTGAACATGATCGCGCCGGACTTCTGCGCGTAACGGTACATCGCGCCGCTGTTGTTACAGATGATGTCAGGTTCCAGCAGCACGCCTTCAAGCGCGCAAGTGATGTCGATCAACTGGCGGATCGTCGTGCCCGGTTCGGGCAGCACCAATGGATAGCGCCGCAACTCGGCGAGCGACACCTTCGCGCGCGTGGCCAGCGGATGATCGGCGCGCAGCAGCGCCAGCACCGGTGCCCGTTCGGTGTGCTCGACTTTGACGCCTTTTTCCGGCGCGAGGCTGAAGGTCAGCGCGAGATCGGCGTCGCCGTCGCGCACCCGGCGGGTCGCCTCGCCCGGCGACATCACGGAGAGCGTGAAGTCGATCCCCGGATAGCTGCGCCGGAAGCCCGCCATCGCGCCAGGCAGGAAGTCCGCGGCGAAACCCTCCGAGCTGGCGATCTTGATCATGCTCCCGTGCAGAGCCTCGAGGCCGCCGATCTCCTTCATCACATGCTCGGCCTCGAGCAGGCTGCGCTGCGCGTAGGCGAGCAGACGTTCACCGGCTTCCGAGAGCGCCATGCCGCGCGGCCGTCGTTCGAACAGCGCCGCGCCGAGCTCGCTTTCAAGCCGGGCAATCTGCCGGCTAATCGCGGAGACAGCCACATGCAGCCGCGCGGATGCATCGCTGATCGATCCCGTGCGCGCGACTTCGACGAAATAGCGCAATGCAATGCCGTGTAGCGAAAGTGCCATGGGACGTGCCTCATGCGACCTGATGCGCCCCTGCTTGTGCCGCTGCACGAGCGCGTTGAGCTTTGCCTTTTCGGCAACGCAAGTTTCGAAAGACGATCATTGTGACAAAAAAAACGGCCTCCTAGAATCGATTCCACCCTGACCGCTACCGGCAATGCATCCCACGCACTGCACCCCCGCGCGTCGGATCCGCACCCCACACCGGAGACATTCATGAGCCGCGACCAGGCCATCGAGCACGCGACACACCATTTCGAATCGGGCGCCTTTCTCGACGTCCTCAACCGTCGCGTCGGCTTTCGTACCGAGAGCCAGGAAACGGAACGCGCCGCCACCCTGCTCTCGTATCTGACCGGCGAAATCGTTCCCGAAGCGCAGCGGCTCGGCTTCGGCACACAAATCGTCGATAACCCGACCGACGGCTTCGGGCCGTTCCTGATCGCCACCCGTCACGAAGCCGACCACCTGCCGACCGTGCTGATCTACGGCCACGGCGACGTGGTGCGCGGCTACGACAGCCAATGGCGCGAGCCGTTGACGCCGTGGGCCGTGACCGTCGAAGGCGAGCGCTGGTATGGCCGCGGCACCGCCGATAACAAAGGCCAGCACAGCATCAACCTCGCCGCGCTGGCCAGCGTGCTGGCCGCGCGCGGCGGCAAGCTCGGCTTCAACGCGAAACTGCTGATCGAGATGGGCGAGGAAGCCGGCTCGCCGGGGCTCGATGCGATCTGCCGGACGTACCGAGAGGAACTGGCCGCCGACGTGCTGATCGCCTCCGACGGCCCACGCCTCGCCGCGCGCCGCCCCACGGTGTTCCTCGGCTCGCGCGGCTCGGTGAACTTCAAACTCTCGCTGAACCTGCGCGACGGCGCGCATCACTCGGGCAACTGGGGCGGCCTGCTGCGCAACCCCGCCACGGTGCTCGCGAACGCGCTCGCGAGTCTGGTCGACGCGCGCGGCGTGATCGCCGTCGACGGCTTGCGGCCGCCGCCGCTTCCCGAAGCGGTGCGCCGCGCGCTGGCCGATATCACGGTGGGCGGCGGCCCGGGCGATCCCGCCGTCGACGACCACTGGGGCGAGCCCGGCCTGACGCCGGCCGAACGCGTGTTCGGCTGGAACAGTTTCGAAGTGCTGGCCTTCAAGGCGGGCAACCCCGAGAACCCGGTCAACGCGATCCCGTCGTCGGCATTCGCGCATTGCCAGTTGCGTTTCGTGGTCGGCACCGATTGGGAAAAACTCGAACAGCATCTGCGCACGTATCTGGACGCGCACGGTTTTTCGCTGGTCGAGATCAGTGTCGAGCGCGGCGCGCCGGCCACGCGTCTGAATCCCGACGATCCGTGGGTCACGTGGGCAATCGCTTCGCTCGAACACACCACCGGCAAGAAAACGGCGGTGCTGCCGAATCTCGGCGGCACGCTGCCGAACGAAGTGTTCGCCGACACGCTCGGCCTGCCGACCATCTGGGTGCCGCATTCGTATCCGGCGTGCTCGCAGCACGCGCCGAACGAACATCTGCTCGGACCGGTCGTGCGCGAAGGTCTGCAGATCATGGCAGGGCTCTTCTGGGATCTCGGCGAAAACTCGCCGCGCGCGGCAGCCTGAGCAACACCGAACGATCGAACGCAGCACGCCATCATCCGCATCCGCCACGAGGCACGCCCATGAGCAGCACGTCTACCTTGCAAGTCAACGCCGCGCGGCCGTCCGCCGCGAAGGTTCATCGCATCATTCTCGCGGCGTCGATCGGCAATGCGCTCGAATGGTTCGACCTCGTCGTCTACGGTTTTTTTGCGGTCACGATCGCGAAGCTGTTCTTCCCCGCGAGTACCGAAGCGATGTCGCTGATGCTCACGCTCGGCACTTTCGGCATCTCGTACCTGATCCGGCCGCTCGGCGGGCTCGTACTCGGGTCGCTCGCGGACCGCGCCGGACGCAAGGCATCGCTGCTGCTGTCGATCGGGCTGATGATGATCGGCACCTTGACGATCGCGGTGATGCCCTCATACGCGGCGATCGGCTTGTGGGCGCCGGTCGGCATCTTGCTGTCGCGTCTGATTCAGGGGTTCTCGGCGGGCGGCGAATTTGGCGCTTCGACCGCGTTTCTGGTCGAGCATGCGCCTGAGCGGCGCGGCTTCATGGGTAGCTGGCAGTTCGCGAGCCAGGGCCTCGCGACGCTGCTCGCATCCGGTTTCGGCGCGTTACTGACGAGCCAGCTAACGACTGCTCAACTCGAATCCTGGGGATGGCGCATTCCGTTCTTCTTCGGTCTCGCGATCGGTCCGGTCGGCTTCTATATTCGCCGCTATGTGGACGAAGGCGCCGAGTTCGGCAACGAGCCGAAAACCCACACGCCGCTGCGCGATCTGTTCGCCACGCAGAAGGTCCCTATGCTGCTCGCGGTCGGCTCGCTGGTGATCTCGACGGCAGCCAACTACATGATTCTGTACATGCCGACCTACGCGATCAAGCAACTGCATCTGCCCGCCTCGACTGGTTTCGCGGCGACGCTCGCGACCGGCGTCGTGCTGACGGTGCTGACGCCATTCGCCGGCCACTGGTCCGATAGCGTGGGACGCATCCGCATCATGGCGGCAGCCGCCGTGCTGATGCTGGTGACGGTCTATCCGACCTTCATGTACATGAACGCGCATCCGTCGTTCTCGACGATGCTCCTCGCACTGATCTGGATCGGCGTATTGAAGGCGACGTATTTCGGCGCGCTGCCCGCGTTGATGTCGGAGATATTCCCGACGCAGACGCGCGCGACCGGTCTCGCGGTCAGCTACAACATCGGCGTAACGGTGTTCGGCGGCTTTGCGCCGTTCGTGATCACGTGGCTGATCGACGCGAGCGGCAACAAGCTGGCGCCGGGCTTCTATCTGATGTTCTGCGCCGTAGTGAGTTTGCTGGCGCTGCATGCGGTGCGCTCGACATTGACAATCCGCTGAGCGCGGTTAAAGCCTGCTTGACTGAATCAAACCACATCGCTGCCCCGGCATCGAAGCCGGGGCAACTCGACGTCAAATCAACTGCATCACGGCGCCGGATTCGGCTGCAACTCATGCAGCGCATCAATTTCCGCGAGCACTTCCGGCGAGAGTTTCACTTCGGCGCTGCCGATGTTTTCCTTCAACTGGTCGAGCGAGGTCGCGCCGATCAGATTGCTGGTCAGGAACGGCCGGCTGTTGACGAAGGCCAGCGCGAACTGCGCGGGCGACAAGCCATGGCGCCTCGCCAGTTCGACGTAACGCGTGGTCGCCTGAATCGCTTGCGGCTTGCTGTAGCGTTGAAAACGCTCGAACAGCGAGATGCGGGCGCCCGCCGGACGCGCGCCGCCTTCGTACTTGCCCGACAGCCAGCCGAAGGCCAACGGTGAATACGCAAGCAAGCCGATATTGTCGCGATGCGCGTACTCCGACAGACCGGCTTCATACGTACGGTTCAGCAGGCTATACGGATTCTGGATGCTGACGATGCGCGGCAAATTGAGCTTTTCCGTTGCGCGCAGAAACTGCGCGACACCCCACGGCGTTTCGTTCGACACGCCGATATGGCGCACCTTGCCTTCCTTGACGAACTCGGCGAGCACCGACAGCGTTTCTTCGATCGGCACCGTGTACGCATCGTCGACCCACGGATACACGGGGCGGCCGAACGTCATCGTGCTGCGATCCGGCCAGTGCAACTGGTACAGATCGACGTAATCCGTTTGCAGACGCTTGAGGCTATCGTTCAGCGCTTCGGTCAGATTCTTGCGATCGAACTGGTTGCCCGCGCCGCGAATATGGCGCGGATTATGCGGTTGACGCGCCGGCCCGGCGATCTTGGTGGCGAGCACGATCTTCTCGCGCGCGCTGCGATGCTGCGCGAGCCACGTGCCGATGTAGCGCTCGGTCGAGCCTTGCGTCTCGGGACGCGGCGGCACCGGGTACATTTCAGCCGCGTCGATCAGATTGACGCCGTGATCGAGCGCGTAATCGATCTGCGCGTGCGCGTCCTGCTCGGTGTTCTGCTCGCCCCACGTCATGGTGCCGAGACCGATCAGGCTAACCTGCACATCTGTGTCGCCGAGTCTGCGGTATTCCATCGAACTTGTCCTGTTGATTGTGTGAACGGAAAGCGCTGAAGTTACCACGCCGGCGCGATGCCTGCAGCGCAGCTAAAATGCTGCAGCAGCGGGCGGAGTCTCCGCCAGTATTCCGATCCTTTCCGTCGAAATTTCCGTCGAAACACCTGCGATGAACCCCGAACACCTTGAACTGCTGGTCACGCGCGTGATGCCCTACGGAAAATATAAAGGCCGCCTGATTGCGGATCTGCCCGGGCACTATCTAAACTGGTTCGCAAGCCAAGGCTTCCCGCCCGGCGAAATCGGCCGGCTGCTGGCGCTGATGCATGAGATCGATCACAACGGCCTGTCGTCGCTGATCGAGCCCTTACGCAAGCGCTGAGCGCGTTGCCATGAAAGCGAAAGGAAGCACGTTAAAGCCGGATGAAAGTTGTTGTGCAGGCAATTGAAGCTTGTACAAATTCACACGGTCTTTGTCTTGACCCTCGCTAAACCGTGGTCTTAAATTCGTTTGACATCCCGCATCCTGCGCACGTTTCTTCAAGCGTTCGCACGCGACACAGCCGCCTCGACCATGCCTCACTTCAGTCTGATTGCTCTACTGGATTTCATCGGTCACGACCTGTCGCCGGTGTGCGCCGTCATCGTGTTCTTTCTGGTCGGCTATCTGGTGGTCGGGCTGCCGGTGCATTTCCGGCAAGGCGCGGCATCGCGCGATGTGTGGGGCACAGCGGCCGGCGTGACGATGGCCGCGGTCTATGCGGCATTCATCATCGGCGTGTACCCCGCCTTGCATCATTCGGCCAGCTTGCTGCGGTAAGACGGTACGGGTTCAGGCAGCGTCGATCCGATCGCTTCGCCACCCTCATGACTGATTGATAGCCGTCAGCCAAGCGACGCCTTCGGCAGATGCCAGCCGTACGACACGGCGAGCACGCGCAGCACGAAGCACGCCACGCCGCCTGCCAATGCCGCGAGGCTCGGCGGCATGCCCGCGCGACGCGCGGCCACGACGACGAACGCGCCCGCAAAAGCCGCGGTCGCGTAGATGTCGGCGTGCAGCACGAGCGGCACGCGCGCGAGCAGCACATCGCGAATCACACCGCCACCCACGCCCGTGACGGCGCCCATCAGCATCGCGACAAACGGACGAATCCCGAACAGCAGCGCTTTCTCTACGCCCGCGACGGCAAATAGCGCGAGGCCGGCCGCGTCGAGCACCGTGACGAGTCCGACGGGAAACTGCTGCGCCGCCGAATGAAAAATGAACGTGAGCCAACCCGTCGCGAACGTCAACGCCGGATAGCGCCAGTCGCGTATCGCATTGGGTGGTGTGTCGCCGATCAACAGATCGCGGATCACGCCGCCGCCGAGCGCCGCGACAAACGAGATCACCATCACGCCCAACAGATCGAGACCGCCACGCATCGCACTGAGCGCGCCTTCGACCGCGAAAACAAATGTGCCCGCAAGATCAGCCGCCAGAACGAGCGCTTCGACGTTCGGCCTTACTTTTCGGATCGACAATGTCGGCATCGACGCATCACCCTTCTGTCCCCAAGTAGTCGAAAGGATAGCGAAACGCCGCGCGCCGGGTGGAAAATTTGCGAGCCGGAAAGCGGTACGGTTTTGTGCAACCTGCTTTTCGCTCAGAGCGCCAGGTCCGCCACTTCCGTTGGGAGGTCACGCAAGTGGCCCGCCTCTGCCAGATGCGCGAGCAGGTTGGCGACGGCCTCATCGAGCGAGACCCGGTCGGTTTCGATCGCGATGTCGGGTGACAGCGGCGCTTCGAACGGCCCGGAAATACCGGTGAAATCAGGGATTTCGCCGCGCCGGGCGCGTGCGTAGAGCCCTTTGACATCACGCGCTTCGCACACCTGCAATGGCGCGTTGATGAACGCTTCGATAAAACCGTCACCGACGATTTCGCGCGCCATGCGCCGATGCTGATGCTCAGGGGAGATCACCGCGGCAATCACGACGAAGCCCTCCTGCTTGAGCAGCGCCGCGACATGTGCGACCCGGCGCAGATTTTCAGCGCGGTCCGCGCGCGTGTAGCCGAGGTCGGCGTTCAGGCCGCGCCGCAGCACGTCGCCGTCGAGCACGATCGAGCGTTGGCCCGCCGCGGCGAGACGCTCGTGCAATGCGACGGCCAGCGTCGATTTGCCGGCACCGGACAAGCCGGTCATCCATACGACAACGCCGTGGATTGGGCTCATGGTTTGCGCTCCGGGTTGGTTGCCACAGCTGCAACGTCTGCAAGGTCGAAGCCGGGCGGCACATGCTCGTGCGGGCTGAAGCCATCGGTGGCCGCCAGCGCCGGTCCCAAGCCATCGAACAGCGGTTGCAGGAACGCCTGCCGCGGCTGCCACCGCTGCACCGACGTTTTGTAGATCGGCCGGCGCACCTGTGCCGCACTTGCCGTATTCACCTGACGTTCGGTCTGGTGAAACGCGAGACAGCGTTCGTCCCAGTCGAGCCCGCAGTGCACCAGTATTCGACGAACATTGCCCTCCAGATCCTCGACGAGGTCTTCGTACTTGACCTCGATCATCACGCCTTCGGGCAGCACGCGTTGCCAATGCGCCATCAGCGCGTCGTACGCACGGTAGTAGCGGCCGAGTTCGCCGAGGTCGTAGCTGAACGGCACGTCATAAAAAATCCGCGAAAAAATCGACAGGCAGGTTTGCAGCGGCGAACGGCTGCTACGAATGAAGCGCGCGTTCGGCAACGCCAGGTGGATCAACCCGACGTTGATGAAATTGAACGGATATTTGTCGGTGAAGCGTGTGTAGTGCTGCATTTCGTTGTCTGCTTCGTTGTGCACACCGGCCGCTATTTCCGGCAACGCCGCATGTATGCGATGCAGGTAGTCGGCGCCCAGCGCACCGAGTTGCGCCGCGCCGGCGTCTTGCAATGCTTCGATATCGATTCGCAGCGGATCGTCGCGATCGCGCGCGATGCAGCGCACCAGCGCCTCGCCGAATTCCACGCGCTCACCGGCGCCGAATACCTGCGGATGGCTTGCGAGAATCTGTTCGATCAATGTCGAACCGGAGCGCGGCATGCCGACGATAAAAATCGGCGCAGCCGATGGATCGCCAAGACCGCGTTTGGCCGCCAGCACGTCGGCGCTCAGCAGTTCAGGCAGATGCGCAAACAGACTGAGCGACGCGGCTTCGTCATAACGCACGCCGGCGCGGTGCAACGCATTGCCCTGCAAGAAGTGCTCGAACGACGCATCGTCGCGGCCCACATCGGAGAGCGCCTGACCATATGCGAAGTGAATCTCCGCCTGATTCGCCGGCGTCAACGAAGCCGCATTGCGGGCCAACTGCTCCATCGCGACGAACACCGGATCGTCGGCGCTCAGGCGCTTGGACTGCACGAAGTTGCGGTAATACAGCGGGACCTGCGGCGCGGTCTCGATCGCGCGGCGATACGCTTCATGCGCCTCGTCGAAACGCCCAAGTGCCTGCAAGCAGTTGCCTATGTTGTTGTGCGAACCATCGGCTTTCGGGTTCAGGCGAACCGCCTGACGATAGCAGTCCACCGCCCGTTCGAGCCGATGCATCCGCTCGAACGTCCAGCCGAGGCCGTGATGGAAATCGGTGTTCTGCGGGTCGAGCGCGATGGCTTCCTGATAACGGAAGACTGCTTCGGGCAAACGGTTCAGCATGGCTAACGTCGCGCCGAGCCGGTCGTAAATGGAGGCGTCGGCGGGATCGAGCGCGCGGGCGGATTCGAAACGATCGAGCGCTGCTTCGAGTTCACCGCGAGCGGCATAGGCGTCGCCCTCGTCGCGCCAGTCTGATGCGGTAGCCGGCTGTGGATCGTGCTTCATTGACGGCTGGTTTTCGCAGGCTGCGCATGGCGCGGCCTGCGCAAGGTGAGAATGCGTTCTTCATCCAGCTTCCGCGCAGGCTCTATCTGGATTCAATGCAAATTTGTCTGAGGGGAAAATAGCAGGCGCGAATTAAAGTTGCATTCCGTAACTTTAACTAACTATTACAGAGCGCTAAGCTGGTAACGGCAAAGAAGGCAGCCCGAATGCCTGTCTGGCTTGGCTGAAGCCTCAGTTACAGCGATATGCAAGCAACAGCGGCACGCGTGAGCCGTAATCTGCGGACACAAATGGTGCTGAACTTGCAGTCATGCGGCCTTTCTCACTCCTATAGAAGGAGAAGATCGTGAGCAAGCTCATTGGACCAATGGCTTTGTTGGCGATGGTGGCGAGTCTCACCGGATGCGTCGTTGCGCCGGGATACGACTATGCCTATGCGCAACCGTATTACCCTGACTACGTTTATCCGTACGGTCCCGCGTATGCACCGGTTTACGGCACGATCGGCTTCTGGGGCGGAGGTTGGAGCGGCCCGTGTTGCTACCACGGCAACGGGCATTGGCACGGCGGCGGACATGGCGGCTGGCACGGCGGAGGCTACGGCGGTTACCACGGTGGCGGGAGTTCGTGGCAGGGCGGCAGTGGCGAACATGGAGGACGTAGTCATTGAACCGCACTGCGATGAACAGCAACAGCGTTTGCTGTGACCCAATGGAGCATTGACTCCGGCTCACCTTTGCTCGCGCACCTCGGAGTGGCGCTCATTATGTGCATGGTGGGTGCGGGAATGGCGGGCACGTCGACCAACCATTCGAGCGCGAGTGCGATAGTGCCTACTTCGTCGCGTACCCACGGTTACCAACGCGGTTGACGTCCTGCAGCGGCGTATCAGGCCGGCGACGTCGCGAACTTCGCGCACGACAAGCAGATTGCAGGTGCCGCGGCATGAAAGTCGAGCGCACGCGCGAGCATGCCGACGCTCAGTCAAACCTGCGGAAGATCGTCCATGGACTTTTCGATATTCCCGTCGGGGACCTCAGTGTCAATCCCATCAGGGCCGTTGGTGTGCGCAACGATCTTGATTTTCGGACCCAGAAATCTCACACCGCCAAGGGTAAAAAGGGACCAACAAACGTCTCCCGCATGGATCGCCCTGACCACTTCGATCACTTCGACAACCTCGGTCGGAGACAGCCAGTCATGCGTCTTCGGGTCGACGAGAGCCCAGCGCACGTGCGTGACACGGTCCGTTGAAGGGTTAATGCGCACGCCGTCGATCGCAAACGTAGCCATATCTACCTCCATCATCCTGACAAAGGAATCTCAACATTATGCGCTGCTTCCTTTCGTGGCTCTCCAGGCAGTCTCAACGCCGCACGCGGCTATGGATGGGATGTCAATCCGTGGGTGTGGGTGGTCGAGTTTCGGTGTATCGACTGAGGTCAGCCGTTGCCAACCAACGTGTCGACGAGGTCGCGCCCCGCGCGATAGGCCGCATCAAGCGCCTCTGCTTCGGTCTCAAAGATGTCGCTGAGCTCATAAAACTGCGTGCGTTGCCCGGCATGACGCAGGTCGGCGCCTGGTCGACATACATACCCGTTGTAATGGTATGGGGTATCTGGCGCCGGAGGTCCGTATGCAAGGATAGGCAACACCCAGATCTCAAATCCTTTGTAGTCGATTTTATCCCACATGGATACCTCCAACATCAGGATCGCGGGACCGCCGCGCGCGGCTATGGCGGGGACATCAACCCGTGGGTGTGGATGATCGAATTTAAGAAACTGTACCGATGCTAAAGACCTGTTTCGGCTTTGCGCGCCCGCTCGTGCCCAAAATCGGATGCGACGTCCATAGCCTCGGACTCGCTACCGAATTTCGCCTTGAGCCTGTGTCGCATGCCCGGGACACGATCATCGGAAAGATCCGCTTTTCTACGGAAATTGACGAAGCCTTCCCAATATGGCGCTGATCCAGACCATTTGCAATTACGCCGTGCGCTGGGGTGTGATCAAGGCGACATCACGACGAAGCTCGATAACCGCGACGAGGATGCATATGATTTCGCCGCGCGCGCAAACCCGGGCACAACGCATCGGCACTACGATCGACGCAAGGTGAAGGTGGCGAAAATGGCGGAGTAAATTCCGAAAACAAAAAAGCCGTTCCGAATTTTTCATTCTGGAACGGCTCTTAAGGTGCAACTATTTGAATCTACCGAATTCTTTGGGGTGGCTGATGGGGCTCGAACCCACGACAACAGGAATCACAATCCTGGACTCTACCAACTGAGCTACAGCCACCACTGACATCTGCTTGATTTGCCGAGAAACTCGTTACCGATAAACTTGGCTCGTCAATGAAGAAACGAGATTATACGAACAAGAATCTCGTTTGCCTAGTCCTTTATTCAAAAATTTCGACTGGCTCACGCAGATGCTGTCTTGCCTCATCGAAGATGCTCAGATCGCGCGCCGCGAGACGCTTGCTATCGGACAAAACACGACGCCATCCACGCGCGCCGGCCTCGCCTCGATACAGACCCAACGCATGGCGCGTGATCGCGCCGAGGTATGTGCCTCGCGCCATTTCCGCCTCGCAGTATTCAATCAGCTTCGCTTCGACCTGCTCGCGCGTGAGCGGCGCATCCGTCGAACCATAGAAGCGCGCATCCACGTCGGCCAGCACATAGGGGTTGTGATACGCCTCGCGCCCGAGCATCACGCCATCGACGTGTTGAAGATGCGTCTCGACTTCGTCGAGCGTCTTGATGCCGCCGTTGATGATGATCTCCAGATGCGGAAACTCGCGCTTCAACTGATACGCGTACTCATACTTGAGCGGCGGAATCTCGCGATTTTCCTTCGGGCTCAAGCCTTTGAGAATCGCATTGCGTGCGTGCACAACGAACACGCTGCAACCGGCATCCGCGATCGTGCCGACGAAATCGCGCACGAAACCATACTCCTCGACCGCATCGACGCCGATCCGATGCTTGACTGTCACGGGCACCGACACTGCGTCGCGCATTGCCTTCACGCAATCGGCGACGACTTGCGGCTCGTTCATCAGGCAAGCACCGAAAGCACCGCGTTGCACGCGCTCGGAAGGACAACCGCAGTTCAGATTGATCTCGTCATAGCCCCATTGCTCGCCGAGTTTCGCCGAGCGCGCGAGGTCGTCGGGCTCGCTGCCGCCGAGTTGCAAAGCGACCGGCGCCTCTTCGGGCGTGAACGCCAGATGGCGCGGCACATCGCCGTGCAACAACGCGCCGGTGGTCACCATTTCCGTGTACAGCCACGTATGGCGCGATATCACGCGGTGCAACGAGCGGCAGTGGCGGTCGGTCCAGTCCATCATGGGCGCCACTGAAACGCGGCGCGGACTGGGAGTTTGAGTTGTGGACATGGTGCGGCCAGACGGCGTAAATCAAAGCGCAATTTTACCGCAAGTGGACAGATGCCCTGAAAGCGCCGGCGAAAGTACCGGCATTCCAGCAAGACCGCCAATAACCCGCCTTGCCGATCGGGTCTTTCGGACCGGAAAACGCTTGTTTGCCGGG
Organism: Paraburkholderia sp. FW306-02-B; assembly: GCF_058782725.1. Lineage (NCBI taxonomy): Bacteria > Pseudomonadati > Pseudomonadota > Betaproteobacteria > Burkholderiales > Burkholderiaceae > Paraburkholderia > Paraburkholderia sp. FW306-02-B. The sequence goes on from NZ_JBYSXZ010000001.1 coordinate 2,833,906, forward strand.
GTCGGAACGCCGCCCAGCCTTGCCTTATATACCTCTGACAGATTATTCCAGTATCGAGAATAGTAATTTCAGATTATCGACACAAATTTCCGATAGTAGGGGTATACACTGCCCTCCATCGACGTTGCAGACACACCTCACCGGCCCCTGCGACGCCTTCTAGAACTGAAGTCGAACGTTATTGGAGTCATACCATGAAGACCAAGCTTATCGCCGCCCTGCTGGTTGCTGTTTCCGCCTCGATCGCCGCCCCCGCTTTTGCTAGCGGCTACGGCCCGGCACCGTCCTATCGTCCGTCGGTCGGCGCACCGGCTTCGCAACAAGGCCAGAACGCGCAAACCGTCGCCGCTGAACGCACCCAAGCCGAATCGAACGCATACGGTGGCGTGAAGACCGTGTCGTCGCAATCGGGCACGCGCGAACCGGTTTCGGGTCCGCAATCGGTTTTCTTCGGCCACTAAATCGTTGCCGTTATGCCTGCTGTCCGCAATGGGCAGCAGGTGAACTGAGCGCCGCGCATGAAGGATTTGATGCCGGCGCCCAGTCTCGTTTACGTGGCTTAAGTGGCTTGCTTGGCCACCGCGCTCACGACACGCCTGCTTCACCCCTCTCCATCACGCCCCACTCTCCTCCTCTTTCGGCGATTCGCAGAAGCGAATCCGGTTGCCGAACGGATCGATCGTCTCCAGCACTTTTCCCCACGGCAACGCTTCAACGCCCGGTTTTCCATACTTATAGTCTTTGCGCTGCAGTTCGGCGTGTAACGCGTCGATGTCCTGCACCGGCACGAATATCGTCGAACCCGGTGTCGCGTCGCCATGATGTTCGCTGAGGTGCAACGTCAGATCGGAGCGGCGCACCTGCGCGTAGAGCGGGAAATTGTCGTCGAAGCGGTGTTCCCACTCGACTGTGAAGCCGAGAAAGTCCACATAAAATTCGCGGGCTTTCTCTTCCGAGAAGATGCGGATGATCGGGATGGCAGGCGCCAGGTGCACAGCGGTCTCCAGCAGCGAAGGCAAGGCCGTCAGCTTAGACGAAAACACCCGTCCTTTTACGCGTCTACAAGTGGCCCAATAAGGCCCGTCAAGTGACCAGCCTGCTGTCGATCACCTCACGCGCCGCCCGAAACGCCGCCCGGGCCGCGGCCTGCTCGGTGGGCCACAAGCTGTCAATGTGCACAAGCCGCCAGTCGACCACCACAGCCTCGCCCCGCAGCACCCGAAAATGCGCTTTGACACCGGTGAGCACCTGTTCGACCGCGACTTCGATGTCGTAGTCCTGATAGCGCTCCTCGTAGTCGCCCATATCGAGGCCCTTCGGCTGCATGTTCGCCTCTATGGTCAAGTTATAACGTGCACGCGGCCATGCCTGAGCGGCGGGCCGTCATACAGGCTCGCAAATGGAATGCACCCGCCCAGCCCTTACCGAACGATCAATCGCAATCACCCGAAAGGTACTGCCGGCCGTTGCAGGTGATCTCGACATCGCCGCCACCGGCTTCGGCGACGAGGCCGCCTGCCAGCAACTCGGCCGCGACGGTCTGCGCAAGCTTCGGCGCAGATTGTCCGACGCCGACGTCGTTCAGACGCCGCAATGCTTCGATCGCTTCGGGACTCAATGACTTCGACATGGCCGTCTCCGTCGTGACGCTTAATTCATCCTAGCAAGTTTCCGGTGCTTGCGCAGAAGCACGACAGGTACACAGCGGCCCACAGCGGGCACGCAGCGTGGCGGTGTGCTTTAAGGCGCCGGGAATCGACGATCGGAGCGGGCCGGCGAATTTTCCGCGCAACGCAGGGTCTATCCCACAAGCACTACAGCAACGAAAAAACAGGGAAAACCAGCAAGCGGCATCGCAAAGGAGGATCAGATGAAACGAAGCAGATTGGCAGCGCTGACGGCGAGCGTCGCGTTCGCGGCATGCGGCGCGTATGCTACTGCCGCGCTCGCGCAAACGCCAAATCCGGCACCGCAGAATAGCGGCGCGTCGATGGTAAGGCCGCCGGGGGCGAGCGGGCCGGTCAGTCCGGACGACATACCGATGGTCAAGCGCCCACGCAAACCGACTAACGACAAAATGATGCACGAACCGCCGGCCAGCAGCGCCAACGCGAAATAGCGTCGGCATGCGTGGCAACGGTATCGGCGAAACGATACGTCGCGCGGCTTACAGGCGCGCGATCGACACCTCCGTCGACTTCACCAGCGCGACCACTTCCGAGCCGACCTTCAGCTCCAGTTCGTCGACCGAGCGCGTGGTGATCACCGAGGTGACGATACCGAACGGCGTATCCACATCGACTTCGGATACCACCGGCCCGCGGATGATTTCCTTGACCTTGCCTTTGAACTGATTGCGTACATTGATAGCGGAAATGCTCATATCGAGTGACTCCAGAGAATCGATTAAAAACAGTCAGTCAACGGATGTCAGACGGCCCAGCGGACGTCTGTCGGCCGTGTGAGACGGCCCTCGTCACGTGCGTTGTAAGCGCGATGGGACAGCGCGTCGTCGTTTGGCGCCGTCTTCAGTACGCGTTGCAACACATGTTCTTCCAGCGCGGCGAAACCGGCCGAAGCGCGCGCCCGCGGCCGCGCGAGCGGCACCGGCTGATCGAGCGCGATGCGCCCTTCTTCGATCAGCAGAATCCGGTCGCCCAGAGCCACGGCCTCGTGCACGTCGTGCGTCACCAGCAGCGCGGTAAATCGATGTTCACGCCACAGCCGTTCGATCAGCGCGTGCATTTCGATGCGCGTCAACGCGTCGAGCGCACCGAGCGGTTCGTCCAGCAGCAGCAATTGCGGCCGATGCACCAGCGCGCGCGCCAACGCGACGCGCTGCCGTTGACCGCCGGATAGCTGCGCGGGCCAGTCGTTGGCGCGCTCCAGCAAACCGACTTCGGCGAGCACCGCGCGCGCATCTTCGCGCGCGCTGCGGCCAAGGCCGAGCATCACATTTTGCAGCACGCTCTTCCAGGGCAGGAGGCGCGCGTCCTGAAACATGATGCGGGTATCGAGCGGCTGACCGTCTTCGGCGCGCTTTTCGAGCACGCCCGAGGAGGTCTTTTCCAGGCCGGCGACGAGTCGCAGCAAGGTCGACTTCCCGCAGCCGCTGCGGCCGACGATCGTCACGAAACTGCCGCGCTCGATCGACAGATTGAAATCGGCCAACACCGTGCGCTCGCCATACTGCTTGCCGACGCCGCGCAATTCGACCGAATAATCGGCGGAGCGGCCCGCGTCGTTGCGCGCCAATGCGCCCGCCGGCGATAACCCGCCGCTCCGGTTCAAGTCGTGCGTCCGATCGGGGCGGTCGAGTCCGGCCGCTTCGTCAGCGTCGTGATCCGTGATGCGCGGCTGCGCCAGTTCGGCTTCGAGATCGCTGCCCGCGATGCCGCCGAACGACGCCGACAATGTCGTTGCGCTCATGCTTTCGCTCCTCTTTGATAGGCCGGATGCCAACGCAGCGACACGCGCTCGAGGCTCTTTGCCAGCAAGTCGGCGAGTTTGCCGAGCGCCGCGTACAGCAGGATGCCGACCACCACCACATCGGTTTGCAGGAATTCGCGAGCGTTCATCGTCATGTAGCCGATGCCAGACTGCGCGGAAATAGTTTCGGCGACGATCAGCGTGACCCACATCAGCCCGAACGCGAAACGCACGCCGACCAGAATCGACGGCAGCGCGCCCGGCAAGACCACATGCCGGTACAGCGCGACGCCCTTCACGCCATAACTGCGCGCCATTTCGATCAGATTCGCGTCGACTGAGCGGATGCCGTGAAAGGTGTTCACGTACACCGGGAAAAACACGCCCAGCGCGACGAGAAACACCTTCGCTTCCTCCTCGATACCGAACCACAGGATCACGAGCGGAATCATCGCCAACGCGGGGATATTGCGGATCATCTGCACGGTCGAATCGAGCGCGACTTCAGCGGGCTTGAACAAGCCCGTCGCGAGGCCGAGCACGAGTCCGATACCGCCGCCGATCGCGAAGCCCGACACCGCGCGCCACGTGCTGACCTTCACATCCGCCCACATCTCCCCGGACTGGATCAGCGACCACGCGGCCTTCACGACGGCGAGCGGTTCGGGCAGCACACGCGTCGACAGAACGCCGCTGCGCGCGGCGATTTCCCACGCCAGCAGAATCGCGAGCGGCGCGAGCCACGGCGCGAGATGCGTACCGACGCGGCGCAACAAGCCAACAGCCCCGCTTGCGCCGCGTTCCGTACTCACAGTGGATTGAGCCATGATTGCTTTCCTCATTCCTTATCGATTGGCATCGCTGCCGAATCCAGCGAGCGAGCGCTCAGCTCGAGCTTGCCGCCTTCGGCAGATAGTTGTTGCCGACGATCTCGCCGAACGGACCCGACAGCGGGCCGTTCGCCGTCTTGCTGCGACGGTTCGGCAGCAGCGGAAACACCAGTTCGGCGAAGCGATACGACTCTTCGAGATGCGGATAGCCCGACAGGATGAACGTGTCGATGCCGAGCTCGGCGTATTCCTTCATGCGTGCGGCGACTTGCTCCGGATTGCCGACTAGCGCCGTGCCCGCGCCGCCGCGTACAAGACCGACGCCCGCCCACAGATTCGGATAGACCTCGAGTTCCGCGCGGCCGCCACGCTTGCCGCCGTGCAACGCGGCCATACGACGCTGCCCTTCGGAATCCATCTTCGAGAACGAAGCCTGCGCGCGGGAAATGGTTTCGTCGTCGAGCTTGCTGATCAGCTTGTCGGCGGCGGCCCATGCTTCTTCTTCGGTTTCGCGCACGATCACGTGCAGGCGAATGCCGAACTTGATCTCGCGGCCATGCGCGTTGGCGCGGGCGCGAATGTCGGCGACCTTCTTCGCGACGGCTTCGGGCGGCTCGCCCCACGTCAGATACGTGTCGATATGCTCGCCGGCCATGTCATGCGCGGCCGGCGACGAACCACCGAACCACAGTGGCGGATGCGGCTTCTGCACCGGCGGATATAACGCCTTGCCGCCCTTCGAGCTCAGATGCTTGCCGGTGAAGTCGATCGAGTCGTTGGTGTGCGCGGCGCTCAGCAGCTTGCGCCAGATGTGCAGGAATTCGTCGGTGATTTCATAGCGCGTGTCGTGATCGACGAACACACCGTCGCCTTCCAGTTCAGCCGCATCGCCGCCGGTCACCACGTTGATCAGGAGACGTGCGTTCGACAGACGGTCGAAGGTCGCCGCCATACGCGCCGCGAGACCCGGCGACGAAATGCCCGGGCGAATCGCCACCAGAAACTTCAGCCGTTTGGTCGCGGCGATCAGGCTCGACGCGACCACCCATGCGTCCTCGCACGAACGGCCGGTCGGCAGCAGCACGCCCTCATAGCCGAGCGTATCGGCCGCGACGGCGATCTGCTGGAAGTAGTCGTAATCGGCTGCGCGTGCGCCTTGGGACGTACCGAGATAGCGGCTGTCGCCGTGAGTCGGAATGAACCAGAACACATTCATTTGCTGCTCCTGCTTGTTCGAAACTGGATGGAGTGGAGACGGCGTGTCGAGTGAAAACGCACACGCTGGCCGCGCGTTTTCACTCGGCACGCGGCCGGGCGATACGTCGCAAAAGGGGCAGGAAAGCGCGGTTTAGCGCGGTTTAGCGCGGTCTAGTTCCGACAGCGCAACCGCCGGCGCGCGTGCGCCGTGGGGCTGGTGAAGATCGGCATCAGGCAGGACATCGTGACAGCTTCCCTCGACCAAACGTGCGCGTCATGCGCTCGATTAAATGGGCGACGGCGGCAACACCGTCTGCATGGAGAAACAGTCTATGGATCGAGCCGCGGCTTTTGAACGATTTTTTTTAGCTTAGGTTTTCCACTTTCGTGATTTGCCGGACGCTAAAGCATACGGCTGGCGCGCGTTGCGCGCGCGTGAAAGCGGATGGCCCTCGGGGTGGCCCTCGGGGTGGCCCTATATATAATGGCGCACATTTCCAATAATCCGGTGCAGGCCGCGCGAACCGCGCCGCCTGATCTCTCGCGGTGCAATGCATGCAAAAACTTATCCTGCCGTTCGTCGCCGGTTTTCTGGCTTCCCTGTTCTTTCACGAATCGACGCTCGCGCTGCTGCACGCAGCCGGCCTGATCGACCCGACGGGTTTTTCGACCGCGCCGTTTTTGCCGTTCGGGTTGCCTGAGTTCATTGCGAACGCGATCTGGAGCGCGTTCTGGGCGGTGCTGATGGCGTGGCTGTTGCGTGTCGCGCCCGAACGGCGCGCGCCGTGGGTGCCGGCCTTCGTATTCGGCGGCATTGTGTTGACGGCGGCGAGCGTGTTTGTGGTCGACCCGCTGCGCGGCATCTGGCCGAGCGGCAACATGCTGCCGCGGCTCGCGGTGGGTTTCGCGGCGAACGCGATGTGGGGCTGGGGCGCGCTGGTGTTCATGCGCGCGTTCATGGCAGGCGAAGAGGAGGACTGAGCGAGGATTGAGCGTCGTCTTTACGCTCGATTGCAAGGCTATGCCGATGCCGGCACCGGCATAGTTTTACCGCCGTTCTGACTTCCTCTTAGCCGTGCAGATCGCGCAGTGGATGTTCGTTTGCCGGCCACGGGCTTTCGAACATCTTCTCCACGTCAGCGGCGCTGACGTCTTCGATGCGCGCGAAGCGCCAACGCGGCTCGTTATCCTTATCGATGATGCGCGCGCGAATCCCTTCGATCACGTCGCCATGCTCGAAGCACGTGCGCGTCAGATCGAGATCGCAGCGCAGCACGTCCGCCATCGAACCCTCGGCCCGCGTCACCACTTCCAGCGACACCGCCATCGACAAAGGCGAACGCTCGCGCAATACGCCGATCGTCTGCTCCGCCCATTCGGCGGCATCGCCATCGCTTTCCCGCTCGAGCGACGCGAGTATCTGCACGACATCGGGCAACGCGAAATGCCGGTCGATCAACGCACGCGCGCTCGCAAGCGACGAGCGCTCCGGATTCGGCACGACTTGATGCGCGCCGGTCTCGCGCTCGATGCACGCCACCACGTCGGAACCCCGTTCGAACAATTCGCTGCGCAGCGTATCGACTAGCGCGGGCAGCGCTGAATCGTCGATATAGGCGTCGGCGAGGCCTGCGTAGAGCGCGTCGGCCGCGCCGATCGTCTCGCCGGTGACCGCCAGATAGCGGCCGAGCGCGCCCGGCGTGCGCGACAGAAACCAGCTCGCGCCAACATCGGGGAAGAGTCCGATACGCGTCTCCGGCATCGCCAATTTGGTCGAGTTTGTCACGACGCGCAGACCGCCGGTGCGATGCGCCCCCTGCGAAATGCCCACGCCGCCGCCCATCACGACGCCGTTCATCAACGCGATATACGGCTTCGGATAGGTAAAGATCGCATGATTGAGCCGGTATTCCTCGATGAAAAACGTATCGCGCACGTCGTGTTCACCGCGCCGCGCCGACTCGTACAGATAGCGGATATCGCCGCCCGCGCAGAAAGCGCGCGGATGCTGGCTGCGCACCACCACCGCGAGCACGTCGGGGTCTTCGCGCCACTGGTCGAGCGCCGCGTGCATCGCGCGAATCATGCCGGTCGACAGGGCATTGAGCGCCTTCGGGCGCTCCAGTTCGATGAAACCGATGCGGTTGGCTACGTGGGTCGCGACTTCGTCGCTGACGGCGGGCGAGGCGGAACTGGACATGGGGAGCTAAGCGCGCGGGCGCGAAGTGAGCCGGAACTGAACGTTATCACGCGCTCGCTGCTTTGGGCCTGGTGGACGACTGTGCGGAAGATTCGGTGCCTGCTTCGGTGGGCTGTTTGCGGGCGCGCGTGTTTTTTGCTGCGGGTTGGTGCGCCGCCGCCGGTTCGGCCTGCCGCTCTGCCGCGTGCCGCGCGCCGAGCCACGCATCGAGCGCAACGTCCACTACCGTGTCGAGCGGCGCGGTCGGAAATACCGGGCACGTGAGATTAAGCGCGACGATGCCATGCATGGTCGCCCAGAAAGCCTCGGCCCATACCGCCACGTCCACCGATGCGGGCAAGCGCCCCGCTGCTTTCAACTCCTCGAGCGCGACGATCATGATGCGCAACGAGGCGTCGCCGGGATCGTCGTCTGCTTTGAGCGGTGCGCCGCTCTCTTCCACCAGCGCAATGTCAGCCGATGCGGCCGGCGCGGCAACGCCGCCGAGCGCGGCGCCGGTGTAGCTCGGATCTTCCATGAAGATCAGCCGGTAGGTTTCCGGATGCGCGACGCCGAACGCTACATAAGCGCGCCCTAACGCCTTGAGCCGTTCAGCCGGATCGGCGATCTGCGCAAGCGGCACGAAGGTCTCGAGCAATTGCGCATAACCTTCCGCGCACAACGCCTGAGCGATCTCGTCGCGGCTCGCGAAATGAAGATACAGCGTGGCAGGTGAATATTCGATGGCGTCGGCGATCTTGCGCATCGACAACGCAGCAAAACCTTCACGCATGACGATGCGCCGCGCCGCATCGAGGATGCGCTCGCGCAGCGCCTGTTTCTGGCGAGTTTTTCGTTCAGTGATTCCCATGAAGCACATTTTCGGATTGACAAACTGAAAAGTCAAATTAAACTGAACACCGTTTACTGAACAGTGTTCATAAAATTTGTCTAAATCAGTCAGGTCCACCCGGCGCGCTCTGCCGCCGCCTCAAGGAGTCGTCATGCAAGTCACAGGAAAAGTGGGGTTATTCGGTGCCGCGGGCGCGGCCGGCCAATGCATTGCGGCGGAGCTGAGCGCGGCGGGCCGGGATTATCGGGTGGTCGGCCGCTCGCGCAAGCCGCTCGAGGCGGCCTTCGGCCAGGATCCGCACGCGGAAATCGTCACGTGGAATCCGGACGATGCGGATTCGATCACCGCGGCGGCGGCCGGGTTGCAAACGGTCATCTATCTGGTCGGCCTGCCCTACGATCAATTCGCCTCGCACCCGCCGTTGATGGAAAAGACCCTTGCCGGCGTGACGGCGGCAGGCGTCGAACGCTTTATTCTGATCGGCACGGTGTATCCGTACGGCCGCGCGCGCGGCAACCCCATCACCGAAAATCATCCGCGCGAGCCGCACACCTTCAAAGGCAGGATGCGGCTCGCACAGGAAAATCTGGTGCTGGCGGCACACGGCCGCGACGGCTTGTCGACGCTGGTATTGCGCCTGCCCGACTTCTACGGTCCGGGCATCGAGCGCAGTCTGTTGAACGGCGTGTTCGAGGGCGCCGCTCACGGTAAGCGCGCGCAGATGATCGGCCCGGTGGATGTGCCGCACGAATTCATTTACCTGCCGGATATCGGGCCAGTGGTCGAGAAACTGACGCGTACGCCCGAAGCCTATGGCCGCTGGTGGCACCTGGCCGGCGCCGGCACGATCACGCAGCGTGAAGTGGCCAAACAGGCGTATGCGCTGGCGGGCCGCGAGCCGAAGTTGACGGTGACCGGCAAGACTCTGTTGCGCGTGCTCGGCCTGTTCAATCCGCTGATGCGGGAACTGGTGGAAATGAATTACCTGATGACGGACCCCGTAGTGCTTGACGACACCGAGTTGAGTACGTTGATCGGACCGATCGCCAAAACCTCGTACGAAGACGGTATCCGGCAGTCATTCGCCGCAGCGCGCGAAGCGGCTTCGGCAACCGCTGCGACAGATCGGATCACCGCAAAACGTGCTTAGTGGCGGCCGGGTTTTGCGCGCGCAGGCGTGTGTAGGTGTGCGTAGGCGTGCGTAGGCGTGTATGTCAGCCTGTATCAGCCCGCGACGTTGCCAGGCGGAAAGTGGCCGCTCTTGAGCAGCACAGGCGTGCCGTTACTGATCTGCAGATGTTCGCGCGCGACCGCCTCGATGTGCGGACGTCCGGCGTCGAACGCGCGCATCCAGCCTTCGAGATCCTCGGTGTAGGCGCCGAAGTGATCTTCGAGCGCTTCGACCGAGATCGCGCACGGCACGGGTTCGCCGTCGACCAGCGCGGGAAACACAACAGTCAGATTGGAGTCGCGGTAAGCGGGCGCGTCCGCGGGAAACCGAATTTCCATGGTTGCCTCATCAGAAGTATCCGGTAGAAGACGGACGCCGGCGCAAACAGGCCAGCTTCGAAGAACGTCGATATGGTACTCGCCCGGCTGGATCACGGTCCAGTCTCCCGAGTTGCCTTCCTGCATGTCTCGCGGCGCCATCAACTGCCTCCGGGCGGCGGTCGACATCTTCGCGCGCGGCCTGTTCGACGAAAGCGGGCGCCGCGCGGACGGTTCACATGCACGCGCTCACGAGAGGTCAGTAAGGCGCTCCGCGAGCCGATAAGTTCTGTGCGCGAATCGACACGAATCGATAAATCGAGCGGCACTTGTGCCGCTTGCTCCGGTCGAACAGCGTCATCGGCACAGCCTGTGCTGACGCAAATTCGAGTTCAGCGAGCGCGATATGGGAAAATATTTTCTGCAAAACCACGAACTGCCCGAGCCGGATGCGGCAAACCAATAGTTTGCTTACGCCGAAAATCACGGCATCGACATTCCGAAAGCCATCGGCATCCGGGAAGACGCGGCCACTGAAGACGGCGCGGAAAGCCGCCGGATAATCAACGCGGCTGGCATCACGATCGAGACGGCCGGGCAGTGAAGACATGGCCCTCGCCGTGCGCGGCGAGCCATCACAGACTCTCGACACTCATTAGATAGAAAGGGAACAATCACGATGCATTTCATGACGTACCCGCGCCGCTCCGGCCGCTTCCGACCCAGCCGCGCGGCCCTTGTCCTAGCCCGCCTGAGATCCCTTTCCGCCGCCCTACCCGCCGCGGTACTGCTCAGCGCCGGACTTAGCGCCTGCGCGTCATCGAACACCACTTCGCTGATCAACCTGCCGAATGGCCAAACCGGCTTTGCGGTGAATTGCAGCGGCGCGGACGCCGCCTCCAGCTGGGCCTCGTGCTACGTGCAGGCCGGCAAAGCATGCGGCGCGACCGGCTACGACATCGTTTCGAAAGACAACGACGAAGGCGGCGCGGCGGGCGGCAGCGTCACGAACGTCGTGTCGGCCAACGTGAAAAACCGTTCGATGATCGTGCGCTGCAAATAACGAACAACATGTGGCCGTGCGTTTGCGCGGGGTTCAGTGCGCCTGCATCTTCGAGAACATATTCAACACGGCGACACCGGCAACGATCAGCCCGAGCCCAATGACGGCCGGCACGTCAGGCACCTGGCGGTACATCACGACCGCGACCAGCGTAATCAGCACGATGCCGGCGCCGGACCACACTGCATAGACGATGCCGACGGGAATGCTCTTGAGCGTGAGCGACAGGCAATAGAACGCAATGCCATAGCCGAGCACGACCACCGCCGCGGGCAGCAGCCGTGAAAATCCTTCCGACGCCCGCATCGCGGAGGTCGCAATCACTTCGGCAACAATAGCAATGGCGAGCAATGCATAAGGAGGCATCCGCATCGCCTCATGCCTTTACAAGCGCGAGCTTGCTGTAGTCGTGGCCAAGCTGCGCGCACAGTGCTTCCACCACCAGTTCATGATCGGCGCGCTGCGGCAAGCCCGAAACGGTCACCGAGCCGATCACGCCGGCACCCGCTACCGTCAACGGAAACGCGCCGCCGTGCGATGCGTATTCCGTGGCCGGCAAGCCGTGCTTCTCAGCGAGCGTGCTGCCCGCCAGTTGCATCTTCAAGCCGATCGCGTACGAACTGCGGCGGAAGTGCGCGACGGTGTTGTTCTTGCGGCGAACCCAATCGACGTTGTCGGGCGTCGCGCCCTCGAGTGCGCTGAAGAAGAGCGGTTGACCGAAGGTGCGCACGTCGATAGCCACCGCTATACCACGCGCCTTGGCGATCTCATGCAGATACGCTCCGACCTGCCACGCACGGTCAGCATCGAATTGGGGGAACACCAGCGCTTTTTCCTGAGCGGCAATCGACTGCAGATCGTGAGCGATATCCATGGGGTAAGAGCAAGGTAAGAGGTGAAGCGCACGCCGCATTGCATAACGAAGGGCGCCGCGAGAAGAACCTGAATTCTAGCGCAGCGCCTTATGATGGCCTTCCGGCATGCGACGCCGGCCATGCGAGCCGCGACCTCGAGGGCCCGCACGAGCCTCGTATTTGTGTCGATTTGAAGTCCGTTCTTAAATAGCTATTGCATCGGCATACGCTTTGCTCTATAATCTTTTCTTCGACGGACGCGGGGTGGAGCAGTCTGGCAGCTCGTCGGGCTCATAACCCGAAGGTCGTAGGTTCAAATCCTACCCCCGCAACCAAGCATCTCAACGGTTCGAAACGTCGAAAACAACATCAAAGGCTTGCCCAACCGGCAGGCCTTTTTTGTTTTCTGTCGCGTATTTGTTCCGCCCTTCCTTCCCATAGTCAGCCCTACACCAAACGCTCCGATTCGGCATGTCGCACGAAGCGACGCTGCTTGCACGTCGACAGCCAATCGCATCGACTCACCCTCCTCTTTTTTATCTGCAGTCCAAACAGATATGTGCTCCCTTGGATCACAGCAATCGGCGCCCGCACCGCGCCAGCCGAACACGACAACGATCGACGCCTCACGCAGAAGCACCGGGACCGCCCTCGCAGCAGGCATTGCCGCCACACTTCAATCGAGTAGCAATCCTGATGCAATAGCCCCCCAGGCACACAGAAAATCGGCGGCGTTGGCCGATCGGCCCGGGGCACAACAGCCCGAACCGCGCCCACCGCGCAAAGCGCGCTGCTCGCTTCGCGCCACCACCGGCACGCCGCCATGTCCGGCCCGCAGAAAACCCCCGCCCCAGTGATAAACTCCTATCACCCTTTCTCGTCCCCTTTCTATGAAATTCTGTTCTGTCTGCGGCCATGGCGTCAGCCTGAGCATTCCGCCGGGCGACAATCGCGAGCGCTTCGTATGCGGCAGTTGCGGCACGGTGCACTATCAGAATCCGCGCAACGTGGTCGGCACCGTCCCGGTCTGGGACGACAAAGTGCTGCTGTGCCGTCGCGCGATCGAACCGCGCTACGGCTACTGGACGCTGCCCGCGGGCTTCATGGAAATGGGTGAAACGACGGCTGAAGCGGCCTCGCGCGAGACGCTGGAAGAAGCCGGCGCCCGCGTCGAAGTGCAGAACCTGTTCTCGCTGCTGAACGTGCCGCACGTGCATCAGGTGCATCTGTTCTACATGGCGCGCCTGCTCGATCTCGACATCGCCGCCGGCGAGGAAAGCCTCGAGGTCAAGCTCTTCGAGGAACACGAGATTCCGTGGGACGAGATCGCCTTCCCGACGGTCGGCCAGACCCTGCGCTTTTTCTTCGCTGATCGCGCCGCCGGCAGCTTCGGCCTGCACACGGGCGATATCTTCCGCTCGCTGCGCGAAGGTTGAGCGGCGCGCATGGTTCCCTGGCTCGGACCTGACGATCCGTTTCCGTCCGTCGAGCGCGCGCTCGGCGCGACAAGCGGCGCACCCGGCCTGCTCGCCGCGAGCGGCGATCTGCTGCCGTCGCGGCTGATCGACGCCTATCGGCGCGGCATCTTCCCGTGGTATTCAGACGGCCAGCCGGTGCTGTGGTGGAGCCCCGACCCGCGCATGATCCTGCGCCCCGCCGAGTTCAAAGTGTCGCCGTCGCTGCGTAAAACGCTGAAGCGCGTCCTGCGTGACGACGCATGGGAAATCCGCGTCGACCACGATTTCGCCGCCGTGATGCGCGCCTGCGCGCAGGCGCCGCGGCGCGGTCAGCGCGGCACGTGGATCACCGCGGACGTGGTCGAAGCCTATTCGTCGCTGCATCGGCTGGGCGACGCGCACAGCATCGAAACCTGGTTCGAAGGCAAACGCGTGGGCGGCTTGTATGGGGTGTCGTTCGGCCGGATGTTCTTCGGCGAATCGATGTTCGCGGACGTCACCGATGCGTCGAAAATGGCGCTGGCCGCGCTGGTCGGACACTTGCGCCGTCACGAAATAGAAATGATAGACTGCCAGCAGAACACGTCGCATCTGGCGTCGCTAGGCGGTCGCGAGATAGCGCGCAAAGCGTTCATCGCGCACGTTCGCGCGTCTGTCGACGCGGCGCCGATTCCCTGGCGCTTCGACAAGACCGTGTTGCTCGATGTGGTCGCGCCGGCGGCGTAACTGACGAACCAGGACGCATCAGGAAAAATCAGGCCGAATCCGGATCCGCTGCCTACCGAGCCGCGGGTCACGAGCCGCAAGGCGCGCCGGGTTTGCATTACCAGAGACGCTTCGAGAGCTGCCAACGTGACTCATCCCAACGAGCTGCCTCTTTCTCCGCTTTCCGCGCTGCAATTTTATGCAACGGCGCCCTATCCCTGCAGCTATCTGGATGGACGCATCGCGCGCTCGCAAGTCGCCACCCCCAGCCATCTGATCAACTCCGACGTCTATACCGACCTCGTCAAGGCGGGCTTCCGGCGTTCGGGCGTGTTCACCTATCGTCCGTATTGCGATGGTTGCCGCGCGTGCGTGCCGGTACGCGTGCCGGTCGACCAGTTCGAGCCGAACCGCACCCAGCGGCGCGTCTGGAAGAAGCACGGCGAGCTGATCGCCACCGTCGCGCCGCTTCATTACGACGAAGAGCACTATGCGCTTTACATGCGCTACCAGTCGGCGCGGCATGCGGGCGGCGGCATGGATCGCGACAGCCGCGACCAATACGAACAGTTCCTGCTGCAAAGCCGGATCAACTCGCGGCTCGTCGAGTTTCGCGAACCGCTGCCGGATCATCCCGAAGCGCCGGGCGTCCTGCGCATGATCAGCATGATCGACATACTCGGCGACGGGCTCTCGTCGGTGTACACGTTCTTCGAGCCGGATCTGCCGCACAGCAGCTTCGGCACCTACAACATCTACTGGCAGATCGAACAGGCGCGCAGCCTCAAGCTGCCGTACGTGTACCTCGGCTACTGGATTCGCGAGAGTCCGAAGATGGCCTACAAGGCGAATTTCCGGCCGCTCGAAGGCCTGATCGACGGTGCGTGGAAGGTGCTCGATCCGGCGAGTGTCGATCTGCCGCCGGTGGACCTGGCGATCCACGGCAAACGCGGGCCGCTTCGGCCGTAACGGCAACGGGCGGCGGAGATTGGCCCCCACCCGCCTTCCAGTCGGTCTCATTCATGCCCCAAAGCCGGTAAAATAGCAGGTTCCTATTTTTCGGCCGCCCGGCTTCGTCCCGTGTTCAGTTCCCTCTACCCGCTCGTACGCGCCCAACTCTTTCGCATGGACGCGGAAGACGCTCACCACCTGACCTTGCGTATCCTTGGCGCCGCCGGCCGCGCCGGCCTCGCGGGCACGCTCGCGCCGCGCGTGCCGGATGCGCCACGCACCGTGATGGGGCTGACATTCCGCAATCCGGTGGGGCTCGCCGCCGGCCTCGATAAGGACGGCGCCTGCATCGACGGCCTCGCCGCGCTGGGCTTCGGCTTCATCGAGGTGGGCACGGTCACGCCGCGCGCGCAGCCGGGCAATCCGCGCCCACGCATGTTCCGCCTGCCGCAAGCGAACGCCGTGATCAACCGGATGGGCTTTAACAACGCGGGCGTCGACCAGTTCGTCAAGAACGTGCAGGCCGCGCGCTATCGCGGTGTGCTCGGGCTGAATATCGGCAAGAACGCCGACACACCGATCGAACGCGCCGCCGAAGACTATCTGTACTGCCTCGAGCGCGTGTACCCGTTCGCGAGCTATGTGACGGTCAACATCTCGTCGCCGAATACGAAGAATCTGCGCCAGTTGCAAGGCGCGGGCGAACTCGACGCGTTGCTCGCCGCGCTGAAAGACAAACAGCAGCGTCTGGCCGACATGCACGGCAAGCTGGTGCCGCTTGCGCTGAAGATCGCGCCGGACCTCGACGACGAACAGATCAAGTCGATCGCCGATACGCTCTTGCGCCACCAGTTCGAAGGCGTGATCGCCACCAACACCACGCTGTCGCGCACCGCCGTCACCGGCATGCAATATGGCGACGAAGCCGGCGGCCTGTCGGGCAAGCCGGTGTTCGACGCGTCGAACGAAGTGATCCGCAAGCTGCGCGCCGAAGTCGGCGAGGCGGTGCCGATCATCGGCGTGGGCGGGATTTTCTCAGGTGACGATGCACGCGCGAAGCTGGCCGCCGGCGCGTCGCTGGTGCAGCTCTATACCGGCTTCATCTACCGCGGCCCAGCGCTGGTGGCCGAATGCGCGCAAGCGCTGCGCTAACACCGAGCGATGCGGGTCGCATCGGAATATAGACATAAACAAACAATATTTAAGCTTCGATAGTCTGCTTTGTTATGCTTTCGTCTGTTAAAACGCCATCGAATAAAAGGAACACGATGAAATTTGGCTTGCTGAAAAAGATCGTAGTAGCCGGCCTGATCGGCGCGTCGTTCACTGCCGTGACTGCCCGCGCAGACGACCTGCTCGACCAGGTCAAGCAACGCGGCACGCTGCGCGTCGGTCTCGAAGGCACCTTCCCGCCGTTCAACTCGAAAGCGCCGTCGGGCGAACTGGTCGGCTATGACGTCGATGTCGCTAGAGCCGTCGCCGCGAAACTCGGCGTGAAGCCGGAATTCGTCACGACCGAATGGAGCGGCATCATCGCCGGTCTGCAGGCGGGCAAGTTCGACGTGATCGTCAACCAGGTCGGCATCACGGACGCACGCAAACAGGCGCTCGACTTCTCGCCGGCCTACACGTACTCGGCCGCGCAACTGATCCAGCGTAAGGACGACACGCGCCAGTTCAAGTCGCTCGACGATCTGAAGGGCAAGAAGCTCGGCGTCGGTCTCGGCACGAACTACATGGACATGGCGAAGTCGGTGCCGGGCATCGACGTGAAAACGTATCCGGGCGCGCCCGAGTATCTGCGCGATCTGGCCGCCGGGCGGCTGGATGCGGCGCTCAACGACCGCCTGATGCTCGCGTATCTGATGAAGAACTCGCAGTTGCCGCTGCGCACGGGCGCCACGGTCGGCGCGGGCAACCCGTCGGGCATCCCGTTCAGGAAGGGCAATCCTAAGTTCGTCAAGGCGATCGACGACGCGATGACCCAGCTCGAAGCGGACGGCACGTTCACGAAGATCTCGGACAAGTGGTTCGGTATCGACGTCAGCAAGCCGCTCAAGTAAAGCGTGCTTGATGAAACGAAGGGCGGCATCGTCAACGATGCCGCCCTTCGCTTTTCTGCCTGTCCGCCTGCTCGCTGAAGAACACCCGCCCAAGTTTATGATGTGCGCTTTGCCGCGCCAACCAGACCACCGCTCATGTCCACCACTTCCCTGCTCGTCCAATCGCTTCCTGTGCTCGCACAGGGCGCCGTCCTGACGGTCAAGTTCGCGGTTCTGTCGATGATCTTCGGCCTGTTCGCCGCCGCCGTGCTCGCGGTGATGGGGATCAGCCACAACCGCGTGCTGAACTGGCTCGCGCGCATCTACGTGAGCCTGATGCGCGGCACGCCGCTGCTGGTGCAGATCTTCGTGATCTATTACGGTTTGCCGAGCCTCGGCATCTCGCTCGACCCGACGCCTGCCGGCGTGATCGCGTTGTCGGCGAACGTGGCGGCGTATCTGTCGGAAAGCATGCGCGGCGCGATTCTCGGTATTCACCAGGGCCAGTGGCTGGCCGCTTATAGCCTCGGCCTGTCGCGGCGTCAGACGCTGCGCTACGTGATCGCGCCGCAGGCCTTGCGCATTGCCGTGCCGAGTCTGTCGAACAGCTTGATCAGCCTGATCAAGGATACCTCGCTGGTGTCGGTAATTACCGTGACTGAACTGCTGCGCAGCGCACAGGAGATCATCGCGTCGACCTATCAGCCGCTGCCGCTGTATCTCGCGGCAGCCGCGGTCTACTGGGTGCTGTGTCAGGTGCTGGAATGGGTGCAGCGCTGGTACGAACGGCGCCTTGCGCTGCCGTCGCGGCACTGAGCACCCCTATCTCGCCGCTTGCTGGCTTATCGGTTGGCTTATCGACTGGCGACCGACGACGTAGCATCCAGCGCCGCGCCGAAGCGTTCGAAGCGCGGTATGTAGTAGTGGTCCGGGTCCAGCGAAAACGCGACGTGACGCGTGCGGCCCATCAGTTCCTTGCGCGGAAAGAAGCCGAAGTAGCGCGAGTCGGCGCTGTCGTCGCGATTGTCGCCGAGCATCAGATACTCGCCTTGCGGCACGACCACCGGCCCGAACGAGTTGCGCGGACTCGGCGCTTCAGGCGAAAGCCGCACCGTATGCGCGACGCCGTCGAAGCGTTCGGTCAGATAGTCGCCGGGGGACGCGGCGTCGCCCGGCAATGGCGCGAGTTTCAGCGGCCGATAATCGGCCCGCACGCCGTTCACGTACAGCACGTTGTCGCGCATCGCCACGTGGTCGCCCGGCAAACCGATCAGACGCTTGACGATCAGCTCATGCGCCGCCGACGAATCGATCGTGACGATGTCGCCGCGCTGCGGATCGTGCAGATGTGCGATCGCGATGTGGGTCAGCGGCACGCGCAGATCGTAGGCCATCTTGTCGACGAAGATGCGGTCGCCTTCGCGGATAGTGGGCAGCATCGAGCCGCTCGGCACGACGTTCCAGTCGGCCACGGCGCTGCGGAACAGCACCATCAGGAACAGAAACGCGACGAGGCTCTTGTTGTCGCGCCACAATTTTCCAAGCATGCGCATCGAAGGCGACTCCAGTGGAAGGTGTTCGAAAGCTGCGATCATACGGACCCTTGTGTTCGAATCCGCATGCCCGCTGCAAATCGTACCACCGCCAGTGGAAGCAACGCGGCTACCTCGGCTACCTCGGCTGCCCGTCATGCATCCGTCGTGTTCCTGTCATGCCCCCAGCGTGCCCACGTCATTCCCCCGCGAATTTGAGCCCCAGCGCGGCGCGCGCGGCATCGGCCATCGCGATCATCTGCAACGAAGTGGCGTGCGGCATCAGCGGGCTTTCCAGCTGGCCGGCGCGAATCAGCTCGCAGAAATGCGCGGTCTCGTAGTTCAGACCGCCGCCTTCGAATGGCTCGTCGAGTTCGACCACGCGGCCGTCGGCGTAACGGATCGTCGCGCGCGACGGGTTCCACCACGGCTCGTGGATCGTCACATGGCCGCCTTTGGCCATCAGCAGCGCATCGCCCTTGCCGTGCAGATCGAGCCCGCAAAATAGCTGCGCGATACCACGCTCGTGCCGGCTATTGAGGCTCGCAAAGGTATCGACGCCGGTGGACCCGAGCCGCCCGAGCGTCTGCACCTCGCGCGGTGCGCCGAGCCAGTCGATCGCCAGAAATATCTCGTAGATGCCGATGTCGAGCAACGCGCCGCCCGCATGCTCGAACGACAGCGACGGGTGATCGTCCGGCACGCCCGGCACCGAACAGCCGGCACGCACGAGACCCACCTCGCCGATCGGCTCGGCATCCAGATGCGCGCGCAACTTTCTGTAGAGCGGATAGAACGGCGGCTTCATCGCCTCCATGAAGAGCCGTTGCGCAGAGCGCGCGGCGCTCAGCACGCGTTCGAGCTGCGGCGCGTTGATGGTGGCGGGTTTTTCGCACAGCACGTGCAGACCGGCTTGCAGCGCGGCGATCGCGTAGTCGGCGTGGCTGTCCTGGACGGTGGCGATATAGAGTGCGTCGATGCCGCTTGCGAGCAGCGCGTCGAAACTCGCGCAGACCTCGCCGCCGAATTCAGCGCCAAAGGCGGCGGCCGGCCCGGCGCGACGCGACCACAGCGCGCTCAGTTGCGCGTGCGGTACATGAGCGAGACCTTGAGCAAAACGACGGGCGATGCGACCCGTCCCGACGATACCCCAGCGAATCACGGTGTCCCCCGAAGGGGCTTGTTCCATGGCGATTGTCATCGTTCCTTCGAGTCCGTGCAGTTCAGAACAGGCGCTATTGTCGCGCATGCCGCGCGCCAGTGCGTGGACATATAGCCACGCCGTGCCGCGCCGTTCGTTACTTACACAAGGTCTCGCAGGCCATTGAACCAGACCGCGGCCGATGCACCGCCGCAGCGGCCACGCTCAGCCGCGTATCGGTGGTTCGTGCGAAAAGGTACTGCCGAGCTCTTCCGTGGAGTAGTCGATCATCGCCAGCGACGCGAGTTCCGCGTCCTTCGGATCGCGCCGTTCGATCGCTTCGATCACGCGCTGATGCGTGCCGATGGCCTTCTCCCAGAGACCTTCCTTCTGGTTGACGATGGGGTTGACGGTCGACAGCGCGCCGCGAATGATCGCCGCCATCTGCTTGAAGAACTGATTGCCGCTGGCGACGACGATGCGCGTGTGGAACAGCTCGTCGGCGTCCTGATAGCCAGCCTCGCCCGGCCGGATCACACGGAACGCGTCGAACGCCTCGCGAATCGCCGCGATGTCGGCCGCGCTGCCGCGCGCGGCCGCCTGCGCCGACGCGCGCGGTTCGATCAGGATGCGAAACTCGATCACGTCGCGCAGAAACAGCGGATCGGGCTTCGCGCGAAAGCGCCAGTTCACGACGTCCTCGTCGATCATGCGCCAATCGCTCATCGGCCGGATGCGCGTGCCGATCTTCGGCCGCACGTCCAGCATGTCGCGCGCGAGCAGCATCGAGAGTGCCTCGCGCATCACGGTCCGGCTGACGTCGAACTCCTTCGACAGCACATCCTGCGGAGGCAGGATCGCGCCGTACTTTTCTTCGACGATGCCCGTGACGAGCCCGTCCATGACTTTGCTCACCAGCGATCGATCCTTGTTTGCCTGTTCCATGACACTCTCCCCGAAGCGGTGTTTGCCCCCGCGTAGCCTGTTGATCAAGCGGCCCTCGTGTGTCGTTTTTTATGCGTTTCGATTACATTTACGATACGTTGCTAGCTTCAAACCAGTTGCGCCAGTTGGGACACTTCCTGACAGGGTTATCCCTCTGAGGAATTGTTTCTTCTTTGTAACGCAGCACGGTTTGACGGGCCATAAGCTTGCGTCACAAGCGTGCCTGCGTTGCGAAATTTGCATCGTGCGAAGACGCACGTAGTGAGACGAATAGGCGAATCCGCAACACCCGGCGCGTGCGGACAAGGCAGGAGCGCGAAGCGCGAGCGGATTTAAGCAGATCAGCAACGACGATCCGCTCAGCAGGCGCTCGTTGCGACCGACGCGTAACGCCCGCCAAAAAAGATCAGCGGCGCGTGCTCATCGAGTGAGAACATCAGCACTTCGCCGACGAACAGCGTGTGATCGCCGCACGGATGGCGGTCCACCATCCGTGCGGCGAAGCGGGCCGCCGCGTGTTCGAGCAAGACCACGTCCGGCAAGCCGTCGACCGCCGCGAAGCGCGGCGCGAGCCAGGTCTGCGGCTCGCCGGCGAAGTGACGGCTGTGCGGCTCCTGCGCGTCGGACAGCACGCTGACGCCGAACAGCGTGTTCGCCATCAACCGCTCGTGCATGCGCGCGCGATGCCCAACCGACACCACGATCAGCGGCGGCTTGAGCGAACCTGACATGAAAGCGTTGGCGGTCATCGCGTGCAACCGGTCGCCACTGCCGGTCGAAATCACCACTACGCCGGTTGCGAAGCGCCCCAGCGCATGACGAAAGCGGCGCTCGTCGAAGCCGACCGCGTCGAAGCCGACCGCGTCGAAGCCGACCGCGTCGAAGCTGGCCGCGTCGAAGCCGACCGCGTCTGGGCCGGCCGGCTCGTCAGCCGCCGGGCCGCCGGCCGGCCCTTGCTGGCTGTCAGTTTGAAGTGCCCGGGCCTGCATTGCCGCCCTCCTTCGCTGTTCAATCTGATTGGATGTGGTCTGCTCAGCCCCGACCCGGCGATCAGTCGAAGCAGCATGCCGCGACCGGTTTGTGCGCGATGAAGTGAAACCACCACGCGCTGCTGGTTTCCACGTCGTCGGGAATGCGCTCGCCCTCGCAGCTACCGAACACCGCATCGCTCTGAAAGCCGACCTCGGCGAGTTGCCGGCGCTGTTCGGCGAGCGTCGTATAGACGATCACAATGCCGAAGTTGTGCGCCGCCGCCGTCTTCAGCGCATAGCTGCCGTAGTCGCGATTCAGCCGCACGTTGCGCATATAGTTCAACGTGCCGAGCTGGAAGCGCCGCAGCGAGCGCAACGTGCGCCAGCCGAGCTTGAGCGGATTGAACGTGAATTCCGGCAGCAGTTGCCGGAGGTTCTCGCCATAGCCCGGTCCGCCGCGGTTGTGCGTCGAGAACAGCAGGTAACCGCCTGGCCGCAACACGCGGTACATCTCTTCGAGAATCTTCACGCGGTCGTCGTAGTCGACGCAATCGATGCCGTTCCAGCTGAACTCGACCAGGCCGTAATGCGCGGACGGAAGCGCCGACATGTCGCGTGCATCCATGTGCCGCAAATCCAGTTCGGGATAGCGCGCCTTCGCCATTTCCAGTAGTTTCAGCGTGTAGTCGACGCCGGTGTAGTCGCTCGATATCGCGGTCATCAACGGAATCGTGCGGCCCGCGCCGATGCCGATATCGAGCAACGGCTGGCCCGCGCAACGCGGCCCGATCCAATCGAAGGCCGCTTGTTCGCCCGGGTCGGAGAAAGTCTTTTCGGTTGTGAATTCGCGCGTCGCATCCGGCGAATTCCACGCGATGCGATTGACGCGATCCAACTCGGACTGCAACTGTGTATTCACGGGCGTGCTCCGTCGAGGTAGGGGTGCGCCGTGGTTCGGGAATCCGTTGCTCCAGCCGTCGGCGCACTCACGGACTGATGCTGAAAAAGCGCCGGCGTCATTGCACCGGTGGTATCGGTTGAAGCCCGTGCAGCGGCGGCGGCAGGAACGGCCGCGCGGATCACGTCGGCGAACAGCCACTTTTCGGCGTCGGCCATTACCGCTTCGCGCGCGGGGCGCGTGAACAGCGCGTGATCGAGTTTGGGCAGCGTGACGGCGCGCACGCGCGGATAGTGCAGCAACGCGCCCAGCCGCGCGCCGAATTGCACGCGCGCTTCATCCAGGCCGACGTCGAACTCGCCGTACGCGAGCCGCATCTGCACACCCTTCGCGTGCAGCGTGCGGACGATGTCGCGCACCTCGTTGCGCGTCAGCGGCCAACCGGTTCGATGTTCGATCCAGCCGATAGCGGCGAGCCAGCAGCGCCGCGTGAGGCGCCTGCCGAGCACTCTTGCGATCCGCAGCGGATGACTCTGGCCGTGCAGCGCGCGCGACCATTTCGCGCCGGTGAGCGCCGAGCGCCAATAGACCTTCGACGAAGCGAACTGCTGCGCACCCGGTTCGCGGGCCGCGCCGTCCCAGATGAACTTCTGCAGGTTCACGCCGAAGCCGCCGACGACGTTCGGATGGCGCGCGCACGCATGCAGCCCGACGAACGCGCCGCCGCACACGCCGAATGTGACGACCCGCGCATGGCCTTGCACGACTAGCCAGTCGGCGCCCGCGGCCGCATCGTTGCACGAGGTATCGGAATAGATCGTGTCGAGCGTAATGGACTCAGCCGCCGGCGTGGCGTCGCCGAGTCCGCGCAGGTCCATGCGCAATGACGCGATGCCGAGCGCCGCCAGCCGCCGCGCGAACAGCACGAAGATGCGTCCATCGCCAATGTGGTGGCTCGCGCCGGTGTTGACGAACAGCATCGCGGGCGGGGCCAGTCCGTTCGTGTCCATACGCGGGACAAGCGACTCGCAGTAAATACCGAAGTAGTTGCCGAACACGATCGGCTGCTCGACAGCGTTATCCAGCGTGAGCGTGGGTTCGGGCAAAGCCAAAGGCGATGCGTCGAGAAGGTGTTGGGTCTCTGACTGAACTGCCGCGCCGATTGCGCTGGCAACGCTTGCACCTTCCAACAGCCATTGCGTGACGCGTGAAAACGCCGCGACCGGTTCTTCGCTATACAGCGCTTCGATCACGAAGCGATCGCACTCGTCGAAGCAAGCGCGCTCGACACTCACGCCATTGGCGGCATAGTGTTCGGCCAGCGCATCTGCGCGGCGGCGCTCGCTGGAATCGAGCAGCAGCACGCGCCGCGCGGGCCTGGTCGTGTCGCTGCACAGATCCAATGCGCCGATACGCGCGATGTCGCTGCCGTGCAGGCCGAAGCCGAACGCCTCCACATAAGCATCGAGATCGGCTATCGGGTCGGCGTTCATGCCTGCGGGCGTGCTGAGCCAGCTTTGGCGATGCGCGCGCAACTCACGCAGATAGTTGCGGCCGGCAATCGGCGGCGCCAGCAACACCAGTCCCTCGATATCGCCGAGCCGTTGCGCGGCCAGCGCCGCCAGCGTCGCGCCGAGACGCAGGCCCACCAGCGAGACGCTCGTCACACCGGTCCATTCGCGCAAACGGCGGGTCGCGGCGGCGATGCTGTCGAGCCACGCGTCGACGCGCTGTGGATCGTCTTCCACGCCAGCCGAATCGCCCGCGCCGGGGTAATCGAAACGCAACGCCGGCATACCGGCGGCAGCGATACGTTCGGCGAGCTTGCGCCAGCCGCGATGCGTACACAGAGCGTCATATCCAAACGGATTGCACAGGACGACACCCTGCTTGCCGGCCGCAGGATGCAGCCAGCCAAAGCAGTCGTCGAAGACGACAGGTCTCATGGTCTTCCCTCGCAGATGGCCGCGTGCGGCGCCTCGCTCACCGGAGCACGGGCCGTCATGTTGTTTTGTCCCTGCCGACGTTCGCCAGAACGCGCCGCCGTATATGTCGATCATTAAACTGCCGCGGGCCGCGCTTATCTGTACGCGCGCGCACACATTCAAAGCCTGTCCTGGCGCACCATCTCGGGCATCGTCCACCGTACTGCGCGAGCCGTGGCGTGGTCAACGCGCGCGCGTTGAACATGCTCTTCAATACCTTCGAATTTATGTTCACCTGCCAGTTCTGAATCGTGAACACCCATACCTGAACCGCCTCTCGAGCACACGCGATGAACACACGCAATCTGGTTATGCCGCCTGGCGCATTCCGTCTCGCGCTCGCCTGCACGGTCTTTGTCAGTCATGTGTTGCCGCTTGCGCTCGGTCCAGCCGCCGTCTACCTGTTCTTCGCACTGAGCGGCTACTGGATCTATCAGATGTGGCATGCCGAGTACGCGTCGCTCGATCGCCCATACATGACGTTCCTCGTGTCGCGCGTCTGGCGGCTGTTCCCGGTGTTCTACGCAACGCTGGCGGTGCTTGCGCTGTGCGTACATCCGCTCGGCTGGCTGGCGTTCCAGTTGCCCAACGACTGGTCACCGGCTTCGCTCAATTTCTATGCGTCGCATCTGGTTCTGCTCGGCTATGCCCAGCTCAGCGCGCCTGCCAATGTGGTGCCGACGGTGTGGTCGCTCGATATCGAATTGCAGTTCTATCTGCTCGCCCCGCTCGCTATCTGGCTGCTCGAGCGCACGACGCATCGCTCGACAGGCCGTCTCTCTCTATACGGCTTCGCGGCCGCGGGCCTCGCGGTGCTTTTCACGATCTATGGTCTGCGCCCGACGACCGGCACGCTGCCACTTTATCTCGGGTTCTTCCTGTGCGGTCTGCTGGCGGCCCGTCATGGCTGGCGCCCGTCTCGCGGCCAGGCACTGGCCAGCCTGATGGGCGCCGCGCTGCTACTGTTCGGCTGCATTGCGCTGCCGCACGCGCGCGAATTTTTCTTATGGGGCAGCTTTTCCGGTCCGCTTACCCAGTACAACGCGCAGGCTAACGGCCTGCTCGCGCTGCTGCTCGTCCCCTATGCGATGGCGACCGTCCGGCGAGCCGGCACACGCGCCGACCGGATGCTGGGCAATCTGTCCTATGAGGTCTATCTCGTCCATGGCGCGGCCCTGCCGATCTTCCTTCAACATTGCCTTCATTTGTCGCGCGCCGCGCGGATGCCGTGGATTCTGCTGATGATCGTCGCCGTAGCCGCTGTGTCGTGGCTCATCTATCGCTATGTCGACGAGCCGTCCGAACGACTGAGGCGCGCGTTCGTCAAGGCTCGGCGCACGCGTACCGCTGCCGCGCAGTCCGCCGCCACCGGCGCTGCATGAGGCCCATCACCCAGGTTCCGCCAGCCGTGGGTGCGGCTACGCACAAACACCGTGCGCAGCGGCGCTGCAGAATAACTGCGGCGCCCCCGTCAAACCCGATGCCGTCCATCGGCATCGAAACGCGAATCACCACAGATCCCATGAATCCCAGATCCAGTCTGAAACGAAACGCGCTGTTCAACTTTCTGGGCAGCGCGCTGCCGATGTTCGTCTCGCTGGTCACGGTGCCACTCTATCTGGAGCATGTCGGCGCCGCGCGCTATGGCGTGCTCGCGATCGTCTGGATGCTGCAGGGGTATTTCGGTTATTTCGATCTCGGGCTGTCGGCGGCAACGTCGAACCGGATCGCCCAGCTCGCCGAAGCGACGCCGGCCGAGCGCGAATCCGTGCTGTGGACGGCCCTCGCGCTGAATGCGGGATTCGGCGTCGCCGGCGGCCTTGCGCTGCTCGCGGCCGGCCGCCTGCTGCTCACGCAGTTTCATCTCGAACCGGCGTTGAACGCGGAAGTGCTCGCCGCGCTGCCGTGGATGGCCTGCTCCGTCCCGCTCGCGACGGTCACCGGCGTGTTCTCCGGTGCGCTGACCGGACGCGAGCAGTTCGGCCCGCTCAACGCGGTGCAATTCATCGGCATGCTGATGTTCCAGGTCATGCCGCTGGTTACCGCGATCATCATGGGGCCGTACCTGCAATACCTGATTCCCGCTGCGATCGTCGGCAGCGCCGTTTCGCTGCTGTTGCTGATCGCCGTGGTATTCCGGGTGTTTCCGCTGCGTTTCGCCGGCGGTCCGCGCAAGCGGCTCGTCAAGCCGCTGTTCGCTTACGGCGCGTGGGTGACCGTGACGAATCTCGCAAGTCCGTTGCTGGAAACCGCGGACCGCCTCCTGATCGGCAGCGTGCTCGGCGCGCAGATGGTCGCGTACTACCAGGTGCCGTTCAATCTCGCCGTGCGTGTGCGCATCCTGCCAGGCGTCATTTCGAGCACGCTGTTTCCGCGCCTGTCGGCACTCGACGCGCCGAACGCCGCCGAACTGGCGATCAGCGCGATGCGTGGTCTTGCGGCCGCGATGACGCCGATGATCGTCTTCGGCATCTTCCTGATGCAGCCGTTCCTGACGCTGTGGACCGGGCACGATTTCGCGTCGAAGGCGGTATCGGTGGGCGAAACGATTTTGCTCGGCGTGTGGATCAACTCGCTCGCGTTCATTCCATACGGTCATTTGCAGGCGATCGGGCGGCCCGACGTGGTGGCCCGTTTCCACGCGTACGAACTGGTGCCGTTTATCGGTTTGCTGTGGTGGGCGTTGCACAGTTTCGGGCTGATCGGCGCCGCTCTGGCGTGGAGCGCGCGCTGCGCGGTGGACGGATTGCTGCTCTTCTGGGCCGCGCGCTTCGGCCCGCAACTGACGCGGCAACTGGTCGCGCCCGCGCTGCTCGTGATCGCCGCGTACGGCGCGACACTGCTGTTTCCGTGGCCGTCCTGGACGCGCGTGGCCGCGTGGGTCGTGCTGACTGGCGTGGCGCTTGCGTGGGCCGTATCGGCCGAGCCGCTGTTCCGCGCGCGCGTGACGCGCGTGATCTCCTCGATGCTTCAGCACACGTGGCGACGCGTGTAAGCGCCGCCACATGCACCCACCTTCCTTCACCGAATAGACCATCATGCGCATTTCCATTGCAATGGCTACCTACAACGGCGCGGCGTACCTCAGGCAGCAACTCGACAGCCTCGCCGGCCAGACCTTCCTGCCGCATGAACTCGTCGTCACCGACGATGGTTCCACCGACGAGACGCTTGCGATCATCGAACGCTTCGCTGAGCACGCGCCGTTCGACGTGCGGGTCTATCGCAATCCGGAGCGCCTGAACTTCGCGGACAACTTCCTGCGGGCTGCGTCGTTGTGCGAAGGCGACTGGATTGCTTTCTGTGATCAGGACGATGTCTGGTTGAAAGACAAGCTCGAACTCGTCGCGCGCGCGGCGGCCTACCGGCACGCGTCGATGGTCGTTCATCCGGTACGGACGGTCGATGCTGCGTTACGGCCGATCCCCGGCATCACCGCCGGGTGCCGCGTGCGGCGTGGCAACGGACCGGAACGCCTGCCGCCGCTCGGCTTTTTCGCAGGGCTCTGCATTACGTTCGACGCCGCCCTTCTGCCGCTGCTCGCACATCACCCGCGCTTTCCGGATGCCCACAACCTGCGCTATGAAGCATCACACGACAAATGGGTATCGACGCTCGCGGACGCGGTGGGTACGGTCAAATACATCCGCAAGCCGCTGACGCTGTACCGTCAGCACGGCGGCAACACCTGCGGCGCTGTGCGGAGCACACTAAAAAAAAGCTGGAACCTGAGCGCCGCCGCCGGCGCGGCGACCTATCAGGAAGGTGCAGCGCTCGCCCGGCAATACAGCGACACGCTCGCGCGCCTCGCGGCAGCGCCGGAAGGCGCGCGCTGGAAGGGGCGTCTCGAAAGAGCCAGCCGCCGCTACGAGCGGACCCATGATTTCCTGCTCGGGCGCAGCACCCTATACCGCGCGCGGAATCTGTTCTCAAGGCTGGGCGCGCTCGGCGCGCTAAGCGCCGGCTGGTCGTATCGTTTCAATCCGATCCGGCCGCCGCTGCATGCTTTCGCGAAGGACCTCTGTCTCGCGCTCGTTCGTCCTTCCGGATCGGGAGCCGAGGCAATCGACGCGGCGCTGCGCGAACCGCAGGCTGCACGCCCCGAGCAGAAATCCTGACAGTGCATGGGCGGCGCGTCGTGCCCCGGCCCTAGCTTCAGGCGCGCGCCAGCGACAGGTGCCGGCGGTGCTGGTAGTACACCTTCTCGAACCGTGCAGCAAGATCGGCCCACGAATAATTCACGGCCGTCGCGAGCGCGCCGCGGCGCAATTCGAGCCATCGCTCGCGATTGCCGATCATGCCGGCGATCGCGGCTTCCAGCGCCTTGGCATCGCGCACGGGCACAACGATGCCGTTCTCGCCATCGCGCATGTATTCGCGCGGTCCCGGAATATCCGCGATGACCGGCACCAGTCCGCACGCCATCGCTTCCAGCGGCGCCACGCCAAATCCTTCCGTGAGCGACGGGAACGCGAAGATCTGAAAATCGGCCAGCAGCGCCGGCAGGTCCGCGTTTTCGTAACGCGGCATGACGACGACGCGCGAGCGCACCGCCTCCGGAAAAGCAGCCAGCACGCTATCTTCGGTTCCGCCGGTGCCGAACAGGCCGAGCTTCGCCTGCGGATAGCGCGCGAGAATGCCGGTCATGGCTTCGGCGAGAAACGTGAAGCCCTTCCAGAACTCCGCCCGGCCGGCGAACGCGACGTTGATCGGGTCGACCGCCGCAGACGCCGTCCCGGCGATCAATCGCTGTGCAATGCGCGTGAAGCGCTCGTCGATACCGTTGCCGATCTTCTCGATGCGTGCGGCGTCGACACCGAAGCGGGTCTGCGCATAGTGCGATTCCGCGTCGTTGAGTACGAGCGATACATCCGCCAGTTCGAACGACCGCCGGCACTCCCACAGCCTGTAGCCGCCGCTATAGATCGGGTAGCGCCACGACATCGTGGTGTGGCCATCCGCACAACTTCTGACAAACAGGTCATGCCCCATGTGCTCGAAGCCGTGGCTGCGCGTGACGCTCAATTGGTGCTTGCGCCAGCCGCTCAGCCGCCGGGCAAGATTGACGACCCAGCCGTCACCGGAAGAAAGATCGAGCACGTCGTATTCGGGATGAGCCAGCACGTGCGCGAAAATCCACCACGGGAAAACAATCTTGCGCAACGTTCCTGCTGACCAGGCCACGTCGTCGAACGACAACGTCTGCACATGGTGACCGCGTTTTTGCAGCGCGTCGGCCAGCTTTAACGTCACACCCGGCGCACCGGTGCTGCGGTCCAGTTCGTGATGGATGGATAGAAGAATGTTCATGGCGTCGTGATCCTCTGGGCGTTCGACATGGTTTTTGGTGGGTTCATTACGCGTGTGAAATTGGAGGTTCGAATGATCGGCAGCAGCGAGCGAAGCGAATGCATGCGCGCCAGATAGATGCACAGATGGACGAAATACCACGTCACGAAGGCGGTCAGTTTCAGCGCGTCGGGCGCGATCGTCCGATAGCGCTTGACGCCGACGTAAAGGCGCGCCGCCTCGCAGTGCTGCTGATAGCGCGTCAGTCCACCACGCGGATCAGGTTTGTGCAGCACGCCGCCGCCGGGCATCGTGTCGCGCACCCGCAGCCCGGGCGCCAGCTGGATCGCATAACCGCGCCGCAGTGCGCGCAATGACAGTTCGGCATCCTCAACGCCGAAGAAGATGTTTTCGTCCCACTCTTCCTCGCGGAACAACGCGAGCGGAAACACGCACGCGTGAATGTTCACGCACTCCGGCTCGTCGCCGCTCGCGAAGTAACACATGAACGACAGGCGCAACGGCCGGCACTCGTGGAGGTGCGGCCCGCTCGACGCGCCACCCGTGAAAATCACCGAACCGCGCTGCTGCGGCGCGAGGTTCGCGACGTAGTCGCGCGCAGCGGCAAAGAAATCAGCGTCGGGCTGGATGTCATCGTCGAAGAACGACACGTAGCCGCATTGCGGCGCGTGCGCGAGGCAATGGCGCACCGCGTTGTTACGGTTCGCGCATACTCCCGCGCGCGGACCTTCCACCCAGACCGTGCCGGGATGGCGCGCCGCGACGGCCGCGTTGGCCGCGCGCGTAGCCGGTTCCGGAGAATCGTCGCTGACGACGATGCACGCGGGCGGCGGCACGCAACGCGCAAGATTGTCGAGGCAGGCCGCAAGCGTGTCAGTCCGGTTCATCGTCGTCACGCAGACAGCGAAGCCGGCGGCATGCGTCGCGGCGCTGGAAGCCGCATCGTTGGCAGGCCGCGATTGCGCGGCGCTCGTCGGATTGACAAGTGGGTTGGTGGTGGGACGGTTCATCGCGTGCTCCGTTTGGCGCTCCGTTTGGCGCTGCATTTGGCGCCGCAACGCGCCGGAATTCCGGCAAGTGCGCGCCAGTGTGGCCGCCGGCGCGTCAGGTTGGACGAGGTGAGAATTTTCATGGATGGATGCCCGCGCAACGTTCAGTCGAGAGCGGCGCGATTCGCCGCCATCGTGCGGGCCGGCGGGCTGAAGCGGTACATCATCGCCTTGCCGTGCGCGTCGTCTTCGACGAACACAAGGTATTCGCCTGACGCGAGGCGATGCGCGGTAATCGGCATCGCCACGTCGAGCCAGCCGCTTGTCCTGCCGACTTCCGGCCCCGGTGCGAGACGGCCGATATCGCGTCCCGTGTCGCGGTCGTACACGCGAATGATGCCGGTCAGGGTCTCGCCCGCGAAAATGTAGTCGCCTTCGACGGCGAATCCATTCAACTCCTCCCTGTCGGGTGGCCCCTGATCCGGCAGGTCGACCGCGTAGCGCAGCACGGGGTGGCCGCTTTTCCAGTGGTCGTAACGCACCAGGGTCGAGCCGGTACCGTTCCAGTTCTCCTCGTTATAGGGCCGCGCTGGCGTCGAGCCGCTGATGAACATGGTGTCGTCGGCGGGGAAATAGTTGAGGCGCGAAATCCGGTTCAACGGCGCCGGCGTCGGCCAGGTCTGCATCGCGGCGTAGCGGTAGAGCGGATTGCCGGTACGGTCGAAGCCCTGCAGCGGGAAGCGGCGCACGCCGTCCGCCTTGGTGCCCTGCCACACGTCGCCGTTGCTGTCGACCCACCACGCCTGAAGGTCGGGTGCGTCGCTACGGGCCGCGTTCTGGTCGAAATCGCCGCGCGCAAAACGGCCCTGGCCAGCCGTGTCGTGCCAGATCCATTCGCCATGCGCCGGCTGGTTCGGCGGCCACGCGCCGTCGATGTGCGCGCGCGCGAAAAAACCCGCCGGAATCGCGGTTTCGCGATCGTCGGCAAAACGGTAGATGCGCAGGTACATCGAGGCCATGTCGGTCGTGAACAGCAGCCGGTGTCCGTCGACGTCGCGCACCAGCGGCATGCCCCGCTGCCCCTGCTTCAGGCGGAAGAACGGATCGTACGGATAGCGGAAGCGGTCGGCGGTGTGTCCCGCATATGACCACTCCTGCCCTGCCGGACGCGACAGGTCGAGCACGAATCGCTTGCTGCCGCTGTACACGGACGGCGGATTGCCGCCCGCGAACTCCGCGCCGTCGACGAACAGCAGCGACTGCAGACTGAAGCGCTGCCGGCCGGCGGGCGTGTAGCTCTCGATCAGTGTGCCGTCGCTGTTGTTCGGGCCCGGCTCGAACCCACGCAGCCCCGAACCGTTCATCGACACGTAGATGTTTCCTGCGCGGTCCACGCCCACGCCTGTCAAGCCGTTAAAGCGCAGTGGGCCGGGCTTGCCTGCCCTGCCCGCATAGATGCCGCCCGCTTCGCCGAAGGTGGCCGACAATTGCATGGATGCGTCCTTGCGAATCGGGTTGCCCGATGCCGTGGACGCCGGCGACGCAGAAGAATCCGCCGCGGCCGTGAAAATCAACACCTGCTGGCGCGGGCCGTTGTCCGCCACAAACAGCCGGCCACGCGCATCGAGCGTGAGGTCGGTCGGCACCGTGCCGGGCGGCAACGCAAGCGAGCCCAGCTGCGCGCCATCGCGTGCGTGATGGACAATCCGCTGCGCATTGTCTGTGCGGATGTCCTCAATGATCCAAAGCGTCCCATCAGGCGCGATCGCGAGTTTGCCCGGTTCGTGCACCGGGAAACTGCCGACCGGCTGCATCGAACGCGCATCGAAAATTTCCACGCGGTTGTCTCGTGGATTCGACACGAAGAGTCGCGTCGCATCGGCCGCAAGACCGCGTATGGCGAAATCCCCGCTCCCTGGCGACGTCACGATCACACGCAGGAACGCGTTTCGACTGGGCCACCTGACTTGCCCCGCGAACGGCGCGCCATTGCGGAAATCGGCACGGTTGCGCCGGGACACGCCATACCAGATGGTGTCCTTCGGCGGCAGATTCTTCTCGGCCGCGATCTTGTCACCGAGCGAGCTGACGGTCTGAGCGGCGAATACGTAGTCATCGTTGACGGCGATGGCGTCGCCACCGCCCATGCCCCAGCCGTGCGATTCTCCGGCATAACCCAGCAACTGGCCGTCACGGTAGTGACCGATCTCGCCGCCGCCTTCATCCCATGGTGTGTTGGTGAAGACGTCACCCTGTGGCGTGACGGCCAGCGCCTCTACATCGATCTGCACCCAGCGCTGGTCCTTGTAGCCCCAGGTGTTGCCGATCCACGAAGTTCGATAGGACAGCGATGAATGCGCTGCGGCGGGAAGCGCCGGTTCGGCCGCGGCGGCGGTGGCGGCCGATTCCGCGGGACCCGATTCAGCCGGTACTGCCGCCCGAATCGCCACGCCACCCGATTCCAGCGCAAGGACCACCGCGATCACCGGCAGCGACAACGCGCCGGTACATACGATCCAGTCGAATGTCTTTCGAGGGATGCGCAGCATCGGCGGGTTCCTCTCAGAACGCGTCTATCGCGTCGCGATAGACCTCGGCCACCTGCGCGGCCACCACCGGGTGATCGAAGTACCTGCGTGCATAGTCGCGGCACGCGTCCGGGTCCGGCATCACGCGCACGCCGAGCAACGCATCCGCAATGCCGCAGCCGATCGCGTGAAAGCCGCCCGAGGGCAGCACCAGATCGGGCGAGAGCGGCGCCACCGCTTCCGGCAAGCCGCCGACCGGCGTCACCAGCACCGGCGTGCCGGCCGCGAGCGATTCGATTGTCGTCAGACCGAAACCTTCGAGCGCGACGGTGGGCACCACCGTCACGTCGGCCGCGCGATACCAGAGCGGCAAGGCATCGTCCGGCACGAAACCGGCAAGGCCCACCTGCTGCTCGAGGCCACGCGCGACGATGCGCCCGCGCAGCAGTTCCTGCATCGGCCCTTTGCCGGCGATCACCAGCATCACGTCGGGCACCGCCTGCTTGACGACGAACATCGCATCGACCAGATCGTCGAGGCCCATACGCGACACCAGCCGCCGCACGCAAAACAGCACCGGCCGGTCTTGCGGCAGACCGAGCCGCTCGCGGGCCTCGCGCTTGCTCACCGGCGTGGCGAAACGATCCACGTCGACGCAGCCCGGCACCACGCGAATCCGCTCCTCCGGCACACGGTAACGGATGCGCAGAATGTCACCGAATGCATGCGACAGCACGATATGACGCGTGCCGCCGCGATACACCATGCGTTCGAGCGAATAGCGCAGCGCGACCGCCACACCGGTGCGCCCTTCCACGCCGGATTCGTCGGCCCATGGTCCATGAAAATGCACGACCCGCGGCACGCTGCCGAACACGCCGAGGGTCGACGCGGCATACAGCGCGAAGTGCGACGCGACCACATCGGGCTTGCGCAAGCGCCCAAGCCGCCGCGACTGCGAACGCGCTCCCCATAACCGTGTGCCGATGCCCGCCTGTGCATTGGCGAACGACTGCACCGCACCGCCGGAATCCGCCAGCACGCCCGGACTTCCCGCAACCAGGCCGCGTACGCTCACGCCCTGCGCGGGCAATGATTCGATCAACGCCTTGAACATGCGATCGAGCCCACCCGGCCGCTCGCCGAACCAGTGCATGCCGATTTGCAGCGAATCAATCTGCGCGCTCATGATTTCACCGCCGTGACTGCTGCAGTGGCCGCAGTGCCCGCGGTGGCAGTGTCGGTGTTCGGCGTCACGTCCGCTAACCCCATTACGTTCGACGAAGCGTCCGACGAAGCGGCACGCTCGGCGGCAATCCGTTCATAGAGCGCCAGATAGCGATTCGCCATGATCTGCCAGGTCAGTGTTCGAGCAAGAATGCGCGCCGCGGTCCGCATCCGCTGGGTGTACTCATGGTCCCGCGCGAGCCGCGCGATCGCCGCCGCCAGTCCCGCTTCGTCGTCAGGGCTGTCGAGCACGGTGCCGTAGCCCGCGCCGATCACTTCCGCGCCGCCGGCCGTACGCACCGTGACCACCGGCAAACCCGAGGCCAGCGCTTCGAGCAACACCAGACTCATTGCCTCGTAACGCGACGGAAACACGAACGCATCGACCGAGCGCATCAGGTCCGGCATCTCCTTGACGAAGCCGATGAAATGCACCCGCTCGCTCACGCCGAACGACTCGGCCAGCGCCGGATACGGACTGTTGCGCAAGCCCCCGGCAACCGCGAGATGCACATCGGGTGTCGCCGCCAATGCGCGCAGCACGGTATCGAGATTCTTGCGCGGCACCCGCAGGTCGCCGGCGAACAGCAGCATGAACGGTCCTTCCGGCAAGCCGAAGCGCGCGCGCGGCACCTTGCCCGGCGTGAACTCTTCGATATCGACGCCGTTGTGGATCACGTGCAGGCGCGCCGCATCGATGCCGAGTGCGCACACTTCCGCGCCCACTTTCGCCGACACCGGCACCACCACCCGCGCACGGCGGAACGCGAGGCGCTCGCACCACGCATTCACGCGCGTGAAGATCACCTGATAGGCGGCATAGGCGCCGTCCTTCAAACGGAACGGATAGAAGCCGCACCGATACCAGCCGTCGTGAACGAAATGCACGGCGTTGACGTCGGCGCGCGCCCACGTGATGAAACCGTTCACGTGAATCACATCGAACTCCTGACGATGCGCGCGAATCCACAGCGCGGTGCGCCACGCAAACATCTGGTACTGCAGGAGCCGCGACGGCAGCCGGCTTTCGGCGATCTTCACGAAGCGCGCCCGCGCATGTCCGCTGATTTCCGGCGCGGCCTTCGAACCCAGCAGCGTGACGTCATGACCGGCTTCGAGCGCGGCGCGCGCGATCTCGTAGTTGACGCGCCCTTGTCCGTCGCCTTTGGCGACCACATGTGTGACGATCAGAATCCGCATTGCCTTACCCGTCATACCTGGCTCCCCCGGGCTTGCGGCGCCTTGGCCGCTGCAGGTCCATGCAGATGGCGCGCGTGCCGCAAGCTGATCACCGGCATGATCACGCCGACGAAGAAGAACAAGCCAGGCAGCCCGGTCAAGGTATTGACGAACACCATCATCGCGAAGATCGCGAGCGACACGCCGACGCCGGAAATCGCCAGCCGGTCTTTCGAGCGCAGGCGGCTCGCGGCGAACGCGCGCCACATCAGCATCAGGATCCCGCCTACATAGAGCAGCGTGCCCGGCCAGCCCATCACGTACGGCACTTCCATCACGCCGCTATCGAATACGACGCTCAATTGCTGCGTATCGTCGGCGGAAAGTTTGCTGCCCAGACCCGTGGTGCCGAGCCCCTGCCCCGCGATATCGCTCAGCGCAACCGTGAAGAACTGCTTGTAGAACTCGGCGCGCACCTGGTAGCTGTTGTCTTCACTAATGTTCTGAATCGTGTCGAAGCGCTTCATGAGCGGCTCGGACACTTCGTCGATTATCAGCGCCGGCGCGCCCAGCATCACGAAGCCCAGCAGACCGGCGATCAGCCGCAGTCGCCCTTTACCGTCGAGCATCGCAAGCGGGTAAATCAAGCCGATCACCAGACCGCCCCACGCCCCGCGCACCGCCGTGAACATCAGCGCGGGAATGCCGACGATTCCCATCGCAATGCGCATCTTGCCGCGTGCGCCGAGCGACAGCAGCATGACGGACATGATGGTCGTGGCGAACGGACCCGATGAATTCATCGTGCTGCCGACGCGCATGCCGAACGGCACCGCCGTACCCTCGGAGGTCATCTGCGAGGACAGCAGCCAGAAGGCGTCCCACGGCGGCGGCGAGATGAACTCGATCACGCCGTACAGGCCCATCACGAAGCCCGCATATACGAAAGTCTTGAGCAGCACGCGGTGATAGACCGGATACTCGCGCCAGGTCGCGACGAGATGAAACGCGACCAGCACCGGGAACATCCAGTTGATCAGCGTGTACAGCGCGGCGGCCGGCCCGACCGCCGCCATGCCGATCACGAACGAGTAGAACAGCGCCAGCATGATCATCACCAGCGGCGCGGCACGGCGTTCGCCGAGGATGCGGAAGTTCCTGACCAGCGTGAAGCCGCTCAGCGAGACCGCCAGCAACGGTGCGACCATCACCGGACTTTGCTGGTTGAACAAACCGTTGGCGAAGTCCGCGAGACGACGCACTTCCGGCGACAGAAAAAACAGCCAGCAAACGAAGCCGAGATAATGCGCGGGCGAGCGGCGATACAGCAGCAACGCGACGCCGAACGCACCGAGCGGAAAGATAATCTCCGCCAGCTTCGCCTGACGCAGGACGATCAGGAGGAGCGTGACAGCGAAAAGCACGAACGGCAGGCGGGTGGGATGACGCATGCCCGCAGTCCGCCGGAGCGGCACGCCCGCGGCCGCTCCGGCAGACGACGCAGCGGCGCCGGGCAGTGCACGCGGCGCTTCGTGTGGCAACGATGGTGGAGACGGCGGTGAGGACAGCGGCGGCAGCGCCGCCTTCGCACTGGAAGGGGTCACCAGCATACGCGCCATCACAACAACTCGAAGGTGTTGATGCCCGCCATGCCGTCGCGCTCGCGGCGGCGTACGCTGAATAACGGCTGGCTGCCGCGCAACTGGCGCGTGAGTCCGATGAACGGCACGCCATGCTCGAGATACGGCCCTTCCGTCTTGCGAAAACCGAATTGCTCGTAGAAATCGCGCAAGCCGACCGGCGCCGCCACGCGCGCGGCGTGTCCCGGCCAATGCTCGGCGATCGCCTGCAGCACCCGTTCGATCAGCAGCTCGGCGGTGCCGTCGCCGCGCCGCAGCGGACTCGTCAGCACCTTGTCGATGGTGACTTCCGGATCTTCCGCGTCACCGGGTTGCAGGCGCGCATACGCGAGGATCGGCATCGGACGCGCCATGTCCTCGACCGCGAACACATGCAACGAACGCTCGTCGCGGCCATCGGCGTCGAGACAGACATGCGATTGCTCGACCACAAAGACCGCGCTACGCGCCCGCAAAATCAGATAAAGCTCGCGCGCCGAGAGCTGCTCGAATTCCAGCGTTTTCCAGTTCATCACGTTCCCCAGCGGTTTCCAGGTTTTGCGAAGCAGACTTCATGAGCCCGCCCTCATAGGCCGGCTCGACACGCCGGCCCGTTGTCATGGCTACACGGTACGTCCGCAATACGCGTGGTTCCGTGCGCCATCGCACTGACGCTGGACTTTGACACTCTTTAAATACGAGACGTCCGGACACGGCCGCACCGCGAGTCTTCAATGCAACCTTGGGGCGGCCGGATACGCGCAGCGAGACACACCGAACCAACACCGCAAAAACGACGGGGCCGGTTCGTTTTATCAGTCAAGCGGCACTTCGAGAGATAGTTGGCCAACAAAGGGGCCCTCACCATGAAAGCAGCATTGCGACGCATCCTTTCCGAATCGGCACGTCTCGACGTCCTGCCGGACACGCTGGCAGACGATGCCGATCTCTACGCCGCAGGCTTGTCCTCGCTGGCGACGGTGCATCTGATGCTGGCCATCGAAGACGAATTCGACATTGAAATCCCGGACCGCATGTTGACGCGCCGGCTCTTCTCCAGCATCGATTCGATGGCCGCCGCGGTGACCGAACTGCAACAGGCGAAGGCAGCAGCATGAACGCCCCGCTGCTGGACGCGGCCGCCTCAGCCGCGCCGGAGGAACCCGCCGCCGCACCGGTCGTGCTGAGCGCGGTGGAAGCCGAACCCGGCTGGCGCGCCGCGACGCAGCGCTGCGCGGCGGTGGCCGCGCAGTTCGCCGACGCGGTAGACCATGAAGCGCGTTTTCCCAGCGAGGCTTTCGACGCGCTGCGGCGCGAACGTTTGCTGTCCGCGATGGTGTCGACCCGTTTCGGCGGCGCCGGTCTTTCGCTCGCGGATGTCGGCGCGATCTGCGAGACGCTCGCGCAGGGCTGCGCGTCCACCGCGATGGTGTACGCGATGCACCAGATCCAGGTGGCCTGCATCGAGGCGCACGGCAGCGAGTCGGCATGGCATCGGCAGTTGCTCGCACAACTGGTCGACCATCAATGGCTGCTGGCTTCGGCGACCTCCGAAGAAACCATCGGCGGCAATATGCGCACCAGCGCCTGCGCGGTTGAAATCGACGATGAGCTCGACGACGAGCCCAGCAACAAGCTCACCAACAAGCGCTTTCGCATCGAAAAGCTCGCGCCGACGATCTCGTACGGCGCGCACGCCGACGGCATTCTCGTCACCGCGCGCCGCACCGCCGAATCGGCCGCGGCCGACCAGGTGCTGATCGTCGCGTTACGCGAACAAACGCAACTGGAAAAGCGCGGCGGCTGGGATTCGATGGGTATGCGCGGCACCTGCAGCGAGGGCTTCCGGCTCGTCGCCACGGGGCTGGCCGAACAGATCCTGCCCACCCCCTTCGCCGATATCGCCGATCAGACCATGCTGCCGGTGTCGCACACGCTGTGGGCCTCGGTATGGACCGGCGTGGCAAGCGATGCGGTGAATCGCGCGAAGGCGTTCTTCCGCGCGCAGGCACGCTCGAAGCCCGGTTCGATCCCGCCGGCCGGCTTGCGCCTCGCCGAAGCAGTCGGTCTGCTGCAGATGATGCAGGCGCGCCTGTCGGTGGCGCTCGAAGCGGCGCGCGCCGCGCATCACGCGAAACACGGCGCCTGCCAGGCCGATGCGCCGCTCTCGGCAATGCTCGGCTTCGCCTCCGACATGAATACGCTGAAGACCAGCATCTCGACCACCGCACTGCAAGTCGTGCAGGAAGTGCTGATGATCTGCGGCATGGCCGGCTACAAGAACGGCACGGAATACAGCGTGGGACGCCATCTGCGCGACCTGTACTCCGCGCCGCTGATGATCAACAACGACCGTATCGCGCAGAACACCGCCAGCCTGTTGCTTGCACAGCGTCCTGCCGCACCGGGGAGAGCCTGAGATGAACACGATGACCGAGACCGCCGCGCTCGCCGCTGCGCTGCCAGAAACCGGCGCGACG
This sequence comes from Paraburkholderia sp. FW306-02-B, assembly GCF_058782725.1. Lineage (NCBI taxonomy): Bacteria > Pseudomonadati > Pseudomonadota > Betaproteobacteria > Burkholderiales > Burkholderiaceae > Paraburkholderia > Paraburkholderia sp. FW306-02-B. The sequence continues at coordinate 2,873,758 of NZ_JBYSXZ010000001.1, forward strand.
CCGAGCTTTCGCGACGAACTGCTGGCCGCGGGGCTCCTGATCGACACCGGCGAAAACGGCCTGTACGGCCGCAGCCAGGTATTCGAAGACGTGGTGGATCGCCTGAATGTCGCGATCACGCATCTGGGCGCGGACCAGCAGCCGGAAGTGCTGCGCTTTCCGCCGGCGATGCGCCGCACCGACTTCGAGGACAGCGAATATCTGAAGAGCTTCCCGAATCTCGCCGGCACGATCCACTCGTTCTGCGGCAACGATATGGGTCATCAGCGCCTGTTGCGCGCGCTCGACGACGCCATCAGCGAACGCGACGACGAGCGTGGCGAAGCATGGATGGCCCAGCAAAAACCGACGCGCGTCGTGCTGACGCCGGCCGCCTGCTATCCAATCTATCCGGTGATGGCGCGGCGCGGTCCGCTGCCGGCCAACGGCCGCACCATCGACGTGCTGTCGTACTGCTTCCGCCACGAACCGTCGCTCGATCCGGGCCGGATGCAGATGTTCCGTCAGCGCGAATACGTGCGCCTCGGCACGCCTGAACAGGTGATGGCGTTCCGGCAGATGTGGGTCGAACGCGGCTCGCTGCTGATTACGCTGCTGCGACTGCCGGTCGAGGTGGATCTGGCCAACGACCCGTTCTTCGGCCGCGGCGGCAAGATCGTCGCCGATAGCCAGCGTGCCCAGGCGCTCAAGTTCGAACTGCTGATTCCGGTGGCGAACGCCGACAGCAAGACCGCCTGCCTGTCGTTCAACTATCACATGGATCACTTCGGCGCGATCTGGAAGATCGCCTGCGAAGACGGTACGGTCGCGCATACGGGTTGCGTCGGCTTCGGCATGGAACGCATCACGCTAGCGTTATTCCGCCATCATGGGCTCGACGTGAACGCGTGGCCGGACGAGGTGCGCGCGCTGCTGTGGGGCGACACCCAGGCGCGTGTCGCGTACGGCATGGCGCAGGCGCACGAGGCACGGGCGCTGCCCGCCGCGCCTGTACCGGGTGCCGGAGACAGCGCATGAGGTCGTCTCCCTCGTCCCAACTGAAGGGCGTGCCGTCCGCTTTTCCACCGCTCGCACGGCTCGACCCGCGCACTCAGGGCCCCGCGGTCCCGAGCGCGGCGTCGCTGCGCCAGCATGCGCCGCACGCGCTGCACCAGGGCGATCGCGTATGGCAGGAGACCAACTGCTACGTCGACCTGTGGATCGAGTTGCTGCATGGCTTCGGACTCGATCCGCGCGCGGCGTTCGGCTTCACCGTCACGCAGGATTTCGAAGGCGATCAGTTCACGTTCTTCAAATTCCCGCTCGAAGACCTCGAGCGGCTGTACGGCACCCAGGTGCAGGAACTCGCGATCTACGACTCGCTCGAAGCCCGCGTGCTCGCGCAAACCTTGCGCGGCCATACGGTGCTCGTGGAAGTAGACGGCTACTACCTGCCGAATACGCGTGCCACGTCGTATCGGCGCGAGCATCCGAAAACCACCGTGGGCATCGACTTCATCGATCCGGCCGCGCGCCGTCTCGGTTATTTCCACAACACCGGCTATCACCTGCTCGACGGTGAAGACTACGACGGCGTGTTTCGCAAGCTGCCGCAGTTCGCGCGGCAGCCCGATCTGCTGTTTCCTTATGTCGAATTCGCCAAGCAGGCGCGGCCCGCGCTGGAAGGCACCGCGCTTGCCGACGCGTCGGCCGAATTGTTGTGCGCGCATCTAAGCCGGCGGCCGTTGAGCAATCCGATCTCGCAGTGGCGCGTCGCGTTTCCCGACCATCTCGAGACGCTGCTCGAACGCGGCGAGGCGTTCTTTCACCCGTACTCGTTCAACCTGATGCGGCAGCTCGGCGCGAACTTCGAGTTTTTGTCGAAGTATCTGCTGTGGCTCACCAGCCAGGGCTTCAAGATTCCGGCGTCGATCCCGGCCGCGGCGCAAAGCATCGCGTCGGAGTCGATGGTGATGCAGTTCCGGCTTGTGCGGGCGATCACGCGCGCTCGCCGCGATTTGTGCGAAGACTGCTTCGATACGCTGGAAAGTGCTTACGAAAAGACGTTGCCGCCACTCGCCGCCCTGGTGTCGTGACGCACACTCGCCCTAGCTGCAGGAACTCGCCGTGGATGCACTGACGACCGACGCAGAGCCTGACGCCGGCCCGACTGGGACCGCTGTCGAGTTAGCGGCACAGGATCTCTGGCCAGAGCGGCTCGACACGGGCTGGCAGTGCGTCAGCACGCCGGCGGGCGCGTGTGCGTCGCCCGCCGACTTACCCATGGACGGCTGGCTCGACGCGCCGGTGCCCGGCACGGTGGCGAGCGCGCGCCGTGCGGCGGGCCTCTTCGACGCCGCCCATCCGCCGCCGCTCGCTTTCGACGATCACTGGTACCGGCTGACGCTGACAGGCACGGGTAAACGCCGCTTGCGTCTGCACGGGCTCGCGACGCTCGCCGAGGTCTGGCTCGACGGCACCAGGCGGCTCGATTCCGATTCGATGTTCGTCGCGCACGATCTCGACATCGAACTGCACGGCAGCGCGACGCTCGCCCTGTGCTTTCGCTCTCTCACGCCGGCGTTGGCGAAAAAACGCTCACGCGCGCGCTGGCGGCCACGTCTCGTTTCGCCGCCGACCTTGCGCAACCTGCGCACCACCCTGCTCGGCCATATGCCCGGTTGGTGTCCGCCCGTGCAAGCGGTCGGCCCGTGGCGGCCGGTCGAACTGCTCAGCGATGCGCCGGACGCATTCGACACCGTCGATCTCGTGAGCCGCCTCGCCGGCGACGACGGCGTTGTTACGCTGACGCTACGTTTTGTTCATCCGCACGACAGCGCGGCGAGCTGCGCCTCGCTGAATTGCGGCGGGTTTGTTTCGTCTTTGCAATGGCGCGATGCCTATACGCTGACCGGCAGCGTGCGCGTGCCGCAGGTCGAACGCTGGTGGCCGCATACGCACGGCACACCGACTTTATATCCTCTGACGTTGCAGCTCGATGACGAGCGCCCGATAACCCATGTATTGGGATCGGTCGGCTTTCGCCGCATCGAAGTGGACCATGGCGCGGACGGTGCGGGCTTCGCGCTGCGCGTCAACGGTACGCCGGTGTTCTGCCGCGGCGCCTGCTGGACCAGCGCGGATCTCGTTACCCTGGGCGGCACCGCTGAGCAATTGCGCCACGCTTTTGCACTCGCGCGCGCGGCGGGAATGAACATGCTGCGCGTGGGCGGCACCATGGTGTACGAGTCGGATGCGTTCTACGCGCTCGCCGACGAATACGGCATCCTCATCTGGCAAGACTTCGCGTTGGCGAATTTTGACTACCCGACCGATGCCGCTTTCAGTGCGTCGATCGACCGCGAAGCCAGCCAGTTCCTGACCCGCACGCGGCGTTTCGCGTCGCTCGCGGTGCTGTGCGGCGGCAGCGAAGTCGACCAGCAGGCGGTCATGTTGGGCCTGCCGGCTTCGATGCGCACGCAACCATTGTTCACCGGGCAGTTGCCGGCGATCGCGGCACGCGAGCGGCCGGACGTACCGTACGTCAGCAACTCGCCCTCAGGCGGCGTCTGGCCGTTTTCGACTAATACCGGCATCACGCATTACTACGGCGTCGGCGCCTATCAGCGTCCGCTCGACGACGTGCGCCGCTCACAGGTGCGCTTCGCCGCCGAGTGCCTCGCGTTCGCCAACGTGCCCGACGACGCCACCTTGCACGACGCGCTCGGCACGATGCACATGCACGATCCGCGCTGGAAGGCCGCCGTGCCGCGCGACCCCGGCGCCGGTTGGGATTTCGACGACGTGCGCGACCACTACCTTCAGACGCTATATGGTGTCGAACCGGCGCGGCTGCGTTACGAAGACCCGCAACGCTATCTGGACCTGTCGCGCGCGGTGGTCGCCGAACTGATGAGCGACGTGTTCGCCGAGTGGCGCAGCGCCGGCTCGCCATGCGGCGGCGCCCTGGTCTGGCAGTTTCAGGATCTGCGGCCCGGCGCGGGCTGGGGTCTGATCGACGCCACAGGACGGCCCAAAAGTGTCTGGCACGGCCTCGCGCAGACACTGCAGCCCGTGCAGCTGGTTATCACCGACGAAGGCCTCAACGGCCTCGCTATCCATTTACTGAACGAGCGTGCGCAACCGTTGCAAGCGCAACTGGATCTGGTGTGCCTGCGCGACGGTTGCGTCAAGGTAGCGTCCGCGAGCCGTGTGGTCGAGCTGGCGCCGCACAGCGCGGAGCGTATCGGCGCGGCGGAGTGCCTCGGCCAGTTCATCGACTTCACGCACGCGTATCGCTTCGGCCCGCGCGCGCATGATGTAACGATTGCGACACTGCGCGATCCGGCAAGCGGCCGGATTCTGACGGAAGCGTTTCATCTGCCGGAACGGCGCGTCAGCGAATGCCACGAGCTGGGTTTGACGGTGACTGCCGAGCGCGCCGGCGACAGCTGGCAACTCGTCATCGAAGCAAAGCGGTTCGCGCGCTTCGTTCATACCGTTGACACGCATTACCGGGCCGCGCACGACTGGTTCCATCTGCCGCCGAACCGCCCTGTGATCGTGCCGCTCATCCCCGCGGCTCAACTCGTTGCGTCTGCATCGAACCCGGTGTTTAACGCTGACGTAACATGCGCGGCGCCCGCCGGCGAAGTGCGTGCGATCAATGCGATTTCCGCCACGTTCTACGGTTGACTGTCACCTCTGAGCTAGCCCTCCCTTCGCAATACGCCTGAAGCCTCGCGTCGCGCGTATTCGCCTGTTTGTTTTCATGCATCACTGTCGGTTTTTTTGCGACTTTCCCGTCGCCAGAAAAGCGATCCGTATGGCACCGTACGCAATGTATGGAACACAACTGAATCAATTCCGGCACATCCGGGACGCCCCTCTACAACACGCCTGCAAAGGCTGTTTCATACCTGCGACGCCACCCGGAAAGACGCTCGCAGCGGCAGCTAAGCCAATCTGGTCAAGGACTTGAGCCGAACAAAAATACCGGACTGCCCCCTCCGCCGAGTGAGATGCGCTGTACATATTTGAAACAAAAAGGCACGTTTCGCTTCGCGCACCGCTAAGGCCAGCTTCGCTGCACCGCATCAGCCCTCGGTTTCCCGACGGCTGGCACGCTCCTCGCTAAAGAGATAGCGCAACACGGCGTCGCCGCGACGAGATCGACAAGAACGGCGGTGACGCATCAGGCCAATACGGGGCCGTTCCTGCTCGTCCTTCGCTGCTCGCCAGGCAGCTCGTTGTCTTAATGGATGCAGGCATCGGATCAAAAAACAGGAGTCGCGCGGCGCGTGGCTTCACGCGAGGACCGATCATGTTGACACTTCAATCAGACCTGCATGGCAACCATTTGCTCGGCGCATTGCCGTCCCACGAATGGCAAGCACTTGCTCCTCACCTCGAACTGGTCCATCTGCGTACCGAGCAGTTGCTGTGCGACTCCGGCCAGCGCATCCATCACGTCTACTTCCCGACCACGGCGATCATCTCGATGCTCTCGACGATGGAAGACGGCAGCTCGGTCGAAATCGCCGCGGTCGGCCGCGAAGGCATGACCGGCGTGCCGGTGCTCACCGGCGGCGAAACCATGCCGAACCGCGTGCAGGTCCAATGCGCCGGTTTCGCGTACCGGATGAGCGCACAGGCGCTCAAGCAGCAATTCGCCCGCTCCGATTTCCTGCGCCGCCTGATGCTGCTGTATATGCACGCCCTGCTCACGCAAGTCGCGCAAACGGCTGCCTGCAATCGCCACCACGCGCTGAACAAGCAGCTGTGCCGGTGGCTGCTGATCGAGGTGGACAGGGTCGCTTCGAACGATCTGACGGTTACCCAGCAACTGATCGCCGACATGCTCGGCGTGCGCCGCGAAGGCATCACCGAAGCGGCCGGCAAGCTGCACGACGAAGGCCTGATTCATCACAGCCGCGGCCACATCAAGGTGCTCGACCGCAAGGGCCTCGAAGCGCGCGCCTGCGAATGCTATGGCCTCGTCAAACGCGAATTCGACCGACTTCTGCCGCGCCTGCGTCAGGCTGAAACCGTCGAGTAAGCGCTGCATTCTTTTGATTATCCGGTAGATCACCATGTTTAGGAATACTGCCCGATGTCTCGACGCACTCTTTGTGATCGCTGGCGGACTGCTCGCTCACTGGATGCGCTTTTCGACGCCGATCGCGTTGACGGACACCGAGCGTCTCCTGATCGCCTTCAACTGCGTACTCGTGCTGCTGCTGTTTCCCGGCTTCGGCGTGTATGAAACGTGGCGCGGGAAATCACTGCCGGCAATGCTGGCACGCGTGGGCGCGGCGTGGCTGGTCGTGGTCGCCACCGCCGTCGTGCTGGCGTTTACCTTGCACCGGATGGACGCGCTGTCGCGCTTATGGTTCGGCTACTCGACGCTGATTTCCGGCGCGCTGATCATTGTCACGAAGTGCCTCGTGCATGTGGCGCTGCGCAGCGTGCGGCGGCGCGGCATGAACTTCCGCACGGTTGCGATCGTCGGCGCGCCAGGCTTCTCGCGCACGTTGCTCGCGCATCTCGAACATGCGCCGCAAGCCGGTTTCAAACCGGTCTGCGTATTCGACACCGGCGTCGAAGGGTCCGGCACCTTCGGCGCGCGCCTGAACCGCTTGCCGGTGTTGACCGATCTGAACGCGTTCGCCGCCAAGGTGCGCGACGAGCACGTGAATGAAGTGTGGCTGGCGTTGCCGCTTTCGGAAGAACATACGATCTATCGCTTCACGCGAACATTCCGGCATGACTTCGTCAATCTGCGATTCATTCCCGACGTGCGCAGCCTCTCGCTTTTCAACCACGCGCTGGTCGATGTCGTCGGTTTACCGACGCTGAATCTGAGCGCCACGCCATTCTCGCCGCCGCAGATGTGGCCCAAGCTGATCTTCGACCGGCTGTTCGCGGCGCTCGCGTTGCTGGCGTTGGCGCCAGTCTTCATCGTGCTCGCCATCGCGATCAAGCTGACTTCGCCGGGACCAGTGTTCTTCCGGCAAACCCGCAAGGGCGTCGACGGCCAGCCGTTCGCGATCTACAAGTTCCGCTCGATGACCGTGCATCACGAAGCGCATGGACAGCTCACGCAGGCCGCGCGCAACGACACGCGCGTGACGAAGCTGGGCGGCTTCATGCGCCGCACCAGCCTCGACGAACTGCCGCAATTCCTGAATGTACTGCTCGGCCAGATGTCGGTGGTCGGCCCGCGCCCGCATGCGCTCGAGCACGACGATCTCTACAAGGATCAGGTGTACGGCTACATGTACCGCTACCGGATCAAGCCGGGCATCACCGGCTGGGCGCAGGTGAACGGCTATCGCGGCGCCACCACCAAGGTCGAAAAGATGGAGACGCGCGTCAAGTTCGATCTTTTCTACATCCACAACTGGTCGTTCTGGTTCGACATGAAGATCGTGTTCATCACGATCTTCAAAGGCTTTATCAACCGGAACGCATTTTGAACATGCCACTTCGAGAACCGTTCGTGAAAGTCTCCGTGATCGTGCCGACCTACCGGCGCACCGCCGATCTGGCGCGTTGCCTCGCGGCACTCGACGCACAGCAGCGCCGCGCCGACGAAGTGATCGTGATCGCACGTCACGACGATTACACGACGCTCGACTGGCTGCGCACTCGCGAAGCGAACCGGCCGGACGCGCGCCTGTGGATCGTGCTGGTGCGCACGCCGGGCGTGGTCGCCGCATACAACCTGGGTATCGAAAGCGCCACCGGCGACGTGCTCTGTTTCACCGACGACGACGCCGCGCCGCATCCCGACTGGATCGAGCGGATCGCCCTCGCCTTCGAAAGCGATGCGTCGCTCGGCGGTCTGGGCGGACGCGACATCGTGCATGAACGCAACGGCATTCTGCAGGGGCAGAAGCCGCTCGTGGGGTTGGTGCGCTGGTATGGCCGCGCCATCGGCAATCACCATATCGGCCATGGCGCGGCGCGCGAAGTGCAGGTGCTCAAGGGCGTCAACATGGCGTTTCGCCGCGAGGCGATCGGCACGTTGCGTTTCGACGGGCGCTTGCGCGGCACCGGCGCGCAGGTGCATTGCGAAATGGGTTTCAGCCTCGACGTGCAGCGGCGCGGCTGGACCCTGATCTATGACCCGTCGTTGCTGGTGGAGCACTTCCCGGCCCAGCGCAGCGACGAGGACCAGCGTTACACATTCAACGACGCGGCTTTCTATAACGCGTCATTCAATCTCCGACTCATCATGTGCGAATACCTGAGCCCGCCTGGCCGATGGGCGTTCGTCGCTTACTCGACGCTGATCGGCGATCGTGCGGACCCGGGGTTCCTGCGCGCATTGTCGCTGGCGTTCGAGAGCGGCGGCGTGGCGCTCGCGCTTCGCAAATGGCGAGTCGGTTTACGCGCAATGCGCGGGGCATGGCAGGAGGCGGCACGCTGACCGATCCGATCAGCGCATCGTTTCACGCGAGGGACCACAAAATGAATATCAAAACAATTGCCGCAGGGCTCGCGGCCGCATCTCTATGCGCATGCTCATTGGCGCCAGGACCTTATCTGGACACCAAACGGCTGGAGCCGCCCCCTCCGCCGCAACAGACCGCGGAAAAATTTCCGGTTCGCGCGATCGATGTCGGCTATTTTCGCCAGCAGCGCGCGGCCGCCGTACCGGCGGTCTGTCCGTTGCAGTGCCTGACGTCGAAAACGCGCAGCTCGTATGACTATCGCCTGGGGATCAGCGATCAGCTGAGCATCATCGTCTGGGATCACCCGGAACTGACGGGCGGCGGCTCGGGCGCGGCGGCCGGTGTGCCGCCTCTGCCGGCGGGCAGCAGCGGCACGGCGCCGTCGCCGGGACCGACGCAGACACAAGGCGCGACACCGATCGCGCCGACACCGACGGGCGGCGGCGAAGGTGGCCTGACTGTGCGGGTCGCCAATAACGGCACGATTTTCTTCCCGCGCGTGGGCCGCGTCAAAGTGGTCGGCATGACCGCGCAGCAGGTCCAGCAGGAACTGACAAAGGGCCTGTCCAGGACGATCCGCAATCCGCAACTCGACGTGCGCGTATCGGGCTTTAACAGTCAGTCGGTGCAGGTGACCGGCAACCTGCGCACGCCCGCTTCGGAAGCGATCACCGACACGCCGCTGACCGTGCTCGACGCGATCAATCGCGCGGGCGGCGCACTGGCCGACGCGGATCTCCAAAACGTCGGCGTAACGCGCGACGGCAAGCGCTACACGGTCGACGTCGCCGCGCTGCTCGAAACCGGCGATCCGCAACAGAACGTATTGCTGAAAGACGGCGACATCATCGACGTGCCGGACCGTTCCAACAGCCGCGTCTTCGTGCTCGGCGAGGTCAACAAGCCGACCTCGCTGCCGATGAACCGCGGCCGCCTGACGCTCGCCGACGCGCTGACCGGCGCCGGCAGCCTCGACGTCAAAACCGGCGACCCGCGTTTCGTGTACGTGGTGCGCGGCGCCGACAAGACGCTCACGCCCGACGTCTATCAGCTCGACATGACGCAGGTTGACGCGTTGATGCTGATGACCAAGTTCGAACTACAGCCCAAGGATGTGGTGTACGTGCAAGTCTCGAGCGCCGCCCGCTTTAACCGCGCACTCGAACAGATCACGCCGACCCTGCAAACCTTGTTCTACACATGGCAGTTGTCCAAGTAAAACGATCGCTACGGAGTATCTATATGAGTACGTACGACATGCTGGACCACGGACCGGCGCCGGGCAGCGACGAGGATGCGGTCATGCGGGACTTGTTGCGCATCATCGTCGATCAGATCGGGTGGGTGATCGGCATTGCCGGCTGCGTCATCCTGGCCGCGGTGATTTACACCAGGATCGCGACGCCGATCTATTCCGCCGACGCACTGCTTCAGGTCGAAGCGCAGAACGCCAACGCCACGCCGAGTCAGACCATGCTTGCGCTCATGCCGTCGATCGGCGCGACGCACACCGAGGCGGAAATCGAAATCATCAAGAGCCGCGCGGTGGTCGAGCCAGTGGTCGAGCAATTCAAGCTGAACTTCAGCGTGGTGCCGAAGACCATGCCGGTGCTCGGCAAGATCTCCGCGCTCTTCACGCATCCGGGCCGTCCGCTCGGCGCGGCGTTCGGCATGCGCTCCTATGCGTGGGGCGGCGAGCAGTTCGAGGTCAACTCGATCACGGTGCCCAAGTCGCTCGAAGGCGCGCAGCTGACACTGCGCGTGCTCGACTACGGACGCTATGAACTGATCGACTCGTTCGGCGAACGGATCCTGACCGGCGCGGCCGGCCAGGAGGCGAGCGGCAACGACGTCACGTTGTTCGTCAAGACACTGGTGGCGCGTCCGGGCACCGAGTTCTACGTCACGCGCTTCAACCAGCTCGATGCGGTATCCACCCTCTCGTCCGGTCTGCAGGTGTCGGAGAAAGGCCGTGAAACCGGCGTCGTGCAGCTGTCGTACATGGGCACCGACCCGCACGCGATCACCGCGATCACCAACGCGGTGGCGGCGTCGTATCTTAAGCAGCGCACCGAACGCGCGCAGGAAGAAGCGAGCCGCATGCTGAGCTTCCTGAACAGCGAACTGCCGCGTCTGCGTACCGAGGTGAAAAAGGCGGAGACCGCGCTGTCCGAATACCAGTCGCGGGTCGGTTCGTTCCAGCCGACCCAGGAAGCCGGGGTGTACCTCGCCGGCGGTCTGGACTACGAAAAGCAGATTGCGTCGCTGCGCATCATGCGTGCGCAACTGCTGCAGCGCTTCACCGCGGAGAGCCCGGAAGTGCAGCAGGTCGACGCGCAACTGGCGGCGATGACAAGCGAAAAGGCGCGCTTCGAACAGCACTTCACGACGCTGCCGAGTTCCGAGCGCAACGCCCTCGCCTTGCAGCGCGATGCGAAGGTTGCCGAAGAAATCTACGTGGCGCTGCTGAACAAAACCCAGGAGCTGTCGATTTCGCGTGCCGGCACGATCGGCAACGTGCATATCATCGATCAGGCCTTGCTGCCGTCCCAGCCGGTGCGTCCGAAGGCGGCGCTGATCATTTCGGCGGGCACGGTGCTTGGCATCATCGCCGGCATTCTGTTCGCGTTCTGCCGCCGCACGTTCTTTACCGGCGTGTCCGATCCGGAGTTCGTCGAACGCCGCTTCCAGCTGCCGATCTTCGGTTCGATCACCTTCAGCCCGGAACAGGCGCGCAGCGACCGGCTGTTGAGCGCTGCGCGCGGCGCGGCCCTGCCCGCGCCGAGCTCGCGGCCGACCGAAGTGCAGGCCCTGTCCGCGACGCCATCCGGCATCGAGCGGTTGATCCGGCCGCGCACGGCGGCGGCCAAGGGCGCGCGCGTGCCGGTCGGCACGCAAACCGTCATCCCGTCGGCCAGGACGCCGATGCGCTCGCTGCTGGTGAAGACCCATCCGTACGATATGACCGTGGAAGGTTTGCGCGGATTGCGCGCCACGCTGCAATTCGGCCTGGTCGATGCGCCCAACCGGGTGGTGGCGATCACGAGCCCGGCGCCTTCGGACGGCAAGAGTTTCCTGTGCGCGAACCTCGCTGCGCTGATCGCCGAGTCCGGCAAGCGCGTGCTGCTGATCGACGCCGATCTGCGGCGCGGCCGGCTCGCGCAATATTTCGGCCGCTCGCCCAACGGCGGCTTGACCGAACTGCTGACCGGCCAGGTCGACCTGGAAGTCGCGGCTCGCGCCACGGGCGTCGACGGCTTGCACTTCATCGCGGCGGGCGCTTATCCGCCGAACCCGTCCGAGATCCTGACGTCGGCGCGCTTCAGCGAAATCCTTGCGCGCTTCGAGCAGGAGTTCGACCTGGTAATCGTCGATACGCCGCCGCTACTGGCCGTTGCCGATGCCGCGGTGGTCGCCAATATCGCCGGCTCGACGGTGCTGGTAATGCGTGCCGGCATGCACTCCGAGCACAACGTGACCGATGCGCTGAAGAAACTGCGGCGCGCGCGTGCCCGGGTGGTTGGCGGCGTGATGAATGCGGTGCCGTTGAAGAGCCGCAACAGGAACGGCACGTATGACTACGCGTATGCGTACACCTACTCCGCCGGCGATCCGCTCAATCCTCAGGCTCCGCAACCGCCACAATAGATCGTACAGCTACTGTACTAACGAAAAGGGGCTGCGCCTGATCAAGGCGCAGCCCCTTTTTGCACTGGCACACGGTTTATGCGAGCGGATACGAAGCGAGGTTGATGTGAGATCGACGCGGCGGTATGCGCCGCTCTTACAGAAACGCGCTGACGTCGGTATGAAAACGCACGGCCAGTGCTTTCGCGACCTTCTTGCTGATCGCGCGGCGGCCCGCAAGAATATCGCTTACCACGGTGGGCGAGGCGATTCCGATCAGATCCTTTTGCTTGAGCCCATGCGTTTCCAGCAGATGCCGCAGGACCTCGCGCGGCTCCGCTTTCGGGATCGTCACGTTGTTTGCTTCCCAACTCCCGATCAGGTCGGTGACGATCGCGAACAGATCGGCAAGCGGGTCTTCCTCGTTGCCGTTCAGGTGGTCGGAGAGTTCGTTGGCCAGCCGGACCATCTTCTGATAATCCTGCTCGCTGCGAATGGGTGTGAGGGCCAACTGGGTTTGCAGCGCAGCCCAGGCCTGAGCGATGTCGGGAAAAGCTCCCGGGAGGCGATCGGCATTCATGACTTTAAATTCTTCCTCGTCCAAAGGTCGTATTCCGCATGCGTCAATACGTGACGAACGAATAACGACTGCCTGTTGTAGTGAATCGCCGCGACGATCCGGTAACGGTTGCCACCCACATCGAACACTGTGTATAGCGGCGGCACGTAGTCCACGCCGGCGAACGCGATCGAACTCGTCTTGCGTCAGCGTCCCCAGAGATTTTCCTGCACCGCGTCGCCCGGCCAGGTGAGTTCTTCGGCAGTGAGTTCGTGATCGATCCGCTCCATCGCCACCCGTGGACGCTCGCCCGCCGCCGCGATCGTGCGCGTTACTTCGCACATGAAGGCGCGCCGGAACACCGCCGCCGAAAAGCGTTCGGCATTCGCACGGCACGCAGCCGGCGTGATCTGTTCACGCTGGCGTTCGAAGCGGTCGATCGCATCGAGCATCGACACAACCGTTTGGCGTGCGAAATATACGCCGGTAGGATGCGCCTTGCCGACCGGCACCACCGTTTCGAGCGCCCCGCCCTTGCCGAACGCGATCACCGGCGTGCCGCATGCCTGCGCTTCTAGCGCGACGATGCCGAAATCTTCTTCGGCGGCGAATACGAAAGCTCTCGCGCGTTGCAGATGATCTCGGAGGACCGTGAACGGTTGATAGCCGAGAATCGTCACATTCGGACCGGCCTTGGCGCGAATCGCCGCCATCTGCGGACCATCGCCGATCACGATCAGCTTGCGGTGCGGCGTCACGGTAAAGGTTTCGACGATCAGATCGATGCGCTTATACGGCACCATCCGCGAGGCGGTCAGATAAAAGTCTTCCTTACGCGTGCACATTTCGAATCTGTGCACGTCGACGGGCGGCGGAATCACTGCCGCATCGCGCCGGTAAGTTTTCATCATGCGGCGCGCGACGAACTGCGAATTGGCGATCAGCCGATCGACGCCGTTCGCCGAATGCGAATCCCAGCCGCGCAGATAATGCAGCAGCGCGCGCGCTGCCCACGAGCGCGGCCCCTGCGTCAGTTTCGCTTCGCGCAGATACTGATGTTGCAGATCCCACGCGTAGCGCATTGGTGAATGCACATAACTCACGTGCGTCTGATCGGGGCCGACCAGCACGCCTTTGGCTACCGCATAGGAGCTGCTGATAATGAGGTCGTAAGTCGATAGATCGAACTGTTCGATTGCAAGCGGCATCAGCGGCAGATACGCTCGATAGCGGCGCTGCGCAAACGGCAGGCGCTGGATGAACGAGGTTGTGACGGGCTTGCCGCCGAGGGGTCTGCGGTCTTCGAGGAAATCAACGAGGCTGAAAAGATCGGCATCGGGAAAGCACTCAATGATCTGTTCGAGCACTTTCTCCGCCCCGCCGGGCGCGACGAGCCAGTCGTGCACGATCGCCACTTTCATAATCTCGTTACCTATCAAAAAACGGCCCGTAGCCATAGGATCGAGTGTATGTGGCGCTTCGTTTGCTGTGCGTGCGCATGCCCACATTCGGGGCCCGACAGTCCGCGAATAATAAAGACTCGCCATTCGCCTCCTGCGAAGTGGCGCACTCAATTACTTCGCCTTCCTATGCGCCCGACGATCGACGTCTCTCCACTTGCCCATTCGTTGCCGCTGGTTCAGCCAGCTTTGATCGATACGCCCGCTGCACCTTCGACACCCGTGACATCCGTGACACCCGCAACGCTCGCGCCCGCGATGCCGAGCGTGCTGTTCGTCGATCAGAGCGGCCAGCTCGGCGGCGCTGAATTCGCGCTGTTGCAACTGGCGGGAAGCTGCACCTCGCGCAGCCAGGTCGTGCTGCTCTCCGACGGTCCGTTTCGCGTGCGGCTCGAAGCGCTCGGCGCGCGTGTGGAGGTGCTGAACGATGCGCGCGTGTCGGGTATCGTGCGGCAAGGCTCCGGTTTGAACTGCCTGCGCGCCGTGCCGGGCATCCTGCGCCAGGTACGCGCAATCGCCTCGCGGGCGCGCGACTTCGACGTGCTGTTTCTCAACACACAAAAGGCGCTGGTGCTCGGCGCGCTCGGCAAACCGCTGCATCGCAAACCGGTGATCTGGTATCAGCACGACATCCTGACGCGCGAGCACTTCGGGCGTGTGCAATTGAGCGTCGTCAAGTGGCTGGTGCGTGTCGCGGTCGATCAGGTCGTGGCGAATTCGAAGGCGTCGGCGCAGTCGCTGGCGGCGCTGACGGGCGTCGCGCCCGATACGGTGCCTGTCATCTACAACGGCATCGATGCGGGCGCATTCAGCCGCGTCGACGGCGCGAATACGGCCGCGCTGCGCGAGCGTCTGGGCTTGCCTGAGGATGCATGGGTCGCGGGTTTATTCGGCCGCCTCGCGCCATGGAAAGGTCAGCACATTGCGCTCGACGCGCTGGCGCGGCTGCCCGGCGTGCATCTGGTGCTGGTCGGCGCGCCGCTATTCGGCGAGGACGCGTACGCGCAGCGTCTCCATCAGCAGGCCGAACAATTGGGCATTGCGGATCGCGTGCACTTCGCAGGCTTTCAGGACGACGTGCCCGCATGGATGAAAGCGATGGACGTCATTTTGCACACCTCGACCGAACCCGAGCCGTTCGGCCGGGTGATCGTCGAAGGCATGGCGGCGGCGCGGCCGGTGATCGCCGCGGCCGCCGGCGGCGTGACCGAGATCGTGCGGCATCGTCAGAACGGCTGGCTGGTGAAACCCGGCGACGTGGCCGCGTTAGCCGAGGCGATCGAAGCGTTGCGCGCCGAGCCGGCACTCGCGCAGCGCCTCGCGGCGCAGGCGCTCGCCGATGCGCAAAACGCGTTTTCGGTGGATCAGTATTTGCAACGGATGACGCAGGCCATCGCGCAAGCCGCGCGCTGAAACAAACTCGCGCGCGGCTGCTAAAAGACCTGGCTTAGACCTGGTTAGCCCTTGCTGTACTCGATGGTCTCGACGCCGGTATCGGTGCCGAGCAGGCACAAATCCGCGCCGCGGCCGGCAAACAGACCCACCGTCACCACGCCCGGCCATGCATTGATGTGCATTTCCAGCGTGCGCGGGTCGCTGATCCGTAGACCTTTGACGTCGAGGATCTCGTTGCCGTTGTCGGTGATGAACGGCACGCCTTCTTTCGTCACGCGTACCACCGGCACGCCGCCGAGCGCCGTGACGCGGCGGCCGATCGCGGTGCGCGCCATCGGCACGACTTCGATCGGCAGCGGGAAGTTGCCGAGCACGTCGACGCGTTTGCTTGCATCGGCGATGCAGACGAACACGTCCGACACGGACGCGACGATTTTCTCGCGCGTCAGCGCCCCGCCGCCGCCCTTGATCATCGCGCCGCTGTGATCGATCTCGTCGGCACCGTCCACGTACACCGGCAGCGAATCGATTTCGTTCAGGTCGAACACCTTGAAGCCGTGCGATTGCAGGCGCGCGGTGGTGGCGAGCGAGCTCGACACCGCGCCGCGATAACGGGCCTTGTCGACAGCCAGCGCGTCGATGAAACAGTTCGCGGTGGAGCCGGTGCCGACGCCGATCACCGCGCCTTCGGGCACGTTGGCGTTCACGTAGTCGGCGGCGGCCTGGCCGACCAGTTGCTTGAGTTCGTCTTGGGTCATAGGAAATGCTGGCGAGCAGTGAAAACGACAAGTTTACCGGAGTCGCATGCGAACGCCGGATTGATGGGGTAGATGCGCGGGAAAGAGCGTGGAAACAAGTCTAAAAGGACGGGGTTTGCGCCAGCGCGGATCGTGCGGGGGAACGCTGTTCGGACGGGGTTTGAGGCACCGCGCGGCGAGGTGGCTGGGCAGCCTTGTGCTGGACGGTGATCGAAGCTGGGACGTCGAGCCTGCGGCTTTGCGCCGAAGCCGGTTCGACGCCCCTTAAGCTTACTTCTTCACCGACCGCTGACGCACCGCTTCGAACAGACACACGCCGCTCGCCACCGAGACGTTCAGGCTTTCGACCGTACCGGCCATCGGAATCTGCATGACGACGTCGCAGGTATCGCGCGTGAGGCGCCGCATGCCCTCGCCTTCGGCGCCCATCACCAGCGCGACCGGACCGTCGAGTTCCGTCTCATACAGGCTGCTGGTCGCCTCGCCGGCCGTGCCGACCACCCAGACGCCCGCATCCTTCAATTCGCGCAACGCGCGCGCCAGATTCGTCACCGTGATGTACGGGACGGTATCGGCTGCGCCGCTCGCCACCTTGGCAGCCGTCGCGTTCAAACCCACCGCGCGATCGCGCGGCGCGATCACCGCGTGCGCGCCGGCAGCGTCGGCGACGCGCAGGCAGGCGCCGAGATTATGCGGATCGGTCACGCCGTCCAGCACGAGGATCAGCGGCGAACCGTTGATGCCGTCGAGCAGTTCGGCAAGGTTCTGCGCGAGCGGCATGTCGCCCGCGCGCGCGACCACGCCCTGGTGCCGCTCGGTATGCGAGAGGCCCCACAGACGCGTTTCGTCGGCGGCGATCAGACGCACGCCGGCGTCCTTCGCCGCATGCAGGAATTCGGTCATGCGACGGTCTTTGCGCGTCGCGTCGTAATAAACCTCTTCGACCGTCGACGCGTCGTGCCGCATACGCGCGGTCACTGCGTGGAAACCGTATAGAACCTTGAGACGTGACATGACTGAAAAACCTTTGATTGAGCGCGCCTTCAACGCGCGCTGCTGTGATGAATACGAGCCTGGGTGCGACTTGAATACGATCTGAGTACGACCTGGGTAAGACGAAATGCAGACCGCGCGCAACCGGTACGTGACGACGTACCCGATGCGCGCGGTTCGACCACCATGCGACTTCAGCGCTTCTTGCGTGCCGGCTTCGACGCCGATTTGGCCGGCGCGCCATGCTTCTTCGCCGCGCCGCGCGCTGCGCGCGCTTCCTTGACGGCCGCGGTTTGTGCCGGCGCGGCCTTCTTGCGCCGCCCACCCGCGCCTGCCGCGCCACCCGCCCCAGCTTCGACCGGCGGCAACGAACGCACGCGCGCGCCGCCGTTTTCGCCGGAGACCTTGTCGGCCGGCGCCGGACGACTCGTCGGCGACTTGATCGGCGTGTCGCGCACGAGACGGAAGTCGATCTTGCGCGCATCGAGATCGACGCGGCTCACCTGCACCCGCACGCGATCCGACAGGCGATAACGAATACCGGTGCGCTCGCCGCGCAGTTCGTTCTTGATCTCGTCGTACTGGAAGTAGTCCGAGCCCAGTTCGGTGACGTGCACAAGGCCTTCGATGAACAGCGCGTCGAGCTGCACGAAAATGCCGAACGACGTCACGCCGCTCACCATGCCGCCATACTCTTCGCCGAGCTTGTCGCGCATGAAATAGCACTTGAGCCACGCTTCGACATCGCGCGAGGCTTCGTCCGCGCGCCGCTCGTTGGCCGAGCAATGCAGACCGAGCTCTTCCCAGATCGCAACGTTGTTCGATCGCGTGCGGCCGCGCTTCTCGTCGTCGGCCTGCTGCATCGCGCGGGCACGCGGCGACAGCGCCGTATTCAAATCGACGCCGTGCGGCGCTTCCGGCTGATATTTGCGGCCTTGCAGGATCGCGTAGATCGCGCGGTGCGTCAGCAAGTCGGGATAGCGACGAATCGGGCTCGTGAAGTGCGCATACGCCTCGTACGCGAGACCGAAGTGGCCGATGTTGTCCGGGCTATAGACGGCTTGCTGCATCGACCGCAGCAGCATGGTCTGCATCATCTGCGCGTCGGGCCGTTCGCGGATTTGCGCCATCAGCGCGGCGTAATCGCTCGCGTGCGGCGTGTCGCCGCCGCCGAGCGAAAGGCCCATGCCGCGCAGGAAAGTGCGCAGGTTTTCGAGCTTCTCGGCAGTCGGCCCGGCATGCACGCGGTACAGACCCGGATGCTTGTGGCGCTTGAGGAAGTCGGCGGCGCAGACGTTCGCGGCCAGCATGCATTCCTCGATCAGCTTGTGCGCGTCGTTGCGGGTGCGCGGCACGATCTGCTCGATCTTGCCCTGCGCATTGCAGACGATGTACGTTTCCGTGGTATCGAAATCGATCGCCCCGCGCTTCTGGCGCGCGGCGAACAGCGACTTGTACACGCCGTACAGATTCTGCAGCTGCGGCAGCAACGCCGCGCGGCGCGCGGCTTCAGGGCCCTTGGTGTTCTTCAACACCGCGGCCACTTCCGTGTAGGTCAGCCGCGCCACCGAGTGCATCACGCCCGGATAGAACTGATACGCCTTCACCTCGCCGCGCGCGGTGATGATCATGTCGCACACCAGCACGCAACGGTCGACTTGCGGATTGAGCGAGCACAGCCCGTTCGACAGTTTCTCCGGCAGCATCGGAATCACGCGGCGCGGGAAATACACCGAGGTGCTGCGTTCGATCGCGTCGGCGTCGAGCCCGCTCTTCGGGTGCACGTAATGCGACACGTCGGCAATCGCGACGATCAGGCGGAAGCCTTCGCCGCGACCGACCTGAACCGGCTCGCAATAGACGGCGTCGTCGAAGTCGCGCGCGTCTTCGCCGTCGATCGTGACAAGCGGCACGTCGCGCAGATCGATGCGATGACGCGCGTCGACAGGGCGGACTTCGTCGGGGAGCTTGGCGGCTTCGTCGAGCGCGGCCTGGCTGAATTCGTGCGGCACACCGTACTTGCGCACCGCGATTTCGATTTCCATGCCCGGGTCGTCGATATCGCCCAGCACTTCCACCACGCGGCCGAGCGGCTGCGAATGACGGCTCGGGAAATCGGTGAGCTCGACCACCACCACCTGGCCGACCTTGGCCTTCTTGGTGTTCTGCGTGATCAGAATGTCGTGACCGATGCGCTTGTCTTCGGGCGCGACGATCAGCGCGCCATTCTCGTTGAGCAGCCGCCCGATCACGCGCTTGTTGGCGCGATCGGTGACTTCGACGATATGCCCTTCCGGACGCCCGCGGCGGTCATAGCCGACGATGCGCGCAAGCACGCGATCGTTGTGCATGACCTTTTGCATCTCGCCGGTCGGCAGGAACAGATCGTCCTGACCGTCATCGCGCACGAGAAAACCGTAGCCGTCGCGATGGCCTTGCACACGGCCGGCGACGAAGTTCGACGGATGGGTCAGCTGATAGAGATTGCGCTGATCGAGCCGGATCTGGCCGTCGCGCTCCATGGCGCCGAGGCGCTTGAAAAATCCTTCGCGCTCCTGGCGCTTGATCGACAAGGCTTCGGCGATGTCGTTCGCGGCAAGCGGCGCTTCACTCGTGCGCAGGACGCCCAGGATTTCTTCGCGGCTTGGAATCGGATACGGAAATTTGCTCAAGGGCTTGTCGATGATTTTTTCTCGTTGCATGGACGTCGGTCGGCGATGTGGCTCGGCTTAAGAAGCGTTTGAGATGCGCTTAAGTTGCACTTGCGATTGCACTGGAATGACTGCTCGGGTCCGGCTCGTTCAAGTCTGAGTCCGACGGGCGTGTGCACCGTGCCAACGAACTACTGCGAGGCATTCTAACACCCGTCTTGCGCGCCACGCGGCCCGTCAATAGTCGCTGTGAGGCGCGTGCGGCCTGGCCGCCGCGCTGTTTAAGCAAGTTCCGAGAAACGCTTGACAGGCCTGAATCTGTCGCTATAATGGCGTTCTTTGCTGTTCATCACCTGCCCAGGTGGCGAAATTGGTAGACGCACTAGGTTCAGGTCCTAGCGGTGGCAACACTGTGGAGGTTCGAGTCCTCTCTTGGGCACCAGATTCAAAAGTAAAGCCGCCTACGGGCGGCTTTACTTTTTGTGTGAAGGCTTGTGATGGTGTTCGCTTAATAACGATCGGATCACGGGTTTGCAGGAGGGTCGTTGGTGGTTGGCGAGTTTGCTTCGCTGTACGGACGGCTGAGCGGTTTGATGAAACGATGTTTGCAAGCGGGGATTGACACGCTGCATCATCCCGTTAAAATAGCGGTCTAGCTTGAAGACGTGCCCAGGTGGCGGAATTGGTAGACGCACTAGGTTCAGGTCCTAGCGGTGGCAACATCGTGGAGGTTCGAGTCCTCTCCTGGGCACCAGAAAAATAGATCCAGATCAGCTTCTGGATCTGATGTTAATGAAAAGCCCGCTTTGCGGGCTTTTTGTTTTTGGGGACGCCTAAAAGGCGCTCGCGTCCCACGATAAGCCGACGTCGAATGAGTACGTTTTTGAGTACATTGAAAGTTCGAAATCAAACAATGTACTCACCATGCCCTTCACCGTTCGTGAAGTGGAAGCGGCCCGCCCGCGGTCGAAGCCCTACGGCGTCGCCGACGGCGACAGTCTTGTCCTTGGGTCACGCCAAAAGGCGGCAAATTCTGGCACTTCCGCTACCGCCTGCACGGCAAGCAACCCCGCATCTCGCTGGGACGCTATCCCGACGTTACGCTCCAGAAGGCAAGGCTGCAGGCAGCGTCTTATCGCGCACCTGTCGCCGACGGAGTCGATCCACGCGTGAAACGGCGGGTTGACCGGCAACAGGCTGAAAGCAGCGACGACGGCACGTTCCGGGCAGCAGCCGAACTCTGGCACAAGGGCAAACAGGATGCGGGCCGTTCAGCCTCGACGCTGGACAAGATCCGGACGTATCTGGACAAGGACATCCTGCCCGAGCTCGGTTCGAGCAGGCTGACGAACATCACGCGCGCAGACTGCGCCCGCGTCCAGGAGCGCTTCGAAAAGCGCGGCGCCCAAGGCCAAGCCATATCCCCACCTCCTTGAAGCGGAACTGCCCGATTTCCTGCGCGCGCTCGACAAATCCACGAGCCGCCTCATCGCCTACGTCGGTGCCTGGCTGACGATCTGGACGGCGAGCCATCCGGGCATGGTCCGATACGCCGAATGGACCGAGGTCGATCTCGACGGCCCGCTGTGGACGATCTCCGCAGAAAAAATCAAGATGAGGCGCAGCCACGTCACCCCGCTTCCGTCGCAACTGGTCAAGGCGCTCCGGGAGCTTGAGAAGCTGACCGGCCGCCATCGGCACCTTTTCCCTGGAATCGGCATGAAGCATGAAGTCATCAGCGAAAACACGATCAATCTCGTTTTCTTGAAGATAGGCTACAAGGGGCGCATGGTCGGCCACGGTACCCGTCACACTGCAAGCACCCTCCTTCGTGAACACGGCTGGCAGAAGGACCACGTCGAAACGCAGCTATCCCATCTTGAGGAAGGCACCGCGGGCGACTATAACCACGCAAAATATTTAAGGCAGCGTCGAGCGATGATCCAGTGGTACGCCGACTACCTCGACGCGCTCAAGGCAGGTATGGGCCCAGATCAGCAAGAAGCTTTTCGGCGAAGGGTCAACGTCATACATTCGCGAGTTGCTGTCGAGAACCCTCAGCGCGGCACGACGACATAATGGATTGACGCGACGCTAGAACGTGGGCTTGCTGATCTAGTGATCACGAACGCGCCAGCGGGCGCCGCATGGACGGAACGGAAGTTCATTGCAACTGGTTCAGAATTTTGGCAATCCCGGCGGATTGCTTTCGGAACGGCTCAACGCCTCGGCCTGTATCCCCCAGCGCGCGAGCGAGCGTGCGTAAGTGCCGTTGGCGATCACACCATTGGTCGCGAGTGTCAGTCCGTCGACGAGTCCGCTGCCTTTGCGTGTTGCAACTGCAACGTCAGCTCTTGCGGGCCAGCCCGCATCCACGGTGCCCACCTGGCGAATCGCACCGGTTCGCGCGGCGTCGTAGGCAAGCGGCGCGTTAGGATTGAACTCGACGTCCGCTCGACCGGAGAGCAGCGCAACGCGGCTTGCCGCGTCGTCGTCGAAATACTGGATCTCCACAGGTCTAAGACCTTTCGCGACGTTCTGCCGGTTCCATTCGAGGATGATCTTTTCCTGAATCGTCCCCGAACCGGTGATCACGCGCAGGCCCGCAATGTCTTTCGGCTCCGCGATGCCGCGTATCGGGCTGGCGGTTCGCACATAGAAACCATGCAAACCCTGACGGTACGTGGTGAAGTCGAACTTCTCCTTGCGCTGTTCCGTTACGCCGACGTTCGAGATGACCGCGTCGTATTTCCCCGAACTCAACCCCAATGGCCAGTCGGCCCATGCAATAGGTACGATGTCGAGCTTGAGCCCCAACGCGTCGGCAATCAGCTGCGCATAGTCCGCATCCGAACCGACGACGGTTCGCGCATCCGTCGCATAGGTTGCGGTGGGCGGGCCATGCGGCGCGATAGCGACCGTCAGGAATCCTTCCCTGACGAACCGGTAGCGATTTACGATCGCCGCAATCGCCTGCTCGTTCTTGCCGGTACGAATACGCCCGGGCTGCTGCGGACTGAGATCGACGCCGGTCTGCGCGGCATGAGCGCCACCACCGATCGTCGCGAGCCCGGCCGTGAGGCCGGTCATAATGAATGTACGCCTGTTGATCATCGTGTTACGGAGATGGAGTCGTCAAAGCACGCGGGACAGAAATTCGCGCGTGCGGGAATGTTGTGGCGCGTTCAGCACGTTCGCCGGCGGCCCGACTTCGATCACCCGGCCACGATCCATGAACACGATGGTGTCGGCCACTTCCCGCGCAAAGCCGATCTCGTGCGTGACGATCACCATCGTGGTGCCGGAGCGCGCAAGCTCCTTGATGACGTCGAGCACTTCGTTCACTAGTTCGGGATCGAGAGCGGATGTCGGTTCGTCGAACAGCAGCACTTTCGGCCTCAACGCCAATGCGCGAGCAATGGCGACCCGCTGCTGCTGGCCGCCCGACAATTGCCGCGGCCACGCATCCGCCTTATTCTCCAACCCGACGCGCGCTAGCAGACCATGCGCGAGTTGCTCTGCTTCCTTGCGTGGCAACCGGCCAAGCGCGACCGGCGCCTCGACGATGTTTTGCAACACGTTCAGATGCGGGAAGAGATTGAAGTTCTGAAAGACCATGCCGACATCCACGCGACGCCGTAGCACATCCCTCTCCTTCAGCTCGTACAGCGTCATGCCTTCGCGGCGGTATCCGATCAGCTCACCGTCGATGTCGATAAAGCCGTCGTCGACCCGTTCGAGGTGATTGATCGTGCGCAACAACGTCGACTTGCCGGAGCCGGATTGACCGAGGATCACCGTCACACTGCCGGGGCTCATGGTGAGCGAGATGTTCTCGAGCACCTTCAGTGTGCCGAAACTCTTCGACACGTTCTGAATGACGACCTCGCCGCCTTTGCGCTGACCGGTCCACAGATTCGCATCGCTGGCGACCGTCGGCCCGGCCGGCGCGGCGGCGAATCGAGAATCGCCGGACGATGCGATTTCATCCCGACGCCAGAGCCGACGTCGCACGAACCCTGGCAGCGCTTTGACGAAATCATCGGATAGGGACGGCGTCGTGCTGCGCGTTGCCCCACGCGAGAAATGACGTTCGACGTAGACCTGGATCGCTGAAAGCACAGTGAGAATGATCAGATACCACACGGTCGCCACCATCAGCAGCGGGATGACTTCAAGATTGCGCCGATAGATGATCTGCACCGTATAGAACAGTTCGGGCATGGCCAGCACGTAGACCATTGCGGAACCCTTCGCCAGTGTGATGAGATCGTTGAACGCGGTCGGCACGATGGCCCGCATTGCCTGCGGCAGCACGATGCGCCGCGCCTGGCGAAGCCGCGGCAGTCCCAACGCGGCGGCCGCTTCGAGCTGCCCCTGATCGACGGAAAGAATGCCGCCTCGAATCACTTCCGCCGAAAAAGCGGCGTGATTGAGCGTCAGACCGAGAACGGCCGCGCAGAAAGGACTGATGACCTCGATGGTCGGCCAGTTTGCAAACGTGATGCCAGTAAAGGGAATGCCGATACTGATGGTTTCGTACAGATAGCCGAGGTTGTTCAGGATCAGCAGCAACACGATGAGCGGAGTCGAGCGGAACAACCACACGAAAACCCACGCGCTGCCTGCCAGGAGCGGGGAACGCGAGACTCTGGCCAGCGCGATAAGCATACCGAGCGCGAAACCAATCGACGCGCCCAGCGCCGTCAGCAGCAGTGTCCGTCCCAGCCCCGACAGCACCGGTTCCGACAGAAACCATTCGGCAAAAACGCCCCAGCCCCAGCGCGGATTGGCAAGCACGGAGTCGAGCACGAGCGCGATCAGGATCGCCGCGACGACCGCGCCGGCCGTGCGCGCGCGATGCTTCGCAGGCACGACGCGACATCGGCTTCGATCCCGTCGCAATTCTTCTTGCCCGGAGCCCGACGCCTGTACGGCGACTTCAATGGTTTCGTTCATCGTTCGCACCGTGTCTGTTTCGTGTCTGTTTATGCAGGCTCGGCGAGCGCATGGCGGCTTTCCTTACGCGGCAAACCAAGATGGTCACGCAGCGTCGCACCCGCGAGCGTTGTCTCGTAGCGGCCGCGCCGCTGCAGCTCAGGAATCACGTAGTGGACAAAATCATCGAGACCCTGGGCCTGCACCGCAAAGCCGAGAATGAATCCGTCGGCGGCACCTGCGTCTATCCAGCCAACGAGTTCATCGACCACATGTTCCGCCGTTCCGAGGAAATGCGTCTTCGGCGTGGCGACTTCAAGCGCTACCTCGCGCAAGGTTTGCCCTTTGTTACGCGCATTGGCCTTGATGCGGTCGGTCGTCGAGCGAAAGCTGTTTCTGCCGAGATCGCCGAGTTCGGGAAATGGTGCGTCGAGCGGGTATTGCGTAAAGTCGTGATGATCGAAAAAGCGGCCCAGATAGGCGAGCGCTTCATCGATATTGAGCAGATCGCGAATTACCCGGTACCTGGCTTCGGCTTCTTCATGCGTGGCACCGACAATCGGGCCGATACCGGGGAAGATCTTCACATCATCGCGGCTGCGCCCATGCGCCTCGGCGCTGTCCTTGACACGCTGCGCGAACACCCGCGTCTCTTCGACCGATACCGAATGCGTGAACACCGCATCGGCGTATTTACCCGCCAATTCGATGCCCGCATCCGACGAACCGGCCTGGAATATCACAGGCTGCCCTTGCGGCGAACGCTGGATGTTGAGCGGCCCCGCTACCTGAAAGAACTTGCCCTCGTGATTCAGCACATGCAGCTTGTCGCGATCGAAAAACACCCCACGCTCGCGGTCGCGCACGAATGCATCGTCATCCCAACTGTCCCACAGCCCTTGTGTGACGCTCAGGTACTCGTCCGCGATTTCATAACGCAACGCGTGTTCCGGATGCGATCCCCCGTAATTCCTCGCGGTGCCTTCGAGTGGCGTCGTGACCACGTTCCAACCGGCGCGGCCGCCGCTGATCAGATCGAGCGACGCGAACTGACGTGCCACTGTGAACGGGTCGCTATACGACGTTGAAACCGTGCCCGCCAGACCGATCTTCGAAGTAACGGTAGCGAGCGCCGACAGGATCGAAATAGGCTCGAAGCGGTTCAGGAAGTGCGGAATCGATTTCTCATTGATGTAGAGCCCGTCCGCGACGAATGCAAACGCAATGCCGTTGGCTTCGGCTTTTTGCGCCGTCCTGATCATGAAATCCAGATTGACGCTGGCATTTACGGGGCCCGCTGGGTGCTTCCAGGCATTCATGTGGCTGCCGGCACCTTGCAGCATGATGCCGAATGGGATGTGCTTGTTGCTCATGATGTCGTTCGTCAGACAGGAAGAAAAAGATTGAAGCGGGTGATGCGTTTGCGCTCGCGAGAAAACCGCTCGGTACGTCACGACTTCGGTAAACCCGGCGGATTGGTCACCGCCTTCCCGATCGCCTCAGACTCGAGATGCCAGCGCGCGAGCACCGAACGAT
The DNA here is from genome assembly GCF_058782725.1 of Paraburkholderia sp. FW306-02-B. NCBI lineage: Bacteria > Pseudomonadati > Pseudomonadota > Betaproteobacteria > Burkholderiales > Burkholderiaceae > Paraburkholderia > Paraburkholderia sp. FW306-02-B. Next base: position 2,900,113 of record NZ_JBYSXZ010000001.1, read on the forward strand.
ACTGTCCGTTCTGGATGATGTCGTTCAGCGCGACGGTGAACGCGTCGGCAAGACCGCTGCCCTTGCGGGACGTCACTGCAACCTCCGCCGTGCGCGGCCAGCCGCCGCTCAACGTGCCGACCTGGCGCGTCTTGCCTTGCCTCGCTGCATCGTAGGCAAGCACCGCGTTGACGCTGAAAATTGCGTCCGCGCGTCCCGACTGCAGCGCGACGGACTTCACCGCATCGTCGTCGTAGTACTGCACGGAAACGGGCTTGAGTCCATGCGCGACGTTCTGCCGGTCCCACTCCAGCAGGATCTTTTCCTGATTGGTTCCGGCGTCGGTGATGACCCGCAGACCCGCAACGTCCTTCGGCTCCGTGATTTGCCTGATCGGGCTGTCAGTTCTCACATAGAAGCCGAGTTGATCCTGCCGGTAGGTCGAGAAGTCGAACTTCGCCTTGCGCTCTTCCGTCACCGTGACGTTGGAAATCACCACGTCGACCTTGCCCGACGCGAGCGCCAGCGGCCAGTCCGGCCACGCGAGAATCACGAGGTCGAGTTGCTTGCCAAGACTGTCCGCAATCAGTTGCGCGAGATCCGGGTCGAATCCGACTACCGTCTTCGCATCGTTCGCGTAGGTGCTGATCGGCGGGTGAGCAACGACGATGCCCACCGTCAATGCATTCTTACCGACGAAGGCGAAGTTCGAAGGTATGGCCTTGATGGCCGCCGGGTCCTGCGTGCCGCGAATCCGGCTCTGTTGCGCCGGACTCAGATCGAAGCCCGGCGCCGCCGCGAGGGCTGGAGCAATGCCGGCCGTCAAGCCAGTCACACTCGCCAATACAAACGATGCAAGATGCGCGCGCAGTCTCATTGTCATTTTCTCTATGGGAATTGCAGGGGGTTATCGGGTTGCGAGGTCGGATTCTTTCGCGCGAAGATCGTCGAGGGTATCGATCCGGCCCGGATCGAGGAGATCCTTTCCGTAGCGCAAATGAACATGCACCTCGGGCGGCAACGACGTGTCGAACAGGCTGGCGTAGCCGGCATTCGTGTACAACGCCCACGCTTCGGGTTGCCGGAAGCCTGTCGTCAGATAAACGCGGGTGTAGCCCTGAGCGAGCGCGCGCTGTTCGAGTTCATGCACGACGCGGCGTGCGAGACCCTGCCGGCGCACATCGTCGCGCGTCCAGACACGCTTGAGTTCGGCGGTGCGTGCGTCGTAGCGCTTGAACGCGCCGCCCCCGATCGCCTCGCCGTCCCGCATCAGCAGAATGAATGCGCCCTCCGGCGGCGCAAATGCCTGTGCCGGGTACCGCGCGATTTCCCGCGCCGCCGACTCGCCGTTATCCTTGTGAAACGATGCATAGCGTGTGGCGTACTCACGCTGTAATGCGCTCAGCAAAGGTCCGGCGAGCGGATCGAGCGGAGTGGAATCGACAACACTAAAACTCATGATGATCGACCGGCTTACCGGCTTGTCTTCTGGAGTACATACGATAGCGCGCAATCGTTCGGCGACTAAACAAGCAATTGGTATATGAATATGGTGCCGCCGTGGCGAACGTTTTTCGTTATCTGTTCGACTGCTCGCGCATCTTTTTACGTTATCGGCGCGTCGTATTCTTCAATGGGACATCATCACCGCACAGGCGCCCCGGCGAACGCCGCGTCATCTTCGGCAAGATGAAACAGGCAATCGCCTCTTCGGACCAGCGCGGGAACGCGTTTGCAGACCACTTCTCCGTCACTGTCGAAATGGCGGATCACAGGTTCGCGCCATGGCGCATCGGGAAAATGAATTCGCGCAGCGGGTTGTCCATGACTCACGCGTTCGCCCAGTTCGACAAGCGGCTCATAAACGCCGCTGTCGTAGGCATAGACGTAGTGGCGCGGGCCACCGACTCGTCTGAAACGCGTGCTCGCAGGTGGCAATGCCGGCACGAGCGGCCCATGCAGCGCGCCGACGTGGCCGAGAAAATGCAGCAACCCTTGTCGCGCCTCACGAATCAACGCGGGGTTGACCGTTCCCGCACCGCCCAGTTCAGTCGTGATGGATACCGCGCCTTGACGACGCGCCGCTGCCGCCGCATGTACAGGATTCTCGCGATGAATGAATGCGTTCGGCAAGCCGAATGCATTCAGTAAATCGACCAGCCGCGCCTTCTCGGCTTCATCGTGAGGCTCGATCGCAAGCATGTTGTTGCCGTGATAAAGCAGCGAACTGCCGCCCGAGTGCAGATCGATCAGGTAGTCGGCACGCGCGAGCAGTTCGTGCTCGATGTAGTGCGCGATGATCTGCGTGGGCGACCCTCGCGGGTCGCCAGGAAACGCGCGATTGAGGTTGCCATCGTCTATCGGAGACGTCCGTAACCCCTGTTCCACTGCGGGTGCATTGGCAGCCGGCAGCACGATGATTTGCCCTGTTACATGGGCGGGATCAATCTCGCGCGTGAGTTGCGAGGCGAGAATTTGCCCTTCGAATTCGTCGCCGTGATTGCCTGCCATCACCAGCACGACAGGCCCGCTTCCATTTCGTATCGAGACAACGGGTAGTGGCAGCCAGCCGTATGCGGAACGATGCACTGAGTGCGGAAGACGCAGATAACCGGTGTGCCGGCCAGGCGCATCGAAGTCGATTTCGCTGACGATCGGATTCAGGCGCATGGGGCAGATCCTATGGCAGTGCGGGCAACTCGAGGTTGGACCGGAAGTCGCCGCCTACGTAATCCGTGTCGAGCAGATTGCGCTTGCGCAGTTCCGGCAGCAGGCCATTCAGAAGCAGATCTTCCTGATCCGGCTGCCCGAGTCCGTGCAGCGAGACGACGTCCAGCAGGCCGGCGCGGTAACGTTCCTCGATCGCATCCGCGAGGCGCTCGGGTGTCCCGGCTACGAACCAGTGTCCCGTCTCCTGCGCCTGGATGATCAATTCTCGAAGCGTCATGCCTTGCAACGCGTATCGGCGAAAAATCTCCACGCGACCGCGCCGCCGATTGACGTTCCCGACGTCCGGAAGCAGATGGCCCGGCAGCGGCTCATCGAGAGGCAAATCGCTCAGGTCGAGTTCACCTCCGAGCATGTCTGAGAGCTTCAGGTGCCCCTGGCGGAAATCGATGCGCTCGTGCTTCTCGCGCAAACGGCGCGCGACGTCCCTATCCGACTCACCAATCACCGAGTGAAAAGAGTTCATGATCAACGGGCCGCCGTCCACGCGGCCCAGTTCGATAGCCTGACGACGCAACCCGGTGACGAACGCGTCCGCGTCGGCCAGCGTGGGTTGCGAGGTGTAGACGACTTCAGCATAGCGCGCACCGAGCGTGACGCCCTCCTTCGACTGGCCGGCCTGAAATTGCACAGGCCGGCGCTGCGGCGGCGGCGGAACGTTGAGCGGCCCTTGTACCTGGAAATGCTCGCCGAGATAGTCGATGCGCTTCAGCTTGCGAGGATCGACGGCGACCGTGCCGTTCCCGGTGCGCCGGGCCGCCGTCGTGTCGTTCGCATCGAACAGCGCATTCACGACTTCGATAAATTCGGTGGCGCGCGCATAACGTCTTGCAGGATCGGGTAGCGCGGAGTCCCCGAAGTTCTCCTCGCCGACGGACGACGTCACCGCATTCCATGCGGCACGCCCGCCACTCAGATGATCCAGCGTTCCGATCATGCGCGCGATATTGTACGGATGGTGGTACGTCGTCGAGATGGTCGCAACGAGCCCGATATCCGCGGTCACCTGACTCAGGCCCGCCAGCGCCACGATCGGCTCCTGGCTGCCGGCGCCGCCCGACAATCCTTCGGGATCAGCCTGGAGAAGATCGGCTGTGAAGAGCCCCGTAATCTTCGCGGCCTCCGCCTTGCGAGCCAGATCGGCCGCCCGTTTCGCCCCGCGCCGCCGGTCGGTGTCTTCGTTTGCGAACAGCACACCGCCCGCACCGACGAGCGTCTTCAGTCTCCTTCGTTTCACGGCGCGCATCAGCCGCACCTCATTACGCCAGGATGCAACGTCTCGTTGCCTGTACCGCTCATTGCCGCGCACTGTCCGCGAACAGGCGGGTTCATTCGATCATGCATGAGATTGTTTTCCAAAGACGAACGGAGTTGCCGATAACCGAACCGAAAAGTCGAAGAGTCTTCCGTTTTACGTGACTCGCACGAAAAATAGCGTTACCGGGTATGGCTCCCGAGTGTATCGACGTTGGCTCCACTAAACATCTGTTCGCGTGGCCGCGTTGAACAAATCTTTTTGCCTTTACTTATTCTTCTTGATTGTTTGACCGTGCCGTTCGCGGAGAAATACTATCGCCATACTAATCAGATATCGGCTCACCAGGCCGCGCGAGCCCGACACATGTTGTACTTCCAGAAATTCCAATGACCACCTACGCCTTAAGCCTGCTGGACAAGAGCCCTATCGCACAGGGCGAGACACCGACCCAGGCACTGACGCGCAGTGTCGACCTGGCGCGTCACGCCGAAGCGTGGGGATACCGGCGCTATTGGCTGGCTGAGCACCACAACACGAGTCAGCTAGCCTGCCCTTCGCCTGAAATCCTGATCGCTTATATCCTTGCACGCACAAGTCGCATACGTATCGGTTCGGGCGGCGTGATGCTGCAGCATTACAGTCCGTACAAGGTCGCGGAAAATTTCAATCTTCTGGCCTCGCTTGCACCCGGGCGTGTTGATCTCGGCATCGGGAAGGCGCCTGGTGGGTTGCCGCTTTCGACGCGCGCGCTGCAATCGACGCACGACCATGCGCACAAACCGGATTTCGCGTCGCTCGCATTCGAACTGGACCGCTATCTCGTCCGTGATCTCGCCGAGAATCGCGAACACGGCGCTGTCGACGACGAGGAACAGTTCAGTTCCGTTCTGCGGGCGACGCCGCTGCCGTCGTCACCCGCGCGTCCGTTCCTGCTCGGAGCAAGCATCGATAGCGCGGCGCTCGCGGCCCGGCTTGGCTGGGACTTCGTCTATGCCGCTCACATCAACGGCGCGCCGGACGAGATCGAGCGCGCTTTCGAGCGCTATCGCGTGGCGTCGAACGGGCGCAAGCCATTGTTGGCCATCGCCGTGATCGCAGCGGAAACCGCTGCCGAAGCAGCACGGCTCGCATCGAACACCCAGCGCTTTCGTGTGCAGGTCGGGGATCAACAGCCGGTGACAGTGGGCAGCATTGCCCAGGCCGAAGCGTTCGTTCGTCAGGCGGGCGGTGGCGCCCATCGCATCGAAGAGCGTGAAACGCACATCGTGCATGGCACACCCGACGCTGTCCATGACGCGCTCGGCGAACTGCAACACCGCCATGGCGTCGACGAATTCATTGTCGACAATCCGGTGACGGACGCCGCGCAGCGTCTCACCTCAGTGCGTTTGCTGGCACGCGGGCTCCTGCGCGGCGAAGCGTCGTACGCCGCTGAAGCAACGCGCGACTGAAACGATTCCAGCCAATCAACGATGAAAGACTCAGTCCGCGTAGCCACCGCCGACGATGCACCGGCACTTTATCGTCTGCTTCAACAGTCGCATGCGCCGCTCGCGCAACAGGGTATTCACTTCACGATCACTCGCACGCCGTTCGAACAGGTCCGCGAAAAGATTCTGCGCGAGTCGACATTCGTGCTGGAACGCACGCATTCGCCCCATGCGGAGACGGAGATCGTCGCCACACTGACGGTACGATTTCCGTGGCTGTCTCACGACAAACATGCGCCGCCGTATCCCTTCATCCACTGGTTTGCCGTTTCTGAACGCTACAAGCGGCAGGGCGTGGGCAGCGCACTGCTGGATCACGTCGAAACCGAATTCCTGCGCTCGCAGATCAAGGCGCCCGCCGCCTATCTTGCGACGGCGGTCGAGCATCCCTGGCTGAGGAACGTATACGAGCGCCGTGGCTACCAGCCATTTCGCCACTCCATCAATACGCTGGGTACGCCGCTCGTCTGGCTAAGCAAGATTCTTGTTCCGGATATCTACCGCGATCTGTCCGATCAGAACTTCACGCGCAGGCCTGAAAACACCGCCACCTGACGATTCGTAGACGAGGCGGTGCCGGCATCGGCAATCGCCGCGATCGTGCGGTAACCCGAGCCGACCCGCGTCGACGCATCGCCTGCGGCAAGCTGATACACCCCGGACAGATACAGATCGGTGCGCTTCGACAGTGCATAGTCGACACCCAGCGTGAACTGATGCCAACGCGGCTTCAGATTCGCGCTATTGGTTCCCGGCAGATTGGTCGCGCGGCCGTCCGTATAAGTGTAGACGCCGATCAACGTCAGCGCGGATGTGAACAGGTAGCGCGCATTCAGGTCGTAGTTGTTGAACTTGCGCGACGAACCGTCGTTGTAGTCGAGCTGCGTGTGGCTCCACGCGAAACCGACCGTCGCGCGGCCAAATGCGTAATTGGTGCCTGCCACGGCGATCTGCTGACGCAGCACGCCGCCGTTCAACCCGTAGAAAAACGCCCCGCTGTAGTCGTCGCCTGACGTCGTCGATGCGCCGCCGACCGCACCGCTCGTGTTCGACGTCGTATCCGGATGATTCAACACGACGTAGCCGCCGCCGACGGACAGCGGTCCGTTCACGTAGTTCGCCGATATGCCCCACGCGCGGTTGTTACCGAACCCTGTTCCGCTGCCGCCGTTCGCCTGATTGCTGAACGCGTACAGGCCGTCCACAGTAAATCCAGCGATCGTATCGCTGCGGAACTTCACGGCGTTATTCACGCGGAAAGTCTGGTTCAGATTGTCGTTATCGCCAACATGTGTAGACGGCGACCAGAAACCGGAACCAGCGTACTGTGCTGCCAGATCGGCGAGCGGCTCGTACTGGCGCCCGAACGTCAGCGTGCCGATGCCCGTTTTCTGGATGCCGACGAACGCCTGCCGCCCGAACTCGCGGCCGCCCTGGCCCAGCGTGCCGTCGTTGGGACGGAAACCGCCCTCAATGGTAAAAACAGCCTTCAATCCGTCACCCAGGTCCTCGCTGCCTTTGAGACCCCATCGGCTGCCGCTGAGCTTGCCGCTCGTCTGCTGGAAGTTGCTCGCCCCCTTCTGGTTGTTCGTGTAGGCAATGCCCGCGTCCACGAGCCCGTACAACGTGACCGTGCTTTGTGCCTGAGCGGCGAGCGGTGCAACTGCAAACAGGCCTGCGGCGCTGGCGAGAGCGACTCTTTTCATCGTTACCCCTTGTCGTGTTGGATATCATCGGTGGAAAGGGGTCCGATGTTAGTTCGACAAACGAAATGATAGAAGCATCAAAATCGGGTTTGCTACGCATGAATCCCGGCATTTGAAATTCAGCCAAACGAACAATTGAATTTCCGTCGCGATACTTTTTCGATTGTTCCCGAAATTGAGACCGCCGGCGAAACATTGCAGATGTCGCAATGCGAAAGCACCATCTGTCGACACCCGCACGTCGAAACACGCGCTAGTGCGAAAACTGTACTTCGCGGACACATGAGCTTGAACCCGTCACCAAAACAGCGCACTACTCGCGGCTTCTGCCACCTACCCAAAACTCAATGGTGCATCTCACGCAGGCGGGCAACCAGGGTCGCCCGAAGTTCAGTTAAGTGGAGTTACTCCCGGCACCAGACTACGAAGCGCAGGCTGGCATATGCCCGTCCGTCGCGACATAGCGCTTCCACCCCGTTGCAACGATTCTCCCTCGGGTACAGTCAGGAAATTACGGCCCGGGCCAATCCATCAGTCCAATCCTGAATTCAGCAAGCCGGTTCTCAATCTCCCCTACCGCGTCGCCGTAGTGAGACTCGCCCCGCAGCATATGCATCACCAGCCGATCATGCAGTTCGGGATCAGCCAGAATGCCGACGATCTGCTGCTTGCTTTCCGCGGAAGCGATAGACGCAATATCCAAACCCAGCAATCTCGGACCGGCGCGCTCGAACACATACTCGCACGCAGCCAGCAATGGCAACTCTTCCCCATACAGCCTGTCGACATTGCCTGCAGCAGCATAGTTTTCCAGCAGATACCGGAAGTCCACCGCGTCTTTCGGATTGGACTGCCCACGGTCCAGCCACGCGATCAATTTCGTCATCACGAGACCGGGTATCGAGGCAACGGGGATCTCGCAGTGATCCGCGATGCACACGGCCACCGCACTATCCAGCGCTTCAGCGTAGCCCGCCACGTTCATCACAATTGCCATGTCCGGCGGCCACGCCACTTGCGCGGGAGAGATCTCGACGCCGCCGAACGGAACCAGATCAACCGGAAAGCCATCTCCGACGGCTGGCGCATAGTGAAGCCGATGCAAGACTTTCGCGTCCGGCCGGAAACCCGGCTCCTGAAGAAGCGCTGCCCTGAGCGCCTCAAACACTGTCCAGTCCTCGATGGCCATGGCGAAATCAATGTCGGGACTGGCGCGGTTGAGAGGGAATCCGTGGAGGTGATACATCAGGATGTCGCGCGCCGTCGCACCGACAACGAAGTACCGCAGGTTCGTCAGCCGCGCCACGCGATCCATGACGGTCAGCAGAACCTGCTTTCCTTCCGGCAGCGGCGTCTTAAGATGGACTGGCGTCATCCGCCTGCTCCATCTGGTTGCGAATCAACACTGCGGCCTCCGCATTACGGGGCTCCCTCGTACGCTGCAAATCTGCGTACACGAGCAAAGGTGGCGCCGTCGCTCTTTCCGCCCGTGCCTCGTCGAGATGCCAGAAGGCATCGATGACTTCCAGCGTGCCGGCGGGATCGGCACGCAAGCGGTGACGCTTCGCGAGTGCCATTGTCACAGCCGGTCTTGCCGTGGGTTCGACATAGAGCGTTTGCGCGGCCGGCCGAAGCTGCCCGGTCAGCTTTGCAGCAGCGACCTCGCCGCCCCACCACGCCTGCCCTGCGGGAAGCTCGGCATGCTGCCACCATGATGGATCGCCTACTGCGAACCTTTGCACGTTGAGCTTCGGCAGCAGGCGAAGCGGATAGTTGATCGCCCACTCTTCCCTGAGCGCTGCAGGGTCGAGCAATCGCCGGTCGTCTATGCCCGCCAGCAAGCCGCGCTCACGCAGGTCGTCCAGCACACTGCCAACGGTGCCAAGCGCCACACCCGCCGCTACCGCAATTTCCCGGTATGGACGGTTAAGCAACTCTGGAGCAGATAACAATACAAAAGTCATCCTGAGCGCAGAGGCGCTCGCGGAGATGGCGGGCTTCCCCGCTCTCGATGCCAGACGCCTGATCTCGGGATCAGCCGGCCTGCCGGTTACAAGCATGTACTGGCCAGGCGCATGCACGTACAGATTGCCGGCCATATCGATGAACTGCAGGTCGTGCTCGACGCACTCGTCCGCTAACGCGAGTGTCAAATAGGCAGTGGCCAACAGGACTGGAAAGGTCGCGGTGCGGTTCTTCACCACGAGGGCTCCCACTTCTGCCCGCGACCTTATCCGGCCTCGGGCTGCAAGCGTGTATTGCTGGACCGTGCCGTTCACATCGAGCGTCAGCTTTCCCTCGTCGGCCAAACCATCGCCTCGTCCAGCCGGACGAAAGTCGATAACACTCAATGGAACGCGGCTGCGCCGAGTTGCGGCGCTGATGAGCTGACCAAGCAAGGCTTCGGTCGGGCGATCAAAGTCCGGAAGGCCGTACGGATCGTCGTCGTTCATAATTTTCAGTTGTTCAGAAATCGTGAACATGCAGCATTATGAACGACCGGCGCGAGACGTTCAACTTTTTAACTTGTTCATACTTTATGAACGTCAGCCAAATCTGAACACCCCTGACATTCCCGCGCCACGTCCGGGCGCTGGGGAACCGTAGCCTGAAACAATCATCACTGTAACGTCGATCCAGCTTCTCGCGGATGGGAATGGGCTGGCCTTGCGCATCTGGCCGGACGGAAGCAAAACCTGGCTGTTTCCGCTATCGCCGCCCGGGCACGGGCAAGGAGAACTTCCTCAGCCTCGGCCCCTACCCCGATATCACGGCTCGTTGATGCGCGACGGTCGGCCACTGCCGCGCGCAATCTTGTACGCGAAGGCATCGATCCGGTCGAACATCGCCGGGCTGGGTCCATCGCCCGCAAACGCGCCGCCGAAGGCGCCTTCCATCTCGTGGCCCAGCGCTGGCTCGACTTCAAACGCAAGGAATGGGCAGACGAAACCTACCGCAAGGCGGAGTTCGTTGTACGCGAATATCTGACTCCCGCGCTCCGCAACAAGCCCATCTCAACGCTTGCCACGCCAGAGGTCAAGCCCGTACTCGAAGCGATCGCCTCCCACGCGCCCAACCTCGTGACCAAAGCACGGCAGTATGTCGGCGGCATTGTGACGTACGCCGTCCAGAACGGACTGCGCGAGGATGGCGCCGCCTTGACACTCCGCGGCGTGGTGCCACGCCACAAGAAAGGCCATATACCGGCGATCACCAAGCCGGCGGACATCGCTCCGCTCGTTCGTGCTATCGATGCCTACAAGTCGCCCATTACCCGCGAGGCCAGTACCGGCGTCACTTCAGACCTGGTTGCGCCGATCGGTATGCGCGGCGGTGCCGGCGCGCATCCCCTGGTCGCACGCGACACGCTCGTGCAGCAGGATCTGACCGGCGAGAACTTCATTACCTATCCGCCCGTCGAGGGCGTGTATTTCTACGGTCTGATCACCAGGGTATCGCATGGAATGGGCGTGACCGTCGCGCACACGCAGCATCTCACGCAGACGTATTCAATTCTTGCATTGGTCGGTGCGGGACTGGGCGTTGGGCTCGTGCCGCAATCGGCCGAGCGGGTCGGGCTCTCGGATGTCGTATTCAAACCGTTAGTAGGTCTCGACGAGGTGACGGCCGATCTGCTTCTTGCGTGGCGCACACAGACGGACAATCCGGTGATGGCCGCACACACATCTTCTTGAGGGCTCGCTCTTCAATGAACTTGACCACACAATCGTCCGCTCGCGGAGCACTAGCGGACAGTCGAACCAGAAGTGGAAAGAGTGTCGATTATCCGCGGCGCTGTAATCTGGAACAGAGGCCCCTTTCCTGAGCCGGCCTCTTCCTCTCATAACAGGCAGGCCAACGATAGACTTGGCTACGTGCGGCTGAGAGTTCGATACAACTCGTTTGCGCGATTCAAATGCGCACGCATCGCTTCAGCCGCGCCGTCGCCATCATGTTTCGCGATCGCGTCGACGATTCGCTGATGCTCCGACAACGTTAATTCTTCGGCGCCCGGCGCGCGCACTAGCGGCCGGTAGTACTCTCCCGCCCAGCGAAACAGCGATTCGACAATCGACGGGAAAATTGGATTGCCGCTTATCAGCGCGATCTCGCGATGAAACGCCATGTCCCGTTCGATAAACTCCTCGAGATTGACCATTGAAGCGCGATGCCGGGCGACACTGAGTTGCAGCCGGGCGACGTCTTCCTCGGTTGCCCGCTCCGCCGCCATACGCGCAGTACCCATCTCGAGAAAGACGCGCGCCTCTTTCAGGTGGACCAGCATGTCGGGATGACTGCGCAGCAGATGCATCGCGCCGCCGGCGATCTGCGCGATCAGCCGGTCTGCTGTAGGAACGACGACCCTCGCCCGCTCACCATGGACGATCTCGACGATGCCGGAGCGCTCCAGCGTTTGCAGCGCTTCGCGGATAGCCGGCCTGCCTACTCCGTAAATTTCCATCAACTCCCGCTCCGATGGAAGCTGGGCGCCAGGCGCAATTTCGCCCGAACGGATACGCTCCATGAGTCGGTCGACAACTTCCTGATATAGCTTTCGGCGCTGAATGATCTCAGCCATGACATGTCCGCGTAAAACCAAGTGGTGTAATGACCTTACCACGGACTACCCAACAGATGGAAGCGTACGAGGCTTGCGGTGACCGTGACACGGCAAGACCGCTGGCCGCACCGCAACCGCTCGCTGTTTCGACGCGTATCCACGCCGCATCCATCCGTCACGCCGCCGACACCCGCCCTTCCCTGACTGCGCCGAAGAATGCCGCATCGCCCAGTTGGCCGCCTTTCAGCACGACTTGCAGACCATCGCGCCGCGGCTCGGCGGACCATGCGCGACACAGAGGGGCGCCTGGCGCAAGCCCTGCCACGACGCTCAGCGCATCGATAGCGAGTGTGCTCGCCACTTCGCCCGAGCTGTCGCCACCCGCGACCACTACGCGCGGTAAATCAAAGCGATCGAGCAGCCGCCGCATCACCTCCGCCAATGCGCGCCCGACCTTGCGCGCTGCGTCGTGGCGCGTAAGCCCTGCTGACGACGCGACGGCGTCGAAGCCGGTTACCGCCGGATCGTCCGGCCCTTCGGCGCTATGCACGATCGTGCTGCCCCCGCGAGTCAACGCCTGTCCGGCCGCCGTCACGACGCGTTCAATCTCCGCATCGCCGTCGCGCGGGTCGAACGCCCTGCGCAAATCCAGGCGTTCCGTGTGAAAACCGTGAGCGCGCGCCCAGCCGATCTGCGCGCCCGTCACCGGCGAACAACTGCCGCTTACTGCAGCAATCGCCTGCACGGGGCCGGCGACCGGTAGCGACGGCGCCGGCGGTAACAGGCCGCTCGCCCGCCAGTAAGCCGCAAGCGCGTATTGCAGGCCCGATGACGACGCCGTAAAAACCCCCTCACCACGCTGCTCCCAGACCAGACGGCCCGCCGCCGCCAGCGTCTCTTCGTCGAGCACGTCGATTAGCGCAACCGGCGTCTCAGTTGCACTCAGTGCACGGACCCGAACGTCCACATCGCTGCCGCGAAGCTGGATCATGTCGATCAGTTCGATGCGGCGCGCTGTCTGCCTCGCGAGATGCAGGCGAAGATCGGCCTCGCTCATCGGCGTGACGGGATGCCGTGACATCGTCGGATGCCGGTCGAGTCTGTAGCCGACACCATCGACCGCGGCGAACAGGTTGCCGAACATCTGATAACGCTTCAGGCGCGGCGCGCCGACCAGCATCGGCGACCAGCTTCCCGGCATATGCTTCACGCCGATGTCGATGGCGCGACCGATCGACCCGACCTCCGGGGACGAATCGAAAGTCGAGCAAACCTTGTATTGCAGGATCGGCGCGCCGAGCGCGGCAAGGCTTGCGAATGCTTCCGGCAGTTCGTCGTCCATCCAGGCGCTCGAACGTCCACGCGAAGAGCCGGCCATGCCCACGCATCGAACCTCTGGAAAACGCGCCAGCAACTCGCGCGTGGGCTTTTGCAGACAGAGCACCGTCGGTACGCCGGCGGCCGCCATGGCTTCCATCGCGTCCGTCGATCCCGTGAAGTCATCGCCGTAATAGGCGAGCAGCAGCCCATCGGGCCACGTTGCCTCGCTCGTCGCGTTCATTTCCAGAACTCCAGGGCGGCGCGCAGCGCGGGATGCCGCGCGGCGTGCTGCTTCAGCGGCACACCTTCGATGGCCGCGACCCATGCCTCGCGCAACGCCTCGACGCCTGCCGCCACGCCGCCCGGGTGACCGAAAATGCCGCCACCGGCTGTGTGAATCAGGTCGGCACAGCCGATCGCCGCATACGTCTGCGCCGCCTGCAACCCGGTCTGCCCCGAACTGAATACCGGCATCGCCGGCATCGGCGCTTCGGGCATCACCGGCGCGAGTACCGCCCGCGCGGCGGCGATCACGCTGTCATCGGCTTCGCTGAACTTGTTGCGCAGCCCGTTCACATGCAGATGGTCGGCACCGGCAAGACGCCAGATCATTTGCCACGGTGCGTAGTCCCAGCCGAGCTCCGGGCAGCGCGACAGAGCCCCCCAGCCGGCGCGATGCGCGTGAATCGGCAATTGCGCGTGGCGACGCAATTCGTGCAGGCCGACGAGGCCGACTGAGTTCAGCACCGCCATCACGCACGTCCCGCCCTCGGCCAGCACGAGATCGTGGCGACGACGCATCTGATCCAGGTCGCCCGTCAGATTGAACGCGACCATGGCCTTCTTGCCAGTGCGATCCGCCTCCTGGTTGACCACGCGCATCACCGCCCGCACACGCTCGTCGAACGGACAATGCGGACCATCCGCCTGCAGCTCGTCGTCCTTGATGAAGTCGATGCCACCCGCGACGAGTTCACGTACCTGCTGCGCAGTCTCCGCGGCCGACAGGCCGACACTCGGTTTGATGATCGTGCCGATCAACGGCCCGTGGGTCACGCCGCTCAACCGCCGTGTGCCTTCGATACCGAACGCCGGCCCCGGGTAGGCCGCCGCGAACGACGGCGGCAATTCGAGCCCGGTCAGGCGAAGCCCCGATACCTGTCGCAACTCGAACAGATTGCCCGCAATCGTGGACATCAGATTCGGCAAGGACGGACCGATGTTCTCGATCGGCCACGACAGTTCGAGCGCGCAGCGCGTGTAGGTGTCCGACGCGATTCCGCCGGGCAGGCTCGGCGCGCCGGCCGTCTCCAGCACGGTGAGGCGCTCGACACGCGCGCCCGAGCGAGCCTTCAGTTCCGGCGTCTCGTTGGGCAGCGCGACGAAGGTGCCGCTCGACTGCTCGCCGGCAATCACGTCCGCGGCGCGTTGTGGATCGTCGCCCGTTTCGAGCCAGTAAGTGGCGTGGATACGTTCGCTCACGATATAAGTTCCCATTCAGAAATCAGCATGAAAGCGCGGTGCTCCGGCGCTCACGTAATCCGGCGAATGCTCTCGGCGATCTCCGCACGATCGAACACATTCTTCCAGTCGTCGCGCATCAGGCGTGGCTTGCCGAATTCGATCGCCTTGTTGCATGCATCGGAGAACGCGCCGGGGATTTCGTTGAAGATCACCGCGCTCAGGATGTTCATGTGGCCGAGCAGAAAATCGCGCGCCGCTTCTTTGGGCACACCTCGTTTCACGGTCTCGTCCATCGCTTCGCGCATCACATACAGAAGCGTCGCGCAGATCGTTTCCGACAGCCCGGGTTCGAGCAACGCCATCTGGTCGACGCTCAGACGATACGAGCGAAGAATCGGCGCGTAGATCACCTTCGCCACATCTTCACCCAGATCGAACGCTGCTTCCGGACCTTGCATCAGCGCGCTGGTGATCGACTGTTTCGCATAAGCGCCGCCAAAGAAATCGCGGCGCGCCCTGGGATCGGATTCGTCGTTGAAGATCAGCGGATGACACGGGTGCGCGACGAAATACGTCAGGTCGTCGCGCTTGGGCAGATGACCCGCAAACGGCGCGGCGGCGTCGAGCGTCATCACCATCGTGCCCGCCGGCAGCCTGGGCGCGATCTCATGACTGAGCTTGCCGATCAGCGTGTCAGGCACGGCGAGAATCACCACCTGCGCGCCGTCGAGCGCCGCGTCGGTCGATACACACTCGACGTTCAATTCTTCTTTGAGGCGCTTCTGCCCTGCTTCGCTCACTTCGACATGGGCGACCCGGTAGTCGGACTTCAACAGGTTGCTGGTGAGGCGAAAGCCCATTTTTCCGCCGGCGCCGAACAGTGCGATCTTCTCTTTCATGGTGCGACCTCCTTGCATGGATTCATTGAAATACGTGACGACTAGCCCGAATGCGATTGCGGCTCGAGCGCGACGGGCGCAACGCCGTCGCCGGGTTTCGGCAGCCGTGCGCTGCTGCAGAACGCGAAAGCGAGTCCCGCACTGACCAGCATCAGTGCGCCGACGACAAACATGGGCGCATGATAGGAGCCCGTGGCGTCCTTGACGGCGCCGGTGAGATACGGCGCGACGAAGCCGGCGAGATTGCCGATGGTGTTGATCAGCGCGATGCCGGCAGCGGCAGCGGCGCCGGAGAGGAAACGTGCGGGCAGCGCCCAGAAGTTCGGCAGCGCGGAAAAGATCGCGCAAGCCGTGACCGTGATGACGGCGACGGTGGCCGCAGGCGATTGCATGTACAGCGCGACCGGGATGCTCGCCGCGCCGATCAGCGCCGGCACGCCGATATGCCAGGCACGCACACCGTGCTTCGTCGCGTTGCGGCTCCAGAGAAACAGCGCGAGCGCGGCTGGCAGATACGGAATCGCCGTAATCAAGCCCTTCTGGAACACGTTGAAGTGCGTGCCGAACTGGCCTTCGAAGCCGCCGATGATCGTCGGAAGGAAAAATGCCAATGCATAGAGGCCGTAGATCAGGCCGAAATACATCAGCGCGAACATCCAGACGCGGCCGCTCCTGAGCGCGGCAAGCGCATGCATCGAATGCGGTGCGCAAGCGTCGGCGCGGGTGCGTTCCTCCGCGTCGAGTTCGGCCGTCAGCCAGGTTTGCTCGGCGAGTGTCAGCCAACGCGCCTGTGACGGACGATCAGCCAGATAGAACCACGACACGATGCCGATCACGATGGCCGGCACAGCGACACCGAAGAACATCACACGCCAGCCCGCGAGTCCGAACACGCCGTGCGCTTCGATCAGCAAGGCGGCGACGGGCGCGCCGATCACGATCGTCAGCGGCTGCGCCAGATAGAAGAGCGCAAGGATATGGCTGCGATACCGCGACGGCACCCACATGCTGAGGAACAGGATCGCGCCCGGGAAAAATCCCGCCTCGGTGACGCCGAGCAGGAAACGCAACGTGTACAGGCCGGGGATGCTGCTGACCCACGTGAACAGCAGTGCGACGATGCCCCACGACACCATGATCCGCGCCAGCCAGCGACGCGCGCCGAACTTGTGCAAAGCGAGATTGCTCGGGATTTCCAGCACGATGTAGCCGATGAAAAACACGCCGGCTGCCAGCCCGAACTGTGCGGCGCTCAAGCCGAGATCCTTCGTCATGCCGTTCGGACCGGCGAACGAGATCGCCGTGCGGTCGAGAAAATTGATGAAGAACATCAACGCCACGAACGGCACCAGCCGGATCGACACCTTGCGTATGGCCGATCGTTCGATGGGATCCACAGGTACGGTTTGCATCTCATATCCTCCAGGCAGGCCGTCTCTCATTGCACATCACTCATATGATGAACTGGTATGATGAGTAGACCATATTGCATAAAGTTTAGACACTGGGGTATTCACCAAGCACGTTTCACTAGCAAAAAGACGGGTATTGACCGTTTCGTCACCACGCGTTTTCGCGGTGGTGTCGACGGCCGCTCAAGACGGGCGCCGCTCTTCTTATGACGGGAAATGCCGCCCTAAAGGCGTCAGCCCGGAAGCGATCTGGACGCAGGCAAATGGATTGAGGACGAAGGTTTCGCGCTCAGCGCATATGCGGTCCGCCGGCACATGCCCGGTACGCGCCTTCCCGGCCGACGATTCGTCGAGCGTCGCGATACTCATTTCACCGACGAGGTTTCCGCCGCCGAGATTCAGCCGCACTGTGCGTTTCTCCGGCGTCAGGTTGGCGATGATCAGTCATGAGCGCGGCGAACGAGCAGGTGAAGCGCACGTTGTATGCAAACGCGAAGCGCAGTTACGACGAAGCCGAAGCGTTCTTCCACGTGTTCTTCACCGTTTCGACGACGATGATCGCGATCGGCACGCTTGCGGCACTGTTCAGCTGGATCGCGCTGCGCCGCGCGATCATGACGCCGCTGGGCGACGCACTCGGCCATATCTCGGCCATCGCGGCGGGCGATCTGAGCCGGCGCATCGAGATCCGTCGCGCCGATGAAATGGGACGTCTGCTGCGCGGCCTCGATACGATGCAGACGCAACTCGCGGCGACAGTGCGGGCGGTGCGCGGCAGCTGCGAAGCCATTGCGTCGGCGACGCGCGAGATCGCCACGGGAACGATGGACCTGTCGTCGCGAACGGAAGAGCAGGCGGCATCGCTCGAGGAAACCGCGGCGAGCATGAGCGAGCTGAGCATGATGAACGAGATCGTCGCGGCAGCCGAGGAACAACGCACCGGTATCGAACGGCGTGGCGATGCGTTCGAATGGCAATTCGTTTGACGCATTTCTCATCGATCGGCTGGCGGGTACACGTCAGCGCAAACTGCGGATATGCTTTAGTCTGATCGACCGGCCGGGATGATCCTGGCCGCGACGCAATTCGGGGTGCAGTCGACAGACGGGCGATGAACAGTGCGCGTCGACCCTCGTCCCTTTCCGCCGGCCCCGGCCGGAACCTCGCAACGGCGTCGCGCCCGTGGCTTCTGCCGTGACGTGCGAGGGCGATCGCTATTCAGGAAGCTGCCATGTTACGCAAGACACTCAATGCGTCCCGGCTGCAGCAGGAGGTCAGCCGGCGCATCCACCGCATTCACGAGATCGTCGAGGACGGCGTGAAGATAAGCGTGCCTCGTCCGCAAAAACAGGAGCCCGACGCATCGGGCTGCAACTGGAACATCAAGCACTTCGGCGGCGCGATCGGCTACGAGCGGGACATCGCGGCCGTGCTCACGGCGGTACGCGCCGAATACAACCTGTCGGGCGACGACCCTAAGGAGGTCGGCAATCCTTTCGGCGATCCTTTCGCCGACCCTGACGGCCGCTGAGATCCCGCAATCCAACGCTGCCGTCCGCTTGCGCGACTGCCGATAAGCGGTATGAACGCCGCACCGATGCAGCGCCGGCGCGGTACGCCGCACGCGATCGCCGCGACGATTTTTACACAGCAAACGTGGCGTCCACCGCGGGCAGATACGCACGTAACCCCGCATCGACAAGCGCGCGCGCACTCGAGTTCGGCCATTATTTCAACGAGGTCTCGAAGGCTGCGCTTGTAACGCAGATACCAACGCACACACAGGACGACGACTTCGCGGTCGAAGTGGCGGCCTTAGAACAGCCTGTCGATGTCTGTCAGCTTACTCATAGCCTGCTCGCGCTCGTCAAAACCCGAGCGTAACCTACCGGCCCCTCCGATTTGCACCGGAGCCAGTTGCCAGGACACACCGGCGTTTGGTACAGACCTGCCGGTCGAAACGCTTTCATCGCCGGGGCTTGCTTGAACCGACCGACTTCGATTTGAATCGGCCACGGTACTCTGCCGGGTTAATCTGCAGACGGCGACTGAACGTTCTGCGAAATCCTTCCGTATCTTCAAATCCACAGCGAGTGGCAATCTCGCGCAGCGACAGGTCCGTTGATTCAAGAAAGCGTCTCGCGGCATCTATTCGAGCGTTGATAAGAAACGTCATCGGCGTGATGCCGCATTCTTTTGCGAATGTACGCGACAGGTTGCGCGCGCTCATGTGGACCCGTTCCGCAAGCGATGTCACGGTATGGTCGATATGCAGATTGTCGAGCATGAATTGCTGCAGCGCGATAGATTGCGAACCTGGTGAGGCCTGCGTCTCCAGCAGTGGACTGAACTGCGACTGCCCCCCCGCGCGCCGTAGATAGACGATCAGATACTTTGCGACATCGAGCGCCATCTGGCGGCCGAAGTCGTCTTCGATCATCGCCAGCGACAAATCGATGCCCGCCGTGACGCCCGCCGTCGTATAGACGTTGCCGTCTCGCACGAAGATATGGTCCGCCTCGATCTTCGCCTTCGGAAAGGTGGCAGCGAGACGCGGCACGTCCATCCAGTGCGTCGTCACGACCCTGTTGTCGAGAAGGCCCGCCGAGCCCAGCGCAAAAACGCCATTGCAGATCGCGCAGACGCGGCGGCAGTGCTTGTACTGGTTCTTCAGCCAGCCGCTGAGCGCCGGGTCGTCGAACGCGTCGAAGATGCCAAGCCCGCCGGGCACGATGATCGTGTCGAACTCGGGGCATACATCGAAGATCGTGCGATCCGGTATCGTACTGAGCCCGCTGGACGATTGCACGTTGCCGCGCGTCGTTCCCACGGTCAGCATTTCATATTCACACTCGCCGTTGCTCAGTATCTTGACTTCGGCAAACGCGTCTTTTGGCCCGGCGATGTCGAGCAACTGGAAGCCAGGGAAGACGAGCATCCCAACGTTGATGCGTTTCATCGCGAGCATCCGGATCCGCTGAAAAGCGGGCGCCCGCACCCTGCCGACGCCCGAACGATTAGTCTATTACGCCGAGTCTATTACGCCGATGCACGCGCCGCACAGGCAGATCAAAAAGCGCGCGTCGTCGCAGACGCGGCCGGTGGCGCGCCGCGCATGTGCCTGCCCACCAGTTCGCCGCGCTCGGCCAGCACGCCAAACAGCGCGCCTATGGTCGTCCATAGGATCGCCTGCATGCCGATCGCGGCCACGCGAAATTTCCAGAGCAACGCAGCTGGAAAACCCACAGGCACCTCGTCGATGTCAGGCAACGCCGCAAGCACGACGACCAGCAAAAAGACGAACGCAAGCAGACCAACGAGCAATCCATTCGATTCGCCGAGGCGCTTTGCCGCGAAGTTGCGCGCGTTGAGCGACAACACCATCACGGTGACGGAGATGGCGATCGTCAGAAAGAACAGACCTGTGCGATAGCCAATGGTGTCCGGATCGCCGACCGAAGGCGGATTCGCCGGATACTTGAGATTCGGCACCACGACGAGCGTGACAAACGCGGCAACGGCGAGCCACGCGGCAAGCGGCCGTGCGCCGAGCTTGCCCGCACGTCCCCATGCATACGCGAAGGTCAGCGCGAAGAGTCCGCCGAACGCCGCGCCATAGGCGACCACACCCGTCAACAACCCGAGCCCGGCTTGCGTTTCGCGCCTGACCAGTTCCGGTTCAGGCGCCTCGCCTGCGGCGGCGTGCGCATGTTCCTCGAAGGCAATCGCACGCTCGACCTGCGGTTCGCCGGCCACCTTGGCGAACCCGAACGCGAACAGCCCCGCAACGATGCCCGCGAGCATCCCGCGCATCAACAGCTTGCCGACCATGATCGTGTTCTCGTCAGTGACACGGAAAGCCGAGCAGATGCCGGCCATCGTGGACGAACTCGTGCACGTACATGCCGGGCACGATGGATGTCGCACCCTCCTCCGCGCCAACGAAATACAGGATCAGCAGCATCAGAACACCACCGAAGACGATCCACGGCAGAAGCTCGCGCAAAGGAATCGGCGAGAGCGTGTCGACAGGTTGAAGAACAGCTTCGTTCATGAGAAACCTCGTAAATGGTTGTAGCTATACGGTGAATGGCTCAGGCATCGGAGGTCACGCGCCGCGCCGTGATGACCTTCGCGAGTTCGTCGCGCGACAGGACGCCGTGCGCTTCGACCACGTTCAACAGCGCCTCGAGAAAGCGCTCGTAGTAGTCCCAGCGCGGCTGGTTCTCGCAGTCGATCGCTTCCCACCGCGCAATCGACGCAATCAGGCTCCGGCGAAACTCTTCCCATTCGAAGCAGCCGGCTTTCGACAGCGACAGCGCGAGACCAAACACATCGCGCTCCCAGCAGTTGGTGAAAAACAGCTTGCCCTCCAGACGGGGCGGCGAATCGGGGGAACCGAGCATCGACGCCGCCGCGTATTCCTCGAAGCGCGTGAACATGGCCTTCCCCTCAGGCAGCGGGTGCTGCGACGAGCGCAACGCCCATCATCGATTCAGGTGTGACGAGCGCGGCGAGTTCTTCCTCGCTCATGTGCTCCGTATTCGCAGGCCGCTCAGGCACGACGAACCAGCGGATCTGCGCACTGCTGTCCCAGACCTTCACTTCTTTCGTCGGTGGCACAGTCACGCCGAACTCCGCCAGCACGGCACGCGGCTCGCGCACACCCCGCGCGCGGAACACAGGATCCTTGTACCAGTACGGCGGCAGTCCGAGCACGGGCCACGGATAGCACGAGCACAGCGTGCAAATGATCAGATTATGGACGGTCGCATCATTCGCGACGGCCGCCATGTGTTCTCCTTCCGCGCCGGCCATGCCGAGCGGAAGCGACAGTTCGGCGATCGCTTTCGGCGTGTCTTCGACTAGCCGCGTCCTGTACTCCGGATCGACCCATGCGCGCGCAACGATCTTCGCGCCGTTGAACGGGCCCGCCATCGTCTCGAAGTGCTTGAGTACGGCATCGACGGAATCGCTGCCGATGACGCCCTTTTCGATCAGCAATGCTTCGAGCGCGCGCACCTTGGCGGCGCTCGAAGCTTCACGGTCGTCGGGATATTCGAAAAGTTGGGACATGCTGGTCTCGTTTTGAGGTTAGTTGGCCGGCTGCACGTAGGCTTCGTACAGGTCGGCGTAGATGGTCGTGTTCGCTTCGCTCTTGCCTGCGCCCCAGATGTCGGCGGCATCGAACGCGATCCTGTAGACCGGCATCGGCTGACCGATGCGGTCCTCGCCCGTCGAAACGAAGTACGAGAACGCGCCCGGATAGACGAGATCGACCACGCCTGTCTTGTTGCGCAGATAACCGGGCAAACGCGTGTGATCGACGGCCGCAGGGTCTGCGATTCTCACCGTTTCGCCTTTGGCAAAGCGCGCAGCGCCTTCGAGCGCGTGATAGGCCGAATCTCCGTTTTGCAGGTAAGCGTCGATCTGTGCGGCGAGCTCCGCACCAGGTTTGTCAGGCAGCGCGGCGTCAGGATTGAACCGATAATGCGTGGTCTTGTCCGCGAGTTCTTCTGCGGTGATATAGCCCTGATCGACAAAGAATTGCGCGATGCCACCCAGCCACTTCTCGTAGTACCGGTACTTGACGTACTCGAACGGCTGCATGTCTTCCGCGCCCGTGCGCAGCGATGCCCACGTCCAGTCGTTTTTGAATGCGCTCGGCAGCTCGTCGACAGGATAGCGATGAAGCGCATTCGCGAGATGCGCGCTCTCGGCCATCATCACGGTATGGATGCCGAAGATGCGCTTCTCCCAGGGTTCAACGAAGACACGCGTCTCGGTGCTGACGGGGCCCAGATTCTCGATGCCGCCAAGATAATGCTGTAGTTTCACCATTCGCTCCGCGAAGTGGAAAAGTTGGATTTAGCCGAGACGGTGCTCGCGCTTGAACGCGAGCGCTTCGCCGACCACTTCCGACACGAAGCCGAAGACCGCGCCCGTCACGAGCGCCGCGGCCGCAACCAGCGCGGGATTGGCGATGCCGGTTGTGGTAATCGCCTTGCCCGTGGCCACCGTCGTACCGACCGTCGATGCAAAGCCCCAGACGATGGCGGGCAGTACGTCGAGCAATTTGATCTTCGACGCCTGCACCATCGCCGCGCTGCCAATGCCGACGAGGACGGCAACGGCAAGCGCGCTGCCGCTCGTCGTTGAAATGCATAGCAGCGTCAGCGACGCGATCACGAGCCCGGTCAGATTCGATGCGATGCTCTTGACGAAGCCGGCGCGTCCGCCGCCCAGTACGAAGAACGACGCCCACGCGATGAACGTCACCCACACGGGAACGGGAAACACCGTTCCCGTGAGCCACGTGTCGGCGACGGCGAGAACACCAATGCTCAGTGTGTAGGCCTCAGGCTTTTTCATTTGCGCGCTCCTTCAGGTAAGAGTTGATGAAAGATTCAATGCATGCAGCTCAAGAAGCCGTCTCGCATCCGCTCGGCATCGATGTTTCTGCCGATCATCACGAAGCGGTTCTCGCGCGGCTCGTTACGCGTCCATGCCCTTCCGAACTTCGCGTCGAGCAGCATGTGCACGCTGTGAAAATGAAGTCGCCGCTCTTCGTCGTGCATGTTGAGCACGCCCTTCATGCGAAGGAGTTGCTGCCCATGTGCCTGCACGAGCTGGTTGACCCATTGATTGAAACGGTGCGCGTCGATAGCTCCCGGCACGACGAACGCACATGAAGCGATGGTGTTGTCGTGTTCATGGTCGTGGCCCGATTCGTCGAGCAGATCGGGTTCGACTGCAAGGAGGTTGTCGAGCGAGAAACTGCGCACGCCGAGCAATGCATTCACGTCGACGGCCGAGTGATGCGTGAACTCGATCTGTGCTGTCGGATTGAGCTGGCGGATGCGTTCGACCAGCGCGCTCACCGCTGCGGGCGCAGCGACGTCTGTCTTGTTGACGACGATACGGTCGGCGAACACCACCTGCTCGCGCGCGATGTCGTCGCCCAATTGAGCGTCCGCGTGCAACGCATCGACGACGGCTACGACCGCCTCGAGCTCGATGTGCTCGCGCACGTCAGGGTCCGCGAGAAACGTCTGCAACACGGGCGCGGGATCGGCGAGCCCTGACGTTTCGACGATCAATCGTTCCAGCCGGTCGCCGAAACGCGCGAGCAGATTGCGCACGCTCGCGACAAGATCCGTGCGGACCGTGCAGCAAACACAGCCGTTGTTGATCTCGATGACGGCTTCTTCATCGGCGACAATCAACTGGCCGTCGATACCGACCTCGCCGAACTCGTTCACGACGATGCCGATTTGCATCGGTCGCGTGGAATCGAGGACGTGGTTGACGAGCGTTGTCTTGCCGGCGCCGAGAAAGCCGGTTACTACCGTCGTGGGGATTTTCCTGAGTCGCATGGCAGTCATCCTTGGCACCCGTCGTATCGGAGCGCAGATTGTCATCGGATGACTTTTAGCGACTTCCGGGCCGCATTTTCCCTGATGGCCGCGTTATGGGAATACTTGGCCTCGACATCGACAGTTAGTGGCCGTTTTGGTTTGGATCACCAAAAACGGACAGAATGGTGGCTTGTATCTGGCGCCCGAAGGCATGGCGGAAAGAACAGTTACGGCGCGCGCACGCTTGCAAACGGTGCAATTTGCGCCGCAATCCGGTGCGCACAGTAGATGTTGACGAGGACTCGCCGGTGCGCAGCACTCGCGCTAGCTCACGAACGGAAGCTTCGCATTGCGCGCGGCAGCAAGCATCGACAGTGTGATCTTGCGCACTTCCGGCCCCTTCTGAGGCCGACCTCCAGATAGTTCATGCTCCCGAGCGTAATGTCCGTCTGCGCGTAGCTCGCGCCCGCGGGTATCGCGTTGCCGCCCTTGTTGTCTTTCATCGGGCCTTTGAAGATCACGTACTGTCCGGCGCCAAACGCGTACCTGCCGCGCCGCGATTGTCGCCAGCATAAGAAATGGCGAACCTGGGGCGCCCAATCCGGTTGACCTATTCCTCGCATTGAGCACCGCTTGTGAGCACGGATCGGAACACTTCGGTGCTGCTACAGGAAGGTTTCTCCATTGAGTGAAACGCCTGGAGCCTGGACTTAGGGAACGGCGCAGCGCTCCAAAGCAACCCGGTTTCCATATTGCGCATTGGCCGCCGGGTCGCGCCGCAACGTCGATGAGCACTGAGCCAATGACGGTATTGTCACAAGACCCGAGCGGGGTTTGAACGGCGCACATACGCTTCATCGATCATGACGAGCTTGTGACCCATAAACGGTGCAGGTTTTTTCAGAAGCCAATAGTCCGTATGGTCGGCTCGTTCATTCGGTCTCTTTGCCAGGTAATCAATCTCGTCCACGGAGCGCCGCTCCGCGATGAAACGCGCAACCGCTGCCATCACCCCATGCACAGCACGGCCGCGCCCGTGACTCTTCCGTCACGCAGGTCGCTCAGCGCGCGATTCGCGTCGGCGAGTGCATAGCGGCTGGTTTCGATGTCGAGCGGAATCTCGCCGGCGAGTTGCATGAAAGCGTGCCCGTCGGCGCGCGTGAGGTTGGCCACCGAGCAGATGCGCCGTTCACCCCACAAAAAATCATACGGAAACGACGGGATATCGCTCATGTGGATCCCCCCGCATACGACGGTGCCGCCCTTGGCCACCGCCTTCAGCGCCGCCGGCACGAGCGCGCCGGCGGATGCGAAGATCAGCGCGGCATCGAGTTCGTCGGGTGCGCTCTCGTCGCTGCCGCCGGCCCAGCGGGCGCCGAGGCGCAGCGCAAGCTGCTGGGCGCGCGCATCGCCGTGGCGCGTGAATGCGTAGACCGAGCGCCTTTGGTGGCGCGCCACTTGCGCCACAATATGCGCGGCCGCGCCGAATCCGTAAATGCCGATCCGTTGCGCGTCGCCCGCCATGCTGAGCGTGCGATAGCCGATGAGCCCGGCGCACAGCAACGGCGCCGCCTCGACGTCGGAATAGCGCTCGGGCAAATGAAAGCAGTAGCGGCTGTCGGCGACGGTACGCTCCGCGTAGCCGCCGTCGATCGTGTAGCCCGTGAAGCCCGCTTCGTCGCACAGGTTCTCGCGGCCGCCGAGGCAATAGCGGCAGTGGCCGCAGGTGCGGCCTGTCCACGGTACGCCGACGCGATCGCCGAGCTGGAAGCCGGACACGCCCTCGCCCAGTGCGGCAACGGTTCCCACGATTTCGTGCCCCGGAATGAGGGGCTGTTTCGGATGCGCCAGTTCGCGGTCGACCACATGCAGGTCCGTGCGGCACACCCCGCATGCATGGATGTCGATCAGCAGTTGACCGGCCGACGGTTGCGGATCGGACACCTGCATGTCATGCAGTACTGCAGCGGTTCCGTCGAACACCATTGCATGCATGTCGTTCTCCTTTCCGTGGTGGTTGCGTGGTGGTTGCGTGGTCGTCGTGAATGCGGCGTTTGCCGTGCACCCGCGCGGGGATCGTGCATAGCCGTCATCGACTATCAATCCCACCGCGCGTCCCGCACCTGAATGAGCCCGCCCTCGACGCGAACCGGAAACGTCGCGACGTCCTCATAGGCCGGCGGCCCCAGAACCTTCCCCGTCCTGATGCAAAAGCTGGCCCCGTGACGCGGACAGACGACCACGTCGCCGTTCACCTCGCCGCCCGTAAGGATGCCGCCGTCGTGCGTGCAGACGTCTTCAATCGCATAGCAGACGCCGTCGAGATTGAACACGGCAACCTGTGCGCCGTCCACGTCGACCGTGCGGTGCGTACCGGGCGGCAGATCCTCGATGGCGGCGACTTCGACCCAGTCCGACACGTCAGAGCATCCCCAGTTGCAGGCGCGCGGCATCGGACATCCGGTCGCGCGACCACGGCGGATCCCACACCAGTTCGACATGCGCCTCGTTCACGCCGCTCACATAGAGCACCGCCTCCTCCACCGTCGCCGGGAAAGTCTGCGCGACCGGGCAGCCGGGCGCGGTGAGCGTCATGCGGATGTCGACGCGCCCCGCGTGAGCGTCGACATCGAGCCCGTAGACCAGGCCCAGGTCGAAGATGTTGACCGGAATCTCCGGGTCGTACACCGTGCGCAACGCGTCGATCACGCGTTCTTCCATACGTTCTGTCGTTGCGTCACTGCCGGGTTGTGCGGCCTCGACGCGCTTCAGCCAGTCGAATGTGCTCATCGTCTGCCTCACTCTGTTGACACGGGGCGATCCTCGCCTTGCAGCGCGGCATGCAGCGTATGCCACGCCAGCGTCGCGCATTTCACCCGCGCGGGAAATTCACGCACGCCGGACAGCGCGGCGAGCTTACCCAGATCCGGCGCGCCCACCGGTACCAGACCGGATGCCGTCACCATCTCGCGAAAGCGCCCGAACAGCGCTTGCGCCTCAGCTTCCGTTTTGCCTTTCAGCGCATCGGTCATCAGCGATGCCGACGCGGTGGCAATCGCACATCCCGAGCCCTCGAAGCTCACGTCCTTGACGATACCGTCCTCGATCTTCAGATACAGCGTCACCTTGTCGCCGCACAACGGGTTGTAGCCCTCCGCCTTGCGGTTCGCGCCGGCCAGCACGCCGTGATTGCGCGGCCGCCGGTAGTGATCGAAGATGACCTCCTGGTAGAGTTCGCTCAGATCGCTCATCGTCCGAATACCTCCCCGACATGGCCGAGTCCCTCGATCAGCGCATCGATATCGTCGCGCGTGTTGTAAAGGCCTAACGACGCACGCACGGTCGCCGGTACGCCGAAGCGCTGCATCACCGGCATCGCGCAGTGGTGGCCCGCACGCACGGCGACGCCGTGACGATCGAGAATCGTGCCGACATCGTGCGCATGCACGCCGTCGAGCACGAACGACAGAATGCTCGCTTTATCGCGCGCGGTACCGATTAGCGTCAAGCCCGGTATAGCCTGCAGTGCGTGCGTCGCATAAGCGAGCACGCTGGCCTCGTGCGCGGCGATGACTTCCATACCGATCCCGTCGACATAATCGAGCGCCGCGCCGAGCGCAATCGCGCCGGCAATGTTCGGCGTGCCCGCCTCGAACTTCCACGGAATCGCGTTGTATTCCGTCTTCTCGAACGTCACCGAGCGGATCATGTCGCCGCCGCCCTGCCATGGCGGCATCGCCTCGAGCAGCGCGGCCTTGGCGTACAGCACGCCGATTCCCGTCGGCCCGTACACCTTGTGTCCGGAAAACGCGTAAAAATCGCAGTCGAGCGCGCCCACGTCGACGGGCAGATGCGAGATCGCCTGTGCGCCGTCCAGCAACACCGGCACGCCCTTCGCGTGCGCCGCGGCAACGATGTGCTCGACCGGATTGATACTGCCGAGCGCATTGGCCAGATGCGTGATCGCGACCAGCCGCGTACGCTCGCTCAGCAGGCTTTCGTACGCATCGACAACGAGTGCGCCCGTATCGTCGATCGGCACGACTTTCAGCACCGCGCCCGTTTGCTCGCAGACGATCTGCCACGGCACGATGTTCGAATGATGTTCCATCGCGCTGATCAGGATTTCGTCGCCTGACTCGAGCCGCGGCCGCGCGTAGCTCTGGGCGACCAGATTGATCGCCTCGGTCGCGCCGCGCACGAACACGATCTCCTCCGGGCGCTCTGCATTGATGAAGCGTGCAATTTTCGCCCGTGCCGCCTCAAATGCATCGGTCGCGCGCAGCGACAGCAGATGCACGCCGCGGTGCACGTTGGCGTTGCCATGACGGTAAAAGGCGTTTTCCGCGTAGATAACCTCCGCGGGCTTTTGCGTCGTGGCGCCGTTGTCGAGATAGACCAGCGGCCGGCCATGCACGCGCTCGCCCAGAATCGGAAAATCAGCTCGCCAGTGCGCGACGTTGCGGGGATCCGGCGTCGGCATGGATTCAATCGGCTTCATAGCAACTCCCTGATGCGCGCCCCTTCCGGGGTACGCGCGAGCAGCACGTTTTCGAGCCGGCCGCGCAGCGAATCGATGCGCACACGTTCGACAACATCACGCGCAAATGCATAGGTCAGCAGCGCCCGCGCCATGCGCTCGTCGACGCCGCGCGCACGCAGATAGAACAACTGATCTTCGTCCAGTTGACCGACGGTCGCGCCGTGCGTGCATTTCACGTCGTCGGCATAGATCTCGAGCTGTGGCTTCGTGTCGATTTCAGCGTCGCGCGACAGCAGCAGGTTGTGATTCGCCTGATGGGCGTCGGTTTGCTGCGCATCGGGATGCACGATGACGCGCCCGTTGAAGACGCCGTGCGCGGCGCCGTCGAGCACGCCGCGGTAATACTCGCGGCTCGTGCCGTGCACGTCGGCGTGGTCGATGCGGGTGTGATGATCGACGTGCTGCCGGCCGCCGACGAAATAGAGACCGTTCAGCGTGGCTTGCGCGTTGGCGGCGTTCAGAGCGGTGCCGATGCCCGTGCGCGACAGCGCGCCGCCGAACGCGAACGCATGCGATGCGAAACAGCTGGCGCGTTGCTGGGCGACGACGACCGACGCGATATGAAAAGCCCTGGGGCCTTCCTGCTGCAACCGGTAGTGCTGCACATCCGCCTGTTCGTCCTCGACGATGCGAGTGACCGCATTGGTCCAATACGCGTCGTCGCCTAATCCGACGAAGTGCTCGACGATCGTGCAGCCCGAGCGTGCGCCCGCCAGCACGACATTGAAAGGCTGCACGGCCAGACCGGGCTCGTCGCTCAGGAACAGCATGTGCAACGGCTGATCGATAACTTCGCCTGGCGGCAGCACGACGGCAAAGCCGTCCGCCATGAACGCCGTATTCAACGCCGCAAAACCGTCGGCATAGGTCTTTGACGCGATCGCCGCTTCAAGCCGTTGCGGCATTTCTCGCAACGCCCGCGCGAGCGAACCCACGAATACGCCATGCGGCAAGCCATTCAGTTTCGACCGCCGCGGCACGTAGTGACCATTGACGAATACCAGCCGATGGCCCGCCGGGTCCAGCACGAGTTCATCGACGATACGACGCATCTCGCTGTCGTCGATATGGCCGGTGCTGCCGGTCCGCTGTGGCGCGAAATGCCAGTCATGCCTGCCGATCGCCGACACGTCCGTGTATTTCCAGTCCTCCTGACGTGTGCTCGGCAAGCCGAGCACGTCGAACTGCTCGAAGGCGCCGCGGCGAGCGGCACGCAGCCACGGCAACTCCGCGCCGGGCAAGGTTCTGGCGACGTGTCTGAAAGCGTGGTGGAAAGGGTCGATCGACTTGTCTTTCATCAAAGCCCCGCACTTGCTCCAAAGGCCGGATGCACCGTCTCATTCTCGATCCAGCCATAGCCCTTGCGCTCCAACTCGACGGCCAGTTCACGCGAGCCCGACTTCACGATGCGGCCGTTCGCCAGCACGTGCACGCGGTCCGGCACGACGTAATCCAGCAGCCGTTGATAGTGCGTGACCAGCACGATCGCCCGTTCGGGCGCGCGCATGCTGTTGACGCCGCGCGCGACGATCTGCAAGGCGTCGATATCGAGTCCGGAATCCGTTTCGTCGAGAATCGCGAGCCGGGGTTCCAGCACCACCATCTGCAATATCTCGTTGCGCTTCTTCTCTCCGCCGGAGAATCCTTCGTTGACCGCGCGATACAACAGCGTCTCGTCCATCTGCATCAGTTTCATTCTGGCCTTGACCAGTTGCAGAAACTCCATCGCGTCGAGTTCGGGCTCGCCACGATGCCGGCGCTGCGCGTTCAAAGCGGCTTTCAGCAGATAAATGTTGCTCACACCGGGTATCTCGACGGGATACTGGAACGCGAGAAAGAGTCCCTCGCGCGCGCGTTCTTCGGGAGCGAGCGCCAGCAGATCATGCTCAAGGTACGAGACCGTGCCGCCCGTGACGACCAGGTCCTCGCGCCCCGCCAGCACGTGAGCGAGCGTGCTCTTGCCGGAGCCGTTCGGCCCCATGATCGCGTGCACCTCGCCGGCCTTCACGCTCAGATCGATGCCGTGCAGAATCTGCTTACCGTTGACTTCGACCTGCAGGTTGCTGATTTCAAGCATGGTTCGTCTACCTCACGAATCGCCGTGGATAAATAGGTAAGAATTAGCCCACACTGCCTTCCAGACTGACGCCAAGCAGCTTCTGCGCCTCGACTGCGAATTCCATCGGCAGTTCCTTGAAAACTTCCTTGCAGAAGCCGTTGACGATCATCGACACCGCATCTTCAGGAGACAAGCCCCGCTGCCGGCAATAGAACATCTGGTCTTCGCCGATGCGCGATGTCGATGCTTCATGCTCGACTTTCGCGGTCGGGTTTCTGACTTCGATATACGGAAACGTATGGGCGCTGCACCGCGCACCGAGCAACAGCGAATCGCACTGCGTGTAATTGCGTGCGCCCTCCGCCGCGCGGCCGATCTTCACGAGCCCGCGATACGCGTTCTTGCCGCGGCCCGCCGAAATGCCCTTCGACAGGATCGTGCTGCGCGTATTGCGGCCGAGGTGAATCATCTTCGTGCCGGTGTCGGCCTGTTGATAGTGATTGGTCAGCGCGACCGAGTGGAATTCGCCGATCGAGTTATCGCCTCGCAGAATCACACTCGGGTACTTCCATGTGATCGCCGAGCCGGTTTCCACCTGAGTCCAGGAAATCTTCGAATTCGCCTCGCGGCAGTCGCCACGCTTGGTCACGAAGTTGTAGATGCCGCCCTTGCCCGACGCATCGCCCGGATACCAGTTCTGCACGGTCGAATAGCGAATCTGTGCGCCTTCCAGCGCGATCAGCTCGACGACAGCCGCATGCAGCTGATTTTCGTCGCGCATCGGCGCCGTACAGCCTTCCAGATAGCTCACGTACGCGCCTTGATCCGCGATGATCAGCGTGCGCTCGAACTGGCCGGTGTTTTGCGCGTTGATGCGGAAGTAGGTCGACAGTTCCATCGGGCAGCGCACGCCCGGCGGGATGTAGCAGAACGAGCCGTCGCTGAACACGGCGGAATTCAGCGTGGCGAAGAAATTGTCGGTGTACGGCACGACCGAGCCGAGATACTTCCGCACCAGCTCGGGGTGATGCTGCACGGCATCCGAGAACGAACAGAACACGATGCCGAGTTCCGCGAGCTTTTCGCGGAACGTGGTGGCCACCGAGACGCTGTCGAATACGGCATCCACCGCCACGCCCGCCAGAAGTTCGCGTTCGGCCAGCGGCACGCCCAGTTTCTCGTAAGTACGCAGCAGCGCCGGATCGACCTCATCGAGGCTCTTCGGACCGTTCTTCTGCGTCATCGGCGCGGAATAGTAAACGATGCGCTGATAGTCGATCGGCGGATGCTGGATCGTCGCCCAACGCGGCTCGGTCATGGTGAGCCAGTGCCGATAGGCTGTCAGCCGCCATTCGAGCATGAACGCCGGCTCGTTTTTCTTCGTGGAGATGAGCCGGATCACGTCCTCGCTCAATCCGCACGGCAACGCGTCGGCCATCAGTTCGGTGACGAAACCATGCTGGTATTCGCGACCGATCAGTTCGTCGAAGCTGTTTGTGGATGCGCTCATGCGTGACCTCCGTCAATCGTCCCATTAGTCGCTCCATCAATCGTCTTGCGCGCCGCGGGTGCCGCACGCGCGCGTTGGCTGGGGATGCTGCGCGCGCGAATCGCGCTGATATCCACGATGCGCAAGGTCGGCCCCGCCATATCTGCCATCGTGACCTGCTGCAACGCCTCGTAGATCAGGCGGTTGACCTTCAGCCAGTTGGCACGCGCCGCACACGCCGCCTCCTGAATACAGAGGCCGGGCAGCGTGCTGCATTCGGTCATGCCGATGGGCCCGTCGACAGCGGCGATCACCTGGGCCAGCGTGATCCGCTGCGGCGGCCGCGGCAGCAGATAACCGCCGTTCACACCGCGCAGCGACACCACCACGCCACCCCGCGTCAACACCTTCAGCACCTTTGACACGGTGGGCATCGCGATGCCCGTCGCCGCCGCGATACTGCTCGCGCTATGGACGGCGTCGGGATCGCGCGCCATTGCGGTCATGATCACCGTGCCGTAATCCGCCAGTTTGGTCATGCGCAGCATCTGGAATCCCTCCTTCACAACCAGGACCCGATCAGTCCGGATTACGCCCGCACTTATTGCGGATGGCGAACTGGCCGGCCGATGCCGGTTTCGCCTCTCGTCCGCACGGGAAGTGCCGCCGTCGACCCCGCAGGTTCTTATCGTTTTTAGCTGGCGGTCGTGCCGCGAATC
This sequence comes from Paraburkholderia sp. FW306-02-B, assembly GCF_058782725.1. Classification (NCBI taxonomy): domain Bacteria; kingdom Pseudomonadati; phylum Pseudomonadota; class Betaproteobacteria; order Burkholderiales; family Burkholderiaceae; genus Paraburkholderia; species Paraburkholderia sp. FW306-02-B. The sequence continues at coordinate 2,933,097 of NZ_JBYSXZ010000001.1, forward strand.
AGTGGCGACTCCTATTCAGTGTAGGCCGATATGTATAACCCTGGCGTCGCTCGGGTCTTGTGCGCGCGGGGTCCCGGAGCGCACGCCTCCTGCAAGGCAAAGCGTGTCGTTGAACGTGATAAGCGCTACGATCAGAAGCGCGCGCCGAGTTGCTGGAAGCGCGGACTTTTTCCAGTCGAAACGCGGGTGGCGCGCGTGCTGCTTCTGGTTCGGGAATGAATGCGTACCGTGGAAGGAGGTCACGATGCAACATGGGAACGCTATTGAATATGGCGGTTGCCTCATCCACCCGGTTGTGACCGTATCGAAGGGTGGACGATTTGCCGGCGCCGCGACCATTGTCGATCGGGACGGAGAAGAACGTACGGTCGGGGTCGATGGCGATTTCGGACAGGCTCAGGAGGCGATGGATCAGGCAATCGAACTGGCGATCGCCTGGATTCATCGACGACGCGTGGTCTCTGACCACTATGTACGCGGGGGATAACTGACTGGACGGCGAATCGTGCCGTGCACAAATTGCAATGCAGTGTAAAAATTTGCGGCGTGCGTGTCGCCTCTTCCACAAGAAATCTGACCGCCGCACGCCGCCTCGCCTATTCCTCTGCAGAAACCGCACAGGACCCGAATCACAGTCCCGAAACACGTTGCATCTGGTGGTTCCGGCGGTTTTGGCGGTATCCATCGCGGCACAGCGAACGATCTGTTGTTCCGCATACCTGACTGTTCACCACGCACGCGTGCATCATGGTGCGTCCGGGAGAGACCCGTCGAGAAGCTTATGAATCGCCCCTATCAGTCGTGCTATCGGGGCAGGCTTCAACAGGAGCACGTCCCATAGCGGCTCCTGCGAATGAGGCGGCAGCGCGGCCGACAGCATGATCACCGGAATGCCGGCCGTCGCACTGTCACCCTTCAACCGCCGGCACAGTTCAACGCCATCGACGTGCGGCATCATCCAGTCGGTCACAATCAGACTGGGGTTCTCGATCACGGCGACGGCCTGTGCCGCCTCGCCATTCTGCGCCGTCAGCACGCGATATCCCTCACGCTCCACCAGTAGTCGCAGGGGGCGCAGAATATTCGGATCGTCATCAACTAGAAGTACCGTCGGCAATTCAGGTACCGCGCGTTCAAGTCAAAAGGGCAGCAAGCCGATGGCGCAATAAGCGTACCCGACAGGCATTCCGGCATCGCGCGTGGCAGCATGGCCAACTCTTCGTGTCGCGAGGACTACAATTCAGTCTGCACGGCGTCCCTTGCGCGTGCATCCCAATACAAATTTCGCCTTGGAGGCCATATGGCCGGACCGTCTGCGCAATCCGCGGCGGACCGCGCGCGGCGCGCGGGCACCCTGGTCACCCCAGCGCTTGGCACGCGAGCGCATCGACCGCCCGACTTCGCTGCTGAAAGCGAGTCGATGCATCGTCTGGCGCAGGCGCTGACCTCCTCGGATGGCGCCATGCTGCAGACGCTCTCGGACATGGCACTCGATCTATGCGAGGCCGGCAGCGCGGGCATCGGCTTGCTGGAACCCGGCACCGGCGGCGCTCCTGTTTTCAGATGGGTCGCCGTTTCGGGTCAGTGCGTTGCCGCCGTAGGCACCACAACTCCCAATGAAGACAGCCCGAGCGGCATTGCGCTCAAACTGGCTGCGGGGCAACTGTTCTCGTTTCCCCAACGCCACTATGCCTGTCTGGAACACGTTGTCCCCGAAATTATCGAAGAACTGGACGTCCCGATTCCAGGCGAACCGGAACCATGGGGCACCGTGTGGGTGATGTCTCACGACAACGCGCATCTTTTTGACTCCGAGGACCTCAGGATCCTGACCCGCCTCGCGAACTTCACCTGCGCGGCGCTCACCATCACACGCGCGAAAGCTGAAGCGGAAGCCCGCGCGGCCGAAGCGGAGGCGGCAAGGAACGCGCTTGCGCTAGCCGAAGCACGCAAGGACGACTTCATTGCGACCCTGAGCCATGAACTGCGCAATCCGATTGCCCCTATCGACAGCGCGCTGAGGGCCGCGCGACGGCTCGCGACGGACAATCCCGCCGTACTGTCCGCGTTGGGCATCGCCGACAGGCAAATGCGGATACTCAAACGGCTCGTCAGCGACCTGCTCGACGCGTCCCGGATAAGGCACGGCAAACTTTCCGTGCGTCCCTCGTATGGGTTGCTCCAGGACATCGTGGCGGACGCGGTGACGGCGCTGAAGGCCGACGTCAACAATGACCGGCACCGGCTGCACATCACTGTTCCACCGTATTCGGTTACCGTTCACGCGGACCCCGCCCGTCTCACGCAGGTTGTGTCGAATCTGCTGTCGAATGCGGCGAAATACACGCCTCCCGGCGGCGACATCACGTTGCTGGTAGAGGCGCCGGACCTCGGCACTGCCCCGATAGACGATTCGTCGCGCGATACCGCGATCATCAAGGTCAAGGACAATGGTGCGGGCATTTCGGCGTCGCTCCTGCCGCACGTCTTTGACATGTTTGCCCAGTCGGCGTCGGCACGCCGGCTTGCTGAAGGTGGACTCGGCATTGGTCTCGCGGTCGTGAAGCATCTGGTGGCGGCACACAACGGCACCGTCACGATTGCAAGCGCGGGTGAAGGCCAAGGGACGGAAGTCAGCCTGCGACTCCCGATTGTCTGCGAAAACACGGGCAAGGCCAGCATGACCCCGAGGCGCACGATGGCGCCGATGCGCATCCTCCTCGTAGATGACAACGCGGACGCGACGGAGGCGCTGGGTACGTTGCTGGAACTCGACGGGCACGAGGTGAAACGGGCAGAAAGCGGACCCGACGCGCTTCGGATCGTGGAGTCATGTACGCCGGACGTTGCCCTGATCGATATCACAATGCCCGGCATGGACGGCCTCGAGCTTGCACAATTGCTTCGCCTGCGCGCGCAGTGCTGCCAGACGAAGCTGGTGGCATTGACCGGTTATACCGAAGGCGCCAGTCGCCTCGCGGCGGGCGCTGGCGTATTTGACTGCCATCTCACCAAGCCGCTGTCGCTCGACGATCTCGCCGATGCGCTGTTGCGCCTCGAGCGTCCATGAAGCACGCGGCCAGTGGTCAGAAGTATTGACCGCGAAGCAAAAACCTTAGCGAACGCCGCTGTTATATCCGCCTGCGCGAGGCACCGCCAACCGGAATCCCACGACTGGCACCTCTATCGCATACGCGCGACTTAGTCGCCAAAGTGACTGGATTACTCCGCGCTAATCCGGAATACATATTACAAATAGCGAACACCTCAACAAACGCAATCAATACAATAATTACATTCGCCCGACATCTTGCATGCATCAAGATTCGTGACGCAATTCACGCCAGGTATTAATACGGATAAACGCCGGTTCATTCATGCAAGCGCTTAACACTCGGCGTACACTCGCTCGAAATCCAAGCTACGGGGCATACAGGACTGCGCAGCCGCCCGTAGTCAAACGAGGGTTATCGGAGACTCAGGAGAACAATCAATGAGCTGGACTCGGGAACAGAGAAACGTCACGATCGCCGCCTATCTGGGCTGGACACTCGACGCATTCGATTTCTTTCTGATGGTATTCGTATTGAAAGATATCGCGGCGGAGTTCAATACGAATATCCCGGCGGTTGCCTTCGGCATTATGCTTACCCTGATGATGCGTCCGCTCGGCGCATTGATTTTCGGCTGGCTCGCCGACAAATTCGGCCGCCGTCCAACGCTGATGGTCAACATCGCGTGCTTCTCGTTGCTGGAATTGCTGTCCGGCTTTTCGCCGAATCTGACCACCCTGCTCGTGCTGCGCGCCCTGTTCGGCATTGCGATGGGTGGCGAATGGGGCGTCGGCGGCGCGCTGACGATGGAAACCGTGCCGCCGAAGTCGCGCGGTTTCGTATCGGGTCTGTTGCAGGCCGGTTATCCGAGCGGCTATCTGCTCGCGTCGGTCGTGTTCGGCATCTTCTATCAGTACATCGGCTGGCGCGGCATGTTCTTCGTCGGCGTGCTGCCCGCGTTGCTCGTGCTGTACATCCGTGCGCACGTGCCGGAGTCGCCGGCGTTCAAAACGCTCGAAAAGAAAGCGCATCTGGGTCTCGTCGCCACGTTGAAGCAGCATGTCGGACTGTCGCTGTACGCGATCGTCCTGATGACAGCGTTCAACTTCTTCTCGCACGGCTCGCAGGATCTGTATCCGACCTTCCTGCGCGTTCAACACCAGTTCGATGCGCATACGGTGTCGTGGATCACGATCACGCTGAACGTCGGCGCGATCTGCGGCGGTCTGTTCTTCGGCTCGCTGTCGGAGAAGATCGGCCGTAAGCGCGCCATCTTCATCGCCGCGCTGATCGCGCTACCGGTGCTGCCGCTGTGGGCATTCTCGAGCACGCCTTTGCTGCTCGCGGCCGGCGCCTTCCTGATGCAGATTTCGGTGCAGGGTGCATGGGGTGTGATTCCGGTGCACCTGAACGAAATCTCGCCCGATGAAATTCGCGCGACCTTCCCCGGCCTCGTGTATCAGCTCGGCAACCTGATCGCGTCCGTCAACGGTCCACTGCAGGCGAGCGCCGCCGAAGCGCACGGCAACAACTACGCACTGGTGATGGCCGTCGTGATCGGCATCGTGGTGGTGGTGATCGCCGCGCTGATTCCGTTCAGCCGCGAACGCCGCGGCATCGATATGACGCAATCGGCGAAAGAGGTTGTAGCGTAGCTTTAAGCGTTCGAACTAAACAGCTATTTCGCCGGCCCGTTATCGGGCACAATAGGCACAAAGGCGGCTCGAACCACCACGCAGCAAAAAAACAAACGCAGAACAAACGCAGGGCCAAACACAAGTAACAAGCCATACGAGGCCGTTCCGATTTCAATCGGAACGGCCTTTTTTATTTCCGCGCGCTTCGACGTATCGCGCGTGTTTGCAGCCCGACCCTCGTCAGGTCTTCTAGAGGAGTTAATCGACACTGAACCCTTGATCGCCAACCCTATTCTTCTTATCCTGAAAAAAACAGCTGTTTCAAATACTCATTTGAATCGCTTGTTTGCGGCCGGATGCCCGGCAACTGGGAGACGCAACATGGCAGTTCGCACAACAGGCCGGCATGCCGGCGACACGAAGTCCCGCATCCTCGACGCCGCTGAAACGCTGTTCATCGAATGCGGCTATGAGGCCATGTCGCTGCGCCAGATTACTTCGCGTGCCGAAGTGAATCTCGCGGCGGTCAACTATCACTTCGGCAGCAAGGAATCGCTGATTCACTCGATGCTGTCGCGCCGGCTCGACCAGCTCAATCAGGAACGGCTCAAATTGCTCGACCGCTTCGACGACATGCTCGGCGCGCGTTTGACCTGCGAGCACGTGCTCGGCGCGATGTTCATTCCGGCGCTGCGGCTGTCGCGCGATCCGCATGTGGGCGGCAAGGCGTTCCTGCGGCTGCTCGGGCGCGCTTATACCGATCCGTCATCGTTCATTCGCGACTTTCTGAACGCGCATTACGAGTCGGTGGCCATGCGCTTTTTCGATGCGTTCCAGCGCGCGCTGCCGCATCTGCCGCGTGAAGAACTCGGCTGGCGTTTGCACTTCGCAATCGGCGCGCTGTCCGGCGTACTGGCCGGCACCGATACCGACAGCCTGATTTCCGAGTTCTCACAGGGCAAGTCGATGAACGATCTGCAACTGATCGCGCGTCTCGCTTCGCTGATGGTGGCCGCGCTCAAAGCGCCTCTGCCCGATGGCACACAACTGGCCACGTTCGCCGCCGTGCTGGGCGACGCCACCGATGGCGGCGAGCAAGGCCAGACGGAATGCGCCAACCCGGCGGTGACCGCCACGCAGCCGGCTTCGAGCGGATCGGCGGCGGCCTCGCCCGCATCGGACGGCGAACATCGCGGCGGCAGTGTCGACGCGAGCGCATTTCAGCACGCGTTGCATGGCACGGCTTAAGCGCCGCCACCGGGCGGCCCGGCCGCAAGCTGGACACGAACTCGCGCTATGCGGCAAAGCGAGCCGACGCTACGGCAGCCGCGCTCGAATACGAATACACATCCAGGTACACGTCTAACCAGGCATCGAAGCACGCACCGGAACATCATGAATGGCGCCTACCTGAGCAGCGCCTCCAGGTCCCGCACCTAAGCGCCGCCGCGCTGTCGAACAATAGACACAACGCAAACGCGACTAGAAAGCGCCCCCGACACGCGGCGGACGCAAAAACCGCCAGTAGAAGATCGACAACAGAACGCGAGCCGTCCGCGCCCCGTGGATGCGTTCGCACGCACCATCGAAACAGGAGGAAACGTCATGCCGTGGTTCATCCTTGTGCTCGTCATCGCCGCGCTTGCGCTCGTCTATGTTCAGGCACGCGCTTTATGGTGGCTTGCCTTGATGATCGTGTGGGTGGCAGCGGCGCATGTCAGCAGTGCGGCGGGCCCGGTGGCGACAACGGTTCTGGCCGTCCTGTTCGTCCTTCCCGCACTGCTGCTGGCGCTCAAGCCGCTGCGCCGCACGTGGCTCACGAAACCGGTGCTCGATATCTTCCGCAAGATCCTGCCGGAGATGTCGCCGACCGAGCGCGACGCGATCGAAGCCGGCACGGTCTGGTGGGACGCCGAACTGTTTTCGGGCCGCCCGCACTGGGACACGCTGCTCGGCTACGGGCCGGCCACCCTCACCGCCGAAGAACAATCGTTTCTCGAGGTGGAATGCCAGCATCTGTGCGATCTCGCCAACGATTGGGAAACCACCATGGTGTGGCAAGACCTGTCGCCGCAAACCTGGCAGTACGTCAAGGAGCACGGCTTCCTCGGCATGATCATCCCGAAGCAATACGGCGGCAAACAGTTCTCCGCGTACGCTCATTCGCAGGTCATCATGAAGCTCGCGACACGCTGTTCGGCCGCCGCCGTTTCGGTGATGGTGCCGAACTCGCTCGGGCCCGCCGAATTGCTGATGCACTACGGCACCGAAGAGCAAAAAAACCATTATCTGCCGCGCCTCGCGTGTGGCGACGACATCCCCTGCTTCGCGTTGACGAGCCCTTACGCCGGTTCCGACGCGGCGGCGATTCCGGACCTCGGCATCGTCTGCAAAGGCACTTTTGAAGGCTGCGAGACACTGGGCTTTCGCGTCACGTGGGACAAGCGCTACATCACACTCGGCCCGATCGCGACCGTGCTCGGCCTCGCGTTCCGCGCGCTGGACCCCGATCATCTGCTCGGCGCCAACGAAGAACCCGGCATTACCTGCGCGCTGATTCCGACCGACCATCCGGGCGTGAACATCGGCCGCCGTCACTGGCCGCTCAATGCGGTGTTCCAGAACGGTCCGAACTCGGGCAAGGACGTCTTCATTCCACTCGACTGGGTGATCGGCGGCCGCGCGCAAGTCGGCAACGGCTGGCGCATGTTGATGGAATGCCTCGCGGCGGGCCGGGCGATTTCGCTGCCGTCGTCGAATGTCGGCATGGCGAAGATCGCCGTGCGCGGCACCGGCGCGTACGCCGCGATACGCCGCCAGTTCCGCACCGCCGTCGGCAAATTCGAAGGCGTGCAGGAAGCGCTCGGCCGCATGGGCGGCAACCTTTATGTGATGGATGCCGCACGCAGATTGTCCGCGCATGCGGTGGACCTCGGCGAAAAGCCGTCGGTGATTTCGGCGATCGCGAAGTATCACATCACCGAACGCGCCCGCATGGTCATCAACGACGGCATGGATATCGCCGCCGGCAAGGGCATCTGCATGGGGCCGTCGAACTTCCTCGCGCGCGCCTATCAGCAGGTGCCGATCTCCATCACGGTGGAAGGCGCGAACATTCTGACGCGCGGCCTGATCATCTTCGGCCAGGGCGCGATTCGCTGCCATCCGTATGTGCTCAAGGAAATGGCCGCGACGCGTGAAACCGATCGCACCAAAGCACTGCGCGATTTCGATGCGGCGTTCTTCGGTCATGCGAGCTTCACGCTCTCTAACGTGGTGCGCAGTTTCGTCTACGGCGTGACCGGCGGCGCGTGCATCGCCAAGCCGCGCACGGCGCATGCGCCGCTGCTCCCGTACTACCGCGCGGCGACCCGCATCTCGACGGTCTTTGCCTTGCTCGCCGACGTATCGATGTTCGTGCTCGGCGGCGATCTGAAACGGCGCGAACGCATTTCCGGGCGTCTTGGCGACGTGCTGTCGCAGCTTTATCTGATCTCGGCCACGCTCAAGCGTTTCGAGGACGAAGGCCGTCAGGACGAAGATCTGCCGCTGGTGCGCTGGGGCGTCGAAGATTCGCTGTACCAGGCGCAGCAGGCCATCGACGGCGTGCTCGCCAATTATCCGAACCGCTTCGCCGCGCGCCTCGTGCGTGTGCTCGCATTTCCGTTCGGCCTGCCGTATCGCGAACCGTCCGACCAGCTCGGCACCGGGATTGCCGAGTTGATGCAAACGCCGGGCGCGGCGCGCGATCGTCTCGTGTCGGACTCGTATGTGCCGCATCCGGATGTCGATGCGCTCGGCTACGGCGAACTGGTGTTCCAGTTGAACCCGCGCTTCACCGAGATCGACCAGAAACTGCGCGACGCGGTCAACCAGGGCCTGCTTCCGCCGATGCCGCAAAGCCTGCCGCAACTGGCCGCGTGGACCAGCGCCGCGCAGCAGAAAGGCCTGATCGATGCCGACGACCGCCGCGTTCTCGATGACTACGCGCGCTATGGCGCGGAAGTCGTGAAGGTCGATGATTTCGCAGCCGACTTCGACATGCTGGCCGGATTGCAAAAGCGCAAGGAGGCGTTCGAAAAAACGCTGCAGCTTGTGGTCTGAGCGCCCAGAAAAAACACACGGCTACGCGCAACGCATGCACACTGACGCACATCCGATGAAGCCAGCGGAGCAACGGACCCTATGAACGACTCTTATCTGAACTTCGTCAACTCGGCGTTCGGCGCGCGCCTCGCGCGCTCGCTCGGCTTGCCGAAGCCCGAAGTGCTGCGCCGCTATCGCGCGGACCAGCCCGAGTTCGACGGCCTGGTGGCGATCGGCGCGGGCCACGAGCCGCATCTGCTCGACGCGCTCGCCAACCTCGTGGCCAGTATCGGTATGACCAGCGTCGCCCACGAAAGCGCGGGACTGTGGGTGCCGCTCGCGAATCGCCATGGCCTGATGACGGGGCGCTTCGAGCCGGCCGAATCCGGCTCGCACGGCAAGCTCAACGCACTGCTGTTCGACGCGAGCGGTATCGAAGACAGCAGCCAGCTCGACCCGCTGCACGGGTTCTTTCACGATACGTTGCGCTCGCTCGGCAAGTGCGGCCGCATCGTGGTGCTCGGCCGGCCGCCGGAAGCCTGCGCGAGCCCGCGCCAGTGGACCGCGCAGCGCGCGCTCGAAGGCTTGACGCGCGCTCTCGGCAAGGAAGCGCGGCGCGGCATTACCGCGAATCTCGTGTATGTCGAGCAAGGCGCCGAGAACGGCATTGAAGCGACGCTGCGGTTCTTTTTGTCGCCGCGTTCGGCGTACGTGTCGGGCCAGGTGGTGCGCATCGGCGCCGGCGGCGATGCAGTGCCGGCGTTCGCCTGGAAGCAGCCGCTCGCCGGCCGCCGCGCGGTCGTCACAGGTGCGGCGCGCGGCATCGGCGCGGCCATTGCGGGCGTGCTGGCCGCCGAAGGCGCGCATGTGATCGGCATCGACATTCCAGCGGCGCGCGACGCGCTCGAATCGACGATGCGGCAACTGAACGGCACCGCCCTCGCCTTCGACATCGCCGCGCCCGAAGCGCCCGCGCAGATCGCCGCGGCGCTCGATGAGCAAGGCGTCGATATCGTCGTGCACAACGCCGGCATCACCAGGGACAAAACCATCGCCAAAATGGCCGACGCCGCGTGGCACAGCGTGATCGACATCAACCTGTCCGCGCAGGAACGTATCGACGATGCGCTGCTCGCGGCCGGCATCCTGCGCGACGGCGGACGCATCGTTGGCGTGTCGTCGATCAGCGGCATCGCGGGCAATCTCGGGCAGACCAATTACGCGACCTCGAAAGCCGGTGTGATCGGCCGCGTGCAAAGCATGGCGCCGCATCTGCGCGAGCGCGGCATCACGATCAACGCGGTTGCGCCGGGCTTCATCGAAACGCAAATGACCGCGAAGATTCCGCTGACGATTCGCGAAGCCGGCCGCCGCATGAATTCGATGAGCCAGGGCGGCCTGCCGGTCGACGTCGCGCAGACCATCGCGTGGCTCGCGCATCCAGGATCGGCAGGTGTGACCGGCCAGATCGTGCGCGTGTGCGGGCAAAGTCTGATTGGAGCGTGACCATGGGCGAGCCGTTTAGTGGCGGTCACGCAGCGAATGCAGTCCGACCCAAAACCGTCGTCATCGAGCAACTGCCCGCGCCGGCGAAGCTGTATGCGCGCGCGTTGTCCGGTCTCGTCAAACGCGCACGCGCTACGCATCTGCCGGCGCTGCGCCTGGTGCGCCCCGCCGCGCCGCTCGATGCGGCGGCGATCGGGCATTACGCACGGGTGTGCGGTTTCATTCCCGAGCACGGCGTGCCGCTCACTTTTCCGCATCTGCTCGCCTTCCCGCTGCATCTGCTGATGCTGACCGACCCGGCGTTTCCGTGGCCGGCGCTCGGGCTCGTGCATCTGGCCAATCATGTGCGGCTGCGGCGGCCGATAGCGCATAACGACGTGCTGCGCGTCGAGGTCGAGTTCGGCGCGCTGCTGCGTCACGACAAGGGCCAGGCGTTCGTGCTGCATTCGCGTCTGTACCGGCGCGGCGAAGCCGTGTGGGACGGCGACAGCGTCTATCTGAAGCGCGGCGTGCCGGCAAGCGGCGATCCTCTTGGCGCGCTCGAACTCGAGCACGCTGCGTTGCGACGTCTGTCCCGCTGGCAATTGCCGCCGCAACTGGGCCGCGACTACGCCCGCGTGTCCGGCGACTACAACCCGATTCACATGACCGCACTGTCCGCAAAAGCATTCGGTTTTCCACGCGCCATTGCACACGGCATGTGGACGCTGGCCCGCGCCGCCGCCGCGCTGCAACCGCCGAAACCGCTTGCCGAAGCCACGCTCAGCGCGGAATTCAAAGTGCCGATGCTGCTGCCTGGCGAGGTGTCGTTCTGGAGCGCGTCGCCTTCGCTGATCGAGCGCGAACTGGAAGTGCGCGATATCGCCGGAGAGAAACCGCATTTGCGCGGCCGCATGCAGTGGATGCTGCAATGAGGTGCGCGCTGTTTCGTGTCATTGCTTCGTAACAGCATGGAATGACAGCGGCATGAAATTCGTTGTGTAGTGAAGGTAGATCCGAACACCGACCCGAAATAGTCGTCATTCGCACCGTTCAATAACCAGAGAACGACCCAAAGGAGCCGAGCATGTCCAACCCGCTGCCCGCCGTGCGTCGCGTCGCCATCATCGGCGGCAACCGGATTCCGTTTGCCCGCTCGAACACCGCCTACGCGACCGCGTCGAATCAGGACATGCTGACTTTCACGCTGCAAGGCCTGATCGACCGCTACGATCTGCACGGCCAACGGCTCGGCGAAGTGGCCGCCGGCGCCGTCATCAAGCATTCGCGCGACTTCAATCTGACGCGCGAATCGGTGCTGTCCACCACGCTCGCGAAGGAAACGCCCGCCTACGACGTGCAACAGGCTTGCGGCACCGGTCTCGAGGCGGCGATCCTCGTCGCCAACAAGATCGCGCTCGGGCAGATCGACGTGGGGATCGCGGGCGGCGTCGATACGACTTCCGACGCGCCGATCGGCGTCAACGAACGGATGCGCAAAATCCTGCTCGAAGCGAATCGCGGCAAGAGCACGGGGCAACGCGTCGGCGCGCTGACCAAGCTGCGCCCCGCGATGTTTTTCAAGCCGCTGCTGCCGCGCAATGGCGAGCCGCGCACGGGGCTCTCGATGGGCGAACATTGCGAGCTGATGGCCAAGCGCTGGAACATCTCGCGCGAAGCGCAGGACGTGCTCGCCTATGAGAGCCACCGCAGGCTCACCGAGGCGTACGCGCGCGGCTTCGTCAACGATCTGATGACGCCGTACCGCGGCCTCGCGCGCGACAACAATCTGCGCGCCGACCTGACGCTCGAAAAACTCTCCGGCCTGAAGCCGGTCTTCGATCGCGACGCCGGCACGCTGACGGCCGGCAACTCGACCCCGCTGACCGACGGCGCGTCCGCCGTGCTGCTCGCGAGCGAAGACTGGGCGGCCAGACATGGCCTGCCCGTACTCGCGTATTTGAGCTGGTCCGAAACCGCCGCGGTCGACTATTTCGACAAGCAAGAAGGCCTGCTGATGGCGCCCGCCTACGCGGTGCCGCGCATGCTGGCGCGCGCCGGCCTGAGCTTGCAGGACTTCGATCTGTACGAAATTCACGAAGCATTCGCAGCACAAGTGCTGTGCACGCTCGCGGCGTGGCAGGATGACGAGTATTGCCGCATGCAACTCGGTTTGCCGGGCCCGCTCGGGGCGATCGATCGGGCAAAGTTGAACGTGAACGGCAGTTCGCTCGCCACCGGTCATCCGTTTGCGGCAACCGGCGGGCGGATCGTCGCCGGCCTCGCGAAAATGCTCGCGCAACTCGACAAACCGGCCGGCACCGCGCGCGGGCTGATTTCGATCTGCGCGGCGGGCGGCCAGGGCGTGGTGGCGATTCTGGAACGTTGAAGCGCACGAGCGTCGTACTGACCGATTCAATGAGCAACTCAATGACCGCTTTGATCACTGCGTCAATGACCGGCCGCAAGACCGGCACACAAGCATACGAAGCCACTGCTTCAGGAGACGACCGATGACCCAACCCACGCACGACCCGCTCTCGTCCGCTGCCGGACCCGCAGCTTCATCCGGTGCGGCGAATCACTCGCCGAACACCGACGGCATCTGGTACGCGTCGTATCCGGCGGACGTGCCGCATGAAATCGACGTCCAGAAATACGAGTCGGTCGTGCAGTTCTTCGACGAATGCATCGCGCAGTTCCGCGAACGTGTTGCATACGTGAGCGTCGGCGCGAATCTGACGTATGGCGAACTCGGCCGCAAGGCGACGGCGTTCGCCGCGTATCTGCAAAGCATCGGCGTGAAGCCGGGTGAGCGCGTCGCGATCATGCTGCCGAACACGTTTCAGTATCCGGTGTCGCTGTTCGGCGTGCTGAAAGCCGGCGCCGTGGTGGTCAACGTCAATCCGCTCTACACCGTGCGCGAACTCGCGCATCAATTGAAGGACAGCGGCGCGCAAACCATCATCGTGTTCGAGAACTTCGCGAAGACCGTCGAAGATGCGCTGCCCGGCACCAGGGTGCAGAACGTCATCGTCACGGGTCTGGGCGACCTGCTCGCCGACGGCCTGAATCTGAAGGGGCGTTTCCTCAATTTCATGCTGCGCCATGTGAAGAAAATGGTGCCGCAGTACAACCTGCCGAACGCCGTGCCGCTGCTCGAAGCGCTCGCGATCGGCTACACGCGGCCGTTGACGCCGGTTCGCCCCACCCACAACGACATCGCGTTCCTGCAATACACCGGCGGCACCACCGGCGTCGCCAAAGGCGCGATGCTCACGCACAGGAACATCATTGCCAACCTGTTGCAGGCGAAGGCGTGGTCCGAAGGGCAATTGAGCGGCGACATCGAAACAGTGCTCACGCCGCTGCCGCTCTATCACATCTATTCGCTGACCGTGAACGCGCTGATCTTCATGGGACTCGGCGGGCGCAACATCCTGATCGCGAATCCGCGCGACATGAAGCGCGTGATGATGATCATCCGTCACGAGAAATTTACCGGCATGACGGCGGTGAATACGCTCTACAACGCGTTCCTCGAAAACGAAGAATTCTGCAAGCGCGACTTCTCGAACCTCAAGCTCGCGATGGCCGGCGGCATGGCCACGCAGAAGTCGGTTGCCGATCGCTTCAAGGCGGTCACCGGCAAGCCGATCATCGAAGGTTATGGGCTGACCGAGTGCTCGCCGATCGTGTCGATGAATCCGGTGGATCTCACCAATCTGCGCGATTTCGAAGGCTCGATCGGTTTGCCCGCGCCGTCCACGCAAGTGCGTTTCAGGAAAGACGACGGCACGTGGGCGAACATCGGCGAAGCGGGCGAACTGTGCGTGCAGGGTCCGCAGGTGATGAAAGGCTACTGGAATCGTCCCGAGGAAACCGCCAAAGCGATCGATGCCGATGGCTGGCTCGCCACCGGCGACATCGGCGTGATGGATTCGCGCGGCTTCATCCGCCTGATCGACCGCAAGAAGGACATGATCCTGGTGTCGGGCTTCAACGTCTACCCGAACGAAATCGAAGACGTGATCGCGATGCATCCCGATGTGCGCGAAGTCGCCGCAATCGGCGTGCCCGACGCGGTGCACGGCGAACGTGTGAAGGTGTTCATCGTCAAGCGCAATGCATCGCTGACCGAAGAACAGGTGATTGCCCACTGCCGCAAGAACCTGACCGGCTACAAGGTGCCGAAACTCGTCGAGTTCCGCGACGAACTGCCGCAAACCAATGTCGGCAAAATCCTGCGCCGCGCGCTGCGCGACGAGGAACTCGCGAAGCAAAAGCCTGCCTGATGGGCAAGGCGCGCCCGCGCCACCCCAGGCTACCCCTTCGGAGAGATTCATGAAGCACAGCACGTCCGCCTGTTCGCGCCGCTCGCCGGCCTTCATGCGCCTCGCCCGTTTGTCGTCGGACGTCACCGTGCCGCATGCTTCGCTGGGGGTTTCGCTGGGCGCGTCATTACGTGCCGCATCTTTACGTGTGTCAGTGATAAGTGCACTCGTGGCGGGCGCCGTGGCCATGCCCGCGTTCGCGCAGAACGACGACACGCCACCCGCGCTCGATACCGCCAACGCGATCAAAGCGCCGGCCACGCCTTCGGCACAGGTCGGCAAACTCACGCTGGACCAGCAGGTCAAGTGGCTGCGCGCCGCGCAACAAAGCCGCGCGATGGAAAAGCTCGACGACGCGCAACTGGTCGCGCTATTCAAGTCGCTCGATCCGCTTGCGTTGCCGCGCTACATCAAGGAAGGACCGAACGGCTATCCGTCTTACGAGTTCACGATGTCGCGTATGGAACGCATTCACGGCCAGTGGCCCGACAAGGCCGATCACATGCTGGTGCGCATCGCGCACGACCCGCTGCGAATCTACGCGAAGTGGCTGCCCGACGGTGCACACGCCGGCCAGGAAATCATCTATGACGAGTCCAAACGGAGCGACGAAATGTATGGCCACCTCGGCGGCATGCTGAACGTGATGCCGCTGTGGACGTCGACCACCGGCATACTGGCGCGTGCGCAATCGAACCATCAGGTGCGCGACCTCGGCACCGAGTTCATTGCCGGCCAGTACCTCGCCGAAGGCGGGAAATACATCGAGGCCGGCCTGCCGCGCTCCAACCAGGTGGACGTGAAAACGATCGACGGTGTGCGCGTGGTTGCCTTCACCTTCGAATCGCCCACCGGCCAGCCGCAGTTCTATGCGAAGAAGGAAACGCTCGGGCTCGATCTGCGGCACCCGTATTTCCGCACGGTCGAGTCTTACGATAACAACGGCAAGCTCTTCGAGAAAATCGTCTTCGAAACCATCACGCCGAAGACTTTCGACGACGTTACCTTCGATCCGAAGAACAAGGGGTACAAGTTCTAGCGAGCGAGGCGCGGTGCAAGCACGAAGGCGACATGCGCAACGCGTCCCGCGCCCTGCTCGTGACTGTGCTCAACCATGCGTCCGGTGCGGGTTGCAAGCTGCTCGAGCACGAAGTAATCGGATGCGCGCGTGAGACCGATCAGCGAGGCCTGGGTTCGTGACAGGCGCGGCGCAAGCGTCGTGTACCAGAGCAAGCCGATATCGTCGCCCGTTTCGAATGCGGGCAGGTTCAATTGTGCGACGTAGTCCGCGAACGCAGGGCCGGACGCGAGTGTGGAGTCGACCACCGCCAACGTATTGCGGCGAGCAGCGGCATGCGCAAGCCACGGCCACGCGCCGCCCGCCGCGGTCGAAAACCATGCGCCTGCCATCATGAAAGTGCGTCGGTCCATTGCTTCGTTACGCCATCGCATCGCGCGTGTCAGGTATAACCGCGCCGGTCGCGCCACGCCGCCGGCCAGATGCCCTGCTTGCCCGGCGCAAGAATGCCGTTCGGGTCGAGCGCGTCCTTGATCGTTTCCGAGAGCCGCAGCAATGCGCCGTCGTTGAAACTGTACTGCGCCGCGGCGAAATCCATATACGCGAGATGCGCGCGATATTCGCCGTAACCGGCCGCGCGCGCATCGCTCATCAGCGAGCGCACTAACTCGCCGGCCTGCTCGACCTGATTCGCGTCGTTACGGTCGAAGATCGCCGCGAAGATATGATGCAAATGACGCACGCCCGCCGTA
Organism: Paraburkholderia sp. FW306-02-B; assembly: GCF_058782725.1. Classification (NCBI taxonomy): domain Bacteria; kingdom Pseudomonadati; phylum Pseudomonadota; class Betaproteobacteria; order Burkholderiales; family Burkholderiaceae; genus Paraburkholderia; species Paraburkholderia sp. FW306-02-B. The sequence continues at coordinate 2,949,462 of NZ_JBYSXZ010000001.1, forward strand.
AAGCCGCCGTAGTAATCGAAGCCGTATTCCGCGGCGCGCGCCTTCACCATCGTGTATTGGCGCAGCGCGTCGCGTCCGGTCGCCGGACAGACCGGCGCGAAGTCCACGTGCGCGCCCGCGCCGCCGCGCCAGTCGAGCATGCGGAACGCGCTCATCGCGGGGATGCCGGCCTGGTTGCGGTCGCCGCCCGCGGTGGGCTGCGCATCGCCTGCATAGCGTACGGCCGAGAGTCTTGCCTGCGGGACGCGGGAGAACGCGCGCTGCACGATCGCATAGCGCGCGTCGATCAATTCCGGCGTGCCGTACAGCGCGAAATGCAGGTTCCAGCGGCCGACGTTCAGCTTGTCGAGCATCGCCGCCACCGCGCTCTCGGGCATCGCGCCTGTGCCGTCGTACCACTGCGCACGCGCCGACAAACCCGCGGCGCGGCGCAGACCGCCTTCGATCACCGCGTTGTTGCGGATCGTTTCATCGAGCCGCAGCGGCCGCAAGATGTCCACGATCGCTTCGAGATCCTGCTCGTGACGAAACTGGATCTCACCGAGCAGATACGCGGGCGGCGCAGGCATCAGCCAGACGCCCAGCTTGGTGACGATGCCGTAGTTCGACTGCATGAACATCGCGTCGAACGACGGCCCGTAGCCCGGCTGATACAGCTGCCACGCCGTGCCGATTTCGATGCCGCCCATCCCCGTGCGCAGCACGTCGCCATTGGCGAGCACCACTTCCATGCCGCATTGGGACGCCGCGTGATCGCCATACGCGGTATAGCCGAAGCCTCGCTCGAGCGTATTGCCGACCACGCTGCCCCAACCCGCCGCGGGTGGATCGACCCATAGCTTGTAGCCTTTGTCGCGCAGATGCGCATACAGATCGAAGTAACTGACGCCCGGCTCGACCAGCGCATAGGCGAGCGTCTCGTTCACTTCGATGATCCGGTTCATCCGTTGCAGATCGAGCACCACCGAGCCCGGCAGACGCGGCGCGGCGCCGCCGTACGCAAAGTTGCGGCCGGTCGAGACCGTCCACAACGGAATACGATATTGATTGGCAATGCGCAGTACCGCGCGAATCTCGTCGACCGATGCGGGCAGTACCGCGGCGGACGCGGAGAACGCTTCGCGCTCGCCGGGCGCGAACGGATCGAGATACGCCGCGAGCCCGGCTGCCGAGCTCACCACCTGCGCCTCGCCGACGATCGAGCGCCAGCTGGCGAGCGCGCGATCGAACTGGGCGGCTGAAACTTTCGGCGGCAAGCTGCGTGTCAAAGCGTCTCCTTTGCGGCGCGATGTGTGAGCCGCGGCAAGCTAACGATGCATCCCACCGCCGCCGTGCGACATGCCGCCCGCTCCCTGCATCGGCACGGTGCTGCCATGTCCGCCGCCGTGCCAATCGCCGTGGCCGCCGTGCCAACCGCCGTGGCCGCCGTGCCAGTCGCCGTGGCCATCCATATGCACATGATCCATATGATGATGATGGTGAAATCGGTCGACAAAGACGAACGACACGCCGCCTCCGAACACCACCGGCGGCCCCCAATACCATGGGTCGTAGTAATAGACCGGCGCCGGGTACGATGCCAGCGCGGTGCCGTCGCCTTCGACGATCTGCCAGGTGCCGTCCGGCTGCAGGCATGCGCGGCCGGTAATCTGCTGCATGACGCCGTCGATTTCCGCCTGACCCGCGACGATACGGCACGGCGGCGTGTCGTTCAACGGGGCATTCGCATCGTACTGCGCCGCACAACCGGTACTCAGACACAGGCAACATATGCCGGAGCATAGCCCCGTGCCGAATTGATGGAAAGTAAGCATGATTTCGTTGCCTCGATGCGCCGGCGTTGCGACTCGCCAGGGGGCGTGTCGACACCGTGAAGACCCCGTCGGTTTGCCTCGCTCGAGACCGCGCCGTGCGCGCTTACCTGCGCTTACCTGCGCTTACCTGCGTGTACCTGCGTGTACCTATACGCCGCCGCGACGGCACGGTCCTGCAGCGAGTAAACGAAGCGCCGCGCGGCGCTATTCCGCCGCCGGCCCGCGAGCGCGCGGGCTTTTCTGTTACCGAGTGTTGCAACGCGAGCAAGCGGGCCGGCGTTCATCGCTAACCGCTTACCGCACTGACGGCGTTACTGCCACGATTCCGGCTTACCGCCGAGGGCACTGCACACTTCGACGGCGATGGAGCGCAGCTTGCCTTCGGAGATCGGCCCGGACAACGCATAGCCCATGCGGTCGCTGACCCAGTAGAAAGTGCGCCGGTTACCGTCGCGGAACAGGCGGAACGCGGTTTCGTCGCGCGAAATGCCGGTGACGTACAGCGTGAGGCGCGCGCCATTCTGGTTTTCGTACATGAACTGCGCGGCCGGTCCCGCTTCACCCGGCAACAGACGACCTCCCACCAGCGAATAGCCATATTCCTGCAATGACGGCACCGACAACGGCCGGTTCAGCCGTTTGGACAGCCAACTGATCAGATGCTCTTCCTCGCTCGCCGCGACTTCGACCGGATGACGCCGCTCGGGCGTATAAACCGCATAGGCGATGTCCGCGCGTTGGGCGAAGCTGGCCGGAGCAGCGCCGAAACCACTCCACCCACCCCACGCACCGTCCGTCAGACGCGGCGCGAGCGGCCCCAACGCCAGCGCGAGACCGGCGCCGGCCGCGAGCCAGCACGCCGCAAGGCCGGCGCGCCGCCACCACGGCGTGAACTGGCGCACCACGATGACAGCGGGCTCCTCGCGCGCCGGCGCGCCGCACAGCGCCTGCAACGCCGTCTTCTGCGCGCGCCACGCGGCCACCTGTGCGGCGGCCTGCGGATGCTGCTCTAGCTGCGCCTCGATCGCGGCGCGCTGCGCGTGCGGCAACTCGCCGTCGACAAACGCAGACAGCGCTCGCAAATCGAGCCCCTCGGGCAAGCCGGAATCGTAGTCGTCGTTGCTCATCACGGATTTCTCACTACTTTCAGCGGCGGGTTTTTGCGCGCCGGACCTTCGGTAAGCAGCACGCGCATGTGTTCACGCGCGCGCGACAGCCGCGACATCACCGTACCGATCGGCACGCCAAGCGCGCTCGACGCCTCCTGGTACGTCAACTCCTCCACGCAGACGAGCAGCAGCACTTCCCGTTGCTCGACCGGCAGACAATACAGCGCGCGTTGCAGATCGCGCAGCACCAGACCGTCGACTTCGCCGTGCGGCGCTTCGAGATTGCGCCACGGCGCGCTTTCGTCGTCGACGGCGATCTCGCGGCGTCCGCGCAGCTGATCGATGTACAGATGCCGCAGAATCGTCAGCAACCACGCGCGCAGGTTGCTGTTCGGCCGGAACGCCGCCCAGCGCGCAAGCGCGCGCTCCGCCGTATCCTGTACCAGATCGTCGGCCCAAGCGCGGTCGCCCGTCAGTGCGCGCGCATAGCGGCGCAACTGCGGGAGCCACGAAATCACTTCCGCTTCGAAATTCACCCGGCGCGCTTAACGCTCAGTAACCGCCGCCGCCACCGCCACCGCCACTGCCGCTGGGGCTCGACGCGCTGCTATCGGTCGCCGACGTGCAGCCGCTCGTCGCGAGCGAGCCCAACGCCAGTGCGAACAGCACGAAGACGGTGGAAAGAATGCGGGTTGCTTTCATGGTGTCTCTCCTGACTACGTTTCGGCCGGCGCATCCGGCGGCTGGCGCGTCCGGGCCGGGACCAGGTCGGCCGCGTGCGATATGCAGCGCTGCCATGCTGATTTAACGCAAGCGGACGCCGGTTTATTCCGTGCGTTTCGGCGCGAAGCGCCATCTTTTTCCGCCATCCGCGGCGGCGACGCGCCACCGCCGCCGCGAAAACCGCCATTCATCCGCAGATTCGTAACTCAACGTTACAGTCAATAGTTATCAGATGCTTATGTGCGCGCAAGCCGTTATAGTGGACCCAGTTCGCCCGCCGACGCGTTCCGCCCCCACACAGGGTAGAATCGCGGCGAACAACCGTCTTTCTAACCTGAATTGTCCATGGCTTCCGCAGAATCGCATCCGCAAAACGACTTCATGAACGCAGCGCGCAAAGAACGAAAGCGCGTGGAGATCTACCTTGTCAACGGCATTCGCCTGACGGGGTGCATCGAGTCGTTCGATCAGTATCTGGTGATGCTGCGCACGCCTGTCGGCCTGCAAGGCATCTACAAGCGCGCGATCTCGACGATCCAGCTCGACACCGGCACGCGTCCGGCGCCGCGCGCCGGACGGCCTTCGCACGGCGAGCACACCACGCGCGGCCCGCACGGCTCGCGTGAGCCGCGCGATCATCGTGAGCCCCGCGAACCGCGTGAACCGCGCGAGTCGTACGGCGCGCAGCCGTCTTCGGACCGCCCGGCATCGTCCGAGCGCGGCAGCACGTCGGACGGACCGGTGGTCGTGACGCGTCGCCGGCGCCTGTTCGGCACGGGCGGCGGCGAAGGCGGCAACCATGGTGGCGGTAATGGTGGCAACGGCGGCAATGGTGGCGCCGCCGGCGGTAACGAATAAGCTGCTCACGCAGCGGCCGGCTACTCCGACGGACAGCCGAGCCGCTGCAGAATCTTCTCCAGCCGCATGATCTGCAGCTGCGTCAGTTCGAATCTGCATTTGACCGCCAGCACGCGGCGCCGCCAGTAGCCTGCGTCCAGCATGCGCAGCGCCGGTTGCCGTGTTGCCCAATCCAGATGTTCCAATTCCGCTTCCACTACGTGTGATGCGTTGACGCGCTGCGTCTGTGCAGGAGTCTTGGGTTCCATATTGTTGCGCTGCCTTGTTTTTTTGCGCTACCCGTTCTGGAGATGCCGTTGGGCGGCATGCGATTTTGATTGGCGTCGCCTTTTGCTTTTTCTTTTTTGTTTGGCGACACACTCGAAGACGAGGTAGGGCTGCGGGGTTTTAAGGGCGCTTTAACTACGTTCTTTAGTTGCGTTCTTTAGTTGCGTTCTTTAACTGCGTTGGCTGGGTGTTTTCTTTTGAAGGAAATGCTTACCGGTGTTGAGGAAATGTTCTCTTCCCCGTTCGGCCAGTCGTCGGTGGGTTTGGCTTTGCGCTATGCTGGACTATCGGTACTTTCTCTACACTTTCGAAGTGGAGCACGTCATGTCTAAGCCGAAGCCGCATGCAGCCGATGTCAAAGCCAAGGTCAAAGAAGCGAAGCCGCCCGCTCAGTCCGCTGAGAGTCGCCTCGATGAGGCCCTTGATGAGAGTTTTCCTGCTAGTGATCCGATTGCTGTTGATCTTACTGATCCACATCATTCGCCGGAGAGCGGGAAGAAGCGGCACTAGAGCGATGGTTTTTTGCCGATGCGGCGCCGTTTGACTGTGCTTTTTCGGCGTTGGCCTTTCCTTGATTTATTATTGGTTTATTGGCGTTGCCCCTGTGCGGGGCGGCACCTACTTTTCTTTGCCCACCAAGTGGACTTCCTTCGGGGCGCCTGCCGCAAAGAAAAGTAGGCAAAAGAAAGCGGCTTTACACCGCTGATATGACTCCCGGTGTCAATCGGGATCGGTTTTTCGGTTTCTCAAATTCATATTTACCTGAATTTCCTGAGGGCGACGTAGCAGTACATCTCGACGGTGGATCACGCTGATATCCGCGGGTTGGGTACCGCATTACAGAGGTCCGCCCAATGAGCCTGCCGCAATCTAAAGCCGCAAGTCGGATGCAATCCGTTGCGTAGCGGTGTCGCGGGTTACTCGTGTGCCGGGCTACGCCGCCTTCAGGAAACTCCTCCAGTGTCAGGTTGGGGCAACGGGGCTGGATGTTGCATCATGCCAGGCGCACCTCGTGCGGTACGGCCAGCGACATCGCGAGCCGGCTGACGTCCCAGATAAAACCTGCCAGTTCGCGGGCAACCGCGACCACCGCGATGTTCTTCTGCTTGCCGCGCGCGATGAGCTTGCGATAGCGTCGGCACAGCCGCACCTGTGCGTCCCAGGCGCGATCCACGATCGGCTTGGGGATACCTTCGTGGCGGCGCTGGATGTCGGGACTGACACGGGCCGTATGCCGGTAGCTCCAGGCCGCTTCGACGAGCAGCTTTCTCGCGTAGCTGTTGCCGTTCTTCGTGATACTGCCCTGCCGGCGCTTCTCGCCTGACGAGTGTTCCGAGGGCGTCACGCCCAGCCAGGCCATCAGCTGGCGCGGATGGGCAAAACGCGACAGGTCACCCAGCTCCGCGAGCATGCCCACGGCCGTGGTGAACTGCACGCCGCGCATGGTCTGCAGGCCCAGCACGGCCGGATAGAAGCGCCAGTTGGGGACCGCTTCGCGCAACGCGGCCTCCAGTCGCGCGCATTGAGCGAGGCGGTCCTCGATGGTGCGCCGATGTTCCTCGAACGCCAGCTGCTGCCATGCACTGTCGAATGCATGCGCGCCCAGCCAGCGCTGGTGCGCCGGTCCCCAGTCGGCACGGCCTGTATAGCGCACCCCATGCGAGAGCAGGAAAGCCTTCAGCCGTTGCCGTGCACGCTTCAGATCATCTTTGGCGCTGACCCAGGTACGCGCCAGATCGCGGAACGCTTCGTCGTCCACGCCGGGCACGTACACGGCTGACAGGTCGCCAGCGCGCAGTGAGCGCACGAGCTTCACGGCATCACGCCGATCGGTCTTGACCCGCTCGCCTGGTTTTTTGGGAATCAGCGATGGCGCGCACACCATGCAGTCGAAACCCTTGTTCACGAGTTGACGGTAAAGCCCGTAGCCGCACGGGCCTGCCTCGTAGACGAACCGGATGCGTGGCGCCTTTGACTGCAGGCGCTTGCACAGGCGATCGATATCGGCCTGCCTCGTACCGGTCTTGCCGAGCAGTTCAACCTCGCCCGCATCGAGTGCATAGGCAACCGTGATCGAATCCTTGTGAACGTCGCAACCGACGTACAGCGTGCTATCGTGTTCCATGCTGGCCTCCGTGCCGGAATTCGCCGGGTGCGGCCCGTCCGCACCGTGCGGCTCTGGTAGCAATGCTAACCCGCGTTTGATTCCTCACGGCAGGCCAGCCCTTGCCTCACGGGAGTCATACTGTCTAATGCTAAGCGGGTCCCTCGCGCAGTCACGGTAGTGGAGCGTCTGGAATCAGTGTTATCGCACACTCCGCACCAGCGACAAGGCAGTCATTCTTCCGGCGGCGCTGCGCGCGCCGTGGCGGTACGTCTAATACCGACCGCGAGTCAGTCCTCTTCCCGCACTGCGGGCGGCGCGGTTGCGTTCATCTGGGAAACCGCGGGCGTGGCTGATGGCCGCCCGTGCATTGCGATCGGGTCTGCTTGGAAATCAGTGGGGATTTTTTGTGCCGCGGGATCGGCGGATCAGGCTGCTGGCGAGGGCGTCACCTTTGTTGCGGGCCGGGCGGTCCCCCGCCCCTGCCCCTTCCTGTCCGGTTGCACGCTTCAGTGCGACGGCAAGCCTGTTTCCAGTTGACGCTGCAACTCACGTACCTGCCGCTGTGCCGCGCGCAACTGGTCCTGCGCTGCGACCTTCTGCTGCGCCAGCGCCGTTGCCTCGGCGCGGGTTTGCTGCTGCTGGCTCGCGACAATGTTCTGCTGTTGACGCGCCACATCCAGGTCAGCCTGCAGGCGGTTCGCGCGGTCCTGCGACAACGCAATCATCCGTTCCGTGAACGCTTTTTGCGCTTCCAGTTGCGTGCGGCGAATCTCGACGTCGGATAGCTGCAACGTCTGGCGCACAAAATCCTTGTAGATCATGTCGGCACGCGTCGCGTCCTGCGTCTTGATGACGCGCCAGAAATTCTTTTGCTGGAACAACGCGACGTAGTACGTCATCTCCTTGCCATAAAACAGCAAGCTCGCGCCGTAGCTGCCGTTGTACGTCGTGCGCAATTCGCTCAGATCCGACCCGTGGATCATCTGCTGCAATTCCGCCACATTCCCCGCGGCAGATTGCTTCGCTTCGTCCGGCGTCAGCACGCCAGCCTGCGCTTGCGAAGTAGCCGGCAACGCCGTCGTCGCGCCCGGCTGGGAAACAACGCCAGCGCTCGTGCCGCTATCCGGCAGCGCCTGCGCATTCACACCCTGCACGGCCCCCAACGCGACGAATGCGGCCAAGGCAATCTGTCGTAGTTTCGACTTTCGGTCCATGTAATTCCTGCTTAAACAGTTTTTGTTTTAGTACAACCGTGTCATTATTACTCACTTTCGCGTGTTTCGGGCTCTTCGTCAAAAATTTGGTACTTGCGCATCTTCTCCCACAACACCTTGCGGCTGATGCCGAGATAGAGCGCCGTATCCTGCCGGCGCCAACCGTTTGCGTCGAGCGCGGCGAGCACGCGGTTGCGCTCGGCCATGTCCCATTTGCTGCGGTCCACCAGCACCTCCGCGGCGCTCTCGGCCGGCACCGGCTGGCTGGTGCGCGCAAGCGCCAGCAGCCGCTGCAAACGCGCCGCATCCCACGCGCCGATCTGCCGCACGGTCACGCCGATGCGCTCGGCGAGATTGCGCAGCTCACGCACATTGCCAGGGAAATAGGTGTCGGCCACCGCGTCGGCAAGCCAGTACGGCAGGTCCGGCAAAGCAGCAAGCCGCTCCGCGCCGACAATCTGCGCGATGAACGCCTTGAAGATCGCAATCTTGTCGACCGCGCCCCGCTCTTCCAGCGACGGGATCTTCAGCTCGATCACCGCAAGCCGGTAGTAAAGATCGGCGCGGAAGGCGCCGTCCTTGACCCGTTGCGGAAGATGCTTGTTGGTCGCCGCCACCAGCCGGAAGTCGAGCTTCACCGGCGTGGCCGAGCCGATTCGCGTGACCGCGCTGTCTTCCAGCACGCGCAGTAGCTTGACCTGCTGGTAAAGCGGCAGATCGCCGATTTCGTCGAGGAACAGCGTGCCGCCGTCAGCCTGCTCGAAGTAACCCTTATGCGCGACCACCGCGCCGGTGAACGAGCCTTTCGAGTGGCCGAAGAACAGCGATTCGAACAGGCCGTCCGGAATCGCACCGCAGTTCACCGCGACGAACGGGCCCTGACCGTAGCGGCTGTGTTTTTCGTGCAGCAGTTGCGCGATGCGCTCCTTGCCGACGCCGGTTTCGCCGTGCACCAGCACGCTCGTGTCGCAGTCGGCGAAGGTGTCGACTTCGTGCAGCAATGCCTGCATGCACTCCGAGTTGGCGATCATCGCGTCCGACTCGTGCGTCTTGGCGCCATGCGCGCGCAATTGCAGCACCAGCTTCATGACCATCCCGCGCAACTCCGCGCAGGTGAAGTCGAGCGGCAAGATGTGCGAATACTCGGACGGATACATCGCCGGATCGTGGTCGCGCGGCGCGGCGCCGACCCACACCACCGGGATGCCGTGTGCGGCCTGCCAGTCGCGCAGAATCAGCGCGCCGCTGTCGATCACCGAGACGCTGATGATGGCCAGCGACGGCCGCAGGGCGGTCCGTTCAGGCGAGATCGCGATATCGTCCGCGCGGATCACTTCGACGTCGAAGCTCGCCATGCAGCGCGCAACCCGGTCGACGATGTCGGCCTTGCCTTCCCAGACGTAGATATCGAGTTCCTCGATTTTGGTGGTGGTTCTCATCTTGGTTACGCTAGTTGACCAGTTGCGAGACGCCGCATGTCAGCGACATATTGTGGACGGTGGCGGTGCCGACCTGCACGCCCAACAGCGAGAGCGTTGGGACGAGAACTGTATCGAGCAAGGAGAAGACGGGTTGGAGCAAAGGCGTCAAGGCGTTCGCTACGCCGGTAAGAATGGGTGAAAGGAGAGCGGACAGATCGACTAGCTTATTAAGAAGCGAGACGTCCAATGCGCCAGGCAAGGCCGCGAGCAATTGCGTGGTCAATACGGAGGCGTCGCCGCCGATCGCGTTGGAATTGGCGCTCCTGGTCGCGTCGAAGCTGCCGGACGAACCGTCGAAAACCAGTGGTGTCGTCGTGCCGGGCGCGAGCTGCAACGGCCCGATGCCGTTCAGTACTACATTGGCCACCTGCACGTTGGCCCCGGCTATCGTCGTCGAGATCGATGCGACATTGATCGATCCGCCACAGGACGAGTTTGCGCCAAGGCAGGCAGATGCAATTCCCGGCGCAACCTGAATCGTGGCGTTGGTGGCCGCTTTGGTGCTTTCACAATCGACCGAGCTTAACGTCGCCGTGCCTGGCGCGACCGCCAACGACACCACGAGCGGCGTACTCAACGCAGAGACCGACACTGAAAGCACATTCGGTATGCCCAAGGTAAGCGAGTTGAACAACGGCAAGGGCGACAGACCGACATTTGCGTTAATCACCGCCGTGCGCGCCATCGTGCGCGGTGTAGATACACCGTTGAGCATATACGTGCCGCCCTCACCCGCCGCCAGCACCGGTGGATTGATGATCTGCAGCGAAATGCTGGCTACGCCGCTCAATCCGGCCGCCACATTGATCACCGGCGCCTTGCTCGCCGTGCCGTCGGGACTGCGCTGTGCGATCTGCGCGGCGACCAGCAATGCATCGAATGCGTTGATCGTTGCGGCCGCAGCGGCATTGGGATTGGCCAACCCGAGGGCCAGCAGGCCAGGCGCGGAGGTTCCGCCGTCACCCACCGTGATGTTCTGGCCTCCAGGCACCGCCACTGCCAGCGTTCTCAAAATCGCCGCGTTAATCGTGTCACCGCCGGTTTGCAATGCGTTGGCCATCGCGATCGTCAGCGTCTGATAACTCACCGTGGTCGCGAGCAGCCCTTGCATCGTCGATGCACCCAGCGCCACCATCAAATCTTCGAGCTTGATATGCGCCGTGGCGAGGCTCTGCGTGTCGCCCACACTGAGCGACACGTTCGTGTTCAGCAATCCGCCTAGAATCGCGTTCAGCAGCGCCGACTGCTGCGTGTTGATCGTCGCAATACCGGTACCAAGGGAGAACGCGTCGATGTTGGACGCCAGCGCGGTCGCAGTCGCCGTCACATTACGGTTCGGCCCGAGAAAGAAATAAGGCACGACCTGCGTTACCTGCACCTGTACCGCATTGAGCGGGTTGCCGCTCGTACCGAAGTAGGTATTGGAGCTCGTGTCCCAGCGTCCGCAGGTCGTGTTGAGCGTCGTGGTGGTGCCGTCGGCCGAGAAACCGTTAGCGGCTGCATTCTGTTGCACGGCCGTCGTCGCCGTCGCGCAACCGCCCGAGCTGCTGATGACCTGCACGCCCGCGATCGCCGCCAGATCCGCCGTGCGCTGCAACTGCCGCCGCACGAAATACACATTGCCCACGTCCAGTGCGCCTAACGCCGCAATCGCAATGCTCAGCCAGATCGCCGCCAGCACCGCGACCGCGCCATGCTGACGGCGCGCGGCGAGCATCGCCGCGCTGCTGCGCCGCCCGGAAAGCGGGCGCCGACAGCGAGCGGCCATGGCAACGAATGATTCGGGCCTGTGCATGTCAGTAAGCACCACCGCCGCCAGCGCCGAGCCCACCCGGCATGCCGCCGCCCCCGCCATTGCCGCCGCTGCCGCTCCCGTTATTCAGCGCCGAGCCATACAGATCGGGAATCTTGCTCTTGAACGATTCCATATAGCGCCGGTAAGCCAGCCCTGCTTCGGCGCCGAGCATCGGCAGCGCGGGCGCGGCCTGCGCGTTGCTGCTTTGCAGGTCGAGCCACGCACGCGTCGAGTGCCCCACCTCGCTTGCCCGCACCGGCGGCTGAGCGGGCTGAGCCGGCTCGCCAGTCTGCGCGAAGGCGGCCCCAGTGGCCACACCCATCACCACGCCGACGCCCAGCATCGCGACTATCCAGCCCTGCTTCGTTGATCTGTTTTTCATATCCGTCCCCCTGATTACGCCACCGGTCACTGCGCAAAGCGTTGCAGCAAGCGCGGGGCCGGTTCGACGCCTTGCGCGCTCGCGACCGTGCCCACGCCCGCAGTTGCCTGCCCGACCTGTTGTTGCGGTTGCGCTTGCAGACTGTGTGCTTGCGCACGCCCCGCCGCGGCCACCTTCGCCGCATCGCCGCGAATCGCGGCGCGCACATCCGGTGCCAGTTTCTGCTGATTCATCACCGCCAGCGCCTGCGCCTGGTCGCCGTTGGCGAGCAGATAGAGCGCAACGTTGCTGACGATCTTCGGATTGTTTTGATCGAGCTCCGCGGCCTTCATCAACGGCACCCGCGCGCCGTTCACGTCGCCGTTGCGCAGCCGCGCATAGCCGAGATCCGACAAGCTCACCGCATCGGTCGGCGCGAGTTGCACGGCCTGTTGCAGTTCCTGGGCGGCGCCCGCAAAATCGCCCGCCGCGCCGGCGATCAAACCGAGCCCGCGGTAACCGCGCGCGGCCAATGGTGTCTTCAGCAATTGGCTGTACGCGGTCGCGGCGGCGGCCGGCTGATCGGTCATGCGCAGCGCGTCGGCGCGCAGCAGATTCGTATCGGGGCTAACGCCATACTGCTTTTCGTAGGCGTCGATATGCGCGAGCGACGCGAAATACAGCCCTTCCGACTGCATCTTGTCGATCAGCCCGAGGTACATGCCGGGCGTGTCCGGCGCGGGATCGCGATTGGCCTGCTGGGCCAGCGCCGCGCGCTCGGCCTGCGGACCGACGCCGTAGCCCACGAGGTCTTTCGACGCGCACGCGCCGAGCAGAGCCAATGCGGCCAGCACCGCGGCGCAGCGCGCGGCGTGATAGGCGGTACGCGCCAGAGAATCGAACGATAGAGAGCGAGCCATTGCAGGAATCCTTAGTGATGCATCGAGCGCAGCGCATGCGAAACAGCCAGCACCCCCGGGCCGGCCGTGACGATCATCAGTGCGGGCAACAGCGTAACGATCATCACGCCGGTCATCTTCACCGTGAGACGGCCGATGCGCTCGCGCAGCATCGCCCGGCGCGTTTCGCGCAGGCGGTCGCCGAACTGCTTGAGCGGTTCCTGCACGGCGCCGCCGTGCCGGTCGACCTGCACCAGAAGGCGCACCACCGCGCGTAAATCCTCGTTGTCGTAACTCGACGCCAGACGGTTCAGCGATTGCTCGCGGGTGCGGCCCGCAGCGAACTGGCGCTGTGCGATTTCCAGCTCGCTCGACAGCACCGGCAACACGCTGCGGAAATCGCTGACCATCACCTGCAAACTCTGATCGAGCGACAAGCCGACGCCTTGCAGCAAGCGCAGCAGATCGACCAGCAACGGCAATTCGTCGACCACGCCGCGGCGGCGCCTGGCGGCGCGGCGCCTGAGGACGATCTTCGGCACCATGAAGCCCACCGCGATCGCGATAATCACCAGCATCACGTAGTGCAGGCCATCCACATATTCGCGCGCCAGGGTCCCTGCCAGCACCGGCAGCACCAGCGCGCCCAATATCCGCGCCACCAGAAACAGCCCGCGCGTGCGCGTGTCCACGAAGCCGCACTGCTCCAGCAGCCGACGGTCTTCTTCAGCGACGATCTGGCGCCCGAGCGGCGTGTCGAGCCAGCGAATCCCCGTGTGCGCGAAGCGCTCGAGCAGGCCTTTGAAACCCTTGTCCCGCGGGTTGTGCGCGAGCGCTTTCGTCACACCCGGAGCGCCATCGGCACCACGTGCAGCCGCGGCGGCCAGCGCCGCACTTTGCAGCGCGCGTTCGTCGAGGGCATGCCTGAGCGTGCGTTCGCTGCGCCGCACGGCGGCGATGCGCGCCAACACCAGCCCGGCGATCAGCAGCAGCGCGAGCGCCACCAATGCGAGCGCGAGTGCGACGAGTTGAGGGGCTTGCATCGTCATTCCCTCAGGTTCGTGAGGCGGTACAGCAGATAGGCGCCAAGCACCTGCAAACCGAACGCCAGATACACGAGTTGCCGCCCCGCCGGATCGAACCACATCGTCGCGAAGTACTTAGGATTCGAAATAATCAGAAAACCGCCGATGCCGATCGGCAGCATCGCGAGCACCCACGACGACAGCCGAGTTTCCGCCGACATCGCCTCGAGTTCGCGCTCGGCCTGTTCGAGATCGCGCATGAACGACGACATCCGGTCGAGCATCACGTCGGCACGGCCGCCGTATTTGACCGACAGGCGCAGCACGGCGCCGACCAGTTCGAGTTCGCGCGCCCCATAGATCACCGCGACCTGATACAGCGCGCGATCGATTTCGACGCCTGTGCGCAGCATCCGCGAGACATGATCGAGACATTCGCGCAGCGGTGCCTCGGTGGTTTGCAACGCCGCCTGAAACGCGGCCGGCACGCTGTTGCCGAGCGTAATCAAACGCACGATGCCGTCGAGAAACAGCGGCAACTGCCGCACGATCAGCTGACGGCGTTTGTTGATGCGTACCGTCAGCAGAAAATAGAGGAACATGGCGCACGCAGTCAGCGTCGCACCGGCGGCGAGCACGCCGCCTACGCTCGCGGCCCAACCGCACAGCAGCAACACGATTGCACAGGCGATCGCGGCGGACCCCTTGGCGTTGACGATGCCCGCGCGAGCCATCGCGTGTTGCAGCATGAAGCGCGCGCGAGATGCCTGGTAGCGCCAGTGCGTGAGCCAGCCTGCATCGGCCGGCGGCGCTTGTGGCGCGATCGCGGCAGGCGTGGCAGCCGCGCGCGCCGGCGCGACGCGGAGCCCGCCGGCACCGCTCGCGATGCCGCCCGCCCCGGCGGCCCCCGGCATCGCCGACGCCATGCGGCTATCGATAAAACGCTCTGCGCTCACCTGGTCTTTGCGGTGCGCGCTACGTTGCCATAGCAGCATCGCACCCGCTGCGCACAGCAGTGCGAGCGCCGCGCAGACCAGCACCACGCTAGACATTGAAGCCTCCACCGAAGCCACCACCGCTGCCGCCGCCAAATCCACCCCCACCAAAGCCGGCATTGCCGAACCCATTGCCCTGCTCGCCGCCACCGAGCGCCTGGCGGAAGCGCACCAGTTTCGGCGAGTGCGGATGAATGCCGAGCGACACCCAGTTGTCCAGTTCGTCACCCTCCGCGGTCACGACCGGCTCGTAGCGGTACAACTCCTGGGTCGCAATGATGTTGTCCGACAGCCCCGTCACTTCGGTGATCGACAGAATCCGCCGGCGCCCATTCGAGAGCCGCCCGATCTGCACGATGAAGTCGATCGCATTGGCGATCTGGCGGCGCAGGCTCGACTCGGTGCCCTGAAAGCCCGCGAAGCCCGCGAGCATTTCAAGCCGGTACAGACATTCGCGCGGCGAGCTGGCGTGCACGGTGCCCATCGAGCCGTCGTGGCCGGTGTTCATCGCCTGCAGCATTTCGAGCACCTCGCCGCCGCGCACTTCGCCGACGATGATGCGATCCGGGCGCATCCGCAACGTGTTACGCAACAGATCGCGAATCGTCACGACACCCGCGCCGTCGAAGCCGCCCGGGCGGCTTTCGAGCCGCACCACATGCGGGTGGTTCAGCGACAGTTCGGCCGTGTCCTCGATCGTCACGACCCGCTCCGGCTCGGGGATATGAAACGCCAGCGCGTTCAGCAGCGAAGTCTTGCCCGAACTCGTGCCGCCCGACACCAGCACGTTGCAGCGCGCGGCGACCGCCGCTTCGAGCAGCGCGCCGATTTCCGGGCTGTAGGTGCCGTTGCCGAGCAGATCGTCAGGACGCAGCGGATCTTTGCGGAATTTGCGGATCGACACAATCGGGCCGTCGATCGATAGCGGTTCGATCACCACGTTCACGCGCCCGCCGTTCGGCAGACGCGCATCGACCATCGGATTCGATTCGTCCAGGCGCCGCCCGATCGGCGCGAGAATCCGCCGCACGATGCGCAGCAGATGCGCGTTGTCGGCGAAGCGCACCTGAATCCTGGTCAGGATGCCGTGACGCGACACGTACACGTCGTTGTAGCCGTTGATCAGAATGTCTTCGACAGCCGGATCGCCGAGCAGATCCTCGATCGGGCCGAAACCTGCCAGCTCTTTGGTCAGCGCCTCGGCGATCAGGCGCACTTCGCTTTCGTTGATCGGAATCCGGCGCAGCCGCACAAAGCTGTCCATCTCCAGATCGACGAACTGGTTGATCGCGTTACGCGACCAGCGGCCGAACTCGGAGCCAAGTTCCTCGATACGCGTGAGCAGATGTTCGTGCGCCGCGTTCTTGATGTCCTGGAACTGCTGGCTATGCGCGAACGACGGCGCGTCGTCGGCAAATTCGATCTCTTTTGCCATCGTCTATGACCGCTTGTGAGTGGTTGGAATGAAGCGCTTGAGCGCGCCGAGCGCGGACTTGCCGCGTGCTTGCGCCGGCTTGCAGGCGCCGCCGCCGAGCCGTTCGATCAATGGTTCGAGCGCGCGCACGTAGGGAT
Organism: Paraburkholderia sp. FW306-02-B; assembly: GCF_058782725.1. Classification (NCBI taxonomy): domain Bacteria; kingdom Pseudomonadati; phylum Pseudomonadota; class Betaproteobacteria; order Burkholderiales; family Burkholderiaceae; genus Paraburkholderia; species Paraburkholderia sp. FW306-02-B. Next base: position 2,965,682 of record NZ_JBYSXZ010000001.1, read on the forward strand.
CGCGCGTCGCGGCGTCGGCCAGCAGATGTCCCTGGTTGACGGCCTGGCCGAGCGCGATGCGCCGCTCCGGCAGCGTCGTCAGCAGTTGAATGTCCAGACGCTGTGCGATCTGCGCGGCGGCCAGACCGAGGTCGGCGTCGAACTTGTTGACGATCAACCGCACATTGCCGGTATCCACGCCCTCTTCGCGCAACGCGTCGAGCACGCCGACCGCCGACACGATCGAGGCCACGCCCTGATCGCACAGCAGCCAGGTTTCGTCGGCGGCCTGCACGACGTGGGCGATGAATTCGCTGTTGGTGAAGCCGCCGAGATCGACGATCTGCTGATCGAAGAACGCGCGCAGCCGGTTCAGCAAACCGATCGACGACGCATACGAGACCTCGCGCATGTCGGCGAGATTGGGCGGCAGCGTGGTGAGCGCGAGGCCGCTGGTGTGGTGCGACAGCGCCGTATGCACGAAGGTCTGATCGAAGCGGCGCAGATTGCGCACGGCTTCGACGAAATTAAATTCACTGCGCGTGTTCAGCAGGAGCGAGCCGTCTCCGGCCGGCAAGCCGAGATCGAGCAATGCCGCTTGCCGCCCTTGCGCGACGTCGCGCCGTTGCAGCATCACCGACAGATTCGCCGCCAGCGTGCTCACGCCCATGCCGACGCGCGCGCCCAGCAGCGCGGTGACGTGGCCATGGCGGCTGACCGGTTCGACCAGGTTGTCGAGCACCTGACGCGTGATGCGCAAGGCGTCTTCGGCGGGCGCCGACAAATCGATGAAATCGCGCACGCCGGCGCGCAATGCGGCCAGCGCGCTTTCAGGCTCGGCCAGCGAGCCGAGCGCGACGATCTGCATGCTCGGGTAGGCGGCGCGGACCGCGCTCGATGCCGCACTCGCCGCCGCACCACGGCCGCCGGAAAAGTCGACGAACACCAGCGACGGGTTCAGCGTCGCGATGCGTTGCGTGAGCATCGAAGGATCGAGCGTGGCCGCATCGACCGCACCGGCGCCTACCAGGGTATCGGCGAGCCAATGCACATGTTCTGCGGCTAGCGACGCGAACACGAAGCAATCGGTAACAGCCCGTTCAGTCAATGAATGCGTTCTCGCGTTCATGTTGGACATCCTTTTGCGGCATCGGCTGTGAAGCCCCCGCGTCGTACTGCTTGCCGGAGCGCGCACGCGGTTCGCACGCGCTCCGGCTCACTCCACTCATCCGGCGCGTCGCCCCGACGCCCGCCGGCTTCATTTCGAAAACCCCGGCGCCGCATCGCGCGCCGCCACGCCACCGAGCAGCGAGCGCCACACCGGCCCGTTGCGCTGTTCGGACTGCTCGCCCGGCGTCGACGGCAAGGTCGCACCCTTCGCGAGCGGCGACACCAGATGCGGCGTCACGATGATCACCAGTTCCTTCTCGTTTTGCTGGTAGTTCAATTGCTTGAAGAACGTGCCGATGATCGGCAGATCGCCGAGCAACGGCACCTTCGCGACATTCGACGCGGTCTCGCGGTCGATCAGGCCGCCGATCACGAAACTCTCGCCGTCGCCGAGTTCGACGGTGGTGTCCGCACGCCGCGTGGTGAACGCGGGCACCGATACGCCGCTGATCGTCACGGCATTGGCGAAATCCAGCTGGCTCGCTTCCGGCGCCACTTTCAATGCAATGCGCTGCGGGCTCAACACGGTCGGCGTCAGCGTGAGGCCAACGCCGTAAGGCTTGAATTCGATCGAGGTCGAACCGAGCGCTTGCGGGACCGGAATCGGCACCTCGCCACCCGCGAGGAAGCTGGCGCTCTGGCCGGATAACGCCACCAGCGTCGGTTCGGCCAGCACACGCGCGAGGTTGTTGCTCTCCAACAAGCTCAGGTTCGCGAACAGCCCATGCGTGGCGGAGTTGAACACCAGATTGAACGCCGACGAAATCGGCGTGGTGCCCGTCATTTGCGGCGCCTGACCCGCGGTCGCCGACACCGAGCTCAGCGCCGACGGCGCAAACGAGCCGAACGTAAACCCGTTGTTCTGCTTGAAGAAGTTGAAGCCGACCTCCTTGAGCACCGAGCGGCTGAACTCGACCACCCGCACATCGACTTGCACCACCGCGCGGCTTGCCACCGTCGAGGTGTCGAACACCGAGCCGTCCTTGCCGAGCGAGCCTTCCGCCGCGACCACGGCGCGCTGATGCGACTCCATCGTCGCCGTCGAGCCGGACACCACCGCCGTGCCGCCGAGCACCTTGACGCTCGGCGTATCGGCGCCGAGCAGCGACGCCGCCGCCGCGGTAGTCACGTTGACGGTGTAGGTGAGCGGCGCCTCGCGATCGCGCTCCCACAGCATCAGATTGGTGGTGCCCGCCGCCTTGCCGACCAGCAGTACACCACCGCGCTTCTCGCCTTTGACGATCAGCACGTCGGCCACCGACGGATCGCCGATCGCGACACGCTGCAACGTATGGCCGGTCGCCAGCGGTTGCTGGGCGCCCACCGTCAGTACGATGGTCTGCGAAGGCATCGCCTGGGCCGCCTGGGCCGCTTGAAGCGACTGCCCTTGCTGCGTCCGCTGTGATGGACCGGCGGCGTCAGTCCCTGCCGATACGCCCAGCAAAACCATCCCAAGCCACACCGCCTTCCCGAATACAAGAATCCGTTTTGTCATGTAGTTATGGACGCGTCCGGCCGCCCGCTCCCTGAAACCGCTTATCGGGCGACCGTTTCGGCGCGCCCACCCCGTATCACTTCGATACTGCTCTTTGTACTGGTCGTATTGCCTGCTACGCGCGTAGGCTGCATGTGCGGCAACGGCGGCAGCCGCACGCCGGCACTCGCCGGATTGCCGCTGCCCGACAAGGCGTCGAGCGCCACGCCGGCCGCGGCGCGGGTCGAATCCTGAAGCGGCTCAGCCGAACCGGTGTGGGCGGCCGTCTTCAACACGCCCGGGTAGACCGGCAAGACGCTCTGATCGGCTACTTCGGGATCCTTTGGATTGCGCAGCGCGAAGATCAGGCGGCCCGCGCTTTCGGCCAGCGTCAGCCGGTCCACATCGGCGACCGGCACCGCCAGTACCGCGGTGCGCACCATGCCATTCGGATCGCCCGCGCTGTCGCCGCCGGTAGTCGCGTTGCCGAATGCGAGCACGCGCACTTTCGACATCAACAGACGCGCCTGGGTACGATCGATTTCCGCGCCGCCGCCGGCGGCGCTGCCGTCACGCTTGAGCGTGAAGAACACGTCGACGAAATTGCCTGGCCGCAACCGGTTGCCGACCGCGTTGCCTTCGTCGACTCGCACGGCCAGCGCGCGCTCGCCCGGCTCGACGCGCTCGGCGAGCCCCGACGACAGCTGCGCTTCCAGCACCGGCGACTCGGCGCCGATCTCCGCGTTCGGCACACGGCCGACGAGCTGCGAAGGATCGGTGAACGCGCCGTTCGGATTGATCGGCAGCGACTGCACGCGCAGCGCATCCGCGGTGATCGCCTTGCCTGCCGGCAACGTATGGGTCGCGACCACGACCGGGAAGCTCGCGTGCATCGCGGGCGTGACGGCCACCGGCGCCGGGCGGCGTGACAGCGTCCACGCGAACAGGCCCAGCAGTAGCGCGACGGCGATCAGCACACCGGCAAGAATTTTGGTCAGATTCGGCATGATGACTCGCTGCGTCGGTTGAACGATGCCGTGCCGTACGAGCGTTCGTGCGCGAGTCGATGGACGGAAAAGCTGAGGGCCGGCGCGTGCGTCACTGAATGTTTTCCGGGTTGAGTTGTACGGTGGCGCTGCTCGACAGGGTGTCCGGAATCGTGTAGCTCATAAGCGGCAATGTCGGCACCAGCGGATTGGTTTTGTAGTCGTAGGTCAGCGCGACGTTCACGCACTTCATCGCGTTGCCCGGGCCGCAGTTGGTGGAGGAAGACGCACACTGCGTGGTCTGCACCAGTGACGCGACCATCGCTTTCGCCGCCGTGCAGGCAGCCTGGGCACGATTGTCGAGCGCGCTTTGCAGCGAGGTGTTGCTCTGCCAGTTCAGCGCGGCGCGCGCGCCTTCTTCAGCCGCAAGCGTCAGATTCTGCTGCGCCACCATGACCAGACTGAAGGTGACGATCGCGTACAGAATCGTGAAAAACAGCGGAAACACCAGCACGAATTCAACGGCCGTGGCGCCACGCTGCGTGCGCAACCGGCGCGCACAGGCGCGCTTGAGCGGCGAGCGCGCAGGTTTCGTCGTTAGCGATTTCATCGCAGCGCCCCGGCCGAGCCTTGCAGCACGAGCCATGCGCTTGCCGCTACCGTGAGGCATGCGGCGTACGGCGTGGAGGCTTTGCCGGCCACTTCGAAAGTCGGGCCGCCATGACGGCCGAGGCCCGCAAGCCGCGTGCGCGTGACGATCAACAGCCAGAGCGCATGCACGCCGGCGGCGAGACTGGCGGCCATCCACAGGCCGAGCAGCGCGTGCATGCCGCACCATGCGCCCAGCACCGCGAATACCTTGACGTCGGCCGCGCCCATTGCGCCGAGTGCGAAGAACGGCAACAACGCGGCGAGGCCGATCAGCGCACCGCCTGCCGCCTGTCCCAACGACATACCGAACGGGCCGCATTGAACCAGCGCGCAGCCCAATGCCGCCGCCAGACCGGCAACGACAACTGAATTAGGAATACGCCTGCTACGGCAGTCGCATATAGCGACTACCGCAGCCCAGGCAATAAATAACAAAATACCGACGGAAACATTCATTTCGCACTCGACAGGCAAAGCAACGCCATGTGAATTGCCGTGCAATTCACATTAATCGTTCTGGCAATGCTTTAAAAACCACGAAGCGAGCGAACGGAAGAACGCCGGCCGTTCCGTGGCGTTTGCAGAATGCTTTTTACTAGCTTGCTGCAGGCGCCTTTATCAAAGCTGCCAAGTCACCCAGCACTGTATTCAGGTTGGTACCGATGCTGGTAACCGACGTTGCGATGACAAGCACAACTAACCCCGCAATCAGACCATACTCGATGGCCGTAACGCCCTTGTTATCTCTTAGAAAGCGTTTGGTGAACTTTTTCATTTTAACCCTCGGACTTCATCTATTTCGCTTGTATTCGTGCTGCGTCGGATAACCGGTGCCCTCAGCGTCGCGAACCAGTGGTCTCTCATTTTCTGGTCCTTCTTGTTGCGCCGCAGCAGCCCCTCGCCTCGCAGCCGGTTCAATAAAACGGATACCTCGTGGCTGTCTGTTCGATTGCGCACCTCCCTCGTCAATCCGTGATGCTTCCGGGTTTTATAGCTTATCAATCTTATTTAAGCAATTGTCCGCTGCCTTGAAGCGCTTACTATGTGCATTTTGCGTCGTCACTCAGGTTAGCGGCAGTTCGTGCGTTGCAGCACATAGGACTAACCATAGGTTAGATTCGATACACTAATTATTTGTTTGAACCGAACGTTTCAAGCGCATTTCGTCCCTTCGCCTGTCTTGCGTTACGCCGCTCACCGTAACGGCGCCTGCGGCTCGTTACGTTACGCGGCTCCTCGCCTATGCTCCGCGCATCGATTTTGCGGCGCGTATCTGGTTTGGCAAAAACTCCATCTACTACCCGCAAAGCCATACTGCATTTGGCTTGACGCCTTGTCGCAAGCAAATCTTGTGGATTGATCTGCAGAAATGGCACGCCTCGTGCAGAGGTAGTCACGCAGCGGTATCCAACAACAGATGCGATACGAGGGCGACATGAACATTCAAACGAGCAACAACACGATACGCGCAACCCTGATTGCGGCCAGCGTAGCCGCGATGCTTTCTCTTGGTGCTTGCGGAGGCTCCGGAAGCCTGAGTTCCGGCACCGGCAGCAACGGTAGCGGTAGCGGCGCCGGCGGTGCTCTCTCCACCACTGCCAGCGGCAGCGGCTCGATGGGCTCGGGCGGCTCCGGCACCAGCACCGGCACCAGCACCGGCAGCAGCACCGGCAGCACCGGTTCGGACAGCGGCTCAGGCACTGGAACAGGAACAGGAACAGGAACCGGCTCGACTGCGGTCGCGAACGCGCTTGGCACGGTTGTGGGCAACACCAGCGGCGTAGTCAGCGATGTCGGCTCGACGGTCTCGGGCATCGGCACCGTGATCGGCTCGCAAACTCTCCCGGGCGTGAGCACGCAAACTACCCAATCCGCGGGCGGCATCGTGCAGGAAGTCGGCGCGGCGGTCTCGACGCTCGGCAACGGCGTGTCGCAAGGCCTCGGCCAACTCGGCACCGGCGGCAATGCGGTCGGCACCACGGTCTCGAGCGTGGGCGGCGTGGTCGGTCATGTTGGCGGCGCAGTGACGGATGCCGGCGGCCTCGTGACGAGTCTCGGCAGCGGCCCGCTCGCGCCGCTCGCAGCGATCACCACGCCGCTTGGCGGCGTCGTCAGCACGATCGGCGGCGCGCTCACCAACGGCGGCAGTACGCTCACCACCGCGCTCTCGACGGGCCCGGTCCAGCAAGTCACGCAAACCCTCAGCACCGGCATCACGCCGATCACGTCGATGGTGGCGGCGACCACGCAGACCGTCGGCACCGTCACCGGCATCGGCGCGCCGGTCAACAACCTGCTCACGACGGTCGGCGGCGGACTCGGCAAGGCCGGCGCCCTGTTGAGCGCAACGGGCGGCAACCCGGCCACGGCCGGGCTCGGCCATACCGTCTCCGATACGGGCACGATCGTTTCATCGGTCGGCGGTCTGCTGACCGGCGGCACGGGCGGCAACCCGCTCGCCCCGCTCGCCGCCGCACTGGGCGGCTTGACCGGCGGCACCAGCAGCGGCCCGCTCGCGCCGCTCACCGGCGCGCTCGGCGGTCTGAGCGGCGGTACGTCCAGCAGCGGTCCGTTGGCGCCTGTCACCGGCCTCGTTTCGACCGTCACCGGCGCGCTCGGCAGCGCGACCGGCGCCGTCGGCGGCGCATCGGGCGGCAGCGGTAGCCCGTTGGCACCTGTCACCGGCCTGCTCTCGAGCGTGACGAGCGGTCTGAGCAGCGCAACCGGCGGCAGCAGCAGCCCGCTCGCGCCGGTCACCGGTCTCGTTTCGACCGTCACCGGCGCGCTCGGCGGCGCGACCACCACGGCGGCTGCAACACCGACGGCCACCTCCACCACGAGCACCGCCTCGACCAGTTCGGGCGCCGGTGTGTCGCTGTCGGCCAGCGCCGGCAAAGGCTCGACGAGCAACCTGTTGGCACCGGTGACGTCGCTTGTCGGCGGACTGCTCGGCGGCCTCGGGAAGAAGTAAGCGAAACCATCGAAGCGATCGTAGCAAGCACGAGGCGGAGTGCGGCCCGCCAGCCGCGTCCCGGCTCTGCGTGACTGAACCGCGCCGCTCAGTCACCCGTTGCACCGGCGCGCGGAGACAACCGCACACGACACCGAGAAGACACTGAGGAGCACACATGTCCACCCAACGTTTTTTTATTCTCCATGCAGCATGCGCGACGGTATCGTCGTTGCGCGCGCCGTTGATCGCCGTTGCGGTCGCCGGGTTGCTCGCCGCGTGTGGCGGCGACGGCGTCACCGCGCCACCGAGCGCATCCGGCAGCAGTAGCGCCGGCGGCGGGGGTTCGACCAGCGGCGCCCCGCCCACGACCACGACGTCGGGCACCAGCGGCCTCGGCAGCGTCGCCGCGCAGACCACCAACGACCTCGGCAGTACGATCGCCGCGCAGACCATCCCAGGCCTCAGTCCGCAAGTCACGCAAGGTCTCGGCAACGCAGTGTCGAGCACCGGCGGCACGCTGAACTCGCTGGCCGACGCGGTAAGCAGCGGCGTCGGCCAGATCGGCTCCACCTCCAACCCGGTCGGCTCCACGGTCGCCGGACTCGGCTCGGTGGTCAGCTCGACGAGCGGCGTCGTGCAAGGTCTGAGCACCGCCGTAGGCGGTTTGGGCACCGGCAATCTCGCGCCGCTGTCGCCGCTCACCACGCCGCTTGCGGGCGCGCTATCGACCACCGCGGGTGCCTTGAACGCCGGCGGCGCGACGCTTGGCAACGTGCTGGGCTCCGCGCCCGTGCAACAGGTCACCCAACCGATCAGCACCGCGATCACGCCGATCGTGACGACCGCCGGACTCGTGACGCAAGCCGTCGGCACGCAGACCGGCCTCGGCGCGCCGCTCGGCGGCGTGCTTGCACAAGTCGGCGGCGCGTTGAGTTCGGCTGGCTCGCAAGTCGGCGCTGCGACGCAGAACCCGGTCGGCGCCGACCTCGGCACGCTGGTCGGTTCGCTCGGCAACACCGTGACGAACGCGGGCGGTCTCGTCAATCCGAACGGACCGAACGGCGCGATGCCGATTCCCGGCCTGATTACGAGTCTCGTCGGCAGCACGACAGTGAATGTCGCCAATGGGCCGCCTGCCAACAGCAGCCCGCTCGGCCCGATGCAAAGCACACTGGCGAGTCTCGGGCTCGGCAACAATCCGCTCGGCTCGCTGTCGACGCTGCTTGGCGCAACCCCGCTGTCGGGCTTGACGTCGGCGCTGAACGGCACGCCGTTGAGTTCGCTGACCTCAGCGTTGGGAGGCACGACGGGTAGCTCGACGAGTCCGTTGTCGTCGCTGACGGGTGCGCTTTCCGGCGTCACCAGCAGTACGTCCGGCAGCGGCGCGGGCGGCCAGTTACTCGCGCCCGTGACCGCGCTAGTCGGCCAGTTGACCGGCACGCTCAGCTCGGCTGCAGGTTCGACGAGCAGCTCAAGCGGTTCAAGTGGCTCGACGAACGGCGTCACGACGCTGCTCGGCGGCTTACTGCCGGTGAGCCATAAGTAGTCCGCATAAGTCGTTTGTCTACGTTGCGCGCATAAGCCGTTCCCGCATCACCGGTCTCATTACGCAGCGCGCATACGCAGTCCGCTTCACCACGTGCTCCGCGGTTTCGCAGCCGATGCTCAAGCCCAACGGAGCACGTGACGTAATCCATGCAAGCAAGGCAGTATGCATCGCGCCATCCATAAGCGATCGCGACCAGCCCGGCCAGGCGGCACGCTCGCACGACAAGAACGGCATACGAGGAAAATCCGATGAAACTCGGGTACGGCAGCAAATGGACCTTCGTGCTCGCAGCCATTGCGGCAAGCGCATTACAGATGGAGGCGCAAGCGCAGTCGCGCCCGGGTGGTTCCGCAGTCGGCGGCAATCCAATGGATTCACTGCCACAAATCAAGGCGCCCGATAAAGGGCCGAACGTCACCCTGCAGGTCGCGCCGCAAGCGCCGCAGCTTCAGGAACTGCTCGCCCGTCATATAACGCCTTCGCGCGTGCAGGTCGAAGGCGTGAAGTCCATTCCGTTCGATGAAGTCGCGCAACGCTTCACGCCTCTCGTCGGCAAAGACACCACCATCGGCGATCTGATCCAGGTGGCTAACGGCGTCACCAAGCTGTATCAGGACCGAGGCTACGCGCTCTCGTTCGCGTTCATCCCGGCGCAAACTTTCGAAGACGGCGTCGTGCGCGTGACGGTGGTCGAAGGTTACGTATCCGCTGTCAAGATAACGGGCAAGGCGGGAGCGGTCGAAGACAAGATCCGCGCGATCGCCGACCACATCACTGCCGACCGGCCATTGCGGCGCGCCACCTTCGAGCGTTACATCAATGTGCTGGGCCTGCTGCCCGGCGTGAAGGTCGCGGCCAACGTGCCGCCGCCGCAAAACACCGACGGCGCCACCACGCTCGAACTGAACGTGGATCGTAAGCCGTTCGACGTCAGCACCGGCATCGACTTCAACCATCCCGGCGTGCAAGGCCTGCTGACCGCGACCGAGAACGGCCTGACCGCGCTCGGCGAACAATTGAGCGTGTCCGCGTTGCTGCCGAAGGGTCGGGACAACGTGACCTATCTCGCCGCGCACGGCGCGGTGCCGATCGGCAGCAACGGGCTGATCGCGAAGATCGACGCGTCGCACTATCGCGGCAATCCGGTCGACAATCCCGGCCTGCCCTCTTACATCGAACGCACGGTCATCAACGACAAGGTCAGCGGCTCGTTCGCCTATCCGATTCTGTTGAGCAACACGCAAAGCGTGATCGGCACGGCCACGGTCTACGCATCGCACGACGAAGATCGCTACAACAACCATAACACCGGCGCGCAGATCGGCTTGCGTTCGCAAATTCGCGTGCTGCAATTGCAGGCCGACTACACCAGCGTGCAGCCGACCCAGGTGCGCCGCGCGAGTTTCAATGTGGCGAAGGCATTCGATATCCTGGGTGCGTCGAAATCCGGCGACTCGAACGTTCCCGGCGGGCCCGTCACCAATCCGGCGTCGATCAACTTCGTGCGGACCGGCGCAACTTTCTCGCAGACCAACGAGTGGCCGCTGAAGATCGGCACCGCCGTCTCGCTGACCGGTCAGTACAGCGGCGTATCGCTGCCCACCTCGGAACAGATCTCGTTCGGCGCGCAGCGCTTTGCGCAGGGCTATCAACCGGGCGAAGCGTCGGGGGATTCGGGCTGGGGCGCGATGTTCGAAGTCAACCGCGCGTTCACGCCCGGCTTCACGTACCTGCGCACTTTCACCCCGTACCTATCGTTCGACATGGCGCGGGTATATCTGCATGCGGGCACGCCTTCGCCGTCGAGGCTGTCGTCGATTGCGTTCGGCTTCCGGATCTCGGATGCGAAGTACTACAGCCTGGATTTGTCGGTCGCGAAACCGGTCGGCGACGCGCCCGTGGAAAGCGCGTCGCGCAGCCCGCGCATCAACGCGACGTTCTCGTATCAACTGAACTGACGACGGAAAGCGCCGCGTTCTGATTAGAGGTTCCACTATCAAACGGCACGCGCACTTTCACGTATTCTGCGCTGACGGTGTTCGACCGATGCAGCTGAAGCAGGACCTGAGAGGCAACACGAGGCATCACGGCGGCTTATCGCCCAACAGGGCCCAGCAGGGCCCGAGATGCCAATAACGCCGCGCGACCATGATCGTGCGGATTTTTATCAAGGAGGAAGACATGACGCAATTCACTCAACGCGCTCGCGCAATCGTGCTCCGCACAGCCAAACATGCCGCCGTTGCCGGCGTGCTGCTCGCCAGCGCCGTCACCGCGATGGCGCAGGCCGACAGCGCGGTCGGCACCTGGCAAACCATCGACGATCATACCGGCCAGCCCAAGGCGCTCGTTCAGATCACCCAGGACAGCACAGGCTCGCTTAACGGTAAGGTGATCAAGGGATTGGCCGCGAACGACCAACCGGATCGCCGCTGCACGGAATGTACCGACGCGCGCAAGGATCAATTGATTCTCGGCATGACGATCATCAACGATATGAAAAAGGACGGCGACGGCTGGGTTCACGGGCAGATTCTCGACCCGGAAAACGGCAAGGTCTACAAGTGCAAGATGCACCTGGAAGACGGTGGGAACAAGCTGGTGGTGCGCGGCTATATCGGCGTATCGCTGCTTGGCCGCTCGCAGACATGGGTTCGTCAGCAATAATCCGCGCGTAGTTCAGGTATGAATGCCTGAGGTGCTGGGGTAGGTCGGCAGCATGCCGTTACTGCTGTCAGGACCGCATCAGAAGGACCGGCCGACGATCACCATCGCGCGGCCGTTTTTTTGCTTGATCTGATTCGTTCACGTCGTCATGCAGCGTGCTTGAAGGGCGACGTAAACGCGAACGGCGAAGCCGGTACCGGCTTGGCGGACGCAGGGTTGTACACCGCGGGTGCCACAACCGGAGCCGCATCTGCCTGCACGCTCTTCTCCTCGGTGCTCACGTGCGTACGCATACGTGCTTCCATCCTGCTGCACAGTTCTTCGCTTGCGGCGCCGAACAGCTGATCCATCACGCGCTTGAGCACGCCGGATTCGTACCATGCCTTGAAGCGGCGATGGCAGGTTTGATACGACGGGTATTTGCGCGGCATGGCCGACCAGGTCGCGCCGCTATACATCACCCACAGCACGCCGTTGAGCACTGAGCGCGTATTGGCAAGTGGACGGCCGCGCAGTTCGGAGCGCGGACACAGTTCAGGAAGCAACAGTGCAACGCGTTGCCATTCTTCGTCATTGATATCACGGTACGGATTCATGGTTTCTCCTTTGTCAGAACCACGACAAAGAAGATATCCAGTCGCCCGTGGGCGGAATATAAGACCAATCCGAATCTTGAAAATACGTCTTCGGACACCGCCCATTTGGCGAGCGGACCGTGATCTATCGCAAAACCGCCACCGCGAGGATGACGCGAGCCCTCAGGTCAGCGACGTATCGACGATGCGCCGCGGCGCGTCGAGATATTCCTTCGACTGCATTTCGACGATGCGCGACACCGTGCGCGTGAACTCGTTGGCCATCGGGCCGCCGACGTACAGTTGCTCGGGCGGCACCGCCGCGGACATCAGCAGCTTGACCTTGTGGTCGTAGAAGACGTCGATCAGCCACGTGAAGCGGCGCGCTTCCGAAGCCATGCGCACCGACATCTGCGGTACGCCGGACAGAATCACCGCGTGAAACCGGCTCGCCAGTTCCAGGTAGTCGTTCTGCGAGCGCGGACCGCCGCACAGGGTCGCGAAATCGAACCACACGACACCGTCAGCGCGGCGCAACGCCTTCAGCTCCCGCTTTTCGATGTGCAGCAGCGGGCTTTCGTCGGGGACCGCGGCAAGGCGCGAATACGCGTCGCGCAAGGCCTTGTCCGCCGCCGCGCCGAGCGGCGTGTGATACACCTCGACCTGGGCCAGCGTGCGCTGCCGGTAGTCGATGCCGGCATCGACGTTGATCACGTCGAGCTTTGCCTTGATCAGTTCGATTGCCGGCAGCATGCGGTCGCGATGCAGGCCGTCCGGATACAGCGTGTCCGGATCGTAGTTGGACGTCATCACGAACTGCACGCCGTTCTCGAACATCTTGTCGAGCAGGCGATACAGGATCATCGCGTCGGCGATATCCGACACGTGGAATTCGTCGAAACAGATCAGCCGGTAGCGCTTCGCGATACGGCGCGCGAGTTCGTCGAGCGGATCGGCCTGGCCTTTCAGTTCTTCCAGTTCGCGATGCACTTCGCGCATGAACTCGTGGAAGTGCAGCCGCGTTTTGCGCTGCACCGGCACGATCATGTAGAAGCTGTCCATCAGGAAGCTCTTGCCCCGCCCTACGCCGCCCCACATGTACACGCCGCGAGGCAGATCCGGGTGGATGATCAGTTTCTTGAACGCGTTCGAGCGGCGCGATTTGTATTCGACCCACTCTTCATAGCACCGCTGCAGACGGTCGACCGCCGCGCGTTGCGCCGGGTCCGATTGATAACCCCGCGTCTGCAGTTCTTTTTCGTAGTATTCGGTGACGTTCATTGTGTTGCTGCAAAAAGAAAGGCGGGAGGGAGTGAACCCGCCCGCCTTCGTGGTGATGCTGGAGTGCTGCGATCAGTCAGGCGTGCGCTGGTTACATGTTCAGCGCGCGCTTGTCGACGGCGAGAGCCGCTTCGCGCATGACTTCAGACAACGACGGGTGCGGATGGCAAATGCGGCCGATGTCTTCCGACGCTGCCTTGAATTCCATCGCCACCACGGCTTCCGCGATCAGGTCCGATGCGTTCGCCGAGATGATGTGCACGCCGAGCAGTTCGTCGGTCTTCGCGTCGGCGATCATCTTGACGAAACCATCCGCCTTGTTGATCCCCAGCGCGCGGCCGTTCGCCATGAACGGGAACTGGCCCGTCTTGACTTCGCGGCCTTCGTCCTTCAGTTGCTGCTCCGTCTTGCCGACCCACGCGATTTCCGGTTCGGTGTAGATCACCCACGGAATGCAGTTGTAGTCGATATGCGGCTTCTGACCGTCGATGATTTCGGCAACCAGCACGCCTTCGTCTTCAGCCTTGTGCGCGAGCATCGGGCCACGCACCACGTCGCCGATCGCGTACACGTTCGGCGCGGCCGTCGCGCAGTGGTCGTCGACGTCGATGAAGCCGCGCTCGTTGGCCTTCAGGCCGATCGCTTCGAGGCCGAGGTTGTCGGTGTTCGGCACGCGGCCGATCGACACGATCAGACGGTCGGCTTCGAGCGTTTGCGCGTTGCCGTCCTTGTCCGTGTAGTTCAGCGTGACGCTCTTGTCGGTCGTCGTCACTTCGCCGACCTTCACGCCGACGTGGATGTCCAGACCTTGCTTCTTGAACTGCTTGGCGGCTTCCTTAGCCAGCGCCTGATCCGCTGCGCCGAGGAATTCCGGCAGCGCTTCGAGCACGGTCACTTCCGAGCCCAGACGGCGCCACACCGAGCCGAGTTCCAGGCCGATCACACCTGCGCCGATCACGGCGAGCTTCTTCGGCACGGTGTCGAAGCTCAGTGCGCCTTCGTTGTCGGACACGATCTTGTTGTCGACCGGCACGTTCGGCAGGTGACGCGCCTTCGAGCCCGTCGCGATGATCACGTTCTTCGCCGTGACGATTTCGGTTTCGCCTTCGCCGCTCACTTCGATCTGCACACCGGCGTCCGTCTTGCCGGTGAACTTGCCATGACCCTTGAGCCACGTGATCTTGTTCTTGCGGAACAGGAACTCGATGCCCTTGGTCATCTTCTCGACGATGCCTTCCTTGCGGGACAGCATCTTCGTGATGTCGAGATTCACGTCCGACACGTTGATACCGTGATCGGCGAGGTGGTGCTGCGCGTTTTCAAATTCTTCCGACGACGCGAGCAGCGCCTTCGACGGAATGCAACCGACGTTCAGACACGTGCCGCCGAGCTTCAGCGCGCCGGCCGGGTTCTTCCATTTTTCGATACATGCAACCGACTTGCCGAGCTGGGCAGCGCGGATTGCGGCGACATAGCCGCCGGGGCCTGCGCCGATCACGACAACGTCAAATTCTTTGGACATGACAATCCTTTTGATGGCAGAACGGCGCGCGGCCACGCTTCGTGGCGCGCGTCGTTCCAGTACTGCGGAATGCTGGAGGCGTGTTGCTTATATCGCGACGACTGTGGTGATTACAAGCCGGCGATTACAGGTCGAGCAGCAGGCGAGCCGGGTCTTCCAGCGCGTCCTTCATCGCGACCAGCGACAGCACCGCTTCGCGACCGTCGATGATCCGGTGGTCGTACGACAGCGCCAGATAGTTCATCGGACGGATCACGATCTGGCCGTTTTCGACCACAGCGCGTTCCTTGGTGGCGTGCACGCCCAGAATGGCGGATTGCGGCGGGTTGATGATCGGCGTCGACAGCATCGAGCCGAACACGCCGCCGTTCGAGATCGAGAACGTACCGCCGGTCATTTCTTCGATCGACAGCTTGCCGTCCTTGGCCTTCTGGCCGAATTCGGCAATCTTCTTCTCGATTTCGGCGAGGCTCAGCTGATCTGCATTGCGCAGGATCGGCACCACCAGACCGCGCGGCGACCCGACCGCGATACCGATATCGAAGTAGCCGTGATAGACGATGTCGTTACCGTCGATCGACGCGTTCACGAGCGGGAATTTCTTCAGCGCGTGAACAGCCGCCTTCACGAAGAACGACATGAAGCCGAGCTTCACGCCATGTTCCTTCTCGAACTTGTCTTTGTATTTGTTGCGCAGGTCCATCACCGGCGCCATGTTCACTTCGTTGAACGTCGTGAGGATGGCGTTGGTTTGTTGCGACTCGAGCAGACGCTCGGCGATACGCGCACGCAGACGCGACATCGGCACGCGTTGTTCCGGACGGTCCTTCAGCCATTGCTCGGCCGATGCCGGCGCCTTGACGTCCGGCAGCGAGGGCTTCGCAGCCTTCGGTGCGGCAGCCGGTGCGGCAGCCCTGGCGGCCGGTGCCGGTGCGGCTTGCGCGGTCAGCACGTCGCCCTTCGTGATGCGGCCGTCGCGGCCCGTGCCGGCGACGTCGCCTGCGGACAGATTCTTTTCAGCCATCAGCTTGCCGGCAGCCGGCGAAGCAGCGGTGTTCGCACCCGTTGCGGATGCGGCTTGAGCAGCAGGTGCTGCGGCCGGTGTCGGAGCGGCAACCGGAGCCGGCTTCACTTCTGCTTCGACAGCAGCGGCGCCAGCGGTACCTTCGGTGTCGATCTTGGCGATCACCTGATCGGCGGTGACGGTGTCGCCGTCGTTCGCGATGACTTGCGCGAGCACGCCCGCCGACGGAGCCGGCACTTCGAGCACGACCTTGTCGGTCTCGATTTCGATGAGAATTTCGTCTTGTGCGACAGCCTCGCCGGGCTTCTTTTTCCACTGCAGCATGGTGGCTTCCGAGACCGACTCGGAGAGCTGGGGAACCTTGACTTCAACAATAGCCATTATGAATATCCTGAATACGTATCGGGTGACGGCGCGGTGAACGACGACCGCCTGCGAACCATAACTGCCGCGAATGAACCTTCAGACGCGGCACGGGAAAGCGCGTGGCGCTTTCCCGGTTCGTCTGTTGTGTTTATTTAGCGATCGACGCGCTCTTGAGGCGGCCGAAAGCGCCTTCAACCAGCGCCTTCTGCTGCTCGTAGTGCTTCGCGTAGTAGCCGACTGCCGGCGAGGCCGAAGCCGGACGGCCGCTGTATGCCAGCTTCTGCCCGTCCTTCATGCCTTCCTTCAGGTGGTGCTCGATGTAGAACCACGGACCCTGATTCTGCGGCTCGTCCTGCACCCAGACCACTTCGGTCGCGTTGTCGTACTTCTTCATTTCCGCTTCGAACTGCTTATGCGCGAACGGATAGAGCTGTTCGATACGGATGACCGCGACGTCGTTCGCCTTCGCTTCGCGGCGATGCGCGACGAGGTCGTAGTACACGCGGCCCGAGCAGGCCAGCACGCGCTTGACCTTCTTCGCGTCGATGGCCTCGTCCACTTCGCCGAGAATCGGCTGGAACGCGCCCTTCGCCAGTTCCGACAGATCCGATACGGCTTCCTTGTGACGCAGCAGCGATTTCGGCGTAGCGACGATCAGCGGCTTGCGGAACAGGCGGATCATCTGACGGCGCAACAGATGGAAAATCTGCGCCGGCGTGGTCGGTTGAACGACCTGCATGTTGTGGTCCGCGCACAGTTGCAGGAACCGTTCGATACGTGCCGACGAATGCTCCGGACCTTGACCTTCGTAGCCGTGCGGCAGCAGCATCGTCAGGCCCGAGACGCGGCCCCACTTCACTTCGCCCGACGAGATGAACTGGTCGATCACGACTTGCGCGCCGTTCACGAAGTCGCCGAACTGCGCTTCCCACGCGACGAACGTATTCGGTTCAGCAGTCGAATATCCGTATTCGAAGCCCAGCACCGCTTCTTCCGACAGCACCGAGTCGATCACCGTGAACTTCGCCTGACCTTCGGCGATATTCTGCAGCGGCACATACGTGCCGTCGTTCCAGCGTTCGCGGTTCTGATCGTGCAGCACCGCGTGACGGTGCGTGAACGTGCCGCGGCCCGAGTCCTGACCGGTCAGACGCACCGCGTAGCCCGATGCGACCAGCGACGCGAATGCCAGGTGTTCGCCCATGCCCCAGTCGAGCTTCGCTTCACCACGGCCCATCGCGCGACGGTCGTTGATGACGCGCTCGACCAGCGGGTGAACCTTGAAGTTTTCCGGGATCGTGGTGACGCGCTCAGCGAGCCGCTTCAACTCAGCCAGCGGCACTGCCGTGTCGGCTGCGTCGGTCCACTTGCGGTTCAGGAACGGGACCCAGTCGACCGCATATTTGCTCTTGTAGTTCGAGAGCACCGGATCGATCGTGTGATGGCCTTCGTCCATCGCCTTGCGGTAGGCCTTGACGTATTCGTCTCCGTCAGCAGCCGTGATCACGCCTTGTTGCACCAGCTTTTCAGCGTACAGCGCGCGCGTGCCCGGATGCTTCGCAATCGTCTTGTACATCAGCGGCTGCGTGACCGCCGGCGTGTCCTGCTCGTTGTGACCCAGCTTACGGAAGCAGACGATGTCGACGACGACGTCCTTATGGAACTGCATCCGGAAGTCGATGGCCAGCTGCGTAGCCAGCACAACCGCTTCAGGATCGTCACCGTTCACGTGCAGCACCGGCGCTTCGATCATCTTGACGACGTCCGAGCAGTACAACGTGGAGCGCGAGTCGCGCGGATCCGACGTCGTGAAGCCGATCTGGTTGTTGATGACGATGTGCAGCGTGCCGTGCGTGCCGTAACCGCGCGTTTGCGCGAGGTTCAGCGTTTCCATCACGACGCCCTGGCCTGCGAAGGCCGCGTCGCCGTGGATCTGCACCGGCAGCACTTGCAGGCCGCTGTCGTCGCCGCGACGGTCCATACGGGCCTTGGCTGAGCCTTCGACCACCGGGTTGACGATTTCGAGGTGCGACGGGTTGAACGCGAGCGACAGGTGAACCGGGCCGCCATCGGTCGAGACGTCCGACGAGAAACCCTTGTGGTATTTCACGTCGCCAGCCGGCAGGTCATCGACGTGCTTGCCTTCGAATTCGGCAAACAGGTCCGCCGGCATCTTGCCGAGCGTATTGACCAGCACGTTCAGACGGCCACGGTGGGCCATGCCGATGACGATTTCCTGGACGCCGTTAGCGCCGCCATGACGCACGACTTCGTCCATCGACGCGATGAAGCTTTCGCCGCCTTCGAGCGAGAAGCGTTTCTGGCCAACGTACTTGGTGTGCAGGAAGCGCTCGAGGCCTTCAGCGGCCGTCAGGCGATTCAGGATGTGCTTTTTCTTGTCATTGGAGAAATTCGGCGTCGAACGGATCGACTCGAGCCTCTCTTTCCACCAGCGCTTCTGTTCCGGATCGCTCAGGTACATGTACTCGATGCCGATCGTGCCGCAATACGTGTCGCGCAATGCCTTGACGATCTCGCGCAGCGACGCACGCTCGAACCCGAAGTACAGATTCGTCGCGCTGAACTCCTGGTCCATATCGGCTTCGGTGAAGTCGTAGAACGCGGGTTCAAGTTCGGGGATAGCGGGACGTTCGCGGCGCTTCAGAGGATCGAGATTGGCCCATTGCGTGCCGAGGAAGCGATATGCGCCGATGAGGGACTGCACATAGACTTGCTTGCGTGCGGTAGCGAGATCTTCGCCGCCGGTAGCCGTGCGCGGGATGAAGGCGTTAGCCTTGGCCCGTTGAGCAAACGATTCGACGATCGGGCCATGGGCCACGTCGTTGGCATTGCTGCCATCCGATGCAGGGACGTTCTGCAACGCATCGAAATAGCTGCGCCAGTTCTCGGGCACTGACGCCGGATTATCGAGATACGCTTCGTACATTTCTTCTACGTACGGAGCATTGCCGCCGAACAGATAAGAGTTCGACTGGAATTGCTTCATCATTTTTACGCTCACCTTTCTTCGAGTTTCTCGAGAAATAGCGGGTTACAGAACCTTCCGCGACACGGCCTGACCGTTTAGCGGATTGCGCGAATCAAGTCTTGCTTGGAAGGACCTAAAACTTTGCACCCGGGGAGCATATCACATAACGGATAGTCCAGATAGCAGACGGATTGCCGCTCGAGCCCCGCCGCGACGGGCTTTCTGGCTAGTTTCCAGTCCTTGCAACAGTCTTCTGCGAAAAACGGGGGACAAATGGGAATAGAACCCGCGGCTAACGGCGCATCAGTTATGCGGGAGCCCAAAAACGGCAAAAGCCACCCGAAGGTGGCTTTTGCCTGACATCGGCCGCGAAATCGCGGCGCGATACCTATTTAGTCCACTGCGCCCTTACGGCTGGCGCTGCGACGCTCGTGTTCCTTCAGGTAACGCTTGCGCAGACGGATCGATTGCGGCGTGACTTCGACCAGCTCGTCGTCGTCGATGAATTCGACCGCGTATTCCAGCGACATCTGGATCGGCGGCACGAGGCGCACCGCTTCGTCCGTACCCGACGAGCGCACGTTGGTCAGCTGCTTGCCCTTGATCGGGTTCACGACCAGGTCGTTGTCGCGGCTGTGAATGCCGATGATCATGCCTTCGTACAGCGGCTCACCCGGCGACACGAACATACGGCCGCGATCCTGCAGCTTCCACAGCGCGTATGCAACCGCTGCGCCGTCGTCCTGCGAAATCAGCACGCCGTTACGACGCTCGCCGACCGCACCTTCCTTGACCGGCTGATACGAGTCGAACGTGTGGCTCATCAGGCCCGTACCGCGCGTGAGCGTCAGGAATTCCGACTGGAAGCCGATCAGGCCACGTGCCGAAATACGATACTCGAGACGCGTACGACCACGGCCGTCCGACGCCATGTCGAGCATTTCGCCCTTACGGCGGCCCAACTCTTCCATCACGCCGCCCTGGTGGCCGTCTTCCATGTCGACGGTCAGGTTTTCGTACGGCTCGTGCTTCACGCCGTCGATTTCCTGCATCACCACGCGCGGACGCGACACGGCCAGCTCGTAGCCTTCACGACGCATGTTTTCCACAAGAATGGTCAGATGCAGTTCACCGCGGCCCGCCACTTCGAACGTGGTTTCGTCGCCGGTTTCCTTCACGCGCAGCGCGACGTTGTGGTTCAGTTCCTTCATCAGGCGATCGCGAATCTGACGGCTCGTGACGAACTTGCCTTCGCGGCCGGCCAGCGGCGACGAATTGACGAGGAAGTTCATCGTCAGCGTCGGCTCGTCGACGGTAATCATCGGCAGCGCTTCCGGCTGTTCCGGCGAGCAGATGGTCACGCCGATACCGATTTCTTCGATACCGTTGATCAGCACGATGTCGCCTGCCTCAGCCGACTCCACCTGCACGCGCTCCAGCCCCTTGAACGACAGCACCTGATTGATCTTGCGGTTCAGGATCGCGCCGTCCGGGCCCGAACGCACGGCCACTGCCATGCCCGGCTTGATACGGCCACGCGTGATGCGGCCCACGCCGATGCGACCGACATACGACGAGTAATCCAGCGACGTGATCTGCAATTGCAGCGGTGCTTCCGGATCGGCCGGGCGGACCGGCACGTGTTGCAGCACGGCGTCGAACAGCGGACGCATGTCGCCTTCGCGCACGTCCGGCGTCAAACCGGCGTAGCCGTTCAGGCCCGACGCGTAGACGATCGGGAAGTCGAGTTGCTCGTCCGACGCGCCCAGCTTGTCGAACAGATCGAAGGTCTGGTTGATCACCCAGTCGATCCGCGCGCCCGGCCGGTCGACCTTGTTGATGACGACGATCGGCTTCAGGCCGAGCGCCAGCGCCTTCTTGGTCACGAAGCGGGTTTGCGGCATCGGGCCTTCGACCGCGTCGACCAGCAACAGCACCGAGTCGACCATCGACAGCACGCGCTCCACTTCGCCGCCGAAGTCGGCGTGGCCCGGGGTGTCGACGATGTTGATGTGCGTGCCTTCGTACTCGACCGCGCAGTTCTTCGAAAGAATCGTGATGCCACGTTCTTTTTCGATGTCGTTCGAGTCCATCACCCGCTCGACCACCGCCTGATTCTCACGGAACGTGGCGGTCTGGCGAAGGAGCTGGTCGACGAGCGTAGTCTTGCCGTGGTCGACGTGGGCAATGATGGCGATGTTGCGTAGGGCGCGGGTCATAGGAAACCTGGAGACAGTTGAGAGTGCGCCGGTTGCTTATATAAACCACGACAAGCCCAAAGCGCACTTTTGGGAACCCGATATTGTAGCACGCACAAATGAAGCTCTCTGGTATTCCCTGATAGACCGACAGTTTCCCATGCGGAGGTGCGTAGGAAGAAGCGCCATCCAGCGCCCGCGAACTCTTACGCGAAACCACGCGCATTAGGTCTTGAGCGGGAAAAGTTCCTTGCCTAAGCTGTAATAACGCTTGCCGCGTCAATCAACCGCCCCCTATAATCCTGCCTAGTCAACCATTGCATTCGCACGAGAATCATGACGGAGCCGTCCCCCACCCCCACGCCGGACCTCAGCGAGTACCAGCTAGGCGAAAGCGTCGGCTATCTGATTTCGCGCGTGAAATCGACCATGTCCAACCTGGTCACCCAACGCAGCATGGCCGAACTTGGCGTCACCAGTCAGCAGGGCAGCATCCTGTTCATGGTGGCCAGCGGCAAATGTCTGCTGGCAGCGGAATTGGCGCGCGAATACGGTATCGATGCAAGCGCCGTCACTCGCCTCGTCGACCGGCTGGAGAAACGCGGGCTGCTGACAAGGGTGCGCAGCAACGAAGACCGGCGTGTCGTCAGGTTGGCATTGACGCCGGAAGGCCATGCGATCGCGGCGAAGATGCCGGCGATTTTCAACGGCGTGCTGGACAGCCTGCTGGGTAGCTTCACTCCCGAAGAAGTGGGTTTCCTGAAGAGCATGCTGCGCCGCGTGCTCATCAATTCCGGCGAACAAACGGGACTAACCCGTGATGCAGCAAGCAATTTTGACAGCAAATCGTAAGAAATTGCTTGCAGTGTCCATCATTACATTCCACTCAAAGAGTCGAGCGATGAAATCCCTTTCCCTGTCCGCGCCCGCGCTGTCGAGCCGGGCCGCTGTCGCCGCTGCGGTGACGGCGCTCGCCCTTACGGGGTGCGCGAACTACTTCGGCATGAAGAGCGACAAGCAGATCTCGTCGCCGGCTCAGTACGAGTCCACCCAGAGTCTGCCCGGCCAGGGCGGCCAGTGGCCGTCGCTCGACTGGGCCAACCAGTTCGGCGACCCGCAACTGCCCAAGCTGATCGCGGAAGCGCTGGAAGGCAATCCGTCGATCGCGCAGGCGCAGGCACGCGTGGCAAAAGCCTCGTCGTACATCGAAAGCTCGCGCTCGGCGCTGTACCCGAAGGTCAACGGCAGCTATTCGTGGACCCGCGAACTGTTCTCGGGCAACGCGCTCTACCCGCCTCCGTACGGCGGCGCCTGGTATAGCGAAAACAACGTGCTGGCGAGCGCCTCGTGGGATCTAGACCTGTGGGGCAAGAACCGCCAGCGTCTGGGCCAGGCCGTATCGCAGGAAAAGGCCGCTGAGGCCGACATGCAGCAGGCGCGCGTGACGCTGGCCGCGTCGGTGGCTAGCACGTACAACCAGCTTGCGCAGCTGTATGCGTTCCGCGATATCGCTGAGCGTGAAATCGCCAACCGCCAGGACATCGGCCGGATCACCAACGGCCGCGTGAGCGCCGGTCTCGACACCAACGTCGAGCGGCAGACCGCGAACGGCAACATCGCGACCAGCCAGTCGAATTTGACTGACCTGGACGGTCAGATCACCGTGGTGCGTTATCAGTTGGGCGCGCTGCTCGGCAAAGGCCCGGATCGCGGCCTGCAAATCGCCCAGCCGGTTCTGACCACCGGCGACACCGTCGCGTTGCCGAACAATCTGCCGGCTGACCTCGTCGCACGTCGCGCCGATATCGTCGCCGCGCGCTGGCAGGTCGAAGCCGCGATGCACGATGTGAAGGAGGCGAAAGCTGAATTCTTCCCGGACGTCAACCTCGCGGCCGGCTTCGGTTTCGACGCGTTCGGCTGGGGCCGTTTTCTCAAATCCGGCAGCCGTCAGATGCAATTCGGCCCGGCGATCCACCTGCCGATCTTCGACGCCGGCGCGCTGCGCTCGCAGTTGAAGGGCCGTTACGCCGACTTCGACCTCGATGTGGCGAACTACAACCAGACGCTGATCAGCGCCTTGTCCGACGTCGCGACGCAAGTCTCGTCGATCCGGTCGATCGATCGCCAATCGGGCGACGCCCAGCGCGCGCTCGACGCGTCGACCAAAGCGTACGAGCTGGCCGTGATTCGCTATAAGGCCGGCTTGTCGCCGCAGTTGCAGGTGCTGACCGCCGACCAGAACCGCCTTGCCGCCGAACAGACGGTAACGAGCCTGAAGATGCGCCGCCGCGATATGCAGATCGGCCTCATCAAGGCGCTCGGCGGCGGTTTCGACGCGACGCAGACCGGCCTCGTGGTGCCGACCGATGCCCCGGCCTCGGCGACGGCCGCGACCGCCGCCGCAAACTGAAGCCAGACCGGCGCGACACACACACGCACGAACATCCGAATAAACGACGACGCTTGAGAGAACCCGGAGCACATCAATGAGCACCCCCCAGCAGCCCGCGCCCCCCGCACAACCGGCGAACAACGGCAAACGCAAGCGCATGATGACGCTGCTCGTCATCGTGATCCTGATCGCAGCGATCGCTTACGGTCTTTACTACTTCCTCGTCGCGCGCTTCCATGAAGACACCGACGATGCGTACGTGAACGGCAACGTCGTGCAGATCACACCCCAAGTCACCGGCACGGTCGTCGCCGTGAACGCGGATGACACGCAAACCGTGAGGGCCGGCGACCCGCTCGTCGTGCTCGATCCGGCCGACGCACGCGTCGCGCTGGAACAAGCCGAAGCGAATCTCGCGCAAACGGTGCGCCAGGTGCGCGGCCTGTTCGCCGACGACAACCAGTACCAGGCGCAAGTCGCCGTACGCCAGGCCGATCTGTCGCGCGCTCAGGACGACCTGAAGCGCCGTATGACGGTCGCGCAAACCGGCGCTGTGTCGCAGGAAGAAATCTCGCATGCTCGCGACGCCGTGAAAAGCGCGCAGGCCGCACTCGACGCCGCCGAGCAACAGCTCGCGTCGAACCGCGCGCTGACCGCCAACACCACGATCGCGAATCACCCGAACGTGCAAGCTTCCGCCGCGAAGGTCCGCGACGCTTACCTGAACAACGCGCGTAACAACCTGCCGGCGCCTGTTACCGGCTACGTCGCGAAGCGCTCGGTGCAGGTCGGCCAGCGCGTCTCGCCGGGCAATCCGCTGATGGCGATCGTGCCGCTGAACGGCGTGTGGGTGGACGCGAACTTCAAGGAAGTGCAACTGAAGCATATGCGCATCGGCCAGCCGGTCGAACTGACGGCCGACGTGTACGGCTCGTCGGTGGTGTTCCACGGCAAGGTGGTCGGCTTCTCGGCGGGCACGGGTTCGGCCTTCTCGCTGCTGCCCGCGCAGAACGCGACCGGCAACTGGATCAAGGTGGTGCAGCGCCTGCCGGTGCGAATCGCGCTCGACCCGCAAGAACTTGAGAAGCACCCGCTGCGTATCGGTCTGTCGATGCAAGCCGACGTGACCATCAAGAACGACGACGGCGGCCAGCTCGGCAACGCGCCGAACACGGTCTATCAAACCAGCGTGTTCGAGAAGTACGGCGACGAGGCCGATGCGGAAATCGCTCGCATCATCTCGGAGAACGCAGGTCCGAACGGCGGCTCGCAGAAGTCGAGCCAAGCCGCGAAGCCCGCTGCGAAGTTGATGTAAGCCTTGCCACGATTCATATAAGGCTTTTTTAATGGCTCAGGCTCAGGCGCAACTCCCTCACCCGCCGCTCGAGGGAGCGCAACTGGTGATCGGCACCATCGCGGTGTCGCTCGCCGTGTTCATGAACGTGCTCGACACGTCGATTGCGAACGTGTCGATCCCGTCGATTTCGGGCGATCTCGGTGTGTCGTCCGACCAGGGCACGTGGGTGATCACGTCGTTCGCGGTCGCCAACGCGATCTCCGTGCCGCTGACCGGCTGGCTCACCGACCGGATCGGCCAGGTGCGCCTGTTCATGGCGTCGATCATTCTGTTTGTGATCTCGTCATGGATGTGCGGCCTCGCGCCCACTCTGCCGTTCCTGCTCGCCTCGCGCGTGCTGCAAGGCGCGGTGGCCGGCCCGATGATTCCGCTGTCGCAAACGCTGCTGCTCGCGAGCTATCCGCGCGCCAAGGCGCCGATGGCTTTGTCCATGTGGGCGATGACCACGCTGATTGCGCCGGTGGCCGGGCCGATTCTCGGCGGCTGGATCTCGGACAACATCTCGTGGCCGTGGATTTTCTACGTCAATATCCCGGTCGGTGCGATCGCCGCCGTGGCGACCTGGACAATCTTCCGCAACCGCGATTCGGTCGTCAAAAAGGCGCCGATCGACGGCGTTGGCCTCGGCCTGCTGATCCTCTGGGTGGGCTCGTTGCAGGTGATGCTCGATAAGGGCAAGGACCTCGACTGGTTTTCGTCGACCACCATCGTCGTGCTGGCGCTGGTCGCGGTGATTTCGCTCGCGTTCTTCATCGTATGGGAATTGACGGCCGAGCACCCGGTGGTCGATCTGTCCTTGTTCAGCCGGCGCAATTTCACCGGCGGCACGGTCGCGCTCTCGATCGGCTACGGACTCTATTTCGGCAATCTCGTGTTGCTGCCGCTGTGGCTGCAAACCGACATCGGCTACACCGCAACCGAAGCCGGCCTGGTGATGGCGCCGGTCGGCCTGTTCGCGGTGCTGCTCTCGCCGATTACCGGCAAGGTCTTGCCGCGTACCGATCCGCGCTATATCGCGACCTTGTCGTTCCTCGTGTTCGCGTTGTGCTTCTGGATGCGCTCGCGCTATACGACCGGCGTCGATACTTACTCGCTGCTGCTGCCCACGCTGATTCAAGGCATCGGTATGGCCGGATTCTTCATCCCGCTGGTGTCGATCACGCTGTCGGGTTTGCCGGGCAACCGGATTCCGGCCGCATCTGGCCTGTCGAACTTCGTGCGGATCATGTGCGGCGGGATCGGCACCTCGATCTTCCAGACCGCATGGGATCACCGGACCATCATGCATCACGCGCAACTGGCGGAACAGGCAAACGCATACAACCCGGTGTTCGATCAGTCGATCCGGCAGATGGGTGCGGCAGGGTTCAGCCAACCGCAGGCGTACGGGCTCTTCAACACGATGGCTACGCAGCAGGCCGCGCAGTTGGGCGTGAATGATCTGTTCTTTGTTTCCGCCGGCATCTTCGTCGCGCTGATCGCACTGATCTGGATCACCAAGCCGGAACGCGCGGGCGGTGACGCGGGCGCGGCGGCCGCGGCGGCGCATTGAGTTTTTAGTTTTTAGCTTCAATCCAAGACGCAAGCTGGATGAAAAAAGGCGGGACCGCTCGATAGCGATCCCGCCTTTTTCGTTGTTGCGCACGTTTGCTTGTAGTCTAGCTCGCGGCGGTGACCACCAGCCGCTCCGGTGCCAGCACGCCCTCGCCTTGTTTCGCGACGCCGAGCAAGCGGCCTTCAGCAGCGTACACGCGAACTCGCGGCGCGTTGAGCGCATCGCCGGTAATGCTCAACTCGGAGAGCTTCAACCGCTGACCATGCAGGAACCGGCGCGTCGCGTCTTCATCCAGATGCACGGACGGGAACGTGGACAGCAACGCATCGACCGGTTGCAACCAGACATCTCGCTCGCTTTCCGTCGCATCGGACAACGCGTCGAGCGTCACCGCATGCTCGAGCGTCAGCGCGCCGACGCCGGTGCGCCGTAACGCTACCAGATGCGCGCCGCAACCGAGCGCTTCGCCGATATCCTCGGCCAGCGTTCGCACATACGTCCCCTTGCTGCACGTCACGCGAAACGTCACGTCCGGCAGCGCGCAGGCGAGCAACTCGAGCGCGTGGATCGTCACCTGACGCCCTTCCCGCTCGACCACCTGGCCGGCGCGCGCATATTCGTACAGCGGCTTGCCGTCGCGCTTGAGCGCCGAATACATCGGCGGGACCTGGACGATGTCGCCGAGAAACTTCTCCAAAGCGGCAAGGACGGCCGCCTGATCGCACGTCACATCGCGCGTGTCGATCGTTTCGCCTTCGGCGTCGCCGGTGGTCGTGCGGATACCGAGGCGCATGGTCGCCTCGTAGGTCTTGTCGGCTTCGAGCAGATCCTGCGAAAACTTGGTGGCTTCGCCGAAACACAGCGGCAGCAGACCGGTTGCCAGCGGATCGAGCGTACCGGTATGGCCTGCCTTTTTCGCCAGATAGAGACGCTTCGCGCGAATCAGCGCGTCGTTGCTCGACAGGCCGATCGGCTTGTCGAGCAGCAGCACGCCGTCGAGCGCGCGACGCGGCACGCGGGGGCGTTGAGGTACGGTCATGTCAGAAAGAAGACGGAGTCAAGGTGAACGGTGAGCAGCGCGGAAAACGTCGCGAAACAGTGTGCGATCAGTCTTCTTTCGCGCGATTGGCGTTCGCCTCGTCGATCAGACGCGACATTTCGACCGCACGTTCGATGGTCTTGTCGTAATGGAAATGCAGCGTCGGCACGGTATGGATATGCAGGCGCTTGAACAGCTGATTGTGCAGATGGCCGGCAGCGTGCTGAAGTGCTTCCAGCGTCTGTTGCGGGTCACCCGTCAGTGTCGTGAAATAGACCTTCGCGTGCGCATAGTCCGGCGTCAGTTCGACGCTTTGAATCGTGACGATGCCGATGCGCGGATCCTTGACCTCGCGCAGCAGCTCGGACAGGTCGCGCTGGATCTGATCGGCGATCTGCACGTTGCGATTGGGAGAAGTACGTTTTTTAGGCATGGTGAATTGGTGATCCGTTCTAGCGGATGACAAAGGGTGGTCGCGCGGGCCGCGGCTTGTGTTCTCCGGGCGGCAATGAAGCGGCTAAAACAGCCACGGCAACCGCCACCGCGGGCGCCTTACGCGCCAAACGCGCAGGCTCAAAAACAACGGGCGGAGCGGGCGTTAAAGCCCGCTCCGCCCGTTGAGCCGTGCCGCGTGAATTACAGCGTACGCGCGACTTCGGTGACCTCGAAGACTTCGAACTGATCGCCTTCGACGATATCGTTGAAGTTCTTGATCGACATACCGCACTCGAAGCCCTGACGGACTTCCTTCACGTCGTCCTTGAAGCGCTTGAGCGAATCGAGCTCGCCCGTGAAGATGACGACGTTGTTGCGCAGCACGCGTACCGACGACGAACGCTTGACGAAACCGTCCGTGACCATACAGCCGGCCACCGCGCCGATCTTCGGTACCTTGAAGACCTGACGCACTTCGACCGTACCCGTCACGATCTCGCGCTTCTCCGGTGCCAGCATGCCCGACATTGCCGCCTTCACCTCATCTACTGCGTCATAGATGATGTTGTAGTAGCGAATATCGACGCCGTTGGATTCCGCCAGCTTGCGAGCCTGCGCGTCCGCACGGGTGTTGAAGCCGATGATGACCGCCTTCGAAGCCGTAGCCAGGTTGACGTCGGACTCGCTGATGCCACCCACGGCGCCGTGCACGATCTGCACGCGCACTTCGTCGGTCGACAGCTTGAGCAGCGACTGCACCAAAGCTTCCTGCGAACCCTGCACGTCGGCCTTGACGATGAGCGGCATGTACTGCACTTCGCCTTCGCCCATCTGTTCCAGCATGTTCTCAAGCTTCGCGGCCTGTTGCTTGGCAAGCTTGACGTCGCGGAACTTGCCTTGACGGAACAGCGCGACTTCACGCGCCTTGCGGTCGTCCGGCATGACGATCATTTCTTCGCCTGCCTGCGGCACTTCCGACAGGCCCTGGATTTCGACCGGGATCGACGGACCCGCCGACTTGGTCGGCTTGCCGGTTTCGTCGAGCATGGCTCGCACACGGCCGTACGCGCTACCCGCCAGCACCACGTCACCACGGTTGAGCGTACCCGACTGGACCAGGATCGTTGCAACCGGACCCTTACCCTTGTCGAGCTTCGCTTCAATGACGAGGCCCTTGGCCGGCGCTTCGACCGGTGCCTTGAGTTCCAGCACTTCGGCTTGCAGCAGCACGTTTTCGAGCAGGTCGTCGATGCCCGCGCCGGTCTTTGCCGACACCGACACGAACGGCGAATCGCCACCGTATTCTTCCGGCACGACGCCTTCCGCGACCAGTTCCTGCTTCACGCGCTCCGGATTCGCATCCGGCTTGTCGATCTTGTTGATCGCGACGACGAGCGGCACGCCACCTGCCTTCGCATGGGCAATCGCTTCCTTCGTTTGCGGCATCACGCCGTCGTCGGCTGCGACCACCAGAATCACGATGTCGGTCGCTTTCGCACCGCGAGCACGCATGGCCGTGAACGCTTCGTGGCCCGGCGTATCGAGGAACGTGATGACGCCGCGCGGCGTTTCGACGTGATACGCGCCGATGTGCTGCGTAATCCCGCCCGCTTCACCCGCTGCGACCTTGGCGCGGCGAATGTAGTCGAGCAACGAGGTCTTGCCGTGGTCGACGTGACCCATCACGGTCACGACCGGCGGACGCGGCAGTGCTTCTGCGTCGGAGATTTCGCCTTCGACCAGCATCGCTTCCGGATCGTCCAGCTTGGCCGCAACCGCGTGGTGGCCCAGTTCCTCGACGATGATCATCGCCGTTTCCTGGTCCAGCATCTGGTTGATCGTGACCATCTGGCCGAGCTTCATCATCGACTTGATGACTTCCGAGGCCTTCACCGCCATCTTGTGCGCCAGATCGGCGACCGTGATGGTTTCCGGCACGTGCACTTCGCGCACGATCGGTTCAGTCGGCGCCTGGAACGTGGTGTTCTGATCCTGATGCTTGCCGCGACCCTTCGGGCCACCGCGCCAGCCACGATCGACACCGCCACTCGTATCGCCGCGCGTCTTGATGCCGCGGCGCTTCGCTGCGTCGTCCTGCCAGCCGCCCTTGCCGGCGCCCGGCTTCTTCTTGTCGCCAGCCGGCGGCGTGGTCGTAGCAGCCGGAGCCGCAGTAGCCGGCTTCTTGGCTGCCGGACGCGCCGGTGCTTCGCCTGCCGGACGCGCCGGCTTGTGCAGCGTGCCCTTGGCTTCCACGGCCTTGGCCGGCTCAGCGGGCTTCGGTGCCGGTTCCGGCGCCTTGACCTGCGCCTTGCGCGGCGTGTTCATCATTTCGCGAATCGCGCGCGCTTCGGCTTCTGCCGCCGCACGGCGCTTGCTGATCTCTTCCTGCTCGGCGCGCGTCTTTTCAGCCGCCTGACGCGCTGCGTCTTCCGCTTTCTTCGCCGCTTCGCGTTGAGCGGCGCGCTCTGCCGCAGCGCGCTCGTCGTCCTGCTCCGCCACCGGCTCCGCGGCCCTGGCAGCGACCGGCTCAGCCTTCGCGGCGGCCGGCTGTGCAGTAGCTTGCACCGCTTGAGCCTTCTCGCGAGCAGCCGCTTCGGCCGCCGCAGCAGCGCGCTTCTTCGCCGCTTCTTCTTCCGCACGGCGACGCTCGGCTTCGGCAGCCTGCTCGCGCGCCTGACGTTCGGCTTCTTCGCGTTCGAGTTGTTCCTGACGCGCCTTCAGCTCCTGAGCCTGCTTTTCGAGCAGCTCGGCTTCGTGACGGGCTTCCTCTTCACGACGCTGGAGTTCGAGGTCGTCTACGTCGGCCTCGGCCACATGAATCGATGCTTCCGCGCCTTCAGCGGCGGATTCGTCGCGGCGGACGAAAGTGCGCTTCTTGCGCACCTCGACCTGAATGGTGCGAGCTTTGCCCGTCGCGTCGGATTGCTTGATCTCCGACGTATGCCGTTTCGTCAGCGTGATCTTGCGCTTGTCCGCATCAGTCGAGCCGTGAGACTTGCGCAAGTGGTCGAGCAGACGCGCCTTGTCCGTTTCGGACAAGCTGTCGTCTTCGCTCGCTTTTGTGACGCCCGCCGCCTGCAGCTGCTCGAGCAGCACGCCTGCAGGCATTTTCAGTTCCGCGGCAAATTGGGCTACGTTGTTACTCGCCATTCATTCCTCTTAATGCAAGGACCGATTCCTTGCGGTTAGCATCGGGTCATGCGGCCTGACGGCCGCGTTCAATTTAGTGCGCCATGGTCATTTCTCACTGGAACCAGTGTTCACGTGCTTTCATGATCAACGCCTTAGCGGCATCCTCTTCCATTCCGGTCATCTCGACCAGTTCATCCACAGCCAGTTCGGCGAGTTCGTCGCGCGTCTGGATCTGATGTTCGGCAAGCTTGGCGAGCAGGTCGGCGTCCATGCCTTCCAGGCTCTTCAGGTCGAGGGCAACATTCTCGACCTTTTCTTCATTCGCGATCGCCAACGTCAGCAACGCATCGCGCGAGCGATTACGCAGTTCGTGAACGGTGTCTTCGTCGAATGCTTCGATTTCGAGCATCTCGTTGAGCGGCACATAAGCGATCTCTTCGAGGCTCGTGAAGCCTTCGTCGATCAGGATGTCGGCGACTTCTTCGTCGACATCGAGACGCGCCATGAACAGGTCACGCAGTACGCCACGTTCCTGATTCTGCTTTTGCGCAGATTCGTCCGGCGTCATGATGTTGATCTGCCAGCCGGTGAGTTCGCTGGCAAGACGCACGTTCTGGCCGCTGCGGCCGATCGCGACCGCCAGTTCGTTTTCGTCTACAACGACGTCCATCGAATGCTTTTCTTCATCGACGACAATCGACTGGACGGCTGCCGGCGCGAGCGCGCCGATCACAAACTGAGCGGGATCTTCCGACCATAGCACGATGTCGACGTTTTCGCCACCGAGCTCGTTACGCACGGCCTGCACGCGCGAACCGCGAATGCCGACGCAGGTGCCGATCGGATCGATGCGCTTGTCGTAAGCGACCACGCCGATCTTGGCGCGTACACCCGGATCGCGCGCCGCCGCCTTGATTTCCAGCAGGCCCTGTTCGATTTCCGGCACTTCCATTTCGAACAGCTTCATCAGAAATTCGGGCGCCGTACGCGACAGCTCGATCTGCGGACCGCGCGCGGTGCGATCGACCTTCGCGATATAGGCGCGCACACGGTCGCCCACGCGCAGGTTTTCCTTCGGAATCAGCTGGTCGCGGCGCAGCAGTGCTTCGACACGGCCGGTTTCGACGATGAAGTTACCCTTGTCCAGACGCTTGACCGAGCCGGTCATGATGTGCTCGCCGCGCTCGAGGAAGTCGTTCAGAATCTGTTCGCGTTCGGCGTCGCGCACCTTCTGCAGGATCACCTGCTTGGCAGCCTGCGCGCCGATACGGCCGAATTCGATCGACGGCACCGGTTCCTCGATGTATTCGTCGAGCTGAATTTCCGGCTTCTGTTCACGTGCTTCGAACAGCAGGATTTCCTGATCCGGCTCCTGCAAACCGGCTTCGTCCGGCACCACGCGCCAGCGGCGAAACGTTTCGTGTTCGCCGCTTTCACGGTCGATCTGGACGCGGATGTCCGCGTCTTCTTCGAAGAGTTTCTTGGAGGCCGAAGCGAGGGCCGCCTCGAGCGCGGCAAATACCACGTCTTTATCGACGTTCTTCTCGCGTGCCAGCGCATCCACCAGCATCAACACTTCGCGACTCATTGTTTGCGGCTCCTAAAGTCAACTTTCGGAACGAGGCGTGCTTTATCCATGTCCGCGAGCGTGAAATCAAGCATCGCGGCGCCTTCCTTCCCTTCAAATTCCAGACCGATCGTCTCGCCTTGCGGAGCATGCAGAATGCCCCGGTACGATTTCCGTCCGTCCAATGGCTTTTTCAATGTGATTACCACTTCGCTGCCTGCGAAGCGTTCGAAATCCGCCAGTTTCTTCAGCGGGCGGTCGAGACCCGGCGACGACACTTCAAGCCGCTCGTAATCGATATTTTCGACCGTCAGAACGTGCTGGAGCTGACGCGTGACTTTCTCGCAGTCTTCGATCGCGATGCCGGCCGGCTGGTCGATATAAATACACAACATGCCGCGCCCGGTGCGCTCGAGATCGACGAGCTCGTAGCCGAGTCCCACGACCGTGGTTTCAATCAGTTCCGTCAGTTGCACAGTGCCCTCTAAGATGTTCGCGCGGCGAGCCTGCCGCTTGTTTGCAAACAACCAATGCGGGCCGCGCGCCAAGCCGGCGCACGTTCGTGCTACCCGAGATGCCGAACCACGATGAACCGAGCGGCAAAAAAAAATGGGCTAAACGCCCATCATCTTATTGCCGGTGGTCGCACCTGAGCCGCACATGAAAAGCCGCACGCCCAGCGACTCTGCGATTGTAGCCATTTTTCGGGACAAACGCAAACCGCAGAACGCCGCGCGAAGCGCATTTCCGCTTGATTTCATGGCAATCTTTCGACGCTATGCCAACGATATGGCGGCAGCCCCACCTTTTTGCAAGGTGGCTCGCACCGCTCATCTGCGGCGGCCGATGAATCTTGCGAGAAAATCTGCCCCTATTTATGCACAGGCCGCTGTATTCATGCGTTAGATGAAACCTGCGGCGCTCGTCGATCGATTCTCACGGCGGCCTGGCGTGATCGCTAAAGACGAACGACCGCGCCGGCTACCTTGCCTGCTACGACTTTGACTTAACGGCCACGCGAGCGGCCGCGCGGCGCGCCGCTACCACGATTGGCGCCGCCCGCATTGGCGTTGCCGCCGCCTGCACGGTTGGCGTTGCCGCCGCGATTACCGCCCGGTCCGCGGTTGCCGCCGCCGCTGCCCGGATTGGCGCCACTGCCACCGGCGCGCTTACCGCCGCTCGCGGCGCGATTGCCATTGCCCGACGGCGCGCGATTGCCGTCGACATCACGGCCGCCACGCGGACCGCCCGCGCCGCCACCCATCGGCCCGGCGAAACCACCGCCAGCGCTGCGGCCAGCACCGCGATTACCGTAGCCGCCACCGAAACCTGACCCAGAGCCCGCGCCGCCGCCGAAGCCGCCGCCCGCCGCACCGCGCCGGCCTTGGCTACGCGGTTGCTGCTGGTCGAAACGGCCATGCGACATCAGTACCGGCTCGCGGCTGATGAAGCCCATTGACGTTTGCATCGGATCCGGCTGCTTGCGCTCCGGCGCCGAGCTGCGGCTGCCGCGTTCTTCCGTCGGCGCCTTCAGGCCGACCGACGCCATCAGCGCGCGCACCTGGTTGTCTTCGAGTTCTTCCCAGCGGCCGCGCTTCAAACCCTTCGGCAGCGAAATCGGACCGTGACGCGTGCGGATCAGGCGGCTGACCATCAGGCCGGCCGCTTCGAACATGCGGCGCACTTCGCGGTTACGCCCTTCGGCGAGCGCGACGTGATACCAGTGATTGGTGCCTTCGCCGCCGCCATCGCGAATGCGCAGGAAATTCGCCGGACCGTCTTCCAGCTCGACGCCGTGCAACAGCTTCTGACGCATCCCTTCAGCCAGCTCGCCGACCACGCGCACCGCATATTCACGCTCCACGCTATAACGCGGATGCATGAAACGGTTCGCCAGATCGCCCGACGTGGTCAGCATCAGCAGACCTTCCGTATTGAAGTCGAGGCGGCCGACCGCGAGCCACTTGGCGGTCTTCATGGGCGGCAGCTTGTCGAACACGGACGGACGGCCTTCCGGATCGGCATGGCTGACGATTTCGCCCGTCGGTTTGTGGTACAGCAGCACGCGCGGCGGCTTGTTGGCCAGCTTGCGCTTGACCGGCTTGCCGTTGATGCGGACCTGGTCGGTCGGCATGATGCGCTGGCCGATATGGGCCGGCTCGCCGTTCACCGACACCCGCCCGGCCACGATCAGCTCTTCCATATCGCGGCGCGAGCCCATGCCGGCTTCGGCCAGCACCTTATGCAGCTTCGGCGCGTCATCGTCCGCTGCCAGCACGCGCTTGGGCGCGGCCGGCTTGCCACGGCGCAGCATCGGGGCGCGCACGCCGCCGGTGGTGCTGTTGTCCGCATCGAAGGCGGGCGATGTGACGTACGAAAACAGATCGTCCTGACCCGCTTCAGATGCCGCAGCCGCCGCCGGCGCTTCGCCGCCGCGGCGGTGGTTCTGACGCTGACCGCCTTCGCGCGCTTGACGCTCGCGAGGAACGCCTT
Organism: Paraburkholderia sp. FW306-02-B; assembly: GCF_058782725.1. Taxonomy (NCBI): domain Bacteria; kingdom Pseudomonadati; phylum Pseudomonadota; class Betaproteobacteria; order Burkholderiales; family Burkholderiaceae; genus Paraburkholderia; species Paraburkholderia sp. FW306-02-B. The sequence goes on from NZ_JBYSXZ010000001.1 coordinate 3,001,036, forward strand.
CGCGCTGACCTTCACGAGGAGCACCTTCGCGTTGCCCCTCACGAGATGCGCCCTCGCGCTTGGCGCCGCCCGCGTTGCGGCGCGGTCCCTGGCCCTTGGCGCCCGCATCCTTGCGCGGCATGCGCACCTGCGCGACCACCTCGCCGTCCGGCGGCGCTTCGGTGACGACCGGCGCGCCTTCGGCGCCTTTCGTCTTCGCGCCGGCGCGGCGCCGCGCGATCAGGCTACGCGGCCCGCGACGCAGGCCACGGCGCGGACGGTCTTCACCGTCTGCTTCCGTGGTCTGCGCCGGGCGCTCGCCCTCGCCTGCCGACGCTTGCGTGGTGCGCGCTTCGTCGGCGCGAGCCGACGGCACGGCGCGCTCGGATTCGGACGAATCGGTGTCGTGGGTATGTGTCAAAACAACCTCAAAATGTCAGGTCGCGCGCGCCCGTTGCGGGCACGGCAAAAAAGTTCGGTTACGTCAGGCGCTGCGCGACTCGGGTTCGTCGTCGGTTAGAACGCCTGCGTCCTGTGCGGCATCGCGGCGACCCTCAGGATCGCCGTGCGCCGCTGTGGTCGGGTTCGGCTCGGCGGCGTGCTCCGTATCGCGGAGTACGCCCGAGTCGTGCGCGGGTATTGCCGGATCGGCCTGGGAGACCGGATCGTGATTCAATGCAGGCTCGGCGCCGCCGGCTTGCGATTCAACGTGTGCCGCTTCTACAACATGTTCGTGCGCCGCCGGTGTGGCTGCGGTGTCCGCAGCGCTGTCGGCTGATTTTGCCGGCTCGGCATGCTGCGGCCGATGGAGCGGCGCTTGACGCTCCTCAGTGATTTCCTCTCCTGCTGCCGCATCTGCTTCGACATGGCCGCCATCGCCGTGACTCGCTGAGTCCACGGATTCAGTCTGCAGCGTCTCCCCTGCTGATTGCGAGGCATCCTGTTCCGCACCATTCACAGCCGCGCCAAAGGATTCGGCCGCAACCGCCTCGGCTTCGACTGCGGCAGATTCCGCATCCGCTTCGAGCGCAACCGCCTCGCCCGAGTCCTGCGCCTGCGCGGCTTCAGCATCGGCGAACTCGATCGCGTGCTGCCCGAGCAGATCCGCATTCAGCTGCGCCGACGGATCGGCAAGCGGAGGCAATTCGTCGAGCGCCCTCAGCCCAAGGTCGTCGAGAAACTGCCGCGTGGTCGCGTACAGCGCCGGACGGCCCGGCACATCACGATGGCCGATCACTTCGATCCAGCCCCGATCCTCGAGCTGCTTGACAACCTGCGTATTCACCGTGACGCCGCGAATCTCTTCGATATCGCCGCGTGTCACCGGTTGCCGGTACGCAATGATCGCGAGCGTCTCGAGCACCGCGCGCGAATATTTCGGCGGTTTCTCGGGATGCAAACGATCCAGGTACGAACGCATCGCGGGCTTGCTTTGAAACCGCCAGCCCGAGGCCAGCCCGACCAACTCCACACCGCGCCCAGACCAATCCTGCTTGAGGTCTTCGAGCAAAGTCCGAACGGTGTCTGCCGACACGCCGTCGGCAAAGAGCTTGCGCAGTTCGCCGAGCTTTAACGGCTCCTGCGCGCAGATCAAAGCAGTCTCGAGGACGATCTTCGCCTCTTGGGTATTCATGCAGCCAGGTCGACCTTATGAGTTAGGGTCAAAGAACCGGATCAAACAGACGATGTGGAACTGAAGACGCGCTCGCCCGATTCTGATCGGTCATATTGATGGGAGCACGCACCGGGGGGAGGCGAAACAGGCAATCGAGCCAAACCCAGCCGGACGGAGCAGCGAAATTCCTGAAAGGAATCGCGTGACTGAGCGCCATATTACGCAAAAACAATCGGTGCGTAAAGACGAAATCCCCGGCGCATTTTCCGCGTATGCCTCGGCCCACCTGCTTTATTGCCGAAACGGGCGGAAATGGACAGGCAACCCGCCCCGCTCCCCGCTTCACCGCCAACGCTCAATGCGGCGCGCCGTGCTGTGCCAGAAAACGCTTCAGACGCTCGACGCCCACGTCCAGCCGCGCCGTGTCGCAGGCATAGCACCAGCGCACGAAACCTTCGCCCTGCGGACCGAACGCGCTGCCGGGCGCTACGCCTAGACCCACTTCCCGCACCAGCGCCTTGCACAACTCGAGACTGCGCGAGGCCCCCGGCATGGAGAAAAACAGATACATCGCACCCGGCGGCGCCTTCACGTCGACGCCCGGCACGGCGGACAGCGCCTGCACCAGATGGTCGCGCGACGCCTTCAGGTCGCGCACCAGTTCCTGCGTGAAGCGCTCGCCCTGCTGGACGGCCGCGATGCCCGCCTGCTGGACGAAAGCGGGCGCGCACGAGGTATTGTATTCGACCAGCTTGGCCAGATCGTCCATCAGCGCGGCCGGCGCGACAATCCAGCCAAGCCGCCAGCCGGTCATCAGCCATGCTTTCGAGAACGAGTTTACGCAGATCACGCGCTCGTCGCGCGCGGCCAGATCGAGAAACGAAGGCGCGGTGCCTGACCGGGCGCCGCTGGCGTCAATGCCGACGTCCTCATAGTAAAGGCGCTCGTAGACTTCGTCGGCGACGATCCAGATGCCGTGGCGCCGGCAGTGCGCCAGCACGGCGCGCTGCTCGTCGCGGCTCATCACCCAGCCGGTCGGATTGTTCGGCGAGTTGACGAGCAACATCTTTGTGTCCGGCGTGAGGACCCCCAGCAATTGCTCGAGATCGAGTTGCCAGCCGTGCTCGCCATAACCGAGCGCGACCGTTTCGACATGCGCGCCGAGAATCTTCGGGATCTCGACCAGGTTGGGCCACAACGGCGTCACCGCGACGACGCGGTCGCCCGCGCCCACCACCAGTTGTGCGGCCAGCATCAGCGCGTTGACGCCCGCGCTCGTCACCGCGACGTTATCGGGCGCAGTCGGCCCGTGCAGTTCGCTGACGTAGTCAGCGAGCGCGGCACGCAACGGCGCGATGCCCAGGTTATGCGTATAGAAGGTTGCACCGGCGGCCAACGCGGCACCGGCGGCGTCGCGGATGAAGGACGGCGTCACCCGGTCGGACTCGCCGAACCAGAACGGCAGCACGTCTGCCACGCCGAAACCGGCGTTGGCGACTTCACGGATCTGCGAAGGACGCAGTGCGCGCACGGCATCGCGCGCGTTCGGGACGGATGGCACAGGCAGATCCGATTCGCTCATCGAGACTTCCACACGGGTGACGGGTAAAGGTTGAGGTTCAGGAAAGGCGACAGTTTAGCGCGGCGCCTGTTTAAGGGGACGGCGAAGTCGTCAAACCAGCAGGCGCAGCGGAGCCCCTGGCAACAGCAACCGCGCGCCCGCGCTGATCCGTACGTCAGTCCAGATCCTCTGCCCGCGCCGGCAATTGCCGGATCAAGCCCCACACCGCCTCCGCCGCCGGCGACAGCGACCGGTCGCGCCGCCGCACCAATTCGACCGTGCGCTCGGCGCGCGGCACCAGTGGCCGCGCCACCAGCGAAGCCCCCGCCGGCAAAGGCAACGCCAGCCACGGCAGCACGCTCACGCCGACGCCCGCTTCGACCAGCCCAAACACGGTCGCGGAATGCCCCAACTCCTGCACCACCGTGGCGCTCACGCCGTACTCCTGCATCACTGCGTCGATGATCGGGCGGCTGCCCGACGCGTAATCGAGCATGACGAGTTGCTGACCATCCAGGTCCGTCCACGCCACCTGCTCTTCGGCCGCCAGCGGGTGGTCGTCGCGCGACACGACGCAGAACGAATCCGTCATCAACGATTCGCTGACGAGGTCGTCGGCGGAAAACGGGCCGATGATGACGCCGAAATCGACTTCGCCCGACTTGACCTTGCGCACCACGTCACTTTGCACGTCGTCGCGCAAACCCAACGCGATGAACGGGAATTGCCGGCCGCACGACGCCACCACGCCCGGCATCAGCCGGCAGGCCACCGTCGGGCTGGCCGCGACCACCACGCGTCCGCGCCGCTGCTCGCCGATTTCGCGAATCTCGCGCAGCGCGTCATCCAGATCCGTCAGCAGCCGCGACACGCTCGACACCAGATTGCCGCCGACGTCGGTGAGCTGCACCTCACGCGTGGTGCGGTCGATCAGCTTGAGGCCGATTTCGCCCTCCAGTTCGCGCACACAGCGGCTGACCGCCGATTGCGTCAGGCCGATCTCATCGCCCGCGCGACTGAAGCTCTGCAAACGGGCGACCTCGATGAAAACCCTTAGCTGGCGCAGCGTCACATTCATTTACCGACCTCATCAATAACATCGTTTGATGCGCATTGTATGGCGAAATGTCGCACAGAAGCCGTGCTGGATTATGTCGCCGCATTGCAGCAATAAGGCGCAAACGCACGCTGGCCGGGCTTGATTGCACAAGATTGGTGATTGTCCCGATTTGCGAGATGGGTTTTTTGGATTCTTATACGCCCCTAGCTAGCGCCCGCGCTGGCCCGCTGTTACGGGGCTTTCAGGCAGTTGGACTTAACTTGGCACACTTCCTGCATTTACATGCACACAGGGTCGGCGCCATGACATCTGACTGCATAGCAGACCGTGGCAAGCCCGACCCCCCTTGGCACTCGCCTATCGAGTGCATGGAGAGTGCGCGGCGCGGGGCAGCGCACCGGAGTTAGCTTCGCTGAGGTGAAACATGATGCTGTTCGACGATTTGAGAGACAACGAGTGGGCGCTGGTCGAGGCGTTGTTCTGTGCGGAGCCAGCACGGAGTGAACGACGCGGTCGACCACGTGTGGAAGCGCGCGCGGTTGTCAACGCTGTGCTTTGGGTGCTGTCGACGGGCGAAGGCTGGTCCAAGCTGCCCGGCCGGTATCCGTCGCCGCCGACTTGCCGCCGCCGCTTCGACGAGTGGCAAGCCGATGGTACGCTCGCCGAAATAGTTAAGCGACTCGGCACGAGCGGCCGCGAAATTTCGCTGCGCGGACGCATTGGCGCGACCGCTGCGAAACCGCCGGCACCGCCGAGCCGCGACCGTCTGCGCGGCGCATTCTGGACCAATCCGGAATCGTGGCGCGCGCCGGTCAAGATGGCCTGACGCGAATTGTTTTGCCGCCGGGCGCCTGCGGGCGCCCGGCGTGTATCCAGGCCGCCACGCGTTCACACGCTCGACCGGCCTGTCATGGGCACCGCTCCCCGGCGCGCCCATCGTAGTCGTCCGCTTCAGCTTCCCCGCGTTTGCCGTCGTGCGGTTTCAGATGCCTGAAGCCGCACGAATGTTGCGGGTGAAACATCCATTTACTATTACTTACAGCGTGCTTTCGCTACTCGGCATACCGTATGGATATGCAAACAGGCCTTGAGTCGATCGGCTTGACGGGAGCTCAGCATGAAACCAATGTCACTGCTTCTGTGCGGCATTGTCGTTTCATCAATGGCCGCACCGGCGCTCGCACAGCAGCGCCCACAAGGGTGGAACTGGCGGCCGGATCACACGGCCTCCGTTGACACCTCGCAACAAAGCGAAACGCGCAACCGCGGCTTCACGCCGCCGGCGCCGCGAGGCGATTTGCGCGGCGATATCGCAAGCAATGTCCGCACACGACCGGAGCCGCCACGCGAAGATCCGACGCGACGCCGCTAGACGCAGGCGTTTCATGCGTCAGACGTCGTGATGATAGTGCGCTGTAGTACGAATTAAGCGATCGGGGGAACCACCTGGCGCTTCACCAGTCTCATTCAATGCCATAAGCACAGCGTGGCAGTAGTAATTCCGGTACGCCCGTATCCTCGCGATACGGGCTTTTTTTTCGCCAGAACAGGAGGGACGGCACGCGTCGTGCCCGCGAAACAGCAGAGAATAAAACTGCCGCCGGCCGCGTCATGCGGCCGGGGAAACAGTGCAAGCCCGCTCAGCGACCCTAAGGTCTGACTTCGAGAGCGGCTGTTGGGCGCGTGTCGGCTGTCGCGACGACGTAGTCGTTCATCCGCTGCGCAGCCCAACTCAGCAGGCGTTCGGCGTGCTCGAGTCGCGCGAACTCGGCCCTGCCCCGCTCGGTCAGCACGGCAATATCGACAGGGGCATGAAAACCCGGAGCAGGCGCGACCGTGCGCTGTCGGACCGTGTCCATCAAGCCCAGCGCCCGAAGATGTTGGAAGACGCCCGGCCGTCTGGCCCATGGCACCTGGCGATATTGCGCCCGCCGCAGCGCTTCAAGTACCGCTTCGTTGGAATACGTGGTCATCTCACTTCTTTCTTAAAGTGCAGCTATGACACATCTTTGCCCAACACGTCACCGCGCCACCAGTGATGCGCATAGCATCCGCTTATGGCTGAAAACCGGCTGCATGCGATGCATGCTAGCTCCCGCCAAATGCTGCTTGGTCTTGTTTTTCAGGATCCCCGTCTCAACGCATGATAGCGTTCTGTCCACAAGCCGACGATGCAACCGCTGCGGCGCGATAGCAAGCCAGTGGATTGTCCCGAAAGTCATACGTTACCCCATTTAAATTGATTCTATTCACTTTATTAGCGCTTTTTTTTGCAGCAATCGTGCTATGGAAACGCGCCCGCCGACACCTTGCCGTTTGCACAATCACCCTGTTCTGGCTGCTCGCCGCCGGCTGGCTGACTGCTCCGTTGCTCGAGCTGGCACAGCCGCATCGGCAGACGGACGCACCCGCGAGGTTCGCGCCGCGCACGGCAATCATCATGCTGGGCGGCGGCACCGAATACGACGACGAAGACGTGCTGGTTCCGCCGCGCGACGTGCTTGCGCGCATCGCCGTAAGCGCTGACAACTACGCCGCGTGCAAACGCACGGCAACGACGTGCGAGGTGATCGTGAGCGGTGGCAATCCACAGCGGCATCGAGCGACCGAAGCCGATACTTACCTGCCCTACCTGCTGCGCAAACAGGTGCCGCGCGCGGATATCGTGCTGGAAAACCGCAGCCGCACGACTTACGAAAACGCGCGCAACGTATCGGCTATCGTCGAACGCGCACGCTACGGTTCGTTGATACTCGTCACCTCCGCGTATCAGATGCCTCGCGCGTTGCTCGACTTCCAGCGCTTCGGGCTCGCGCCGCAACCGCTGATCTCCAGTGCGCGGCACGCACGTCTCGGTCTACTGCCGCACTATGACAACCTTGTGAACGCAGAGATCGCGCTGCACGAACTCATTGGAATTGCGCAATTTCACGTCTATCGTGCAATCGGCTGGTTCTGAATGACCGCTGCAACGGGAACGTTATTTATTTAGAGATGCGAATATTTTTCAGCGTCGGCGATACGCGATCGAGTTATATGGAATCTCGTGACCGGTATTGGCTGCGGGCTGAAAGTAACAAGGTGTAACGAATTGTCATCGCCGTTACAAAATGTCCGCTGGAGCGGATATTGCTCGCTAGAATGCATTGTCTTTCCGATTGGACAGGCAAGTACTCGGGTCCACAACCACTCTACGGAGGTAACATGAAGAAAGTGTCCCTGGCGATCCTGGTTTCCCTCAGCGCCGTAACGGGCGCGGCTTATGCGCAGGACAACGGCGTCACGATGAGCACCGATCCGGCCAAGGCCGCCGACGTCGAACAGCGTGCGCAAGATTTGCAAAACCGGCAACAGGCAATGGAAAGCGCACCGGCCATGCCGGCCAAACAACACAAGATGGCCCCGCATCATCATAAGAAGGCCGCCAAGGCCGACGCCGCGAGTTCGTAACGTAGTTGACCGCGTCACCTGCGGCCTCGCCGCGAAGGTGAAAAGCCGAAGCCGGCACCGCCGGTTTCGGCTTTTTTGTTGTCTAATGGACTTGGCAGTGTTCGATGCGTGGCGCGCCGGCCGGGGCCTCGTTGAAGAAGGGCTGCCGGTGCGTCACACACCCCTGCGCACGGCGGACGGTATGCTAAAGTCGCGCACCGACCGGAAGCCCAGCCGGAATCCCCCCAACCCGTGCGCACCTTGGTGCGGAGGACAGCATGAGCAACATCCAGCTAGATATCGAATGGACTGAAGCAGCATCCCGCAAAATCGAAAAACTGATGCCGCGCGGCGGTCAGGAAGCGTTCCTCGCGCTGCCGCCCGTCGAGTGCCTGCCGATGGAAGGTGACGTGCTGTTTCTCGGCCCGGACGGCAAGCAGCAACCGTTCATCGTCGCCGAGCGCCAATATCATCACGATGGCGACGCCGACTGGACCATCATCCTGATTCTCGACGTCCCGCAAGCAACTCACTAAAAGCAAACGGCGAGCGACGCACAGACCAGATCTGGCCAGCCAGCCCGCTCGCCGTTACCGGGCGGTTCACATCCCGCTGAACCGCCTTTCAGCCGCTTTGCACTCCGCTTTACTCTCTCTACGCAATCTTCGACACAACGCGAATTTCCGCGTGTTCGACCCAATCCGCAACCGTTTTCCTGTAAGCCGCGATGTGCGCGGATCTGGCATGCGCGGCCAACGCTTCCTGGCTTTCCCAACGCTCGACAAACACGAACCGGCGCGGCTCCTGCACGTCGCGATGCAGGTCGTATTGAAGCGCGCCCTGCTCTTTGCGCGTCGGCCCGACGATACCCTCGAGCGCCTCACGCAATTGCTCTTCATAGCCCGGCTTTGCCACCGAGATTGCGACCACCGCGATTTCCGCCATGCTTGATCTCCGTTTCACGAAAAGCAGCAGCATACCCGCCGCCCGGCAAACGTGCAGGCGGCCAAAGACCTGCCGTCCGCTAAACGTCTGAGCACCGTCCTCACCTGGAGTTTGGCGGGCATCCGCTTGCCGCCCTGTTACGCTGGGCCTCATACATTTGACTCATACATTTGACTCATACGCTTGATTCATGGGCTCGGCTCATGGGCTCAGATGCGCCAGGCAAACGCCTGCGAAGCGCTCGCAGACGCCCGCGCAGCCGTGCCTAACCCGCGCGCCGGTGGCTGGTTTGCCGCGAATCGGCCATTGCCCGCGTCTGTGATAACCCGCACATTCATGCGAAGTGCGAACTGTTAGACTGGTTTGACTAATCCGCCGGAGTCCAGCATGGCTGGCATCGCTCTCCGCGTTCCCGGGCCTTCCCCGCATCACCCTGCCAACGCTTGGGCTGTGCATCCGTTGCGCGCAAAATCTGCTTGTGCGCCCCATCACCCGCTTGCTGTGATGTCCTTATGCCCGCTCTCATGCCCGCCCTTATGCCAACCGTCAGTGAATTGACCCTGAGCGGCCTGCTCCCGCATCTGGTCCGGGACGAGTCCGGCTGGACCGCGACATGGCGCGCGCTGACCTTGCACAGCGTGTTCCAGCCGGTGCTGTCGGTGACGCATCAATGCGTGGTCGGCTATGAGGGACTGCTGCGCGCATTCGATCCGGTCGGCTTGCCGGTGTCGCCGGAGGTGCTGTTTTCCGGTACCCGCTCGGCCGCCGAGGCCCGCGAACTCGACCGCATCGCGCGCTGCCTGCATGTGGCGAATTTCATGGAGCAAGGCATCGAGACCGGTTGGCTATTTCTGAATACGCGTCCACAGGTGTTCGAAACCGGCTGGCCGCAGCGTATCTTCATCGACGAGCTTTCGGCGCACTTCGGCCTGCCGCAGGAGCGCATCGTGATCGAAGTGCTCGAACAGCCGGCCGACGACGAATCCGCCGTCGCGAGTATGCTCGCCGCCTCGCAGCCGCGTGACTTCCTGATCGCGATCGACGACTTCGGCACCGGCTTTTCGAACTTCGACCGCGTGTGGCGCTTCCGCCCCGACATCGTCAAACTCGACCGCTCGCTGGTAGCGCGCGCCGGCAAGCGCGAAGGCGACGACTCGATGATCGGCCACCTGATCGCGATGCTGCATCAGTCCGGCACGCTGGTGCTGGCCGAAGGCGTCGAAACCGACGAAGAACTGATGATCCTGATGCAGGCCGACGTCGATTTTGTGCAGGGTTTCTGGCTCGGCCAGCCGAAGGGCTCGGTGCAGGCAGCGTGCGCGAAGGTGCCCGCGCTGATCGAATCGATGTGGAGCAAGTTCGCCGATTACGAGCGCACCCATGCCAGCCACCAGCGGCTCGGCTTCGAAGGTTTCGCCGAAGCGGTGCTGGCCGCCGCCGACGCGTTCAAAGCGACCGGCGATCTGCGCCAGGCAGCGCAAAATATCTGGCATTTGCGCGAGGCGCGCCGGGTGTTCGTCACCGACGCTCAGGGCGAACAGACTCAGCCATCGGTAACGGCCGCCTCGGTGCCGCCGCCACCGCTGCGGCTCGCGCCGCTCTACACCGATACGCGCAGCAACTGGTCGCGGCGTGCCTATTTCAAGCACGCTTTGGCCGCGCCAGGACGCGTCGCGATGATGGGTCCGCACTATTCGCTGGCCGACGGCGAGGACTGTTATACCGCCGCGATCGCGTTCGAGCGCGACGGCGACACCCACGTGCTTTGCGTCGACTTCGTGCCGACATCCTCGCCGAACGGCACGCGCTCCGCAGGCCGGGGCGGCAAGCGCTAAGCGTTAATCGTCCACCCGGCCGCGGCCGGATTTGATCTCACTGCGTTTCGCCTTGCCGTCGAGGCGGCGCAGATTCGACGCGCGCGTCGGCCGGGTCGCGACGCGCGGCTTGCGCGTCACGCTGATGCTTTCGATCAGTTCATCGAGCCGCGCCAGTGCCGCCGCGCGATTCATCTCCTGAGTGCGATGCTCCTGCGCCTTGATGATCACGACACCGTCGCGCGTGAGCCGATGGTCGGACAACGCCAGCAGACGCATCTTCAGCACTTCCGGCAACGACGAAGCCTGAACGTCGAAACGCAGGTGGATGGCGCTCGACACCTTGTTGACGTTCTGACCGCCCGCTCCTTGCGCGCGCACTGCGGTCAATTCGATTTCATTCGGCGGGATCGGATAACGGGAGGTCATGGCGCAAAAAGGGGCTAAGAACCGCAAGTGTACACAGGGCGGATCGACTACCGGCGACGACTATCGGCTAGCGACCGCGCCCACCGATGCGAAAAACTATTTGCACGTGAACGGCCAGTTCATCGGTACTGCAGTTTTTCGCTTACAGCGTAAATTCATATGAAGCTCCGCCCGGGTTTTGTACTGGAACTGGCCGTCAACTTCCTGCTGCCGTGGCTCGCTTACCGGTTCGCGCTGCCTCATCTGGGCGAGACAGGCGCGCTGATCGCATCCGCTGCGCCGCCGATCGTCTGGAGCCTGATCGAACTGGCGCGCTTCCGCCGCGTCGACGCATTGAGCGTCATGGTCGTGGCCGGCATCGTACTGTCGGTCGCGGCAATGGCGCTGGGTGGCAGTCCACGCATGCTGTTGCTGCGTGAGTCGCTGGTGTCCGGCGCGGTGGGCGTGGTGTTTCTGTTGTCGTTGCCGATGCGCCGTCCGCTGATCTTCTATCTCGCGCGCGCCACTGTCGCCCGTGAAATGGAAGGCGGCGCAGCGCGCTTCGAGGCACTGTGGCGCGAGCGCCCCGCTCTCGCTACTTCGCTGCGGCTGATGACGCTGGTGTGGGGCGTCGGCCTGACCGGCGAAACCGCGCTGCGTGCGTGGATGGCCCTCACGTGGCCGATCGAGCGCTTCCTGGTGGTCTCGCCGTTCATCGGCTACGGCATCTACGGCGGCTTGACGCTGTGGACACTGTGGTATCGCAAGACCATGCGCAGCCGGGTCGAGGCGCGCATGCAGCCGGACGGCATCGCGAGCTGAGCGGGGCCGGGCTACCCGGCCGCTCCGGGTACTCCGGCGAGCCACGTGTCAACCCCGCCCGCACCATATTCCTACGCACCGCGCCACGCCTCGGCAATTCGTGCGGCCAGCCCCGAGTCACGCTCAGTGGGCGTCGCGATGGCCTGCGCCAGCACGGCGCGCGCGCCGATCACTTCGACCCGTTCACGCGCGCGGGTAATCGCCGTATACACGAGTTCACGCGACAACACCCGGCTGAACACCGACGGCAACATCAGCACCGCGTGTTCGAACTCCGAGCCCTGCGATTTGTGAACAGTCAATGCGAAGGCGGTGTCGTGCGGCGGAAGCGCCGCCGGCGACACCGCGCGCAGACCGCCGTCGCCGGTGCGGAAATACACTCGCAATGCGCCGCCGGCACCTGGCAACGCAATCCCGATGTCGCCGTTGAACAGACCGAGCGCGTAGTCGTTGCGCGTCACCATCACTGGCCGGCCGGCGAACCACTGCGCGCCGACCGCCAGCGTCACGCCCGCCGTGCGCCGCACCTGCGCGGCCATCGATGCATTCACCTGATCGACGCCACGCGGCCCCGAACGGGTCGCGCACAAAATACGAAATCGGTTCAACGCATCGAAGAGCGGCAACGGATCCGGCGTGCCGGCCGCGAGCGCTGCGGCAAGCGCGTCGGCATACGGCGCAAAGCCTGCTGCGAGACGCGCGACGGTGCGCTCTGCCAGCGTCGCGTGGGTGTCTTCGTGCAGCGCCGCGGCGCAGGGTTCGGCAGGATCGATGCGCAGCGCGTCGAGCGCCGCCTCGGCGGAGCCGTTGCGGATCGCGAGCGATAAGCGTCCGATCGGCGATTCGAGACCGAATCGATAGTTGCGTTCGAGCCAGACGACGCTGTCGGCAAGCGGGCTCTGCCCGGGCGATGCCGGCGCGGCTGTGGGATCGGCGGCGCTTGCAAACGGATCGCCAGATCCCGCATCGAAGCCGCTCGCGACCCCCGGCAATGCCTGAGCCAGACGCGCCGCTTCGATGCCCAGCGCGCCGGCGATCCGCTGCAGCCCTGTTTGCGTAAAAGCCGGCCGTGCGCTGAGTTCGGCGAACACCGCACCGGCCTCGACGGCCGCCAGCTGATCCTTGTCGCCGAGCATCACGAGACGCGTCTGCGGCGCGATGGCATCGAGCAGATGCGCCGCCATGGCGACGTCGATCATCGACGCCTCGTCGATCACGACGACGTCGTAAGGCAGAGGATTGTCGCGATGATGCCGGAAGCGCCCGCCCGGCGCGGAACCGAGCAGCCGATGCAAGGTGTACGAAGTCTGTGGCAACCGCGCGGCGAGCGCCGGCGGCAAATCGCCGGCGCGCGCGAGCAAGGCTTCCTGCATCCGCTGGGCCGCCTTGCCCGTGGGCGCAGCCAGCGCAATTCGCAGATCGGCGCGTGCATCCAGCAGGCAGGCCAGCACGCCGACCACGGTAGTGGTCTTGCCGGTGCCGGGACCGCCGCTGACGATCGTGAGCCGCCCGGACAGCGCCATCACGGCGGCGACACGCTGCCAGTCGATCGCGTCGTCCTGGGGCGGGCCGAAGTAGCGCAGCAGGCGCTCGCGCAGCGTCAGCGAGGTTGCGTTGGCATCGGCATCGGCGTTAGCGCGGCCGCTCGCATTCGCTTTGGCTCCCGCGTTGTCAGCACGAAGCTTGCCGTTTCGCGCGTGCGTATCCGTCTGCCCTACACTCGCACCCTCCCCCGCATGCGCCACCAGCGAGCGCGCGAGGCGCCGCTCGTAATCGTAATAGCGCGCGAGATAGAGCCGCCCTTGCCCGTCGATCACCAAGGGCCGCAGCGCCGCCGCGCTCGGCGAACCGTCGCTGGCCATCCCGCTTGCAAGCAGCGCCGCGCGCACGTCGGCGCTCGATGCCTCGAAGCGCCGCGCGAGCACTGGAAGCGGCACGCAAACGTGTCCTTCGGCAGTCGCCCGGCTCGCGGCGAAGGCCGCACGCGCAGCCCACTTCACCGCCTCTGCCGACGCGCCGCCGCGCCGCGCCAGCGTGCCGATGCGGCGCGCAAATCCTTCGGCGAGCGCGGTGCTGAAATCAGCCGGCGCAGGCGCATTCACCTCGATATCGTCGAGCGCCGTCGGCGCGACTGACGTCGGATCGAACGTGCTCATGCCGCACCTCCGATCATCGCCGCGTCGAGCAACGCGACCAGTTCGAACGCGGGCCGGCGCAGGTGCACGCCGGCTGGCCCGCCGGCGTCGCGCCAGCCCGGACGCACACCGCGCACGAACAGATACAGATAGCCGCCGATGTGCGTGTCGTACGCATAATCGCGCATCCGCGCTTTCAGATAACGATGCAGCGCGACCGTATAAAGCAGCGCCTGCAAATGATACGCGTGGCTCGCCATGGCCGCTTCGAGCGGCGCCGCGGCGTAGTCAGCGGCGGTGTCGCCCAAATGGTTCGACTTCCAGTCGACGATCCAGAAACGTCCTTCGTGCTCGACGATCATGTCGATAAATCCTTTGACGAAACCGCGCAACACGCCCGGTTCCAGCGCGACGTCGGGATACCCGTGCTCGATCAGCAACGCGCGCAACACGGGGAAGTCGAGCGACGGCGCCGAAAACAGAAACTCGAGTTCGTTCAGCCGCCGCCGCGGATTCAGTTTCGCGAGCGCCATGCCGGGCAGCAGTTCGGTTGTCACCACGTCCGTGAGCAGGTTATGCATCATCGCGGGCAAGCGCGCCGCGAGTTCCGGCACCGCCGGCGCGGGGCGCTCGCGCAACGCGCCCCTGATCGCCTCCGGCCAGGTGTGCGGCTCGGTGAAATCCGCGAGTTCGAACATCCGGTGCAGACAGTCGCCCGCCGCCGCGCCGCGTGGAAACGCGAGAATGTCGTCCGCCGCGTAGGACCGCGCTTGCGGCGCCGGCAGCGGCGTAGGCGCGAGCACGTCGGCAATCTCGTCGTGGTCGGGCCGCACCTCTTCCGCCGGCGCCTGCATGTCTTCGGCTTTGCTGCCGGCCGCGATCAGGCCACTGAAGCTCGCCATGCGCCACTGATCGCGCAACGGCCGGCGACTGACCCGCGCCTGCATCCGCGCGCCACTATCCTGCATGCTTTCCAACGGCACGCGGCGCTCGACCTTGGGCAAGGTTTGCAACACAATCGGGCCGCCCGCCAGCGCCTGCCATCGAGCGGACAAGGCGGCTTCGTCGGGCGGATCGGCGAGCCAGTCGTCGAAGCTGTGGCCGCTGCCGCCCACCAGCCAGTTCAGCACGCTGCGCCGCGATTCCTTGCTGGAGCGTGACGAGAGGTAAGTGCCGGCGACCAGGTAGCAGCGGTACACCGCGCGTGTCAGCGCCACATAGACAAGCCGTGCCCGCTCGGCCGCCTGCTCGCGCGCCGCGTAACGGGACGCGCGCTCGGCTTCGTCGTCATCGCAGCCGTAGTGCAGCACCGCGTCGCCGGTTTCGTTGTGATACTCGCGTGCGTCGGGCAGTCCCGACGACGGCGGATCGCGCAGCGCCCCGTCGTTCAGAAACGGACAGAATACGACCGCGTATTCGAGCCCTTTCGATTTGTGGACGGTGACGATCTGCACGAGGTTGCGATCCGACTCGAGCCGCAATTGCGCGTCTTCGCCGCCACCTTGTGTGCGCTGCGCGGCGAGCCAGCGCAACGTGGGCGCGATGCCCGGTTGCGTGGCGGCGCGCGCCTGCACGAGTTCGGCCAGATGGTTCACGTTCGTGAGACGGCGCTCGCCGTCCGGTCCGGCCACCAGCCGTTGCGCGACCCGCAACTCGCGCATCAGCGTGCGCCACATCAGCGCGAAGCCGCGCTCATGCCACAACGTGCGATACCGCGAAAAACGCTCGACCCAGCCCATTGCATCGGCGGCGTGCGCGGGATCGTCGGCCGGCGCGGGTGCCTCCGCGACCTGCTCCAGACGCCAGAGCGCGGCGGCGTCCATGCCGAGCCAATCGGTGGCGAGCGCGGCGCGCAAGCGGCGCAGATCGCCTGGCGTATCGACCGCGGCCAGCACGCGTTCGATCTGCTCGGCGTCGAGTGTCGCGAACACCGAGGCCTGCGCCAGTTCCACACTGCCGACACCCCACGCCGCCAGCACGCGTTTGATCAAACTGCCCTGCTTATGCGTCTGCACCAGCACCGCGATATTGCCCGGCGCGAGCGGTGCTTCGCCGATTGTCACCGTGCCTTCACGTGCGCCACGCAAGAGCCGCACGATCTCGGCGGCGCATGCTTCGCTTGCTTCGCGCTGGGCTTCGCGTTTGGTCAACGCAGCGTCGCCTCGTGACAAGGTCCAGATACGGAAGTCGCCCACGTTCGCATCGGGATCGGACAAAGGCGGCCGGCGCCGCTCGCCGGCACGCACCGGTTGATAGTCGAGACCGTCGAGCACGAATGCCTGGGGATTGGCTTCGAACAGACGATTGCAGGCCTCGACGATCGGCGCGGTCGAGCGCTGATTGACGGCCAGCGTGTAGCACGCTGAAGCCGCCGCGCGCGCCGCCAGATAAGTATGCAAATCCGCTGCGCGAAAACTGTAGATCGCCTGCTTCGGATCGCCGACCAGAAACAGCGGCCCGGCAGGCGCGAAGATGCGGCTGAAGATCGCGAACTGCAGCGGATCGGTGTCCTGAAACTCGTCGATCAGCGCCGCCGGATAGCGCGTGCGCAAAGCGTCGGCAAGCCACGGATGCGCGGCCAGCGCGCGATAAAGATTGGACAGCAGATCGTCGAACGACACGACGCGGCGCGTGCGCTTGCGCGCCACCAGTTCGGCGGGCGCGTAGTCGAGCCAGGTCTGCACCAGCGCGAGCCAGCGCGCGCGTTGCGCGGCTTCGGCCGCGACCACCGCGGCCGCCAGTTCCTCGGCATGCACGAAGAACGGGTGCTCAGGCGGCTCGAACTTGACCTTGGTGGCCTTCTTCAACGCCGAAGCCGTCAGCTTCAATGCGGCGCGCGGCGGAGGCGCATGGCAATCGCCTTGCGCGAAGTAGTCGGTCCATGCCGTGATCGCGGCACTCACGAGTTCCGGCTTGTGCGAGGTCTTGCTCAAACGGTCTTGCGCCTCAGCCAGCAGACTGACGATCGCGTCGCGCTGCGCGTGCCAGACCTCGCTGGCGGCGTCGAAACCCGCTTGTGGATCGGCAGCGTTTCCGCCCGCGTCGACACTGCCCCAGCGCAATTGCGCGAGCGGCTTTTTCAGGCGCCGCGCAAGTTGCTCGTCGAGCGACGCAGGGCCGGCGCGCCTCTGCACCAGCCATGCAGCAAACGCCGGATGCGCGTGCGCCACCGGTTCCACTTGCTCACGCCAGAAATCCGCGGCCATGTCGAAACGCAATGCGGCGTCGTCGGCTTCCATCTCGAACGCGAACGGCATCGCGGCGGCAAACGGCGCTTCCTGCAACGCGCGCTGACAGAACGCGTGGATCGTGTGAATCGCGGCCTGGTCGAAGGTGCGCAGCGCGCGGCGCACCACCTTCAAGGCGGCGTCGCGCCCGATGCCACGCTCCGGCGCCAAGGTCGTTTCGAAAAGACGCTCGATGAATGGATCGCCGCCGTCGTCGTCCGTTTCGATGGCCCGGTGCAATTCCGCGAGCCGGCCGCGAATCCGCTCGTGCAATTCGGCGGTCGCGGCCTTCGTGAAGGTGACGACGAGAATCTGATCGGCGTTGAGGTTCTTTTCGAGCAGGAGCCGCACGTACAGCGCGCAGATGTTCCAGGTCTTGCCGGTTCCGGCCGACGCCTCGATCTGGTTGACACCGTCGAGCGAACAGGCGAAGACGTCGAGCTCCCCGGCGACCAGCGCGTCATGCCGAACCGCGACGCTCATGACGCGCTCCGCAGATGCTGCACGAGCGGTTTAAAGACGATCGACGCCAGACTGCCGAACGGTTCGTCGAGCGTGAGCGGCGTGCCGCGCAGCGCGATGCGCAAGGCCGGGTCATCGGATTCGCCGCGCACACGGTCATTGATCCACGCGCCCTGGGCAGCGGAATCGCTCTCGCTGACTTTGGCCCAGGCGCTCTTCGGGAAAAAGCGCAACGGCAATCTGCGCCCCGCTCTGAACAAAGCGGCAAGCGGCGCCAGTTCGTCGAGCGGCGCGGCGACCGGCGTGAGCTCGAAGCTTTCTCCGCTGCCGTGCCAGACAGTGCGGCGCGAGCCATTCGGTTGCGCCGCGCAATAGACCAGATGCGCGAGCCACGCAGATAGGTAGTCGCGCGCGGTGGGTTTGGCGTAGCGGAAAATCACTTGTCCTGTTTCGGTCAGCAGATTCAAGGTGCCGTGCAGTTGCAACGGGGTGTCGGCCGCCTGGCGCAGCACCGCGTCGTGAGCGCCGAAGAGCGCTTCGGTAGCGGCGCTGTCCGGCCAGCGCGGCGCGATATCGAGCACGAAGGGCAAGCGCTCGACACCCGAGGCCACTTCGCGGCGCACGCTGTCCGCGAGCTGGCGCAGCGCGCCCAGTTCGCGCGCGCGCCATACGGCGCCAGTCGCCCCGCCCGGCAACTCGGGACTTGCTTCGGCGACGCGGCGCACGCGCTCGAACATTGCGTCGTCTTCGGCATCGCTGTCCAGCAACACAGGCAATAGACGATCGGCCAATGCATCGCGGCCCGCATAGTCGAGTTCGAACGGTTCGGTGTCGAGCAGTTCGCCCTGCGCATCCGACAACACGATACCCAACCGGTCGCGCAGCAACGCACGCGCCGGATGACGCCAGAAGCGCACGAATTCGTCGAAGTCAACCGGAGCGGCGTCTTCGGCCGGCAACGGCCGATCGAAGAACGGCGCGGCCGGAGGATGTTGCGGCGCGGCCAGCAAGCTGGCCAGTTCCGCGCGATCGGTATCGTAGGTGAACAACCCGCGCTGCGCCGAAAAATAGTCCGATGCGAATGCCTGCAATGGATGATCGACGATAAACGCACGGCGCGCGGCGTCGATCTCCGCAGGGCTCGCATCCTCGCCCGCCGACACTTGCGCGAGATGGTCGAGCAATTCGTCGACCAGCGCGGCCGGCGGCAACGGTGCGTTGTCGCGGATGCTGCGGCCTGTATAGGCGATGAACAGACGATCGCGCGCGGCCAGCAAAAGATCGAGGAACAGGTTGCGCTCGTCGTCGCGGCGTTGCCGGTCGCCGGCCTTGCCGAATGCGGCCATCAGGTCGAACTCGTCGGCGCGCGCGAGGCTCGGCAGCACGCCGTCGTCCATGCCGAGCAGGCAGACAATGCGATACGGCAAGCCACGCAAACTGGTCAGCGACGAAAACGTCACGCTGCCCCACGGCACGCCGCCGCGCGCCGGGTCGTCGAGCGCTTCGGTGAGCGCGCCGCGCACCACGGCGGCAGGCAGCGCCACGTCTTGCGCGCCGGCGCGCATGGCGTCACCCATCTTGTCGATCGCGTCGCGCACGGCAGCCAGCGAGTCGGCGAACGCGACGCTGCCGTCGAAACACTGCGCGAGCGTTGCGAGCAGCAATTGCGTCCATTCGGCCGGCGTTTGTTCGACGGCGCAGCGTTGCGCGAAGGTGTCGATATCGTCGACGAAACGCGACAGGCGGCCGAGCAATTCGGCGTCCGAGCCGTCGGCGCCCTCAACCGGCAGCCATGCGTCGACCGGCTCGCCGCCGTCGGGCATCGCGTAGCCGAGGTACAAACGTGTCAAGGCGTCGGCGAAAGTATGACGCGCGACCGGCACGTGTTCGCCGACCGGCTCGACCGGCGCAAGCCCACGCCGCGCGCCGGCTGCCGCGAGCCATTCCTGCGCGGCTTCGAGCGCACCGGCATCGATTCCGTAGCGCGCGGCGATCGCGTCCACGCGCAGCCATTCGATCAGATCGGGCGCACCGACGCTGCGCTCCGGCAGCGCTAGCCAGTCGAGTAGCAAACGCGCGACCGGATTGGCCTGCGAAGGCGGCAAGCCGGTAATCCGATACGGGATGCGGCGGATATCGCCAAGGGGCGCGGTGCCGAACACCGCGTCGATCAACGGACCGGCGGCCGCGAGATCGGACACGGCAACCAGCACGTCGGACGGCTGCAGGTCGTCGAACTCATCGAACCAGCCGAGCAGTCGGTCATGCAGCACTTCCAGCTGCCGCGACAGGCTGTGGCACACATGCACTTCAATGCCGCGCTCGATCGGCAACGCGTCGGTGTCCGTTTCCGCTCGCAGATCGAGAATGCCGTTCTGCACGGCGGCCAGCCAGCTTGGTGCGGGATTCCCGGTGAAGTCGCCGGTCTCGCCGGATGCGGCGCTCTCCGTCAACTCGTGCAGCATGTGCAGTTGCGCCTGAGTCTGGCGGCCCCACTCTGCCAGCAACGGATGGCCGACTTCCTGATAGTCGAGCTGGCACGCCGCGTCGAGCGCTTCGACGCGCCCCGCACTAACGACATCGAACCAGAACTCGCGGCACGGGTTCATCACGTACAGACGCACATCGACCCAGCGCGACAGCTCACGCAGCAACGCGACGTGCAGCGGCGGCATGGTCGGCAATGCAAATACGCTAACCGCTTCGGGCCATTGCGCGTTCGAGATCGCTTCAAGATCGAGCGTGCGGATTTCGTCGAGGAAACGGTAAGCGGGCGGTAAAGCGGCCGCGGGCGTTTGCGCGCCGCCCGCGACTTCGGCGAGCGCCGCGCGCCAGAGGGCGGCTTGCCAGCGCTCGTCTTCACGTGCCGCTTCGCTTGCGCCGGCCAGACGCGGGCCGTTGTCGTCCGCTGCGCCGCTTGCGAAGATCGAACCGCCCTTCTGCCATTGCAGCAGCCATTCCGGGCGATAAGTCAGATAGTGGTCGAGCACGGTGGCCACGCGCCGCGCCAGTTCGTAGCGCATCGACGCATCGGCCGCATCGAGATACGTGCGCAGACGCGGCGATGCATTCCACGGCAGCGCTTCATCCGCCTCCCCCAGCAACCGGTAGCAGCGCCATACGAGCCGGTCCGGCGCGAACGGCGAATGCTTCGGCACCTCGATCACGCCGCCGATCTGCGTCCACAGCCATTGCGCGAGGTAACCAAAATTTACATTTGCGCAGATACCCTGGCGAGCCGCGATATCGAGTTCGAGCCGGCGCCGCACCGCCGCGCTCGGCACGATGACAGGCTGCGCGGCCCAAGGATCGGACGGCGCTTGCGCCAGGTCGTCGAGCAGCGCGCCGACAAGGGTTTCGTAGCGGTTCGAGTAGAAGAGTTGGAGCATGGATTCCGGGGAAGCGTGCGGCGCAAGCGGAACACGCGCGTCACGGCAGACATTGAAGCGACAGCATAACAAACGCGCTACCGGGGCAGAACCTGGGCAGGCGGACGAGGTCAGATCGCCTGCAAAATCAGTTAGACTCGACGGCAGTTTGGGTCTGTCCCTTCAACCGCTGCTTTCTCTGTGCATGGAATCCAGGCAGTCGATGCGCTATTCGGTCGAGATAAAAAAATTCCTCTATAGCCAGTACTTTTATGGCGGCCTGCGCATCGCAGTCGGCGTCTCGTTACCGGCTGTACTGTGCCTGATCGTGTTTCACGATCGGGAGCTCGGCTTCACGATTGCGACCGGCGCGCTCGGCGCGTGCGTGGTCGATATGCCGGGACCGCTCAAGTACAAGCACAACGAAATGCTCGCGTGCAGCGTAATCGGCTTCCTGGCCGCGCTCGCCACCGGCCTCGCCACGGTCAACTCGGTGGCGCTGTGGTGCACGGTCGTACCGTTGACCTTCGTGCTGTCCTTGATCGTCGTGTACGGCAACCGCTGGCCGCAGATCAGCTTCGCGACGCTCTTCATGATGATCATGACGCTCGAGGAGCATTTCACGCCGATGCAGGCGCTCGTCAATGCGTCGTGGATTCTGGTGGGCGGTCTCTGGTACACCTACTGGTCGACCTTGGTGAGCCGCTGGATGATGCATCGCATCGAACAGCAGGCGCTTGCCGAAAGCGTGTTCGCGTGCGCCGACTATCTGCTCGCACGCGCCGCGTTCTACGATCTCGATAACGATCTGGACGAGTGCTATCGCAATCTGGTCGACAAGCAGATTGCCGCGGTCGATCGCCAGGATGCCGCGCGCGACATCGTGCTACGCAACCTGCCGAAGCTGAAAACCGGCCGGCTCGAACCGCGCCGCGCGATGCTGTTCAATCTGTTCATCAACACCGTCGATCTGCACGAACTGTTTGTCGGCACGCATACCGATTACCCGCTGGTGCGCAACACGTTCGGCGGCTCCGATCTGCTGGTGTTCTATCGCGATCTGGTTCGCAAAGCCGCCGCCGATCTCGAAGAGATCGGGCTCGCGGTGCTGCAAAACCAGGCGCCGCGTACGCGCGTCAATGTGAAAGCCGAATTGCGCGCCATCGAGTTCGAGATCGAGTTGATGCGCAAGCAGGATCTGCCGGCCAAGAACCCCGAGGCTTATTCGGCAGTGTCGGCCACGTTCCGGCGCATCTGGAGCGCGACACGGCTGATCGACAAGATGCGCAAGAGTCTGTCGAGCGACGCGCGCGTCACCGAAACCGAACTGCGCCTCGACCAGGCGCTCACGCGCTTCGTGTCGAGCCGCCGCGTGCCGTTCGGGCAGATCTTCTCGAATCTGACGATGGCCTCGCCGAGTTTCCGTCACGCGTTGCGTGTGACGATTGCCGTCGCGGTCGGCTTCTGGCTCGGCCGTCTGCTGCCGCTCACCAACGCCTACTGGATCGTGATGACCACCGTCATCATTCTGAAGCCCGGCTATTCGCTGACCAAGCAGCGCAACGGGCAGCGGATCATCGGCACGCTGATCGGCTGCGCGGTCAGCATTGCGCTGATGGTGTTCGTCAAGGAGCCAGCCGTTCTACTGGTGGTGATGTTCGCGTCGATGGTGATGAGCTACAGCCTGCTGCTGTTCAACTACACGGCGAGCGTGGTGTTCACGTCGTCGTATGTGCTGTTGCTGTTCCATCTGCTCGCGCCGGGCAGCATGCGCATCATCGGCGAACGGGCGATCGATACGGTGGTGGGCTGCGCGATCGCGATTGCGGCAAGCCATCTGTTCCCGTACTGGGAATACCGGTTGATGGGCAAGCTCGTCAACAACATGATCAACGCGACCCGGCAGTATCTGGAAGCGAGCTGGTGGTGGAGCGGCAAACCGGCCGCCGCGGTTGCAGCGACCGTGACCGAAGCCGGCGCGCGCGCGCCGGTCGCGGCGATGGCGGACCCGGCAATCGGGTTCGGCACGCCGACGCTGGCGGTTGCGGGCGTGGGTGCTGGCACCGGTGCGGGTACGAACCCAGGCACCACGACCGTCAGCAACGCCACAGTCAAACCAGCTACCGCGACGTCTGCTGCCGCCGCAGCCGCCGCTACTGCGCTCGATCGCGACTATCGCTACCGGCTCGCGCGCAAGAACGTCCATGTCGCGTTTGCCAATCTCGGCCAGGCGTTCCAGCGCATGATGCTGGAGCCCAAGTCGGCGCAGAAGTTCGTGCCGGAACTGAACGGCCTGCTGGTGCGCAGCCACGTGCTGGCGTCGCAGATCACGGTGGCGGCGCCCTTGCTGCGCACCTCTGCGCAAC
Source organism: Paraburkholderia sp. FW306-02-B (assembly GCF_058782725.1). Classification (NCBI taxonomy): domain Bacteria; kingdom Pseudomonadati; phylum Pseudomonadota; class Betaproteobacteria; order Burkholderiales; family Burkholderiaceae; genus Paraburkholderia; species Paraburkholderia sp. FW306-02-B. The sequence continues at coordinate 3,024,227 of NZ_JBYSXZ010000001.1, forward strand.
ACCCAGAGGGCGTCTCGCTACAACCGCTGCAACGCGCGCTGAGCATAGTCCGCGACAATCTGACCGAAGCCGAGGCCGGCAACGCGCCGCCCGCCGATCAGGGCGAGCAGATCAAACAGTTGACGCGCGAACTGGATGCGATGGTGGTCGAGGCAGAGAAATCGCCGGACTATTCGGCGGACGCCGTGCATGACATCAAATTGCTTGCGCATCAATGCAAGCAGATGCTCGCGGCGTCGGCACTGATTCGCAAGGATGCGAGCGTGATTCGCCTGCCGGAAGAGTGAGACTTCTCGAAGGCCACGGCGAAGCAAGCCGCGGCGCAATGCGCCGCCCTCGCGCGCTTTATTGCGAAGCGCCGCTCGCCGCTGTCGCTGCCACCGCGTCCGATGCGCTCGACGCCGCCGGAGCATTCTGGCGGTCGAAATCGCGCTTTTCCGTGATGGCGTTATAGAAGAGCGTGGCGATCACCAGCAGCACCGCGACCACAATAAAGGTAGCAATGCCGAAGGTCGGGTTCTTCTTGCGCGGCGGATTGTTCATGAGGCGGGCTCGGTTCGCGAGGCAGTCGCGGTTATGTCTGGAAAGGCGGCATTCTACGCCCACTGAGCTTGCACACGGCTTGCAATTGGACAGGCTCGCATGGCGTTGCGGGCAGATTCGCCGTCTTGCCTTGCTCGTTGCAGCAGCCAGGCGCCGAGACTGCCGCAACTCGCCGCAACTCGCCGAAACTCACCGCTAGCGCCCGTCCACAACGGCCGACGGCCGCACCGGCAGCGCCGTCGAATACTTGATCTGCTCCATGGCGAAACTCGAGCTCACGTCGTACAGCGGCACGGCGGCGATCAACTGCTTGTAGACGCGATCGTAGTCGTCGATATCGGACACCACCACGCGCAGCAGGTAATCGGTTTCACCGCTCATCCGGTATACCTCGACGACTTCCGGAATCTCCTGCACCGCACGCGTGAAAGTCTGCGCCCACGCCTCGGTGTGCTGGTTGGTCCGCACCGCGACAAATACGGTCGTGCCCACACCGAGCTTGCGCGCGTCGCACAGCGCCACCTGCGCGCGAATCACGCCCGCCTCCTTCAGACGTTGCAGCCGCTTCCAGCAAGGCGTTTGCGACAGGTTCACGCGTTGCGCCAACTCGGCGATCGGCAGGGTCGCGTCTTCCTGCAGCAGTTCGAGCAGCTTCCGATCGATGATATCCATTCCCATCAATTCACCCTCATAGAAAATTATTCTACTTTTAAGAATCTGAGGGGAATTATATGGAAACTCTTTCTCCAGACAAACAGGTATAAATGTAGCTATCCAAAAATATCGAAAAAGCAGCCGCCCGCTGCACAGCCATCATGAACCAAGTCCTCCGTCCGACACCTTTCGACTGCCCATCCGTCAGCGGCGCGCAGCTTGCCGAGCCGAATGAAGCGTCATCACGCGCGCAACGAAGCGCGCCGGTCGCGCACCTGTGCGACGCGCTCGACGCGATCTTCGAAGCCTGCGCGAAATTTCCCGAGCCGTCGGACTCCGCCTTTTTCGCCCGCGCCATGCGCGTCGCGCTCGCGGACGCCGCGGCGAATCCCGCGCTGCTCACGCCTGCGCAACGCGAAGGTTCGGCCGAAAACTATCGGCGTCATCTGTTAGCCGCCGATCCGCAGGGCCGCTATGCAATTGCCGCACTGGTCTGGCTGCCACATCAGGCGAGCCCCGTGCATGGGCATCACACGTGGTGCGGCTATGCGGTGCTGGACGGCACGCTGAGCGAAACGGTATTCGAATGGAACGGCGCGCAGCACTGCGCGAGCCCCACGCGTACGCAAGCGCGCAACAGCGGCGCCGTGTCGTTCGTGCGCGGCGGCCGCGGCGGCATTCATCGGCTGGGCAATTGCAGCAGCGAGCCCGCTGTCTCACTGCATATCTACGGGGTCCCGGGCACGCAGATCGCCACGCATGTCAACGACGTGGTGCGTGCGGCCGAAGCGCCAGCGCTCGCCTAGGCGCGCTCATTTCGCATGGCGATGGCGGGCCGAGGCCCTAGCCTTGGCCGACCCGCTCGTCATCCAATCAGCTTTTGCCGCCTGGTTCGCCTGCCGTGGGTATTTGAGGCGGGATCGGCGCAGTCTGTCCAGTCGGCGGCGGCGCAGGACGCGGTTCGTGCGAGACATCGCGCACCACCGCGGCAACCGCATGAGCGGCCCGTACCGATGAGGCCGTATCAGCATGCGCCTGCGCGTGGCCATGCGCGCCGGACCCGGGAAGGTCGTCGTCCGGCAGCGCTTGCCCTTCGTTATCCTTCGACGATGTGTACACACGCATCTGCGGCACCGGAATCTCAATGCCGGCTTCGTCCATCTTGCGTTTGAGCCGCAAATTGAAGGCCCGCGCCACGCTCCATTGCTGCAACGGCCGCGTCTTGATCTGCCCTTTCACGACCATCCAGTTCGGATCGAAACGGTCCAGTCCCCACACCTCGATCGGCCCGAGCATTTCGCGCCGGTAACGGAAGTCGGCCATCAGATCGGCGCCGACTTCACGGATCAGTTGCGTGATCTGATCGACGTCGGTCGAGAAGCCCATCCGCACTTCGAACACCGCATAGGCGAAATCGCGCGACAGGTTCTTCACGATCTTGATCTGCGAGAACGGGATCGCGTGAATCGCGCCCTGCCCGTCGCGCAGCCGCACGGTACGGATCGACAGATGCTCGACGGTGCCCGCGTGGCCACCGTCGACGTCGATCCAGTCGCCGACTGAAATCGTGTCTTCGAGGATGATGAAGAGGCCCGTGATCAGGTCGGTCACGAGCGACTGCGCGCCGAAACCGATCGCCAGACCGATCACGCCCGCGCCGGCCAGCAGCGGCGTCACGTTGATGCCGAGGTTGGCCGCGGTGACGATCCCGGCGATCGTCATGATCGACACCAGCAGCACGTTGCGCACCAGCGGCAACATCGTGCGCGCGCGCATGCTCGGATTACGCGACTTGTTGCGCAGGCTGCCCGGGTTGAGCGCTTCAGTAATCGCCGTGTCGACCAGAATCCACAACAGCCACGCTATGAACACCGTCGCGATGATCGCCGTCACAGCGTGCGCAATGCCGCGCGCCGCGACGTTTTTCTCGACCACCGCCGCGAGCGACAAACCCCACAAACGCGCCGCCAGTTCGAAGAAAAACAGCCAGATGAAGAGCGTCAGCAACGTGCCGGAAAAGCGCAGCAAGCGCGTCAGATACGGCGAGCGGCGGCGTGCACGCGGACTGCGCGGGCGCGTCATGCGCAGCACGATGGCCGACAGGAAAAAGGCCAGCACCAGCAACAGCGCGGTCACCAGAGAAATCTGCAGCACGTTTTCGCTGGTGCCCGAGCCGCCGAGCGTGGCAACCACCGAGGCCGTCGCGAGTACCAGCACCGGCACGTGCCATAGTGACGCGAGCACGTCGAACGCGTCGGTCGCGGCCTTATGATCGTTGCGCTGCTCGTAGGCCCGGTTGCGGATCAGATGCGCGACCGGGCGGCGGAACGCCACCGCGAAATACGCGGTCAGCACGGCGGCCGTCATGTTGGCCACGGTCGAAATCAGGGCGGCAAGGTTCGATCCGAGTTGATGCGCGACGTCGTAATTCACGGCCGCATCGCCGAGCGCGCCACACACGCCGACCACGAACAGCAAGCGCCGCGCGTGATCGATCAGCAGATGCACCGCGACCCGCCGATGCCCCGAGCCGAACAGCGAAAACATGATCAGACAGATCGCCGAAAACACCGCGCCCGCGACGATCGCATAGGCGACTACCATGCCTAGCGTGCGGCCAAGCGCATCGGGCATCGCGTGCACGAACAGGAGCGCCGCGAGAAACGCGACGATCCAGGGCCCCACGCGGCGCAGCGCGAAAATCAGCAACTCGCGCGTGGTGGGATTCGGGTTGAGTCCCATGATGATGCCGAAGCGCCGGTACAAACGATGTTGCAGATAGATCAGGGCGCCGGCGCAGGCGCCCCAGCCGGCCAGCATCGCGAACATCGACAACACGATGTGGCCGAGGCGCTCCTGCCCCTGGCCCGAAATGATCGTATACAGCTCGTTGCCGGCCGCATTGAAGCGTCCGGCCCAGTAGTGCACGGGCGAGCGGCCCTGATGCACGCCGGATTCGAACGACGCGATGCCCGACGCAATCGCGCCCAGCAAGCCGGGACTCGGTTGCGCGGGCGCCGGCGGTGCGACGTTCTGCGACACGTCCCGCAGCTTCTTGAGTTGCGCGACGAGCGCGGTGCGCTGACGGTCGTTGTCGAGCGTGGCGATCACGCTGTCGAGCGAGCGTGCCAGTTCCGCCTGGCTGGCGGGCGACGGCGCGGAGGCCGCCTCTGCCGCCGAGGCGCCGGAGGCCGCTGCGGGCGTCGCCGTCGCGCTATTGATCAGGCTCTGCAACGCCGGAATGACCGGGGTGCTACCGGCGGCCTGCGCGTTGGCGGGCATCCATCCCAGGCATAGCAGCAGCGCGAGGCAGACAATGGCCGACCACGCGCCGAGCCACGCCGCCACGCGCGCGCGAACGCTGCGGCGAGCGCCGCCTTGGGCATGACTAAAAGGAAATTGAAAGGCGGCGCGAGTCGCCGGCTGCCCGCCGTTGAACGGCGCAGCCCCGGACTCACGCCGCAATGGACATGACTGCATGGCGATCCGTAAGAAAACGGGAGACGCCAGTGTAGCCGCAGTTGCACCGCTAGCGACCGAACATGCGTAACCGAATGTTAGGACGCTTGCGCGTGCCCGGAATGTGAGGCCGGGCTGGTTCTCACATCCACGGCACGCCTGTTACCACGCGCATGCAGGGCGCATGCGTGATGGCGCTCCCGCTATGCTCAATAAGCCACCGTCGCGATCTGACGAATGAAACGTCCCTGTTCCAGTTCATCGACGAAGGCGATCGCGTAGTCTTCCGCGGAAATGCGGCTGTTGCCTTCGGCGTCGGCCAGCAACGTGTTCGTGCCGGTGCGGAACTTGCCGGTGCGCTCGCCCGGAGCGATCAGCGCGGCGGGGGCTAAGAAAGTCCAGTCGAGGTCGGCCACGCTGCGGTAGTAGTTGAACGCGTCGCGGTGCGCGAGCGCGACCGCCTTGTAGGCTTCGGGAAAACTGTCCGTATCGACCAGTTGCTTGCCCGGCGCCACTTCAAGCGAACCCGCGCCGCCCACCACCACAAGGCGCTTCAGGCCGGCGGCGCGCGTGCCTTCGACGAGCGCGTGGGTCGCTTTCGTCAGTGCCGCAACATCGCCATGCGGCGGCGCGTAGGCGCTGGCCACCACATCGTGACCGCGCACCGCGGCGCCGACGCTGGCGGCGTCGAGCAGATCCGCCTTGGCAGCATGCAGATTCGCCACGTCGGTGGGCACGCGTGCCGGATTGCGCGCCAGCGCCGTCACCTGATGGCCGCGCCGGGCGGCTTCCGCGGCGATCCGCGAACCAATCATACCGGTGGCGCCAAACAATGCGATTCTCAACTGTTTGCTCATTTCGATGCTCCTGTCATTAGCTTATATGTAACCGCGTTAATTACATATAGCGTGGAAAAAAGAGGGGCCCCGGCCCCGTCCGTTATCAGGCGCGCGTGTCTTGACTACTCGACACGCGCCCTCCCGTACAGCTTCCTTGTCGCGTCACCCGTGCGGGCGCCGCTTGTGCTCGCGCGCCCGTTCGGCACGCACTACGTCTGCGGTGGCATCGGCAAGCGTGCGTCCGGCAAGCGATGTCTCCATTGCCTGCTGTGCTTCGTCGATGATGTCGCGCAGCACAACCTGAATATTACGCCCGACCATGCACGCCGGATTCGGCTCCTCGCGATGCAGCGCGAACAATTGCGCGTCGTCCACCGCGCGGTACACCTCGAGCAAGGTGATGTCCTCCGGCGCCCGAGCCAGCAGCGCGCCGCCACCCGCGCCGAGTTGCGAGCTGGTGAGACCCGCTTCGGCCAGCATGGTCAACAGCCGCCGGATCAGCGCGGGATTCGTATTCACGCTGCCCGCGATCATCTCCGACGATAACGGCACGCCTTCCTGCAACGACAGCAGCGCGAGCACGTGCACCGCAAACGCAAACCGGCTACTCGTATTCACAGCAAACCTGCCCGCCAACGACAATGTGTAACCATAGTAATTACATTTAATCCGCTTGTCAAACCGTCCTCAAACCCTCGAGCGGGCTCGCCGGCGCATTACTTATCCATCTGCTTTTGCGCATCGCTGGAATCGCTCGAAGCCGACGAAGAAGTCGAAGCGTTCGCCGACGCCGCCGTATTCTGCGCCGACCATTCCTGCAGCTTGCGCCCTGCCGTCTCCAGCCCCTGACCGGTCAGCGAAGCAGCCTTGCCAAGCTGCGCGTTGGCCGCGCTCGCCGCGCCTTGCAGATTGGCTTGCGCGCTTGAAGCGAGCGACGCCGGATCGATCTTGATCGACGGCGCGGAGGCCGAGTCGAGGTTCTGCTGGGCGACGGAGCTGGTCGCGTCGACTTGCTGGCCGACATAGCTGGCCGCCTGATCGAGCTTCTGACCGGCGGCTTGCGCGACGTCGTTGAGCTTGCCGGCGACCTGCCCTGCCGACGCATCATTCTTCTGACAAGCAGCCAGGCCGCTCAACGCGAGAACGACAAAAGCGGCACGACGCAGCAACGGCGAACGAATCGATGAAATCATGTTTGAGTATGAGCCGCGTCAAGCGGCTTCTGCATGCGAAAACGCGCCCATGATACGCCGTTGCGCTGCACGGTCTCCCCGGCGAGCACCCGAAAGCCCGCGCAAGCGCCTCGTGGCGAAGGCTTGCGCCATTCGACAGGTCAAATGCAAGAGCCGTCGCACTAGCCGCCGCGTGATCCGTCGCGGTTCTGTCAAACGCGTTGGAGTAGACTGCCTGAACGTAAATACGCGTTCAATGTATTCCGTCGATCAATTGGAGGCATACGATGGCAGCAAAGAAGATCCTGTTCCTGACCGGCGACTTCGCCGAGGATTACGAAACGATGGTGCCGTTTCAGGCGCTGCAGGCAGTCGGCCATGTCGTCGACGCGGTGTGTCCGAACAAGAAGGCAGGCGATCGCATCAAGACCGCGATCCATGATTTTGAAGGCGACCAGACCTACACCGAAAAGCCGGGTCATCAATTCACGCTCAACGCGTCCTTCGACGACGCCGATGCCCGCCAGTACGACGCGCTAGCGATCGCCGGCGGCCGCGCGCCGGAGTATTTGCGGCTCAACCATAAAGTGATCGAACTCGTGCGGCAATTCGCCGAAGCGGGCAAGCCGATCGCGGCGATCTGTCATGCCGCACAGCTGCTGGCCGCCGCCGACGTGATCCGCGGCAAGCGCATTTCCGCCTACCCGGCCTGCGCGCCCGAAGTGAAGCTGGCCGGCGGCGAATACGCCGACATTCCGATCGACGCCGCAATCACCGACGCCAATTTCGTCACCGCGCCCGCGTGGCCCGCTCATCCCGAGTGGCTGCGTCAATTCCTCGTGCTGCTCGGCACCCGCATCGAACTCTGATACCACGGCGGGCGCCTTGTCCTCGCGACAACGTGCGCTCGCCAATCCCATCAGCATTTGAGATTAGTCCGATAGTTTGCAGCGGAAGGCTCTCCTATAGTCGCCAGTTGACTTGGGAGCCTGTTTCGATGGAACTGACTGATTGGATCGTTATCCTCGCCGTCACGCTGATGGCAATTGCTTTTTTCTGTACGCGCACGCCGGCCAACTGGTCGCTGGAAAACCGCGCGCGCCGTCTTGCCGGCACGCGTCTGCTGGTGCAAGCCGCGTGCTCGCTGTGGGCGGCGCTGCTAATCCTCGCGCACGGCCTGTTCGCGCTCGACGGCCTGCCCGGCTTGCGCCCCGCGCCGCTGGAGGCGCTCACGGGTGTCGTTATCCTCATCGGCTGCAGCTGCTACTGGTCGATTCGCGCGAGCAAGCTGCTCAAACCGCGCCTCCTGTTTACCGCGTGCTGACGCTCTGCGCCGCATTGGCGGTGGGCGCAGCGGCGCTGCCGCCACCACTTGGATCACGCCCACCGCGACCATCACGCATCTCCCGCGCATCGCGAACTTCGTCAAGACCACCCGCTTCGAGCGTGGCCTGCGCCGCCTCGGCAGCCAGGTGCGCCGCCCGCGCCTCGGCCTCGGGCAATGACAGATAAAAGGTCGTCCCCTGAGCTTCTTTCGACTCCGCCCACACGCGCCCGCCGTGCCGCTCCACCACGCGCCGAACCAGCGCGAGGCCGATCCCCTCGCCCGCTGCCACATTGCCGTGCAGCCGCTGAAACGCGTTAAATAGCCGCGGCAACGCGACGGCCGGAATGCCCAGACCGTTGTCCCGCACATAGAAAATCCGTAGCGAGTGCACGCCCGGCGGCGCCGGCGTCGTGCCGATCTCGATGCGGCCTTCGCGCGACGGGTCCAGATAATTGACCGCATTGCCGACCAGATTCGCGAACACCTGTTCGAGCGCGGTCGGGTCGCCCCACACCGCCGGCAATTCATCGACGATGACGCGGGCGCGGCGCGCCCGGATCGACGCCTGCATCGCATCGACCACACGGGGCACGATGTCACGCACCTCGACCTTCTGCTGCCGGTACTCGACGCGGCCGACGCGCGAGAGCCGCAGCAGCGCGTCGATGATGTGCGATGCGCGCAGCACGGCCGTCTGCAAGTAGTGCAGCGCTTCGCCGATATCCTCGTCGACCACCCGTTCGATGCGCTGCCGGGTCTCGGCCGTGAGCGACGACTCGCGCACCGCCGCGCGCAACTCGTCGCAGGCGCGAATCAGTTCTTTAGAAAATCCCTGCAGATTCACTAGCGGCGCGCGCAGATCGTGCGACACGCTGTAAATGAACATTTCGTTTTCCTGGGTCTGCTGCCGCAAGGTCTCGTTGATGCGCGCGAGCTCACCGGTGCGGCGCGTGAGATCGGACTGGAAGCGCGCCTGGAAGCGCTCGGCTTCGAGTAGACGCCGGCTGGTTTCGTGCAAGGTCAGATCGAGCCGGGCAATCTCGTCGGTGCCTGGGCCGAGCGGCGCGAGCGGCTCATTTCCCGCAAGGCGCCCGGCGTTGTCGGACAGCAGCGCGAGACGGCCGCGCACGCCGCGCGTAAAGAGCCAGACCGCGAGCGCGACAAACAGCAAGGAGCCGAACACCGCGGCGACCACCAGTATCTGCTGCCGTTCGCGCGCGGCGTCGGCGGCATTCGAGCGCTCCGTGTCGAGGCGCCGCTCTTCGGTCTGGAACGCCACAACCTGCTGGCGGAAACGATCGAGCACGTCGGCCGCCGCGAGATCGCGGAACCGCTCGACGACATCGCGCCGCCGCCCCGAACGCAGCATGTCCTGCATGCGATCCGACCACTGGCGATACGCCTGTACAGCCTGGCGCAGCTGAACCACGCGCTCGACTTGCGCCGGGTTGTCGGCAACCAGTTCGGCCAGTTGATCGATGCGCCGGTCGACGTCCATCCACAGCGTGACAGGTGTGGCGAAGCGGATATCGCCGACGAGCACCGCACCACGCAGACGCACCGATTCGTCGAGCACCGGTTCGAGAATCGCGGTGGTCTGGCGCAGCACTTCTTCGCTATGGACGGCCCATTGCTCCGCTTGCGTCGCATCCGCCTGCGCCTTGACCAGTCCGGACAGGAGCGCCAGTTCGAAGAGGGCCGGAATCGCGATCAGCAGCAAGCCTTTGGTGGTCAGTCTCATGCGTGCGCATTGGAGTTCGGTGGCCCGGCAGCTGATGCGCGGGGACGGCACATTATGTCGGCGTTTTAACGCGAAGACAAAGGCAGAGCGCGGCGTGACGGCGGTTCTTCAAGTAATGGTGGAGACCGTGCTCCGAAAATGAGCATTCTCGCCTTCAGGAATTTGAATTAAAACGTAAATCAAATCGAATAAATTGCCCAAACTTGGATCATTCTGACCACCACGATACCGATATGCACTTTTATTGTGCTTAATTTGTGATTAAAGGCGCTTACCGTGCAGCCGGCAGCACAGTGTAGCAGCCACAACAAAGCGCATTCCGGTGCAGTTTTGCACCGAATCGACGCTTCAGGCACAAGTTTGGCCCGCTTCTTGCATTCACTGCCCGCTTTTTTGGCATAAACGGGACACATCGATGGAAAGTTTGAAAACCGGCACCGATACCCTCTTCCTGTTGTTGGGCGCCGCAATGGTGCTCGCCATGCATGCGGGCTTCGCGTTTCTCGAACTCGGTACGGTACGCAAAAAGAACCAGGTCAACGCGCTGGTCAAGATTCTGGTGGACTTCTCGGTCTCGACGATCGCGTATTTCTTCATCGGCTACACCATCGCCTACGGCGTGCAGTTTTTCGGCGGCGCCGAGTCGCTGGCCGCGCACAACGGCTATGCGCTGGTGCGCTTCTTTTTCCTGCTGACCTTCGCCGCGGCGATTCCGGCGATCGTTTCGGGCGGCATCGCCGAGCGCTCGAAATTCAACCCACAACTATTCGCGACCTTCGTGCTGGTCGGCTTCATCTACCCGTTCTTCGAAGGGATCGCGTGGAACGGCCGCTTCGGCATCCAGACGTGGCTTACCCAATTGTTCGGCGTGCCGTTTCACGACTTCGCGGGCTCCGTGGTGGTGCATGCGTTCGGCGGCTGGGTCGCGTTGCCGGCCGTGCTGCTGCTCGGCGCGCGCCACGGCCGCTATCACCGCGACGGCGGCATCGCCGCGCATCCGCCGTCGAATATCCCGTTCCTGGCGCTGGGCGCATGGGTGCTGGCGGTCGGCTGGTTCGGTTTCAACGTGATGAGCGCGCAGACCATCGACAAGATCAGCGGTCTGGTCGCGGTCAATTCGCTGATGGCGATGGTCGGCGGCACGCTGACGGCGTGGCTCGCGGGCCGCAACGACCCCGGCTTCACGTACAACGGGCCGCTCGCCGGGCTGGTCGCGGTATGCGCCGGCTCCGATGTGATGCATCCGCTCGGCGCGCTGGTGACCGGCGGCATCGCCGGCGTGCTGTTCGTCTACATGTTCACCTGCGTGCAGAACCGCTGGCGCGTCGACGACGTGCTCGGCGTGTGGCCGCTGCACGGCCTGTGCGGCGCGTGGGGCGGGCTGGCGGCGGGCATCTTCGGCTTGCACGCGCTCGGCGGGCTGGGCGGCGTGTCGTTCGGCGCGCAACTGATCGGCACGCTGGGCGGCATCGCGGTCGCGTCGCTCGGCGGCACGCTCGTGTACGGCGCGATTCGCCTGACGGTGGGCCTGCGGCTCGACCAGGAAGACGAATACAACGGCGCGGATCTGTCGATCCACAAGATTTCGGCGACCCCGGAGCGCGAAAGCGTCGGCTGATTATCGATATCGCCTCCGCGACCCGGCGCGCGGTCCCTGCAGCGGGCGCCGTGCCGATGATAGACTTGCGCGCCGGAGCGGCTTCGTCGCCTGTGCCTCGACTGCTTCTCGACTGCTTCGAGGCCGGCAAGGCACCGGCAGCGGGGTGACCACGCCCCGCTTCGCCCCCGCTGGCCGCGCGGAAGCGGCGGCCGGCGCGCACTACCCGCTCCGACGACCATTCGACACTGCTGCCAGGTCTTATCGATATGTATCTGTCCATTCTTGCGGTCGGCATCGGCGGCGCGCTCGGCTCGCTGTTCCGCTGGTTCCTCGGCATCCGTCTGAACGGCATATTTGCCGGCTTGCCGCTCGGCACCTTCGCCGCCAACGTGATTGCCGGCTACATCATCGGCGTCGCCGTCGCGGGTTTCGCGCGGGCGCCACAGATCGCGCCGGAATGGCGGCTCTTCGTCATTACCGGCCTGATGGGCGGCCTGTCGACCTTCTCGACCTTTTCCGCGGAAGTCGTGCAGCGCTTGCAGGACGGACGGCTCGGCTGGGCCGCCGGCGAGATCGTGATTCACGTGGGGGCGTCGCTGGTGATGACCGTGCTCGGGATTACGACCGTCGCGCTGCTGGCGCGCTGAAGCGCCCGATGCGTAGCGGCAGCGCTATCGCGTTGCCCGCAACCTCACGCGTGCCCCCGCCGGCGCGAAACGACACGATTTCCGCCGCTGCCGCGCGGCCATATACGCCGCCAGATACCGAAGGACGTAATCGCCGGCAACAAAGTGTGCTCGCAAATCTCGCAGCCAGCCGCTTCCGAGCGTCCGGGAACGCAACGTCTGACCGATTAAAGTTTGCATTAAAGACACCGGACGACACCCAGAGCCATCGTCTTACGCACGCAAAGTGTGCTCCAAGCCCGCCCCTCAAGGGCCATAGGTCAATTCATTTATAAGGGACGCAACCGATAATTGTGCGCCGCACCAATTTAATAGATTGCCTCAATCGTCAAGCCTGGTGGATGTCAGACTATCCGCGCCAGGCCGGTGAGCGAGACTGAGCAGATGAAGACAAACGCCGCTCGACATTGCGCCTTTGCATTTCGGTCAACGACTTGTGTTGGAGGCCGCAATGACGCAACAATTTGGGAAGGGACAGAGGTTGTCGGTCTGACAAACGCTGGAGCCAGAATTCGAGCAAACGGTCAACGTAATCTGAGCGACGCTCAACAATTCGGTCCAGATGCTGCTGGCAGCCAGGAGCGTGCTTGACTCTAAATCTTGTGAGACCGGCGGCCGCCAAAATCGCCTTTCGGTTCTTCCAAACGGGCTGCGGCGAGGCATCGAGCACAGCACAAGCCGCATCCAGCTGAACGACATACGATGGGGCCAAGCTTGCTCTCTTCGAATAACGCCAGTCGTAACGCCTGTTGAGCTGCTGAAGCCAGACGTTGTCATGCATTTGCAATGTTCGATACACACGCCCATTGGCACCAATCGCGCTTTTCAGCTTACTTCCGGCCGGTGCCGCACTCAGACTGGCGCGCCAACTCGCACGGAGTGAATCCCGTTCTAAAACAGAGACTCTCTCTGAGTCCTCACGCGTTGGGCGCAAGTTCTTCCACATCCAACCCATGCGTGGGTTCATTCCTAGCTGGCGCACCGCCGCGGTTGCCGAAATACCGCTGGATATGAGTTCACGGAACGCCCGCCTGTACCTTTCGCCATATCGCACAATTTCTACTTTGGTCTCACCGTTCTCATAGGTTTGGCAGCTCGTCGACATGCCGCACGAGCAGGTCAGTAAAATCTTGACTCCGTCGGCTGAACGCTTCATTTGCTCATATTCGTCATGCCGGTGATGGAACGCACCGGCGCAAGGAATGAGGGCCGCGATTCTTTCGGGTTCCTCTGCATAGGTTACCTCCTTGGCATGACTTCTTGAGCGCAGCGGAGGTTCATCAACCGCTCCCTGGCTCCGTCTCTGCCCTGCGACTCCAATGCTAGGAACAAAGATACCTGGCTGAGATATGCGGTAAGCAAGAAACGACTGGACCGCCAGATACTTGAAGGGACACCCTTTTTCGATTTGCCCGGTACCCCAAAACGCAGTCTCCAGATAGTCAAAGTCCAGACCAGTCTTGCTGCAATAGGCCTCTCCGAAATACTCAACACAGCCCGATGCCAAGGCTAGTTTCTTGATATGCCCGGCTTTCGAGACGAATCCTGCCTGCTTCAACACTTCATGGTACGGGAAGCCTTTGAACATTTCGCCCCCCGTCAACTGTCCGTGCGCGCTGCGCCTTGCAACGTCCCTTATTGCCTGAAGCTCAAGCGCCGCAACGCCGTTCATGACAGGCGCGTCATTGGGCGAGGCGAGCGCTGCGCAGGTCACCGGTTTAGTGGAGAGGTCAAAGTCATCCGCCAAGGGAGAGACCCTTAACGGAAGAGCGTGTTCGGGGCACACATACACGCCAGGCAGTTGATGGATGACTTGAAAATACGGTTCGACACCTGCTTGCCGGCAAGCAGAAACACACTCGTCGCAATAGCGCACGCCTGATTTTTCCTCGCGGCGCAATTGGTTCGCCTTCAGGGCCCGCCTCACTGTGCCAGGCGGAGCCAACATGCGTTCAGCCTCTGCATCGCGCACATGCTTCTCTGCGAACAATAGATAGTAGTTGAACGGAGTATGACACCTCAAACAATCGATTGGCGCTATACGCCAATAATCCTTGGCAGCCTCACATAGAAGCCCGACTCCTCTAGGCAGGATTTTGTCACTCAATGAGCAGCTTTTTCCAAAAATCAGCCTAAATATAGGGTAGAACGTTTGCAGTCCAACTTCAACTGCATATCGACTGAGATTGCTTGAGAGCGTTTCTCCTTCTAGCAGAGGTTTCAAAGTAAGCGCCATGACGTTTTCCCGAGAATGAGTGGAGGAAACTACCCGTCTCTGCTAAAACACATCAGTAACGCGTATCAATGGGCACGCAGAGGCGCGCGTGAATCCACTCTATGCGTGACGCCTGAATCTAAAACTGTGGACTCTATTCCATCGACACTTCGTCTTTGCCCTCTTTTTGTCCTTCGAATTTTTGCCAATCGAACTGACGCCGCAGAAATTCCTGACGCGTTTCGATGACTTCGTGAAGGAGACGTCGACACCGTGGCAATTTTTCGAGTTGATTCCTCGTTCCCTGCGGAACCTGCGCAACCATCAAAATGCTAATTGCACTGACCCATCGTGGTGGTTGGCATTGTGATAGTTCAGGTGGAGCGTATTGCCGAGTCAGGCACGCTGAATCCCCGACAGGTCAAGATACCTGGAATTCTGGTCGATTGCTTCGTAGTCGCAAAACCGGAGAACCACTGGCAAACTTTCGCCGAATCGTACAGTCCAGGCTTCGCTAGCGAGCTTGACATTGCGACAAGTTCGATTCCGTCTATGGCTCTGACCGAGCGAAAAGTCATTGCACGGCGCGCTTCGTTCGAACTGATGGCCAATAGCGTGGTGAACCTCGGGATTGGCATGCCCGAAGGGATTGCGAGCGTCGCGAACGAAGAGAATGTCTGCGACCTCTTTACGATGACAACCGAGCCGGGCGTCATCGGCGGCATCCCTGCCGGGGGCTTGAATTTCGGCGCCGCGACCAATACCGACGCCATCATTGACCAGCCCTACCAGTTCGACTTCTATGACGGCGGCGGTCTGGACATTGCATTTCTCGGACTTGCGCAAGTCGACCGCGAAGGCAATCTCAACGTGAGCAAATTCGGGCCGAAGCTCGCCGGCGCTGGCGGTTTCATTAACATCTCACAGGCGGCGAAGAAAGTTGTTTTTGTCGGAACGTTCAATACCGGCAAGCTCGAAGTGACTATCAAAGACGGGCGTCTGCAGATAATCCAGGATGGCATCTGTCAAAAGTTCGTAGACGCAGTCGAACATCGAACTTTCGGGGGTCGTCACGCCAACGAGCGTCAGCAGCCTGTGCTCTACATCACCGAGCGATGCGTCTTTACCCTGACGCGTGAGGGGCTCGAACTCATCGAAATCGCCCCCGGCGTTGACTTGCAGCGAGATATCGTTTCGCAGATGGGTTTCGCTCCAGTCATCAAGTCGCCGCCGCGTCTGATGGACGCCCGCATTTTCGAGAACAGACCGATGGGTTTGCGGGCAATGCTGCTGAGACTGAAACTCAGTGAGCGGTTCAGCTACGACGCAGACAAGAACATGCTCTTTATTAACTTCGAAGGCCACAAGGTAACGACGGTGAACGATGTCGAAGCAGTTCGTGTCGAGGTCGAGCGGGCGCTGTCCGGCCTCAAGGTCAAGCCTCACGCAATCGTCAACTACGACAATTTCCCGATAGCGCCTGAACTCATCGATGCCTATTCCGAAATGGTGACTGGCCTCGTCGCCCGATATTACCCGGACGTGACCCGATACACGACAAGCAGTTTCCTTCGGATGAAATTGGGGAATGCGCCGCAGCGGCGCAGCGTCGCTACGTACATCTATGAAAGTCCAGAAGAGGTCTCGTCTCACGAAACGCGCTAGCCGACTGGCCACGCTTGCAGCTTTGGAGAGCCAGAGCGAGACATCCGGAGGCGTGTCCGTTTCCAAGCTCCTGCGCGGGGCGCTACATTAACGACGACCGCCCGCTCTACAGCCTTGTCGAGCGATGGTTGCGCGAAGTATTCGAGCGAACAACTCGCCGTGTTGAAATGCTGGTGACGTTCGCCCTGTGTGGACCTCATGCGAATGATACGTTCTCAACAACGAACGCTGAAAATGGAGGACACATCACCTTCTTCGAAATACATGCGGTCAAGCGATAGCGTTATCCCGAACATTGAAGCTTGTCGCCGGCCCGTGGCTCCCCAGAATTCAACCTGCCCGCGCTGGCCGACAACAATGACTTCGGCGGCACCGCCTTCCAGATAGCTTTTAACCCTTCGGTCTATGTCCTGTGTTCTGTCGCTATCGAGAAGCACCTCAACACAAAGGTCGGGTACGAACGGCACGGGGTCGTCGCGGTCGAAACCCTCCCACTTGTCGCATGGCATCCATACGACGTCCGGGACCCTGATGCCAAACGAGGGTGTGGCGACGGGTACCGACATGACAGCAAGATGGCCAATCTGCTCGGTCACATGACAGAAAATATCAGTGAGCACTATCTGGCGCCTCGCCGACGGGAGCGAATTCATCACCACCTTACCGCGCTCGTCCAACTCGTACGGTTCCCGCTGACCAAATTCCGCCCTCGCAGTCAGGCGACGCCATACCGCCAGCAATCCGTTGCAGTCCAGGAGAGTAGGCACGTCCATGAGCTTCTCGCAGGGAAGGTCCTTAAGCGTATACCCTCTCGCCCCGATTTAACAATTATGCATGTGTGCGCTGCAAC
The DNA here is from genome assembly GCF_058782725.1 of Paraburkholderia sp. FW306-02-B. Taxonomy (NCBI): domain Bacteria; kingdom Pseudomonadati; phylum Pseudomonadota; class Betaproteobacteria; order Burkholderiales; family Burkholderiaceae; genus Paraburkholderia; species Paraburkholderia sp. FW306-02-B. The sequence goes on from NZ_JBYSXZ010000001.1 coordinate 3,040,978, forward strand.
ATTTAAGCGGCTTTCAACGGCCGACGCCGGCGTCAGTCTGTTTTGTTCATGCGGGATTGCGGCGAACCGACCCACGTTCGTTTTCGGACAGACGACGAATCCGGCTCGCCTTTGCCTGATGGGTCAGCCACATCTCGATGAAGCCAAAATGTGACCTCTGCCGCTGGGTTGCCCCCGTCCGGGCATGTGTGTTGCTGCGCTGTTGCTATTTTCATGAACGTGTGCGGTGAAATCGTCCATCTCCTTGCGAGGCAGCCCTTCACACTCTAAGGTTCAAGTAGTTTCTCAAGTCTGTTGTGCACTGCGGCAGGAGGAAGAGATGAGAACCACGACGCGACATCTCGTACGGTTGCTGTCCGATATCAAGCGTGCCCATGAATGCAGGACGCTCCGGGCGGTCGCCACCCGCAACACGATGCGCCAGGCGGCGGAGGAAGCCGCCGCTGAGTCGGCCTCGCCGAAAGACATCCGTCGCGACGAGACGCGCCGCTCGTCGGCGGAAATCTACCTCCTGCCCGGTCCCGAAACAGGCTCTCGGCTGCACTAGAAGTGTGCGTGCGAGGGCGTTGGCTGAGGCCAGTTCACATCGGCGCGCCAGGCAGCAGGAACCGTAACCGGCGTGTTAGCGCCAGGAAAGCTGATAGAGCGTAGGATTGGGACACGGTCTTGCGGACTAGCGCGGTGCCGGCCCATGCCGGTCCTGCATCGTGTGCCCGCATTCTGGTGAAAGACATCATGAAATTCGTTGCAGCGACAACCGGCATATTGAACGAGCCAGGCAAATGAAGGAGAAACATCGCTTTGGGGCTGGTCGACTCAGGGTGTGCTCCACCGTCTGGCCACAGGAGGTCCAACATGAAACTAGACGCCGCCATGTTTGTGCGACTGCGCCGTCTCGCTCCGGTTCTCGATGACGTACTCAACGCAGGCGAGGTCGAGCACGCAGACCAGGCCGTGGACCTCGCTTCGCTTGCTGAGCTGTGCTCACAGTTGTTCGACGCGTACCACTGCGAACACCCGGGCGAGATTGCGCAAGCGCGACTCGACGCTCTCGAGTCGCAGTAACATACTTCGTCTGGACAAACCCCACACGGCTTACCAAACAACGGGAACGCAGTCCTGAATCATCGGGCGTGCTGATAGTGCGTCTTTTCTTGCATCGCGACACTTTATACGAGACAAGGTGTTGCACCTCACATTTGAGACCGCCGCCCGAATTGACCCGTACTCCGCAATCGGCTACAAATTCGGTGTCGGAGTCTTGGATAGCGGTTTCAACACTGTGGTTGAGCGCCGGGCAGTAACTTCCGCTGTTGCAATATGTACAAGATTCAGGCGTACGGAATTCGGTGCGCTCTTTACACTTTGTTGGATTGAATGATGGAAACAGGCACAGTAAAGTGGTTCAACGACGCGAAAGGCTTCGGCTTTATCACGCCGGACGATGGCGGTGCGGACTTGTTTGCCCACTTCTCGGAAATCAGGGCAGCGGGATTCAAGTCATTGCAGGAAAACCAGAAGGTCAGCTTCGACGTGAAGATGGGCCCGAAAGGCAAGCAGGCCGCAAACATCACGCCGGTCTAAGAGAAAATCTGCGTCACTGCAGCATACGATGCCCGGTTCGCCGGGCATCGTCCATTTTCGACGATGCTCAGCCCGGACGGCATCGCTACCGTCCGCGCCGACTCATCCGACGCCAGGCACACGACCGCGCGCGCCACATCTTCTGGTCGCCCGAAGCCACCCGCTGGTACCTAACCTCCCCGCAATCCACCGAACTGCCCGCCGAACGCCACTCGTGTCGCTCAATCGGATTTTCGTTTCCACCCCTAAACTTGTTTCCATGGAGCGACTCGTTGAGCCCACGCACGCGGTCTTCTGACTTCTCCCGCAGTATCGTTTGATACCGTACCATTGATAGCAATTCAAGCAGTTGTAGTCGAAGCGCAGGCAGTCGAAGCAGCAGACAGTTGAAGCGTCGGGAGTTGAAATACCGCGTAGTTGAAACAGTATGCGTTAAAGGCAGTGGGGGTTTGCTTCAAGCTGTAGTTGTGGGGCAGTAGCAATTGATGTAGCAACGGCATTGTTAGCGATGGGAATGTGTCGGCAAACATCGACGCGTCTGTACGACCTCACCTATCCACCGGAGCCTCGTTCCCCAACGGGACTGGGCTCTCTTTTTTGCGTTTGGACAACGCTCGCGTGGCGCGCGGGTGACCGGGCTTTGGCAGCCCCCTGGCACTGGCTATTGGTGTTGGGACTTTGCAGCGTTGGTGTTGGCAGCAGCCCAACACTATGTCGCGTTCTGAATCGCTTCCCTTTCGGTTGCCGTGCACCCGGCTTCATTGAACCCTTGTGCCCTCAGGGAGACGAGTGGCAGCGTGGTCACGGGCACATTCATTGCCTGATTGAGCCAGCCCGTCAACCGAGCGGCGCCCACACCGCGTACCCCACTGGAGACTCACATGCTGGCAACGAAATCGTGTACCGCAACCTGCGTCATTGACGGCATCGCCGTCACGCTCACATTCTTCCCTGACACCGGCGTCCTGCGAATTACCGACGCCACTGGTGCCCGATTAAGGGAGACGAGGTGGTCCGCTTCCTGGCATAGCCTTGTCACGACATTCCGCGAACTCAGCGAAACACCAGTAGAGGACCCTGAGGCCCTCTTCAGTAATCAGAACCGCGGCTCCGCGCGCATCGAAGAACCGATGGCCGCGTTTAGCTGAATTTGCGGGACAGTACGCCGCACCGAGCCGCGCCTCTCCACCGCCATCCTAGTACTTCCATGTAGGCGACGCTTTCTTCGGGCGTCGAGATGGCGAACCGGATGGCGTTGCCAATGTGGCGAGCGAAGTGACAGAAAGCGCCAGAGCACCAGGGCGCAAGGCCCATGCAATGAAAGTTGCGACCAAATCGACATTCTCCAGCGACCTGCAAAGTCGTACGAGCTTGTCGACAGCAGACCGCACACATCGCTTACCCGCGGTAACTCCTTACCCCGCGATTCTCACGGAAAGCGGACTAGGCGACTTGGGTGTGCCCCGTGCAGAGCCAGTGAACGTCGAGATTGAGGACGGCGGCGAGACACGCGCAAGCGTTCAGCGGAGGGACCGTGATTCCGCGTCGCCAATACTCCACGTCGTCTTCACTCACGCCTAACCACTTCGCTGCGTGGGCTGACTTGATATTGGCGCGTTTGAATGCCCTGTCAACCCGTGCAGCCAAGGCGCGCCTGAGGCGGTTGTCCTGTGCGCTACGCTCAAGGTGACTGATATTTTGGGCCTGTCGATTCATCTTGTGTCTCTCAGCTTATATTTTTGTGCAATTCAGCGCCACTCATCGACAGCGTCGAACGACGATACACGTCCGCCATGACAGCCTCGTGACGCAATGTTAAGTACGCGTCAACCTGCAAGGCGCCGAAGTTGTGTGTTGGTTGTTTGCACAACTATTCCTCCGCGTGCGCATTGGTGTCAAACAAAAAACAATGCGCACAAGTCGTTGCGCCGTATTCAGCGTGCTCCGCTTCTCTCGGTCGGCAACTGTGTCCCATCGCACAGACGATGTAAAGCCATCATGACTCGACATGGTGAAAGCCAGAGCCTGCCCGGACTTCTCCAAATGAACCGCCCCAATAAAGGGTGCGGTCTATAGCGTTTCTCGCACGGGCCAGCCTCTTGTTTAAGCTGGGCCGGGGGTACTGGAAGATTCGCCGTTGCCTCATCAGCAAAGTGCGAACATTTTTCAACGCGTGCGCCAGTGTTCGACTGAACCGTTGACGATGGCGTCCCACTGGGCAGACACGCCTACGCGCACCGAAGCAACGACTTTTGCGCATCGAGTTCGACAGCGCTCCACAACGGCTTCGGCCGGCTGACTGCAACCCTTTTTTGCGGCGTTGCACACACCCAGGTAAGCGTTCATATATGACCTCAAGGCAAGGCCCTAAGCGTTGGCCGGGTTTTCCCTGGAGCACCGCTGTGCGTCAACAGCAACGGGGCATTAAGCGTCTCCGGCACACGCCGCGTATCGCCGCAACGCAGCAAACGATTGACATTCGCACACTCAGTCCTAGAATGAACTCCGCTGCACCGCACCAACGTTCCTATTTTGTGGCTCGTCGTTTGTGATGCCGTTCGGCGGTGTTCCGGAGACTCGCCACGTCCACCCTTATGGAGTTAGTGATGAGCAGTCTCGCCCCTGAACAACTTTTCGCAGCGCAGAAGGTCGGTTTCGAAACGATATCTGGACTCCTGACCAAAGCTTTCGGCGGCGTTGAAAAGCTGGTTGAACTGAACCTGCAAGTGGTCAAATCGACGCTCACCGAAAATCAGGAAATCACGGCCAAGGCGCTTTCTTCCAAAGACCCACAGGACTTGTTCGCTCTGCAGGCCAGCTATACGCAGTCGGTGACAGACAAAGCGCAGTCGTACGGCCGTAAAGTGTACGAAATCATCTCCAGCACGCAAGGTGAATTCGCGGCGGCGGCTGAAGCGCAGTTCCAGCAGTACTATCGCGAGACGCAAGAGTTCGTCGACAAGCTCGCGAAGTACGCACCGGCCGGAAGCGAAACCGCCGTGGCAGCATGGAAGACATTCATCACGACGGCCAGCGAAACGGCCAGCACGACGTATGAAGCTGCCAAAAATGCTACGAAGCAAGCGGTTGAGATTGCCGAAAGCAATGTTAGCGCTGCGTCGTCGGCCTCGGCCAAGCGGACTCGACAGGCCGTCGTACCAGTCGCCGCCGCTGAGAAGTAACAGCGTTTTTGACGTCGGCCACCGGCGCCTAATTCTTCAAGCGAGCCTCTGCTCGCTTTTTTTGCGCGTGACCTTTTGGAGCACGGCGGCGTCCGGCGCGCCTCGGATGCCGTCATGAAGCATTGGCCTGAGCCAGACATTCGCAGGCATGGTTGCACGGGTAGCCGCCGTTGCTTCGTTGGGTTGCGTTCACTGTCAATCATGCGATTTGACCAGACTCCTTGTGGCCGAAACTTCGTCGCGCCAAGTCCAATGGGGCACGACCGAACCAACGGGAGCGAGGTTGAAGGAGAAGCGGATGACCGCAGCAGAAAAGTCTTTGCATTTGCTAGTTGAAAAATGGCTGACGCCAACTTCCGCGACACCAGTTCGGGTAACCCGATTCGGTCGCACAGCCTCTAACGGGAGACGTTATGTATGCGTTGAGGCACTGCGACCGGAAGGCCCGATTGCACTATTTTTCTTCCGGCACGATGACGGTACCTGGCGCGTGTTCCCGCCTGAGAGCAGGTGCTAACAATACGTGCTTACGCAAGTGCGGCGTGACGTGGTGACCCGAAAATAGCAGCGCTGGACACGTCAGGCGAAAATCCGGGAGCGGCGCATCTGTCGCAGCCAGTCCGTCACGAGTTCATCTGCTGTTTGCGACGTCCTGCTGCAGGCAGCGGCATAGCCAAGCCTGGCGAAAAGTTCGGCCCACGCCCGAAGGACTTCGGCTAGGCATTAGAACGATAATGAAATGCATGCTGACGGTTTCGACTGCACCTGTCGCAATCACCCGCCCGAGCTGGATGCTCAACGCCGGCCTGCTGCTGCATGAAATATCACCGTTATCGCCGCCGATGGTGCTGTTGTCACCTCCAAGGTCCGACGAATCGGTGGTTTCGCCGAGTTGCCCCACGTTTTTTCAAGTGTTAGCGTGAAACTCGTGGCACGGAGCGGCCGCGGTGACGCAAATAGCCAGGTCTCGCGGCAGGCCAGTTCTACACGGGCCAGGATACGTTCGACCAGGAGGCAGCATCATGGTCCACCGCGTCTATGTCGACAGCACCGATGACTTCGTGATGTGGCGCGCTGTCGATGCACTGGGCCCGATTGCGCGTCCGCGCGTTCTGGTGGTCGATGACTACCCCGCCGGCGCAGATGCGCTGCAGCTGTTACTGGAGCAGGACGGGTTCGAAGCTCGGAGCGTGGGCGATGCTCGTATGGCATTCGCGGTCGCCGAACAATGGCTGCCTTTCGCCGTTGTTGTCGACCTTGCCATGCCCGGCATGACTGGCTTCGAACTCGCACGCCAACTCCGGCTTGGCGCACTCACGCGCGATATGTTGCTCGTTGCTTTCACCGCGCGTGCCTCCCCCGAGGACATAGTCCGCGCGTTCAAGGCAGGTTTTGATGGGCATTGCGCGAAACCGCTCACGCCGGTTCAGTTACTCACCGTGCTCCGGTCCGTCACAGGCAGGTGAGGCTGTAAGCGCGACCCGGTAAATTTCGACAGCTGCGGTCGCCGTCGGCGGCCGACTCTGTGGCCATCCCGCATTTCCTTGACAATATGGCGCACGTCTGGTGCCGGTCACGATTCGGCTGCCCCACCGACGTAAGCGAGAACTCTCTAAGCGTAGGGCTCTATGATTTATGATGAGACGAGTACCGACGCCAGTCCCTGCGGGGGCAGCCCGGTGGCTGGGTCAACAAAGAACCAATGAACCATGGACAGCACTCTCGCCGCAGAAGCCAGCGTTTCGCCAGACGGAAAACTGGTAGTTTTCATCGTCATTGCCCGCGGACGTGCGGTGCAATGTTCGATTACCCGAGACGTACTCGAACAGTATTTCTGGGCGCCCATCGGCGCAAACGATGCGCGTCTTCTAAAAGCTTATATGGACGGACACAAGCGGATTGTGGCAGCTGTTGAACGAAAGGTGCTGAAAGGCTCGGACGAGCCAATAAAGCTGAACGCCGCAGATTTTCCTCAATGAGCGTCGCGTTACTCCGTTTCGCGCAGACAAAAACAACCAGTTGTCATGAAGAGAGCTTTGGCAGATGCATGGCCGGGTGGGGCGCCGTTAACCGGTGAGTAGCGCCGACTCGATAGCTTCCCAACTTCGCGATAGGCGCGTCCATGCGGAGCCGTTCGGCGCGCAGGACATCGTGTCAGCCAACGCTGGAAACACACGGATGGAAGACGACCAGAAAGATGGAATACTTGAGACGCGACTGGTGAGGGTGCACGGCCTCGTGCAGGGTATTGGCTATCGGGAGGCCTGTGTACGCCGCGCCCATGCACTGGGCGTCACTGGCTGGGTCCGCAACCGCATGGACGGCTCGGTTGAAGCGATGATTCAGGGCTCGCCGGAGCAGCTTGCAGAAATGTGTGCCTGGTTAAGTGAGGGCATGTCCGCCGCGCTTGTCGACAGGCTTGAGGTAACCGAGGTCCTGCCACCGTTCGCCCGCTTCGAACACTTTGAGCGATTACCGACGTTGTAGGGACTCACGGTTTACCGCATAGCATTCCCACTGTGCATAAGCCTAGCGTGCTAACTTTGAACGACGCCCTCTCCTCGACCCGGCGACTCAATTTTCATTGCCTGAGATGCTTATTCGAATGCAATTGCTAGCGTTGGGCAGATGACCGCGGCACAACAGTACCTGCGTTCTGAGAACTGCCCGCCAGCTTCGCCTTCAACTGCGCGAACCCTCGCGTTCGTGCTGCTTTCAATGTTCGTGGCGAATATCGGTACCGCGAGCCGACGATTGCTATAGCAACGCGGCGCCTAGTTGAGGTTAAAGTCGGCTGGAGCCTGAGGTTCTGTGGCGTAGCGGAAAACGTTCAGGTCGTCATGCTTGATAGCTGGTTCTTTTCCGGATATCAAGTCCGCAAGAAGCTGTGCCGAGCCACATGACATGGTCCAGCCGAGCGTGCCATGACCTGTATTCAGATAAAGGTTGGGCAGTGCGGTGCTGCCAACAATCGGAGTTCCGTCAGGCGTCATGGGACGCAGTCCGGTCCAGAAGGTGGCGTTCGATGTATCGCCGCCACCTGGGAAAAGGTCGTTCACACACATTTCCAACGTCTCGCGACGGGCTTCGCGAAGACGTTTATCAAAGCCGACGATTTCAGCCATTCCTCCAACACGGATGCGCTTATCGAACCTTGTGATAGCGATTTTGTAGGTTTCGTCAAGGACGGTTGAAATCGGAGCACGTCCCTCATCGATGATTGGCGCAGTGATTGAGTAGCCTTTGAGTGGATATACGGGAATCTTAACGATTCCAGAAAGGAAGCTCGTCGAATATGACCCAAACGCCACTACGAAGGCATCGGCATGAATGAGCTTGGCACCATGCCGCACGCCGGTAACCTTGCCACCCTCGACAACAAGACCTTCGACTTGAGTGTTGTAACGGAACGTGACGCCAGCCTGCTCAGCCAGAGCCGCAAGCCGAGTCGTGAATAACTGACAATCACCGGTCTCGTCGCCGGGCAAGCGCAATCCACCCGTCAACTTATGTGAGGTGGCTGCGAGTGCGGGCTCAATCCGGGCGAGCTCGTCTCTGCTCAGCAACTCGTACGGAACGTTGGCCTCTTTAAGTACGGCGATATCCTTGGCCGCGCCATCAAATTGCTGCTGGGTGCGAAAAACTTGCAGAGTGCCGCCCGAGCGCCCTTCGTATTCGATACCGGTATCGGCTCGCAGAGCCTTCAGGCAATCGCGGCTATATTCCGCAAGTCTGACCATGCGGTTCTTGTTCACTGCGTAGCGTTCGGCAGTGCAGTTCTGCAGCATCTGCCACATCCATTGAAGCTGAAACTGCTTGTCTTCGTCGTCTGGCCTAATCGCAAGCGGCGCGTGCTTCTGAAACATCCACTTCACTGCTTTAAGTGGTACGCCAGGAGCTGCCCATGGCGCTGCATAGCCAGGCGAAATCTGCCCTGCGTTTGCAAAGCTCGTTTCAAGCGCCGGACCTTCTTCACGGTCGATGACAGTCACTTCATGGCCCGCACGCGCAAGGTAGAACGCACTTGTTACGCCGACGACACCGCTGCCCAATACGACAACTCGCATAGATACTGACTCCGCAGCCAAAATGAACGCAAACAGCTTGAAAATGCTTCAAAACCGGCCAACCTAAGTTGATGTATGAATAGTATCCGGAATGCGGCAGTTGTTATTATTGATTAAAGAAACATTTTTGGTTTAATCAGCTATTTCTCTAGGGGGCGAGCGTGCGTAACGCTTCAGACGGTGTGGGCGCGCCACTGTGACCTTCTACTCAAGCCGTGGCGAAAAACTCGCGGGCAGCACCTGTGCTCGTGTTGCCCCCCGTATGTGCCAACCTGGTACCGCTATTGCAATTGCTCTATCGAACGAGGAACCCATATGTCAACGGGTCTCGTTCATCCACTATCCAGTTGGCAAAGCCGCATACGAAAGCGTTGCCTTCGACTTCCGTGATGACAGCCTTGAAATCACCTACGGTCGTTTCGCTCAAAACTCGTCCCTTGAACACGGTGCCGATGATGGACTCGTTTACAAGCGTCTCTTCCTTCCCTAGCTTCCCGCGCAGATAGAGCTGTGCTACCCGACCACCCGTTCCAGAGCCTGTCGGCGACCGGTCGACCTCACGGTCGGCGAAGACGCAACAGTTGGCCTGCGTCGAACCGGCGTGCCGGGGGGCGTTAGCGATGATGGTCCCGTATATGTGGTTGATTTCAGGAATATCAGGGTGCTCAACCGGGAACGCCTTGTTGGCAGCCGCCTTAACCTCGGCGCCGAAACGGATGAGCTCTTCCACCGACGACTCCCGCACTTCAAGTCCGTGTGGCTGACCGTCGGTGTAGAAGTAGAACGCACCTCCGAAAGCGATGTCGCCAGTCACCGCCCCGAACGACGGCGTCTCAACCGTGACGTCCTTTTTCCAGACGAACGACGGCACATTCACGAAGCGGACATTTCCCGCATGCTCACCGTCCCATTGCACAAAGGCTTCAATGAACCCGCACGGCGCATCGATGCCAATGCGCGTTTCTGGTATCTGACGTTGCACCCAGCCCAGCTCGACCGCTGCCGTCGACAGCGCGATGACACCATGGCCGCAGTGGTCGCTGTAACCCTCGTTGTGCAGGAAGATGATGCCGAAATCCGCGTTCGGGCTAACCGGTTCCGTCAGGTACCCGTTTTTCAAAGACGGTCGACATGGAGCTTACGCCGTAGCAAGAGAGCAGAAGCGCTCAAGGTCGATATTGCCCCCGCTGATGACAACACCGACGCGGCTTCCATTGAGAGAGTCCTTCAGGTTTAGTGCGGCTGCAAGTCCAAGGCATCCGGTCGGCTCCACGACCATCTTCATGCGGGAAGCGAAGAACTTCATGGCGTTGACCAGGTCCGCATCCGGCGCCGTGAGGATGTCGTTCACGTCGCGTTTGATGATGCCGAACGTGTAATTTCCGAGATGCTGGGTCTGCGCTCCGTCCGCGATGGTCTTCGGCGTTTCGATATGCACGATTTCGCCGCTCCGGACCGATTGCTGACCATCATTGCCGGCTTCCGGTTCGACGCCATACAGCACACATTGCGGCGCAAGTGCTCGGGTGGAGAGTGCTGTGCCTGACAGCAATCCACCGCCACCCAGCGGCACGAACAGGTAATCGAGCGCACCAACTTCCTCGAACAGTTCCTTGGCCGCAGTGCCTTGTCCCGAAAGGATGTCCGGATGGTCGTAAGGCGGAATCAACGTGAGTCCCTTCTCGTCTGCCAGACGGCGACCAATCGCCTCGCGGTCTTCAGTGTAGCGGTCGTACACGACAACATTCGCGCCGTACCCTTTCGTCGCTGCGACCTTCGCTGCGGGGGCATCATGCGGCATCACAATGGTTGCCGGAATGTTGAGAATCTTCGCGGAAAGAGCAATCCCCTGAGCGTGGTTCCCGGATGAGAAGGCAACCACGCCGGCCTTGCGCTGCTCAGGAGAGAACTTCCGAAGCGCATTAAATGCGCCGCGAAACTTGAAAGCACCCATTCGCTGAAAGTTCTCGCACTTGAAGAAGACTTCCGCGCCGATGATTTCGTTCAGCGTACGCGAGCTTTGAACCGGAGTGCGATGCGCGACGCCGGCGATGCGCGACGCAGCCGCCTCGACGTCTGCATAGGTGGGGAGTTCGAAAGTAGTCATTTCAGATTCGCTAGAAGATGTTATTTACCAGGGCCATGCAACGGACGTCCCGACCTGCTTCTCCATAGCGTGCTCATAGAGGAAGTGCGCTACCGTCAAGTCCTGCAGAGCAAGGCCAGTCATGTCGAACACAGTGATGTCGCTCGGGGACCGGTCGAAGGAGGCTGTACCAGCGAGGAGGTCTCCGATTTCCGTGCATGGCAGCGACGGCTCCCATTGGCACTCACCAATGCTGCGAGCCTGGACTTCGTCGTCAACGAAAACGCGCGCACGCTGCAATACCCCGTCAGGGAGTTCGCGCTTGCCAGCTGTATCGGCTCCCACGCATGTGAGATGGGTTCCGGGCTTGACCGCATCAGCTTCGAACAATGGGCCACCGCCTGGCGTCGCGGTGATAACCAAATCACTGTTGGCAACGGCATCATTTCGGTCCTTTGCCACGCTGATGGTGCACTGGTCCTGAAATGCGGACTCGAATGCCGCCTCAGCCTCTCCGGTGAGGCTCACGTATTGGACCGTACAACGTTGCGCCAGAAGCTTGAGCGCATACTGAAGTTGAACCCGCGCTTGCACCCCAGTACCGAAGATGCAGATTCTGCTGCTCTCGGGGCGCGCGAGCTGCTGCAACCCCAATCCACCCGCAGCGCCAGTCCGTGCGGTGGTAATCGCGTTGCCGTCCATGATGCAGACTGGCCGACCCGTGTGAGGGTCGAACAGTGCAACTGTTGCCTGGTGCGGCTCGCCACCTCGGCCTCGGTTGCTCGGCCAGAATCCGGCCGCTTTGAAACCGAGAAGGTCCTGGCTAGCGACGTCGCCAGACTTGATGCCGAACACGCCGCCCGTGTGCAACTTCTCGCGGACAACAGGGAAAACGCGCCCGGCTCGCTGGCTATGCAAGAGGAAGGCTTCGCCAACCGCAGCCATGACCTCCCGGGCCTGGAGGGCGGGCTCGACGACATCCCGGTCGAGGAGAAGGAGTTGTGCATCTTTCGGCATGGTCGTACGTCTTTCTGCGCGGAGGCAGCTGGGTGGGGTTACATTATGTCTAAATATGTACAAAACATCAAGACGGGGGTGCCGAGGGGTACGGCGCCCCTTTGCCTCAGGACGAGTGTGCATTTCCATACGCTGAAACCGATGGCGCGTTCGCGCTCCGTCCGCGCGTTGCTTCATCCTCTTCTCTTGTTCCAGCAGGTGCCAATTCCCCTTCCCACTTCGCAACCACGGCGCTGGCGATGCTGTTGCCGAACACGTTGGTCGCAGTTCGGCCCATGTCCAGAATCTGGTCGATGCCCATCACCAACAGCAACCCAGCCTCAGGAAGCTTGAACATCGGCAAGATTGCAGCGACCACGACCAGGGACCCTCTCGGCACGGCAGCCATACCCTTGCTGCTTATCATGAGAATGAGGAGCATCGTGATTTGGGTGCCAATAGGCATGTGGACCCCAAACGCCTGCGCAATAAAAATCGCCGCAAATGCCTGATACACCATCGACCCGTCGAGATTAAAGGAATAGCCAAGAGGCAGGACGAAGCCGACGAGCCGTTTGCGCACCCCGAAGCCCTGTAGCGCTTCCATCAACACCGGATAGGCGGCTTCGCTGCTGGCTGTCGAGAATGCAATCATCATCGGTTCGCGGACGGTTTTCAGGAGTTCGAACATGCGGCGGCCCAATACGGCCCGACCAGCGAAATAGAGAACGGTCCACAACGTGAACAAGGCAACGTAGAACCATCCAATCAGCTTGCCGTAGGTAAGAATGACGCCGAGCCCCTGCACAGTCACTACGCTTGCGATGGCGGCAAAGATACCGAACGGTGCAAATGCCATTACCGCGTTTGTCGCACGCAGCATGGTCTCCATCAGGCCGTCAATCGAGCGCTTCAAGAATTCACCAGGTGCTCCCGGGACTTTGCCCAAGGCAATGCCGAAGAACAGCGAGAAAATCAAAATCTGCATGATTTGATTTTCCGCCATCGCCTCGGCAATACTGCTTGGGAACATGTGGGTCAGAAAGTCTTTGGCGTTCAGCGCGCTCGTTTGCAAGTTGGTCGCGGCGTCCGCTGCAGGCAACGGTATGTTGAGATGGGCACCAGGTTGCGCGATATTGACGAACAGCAAGCCGATACTCAACGACAGCAGTGAGGCTACGACGAACCAGCCGATAGCTTTCGCGCCGATTCGTCCGATTGCCTTTCCGCTGTCCATGCTAGAAATGCCCGAGACGAGCGTCGCGAAGACCAGCGGCGCGATAATCATCTTGACCATGTGCAAGAAAATCGTCGTCACCACACCGAAGTCAGCGGCGATGGCCTTGGCAGCTGCTTCGTCAGCCGCATATTGATGACAGGCGTAGCCAACCGCTACGCCCAGGACCATGCTGAGCATAATCCAGTGAGAAAGCTTCCACTTTTTCATGATGGTGTCTCGTCCTATGTCTCTGGTCTCAGTTGGCGGGAGCCAGTGCAACGGCTTCCACCTCAACTGCGGCGCCGTAGTGCAAGGAGGCCGACTCCGCTACAGCGCGGGCCGGCTTGTGAGTGCCAATCCACTCGGCGTAGAGCTTGTTGAACTCAGGCCAATGCTCGATGTTCGACACGAACACACTTACCTGGACCAGGCTGCTAAGCGTCACGCCGGCAGTTTTCAGGCATGCGTCCACGTTATGCAGGACCTGCTTGGCTTGCGCGGCGAAGGGCGAGTCGCTCAGCGGTTTTCCGGTTGGGTCAATGGGCAACTGACCAGACACGAAGACGAAGCCATTCGCAACGCAGACGTGAGAGTAGTGGCCGGCCGGCGGAGTGATATCGGAGGCATTAGCGCAAGTAATAGCTGCAGCGTGGACTTGAGTAGACATTCGTTAATCCCCAGGTTGTGGGCCGGCGCCTCATGCGTTACTGGTAGCAGCGGAAGACGCCTGCGAGTTGGCAATGTATCGGCGAGTCGGCATCGCAGGCGACCCGCTATCTGATTGAACTCAGTACGTTGACTGGAAGGCTTTCTGTACCTTGTCCGGCGAAGTCACACCGTTGCCGATGAGTAGCTGCGTGAGGACGCGCGACTTTTGGGGATTCAGGTCATAGGAAACGACAAAGCCGCTCTTGTCGTCCGTGACCTCGACATTGCGATTGACGAATCCGCTACTCACGCGCGTCGAACGAACAACGACGATGCCCTTTCGAGCCGCCGCTTCCATGGCGTCCAGGGCGGCTTTCGACGCGTTTCCGTCGCCATCGCCCGCCAGGACGATGCCCTTGGCGTCGTGTTGCACAGCGTCTTCGATTTGCGTCGCGTCCATGTCGGCGTGTGCATACACGATTTCCACGCGTGGCAGGCCGCCGCTGGGCAGTTCCAGCGTTTTCTTGTGACCAGTCTGAGCCGGTGAGAGGTAGCGAATCGAGGCGGGGTCAACATAGCCGAGCGGGCCGGCGTTCGGGTTCTGGAAAGTTTGCACCGAAGTGGAGTGCGTTTTCGTCGCCCAACGAGGACTGTTAATCGTGTCATTCATCACGATGAGCACGCCACGGTTAGCAGACTGAGGGCTGGTTGCGACCTCCACCGCCTCGTACAGATTGAGCGGGCCGTCAGCGCTGTTCGTACCACCCGGGCGCATCGAGCCCACGAGGACGACAGGCTTGCTCGTCGACAGGATGCTGCCTAGGAAGAACCCGGTCTCTTCCATCGTATCGGTGCCGTGCGTAATCACGATGCCGTCGGCTTCGTTCCGGTCAATGGCCTGTTTGATTCGATTTGCCAGCTGATACCAAATCTTGTTGTTCATGTCCTGCGAGCCGACATTGGAAATCTGTTCGGCCTTAATCGATGCGAGCTTCTCGATGCCAGGAACGCTCGCAACGAGTTGCTCGCCGGTGATGCCCCCAGCGTTGTAGCCGATTGCTGAGCGCGGGTCAGAGGTACTTGCAATCGTGCCCCCCGTTGCAAGCACGAGAATGCGCGGCAAATGCTGAGGCTGATTTGCGCTGAGCTGCTGCGCATTAGCGGTTGTCGCGTAGGCGCCGACCGTCAGCGCCAAAAGCGCCGCGCAGAGGGTGCGCTGAAAAGCGTTCTGGCGTACATCCTTCCCTTGCATGTCAAATCTCCTGGCGGTGGTGTCTTTAAGAGACCGAGCGCCGCGCTTCCATGACGAAACTTTGGCTGGCACACGGACCAGACGCATTGTCTACAATTAGAATATATGTCAACAATAGGGGAATGCGAGAGTTTCCCTCGACGCGCCGAGAGCCTATACAATGCGGAGAAATGTAGATGAATCGTCCAATGACTAAGAGCAAACTCACCAGCGAGCAGCAGACAATTCTCGAGCAGGTCAAGCAAATCGCAGCGGGACTAGGCGAAACGCTGGCACCGTTTACGGAGGTAGTAGTTCACGACCTCCGCTCACCGAAGAACGCTATCCTCGCCATCCACAACAACCTGTCTGGGCGCCAGGTTGGCGACCCTGCGACCGAACTGGGCCTCGCTCGGATTGCGGACGACGACTATCCCCAAATCCTCGCGAACTATGCCAATCGATTCGCGGATGGACGGCAGGCAAAAAGCACCTCCATCGGAATCAAGGATTCGGAGGGGCACTACTTCGCTGCACTCTGTCTGAACGTCGATGTAACGCTGTTCCGCAGTATCACGAATCTGTTGGAACAGTTCTCAGTTCTCAAAAGTGATGTGGTGGGGGAATCGCTGGACCCGTCGAGCGCAAGCTCACTCCGTGAGCGGATTGACCGGTTTGCGGTCAGCCTGGCAACCACGCCGCAGGCGTTGCGCACTGACCAGCGCAGGGCTCTGATGCAAGCACTGAAAGAAGAGGGTTATCTGGAGTTGCGGCGGTCGATGGAGACGGTCGCACAACATCTAGGCGTATCGCGCGCAACTGTCTACAACGACGCAAAATAAGAACAAATGCCGCTTGTTCCGGCATTTGTTCCATTTGAGTTCGCTTACCAGCCATAGAATCGCGGCCAGGTCTCAACCGAACCATCCTCACCCACCGCGTGGTATTCCGGGTGCTGTGCGCCTGTGGCGCAGGCGTGGTTTGGCACGATACGCAGACGAGTCCCGATAGGAAACTTCTTCGCAATCTCGGTATCGGTTGAACTCACCCGTGACACGATGCCGTGCTCCTGGTTAGCCCCGCTCACTACGTAGTCTCCGAGCACCTGTCCATCCTCGGTGCATACCTGTCCGTAGCCGAAATCGTGGGCCTGCCGCTGCGTTCCACGGTCACGGCTCATTGCCATCCATCCAGCGTCAATAATTGCCCAACCCTTTTCTTCCTGATGACCAATAACGGTAGTCAGCACTGACAGGGCGATGTCCGAGAGCTCGCAAACGCCCACGTTGTGCATCACGAGGTCAAACATCACGTACACACCGGCTCGAACCTCTGTTACACCCTCCAGATATTCGGCGGAAAGCGCGGTCGGAGTCGAACCGATACTCACGACGGGACAAGGAAATCCGGCAGTTCTGAGCCGCTCGGCGGCCCGCACTGTGAGGCTACGCTCCTGCTCAGCAATCTTCACCAGCGCTTCCTTGGTGTTGTATTCGTAGCTGGACCCGGCGTGAGCCAGGACCCCGCCGAGAATCATTCCACCGTCGACGAGCGCGCGACCGACGTCGAGGAGCAAGTCGTCCTCCACTTGGATGCCGGACCGATGGCCGTCTACATCGACCTCAATCCAGACTTCGAAACGTTCGTTCTGCTCGTGTCCAAATTCCGCTATCGCCTTCGCAGCCTCCAGGCTGTCAGCAATAATCTTCAGGTCACAGCCCTTGCACCGAAGCGCCAGCGCTTGCCCCAGCTTGGTCGGAACCATCCCGACGGCGTAGACAATGTCACGGATGCCGGCCGCGAAGAACTGCTCGGCCTCTTTCAGCGTTGAAACAGTGATGCCTTGCGCGCCTGCCGCAACCTGCGCCTCGACGACCTTCCCGCATTTTGTCGTTTTGACGTGGGGACGGAATTTGACGCCGAGTCTGTCAAACCGCGACTGCATGCGGTCGATGTTGTGACGCATACGGCCGACATCAATCATTGCGGCCGGGGTGTTGACGGTTTGGATGCCCATGGTGCTATGCCTCGATGCGTTGCGAATGGAAACACTATAGGCCCGGCAAGTTGCGCCATGTTTAACGAAAATCTAATCTTTTATTAAACACAATTAAATTCGAGTTGCTTCCTGGCGTTGCAGCGCTACGCTCTGCGGCGCCAAGGTGGCGGACTGAGAAACTGCTTCGCGATGTCCAGAAAAATACGCTGTCGGACGGACCTACCTGTGCGCGATGGCAGAAGCGCCGTCACCGGCGCAGACGGCAGCTGCCATTCGGGCAACAGCCTTACAAGCTTGCCGGCGGCCAGGAGACCTGCGACGTCCCACTCGGAACGCTCCACAATACCTAACCCGGCCAACGCCCATTCCGTGATGACGGTGCCGTCGTTGGAAGAAAGCGTCCCGTTTACGCGGATAACGGCCGACTTTCGCGCATCGCTTCCTCCGTTTGGTTCTTGCGAGAAGCGCCACCGCGCGACGTCTTCATCATTCTCCCGCAGGCAGATGCAGTTATATCGAGCGAGGTCTGATGGATGGTTCAGGTCTTTGATTCGGCGCGCGTATGCCGGACTCGCACACAGAAACCGTTCGTTCGGCGCAAGCGGAAATCCGACCCAGGATGAGGATTTCAGGTTGCCGACATGTACGACCACGTCAGCCACGGACGCATTAGCTAATGGGCTGTCAGACAGATGCAGCATCACTTCAAGTTTGGGGTGCACACGTTGCAGTTCCCGCACAATTTGGGAGACATATTTTCTGCCAAACCCGAAAGACGCTACGACGCGCAGTGTGCCTTGCACTTCACCGTGGCGACCGGAGATTTGAACTGGCAGCGCTTCTACCCTATCGAGAATCTCCAGTGCCTCCTGGTACAAACGCTGCCCTTCGTCGGTCAGAGAGATACCACGCGACTTTCGCACCGCAAGTCTTACATTCATCCGCTCTTCCATCCTCTGCAGGCGAATCGTGACTGCCGGTGGTGTGAGGTTCAGCAACTGCGCGGCAGAAGCCAACGAGCGGGATGCGCCGATAGCGCGAATCAAGCGAAGGTCTTCGAAGTCGAGCATTTTATTTTCCTTAATGCTGTCTTTATTGACCATTAAACACCATGTGACGCACTGAATCTATACTTGTGGCGAGATAGTCGAAGGAGTGAGTCATGAATGGAATTAACGACTCAGGTACGCAACGCATCGTACTACTGGGTACCGGAGGCACAATCGCCGGCGCGGGAGATGCGAAACCTGGTAGCGGAATGGAGTACGTAGCCGGCACTCTCCCGGTCGACAAATAGCTCATGGCGTCGCGGTTCCCGATGGGTACCGGTTGGACTTCGAGCAGATAGCGCAGATAGACAGCAAAGACATGGACTTCGCTGTTTGGCATCAGCTCACAATCCGATGCGCCGCTCTCGTTGCAAGTCCCGATGTCGCGGCAGTCATCATCACCCACGGAACCGACACTATCGCGGAGACAGCGTTTTTCCTGCACTCGGTGCTCGGGCTCGACTCGAAGCCGGTGGTGTTGACATGCGCCATGCGTCCCGCCACAGCAACTTCGGCTGACGGACCGCAAAATCTGCAAGACGCGATTGCGGTAGCCACTGCTCCGGGCTCGATGGGCATTCTGGTGGTGTGCGCTGGCGAAGTCCATGACGCCGTCGCTCTCCGCAAGGCGCATCCGTGTCGACTGAATGCCTTCGATTCGGGAGAAGTCGGACCGGTTGGCTTCGTAGAAGAGGGATGGGTCCGTTACGTTCGCGAACCTTCTGCTAACCAAAAACTTGTGTGTAACTGGCAGCATATGTCCGAGCAAGGCCCAGCGAATTGGCCGCGCGTCGAGATACTCTCCAGCCACGCAGGTGTTAGTGGGCGGCTTGTCGATATGTTGATAGAGGAGCGCCATCGAGGGCGCGCTGGCGCTGTGGATGGTCTGGTAATCGCGGCCACCGGAAACGGTTCGTTGAACGTGAATCTGGAGACGGCCGCGCTCCGCGCTATCGAAGCAGGGATTTCTGTGTGGCGCGCGAGTCGCTGCCTCAGCGGGAAGATTATCCGCACGTCGCGGGACAAGATTCCGGAAGCAGGCTGCCTCTACCCAGTCAAAGCTCGTATTGCGTTGATGCTCACGCTTTTGAACTCCAACGCTGTAAAGGGGCAACACTAACTACGACATCTCGCTCAAGGTTTTGGGGAAACGGAGAGCCCGGGAACGGGAGCTTGACAGTTCACTCACGCGATATACCGGTGCAAAATGCACCAGGCAGCGAACGGGGAGTCGAACCGGCTGCCGGCGCCCGATAGCGTTTTCTCGCTGTACAACCGGGCGGACTGGGGTAACTTTGTCGGCTTTCTCGGTGACATGGCCGACGGCCAGACTCATCGCGGCAACGGTTCCGGAAGCGTACACCGGAGCGACTACGGAGCGCACATTACGTGCGCGCAGCAATCAGATGAAACGACGAAGGTGGTCATCGCAAGACTTGAGTGTATCTAGAAGCGGGAGCGTTTCGTGCAATCTGACTTCAGGGAAGAATTGCAGAATCTTGGGACCGATGCGGTGAACCATCACGGAAGTCCTTTGACAGAGCACCTGATTGAGACAAGCCGACGGTTGCAAAAGTGGTGTAATCCCTCGCATGTCGTTGCGGCGGGGGCGTTCCACAGCATTTTCGGAACTGAGGAATTCAAGGAAAGAACCCTGTCTCTCGCTCGCAGAGCTGATGCGCGCGCTCATAGGTGAGTCTGCGGAAGAACTTGTTTATTTGTTTGCACTAGCCGACCGAAACAGGATTTTTGCGCACTCGGGGTCTGGTCCATTCCGCATTTCACTGCCATCGCTTAGCATTGAAGTTGAGGTTTCCCGATAAACGTTCAGCGAACTTGTCGAGATAGAACCGACTAAACATCTTAGTCGCACTGACTGGCGACTCTCGCGGATACACGGGCGCTTGTTTTCAGATTCCGGGCGGGTCGTCATCTTCCGTCTGAGTGCGAAAGTACTGCTTCCTTGCCGCGTCCCGTTCCGCCTTATAGGTGCGGGCCGAATCCTCGTCGATGACGGTCTCGTCGTCTTTACCGACACTTCCGCGCAAATCGCCGTGTTGAAGGAGTCGGAGCACATGTGCTCGACTGACGAACAGCAAGCGCGCTACCTCGTCTACCGTCACACCTGACCTCCGCTCCCGCAAGCTCTCACCGCCGACATCTTCGCCCGCATCGAGGTATGCGTCGCGAACAATTTGTTCTATGCAAGCAATAACGTCGTCGGGTATCGGTTGAAACTTACCGCGGTCGGAAGTCGGTAGCCGAAAATTGTTTGCGGCGATTTTGCGCCCAAGCGATGACGCTATGAACTGCGGTAGGTCAAATTCGGCATCGATGCGTCGCACAGCGATGTCCCAGCCGCTGTTGGCCATACGAAGCCCCAAGGGCAGGAGACAAGATGACTACACGCTCGGGCCATTGCTCGTCGGTCGATTGGTCCCAGCCAAGTGATAGACCGCTTGTGGCCGGATGATGTACATCCGAAATATCACCGTCCTCCGACTGGTGACGCTCGCATATCCAAGCTTCAGGTACAACAAGCACGTCGCAAGTTTCTTCCGCACAGGTGCTGTCGGCGTACGGCGCCAAGTAGAGCGCGACCGCGTCTTGGTCGACTCCGCGCAAGCGGCTCAGTAAGTCTCGTACTGTCAAGGTTGCTTCTTCGTTGGTTCGATGCGCGCTCCACGTGAATGCGTGGATTCAGCAGTGCCGTCGAGAAGGCGCGACATAGAAGGCGAAATACCTGTCGATTCGACGGCCCGCTCTTGCCGCGCCGCGTTAAAGGGCGCCGACGGCGTGTTAGCTGCCGCTTGAACAGACGCGCCAGCTCCTTGGCGACACCAGCAAGGGCATAGTCAAGGACGCGCGTTGTCTCGCGCCCCTGGGCACGACCTCGCAGTGGCTTGCGCTTCGCCTTCACTTCGACCGCCCTGAGGGCGAAGTAACAGCGACGACAGAAGTCTCTCGCCGCCCGAACATCCACTCCAGCTTCCATGCAAACAGTGCCGGCACGTCTTTGTCGCCAAGTCCAACGCCCGGCTGGCAATGGACCAGCTGTGACTCGACGCCATCAAGGCCCTCGCGCATGTCGTCAATCGCGAGCCATCGCCGCAGACCATGTCGCTCCGCGTATCGGCGCACCTGCTGACCGCGGGGAATCGCTGACCAAACTGGAGCCAAAGAATCTTCGGGATGGTACGTGGCACCAATTACTCGGTCGCGCAGGGACTGCAACGGAAGGCTGTCACGTGCCCGAGCAAACCCGAACACTTCAACCCAAGATGTCGATAGAACGAGTCTTACGTCCACATATGGTTTCAACAGGTCATCGAGAATTTGCGCGAAATCGAATAGCGTCGCGCTCGGGTCGCCGGGCACGATGCCGCGGCGCGTACGATATGCGTCACATCGGTGAAGAACGTTATCAAAGTCTTGAAACAGCACTAGGGTATCGGCCGTCACTCGAGCCTTGCTTTCTTCGCTACCCTGGCCATCCAAAACCGGGTGCGAGGAATTGACTGACGTGACGATTTTCTCCGTGGGCCTGGCAATTGCCACTATTTGGGCAAGACCGAGCACGCGAGGGCGGAACACTTTTCCTGTCAGCTCGGCGCGCTTTGCGGTGAACGGCGCAATCGCCACTTCCTCCTGCTCGGGTCACGCCAGACATCCGGGAGCACCGCAGCCGACAATGAAAGATGCGTTTCATCCGGGTAGTGTCGCAGCAACATCTTCGCAACTTCGCGAAGTCGGGCTCTCTCGAGCGCATCATCTCCCTGTGAATGCTCGACAAGAAATTCTCGGGTGTTGAGCACGGTTTGAAAAATGCGCCACCTCTGCAATTCCCGCTGCGGCACATCTTCAACCGGACGAGCCTTCCAGACCGGCATCTCCCCTCCCCGCCTCAAAGACCATCAGAGCACGTTATACACGCCGAAAAGGCGTCTACCT
Organism: Paraburkholderia sp. FW306-02-B; assembly: GCF_058782725.1. Taxonomy (NCBI): domain Bacteria; kingdom Pseudomonadati; phylum Pseudomonadota; class Betaproteobacteria; order Burkholderiales; family Burkholderiaceae; genus Paraburkholderia; species Paraburkholderia sp. FW306-02-B. The sequence goes on from NZ_JBYSXZ010000001.1 coordinate 3,062,990, forward strand.
ATCAGATAGTGTTTTTTGTATACCACTACAAAAGGATGTTTTCGTCAAGATAAAAATTGAAGAGATTGTAAGCTGCATACCGGAGCTATTATTTGATTTCAAGCGCACGTTTCCGAGCTTTTACCTAGCCGATTCATTACACGAAATTTGGATACACGTTTTTTGGATGTAGACGGGGATGTGACACCTAAATAGAGTCGTGGACTCTATGTCCGAGTCCACGTCCGCCCGAGCCCTGTTTGCGCGCAATCTAAAACTCCACCGTTCACGCCTTGGCGTGTCGCAGGTGGAGCTATCGCTTTACGCAGGCTTAGCAAGGAATACGGTAGGTTTTATTGAAAACAAGGCACCGAGCGTGCACTTGGACACAATCAACCGACTCGCCACCTCCCTCGACGTCGACCCGTGTCTACTCCTGTCTACAATCGAACGGACCAACGTTGGCACCTACGAAGAGCGGAAGCTCGACGAATGCGTCGCGAAAAATCTAAAACGGTTTAGAGGCCGTCTAAAACTGACTCAGGAAGATGTCGCCGTCGCAGCGGGACTGGCTAGGAACTATGTCTACAAAGTTGAGGGACGGCACGTTCGGGTGACGCTGGATACGCTGGATGCAATAGCCCGCTCCCTTGGCATTCCAACGTGGCAACTGCTTGCCTGACGCCTGCGACCGCCATGAGCGTTGTGGTCAACTCTCTGACTGCGCAAAGAATACTTACTTCAAGCTTTCAAACGCCTGCTTGTGAACTCTGGATTGGCCCACACAGAGGACGCTATCGGTCCGTGCAAACCCATCGTGCGCTAAACCACGGAAGCTGATGGCGAACCTTGATAGCGATTTGACTATCGCATTGCTGCGATGCACCACAGAATTTGAGGAACGAGCAGACTTTGTTGTCTCCGAAACCTGAGTTTGCGGTTGGAGCAGACTTTGTTGTGCGCCATTAGCGCACAAAAAAAAGGCGTCACGTTGCCGTGACGCCTTAAAAAGTTCTAGCCATTCCGAGGGCCGTGCTAGAACCTGAGAGACGGTATTTCGAAAGTTTGCCCGGCGACGCGGGCAGGAACAGCGCGGACAACTGACAGACACAAGGCGGACAGCGGCGCGACCACGTTTGGCTCAAAACTTCAGTTCGAAACTTGAAATTCTCGAACACCAAACCGTCTTTCGAAATGAGATTCCATTTTTTATGGTTATGCTGACTAAGTCAAGCAAAATCTGGAGAGCCGTCTTTCGTCTCGGCAAAATATTCCGATACAATGAATCTTCAGATGAAAAATGGACTCCATGCTCCATGAGGGGCCCGTCGGCAGACGGTATTGCCGGATGGCCGCCAATAGCGTGTGATCAATAAAATTGAAATATAGTTCCAAAAAAACGACATGATCCGACCGACGCCTTCCCAGACTGCTGCCGACCCAGCCAGAGAGAAAGAGGGCTCGGGAGACGAAGTCACCGCGCTGGCACGCGGCTTGACTGTGTTGCGCTCGATCGCGGCCGCTGACGCGCCGCTCAGCAACCGCGAACTGACCGAACTCACCGGCATTCCGAAACCGACCGTCTCGCGGATCACGGCCACGCTGGTCAGCGCGGGTTTCCTGTTCCGTTTGCCGGACAGCGAACGTTTCGTGCTGACATCGTCCGTGCTGGAACTGAGCAACGGCTTTCTGCGCAATTTCGACATCCGGGCCCGCGCGCGGCCGTTCCTGATCGAACTCGCCGAACGCACCGCCCTGTCGGTGCACCTGGCCGTGCGCGACCGCCTCGACATGGTGGTGATCGACGCAATCCGGCCGCGTTCGGCGGTGCTGGTGTCGCGCCTCGAAATCGGCTCGCGGATGAATCTGAGCCGCACCGCCATCGGCCGCGCCTATCTCGCGGCGCTCGCCGAACCGGAACGGGAAAAGCTGCTGATCGGCTTGCAAGCCGCTGAAGGCGACGATTGGGGTCACGTCAGCAGCCGGCTGGAAGCCGCGCTGCAAGAAACCACCGAGCAAGGCTTCGCCATCGCGACCGGTGAATGGTACGACGGCCTGAACGCGATCGCGGCGGGTTTCATCGGCCCGTCGGGCGAACGCTATGCGGTTAACTGCGGCGGTTCGGCGGACCAGTGTCCGCGCGACTGGCTAGTGGCGCGCGCGGCGCCGGCGTTGCTCGAATGCATCTCGAAAATCGTCCTCGAAATCGGCGGCACGCCTGGGCGCCGCCTCGACAACTGAGCCGCGTCGAAGCGCCCCAGTCAACACCCGGCGCATCCAGTAACCTTCGTAATCAAAAGAAAAATACACGGGTGGACTGTTACAGAGCACGCGACGTAGGATCATGCTTTCCCGTCGCGGGGCGCTGCCCGGGATTGCCGCTACAGGGCGCTGTCGGCGTGCTAAATGAGGCTCCTTGCACCTGTATCCGGCCCCGGTACCTTACCGGCATCGTGGCCGCGGTATGCGCAGTTCGCTGCAGCAATCCGGCTCACTGCACAGGTCCATAACGGCCCGGCCGACCTGTCACGATAGTGCTCCGCGTAACATCTTTGGTTAACATCTTTGCCCCGCGCCTCGGGTAGCATCGCGCTGAACAAGCGCGGCGCCCCCGCTGTCGAAACCGCCTGTTACGCCGCGTGCGCGCCGAGCCGCCGAACTGTCGAAGCAGCCCGTCACCCAGCGGCCCACATCCAAGCCAGCCACCTGACCGAACCGATGGACGAACAACAAAAGCATTCGGAAACCTCACGCCCTGCCGCTCCGGCTTCCCAACCGGGTTCGCAACCGCCCGCCACCGGCCGGCCGGCCGGCGGTCCCGCGGACGCCCCTGGCGTGGTGCGACGGCATCGCGGCCGCAACATCGCACTGATTGTCGCGGCGCTGGTGATCCTTGGGTTCGTGCTGTGGCGCTGGCATCCGTGGGGCGGACCGGCCGGCCGCGCCAGCGCGGCTGCCGGAGCGAGCGGCGCAAGCAGCGGCCGCGCGGGCCGCGGCGGCCCTCCGGGCGGCATGGCCAACCTGCCGCAGCCCGTTCACGTCGCTACCGCCATGCAAGGCGAGATGCCGGTCGTGCTGAGCGCGCTCGGCACGGTCACGCCGCTCGCCAATGTAACCGTGCTGCCGCAGTTGAGCGGCGTGCTGCAGGACGTGTATTTCAAGGAAGGCCAGATGGTCAAGAAGGGCGATGTGCTCGCGCAGATCGACCCGCGTCCGTATCAGATCTCGCTCGACAACGCGCAAGGCACGCTGGCGCGCGACGAGGCACTGCTGCAAACCGCCCGCCTCGACCTGAAGCGTTACCAGACCCTGCTCGCGCAAGACTCGATCGCAGCCCAGCAGGTCGACACGCAGGCCTCGCTCGTCAGGCAATACGAAGGCACGGTGAAGTCCGACAGGGCTAACATCGACACCTTCAAGCTCGACCTGGTCTACGCGCGCATCACCGCGCCGGTGTCGGGGCGAGTCGGTTTGCGCCAGGTCGATCCGGGCAACTACGTGACGCCGAGCCTGACCAATGGCATCGTCGTGATCACGCAGTTGCAGCCGATCAGCGTGATCTTCACGACCTCGGAGGACAACCTGCAACAGATCCTCCAGCAAACGCAAACCGGCACGAAGCTCTCGGTCACCGCTTATGACCGCAGCAACACGACCTCGCTCGAAGGCGGCACGCTCGAAACGCTCGACAATCAGATCGACACCACCACCGGCACGGTCAAGCTGCGCGCGATCTTCCAGAACACGAAGAACCTGCTGTTCCCGAATCAGTTCGTCAACACGCGCCTGCTGGTGAGTACGATCAAGGACGCGGTGATCGTACCGACGCCGGCCGTGCTGAACGGCTCGATGGGCCAGTTCGTGTACGTCGTGAAACCGGACAACACGGTGACGGTGCGACCGGTCAAGATCGGTCCGGTCGACGGCGAGCGCACCAGCATCAAGTCGGGCTTGCAAGTCGGCGAGCGCGTCGTGATCGACGGTTCGGACCGCCTGCGCGAAGGCGCGCAGATCACGATTCCGGCCGACAAGCCGCGCGGCGCCTCGGGCGCCCGCGGCGCGAGCGGAGCGGCCGCGGCGTCGGGTGCATCCGGCGCACGCGGGCATCACGGCAGACACCCGGCGCAAGCCTCGCAATAAAGGCATGGCAATTACCGCATGAATCCATCCCGCGCCTTTATTCTGCGTCCCGTCGGCACTGCCCTGCTGATGGCGGCGATCATGCTGGTCGGTCTCGTCGCGTTGCGCTTCCTGCCGCTGTCCGCGCTGCCCGAGGTCGACTATCCGACGATCCAGGTGCAGACCTTCTATCCGGGCGCGAGCCCGGACGTGATGACTTCATCAGTCACCGCGCCGCTCGAACGGCAGTTCGGGCAGATGCCGTCGCTGAATCAGATGTCGTCGCAAAGCTCGGCCGGCTCGTCGATCATCACGTTGCAGTTCAGCCTCGATCTGCCGCTCGACATCGCCGAACAGGAAGTCCAGGCCGCGATCAACGCAGCGGGCAACCTGCTGCCGTCCGACCTGCCCGCGCCGCCGATCTACGCGAAGGTCAATCCGGCTGACGCGCCGATCCTCACGCTGGCGCTCACGTCGAAAACGCTGCCGCTCACGCAGGTGCAGGATCTCGCCGATACGCGCCTCGCGCAGAAAATTTCGCAGGTCGCGGGCGTGGGTCTGGTGAGCCTGTCCGGCGGTCAACGCCCGGCCGTGCGAATTCAGGCGAACCCGCGCGCGCTCGCCGCCTATGGTCTGAATCTCGACGACCTGCGCACCACGATTTCGAACCTGAACGTCAACACGCCGAAGGGCAATTTCGACGGCCCCACGCGTAACTACACGATCAACGCGAATGATCAGCTGACCGACGCCGACGCGTACAAGAGCGCGGTGGTCGCGTACAAGAACGGCCGCGCGGTGATGTTGACGGACGTCGCCACCATCGTGCAAGGCGCGGAAAACACCAAGCTCGGCGCGTGGGTGAACAACACGCCGGCGATCATCCTGAACGTGCAGCGTCAGCCCGGCGCGAACGTGATCCAGGTGGTCGACAGCATCAAGGCGCTCTTGCCGCGGCTGCAGCAGTCGCTGCCCGCCGCGCTCGATGTCGAGATCATCACCGACCGCACCACCACGATCCGCGCGTCGGTGCGCGACGTGCAGTTCGAACTGCTGATGTCCGTGGTGCTGGTGGTGCTGGTGATGTACCTGTTCCTCGCCAACATCTACGCCACGATCATCCCGAGTCTGTCGGTGCCGCTGTCGCTGATCGGCACGCTCGCGGTGATGTACCTGTGCGGCTTTTCGCTCGACAACCTGTCGCTGATGGCGCTGACGATCGCGACCGGTTTCGTGGTCGACGACGCGATCGTGATGATCGAGAACATCGCGCGGTATGTCGAAGAAGGCGAATCGCCATTGGAGGCCGCGCTGAAGGGCTCGAAGCAGATCGGCTTCACGATCATTTCGCTGACGGTTTCGCTGATCGCCGTGCTGATTCCGCTGCTGTTCATGGGCGACGTGGTCGGGCGGCTCTTCCACGAATTCGCGATCACGCTCGCGGTGACGATCGTGATCTCGGCGATCGTCTCGCTGACGCTCGTGCCGATGATGTGCGCCAAGCTCCTGCGCCACACGCCGCCGCCCGAGAGCCACCGCTTCGAAGCAAAAGCGCATGCGTTCATCGATTATGTAATCGCCCGTTACGCCGTCGCGCTCACGTGGGTGCTGAACCGGCAACGCTCGACGCTGTTCGTCGCGGTGCTCACGCTGGTGCTGACCGGCGTGCTGTATGTGTTCATTCCGAAGGGCTTCTTCCCGGTGCAGGATACCGGCGTGATCCAGGCGATCACGCAGGCGCCGCAGTCGGTGTCGTATGCGTCGATGGCCGAGCGGCAGCAGGAACTGGCCGCGCAGATCCTGAAGAACCCGGACGTGGAAAGCCTGACTTCGTTCATCGGCGTGGACGGCAGCAACATTACGCTCAACAGCGGCCGCATGCTGATCAACCTGAAGCCGCGCGACGACCGCAAGAACACCGCGAGCGACGTGATCCGCCAGCTGCAGCAGGACGTCGCGCATATTCCCGGCGCGTCGCTATACATGCAGCCGGTGCAGGATCTGACCATCGATTCGACGGTCAGCCCGACGCAGTATCAGTTCATGCTGACTGATCCGAACATCGGCGAATTCACCACGTGGGTGCCGAAGCTGGTCGCCCGGTTGAAGCAGTCGCCGGAACTCGCCGACGTCGCCACCGACTTGCAGGACAACGGCCAGTCGGTCTACATCGAGATCGACCGCGCCACCGCGTCGCGTTACGGCATCACGCCCGCCACCGTCGATAACGCGCTGTACGACGCGTTCGGCCAGCGCATCATCTCGACCATCTTCACGCAGTCGAACCAGTACCGCGTGATTCTGGAAGCGCAGCCGCAGATCCAGCACTACACCGAATCGCTGAACGCGATCTACCTGCCCTCTTCCACGTCGTCGGGCGGCCAGGTGCCGCTGTCGTCGATCGCGAAGTTCGTCGAGAAGCCCGCGCCGCTGCTGGTCACGCACTTGAGCCAGTTCCCGGCCACCACCGTGTCGTTCAACCTCGCGCCCGGTTCGTCGCTCGGCGCGGCGGTGAAAGCGATCGCTCAGGCGGAGAAAGATATCGGCTTGCCTGCATCGTTCCAGACGCGCTTCCAGGGCGCGGCGCTGGCGTTCCAGGCGTCGCTGTCGAACGAGCTGTTCCTGATTCTGGCGGCGATCGTCACGATGTATATCGTGCTCGGCGTGCTGTACGAGAGCTTCATCCATCCGATCACGATTCTGTCGACGCTGCCGTCGGCCGGGGTCGGCGCATTGCTCGCGCTGCTGATGACCGGGCATGATCTCGACATCATCGGCATCATCGGCATCGTGCTGCTGATCGGTATCGTGAAGAAGAACGCGATCATGATGATCGACTTCGCGCTCTATGCCGAGCGCGAGGAAGGCAAGCCGCCGCGCGAGGCGATCTACCAGGCGTGTCTGCTGCGCTTCCGGCCTATTCTGATGACCACGCTGGCCGCGCTGCTCGGCGCGCTACCGCTGATGCTCGGCACCGGTGCGGGGTCGGAACTGCGCCGGCCGCTCGGTATCGCGATTGCCGGCGGCCTGGTCGTGAGCCAGCTGCTCACGCTGTTCACGACGCCGGTGATCTATCTCGCGTTCGACTCGCTCGGCCGCCGGGCGCGCGAGCGCTTCAATCGTGGCACGCCAACGCCGCCCGCCACCGATGCAGGGAGCTGACCGATGAACCTGTCGCGTCCGTTTATCTCCCGCCCAGTCGCCACTACCTTGCTGGCGATCGGCATCGCGCTGTCCGGCATTTTCGCGTTTTCCAAGCTGCCGGTCGCGCCACTGCCGCAGGTCGATTTCCCGACCATTTCGGTGCAGGCGACGCTGCCGGGCGCAAGTCCGGACACGGTGGCGACCAGCGTCGCCAGTCCGCTCGAGCGGCATCTCGGCTCGATCGCCGACGTGACCGAGATGACTTCGACAAGTTCGGTCGGCTCGACGCGGATCACGATGCAATTCGGCCTGAACCGGGACATCGACGGCGCCGCACGCGACGTGCAGGCGGCCATCAATGCCGCGCGCGCCGATCTGCCGGCCAGCCTGCGCAGCAACCCGACGTACCACAAGGTGAATCCCGCCGACGCGCCGATCCTTATTCTGGCGCTCACGTCGAAGACGTTGACCGCCGGCCAGTTGTACGACTCGGCGGCCACCGTGTTGCAGCAGTCGCTGTCGCAGGTGGACGGTGTCGGCGAAGTGGATGTGAGCGGCTCGGCCAACCCGGCGGTGCGCGTCGAACTGGAACCGCAGGCGCTGTTCCACTACGGCATCGGTCTCGAAGACGTGCGCGCGGCGCTCGCCGCGGCCAACGCGAACAGCCCGAAAGGTTCGATCGAGTTCGGCCCGAACCGCGTGCAGATCTATACCAACGACCAGGCCAGCAAGGCGGCGCAGTACCGCGACCTCGTGATCGCGTATCGCAACGGCGCGGCGGTGAGGCTCTCCGATGTGTCGGAAGTGGTCGATTCGGTCGAGGACCTGCGCAACCTCGGCCTCTTCAACGGCAAGCGTTCGGTGCTGGTGATTCTGTACCGCCAGCCGGGCGCGAACATCATCGAAACCATCGACCGCGTGACCGCGATGCTGCCGCAGTTGCACGCGTCGCTGCCCGCCGACGTCGACATCGCGCCGGCCGCCGACCGTTCCACGACGATCCGCTCGTCGCTGAAGGACACCGAGCGCACGCTGATGATCGCGGTGGCGCTGGTGGTGATGGTGGTGTTCCTGTTCCTGCGCAACTGGCGCGCAACGCTGATTCCGAGCGTCGCCGTGCCGATTTCGATCATCGGCACGTTCGCCGCGATGTACCTGCTCGGCTTTTCGATCGACAACCTGTCCTTGATGGCGCTAACGATCGCGACCGGTTTCGTGGTCGACGACGCGATCGTGGTGCTGGAGAACATCTCAAGGCATATCGAGAACGGCGTGCCACGCATGCAGGCCGCATTTCTCGGCGCGCGCGAAGTCGGCTTCACCGTGCTGTCGATCAGTATCTCGCTGGTCGCCGTGTTCCTGCCGATCCTGCTGATGGGCGGCATTGTCGGGCGGCTGTTCCGCGAGTTCGCGCTGACGCTGTCGCTGGCGATCGCGGTGTCGCTGATGGTCTCCCTCACCCTCACGCCGATGATGTGTTCGCGCCTCCTGCGCGAGCCGCACGAAAAGACGGAAGAAGGACGCTTTGGACGCTGGCTCGAACGCGGCTTCACGTCGATGCATCGCGGTTACGAGCGCACGCTTGGCTGGGCGCTGCTGCATCCGCGCCTGATCGTGACGATTCTGCTCGCGACCATCGGGCTGAACATCTGGCTGTACATCATCGTGCCGAAGGGCTTCTTTCCACAGCAGGACACGGGCCGGCTGATCGGCGGCATCCAGGCCGACCAGAGTACGTCGTTCCAGGCGATGAAGGGCAAGTTCTCGGAAATGATGGAGATCGTCGGCAGGAATCCGGCGGTGGACAGCGTGGCCGGTTTCACCGGCGGTCGGCAGACCAACTCCGGCTTCATGTTCGTGTCGCTGAAACCGAAAAGCGAGCGCAAGATATCCGCCGACCAGGTGATCCAGCAACTGCGCGCCCCGCTCGGCGACATGGCCGGCGCGCGAACTTTCCTGCAGGCGGTGCAGGACATTCGCGTCGGCGGCCGGCAATCGAATGCGCAGTATCAGTTCACGCTGCTGGCCGATTCGACCACCGATCTGTACCTGTGGGGACCCAGGCTCACCGAGGCGCTGCAAGCGCGCCCCGAACTCGCCGACGTGAATTCCGACCAGCAGCAAGGCGGTCTCGAATCGATGGTGACGATCGACCGCGCCAGCGCCTCGCGCCTGGGCATCAAGCCGGCGCAGATCGACAACACGCTGTACGACGCGTTCGGCCAGCGCCAGGTATCGACGATTTACAACCCGCTGAACCAGTATCACGTCGTGATGGAAGTCGCGCCGAAGTACTGGCAAAGCCCCGAGATGCTGAAGCAGATTTACATCAGCACCTCGGGAGGCAGCGCGAGCGGCGCGCAGACCACCAACGCGCCGGCCGGCACCGTGACGTCGAAGGCGACCACATCGACCTCGTCTTCGACTAGTGCGTCGACAGGTGGCACGGCGGGCACGACCGCATCGAGCGCGGCGAGTATTGCCGCCGATTCCGCGCGCAACCAGGCGATCAATTCGATTGCGGCGAGCGGCAAGTCGAGTGCTTCGTCGGGTGCGGCCGTATCGACCTCGAAGGAAACGATGGTGCCGTTGTCGGCGATAGCGAGCTTCGGACCGGGGAATACGCCGTTGTCGGTGAATCACCAGAGCCAGTTCGTGGCATCGACGATTTCGTTCAATTTGCCGCCGGGCGTGTCGTTATCGACGGCGACGCAAGTGATTTACGACACGATGGCGCAGATCGGCATGCCGGGGACGATTCACGGCAGTTTCCAGGGAACGGCCCAGGCGTTTCAGCAGTCGATGTCCGACCAGCCGATTCTGATTCTGGCCGCTTTGGCGGCGGTGTATATCGTGCTCGGGATGTTGTATGAGAGTTATATCCATCCGCTGACGATTTTATCCACGCTGCCCTCCGCGGGCGTTGGAGCGTTGCTGGCTTTGCTGTTGTTCAAGACCGAGTTCAGCATCATTGCTTTGATCGGGGTGATCTTGCTGATCGGCATCGTGAAGAAGAACGCCATCATGATGGTCGACTTCGCTATTGAAGCCTCCCGGCAGGGGTTGTCGTCGCGAGATGCGATTTTTCAGGCTTGTTTGCTGAGGTTTAGGCCGATCATGATGACTACTTGTGCTGCCCTCCTCGGGGCGTTGCCGTTGGCTTTTGGACGAGGGGAAGGGGCGGAGCTTCGGGCTCCGCTGGGGATCGCTATTGTGGGTGGGTTGATTGTCAGCCAGATGCTGACTTTGTATACCACGCCGGTGGTTTATCTTTATATGGATCGGATTCGAGTTCGATGGGAGTCGAGGAAGGCTCGACGGGCCGGGATTGCTCCTTCTTGATTTTTCTGCCTTTGGCGGCGGCGTTGTTTTGTGCGCCTGCGGCGGTGGCCTTTGTTTTTTACCTATGCGGCGGGTTTGGTTGTTCGCCTGCGGCGGTGGCTTGTTCTTTTTCTATGGGTTTATTAGCGTTGCCCCTGTGCTGTTTGCCTGCTCGGCGCTTTTTGGCTGTGTGCCCGCGGGGTTGGCCTTTCCTTGATTTGTTATTGGTCTATTAGCGTCGCCCCTGTGCGGGGCAGGCACTTACTTTCTTTGCCGCCGCAAAGAAAGTAAGCAAAGAAAGCGGCTTCACACCGCTGATATGACTCCCGGTGTCAATCGGGATCGGTTTTTCGGTTTCTCAAATTCATATTTACCTGAATTTCCTGAGGGCGACGTAGCAGTACATCTCGACGGTGGATCACGCTGATATCCGCGGGTTGGGTACCGCATTACAGAGGTCCGCCCAATGAGCCTGCCGCAATCTAAAGCCGCAAGTCGGATGCAATCCGTTGCGTAGCGGTGTCGCGGGTTACTCGTGTGCCGGGCTACGCCGCCTTCAGGAAACTCCTCCAGTGTCAGGTTGGGGCAACGGGGCTGGATGTTGCATCATGCCAGGCGCACCTCGTGCGGTACGGCCAGCGACATCGCGAGCCGGCTGACGTCCCAGATAAAACCTGCCAGTTCGCGGGCAACCGCGACCACCGCGATGTTCTTCTGCTTGCCGCGCGCGATGAGCTTGCGATAGCGTCGGCACAGCCGCACCTGTGCGTCCCAGGCGCGATCCACGATCGGCTTGGGGATACCTTCGTGGCGGCGCTGGATGTCGGGACTGACACGGGCCGTATGCCGGTAGCTCCAGGCCGCTTCGACGAGCAGCTTTCTCGCGTAGCTGTTGCCGTTCTTCGTGATACTGCCCTGCCGGCGCTTCTCGCCTGACGAGTGTTCCGAGGGCGTCACGCCCAGCCAGGCCATCAGCTGGCGCGGATGGGCAAAACGCGACAGGTCACCCAGCTCCGCGAGCATGCCCACCGCCGTGGTGAACTGCACGCCGCGCATGGTCTGCAGGCCCAGCACGGCCGGATAGAAGCGCCAGTTGGGGACCGCTTCGCGCAACGCGGCCTCCAGTCGCGCGCATTGAGCGAGGCGGTCCTCGATGGTGCGCCGATGTTCCTCGAACGCCAGCTGCTGCCATGCACTGTCGAATGCATGCGCGCCCAGCCAGCGCTGGTGCGCCGGTCCCCAGTCGGCACGGCCTGTATAGCGCACCCCATGCGAGAGCAGGAAAGCCTTCAGCCGTTGCCGTGCACGCTTCAGATCATCTTTGGCGCTGACCCAGGTACGCGCCAGATCGCGGAACGCTTCGTCGTCCACGCCGGGCACGTACACCGCTGACAGGTCGCCTGCGCGCAGTGAGCGCACGAGCTTCACGGCATCACGTCGATCGGTCTTCACACGTTCACCGGGCTTTCTGGGAATCAGCGATGGCGCGCACACCATGCAGTCGAACCCTTTCTGGATGAGTTGCCGGTAAAGCCCATAGCCGCACGGGCCCGCCTCGTAGACGACGCGGATGCGGCGCGCCTTGGACTGCAGGCGCTTGCACAGGCGATCGATATCGGCCTGCCTCGTACCGGTCTTGCCGAGCAGTTCAACCTCGCCCGCATCGAGTGCATAGGCAACCGTGATCGAATCCTTGTGAACGTCGCAACCGACGTACAGCGTGCTATCGTGTTCCATGCTGGCCTCCGTGCCGGAATTCGCCGGGTGCGGCCCGTCCGCACCGTGCGGCTCTGGTAGCAATGCTAACCCGCGTTTGATTCCTCACGGCAGGCCAGCCCTTGCCTCACGGGAGTCATACTGTCTAACGCTTAAGCGGGTCCCCTGGCTTGGAGGAGGCAGTGGAGCATCTGGAATCGGTGCCTTCGCGCACTCCGCGCTGGTGACAAGGCAGTCATGCTTCCGGCGGCGCTGCGCGCGCCGCAGCGGTGCTTCTCAAAACCAATGGGGCGTACGCGCTTCCGGCATCATTCTTCCTGCCTCGCACTGCATGCTCGCCTGAACAGTCTGCAACGGAAACCAAGGGCTTCGTTTGTGCGCAGTGGGGGCCACCGGCTTCGCCTCGGCGAAGCGCTGAATTGTGAAAGTGCCAGCCACCACGCCGAGCGAAATGCAGCCGTGAATTGCAAGCCATCTCGTCGAACGAAATGCAGCCGCGAATTACGTCAGCGCCGCAAAGGCAAGCCCTCACGCATAAACACCGCAGGCGCCGGAGCACCCTACGGGCCCGGTAGGCCCGTAGGTTTTGAAGTACCGCTGCGGCGCGCGCAGCGCCGCCGGAAGGATGACTGCCTTGTCACCAGCGCGGAGTGTGCGAGAGCACTGATTCCAGATGCTCCACTGTCTCCTCCAAGCCAGGGAACCCGCTTCGAAGCTGGCGGTGTAAAGCCGCTTTCTTTTGCCTACTTTTCTTTGCGGCAGGCAAAGAAAAGTAGGTGCCCCCCGCACAGGGGGAACGCTAATAAACCAATAAGAAAAGAAAGGCCAACACCGTAGGCACACAGCCAAAAAGCGCCGAGCAGGCAAACACCCCAACCAGCCGCTACGCGCAAAAAACCCTCAAAGCCTCTGCTCCATAGCGAGCAAAAAAATCCTCTCCCATTGTTTAGCTTGCCGCTCGCCCCGCAAGGGCAAAACCCAAACCCCACGCTTAGCGTCCTTAACCTTAACAGCGACATGCCATTGAGCATCATGGCCCTGCACCTCTGCCCCGAGCAGATCGGCAAAAATATAAAACCCTTGCTCGCCGCCAAGGCGAATCTCACATAACCGCTTACCGGCGGCGAGCCGGACCGACCCCCAGTCACCCCGAACCTCGTGAGTCCAATCCCCATCACGAACATTAGGAGCAACTTCCTTCCGGCGGCGCCACCAATAAACAACAGCAGCAATCAAAAGCGCACCAACAAAAACCGCAACCCCAACAGCAACACCCAAACCAAAAGCCGCCTGCAAGGCATAAAAAGCCCGCACTGCGCCATACACCACCGCAATCAAAGCAATCAACGCAACAATAATCGGCATCGCAAACTCACAGGCAAGGCAGCAAAAAAATCAGCCTGGCATGGCGCAGCCCCAAACCTCAGGGCAAAAAACTATTGCGAAAAATGCGCCGGCGCGCGCACCCCAAACCCTATGGCTGCTTATGCGTCGCAGCCCAATCCTTCACCGCCTTAAGCGTGTTCCCGACATGCTTCTCCGGCGACAGACTCGTGTACTCATAGATGATCTTGCCGTCCGGCGCGATCACGTACGACACGCGATTGGCCATCGAACTATGCATCGGCAAACCGGCGTCGTACTCGCCGATAACCTTCGAGTCGGCATCCGCGGCCACCGGGAATTTGCTGCGGCATTCGCTGACCGAAAACTTCGCCAACGTGTCGATGTTGTCGTGCGACACGCCGATCACGGTCGCGCCATATTTTTTGTACTCATCGACGGCTTCGGCAAACTCATGGGCTTCGATCGTGCAGCCCTTCGTGAAAGCCGCCGGATAGAAATAAACCACCACCGGTCCTTTCTTCAACGCGTCGGCAAGTGAATAGGTGTAGGTCTTACCGCCCAGCGATGCCTGCGTGGTGAACGCCGGCGCTGCATCGCCCGGCTTGAGCGTCGCCGACGCCGTCAGCGAATGCATCGCGAATCCCACCGACAAGACGGCAGCACGCGCCACCGGTATGAATTTCCCCTTCATCTGCAGCCCTCCAGGCGTTAACGCACGCAGTGCGTGCAATGAGCCAAGGGGCGCGGCGTTCATCCGAACACCGCTCACCCCTCCTCCGTTATTGGACCACGTCCGGGTCAAGTGCGTCAGAACTAGCCTACAAGCGGCGCACGAGTCAGCACTCGCAACCGCGCCGCATGGAGCCACGCGCCAAAGCGCAGCGAACCCCGGCCGCGCGGATTGCGCAGCGCGCAAGCTTCAGGCCGCCGTCTCTTCGATATGCGCGCCGAACCATGCAGCCGCCGACAGGTTCAGTTCGGCCAGCACCTCAGGCGTAAGCGTGGCGAAGCCGGCCGGCGCATCGGGACTGGCAGCGATCGGCGCGGCATCGGCGCCCTCGCCCGCCGCTTCGGCAATGCGCAGCAAAGTACCGAGCGGACCGCTACGCGAGACAATCGCCTCACGGATCTGCGGCGCGAGGCCGAGCTTCTCGAGCACGGCAGCGGGCGTGCTGCCGAGCACCACGTGGACCAGCGAAAAAATACCGGTCATGAAAGCCGCATCGGAAAAATCGTCATCGCGTGGACGCAGCCAGCCGGCGGCCAGTTCCATGAAGCGCGAACGCGTGCCGGCCAGTTGCACCAGCGGATCGGCGCGCCACGGCAGCTCGCCGCCGTCGGCGTAGAGCAGCAGTTGTGCCCAGCGCGCAATCTGTCGCGTGCCGGTGGCGATGATGGCCTCGCGCAGCGACGCAATATTGCGCCCCAAGCCGAACGCGCTCGAATTGACGAGGCGCAGCAACTGCACCACGACGCTCGGATTGCGCTTCAGCTCCGCTTCGAGCTCGACGATGCCGGCATCGCGCGACAGCAATGCGAGCAAACGCAGCAAGGCCGGACGCGGCGAGCGGTTACGCGGTGCGGCCAGCACCTGCGGCCGTGCGAAGAAATATCCCTGGAACAGATCGAAGCCGAGCTCGCGAGCCAGCATGAAGTCTTCGCGCGTCTCGATCTTCTCGGCGACCAGTACCTTGCCGTGGCCGCGCACGGTCGCCGCCAGTTTCGCCAGCGCGGATCGCTCGGTCTGCAGGAAGTCGATCTTGACGATGTCGGCGTGCGGCAGCACGGCGATCAGCTCGTCAGACAGCTCGCTTACATCGTCGAGCGCCACCTGGAAGCCCGCGCGGCGCAACTCGGTCAGCCGGCGCGCCAGTTGCGCATCGAACGTCACGGTCTCGAGGATTTCGAGCACGAAGCGCTCAGGCGGCATCAGATGAACGATGTCGTTGAAGAGCAGCGCGCGGTCGATGTTGACGAAGCCGTGGTGCGGGCCCAGTACCGCCGGCACACCGATCCCGCCGATCGTGCGCGCCACTACCTGCGCCGTCGCCTGGGCGTCGTCGCTGACTTCGGCGTAGTTATGCACGCCGGCTCGAAACAATAATTCGTAACCATTCAGCGCGCCGTCGCGATCGAGAATCGGCTGGCGGCCCAGATAGACAAACTGCGCCCGAGCCGCCGGATCGACGCTGTCGGCACATTGAGCAAGCACCTCGACGTGCCCAGGCTCGGCCCTGACAGGGTGACGTTCAGACATGGGCATCGGTGCATGTATTCGGAAAAGCTGTGCAACGGCGTCACGGCCGACGCTGCACAACGGGTTTGCCGCAGGGTTTGCCGCGGGTTTGCCGTATTAACGGACGCGGCGCGATTGCACTTTAACCGAATCGATCCCGCCGCGGGAGCGACTCGCGCAGCCATTCCTTACCAACGGTTTTTTTCAGCTGGCGCTAAAGATTTCCCGCCGCCGGTCGTTATCTTGTTCTGATGGGGCGGCCTGATACCTCTCGACCGCCCGAGAGCACGGCGGGCAGCAAGCCGCCTCGCCTGCAGACGAACACAGGTTCCCAGCGACAAACATGGAAGCGAACAGGATCACCGCGCCCCGCCGGGGCTCCTTGCGCACGGTCATCGACCGGCTGCGGGCGTTCGGCCGGCGCGCGGAGCGCAAACCGCAGTTGGACGCAGGCCGCGCTGCGCAACTGGAACAAGTGGTCGGCGCCGTCGACCTGCTGGCGCACGTCGATCACGAACTGCGCTTTCTTTATGTTTCCGACGCCAGTCTGCGCTTCATCGGTTATCACCGCGAGTATCTCGAGACCATCACGCTGCACGATCTGGTGGCGCCCACCGATGTCCAGCGCCTCGACGCGCTGCTCGCGCGCGCCGCCACGACGGGCAACGTCGAGAAAACGACGCTCGGCCTCATCAAGTCGCTGACCTACCCGATCACGGTCGAACTGCGCGTGGTGCGCACCAACCACGGCGGCATCGACGGTTACGCGATCGCCGGCTTCGACGTGTCGGCCTGGCGCGCCACCGAGGAACGCTTGACCCAGGCGCTGCATCACGACCGCCTGACCAACCTCGCCAACCAGTCGGCGCTGATCCCCGCGCTGCTCGACGCGCAACAGCAAGCCGACGCACACGGCACACCGGCCGCGTTGCTGCTGCTCGACATCGACGACTATCAGCGCGTGAACCGCGCGCTCGGCTACGACGCCGGCGACGAAATGCTGCGCGACACCGCGCGGCGTCTGTTGAACATGACGAGCCCGAGCGAGACGATCGCGCGCGTGGCCAGCGACGAGTTCGCGATCCTCGTGAAGGCGGCGACGGATCGCACCCACGCGGCGGCGGCGGCCGAAGCGCTAGCCCGCCGCCTGTTGACCGCAATCCAGCAACCGTACGTATTCAACGGCCAGCAGGTGCATCTGTCGGCGAGCATCGGCATTGCGCTCTACCCCGACGTGCGCCACGCCAACGACACCGCCGCGCACGACACGCATCTGCTGCGCTGGGCCGACCATGCGCTGCAGCAGGCCAAGGCGGCCGGCGGCAACACGCTCGCCTTCTATGTGCCGGACGACAACCCGGCCGACGCCGAACGTCTGCAGCTCGAAGCCGATCTGTACGACGGCGTGCGCAACGGCGAGTTCTCGCTGCACTTCCAGCCGATCACCAGCAGCCGCACGCATGGCGTGGTCGGCGTCGAGGCGCTGATCCGCTGGCTGCATCCCGTGCACGGCCTGGTTCCCCCTTCGATGTTCATTCCGCTCGCGGAATCGATCGGCCTGATCAACTTTCTCGGCAACTGGGTGTTGAAGGTGGCCTGCATGCAGTTGATCCAGTGGGACGCGCAGGGCATCTCGTTGCAGTACGTGGCCGTGAACGTGTCGCCGCAGCAGTTCCGCGATCCGCGTTTCAAGGACGCCGTACGCGAAGCGATCGAACTGACCGGCATCGATCCGCGCCGCGTCGTGTTCGAGATCACCGAAAGCCTGCTGATGCACGACCCGGCGCACGCCAAAGGCCTGCTCGAGGAATTCACCGCGATGGGCATTCGCTTCGCCATCGACGATTTCGGCACCGGCTATTCGAGCCTCGCTTACCTGCAGCGATTCCCTCTCGCGAAGCTCAAGATCGACAGGAGCTTTGTCGAGAATCTGCTAACCTCCCGGAACGATCAGGCGATCGTTAGCGCGGTCGTGGGTCTCGCGCAAACACTCGATCTCGAACTGGTCGCCGAGGGTGTCGAAACGGAAGAACAGCGCACCCTTCTGACCGAAATGGGATGCGACCATATTCAGGGTTGGCTCGTCTGCAAAGCGTTGCCCTCCGACGAACTCGCACAGCGTTTCGAATCACGCACGCTACACTTGCACGCCGCCTAGCGATGCAGGCGAAGCGCTTGTGCAGTGGAACGAGCCGGCTTCACGCCGGCGTGGCACTCATTGGAACTTGTATGGCTTTTGCGGGAATCACATGGTAAAGGCGGCGGTGCTCGACAGGCTCTGGACGCGAATGAGCGAGCGTGGCGATTTCCCCATGCTGTCGCAGTCGCTGCGTACCACCATGGCGGCAATGAACAACGACGACCTCGACTTCACCGGACTCGTGCAAGTCGTGTTGTCGGATTTCGCGTTGACGCAAAAAGTGCTGCGCCTCGCCAACTCGGCCATGTATATGGCGTTCGGCGGCAACATCACGACCGTGTCGCGCGCGCTGATGGTGCTCGGCATGGATGCGGTCGGCCACCTCGTCGTCGGCCTGAAGATCGTCGATCACTTTCATCACAGCGCGCCGCGCCGCATCGACGCGAAACTCGAATTGAACCGCACGCTGCTGTCGGGCTGCGTCGCGCGCAAGCTGACCGAGCGCGGCGATCTGCGCGCCGGCGAGGAGGCGGTGGTCTGCACGCTGATGCGGCAGATCGGCAAGCTGCTGGTGGTGTTCTATCTCGACGCAGAGTGGGATCAGATCCGCCGCCACATCGAAAGCGGCACGCTCGAATCCGACGCCTGCGTCCTCGTGCTCGGCGTAACGTTCGACGAAATCGGCATGGAAGCGGCCACACGCTGGCGTCTGCCGGACATGATCCGCTCGGGCATGGGCGAGTTCGATCCGCAGGATACCGAGCAGCCGCGCCAGGTGCAGTGGCTGCGCGCCATCACCAACTATTCGACGGCCGTGGCCGGCGTGCTGACCCAGCAAAACATGCCGGACTGGGAACGCGAATCCCGCATCGGCGAATTGGCCCATGATTACAGCCGCGCGCTGAACACCGACCCGGAGGTGCTGCTCGATATGAGCGTCGCGCTCGCCCGTGAAGAAGGCGGCGACGGCGTGATGCGCGAAATCGTCGAGTTGCGCGCCAATGCGGACGCGATTGCGCGCGAGGCGCTCAATCCGGAAGCGCGCATCACGGCAGGGGTCGAAGATCTGCGTGCCCTGCCCGCCGGCAGCCCGCTCGCGCCGGCGCTGGCAATGGCCTCCGAAACCGTGCTGGCCGGCCTCGGATTTGCGCGCACGGTTGTGTTCGTCAAGCACAGCAACGGCACCTTCAGGGCGCGCCTCGGTCTCGGTCCGAAAATCGACGCGGCGCTGCCGAAGCTATCGTTCAACACCGCCTTCGAGCCCGACGTATTTCATCTCGCGATAGCGAACTCGGTGGGCATCTTCATCGAGAACGCGCGCGATCCGAAGATGGTCGCGCGACTGCCCGACTGGTTCCGCCGCTCGTTCGACGACACGCGTGCGTTCGTGCTGCTGCCGGTGGTCGACGAGACCGAGAAGACCGTCGCGCTACTCTACGGCGACTGGTCGGATACCCAGGAGGCGCGCCGGATCTCACAGAAAGAGATGGGCGCGCTAAATGAACTGGCCAGGGAGTTAGGACGTTTTTTCGCCCAGGGGCAAATGCAGGAAATGGAGACGATGTGAAGACGTGGCGTGATCGTTGATCACGGTGCTTCAATTCTCCCGCATTTGCCCTAAATCGAGTTGGCCGATCAAGTTACTGAAACTCGCGGCCTGACTCAGGCGACGCAGTTGATGCTGCCGTCGCCCCCTCACCCAACCCGACGCGCACGCCGCATCTTCCTCACCATTGCATCAAACAGCTTGATCGCGAACCGATCGTTGCGAATCAGTTGCGCCGCCAGTTGCGAACAACGCTCCTTGATGGCGTCCGACAGCGGTACATCGTCGCCGCGCAGCGCCGCCGCCTGGCATTGAATTTCCGCGGCGCGCTGCGCGGTCCACAGCAGCATGAAGGTGCCCGGAATATCCTTCTCGCAAACGGCAATGCCATGGTTGCGCAGCACCAGCACATGCTTGTCGCCGAGGCTGGCCAGCATGCGCGCCTTCTCGTCGGCGAACAGCGTGATCCCTTCGAACGTGTGGTAGGCCACGCGTCCAAACAGCTGCGCGCCGTAAAAGTCGTCGTAGCGAAAGCCTTCTTCCTTTAACGCAATGGCCGAGATCGGCGTCGTATGCGTATGGACGATGCAATGCACGTCTTCTCGCGCGCCATGAATCGCGCTATGCAACGCAAACCCGGCCGGGTTGCCGGGATACGGCGACGGCTCGACCAGATGGCCCTCGTGGTCGACCTTCAGCAGGTTTTCCGGCGTCACTTCGTAATAGTTCAGGCCGAACGGATTGACCAGATAATGAGCGTCTGCCCCGGGCAAGCGCGCCGAGATGTGGTTGAAGATCATTTCCGTCCAGCCCATGTAATCGACCAGATGGTAGAACTCCGTCAGTTGAATGCGCAGCGCCCATTCGGCATCGTCGATGTGAGCCGGCTTGCGGATGTCAGAGAGGATGGCGTATGTCATGACTGTTTCCGGTTAAAAAGCAAAGCTGTATCGCGCGCGTTTTACCGAAGCGCGCGCTGCGTCGTTCGAAAGCGCGTCAGCGCGAGAATCGCGCGGGTCGTCGGCATCGGAATGCCATACCGGTCGGCAAGCTCCAGCACCGCGTCGCCGATCGCCGCCAGTTCCAGACGCTGCCCCTTCTCGTAGTCCTGCAGCATCGAGGTGCGGAATGCCCCCATCTTTGCCCCCTGGGCGAACAACGCATCCTGATTCAGCGCGATGCGCGCCCCGTAACGCTGCGCAACGCTCATCACCTCATCCATCATGTCGGCTACCACCTCGCGCAACTCCGCCGCGCCGTAGATGTCCTGCAAGGTTCCTCCCGTAACGACGGAAAGCGGATTGGACGTGAGGTTGCCGATCAGCTTGGTCCACACGTCATCGCGAATGCGGCTGCTCGCGCGTGCCTCGATGCCCACGCCCGAGAGCAGCGCGCAGACCTGCTGCAGGCGCGCGCTCGGAAGATTGTCCAGTTCGCCCAGAATCATCCGGTGTGGATTGGTCGCGATCACGCTCCCGGGTTCCCGTACCTCGGCGGTGATATAGACGACGCAGCCGAGGATTTGCCGCGCCGGCAGCATCGCTGCGAGCCTGCCGTCCGGGTCCACGGCGCGTATCGATTCGCCATCGAGGCCACCGCTTTCACCACCGAAAAACCACCACGGCACGCCGTTGACCGCCGGCACGATCAGCGTCTCTTCGCCGAGCATCGGCGCGATAGATGTCACCAGACCGGCTAGCGCATGAGCCTTTGCACACACGAACACGATGTCCTGAATACCGAATTCAGCTTGATCGCTGACCGGCACCTTCACCTGGGTCGCCCCGGACAGATCAGTCAGTTCAATACCGTGCCGGCTAATGGCCGCTAGTGTCGCGCCACGCGCGAACACGCTGAGCGCATGTCCACCGGCGGCGAGCCGCGCCGCCAGCGTGCCGCCAATCGCGCCCGCGCCGGCCACGCAGATCTTCGGCGACGACGGCATACCGCCGCGACGCACTTGTTCTTCTACCCAACCCATTTCAAGCTAATCCCAGGTAGACGTCGACGATTCGCGAGTCCCGCGCGATCTGATCCGCCGGTCCTTCCATCGTCAACGCGCCGGTTTCCAGCACATAGGCATAGTCCGCGACCTTCAGCGCAGCGCGCGCGTTCTGCTCGATCAGCAGGATCGACACGCCACGCTCGCGCAATGCGGCGACAATGCGAAACACCTCACGCACGATCAGCGGCGCGAGCCCCAAACTCGGTTCGTCGAGCATCAACAGCTTGGGCCGCGCCATCAGAGCGCGGCCGACGGCCAGCATCTGGCGTTCGCCGCCGGAGAGGGTGCACGCAGCCTGGGTGCGGCGTTGCCGCAAGCGCGGGAACAGCTCGTAGACTTCCTGCATGGTCTGCGAATGATCGCGATGCCCCTGGCGAATCCGGCTGAACGCGCCCAGCAACAGGTTGTCTTCCACCGGCATTTCGGCGAACAACTCGCGCTTTTCGGGCACGAGATTCATACCGGCCGCTACCCTGTCTTCGATCTGCGCATGCGCGTGATGGCGGCCGCAAAATGCAATCTCACCCTCCGACGGCAGCACGCCCATCAGCGCCGACAGCAGCGTGGTCTTGCCCGCGCCGTTCGGCCCGATCACGGTCACGATCTGCCCTTCGCCCACCTGCAGGCTGACGTCCGACAGCGCGCGCACCTTGCCGTATGAGGCCGACAGGTTGCGTACCTCCAGCAGTTGTCCGGCCATTCAATCCTCCCCGCCCAGATAGGCCTCGAGCACGGCCGGATGCTTTTGCACCTCGGCCGGCAGACCCTCGGCAATCTTCTTGCCGAAATCCATCACCACCACGCGGTCGACCAGGTTCATCACAAAGTCCATGTCGTGCTCGACAAGCAGAATCGCCAGTCCCTCTGCGCGCAGTTTGTTCAGCAACTCGGCGAGATCGCGCTTTTCCTGATAACGCAGACCGGCAGCAGGCTCGTCGAGCAGCAGCAGGCACGGATCGGACGCCAGCGCCCGGGCGATTTCCAGCACGCGCTGCTGACCTAGCGCGAGCGACCCGGCCTCCTCGTTCAGATACGCACCCAACCCGACCCGCTGGATCTGCCGCGCCGCTTCGGCCAGCAAACTGCGCTCCTCGGCCTGCCCGCACCGGAACGCGGCGCGCAGCACGCCACCGTTGCCGCGCAGGTGCGTACCGAGCGCGACGTTGTCGAGCACGCTCATCCGGCTCAACAGCCGCACGTGCTGGAAGGTGCGGCTCATGCCGCGCTGGGCGATCTTTCTCGAGCCGATGCCGGTGATGCACTCGCCGCGAAACACCACTTCGCCGGAGGTCGACGTATCGACGCCGGAGATCTGGTTGAACAGCGTGCTCTTGCCCGCGCCGTTCGGCCCCAGCAACGCGACGATTTCCGCTGCGTGCACGGTCAGGCTGATGGAATCGTTCGCCACCAGACCACCAAAGCGGCGCGTGACGTCGCGCACTTCCAGCAGAACTTCGCCCCTTGGCGGCATGGACCGCCTCGGCAACGCGGCGGCATTCGCGTCCACGCGAAGACCTGCCCGGCGCACGCTCCGCCCGATGACCGGCAGCCGGCGCGCGAGCAGCGGCCACAATCCGCCACGCGCGTAATGCAGCAAAAACACCATGCCGAAGCCGAATACGATGATTTCAAAGTTGCCGGTTTCGCCGAGCAGCTTCGGCAGGATGTTCTGCAGCCACTCTTTCGTGATGGTGAACACGCCCGCGCCCAGCAACGCGCCCCACACCTGCCCCGCGCCGCCGATGACGGCCATGAACACATAGTCGATCCCCATCTGGATGCCGAATGGCACCGGGTTCACGAACTGCTGCATATGCGCATAGAGCCAGCCGGACGCGCTCGCCTGCAGCGCAGCGATGATGAAGATCACCATGCGCGCCTGCGCCGTATCGACGCCCATCGCTTCGGCCATCACCGTGCCGCCCTTGAGCGCCCGTATCGCGCGGCCCGCGCGTGAATCGAGCAGATTGCCGGTACAGACGATCGCCGCCAGCAGGAACAGCCAGATCAGGTAGTACATGCGCGCGCCATCGCGCAGGTTGAAGCCGGCCACCGTCACCGGCGGAATATCGGCGATGCCGGTATTGCCGCCCAGTCCGCCGATCGCGCCGAACGCGTAATAGAGACTCAGGCCCCACGCGATTGTCCCAAGCGGCAGGAAGTGACCCGACAGGCGCAAGGTCAGCACACCGATCAGGCAGGCCGCCACCAGCGTCAACAGCAGACCGGCCACGAGCGTCAGCCATGGCGATGCGCCGAGCCAACCGAACCATGCCGGTAACGTAGCGCCCTGTACGCTCAGCACAGCGGTGGTGTACGCGCCAATGCCGACAAAGGCCGCCTGGCCGAAACTGGTCATGCCGCCGACGCCGGTCAACAGCACGAGGCCGAGCGTCACGAGCGCATAGAGGGCGATGTAATTGAGCAGCGTCACGTAAAACGGCGGCAGCACCAGCGGCCCGATCGCCAGCAACACCAGCGCGCAGAGAAAGATGCGGCGAGGCGTCATTCTTCCTCCTCAACAGGATGACTTTTCAGTGAGCGCCACAGCAGCACGGGAATGAGCAGCGTAAAAACGATGATCTCCTTGTAGGGACTGGCCCAGAATGCCGAGAGCGATTCGATCAGCCCCACCAGAAACGCACCGGCCGCCGCGACTGGATAGCTGATGAGCCCACCGATAATCGAGCCGACAAAGCCTTTCAGACTGATCAGAAAACCTGAATCGAAATACAGCGTCGTAAGCGGCGCGATCAGAATGCCGGACAGCACGCCGATTAGCGCAGCGATGAAAAACGTCGCCTTGCCCGCGAATACCGGCGAAATACCCATCAGCCGGGCGCCCAGCCGGTTGAATGCGACCGCGCGCAATGCCTTGCCATAGACGGTGCATTCGAGCGCCTGGCGCATCACGATCATCAACAGTACGGATGTCGAAATAATCAGCAATGCCTGGCTGCTCAGGTTGACGGCGCCGAGTTGCAGCGGCACGTCGATGAACGGCGTGATGCGTGCGCCCTCGGGGCCGAAGATCAGCAGACCCAAACCGACCAGCGCCATATGCACCGAAATCGACACGATCATCAGCACCAGCACCGACGATCCGGCAAGAGGTTGATAGAAGAGCCGGTACAACTGCGGACCGAGCGGCACGATCAGCGCGAATGTCAGCAGCGCCTGCACCGCAACGGGCAGTTGCGTCACCGGCAACACATGCACCATTCCAGCCAGCGCGAACGCGTAAGCGAGCTTCCCGCACCCGGTGGCCGACAGGCGAAGCGTGCGCGTTCGCCGATAGCGCTCGGCGAGGTCCGCCACTGCTTCGGCCACCGAAAAGGCGGCCAGCAACCAGGCCACGAGTAGCGGCTTGCCCGCCTGCATCGCCGCCATCGTCAGCGCACCGTAGACCACGAATTCACCCTGCGGGATGAACAGCACCCGGGTGACACTGAATACCAGCAGGATCGACAACGCCAGCAACGCATAAATCGCACCGTTGGTGAAGCCGTCCTGACCGAGGATCAAAACAATTTGAGCGTTCATCGGGACGTCCGGCCTTGACTTACTTGATGCGTGCCCAATTGCCGTCCTTGACGGTAATCAGCACGCGGCCGCGATCATCGAAACCGCTGTGATCGGCGGGACTCATGTTGTAGACACCTTGCGTGCCGACCAGATCGTGGGTCTGCTCGAGCGCGTCGCGCAATGCGCTGCGAAACGCTGGCGTGCCTGGGCGCCCCGCTTTTTCGGCAAGCGGCACCGCGCGTTCGAGCAACAGGCCGGCATCGTAGACATTCGCACCGAAGGTAGCGGGCTTCACGCCGTTCAGCTTCTGATAGGCATCGATATAGGTAGTCGCCACCTTCTTCGACGGATTGCTGTCGGGCATCTCGGGCAACACGAGCATCAGGCTCGCGGCCAGCACGGTGCCCTCGACCTTGCGGCCGCCCAGCTTCAGAAAATCGGGCAATGCCGCGCCGTGCGTCTGATAGAACTTGCCCTTGTAGCCGAGGTCGTACAGCGTCGCTTCCGGCAGGACGCTGGCGCCGCCGGGCGCCGCGATCAGCACCGCATCCGGGTGGCTCGCCAGCACCTTCAGCGCCTGCCCCGTCACCGAACTGTCGGCGCGCTGATAGCGCTCGTTCGCGGTGATCTGAATGCCGTGGGTCTTCGCGAGGCCCGCGAACACCCGGTACCAGTTCTCGCCGTACGGATCGTTCAAGCCGATAAAGCCCACCGTCTTCACGTTGGTCCTGACCATATAGTCAACCAGCGCCTGAGCAATCAGATCGTCGTTTTGCGTGGTCTTGAACACCCACTTCTTCTGCTCGGTCATGGGCAGGACCACGGCCGCGGTGCCGACCGGCGCAAGCATCGGCGTGCCGGATTCGGCGGCGAACTGGATCACGCCCATCGCGTTAGGCGAGCCGGTCGGCCCAATGATCGCGTCGACTTTGTTTTCGGCGATCAGCTTCTTGAAGTTGGTTACCGATGCAGTGGGATCGCTCGCATCGTCCAGCGAAATATAGTCGACGCTCAGATCGCCGATTTTCTTCGGCAACAGCGGCACCGTGTTCTTCTGCGGAATGCCGACGAGCGCGGTCGGTCCCGTCGAAGAAGTAATCACACCGACCTTGAGTTGGGCGTATGCCGGCAGCGAACATGCAGCGGCCACGGCGACGAGCGCCACCGTCGAAATTTTCTTCAACAACATTGCAAACCCCCGAGGACAGGTTGACTGATACCAATGAGTGACGTCTGGATTGCTCACGAATGACGTGCCCACTCGTTAAACGGTGAAGGCAGTCTAAGTGAACGTTTTTTTGGCGGTAACCCAACCAAACCACCGCCCACCCCAGGAAAATCTTTAGGCGGGTACGGGATCGAAGCATGGGCGGCTGAGCAAGCCCGCTGCACGCGGCGCTGTTCCAGACAGCAGGAACGGCAGTGACGAAATAAGCGCGAGCCTAAAGATTTTCCCGGTAGGAAACGTGCATTCCTTGGGTTACCGCCAAAAAAACGTTCACTTAGACTGCCCCTCATCATTCGGACACCCCGTGGCACGGCCGGTGCTGCCGCGGACGAAAATTTCAGCCTGAATTTTCTTCAATAAGCATTGCTTACTGTCTCGCGGAAAGACCTTGCATTTGCCGGCGTCGCCGTCGGCGGCTGCCTCACCTAAAACAACGAGGCACGTAGCGGACCTTTACTCTAGGGGAATAAACAGCATGGCCAAGCGAATCATTCTCACCTCGGCGTTGACGTTGTGCGCAGCGCCGGTCTTTGCTCAATCGAGCGTCACCCTGTACGGCCGGATCGACACATCGATCGAATATTCGAACTTCGGGCCCAATCACGTGGTTCACATGGGCAGCGGCGATATCGCCGCCACCTCTTGGGGACTTAAAGGAGTCGAGGATCTGGGCGGCGGGCTGCGCGCCATCTTCAAGCTCGAGAACGGCTTCAATTCCTTTAACGGCGCAGCGGGCCAGAACGGCGCGCTGTTCGGCCGTGAAGCCTGGGTCGGACTCGCGGGGTCGTTCGGCGCGTTTCAGGCAGGCGTCAACTACACGCCGATCCACACGATTCTCGTCACGTATTCGCTGCCCGCCTACGGTGCGGGTCTGGGCTGGGGCAATGCCGCCGACAACTTCGTCTATGGGCCGTCACTGCGCGTGAGCAACTCGGTGCGCTATGTGTCGCCGCGCATGGGCGGATTCCTGGTGCGTGCGCTAGTCGCGCGGGGCAACAACGGCTCGTCGAACAACGCGCCGGCGTCGCTGGGCGACACCTACAGCGGCGGCGTCAACTACGTGTACAACAATTTGTCAGTAGATATCGGCTACCAGTTGCAGCGCTTCAGCCCGGTCACGACGCTCACGGCAAGCAGCCCGGTGGAGGGCGGCAATTACGCGCTTGCCGGCGTGTCGTATAACTTCGGCTTCGTGAAGCCGGCCTTCGTGTATGTACGGCATCGTGGCGGCCAGGACGTCGCCAGTATGGCCGGCTCGACCTATGCGAATCCGCATTCCGACTTTTTCGAAGCGAGCGCGGAAGTACCGATCAGCGTCGGCAAACTGCTGCTCAGCTACGGCCACTATCGCAAGATCGCCAATAGCGACGGCAACGCCGATTCGTTCGGCATCCGCTACGACTATCCGTTGTCGAAGCGCACCATTGTGTATGCGGGTGCCGCCGAAGTGCGCAACGGCGACGCCGCGGCCTTCTCGCTGAACAATGCGGGCGGCCCCGCCGCGCTCGCCGCACCCAAGCCGGGCCATAATTCGAACTCGGTCGTGGTCGGCATGTTGCACATGTTCTAGGCGCGGATTCGTTTACCGCAATTTTTTGAACCGCTACGATGACAGCTGACCGCTCGATATTTCGGGGCGGCCAGCTCTTCTCACAGCAGCGAGCCGAAGCACGACATGGACGCACCCACCCAGTCCCCCATTGTGTACGTCGTCGATGACGATGAAGACATGCGTACGTCGCTTTCCTGGCTGCTCGCCTCGGTGAAGATTCAGGCCCGCTGCTTTCGGGGCCCGGCGGAGTTCCTCGAGCAATTCGATCCCCGCGTGCCGGGCTGCATGGTGCTGGATGTGCGCATGCCTGGCGTCAGCGGCTTCGATCTGCAAGCTGAACTCAACCGTCAAGGTGTCTCGCTGCCGATCATCTTCGTGTCGGGCCATGGCGATATCCCGATGTCGGTACGCGCGCTGCAAAACGGCGCGATCGATTTTGTCGAGAAGCCGTATAACTCGCAGCAGATGCTCGAACGGATCCAGAAAGCGATGCGCGTTGCGAGCGAAACGCATCGGGCGAATCAGCACCGCCAGGCGATGATCCAGCGCATCCGCGCGCTCACGCCGCGTGAGCAAGAAGTGCTGAACGGCGTGATCGAAGGAAAGGCAAGCAAGCTGATTGCGCGTGAGCTCGGTATCAGCGCAAAAACCGTCGACGTCTATCGCGCGAGCATCAAGGAGAAACTCGGTGCGACGTCCATTGCAAGCCTGCTCAAGGACGTGATCGAAGCGCGGCACGCGATGGCCGCGCATCACCCGCATGGGTAGGCTTCCAGGGCCGGCTCTCCGCCGGCCTCTCATCTGGCACGCTGCCAACCACTATGCAGCGCGCAGAAATTGCGGCCCCAATGCGTCGATCGAGGGACACCCGAGTTGCCCCAACGTACGGTCGATTTCAGCGGCCAGCAAGGACAGCGCATGCAGCGCGCCCTGCTCTCCGCCCGCCGCGACACCGTAAAGCACCGGCCGGCCGATCATCACCGCGTGCGCGCCGAATGCGAGCGCCTTCACCACGTCGGTGCCGCGGCGAAAACCGCTATCCACAATCACCGTTGCACGTCCCGCGCAGGCGCGAACGATCTCCGCGAGTACGTCGATCGACGGCACGGTACCGTCGAGCTGACGGCCGCCGTGATTGGTGACGACCACGCCGTCCGCGCCCGCCTGAATCGCGCGGGTCGCGTCCTCGGCATCCAGCACGCCCTTGACGATCAGCGTGCCCCTCCAGCGTTCGCGCAGCCATGCCACCTCGTCCCACGTGATCGACGCATCCATCTGGCTCGCCATGTAGCCCATGCCGCTGCGCACGCTTTGCTGATCGGCCGGCAGATAGTCGGCGAGGTTCGCAAACGACGGCGCACCGTGCGGCATCAGCACGTTCCCGATCCAACGCGGGTGGCGCAGCACATCGACCTGATTGCGCCAGTTCAGTTTCATCGGCGCGCGAAACGGCCGCTGCGCCCATTCGCGATTGCCGAGATGGGTCGCGTCCGTGGTCAGCACCAGCGCGTCGCAACCCGCCTGAGCCGCGCGCTGCATCAGCCCTGCCGTCACCGCGCGGTCCTTCAGCATATAGAGCTGCATCCAGACACGGCCGCCCGCGTCGCGCGCCAGTTCGTCGACGCGCATGTTCGACACCGTACTGAGCGTGAACGGAATACCCGTCTGCGCCGCAGCACGCGCGAGCGCCAGATCCGCTTGACGGTGGTAGATACCGTTGAAACCGGTGGGCGCGACGATCAGCGGCAACGCTACGCGCTTGCCGAACAGCGTGCTCGACATGTCTCGGCGCTGCGTGTCGACGAGCGCCTTCGGCACGAAGCGCCAGCGTTCGAACGCGCTCCGGTTGGCCCGCATCGTCACCTCGTCCTCTGCGCCGCCGTCCAGATATTCGAACGCGAAATTCGGCAGCCGGCGCCGGGCCAGCAGCCGGAGTTCGTCGACATTGCAGGCGCGGTGAAATTGAGCGGGAGTGGAAAGACGTCTTTTCATCGGTGTTGGAGGTATGGATGGGGTGCAGCGGAAACGCCACGGTTGACCGCGAGTCAGTCATCCCGCCCTTGCAGCGGCAGCGAAAAGCAGAAGGACGTGCCGCGGCCCGGGTTGGCTTCTGCCCAGACGTCGCCGCCGTGCCGGGAAATGATGTTCTTGCAGAGCGAAAGCCCGATGCCGTTGCCCCCGAGCTTCGACGTGAAGAAACCGTCGAATACCTTCTCATGCTGGCCGAGATCGATTCCGACGCCGGTGTCCGACACGCGTAGAATCGCCCGGCCGCGCTCGGAACATGTTCTGATGGTCAGGAAACGCGAGGGCTCGGACACGTCGAGCATGGCCTCGACCGCGTTGAATGCGAAATTGAGGATCACCTGTCCGATCAGGATTTTTTCGCAGCGAACCCATAACGGGTGATCGTCCAGTGCGAATTCGAATGGCACGCCGGCCTCGCGCGCTTTCAGCGCGATGAAATACTCGACATCGTGCACGATGGCATTCAGGTCGGTCGCCTCCTCGACCTGCTCGAGTTTCACCACGTAATCGCGCACGCTCTTGATGATGACCGATGCGCGCTCGACCTGTTTGAGCACGCTGTCCAGCCCCCACATCACGTCTGCCGGCGTACCGGGCGACGCGTTGAGCCGCATCATGCCGCCTTCGAGAAAATTACGCGCCGACGCGAGCGGCTGGCTAAGTTCGTGCGAAAGCGTCATGGCCATTTCGCCCATCGCGTTGTAGCGCGCGAGGTATTCGAGCTTGCGCTCGCTGACGCGGCGCATTTCCTCGGCCTCGACTTGCGGCGTCACGTCGCGAAAATGCAGCAGGATGCCGCTCAGATCGTCTTCCAGCTCGACATGGCGGCAGAACGCGTCATGCCAGCGCAGCGATCCGTCGCCATTGCGGATCCGGTAACGAAACGAAGTCGGCTCGTGGCGCAGCTCAGCTTGGGCGAGCTGCGCGAGCACGACCTGCCGCGACGCGCCATCGCATAACGCGGTGAAATTCATCAGTGTCGAAACATCTGCCTGCAAGCCCAGCAGCCGGCACGACGACTCGCTCAGATATTTGATTTCACCGCTTGCCGACAGCACCGCGATGCCTTCGCTCAGGTCATGCATGAATTCCCTGAGGCGGGTCTCGAATCGCTTCAGATCTTTCTTGATCCGCTCCTCGGCGGCAATGTCCCTGAACTGGACCATCAGCACGTCGCGATCGTGCAGCTTGACGCGTGTCGCTACCGCTTCGGAGAGAATTTCCGTGCCATCTTTCGCGCGATAGCACCATTCGATGATGCTCTCGCCGTTCGCCACCGCGTCCTTCAGCCACTGCAAACCGATCTCGTGCCGATACTTCTCCGCGTTGCGGCTCATATCGGGGGCTTTCAGCGGCAGCAATTCCTCGACGGTGAAACCCAGTGCGTTGCATGCCGCGGCGTTGGCCCAAAGAATGGCCTTGGTTTCCGCGTCATGCAGGATCATGCACGTCTTCAGCGATTGAAGAAGCGCGAGGCGATCGGCATCCAACAGTTCGAATACGGGGGACGTTTCCATTCGTTCAGGCCCAACGACGAGGTGTAACGGCCGTGCAAAAAGGCCTGAACGCAGCTTAACGCATCGTCAATATGGGTTCCTAGGGTCGAAATGGAGCGTGCGACTAAAGGTTTCTTTAGTGGCCCCCCCGGCCGAGGTTCATGAGTTAGGAGAATCGCGCCCCGCCGGCGCCAAACTCAATCCTCAATCCGCTCCAGGCCCTCCGCGCTCCGATCCGCGGTCCCGGCCCATGCCCCTGCCGCCAGGCCAAGCTGTGCTACCTCTCCCGCCGTCAGCGGCTGCAAGCACGCGCAGAGGGTATCGATCTCATCCCAGGCGCCCCGCTCCAGCGCTTCAACCGCGTTCAGCAACATCCCCAGCACGCCCTCGCGATGCAAAATCGCCGCCTGGATCGGCCGCGACAGCGTCAGCACATTCAACGTGCTCTCGAGCGAGCCGCCAAACACCGCATCGACAAACGAAAACACGCCGGTCAGAAACGCCGCGTCGGCTTCGTCACGCCCGGCCTCGGGCAAGCGCTCGATCGCCAGTTCCATGAAGCGCGCGCGAGTCGCCGCCAGTTGCAGCAACGGATCGTCTTCCAGCGCGACCTTGCGGCCGTCCGCGTACAGCAGCAACTGCGTCCAGCGGGCGATCCGATCGGTGCCGGTCGCGTTGATCGCTTCGCGCAGCGTCGTCACCTTGTGGCCGACCGCCAGCCCGCTCGAATTCGCGAGCTTCATCAGATGCATCACCAGCACCGGGTTCAGCTTGAGTTCGGCTTCGAGTTGCGCGACGGTCGGCTCGCCCGCCAGCAGTTGCAGCAGGTTCAGCAATGCGTGCCGTGGCGCGCTGACACGCCGCGTCATCGAGGTCTGGGGACGCGCGAAGAAGTAGCCCTGGAAACGGTCGAAGCCCAACTCAAGCGCCGTTTCGAAATCGCCCGGCGCATCGATGCCCGCTGCGATCAACAGCTTGCCCGCGGACTTGAGTACGCTGCTCAGCTTGGGCAGCAGCGCGCTCGAGGCGCGCGTGAAATCGATCTTGACGACATCCGCGTAAGGCAGCAGCCGCGCGAACGTCTCGTTGGGCTGGGCCACTTCATCGAGCACGAAGCGATAGCGCCGCCCATGCAGCTGAACGATCCGCGCGATCAACGCCTCGTCGACTTCGAGCGCAGATGACAGTTCGAACATGAAACGGTCAGTGGGCAGGTACCTGATCGAGTCGTCGAACAGCATGTCGCGGCTCACGTCCACGTAGGCGGGATGACCGGTGAGCGCGCCGCGCACGTTGCTCTGGAGCAGACCGCGAATGACGGCTCGCGCCACCTGTTGCGCCGGCTCGGGCTCGCGACCCAGCAAGGCGTCGGCGTTCGCGTTCGAGCCCGCAGCGGCGGCGCCGGCCGCTGCCGCGCTCGAGTCGGCGGCCGGCAGATCCGGCGCACGCACCTTGATCTCATAGCCGCATAGCATGCTGTCCCGATTCAGGATCGGCTGACGGGCAAAACTGGCGTTCAATTGCGCGTCGTCTGCGCCATCCGGCGCAACACCCGTCCGGCGCGAATTCTCGATTGCGATGGTGGTCATTCCGATCCCCGCTGAGCGCCGCCCTGGCGCTTGCTGCTGTATTTTGATTTCCGCTGACGGCGCGCCCCAACCCCCGAGGCTCGCGGCACCGCGCGGCGCCGGCTACGGGCGCCCGGCGATTTTAGCTCAGGCCGCCGCGCGCGGACATGGCGATGCAGCAATATCTCGAAATAATTGCGTGCCGGCCCCGCTGAAAGCCCGGAAGGAATCGACGATACTGTTGTGCAATGCAAAAGCGCTCCACCTGTGCTACCCCGGTCTTTAACCACCAAGGAAAACCATGGACGTCAAAAGCGTGCTTTCAAATGCCTTCGCGATGCCGATCACGAGCCCGGCGTTTCCGATGGGCCCGTATCGGTTCACCGATCGGGAATTTCTGATCATCACCTACCGCACCGATCCGGACAAACTGCGGGCCGTCGTGCCCGAGCCGCTGGAAATCGGCGAGCCGTTGGTACATTACGAATTCATTCGCATGCCGGATTCGACCGGTTTCGGCGACTACACGGAAAGCGGCCAGGTGATTCCGGTGTCGTACAACGGCGTTGCGGGCGGCTACACGCTGGCGATGTATCTGGACGACCACCCGCCTATTGCCGGTGGCCGCGAGTTGTGGGGGTTTCCGAAGAAGCTCGCCAAGCCGGTGCTCGAAGTGCACACCGACACGCTGGTCGGCACGCTCGACTACGGCCCGGTGCGCATCGCCACCGGCACGATGGGCTACAAGCATCGGCAGCTCGATCTGGCGCAGCAGAAAAAACGCCTGGAAGCGCCGAACTTCCTGTTGAAAGTGATTCCGCACGTGGACGGCACGCCGCGCATTTGCGAACTGGTGCGCTACTACCTGCAAGATATCGACCTGAAAGGCGCATGGACCGGTCCGGCCGCGCTCGAACTGGCGCCGCACGCACTGGCGCCGGTCGCCGAATTGCCGGTGCTCGAAGTCGTCGAGGCGCGGCATCTGATTGCCGACCTGACGCTCGGCCTCGGCGAAGTCGTGTTCGATTATCTGAGGTAGTTTTAACCGGCGACGGATTCGGCACGGCAGCGTGCCGAGCCGAGCCACCCGGACAACGGCCGATTGCGGCCGTTTTTTATTTACTTAGCCATACAGATCAGATGACAGCCGGAATGCAAACCGGCCGCGCAGGCGGCCGGTTTGCATACAGCGGACAACGCAACCAACGATTTACTTCAACACGACCTTCACGTCGAAGTACTTCGCGGCGAAGCGGTCGATCGTGCCGTCCGCCTTCAGTTCTTTGAGCGCCTGATTCAGCGCATCCTTCAGTGCCTTGTCGCCCTTGCGGACGCCGTAGCCTGCGCCGAGCAGCTTCTCGTCGGCGACAGCCGGACCGGCGAATTCAAAGCCGGCGCCTTGCGGCTTCTTCAGAAAGCCCTTCGACGCAGCTTCCGCGTCCTGGAACGCGGCATCGAGGCGGCCCGATGCGAGGTCGGCGTAGATCTGGTCCTGCGTCTGATACGGCACGACGTCGACGCCGGCCGGGGCCCAGCGCGCCTTCGCGTAAGCTTCCTGAATCGTGCCTTGCAACACGCCGATGTGCTTGCCCTTGAGCGATGCCGGCGTCGGCAGCAGGCCGCTGCCCTTCTTCGCGATCATCTGATTCGGGATCGTGTAGATCGGATCGGTGAAGTCGACCGCCTGACGGCGTTGCTCGGTGATCGTCATGTCCGAGTTGATCGCGTTGAACTTGCGTGCCTGCAGCGCCGGAATCAGGCCGTCGAACGAATTCTCGACCCACACGCATTTCGCCTTCAGCTTCGCGCACACGGCGTTACCGACATCGATATCGAAACCTTGCAGCTGGCCCGACGCCGACTTCGATTCGAACGGCGCGTACGACGCCTCGACACCGAAGCGCACTTCCTTGATATCCGCTGCCGACGCGGCGCCTGCCGCTACCGTCGCCGCCGCGAACAGCGCGAGCGCAGCCGTGTTTCGCCAATTCATCTTCATTACAGGTGTTCCTCTACGGTATTGAATAAGACGGAGCCGAATCTGGCAGGCATGATTGCCGCGCCAAAATTGCGATTCAAACTCGTGCGGCCGGTGTGGTGCAGCGCAACAGCCGCGAGGGCGCGATTGTACAGTCTTCGCAATGCATGCCTGGCGGGCGGACGCGCGTGTGCCTCGTTTGGCGAAGCCGGCACGGCGCAGATAAAGGTGCAATTTCGTGTCGCGTGCAGACAAACAAACGCGCGTCCAGATGCGCGTCAGACCGCGCCGTCACCGGCCGCGAAATCGCCGCCGAGCCGCTGCGACAGATGCGTATAAACCGCTGCGACATGCGGCAAATGACGCGATTCCGGATGCGCGAGTACCCAGACCTGCGATTCGGCTTCGTCGAGCGGCGGGGTCAATTGCACGAGATCGTCGCGGCCGCGCGCAAGGAAGGTCGGAAAGATACCAACGCCGAAACCGCGCACCACCAGTTCGAACACCGCCATCACGCTATTGGTCCTGTAGCGCGGCTCGACAGTCGGGCAATGGCGCTTGCGCCACAGGACCGACGGATGATCGCCGAGCGAGCTGTCCGGCGCCGCCCAGTCGCAGCGTGACAGCGCATCGGCATCGCTCGCGTGGATGCCGCTCCTCTTCGCGGCAAACACCGCGATACGCAACGGACCCACATGTTTGCCGACCAGATGATCCGGCGCGCGGCGCGTGGCGCGCACGGCGATATCGGCGTCGCGTTTGGTCAGGCTCGCAAGGCTGTTGGTGGCGGTCAGCTCGAACGACAACGCCGGATGCAACGCCGCGAAATCGTGCAGCGCGGGCAGCACGAGGCCGTACAGCACGGTATCGGTGGTCGTGACGTGAACACTGCCGGACACGCGGTCGCTGCTCGCCTGCACCGTCGAGCGCGCCGCCGCCAGTTCGCTTTCGATGCGCTCGGCGTGGCGCGCCAGTTGCGCGCCGAGCGGCGTCGCGCGATAACCGCTGCGCGAGCGTTCGAACAGACGCTGCCCGAGCCCGCGTTCGATCCGCTGCACGGCGCGAAAAATCGTCGACGCGTCGATGCCCAGACGCTGCGCCGCTTCCGCCAGCGTGCCGGCGCGCACCAGCGCGAGGATGGTCTGGGTATCCGCCGAAGTCAGTTCGTATTGCGTTTTTGCATGCATGGTTTGGCAAGCCGCCTGTTTATTCCGAACGCGATCCGGGCTACTTTTACCACATCGACTTGTCGGCCGACGAGCCTTGCCACCGGCGCCTGCCGGGATTTCACTCTCGTTTATAGCGGTGACACCATGAAACTCTATTACTCGCCGGGCGCCTGCTCGCTGGCCGTTCACATTGCCTTGCGCGAAGCGGAGCTCGACTTCGAAACCATCAAGGTCAACCTGCAAACGCACAAGCTCGCCAACGGCGACGATTACTACGCGATCTCGCCGCGCGGCTATGTGCCGCTCGTCGAATTCGCCGACGGCTCACGCCACACCGAAGGCGCCGCGCTGCTGCAATACATCGCCGATCTCGCGCCGGAGTATGTCTTGTTGCCGCCCGCCGGATCGCCGCAACGGCTCGCAGCGATCGAATGGCTCACCTACATCAGCTCGGAATTGCACAAGACGTTTAGCCCGTGGCTTTGGCATCAGGAGACAGCCGAATCGACGAAAGCCGAATGCCGCGCGAAACTCGCCACGCGGTTCAGCGAAATCGATCGGGCGCTCACCGAACGCGATTATCTGACCGGACAGTACTCAGTCGCCGATGCGTATGCGTTCACGGTGTTGAGCTGGGCGCGGATGCTGTCGGTGGATTTGAGCGCGTATCCGCATCTGAGCGCGTATCTGGAGCGCGTCGCGGCGCGGCCGAAGGTGCGTGAAGCGATGGCGGCGGAGGGATTGGTGAAGGCGAACGCGGCTTAAGCCGCACGAAGCGTGCGTGCGGGGTGTAAGACGTTGCGCGTCAAGGCGCGCAACGTCTTACACCATGCGGCGCGACTACACGAGTCTGGAAAGAGTGTCCTGCGTCGTCTCGACCACCATCAAACCGGCGCGCAAGCCCGGCTTGACCGTCGCGTTCGGAAACACGATGCGTTCCTCGTCGCGACGCACGACATAGCGATAGTCGCCGTCACAGGCGAGCACCGTATCCTTCACGAACGGCGTGAAGTTCGGCACGTCCGCGGCAACCCGCAGTTCGAATGCATCGCTTTGCTTGGTGATCTGATCGATCACAGTAAAGGCGCGCGGCAGCGCTGCGTTTGCGTCACCCTTTGTACCGCTGGTACCGGCCAGCAGACTGCGCAGCGCTGCGTCCGCGCCGGCAAAGCGCGTCAGATCGTTCTGGCCGAACGGACGCACTTTGCCGAGTTCCAGCGTACACGCCTCGGCGCCGCACGCTTGCGCGGTGAAATGCGAAAACGTATTGCCCTTGGTCGTGTGGAGCAGCACCGCGCTGATGCGCGCCTCGCCGAGCCACTCGAACATCGCGCGCGAAAACGGCGTGCCCGTATGCGGCAGCAGCGCAAACCGCTCGAACGCGGAGGCGCGGATCGCCGTGTGCATGTCGATATGCCAACGCGCGCCGCGATCAGCCGATGCCGCGGCGAAGAACTGCGTCGCCGCGCGTTCCAACGCTGCGGCGCGCGGTGCTTCGTGGCTTTGCGGCACCTGCGCATGACGTCCGCTGAAGAGGCGGTTCAAGTCGTCGTCGCGATAACGGCACGCGTCGCGCATCGCATCGACGTTGCCGAGAATCACCAGCAAGCGGCAAGTCAGCGCAGCGTCGCCTTGCGCGATATCGCGCACGAGATACGACAGCAGTTCGATCGGCGCGGTCTCGTCGCCGTGCACGCCGGCAGACGCGAGCACGCTGCGTATGCCCGGCTCCTGAGGTGTGGGTTCCGCGGGTTCCATTTGCAGAACCCCGTCATCGAGCCAGCGCCGGCGCACGCCGTTCGCGCACGCGCCTTGCGCGTCATGCGCGGCGGGCCGCTTGCCCGCCAACGTGTACGC
Organism: Paraburkholderia sp. FW306-02-B; assembly: GCF_058782725.1. Lineage (NCBI taxonomy): Bacteria > Pseudomonadati > Pseudomonadota > Betaproteobacteria > Burkholderiales > Burkholderiaceae > Paraburkholderia > Paraburkholderia sp. FW306-02-B. The sequence goes on from NZ_JBYSXZ010000001.1 coordinate 3,100,944, forward strand.
GAGGAAATCGTCGAGCATCGAAGCCGGCATGCTCCGCTCAGCGCTGGAAGTCATACAGCGAACCCAGACCGAGAATCTGCGTCAGTTCGTCGAGCGCGGTGCGCGACTCGGCGAGCAATTGCGGATCGGTCAGATCGGCCGGCGCGAGACGGTCGCGATAATGCTTTTCGATCCACGTATCGAGGCGGCCGAACAGCTTGTCGTTGATCCACACGCCCGGCGTCACCGCCGCGCGCTCCGCATCGTTCAGCACCACGCGCAAACGCAAACACGCCGGGCCGCCGCCGTTCTTCATGCTTTCGCGCAGATCGAACACGAGCACGTCGTCGATCGGGCCGGTGTGCGATGTCAGATTGTCCAGATACGCGGCCACGCGTGCGTTCTCGCGGCATTCCTGCGGCACCACCAGCACCTGCTTGCCGTCCGGGCGCGTCAGCAACTGGCTGTTGAACAGATACGACGTGACGGCATCGGACACGCTCACTTGCGCGTCCGGCACCTCGATCACGTTGAACTCGGTCTTCAACCCCGAGAGTTTGGTGCGCAGTTCGTCGTACACCGCGCTCTGCTCGACGAACGCCTGCTGATGGCAGAACAGCGTGTTGCGATTGCCGACCGCGATCACGTCGTTATGGAACACGCCCGCGTCGATCACATCGGGGTTTTGCTGTGCATACACGGTGGCCGCTTCTTCGAGACCGTGACGGTGCGCGACCGCGCGGCTCGCTTCAAAGGTTTGCCGTGCCGGGAAGCGCTTCGGTTCCGGTCCGCGGCGATATTCGCTGCGGCCGTAGACGAAGAATTCGACACCCCGTGTGCCGTATTCCGCGCAAAAACGCGTGTGGTTCGCCGCGCCTTCGTCGCCGAGCGCGGGCGTGCCGGGCAAGGCCTCGTGCACTGCGAAACGGTCGGCGTCGCTGAAGATCGCGCGCAACGTGCGGCGCGTGGATTCATGTTCGATCGCGCGATGCAGCTTGCTGCACAGATTGGCCGGCGTGAAGTGCACGCGGCCGTCGTGGGTATCGGACGAGGGGCTGACGGTCGCGGCATTCGCCGTCCACATCGCCGAGGCGGAACTCGCGGCGGCCAGCAACTCGGGCGCGTCTTTAGCGACACGCGCGATCACCGTCGCGTCGTCGCCGGAAAAACCGAGTTCGCGCAGCAGGCGCATCGACGGACGTTCCTGCGGCGGCAATACGCCTTGATGAAAACCGAGGTCGGCCAACTGCTTCATCTTGCGCAGGCCTTGTTTGGCCGCCGCTTTCGGATTCGCAATCGACTTCTCGTTGTTCTGCGACGCGACGTTGCCGAACGAGAGCCCAGCGTAGTTGTGGGTCGGGCCGACCAGTCCGTCGAAATTGGCTTCAGTGGCTTGCATCGTCGATCCTCAGAATTGAAGGCCCGGCGAGACGCTCGCGGGCATGTGCAGTTGCGCGCTTTCGACGGAAGCCATCGGATACGCGCAGTAGTCGGCGGCGTAGTACGCGCTCGGCCGATGATTGCCCGAACGCCCCGGACCGCCGAACGGCGCGCCCGACGACGCACCGTTGGTCGGCCGGTTCCAGTTGACGATGCCCGCGCGGATGGTGCGCTGGAAATGCGTCCACAGTGCTTCGTCGTCGGCCAGCAGGCCGGCGGACAGCCCGAACCCGGTGTCGTTGGCGCGTTCGATCGCTTCGTCGAAGGTGCCGTAGCGGATGATTTGCGCCAAGGGTCCGAAGTGCTCTTCGTCCGGCAGTTCGCGCACGGCGGTCACGTCGAGAATGGCCGGCGTGACGAAACCGAGGGTCGGATCGCGCTGCTCCATCGTCAACAACGATTTCGCGCCGTCGGCAAGCAAACGCGCTTGCGCCGCGACCAGACGCGAAGCCGCGCGCGCCGAGATCACCGCGCCCATGAACGGTTGCGGATCGGCATTGTATTCGCCGACGCTGATGCGCGACGTGACCTCGGTGAGGCGTTCGATAAAGCGGTCGCCGAACGCATCGTTCGGCACGAAAATGCGCCGTGCGCAGGTGCAGCGCTGCCCCGCGGACAGAAACGCCGACTGGATCGTGTGATGCACGGCCGCGTCGAGATCGGCTACCGGCCCGATCACAAGGGGATTGTTGCCGCCCATCTCCAGCGCCAGCACGATCTCCGGACGGCCGCCGAACTGCTTGTGCAGCAACGTGCCGGTGTCCGAACTGCCGGTGAAGAACAAGCCGTCAATCTGCCGGTGATTCGCGAGCGCAATGCCGGTCTCTTTCTCGCCCTGCACGAGGTTCAGCACGCCCGCGGGCAAGCCCGCATCGCGCCAGATCTGCACGGTGACAGCGGCCACGCCCGGTGCCAGCTCCGACGGCTTGAACACCACGGCGTTACCGGCGATCAACGCCGGCACGATATGCCCGTTCGGCAAATGCCCGGGGAAGTTATACGGCCCGAACACCGCGACCACGCCATGCGGACGATGCCGCAGCACGGCAGTGCCGTCGGCCATCGCCGAACGCTTTTCGCCGGTGCGTTCGTTGTACGCCTGAATCGAAATCTCGACTTTCGCCGCCATCGACGCGGCTTCCGTGCGCGCTTCCCACAGCGGCTTGCCGGTCTCGCGGCCGATCGCTTCGGCCAGCGCTTCCTTGCGTTCGGTCACGAGCGCAGCGAAGCGGCGCACCACGGCGCAACGCTCGTCGAGGCTCGATGCCGACCACGTCGCGAACGCGCGGCGGGCGCTGCGCACCGCACGATCGACGTCGTCCGCCGACGCGCTGTTGCCTTCCCAAACCGTCGCGCCCGTGCCCGGGTTGCGCGACGCGAATGCGGGTCCTGTGCCGGCGGCCCATTCGCCGTCGATGAAAAGCTCGCTCATGATCATCCTTGTTTGTGTTTCAGCGGCAGCACCCGGACCGGGTCGCCTGCCTTCACGTCGAGTGCGATTGCTTCCGCGGCGCTCAGCAGGAACACGCCGTTTTCCGGCACGCCCGCTGTCACGCCCACGCGAAAATCACTCAGCGACGTATTCGACACCATCGATTTCGGCCCATCGGCCGGCGCATTCGACACGCCGATCTCGACCGGCACTACCACGCTTTCGCGCACGGTGCGCAAGTCGGCGATATGGCATTCGAGAACCGGACCCGCATCGAAAATATCGACGTGGTTCTCGTAGCGCAGCCCTTCCGCTTCGAGCATGCGGCGCGCCGGAATCGTGTCGCTATGCGTGAGGCCGACGCATTGCTGCGCTTCTTCCGGCAACAACTCGACATACACCGGGTAGCGCGGCATCAGCTCGGCGAGAAACGCCTTGCGGCCGTGCGAGCTCAGATAATCCGCCGCGTTGAAATCGATCTGATAGAAATGCGAGCCGACCGCACGCCAGAACGGCGAAGTGCCGTCCGCGTCGAAATGGCCGCGCAATTCCGCGCAGATACGCTGCGGAAAGCGCTCGCGAAACTGCGCGAGAAACATGAAGCGCGAACGCGACAGCAAACCGCCCACGCCGCTCGTCCGGTAACGCGGACTCAGAAACAGCGAGCACACTTCGGCGTAGCCGGTCAGATCGTGCGAGATGTTCAGCGCGCGCATGCGCGTCCAGATGCCGAGATCCTGGCTCGCGTGCACCACCGTGCTGACGCGATAGTTGTAGAACGGCTGCTGCAGACCCACCGCGGTTTCAATGCCGCATACGCCGGCCACGTCGCCGGTCTCGGTGTCTTCCATCACGAAGAAGTAACCCGCCTCGTGCGGTGCGGCTTTGTCTTCCATCGTGCGGCGCGCGCGTTCGACGCGTGCCGCGAGTGCGTCGCGATCCGGCTTGAAGGTGGTGAGACCGGGGCCGGTCTCCTGGGCGAGCGCCATCAGCGCGTCCACATCGCCTCGTTGCACAACGCGAACAACGATCATTGTGCGTCTCCCGAAGATTCTTCCTGATACGGCTGATGCAGCGGCACGCAGCGCACCGCGTCGCCCTCCTGCACGCCGAGCGCGGTGCGCGCCGCGTGCGGCAACGGCGCGCCGGCTTCCTTGCCGGCGGACAGCTCGCCCAGCACGCAGCGGAATTCGCCGTCGGCGCCGTTATGCGCGATCAGATACGTCGAGCCGTCCGTCGCCGCGCCGGCCTCGTGCACCACACGCGTTTCATTGCGCGTCACACACGCGCTGCGATCCACTTGTGCGGTCAGCACCGGACCCGCATCGAAAATATCGATAAAGCGGTCGGTCTCGAAGCCTTCTTCCAGGTGGATCTCATACGCGAGCAGCGCCTTCGAATCCGGTTCGCCGAGCACGCGTTGCGCCGCTTCCGGCAGCAACGGCACGTAGACCGGATACGTCGGCATCACTTCGGCGATAAAGGTGCGGCTGCGGCCGCCCGATTCGATTTCGATGTCGGCGAAGTCGCGGCCGAAGAACTTGCGCCCCACCGCTTCCCAGAACGGCGACACGCCCGCATCGTCGGTCACGCCGAGCAGCAGCGAGAACACTTCGGGCGTGAAGCGCTTGCGATTGGCGGCGATGTACATCATCCGCGCCCGCGACATCAGATGCGCGGCCGCATCGCCACGCAGCGAAGGATCGATGTAATAGCCGGCAAGGCGGCTCTTGCCGGTCAATTCATGCGACATGGTCAGCGCGTGAATCTTGCGGTTCACGTGCAACTCGCGCGACGCATGAATCAGCGCGTCATTGCGAAACGCGTAGAACGGGTCTGAATAACCGGCCGCGGCGACGATGCTCGCCGTGCCCATCAGCTTGCCGCTTTCCGCATCCTCGAGCACGAACAGATAGAACTCCTCGCCCGGAAAATCGACGTCCGCGCGAAACGAGTCCTCCGACAGCGCGACGCGCGCTTCGAGCGCACGCCGGTCGTGCGGCAACGAATGCAGCACCGGTTGCGCGGTGCGCGCCATGTGTTCGAGCGCATCGAGATCGGCGAGGCGGCCGGGGCGTACGAAGAGCATCGTCGTTCCTGATTGAATGTGACGCCTGATTAACGAGCCGGGGCTTCAGCGGTTGCGCCGACCACTTCGTCGATCGCCTTCGCCAGACGCGCAAAGCCTTCATACATGTCGTCGAGCGGAATGATCAGCGACGGCACAAAGCGCAACACGTCCGGACCTGCCATCAGCATGATCACGCCGTGATTGCCGGCCGCCGTGACGAAATCCTTCGCACGGCCCTTGAACGCGTCGGTCAGTTCCGCGCCGATCAAAAGACCCTTGCCGCGCACTTCCTTGAAGATGCCGAAGCGCTCGTTGAGCTTTGCAAGTTGCCCCTTCAGCGCGTCGCTGCGCGAGTGCACGCCTTCCAGCAGTCGCGGATCGCTGACCAGTTCGACCACTTTCTCCGCGATCGCCGACGCGAGCGGATTACCGCCATACGTCGTGCCATGCACGCCGACCTTGAAGTGGGCAGCCAGTTCTTTGGTGGTCAGCATCGCGCCGATCGGGAAACCGTTGCCGAGCGCCTTCGCGGTGGTCAGGATGTCCGGCGTGACGCCCGTGTCCTGGTACGCGTAGAAATGGCCGCTGCGGCCCACCCCCGTTTGTACCTCGTCAAAAATCAGCAGTGCGCCGTGCTGATCGCAGGCTTCGCGCAAGGCGAGCAGGAAGGCCGGATCGGCCGGGATCACGCCGCCTTCGCCCTGGATCGGCTCGACGATCACCGCGCAGGTTTGCGCGCCGATCGCTTTCTTCGCGGCTTCGATATCGTTGTACGGCAGATGGGTGATGCCGGCGGGCACCGGTCCGAAACCTTCCGAATACTTCGGCTGGCCGCCCACGCTCACGGTAAAGAACGTACGGCCATGGAACGATTGCGTGAACGAGACGATTTCGAATTTGTCCGCGCCATGACGCTCGAATGCGACGCGGCGCGCCAGCTTCAGCGCTGCTTCGTTGGCTTCCGCGCCCGAGTTGGCGAAGAACGCGCGGTCGGCGAAGGTCAGGTCTTCGAGGCGCCTGGCGAGGCGCAGCACCGGTTCGTTGGTGTAGCCGTTACCGATGTGCCACATCTTGCTGCCCTGTTCGTGCAGCACTTTCAGCAGCTCAGGATGCGCATGACCGAGCGCGGTGACGGCGATACCGCCGGCGAAGTCGATATAGTCGCGGCCTTGCGTATCCCAGACGCGCGAACCGAGACCGCGATCCGGTACGAAGGCGGCGGGCGAAAACACCGGCACCATGACTTCGTCGAAGGTCTGGCGTGTCACAGTCAGGTCGTTCATGGCAAATCCTCGTTACAGGTGAGAGGTAATACACGTAGTGTAGGAAACCGCACGCGATACGTCTTGCGCATACGCGACGCTTTCTATGAGCTTCCGGGCGGGCATGCGGTGTGCGGCGCCGATTCGCGCCGCTTATTCCGTTTGCTTGTTCCGCTTGCCTATTCCGCCTGCCTGTCCGGATTACCCGGCTTGATCGGGCCGCTCGATCAACGCGCCGGGCCGCGGCTCGCTCGCCGCGGCGCCCGTCGCGCCGGTCTGCTTGTCGATCCAGTTACGGCGATCCTCGCGCGGTGTGACACCAAAGCGTTCGCGATACGCATTCGAAAAGTGCGCCGCCGATGAAAATCCGCACGCGAGACTGATCTGCACCACCGATTTGCTGGTGCGCTGCAATTGCGTGCGCGCTTTCGAAAGCCGCAGCCCCAGGTAGTATTTGGACGGCATCGAGCCGAGGTACTGGCGAAACAGGCGTTCCAACTGCCGCCGCGAGACGCCGACCAGACCGGCGATCTCATCGGTGGTGAGCGGATCTTCGATATTCGCTTCCATCAGCAGCAGCGCATCGTTCAACCGCGGATGGCGCTCGCCCGGCGCGGTCACGAACGGAATCCGCTGACGCTCCTCGCCCGCGCGCAACACGCCTACGCCGAGCGTATCGGCGATCCGGTCCGCCAGTTCAGGGCCATGATCGCGGCCGATCATCGCCAGCATGAAGTCGACCGTTGCCTGACCGCCCGCGCATGTCGCGCGATCACGGTCGATTTCGAAGATCTGCTGGGTGACGATCGAGCGCTCGAACTGCTCGGAGAACTGCTGATAGGTTTCCCAGTTGACGCTCACGCGATAGCCGGACAGCTGCCCCGCCATCGCCAGCCACCAGACGCCGTGATGAATGCCGGTGACGAGCGGCGTGCGCTGCCCGACGCGCGACAAACTCGCCAGAAACAGGCGGTAATCGGCGAATTGCTGAAACCGCTCGCTGACGATGATCAGCCAGTCGCACGAGATCGCGTCGCCGAACGCGGCATCGGCCGGCCATTGCGCGCCGCCCGCGAGCGGCACCGCGCGGCCGTCCCACGAACACACCTGCACGCGGTACAGCGCACGGCCGTCGATTTCGTTGGCGAGATTGAGCGCGTCGACAATCGGCCCGACGCCCGACATCGACACAGGCGGCAATGCGACGATTGCAACCTGCGTGGTGCGTGCGGGGCTGGACGTGCGAGCCATCGCCTATTAGCGAAACGCGGAAACGCGAGCCACGCGTTACTTCAGACTGCCGGACAGGAACTGCTTGAGCCGCTCGCTGCGCGGTGTGGCCAGCACTTCGGCGGGCAAGCCCTCTTCTTCGGTGCGGCCCTGATGCAGGAACATCACATGGTTCGACACGTTGCGCGCGAAACCCATTTCGTGCGTGACGACAATCATTGTGCGGCCTTCTTCGGCAAGCTTCTGCATCACCTTCAGCACCTCGCCGACCAGTTCGGGATCGAGCGCGGAAGTCGGCTCGTCGAACAGCATCACGTCCGGGTTCATCGCCAGCGCGCGGGCAATCGCCACGCGCTGCTGCTGACCGCCCGACAGATGCGACGGATACTGTTTTTCCAGACGCGGCGCGAGACCGACTTTCTCGAGATACTCGCGCGCGCGCTCTTCAGCTTCGCGGCGCGACATGCCGAGCACATGAATCGGCGCTTCGACGATGTTCTCTATCACATTCATGTGCGCCCACAAGTTGAAGTGCTGGAACACCATCGCGAGTTTCGTGCGGATGCGTTGCAACTGCTTGTGATCGGCGACTTCGAGATTGCCGGCGCGGTCGGTTTTCGTCTTCACCGTTTCGCCGTCGACGACGATTTGCCCGGCGTTCGGCCGCTCCAGAAAATTGATGCAGCGCAGGAAGGTACTCTTGCCCGACCCGCTCGCGCCGATGATACTGATCACGTCGCCTTTGTTCGCGTTCAGCGAGACGCCCTTGAGCACTTCGTTGTCGCCATAGCGCTTGTGGATGTCTTGAACGGCGAGCTTGCAAGCTTCGGTTTGAGTCGTGTGGAGCAAGATGCTCTCCCAGTGAAAATACAGATCAATCTTCGTGACGGCGCGAGTCAGACACGCCGCTCAATGCCAACGCGCCAGCCCAATGCGTATCAATGCGTACGTACCGCCAAATAGCCGAGCCAGTGACGCTCGGCGCGCCGGAACAAAGCCACCAGCGCGAACGACACCACCAGGTAAATCAGCGCTGCGAGGCCGAACGCATTGAACGACTGATACGTAGCTGAATTCGCGTCACGCGCCACCTTCAGGATGTCCGGCACCGTAGCCGTAAACGCGACCGTGGTGGCGTGCAGCATCAGGATCACTTCGTTACTGTACAACGGCAGCGCCCGGCGCAGCGCGGACGGTATCACAATGCGCCGGTACATCGTGAACCAGCTCATGCCGTAGGCCCGCGCCGCTTCCACTTCGCCGTGCGAGGTCGAACGGATCGCGCCGGCGAAAATCTCGGTGGTGTACGCGCAGGTGTTCAGTGCAAAGGCGAGAATCGCGCAGTGAAAACCGCTGCGGAAAAACGCGTCCAGCAACTGATGCGAGCGCACGAATTCGAGGCTGTACATGCCGGTGTAGATCAGCAGCAGTTGCACGTACAGCGGCGTGCCGCGAAACACGTAGGTGTAAAGACGTACTGGCGTCGACAGCCAGCGCTTCTTCGAGACTCGCGCGACCGCCAGCGGAATCGCCATCACGAAGCCGATCCCGATCGACGTCACCAGCAGCCACAACGTGACCGCGAGACCGGAAATACGCTGACCGTCCCAGTACAGGAACGCGCGCCAGAATTGGTTGAGGATGTCGATCATGGTCTGTCAGAGCTCCGCGTGCCGCACGCCAATCGAATAACGCCGTTCGAGCCAGATCAGCACGAGATTCGATGCAGTGGTGATCGCCAGATAGATCAGCGCGGCGACCAGAATGAAGAAGAACATGTTGAAGGTGCTCTTGCCGGCGTCCTGTGCGGCCTTGACGACATCGGCGAGACCGATGATCGATACCAGCGCGGTGGCCTTCACCAGCACCTGCCAGTTGTTGCCGATGCCCGGCAGCGCGAAGCGCATCATCTGTGGAAACAGGATGCGCGTGAACACGCGCACGCCGCTCATGCCATACGCGCTGCCCGCTTCGAGCTGACCGCGCGGCACCGCGAGAAACGCACCGCGGAAGGTCTCGGTGAAATACGCGCCGTAGATGAAGCCGAGCGTCAGCACGCCGGCCACGAACGGATCGATATCGAACTGCGGCAGATTGAGCGAATCGGTCAGATTGTTGACCGCGATCTGGATGCTGTAGAACAGCAGCAGCATCAGGACCAGATCGGGCACCGAGCGGATCAGCGTCGTATAACCGGTCGCGAGCGCCCGCAGCGGGCGGTTGAACGAAAGTTTCGCCGCCGCGCCCGCGAGGCCGAGCAGCACGGAGGCTGCCAGCGACAGGACGGACAGCTCGATCGTCTGGATCGTGCCGGCCAGCAACACCGGACCAAAGCCGTAAAGGAACACGCGCGTCTCCATCCAGGTTTATTGAGGATGTCACGGACGGCGCCGGCAGATCTTTTTGCCCGACTCGTCCGACATGGCGCGGAGTCTCGCAAGCGAAAATTAATTGCTCAAATAGAGGGGCGGAGGTTTGTTGCGTCGCAACATGACGCGGTTTGGTGCCGCGGGAGGCTCTTAGGGCTTGGTTTTGCGGGGGATATGGGTTTGTAAGCCGGCTCGCGTGGGGCGCGGGCTGCCGCGATTTAGCAAGTTTCGGGTCGCTTTTTCGATAGACGGATTGGGGGTCGACTGTGGTTTGCCTATGCGGCGCTTATGTCTGTGCGCCTGCGGCGTTGGCCTTTCCTTGTTTTGTTGTTGGTTTATTAGCGTTCCCCCTGTGCGGGGGGGCACCTACTTTTCTTTGCCTGCCGCAAAGAAAAGTAGGCAAAAGAAAGCGGCTTTACACCGCCAGCTCCTAAGCGGGTCCCCTGGCTTGGAGGGCGTAGTGGCGCATCTGGAATCTGTGCTCTCGCGCACTCCGCGCCGGTGACAAGGCCGTCATACTTCCGGCGGCGCTGCGCGCGCCGTAGCGGTACTTCTCAAAACCGATGGGGCGTACGCGTTTCCCGCATCATCCTTCCCGCCTCGCACTGCGTGCTCGCCGGAACGGTCTGCAAGGGAAACCAGTGGCTTCGTTTTGGTTTCGTGGGGGCCATCGGCTTCGCCTCGGCGGGGCGTTGAATTGTGGGAGTGCGGGCCACTTCGCCGAACGAAACGCAGCCACGAGTTATGCTGGCGCAGTAAAGGAGCGCAGCCGCGAGTTACGCGAGCGCAGCAAAGGCAATCCATAACGCTTGAACAACCGCAGGCATGGAAGCGCCGCTAGCGCAGCGAAGACAAGCCGTTATGCCTGGACAACCACAGGCACGGAAACGCCCGACGGTTTTGTGAAGTACCGCCACGGCGCGCGCAGCGCCGCCGGAAGTATGACGGCCTTGTCACTCACGCGGAGTGCGCGAGAACACCGATTCCAGATGCGCCACTACGCCCTCCAAGCCAGGGGACCCGCTTAGGAGCTGGCGGTGTAAAGCCGCTTTCTTTTGCCTATTTTTCTTTGCGGCAGGCAAAGAAAAGTAGGTGCTCCCCCGCACAGGGGGAACGCTAATAAACCAATATCAATTCAAGGAAAGGCCACCACCGTAGGCACACAGAACAATGCCGCCGCGAAAGGCAAAACACTGAGAAAAAACCACCGCCGCAGGCAAACAACCAAAGCGCCGCGTAGGCAAAAAAACAACCAGTCGCTACACGCAAACAAACCCTAATCAATCCCCAATCGAGCCCGAATAGCCGGCAACATATACTCCACCGCCGCGCGGCCCTCTTCAATCGCCGGCGCGGCCCGATGAAAATCAAAAATCCCCATCCCCCCCAACCGGGGTTGAATCAAAATATCCGCCGGTTCGCCGGCAAGACGACTCCGCGTAATCCGCACTTGCATGATATCGATGCTCTGCGCGATCGAGCTAAGCATCGAAGGCACGCGCGTGCTCGGCGCAGGCGGCACCCGAACATCGTCGGCACCGCGTGCCTCAGCCGGTGCAAGCCACCGTGGCCAAGGCTTGCCATTACGCCGCAATGCGACAGGCGGCGGCGCTGTCGGATCAATCGCGGGCGTATCCACCACCGCGCCGCCAAAATCGCGGCCGTTCAGAATATCGTTGTTCAGATCGACGGCGATCACGCAGTCCGCCCGCATGCCGCGCGCCACCGAGACCGGCACCGGATTGCTCAAGCCGCCGTCCACCAGCCACACGCCGTTGTGCCAAACCGGCGTGAAAATCCCGGGAATCGCAATCGACGCGCGCACGGCATCCACCACGCTGCCGTCCTGCAGCCAGCTTTCGCGGCCCGTATCGAGTTCAGTAGCGACCGCCGCGAACGGCATGTTCAACTGCGCAATCGAGCGGCCGTTGAATTTGTCCGCGAACAACTGGATCACTTTACGCCCGCCGAGCAAGCCGCCCGACAAACGCAAATCGAGCAGACGCACCACCGTTTGCCAGGTCAGCCGCGAGACCCATTCTTCAAGCCAGTCGAGATCGCCGTTCGCATAAACCGCGCCGACCAGCGCCCCAATCGATGTGCCGCACACCACATCCGGTTTGATGCCCGCATCGTGCAACGCGCGAATCGCGCCGATATGCGCCCAGCCGCGCGCGGCGCCCCCACCCAACACCAGCCCGATACGGCTGTATCGACGTCGATGTATCATTTTTTCTGCCTTTTCTTGCCTATCGCCCGCGCACCACGTCCGAGCGCGATGTTGTGTACACCTTGTGAAACTCGTCGAAGTGCACGTTGAAAATGCCCTCTTCCGTCACGCCGCCCTCGCGCCACTTCCAGCTCCACACGGTTTCCGGCTTCAACGGAAACACGGCGACTTCGCCCGGTTTGCCGAGCAGGCGGCGCACTTCGTCCTCGGTCATGCCGATGCGAATCTTCGCGAAGTTGGCGGCGGTGAGCACCTGGGTGATGGCTTGCAGTTTGCCGTCGCGGTCGATGTCGATCATGTAGGTGTTCAGCCCTTGCGGACCGCGCGGATATTCGAGGCGCTTCGAGCCGTCGGTAAACGTCCGTTCGGTTTCGGGCTTGCCCATCTGGTCGCGGACTTGCGCTTCGCTCGTGACGCCGGGCGTCATGTTCTTGAGCAGTAATGCGTCCGGCTTGACAGCGTTGAAAAATTCCTTGAGTTTTTGCACGGCGCGGTCGCTCTGTTGGTCGTCGCAGCCGGCCAGTGCAACGCACGCACTTAGCATGGCGACGGTAAGCAGTTTGAGGCTCACAGCAAGTTTCCTGTACGAATGCGGACGCGTAACGCGCACGCATCCCGTTGTGTAGTGTGTACTACAGGATAACCGCGTGCACGCAAAACCGCGAGCGCCGCCCGCAAGGATGCTGTAAGCCTCCTTGCGGCGCGGTTTGCTGCGAGTGGACTCAGCAGGGGAAAACGCGAGGGGAAAAACCGCGGGAAATACGGCCCAGAAGCAAAAAGGCGACGCTGTGCAAAGCGTCGCCAGGCCGGTCGGTACGGTCACCGAACGGTGGAGGCGGCAGAAAAGCCGCCCGAAGCGAAGCACCGCGGACGACGCGCAGCGGCCTGGTTCCCGGCGAAGCGGTGAGAGACCTTTGATCTCCGACCTTACGCCATCGCCGGAATGGCAGACCGCTGCTTGTTTGGCCGCCCTGGTCCCTCGATAAGCCTTCCAAGTGCAGCCAATCTAAACGCATTGGCGGAATTAGACGAGAGCGCGTTTACACCGAATCGGCAGATGATTTCTGGCTGAGCGGCACAAGCCCGACGCCGCGCCGAGTCGTGCATCCTCACACGGGCAAGAACGCGGCGAAACCCGCCCGCCCCGCGCCCAGCAGTACGGAATCGTTCTGCGGCGTATGAATCCGCGCGCACAGCACATCGCGATAGTGGCGCTCGAGCGGATTGTCGCGGCTCAAGCCGGGATTGCCGCTCGCTTCGACGGCCAACTGCACTGCTTCGATCGATTGATTCGTCACCGTGTATTTGACGAGCGGCGCTTCGTCGAGCGTCACGTGTTGGCCGTGCGCGCCCGCGTCGAGCAGCACGCGATTGTTGAACAGTAGCGCGTCGATCCGGCCGAGCGTCTGCGCGAACGCCGGCAGGCTCGCGAGCGGCGCGCCGAGATTGCCGGGTGTACGGTTCGCGGCCCACTGCGCGAACCAGTCGCGCGCGGCCCGCGCAACGCCGTCGTAGACCGCCGGCAACAGCACGCTCATCCACGCGAAACCGAGCGGATCGAGCCCGGCGCCGGGCTCCCCCGGCGGATGCACATCGACCGCATGCGCGGCCGGCACGAACACGTTGTCGAACACCAGCTCATGACTGCCGGTGGCGCGCATACCGAGGTGATTCCACTCGCTGCCGACCCGCACGCCGGGCGTATCGCGATGCACCAGCCATACGCCGACACGCGGCGGCGTGTCGGCGCTGCGCGCCCACACCGCGAGCCATGTGAGACCGGGACTGCCGGTCGAATACAGCTTGCTGCCGTCGATACGCCAGCCGTCGCCGCTGCGCTTCGCTATGGTCGACGGCAAGCCGCCGCGCGCCGGCGTGCCGAGTTCGGGTTCGACGCGCAACGCATTGATCAGCGCGCCGTCGCGCACCGCTTCACGCGCGACGCGTTCGCGCAGTTCGACGGGCCAATGCGGATTGCCCTGCAAGCGATGATGAAACAGGTACTGCATCACCAGCACCAGCGCCGTGGACGGCTCGCCGCGCGCCACCGCACGTATGACCTTCAACGCCTGCGGCAAGCTGGCGCCCGCGCCGCCGAGCGACGCGGGCACCGTCAACGAGAGCAGATCGAACTCGTGCAAGCGCGCCAGATTGGCGTGCGGAAATTCGGCGGTGCGGTCGTAGTGCGCCGCGCTCGCGGCGAACCCGGTGGTGAGTTGCGCGAGCAGCGCGTCGAACGCATCGCTATCGAGCGGTGCGTGACGGCGCGTCACCGCGCTTTCGGCAATCGGGGCATTCATGCGAGAACTCCGGCACGCCGTGTTACGGCAGAGGGAAACTGCGATCGAAGCTCGTGCGCACGTCGAGATGCGCGCGGATCACGTTGGCGGCTTCGTAGGTGTCGGCCGTACGCTGCTGCGCGGCGATCACACTGTCGTCGATCGCCACCGGATGCACCTGGCCGCGCTGATAGACGGTTTTCAGCACATCGGTCGGCAGGCCGGTGACGCGCGATTGCGTCGCCGCGACTTCGTCCGGATGCGAGAGCGCCCAACGCTGGCCGATCGCGACGCGTCGCAGGAAGTCGGCGAGTTGCACGTGCTTGTCCGCAATCGCGCGTTCGGTTGCGACCTGGTAGCTGAGTCCTTCCGACAAACCGACGCCGTTGGCGATGATGCGATCGTGATCGCGCGCTTCGCCCAGCGCCGTGTACGGGTCCCACGCCGACCACGCATCGACGCTGCCCGAGGCGAGCGCCGCCTTCGCATCGGCGGGTGCGAGGAACACGAACGTGACGTCGGAGAGCGGCACGTCGGCTTTCTTCAACGCGGCGAGCGCCAGATAGTGGCCGATCGAGCCACGGGTCGTCGCAATGCGCTTGCCCTTCAGGCCCGCCACATCGTTCAACGGCGAATGCGCGCCGACGACGATCGCCAGATCGCGTGGTATCGACCGCGTTGCTGCAACCGCTCGCACCCGCGCACCGGCAGCGAGCGCGAACACCAGCGGCGCGTCGCCGAGACCGCCGACGTCCACGGCGCCCGCATTCAACGCTTCGCCGAGCGGCTGCGCGGCAGGAAAGTTGAACCATTCGATCTTGTACGGCAGGTCTTTCAGCTGGCCGGACGCTTCGAGAATGCCGCGCGTTTGCAACGACTGGTCGCCGACTTTCAGCACCGGCAAATCGGCGGCGTATGAGTGAGCTGCGCAGGACACTGCGAACGTTGCCAGCGTCGCAACGCCGGGCGGTTTGAACAACGCACGCAGCATGCGTCGTACTACGGATGAGGCTCCAGATGAAAAGCGAGTGGTCGTCATATCGGCGCTTACGTGATGCATGCGGTGAAAGTTTGAAGCGACGATAAGGCACGCATCCGCGTAAGGCAAACGCATTATTCTTCTAAGCAAATATGCGAATTTTTTGCGCGTGGCGCGATGAATGCAAACCGGCACAGGTATCATCGAGCATGTCCATTGGTGTTCGTCGCGGACGGCAACGGCCTGGGTCTCGTGCCCTTGCCGCTGCTGCACGCAAGCCGTCACGCAGACGCACTCGATATCGGTCAGATCACGTGAAAACCGTGCGTGCCGTCGCGGCCGAGTTGCGCGACGAGACCGTATTCCCACTCCAGATACGCGTTCATCGCTTCGCGCGCGTTATCGGTGCCTTCATACGGACGCCGGTAACGGTCGATGCGCGGCGAAGCAAGCCGCGTCTCGCCGCTTTCGACCGGCAAGCCTGCTTCGATCCACGCGCTCGTGCCGCCGCTCAGCACCTGCACCGGCTTGCCCGTCAACGCGGCCAACTCCGGCGCGGCAAAACGCGCCAGCAGACTGCTGCCGCAGGTCGCCACATAGCGTTGCGCGTCGGGCAGCTTGCGCACGGCGTCATCGAGTTGCGCGCGAATCGCATACCACGCGCCCGGAATATGGCGCTTCACGTAGTTCGCGCTCGTCGTGAAATCGAGCACGACGGTGCCGGGCGCTTGCAGCAGCGTCGCCAGCTCGGCGGGCGAAATCTCATCGGCGTCCGGCGGTGTGGACGCATACCGTGCAGCGGGCGCCGCGCCCCGTTCGCTGAAGTCGGCGGCGCCCAGGCCATCCACCACGTACACCTCGACGTTCATCTGCGCGAGCCACGATGCGCTCATGTTCGCGCGCACGCCGTCGTTGTCCGCGAGGATCACGCGCGCGCCGCGCACCGGCGCGAACATGTCGGTTTCCTGCACGAGCTGACCGCCGGGCGCGCTGCGAAAACCGGGCACGTGGCCCGCTTCGTATTCTTCCGGCGTGCGCACGTCGAAGCGATAGACGGTGCGTACCGCTTCGTCGGCCCAGCGGCGCGCTTCGTCACGCGACGTGCGGCCCACTTTCGCGCGATCCGCCACCTTGCGCGCGGCGTCGGCGGCGGCCAGGCGGACTTCGTCGTTGATATTCGGATCGAAGCGGCGCGAACTGCCGTGCGCGAGCGGCTGACCGGCGAGCGTCCAGCCGATCGTGCCGTTGCGCAGCGCCGCGACCGGATTGGGCACACCCGCATTGATCAGCGACTGCGCGCCGATGATGCTGCGGGTGCGCCCCGCGCAATTGACGATGATGCGCGTGGCGGGATCCGGCGCGAGCTGCCGTGCGCGCAGCACCAGTTCCGCGCCCGGCACGCTGATGCTGCCGGGGATGTTCATGGTCTGGTACTCGTCGAAGCGGCGCGCGTCGAGTACTACCACGTCGGCTTCGCGGTCGAGCAGCGCCTGCACTGGCGGTGCTTCGAGCGACGGCGTATGCCGCTCGCTCTCGACCAGTTCGCCGAACGCCTTGCTCGGTACGTTGACGTCCTGGAACAGCTCACCGCCGGCCTTACGCCAGCCTTGCAGACCGCCTTCGAGCAAGGCGACATCGGTATAGCCGAGTTCGCTCAAACGGCGCGCGGCGCGTTCGGCGAGACCCTCGCCGTCATCGAACACGACAATCGGCACCGCGAGACGCGGCAGACGCAGCGGCGCTTCCAGTTCGAGCCGCGACAGCGACAGGTTCGCCGCAAAGAGCGGATGACTGCGCGCGTGCGGATCTTCCTCGCGTACGTCGACGAGCGCGATTTCCTGGCGCTCCAGCAGCGCGCGGCGCACGTCCTTGAATGAAAGGGTACGGAACTCTGTAGCGAAACTCATGGGATCGGGAACTCCTTCGAAACATGCCAGATAGTGGGCAACACGTCATTCGAGTAGCCCGAGATGAAATTCTTACGGCCGCCGCCTGCCGGATAAACCGAGCGCGTCACCGTGCCGATATTTGCACCGTACACGTGAATGCTGATCGACGTAAGGTCGCCAAAAGCATTACTTACGCGATGAATATCGCCGATGCGCGGCGACACGGCATCCACGGCGCCGGCGTCCAGACGCCGCGGCGCGCCCTGCTCGACCAGTTCGCCGGTTGGCGTGACGCGATAGTCCTGTGCAATTTCCGCGCCACGCAGCACGCCGATCAAACCCCATACGGTGTGATCGTGCACCGGCGTCGCTTGCCCCGGTCCCCAGACAAAGCTGACGACCGAGAAACGCTGCCGCGCATCCACGTACAGCAGGAATTGCTGATAGCGCTCGGGATCGGGCTGCGCGAAGGCGTCGGGCAACCAGTCGTCGTGGGCGATCAGCTCGCGCAGATGCGCGCCGCCGGCTTCGAGGAGTTGCGCTTCGGGCACGGCCTCGTCGACAAGGGACGCGATCCGGCCGACGAACGCGCGCAGCCGGTCCGTTCTTAAGGCTTGGGTCATCGAAAGTTCAGAAGGAGTGACAGAAATCGGGGAAGCCGGCTCAGGCGCCGTGGGCGAGCGCGGCGTTGAAGGTGTCGGTCCACAGCGGCGCGACATCGACGCGCCGGTCGATCACCGCCGCGTGCGCGAAGGTATCGGCAACCTGCTGCTCGCTCGCGATGTCCGCCGCCGTGATGCCGGTGATGCGGCGCGCCTGGCTCTGGTTGCGATACAAGGACAGAATTGCTTCTTCCGGCACGCGCAGTTCAGCGGACAACACCTTCGCGTACGTGTCCTGGTGCTGGCCGAACCACGTGCAGGCGCGTTGCAGCCGCACCAGCAGATCGGCGGACGCGGCGCGCCGTTGCGGGTCGGCCAGCACCGCCGGATGACCGTAGTACAAATAGTTGCCGGACAGATAACCATTGGCGTTTTTCAGCACGCGCGCGCCGGCTTGCGAGATCGCGAGCGGCACGTTGTAGCCGTAGATCGCCCATGCATCGAGCGAACCGGCATTGAAGGCGGCAAAACCGTCGCGCGGCGCGAGCGACGTCGCCTGGATATCGCTAAACGACAGCCCTGCTTCTTCGAGCATGCGCAGCAGGTAGTAATGCGTGGTGGTCGCGCGCAGATAGCCGACGCGCTTACCCTTCAGATCGGCGATCGAGCGGATCGTGGAGCCCTTCGGCACCAGCACGACCTGGTTGTTGACGTCATCTTTGTAGACCGCGATTACGCGCATCTGGGCGTTCTGCAGTCGCGCGAAGATCGGCGGAATCTCGCTGCCCGAGGCGATATCGAGCGAGCCGCCGTTCATCGCTTCGACCATCGCGTTGCCGGACTGGAATTCGGACCAGTCGATCGTGTAAGGCGTATCCGCGAGGCCAGCCGTTTTCAGCAGCGTGGCGTCGCCGCCTTTGTAGGTCGCGACACGCAGACGGACTTTGCTGAGGTCGAGGTGCGAGTCGTTGTTCCCGGTTGCGGCAGACGCGGCTTGCGCTGCGGCTGGAACCAGGCTCGTGCTTGCGCCGAGGAATGCCACGGCGCCCGCGGCCGGCAATGCGGACATAAGCCGGCGGCGCCGGAGCGAAACCGGCGGGTCGAAACGTTGGGTCATGTTGGGAAGCGCTCAGGTCAGTACATCGGGCTCGGCTTCGACAAGCCCTTCCAGCAGGCTCTCGAATGCAAACAGCGCGCCGCCTGGGCGGCCCACCTGCTCGTGCGTGAGCGTCGCGACATTGTGTGGAATCGCTTGCGGCGTGCCGGCGGCTTCGGCGAGCAATTGCGCGTGGCAGGCGTTATCGAGCGCGATGTACCACCATGCTGCGGCCTCGACGCTCGGACCCGCCGTCAGGACACCGTGATTCTTCAGGATCACCGCCTTACGCTCGCCCAGCGCCGCCGCGATGCGCGCGCCCTCATCGGTATCGAGCACGACGCCGCGAAAATCGTCGAACAGCGCGTGGTCCTGATAGAACGCGCAGGAGTCCTGCGTCAGCGGATCGAGCGTGCGGCCGAGCGTCGACCACGCTTTGCCGTAGAGCGAATGCGTGTGCGCCGCCGCGACCACATCGGGGCGCGCCTCATGAATCGCCGCATGAATCGCGAAGGCCGCCTGATTCACAGGCCCCTCGCCGACGACGATCTCGCCCTGCGCATTCACCAGCAGCAGATCGGACACGCGGATGCGGCTGAAGTGCTTGCCGAACGGATTGACCCAGAAGTGATCGGGCCATTCCGGATCGCGTGCGGTGATATGACCGGCGAGCCCTTGATCGAAGCCGTAGCGCGCGAACAGACGAAACGCCACGGCGAGGCGTTCTTGCCGATGGCGGCGTTCATCCGCGATGCTTTCGCGCGGCGGCAGGTCGTCGAACCAGAATTTGCGTATGGGTTTGTGGCGCTGGAGTGTCGGCGCCTTGCCCGCAGACGTGTTTTTGAGGACGGCGACAGACAGATCGGTCATTGGGGCTCCGTTCAGGCGGCCACGCGCTCGACGCGCGCGATCCGTTCGCGGGTGGCCGGAATCAGTTCGCGGCCGTAGTCGATGGCGTCTTCGAGCGGATCGAAGCCGCGCACGAGGAAGGTCGACACGCCGAGCGCGTAATACTCGGCGAGCGTATCGGCGACCTGTTCGGGCGTGCCGACCAGGGCGGTCGAATTCGAGCGCCCGCCGATTTCCCTGGCGATGCCGGTCCACAGGCGTTCATCGACGCGATCCGATTCACCGGACGCCGCCAGCAGACGCCGCGCGCCTTCGCTTTGTGCCGGCCCGCCGACGCCGAGCCCTTGAGCCGCGCGCAGCCGGCGGGTTTCTTCGAGGATGTGATCCGCGCGTTCCCAGGCGGCGGCTTCGGTGGCGGCGAGAATGGGCCTGAACGACACCGAGAAGCGCACTGTACGGCCGTGCCTGGCGGCTTCGGCGCGCACGCGGGTGACTTGTTCGCGCACTTGCGCCTTCGATTCGCCCCAAAGCGCGTAGACATCCGCGTGACGGCCGGCGATTTCGAGCGCGGGCGCCGACGCGCCGCCGAAGTACACGGGGATATGCGGTTGCTGGACCGGCTTCACTTCGGAGAAGCCTTGTTCGAAGCGGTAGTACTCGCCCGCGTGATCGAAGGGTTTATCTTCGGTCCAGATGCGGCGCAGGATGTGCAGGTATTCGTCGGTGCGGGCGTAG
Organism: Paraburkholderia sp. FW306-02-B; assembly: GCF_058782725.1. Lineage (NCBI taxonomy): Bacteria > Pseudomonadati > Pseudomonadota > Betaproteobacteria > Burkholderiales > Burkholderiaceae > Paraburkholderia > Paraburkholderia sp. FW306-02-B. Next base: position 3,121,386 of record NZ_JBYSXZ010000001.1, read on the forward strand.
CGTTCGTCATGCGAGAGGTAGTCGCCATCGCGGCGTTGTTCGGCGTCGTCGCCGCCGGAGATGATGTGGACTGCCAGGCGGCCGCCTGAATAGTGATCGAGTGTTGCCAGCTGGCGCGCGGCGAGGGTCGGCGCCACGAAGCCGGGGCGATGGGCTAGCATGAAATGGATTTTTTCTGTGACGCTGGCGGCGCGGGCTACTGTCAGGAGCGCGTCGGGGCTCGTCGAATGATGCGGCACGAGGATGCGGTTGAAGCCCGCTGTTTCGTGCGCGCGGGCGAATTGTTCAATGTAGTTGATGTCGATGCTCGGGCCTTGTGGCGCGTGGGTTTCAGACACCTTGCGGGTCTGGATCATGCCGATGAATTCGATTGACACTTTTGTGTCTCCCAGGTGGTTTTTTTGCCCGACGGGGCGGTGGCTTTCTTTTGCTTTTGCTGCTGCGGATGCTGCTCTGTTCGAGCGATTAAGGTAGCAGCGCTACATGCAGTTGTTAAATATTGATCGGCCATATCTATATCGGTTTTGCATGTATCGGGTTTTTGGTTTTTCTTGCCTGCGCGGCGCTGTGGGTGTGTGCCTACGGCGGTGGTTTTTTCTTTTGTTTTTGGTTTATTAGCGTTCCCCCTGTGCTGTTTGCCTGCTCGGCGCTTTTTGGCTGTGTGCCTGCGGTGGTGGCCTTTCCTTGATTTGTTAGTGGTCTATTAGCGTCGCCCCTGTGCGGGGCAGGCACTTACTTTCTTTGCCACCGCAAAGAAAGTAAGCAAAGAAAGCGGCTTCACACCGCCAATTCTTAAGCGGGTCCCTTGGCTTGGAGGAGGTAGTGGAACATCTGGAATCAGTGTTCTCGCACATTCAGCGCGGGTGACAAGACAGTCATTCTTCCGGCGGCGCTGCGCGCGCCGTGGCGGTACTTCTCAAAACCGATGGGGCGTACGCGCCTCCAGCATCATCCTTCCCGCCTCGCACTACGTGCTCGCCGGACCGGCCTGCAAGGGAAACTAGTGAGTACTTCTCTGCGCCGCGGGAGCCATCGGCTTCGCCTCGGCGAAGCGCCCAAACCGTCAGCCGGCTTGATGAAGTACCGCTGCGGCGCGCGCAGCGCCGCTGGAAGAATGACGGCCTTGTCACCCGCGCGGAGTGTGCGAGAACACCGATTCCAGATGCGCCACTACCTCCTCCAAGCCAGGGGACCCGCTTAAGAATTGGCGGTGTGAAGCCGCTTTCTTTGCTTACTTTCTTTGCGGCGGCAAAGAAAGTAAGTGCCTGCCCCGCACAGGGGCGACGCTAATAGACCACTAACAAATCAAGGAAAGGCCAACCCCGCAGGCACACAGACAAAAAACCGCCGAGCAGGCAAAAAACCCTAACCACTCGCTCCGCGAAAATAAACCCGTTCCACGAACGTGGACATCATCATCCGATCAGCAAAAAACCAAAACCTTTGCCACAATGCCCCATCGCGCGAAAGCGCAAAAAACAGCAATTGAACAGAACATGATCCCCTTCTCGGTCCTGGACCTATCGCCAGTCACCGCAGGTGCCACCCCAGCTGAAGCATTCAAAAACACGCTAGACCTGGCGCAGCATGCGGAAAATTGGAACTACCACCGCTACTGGCTAGCGGAACACCACAACATGACCGGCATCGCCAGTGCCGCCACCTCGGTGGTGATCGGCTACGTCGCCGGCGGCACCCAAAAAATCCGCGTCGGCTCCGGCGGCATCATGCTGCCCAACCACGCTCCGCTAGTCATCGCAGAACAATTCGGCACCCTCGCCTCGCTCTACCCGGATCGCATCGACCTGGGCCTCGGCCGCGCACCCGGTACCGATCAGACCACCGCCCGCGCGCTGCGCCGCGATCTGCAAAATAGCGCGGAGTCGTTCCCCGACGACGTCGTCGAGTTGCAACGCTATTTCGCCGACCCCGTGCCGGGCCAACGCATTCGCGCCGTGCCAGGCGCCGGTCTGCATGTGCCGCTGTGGCTGCTCGGCTCGTCGCTCTACAGCGCGCAACTCGCCGCGGCGCTCGGTCTGCCATTCGCGTTCGCGTCGCACTTCGCGCCCGATCACATGCTCACCGCGCTGCGGCTCTATCGCGCGCAATTCCGGCCGTCGGCGACGCTCGATAAACCCTACGCCATGGTCGGCGTCAATCTGTTCGCCGCCGATACTGCCGCCGAAGCGCAGCGTCTCTTCACGTCGCTGCAACAGCAGTTCATCAACCTGCGCCGCGGCACGCCCGGCCAGTTGCAGCCGCCAGTCGACCGGCTCGAAGCAGCGGAAATGGAGTTAACCAGCGTCGCGCATTCGCTCGCTTGCACCGTGCTCGGCGATCGCGATGCGGTCCGCGAAGGCCTGCTGTCGGTGATCGAACAAACCGGTGCGGACGAGTTGATGCTGACCGCGCAAATCTACGATCACGCAGCCCGCCTGCGATCGTTCGAAATCGCCGCGCAAGTGCGCGAGGAATTGATCGGCAGCAGGTAACAAAAAGGGCGGCTCGCGGCCGCCCTTCTTCTCGTTGATCGCCCGAGTCCTGACCGGGGCTCAGCGGTTCGCCGGCACCGCCGCCAGGCCGTCGAGCAGCGCCCGATGAAACGCCTGCGGGTCCTGCATCTGCGGCGCGTGTCCCAGCGCCGCGAATTCGACGAGCGTAGCGTGCGGAATCGCCTTCGCCGTGGCCTTGCCCAGTTCCGGGTAATGGCCGATCTTTGCGCGTACCTCGGGCGACGCCACATCCTTGCCGATCGCCGTGGTGTCCTTCTGACCGATCAGCAGCAGCGTCGGCATCGTCAACTGGCCCAGTTCGTACACCACCGGCTGCGTGTCAATCATGTCGTACAGCAGCGCGGAATTCCACGCGACGATCTGTTTGCCGGGGCCACGGTACATCCCCGCCAGCATCTGTACCCACGGTTCATAGTCCGCGCGCCACTGGCCCGCGTAGTAGGTCGACTGCTCGTAGCGGCGGATGCCGTCAGCGGTGGTCTTCAGTTCGCGCTCATACCATTGGTCGACCGATAGCGACGGCACGCCCTTCGCTTTCCAATCCTCGAGCCCGATCGGGTTGACGAGCACGAGTTGCTGCGTCTCGTGCGGATACATCAGCGCATAGCGGATCGCGAGCATGCCGCCGGTCGAATGGCCGATCACGGTCGCGTCGGTCACGCCGAGCGATTCGAGCAGCGCGTGAGTATTGCGCGCCAACTGCTGAAAACTGTACTGATAGTGCTCAGGCTTGCTCGATTTGCAGAAACCGATCTGGTCGGGCGCGATCACGCGGTAGCCGGCGTCGCTCAGGCGCCGGATCGTCGTCTCCCAGGTCGCCGCGCAGAAGTTCTTGCCGTGCAGCAACACCGCCGTGCGGCCGTTGGCGTGCTCCGGCTTGATGTCCATGTACGCCATATGCAGCGCCACGCCTTGCGAGGTGAAGTCGTATTGCTCGACCGGCGCCGGATAGTTGAAGCCCTGCAACTCGGGGCCGAAAGCGGGACCGCCGTTGCCGGCGGCGCCAGTGGCGGCACTGGCAACGGCCGGACTGGCGGCGCTGGCCGGCATGGCGGTCGAACCGGCCGGTGCAGCCGCAAAAACGGCCGGCGCGGCGGCAAGCGCGCAGGCGCTCAACACGGCGAACAAAGAATAGCGGCGCAAACTCATCGAGAGGATTTCTTGCAAAGAGAAAGCAAAGGAAAACGTGCGGGCCGCGCGCCGGCAGCCGCGCTCAAGCCCCGTTCACGAGCCGACGATTCTACGACGCGCCGCCGGACTCCGCTGCCGCGCGCGCATGCTCGTGGCGGCATCGGCTGGTTTGGCACGCATATTGCTTTGGGCCGCCGCACATTCTATGTGTCGTGGCGCACGGATGCGTCGCGTGCAAGGGTCGATCGTGCGCAAGGTGGGAGCGCGAGCGGCATCCGCACAATTCAGACTACGCGCCCGCGGCAAATCGGTGCTAGAACTAGCAGACGGAGCCAAAAAAACGGAGCCGTCAGGCAGCACGATCCAGAAACGGGCAGGAAAGCGAACTAAAACCAGCACAACGGCTAAAACCAGCGGCCAGAACCACCGGCAAGAACCACCGGCAAGAACAAGTCCAGCATGGCCATCCGGGGGATACAAACCAAGGAGACAGACATGGAAAGTCCGGCACGCCTGAACGATCTGCAACGCACCACCCTCGCCATCGTCCTCGCGGGCGGACGGGGCACGCGGCTCGGGCCGCTCACCAACAAGCGCGTCAAACCGGCGGTGCACTTCGGCGGCAAATACCGGATCATCGACTTCGCGCTGTCCAATTGTCTGAACTCCGGCATCCGCCGCATCGCGGTAGTCACGCAATACAAGGCGCATTCTCTGCTGCGCCACCTGCAGCGCGGCTGGGGGTTCCTGCGCGGCGAATTCAGTGAATTCATCGACCTGTGGCCGGCGCAGCAACGCGTGGAAGGCGCGCACTGGTATCGCGGCACCGCGGACGCGGTGTTCCAGAACCTCGACATCATCCGCTCGATCGGGCCGAAATACGTCGTGGTACTGGCGGGCGATCACATCTACAAAATGGATTACACGCGGATGATCGCCGATCACGAGCAAAGCGGCGCGGATTGCACGGTCGGCTGTATCGAAGTGCCGCGCATGGACGCGGTGGCCTTCGGCGTGATGGCGGTGGATGAAAAACGCCGCGTAACCGGCTTCGTCGAAAAACCGGCCGATCCGCCCGCGATGCCAGGCCACCCGGATAAAGCGCTCGCCAGCATGGGCATCTACGTGTTCAACGCCGACTACCTGTACACGCTGCTCGAAGAAAACATCTCAAGCGTCGATACCGATCACGACTTCGGCAAGGACATCCTGCCGCGCGTGGTCACGCAAGGGATGGCGATCGCGCATCCGTTCAGCATGTCGTGCGTTTCGTCGGACCCGAGTGTGGAGCCGTACTGGCGCGACGTCGGCACGATCGACGCCTATTGGGCCGCCAACCTCGACCTCGCCTCGACGATCCCGACGCTCGACCTGTACGACCGCAACTGGCCGATCTGGACGTATCAGGAGCAATTGCCGCCGGCCAAGTTCGTACGCGACATGAAAGGCCTGCAGGGGACCGGCAACAATCTGATCGTGTGCGGCGGCTGCGTGATCTCCGGTTCGCAGATTTCGCGCTCGGTGCTGTCGTCGAATGTGAAAGTGAATTCGTTCTGTAACATCAATGAGGCAGTCTTGTTGCCGCAAGTCACGGTCGGTGCGAGTTGCCGGCTGCAGAAGGTCGTGATCGACCGCGGTTGCACGATTCCGGACGGCACGGTGATCGGCGAGGATCCGGTGAGCGATGCCGAACGCTTCTACCGTACCGACGACGGCGTCGTGCTAGTCACGCCCGAGGCGCTCAGGCAGAAGGCGAGTTGAGCCTCGGGTCGTTGGCGAATGCGCGGACGAATGCGTGGACGATTGAAGCGCCGCCCGCGTCGCGGCTGAACGAAATCCCGCACTAACAGGAATGAGACAGAGCCTATGACGATTCGCGCCCTGCACGTCGCAAGCGAGCTGTATCCCCTACTGAAAACGGGCGGTCTCGCCGACGTCGCGGGCGCGCTGCCGCCCGCGCTGATCGAGCACGGCGCCGATGTACGGGCGCTGCTGCCCGGCTTCCCCGCGGTCGCCGCCGGTCTGACCGACTTGCGCACAGTGGCGCAACTGGGCCGCCGCTTCGATGCGCCCGCGGTCACACTCGAACAGGGCACGCTGCCGTCGAACGGCCTGGCGGTCTACATGATCCGCGCCGACACGTTATACGACAGGCCCGGCAATCCCTATCTGAACGACGAACACGTGCCCTACGGCGACAACGCGCAGCGCTTCGCCCTGCTCGGCTGGGTCGCCGCGCAACTGGCGCAGCAACTCGATCCGGCGTGGTCGCCGCAGATCGTCCACGCGCACGACTGGCACGCGGGGCTCGCGCCCGCCTATCTGAAGGCAGCCGAACGCCAGCATGGCCGCTCCTTCGCGCGCAGTATCTTCACGGTGCACAACCTCGCGTATCAGGGCATTTTTCCGGCCCATCAGTTTGGCCAACTGGGCCTGCCGGACGACTTCTTCAACATGCACGGCATCGAGTTCTACGGGCAGTTGTCGTTCCTGAAAGCGGGCCTCTACTATAGCGATCGCATCACCACCGTCAGCCCGACCTACGCGCGCGAAATCCAGACGCTCGCCCAGGGCGGCGGACTCGACGCGTTGCTGCGCCATCGTTCGCACGACTTGAGCGGCATCCTGAACGGCGTCGACTACACCGTCTGGAACTCCGCCACCGACCAACTGCTGGTGGATCACTACACGGCTACGCGGTTGGCCGGCAAACAGGCGTGCAAGGAAGCGCTGCAAAAGCGCTTCGGCCTCGCACCGAAAAGCGATGCGCTGCTATTCGGCGTGGTGAGCCGGCTGACCGAGCAGAAAGGCCTCGACCTGCTGCTCGCCGCGCTACCCGAGATCGTCAAGCGCGGCGGCCAGCTGGTGGTGTTCGGCACCGGCGACCCAGCGCTCGAAAACGGCTTGAAACGCGCCGCGCACGCCCATCCGGAAGCCGTCGCGGTCGAACTGGGCTTCGATGAAACACTGGCGCATACGATCGTCGCGGGCAGCGACGTGATCGCGGTGCCGTCGCGCTTCGAGCCGTGTGGGCTGACGCAGCTCTATGCGCTGGCTTATGGCTCGCTGCCGCTCGTGCATTGCGTCGGCGGCCTGGCCGATACGGTGGTCGACGCGTCGCTCGAAAATCTCGCCGACGATCTCGCTACCGGCTTCGGGTTCGAACGCTTCGAACCGCAAGGACTGTCAGCGGCGATCCGCCGCGCGTTCGCGCTCTACGACCGGCGCACCGAATGGAAAGCGACGCAGCGGCGCGCGATGCGCCAGGACTTCGGCTGGGGCGCATCGGCCGAGCAGTATCTCGCGCTGTATCGGGAACTCGTTTAAAGCCGTTTTGCGCTCGGCCTCCGCCCGCGCTTTGCCCGACCGCCCCGCTGCCGATGCGTTTGATGGTTCGACGCAACAACGCGGGGACGGATCAACTCGGGCGCGGCAAACTCATGGCAAACTCATGTATTGTTTCCTGACTATGCAGGCCGCGCATTTTTCTTGCATAGTCTGAAGCAATCATTGCGCAACAAGCGCCCGGCCAAAGCCGGTTCGCTACTGCGGCGCAGCCTCCCCGTTCTCAACCATCGCGCATCACGGCTTGCGCGAGCCGAACCATGACGAAAAACGTTCTGAGCATCCAGTCACATGTCGTGTTTGGGCACGCCGGCAACAGCGCGGCGGTGTTCCCGATGCGCCGGCTCGGCGTCAACGTCTGGCCGCTCAATACCGTGCAGTTCTCGAATCACACGCAATACGGCCATTGGAGCGGCAGCGCGATCGACGCATCGCAGATGGAGGAGCTCGTCGAAGGGATCGGCGCGATCGGCATGCTGCCGCGCTGCGACGCTGTGCTGTCCGGCTATCTGGGCACGCCGGAGCAAGCGCAATCGGTGCTGGAGATCGTCAAGGCCGTGAAGGCCGCCAATCCGCGTGCGTGGTACTTCTGCGATCCGGTGATGGGTGCGGCGAGCGGCTACAAGGTCGAGCCGGGCATTCAGGAATTCCTCGTGCGCACGATGCCGGAGATGGCCGACGCGATGGCGCCGAACCACTTCGAGTTGCAACGGCTGGTGGGCCGCGAGATCGAGACGCTCGAAGAAGCCGTGGACGCCTGCCGCGAGGTCATCGCCCGCGGGCCCAAGCTCGTGCTGGTCAAGCACCTGCTCGATCGCAACAGCCCGGCCGACCGGTTCAACATGCTCGTCGTCACCGAGCGCGAAGCATGGATGGGTCAGCGTCCGCTCTATCCGTTCGCGCGGCAGCCGGTCGGCGTCGGCGATCTGACGAGCGCGGTGTTCGTCGCGCGCACGCTGCTCGGCGATTCGATTCGCGCGGCGTTCGAGCACACGCTGGCCGCTGTGAATGCGGTGGTCAAGGCGACCTGGCAGGCTGGACGCTACGAGCTCGAACTGGTTGCCGCGCAGAACGAAATCGCGCAGCCGCGTGAGTGGTTCGATGCGTGGGTGGCCGCTGAGACGGCCTAGGAGCGGCCTGGATCGAGCGAGGGATCGTGTCTGGCAATCTCGTTGTCGCGCGCTGCAGGACGTGTCGTTGTGGTGCGCGTCGGTGGCGCGGTATGCTGCTTTGGCACCTGGCTCTTTGCCTGCGGCGTTGGCCTTTCCTTGTTTTCTTATTGGTTTATTAGTGTTGCCCCTGTGCTGTTTGCCTGCTCGGCGCTTTTTAGCTGTGTGCCTACGGCGTTGGCCTTTCCTTGATTTGATATTGGTTTATTAGCTTTCCCCCTGTGCGGGGGGGCACCTACTTTTCTTTGCCGCCGCAAAGAAAAGTAGGCAAAAGAAAGCGGGCTTTAAACCGCTAATGCTAAGCGGGTCCCCCGCGCAGTCACGGTAGTGGCGCGATAAACGGACGATCCCTCGCGCAGCCAGCGACAGTGACCAGGCAGTCATCCGTTCCGGCGACGCTGCGCGCGCCGGAGCGGTACTTCATCAAACCGTACGCCGGTTTTTCGCACCTTGGCACCTTGGCACCTTGGCACCTTGGCACCTTGGCACCTGGCGCCTCAGAAGCGGGGCGCTACTCGTCGATGCAGTCGACGTCAGTTGCTGGTCGAACCCACGCCCGGCTGATTGGCCACTTTGGCGGCGCTGGCTGCGGCGGCCGCCCGTTGCGTGCGCAGCGCGACAACCTTGCGCGTTGCTTGAACGGCCTCCTCCGGGTAGCCCGCGTCGCTGAACTCATAGCCGACCGCCTTATAGTCGGCCAGCTCGGCTAGCACTTCCGCCCGCGTCAGTCCCGCCGCCTGCGCCGACGATGCGCCAACAGCCGTGACACCCAGCAAACCGACACACAGCGACACCCAAACAACCTTCATCACGATTCTCCGATTGACTCGACCAGAACGGTCAAACAAAGTCTATCGACAGCCGCGCGTAAGAAAATCCCCCGCGCGCGGAAGGCACTGTTCCGTACTGTGTGAGCAATCCGCGGCGAGCGCGGCTGGGCGTGCGGTCGGCGATTGTCATCCGGCCGTCCTATAATGCCTGCCGCGTGGGCGAAGCATCCGCCCGCCCGCGCGGCATTTTTTCAGCATCCGGCATTCAGCAAACGAGGCATCGATGGACGGTTATATCCGCAGCGAGCGGGAAGAATATTTTGAGCAGTTGTGCATCAGCGTCGACGCTGACGAAGCTCACGAGCAGGAAGCGATCGAGTACTTCGAGAGCCAGTTCGACGAAGCCGACTTCGATCCGGCCCAGTGGCTCGACATCGCGCTCTACTATTCGCCAGCGGTGGCGCGCGGCATCATCGACATGGTGACGCCCGACGACAAGGCACGCAGCAACATCGCCGAAGTGATCGCCGACAACCTCGACATCTCGTACGGCGAGGACGAATGCCAGCAGTTTGCCGAGACCATCGAGTTCGCTCTCAACAACGGCGTGCCGGTCGATCTCGACCTGGTGCTAGACGGCTGCCAGCGCGCCATCGACGACCTCGACACCTGGGCCGATGAAGACACCAAGGCGCCGCTCTTGCGCCTGCGTGAAGAATTGCTGCGCCAGCAAGGCGAGCACTAAGGGCCTAGCTTTAACCCGCTGATTTTCCGGCGCATTCGCGGCCTGGCGGCTGCGGATGCGCCGCTGTAGTAAAGCCGGCGCACTCGCGCCGGTTTCCTGAGCCGGGTTATCTACTTCGCTTTCTCTGCTTCGCTTTCCCTGCTTCGCTTTCGCTGCACCGCTTTCCCTGCTTCGCTTTCCCTGCACCGCTTTCCCTGCACCGCTTTCCCTACACCGCACTCTCGCACCTCTTCCTCGCACCGCGTTCTGCAGCCGATTTTCTTAAGCATGTGCCGCAATCCGCATCTACGCGCCCGGTCTGACAGGCCGTCAGCCCAAGCGCTGCGCCGTCTATGCCGAAATGCTCATTCAAAGCGCCGCGAATTGCCAAGACGGCTGCAAATTGGCTTTTTATATTCGCGCCAGATGTGACGGGCGCGTGCTTGCCACTCCGCTAATCCAGCATTGTTTATGGAGACGGATCATCCGTAGTCTGACGATGCGCGCGATGCGAACGGGAGACGGTTCGCGCGCGTCGATCCAGCGTTACTGCCTTGCTGCTTTCACAACCTGAAACTGACGATGGAAGGAGAGACCATGAGTCTTCGCAACCCGCTGAAACCGCTTGCACTGATCGTTGGCGCCGTCTTCGCGATGGGGCCGCTGGCCAGTTTCGCCGACGACCTGCCGGTCAAGATCGGCTTTGCTGCGCCGATGACGGGGGCCAACGCCGGCTACGGCAAGGATCTGGAAAACGGCGTACGGCTTGCGATCGAAGAAGCCAACGCCCAGAAGATCAAGATCGGCGACAAGGTCGCACAATTCCAGCTCGTCTCCGAGGACGACCAGGCCGATCCGCGCATTGGCGTGCAGGCCGCGCAGAAGCTGGTTGACCAGAGCGTATCGGCGATAGTGGGCCACTTCAATTCGGGCACGACGATTCCTGCCTCGCAGATATACGAACAGGCTGGCATTCCGGTGATCGACCCGGCCGCGACCAACCCGATCATTACCGGGCGAGGTTTTGCGAACACCTTCATGGTGATTTCCACCGATGCGCAGAACGCCGGCAATGCGGGGGTTTATGCCGTCGAGGTGACCAAGGCCAAACGGATTGCGATCATCGACGACCGGACCGCGTTCGGCCAGGGCGAGGCCGACGAGTTCGAGAAAGCGGTGAAAGCGCACGGCGGCAACATCGTGACGCGGGAGTACACCGATAATCATGCTGTTGATTTCAGCACGCAGCTCACCAAGATCAAGTCGACTAATGCAGATCTGATTTTCTTCGGCGGGCTGGATACGCAGGCTGCCGGGTTTGCCAAGAAGATGAAGCAATTGGGGATGACCGCTCAACTGGTGGGCGGCGGCGGCGTGGTGGATCCCGAGTTCATCAAACTGGCCGGCGATTCGTCTGAAGGGGTGATGGCATGGGAGTATGGCAGGCCGTTGGCTCAGTTGCCTGGCGGCAAGGATTTTTCTGCCAGGTTCAAGAAGAGATTCGGGGTGGATATTTTGTCGTACGCGCCATTTGGATACGACGGGGCATGGGCGGCTATTCGTGCCATGCAGCAGGCTAAGTCCAGTTCGCCGGCTGTTTATCGGCCTGTGCTGAAGGGGATTGATTTTGACGGTGTCACCGGGAAGATTTCTTTTGATAATACCGGGGCGTTGAAGAGCGGGGCTTCTACGCTATATCAGGTTAAGGGGGCGGTTTGGGTGCCGGTTGTTACTAAAGGTGGGAGTTAAGGTTTTTTTGCCTGCGCGGCGCTTTATGTCTGTGTGCCTACGGTGGTGGCTTTTTTCTTTTCTTTTTGGTTTATTAGCGTTCCCCCTGTGCGGGGGAGCACCTACTTTTCTTTGCCTGCCGCAAAGAAAAGTAGGCAAAAGAAAGCGGCTTTACACCGCCAGCTCCTAAGCGGGTCCCCTGGCTTGGAGGGCGTAGTGGCGCATCTGGAATCGGTGTTCTCGCGCACTCCGCGTGAGTGACAAGGCCGTCATACTTCCGGCGGCGCTGCGCGCGCCGTGGCGGTACTTCACAAAACCGTCGGGCGTTTCCGTGCCTGTGGTTGTCCAGGCATAACGGCTTGTCTTCGCTGCGCTAGCGGCGCTTCCATGCCTGCGGTTGTTCAAGCGTTATGGATTGTCTTTGCTGCGCTCGCGTAACTCGCGGCTGCGCTCCTTTACTGCGCCAGCATAACTCGCGGCTGCGTTCCTTTGCCGCGCTGGCATAACTCGTGGCTGCGTTTCGTTCGGCGAAGTGGCCCGCACTCCCACAATTCAACGCCCCGCCGAGACACAGCCGATGGCCCCAACCACGCACAAACGAAGCCACTGGTTTCCCTTGCAGACCGTCCCGGCGAGCACGCAGTGCGAGGCGGGAAGGGATGATGCGGGAAACGCGTACGCCCCATCGGTTTTGAGAAGTACCGCTACGGCGCGCGCAGCGCCGCCGGAAGAATGACTGCCTTCTCACAAGCGCGGAGTGTGCGAGGGCACGGATTCCAGATGCGCCACTGCCTCCTCCAAGCCAGGAGACCCGCTTAAGAACTAACGGTGTAAAGCCGCTTTCTTTTGCCTACTTTTCTTTGCGGCAGGCAAAGAAAAGTAGGTGCCCCCCCGCACAGGGGGAACGCTAATAAACCAAAAAGAAAAGAAAAAGCCACCACCGCAGGCACACAGACATAAAGCGCCACGCAGGCAAACAGATCAAGAAAGAACCACCGCCGTAGGCAAACACCCCACCCAGGCGCTACGCGCAAAAAAACCACTATTTCAAAACCTTAACAACAACCTCAGAATCCAAATCCCTTTGAATCCGAACCAGATCCGACTTCACGTCGAGAAACTCAGTAGAAGAACACATCTGATGCCCAAACCCGGCCCGAAGGTGCCGCTTAACCTGCAATACCCACTCCGCAGGATCAAACACATAGTGAGAAGAAAAATCAAAAAACCGATCTTTCACCGCCGCATCAGGCGGCACATCGATCACTTGAACAAACCTTGGCAATGCCAACTCCAAAGTCTCATCAAACTCCCCTCCAATACAAGCCCATGGCTGCGTCCTTAAAGGCTCCGCAAGCCACGCTTGCACCTGACTCACCATGCCGCCAGACAAGCTGGTCAAAGCCGGCACAGCAGTCGTCCCATCCTTCCAGACAAAATGCTCCACCCGCCCTTGCATCGAAGTAGAAAAAGGCCCATCCATCGCGGCCACATCGCCCGTGCGCAATTGCGCAGTCCCATGCAGCCCCGTCTGCAATAACCTGCCCGCGGCAATCAGCTGGGTCCGCTGCCGCGTCGCCCTACGAAACATATTGCGCTCGAGCTCCGCCGTCGACCCTGCATCCTCCACGCGATATGCGTAATTAGCCGCCCCGTTCTCATCGACATCGACCTGCAAGCGCGCAGTCCGCTCGCGCAACTGCGTGGCCGGCGTGCGCGACAGCACGCCCTCGTCGACCAGCAGCGCGGGCCGGTCCATCACGCTCGCCGGCAAATAACCAAAACTAACGCCGCCCGCCGTCGTGTCGGCATACAAAGACAACTCAGGAATCCAGACGATCGCATGATTGATCGCGCTCCCGCCATATCCCGGCACGTCCGGCAAACTGTAGTACGGCCCGAGATTGAGCAGCACGGCCTCGCTGCGAATGCCCACCGCAGCGAGCAACGCACCGTACAACGCGACGTGATCCTTGCAGTCGCCGTAACGGTTGCGCAGAATGTCGATCGCCTTGTGCGGGATCGCCGCCGTCTCGCCGAGAAACAACGCTACGTAGCGAATGTTCAACCGCATCCAGTCGTACAGCACCTGCGCCTTCGCGCGCGGATCGGTAGCCTGCGCAGTCAGACCCTGTGCGAGGCGCACGATCGCCGGGTCGTTGATCGTCGCGTCGACGGCCGGTCCGCGATAACGCGCGGCGAAACTCGCGAAGTCGGGCACCGTCGATATCATCAGGCTGTCTCCCCAGTTCGCATAGCCGACCGCGCCCGCTTCGAGCGGCGCATACGGGCCGTGCCGATAATCGAATTCGTAGCGGGTACGGCCGTTCTCGTTGACCGGCGGCAGCGCGACGTAGCCGCGCGCGTCGGTATAAAGCGGCACGTCGGCGGGTAAGTCGAAGATCAGACGCTGCATCTCGACCGGCTCGCGCGTCGGTTCGACCAGGTACGCAAAGGTGCCGGCCTGCAAAGGCTTCGTGCGCGTCTTGCGAAACGCCAGATGCACGCGTGAGCCGGGCTCGACGCCCGGAAAAATCACCGTGCGCAATACGCCGTCCTGGAAATTCGGCGCGCCGGCCGAGCGCGGTTCCTGCACGTCGCGGATCGCCTCCGGGCCGACCGGGTGCGCCACGCCGTTCGGGTCGATCGTTTCCGCAACCAGCAATTGCACCTGCTCGATGTCCTTGTTGAACCACACGTAGCGTTGCGCGATATCGTCGACGCCGCTCGTCGTGTCGGCACGCAAAATCGTGTCGTCGTGTTCTTCCACGGAACCGTCTTTCTGGATCACGAAGAGGTGGACGTCGCGCTCCATCGTCGACGGTGCGAGATCGTCGCTGGCGGCGGGCTCGCCTGCATACGCGGTAGCGACGCACGCGCCCAGCATCAACGCGGCGGCTAGCTTCACGAACGCGAAGCACCACGTCATGTGCGGCGCGCCCTGCCCCAACGCGGCGGCTAGCTTCAAGAACGCGAAACACCGCGTCATGTGCGGCGCGCCCTGCCCCGCGCGCGCCATGCTCGCGGACTCGAAGCAAACTCCGCGCGAAACGCGTGATTGAAATTCGATAGATCGTTGAAGCCGCAATCCAGTGCGACGTCGACGATCTTCGCGCCGTCGTCGTGAAGACGCAGCGCCGCCGCTCGCAAACGCGCCCGCAGAATGTATTGATGCGGCGTCACACCGGTCACCCGCTGGAAGGTCCGCAGGAAGTAGAACTCACTCAAACCCGCCGCCGCGGCAAGGCTCGCGAGCGTATGCGGCGCGGCGGGCGCATCGTCGATCAGACGCACGGTCTGCGCGACGCGCGACCATGCCGCGGCGCTGGCCGGCTGCCCTGCGCGCGTCAATGCGCCGGCCGCATCCAGGGTCGCGACGGCCAGTTCGACGGCAAGCTCGTCCCATACCGGTTTGCCCACCTCGGAGGCCCCGGCACAGGCTCGCGCGATCAATGGCGACAGCGAACGCAGCGCCGGCATCCCCGCGCGCCTGAAGTTCAGATTGCCGTTTGCGATGCCTGCGTCGGCGGCGAGCTGCTCGAAGTAAGCCGGCGCATAGCGAAACGCGATACAGCGATCACCGGCCCCGTGCCGATGGCCGCACTCGAAGCAGTCGCCGTTGTTGCCTAGCAGCAGCGCCCCCGGGGTCAGCAGTTCGCGCCCCGCCGCAGCCCGGTAGCCGAACGAGCCGGCGACCACCATCGCGATGCACACGCCGCCGTGCCGCTCCTCGAACGGCTGATCGCGTGGTCCAAAGGTGCAAAGAATGTCCGCGACGTCCCAGCCCGCGCCCTGCGCCAACGGGCGCGCGGCCATGCTGCCGCGCGCGCCTTCCCGTGCGCGTTGCGCGAGCGCCTGCTGCAAAGTGACGGCAATTTTCCCCAAGATGCACCTCGGCTGAGTCCGTATTCTGGTTTTAGCACATCGGCGGCCGGCGCGGTTTTGCCGCTTGCGGCGCGCTGCCGCCTCGCTAAACACCTGAAGGAGGACACACGATGAACATGCTGGACAACGATCTGGAGCGCGGCTTCCAGGACGCGTTAAGCGCGCCTGCTCGCGCCACTGACATTGACGCCGCCGACGACGTCTACGGCTGGCTGATCGGCAGTTGGGACATGGACGTGGTGCACTACCGCGTCGACCTCGGCGCCGAGCGCCGGCGCGGCGAGATTCATTTCGGCTGGGTGCTGGAGGGCCGCGCTGTGCAGGACGTGTGGATCATGCCGCCACGTGGCGAGCGGCCCGCGGGGCTCGCCGTCACGGACGACATGTACGGCACCACACTGCGCGTCTGGGACGCAGCGCTGCGTGCGTGGCGGGTCACCTATATCAATCCACGGACTGGACAGCGCGATGAACTGATCGGCCGACGCGTCGGCGATGCGCTCGTGCAGATTGGCACGCATGCCGATGGCACGCCGATTCGTTGGAATTTTACTGATATCACCAGGGATGCTTTTCGCTGGACTGGTGTTGCGCTCGCGCAGGACGGCGTGACCTGGAGGCTTGAAGCTGAGTTTCATG
This sequence comes from Paraburkholderia sp. FW306-02-B, assembly GCF_058782725.1. NCBI lineage: Bacteria > Pseudomonadati > Pseudomonadota > Betaproteobacteria > Burkholderiales > Burkholderiaceae > Paraburkholderia > Paraburkholderia sp. FW306-02-B. The sequence goes on from NZ_JBYSXZ010000001.1 coordinate 3,137,290, forward strand.
CTCGGCGCAGACCTGCCTGAAGATGGTCTTTTCCTGGTTTTTTTGCCTTTGGCGGCGGTATTGTTCTGTGTGCCTACGGTGTTGGCCTTTTCTTGCTTTGTTTGCCTGCTCGGCGCTTTGGGTTGTACGCCTGCGGTGGTGGCCTTTCCTTGATTTCTTATTGGTCTATTAGCGTCGCCCCTGTGCGGGGCAGGCACTTACTTTCTTTGCCGCCGCAAAGAAAGTAAGCAAAGAAAGCGGCTTCACACCGCTAGTTCTTAAGCGGGTCCCCTGGCTTGGAGGAGGTAGTGGTGCATCTGGAATCGGTGTTCTCGCGCATTCCGCGCTGGTGACAAGGCAGTCATTCTTCCGGCGGCGCTGCGCGCGCCGACGCGGTACTTCACAAAACCGACCGCGGGTATGCGTTTCCGGCGCTATTCTTCCTGCTCCGGTCCGCACTGCGTTCTTCGCGGATGGGGTTTCCCTGGTAGGCCGTTCCGGCGAGCCCACAGGCGAGGCGGGAAGAATGATGCCGCAAACGCGTACACCCAATCGGTTTTGAGAAGCACCGCGTCGGCGCGCGCAGCGCCGCCGGAAGAATGACTGCCTTGTCACCAGCGCGGAGTGCGCGATGACACAGATTCCAGATGCTCCACTGCCTCCTCCAAGCCAGGGGACCCGCTTAAGAATTGGCGGTGTGAAGCCGCTTTCTTTGCTTACTTTCTTTGCGGCGGCAAAGAAAGTAAGTGCCTGCCCCGCACAGGGGCGACGCTAATAAACCAATAAGAAATCAAGGAAAGGCCACCACCGCAGGCGTACAACCCAAAGCGCCGAGCAGGCAAAACCCCCAATCACTCGCTCCGCGAAATTAAACCCTTATTCTCCAATTTGCCCCAGCAAGGCCTGCAACTTCTCAACATGCCGCAACAACAAATGCCGATGCTTCTCAATCTGCTCCAGCCGCCCGGCAAGATCAGCCTGAATAGGATCATCCAGATCGGCGGCAGCAATCACATCCTCCACTTTCGACCGCATCGCGGCCAACTCCACCGGTGCATGGCTCAAATGCCGCTCAAACCGCCTGACGTCCTGCACCGCCAGATCCCGGACCTTGCGGAAATGCGCGTGGCGCCGATGCGCTTCGGCATCGAGCGTCTCCTCCTCCACGCGCTTGGCCGGCGCCGCCTGGCCGAAAATCGGCTCGGGCGGCCGCAGCACCGTTTTCTTACGCACCGGATGCGCAGTGCCCCGAAAACGCGCGAGCGGCATTTCATTGTCGATCGCCTCACGCGCATTGGCCGGTATGTCCTGCTCCGTGTGCGGCGTGTTCATCCAGCCGTTCGGCAAACCAGTGACCGCCTCGATGCCACGCACGAACTCCTCGCTGAATTCGCGCTGGCCGGACAGCATTAATTTCAGGTAGCTGGCGGAGAAGGTCATCATGCGCGCGAGACGGGTCGCGGCACCAACCTCGCGGGTCAGCAGCACCAGGTTCGCTCGCCAGACCGGGAGCAGCAATTCGTCGGAATCTTCCATCGCTGGGTCTTCCATCTCTTTTGCCCGATGTATGGATGATGCGCTCGCACGCGTCATCTTTCCGAAAGGGTAGCCGTTTCACTGCATGGCGTGCAATGGCGGCGCACTCACCCGGCAGTTTTCGATTTGCCGAAGTTACACGCTACCGCGTGCAGCCGGCTTCACGGACCGTGAAGGTGTGCGTTTTGCATTGACACAGGTTCCAACTCAGCGCACGCGATGTGTAGCCTCCCGCGGAATTTTTCGGCACGCATTGCGCTGTTTCGCCAGCACCACCACGTCGATTTACAGACAGGCCGGCTTCCCTTCCGACCGGTCGAGTCATATTGACGGCCGCTGGCAAATGCTGCAGCGCCCTATACGTTCTGCGCGAAACCGGCAGCATGCAATCACGGACACATGCTGTTACACCTTTGTCGTGCAACGGCGGCAAAGGCAGAGCCCCGCAAAACGCGGATTAGCCTGACAAATACTGCGGGGAAGATGAGGTGAACACTGACGCGGCGCCGGGAGCTTGGCGCCGCTTGAGAGGAGACAGGCGTGTTGCGCCGCAGCGGCGCGGAAAGTCAGGCCGAGGCGATCCGGTCCAACGCCGTCGTCACCAATTTTTCAAGCAAGGGTTCGACCTTCGCGGCCAGCGTTTCGTCGTATGCATACGGCATCTGTTCTTCCATATACGTAATCTGCGACAACTCGAGCTGCACCGCGTGCACGCCCTGCGCCGGCTGCCCATACTGGCGCGTGATATAGCCGCCCTTGAAGCGCCCGTTCGCGACCGCCGAATAGCCGCCATGCCGCTCGACCACAGCGGCCAATTCCTCGCCCAGTCCCGCCACCGCACTCGCCCCGTTGGACGTGCCGAAGTTGAAATCCGGCAGACGTCCTTCGAAAAAGCGCGGCACCTGCGAGCGGATCGAATGGGCTTCCCACAGCAGCACCTTGCCGTGCTTCGCCTTCAACGCGGCGAGTTCGCCTGCCAGTGCATCGTGATACGGCTTCCAGTACGCATCGCGCCGGCGCGCGACTTCGGCGTCGGTCGGCAGATGGCCTTCGCGGTACAGCGGTTCCTTGTCGAACGTATCGACCGGCAGCAAACCGGTGGTGTCCTGCCCCGGATAGAGATTCGCGCCATCAGGCGGACGGTTCAGGTCGATCACATAACGCGCGTACGAAGGCGACAGGATCGACGCGCCCATGCGCTTCGCGAACGCATACAGACGGTCGAGGTGCCAGTCGCAGTCGTCGGTGCGCTGCGCGACGGGCGTCATCGTCGCGGCGATGTCGGCGGGGATTTGCGTGCCCAGATGCGGGATCGAAATCAGCAACGGCAGGTTTCCTCGATGCAACGTGAAAACCGGCGGAGTAGTTGAAGTAGGCGAAGCAGTCATGTCAGTCCGGAATCAATGGGATCGAAGGCTCAATCACGTAAGCAACCCACGTAAGCAACCCACGTAAGCATCTCACTTCAGCAAGTCCGCGAGCGCCACGCGGTAGCGCGCGTAAGCGCCCTCTTCGTCGCGATGCCGGCGGTTGTCGACGACCTTGTCGCCGCCCGCGTAGACGTCGCGAATCGGCGACTCGCCATGCTCGCAGAATACAACGCCCGAGAGCCACGCGTGCGGCGCGTGCTCAGCGATGCTCGAATGATCCGCGTCCAGCACCAGCCAGTCGGCGCGCCGGCCGGCCTGCAACGCGCCGATCGTGCGGCCTGTCGCGTGCGCGCCGCCTTCGAGCGCGGCGTCGAACAGCCGGTCGGCCACATGCGTGGCTTGCGCCGATGCCAGCACATTGCGTTGACGGCGCGTGAGGCGCTGGCCGTATTCGAGCAAACGCAACTCGGCGCGCCAATCGACGCCGATATGGCTGTCCGAGCCGACGCCAATGCGCCCTTGCGCTTCGAGATATTCATACGCCGGGAAAATGCCGTCGCCGAGATTGGCTTCGGTGGTCAGGCACAAACCGGCGACCGCGCCGCTCTTCGCGAGCGCAAGCGTTTCGTTCGCATCGACATGCGTGGCATGCACGAGGCACCAGCGGCTATCGACATCGAAACGATCGAGCAGCCATTGCACCGGCCGCGCGCCTTCGGTTTCCAGACACGCGTCGACTTCGGCCGTTTGCTCGGCGATATGAATATGAACCGGCGCGCTTGCATCGATGCCGTTAAGCAGCGCGCGCAACGACTCCGCGGATACCGCGCGCAACGAATGTGGCGCCACGCCGTAACGCAACGCGGCGCTTTCGGGACGCGCCGCGCGCAAGGTGCCGAGCAGATCGAGCAGGCTGTCCGGCGTATTGATGAAGCGCCGCTGATCTTCACGCGGCGCGCGTGAGCCGAAACCGCTGTACTGATACAGCACCGGCAGCATCGTCATACCGATGCCGCTCGCCGATGCGGCATCCACCACACGCTGCGCCAGTTCCGCTTGATTCGCGTAGCGGCTGCCGTCAGGCGTGTGATGCACATAGTGGAATTCGCAGACCGACGTATAGCCCGCCTTCAGCATTTCGATGTAGAGCCACTGCGCGACCGACGCGAGCCCTTCAGGCGTGATCCGCGCGGCAAAGCGATACATCAGATCGCGCCAGCTCCAGAAATTGTCGGTAGCCCCGGTGCCAGAAGCGGCGCGATATTCAGTGAGACCTGCCATCGCACGCTGAAATGCGTGCGAGTGCAGATTCGGCATGCCAGGCAGTACGGGACCCGCGGCTTTCTGCACGCCGGCAGGCGCGGCGGCCATGTCGGCCTTGACCGAGCTCAGCGTGCCCGTTGCGTCCCACGCCAGCAGCACATTGCGGCGCCAGCCATCCGGCAGGTACGCATGGTCGGCGAATAGCGATTGCTTCGATTGCGTCATCTTCAGGCCTTAGCTCAATTCACGCCGCGCATAAACCGTCTCGCCCGCGCGCACGACCCGCGCGCACAACGGACGCCCAATCCAGTAAGCCAACTCCGCCAGCGACTCGACCGACCACACGGCGAAATCCGCTGCACGTCCCACTTCCAGCGAGCCGTGCGTATCCGCTTTGCCGAGCGCGCGCGCGGCGTGCGACGTCACGCCTTGCAGTACCTCGGGCACGGTCATGCGGAACAGCGTGGTCGCCATGTTCATCATCAGCAGCAGCGACGTAGTGGGCGACGTGCCGGGGTTGCTGTCGGTGGAAATCGCGATCGGCACCTGATAACGCCGCAGAAGATCCAGCGGCGGCAATTGCGTTTCGCGGATGAAGTAGTACGCGCCCGGCAATAGCACGGCAACCGTGCCCGCTTCTTTCATCGCGGCGACGCCCGCTTCGTCGAGAAATTCGAGGTGATCCGCGGACAGCGCATGATGGCGCGCCGCCAACGCCGTGCCGCCGCCATTCGACAACTGCTCGGCATGCATCTTCACCGGTAGCTTGTAGCGCCCGGCTGCTTTGAACACGCGCTCGCTTTGTTCCAGCGAAAAGCCAATGCGCTCACAGAACACATCGACCGCATCCACCAGACCTTCGTCCGCGAGCGCGGGCAGCATGGTGTTGCAGACTTCGTCGATGTACGCATCGGCGCGGCCTGCAAATTCAGGCGGCAATGCATGCGCGCCGAGAAATGTCGTATAGACCGAGACCGGATAGCGTTCGCCCAGACGGCGCGCAACGCGCAGCATCTTGCGCTCGCTGGCGAGGTCGAGGCCGTAACCGGATTTGATTTCGACCGCCGTGACGCCTTCGGCGAGCAGCGGCTCGAGCCGTGCGGCGGATTGGCGGAACAAGCTGTCTTCATCGGCGGCACGCGTCGCGCGTACCGTGGAGACGATGCCGCCGCCCTGCCGCGCGATCTCTTCGTAGCTGACGCCGGCAAGGCGCTGCGCGAATTCGTCGGCGCGCTGGCCACCGTACACGAGATGCGTATGACAATCGACGAGACCCGGGCTCACCCATGCGCCGTGCAGATCTTCGCGCGACCATGTAGCGTATTCAGCGGGTAAATCGGACGCCGCGCCGAGCCACGCGATCTTGCCGTCTTCCACGGCCATCGCAGCGTCGGGCAGCGTGTGCTGGGGGTCGCCCTGCGGGCAGAGTTTCAGGTGATGCCAGACGGTTTGCTTCATCGCGTGCTCTTTGCAGCTCGTTGCGTGTCTGTGGTGGTTCGCGGCGCGCTTTTTTCAAAGCGTGGCCGTGAACCGTCGTCATCGTTGCGCGTAGCGGATGGTGATCGCGAGCAATGCGCCCGCGCCTTTGACCGTGCATGACAGTGATTGCGGCGTGTCGATGCGTAGCGTGTCGTCTGCGTTCAGTGAAAACGGATGAGCGTCGTTGCCCAACTGAACCTCAACCGAACCGCTTGCGCAGAACAACAGCACCACGTCGGCGGACAGATCGCGTTGCGTTTCGCCGCGCCATCCTTCGACCTCGCCCGCCGCCGCGCCACGCCGCACCATCAGGTTGAAGTCGCGCGTCGCGCCGTCGACCAGACGCGCGTCGATTTGCGCTTCGCCTGCGAAACGTGCGATATCAAGCGGCTGGGTCAATGCATGCGTTTTCAGGCCATTCACATTGTCCGCTTCATCGAGCAACATGCCCGCGCCGGACAACAGCGCAAGCGTGCGATCGATGCCGACGAAACGCGAGAACGGCCCGGCCTGCGCCACATCGGCGACGCTCACGCGCCACACGAATGCATCGAGTCCGGCGCCCGCGGGGAACGCCGCCACTTCGCGCGTGACGCCGCCGCCGTTCTTCCACGGCGCCGCCACGAGGTCGGCGCCGCGGATCAGCGTCACGGTCGCCGTGCTGCTGATCCGCGCGCCGTGAAGCGGGCTTTGAAGCGGGCTTTGATGCGGGTTTTGAAGCGTCACGATCAACGGCCCAGCATCGGCAGATTCAGGCCTGCCTCGCGCGCCGTTTCCTGCGCGAGTTCATAGCCCGCATCCGCGTGACGCATCACGCCGGTGGCCGGATCGTTGAACAGCACGCGGCCGAGGCGCCTGGCCGCCGCATCGGTGCCGTCCGCGACGATCACCACACCCGAGTGCTGGCTGAAGCCCATGCCGACGCCACCGCCATGATGCAGCGAGACCCACGATGCACCGCCTGCCGTGTTCAGCAGTGCGTTGAGCAACGGCCAGTCGCTGACCGCATCCGAGCCGTCCTTCATCGATTCGGTTTCGCGATTCGGGCTCGCCACCGAACCGGTGTCGAGGTGATCGCGGCCGATCACGATCGGCGCCTTCAGCTCGCCGTTCCTGACCATTTCGTTGAACGCCTGGCCCAGACGGTAACGATCCTTCACGCCGACCCAGCAGATCCGCGCCGGCAGGCCCTGGAACGCAATACGTTCGCGCGCCATGTCGAGCCAGTTGTGCAGATGCGGATCGTCGGGGATCAGTTCCTTGACCTTCGCATCGGTCTTGTAGATGTCTTCCGGATCGCCCGACAGCGCGACCCAGCGGAACGGGCCCTTGCCTTCGCAGAACAACGGGCGGATATACGCCGGCACGAAGCCAGGGAAATCGAACGCGTTTTCGACGCCCATTTCCAGCGCCATCTGACGGATATTGTTGCCGTAGTCGAGCGTGGCCGCGCCGCGTTCCTGCAGCGTCAGCATCGCCTGAACCTGCCTGGCCATCGACTGCTTGGCGGGCAGCACGATGCTGTCCGGCACCGTCTTCTGACGCTCGCGCCAGTCTTCGACATTCCAGCCTTGCGGCAGATAACCGTGGATCGGATCGTGCGCGCTCGTCTGGTCGGTCACGCAATCCGGCGTGATGCCGCGCGTCACGCATTCTGCGAACACGTCAGCGGCATTGCCGAGCAGACCGATCGAAACCGGCTTGCCCGCCTTCTTCGCTTCGTCGAGCATCGCCAGCGCTTCGTCGAGCGTCGCCGCTTTCCTGTCGACGTAACGCGTTTTCAGACGGAAGTCGATGCGGGTCCCGTCGCATTCGACGGCGATCATCGAGAAGCCCGCCATCGTCGCCGCGAGCGGCTGCGCGCCGCCCATGCCGCCGAGACCGCCGGTCAGAATCCAGCGGCCCGACGGGTCGCCGTTGAAATGCTGGTTCGCCACCGAGAAGAACGTCTCGTAGGTGCCCTGCACGATGCCCTGGCTGCCGATGTAGATCCAGCTGCCGGCGGTCATCTGGCCGTACATCATCAGGCCCTTGCGATCGAGTTCGTGGAAGTGTTCCCACGTCGCCCAGTGCGGCACCAGATTCGAATTCGCCAGCAGCACGCGCGGTGCGTCCGCGTGAGTGCGGAACACGCCGACCGGCTTACCCGATTGAATCAGCAGCGTCTCGTCTTCGTTCAGGTCCTTCAGCGAAGTCAGGATCTGATCGAAGCAATCCCAGTTGCGCGCGGCACGGCCAATGCCGCCGTACACGACCAGCGCATGCGGATGCTCGGCGACTTCCGGGTCCAGATTGTTCTGGATCATCCGGTACGCGGCTTCCGCGATCCAGGTCTTGCAGGTCTTTTCCGCACCGCGCGGTGCGCGGATCGTGCGGGTTGGGTCCAGACGCGGATCGATATGTTTCGGGTTATTCATAGTGGCCCTCGGAATGTTTGACGATGTTCGGAAAATATTCGGAAAAAGCGGCGAAATCAGAAATGCCCGGTGAAGCGATAGCGGCTGCCGGGATGCCAGAGATTGGCGACCGAAGCGACCTGGCTTTGCGACCACGTGCGCCGATGCAGCACAAGGCAAGGTTCGAGCTCATCCATGGTCAGCAACTGGCGCGTATCAGCGTCGGCAGCCAACGCCTCGATGCGGTATTCGACACGCTGCAGCGGCGCGACACGCACCAGATACTGGTTCGGCGTCGTGGTGGTAAAGTCCTGCAACGCATACTCGGGCGCGACCGCCGGATTGACCCAGCGCTCTTCGAGCTGCACCGGCTCGTCGTTTTCGAAATGCAGCACGCGCGAATGAAACACCGGGCTGCCCGCGCTCACCTGCATTTCCTCGGCGAGCGCTTCGTCGGCGATGCTCGCGCCGATGTGCAGCACGTTCGCCTGATAACGATGACCGCGCGCGACGATTTCGTCGGAAATGCTGCGGATCGCCACCAGCGTCGATTCGTACTTGGGACGGGCCACGAACGTGCCCGAACCCTGCACACGCGTGAGTACCTGCTCCGAGGTCAACTCGCGCAACGCGCGGTTGACCGTCATGCGCGCGACGTTGAATTCGCGCGCGAGCTCGTTTTCGGAGGGCACCTGGTCGCCTTCGGCCCATTCGCCCGCATGGATGCGGCCGAGGATGAAGTCCTTGATGCCCTGGTAGGCCGGTGCGTTCATTGGCTTGCTCTGCCTGACTGTCTGCTTCTGCTTACTGTTCGGAGGCGAACGAGAACGGGCTGTGCCTGGCGATCGTGCCGGATTGCACAAGACGCGTCACGGCCGCGATATCCGGCGCGAAGTAGTGATCGAGTTCGTAATGCGCGACATCCTTGCGCACCGTGTCCATCACCTTCTGCAGGCTCGGGCTGGTCTTGTGCGGCGCGCGCAGATCGACGCCCTGCGCGGCGGCAAGCAACTCGATCGACAGAATGTTCGCGGTGTTCTCGGCGATGTCGCCGAGCTTGCGCGCGGCGAAGGTGGCCATCGACACGTGATCTTCCTGGTTCGCCGAAGTGGGCAGCGAATCGACCGACGCCGGATGCGCGAGCGTCTTGTTCTCCGACGCGAGCGCCGCAGCCGTCACGTGAGCGATCATGAAGCCCGAATTCACCCCGCCGTCGCGCACGAGGAACGGCGGCAGGCCCGACAGCGTCGCGTCGATCAGCAGTGCGATGCGGCGTTCGGCCAGCGCGCCGATTTCAGCGGCGGCGAGCGCGAGATTGTCGGCGGCGAACGCAACCGGTTCAGCGTGGAAGTTGCCGCCCGACAGCACTTCGCCGGTGTCCGGGAAAATCAGCGGATTGTCGGAGACGGCGTTCGCTTCGATCAGCAGCACGTCGGCGGCGTGGCGCATCTGGTCCAGACATGCGCCCATGACTTGCGGTTGGCAGCGCAGGCTGTACGGGTCCTGCACCTTGTCGCAATCGGCGTGCGAGACATTGATCCCGGAACCTTCCAGCAGCGAACGGTAGGCGGTTGCCGCTTCGATCTGGCCTTGATGGCCGCGCAATTCGTGGATGCGCGCGTCGAATGGCTTGACCGAACCCGCTGCTGCGTCCACCGACAAGGCGCCCGCGACCAGCGCGGTGCGGTACAGGTCTTCGATTGCGAACATGTTGTACAGCGCGAGCGCGGTCGAAGCCTGCGTGCCGTTCAGCAGCGCGAGACCTTCCTTCGCTTGCAAGGTAAGCGGCTTCAGGCCGACGAGGGCGAGACCCTCGGTAGCCGGCATGCGCTCGCCCTTCGCGAACACTTCGCCGACGCCGAGCAACGCTGCCGACATATGCGCGAGCGGCGCGAGGTCGCCCGATGCGCCGACCGAACCCTTGACCGGAATCACCGGCAGCACGTCGGCGTTGTACAGCGTAATCAGCGCTTCCATCACTTCGCGGCGGATGCCCGAGTGACCGCGGCCGAGGCTCGACAGCTTCAACGCGATCAACAGACGCACGACCGGACGCGACATCGGCTCACCCACGCCGACCGCGTGCGACAGCACCAGATTGCGTTGCAGCAGTTCGAGCTGGTCGTGCGGAATGTGCGTGCTGGCGAGGCGCCCGAAACCCGTGTTGATGCCATACGCCGGCTCGCCCTTGGCGGCGATGTCGGCCACGGCCTTGGCGCAGGCGTCGATAGCGGCATGGCTGGCGGGATCGAGTTGCAGCGCGACGTGTTCGCGTGCGATCTGGCGCAGTTGCGGGAGGGTCAGGTAGCCGGGCTTCAGAATGATCATGGTTTTGTGTCCTGTCTATACAATTTGAGAGAAGTCTAGCGTCGCCTTCTTGTATATACAACTTGTTTTTGCAGGTTTCGGCCCAGGGGTTTCCATTAGGATGGGATGCTTGCGTAGTATGTATATCGCTTAACCTAGGGGCCTTCGGCGTCCGGGCAGCCGGCATGGCATTCGATGCCCCGCATCCATCAACTTGTCTATACACGTTACACGTTCAAAATATCCCTCGGCAAGCGAACAAAAAAGCGGACAAAAAGATTTCGCGCGCCTGGCGCGGCCCGCTAAAGCCTCACCCGCGACGCCATAAAGTCCAGAAAACACTGCACCCGTCCCGCCAGCGACGCGCTCTGGTAATACACCGCGCTCACCGGCTGACGCTCGTCCACCAGCACGCTGTCGAGAATCGGCACCAGCCGTTCTTCGCGAACATCGGCGGCGGTCATGAAGTCGGCCAGGCATGCAATGCCCCACCCCGACAAGGCCAACTGCCGCAGCGTTTCGCCGCTCGACGCGGTGATCGACGGCTCGATCTTCAGCGACTCGGCGCTGCCCTTTCCGCCCTCCCGCAACGGCCAGCGGTTCAGATGTTCCGGCGCGGTGAAGCCGATCAGCCGATGCGAGCGCAACGCCTCGACCGAGCGCGGTTCGCCATATTCGGCCAGATACGCCGGACTCGCGACCACTCTCAGCTTGCTGCTGCCCAAGGCCCGCGCATGCAAGGTCGAATCCTGCAACGCGCCGATCCGGATCGCGATATCCACCTTCTGTTCGAGCAGATCGACAATCCGCTCGTTGCTGGTCAGCTCCAGACGGATCTCCGGATACAGCGCCGAAAACACCTTCATATACGGCGCAATGCAATGGAGCATGAACGGCGAAGCCGCGTCCACGCGCAAACGTCCCGAGGGACGCTCGCGTCCGCGTCTGACGGACTCCTCGGCCTCTTCCATCGCCTCGAGAATGGCCCGGGCGCGCTGCAGGAAGGCTTCGCCCTCTTCGGTCAACTGCAAACGGCGCGTCGTACGCCGCACCAGCGTGGTGTCGAGTTTCTTTTCGAGGCGCGTCAGGGCGCGGCTCACGCCGGATACCGTCTGCTGCAATTTCTCCGCAGCCGCGGTAATCGAGCCGCTGTCGATCACCGTGACAAACACTAATAACTCGTCTGTTGAGGTTTTCATTGTTGATTTCAAATCAAGATTGATTTGAAACTAGCACGCTTTTTGCGAGAATCAAGACGGTGGATACTGCACTCCTGTCATCGTGTTTCCACTCGCAGGAGAACGTCTTGAAGATTTTCATCACAGGTGCAAGCGGCTTTATCGGCGGTTCCATCGCGGCTCATCTGGTGCGCGCCGGCCATCACGTGCGCGGTTTGATCCGCAAGCCCGAACACGCCGCCGAACTGCAACGCCTGGGCATCGAACCGGTGATCGGCACGCTCGACGACCGCGCGCTGCTGATTAGCGAAGCGCACGCGGCGGACGCCGTCATCAATGCCGCGAGCAGCGACCACGAAGGCGCCGTCAAAGCGCTGATCGAAGGCCTTGCCGGCTCGGGCAAGCCGTTTCTGCATACGAGCGGCTCGAGCATCGTCGGCGATGCGTCGGGCGGCGAAGCGGGCGCAGCGCGCATCTATCACGAAGACGCCCTGCCCGAGCCGACCGCGGATAAAGCGGCACGCGTCGCGATCGATCAGCTCGTACTCAATGCGGCGCAACAGAACATCCGCTCGGCCGTGCTGTGCAACACGCTGATCTACGGACACGGCGCGGTGGCCGGCAGCGCCAGCGTGCAGTTGCCGCGGCTCGTGCGCCAGGCGCAGAAGAGCGGCGTCGTACGGCACGTGGGCAGCGGCGGCAACATCTGGTCGAACGTGCATATCGACGACGTCGCCGAACTCTATCGACTCGCGTTGGCGAAGACGCCGGCGGGCACGTTCTACTTCGTCGAAAGCGGCGAAGCGTCGTTCCGCGACATGAGCGCCGCGATCGCCCGCGTGCTGAAGCTGGGTGCGCCGCAAGACTGGCCGCTGGAAGAAGCGCAGAAGGAATGGGGCTATGAAATGGCGTCGTACGGACTCGGTTCGAACAGCCGGGTGCGCGGTGAGCGCGCGCGCAAACTGCTCGGGTGGCAGCCCACGCGCACGTCCGCGATCGACTGGATCGAGCACGACATGATGTCCCCCCAGGGGACTTCCTTCGGGGCGCCCCCCAAGGGGACTTCCTTCGGGGCGCCCCCCAAGGGGACTTCCTTCGGGGCGTAAGACGTGTAAGCGTCGACGTTGCGAATCCGTAAGCTCAACTCGATAGAATCGCGCCCACAAAATGGTGCGATTCGACAATCCGGGTCGCGCGCGAGCCCGGATTTGATCGATGAACTTGGCGCTGAACTTCGACTGGCTGACCAACCTGCTGGCGATTCTTTTCGTCGTGGCGTGCCTGTACGATGCACGCTACGACGAATACGGCACGCTGACACTGTCGGCGGCCGCGATGGGGCTTGCCGTGATGGCAATCGAAGTCTTCCTCAAGCCCGCTTTCGACATGGCGCTGTGAGTGTGACGCTGCGCCGTGCAGCGTCATGCGTCCCGGCGAGCAGCGCGCCCGTCAAACCGCGACTTCCGGCGGCGCGCGGCGGAAACCGCGCGTGATCCAGCCGAGATAGCACAGCCCCGCCACGAACCACACCGCACCGAGCACCAGCGCGGTCTTCTCCAGGCTCACCAGCAGCCACACATCGGCAATTGCCCCAGCCAACGGAAACAGCAGGCCGCCGATCACGCCCATTGCATCCGCGCCGCCCTTCGCATTGAAGAACTGGCGGATCACGCACAGATTGACCGCAGTGAACGCGAGGAACGCACCGAAGTTAATGAACGAGGTCGAGGTCGCCACATCGAGCTTCAATGCGACCAGACCGATTGCGCCCGCAATCGCGATGTTCAATGCCGGCGTCTTGAACTTCGGATGCACGAAACCGAAGATGCGCCTGGGCAGCACTTCGTCGCGCCCCATCGCATACAGCAGACGCCCCACGCTCGCTTGCGCCGAGATGCCGGAAGCAAATTGCGCGAGGATCAAACCCGCCAGAAACACCGTCACGAAGATGTCACCGCCCACTTTGCGCGCGACTTCGAAAGCGGCCGAATCGGGATCCTTGAACACTGCGCCCGGATGCGCGAGTTGCACCGTGTACGCGGCGATCACGAAGATCGCGCCGCCGATCAGCGCGATCAGCACGATCGCGCGCGGCATCGTCTTCTCAGGCGCGATGGTTTCTTCGGTCAGCGTCGAGACCGCGTCGAAGCCGAGATACGAATAGGCGGCAATCGCGGCGCCGGCCATCGTCGCCGAGAACGGCACGCGCGGCTTGAAGAACGGCTCGGCCGAAATCAAACCGCCGGGGCCGACGGCTGCCGTCACATAGTGGCAGCACAGCACGACGAACAAGGCGACGATCGCCAGTTGCACCACCATCAGCACGATGTTGAAGCGGTTCGCGAGCTCGATGCCGAGAATGTTCAACGCGCTCGTCAACACGATAAACGCGACGATCCAGATCCAGCTCGGAATGTGCGGAAACGCGGCGCTCAGGTACGCGGCGCCGATCAGCCAGATCACCATCGGCAGGAAGAAGTAATCGAGCAAGGTGGCCCAGCCGATCATGAAGCCCAGATGCGCATTGAAGGTTCTTCGCGTGTACGTATACGCCGAGCCGGCTACGGGGAAGAGCCGCGCGAGCTTGCCGTAACTGAGCGCGGTGAACACGATCGCGATCAACGCGATCAGATACGCGAGCGCGGCGGTGTCGTTGCTGGCGCTCGCGAGCACGCCATAGGTGCCGTAGACGATCAGCGGCGCCATATAGGCAAGTCCGAACAGCAATACCGAAGGCAAGCGGAGTGTGCGCTTCAGATGCGCGGCCTGGGTGCTCGTGCGTTCGGCGGTGGATGAAGGGGTCATGCGGTGTCTCCTGAGGCGAATGGGCGAGCGTCGCCGCGGGCGGCGTCGCATACGCCGCCCGGTCGAGCCGTATCAATCAGACTTGCTGGATGCGCGCGTGGCGCGCGGAGGGTGTTTGCCCGATGCGGGCCTTAGCGTGCGCGGATCACACGCACACGTTCGCCACGCTCGCCTTCAACGGTTGCGAGGTCGAGCGCAATGCGCGCGTCGTGCAGATAACGGTAGTGTTCACGCGCGCCTTCGAGACGCGCCGGATCGAGCGTTGCGCGCAGCACTCTCTCGCCGGCGCCCGCCTCGCACACCACCTCGCCGAACGGATCGATCAACGCCGATTCGCCGGGGAACGTGAGGTCGTCATCGCCTGAACCGGTGCGATTAACGAGCGCGGCGAACATCTGGTTCTCCATCGCCCGCGCGACAATCGCACGCCGATGCACCGGTCCGAACGGCGCCATATTGCCGTTCGTCACGATCAGCAGATCCGCGCCGAGCGATGCAAGCGCGCGCGCCGTTTCGGGAAACTCGATGTCGTAGCAGATCAGCATACCGACAGTCATGCCCTTGAAGCTGCACACTTCGTAACGGTCGCCCGCTTCGAACACGCCGACGTCCGACGCCCACAGATGCGTCTTGCGATACCGCAGCGCAATCTCGCCACGCTCGTCGACCAGCACCGTGGTGTTGAAAAAGCGGCTGCCGTCGCGCTCGGCGAGACCCACCGCGACCGCGACGCCCGCGTCACGCGCGGCATTGCGCACCGTGGTCAGCGACGGCCCGTCGATCGATTCGGCGATTTCACCAATGTTGTGCCGCGTCGGGAAACCCGACAATGTAGCCTCGGGAAATACGATCAGCGCCGTGCCGGCCGCGCGCTGCGCGATGGTGTTGAGCACGCGTTGCAGGTTCGTGGCGACGCCGCTGTCTTCGATCGGAATCTGCGCGAGTTCGAGTTGAATCAATTTTGTCTCCTGTCCTTGCCGGTCCGCTTCGCGTTAAATGGCGACTGCTGTCAGCCGCCTGCGATCAGGTTGAGCCTATTATTACCAGACATATTTTTGTTCGTAATTACCCGGGTGGGTTACCCTCAACGGAGCACGCATGGAACTCGAATGGCGCGATCTGGCTTTTCATCGGGAGATCGGTGCGGTCATCGAAGCACTCGATAGCGCGCCATTCTGGACCCGCCTCACGCGCGCGCTCGAACGCTATGTCGCCTTCGACAACTGGGTGGCGCTGCGCTTCACGCGAGGCGCTGCGCCGCTCGTGTGCGCCGAATCACCGACGCCGGACGGCGCGGTGGACGCGATGTTCCAGGACTATCTGGCCGCGCTTTATCAACTCGACCCGTTCTATATCGCCGCCACCGAAAAGCCCGCGTCGGGCTTCGTCACGCTCGCCGATGTCGCCCCCGACAACTTCTCGATGACCGACTATTACCAGCGCTACTTCAAGAAGAACATCGTCGGCGACGAAGTGCACTTCAACTTCATGATCGACGCACGGCACACGCTGGCGTTCTCGTTGGGCGCGACGCAACGCTATGGCGAGCGCGATCTCGCGGTGCTCGCGCTATGTGCGCCGTGGGTGATCGCGCTGATGCGGCAACGCTTGCCGTATGAGGTGTTCGACGCTTCGGCGATGGCTCCGGGCGTGACGGCGACGGAAACAGAAACGCTCGCGCGCGTCGATGCACCCACCTATGCCGCGCGCTTCGAGCAGGTGTCGTCGGCGAGCGGCCGCGCGGCGCTCACCGCCCGCGAGGTGGAAGTGGCGATGCTGACCTTGAGCGGATTTTCGACGCGCGCGATCGCGGAAAAACTGACGATCTCGTTCGAAACAGTGCGCGCTCACAAGAAACACATCTATACGAAGCTCAACGTCAATTCGCAGTCGGAGCTGTTCGCGCTGTTTTACGAAGCGGGACGCAAAGGCGCATGACGTCCCGCTTATTTCCCGCTCGATGTGGACTGCGGCCGCCGAACAGATTCGGCGAGAGGATTCGAAGGGGAGCGGGCAAAAAAAGATACGCGGCGCATCGCAGATAAACCCTGCAACACGCCGCGTCAAGGTGGAGAACAACCGACTACACGTTCGAGCAAGGCGCCACGAAGAGACCACCCCGCGCTCGCGCTACAGCAAAATGCAACACACTCAGATCGCCCAGCCGCCGAGATAGAAGCCGACCAGCACGACAGCGATCACAACGGTGCCGACGTTCAGCTTGCGGTACTCGCCGCTCACCACGCGGCCGATCACCAGCGTCGCGAAACCGAGCATGATGCCCGTCACGATGTTGGCGGTCAGCACGATGAACACCGCGCACATCAGGCCCGACATCGCATCGACCATGTCGTCCATATGCAGCTTGCTGACGTTGGAAAGCATCAGCAGACCGACGTACATCAGCGCCGGCGCCGTCGCATACGAAGGCACCAGACCCGCCAGCGGCGAGAAGAACATTACGACGAGGAACAGCAGGCCGACCACCGCCGCGGCCATCCCGGTCTTCGCGCCGGCTGCGACGCCGACCGTCGATTCGATGTACGCAGCCGCCGGTGCGCCGCCGAGCAGGCCCGAGAAAATCGAGCTCAGCGAATCGGCCGTCAACGCACGGCCACCGTTGATAATGCGGCCGTGTTCGTCGAGCTGGCCTGCTTGTCCGGCGACGGCGCGGATCGTGCCGGTGGCGTCGAACACGGCGGTCATCACCAGTGCCAGCACGCTAGGCAAGACTGCCATCGACAATGCGCCCTTGATGTCCATCGCGCCGATCAGCGAAGCGTGGCCCGGCGCGCTCAGCGACGGCACGGCGAACACACCATGGAACGCCACCGCCGGATCGATCAGCAACGCGATCGCCGAGATCGCGACGATCACGATCAGGATCGAACCCGGCACGCGACGGCGCACCAGACCGAAGATCGCGGCCAGACCCGCCACCGACATGATCGCCGGCAACGCCGTGATATTGCCGAGCGACACCGGCAAGCCTGCGCCCGGATTCTTGACGACGAGGCCGACATCGTTCGCCGCGATCAGCAGCAGGAACAGGCCGATACCGATGCCCGTGCCGTGCGCGATGCCGGTCGGCAGATTGCGCAGGATCCACGAACGCACGCCCGTCACCGAGATCCCGGTGAAGACGACGCCCATCAGGAACACCGCGCCGAGCGCGACGTTCGGATGCAAGCCTTTACCGAGCACGAGACCGAACGCGGTGAACGCGGTCAATGAGATCGCGCAGCCGATCGCGATCGGCAGACGCGCCCACACGCCCATCAGCAGCGAGCCGAACGCGGTGGTCAGGCACACGGCGACGAACACCGCGCTGGTATCGAAGCCCGCTTTGCCGAACATGCCCGGCACGACGAACACGGAATAGACCATCGCGAGGAAGGTCGTAATACCGGCGACGATTTCCTGACGCTGCGAACTGCCGCGCGAGGAGATTTCGAAGTAGCGGTCGAGAAAGCCCTTTCCGTCGAATGATTCGGCGCCGACTTCGGAAATCGGTTGGGCGTGGGGTTCCATCATGATGAGTGCCTCCTTTATCAGCGTGCTGAAACGGCCATCGATCTGGCCGCCATCAGGTTCGTCTCGTTGCGTTTGTCTATCTAATGAGGGGTGTGGCAAGGTTTGAACGTCGGCTTGCGATGCATTTAAGTTCTCGTCCTCCGGCGGCCAGCTTCCTTACAGCACTGACCGTCGATTTCCCGGGATGACGTACAACCTGCATGCTCCGTTCTTCTTTTGCTGTCACGAAATGTAGGGCAACACAAATATGTCTCCCATCGCATGAATGGCATGCTCGACATGTCGCGACGCTTATATCGTTTAAGGGACGGCAAATCATGCGCATGGCCCGCGCGTTTACACCTACGGTTTGTCATCGAGTTGTGAAGCGTTTTTGCGCGGATTTGAAGGGCTAAAAGGGGCGCAAAGGCTCGAAGCGCAGCGCGAACCGCGCGCGCGGCGAACCTGTCAGATGGCCTGCAAAACCGGCCGGCCCGGCGCCGCGGGTTACACTCTGACCCGTATCTGTCTTAACTGCGTGTCTTAACTGCGGCGGTCCACAGCGCCCGTCCACACTGGCCCATGGAGTCCTTCTTGATGAGTGGCGGTTTTTCGCGTCCTGCCTGGCGTCTTCTGATTCTTGCTGCGTTCGCAGTGCTCGCGTTGTCCGGTTGCAGCCTGCTGTGGGGTCCGCAACAGGCGCCGATCGTCGAAGCCACGGTCATGCCCGTCGAACCCGCGAGCGCGCCGGTGGCCGCCTCCGAGCCGGAACCGGCCGAGACCGAGGCGGCCGGGGCCGAGCAGCCGAGAAAGCCGAAGAAGCCGGTCGTCAAGCCCCACAAGGTCGAACCTCCACCGCCGGTCGCCGCGCCCGCGCCGCCGCCTCCGCCGCCTCCGCCGCTGATCGTGTTGCGCACGATCGAGCGCAACGAAGCGCACGGGCTGCTCGATAGCCCGGTGCAGAAACCCGACGGCAAAGTGGTCGGCCGCGCGGTCGATATGCTTGCGGACGCGGCCGGCAAGCCACGCGAGATGGTGGTCAACCTGCAGGGTTTCCTCGGCGTCGGCGATCGCAAGGTGAATTTCCCGTGGAGCGCTGTTCGCTTCACGCCGACCGCGACGGCCGCGCCGATCACGCTCACCGCGGCTGCCGTGCCGGCGCACGCGGCCAGGTCCAACGTCGTGCAATTGCCGTTGCTCGATGCCACCGTCGAGCGTTCGAACGGCGCGAAGGTCGGCCGCGTGATCGACGTGCTGATCGACGCCAACGCGCAGCCGCAAGCGGTCGTACTCGACGTCAACGGGATGGTCAGCACGGAACGGCGCACGATTGCCGCGAACTGGTCGGCGCTGCGCTTCGTCACCAAAGACAAGGAGTTGCATCCGCTGATCGATCTGAGCGATGCGCAGATCAACGCGACGCCGCCTTACGCCAGCGACAAACCGATCCGCGCGGTGTCGCCTGCGCCACCGCCCGCGCCTGCGCCTGCGCCTGCCCCAGTGCCTGCTGCCGCGGCCACCGCGGCGCCGGCCACTGCCACCGCGGTTTCCAGCGCACGGGTGGCCCGATGACCGGCCGCACTCTGGTCACCGCGCGCAGCCTGCGCGCGCTCGATTGGCTCAATTTTTTCGTCGCCAATGTGCAGACGGGCTTTGGGCCGTTCATCGCGTCGTACCTTGCGTCGCACAAGTGGACGCAGGGCGAGATCGGCATGGCGCTATCGGTCGGCACCATCAGCGCGATGGTCAGCCAGGTGCCGGGCGGCGCCGCGGTCGACGCGCTGCGCAACAAGAAAGGCGCTGCTGCCTGGGCGATTTTCGCGATCATCTTCAGCGCGGTGCTGCTGGCCGCGAGCCCGACGGTGCTGCCGGTGATCGCCGCCGAGGTGTTCCACGGCTTTGCCAGTTGCATGCTGACGCCGGCTCTCGCGGCGATCTCGTTCGCGCTGGTCGGCCGCGCGAATCTTGGCGACCGGCTCGGGCGCAATGCGCGCTGGGCGTCGATCGGCAGCGCGGTCGCGGCCGGGATGATGGGCGTATTCGGTGAGTATTATTCGCCGCGCGCGGTGTTCTGGCTGACCGCCGCGCTTGCCGTGCCTGCTCTCTTCGCATTGACGATGATCCAGCGCACCGACACTGTCGAGTTGCCGAAGGCCGCGCCGACGCCAGCACAGATCGAACGGCGCGAGAGCTTGCGCGAGTTGCTGCGCGACAAGCGGATGCTGCTGTTCGCGGCGTGCATTGTGTTGTTCCACTTGTCGAATGCGGCGATGTTGAATCTTGCCGCTGGCGAAGTGACGGCCGGCATGGGGGATAACGTTCAGCTCGTGATTGCGGCTTGCATTATTGTGCCGCAGGCGATTGTGGCGATGATGTCGCCATGGGTTGGGCGTTCTGCCGAACGATGGGGACGCAGGCCGATTTTGTTGCTGGGGTTTTCCGCGTTGCCGATACGGGCGTTGTTGTTCGCCGGGATCAGCAGCCCGTATTTGCTCGTGCCGGTGCAGATGCTCGATGGGTTGAGCGCCGCCGTGTTCGGTGTGATGCTGCCGTTGATCGCCGCCGATGTGGCCGGCGGGAAGGGGCGCTATAACCTTTGTATTGGGTTGTTCGGGTTGGCTGCCGGGATTGGGGCCACGTTGAGCACTACGGCTGCTGGGTTTATTGCTGATCATTTTGGCAATGCAGTGAGCTTTTTTGCCTTGGCGGCGGCTGGGGCGATGGCCGTGCTGCTGGTGTGGGCAGCGATGCCGGAGACGCGCGATGCGGCGGCTGATGAGGATCAGGCTGCTGTGCCTGATGGGGGGAAGCCTGTAAAGGGTTAAGGTTTTTTGCCTTGGGCGGCGGCATTGTTCTGTGTGCCTACGGTGTTGGTCTTTGCCTGGTTTTTTTGCCTGCGCGGCGCTGGTTGTCTGTGTGCCTATGGCGGTGCCTTTCCTTGCTTTGTTATTGGTTTATTAGCGTTCCCCCTGTGCGGGGGAGCACCTACTTTTCTTTGCCTGCCGCAAAGAAAAGTAGGCAAAAGAAAGCGGCTTTACACCGCCAGCTCTTAAGCGGGTCCCCTGGCTTGGAGGAGGCAGTGGAGCATCTGGAATCGGTGTTCCCGCACACTCCGCGCTGGTGACAAGGCCGTCATTCTTCCGGCGGCGCTGCGCGCGCCGTAGCGGTACTTCTCAACACCGATAGCAGATTGGCACCTCCGGCGTCATCCTTTCCGCCTCGCACCGCATGCTCGCCGGAGCGGTCTGCGAGGGAAACCATGGGCTTCGTTTTGGTTTGGTGGTGACCATCAGCTTCGCCTCGGCAAAGCGCTGAATTGTGGAAATTCGGATCACTTCGCTGAACGAAACGCAGTTGTGGAATTGCGTGCTACTTCGCCGAACAAAACGCGGCCGCGAGTTACGCGAGCGCAGGAAAGGCAAGCCCTTACGCCGGAACAACCGCGGGCACGGAGCACCGCTAGCGCAGCGAAAACAAGCCGCTACGCCCGGATAACATCAGGCACGGAAACGACCGATGGTTTTGTGAAGTACCGCTACGGCGCGCGTAGCGCCGCCAGCCAAGCGAGGGTACCCAAACCGCCAGGCGGCTTGATGAAGTACCGTTGCGGCGCGCGCAGCGCCGCCGGAAGTATGACGGCCTTGTCACCAGCGCGGAGTGTGCGGGAACACCGATTCCAGATGCTCCACTGCCTCCTCCAAGCCAGGGGACCCGCTTAAAAGCTAGCGGTTTGAGCCGCTTTCTTTTGCCTACTTTTCTTTGCGGCAGGCAAAGAAAAGTAGGTGCTCCCCCGCACAGGGGGAACGCTAATAAACCAATAACAAAGCAAGGAAAGGCACCGCCATAGGCACACAGACAACCAGCGCCGCGCAGGCAAAGACACCAGGAAAAGACCACCGCCGCAGGCAAACAACCCAACCAGGCGCTACGCGCAAAATAACCCTAATCAATAACCTTCCCAGCAGTCTCCCGCATAAATGGAAGCGGCAACAGCGACACCAAACCACATGCAATCAAATACCAGGCGGGCGCCAAATTACTGCCAGAAACCTGAATAAGCCAGGTAGCAAAAAACTGCGCAAACCCACCAAAAATAGACACGCCCAAACAATAAACAATCGACATCCCCGTAGCGCGAATCTCGCGCGGAAACATCTCCGGAAGCATGACGATATTGGGCACGGCAGTAAAAGCAACAAATACTGCCAGCACGGCAACAACCGACAACAACACTGGCACCGTCGGCGACGCATTAATAATCATAAACGCGGGATACACCGCCACAATCAACAGCACGCGAGAAACCCACAAAACCCGCTTACGTCCAACGCGATCGGACAACGCCCCCGCGAACGGCGAACATATCACCGTCACAACTGCCGCGGTCCAGGCAGCCCACAGCGCCGACGACATCGGCAAATGCAAAATCCGGATCGCGTAAGTAGAAAGGTAGAACAGCACGATATAGTTGGCCGCCGTCCCGCCGATGGTCGTCAGCACGCCAGTCGTAATCACGCGCGAATGATCGCGAAACAACTTGCGCACCGGCTGCTCGGCAGGCGCCTGACGCGCCTGAACCGTGCCGTCTTCGACGCCCGGCAGCGTCTCATTCAGATGCCGCCGGATATAGATACCAATCGGCCCCATCGCCATGCCGATCACAAACGGCACCCGCCAGCCCCAGCTTTCGAGCGCGGCCGTCGACAACGCCGCCGCCAGCGCAACGCCGAGCAACGAGCCGCACACCGTGTTCAACCCCTGGCTCACAAACTGCCAGCTGCCGTAGAAGCCGCGCGTCTTGTCGCTGCCGTATTCCAGCAGCAGCGAAGTCGATGCGCCAACCTCGCCGCCCAACGCAAAACCCTGAATCAAGCGCGCAAGGATCACCAGCAGCGGCGCGGCCACGCCAATCGCCGCGTAAGTCGGCGCGAATGCGATGATCGCAGAACCGAGCGTCATCAACCACAGCGTCAAACTCATCGCGGCCTTGCGCCCGGCGCGGTCCGCATACGCGCCAAGGACGATGCCGCCCACCGGCCGCATGATGAAACCCACGCCGAACGTGCCGGCCGCCAGCATCAATTGCGCAAGCTGCCCTTCGACCGGAAAATACAACTTGCCGATAATGGTCGCGAAGAAACTGTAGATCGTGAAATCGAAAAACTCGAGGCCGTTGCCGAGCGTGATCGCGGCGATCGCTTTCGCATGGCTCGCGCGCTGAACGGGCTGCGTGGACAACGCGCTCTGCATGTTCAACGTGTCGGCGCCCGTGGGTTGCGGTGTGGCGGAATAGTCCATCTTTGTCTCCATGGTGTCCTTCCTGCTGATGCGCGGCTCTACGGCCGCTCCGTCAATCGAAGATGAAAGCTGAACTCAGACGAGGAACGTCTGCGCGAGCCGCACCCAATAGGCCGCGCCGGTGGCGAGGCACGCGTCGTTGAAGTCGTAACCGGGGTTGTGCACCATGCAGCCGCCCTCGCCGTCGCCATTGCCGATGATCAGGTAGCTGCCGGGGCAACCCTCCAGCAGGAACGCGAAGTCTTCGCTGCCGGTCAGCGGCTGCATCCCGGCAATCAGGCCGTCTTCACCGAGCCAGTCGAGTGCGACTTGCCGCGCGAGGCCGGTCATTTCCGCGTCATTGACGAGCACCGGGTAGCGGCGCTGATAGTCGACGTCCGCCCGCGCGCCGAATACCGCGGCCTGCCCGCAGGCGACCGCCGTAATACGCTCCTGCAAATAATCGCGAACCTCGGGCCTCAACGCGCGCACCGACAAGCGCATCTCCGCGGTTTCAGGAATCACGTTCGGCGCTTCGCCGGCGTGAATCGCGCCGACCGTGACGATCGCCATGTCGAGCGGCGCGATGTTGCGCGACACGATGGCCTGCAACGCCAGCACGATCTGCGCGCACACCACGACGGGATCGACGGCCTTGTGCGGCATCGCGCCGTGACCGCCGCGGCCGGTCACCTTGATGATCACCGTGTCGGATGACGCCATGAACGAGCCCGGCAGGAAACCGAACTTGCCGGTCGGATATCCTGGCATGTTGTGCATCGCAAAGACGGCGTCGCACGGAAACGTGTCGAACAGGCCGTCTTCCAGCATTTTCTTCGCGCCGGCCTGGCCTTCTTCGGCAGGTTGGAAAATCAGATTGAGCGTGCCGTCAAAGCACTTTTCCTGCGCGAGATGTTTGGCCGCGGCCAGCAGGATCGCCGTGTGGCCGTCGTGGCCGCATGCGTGCATCTTGCCGGGCACCGTGCTCGCGTACGGCAGGCCAGTGGTTTCGTGGATCGGCAGCGCGTCCATGTCGGCGCGCAGGCCGAGCCTGCGCACGCCATTGCCGACTTTCAATTGCCCGACAACACCGGTTTGACCCAGCCCGCGATGCACGGTATAGCCCCACTCCCGCAAACGTTCGGCGACCAGGTCGCCGGTGGCGAACTCTTCGTAGGCAAGCTCAGGCTGCGCGTGGATGCGATGGCGCAGCGCGATCATTTCGTCTTCCAGTTCGGCAATGCCCGCCGGAATGGCCATGGTGTTCACGATGTCGTCTCCGTCTATGAATGCGTGAACCGAGCATAGCGACGCCGATTTTCCAGCGGCAGGCGTAGAATCGTTGCAGCAGCAACCAGTGGTTGCCACCTTCCTATACGCTTGTCAGATGAAACTCCATCAGCTCAGCACTTTAGCGGCGATCGCGGATACCGGCAGTATCCGGGCGGCGGCACGTTCGCTCGGTCTGTCGCCGGCCGCCGTCACCAAGGCGATGCGCGAACTGGAGGCCGATCTGCACGCGCCGCTGGTGGTGCGTAGCGCGAGCGGCGTCGCGTTCACCGAGTTCGGCCGCGCGCTGGTCGTGCATGCGCGGCTCGTACTGGGTCAATTGCAACGCGCGGAAGCGGAGATCGAAGCGATGCGCGGCGCGGCGGCCGGCAAACTGTCGATCGGCGTCACGCCGTGGGTCGCGCTGACTTTTCTGCCGCCGACCGTGCAACGGTTCCGGCAGCGCATGCCGGACGTGCAACTGGAATTTTTCGAAGGCTTGCTGGCGGTCGTGCAACCGCGCTTGCGCGACGGCAGCCTCGACTTTTCGATCGGCCGCCCGCCGCCTGCGTCGCCGCAATCGGAATTTCACAACGTGCCGCTGTTTTCGACACATTCGGCCGTGGTCGCGCGCCGCGATCATCCCAAGGCCGGTTGCCGCACGCTGCTCGAACTGGAAGATGCCGAATGGGTGCTGAACTGGGACCCGGCGAGCCGCGAGTCGATCTCGGACAACCTGTTCCGCAAGCGCGGCATGACCGTGCCGCACACGATCCATCTCGCGCATTCGCTGGCGATCGTGCTGGGTTTGCTCGCGCGCACGGACATGCTCAGCATCTTCCCGTGGCCGCTCGTCGAGGTGAGCATCGCGAAGGAGAATCTGTGGGCGCTGCCGCTGCGTGAGACGGTCGATGAAACCATCGTCAGCATCACGTCACGCCGCGGCGCGCCGACGAGTCCCGCGGCCACGTGTTTTCTCGATTGTTTGCGTGAAGTAATCGACGAAGGGGCGCGCTCGCAAAACCCCGAGCAGCGCCGCCTGTTTCATTCGATCGAACTGCTGCTGTAGTTACACAGTTGGTCACGCGAACTTATGTCGCGTAGCCCACCACGCCCTTGATCTCCAGAAAATCCTCGAGACCGAACTCGCCGTACTCCCGGCCATTGCCCGATTGCTTGAATCCGCCGAACGGCGCATCCGGGCTGTAGTCCGCGTAGTTCAGATAGATCGTGCCGGTGCGCAGGCGTTTGGCTACCGTGCGCGCGTGCTCGATCGAGCCGGATTGCACATAACCCGCAAGACCGTAGAGGCTGTCGTTGGCCATCGCGATCGCTTCGTCTTCGGAGTCGTAGGCGAGGATCGACAGCACCGGGCCGAAGATCTCCTCACGCGCGATCGTCATATTCGGTGTCACCTTGCCGAACACCGTCGGCCGCACGAAGTAGCCATCCTTCAAACCGTCAGGACGGCCCAAGCCGCCGGCCACCAGCGTCGCTCCCTCTTCCGCGCCGACTCCGATCAGCCGCTGGATCTTGTCGAACTGCTGCTCGCTGATAACCGGCCCGAGGTCGATACCCGCTGCATCCGCAGGACCGACGACCAGCGCTTCAGCCGCTTCCTTCGCATACGCCAACGCTTCGGCTTCGCGCGCACGCGGCACGAACATGCGCGTGGGCGCATCGCACGATTGGCCGCTGTTGTCGAAGCACGCGCGCGCGCCGCGCATCACCGCTTCCTTCAGATCGGCGTCCTCCAGAATCAGATTGGCCGACTTGCCGCCCAGCTCCTGGTGCACACGCTTGACCGTATCCGCCGACGCCTTCGCGACCTGCACGCCCGCGCGCGTCGAACCGGTGAACGACATCATGTCGATGTCCGGATGACGCGACATCGCCTCGCCCACCGTGCGGCCTTCGCCGTTCACGAGGTTGAAGACGCCGGCCGGCACGCCCGCTTCGTCGAGGATTTCGGCGAACAGCAGCGCGCTCATCGGCGCCAGTTCCGAGGGCTTGAGCACCATCGTGCAACCGGCCGCCAGCGCCGGCGCGACCTTGGTGGTGATCTGCAAGGCCGGCCAGTTCCACGGCGTAATCAGCCCGCATACGCCGACCGCTTCCTTGCGGATCAGAATGCTGCTCTTCGTATACTCGAACTCGAAGGTATCGAGCGTGCGGATCATCGTCTCCAGATGCGCGACGCCGGTCCACGCCTGCGCGTCGTTCGCGTATTGCAGCGGTGCGCCCATCTCGCGGCTGATCGCGTGCACCATGTCGTCGTAGCGCTTGCGGTACACGTCGAGAATCGCTTGCAGCAGGTCGATGCGCTGCGCGATCGTGGTTTCGCTATACGCCGGGAACGCGCGTTTCGCCGCCGCCACGGCGCGATCGACATCGGCGGCGCTGCCCAGCGAGATCTGCGCGAACGCGGCGGCGGTGGACGGATCGATCACGTCGAGCGTGACGGGGTCGACCGATTCGACCGGGTCGACCCATTGGCCGTCGATGTAAAACTGCTTGGCGTGTTGCATGAGCTTGATCCTCTACATAAATGAAGTCTGTGTACTGATCGAAGGCGAAGTCGCCATCACCAGCGACGATGGCCGCAGCGAGCGCTATGCCGCCGGCGACGCCTTCATCCTGCACAAGGGCTTCCCGGGCACGTGGCATATGCCGGTTGCGACCAGGAAATACAGCATCATGTACTGCTGTTGATACCTGCTGCCCGATCGGGAACCGCACCCCATAAGGTGCGGTTTTTTTATATTGGCGGCAATAGAAACTTGCCGCCGAAGCGGCTGCCCGCGACGCCGAAGCCGGTATAACCCGCGACGAACACGCTCTTGCCGCCGTGATAGCGGCGCGCGAATACGGCGCCGCGCGAGCAGTAGTCGATCGGGCCGCCCCACGCATGCGTGAACTTCACGTCGTCCAGTTGCAGGAAGGTGCGATAGAACGCTTCGGCGAGCTTGTAACAGGTGCTTTCGTCGCGATCCGCAGCCGGGTTCGGCCCGGACCCGGACCTAGGCCTGTCGACGCCGCTTCGCCGCGGCGAGGGTCGGCAGCCGGATCGGCACCGTGCCGGACATGCCCTGCTCGATCAGAAAATCGCGGAACAGGCCGGCGACATGCGGCAGGCGTTTATCGGACACATGCATCACATACCAGTCGCGCTCGATCGGATTGGCGGGCAACGGCAGCAACGCGAGCAAGCCGGCCTGAAACTCCAGCGAACAGGCGTGCAGCGACAGAAACGCGATGCCCAAGCCCGCTTCGACCAGTTGCTTGATGGCCTCGTTGCTCGACAATTCCGAACCGATATGCAGTTTGTGACCCGCTTGCCGAAACAGATTCTCGACGGTCGAGCGCGTGCCCGAGCCCCGTTCCCGCACGAATAGATTCGCTGTTTGCAAGTCGTCGAGCGACAGGCGTTTCTTCTTCATCAGCGCATGCGCGGGCGATGCGACGAACGCCATGGGATGCTTTGCGAACGCGGTGGCCACCGTACGCAATTCACGCGGCGCGCTGCCCATCACCGCGAGATCGATCTCGTGCGTGGCGAGCATGCGGATGATGTCGGCGCGATTGCCGACCTTGAACTGCACCTTCACTTGCGGGCGCAATTCAGTGAAGCGCACCAGAAACGGCGGAATCAGATACTCCGCGGTGGTGATCGCGCCGATCCGCAAGGTGCCGCCCTGCTCTCCGTGCAGCGCGGCCAGATCATCCGCCGCGCCGTTCCATAGATCGAGAATCTCCAGCGCGTAGCGTGCGAGGATTTCGCCCGCCGCCGTCAGTTGCACACCACGACCGACCCGCTGCAAGAGCGGCGCGCCCGCAGCGTCTTCGAGCAGACGCACCTGGAGCGACACCGCCGGTTGCGTGAGCCGCAATTCTTCCGCGGCGCGCGACACGCTGCCGAGCTTCGCAACGGTATGCAAGGCCTTTAACTGACGGAACGTGGCTGCTTTTAACATAAGCGAAAACCTATATGTTCTGTATAAACATTAAATTGTGCTGCTGATTATGCCGATTCTATACTGGCCCTGACAGATGAGCCGGGCGAATGGTTCGTATAGCGCGTTAGCGGATCAGCGCCTTCGCCGGCTCAGTGCGGATAACCAGTTCGGGTAATCAGTTCGGTAAACTCGGGAGGACACGGATCATGGTCGCAATCGATCGGCAAGCAACCGCTACAGCACACTGCGCCACGCGAAGCACGGCACATCGGATCGTGATCGTCGGCGGTGGCGTCGGCGGCCTTGGGCTCGCTACACGTCTGTCCGAAACGCTCGGCCGCGACGGGCTCGCGAAGATCGTGCTGGTCGACCGCTGGCCGACGCATTTCTGGAAGCCGTTGCTGCACGAAGCCGCTTCCGGCCAGCTCGATCCGGCCACGCATCAATTGCAATACGCGGTGCAGGCGCAGCGGCATGGCTTCGAATTCGAACAGGGTGAACTCGCGGCGCTCGATCGTACGCAACGGCACATCACGGTGAACGCGCTGCACGACGCCGACGGCCGCGAAATTCTGCCCGCGCGCCAACTTGCGTTCGATACGCTCGTGCTGGCGATGGGCAGTGTCACGCAATATTTCGGCGTGCCAGGCGCGGCCGAACATGCGTTGCCGCTCGAATCGGTCGCGCATGCGGAAGCGTTCCGCCGCAAGCTGCTCGATGCCTGTCTGCGTGCGAACCATGCGCGTCGCGCGGGGACCTCGCAAGCGGATACGCCCGTGTCGATCAACATCATCGGCGCCGGCGCAACCGGCGTCGAACTCGCGGCGGCGCTGCGCGATACCGTGCGTTTGCTGAACCGCTATAGCCCGTTCTCACTCGATCCGGAGCGCGACTTTCGCATCCGTTTGATCGAAAGCAGCGAGCGCGTGCTGCCCGCGTTGTCCGAAACGATTTCGGCGCGTGCTCAACGGATGCTCGGCAATCTCGGCGTCGAAGTATTGAACGCGACGCGCGTCACCGAAGTACGCGCCGACGCTGTGTCGACGAACGACGGCGCGCCGCTCGCCAGCGACATCGCGATCTGGACCGCCGGTATCGCGGGGCCGCCGGTGTTGCGCACGCTGGATGGCATCGCGGTGAATCGCAATGCACAGGTGCAGGTGAGCCGCACGCTACAGTGCACGAACGACGCGAACATATTCGGGCTAGGCGATTGCGCGGCCTGCCCCGCTGAAAACGCGGGCGCGTTTCTGGCGCCGCGCGCACAAGTCGCGCATCAGCAGGCGCTGTTCCTCGCGCGGGCGTTGAAGTGCCGGGTGGCAGGCGAGGCGCTGCCCGAGTTCGTGTATCGCGACGCGGGCACGCTGGTCGGTTTCGGCCGTGAAGGCACGATCGGCAGCCTGAGCAGCAGCTTGCTGACACGGCCGGTGTTCGTGGACGGCTGGCTGGCGACTGCCGTCTATAGGCTCATCTACCGGCGTCACGTGATGACGCTGACCGGTTTTGCGCGCATGGCGCTCGATACGGCGAGCCATTGGTTGCGCAGACGCGTGCATCCGGTGATCCGGCTGCACTGAAGTCAGGAAGCGCGGACGGCCGCCCCCGACAAGCACCGCCCGCGCAGCCTCAGTCGAGAAACTCCGCCGCCCGTTTCCTCAGCACCGCGCCGAAATCGTCGAGCCAGCCGATCGACAGGCGCCAGCTCTGCCAGTACAGATCGATGTCGAGATGCTTGCCGGGCGCCATATCGACCAGTTCACCGTTGGCCAGATGCGGCGCGATCATCCGTTCCGGGCACATGCCCCAGCCGAGCCCGTTCACACACGCGCGCAAAAAACCGGCGACGTGCGGAATCCAGTGCAATGGCGGATCGAGTTCCGCCCGCGTGGTGCGGCGCATGAAGCGCTTTTGCAACTGATCCTTCGGATTGAAATCGACACACGGCGCGCGCCGCAAAGTCTCGCGCGTGATGCCGTCAGCGAAATGGCGCGCCAGAAAATCCGGCGAGCAGACCGCCAGATAGCGCATCCGGCCGAGGCGTGTCGAGCGGCAGCCCTGCACCGGCTCGGCTTGCGTCGTGACCGCGCCCTGCACGCTGCCGTCGCGAATCCGCTGCGCCGTGTGGTCCTGATCGTCGATCACCAGATCGAGCAGCATTTCCCGCTCGACACAGAAACCCGCCACCGCGTCGATAAACCAGGTGCCCACGCTGTCGTCGTTGACGGCGACGCGCAGCGCCGGCCACGGTTCGACCAGCGCGCCGGGCAGCGCCGGCAGACGGCCGGTCAGCTCCGCTTCCAGCAACTGCACGCGTTCGGTATGGCGGCACAGCAGCGCGCCCGAGGTGGTCGCGACGCACGGCTGGCCGCGCTTGACGAGCACGCTGCCTACCCGTTCCTCCAGCAGCTTGACCCGCTGCGATACCGCCGACGGCGTCACATTCAGTTCGCTGGCCGCACGGTCGAACGAACCGTGACGGACCACGGCGGCCAGTGCGTCGAGCAGTGCATAGTCGAGCATTAGCGTTCCTTAATCAGCATTAAGTGAATTAGCTTCTCTTAGGCGAAACAAAACCGCAGACTAGCCTCGTTCGTCTCTTCCGTCTACTGGATCGATTATGAATTGGCTGTCTTTTTCCCACGGTGCGGCGCTGTGCGCGTCGCTGATCGTGACAATCGGCGCGCAGAACGCATTCGTGCTGCGGCAAGGGATCATGCGTTCGCATGTCGGCAAGATCGTCGCGTTGTGCGCCATCTCGGACTTCATCCTGATCGGCGCGGGCGTCGGCGGCGCGTCGGTACTGGTCGAGCGCTATCCGGTGTTCGTCCACGCGATGCTGTATGTGGGGCTCGCCTATCTGGCGTGGTTCGGCATCAATGCGCTGCGGCGCGCGGTGCGGCCGGGGCACGCCGTTCTGGACGCCGACGCGAATGGCCCCGCCACGCCTGCCGTGCAACGCGCCATGCCGATCATCCTGATGACGCTGGCCTTCACGTGGCTCAATCCGCACGTGTATCTCGACACGTTCCTGCTGATCGGCACCGCCGGCGCGCGTGAACCGGAAGGCGCACGCGTGGCGTTCGCGCTCGGTGCGATGGCGGTAAGCGGAATCTGGTTTATCGGTTTGGGTTACGGCGCACGAGCGTTGGCGCCGCTGTTTCGCCGTGCGAGCGCGTGGCGCGTGCTGGATGGCGCGATCGGCAGCATGGTGTTGCTGCTGGCGGTGACGCAGTTGCGTTGAACGTGGCGCCTCCACCGCGGCGGCTCTCGCTCTCACCACGCGCCTTAGCCGGCGCGTGCCTCAAACAACCGTTATTCGAGCACTGGCGCCCGCGCCGGACTCTGCGCCGCGGGCGAAGTCACACCATCTGCAGGCACGAGTTTCATCAACCGCGCGAGCACCGGCCACTTCACCAGCGAGTGCCGATACGACTCCCGTGCCTGTTCGTCGAAATATCTGGCCGGATCGACCTCCGGCACACGGCGCCCCAAGCCGGTGATATCGTCCACCGGCCAGCCGCCCGCCGCCGCACGGGCCTTCATAGGCGTTTTCATCGGCGCTTTCGTATCAGTCGCTGTCATTTGCCACCCACCCATACGCCGTCAGGCGTCTTCACCACATAACCGGACGCCGTCTTCATCGTCACGGTCCCTTCGTTCTCACCGACCATCTCCGTTTGCGGCAGGTTGGCCGCGTACTGCGACAAGGTCACGCCCGGCTTGAACGGACTGTTCGAGACGAGATTCGACAGCAATTGGGCGACGGCGAGAAAGCTCGTCGGACTGTCGATCACCGTGGTCGGACTGTGATTGCCCTGGAAACCGACCAGCCGCACGCCTGCCGGTCCATGGATGATGCGCGGCGTCGGAATTTCGCGCAAGCCGGCGACCTGGTTGGCATCGCCACGCAGCGCCGCGCCATGTTCCGGCACGAACACGATCACCGCGCGCCGTCCCGAAGCCGCGATCAGATCCGCAAAGCGGTCGAAATCGCTCATCATCTTGTTCACGCGCTGCGGGTACGAATCGATACTCGACAGACTGCTGTTCGGCAGACGGTTGCCGTCGTGCAGACTGATCGTGTTGTAGTACAGCACGACAGGCCCGGCCGTACTGGCGCGCTGCGCGTACCAGTTGGCAAGCGTCGCGTAATCGTCGCGAATGGCCGACCCGTCGAACGCATGCATGGCGACGGGCGCGCTCGCATTCGAGATCATCGGCACATTCGGCACACCGGTGTTGTCGTGCACCAGTTGCAGGAAGTTGTCGAAATGGCCGTCGTGATTCAGCATGGTTTGCGGCGTGTAGCCGGCTTGCGCCAGATCGGCCAGCAGATGACACTGCTGCGGCGCGTCCTTGTACAGGTCCGCGTGCGCTTCCTGTCCGCAGCTCGCGCGCAACACGCGAATCGCGGCCGGTCCGCTGTAGCTGGCCGCCGTGCTGAAGTTCGTGAACAGATAGTCGAAGTGGCTGAGCATCGGATGATTGCGCGCCTTGGCCGCATCGAGGTCGTCCCACGACAGCGAACAGATATGCAGCACGATCACGTCGAATTGCGTGTTCGCATCGGCGCCGAGATGACCGAACGTGACCTGCCGCTGCGATTCCTGCGTGCGGAACGCCGCCAGCGTCGCGTTATGGTCGAGCGGCTGGGCGGCGAGCACGTTGTTCGAAGAGGCCGTGGCCGGGTCGCTGTGCAACCGCGCGAGCACCACGCTGCCTTCCTGCCACAGCGGAATCGCGACCAGCGCGATCAACACGAAGGTCGCCACGCGCAGCCAGCGGTTCACGATCAGATAGCCGATCAATCCGCCGAAGGCGGCCAGCAACAGCATCGGCGGCAAGAAACGCTGCGCGAGTTCGAGCCAGTAGCCGAAACTGAAGGTCGCGAGGTTGCCGAACTCTTCGGTCAGACGCGAAAACGGCGGTGCCTTCGCTTCGGAGTACATCAACGGCACGCCGATCGCAAGCCCGAGCAGGTTGCGCAAGACGCGCAGCCCGCGATGGCGCAGCGTCGCGCTCACCGCCAATGCCAGCGCGAGCACGATGTTGGCGATCCACAGCGGTTGCAGATGCCCACCCGCGAACAGATACAGCTTGATGATGAAGTACAGGTTCCACAGAGTCATGAACAGAGTTCTCTTATTGGCCGGGCGCACGCGCCACCGGCGTTAGTAGCGTGTACGGTCCAGCGCGAGCAGCGACTGAAAGGCGCGCAACGCGCCGCTCAGAAGCCGCGAATAACCTTCGATGCCCATCGTCAGCACTTCCTTCAGGCCGCGCAGCGGTGCGTCCTCGACGGTCTGCTCGTCCCAGTCGAGCCAGGCGTCGGCGCGGCCGAACGTGCATTGCACCATTTGCCGCTCCTGTTCGAGCGTCAGATCGTCGAAGCGCACGCCGAGGTGCGGTCCTACAAAGCGGCTCACGTGCACCGGAAAATGGAATTGCCGGTCGCCTCGGCTCAGGCAGACGCCGAGGCTGTCGCCGAGCGCGAGCTTGAGCCCCGGATCGACCTCGAGACCGAGGCCGCCGGTCGAATAGTCGCTGGTGGTGCAGGCCACCGTCGTGCCGTCCGCGAGCAGCAGCGTCGCCGCGGCGCGCATCGCGATGCGGTGCGTGACGCGCACCTGTTTGGCTTCGCGCGCCACGCTCGCCGCGGCGCCGAGCATCACGAGGTTGTAGACCGTCCAGACCACGTTCATCAGAATCGTCGCGGTCTCGCTGCCCTGCCCGAACATCAACCGGTAGAAGCCGGCCAGCAGCGCGCAGCCGTTCAGCGCGAGCAGCACCAGATACGGTTTCGACACCGCCCAGTCGAAGTAGCCTTCGTCGATGCGGCCGCCCTTGTCGGTCACATTGAACTTGCCATGCTTCGGGCTGAAAAAGGCGACAGTGGTCGGCAACGCGATGTACCACGCGAGCACCGATTCATACACTTCGGCCCAGAACGAGTGGCGGTATTTGCCCTGCATCCGCGAATTCGCGATGTTGGCGAGCACCATGTAAGGCAGCACGAAACCTGCAATGGTGGCCGCCGACGCATTGATGAGATACATCTGGAAAAACAGGTACCCCATCGGCATGGTCAGGAAGATCAGCCGCGGCACGCCATAGAAGAAATGCAGCATCGCGTTGCCGTAGCAAAGCCGCTGGAAGAGACCCAGGCCGCGGCCGAAGAACGGATTGTCGATGCGGAAAATCTGCGCCATGCCGCGCGCCCAGCGCGTGCGCTGCTTGATGTGACTGGCGAGACTCTCGGTGGCGAGACCGGCTGCCTGCACGGTCGGCAAATAGGCAGTCGTATAGCCACGCCGATGCAGCTTGAGCGCGGTATGCGCGTCTTCGGTGACGGTTTCGACCGCGACGCCGCCCACTTCTGCAAGCGCGCTGCGCTTGATGATCGCGCACGAACCGCAGAAGAACGACGCGTTCCACAGATCGTTGCCGGACTGCACGAGACCATAGAACAGGTTGCCTTCATTCGGCACGCGGCGGAACGTGCCGAGATTGCGCTCGAACGGATCGGGCGAGAAGAAGTGATGCGGCGTCTGCACCATCGCGCAGCGGGCGTCGCGCAGAAACGTGCCCATCGTGGTTTGCAGGAACGAACGCGTCGGCACGTGATCGCAATCGAAGATCGCGACGTACTCGCCGTGCGTTGTCTCCAACGCCCGGTTGATGTTGCCCGCTTTCGCGTGCTGGTTGTCGTCGCGCGCGATATAGCCGATGCCGGCATCGCGCGCGAACACCTTGAACGCTTCGCGATGGCCGTCGTCGAGCAGGTAGACCCGCAGCTTGTCGGCGGGCCAGTCGATGCCCTGCGCCGCGAACACGGTCGGCCGCACCACCGTCAAAGGTTCGTTATAGGTCGGAATGTAAATATCGACGCTCGGCCAGTTCGAGGTGTCGGCGGGCAGTTCGGATACCGTGCGGTTCAGCGGCCACGCGGTCTGCACGAAGCCCAGCAGCAGAATGATCCAGGTGTACGCTTCGGCGCCGAACAGCAGATAGCCGAGAATCGCCTCGCCCGGCGTCTGGAAAGCAAGCGTCTGCGTGACGCGCCACCACACGTAGCGCACCATCGCGAGCAGCGCCAGCGTTGTCAGGAGCAGCACGGGCATGCGGCCGGGCAAGCGGCGCACCACCAGCGCCACCACCACCAGCACCGCGAAGAATTCGAACTGCCCGTTCGACGACAACGGCGAGGTGCCGATCAGGGTCAACAACACCGCGCCCGCCGCCACGATGAGCGGCAGCAGCCAGCGAATATGGCCGATACGCTCGGTGCCGGCTTCGAGCTGCTCACTCCAGCGCTGCCACGGCAAGACCGGCAGCATCGCCTCGATACGGCGGCGCACGCGCCGCCAGCGCAGCAGCAGCGGCACCAGCCAGCGGTCGATCCACTCGAGCACCGCGCGCGCTTTCGCGGCGGCGGTCTGCGTGCGCGGCTTCGGCGCGCGGACGAAGCCGCGCCAGAGCCAGGCACGCACGCGCTGCGGTTCGAGCACGCCCCACTGCGCGGCCAGATGAAGCATGGCCGCACGAATCCACAGGCGCACGAAGTCCGCCTTGCCCGCAGCCGGCGGCTGGAAGAACACCCGCACGAACCAGTCGAGCACGGTGCGCTCGGCGGGCAGGCCGAGGCCGCGCGCGATCCGGTCGGACGCACGCTGGCGTAGCGTGCGCTCGCGGCGGCCGGCGGAGTCTGGCCCGCTCATCGCGGCGTACCCGTGGAGCGCGAGTTCGCCGAACGGCGATTGGCGAACCGCTCTGCGAACCCCTCGGCAAGCCAAGCGTCGAGCCAGTTCGCCAGGCCCTGCAGATCGTGCGACGCCTGCGAATGCGGTGCGTCGTCGAACAGCCACGTACCGCGCGCGAACGACTCGGGCAGCGCCGCGTCGAGATGAATGCGCTGCGCGAGCGGCAGGCCGTCGCCGAGCGCCGCGCCGAGCATCGCCAGCGCGTCGCGTTGCATGTCGCGCGCCGGGTTCAGCCGGTTCACGATGATCCTGAGATTGGCACAGCCGCGCCGCAACGCG
Organism: Paraburkholderia sp. FW306-02-B; assembly: GCF_058782725.1. Classification (NCBI taxonomy): domain Bacteria; kingdom Pseudomonadati; phylum Pseudomonadota; class Betaproteobacteria; order Burkholderiales; family Burkholderiaceae; genus Paraburkholderia; species Paraburkholderia sp. FW306-02-B. The sequence continues at coordinate 3,173,657 of NZ_JBYSXZ010000001.1, forward strand.
TCGAGATGCGCGATCAGCGTCGCACAGGCGGCCGGTTCAGGCGGGGTCACGCACAACACCAGATCGGCGTTGCGCACCGCCTGATCGGCTTGCTGCGACGGATAGCGGGCCGTGTCGATCACCACCGCGCCGTCGCGCGGCAGATCGAGTTCCGCGAGGGCATTCGCCAGCCACTGCGGTTCGGCGGCGAGGCGCGCGTCGCACCGCGCGCTTTGCGCGAGCGAGACCGCGCCGTATGGAACGAATAGCACGCCCTCGGCGTTGCGCCACGTATGTGCATGCCACGCGCCGGTTTCATCGAGCAGGGCTTGCGCCACGCCGGCCGGCGCGAGGCTGTCGAGGCCGAGATGCGCGCCGAGCAGATTTTGCGGATCGAAGTCGAGCGCGACCACCTGGCGGTCGCGCCGCGCGAGCAGTACCGCGAGCGCTGCGCTGAGCGTCGTGCGGCCCGTGCCGCCGGCCGTGGAGACGATGGCGATCGTCTTCATGGCTTGACCTCGCCGGCGCGCTCGGCGTCGGGCAATAAACGCGCGCGCAGCGCGACCGGTTCCATTTCACAGGGCACCGCGTCGCGTGGATCGAAGCGCCGCATCGCCGCCAGGCCGCGGCGTGAACCGACCCGCTGCCACACGACCCACACCGGGACCGCGAAGATCAGACCGGCGGCAAAACAGGTCAACAGGAATTCCATCACTCGCTCCCCTTCTTGCGCACCGGCATCGCATACGGTTCGGCGCGGCGCGGCGGCGGTGTCGCCCGCAGCACGGCGGGAGCCGGCGGCGGGACTGGCGCGTGTGGCGTCCTTGTCCCTTCAGCTCCTTCAGCTCCTTCAGCTCCTTCAGCCCCTTCGGCGCCTTCACCCCCTCTGGCGCCTTCAACTGCGTCAGCTGCCTCGGTGGACGCCGCCGCCAGCGCCCGTTCCACCGCGGCGAGCTGGCTGGCTGTCGACGCGTCCTTCATGCGCCGCCGGACCCTTGCCGCGCTCGCGGCTTCAGGCGGCGTTGCGGACTGACTATCCAGCGGAGCAGCAAACAGATCACTGTAATCGGCGGCCGGCATGCGCCGGTTCGCGGCTTCCAGCATTTTCAGCTCATAGTCGATGCTCTGCTCCGCCAGATGGACGATGTCACCCGCGATGCGCTCGACCGGCACCTCGAAGATACGCTCCAGCGCGGCGTCCGCGTCGGCAAGCCGGCACGCGAACAGGAAGACGTACAGGTGCGCGGCGTCGGCCGTGAAGATGTCGCCCGCGCGACGCGGCACGCAGCTTCGCAGCGCTTCGACGTGCGCGCTCTGCGGCAGCAGCGTCAACCTGACGAGCACGTGCGGCAATTGCAGCACAGCGCTGCGTTCGAGCACGGCGCGCACCCGTTCGCAGAATGTGCCGACCGGCAAATAGCCGAGCACGGCGTCGCTCAAGGCCGCGCTGAGCGCGCTTCGATAATCGGCGGCGATCGGCCGCGTGTGCAGTTGCCCTTGCAGCGATTGCAGCAGCGACTGGACCCGTGAGAACGGCAGATCGCGGCCGAGTACCAGATTGGCGCCGAGCGTCAGGACCAGCAGTTCGTATTGATGGCGCAGCACTTCGCCGCGTTCGACGATCACGATCTTCAGCGCCCGCCCAGCCTGGCGGCGCAGCGCATGCACCGCCGCGCAAAGCGCATCGAGCTGCGCGCCGCCGGCGTAATCGAGCACGACGGTCGCTGCCTGCGCGCTCGCGCACGCGGCCAGCACGGCGTTCTGATCGGCCAGCACTTCCCAGTGGGGCGGCACCCAGGCTTCGTGTCCGCGCACCACGGCGCGGCTGACCACCACCCGCTGCTCGTCGCGCGCGAGCAGTCCGTCGCCGCGCGCGACGCCGCTGCCGAGCGCATCCGGCGCGACGCTCAGACGGCCGCTTTCGGTAAAGCGCAGCGAGCGGACTTCGCCGGTCACGAGCGTGCGATCCGAGCGCCAGAAGTCGACATGCCACAACAGCTCGCCGTGCGTGTGCTCCATCCGCGCGACACCCGAGCACGCGGCATGAAATTCGTTGCGGCCGTGCTGGGCGGCGGCGCGCTCGGCCGCGGGGTCGGCGATAAGCCACTCAGCGCCAACCTGGTCAGCGTCGGCAGCGTCGAATGGCGAGCCGAGCAGCAACACCAGCGAGATGTTGCGCGCCGCGCACCAGTTCGCGAGCATGCGGCCTTCCCGCGCGAGCGCGACCGGGTCGTCCCAGCTGAACCAGCGCTCAGCGCCTTCGACGAAATACAGCGAGCGCGAACGGAAACCGAAGCGCTTGAGCGCGCGCAGGCCGCCGAACACTTTGGCGAGCGCGACCGGCGCCGGCCCGTGCGCCGCCGCATCGGCGGAGCCGGCGGAGTCGGCCGCGCCGGCAGAGTCACTGCCGGTCGGCGGCATCGCGAGTACCCTCAGGTCGCGCGGCCAGCCGCTCGCCGGGGCATTGGCGCTGAAGCCGAGTTCGCGCAGGCGCCTGGCGACCTGTGTGCGTTCGCGTGCCAGCACCACCGTGACATTGCGCGCGCGTGCTTCGCGCGCGCTTTCCCAGATCAGCGCATCCGCCCCCGGCGTGCGCGCCGCCGCGTAGATCGCGTAGAGCTTGCCGCCTTCGAGCGCGCACCATTGGTCGGGCAGCGCGTCGACGGCAAGCCGGCCTACCAGCGGCGCGCGGCGATGCGACCCCGTTCGACGGACAGCTTGCAGCCAGCGTCGCACAAAGGCGCCGGCCGACGTCGGCCTGGGTGGATTTGGAACGGTGCTCACGCCTGGTTTCCCTGATCTCGTTGATTCGCCGCTCAATAGCTGGAGTAAAGGCGCGCGGGCCTCGGCGACAGACTGTTGTCCTGCTTGCGTCCGTCGAAGGTGTAGCGCAGGTACAGCAGCGCGGAACTCGGTGCGTAGTCATGTGAACGGTCGATGCTCAGTTGCGCGCCCGCCACCAGGTACTTGTTGAAGCGATACTGCACGATGCCGCTCAGCCCGTACGAAAACGCGACGCCGCGCGTCGAGCTGGCCGTATTGACGAGGCTGTCGACGCCCGGCACCGAGCTAAGGCCATTGGGCAAACCGTTAGGGTAGTACGGCGAATCCTTCTCGTACGAATTCGACACGCCAACCGTCGCCGTCAGATCCCAGTTCAGCGCATCGCGCCGGCCGGCCCATTCGATCGGCACGCCGAGCGACAGGTAGCGCTGCGGGCTGTAATAGCCGCCCTGGCCAAACGAGTAGAAGCGCTGATTATTGGTGTAGTGCCAGTAGTTGCCGACCAGCCCGGTGCTCACGAGCATATTGACGCGTTGATAGACCGGCACCGTGAAGCCGGTGCGCAAGGTGATGCCCTGGTTGCTCTCCACGTTGCGGCCGGTCAGTATCCCCGCGCCGACATCGGCGAACACGCTGGTCCTGCCGATATCGACCGCCGAATGAAGGTCGATGCCGTCGCGGCGCACCCCGCCCCACACGGCGCCCGTCACCGGATCGTGCATGCCCGCATACGAGAGCACACTGCTGGTCTGCGGGCGGCGCGATCCGTTGATCGAAAAGCTCGCCGGGCCCGCGTCGAACTGATAGCGCACGCCGCCGACCAGGTAATGCACGGGGAAGCCGAGCGGCGTGGTGCCGAAGTCGAAGCGCCATGCATCCGAGGTGTAGCCGGCGCCGAGCGCGACACCGGTCGCCGGTTGATGCAGATACGGCAGCTTCGCGGCTTGGGCCGCGAACGTCCCAGCCGGAATGTTGAGAGACTGCGCCAGCTGGTCGGCGGCGCCCAGCGTGCCGAACGTGTCGCGCGTAAACGCGTTGCCCTCGCTGACGTCGAGCGTCCCGGCATCGAGATGGACCGTATCGACGTGGGCAAAAAAGTGCCCGTCATAGCGATACGGAATCTGCACATACACCGGCGCCTGCCATGCATGAAACTGCGAGATGCCGGGGTCGCCCGACTTATAGGCGGGCATCCACGCCGTCTCGATCTCCGGATTGCGGCGCTGCTGCAGATCGTCCAGCGCGGCTTGCGCCGGTGTGCCGTCGGGGCCGGCCGTCACGCCCGCCGCGCGCTCCTGGCTCAGCGACAGACGGTACAGCGACGCGGCGTCCTCGTACTGGCCGAGATCCTCGGCGATGCGGCCGCTTTGCACCGTCACGTCCGGCCGCGCCGGATACGCGACACGCAATGCCGAGGTGATCTGCTCCGCTTCCTGCGGACGGCGCAACGCGGCAAGACGGCGAGCCGCCGAGAGCCGCGCATCGACGTCGTCGGGCGCCGCGCCGTCGCGCACCGTGCGCACGAGATCGAGCGCGGTGCGACGATCGCCGCTCTGCTCCAGCACGCGCGCGAGCGCCAGCTGCGCGTCCGGATCGTTCGGTGAAGCCGCGAGCACGGGGGCCAGCGCGGCGCGCGCCGCCGCATAGTGTCCTTGCAGCCGTTCGAGATCGGCGACTTCGAACGCGTAGCGTTTATCGCGCCGGCCCGCCGGGCTGACGCGCTCGAGCAATTGCCGCGCGCCGGCGTAGTCCTCGCGATCGAGCGCCTCGTCGGTCTGACGCAGCACCGAACGCAACGCCTGATCTTCGAGGCGCGCGCTTTGCGCCGCGCCGAGTTGCGGCTCGCCGCGCAGCTCCGTCAGCCACGCGTCGAGCGCGGCGTTGCGTTTGGCGCTGCCGAGCAGATCGCCATAACGCAGACGCACATCGGCGTCGGTCTGCTGCGGGTGTGCAGCCATCCAGTCTTGCAGCAACGCGAGGCCACGCTCCGGCTCGCCTCGATCGATCCACAACGAGCCGACCGCGGCCAGCAGATTCGGATCGTCGGCGGCGAGGAGGCGCGCCTGTTCGAGCGCGTCGGCAGCAGTTGCACGGTCGTCCTGCGCGAACGCGGCGCGGGCCTTGGCGAGCCACTGCTGCGCCTGCAGGTCACGGTCGAGCGCACGCATGCCGTCCGTGCGGTCCTTGTCGGCGATCGGCGCGAACACGGCTTGAGCGCCGCTGACGTCGTCGAGCGAGTTGCGGTACAGCGCGCTCGCATAGCGCATCTCGGGCGACGCCGAGACGGCGAGGCCGTCGTCCATGACCACCCGGCCGAGTTGCGGCAGACCCAGATCGCGATACAGACGCGCGAGCGCAAAACGCGTCCACGGCGCATCGGGCGCGAGCCGCAACGCCGCTTCGTAGCGCTGCGCGGCCGGGCCGCGCTGGCCCGCCGCAAGCAATTTGTCGGCTTGTGCGCTGAGGATGCCGGCACGCAGTTGCGCGAGACGCTGGCGATCGCCGGCGGCGCTGAAACGGCTTTGCAAGGCGTCGAGCAACGGCGCGACCTGAGCCTCGCGCCCAGTGTTCTCGAACAGGGTCTGCGTGCTGCGCACCGCCGACAGGCTCGGCTCCCGCGCCGCCAGCAATTCGCGCAGCAGCGGCTCGGCGGCGCTCCAGTTGTGCTGCGCGAGCAGCGCGTCGGCAAGCATCAGCTTCGCGTCGGCGTTGCCCGGTTCCATCGCGAGCGCGGCGCGCGCGGCCCGCTCCGCGTCCTGCGGCCGGCCGGCTGCCGCGGCTTCGCGGCCCTGAGCCAGCGTGCCCCAGAACTGCGCGGTGCGTGCAAGGCCTTCCCACTTCACGCGATTGTCCGGTGCGAGCGCGGCGGCGCGCAAAAACAGCGTACGGGCCTCGTCGCGCCGCCCTTCGCGCATGCGCACGAGACCCAGGCCGCCGACCGCCTCGGCATCGTCCGCGCGCGCTTGCGCGGCACGCGCGAGCAGCGGTTCCGCGCTCGCCAGGTCGTTGCGCGCGAGCGCCTTCAAGCCGCGCTGCTGCGCGACGTAGTCGGGATTGCGTTCGAGTTGCCGTTGCGCGTCCAGTCGCGCTTCGACAGCGCCAACGCGGTCCTTGAATTCGCCGTCGTCCGGAACGAGTTGCAGATAGGCGCGCAGCGCGGCGAGATAAGCCGGGTCCGTGCCGGTCTGTTGCAACACGCGGCGCCAGACATCCAGCGATGCCGCGCGATCCGAATCCGGCCGCGTCGCGAGATTCCACGCGATGCGGTTGGCCTCGGCGCGCGTGTCGCTGCGTGCGTTCAGCAGATTGGCGAGCACCAAAGCCGAATCGACATCCGATGGATCGGCGGCCATCCGCCGGCGCAACGCGCCGACTGCCTGCACGCGGCCCTCGGGCGTGCCCGCGATGATCTGGTAGTACTCGGCGCCGAGCGAGCCCGACGGCGCGCCGTGCGGAAACAGCGCGAGCAGCCGGCGCGTCGCTTCGGCGGACTGACCGCTGCGCGCGAGCAGGCGGATCGTCGCCAGTTCCTCGCGGCCGTTGGTCGCGACGCGGAATTCGTCTTCGATCTGCTGCGTGGCCGGCGCGCCGGGGGCGCTCGCCCGCAGACGCGCCAGCGTTGCCTGCGCGGCCTGTGCCTGGCCGAGACGCAACTGGATGCGCGCCTGCTCGGCCAGCAACGACGGATCGCCCGGCGCGATCAGCAGCGCCTTCTGGATCGCCTGCAGCGCGAGATCGTCGCGATGCTTGGTCGACCACATGCGGGCGGTTGCGTACATGCGTTGCGCAGCGGGGTTTTGCGGCGGCACGGCGGCGGGCGATGGCGCCGCCGCGGGTGTCGTTGCAGAAGCCGTTGCGGGTGCCGTTGCGGGAGCGCCCACGCGCGCTGAGGCCGCAATCGCCGCAACCTGCCACGCAAGGCCGAGCAGCAACGCCGCGCGTCTTACCGGGCGGCGACGGAACACGGCGAACTCCAGCGCAGATTGAGGGTGCCGTCAGCGGCAAAGCGGTAGTGTCCATCGCGCCAGCCGAGGCCGAACAGGCTCAGCGCGCTGGTGTAATAGCCTGGCGGCGTATCGCGATCGAGTTGTTCGACGCGCGCGATCTGCGCGTCGGCGAGCGAAGTCTCACCGCGCGCGTCGAGAAACGGCACGGCCGCCGCCGAAAAGCCGGCGTTGCCCATGTTCGCGCCCGCACTGCCGCTCGTCGTATCGACTTTTTCGGGCGGCGCGCCATGCGCGGCGATAAAGCCGGCGAACGGCGCGAAACGCGTGAGGAGCGCGTTCGCCAGCGGGTCGCGTGGATCGAGCATGCCGGCCCACAGGTAGACGCGGATCGCGTTATAGGCGCTCTCCGCCTGGGTCTGCGGGTCCGGCGCGAAACCCTGTTTGGCGCGATACAGCGCCCAGTCGGGCGAAAAGCCGTGCGGCGCGGTGTCGATCAGGACCTGGCCAGTGCTGGCGAGAAGGCGCGTCCAGCGAGCGTCGTCCGGCAGCCGCGCGCCGATGCCGCGGATCAGCTGCGGCGGCGAGTAACTGGGGTTGACGCGCCAGACATCGGGAGCCGGATGAAAGCCAACCGGACCCGGCAACAGCGTCAGGCCGAGACCGGGAACGCTCGCCGTTTCCTCGTCGAGCACGCGCCTCGCGAGCACCGCGCCGCGCGCCGTATAGCTGCGCTCGTGCCACGCGCGGCCGGCTTCGAGCAGCGCGTAGGCGATCCACAGATCGGCATCCGACGATGCGTTCGCGTCCAGCACGCCCCACTGTCCGCTGTCAGAGCGCCCCCACAGCCAGGCCGGCAGATGCGCGGTCAGGTCGCCTTGCGCGAGATTGTCCTCGGTCCAGCGCAGGATCGTATCGAAGGCGGCACGGTCGTTCGCGACCAGCGCGAAAAACAGACCGTACGACTGCCCTTCGGACACCGTGCGCGAATCGGCCGAGCCGACGTCGATCACGCGACCGTCGGGCGAAATGAAATCGCGCTTGAACTGCTGCCAACGCGGCCATGCGGGCGCGGCGCAACTACTTGCGGCAGGCGCGGCGAGCTCCGCTTGACTGGCCGAACCCGGATGCGGGAGGCCCGCGGCCAACGCGCCGGCCGTCAGCGTCGCGGCCGCCGTACCGGCCACGAATGCACCCACACGCGCACCCACACGCGAGCCCACCCATGAGGCAACCAACGAGACGACAGACGAGGCAATCAACGGCATCGCGTCCACGGCCACGCATGAGACTCCGCCCGGCCGCGCCCCGCCGGGCAACCGCCGCAGCGGCGCTGTCCACTTCACCGGCGCCATCGTTCAGACTCCCCGGCGGCGCGCGGCCAGTTCCTGCAACGCAGTGAACGCACCGATCGCCAGCAGCAGCCCGGCAAACGCGCCGAGCACGCCCAGCAGGATCGGATGCTGAATCGCCTTGCTCCAGAGCCGCGCATACCAGGGCACGTAACCGACCAGATACGGTTCGCCAACGCGCATGCTGTCGACTTCGCCGCCACGCACCAGCGCGACGTCGCCTTGCAGCTGCGAGACGCGATCCGGTTTTTCGAGCACGTCGAGCAACTGGATCAGATGATGCTGATCGGTCGCCGTCAGCGCGACGACGCTGCGCCCTTTGCTGCCCGGCAGCTCGAAGCCCATCAGCGCGGCGAGCGGACCGTTGCCGTCGAGGTGCGCGTTGCCGTCCGGCAGTTGCGCGCCGTTGCGCCATTGCTCCTTCACCGAAAACGACGCGCGTGTAATCGGGTTGCCGCCGACGCTTGCAATCGAGCCCGCGCCGATGGTCAGCGGCAACGCCTGATGCCAACGATCCAGCAACGGCGCGGAACCGTTGCCGCCGATCACCAGCAGATCCTTGCCCGTCAGTTGCGCGATTTCGGCAGGCCGCGCGACCTGCACGCGCAGCGCCGGATAACCGGTCCATTGACCCATGTGGCCGAGCATCGTCAGCAAGGCTTCGAGTTCTTCCGGCGCCGGGTGAGCGGGAATCACCACCGCCGTCTGTGCGAGATCGGCATAGCGCGTAAACGGAAAGCCGCTGTTCGAGAAGTACGCCAGATTCGGCATCTGCGCGTAATGGACGAAGCCCGAGAAGTCGATCGTCGAATCAGGATCGACTGCCGCCTGCACGGGATTCGCCGCCACGCCCTGACACAGCCCGGTCTTCTGCGAATCCAGATTGAAGCGCAACTGCAACTGGTTCGAACTGCCGACGCGAAACGCCGGAATATCGAGTGCGTTGCTCGAGCGGTTGGCGTTCGCGGACAGCACCGGCAACTGCAGACGGCCTTGCGCGTCGTCGGCGCTGGCCTGCGCGAGCCGGTACGACTTGACGAACTGGTCGTTGATCTGCACGGCGAGCGCCGAGTTGTTTTGCACCGTCGGCGCGGTGTAGCGGTATTTGAGGTTCAGCGGCACGCCTGCGCCACTCCACGAGAACAGGTCGGCGGGCACGCGCAGGTTCAGACGGATTGCGTCCGGTGAACTGCCGTGCACCTGCAACTGACCCGGATCGTCGATCAGCTCCTTGAAGGCGACCGGCCGGTCCACCGGCAGCCAACGCGGCGCGTCGTAGGGCTTGCGCGGCGCGCCGATGTCGATCTGCGCCACCTGCACGGCGGAGCCCGACATCGCCGTCCCGCCGAGCACCAGTGCGGCGGCCGCCTGGTCGACTTCGGCCGCGGTGCGGCCCGTCACGACCAGCAGCTTCTTGCCGGCCGAGGCGGGATTATCGGTCACGATCAGCATCGGACCATTGACCGGCGGCAGCTTCAGCGCCTCGGGCAATTGCGCGCTGCGGGCCACCACGACGGCGTGATCGTCGGCCGGCAACGCAGACGACGCGGGAAAACGCGCCTGACGGTAATCGGCCAGCGCGCCGAACCAGGAAGCCAGCACACCGGCGCTCTGCAGCGTCGCATTGTCGGCGGCGGCCGGCAGCACGAACGGCAGACGCAGGCGGCCCACGTCGCGCCGATCGAAAAACGGCGCGGGCAGCAACGCGAGATCGTTAGGCAAGCGAATCGGCGATGTGTCGAGAATGATCTCGCTGGTCGGACTCACGTCGGCCCACAGCGCCGTGTTATCCGGATCCTCGCAATGGTCGAGCGTGTAGTGCGCGATCAGACGAAGTCCGAGCTGGTTGTAATCGGTCAGGAAACGCGGATCGAGCGGGATGTCCGTCGTGACGATCTGCCCGGCGTGTTCACGATCGAACGGCACGGTCGCGATCACTTCGTTGTTGACCGACACCTTCATATGCGAAATGGGAAACACCAGCGCCGGCGAATACGCGTAGCGCAAGCGCAGCCGCGCCGCGGTCACCACGCGGTCGAGCCGCACGCCGACGTTGACGACGCGCGCATCTTCTAGACCGCGCAGATTCAATGGCTGATAGGCGCCCAGCGCGGAAAACGGCAGGTGCAGCGTCGTCGAGCCGGCAGGGGTAGTCGTGGTGCTCGTCGCGTTGGCGGCGGCTGCGGCATTGGCGGCATTGGCACCGTTTGCATCATCGGCAGCCGCTGCGATTGCAACGGGCGCCGGCAGCGCGAGCCGGGCAGCGGCGACGGACGGCGCGGCGGGTGCGGAAGGCGCGGCGGTTAAGGCGGCGGCATACACGGTGCCGGCAACGGTCGTTATCGACAGGCAAAACGATAAGACAGGTTTCATGGGCAGATCAGCTTATTCGACATCGGCCGTCGGCCCCGTAACTGCCAGGGACATCTTGCGAGTTCGGCCCGCCGCACGAGAATGCGGAGAAGTGGAAAACGGATGACGGCGCGACCGCAAAGCGGTCGTCTACCCTCATATACGGAAGATTCGGCGAAACCTTGAATAGTGGGCGACGCAACGGAAAGTCGCTCTTTCACATGACGCATGTGCGGCACGTTGTTTCGGATACATGCTTTTCGCATATTTCCGCCGTTTTATCGCTCGGTCACGCCAACGCCGCAGGTCCGCAAAGATATCATAATTTGTGACAATTTGTGACATTTGAGGCATGCTGCGGCCATCTTGACGAGACTCTGATCATGAGCAATCCGCCCCGCTCTTCTTCTGTCCCTTTGCCTACAAAACGCAGTGGGCCTTTGCGTGCACTGTTTGCGCTGCGGCACTCGTGCAGCGGCATTGTCACGACCTTGCGCGAAGAGAGCGCATTTCGTCAGGAGATGGCGCTGGCCGTGATTTTGCTGCCGTGCGCGTTGCTGGTGCCTGTGGGCGCGATCGAGCGGGTGTTGCTGATCGGGTCGGTGCTGCTGGTGCTGATGGTGGAGTTGCTGAATTCGAGCATCGAGGCCGCAATCGACCGGATTTCGTTGGAACGGCACGAGTTGTCGAAGCGCGCCAAAGATTGCGGCAGTGCTGCCGTGACGATGGCGCTGCTGATCTGCGCGATCACGTGGGGCGTGTTGTGTGGGCCGGTTGTCGCGCATTGGTTGCGTGCGCAACTTTGAATGCAATGTTGAGGCCGGCTGCGTGGCCGGCCGGTGTCGTGCGTAGTTGCTCCGCGTGGTGTGTGACCGCTCCGCTTCGCGAATGCCGTAGATTTGTTCTTTTATGTTGTCCGTATTGTTTGGTCGATTGTGCTATGAGCTGGCGGGCGCAAACGTTGGCGAGTCGTTGAATTGCTGTTTTTGCCTTGTGCGGCGGCATTTTTCTGTGTGTCTAAGGTGGTGGCATTTTCTTGGTTTTTTTGCCTACGCGGCGCTATGGGTTGTTCGCCTGCGGTGTTGGCCTTTCCTTGCTTTGTTATTGGTTTATTAGCGTTCCCCCTGTGCTGTTTGCCTGCTCGGCGCTTTTTGGCCGTGTGCCTGCGGCGTTGGCCTTTCCTTGATTTCCTGGTGGTCTATTAGCTTCGCCCCTGTGCGGGGCAGGCACTTACTTTCTTTGCCGCCGCAAAGAAAGTAAGCAAAGAAAGCGGCTTTACACCGCTGATATGACTCCCGGTGTCAATCGGGATCGGTTTTTCGGTTTCTCAAATTCATATTGTCTGAATTTCCTGAGGGCGACGTAGCAGTACATCTCGACGGTGGATCACGCTGATATCCGCGGGTTGGGTACCGCATTACAGAGGTCCGCCCAATGAGCCTGCCGCAATCTAAAGCCGCAAGTCGGATGCAATCCGTTGCGTAGCGGTGTCGCGGGTTACTCGTGTGCCGGGCTACGCCGCCTTCAGGAAACTCCTCCAGTGTCAGGTTGGGGCAACGGGGCTGGATGTTGCATCATGCCAGGCGCACCTCGCGCGGCACGGCCAGCGACATCGCCAGCCGACTGACGTCCCAGATAAAACCTGCCAGTTCGCGGGCGACGGCGACCACCGCGATGTTCTTCTGCTTGCCGCGCGCGATGAGCTTGCGATAGCGTCGGCACAGCCGCACCTGTGCGTCCCAGGCGCGATCCACGATCGGCTTGGGGATGCCTTCGTGGCGGCGCTGGATGTCGGGACTGACACGGGCCGGATGCCGGTAGCTCCAGGCAGCTTCGACGAGCAGCTTTCTCGCGTAGCTGTTGCCGTTCTTCGTGATACTGCCCTGACGGCGCTTCTCGCCTGACGAGTGTTCCGAGGGCGTCACGCCCAGCCAGGCCATCAGCTGGCGCGGGTGTGCAAAACGCGACAGGTCACCCAGCTCCGCGAGCATGCCCACGGCCGTGGTGAACTGCACGCCGCGCATGGTCTGCAGGCCCAGCACGGCCGGATAGAAGCGCCAGTTGGGGACCGCTTCGCGCAACGCGGCCTCCAGTCGCGCGCATTGCGCGAGGCGGTCCTCGATGGTGCGGCGATGTTCCTCGAACGCCAGTTGCTGCCATGCACTGTCGAATGCATGCGCGCCCAGCCAGCGCTGGTGCGCCGGTCCCCAGTCGGCACGGCCTGTATAGCGCACCCCATGCGAGAGCAGGAAAGCCTTCAGCTGTTGCCGCGCCCGCTTCAGGTCATCCCGGGCGCTCACCCACGTACGCGCCAGATCGCGGAACGCTTCGTCGTCCACGCCGGGCACGTACACGGCTGACAGGTCGCCTGCGCGCAGTGAGCGCACGAGCTTCACGGCATCACGTCGATCGGTCTTCACACGTTCACCGGGCTTTCTGGGAATCAGCGATGGCGCGCACACCATGCAGTCGAACCCTTTCTGGATGAGTTGCCGGTAAAGCCCATAGCCGCACGGGCCCGCCTCGTAGACGACGCGGATGCGGCGCGCCTTTGACTGCAGGCGCTTGCACAGGCGATCGATATCGGCCTGCCTCGTACCGGTCTTGCCGAGCAGTTCAACCTCGCCCGCATCGAGTGCATAGGCAACCGTGATCGAATCCTTGTGAACGTCGCAACCGACGTACAGCGTGCTATCGTGTTCCATGCTGGCCTCCGTGCCGGAATTCGCCGGGTGCGGCCCGTCCGCACCGTGCGGCTCTGGTAGCAATGCTAACCCGCGTTTGATTCCTCACGGCAGGCCAGCCCTTGCCTCACGGGAGTCATACTGTCTAACGCTTAAGCGGGTCCCCTGGCTTGGAGGAGGCAGTGGAACATCTGGAATCGGTGTTCTCGCACACTCCGCGCTTGTGACAAGGCCGTCATTCTTCCGGCGACGCTTCGCGCGCCGCAGCGGTACTTCATCAAACCACCTGCTAATTTCGTGTCAACGTTCTGCGCGGCGCGGTGGCTCACACTTGCATCCCCCATGCCTTGCCGAGGCGCTCGCGTTTCGCCTGGCGAGTTGGCCCGCCGTTACACCTCCAATCCTCACTGTCGTACCGGCTCTTCGCTCCGCGTGATGGCTCGCACTCGCACATTCGGGTGCTTCGCCGAGGCGAAGCCGATGCCCCCCACCAAACCAAAACGAAGCCCCTGGTTTCCCTTGCAGACCGTTCCGGCGAGCACGTAGTGCGAGGCGGGAAGAATGATGCCGGAAGCGCCTATCTGCGATCGGTGTTGGGAAGTACCGCTGCGGCGCGCGCAGCGCCGCCGGAAGAATGACGGCCTTGTCACCGGCGCGGAGTGTGCGAGAGCACCGATTCCAGATGCTCCACTGCCTCCTCCAAGCCAAGGGACCCGCTTCAAAGTTAGCGGTGTGAAGCCGCTTTCTTTGCTTACTTTCTTTGCGGCGGCAAAGAAAGTAAGTGCCTGCCCCGCACAGGGGCGAAGCTAATAGACCACCAGGAAATCAAGGAAAGGCCAACGCCGCAGGCACACGGCCAAAAAGCGCCGAGCAGGCAAACAGCACAGGGGGAACGCTAATAAACCAATATCAAAACAAGGAAAGGCCAACGCCGCAGGCGAACAACCCATAGCGCCGCGAAGGCAAAAAACGAAAGCAAAACCCAACGCCGTAGGCAAACATTCCACCCAATCGCACAGCAACGACGCTCACGCCGCGCGAGCAATCCGCCTTGGCGGCACACTCAACCGCCGTGACCAGTTCGCCAACATCCGCATCGCGACCGGCGGCTTGCTCAAAATCGCACTGTCGTAATGCTTGCCGTCAAAGCGCACGAAATCAACAATGCGAAACCCCTGTCCGCGATAAAACCCGATCAGATGCGCAGCCGGTTGCGGCGTATCGAGCGCGAGTTCCGCATAACCACGCGTCGCGGCCCAGTGGTCGGCGAACGCGAGCAACAGCGTGCCGATGCCACGCGCCTGCCACGCAGGCTCGACGCCGAACTGGCGCACGCTCGCGATATCGTCGCGCCGGTACAGCTCGCACGGCGACCCACGATCCGGCGCATACAGTGTCATCGTGCCGACGAGGCGCCCCTCGCATACCGCCACATAGCAATCGCCACGCGTCGCGCGCGAACGTGTGGTCTCTACCGTTTGATCCACGCAAGTGCAGTTCAGCCCCATCGCGCCAAGCCGCGTGAAAGCCCGATGCAGCAGCGCCGTCAACGCGACGAACGAATCGCGCGACGGATCGAAGCGGCGCAGTTCGACACGTCCAGCACCGTGGCAAACGTAGTCGATACGGACGGATTGCTGCTTCGTTGCACATCGCTTCACGTTGAACACCTCGCACTGATCAGGTTGGCCAAAGTGTAGGTTTCGTGAGCGAGCGTCTCAAGAAAAAATGTCGTAAAAACTCACGTGGAAGCCGCTGCCGAAACGCTAGGCCGCCGGCAATACAGCTGACAACACAAGCGGCTCGCTTTCGCGCAAGCCAAGGTGCAATTCCTCGCAGAGGAAGGTTTGCAAAGTCTGCACGGCAGCCGCCTGCGCACCGGAGACCGCACGCATGAAGAGCCCGAAATCGGCGGTGGGCGCATCGGGCAAGCCATCGGCCTGGCCCAGCACGCGCATCGACCCGGAGCGGATATTGCCGTCGAGCAGCACCGACACGCCAAGGCCCGCTTCGACCGCCGATTGCACCGCCGGCAAACTGGTGCTGGTGCACACGATGCGCCACGCAATTCCCGCACGCCGCAATGCGCTCAGCACCCGTTGTTGCCACAGACACGCGCCGCCGAATGCCACCACCGGCAATGGCGCTTCACCGTCGCGGCTAAAACCGCGCGCGCCGACCCAGAAGAGCGGCTGCGTCCACGTGAGCAGCGGCACCGCATCGACCAGCGAGGGATCGCCGACCACCACATCGAGGCTGCCGTCCGCGAGCCGCTTCGATAACGCCTCGCTCGTATCGACAACGATTTCCAGCGCCACCTGTGGATACGCAATCGAAAAGCGCCGCAACGCGCGCGGCAGCCGACCAACCGCGATGTCTTCCAGCATGCCCAGCCGCACGGTGCCGGACACCTGCCCCGCGCTCAGCGCTCGCCGCGCGTCGGCCCCGGCGCCGAGAATCGTATGCGCATAAGGCAGCAGCAGATGCCCCGCTTCAGTGAGTTGCACACCGCGCGGAGAACGGTCGAGCAAACGCTGCCCGAGTTCTTCCTCGAGCCGGCGCAACTGCATGCTCACCGCTGCCTGCGTGCGCGCAAGGCGCGCTGCCGCAGCGCCAACCGCGCCAGTCTCCACCACGGTGACGAAGGCGCGTAACAAACTGCTGTCGAGGTCTCGCATCATCAAAGTTCTTGATGTCCGCATAAGAAATATCAACTTATCTTAATACCGGTTCCGCCGATAAGATAGCGTCCAACGAACGCAAAATGGAACCGCGACCAGACCGCCATGCAGGACACCACCATCAAACCGGCGCTGAATCCCGCACCGGGCGCAACGACTCCGATGAAGCCCCGAAGCGCGGCGGCCGGCACCGCGTTGCTGTGCGTGCTGTCGATGTCGAGCGTGCAGTTCGGCGCGGCGCTATCCGCGCCGACGATGACCGCGTATGGCTCGCTCAGCACTACCTGGCTGCGTCTGTGTTGGGCCGCATTGGTGCTCGCGCTGCTGGTGCGCCCGCGGCTTCTCACCTACTCGCGTTCACACTGGCTCGCAGCCGGCGCGCTAGGTGCGGCGATGGCCGGCATGACGCTGTGCTTTTTCGCGGCGCTCCAACACATCCCATTGGGGCTTGCAGTCGCAATCGATTTTCTCGGCCCGCTAGCGGTCGCGACCTTCGCGGTGCGCCAGGCGCGAGCGCTGTTGTGGCCTGCGCTCGCCATTACAGGCGTCGTGCTGCTGGCGCGCGATCGCGCCGGCTGGATCGGCGAACCGCTTGGCGTGCTGCTCGCGTTCGGTGCGGCGCTCGGCTGGGGCAGCTACATCGTGCTGATGAAAAAGATCGGCACGGCGTTCGCCGGACTCGAAGGATTGTCGGTGTCGCTGATCGCGGCGGCGCTGGTGGCGACGCCCTTCGGCCTGGCCGACAACGGCGTGCACATCGCCGCCGGACAGATTGCCGCGACCGCGGGTCTCGCGCTGCTGGTCCCGTTGTTGCCGTATGCGCTGGAAATGGTGGCGTTGCGGCACATGCCGGCCGCGTCGTTCGGGATCCTGATGAGTGTCGAACCAGCCATCGGTGCGCTGGCCGGCTTCGTGGTGCTGCATCAACCGATGGGTGTTTTGCAACTGGTGGGCACGCTGCTGGTGGTCGCCGCCAGCGTCGGCACGGTGGCGGCCACGCGCTGAGCGTCGCTGAGCGTCGTCTAGCTGGCTCCGTTGCCTTTGGTTGTTTTCAACGGCCTTTAGCCCTGGTTACCGTGAGCCGCCGTCAGGCGATGTTTTCCGCTTCATATAGCCGCCGGCCCGCGGCGTCCTTCGCGCCGAGGGTCGGCGCGAAATCGATCGGCCACTCGATGCCGATGTCCGGATCGCGCCACAAAATACAGCGCTCGAGTTCGGGAAACCAGTATTCGGTGGTCTTCCAAAAACACTCGGCGGTGTCGGACAGCACCACGAAGCCGTGCGCGAAGCCCGGCGGCACCCACACCTGCCGATGGTTCGCCGCGCTCAGATACACGCCGCACCATTTGCCGAAGCTCGGCGAACGAAGCCGCACATCCACGACGACGTCGAACACCTCGCCCACCACCACCTGCACGAGCCGACCCTGCGGGCGCTGCACCTGATAATGCAAACCGCGCAACACGCCGCGCACCGCGCGCAAATGCCGGTCCTGCACGAAGCTGAATCCGGGCGCCACGTCGTCGGTAAACTCGTCCGCGCTAAAGCTCTCGAAGCAGAAGCCAAATTCGTCGCAGAACACCTCGGGCTCGATGATTTTCACATCCGGCAATGCCGTCGCCGTTACCTTGTTGCTCATTGCCACTATGCTCGTAGAAGCTTGCCCGGCGAAAGCACGGCCGGCAATCCGGCCGTGTCGAATGGTTTTTGTCGTGCGCCTTCAGCCCCGAGCCAGCGCACACCTACACCTCGCTCGCTACCCGGCTGCGCGCACGATATTCGGTGGGCGAAAGCGCCATGCGCTTGCGAAAGATCTTCGCGAGACGATCGCCGTTGCCGGTGCCGCTGCGCCGCGCGATCTTGTCGACCGGCAATTCGGTTTCGGTCAGGAAGTTGCAGGCAATGCGCAGCCGCACCTGCAGCAAATAGTCGGACGGCGTCACCTGCATTTCGTGCTTGAAGCGGCGCAGGAAATTGCGCTCGCTCATCGCCGCCACCTGCGCGGCATCGGCAACCGACACCGGACGATCGCAGTTCGCTTCCATCCATCGCGCGGCAGCGCGGATTTTTTCGGCCACGCTGAGCGTGCCGCCTTCGGCCGGCAACGGCACCCATGTGGCGGCCATACCCGGCATCACGCGATCGGCGACGCTGCGCGCGAGTTCCGCGCCGAGATCGCGTTTGATGAACATCAGCGCGCTGCGTGCGCAGTCGTGACGATCATTGGTGGCGTTGAGCGCGGCCTCGGCCGCGAGGCTGCCCAAATGACGGCTGGCTTGCAAACCGTCATGCTCGAACGGGCCGGCGGCCTCCAGCACGAGACGGCCCTCGCCGATCGCTTCGATCGTGCGGGTGCGCGTTTGCACCAGGCGCAGCCAGTTCAACAGCCGCTCGTCGCGCGCGGCCACATGAGCGCCGTAGCCGCCCGCGATGAACAGCACGTCGAAACCGGCGCCGAAGCGCGCATCGATACGGTCGGTCCAGATACGCACCGACGAAGAACTGGCGACACTACCGCCGTCCATCGACAAAAACTGCACTTCATAGGGCGGATATTCTCCGGCCCGTGAGCCGGCGAGTTCATTAGCGGTCTGGAACATCTCGACCACCGTGCCGGGTCCGAGCAACCAGAAACCGTCGAACAACAACACGCCGATGCGCCGCGCGGCAGAACGAACGTTCAGGTTCGGCGTATGTAACCAGGTGACCCTCGCAGTGTCAATGCTCATGTGCGGCATGATCTTTCCCCAAAGCTGTGGTGCGTTGCAGACCCCGCTGACCCGTCAGGCTGGCCGATATGAATGCGTTTATTATGGCCGATGAAAACCGCCGGCTACAACGCTTAGCGGATTATGCGTGATGTTAGCGGAATGCACCGCTATAGTAAATTTGAAAAACAATCGTTTAGCGCGAATCTGAACGTATGAAGAAAACCATTTTCGTGCGTTTCATATTACAACACGTGAATCAGCCGGCGAAGCGGCACATGACAGCGAAGCGCGCGTCGCCGCCGACACGAAGATCCTTTTCCATATTGGCTTTCGCGCCTGATCCGGCGACGGTCTGCGTGTGCGCCCCAGCCGCGGATTTACCGATTCGACTGGCAATTGAGCTGTTCAAAAGTGTTTCAAACCTGAACTTCAAATCTCGCAAATAATGAACATTCAATCCGGTTTTAATTCGCAAATTGGGAATTTATCGACTCATCCGGCGCAGTAACCCGCCCATTTATTGCTTCACACCGGATTAAGAAATATGGTGCCGGATTTGGAACATTCAAAATCGTTTCGTTATTGAAACATCAGAACCTTAATGTCTTACATAATTCAGTCATGATGCGCTGCAATATCGGAAAACATCAGATGATTGGGTTGCCCGAAGGCGCTCTCCGCACTCTCCTCCTTAAACAAGGTTTCATCCGCGGATCGTGCTCTTTAAGACTTCGGAACGGCCCGCAGCGCCATAATTTGCGCATCGTGATAGCGGGAAGGGGCCGAAACATGACGCGCCCGATGAGCATCGAGAGAGTCAACGAATATGGACGGAACGCGGTTCGCATCGCGATCGAGCGCAGCGAGGTGCTGCTCGACGTGGACGATCTCGACGCCATGATCGAACACCTCAGCGTGCTGCGCGCGACGATGCGCCCGGAAGTACCTAAAGAGCCGTTGCGTACGCACCAGTACGTCATTGAAATAGACCCATGCTGGCACACCGAAAAGCATCCGCTGCACGACGGCGCCGTGATGTTCCTGCGGCATTCCGGTCTGGGCTGGGCTGGATTTGCCATACCGATGCCGAGTCTCGCCAAACTGCATCAGGCGTTGGCGAAGCATCTGGAAGCATCGTGTGAAGTACCCGGCATGCTCAACTGATTCGCCCACGCGCAGCGTGTTGCGCTTCGCGCAGCACTACGTTTCAGATGGCGTTGCGCACCTCGCGGCGCAACGCACCTATACTTCAGCTGCCACTACACGCTGCACAGCGGTTACTTTCATTCAAGATCTCTTTCCGAAGCGCGGCTTTGTCCGCGCTCTTTTTTGCGCGCCGCTTAGGTTTGCTTATGGATTCCGTATGAGACATGACGTTCATCGGCCTGTCCAGTTCATGAACATTGCACAAACTTAAAAAAGGGCAAAAGAAAGCGGCTCAAACCGCCAGTTCTTAAGCGGGTCTCCTGGCTTGGAGGAGGCAGTGGAGCATCTGCAATCCGTGCCCTCGCACATTCAGCCCTGGTGACAAGGCCGTCATACTTCCGGCGGCGCTGCGCGCGCCGCAACGGTACTTCTCAAAACCAATGGGATGTACACGCTTGCGGCGTCATCCTTCCCGCCTCGCACTACGTGCTCGCCGGGACTGTCTGCAAGGGAAACCGAGGCTTCGTTTGCGCGCGGTGGAGGCCATCGGCTTCGCCTCGGCGAAGCGGTTTGCGGTTTGCGGTTTGCGGTTTGCGGTTTGCGGTTTGCGGTTTGCGGTTTGCGGAAAAGTAATGCCCGGCGATTAATTCGGCTAGACGCTGCATACTGCTACGCTCTTGAGGGGTCGTGCGCGGCGCGCGCCTTGACGCGGTGCGGAACCGGCCTTCACCGAACGAAACGCAGCCGCGAGTTACGCGAGCGCATGCAACTGAATGCCCGCGCTTAGCCAACGCGCAAGCGCGAAGAGAACCGATGGTTTTATGAAGTACCGCCACGGCGCGCGCAGCGCCGCCGGAAGTATGACGGCCTTGTCACCCGCGCGGAATGCGCGAGGGCACCGATTCCAGATGCTCCACTACCTCCTCCAGGCCAGGGGACCCGCTTCAAAGCTAGCGGTGTAAAGCCGCTTTCTTTTGCCTACTTTTCTTTGCGGCAGGCAAAGAAAAGTAGGTGCCCCCCGCACAGGGGGAACGCTAATAAACCAATAACAAAACAAGGAAAGGCCACCGCCGCAGGCAAACAGACATAAAGCGCCGCGCAGGCAAAAAAACAATCAGTCGCTACGCGAAAAAAATTACCTATTACTCCAAAACCTCAGCTGAACATCCATAACTTCAGCTTCAACCTCGGCCACCGGCCCCCAAACCTCGATCCGCTTCTGACAGTGATCAAAAACATACCGACAATCCACACTCATCGTCGGATTCTCCGAATGATCCCCCGTCGCCGCCAGCAATCTCTTCTCAGTCATCCCAAACACAACGCGGCCAATATTGGCCCAATACACCGTCCCGGCACACATACAACACGGCTCGACCGACGTGTACAACGTACAACTCCACAAATACTCAGGCGTAAAATTCAAAGCCGCCACGCGGGCCAACACCGATTCGGCGTGATTGACCGTGTCGACATTGCCCTGCTCCATCAACACGGTCTCCTGATCCGGCCCGACCAGCACCGCGCCAAACGGATGATGCCCCAGCAGCGTCGCCCGCTCGGCCACCCGGCTCGAATGCCGCAAATGCCGCACGATCTGCTCAGGCGTCGGCGTTAAACCCTGCGGCGGATAAGTCGTCGCCAACCCGGCGGCGTCGGTCGAAACGGTCAGAGCCACGGGCGTCTCCTTTAATAATAGTTAGACAAACCAATCAATTCGTTACTTCGGCAGCGATCCATCCACGCCCTGCACGAACCAGTTCAAACGCAACAACTCCGCATCGCTCAGCGACTTGCCCGCAGCAACCTTCACCACACCGGACTGATCCGCAATCGGGCCGGCAAACGGATTGAACTTGCCGGAAATGATGTCATCACGTTTCTGATTCAACGCCTTTTGCGCCGTCGGCGAAACCGCGTCCGTGTTGATGTCGGCGAGATCGATCGCCTTCTCTTTCAAACCCCACCACACCGGCGCGTTGTTCCACGTGCCCGCCATCACCTGTTGCACCAGATGCGTGTAATACACGCCCCAGTTGCTCACGCAAGCGCCCAGTTGCGCGTTCGGGCCGAACTTCTTCATGTCGGAATCCCAACCGAATGCGTGGACCTTCTTCTGCTCGGCGGTCTGCATCGTCGCGGTCGAATCGGTATTCTGGATCAACACGTCGGCGCCCTGCCCAATCAGCGTCTCGGCGGCCTGCTTCTCGCGACCCGGATCGAACCAGCTATTGATCCAGACCACCTTCACCCGCGCATTCGGATTGACCGAGCGCGCACCCATCGTGAACGCATTGATATTGCGCACGACCTCGGGCACGGGCACCGAGCCGACAAAACCCAGCGTGTTGGACCTGGTCGTGTAACCCGCGACCAGACCGGCCAGATACGCGCTCTGATACGTCCGCACGTCATAGGTGGCGAAGTTGGGCGCCTTCTTGTAGCCGGTCGCATGTTCGAACACGGCGTCCGGGAAATCCTTCGCGACCTTCAATTCGAAATCCTGGAAGCCAAAGCTCGAGCCCACGACGATCTTGTTGCCCTTGGACGCCAGATCGCGGAACACACGCTCTGAATCCGCCGACTCGGGCACGTTCTCGACGCGCGTCACTTTGATCTTGTCGCCGAACTGCGCCTCGACGGCTTTCACACCTTGTTCGTGCGCATACGTCCAGCCAGCGTCCCCCGGATTGCCAAGGTAGACGAAGGCGATGCCCAGCGGCTGCGTCGTGGCCGCCGCGGCGCTGAACGCCACAGTCGCGCCGAGTGCGGCAGCGAGGACGGTCCGCATGGTTCTAATGCGCAATGAGTGATGCAGCGCTCGCGCCAGCTTTGCTTTCATGTGTTCTCCGACGATGGTTGGGAAGATGCCTGCCACAGCGCTCGGGACAAACCCGGGCAAGGCTCCAGCATAAGGGGCCATATTCGAAGGCCAATTTCAGCGGAAAAATTATTATTCGTTATCTACCCCATAACGGAATCCGTATTTTGGTGTCCACGTAACATGTTCGATTTCTTCGAACGAGTACATCGGCAAAGTGGTACGGCAAACGCCTCACGCCAGCGCAATATCCTGGTCATCAACCCGTAACACTCTTTCGGAGAAACAAAATGACTCGCTTCCAGGATAAAGCTGTTCTCGTCACCGGCGGTAGCAGCGGCATCGGCTTCGCCGCCGCCAAGGCTTTTGCGAGCGAAGGCGCCCGTGTCGTCATCACCGGCCGCGACGCCGCCGCGCTCGAGGCCGCCAAGGCAGCGCTCGGCCCCAATGCCGTGGCGGTGCGTAACGACGCCGGCTCGATCGCCGCAGCCCGCGAACTGGCGGCCGCAATCGGCGACGCCCGCATCCGGCTCGACGCGGTCTTCGTGAACGCCGGCACCGCGAAGTTCGCATCGTTCCCGGATGTCGACGAAGCCTTCTGGGACGCGATCTTCAACACCAACGTCAAGGGCGCCTACTTCCAGATCCAGGCGCTGTTGCCGCTGCTCAATCGTGGCGCATCGATCGTCATCAATGGTTCGATCAACGCGCATATCGGTATGCCGGCGTCGTCGGTGTACGCGGCGAGCAAGGCGGCAGTGATTTCGCTGGCCAAAACCTTGTCGTCGGAATTGCTGCCGCAAGGCGTGCGCGTCAACGTCGTGAGCCCCGGTCCGGTGCAAACGCCGCTCTACGGCAAGCTCGGCCTGGACGCCGCGACGCTCGACGCGACCGCTGCGCAGATCCTCAGTCAGATCCCGGCTGGCCGCTTCGGCACGGCGGAGGAAATCGCCTCGACCGTGCTGCATCTCAGCGCGCCGGAATCGGCTTTTATCGTCGGCACCGAAATCATTGTCGACGGCGGCATGAGCCAGCTCTAAAGCGGCGTTCAGGCGAGTCGCGCGTGGCCCCTGAGGCCGTCCGCAGTCATCGAGGTCGCCGAGGTCGCCGAGGTCGCCGAGGTCACTGAGGTCACTGAGGTCACTGAGGTCACTGAGGTCGCTGAGCTCGCTGAGGTCGCTGAGGTCGCTGAGGTCACTAAGGTCACTAAGGTCACTAAGGTCACTAAGGTCACTAAGGTCACTAAGGTCACTAAGGTCACGAATCAGCGGCACTGCGGCACGGCTCCCCAACGAAGTCGAGGAGACCTACGCTCGCGGATACGCGATGCCGGGCGCGCTGCGTGCGGGCTTCGAGTACTACCGCGCCTTCCCTGCCGACGCTAAACAGAATCAGGAATTCGAGAAGCACAAGCTGACGATGCCCGTGCTCGCTATCGGCGGCGCGGGCAGCCTCGGGCCGATCGCCGGCGAGGCGTTACGCCATGTGGCGACCAACGTGCAGGCCGTCGCGATTCAAGGCGCCGGACACTGGGTCGCGGAAGAGCAACCGGACGCCGTCACCGATGCGTTGTTGAAATTCCTGGCGCCAGCGCGGTAAGCCGGACTTCGCCTCAATGGACCCGAGGCGCCGGATCGACCTGCGACTCGTCAGGCGGCCCGGCGTCACCAAACAGCTCCGCGCATAAGTCGAGGCCAATCTCGCTCAGGCGCGCCGTGCCCGCTCCTTCCTCGTTGAAGGTGGTGTCCACGAGGCCACCGTCGACCAGCGCCGTCAACTGCCGCCGCAAGCCGCTCATCGGCACACCCGCCTGCTTGGACAGCTTGGCGAGCGACCACGCGCCGCTAGCCGTTTCCTGATGCGCGCGCCATAACTGCGCCAGCACGGCGAGCAGCACCGGATCGATTTCGTCGTCTTCCATCGTGAGTGTCTCCTCGTTCTCTCAAGCCGTGTGCGCCACGAGTTCGCCCAGTATCTTCAGTGCCGCTTCGGTCTGCGCCGTCCATGGATAGCTGTAATTGAGCCGCATGAAGTGGCGAAATTCGTTGCGCGTCGAAAACATCATGCCCGGCCCGATCGTGATGCCGCGCGCGAGCGCCGCCTGATAGAGCCGCATCGAATCGACGCGTTCGGGCAATTCCACCCACAGCACGTACCCGCCTTGCGGCGCCGAGGTCCGCGTGCCGGCCGGAAAAAACCGCTGCACCATCGCCATCATGATGCTCGCCTGCTGCCGGTAGACCTTGCGCACGTGCCGCAGATGCCGGTCGTAGCCGTCCTGCCTGAGGTAGTCCGCGACGGCGACTTGCGGCACCGACGGCGTGGTCAGCGTGTTGAGAAACTTCAGCTTCTCGACTTGCGCACGATAGCGCCCCGGCATCGCCCAGCCGATCCGGTACGACGCGGTCAGGCTCTTCGAAAACGACGCGCAATGCAGCACCAGCCCTTTCGTGTCGTAGTTCTTCAAGGTCGAAGGCCGGGTCTCGCCGAAGTACAGTTCCTGATAGACATCGTTCTCGATCACCGGAATCTCGTGCGCGGCGAGCAGTGCGACCAGTTGCTGCTTGCGCGCATCCGGCATCCGGAAACCCAGCGGATTCTGGAAGTTCGGCATCACCATGCAGGCCGCGATCTTCTGCCTGGCGATAACCTCGGCGAGCGCCTCGATATCGATGCCGTCGGCCGGATGCGTCGCCACTTCGATCGCGCGCATGCCGAGACGCTCGATGGCGTGCAGCATTGCGTAATAGGTCGGCGATTCGACGGCCACCGTGTCGCCCGGTTTGGCCACCGCCTGCAAGCTGAGGTTGATCGCCTCGGTCGCGCCGAGCGTGATGATGATGTCGTCCGGATCGACCGGCACGCCGTTCTCCGCATAACGGCGCGCAATCTGCCGGATCAGTTCGGGGTTGCCAGGCGGCAAGTCGTCGATCAGGTTCCAGCTCGCGTGACGCCGCGCAATCGCATTTGCGTACTGGTTGATGCGCCGCCAAGGGAACAGCGACGGATCGGGGTATGGCGAGCCGAGCGGCATGGCGTCGTGCGCGCGGATGCTGCGCAGCGTCGACAACACCAGCCGGCTCACGTCGACCTCGGCGGCAACCGGCGGCGTTTGCGCGGCGGCCTTGCGGCTGTGCCGCGGCTCCTCGAACGCCGCGGCCGTGGCGACGGCGTCGCGCACGAAATAGCCCGACTGCGGCCGGGATTCGATAATCCCGCGGCTTTCCAGCAACGCGTACGCGTGCAGCACGGTCTTGATACTGACGCCGTGCTGCTGGCTCGCCTGGCGCACCGACGGAATCCGCTCACCGGCCGCGAAAACGCCGCGGCGCACGGCTTCGATCATTTCATCGGCGAGTTTTTCGTACAGTTTCAAGGACCTGGCTCAAACAAGTGCATGGGCGAGAGCGCCAGTCTATGACAAATATCAAGCAACTGTATCCCTCGGCTTTCCGATTTTCTGTATGCTGCGCTGCTTTTGGAACACAGTAGGCTTGCATGCATCGGCATAAAAGCCTCGTCAAAGCCACTCCGGCGGCAAGATCATGAAGAAACCCGAAGCTCGCATCGAACCATACACGCACCCCGCAGCCGGCTGGGGCGCGCTCAAGTACGTCGCCATCAACCTCGTCAAGGAAAAGGTGACGGGCGGCAACTACCGCACGCTGCTCAAACAGAATCAGCCGGACGGCTTCGACTGCCCGGGTTGCGCGTGGCCGGATCGCGAACACGCGTCCACCTTCGAATTCTGTGAAAACGGCGTCAAGGCGGTGGCCGCCGAGGCGACCAGCAAGCGCGTGACGCCGGCGTTCTTCGAGGCGCACAGCGTCGCCGAACTGATGACCCAGTCGGATTTCGAGCTCGAACAGCACGGTCGCCTGACCGACCCGCTCGTCTACGACGCCGTACGGGACCGCTACGTGCCGATCGGCTGGGACGAAGCATTCGATCTGATCGCCGACCACCTGAAGCGCCTCGACAATCCCGACCGCGCCGCCTTCTACACCTCGGGCCGCGCCAGCAACGAAGCCGCGTTCCTGTACCAGTTGTTCGTGCGCATGTACGGCACCAACAATTTCCCCGATTGCTCGAACATGTGCCACGAAGCGACCAGCCGCGGCTTGCCGCATACGGTCGGCGTCGGCAAGGGCACGGTCACGCTCGACGACTTCGAACACGCCGACACCCTGCTGCTGTTCGGCCAGAATCCGGCGACCAACCATCCGCGCATGCTCGGCGAGCTGCGCGAATGCGCCAAACGTGGCGCGACCATCGTGTCGATCAATCCGTTGAAGGAACGCGGGCTGGAGCGTTTTGCGAGCCCGCAGCATCCGGTCGAAATGCTGACGATGGGCAGCACGAAGATCAGTTCGGTGTTCATCCGGCCGAAAGTCGGCGGCGATTTTGCGCTGATCAAGGGCGTGGCCAAACGCGTGATCGAACTCGATGACGAAGCGCAGACGTCCGGTCTGGAACGTGTGCTCGACGTCGCGTTCATCGCCGAACACACGGTTGGCTTCGAGGCGTTCGCCGACGATCTGCGCGCCGAGAACTGGGACACCATCGTCGCCGAATCGGGCGTGCCGTTCGACGAGGTGCTGACGCTCGCCGACATCTACGTGAAAGGCCGTGCGGTGATTTCGACATGGGGCATGGGCCTCACGCAACACAAGAATTCGGTGCCGACGGTGCAACTGCTGTCGAACCTGATGATGATGCGCGGCAATATCGGCCGCCGCGGCGCGGGCTTGTGTCCGGTGCGCGGGCACTCGAATGTGCAGGGCGATCGCACGGTCGGCATCGAAGAAAAGCCGACCCAGGCGTTTCTGGATCGCCTCGGCGAAGTCTACGATTTCGAGCCGCCGCGCGAACACGGCCTCGACGTCGTCAACACCATTCAGGCGATGCTCGACGCTCAGGTGAAGGTGTTTATCGGCCTCGGCGGCAACTTCTCGATCGCGACGCCGGACACGCCGCGCACGTGGGAAGCGATGCGCTCGTGCGATCTGACTGTGCACATCACCACCAAGCTGAACCGCAGCCATCTCGTACATGGCCGCGACGCGCTGATTCTGCCGACGCTCGGCCGCACCGAGATCGATCTGCAGAACGGTGTGGCTCAGGGCGTCAGTGTCGAAGATTCGATGAGCATGGTGCACATCTCTTACGGCATGAACAAGCCGGCATCGGAGAATCTGCTGTCGGAGATTGCGATCGTCGCACGAATGGCGCATGCGACGCTTGGCAGCGCGAAGGTGGACTGGCTCGCTCAGGCCGCCGACTATTCGCTGATCCGCGACGGCATCGCACAGGTGATCGACGGCTTCCAGAACTATAACGAGCGCCTCACGCACCCGGGCGGCTTTCATCTGGGCGTGGCCTCACGCGAGCGGATCTGGAAAACACCGAGCGGCAAGGCGCAGTTCATGGTGCATGCGATTGCGGTCGACACGCCGATTCATCGCGCACGCGCGGAGCACGGCGAGCGTCTGATGACGTTGATGACGACGCGTTCGCACGACCAGTACAACACGACGATTTACGGTCTCGACGACCGTTATCGCGGCGTGTATGGCCAGCGCCGCGTGCTGTTTGCCAACAAGGGCGATCTCGCGATGCTGGGTTTTGCCGCTGGACAGCGAGTGGATATCAGGAGCGTCTGGGCCGATGGCATCGAGCGTCGCGCGGATGGGTTTTTGCTGGTGGAGTACGACATTCCGCGCGGGTGTCTGGGCGCGTATTACCCGGAAACGAATCCGCTGGTGCCACTGTCTTCTGTCGCCGATGGCGCGGGGACGCCGACTTCGAAGTCGATTCCTGTTTTGTTGAGTGCCTCTACTGTGGAGGCTGTCGCAGCTTGACGGTCCAGATCTGGCTTTTTGTCAGATCGCGATGCGTCAGGTATAGGCGCAGGTCGAATTCGATCTGGTGGTAGCCCGGTTGCATGAACTCGCAGAGGCGGTAGAACGCTTTGTTGTGGTCGCTTTCTTTCAGGTGGGCGAGTTCGTGCACGACGATCATTTTCAGGAATTCCGGCGCCGTGTCCTTGAATAGCGAGGCGATGCGGATTTCTTTTTTTGCTTTGAGTTTGCCGCCTTGCACGCGGGAGATGCTCGTGTGGAGGCCTAACGCGTGGCGTACTACATCGAGCTTGCTGTCGTAGATGACTTTGTCGATTGCTGCTGCACCGCGCAGGTGTTCGCGCTTTAACTCCGAGCAGTAGTCGTAGAGTGCGCGATCGGTCTGCACTTCGTGTCCGTTCGGATATCGCTCGGCCAGGTACGCGCCGAGTTTCTGGCCGGCGATCAGCTTCTGGACTTGTTCCTGTAGCGATGCCGGGTAGCCGGTTAGGTATTTCAATGGCTTCATGGTGGTTTGGTTGCGCGTGGCGCGTGGGGTTAATAGATTACCCCTTAAAGATTGGCCGGGTTGCACGTTACTACTTTCGTAAGCCGCCATTTAGGAGCGCCACTTCCAGTGGCAGCACGAAGGACATGCCTACGGGTGGAGTGCGAAAGTACAAGAAGGACTCCCGTCAGAGCAGCACGTCTGCAGCCGTCGATCACGACTTTGCCCATGCAATCTGGAGGGCGGACGGGTGTCAATCGGTTGATTGAGTCACGGTAACGCCAAGATACTCGCAACTGTGGAGGCATGACACAGGGACGGTAAGCGACAACGCATTACTGACTTCTGTTCCGGCGAGGTAAAAACGGATGGCGGTCACGCGGGCCGTCGACAAGTAACATCGCAATCGCAGCCGTTGGTCCTCTCTCGCGTCCGTCCTTACTTCAAAAATTCCTGTGGCACTTCCGTCAACCTGCGTTGCTTCATGTATTCCATCCACCCCGCCGCGCCCGAATCGGTTCGAGATGCACTGGTTGCGTCAACCAGCTTGGACTCCAAAGCCGATCTTGAGGTAGCCCCTCCTCGCTGGCTGTTCTCCCCGGCATCGCTGCGTGCGTCGAACCGCGGCGTTCGCCACTCCTGAACACGCCCTGTCCTCACCGGCTGATTGCGCGCCCCACTGACAACAGTGCGATCTGAAGAAGGTCGGCCCGCGTCACGCGAGCTAGCCAGACCACGCTGAGGCACCAACTGACGCTCCCTCTTCACCGGGCTGCGCGGCTCAGCAAGCGGCTGCATCAACGGTTGAACCGGAATTTTTGTCGTGCGCACATGTGCGTCGGTTCCATGCGACTCCGTGCCGACACTGGCGACACGCTCATGCGTGCCGTCGATAACCGCGGGTGAAGCTGAGCCGGCAACTGGAGCGTTTGCGAACAGTGTCAAATCTTCGTGCGGCGGACCGGCCGACGCCCCCTCGTTTCCGCCCGGCACGTCGCCGCCAATACGAGGCAGCATCGCCACATCTCGACGGGAGGTGGCCTCCTCGTTGTGGCGCGCATAGTGCCCCGCAGTCCATGCGAGCACCACCAACGCGCCGAGTCCAACGACACCGCTAACGACCCTGACACGCAATTGGCCCCGTTGCGGCCGACACGCATCGTGCGCACCTGGCGCACTCCTTTCAAATACCGCAGCCGCCGGATGCTCCAACGCGGACAGTTTCGGCATCCTGGGCGTGTATTTGGGTTGCCAATGGCTCATCCAAATCGGAACGCGCACCTGGCGCGTGATCGCTGCGAAGCCATCCCGCCGACGATCTCCGTGTGCTATCCCGCCCGCGGTTCCGAGCGGCCGCAGCACCCAGCCCCGACCGTTGAGCAACGACAGCGCGGCAACAGCCGGCAGACTCAATGCCCCTTCTACCCCGACAAAACCTTCGGAAATTCGCATCGCTCTCCCGACATTCGTTAGTGGACAGACCGTCATGGCTCCATGACGGGACGCATATGGATCACATCAAATCTTTCAGCGAAAACCGGCATACCGCCCTTGCCGCGGACTAGCGTGCGGGACCTGTAAGAAGCAGTTGCCTAACGCCACGCGGTTTCAACAAAGCGCACGGCCATCTGCCTCAGAATTTGCGAACCAAGGCCAGGTAGCCATCCTTCCCTTGACTGTACGAATTGCGGAGACATCTATAAATCGCAGTTCCTCGATTTCTGTCGGATGGCGGAAACTCGGCACATCTTGGCCGACGGCAATGACCGAACGATCATGCATTGTCTAACCGCATAAAACCGCCGTCGCGCGCCGTACCGTCGATCATGCCACCCGGAAAGTTGGCGCTGTCCTGTCACGGCCGCGGGCCCTGTTTGACGCGCGTTGGGACGCCACCAATAAGGCCTCGCCTTATCGGCAAACAGAAGACCTGCCAGCAGGAAGCGAAATATTGCCCGACGATACGGTGTCCACCTCTTCGAGATCCAGTCACGCGGGCCAACTTCGAGTCTGGGCATTCGGTGACTACCCGATAGCATGGATTCCGGCACGATGCACACGTCGAGAGCACCCTATTGCTGAGACGCGCCTGCCTGGGACGGTGATCGTCTCCTGAGCCGCGGGCGTTTCCCATGGACCTCGCTTGAAATTGCTTCACGACAGGAGGAATGCGACCCAACTTCGCTTCGTGGCCGGACCTCACCTACCGTGAGCTGCCCCCCTTTCAAAGGCAGCGCAGTTGGCATGTCAAGCGCTAGTTCCCGACGTAAATATACGGAGCGTCATCGCGAGCGTACATCTCAAAACTTAGATTTTTACGATGCACAAATTACCGCAGGCACAAATCAGACAGACCGTGCGACTGACAGGGCGAACAGCGACAGCCAAGGCATTCCGACATTCGATACATTGCACGTTAACGCCGCATGGTGAACAGGAGTGCTGGCATCACACCGCGCCATACCGGGCTCCGACGTAAAGCGGTTCAAGATATCACCTCCATCGACACTTTTCTAACTTCTGCTATTTCAGGAACCCTCGAAAGATACGAATCTATTGGCATATACCGCCCGCGGGTTAGGTCGACAACCTGCTATATAGCGCAGACAAGGAGACTTAAACCGTCGCTGTCAAGGC
This sequence comes from Paraburkholderia sp. FW306-02-B, assembly GCF_058782725.1. Taxonomy (NCBI): domain Bacteria; kingdom Pseudomonadati; phylum Pseudomonadota; class Betaproteobacteria; order Burkholderiales; family Burkholderiaceae; genus Paraburkholderia; species Paraburkholderia sp. FW306-02-B. The sequence goes on from NZ_JBYSXZ010000001.1 coordinate 3,205,096, forward strand.
TGCTCTAGCCGGGTAGCAAGAAGCCTTGATAAACGGCAGGCGACGTAGATCGCCATGAATGTTCGTCGTCGCAAACGGCTGATTTCTAGCGTCGCGCGTGGCGCACTCATGGAATCCTGCTGAGACAGCATGCGCGATGTGGTCGCAGCAGAGCAGACCGCGACCACATCACGTGGGAGGTAGTGAAGGCACTCGTCGGTGATCCGATGCTTGCCACAATGGGACTCATTTGCGGAACGGGTGTCATACCCGCTCTTGCTGGCTCCAGTCATAGCGACGCAAATTCGTGCGCCGCAGGGACACGAACTCCCATGGAGCGGGCGCGTCGCTAACAGACGCGATAGCAGACGAAGGGAATGCAGGCCCGTTTTTCTTCCGTTCGACGATTGACATCTCGGTCAGGTGCCGACTTCAAGAACATCGCAGCGCGGCCCTGGTCAGATCACGAAAGACACTTATGAACCAGGCAATCCGACCTTTCTTCACTCACCGCGACCTGTTGTCGAAAATGGAACCCGAGAAGACATATTCCATCACGCAGCTGGCGAAACAATTTGATGCCAGTCCCTCAACAATCCAGCGCATGTTGACGACCTGTGTCAGCAGTGGATATGTCAAGCGGTCGCCGGAGGGAAAGAAGACTTACGCACTTGTGCAGCACACAGACACGGAAACAAAGCGGGTGGAAAGCCGCCTTCAATTGCGCGGGACGCTCCAAGGGTACGACGGCGAGCAGCAACTCTTTCGCGACCTCTGCATGGCAAGCCGTCCGCCTATCCGCAGAAATTGACCACGTTTCGTGTATCTCGCCGTTGTGTCGGCAGCCACTGCCTGGCCACGATCCGCACTATAGACCGTAGCACTTAAAGTGCTTTGGTCAGCTTCGCCGGCGGATCATTCCGTTGAAAAGCTGGGCATGCTCCCAGGCTCGCATGACCTATGTCGGCATCGTGATCAATATCGGGGGCATTCCGACGACTAAGCGGCATGTTAACGACGGCTTAAATCTACATCGGATATCAGTATGGACATTATCAAGACTTCGCTAGTCAAGCTGGTGAGATGCGCGGTCAATGGCGGCCTGTCCGCGCAGGCAGACAAAATTCTCACCACAGCGCTTCTCGACGGCGCGGCGGACGCAGACCTTTATTATCTGGCCGGCAACGTAAAGTTGAGGGCGCAGGCCTATGACGACGCTTTCGCGCTGTTCGTACGGGCCTCAGAGCTGGCTCCATGGTGGGCATCCCCTCTCAATAACGCCGGTATCTGTCATGAGCGGCGCGGCGATCGTGAAGAAGCCTACCGGTTTTATGCACGGGCCGCAGAACTCGCGCCGAACGATCGCCTTGTCGTTCGCAATGCGGCCTACGTTGCGTTTGGACTTAAGACCCGACCATTTCGCCTCCTCGCAGCAAGTCATTTGATGAAGCTGCTGGAACACTATCCTCAGGATTCGGCAATTCATTCGAAACTGGGATATGTCTACTTCTACCTCGGCGAGACCAGGAAGGCTCTGGAGCATGCGAGCCGCGCGGTTGAACTGAACCCACAGAGCGTTGCCAGCATCGTTCAGAAGGTTGCCTTCCACCTACCCATTGTCTACGAGACAGTCAAACAGATCGACGCCGTCAGGAATGAGATAGGCAGTGCGTTGGAGGTAATGGAGCGGGAAATAACGCGAGCCCTCGCCCAGTCTCCTGTCAACGCCGAGGAGTTACGGGATATATGGTGCGATCCGCTCTTCTACCTGACATATAACGGGCGGTCCAACCTTGATCTGTTGAGCCGGTTCAACGATCAATTGGCTCGGATAATGGCAACAACATTCGCCCGAGCATGCGAACGTGCAGTCCAAAACCGTAGAGTGAGGCGCAGTAATCCAGGTCGCGGCAAGGTTCGAATTGCATTCGTTTCCGCCTTCTTCTGCGGGCATTCAATCTGGAAGATTCCGACAATCGGATATTACGAGAACCTGGATCGGGATAAGTTCGAGGTATATACATATCATATGGGCGCGTCGCATGACCGCTTCACGGCGCATGCGAAAAGTCTGTCAGACAGCTTCTATTCAAGTACGTTCGTCGGTGACATTGTTGAACGACTAGCAACCGACGCTCCGGACGTCGTCGTGTTCCCGGATGTCGGCATGAACTTCAGCTCATACTGCCTGACTTGTCTGCGGCTCGCGCCCGTGCAGGTTCAACTACTTGGTCATCCAGACACTTCTGGTGCGGCCGCAGTCGACTATGTCATTTCGTCAGAGATGATGGAGTCGCCCGATGCGCAAGACTTCTACCGGGAGAAAATTGTCCCGTTGCCAGGACTCGGATGCACCTACTCGTTCGACTATCCAGGACCGGCCGACATCGACCGCGCATTCTTCAATCTCGACCAACAAGATGTCGTATTCGTGTCGCCCCAGTCCACCTTCAAGTATGTGCCCGGAGACGACGATATATATCCGCTCATCGCCGCCCGCATCGGCGAAAGGTGCAGATTCATTTTCTTCCCGCGATCCGATGACGCAAGTATCAATATATTTGTCGATCGACTGAAGAATGCCTTTGAGCGTCACGGCCTATCCTACGAGAAGCACGTCCGGTGCCAACACAAGCCGCTGACACAGCCGGAGTTTGTTGCACTCTGCGCCTGCGGAGACGTCTTTCTTGATAACCCATCCTGGTCCGGACACAACACCGCGCTGGACGCTCTGCACGGAGGAACACTTGTCCTCTGCCTCGAAGGCTTGTATATGCGACAGCGGCACGCGGCAGCACTGATGCGCTATCTTGGATTTGCAGAACTTGTGGCACCCAACAAGGCGGGCCTGATTGAGCTTTGTGTCCGGTACGCGGCCGACACGGCTTACAGGACTCACTACCGCACCCGACTTGCCGTGAGCCTTCAGCAACTGGCAAGTAAAAATAGTGTGCGTGCGTTTGAAAAATTCATCATTGAACATGCAGATGACGCCACACATCTCGAGGCGGCACTTGCGTAAGAGCGTTGTTAGCGGATTCCTCAATTATTAATCGACTTCCCAGAAGACCGTGATCACAAGGTTCAGCGCTTTTTGTGACGCAATGTGCGAACTATCGGTGCGCCCGGTGCTTCGAGCGATTGCGAGCTTGACTAGCAGTGATGCCACGGCATCCTGGCCGGAGTTGCGACAGCGAGTCCCGAGAGTCGGGCAGGCCTCTCCAAAAACGTTGCGCGCCGGCTCGACGTTTTACGAAGCGGCCTCTTTAACGTCCGCCGCCACCTGCCTTGTGCGGATCGACCTGACTCAGCGCGGCGAGATTTACGGAAGCTGGCAGAGCTTCAGCGGATACGGGACCGCCAATCAGGGCTCCCTGCAATTCGATATCCGCATATTCCCGGACGACAGCGAGTTGCCCGTCTTTATCAACGCCAGCCACGATCAGTGTCAGACCCAGATCCCGCAGCAGTCGCGACACGTTCGACAGAATCGCTCTGGATACGGCCGAGTTGGGCAAAGTAACTGTGAATGTGCGCCCGAATTTAACGCCAGATACGGGCAATTGCATTAACAGCGGCATCGATGTGTGACGCGCACCAAAGTCTCCAAGCACGATCCTATAGCCTTTTTGCCGAAGCAGTTTAAGTCGCTCAAGCAACTGTGGCGACTTCTCCAGCCTGGATGCCTCCGACACTTCGAGTGTCAGTTGTGACGGAGCCAACCGGTTTCGCGCCACCGAGTCTTCGAGAGCCCCTGGAATTTCCGCTGTACAGATCTGCGTCACCGACAGGTTGAGCAGGATCGACGGCACACCGCCTCCCCATTGACTCCAGATCCCAAGCTGCCTGCATGCCTCCGCTACAACGAATTGGCCCGGTAACGCCGATGCTCCAATGCGCTCCACGCCGGGATTGAAGTCGTCCTGCGACAGGACTCCCCGATGCGGGTGCGCCCAGCGCAGTGACGCCTCCGCGCACGTGATGACACCGGAACGCATAGAAACCACGGGCTGATATTCGACCAGGAATTCACCCCGCTCAATTGCCGCTGTCAGATCCATCTCCCGGAGCGGCCATGATTCTTCCCCTGCCGAGCCATTCAACGCATCTTGTTGAAGCGTGTCGTCCGCCTCCATTCCCGTCCTCCTATCGATGCATTTGGCCTCTGCAAGTTGCGAGGCAAACTATTCGGCACCTCGCCTTCCAAGTCCGCCTGGCTCCGCATTGCTTCCGCCTGGATCGTTGAACTTCGGGATACGCCCACGAAATTTTTAACAAACCTTAAAGCAGCTACTTCGCTGCGGGTATAGCAAATCTTCGAAATAACGTTTGAATTAGCCAAACGTGCGTGGCGCATAACTGCGCAGCCGACGGCAACGTTACGCAGTAACGCCGGTGACCAAATCCATGGAAAAGGAGAAAACATAGCCACATCGTGACCGACCATGCTGCCTGACGCCACCTGATCCCGAACACTCACGCTACAATCCATACACTACGCAGCACCGCCCTCCAGCTTGTTCGACTTCATCGAAACGAGCGTTCACTTTCCCCGAAATCCGCACCGTAGAAGGGGTAGTCAATATTCGCCTGGACATTTCGTCATCGCACCGATGTACAAGACGAGACAATGTCATTCGCCAAGGGTCGCAATCATCCGCTGTAGCAGCGCGTCGATCGCCCGCGCCTGAAGTTCAATTTCTTCGTCCCATTGGGCCGCCGTTCGCGCGTACGAACGAAGCTCCTGGCACTGCTCGTACAGCGCAGAAGGTCCTAGTACAGATAATCCGCCAGCCAGACCATGCAACCACCGTCTCAGCTGCGGTACGGACTTTTCCCGCACGACCTCTTCAAACTCTGCAGTGTCGTGCCTTGCCTGCATCACGAAAGCCCCTGCATACTCTTTGGGAACCTCCGGCACCTCGGAAAGCGCCTCTTCGTCGCCACTGCCGGCAACGTCGCCGGCAAGGGGCTTGATCCGCTCGATAAGTCGTTCGAGGGTTTCAAGTGGAACCGGCTTCGCCAGGTAATCTGTGAACCCTCGAGCCCTTCCTTCCGCAATGTCCTCTGGCCGCGCGCTAGCACTGATCGCATACACCGGTACGCTCAAACCAATCTTTCTCACTTCGCCGAGCAGCTCAAACCCATCCATCAGCGGCATGTCAATATCAGTCATCACCACATCTACTGGCTCTTTCATCAATCTTGCCAGCGCTTCTTCACCATTTGCGGCTTCAATGACCCGCGCGCCCAGCGTCGTCAGCTGGTCCAAAAGCAGGCTGCGATTAAGGAGATTGTCCTCCGCGATCAGAATGGTTGCAGTTGCCGACGTGCTCCATGTCGGGCTTGCCCGCGTCGCGACGCTATTTCGCCCCTCTGCGATCATTGCAGCGGCCGATTTCAGGCCAGAAATACCATGCATCGATACTCCAACGCTGCCGTCATCCCGCCGGACCGGGATAAGTGGGCCCGCCTGCTCCGCCCACAAAATCGAATCGGGCCTGCCCCACCATGCCGAAACGTCCTGTGACCTAAACTCATCCGTTGCTATCAGAAAGTCATAGGAATTCGCATCGATCGGATCGTTCAGATTCGTCACCGTGGTGACAACAGAGTCGCCTGTATCGAAGAGATTACTCAACCACTCAAGATTCTCATGCGCTCTGCAAAGAACGGCCGGACGCCGGTATCCAAGCGTGCGGTCAGCGGCACCCGAATCGGCGCTGGATACCTGGAGCGGAAGTACAACCGCGATACGTGTTCCAACTCCAACCGTGCTGTCAAGTTCGACGCGCCCGTGCATCAATTCGCAAAGACGGGCGCAGATTGACAAACCCAACCCCGTTCCGCGGGCTTGCGTCAGCCTGTTGCTGTCGCCTTGCGTGAAAGGCTGGAAGAGTCGGTGCTTGAGTTCATCCGGAATTCCAATCCCTGAATCCGTGACGCTGATTTCAAGACTGCCGTCGCACCAGCCGGCACGCAGGACAATCTTGCCCGACTGGGTAAACTTAAATGCGTTACCCAATAGGTTATTAACGATCTGCGCAACGCGGATGGGATCAAACAGAAGTCTCGACGGTATGTCTCGGTCGTACACGGTGTAAAACCTCAAACCCTGCCGCTCCGCCAGCGGGGCATGGGACAACGCGAGCCGGCCAAGCAACTCCGTTACGTTTGCCCATTCCTCCATGAGGCTAAGTTCGCCGACGTCAATCTTCGAAAAATCCAGCACATCATTGACGACCTGCAAAAGTCCCCGGGCCGACGTTTGCATCGCCTTCACCCGAGCCTGTTGCTCAGCGGCGAGTGGTCCCCGGGCGAGAAGTTCGATATTGCCCACCAGGGATGACAGCGGTGTCCGAATCTCATGACTCATCGACGCAAAGAAGGCTACCTTCGCCTTCGCTGCAGCGTCGCTCGTCAGCTTGGCTTCGCGCAGCAGGATTTCCGCCTGATAATGCGCAGTCATATCTATCACTGCACAGAAAAATACATCCTGTTGATTAAGCTTAGCGGGTGCGTAGGTAATTTCGAGGTGAGCAGAAGGCTGGTTAGCCCGTGCAAGGGAAAAAGGAAACTGGAATATATGTCGATCATTTTCGTCCGCACTCTCTCCCGCAAGCGACGCTTCGAAAGCGCTGTGCAATTCCTGCGGCATCCTCTTATCTGAAATACGCAGGCCCAGTACCGCCCTTGTGATCGGATTCGCAACAACAATCTCGAGGTTGGAACGTCGCACGATGCAGAGGCCAACTGGCGTCGCGTGAACCAGCAGATGGTTCAACATTTCGCTGTCAAGCGCCCGCGACGCTTCGGAGTAAATACGCGTCAAAAACCGATAGTTCCAGTATCGGTAAGCTACTAGCAGAAGTATTACCAAGACAACTGTCGCACCTAGAATAAGTAGCAGTTCGTATCGTAACGTCTGTAGTTGCAGTGAGAAAGGCAGGAGATACGTCATATGTCCGAAACCCGCGAACAAAGCCGGCCGACGCAATGCCCACCCGTAATTGGGTATCCAGTGATACAGCCCGTCCTGCTTCCCTTCGAGCCGCGCATCGATGCGACGCACCAGATCGGTCTGCCCGGTTGAAACGAGCGGCACGCCATCTGCATCGATGACAACCGGTTCCTGAGCTCGTCCTGCCTTTTCAAGAGGCGATACGAGGCTATCGACGTCCATGCTTGACAGCACTACGGCATATAGCCGATCGTCTTTGGGGACAAGCGACGCACCGATCATCCGCGGTTCCTTTCCTGGACCATCGCCATGGACTGCGAACCATACGACCCACTTCTTCCGAGCAGCGTCCAATGGATCCATGCCGCGATTCCGGAATCGCGCGAGGATCGCGTCCACAACCGCTGACGGCGAACCCGGACTAAGCGGAAAAGAGTCCCCAGGAGGGAACAGATGTCCATACGCCGACGTTCCGTCTGCCATGATCATCGCAATGCCAGGCGTTTGACCCGAGTTCGTAAGAAGCTGCACTGCGTAATCACAGCTTTCTCGCAGCGCAACGTTGTCCCCAAGACCTTCGGCGATCGGACCACAGGCATGAAGCGTCGGCGTATGCTCGTTTGATGGCAAACTGTTCATGCGCAACTGCAGCACCAGACTCGCTGTTGTCAACATCACGCGCCGCTGCAGGAATGCGTCTACGACTTCCTTCTCGTGGATACGCGCCGCCTGCTCCTCCTGCTTGAATGCACTCTGGAAGAGGCCCGCGACCGTCATTCCTGAGATAGCAATGGCGGCGCATATCAGAAGAAGAATGACAATTGAGAAAACTCGGCGCTCTCGCTTGAGGTTCGACTCAATGGAATAAAATTTCTTCAGAGGCGACTCATCCAACTCTTGCAGGATTTTTTGCATTAGACCAGTCCCTGTTCCCGTGCGCAGGTCACAAGATCAATGTTCGAATCGACGTGCAGCTTCCGCATGGCAGAGCGCTTTTGCGTTGCCACCGTTCCAAGCGACCGATTGAGCATGCGCGCAATTTCGGTCAGTGAGATGCCCTTGGAGAACAGCCGTACAACTTCCAGCTCCCTTGGCGTAAGCATTTGAAAATCGGGGCGACCGGGCTTTACCACCCCAGCGACGGCCAGCCTGCGCTCCATGCCGGGGGAAAGGCACTGCTTCCCGCTGCGAATGACGCGCAGACAGACCTGCCCCAATTCGTCCATCGCCTCATCCTTGCCAACAAGACCGGCCACGCCGATGCTGGAAAGACGGCTAAGCACGCCACTATTGGTCAGCATAGTGAATACCACAATCGGCGTGCGTTTGTACGCCCGCCGCAGATGCGTGATAAGACGAAGACCGTCCTTGTCGTCGTCAGCCTGCTGCATGGTGAAATCCGTCACAACGAGATCGGCCTCTTGCGCTGCCAACTCGCTGATCAATCCGTCCCCGGAAGCCACAGTCGCAACAACCCGGAAGCCCGGGAGCGAATTCAAACAGTCAGCAACTGCAAGCTGAATGACCGGATGATCGTCAGCGATCACGACCCTCGTCTGACGGGATGCATTCAACATGGCCACTCCAAGAGACGATTATCGAATACCAGCAGCCTCCTCACCCCTTCGGCGGCATGCACGCGGCGTCTAATACTCGTTACGCATAATCGTCAAACATGTGCCGCGTCAGGAGAGCGGTGAACAGTCTGGCCATCTGTTGCGTGGAATATTCGGCGCCCATGGACATCGGCCCGGAACCGTCCAGCCTGCCGGAGGCACATGCGGTGCAGCGCGACGAGGCACTAGGCGCCACGTGGCTCTTTTATTGTACGGCATGCTTCCCGCTGCTTATACCGTTCATCACCGTCTGGGAACCGGAAGCGAGGACAGCTCGCATTGTAGCAACGCACCTGAAATCCGCCGCTCTGCCCGGATCTGAATATGCAGCGAACCGTCTCAATCCGGTCGAATCCGACGGCTATGGGTGCGTCGCCAAGGTCGGAGCAGCCCACCTCCGCTTCCTCACGGTCGACGACCGACGCCTGGCGAAGTTGAAGCAATCCCTGCCTTGATGTCCGTACCATCGCAAGTGCGAGGACGCCGATAACCATCAGCATGATAGTCACAAGCAAGGCGAAAGCCAGGACCAGGCCGCCACTCAAAACGTCGGCATACCAGACCGAAAAAAGGAGTGCACAGAACATGACAAACAGAAGAGGGACCAGGAACAGGCTGAGCCCGACATTGTTCACATGCGCCCGGTACGTGCCGAGCGATGACACAGACAAATTCTCCCGCATCGAACCCTCCCATGGATTCTGGCTGCCTCCGCCGACGTTGCCCGGACCGCGCACTTTGCAAAGGACTGCGAAGACGCTGCTAACGGCTTCCCATGTGGGCAAATTGCCCAGACATCGCGCCATAACAGGCGGAGCAGATTAAGTCGAACGCCACTCCGCGCATATCGCAGGAGTTAGAAATCCGGCAATGGTGCAGCCCCCTTAAGCGCTTCTGCCACGCCAATGCGCTGTCCAATCAACACGCTATTGGCTCGCGCCGAGGAAGAACCAACAACTTTTCGGCCCTCTGCGACAGACAGACCGAACGGGCCCAGCCAAATTTGATGAGGTGTCTTCGCGGCAGCTGGGAAGCGGTCGCCACGCCCCTTGCTCGGGCAATGGCTGACAACTCCCGCACGGTTCGCAGCCGGGTCCCGCCTGCTGGCGCAAAAGGAGGACTCGCGAACAAGTTTTTTTTGGCCGTTCGCGGGGCGGGTTCACCTGTAAAGTTCATTGTCTCAGCGATGCCCGAGGCGCCCCGCTCGTCTTCCACCTCACGCCCGGCGAAGCAGCGGACTCGAGTCGGCGAGACAATTGGCGAGAAGAATCAATAGCTTCACGTCTTTTTACTTTTGCGTACTTTCGCTCGAGTACCCACAGGCGCTTTCTTCTTCAATGTGCTCTGATTGTAATCAATAGCGGCACGGACGAGATTTTCTAGAGCACGCTCATTGATCTTGTCGTCCTCGAAAAAATAGATCGTTCGTCTCGCGTTGCCTTCGAGGCCCGCGTTGAAGAACTTGTCAGGATCTGCGAGACTCGCCCCCCGGGCAAAGGTAAGCTTCGCCTTCTCTTTGTGCGCGTTGGCGACCGCGATTATTCCGTCGTGAGACCACCCCGGGCTTCCCATCCACTTCCATTCCTCGATTCCTGGCTTTGAATCGTGTCGGCATCAATCCATCCACGCCAACACCGGCTTCAGGACCGCAAAGAATTGCTGCCACCCGCCCCTGGCGCCCTGGTAGGCCTGCTGCTGATCCGGCCGGAAGCCCGACTGCTCCATGCGCAGATGCGTCCCTGTGCTCGTAGGGGTGAGAGTCCACGTGACGACACTCTCGAGACCAACGGCACAATGATCCTCGCCACGGGGGCCACTGGCCATGTGAGGGCGCCGTCGTCTGCAGGTTGGTGCACTCGGCCGATAAACGGCTGGAACGTTCGCAAAGGCCGCGTGGCGTCGCCCACGAACTGAATACCAAGGAAAAATAAGCCCAGCCTGGCCGACTTCACGCAAAAGGTAGCAGCGAAAGACGGTGGGCCGGCCAGTCCGGCACACCCTCGCTCAACAGATCGGTCGGGCCATGATTTCATCAAGCAGACCTGAATACGTTGAAACGACATCCGGATTATCGGGCAAATGGCGCGCAATGGCGTCGCGCTGCGCTTGCCGGTATTGGACCGCATCTGCGTCGTGAAACCACAGTGCGCGGATCAACTCGTCTGCTCCACCAGCGACGTCGTTGTCCTCGTAGTAGTAGCCCATGTCCCGGCACATTGATGCGTTATGGATCAACGGATAGCCCTGCCAGCAAACCTCCAGATAGAAATAGTTAAGCGGATTTCCCAGTTGATGCGATATGACGACATCCGTGTATTCGGCAAGGAAGGATGGGGTTTCATATCGCCCCACAAAGACAGCCTTTCTGTCACGGACGATGTCTAGCTGATTCATCAAAGATACAAATTCAGGACTTTGCGTGGCCAACTGCTCCGCATTGGTGACCTGAAGCCGCGCAATGCTGTCCGGACGTGCGCGATATGCCAGCTCTGCGATCAACACGGGATACAGGCAGAACTTGACTACGTTGATATTCGGCTCCATCACGCTTAGCCGCCTCGGTCGCGATGAAGCCTGGTACACACCGCCACCGGGCAACGCTCTCACCTGGTCTTCCAGAAAAACCGGGCTCCATACAAATGGAATCACGCGGGCTTTTTTCCGGCGGATCACCTCGAAATAAGGCAGGTTCAGCCCAGCGACCTGAGGAACGGCCCAGATATCGTCATACCGCTGGTTGACGAACAGGTGCGGTCCCCATAAAGACTTGCGAAACAGGACAGCCTCCATCGCAAGGACATACTCAGATCCGCAGCAATACGATATCAGGCGCGCGCCTCTCGCCTTGAGGTAATCGGTCTGGTTACAGTCGATCTGGCCGCCGAGCTCAATCATGATGTCAACAACATCTTTCGCCACATCGAAAGCGACAGTAGGAAATTGCTCGAGGCTCCACGGCAACGCATCGGTGATGGGCGTCGCCGTCGTATTGACGAGCGTGACGCTCTCAACGTTCGGGCAGTTGCGCAACGCCAGGGCGAGAAATGCAGCGTTCTGCTTGATCCCGTTATTCCAGAGGGTTTCTGCCGGATGATGCAATCCGATCGTGATACCGATTTTCAACTTTTTCATCTAGCAATCCATTCCCGCGCTGACGGCGCGGATACCCAATGCCAACAGTCCGCCGCGAACCGCCCTGCCTGCTCGTCGGCAGCCGCATCAGACAAGGGGCTGGCGTCTGCCATCCGTGCGCGAAGCTCGCTCCGCGATCCGAGGCGATCGTCAGGGCTCGTCGTAGAGCGAAGCGATCGCTTCGGTATAGGCTCGCACATTGGCGTCGTTTTCCGGCGCAAGTCCGCGCAGGAATTCGCCTGCGGTTCGCCGGTAGTGATCGAGATTGGTATCATGTTCCATATACGCTCGCTGCAGTGCCAGCGCGCCTTCCTCGCAGTCGAAATCATGGTAACGGTAACCACAATCGCCAATCAGATGAGAATTGTGAACGAGCGGATAGGCACCAAAAAGCGCTTCGTAATAGACGTAGTTCTGCGCGTTCTCCCACTGATGCGACACGATCGCGTCCACGTCTGACGCCACGACGCGGTACAGCGGAAAACGCCCCTCGAATGAGGCAAGGCCGTGCTTCACGATATCCAGGCTGCGGGCGAAGCTTCCGAAGGTCGCGTTTTCCTTCATGGCAAGCGTGTTGTAGACCCTGACATATTCAAGAAAGTCAGGATTGGCTCGATGTGCGGCTTCGCAGCATAGCATCGGGATAAAACTCGTTTTGACCAGGCAGAGATTTGGCTCAAAGATGCCGACGCGCCAGCGACGACGCTCGGGCTGATAGCCAAACGACGAACCGGACGGGAGATTTGCGATCTCGCGTTGCAGAAAAACCGGGCTCCACAAGTGTCCGAGAATCCGCACAGGCGCGCGAAAGGCGCTTCCGTAGTATGGCGCCCCAATCTTTTCATATTGGGGCAGAGTCCAGATGGCGTCATACGGTTCACCGGGAATGAGCATCCCGTTCGGCTTGCCGAAGATCATGCGCTCAACATCAATCACATAATCATTTCCTACGCGCATCGACACGACCTTTCCCTTGTGCTCGCGAAACGAAACGATCCAGTCCTTTTTAAGCTGCGCGCTCATCTCGATCATGACGTCCAAGGTCGTCGCTGCGTCGCTCATGCCGATAACCGGCACCGGTGACTCCCGTAGAAATTCCTTCGATTTCACTTCATTCGCGGTCGCCCCGTCGACTACCAGGTAAGTCTCGCTGACGATCGGGGAACGCATGAGGAGCATGACCAGGAAAATGCAATTCTGATAAATGCCGTTCTCCCAGAGCGACTGCCCCCCGGCGCGCACGTGCATCGAAACGCCAACACGCAGCTTTCGGCTAAACACTGAATTGACGGACGCCGAAGTCATACGGCCTCTCCTTTCCTTTCACTGCGGCACAGGTGTAGAAGCCTTGCCGAATATGCAGCAAGGGTGCCCGGTTGGAAAGGGTCGACCTGCTCAAACACCTTCGCTGATCGGCTGCTGTAATCCGTCAGGGTCCTGGAATGATCATGGGCAAGTTGCCTCAACAGGCGCGCACCTTCGATGACGTCGAAATCGGGATAGTAGTAACCTGCCTCTTTCATCCATTCGGCGTTGTGGACCAGAGGATAGTCTCCGTACAGCACGTCCAGCGCAGTATACGTCTGCGCGTTTTGCCACTGATGGGCGACGACAGCGTCTGCGAACTGCGGCATGAAGCTCACGACATCGTGGAATCCATGGAACGTGGCCTTGTGCTCGCGTACGATATCCAGCGAGTTGGCAAGGTAAAGCATTGTCGGATGGTCCTTCATATGAAGGCTGTTCAGCACGTGCATGGCCTGCACCGATGTTCTGTCATGCCGATAGGCTTCGTCACAGATCAGCATCGGAATGCTGGCGTTTCGGACCACTGAAGCATTGGGCTCGAAAATGGCCACTCGAACGCTGTTGGCAGTACCTGCGACTTGCACCTGCCGACCATATCCGAACTCAAGTCCGTGTGCCTGTAACTGTCTCGCTCGCTGTCGCACGAATTCCGGATGCCACATGAAAGGCACCTCGTGCACTTCGCACCGGTGCACTGTCCGCATCATCGACTCGAACGGCCGGTCTTTTGTCATTGTCCAGATTTCGTCAAAACGGATTCCCCAGCGAACTGCAGCGAGGCGCCCGAATAGTGCCGGCTCGGCAAGCTCGGTAAAAGAATCGCGCGCCTGATAGAGCACCACCTTTTTACCCCGCGCCCGCATCAGTTCCAGCCACTTCGGATCAAAAGCGCCTGCCAGTTCGATGAGGACGTCCACCACGTCAGCGGCATGCTGTGGAGTGACGAGTGGAAGTGGCCTGACGATATCCGTGTCTGGTGCGGCGGCTACACTCCCGCACGCGACATCGACCAGTGTCACCGAGCGCACGAAGGGCAACCGCTGAAACGCCGCGGCGAGAAAGATCGCATTCTGGTACGGGCCGTTCTGCCAGATATGCTGCTGGCTTGTGTCTACGGAAATTCCAATGCGTAGGTACTTTTCGTCAACCATAGATTCCGACCTCTCCCGGCGTACGGATATTCCTATATCCACCTTAACTCCAGACCGCTGCGGTGAGTACTCGTTTCCCGGCGCGACAACCTGTCGCCATGGCAATCAGCTGCATTCATTCTACGAGCGTTTCAGAGCACATGGAGACAGGTTCCGGACAATTCCGCGCGGAACATCGCTTCGCAAAAAAAATGCCGCCGCATACCGAGTATGCGGCGGCCCAAGCCGGAGGATCTGGCCGGAGAACGTCTTAGTCAGCGACCAGATCCGGTGGCAAGTGAGGCAATTACCACTGGTACGACATACCCGCGCCCCAAACGGTGCCACCGCTGCTGTAGCTCACACCAGCCTTCACCTTCAGGTTCTGGGTGACGCGGGCCGTCCCGCCGAGAGCAGTTGCCTGGTAGCCCTTGTAGTTACCAGTCCCCACCCCGATAGACAGCGTCTTGCCCGGGTCGACGTCCGGAATCATCGTCAGTGCCGTAGCGGCGGCCACACCGGAATACGCATTACGGGCCATCGAATTGATCTGGCCTTGCATACCCGACATCGCGCCGTTGAGCTGGCCGACGTTGACGGCATCGGTTGCGTTGACACCAGGCGCGACGTTCGTGATGCGTCGCTCGCTACCCTGCGAGCCAACCGAAACCGTATCCGGCTCACTTGCAACTGAACCCGCGCCGAGGGCAACAGAGTTGGCGGCAGACGCCTTAGCCCCCTGGCCGATTGCCGCACTGCCCGCACCCGTTGCGCTGGCGCTCTCGCCGAACGCAGCACTGCCAGTTCCGGAAGCAACGGCGCTGGCACCCGTGGCAGTACTTTTGTTGCCGGCGGCAACAGCATTCGTACCTGTTGCGGTGCTGTTAGTGCCGGCGGCCACGGCGTTACCACCCAGCGCAGTACCACCGTCGCCAGATGCCGCTGCGTTCGTGCCGTAAGCCGAACTCGTGTCGCCCGATGCGATCGAGTTGGCACCGTTGGCCGTGCTGTTCGTGCCCGAGGCGGCAGCGTTGTTACCCGACGCAGTGCTGTTGTCGCCGGACGCGACTGCGCTTTCGCCGGTCGCCGTCGCACCGCTACCCGATGCAGCCGAGTTGGCACCGTTGGCCGTGCTGTTCTTGCCCGTGGCTGCGGCGTTGTTACCCGATGCAGTGCTGCTGTCGCCGGACGCTGCCGCGTTTTCACCCGTCGCCGTGCTGCCTTCGCCCGTCGCGGTCGAGTTGGCGCCGGTCGCCGTGCTGTTGTCACCCGAGGCAGTCGAGTTCGCGCCGCCCGCCGTGCTGCTGTTGCCCGAGGCTGCCGAGTTGTTACCCGATGCAGTGCTGCTGTCGCCGGACGCTGCTGCGTTTTCACCCGTCGCCGTGCTGCCTTCGCCCGTCGCGGTCGAGTTGGCGCCGGTCGCCGTGCTGTTGTCACCCGAGGCAGTCGAGTTCGCGCCGCCCGCCGTGCTGCTGTTGCCCGAGGCTGCCGAGTTGTTACCCGATGCAGTGCTGCTGTCGCCGGACGCTGCTGCGTTTTCACCCGTCGCCGTGCTGCCTTCGCCCGTCGCGGTCGAGTTGGCGCCGGTCGCCGTGCTGTTGTCACCCGAGGCAGTCGAGTTCGCGCCGCCCGCCGTGCTGCTGTTGCCCGAGGCTGCCGAGTTGTTACCCGATGCAGTGCTGCTGTCACCGGACGCCGCTGCGTTTTCACCCGTCGCCGTGCTGCCTTCGCCCGTCGCGGTCGAGTTGGCGCCGGTCGCCGTGCTGTTGTCGCCCGAGGCTGTCGAGTTCGCGCCGTTCGCCGAGCTGCTGTTGCCCGAGGCTGCCGAGTTGTTACCCGACGCAGTGCTGCTGTCGCCAGACGCCGCTGCGTTTTCACCCGTCGCCGTGCTGCCTTCGCCCGTCGCGGTCGAGTTGGCGCCGGTCGCCGTGCTGTTGTCGCCCGAGGCCGTCGAGTTCGCACCGTTCGCCGAGCTGCTGTTGCCCGAGGCTGCCGAGTTGTTACCCGATGCAGTGCTGCTGTCGCCGGACGCTGCTGCGTTTTCACCCGTCGCCGTGCTGCCTTCGCCCGTTGCGGTCGAGTTGGCGCCGGTCGCCGTGCTGTTGTCGCCCGACGCCGTCGAGTTCGCGCCGCCCGCCGAGCTGCTGTTACCCGTCGCCGCCGAGTTGTCGCCCGTCGCCGTGCTGTTGTCACCCGACGCCGCCGAGTTCGAGCCGGTCGCCGTGCTGCCTTCGCCCGTCGCGGCCGAGTTGTCACCAGTCGCCGTGCTGTTCTCGCCCGAGGCCGTCGAGTTCGCACCGTTTGCCGTGCTGCTGTCGCCCGACGCCGTCGAGTTCGAACCGTTCGCCGTGCTGCTGTTACCGGTCGCAGCCGAGTTGTCGCCGGCAGCCGTGCTGTTGTCGCCCGACGCCGTGGAGTTTGAACCGTTCGCGGTGCTGTTGTCGCCCGACGCCGTGGAGTTCGAACCGTTCGCTGTGCTGTTGTTGCCGGTAGCGGCCGAATTATCGCCAGTCGCCGTGCTGTTGTCACCGGTAGCGGTCGAGTTATCGCCGGTCGCCGTGCTGTTGTCGCCGGATGCAGTCGCATTGTCGCCGGTCGCGACGGAATTATTACCCGACGTGGCGCCATTGCCGGACGCAACACTGTCCCGCAGTGTCGACACAGACGTACTTAACGAAGCAAATTCCGAGGTTAGCAGGCCAAACTGTTCTGATGCCTGTTGTTGCAGGGCGTACAACTGAGAACCGTTGATCGCTTCCGTACTCCCTGCAGAAATGGAGCCGGCGGCAACATTCCTGAGCAGCACAGGGATCGTCGCGCCGACACCGCCGAAGGTAACCTGTCCCTTGACCGAGTCATCATACGCAACGGCATTGGCCATCGCCGTCTGCAGGTTCGTCACGCTATTGCCGACGTTGCTCAGATTCGAGTTAATCCCGCCGAGGCTGGTCGACAGCGAGGTGACATCGTCGACAGTGCTTGCAAGAGCGGTCGACAGCGACGCGTTGCTGGTTTCGGACGACGGAGCGCCCGTCGACAACGACGCAAGATTATCGTTGAATGTGCCGAGGGCGGTCGACAGGGAAGCAACATCGCCAGCGGTCGAAGCGAGACCAGCGGACGTAACGGTCGACAGGGACGTCAACTGCTTAACATTAACGGCGTCCGTTGCATTCACACCGTCAGCCACACCGGAGAGCGTGCGCGCGCCCTGGGTGCCGGCGATATTCAGGCTGGTACCGACGATGTTTGCGCCCAGCGTGATATTGCCGGTGGAGGTGTTCTGTACCAGAATCCCGGGACCCGTGTTCAGTGCGGTGGAAAGCGAGCCGAACTGACTTGCGTTCGACGTCGACAGCGAGGTGAGCTGGCTTAAGTTCACCGCATCGGTCGCATTGACACCGTCGGCCACACCCGAGAGCGTGCGTGTGCCCTGAATGCCGGCGAAGTTCACGTTCGTGCCGCCGACGTTCGCGCCGACGGTAACGATGCCCGTGGCCTGATCCTGACTGACCAGACCAATGCCCGCGGTAATAACTGCAGTCGAAAGCGAAGCCACGCTTGACGTAGTCGACGTGGAGAGCGTCGTGAGCTGCGTCATGTTCACAGCGTCCAGAGCGTCCACGCCTGCGGCCACGTTGGTCAACATGACAGGCGACGTGCGATCCACTCCGCCCAACGTCACCCGGTTGTGAGAAACGCCGTCGTACGCGACTGCGGCGGTCGACAGCGTCGAAAACTGACCCATGTTGACAGCGTCGGTTGGATTCACGCCCGCTGCAACACCCGTCAACGTGCGATTGCCCTGTGTACCGGCGAAGTTGACCGTGGCACCTGCAGCGGTCCCGCCTACCGAGAGTGCACCTGTAGTCTGATCCTGCGACACCAGTCCGAATCCCGAACCGGCGACCGTAGTCGACAGCGAGGTGAACTGCGACATATTCACTGCGTCGGTAGCATTGATGCCCGCAGCCAGGCCAGAGAGGGTTACGCCGCCCGTACCGTTCGACATGGTGAGAATGTTTCCGGTCTCGCCACCGGGGCGGAAATAGACTTCCCCCTTCGTACCGTCCACAACGACCTGCGTGCCGTCCGCATTGAGACCCACCCAATCCCCGGAGCCGGCCACCTGCACGCCGCCCGCCCAAGACGCCGGATCGTTACAGACATTAAAAATCGTCATGCCTGCCGAGTAGCCGCCAGCTGAACCGCCATAATTGACGCACATCGACGCGCTGTTGGCCGCCATTGCGCTCGACTGGAACGGCCCAACGAAGCCCATGGCGGAGAGCGATGCCACAGCGAACATCGACAGGCGAAGCAGCTTTTTCTGACTCCCGCCCGACGCAACAGTGCTAGAAGTCGCACCGCGGTGCCCGGTCGCCTCTTCGGACACCGCGACCCAGGTACGCGTCTTTTCGCACCATACTGTTTTGAAGATCTTGTTCAAACCTCTACTCCTATACCGTTATTAAATTCGCACTACTACATGAGCAAAAGGATCAGAAAACGTGTACCCAAGTCAGTGATACCGCCTTCAGATAATTAGAAGCCACCCAGCTGCGACCGAATACAAAGGCGCCACCACGTGCCACTAGTCCGCCATCAGCCCAACGAATTCCTCTAAACCATGAAAGATACCGAGAGACAACAGCGCCCGATATCGCATTTATTCGAAATATCAGGCGACTCCATCCGTTAGCTCGGTACGAGAGGACGAGTCGAAGACGGCCAACCCAGCGCAGTCACTGGGAAACGGACTGCGCGGTCACATGTCGGCATAATTTTGCTTTGGGGCGATCCGGCTTCCGCGGCGAGAGCCCGCACGCCGAATTCGCCGGCGATTTGCGGCCCCCCAAAATCGCCGATCCCTTCACCCACGCTCCTCGAACCACGATCAGCATCTAGCGGATGATTAAGATCAGCCGATCGCCGACACCACCTTTATTTCTGCTCGAGAACAAGCTCGACACGTCGGTTTTGCGCACGTCCGTCATCCGTCGCATTCGACGCCACAGGGTTGGACTTACCGAAGCCATTCACAACGAAGCGATCCGCCTGCAATCCATGCTCCCGCAGATAAGTCGCAACTGTGCGTGCCCGACGCGTCGACAATGCATTGTTGTAGCTCTCAGAGCCGATAGAGTCCGTATAGCCCGAGACCTGAACCACGCGGAATCGCGTTCCACCCGCGTCAGTGATGAGCTTGTCCAGCGCTCGCCGACCAGCAGGCTTGAGCGTGGACTTGTCAAAATCGAACAGCGCGTCGCCATGCAGCAATACCTTCGCCGGCGACTGAACAGGGGCTGGCGCGGAAGCGGGAGCAGGCACAGCAGCCGGGACGGACATTCGGGAAACCTCACACCGGAACAGAAGCCGATCCGGCGTGCGACCGCGCGGTGCAATCTGCTCAATAACGTGAAGCGCCGGCGAGCCGGGCTGGATCGCGCACATCTCCTGCGCCTTGCTCAGGCAGGAACCGGTCTCCTCAAAGAGCCCCGTACATTCGACCTGATACACCTGTTCGTCACCATGCCCATTGCCCACCGGTCGCATGTTTGCGGTAGGCCCCGAATAGACGGTACACCCAGCGAGAAACAACAGGACAACAAAAGCGATACTTTTCATTTTCGAAAATTTCCATTTCTCATCAAGTCGACAGGCTTACCGCCTCTTCAGGCCAACAACCGCCAGATCACTTCCGCACGGGAGACTGAGGCGCTGCACATTGGAATATCACTGCGTCACGCTCCGGAGCACCGACCAGACTGACACTCTGGTCGCCGCAAATGGCCTTCGCCCTGCGCAGGCAGACGTCCTTCCCACCCAACAGCCCCGAACAGGCTACGCGGAAGCGCTGAACACCGCTGTCCGTCTTTATCGAATAATCGTTAGTTAACGGCGTGGAAGACGACGAACACCCCGCAAGGGCTGCTACAAGCAACAGCGCAAGATATTTCATGACCCTTATCAATCTCCATTCAATCAGCAAGCCGATTCGATCGCCCGTGACGCGAGCGATCGACCGGACGCCTCAAAAGCCAGCGTAAATTAGTGATAGCAAGTCGCGTGGAACACCTTCCCCCGCTTCCCTAGGCCGAAAGATTAGTGATGGACTGCTCGCCCCGATATCGCAGTTCTTCGAAATTTCGTTGGTTTATCCACGAGTGCGGAACTTGTCGGCCGTACGGGTTTGCAGGTGAGGGCGGCCGGAGAAAGTAGACGCCGACATTCCGTAGAATTCAGGAATGGACGCACATATGAATCGAATCCCCAGGGCTGTCTACACGAAGGAATTTCGTGAAGAGGCTGTGAAGCTGGCAATGACCGACGGTGTCGGCATATCGGAGGCTGCCCGTCAACTTTCAATATCGGTGAAGACGCTGGCGAACTGGGTACGCGCCGCGAAGGCCGGCGAACTGGACCGCGTCGGAGAGCATCAGAAGCCACTCACGGAAATCGAAGCGGAACTGGGGCGCATCAAGCGCGAACTGGCCGAAGTGAAGATGGAGCGCGACTTACTAAAAAAATTCGCGATGCACTTTGCGAAGGCGTCGTGGTGAGGTACGGCGTGATTGAACAGATGCGACAGGACTACCCGGTACCACCAATGTGCCGGCTGCTGGGTGTTTCCGTGAGCGGCTATTACGCGTGGCGCAAACGGCCGCTGTCGTTGCGAGCACAACGGGAACCACGCCTCGAAGCCGAAGTACTCGCGATACATCAGCGCACAGATGAGCGCTTTGGTCCCGAACGCTTGCAGAGGCACCTCGAGGAACGAGGCGTGCGGGTCGGCGTTCACCGCAGAAAAAGGCTACGTAAAAAGCTTGGGCTGAAGTGCAGGCAGAAACGCAAATTCAAGGCGGCGACCCATTCGAAGCACGACCTACCGGTGGCGCCGAACCTGCTGAACCGGAATTTCAAGGTAACTGCACCGAATCAGGCGTGATGCAGTGACATCACCTGCATTGCGACCGACGAAGGCTGGCTATGCCTCGCAGGCCTGAAAGACCTGTTCAGCGGAGAACTGGTTGGTTACGCGATGAGCGAGCGTCTGGCGAAGCATCTGGTGATGCAGGCATTGTTCCGCGCGGTTACCTCGCAGCGTCCGCCAGCCGGCCTTATCCACCACACCGGTCGCGGCAGTCAATATTGCGCTCACGCATACCAGGAGCTTGTCGGCCAGTTCCGGATGCAGACGTCAATGGGTCGCCGGGCAAACTGTTTCGACAACGCGCCGATTGAATCGTTTTGGGGAACGCTAAAAAGTTAACGGGTCTATCATCAGCGATTCACGACACGCGGGCAGGCAAAGCGCACAGTCAGCGAATACATCGAGATGTTCTACAACCGGCAACGCACGCGGGCCCGTCTCGACTATCTGTCGCCCGTGGCATTCACGCAGCGCGACTATCTGAATCAGGTCGCTGCTTAACCCGTTGACGTCCACGGCTTCCGACCGACCTCACTCCTGGAGGCATTTTTTGCAAGGACGTCGGCTTTTTCGCCAACATGCCCCCTAAGATGCCCCACATACTCCAGATATCAACGGAACTGTGCAGACTCTCTGGGAAATAGAAAACCCGCAAAGCCATAATCTATGGCGGGTTTCTGGATTTCAACGGAATCCTTGGGAAGAATTCCTGGTGCCGGGGACCGGACTCGAACCGGCAAGCCGTGAAGCGGCGGATTTTAAGTCCGCTATGTTTACCAATTTCATCACCCCGGCAAGGGCGGACGCGATTCTACCATTGTGCCGCGGGCGCACCAAACCGGACGAAGCCGCGCCGAACAACCCGCGACCCAGGCGGCACGCCGCAATTTTAACGTCATCCGGAAGTCACAGACACTGCCGATAATCCCCCCGACGAAAACGTTTACATCTCGGGCGGAAACAATGATCCCAACGATCAAAGATGTCGCTGCACACGCGGGTTTTTCCATCGCCACGGTTTCGCGCGCGATCAACGCGCCGCATACCGTCAACCCGGTCACGCTCGACAAAGTACGTCAGTCGATCGACGCGCTCAACTTCCGTCCCAGTCCGCTAGGCCGCCAACTGCGCAGCGAGCGCACGCGCCTCATCGGCGTGGTGCTGCCGACGCTCGCCAACCCGGTGTTCGCGGAATGCCTGCAAGGCATCGACGATCTCGCGTCGGCGCAAGGCTACCGCCTGATGCTGATGACCACCCAGTACGACGCCGACCGCGAACGCCACGCCATCGAGACGCTGCGCGAACACCGCGTCGAAGGCCTGATCCTGACGGTCGCCGATGCGGACACGCATCCGCTGCTCGACGATCTCGACCGCGCCGGCCTGCTGTACACGCTGATGCATAACGACACGGTGCGGCGCCCGTCGGTCTCGGTCGACAATCGCCTCGCCGCTTTCGACGGCGTGCGCATGCTGATCGCGCACGGCCATCGCCGCATCCTGATGCTGGCGGGCACGCTAGCCGCTTCCGACCGCGCCCGCCAGCGGCATCTCGGCTACGCGCAGGCCATGCAGCAGGCCGGCCTCACCCCCGCGCCGGCGCTCGAGGTCGATTTCAACGCCGACGAACTGGCGCCGTCCGTGCTCGCGCATCTGACGAGCGGCCCGAACCGCCCGACCGCCCTCTTCTGCAGCAACGATCTGCTGGCGATGGTCGTGATGCGCGGCCTGCGCCGCGCGCGTCTGCAAATTCCACACGACATGTCGATTCTGGGTTTCGACGGCCTCGCGATGGGCGAACTGCTGTCGCCGCCATTGGCGAGCGTCTGCGCGCCGAATCGCGAGATCGGCTGCGCGGCGTGGCAGCGGTTGCTGGCCCGCGTGACCGGCACATACGACGCATTCGGTGAAACCTCGCTCGCGCTGACCTTGCCGCACACCTTGCGCGAAGGCGCCACCATCGCGGCGATTTCGAACCTGAACGCAGCCTCGCCGGCGCGCTTCACGGAGCCGGCCGCGAGGCCATTTGCATAACCCCGTTTGCATAACCCCGTTTGCATCACTCCGTTTGTATAACACCCTTAAACCTCGAACCACTCACTCGCTTCTTCCCCTGGAGACCCGCTGTGATCCGCCCTTCAGCACGCTTAGCTTCGCCGATCAAACCCCTCTCGCACCGTCTCAATCGCACCGTGGCCGCCGCGCTGTCGGCTTGCGCCATCGTCAGCACCGCGCTTGTGATCTTCGCGCCGCAACTCGCCCACGCCGACGAAACCGCCATCTGCTACAACTGCCCGCCCGAATGGGCAGACTGGGCAAGCCAGATCAAGGCGATCCAGCAAAAGACCGGCATCCGCGTGCCGTTCGACAACAAGAACTCCGGTCAGTCGATTGCGCAATTGATGGCCGAGCAGAAGAGCCCGGTCGCCGACGTGGTGTATCTCGGCGTGTCGTCGGCCTTCCAGGCGAAAGACAAGGGTGTGATCCAGCCGTACAAGCCGGCGCACTGGGACGACATTCCCGCGAACCTGAAGGATCCGCAAGGCTACTGGTTCACGATTCACTCGGGCACGCTGGGCTTTTTCGTCAACAAGGACGCACTCGAAGGCAAGCCGGTGCCGCGTTCGTGGGCCGATCTTCTGAAGCCCGAGTACAAAGGCATGATCGGCTACCTCGATCCGTCGAGTGCGTTCGTCGGCTATGCGGGCGCGGTCGCGGTGAATCAGGCGCTCGGCGGCACGCTCGACAACTTCGAACCGGGCCTCGACTGGTTCCGCAAGCTGAAGGCCAACGCGCCGATCGTGCCGAAGCAGACCGCCTATGCGCGCGTGATGTCCGGTGAAATTCCGATCCTGCTCGACTACGACTTCGACGCCTACCGCGCAAAGTACAAGGATCACGCGAACGTCGAGTTCGTGATTCCGAAGGAAGGCACGATCTCGGTGCCGTATGTGATGAGTCTCGTGAAGGGCGCGCCGCACGATGCCAACGGCAAGAAGGTGCTCGATTTCGTACTCTCCGACGAAGGCCAGAAACTGTGGGCCGACGCCTATCTGCGTCCGGTGCGCGCCAACGCGATGAGCCCAGAAACCGCCGCGAAATTCCTGCCGGCCAGCGACTACGCACACGTCAAGCCGGTCGATTTCGGCAAGATGGCCGAGAAGCAGTCTAGCTTCGGCGAGCGTTATCTACAGGTGATGCATTGAACGACATCACGTTCCCGCTGCGCTGGCGTATCGCGTTGATCGCGCCGGCGCTGGCGGTTTTCATCGCGTTCTGGCTGTTGCCGATGGGCGCGCTCGCGCAGATCAGCGGCGACGGCCACGCGTTCGCGACCTATCGCGCGATGCTGACCAATCCGCGCTACATGTCGAGCCTCGGTGCGACCATCGTGTTGTCCGCGGCGGTGACGGCGGCGACGCTGGTGCTCTCGGTGATCGCCGGCTTGCTGCTGGCGCGCCGCGAGTTTCCGTTAAAGCGCACGCTGCTCGCGTTGCTGACGTTTCCGCTGGCCTTCCCCGGTGTGGTGGTCGGCTTCATGGTCATCATGCTGGCGGGGCGCCAAGGCCTGATCGGCGCACTGTCGTTGAAGCTGACCGGCGACCGCTGGGTGTTCGCGTATTCGATGAGCGGCCTCTTTCTCGGCTACCTGTACTTCTCGATTCCGCGCGTGATCGTCACGGTGATGGCGTCGGCGACCAAGCTCGACGCCTCGCTCGAAGAAGCCGCGCGCTCGCTCGGCGCGTCGCCGTGGCGGATCACGCGCGACATCGTGCTGCCCGCGCTGTCGCCGGGTCTGATCGCGGCGGGCGCCGTGTGCTTCGCCACTGCGATGGGCGCGTTCGGCACGGCCTTCACGCTCGCCACCGACATCGACGTGTTGCCGATGACCATCTACACCGAGTTCACGCTGAACGCGAACATGATGACCGCCGCGGGCCTGTCCATCGTGCTCGGCATCGTCACGTGGCTCGTGCTGGCATTCGCGCGCAGCGTGACCGGCTCGGCCGTCGCGGCCAGCGCGTGAGCGGTGTTTCCAAACCGGATGACAAGACCTCGATGAATTCGATCACCGCCCCAATCCATCCCGGCGCGAAGCGGCGCTCACGGCTCAGGTTGCCGAGCTCGCGCACCTTGCTCGCAGCCGGACAATGGCTCGTCACGCTGCTGCTGTGCGCGTTTCTGATCGTGCCGGTCGTGATGTCGATCGTGGCCGGACTCACGGTCAACTACTTCAAAGGCGTATCGAGCGGACTCACGCTGCGCTGGCTGATCGAAGTGTGGACGCAATATCACGGCTCGGTGTTTCTGTCGCTCGAAGTGGCGGCCATGACCCTGCTCATTACGCTCGTGACCGGCGTGCCTGCCGGCTATGTGCTGGCTCGCAGCAAAACGCGTCTGTCGCGGATCATCGAAGAGTTTCTGGTGCTGCCGATCGCGCTGCCCGGGCTCGCTTCGGCGCTCGCCTTGCTGGTGGTCTACGGCGGTTTTACGATGTTCCGCATGAGCGTCGCGTTCATCGTCGTAGGGCATGTGGTGTTCACGCTGCCGTTCATGGTCCGCGCCGTCGCGGCGGTTTGCGCAAGCAGCGATCTGCGCACCCTCGAAGAAGGCGCGGCCAGTCTCGGCGCGAGCTTCCTGCAGCGCTTCGTGACGATCGTGTTGCCGAATGCGCGGCCGGGCATTGTCGCCGGTGCGCTGGCGGTGCTGACGCTGTCGATCGGCGAATTCAACCTGACGTGGATGCTGCACACGCCCGATACCAAGACGCTGCCGGTCGGCCTCGCCGACACCTACGCATCGCTGCGCATCGAAATCGGCAGCGCGTACACGATTCTGTTTTTCATCATGACGATGCCTTTGCTCGTCGCGATGCAATGGCTCGGCGTCGATGCGACCGGCCAGCGCAGCGTGGCGAAAAAGCGCGTCGCTGCCTCCCGTTCGAAGCCTATACCGACGTCAACGCCATGAAACTCGCCTCCGTTCCCATCACGCTCACGCAATGCGCGAAAACATTTCGCGGCACCCGCGTGCTCGAACCGCTCGATCTGCACATCGGCGCCGGTGAAACGCTGGTGCTGCTCGGGCCGTCCGGTTGCGGCAAGACCACCACGCTGCGCATGATCGCGGGTCTCGAAACACCCGACGCCGGCGGCCGGATCGCGTTCGGCGACGACGACGTCACCGCGCTGCCAATCGAAAAACGCCAGGTCGGCATGGTGTTCCAGAGCTATGCGCTGTTTCCGAACCTGAGCGTGCGCGGCAACGTCGGCTACGGACTGAAGATCAAGCACGTGCCGGCTGAGACCGCACGGCAACGGGTCGACGAGTTGCTCGCGATGATGCGTCTCACGGCCCACGCGGACAAACCGGTCGACCAGCTCTCCGGCGGCCAGCGTCAGCGTGTTGCACTGGCGCGCGCACTGGCTGTGCAGCCGCGCGTGCTGCTGCTCGACGAACCGCTGACCGCACTCGACGCCCGCCTGCGCGACACCTTGCGCAGCGAGATGAATACGCTGCTGCGCGAACTCGGCATCACGACCGTCTACGTGACGCACGATCAGGCCGAAGCGATGGAACTCGGCGACCGGATCGTCGTGATGAGCGCCGGGCGCATCGAACAGATCGGCTCGCCGCGCGACATCTACTATCGTCCCGCGAACCGGACGGTTGCGCAGTTCGTCGGCACGATCAACCGGCTGGCGGGCGAGCGCCGCGCCGGCCTGTTGACGACGATCGGCGGCGCCGTGCCGCTTCCGTCCGACCGTGTCCACGCGAGCAGCGACACGTACGAATTTTTCTTCCGTCCCGAGGATGCCTATCTCGCCGACCCGGCGAGCGCCCACTTGCGCGGCAACATAGAAAGCACGGCGTTTCTCGGCGAGCGCACCCGGCTGACAATCGGCGGCGCCGCACCGGACGCGTTGCTGATCGACGTCGCGGGCCGCATCGAGCTGGCGCGCGGTACGCCGGTCGGCATTTCGCTCGCGCAGGACGCGCTGATCGCGCTATCGTGACAAGCTCGCATCGCATTTTTTTGCGCGCTATAAACCAAGGACATCCCCATGCTGCTGGCTCAAATTAGCGACTTGCACATCAAACGGCCCGGCGCGCTGGCCTATCGGCGCGTCGACACCAGCGCCTACCTTGCACGTTGTATCGCCGCGCTCAATGCGCTGGATCCGCGTCCCGATGCGGTGATCATGACCGGCGATCTGGTCGATCAAGGCGATCCGGCGCAGTACGAACACCTCAAGACGCTGCTCGCGCCGCTCGAGATTCCCTACTACCTGCTGGTCGGCAATCACGACGAGCGCGTCGCGTTGCGCGCGGCGTTCCCGAAACGCGCGGAGTTGCAAGGCGGCGGCGAGTTCGTGCAATACGCGGTCGATGTCGGTCCGCTGCGCGTGATCGCGCTCGATTCGACGGTGCCGGGTCAAAGCGCCGGCAATCTGTGCGACGCGCGGCTCGCCTGGCTCGCGACGCAACTCGATGCAGCGCAAGGCAAGCCCACGGTGGTCGCGTTGCATCATCCGCCGTTCGTGTGCGGGATCGCGCATATGGATGAACTGCGGCTCGATCCGGCCGCGGCGGACCAACTCGCCGCGTTGATCGCGCGTTATCCGAACGTCGAGCGGGTGATTTCCGGACATGTGCATCGGCCGATGTTCGTGCGCTTTGGCGGCACGATTGCGTCAGCGGTGCCGGCGCCCGCGCATCAGGTCGTGCTCGACTTGCGCGACAACGGGCCCTCCGCGTTCGTGATGGAGCCGCCTGCGTTCGCGCTGCATCGCTACGACCCGGCGACCGGCATCGTCACGCATCATGCGTATGTGGATGCCGCCGACGGGCCGTATCCGTTTTACGAGCCTGAAGGCGAGTTGATCGACTGACGGCGTTGCCGGTTCAGTTGACGACGAAGGTAGCCTGCACGCGCCGGGACAGCCTGAAGTACGGTATCCCGAGCGCGGCGGCGACAACGGCCTGGATGAAACCGTCGAACGGCATCGCGATGTCGATACCGATCGCGTAGCTCATAGAGTCGCCGAGCAGGTAGGCGCCGGTCCGCATGACGACGATCGCGAACAGCCAGGCTTGAACCTGAACCGGGAAGCGCGCCGATTTGCGCCGCGCGAGCAACGACAGCCAGCCCGCGCCGGCCACGATAAACGCGCCGATGATCACGTCGAAGCCGACTGCCGTGATCACGGTGCGATACCAACCGTGCGTGTCGGGCCGCACAAACACCGCGAGCAGCTCCCATTCGAGCATCAGTTTGAGTGGATCGCGCAGTGCGATCGCGGTCGAGAGCGCCCATGCGGTGAGGCAGAGCAAGGCCACCAGAAGCCAGCCGCCGAAGGCCTTCGGTTCGAGTTTTGTTAGTTTTGTTGTTACTGTCATGCAGTCCGTTACGTGATGAGTCCTTTAGCGCGTGACGATTCTACGAACGGAAAGCGAACGACCATCTCATTTTTGCGCGGACGGGTCAGCGCCACCGGCGCATTGCTTGCGGCTCGTAAGCGCAGACCGTGACCGTCAGCACGATCCGCCCTGCTCCGGTATGATCGGCACGCTTGAGGACCGCGCATGGGCCGGTCCATCGATAGCTCTTCTCATGTCCACTTCCGACACCTCTTCTTCCGCATCCACTGACCGGTCATTGCGCGGCCTGTTGCTGCTGCTCGCGACGATTGCAGGCGTGGCTGTCGCGAACATTTACTACAACCAGCCGCTGCTCGACAACTTCCGGCAGTCGTTTCCGGACAGCGCGTCGTGGGTCGGCGCGGTGCCGGCCGTGACACAGCTCGGCTACGCGGCCGGGATGCTGTTGCTGGCGCCGCTCGGCGACCGGTTCGATCGACGCCTGTTGATCCTGTTGCAGATCGCGGGCATGTGCGTCGCGCTGGTGGTGGCGGCTGCGGCGCCGACGCTGCCGGTACTGATCTTCGCGGGCCTCGCGATCGGCGTGCTCGCCACCATTGCGCAGCAGGCCGTGCCGTTCGCGGCGGAACTGGCGCCGCCGTCCGAACGTGGCCATGCGGTCGGCACGGTCATGAGCGGCTTGTTGCTCGGGATTTTACTGGCCCGGACCGCGGCGGGTCTTGTCGCCGAGTATTTCGGCTGGCGCGCGGTATTCGGCGCTTCCGTTGTCGCGCTGCTCGTGCTGGCGGTGGTGATCATCCTGCGTCTGCCGAAGAGCAAGCCCACCTCGACTCTGGCGTACGGCAAGCTGCTGGTCTCGATGTGGCATCTGGTGGTCGAGCATCGGGCGTTGCGCGAGGCGTCGCTGACGGGCGCGGCGATGTTCGCGGCGTTCAGTATTTTCTGGTCGGTGCTGGCGTTGTTGCTGGCGGGCGCACCGTTTCATCTTGGACCGCAGGCCGCCGGGTTATTCGGGATTGTCGGCGCTGCGGGGGCGCTTGCCGCGCCGCTGGCCGGCAAGTTTTCCGACCGACGCGGGCCGCGGACGATTATCACGATGTCGATCGTGCTGGTGGCGATTTCGTTTTTCGTGTTTGCCTTATCGGCGAAGAGCATTGCTGGGTTAGTGATCGGCGTGATCATTCTTGATGTCGGTGTGCAGGCGGCGCAGATTTCCAATCAATCCAGGATTTATGCGCTGAAGCCTGACGCGCGGAGCCGGGTGAATACGGTTTATATGGTCGCTTATTTTATTGGCGGAGCCATAGGGTCGGGGGTCGGCGCTTTTGTTTGGCCGACTTTTGGATGGATTGGGGTTAGCCTTGCAGGGCTTGTTTTTGCCGGGCTGGCAGCATGGAATCATTTGCGGCTTGCAGCCGGGGATAGGGTTTTGGGGTGATTGGTTTGCCTTCGCGGCGCTTTATTGTCTGTTTGCCTTGCGGCGTTGGCCTTTCCTTGAATTGTTAGTGGTCTATTAGCTTCGCCCCTGTGCTGTTTGCCTGCTCGGCGCTTATGTCTGTTTGCCTATGGCGTTGGCCTTTCCTTGAATTGTTAGTGGTCTATTAGCTTCGCCCCTGTGCTGTTTGCCTGCTCGGCGCTTATGTCTGTTTGCCTATGGCGTTGGCCTTTCCTTGAATTGTTAGTGGTCTATTAGCTTCGCCCCTGTGCGGGGCAGGCACTTACTTTCTTTGCCGCCGCAAAGAAAGTAAGCAAAGAAAGCGGCTTCACACCGCTAACGCTTAAGCGGGTCCCCTGGCTTGGAGGAGGTAGTGGAGCATCTGGAATCGGTGTTCTCGCACACTCCGCGCCGGTGACAAGGCAGTCATTCTTCCGGCGGCGCTGCGCGCGCCGTGGCGGTACTTCACAAAACCGCCCGCCGGTTTTTTGCGCGGGCGTTTCGCTTGGTGCAGTGGCTCGCAGTTGCACAATCCGCAGCAATATCCTGCGTCTCGCCGTATTAGCCACCGGGCGCTACTTTTGCCGAAAACCACAAACCATTTCGGCGCCTCGCCGAGGCGAAGCCGATGGCTCCCGCAGAACGAAGAATCACCCACTGGTTTCCCTTGCAAACCGTTCCGACGAGCACGCAGTGCGAGGCCGGAAGGATGATGCCGGAGGTGCCTATCTGCTATTGGTGTTGAGAAGTACCACCACGGCGCGCGCAGCGCCGCCGGAAGTATGACTGCCTTATCACAAGGGCTGAATGTGCGAGAACACCGATTCCAGATGCTCCACTGCCTCCTCCAAGCCAGGGGACCCGCTTAAGAGCTAGCGGTTTGAGCCGCTTTCTTTTGCCTACTTTTCTTTGCGGCAGGCAAAGAAAAGTAGGTGCCCCCCCGCACAGGGGGAACGCTAATAGACCAATAACAAAAGAAAAACCCAACGCCATAGGTACACAGAAGAAAAGTCCAACGCCGCAGGCACCCACAACAAGGAAAAACCAAAGAAATATGCCTTACGGAGCAACAACCCAAGAGGATTAGAATTTTCCCTCAGAAGGTTGCCCCAATTACCGGTGTATTGTTCGTCCGCATCCAACGCCAATACTTCCACGGTCCTCTGCATGTCTTATCAGCACTTACTGGCCGAACTCGATCTCGGCTTCACTCGCCTCTCCAACCGCGTGGTGATGGGTTCGATGCATACCGGCATGGAGGACCGTTTCTGGAATTACCCGAAACTGGCCGCCTATTTCCGCGAGCGCGCGAAAGGCGGCGTCGGGCTGATCGTGACCGGTGGGATCTCGCCAAACCGGCAAGGCTGGCTGCTGCCGTTCGGCGGCACGCTGAATTCCGTGTTCGACCTGCGCAATCATCGGCTGCTGACCGAGGCCGTGCACGCAGAAGGCGGCAAAATCGCTTTGCAGATCCTGCATGCCGGACGCTATGGCTACCAGCCATTCGTGGTATCGGCGTCGGCACTCAAGTCACCGATCTCGAAGTTCAAACCACGTGCGCTCAGCGAGGCCGGTATTGCGAAGACGGTGCGCGACTACGCGCGTTGCGCACGGCTCGCTCAGCGTGCCGGCTACGACGGCATCGAGATCATGGGCAGCGAAGGCTATCTGCTAAACCAGTTCCTGTGCCCTCGCACCAACCGGCGCACCGACCGCTATGGCGGCAGCATCGAAAACCGCATGCGGCTCGCGCGCGAAATCGTCGAGCAGGTGCGCGCGGTATGCGGCGAACGCTTCATCGTGGTCTACCGGCTCTCGCTGATCGATCTGGTCGAAGGCGGCAACACCTGGGACGAAACCGTGCAGGCCGCACAAGCGCTCGAAGCCGCCGGCGTGACGATGTTCAACACCGGGATCGGCTGGCACGAGGCGCGTGTGCCGACCATCGTGACCTCGGTGCCGCGCGCGGCCTTCGCGTCGCTGAGCGCGCGGCTGAAGGCCGCCGTCCAGGTGCCGGTGATCGTGTCGAACCGGATCAACACGCCCGAGGTCGCGGAAGAACTGCTCGCGCAGGGCGCGGGCGACCTGGTTTCGATGGCAAGGCCCCTGCTTGCCGATCCCGAGTTCGTCCTGAAGGCCGCCGAGGGTCGCGCGCACGAAATCAACACCTGTATCGCCTGCAATCAGGCCTGCCTCGATCACACGTTCAAGAACCAGCGCGCAAGCTGTCTGGTGAATCCGCGCGCGGGACGTGAGACCGAGTTGGTCTATCGGCCGGTCTCCGGTCCGCAGGCAGCGCGTTCGGTGGCGGTGGTCGGCGCGGGACCGGCGGGCTTGTCGGCGGCGACGGTCGCGGCTTCGTGCGGGCATCGCGTGACGCTGTTCGATGCGAGCGCAACGATCGGCGGCCAGTTCAATCTGGCAATGCGCGTGCCGGGCAAGGAAGAGTTCAGAGAAACGATCCGCTATTTTCAGAGCCAGTTGCAACGGCATCGCGTCGACGTGCGGCTCGGCACGCGCGTCGATCCGGCGCTGCTCGCGGCAGGCGCTTACGACGATGTGATCATCGCGACAGGTATCGTGCCGCGGCGGCCGGCAATCGCAGGCATCGACGGGCCGAACGTGCTGTCGTACGTGGACGTGCTGCGCGGTGCGCCGGTGGGACGCCGCGTCGCCGTGATCGGTGCGGGCGGAATCGGCTTCGATGTCAGCGAGTTCCTGCTGCATCGGCCAGGCGAACCGCTGCCGATACCACGCGATGCGTGGCTCGATGAATGGGGCGTCGACCTCGCGGTGCGGGAGCGCGGCGGCTTGAAGCCGCCTGCGCCAGTGCAGCCGGTCCGCGAGATCTGGCTGTTGCAGCGCAAGGCGGGCAAGCTCGGCATGGGGCTCGGCAAGACCTCGGGCTGGGTGCATCGTGCGACGCTGGCGCGAAACGGCGTAAAGATGCTTGGCGGCGTGTCGTATCTGGAGATCAACGAGCGCGGCTTGAAGATTGCGCGTGAAGGCGTCGAAGAATGGCTGCAGGTGGACACGATCGTCGTGTGCGCAGGGCAGGAATCGTTGCGCGACCTGCTTCCGGTCACGGCGCGGAAGAATGCCGCCAAAACGGCGAACGCGACCACCGTGAACAACGCGACAAACGGTCCGCGCTATCACGTGATCGGCGGCGCCAGGGTCGCAACCGAACTGGATGCGAAACGCGCAATCCGCGAAGGCGCGGAAGTCGCGGCGGCGCTCTAAGGACGGCAGGCCGCCGCCCGCCTCAAACGGGACTCAAACGGGACTCAAGCGGCACTCAAGTGGGACTCAAGTGGGACGCTTCTTCCGGTAATCGAACCAGAAAGACAGACCCACGCTTGCCAGAATCACCACTGTGGCGATCACCGTCGAATGCGTGACCGGCTCGCCGAGCAGCAGCGCGCCGAGCGCCACCGCGACCACCGGATTCACGTACATGCAGCTGCTGGCGATGATCGGACTGGTATGCCGGATCAGAAAGCCATAGGCGACATACGCGGTCATCGTCCCGATCAGCATCAGGTAGATGAACGCCAGCACCGGCAGAAAATGCACCTCGAGCATCCGTTCGCCCGATATCCACGCGACCATCGTCGACATTGCACCGCCAAGGCCGATCTGCAACGACGTCGATAGAAACAGATCCGACGGCAGCTTCAACCGCCCGGCCAGATGCGCGCCGCCGGCCCAGAACAGTGCGCCGCACAGAATCGCGAGGCTGCCGCCCGCCGAGCCCGGCGCGTTGTCGCCATGACTCAGGATCGAGATCCCAACCAGCCCGAGACCGACCGCGAACCACTCGCCCCTGGCGATCCGCCGCCCCGCCACCGCCGCGATCACCGTCGCGAATAACGGCACGGTGGCGACCATCACCGCGGCGGTGCCGGTGCCGACGGTGCGCATCCCGTAGGCCAGCATGCCGCTCGACAAGCCGACCAGCATCGTGCCGACGATGCCCGCGTTGCGGATTTCAGCGAAACCCGGCCAGACCGGGTCGCGGCGCGCCGCAAAGATGAACAGCCCGATCCCCGCAAACAGGTTGCGCAAGCCGGAGAGCAACAACGGCGGAAACGAACCGAGCGCCACGTGCACGGCGAGATAAGTCGAGCCCCACACGAGATAGACGACGGCGAGCGCAAGCGCGATCTGTCCGGTGCGGGACTGCGGCAAACGGATGGCCAAACCACGCGGCAGGCGTAGGGAAATACGCGAGAAGAGGCTGGGAAATTGCAGCGACATGCGTTCAGCCCGCCCATGCCGCTCGAGGCGCTGCGCCTCCGCTGAAGACCCTGTGGCGGGATGGCGGACGCCGCATCGGCGATGCGGTCTGACGGGCGAGGCTGGCGGACATGTCGGTGGAACGGAAGGACGAAAGATGGCCAATGGGGCCACAACGCCGCGGCGCTCGACAGGAATCGAGCCACGGCTGACACGCGCCAAACGTCTGGCGCGACGTCGCATTATGCAGTAAGCGCACACCGCGCCGCTTGAAAGAATCGTAACTTTTTGGTGTACTTGCAACAAAAAAGCCGGGGGCGTCTCCCCGGCTTTTACGTGCTGCCACGTGCTCCGACGTGCCGCGTTCGCGCTATGTGATCAGCATCGCGCGATGTCTCAGTTGCCCATGGCGCCCGACGCTTCGGGTTTCATCGCATCGCTGCCTTTTTTCATCTTGTCGTGCTTCTTCGTGTCCTTCTTCATGTTGTCCTTCGACATGCTGTCTTTGGACATTGTGTCCTTCGACATCGTGTCTTTCGACATCGAATCGTTTGACATCGCGCCGCTTGCCTGCGCGAACGCGGCGCCGCCGCTGGTCAGGAGGGCGACGGCCATTGCTGCGATTGCGAATTTTTTCATGGGGTAACTCCGTTTGTTGTGGATGAATCAGAACCGGCCTGGGCCGGCGTATTTCCGAAGCTTCTGCCGCTCGGGGTCGCGCATTTGATTTCAGACCCGACCCGCGCGCGTCAGGAGCCTCCGAACCAGTTGTAGCCCTGGTCGACCCAATAGCCGCCGGGATACGTGTTAGTGACGAACATCTCGACGATGTGCTTCGGATTCTTGTAGCCGAGTTTGGTCGGCATGCGCAGCTTCATTGGAAAGCCGTATTTCGCGGGCAGACGCTCGCCGTCGTACGAGAACGTGAGGAGCGTTTGCGGATGCAGCGCGGTCGGCATGTCGATGCTTTCGTAGTAATCGTCGGCGCATTTGAAGCCGACATACTTCGCATTGGTGTCCGCTCCGATGCGCCGCAAAAAGTCGGCGAACGGCGTGCCGCCCCAGCGGCCGATCGCGCTCCAGCCTTCCACGCAGATATGCCGTGTGATCTGCTCCGCGTGCGGCAGCGCGTACAACTCGGGCAAGGTCCAGACGCGCTGGCCGGTCACAAGGCCGCTGATCTTCAGCTTGTAGTCCGAAGCGTCGACCTCGGGCACCTCGTCGATGCCGTAGAACGCGTTGAACGGGAACGGCCGCGTGATCTGCGCCTCGGTGTAGGTCGGCGCGAGTTGCTTCGGATCGAACAGCGCGGCTTGCGCGCGGTCGTTCAGGCGCGACACCATCATCAGAAATTTGTTGACCGATTCGTCGTCGGTCAGCGAGCAGCCGGTCAGCATCGACAGTCCGCCGAGTGTCAGCAGCCGTTTGCCGAACAGCCGCCGCGACGGCATCGCGAGTTCGCGTCGTGCGTCGATCAGGATCGATTCGCGGTCGAGTTTGTTAGCGGGTTTCATGATTGGATGTCCTTAAGCTTTGCTTAGCGTCCGCGCAACATTGCGAGAAGCGAGCGCGGCACGAGCGCCACCATCGCCAGATGCACGACGATGAAAGCGGCCATCAGCGACATCGCGCAGAAGTGCACGATGCGCGCGTTGTCGTAGCCGCCCATCAATTCGCGCAGCAGCGGGAACTGCACCGACTTCCAGATCGCGAGGCCCGACAGCACCAGCACGATCAGATCGCAGACGACGAACAGGTAGGCGAATTTCTGCACCGCGTTGTAGACGCGCAGATCCGCGTGCGAGAGCTTGCCGGTCAGCGCGGCGATGAAGTCGTGCAGGATGGCGCGCGGTGAAATCGGCAGGAACTTGCGCACGAAACGTCCGCTTATCAGGTTCAGCGCGAGGTACAGCAGGCCGTTGAAGACCAGCAGCCACATTGCCGCGAAATGCCATTGCAGCGCGCCGCCGAGCCAGCCACCGAGGGTGATCGCCGGCGGAAAGGTGAAGCCTGGAAAGATCGGCGAGGCGTCGTAGATGCGCCAGCCTGACAGCATCATGACGATGGCCGCCAGCGCGTTGAGCCAATGCGTGACACGCACCCACACCGGATGAATCGTGCTGCTGAGCGGCGCCGCGGGCGGCGCGGTTTTGCTTAGTGTGTGAGGGGTTGCCATGAGAATCTCCGTTGAATAGAGGCGTGGCAGCCGCGGCGCGATCAATGGCAGGCGGCCAGTTCGGCCACTTGCAATACGTCGCCGGTCGCGGCGTTTTCGACGAAGGCGACTACGCCGAAACGGTCGGCCGATGCGGTGGTGCTGACGTCTGCGTCGTCGATACGGATGTCGCGGTGGATTTGCGCGGTTCCGGCTACCAGCGGCACTGGGCCGATCCATTGCCGTACCACTCTTTCGTGATGCAGGGTTACGCCGCTGTTTTCGCCGGCGCGCACTTGTGAGGTCAACGCGTTTTCATAGATTGCTATGTAAGCGTTTAGCGTGTCCGCGGGTTTGGTCGCGAAGTTGGCCGCTTTGGCGGTAAATTGTGCGTTGACGTTGAATGCGCCCGTCGCTTGCGGTTTCAGTTCCAGGGCGACGTTGGCCTGTGCCGGTTCGGCTATGACCTTCTCGATTCGGCTCTGAAAACTGGGCTGTTGCGACCAGCTGCGTAGCTCACGGCCTGATACGAAGATTTCGGGCGTGTAGATCGTGTGGCCGCCGGCCAGGTCAGTCAGGGTTTGCTGACGTTCGGTGAAACGATGCTGCGAGAAGCGGTCGGTCCAGCCCAGGCTATTCCAGTAGTCGACGTGTAGTGCCAAGGGCACGATGCTTTGGGTGGCGTCGCTGTTTTTCCATTGGCTCAGCCAGTTGTCGGCTGGAGGACAGCTGTTGCAGCCTTCGCTGCTGTAAAGCTCCACTAGCGCTACGCGGTGGGATGGGCTGTGGGACGTGCACATTGCGGTGGCTGCTTGTGCCAGGCCGCTGGCGGCGAGCGTTGCCAACGCGATTGTTAGCGCGATCGCTCGCGTGAAGGGCCGATTGGCTCGGCGGGTCGGTGCAGTTTGCATAGCGTGCTCCATCTGGATCTGCACGTTTGTCGAAGGTGGGGGCCGGTTATGACAACCGGTTAGATAATATTTTTGTTTTTTTCTTTGGGCGCGCCTCGGGAGGGGGTTTGTGCTCATTGCACGGGGTGGTTGGCGTGCGATTGGGTTTTGGTGTTTTGCCACCTTCCGTGGCTGGTGTTGTTTATTGTGCGCCTTGTGGTGTTGGGGTTTGGCTTTGTTTTTTTGTCTTTGGCGACGGCATTCTTCTGTGTTTTTTCGGCGGTGGCCTTTTCTCGGTTTCTTCTGCTCCGTATGGCGCTTTCTTCTGCCCGTGCGGCGCTTTCTGTCTGTACGCCTGCGGCGGTGGCCGGCGGTGGCCTTTCCTTGTTTTGTTATTGGTTTATTAGCGTTCCCCCTGTGCGGGGGAGCACCTACTTTTCTTTGCCTGCCGCAAAGAAAAGTAGGCAAAAGAAAGCGGCTTTACACCGCCAGCTCTTAAGCGGGTCCCCTGGCTTGGAGGAGGCAGTGGAGCATCTGGAATCGGTGTTCTCGCACACTCCGCGCTGGTGACAAGGCCGTCATACTTCCGGCGGCGCTGCGCGCGCCGCAGCGGTGCTTCTCAAAACCGATGGAGCGTACGCGCTTCCCGCATCATCCTTCCCGCCTCGCACTGCGTGCTCGCCGGAACGGTCTGCCAGGGAAACCAGGGACTTCGCTTTGGTTTGGTGGGGGCCATCGGCTTCGCCTCGGCAGGGCGCCGAAGTAATTTACGATTTGCGGAAAGAGTGACACCCGGCGATTAAAACGGCGAGACGCAGAATATTGCTGCGGATGGTGCAATTGCGCGCCACCGCACCAAGCGAAACGCCCGCGAAAAAAACAGCGGGCGGTTTTGTGAAGTACCGCTACGGCGCGCGCAGCGCCGCCGGAAGAATGACGGCCTTGTCACCAGCGCGGAGTGCGCGAGAACACCGATTCCAGATGCTCCACTGCCTCCTCCAGGCCAGGGGACCCGCTTCAGAGCTAGCGGTTTGAGCCGCTTTCTTTTGCCTACTTTTCTTTGCGGCAGGCAAAGAAAAGTAGGTGCCCCCCGCACAGGGGGAACGCTAATAAACCAATATCAATTCAAGGAAAGGCCACCGCCGTAGGCACACAGACAAATGCCGCCGCCAAAGGCAATCAATCATAGCTAACAACAACAATCACCCGCGTCTCCGCGCCCACGCCATTCCCCTTCCTAGCAGAAAGCGACAACACCCCACCATCGCGGCCGACCCGATAATGCCCATCCCGCGCAGCGGCAAAAACACGCCCGCCGCGATCGACAAACCGCGCAGCAATCGCATCATCACGCGCCGCCGCGCCGCCGTTCACCTGCAAGGCCACATCAGCACCAGTCGCCACCCCCGGCGGCGCATTGAAAGTCAGCGTCACTGCCGACGCCCCATGCTTAACCTGCGCGCCAGTCAAGCCAACGCCCGCGGCCGGCGCGGCAGAAATCTCCAGCTGCGGCGCCACAATCGCCCCCGAAAAGGCAATCGTCCCACCGCTCGATGCCGTCGCCACAGTCGGCCCGGCAAACATTGCGGCCATCACCGCCACCGTGGTCAGCGCTCCGAATCGCCATGATCTCGTTTTCATCAGCACATCCCCTTACGTCGTCTCAAAACGGCATCGCGCTTATCAATGCCACCCATCGCGCTACCGGGCGGCAACCTCCCCTACCAACGGGATAACGGCACAGGCCGCGGCGCCCTTTAACGCGCAGCAGCGAGAAACACCTCTACCGCCCCGCCCGCACCCAGCACCGAACAAAGAGACGTCCCAGCTCGTGCTAGCATTCACCTTTCGATTGCGCCGATTTCGCTTACATCCGGCGCTCACCTGAACTTCCTTCTTTGTCCGCCGGTCCCCGATGCGTTTTCCGATCTCCCGTGTCTTCACCCGCTTGCGCCTGCGCCGCGCAACCGGGTGCGCACGCGCGGACGTATCGCCGCGTCGCCTCGGCCAGCCGCCCCGAACGCTCCCGCTTCCCGCCGCCCGGCGCCCGATCTGAACGCTGCTCCCCCTTCACCGGAGCCTCGTCGTCGGGCTCCGGGCCGATCTCATCCGCACGCTGTCCCGTTACATGCAGATCGAATTGGAGAACCCGTCATGAAAAAGACGAAAACCTGTTACCTCACCGAACTCGACGTCGCCCGCCTTGAAAAGCACGCGGCCGCGCCCGGCGCCGACGCCAGGTTGCAAAACATGCTCGACGACGTCCTGGAGCGCGCCGTCATCGTCGACTCGCGCGACATTCCGGCGAATGTCGTCACGATGAATTCGCAAGCTACGCTAGTCGACGAAACCAGCGGCGAGCACATGACCTGGACGGTCGTCTATCCGCCCAACGCGGACTTCGCGCAGGGCCGCCTGAACGTGTTTTCGCCGGTCGGCCTCGCTTTGCTCGGCGCCAAACGCGGCGAACGCATCCGCTTCACGCCGCCAAGCGGTACGGAAAAAGTGCTGAAGCTCGAACAGATCCTGTTTCAACCCGAAGCCGCCGACGATTTCACGCTGTAAGCCACAAACTCAAACAAACACGAACGCGCTTTCGCGGCGCGCCGCTGTTGCACCGCCGCTGTTGCACCGCCGCTGTTGCACCGCCGCTGTTGCACCGCATCAAGCCTGGCAGCCCAATCAACATAAGAATAGTCCGCAACTGACCGGTGTTATATCCGCCACTCATAATTTCAGGACGGGTTGCCAAGCAGCGTCCGGCCGGTGTATCGTGTGCGCTGCTAACGCGGGGGTCCTGCGTCGCACGGAGGTTGGAGGTCCGTGTTGCGTGGGTGAGAAATACCCTTTGAACCTGATCTGGATAATGCCAGCGCAGGGAAGCGTACGGATTTCGCACCCAGGTCTACCGTTTCATCCCTCGCGAATCCGACAACTTCCATCTCGTCTCCTGCTTAGCGGCCCCACATTGCTTTGCATGGGACCAGAGCAAGATGCTAAAGCGTCAACTCTGGTCGACACAGGAGATATGCATGAACGCCAATCCGAAGTTTCTTTCCGCCGACGCTCACGTCGATGAAGCCGCTGTCGCCCCCCTGCCGAATTCCCGCAAGGTCTACGTGAGCGGCTCGCGCCCCGATATCCGCGTGCCGATGCGCGAAATCTCCCAGGCCGATACGCCGGATAGCTTCGGCGGCGAGAAGAACCCGCCGGTCTTCGTCTACGATACGTCGGGCCCCTACTCCGATCCGGACGCAAAGATCGACATTCGCGCAGGTCTGCCGGCGCTGCGCCAGCGCTGGATCGAAGAACGCGGCGACACCGAAGCGCTAACCGGCCTCACGAGCGACTTCAGCCGCGAACGCGCCGCCGATACCGCCACCGCCGATCTGCGCTTCCAGGGCCTGCACCGCACGCCGCGCCGCGCCATCGCCGGCAAGAACGTCTCGCAGATGCACTACGCGCGTCGCGGCATCATCACGCCGGAAATGGAATACATCGCGATTCGCGAGAACCAGCAGCGCGCCGCGTATCTGGAAAGCCTGAAGACAAGCGGCCCGAACGGCGAAAAACTCGCGGCAATGATGGGCCGCCAGCATCCGGGCCAGGCGTTCGGCGCGAGCGCGTTCGGTCCGAACGGCCTCACGGAAATCACGCCTGAATTCGTGCGCGAAGAAGTCGCGCGCGGCCGCGCGATCATCCCGAACAACATCAACCACCCGGAAAGCGAGCCGATGATCATCGGCCGCAACTTCCTCGTGAAGGTGAATGCGAACATCGGCAACTCGGCGGTGACTTCGTCGATTGGCGAAGAAGTCGACAAGATGACCTGGGCGATCCGCTGGGGCGGCGACACGGTGATGGATCTCTCGACCGGCAAGCACATCCACGAAACGCGCGAATGGATCATCCGCAACAGCCCGGTGCCGATCGGCACGGTGCCGATCTATCAGGCGCTCGAAAAGGTCAACGGCCGCGCGGAAGACCTGACGTGGGAAATTTTCCGCGACACGCTGATCGAACAGGCCGAACAAGGCGTCGACTACTTCACGATCCACGCGGGCGTGCGTCTGCAATACGTGCCGCTGACGGCAAAACGCATGACCGGCATCGTGTCGCGCGGCGGCTCGATCATGGCCAAGTGGTGCCTCGCGCACCACAAGGAAAGCTTCCTGTACGAGCACTTCGAAGACATCTGCGAAATCATGAAGGCGTATGACGTGGCCTTCTCGCTCGGCGACGGTCTGCGTCCCGGCTCGATCTACGATGCGAACGACGAAGCGCAACTCGGCGAGCTGAAAACGCTCGGCGAGCTCACGCAGATCGCGTGGAAGCACGACGTGCAGACGATGATCGAAGGCCCGGGCCACGTGCCGATGCAGCTGATCAAGGAAAACATGGACCTGCAACTGGAATGGTGCGACGAAGCGCCGTTCTACACGCTGGGACCGTTGACCACCGATATCGCCCCCGGCTACGACCACATCACCTCGGGCATCGGCGCGGCGATGATCGGCTGGTTCGGCACGGCGATGCTCTGCTACGTCACGCCGAAGGAACACCTTGGGCTTCCGAACAAGGACGACGTCAAGACCGGCATCATCACGTACAAGCTCGCCGCGCACGCGGCCGATCTGGCAAAGGGCCATCCGGGCGCGCAGGTGCGTGACAATGCGTTGTCGAAGGCGCGTTTCGAATTCCGTTGGGAAGACCAGTTCAATCTCGGTCTCGACCCGGACAAGGCACGCGAATTCCACGACGAAACGCTGCCGAAGGACTCGGCGAAGGTCGCCCACTTCTGTTCGATGTGCGGTCCGCACTTCTGCTCGATGAAGATCACCCAGGACGTGCGCGAGTTCGCCGCGCAACAGGGTGTCACCGACGACGAGGCGCTGCGCAAAGGCATGGAAGTGAAGTCGATCGAGTTCATGAAGAAAGGCGCGGAAATTTATCAGCGACAGTAAGGGTCGGAAAGGCGGGCGCAGTTTCGCGCGCCCGCTGCTGAACCGCCCAAACCGCCCAAACCGCCTGAACCACCTGAACCGCTGCGTTGCAGCGTCAAAGCCCGCCACCGGCGGGCTTTTGCGTTTCTGCAAGAGCGGGCACGGCGCATGCTGCTCCATGGGAAACATTTGATTACGAAACCGACAGTTCGCTGACAAGCGCACACATCTGGATACGGGCTGCGGCGATAAGATCAAACAAAGGACGGCGCGAGCCTGTCCTGTTCCGAATAACCACTGGAGTAGAAATCATGAAATCGATTCGTCAGATCGGTACCCTCGCGGCGATCGTCGCGATTGTCGCGAGTCTTTCGGCGTGTGACGGCATGACCACACGGCAGCGCGATACGGCAATCGGCGCAGGCGTCGGCGGCGTGGCGGGTGCGGCGATCGGCGGCAACGCGCTTTCGACTCTCGGCGGTGCAGCGGCCGGCGGCATTATCGGCAATCAGGTCGGCAAGTAAATAACGTGAAGCGAGCCGCGCTCGTGGCTGCGGCTCGCGCATGGCTGCAAGCGCCGCGACGACTGGCCAGGGTATGACGCCGGCCGCTTCAAACACGCTGTGCAATGACGTGAAATAAGCCGTTACGGTTTTGCAATCCTGCGCGGACGACCGCGGCGTAAGCTCATGGCATGGCGCCCAGACAGCGGCGTCCGATGCAAACAGGAGCGCGTCATGAAGTCCCGCGTCATCAATACCTTCAGCGTGACGAGCCAGCGGCTGCCACGCCGCATGCCACGCATTTCACAGATGGGAATTGCGCTTACCGGCGCGGTCTGCGTTTTGACCTTGTCCGGTTGCTATTACCCGTACGGCTATTACCCGTACGGGTACTACCCTTACTACACTACCGTCCCCGCCGCTGCGGTACAACGCGAAGTGCCGGTGGGGACTAACGGCTCGACAGCACAAGCACAAGCCGATGCGCAATACTTGCCGCCGGCCTATGTGGTCGCGCAACCACCGCCGCCCGTCTATGTTGCGCCGGTCTACCCCGCTTACTATCCGCCGCCCGTGTATCCGGCTTACTACGGCTATCCCGGCTGGTATGGGCCATCCCTGTCGATCGGCTTCGGCTATTCGTGGGGCGGCCATGGCCACCATCGCTAAAGTCCCCGTCGCCCGTAGTTTCCCTTCTTGACGCGCCGCGCCCGGGCTCTATGCTTGGGGTTGCCACACGCAGTACTCGTTTAAATAAGCGCCCCGGCGCGCCTTTCAGACGGGCCGCCGACGCCCATCCGTCAGACCAGAGCGACGCGCCCGGTAGTGCGTAGTCCCGCGTCGAGTTCGAATAACAACGAAGGAGACGCGATGTTTCACCAACTACTCACTCCCGTCGGCAATTCGCTATTGCCATCGTTCCTCGTCGCCGCACTGCCGATCGTCGTCGTGCTGCTGTTGCTCGGCTGGGCGCGCCGGCCGGCGTGGCAGGCTTCGCTCGCGGGTCTGATCGTCGCGTTGATTGTGGCGATCTTCGTCTGGCAGTTCCCGGTGCGGCTCGCGGTCGATTCGGTGGTCGCGGGCGCGGTGTTCGCCTGCTGGCCGGTCATGTGGATCGTGTTCGCGGCGATCCTGCTCTACAACATCTCGCAGCGCTCGGGCCGCTTTGCGGCGTTCCGCATGTGGATGATCGACAACCTGCCGAACGACCGCCGCGTTGTGCTGGTGGTGATCGGCTTCTCGTTCGGTGCGCTGCTCGAAGGAATCTCGGGCTTCGGCACGCCGGTCGCGATCACCAGTTCGCTGCTGATCCTGCTCGGCTTTCCGACGCTCGAGGCGCTCACCTTCACCTTGATCTTCAACACCGCGCCGGTCGCATTCGGCGCGCTGGGCGTGCCGATCACGGTGCTCGGCGCGGTCACGCACCTGCCCGCTGACTCGCTCGCCAAGATGGTCGGCCGCCAGCTACCGTTCTTCGCCCTCCTGC
Organism: Paraburkholderia sp. FW306-02-B; assembly: GCF_058782725.1. Classification (NCBI taxonomy): domain Bacteria; kingdom Pseudomonadati; phylum Pseudomonadota; class Betaproteobacteria; order Burkholderiales; family Burkholderiaceae; genus Paraburkholderia; species Paraburkholderia sp. FW306-02-B. Next base: position 3,249,190 of record NZ_JBYSXZ010000001.1, read on the forward strand.
TGCCGTTCTATGTGATCGGCATATACGCGGGCATTCGCAACATGCTGCGCGTGTGGCCGGTGCTGCTGGTGTCGGGCGCGAGCTTCGCACTGACGCAGTTCGTCGCGTCGAATTACGTGAACTACAGCCTGACCGACGTGTTGTCGTCACTGGTGTCGCTGGTCCTGACGATCACCTTTCTGCGCGTCTGGAAACCCGCCGCCGATCCGAAATTCGCCATCAACATCGACCGCGTCGGCGAGGTGCGTGGCAAGATCAGCGGCGGGCAGGGCTGGTATCCGTGGATCATCGTCTCGGTCGTGGTGATTGTCTGGACCATCACGAAGATCTTCCTGATCGGCGACGTGAAAGTGCCGTGGCCGGGACTCGACAAAGCCGTCTTCATTACGCTGTACAACACGCCGTACAGCGCGGTGTGGGACTTCCAGCCGCTTGGCACCGGCACGGCGATTCTGGTGGCCGCCATCATCACGTCGCTCGTGGTGGGATCGGGCGTGCGCGAATTCGGCGCGGCGATCATGGATACCTGGGTTCAGACGCGTATCGCCATTCTCACGGTGGCGACGATCGTCGGGCTCGCGTACCTGATGAACTACTCGGGCCTCAACTACACGCTCGGTCTCGGTGTCGCGTCGGTTGGACCATTCTTTCCGCTGGTGTCCGCCTTCCTCGGCTGGGTCGCGGTGTTCCTGTCCGGCAGCGATACGTCGGGCAACGCGCTGTTCGGTAACCTGCAAGTGGTGGCCGCCAACCAGTTGAACCTCAACCCGATTTTGATGGCGGCGACCAACTCGTCCGGGGGCGTGATGGGCAAGATGATCTCGCCACAAAACATCTCGACAGGGGTGGCGACCACCGACCTGAAAGGCAAGGAAGGCGTCGTGTTCGCCAAGACCTTCAAGCATTCGATTCTGCTGACGGTGATACTCGGCCTGCTCGTCTGGCTGCAGCAGAACTTCTTGCAGGGGATGATTCCGCACTGAATGCTGCGTGTGTTCATCGGCGGGCGCGCTTTTCGGATGGCGCGCCCGGTTTGTTTTGGGCCGTACGGTTGTCTCGCCCGGGAGGTTTGCGCAAGTGGTGCACTGCCGCAATAAAATTCACGTGCACCCACTACCCACCCCGTCACGCCTGCCTTGCCCGCCGCTCCGCCTCACTTTCATCGCAATTTTTCTCACATCAGCGTGAGAATTGCTCGCTTTGCGCGCACCCCGACTGCGCTTACGATCACACGATCAGACGCCTTTGGTCTCCCGAATCTTGCCGTTTCATCCCAGCCTGAAACGTTTCGCGCGATCGCGCTGCTACGATGCGCTGGCGTCTCGACTCAACCGCGCGCGGCGCCACCACAATGAATCCTGGAAACCTGTTGCAGTTGCTGATCCTTGCCGCCCTATGGGGCGCGTCGTTTCTGTTTATCCGCGTCGGCGTGACCGACTTCGGCGTCGCGCCGCTGATGGCGCTGCGTGTCGGCATCGGCGCGGCCTTCCTTGCGATCGTGCTGATCGCGCGACGGCCGCTGCGCCAGTCCGCAACGACGCTGCGCACGCGGGCTTTTCCGCTGCTGGTAGTCGGCATCCTGAATTCGGCGGCGCCCTTTTGTCTCTTCGCGTATGCGGAGTTGACGCTGTCGGCGGGCGTCACGTCGGTGATCAATGCAACCACGCCGTTGTGGGGCGCGCTCGTCGCGTTTCTATGGCTGCGCGATCGCCTGAGCGCGCTGCGCACGCTCGGTCTCGTGATCGGCTTTCTCGGCGTATTGATGCTGGTGTGGGATCAGATCGCCGCGCCGAACGGCTCGGCCGCCACGCCGCTGACAACCGCGCTCGCGGCCGGCGCCGCGCTCGGCGCCACGCTGCTGTATGGTGTCGCCGCCAATTACACGAAACGGCACCTGACCGGCGTCGACGCATTGACCGTCGCAACCGGCACGATGACCGGCGCCACCATCGTTTTGCTGCCGCTCGCCGTGATCTACTGGCCGGCCGCGCCGATCTCGCTGCATGCATGGGGGGCGGTGATCGCGCTGGGTGTCGCGTGTACCGGCGTCGCGTACATGCTGTTCTTCCACCTGATCGCGGTGGCCGGACCGGCACGTGCAATCACGGTGACCTTCGTGATTCCGATTTTCGGCATTCTGTGGGGCGCGCTGTTCCTCGGCGAAAGCGTGTCGCCCGGCATGCTGGAAGGTTGCGGCGTGATTCTGGTCGGCACCGCGCTCGCTACCGGCGTGGTCAAACGGCTGCCGTGGGTCGGACCGCGCCGCGCCGACACCTGAATCCCCGCCTCGGCAACGTCCTCAGCGTCGCCGCATCTACCGATCGCATCAATTCCCGCGCACAAAAAATAGCCCGCACTCCAATGGAGTGCGGGCAAAACCGTCGCCTTACGAGGATAGGCGACGGGGCCACCGAGGCCGCGCGCCACGCGCGCAGGCCGTCATCGGCTAAGCACCGGTTCGTCGGCCGGTGCTGGAATGGTCTGGGAACCGCCGGGCTGAGACTCGCCGCAAAACTCACGTCGGCGATGCTCATCCGGCCCCATGAGTCTTAGTAAGCAGCTTGCGTGCCAGTGGTGGCGCACCATGAGAAATGGTTCGCAAGGCATTGATTATTATTAGAATTCCCTGCGTTCCGAGCGTCTGACGACGAGCGATGGAAGGCGTTTCGAGCGCTTCGAGCGTTACGTCACCGACGTAACGTCACGTTACATGCGGCCGCACGCGCCGGCCGCGAGGCGCTGCTTCAAGCGCTTGTGAAGCGCTTTGATTTCAAGGCACCGGTCATTTCGTACGCTGCGCCGTAGGCCGCGTCCGCAGTCCGGTCGGCCGCCGCGGTTCAGGCGGCGCCAGTGCTGCGCCGCACACGAGTGCCAGGGCGAGCAGGCTCGCCACCCACATCCAGTAAGGAATCACGTCAAACATGGCCACCCCCCGTCGATAAGCCGGTTTGTACCGGTATGCCTGCACGGAAGCAAAACGCGTGCGCAGCAAGGCACGCGTCCACGGCCAATGGCGCGAAGCATAAAAAAACCCGCCCGGTTTGCATTCCGGGCGGGTTTTCAGACAGCGCTTTTGCGTACTAAGGCTTCGTTCAGTGCAACTGGTCGACCATCAGACTCATGATCTGCTTGGCCGGCGCGCTCTGATCGATCTGTCCCTTGTCGTCGACCACTGCCACACGGGTCTGGTCCGGCGTCACCGCGCGCACGTTCACGCGATACTGCTTGGCGACCTTTTCCTTCTTGCCATGGAACACCTGGCTCCAGAAGCCTTGCTCCGCCGAAGTCATATCCTTCGGATCGACGTAGCGCACGAAGTACAGCCCCCGGCCGACATCGCGATCGTCGACGGTGAAGTTGCTGCGATCGAGCGCGAGGCCCACGCGCAGCCAGGCACGGTCGTACGGCTCGCCGAGCGTCAACTCGGTGGACGAGAACTGCGCCGCGGTATTCGTCGAGTCCGCGTCAGGCATTGGCTGCTGCGCCGACAGCGCGACGTTTTGCGCCGCGGTGGCCGCAGCCGCCGACTTCGCACCCGCCGTGGCGGCATTCGGCGCCGTTTGCGCGCCGGCCGGCGACAGCTCGGCTTGCGTATCGCCCGACTTGGCCCGCGAATCGGCGAGCGCCAGCGAAGCCATCAGGCGCTTCAGATATTCGGTTTCGAGGCCGGGATCGTTCGGTTTCGGTTCCCACTTGCTCGATTCGTTGTTCGTGCCGGTAAGCGCCTCGCGCATGCCTTTCTGGCTGACGAACACATAGGTGCCACCGCTGGGCGCCGCTTCGAGACGCGTGCGGTATTTGTTGCGCTCCGAGGTCACATAGCTGTTGCCCATCGCCTTCGACAGCGTGCCGCGGATCAGGCCTTCGTTGATCTGTGCGTGAGTTTCGTTCCAGTCGGTTTCCATCACGCCCTTGTCGCGCTGGTCGACCACCAGCAGGAAGCCCTGTTCCTGCCAGAAGCGGCGGATTTGCGCCCACGCCTGGTCGGGCGCCTTGTTGTCGATCACCAGCCAGCTTTCGGTGCCGTCGCGCTGGATATGCATGCCGGTAACGGGCGGCACGACTGCCACCGTGTTCGCGGCCGGCGCTTGCGCCTGCACCTGCTTGAGCGTGGACAGCGAGGTTTCGCCGCCTTGCGGGGGCAACGAACGCTGATCGGACGTCTCATCGATCATGTTCGGCGGTACGGCAAGTGACGCTTGCTTCGATTTCGAGTCGCTCTTGTAGTCGATTTTGGTCGGCGACGAGGTACCGCAGCCGGCGACCAGCCCGCCTGCCATCAGCATTACTGCAAACCGCTTGGTAAGACGAAGATCAGTCATGTTCGGGGAATCCTTCCGCTACGCCACGGCAAGTTTCCGTGGATCAACCCAACATTTTACCGATCCCGGCGGCACATGTGCAAAAAGTGGGGTTTGCCGGCGAATTGGACAGCGCGAGGCGGGCGAAACACACGCCGCGATTGTGTTCGAGCAAGCCGTCGAGTCGCCGTGTCCGGCGAGCTTGCCGGCATCCCAAAACGGTCCGGCGCCGAGCTCGCCGGTTCCCTCGATCGCTTCATCGAGCGGCGAAATAACAGTTCACAACACTTCTTTTTAGCCTGTCAGGCAGCCCCTACATCATCGTCAGGGCCTTGTTTTAAAAGACGCTTTCCGGCCTCGCCGCAAACCCTGCTGAACGGCGTGCTGCGCATGCCCACACTGACCGATGCGGGCAATACCACCCTCAACGAATACGCGTCGAGCACGGGCCAGATCATCGCGTACGTCCGGATATGTCCTGTAGTGAACTGTGACCAACTGAGCGAGCGAGCATAAATGCTCGTTTTGTATGGATTTAGCCGACCAACCGCTTCCGAATCATACCTGGACACGTACAGGCGTATCGCTCCAGGTTTTCCGGCGAATCGTCGGCAAGATGAGAGTGCGTGACGCTGTTGTCGATTTCGACATTGCCGGAGTCAAGCGTGGCGGACTTCTTGAAGCGGCACTACGGTCTCTCGAATGCCCCGTCGGGGAGAACACCGTCCGCCCTCTCATTGCCTTGCTGAATTCCGCCAAACTATCCTCACAGTGCATACGCTTCCTGAGCACTTCTCCGGCTGATTTGGATTCGGCTGATGTCCTGAAGTGTTTCCAACTTATCGAAGATGCCATCGCGTTAAGCGGCACCACTCACAAATCCCATGACTCGTATTCAACGAACATCCATTCTGTTCTCGCGTCTTGCGAAGTCCCGTTAAAAGACGGGCGAAAAGTTGCCAACATAAAATTCAAATCACGATTTCAAGGCAACCCTCCTCCCATCGCCAAGAATGTGTGGAGGGAATTCAGCATACCCAACCATCCGGACCCCGACTTGCGCACCCCGCTCGTATTTCGGGACTTCGACTCAATCAAGGACCGCAACGATAAGGCCGCGGCTACCGTGCAAAAAACGAAATATTTTATCGAAAGAAAATGCGTTGAAGTTTTAGACGCGCATCAGGCGCTCGTTACTGGGATACGAAACCTAAAGGGTGAAGATATACCGGAGCTAGAGGAGCTATATTTCAGATGACGTGCACAGGGATTGACTGAAAAGCTACCGCATCTGGGGGCATGCCATAGCCAGGCAGGAAGACATCCTTCAGCATGGGCGATACGCCGGAAGCGGGACCATCACGCAACACAACGAGCTCGTCGAAGCCTCGGCCGTTCTCGCCTATTTCGAAACGGAAGAAGAGGCTCAACTCGCGGGACAGCGATGGGCACGTGCGTGGGTCGATAACCACAGCTAGCGTCCGGCATTCCGAAGGCCTGAAACAACAAATGGCCCATGGAGGGCCATTCGTTCTTCAAAACCGTCGATGCCATGCGCCAACGCACGAATCGCTTTTGCTGCACAACCTCGACGATTGCTCCAAAAGCAGCAGAACGAGGCCGGCATCACGCACATGGCAGTCTCCCGAGGGTTTAACTGGAAACAACACGCAATTCAGGCCGGCGCCTTAACGCTAGGCGTTCCGCTGGAGCTGCTCCGCGTTGCCGCGTTGAAACACTCGCTGTCAACAAGCAAGGCCTGACAGCTTGCCAGGCCCATCCTGCCCATGCCTCACGTAGTTTCTAGTTCCCGTAGTTAAGCGTCCCGGGGTCGCTGTTCCTGAAGATTAAATACCACGGTTGCTGAAGGGGGCCGTTGGCCTTGACGATGACGTCGCACACCTTGGTCGTGGGGTCGCAACGCCGCAACTGACCTGTCGTCGAGGGGGTGTTGCCAGTGATGGGGATGTACAGATTGCCGCCGGGCCCAAAAATGAGTGCCTGGGCAAAGGCCCTGGGTTGGGGAGGCGTAGATAACACGAGCTCATCGACGAGCGCACCGGTCTTGCCATCGAGTTTGAGGATTTTGTCGCTATCGCTCGTACTCGCGCGGAAGCTTGTCACCCACACGTTGCCTGCGCCGTCGAAGACCAGGCCTTCGGGGCGATGTAAATCCGCAACAGTGGCGGTGGACGCAAACACATCAACAAATTTTCCGATGTTGGCATTGAAGCGCAAGATGTATCCGGGCAACGGCTTAAAAAGCGGGTCCGTCGGGTCCAGGCAACCCGACGACGAGACGTATAGAAGACCGTCCGGGCCAAACACCACGCCGCGCGGATGGAATTCGTCGGTGAATGCTCTCCGGTCTAGATTCCCCAGAAATGCGCCCGTATCGTTATATTCCTTGACGTTGCCTTCATTCTTGCAGTTGCTAGCCTGGTCGCCGAAATCGGCCACGTAAAAGTGGTTGCCGGGCCCCCCGCGCACGATGCCGCGCGGCGCGAAGGGCGCGCTTCGGTCGCTCGAGGCGACAAGCTTGCCGACAAATGTGCCTGTCGTGCCGTCAAATCGCAGAACCTCGCCGGAAAGGTTTCGGTTTACATTCTGATTGACGACCACGAGTTGCCCATCCGTAAAAATCATCCCCCTGGGCCCGTTCAGCCCGGCACTACCTGCAGCGACAAAAGCGCCAGGATAGATTCCGTTTGAAACGTCGAACTGCTTGACGGAGTTGTCCCCGGCATCGCCGATGAATAGCGCCTGCGCTTCCGCCCGCGTGGCGTGACCAACCGACCACGCACTGAACCCTACCGCTGCGGACAACAGGATGGAGCGCAGCACCTTGCGATAAGTTGACCGATGTTTTGGCTGCGGGAAGCCGCAGCGCGAAGAGACGAGAGAACGTGCAATCATTTGATGCCTCCATTTAATACGTTGTTTACTGCGTGTGACGACACAAACGTCGCGGTAAGTGCGGCGTCGACTGCCTAAGGCGTTCTATCCGCCGTTTGCCGGTGTCGACGAAACCGAATCATGGGTCGTTGCGGAGCCGGCCGCACCGGCACTCTCGCCACCCCCGCATCCCGCCAATACCGCTGTAACCAATATCGCGATTGTCAATGCCTGCAATGCTCTGTTGACGAGCGGGACCGAGTCATTCATGGGGACCTCCAACGAGGGGCGAAACTGACGAGTTATTCATCGCTATCGAGAAAACGCAGACGGCCACGGAGGTGCCTGCTGCTTTCGAACATTGAGCAAGACCGAGGGCGGCCTTTCCAACCTCTGTCTGCTGGCTCAACATCCACTTTCACCGTCGCGGGTTTGCTGCCGCTCTGGCCATCATTGACGACCTGCGAGAACACGTACACCCCCGCGACCGATGGCCTGAACGTCGGGGTGGCCGTGGTTGCGCCCGACTGCGTCACGGCTGGACCTGAGACCTGCGTCCAGAGAAATGCCAACGGCTGCGGCGGAGTGTCCGGGTCATAACTCTTGCTGCCATTCAGCGTGACCAGGTGCCCTACCTCTGCGTCCCGCGTGGGCCCGCCATTGGCTATCGGTATCGCATCGGCCGCAGTGGTGAACGTCACAGTATCGACCCCGAAGAAGGCGCCTCGACCGTCATGAATCTGGACCATGGCAATCGGGTTGCCCGTGGAGGTGACGGACACGAACGTATTAACGGCATCGGCGGGCGCAATCGCGTGCCCAACCAGGGCACCCGAAGCGTCATAGGCGTAGATGCCGACATTGACCCCCACGCCCTCCGAGAGGTAGGCCGACACCGATTGAACGTTGCCGGTGATGGTGGGGTTCAAGGTGAACGACATCAGGCCAAGTGGCGAGTAGGCTATGTTCGGCGGGGTGTTGGCAGACCAAGGGCTGGCTTTGGCCGCTAAAGCGGTCGCGCCAGAAACCAGCACCCCAAGATTCTGGTACTGGTTCGTAACACCGGTTCCCGTTTGAAACTCATCGAAAGTCAGCGTCGTCGTGGTCAGCGCGCTCGGCGCTGCACTCAGACCCATCAAAAGCGACAGCACGCCCTGCAGGGAAAGAAGAAGTCTGCGCACGGCCATACTCTTTCGAAGAAAATGGTTTCGGCGGGGTAACAACCGGCTTCGCACGGCGTGCCGCGTCACGCGCCTCTCCGGATGAATCAAAGGACGAGCAAACGCACAGGCGTGGTGCCTCGATGTTTCGGACGCCGTAGAGACAAGCGCGTGCGTTACGCCGGAGATGGCGCGCGGTAGGGCGCTACTGACGGGGTATCGAGAGTGTGTGCTGGAAGCAAGTGTCCATAGTCGCCGCTTAGTCTTAGTTCACTACACCGCCCCGGACACCAAGCAAGCCCACGATGAGGTGAGCGGTACTTCTATTTGATTGTTGATAAACGATAGACGAGCATTTGATGGATTGCAAACCTCTACCGGGAAAACGGTCCATTGAAGTCAGGCAATGAAAATATGGCTAAAACCCTCATGGAATAGGGACGCCGTGTGTTTCAAGTTTCCGTAGTCTGAGCAATACCGGGCGAAGTCAATCGCTGAATTTCATACGACTATTGGCGCTCGAAACGAGCCAATTCGTGAAAGCGTCTTCGAGTTTAGAGCGAGTGCCGGATTATGGGTCGCCAAAAGGCACGCTCAAGATAGTTTGGAAAAGGAGGCTGCACGGAATATGTCTAATTTAACGAATGCGACAAATTGCCTGATGATTATTCACGCAGCGCTGGATGCGGACGCGGCGCCCCCTCCAACGCCACTTTCGGCTTTTTCGCGAGTGGTAGCGTTTCGTCTCATGCGGCAATATCCAGGAAGACGTGATATTCGCCGCCCAGGTAATTGACATCGCTTTCGTCCGAAAATGCGATGCACCTGTCAAGGGGTAACTCCGTCATAATGCCGTCGGGTAATCAAGAACGATGGCCCGCACTTCACTCGTCGGCCGGGCAACACATGACAGCGACGGTCACCCGCTCGGTCTGCGTACATTGCGATGCTTAGTACCCAGGACCTTTCCGCGAGAGCAACACAGCGCGTGTCACGTGACGCCGCCCCTCTCCGACCTGACCATGGCAGACGCGAAAGACCTTTGGCACGGCGGCCGTCAGAGCGTCAGCAATTCTGCCTTCATCCAGTCGTGAACTGCGCGACTTAATTCCTGTTGCGACGTGTCTTGGGAAGGGAATGCGGGACCGACGACCACCCGGATGTGCCCCACCCCGTGAGGCCACCCCTTCGCGGGCCAAACTTTTCCGGCGTTGTGCACGACAGGGACGACCGGAGCGCCGGTCGCGCATGCCAGACGAATGCCACCCGACGTCAGTCTCAATGGTGCCCTGTGCGGCACGCGGGTGCCTTCCGGAAATATGACTACGACGTCGCCCTTTGCTAGCCGCTCGGCACACTCCTGTGTCACTGCCAGATGGGCCTGGCGCGGCGAACCACGATTCAGGCTGACCATGTCGAGGCCACGCAGCACCCATCCGAAGAACGGAATACGCAGAAGGTCTTCCTTGAACACAAAGCTGATGCGTCGTGGAAACAGTGCGAGGAATGCCAGAGTCTCCCATGTGGATTCGTGACGGCACAAGATTATTGATGGCCCTTCCGGAAGATGCTCGAGTCCTTCCACCGAACAGGTGATGCCAGGTAGCCAGCGCATCGCGGCAACCATCGCACGACACCACTGCGCCGCAAGCCAGTAGCGACCGGACCTTCCGACGAAAGGGAATAGCATCAGTATCCCTATCGAGTAGAACGTCCCGCTGCCGAGCAGGCAGACAATGAACAGCCATTTGACGAACGTAGAGCGCATGGTGAGCCGAATGAAATGGGGGTGGCAGGGGAGGCTTTCGCCGCTACCGACAGAGACTGTGCGGTAGGCGATACGTTGGCGCGTTGGCGTCGCTGCAGTGGCCTGGCGCAGCAGGAAGTGATGAAGCGGCTCAGCCCCGGCGACTAAGTGGCATCGACTCCGCGAGTACCTAAGCAGCCCGTTCGCTGGTTCCACCGGCAGCCAATTTCATGCCCACTCTACGGCTTTGTCGAGCGATGGTTACGCGAAGTATTCAAGCGAACGAGTTGCCGTGTTGAACTGCTGATGACGTTCGCCCTGTGCGGACCTCATGTGAATGATACGTTCTCAACAACGAACGCTGAGAATGGAGGACACGTCACCTTCTTCGAAATACATGCGGTCAAGCGATAGCGTTATCCCGAAAATCGAACTTTGCCGCTGGCCCTTGCTACCCCAGAACTCAGTCTCTCCACGCTGGCCGATGACAATGACTTCGGCAGCCCCGCCTTCCAGGTAGGCCTGGACCCTCCGGTCGATGTCACGGGTTCTGTCACTATCGAGAAGCACCTCGACACAGAGGTCGGGCACGAATGGCACCGGGTCGTCGCGGTCGAAGCCTTCCCACTTGTCGCACGGCATCCATACGACGTCCGGGACCCTGATGCCAAATGACCGGGTCGAAACAGCCACCGACATTGCGGCGAGATGACCCATGTGTTCGGTCAGGTGACAGTAGACATCTGTGAGCACTATCTGGCGCCTGGCAGACGGGGAAGGATTCAGAACAGCCTCGCCGAGTTCGTCCAGCTCATAGCGGTAACGCTCGACAAATTCTGTATGCGGAATGAGGCGACGCCAGGCTGCGAGCAGTTCATAGCGGTCCAGAAGAGCAGGCGTGGCCATAGTCATCTCGCGAGGAAGTCACCTAAGCGTAAACCCTCCCCGAGCGATTTGACAATTATTTTATTTTTGTGCATTGCACAAATATAGCTATGGTAATGCGCGCATCCGGCATATGATTCTTTCGCATTGACCGCATCGTCCGGCGCGCTTTATCCCTATGCTGCGGGCAATCAAGGTCTAATTCTCACCTGGTTTCCCAGATTTGTTGTGCAGCGCAGTGGCAGGGCACGAAGACCGCAATTCGCGCCTCTCGCTCTGATGCTTTACGATGTCAAACAAGGCATTGGCCGCCAGGGTGCACCACGAGCACCATGCGCTCGCTCGGAGAAGGGTTGTTAAGCCCGAACATGCGGACCCTGGCGACTCCAGCCGTGGTAAGCCGTAACGCTTTTTGGTGTGCAAGCCGCGAGCCTTCGCTGCGAGCGCTGGCACTATCCGTACCTGCCCGGGTGTTATGTGTCCCTCCCAGGTAAAGACATCAAAAAGCGCCTTCGGGGCTGCCAACAGGTCCCTCCGGCGACACAGGACGGCCACAGGGAAAGCCGTGAGCCAAGTCCGTGCGGCATGAGCCGTATCGGCTGAAGACAGGAAGTCCAACATGAAACTTGACGACGCCACTTTCCGGCAACTGCGCCGTCTCGCCCCGGTCCTCGACGACTTGCTGAACGCAGGAGAGGTAGAGCATGCCGACCAGGCGGTACATCTTGCTGCGCTGGCGCAACTCTGCTCGCACCTGTTCGACGCGTATCAGCGCCAGTACCCTGATGAGACGGCGCAGGCGCGCCTCGACGCAGTCGAGTCGCAATAGCCCAAGCCGTCCTGGTTGTCCTGGTTGTAAGGTCCGTTCGTTAATCGACACCGGAATCAGCAGACGTGCCGCTTTTGCCCCTGAGCACCGGGCAGCCTGCGCATCACGATAAACGAAAGTCAAGCGCCTCTTTTTGCCAGTCAGCCCGACCACCCTTCAACCTGAGCTGGAGCGGTGCGAGGATTCAGACTGGCGGAAGGATTCATGACGCGCTCGCCAAACGCTTGTGTGCGTTGCGAATGGACATGCTGCCAACCGCCGACCAGGACGACACAGACGGGACGAATCATTGCTGCCGCTTATGCGAAAGCAGGCGGTCGAATTCCTCACGCGCATCGCGCAGTTCCTGCGTGGCGGCAAACCGCGCGAGTTCAAGCGTCGACGTTTGCACAACTCCATTGCCATCAAAATGCTTTTCCAGCGCAGCCGACGCTGCCTGCACTTCCCGTGCGGCGTCAGCGACGCGCTCAAGCGCCACGGCCTCCGGCGACGCCGTGATTTCTGCCGTCATGTCCTGGTCACCCGCAACGTCATGGTTGATTGGACATCACCGTTGCCCGACTTCTTTCCGATTGCGTGTTGACGCCAACACAATATCGACCCACACACGGACGTCGGACTGACCATGTCTGGCAATTTCAAAGAAAGGTGTTTCAGTAGCAACGATTCGCGGCCCGCTCTGATGGTCCAGCCGAGTTTCGTTATCCGGTTTGCGCCAGATGGCAACGAACATCGGCGACTGATGGACACACTGATGTCGTAAAACAAAATTAACACTCGTTGGTCTCGCAGCGAAATCCACCTTGCGCGCTACTCACTCGACTCAATGGGCAACCGGGGCTGATTGTCCCTGTCGTTCAATTTCACGTCGCCCCACTGAGAGATTCCCGGAGCCCACGATGACCGCAAAGCACAAGTCTGCGTCGAAGAGCACCAACTCGTCGGGTGACTTTGACACGGATGCAGAGGGCGAACTCGACGTCCAGTACGTGAACTGCCATCCGAATACAGGGCTTTTGCCCTACTTCGAGGCACGTGACGTCGCGGCGCACGAAACCTTCAGCTTCCAGGCCTAACGCACCCAGACTGCCTGCGGCGGCGGCACCTTCATTCTGGATGAAGGCTGGGGCCGCCGTCGCTGATGAACAGGGGAGAGCCGGGTCACTCTGCATGCGCCTTGGCTTCTTCAGGGCTTTCGTAGATATAAGATGCAACGCTTCGCCGTTGCAACGCATCCCCGAGCTTCATTCTGAGGAAGCTGCTAGTCGTATACCTGGTAACGCCGGAATAAAAGCGATTCACCAAGTCCGTCACCATGTCTGAATACGCGTCGATAACTTCGGGACGGATGGAGAAGTTGTCGTAGTTGACTATGGCGTATGGCTTCACCCCAAGGCCCGACAAGTTTGACTCCACCTGTGACCGGATGGCCTCGACGTCATCCACGCTTCTAACCTCATGTCCCTCAAAGTTGATGAAGAACATATTCTTCGTGGAGTCGTAGCTGAATCGTTCGCTCAGCCGCAGGCTGAGCAGAGTGGCCCGCAGGCCCATCGGCACGTCGCGGAAAATGCGCGCGTCCATTACCCGAGGCGGCGTTTTGATGACCGGCGTAAAGCCCATCTGCGAAATGATGTCACCTTTGACGTCAATGCCCGGTGCAACCTCAACCAGCTCAACGCCGTCGCGAGTGAGCTGGAACACGCAGCGCTCCGTTATATAGAGCACGGATTGCCCTCTACTTACTGCATACTCCCCGCTGAAGGTCCGGTGCTCAACGGAGTCGACGAACTTCTGACATATACCTTCCCTGAGGATTTTCACCGTGCCGTTTTGAATGGCAATTTCCTGCTTCCCGGCGTTGAACGTGCCGACGAACACCACCTTTTTGGCGCTCTGGCTGATATTGATAAACCCTCCCGCACCAGCCAGTTTGGGACCGAACTTGCTCACATTAAGATTGCCCTGCCTGTCTGCCTGGGCAAGACCAAGGAAAGCAATGTCCAGCCCTCCGCCGTCGTAGAAGTCGAACTGGTAGGGCTGGTCGATGATGGCCTGTGTGTTGGTTGCTGCGCCGAAGTTCAGTCCGCCTGCCGGAATGCCGCCGATAACGCCTGGTTCCGTTGTCATCGTAAAGAGGTCGATGACCTGTTCTTCGTTTGCAACGCTGGCGATTCCTTCGGGCATGCCGATACCCAGGTTCACGACGCCATTGGCCATCAGTTCGAACGCTGCGCGCCTCGCAATGACTTTGCGCTCACTCATGGGCATGGACGGGATGGAACTCGCTGCAACCCTCAATTCGCTCGAGTACGCCGGACTATATGGTTCGGCGAACGTCTGCCAATGGTTCTCAGTCTTCGCAACCACCACGCAATCGACCATGATTCCGGGAATCTTGACCTCCCGGGGACTCAAGCTGTTCGCATCAGCCACGCGTTCAACCTGCGCGATAACGATGCCTCCCGAGTTACGGGCCGCCATCGCAATGGATAGCGCCTCCAACGTCAGTGCCTCCTTTTCCATCGTGATGTTGCCGCTGGCATCGGCGGTCGTACCCCGGACAATTGCCACGTTTATCGGAAACGTCTTGTAAAACAGGTATTCGCTTCCGCCAACCGTTATCAGGCTTACCAGGTCTTCGGTCGTCCTTGCGTTCAACTTCCCTCCGCCGTGCCGCGGGTCGACGAACGTGCCCAGGCCAATGGTCGAAAGGTGTCCAGGTTTGTGCGCCGCAATGTCCCGAAACAGGTGGGAAATCACCCCTTGCGGGAGGTTGTACGCTTCGATACGCCCTTCTATGGCCAACTGCTGCAAACCTGGAACAAGCCCCCAATGGCCGCCGACCACCCTGCGCACCAAACCGTCGTGGGCGAAATGGTTCAAACCTTTTGTCTTCCCATCACCCTGTCCGGCTGCGTAGACCAAAGTCAGGTCGAAAATCGATGGAGCGCCGGCCACCTTGCTCTCAAGGAAGAGCTGCTCAAGCGCGACAGCCACTTCTTCCGCAAAGCCAATCCCCACAAAGCCGCTGGTGGCAACAGTGTCTCCGGGATGTATGAGCTGCACCGCTTCCCGGGCCGTCACAATTTTTCCGCGCTCGACACTTCGCGCGGACGCGGGGAACGGGTGTTGAAAACCTGCGCTCATGATGTCTCCGCTGCGCGCCTGAACCTATCCGGCGCTGTCTGATTATTGGTCGAGCGCGGCGCGGCCCGGAAGATTCAGGGTCGAGCGCTTGCCCACGCGGTATTAGCCTAGCGCGAGACGAACACAAATGCTTGCTCCTTGACGACATTTTTCGGCCCGAACGCGGTGATGGTGCCGGAAGAACGAGCAAATGATCAAGAGAGAGGAAGACGAACCACCGAAGCGGTCGGTGGCTACTCCTGTCGGACTCGACAGAATAAACGCGGGAGCTGCAACTACAATTCTGTTATGCGGGAGCGCACCGTGCGTGGTCACCGCCGTCTTCCCATTCGAGGAGGTTTCATGAACAACATACTGAATGATGACGGGCTCAATCTTCTGTTCCGTGAAGCACGCACGCATAGTGCGTGGCTGAACCAACCGGTCGCCGATGAAACACTGCGGCAACTTTATGACCTCATGAAGTGGGCTCCCACCAGCGCCAACTGCAACCCCGCAAGAATCGTTTTCCTCCGCACGAAAGAGGCCAAGGAACGGCTGGTGCCAGCCCTCTCCCCGGGGAACGTAGACAAGGTGATAAGCGCCCCTGTGACGGCCATCATCGCCTACGACCTGAATTTTTACGAAAAGCTGCCCACGCTTTTTCCGCACAACCCCGGCATGCGCGACCACTTCGCCAGTGCGCCGGAACTGGTCGACACGACCGCCAAGCGCAATTCCTCTCTGCAGGGCGCGTATCTGATTCTCGCCGCTCGTGCACTGGGGCTCGATTGCGGGCCGATGTCCGGCTTCGATAACGCGAAAGTCGACGAGGAATTTTTCGCAGCGGGGAAAAGCGACCGGGGCACCGACGAAGAGTTCTTCCCGGAAGGACACCTCAAATCGAACTTCTTGTGCAACCTGGGCTACGGCGATGCTTCTACTCTGTACCCGCGCGGCCCGCGCCTCGATTTCGACCAGGCCTGCACCCTTATGTGACCCACGCAACATTCGACGGAATTTGTTCACGTACGCGCGGTCGTTGTTTCAACCGGGCGCGCGTGACGTGGCTTGACCGCGCCGCATCAACTGGCGCTGCCCGAAACATCCGGTTTCAGAACTCACAACGCGGGGAGCAACATTGCGGTCACCTCCGCATTTATCCAAACGCTCCTGCTGGGCTTCGGTCTCTCCACGTTCGTCCGTCCGAAAGACGCGTTTATCCGCAAGCGCGCTCTAACCGGACGGCATCTGCTGGTCATTGTCACCGTCTGCACTGACCCCAGCGCTCCAATGACCGCAGAAGCGTATGCTGTTGTGAATCATCAGGAGACAACCATGAGCCTTGCTGGCAAGACACTTTTCATGTCCGGCGGCAGTCGCGGCATCGGACTCGCGATTGCACTTAAAGCCGCACGCGACGGCGCGAATGTCGTGATTGCCGCGAAGACCGCCGACCCAGACCCGCGTCTCGAGGGTACGATTTATACGGCGGCTGCCGCTGTTGAAGCTGCTGGTGGCAAGGCGCTCCCGCTCGTTGTGGATATTCGCGACGAAGAACGCGTGAAAGCCGCAGTTGCCGAGACCGTTGGGTTGTTCGGTGGCATCGATATCCTCGTGAACAATGCCAGCGCCATTCGACTGACTGGAACACTTGACACACCCGTCAAACGGTACGACCTGATGCATGGGGTCAATGGCAGAGGCACGTTCGTGTGCGCGCAAGCGTGCCTGCCTCACCTCCTCAATTCGTCGAACCCGCACATCCTCACGCTGTCACCGCCATTGGTCAGTGACGCGAAGTGGTTTAGCGACTTTCCGGCATACACCATTGCAAAATACACGATGAGCCTGTTCACCTTGGCGCTTGCCGGCGAGTTCAAGGACCGTGGTGTCGCGGTCAATTCACTATGGCCCAGAACTGCCATCGCGACTGCTGCTGTGCGAAACGAGATTGGCGGCGCGAAAATGATTGCAGCGTGTCGCAAGCCTGAGATAGTCGCCGACGCGGCCCACTATATCCTGACGCGCCCAGCCAAAGAGTGTTCGGGAAACTTCTTCCTCGACGACGAAGTCCTGCTGGCAGCCGGTGTGCGCGACTTTGCGCAGTACGACGTGCAGGCTGGGGCTGCATTGCAAGCAGATTTTTTTGTCGAGGCCTTGCCGGGCATGTTACCGGCGGACAATATGACGAAGCGTACCAAGGCTCCGTGAGACTTGCTCCAGGCGCCTCGGTCGGAATTCTTTCACTCAACAAAGCTGCCTTGCCGAATGCGTCTGGGCGCGGTCTTTGCGGACACTGTCGGAGTGGGACTGCTTGAAGTCGGTGCACCGCGAGATAATGTTTCCGTCCAGTGAACAACATTCACGAGTAGCGACGGCTTCTCATTGTGGACGAGACATCGAGCGTAGCCGCCGCGCAATGACGCGTGAGCGACAGAAGTCGAAAGGCACACAAGTAGCGCCAGTGGCAACCAGTTACATCCACCGGAACTTAAAGTCGATGACCGGAGCGAGCCACGCGCCCCGGTTGACTATTCTTTAAGCAGCCGACGCGGCTTTCCTCGGCTGGGTCAGCATGGCGGGCTGCAAAATCTCGTTGAGCTGAGATTGACTCAATAGCCCTTTGCTAATCACTATCTCCGCCACGCTTCGACCGGATGCAAGGGCTTCCTGTGCAACCTCCGTCGCATGCGTATACCCAATGTATGGGTTAAGCGCTGTCACGATTCCAATCGAATTTTCGACGATTGACCGCAGCCGGTCCCGATTGGCTGTGATTCCGTCGACACATCTGGACGCCAGCGTCAAACATCCTGCCCGCAGATGGGCGACACTCTTGAAGAGGCTGTGCGCGATGATTGGCTCGAACGCGTTGAGTTGAAGCTGCCCGGCCTCTGCGGCAAAGCTGACGGTCACATCATTACCGATGACCTCAAACGCTATCTGATTGACGACCTCGGGTATGACCGGGTTGACCTTGCCCGGCATGATGCTGGAGCCGGCCTGAACCGGTGGCAGATTGATTTCCCCAAGACCTGCGCGGGGGCCGCTTGAAAGGAGCCGGAGGTCGTTGCACGTCTTCGAAAGCTTCACCGCAACGCGCTTCAACACACCAGACAGTTGCACAAATGACCCGACATCCTGCGTCGCTTCGACCAGGTTTGGAGACGTAGTCAACGGAATACCGGTTACGTTGCTCAGGTGACGGCATACGAGTTGCGCATACTCGGGATGAGTGTTGATGCCCGTTCCAATGGCTGTTGCGCCCAGGTTAATCTCACAAATCAACTTCGATGCTTCCCTGAGACGCTCCTCGTCTTCGCCGAGCATGACAGCAAACGTGCTGAACTCCTGTCCCAACGTCATGGGAACTGCATCCTGCAGTTGAGTTCGCCCCATTTTCAGGTCGTCCCTGAACTCTTCGGCCTTCCGTTCGAACGATGCTCGAAGCACGGCCATTGCGTCTACCAGTTGCATGATTCCCGCGTACGTCGCGATTTTCAATGCAGTCGGGTATACATCGTTCGTGCTTTGCCCGAGGTTGACGTCCTCATTGGGATGAAGGATGTGGTACTCGCCTCGTTCGTGCCCGAGGTGCTCAAGAGCAAGATTGGCAATCACCTCATTCGCGTTCATGTTGGTTGAGGTGCCGGCACCGCCCTGAATGACGTCAACGACAAAGTGCTCGTGTGCGATACCGGAACGGACCTGCCTGCAGGCTTGCACAATAGCCGACATTTTGACCTCGCTGAGAAGCCCAAGGTCGTAATTCGCTAGCGCAGCCGCCTCTTTAACGTTCGCAAGCGCGTTGATGAGATTCGGATAAGCCGAAATAGGAATTCCTGTGATGGGGAAATTCTTGAGTGCGCGCAGCGTGTGGACGCCATAGTAGGCTGCCGCTGGTACGGCGAGGTCGCCGAGAAGGTCGTGTTCGATGCGTTCGATGGCCATAAGCATAGCTATCCTTAATAGGCAAAAATTTGGACGAAGTGCAACACCCGACGCCCGTGTACACCACAGGTCGGGGGAAAGAATGATTCGCTCGGTCGCTTATGGGCGGTGCGATCCCGATGCTGCAGTTGCGTATGCAACGCACTGCCGGGCAAGTACGTCTGTAGGGTCCACCAGGCGGACCGATGTGCCACTCGTACCGACGAAATCCGCCCGCGGAAGCAGTAGCGGCAACTCGGTGCAGCCAAGGATGACGACTTCTACGCCCTGGGAAATGAGTCCATCTATCGCAGCAGCGATATCAGACTGGCATCGCCCGGTCGTGAATCCTGCTTTCACGCCTTCCTTGCCATAAATTGCATCCATTACTCGCGCCTGCAAAGCCGGGCCCGGAACGACCTGCGTTAACCCTTGTGAGGAGAGCGCCTTTTTGTATACACCGCTTTCGACCGTACCCGAGGTCGCCAGCACGCCGACTGAACGCAGCGAGGGAAAGGTCTCGCGAAGGTAGCGGACAGTAACCGTCAGCATGTTCACGATAGGTATGCCGAGATAGGGCTGGATACGCTCGACGAACGCGTGAGCAGTGTTACATGGGATAGCAATGATGTCCGCATCTCCGGCTTCGAGCTTCTTGCATGTCGCGTAAAGGGAGATGGTCGGGTCAGGTCCATCGCCAATCAGGCTTTCTGTGCGGTCCGGAATCTGCGGGTTCTGCTCGACCAACAGTTTGATGTGGTCCTGGTCCCGTTTAGCGGGCGTGTTGCGCACTATCTTATGGATGAAATCGACGGTTGCCGCTGGTCCAACCCCACCGACTACACCGACCTTGAACAGCGTTTCGGGCGAAGAAAACTGACCCGATACTACGTATTGCGCATAGGCCAGATTCGAATCGAGTAGCGGCACCTGCAGCGGACCAATCTCCTCGGCTACCAGAGCGATTTCGGTCAGACCCGGGACAATGATGTTGACGCCCTGCGAGATGAGGTCCTCACACGCCTCGCGCAAAAGCTTCACCGGTAGGCCGCTCAGGTTCCCGCTCTTAACGCCCTCAGACCCATATACGGCTTCTGTGACGAGGTCCAGGCTCTCCCGGTGGCGGGGATAGACAACCTCAAACTCAGGCGGTGCAAAATATTTCTCAAACAAACCTTTCCTACGCGTGTAATCGGACGCCAGCACACCGATTCGACGCGCGGTAGGAAATTTTCGCCGAACGTGACTGCGAACAGCCTCAACCATGTTGACAATCTGAAGCGGTGAATTTGCCTTCAGCTCGTCGATGAACGTGTGACTGAGGAAGCAAGGAAGCACGACCGTCGTCACGCCTTGCTTCTCGAAGCGGCCAATCAGGTCGAAGATATACAGCTTGCGTTGCGTCGTGGCCTCAGTCCCAGTACCCAAACTCCCGAACGGATGCTGTTCGAATACCACGTCGAAGTGCTCCGCGTCGCTGGTAGCAGGAGTCGATTTGACGAGCTTGAAGAATACGTCCGCGCTTGCCAAAGGCCCCAGGCCACCCACGACCCCGAACTTGCGCACGTTCCTTTCCTTCACTTCCCTCATTCCGTCTCACCTTGCAGTTGAACGAAAGCAGTGTCGCTGGCGCGTTTCGCATGCCTGGCTGAGCGCTTGGCCTCCCACTTCGCGATGACGGCCGTTGCGATGCTGTTGCCAATCACGTTTGTGGCGGTTCGCCCCATGTCAAGGACCTGGTCGATGGCGAGAATGAGCACGACTCCGGACGGCGGCAAATGGAACATCGGTGCGACAGCAGCAACCACGACCACCGAGCCTCGGGCGACACCTGCCATTCCCTTGCTGCTAATCATGAGTACCAGCAACATCATGATTTGGGCACCCAGTGGCATATCAATGCCGAAAGCCTGTGCGATGAAAATCGCAGCGAATGCCTGGTACATCATCGAACCGTCCAGATTGAATGCGTACCCAAGGGGCAAGGTGAACCCGACAACCTTTTTGTCGACCCCGAACTCTTCAAGCTTTTCGGTCAGGCGGGGGTAAGCCGCTTCGCTGCTCGCCGTCGAGAAAGCGAGCATCGCAGGCTCCCGAACCGCCTTTAACAGCGCCCAAATCTGCTTTCCGAGAAAGCAATAGCCAACGATGATGAGAAGCGTCCAAAGAAGCGCCAGACCGACATAGAAGCTGCCGATGAGCTTGCCATAAGTGGTCAATACATCCAGGCCGTGTACCGTAATTGCTGCAGCGAGCGCGCCGAATACACCAATGGGCGCGAGGCGCATGACGTAGTCGGTCAGCTTCAGCATTGCGGGCACCAGGGCATCTACGCCTGCAATCAACGGCGCCACGCGTGGATCGGTCTTGATGACGCTCAGCACGACCCCAAACAGTACAGAAAAGACAAGGATTTGAAGGATGTCGTTTCGGGCCATCGCATCGATGATGCTCGTCGGAAACGCATGGGTTACGAAGTCCTTGAAGTTCAGGCCAGCGGTATTCAGACCTGTCGTGACATCGGCGCTTGTCTGGACCATATGTAACCCTGCGCCTGGCTGAAACAGGTTCGCCAGGACAAGACCGAGAGCGAGGGAGAGGAGAGACGCGCAAAGGAACCATCCCACCGACCTGAATCCGATTCGGCGTACGTCGCTTGTTCCCGCCATGCCGGAAAGTCCAGACACCAACGTCGCAAAGACCAGCGGCGCGATAATCATCTTCACAAGGCGAAGAAAGATATCGGTGATGATTGAAAAGTAGCCGGCGATGGCCTTCGCTTCAGCGGCATCCGCGACCGACCGGTGGCAGATGTATCCGACGACAACGCCGAGCACCATGCCGACAAAAATATAAAGTGTGAGGCGATTCTTCATTTGAATCCGTCCAGAGTGGCGCTCGGCGATGGGATGCATCACCGGGCGCATGAATGGCAAAAACGTCGCTGACTTAGCAGGTTTTTGTGTATGGACGGATGTTAAGGAACGTCAAAAATACGTTGATGCTATTACTGCATGCGCGTATGCGAGTTTCGCATAACCCGTGAAAACCCCATCAGGAGGGCTGCGAAGCAGCGCGAATGTGCCCCCAAAGCTTCTCCAGAAACTCGCTGCGATTTGAGGCATCGCGGTATACGCGCAGCTCGACCTCGAGATGCCATTCGGAGCGCCCGGCAGGCACCAGTTCGCCTGATTCGAGTTCGGTACTGATGGAACTTTTGGGCAGCCATGCGACCCCTTCACCTTCCATCACGAGTTTTTTCAGCACTTCCGCCATGTCCGATTCGTAATGAAGCTGCAGCGCCGGGGCAGCAGTTGCTTGCTCAAGCAGTAACGCAAGGCACCGGCCGAAATAGCTGGTTTCCGTATAGGAGATGAGCGGCAGTGGACGGTTCGCCGTTCCCGGCAACCGGAACGCAGGGGCTGAGCGTTCATTGGGTCTGCAGACCGGCATGAACGTGTCGACGCCTACGGTCAGATGCTGGTATCGCGCCGGGTCCAGATGCAGCGGCAACTCTGGATGGTGATACGCAAACATCAGTTCGCAGTTACCGTTGACGAGCATCAGAATCGAATCGTGCACGTTGGTCGGAATAACCCGAGCGCGTACCTCACCAAAGTGCGCGGTGAGCGTCTTCAGCCATGCAGGCAGAAAGCTCAGCGCGATGGTGTGGCCGGCCGCAATCTGCAAGCCTTTGCCGGCCATTCGTTGCTCGGTGCGGATGATGGCGCGCGTATCGAAAAGCTTCTCGAGTATGTCTTCGGCTGCTTCCTGGAACAGTCGCCCCGCTGGCGTTAGCGTCGGAGGAAAGCTGCTCCGGTCGATGAGGTCAGCGCCCACCCATTGCTCAAGCGACTGGATTCGCCGACTAAACCCTGACTGCGTCACATTCCGAAATTCCGCTGCCCGTGAAAAGCTTTGATATCGGGCAAGCGCGATGAAGTCTTCAATCCACTTGATTTCCATGTCTGGTCCTGTGACAAGCCGTAGCGCCTGCGAGACCGAGAGATTCTACGCCGGGCCGCTTCCTGGGTACCCGATACCGTCGCGCACGGTTTTCACGATTACGCGGCCTATCTGGCGCGCGTCAATCAATCCGATCTGTTCCTCAGCCCGTTTCCGTTCGGCAATACCAACGGTATCGTCGATGCGCTCACGCTCGGCTTGCCCGGCATCTGCAAGCGCGGGCCGGAAGTGTTCGAGCAGATCGACGGCGCGCTATTCGAGCGCGTAGGCATGCCGTCGTGGACCACTACCGACAGCGTCGAGGCTTACGTTACGGCAGCCGTGCGGATGATCGACGAGCATGATGAACGCACCGCGTTGCGGCAGCGCCTGATCGATATGCTGGCCGTGGAACGTTGCTTCGAAGGACGGCCGCAGGCGTTCGGCGAAAGCATGCTGAAACTGGTACGCGAAAACAAAAGCCGCCACGCGTAGGCGGCGGCTTGAGATCGATCAGGGTCCGGCCAGATCCGGCTGTGCTCGTTGAGCACCGGGCCTAAGCGGAGCACTGCCCGGAGAACCAGGCGCGGCGGGAAACGCTACTCCTCGGCTTCGCTGGCGGCGCCATCGGCGGGCGCGGCCAGCGATTCCGGCGCCAGCCAGCTGAATACGTTCAGCGCCGAGCCGTGGAACGTGCACTCCGCGGCGGCGGCCTTGATGGTCTTCTTCGGCTTGGCGGGTTTGAGCGAGACCGCCTCGGCCCCGGACGCGGAAGCCGACGACGCAGCCAAACTCGCCGATGCCTCCGAAGCGGCAGACACCGCGGAAGCCGCGCGCACACCCGACGCCGCGTGAGGCGCATTCGCCACACGCGCGGCAGAAGCGGCAGAAGCGGCTGTAGCCGCGGACGCTGCCGAGGCCGCCGCGACTTCCGACGCGGTCATCACATGCTCGATCGACCCTTCGACGACCACTCGCGAGCCGTCGATGCCGGCGCCCGTATGGGCGATCTTCAGCGTATCCGACGACGTTTCAGCCAGCTTGCTTCGCATCAACTGCTCGCACGCATCCGAGTTCTTGTAGACGGCCGTGCAGGCGGCCAGCAGCGCGGCAGCGGTCGTGACGCAGGCGATAGAGAGAATCCGAATCTTCATTGATGTTCCGTTTTTCAGGCCGTCGGCAATTGTAGCTTACGGCCCGCTCCATCGGCACCGGGGCGGCGCGGCACGTGCACGGCGCCAAACACCGGTGCGAACATCAGGCAAGACAACGCGACGCCTTGACCGCAACGCCGCGCATCGGCATCGTGTTGACCGGCCGCATTGCCTAAAGGTGCTGCCGCCACCTCCGCCTGGGTCCAGCTTGATGGTCCAGCTTCGTCTTCCACTCCGTACCGATCGGCTTTCCTGCATGCTCAGTCTCGCCCTGCTCGCCGTCGCGGCCTACGCCGCCACCAACATGGACAACCTGTTCGTGCTGCTCGCCTTCCTTGCGGAAGCGCGCGGCCGCCGGCGTCGCGTGATCGCCGGCCAGTTCGCCGGCTCGATAGCACTGATCGTGGTGTCGATCCTGCTCGCCGCGTTGTTGACGCGTTTGCCGGCCGGCTATGCCGGTCTGCTCGGCTTCTTGCCGATCGGTGTGGGTCTGAGCAAAGCATGGACGCGCTTTGGTCCCGGCAACGCACGTGACGACGAAGCAGCAGCGCACGCCGTCGCCGGCACGCCTGTATCGAACAACGGCTCGTCGTGGTGGACAGTGGCGTGCGTGGCCGTCGCCAACGGCTCGGACAATATCGCCGTCTATGTGCCGTTGTACGCGAGTCATTCGCACCGCGATGGTGCACTGATCTCGCTGGTGTTCGTCGCGATGATCGGCCTGTGGTGTGCCGGCGCGGTATGGCTGGTCGAGCATCCGTTGCTGGGCGCGCCGATCCGGCGCTACGGCACCGCGCTCTTGCCGCTGATCCTGCTGGTGATCGGCGTCTCGGTGATCGTGCACAACGATACGCTGCGGGCCGTGTTCGGTCTCTGAAGCATATCGTTATACCGATTCCCGATTTCTGTCCGGGACGAACGCGCCCGATAATAGGGATCATGAACGCCCACTCCACCTCCAAAGCCCGCGCGCGGCGTCAGACGCTTGCGGCATTGAGCGCCGCGCTGCTGCTGGCAGCATGCGCCGCACCGACAGTGTCGACACCGTCGGCCGCGCCCGATCCGGTTTCGCTCGACGCCGCGATTTCCGGCGCGCAGCGCAGCGATAAGGCCCGCGCACGCGACGTGTACCGTCATCCGAAGGAGACGCTGCAATTCTTCGAGGTCGCGCCGTCGCAGAGCGTGCTCGAGATCGCGCCGGGCGGCGGCTGGTACACGGACATCCTTGCGCCCTATCTGCACGACCACGGCAAGTTATACGAAGCGCAATACGACAGCCCGCTCGCGTCGGCGGCGGAAGAAGAACAGGCGGGACGAGCGGCATTCGCGCGCAAGCTGGCGGCCACGCCCGCCGTCTACGGCAACGTGGTGGTCGGCACGCTGCGAGCGGGCCAATTCAGCGGTTTCCCGGCGGATAACAGCGTCGACCGGGTGCTGACGTTCCGCAATATCCATAACTGGATCAAGGACGGCCAGATCGACGCGAATCTGCGCGCCTTCTATGCGGCGCTGAAACCGGGTGGCATCCTCGGCGTCGAAGAACATCGCGCGGCGCCGGGCACCTCGTTGCAGCAGACCATCGACACCGGTTACGTGACCGAAACCTATGTGATCGAACATGCGCGCGCGGCGGGCTTCGAATTGCTCGGCCAGAGCGAAGTGAACAGCAATCCGCGCGACACCAAAAACTACCCGAACGGCGTGTGGTCGCTGCCGCCCACGTACGAGGGCGGCGACGCCGATCGAGCGAAATATGCGGCAATCGGCGAATCGGATCGCATGACCTTGCGGTTCGTGAAACCGAAGTAAGCTGGGATTGCCGCGCCCCGAGCTTGACGCCATCCAGATAATGTGGTCCCATTGCGCACTATGTACCGCGCCCAGACCATCCTATCGCTACTACTAGCCCGCTCTACCGGGCTAGGTCTGCTGCTGCGCGCTTCCGTCTGATACACCTGAAGCACCGCTCAATTCCCCAGTAACTGACCCAGCCCCGGTTCCCGACCGGCGGCTATGCTTTTGTCTTTTTCGTCGTCCGGTCGACTACCCAGCTTTGTCG
The DNA here is from genome assembly GCF_058782725.1 of Paraburkholderia sp. FW306-02-B. Classification (NCBI taxonomy): domain Bacteria; kingdom Pseudomonadati; phylum Pseudomonadota; class Betaproteobacteria; order Burkholderiales; family Burkholderiaceae; genus Paraburkholderia; species Paraburkholderia sp. FW306-02-B. The sequence continues at coordinate 3,275,227 of NZ_JBYSXZ010000001.1, forward strand.
AAACCCAGGATGATGAAAATGTTGAAAAACCCTGCAGCCAAATACCGATCGTTCAAACCCGTCAATTTGACGGACCGCCGGTGGCCGTCGCGCACCATCACGCGCGCGCCGATCTGGATGAGCACCGACCTGCGCGACGGCAATCAGGCGCTGTTCGAGCCAATGAACGCGCAACGCAAGATGCGCATGTTCAAAACGCTGGTGCAGATCGGCTTCAAGGAAATCGAAGTCGCGTTTCCGTCCGCCTCGCAAACCGACTTCAATTTCGTGCGCGAGTTGATCGAAGGCGGCCATATTCCCGACGACGTCACCATCGAAGTCTTGACGCAAGCGCGCGACGATCTGATCGAACGCACCTTCGAATCGCTGCGTGGCGCGCCGCGCGCAATCGTCCATTTGTACAACGCGACCGCGCCTGAATTCCGCCGCATCGTGTTCGGCCTGGAAAAGAGCGGCGTGAAAGAGCTCGCACAAAATGCCGCGCGCACGATGAAGCGTCTCGCCGACGCCGCGCCGGAAACCCACTTCACGCTGCAATACAGCCCGGAAGTATTCAGTGGTACCGAACTCGAATTCGCGAAGGAAGTGTGCGATGCGGTATTCGATATCTGGCAACCGACGCCCGAGCACAAAGCGATTGTCAACTTGCCCGCTACGGTCGAAATGGCTACGCCGAATGTCTACGCGGACCAGATCGAATGGATGCACCGCAATCTCGCACGACGGGATTCGTTGATCGTCTCCGTGCATCCGCATAACGACCGCGGCACCGCGGTGGCCGCCGCCGAGCTCGCTGTAATGGCTGGAGCCGATCGTGTCGAAGGATGTTTGTTCGGTAACGGCGAGCGCACTGGTAATGTGGATCTCGTGACGCTCGCTTTGAATCTCTACACGCAAGGTGTCGATCCGGGTCTCGATTTTTCGAACATCAACGAAGTCGCGCGTACTGCTGAGGAATGCACGCAGTTGCCGGTGCATCCGCGTCATCCTTATGTGGGCGATCTGGTGTTCACCGCTTTCTCCGGCTCGCATCAGGATGCTATCAAGAAGGGCTTTGCCGCCCAAAAACCCGACACCATCTGGGAAGTGCCTTATATGCCGATCGATCCTGGCGATCTTGGGCGTACCTACGATTCAATTATTCGGGTGAATAGCCAGTCTGGTAAAGGTGGGATTGCCTATCTGCTCGAGCAGGGTTATGGGGTGGTGTTGCCGCGGCGCTTGCAAGTGGATTTCAGCTCCGCTGTGCAGCGGTTGACTGACGATAGTGGTTCTGAGGTGACGCCTTCCCAGATATGGGCGTTGTTTCAGCAGGAGTATGTTAAGAGCGATGCGCCGGTGCGGTATGTTGGGCATAGCCTGTCTGAGCGAGGCGATCGCGAACATATCAAGCTCACAGTCGAGATTAACGGCTCGCGGCGCGTTCTCGCTGGAGAGGGCAACGGGCCTCTCGACGCGCTGATGCATGCGATGGGGGTGCCGATGCGGATTCAGCACTATGAAGAGCGAGCCTTGGCTCAGGGCGCCGATGCTCGGGCTGTCGCTGTTGCTGAGATGGCCGGGGCCGATGTGGCGGGTAGCGCGTTTGGGGTTGGGATCGACGCCAATCTGGTTACCGCTTCTATTCGAGCTGTTATTAGTGGGGTTAATCGGGCTTACGCCCGGTGTGATGTCGCCGCGCAGGGGCGGTTTTTTGAGGTTGCTTTGAATGGGGAAGTTGAGCAGGCTGTTGTTTGATTTTTTGCTGGTTTTTCCTTGCTCTGGCTTCTTTGGCCTTTCTTCTGTTTGCCTACGGTGGTGGCCTTTCCTTGCTTTCTTTTTGGTTTATTAGCGTTCCCCCTGTGCGGGGGAGCACCTACTTTTCTTTGCCTGCCGCAAAGAAAAGTAGGCAAAAGAAAGCGGCTTTACACCGCCAGCTCTTAAGCGGGTCCCCTGGCTTGGAGGAGGCAGTGGTGCATCTGGAATCTGTGCCCTCGCACATTTTGCGTGAGTGACAAGGCAGTCATGCTTCCGGCGGCGCTGCGCGCGCCGTGGCGGTACTTCATCAAACCGGCCGGCGGGCGAAACGTCTTTCTCTCAGGTCCAGCCTTCCGGTTGGTTTCATGCGGTCCACTCGTCAGGCAGACTGTGCGTGAGCGTCGAAACGAAACGCGCCGTTTCCTCTTCACGCGGGCGCATGAAGACGTCGCGCGAAGCGCCCGCTTCCACCACCACGCCGTTATTCAGAAACACCACGTCACGCGCAATCGTCGCGGCGAGCCGTAAGTCGTGTGTCGCCATCAGCATCGTCATGCCTTCTTTGGCGAGTTGCTTGAGCACTTCCACCACTTCCGCGGCGAGGCCGGGGTCCAGCGCCGACGTCGGCTCGTCGCACAACAGCACTTCCGGCGACGGCGCCAACGCCCGCGCAATCGCCACACGTTGCTGCTGCCCACCGGAAAGCGTCGCGGGCCACACGTCCGCTTTGTGCGCAATGCCGACCTTCTCCAGCAATTCGTCCGCCCGTGCGCGGGCTTTTTCCTTGTCCCATTTCAGCACGGTCAACAGGCCTTCCATCACGTTCTGCCGCACGGTCAGATGCGGAAACAGCTGGAAGTTCTGAAACACCATGCCAGTGCGGCGGCGAATCGTCAGCACTGCCTCACGTGACGGTTTGTGCTCGCGGCTGAATTCGAGCCGCTGATCGCCGAGCTCGAGCGTGCCGGCCTCGGGAATTTCCAGCAGATTCACGCAGCGCAACAGCGTGCTCTTGCCGCTGCCCGACGGTCCGATCAACGCGGTGACGTTGCCCTGCGCCAGATGCAAATCCACCGAATCGAGTACCCGGTGGCCGCTGAAATACTTGTCGATTTTTTCCAGTCGGATCATCAGTTGCCTGCCTGGAAAAGTGCGTGGCGACCGAACTTGCGCTCGAGCCTGACTTGCGCCGACGACAATACCGAACTGAACACCAGATAAACCAGCGCGGCCTCGGTATAGAGAATCAGCGGTTCATAGGTCACCGACGCGATCCGCTGCGCGGCCTGAAATACTTCAGGCACGGTCAGCACGGCGGCCAACGAAGTGTCCTTCACCAGCGCAATGAACGAATTCGACAACGGCGGCAGCGCAACGCGCGCCGCTTGCGGCAGGATCGCGCGGCGCAGCGCCTGCGCACGCGTCATCCCCATCGAATACGCCGCCTCCCACTGCCCTTTCGGAATCGATTCGATCACGCCGCGAATCACTTCGGAGTTGTACGCACCGACGTTCAGCGAAAAGCCGATGATCGCCGCCGTCAGCGGATCGAGCACAATGCCCACGTTGGGCAGTCCATAGAAGATCACGAACAGTTGCACGAGCAGCGGCGAGCCGCGAAACAACCACACGTAGAAGCGCACGATCGCCACTGCCCACTGCGGTCCGAACAGCCGGACCAGCGCGATGATGAACGCGAGCGCAAGCCCGATCGCGAAGGATGCCAGCGTCAGCGGCACGGTGAACACGAGCCCCGCATACAGCAGGGGCCACAGCGACTGCGCCATCAAATGCAACCAGGCCGGCATGATTCAGACTCGCAGATGACGCTTATTGGGAGACGTCTTTGCCGAAATACTTCTGCGAGATCTTCTCGTAGGTACCGTCCTTCCTGATGTCCGCGAGCGCCTTGTTGATCGCCGCCTGCAACTCCGGGTTGCCCTTGCGGATGAGCACCGCGGACTTGTCGCTGCCGTCGGACGACGTATCGAGCGCGGCGATCTTCACCTTCGCATCCGGCTTGTGCTTCTTGAAGTCGAGGAAAGACAACGAATCGTTGACGGTCGCATCCACTCGGCCCGATGTCAGCAGATCGATCGATTCGTTAAAGCCCTGCACGGGGATCACCTCCGCGCCATGCGCGGCCGCAATCTTGCCGAAGTTGCTGGTCAGCGTATTGGCCGACTTCTTGCCCTTCAGGTCGTCGAAGGTCTTGATCGTGGTGTTGTCGGAACGCACGATCAGCGCCGCGTGCGACGTGATGTACGGGTCCGAGAAATCGTATTTGGCCTTGCGTGCGTCAGTGACGGCGACTTCATTGATCACCGCGTCGTAGCGGTTCACGTCGAGGCCCGCGATCAGGCCGTCCCACTTGCCTTCGACGAATTGCGGTTTGACGCCGAGACGCTGCGCGATCGCCGTGCCGATCTCGACGTCGAAGCCCGTCAGCTTGCCGGATTCGTCGTGATATGTGAACGGCGCATAGGTGCCTTCGGTGCCGATTTTGAATACGCCGGCGGATTTGATCTGCGCGAGGCCTTCGGCGGCGAATGCCGGGCTCAGGGTCACCGCTTGCAGCAGCGCGATCAGCAGGATAGAACGAATCGACTTCATCAGGTGGCTCCGTAAAGTTTGCCAGGTCGGTTGCCTGGTCTTGTGTTCGGCACTTTCCGCCGACCGTCGAGCCCGGCAGAGTGGCCGGACTGTAGCAAACGGTCTGTGTTTTTACAAAGGATCAGGTTTCCGATCAATATGCGCTTGCGTGCTAAGCGGACAGTCAAGGCATCTTATGCGACATGGAAATAGACTCTACAGCAGATAAGACAGATGCGGCATGCATCGCAACACGGAACACGTGCCGGGCGCCATCGGGGAAAACGCGAGAGATGTGTCGCCGCGGCGAGCGCACGGCGTGAAGAAACGGGCGACACCAGGGTCGCCCGTTTGGTTGCAAACAGCTTACCGCTCCACCGGATGCGGCTCCTTCAGCTTGTTGGCAACCCGGATCGCATCGAAGTAAGCCGGATTGGGCGGCCGCTTCAGATAACGCCCCGCGCCGCGCTCCGCCCGCAACTCGCCGTCGGTCCATGCAAGCGCGCCGCGCGTGAGCGTATGCATTGCCACGCCCTGCACCGTCATGCCTTCGAACACATTGAAGTCGACCTTCTGATGATGCGTCTTCACCGAAATGGTTTTGCTCGCAGCCGGATCCCAAACCACCAAGTCGGCATCCGCGCCGACCTGCACCGCGCCTTTGCGCGGATACAGGTTGAAAATCTGCGCGGCGTTGGTCGACGTGATGCGCACGAATTCGTTCGGCGTGAGACGCCCCGAATTCACGCCGTGATGCCAGAGCACCGCCATCCGGTCCTCGACACCGCCGCAGCCGTTCGGGATCTTCGTGAAGTCCTCACGGCCCATTGCCTTCTGCGACGCACAGAATACGCAGTGGTCGGTTGCCGTGGTGTGCAACTGACCCGCTTGCAAACCACGCCACAATGCCTCGCGATGTTCGGCGGAACGGAACGGCGGGCTCATCACGTGCGCCGCCGCCCGGGTCCAGTCGGGATCGCGATACACCGCCTCGTCGATCACCAGGTGCCCCGGCAGCACCTCGCCGAACACGCGCAGGCCTTCGCTGCGAGCGCGCGCGATGGCATCGACTGCGTCCTTGGCCGACACGTGAACGATATAAACCGGCACGCCCAGCACTTGCGCGATGCGGATCGCGCGATTGGCCGCCTCGCCTTCCACTTCAGGCGGCCGCGACAAAGGATGCGCCTCCGGACCTTTAAAGCCTTTTGCAAGCAACTGACGCTGCAACTGGAACACCAGTTCACCGTTTTCCGCATGGACGGTGGGCAGCGCGCCGAGTTCGAGCGAGCGCGAGAAGCTGTTCACCAGCACTTCGTCGTCGGCCATGATTGCATTCTTGTAGGCCATGAAGTGCTTGAAGCTCGATACACCGTGTTCGTGCACCAGCGTGCCCATGTCGCGATAGACCGAATCGTCCCACCATGTCACCGCAACGTGAAAGCCGTAATCGGCCGACGCTTTTTCGGCCCAGCCGCGCCATTCCTTGAACGCATCCATCAACGGCTGTTTCGGGCTCGGAATCACGAAATCGATGATGCTGGTCGTACCGCCGGATAAACCAGCCGCCGTGCCGGTATAGAAATCGTCGCTAGCCGTGGTGCCCATGAACGGCAATTCCATATGCGTATGCGGATCGATGCCGCCGGGCATTACATACTGCCCACCCGCATCGACGATCGAGGCGCCCGCGGGCGCCTCGAGGTCCGCGCCGATCTGCAGGATCGTGCCGCCGTCTTGCGGGTCCGCACACAACACGTCCGCACGATAGGTGCGCTCCGCGTCGATAACCGTGCCGCCGCGAATCAGGGTCGTCATGTTGCCGCCTCCTTATCAACTGCTGGGTTCGGTGCTACGTACTTCGCTTGCTGCATGTGCTTGCTGCATGCGCTCGTGTCATGCGCTCGCCACTCTCGCACTCGGTCCCTTACTGAACTTCATCCAGGCGCTATATACGATCGACGCCAACGCGAGTCCGACAAACCATGCATACGTGTAAAGCGTATTGAAAAACGCCGGCACATTCGGAAACGATGCCGGAAACGCGGTGTGCAGGAAGCCCGGCAGATTCGGCAGCACGCCGACCAGCAATGCGACCACCGCGCCGATATTCCACCCGCCCGTGTAGCTGTACTCGCCGTTTTCGTCGAACAGTTCGCGCGCGTCGAGGCGGGTGCCGCGAATCAGGAAGTAGTCGACCATCAGAATGCCGGCCACCGGCCCGAGCAACGCGGAGTAACCGACCAGCCACGTGAAGATATAGCCTTGCGTGGTGGCGAGAATCTTCCACGGCATCATCACGATCGCGATCGTCGCGGTAATCATGCCGCCCGCGCGATACGAAATGCCCTTCGGCCACAGGCTGGAAAAATCATAGGCGGGGCCGACCAGGTTCGCCGCGAGATTGCAGGACATCGTATCGAGCGTCAGGATGATCAGCGCGAGACCGACACCGATGCCGGTCATGCGGCTCGTCAGATCGATCGGGTCCCAGATCGCCTTGCCGTAGATCACCACGGTAGCCGACGTCACCACGACCGAAATCACCGAGAGCAGCGCCATCGGCACCGGCAGGCCGATCGACTGACCGACGATCTGGTCTCGTTGCGATTTGGCAAAGCGCGTGAAGTCCGGAATGTTCAATGCGAGCGTGGCCCAGAAACCGACCATCGCCGTGAGCCCCGGCCAGAACGTTACCCAGAACAGTCCTTCTTTCTTCCCGCCGGCGACGAACTGCGACGGCGCCGACAGCATCGTGCCAAGGCCGCCCGCTTTCGAGGTCGCCCACCACACCAGCGCGATACACATCACGATCTTGATCGGCGCGGACCAGCTTTCGAGCCAGCGGATCGAATCGGTGCCGTGCACGATGAAATAGATCTGCAATGCCCAGAAAACGAGAAAACACGCCAGCTGTGCGAGCGAGATGTCGAGAAACGGCAAGGCCGCGCCGTGCAGCGCGTTGCCGGTGAGAATGTTCAGCAGCGTGTAGATCGCGCTGCCGCCGAGCCATGTCTGAATCCCGTACCAGCCGCACGCGACGATCGCCCGCAGCATCGCCGGTAGTTTTGCCCCTTGCGTGCCGAACGACGAACGCACCAGCACCGCATAAGGAATGCCGTGCTTCGCGCCCGCATGACCGATCAGCAGCATCGGTACCAGCACGATCAGATTGCCGAGCAGCACGGTCACCACCGCCTGCCACGGCGACATGCCCTCCTCCGTCAAGCCGGCGGCGAGCATGTACGACGCAATGTTCATCACCATCCCCACCCAGAGCGCGGCGAAGTGGTACCACCTCCATGTGCGCTGCGCGGCGCCGGTCGGCGCAAGGTCGTCGTTGTAAAGACTGCTGCCCTGCGCGCCGGCCGCAAAGTGCGGTTCGACGGGTTGCGCTGTCTGCTTCATCGAAAGATCTCCACTGGATCGTTGAGGCCTGTGCATCTTCTGGTGGCGCGTCAGGCCTTTGGGGGGAAACAAGGGTTCAGTACAAGCGCATCGTTTTTATACGGGCTTCATGTTTCAGGCTGCTTTCGCCGCTGCCGCATGAGCATGTGCGTGCTCGGCGGATTCTGTCGTTTCTGCCGTTTCGCTCTCCCCGGCATCCACCCGCGACGGGTTGTTCGGATGCGTGGTCCAGTTCGCGTACTCGCCGTTGTCCACGCGCTCCATCGTGATGCATTGCTCGACCGGACACACGTGCATGCACAGATTGCAGCCGACACATTCGGAGTCCATCACTTCAAAATGCCGGACGCCATCTTTTTCTTTCATGATCGCCTGGTGCGCCGTGTCTTCGCAGGCGATATGGCACAGGCCGCACTGGATGCACTTGTCCTGGTCGATGCGCGCCTTGATGTCGTATTTGAGGTTCAGGTACTTCCAGTCGGTGACGTTCGGCACGGCGCGGCCGCGAATGTCGTCGAGCGTCGCGTAGCCTTTTTCGTCCATCCAGTTCGACAGGCCGTCGGCGAGATCGGAGACGATGCGGAAACCGTAGTGCATCGCCGCCGTGCAGACCTGCACGCTGCCCGCGCCGAGCACCATGAACTCGGCCGCGTCGCGCCACGTCGAAATGCCGCCGATGCCGGAGATCGGCAGATTCGGCGTTTCCACGTCGCGGGCGATTTCGGCGACCATGTTCAGCGCGATCGGCTTCACCGCCGGGCCGCAGTAGCCGCCGTGCGTGCCTTTGCCGTCGACCATCGGCAAGGGCGACATCGCGTCGAGATCGACCGCGACGATCGAGTTGATCGTGTTGATCAGCGACACGCCGTCCGCGCCGCCTTTGTAGGCCGCGCGCGAGCCGAGACGAATATCGCTGATATTCGGCGTGAGCTTCACGAGGCACGGTAGCCTGGTGCCCTCCTTGACCCAGCGCGTGACCATCTCGACATACTCGGGCACCTGGCCGACCGCCGCGCCCATGCCGCGCTCGCTCATGCCGTGCGGGCAGCCGAAGTTCAGTTCGACCGCATCCGCGCCGGTGTCTTCGACAAGCGGCAAGATCCATTTCCAGTCGCGTTCGTTGCACGGCACCATCAGCGAGACGATCATCGCGCGGTCCGGCCAGTCGCGTTTGACTTGCCTGATCTCGCGCAAGTTGATGTCGAGCGGACGGTCGGTAATCAGTTCGATGTTGTTCAGCCCGGCGATGCGCTGACCGTTCCATTGCACCGCGCCATAGCGCGAGCTGACGTTCACTACATGCGGGTCGAGGCCCAGCGTCTTCCACACCACACCGCCCCAGCCCGCTTCGAACGCGCGGTTCACGTTATAGGCTTTGTCGGTCGGCGGCGCGGAGGCGAGCCAGAAAGGGTTCGGCGACGTGATGCCGGCAATCGTACAGCGCAAATCGGCCATGTTCGGCTCCTTGGGGACTGCTGTTTTTGTCCTGGTGTGAGGGTCGGCTTATTTGCCCCTCATTTGTCCACTACGCGGCTTTGACCGCCAGACCGGCGAACAAAGCGTCGATCGCGGCAGCGGCGGCCTTGCCGTCCTGCACGGCCTGCACCGTGAGATCGACGGCGCCCGTCGCCGCGCAATCGCCGCCTGCCCACACATCGGGCAGCGAGGTCTGCCCGTTTGCATCGACCGCGATACGGCTGCCGTCCAGCGTCAAAAGCTCCCGCTCGATACCGACCGGCACCAGCGTCTGGCCGATCGCCTTGAGCACCATGTCGGCATCAACCACGAAACGCTCCTGATCGCCTTCGCTCGACGTGCGTTCGAATTCGACACCTGTGACCGCGCCACCTTCGCCAATCAAACGCATCGGCTTTGCATGTGTAATAAGCGTGACGCCATTGGTCTGCGCAAATTCACGCTCGGCCCACGTCGCGCTCATCGATTCGACGCCGCGCCGGTACACCATCGTCACCGACGTCGCACCGAGCTTGTGGCTCTGCACCGCCGCATCCACCGCGGTATTGCCACCGCCGATCACGACAACGCGCCGGCCCACCGGCACCGTGCCGAAGTCGCCTGCGCTGCGCACCTGTTCGATGAAATCCACCGCGTTCATGACGCCGCTCAAGTCTTCGCCTTCCATCGCCAACGCACGCACGCCAGTCAGGCCAATCGCGAGAAACACCGCGTCATATTCGTGGCGCAACGCATCGAGGCTCACATCACGCCCTAACGCCACGCCGTGTTTGATTTCAATGCCACCGACCGAGCACAGCCATGCCACTTCACGCTGTGCGAAATCATCGACTGTTTTATATGCGGCGATGCCGTATTCGTTGAGACCGCCCGCTTTCTCATGCGAATCGAAAATCGTCACGCGATGACCGGCCAACGCGAGACGATGCGCGCAAGCGAGCCCCGCCGGCCCCGCGCCGACCACGGCGACATGCCGGCCCGTTTCAGCCGCGCGCTTGAACAGCACCTCGCCGCGCGCCATCGCCCAATCGGTCGCATGGCGTTGCAGCGCGCCGATCGCCACCGGCTTCGCGTCCTGATGGTTGCGCACGCAAGCACCCTCGCAAAGAATCTCGGTCGGGCAAACGCGCGCGCACATGCCACCCAAAGGATTCGCCGACAGAATGTCGACGGCCGCACCCTTCAGATTGCCGTTGCTGATCTTGCGAATGAAACGGGGAATGTCGATTTGCGTCGGACACGCATTCACGCAGGGCGCGTCGTAACAGTAGTGACAACGGCTCGCCGCCGCGGCCGCGGCGCTCGCGTCGAGCAACGGCGCAATGTCGGCGAACTCGCACGAGAGCTGATCGGGCGACAGGCGCTGAGCGGCAATGTCGCCGGTTTGCTTGATGGCCATACACGTTCCTTCTTCGATGTGAGGACGTAGCCGTACCTGCCGGCTGCGCTGGAGCGGAGCCGGGACGGCATGTTTTATGGGCACTACGGTGAGGCTAGTGAATCGACCGCTATCGACCGCTACCGCTGAAGCGTTATGAAACCGGCTCGCATGCACGCCCCAGCATCGCGTGCAGCAACACATTGGCGCCCGCCTCGATCCATTCGAAGGTGGCGTCCTCGATCTCGTTGTGACTGATTCCGTCGATGCAAGGCACGAACACCATCGAGGTCGGCGCGACTTGCGACAAATAACAGGCGTCGTGCCCCGCGCCGGACACCATGTTGCGATGCGGATAGCCGAAGCGTTCAGCCGCGGCGCGCACGGACTTCACGCAGGCTTCATCGAAAGCGACCGGTGCGTAGTAAAAGATTTGCTCGAGCTCGGTGTCCAGACCGATGCCGCTCGCAATGGCCGCCACGCCTTCGCGCAACGCGGCATCCATCTTCGCGAGCACCGCATCGTCCGGATGACGGAAATCGACGGTGAAAAACACACGCCCTGGTATCACGTTGCGCGAGTTTGGATAGACCTGCATCATGCCAACCGTCGCGCAGCCGAACGGCGCGTTGTCGAGACCGATGCGGTTGACCAGATCGACCACGCGCGCGGCGCCGAGCAATGCGTCGCGACGTCGCGGCATCGGCGTCGGCCCCGCGTGCGCTTCCTGTCCCGTCAGCGTGATTTCGTACCAGCGCTGACCTTGCGCATCGGTCACGACACCAATGGTTTTCTGCTCCGCTTCGAGAATCGGCCCTTGTTCAATGTGCAATTCGAACGCCGCATGCAATGGACGGCCACCGCACGGAAGATCGCCCGCATAGCCGATACGCTTGAGTTCCTCGCCGATCGTCTTGCCGTCCACGTCCTTGCGCGAGAGGCCGTATTCCAGCGTGAAGACGCCGGCGAATACGCCTGAGGCAACCATCGCCGGCGCGAAGCGCGAGCCTTCCTCGTTGGTCCAGATCGCTACTTCGACCGGATGCTCGGTCTCGATGCCGTGATCGTTCAGACTGCGGATCACTTCGAGTCCGCCCAGCACGCCATAAATGCCGTCGAAACGGCCGCCGGTAGGCTGAGAATCCGCGTGCGAGCCGGTCATCACCGGCAACGCATCGGGGTTGCGCCCGGCGCGGCGCATGAACACGTTGCCCATCTGATCGACTGAGACAGCGCACCCCGCTTCCTTCGCCCAACTGACGATCAGGTCGCGCCCTTCTTTGTCGAGGTCGGTCAGCGCCAGGCGGCAGACTCCGCCTTTCGGCGTCGCGCCGATCTTCGCCATCGTCATCAGGCTGTCCCACAGCCGCTTGCCATCGACCTTGATCGATGTAGCGGGTTCAGAGTCCCCCAAGGGGACTTCCTTCGGGGCGCGCTTCTGCGCTTCGGATACCGCGTTCATTCGTCTCGCTCCTTTCGGTGAACCGACATGAAACTGGTGCATCGGCGGCGGTTTTGGGGCGTGGCCGCACGGCGGCGGTGCACACTCGATGCCTTCGATCGCCTCTTGTACAGAGGGCAAACCCTGGGGCATCGCCCGCTCTTCCAATCCTGTCCAGTTGGACAGGTTGTAGACGATTAAAGCCGCCAAATCAATGCTTTTCGTACGGTGGGAAACATAGCGAGAAGCGTGCCATTGCGTTGCAACATGCGTTTATCGCGCGTCGAGAATGCGCGTGTCCATCGGCGTCCAAACGACTAGAATGAAGCGCGACGCGGTACACATGCCGCTCAGGGCGAACATGAGAGACGACGACGTGGCTGCCGACATCACCAAAAGCGACGAAATAAACGACGAAACCCGCACACCTTTGCGGCGGCGCAAGGCGCACATTCGCGAGTCGAATGAAGCGCATTTATTGGCGTGCGCCGAGGCGGTTTTCGCGGAGCGCGGGCTGGACGGCACCAGCACCGCGATGATCGCGGAACGTGCAGGCTTACCGAAAGCTAACTTGCATTACTACTTCCCGACCAAGCTCGCGCTGTATCGGCGCGTGCTCGAAGATCTGTTCGAAGACTGGTATCGCGCCGCCGATACGTTCGAATGCAACGACGATCCGGTCGTAGCGATTGGCGGGTACGTGCGCGCGAAAATGGAATTGTCGCGCCGCCGGCCGCTCGGCTCGAAGGTGTGGGCGAGCGAGATCATCCACGGCGCGGAGCATATGCAGGACATCCTCACCGGGCGCGTGAAGCCGTGGCTCGACAGCCGGGTGAAGGTGATCGACGACTGGATCGCGCGCGGCCTGCTCGCGCCCGTGAACGCGCAAACGCTGATGTACATGATCTGGGCAACCACCCAGCATTACGCCGACTTCGACGCGCAGATTCGCGCGCTCAAGGGCAAGCGCGCGTTGTCGCAGAAGGCGTTCGAGGCGACGACAGAGGAAGTCGTGCAGTTGGTGATCCGGGCGTGCGGGGCGGTGTCGCCGGCACAGCATGAAGACGGCGCGGACCCCGCAAGATAAAAACGGCCCTGCTGCTTGTGAGAAGCAGCAGGGCCGTTTCGCTATTGCATTACGCCATTGAAGGCGCAGCGTTTCAATAAGTCTCCAGATGCAACCGCCCCTCCCGTTTCAGCTTCACCCACAGCGCTTCCCAATCCATCTGATGCTGTTCGCCGATTTCCTTGAGCGCCTGCAACACGCCGTCTTCCATGCCCTTCAATCCGCACACGTAGATATGCGTGTTGTCGTCCTTGAGCATGTGCGCGACATCGACCGCGCGTTCGCGCATCACGTCCTGCACATAACGCCTGGGCTGCCCCACCGTGCGCGAAAACGCCAGATTCGTATCGATGAAATCCTTCGGCAGATTCGTCAGCGGCCCGAAGTAAGGTAATTCTTCTTTCGTGCGCGCGCCGAAGAACAGCATCAGTTTGCCGGTCGCGCCTTTCAGACGGCGCCGCCGGCGATACTCGGTCATCGCGCGCATCGGCGCTGAACCGGTGCCCGTGCAAATCATCAACAGATGCGAGTTCGGATGATTCGGCATCAGGAAGGTGCCGCCGAACGGCCCGATTACCTTGACCACGTCGCCCTTCTTCAGATCGCACAGATAGTTCGAGCACACGCCATCAGTCACATCGCCGTGCTCCTGGGCCACGCGCTTCACGGTCAGCGAGACGTTGTTGTAGCCAGGGCGTTCGCCATCGCGCGGGCTGGCAATCGAATACTGCCGCGCGTGATGCGCGCGGCCATCGGCGGTCGAGCCCGGCGGCAGAATGCCGATCGACTGGCCTTCCAGCACCGGAAACGGCATCGAGCCGAAATCGAGCACGATGTGATGAATGTCGCTATCGGTCGAACCGTCGGTGAGCCGGTAGTTGCCGACCACCGTTGCCGTGATCGGATCCTTATGCGTGTAGAGATTCACATACGGCTTCGCGGCGGACCACGGCGGCACGACCGAACCACGCACGGTATCGACTTCGATGCCGCTCGCTTCAGCAGGCGTGTCGCCCGATGCCCCGGTTGCCGCTTCATCGGCGGCGGGTACTGCCATCGTGTTCTGTTCCGGCAACACGTCCCAGGTGAACTGCTCGTCGATGGAATACGCGTCGGCTTTCAATACCGTGCGCCAGTTGTCGATCGCGCCGGTCGGACACGGCGGCACGCACGCCATGCAGCCGTTGCAGATATCCGCCTTGACCACATAATTGTTTTCGTCGTGCGTGATCGCATCGACCGGGCAAGTCTCTTCGCAGGTATTGCAGCGAATGCAGATTTCCGGATCGATCAGATGCTGCCTGAGGACTTCGATCGATACTGGACCGTTCATGACTTCCTCCACCATGTATTACCGCGCATGCGTTCGCCGCGCACTTCGTCCGTGCACTTCTTCCGCTTATGCTCAGTTGAAGCGCACGTATTCGAAATCGATCGGCTGACGATTCACACCCATCGCCGGCGGCGCGATCCAGTTCGCGAACTTGCCGGGCTCCGTGACGCGACCCATCAGCGAGGCGACATACGCGCGGTCTTCCGGTGTCGCGAGCCACTTCGCTTCGTTGGCGGCCCATTCGGTCTCGCTCACCACGCGGCCGTCCGGCGACACACGGGTGCCCGCAAACGTGCCGATCTGCCGGTTGAACGCTTTATGCGGCACCGTCATGCGGAAGTCGATACCGGCTTTCTCGAGCACCTTGTTCCAGCGCCCGACGCCCGCCACGGAATCCTTGATGTAATCGTCGCGCAGCACTTCGTTCATGGCGTTGAGCATCGGCACTTCGCGCTCGACCAGCTTGCCGTCCTGCACGTCGAGCAGCTTGTAGCTCTGGCCGTTCAATTGATGATCGTCGTCGCGCTTGTTCTCTTCATAGCGGCCCTTCAGACCCGAGCTATAGAACGTGGCTGCATTGGACGAATGATCGGCACCGAACAGGTCGATCGTCACCGAATAATGGAAATTCAGATAGCGCTGGATAGTCGGCAGATCGATCACGCCCGCCGCGCGAATCCTGGCGACGTCATCCGTGCCCAGTTCGTTCATCACCTGCGCGGTGCGCTGGATCACGCGCGACACACCCGATTCGCCGACGAACATATGATGCGCTTCTTCGGTCAGCATGAACTTCGTCGTACGCGCGAGCGGATCGAAACCCGACTCGGCGAGCGCCGACAACTGGAATTTGCCGTCGCGATCGGTGAAGTAGGTGAACATGTAGAACGCAAGCCAGTCCGGTGTTTTCTCGTTGAAGGCGCCGAGAATGCGCGGATTGTCTTCGTCGCCCGAACGGCGGCCGAGCAGTGCTTCGGCTTCCTCACGGCCATCGCGGCCGAAGTAGCGATGCAGCAGATACACCATCGCCCACAGGTGACGCCCTTCTTCCACGTTCACCTGGAACAGGTTGCGCAGGTCGTACATCGAAGGCGCGGTTAAACCCAGGTGCCGCTGCTGCTCGACCGAGGCCGGTTCCGTATCGCCTTGCGTGACGATAATGCGGCGCAGATTCGCACGATGCTCGCCGGGCACGTCCTGCCACGCGGCTTCGCCCTTGTGCTCGCCGAAGTGAATCTTGCGGTCCTGCTCGCCGGGCGTGAGGAAAATGCCCCAGCGATAATCCGGCATCTTCACATGATCGAAATGCGCCCAGCCGCCCGCATCGACGCTCACCGCGGTGCGCAGATACACGTCATAGCCATGCGAGCCCTCCGGGCCCATATCGCCCCACCACGACAGAAAATTCGGCTGCCATTGTTCGAGCGCGCGTTGCAGCGCGCGGTCGTCGGCGAGATTGACGTTGTTCGGAATCTTTTCGCTGTAATTGATCGTTGACATGGTCGGTTCCTTAGTCGATTTCCGGACGGGAAACAGCAGTGCTTAAGTGTGAGAGGCGCGTATCGGAGCAGGAGACGTTTCTTTATGCCGCGTTGAGCACGTCCCAACGCGCGTCAAACACGCGAGACGTCGAATTGCGCCTTGCTGCCCTTGCCGTACACCTTGAGCGCGCCCTTCTCGCCCACTGCGTTCGGCCGGTTGAAGATCCAGTTCTGCCATGCGGTAAGCCGCCCGAAGATGCGTGTTTCCATCGTTTCCGGACCGTTGAAGCGCAGATTCGCTTCGAGACCGGTCAACGCATCCGGCGACATCGCCGCGCGTTCTTCGAGCGCGATGCGGATTTCGTCGGCCCAATCGATATCGTCGGGCGACGCGGTCACGAGCCCCAGTCGTTCGGCTTCGACCGGTTTGATCGCCTGACCGATCTTCGAGCGCACGGCGTCGAGCGGCCCGGCTTCTTCATAGAAGCGGCGTGCAAGGCGCGATTGATGCGTGACCATCGGATAGAGACCGAAGTTGACTTCCGACAGCGTGATCGCCGGCTCTTCGTCTTCATTGCTCGGCAACGCGGCCATATACGTGCGGTCAGCGGCGAACGCGAGTTCCGCAAACGTGCCGGCAAAGCACGAGCCGGGCTCGATCAACGCGAACAGCGAGCGCGACGACACGTCGATGCGCGCCAGCGTGCGGCGCAGCAGCCCGATGGTTTCGCGCACGAACCAGTGGTCCTTGTGCTGCATCAGCGTCGCGTCCGCCGCGAGCACGTTGCGCGCATCGCCTTCGGTCTTGAAGACCCACGTGCCGACCTCGAGCTCGTTGGTGCGCATCGACAGGATCGCGTCGTCGAGTTCGCGGGCAAACTGCAGGGGCCACCAGTTCCCGCCCGCGGCGACGATTGCGTCGACGTCGGTGGGTTGTTCTGTTTGAGGCGCTTTGGCAGTGAACGTCGCGATGCGTTTTGCACGATCGATCGTGACGTCGAGCGTTTTGTAGGTGAGGCCGTCTTCGCGATTGGTACGTTCGATACGCGTGAGCGTCACGCCTTGCGCGTCCGACCGACGATCGCTTTGCGCGGCGAGTTCGAGTGCGCGTGCCTGGATCGCCTGATCGAACTGGTTCGGCTTCACGACTTCATCCACCAGACGCCATTCCTTCGCGCGTTCGCCGCGAATCCCTTCGACCACCGTGCAAAAGATATCGGCACGATCGTGGCGCACCTTGCGCTTATCAGTAACGCGCGTCAGGCCGCCCGTACCCGGCAGCACACCAAGCAAAGGCACTTCCGGCAACGACACCGACGACGAGCGGTCATCGATCAGATAGATTTCGTCGCAAGCCAGCGCGAGTTCATAACCACCGCCGGCGCACGCGCCGTTCACGGCAGCGAGAAACTTCAGACCAGAATGACGCGACGAGTCTTCCAGACCGTTACGCGTTTCATTGGTGAACTTGCAGAAATTGACCTTCCACGCATGCGTCGACAAACCCAGCATGAAAATGTTGGCGCCCGAGCAGAACACACGGTCCTTCAGGCTCGTCAGCACCACCGTCTTGACTTCCGGGTGCTCGAAACGGATCCGCTGTATCGCGTCGTGCAGTTCGATATCGACACCGAGGTCGTACGAATTCAACTTCAGCTTGTAGCCGCCACGAATCCCGCCGTCCTCGGCGATATCGATGCCGAGCGTCGCAACGGGGCCGTTGAAGGTCAGCTTCCAGTGCTTGTACTGCGAGGGATCGGTGCGGTAATCGACCGGCGCGACGGCGGTTTCTGCTTTGGACATGGGGCGTCTCCTGACTGGACGAAGCAAAACTTGTTTTTTGAACAATAGTGCATCGTCACACTCATGTAAAGCACTTTAGTGCATGTTCGCTAGTAAACCCCTAGCGTGCGACTGCCTCTCAGCTCACCCGCGTGTCGTCCGGCGTTTCGGCCGCGAGCCTTGCGGCAAGCCGGTCGCGCAGTTGCAGATAGGCGTCGGCGAGCGTTTTCTCGCTGGTGTCGAAGGTCATGTCGGCGCGGCCGTATAGCTCGCTACGCCCCGCCAGGATGCGCTTCAGGTCGTCCATCGCCTCCTTGTTGCCCGACATCGGCCGCAGATCGCCTTGCGCGACCACCCGGCGCATATGCTCTTCCGGCGTGGCCTGCAGCCACACCGTGAAGCAGTGCGACAGCAGCGCGTTGAAGGTGCCCGCCTCCGACACCAGCCCGCCCGGCGACGCGATCACGGCGCGCTCGTGCTCCTGAATCACCGCCTCGAGCGCGCGGTGCTCGTAGCGCCGGTAAGCGCTCGCGCCATAGAGCGAATGAATCTCCGACGGCGGACAGCCCGCGAGTTGCTCGATCACGCGCGTCAGTTCGACGAACGGCACCTTGCGCTCCTGCGCCAGCATCCGGCCGAGGGTGGATTTACCCGCGCCGCGCAGGCCGATCAACGCGATCCGGTCCTTGCGATGCGGGTCGCGCGGCGCCTGCGCGAACATCTCGGCAAGCGCCACGCGGGCGCGCTGCAACGCCGCCTGGTCGCGCCCTTGCAGCAGTTCGCGAATTAGCAGCCACTCCGCGGAAGCCGTGGTTTCATCGCCGATCACCTCGGCCAGCGGGCAGTTCAGCGTCGCCGCGATCTGCCGCAGCACCAGCACCGACGCATTGCCCACGCCAGATTCCAGATTCGCCAGATGCCGCTCGGACAGACCGGTTTCGGTCGCCAGCGTCTTGCGGGTCATGCCGCGGCGCGCGCGCAGCAGGCGCACGCGTTCGCCCATCGCAGTCAGAAAAGGATCGCGTTCCTCGCGCTCGCCGCCGCGCTCGGCCCCGCTGTCGGCCCGACTCGCGCGGCTTGCGTCGTCATCGGCCGGTTCGTCCAGCGGTGCGGGAGAGTAATTTTGGTTCATGTTTAACTACCTATTGACTGCGATACATGTACTATAGTGCTTGACACGCACTGAGTGAGCGGTTAATTTTCGCCAAATATTGATCCAATAACAAACGTCGTCGAGATTTTTCGGCGGCGCAACGGAGACGGCGCTCGAACACGCATGAACCAAGGTGCGTGAGCGCGCTGATCTGGAGGCTCGCATGTCCCCACATGACTTCCAACGCCTGATTGCAGGCGTCACGGAGCAACTCGCCGGCCGGCCACTCGACGGCACGCTGGCCGCGTGGCTGAACGACACGTATCCGGCCGACGGCGCGACCTTCCGCGAACTCGCGGATGCCTGCCGCACCGGCGTCGCTGAAGGCTGGCTGTGCAATCGCGAAGGCGGCGGCATCCGCTATGGCCGCATCTTCAAGGCGCTGCCCGAGACCCACGGCTTTTCCGTCGATGTGGTCGACATGAAGGATATTGCCGGTCCACATCACATTCATCCAAACGGCGAGATCGATCTGATCATGCCGCTCACCGAAGGCGCCACTTTCGACGGCCATCCGGCCGGCTGGTGCGTGTACAGCCCCGGCAGCGCGCATCGTCCGACCGTTGCGAACGGTCAGGCGCTGGTGCTGTATCTGCTGCCGCAAGGCGCCATCGAATTCACTGCTGCCTGACTATCGCGAGATCCGCGCCATGATCGAACTATTGAAGAACTACGTTGCAGGCCAATGGGTCGCAGGCAGCGGCGAAGGCGTCACGCTGACCGATCCGGTCACGGGTGAATCGCTCGTGCGTGTTTCAAGCCAGGGCCTGGACCTCGCACAAGCATTCGGTTTCGCCCGCGAAAATGGCGGCGCCGCATTGCGTGCGCTGACCTACTCCGCACGCGCTGCCCGCCTCGCCGACATCGTCAAGCTACTGCAAACGAAGCGCGACGACTACTACGCGATCGCCACCGCCAACTCGGGCACCACGCGCAACGATTCGGCAGTCGATATCGACGGTGGGATTTTTACGCTGTCGTATTACGCGAAACTCGGTGCATCGCTCGGCGACGTGCATGCGCTGCGAGACGGTAACGTCGTATCGTTGAGCAAGGACCAGTCGTTCAGCGTGCAGCACGTGCTCACGCCGACGCGCGGCGTGGCGCTCTTTATCAACGCCTTCAATTTTCCGTCGTGGGGCTTGTGGGAAAAAGCGGCGCCTGCCTTGCTGTCCGGTGTGCCGGTGATCATCAAGCCCGCCACGGCGACGGCATGGCTCACGCAACGCATGGTCGCCGACGTGGTCGACGCGGGCATTCTGCCGGCCGGCGCGTTGTCGGTGATCTGCGGCAGCTCGGCGGGTCTGCTCGATCAGGTGCGGGCATTCGATGTGGTGTCCTTCACCGGCTCCGCCGAAACCGCCGCGACGCTGCGCGCGCATCCGGCTTTCGTGCAGCGCGGCGCGCGTTTGAATGTCGAAGCCGACAGTTTGAATAGCGCGATTCTTTGCGCCGATGCAACGCCTGACACACCGGCATTCGAGCTGTTCATCAAGGAAGTGGTACGCGAAATGACCGTGAAGTCCGGTCAGAAATGCACCGCGATCCGGCGTGCGTTCGTACCGGAAGCATCGCTCGAAGCGGTGCTCGAAGCGCTCAAAACGAAACTGGCGAAGATCACGGTCGGCAATCCGCGCAACGAAGCGGTGCGGATGGGCTCGCTTGTGAGCCGCGAGCAATACGATAACGTGCTGGCCGGCATCGCCGCACTGCGCGAAGAAGCCGTGCTCGCCTATGACGGTTCGGCCGTGCCGCTCATCGATGCGGACGCAACGATTGCGGCTTGCGTCGCGCCTCACCTGTTCGTCGTCAACGATCCCGATACCGCAACGCTGCTGCACGATATCGAAGTGTTCGGACCGGTGGCGACCGTGGCGCCCTATCGTGTCCTCAATGAAAACGCCAACGCCGGCGACACCCTGCCCGAAGCCCAAGCCATCGCGCTCGCGCGACGCGGCCAGGGTTCGCTGGTCGCCTCGATCTATTCGAACGACGACGCGCATCTCGGCCGGCTCGCGCCGGAACTCGCCGATTCGCACGGCCGCGTGCATGCGATCTCGCCGGCCGTCCAGCAGAGTCAGACCGGTCACGGCAACGTGATGTCGATGTCGCTGCACGGCGGCCCGGGGCGCGCGGGCGGCGGCGAAGAACTCGGCGGTATTCGCGCGCTGGGTTTCTATCACCGGCGCTCGGCGGTTCAGGCATCGAGCGCGGCAATCGACGCACTGACGCAAGCGACGAATTTGCCGACGACCTAGTGGCACCAGGTACACACAAGCGGCAAGCAAGCATCGAGCGGATCATGAGCACATAACAGCCGGACCGCCCTCACCCGATGGAGGAGACATATGGAAGCCCTGCTGGAACCCGCTGCGAGTCAGCCCGCCGCGACGGTCGAGCCGCCGCCCGCGCAATTCAATTTCGCAGCCTATCTGTTTCACCTGAATGAAGCGCGCGCGCCCAAGGTCGCTTATATCGACGACACCGGCACCACGACCTACGGCGAACTCGAAGAACGCGCCCGGCGCTTCGCGAGTGCGTTGCGCACGCTCGGCGTGCATCCGGAAGAACGCGTGCTGCTGGTGATGCTCGATACCGTCGAGCTGCCGATCGCCTTTCTCGGCGCGCTGTACGCGGGCGTCGTGCCGGTAGTGGCCAACACGCTGCTCACCGCCGCCGATTACGTCTACATGCTTACGCATAGTCATGCGCGTGCGGTGATCGCATCAGGCGCGCTGTTGCCGACTGTCAAGGAAGCGCTGGATACCGCCGAACACGACGGCTGTCAGCTGATCGTGTCACAGCCGCCCGCAGGCGAGCCTATATCGGCACCGTTGCTGAAAGATCTGCTCGACGCCGCCACGCCTGCCACCAAAGCGGCCGCGAGCGGTTGCGACGACATCGCCTTCTGGCTCTATTCGTCGGGTTCGACCGGTAAGCCGAAAGGCACGGTCCACACGCATGCGAATCTGTACTGGACCGCTGAGTTGTATGCGAAGCCGATTCTCGGCATCGTGGAAAGCGATGTGGTGTTTTCCGCGGCCAAGCTGTTCTTTGCCTACGGTCTCGGCAACGGCCTGACGTTCCCGCTTTCGGTCGGCGCAACCGCCGTGTTGATGGCGGAGCGCCCCACCCCCGACGCGATTTTCACGCGCCTCGTGCGGCATCGGCCGACCGTCTTCTACGGCGTGCCGACGCTCTACGCCAGCATGCTCGTGTCGCCCAATCTGCCCGCGCGCGCCGATGTCGCGATGCGCGTGTGCACGTCGGCGGGCGAAGCATTGCCACGCGAAATCGGCGAGCGCTTTACCGCGCACTTCGGCTGCGACATTCTCGACGGTATCGGCTCCACCGAAATGCTGCATATCTTTCTGTCCAATCGCGCGGGCGCTGTCGAATACGGCACCACGGGGCGCCCCGTGCCCGGCTACGAAGTCGAACTACGCGACGAAGCCGGCCACCCGGTGCCCGATGGCGAAGTCGGCGATCTGTATATCAAGGGGCCGAGCGCGGCGCTGATGTACTGGAGCAATCGCGAGAAGTCGCGCGCCACCTTCCTCGGCGAATGGATTCGCAGCGGCGACAAGTATTGCCGCCTCGCGAACGGCTGCTATGTGTATGCGGGCCGCAGCGACGACATGCTGAAGGTCAGCGGTCAGTATGTGTCGCCGGTCGAAGTGGAGATGGTGCTGGTGCAGCATCATGCGGTGCTGGAAGCGGCCGTGGTCGGCGTGGATCATGGCGGGCTCGTCAAGACGCGCGCGTTCGTCGTGTTGCAGCGTGAATTCGCGCCGTCTGAGATACTCGCGGATGAGTTGAAGGCCTTCGTCAAGGAACGGCTCGCGCCGCATAAGTATCCGCGCGATATCGTGTTTGTCGACGACCTGCCCAAGACCGCCACCGGCAAGATTCAACGCTTCAAACTGCGCGAACAGTCATAGGGTGATCCATGCAGAACCCCGCAACCGCAACCACGGATGGCGACTTCGCCGAACTTCCCGCCACAGCGACGCATGGGCCGTTGAGTATCGAATATCGCTGGGTGAACGAGGTCGCTAGCGACGCCCCGATCGCCGTGTTCCTGCATGAAGGACTCGGTTCGATTGCGATGTGGCGCGACTGGCCACAGCGTTTGTGCGAGCGGCTCGGCATGCGTGGACTGGTGTATTCGCGTCCCGGCTATGGCCGCTCGACACCGCGTCCGCATCAAGTGAAGTGGCCGGTCGATTTCATGACGACGCAAGCGCGCGAGACCTTGCCCGCGTTGCTCGATGCACTCGATATCGACATGCAGGAACGCAGGCGCATGTCGGTGATCGGCCATAGCGACGGCGGCTCGATCACGCTGCTGTATGCGGCGCTGTTTCCGGATGCATTGGCGGGCGCCGTGGCAATCGCACCGCACGTATTCGTCGAAGACATTTCAGTGGAGAGCATCGCGCAAACCAGGCAACTGTACGAGACCACTGATCTGCGCAGCAAGCTCGGCCGTTATCACGCCGACGTCGATTCCGCGTTCTATGGATGGAACGACATCTGGCTGAATCCGGCGTTCAGGGAGTGGAACATCGCTGGGGAACTCGCGGGTATCCGCAAGCCCTTGCTCGCGGTGCAAGGCCACGACGACAACTACGGCACGATGGCGCAGATCGATACGATCGCGGAGCGCGTGCCGCATGCCGAATTGGTCAAACTCGATGCTTGCGGACACTCCCCGCATCGCGACGCGCCGGACGCGTTGAATGAGGCGATTGCGGCGTTCGTTTTGCGGCAACGCTGAACCTTGCCCAGGCGCACCGGCGCCGTTCACCTTGAAACCGCGGCGCGTCCAGACAATGCGCCGCGATTGAACCCAAACCGGCTTAAAGCACGGTCGAGAGCCCCAGCGTGAACGCCAGCGCCGTCACCGAAATAATCGTTTCGCAAACCGTCCACGTCTTGAAGGTTTGCGGCACGCTCATACCGAAGTACTCCTTCACCAGCCAGAAGCCGCCATCGTTCACGTGCGACAGGATCAACGAACCCGCGCCGGTCGCCAGCACCAGCAATTCGGGACGCACGCCGCCCGCCGTGCCGGCCGCCGCTGCGGCGATCGGCGCGATGATGCCGGCGGCCGTTGCCATGGCCACCGTCGCCGAACCCGTCGCCACGCGAATCAGCGCCGCTACCAGCCACGCGAGAATCAGCAACGGCACATGCGCGCCGGTCGCGACATCGACGATTGCTTTCGACGCACCGCTGTCGATCAGAATGCGGCCGAAGCCCGCGCCCGCCCCCACCACCAGCGTGATGCTCGCGGTCGGCGCGAGACACTCGTTGGTGAACTTGAGGATCTGTGCGCGGTTAAAGCCACGCGCTTTGCCGAAGGTCCAGAAGCTCAGCAGCACGGCCAGCAGCAGCGCCATATCGGGGTGACCGATCAGGCGCAGCGCGTTGTTCGCTGTCGTTTTGGCCGGCACGATCAGATCGGCCCAACTGCCCACCAGCATCAACAACACGGGCAACAACACCGTCAATAACGTGATGCCGAAACCCGGCAGTTCCTGATGCGCGCGCTTCGCGTCCTGTTCGATGAACTGCTGCGCCATCGGATTGATGCCGTCGAGTACGACAAAACGCGAGATCAGCTTCGAGAACAGCGGACCGGCAATCGCCGCGGTCGGAATACCGACGATCAGCGCGTAGAAAATCGTGTGACCGATATCCGCGTTGTACGCGGTGACCGCGAGCAACGCAGCCGGATGCGGCGGAATCAAACCGTGCACAACGGACAGACCCGCGACCATCGGAATGCCGACGCGAATCATCGAGGTGCCCGTACGCTGCGCGACGTTGAACGCGATCGGAATCAGCAGTACGAAGCCGACTTCGAAAAACACCGGCAGACCGACGAGAAACGCGATGCACATCATCGCCCAGTGCACGTTCTTCGGGCCGAACAGAGCGATCAGTGTGCGCGCGATGCGCTCCGCCCCACCCGACTCGGCCATCATTTTGCCGAGCATCGTACCGAGACCGACCACGATCGCAATGTGTCCGAGCGTGCCGCCCACACCGGTTTCGAACGACTTGAGAATCGACGTCGCCGGCATGCCGACGGCCAGCGCCAGCGCCACCGACACCATCATCAACGTGATGAACGGGTTCATCTTGAAGCGCGCGATCAGCACGACCAGCGCGACGATGGCGATCAATGCATAGACGAGTAACAGACTTCCTTGAACGGTCGCCATGAGTGCTCCTGAAAAGAAAGATCGGCGCCGCCGCTTTGTTATGCGGTATTCGACATGAGCGACGGCGCAGGCGGCGTGCTTAGAACTTGTGGCGGATGCCGGCGACGGTCACGAACTGGCCGCTGTTGCTCGACGGATTCGAAATGCCTTCGATCCATGCGCGCGAACCGGAAGCGCGCTGATAGATGCCGTTCAGATAGAGGTCAGTGGTCTTCGACAGGAAGTACTCGCCGCCCATGCTCAACTGGTTGTAGTGGGCGTTAGCGGCCGTGGTCCCGCTGGTGTTCTGCGTCGTGTAGATGTAGCCGAGCGCGAGTAGCGTGGCCGGCGTGAATTGATACTTCAGGCTGGCTTCATAATTGGCAAAGCGCAGGCTGCCACCCGTGAGCAACTGGAATTGCGAGTTCGTGTACAGCAGCGCGACCGTGGCCGGGCCAAACACGTAGGAACCGCCCGCGCCCCACACCTGATTGCGCTTCACGCCGCTGATGATCGACGAACCGGTGTTGTAGTAGTTGTCGGAAGGCGCCGCGCCCGTGGTGCTGGTGGCCGGCTGATTGACCAGCGAGTACGCGGCATCCAGCCGCAGCGGACCGTTCACGTAGTCGGCGCCGACACTCCATGCACGGTTGTTGGCGAACTGGCCCGCGGTGTTCGAGAACGCGTACATCGCGTTGGCGGTGAAGCCGGCGTAGGTCGGCGTGGTGTACTTGACCGCGTTGTTGGTGCGATACGTGTTGTTGATATCGTCGTTGTCGTAGATCGCATTGCCGTACTGGCTCATAGCGCCGACGCCATTGATCTGCATGTTCGACAAATAGTCCTGCACGCTGTTGTACTGACGGCCGAGCGTGATCGTGCCGGCCTTGTTGTTGGTCAGCGCGATCCATGCGCTACGGCCGAACATCCGGCCGCCCTGGCCCGCCGCGCCCGTCTCCAGGCTGAAGCCGTTTTCGAGCTTGAACAAAACCTTGTTGCCGCCACCCAGATCTTCGCTACCGAGCAGGCCCCAACGCGAACCCTGCACGTTGCCTTGCGTCGCCTGATAGGCCTTCTCTCCCTTCTGATTATTCGTGAAGGTAAAACCGGCGTCGACGATACCGTACAGCGTCACGCTGCTTTGCGCATTGGCGGCTTGCGCGGCGAGTCCAGCGACAGCGAACGCGATGGCCGTACGAAGAATCTGATTGTGCTTCATGGTTTCCTCAAGTCGAAAGAAAAAAGCACGCCGGTTACACGGAGATGTTCCGGCGATATAAGTAGTACTAAACTGGCAAGTCAAAGCAGCACAGGAACGGCGTGCGGCGCTGCGGTCAAACAACGGTCATTGACGAATCGATATGAACCGGGAAAGGATTAATCCGGCCAGTTGCGGCGCGCGGCGATGCGGCGGGCGTCGCGCAGGTAAAACGGTGTCACGATGGGTTCGGGCGACTGTTGCGCACGTTCGAATTCTGCGATCAGCCGCGCCAGCACGATCTGCTCTTCGCCCGCATGCAGATTGCACGGGTCGAGGAAAAAGAAACGCAGCTCCGCTTCGTGGTCGCGCACGATCACCGGTGCCTCGCCTGCGGGCGGGCGCGCTAGCGCATCGGCGAGATCCCAGGCGGTGATACGGGCCTGCTTCGGATCGATATGCAATTTCAGGCGGTCGAGCGGATTGCCGGTCGGATCGGCGTCGATCTCGGCCCAGACGCCTTTGCAACGATTCAAAGTCTCGCGCCACAACGTCAGATAGCCGCGTTCGCGGGCGCGGACCGCGACAGGGTCGCGGCGCTGCCATTGTTCGAGCGCGGCAATCGCGCCGGCAATGCCTTCTTTACCGACTTTCATGCCGCGGCCAATGCCGCCGTTCTGGAAATACGCGGCACGCACCAATGCTTTCTTGCCCGCGACGATGCCGGCCGTCAGGCCGCCGAGGAATTTGTGCGCCGAATAAAGCGCGAGATCCGCACCGGCTTCGATAAAGCGTTTGAGGTCGTATTCGGAAGCCGCATCGACAATCACCGGCACGCCCTTCGCATGCGCGACGGCGATGAATTCTTCGAGCGGGATCATGCCGAACTGCACCGTGTGATGCGACACCACGTAAAGCGCCGCGGTGGTGCGTTCGGTGATGGCAGTATTCAGTTGGTAGCCGTGCGCTTCGGTCGCCGCGCCCACCGGCACGACACGCGCGCCGGACAGACGGATCGCCTGGTCCACCGGCGCGCCATAATTGACAAGGTGGCCGGTCTGGATCACGACCTCGTTGCGCATGCCCGGCATGCCGCTCGTGTCCGGCAATCGTTCGATCAGGCCGTGGTCGTCGCCCGTCATGGTTGCGGCTATGCCGAGCGTGATCGCCGCCGAGCACGACGCGGTGATATAACCGGCTTCGCTCCCGCATGCCTGCGCGATTACCGCCGAGGCTTTGCGTTGCAGGTCGTCGATCTCGACGAATTGCGGCAGCACCTGCGCCACCGCGTCGATCACCGGCGCGCTGACAATGGACGCGCCCAGGCTCGTCATCGTGCCCGAAGCATTGATGACAGGGCGTAAGCCAAAACGAGAGCGAATGTCCATGAAGCGCCTCCAACCGGTTATTTCTTAATTATGGAATATATGTTGTAATTGAGGATCAGTCTAGCATACAATGTCCCTGCGTCAACTGGACAAAAACATACAGCTTCAGAGGAGCAAGATGGCTCGCACGTCACGACCTTCCACGTCCGAATCAGCATCCGCAGCGGCAAGCGCCAGTGTCGATACCGGCGCGGAAACGGCCGCGCCGCGCACCCGCACCAGCGCGATCGACCGTGCCGTGCAGATTCTCGATGCGCTCCAGCAAGCGAACCGCCCCGCCACCGCGTATGAAGTCGCTCGCATGGTGGGCGCGCCGTTGTCGACCGTGTATTCGATCATCAACGATCTGGTCGAGAAGAATCTGCTGGCGCGGCGCCTGGACGGCACGATCTGGCTCGGCTCGCGTCTGTACGGTTATGGATTGACGTACGCCAGCTCGCTCGACTACCTCGCGGTCGCTCATGAAGAGATGCAGCGGCTCTCGGCTGAAGTCGAAGAGACCGTGCAGGTCTGCGGACTCGAAGACGGCATGATGGTGGTTCAGCAAATGGCCGAAGGGCCGGGCCATTTTCGCGTGACCTCGCGTGTCGGCAGCCGCGTGCCGCTCAACTGGACCGCGTCCGGCCGCTTGCTGGTCGGACACCTGCCGGATGCGGAACGGATTGCTTTTTTTGCGCAGCACGCGCAAAGCTCACCTACGGGCCGCGCCGAAACGCGGCCGCAAGTGCTCGCGCAGATCGCGCGTGAGGCGCTCGATGCGCGGCTGTCGATCCAGATCGGCGAGTCGGATGCGTCGGTGGCATGCCTCGCGGCGCCGGTGCTCGATAACACCGGCACGTGCGTCTTCACCATTTCGATCGTGATGCCCGAGGCGAAAGCCGCGCTCGGCACCGAGCGTTTCGCGCAGGCTGTACAAGCGGTCGCGGCGCGCATCGAAGCGCGGCTCGGCTGGCGGCATCGCGAGCAGGAACCAGCGGCATAAAACCACCGCGCGCGCTAACGTTTGCCGATGTTTGCCGATGTTTTCTGCCGCATCGCTCAATTCCTACAGACCGCCTACCATCACTTTCCTATCGATGAACTGCTACGACCGGCTGCACACGCGCGGCCTCAAGCTCCCGCAAGTGCCGACGCCGATCGGCAATTTCACGCACTGCACGCGCGAGGGCAATCTGCTGTTCCTGTCAGGCCAGGGTCCGCTCGACGAAAGCGGTTCGCTGATGACCGGCAAGGTCGGCGCAACCGTGAGCGCGGACGAAGCGTATCGGCATGCGCAGATGGTAGGCCTGAATCTGCTGGCCGTACTGCATAACGAACTGGGCGATTTACGGCGCGTGAAGCGCGTCGTCAAGCTGTTCGGCATGGTCAACGCAGTGCCGGATTTCACCGAGCATCCGCACGTGATCAACGGCTGCTCGGACCTGTTCGTCGATGTATTCGGCGATGCCGGACGCCACTCACGCTCGGCGGTCGGGGTCGGTTCGTTGCCGGGCAATATCACGGTCGAGATCGAGGCGATCGTCACGATCCAGGATTGACGGCGCATTCTTTCCACACCGACTCCTCACCATATATTCACAAAAGTTACACAGGTAAGCGTTTATTCTTCTGATCGCTTACCTGGGCGCATGGATGCCCGGGCGCACCGTCCCCCGTGCCGGAGACATTCCATGTCCGTCGTGTCGAAGCCAGCTACTGCATCGCGTCGCAAACGTTTGGCAGGCGCGCTGATTGCCGTGCTCTTCTGCACGCTGATCGGCGCATGCAGCAACGACGACGACAAGGCGCCCGGCACGAACACCGTTAGTTCGACAGGCACCGCGGATCACGACAGCAGCACCGCGCAGGTCTTGTCGGCGAATCCGTCGTCTGCCTCACCCGTGTCACCCGCTCTCACGATTCGAACCCCGGCGCAGCTCGCAACAGGCACCGACACGGCTCTGTCGGCCGCCGCATCCGCACCACTCGCCACACCCGTCATTCACACCGTGGATTGAGTTCCGTGACCCTCGCGGCTCACGCTCGCGCTACGTGTATCGTTCCTCTACTGAAGATCGAAAGCCAAAACCATGACCTCAAAAAATCGCCGTGATTTTCTGCGCTCCGCTGCGCACGCCGCCGGTTCCGCGACCGCGTTGAGCATGCTGCCGCTGGGCATTCGCAATGCCCTTGCGATCCCCGCCAACAATCAAACCGGCAACATTCGCGACGTTGAGCACATCGTCGTGCTGATGCAGGAAAACCGCTCGTTCGACCACTATTTCGGCACGCTCAAGGGCGTGCGTGGCTTCGGCGATACGCGCGCGATCACGCTGCCCAACGGCAAGCCCGTGTGGTATCAGCCGCTCGCCGCGGATCTCGGCTACGTGCTGCCGTTCCGCCCGAGCGCGCCGAACCTCGGCCTGCAATTCCTGCAAGACCTCGCGCACGACTGGAACAGCACGCACGCTGCGTGGAACGGCGGCCGCTACGATCAATGGGTGCCCGCCAAGAGCGCCACAACGATGGCCTACCTCACGCGCGACGACATCCCGTTTCACTACCAGCTCGCCGACGCCTTCACGATTTGCGACGCCTACCACTGCTCGCTGATGGGCCCGACCGATCCGAACCGCTATTACATGTGGAGCGGCTGGGTCGGCAACGACGGCAGCGGCGGTGGTCCGGTGATCGACAACTCCGAACTCGGCTACGGCTGGTCGACCTATCCGGAAGTGCTGCAAAACGCGGGCATTTCGTGGAAGATCTATCAGGACATGGGCACCGGGCTCGACGCGAACGGCTCCTGGGGCTGGACACAAAACGCGTACATCGGCAACTACGGCGACAATTCGCTGCTCTACTTCAACCAGTATCGCAATGCGCAGCCGGGCAACCCGCTGTACGATAACGCGCGCACCGGCACCAACGCGGCCAAGGGCGACGGCTATTTCGACATCCTCAAGCGCGACGTGCAGAACAACGCACTGCCGCAAGTCTCGTGGATCGTCGCGCCGGAAGCGTATTCCGAGCATCCGAACTGGCCCGCCAACTACGGCGCGTGGTACATCGATCAGGTCTTGCAGGTTCTCACGTCCAATCCGGAGGTGTGGAGCAAGACGGTGCTGCTGATCAATTACGACGAGAACGACGGCTTCTTCGACCACATGGCGCCGCCGTTCGCACCGGCATCGAGTGCGAACGGGTTGTCGACGGTCGATACCACCAATGAAATCTATCCAGGCAATTCGAACACGGCCGCCGGTCCGTACGGTCTTGGACCGCGTGTGCCGATGCTGGTCGTCTCGCCGTGGTCGAAAGGCGGCTACGTGTGCTCCGAAGTGTTCGACCATACGTCGGTGATCCGCTTCATCGAAAAGCGCTTCGGCCAGCAGCACAATCTCGGCGAATCGAACATCACGCCGTGGCGTCGCGCGGTGTGCGGCGACCTGATGTCCGCGTTCAACTTCAGCAACCCGAACGATGCATTCCCGACGCTGCCGAGCACGAGCGGTTACGTGCCGCCCGATCAGAATCGGCATCCGGACTATGTTCCGCTGCCGCCGGCCGTCCAGGCGGTGCCCAGGCAGGAGCCCGGCGTGCGCCCGGCTCGCGCGCTGCCGTACGAACTGTTCGTGCGAGTACACGGCGAAGGCGCGGCCGGCAAGCTGGCGATGCGTTTCGTCAACACGGGCCGTGCCGGCGCGGTGTTTCTCGTCTACACGGCGTATAGCCTCGATGCGCCGCGCACCTATACGGTCGAAGCGGGCAAACGCCTTCAGGATCAGTTGCCGCTGAATCCCGACGGCTCATACGATTTCACGGTGCACGGCCCGAACGGTTTTCTGCGACGCTTCTCGGGTACGCCGATTGCCAGAAGCTGGTGGAACGGGTCCAGTATCGCGCGGCCCGAAGTCGCCGAAGGCTATGACGTCGCGAACGGGAATCTGCAACTGCGTCTGGAAAATGTCGGCAGTGAGCGTTGCGTGTTCAACATCGTCAACGCGTATGACGCGAACAACGTGATCAGGCACGCGGTGCGCGGCGGCGATACCGAACAGTTGTACCTCGATCTGCGCAATGCGCATGGCTGGTACGACCTGGCGATCACGGTCGATACGGATCCGACGTTCGCGCGGCGCCTCGCCGGACACGTGGAAACCGGCAATAGCAGCATGAGCGATCCGGCACTGGGCGGTTAAGCTTCAGCAAGACGCATCTGCGACAGGAACGGCCGTTGCGATTAACAGCAACGGCCGTTTTTTATTCACTCACCATGCGCTGGCGGGCATCCGCCTCAAGCCGCCACCGCTGCGGTCATCGACGCGCGTTGGCTCTCCTTCCCGCGAATCGCCTGCACGATGAACTCGGCATCGCGCGCGACGCCGGAGAAACGCCCGGACCCCCACGTATGCAGCCACGGCAAGCCGACGAAATACAAACCGTCGATCGGCGTAATACCGCGCGTATGCGCCGGATAGCCGCGGCCGTTGAACACCGGCGCGTCGAGCCAGCTGAAGTCCGGCGTAAAGCCGATGCACCAGATGATCGCCGAGATGCCGCTCGCGTCGACATCGAGCGTCGTACGTTCCTCAGCCGGCTGCCAGAGCGGTTCATAGACACCGCCGGCCGGCGCATCGATACCATGCCTTTCGATAAAACCGTCGATGCTTGCGTTGATCCGGTTATATGTATCGTCCGCGGCGTCGAGACTGGCGGCGAGCGTCGGCGCAAAACGCAATTGACCGTCGCGCAGATCGTCGAGCCTGCCATACAGTTCCATGCCTTCGGCGGCGAACTTGCGCAGATCGATATCGCGCCCACCGTCGCGGCCAGTTACGTAGTGGTTGGTGTTGTCGCGCACGCCTTCACGCAACGGATGCTTTTCGACCGGCATGTCGTAATACTGCATGTCGGCGAGCCAGTCCACCACATCGCGGCCTCGATAGAAGCGCGCGCATCGCGGCGCCTCGCCCACTGCGAGGATCACCTTGCGTCCGGCGAGATGCAGGTCCTCTGCGATCTGCGCGCCGGATTGCCCGGTGCCGACTACGAGCACCGCGCCTTCGGGCAACGCCTGGGGATTGCGGTACGCGGACGATTGCAACTGCACGATCCGCGCGGGCAGGCGCTCGGCGAGGCGCGGCACGATCGGTGTGTGATAGCCGCCCGAGGCGACCACCACCTGATCGGCAGTGAAATCGCCTTGCGTGGTCGCGATCGCATAGATGCCGCCGTCGCGCTGCTTCACGCGTTTGACTTCCGCATGCTCGATAACCGGCGCGCCGACATGCGCGATAAAGCCGTCGAGGTACTCGACGATTTCGTCCTTTTTCATAAAGCCGTGTGGATCGTCGCCACGGTACGGATAGTCCGGCAATGCGCATTGCCAATTGGGCGTCACGAGACAGAACGCATCCCAGCGTTGCTGGCGCCACGTGTGCGTCACGGTGTTCTTCTCCAGGACCAGATGGTCGATGCCGGCTTGCTTGAGGTAGTAGCTGACCGCCAAGCCCGCCTGCCCGCCGCCGACGATGAGCACGCCATAGTGCTCACCAGTCCTCGCTTGAGGTGTTGGATTCGACATGATGCATCCTTTGCAAAAGGTAAGCGTTTAGCTGAATTCGATAACCTTGACGGTCGCCTCGGGCCGATCGCGAAACCGCTCGGCGTCACGCTCGATCTGCGCCAGCTGATCCATCGCCGCCGAGCAGGCAAAGCCGTATTTTTCGCGCACGCGCTCCGACGCGATGCCTAACGCCTGCCTTGAACGTTCGACGAAATCGCCCAGCGCATAGGCCTCGCCAGGTGTGAAGAAATCGCCGATGACGAGCGACGGCGAATAACAGTTCGCTTCGTCGCCATCAGGCCATTGAATCCGAAAGTGCATGACAGGCATCGCAAATCCCCAATCAATGAAAAACCAGCGCGCGCTTCGCGAGGAAGCGGCGATATGCATCGACGTGACGCCGCGCGCTCGCCGGCCAGCTGAAGCGCGCGAGCAAGGCCGGCACGGCGTGCTCGAAATCGACGTCGCCTCCAGCCAGCGCGCGCAGCAACGCCGACGCGATCGACTCGATCTCAGTAGGCATGGCCCAGTAGCAGGTGGTGCCGTCGAGGTATTCGGTGAACGGTGCGATCGCCGACGCCACAACCGGCGTGCCGCTCGCGAGCGCTTCCAGCACGACAAGGCCGAAGCCCTCGCGCAACGACACCATCGACAACACGTCGGCGCGGCGAAACAGCGCGGGCATTGCGGCGTCGTCGAGCGGGCCGGTGACCACCACACTTTCATTCGGACCGATGGACAGCCCCAGTTCCGCCGCTCGCTGAAGCAGACGGCGGGTGTAGATGTCATGGTCGAGCAGGCTTGCGCCGCCGGCGATCACGAGTTGCGCGCGCGGCAACGTACGGCGCACGAAAGCAAACGCTTCGAGCAAAGCCAGCGTGTTCTTGCGCGCTTCGATACCGCCGACCGAAAGCACGATCGGTTCACCGTCGATACCGAGGCGCTGCTTCAGTTTCACATCATGCGAATCCGTGCGGGGTGTGAAGCGTGCGACGTCGACGCCATTCGGCACCGTCATCGCATCGATGCCGTGGGTCAAGTGCATTTCGCGCGTCCACATCTCGCTCACGCAAAGCACCTGGTCCGCGTCCTGATACGCGCGCTGCTGCCACGCGGCCAAACGTGGATCGTCGAAATGATCGAGGTGGTGCACCGTGCGCATGAAGCCGTGAATGCGTCCTTGCGCCTTGAGTTCGGCGAGCGCATTGCCGCTGATGCTGTCCTGCGCATGCAGCACATCGAACGACGCTGCGTCATGCTCGATCAATGCGTGCTTGAATGCATGAATCCGCGCTTCCACCATGGCTATCGTATTGGCCTGTGAAAGCGTGATCGGCGCATAAATCACGCGGCATGGCGGCAAACGAAATAGCGTTTCACCCGGCACGGCCGGTGCGAACACGGTTATGTCATGCCCGAGCGCGGTAAGCGCCGTCGCCAATTCAAGCGTATGCACCACCCCGCCGCGCGGGTTGACTGAATGCGTCAGCAACGCGATACGCAAGGCGTTCATCGCGCACCGCCATTCGCGACAATGAACGGTTCGCGATTGAAGTCCCACAACACGGCCGCGTCATCGCGCTGGTGCACGACCGCCTGCCGCGTCGCATCGATCGAGCCGATCGCCGCACAAGCCAGCGACCGCGAGTCGAATAGCGCCTGCACCGCTTCGACATGTTCCGCGCGCACCGACAGCAAATAGCCGAAGCTGGGAAACGCGGTGAGCCAGCGTTCCAACGGCACGTCGGCGGGTTTCGGAATACGATCGAGATCGATCCGCGCGCCGACTTGCGAGCACTCGAGCAACATCAACGCGGTGCCGAGCGTGCCGGCCATGCTGATATCCTTCGCAGCGTCGCATTGCCCGCTTTCCGCCAATTGCGGCAAGAGTTCGAGATCGGCCCTTAAACGCTCACCGGGCGCCGCCACCGACGCATTCCAGAACGGATAGGGTTCTTCGAAGCGGCCGCGCAAATCGACCGCCATCATCAGGCGGTCGCCCGGTTTCGCGTTGAAACTCGACAGCAACGCTTTCGCGCGCCCCACAATCGACACCGCCAGTTGCGCCGCATCGCTGCGCGTATTCGTATGGCCGCCGACGATCGGCACGCCATATGCAACCGAAGCCGCCGCCATGCCGGCAAGAACCTCATGCGCCGGCTCGATTCCTCGACTCCATAGCGCATCGACCACCGCGGACGGCCGGCCGCCCATCGCATAGATATCGCTGACGTTGACCATCACGCTGCTGTAGCCGGCGAACCACGGCATCGCGCTCACGAAATCGCTGACCATGCCTTCGATCGCGAACAGCAAATAGCCGTCGCCATCGGCGAGCGCCGCGCAATCGTCGCCGAGCGCGACCGCCTGCGCGAGATCGTGCGTGCCGCCGGGCAAACGCCGCGCCAGCGAGCCGACGACATCGACGATATCGGTCTTATGCCGAAACCCCCGGCTCGCGCGCAAGCTGGCGACAAGGTCGGCCACGCTCATGCCGCACTCCGCGCCGAAGCGTGCGCATGCGTAACAAAACCGCTGAACGGCGCGGTACAAGGCGGATACCAGTCCAATTGCGCCTGCATCAGATGATGCGGCCGCCCGAGCAACATTTCCTCGGCAAGCACATCCCAATGCATCGCGCGAAAAAGCGGCACATTCTGGCTCTGCACGTGCGCGAGAAAAGTCTCGCAGCCAAGCGCGTGCGCGCTGCTCACTGCGAGACGAATCAGCGTCGCGCCAATCTTGCCGTGCCGCCGAAACGCGGCGTGCACCGCGAGCCGCGATCCAAACCATACGCTGCTTTCGTCGCGATGAATCCGCACCGTGCCGACCACCTGCTCCGGCATGCCGGCCACACAACTCACCGCCACCAGTTGTTGCGCATGTTCGTCTTTGTCGTCGCGATCGTCGCCGACGAAAATGCCCTGCTCGATGCAGAACACCGCGCGCCGCAGCTTGTACGCTTCGTCCGCCTCCCAATCGAGCGTCGTCCACTTGATGCGGAATTCGCTCGGCGCATAGGGCGTGGCAATGACCTCGCCATCCAGTGCAACGCCCGCAATCGCTTCGCCGAACATGATCACTCCTCGTACGATGACAGCGACGAACACGCGCCGCATTTGCCGCAACCCGCCTTGATATCGCTCGAACGCATCGCGGCGGCGTTGAGCATCGCGCCGAGCGGTTGCAAGACCGCTTTCATGAATTCGGGTGTCGGCGCCGGATGGTCTTCGAGCGGCGTGCCGCTGATCGGCACGAACGGCACCACGAACGGATACACGCCGAGTTCGATCAGCTCGCGTGACATCGCAAGGATCGCCTCCGCGCTATCGCCCAGCCCCGCGAGGATGTAAGTGCTGACCTGGCCACGTCCGAACACGGCAACCGCGGCCTTGAACGCTTCCATATAGCGCGACAGCGGCACGCTCGCTTTGCCCGGCATGATGCGTTCGCGCAGCGCGGGCGTCACCACTTCGAGATGCATGCCCAGTGTATCGATGCCGCTCGCTTTCATGCGCGCGAACCAGCGGTCGTCGTCGGGTGGCTCGCATTGCGCCTGGATCGGCAGATCGACCGCGGCCTTGATCGCAAAAGCGCTTTCACAGAGGATCTGCGCGCCGCGATCGGGCGTGGGCGGCGTGCCGGTGGTCAGCACCATATGCTTGACGCCGTCGAGCAGCACCGCCGCGCGCGCCACTTCGGCCAGTTGCTCCGGCGTTTTGCGCGCGATCGTGCGTCCCGCCGCCAGCGACTGCCCGATCGCGCAGAACTTGCAGCTCTTGCGACGGCTCTCGTAGCGGATGCAGGTTTGCAACACCGTGGTGGCGAGCACGTCCGCGCCATGCAGCGCGGCGATGTGCGAATACGGCACGCCGTCGAGCGTCTGCATGCCGTAAAAGCGCGGTGCTTCTGGAAAGCTGATGCTGGCAATCGGAATCGTGCCGCGCAGCAACGCGCTCGAGCCATTCGCGTCCGGCGTCTGCGCGACGAACGGCGAGTGCCAGGCGGTACTCGTATGCACCGGCACCATGATCGTCACGCCGTCCACCGTCACCGCTTTGTGATCCGACGGTCCGGCACCGCCGCGCCGGCTCGCGGCGCCCGCATCCGGCGCGACCAGCCGCAAACCCGCCGACTGCAATTCAGTCATCAATTGCCGGCTCGCTGCCGACAGCGTCTCGCTGGAGTTCATCGCGCCATCCCACGGTTGAGTTGAAATCGGAGTTCGAAGCAGCGGACCATGACGGCATCGGCGCCACGGTTTCCGCAGGCCGCCGGTTGATCGCAAGGCTCAGCAATTCGGGCCGCGCGTAATGGCCGACCGAATCCATCATGCGTTTGCGCTTGGTGATCAGGCTCATGTCGAGATCGGCGATCACCATGCCCTCGCCTTCGCGCAGCGGTTCGGCCAGATGCTGTCCTTCGGGCGACACGATCGCGGTATTACAGCCGCCGCGCAGCGCCTTTTGCAGATTCGGGTCTGCCGTGACCGACGCGATCTGCGCTTCGCTCAGCCAACCCGTTGCATTGACCACGAAGCAGCCTGACTCGAGCGCGTGATGCCGGATCGTCACCTCGATCTGCTCCGCGAAGACCGGCCCCACCAGTGAGCCGGGAAACTGGCTGCAATGAATCTCTTCGTGCTGCGTCATCAACGCATAGCGGGCGAGCGGGTTGTAATGCTCCCAGCAGGCCAGCGCGCCGACACGCGCCACCGCCGTGTGCGCCACTTTCAAACCGGCTGCGTCGCCCTGGCCCCAGATCATTCGTTCATGAAACGTCGGCGTGATCTTGCGGCGCTTGAGCAGCAGCTGGCCGTCCACGTCGAAAATCAGTTGCGTGTTGTAGAGGCTGCCGTGATCGCGCTCGTTGACGCCGAGCACGACCACCATCCGGTGCAAACGCGCCCGTTCGGCCACCGCTTGCGTCACCGGACCCGGCACGATCACGGCTTCCTCATAGAGCTTCATGTGATCGGCGCCGGAGGCGACCGGTGGCCGCACGAAAGAGAAGTACGGGTAGTACGGCACGAAGGTTTCGGGGAAGACGATCAGTTGCACGCCTTCGCGCGCCGCCTGCTCGATGGCCTCGCACACCTTGTCGAGGGTGCCGTCGCTGCGTTCGAAGTCCGGTGCGATCTGGACCGCGGCGGCACGCACGATGCGTTTGTCGGACATAGTGGTCACCCGCCTCTCGTCAAACCGTCCACGTGTGGATGATCAGCGCATTGTCCTTGCGATGAAGAAGCTGGATATCGAGCACGTCGAGCGGACTGATCGGACGGATACCTTCGATCAGCGACGCCTCGCCGTGCCCGTACAACGCTTGCAACGCGAAGCGGCATGCGTACACCTTGCCGCCCTCTTCCATGAACTTCATCAACTGCTTGTTGAAGTTCAGATGGCCGGGGAACGCTTCGTCGCCGAGCGTCGGAAAGCCGCGTTGCAGACCGAGCGTGACGCCCGGCCCATACAGCAGCACTGAAGTCTCGAAGCCCTTGCGTTGCAGACGCGTGGCCTGCAACAGATTGACGAAGCCGATCGACCCTTCGAAGGCGACCGTGTGAAACGTGACGAGCGCCTTCTCGCCGGGCTCGGCCTTCACGTCTTCGAAGACTTTCTCTTCGTAGTCGACAAGGTAATCGCCTTTCTGATGCAGCGGTTTGTTGACGGCTGGCATGACACTCTCCGATCAGGTTTGCTAAGTAAAAGACGGCGCGCCATTCAAGCTGTGCGCGCTTCTCCTAATGCAACGCCCGTGCCATTGATCGGTCACGCCAATGCGATCAATCAGCAATCAATTCCGCCTCGATTCGAAGTGCGGCTCGAAAATTTTTTTGGCGCGAAGCTTGCGTGGAGCCGAGGCGTCGCGAGCAACGACGCCGGGCACCGCGCAATCGCACCAGCCGGGTGCGGTTTGCCGCTGCGAACGTGTCGGCGTGGTGCACTCATTCACCACGGACGATCAATCCGATCATTGACCGCCTCAACATGCGATCACTTTTATCGACCTCCAGCCGAAGCCAAAAATGAGCAGCCCGACACACCATTGGATCAAACGCCTCGCCGATATCCGCAAACCGGCTTACCTCGCGATTCCCGATCTGATCGAAGAAGATCTCGCCACCGGCCGTCTGCGTCCGCGCGACCGTCTGCCGGGCCTGCGCGATCTCGCGCTGGAACTCGCACTGAACTACACCACCGTAGCGCGTGCGTATGCCGAAGCACGAAAGCGCGGTCTGCTCGACTCGCGCGCCGGCAGTGGCACTTTCGTGCGCGGCCGCACGGCCACCTTGCCGCTGACCGGCGGCAGCAGCATCGAGATGTCGATGAATACGCCGCCCGAACCGCCCGACTACGCCGCGCGTTTGCGCGACTCGGCGGCGAGGCTGATGACCGACAGCGATCCGTATCAGTTGCTGCGCTATCAGGACTTCGGCGGCTCGCCCGCCGACAAGGACGCCGGCGCCGAATGGCTGAAGCGGCGCGTGCCGCATTGCGATGCGCGTAACGTGCTGGTGTGCCCCGGCATCCACAGCGCGCTGGTGGCGCTCGTCTCGCAGTTGGCGCGCCCCGGCGCCACGATCTGCCTCGACACCCTCGCCTATCCCGGCATCAAGGCAATCGCCGCGCAACTCGGCGTGCGCCTCCAAGCATTGCCGCGCGACGACGAAGGCCCGCTCGCGCACGCATTCGAAGCGCTCTGCAAGACCGACAAGCCGAGCGCGTTTTATTGCAATCCGACACTGCAAAACCCAAGCACGCTGACGCTCACGCATAAACGCCGCGAAGCGCTTGCGGACGTGGCGCTGCGCTATAGCGTCCCGATTGTCGAAGACGACGCCTACGCGATGCTGCCGCAGAGCGCGCCCGATGCGCTCGCGAGCTTCGCGCCCGAACTCACCTACTACGTGACGGGTTTGTCGAAAAGTCTCGGCGCCGGTTTGCGGGTGGCGCATCTGCATGCGCCGACGCCGCGCCAGACGCAGCGCCTGGCCGGTGCGCTGCGCGCGACAACCGTGATGGCGAGCCCATTCACCGTCACGCTCGCGACGCAATGGCTCGCCGACGGGACCGCGCTCGATATGCTCAACGCGATTCGCAATGAATCGCGCGCACGCCAGGCGATTGCGTCGCGCATGCTCGAAGCATGGCCCTACGAAGCACATCCGGACGGCTTTCATTTATGGTTGCCGGTGCCGGTCGAAAGCGGTTGGAGTGCCTCCGAACTCGCGTTGCAACTGCGCAATCAGGGCATTGCCGCGGTCGCGGGCGCGGCGTTTTCTACCGACGGCAATCCGCCCAACGCCATGCGCGTGTGTCTCGGCGGCTCGAAGACGCGCGACGAGTGCGAAGAGGCGCTGCGCATCGTGGGCGAAACGCTCGATCATCCGCATCATCTGCATTCGCCGGTAATGTAAGGCGATCTCACGCTAGCGCCCGGCAACGTTATCGTCAGACGAATATAGCGCTTGTCCTGCTCCATGCATGCCCCTACGCATGTGCTGTTTCGGCATCCATTGAAGATGCCGCATCGGGTGAAAAAATTTGCAGCATCGCGGCACGCCGCCACGCGCGCCTTACGCGGGCTTTGTCAGCTGCGGCAAGCGTCGCGCGCTCAAGTTCGCCCTGGCGCCGCCGTATACGTCATGTGAGGCCCCCGCCTCACCGACTCCGGTTCACCGCTCACTCCGAAAAACTCCCGACATGTTCTCCTCCATTCGCGCGCGCATCGTCGCCCCGTGCGTCGCCATCGTTGTGATCGCGCTCGCTGCTAACGCGGTTCACAACTATGTCGTCGCCAACTCATATAACGCCGATGCCATCAACAGCAGTTTGACCGCTGTTGAAAGTGGCCACGTGGACGGTATCGGCGACTGGGTCGCCTCCAATAGCCAGATGGTCAAATCGCTGCAGGACGCGGTGCTGCAACTCGACCCGTCCGCCACCGCATTGCAAGGCGAGGCCGTGAGTCTCGCGAGCACAGTGACGCAATTCGAGCTGGATTGAGCGCAAGCCAAAGGAATCGCTGTGTCGTTCTATAGAAATCTGAAGATCGCCGTCAAGTTGGCGCTGCTCGGCGCGGTGCTGCTTGCCGCAACGATCGTGGTGGGTCTGGAAGGCTGGCATGCGCTGTCGAACACGCACGCGTTGCAGATCCGGTCGGCGCAGACGCTCAGCCAGTACGCGCAGGCTGCCGACACCGCACGCGTCGCGCAAGTCGAGTTCAAGAAGCAGGTGCAGGAGTGGAAGGACCTGTTGCTGCGCGGCGCGGATCCGGCTGCGTTCGCCAGGTACCGTGACGCCTTCAACAAGGAAAGCGGCACGACGCACGCCGCGCTGCTGCGGCTCAAAGACCAGTTGGGCGCGTTGGGTGTGAACCTCGACAGCGTCGACAAGGCGCTCGCCACGCACGCTTCGTTGCAAGACCGTTACCTCGACGCGCTCAAGCACTATGACGCTGCCGATCCGGGCAGCGCGCATACCGTCGACGGCCTGGTCAAAGGTATCGATCGCGCGCCGACCGCCGCCATCGACGAGATCGTCGCCTCGGTGATGCAGCAGGCGCAAGACTCCAGCGTGCGCACGAGCGCCGCCGCCGAGCAGTCGTACACGCTCGCCTGTGTGCTACTGCTGACGGTCGTGCTCTGCGCGCTCGGCATGGGCACGTTCGCGATCTGGTTCCTGAGCCGCAGCATCACGGGGCCGGTCAGGCAGGCGGTAGGCGTCGCGCAAGCGGTCGCCGCGGGCGATCTGCGTGCCGACGTAACTATCGTGAGCCACGATGAGACCGGCCAGTTGCTCGTCGCCCTCAACGAAATGAACCAGCGCTTGCGGCATATCGTCAGCGAAATCCGCGAAGGCGCGAACACGATTTCGTCGGCGACGCAGGAGATCGCTGCGGGCAACCTCGACTTGTCGGCGCGCACCGAACAGCAGGCTGCCTCGCTCGAAGAAACCGCCGCGTCGATGCAGCATTTCACCGACTCGGTTCAGCGTAACGCCAGCAACGCCCATGAAGCCACCACGCTCGCTCGGACCGCTGCGCAAGCGGCCCATGACGGTGGCGCGGTGATGACCGACACGGTGCGCACGATGGGGCAGATCGACGCCGCCTCCAAACGCATCGTCGATATCATCGCCGTGGTCGAGGCAATCGCCGCGCAGACCAATATTCTGGCGCTCAACGCGGCGGTCGAAGCCGCTCGCGCCGGCACCCAGGGGCGCGGCTTCGCGGTGGTGGCGAGCGAAGTTCGCAGTCTCGCGCAACGTTCGGCCGATGCAGCGCGCGAAATCAAGGCGCTGATTCGCGAGTCGGTTGCGACGATCGACGCCGGCACGCAATTGATCAACCACGCGAGCCATACGATGGACGGCGTGGTGCAAAGCGTCGGCAGCGTGACGCGCATCGTCGAGGCGATTGCGACTGCCAGCGTCGATCAGGCAGCCGGTATTGCCGAAGTCAACGATGCGCTCACGCAGATGGATCAGGTGACGCAGAGCAATGCGGCACTCGTCGAGCAAGCCGCCGCGGCGGCTGACGC
The DNA here is from genome assembly GCF_058782725.1 of Paraburkholderia sp. FW306-02-B. Lineage (NCBI taxonomy): Bacteria > Pseudomonadati > Pseudomonadota > Betaproteobacteria > Burkholderiales > Burkholderiaceae > Paraburkholderia > Paraburkholderia sp. FW306-02-B. Next base: position 3,317,964 of record NZ_JBYSXZ010000001.1, read on the forward strand.
GGTGCAGGGTAAAGCAGCGGGTCTGGTGCAGAGCGTGAGCTTCTTCCGGCTCGGCGCGGCGGTCTAACAGAGTAAGCGAGTAAGGGCTCGAGGGCCGTGCGTTGCTCGCGCGGCGCTTACGACTCGAAGTCGAGTCCGCCGATCAGCGCCACGGCCTCAGCCTGCGTATGCGAGAGAAAATCCAGTTCGCGTGCATGGCGCCATGCTTCGAGCTTGCGCGGCAGCGCCGCCAGATAGCCGGCGAAGCGCGCCTGCCCTCCCGCCCCCATCAGCCGTTCGATCTCGTCGCTATCCCACGTCAAATACAGGTTCAGCGGATGAGGATAGTGGCGCAGGCCTTCGAGCGGTGCGGCGTGAATGCGCACGCGCGTCGGGTGTCCGTGCCCGCGATAAGGCAGCACCTCGGTGTGCACGGTCGTGGCGAAACAGGCCGCGATAGCCTCGGCAATGCGAGGCGCGAACTGTTGATCGAACTGGGCGGCACTCTCTGGACTCATCGATGTCTCCGACGTTCTGCGCAATGTGCGGAGCATCGTAGCATGCGGAACCAGCCGCGCTCACGCCGTGCGAGGCGTGCGGCGGTTCGAGGCGGCGCTCCTTCACCCTGCGCGCTTGTTCCGTTGGGTCCGACTGGCGCGCCACCGAATGAGCAACCCGACGAGAGCCGCGAATGCGGCGGTGGCTGCATAGCCGGCGAGCCGAATGGCGTCTTCGCTGGATAGGCGGGAGATCAGCGCAACGACGACGGCTAGTGCGAGCATCGCTAGAAATCCGATCATCAATTTCATCGCCCCTCCACCCCGAATGTTCTGAAGTATTACCCCGAACTGGCCCGCCGGGAGCCCCCACTGGTCGCCCAAGCATACCTGTGCGCGACGTACACGGTGCAGTCGGGGAAACCAGACCGTCGCAGAACACCCAACGGTTTTGGAAGTACCCTTCGGCGCGCGCAGCGCCGCCGGAAGAATGACGGCCTTGTCACCCAGGCGGAGTGTGCGGGAACACCGATTCCAGATGTTCCACTACCTCCTCCAAGCCAGGGGACCCGCTTAAGAACTAGCGGTGTGAAGCCGCTTTCTTTGCTTACTTTCTTTGCGGCGGCAAAGAAAGTAAGTGCCTGCCCCGCACAGGGGCGAAGCTAATAGACCACTAACAAATCAAGGAAAGGCCAACACCGCAGGCGCACAGACATAAAGCGCCGCGCAGGCAAACAAAAAAGCTCCTCCCCACTGCGGCTCAAGCGATCACCCCCTCCCGCTGCCGCGCGCCTGCTCCAGCACGAACTCGATGAAGGTCGACGCAGCGCGCGTGTGATGACGATTGGGCATATACAGCATGTACATATTCGTGCCGAAGATGCTTAAGCGCCATTCATCGAGTGCGGTCACCACATCACCGCGCCGCAGATCATCCTGCACCACATAGTCGGGCACAAGCCCCACACCGAGACCAGCAAGCACTGCCTGCCGTAAAAACAAAAAATTCTCGGAAATAATCGTAGGCTCCAGCAGCACCTCATGCCGCTCATCGCGCAGATAGGCCGCCACGCGCAACTGCTTGCCGACGACTGCCGCGGTAATCAGCGGCGCGGTCCGCAGATCGTCAAGCTTCTCCGGCATGCCATGGCTCTCAGCAAAAGCCGGCGAAGCACAAGCGACATAACTCACAGGCCCCATATCGCGCGCGACAAGATTCTGCGGTGGCTCCGACATCACCCGCACCGCGATATCGACTTCATCACGCATCAAATCCTCGACGCGGTTCTCGAACATCACATCCAGCACGATGCCCGGATAAAGACGCTTGAACGCGATCAGCCAATCCGACATCACCAGTTGCCCATAACCGCTAGGTACACTCAACCGCACCCTCCCCCGCAAGCTTTGCCCGAGCGTAGTGACCGATTCATGCGCAGCCAGCAGCGCGTTCTGAATCGTGCGGCCGTGCTCATACAACTGCAGACCGATTTCAGTCGGCTCGACCCGGCGCGTGGTGCGCCTCACCAGTTGCAGCCCGATCGAGCGTTCGAGCTGGCTCAGGTGGTAACTCACGTTCGCGCGGCTCATCTTCAGACGGCGCGCGGCTTCGCTGAGATTGCCCGCGTCGAGGATGTCCACCAGCAAGGTCAGCGAATTGACGTCCATGACGATGCCTTTGTCAAAATAATTTTGACAGTCTGTCAACCGTCCATGTAATTGTCAATAAAGCTTGTCCAACCGACAATCAGGACAATCGGAGAATTCGCCAGACCGGCATGCCGGGATAACAGTCAGGAGACAAGACCATGACCCTCAACCCTTCGGCCGATGTTGTGACGCGCGAATTGCGCGGCAAGGTGCTGCTGATAACGATCGACCACGCGCCGGTCAATGCCCTCTCCGCCGATGTGCGGCGCGGCCTGCTCGCCGCGATTGAAGCCGCGGACGCCGACAAGGCCATCGAGGCGGTGCTGATCGTCGGTGCCGGCCGCCACTTCATTGCCGGTGCGGATATTCGCGAGTTCGGCAAACCGCCGGTTCCGCCCTCGCTGCCGGACGTGTGCAACAGGATCGAAGCATGCAGCAAGCCGGTCGTGGCGGCGATTCACGGCGCCGCGCTTGGCGGTGGCCTGGAAGTGGCGCTGGCAGCCCACTATCGGCTGGCGGTCGAAGGCGCGAAGCTCGGCTTGCCGGAAGTGCAACTCGGTCTGCTGCCCGGCGCGGGCGGCACGCAACGCACGCCGCGTCTGGTGGGCGCGCAGGCCGCGCTCAATCTGATCTTGAGCGGCCGCCACATCGGTGCGAAGGAAGCGCATGCGCTGGGTCTGGTCGACCGCCTCGGCAGCAGTGGAGACATCCTCGCCGAGGGGCTCGCCTATGTGCACGAACTGCTGGCCGCGCACGCGCCGGTACGACGCACGCGAGACGCCAACGCGCTGACGGACCGCGCCGCCAGCCTTGCCGCAGTCGCCACGGCCCGCGCGGAAACGGCGAAGAAGTCGCGCGGCCTGTTCTCACCGATGAAAATCGTCGACGCCGTCGAAGCCGCTATCGAACAGCCTTTCGAGGACGGCCTGCGCCTTGAACGCAAACTCTTTCTGCAGTGCATCGACAGCCCGCAACGCGCGGGGCTGATCCACGCGTTCTTTGCCGAACGTGAAGTACTCAAGGCGCCGGAAACGCGCAACGCGAAACCGCGCGCGCTCGGCAAGATCGGCGTGGTGGGCGGCGGCACGATGGGCGCGGGCATCGCGGTCGCGGTGCTCGACGCCGGCTTGCCGGTAACGATGATCGAACGCGACGACGCGTCGCTCGCGCGTGGCCGCGCGCACATCGAAAAAGTCTACGACGGTCTGATTTCCAAAGGTCGTATGAATGCCGCGGCGAAAACGGACGTGATGACGCGCTGGAGCGGCAGCACTTCGTACGATGCGCTCGCCGACGCCGATCTGGTGATCGAAGCCGTCTTCGAAGACATGTCGGTCAAACAGGCGGTGTTCGCCGAACTCGACCGCGTTTGCAAAGCGGGCGCGGTGCTTGCAACCAACACGTCGTACCTCGACATCGACGCGCTCGCCGCCAGCATCTCGCGTCCCGCGGACGTGATCGGTCTGCACTTCTTCTCCCCCGCCAACATCATGAAGCTGCTGGAAGTGGTGGTGCCGGGGCAAGTCGACGCGGACGTGGTCGCCACCGCGTTCGAACTCGCGAAAAAGCTGCGCAAGACGCCGGTGCGCGCGGGCGTATGCGACGGGTTCATCGGCAACCGCGTGCTCGCCGTGTATCGTGCCGCCGCCGATGCGATGATGGAAGACGGTGCGTCGCCCTATCAGATCGACCAGGCCGTGCGCGCCTTCGGCTTTCCGATGGGACCGTTTCAGGTGGTCGACCTGGCGGGCGGCGACATCGGTTGGGCCACGCGCAAGCGCCGCGCCGCCACCCGTAATCCGCAAGCGCGCTACGTGCAGATCGCCGACCGTCTGTGCGAACGCGGCTGGTTCGGTCAGAAGACCGGCCGCGGTTTCTATCTGTATGCCGAAGGTTCACGCAGCGGCATGCCCGATCCTGAAGTCGAAGCGATCATCGACGCCGAACGCAAACGGGCCGGCATCACGCCGCGCAGCTTCACCGACGAAGAAATCATGCGCCGCTATATGGCCGCGACGATCAACGAAGGCGCCAACGTCGTGCATGAAGGCATCGCGCTACGGCCGCTCGATGTGGATGTCACCTTCCTGTACGGCTACGGCTTTCCGCGTTATCGCGGCGGTCCGATGAAATATGCGGACATGGTGGGGCTGCCGGCGATCCTCGCCGACATCCGCGAGTTCGCCAAAGAAGACCCGCTGTTCTGGCAACCGTCGCCGTTGCTCGTGGAACTGGTCGAACGCGGCGCCGATTTCGCGAGCCTCAATCAGACGGTTTGAGACGGCTCGTTAAGACGGTACGTCATTGACAGCACATCGACAGGCAGCGACGCGCTCGCCGTCTGTCCGTTCAATATCTACGGAAGAACCCGCTATGGATCTGAACTTCACCCCTGAAGAAGAAGCCTTCCGCGCCGAAGTGCTCGGCTTCCTGCGTGACAAACTCCCGCAGCGGCTCGCCGACAAGGTGCACGGCGGCCGCCGCCTGACGCGCGCCGACATGGCCGAGTGGCACGCGATCCTCAACGCGCAAGGCTGGCTCGCCAATCATTGGCCGAAAGAGTACGGCGGCCCGGGCTGGAACGCGGTGCAGAAATTCATCTTCGAGAACGAATGCGCGCTGGCGGGTGCGCCGCGCGTCGTGCCGTTCGGCGTCAACATGCTCGGGCCGGTACTGATCAAATACGGCAACGAAGCGCAAAAGCGCCACTGGCTGCCGCGCATTCTCGACGGCTCCGACTGGTGGTGCCAGGGTTACTCGGAACCCGGCGCCGGTTCCGATCTCGCCTCGGTCAAGACCAGTGCCGTGCGCGGCGCCGATGCGCAAGGCGAGCACTACATCGTCAACGGCCAGAAAACGTGGACCACGCTCGGCCACTACGCGAACATGATCTTCTGCCTGGTGCGCAGCGCCACCGACGTGCGCAAGCAGGAAGGCATCAGCTTCCTGCTGATCGACATGAATACGCCTGGCGTCGAAGTGCGGCCGATCATCACGCTCGATGGCGAGCACGAGGTCAACGAAGTGTTCTTCACCGACGTGCGCGTGCCGGTTGAAAACCTCGTCGGCGAAGAGAACAAGGGCTGGACCTACGCGAAGTACCTGCTCACGTACGAGCGCACCAATATCGCAGGCGTCGGCTTCTCGGTCGCCGCGCTCAATCGACTGCGCAAGATCGCCGCGAAGCAATTGCGCAATGGCCGGCCGCTTGCGGAAGACCCGCAGTTCGCGGCTCGCATGGCGCGCGTCGAGATCGATCTGGAGAACATGAAGACCACCAACCTGCGCGTGATCGCGGCGGTGGCCGGCGGCGGCGTGCCGGGCGCGGAGAGTTCGATGCTGAAGATTCGCGGCACCGAGATTCGCCAGGAGATCTCGTCGCTTACGCGGCGCGCGATGGGGCCGTACGCGCAGCCCTTCATCGAGGAAGCATTGCACGACGGTTTCGAGGGCACGCCGGTCGGCCCCGACGAAGCTGCCAGTGCCGCTTCGCTCTACTTCAACAATCGCAAGCTGTCGATCTTCGGCGGCTCCAACGAAATCCAGAAGAACATCATTTCCAAAATGATTCTGGGACTGTAAGGGGCGCACCTCATGAATTTCCAGCACACCGAAGACCGCCGCATGCTGGCGGATACGCTTAATCGCTTCGTCAGCGAGCAATACGGCTTCGAGACGCGCGACAAGATCGCGCGCTCGCCGGAAGGATTCAGTACCGACCTGTGGAATCGCTTCGCAGAGCTTGGCATTATCGGCGCGTTGTTCGATGAAGCGCATGGTGGCTTTGGCGGCGGCGGTTTCGATATCGCCGTGGTGTTCGAGAGCCTGGGCCGCGGCCTCGTGGTCGAGCCGTTTCTCGACACGCTGATCGTCGGCGAGGCCATCGTACGCAGCGGCAACGATACGCAGAAAGCTGCGCTTGCCGGGTTGATCGACGGCTCACGGATCGTCGCACTCGCGCATGGCGAGCCTGATAGTCACTATGAACTGTCACGCGTGACGACGCGTGCGGTGCGCAGCGGCAAAGCATGGCGGCTGAACGGCGCGAAAGCAGTGGTTCAGCACGGCGAACGTGCCGGGTCGTATTTGGTCTCGGCGCGCACGCGCGGCGCGGAAGACGCCGAAGACGGCATCACGCTGTTTCTCGTGCCTCGCGATGCGGCGGGCGTGAGCGTGCGCGGCTACGGCAAGATCGACGGAGGACGCGCGGCTGAAGTCACATTCGACAATGTCGTGCTCGGTGATGACGCGTTGCTCGGCGTGGCCGGCGAAGGCTTTGCGACGCTCGAATACGGCGTTGGCTGCGGCGTGCTGGCGTTGTGTTCAGAAGCCGTCGGCGCGATGGATGTTACTAAGGAGTACACGCTCGAGTATCTGCGTACCCGTAAGCAGTTCGGTGCGCCGATCGGCAGCTTCCAGGCGTTGCAGCATCGGATGGCTGATCTGCTGCTCGAAATCGAACAGGCGCGGTCAGCGGTGATCAATGCCGCTGCTGGGCTTGCGACGGATGAGCGCAAGGTGCGGGAGCGGGCTCTTTCGGCGGCTAAATATAGTATTGGGAGGATTGGCGCGCTGGTTGCCGAGGAGTGTATTCAGTTGCATGGCGGTATCGGTATGACATGGGAGTTGCCGCTTTCCCACTATGCCAAGCGGTTGGTGATGATCGATCATCAGCTTGGGGATGAGGATCATCATCTTGAACGATATATTTCGCTTGGGCGCGGGTGAAGTGCGCCGTTTCTAGTTCTGTGTGCCTACGGCGTTGGTGTTTCTTTTCTTATTGGTTTATTAGCGTTCCCCTGTGCGGGGGAACGCTAATAAACCAATATCACAGCAAGGAAAGGCAACGCCGTAGGCAAACAGACAACTAGCGCCGCGAAGGCAAACAGAAACAACACCCGAGGGCCTCAGCCTTCAAGCGCTATCGCGGTCCAGCTATCCAGAAGCGGCCAGAACCCTTCCGTGTCCATTTCAGGAGCTTCATCAGCCCACCAAATTAGCGTTGCTGGATCAGGCCCATTGAATTCAAGGCAGATATATCCGCCACCGCCATTGGTAAAAATAGAGACAGTCTTATCGAGCGCGACGGGCACCTCTTCGAGATCTTCCAGAATCCCCCATTCGTTCTGATCCAAAAACGAAAAATGCTCGACAGGAGCCGGCCCACCTGATGCTGACGACAGGTGATACCAGCCATTGTGAAGCGTATCGTAAAACTGCGAAAATTTTTGCGGCAATCTTGACCAGATTGCCGCCACACGATCATTTTTGACCTTGGTGTCAGGGTTTCCACCTTCGTAGAAAATCACTTCGCCGTTATAGTGAATTTCATACATCAGCGAGAAAACATCTCCGTTCTGAACAAGGTCCACGCCAGCAAGGTTCTGGCTCAATATCAGAAATACACCATCGAATTCGCCATCCTTGAACGGCTTCCAAAGATCCAGAATTTTCGATACGCGTATGGAACCCGACTCCTTGAGCGCGGCAATCCAACCGGAAGGCAACGTCGCCAGTTGCGCAGCAGTCATATCCGATAACTCAACGAGTTTCGCATTGGGGCGAAAACGCTTCAGGTACGTCAATTTTTCAGTAGCCATTGCCTGTTGACCCTCTCACTTAATTGTTGAGCTTGACGAACTCATCTATCTGCTGCTGAAGCTTGCCTTCCAGACTTTGCTCCACGCCCATCATCTGCTGCCTGAAGCCTGGATCGACCGAAGTATTCGACGCCTGGTGTTCAAGCCAGTCCTCGAAACTCTTTGCCCCTTTTGATGCGTTCGCAGCCGGGCTTAGCCCAATGAAGTTATCCGGGTTGTTCAATACGGAAAGTTGTTGCGCGTCGGTCAGCTTGTCGAAGCCGTCCATTCTGGTGATCTTGTCCATCGACACTATGTGATCTGCCTGCAGTGGCCCCGTAACCATCTTACCCGGCAGAGCGGGGTCCGGATACGGGGCAGTCTTGCCCTCGTTGACCATATCCCGGATCTTCGCCGATGGCGTTTTGCTTCGCAGCTTTTTATAACGCTCCTGACTAATGCGACGCTCGCCAATTCTCGCCTTGAGTCCAGGTTCATGAACGTTTGGTCCCTTTTCCGGGTCTGCCGGAGGCTTGGGCAACTCACCACTTCCGCCACCGTTTGCTGCTGCGCCATCCGCACCCCTGCTTTCCATCGGACGCGGTTTCTCGCCAATCCCCGACGTAATCCTTGGTTGATCAGCTGCAGCAGTCACAGCGGGCTTGTCGGCCCTCACCCCGGCCGATGCCGTGTGAGTGGCGTATTGGAGGTCCTGTTTGAGCGCATTGTCCAACAGCCTCTGCAGTTCGCCCAATGCCTTAGGCACGCCGGCCGCCGCATTGTGCTGGACAGCATAGAACCAGCGCTCCATTTCTTCCAGGCGAGAAATCAACCGTTTGGCGCTGTCGAACCACGTAAAGCGCTCCGCAGCCGCCCGCAGTTCTTTCAGGATGTCGATCAGTCCATCCAGAAACGTTCCGACGTACTTGACCAACTCACTTTCATACACCGCAAACCGCACCTCGCTCAGGATCTTGACGACATTTCCCTTGGTAAATTTGCCGAGAAACTCGACCACCGCGTGCAGCATGACCTCAGCGTCACGAATGAGCAGCAGACAGAGCGCTCGCAGGAATGCGCCCAACTCGTCTCCGACCAGGCCGCCGACAATCGCTCCGACCCCCGCCGCCGCCGCTCCGACCGCCGCTGCTAGCACCGGCATAATCAGCGGAATTGCGCAGGCGATTATCAACACCCATTCCGTCCATTCGGGATGCGCGACCACTTCCTTCGAGTCCATGCTGCCACTGTAGCGCTTGCCCAGTCTCAGGCTGACCGCAGCGAGATCCCGCGCACTGGTGACAATGACCACACCTGGAATGAAACTGATCAGCATATCGGCTATGACGACGCTCATCGGACGGTCTTCGGAAAACTCGCCGACGATTAATTGCTTAAGCCAAACCATGCCACCGACGACGCTGTCCCAAATCTTGTCGAGTAGATCTGTCACGCTTCGCCCCCCTCTTTGTTCAGTTGAGCGGCCTTACCACGCGCGAAGATCTTCTTCAGATCGTCGTCCACCTCCATCCTGATTGCCCCGCGAGGCGGGTTCGGGTCCGGGTCATATTTAATCGTGGCCGACGTGCCTAATGGAACGCCACCGATACGGGCAAACCCCTCGCCGTCCAGGTAGCCTTGCTTTGCACTGCCGTCCGACAGATTGGCGACATACTTCGCACCGCCAATCGGCGTGCCGTCCGGGTAGACGTGCCGGAATTCCAGATCGGATGGCCTGAGCGGTAGTTGCGGCATTGTCGGCAAACCGGCACCGATCGATTGCGGTCCGGCGAAGGCGTGCTGGGCCCCTTTGATATCGATGCGGCCCGGCGCATGGATCTCTATGCTGCCTTCCGCGATCCTGATGTAAGCGCCGCCGCTCGTCAGCAGAATTCCCCGATCGGCAACAGCCGTGATCTTCTCGGTGGCCGACAGAACCTTGAGTGTCTTCTGGGCTGTAATCTCGAGGTTGTCCGACTGCGCTTGCACTTCGACCTTGCCCTTGGCTGCGAAGAGCTTCATGCCGGCGTTCTGTACGAACAAGCTGATCTTTTCGCTCACACTCGCAAGCAACGACTTGCCTGTCGCCGTATGCACGCTTTGCCCGCTCACCAGGTTCACCTGTTCGGCGCTGGCCACATGCACGGATCGCTGCGTCGATAAGGCAATGCCGGCTGGACTGCCGAGCAGCACGACCGGCTCCTTGAACGCATTGACATTGCCTGTACCACCGCCCGCCGTGTTGCCGCCACTGGCCGTTGCGCCCGCGACGCTATCCTGCGTAGCGTCCGCGAAAGATCTGAGGGCGTCACGCGCGTCTTTCAGGCTTTCCGCCTGATGTGTCTCGCTCGCCTGCGACAGCGCCTCGACCACACTTTCCGAATTCACCAGTTGCGTGTGCGCTTCGCTGACGTCCAGTTGCTGACTCGTGGCCGACCTGGCGAAAGTGGAAACGTATAAGCCCTGAGCCGCCCTCAAAGCCCCGTACGCGTCCGACTTCAGATCGAAGCCAACGCCCAGATACGCACCGCGCGAGTTGCCGTTCTGAGCGATCAGATACCCCAGATGCAGTTGCGCATCGGTACTGGTGCTGTATAGCTGCACGCGGTTCTGCCCGGTCGCGTCGTCCATCACCATCTGGTTGTAGCCGGCGCCCTGATATTCCTTCGATTTATAGCCGGACAGAATCCCGTTCGAATGCCATTCGGGTGCCTTCGCTCCGTTGTACACACGCCCGGTTACCAACGGACGATCACAATCACCATCGACCCAGTCGACCAGCACCTCCTCGCCGACTCTCGGGACGTGCACGCCACCATAGCCATCGCCCGTGTCAGACATTGCGACACGGACCCAGCATGATGCCCTCTCATCACCGTCGTTAAGCCGGTCCCAGTGAAAACGCACTTTGATCCGATTGAGCGTGTCGGTGTGGACCTCTTCGTTTTGCGGACCGGCGACTATCGCGGATTGAAGTTGCACTGTCGGCTTGCCATGTTCGAACGGGCTGCGGTATGGAACCGCTTTTCGCTGTGCCTCGATCTCGACCAGAAAAAATCCCGCGCTGCCGTCGTGGTGCGGTACCGCGAGTGCGTCGACGGCGCCTTCATGCGCGGCCTTTATCGACGCGAGCCGGTCTTGCAGGCCATGCGGAAAAGACTGCACCTGCGAGTTAGCCGGCAGGTTGTTCTCAATGAACCAGGTCGCCTCGACGAGTGCGAACTGCCGGTCCCGCGTACTGTCCCGATCATGCTCGGGATGATCGTCCAATTCGAACCAGCGACCTGCATCGGCGCTCCTCACCGCACCGGCGCCGTGAAAACGCTTCGCGCGCGACTCCCATTCCTCCATGCGAATTTCCGAGAGCCTGTCGCCGCGCTGCTGCTTGCCGTACGTATAAGACCCGGTGTACTCGTACACCTCGGCCTGCAGCGGCAGTTCGCCCTGACCGGTACGCGTAGGCACATTCGTGCCCTTTGGATTAACCGGCGAACCGGGCGCCTTGTAATCGAAGGTGCGAGTGGTGAGGCTGGTGCTTTGCAGCGTGCGCGTGCCACTCCATTGCACCAGAGCGCTGGTTTCGCTACCAGTGCCGGCGCGATAGAACTGGACCGTCTGCGGGGTAAGGGCTGTCAGGGACGACAGGTTATCGGTAATGACCAGCGTATGCGACTTGCCATCCCGCGCTTGCTCGAACCAGCCGAACAGGCCTTCGCTTTCCATCAGCCGATGACAGAAGTTCCAGTCATCTTCGTATTGCACACAAAACGAGCGCGGAGGCAGCGGCTTTTGCAGCTCAAAGCGAAACGCGCCTTGCGCCTGCGGATGCTGATTGAAAACGTCGGCAATGATGTCGTCGACCGGTTTATCCTGCCAGATGCGGGCGTCCTTGCGAAAATGCAGAAAATGCATCCACGACGCAAAGCCAATCTGGTAAGCAGTCAGGCCGCTATCGGAACCGAGACGCCGGGCAGTGTGCACATAACCGTGATGCGGCAGATAAGATTTATCGGCTTGCTGCATCCATAAAGTAACTGGCTGCGCGACCAGCTTCTTAAGTTCAAGGTCGCCACTTGTTGAAAGCGCGTCAATTACGAATTCGTAATGACGACCCAACCGTGAATGGCCGATTACCCGTTGCGGCAGCAGAACATTCGTGCCCAGCGGAGTGTCCAGCTTGAGCAGACGGTCGCTTTGCATCACCCCGCCAGTAGTCAGCCCGATTATGTCCTGTGCATTCATATCGCCCCTTGACTCATGCACCGTCTGATTAACGCGGCGATTCTACAAAATATCAGATGAAATCTCTATCTGTATGACAGATTAGCGTCATTCAGACTCGTAGTAACGTCATGTAGGAAGCCGTATTCATACGGCTCGTCCTTCGATATATAAGAATTGCCGATTTAACAATTTATATCTGGAAGTGAGCGGTCGATCTCGGCAAGTGGCGGGCATCGTCGCGGGCGCGTGCGGCAATCCGGCCATTTTCACATGAGCAAACAAGCTCACTCGCGCGGACAAGCCGAACATCGGCTCCGCGATGAGCTCTCACGCCGCGACGATCGTAAAGGCTCCGTAGTAGTCAGACGCCCACCACGCATCATTATTGATTTTAAATCAAAAATGGCATGCCAAAACGGGGGATTTTATGCAAATATAATGCCCCCACACTCCGTTCCAGACTCAAACCGGAGTGTTCCCATGCCCATCGCCCTTTTTGCGCTGACCCTCAGCGCCTTCGCCATCGGTACGACGGAGTTCGTGATCGTCGGCCTCATTCCCACCGTCGCGGCCAATCTCGGCATCGACCTTCCTTCGGCCGGCCTGCTGGTCAGTCCGTACGCGCTGGGCGTCGCGGTCGGCGCGCCAGTGCTCACCGCGTTCACCGGACGGCTGCCGCGCAAGACCCTGCTGCTCGCCCTGATGGCGCCGTTCACGCTCGGCAATCTGCTGGCGTGGAAAGCGCCCAGCTATGAATCGCTGATCGTCGCGCGCGTGCTCACGGGCCTTGCGCACGGCGTGTTCTTCTCGATCGGCTCGACCATCGCCACCAGCCTCGTGGCCAAGGAAAAGGCGGCCAGCGCGATCGCGATCATGTTCACCGGCCTGACCGTCGCGCTCGTCACCGGCGTGCCGCTCGGCACCTTCATCGGTCAACATTTCGGTTGGCGCGAGACCTTCCTCGCCGTGTCGGCACTGGGCGTGATCGCGTTCGTCGGCAGCCTGATATTCGTGCCGGGCAACATCCGCCACACCCCGCCCGCTTCGCTCGCGGAGCAGGCGAAGGTGCTTGCGCAGCCGCGGCTGCTGATGGTGTGCGCGAAGGCCGCGATCGGCTACGGCGGCTCGTTCATCCCGTTCATCTTCCTCGCACCGATCCTGCAACAGGTCCCAGGTTTCAGCGCGGGTGCAGTGGGCTGGGTGATGCTGGTCTACGGCGTGTCGGTGGCGGTAGGCAATCTGTGGGGCGGCCGGCTCGCCGACCGCAAGGGGCCAATTCCGGCATTGCAGATCATCTTGGCACTACTCGCCGTCGTGCTGTTCGCGCTAACGTTCACCGCGCACGTCAAGTAGCTGGCGCTGCTGACGGTGCTGCTGTGGGGCGCGGTCGCATTCGGCAACGTGCCGGGCTTGCAGGTTGATGTCGTCAAGCAGGCCGAGCGCTTCACGCCGCAAGCTGTCGACGTGGCGTCGGGCCTGAACATCGCGGCGTTCAACCTCGGCATTGCCGCAGCTGCGTGGGTAGGCGGTCTGATCGTGACGCACCTGGGCATGATGCACACCGCGTGGATCGGCGCGCTGGTGGTGCTGGCGTCGCTCGCTATCACGACCTGGAGCGACGTGCTGGACAAACGCAGCGGCATCGCGACGCGCTTCGATGGTCCGGCGCCGGCCGGACACTGAGCACCACATACTGAGAAAAGCGGGGCTGGGCTCCTGTCTCACGCCGCACGTGCCCAACCTGCCGCAATCAAGCCGGCAAGCCCCATCTCAAAGCTGCACCAATATGCTCGTCCGGCAGATGCGCTCGCCCACTGCCGAACAGTTTTTCGCGCAACGTCCCTTCGGCATATGCGGTCTTGTACGCACCGCGTTCCTGCAACTCGGGGATCACCAGATCGATGAAGTCGCTGTAGCATTCCGGCGTGACGGTCCGCGCCAGGTTAAAACCATCGATATCGGTTTGCTCGATCCACCCAATCAGCTCATCGGCGACCTGCGAAGGAGTGCCGACAATCGCCGGATAGCGGCCGCCTAATTGCAGTTCTTCGCGCAGAATCTGAGCGACAGTGCGCTCCTTGCTCGCGCCGGTGAGGTTCTTCATCACCGATTCGATTGCGTTGTTTTTTGCGTAGCGAATCGGCTCGTCCGGCGCGTAGCGAGAAAAATCGATGCCGCTCGAACTGGCATAGTGCGCGAGGCCTGCTTCCGGGCTCGCGTAGCGCATGTATTCGGCGTACTTCTCGCGCGCTTCCTTTTCGGTCGGCGCCACGATGACGGACAAACCCATGAAGAACTTGATGTCCTCTGGATTGCGTCCTTCGTTGCGCACTGCCGCGCGCACGTCGGCCACCAGTTGCTTCAGCGCGGCCGGCTTCTGCTGCGAAACGAATACGCACTCCGCATGACGCGCCGCGAACTGCTGACCGCGCCCCGACGAGCCCGCCTGAAAAATGACTGGCGTGCGTTGCGGCGACGGCTCGGACAGGTGATAACCGTCGACGTTGTAGTACTGCCCGCGATGTTCGATCCGATGCACCTTGGTGGGATCCGCATAGATGCGGGCCTCGCGGTCAGCTCGCACTGCGCCCTCTTGCCAACTGCCCTCCCACAACTTATAGGCGACTTCGAGGAATTCGTCGGCGCGATCGTAGCGCTCGTCATGCGCGATCTGTTGACCGAGTCCCATCGCCCGGGCCGCGCTTTCGAGGTAACCGGTGACGACGTTCCAGCCGACCCGGCCGCCGGTCAGATGATCGAGCGTGGAAAAGCGGCGCGCGAGCAGATAAGGTAATTCATGGGTCAGATTGACGGTCACGCCGAAGCCGAGATGCTGCGTGACAGCGGCCATCGCCGGCACGGTCAGCAAGGGATCGTTGACCGGCAACTGGATCGACTCCTTTAGCGGCAGCTCGACCGATTGCTGATATACGTCGTACACGCCGACGATATCCGCGATGAACAGGCCATCGAACAAGCCGCGCTCGAGCAGCTTCGCGAGATCGGTCCAGTACGACAGCTTCTTGTAGTCCACCGACTGATCGCGTGGATGCGTCCACAAACCGTGATTGATATGGCCCACGCAATTCATGTTGAACGCGTTCAGCAGAATCTGCTTCGTCATGACGGTATGTTCCGGTGTTGGCTGTGATTCGCGGCGGTTTCAGATCGTGCCGCTCCGCGCAGGCAGGCGCCTATGGCCATCAGGAGACACTATGAAAGAGACGTGGCCGAACCCGAACCAATTAATTGTCATTTCTAAAGAAGCATCGGTTTGGTCGCCCGGGCTTGGGCCGTCACTCCGGCGTACCGCGCGTTCGACCAGACACGGCGCGCCAGGCTGTCATTCAGGCGGGATGTCGAGCGGCACGACGAACATGCCTGCGGTGTAATCCATATGAAAATAACCGCTGCGAGCGTAAGCGGCGATGCGTTCCAATTGCTCAGGCGAATGACGGCCGTGTATCGTGGCCGCCGCCGCTTCATGCGGGAGGTCGTGTGTGGTGGAAGTGGACTCGCGTGTTTTCCAACGCTTCTGCACGGTACGCGCCGGATGTCGAAGGCCGTCCCAGATAAGCGCCGCTGCGTTCGCCATGATGCGACTCCGTTGACTCGTTGCTCCGCTAAATAATCTAGCGATCTGAATCGGGGAGCGCAAAGAAGCTTTTGTGGATTGCTTTGGGGTGAAATCGTCGAACCCTGATCATGCTGGAGCTAGTGCGCCTTCCAGGCGCTATTGGCAGCGCGGCACGGGCTTGTCTTCACGGAGCGAAGTCTCGTGCGCTCGCCGCGAGTTGAAATGTGGCGGTGACGTCGTTGGCTCCTGGAGATGTTGCATTCGACATCTTGCTGGTGCTGGCCGCGGGCCCAAGGCCTGGTCATCAGCAAAGATCAGGTGATGGCGACGACCGTATGATGGGCGCGCATTGCAGAGGAAAACACGCTCGGGGCGAGGATTTCCATCCAAGGTGCGTGAAATAGCAAAAGGCCTTATGGACATACATCCATAAGGCCTTGATTTCCGTTGGTCGGGGCGAGAGGATTTGAACCTCCGACCACCTGCACCCCATGCAGGTACGCTACCAGGCTGCGCTACGCCCCGAACAGCACAAAATTATAACAGACACTTCATTCGATTAGAACCGCCACACACCAACAAAGCGAACTTAGTGGCTCAACAAATCGATCACATGCAGCAACTCTTTACGTAACTGGTCGACATCGACAACGGCCGTCGACGCAGCCGGCGCCGCCACGCCTTCGCCCTCTTCGACCACATCGGCCGGCGCGCCGTGCGCACCGCCGCCAGGTGAATCAAGCCGATTGCGCGCACCGTTGATCGTGAAGCCCTGTTCATACAACAACTCACGAATCCGCCGGATCAACAGCACCTCATGGTGCTGGTAGTACCGGCGATTGCCGCGCCGCTTGACCGGCCTCAACTGCGTGAACTCCTGTTCCCAATAGCGCAGCACATGCGGCTTCACGCCGCACAGTTCGCTGACCTCACCAATCGTGAAGTAGCGCTTCGCCGGAATCGGAGGCAAGACGACTTTTTCGATCGTCGCTGTCATCGTCAGTTAGCCGTCGTGGTGGGTTGCGCAGGAACGCGCCAGTCGATCAGCGCGCGAAGCTCGCTTCAGCGCCGTTCTCGACCAGTGCCTTCAGCTTTTGACTTGCATGGAACGTCACAACGCGGCGCGCAGCGATTGGAATCGCTTCGCCGGTCTTCGGATTTCTACCGGGACGCTGGGGTTTGTCGCGCAACTGGAAGTTGCCGAACCCCGACAGCTTCACGCTATCGCCACTCTCCAGCGCATCGCGGATCACCTCGAAGAACGCTTCGACCATGTCTTTGGCTTCCCGCTTGTTGAGCCCGACATTGTCGAACAGCAACTCGGCAAGTTCAGCTTTGGTGAGCGTCGGCGTTTCGGTGGAAACGGCGGCGGGTGATGTCGGAATATCGCGAATCATGGCGCTGCGTTGCGCCGTAAGAAGGGCTTCGAAATCACTCGAGTTCATTTCATTCATATCTATCAAATGGCGCGCCAAGCAGAAACGGAGGTTGCGAAAAATTGCCGTGCAAATGTTAAATGCGGGTTATCCACGCAACCGTGCGCCATATACTCGAGCCAGACGTTCCACCAGAGTTTGAATAGCCAGATCGACCGTTTCATCCTGAAGGGTTCCGCCAGTATCTTGCAAGGTCACACGGAACGCAAGGCTTTTCTCGTGAACAGCCAGACCACCGGAAGTGTTTGATTTTGGACGGAATTCATCAAAAAGCGCAACCCTCTGAACAGTCTTGCAGGCCTCTTCGGACTGGGCCTTTTGCAGCTCGTCCAGCAGTGCCTGAACCTCGATTTTCTGATCGACGACCACCGCAATATCGCGACGCACCGGCGGGAATTTGGACACTTCCGCCGGAGTCGGCAATACGCGCTGCATTAATGCTTCCGCTTCGATTTCAAAAAGAATCGGCGCATGCGGCAAATCATATTTCTGCATCCAGCGCGGATGCAATTCGCCAATCCAGCCGACTGCTCGACCATCCAGTTCAATCCGTGCGCTGCGGCCCGGATGCAGTGCCGGATGCGCCGCTTTCGCGAAACGCGCCACCGCCGGTGCGAGCACCGCCTCCAGATCGCCCTTCACATCGAAGTAGTCGACCGTACGGGTTTGCGCGCCCCACTGTTCTTCGAGCGCGGGACCGTAGGCGAGCGCACCGATCATCTTCGGCTGCGCGAAACCTTCGACCATCAACTCACCTGCCTTGATCGACGGATCGTGCAGGAAGACGCGGCCGGCTTCGAATACGCGCACGCGATCGGCCGCGCGACGGTTCAGGTTCGTGCGCAGCACGTCGAGCAGACTGCCGAACAGTGTGGTGCGCATCACCGAATACTGGCTGGCGATCGGATTCAACAGACGTACCGGCTTGTCGTTGCCCGCGAAGTCCTGCTCCCACTGCGCATCGACGAAACTGAAATTGACTGTTTCCGCGTAATCGCGCGCGGCGAGCGCGTGACGAATCACGTGGATCGAGCGCTGCGTTTCGTTGGTCGCGCGCATTTCGCTGGTCGCGACCGGCGGACGTGCCGGGATCTTTTCGAAGCCGTAGATTCGCGCGACTTCTTCGATCAGGTCTTCTTCGATTTCGATGTCGAAGCGGTAAGACGGCGGCATCACCGAGAAGGTATCGCCGTCGCGTTCGAACGTGAGGCCGAGGCGCGTGAAGATTTGCGCGATTTCGTCCGCATCGATCTTGATGCCGATAATGCGGTTCGCACGCGCGACACGCATTTTCACCGGCGTGCGTTGCGGCACGTTGACGATCTGATCGTCGACCGGGCCGGCTTCGCCTCCACAGATATCGAGGATCAACCGCGTGATGCGCTCGATATGCTCGACGGTGGTCGCATAGTCGACACCACGCTCGAAACGATGGCCGGCATCGGTCGAGAAGTTGTACTTGCGCGAGCGGCCGCGAATGCTATCTGGCCACCAGAACGCGGCTTCGAGATAAATGTTGGTGGTATCGAGCGTGACGGCCGTGCTGTCGCCGCCCATGATGCCGGCAAGGCTCTCGATGTGCTGGTCATCGGCAATGACGCCGACGGTTTCATCGAGTTCGACGGTGTTGCCGTTCAGCAGTTTGAGCGTTTCGCCTTTGCGGCCCCAACGCACGTCCATGCCGCCGTGGATCTTGTCGAGATCGAACACGTGCGACGGGCGGCCGAGTTCGAGCATCACATAGTTCGAGATATCGACAAGCGCTGAAATGCTGCGCTGACCCGAACGCTCGAGACGCTGAACCATCCATTGCGGCGACTTCGCGCGCGCGTTCACGCCGCGAATCACGCGGCCCGAAAAACGGCCGCACAGATCGGGGGCCGAGATTTTGACGGGCAACGTTTCGTTGAGCTTCACTTCGACCGGCTTGATCTCGAGCGGACGCAACGGCGCACCGGTAATCGCCGAAGTTTCGCGCGCCACGCCGAACACCGACAGGCAGTCCGCCTTGTTCGGCGTCAGCTTGATTTCGAAGATGGTGTCGTCGAGGTTCAGCGTTGCGCGGATGTCCTGGCCGATCGGCGTATCTTCCGGCAGGATCATCAGGCCGCTATGATCTTCGGAAAGCTTCAGTTCACGTGCCGAGCACAGCATCCCCTGGCTTTCCACGCCGCGCAGCTTCGAGAGCTTGATCGCGAACGGCGCGCCGCCCTCTTCGGCCGGCGGCAGTTGCGCGCCGACCAGCGCGACCGGCACCTTGATGCCCGGCGCGACATTCGGCGCACCGCACACGATGTTCAGCGTGGCGCCCGTGCCGGCGTCGACCTGACACACGTTGAGCTTGTCCGCGTCCGGGTGCTTGACGACTTCCAGCACCTGGCCCACGACGATCTTCGAGGTCGGCGGCGCGGCCGGCCGCAGGTCTTCAACTTCGAGACCCGCCATCGTCAACGCGTGCGACAGTTCATCGGTCGTCAGTTGCGGATCGACAAAGGTTCTCAGCCAGGATTCCGGGAATTGCATGGTTCTGTGTACGTTCTGATCAGGTTAGGTCCACGTCCGGCGGTGCTTTACGTGTTGCGGTACCAGTGATTCACCTGGCACTGCCGGGGACGCTGCTGGCGGCACTGCGTGCAGTGCCGCGCTCTATGCTTGTCGCGTTCGTACGCGTCAGTTCACGCGAATTGACGCAGGAAACGCAGGTCGTTTTCGAAGAACAGACGCAGGTCTTGCACGCCGTATCGCAACATCGTGAGCCGTTCGAGGCCGCTGCCGAAAGCAAAGCCGATGTAGCGCTCGGGGTCGAGGCCCATGTTGCGGATCACCGTGGGGTGAACCTGGCCGGAACCCGAAATTTCGAGCCACTTGCCGGCGTTCTTGCCCGATTCGAACTGCATGTCGATCTCGGCCGACGGTTCGGTAAACGGAAAGTACGACGGACGGAAGCGCACGAGAATGTCGTCGCGCTCGAAGAATTTCTTGAGGAAGTCGGTATAAACGCCCTTCAGGTCCGCGAAGCTGATGTTCTCGTCGATCCACAGGCCTTCAACCTGATTGAACATCGGCGAGTGGGTCGCGTCGCTGTCCACACGATAGGTGCGGCCCGGCACGATCACCTTGATCGGCGGCGTGTTGGTGCGCGCGTAGCGCACCTGCATCGGGCTGGTATGCGTGCGCAGCAGCAACTGGCGGCCGTCGGCATCTGTGCCGTCGACATAGAAGGTGTCCTGCATCGAACGCGCTGGATGGTTTTCCGGGCTGTTCAGCGAGGTGAAGTTGTACCAGTCGGTCTCGATTTCGGGGCCGTCGGCCACGTCGAATCCGATCGTACGGAAAATCTGTTCGACGCGCTCCCATGTACGCATTACCGGGTGCAGGCTGCCGGCACCGGTGCCGCGGCCGGGCAGCGTGACGTCGATGGCTTCAGCGGCGAGGCGCTGGTTCAGCAACGCGTCGGCCAGCGCCTGACGGCGGGCCGTCAACGCGGCTTCCACTTGTTGCTTGACGAGGTTGATCCGTGCGCCTTCGGTCTTGCGCGTTTCGGGATCGAGTTTGCCAAGGCCCTTCAACAGCTCGGTCAGCGCACCCGATTTGCCGAGAAAGCGGGCTTTCTCGTTCTCGAGGGTGGTGACGTCAGAGGCTTCTGCGAAGGCTTTTTGCGCGTCGGCGACAATCTGGTCCAGATCCATTGATCCCATCATTTCAACGTCAGTGTTCAATCGAAGCAAAACTGGTTCTAACAACAAAAACGGGGCTCGGTGAGGAGCCCCGTTTTTGTTGCAGCGTCACCGAGACTACCGGATGTTCGCTGCAACGAACCACGCAGTTTAATTGCCCAAAGCGCAATCAGGCTGCAACGGCGGCTTTCACCTGCTGAACGATCGCAGCAAAAGCAGCCTTGTCGAACACAGCCATGTCGGCCAGCACCTTGCGGTCGAGTTCGATCGAAGCCTTCTTCAGGCCGTTGATGAACACGCTGTACGTCATGTCGTGCTGACGCACCGCCGCGTTGATACGCGTGATCCACAATGCACGGAACACACGCTTCTTGTTGCGGCGATCGCGGTAGGCGTATTGGCCTGCGCGCATGACCGCCTGCTTGGCGATGCGATAGACGTTATTGCGACGGCCGCGGTAACCCTTGGCCAGCTTGATGATCTTCTTGTGACGGGCCCGTGCGGTAACCCCACGTTTTACTCGAGGCATGTTTCGCTCCTATGAGTTTCGGTTAAGGGTTAAGCGAACGGCAGCATTGCGCGCACGGAGTTCATATCTGCATCATGAACTGCCGTCGAACCGCGCAAATGGCGTTTGTTCTTGGTGGTCTTCTTGGTAAGAATGTGGCGCTTGAAGGCTTGACCGCGCTTGACGGTACCGCCCGGACGCACCACGAAGCGCTTTGCAGCACTCTTCTTGGTCTTCATCTTCGGCATGACAACTCCATTATTAGATGGATATGGGTGTGCGGTCGGCCAGATAGCCACAACCCGCCCTTCGAAACCCACTCCACTTGGTATGCAGACCACCGATGCTGCTGGCGGCCGCTTTTCAGGAACCGGCGCCCATTTGCCTGGACACCGTTCCGAAACCTGCCGATGCTGCACCGGACACCCGCCGCAGCATCGTTTGAATCTTGTACAACTAGCGCGCGCCGCATGGCGCGCAGCCGCTTACTTCTTTTTCTTCGGAGCGAGCACCATGATCATCTGGCGCCCTTCCATTTTCGGCATCTGCTCGACCTGACCAACTTCGTCGAGGTCCGTGCGCAGGCGCTCGAGCATGCGCATACCGATTTCCTGGTGGGCCATTTCGCGGCCACGGAAACGCAACGTGATTTTCGTCTTGTCGCCGTCCTCGAGGAAGCGAATGAGGTTGCGCAGCTTGACGTTGTAGTCACCGTCATCGGTACCCGGGCGGAATTTGACTTCCTTGACCTGGACGACCTTCTGCTTGAGCTTGGCCTCGTGTTGCTTCTTCGCTTCCGAGTACTTGAACTTGCCGTAGTCCATCAAGCGGCAAACCGGCGGAACCGCTTGCGGAGCGATTTCGACCAGATCCACGTCTTGCTGTTCCGACATGCGGAACGCATCAGCGAGTTTCACGATGCCGAGCGGTTCGTTCTCGACTCCGACCAGACGCACCTCTGGTGCCGTAATTTCACCGTTGATGCGGTGCGCAGACTTATCAGTAGCGATGTTACGTTTCCTCTAAAAATTAAAAAAACGAGCCGCGCTGCCAAGTGGCTCAATTGAACGACTGCACATCCTGGCGCAGACGCTCAATGAAGGCATCGAGGGGCATCACACCCAGATCGATACCACCACGGGCACGCACGGCTACCGTTTGGGCATCACGCTCTTTGTCGCCGACCACAAGGAGATACGGCACCTTTTCCAGCGTGTGCTCGCGTATTTTATAGCTAATCTTCTCGTTGCGCAAATCAGCCTCGACTCTAACCCCTTGTTTTTGCAACGATTGAGCTAGAGACTGTGCATATTCAGCCTGACTTTCCGCGATATTCATCACCACAACCTGCATCGGCGCAAGCCATGATGGCATTGCACCAGCATGGTGCTCGATCAGAATACCGAGAAAACGCTCCATTGATCCGACGATTGCCCGGTGCAACATAATCGGCCGGCGGCGGCTGTTGTCTTCAGCCACATATTCAGCACCCAGACGCTCCGGCAGCACCATATCGAGCTGCAACGTGCCGCATTGCCACGAGCGGCCGAGCGCGTCCTTGATGTGGTATTCGACCTTCGGGCCGTAGAACGCGCCCTCGCCCTGCAACTCTTCCCAGCTCACGCCGCAGGCGGTCAGCGCTTCGCGCAGGCCTTGCTCCGCGCGATCCCACGTTTCATCCGTGCCGGCGCGCGCATCCGGGCGCAGCGACAGCTTGATGTCGATGTGATCGAAGCCGAAGTCCTTGTACACGCTCATCGCCAGCGTATTGAACGCGATCGATTCGCTGATGAACTGGTCTTCGGTACAGAAAATGTGTGCGTCGTCCTGCACGAAGCCGCGCACGCGCATCAGACCGTGCAGCGCGCCCGACGATTCATTGCGATGGCACGAGCCGAATTCCGCGTAACGCAGCGGCAAATCGCGATACGAGCGCAGACCGTGGTTGAACACCTGCACGTGACCCGGACAGTTCATCGGCTTGATCGCGTAGTCGCGCTTTTCCGATTCCGTCGTGAACATGTTTTCACGATAGTTCTGCCAGTGGCCCGACGCTTCCCACAGCGAGCGGTCCATGATCATCGGCGTCTTGATTTCGAGGTAGCCGGCGCCGTTCACGCGGCGGCGCATGTACTGCTCGACCTGCTGCCACAGCGTCCAGCCGCGCGGATGCCAGAACACCATGCCCGGCGACTCGTCCTGCATGTGGAACAGATCGAGTTGCTTGCCGAGCTTGCGGTGATCGCGCTTCTCCGCCTCTTCGAGCATGTGCAGATACGCTTCCTGGTCTTCCTTCTTCGTCCAGGCCGTACCGTAAATGCGCTGCAGCTGTTCGTTCTTCGAATCGCCGCGCCAGTAGGCGCCGGCCACCTTCATCAGCTTGAAGACCTTCAGCTTGCCGGTGGACGGCACGTGCGGGCCGCGGCACAGGTCGGTGAAACCGCCATGCGAGTACAGCCTGATTTCATCGGTAACAGGGATCGACTCAATGATCTCGGCCTTGTACTTTTCGCCGATGCTCTTGAAATAGTCCACCGCTTCGCCGCGCGTCACCACGCGGCGCGAGACCGGCTCGTCTTTCTTCGCGAGTTCCTGCATGCGCTTTTCGATCTTCTCGAGATCTTCAGGCGTGAAGGGACGGCTGTACGCGAAGTCGTAGTAAAAGCCGTTGTCGATCACCGGACCGATCGTGACTTGCGCTTCCGGGTACAGATCCTTCACCGCGTAGGCGAGCAAGTGCGCCGCGGAGTGACGAATGATGTCGAGACCGTCAGGGTCTTTTTCGGTGACGATGGCGAGCGCCACGTCGCGATCGATCAGCGTGGACGTGTCCACCAACTCGCCGTCGATCTTGCCGCCGAGCGCGGCCTTCGCGAGACCAGGGCCGATCGACGCGGCCACTTCGGCGACGGTCACCGGATGCTCGTACTGTCGAACAGAACCGTCAGGCAGACGTATCGAAACCATTGCGTTCTCCGTGGTGCCGACCGGCGGCGGCACATACAACCAGGTCAAAAAGCCAAAAAAAAATGCGGCCCCGCTTTCGAGGGGCCGCATTCACATTTCCTGCAAACTACATTGGCGAAAGTGGTCCTCGACTAGCGTCGCTCCGAAGTAGTTTCGGTCAACGTTCGCGGTGTCATAACCGTATTCGCCTTTTGCGCCGAGGCGCTTCCTGCAGCTTGCGAAACCCCGGCAAAACCGGAATTTCTCTTTCGTTGGTAGGCTCGATTGGACTCGAACCAACGACCCCCACCATGTCAAGGTGGTGCTCTAACCAGCTGAGCTACGAGCCTGAAGAAACGAGATTATATGGAGCCCCACATCGCTTGGCAAGTACTTTTATGCACCGACTTTAAATTTCTACCCACACGCTAATGTCTCGGCGGTCTCAGCAGATGCGCGCCGATACCCGCGGCCGGGCACGCGCGTCACCCCTTGCGCGAAGCGCGCACCACACCCGTCACTTCGCCGAGCAGCGTACACGCGCGCTGAATCTGCGCGGCACTCGACACCTCGACAGTGAACTGCATGAACGCGGCGTTGCGACGCGTCTGCGTCTTCACGCCGATCACGTTCATCTTTTCGCGCGCGAACACTTCGGAGATATCGCGCAGCAGGCCTTGCCGATCCGTTGCGTCGATCGTGAGGTCGACCGGATAGACGGACTGGCCGCGGCCGCTCATCACATCCGCGGACCACGCGGTTTGCAGCACGCGCTCGGGCGCACGTTCAGCCATGCGCAGGAAAGTCGGGCAATCGCTGCGATGAATCGACATGCCTTTGCCGCGCGTGACAAAGCCGCTGATCTCATCGGGCGGTGCCGGCCGGCAGCAGCGCGCCAATTGGGTGAGCAATGCGTCGACGCCGACCACCAGCACGCCGGTCGACGCACCGCGCGCAACGCTCGCGCCGCTGCTCCGTTTCTCGAACTGCTCCGGCGCTTCGACCACGGGCTCGGGCGGCGGCGCGTCGTGCAGCGCCTGCTCGACCAGCCGCAGACTGAACTCTTCCTTGCCGACCACGGAGAACAGATCGTCGGTGGTCTTGAAGCCCAACTTCGCCGCAAGCTGATCGAGATTGACCGATGTCTTGCCCTCGCGCTGCAAGGTCTTTTCGACCATCGCCCGGCCGCTCGCGATGTGCTCCTGTACCTCGACGGCATTGAACCACGCGCGCACTTTCTGCCGTCCCCGCGAACTCTGCAGATACCCCAACTGCGGGTTGAGCCAGTCGCGCGAAGGACCGCCCTCTTTCACCGTGACGATCTCGACCGTCTGGCCGTTTTGCAATGGCGTGTTGAGCGGCACCATCGCGCCGTCGACGCGCGCGCCACGGCAGCGATGCCCCAGCTCGCTATGCAGGTGATACGCGAAGTCCACCGGCGTGGCGCCGTGCGGCAACGGGATCACCCGCGCTTGCGGTGTGAGCACGTAAATGTGGTCGTCGTCGAGCGTGGCCTGGCGCAGTTGTTCCCACGGCTGTGCGGCGCGCTTCTCGCCGTGCTCGCCTTCGGATACTTCGTCTTTCCACGCGAGCAGCTGACGCAGCCACGCAATCTTCTCGTCGTACTTCTCGTCCGCGCTGAACTGGCCGCCGTAACCACGCGTACCCGCTTCCTTATAGCGCCAGTGCGCCGCCACGCCGTACTCAGCGAACTGATGCATTTCCTGCGTGCGGATCTGCACTTCGAACGCGCGGCCGTCGTCGCCGATGACGACCGTGTGCAAAGATTTATAGCCGTTCGGCTTGGGCCGCGAGATGTAGTCGTCGAACTCTTTCGGCACCGGTTGCCACAGGTTGTGCACGATGCCGAGCACGGTGTAGCAATCCTTGATATCCGGCACGATCACGCGAAACGCACGCACGTCGTACAGTTCGGCGAAGTCCAGCTCCTTGCCGCGCATCTTTCGCCAGATGCTGTAGATATGTTTCGGCCGGCCGCTGACTTCAGCGCGAATATGCGCGGCAGCCAGTTCCTGCTGCAAGCGCGCGATTGCCTGCTCGACATAGCTCTCGCGCTCGACACGCTTTTCATCGAGCAGCCTGGCGATGCGCTTGTAGGTGACGGGCTCTTCGAAACGGAACGCGAGGTCTTCGAGTTCCCACTTCAGTTGCCAGATGCCCAGACGATTGGCGAGCGGCGCGTAAATATCGAGCGTCTCGCGCGCGACGTCGGGCGACGGCGTCACTTTCGCCGCCGCGTAATAGCGCAGCGACTGCAGCCGCGACGCGAGCCGGATCAACACCACACGAATGTCTTGCGCGAATGCGAGCAGCATCTTGCGCAGCGCCTCGACCTGTGCGCGCCGCGCCGCTTGTGCGTCACGCCCGGCCTCAGGAATCGCATTCTGCGCGGCGCGCAAGCTGACTGTGCCCAAGCGCAGCAGCTTGCGCACGTCGCCGACCAGTTGCGCGACCTCTTCGCCGAAGTTATCGGCGATCACGCGCTCCGGGTCTTGCAGATGCGGCGTCAGCGCGAACAGCGCCGCCGCCAGAACCGCCGGCGGATCGACGTTGAGCGTGCGCATGATCGACGCCGTACCCGCCGCATGCTCCGCCAGCAACTCGCCCGACGACAGCCGCACCTCGCCCGCGTGTTCGCGCACGAACGCCATCGTTTCGTCGAAGGAAGGAAGAGGTGTTGGCGTGTGTGGAACAGTTGTTTCGGTAGTCATGGTGCGGCGTGCCGCCAGGCGGGACGGATCAACGGAATTTCAACAGCAAAAACAACAATGGCTTAGCTGCGCTGCGCAGCGACCACGACCACTTCGACGAGGCACTTCGGGTTCGCGAGCCTGGCTTCGACGGTAGCGCGCGGCGGCGTAGCGCCTTGTGCGACCCACTCGTCCCACACAGCGTTCATACCGGCGAAATGCGCCATGTCGGAGATGAAAATCTGCACCGACAGCAAATGCGATTTGTCGCTGTTCACTTCAGCCAGCAGACGGTCGATGTGGCCGAGCACTTCGCGCGTCTGACCCGTGATGTCCTGATCCGCGTCTTCGGCGATCTGGCCCGCGAGGTACACGGTGCCGTTGTGCACGGCGATTTCCGAGAGGCGCTTGCCGACGTGGTGACGAATGACTGCCATGAAGAATCCTGAAGTTGGTCGAGAGTTGATCGAAAATGCGTTCCGCATTGCATCCTGTCAAGGGCGCCGTGCGGAACTACATATTATGACGCCTCGGCGGCTGGGCCGATAAAGAACTGCCTTGCGATATCGATCTGATCGGCCGACAGAAACGCCGGCGCATGCCCGACGCCCGCGATTTCCACGCTCGATACCGCGCGCCCGGTCTCGACCATCTTCGCCACGGTTTCACGCGACAGCAGATCCGACTGCTCACCGCGCACCACCAGCACCGGCCCCTGGAATGCGGCCAGCGAATGCCATAGCGCGGCCTCGCCGAGCTTGGTCGCCTCTTCGGTGGTCGCGGCAAACGGCTGCGCGACGCGCGGGTCATAGCGGAATTGCCAGCCGCCGTCCTGCTCGTGCAAAAGCGGCGTATTGATCTCACGCCATTCGTCCGGCGTGAGCGGACCGAAAGTCTGGGCGAGCAACGCAGCGTAATCGATACCTTGTTGCAGCGTGTCGAAACGCACAGGCTTGCCGAGATAATCGCCGATGCGCTCCACGGCCACTGGCTCCAGATGCGGACCGACGTCGTTCAGCAACATCTTGCGGACCGGCGTGTCCGGCAACCCGGCAAGCGCGAGTCCGATCAGGCCGCCCATCGACGTGCCGAACCAGTCGACCGTTTCGACATTGAGGCGCGCGATCAGCGTCACCATATCGGCGACGTATTGCGGCACGCCATAGAAGTTGGGGTTGGCGAGCCACGATGACAAGCCCCGCCCCGCCACATCCGGACACACCACGCGATAAGTGGCGGCGAATTCCGCCGCGAGGCGGTCGAAATCGCGCCCTGAGCGTGTCAAGCCGTGCACGCAGACCAGCACGCGCGGGTTGGCCGGATCGCCCCACTCGGTGTAGGCAATGCGATGCAAGCCAGCGGCGCTCGCGCACTGCACATAACGTTGGCGCGGCACGGGCCGCTCGGCGGTGGAAGCGAACGTTGCGGTCATCGGGGGTTCCTTGCAAAAGCGCTGCGCGGTCCAAAGGCCGAGCAGAATTGAGCGTCCAACCTGCAAACGATTGTAAACCGCTTTGCCGCACGGTAAGGATCGGCCGAACGGTCTAAGACGAGCGAATCGGAACAAACACGCGCCGCACAAAACAAAGCGGGCGAGACTCACGCCTCGCCCGCTTCGGATCATGCCCTGCCGCCGCGCCAGTCAGTTTAGATTACATAAACCGTGACCGGCCCACGACGCAACTCAGCTCACCGCGCTCACATCGAGCGGCGCGCCGGTCTTCGCCTTGATTTCCTCGACACTGACACCCGGCGCCAGTTCGGTCACCTTCAGACCGTCTTCCGTCACTTCGATCACGCCGAGGTCGGTGATGATCTGATCGACCACACCCACGCCCGTCAGCGGCAATGTGCATTCTTCGAGGATCTTGTGCTGATCGCCCTTCGCGACATGCTCCATCAGCACGACCACGCGCTTGACGCCCGCCACCAGGTCCATTGCGCCGCCCATGCCCTTGATCATCTTGCCCGGGATCATCCAGTTGGCCAGGTCGCCCTTCTTGCTGATCTGCATCGCGCCCAGAATCGCCAGATTGATGTGGCCGCCGCGAATCATCGCGAACGAATCCGCCGACGAGAAAATCGACGACCCCGGCAGCGTCGTCACCGTCTGCTTGCCGGCGTTGATCAGGTCGGCATCCACTTCTTCTTCAGTCGGCGACGGGCCGATGCCGAGCAGGCCGTTTTCCGACTGCAGCCACACTTCGACGCCCGGCGGCACGTGGTTCGCCACCAGCGTCGGCAAGCCGATGCCGAGGTTCACGTAAAAGCCGTCCTGCAATTCCTTCGCCGCGCGCGCGGCCATTTCGTCACGAGTCCATGCCATGATCAGTCTCCTTTCGCGCGGACGACGCGTTGTTCGATGCGTTTTTCCGGATGCGCATTGAGCACGATGCGCTGCACGAAGATGCCCGGCGTGTGGATCGCGTCCGGATCGAGCTCGCCCACTTCAACGATTTCCTCGACTTCCGCGACCGTGATCCTGCCGGCCATCGCGCACATCGGGTTGAAGTTGCGCGCGGTGCGGCGATAGATCAGGTTGCCCGATTTGTCGGCCTTCCACGCCTTGACGAGCGCGACGTCGGCCGTCAGCGAATGTTCGAGCACGTAGTGGTTGTCACCAAACTGGCGGGTTTCCTTGCCTTCGGCGATCAGCGTGCCGTAGCCGGTATTCGTGAAGAACGCCGGAATGCCCGAGCCGCCGGCGCGCAGCTTCTCGGCAAGCGTGCCTTGCGGCGTGAATTCGAGCTCGAGTTCGCCGGCCAGATACTGGCGTTCGAACTCCTTGTTTTCGCCGACATACGACGAGATCATCTTCTTGACCTGGCGCGTTTCGAGCAGCAGACCGAGGCCGAAACCGTCGACGCCCGCATTGTTGCTGATACAGGTGATGCCCTGCACCTTCGAATCGCGCAGCGCGCCGATCAGCGCTTCCGGAATGCCGCACAGCCCGAAGCCGCCGACGGCAAACGTCTGCCCGTCCTTGACGATGTCTTTCAGCGCTTCAGCCGCGCCTGGATAGACCTTGTTCATCGTTTGTCCCTTCCTTTATGGAAACCCGAAACCGGTACGCCGGCCGCCGGATCGTTACGGCTGGTATGACGTTCAGCGGGCGCGAGCCCGACACGTCATTCTAGTCATCCGTGGCCGGCTGTGCGCTCAGACTGTCAGGGTTGCCTGATTATTTGCGCCGATGCCCGCCGCGGACGGCTTCGCCGCGTTGTGATGTGCCCGAAAGAGTACGCTGGGCACGCCGTACGGCACAATACGCAAAAATACATAAGTACTTGCCGCCTGCCCATGCCCGCACTGGATTACCAAACCGCTTTTCAACTCGCGCCGATCGGGCTCGTACTGTCGCGCGAACGGATCATCGAAGACTGCAACGACGAGCTGGCGTCGATATTCGGCTGCACGCGCGAGGCGCTGCTCGGCCAGTCGTTCCAGGTGCTGTATCCGTCCACGGATGAGTTCGAGCGGATCGGCGCGCGGATTCCGCCGATCATGACCGCGCAAGGCAGCTACGCGGACGACCGCATCATGAAGCGCGCCAACGGGGAATTGTTCTGGTGCCACGTGACGGGCCGCTCGCGGCAACGCGCCGAGGCACACGCGGCCGGCATCTGGACGTTCGAGGATCTGAGCGCGACGCGGCGCGTCGCGGTCGAGTTGACGCCGCGCGAGCGGGAAATCGCCGCGCAACTGGTGACCGGAAAAACCAGTAAGCAGATCGGACGGGCGCTGGAGATCAGCCCGCGCACGGTCGATGTCTACCGCGCGCGGCTGATGCGCAAATACGATACGGGCAACGCCACCGAGCTGCTGCAGCGCCTGCTCGGGCATTGAGGACTCCGCCCTGAAACGCCGCGCGGCAGTTACCGGCGGGTTGCTCGAAGGTCGCTATCAAGCCGCCTTGACCAGCGCGGCGCGCTCGATGGTCGCGCGCAACAGATCGGGAACCGGCACCGACTTGCCTGCTGCGTAATCGATCCACACGCAGCGCGCGGCGCCACGCGCATAGACGGTGGCGGGGTCGTCGGCGCGGACGAGTTCGAAACCGGTGTCGAAGCTGCTGCGGCCGGGCGTGGCCACCGTCATCCGGCCGATCACGTCGCCGGGATAGTGCAACTGCTTGAGAAACTCCATCGACGCATTGACGATCACCGGCCCCTGCCCGTCGGTGTTGCTGCCGGCGAGACTCAGTTGCTCGAACCAGGAAATCCGCACCTGCTCCATGTAACGGAAATAGACCGTGTTGTTCACATGGCCGAATGCGTCCATGTCGCCCCAGCGGATCGGCATCGACATCTCAAAAACTGCGTGAAAATCGCTCATTGCACTTCTTTTACGGGTTAAAACCAGGTTGAAACCGGCGTGCAGACCGGCGTTGAATCAAGATAGCGCGGGCCTTCCCTCTTCAGAAGGCCGGTGTGCGTAAAACTGTATCGTCGCTCGCGCGCTAATCCGAAGTGTCGCTGAGCCGCACAAAGGTGTGCAAAGCCGCGTTCAGGCCAACCCGAAACCATCGTCGGCGGCGATCACCGAGCCGTTGATGAACTGCGATTCGTCCGCCGCCAGCAGCAGCAACAGGCCGTCCAGATCCTCGGGCTTGCCGACGCGATGACGCGGCAGCATCGACACCAGCTTCTGCCCCTGCTCGGTCGACCAATGGTGATGGTTGATCTCGGTATCGATATAACCCGGGCAGATCGCGTTCACGTTGATGCCGTGCTTGCCCCACTCCAGCGCCATGGCCTTCGTCATATGGACCACGGCCGCCTTGCTTATCGAGTACAAACCGATCTGCGGCAGCACGCGCAAGCCCGCCATCGACGCGATATTGATGATCCGGTACGACGGCTTCTGCGCATTGTTGCCGCGCATGATCATGCGCTTGGCGACTTCCTGAGCGACGAAGAACGCGCCGCGCGTGTTGGTATCGAACACGTATTCGAAATCTGCCGGCGTGACCTCCGAGAGCTTCTGTGTGGTCGATACACCCGAATTGTTCACCAGAATGTCGATCGTGCCCGCTTCGGTTTCCGCGTGGGCCACCGCCGCCTTGATGCTCTGATAATCCGTCACGTCCAGCGAGACCACGTGTGCCGCGCCGCCGGACGCCTCGATTTCGGCGCGCAACTCCTTCAGACGCTCGGTGCGGCGGCTTGCCAGCACGACTTTGGCGCCTGCCTGCGACAACACCTGAGCAAAGCGCTTTCCCAACCCGCTCGAGGCGCCGGTGATCAGCGCGACCTTGCCTTCCAGATTGATCGAACGGCCCATTGTCGTTCCCTTGTTCGGTTGAAACTGCAGATGCGGTTGACAGGTGTGGTAAGACCGTCGGTACGGGTCAATACCGTATCACGGAAATAGAACGATCGTGCTAATCTCTGTTCGTCTGGTTGCAGTGGCGGAGACCATCGCCCACAATACGATCCCGAAAAAGCATTCTAACGGTAAGAGGAGCATCAATGACCCCCGCAAGTCTCATTGAGCAGTACGGCCCGCGCGAGTCGATGGAATACGACGTGGTGATCGTCGGCGGCGGCCCGGCTGGCCTGTCCGCGGCGATCCGCCTGAAGCAGCTGGCGCAGGAAAAAGGCGTTGAAATTGGCGTCTGCGTACTGGAAAAAGGCTCGGAGATCGGGGCGCACATCCTCTCCGGCGCGGTGATGGACCCCCGCGCGCTGAACGAACTGATCCCCGACTGGAAGGAAAAAGGCGCGCCGCTGACCGTGGACGTGACCGAAGACCGCTTCCTGTTCCTGACCGAGACCGGCTCGAAGCGCGTGCCGACGTGGGCGCTGCCGGATAACTTCAGGAATCACGGCAACTATGTGATCAGCCTCGCGAACGTGACGCGCTGGCTGGGACAGCAGGCCGAGGCGGCGGGTGTCGAGATTTTCCCGGGTTTTCCCGCAGCCGAAGTGCTGTACAACGACGACGGCTCGGTCAAAGGCGTCGCGACCGGTAACCTCGGCATCGGCAAGGATGGCCAGCCGACCGAGAATTTCCAGCTCGGCATGGAGCTGCACGCGAAGTACACGCTGTTCTGCGAAGGCGCGCGCGGGCACCTCGGCCGCCAGCTGAACGACAGATTCAGGCTGCGCGAAGGCGTCGATCCGCAGGTCTACGGTATCGGCATCAAGGAGCTGTGGGAAATCGATCCGGCGAAGCACAAGCCGGGTCTGGTGATGCACACCGCCGGCTGGCCGCTCGAGAACGACACGTACGGCGGCTCGTTCCTGTACCACATGGACAACAACCAGGTGGTGGTGGGCTTCGTGGTCGGCCTCGGTTATACGAACCCGTACCTGTCGCCGTTCGAGGAATTCCAGCGTTACAAGACGCATCCGGCGATCCGCGCGATTCTGGACGGCGGCAAGCGCGTGTCGTATGGCGCGCGGGCAATCACGGCGGGCGGCCTGCTGTCGCTGCCGAAGCTGGTGTTCCCGGGTGGCGCGCTGGTCGGCGACGAGGCGGGGTTCCTGAACGCATCGCGGATCAAGGGTAGCCATGCGGCGATCAAGACCGGCATGCTGGCCGCTGAAGCGGCTTTTGATGCAGTGCAGGCCGGGCGTCAATCCGATGAACTGGCGGCTTATCCGGAAGCGTTCAAGACTTCGTGGCTGCATACCGAGCTGCATCGGGCGCGCAATTTCAAGCAGTGGATGAGCAAGGGGTTGTACCTCGGTACGTTGATGGTGGGTGTCGAGCAGAAGGTGTTGGGCGGCAATGTGCCGTGGACACTGCATCATCGGCATTCCGATCACGAGATGCTGAAGCCTGCCTCGCAGTGCAAGCCGATTGTTTATCCGAAGCCGGATGGGAAGCTGACTTTTGACCGGCTGTCTTCGGTTTTTATCTCGAACACCAATCATGAAGAGAATCAGCCGGCGCACCTCACGCTGAAGGATCCTTCAGTGCCGGTGAATGTGAACCTTCAGACTTACGCTGGGCCTGAGGCTCGGTACTGCCCTGCTGCGGTGTATGAGTTCGTCAAGAACGATGATGGTAGCGAGCGGTTGGTCATCAATGCGCAGAACTGCGTGCACTGCAAGACCTGCGACATCAAGGACCCGACGCAAAACATCGTATGGGTCACGCCTGAGGGCGGCGGTGGGCCTAATTATCCGAATATGTAAGGTTTTTTTTGCCTTTGGCGGCGGCATGTTTCTGTGTGCCTACGGTGTTGGGTTTTTCTTTTGTTTTTGGTTTATTAGCGTTGCCCCTGTGCGGGGCGGCACCTACTTTTCTTTGCCGCCGCAAAGAAAAGTAGGCAAAAGAAAGCGGCTCAAACCGCTAACACTTAAGCGGGTCCCCTGGCTTGAAGGAGGCAGTGGAGCATCTGGAATCTGTGTTCTCGCACATTCCGCCTTGGTGACAAGGCAGTCATTCTTCCGGCGGCGCTGCGCGCGCCGTAGCGGTGCTTCACAAAACCATCTGGTCGTTTCCGCGCAACGCTAAGGCGACCGTCTCGGTACGATACTTCGCAAGCCGTAGCAATACTCCTCGCCCCGCCAAATTGACCGCCGGGCGCTATTTTTCCAGCAATCCACAAACCGCAAATCACTTCGGTGCCCCGCCGAGGCGAAGCCGATGGCCCCCACCGCGCGCAAACGAAGCCCCTGGTTTCCCTAGTAGACCGTTCCGGCGAGCACGTAGTGCGAGGCGGGAAGAATGATGCCGGAGGCGCGTACAGCCAATCGGTGTTGGGAAGTACCGCTACGGCGCGCGCAGCGCCGCCGGAAGTATGACGGCCTTGTCACTCACGCGGAGTGCGCGAGAACACCGATTCCAGATGCTCCGCTGCCTCCTCCAAGCCAGGGGACCCGCTTAAGAATTAGCGGTTTGAGCCGCTTTCTTTTGCCTACTTTTCTTTGCGGCGGCAAAGAAAAGTAGGTGCCCCCGCACAGGGGGAACGCTAATAAACCAAAAAGAAAACAAGGAAAGGCCAACGCCGTAGGCAAACAACCCAAAGCGCCGAGCAGGCAAAAACCCAAACCTATTCGGTCATCGAAACAATGCTGCGCGGGTCGAACGAAGGCGTTCAAAGAACGCACATCAGGGCGCGCTCGCCGCGATCTTCGGCGTGGCCACGGAGACGTCGCCGCATTGCGCGCGGTGCCGCAACGCGTGGTCGATCAGCACCAAGGCGAGCATCGATTCGGCGATCGGCGTTGCGCGGATACCGACGCACGGATCATGACGCCCGAACGTTTCGACAATTGCCGGCTGCCCCGCCTTGTCGATCGAACGGCGCGGCGTGCGGATGCTCGAGGTCGGCTTGATCGCGATCGACACCGTGATGTCCTGTCCGGTCGAAATGCCGCCGAGCACGCCGCCCGCGTGATTGCCGACGAACCCCTCCGGCGTCAATTCGTCGCCATGCACCGAGCCGCGTTGCGCGACGCTGGCAAAACCCGCACCGATCTCGACGCCCTTCACCGCATTGATGCCCATCATCGCGTGCGCGATGTCCGCGTCGAGGCGGTCGAACAGCGGCTCGCCGAGTCCAACCGGCACCCCCGAAGCCACGACGTTAATACGTGCGCCAATCGAATCGCCGTCCTTGCGCAGCGCGTCCATGTAGTCTTCGAGTTGCGGCACGATTTCCGCATTCGGCACGAAAAACGGATTCGCGCGCACGTGCGCCCAGTCGACGAACGGCACGTCGATCTCGCCAAGCGCCGCCATATAGCCGCGAATCTCAGTACCGAAATGCTCGCGCAGCCATTTCTTTGCGACCGCGCCGGCCGCCACCGTCGGTGCCGTCAGACGGGCCGACGAACGGCCGCCGCCGCGATAGTCGCGGATGCCGTATTTCTGCCAGTAGGTGTAGTCGGCGTGACCCGGACGGAAGGTGTCGGCGATGTTGCCGTAGTCTTTGCTGCGCTGGTCCGTGTTGCGGATCAGCAGCGCGATCGGCGCGCCGGTGGTCTGCCCTTCGAACACGCCGGACAGGATTTCCACCTTGTCTTCTTCCTGACGCTGCGTGACATGGCGCGACGTGCCGGGTTTGCGGCGGTCGAGTTCGAGCTGGATGTCGGCTTCGCTCAGCGCCATGCCCGGCGGGCAGCCATCGATCACGCAGCCGATTGCGGGACCATGCGATTCGCCAAAGGACGTGACAGTGAAAAGCGTACCGAGAGTGTTGCCGGACATGGGCGTCGTCCAAAGAAAAGCGGGGAAGGCACTATTATGCCAGCCCAAAGGGGCCGGGGCCGCATCGCGCGCCGGTCCCTCGCGCCAGGTCCCCACTACTTCCGCGCGCCGCGCAGTTCGGTGACGATCTGCTGCAACACCTCCGGCGTCGCAGCCGCCGGATCGAGCGGCTCGCCGACGGCCAGCGTCAGCCGGCTCATCACGCCTTTCTGGATCGGCCGTGGCCAGCGCGCGTCGTCGGCGCGTGAAAACACGCTGCCCCACAACCCGCGCAGCGCCATCGGCACGACCGGCGCCGGCGTGCGGCGAATGATCTCGGTCACGCCGTGGCGGAACGGATTCATCTCGCCGGTCCTGGTCAGCTTGCCCTCTGGAAAGATGCAAACCAGATCGCCGTCGGCGAGCGCCTGCGCGCAGCGCTCATAGGCGCGCTTCAGCAACTCCGGGTCCTGATGCGCGGGCGCAATCGGAATCGCCTTCGCCTGGCGGAAGACCCAGCCGGCGAACGGCGTCTTGAAGATCTGATAGTCCATCACGAAACGAATCGGCCGCGGGCTCTCGGCCATGATGACGATCGCGTCGACAAAGCTCACGTGGTTGCACACCAGCACGGCCGCGCCCTCTTCCGGAATGCGTTCGGCATGCACCAGACGAATCCGGTAGAACGTATGGACCAGCACCCAGGCGACGAAGCGCAGCAGAAACTCGGGCACCAGCGAATAGATGTAGGTCGCCACCACGATGTTGAGCAAGGCCGTGACAAGGAAAATCGCCGGAATGCTGAAGCCCACCGCGGTCAGGCCCATCGCCATCAGCGCCGAGACGATCATGAACAGCGAGTTCAGAATATTGTTCGCGGCGATGATGCGCGCCCGGTGGCTCGGCTGGCTGCGGCTCTGGATCAGTGCATAGAGCGGCACGCTGTAGAAGCCGCCGAACATCGCCAGCAGGAACAGATCGGCCAGCACGCGCCAATGGGCCGGCCGCGCGAGGAACTCGCCGACGCTCAACAGGTGACCCACCGCCGGCAGCGCGTGGCTGGCGAAAAACAGATCGATCGCGAACACGCTCATACCGATCGAGCCGAGCGGCACGAGGCCGATTTCGATGCGCCGCTTCGAGAGCTTTTCGCACAGCAGCGACCCCAGTCCGATGCCGATCGAAAACGTGCCGAGCAGCACGGTCACGACATCCGGATTGGCGGACAGCACGTCTTTCGCGAAACGGAAAAACGAAGACAAAAAGGTCGCGCCGACGAACCACAGCCACGAGATACCCAGCAGGCTCAGAAACACCGTACGGTTTTCGCGCGCCAGCTTCAGGTTGCGCCACGTCTCGGTGACCGGATTCCAGTTGATGCGCAAATCGGGCTGCGGCGCCGCCGTGACCGGCACGAAGCTCGAGACGGCCCGCCCGACCAGCGCGACCGCGACGCAAGCGCACGCCAGCACCACCGCGCCGTGCTCGGCGAAACCCGCCCCCGCGCCGCCGACGATCGTCCCGATCAGGATCGCGACGAAGGTGCCCATCTCGACCAGCCCGTTGCCGCCGACCAGTTCCGCCTTCGACAGATGCTGCGGCAGGTACGAATACTTGACCGGCCCGAACACAGTCGAATGGACACCCATCAAAAAGGTGCACAGATACAGCAACGGCGCGCTATGCAGCCAGAAACCCGCGCCGCCGATCAGCATCACGACGATTTCGAAGCTCTTGACGAAGCGTGTCAGCATCGCCTTGTCGTACTTGTCGGCGATCTGACCGGAGGTGGCGGACAGCAGCACGAACGGCAGGATGAAAATCGCCGAAATCAGGAACGCTGCGGTCTTCGGATCGACGCCGGAAAAGCGCGCGGCCTGATACGTGACGAGCGACGTAAACCCGATCTTGAAGACGTTGTCGTTCATCGCGCCGAGGAACTGGGTCCAGAAAAACGGCGCAAACCGGCGCTGGCTGAGCAGGCGGAACTGGGATTCGTGCGCCTCGTGAGCGCGGGCGGCGCGGCGGGCGGCAGGTAGCGGACGATCGCTCATAAAGGTCGGAGAACGGGCTAAAAGAGCAACGAAGGACAAAGGGACGTGCGCAAACCCGGCATCAGGCAGCCCACGGACATTGACGCTGAGCCGGACACAAAAAAAGCGCACGCTTTCGCGCGCGCCTTGAGTGCACCTTCACGCTCGCCACAACGGCTCGAGCGCCGCGCGAGCCCCATGAATCAACGCGCCGGTTGCTGTTCCTGCTGTTCTTCCGGCCAATCGCGGATATATGCCTTGAGCATACGGTTTTCAAAGCCCTGCTCTTCGACCACCGCCTTCGCGACATCGTAGAACGAGATCACGCCCATCAGCGTGCGGCTTTCCAGCACCGGCAAATAGCGCACGTGATGCTCGAGCATCATGCGCCGCACTTCATTGACGTCGGTTTCCGGAGTGCAGGTGAGCGGATGATCGTCCATCACCTTGCGGATCGTCGAGGTGCCGACGCTGCCGCCATTCTTGCTCAAGATCAGGATAATCTCGCGAAACGTCAGCATGCCAACGAGGTCGCCGTATTCCATCACGACCAGCGAGCCGATATCGTGCTCCGCCATCGTATTGACTGCGTCGTGCAGCGTCGTATCCGGCGTGACCGTGAAAAGGGTGTTGCCTTTGACTTTAAGAATGTCGCTGACTCGCATGATCTGTCTCCCGTATGCCCGCTAAGCTGGTAAAGCATGAGTGACTTTCGATCCTAGCGGAAAGACCCATAAAAGGAAAGCGGCCCGCCCACCAAGGCGCAGCGGGAGTTCGCACGCCGCGCCCGGCAAAAACCGGACTGCGGCCATCGGGAAAACCGCGCTTGAAGCGATTCGTGCCGGTGATAGGATGGCCGCCACTTTCACCTTTCGCGAGGCCGCCCGTGGCTTCGCCGCCCAGGATGTCCGCCAACCGTTTCGATACGCTTGCGCTGCACGCCGGCGCAGCCCCCGACCCCACCACCGGCGCGCGCGCCACGCCGATCTACCAGACTACCTCGTTTTCGTTCCGCGATTCCGACCACGCCGCGGCGCTGTTCAATATGGAGCGCGCTGGCCACGTCTACTCGCGAATCTCGAATCCGACCGTGGCCGTGTTCGAAGAGCGCGTCGCCGCGCTGGAAAACGGCGCGGGCGCAATCGGCACGGCCAGCGGCCAGGCGGCGCTGCATCTGGCGATCGCCACGCTGATGGGCGCCGGCTCCCATATCGTCGCCTCCAGCGCGCTGTACGGCGGCTCGCACAACCTGCTGCACTACACGCTGCGGCGCTTCGGCATCGAGACGACCTTCGTCAAACCGGGCGATCTCGACGCATGGCGCGCGGCGCTGCGTCCGAACACGCGCCTCCTGTTCGGCGAAACGCTCGGCAATCCGGGGCTCGACGTGCTCGAGATCGCCGCGGTCGCGCAGATTGCGCATGAGCACCGCGTGCCGCTGCTGGTCGACTCGACCTTTACCACCCCCTACCTGCTCAAACCGTTCGAGCACGGCGCCGACTTCGTCTACCACTCGGCGACCAAATTCCTCGGCGGCCACGGCACGACGATCGGCGGCGTGCTGGTGGACGGCGGCACTTTCGACTTCGAGGCGTCGGGCCGCTTCCCCGAATTCACCGAGCCGTACGAAGGCTTTCATGGCATGGTGTTCGCCGAAGAAAGCAGCGTCGCGCCGTTCCTGCTGCGCGCGCGCCGCGAGGGCCTGCGCGACTTCGGCGCCTGCCTGCATCCGCAGGCCGCCTGGCAGCTGCTGCAAGGCATCGAGACGCTGCCGCTGCGCATGGAACGGCACGTTGCGAATACGCGCAAAGTGGTCGAATTTCTCGCCGCCCATGCGGCGGTCGAAACCGTCGCTTATCCAGAACTGCCGACGCATCCTGACCATGCGCTCACGAAGCGTCTGCTGCCGCGCGGCGCGGGCGCGGTGTTCAGCTTCAATCTGCGCGGCGACCGCGCGGCCGGCCGCAGCTTCATCGAAGCGCTGTCGCTGTTCTCGCATCTGGCGAACGTCGGCGACGCGCGCTCGCTGGTGATCCATCCGGCATCGACGACGCACTTCCGTATGGACGCCGCCGCGCTCGCCGCAGCCGGCATCGCCGAAGGCACGATCCGCCTTTCGATCGGCCTGGAAGATCCCGACGATCTGATCGACGACCTCAAGCGCGCATTGAAAGCCGCCCAGAAAGCGGGCGGGTCGACTACGCCCACAGCCGGTCCGTCCAGTTCATCCGCCGCATCCGCTGCCGGCGGCGCACCGCGCCCGGAGTCCGCATGATCCTCACTGTTCAAGCCAAACCGGCCTACGCCTATACCGGCGGCAAACCGTTCGACGCCAGCCTGCCGACCGCCGTGTTCATTCACGGCGCCGAGCACGACCATAGCGTATGGGCGTTGCAAACGCGCTACTTCGCGCACCACGGCTTCGGCGTGCTGGCAGTGGATCTGCCCGGGCACTGCCGCAGCGACGGCCCGGCGCTTGCCACCGTAGCGGCAATGGCCGACTGGCTGGCCGCCCTGCTCGACGCCGCCGGCGTGCAACGCGCGCTCGTGGCCGGTCACAGTATGGGCTCGCTGGTCGCACTCGACTTCGCCGGCCGCTATCCGGAACGCGCGACGCACCTTGCTCTCCTCGCCACCGCGGTGCCGATGACCGTCTCCGACGCCTTGCTCGACGCCGCCTTGCACCGCGAGCCCGAGGCGATCGGCATGGTCAATCAGTGGTCGCATTCGACGCTCGCCGCCAAGCCTTCGTGCCCCGGCCCCGGCTTCTGGCTGCACGGCATGAATCAGCGGCTGATGGAGCGCGTCTCGGCGAACGGCGAACCGCATCTGTTCCACACCGACTTCACCGCCTGCAACGGCTACGCGGACGGCCTCGCGCGCGCCGCGCAGGTACGCTGCCCGACACGGCTAATCCTCGGCAGGCGCGATGCGATGACGCCGCCGCGCGCGGCCAGAGCGCTCGCCGATGCTTTCGCGCAAGC
Organism: Paraburkholderia sp. FW306-02-B; assembly: GCF_058782725.1. Lineage (NCBI taxonomy): Bacteria > Pseudomonadati > Pseudomonadota > Betaproteobacteria > Burkholderiales > Burkholderiaceae > Paraburkholderia > Paraburkholderia sp. FW306-02-B. The sequence continues at coordinate 3,358,909 of NZ_JBYSXZ010000001.1, forward strand.
CGGCGTACCGGTCGACACCATCACGCTCGACGCCGGTCACGCGCTGATGACCGAGCAGCCCGATGCAACGCTCGACGCCCTGTTCGACTTCGCTTCGAAGGCGGCAACCGTCACTCAGTAGTCGCCACGAATAGCCGCCACGAATCGTCACGATAGCCACGCCGATGCGCGCACGCCATCGGCAGAACGGCCCGGTTGCGCGCATGAGCCGATAGCCGCACAATGGTTCAAGCCTGTCCGGTTTTGAGCGCGCCTTAAGCAGGTCCACGCGCGTCCGAAACCTGCGAAACGGCAGGTACGGAGTCGAGAAGAGTCGAAATTCGGAGGCTGTGATGGCTCAAACCGCGCACACCGATCACTTCGCGAATTTCGCGGAGTTCTATCCGTTCTACCTGAGCGAGCATCGCAACACGGTCTCGCGGCGGCTGCATTTCGTGGGTTCGCTCGGCGTGATCGGCTGTCTCGCCATGGCGCTCGCCACCGGCGACTGGCTATGGTTGCCGGCTGCCGTTGTCTGCGGATACGGCTTTGCCTGGGTCGGGCATTTCTTTTTCGAGAAGAACCGGCCGGCGACTTTCCGGCATCCGCTCTACAGCCTGATGGGCGACTGGGTCATGTTCAAGGACATCTGCGTCGGGAAGATTTCGCTGTAGTTTCCCGGCAGTTTAACTGCGGTTTCACTGTCGCTTCAGGCGGCCTGATGCGGCATTGAAGAAGCACCCTGCTCGTCTTCCTCGGCACGAGCCGCACCACGCGCGGCGGCGCGCGCCGCCAGCAGCATGGCGAGCGTCACGTTCAGCTTGTCGTTCTCGAGCGCCGCCAGAAGCGTTGCGCCATCCACGCGCGTCGAGTTGAGACCAAGCTGATATTCGAGCTCCGCGCGATCGATCACGAACAGGCCGAACAAGCGCTCGACCGTGACCTGGGCCGGATTCGCCAGCAGCAGGAAGTGCGGGCGCGTGCCGTCTTCCTGCAAGCTCGCGATCCATTCGATCTCTTCGAGCCTTTGCAGCAGGTTGAGCGTCGTGTCCATGTCGCGGCGAAGCATGCGCGAGAGTTCCTGCACCGTGTAGCCGCGCTTGCCCGCGTCGCGCGCTTCCGAAAGCCGCGCGAGCAATTCGAGCGAGTCGAACAGATTGCTGCCCTCGAAAGTCGGGCGATGAAACTGGCCAATGCGGATGGCCGGCAATGCGGAGGCGATCATCGCGCCCGCCAGCGTGATGAACCAGCAAAGGTACATCCACAGCAGGAACAGCGGCACGGCGGCAAATGCGCCGTACACCGCGGTATAGGTAGGAATGCGGCGCACGTAGTAACCGAAGCCGCGCTTGCCGAGCTCGAACGCGATCGCGGCCGTGACTCCGCCGATCACCGCATCGCGCCATTCCACCCGGCAGTTCGGCAGATAGACGTAAAGAATCGTGAAGGCGAGCGCCGTCAACGGCAGCGCCGCTCCGGCGAGCGCCCATTCGATCATCGCCGGAATATGCTGGGTTGCCGTGAACGCCATCGATTGCGTGAACAGATAGGACGAAATCGACAAGCTCACACCGATCAGAATCGGCCCGAGCGTAATGATCGCCCAATAGACCAGCACGCGCTGCGCAAACGGCCGCGCCTTGCGCACCCGCCAGAGCACGTTGAAGGCGGATTCGACCGTCATCATCGTCATCACCGCGGTCAGGAACAGCAGGATCATGCCGATCGTAGTGAGCCCCTTGGCCTTCGACGCGAACTGGTTCAGATAATTGAAAATCTGACTGTTGAGTTGCGCGGGCATCAGATGATCGGCCAGGAAAATCTGCAGCGACTCCTGAAACGAGCTGAAAATCGGAAACGCGGTGAACAACGCGAACGCGACCGTGGCGAGCGGCACGAGCGCAAGCATGGTGGTGAACGTGAGACTGCCGGCCACCTGCGGAATACGGTCTTCGCTGCCGCGCTTCGCGGCAAACTGCGCGAGCCGTTTGAGCGTGTCGAGATCGAAACGCACCCTAGACAACAAACCCCACCTCCTTGCTTCGTGAACCGGTGTTTCAGGACAGTGCGCGAAGCCTGGCCGAACGGCTATGGATGGCCTCTGCAGCAGACCCAACCCCTATAATACCCGTTCACCGATGAGGCCTATGAAAGACATTCTCGTGCTCTATTACAGCCGTCACGGCGCCACGCGCGAGCTCGCGCTAGCGATCGCGCACGGCGTCGACAGCGTCCCCGGCATGCAGGCACGCGTGCGTACCGTGCCGGCGGTTTCCACCGTCTGCGAAGCGACCCAGCCGGACATTCCCGCCGAAGGCCCGCCCTACGTCGAACTGCGCGACCTCGAAGAATGCGCCGGTCTGGCGCTCGGCTCGCCCACCCGCTTCGGCAATATGGCTGCGTCGCTCAAGTACTTTCTCGACGGCACCACGCCGCAATGGCTGTCCGGCGCGCTGGCGGGCAAACCGGCGTGCGTGTTCACGTCGACCGGCAGTTTGCACGGCGGCCAGGAATCCACGCTGCTGTCGATGATGCTGCCGCTTCTGCATCACGGCATGCTGATCGTCGGCATTCCGTACACCGAGAACGCGCTGAGCACCACGCAAACCGGCGGCACGCCGTACGGCGCATCGCATTTCGCCCGTGCGGGCAGCGCCGAACACGGCATCTCCGCCGACGAAAAAACGCTCGCGATCGCCTTGGGCGCACGCGTCGCGCGCACGGCGGCGTCGATGAGCGAACGTCCGTGAGCGGCGGGCCGGACGCGGCAAACCGCGCGGCAGCCAGCCCAACGACCACAACCGCCATGCCCCCACTCGTGCCGCTAAACCGCCCGGCCGCGCTCGGCGCCACAGCCACCCTGCTTGCTTTGATCGTGTTGTCGGTCGCCTGGGAATGGTGGCTCGCGCCGCTGCGGCCAGGCGGCTCGGCGCTGGTGCTCAAAGCGGTGCCGCTGCTGATCGCGCTGCCGGGCGTCTGGCGGCGCCGGCTTTACACGCTGCAATGGGCGTCGATGCTGATCTTGCTGTATTTTGCCGAGGGCGTCGTACGCGGCTGGAGCGACCACGGTCTGAGTGCGCGCCTCGGCTGGCTGGAAGCCGCCCTCGCCGTGGTTTTTTTCGTCTGCACGCTCGCGTATGTCGCGCCGTTCAAGCGCGCGGCAAAACAGGCAGCAAAACAGAACGCAAAGCAGGCCAAGGGAAGCGCCCAATGAGGACCGTGCTTCCCACGTAACCTATCCGCCGAACACCTTGACCGACCATCATGACCCAAGCCGTTTTTCTCACCGCCTGCCGCGACGCCATCGGCGCCGCCCATGTACTGACCGACCCGCACGACACCGCGCCCTATCTCACCGACTGGCGCCGCCGTTACACCGGCGCGGCCTGCACGGTGCTCTGCCCGGCCACGCCTGAAGAAGTCGCGGCGCTCGTCAAGCTCGCCGTCGAACATCGCGTCGCGCTGGTGCCGCAGGGCGGCAACACCGGGCTGGCCGGCGGTGCGACGCCGGATGCGAGCGGCGCGCAAGCGGTCGTCAGTCTGCGGCGCCTGAACCGCGTGCGCGACATCGATCCGCACAACAACACGATCACCGTCGAAGCCGGCGTCATCCTCGCCGAAGTGCAGAAGCACGCTGAGCAAGCGGGCCGGCTGTTCCCGTTGAGCCTCGCCGCCGAAGGCAGCTGCACGATCGGCGGCAATCTCGCCACCAACGCGGGCGGCACCGGTGTGCTGCGCTATGGCAACACGCGCGAGTTGTGTTTGGGCCTCGAAGTGGTGACGCCGCAAGGCGAACTGTGGGACGGCCTGCGCGGACTGCGCAAGGACAACACCGGCTACGATCTGCGCGATCTGTTCATCGGCGCGGAAGGCACGCTCGGCATCATCACCGCCGCCGTGCTCAAGCTGCATCCGCAGCCGGCTGCGCGCGTCACGGCGCTCGCCGCACTGGCGTCGCCGCATGCGGCGCTCGATTTCCTGTCGCTGACGCAACGCGTCGCCGGACCGCTTCTGACCGGTTTCGAACTGATGTCGGATTTCTGTCTGCGGCTGGTCGGCCGGCATTTTGCACAGATGCGCTATCCGTTCGCCGAGCCGCACGCGCAAGTGGTGCTGCTCGAACTATCGGACAGCGAAAGCGAGGAACATGCGCGCGGCCTGTTCGAGCGCCTGATGGAAATCGCACTCGAAGAAGGCCTCGTCGAAGACGCGGTGGTCGCGGAAAACCTCACGCAATCGCGGGCGTTCTGGAATCTGCGCGAACATATTCCGCTCGCGCAGGCGGAAGAAGGTCTGAACATCAAGCACGATATCGCCGTGCCGATTTCGCGCATCGCTCACTTCATCGAAGAAACCGACGCGGCGATCGCGCAGGCGGCGCCGGGCGCGCGGATGGTCACGTTCGGCCATCTGGGCGACGGCAACCTGCACTACAACGTGCAAGCGCCCGAGGGCGTCGACGCGAAAGCGTTCCTCGATGCGTTTCAAAGCTCGATCAATCAGCTCGTGTACGACAACGTGCACCGTCACCGCGGCAGCATCAGCGCGGAACACGGGCTCGGCCAATTGAAGATCGACGAAGCGATGCATTACAAGCAGAACGTCGAGGTGCAATTGATGCGCGCCGTCAAACACGCGCTCGATCCGCTCAATCTGATGAACCCGGGCAAGGTGCTACGCTAAGGTCTGAAGCCTCTGATTCGAGGCTCATCGCAGGAGCCGTTCGTGAAGATTCGAGTGCTGTCCGATCTGCATCTGGAGAATGACGAGCCCGAGCTGATCCCGCATGCGCAGGCGGATCTGATCGTGCTTGCCGGCGACATCCACAATCACGCGGCCGGCCCGCGCTGGGCCGCGCAAACTTTCGACGGCGCCGTGCCGGTGATCTACGTGCCCGGCAATCACGAGTACTACGACGGCGAATTCGGCGCACTCGAAACGGCGCTCTACGACGCGGCGGCCTCGGTCGACAACGTGCACGTGCTGAACAACGCCGCGCTGGTCGACCCACAGGGCCGCTGGCGCGTGCTCGGCACGACCTTATGGACCGACTTCGCGTTATACGGCGCCGACCAAGCCGCGCTCGCCCAATCCATCGAAGCATCGCGCCGGGTGATGCTCGACTTCCGCGGCCTGATCCAGATGAACTGGCCGCACGACACGCTGGATTCTCCGCGCGATTTCACACCCGCCGACTCCCTCGCGCTGCACAGGCAGGCACGCGCATGGCTCGAACGCGAGCTGGCCAAACCGTTCGGAGGCAAGACGATCGTCGTCACGCATCACGCGCCGCATCGGCTGAGTCTGGCCGAGCGCTACGCGCAAGACCGCGTCTCGGCCGGCTTCGTCAGTCATCTGCCGGAACTGGTGCGAGCGCCCGTCGCGTTGTGGATTCACGGACATACGCATACGTCGTTCGATTACACGGTGAACGGCACGCGCGTGATCTGCAATCCGCGCGGCTATCTCGACCGGCGTACCCGCGAACTGGAAAATCCGCAGTTCGACTGGGCCAAGGTGGTGGAGATCTAACGTCGGCTTGGGGCCGATCTGGGTAGCCAGGCTGCGCGGCACGCACTACGCTGTTGTCGTCGGCCGGGTAATGACTGACGTGCCGGCCGCATCGGTCTCGTCGGCCGAATCCAGTCATGCCGGTCAGATCGGTCGCAGCAGGAGGTCGCTCATGTGTGGTCGAATCAGCCAGTACGGCGATCCGCTTCGTTATGCGCAGCATCTTGGCCTCAGCGATCCGCTGATGCTGTTCGACGCAGCCGACCGCCGCCCCGGCTACAACCTGTCGCCCGGCACGCATCCGCTCGCGATTTATCCCGACCAAACGCTGCGTGCGATTCACTGGGGTTATTGCCCCGATTGGGCACGCGCGCAGCATCTGCCGCAGACGATCAATGCGCGCGCCGAAACCGCGGCGAACGCCCGCTACTTCAAGGATCTGTGGAAAACCGGACGGGTATTGGTGCCCGCGAACGGCTGGTTCGAATGGCGCGTGGAAGTGGCGCCCAGCACGGACACCGGCGATGACATAGCGCAGGGCGCCGGAAAGGTCCGCCAACCCTATTTCGTGCACCTGAAAAGCGCCGCGCCGATGTACCTCGCCGCGTTATCTAGCGTGCGCGGCACCGAGCCGCAAACAGAAGGCATGGGATTGGTGATTGTGACAGCCACCGCCGACGCGGGCCTGATCGACGTTCATGACCGCCGCCCGCTGGTGTTCGCGCCGGAAGCGGCGCGCCGCTGGCTGGATCCGGCGCTGCCGCCGGGTGAACTCGAGCAGCTCGCGCGCGGCGCCTGCGTACCCGCCGGGCGCTTTCGCTGGCATCGGGTGAGCCCCGAGGTGGACCGCACGCTCAATGATGAGCCGGGTCTGATCGAAGCGCTGCACTGAAAGCGCGGCTTCGATCGTAAAAACTCGATAGCTGAACGTGGCAGATGAGCGCCGCGGCTAAACTCAGCGGTCGCGCCTTTGTGCAGACAAATCCACCGGGCGCTCGACCTTGATCGGCACCAGCTGCGGCTGCTGTTCACGCAAACGGCGCAGCAAATCGCGCGATGCGGCGATTCCGATCAGTCCCAACATGACGGCCACGCCGATCATCAGATGCGTATCCATGAATCCCTCGTCCTTCCAGTTATTGCGATTTGCCGAACGGCGGCTGATTGAACACGTCCGGCTGAAGCCGGCAGCGCATCAATGACACGTTAGCAAATCGACCGCGGCGCAGAAGTAAGGAAATGTTGCGACGCGGCACTTGTGTAACAGGCTGTCACGCCAACGCGCCGGCGATGGTCAACGATGGTCAACCGCCCGCTCGGCGCGGCTTCAGGTGCGCGCGAACTGGCGCAATTCGGCCTGGTCGACCGCCAGCGTCGCGGGTAGCTCGTCGCGCAGAAATTCGACCCAGGTGCGGATTTTTGCGTCCAGATATTGCCGCGACGGATACAGCGCATACAGATTCATTTCCTGCGACGTGTACTCCGGCAGCAGCCATACGAGCTTGCCGCTACGCAAACCGCTGATCGCCGAGTAGATCGGAATCAGCCCGACGCCCATGCCGCTCGACACCGCCACCGCCATCGCTTCGGCAACATTCACCTGGAACGTGGCCGGGCCGAGCGCGACCGTTTCTTCGCCGTTCGGGCCGTCGAAGGTCCATTTGTCGGTGGGAAACACCGGCGTGACCATCTGCAGGCAGGTGTGGCGCACGAGGTCCGCAGGCGTTTGCGGCACGCCGTGCCGCTCCAGATAAGCCGGCGACGCGCACGCAATGCTGAACGCGCTGCCCAGGCGCTGCGACACCAGCCCCGAGTCCGGCAGACCGGTGGCGAGCGTCAGCGACACGTCGAAGCCTTCGTCGAGCAGATCGGGCATGCGCTGCGCAAGCGTGAGCTCGATATGCACGTCCGGATAGCGCTGCTGATAGCGGCCGACGGCCGGCACCACATAGTGCTGGCCGAAGCTCGTCATCGCGTGGACTTTGAGTTTGCCGGACGGGCGCGCGTGGGCGTCGCTCGCTTCCGCTTCGGCCTGATCGACGTACGCGAGGATCTGTTCGCAGCGTTGCAGATAGCGCTCGCCTGCCTCGGTCAGCGCGATGCGGCGCGTGGTGCGGTTCAGAAGCCGCGTGCGCAGGTGCGCTTCCAGATCCGAAACCGCGCGCGATGCGTACGCCGTGGTCGTGTTCAGGTGCTGCGCAGCACCCGTAAAGCTGCCCGCTTCGACGACGCGGACAAATACGCGCATGTTTTGAAGCGTATCCATAGCATTCCTTGGTGATCGGAAGCGATTGTTACACGATTCGCAAAGGCGATTATCACATTATCCGTAAAAATGCCTTGCATCTTTACCGGTTATTCCCCAATCAATCGAAAAATATAATGACGCACAAGGTTCTATAGTCATTTATGGAGGAAATCGTGCAGTCTCCGGTACTGAAAGGGGTCGCCGCCGCCGCGGTTCTTACGATCCTATTAACAATCGCCGGCTGTGCCAGTACCGGAGGCATCGCGCCGCAAGCCAGCGGAATCGAGCCCTCCTCGCTCGACGCGGGCAACGCCATCCGGGCAGCCAATGCCGACGCGCAATGGCCTGCCGCCGACTGGTGGCGCGCTTATAACGACCCGCAACTCAACGACTGGATCGAAGCGGCGCAGGCGGGCAATCCGACTCTGGCCGTCGCCCAGGCACGTGTGCGCGAAGCCGTGTCGATGGCGGGCGTTGCCCGTTCGACGCAGTCGCCGCAGGTCAACGGCAGTCTGTCGATCCAGCGTCAGAAATGGGCCGACAACCTGTACTACGGCCCGGGCCCGCTCGCGGGCGAGCAATCGTGGAACAACACCGGCACGCTCGGGCTCTCGTATCACCTGGATATCTGGGGCAAGGACAGGAACGCCGCCGAACGCGCGCTCGACGCCGCTCACGCGAGTGCCGCGGATGCCCGCGCCGCCCAGCTCGAACTGGAGAGCAATGTGGTACGCACGTACATCGAGATGTCGATGAACTACGCGCTGCTCGATATCGCCAGGGCCACGCTGCAGCAACAGCAGCAGATCGCCGATCTGGCCACACGCCGTCTGAAGGGCGGCATCGGCACGCAACTCGAAGTGAGCCAGGCCGAAACGCCGCTACCGGAATACGAGCGTCAGATCGATGCGATCGAAGAGCAGATCGCGCTCGGCCGCAATCAACTGGCCGCGCTGGCCGGCAAAGGTCCGGGCGCGGGCGATTCGATCCGGCGTCCGACGCTCGCGCTCGACGCGCCGGCCGGCCTGCCGGGCACGCTGCCCGCGGATCTGATCGGTCACCGGCCCGATGTGGTCGCGGCGCGCTGGACGGTGGCGGCGCAGGCGCGCGGCGTCGACGTCGCCAAGGCCGATTTCTATCCGGACATCAATCTGCTGGCGTCGATCGGCGGTTATGCGGCGATGGGGCCGCTGTTCCAGTTTCTGAAGAACCCGTCGCATAGCTGGAGCGCCGGTCCGGCGCTGTCGCTGCCGATCTTCGACGGCGGGCGGCTGCGCTCGCAACTTGGCGCGGCGTCGGCGGGCTACGACGAAGCCGTCGATCGCTATAACCAGTCGATCGTCAGCGCGCTCAAGGACATCGCCGATCAGGTGGTGCGAATCCGCTCGCTCGGCACCCAGGCAGCCGACGCCGACCGCTCGGTCGCGGCGGCTCGCAAGAACTACGATCTGTCGCGCGAAGGCTACCGGCGCGGCCTGACCGACTATCTGAACGTGCTGGTCGCGCAAAGCCAGTTGCTGCGCGCGCAGGAAGGCGTCGCGAAGATTCAGGCCGAGCGCCTCGGCGCGCATGCGTCGCTGGTCACCGCCCTGGGCGGCGGCCTCGACGAACCGGCCAACGGTCCACAGGCGAACGAAACGTTGCCCGCGCATGGCAAAGGCAAAGTGAAAGCAGCGGCGGCAGATTCGAGCGTCGCGGCAAGTACAAACCGCTCGTCCTCAGACGCGAACGCGGCAGAGTAAGGAAGCCAACCATGTCCGCCGCCCCTTCTCCCGCCTCGCAGCCGGGCTCGTTCGCCGCGCTCTGCGCAGCCGTCGCCGACTGGGCCCGCGCCGACGGCCGCACCTGGGTCTATCTGTTCAAGGCGCTCGCGGCCTGTTTTCTCGCGCTCGGCATCGCGATGAAGCTCGACCTGCCGCAGCCGCGCACCGCGATGACCACCGTGTTCATCGTGATGCAGCCGCAAAGCGGGATGGTGTTCGCCAAGAGCTTCTACCGGATCTGTGGCACGCTGATCGGCCTCGTCGTGATGCTCGCGTTCATCGGCCTGTTTGCGCAGCAGCCGGAAATGTTCATTGTCGCGACCGCCATCTGGGTCGGCATCTGCACGGCGGGCGCCGCGCGCAACCGCAACTTCAAGTCCTACGGTTTCGTGCTGGCCGGCTATACCGCCGCGCTGATCGGCATTCCCTCTTCGCAGCATCCAGACGGCGCGTTTCTGAGCGCCCTCACGCGGGTCGCCGAAGTGGTGGTCGGCATCATCTGCGCGGGCGCGGTCAGCGGCCTCGTATTGCCGCAGTATGCCGGCTTGCAGATGCGCAGCACCGTGCGCGCGCGCTTCTCGGCGTTCGTCGAGTATGTGTCCGCATCGCTGGCGGGCCGCAACGACCGCGCGCAGATCGAGGCCACCAACGCGCGCTTTGTCGCCGACATCGTCGGTTTCGAAGCGGCGCGCAGCGTGGCCGTGTTCGAAGGCCCCGACTCGCGGATGCGCGGCGGGCGCCTGGCGCGTCTGAACAGCGAGTTCATGACGGCATCGACGCGCTTTCATGCGCTGCATCAGTTGATGAACCGGCTGCGCGATGCAAACACGAACGGCGCGACCGTCGCGATCGATGCGCTCGAACCGTACTTCAAGGAAATCGCCCCGCAGCTCGCGAAGTCTGGCGAACCCGTGCTGAGCGCCGCCGACGCCGCCCACGCCGCCGCGCAACTCGAGGCCTACAAAGCCGCGTTGCCCAAGCGCGTGCGCGCGACGCGCGACGCGCTGGAAACGCATGCGGATGCGCCCCTGCTCGATTTCGACACCGGCGCCGAACTGCTGTACCGCTTCGTCGACGATCTGCACGCGTACGCGGCGACTTACGCGTCGCTCGCCGTCGATATGCACGAGCGCGAACGCTGGATCGAGCGTTACGAGCCGAAGACCAATGCGATCGCAGCGGGCGTAGCCGGCTTGCGCGCGGCCATCGTCATGATGGTGCTCGGCGCGTTCTGGATCGCGACCGCGTGGCCGAGCGGCACGACGCTCGTGCTGACCGCGGCGGCGACCTGCGCGCTGGCGTCGTCGTCGCCGAATCCCATGCGCACGGCGATCCAGATGGGCGGCGGCACGCTGATCGCCTCGGTGATGGGGATGATCGCGGTGTTCGGCGTGTATCCGCACATCGACGGTTTTCCGCTGCTGTGCGCCGCGCTCACGCCGTTCCTGCTGCTCGGCGTATTCATGACGACACGCCCGTCGCTGGCCGGCTACGGCGTCGGCTACTGCATCTTCTTCTGTTTCCTGGCCGGCCCGGACAACGTGATTCACTACGATCCGAGCGGCTTCATCAATGATGCGATAGCGCTGGTGCTGTCGATGCTGGTGTCGTCGATTGCCTTTGCGGTGCTGCTGCCGCCGTCGACGCCCTGGCTGCGCAATCGCCTGCTGATGGACCTGCGCCGCCAGGTGGTGCTGGCGAGCCGCGCGGGCATGAGCCGGGTGCGTTCGCGCTTCGAGAGCGGCGCGCGCGATCTGATGTTCCAGATCAACGCGCTCGCGCAGAACGAACCTGAGCTCAAGCGCGACACCTTGCGCTGGCTGTTCTCGGTGCTCGAAGTGGGCAACGCGATGATCGATCTGCGCCGCGAAGTGGCGGCGCTGCCCGCCGACGCGCGCTATGCGAAGACGATGCCGTGGCGCGTGTCATTGCGGGCGATGCGCAATGCGGTGACCGCGCTCTTCGAGCGGCCGCGCGCGGACCGCTTCGACCGCGCGTTGGCGGCGACCATCGACGCGATCGCCGCGGTTCAGCAGATGCTGGCGACTTTCACGCCGCCGCGTGAGGAGCGACATCGACTGCAACGCATCCTGAGTCAACTGCATTTCATTCGTACCGCGCTGCTCGATCCGCAATCGCCGCTGGAAACGCTGGTGAGCGGACGAGCCAACGCGTCTGAAGGAGTTCGTCATGCCACGTGATATTGCCGTTTTCGACGCCTACGTGCCGGCCATCGTGCTGCTGTTTATCGCGGGCGCCGCGCTTACCTGGGTGTTGGACCGCGCGATTGCCTATACGGGCTTGTATCGCGTGGTGTGGCATCCATCCCTGTTCCGGGCCAGCTTGCTCGTGTGTGTGTGCGGCGTGCTGGGTCTCGCCGTTTATCGTTGATCAGAGTCGAAACATGACCATCCGAAATATTGTGGGCTTCATCGCGACAGCGATTATTTTTATCGTCGCGATTTTGATTGGACGCGTGTTGTGGGTTCATTACATGGACGAACCATGGACTCGCGATGGGCGCGTGCGCGCTGAGATTGTGAATGTTGCGCCTGACGTCTCCGGCGCGGTTGTCGACCTGCCGGTGAAGGACAACCAGTTGGTGAAAAAGGGCGATCTGTTGATGCAGATCGATCCGTCGCACTATGAGATTGCTGTCGAGCAGGCTCAAGCTGCGGTTGCGGCGCGCAAGGCTGAGTTGCAGATGAAACGGGATGATGCGCAGCGGCGCGCGGATATGGATGCTTTGGTCGTGTCCAAAGAAAGCCGTGAGAATGCTACTCACACGGCTTCCGCTGCTGATGCCGCGTATCAGCAAGCTTTGGCCGCGCTTGATGCTGCCAGGCTGAATCTTGCGCGGACGCGGGTGATTTCGCCTGTTGACGGTTATGTCACTAATCTCAATGTTTTTCGTGGGGATTATGCGACTGCTGGTTCTGCCAAGCTGGCTATTGTCGATAGTCATTCCTTCTGGGTTTATGGGTACTTTGAGGAGACGAAGCTTCCTCATGTTCGCGTTGGAGATAAGGCCGAAGTTCGGCTGATGAGTGGCGGCACCCTCCAGGGGCATGTCGAGAGCATCTCTCGAGGGATTTATGATCGGGATAATCCCGAAAGCCGCGAGTTGCTGGCTGATGTGAATCCGACTTTCAACTGGGTTAGGTTGGCACAGAGAGTGCCCGTTCGGGTGAGGATTGATTCTGTGCCTGATGATGTTGTGCTTGCAGCAGGCATTACTTGTACTGTTGTTGTTAGACCCGGCTGATTCTGCTTGCCTTCGCGGCGCTATTGGTTGTGTGCCTGCGGCGTTGGCCTTTCCTTGATTTCTTAGTGGTCTATTAGCGTCGCCCCTGTGCGGGGCAGGCACTTACTTTCTTTGCCGCCGCAAAGAAAGTAAGCAAAGAAAGCGGCTTCACACCGCCAGCTCTTAAGCGGGTCCCCTGGCTTGGAGGAGGTAGTGGCGCATCTGGAATCGGTGTTCTCGTACATTCAGCGCTGGTGACAAGGCAGTCATACTTCCGGCGGCGCTGCGCGCGCCGTGGCGGTACTTCCCCAAACCAGCGGGAGGTTCGGCGCCCGCGTTTTCACACGCAAGCCGCACGGTAGTTTCCAGACTACTTGCCAGGTTCGGTACCCAAATTTAGTTTGTCACTGAGGTTTCGCTTCCGTGTGATGCGAGCCATCGGCTTCACCCCGGCGAGGGCCCCGAATGTGCGAGTGCATCCCATCACGTGGAGCGAAGCGCCGGTACGGCAGTGAGGATTGGCGACGCAACGGCGGGCCGCCGCGCCGGGCAAAACGCGAGCACCGTGGTGAGGCATGGGGGACGCGCGGACGAGTCATTTTGGACGCAGTTCGAGCCACAGCGCCGACCTGGGCGCGGGCGCCAAAACCGGCGGGCGGTTGTTGAAGTACCGCTACGGCGCGCGCAGCGCCGCCGGAAGCATGACGGCCTTGTCACCAGCGCGAAGTGTGCGAGGGCACCGATTCCAGATGCTCCGCTACCTCCTCCAAGCCAGGGGACCCGCTTCAAAGCTGGCGGTGTAAAGCCGCTTTCTTTTGCCTACTTTTCTTTGCGGCAGGCAAAGAAAAGTAGGTGCTCCCCCGCACAGGGGGAACGCTAATAAACCAATAAGAAAGCAAGGAAAGGCCACCGCCGCAGGCGTACAGCCAATAGCGCCACGCAGGCAAATAAAAAAACAAACCTTATAACCTAAACTTCCCCACCATCAACTTCAACCCTCGCGCCTGGTCATCCAAAGACCGAGCAGCCGCAGTAGCCTGCTCAACAAGAGCGGCATTCTGTTGAGTACCAGAATCCATCTGCGTAACCGCAAGGTTAATCTCTTCAATCCCGGCACTCTGCTCGGAAGAAGCAGCCGAAATCTCTCCCATGATGTCGGTCACGCGCTTCACGGCTTTAACGACTTCGTCCATAGTCTGCCCAGCGTCCTGGGCCAAAGTCGACCCATTGCTCACCCGCTCGACAGAGGTACTAATCAACCCCTTGATCTCCTTCGCAGCAGCCGCACTCCGCTGAGCCAGATTCCGTACTTCGGCGGCAACAACAGAAAACCCGCGCCCTTCTTCACCAGCCCGCGCAGCCTCAACAGCCGCATTCAAAGCCAGAATATTGGTCTGAAAAGCAATCCCCTCGATCACGCCGATGATGTCGCCAATACTGCGCGCGCTATCGTTGATCTCATTCATCGTCGCGACCACACGCCCCACCACCGCGCCCCCCTTCTCCGCGATCTCCGAGGCGTTATTAGCCAGCGTGCTAGCCTGCTTCGCGTTGTCCGCGTTCTGCCGTACCGTCGACGTCAACTGCTCCATGCTGCTCGCAGTCCGCTCGAGCGCCATCGCCTGTTGCTCGGTGCGCTGCGACAAATCCTGGTTGCCCATCGAAATCTCGCCCGATGCAGTCGCAATCGCGTCAGCACTCGCAGCAATGTCGGAGACAGTGGTCGAGAGGCCGCTCTGCATGTCGTGCAGCGCGTACAACATACTCGACTTGTCCTTGCGGCCCAGCGCGATCTGATTCGACAGATCGCCCGCCGCGATCCGGCTGGCGATCTCCTTCGCGTATCCCGGCTCGCCGCCGAGTTGCGCGCCCAGGCGTCGCACCACCCACTCGCTGATGCCGAATGCCAGCGCGATCAGTGCGACCGTCATCACCGCGATCATCACGAACGACGAGTGGTAGATAAAGCCCGACGCCTCGATGGTCGCCTTCGCAGCCGTGCCGCGCTGCGCGACCAGCTCGTCGACGAGTTTTTCCAGCTTGCCGGTTTCAACCAGCAGCGACACATCCTGCGTGCCGACCTGCCAGTTCATCTGCGACAGATCGAGCGGCTGCGCTTTCACCAGCGTCACGAAATCGCGCAAGTGACCACTCCACGTCGCGACGGCGGCGGCGAATTTCTTCTGCTGATCGGCCGCCTTGGCGTCCGAGGCGTCGACGTACTGTTGCAGCGTGCCGAGTTGCGCGGCAAGGCCGCTCAAACCCTTGTCGATGTCGGCGCCGAGCTCGTCGCGCTCCTTCGCGGTGGTCGCGGTCAGCAGCATCTTTTGCGCGCGGCTCGCGCGCAGCATGTGGCCGCGCGCCTCTTCGGCGGCGCGGCTGGCGACGTGCCCCTGGTCGTAGATGGACTGCGCGGAACCGTTCAGGCGGCTGATCTGGGTCAGCGAAAACACGCCGATCGCAAGCGTGCCGATCAGCAGCACCGCAAACGCCAGCCGCAACATCGCCTTCACCGACAAGCCCTTGAGCCGCACAGCCCGTCCCCGGCTGCCCTGCCCATGCGATTGCGACTTGCCTGCCACTTCTCCTTCCGGTACGAAGCCCGCGCCCGTCTGGCCACCCAGCGAAACTGCTTTCATATTTCTAGTCCCCACGTGTCGAACTGCCGAAAAGGTCGGTTCCGGCATTGCTTCCTATCTCTCCGGGTCTACGGCATAAACGTCTGCGATCTTTAGCGCCGCCCGCATTCATGCCGACCGCGTGTCGCCCGGTCCCGGGCAGCGCCGCCTCGTAAGCCGCGCGCCCGCGACCGTTTTATACATGGCCAAAAATGCCCGAACCGTATTTCTGAGACGGCTTGCCAGCCGCGCCTATCCGTGGCACGCATCCGCCGCCAGGCACCGTCATGGTGCCGAAAACGTCGGATCCCCACCTATTTGCGACACCCAAAGTCGTCCGATTTGCGACAAAACTTGTCCTTATAATTCATGTAAGCCACATTAAACTTAGACAAATAGCTGACAGCGCCGGGCGCCGCGTCGAAATGCCGCGGCATCGAAACCAGCAATGAACCTAAGCCGGCAGCCTCGATGCATTACCCGTCATCCTTTTCCTTCTCTCTCATCTAGCGTATGGAAACGAGCCTCGAAAAAAGCGCCCTTGCCGGCGCGTCAGCCGGTACCGCCAATCCCGCCCACCTCGCCGCCGCCGCGCAGCCGGCGGCCAAAGTCCAGCGCACGGTCTATTCCGTGCTCGGTGCGATCAGCTTTTCGCACCTGCTCAACGACATGATCCAGTCGCTGATTCTGGCCATCTATCCGATGCTGAAAGACAACTTTTCGTTGTCGTTCGGTCAGATCGGCCTGATTACGCTGACCTACCAGATCACCGCGTCATTGCTGCAACCGCTCGTCGGCATCTATACGGATAAGCATCCGAAGCCGTATTCGCTGCCGGTCGGCATGGGCTTCACGCTCGCTGGCCTGCTGCTGATGTCGATCGCGCCGAGTTTCGGCGTGCTGCTGGTCGCGGCGGCGCTGGTCGGCTGCGGCTCGTCGGTGTTTCATCCGGAGTCGTCGCGGGTAGCGCGGATGGCCTCGGGTGGCCGCCACGGTCTCGCGCAGTCGCTGTTCCAGGTGGGCGGCAATGCGGGTTCGTCGCTCGGGCCGCTGCTCGCCGCGTTGATCGTGATTCCGCACGGCCAGCGCAGCATCGCGTGGTTTTCGGTGGCGGCGCTCGTCGCGATCGTCGTGCTCACGCAGATCGGCCGCTGGTACAAGCAGCATCCGTCGGTGAAGAAGGCGCGCAATGTGGCCGGGCACGCGACGCTGTCGCGCAACAAGGTCATGTTCGCGATGGGCGTGCTGATCCTGCTGGTGTTCTCGAAGTACTTCTACCTCGCCAGCATCAACAGCTACTTCACCTTCTATCTGATCGACAAATTCCATCTGCCGGTGCAGGCCGCGCAGGTCCATCTGTTCGTGTTCCTCGCGGCGGTTGCCGCGGGCACGGTGATCGGCGGTCCGATCGGCGACAAGATCGGCCGCAAGTATGTGATCTGGGTGTCGATCCTCGGCGTCGCGCCGTTCACGCTGCTGCTGCCGTATGCGAATCTGTTCTGGACCGGCGTGCTGACCGTGATCATCGGCGTGGTGCTGGCCTCGGCGTTCTCGGCGATCCTGGTCTATGCGCAGGAGCTGATCCCCGGCAAAGTGGGGATGGTCGCGGGGCTGTTCTTCGGTTTCGCGTTCGGCATGGGCGGAATCGGCGCGGCCGTGCTCGGCCAGTTGGCCGACGCCACCAGCATCGCGTATGTGTACAAGGTCTGCTCGTTCCTGCCGCTGATCGGCATGCTGACGGTGTTTCTGCCGGATGTCGAAGGCAAGCGCGCGAAAGCGTGATGGGTTCGCCCGGCAGTTGCATGAGGAAGAAGGCGCTGCGGCGCCTTTTTTCTTTGGGCCGAGGGTTTGCCATCTGGATCGCCCCGCCCCCGCTCATGGTGAACCCGCGTTGTCCGCACGGCCGCACGTGCTCTATGCTTGTGCGGATACACGCCCCGCTCTCGCGCCGTACAAACCGCGCGTGTGACTCGAGATTCGTTCACGCACGCAGCAGAAGGATCGACGCCGATGACAAGCTATCGCGACTTCCACCGCCGTTCGATCGAGAACCCCGAGGCATTCTGGCGCGATGAAGCGCGGCGGATTCATTGGGAGACGCCGTTCGACAGCGTGCTCGACCGCTCGAATCCGCCGTTTGCGCGCTGGTTCATCGGCGGGCGCACGAACCTGTGCCATAACGCGGTGGACCGGCATCTTGCCGAGCGCGCGCAGCAGAACGCGCTGGTGTATGTGTCGACGGAAACCGGCATCGAGCGACGCTACACGTACGCCGAGCTGTACGCGGAAATCAACCGCATGGCCGCGGTGATGCGCTCGCTAGGCGTAAAGCGTAGCGACGTCGTGCTGCTCTATCTGCCGATGATTCCCGAAGCGCTGTTCGCGATGCTCGCCTGCGCGCGGCTCGGCGCGATTCACTCGGTGGTGTTCGGCGGCTTCGCCGCGCCGAATCTCGCCGCCCGCATCGACGATGCGAAACCCGTGCTGATCGTCACCGCCGACGCCGGCGCGCGCGGCGGCAAAGTGATCGACTACACGCCACTGGTCGATGAAGCGCTCGCGCGGGCGGCGCACAAGGCCCCACACGTGTTGCTGATCGACCGGCAGCTCGCCCCCGAGCGTCTCAACGCAAGCTATCTGGTCGCCTACGAGCCACTGCGCGAGCAGTTTTTCGACGCCCATGTGCCGTGCGAATGGCTCGAATCGAACGAGCCCTCGTATGTGCTGTACACGTCGGGCACGACCGGCAAGCCGAAGGGCGTGCAGCGGGATGTGGGCGGCTATGCGGTGGCGCTGGCGGCATCGATGGAACACATCTTTCAGGGCCAGCCCGGCGACACGATGTTCACGGCGTCGGATGTGGGCTGGGTGGTCGGCCATAGCTACATCGTCTACGCGCCGCTGATTGCAGGCCTGACCACCGTGATGTACGAAGGCACGCCGATTCGCCCGGACGGCGGCATCTGGTGGCGCCTCGTCGCGCAGCACAAGATCAACCTGATGTTCACCGC
The DNA here is from genome assembly GCF_058782725.1 of Paraburkholderia sp. FW306-02-B. Taxonomy (NCBI): domain Bacteria; kingdom Pseudomonadati; phylum Pseudomonadota; class Betaproteobacteria; order Burkholderiales; family Burkholderiaceae; genus Paraburkholderia; species Paraburkholderia sp. FW306-02-B. The sequence continues at coordinate 3,377,283 of NZ_JBYSXZ010000001.1, forward strand.
GCCGACCGCACTGCGCGTGCTGAAAAAGCAGGACCCGGCGCTGCTGAAGAAAGCCGACCTGTCGAGCCTGCGCGCGCTGTTCCTGGCCGGCGAACCGCTCGACGAACCGACCGCCGCATGGATCGCCGACGCGCTCGGCAAGCCGGTGATCGACAACTACTGGCAGACCGAGACCGGCTGGCCGATGCTGGCGATTCCGCGCGGCGTTCAGGCGTTGCCGACCAAACTCGGTTCGCCGGGCGTACCGTCCGCCGGCTTCAACCTGACCTTGCGCAACGAACTAACCGGCGAGCCCTGCGCGCCCGGTGAAAAAGGCGTGCTCACGCTCGGTTATCCGCTGCCACCGGGCTGCATGTCGACCGTATGGGGCGACGATAAGCGCTTTGTCAGCACGTACTGGTCGAGCATCCCGAACCAGCAGGTCTACTCGACGTTCGACTGGGGCATCCAGGACACAGACGGTTACGTGACGATCCTCGGCCGCACCGACGACGTGATCAACGTCGCCGGTCATCGGCTGGGCACGCGCGAAATCGAGGAAGCGTTGTCGAGCCACGCGGCGGTCGCGGAGGTCGCGGTAGTCGGCGTGACGGACGCGCTGAAGGGCCAGGTGGCGATGGCGTTCGTGGTGCTGCGCGACGCACAGGCCTACGATGGCGACCAGGCGCGGGAGAAGCTGGAAGCGGCGCTGACCGCGACGGTCGACCGGCAGCTCGGTGCGATTGCGCGGCCGGCACGCGTGCATGTGGTGTCGATGCTGCCGAAGACGCGCTCCGGCAAGCTGCTACGCCGCGCGATTGCGGCGTTGGCGGAAGGACGCGAGCCGGGGGATTTGCCGACGATCGAAGATCCGGCGGCGTTGCAGCAGGTGCGCGAGGCGCTAGGCGGATCGGGACAAGGTTAGCTCGCGAAGCGCGATTCAAACCGTGCTGCGCGCCTCCAGAAACCGCTTCAGGATCGCGTTCGAATACGTCCCGGCAATCTCCGTCAGAAACGACGCGAACGACTGCGGCGCGTGATCGTCCGCGGTATCCGAGATGGTTCGCACGACCGCGCACGGCACGCCGTACTCGTGACAGACCTGCGCGATCGCCGCGCCTTCCATCTCGACGGCCAGTGCATCCGGCAACGCATCGCGCAAGGCCTGTACACCGGCCACGCTGGCGACGAACTGATCGCCGCTGATGATCAACCCGCAATGCACCCGCGGCGTGTGCGTACCGAAGCGCGCCGCCGAGGCCGTGCCCTCTTCGGCGACAAACCGCTCGCACGCGGCAGCGAGTTGCCCGGCAAGCGCCGCGTCGGCTGCAAACCGGGACATGCCGAGCAGGGGCACTTCAAAGCGTGGAAACAGCGGCGACGCGTCGAGATCGTGTTGCAGCAGCGCGTGGGCAACGACGATGTCGCCGACCCGCACCTCCCGCCCCACGCCGCCCGCGACGCCCGTGAACACGACCGCCTCGACATCGAACGCATGAATCAGCGCGCTGACGGTTGCCGCCGCCGCGACCTTGCCGACTCGCGCCAACGTCACCACGCACGGCGCGCCGTGCACGGTGCCGAGGTGATAGTCGCGCTGACCGTGCGTGATGGTGCGCACACCCGATTCGCCGCGCATCGCTTCGATCAGATCGCCGAGCTCCTGGGGCAACGCCGCCAGAATGCCGAGCGGACGATGCGTGACAGGAGCGCCGCTATGGGCGACATCGACACTGGCTGTACTCATTCGACCGCCTGCAGTTTGGCGACCGCGAGCGCCAGCCACTTCTCGCCATGCCGCTTGAATTTGACCTGCGCTTTCGCGTCGGTGCCGCCGCCTTCGAGCGCGGTGATCGTGCCTTCGCCGAACTTCGTGTGGAACACTTGTTGGCCGACGCGGAAACCGGTTTCCGCCGCGCGCTGTTCGTTGGCAAAGGCCGGCAACGGCGCGGGCGTCGACGACGCAGCGCCCGTATACCCCGGCCGCGCAAACCAGTCGCGTCCATAACCGGCGTTATCCGACCGGCCGCCCCAGCGCGCGCCCGCCTCGACCTTCGGCGTGAGCCACTTGAGCGTTTCTTGCGGCAATTCATCGAAGAAACGCGAACGGATGTTGTAGCGCGTCTGACCATGCAGCATCCGGCTTTGCGCGAACGACAGATACAAACGCTCCTTCGCCCGCGTGATCGCCACGTACATCAGACGGCGCTCTTCCTCCAGACCGTCCGATTCCATCGCGCTGTTCTCATGCGGGAACAGCCCCTCTTCGAGACCGGTGATGAATACCGCGGTGAATTCCAGGCCCTTGGCCGCGTGCACCGTCATCAACTGAACGGCTTCCTGGCCTGCTTGCGCCTGGTTGTCGCCCGCTTCGAGCGACGCGTGAGACAGGAAACCGGCGAGCGGCGTCATCGTGTCCGGGTTTTGCGCCGGATCGGCGATGTCCGGCGCATCCAGCACGACGGTATTCGGATCGTCGGTGGCAACGGCGAGTTCGGGTGCCGCGGTGGCGCCGGGACGCAGCGGAATCGAGCGCGCCGGCGTATCCATGCCATAGCCTTCCTCGCTGACGAAAGCGGCGGCGGCGTTGACCAGTTCCTGCAAGTTTTCCAGCCGGTCCTGGCCTTCGCGTTCGTTCTGGTAGAACTCCGTGAGACCGCTCGCGCGCACCACGTATTCGACCGTTTCCGGCAGGCTCATCTGCTGCGTTTCCGCGCGCATCCTGCCGATCAGATTCGCGAAGCCGGCGAGACTCGAACCCGCCTTGCCCGCGACATACGGAATCGCCGCGGCCATCGAACAGTTGTAGAGACGCGCCGCGTCCGCGAGTTGTTCGATCGAACGCGCGCCGATGCCGCGCGTCGGGAAATTGACGACGCGCGCGAACGCGGTGTCGTCGTTCGGATTGTCGATCAGGCGCAGATACGCGAGCGCGTGCTTGACTTCCTGACGCTCGAAAAAGCGCAGACCGCCGTACACGCGATACGCGATGCCCGCGTTCACCAGCGTGTGTTCGATCGTGCGCGACTGCGCGTTGCTGCGGTACAGGATCGCGATTTCGCTGCGCGACGTGCCCGTGCTGATGAGCGCCTTGATTTCCTCGACGATCCAGCCGGCTTCCTGCGAATCGGTCGCGGACTCATACACGCGCACCGGTTCGCCGTGGCCCGCGTCGGTGCGCAGATTCTTGCCCAGACGGCGCGAGTTATTGGCGATCAGCTGATTGGCCGCATCGAGAATATGGCCGTGCGAGCGATAGTTCTGCTCGAGCTTGATCAGATGGCGGACATTGAACTCATGTTCGAAGTCGCGCATGTTGCCGACGTTCGCGCCGCGGAACGCGTAGATCGACTGATCGTCGTCACCGACGGCGAAGATCGAGTTGGTCTGGCCCGCGAGCAGCTTGAGCCATGCGTATTGCAGCTTGTTGGTGTCCTGGAACTCGTCGACCAGAATGTGGCGAAAGCGCGCCTGGTAGTGGGCACGCAGCGGCGGGTTGTGCGCGAGAAGCTCATGGCAGCGCAGCAGCAGTTCCGGAAAATCGACGACGCCTTCGCGCTGGCATTGCTGATCGTAGGCTTCGTAGAGCTCGACAAATTTGCGGTTGAAATTGTCGGTAGCGTCGACGTCTTTCGGGCGCAGGCCCTGTTCTTTGGCGTTGTTGATGAAGTACTGGAGATTTTTCGCCGGGTACTTTTCATCGTCGATGTTGAGGCCCTTCATCAGACGCTTGATCGCGGAGAGCTGGTCCGCGGTATCGAGGATCTGGAAGGTGGCCGGCAATCCGGCATCACGATGGTGGGCCCGCAGCATGCGGTTGCACAGACCGTGGAAGGTGCCGATCCACATGCCTCTTGTGTCGATCGGCAAGAGCGCCGAGAGACGCGACATCATTTCGCGGGCGGCTTTATTGGTGAAGGTCACCGCCAGGATGGTCGCGGGCGATGCCAGCCCGTGCTGGATGAGCCACGCGATGCGCGTGATCAGGACACGGGTTTTGCCGCTACCCGCGCCGGCCAGGATGAGCGCTGGCTCGTTTGGCAGCGTTACCGCGGCGTGTTGTTCGGGGTTTAGATTGGCTAGCAGATCGGGCATTTTGTGGGAGGGACGGCGAGTGCGTCCGACATTATATGCCCCTCCGGGGTTGCGGGTTTTTTGGGTTTTTTTGGGGTTTCTTGCCCTCCCGGCGGGTTGTGTCTGTGGGCCTGCGGCGTTGCCTTTCCTTGCTTTGTTATTGGTTTATTAGCGTTCTCCCTGCGCTGTTTGCCTACTCGGCGCTTCTGGTTGTACGCCTGCGGCGTTGGCCTTTCCTTGTTTTGTTATTGGTTTATTAGCGTTCCCCCTGCGCTGTTTGCCTACTCGGCGCTTCTGGTTGTACGCCTGCGGCGTTGGCCTTTCCTTGTTTTGTTATTGGTTTATTAGCGTTCCCCCTGTGCGGGGGAGCACCTACTTTTCTTTGCCTGCCGCAAAGAAAAGTAGGCAAAAGAAAGCGGCTTTACACCGCCAGTTCTTAAGCGGGTCCCCTGGCTTGGAGGAGGCAGTGGCGCATCTGGAATCGGTGCTCTCGCACACTCCGCGCTGGTGACAAGGCCGTCATGCTTCCGGCGGCGCTACGCGCGCCGCAGCGGTACTTCTCAACACCAACTGGCGGTATGCGCTTCCCGCATTATTCTTCCCGCCTCGCACTACGTGCTTGCTGGAACGGTTTGCAAGGGAAACGAGTGGGTTCGTTTTTTTTTCGTGGGGGCCATCGGCTTCGTCTCGGCGAGGCACCCGAATGTGCGAGTGCGTCCCATCACGTGGAGCGAAGCGCCGGTACGGCAGTGAGGACTGGCGATGCAACGGCGGGCCGCCGCGCCGGGCAAAACGCGAGCACCTTGGTGAGGCATGGGGGACACGAGGACGAGTCATTTTGGACGCAGTGCGAGCCACAACGCCGACCTGGGCGCGGGCGCCAAAACCGGCGGGCGGTTGTTGAAGTACCGCTACGGCGCGCGCAGCGCCGCCGGAAGCATGACTGCCTTGTCACCAGCGCGAAGTGTGCGAGGGCACCGATTCCAGATGCTCCGCTACCTCCTCCAAGCCAGGGGACCCGCTTCAAAGCTGGCGGTGTAAAGCCGCTTTCTTTTGCCTACTTTTCTTTGCGGCAGGCAAAGAAAAGTAGGTGCTCCCCCGCACAGGGGGAACGCTAATAAACCAATATCAAATCAAGGAAAGGCCACCGCCGCAGGCGAACAGCCAATAGCGCCGCGCACGCAAAAAACCAAGAAAAACCCAACCCCGTAAGCATACAGACAATGCCGCCGCCAAAGGCAAAAAAACAGCCAAACCCACCCCCCCAAAGCCCCCCAACCGCAGCGCCGCTTATAATCGAGCATTCTTTGCATCTTCCAGCAGACCGACAAATGAGCGAGACCCCGAGCGACACCACCTCCACCCTTGCAAAAAGCTTCGAGCCCCACACCATCGAAGCCCATTGGGGTCCCGAATGGGAAAAGCACGCCTACGCGGCGCCATCCTTCGACGAGAACAAGAAAGACTTCTCGATTCAACTGCCGCCCCCGAACGTCACGGGCACCCTCCACATGGGCCATGCGTTCAATCAGACGATCATGGACGGCCTCACCCGCTATCACCGCATGCTCGGTGAAAACACCCTCTGGGTGCCCGGCACGGACCACGCGGGTATCGCCACGCAAATCGTCGTCGAACGTCAACTGGACGCCCAAGGCATCTCGCGCCACGACCTCGGCCGCGAAAAATTCACCGAACGCGTCTGGGAATGGAAGCAGCAATCCGGCTCGACCATCACGAATCAGGTGCGCCGTCTCGGCGCATCGATCGACTGGTCGCGCGAATACTTCACGATGGACGACAAAATGTCGGCCGCCGTGCGCGATGTCTTCGTACGTCTGTATGAACAAGGCCTGATCTATCGCGGCAAGCGCCTCGTCAACTGGGATCCGGTCCTGATGACCGCCGTCTCCGACCTCGAAGTCGTCAGCGAGGAAGAAAACGGCCACCTCTGGCACATCCAGTACCCGCTCACGGACGGCTCGGGGCATCTGACGGTCGCCACCACGCGTCCGGAAACCATGCTCGGCGACACCGCCGTGATGGTCCATCCGGAAGACGAACGCTACGCGCACCTGATCGGCAAAACGGTCACGCTGCCACTCTCCGGCCGCGAAGTCCCGATCATCGCCGACGACTACGTCGACCGCGAATTCGGCACCGGTGTCGTCAAAGTCACGCCCGCGCACGACCTCAATGACTATCAGGTCGGTCAGCGCCACAACCTGCCGCAAATCGAAATCCTCACGCTCGACGCGAAGATCAACGACAACGCGCCGGAAAAATACCGCGGTCTGGACCGTTTCGATGCCCGCAAGCTAGTCGTCGCCGACCTCGAAGCAATCGGCGCACTCGAATCGGTCAAACCGCACAAGCTGATGGTGCCTCGCGGCGACCGTACCGGCGTCATCATCGAGCCGATGCTGACGGACCAATGGTTCGTCGCGATGAGCAAGCCGGCCCCGGAAGGCACCTTCAATCCGGGCAAATCGATCGCGCAAACGGCGCTGGACGTGGTTCGCCGCGGCGAAATCAAGCTCGTGCCGGAAAACTGGACCACGACCTACTATCAATGGCTCGAAAACATCCAGGACTGGTGCATCTCGCGCCAACTCTGGTGGGGTCATCAGATCCCGGCCTGGTACGGCGAAAACGGTGAAATCTTCGTCGCCAAAACGGAAGAGGAAGTCCGCGCCAAGGCCTCCGCGGCCGGCTACACGGGCGCCCTGAAGCGCGATGAAGATGTGCTCGACACGTGGTTCTCGTCGGCGCTGGTGCCGTTCTCGTCGCTCGGCTGGCCCAACGAAACGACGGAGCTGAAGCACTTCCTGCCGTCGTCGGTGCTGGTCACCGGTTTCGACATCATCTTCTTCTGGGTCGCCCGCATGGTCATGATGACCACGCACTTCACCGGCAAGGTGCCGTTCGACACGGTCTACGTGCACGGTCTGGTGCGCGACCACGAAGGCCAGAAGATGTCGAAGAGCAAGGGCAACACGCTCGACCCGATCGATATCGTCGACGGCATCGATCTTGATACGCTTGTCGCCAAGCGCACCACCGGTCTGATGAATCCGAAGCAGGCCGCGTCGATCGAAAAGAAAACCCGCAAGGAATTCCCGGACGGCATCCCGGCCTTCGGCACGGACGCGCTGCGCTTCACGATGGCGTCGATGGCCACGCTCGGCCGCAACGTCAACTTCGATCTGGCGCGCTGCGAAGGCTATCGCAACTTCTGCAACAAGCTGTGGAATGCCACGCGTTTCGTGCTGATGAACTGCGAAGGCCATGACTGCGGTTTCGGCAAGCCGGAACAATGCGGCGAATGCGGCCCGGACGGCCACCTGAATTTCTCGTCGGCCGATCGCTGGATCGTCTCGCACCTGCAACGCGTCGAAGCGGAAATCGCCAAGGGTTTTGCCGACTATCGCTTCGACAATGTGGCCAACGCCCTATACAAGTTCGTGTGGGACGAATACTGTGACTGGTATCTCGAACTCGCCAAGGTTCAGATCCAGACGGGTCAGCCGAACCAGCAGCGCGCCACGCGCCGCACGCTGCTGCGCGTACTCGAAACCGTATTGCGCCTCGCGCATCCGGTAATTCCGTTCATTACCGAAGCGTTGTGGCAAAAAGTAGCGCCGTTGGCCGGTCGTTATCCGCAAGGCAAGGCAGAGGGCGAAGCGTCCATCATGGTGCAGCCCTACCCCGTCGCCGAGCCGTCGAAGCTCGACGAGGAGGCGGAGCAATGGGCGGCGGACCTGAAAGCAGTGATCGACGCATGCCGGAATCTGCGCGGCGAAATGAATCTGTCGCCGGCGACCAGGGTGCCGCTGCTCGCGACCGGCAACGCCGAGCGCCTGCGCACCTTTGCGCCGTACGCTCAGGCGTTGGCCCGTTTGTCGGAAGTGCAGATCATTGCCGACGAGGCGAGCCTGGACGCGCAGGCGGATGGCGCGCCAATTGCTATCGTAGGGAATGACAAGCTAGTGCTGAAGGTGGAAATCGACGTGGCCGTCGAGCGCGAACGCCTGTCGAAGGAGATTGCGCGGCTCACCACGGAAGTGACGAAATGCAATGCCAAATTGCAGAATGAAAGCTTTGTTGCGAAGGCGCCGCCCGCAGTCGTTGAGCAGGAGCAGAAAAGGCTGGCAGAATTTGAAACCACTATCGGCAAGCTGAAAGCCCAACTGGCGCGCTTGCCCGCCTGATCGAAGGCTCTTTGCCCGCCTATTGCGCGCGGGCAAGGACCAAAGCTAAACCAGTGGACTCAAGGTACTCACATGCTAAAAGTTACAAAGGCGGTATTTCCGGTAGCAGGTCTCGGCACCCGGTTCCTTCCTGCCACGAAGGCAAGCCCGAAGGAGATGTTGCCGATTGTCGACAAGCCGCTGATTCAATACGCGGTGGAAGAGGCGATGGCGGCCGGCATCACCGAAATGATCTTCGTCACGGGCCGCAGCAAGCGCGCGATCGAGGACCACTTCGATAAGTCATACGAAATCGAAGCGGAACTGGAAGCGCGCGGCAAGGACAAGCTGCTGGAGCTGGTGCGCAGCATCAAGCCGAGCCATGTCGACTGCTTCTACGTGCGTCAGCCGGAAGCGCTCGGTCTCGGCCATGCGGTGATGTGCGCCGAAAAACTGGTGGGCGACAACCCGTTCGCCGTCATCCTCGCGGACGACTTGCTGTACGGCACGCCGCCTGTGATGACGCAGATGATCGAGGTGTTCGACCACTATCACAGCTCGGTGATCGGCGTCGAAGAGATCCCGGCCGCGGAGACGAAGTCGTACGGTATCGTCGACGGCAAGGAGTGGGAAGACTCGATCATCAAGATGTCGGGCATCGTCGAAAAGCCGGAGCCGGCCGTTGCGCCGTCGAATCTCGGCGTGGTGGGCCGCTATGTGCTGAAGCCGCGGATCTTCGAACATCTGCGCGCGCTGAAGCCGGGCGCAGGCGGCGAATTGCAGCTGACGGACGCGATTCAATCGCTGCTCGCCGACGAACAGGTGCTTGCGTACAAATATCACGGCACGCGTTTCGACTGCGGCAGCAAGCTCGGTTACCTGAAGGCGACGGTCGAGTTCGCGCTGCGTCACCCGGAAGTGGCGGCGGATTTCGAAGAGTATCTGCGTACGCGTTCGCCGGTGCTGGAAGGCTGAGCAACTGGACAGCCACGCAGGACCCGTTGCGCTGTTAGCCTCTCGCGATAGGCGTCAGTCAGACGTAAAAAGGGCGCTGTGCCCCGCATTCGCGGACACAGCGCCTTTTGTTTTTGGGGCCCGCCTATAGGGGCGCGCGGCCAAGGGCGCCTCTAGCCGGGCGCGACTCAGTGCGTGAGGTTCTCTTCGTAGGCGAGTTTCGGTGCACGCCTTTCAGCGGCGTTTCATCAGAAAGGTAAAAACCTTGTCGTGCGCCGAGCTTTCGACGATTTCATTGCCGGTTTGCTTCGCGAACGCGGCGAAATCGCGTTGCGAGCCCGGATCGGTGGCCAGCACTTTGAGGATCTGGCCGCTTTCCATGTCGGCGAGCGCCTTCTTGGCGCGCAAAATGGGCAGCGGGCACATCAGCCCGCGCGCATCGACTTCCTTGTGAACCTGAATTTGCATCGACGATGACCTTCGGGATGAGGCGTCGTGGACGACGCCGGACGTTAGGGTCAAATTCTACCGCACGATGTGATTGGCCGCCGTGATTGGCCGCCGGGCGGGGTGGTTGTATGCCTGTTCTTGTTCTTCTGTTTGCCTTCGCGGCGCTTCTGGTTGTACGCCTGAGGCGGTGGCCTTTCCTTGCTTTCTTATTGGTTTATTAGCGTTCCCCCTGTGCTGTTTGCCTGCTCGGCGCTTCTGGTTGTACGCCTGCGGCGTTGGCCTTTCCTTGTTTTCTTATTGGTTTATTAGCGTTCCCCCTGTGCGGGGGAGCACCTACTTTTCTTTGCCTGCCGCAAAGAAAAGTAGGCAAAAGAAAGCGGCTTTACACCGCCAGCTCTTAAGCGGGTCCCCTGGCTTGGAGGAGGTAGTGGAGCATCTGGAATCGGTGTTCTCGCACACTTCGCGCTGGTGACAAGGCAGTCATGCTTCCGGCGGCGCTGCGCGCGCCGTAGCGGTACTTCAACAACCGCCCGCCGGTTTTGGCGCCCGCGCCCAGGTCGGCGCTGTGGCTCGCACTGCGTCCAAAATGACTCGTCCTCGTGTCCCCCATGCCTCACCAAGGTGCTCGCGTTTTGCCCGGCGCGGCAGCCCGCCGTTGCATCGCCAGTCCTCACTGCCGTACCGGCGCTTCGCTCCACGTGATGGGACGCACTCGCACATTCGGCTGCCTCGCCGAGACGAAGCCGATGGCCCCCACGAAAAAAAAAAACGAACCCACTCGTTTCCCTTGCAAACCGTTCCAGCAAGCACGTAGTGCGAGGCGGGAAGAATAATGCGGGAAGCGCATACCGCCAGTTGGTGTTGAGAAGTACCGCTGCGGCGCGCGTAGCGCCGCCGGAAGCATGACTGCCGTGTCACTAAGGCGGAGTGTGCGAGAGCACCGATTCCAGATGCACCACTACCTCCTCCAAGCCAGGGGACCCGCTTAAGAACTGGCGGTGTAAAGCCGCTTTCTTTTGCCTACTTTTCTTTGCGGCAGGCAAAGAAAAGTAGGTGCTCCCCCGCACAGGGGGAACGCTAATAAACCAATAACAAAACAAGGAAAGGCCACCGCCGCAGGCACACACCCATAGCGCCGCGTAGGCAAGCAGAACAATAAAAAACCAAACCGCTATAGCATCACCGCCTCCCCGCTCTGAAGCGAAGTCCGCAACGCGGTAGCGATCCGCGTCGCCTCAAGCGCATCTGCGAGCGTCGCGCCCGCAGGCGCATTTGCTACCGCGCCCGCGTGCACTCCACCTTGCACTGCGGCAACAAACGCCCGCGCCTCGTGCAAAAACGCCTCCTCGAATCGATCAAAAAAACTCGGCGTACATTCGTTACGAATGCCCGTGGCATCATAAATCTCGACGCGATTCGCCCGCGGGTTATGCCCGATCGCCAATGCACCGCCCGTACCGATCACTTCGCTATGCGTATCGTTACCATGCGCCTGCGTGCGCGACGCATAAAACATCGCGAGCTTGCCGTCTTCGAACTCGCAGATCGCCACGCCGTTATCGACGTCGCCAAATTCTCGCAAGCCTTCATGCAGCGCGATGGTGCCCGTCGCGAACACGCGTTTAGCGCGCGGTTTGCCGAGCAGCCAGCGCGCGACGTCGATATCGTGCACGGTGCAGTCGAGAAAGATCCCACCGGAAGTCGCGGCGAAACGCACGAAGAAACCATCGGTATCGTTCTTGTCGGTCGTTTGCGAGCGGACCAGAAAAGGCCGGCCGATCACGCCTGCCTCGATCTTGTCGAACGCGTCCTTGTAGCTCGGATCGAAACGGCGCATGAAGCCGATAGTCGCTTGCAGATGCGAATAGCGCGCAGCTTCAGCCAGCACGCGTTCGCACTCGGCAATATCCAGCGACAACGGCTTCTCGCAGAACACATGTTTGCCGGCGCGCAACGCATCGACGATCTGTTGCGCGTGCAACGACGAAGGCGTAACGAGCCACACCGCATCCACCTCGCGATTGGCGAGCAAGTCCGCGTAATCGTCATAGAGAAGCGACTCGGGCAACGCCTCGCGTGCCCACGCCCGTTCCTCTTCCAGCGGACTGCAAGCGGCCACCAACGAAGCGCCCGGCACGCGATACGCCAGATTCTCCGCGTGACGCTTGCCCAACCGCCCAAGGCCGACCACGCCTATACGCACTGCTTGCGTGCCCGTCTTCATCACAATACCTCGCCCAGTTTTACCGCACGCCCTTCGCGCCACGAGCGCGTGGCGGCGTCGGCGAGTTCGAGCGCTTTCAGGCCGTCGGCGACGGTCGTGCGCACCGGCTTGCCGTGTGTGATCGCGTCAAAGAAATGCGCGATTTCAAGTGCATAAGCCGCGCGATAGCGTTCGAGGAAAAATGCTTCAGGCACGTCGCTCGATACTTCGGTTTTCGAGTACGCGGTGACTTCAGTGGGTCGCACATTGCCTGCCTGCAACATGCCGGTGCTGCCGAGTACCTCGAAGCGCTGGTCATAGCCATACGCCGCGCGCCGCGCCGTGTTGATCTGGCACAGGCGGCCGCGCTTCGTGCGGATCGTCACCGCGGTCGAATCGATGTCGCCCGCCTCGGCAATCGCCGGGTCGGAGAGACAACTGCCGGTGGCGTGCAGCGTGTCGGCTTCGTCGTCGAGAATCCAGCGGAAGATGTCGAAGTCGTGAATCAGCATGTCCTTGAAGATGCCGCCCGAGTGGCGGATATACTCGACCGGCGGCGCGCCCGGGTCGCGGCTCGTCACCACCAGCATTTCCGGCGTGCCGATTTCGCCCGCTTCGACGCGCGCTTTCAACGCGGAGAACGTAGGATCGAAGCGGCGCTGGAAACCAATCATGCACACCACGCCCGCTCGCTCGACCGCTTCGGCGCACGCACGCGCCCGCTCCAAGGTCAGGTCCACCGGCTTCTCGCAGAACACATGCTTCTTCTGCGCGGCGGATTTCATGATCAGATCCGCATGCGTGTCCGTACTCGAACAGATCACTGTCGCGCCGATCGACGCGTCACCCATTGCGCCGTCGATATCCGCGACCTGTGCGCCGTGTTCGGCAGCGAGCGCCGCGGCCGCCTCGCGATTCACATCGACCACATACTTGAGCCGCACACCCGGTTGCCGCGCAAGATTCGCCGCGTGAATCCTGCCGATGCGCCCCGCGCCGAACACCGCTACGTTAATCGTCCTGCCGCCTGCCGTTTCAGTCATCGTATCCTCCAGTGTCTTTGGATTCTTCTACGTTCAATTCGAGCTTGTACGCGAGCGCAATGAACAACGCCTGGCACAAACAGATCGTGCTGGTCAGCGAGCGGAACGCAAACGCGCTGCCCTCTTTCACATACAGTTGCGTGGTCGCATAGCGCGCGAGCGGCGACAACTGGCTATCGGTAATCACCAGCGTCTTCGCCTGATGATGATGCGCGACGCGCAAGCAGTACTGCGTTTCCTTGCCATACGGCGCGAAGCTGATCGCGATCACCACGTCGCCCTTTTTGACGCTGCGGATCTGTTCGCGATACATGCCGCCGAAACCCGACACCAGATGCACGCGCTTGGGCGTGTGCTGCAACGCGTAGACGATGTAGCTCGCCACCGGAAAGGAGCGCCGCACACCGATCACATAGATGTTGTCGGCCTGTTGCAGCATTTTCACCGCGGCATCGAATTGCGTGTCGTCGAGACCGGCTTCGAGTTCTTCAAGACCGCCACGAGCGGCCGCGATGAATTCGCGCGCCACGGCGCCACCGGACAACGCGCCGGGCTTCTCGTCGATCAGCTTGCGAATCCTCTGCTGATAACTCGGCGACGACGTGCCCTGCCCTGTATACGCCTGACGAAATACCGCCTGCAAATCGGAGAACCCGGAAAAGCCGAAGCGCTGCGCAAACCGCACCACCGCCGACGGATGCACGCCACAGCTCGCGGCGATATCGCTGGTGCGATCCACCATGACGCTCGCGCGATGCTGCTCGATATACGTCGCGACGCTCTTCAACTGACGCGGCAACGCTTCGTAGTTTTCCGCGATGCGCTGCATCAATTCTTCGACGCTCGGCAATTCTTCTGTGCTCTCTTCCGCCATGGCTCTCTCTTCGTTGCTCTATTGCAGTGCGGCAGGGCCTCTGCAAGCCCGCCGCACGGCATGTTGACGCTGCCGATTATAGGCAGGCGTTACGTCAAATGGAACGTATTTTCCATTTTTATTTGTCATGAAATTTTCATTGCAACGCTTCGAAAGATGACCTAATCTTGGTCGTGAGCGATGGTGCTTCGCCGACATCTGCCGATACATGTGCGGATGGGCAGCCCGCCAGACGCTCATTCAATAACGACAGACCGAGAAAGGTGGAGACAATGAGACTTTCCAAGGGCAAGGCTACGCTCAGGATTCTGGTAGCGGCATTGACGTTGGCGACGGGATTCGGTGCGGCATCGGCCGCCCGCGCGGCTGACGCCCACTTCGTGCTGATCAGCCACGCGCCGGATTCGGATTCGTGGTGGAACACCATCAAGAACGCCATCAAACAGGCCGACGAGGACTTCAACGTCGAGACCGACTACCGCAATCCGCCGAACGGCGACATCGCCGACATGGCACGCCTGGTCGAACAGGGCGCCGCACGCAACTACGACGGCGTGATCGTCTCGATCGCCGACTTCGACGTGCTCAAGAGTTCGATCGCCAAGGTCACTCAGAAACACATCCCGCTCGTCACGATCAACTCCGGCACCGAAGAGCAAAGCGCGCAGCTCGGCGCAATCATGCACGTCGGCCAGCCGGAATACGCCGCGGGCAAAGCCGCCGGCGAAAAGGCGAAGGCAGCGGGCATCAAGTCGTTCCTGTGCGTTAATCATTACGCGACCAACCCGGCTTCGTTCGAACGCTGCCGCGGCTTTGCCGAAGCGATCGGCGTCGACTTCAAGGCCTCCACGCTCGACGCCGGCCAGGATCCGACCGGCGTGCAATCCAAGGTAAGCGCGTATCTGCGCAATCACCCGAACACCCAGGCGGTACTGACCCTCGGCCCGTTGTCGGCGGCACCGACCATCAAGGCGCTGCAGCAGATGGGTCTCGCCGGCAAGGTCTGGTTCGCGACCTTCGACTTCGACAATGACATCGCCAAGGGCATCCAGGACGGCACGATCCAGTTCGCGATCGACCAGCAACCCTACCTGCAAGGCTATATCCCGGTCGCCGTGCTCGCCGTCGTGAAGAAGGAGCACACCACCGATCCAGCGAAGATCCGCCAGATCCTGCAGGCGAATCCGAAGTTCCAGCAACGTCTCGCCACTTACGGCCTGGCGCCCGCTTATGGGCCGCGCAATATCGGCTCCGGCCCGGGCTTCATCACCAAGGCCAATATCGACAAGGTCGTGAAATACGCCGGGCAGTACCGCTGACGTATTGCGCAGGGAGTACGGACACGGGAGAACCGTTCCGGCAAGTATGAAGAAAGTGGATGCGGCCGGCCGCGATCGGCCGGGCCGCCCCACGCCTGCATTCGCCATGTTTTACGTGCTTTTACATGCGTTTTTATATGCATTAAGCGCCACGGTCGGTCACTCGCTGCCATCCACCGGCGCATCAAGGAGAGCTTCAATGGGCGTAGCCAACCCCTTCCACTTCCATTCGCGCAAGCAGCCCCCTTCCACAACCGAGACAGCTTCAACGTCGACGTCGAGCGGTGCGGCCGCAACGTCCGACGAGCGTGTCCGCCAGGAATCCTGGTTCAAGCATCTGCTGAACCGTCCGGAATTCGCGGCGCTCGCCGGCACGGTGATGGTGTTCCTCGTGTTCGGGTTGGCGGCCGGCAACTCGGGCATGTTCAACCTCGACGGCGTGATGAACTGGTCGCAGGTGGCCGCATATCTCGGCCTGATTTCGGTCGGCGCGTGCCTGCTGATGATCGCCGGCGAATTCGATCTGTCGATCGGTTCGATGATCGGCTTTGCGGGCATGATGGTCGCGCTGCCCACGATGTACTTCCATTGGCCGATTGCGTTGTCGATCGTATTTGCGTTCGCCGGTTCGATGCTGCTCGGCGCGCTCAACGGCTACCTCGTGATGCGCACGCGGCTGCCGTCGTTCATCGTTACGCTGGCGTTTCTGTTCATTTTGCGCGGGCTCACGCTGGCGCTCTCGGTGATGTTCGCCGACCGCACGATCATCTCCGGCGTGGGCGACGTTGCCGCTCAAGACTGGTTCGCCCATACGTTCTTTCAGGGCGTCGCGTTTAAGGGCCTGTTCGTCTGGCTCGGCCACATCGGTATCGTCAAGCTGCTCGACAACGGCAACCCGCTCGTGCCCGGCATTCCGAAGGTCCTGCTCTGGTGGTTCGCGCTGGCCGCGGTCTGCGCGTTCACGCTCGCCAAAACCCGCTTCGGCAACTGGATTTTCGCGGTCGGCGGCGACGCCAATGCGGCGAAGAACGTCGGCGTGCCGGTGCGGCGCGTGAAGATCTCGCTGTTCGTGCTGACCGCGTTCTGCGCATGCCTGTTCGCCGTGCTGCAAGTGTGCGATATCGGCTCGGCCGCGGCCGACCGTGGGCTGCAAGCCGAATTCGAAGCAATCATCGCGGCGGTGATCGGCGGCACGCTGCTGACCGGCGGCTATGGCTCGGTGATCGGCGCCTGCTTCGGCGCGCTGATCTTCGGCGTCGTACAGATCGGCATCACCTACACGAACGTCGACTCCGACTGGTTCCGCGTGTTCCTCGGCGTGATGCTGCTGATCGCCGTGCTGTTCAATCACTATGTGCGCCGCCGCGTCGCGCAATCGTAACGAGGAGACGGACATGTCCGATACGAATACCGTGAGCACTGTGAGCACGACGGGCGCGCCGCAGGAGGACGTGATTCTCGCGCTCGAAGACGTCAGCAAGTACTTCGGCAGAGTCATCGCACTCAGCGGTGTGACCTTGCGCCTGAAGCGCGGCGAAGTGCATTGCCTGCTCGGCGACAACGGCGCGGGTAAATCGACGCTGATCAAGACACTCGCCGGCGTGCACCAGCCCTCGTCCGGTCAGTATCTGGTGGACGGCAAGCCGGTGCAGTTCGAGTCGCCGAAAGACGCGCTCGATCTCGGCATCGCCACCGTCTATCAGGATCTTGCACTGGTGCCGTTGCTGTCCGTGGCACGCAACTTCTTCATGGGACGCGAGCCGCAGAAAAAACTGTTCGGTTTCCTGAACGTGATGGACCTCGAAACCAGCGCGACAACCGCACGCGACAAGCTCGCCGAAATGGGCATCAACGTGCGTGACCCGCATCAGCCGATCGGCACGATGTCCGGAGGCGAGAAACAATGTCTCGCGATCGCGCGGGCGATTCACTTCGGCGCGCGCGTGCTGATCCTCGACGAGCCGACTGCCGCGCTGGGCGTCAAGCAGAGCTTCAACGTGCTGAAACTGATTCACACGGCGCGCGCAAAGGGCATTTCGGTGATTTTCATCACGCACAACGTGCACCACGCGTATCCGATCGGCGATTCGTTCACGCTGCTCAATCGCGGCAAATCGCTCGGCACGTTCACGAAGGACACCATCAGCAAGGACGAAGTGCTCGACATGATGGCCGGCGGCGCCGAGATGCAGAAGATGATCGGCGAACTCGACGGCGCGACGATCTGATTCATTCGCGCGTGTTGCAGGCGCTTGCCGTGCCTGCTGCCGCGCTCAGCTATTCAGGAACATTCATGGATCATTCCAGCACCTCCAGCGAAGTCGGCGTAAGCCCGGCCGGCGCCAGCCGTTTCGCGCCGGGCCGCAGCCGCGACATCGTCTGCCTCGGCCGCCTCGCCGTCGATCTGTACGCGCAGCAAGTGGGCGCGCGGCTCGAAGACGTGTCGAGCTTCGCGAAGTACCTCGGCGGTTCGTCGGCGAATATCGCGTTCGGCTGCGCGCGGCTCGGACTCGCGTCGGCGATGCTGGCGCGCGTCGGCAACGATCACATGGGCCGCTTTCTCACCGAGACGCTCACCAGGGAAGGTTGCGACGTCAGTCACGTGCGCGTCGATCAGGCGCGCTTGACCGCTTTGGTTCTGCTCGGCCTGAAAGACCGCGACACGTTCCCGCTGATCTTCTATCGCGAGAACTGCGCGGACATGGCCGTCGATGAAGCGGATTTCGACGAGGCGTTCATCGCGTCGTCAAAGGCGCTGTTGATCACGGGCACACATTTCTCGACCGAACAGGTGAACCGCACCAGCCGCCGCGCCTTGGACTACGCACGGCGCAACCAGGTGCGCACCGTGCTCGATATCGACTACCGTCCGGTGTTGTGGGGTCTCACGGGCAAAGCGGACGGCGAAACCCGCTTTGTCGCCGACGAAGGCGTGACCGCGCATTTGCAGCGCATCCTGCCACTCTTCGATCTGGTGATCGGCACCGAGGAAGAATTCCGCATCGCCGGCGGCAAGACCGACCTGATCGACGCGCTCGCGATGGTCCGCGCCGTGACGCCGGCCACGCTGGTTGTCAAGCGCGGACCGATGGGTTGCCAGATCATCGACGGCAACGTGCCCGCAACGCTTGACGATGCGCCGATTCATGGCGGCGTGGAAGTGGAAGTGCTGAACGTACTCGGCGCAGGCGATGCGTTCGCGTCCGGCTTCCTTTCCGGATGGTTGCGCGATCAATCGCTTGAAGCCTGCGCGCGTGCCGCGAATGCGAGCGGCGCGCTGGTCGTGTCGCGTCACGGCTGTGCCCCGGCGATGCCGACGCCCGCCGAACTCGACTACTTCCTGCGCGAAGCCAAAGCCGATCCGCAACGCATGCGCCGTCCCGATCGCGACGCGACGCTAGCGCGTCTGCATCGCGTTTCCCCTGCCCGCAAGCAATGGGACGAAGTACTCGGCTTCGCGTTCGATCACCGCAACCAGTTCTTCGAACTCGCGCAGCAAACCGGCGCCGACGAAGCGCGCATCGCGCAACTGAAGGGACTGTTTGTCGAAGCCGTCGCGCAGACGGAAAGCGCGCTAGGTTTGCAAGGCCGCGTCGGCGTACTGATCGACGACCGCTACGGTCAGGATGCATTGAACGATGCGACGGGCCGCGGCTGGTGGATCGGCCGCCCGGTGGAATTGCCCGGCTCCGTGCCGCTGGTGTTCGATCATGGCCGCTCGATCGGCACAACCTTGATCGCCTGGCCGCGGGAGCACATCGCCAAGTGCCTCGTGCAATACCATCCGGATGAAGCCGTCGAACAGCGCCTCGAACAGGAGGCGCAACTGCGCGCGCTCTACGACGCCACGCAAGCGAGCGGCCATGAATTGCTGCTCGAAGTGATTCCGCCGAAGCACGCGCATCTGCCGCAAGCGCCGGACATCGTCTATCGCGCGTTGAAGCGGCTCTACAACATCGGCATCTATCCGGAGTGGTGGAAACTCGAACCGATGGATGCCACGCAATGGCAAGCCGTCGATGCGCTGATCGCCGAACGCGATCCGTATTGCCGGGGCGTGGTGCTGCTCGGTTTGTCGGCGGCCGTCGAGCAGTTGAACGAGGGCTTTCGCGCGGCAGCGCAATCGGCGACGTGCCGCGGCTTTACGGTCGGCCGCACGATCTTTCACGAGCCGAGCCATGCGTGGCTCGCCGGCGAGATCGGCGACGACGAATTGATCGCGCGCGTGCGCCGCACTTTCGAAACGCTGATCGCATCGTGGCGCGCGACCCGCGGCACGGCGGCCACGCAGCGTAGCGCGGCGAGCCACGTTCATCAGGAGCAGGCGGCATGAACCAACGCGTGTTGCATCACGATACGGCGTCCGCCAACGACGCCACCCAGACGCACGCGCCGTTGGGCGGCACGGTCCGCCTGACGACCGCACAAGCGCTGGTCCGTTATCTCGCGGCGCTGCGCGTCGCGACTGAAGACGGCAGCGGCACCGAGCCGCTGTTTGGTGGCGTATTCGCGATCTTCGGCCACGGCAATGTCGCCGGCATGGGCGAGGCCTTGTATCAGCATCGCGACGAACTGCCCACACTGCGCGCCCATAACGAACAGGCGATGGCGCATAGCGCGATTGCCTATGCGAAGGCGCATTTCCGGCGCCGCATGATGGCGGTCACGACATCGATCGGCCCGGGCGCGACGAATCTGGTGACGGCCGCCGCGCTCGCGCATGTGAATCGTCTGCCGGTGCTGCTGTTGCCCGGCGATGTATTCGTCTCCCGTGCGCCCGACCCGGTGTTGCAGCAAGTCGAAGATTTCCACGACGGCGGCATCTCCGCCAACGATGCGTTCAAGCCCGTGTCGCGCTACTTCGACCGCATCGTGCATCCGGCGCAATTGCTCAACGCGTTGCCGCGCGCCGTGCGCGTCTTGACCGATGCCGCGTTGTGCGGACCTGTCACGCTCGCGTTGCCTCAGGACGTGCAAGCGCAGGCGTGGGACTTCCCCACTGACTTCTTTACGCCGCGCGTCGTCACGTTTCATTCGCCCGCGCCGCGCGCCGAAGATATCGAAGCAGCCTTCATGCGCCTGCGGCGCGCCAAGCGTCCGTTAATCGTCGCGGGCGGGGGCGTTCTGTATGGACGCGCAACCGATGCGCTGCACCGCTTCGCCACCGCGCACGGCATTCCGGTAGCGGAGACGCAGGCCGGCAAAGGCTCGCTCGCGTGGAACGATCCGTTGAACGCCGGCGCGTTGGGCGTGACCGGCTCGCCCGCCGCGAACGCACTCGCGCACGACGCCGATTGCGTGCTCGCGATCGGCACGCGCTTGCAGGATTTCACGACCGGCTCGAACACCTTGTTTACTCAGGCCGACGTGATCGGCATCAATGCCAATCCGTTCGACGGCCTCAAGCATCGCGCACTGGCGGTCGAAGCCGACGCGCGTCTCGCGCTCGATGCGCTTGCCGCGCACCTGCAGAGCTGGCACGCGGATCGAACATGGACCGCGCGTGCGCACAAACTTGCAGCGAGCTGGCGCGAGACGGTGAGCACGCTCACGCATGCGCCGCAACGCGACACCGTGCTGCCGTATGAAGGCGACGTGATCGGCGCGGTGCAGCGGTCGAGCGCGCGGTCCGCCGTCGACGACATTGTCGTATGCGCCGCTGGAACCTTGCCTGCCGAGTTGCACAAGCTGTGGCGTGCCGGCAAACCTGGCGCGTATCACGTGGAGTACGGCTACTCATGCATGGGCTACGAAATCGCCGGCGGCCTCGGCGTGAAGCTCGCGCGGCCCGCGCGTGAAGTGATCGTGATGCTCGGCGACGGCAGTTATCTGATGATGAACAGCGAGATCGCCACCTCGGTGATGCTGGGTACGAAACTGATCGTCGTGGTGCTCGACAATCGCGGCTACGGCTGCATCAACCGCTTGCAGCAGGCGTGCGGCGGCGCACCGTTCAACAACCTGCTCGACGATTGCATGCAAGGTCCGCTTGGCGCGCCAAAGATCGACTTCGCTGCACATGCACGCTCGCTCGGCGCTCAGGCCGAGCACGTCGCGAATGTCGCCGAACTCGAAAGCGCGCTGCAACGCGCGCGCGCCGCCGATCGCACTTACGTGATCAGCATCGACACCGACCCTGCCCGCACCACCGACGACGGCGGCTGGTGGTGGGAAGTCGCCGTGCCTGAAGTGTCGGCGCGCGACACCGTGCGCGCCGCGCGTGCGCGATACGACGCGCAACTCGCCGCACGCGCCGAACCTGCCGAACTTGCCGATCCCGCCGGCTCCACCGACAACGAATGAGGACGCCCGCATGACTGCTTTCGACGTACGTATCGGCATCAACCCCTTATCGTGGATGAACGACGATCTGCCGTCGCTGGGCGGCGAAACGCCGCTCGACGTCGCGCTGACCGAAGGACGCACAATCGGCTATCAGGGCTTCGAGCTCGGCAACAAGTTCCCACGTGAACCGCAAGCGCTGAAGAAGCTGCTTGCTCAATACGATCTGGCATTGGTTTCCGGGTGGTACTCGGGACGGCTGGCGCGACGCAGCGTCGAAGCGGAAATCGCGGAAGTCGGTCCACATCTCGAACTGCTTGCGCAGAATGGCGCGACGGCGATGGTGTATGGCGAAGTCGCCGATTCGATCCAGGGCGCGCCGCAACCGCTGTATCAACGGCCGCGTTTTTTCAGCGAGACGCAGTGGCACGCCTACGCCTCTCGCGTCGATGAATTCGCGCGCTACACGCTCAGCCGCGGCGTGCGGCTTGCCTACCATCATCACATGGGCGCGTATGTCGAAACGCCGGCCGACGTCGATCAACTGATGTCGCGCACGAGCGACGCGGTCGGTCTGCTGTTCGACGCGGGGCATATCACGTTTGCGGGAGGCGATCCGTTGGCGGTGCTCGACAAACATATTGCGCGCGTGTGCCACGTGCACTGCAAGGACGTGCGGCCGGCGGTGATGAAGCTCGCGCGCAATCGCAACTGGAGTTTTCTTGAGGCGGTGATCAACGGTGCTTTCACCGTGCCGGGCGATGGCGCAGTGAACTTTCCGGCGATCATCGACCGGTTGAAGCGGCATGGTTATCGCGGCTGGCTGGTGGTCGAAGCTGAACAGGATCCAGTGGTCGCACCGTCGTTTGAATATGCGCAGAAGGGATATCGGACCTTGCGCGCGTTGGTCGATGCACCGCTTGATGCCGGTGGCACGACTGAGCAGGAGGCAGCATGAGTTTATTGGTGAAGGCGCAGCGCGAGGGCCAAACGATCGCGCGGGTGACGCCGGAATCGGCGTGTTGGCGGTATGTGGGGTTTGCCGCGTATCGGCTGGGTGAGAATGAGGTCGTGCATGTGCTCGAGCCGTCGCGAGAGGTTTGTATTGTGGTGCTGACGGGCACGGTGGATGTCGAGACCGCTGACTCGACATGGCGTTCGTTGGGGTCACGCGATAGCGTGTTCGAGGATGCCGCGCCGTATGCCTTGTATTTGCCGCCGGGCGTGCGGGCTACTGTTCGGGCTTGTCGCGACGCGGAGATTGGCGTGGCTAGTGCGCCCGCTAAAGGCGCCTATCCGGCGAGGTTGATTGAGCCCTCTTCCATGAAGCGCTCGACTCGTGGGAAGGGGTTAAATACGCGATACGTATGCGATATTCTTCCGCAGACTGAGCTTGCTGAATCTTTGCTTGTTGTCGAGGTTAGGACCCCTGGGGGGCATGCGTCCAGCTATCCGCCGCATAAGCACGATACCGATAATGTTCCTCATGAGAGTTCGCTCGAGGAGACTTATTATCATCGGCTCGATCCGCCGCAAGGGTTTGCTTTTCAGCGCGTGTATACGGATATGCGCGATATCGATGAGTCCATGGCCGTTGAAGATCACGACGTCGTGATGGTGCCGCGTGGGTATCATCCTGTGGTCGTACCCTACGGGTATGAGTCTTATTATTTGAATGTTATGGCTGGTGGGCAGAGGGTTTGGCATTTTCGGAATGATCCGGCGCATGAGTGGATTATTAATAAGGATAGTTGATGGGGGTTTTGCCTGCGCGGCGCTATGGGTGTTGTGCCTGCGGCGGTGGCTTTTTCTTTTGTTATTGGTTTATTAGCGTTCCCCCTGTGCGGGGGAGCACCTACTTTTCTTTGCCTGCCGCAAAGAAAAGTAGGCAAAAGAAAGCGGCTTTACACCGCCAGTTCTTAAGCGGGTCCCCTGGCTTGGAGGAGGCAGTGGCGCATCTGGAATCGGTGCTCTCGCACACTCCGCGCTGGTGACAAGGCCGTCATGCTTCCGGCGGCGCTACGCGCGCCGCAGCGGTACTTCTCAACACCAACTGGCGGTATGCGCTTCCCGCATTATTCTTCCCGCCTCGCACTACGTGCTTGCTGGAACGGTTTGCCAGGGAAACCAGTGGGTTCGTTTTGGTTTCGTGGGGGCCATCGGCTTTGTCTCGGCGAGGCACCCGAATGTGCGAGTGCGTCCCATCACGTGGAGCGAAGCGCCGGTACGGCAGTGAGGACTGGCGATGCAACGGCGGGCTGCCGCGCCGGGCAAAACGCGAGCACCTTGGTGAGGCATGGGGGACGCGAGGACGAGTCATTTTGGACGCAGTGCGAGCCACAGCGCCGACCTGGGCGCGGGCGCCAAAACCGGCGGGCGGTTGTTGAAGTACCGCTACGGCGCGCGCAGCGCCGCCGGAAGCATGACGGCCTTGTCACCAGCGCGGAGTGTGCGGGAACACCGATTCCAGATGCTCCGCTACCTCCTCCAAGCCAGGGGACCCGCTTCAAAGCTGGCGGTGTAAAGCCGCTTTCTTTTGCCTACTTTTCTTTGCGGCAGGCAAAGAAAAGTAGGTGCTCCCCCGCACAGGGGGAACGCTAATAAACCAATAACAAAACAAGGAAAGGCCACCGCCGCAGGCGTACAACCAGAAGCGCCGAGCAGGCAAACAGCACGGGGGGAACGCTAATAAACCAATAAGAAAGCAAGGAAAGGCCAACACCGTAGGCACACAGAACCGAAAGCAAAACCCCACTCAGGCGCTACGCGCAAAAGAACCACTACTTCCTGCCAGTCAAATCCACATCCAAGGCTCCATCGGCGGCCATCCTAACCTTCCCTTTGGACACATCCCTTCTATACCCATAAAGATCAAACTTCATGACACCAGGATTACCCTGATCCCGAATCAAAGTCCTTGCATTCGTGACTAACGAATTAAACATCTTCACATCACCGGACTCGATCCAGACAAAGCTCTTCCCCGCGCCAGCGGGCGGCCTCGCGACAGCGAACGAACCATCACGCTTGAACTTCAAAACCAAACCCTCGTCGGTGACACTAGCACTAGCCAAACGCCCTTGCAAAACCGGCGGCGGAAACACCGTATATTGATCGAACACCAACTCGTTGCCCTGCAAGGCAACCCCCTTCCGCCTGAAAGGCGTCAACGATTCCAACGGAATATCCAACGCACGCAACAGCCCAGCTTGAGGCACCCCAAGCACCTTGACCGAAGTCGGTGCATACACAAGGTGCTGCTCATCTTTGGCGACAATCGTGCCGCTCATCGTAGTCGGCAACCAAACCCCTGGAAAGTGATTCCACAGCTTGATCCCGCCCTTCACCTGCAATTGCCCATCCACAGGCTTCAGTTGCAAATCGTTCAGTGAACGCGGTTCGTAATCCAGCAAGTAATCGTTGAATAACGCCGCCATCGCGGGCCACGGCTCGACTACCTCACCGCCGATAATGCGGATGTCGTATTGATTGGGATCGTCGAGGTCGACCGGTTGGCCTGCCTTCTTCGGCACCATCTGCGCATCGAGCGTACGCACATGAAAACCGATTCGTCCCGCTACGTAGAAGTCCACGTTCTCGACATGAATCAACGGCGCGGGTCCAGCCGAATGACGTTCGTCACCAATCGCCGATCCAGGCATGGCCATGCTCCGGCCGGAAAGCGCGGCTCGTGTGCCCACCGGAATCGCTCGTGCCGCCGAAGCGCTCCGTAAAGCCGGCGGCACGCGTTGCCACACCTCGCGCGCCTGCGCGAGCGACGCCTGTTGCGCGCGAATGAAGCTGTCGTTAAAGCGCGCGCTCGCGCTGCCGGTCTGCACCGGCGCATCTTGCGCAGCGCTGGCTAGCGTCGTATACGACGGCAGATGCACGTCCAGTGCGCCCGCTTCGTCGAAGGTGAAGTAGCCGGCCGACATCTGGTCGCGGTAGTGGTACAGATCGAGCACGAACGGCGCGTTCGCGTCGATCGGTGTCAGCGCCATGTCGATGTTCATCGGCATCGAACGCATGAACTTGACGTCGCCACCCTGCACCAGCATGCCGCGCGCAGGCATCGTCGCGGGCCAGTCGATCTTCGGCACGGTGCGGTCGTCGAGCGTGAAGCGCACGCCGGCTGCACGGGTGTCGATCTGCGTGATCGTCATCCGCAATGCGGGCGGCGGCGTCAGTTTGGCGACCTGCATCACGACGTCGTCACCGTCCAGGCGCGCAATCGGTGTGTCCACTTTCAGCAGGTCGGCCATCTTCACGTGCGCGGCGTGCATCAGCTTGTCAGCGCCGACGCCGGCCACCTCGACGTGATCGGCATGGAACACGAGTTCGTCGGCGCCACGCATCGACAGCGACCCGATCAGCACGATCGGCACCCACGTCTCGCGATGCATCTCGCCGGTAATCCGCAAGTTGCCGCCGTCCTGCGGCACCACGCGCATATTGCGCAGCGGCGAGCCCTGGTACTGGAACAGGTAGCGGTCGAAAATCGCGGTGAGCCTGGCGCTGTCGAGCGTGACCTGGCCGCGGTGGACGTTGATCGTCACGCTGGTCGGATCGTCGAATACGATCGGCTGGCCAGCGTGCGCCGGGCTCAGCGTGGCCGCCATGTCGTGAATCATGAAGCCGATGTCGCCGGTCACGCGGAAATCGACGTCGCGCGCGAACATCAATGAGCCGTCGATGCCGGAATCGCGCAGCGTCAGCGGGCGGGTGCGCTTCCCGGCCATGCCGCTCGCCGATGGCACGCGCCCGGCGATGCGCTGTTCGGCTGCCAGTTGTTTGGCCTTCGCCAGTTCGAGCGCGGAACGTGACGCGGATGCGAGTTGGTCTGCGTTTGTTGTGGCCGCGCCGTTCGCCGAATTGGCGGCGAGCCCTACGTCCGGCGTCGATGCCACGCTCAGGCGGATGTCGCGATTACTGGCTGCGCTTGCCGCACCCGTTGCGGCGCTCGTCTGGGTCGACGGCGTGGATGCCACATCGCCCGTGGTCGAACTGGCGTCGGCGCACGCGGACATCAGCAGCGCCGCTGCAACCAGCGCTGCGCCGGCGCTGGCCCGCGTGCGCCACGCGTCGGTTGCCTGTGATCGAGTATGCATCTGCGCACGTGAGCCGCTATCGGCCCGTGCTTCGCCTGATGCGCCTGTCTGTTTCATGACGTCTCCTCCTGAAGCCGCGGTGCGTCTCTCGCGCACCTGACACGGCATGGTTCGTCACGCATACGACGGCTTTAAACACCGAGCCGCCGCTGCGTGCCTTTGACCTGATTGTCTTTTTTTGTCGGCGCGCTGCCGACAAGATTTCTGGAGGACGCTCACCAAACGATCAAGCGTTTGAATCGTTCGAGCGTTTCATCGCAAAGCCGCATGCATCGGGCGCGAACGGCCTATCCGCAAATGGGATTCAAACGGCAAGGTTGGCGCGATTGACGCCCCGACCGAGGCTCATTGCGCGTCGAACTCACACCAGGGGAGCAAAAGGAGAGCAAACCGATCACAATTTCGAATGCCGCGACGCAATAAAACCGCGGCGCGCCGCTCAGCGGCTAACCCACGCCAAGCCATTCCTGCATCACGTCGGGCCGCCTGAGAAACGAAGCGAGCGCGCCGTCAAAGACAATCTCGCCATGCCCCATCACCGCGACACGGCTGGCGATGTCTTGCGCGATCACCAGCCGCTGTTCGATCAGCAGCATCGCCACGCCGCGATCGCGCAGCATCCGCAGACACTGCGCGACCTGCCCCATCACCTGGCTCGCGAGGCCCTCGCCGGGCTCGTCGATCACCAGCAGATCAGGGTCGCCGAGCAGCGCCCGGGCGAGCGTCAGCATCTGCTGCTCGCCGCCCGACAATGCGCCGGCACGCGTGCGTTTTCGTTCGCGCAAGGCGGGGAATAGTTCATAGGCGTCGTCGAAGGCGAAACGCGGCGTGCGGCCCCGCTCACGCGGTGCGACACCGAGTTGCAGATTCTCGTGGACGCTCAGCGTCGGAAACACATCGCGATGCTCGGGCACATAGCCGAGCCCCAGACGGGCGATTTCGAACGTGCGCAGCCCGCCGAGCGAATGGCCGGCAAAGCGCAGCTCGCCCTCGCTACGCACGAGACCCATGATGGCGCGCGCCAGCGTCGAGCGGCCGGAACCGTTGCGCCCGACCAGCGCGAGCACTTCGCCCGCGTCGAGCCGCAGCGTGACGCCGTGCAACGCCTGGCTTGCGCCGTACCAGGCGTTCAGTCCTTGAATGTCGAGCAGAGCCGTCATGCGCCGAAACCGTCGCCGAGGTAGGCGGCGCGCACCGCCGCATCCGCGCGAATCGCCGCCGGCGTGCCGGTCGCGATGATGCGGCCCTGCACCAGCACGGAGATGCGGTCGGCGAGACCGAACACGGCGTCCATGTCGTGCTCGACCATCAGCAATGTGCGGCCGGCGGTCGTCTGGCGAATCAGTTCGATCGCGCGCGCGGCTTCGGCGCGGTTCATGCCGGCGGTCGGTTCGTCGAGCAGCAAGGTGTGCGCGCCGCCCGCCAGTGCAAGACCGAGATCGAGCGCGCGCTGCTCCGCATAGCTGAGCGTGCCGGCCTGGATGGTTCGGCGCGCGCTCAGCCCCACCGCTTCCAGCACTTGTTCGGCGCGCGCATCGACCGTGCGTGAACCCCTGAAGCGCTGCCACCAGCGCGTGCGATCGCGCTCGGCAAGCATCGCTGCACAACGCAAGTTGTCGAACACACTCAGCCGCGCGAACACGCTGGTGGTCTGGAAACTGCGCGCGAGGCCGCGGCGCGTGATCGCGGCCGGCGCCAGACGGGTGATCTCCGCACCGAACATGTCGATGCGCCCAGCGCTCGGACGCGCGCCGCCGGCGATCAGATTGAAGAGCGTCGACTTGCCGGCGCCGTTCGGGCCGATCAGCGCGTGACGCTCGCCCGGCTCGATCGCGAGATCGACGCCGCGCAGAATCTGCGTCGCGCCGAAGCGTTTCTCGATGCCGTAGAGCGCGAGGGCCGGGATCATCATGCGTCTCCGCTTATCGGCGCGCGGCGCAACGCGACAAGGCGTGCTCGCGCGCGAGCCGCGTAATGCGCCGCGAGCGCGCCGAGTACCGCGAGTATGCAAACCGCTATGCCCAGCCATAGATGCGACGGGGGTTTTTCCATCGGCATGCCGATTACGTTGAAGGCCGCACCGTCGTCCGCGCCGAATTGCGCGGCGTACGCCCACTGCACAGCGAGCACGACGGCGAGCGTCCACAGCAGCGCCGACGCCGCACCCCATAGATAAGCCTTGCTGCACACGCGCCAGCCGTAGTCGGCGGCGCGAGCCGTGTGCCGCTGCACGAAGCCCGCGAGGCCATCGGGCGCGGCCACGACGACCACGATAAAGAACAGCCCCAGATAGAACAGCCACGCCCGCGTGACGCTCGCCACCGCGACGCTGAAAAACGTCAAGACGACGGCGCCCGCCACCGGTCCGAAAAACGCCGCCGTACCACCGATCACCGTCGCGATCAGCACTGCGCCCGAACGCATCATGCCGACGCTTTCGGTCGACACCAGTTCGACATTGATCAACCCCAAGGTCCCCGCGATACCCGCAAAAAATGCCGACAACACCACCACGCCGCAGCGGATGCGGCGCGGATAGCAGCCGATCGCGGCGGCGCGCGCCGGGTTGTCGCGCACGGCGTTGGCGAGCCGCATGAACGGCGTGCGCGATAGCGCGAACATCGCGGCAGTCGCCAGCACGCACCACAGCGCGATCAACGCATAGGCCTGCGACGCCGCGCCAAAACTCCAGCGCCCCAGCATTGGCCCGCTCGCGCGATCGATCGGCACGCCGGCCGCGCCGCCGAACCAGTCGGGCAATGTCCACGCGGCCGCCGCGACGAGTTCGCCGATGCCGAGTGTGATCATCGCGAACGCGGTGCCGGCACGACGCGTCGAGACGAAACCGAGCAGCACGCCGCACAACGCGCCGCCGATGCCGCCCACCAGCGGCAGCAACACCAGCGGCACGCCGATCCGGTTGAACACTTGCGCCGCAACGAGCGCGCCCAACCCGGAATAGGCGGCGTGGCCGAACGACAGCAGCCCCGCTTCACCGAGCAGCAAGTTGTACGAAAGCGCGAAAACGATCATCGTCGCGGTCTGTGCGAGATAGGCAAGCAGCCAGCTTTGCGGCCAGACAAGCGGCGGCACCGTGAGGAAGGTGACGAGCGCGAGCCACGGCGCGATCAGGCGCCACCTCGAGCGAGACTGAGTCACGGGCGCTTCGGGCGCTTCACGCATGGTCGTCACGCCGGCCGAAGAGTCCGCGCGGGCGCAGCGCCAGCATCGCGATCAGCAGCAGATAAGGGAGCAGCGGCGCGAGTTGCGCGAGCGTCAGCGCATCCCATTCGGACGGCAGCGATGCTCCGAATACCGACATGACGTCGCCCAACGAAACATCGCTTGCCACCGCAAAGGTCTGCACGCAGCCGACGATCAGTGAAGCCGCGAGCGCCCCGCTCAACGAGCCGAGCCCGCCGATCACGACCACCACGAAGACGATCGACCCGACCGACTCCGCCATCGCCGGTTCGATCACGAAGAGCGGTGCGCCGATCACACCGGCCAACGCGGCGAGCGCCGTGCCCGCGGCAAACACGCCGGTGAACACGCGCGGCACGTTGTGGCCGAGCGCCTCGACAGCGCTCGCGTGCGTAAGCGCGGCGCGCACGATCAACCCGGCTTTCGACACGCCCAACACCGCGTACAGCACCGCGAGCATCGCCAGCGACACGGCCATCATGAACGCCCGATATCGCGCAAAGGCCGCGCCGTAGACGGTGAACAACGGACCTTCGAGCGCGGCCGGAACGCTCGCGCTCAGTGCGCTCAAGCCCCAGCCGAGCTTGACTGTTTCGCCGAGCAGATAGGCCGCGCCGAAGGTGAGCAGCAACTCGGCAAGATGACCGTGAGGACGCACGCGACGCAACAGCCAGCGTTCCATAGCCGCGCCGATCACACCGACGATCAGCGGCGCAATCACCAGCGCGGGCCAGAACCCCGCATGCGCCGCCACCAAAAATCCGACGTATGCCCCGAGCATATAGAAGCTCGCGTGCGCGAAATTCAGCACGCCGAGCATGCTGAAAATCAGCGTCAGGCCTGCTGACAGCATGAATAGCAGCAGCCCGTAACTGACCCCGTTCAGCAGATTGATGACGAACGACTGCACGCGCCTATTCCGCCACCGCTGCGACGGTCAACGGTTCGAGCGCGGCGCGCAATTGCGCCGGCAGCGTCACCGGACGACGCGTCGCGCGATCCACATAAACATGCACGAAATGACCTTGCGCGACGGGTTGATCTTCGCCTTCCTTGAACAGCCCCACTTCGTAACGTACGCTCGACGTACCGAGCCGCACGACCCGCAAGCCCGCGTCGACCCGGTCGGGAAACACCAGCGGCGCGAAATAGTTGCAATGCGTCTCGACCACGAGGCCGATCGTCGCGCCGTGCTCGAAGTCGAGCACACCGGCGCGGATCAGATACTCGTTCACTACCGTATCGAAGTAGCTGTAGTAAACGACGTTGTTCACATGGCCGTAGACGTCGTTGTCCATCCAGCGCGTCGTGATCGGCAGAAAGTACTGGTACGCCGCGCGCGCGGCCGGTGCGGGTTTATTCATCGTGACGGGTCTTGGTGGTTGTCTCGGTCGTTGTTCTGCCTGGTTGCCTTAAAGCGACTCGGTCAGCATGCGGCGGTAGTCGTCGGCTGTCGCTTCGCGCGGATTCGTGCGATGGCAGTGATCGGCCAGCGCGCCCTGGATGACCTTGTCGAACACGCTTTCGTCGACGCCCATCTGCTTCAGACCCGTCGGCAAACCAAGCCGCGCGGTCATGTCGAACAGCGCCTGCGCAAGATCCGCGTTCTCCGGCAAACCCATCACGCGACGCATCCGTGCATAGCGCTTTTCAGCGACCACGGTGTCGGCGGTTTCGTTGAAGCGCAGTACTGCCGGCAACACGACCGCGTTCAGCGTGCCGTGATGCAGCGACGTGCGCCCGTTGACCACCAGACCGCCCAACGGATGCGACAGCGAATGCACGCAGCCGAGGCCTTTCTGGAATGCCATCGCGCCTTGCATCGACGCGCTCATCATGTTCAGGCGTGCTGCACGATCGCTGCCGTCCGTCGTCGCGCGTTCGATGTTGGCCCACGCGCGCTCCAGGCCGTCGAGCGCGATGCCGTCCGCGGGCGGATTGAAGGCCGGCGCGAGGAAGGTTTCGATGCAGTGCGCGACCGCATCCATGCCGGTCGCGGCGGTCAAACCGGGCGGCAGCCCGAGCGTGAGCGCCGGATCGCACAACGCCGATTTCGGCAGCAGATGCCACGAGTGGAAGCCGAGCTTGCGGCCGTCGTTCAGAATCACGATCGCGCCGCGCGCGACTTCGCTGCCGGTGCCCGCGGTGGTGGGTACGGCGATCAGCGGCGCGGCGGCCTCGGTGATCTTCGGGCTGCCGCCTTCGATGGTCGCGTACTGGGTCAGCGCGCCCGGGTGTGTGGCCGCGATCGCCACACCTTTGGCCAGATCGATCGACGATCCGCCGCCCACCGCGATCAACCCGTCACAACCTTCGTCGCGATACCGCTCTGCGGCCGCCAGCACCATCGCTTCGGTCGGATTCGACGGCGTGTCGTCGAACACCGGTACGTCGCCGAACTTCAACGCATCGAGCGCGTGCTGCACGATGCCGGCTGCCACCACGCCCTTGTCGGTAATCAGCAACGGCCGCTTGATACCGATTCGCGCGCATTCCGACGGCAGTTGCGACAGCGCGTCATAGCCAAGATGGATATGGGTCAGATAGTAGATGTAGGCCATGTTGCCCCCTCCTTTATTCGAACCTATTGTCCAGGCTTCTCGACAAATTCGAACGGCAAGCCGCGCCGGCGCATCCATTCGCCGAGCGCCTGACCGGTGCCCGCGCGCCACGGACGCAGCCTGGCCGGTTCGATCAGCCGGTATTCGAGCAATTCCGGCGACAACGCGATCGTGCCGTATGCCTTCACGTGATACGCGATGATCAACTCGTTCTTGCGGATGAATTCGTATACGCCGATCAGCTCGACCGTCTCCGCGTGCAGCGAGGTTTCTTCGAGCACTTCGCGGGCGATGCCCTCTTCCGGCGTCTCGCCGTTCTCCAGAAACCCGGTGATCAGCGCGAACATGCCTTCCGGCCACGCGGCGTTGCGCGCGAGCAGAATCTTGCCCTCGTACTCGACGATCGCGGCCACCACCGGCAGCGGATTGTTCCAGTGGACGTAGCCGCATTCCGCATCGGGACAGGTCTGGCGCACGCGGCCGCCTTCGTGCTCGGCGTCGGCGCGCTCGACCAGAGGCGTGGCACAGCGTGGACAAAAT
Source organism: Paraburkholderia sp. FW306-02-B (assembly GCF_058782725.1). Taxonomy (NCBI): domain Bacteria; kingdom Pseudomonadati; phylum Pseudomonadota; class Betaproteobacteria; order Burkholderiales; family Burkholderiaceae; genus Paraburkholderia; species Paraburkholderia sp. FW306-02-B. Next base: position 3,410,064 of record NZ_JBYSXZ010000001.1, read on the forward strand.
TGATATTGAGTCATGGCGAGAGGGACGTCTTGCATGTCTTGTGTCTGATTATGTTTTGCGTGCCGCGCTGTACCCGGCGCGCGTTTTCAAGCCGTGCACAGTTCGCGCACTTCAGCGGCAAAACGCTCCACGGTTTCCGGTTGCGTGTCCCATGCGCACATCAACCGGCAACCGCCCGCGCCGATGAATTCGTAGAACTTCCAGCCGCGCGCGCGCATCGCCTTGGCAGCCTGCGCCGGCAGCTGCGAAAACACCGCGTTCGATTCGCTCGGGAACATGATGCTCACGCCGGGAATTTCCTGCAACCGCCATTGCAGCAATTGCGCCATCGCGTTCGCATGACGCGCGTTGCGCAGCCATACGTCGCCGTCGAGCAGACCGAGCCAGGGCGCCGAGATGAAACGCATCTTCGAGGCCAGCTGGCCGGCCTGCTTCAGACGGTAGGCGAAGTCGTCGGCGAGCGCCCGGTCGAAGAACACCACCGCTTCGCCGACCGGCAAACCGTTCTTGGTGCCGCCGAAGCACAGTACGTCGACGCCGGCGCGCCACGTGATCTCGGACGGATGCACGTCGAGCGCGGCGACCGCGTTCGCGAAACGAGCGCCGTCCATATGCACTTTCAGATGCCGCCGCTTCGCAATCGCCGCGATCGCCCGCACTTCCTCGACGCTGTAGACAGTGCCCACTTCCGTCGACTGTGTCAGCGTGACGACTTTCGGCTTCGGGTAATGGATATCGGCGCGGCGCGTGACGACCGCTTCGATCGCGTCCGGCGTGAGCTTGCCGCCGATGCCCGGCGCGGTCAGCAGCTTCGAGCCGCCTGAGAAGAATTCGGGGCCGCCGCATTCGTCGGTTTCGATGTGCGCGAGTTCGTGACAGATCACCGAGTGATATGACTGGCACAGCGACGCCAACGCCAGCGAATTGGCGGCCGTACCGTTGAACACGAAGAACACTTCGCAGTCGGTCTGGAACAGTTCGCGCAGACGGTCGCACACCTGGTTGGTCCAGGAGTCGTCGCCATAGGCCGGTTCGTGGCCGCTGTTGTTGGCGGCGATCAGCGCATCGAGCGCTTCGGGACAGATGCCGGCGTAGTTGTCGGACGCGAAATGTTGCATGGCTGGCGACGCGCCCGGCGACGGGCGCGCTGAGATGACCGGAAAGCGGTCATTTTAGTGCGCCAAGGGGTTATTTGTTTTTCGGTTGCCTGAGATTTGCAGGACGGCTGGTGCGACAAGCACATGTTTTCGCCGAAGCGCGGGCCGATGGACTTGACGGGCGCGCACTTGCGGACTCGGTCGACGCAGAAGATTTTGCAGAGCGGCTGTGGGCGAGTGTCTCGAATACGTGCCACGCGGCGTCCTTTGGCGTGCCGTCAGGAGCAGCCGCAATCCGGCATGCGACCACGGCCGCGCGGCGTGCGGGCCACGATGATCAGGCCGGCCGCGCCCAGCAGCAACGCGCCCGCCGCCAGCCACAGCGCCGGCGAAAACGATCCGGTATGTTCGGCAATCGGCGCGGCTACCAGCGGGCCGACGATCTGACCGACGCCATACGCCGCGGTCGCATAGCCCATCAGGCCTGCCGCATCGTCGCCGCGCAAACGGCGCGCCTCGCGCATCGCGAACAGGGTGATCGCGGTGAACGGCAGACCGATCAGAACGCTGCCGAACGAGAAGCCGCCCGCCGTCGGCCAGACGATGCCCAGCGCAATGCCGAAGGCCTGCAGCACATAACAGCCGGCAAGCAGCGTGCGATTGTCCCAATGCACCGGCAGCCGCGCCGCCAGCAGCGCGCCGACGATCAGCGCCGCGCCGAACATCGGCCAGAAAAGATCGGGCCAGGCCGAGCCCGGCAGCGCATGGCGCGCGATCACCGGCAGGAAGGTCGCAGTGATGATGTAGCCGAAGCCGGGCACGCCGTAGAGCAAGACCAGCCAGAAGGCGTCGGCGCGGTGCGGGGTGCGTTGGCTCACGGTGTGTTGCTCCGTGTGAGCGGCGGTAGTCGAGGCCGCACGGGCGCTCGCGCTTCGTGCGGTGGAGGCGGGCGCTGCGCCGAATACCGGCCAAACCACGATCGACAGCACTGCCGCGATGAGCCCGAAGCCGATCCAGCCCGCCGTCGCGCCATAGCCACCCGCGACGCTGACCAGCAATCCCGTGCCGACGATGCCGACGCCTGGGCCCATGTAAATCACGCCGCCCCACCCGTGCGCGCCGAGTTCGGCCAGCCGCCGCAGGCCCCACTGCGACGCGAATACGAAGGTCCAGGCGCTGATTGCGCCAGCGGCGAAACGCACCACTGCCCAAATCCAGAACTGGCTCGTGATACCCATCGCCAGCGTCAGCAGGACCGTGACGACGAGGCCGACTCGAACCATCCGCGCCGGCTCGACCCGCAGCGCCGCGCAGGTGATGGCGCCGACGAAATAGCCCGCGTAGTTGAACGACGCGAGCCAGCCGCCGTGCTGGATATCGATTTGCGGCTGCCCGAAGGCGCTACCGTGGAGCATCAGCGGCAACAACGGCGTGAACGCGAAGCGTCCGATGCCGAGCGCCACCGCCAGCGTGACCATGCAGGCAAGCGCCGCGCGACGGGCAGCATGGCGTTCGGCACGTACATCGTGCACATTCGAGGCGAGATCGTTCATAGGCGGCGGCAATCCAGCGGAGCCGGCGGTCGCCGGCGCATTGGATCCATATTAGCTTGACCGTTCGATCATGAAAAATGAATAATTTGGATGCAATCTATCGCCTGGAGAGAATCATGGATCTGGCCGCCTTGACTATTTTCCGCGCCGTCGTGCGGGAAAACGGCGTGACGCGCGCCGCTGCCAAGCTCAATCGCGTGCAATCGAACGTGACGACGCGTATCAAGCAGCTTGAAGAACAATTGGGCACTGATCTGTTCATCCGCGACGGCCGGCGCCTCGTGCTGACGCCTGCTGGCGAGACGCTACTGCCCTACGCCGAGCGGCTGCTCGCGCTTGCCGACGAAGCGCGTCACGCCGTGCGCCAGGATCGTCCGAGTGGGCGATTGCGGCTGGGCACGATGGAGAGCGTTGCGGCCACGCGCCTGCCTGGGTTGCTCGCGCGTTATCATCAGAACTGGCCAGACGTCGCGCTCGAACTCGAAACGGGCACCACTGGCAAGCTGATTGAGCGGGTACGCGAATTCGAAGTGGATGCCGCACTGGTGGCGACGCCGCCGGATCCTGCCGTGCTCGGCGAGTTGTTCGAGACAGTGCCGGTGTTCCGCGAGGAACTGGTGATGCTGACGCCGCGGGGGCATCGGCCGATTCGCGAAGTGCGGGATATTGCTTTATCGACTTTGATTGCGTTTGAACGCGGGTGTGCGTATCGCGCTTATATCGAGAAGTGGTATTTGGAACACGGTGTCAGGCCACCCCGGGTGCTGGAGCTGGGTTCTTATCATGCGATTGTGGCTTGTGTCGCCGCTGGGGCTGGGGTGGCTGTGGCGCCACGGTCGGTGTTGGATTTGCAATCCGATGCTAGCAATATTGCCGTGCATGCGCTTGCTGATATTGGGGTGATCGAGACGCTTCTCGTCTGGCGGCGGGGGCATTTTTCTTCTGCCCTGAATGCGTTGAAGAACACGCTGGTCGGTGTTGATGGTGCGGTTGAGTCGCCTTCGGCGGTGGCTTTTTCTTGATGTGCTTTTGTTTTTGTTTTTGTTTTTGCCTTTGGCGTTGGTTTGTTGGCTGTATGCCTACGGCGGTGGGCTTTTCTTGATTTGTTTGCCCTCCAGGCGGTTTTGCTTGTACGCCTGCGACGGTGGCTTTTTCTTTTCTTTTTGGTTTATTGGCGTTCCCCCTGTGCGGGGGGAACGCTAATAAACCAATATCAATTCAAGGAAAGGCCACCGCCGTAGGCACACAGAAATAAAGCGCCGCGCAAGGCAAACAAAGCAAGAAAAGGCCAACGCCGTGAGCACAAGGAACATGAGCGCCGCGGAGGCAAAAAGACCACTGCTGCGCGAGCAAACCACAACCCCATCCCGCGCAGCAAACTCCCGCAGCTTTAAAGCTGCCCTTCAACCCACCCCTTAACCCCCGCAAGCGCCGCAGGCAAATTAGCCGGTTCAGTCCCGCCAGCCTGCGCCATATCAGGGCGCCCACCACCCTTCCCCCCTACTTGCTGCGCGACAAAATTGACCAACTCCCCAGCCTTGACCTTCTTGCTGGCGTCCGCCGTCACACCGGCAATCAAACTAACCTTGCCGCCTTCAACCGAGGCCAGCACAATCGCCGCGTTCTTCAACTTGTCCTTCAGCTTATCGACAGTCTCCCGCAGCGTCTTCACATCCGCGCCCTCAAGCGTGGCAGCCAACACATGCACGCCGGCAACTTCAATCGCCTGGCCGGCAAGCTCATCGCCCTGACTCGAAGCCAACCTGGACTTCAACGCGCCAAGCTCCTTCTCCAGCGACTTCACCTGATCCTGCACCTGCACGATCCGCTGCGTCAGTTCCGACGGCTGCGCCTTCAATGCAGCAGCAGCCGCATTGATCCGCGCATCGAGGTCCTGCACGAAGCGCACTGCGTTGTCGCCAGTAATCGCTTCCACGCGACGAATGCCCGCAGCAACGCCGCCTTCCATCACAATCTTGAAGAAACCGATATCGCCGGTGCGATGCACGTGCGTGCCACCGCACAACTCACGCGAGAAACCAAGGTCAAGCACGCGCACTTCGTCGCCGTATTTTTCGCCGAACAGCGCCATCGCGCCGCCTTTCACCGCTTCGTCGAACGGCATCACCCGCACGATGCCCGGCGCGTTCGCCAGCACTTCAGCGTTGACGATTTCTTCGACACGACGGATCTGCTCGTCGGTCATCGGCGCGTTGTGCGCGAAGTCGAAACGGGTCTTCTCCGGGTCCACCAGGGAACCCTTCTGCTGCACGTGCGAACCGAGCACTTCGCGCAGCGCCTTGTGCATCAAGTGGGTAGCCGAGTGATTGCGGGCCGTGCGCGCGCGGCGCACTGCGTCGATCTCAGCCTTCACGACGTCGCCGACTTTCAGCATGCCCTGCTCGAGCGTACCGTGATGGCCAACCACGTCGGCCTGCACCTTCAGCGTATCGGTAACCGCAAAGCGCACGCTCGCGTTAGCCAACACGCCCTGGTCGCCGACCTGGCCGCCCGACTCCGCGTAGAACGGCGTGTGGTCGAGCACGACAACCGCCTGCTGGCCGTGGGTCACTTCCTTCACCGACGCACCGTCTACGTACAACGCGATCACTCTCGCGTCGTCGAAGACGATTTCTTCGTAACCGTGGAACGTGGTCTTCGCGCCCGAGTATTCGAGGCCCTGCGCCATCCTGAACTTGCCGGCCGCGCGAGCCTGTTCGCGCTGACGCGCCATCGCTTCGTCGAAGGCGGTTTCGTCGACCGTCACTTCGCGCTCGCGGCACACGTCCGCCGTCAGATCGAGCGGGAAACCATAAGTGTCGTGCAGCTTGAATGCGAGTTCGCCGTCGAGTGTCTTGCCGCCCTTCGCTTCGAGGTCGGCCAGCGCGCCTTCGAGAATCGACATGCCGTGCTCGATGGTCTCGAAGAAACGCTCTTCTTCCTGACGCAGCACGTCGGTCACGCGCTGTTCCGCTTCCTTGAGTTCCGGGTACGCGCCGCCCATCTGCGCAACGAGGTCCGCGACCATGCGATGAAAGAACGAACCCTTCTTGCCGAGTTTGTAGCCGTGGCGGATCGCGCGGCGCACGATACGGCGCAGCACGTAACCGCGGCCTTCGTTGCCTGGAATCACGCCGTCGACGATCAGGAACGAGCACGCGCGGATGTGATCGGCGATCACCTTCAGCGAGTTGTTCGTCAGATCGGCCACGCCGGTTTCGCGGCCAGCCGCCTTGATGAGCGCCTGGAACAGGTCGATCTCGTAGTTGCTGTGCACGTGCTGCAACACCGCGGCGATCCGCTCCAGACCCATGCCGGTATCGACGCACTGCTTGGGCAGCGGCGTCATGTTGCCCTGGGCATCGCGGTTGAACTGCATGAACACGAGATTCCAGATCTCGATGTAGCGGTCACCGTCTTCTTCAGGAGACCCCGGCGGGCCGCCCCACACGTCCGGGCCGTGGTCGTAGAAGATTTCCGAGCACGGGCCGCACGGGCCGGTGTCGGCCATCTGCCAGAAGTTGTCCGACGCGTAGCGCGCGCCCTTGTTGTCGCCGATGCGGATGATCCGCTCGACCGGCACGCCCACTTCCTTCGCCCAGATGTCGTGTGCTTCGTCGTCTTCGTGATAGACGGTGACCCACAGCTTGTCTTTCGGTAGCTGGTACACGCCCGTCAGCAATTCCCACGCGTAGTGGATCGCGTCGCGCTTGAAGTAGTCGCCGAACGAGAAATTGCCCAGCATTTCAAAGAACGTGTGGTGACGCGCGGTGTAGCCGACGTTTTCCAGATCGTTGTGCTTGCCGCCGGCGCGCACGCTGCGCTGCGCGGTCGTGGCGCGCGAATACGGACGCGATTCCGCGCCGAGGAACACATCTTTGAACTGCACCATTCCCGAGTTGGTGAAGAGCAGTGTCGGGTCGTTGCCGGGCACAAGGCTCGACGAGCGGACGATCGTATGGCCCTTCGATTCGAAGAACTTGAGGAATTTCTCGCGGATTTCGGCGGCTTTCATAGCGTGCGGGGACGGTCCTGACTGTTTCCGGCGGCATCATGGGGATGCGCCAACTGTTTGTTTCTTAAACGACTGATTATACGGGATCGGCGCCCGTGCGCGGCGGCGCGCCCTGCACCCGTTGTGCACCGTTAGCCGTTCGGCCAGGTTTGGCCGGGTAGCGCGGGACATGGCGAGGCGCGTCATTCGTCCTATGCCGTTCGGCTGACTGCGCCGCCGCGCGGGAATCGCTTAAGATTGCCCACATCGACGGCGCCTCACGCGCCGCTTCGGCTACCCAGGAGACATCGAAGAATATGGGCGCTCTCAGTCATATCCGCGTGCTGGACCTCACCCGCGTGCTCGCCGGGCCCTGGTGCGCGCAAACACTCGCCGATTTCGGCGCCGACGTCATCAAGATCGAACGCCCCGAGGCCGGTGACGACACCCGTCATTGGGGGCCGCCGTATCTGAAAACGCCGCAAGGCGACGATACGCGCGAGGCCGCCTACTACCTCGCGGCAAACCGCAACAAGCGCTCGGTCACCGTGGATATCGCGTCCCCCGAAGGCCAGCGGATCATCCGCGAACTGGCCGCGCAAAGCGATGTGGTGCTGGAGAACTACAAGGTCGGCCAGTTGAAGAAGTACGGTCTCGATTACGCGTCGCTGAAAAAAGTGAAGCCCGATCTGATCTACTGCTCGGTGACCGGCTTCGGGCAGACCGGGCCGTATGCGCAGCGCGCGGGCTACGACTTCATTGTGCAAGGCATCGGCGGCTTCATGAGCATTACCGGCGAGCGCGACGGCCAGCCGGGCGGCGGCCCGCAGAAAGCCGGCGTCGCGATCGCCGACCTGATGACCGGCATGTATTCGACCATCGCCGTGCTGACCGCGCTCACGCATCGCGACCGCACGGGCGAAGGCCAGTACATCGATATGGCGCTGCTCGACGTGCAGGTGGCGATGCTTGCCAACATGAATTCGAATTTTCTCGCCAGCGGCCAACCGCCGGTGCGCTGGGGCAATGCACATCCGAACATCGTGCCCTACCAGACCTTCCAGACCAGCGACGGCTGGATCATCGTCGCGGTCGGCAACGACGGCCAGTTCCGCAAGTTTGTCGAAGCCGGCGGCCGTGCGGAGTTGGCCGACGACGAACGCTTCGCGAGCAACCCGGCTCGGGTGCGCCACCGCGACATTCTGGTGCCGATCCTCGCGGACATGGTCCGCCTGCAGGGCAAGCAGCAATGGATCGCCGCGCTGGAAGCCGCCGGCGTGCCGTGCGGGCCGATCAACGATCTGGGCGAGGTGTTCGAGAACGAGCAGGTGGTGGCGCGCGGCATGCGAGTCGATCTGCCGCATCCGTCAGGAGGCACGGTCAAGCTGGTGCGCAATCCGATCAATATGAGCGGCACGCCGCCCGAGGCGCTTGCCCATCCGCCCACGCTCGGCGAGCACACCGACCGCATCCTGCGCGACGTGCTCGGTTATGACGAGGCGCGGATCGCGGCGTTGCGGGAACAGTCGGTGATTTAAGCGTGGCAGCGGAGCGGTGTCGGCGTCCGAACCGGAGCGTCCAGTCCTGGCGGCACCCATGGCAGCGCGCCACAGTCACTCAAGGCCAGCGCTCGTCGCGCCCAGCCCGCCAAGGGTGACTCACGCCGAGGCTCACGCCGGCTTACCGAACGAAGCCAGCCAGCGCAGCGCTTCGTCCCAATCGCCGAGCCCGCTGTCGGCGTTGATATGCCCGCGCGGGCCAATGCCGATCCAGCGGCTGCCCCACGCCGTCGCGCAGGCCTGTGAGAACGGCACGGCGCCGTATGAATCGTCGCTGCTGGCGACGACAATGCTCGCAAACGGCAAGCGCGCCAGCGGCACCGGCCCAAACCCGCTGGCATCCTGCGGGAACTGCGCCCCAGACGGATCGGGCACGGCCACCAGCAACGCACCCGCTACCTTCGCAAGCTGCACGGCGCTGGCGTACTGCGCCGCCCAGAAAACCGTGGTCAGACAGCCGAGGCTGTGAGCGGCCAACACCACAGGGGCATCGGCAGCGGCTACCGCCGCGTCGAGCGTACGGCACCACACACCGCGCGCGGGATGATCCCAGTCCGGCATCTGCACGCGCGCGAACGCGGGATCGAGCGCTTCCCAGCGCGTTTGCCAGTGGCCCTCGCCGGAATTCTGGTAGCCCGGCAGCACGAGTACTTCTGTTTTTTGTCCGCTCATCACCTTCCCCGTCACAGATCGTTTTTTTGGATCGGCCGAAGCCGCAGTTCAATGAATCACACGTCCCACGCCCACGCCGCGCGGATCGGCTGCCGGCTCCGGGTTCGTGCCGTCGACGCGAATCAGTTGCACGTCGCCGTTGAACTGCTGTCCTTGCAACGTATAGCCCTTCGCTTGCAGTTGCTCGGCCAACTCGCCCGTGATCGGATGATACGGCTCCCAGTAGATCGTCTTCTGCGGCAGCAACTGGTGATGGAAACGCATTGCAGCCAGCGCATCGGCAGGCGCCATATTGAAGTCGTACAGGTTCGTCATCACCTGAAAGATCGACGTGAAAATGCGTGAGCCGCCCGGCGTGCCGATCACGAGCGACACCTTATCGTCCTTCAACAGAATGGTCGGCGCCATCGACGACAGCGGCCGGCGCCCCGGCGCTACCGTGTTGACTTCGTTGCCGGTCACGCCGAACTGATTCCCGGTGCCCGGTTTAACGACGAAGTCGTCCATTTCGTCGTTCAGCAGGAAGCCGCCGCCGTCCACCACCACGCCCGAGCCGAACGGCCCATTCAGCGTGTAGGTATTCGATACGGCGTTGCCCCACTTGTCGACCACCGAGAAATGCGTGGTTTGCGCTTTTTCCGGCATCGTGTCGCCAAGGCCCGGTTTGACCGGCGTCGCGCCCGGCACTGCGTCGGGTTTGACCTCGTCGGCGCGTCGCGCGAGGTAGGCATCGTCGATCAATTTGTCGACCGGCACCTTGTACGAATCCGGGTCGCCCAGGTACTGCTGGCGATCGGCGAATACGCGGTCTTCGATCTGCGCGATCAGGTGGATGTACGGCACGGAGTTCAGTTCGAGGCCGTCGAAGGCCGGCTTCAGATCCGTCTTCATTTTCAGCATCTGGATCAGTCCGACGCCGCCCGAACTCGGCGGCGGCGCCGAGACGATCCGGTAGCCATTCCACTCTGCCGTGACCGGCTGGCGCCAGACCGCCTTGTATTGAATCAGGTCCTGTCTGGTCACGAGACCGTGGCCGTACATGTGCCGCGCGATCAGATCGGCGGTGCGGCCTTCGTAGAATTCACGCCCGCCGTCGCTGGCGATGCGCGACAGGGTTTGCGCAAGCTCGGGCTGACGGAACGCGACGCCCGCTTTCAGATTCGAGAAATAGGCATCGAAATTGGTTTTGCCGGCAAAATCCTTCGCCGCGTCGTCGTGGCGTTTCTGCAGCCACGGCTCGACCTGGAAACCGTCGGTGGCGTAACGGATCGCGGGCGCCAGCACCTGCTTCCACTTCAGCTTGCCGAAACGCTGCTGCGCTTCCCACATGCCGTCTACAGTTCCCGGCACGCCCACCGCGCGATGGCCGACGAGGCTCATGCCCGCCACGAGATTGCCTTTGTCGTCGAGGTACATGTCACGGGTCGCCAGTTGCGGCGCGCGTTCGCGGTAGTCGAGAAAGTACGGTTTGCCGTCCATGAACACCGTCATGAAACCGCCTCCGCCGATGTTGCCGGCGTCCGGATAAGTCACGGCGAGCGTGAAGGCGATCGCCACCGCGGCATCCACCGCGTTGCCGCCGGCGGCGAAGATCAGCTGCGCGGTGTCGGCACTGTAGCGATCCGGCACGGCCACCGCCGACGCGTCCAGCACGGCCTTCGGCGTGGCGGTTTTCGCCAGCGCCGGCGCCGGGGCGACGAAACTGCCGGTGAATGCGGCGAACACGGCCGCGGCCGTCAGGATTCGAGCAAGGGAAAGAGAGGCGAAAGGCGCGCGAGGCGCGTCGTGCGTCGGGACGGACATCCGAGAAACTCCGGGAACCAAGGGCGTCATGTTGCACGAACGGCAGGCGTTCGTGCAAGGCGGCCAAGGGTGGCGTGGCCTGTCGTTATAGCACCTCTACCGCATTTCGCCGCACGTCGCCCGGCCTCGAAATTCCGCCCAAACCGCTCAAACGTTGGCTGCGCGCCGCATTCGCCTGCCGCGAAGAGAGTCGTCAGGTAGAATTGACGGATAAGTGAGCGCATTGCGCGCCCCCGACAGACTTTGACCTTTTCGCATGAATACCGAACGCAACGACGCGCCAGCGGCATCCAATTTCATCCGCAACATCATTGACGACGATAACCGCACCGGCAAGTGGGGCCAACGCGTAGAAACGCGCTTTCCGCCTGAGCCGAATGGCTATCTGCATATCGGTCACGCAAAGAGCATCTGCCTGAATTTCGGCGTGGCGCGCAGCTACGGCGGCGTGTGCCATCTGCGTTTCGACGACACGAATCCGGAAAAGGAAAGCGTCGAATACGTCGACTCGATTATCGATTCCGTGCGCTGGCTCGGCTTCGAGTGGGACAAAGACGGCAAGGAACAGCTCTACTTCGCAAGCGACTACTACGACAAACTGTACGAATTCGCCGAGCTGCTGATCGAGCGCGGCAAGGCGTATGTGGATAGCCAGTCGGCCGAAGAAATGCGCGCGAACCGCGGCTCGGCAACCGAAGTCGGCACGCCGTCGCGGTTCCGCGATCGTTCCGTGCAGGACAACCTCGACCTGTTCCGCCGCATGAAAGCCGGCGAGTTCAAGGAAGGCGAGCACGTGCTGCGCGCGAAGATCGACATGTCGTCGCCGAACTTCAATATGCGCGATCCGGTCATCTACCGGATCCGCTTCGCGCATCATTACCGCACCGGCGACACATGGTGCGTGTACCCGATGTACGACTACACGCACTGCATCTCGGACGCGTTGGAAAACATCACGCATTCGCTGTGCACGCTCGAATTCGAAGACCACCGTCCGCTGTACGACTGGATTCTGAACGAGCTGGCCGAAGCCGGCATTTTCACGCGCCCGCTGCCGCAACAAATCGAGTTTTCGCGCCTGAACCTGACCTACGCGATCACCAGCAAGCGCAAGCTGCTGCAACTGGTGACCGAAGGCCACGTCGACGGTTGGGACGACCCGCGTATGCCGACCATCGTCGGCCTGCGCCGGCGCGGTTTCACGCCGGAGGGCATCCAGTTGTTCTGCGAGCGCATCGGCGTCACCAAGGTCGATTCGTGGATCGACATGAGCGTGTTCGAAGGCGCGCTGCGCGACGATCTGGATGAAAAGGCGCCGCGCATCGCGGCTGTGCTCGACCCGATCAAACTGATCATCGACAACTTCCCCGAAGGCGTCACCGAATCCTGCAACGCGCCGGTGCATCCGCACCATCCGGAACACGGCGTGCGCGAATTCCCGATCTCCCGCGAACTGTGGATCGAGCGCGACGACTTCACCGAAGCGCCGCCGAAGGGCTATTTCCGCCTGTTCCCAGGCAACAAGGTGCGCTTGCGCTACGGCTACGTGATCGAATGCACGGGCGCTGAAAAGGACGAGAACGGCAACGTCGTTGCAGTCCACTGCAACTACTTCACGGACAGCAAATCGGGCACCGAAGGCGCGAACAACTACAAGGTGAAGGGCAACATCCACTGGGTCAGCGCCGCAGGCGCGTGCCCGGCCGAGGTGCGCATCTACGACCGTCTGTTCAGGGAACCGCAACCGGACGCGGGCGGCCGCGACTACCTCGAAGCGCTCAATCCGGATTCGAAGCGCGTGGTCAATGCCTACCTGGAACCTGGCGCACGCGACGCGCTGCCGGAACAGCGCTATCAGTTCGAGCGCCACGGCTACTTTGTCGCCGACCGCGTCGATTCGAAACCGGGCAAACCCGTATTCAATCGCATCGTCAGTCTGCGCGACAGTTGGGGCAAGCCGGCGTAAGCTGGAACGGCTTTTCGCTTATAGAAGATCTGGAGTTGAACACGGCGTGCATCTTGTGAGCGAGGTGCGCGCCGTTTCGTTGCATCACGTTCCATCGACAGTGACAGCGCGGCATACGTGCGCGCCGGTCCGGGAGATCCGATGAAAGTTGCAGCCCGCTGCGGGGCGAGTGCATGGGGCACACGTCACGCGCGTACCGTTCCCGCAGTACTTCCTGCAATACATTCCGCACGCATGGCACTTAGCACATGCGGAGCACGTGGTGCGCTCGTGGCGCTGCTTATGTGCGGCGCGGCGTCGCTTACATGCACCGCTCACGCCGACGAGCTGACCGGCACGCTGAAGAAAATCCACGACGACGGCGTGGTCGTGCTCGGCGTGCGCGAAGCATCGATTCCCTTCTCCTACTTCGACGGCAAGCAGACGATTGGCTACTCGCAGACTATCGCGCTGCAGATCGTCGATGAAATCAGGAAGACGCTCGGCATGCCGCAGTTGAAGGTGCACGAAATCACCGTGACCTCGTCGAACCGCACGCCGATGCTGCTGAACAATCAGATCGATCTGGAGTGCGGCTCGACCACCCACACGGTCGAGCGCGAGAATCTGGCCGCTTTCTCGAACAGCTTCTTCCAGTACGCGGTGCGCATGATCGCGCGCAAGGGCAGCGGCATCACGGACTTTCAGGATCTAGCCAGCAAGACGGTGGTCACGACCGCCGGCACCTCCGACGAACGCCTGCTGCGCCGCCTGAACACCGATAGACATCTAAACATGCGCATCACCAGCGCGCGCGATCATCAGGAAGCATTCGACGCGCTCAAGGATGAGCGGGCGGTGGCCTTCGTGATGGACGAGCCGATCGTGTACGGTTTCAAATCGACCGACCCGCACCCCGAAGACTTCGTGGTGACCGGCACGCCGCTCGGCTATGAAGTCTACGCATGCATGTTCCGCAAGGGCGACGAGCCGTTCCGCAATCTGGTGAATGGGGTGATCGCGCGCGGCCAGACGTCCGGCGACGCGGAACGTCTGTACAAGCTGTGGTTCACGCAGCCGATTCCGCCGCACGGCATCAATCTGAATTTTCCGCTGTCGGAACAAAACCGCGCGCTGTTCGCTCATCCGAACGACCGCGCGCTCGACTGAAGCGCCGGGCAGCCGGGGCGTGGGACCGCCCGCACGGCTGCCGCTACAGCGAGCGATGCAGGTCCGCGAGCGAAAGCGTGGTTTGAAAGAGCCTTGTGAGGCTGCGGCTCGCATACCGTTCGACTTCGTCCGGCGCGGCCCAGCGGTACGCATCCATTTCGGGAATCAGCGTGCCGTCCGAGCGGCGCGGAAACAACGACGTGCAAATGCACGAAGACAGATCGAGTTCGCCGGCGGTGGCGCGAGCGGCAAACAGATGCAGATCCTTGTCACGCCGATAGACGAACAGGCCGAGATCGTTCAGGCGCTCGGCCGCAATCGCCATTCCGGTCTCCTCGACCATCTCGCGCAGCGCGGTGACGCGCGGCGCCTCGCCCTCTTCCCCGTGTCCTTTCGGAATATCCCAATGCGACGTTTCGGTGGCGTGCGCGAGCAGCACCCGGCCATCCGGATCGAGCAGCACGACGCCGCACGACACGACCCGCGCGCTCATCGCCGCACCGCGCCATCGGGCGGGTGCACGGCTCCGAACAGCGCCGGCCGCGAGGCCACGCGCCTCGTCATACCGGCCTGCATGCCCAGTGCTTTTTCTGCAATTGCCAGGCGCCGCTGCCCTGCTTGCACAACTGCGGACGCAGGCTCACCGACTGCCCTTTCGCGTCCAACACGACGCCCACGTCGCGGCAGGTACGATCGCCGTCCTTAGCCGTGCTCGCGACAGTGATCACGGCGTCGATTTTCACGCTGTTGCCGGCGCCTTCGTTAATCCAGTCCGCGCTTTCGCCGTCCTGCCCGGTGTTCAGCGCGGTGATCACGGCTGCATTGATCGAGTCGACGTCGCGCTGTTTCATCCCGCTGAGCGGCGTGTCGTTCAGAAAACCGCGGTTCGCCGCTTGCGCGCTGATCGCGCCACCAGGCGGCAGGTCGCCGACGGTCAGATGAAAGAGAGCACGGGTTCGCATCGACATGAAGGGTTCTCCTCGAAGCGTGATTCGGGCGGTCACAAGCGCGCAAGCCTCTGCTCGTGATCTGGACCCCAAAAGCATAGCATGGCGCCCCGCCGGGAGTGCCCGCGCGAGACAACCCGCGGCTGCCGATTGACGCCGAGCCGGCACAAACGGGCACGCCGTTCTGCTCAGTGTTTTAGGACAAGTCTCATACCTTCGTAGGAAAAGCCTGCTTAAGATTGATTGTTGCGCATCAGCGCAGATCAAGCTTCAAACAGCTCATCATGGATATCTCGTTCGCCCTCGAAACTTTCACCGTCGTCCTCGCGCTGCTTTGCGTGGCGCTCATGCCGGTTGCCATCCGCCGCGATCCAGGTCTCGCGCGGCGCATCGTGCGTATGGACGGATTACCGCGCGCACGCTGGCCAAATCTGCTGACACGGGTCGGCACCGCTTGTCTGCTCGCATCGTTTGCGCTGCTGCTGGTCGGCTGCTATCTGATACTCACGGGCACAGGCAGTTGAACGCGACCCGGGCGGCGGCCCAAGCCGCCCGGATCGTGTTCACTGCGCGGCCGGCTTGTATCCATCGGTCAGCGTATTCAAAAACGCCACCACGTCCTTGATCTCGGCCTCGTCGAGCGCCGGCTTGTCGCCCGGCTTGCGATCGAATGGCGGCTCGGTATTCAGATTGGCCCAGTAACGCTGCGGCAAATCGTCGAACTTCTGCACTTTCCCCTTCGAGACCGGATAGAACTTCTCCGGATTCGTATCGCGCTCGGCATAAAAGCGCACCGCCTCGTCCAGCGAATGATAAATACCGTTGTGGAAGAAGCTCTTCTTCAACGCGACGTTGCGCAGCGTCGGCGTACGGAAGATGCCGCAAAACTCGTCGCGCCCCTTCAGATCGGTACGCTCCGGCCCGCAGGCGCCGAGGTCGTAGAAATGCGGATCGCGGTTCACCGGCAGCGCCCAGTTGCGCGGCACACCGATCGCGATCAAACCAAAATCGCTGAACTGGGGCGGTGCACCGTCCCTGCTGCGCTGGCTGATATGGCAGCTCGCGCAATTGCCCTTCTTTTCGTCGTTGAAGAGTTGCAGGCCGTGCAGTTCGGCCTGGGTCAGTTGCGCTTTGCCGGCCAGATACGCGTCGTATTTGCTGGTGTACGGGTAGAAAAGCTCCGGCGTTTGCTCGAAGGTTTCCAGCGCTTGCAGCACGGCTTTGAAGGTAGCGTCGTCATTGTCGAAAATGTGCTCGCCGAATGCCGCGCGGAAGGCGTCGGCGTACGGCGCGGCTTTCACGGCGGCCGTGATCTTCCGCGGCGAGCTGCCCATTTCAAACGACGACAACAGCGGAATCCGTGCCTGGTCCGCACCGCGGTCGACCCGGCCGTCCCACGTCAAACCGCCGGTCGGACCCGCATCGACGCTTTCGTCGCCTTCGTCATCCGACTCGTGATAATGCTCGGCGAATGCAGGCACCGATTGCAGGTACTTGAGCGTGGGCGCGGCGCGCATGCCGGTGCGGTGCATATCGCTGCCGCCGAGTTGCGCCGACAGCGAATTGGCCGGCGCGAACCCGTGATCGGGACTGTGGCACGACGCGCACGCCAGTTTGCCCGAGCCGGACAGCGACGCGTCGGAGAACAGCCGCTTGCCGAGCGCCGTCATCTGGCGCACCGATTCGTAAACTTGCGCGCGGGTCTGGCCACCGTCATGCGCGGCCGCTTGCACCACCGAGGCCGCCGCCGGTGCGGCAGCGACCGCGGGCGCCGAGGCGAGCGACGCGCTTGCAGCCACATCCGACACCACAGCAGCCGCCCCGCCGGCCGACGGCGCCCGTGCATCGCACGCCGCCAATGTCATTGCCATCGCCAGCGCGGCGCCAACCCCAGCCGGCCGCACAAGACGCCGCGCCGCCAGCCGAACCGCTCTTTCCCGAATCCCCGTCAGACCAAGCCGCATAAGAATGATGTGAGTGCTTTCGATGTTGAAGTGCGCGAGCGTATTTCATCGACATGTCGTTTAAATGACATATAGCCGACGAAAAACCTTGGAACGAATGCATTCGTAATTAATTACATCTCTCTGTCAAATTCCCTTGCGAAACTTTCGTCCGTGGCCATCCGTGTAAGCACTGGACAAGCCGGTCCCCAATGCGAGAGAGAAAACATACCCAATGAACAAGAAA
Source organism: Paraburkholderia sp. FW306-02-B (assembly GCF_058782725.1). NCBI lineage: Bacteria > Pseudomonadati > Pseudomonadota > Betaproteobacteria > Burkholderiales > Burkholderiaceae > Paraburkholderia > Paraburkholderia sp. FW306-02-B. The sequence goes on from NZ_JBYSXZ010000001.1 coordinate 3,426,994, forward strand.
CTGATCTGCGCGACGCCTGTCGCGATCGCCGCAGCGCTGAGCCTGTATGCATGCGGCGGCAGCGAAGTCACGCAGCCGGACATCACGTCGATCAAGACTGTCGTGGTGATCTACGCGGAAAACCGCAGCTTCGACAATCTGTACGGCAATTTCCCGGGCGCCAACGGCTTGCAGAACGTGACGGCGGCGAGCGCAACGCAGGTCGACCGGAGCGGCACACCGCTCGCGACGCTGCCGCAGGTATGGAACGGCCTGACGCAAACCGGCGTGACGCCGGCGGTGACGCAGGCCATGACCGCCAACCTGCCGAACAGCCCGTTCGCCATCGACGATCCGAACGGTTTCAACACGCCGATCACCGCCACGACGCGCGACCTGTACCACCGGTTCTACGAGAACCAGATGCAGATCAACGGCGGCAAGAACGACAAGTTCGCCGCATGGGCGGATTCCGGCGGCCTCGTGATGGGCCACTACACGCTCAACGCCGACAAGCTGCCGCTGTGGAAGATCGCGCAGCAATACACGTTGGCCGACAACTTCTTCATGGGCGCGTTCGGCGGCTCGTTCCTGAACCACCAGTGGCTGATTTGCTCATGCACGCCGACCTATCCGAACGCGGACAAGAGCCCGGCGGCGGTATCGATCTCGGCGGTGGAAAGCGACGGCGTCACGCTGAAGCTCGCGGCCAATTCACCGGCTTCGGCGCTGAGCGGTCCGCCGAAATATGTGCTCTCGGGCAACCTCACGCCTGACTTCTACGCGATCAACACGATGCAGCCGCCGTTTCAGCCGAGCGGCAATAAGGCGGCTTCTGGCGGCGACGCCACGCTGGCCGATCCGAGCCTCGTCACCACCTTGCCGGCGCAGACGCAGCAGAACATCGGCGACCTGCTGAACAACGCGCAAGTATCGTGGGCATGGTACGGCGGCGCATGGGGCGCGGCGCTGTCGGCGACGCAAACCGGCACGTCGAACGTGATCTACGGCCCGAATCTGACGGCGCCGAACTTCCAGCCGCATCACCAGCCGTTCAACTACTTCGCCGATCTCGCACCGGGCACCGCGAACCGCGCGCAGCACCTGCTCGACGGCGGCATGGCCGGCTCCGAGTTCATCAAGGCCGTGGACGCCGGCACGCTGCCGCAAGTGTCGTTCTACAAGCCGCAGGGCAACCTGAACGAGCACCCGGGTTACACCGACGTGGCGTCGGGCGACCAGCACATCGCCGACGTGATCGCGCATCTGCAGAAGAGCCCGCAGTGGAACAACATGCTGGTGGTCGTCACGTACGACGAAAACGGCGGCTTCTGGGATCACGTGGCGCCGCCGAAAGGCGATCGCTGGGGTCCGGGCACGCGGATTCCGGCGCTGATCATCTCGCCGTACGCGAAGAAGGGTTTCGTCGATCACACGCAGTACGACACGACGTCGATCCTGCGCTTCATCACGCACCGCTTCTCGCTGCCGACGCTGCCGGGCATCTCGGCTCGCGACGCCGCGCTGGTCAGCAACGGCGCCAAGCCGATGGGCGATCTGACGGCCGCGCTGAACATCAAGCAATAATCGCCAGGCAACAGTCCGCCTGACGGCGCGGCTTTGACAGGGCAGCTTCGGCTGCCCTTTTTTGTTTTCGTCGCGCGGGGGGCGGGGTGGCGCGCTCGTGCCGGACGTAAGCCATGACGCGAGCAGGGACACAAGCCGAGCCCCAAACGCGCCGTCGTTACCCGGCGTATGCTTCCAGCAAAGGCGCGATCGTTCCCGTCGATGGCGGCTCGAAACTTCAAGCAGCGTGTTACAGGCCTGGCCCACTCACCAAGGAGTTCGACAGCATGACTGAAAAAACCATCAAGGTCCCCGGTCCCGATCATCCGATTACGATCGAGCCGAGCAAAGCCCGCGTGGTCGTGACCGTAGCCGGCCGCGTGATCGCCGACACGCGCGATGCGCTGACGCTGCGCGAAGCGTCGTATCCGCCCGTGTATTACATTCCGCGCAAGGACGTCGAGATGGCGCTGCTGCAACGCACCGATCACGCGACCTATTGCCCGTATAAGGGCGACTGCGCGTACTACAGCATTCCCGTGGGCGGCGAGCGCGCGGTGAATGCAGTGTGGACGTACGAGTCGCCGTACGCGGCGGTAAAGGAGATTGCGCAGCATCTGGCGTTCTATCCGGATCGCGTCGATTCGATCGACGTGCAACCGGCATCGTGAAGCCATCGGCGGCAAGAACACACGCTCGGGAGAAGAAGGCTCTGAAGCACCGCGGACCGCGGTGCGAGCATTTGAAGTACGGCAGGAGGGACTCGAACCCCCCACCCTCGGCTTAGAAGGCCGATGCTCTATCCAGCTGAGCTACTGCCGTAATGAAGAGAGGCGATGCCACACCAACTTACGATGTGCATCACCCGCAATGAGAACCCGCTCTCGGGCTTTGGCAACCTGTGCCCTGCACGCTACAGCGCGCGCCGCAGGGTTCGCGGGATACCGAAATTGTAACTGACCGGGCCGGGACTGGAAATCTCAACCATGCTCAGCAGTCGTCGTCATGTCATGTCACGAAAACAAACGGGCCCGGCAGGTTGCGCCGGGCCCGGATTATAACCGATCGATTCTCGCCCGCCAGCACGCAGCAGGCGAATCGAATGCAATCAAACCGGCTGCGGATGCAACATGAACCAGCCGAGGAACCCGATCCCCGCGATCACACAGTACACGCCGAACGAGGCCAGACGTCCGCGGCCTTCGAAATAGCGCATCAGGAAACGCACGCTGAGATAAGCCGCGATCGCGGTCAACACGCCGCCCAGCAGCGCATCGGCGAGTTGGCCCGGCGCGTGGAACAGCTTCGGCAATTCGAGAACGCCGGCCGCGAAGATGATCGGCGTGCCGAGCAAAAACGAAAACTCAGCGGCCTTGTCTGCCGTCAGGCCGGCCGCATTGCCGGCGATCATCGTCAGACCGCTGCGCGAAAAGCCCGGGATCAGCGCGCCGATCTGCGCCAGCCCGACGAAAAACGCCTGACGGAAGGTCAGCTTCTCCGGCGGCTGATGCGCACGCGAGCGTTGCAGACGATCGCCGAACCACAGCAGCACGCCGTTGACGATCAGCGCGATCGCGACGATGCGCAGATCGTGAAAGAGCCGCTCGAGCCGCTTTTCCAGCAGCAGCCCGACCAGACCGGCCGGAATCGTGCCGATGATGAGCGCCCACATCAGGTGCGCATCGTCGTTGGGACGGCCGCCGAACGACGCGAAGAAACCGCGCACCAGTGCGTACCAGCGCTTGCGGAAGTACCACAGCAGCGCGAGCGCGGTACCGAGGTGCAACGCGACGAGGAACGGCAGCAACTGGGGCGCGTGCTTGTCGATATGCATGCCGAACAGTGCGGGCACGAGCAGGGTATGGCCGAGGCTGCTAACCGGAAACAGTTCCGTGACGCCTTGCAACACGCTTAGGAAAATCAGAAACGATAGGTTCACGCGGCGGTCCTCTTCGTAAGGAAAGTGTCGGGGAACAGCGCGCCGCGAAACGATAGAACCGGCGCGTCAAAGCGCACCGATTATGCCTGGCTGCAATGACACCGCCAAGCTTTTGAACCGCGTTTGGGAAAATTTTGATGCACCGCGTCACAACTCGAAACCATTGTTACGCGGCAGATAAACAAATAGGGCCGCTGTGGCGGCGGCCCTATGTTTCATACGGAATTCGGTGCGCTCAAACGCCCGGCTCGCAATGAACGGACCGGTGGATGGCGAAACAGGACAGTAGGATCAGCGTTCGAGCTTGTAGAAAAAGTAGACCGTGCTTGCTGCGAACATGCCGAACAAAGACACAGCCATTGCCATTGCGAGATCCATAATGCCTCCTGAGCCGGTCTCGCCCGGCAGTCGAAGACACCGGGCAGTCAGACGGATTATCGGCAAGGATGGCGCGTCTGCGACACCCGCAATTTCCCGAGAAGGGTTTCCCCGTAGCGCGAAGCAGCGCAGAATCTTCGTCTCGCGTGGCGCTTGCCGCCGGGTCCAGCCGCGAGTTGGATTCGCCGTCGCGCCCGCTTTGTGTTCGCGCGTTCCGGCGCTCTCGACCCGCTATTAACCTGCTATCAACCCGCAATTAACCATTACCAACCAGGCCCATCGACCATGCCCCTCTCCCCGCAACAGGACATTCTCGAGATTGCCCAGGACGCCTCCGTGCTCCGTTTCGCGCCACAAGCCGGCGGCCGGCTGCTGTCGTGGACCGTCGACGGCGAACCGGTGATCCATTGGCCCGAGCACGCCGACTGGAGCCAGCCCGCCAGGATCCGCGGTGGCAATCCGTTGCTGTTTCCGTTTCTCGGACGGCATCGCGTCGACGGCAAGATCGGCTATTGGCGCGACGCCGAAGGTACGGTGCGCGCGTTGCCGATGCACGGCTTTGCACGCGACCTGCCATTCGAGGCTCACGCGGACGGGCACGGCGCCGGTCTGCGCATGATCCTGACCGACAGCGACGCGACCCGCAGCGGCTATCCGTTCGGCTTCCGTTTTGAAGCCGCGTACAGCCTGATCGACGCGCGCACGCTCGAAGTCACGCTGACCGCCGCCAACACCGGCGACGCGCCGCTGCCCTACTACGCCGGCCACCATTTCTATTTCACGCTGCCGCACACCCAGCGCGGCGAGACCTCACTGGAACTGCCGCGCACCGAACGGCGCTATCAGCAGGACGACGGCTCGATCAGCGCGGCCGAGCCGGGCGAGACGCACTATACGCTCGACGAGGCGCGCATTCTCGACCGCTTCCATTGTCTCGACGGCGCGCCTGATCGGCCCGTACGCCTCGTCGCGCCCGGCCTGAACCGGGTCATCACGATCGACCTGCAACGCCCGGACTCGGCGCCCTGGTATGCAGTGACGACATGGACCGAAGCCCCCGGCTCGGATTTCTACTGCGTCGAGCCATGGCTGGGGCTGCCGGATGCGATTCACAACGGCATGGGCTTGCGCTGGCTCGAACCCGGTCAAAGCGAGACGGCTGCGTTGCGCATCAGCGTTAGCGCGCTTAGCTGATTGCGGCCCCATCCACGCGCTGCAACCCGTTTTTCGGATGCTGCAACGCAAAACCGTTAGAATCGACAGCTTTTGCATCTACCTGCCGCGTGATCGGGATCGGCGCGTGGCAGCGCTTTGCGAGGTCCAATGTTTGACACAACAAGAATGATGAAGCGGCTTGCCTGCGCGTCGTTACTGGCAGTGCTTACCGCCTGCGGGTCTGCGACGGTGGGTCCGGGGTTCTACCGCGTGGAACGGGGCGATACGCTCTCGAAGATCGCACGCAGCAACCGGCAGTCGGTGCAAAGCATCGTGCGCTGGAACAATCTGACGAACCCGGACAGCATCGAGGTCGGTCAGGTGTTGCGCGTGGCGCCACCGGGCAACGCGGCAGCGACGAGCGGCGCTGTACGCAGCAGCGGTGGCGGGAGCGCAAGCGCTTCGGCCACGCCACGCGCAGCGCCCGCCGACAGTTCGCCGTCGTCCGCGCCGGCTTCGTCGATCTCGCTGGTATGGCCGGCCGACGGCACGGTGATACGAAGCTTCGACGGCGCCAATTCGAAGGGCATCGATATTTCGGCTGCGTCGGGCACCCCCGTGGTGGCCGCGGCGGCGGGCACGGTGGTCTATGCCGGCAACGGCCTGCGCGGCTACGGCAACCTGCTGATTCTCAAGCACAACGCCGAGTATCTGACGGCCTACGCGCACAACCGCGTGCTGCTAGTGAAGGAAGGTCAGACGGTCGCGCGCGGTGAGAAGATCGCCGAGATGGGCGACACCGACACCGACCGCGTGATGCTGCACTTCGAGTTGCGCTATCAGGGCCGCTCGATCGATCCGTCGCGCGCACTACCTGCTCGCTAGCGGGTCGGGCCATTAGCGGGTCGTTCGTGGCCCGTTATCCACGCGTTAGCGGCGCCGGGCACGGCGGACTGCAACCGGGGCCCCGGGGAACCCAACATGCTATAAAACGCTCAATCTGATACGCGACGTGGCCAACCGCCACGTCGTTCTTGTTATTTGTAAGGAATCTGCAATGAAGAGCGCATTTGCGTCGGTGGCCATGGCCGCGGCGGTTGGCCTCGGCGTGCTGGCGCTCGGCAGCCTCAGCGGCTGCTCCAGCACCACCACGATGACTTATCTGCCCAGCGGCGACACCGGCTTCGCGATCAACTGCAGCGGTAGCGACGCGAGCTCAAGCTGGGCCGAGTGCTACAAGCGCGCCGGCGAAGTCTGCGGCAACTACGGCTACGACGTCGTTTCGAAGGACGTCGACAACGGTGCCACCTCAGGTGGCTCGATCGGCGGGATCTTCGGTGCGAACGTGAAGAACCGGTCGATGGTAGTGCGCTGCAAACAGTGACAGCAAGCCGGCCGCGCGCGCGTGCGCATCGATAGTGGAGCGGATAAAAAAAGCCCGGCACGAGGCCGGGCTAACGGGGGTTCGGCGCATATCGGCAAAGGACCGGTTCACCATGCGCCAGAAGGAAATCTAACAATCCGCCTATACTCGCGCAATCTATTAATTTCGCATGCAATGTGATGCGGCGTACGGAGCCCGCATTATGCGATGCCGGAATCAATAAAATAAGAAGAATAAATGTGTTAAATGTCGCCGCACAAAACGCCATAAAATCAGCAGACGAAAATCCTCAATCGACTGGCAAAGCCAAGCACAGCAAGCATTCCCCCGATTATCTCAATAATCCTGACGAAAGGCGCCTGGCCGATTCAAACTAACCCCGCCTGGCATGATTCCGATGCCCTGCACGTGACGTGCCTTTGGTGCGCCAACGCACCATACGGAGCTATTAATTGGTATTCAGGCGGCGCAAATAAGCCACCGCCTCCACACCATAAATTCGAGAATAGCGAAGATATTTAAATTTTTAAATCCACCGACAAATCCCGCACCAACCAATCAGGCATTTTTATTCATTCGATGAAATGGATCATAGGCATTGCCGGTCATTCGTTCAAGCCGGCCGAACGGCTAAAATCGGCCGGCTTAAAACCGTCGCTTACATGACTCGCAAGCCGAGTTCGGTCACCAGCACGGCCGCCTGCTGATGTGAAATCGTCGCGCCTTTGAAGAGCCCGGCATCGACGAGCCGCACGCCGCTCAGATCGGCCTCGCGCAAGTCTGCGCCCTCAAAGCGCGCGCCCTTCAGATGCGCGTCCTTCAGACTGCCGCCGTCGAAAACCGCCTCGCGGAAATCGACCCCGGCGAGATCGGCGTCGGAGAAATCGAGTTGTTGCAGCGTCGCCTTGCGAAACGACAGCCCGCGTAAATGCGCCCCCACCAGCAAGGTCTCAACAAAGCTCAAGCCCAGCGCCGCGCAACCTTCGAAATTCGCGCCGGTCAGCTTGCAGCTGTGAAACGACGCCGACGCAAGCTTCGCGCGCCGCCAGCCGGTGTTGTTCAGATCGCTCGACTGGAACGCCGCATCGACCAGATCAGCCGACGCAAAATCCGCCTCGCGGCCGCGGCACCGGACCCAGCGGCTATGCGACAGCATCGCGCCGAAAAACGAAGTCTCGACGATCGTGCAGCGATGAAACTCGGCGCCGCGCAGATCGAGTCGCGACAGATCGGCACCTTCGAAATCGCAGTCGGTGAAATGCAGTGGCTCCTTGCTGAGCGCGACGAGGCGCTCCACGTCGGCGCGCGTGAGCGTCGCGTCGGTTACCACGTGAGCTTGCGCGCCCGAAACCGGCGCCGTTGAATCCTGTGACATGAAGGTGGAGAATAAAAATCGAAAGATCCTAAGCGTACCGGAACGCGTGCCGCCATGGCGGTCGTCGCCTTTGGTTTATAGTAACGGCCCGTCAGAAACCCCGCCCACAATGACTTCCAACGACGCCTCTCATAGCCCGCTGTACGCCAAGCTGCTCGCGGAAACCGCCAAAATCGGCTGGACCGAACTCGAACGCTTTTTTGCGCGCGGCATGCTGCTGCGCGTCGCGCGCGACCTCGATCTGGTCAGCGTCGCCGAAGCAATCGCCAGCGACGACGCCACGCAAGTCACGCAATGGCTGTCGTCCGGCCTCGTCGAACGCGTGCAGGCGAAGACCGCCGCCGATTTCGCCGCGCGCGATCCCGACCTGTGGGCGGTGGTCGTGTCGCCGTGGGTCTGTGTGCAGGAACGTAGTTGAGCGAGACCGCGCCCGGCGCGGGGGTGCTCGACGCGGCAGCGTCCGCCGTGCCCGCGGTGCCAATACACTGGCATCGGCGCGTGCTGACGCTGGCGTTTCCGATCGTCCTCGCCAATCTGACGCAACCGATCCTCGGCGCGGTCGATACGGCCGTCGCCGGACATCTGGACGGCGCGTCGTATCTCGGCGGCGTCGCGCTCGGCGGTCTGTTCTTCAACTTCGTGTTCTGGGGCTTCGGCTTCCTGCGCATGGGCACCACGGGGCTCGTCGCGCAAGCACATGGCGCGGGCGACCAGGCCGAGTTGCGCAATAACGTCGTGCGCGCGCTGTTGCTGGCGGCCGCGATCGGCGCGGCGCTGCTCCTGCTGCAAGCACCGCTGATCGGCTACGCGTTGCGCGCGTTCGGCGGCAGCGACGCGGTACAGCGCCACGCACAGATCTACTGCCACGCGCGCATCTGGGCCGCGCCGCTCGCCCTCGCCAACTACGTCGTGCTCGGCTGGCTGCTCGGCACGCAGCGGGTGCGGCTCGCGCTGCTGTCGCAGGTGTTCATCAACAGCGTGAACATCGTGGCAGTGCTGCTGTATGTGTACGTATTCGATTGGGGCGTAGCCGGCATCGGCGCGGCCACGGCCACGGCCGACGCGCTCGGCTTCGTGCTCGGCGCCGCTTTGTTGTGGCACGGACGGCCGCGCGGCCTGCCCGCGCTGAACCGCGCCGCATTATTCGACGCGGCGGCCCTCAAGCGTCTGGTGGCGTTGAATCGCGACATCTTCGTGCGCACGCTGTGTCTGCTTGCATCGTTTGGCTGGTTCGCGCATCTCGGTGCGAGACAGGGCGACGCCACGCTCGCCGCCAACGCGCTGCTGCTCAATTTTCAGACCTTCATGGCCTATGGACTCGACGGCTTCGCGCACGCCGCCGAAGCGCTGGTCGGCGCCGCGATCGGCGCACGCGACCGGCACGCGTTCCGTCAGTCGGTCAAGGTGACGGCGCTGTGGTCCGCACTCGGCGCAGTCGGTTTCTCGCTGGTGTACTGGGGCGCGGGGGCGTGGATCGTCGAACGCCTGACCGATCAGGTTGCGGTGCGCGCCACTGCTGAAGCCTATTTGCCGTGGGCGGCGCTGTCGCCGGTGATTTCCGTATGGGGTTTTCTGCTCGACGGTGTGTTCATCGGCGCGACCCGCACGCGTGAATTGATGATGTCGATGGCGGTGTCGTTTGCGGTGTTCGTCGCGGCGTCGTGGGCGTTGCTGACGCTGTACGGCAATCACGGCTTATGGGCCGCGATGCTGATCTTCATGGCCGCGCGCGGCGCGACGCTCGCGCGCTTTTTGCCGGGCGTCGTGCGCGGTCTGCCCAAGGTGCCAAGGACGCCAGGCGTGCCCATTTAACGTTTGTGCAGTATGCCGTTACGGCTTGAAACAAGCGCATACATATGCGGCACACCGCTCGCCCTAGAATGCTTGCAGCCCGTGCTCTCCGCGCGAACAGTCTGCGCGGGTCAGAAGCGCCGGCGTGCCCGCGCCGGCGCTTCGTCTTTCCTTTTTCTCCTTGAAGCAGCGAGCCCGGCCGGCACGGCGCGGCTTCCGAAGCGGCCCGTCAAGCAGGTCGCGTCACGCTGACCACAACCCATCAAGGCGCGGCGGGCGAGGGCATCATCGAAGGCGGCCGGTCGTCGGTTGGCACTCCGTGATAGTCGGCCGGATCTTTCGGCGGTGGCCCGCCATGATGACCGGATGGGTTGTCCGCACAGCCGGTCAGGCCGGCAGCCAGCAACAGCGCAATCAGTAGAACGCGATTCATAGACTCTCAAGGCAGAATGAACATAGCGGCGGCAAAGCGCCAAGAGTCTACCTGCAAAGCGTAATCCACGGTTCCCCGGCACACAGCCTCCCCCCTCCCATTTCGTTACGCGTGTCCTACTATGGAGGCATGGCTGCATCATCAAAGGAGACTGCTATGGACGCTGAATCGATCGCGGGTCTGGTCGGACTCGGAATTGGTCTACTCGTGCTGCTCGCCTTGTCGATTTTCGAAATGAGAACCTACCGGCGCGAACACGACGGCGAAGGCATGCTGCACCACTGGCTGACTCATCAGCACCTGCCGGACTGGATGCATCGCCGGCATTGAGGAAGAACCACCCGCTCGTGCGTTTGTGCGCTTGCGCACATTCCGGCTATTAAGCCGCCGATACACTGCGCTCGCACACTCGAAAGAACACTAACAGCGACGCGCAAGGGATGGGGTAGCCATGAGCAGGATGAGCGGCAGCAGCCTCGATAAGATCGTTTGGGAAATCCGGCACGTCGCGCTTCACGAAGGCGACGCGCTGACGGTCGACAGCGCGATCCTCGGGCTCGCCGACTGTCTTAACCGCCGCGACGATCTGCCGGCCGCCGACCGTCGCGCGCTGATGCACGCCGCAGCGCTGTTGTGGCGCACGGGCTTCAATCTCTCCAACAGGCGGCAAACAAGCACCGCGACCGCGCATTGATACGGTCTTGCCGGCATCGCCACGCGATGCCCTCCGGCGTGGCCGGCGTCGCGTCGATCATCGTGATCGGGTTGCTGTTGATAGGACGCATATAGGCATGCGGACATGCGCCTTTGCGCTCCGTTTTCAGTCCGACGCAATTCACCATTGACTCTGGCACCCAATGCCACGTAGAATCTCGGATTCGTCGGAGCGTAGCGCAGCCTGGTAGCGCATCTGATTTGGGATCAGAGGGTCGTAGGTTCGAATCCTATCGCTCCGACCACGAAAGCATTACGAAACCCGCGTCGCCTCCGGCTTCGCGGGTTTTTGCTTTTGGGCCGCATTTTGGGCATTGTGGCGTCTGTTTGGACGTTTGAGCGCGCTGCGGGCAGCGTTTGACGTGCGGCGAATCGCTAGCGAAATCCAGCGGACTTCTTCGATATACGCTGTCGCTTATACAACCCGCCCGGGCCATTGCCTTGCGGCATCGCAAGCCCGCATGCGACAGTGATCGAAACACCGGCGCCGCTTTCCCCACCGCAACCAGAGTCAAGGAGACACGCATGAATCTGATCCTCTGGCGTCACGCCGAAGCCGAAGATGTCGCCCCGAGCGATCTCGCCCGCGCGCTCACCACGAAGGGCCGCAAACAGGCACAGAACGTCGCCAAATGGCTGCGCACCCGCCTGCCCGAGGACGCGGTGATTCTCGCGAGCCCCGCGGTGCGCACCATCCAGACCGCCGAAACCTTGAGCGACCAGTATCGCGTGGTGCGTGAGCTCGCCCCCAACGCCAGCGCCAACGACGTGCTCACCGCCGCCGGCTGGCCCGAAGGCATCGCGCAAACCGTCGTGATCGTCGGCCACCAGCCGACCCTCGGCCACGTCGCAGCCCTGCTGCTCGCCAACAGCGAAGCGAGCTGGCCGCTGAAGAAGGCCGGTGTGTGGTGGATCTCCAACCGTGAACGCAACGGCGACGAACAGGCCGTACTGCGCGCGGCGATGAGTCCCGATTTGATCTGAGCCTGCGCGGCGCGGCCTCGAACGCTACCCCAGGCGCGGCCACACACGGTCGCGCCGGCACAACACATCCGCGTGACATGACAAGCCGCGAGCCCGCAGCTTACGGGCAGTCATCCAATCGTCACGACTTTGCCATGCGATCGTCACCAGGCGTTACTACATTGGCGAAAAAAGAAATCTCCCTTTTTTCGACCAGGACGCCACATGCGAGAACTGCCGACGCCCACCCTGCCCCTCGCTTCGATCTTCGAGTTGCGCCGTCTGCCGCGCGCCGAAGAGACGGTCACCGCCCAGCATCGCCTGCAAGTCACATGGGCACGTACCGACGAAGAACTGCGCGAGGCCCAGCGGCTGCGCTACCGGGTGTTCGCCGATGAAATGGGTGCCCGCCTGACGGGCCCCGCCGGTCTCGACGTCGATTCGTTCGATTCGTATTGCGATCATCTGCTGGTGCGCGATCTCGACACGCTGAAAGTTGTCGGCACCTATCGCGCGTTGCCGCCGCATCAGGCCGCGCGTATCGGCCGTCTGTATGCGGAGAGCGAGTTCGACGTATCGCGTCTCACGCACCTGCGCGCCAAGATGGTCGAAGTCGGCCGTTCATGCGTGCACCCGGACTACCGCAGCGGCTCGGTGATCATGTCGCTGTGGGCGGGCCTCGCCGCGTACATGAAGCACAACGGCTACGAAACGATGCTCGGCTGCGCGAGCGTCGCGATGGTCGACGGCGGTCACTACGCGGCGAATCTGTATTGCTCGCTGCGCGACAATGCGCTGACGACGCCGGAATATCGCGCGTTTGCGCATACGCCGCTGCCGGTCGACGAGCTGCAAACAGGCGCGGACGTCGCACCGCCGCCGCTGGTGAAGGGCTATCTGCGTCTTGGCGCGAAAATTTGCGGCGCACCGGCCTGGGATCCCGACTTCAACACGGCGGACTTTCTGACGCTGCTCCGTCTTTCCGAAATCAACGCACGTTACGCAAGGCACTTTTTGGGCGATACGCTGCCGCGTTGATTGCCCCGGAGACGCTCGACGCATCTGCGACGCGCATAAAAAAAGCCCGGCGAATTCTGCCGGGCTTTTTTTCAACCAACGCTTTTTATTCGTCCGTGTAGACCACGCGATACGGGATGCCAACCTTCTCCCACTCCGCAGCCTCCTGAATCAAGCTGTAATCCGTGAGCGGATTGTTCGCGACCCATTCGTTCGGCAAGCGCACTTCGTAGCCACCGTTCGCCTGCGCGACCGCGATGCCGGGCAAACCGACATCGGCACGCCGACGGCACAGCAGCGCCGCGAGCCTCAAGCAGAACAACAGCGGCCATTCCACTTCGCGCGTTTGCGACAGCTTGCCGAGCTTACCCGCGTGGCCGAGCACCAGCGCGGCGAGCCGCGCCTGATCGGTGCGCGAAAAACCCGGCATGTCCGCATTGCTCGCGATATAGGCCGAATGCTTGTGATATGCGCTGTGCGAAATCGACAAACCGATTTCATGCAAAGCCGCGGCCCAACCGAGGAACATCCGGTTTTCCACGCGACGCTCGTCATCCGGCTCCGAGAACTGATCGTAGAAACTCACCGCCAGTTCGCCGATACGTCCCGCCTGCGCACGATCGACGCCATAGCGCCGCATGAAACCCCCGGCGGTCACCGTACGCATGTCTTCGTGCTGCGCGCGGCCCAGCAGGTCGTACAGCACGCCCAGACGCAACGCGCCGTCCGTTGTATCGACGTAATCGACGCCGAGTTCATCGAACACCGCCAGCATGATCGACAAACCGCCAGCCAGCACCGGAATCCGATCGGCCTTCAACGCGACAAGCTTCAGACGATTGACGTTCTCCGCCTTGATCAACGCGCGCTTGAGCCGTTCGAGCCCGCCGCGCGAAATGCCGTGCGTGACGCCCGGATCGTTGAAGCCGTTCGCCTCGACCAGTTCGGCCAGCGCGCGCGCCGTGCCCGATGAGCCGATCGCCTGCTCCCAGCCGGTCTTTTTGTACTCGGCGGAAATGATCTGGATTTCGCGGCTCGCGGCGAGTTCGGCCTGGCGCATCGTGTATTCGTCGACATTGCCCGCTGGAAAGAACGCGCGGCTATGGCTCACGCAGCCGATATACAGGCTTTCCATCTTGATCGGCGTGTAGTGCGAACCGATGATGAATTCCGTCGAGCCGCCGCCGATATCGACCACCAGCCGCTTGCCCGAGCTCGCGGGCACCGAGTGTGCGGCGCCGGCATAAATCAGACGGGCTTCTTCGCGGCCGGCGATCACTTCAATCGGGAAGCCAAGCGCGGCTTGCGCCTCGCCGAGAAACTCGTTGGCGTTCTTGGCGATGCGCAGCGTGTTGGTGGCGACCGCGCGAACATGATCGGGATGAAAGTCGCGCAGCCGTTCACCGAAGCGCTTCAGCGCATCCCAGCCGCGCACTTGCGACGCGCGATCGAGCATCTTGTCGCTCGACAGACCGGCGGCGAGGCGCACCGGTTCGCGCAACGCGTCGACCTGATAAATCTGGCTGCCCGCGTCGGTTTCCTCGACCCGGCCCACGATCAGCCGGAAGCTGTTGGAGCCGAGATCCACGGCAGCGAGGAGTTGTGGAGTATTGACCATCGATTGAGCGGACTCCATGCGCGCGAGCGCGGCAGCCGAGGATGCAGAAGACGCCGTATGCGTCTTGTAGCCGGCCGCGCTGTTCAAAGACGCCATTTTAAGCGTACCGGACCTCACGTTGTCACCTCGCAGTGTAGGGTGTGCGCCATGGTCCCATATACACTGCGTCATATTGACGACACGCGAAGAATACAGCGTAGAATTTAAGACATCGAGAATGTCATAACTACGTAATCATACTGTGAGAATTTCCGAGCGTCTTTCCGCCTCTCTTCCTGACATTCCATTCTCGCTGCCGATGTCCATCCGCTACCCGTTATTGAATCGCGAGCTGGGCATTCTGGGTTTCAACGAGCGTGTGCTGGCACAAGCTGCCGACCCCGCCGTCCCTTTGCTCGAACGCCTGCGCTTCATCTGTATCACCAGTAGCAACCTCGACGAATTCTTCGAAGTCCGGATGGCCGGACTGCAGGAGCAGATGCGCGACAACCCGGGCGCGCTGTCGCCCGACGGCATGTCGCTGCAACACGTGTACGACCTCGTGGTCGAACGCGCGCAGAGGCTCGTGCATCGTCAGTACACGATGCTGCACGACACCGTGTTCACCGCGCTCGAAGCAGAAGGCATCTACTTTCACGGTACCGAAGCATGGAACGAAGCGCAGACCGAATGGGCGCGCAACTACTTCTTCGACGAACTGCTGCCGGTGCTCACGCCGATCGGACTCGACCCGGCACATCCCTTCCCGCGTGTGCTCAACAAGAGCCTGAACTTCGTCGTCGAACTGGAAGGCAAGGATGCCTTCGGCCGCCAGGCGATGATGGGCATCGTCCAGGCGCCGCGAGCGTTGCCGCGCCTCGTGCGGATCCCGCAGGAGCTGTCGGGCTATCCGCATGGCTTCGTGCTGCTCAGCTCGCTATTGCAACGCTTTGTGGGCGAGCTGTTTCCGAATCTGGTGGTGCGCAGCTGCAATCAGTTTCGCATCACACGCAATAGCGAACTATTCGTCGACGAAGACGAAATCACCAATCTGCGCGTCGCGTTGCAGGGCGAATTGCCGGCTCGGCACCTGGGCAATGCGGTGCGGCTGGAAGTGTCGGCGGAAACGCCCACGCACGTCGTGCGGCGTCTGCTCGACGAAAGCAGTCTGTCGGACAAGGACTGCTATTACGCCGACGGCCCCGTGAATCTGGTGCGCCTGATGCAGTTGCCGGAGATGGTGGACCGGCCCGACCTGAAGTTCGTGCCGCACATCCCCGCCATACCGCCGCGGATCGCCAACAGCACCAGTCTGTTCGACGTGATCGATCAGGACGACGTGCTGCTGCATCATCCGTACGAGAGCTTTCAGCCGGTGCTCGAACTGCTGTTGCAGGCGGCCAAAGATCCGAACGTGGTGGCAATCAAGCAGACGATCTATCGCACCGGCACCGATTCGCCGCTAATGGACGCGCTGATGCAAGCCGCTCGCAACGGCAAGGAAGTCACCGTGGTGGTCGAACTGCTCGCGCGCTTCGACGAAGAAACCAACATCAACTGGGCGTCGCAACTCGAAGCGGTGGGCGCGCACGTCGTCTACGGCGTGGTGGGCCATAAGTGCCACGCGAAGATGATGCTGATCGTGCGGCGCGTGTCGGTGGGCGGCAAGACTTCGCTCAAGCGTTATGTTCACCTCGGCACCGGCAACTACCACCCGCGCACCGCACGGCTTTACACCGACTTCGCCCTGCTGACCGCCGATCAGAAAATCTGCGAAGACGTCCACCACGTATTCCAGCAACTGACCGGCATTGGTGGCGAATTGCGGCTGCATGAGTTGTGGCAATCGCCGTTCACGCTGCACCCGAAACTGGTCGAAGCGATCCGCGCGGAAGCCGAGCATGCGCGCGCCGGCAAGAAAGCGCGCATCGTCGCGAAGATGAATGCGCTGCTCGAGCCGACCGTGATCGCCGAGTTGTACGAAGCGTCGAAGGCGGGCGTGAAGATCGATCTGATCGTGCGCGGCGTGTGTTCGTTGCAGCCCGGCGTGCCCGGCTTGTCGGAGAACATCACAGTGCGCTCGATTGTCGGGCGCTTTCTCGAACATCATCGCATCTTCTACTTCTATGACGGCGGCAAGGAACAGGTGTATCTGTCGAGCGCCGACTGGATGGACCGCAACTTCTTCCGTCGCGTCGAAGTGGCGTTCCCGGTCAACAACCGTCGTTTGAAGCGGCGCGTGATTGCTGAAGGCTTGTCGGCGTTTCTCGGCGACAACCAGTCCGCGTGGTTGATGCAAAGCGACGGCCACTATCGCCGGCGGCGGCCCGGCAAGTCCTCGCGCAATGCGCAAATGAGTTTGCTGACTAAATTCTGTTCGTGAGCGAATCAGCGAGCGAACCAGGCTCGTAAAAAAACCCGCCTTGTTTCCAGGCGGGCTTTTTTACGGGTCAACGTTGTCAAACCGGCGCCGGGTGCCTGCGTGCCGTGCGATACACCGGGAAGCGCACGGTGAACGTGCTGCCGCGCCCCTCTTCACTCTTCACCTCGAGCAGTGCATCGTGCCGTTGCAGCACATGCTTGACGATCGCGAGCCCGAGGCCCGTACCGCCGGTATCGCGCGAACGGCTGCGGTCGACGCGATAGAAGCGCTCGGTCAGCCGTGGAATGTCCGCAGCCGGAATTCCCAGCCCGCTATCGGTGACCGAAAACACCGCACTGCCGCCGCTCGCTTGCCAGCTCACCTGAATCGCGCCGCCATCCGGTGTGTAGCGGATCGCGTTAATCACGAGGTTGCCCAACGCGCTGAGAATTTCCGTTTCGACGCCGGTGACCGTGAGCCCTTCGTCGGTGTCGAACACGATCTTGTGATGGTCGCTCGACAGACTCTCCGCGTCCTCCTTCAGATGCCGCAACACCGCGCGCATATCGATCATCTGATCGCTTGGCGGCTTGTTGTCGCCTTCCAGTTTGGCCAGCACCAGCAGATCGTTGACGATATGACGCATGCGCGACGCCTGCTGTTCCATCAGTTCGAGGTAGCGCGAGCGTTCGGCTTCGCTCAACGGCAACTCGCGCATCGTCTCCAGAAAGCCCGATAGCACGGTGAGCGGCGTCTTGAGTTCATGCGAGACATTGGCGACGAAGTCCCGGCGCATCGCGTCCGTGCGCTCCAGTTCAGTGATGTCTTGCGAGAGCACCAGCTTGCGATTCTCGCCGTACGGAAACACCTGCACCGACAGCACGTTCTGGCGCTTGTCGCCCATCCCGCGCATGATCAGCATTTCTTCGTAGCGGTGCGAATTCAGATAGCGGACGAAGTCGGGCTGGCGCACCAGATGGGTGATGTGCTGACGCAGATCGCGTTTCGCGTCGAGTCCGAAATGGACTTCGGAGATCGCGTTGCACCACTCGATCTGGTCGTGATCGTCGAGCATCGCGACGCCGTTCGGCGACGCCTGGATCGCCTGGATGAAACGCGAGTGCTGCTGCTCGACCTGACGCACCTGCGCATGCCAGCGCTTCGCGAGCTTATGCAGACGGTAATAGATTTCGCCCCAGATACCGGGAGCGCTCGGCACTTCGCCATAGACCGGCGCGTCGAGCAGGCGCCATAAGCGCTGCTTGTGAAAGGTGCTGAAGATGCTCTGCGCGAGCAGCAAAACGATCGCGAGGGCCAGTCCTGCCTTGACGTTCACCAGTGCGCCGACCACCGCGCACAGAACAGCCAGCAGCACGACCGACACGAGGGAGCGCGCCCAGATGATGTTCATGTTCTAGCGATCGAAGAAAAAACCGTACGCGCCGTGATCCGAGACCGCGACGCCTATTCATCACGCGCGTGACTTAGGTGGTGTAAGCGCCATTACCTACGGTTACCAGCGCCTTCAGCGCTGCCGAAGAAGTTAAGCGCTCTTCGCGAGCCGGTAACCGCTGCCGCGCACCGTTTCAATCATAGCATCGCACCCGGCCGGTTTGAGCGCCGCGCGCAGACGCTTGATGTGCACGTCCACCGTGCGTTCTTCGACGAATACGTGATCGCCCCACACCTGATCGAGCAGTTGCGTGCGGCTGTGCACGCGCTCCGGATGCGTCATGAAAAAATGCAGCAGACGGAACTCGGTCGGGCCGAGATCGAGCTTGATCTCGCTGCCTTCGGCATGCGCGGCCACCCGGTGCGTCGCCGGGTCGAGTTTCAGACCGTTGATCGCAACGACGTCTTCGGTCAACTGCGGCGCGCGGCGGCGCAACACGGCCTTGATGCGCGCCATCAGCTCTTTCGGCGAGAACGGCTTGGTGACATAGTCGTCGGCGCCGATTTCAAGGCCGAGCACCTTGTCCTGTTCGTCGCCGCGCGCGGTCAGCATGATGATCGGAATGTGCTTGGTGCGTTCGTTGTTACGCAGATCGCGTGCGAACGCGATGCCAGACTTACCCGGCAACATCCAGTCGAGCAGGACGAGGTCGGGCAACACATCGCTGATCAGGTTCTGCGCCTGCTCCGCGTTGTACGCGCGAATCGGGCAGTGTCCGGCGTGTTGAAGATTGACCGAAATCAGTTCGGAAATGGCGGGCTCATCTTCAATGACGAGAATGCTGCTGGGCATCGGCACCTCTTTGACCTTTATGCTGAGTTAACTGAGGGCTTCGCGTTCGAGCGCGTCGCGCGACTTGTGGCGCACGTCGGTGCCCTTGACGATGTAGATGATGAATTCGGCGATGTTCTTCGCGTGGTCGCCGATCCGCTCGATCGCCTTGGCGATGAACAGGAAGTCGAGGCCCACCGAAATCGACCGCGGATCTTCAGTCATGTACGAAATCAGCTTGCGCACGAACGCGCGGAATTCCTCGTCGATCGCCTTGTCGTCGCGCACGATCTGCGCGGCGGCCACTGTGTCGAGGCGGGCAAACGCGTCGAGCGCGCGGCGCAGAATCGAAACGGCCATTTCACCCGACAGCTTGATCTCGGCGATATTGATGGTGCGCGATGCGCCGTCTTCCATCAGACGCTTGGTGCGCTTGGCGATCTTTTCGGCTTCATCGCCGGCGCGCTCGAGATTCGTGATGGTCTTCGAAATCGCGATCAAGAGGCGCAGGTCACGCGCGGCCGGCTGACGGCGCGCGATGATGTTGCTGCACTCTTCGTCGATCTCGACTTCCATCGTGTTCAGGCGTTCTTCGGCCGCGATCACCTGTTCGGCGACGTCGAGGTCGAAGTTGTTGAGCGCGATCATCGCGTTGACGATCTGCGATTCAACGAGACCGCCCATTTCGAGGACCTTCGACGAAACGAGATTCAGGTCGGCATCGAACTGGCTGGACAGGTGTTTATCGGACATGTCGTACTCCGTTATTTTTTGCTCGTCGGCTTAGCCGAAGCGGCCGGTGATGTAATCCTCGGTTTCCTTGCGGACCGGTTTGATGAAGATCTTTTCGGTGTCGCCGAATTCGATCAATTCGCCGAGGTACATATAGGCAGTGTAGTCCGAACAACGCGCCGCCTGTTGCATGTTATGGGTCACGATCACCACCGTGTAATCGCTCTTCAATTCGGCGATCAGTTCTTCGATGCGGCCCGTTGAAATCGGGTCGAGCGCGGAGCACGGTTCGTCGAGCAGCAGCACTTCAGGACGGATCGCGATGCCGCGTGCGATACACAGGCGCTGCTGCTGGCCGCCCGACAAACCGTAGCCGCTCTGACCCAGCTTGTCCTTCACTTCGTTCCACAGCGCGGCCTTGGTCAACGCCCATTCCACGCGGTCGTCCATTTCCGAGCGCGGCAGTGTTTCGAACATCTTCACGCCGAACGCGATGTTGTCGTAAATCGACATCGGGAACGGGGTCGGTTTCTGGAACACCATGCCGATCCGCGCGCGCAGCAGCGAAATATCGCGCTTGGAGGTCAGCAGGTTTTCGCCGTCCATCAGAATCTCGCCTTCGGCGCGTTGCTCCGGATAGAGCGCGTACATCTTGTTGAAGGTGCGCAGCAGCGTGGACTTGCCGCAGCCCGACGGCCCGATGAACGCGGTCACCTTGCCTTCGGGAATGTGCAGATTGATGTTCTTCAGCGCGTGATATTTGCCGTAGAAGAAGTTCAGGTCGTTGACCTCGATCTTCGGACGCGACGGCGTTTGCGCCTGGCCGCTTTGGGCGGGATCGAAACCGGCGGGCGCGGTGGGACGCGCGATCGGATTGAGTTGAGTTTCTGCCATATTCATCGGATTACACTCCGCCCTTACTTATTCGAAAAGATCGTGCGCGCGAGGATGTTCAGTCCCAGCACCGCGAGCGTGATCAGGAAGACGCCGGCCCACGCGAGCGATTGCCATTGCGCAAACGGGCTCATCGCGAACTTGTAGATCGTGACCGGCAGGTTCGCGACCGGCTGGCCCATGTCGAACGAGAAAAACTGGTTCGACAGCGCCGTGAAGAGCAGCGGCGCGGTTTCGCCGGCGATCCGTGCGACGCCGAGCAGCACACCGGTGACGATGCCGGCAATCGACGCCTTCAGCGTGATCGACAGCACCATCTTCCACTTCGGCGTGCCGAGCGCGAAAGCGGCTTCACGCAGTGCATTCGGCACCAGCTTCAACATGTTTTCGGTAGTGCGGATCACGATCGGAATCTGCAGCAGCGCGAGCGCGAACACACCTGCCCAGCCGCTAAAGTGACCCATCTTCGCCACGACCAGGGCGTAGACAAAGAGGCCCACCACGATCGACGGCGCCGACAACAGAATGTCGTTGATAAACCGCGTGACGCTTGCGAGCCAGCCTTTCTGACCGTACTCAGCCAGATACACGCCGGCGAGAATACCGATCGGCGTGCCGACGAAGGTCGCGAGTCCGACCAGCATCAGGCTGCCGACGATGGCGTTGGCGAGCCCACCGCCATCGGTGTTCGGCGGCGGCGTCGATTGCGTGAACAACTCGACCGACAAGCCGCCGATACCCAGACGCAGCGTCGTATAGAGAATCCACACGAGCCACACCAGGCCGAACGCCATCGCCCCGAGCGACAGCGTCAGCGCGACGGCGTTCTTCATGCGACGGCGGCCTTGCAGACGCACGCGCATCGCTTCTAGCGCGTCGGCGTCGTTCGAACCCGGCATTTTCAAAGTGGGCTGGCTCATTTCGCGCCCTCCCCTTTTTCGAGGCGAAGCAGCATGACCTTCGAAATCGCCAGCACGACGAACGTAATCACAAACAGAATCAGGCCGAGTTCCATCAGCGCCGACGTATGCAGGCCCGGATCCGCTTCGGCGAATTCGTTGGCGAGCGCCGAGGTAATGCTGTTGCCCGGCGAAAACAGCGAAACGTTATCGAGCAGATTGGTGTTGCCGATCACGAAGGTGACGGCCATCGTTTCACCAAGCGCGCGGCCGAGGCCGAGCATCACGCCGCCGATCACACCGCTCTTCGTGAAGGGCAGCACGATCTTCCACATCACTTCCCAGGTCGTGCAGCCGATGCCGTACGCCGATTCTTTCAGCAGCACCGGCGTGACTTCGAACACGTCGCGCATCACCGAGGCGATGTACGGAATGATCATGATCGCGAGAATCACACCCGCGCACAGGATGCCGATACCGATCGGCGCGCCCCGAAACAGGGCACCGACGAAGGGAATGCCGCCGAGGACCGCGCCGAGCGGCTTTTCGAACCACGTCGCGAAGATCGGCGCGAACACCAGCAGACCCCACATGCCGTAGACGATCGACGGAATCGCGGCGAGCAGTTCGATCGCGATGCCGAGCGGCCGGCGCAGCCACGCGGGTGAGAGTTCGGTCAGAAAGAGCGCGATGCCGAAGCTGACCGGCACCGCGATGATGAGTGCAATGATCGAGGTGGCGATCGTGCCGTAGATCGGCACCAGTGCGCCGAATTGCTTGCTGGGTGGATCCCAGTCGGCGGTCCACAGGAAGCTGAGGCCAAATTGCTTGATCGACGGCATGGACGCGACGATCAGCGAGACGATGATGCCGCCGAGCAGCAGCAGCGTGACAATGGCGGAGAGGCGTGCGAGGCCGCCGAAAATAACGTCGCCGGCGCGGCTGGGCGCTTTTTGCTGCGCCGAGCCGCCGGGCGGTGTCGACCTGGTCGCGCCAGACGCTAAATGGATGTCGGACATGAGAGCCTGATGGACCTGTTTCCAGTTGCCGTATGACACGTGTCGTGCGGCCGGTAATGCCGATGGCCGTCCTCACACGAGGACGGCCAACGTGTTACGTGATGCTTAAAGCCAGGCTTACTCGGCGAGCGCCTTGCCCGAAGCGTCCTTCACCTTCGACTTCCATTGCGTACGGATTTCCGACACAACCGAATCCGGCAGCGAGATGTAATCCAGATCGTTTGCAGCTTGCGTGCCGTTCTTGAATGCCCAGTCGAAGAACTTCAGCGTTTCGGCGCCTTGCGGAGCCTTATCTTGCGTCGTGTGCAGCAGCACGAACGTTGCGCCGACGATCGGCCATGCGTTCTTGCCCGGTTCGTTCGTCAGGATCTGATAGAACGACTTGGACCAGTCCGCGCCCGCTGCCGCTGCCTTGAACGTTTCCGTCTTCGGCTCGACCACCGTGCCCGTCGAGTTCTTCAGCGCCACGTACGTCATGTGGTTCTGCTTCGCGTACGCCCATTCCACGTAGCCGATTGCGCCCGGCAGACGTTGCACGAAAGCGGCGACGCCGTCGTTGCCCTTGCCGCCCGTACCCGTCGGCCAGTTGACCGTCGAACCTTCACCGACCTTCGACTTCCAGTCTGCGTTGACTTTCGACAGGTAGTTCGTCCAGATGAAGCTGGTGCCCGAACCATCGGCGCGGCGAACCACGGCGATGTCGGTATCCGGCAGCTTGACCTTCGGGTTCAGCGCAACGATCGCCGGATCGTTCCACTTCTTGATCTTGCCCAGATAGATGTCGCCCAGCACTTCGCCCGACAGCGTCAGTTCAGCCGGCTTCACGCCCGGCACGTTGACAACCGGCACCACGCCGCCGACCACTGTCGGGAACTGGAACAGGCCTTCCTTGGCGAGCTCATCGTCCTTCAACGGAGCGTCAGAACCGGCGAAGTCGACCGTCTTCGCGACGATCTGCTTGATACCGCCCGACGAACCGATACCCTGGTAGTTAACCTTACCGCCGCCGGATTTCTGATAGGCGTCGGCCCACTTCGTGTAGATCGGTGCTGCGAAGGTGCTGCCCGCGCCGGTGATGTCTGCGGCTTGCGCTGCGATCGCGAAAAGCGCGCCAGCGACGCCAGCGAACACGGTTTGCATCAATTTCATGAGACCTCCAAGGGTGTGAGCGGTGTGAGCGAGTAACACGAACACCGCGAAGCTTAGGGTCTCTTTGTGACAGTAACGTGACTAACCGTGAAACGTATGTGACAGTCTGATTACAAAGGTGAAAGGCGTTCCGGCGGCTGAATCTGGACTTTTACGGCGCTGCTGCCGTCGCTATAGCGATTAGGCGAAAAAGATGGGGCGCGAACGTTTGCGTATAGCGAACGGCATGTGGCGTGGGATTTTCGGGCTTGCCGGGTGCCGGCGCAGGACGAGCGGGTTGTCGTCTCCATTGTCGTCCCTTACCGGCGCTACCTGATGGAAGTGTTCGCATAAGCCGTAGCCAGCTTCACGGCGTTGGCGATCGTTTCGGCATGATGGACCGCGTCGTTGACGTGTTCCGCCTCGACCATCACACGCAGCACCGGCTCGGTGCCCGATGCGCGGATCAGCACACGGCCGCGACCATTCAACGCACCCTCGGCGTTGCTGATCGCGCGACGGATCGCGTCGCTGCCCTGCCAGTCCGCACCCGGCTGCATCCGCACGTTGATCAGCTTCTGCGGGAACAGCGTGACGCCGTCGAGCAATTCGGCGAGCGTTTTGTCGCTGCGCTTCATCGCCGCCAGCACCAGCAGCGCTGACACGATACCGTCACCGGTCGAATGGCGGTCAAGGGAGAGAATATGGCCGGAGCCTTCTGCACCCAGTTGCCAGCCGTGCTCGCGCAACTGTTCGAGCACGTAGCGGTCACCCACTGCCGCGCGGACGAACTTCACGCCGGCTTGCTGCAACGCGACTTCGACCGCCATGTTTGTCATCAAGGTGCCGACAGCGCCTTCCACCTTGCCGTCGGTCGCGATCCGGTCCTTTACCAGCACGTACAGCAGCTCGTCGCCGTTATACAGGCGGCCGGCTGCGTCTACGACTTGCAAACGGTCGGCGTCGCCGTCGAGTGCGATGCCGAGGTCCGCGTGGTTCGCCCGCACGGCGCGCACCAGCGCGTCCGGTGCGGTCGCGCCGACACCGTCGTTGATGTTGAAGCCATTCGGCGCGACGCCGATCGGGATCACGTCGGCGCCGAGTTCATGGAACACGTGCGGCGCGATGTCGTACGCGGCGCCGTGCGCGCAATCGACGACCAGCTTCAGGCCGCGCAGGTCGAACGCAGCTGGAAAGGTGCTCTTGCAAAACTCGATGTAGCGGCCAGCTGCGTCATCCAGGCGCCGGGCCTTGCCGAGTTGCTCGGAGGCCGCGCACGCGAGCGGCAGATCGAGTTGCTCTTCGATCTGCAATTCCACTTCGTCCGGCAGCTTGTTGCCGTCGGCGGAGAAGAACTTGATGCCGTTGTCGTAGTACGGGTTGTGCGACGCGCTGATCACCACGCCCGCGGCGAGCCGCAGCGCGCGCGTCAGATAGGCGACGCCAGGCGTCGGCATCGGGCCGGCCAGCATCACGTCGACACCGGCGGCGGAAAAGCCCGATTCGAGCGCGGCTTCGAGCATATAACCCGAGACGCGGGTGTCTTTGCCGATCAGCACCGTGGGTCGCGCGCTCGTCCTGGCCCAGCGGTCCGCGCCCGCAAGCACCTTGCCGGCCGCATAGCCGAGCCGCAAAACAAATTCCGGCGTGATGGGTCCTTCCCCGACCTTGCCCCGAATCCCGTCCGTTCCGAAATAACGACGTGCCATCTTTTATGTTCCTCCTTGGCTTTTGGGCTCAGCCACGCGCGCGGCTGCGATTCGCCGCGTCGCGCATGGCTGCCCATACTTTCAATGCATCTATTGTTTGCGCGACATCATGCACGCGCAGGATTGCGGCGCCCCGCTCGGCGGCGCACACCGCTGCGGCAATGCTGCCCGCGACACGCTCCGGCGCCGGACGCCCGACCACCGCGCCGACCATCGACTTGCGCGACATACCTGCAAGGATCGGGAACGGCGGCGCCGCATGCGGCGCTGTGTCCGGCAGATGCGCGAGCATCGCGTAATTATGTTCGACCACCGCCTTGCCGAAGCCAAAACCCGGATCGACGCTGATGCGCGCGCGGGCGACGCCCGCTTGCATCAGCGTCGCTACGCGCTCTTCGAGAAAACCGCGGACTTCGGCGACCACATCGCCATAGGCTGGCTCGCCGAGCTGCATGGTCTGCGGCTCACCGAGCATATGCATCACGCACAGACCGCATTGACTGTCGCGCACGGCGTCGATCGCGCCGGGCATCCGGAAGCCCCAGATGTCGTTGATCAGATCGGCGCCCGCTGCCAATGCGTGGCGCATGACTTCCGGCTTGTACGTATCGACCGACAGCGGCATATTCGCGCCGCGCAGTTGCTCGACCAGCGGAATGACCCGCTCCAGTTCTTCGTCGAGCGGCACCGGCGGCGCTCCGGGGCGGGTCGACTCGCCACCGATGTCGATGATGTCCGCGCCATCGAGGAGCATGCGCTCGGCCTGGCGCAGCGCGTCGCCGCGCATTGCGTACTTGCCGCCGTCGGAGAAGGAATCGGGCGTGACGTTCAGGATGCCCATCACCAAGGGGCGCTCAAAGGTCAGTTTGAAGCGGCCGCACTGCAGCGGCTCGGGAATGGGAAGAGAAGGGAATTCGACTTTCGACACGTAGCGGTCATTCATATAAAACGGATAAATGCAAAACGGGCCGGTGTGAATCACACCGGCCCGCACTTTCTTCTTGTCGCCTATCAGGCCGGCGCGGTCGCGCTCCCCGGCTTGACCTCGGTGCCCGGGCTGCCACCCGACGACGCGTCGCTTGCCGACGGCGGCGAACTCTTCGGCGAGCGCGGCGGACGGCCTGCCATGATGTCGTTGATCTGATCGGCGTCGATCGTCTCCCACTCCATCAGTGCGGCGGTCATTGCTTCGACCTTGTCGCGGTTCTCGTCCAGCAAGCGCTTCGCAAGATTGTACTGTTCGTCTAGCACGCGACGGATTTCCGCATCGACCTTCTGCTGCGTCGCTTCCGAAATGGTCCGCGTGAAGCCGCGGCCAAACGGCGTAGCGTCGTTTTCGTCGTCGACGTAGACCATCGGTCCGAGCGCGTCCGTCATACCGAAGCGAGCCACCATGGCGCGGGCCGTAGCCGTTGCCTTGTTGAAGTCGTCCGATGCGCCGGTGCTGATCAGGTTCAGGAACAGTTCTTCTGCGACACGGCCACCGAACAGGATCGCCAGGCGATCCAGCAGGTAGTCCTTCGAATACGTTTCGTTGTCATGCTCCGGCAACTGCCACGTTACGCCCAGCGCACGGCCGCGCGGAATGATCGTGACCTTGTGCACCGGATCGGCCTTCGGCAACAGCTTGGCGATCACCGCGTGACCCGACTCGTGATACGCGGTGGCACGCTTCGATTCTTCGCGGATCACGGCCGACTTGCGTTCCGGACCCATGAAGATCTTGTCCTTCGCGTCTTCGAAGTCCGTCATTTCGACAATGCGCTTGCCGCGGCGAGCCGCGAACAGCGCCGCTTCGTTCACCAGGTTCGCCAGATCGGCGCCCGAGAAGCCCGGCGTGCCGCGTGCGATGACCGCAGCGTCCACGTCGTTCGAAATCGGCACCTTGCGCAGGTGAACCTTCATGATGTGCTCGCGGCCGCGGATGTCCGGCAGACCGACGTACACCTGACGGTCGAAACGGCCCGGACGCAGCAACGCCTTGTCGAGCACGTCCGAACGGTTCGTTGCAGCGATCACGATCACGCCCGAGTTCGCCTCGAAGCCGTCCATCTCGACCAGCATCTGATTCAAGGTCTGTTCGCGTTCGTCGTTACCGCCGCCCATGCCGGCGCCGCGATGACGGCCGACCGCGTCGATTTCGTCGATGAACACGATACACGGCGCATGCTTCTTCGCCTGTTCGAACATGTCGCGCACACGAGCCGCGCCGACACCGACGAACATTTCGACGAAGTCCGAACCCGAGATGCTGAAAAACGGCACCTTCGCTTCACCGGCAATGGCACGAGCCAGCAGCGTCTTACCGGTTCCCGGCGGGCCGACCAGCAGCACGCCGCGGGGAATACGGCCACCCAGCTTCTGGAATTTCTGCGGATCGCGCAGGAAGTCGACCAGTTCGGAGACTTCTTCCTTGGCTTCGTCGCAACCGGCGACGTCGGTGAAATTGATTGCGTTGTTGTTTTCGTCGATCAGACGTGCGCGGGATTTACCGAACGAGAACGCACCGCCTTTCCCGCCCCCCTGCATCTGTCGCATCATGTAGAACCAGAAACCGATGATCAGGATCGTCGGCCCAAGGTAGTACAGCGCGGACACCAGCGCATTCGGTTCGTCATCGGCCTTGCCGCTCACCTGAACGCCATACTTCATCAGATCGCCGACCATCCAGATGTCGCCCGGCGACACGATCTGGTACTTCTGGCCGTCTGCTGGAGTGACCGTGAGGTTCCGCCCCTGAACGATGACAGTCTTGACTTTGCCGTTCTTTGCGTCGTCCATGAACTGCGAATAGGAAACGCCTTCCTGGACACGGGGCTTGTCGAACTGCTTGAACACCGTAAACAGCACCAGTGCGATAACCAGCCACACTGCTGCCTTCGAAAACATATTGTTGTTCAAAGCACCACTCCTTCACTTAGACGGGCGCCTACATTTGCCTTGCGGCACCACGAAAGCATTCTAATCCAGTCCGCAGACCCCTGCCATAAGGTTTCACTACCACAGAAATAGCGTAGCGGGCAGTCGTAGCGCCATTTTCCGGCGCCACCGGGCCTTTATCGGCTCATGCGGAACTATGCTGCTGCGCCCCTTTTATGCGGGCCGCTTCAGATGCTTACCCAAAATAAACGTTTCTGACGATTTGTCCCGCGACGCTTTCGGCTTGCGGGCCGCCACCACCTTGAACTGATGCTTGAACTTTTCGACAATCTGGCTGTAACCGCTGCCGTGAAAACATTTGACTAAAAGGGCACCATCCGGCTTCAGGTGATTCTGCGAGAATTCCAGCGCGAGATCGCATAGATGCTCGATTCGCGCGGCATCCGCCACCGCCACGCCCGACAGGTTGGGCGCCATATCCGAAATTACAAGATCAACCTGACGCTCTCCGACTAATTCTTCGAGTTGGCCGAGCACAGTATCTTCGCGGAAGTCGCCCTGGATGAAGTGGACGTCGGCGATCGGCTCCATCGGCAGGATGTCCAGCGCGATGATTGTGCCGTCGATGCCACCCTCGCGTTCCGCGTCGCGCTGCGAGCCCTTGGCGAGCTTGTTGCGGACGTACTGGCTCCAGCTGCCCGGCACCGAGCCGAGGTCGACGATCACCTGGCCTGGCCGGATCAGCTTGTCCTGCTCATCGATTTCCTTGAGCTTGTAGGCTGCGCGGGCGCGATAGCCCTCCCGCTGCGCCATTTTTACGTACGGGTCGTTGATGTGATCGTGCAACCACGCCGTGTTGAACTTGTTTTTTGCCATTAAACGTTGAACTCTTGCTGCGTTATGTTGCGCTTTAGGGGATAATACGCGGTTAATTCGCGCGGCCACCGCCAAAACTGGCAGTCATCCGCGATTCTGTTGTTCTGACGCGCCGCCCTGCGCAATTGGCCGAATCTCTCGGAAATGCAGGTGCCGCCATTTTAGTCGAGTCTCCCACTTTCCATGCCAGCCCTTAAAGTCTCTTCCGATCAACGCGCCGAATTGCGCTCCCAGGCACATGCGCTCAAACCGGTCGTGCTCGTCGGCGCCGAAGGGTTGACCGACGCCGTGCTCGCCGAAATCAAGGTCCACCTTGGCGCTCATCAGCTGATCAAAATCCGCGTGTTCGGCGACGAACGCGAAGAGCGCATCGCCATCTACGAACAAATCTGCGACAAGCTGAACGCCGCGCCGATTCAGCATATCGGCAAGCTGCTGGTGATCTGGAAGCCGGAAACATCGCAACCGGCCGTGAAGACCAGGCGCGGCGCCCTGCCGAGCGCCCGCGAAGCCGCTGTCGATGCCAAACCGGGTAAAGGCCGCGCACCTCGCGTGGTGACGGTCGTGAAGCCCAGCGAGATCCCGATGCGCAAGCCGAAGGCGAAAGCTGTCGTGGTGCGCGGCAATGAACGCGTGACCCAAGGCGGCAACATCAAGCGGGCCAAGAAACGCCAGACCAGCGCGAAGCGCTCGCACCAGTCGTCGAAGTAAGCGAATCATGAGGGTGCGGGCGAAGGCCCGCACCTTGGCGTGTGCTGCGTGGGCAAATCCCTTAAGCAAGCCGGAGCCGCACGCCACTCAGCCGGCTGCTTTCCCCGCAGCACCGTGAGCGCCCTGCTCCGCCGCCGTTATGCCGACGCTTGCCGGCAGCTTCCACACCAGTGCCACGCCCAGCAGGCTTTCGATCAGATAGAACAGACTCGACACGCCATGCAGGATGCCGAAGCGCGCCGCATAAGCCGAATGCCCGACATCGCTGCCCGCTTCGAGCGCGGCAACGCGCATGGCATTCATGAACGGCTGCAACGCGAAGTAACCGACCAGCACGCACATCAGCATTCCGGCGATCAGCCAGCGCAAACGGCGATAAGCATCGCTCCCGCGGTGAATCAGCACATTGGCCAACCCCAGCAGCAAGATGCCGCACACCGCGCCCAGCACACCTTCGATGCGAAACAGTTGCGCCGCGACCGCACCCGCCGTCATCCTGTCGAGCGAGGTGAACAGTACGGGCGCAACGGCATAGCCGATAGTCAACAGACTACCGACCCACACCACCGTCAGCAGACGGAACAGTCGATGCGGCATCAAGGACACCGGTGCCGCCTTCAAACGTAGCTAACCGCGATGATTTCGTATTCGCGCACGCCGCCCGGTGCCTGCACCGATGCAACGTCGCCTTCCGACTTGCCGATCAAGGCGCGCGCGATCGGCGAGCTGATCGAGATCAGGCCGTGGTCGATGTCCGCTTCGTCGTCGCCGACGATCTGGTATTGGACCTTTGCACCCGAATCGAGGTCTTCCAGTTCGAGCGTCGCGCCGAACACCACGCGGCCGTCCGCGTCCACCTTGGACGGGTCGATGACCTGCGCACCTGCCAGCTTCGATTCGATTTCGGCAATGCGGCCTTCGATGAAGCCCTGCTTTTCCTTCGCAGCGTCGTATTCCGCGTTTTCCGACAGATCGCCCTGGGCACGCGCTTCCGCGATCGAATTGATCACAGAGGGACGCTCAACCGATTTCAGACGCTGCAGTTCATCGCGCAACATTTCCGCGCCGCGCTTCGTCAATGGAACAGTGCTCATAAACAACTCTATGCAAAAAAACAGCCGTAAAAAAAATCACCGCGGTTAAGTGCATTTCGCGAGGGCCGGAGCACCGGGGAAAACCCGGGCCCAAAGCACCTGCGAAACGCCGCTTAACCGCGGCACTTACATCCTGGACAGGTATTCGAGCCTTAGTTTAGGCGAGCGTGAAGACCTTGTAAATCATAGACTTCGAGGTCCTTCAAATAGCGCAAACCTTCCACTGCGGCCCGCGCGCCGGACATCGTCGTGTAGTACGTGACCTTGTTCGCCTGCGCGCTCATGCGAATCGAACGCGAATCGGCAATCGCGGCACGGGTTTCGTCGACGGTCGTGAAGACCAGCGCGATCTCGCCGTTCTTGATCATGTCGACGATGTGCGGACGGCCGTCCTTCACCTTGTTGACGACCTTGACCGGCACGCCCGCCGCTTCGATCGCGGCAGCCGTACCCTTGGTCGCGACGATCGGATAACCGAGCTCGTGCAGCATGCGCGCGACTTCGACGGCCTTCGGCTTGTCGGCGTCCATCACGGTCAACAGCACCGTGCCCGACTCCGGCAGACGCGAACCCGCAGCAAGCTGCGACTTGAACAGCGCTTCGCCGAAAGTCTCGCCCACGCCCATTACTTCGCCGGTCGAACGCATTTCCGGTCCGAGCACCGGATCGACTGCCGGGAACTTGACGAACGGGAACACCGCTTCCTTCACGCTGAAGTACGGCGGATCGATTTCCTTCGTCACGCCCTGCGCGGCGAGCTTCTGGCCGACCATCGCACGTGCTGCGATCTTCGCGAGCGGCAGGCTGGTCGCCTTCGACACGTACGGCACCGTACGCGATGCACGCGGGTTCACTTCGAGCACGTAGATCACGTCCTCTTTCGAACCGTCCGGCTGCGGCACTTGCTGGATCGCGAATTGCACGTTCATCAGGCCGATCACGTTCAATGCCTTCGCCATTGCACCGGTCTGGCGCTTCAGCTCGGCAACGGTTTCCTTCGACAGCGAGTACGGCGGCAGCGAGCAAGCGGAGTCGCCCGAGTGCACGCCCGCCTGTTCGATGTGCTCCATCACGCCGCCGATGAACACGGCTTCGCCATCGGAGATGCAATCCACGTCGCATTCGATCGCGTCGTTCAGGAAGCGGTCGAGCAGCACCGGTGAATCGTTCGACACCTTCACGGCCTCGCGCATGTAGCGCTCGAGGTCGCGCGGCTCGTGGACAATTTCCATCGCGCGGCCGCCGAGCACATACGACGGACGCACCACCAGCGGATAGCCGATTTCGTCGGCAAGCTTCAACGCTTCATCTTCGGCGCGCGCGGTGCGGTTCGGCGGCTGACGCAAACCGAGGTCCTGCAGCAGTTTCTGGAAACGCTCGCGGTCTTCCGCGGCATCGATCATGTCCGGCGACGTGCCGATGATCGGCACACCGTTCGCTTCGAGATCGAGCGCGAGCTTCAGCGGCGTTTGACCACCATACTGAACGATTACGCCGACCGGCTTTTCCTTGTCGACGATTTCGAGCACGTCTTCAAGCGTCAGCGATTCGAAGTACAAACGATCGGACGTGTCGTAGTCGGTCGAAACGGTTTCAGGGTTGCAGTTGACCATGATCGTTTCGTAGCCGTCTTCGCGCATCGCGAGCGCGGCGTGCACGCAGCAGTAGTCGAACTCGATACCCTGGCCGATCCGGTTCGGGCCGCCGCCCAGCACCATGATCTTCTTGTTGTTGGTCGGGTTCGCTTCGCACTCGTCTTCGTACGTGGAGTACATGTACGCGGTTTTCGTCGCGAACTCGGCGGCGCAGGTGTCGACGCGCTTGTACACCGGGCGCACGTTCAACTCGATACGACGTTGACGCACTTCCGCCGGCTTCGCGCCGAGCAGCCTGGCGAGGCGGCGATCCGAGAAACCGCTTTGCTTCAGGTAACGCAGTTCGTCATAGGAGAGGCTTGCCAGCGTGCGGCCTTGCAGCGCCTTTTCCTTCAGGATGATCTGTTCGATCTGCGCGAGGAACCACGGATCGATCGCGGTCTCTTCGAAGATTTCCTGCGCCGTCATGCCGACACGGAACGCGTCGCCGACATACCAGATGCGATCCGGACCGGCTTCGCCGATCTCGCGGATGATCTCGTCGCGGTTATCGGTCTTTTCATCCAGACCGTCGACGCCGACTTCCAGACCGCGCAGCGCCTTCTGGAACGACTCCTGAAAGGTGCGGCCGATTGCCATCACTTCACCGACCGACTTCATCTGCGTGGTCAAACGCGAATCGGCTTCGCGGAATTTTTCGAACGCGAAACGCGGAATCTTCGTGACGACGTAGTCGATCGTCGGTTCGAACGATGCCGGGGTCTGCCCGCCGGTGATTTCGTTCTTCAGCTCGTCGAGCGTGTAGCCGACGGCGAGCTTCGCCGCGACCTTGGCGATCGGGAAGCCGGTGGCCTTCGACGCCAGCGCCGACGAACGCGACACACGGGGGTTCATTTCGATCACGATCATCCGGCCATCTTTCGGATTGATCGAGAACTGCACGTTAGAGCCACCGGTATCGACGCCGATCTCGCGCAGCACGGCGAGCGACGCGTTACGCAGGATCTGATATTCCTTGTCGGTGAGCGTTTGCGCCGGCGCGACGGTGATCGAGTCGCCAGTGTGGATGCCCATTGGGTCCAGGTTTTCGATCGAGCAGACGATGATGCAGTTGTCCTTCTTATCGCGGACTACTTCCATCTCGTACTCTTTCCAGCCGAGCAGCGATTCTTCGATCAGCAATTCGCGCGTGGGCGACAGATCGAGACCGCGCTTGCAGATCTCTTCGAATTCGTCGCGGTTGTACGCGATGCCGCCACCCGAGCCGCCCAGCGTGAACGACGGACGGATCACGACCGGATAACCGCCGCTGCCGGTTTCCCCAGCGATACGCGCCTGCACCTGCAGTGCTTCTTCCATCGAATGCGCGGTACCCGACTTGGCCGAACCGAGGCCGATCCTGGTCATCGCATCTTTGAACTTCTGACGGTCTTCCGCCTTGTCGATCGCTTCCGGCGACGCGCCGATCAGCTCGACCTTGTACTTGTCCAGCACGCCGTGCGCGTGGAGATCCAGCGCGCAGTTCAGCGCGGTCTGGCCGCCCATCGTCGGCAGGATCGCGTCCGGGCGCTCCTTGGCGATGATGCGTTCGACCACTTCCCACGTGATCGGCTCGATGTAGGTCACGTCGGCCGTGTTCGGGTCGGTCATGATCGTCGCCGGATTGCTGTTGACGAGAATGACCTTGTAGCCTTCCTCACGCAGCGCCTTGCATGCCTGCGCGCCCGAGTAATCGAACTCGCACGCCTGGCCGATGATGATCGGACCCGCGCCGATGATGAGGATGCTCTTGATGTCTGTCCGCTTGGGCATAACGCTCTCGCTAATGTATTCCTGAATTCTTTCCGTCGGCGCGCGTCGTTTCTAAGTTGCGCGCGCTCTGTTCCTGGCGGTTCTGCTCGCGCATGGCGAGCAGAACCGCATCCATGCTTATGCCGCTGCGGTCTTGTCGCCCTTCTTTGCGTCCATCAACGCGGTGAAGCGGTCGAACAGATAGGCGATGTCATTCGGGCCGGGCGACGCTTCCGGGTGACCCTGGAAGCAGAAAGCCGGCTTGTCAGTCAGCGCGAAACCTTGCAGCGTGCCGTCGAACAGCGAAATGTGCGTGACGCGGGCATTGGCCGGCAGCGTGTCGGCGTCGACCGCGAAGCCGTGATTCTGCGACGTGATGACCACGCGGCCGTCGCCGAGATCCTTCACCGGATGGTTCGCGCCGTGGTGGCCCGTTTTCATCTTCATGGTCTTTGCACCGACCGCGAGACCCATGATCTGGTGGCCGAGGCAGATGCCGAAAGTCGGGATGCCGCGATCGATCAACTCCTTGGTAGCCGCGATCGCGTAGTCGCACGGTTCCGGGTCGCCCGGGCCGTTCGACAGGAAGATGCCGTCCGGATTGAGGGCGAGCGCGTCGGCCGCACTGGCTTGCGCGGGCAGTACGGTGACGTGGCAGCCGCGTTCAGCCAGCATGCGCAGGATGTTGTATTTGACGCCGTAATCGAATGCGACTACGCGGTACTTCGCCGCGTTCTGCTTGCCGTAGCCGGTGCCCAGACGCCATTCGGTCTGGGTCCATTCGTAGGTTTCTTTCGTCGACACGACCTTCGCGAGGTCCATGCCCGACAAACCCGGGAACGAGCGCGCGAGTTCGATTGCCTTCGCTTCGTCATCCGAGCCGGCCAGAATGGCGCCATTCTGCGCGCCCTTGTCGCGCAGCACACGGGTCAGCTTGCGGGTATCGAGACCGGCGATGGCGACAACGCCTTCGTCCTGCAGGTATTGCGGGAGCGTGCGCTCCATGCGGAAGTTCGATGCGAGAACCGGCAGATCGCGAATGATCAGGCCGGCGGCATGGACTTTGGTGGCTTCGACGTCTTCGGCATTCACACCGACGTTACCGATGTGCGGATACGTGAGGGTCACGATCTGGCGCGCGTAGCTCGGGTCAGTCAGGATTTCCTGATAGCCGGTGATAGCGGTGTTGAACACGACTTCGCCGATCGTGTGCCCGGGGGCGCCGATCGAGTAACCACGAAAGACCGTGCCGTCGGCGAGCGCGAGCAGAGCGGGAGAAAATGACGGCAACACGGGAGACTCCTTGGAGAACACCCTGTTGCCGACCTGTCTATCCGACTGCGAGCCGCAGCAAGGCGCATCGGCGAAGATGCGCGCGCAGGCTCGCTCGCGATCTGCTGCCAAGGTTGCAAGGGGCGCGATGGGTCCATTGTATGGACGATCGGCTGGGTGCGGGGCCCTTTGCTACGCTGGCGGCGCGCGGCGGATGAACGGTATGGGAGAGGTAGGCGCTAGGGTGCGGGTTGATAAGCTCAAACCTTGAAATTATAGCGTGAAACTACCCTTCCCGCCAAATCCGAGCTGGCGAGCAAGCGTGAACCAACGCCCGGCACGTTCAGGACTGCCGTTCGGCGACCACGTGCGCCGGCTGACTCAGCCTACGGCCAGGCAATACGTACCAGATCGCGCTCAACACTTGCAGCGCCACCAGAATGCCCCAGGCAGTCAGGTGCGCGGCGGCCGGATAATGGCCGTCGCTCGCCGGCCAGTGCGACAGCACGGCGCCAACGCCAATCTGAAAACCGAAAATCAGCAAAAAAATGATCAGTGTCAGCGTGGTGTTGGCCCGGCCGATCATCTGTGCAGGGAAATGCCGCGCCATCACCGCGTAACTGAGAATGCCGGTGCCGCCGAAAATCCCGTATGCAGCCCACAGCAGCCCCGCAGGCAACCGCACGCCGAACATGATCAGCAACTGCGTGAGAACGAACAGCGCCATGCCGATGCCGCAAAACGCGTACAGCGACACGCCTCGTCGCTCGAGGCTGCGCGCCGCCGCGCCAAAGCCGACGCAGCCGGCCATCATCGCGAAGCCGAGAATCGACACTAACGTAGCAGCTTCACGCGGCTCAAAACCCTGCACATCGCGCAACCAGGCGCCGACCCACAGCGATTGCATCGCGTAGAACACGCCTTGAGTGACAACCGAGAAAGACGCGATTTTCCAGAACGCCGCACTTTTAAGGATATGCAAGGTGCCCTTGAACTGGGCGCCGACACTCGCCTGATGATGCGTTTCTTTGGTGTCCGGTGCGAGCGTCCACAGCGCTACCGCGACGAGCACGGTCAACAGACCCAGCCCGACGCAGACCGCACGCCAACTCGCGAAGGCCAGCACCCACGTAAGCGGCGAACCGACCATCACGCCACCCAGGCCGCCCACCGCCATCAGCAGCCCGTTCATCAGCGGCAAGCGCGCCGGCGCAAAATGCTGCGCCAAGGCCTTGAAGGCAGCGCCAAGACACACCGACACACCAACGCCAATCAGCAAACGCCCGAGCATCATCACGCCGACGCTATGCGCCGCGCCGAACACCCACACCCCCGCCGCAGCAAACAGCAATGTGGCCGCCGTCACCCGACGCGCGCCGAAATGATTGAGCAGCACACCGGCGGGGATTTGCGCGCCCGCGAAGCCGAGAAAATACAGACTGGTCAGCAAACCGAGGTCGGCGGCCGACAAACCGAGATCATGCGTGATGACAGGCGCAAAGCCGAGATTCACGCCGCGAAACACGTACGAAACGAAGTAACCGACAGAAAACAGGAGGAAAACGCGCAGCTGGGTAGACGACATAAGCGAAAGATGGACTGCCCGGTATGGCCAAAGCACGAACGATAAAGGAAACGAGCCGGGTTCGCTCGCAATAGTCTGGAGAATGAAAAACGCCGTCACCACTGGTGACGGCGTTGGAAACAACACGGTGTGATCGGAGCGCAATTCACGCGCTGCCCCCGCAGCGCATGTGGTCACTCCCGTGGGAGCCGCTTTTTGGTCTACTTTCCCTTCTTCGCGTTGGCCGCGGTCTTCGGGCGGCTGTCTGCCGCGGCCTTCGACGCCTTGCCGGACGTGGCAGCCGACACCTTCGTCACCTTGCCCTTGCTGGCGCCTGATGCTGTCGGCTTGCTGGCTTTGCCTACCGGTTCCGATACTTTTACTACGCTGGAACGGCCACGACCCTTCTTCCTATCGTAGCGTGAATCGTTCTTCGTGTCTGCGACGCGGGTGCCGATCTTCTCGACACCGCCGCCTTGCACGTCGGCCGAGATGCGTTCCGGACCGGGTTCGCTCGGCATCGCCTTGCCGACCGGCACATGCAGAACGATTACCTGGCCACGCGAGACCTGATCGCGACGCGTGCGATTCCATGCCTTCAGCTGGCCGATCGAGACGCCGTAGCGCACGGCGATGGCCGCCATCGTCTGATTGCGGCGCACGCGGATCAGCATCTTGCGGGTATCGGGGACGTCGGGCTCCATCGCCAGCACGGCGCTTTCGGCGACGTCCGCGCTGATGTCCTCGTCGTCGTCCGAGCCGCGCGGCACGACGATCGTCGAGCCAGGCTTCAACCGCATGCCGGCTGGAATCTTGTTCACTTCCATCAACGTGTCGGCGTCGACACCGATCTTTTGCGCGATCGCCGCCGGCGCGGAACGCTCAGTGACCGTGTAGGTGGTCCAGGACGACAGCGAACCGGAGTAGGTTTTCAGATTGCGCTCGAAGGCGCTGGCGTTGTCGAACGGCAGCAGGATTTGTGGCTGCGTGGCGCCGAGAATCACCGGCTTCCTGAACGACGGATTCAGCGAGCGGAATTCATCGAGCGAAAGATTCGCGAGCTTCGCCGCCATTTCCACGTCGATATCGTGCGAGGTGGTCACCGTCACGAAATACGGGTGGTTCGGAATCGACGGCAGCGCGAGCCCATACGTCTGCGGGTTCATCACGATGTTCTTCACTGCCTGTAGCTTCGGCACGTAGTTACGCGTCTCGTTCGGCATGCGCAGGCTAAGGTAGTCGGTGGGCAGACCCGCCGCTTCGTTGCGAGCGATCGCGCGCTGCACGTTGCCCTCACCCCAGTTGTACGCGGCGAGTGCCAGTTGCCAGTCGCCGAACATGTCATGCAGACGCGACAGATAATCGAGCGCGGCGCTGGTCGAGGCCAGCACGTCGCGGCGCTCGTCCTGCCACATGTTCTGCTTGAGGTTGTAGGTGCGGCCGGTGCCCGGCATGAACTGCCACATGCCGGCCGCCTTCGCCACCGACAACGCTTGTGGGCTATACGCCGATTCGATGAACGGCAGCAGCGCGAGCTCGGTCGGCATATGGCGCGCCTCGAGCTCTTCGACAATGTGATACAGGTATTTCTGCGACCGCTCCGTCATGCGTTGCACGTAATCGGGGCGCTGTGCGTACCAGTTGACCTGCATGTCGACGAGGTCGGTTTGCAGATCCGGCATTTGAAAACCACGGCGAATACGGCCCCAAAGATCGGCGTCCGCGCTCGTCAGTTGAGTGACCGAGCCTTGGTCGACGTTGATCGTCTCTTTGGCGGTGGCTGTCTTGCGAAGGGCGTCGGCAACGGCTTGCTGACTGGCGGGGTCTGTTGCGGTGGTCGGGCTATTCGTCGCTGGTCCCTGACTCGCGCAGGCGGCGAGCGTCAGAACCAACAACGCACTTAAGATAAATCGCATGAACGTCTCGGCTTCCACAAGGGCTGGAATTTGCAGCCGATAGTACGAAACGGCAACGTTTACGTCAATCGGAAAATGACGAAAAAACCAAGCAAATCTTAGGCTTGGCGAATTTTCGCGATTCTTCGCGTGAGGAACACCCTTATGTCATTCTGGTTAACGGAAGCGGTTTTTCCATTCGCGCATCAGCGTGAATGTTGTCAACCGATCGGACACTTTTTCGTGCAACTGCTCCTGCAAGGTCGTTTGAATGGCCGGATTGCCGGCGCGCAAAAACGGGTTCACCGCGCGCTCGTGGGCGATGGTGGTCGGCAGCGTCGGCACGTGACGCGCCCGCAGTGTGCTCGCTTCGTCACGCCAGGCTTGCAGTTCGGCGTTGCCCGGCTCGCACGCCAGCGCGAAGCGAATGTTCGATAGCGTGTACTCGTGGGCGCAGTGGACCTCGGTGGCGCCGGGCAGCGCGGCCAGCGAATCCAGCGACGCAAGCATCTGCGCGGGCGTGCCCTCGAACAACCGGCCGCAGCCGCAGGCGAACAGCGTGTCGCCGCAAAACACGTGCGGTGTGCCGCGCGGGTCGGCGGCCTGAAAATACGCAATGTGACCGCTCGTATGACCCGGCACATCGAGTACGCTGAATTCGAGCGCGGGCGCCTCGATATTCACGTGATCGCCATTTTTGAGACGATGCGTGAGATGCTCGATCGCTTCACCGGCGGGGCCGTACACGGGCACCGCCTGGCCGTTCAGCAGATCGGCCACCCCGCCGACGTGGTCTTGATGATGGTGGGTGAGTAAAATAGCGCTCAGCAGCCAACCCCTTTTCGCCAGATAAGCGCGAACGGGCGCGGCCTCACCCGGATCGACGACCACCGCATGGTGCCCGTCGGACACGAGCCAGATGTAATTGTCTTCAAACGCCGGGACCGGTACGTACTCGAGCGCATTCATAGGCGACGCATTCTTTGATATGACTGACCGAGCGATTATAGACTGGCCCGCGTGGACCGATTCGCCCCCCGGACGCTACGTGCTCGACTGGGAACAGACCCAGCTCGACCGGGTGGTGTCGGACGTGTTCGGTTACCATGCGCTGCAACTCGGCCTGCCGCAGCTCGATGCCTTGCGCGAAAACCGCATGCCGTGCCGCGGCCTTGTGCTCGACGCCGCGAGCGGCGCCAGCGCGCCCTACACTTTCCCGCGCGGCTTGGGGCGTGTGGGCAACAGCTTCGGCAGCGGCGCCCCGCAAGGCTTGCCCGCGCCGGCCGGGCGAAGCGCTGTGTGGTGCGATCTGCTCGACTTGCCGTTCGAAGCACAAAGCGTCGATCTGATCGTGATGCCGCACACGCTGGAATTCACCAGCGACCCACACCGGCTATTGCGCGAAGCGGAGCGCGTGCTGATGCCCGAAGGGCAACTGATCATTCTCGGCTTCAATTCGCTGTCGCTGTGGGGCGCGCGGCAGTCGGTCGGCAAGATGACCGGCCGGCCGTTCGTACCCGCGGCAGTCGATCTGATTGCGTTCACGCGCCTGAAGGACTGGATCAAGCTGCTTGGTTTCGACCTTGAACGCGGACGCTTCGGCTGCTATCGTCCGCCGCTTGGCAGCGATCAGTGGCTCTCGCGCTACGGTTTCATGGAAGCCGCCGGCGACCGCTGGTGGCCGATTTTCGGCGCTACATACATGATCAAGGCGATCAAGCGCGTGCGCGGCATGCGCCTCGTCGGCCCGCTGAAAGTGAAAAAACCCGTCCTCGCCACGGGCCTCGCGCCCGCCGCCACACCGAACACACGTAACCACACCCAATGACCTCCGATCTCATCGACATTTATACCGACGGCGCCTGCAAGGGCAACCCTGGCCCCGGCGGCTGGGGCGCACTGCTGCGCTTCGGCGACCAGGAAAAAGAACTGTTCGGCGGCGAAGCCAACACCACCAACAACCGCATGGAACTGATGGGCGTGATCGCCGCGCTCGAAGCGCTGAAGCGCCCATGCAAAGCGGTCGTGCACACCGATTCGCAATACGTGCAGAAAGGCATCAGCGAGTGGATTCACGGCTGGAAAAAGAAAGGCTGGATGACCGCGGCGAAAACGCCGGTGAAAAACGCCGATCTGTGGAAGCGGCTCGATGCGCTGGTCGCGCAACACGAAATCGAATGGCGCTGGGTGCGCGGTCACAACGGCCACCCGGAAAACGAGCGCGCCGATCAACTGGCCAATCGCGGCGTCGCGTCACTTGCAGAGATGTGATGCCTGCCTCAATGCCCGCGGCGCCGCACCCGCGCGCGCCCTTCTTTTTCGCTGATTTTTTAGAGCAGGCTAATCCGACATGCGTCAACTCATCCTCGATACCGAAACCACCGGCCTGAATCCACGCACCGGCGACCGGATCCTCGAACTCGGTTGCGTCGAACTGCTGAACCGCCGGCTCACGGGCAACAACCTGCACTTCTACGTGAACCCGGAACGCGACAGCGATCCAGGCGCATTGGCCGTTCACGGGCTGACCACTGAGTTCCTCAGCGACAAACCGAAGTTCGCCGAGATCGCCGACCAGTTTCGCGACTTCATCCAAGGCGCGGACCTGATCATTCACAACGCGCCGTTCGACATCGGCTTTCTCGACGTCGAATTCGCGCTGCTCGGCTTGCCACCGGTCAGCACCTACTGCGGCGAGATCATCGACACGCTGGCGCGCGCCAAGCAGATGTTCCCGGGCAAGCGCAATTCACTC
Source organism: Paraburkholderia sp. FW306-02-B (assembly GCF_058782725.1). Classification (NCBI taxonomy): domain Bacteria; kingdom Pseudomonadati; phylum Pseudomonadota; class Betaproteobacteria; order Burkholderiales; family Burkholderiaceae; genus Paraburkholderia; species Paraburkholderia sp. FW306-02-B. Next base: position 3,468,685 of record NZ_JBYSXZ010000001.1, read on the forward strand.
GATGCGTTGTGCGACCGCTTCGGCATCAGCAATGCGCACCGCACGCTGCACGGCGCCCTGCTCGACTCGGAACTGCTCGCGGAAGTCTATCTGGCGATGACGCGTGGCCAGGAAAGCCTCGTCATCGACATGCTCGGCGACGCGCACGTCGGCGGCGATGCGCACGCGCCGCGCGTCGCGCTCGACTCGCTAGAGCTGGTGGTGATCGCCGCCAGCGACGACGAACTCGCCGCGCACCAGACCGTGCTCGACGGCCTCGACAAGGCGGTCAAGGGCACGAGCGTGTGGAGGCTGGAGCCCGCGCCGGCCGCGGATGAGCAAACTACTTAAAAAGTACTTTACGAGTGGGAAAATCCCTGACATAATCCGGCTCTCTTCGGGTGGTTAGCTCAGCGGTAGAGCACTGCCTTCACACGGCAGGGGTCACTGGTTCGATCCCAGTACTACCCACCAGAATTCGAAGAAGACTAAAAGCCTCAGGTCGCAAGACCTGAGGCTTTTTTCTTTTCGCATGCTACGTCCTGGTGATCACATGGCGCATAGCAACGCATTCGCACTGCCCCGTTCGAAGTCAACACCGAAACCTCGTACGATTGCAGGCGCGAAATAGTGCTGATATAGTCGGTTCCCGGGCATTCGCCCCGGCTACATTCTCTTCACCTCATCGACTACAGGGAGGCGTCACATGTTCGCAGTGCATATCGCCGTCCCTGGCATGGTCTCGCGGCCGTAACTGGTCGCTCACGCGGTTCTGCCTGAACAGGCGTCCCGCGCAATTCCCAGACAGTCCGCAGTCTTTTTGCCAGTACATTCTGGCGCCCTCCGACTGTCTCGTCCTTTCGCTCCTGACTGGAACCTCGGTGTGCTCATGCGCCACCGGGTCGCGGCAAATGACTAGAAAAAAACTCGACTTTCGCGGACAAGCCTTCAAGGATGTTCTCGGCTTCACCTTCCGTCACTGGGCCCGGCAGCCCTGGCGCATCTTCGCTATTACGGTGCTGGTGCTGTTCTCGGCATTGGCCGACGTGCTCACGCCGATGTTCGCCGGGCGGCTCGTCGACGCGATCGCGTCAGGCTCGGCCGGCAACGACAACGTCTGGCACGCGGCGCTCACGGCCTTCTGCGTGCTGAGCGCACTCGGGCTCGGCGCCACCCTGCTTCGCCAGGGCGTTTTCTTCAACATCATCAAGCTGACGCTCAAGATGATGAGCGAGATCGCCGCGAATGCGTTTCATCGCGTGCAGCGCTTTTCGACCGACTGGCATGCCAACAGCTTCGCCGGATCCACGGTGCGCAAAATCACGCGCGGTATGTGGGCGCTCGATCTGCTCAACGACACGCTGCTGATCGCGCTGTTCCCGTCGCTGGTCATGCTGGTCGGCGCGACGGTGTTGCTAGGCGTGCGCTGGCCCTTGATGGGCGCGGTCGTCGGTGTCGGCTCCGTGCTGTATATCGCGGTAACCGTTGCGCTGTCGCTCGGCTTCGTTGCGCCCGCCGCGCGCCTTGCGAACGCATGGGATACGCGCATGGGCGGCGCGCTCGCCGATGCGGTCAGTTGCAACGGCGTGGTGAAAGCATTCGGCGCCGAAGACCGCGAAGAACGCCTGCTTGCCCGTGTGATCGGCAAGTGGCGTCATCGCACGCGCCGCACGTGGATGCGCGGCACGATCAACGGCGGCGTACAGGGCGGCATGCTGGTGGCGATTCAGGCCGCGATCCTAGGCGCGGCGCTGCTGCTGTGGGCTCGTGGCGAGGCAAGCGTCGGCGACATCACGTTCGCACTGACGATGTTCTTCATGCTGCAAGGCTATCTGCGCGAAGTGGGCATGCATATCCGCAACCTTCAGCGCTCGGTCAACGACATGGAAGAACTGGTGTCGCTGGAGAGCCAACCGCTCGGTATCGAAGACCTGCCCGGCGCGGGTCCGATCTCGATCGGCAAGGGCGAGATCCGCTTCGAACATGTCGCCTTCCACTATGGCGCGAACGCCACGCCGCTCTATGACGATTTCTCCGTGCGCATTGCCCCGGGCGAACGCGTGGGGCTGGTGGGGCATTCAGGATCCGGCAAGACGACGTTCATCAAGCTGATCCAGCGGCTATACGACATCTCGGAAGGCCGGATCACGATCGACGGCCAGGACATCGCCCGTGTGCAGCAAGCATCGTTGCGCAGCCAGATTGCAATCGTTCAGCAGGAGCCCGTGCTGTTTCATCGGTCGCTTGCCGAGAACATCGCGTATGCGCGGCCCGGCGCAAGCCGTGCCGAGATCGAACGCGCGGCAAGGCTCGCCAGCGCCCATGGCTTCATCGCGGCGCTGCCTGACGGGTACGACACGCTGGTGGGTGAGCGTGGCATCAAACTCTCGGGCGGCGAACGTCAGCGGGTCGCTATCGCGCGGGCGTTCCTTGCTGACGCGCCGATCCTGATTCTGGACGAAGCGACGTCGAGCCTCGACAGCGAAAGCGAAGTGCAGATCCAGCAGGCGATGGAGCGGCTGATGATGGGCCGCACGACGCTAGTGGTGGCGCACCGTCTTTCCACCGTGCGAGCGCTCGACAGGCTGCTGGTACTGGACAAGGGCAAGATCATCGAGGAAGGCGACCACGAGACGCTGATCAAGCTCGAGAACGGCCTGTACCGCCGCTTGTTCGAACGTCAGGCGCTGGAGCTGATCAAGGGATTGACCGATTCGGAGGTCACGCACAAAACCACTGGCGCGAAGGCAAATCGGACGGACGATTCGACGTTACTGGTGGGAAAGTAAATTGTTTTAAGTGTGAGGGACGGCGGCGCCGGTGAGCAGCAGGCTGTGAAAGGGCTTGCGCGCCGGTGCTCCCGCTTCGATATCCGCGTCGGTCGCGTGTGCGTCCTCATCCGCTTATGTTCAAACCGCAAGCGCCCCCACTACTAGACCACGCCCGCCGGCAGCCCGATGCCACGCGCCATCCCCGATGCGGCGAACACCATCGCAATCAGCAACACCGTCTGGATCACGCTGATGTGGGCGAACCTCCGCGCTCGCCGCAGATCCGGCGGACTGCCTTTGCGAAGTGCGGCACGCCAACGCATTAGCGCGAGCATCGGCGGGACTTCGAGGATGAGAATCAGCACGAGCAGCGTCATCTTGACGCGAAACAGCGGCTCATGAAGATAGTAGCCGGCGCCCTTTTCGAAGCCGCCGAAGGCGCGCATCAAACCGGTTACGATCAGGAGCAGTGCCGCGATGCCCCACCCAGTGTCGGCGCGGAAAACGGACCGTAACGCGGCAGGGACAGTGGCGCGGCGCAGCGCCCAGGTACGCCGGAGAATCGACGCAAGCGCAAAGCCATATGCAAGCAGGTGAACGGTGGCAAGCAACCAGCGGACCAGCATAGCGACTCCCGTAAAAGGACGCGACACGATCGATGTATTTCTCACTCGCCCGCATTCGCGCTGGACGCGCCGGGCGGTGTTGCCTCATTGATGCTCAGTATGGGCTCTCTACGCTATGCATGCTTCGACCGCAGGCGCGGTCGATTTGCTCGAACAGCCCGATTCAAACTTGCCGCAACGACGAATCGAGCGCCCGAGCGGCGACCCGATCGCCTTCAGTAGAGAGCGCGGCGCGGAACACGGTTTGCCGGTTGTGACCCGCCGCAGCGGGCGAATCCCATAGCAATTCGATTTTCGGCCGCCGGCCGAAGCCGTCGCGAGCAAGCGAAGCCGCGACAGCCGGCCTAACCGGCGCCGAAGTCACGCCCGGCTCACTCACAGCGCCGAAAGCCACTGCGGGCGTTGGCGTCGGCGGGTTCGTCATACCCTGCCCTGCCGGCCAACGCACGGACAACTCACGTGCATCGTATTGACCGACCTTACGACGCTCGGCCCACACGACCACGGTACGCGTCGCCGGATCGAGCGCGACCGCGTAGCGGCCAATTGCGAAGCGTCGTGCGGCGATATTGGTGCGCCACAGCGCGCGCGGGCGGCAGATCCACACGACGACCGCATACAACGCCGGCGCGGCCAGCAGCCAGCCATTGGTGGCCGCCACCGCTTGCGCGGCGCGCCGCCAACCCGCGCTCGCAGTAAAGGCGCCGACCGACCACGCCGCGAACAGGAACCCGAGGAAAGCAAACAGACGCAGCGCCTGCCGCAGCCATTGCGGCAACGGATGAAACGGCCGCTCGGCCACCGCGCGGGCGCCCGGCAGGAAAATCAGCAGGAACAGGAAGACAAGATTGATGCACGCCCACGGCGACGACACCATCGCCGCCAGCGATGCGCCCAGATCCATCTGCGCCATCGAAAAAAGCCAGCGAGTCAGAAGCACGAGACCGATGGCGCGCAACGCGAAAATCGTTCCGGCGCCGGGCGCCGCGTTCGCACGCGTCTCTTTCGTTCTCGCCAAGGCATCCTCCTTTTCGTCAGCGCGCCGCAGCCAAATTTGCGGCACGGCCATTATAGGGATATTACGGAGGGAGGCTCGCGCTTGCCGGCCCGAAAACCGTACTTTCTGCCGCTGGCGCAAAAAAAACGCGGCGCGCATGCAACAACGCCCCGCGGGCATGACGCACGCGGGGCGTTGCTGGCAGCTGGCGGAAGCACTCCGCAAGCCGGCTTCTACTGCTTTTTATCGTGCTTTTATCGCGCCTTTACCAACCAGGCCTTTACCAACCAGGCATTACCCGGCGTTGACTTCGCGCAGCACCGTACGGTGCTTCTGACGCAGCAGCTCTTCGTAAGTGGCGACGTAGTTCTGCGCCATCACTTTCGACGAAAAGCGCGATTCGAACGCCTTGCGCACCGTGGCGCGCGGCAGCGTGTGCAGACGCTTCACAGCCGCGACCGCGCTGATTTCGTCTTCGACGACAAAGCCCGACACGCCGTTTTCGATCACTTCCGGCACCGAACCGCGATTGAACGCGATCACCGGCGTACCGCAAGCCATTGCCTCGATCATCACCAGACCGAAGGGCTCCGGCCAGTCGATCGGGAACAGCAGCGCGTGCGCATTGCCGAGGAATTCGGTTTTTTCGGCTTCGCTAATTTCACCGATGTATTCGACGTGCGGCAGCGCCATCAGCGGCTTGATCACTTCGTCGTAATACGCGCGGTCAGCCTTGTCGAGCTTGGCGGCAACCTTGATCTTCATGCCGGCCTGTTCAGCGATACGGATCGCCGTGTCCAGGCGTTTTTCCGGCGAGATGCGGCCGAGGAACGCGAGGTAGCCCGGCTCAACGTCCTTGATCGGCGTGAGCAGGTTTTCCGGCAGACCGTGATAGACGGTTTGCAGCCAGTTCGCCTGTTGCAGCGGGATGCGCTGGTTGTCCGAAATCGACACCACCGGCACGTCGCTGAACGTGTTGAAGATGGGTTGTAGTTCCGGCAGATCGAGACGGCCATGCAGCGTGGTCAGGAACGGCACCGGCTGACGGGCGAACAGCGAGAACGGGTAGTAATCGATGTGAAAATGCAGCACGTCGAATTCATCCGCGCGGCGGCGCACTTCTTCGAGCAGCAGCATGTGCGGCGCCATCACGTCGCGAATCGTCGGGTCGAGGCGCAGCGCCTGCGGCCAGAAAGCTTCGAGTTTCGCCGAGGTCTGCGAATCGCCGCTCGCAAAAAGCGTCACGTCATGGCCCTGTTCGACCAGTGCTTCGGTCAGGTAGGAGACCACACGTTCCGTGCCGCCATACAGCTTGGGAGGAACCGCCTCGTGCAACGGAGCGATTTGAGCGATTCGCATAATGGAGAACTCCTCGTAAAAAATCAGGCAAAAGTACTGCGTTTGGTTAAAAGCGACTCGCTTGCTCGCCAGGGCAGTCTGGCCGGTTGATCCCGGCACGGGCCTGTTTCTTTCGAGAAATCCTGCGATGGATCGCTTGGGTAGTGAGCCCAGATCGATGTCGTCACCGTCTGCGCATGTGCCGGTAAACGCACACGCAACACCTACGTTGACAAACTGTCAGATATTTCGCTGGGCCAACAGAGCTCGCATTATCGGTGCCGGAATTTGCGCTGCAGCACAACATTTCAAAGTCTTTACGTTGTTACAAACGCGAAACACTTTGCAAACCCTTGTTTTCTAAGACAGTTCTACATTAGCGACTGGCTCGCAGCGCGCGCATCGAACGCGGCGCATGCAGAGCCACCGCGAACTTTGCCGGCATCCGTTGAAGAAACGCACCGGCAAAATTGAATGCAGTTTGTAATTATATCTCGAAATATTCCGCAGCCTGCGTGAACCACCGCCCCGTCGGCGGGTCGAGCAATGGTAGGTCGCGGAGGTCTATCGCGAAATCAGTCGCGTCAACGCGCCGGATACACAGGGCGCAATCGCTTTTGCATGTTTACAATGCGAAGCATCGGCTTCGCGGCGAGCAATTTGCCGTGGCCCGTGCTTTGCATGCACAACCTGAAACACTCCGACCTCACGATCAATTGGAACACTCAACCATCGCCCAGCGTAATGCCCATAACGCAAAGCTTGCGAGCTATGCGCATCGGCCGCTTGCGTTTCTCTTCCGCTTTATCCGCCGCCACCCGCTCGCGCATGCGATTGTCCTGTGCAGCGTGATTGCGGCCGTGGGCTGTGCGCTCGCTTCGCAATACGCGATCAAACATCTGATCGACGTGCTCGGCGAAGGCCGGCATCATCCCGGTCCGCTGTGGGGGGCATTTGCCATCCTCGTCGGTTTGATCGCCGCGGACAACCTGCTGTGGCGCGTCGGCGGCTGGGTCGCCGCGCATACCTTCGTCGCCGTCACCGGCGACTTGCGGCGCGACCTGTTCCAGTATCTGAGCGGCCATTCGCCCACCTACTACGCCGAGAAACAGCCGGGCATGCTCGCGAGCCGCATCACGGCAACCTCGAACGCGGTGTACACCGCCGAGAACACCACTGCGTGGAACGTGCTGCCGCCTTGTATAGCGGTGCTCGGCGCGATCGTGATGATCATCGCCGTGAATCCGCTGATGGCGGCCGGCCTGATGCTGTGCTCGGCAATTCTGTCGGTCGTGCTTTACAAACTTGCCGGCCGCGGTTCGGCACGGCATCACCACTTCGCGACCAAAGCGGCGTCGGTGGACGGCGAGCTGGTCGACGTGATCAGCAACATGGGCCTCGTGCGCGCCTTCGGCATGACGTTTCGCGAACAGCAGCGTTTCGGCGCGACGGTCAAAGCGGAAATGGATGCCCGCCAGCAGAGCCTGCTGTATCTGGAAAAGCTGCGCCTGCTGCACGCGGTGATTACCGCGCTGCTGTCGGCCGGCTTGCTGGGCTGGGCGCTGTGGCTGTGGGATCAAGGCAAGGCGACCTCCGGCGACATCGTGCTGGTCAGCTCACTCGGCTTCACGATCCTGCACGGCACGCGCGATCTGGCCGTGGCGCTCGTCGACGTGACGCAGCACGTCGCGCGGCTGGCGGAAGCGGTGCGCACGCTGCTCGAGCCGCACGGCATGCCGGACCGCAGCGACGCGACCGAACTCGTGCCGCAAGGCGGCCGGGTCGATTTCGAAGGCGTGACGTTCGCCTATCCGCGCCGCCGGCCGATTCTCGATCACTTCGATCTGCATATCGAACCGGGCCAACGGGTCGGCCTGATCGGCAAGTCGGGCGCGGGCAAATCCACCGTGCTCGCGTTGTTGCAGCGCTTCTACGAAACGCAAGGCGGCGCGATCAGGATCGACGGCGAGGACATCGCCGCGATCACTCAGGACAGCCTGCGCCACGCGATCGCGCTGGTGCCGCAGGATATCTCGCTGTTCCATCGCACGGTGTACGAGAACATCGCGTACGGCCGGCCTGAGGCGACCCGCGAAGAAGTGCTCACCGCCGCGCGCGAGGCGCGCTGCACGGATTTCATCGAAGCGATGCCGGAAGGTTTCGATACGATCGTCGGCGATCGCGGTGTGAAGCTGTCCGGCGGTCAACGTCAACGGATCGCGATTGCACGGGCGATTCTGAAGAACGCGCCTATCCTGCTGCTCGACGAAGCCACCTCGGCACTCGACAGCGCGTCGGAAGAAGCAATCCAGAAGGCGCTCGACCGGCTGATGGTGGGTCGCACGGTGATTGCAATCGCGCACCGGCTGTCGACGCTGAACAACTTCGACCGGATCATTGTGATGAGCACGGGCAAAGTTATCGACGACGGCAGTCCGGAAGAGCTCCGCTCGCGCCCGGGCTTATATCGCGATCTGCTTTCGAAGCAATATGGCAAGGGCACCACGCTGCATGTCGGCGGCAAGAAGGTCGACGAACAGCACGTGGTTTGAAGTGCGTAGCGCCCGGCGCTACCGACAAAGAAGCAACCAAAAAGCAACCAAAAAGCCGCTTTCGAGCGGCTTTTTTGTTTTCCGGACCAGCCGCGAACGGCCTTTATAGCGGCCTATTCGGCCAATGTTTCGCGCGCCGCCCGCTTGCCCGACGCTGCACGCGCTTTCACACTCCTGGTGCTCCTTGCACCATCGACGCTCTGCAGATCGCGCATGAAGTTATCGCGCCACACCGACACATTGTTCTCGCGCAACTGCATCATCATGTCGCGGTGACGCGCCTGGCGCTCCGCGAGCGGCATCTGCAGCGCCTTGGCCAGCGCGTCGGCCATGCCGTCGATATCGACCGGATTGACGATCAGCGCGCCGTCCAGTTCCTGTGCCGCACCGGCAAAGCGCGACAACACCAGCACGCCGGGATTTTCGGGATCCTGCGCCGACACATACTCCTTGGCGACGAGGTTCATGCCGTCGCGCAACGGCGTAACGTAGCCGACGTGCGCGGTGCGAAACAGCGCGGCCAGCACCGAGCGCTCGTACTGCTTGTGGATGTAGAGAATCGGCGTCCAGTCCAGCTCGGCAAAGCGGCCGTTGATACGGCCCGACTCGCCTTCGAGCTGCAGGCGGATATCCTGGTACGCGTTCATGTCGGCGCGCGTCGGCGGGGCGATTTGCAGGAACGACACCTTGTTGCGCTGCGCCGGCGCATGTTCGAGCAGCCGCTCGAACGCGCGGAAACGCTCGACCAGCCCCTTTGAATAATCGAGCCGGTCCACGCTCATGATCAGCTTGCGCGAATGCAGCGTCGCCTTCATCGTGCGCACCGGTTTGCCGCGCTCGCCCGCTTTCGCGAGCTCGGCGATCTCGTCCGGATAGACACCGATCGGGTAAGCCGCCGCGCGCAGCGTGCGGCCGAACGCGTGAACGGTCAGCGGGTCAGTGGCGGATACGTCGATCGTGCCGTTCGCCTCGTTGACGATGTAGTCGCAGAACGCGCGCAGATCCGGGGCGGTCTGGAACCCGAGCAGATCGAACGAACACAGCGCTTCGACCAGTTCGCGATGCGGCGGCACCGCAAGCAGGACCTGTGAGGCCGGAAACGGAATATGCAGAAAGAAGCCGATGCGATTCTTCACGCCGGCCGCGCGCAACGCTTGCGCAAACGGAATCAGGTGATAGTCGTGGACCCAGATCACATCGTCCTCGCGCAATAGCGGCACGAGTTGCTGCGCGAGCCATGCATTGACGCGGCAATAGCCCTCGAAATCGTGCCGATCGTATTGCAGCAGATCGGCTCGATAGTGGAATGCGGGCCACAGCGTCGCGTTCGAGAAACCGCGGTAGTACTGGTCGTAGTCGCGGCGCATCAGCGCGATTGTCGCGAAGGTCACCGGCCCGCGCTCTTCGACCTTGATCTGCGGCTGGCCCGAGCTGAGCACGTCGCCGCTCCAGCCGAACCACATGCCGCCGGTTTCCTTCAGCGCGTCGTACACGCCGACCGCCAGGCCCCCTGCCGCCGGCCCGCCTTCCGAGATCGGCGCGACCCGGTTCGATACGATGATCAGTCGGCTCATGAAGCGCGATTCCCGATGCAGTACTTGAAGTACGTTATGGACGTTGGGCGATGCAGCGTAATCATCATGCCCCGCGCGCCGCCGCGACAATCGATCCCAGCCACTCGAGCAATGCCGCTACCGACTCGACGCGCGTATGCGCCATCGTATCGCCCGCACCGACCTTGATCGACAGACCGGCGCGCTCGTTGACGACGGCAAAGCCTTTTTCGTCGGTCAGATCGTCGCCGGCAAACACCGGAAAACGGCCGACGAACGGCGGCTCGTCAAGAAACGCGTGAAGCGCGCGGCCTTTGTCGACGTCTTTCGGTTTGATCTCGTAGACCATTTTGCCGGGCTGCAATACATAGGAGCCGGGGTAATCGGCGACCAGCCGCTCGGTTGCTTCGCGCGCCACCGGCTCGCGATCCGGCGCATTGCGATAGTGCAACGCGAGTGCCGCGCCCTTGATCTCGAGCAGCATGCCCGGATTCGAGTTGACGACCTGCGCGAGCACCTGCTCCATGCGCAACAGGCGCTCGTCGTGAAAGCCGATTCGCTGCGTATCGCCATTCGCGTCGCGGCGCTCGGCGCCGTGCAGACCGGCGATCGGCAGATCGGGCATGCCGAGGAAAACGTCGATACTATCGATGCCGCGACCCGACACGATCGCCACCGCGCCATTCGTCAGACGCTGCAACTCGGTCAGCAGCACGATGACCTCGGGTTGCACCCGCACGCCGTCCGGCGTGGGCGCGAGTTCGACGAGCGTGCCGTCGAAGTCGAAGAAAAACGCTGTCTCGCTCGGAGACAGAACTGCTGGAAGTGCTTGCATCGGTTAATTTTGCCTTTCAGCCTTCTGCGGCCGGAAAAGTGTGCGCATCTTACCGCGCATCCACCCATTTTTCGAGAAAGTAAGCCAGGACACAAGCCCGGCCGCGGCGCGCGAGCCGATGTCAGCGTGGATTGCGTTCAAAAAGAGAACCATCCGGCTTCATCCAGCTTTCAGCCACCTGCGTCAAATTGCCTCGCAAACCGCGCGCCAACAGGCGCTGCGCCACGCCGCCGGCTATTTTGCGATACAGTCGCAGCCACGCAGACCACTCCGGTTACGGCCATATTTGCACACTATGAAGGGCCGCGCGTTTTGCGCGAAGCGCACTGTGTCCGCTGAGGTATCGGCTCATGTGTCACCTCATTTGCCACCTCGTTTGCCACTCTTCAATCGAGTAATTGAACCCTGCTTTGTTCCCGAACATCTCATCTCGGCGCCAGCAACCGAACCTTGCATCACCACCCCAGGCGTGGTCCAGGCGCCTGTTCACGCTGACCGTTATGGTGGGCGCGCTGGCTACGCTTGCCGGCTGTACGCATCACGCCGAGCCGTGGCAGTTGACCAACGTGACCGGCCACTTGCCGGATCTGGATTTCTCGCTGACCGGCGACGACGGCCGTCCCGTCACCGGCGATTCATTCAAAGGCCGCACGTCGCTCGTCTACTTCGGCTACACGCATTGTCCGGATGTCTGTCCCGAGACCATGGCCCGTCTGATGCAGGTGCTGGGCAAGCTGGGCCCGGGCGCGCAAAAAGTGCGCATCCTGTTCATCACCGTCGATCCGGCGCGCGACACGGCCAAGGCATTGCACGATTACGTCGGCGCCTTCGACTCGCAACACGCCGAAGGGCTGACCGGCACCGACTGGCAAATCGAATCGCTCGCCAAGCGTTACCGGGTCGCCTATCAGATGGAAAAGCGCGACCCCAACGGCAATTACGAAGTCACGCATAGCTCGGCCGTCTACGTGTTCGACCAGCAAGGCCACGCGCGCCTGCTCGCCACCGATCACGACACCCCCGACGCGATCGCACAAGACCTGCGCCGTATCATTGATGACCGTTCCTGACCTTTCCCGAATCCAACCATGTCGATCAAGATCAAAACGTTCGCTGCATTGAGCTGCACCCTCGCCCTTTCGTTCGGTTTCGCCGCAAGCGCGCAAGCGGCCGGCGCTCAAGCGATCAGCGCCAAAGAGGCGTGGGTCCGCTGGCTGCCGAACAACTTGCCCGCCGCGGGCTACGTGACGCTGGTGAACGCGAGCGACAAGCCGATCGACCTCGTCGGTATTTCCAGCAACGACTATGGCGACGCGATGTTGCATCAAACCGTATCGAACGGCTCGACGCAAAAAATGGTGATGGTCGGCAAGCTGACGGTGCCCGCGCGCGGCCAGGTCGCGATTGCGCCGGGCGGCTACCACGTGATGCTCGAGGACGCGAAGCACAAGGTGGCGCCGGGCGACACCGTGCATCTGACGCTGAAGTTCTCCGACGGCGAAACGCTCGATACGCCGTTCGCCGTCAAATCGCCCGCACAGACCAAGTAACAACGACAACGCCGTACGATGAACCTGCTCTATTGGCTCGACCCCTGGGAGTTTTCGCCGACTGTCGTGATCGCATTGCTGGTGCCCGCGATCCTGTTCGTGCGCGGCGCGCACAAGGCGAAGGTGTCGATTGCGCGGCGCATTTCCTTCTGGTTCGGGCTGGCCGCATTGTATGTCGCGCTGCATACGCGGCTCGATTACTTCTTCGAGCATGAGTTCTTCATGCATCGCGCGCAGCATCTGGTGCTGCATCACCTGGGGCCGTTCTTCATCGCGCTGTCGTATCCGGGCGCCGTATTGCGTGCGGGCATTCCGTTCGGCTGGCGCCAACGCTTCGTGCGGCCCGTGTTGCAAACCCGCATCGTGCGCAAGGTGCTCGATGTGGTGATGCATCCGGTGGCCGCGGTCACATTGTTCGTTGGGCTGATTTATTTCTGGCTGATGTCGCCGATTCATTTCGTGGCGATGCTCGACTGGCGGCTCTACCGCGTGATGAACTGGAGCATGGTGATCGACGGCTTGCTGTTCTGGTGGCTCGTGCTCGACCCACGCCCCGCGCCACCGGCGCGGCTGTCGCCCGGCAAACGCGTGCTGGTGGTGATCGCCGCGATTCCGCCGCAGATCATCCTCGGCGCGTTCATCTTCTTCTCGCCACGCGAGCTCTATCCGATCTATTCGATTTGCGGACGCGCCTTCACGTGGCTGAGCCCGATGCGCGATCAGCAGATCGGCGGACTGCTGCTGTGGATTCCGGGTTCGATGATGAGCGTGATCGGCGCCCTGTTGGCGTTGCGTCACTGGATGCGGCTGTCGGCACGCGGACGTCTGCGTGGCGAACGAAGAACGGCTGCCGCGCAAGCGCCGGCGCGAGGCGGTTCAGTGCCTGCGAGCAGCCACCGCTGATACGGGCAATTTCAAAGCTATTGAAGGCTGCTGGCACACGCATGCGCCGCGCTTCGTTGACGCCTAGACCGAACGCATCCACACGTGCGGGATGCCGTCTTCTTCGTGAATGTCCGAGATCGGCGCAAAGCCGAACGCGCCGTAGAAAGCCTGAAGATGGGCCTGCGCATGCAAACGGATCGGCGTGCCGGGCCACTGCGCCCTGATGTGCGTCAGCGCGCGCTCGAGCATCGCGTTGCCAAGACCGATGCCGCGGAACGCCGCCGTCGTCAGTACGCGGCCGATGCGGATATCGGTGTTCTCGGCGTCCGGCAGCAGCACACGGAGATAACCTGCCAGCGGCGGACGGCTCGCGCCGGGACCGACGGCGAACAGATGCCAGGCTTGCGTATCGAGACCGTCGATATCGGCATAAAGGCAGTTCTGCTCGACGACGAACACCGCGCTGCGAGCAGCCAGCATTGCGTAGACTTCGGCGGTGGTGAGATCGTCGAAGGCTTTCCAGCGCCATTCGAGTTGCGCCAGCGGGGTGGTGGCGATGTGCTGCGGTTCGGTCATAAAAAGGCTGCAAAAAAGAAGGCGCGCCTATGCGGGCGGCGGCGATGCGGAATTATGCCGCGCCATAGCCTAAGCCCGCTACGCGCCCAGGAAAACCGGCTCGACGGGGCGAGCAAGACACTCGATGAGGTTTTCAGGGCCGCACAAATGCAGCGCGCCGACGACCACCAGGGTTCGCTCCGGCCGTCCGGACATCTCCATCACGCGCGCCGCCCACGCGCGATTGCGCGCATCGAGAATGGCATAGCGGATGCCGGGCAGGTTGAACATCGGCGACTCGATGGCGATCTCGTGCACGGCTTGCAGATCGCCATGCAGCCAGGCAGCATGCATACGCTCGAGCGTGCGCTGCGGCTCCTTCAGATCGGCCACCAGCAAACCGAGCGCGGCGCCGACTGCTTCCAATGGAATCGATTCGAGCGACGTCGCCACTTCCTCCGCGGTCTCGAGATACCGATATGGTTTGGCTTGCGCGATCGCCGAGCGCAGCATGCGCGGCTCGACCCCTTCGACGACCTGCTGAAACAACGTCGGCGCGACGATTAGCGCGGCCCATGGCCGCAAATCGGTAAGCGGCGCCAACGGGCCGTCGACGGGCCACACGGCCTGGAGTTGATTCCAGGCGTCGGCGCATAGCAAGGGCTGCAGCTGATCGGCACCGCTTCGCGAAGGCGCTTTTAGAAACGGCAAGATGGTCGGCGCATCGGATTCGAAGACCAGCGTTTCGGCCCAGTCATAGGCCTCGGCAATCCATGGCGGTGTCCTGCGGCTCGTTGCGGGGAACAGATGCATTGAGCCGAGCAGGCGTACGTTGGTGCCGGTGAGTTGTAGATACATGCAGCCTCGGGATTGGCGGGCGATTCAGCAATTGGGTAATCGGTGTTGGGTCATTCACCCGGCAGCGCGCCGGAGCGCGACGCCTCGCCAGGCAGTACGCACGCTGAAAGCCACAAACAGCAGAAAGACGATCTGCGAAAGATACAGATCCATCCGGATCGGGTGATGGAGCGCGAACCATGAATTGTGCGCCACGTCCGTCACGATGACAGCCGCGCAGAGGATCAGTCCGGCTCGCGGGCTTAGCAGCAGGAGCAGCGCCGTCAATGGATCGAGGAAAAGCAGCGAGGTCCAATAGATGCGCGTGCTGAGCGCCGCGCCGCCGTAGTCCCACCGGAGCCCGTGGGCCAAGGCCACTTGCAAATGGGTCGACGTGGCACCGGCAAGACATAACGCGTAGATCACGCGCAGGTAGAAGGAACGGCGTTCGATATTCTGGATGCGCATGCGGTAGATGCCGGTGTATCGGGAATGAACGTCTGCGCACTATATCGCCAGGAACGGAGAAAGGCATCGGATGCGTGCCTCTCATCGCCAGTTCACACCAATCCTCATTACCGGCAATTCCCATGCATTGTGCTGGACCCGCGAGCTGGCGTCGGATACTTTGCATGATCGTTAATAAACCGATAACGATCAATGCTTCGACGGGGGTTTTATCTAATAAACGATTAACTCGAAAAGTTGTTCCCTATCGACTGCGTTGCGCCTGTGACGACCGGGACCAGCCTCACGCCGTGCTCATCCTCGATTCCGACGCTCGAAAGTTTCTTCCCGTACGCGAGCGCAACGGATGGCAAGACGTATCAGATCGGCGACCGCCAGGTTGTGACGATAGCCGGCACTCGTGCGTGGGTCGCCAATGCGGCGCAGACCACTGCGACGACCGAATACCGGGCCTACTATCAGAACAACGGCGGAATCTATGCGGGGAATCTGGTAAAGGACCGGACGACGATCCGGCTCACGCCTGTCGGCGGCGGGACAGCGCAGGACAGCTACTATTTCCTGAACAGCGCGGCGGTTCAGTCGCTCAAATCGGCGATCGCTTTTTGAGGCAGTACGTGCGAGCAGACGAACGAGGCTGCTCGCGAACCTGAATAGGATGGACTGAACGGCCGAGGTCAAGACGTTCCGACGTGCTCTGCATTCACGACCGCTGCGCGCCCGTGCTGGCAGGACGCCGCGGAAAAAAGAAAAGCCCCGACAAGTCGGGGCTTTTCTCTTCATCAACTACTGGAGGCGCGAGCCGGAGTCGAACCGGCCTAAACGGCTTTGCAGGCCGCTGCATAACCGCTTTGCTATCGCGCCGCAAGCGGACTGGAACCTAGCTACAGATTCTCAGGTTTGTCTGGCGGCCGACCGGGACAACCGGGCCACCAAACAAAAAGGGAAGCGTTGCTTCCCCTAATGTGTGGAGCGGGAGACGAGGCTCGAACTCGCGACCTCAACCTTGGCAAGGTTGCGCTCTACCAACTGAGCTACTCCCGCATGGCACTGCTTCACAACGCCTTGCATTTTTACTTCGCCAAACAACGCGTTGCTTCGAAAACTGGAGCGGGAGACGAGGCTCGAACTCGCGACCTCAACCTTGGCAAGGTTGCGCTCTACCAACTGAGCTACTCCCGCGTATTGCTACTTAACTGCTGTCTACTTACTACAACTGCTGCCTTGCTGCTACCGACGTTTCGAACTGCGTGCATCGGAAAAACGAGATTATGGAGAAACGACCGAAACGTGTCAACCCCTTTTGGGAATGTCTTTAACTGAACAGATTTCACTCACGCTTCGGTTGCCATTCGATTGCTGATCCGTCGCCATTCACTCAGGCAACGCCGCCGCGCTCGCGGATCTGCGGCCACGCGAGCTTCATGTAGTAGAGCATCGACCAGATCGTCAGGAAGGCGGCCAGATAGATCAGCCACAGCCCCCACACACGCGTGTCGACAGAGACGCCGCCGCCGAACGACAGCGGACCGTAGAACAGCAGCATCGGAATCGCGACCATCTGGCACACGGTCTTGAACTTGCCGAGCGAATTCACCGCGACGCTCTTCGACGCGCCGATCTGCGCCATCCATTCGCGCAGCGCCGAGATGGCGATTTCACGTCCGACGATCACCAGCGCGATCGCCGAATCGATCCGCGCGAGTTGCACCAGCACCAGCAGCGCGGCGGTCACCATCAGCTTGTCGGCGACCGGATCGAGAAAAGCGCCGAATGCCGAGGTCTGATTCCATTTGCGCGCCAGGAAGCCGTCGAACCAGTCAGTCAGGGCCGCCAGAATGAAGATCGTCGCGGCCGCCATATTGCGGTGCGCGAGGCTCATCATCATGTCGGGCAGATAAAATACCCCGACGACGAGCGGAATCAGGACGATTCGCAGCCAAGTCAGGAAAATCGGAAAGTTAAACGGCATGGGCAGGCGCAGCGTCTGACAAGGGAGATGCAATTGTGCCGTGTCATAAGGCCTGCCACAAGCAAAGCGGCACGCGGGGCTTGCCACGCGCGCCGCCGTCGTGCTGCTTCGCGGCGGCTCTATGGGCAGCCAGCCGCATCAGGATCAGTGCAATTGCCGATAGATTTGTTCGGCGAGCGCCTGCGAAATCCCCTCGACGCTCGCGAGATCTTCGACACTTGCCGCGACCACGCCTCGTAGTCCGCCGAAGCGCGCGAGCAGCCGCTGACGGCGCTTCGCGCCCACGCCTTCGAGTTCCTCGAGCCGCGAGGTCTGCCGCGTTCTGGCGCGCTTCGCGCGCATGCCGGTGATGGCAAAGCGATGCGCCTCGTCGCGGATTTGCGCGACCAGCATCAACGCCGCGCTCTCCTTACCCAGTTCGAGCGGCGCGCGGCCGTCCGCGAAAATCAGTGTCTCGAGACCGACCTTGCGCCCCTCGCCTTTCGCGACGCCGACCAGCATGCCCGTATCGAGACCCAGTTCCGTGAACACCTGGCGCGCGATTTCGACCTGGCCCTTGCCGCCGTCGATCAGCACGATGGTCGGCAGGATGCCGCCCGCCGCGACCGGCTCGGCTGCGTCGGGCATGAGCGCCGGGTCGCTGACCGCCGGGTCGCCCGTTGCCGGAGCGCCGGCCGCCGGATCACCTGTCGCGTCGGTTTGCAACTCGGCCGTTTCGTCGGCGGCATTCGCGGCGGCTTGCGCGACCATCTTCTCGTAGCGGCGCGTGAGCACCTGGCGCATCGCCGCGTAGTCGTCGCCAGGTGTGATGCCGGCGATGTTGTAGCGCCGGTACTCGGAGGACTGCATCTTGTGGTGGTGATACACCACGCACGACGCCTGCGTCGCCTCGCCCATCGTGTGGCTGATGTCGAAGCATTCGATACGCAGATGCGCCAGATCGTCGCACTCCATGCCGAGCGTGTCGGTGAGCGCACGCGTGCGCGCCTGCTGCGAACCTTGTTCCGACAGCAGACGTGCGAGCGCGAGCCGCGCGTTCTGCTCGGCCATCGCGAGCCATGCACGCCGTTGACCTTGCGGCTGGCGCAGCACAGTCACCTTGTGGCCGGCCTGCTCGATCAGCACATCGACCAGCTCGCGCGTGGCCGGCGCGTGGCTGACCACCAGCACCGGCGGCACACGATTGCCGAGGTAATGCTGCGCGATGAATGCTTCGAGAACTTCGGATTCGATGCCGCCGGCGGCGCGGCCTTTGCGCGGCTTCGAGGGAAGGTCTGCGTCGTTCGCGTCGACGTCGGCTTGCACGGCTGCATCTTCTTCGTCATCTTCCGACGGCATCTCTTGCGCGATAGCGAGGGCGTCGGCGGCGTCTGAAGAATCAGCCGCGCGGGTTTCAGCGCCGGCTTGCGCTTCGTTCGACGTCGAGCCCGCGCCGCCGGCGGCATCGGCCAGTACTTCGGCGCCTGTTTCGAGACCGCCCTCGTCCGCAGTCAGCGCACTCTCCACATGTGCCGGAAAGTACGCCTTGTCGCCCAGGTGCCGTCCACCGCGCACCATCGCGAGATTCACACACACGCGTCCGCCGAGCGCGACCACTGCGAGAATATCGACGTCGCTATCGCTGCCGACTTCGATGGCCTGCTGATGCAGCACCGTCGACAGCGAACTCATCTGGTTGCGCACCGCCGCCGCCTGCTCGAACTTCAACTCGCTCGCGAATGCGTGCATTTTCTGCTCGAGCTCGTTCATCACCTCGCCCTGCCGGCCGAGCAGAAAGCGCGACGCATTGGTGACATCGCGTGCGTAATCCTCTTCGCTAATCGCTCCGACGCACGGCGCCGTGCAGCGGCCGATCTGATGCAGCAGACAGGGCCGCGTGCGGTTGCTGAACACCGAGTCTTCGCACGTGCGCAGCTGGAATACGCGCTGCAGGATCTGGATGCTCTCGCGCACCGCCCACGCGCTCGGGAACGGTCCGAAGTACTGATTCTTGCGATCCACCGAACCGCGGTAATACGCCATGCGCGGAAACTTATGGCCGGTCAGCTTCAGGTACGGATACGACTTGTCGTCGCGAAACAGGATGTTGTAGCGCGGCGTCAGCGCCTTGATCAGATTGTTTTCGAGCAGCAGCGCTTCGGCCTCGGAGCGCGTCACGGTGGTCTCGATGCGCGCAATGCGCGTCACCATCATCGCGATGCGCGGCGACAGTTGCGTCTTCGTGAAGTAGCTCGAGACGCGCTTCTTGAGGTCGCGTGCCTTGCCCACGTAGAGCACCGCGCCGTGCGTATCGTAATAGCGATAGACGCCAGGCAGATGCGGCAATTGGGCGAGCACTTGTTTCGGCTCGAAAGCGTCGGTGGCTTCGGGTTCGGTCATGCAGAATCGGTTGGGTGGGACAGTGTCGCGAAGCCTTGGCCCGGGTGCTGCGTGCTTAGGGGTCACTTAGTGGGCACTTAGTGATCACTTAGGCGCGGAACCGCGGACGAGTGCTTTAGAATCGCCAGTTTAGAACATTCCGCGTGCGTTCGAACCCCGCTGCATCGAATGGCGCAACGCTTCGGCATAAGCCGATGGCCGAAGCCAGCCGCGCTGCTCGATCGCACGATTAAACCGCACGACTAAATCGCGAACCGCGCGCGCCCGTTCGAACTCGCGACCCAGGCCACCATGTCCTCCGTTACGCCCCTTCCCGAACAATCGACCACCGCGCCGACTGTGATCGCCTGCGATATCTTTTGCGCGGTGATCGACAATTTCGGCGACATCGGTGTGTGCTGGCGCCTCGCGCGTCAACTGGCGAGCGAGCACGGCTGGCAGGTGCGCGTGTTCGTCGACGACCTGCACGCGTTTCACAAGCTCTGCCCGTCGCTTTCGCTCGATCACGCTCGCCAGGCGATCGGCGGCATTGTCATCGAACACTGGCACGCGCCGACGCACGCGGGCGAGACACTCGAAGTGGCCGATGTCGTGATCGAGGCGTTCGCATGCGAGCTGCCGCCGATCTACGTCGCCGCGATGGCGCGGCGCGAGAACACGCCGGTGTGGCTCAACCTCGAATACCTGAGCGCGGAAGACTGGGTCGCGGATTTTCATCTGCGGCCATCGCCGCATCCGCGCTACCCACTGACGAAAACGTTCTTTTTCCCGGGACTGGGCCCGGGCACCGGCGGCGTGCTGAAGGAACGGCATCTCGACGCTACGCGGGCGGCCTTCGAAGCATCGCAGCCCGCCCGCGAAGCCTGGTGGCTGACAGCCACCGGCTGTGCGCCGCCGCCCGCCGCGGCCGCCGTCGTCTCCCTGTTCGCCTACGAGAACCCCGCCGTCGACAGTTTGCTCGAACAATGGCGCGATAGCGCCGAACCGGTCGTGCTGCTGGTGCCGGAAGGCCGTATCTCTGGCGCGATCGCGCACTTTTTCGGGCTGCCGTCGTTTGCCGCCGGCGCGCACGCCGAGCGTGGCAGCCTCACCGCCCACGCGCTTGCTTTTACCGGGCAACCCGGCTACGACGCGCTGCTATGGGCCAGCGACGTTAATTTCGTGCGCGGCGAGGATTCGTTCGTGCGCGCACAATGGGCTGCGAAACCTTTCGTGTGGCACATCTACCCGCAAGCCGACGACGCCCATCTGCCGAAGCTCGACGCCGCGCTCGCCCATTACGCCCGCACCCTGCCCGCCGACGCGCGCGACGCGCTCGCGCGCTTCTGGCACGCATGGAACGGCGCCGGTCAGCCGGACTGGGCGGATTTCCAGCGCCACCGTGCCGTCCTGAAGCAACGCGCGGCCGAATGGGCGCGCGAATTGGCGCAGGTGGGCGACCTCGCCGGAAATCTGGCCTTATTCGCAAAAACTCAGTTAAAATAAGCGGTTATCCAACGGCCGACGACGCAAGCGCGGCCCGATCGCAGCAGCAAAACCCGGCGAACTCCGGCATCGGACGATGCATCATCTGCACCTGGCTGGCTAATTGAGTGGCAGATGAGTGACAGGGAAGCGGCAGAAATGTCAAAAAGGGACACATGCTGTGTATCGGCGCCACTCGTGTGCACGCCCGCACAGGGTAAAAGCAGGTAACGGATTGCAGGATAGAAGAACCGCCGCGGGCAACCGCGGCAAGCCGGCCACGCTTCACGCACTACCCCCGGCCCAGCCGCTCCTAACCGGCGCGGCGCCGAACTGCGAGAAGCGCCGAAGCCGCTTGCGCCGTATGCCGTTGAGCAAAAGTTGAAGCTACTTATTTCGTACAGGACTGTTTTATGAAGACCGCACAGGAACTCCGCACCGGCAACGTAGTGATGATCGGCGCAGACGCGATGGTCGTGCAAAAGGCCGAATACAACAAATCGGGCCGCAACTCCGCCGTCGTGAAGATGAAGTTCAAGAACCTGCTGACCGGTGCAGGCATGGAAAGCGTGTACAAGGCAGACGACAAGTTCGACGTCGTCGTGCTGGAACGCAAGGAAGTGACGTACTCGTACTTCGCTGACCCGATGTACGTGTTCATGGACGCCGATTACAACCAGTTCGAAGTCGAAGGCGAAATGATGGGCGACGCCCTTCATTACCTCGAAGACGGCATGGCTTGCGAAGTCGTGTTCTACAACGAGAAAGCCATCTCGGTCGAACTGCCGACCACGCTGGTCCGCGAAATCATCTACACGGAACCGGCTGTCAAAGGCGATACGTCGTCGGGCAAGGTGTTGAAGAACGCCAAGCTGAACACCGGTTTCGAACTGCAAGTGCCGCTCTTCTGCAACATCGGCGACAAGATCGAAATCGACACGCGTACGCACGAGTACCGCAGCCGCGCCTGAACGCTGGCCAGACTGCTGAATCCTGCGCCGGCGCCACGCCGGCGTGGCGATAAAAAAATGCAACAAAAAAAAGCGCCCACTTTGGGCGCTTTTTCTTTTTTGCGCCGCCGTGTATGGTTGAGGAAAACTTTACCGGCAACCTTCTCGAAAATGCCTGTTCGCAGATCTCACCTTTCCGCCTCGCGTTCCTCAAACCATTGATAAGCTTAAGTAAATGACCGTGGCACAGTCCCTGCTCCTCGGAGTTATAGACCTACCCGGATTTATTTTCCTCAACTCCGGTGATGCGGTGTGAATAACAACAAAAACCGGGCTATCTAACCGGTCGAATGAAGGAAGGACAGGCGCCCTGCCCATGCGTTCTCGAAAACCAGGCACCTGACCGAATTGCAAAGGACCCAAACTACATGAGTCGAATCGCCGTCGCACGTATCACGCCGCGCCCATGCCCATCGGTCGGCCGCTATCGCGCCGCCCTGGCAGACACTGCTCGCGCGGCGCGGCGTCCGACCGACCGTTCGACCGACAGTACCGGCCAGCCATCGCGCCTGTGCCGCACGCCGAAGTATCGGCTGTGCGAAGCAGGTATTCCGTCCATCTAAAAAATTGCGCTCGCTATGCCACATGCCCTGATTGTTGAAGACGATCCCAATAGCCTGTCAGGCCTGTCCGCCATCCTCGCTGCCGACGGCTTCTCCGTCGACACCGCGACTACGATCGCCGAGGCCCGGGCCGCGCTGACGCGCTTCATTCCCGACGTCGTGCTGGTCGACCTGAATCTGCCGGACGGCAGCGGGCTTGATCTGCTGCAGCACCTGCCCGCGCATCCACCCGGGGGCGCCTTGCCCGTGATCGTGATGACCGGTAATGCGACGGTCGAGAGCGCGATCGAGGGCTTGCGGCACGGTATCTGGGACTACCTGCTCAAGCCGGTCAACATTCCGCGCCTGCGCAGCCTGCTCGCGCGGATTCCACGTCCGTACGAACTAACCGAGGAAGTACAGACGCTGCGCGCGTCGCTGCGCCAGCTTGGGCGTTTCGGCGCGATGCTCGGCAGAAGCGGGGCGATTCAGCACGTGTACGACACGATCGAACATATCGCGCCGACCGAAGCCGCCGTGCTGATCGCCGGCGAAGCCGGCACCGGCAAGCAGGTCGCCGCGCGCACGCTGCACGACATGAGCCGGCGCCGCAAAGGCCCGTTCGTGACGTTCGATTGCCGTGCCGCGACCAGCGTCGCCGCGCACCGTTCGCTCGATAGCCTGATGTTCGGCCACGAGCGCGGTGCGTTCAGCGGCGCCGAGCAGCGCGAGCCGGGTCTGTTCGAGCAGGCGAGCGGCGGCACGCTGTTCATCGACGAAATCGCTGAACTGCCGCGTGCGCAACAGGAAGCGCTGCTGCGCGCGCTCGATTCACAGACCTTCATGCGGGTCGGCGGTACGCATCAGGTGGTGACGGACTTCCGGCTGATCGCGTCGACGCGCAAGATGCCGCGTGCGGCAGTCGCCGACGGCAGCCTGCACGCAGACCTCGCGTTGCGCCTCGAAGCTGCGGCGGTGACGCTGCCGCCGCTGCGCGAACGCGCGGACGACGCAGCGCTGATCGCGCAAGCCGTCGTCGACGAGTTGAATCAGGAAGCGACCGCGCGCGGCACCGTGGAAGCCGCCAAGCAGGTCGGACCGAATTTCCTGCGCGAGTGTCTCGCCTATGAATGGCCGGGCAACGTGCGCGAATTGCAGGACCGCGTGCGGCGTGCTTATCACGCGTCGGGCGACGTGGTGGAATCGTTGCGCGCCGACGAAGCGGGTTCGGTCAACGGCCGCGATCTGAGCGCCAGCCGCGTACAGGTGACGGTCGGCACGCCGCTCGCCGACGTCGAGGAAATGCTGATTCGCGCGACGCTCGATGCGGTCGGCGGTACGCGGCATCGCGCGGCGTCGCTGCTGGGGATCAGTCCGAAGACGCTTTACAACAAGCTGCAACGGATGCGGTTGAACTGAGTTCTGCCGGTCTCGCCGGAGAGCTTGAAAAGCTTGAATAAAAAACGGCGCCTCGAAGGCGCCGTTTTTTGTCTGGCTCAATTTCCTGCTCAGCGCGTTATGCAAACTTAGGCAAACTTACGCAAACGCGCTACGCAGCAATGCCTGCGCTTGCAGATATTGCGGATCGGCCACCAGCTTGCTCCACTTGAGCGCCTTGCCGCGCGGCCGCATGCGCGCGAGACGCCGCTGCGATTCCTTCGACGGCGTGAAGCGCAGCGCGTCGAGCACCTTCTCCGCTTCGTCCGGCTGATTGCAGATCAGCACCATGTCGCAACCGGCCTGCAGTGCGGCGCTCGCGCCTTCGGTCAAAGTCCCGCCTTGACGCGCCGCTTCCATCGACAAATCGTCGCTGAAAATCGCGCCTTCGAAGCGCAGCTTCTTACGCAAAATGTCCTGCAACCAGACGCGCGAGAAACCGGCTGGCTTCGAGTCGACTTGCGGGTAGACCACATGCGCCGGAAGCACCGAACCGAGCGACAAATCGAGCCAGTCATACGGCGCCACGTCGTCGCGCAGGATCTCTTCAAGCGTTCGATCGTCGACTGGCATGGCGACGTGGGAGTCCGCATGCGCGAAGCCGTGCCCAGGGAAGTGCTTGCCGCAATTGCTCATGCCCGCCAGCGCGAGACCGTGATTGAGACTCTTCGCCAGCAAGGTCACGACGCGCGGATCGCGGTGAAACGAGCGATCGCCGATCACCTGCGACTGCCCATAGTTCAGATCGAGCACCGGCGTGAAACTCATATCGATGCCGCACGCGCGCAACTCCGTGGCGAGGATATAACCGACCGCTGTCGTCACTTTGGTGGCGTGCAGCACGTCGCTGTCCCACAGCGCGCCGAGCTTGCCCATTGCCGGCAGCACCGTGAAGCCGTCGGTGCGAAAGCGCTGCACGCGGCCGCCTTCGTGATCGACGGCGATCAGCAGATCCTCGCGGATCGCGCGGATCGAATCGGTCAGCGCGATCAGTTGCGCGCGGCTTTCGTAGTGGCGCGCGAACAGGATCACGCCGCCGGTCATCGGATGGGCAAGGCGGCGCTTATCGTCGTCGTTCAGCGTTGTGCCGACCACGTCGAGCATCACCGGTCCGGGAATGGTTTTCATCGAATTCCGCTAGAAAAGAAGCCAGGACAAAGAGAGACGCGGCCGGCGTGCGCCGCGTTCAAAGTATTTAATCGACGTCAGCGTCCGGCGCGCTCGTTGCGTCCGCCACTTGCGCCGTTTCCGCGATCACGAACGACACCGCGTAATCACGTTCGTCGCTGATCGTCACGCGCGCCGTGATGCCGCGCGCGTCGAGCCATTCGGCCAGTTCGCCGGAAGCCACTACCATCGGCTCGCCGCTCGGCTTGTTGAGCGTTTGCAGCGCGCGCCAGGTCATCGGCCAGTGCATGCCCAGGCCGATTGCCTTCGAGAACGCTTCTTTGGCCGAGAAACGCGTAGCGAGAAACGCCAGACCACGCGCCGCCGAACGGGTCTGGCGCGCGTGATAGATGCGCAGTTCGTCCGGGCCGAGCACCTTCTCGGCGAAGCGGCCATTGGTGCGCGTCATCACCGCGGCCACGCGGCTGACCTGAACGACGTCCGTGCCGATACCATAGATCGCCATGCGCGGCGCCGCGGCGTTAAGCGCGTGCGGCAAGACGCGCGGCGACCATGATCGCCTTCATCTCGCGCACTGCGTTGTCCCAGCCGGCGAAGATCGCATGCGCGACGATCGCGTGGCCGATATTCAGCTCGACGATGCCTTCGATCGCGGCGATCTGCTGAACGTTGGTGTAGTGCAGGCCATGGCCCGCGTTCACCTTGATGCCGAGCGTCGCGCCGAATTCGACGGCGTGCACCACCCGCTCGTATTCGCGCTGCTGTTCGGCGGGATCGTGCGCTTCGGCGTAACGGCCCGTGTGCAGTTCGATCACCGGCGCGCCGGCTTCGTGCGCGGCGCGGATCTGCGTTTCGTCCGGATCGATGAACAGCGACACGCGCGAGTTCACGGCGGCGAGTTGCTTGCACGCGGCGCGCACGGCTTCGAACTGGCCGGCGACGTCGAGGCCGCCTTCGGTCGTCAGTTCCTGGCGCTTTTCCGGCACGAGGCAAACGTCGTGAGGCTGCACTTCGCACGCGATGTCGAGCATCTCCTGTGTCACCGCGCATTCCAGATTCATCCGCGTCTTGAGCAGCGGACGCAGCGCGCGCACATCGGCGTCGACGATATGGCGGCGGTCTTCACGCAGGTGCAGCGTGATCACATCGGCGCCGGCCTCTTCGGCCTGCAACGCGGCGCGGATCGGATCGGGATAAGTCGTGCCGCGCGCGTTGCGCAGCGTGGCGACGTGATCGATGTTCACGCCCAGGTCAATCACATTCGGCGACGTAAGAAAGAAGCTCATAAGTTCTGCAAGTCGATCAGGATCTGGCGCGTCGCGAGCGGCGTGCCGCCAAGGTAGGTGTTGAGCAGAAAGCGCATCAGCGTTTTGCTTTGCGCCACCGTCTGCGCTCGATGGTAATCGTCCTGTTCCATATCGAGCAAGGTTTGTCCGGAAACCACCGGCCATTGCACGGGCAGATCGTCCGAGGCCTCGCGTACGCCGCGCTCCGGATCGAACACGTAGCGGCCGTCCGCGTGCACGGCTTTACGCGCGACGGTGCGGTCGAGCGCCATCGCGTAACCGGTTTCGCGCAACAGCACGCGCTCGAACGAACGCAGCACCTGCACGGGCGGCTCGTCATGCGCGAGACGCGTCATGGTGACGACGTAGTGATGGAACAGTTGCGGATGCGGATCTTCGCGAGCGCAGAATTTGACCAGCAGTTCGTTGACGTAGAAGCCGCAGAGCAGCGCGTCGCCGGCCAGCGGCAACATGCCGCCGACCCATTCGGCGCCGGTCAGCGTGCGCACTTCGGATTTGCCCGACCACGACAACGCGAGCGGCTGGAAGGTCTGCAGCACGCCGCGCAGGGCGGAGTGCGGACGCTTCGCGCCCTTCGCGACGAGCGCGAGACGGCCGTGATCGCGCGAGAGCACGTCGATGATCAGACTGGTCTCGCGATACGGATAGCTGTGTAGGACAAAAGCGGGTTGCTCCGCGATCCGGTACTCGGATGCGGACGTGCGGGGCGCGCGGCGTGCCGGCGCTTTGCGCGGCTCGCCTTCGGCGCCCTGTGCGCTTTTAGCGTTCGAGGAGGATTTTTTGGTGGTGCGGGCGGGTTTGGACGGCTCGCGCGCCGGCGCGGCCGGCTCCGGGTCGTCCGGGTCAGCGTCGGAATTCAGCGTCATCCATGCGTCATTCGTACCCATACGCACGGAGTCCGGCTTCATTGTCGGCCCAGCCACTCTTCACCTTGATAAAGGTTTCCAGATACACCGGGCCGTCGAACAGCTTTTCCATGTCGAGGCGCGCTTCGGTGCTGATCTGCTTCAGCTTCGCGCCCTTCTGGCCGATGATCATCGCCTTGTGCGTATCGCGCTCGACCATGATGGTCGCGAAAATGCGGCGCAGACGCCCTTCGGTTTCGAACTTGTCGATCAGTACGGTGCTCGTGTACGGCAGTTCGTCGCCGGTCCAGCGGAACACCTTCTCGCGCAGGATTTCGGCGGCAAGGAAGCGCTCGCTGCGATCGGTCAGGTCGTCTTCGCCGTAGATCGGCGCGCCTTCTGGCAGGAACGGCTTGACGGTCGCCATCAAACGCTTGATGTCGTCCGGATTTTTCGCCGACAGCGGCACGATCTCGTTGAACTGGCGCAGCGCGCTCACCTGCTGCATGAACGGGAACAGCGAATCCTTATCCGACACGCGATCGAGCTTGTTCGCGATCAGCAGCGTGGGCACCGACGGCGGGATCAGGTCGAGCACCTTCTGATCGTCCGCGCCGAAGCGGCCGGCTTCGATCACGAACAGGATCGCGTCGACCGAAGTCAGTGTGGACGTGACCGCGCGGTTGAGCGAACGGTTCAGCGCGCCGCTGTGCTTGGTCTGGAACCCCGGCGTGTCGACGAAGATGTACTGCGCGTCTTCGAGCGTGTGAATGCCGGTGATGCGGTGGCGCGTAGTCTGCGCCTTGCGCGACGTGATACTGACTTTCTGGCCGACCAGCGCGTTCATCAGCGTGGACTTGCCAACGTTCGGGCGGCCGACGATCGCGACCATGCCGCAGCGAAAACCAGTGGGAGTGGGAGCGTTCATATTCGGGCTACGGCAAGTTCAGATCGGCGCGCGGGAGTCGCGCGCCGATGGCAATCAATGGCCCGCGTCGGCGACGCGCGTTTGCACCGCGTCGGCTACACCGGGTTCGTGTTCGGTTTGGGCCGGCGCGCTGGGCGTGGGCACGGCTGCGCCGGGTGTGGTTTCGCGGCTGCGGTGTTTGTCGACGCTGCGGACGGTGGCGCTTTCAGGCTTGGTGTCGGCGGGTTTTGCATCCGCCGGTTTTACGTCTAATTTCTCGGCGGGTTTGTCCGCCGCGGCCTTGTCAGCGGACTTTTCGCTCGCGTGGGCGACCGCTTTATCCGCCTTTTCCGCTTTCTCGGCGCGCTCGGATCTGTCCTGCCCGCTGTACTCGACGTGCGCCGCGCGAATCACCGCCAGCGGCGCGGGCGTGGCCGTCAGCGTGGGCCGCTCAGCGGTGGATTCCGATGCCGCTGCTGCAGCGGCGCGGCTCTCACCGCGCCCCGCACCACGTTCATTCTTGCGATCCGGGCTGCGCAAGTCGAGCGCGGTCTGCACACCGGTCACGCCGGGCACGATCTCCGGCTCGGCATTCTTCGCCGCACGGGCCCCCTTCGAACGCTTCGGCTTGGCGACCACGGCAGGCGCCGCGGCCATCACTTCGTCGAGCGCCTTCTTAGCCGCGGCCTGCTCGGCCGCGCGGCGGCTTGCGCCCGAACCGGACACTTTCACATCCAGTTTCGGCACGGTGCATTCAACTTCGAACTGTTGATTGTGCGCCGCACCATGAGTCGCGACGACCGTGTAGGTAGGCAGTGCGATCTTGTGACCCTGCAAATATTCCTGCAGAAGAGTCTTCGCGTCTTTGCCGAGCGTGCGCGGGTCGATGTGATCGAGAATCGGCACGTAGAGGCGCTTAATGACCGTTTGGGCGGCCTCGAAGCCACCGTCGAGGAATACTGCACCCAACACTGCTTCGAGCGTGTCAGCAAGGATTGACGGCCGGCGGAAGCCGCCGCTGCGCAGTTCGCCCTCACCGAGGCGCAGGCCTTCGGAAATATTCAGGGCCTGAGCAATTTCGTAAAGCGACTGCTGTTTGACCAGATTGGCGCGGACGCGCGACAGATCGCCTTCGTCCAGCTTGCCGAAACGTTGGAACAAAAGCGCAGCCACCGCGCAATTCAGAACGGAGTCGCCGAGAAACTCGAGCCGTTCGTTATGCGTGGCGCTATGACTGCGGTGCGTTAAAGCCTGGCGCAACAATTCCGCATTGCGAAATTCGTAGCGCAAACGGCTTTCCAACGGAGATAGGGGCATGGGCAGAGTATAACGCGGGCGCCTGCCCCGGCGAAAACGCGGGACGGCCAGCGGAAAAAGCGTAGTGAAGCGACGTTACCGCAGGTTCTTAAAGTAGCGTGATAACACGCCGCGGCCGATACGTGGCATCTGCGCGGCGTGTCGAGCAATCAATGCATACGCGCTCAGTTGAATGAGCCGATGCGTTTCAGATTGCTGAAGTTCATCCAGATGAAAAACGCGCGGCCGACGATATTCCTGTCCGGCGCAAAACCCCAGTAACGGCTATCGGCGCTGTTGTCGCGGTTGTCGCCCATCATGAAGTAATTGCCCGGCGGCACTTTGCAGATCACGCCGCGTGCGTTGTACGTGCAGTTATCGCGATACGGATAATCTTCCGCGCCGACGATGAACGGCGGCACGGCCGGATTGTTCAGAATCGCGTTCTTGCGGCCGCCAAGATCTTCTTCGAACTGCTTCGCGTAACCGAGGCGCTCTTCGTCGAGGTAATCAGGCAGCGGCGTTTCCGGCACCGGCTTGCCGTTGATCGTCAGTTGCTTGTCCTGATAGGCGACGGTGTCGCCCGGCAGACCGATCACGCGCTTGATGTAATCGACCGACTCGTCTTTCGGGTAGCGGAACACCACCACGTCGCCACGTTCGAGCGGACGGCCTTCAGTGATCTTCGTATTGCTGATCGGCAGACGGATGCCGTAATCGAATTTATTGACGAGGATGAAGTCGCCCACCAGCAGCGTCGGCACCATCGAACCCGACGGAATCTTGAATGGCTCGACCACGAACGAGCGCACCACGAACACCACCAGAATCACCGGGAAGAAGCTCGCCGAATACTCGAGCCACCACGGTTGACGCAGCTTGTCATCACGCAGACGGGCGCGCGTTTGCACCGCGTTTTCGTCGGCGAAACGTTCGCCGACACGTGCTTGCTGACGGTCGAACTCAGCGACCGCAGATTCCGCCGCGAGCCGCCGTTGCGGCATAAAAACCAGTTTGTCTGCGACCCATGCGACGCCCGTCAAAATGACGAGCACAAAAAGAATCAGCGCAAAATTCATAGGGTTCCGTTGTTCGTCTTATTTGTCTTCGACACGCAGGATCGCGAGGAAAGCCTCTTGCGGAATCTCGACCGATCCCACCTGCTTCATTCGCTTCTTGCCTGCCTTTTGCTTCTCGAGCAGTTTCTTCTTACGGCTAATATCGCCGCCGTAGCATTTTGCCAGCACGTTCTTACGCAACGCTTTAATGTTTTCGCGCGCAATAATGTTCGAGCCGATGGTGGCCTGAATCGCGACGTCGTACATTTGACGAGGAATCAGCTCACGCATTTTCGCCGCCACTTCGCGGCCGCGATACTGGCTTTGCGAACGGTGCACGATCACGGACAATGCATCCACCTTGTCGCCGTTGATCAGCATGTCGACCTTCACGACATCAGCCGCGCGGTATTCCTTGAACTCGTAGTCCATCGACGCGTAGCCGCGTGAGATCGACTTCAGACGATCGAAGAAATCGAGCACGACTTCGCCCATCGGGATTTCGTAGGTCAACTGCACCTGACGACCGTGATATTGCATGTTGATCTGCGTGCCACGCTTTTGCGTGCACAGCGTGATCACCGAGCCGACGTAGTCTTGCGGCATGTACAGATTGACGGTGACGATCGGCTCACGCACTTCTTCGATCTTCGAGGGCTCCGGCATCTTGGCCGGATTTTCGACCATGATGGTCGTGCCGTCGCGCTGCAGGACTTCGTACACCACGGTCGGCGCCGTGGTGATCAGGTCCATGTCGAACTCGCGTTCAAGACGTTCCTGAACGATCTCCATGTGCAGCAGACCGAGGAAGCCGCAACGGAAACCGAAGCCGAGCGCCTGCGACACTTCCGGCTCGTACTGCAGCGAGGCGTCGTTCAGCTTCAGCTTTTCCAGCGAGTCACGCAGCGCGTCGTACTGGTTCGCTTCGACCGGATAGAGACCGGCGAACACCTGCGGTTTCACTTCCTTGAAGCCCGGCAGCGGCTCGGTAGCAGGACGATTCACCAGCGTGACGGTGTCACCCACCTTCGCGGCGGCCAATTCCTTGATGCCGGCGATGATGAAGCCCACCTGCCCAGCGGACAGCGATTCGAGGTTCTTCGACTTCGGCGTGAATACGCCGACATGCTCGACCGGGTACTGCGCGCCGGTCGCCATCATGCGGATCCTGTCTTTCGGACGCAGCGTGCCATTGACGATACGCACCAGCATCACGACGCCCACGTAGTTGTCGAACCACGAGTCGATGATCAGCGCTTGCAGCGGTGCTTCCGGGTCGCCCTTGGGCGGCGGCACCTTGGCGATCAGCGCTTCGAGCACGTCTTCCACGCCCTGGCCGGTCTTCGCGCTGCAATGCGTGGCATCGGTTGCGTCGATGCCGATCACGTCTTCGATTTCGGAAATCGCGTTTTCCGGGTTCGCGGCCGGCAGGTCGATCTTGTTGAGCACCGGAATCACGTCGACGCCGAGCTCAATCGCCGTGTAGCAGTTGGCGACGGTTTGCGCTTCCACGCCCTGGCTTGCGTCGACGACCAGCAACGCGCCTTCACACGCGGACAGCGAGCGGCTGACTTCGTACGAGAAGTCGACGTGGCCCGGCGTGTCGATCATGTTCAGGTTGTAAATCTGCCCGTCACGGGCCTTATACGTCAGTGCAGCGGTTTGTGCCTTGATAGTGATGCCGCGCTCGCGCTCGAGATCCATCGAGTCGAGCACTTGAGCTTCCATCTCGCGGTCGGACAAGCCACCGCAAATCTGGATGATGCGATCGGCGAGCGTCGACTTGCCATGGTCGATGTGCGCAATGATCGAGAAGTTACGAATATGATCCATTCAGTGCCGATCAAGCGAAAAAGGCGCGCTCGGACAATAGCGGAGCACGCCTTGTAAGTAGGTGAAAAACCTATCTATTTTAGCCGAAAAGGCTATCGCCCGGCGCATCTTGCGAGGTCCGGGCGGAAAAGACGGCTCAGGAGAGGCGTAAAACTTGATGTGAAAAGCGCGCGCGTTTATGCATCCAAGGCGCCTAAGGCGCCGCCGCAATACGAGCAGCGCGTGCGGCGAGCGCGGTACGAACCCGCGCCGCGTCCAGGTGATAGTGACACAGTTCGACACCGTCACAGACCAAAACCGGCACCAACTCGTTGTAACGCACTTCCAGCAAGGGATCGGCGTCGACGTCGACCACTTCTACCCGTGCGCCGAATTCGGCCAGCAGCGGCTCGAGCGCGGCGCGCATGTCGTCGCACAAGTGACACCACGCGCGCCCGTAGAGCGTGAGCGGCGCCGCCACTTTTATTTCGCGCCGCCGCTGCGCGGACGAATCGGTACGAACTGCGTGTTCTCGCCGCGGCGAACCAGCAGCGCAACCATTTTCTGCGGATCGAGGTGCGAGACCACATCGTCAAACTGCTTCGCACTTGTGATATCCGTATCGCCGACGCGCAGTACGATGTCGCCCTTTTGCAGCCCCACGCGCACCGCCGGACCGTCAACTGCATCGATCTGCACGCCGTTGCGCAGTTTCAGCGCCTTCAACTGATCGGCGGGGATATCGCTGACCGCGAGACCCAGCATGTTCGTCGCACGCTGTTTCGGCACCGGCGGCTTCTTCTGATCCGCCTTGGTGGTCTTGTCCGGCTGCATCTCTGCAATCGTGACCGGCAGATCACGCGTCTGACCCTTGCGCCAGATCGTAATCGTCGATTTAGTGCCCGGCTTCGTGTCGCCGACCATGCGCGGCAAATCCGTTGCAGTGTCGACCGAGTGACCGTTGAACTTCAGGATGATGTCGCCCGGCTGCACGCCGGCCTTATCAGCCGGACCGCCCGGTTCGACGCTGCTCACGAGCGCACCCTGCGCCTTCGGCAAACCGAGCGAATCGGCCACGTCCTTCGTCACTTCGCCGATCGCCACGGCAATCCTGCCGCGTACAACCTTGCCGGAGGCCTTCAACTGGTCGGCCACGCGCATCGCTTCGTCGATCGGAATCGCGAACGAAATGCCCATGAACCCGCCTGTGCGGCTATAGATCTGCGAGTTGATGCCGATCACTTCGCCTTGCATATTGATCAGCGGACCACCCGAGTTGCCCGGATTGACGGCCACGTCGGTCTGAATGAACGGCAGGTAATCGCCCGTGTCGCGCCCCTTGGCGCTGACGATGCCGGCGGTCACGGTGTTCTCGAGACCGAACGGCGAGCCGATTGCGACCACCCACTCGCCTACGCGCACCTTGTTCGAGTCGCCGATCGTGATGGTCGGCAGATTGGCCGCGCTGATCTTGACGACGGCAACGTCGGTCCGATCATCGACGCCGATCAGCTTCGCCTTGAATTCGCGCTTGTCGGTGAGCGTGACGTAAATGGTGTCCGCGTCGTCGACGACGTGCGCGTTGGTCATCACGTAGCCATCGGCCGACAGAATGAAACCGGAGCCGACGCCGCTGTTCTGTTCGGGATCGTTGCTATCCGGTGTGTCCTGGCTGCCACCGCTGCCACCGTTATCGCCGCCGCGCGGCGAACCAGGAGAACCCGGCGACTGCGGCGACTGCGGCAACGGGATGCCGAAGAAGCGACGGAAAAACTCCGACATGTCGCCGTCGTCCATGCCCGGAGGCAGACCGCCGCGCGCGCCGCTGCTCGAAACGCGCGTAGTGGTGCGGATGTTGACGACGGCCGGGCCGACCTTGTCGACCAGATCGGTGAAGTCGGGCAGATTGGCGGCGGGAGCCGCCGACGCCGTATGCGGCAAAAGCGGCAAACACGCCACTACCACCGCGGCCGCGAGGAATTTGCGCACCGAGAAAGTCGTCATATCGTAGCAAGCCGAGGGATTCGAGGGATTCGGAAGATTACTTCGGAGCTTTGTATTCTATGGCAGACGCAAATTGCTGCAATGTGCTCTGGGGCACTTCACCAAGCAGAGTAATCCAGAAGTCGCCGCGCCGCTTGACCAGCACGTGCGTCGCGCCGCTGCTACCTGCGCCTTCCTTGCGGGTATTATTTTCGACCGGCTCGACGAACACCGAAATGGCCGCGAGACCGTCCGAGAACACCGCCTGGTCGACCGGAATGGTAGGCTGGCCTGCCTCGCGCGCAGCCATTGGGCGGCGTAGTTCGCGGATCTTGCGGAAGCCGGGCACCGTGGGCGTGATCTGCCAACCTTGTGCTTGCATATCGACAGGCTCGACCGGCGGACGCACGACGGTCCAACCTGCCGTATTACGAATACCGTTGACGATGGCGGACTTGTCGACCGGCACACCGACGCGAACCTGAGAAAACGACAATTGCTCGAGCACCTGGCCATTCGGGTCGAGCGTCTGCGCACGCAGCAGCAAGCCGGTCTTCTTGTCGGCCCACAGTTTGTACGCGAAGCGATAGGCGTCTCTCGGATCGAGCTCGATCACCTGGCTGTCGACGCCCGCGACGCGGTCGTCGCCGAGCAGTTTCGGCTGGTACACCGCCAGCACCTGCTCGCCGCTGACCGCCAGCAAGGCCGGGAACGAGTCTTTGTTCTGGCGCTTCTCGACCACGCACAGATGCCGCTCCGGCACGAACGTGTAGAGCTCTTCGTTATGACGCAGCATTTTGCGCGGCTTGCCGTCGAGGCTTTCGAGTTGCTCGTATTCGCCGTCCGTGCGGGTCGCGTAGTGCGCGATCCGCGACGTCTGAACGTAATTGCCGCGCTGATAGACGAATGCGCCCTCGTAATTCTGCTGCTGCGCGGCCTGATGGATCCGGTCGAGCAGATCCGCGGCCGTGCGACGGGCGACGAGCGGATCGTCGGTTTGTGCAAAGACCCGCGGCGTAGCGGACAACAACACAGCTGCGCAGAACAGAAAAGCCGGCAGCCGCCCCCAGATAGTCGTTTTATTCAACCGCGGAGTCTGCATCAAACTATTGGCCTTGCGTAGAGACGGCGGCAGCGCGAATCAGCGGCATCGAACCCGGCATGACCGGTTGTTGCGCGAATTGCTGATGGGCCTCCAGATACTGATCGAGACTCGCATCACGAATGATATTGGCGTCTTGTGCAACCGGCACAACGGTGGCGGCGGGCACCGAAGCCATTGCCACGCGCTGCAGCGAATCGCCGTGCGACTGGACCGATGCGACCTGCGTCATGCCGGGACCGCCCGGCACGCCTTGCAGTTGCGGCACGACGATCCAGGTGAGCGTGGCAGCGGCGGCCGCGACGGCAAATGCCGGCACGACACGGCGGCGCAACGCCAGCAGACGGCGCGCGACCGGCATCGCGGCAGGCGCGAGCACGTGCGGCTCATTTTCGAAGCGCGCGGCGAAACCGCTCAGGAATGCACTGCTCGCCGCGGGACTGACCGCCAGATCGTCGGAACGCAGCGCGTCGCCGATCAGGTGATAGCTCGACCAGGCGGCACGATCTTCGCCGTCCAGCTCGGAAAGAAACTTGTTCAGATGCTCTTCGCCGAACAGCTCACCGTCGACAAAAGCGGACAGACGCTCGTTGCGCGAGCTGGCTTGCGATTGCATCGAGACCGACCCCATGATGCTCCCCATCTTACAAACACCCCGTAGTGACACCACTAACCCAGATATTGCACCCGTGCTCCCGTCCTGCCGGCTGGTCGATTACCAGCGCTTGCCTTCAGGTGTGTCAAGCAACGGACGCAATTTTGCCGCAATGGCTTCGCGAGCGCGGAAAATTCGTGATCTGACTGTACCAATTGGGCAACCCATCATCTCAGCGATTTCCTCGTAGCTCAAACCTTCTATTTCACGAAGAGTAATGGCGGTGCGCAACTCTTCCGGTAAAACCGCCATCGCAGCATTGACCGTCTCAGCGATCTGCTTGCTCATCAACATCGACTCAGGCGTGTTGATATCCCTTAGTTGGTCCGCGTCCGAGAAAGTTTCAGCTTCTTCAGCATCTGCTTCGGTCGAAGTCGGTGCGCGCCGCCCTTGGGTCGCAAGGTAGTTCTTTGCCGTATTGACCGCAATCCGGTACAACCACGTATAAAACGCCGATTCCCCGCGAAATTGCGGCAATGCCCGGTACGCCTTGATAAAGGCGTCCTGGGCGACGTCTTCCACTTCGGCAGGGTCGCGCACGAGGCGCGAGATCAGCCGGAGAATCTTGCGGTGGTATTTGGAGACCAGAAGCTCGAACGCGGCCTTGTCGCCCTTCTGGACGCGCTCGACCAGCACCTGATCAATTTCTTTTTCGCTCACCTGATAAATCCGTTAACTATAGGGCGCATGGCGGGGCACCATTGTAGCTTCCCCATCACTGCGGCACGTTACTACGGTAACAGCGGTTACAGTCGTTACAGTCACGCACCCGCGCCGCGCCGGCCCAGCACGGCCAGTTCCCGGAAGACCGGCTCAGGGAGTACGTCGGCGGCGACCAATAGCGTACGGGAGCGCCCATGATCCGGCGCGAGGGCCAGAACAAGCAGGCGGCCGCTCCATTGCGAACACCCGGCAATGCGGCCCTGCGTCAGCAGATTCCCTGCACGACCCCAGGCCGACAACCCGTCCGGCCCGAGTTTGAGCGCGACAGGCTGCGCACGCTCGTGCTTCGCCGCGCACAGCGTCAGCAACGCCAATACGGCGAACGTCAACGGAAGAGCCTGCCAGGCGCCCAGATGCGATGCGAGGCAGGTATAGACAGCCAACGTGGCGGTCAGGACGAAAAAAACCGACGCGGCGCGCATGGCGACGGAGCGCCGCAACGTAATCCGTTGCGGCGCTCCGTCGGGCGTTGCCGATCCGAGGGAAACCGCCGGCTGAGCCGGCGTCGTCGACTGGCGCGTCACCCAGGCGATCAAGCGCTCAGGCGCGCTTGAAAACCAGCGTGCCGTTCGTGCCGCCGAACCCGAACGAGTTCTTCAGCGCGACGTCGATCTTCATCTCCCGCGCCGTGTTCGCGCAGTAATCGAGATCGCAGGCCGGATCCTGATTGAAGATGTTGATCGTCGGCGGCGACACCTGATGATGCACGGCCAGCACCGTAAACACGGACTCCAGACCGCCGGCGCCGCCCAACAGGTGACCCGTCATCGACTTGGTCGAATTCACGACCATGTCTTTGGCGTGGTCGCCAAAAGCGCGCTTGATGCCGGTGGTTTCGGCCAGGTCGCCGAGCGGCGTGGACGTGCCATGCGCGTTCAGGTAGTTCACCTGATCCGAATTGATACCCGAGTTCTTCATGGCGGCCAGCATGCAGCGGCGCGCGCCGTCGCCATCTTCTAGCGGAGCGGTCATGTGATAGGCGTCCCCGCTCATCCCGTAGCCCCCGACTTCGGCGTAAATCTTCGCGCCGCGCGCCTTCGCGTGTTCGTACTCTTCGAGCACCATCACGCCGGCGCCCTCGCCCAGCACGAAACCATCGCGATCCTTGTCCCACGGACGGCTCGCCGTTGCCGGATCGTCATTGCGTTGTGACAGCGCGCGCGCCGCCGCAAAGCCGCCGACACCGAGCGGCGACACGGTCGATTCGGCGCCGCCTGCGATCATCACGTCGGCGTCGCCGTATTCGATCAGGCGCGAAGCCTCGCCGATACAATGCAAACCCGTCGTACACGCGGTAACGATGGCGAGATTCGGCCCCTTGATGCCGAACTTGATCGACAGATGGCCGGAGATCATGTTGATGATCGATGCCGGCACGAAGAACGGCGAAATACGGCGCGGGCCGCGATTGAGAAGCTCGGTTTGCGTCGCTTCGATCATCGGCAAGCCGCCGATGCCCGAACCGACCACCACGCCGATGCGCTCCGAATTCTCATCGGTGACTTCGAGGCCGCTGTCCTGCATCGCCTGGATGCCGGCCGCGACGCCGTAATGGATGAACGTATCCATGTGGCGCGCTTCCTTACCGGGGATGTAGTCCTCGATATTGAAGCCCTTCACCTCGCCGGCGAAGCGAGTCGAGAAGTTCGATGCATCGAACTTCGTGATATTGGCAATACCCGACTTGCCGGCGACCAGATTGGCCCAGCCGTCGGCAACATTATTGCCAACAGGCGAAATCAGCCCCAGGCCTGTAACAACAACACGACGGCGGCTCACGGTAACCCCTTTTTCATAGATGACAAAAACAAAAGCCACAGCGGCCACACAGGAACTTGCCCTGTGTGCCCTGTGGCTGTTAAGTCGGCAATCGCGCGGACAACTGCGCTGTCAACATCGCTGGCTCCTGCACGGCAAAAAGCGCCAGCCCCGCTGGCGTCGACAATCGACACGGCAGGGCATCATACGCCGCCAACGCAGAAACGCAGGCGCGAATGACTTTAGGCCTTGACGTTCGCGCGAGCGTAGTCGATCGCTTGCTGAACGGTCGTGATCTTCTCGGCTTCTTCATCCGGAATTTCCATGCCGAATTCGTCTTCGAGGGCCATCACGAGTTCGACGGTGTCGAGCGAGTCAGCGCCGAGGTCATTCACGAACGAAGCTTCGTTCTTGATTTCCGCTTCGGCAACGCCCAGTTGTTCTGCGACGATCTTCTTGACGCGCTGTTCGATATTGTCCATTACCCCTCCAAGGGAAAAGAAGTTCAAAAATACAGGTGCGCGCATTTTATCAGGTTTGACCCCGCAAAAAAGCGGCGCATCGGGTTGCTGTCAAGGCATGCGCCTTACGCTTTTGCAAACGCATCAAGGCGCGGATAGTAACCGAATTTGGTTACGACATGTACATTCCGCCGTTCACATGCAGTGTCGTGCCGGTGATATAACCCGCGTGCGGCGACGCGAGGAACGCGACGGCGTGCGCGATATCTTCCGGGCTGCCGAGACGGCCGAGCGGAATCTGCGTCTTCAGCGCCGTCTGCTGCTCTTCCGGCAGGGTCTTGGTCATGTCGGTATCGATGAAGCCCGGCGCGACGCAATTGACGGTGATGCCGCGGCTGCCGATCTCACGCGCGAGCGCCCGCGTCATACCCGCCACACCCGCTTTCGCGGCGGCGTAGTTGACCTGCCCCGGGTTGCCGGCCGAGCCGACCACCGACGTGATATTGATGATGCGGCCGCCCTTCGCCTTCATCATCGGACGAAGCACGGCGCGCGACAGACGGAACACCGACTTGAGGTTGGTGTCGATCACCGCGTCCCAGTCGTCGTCCTTCATGCGCATGGCCAGTTGGTCTTGCGTGATGCCGGCGTTGTTCACGAGCACATGCAGCGCGCCGAATTCCTTCACCGCGCCGTCGATCAGCGCTTCCGCTGCGGCAGCGTCGTTGACGTTGAGCACCGCGCCGCGGCCGGTCACGCCTGCCGCGCTAAACGCTTCAGTGATTGCGGTTGCACCGCTTTCGCTGGTCGCCGTGCCGATCACTGTCGCGCCCTGGCGCGCCAATTCCAGCGCGATCGCACGGCCGATGCCGCGCGACGCGCCCGTCACGATTGCGATCTGCTTATCGAGAGTCTTTTCCATCTGTCAGTCCGGATGCCCTTCGGAGGGCTGATTGATTCCTGAAACGGGTCTTGAAACGACGCATCGTGCCGCGTCCTGAAGCCGCTGATGCCTATCACGCGGCGTTCAGGCCGCCGTCACGAGCTTGAGCGTTTCTTCGAGCGAAGCCGGATCGAACACCGAGGCGCCGATCAGATTGCCGTCGATACGCTTGGTCAAACCGGCAAGGACCTTGCCCGGCCCGCATTCGATCACGTGCGTGACGCCCTGCCCAGCCATCGCCTGCACGCTTTCGACCCAGCGCACCGCGCCGGCCGCCTGACGCACCAGTGCATCCTTGATCTGCGCGGGTTCGTTGACCACGGCAAC
Organism: Paraburkholderia sp. FW306-02-B; assembly: GCF_058782725.1. Taxonomy (NCBI): domain Bacteria; kingdom Pseudomonadati; phylum Pseudomonadota; class Betaproteobacteria; order Burkholderiales; family Burkholderiaceae; genus Paraburkholderia; species Paraburkholderia sp. FW306-02-B. Next base: position 3,508,740 of record NZ_JBYSXZ010000001.1, read on the forward strand.
ATCGACGTTGTTGATCACCGGAATGGAAGGCACCTGCACGTCGACGCTAGCCAGGTATTCGCGCAATTGATCCGACGCGGGCTTGAGCAGCGATGAGTGGAACGGCGCCGAGACCGGCAGCGGCAACGCGCGCTTCGCGCCCTTCGCCTTCGCGACTTCGCAAGCCTTTTCGACCGCAGCCTTATGGCCGGCAATCACGACTTGCGCTGGCGCATTGAAATTCACCGCTTCGACGACACCCGCAACCGACGCTTCCGCGCAAACCGCGCGCACCGTGTCGTCGTCGAGGCCGAGAATCGCGGCCATGCCGCCAACGCCTACCGGCACCGCCGTTTGCATCGCCTGCGCGCGAAAACGCACAAGCGGCACGGCATCGCGAAACGCGAGCGCGCCGGCCGCGACCAGCGCGGTGTATTCGCCGAGGCTATGACCGGCGACGACCGCAGGCTTCGGGCCGCCCGCTGCCTGCCACGCGCGATAGATCGCGTACGCGGCGGTCAGCATGACCGGCTGGGTGTTGGTGGTGAGGTTCAGATCTTCGACAGGGCCTTCGGCGATCAGCTTGCCGAGGTCCTGATTGAGCGCGTCGGACGCTTCCTGAACCGTCTCACGCACGACCGCATGATCGGCGAATGCGTTGAGCATGCCGACCGCCTGCGAGCCTTGCCCAGGAAAAACGAACGCAAATTTCATATCGTCCCCAAATTCGATGTAGTCAGATGTGGGTGGCGCGCGCTTTCGACTGCTCTCCAGCGCGCTCGAGCGCCGCAAGCAGCGCCCGTTGTACCGTCGCCGCTCCTGGCGGCTATGCGCTATCAGTAGCGGATAACCGAGGCGCCCCACGTGAAGCCGCCGCCGACGCCTTCGATCAGCACGTTCTGGCCGCGCTTGATGCGGCCGTCGCGCACCGCGACGTCAAATGCGAGCGGAATGGACGCAGCCGACGTATTGCCGTGCTCGCCCACTGTGACGACCATGCGCTCCTGCGGCAAACCGAGCTTGCGGCAGGTGCTCTGCATGATGCGGATATTGGCCTGGTGCGGAATCAGCCAGTCGATCTGCTCGGCCGACAGACCGGCCTTCGCGAGTGCTTCGACCGCGACCTTTTCGAGCACGTTGACGGCGAGCTTGAACACGGCCTGTCCGTCCATATGCAGGAATGCGCTGCCGGCGACCACGCCGCCGTTCACATTGCCCGGCGTGCACAAAATGTTCGAATGACTACCGTCGGCGTGCAATGCGCTTGCCAGCACGCCCGGTTCTTCGGAAGCCGACAGGATCACCGCGCCCGCGCCGTCGCCAAACAGCACGCAGGTGGTGCGGTCATTGAAATCGAGAATGCGCGAGAAGGTTTCCGCGCCGATCACGAGCGCTGTGCGATGCTGGCCGCCGCGAATCAGGCTGTCCGCCATCGCCACCGCGTAAGCAAAGCCGGAACAGACGGCCTGCACGTCGAACGCCGCGCCGTTGTTCTTGATGCCGAGCTTGTTCTGCAACAGGCACGCGGTGCTCGGAAACACGAAGTCCGGCGTGGAGGTTGCAACGATGATCAGATCGATGGATTGCGGATCGATATCGGCTGCTTCGATCGCGCGTTGCGAAGCGATCAATGCCAGATCGCTGGTAGTGACATCAGGTTCGGCGAAGTGGCGCGCATGGATGCCCGTGCGGGCGACGATCCATTCGTCGCTCGTCTCGACGCCCTGCCTGGCGAGACGATCAGCCAGATCCTGATTGGTGACGCGCCCGGGCGGCAGATAACTGCCGGTGCCCAGCACGCGGGAATAAATTGTCGATTGAGCCATTATGCCTTCGAGGATTGCGCAGCGTAGGGCTCGGCCGGCTGGCCTGCGAGCGGGCTTGCGTGACCCGCGCCGCTTGCGTCGCGCGCTGCCTGTTCGAGAGAACCCGCGTTCTCTTCCATCGCTCGCGCAAGGCGCTCCAGCACGCCGTTTTTGACGGCATCATACCCGCGTTTGATAGCCCACTCAAACGCGTAGGCATCCGCCGAACCGTGGCTTTTGATCACCAGTCCGCGCAGGCCGAGCAGCGCGGCGCCGTTATATTGCCGATGGTCGACGCGTTTCTTGAAGCGCATCAATACCGGCAAGGCGAGCACCGCCATCACCTTGGTGAGCCACGAACGGCCGAACTCGTCCTTGATGATGTTGGAGAGCATCTGCGCGAGGCCTTCCGACGTCTTCAGCGCAACATTACCGACAAAACCGTCGCAGACGATCACGTCGACCGTGCCCTTGAAAATGTCGTTGCCCTCAACGTTGCCGTGAAAGTTAAGTGTACTCGCGCGCAGCAGTTCGCCGGCACGTTTGATGGTGTCGTTACCCTTGATGACTTCTTCGCCGATGTTGAGCAGGCCGATGGTAGGCCGCTCGCGGCCTTCGAGCGCGGACACGAGCGCGTGCCCCATCTCCGCGAACTGCAGCAGATGCTGCGGTTCGCAATCGACGTTGGCGCCCAGGTCGAGCATCATCGTATAGCCATTGGGATTGGGCAGTGCGGACGCAATGGCCGGGCGTTCGATGCCCGCCAGCGTTTTCAGCACATACCGCGAGACCGCCATCAGCGCGCCGGTGTTGCCGGCGGAAATGCAGGCTTGCGCCTCGCCTTCCTTGACGCGGTTCAGCGCCACGCGCATGGACGAATCTTTTTTCTTGCGTAGCGCGACTTCGACCGGATCGTCCATGGCGACGATCTCGGAAGCGGGTACGACGGTCAGCGCCGGCAAGTCCTGGGCCTTCAACTTCTTCAGCTGCGCACGAATCGCACTTTCAATGCCAACGAGCAGCAATTGCGCGTCGGGATGCGAACGAACGAAGTTGACGGCCGCGGGAACGGTCACGGACGGGCCGTGGTCGCCTCCCATGCAATCTATCGTGAGCTTTACTGTCATGGAGTGCGACGAATTTCAGGCGCCCTGCATGGGACCGCAGTAAGCGCTAAAGCGCCAACTGCGATCGACACAAAAAAGCGGCAGTTGAATGCCGCCTTTTTGCCGAGCCGGGAAAATGTCAAGCGAGCCGATCGCCACGCGAAACGCCAAGGGGCGCAACGCAGTGAAACGATTAGTCGTTCTTCGTCTTGACGACTTTCTTGCCGCGATAGTAGCCGTTCGGGCTAACGTGGTGACGCAGATGCACTTCGCCCGTGCTCGGTTCCACTGCCAGCGGCGCTGCCGTCAGGAAATCGTGCGAACGGTGCATGCCGCGCTTCGACGGCGACTTCTTATTTTGTTGAACTGCCATGACTAACTCCTAAAAATTTTCCGAATTCTAACACAGCCCGATCCGGTCTCCGCCACTGGCCGAATGGCCAATGCGCCCGCATCGCGCTCCCATGCAACTGTTCAGCGCTTCTTGTCGCCCGGCTCACCGCGCTTGAGACTTTCGAGCGCCGCAAACGGATTGGGCCGCTCGGGCTCGCCGCCCTCACCCGCTTCATCCGATGCGCCCTCGTCGCCCTCGCCTTCTGTACCTGCCACACCAGAGACGAGACTCTCGTGCACTTCGGGACAAACCTCGTGCTTGGGCACGAGCGGCAAGGAAAGCAGCAACTCTTCTTCGATCAAGTCGACGAGATCGAACTGGCGCGAGCCCACGATCACTTCGACTTCATCCTCGTCGAGCGGAAACTCTTCGGCTTCCGCCTCAGTGCTGACGATCCGGTAAGTTGCATCGACGTTGAACGCCTGCGAATACGGCGCCATGCACCGCTGACATTCGAGCCATGCGGCGCCGTGAATCGCGAGCCTCAGATAAGGCTGCGGACCCTCGGTGCCGTCGTCCTGCAATTCCGGCTGCGTCGCCCCTTCGGCTTGCCAGGTGAACGCGGTATCGCGGTCTGGCGCTTCTGCCGGGACTTCGTTTAACATGCGCGGCAGTTGCGAGACGCGCACGACACCCGCGGCCTGACGCCCACTCCGCGCAAATTCGAATAGATCGAGCTCATGCGGGTCGGTAAGACCAGCAGGGTTGCCAGGATGTTGAGTCATGTGCGCTCCTGCGTCGGCAAGGATTTCGCCGGGGGTAAATCGATCTGTACCGCAGCCCGCGAATCCTTTAAGGGACTCGCCTGCGCAATAGCATACCGATGAAAAGCCCGAAATGATATCCGTTTTGTCTTTTCGAGTCAAACACTTAAGCCCGTACATGCGCGCTGCTCGCGCAAGCCCGTACGCCCCGCCTCTCTAGCCGTTGGTTGACCATGCCAGACTCCCCCAATCGCCCGCCACGCCTGATTCTGGCGTCGAGTTCGCCTTATCGTCGCGAATTGCTCGGGCGCCTGCGTGCGCCGTTCGATGTCGTCGTGCCCGCGATCGACGAGACGCCGCTCATCGGCGAAACGCCGGAAGTGACCGCGCTGCGGCTCGCCGAAGCGAAAGCCCGCGCGGCGGCCGCAGGCCTCGGCGCCGATGAACCCGTGCTCGTGATCGGTTCCGATCAGGTGGCCACCTATGACGGCCTGCAGATCGGCAAGCCCGGCACGCATGACAAGGCGCTCGCCCAGTTGCAGGCGATGCGCGGCCGCGAAGTGCTGTTTCATAGTGCATTGTGCCTGTTCGACAGCCGCTCGGGCACGGCGCAATCCGTCGACGTAATTACGCGCGTGCTGTTCCGCAATCTGCCGGACGCCGTACTGGAAGCCTATCTGCGCGCCGAAACGCCCTACGACGTCGCGGGTAGCGCCAAATCCGAAGGCCTCGGCATCGCGTTGCTCGAGGCCATCCACTCGGACGATCCGACCGCGCTGGTCGGGCTGCCGTTGATCGCCCTGTCGCGCATGCTGATGGCGGCTGGGTATCCACTATTGGGGGCGCAATGAGCGGCACGCTGTATCTGATCCCGAACACGCTTGGCGAAGGCGATGCCGATGCGCTCGACGCCGTCCTGCCCGCGCCAGTACGCGCCCGCGCGGCCTCGCTGCACTATTACATCGGCGAAAACGCGAAAACCACGCGTGCATTTCTGAAGAAAGTCGGCACCGAACGGCCGATCCAGGAAATCGAGATTCGCGAACTGAACGTCAACACACCGGCGGGCGAGATCGACAAACTGCTCGCGCCGTTGCTGGCCGGCACTGACGCCGGCCTGGTATCCGAAGCCGGCTGCCCCGCGGTCGCCGATCCGGGCGCCCTGCTGGTGCGCCGCGCACATGAGCGCGGCGTCAAGGTCGTACCGTTTGTCGGACCGAGTTCAATATTGCTGGCGTTGATGGCTTCCGGCCTGAATGGCCAGAGCTTTGCTTTCCACGGCTATCTGCCGGTCGACGCCATCGAACGGGCCAAGCGTCTACGGGATCTGGAACAGCAATCGCGCAAGGCCAGGCAGACGCAGATTTTTATCGAGACGCCTTATCGGAATCGCGCGTTGCTCGACACGTTGCTGGCAACCTGCGCGCCGTCGACGCTGGTGTGCGTCGCAGTGGACCTGACACTGGAAACGGAGACCATCGCGAGCCGCACGGTGGCCGACTGGAAAAAAACCCCGGCTATCGATCTGCACAAGCGGCCGGCGATTTTCCTGATACTCGCCGTCTGATCCCCGCCTCGTTGAACGAAAAAGCACCGCGCTGTCGAGCAACGACCGCGCGGGGCTTTTTGCAACCGATCAACGCAAATTAAGCTTCCCGCCAAGCGCCATCGCGTGCACGGCGCCACTGCCGACCGCCGCGCCGAACTTGCGCGCAACACGCTCCGTAATGCTCTCCTTCACCGTGTAATCGACGATATCCGGCGCCTTGATGATCTCGCGCGCGACGTAATCCGCATCGCCGAAACCGTCGGCCAGACCGAGTTCGACGCTCTTCTGGCCAGTCCAGAACAAGCCGGAGAACATATCCGGCGTTTCATGCAGCCGTTTGCCGCGGCCTTGGCGAACCGCGGCGATGAACTGCGCGTGGATCTGGTCGAGCATGTCTTGCGCATGTTCGTCCATCTTCGGCGTTTCCGGCGAGAACGGATCGAAAAAGCCCTTATTCTCACCCGACGTGTGCAAGCGGCGCTGTACGCCCAGCTTGTCCATCAGGCCGGTAAAGCCAAAGCTGTCCATCAGCACGCCAATCGAACCGACAATGCTCGCCTTGTCCACGTAAATCCTGTCGGCGGCCGCGGCCGCATAATAGCCGCCTGACGCGCACATATCGCCGACCACGACGTACAACGGAATCGACGGGTACTTGGCCCGCAAACGGTGAATCTCGTTATAGATAATGCCCGCCTGCACCGGGCTGCCACCCGGGCTATTGCAACGCAAGATCACACCGGCGGTACCGGAGTCGTCGAACGCGCTTTGCAGCGCCGTGTTGATATCTTCAGCGTTCGCGTTCGTATCGGTGGAGATCTCGCCGTTAAGCGTAATCACTGCCGTATGCCGGCCGGTGGCCGCGACCTTGTCGCCGGAGAAATCGAATGCGGCCCACACCGCCAGCAGAAATACGATCAGGAACAGAAAGCGGAAGAAGATTTTCCACCGCCGCGCCGCGCGCTGTTCGCTAATGGCCGCGAGCGCGATGCGCTCGAGCGCTGCGCGCTCCCAGCCCGGCTCATCGGCAGGCGTGCGGGAGCGGCCTGTCAGGGACGGTTCTTTCGGTTCGGGAGTCAAGTTGTCGGACATGCGTTGCAGTGGAAAGATCGAAGAGGAAAAGTCAGAGACCCGCCGGGCGCAGTTCGCCGTCCGGCAGCCAGAATACGACGCGGCCTTCGGGTGTATCCCGCTCGTCCACCTGAACGGGGCGCAGCCTGCCGCCACGGCATGGACCACCGACACATCTGCCCGTATCCGGCGCGTAAATCGCGCCGTGCGTGGCGCACATCAAGTATAAACCGGAGGACTCGAAGAACTGCCCCTCGGCCCAGTCCAGTTCCATCGCCACGTGGGCACAGCGGTTCAGATAGCCGTACGCACGGCCATCATAGCGAACAAAAAACACCACCACTTCCGAGCCGCCGAGGGTAGCCGCGTGCCGCACACCGGCGCCGCCGTCGACCAGTTCCCCGGCCGCGCAAATCCGCACCGGTTCCACGGCCGCCCCGCCCAGGTGCTCATTCACGCGCTCGTTCATATGCCCACTCATGCGTTCTCGCGCAACCAGCCGGACAGCGCGCCAACGCTCGAGGCGACGAATTTTGGCGACAGCGCGGTCAACGAGCCCGCCGGATGCGCGCCATACGTCACGCCAATGCCCGCGACACCCGCATTGATCGCCATCTGCAGATCGTGCGTCGTATCGCCGACCATCACGGTGCGCGCGGGATCCTGCCCCAGTTCGCGCGTCAGTTCGTGCAGCATGGCCGGATGGGGCTTCGAGAACGTCTCGTCCGCACAGCGGGTGCCGTCGAACAGGCTTGTCAGACGCGACTGGTCGAGCGCGCGGTTCAGGCCGACGCGGCTTTTGCCCGTTGCCACCGCCAGCAGATAACCCTGATCGCGCAATTCCTGCAGCATCTCGCGCACGCCGGCGAACAGTTCGGTGGTCTGATCCTTCACTAAATAGTGGAAGCGGTAGCGCTCGGCCAGACGCGGGTAGTCAGCCGGCTCCAGCGTCGGCGCGGCGATTTGCAGGGCGTCGCGCAGGCCGAGTCCGATGACATAACTGGCGGCCTCGTCGGCGGGCACCGGCAAGCCGAGGTCGCGGCACGCCGCCTGGATGCTGCGCGTGATGTGCGCGGTCGAATCCATCAGCGTCCCGTCCCAGTCGAAGACGATCAGATCAAATTGCTCTCTAGCCATGCGGTGTCGTCTCCGGGTGTGACCCATTTCGTAATTCGTTGAGCTGCGCGATGAAACTGCGGCATTCGGCCGGCAACGGCGCCTCGAACTGCAGCGGCGCACCGGTTGCCGGGTGCGTCAGCTTGAGCCGGTACGCATGCAGGAACATGCGCTTGAGGCCCGGCTTCGCGTTGGCGCGCGCCAGCGCCTTGTTCAGCGCGAAGTCGCCGTATTTGGCGTCGCCGACGATCGGCAGTTCCAGATGCTGCAAATGGACGCGAATCTGATGCGTGCGGCCGGTCTTCAGTTCTGCCTCGAGCAGCGCGTACTCCGGCCAGCGGTCAATCAGATTGAATACCGTATGCGAAGCCAGTCCGTCCGGCTGCACGCGCACACGCCGTTCGCCGTCGGCGGTCAGATACTTGTGCAGCGGTTCCTTGACTGCCCGGCGGCGGCCCCAGTCGCTCGCCCATTCGCCGTGGACGCACGCATAGTAGCGCTTATCCATCCTGTTCTCGCGAATCTGCTCGTGCAGGCCGACCAGCGCGGCGCGCTTCTTCGCCAGCATCAGGATGCCGGAGGTCTCGCGGTCGAGCCGGTGCACCAATTCGAGGAATTTCGCCTGCGGCCGCGCTTCGCGCATCTGCTCGATCACGCCGAACGCCACCCCGCTGCCGCCATGGACCGCGACGCCGGCCGGTTTATCGATGACGAGCAGGTGCTCATCTTCAAAAATGATCTTGAAATGAGCGGCCGGCACCGGCGTCTGAGCGATCGATTCATTCGGTTGAGCGACGCGGATCGGCGGCACGCGCACCAGATCGCCGAGCTCGAGACGATGTTGCGCATCGACCCGGCCCTTATTTACCCGCACTTCCCCGCTGCGCAGGATGCGGTAAATATGGCTTTTCGGCACGCCCTTACAGACGCGCAACAGGAAGTTATCAATGCGCTGTCCGGCGGCACTGTCGTCGATCTCGATGATCGAGACCTGGTCACTTGCGACCGATTTCTGGGATATTTTGCCTAACTCTTTCATTCTGAATATAATTTGCCCAGCAGTCTGCGGCGGCCGGCGCAGTGTCCGGAATTCGGGCGGATTGCGCAGGTGCAAGCGATAAACCGTTATTTTACTTGCGCCGGGGTCTGGTTGCTCACCCTGAAAATGAGATGCAACAAGTTGCACGCACGAAGTCAGTGCCTGGCAGGGACGGCGCCCACAGGCGCGTTCGGTCAAGGTCGGCTTCGACGGTAACGGAATTTTGGTAAAAAAGAATTTAACTTTCAGCTTCGGTGTCGGGCGGTCTGACGCCTGTTGTCCGAAGCTGCCGGTTGCGAAAATACGGCGTGCGCCCGAGGCGTCTTGTAGAAAGTACAAGACATGGCGACGTCAAAATGAGGCGAGACACCCCCGGCGAGAAAAGACGCGCCTCCTGCGCGAACTTCTCGCTGCGGCACGACCGCAGCCTTCGACCCTCCGGTCACGCGCCCAGTTGGCGCACCGGCGCGAGTGGATGAAGGCGTATGAAGGTCTGCCGGCAGAACCCGCGGCGTGTCGGGCCGTTATTTGAAGCCGTGTTCGCATGTGCCCTGCGGCACCGTGTCCTTTTGATCGGACCGGGCCCTCTCAGGCAATTCTCCCGCCATTTTTCCCGCTCCAGCGTGCTTGTGAAAACACAATAAAGCGCGGCATGCCGCTGCCCTCTACGCTCTCGCGACTGACAACCGCGCAGCCAGGGGCAGCGCAAAGCCGTTCTGGAGCCGTTCAATGAAACGCATGTTGTTTAATGCGACGCAGCAGGAAGAACTGCGCGTCGCCATCGTCGATGGGCAAAAACTCATCGATATCGACATCGAAACCGCCGGGCGCGAACAGCGCAAAGGCAATATTTACAAGGGCATCATTACCCGCATCGAGCCGTCGCTCGAAGCCTGTTTCGTCAACTACGGCGAAGACCGCCACGGTTTTCTGCCGTTCAAGGAAGTCGCCCGCCAGTATTTCCGTGACGGCGTCGACATGCGCTCCGCGCGCATCCAGGACGCCCTGAAAGAAGGTCAGGAACTGATCGTTCAGGTCGAAAAGGAAGAGCGCGGCAACAAGGGCGCGGCCCTCACCACTTTCATTTCGCTGGCAGGCCGGTATCTCGTTTTGATGCCGAACAACCCGCGCGGCGGCGGCGTGTCGCGCCGGATCGAAGGCGACGACCGTCAGGAATTGCGCGAAACCATGGCGCAACTGCAGTTGCCGGAAGGCATGAGCATCATCGCGCGCACGGCCGGCATCGGCCGTTCCGCCGAAGAGCTGCAGTGGGACCTGAACTACCTGATGCAACTGTGGCGCGCGATCGAAGCGGCGTCGCAAAGCGGTTCGGCCGGCCAGCCGATGCTGATTTATCTCGAATCGAGCTTGGTGATCCGCGCGATTCGCGACTATTTCCAGCCGGATATCGGCGAAATCCTGATCGACACCACTGAAATCCATGATCAGGCCCGCGCCTTCATGGATATCGTGATGCCGGACAACGTCAGCAAGGTGAAGCGCTACCACGACGACGTGCCGCTGTTCTCGCGCTTCCAGATCGAGCACCAGATCGAAACCGCGTACTCGCGCACGGTTCCGCTGCCATCCGGCGGCGCCATCGTGATCGACCACACGGAAGCACTGGTCGCGATCGACGTGAACTCCGCGCGCGCCACCAAGGGCGCCGACATCGAGGAAACGGCTGCACGCACCAACCTCGAAGCCGCTGATGAAGTGGCCCGCCAGTTGCGCCTGCGCGACCTGGGCGGCCTGATCGTGATCGACTTCATCGACATGGAATCGGCCAAGAGCCAGCGCGAAGTCGAACAGCGCCTGAAAGACGCCTTGAAGCACGACCGTGCGCGCGTCCAGATGGGCAAGATCTCGCGTTTCGGCCTGATGGAACTGTCGCGTCAACGTCTGCGTCCGGCTCTGTCGGAAGGCAGCCACGTGACCTGCCCGCGCTGCAACGGCACGGGCCACATCCGCGATACCGAATCGTCCGCGCTGCAAGTGCTGCGGATCATTCAGGAAGAAGCGATGAAGGAAAACACCGCGGCGATCCACTGTCAGGTGCCGGTCGAAGTGACCGCCTTCCTGTTGAACGAAAAGCGCGCGGAAATCAACAAGATCGAATCGCGTTTCAAGGTCAACGTCGTTCTGATCCCGAACAAGCACCTCGATACACCGCATTACAAGCTCGAGCGCCTGCGTCACGACGATGCGCGCCTCGACGACCCGCGTGCTTCGTGGAAGATGGCCGAAGAAGCGGCCCGTGAACTGGAATCGGAAACCGGCTACAGCAAGCGCACCGAAGAAGTGAAGCCGAAGCAGGAAGCGGCGGTCAAGGGCATCACGCCTGAAAAGCCGGCGCCGAGCGCACCGGTTCGTCCGGCAGCAACCCCGGCTCCGGTGGCGGTCACCTCGGCTAGCGGCGGCTTCATCGGCTGGTTGAAGAATCTGTTCGGCATGCAGCCGGCAACGCCGGCGCCTGTCGCACCGGCTACCACCGAAAAGCAGGCACGTCCGCAGCGCGGCGAACGCACGGAGCGCGGTGAGCGCACCGGCGAACGCAGCGGCGATCGCAACCGCAATCGCCGTGGCGGCGCAGGCGGCCGCGATGCGGCGGGCCGCGGCGAAGGCGCGACGGGTGGCCGTCAGGCTCAAGCTCAGCAGCCGTCGCAGCGTCGCGAAGAACGCGAACCGCGTGAAGGTCGTGAGGCACGCGAGGGCCGTGAAGCACGTGAACCGCGTGGTAATCGTGAGCCGCGCGAAGCACGTGAAGGCCGCGAACCGCGCGAGGGTCGTGAGCCGCGTGAAGGCCGCGAGGGTCGCGAAAGCCGTGACAATCGCGGCAATGAGCGCGCCGAAACCGTGGAAAGCGCAGCGCGTGGCGAACGTCAGGAACGTGGCGAACGCCGTGAGCGTGGCGAGCGTGGTGAACGCGGCGAGCGCCGCAAGCAGCAACCGGAAGCCGCTGATGCACTGACGCAAAACGAAGCGCAAGCGGCAGAAGAACTGGCGCAAAACCAGGCCGCGTTGGGCGAAAACGGTGCGCCGGTCGATCAGGAAGCGGTGGCGCGTGAAGGTGAAGAGCGCCGTCGCCGCCGTCGCGGCCGTCGCGGTGGCCGTCGCGAGCGTGAAGAAGATGGTGTGAACGGCAATCTGGCTGCGGATGTCGCGGAAGCCGAAGGCGACACCGTGACCGATGAAGCGCCGGTACGTACGCCGCATCAACCGGTCGAGCGCAAGGTCGAGGTCAATGAAGCGAAGGCAGTGCCCCCGGCGGAAGTGGCGGTCGCGGCTGTTGTGACTGAAACCGCTGTGGTCACCGAGTTGCACGCTGCAACTGAAACGCCGGCTCCGGCCGTCGAGACGGCTGTGAAGACGGAAACGGTTGCGCCGGTCGCTGAAGCGCCGGTGGCATCGGTTGCAGTCGAGCCGGTGGTGCAGGCTGCTGTCGCGCCTGTCGAAGCAGCGCAAGCCACGCAAGTCGCCAGCGAGACCGTTTCGCTGGTCGAACCGGTGGCCCACGTTGAAGCACCCGTTGCAGCGCCGGTCGAAACCCGCGTTGAAGCGCCGGTCGCGGCTCCGGTTGTCGAAGCTCAAGCCGCACCGGCGCCGGTCGTTGCATCGGCCCCGGCCGCTGTGGTGGAAGCAGTCGAAGCACCGGCAGTTCAGCCGGCGCCGCAAGCGGAGATCGCCGAGCCGCAGCCGGTCATTGCAGCGGTTGCACCGGCAGCAGAGCCGGCAGTCGTTGAGCCGGCGCCTGTTGCCGCTGCGCCGCAAGCGTCGCGCAAGAGCTATGTGTCCGAGGAGTCCCTGCAACCGGTGCTGGAACAGGCAGGCCTCGTTTGGGTGAACACGGACGCCAACAAGCTGCGGGCCGCGCAAGAAGCTGCTGCGCAAACCACCAAGCCGGCTCGCGTCGTGCGCGAGCGCAAACCGTTGCCGCCGCTCGACAGCGCGCCGATGCAACAAGTGGAAACGGGTAAGCACTCGCAGTAAGCTGCCCGTCGCCATGCAAAAAGCCCGCCCTAACCGGCGGGCTTTTTGTTTATGGGGGCCGGAAAGCCACGCATTGGACGCTTTATGTCCGCCCCGGTATACCCGGAGAGCGCCCGGGGTGCGGCGGCGGCCCAATGCATTTCCGCTAGAATGAAGATCTAGGTTCCAAACCAAGCTCCAATCGAAGCAATTCATGTCCCGACGCATCATCCCTGTTGCCGATTTCAGCGCGGTGCCGGTTATCTCCGGCCCTGTGCAAGCGCCCAGCGGCGCGCTGCACGACGCGCTGGCGCGCCCGCTGCGCGACCTGCGCATCTCGGTGACGGATCGCTGCAATTTCCGCTGCGTCTACTGTATGCCGCGCGCGGTGTTCGACAAGGACTACGCCTTTTTGCCGCATAGCGCGCTGTTGAGCTTCGAGGAAATCGAACGGCTGGCGCGGCTCTTCGTCGCACATGGCGTCGAGAAAATCCGGCTGACGGGCGGCGAGCCGCTGCTGCGCAAGAATCTGGAATTCCTGATCGAGCGCCTCGCGCAACTCACCACGGCGGAAGGCCGCCCGCTCGATCTGACGCTGACCACCAATGGCTCGCTGCTGGAACGCAAGGCGCGCAGCCTGAAGGACGCCGGTTTGACCCGCGTCACGGTCAGTCTCGACGCGCTGGACGACACCCTGTTTCGCCGCATGAACGACGCCGACTTCGCGGTCGGCGACGTGCTGAACGGCATCGCCGCCGCCCAGGCAGTCGGGCTCGCGCCGATCAAGGTCAACATGGTGGTCAAGCGCGGCACCAACGACAGCGAAATCGTGCCGATGGCGCGCCACTTCAGAGGCTCGGGCGCGGTGCTGCGCTTTATCGAATACATGGACGTCGGCACCTCGAACGGCTGGAACATGGCTGAAGTGCTGCCGTCCGCCGACGTCGTGACGCGCGTCGCCGAGCATTTCCCGCTCGTGCCGCTCGAAGCGCATAGCGCCGCCGAGACAGCGCAGCGCTGGGGTTACGTGGACGGTGGCGGCGAGATCGGCGTGATTTCGAGTGTCACGCGCGCGTTTTGCGGCAGTTGCACGCGCGCGCGGCTGTCGACCGAGGGCAAGCTGTATCTGTGCCTGTTCGCGTCGTCGGGCCATGATCTGCGCGCACTGTTGCGCGGCGGCGCGAGCGATGCGGATATCGCCACTGCCGTCGCCGAAATCTGGCAAGGCCGCACCGACCGCTATTCGGAATTGCGCGGCAGTAACACGGCAGAGGCGCACGCGCAGGATGGCCGCCGTGTCGAAATGTCGTATATCGGCGGCTGAGCAGCCGGGCGCATGAATCCTGAGCGCGAGCACATCACCGGTCTGGTCCTCGCGGGCGGACGCGGCATGCGTATGGGCGGCGTCGACAAGGGGCTGCAACTGCTGCACGGCGAGCCGCTCGCTTCCCATGTGCTGAAACGAATCGCACCGCAGACCGGCGCCCTGCTCATCAGCGCCAATCGCCACGCGGACGCCTACGCCGCACTCGGTGCGCCGTTCGGCGCCAAGGTCGTTGCCGATACCCTGCCCGGCTTTCCGGGACCTCTGGCAGGCTTGCTCGCCGGGCTGCGCGAGGCCAACACCGCGTACGTTCTGAGCGCACCGTGCGACACGCCGGGGCTGCCCGCCGATCTCGCCGCCCGCCTCGCGCACGCCCTGGACTCGAACCAGGCCGACCTCGCCACCGTCACCACCGCGGACGCCGAGGGCAACGTCTCGCTCCATCCGGTGTTCGCGTTGTTGCGCACAAGTCTGGCCGACGACCTGTCGGCCTTTCTGGAAGCCGGTGAACGGAAGGTTCGCGCGTGGTACGCGCGCCACAAGACGGTGGAAGTCGCCTTTACCGACGAGCGCGCGTTTTACAATATCAATTCGTTACAAGAACTCGCCGACCTCGAACGTTGTTGAGGCCCCGGTTGAAATCCTGCTCCGGCCGCATGGCAAATACCGGTCCCGCCTCCGGTCGCGACGTCTAGCTCTTCATGACCACGCTTAACGAATTTTCCCGCTGCGTCGCGCAGTACGATCCTCACGCGCTACCTGTTTCGGCCGCCCAGGCGATCGTCCGCGAGTGGGCCACGCCGATTACGGCAATCGAACGTGTGCCGCTGCGCGACGCACTCGACCGCGTGCTGGCAGCCGACATTGTGTCGCCGATCGACGTCCCCGCGCACGACAACTCGGCAATGGACGGCTACGCATTCAACCGGGCAGCGCTGGCAACCGGTGCGTCCATGGTCGACCTGACCATCGTCGGCAAGGCACTGGCGGGCCATCCGTTCGCGGGCCACGTCGCGGCGGCGCAGTGCGTGCGCGTGATGACAGGCGCCTGCATGCCGGCCGATTGCGATACCGTCGTGCCGCAGGAGCTCGTCGAGCGCAGCGGCGATTCCGCGACCATCCGTTTCGCTGCGAATGCCCTGTCAGCCGGCTCCAACCGGCGCCTCGCAGGTGAAGACCTTGCTCGCGGTCATGCGGCGCTGCGAGCCGGCCGTATCATGCGCGCATCGGATCTCGGCTTGCTGGCGTCGCTCGGTATCGGCGAAGTCAGCGTGCGGCGGCGTTTGCGTGTCGCCTTCTTCTCGACCGGCGACGAATTGCGCTCGCTCGGCGAGTCGCTCGACCCGGGCTCCGTGTACGACAGCAATCGCTACACGCTATTTGCGATGCTCCGGCGTCTGAACGTGGACACGCTCGATCTGGGCGTGGTGCGCGACCAGCCTGCCGCGCTCGAAGCCGCGTTACGCAGCGCCGCTGCCAGCGCGGACGTGGTGCTGACCTCCGGCGGCGTCTCGGTCGGTGAAGCGGATTTCACCAAGCAGTTGCTGCAGACATTCGGCGATGTCGCCTTCTGGAGTCTGGCGATGCGTCCGGGCCGGCCGCTCGCTTTCGGCCGCGTCTGGTCCGGCGCGCATCCGGGTCTCGGGCTGCCTGCGCTATTCTTCGGCTTACCGGGCAATCCGGTCGCGGTCATGGTGACGTTCTATCAAATCGTGCGCGAGGTGCTGCTGCGGATGTCCGGCGCGACGCCGCAAGCGTTGCCGGTCATTCATGCTGCGAGCCGCCGCGCAATCCGCAAACGCGCCGGCCGCACTGAATACCAGCGCGGCGTGGCCGAACAGGACGCGAGCGGTCAATGGCACGTCACGCCGACTGGCTCGCAAAGCTCCGGCGTGCTGAGTTCGATGAGCGAAGCGAATTGCTTCATCGTACTCAGGCACGACGAAGCCGACATTGCCGAGGGTGAACGCGTCGATATCATGCTGTTCGATGGTCTTATCTAACGCCTGATTTGCCGCTCATTTGCCACATTACCCACCACTACTACGACATACGGGTTTGACATACATGAAAAAACAGATCTCGTTCATTGCACCGGGACAGACGGCCAAAGCACTCATCCTCGTGTATCTGACGTTCTCGGTGCCGATCGTGCTGCTCGGCGTGCTGGTCGCGTTCGTGCGCTACGGTAAGGTCGAACTGAGCACAGTGTTCAGCGCGCTGCTGCTGAACGCGATCCTCGGTTTCATCCTGTTGTGGATTGCGTGCCACGCGTACAACTGGGTCGCGTCGCGCTTCGGCGGCATCGAAATCCAGCTGACCGACGCGCCGGAAGAAGCGTAGTGACCGCGACGATCCGCGCCGCGACGCCCGCGGACGCAGGCAAGATCTTCGCGCTGACGTACGAGCTGGCCGAATTCGAAAGCCTCACGCACGTATTCGTCGCGACCGAAGACGGTCTGCGCGATGCGCTATTCGGTGCGCGGCCGTCGATCGAAGCGTTGGTTGCGGAAGACGAAGGACGCATCGTCGGCTATGCGCTGTTCTTCCACAATTACTCGAGTTTCGTCGGCAAGCGCGGCCTGTATCTCGAGGACCTCTACGTGCAACCGAGCCAACGCGGCAGCGGCCTCGGCACCGCGCTGCTCGCCCGGCTGGCAGCGCTGGCAGTCGAGCGGCAGTGCGGACGCTTTGAATGGACCGTGCTCGACTGGAACCAGCAGGCCATCAGCTTCTACGAGAAGATGGGTGCGATGGTGATGCCGGATTGGCGTGTCGTACGTCTGGCGGGCGATGCGCTCGAACAATTGGCCGCCACCTCTGCGGCAGGCACCGGCACTGCCTCGAACTAAGTCACTAAACCAGGCCACTCTACTGCTCGTCGGGATCCACGCCTGACAGTGCATCGCCGAGCACCCCGCTCGCCTCTTCACCCGGCAACGCCTCGACGTCGCGCAGCTTGCGGTTCATCGCACGGGTACGCGTTTCCGCGGCTTCGATCGAACGGGTGACGGTTTCCAGCTGCGCCTTGGTCTTTGCCAGCACGTCGCCGAATTTGCCGAACTCCGTCTTGACCGCGCCGAGCACCTGCCACACCTCGCTCGAACGCTTCTCGATCGCGAGCGTGCGGAAGCCCATCTGCAAGCTGTTGAGCAACGCGGTGAGCGTGGTCGGGCCGGCAATCGTCACGCGATAGTCGCGTTGCAGCAGATCGGTCAGACCCGGCCGCCGCAGGATTTCCGCGTACAGGCCTTCAGTTGGCAGGAACAGCAGCGCGAAATCGGTGGTGTGCGGCGGCGACACATACTTCTCCGCAATCGTGCGCGCCTCGGCGCGAATCCGTGCTTCGAGCGCGCGCGACGCATCTTCCACCGCGACCGGATCGGCGCGTTCCTGCGCTTCGATCAGGCGCTCGTAGTCTTCGCGTGGGAACTTGGCGTCGATCGGCAACCAGACCGGCGCGGCCGCGCCGCCCGCCTCCGCGCGGCCCGGCAACTTGATCGCGAATTCGACGCGATCGGCGCTCTTCGGCACGGTCGCGACATTCTTCGCGTATTGGTCCGCGGTGAGCAGTTGTTCAAGCAACGCTTCGAGCTGCACCTCGCCCCATGTGCCGCGCGTCTTGACGTTGGTCAGCACCTTCTTCAGATCGCCGACGCCCGCAGCCAGCGTCTGCATTTCACCCAGGCCGCGATGCACCTGCTCCAGCCGGTCGGACACCTGCTTGAACGATTCGCCGAGGCGCTGCTCCAGCGTCGCGTGCAACTTTTCGTCGACGGTGCGGCGCATTTCTTCGAGCTTGGTCGAATTGTTCGCCTCGATGTCTTTCAGACGCTGCTCGATGGTCGCGCGCACTTCGGCGAAGCGGCGATCGTTCGCCTCGGTGAGTTGCCCCAATTGCAAGGCCAGTGTCTCGCCGAACTGCTTGAGCGTTCGGGCTTGTTCGTCGCGCGCCTGTTGCGCCTGCTGTTGCAGGCTGTGACGCACCGCGTCGAGCTGCTGCGCGAAGCCGTCGATCTTGCCGCCTTGCACCGTCGTCATACTGCTGAACTGCGACGCCAGCGTTTGTTGAAACTGCGCGAAGCCGCTGCTCAACTCGGTACGCGACACGCGCGCCGTCTCGGTGATGTCATTGCGCAGTTGCCGTTCGAGCCGCTCGTAAGCATGCGACTGCGCCGCTGCCGCGGCGTCGATGCGCTCGCCGAGCACCTCGAACTGCTCGTTTTCATCAGCGTGGCTATTGCCGCGCATCAGCAACGCCAACGCGATGACCAATGCGACCGCCAGCACTGCCACGGCCGCCACCAGAATCATTGTCATGAACGCGCCTTGCCGATCACCTCCGGGTTGATCGAATTCGGCGGACGTCCGGCGCGCGGGCCCTCACCCAGCGCGGCGATCAGGTTGTCGGCGGCGAGGTTCGCCATGGCGCGGCGCGTCGCTTCGGTCGCGCTGGCGATGTGCGGCGTCAGCACGACATTCGGCACGGTCAGCAAAGCGGGATTCAGATTCGGCTCGCCTTCATAGACATCGAGACCCGCTGCGGCAATCTGCCTGGTGCGCAGCGCCTCGACCAGCGCCGCATCGTCGACAATGCCGCCGCGCGCGATGTTGGTGAGCGTTGCGGTCGGCTTCATTTGCGCGAGTTCGGCCGCGCCGATCGTGTGATGGTTTTCCTTCGTGTACGGCAATACGAGCACCACGTGATCGGCGCGCCGCAGCAGGTCTTGCCTGGACACGTATTGCGCGTTCAACTCCGCTTCGATCTCCGGCGCGACACGCGAACGGTTGTGATAGATCACCTGCATGTTGAAGCCTTTCGCGCGACGGGCCAGTGCCTGACCGATCCGGCCCATGCCGACCACGCCGAGCGTCGAGCCGTACAGGTCCGTGCCGAGAAAGCCGTCGTACGCCCACTTCTGCCATTTGCCCGCGCGCAGCCAGTGCTCCGATTCGGCGATGCGGCGCGCCGCCGCCATCATCAGCGCCCAGCCGAAATCGGCGGTGGATTCGTTCAGCACGTCCGGCGTGTTGGTGCCGAGCACGTTGGCCGCGTTGAACGCGGCCATGTCGAAGTTGTTGTAGCCCACCGCCATGTTCGACACCACCCGCAGACGCGGCGCCGCCGCGAGCTCTGCCTGGCCGACCGGATCGCCCGCGATCAGCGCGCCGTCTTTATCCGCGAGACGGCGCGTCAACTCGTCGGCGGACAACACGTCGCCCTGGTTCCAGTCGACGTCGAAATACTGTTTGAGCCGTTCGATCACATCGGGAAAGATCGGACGGGCGACGAGGATCTTCTGCATTGCAATTCTCCGAATAGCGCGTCGAGTTCAATTGCCTCGGCGTCAAAGTCAGCGTCAAAAGAACAGCCAGCCGGCGACGAGAAAGAGCGGCATCAGCACCGCGCCGGACCAGCCAAGATACGCAAAAAAGCTCGGCATGCGAACGCCGCGCGATTCCGCAATCGCTTTCACCATGAAGTTCGGCGCGTTGCCGATATAGCTGTTCGCGCCCATGAACACCGCGCCGGCCGAAATCGCCGCGAGCGTCGTGGCGCCGGTGGTCATCAGCGTCTGCGCGTCGCCGCCGGCCAGGTTGAAGAACACCAGGTAGGTCGGCGCATTGTCGAGAAACGACGATAGCAGACCGGTCGCCCAGAAGTACATCGCGTCGTGCGGTTGGCCGGCGGAATCGTTGACCAGATGGACGATGCTCGCGAACGCGCCCGCCTCGCCGGCGCGCAAAATCGTGATGACCGGCGCGATCGTCACGAAGATGCCGGCGAACAGTTTGGCGACCTCTTCAATCGGCGCCCAGTTGAAGTCATTGCCCGCGCGCGCCGCACGCGGTGTCAACGCCAGCGAGAGCAAGGTGATGCCGATCAGCGCGACATCGCGCACTGCATTCTGCAAGGCGACGTGCGTGCCGAACACGTCGAACTCGACGCCCGGTTTCCAGAGCCCGCTCATCAGCACCAACGCGATCACCGCGGCGAGAAGCAGGAAATTGATCTTGCCGTCGATGCCAAGAGGCGGCGAATCAGGCGTCGGGTCGAGAAAGCGTGAACGCTCTTCCTCGCGCCGATGAAAATAGTACGAGTCGAGCGCGTAAAAGCCCACAAGCAGCACGGCGCAAACGAACAGCATTGGCAGCGCCAGATGCGTGGTGGTCCAGAAGAAGCTGACGCCCTGCAGGAAGCCGAGAAAGAGCGGCGGGTCGCCGAGCGGCGATAGCGAGCCGCCCGCATTCGCCACCAGAAAGATGAAGAACACCACCACATGCACGACGTGCTTGCGGTTGTCGTTGGCGCGCAGCAATGGGCGGATCAGCAGCATCGCCGCGCCAGTCGTGCCCATGATGCTGGCGAGCACGGTGCCGAGCGCGAGAATCGCCGTGTTCAAACGCGGCGTGCCATGCAGATTGCCGCGCACGCAGATACCGCCCGCCACCGTGTAGAGCGCGGCCAGCAGCACGATGAACGGCACGTATTCTTCGAGAAGCGCTTGCACCAGCGTGCCAAATGCGGTGCCCGCGCCGAACGTCAGCGCAAACGGCACCAGAAACACCAGCGCCCACGCCGCCGCGATCTTGCCGAAATGGTGATGCCAGAAGGCCGGCGCGATCAGCGGAAACGCCGCGATCGACAGCAGCACGCCGGCAAACGGCAAACCCCAGAGGGCCGATAACGTCGCGCCGTCGAGCGTAGCCGCCGACGCCAGTTGAGGCCACCCCGCCAGCGCCAGTGCAGCGGCGAGCACCATGCTCGTCCACACGGCATGTCGTTTCATATCAGCAAGTCCTTGTTATTGATGGCGGCCGCGCGCGCAACGCCAGTGAAGCGCGAGACGCCGACGCGCGCCTCGCTCAGGCGCCACGTACGACGATCACATGCACCCGATAAGGCCCATGCGCGCCGAGCACGATGGTCTGTTCAATATCGCCGGTGCGCGACGGCCCGGAAACGAAATTGACTGCACGCGGCAGTTCGCCGCGCTCGCTGCGAATCAGGTTGAACGCCTCTTCATGTCCTGAGACGATCCGCGAAGCCGGCACGATCGCAATGTGCGTTTCGGGCAGCAAACCCGCCGAAGCATAGGTTTGCGGCCCGGACAACAGGACCAGCGTGCCGGTCTCGGCGGTTGCACAGAAGCAGCCGGTGAGGCCGACCACGTCGCCGTCTTTCGGCTTGCGAAATGCGACGGTGAGGCCGGCTTCGGCCCATTGCAGGTCTTGCAGCGTTTGCCATGCAATCGCCTGCGTGGGCAATGCGTGTTGCGTGAGGTAGCGATGCGCGGCGGCGGGCACCTCGCTCGGTGTTTCGACCGTATCGACGGTGGTCGCCATCTTCTGCGCTTCCTCGATGAAGCGCTCGGTCAGATCGGCCGGCATCTCCGGACGCGGGCCTTGCGGATGCCGCGCCAGATAATCGGCGGCCGCCTCGCGCTCGGCAGCAGACGGTTCAGGCTCGCGCCCTTGCGCCGCGCGAATACGCGCCAGGATGTTGCGGCGGGCAATCGATGTGTCCATATGCGAAATCCTCGTGTCGACAGCCGTGCGATGTGACGAGGATTATACCGGCCGCCCTGCGCGCGAACACCCTAGCCGAACAGCCGATCCCAGCGTATCGAATGCGTTAGCCGCGCTGTTAGCGGCATTACTTCGCGGCCTCTTCGTCAGGCTGCGCAATGCCGAACACCTGCCGCAAATACGCGAGATACGCCTTGTCGTCGCACATGTTCTTGCCCGGCGAATCCGACAGCTTGGCCACCGGCTGACCATTGCAACGGACCATCTTGATGACGATCTGCAATGGGTTATAGCCGAGGTCGTTGGTCAGATTGGTTCCCACGCCGAATGCCAGCTTGCAGCGGCCACGGAAACGCTCGTACAGTTGCAAGACCTTCGGAATGTCGAGCGCATCGGAGAACACGAGAATCTTGGTGCGCGGGTCGCACCGGTTCGCCTCGTAGTGCTTGAGCAGCCGCTCGCCCCAGTCGAACGGATCGCCGGAATCGTGGCGCGCGCCGTCGAACAGCTTGCAGAAGTACATGTCGAAGTCGCGCAGAAAGGCCTGCATACCGTATACGTCGGACAGCGCAATACCCAGGTCGCCGCGATATTCCTTCGCCCACATTTCGAAGCCGAAGGTCTGCGAATCGCGCAGCCGCGGTCCAAGTGCCTGGCACGCCTGCAGGTATTCATGCGCCATCGTGCCGAGCGGCGTGAGGCCGTGCTTCATCGCATAGAAGACGTTGCTGGTTCCTGCGAATTGCTCGCCCAAGCCGTCTTTCAGCGTGAGGATCACTTCTTCGTGCCACTGCTTGGAGAAGCGGCGGCGGGTGCCGTAGTCGGCGATCTTGCAGTCGGCGAATTCCGGGCGCGCGCCCAGCAGCTTGATCTTTTCGACGAGACGGCCGCGCCCTTCGCTGTAGTCAGGCTTTTGCTGCGTGTTGCGGAAATAGACCTCGTTGACGATCGCGAGCATCGGGATCTCGAACAGGATCGCGTGCAGCCACGGCCCCTTGATCTCGATGTCGATTTCGCCATTGCCCTTCGGCGACGGCTCGATCGAAATGTATTTCTCGTTCAGATGAAACAGCGCGAGAAACTCGATGAAATCGCCCTTGATAAAGCGCATGCGCCGCAGGTAATCGAGCTCGTCGTCGGTAAAGCGCAGTTCGCAGAGCTTGCGCACTTCATCGCGAATCTCGCCGATATACGGTACGAGGTCGACGTTCGGCGTGCGGCAGCGGAACCGATACTCCACGTTCGCCGCGGGAAAGTGATGCAACACCACTTGCATCATCGTGAACTTGTACAGATCGGTATCGAGCAGCGAAGTAATAATCATGATGGTGCGAACTGGACTGCAGAAAAAACGGAAGGCCTGACTCAACCCCACGCGCGTGCGGTGCGCCCCGTGCGCACCGACCTGACGCATGTTACCCGAATGCGCCCGGATTCAGCGCGCCGGCGGGCCGTTGCGCCGGACGCCATAAACTAATCACGAAAACATATAAAAGCCGTTGCCCGATGCCGCATGCGCCTCTTGACGTTACGTTACAATATCGCTTTTGGCGTTTCCGCCTTCCCTGATTCCGCATGCAGGAGCTGCTTGAATGACTCACGTTGTGACCGAAAGCTGCATCAAGTGCCGCTATACCGACTGCGTCGATGTGTGCCCGGTGGACTGCTTTCGCGAAGGTCCCAACTTCCTCGCGATCGACCCCGATGAATGCATCGACTGCGCTGTGTGCGTCGCCGAATGCCCGGTGAACGCCATTTATGCCGAAGAAGACGTGCCGGGCGACCAGCAGAACTTCATCGAGCTGAATGCCGATCTGGCGAAGAACTGGCCGAGCATCACCAAAACCAAGGCGCCGCTGCCGGAAGCCGACGAATTCAAGGACGTGAAGGAAAAGCTCGCCCTGCTCGCACGCTGAGCGGCGCAGCCTGTCCCCCGCGGTTGCATTCGAATCAAATCGAGATGAACGCAGGGTATTGACAGGCGCTTTAGCACATCCTACAATTTCGCTTCTCTGCTGTTGTTGTTCTGTTCCTCGATAGCTCAGTCGGTAGAGCGCCGGACTGTTAATCCGTAGGTCCCTGGTTCGAGCCCAGGTCGAGGAGCCAAGAATTGCAAAAGCCCGTTAACCAAGACGGGCTTTTTTATGTAGGTCAAGTTGTACTGCTGTTCCTCGATAGCTCAGTCGGTAGAGCGCCGGACTGTTAATCCGTAGGTCCCTGGTTCGAGCCCAGGTCGAGGAGCCAAAATTTCGAAGGCCCGCATCCGTGCGGGCCTTTTTGTTTTGGTTCGCCGGATCGAATGTCCCGGGAGGACGGTTACTCCTCGCTTAAGTCTTGATGCAAGGGCGGCGAACGGTCTATATCGTTCGCCCTCGCCCCCTGACCGGCACGCCGTTATACGATGGCGTTTCTTCGTGCGCGTCTCGTGTCTAGCCCTCGCGCCTAACTCTCGCGTTCATTCCCGGCAATCCGATGAAATCCACCTTGTTGCGTGTCTCGCTGGCGGCCACCGGCTGCGCCCTGTTGCTGCCGCTCGCACACAGCGAAGAAGTCGGCAGCGTCAATACCAACTTCCGCGTGACGGGCTCCGACCGCGTGGTCGTCGAAGCCTATGACGACCCGGTCGTGACCGGCGTGACCTGCTATGTGTCGCGGGCACGCACCGGCGGCATCAAGGGCACGCTCGGCATCGCCGAAGATCCGACCGAAGCGTCGATCGCTTGCCGGCAGGTCGGTACGATTCGCTTTACCGGACCCGTGAAGCAGCAATCCGATGTGTTCTCCGTGAGCATGTCGCTGATTTTCAAGTCGCTGCACGTGGTACGCGTGGTCGACGCGAAGCGCAATACGCTCGTCTATCTGACCTACAGCGATCGTATCGCTACCGGCAGCGCAAAAAATAGCGTGACCGCCGTGCCGATGCCGGCCGGCACCACGATTCCGCTGAAATGATCGCCGCCCTACGGCAAAACGCACCCGGCGGACGCATTGGCAAACGCACCGGCCGCGGCCACAGCGCGCTAAACTGACCGGTCCTGCCAGACTTCGATCATGACCGCCCATCGCTTCCAGGATTCCGCCCGCTACTGGCGCACGCCGCTTTTGCCCGGCGCGGACCTGCTCACGGCCGAATATCACGATCATGAGTTCACGCCGCACTGGCACGACGCATACACGATTCCGGTGATCGTCGCGGGTGCCGAGGGCTATCGGTATCGTGGCGCGGATTATGTCGCCGAAGCGGGCAGCGTGCCGATCATCAATCCCGGCGAATTGCACACCGGTTCGAAGGCGGTCGAGGCAGGCTGGCGATATCGCGTGATGTACGCGCCGGTCGACTTCATTCACGCGCTCGCCAATGAAGTTGCCGGGCGGCCGCAAGCCTTGCCTTGGTTTGCGCCGGGCGTGATCCGCGATCCCGATCTGGCGCAGCGGCTGGCGCGCGCACATCGTTTGCTGGAGGCCGGCGACGATCCGCTCGCCGCCGAAGCCGCGATGCTCGACGCTTTGTCCACGCTGCTGGTTCGCTACTCGCAAACGCAGCCGGAACCGTCGCGCGTCGCTACGGACGACGCCCGCGTGGCGACCATGAAAGAGCGCTTGACCGGCGACCTTGCGGCACCGGTCACACTCGCCGAAGTCGCGCAGGCGGCGGGACTCTCGCCATTTCACGCGACGCGCCTTTTTGCGCAGACTACCGGCCTGCCGCCGCATGCGTGGCGCAACCAGGTGCGCTTGCAACGTGCGCTGGCGCCGTTGCGCGCCGGCGTTTCCGTCACGGATGTCGCCGCGGCCAGCGGCTTCACGGACCAGAGCCATTTCACGCGGCATTTCCGGCGCATGTTCGGCGTGCCGCCCGGACGCTGGCAGGGCACTTGAGGCAACATCGGCGGCGCGGCGAAACGCCTGTCACAGCGGGTTTGCCATGCCGTCGACCGGCGTAGCCACCGTTTGCTTGCGACGCGCTTTTGGCTCCGCTGCCGTGCGTCTTCGCTTCTGACTGCCTTACCGCAAGAACGTACAAGCCCGGATCGGAACCGCTCGCTATGCTTCCCGAATCCAGGAGGCAAGATTGACTCATCCCAACCCAGCCCAGCCCTCGAACGCAGGCCACTTAAAAGAATTCTCCGCCGGCGCGCGCGACATCATCCCGATGATGGTCGGCGCGGCGCCGTTCGGCGTGATCTTCGGCACGCTGGTCGCATCCGGCCCGCTCCATCTATGGCATGGCCAGTTGATGTCGCTGGTCGTGTTCGCCGGCTCCGCCCAGTTCATCGCGCTCGGCCTGATCGCCGGCCACGCGAGCTTTGCGGTGATCTGGGCAACCACCCTGGTCGTCAATCTTCGCCACGTGTTGTACAGCGCGACGCTCGCGCCGCACGTCTCGCATCTGCCGGCACGCTGGCGCTGGGCGCTCGGCGCACTCCTCACCGACGAAGTCTTTGCGGTCGCGTGGGAGCACTACCGGCATCGCACGCCGGGCACGGTCGACCCACACTATTTCTTCGGCGCGGGTCTGGCCATGTATCTGAACTGGCAGATCTGGACCGTCGCCGGCCTGCTGTTCGGCGCGGCCTTTCCGGGCTTGCAATCGCTCGGGCTCGATTTCGCGATGGTCGCCACTTTCATCGCGATTGTCGTGCCGCAACTCGTCGCGCTGCGCTATCTCGCGGCGGCCGTTACCGCCGGCACGCTGGCCTTCTTCTGGCAAGCGTGGCCGTACAAGCTCGGCTTGCTTGGCGCGGTGTTCGCGGGCGTGGCAATCGGTGTCTTGCTGTCGGCGCCGCGGCTTAGGCAAGGCACGCGGGGTAATCGCGAAAATCCGCGCGATACCTCGCGGGAAGCTCCGCGGAAAATCTCGCAAGGAGCCTCGCAGGAAACCGCGGAGGCGCCGCAA
The DNA here is from genome assembly GCF_058782725.1 of Paraburkholderia sp. FW306-02-B. Taxonomy (NCBI): domain Bacteria; kingdom Pseudomonadati; phylum Pseudomonadota; class Betaproteobacteria; order Burkholderiales; family Burkholderiaceae; genus Paraburkholderia; species Paraburkholderia sp. FW306-02-B. The sequence continues at coordinate 3,535,223 of NZ_JBYSXZ010000001.1, forward strand.
TGAACTACGTCGTTCTGATCCTCGGTATGGCGGCCATCACGTGGGTGATCCGCGCCGCCGTCTTCGTGCTCGGCGACCGGCTGGTGTTTCCGCCGCTCTTGCGCACCGCACTGGGTTTCGTGCCGGTCACCGTGCTGACGGCGATCATCGTGCCGATGGCGGTCTCGCCGCACGCCAACGGCGCCGAGTTGAGCTGGCGCAATCCGCAACTGATCGGGGCGCTGGCCGCCATCATCGTCAGCGCGCTGACGCGGCGGCCGCTCCTGACCATCGCAGTCGGCCTGACGGTCTTTTTTGTCTGGCAGTGCGTCGTGCTTAAATAAGCGCACAGGGCGTCGAACGCGGCATAGGCGTCAGCGCCCCGCGCGCGGTAGCGACGCATCCCTCTAAAGCCGCCGCCGATCGCCCCCGCACCCTTAAGTTTTCCCTGAATCCGCCGTTATGAAGTCGAGGTCCGCTCGTCGGGATGCGTCCCGCTGGTTACGCGGCAACAGGCAGGAATCAACCGCGCCGGCATTGGCGTCGCGTCTCACGGGGTCCGTGTGCGAACGGACGGCATGACGATGCAGCGCGGCAGGACCAAACGGGATAACACATGGGTCAAATCACCCTCACACTCAAAGACGAGACCATTGCGACGCTGCGCAAGGACTTCGACGCTTTTCTGCGGGTGTCGCTGAAGCTCGATCCGCAGTTCGCGACACCGTCGTTTGAGGACTTTTTGCGCGCCAAGCTGCTCGACAATATGGTGCCGCTGACCGAACACGCGGTGCAGCGGATGTTGCAGGGTGGTCAGTACGCTTGGGCAAAACGCACGCTCGACAAGGAATTCCCGGACGTCGTCGCGATCCTGATGCGGCAGGCGGGTGAGTTCGGCTTCGGCTTCGCGGCGCGCTCGGAATGGACGCCGGAAGAGCTGGCAAAGCAGTGCCGCGACTGGGCGGCCGCGATCGTCAAGGAAGCGGAAGGCGACGCCGTGCTGATCGATCCGCTGGCGGCGCAGATCAAGAGCGCCGCGCAGGACATTCAGGCGCTCGAGGAAATCATGCAGACGCCGGCCTGGCGGCTGGTGGAATCGTTGCGCCAGCGCGTGTACGAAGCCAAGGTGGCGTGCGAAACGAGCGTGGGCAGCACGGCGCGCGAAAAGCTCGGCGAACTGCGCGGGCTGCTGCGCCTGGGCATTTCGCACGGCTCGTTCCAGAAGCAGGAAGCGCAGCAGATCATGGAGTATCTGCGTTTGCTGAAGCCGGAAATCTTCGTCGAAGAGCCGTACGACGTGTTCTCGCGCCTCGCCGCATGGCTGCGCAATTTCTTCGTGCCGCCGCGTCCGGCGCCGCAACAGCAGCAGCAACGGCAGTCGCGCTAGCGGTGGCCGGGGTTGGCCGGAGTGGCTTTAGCAGCCGGGAGGCCGCGCGACGTGCGGCTTCGAACCCCGCCGAACCGCGTCAATCCCACATCTTCCTGAGTTTCGCCCCAATCTCGATCTTCGCCTGCGCAGCCGCGGCCAGCCCCGCCGCTGTCGGCGCGCCCGGCACCGGCACGCGCGGCCACGCGTAGGCGTCGAACAGCGGCATCAGATGCGCCGGAATAAAGCGCGTGCGCGATGCCCAGACGTGACGGTCACCCATATGCGTCTGGTTGTGCACGTAAAAACGCTGCGGCACGACGATATGCAGGTCTTCCTTCGCGCGCGTCATCGCCACGTATAACAGGCGACGCTCCTCGTCGATTTCCTCTTCGCTGCCGGTGCCGAGATCGGACGGAATACAGCCGTCGACGCCGTTCAGCACGAACACGTTGCGCCACTCCTGCCCCTTCGCCGAATGGATTGTCGACAGGATCAGGTAGTCCTCGTCGATCAGCGGCACGCCGGATTCGCCGCTGGTGGCATCGGGCGGATCGAGCGTCAATTCGGTCAGGAAGCGCTCGCGCGACGGGTACGTGCCCGCAATGCTTTCCATCTGCAACACGTCCGCGTGACGGATCGCCGCGTCCTCGTGGTTGCGCTCGAGATGCGGCTCGTACCAGCGCCGCACCATTTCGAACTCGGCCGGCCAGGGCGTCTGCCGGTCGTACACGCTCGACATGAGCTTCACGAACGGATGCCAGTCTTCCTGCGCGCGAGCGGGCGGCGCGAACGCGGCCAGTGCACCGCCGGCGGTATCCGCCGGATTGCCGGCATCGGCGCGCGCGACGACCTCGTCGAGCACCTTCGCCGCAGTGGCCGGCCCGACGCCCGGCAGCAATTGCACGACGCGAAAACCGGCGACGCGGTCGCGCGGATTCTCCGCCCAGCGCAGCACCGCCAGCACATCCTTGACGTGCACCGAATCGAGAAACTTCAGGCCGCCGAATTTCACGAACGGAATATTGCGCCGGGTCAGTTCGATTTCGAGCGCGGCGCTGTGATGCGCGGCACGAAACAGCACCGCCTGCGACTTGAGCTTCATGCCCTGCTCGCGCGCCTCGAGCACCTGTTCGACGATGTAGCGGGCCTGATCCGCTTCGTCGGCGACCGTCACCAGACGCGGGCGCTGAGCCGAAGCCTTGTCGGTCCAAAGATTCTTCGTGTAACGCTCGCTGGCGAGTTCGATCACCGCGTTCGACGCCGCCAGTATCGGCCCGGTCGAACGGTAATTGCGCTCGAGCGTGACCTGTTTGGCGGGCGGATTGAAGTGCGCGGGGAAATCGAGAATGTTGCGTACGGTCGCGCCGCGAAACGAATAGATCGACTGGGCGTCGTCGCCGACCACCGTCAGCCCACGGCCATCGGGCTTCAAGGCGAGCAGGATCGACGCCTGCAAGCGGTTGGTGTCCTGATACTCGTCGACCAGCACGTGATCGAAGCGCGCCGACAGATCCGCCGCGATCGACGGCTCGGCAGCCATATGCGACCAGTAGAGCAGCAAATCGTCGTAGTCGAGCACGCTCTGCTTCTGCTTGGCATCGACGTAGGCGGCGAACAGCATGCGCAGATCGGCTTCCCACTCCCGGCACCAGGGAAATGCGTGGTTGAGCACGTCGATGAGCGACGCGCCGGTGTTCACGACGCGCGAGTAGATCGCGAAGCACGTGCCCTTCGCCGGGAAGCGCCGCTCTTTCGCCGACAGGCCGAGTTCGTAGCGCACGAGGTTCATCAGGTCGGCGGAATCCTCGCGGTCGTTGATCGTGAAGGCGGGTGCGAGACCGATCAGATCCGCGTACTCGCGCAACAGCCGCGCGCCGACGCTGTGAAAGGTGCCGGACCACGTCAGCCCTTGCGCCAGCGCGGCGCGCGTGCCAAGCGCCGCACCGGCGATGCGCGTGACGCGGCGAGTCATTTCGAGCGCGGCGCGGCGTGAAAACGTCAGCAGCAGGATGCGGCGGGGATCGGCGCCCTTGACCACCAGATTGGCGACCCGGTGCGCCAGCGTATTGGTCTTGCCCGAGCCCGCGCCCGCTATCACCAGCAGCGCGCCCGGCGGCTCGTTGGGCGTGCCGGCGCCGTACTCGACTGCTTCGCGTTGCGCGTCGTTGAGCTTGGCCAGCCAGGCGGCGGCATCGAACGGCGGCGGGGATTCGGCAACGGTGGGCACAGTGGATTGGGCGCAGGCGTGGTGGTGTGAAAGCAGTTAAAGAACAGGCGACGCATACTGTATATCCATACAACCCCAGCCGGCAAGCGACCCTTTTTTCGCGTCGGCTCCCCGGTCGCGGCGTCGCGCAAGAGCGCAAGGGACGGCGCAAAAAAATGGCCCGGGCGCAGGCGCGCACCGGACCATTTTTTGCAGCGAGGGCGCAAGGCGCTCGCCCCCTTCCACTGACGCCTATCGCTTCTGCAGCGCAAGCGTCTTCTTTCACGCGCTGCACCAGACCGTCAGAGCCTCAGCACAGCGGACCTGGTGCTTCGTTAGTGCTTCACATCGGCGCCGTTATCCTGATCGGTTGCCTGACCTTGCATGTTCATCTTCATTTCGTTGCCGGCGGCCTGCTTGTCCGCCTTCTGGTTGATCCGGGCATTGCGCACCTGTTGGTTGTATTGCGACTTGGCAGCCTTTTGCTGTTCCTTCAACTCGGCCTTCGACGACTTCTTCTGCGCCCGGTATTCGGCATTAGCCTGCGCATCGGCGTCGCGCTTCTGAACCAGCGGATCGGTCGAACCCGGCGCCGTCAGACGGGTCGGCGCCGGCGTTACCGGCTGCACGCCCTGCGCGGCAGGCGCTGCGGGCGCGAGATCGGCGCCTTGGGTCTGGACCTGTGCCTGGCCGGACATGCCGGCGGCCGGTTGCGCGGCAGTTTGCGCGACAGCGGCGGTCGCGGCAAAGGCAGTGAGGGCGGCACCGATCAGGAGCGTACGAATCTGGGTCATGATTATTCCTCTCTAAGGTTGTCAGGACGCGGGCGTCGTGTCTGGCGTGACGCATCGATGCCTGCCTCGCCCGGTCTGCTAGCCACTGAAAAAATGCGTGAAAAATCCAGCAGGCTTTTCTACAGACCTGCCCTTTCGGAGTGAAGTTCGTGAAAAACACCCCGTGTTACGGAACGTTTCATTTTCTGACAAACGCATAACATCTGCTTGCAATTGCCTGCGTGCGACTGGATGTGCGCATCGGCTTCGATCCAGGGCAAGCTTCTGGCTTATGATGCGAACCCTTTGCCTGAAGGCGCGAACGCCATGCCCAACCTCGATTTCACACTGACCGGCGACTACGTCGAACTGCACAATCTCCTGAAGATAACGGGCCTGGCTGATAGCGGCGGCTCGGCAAAAATGATGGTCGCGGATGGTGCGGTGACCGTCGACGGCCGGGTCGAAACGCGTAAAACCTGCAAAATCCGCGCGGGTCAGGTGGTGCTGCTCGGCGATACGCGGATCGCGGTGCACGAAGCTTGATGCTTGGGAAGCGCGGCACCCCGAGAATCCGGAGTCCGCATGCGCACCAAAATTGTGCCTACTCCATCGACATTGCCGTGCCCAGGCAATAAGCTGTGGGTTTCGACAGACAAACAGTTAGCTGACAGCGACCCTGCGCGCCCGGTGACCATCCCGTGTTGCACCGCCGTCATCGCCCCGGTCGCGCTCGCCGTCGGTCTGTCGCCACTTCCGCCGTTAAGCGCTCAATGACTCAATCCGGCTTCTCCCGGGTGGCCGCCCGGCCGCCGACCCTGACCCGCCACGCTGCCGACACCGCCCGTCTCGCCGCACCGCTCGCCATCGCGCAGCTCTCGCAAATGGCGATGGGCGTGACCGACACGATCCTGCTCGGCTCGCTCGGCCCCGACGCGCTCGCCGCCGGCGGCCTCGGCGCCAACCTGTTCTTCGTCGTGGTCACACTGCTGCAAGGCGTGCTGACCTCGGTCAGCGTGAGCGTGTCGCACGCGCGCGGCGCGCAGAACGAGGGCCGCGTGCCGCATATCTACTGGACCGGCTTCGTATTGTCGGTGCTGTTGTCGGTGCCGGCGTTCTTCCTTCTGTCGTTCGCCAAGCCGATCCTGCTGGCGTTCGGCGAACCCGCGCTGCTCGCGCGCAACGTCGGCGAATACGCGGCGATCCTGCGCTGGGGCTCGCTCGGCAGCCTGATCGGCGTGGGCTTGATGCGCTCGTTCCTGCCGGCGATCGGCGCGGCCAAGCGGCTCCTGGGGGTGTCGCTCGCGGGCGTATTCGTGAACGGCTTTCTCAACTACGGGCTGATCCACGGCGCCTATGGCCTGCCGCGCCTCGGCTTTCTCGGCTCGGCGGCGGCCACCACGATCACGGTCTGGCTAAGCGCGCTGGTGTTGATGGCGCTGCTGCATCTGCGGCCGCGCTATAAACATTTCGTCGTCGCGACGCGGCCGAACGTGCCGTTGATGGGCGAACTATTCGGCATCGGCTGGCCGGTTGCGATCACCTACGGCGTCGAATCGACGTTGTTCCTCGCTACCGGCTTGATGGTCGGGTTGCTCGGCGAATCGCAACTGGCCGCGCATCAGATCGCGTTGAACGTTGCCTCGGTGGCCTTCATGGTGCCGCTCGCGATCGGCCAGGCGGCCAATGTGCGGGTCGGCTTCTGGTCCGGCGCCGGCCAGCCGCTGGCCGCGCGGCATGCGGGTTTCGTCGCGCTGGCGCTCGGCGTCGGCTTCATGACGCTGTCGGGCATCGTGCTGATCGCCGCGCCGCACTGGATCGTCGGCCTGTATCTGCATCTCGACGACCCGGCCAACGCCGCGACGGTCGCGCTTGCCAGTTCGCTGCTCGGCGTGGCTGCGATCTTCCAGATCGTCGACGGCATGCAGACGGTCGGCTCCGGCTGCCTGCGCGGCTTGAAGGACACGCGCGTGCCGATGATCGCCGCGTCGTTCGGTTATTGGGTGATCGGCTTTCCAACCGGCTACACGCTGGCGTTTCACTTCGGCCTCGGCGCACGCGGCCTGTGGTGGGGACTCGCGGCGGGCCTCGCCAGCGTCGCGCTATTGATGACGCTGCGCTTTCACAAGCTGAGCTTGCGGCACGTGCCGGCGACGCCTGCCGCGCCGCCCGCCCAGTCCGCGTGAGCCACTAGGCCAACTCACCGGTCTGGTTGCGCGCACAACCAACGATTCCCGCCGAGCGCGCCGCGAACTGTAAAATGCGCGCTTTGGCACGCTCGCGCGCATCCGCGCGGCGCCACTCGCGCACCTCACAAAGGCCCGCGCCTCCCAACGGCCCATGACCCACCGCCAGGGCTTGCCGCTCCTCACGAGCGGCTCCTCGCGCACCCGCCGCGATTGATTACAACATCCGTCATAAAACAGAACCAGGGACCACCCGTCATGCTTGCCCGCGTTACCCGTTTATTTCCGCTCTGGGCGGTGCTCGTTTCGATTGCCGCGTACTTTTCGCCTGCCTCGTTCACCGGCATCGCGCCGCACGTCACCACGCTCCTGACGATCATCATGCTGGCGATGGGCGTCACGTTATCGGTAGCCGATTTTCAGCGCGTCTTCACCCGGCCCGCGCCTGTCATCGCCGGCATCGTGCTGCATTACCTCGTGATGCCGCTCGCCGCCTGGGTGATCGCCAAGGCGCTGCGCATGCCGCCCGATCTGACCGCCGGCATGGTGCTGGTGGGGAGCGTCGCGAGCGGCACCGCGTCGAACGTGATGATCTATCTGGCGCGTGGCGACGTCGCGTTGTCGGTGACGATCAGCGCGTTGTCGACGCTGGTCGGCGTGTTCGCGACACCGCTGCTTACGCGCCTTTACGTGGATGCGTCGATTGCCGTCGACGTGCACGGCATGCTGATGAGTATTTTGCAGATCGTCGCGCTACCGATCGTGATCGGGCTCGTCGTCAATCATTTGTTTGGCAAGATTGTGCGCAAGGTCGAGCCGATTCTGCCGCTGATCTCGATGGTCGCGATTGTGCTGATTATCGGCGCGGTGGTGGGCGGCACACAGAAGAGCATTGCGTCGGTCGGCCTCGTGGTGATGCTCGGCGTCGTACTGCACAACGGTATTGGCCTGCTCGGCGGTTACTGGGGCGGGAGATTGCTTGGCTTCGATGAAGCTGTTTGCCGGACGCTTGCTATTGAAGTGGGCATGCAGAATTCTGGCCTCGCTGCGACGCTCGGCAAGCTTTATTTCACGCCTATTGCTGCGTTGCCGGGGGCGCTGTTCTCGGTGTGGCATAACCTTTCCGGCTCGTTGCTTGCTGGCTATTGGGCGGGACGTCCCGCTAAGGGGTCTACGCATCCGGATGGCGAGCGGGTGTTGAACGCTGAACGCGGGTGAATGGGGAAAGGTTTTTTTGCCTTTGGCGGCGGCATTATTCTGTGCGCCTACGGCGTTGGTTTTTTCTTTTGTTTTTGGTTTATTAGCGTTCCCCCTGTGCGGGGGGCACCTACTTTTCTTTGCCGCCGCAAAGAAAAGTAGGCAAAAGAAAGCGGCTCAAACCGCTAACACTTAAGCGGGTCCCTTGGCTTGGAGGAGGCAGTGGAGCATCTGGAATCCGTGCCCTCGCGCATTCAGCCCTGGTGACAAGGCAGTCATTCTTCCGGCGGCGCTGCGCGCGCCGTGGCGGTACTTCATAAAACCATCGGGTCGATTTCGCGCTGCGGTAAGGCGACCGCCGCGCGGTTTTTCGCAACGCCGTTGCAGCTTCTGTATCTTGCCGAATTGACCGCCGGGCGTTACTTTGTCCGCGAACCACAAATCACTTCGGCCCCCTGCCAAAGCGAAGCCAATGGCCCCCAACCCGCACAAACGAAGCCCTTGGCTTCCCATACGGACCGTTCCGGTGAGCACGCAGTGCGAGGCGGGAAGAATGACTGCCTTGTCACAAGAGCGGAATGTGCGAGAACACCGATTCCAGATGTTCCGCTGCCTCCTCCAAGCTAGGGGACCCGCTTAAGTGTTAGCGGTTTGAGCCGCTTTCTTTTGCCTACTTTTCTTTGCGGCAGGCAAAGAAAAGTAGGTGCCCCCCGCACAGGGGGAACGCTAATAAACCAATAAGAAAACAAGGAAAGGCCAACGCCGTAGGCACAACAACCATAGCGCCGCGAAGGCAAACAAGGGAGCCCCCACCGTGCCGTGGCATCAAAATCAAAACCAAACAGCGCAGCACCATAGCGGGTTTTTACCGGAATGCGCTAACGGGACTATTCTCCTTATTGCCTGTCAACGCACAACTTTAAGAAGCGGAGTTGAACCATGACTGAAGACGTACGACTGGAGCGCGACACGTTCGGCGAAATCGCCGTACCAAACGCTCGGCTTTGGGGCGCGCAGACGCAGCGCTCGTTGCAGAATTTCCGCATTTCGACCGAGAAGCAATCACCCGAACTGATCACCGCGCTGGCCGTGATCAAGCGCGCCGCCGCCGAAGTGAACCTGGGCCTCGGCGTGCTCGACGAGAGCAAAGCAAAGGCGATCATGCAGGCCGCCGACGAAATCATCGGCGGCAAGCATCCGGACGAATTCCCGCTCGCGGTCTGGCAAACCGGCTCCGGCACGCAGACCAACATGAACCTCAACGAGGTGATCGCGAATCGCGCGAGCGAGCTGCTCGGCGGCGAGCGCGGCGAAGCGCGCAAGGTGCATCCGAATGACGATGTGAATCGTGGCCAGTCGTCGAACGACGTTTTTCCAACCGCTATGCACGTGGCCGCCGCCTATGGAATCGTCAGGCATCTGATGCCCGCGCTTAAAACCCTGCGCGACACGCTCGACGGTAAAGCGAAAGCGTTCGCCGACATCGTCAAGATCGGCCGCACCCACTTGCAGGACGCGACGCCGCTCACGCTCGGCCAGGAGTTTTCAGGGTATGTCGCGCAACTCGATCAGGGCATCCGTCACGTCGAATCGGCATTGCCGCATCTGTACGAACTCGCGCAGGGCGGCACGGCGGTCGGCACCGGTTTGAACGCGCATCCGCAATTCGCGGACAAGGTCGCCGCAGCGATCGCCCGGCTGACCGGCGTGCCGTTCATATCGGCAGCAAACAAATTCGAAGTGATGGCCGCGGCCGACGCACTGGTGTTCGCGCACGGCGCGTTGAAGACAGTGGCCGCGAGCCTGAACAAGATCGCCAACGATATCCGCTGGCTCTCGAGCGGCCCGCGTTGCGGCCTCGGCGAGCTGTCGATTCCGGAGAACGAACCGGGCAGCTCGATCATGCCGGGCAAGGTCAATCCGACCCAGTCCGAAGCATTGACGATGCTATGCGCACAAGTGTTCGGCAACGACGTCGCAGTGAATATCGGCGGCGCGAGCGGCAACTTCGAGTTGAACGTATTCCGGCCGATGATCGCGCACAACGTGCTGCAATCGATCCGTTTGCTTGCCGACGGCGCGCACAGTTTCAACGACAACTGCGCGGAGGGAATCGAGCCGAATCGCGAGCGTATCGATACTTTGCTTAACGAATCGCTGATGCTGGTGACGGCGCTCAATCCGCACATCGGCTACGACAAAGCCGCGAAGATTGCGAAGAAAGCGCACAAGGAAGGCACAACGCTGAAGGCAGCGGCGCTTGCGCTTGGCTTCGTCACCGAGCAGCAGTTCGACGAATGGGTGCGGCCGAAAGATATGGTCGGGCACCCAGCGACCTGATCGAGTCGAATGCCGCTGTGAGCTTGCCGGCGGGCTGCGCGAACAGACTCATCGCGCGGCCTGCCCGTGGCGCATGTAACGCATTCACGCCTGTGATATCCGAAGCGACGCCTAAACCTTCCCCTGCGCCACTTCCTCCGGCTTGAGTTCGACGATCGCGTCGAGCGCTTCCTTCACGTCCATCGCGTACTTCGCCAGACGCTTCTGTTCATCCGTCTCGGGCACGAACGCGGGCACCGGCACCGGGTGGCCGTTTTCGTTAACGGCGACCATGACGACGAGGCAATCCGTGGTTTGCAGCAGCTCGCCGCCCTTCGGATCGCCTGCCTGCACCGACACGTGGATATGCATGCTGGTGCGGCCCGTCGCGACAACCCGGGCGCGCAGTTCGACCAGATTGCCGACTAGAATCGGCCGGCGAAACCGGATGTTGCCGACGCTGACCGTCACGCAATAGCGCCCCGACCACACCGCCGAGCACGCATACGCAGTCTCGTCGATCCACTTCATCAAGGCGCCGCCGTGCACCTTGCCGCCGAAGTTGACCGAGCTGGGCTCGGCGAGAAAGCGGAAGGTGGTTTCGGAACGGTCCAGCGGCGCTAAGGCAGGGGTGCTCATCTTGACTCCGATCAATCGGATGCATTGAAAGGAGCCGATTATACGAGCGCAATATTGACTTCGTCGCGAGATTGGCAGACTTGCGGCAAGTGGGTGGCAGCCCTGGGTCCTGCCGCTTCGACGCGATTCTTACGATCAACTTTCGTTTAACCCAGCTCACGTCGCGGCCTGAATCGTCACCCGCATCGTCGCTCAACTCGCGGCCGAAGCCGCCGCGCGCCGCGGCGCGACCGCCGACGCAAAGCGCTCCCGGTAATCGAGCGGCAGCACGCCGAAACGCCGCACAAACGCGCGCCGCAAATTCTGTTCGCTGCCGAAACCGCAGTCGAGCGCGATCCGCTTGAGCGGCCGGCGCGACTCCGCCAGCGCTCGCGAGGCCGCCTCCAGCCGCAGCGCGGACACGGTTTTCGCCGGCGTGCGGCCGACCTCGTCGGCGTAGCGCCGCGCGAAAGTGCGCGGACTCATCTGCGCGCGCTCGGCCAGCCGCTCGACCGACAGATCATCGCGCAAGTGCGTCGCCATCCAGCTATGCAGCGCCTCGAACGGCCCGCCCGCCGATGCCTGCGCCGCCAGCGCCGCGCTGAATTGCGACTGGCCGCCGGGCCGCTTCATGAACACGACGAGACGCCGCGCCGCCTGCATCGCGACCGCGTGGCCCACGTCTTCTTCGATCAGCGCGAGAGCCAGATCGATGCCTGCCGTGACGCCCGCCGAGGTCCAGATCACGCCGCCCGCACCCTGATCCGTGCTTTCACGCTCGTCGCGAATGAAGATCGGATCGGCGTCGACGTGAACTTTGGGGAAGCGGCGCGCGAGGTTTGCCGCGTTGCGCCAATGGGTGGTCGCGCGGCGGCCGTCGAGCAGGCCCGCTGCCGCGAGATAGAAGGCGCCGGTGCACACCGAGCAGACACGGCGCACCTGCGGCGCGCGGCGCTTGATCCACGCGACGAGCTCCGGCTGCAAGGTGCTGTGTTCGTCGATCGGGACGCCGGGGATGATCAGCGTGTCGATAACCTGGTCGTCGAGCGAGTCGAGGCGCTCGGTGACGACCGGCAGGCCGGGAAAGGTCTGCAGCGCGCCGCCGTCGATCGACGCGACGGTGGTGCGGTAGGCCACCGGCGCCACGGGCTTGCCGCCGGATTCGGCGGAGACGGCTGCGGCAACGGTCAGTTCGGCGCGGCAGAACGCTTCGAGCGGTCCGCTCGCGTCGAGCAGCACGAGGTCGGGCGCGACCGCGAAGACGATGTGGCGAACAGGCATCATGAAAGCACCACCGCCGAGCGCTTACGCGACCGCGCATACCCAAGCGTCGCGAGCGCCGACAGACCCAGTAGCGGAAAAATCGCCGCATTGATCGTCGCCCAACCGAAGTGCGCGAGCAATTGCCCGGCGGATAGCGACCCCAGCGCGGAAAACGCAAAGGTCGTGAATTCGCTGGTCGCCTGCGTCTTGGCGCGCTCGGACGGACGATACGATTGCGCGAGCAGCGTCGTGCCGCCGACAAACATGAAATTCCAGCCCACGCCAAGGCACGCGAGCGCCGCATAGAAGTGCGGCAGATCGGTCGAACGCAACGCGAACACCCCGCACAGCGCCGACAGCGCGATCCCCGCGCCGATCACCGGCAGCACGCCGAAGCGCCTGATCAGCCGCGCGGAAAACAACGACGGCGCGAACATGCCGACCAGATGCCATTGAATGATCGCCGCACCGTCGCCGATCGTGTGGCCGCACGCGACCGCGGCAATCGGCGTCGCGGTCATCACGAACATCATGACCGCGTAGCCGAGCGCGTTGTTGGCGAGCGCTGCGGCGAAGATCGGCTGACGCACGATCTCGCCGAGCGGCCGCGCGGGCTCGTGAGTCATCGTCGCGCTCGCGGACGGCGCGGCGTTGCGATACAGCAGAGCCAGCAACGCAATCGACGCAAGGCCGAAGCCCGTGACGAGCGCATAGGAGCCCGCGAACGCGACTGGCGCGAGCCAGTCCTTACTCCACGCCGCCAGCAGCGGCCCGCAGACGGCGGCCACCACGCCGCCGGTGAGCACCGTCGAAATCGCCCGGCTTTTACCGTCGATGCCGACGGCATCGGCGGCCGCCAGCCGGTAGTACTGCGCGAACGCCTGAAACACGCCGACCGTTGCCGTACCGGCGCAGAACGCCCAGAAACTATGGTGAAAGATCGCCCACACCGAAACCATGCCGCCCAGCGCGCCGACGCCCGCGCCGAGCATGAAGCCCGCGCGCCGCCCGATGCGCGCCATCAGGAACGACGCGAAGATCGTGGTCAGCGCGGCGGCAACGGTGATCAGCGAAAACGGCAGCGTCGCGAACGCCTTGTCGTCGGCGAGCGTGTAGCCGACGAGACCGGTCAGGGTCAGATCGATTGAAACGGACGAGGTGTACAGCGCCTGGCAAACCGCCAGCACGCGCGCGGCGCGCCGGCCGTGCGGATCGGAATGACGGGAGTCGGCGTCAGCGGCGGAAAAAGTGGAAGCTGCGGATGGCGGCATCGGTCAGGCCTCGGGCGGCGGAAGTGGCGATGTCTGAATCGTCACATGGCCGGTAGTGGCAGAAATGACAATGATGCATCAATTCCAGCCAACCATCCCCATGACCCGCTGCAAACCGCGATCGCGGCCGTAGCGCTTGGCCGTAGCGCTCACTTATGGAAGGTGACGCCTTCGTCAATGGTGCCGTACATGGTGATGCTGCCCGTACCCGCAGCCGGCGAACCCGAACCGCCCTGCGCGCACGCACTGAGCAGCAAGGCCGCGGCAACGAGAGCAAGAAGAAGTTTCATGACAGCGGTTCCTGCAAAGACAGACTTCGATTCTAGCCTGGCGGCCCGGCGCCGCTCAGCAGGCCGCCTGGCTACCCGCGCCCACCGTCTTTTCGTAGCTGCTGCATTCCATCATTCACGCTAAGCTGAAACATCGAATACCGCAGACAGATACAGTGGACTACATGGCGCCGTGCCCGCGCCGCCCACCGGAGACGCTCGATGCCCGCCCCCCTCGCAGACGAACAGAATCACTTCCCAGGCTTGAGCCGGATCGGCGCGTTGCTCGCCGACCCGGGCCGCGCCGCGATGCTATGGGCGCTGATGGACGGCAGCGCCCGCCCGGCCGGCGAGCTGACTATGATCGCCGGGCTGTCGCCGTCGGCGGCCAGCGCCCATCTTGCGCGCTTGACCGACGGCGGCCTGCTCGCGCTCGAAGTGCGCGGCCGGCATCGCTACTTCCGGATCGCGACGCCGGATATCGCGGCGTCGATCGAAGCGCTCGCCAACGTTGCGCAACTCAGCGCGCAACAGCGGCCCGTGCCGCGCCCGGTTCGGACCGTGCCGGTCGACATGCGCTATGCGCGTACCTGCTACGACCATATGGCGGGCGAATTGTCGGTGCGCGTGTTCGAACGGTTGGTCGAGCGTGGCTTGTTGACGCTGCACGGCACGTCGCTCGAGGCCACCGCCGACGGCGCCGCCCGCTTCGCCGAATGGGGTATCGACATGGGCGCCCAGCAGACCCGCCGGCGCCGCTTTGCCTGCACCTGCCCCGACTGGAGCGAGCGGCGTCCGCATCTGGGTGGCGCGCTCGGCGCGGCGCTGCTCGATTCGTGGTCGGCTCACGGCTGGGTCGAGCGTACCGAGCGGCCGCGCATTCTGCGCATCACGCCGGCCGGTCATCGGCATTTCGATGCGTTTCTGGCCGCGTGAAGCGGCATATCGGGCCCGTTTTAATGACAGAAATGCCGCAGTTGCCTTACAAATAAAGGCATTGAGACCTTTTGTTACACGCTGGTGAGGTGGCCTTACAAAACTGGGGGCCTTGAAACAAACCGTACGGGTAGAGTTAATTCACGAATGCTGCAAAATGCGGCGTCCGTTGGAGATAACTCATGAGAACAGTCACCGCACACCCCCATTCGACGCTGCGCGTCACCGGCTATACGCTGATCGCTGCCGCCGCCTTCATGTTCGCGGCACAAGCCACGCTCGCGCAGGAAATCCAGCAGGCGCCGCCGGGTGCCGCAGCACAGGTGGCGGCTAGCCAGAACACCGATCCGCCCGGACGCGTCGCGCGGCTGAACTACACGGCCGGCACCGTGACCACCGAACCGGCCGGCGCGACCGACTGGTCGTATGCGCAGATCAATCGCCCGCTTACGACCGGCGACCAGTTGTGGAACGACCAGAACGCGCGCTCCGAATTGCACATCGGCTCGACCGCGGTACGCCTCGGCCAGTCCACGAGCCTCGACCTGCTGAATCTCGATGACAGCAGCGCGCAATTGAAAGTCGCGCAGGGTACGTTGTCGGCCCGGGTGCGCGAGCTCGCACCGGGCTCGTCGTATGAAATCGACACGCCGAATCTGGCGCTCGGCCTGAACGGCCCCGGCGACTACCGCGTCGACGTCGCACCGGACGGCAGCAGCACCACCGTCACCGTACGTAGCGGCAACGCAACCGTGTACGGCGACAGCGGCCAGGTGCCGATCGCCGCCGGCCAGCAAATCAGCTTTGCCGGCACCAACCTGCAACAGGTCGCCGACAACGGCGCGCCCGGACTCGACGGCTTCGATCAATGGGCCGCGAGCCGCAACGCCGCGGAAGACCGTTCGGTGTCGGCGCGCTACGTGTCGCGCGAGATCCCGGGCTACCAGGATCTCGATGCCAACGGCACGTGGCGCAGCAGTCCGCAATACGGCGAGGTGTGGGTGCCGCGTGCAACGCCCGCCGGCTGGGCGCCCTATCACGACGGTCACTGGGTATGGCAGGCGCCGTGGGGCTGGACCTGGGTCGACGACGCACCGTGGGGCTTCGCGCCATACCACTACGGCCGCTGGGCCTATGAAGACGACGAGTGGGCATGGGTGCCGGGCCCGATCGTGGTCAGCGAACCGCCCGTGTATGCGCCGGCGCTAGTCGCCTTCGTGGGCGGCGGTGGCGGCGGAGTCAGCTGGGGCGTGAGCCTCGCGATCGGCGGCGCGGTCGCGGCCGGCTGCGCATGGTTCCCGCTCGGCCCGGGCGAGCCGTGGCATCCGCACTGGGGCGATCACGATCACTGGAGCCCGCGTTACTACGATCGCGTCAACCAGACGACGATCGTCAACAACTACAACCACAACGTCAACGTGACAAACGTGAATGTGAACAACATTCACAACACGTACATCAACTATCGCGCGCCGGGCGCCGTGACCGCGGTGCCGGCGACGGCTTTCGTGCACGGTCAGCCGGTTGCGCGCTTTGCGCAGAAGGTCGATCCGCAGCAATGGCGCAACGCACAGATCAATCCGGGGGCCCCGGGGATCGCGCCGGTTCGGCAAAGCTTCGGGCCGGGGCTGCGTAATGCGAACTACCGGCCGCCTGCTGAGGTGGCGTCGCGCGCGGTAGTGGCAACGCGCAATCCGGGGATACCGGCGGCGTACCACGATAACCTCGCGCAACGTTTTGCGCAGAGCGGCGGACGGGTGCCGGGCGCGGGTGAGCCGATCGTGCGGACTTCCGTGCCGGCGCACTTCGCGAGCGGTCCGGGCGTGATGCCGGTGCAGAACGTGCGAGTCGTGCAGTCGCATATCGCCGGCCGGACGCCGGGCGCGGCACCGGGTGCGCCGGGTGCGCCGCGTGCGCCGGGTGTGCCTGGTACACCTGGTACGCCGGGTGCTCCTAACGCAATGCAACAGGCCGGACAGCGGCCGGGTGAGGCGCCGTTCAACGGTCAGCCGCAGCATGGCGGCGAAGCGCAAGCGCGGCCTGGCATGCCGCCGCAAATGGCTAATGAGCGGCCACAGCCCGGCCAGGCCGTTCATCCGTCCAACGGCGTGCCGCGTCCGCCGCAAGCGGGCGGCGGCAATCCGAACGGCTTTGCGCAGCAGCAGCCGCAACACGGGATGCCGGGGCAAGCGAACCTGCCAGCGGCCCAGCAGCCAGGTGCGAATGCGCCGAACGGGCGTCACGAGCCGGTATGGACGCAGCCGCACACGCCGATGGCCCAGCAGGCGCAGCAGCACGGCGGCCCGCAGCAGCAGGCAGGACAGCCGGGTTTCGCGCCGCAAACCGGCGCGCAAGCTAACGCAGGGATGCAGCAGCATGGTGCACCGCGTCCGCCGGAGAACCCTGCCATGACGGCCCAGCAACAGCACGGCCAGCCGCGTCCGGCGGACAACCCTGCTGCGGCACAGCAGGCGCGCCAGCCGGAATTCCAACCGCAGCCGCAACCCCAGCAGGTACAGCGTCAGCCGCAGGCACCGCGCCCGCCGGAAGTCCACGCCCAGCCGCAAGCGTCGCGGCAGCAGGAGTTCCGTCCGCAACCGGTACAACAGGTGCAGCAGCCCCAACCACGTCAGGAGTTCCGCCCGCAGCCGGCGCCACAGCCGCGTCCTCAACCGGTGCAGCAACCGCGTCCGCAGCCGGTGCAACAGATGCAGCAGCAACCGCGTCCGGAATTCCATCCGCAGCCGGTGCAACAGGTGCAACAGGTGCAGCAGCAACCGCGTCAGGAGTTCCATCCGCAGCCGGCGCCGCAGCCGCGTCCGCAGCAGGTGCAGCAGCAACCGCGCCCGCAACCGGCGCCGCAGCACACCGAGCAGCATTCGGGTAGCGGCAACCGTGACGAGCATCACAAAGGCTAAGCGCGGTCGTACCTCATCGTTTGACAGCAGCAAGAAAAAACCCCCGCGATTCACATCGCGGGGGTTTTTCTCTGTGACCGGCGGCAGACGCTTAGATCGCCATCGGCGCCGTCAGCGGCTCGTGATGGCGGTAACCGACCAGCGAGAAATCCGACGGCTCGATCTTCTCGAGCCATTCCGGCTCGTACACGCCGGTTTGCGCGTAGTCCGGCACCCGGTCCGCGATCGCGAAGGCCGGGCTCTCGTACGGCTCGCGCGTGAGCTGTTGCTGCAACATATCGAGCTGATTCTCGTAGATGTGCGCGTCGCCGATGAAGTAGGTAAACCAACGCGGCGTATAACCCGTCAACCGGCCAACCAGATGCAGCAAAGCGGCGCCTTCGGTCAGATTGAACGGCGTGCCGAGCCCGACATCGTTGCTGCGAATGTACAGACACAGCGAAATTTCACGGCGCGCCACGTTCGGCAGGAGCTGATAAAGCAGGTGGCAAGCCGGCAACGCGATCTGGTCCAGCACCGCGGGGTTCCACGCATGAAACAGAATGCGCCGGTCGGCGGGATTCTGCATGATCGTGTCGAGACACTGGCGCAACTGGTCGATCGCTTTGTACAGCAGCACTTTGTGGCTGCCGTTTTCGTCGAATTCGGTGACCACCTGAAAGCCGCGCGCGGTGGCGTCGGCCAGCTGCGCGCTCGCGGCGGCGTCCAGCACCTTGTAGGCAGGCCATTGGCGCCACTGCACGCCGTACACGTCGCCGAGGTCGTCCGGGCCTTCGCGATACGGATTCGCGAGCCATTGCGGATTCTGGTTGGCATTGGCGTCCCACACCTTGCAGCCGAGATCGCGAAAATCCGCCGCGCTGCGCGACGCGCGCAGAAACCCGACCAGCTCGCCCACCGCCGACTTGAACGCCAGCTTCTTGGTCGTGACCGCCGGGAAGCCCTGCTGCAGGTCGAAGCGCAACATCGCGCCCGGCATGCTGATGGTGCGGATGCCGGTGCGGTTCTCCTGCCACGTGCCGGTGTCGAGAATCGTGCGGACGAGGTCGAGGTATTGTTTCATGCGGGTTCCTTCGGCCGGCGCGTGGGCGCGCCGCGGAGATGAGCGGAAAACCCGATTTTAACAAGCGTAGCCGGGCCGCGCCCGGTCGCGGCTTGCGTAAAGCGGAAATGTCAGTGGGAAACCCGGCGAGCGGGACCCGCGCGGCCTGTCAGAGATGCGGCACCGAAGCCGGCAAATCGCCGTGCGGCGTGACCAGCGGCTCGCCTTCCATATGGCGCATGCCGTGTGCGCAGAGCAGGCGGTACAAGGTCACGCGCGAGATGCCCAATTCCTGCGCGGCATCGCCCAGACGCCCGCGATGACGCAGCAGCGCCAACTCGATCGCCTGACGCTCGGCCGCTTCGCGCGCCTGCGCGAGCGATACGGGCACGATCTCGACATACTCGGCCAGTTCCAGATCGCGCGCCGTGATCGCGCGCCCTTCCGACATCACGATCGCGCGCCGCACCCGATTGATCAATTCGCGCACATTGCCCGGCCAGCCGTAGTTATGCAGCGCCGCGATCGCATCGGGCGCGAAGCCGCGCAAACGGCGGCTTGCATCTTTCTTGAAACGTTCCAGCATGTGCCGCGCAAGCAATTCGATATCCTTACCACGTGCGCGCAGCGGCGGTTCATCGATTTGCAGCACGCACAGGCGGTGATACAGGTCGGAACGGAACCGCCCTTCGATCATCGCGGCGGTCATATCCACGTGAGTGGCCGAAATGATGCGCACGTCGACGTCGATCGAACCGTGCCCGCCCAGCCGCTCCACCTTGCGTTCCTGTAAGAAACGCAACAGGCTCGCCTGGCTTTCGAGCGGCAAGTCACCGATTTCGTCGAGAAACAGCGTGCCGCCGTTGGCCGCTTCCACGCGGCCGATCTTGCGCTGATTGGCGCCGGTAAACGCGCCGCGCTCATAGCCGAATAGTTCGGATTGCAATAGATGCGGCGGAATCGCGCCGCAATTGATCGGCACGAAAGGCGCGCTGCGGCGCGCCGAGCGTTCGTGGATCGCTACCGCGGTCAATTCCTTGCCGGTGCCTGATTCGCCCGAGATAAACACCGGCGCGTCGGTCATCGCCACTTTGCGGATCGAGCGGAACAGCGCGAGCATCGCATCGCACGAGCCGACCATTTCGCCTTCGGCGCCTTGCGACCCATCGTTCGAAGCGGGTTCGCCCAGCGAGATCATGCCGTACGCGTGACCGACCGAATCGACGATTCTGTCGCCCGCATACGGCACCGTTACATAGTCGAAACAATAGTCGCGCACGAGCCTGCGCAAGGCGGCGTCCTGCAGTTGCCCCGGCATGGTGGCCGCAACCCAGCCGACGTTCGGCATGGTCAGGCAAGATTCGAATGCGGCGATTTCGTGTGACTGAAAGTGGCTGGACAGATCGAGCAGTCCGCCCGCAGCCATTCCGGCGCGAACCGCACGGCGCACATCGCGCGCGGACCCAACGACTTCGACATGCCAGCCGCGCTGATGAAAGCGGGTATTCAGTTCCGCGCTCGGATCGCGTGAAACGTAAATTAGTTGCCGCGTTGCGGGTTCCATTATTCAGATCCTCTCGTCAACGAACGTTAAGGATGACGCACGCACCTGAACCCAGGTTCAGACACGCTGACTCATCCGGGATTCGCGAATCGCAAAAACCGAACGGCCATTCCATTCCGTGCGGACAGCTGATCCCCAAGAAAGCGGCGTGTGTGTTTGAGACGGCCCGTTAGCGGGCTTTTTTAAATCTGAAGCTGTTTTCGAGAGCTTACTATACGCGCGCCGCCTGGAAAACAATTATGCGAATTTAATCGGGGACTCCTTACCCCACAAGGCTGAGCTGGTAATACACAGGTATTAAGCTTACGAATAAAAGCATGCGGAAGCGCTTTTCCTGGCGTTCACCCAAGGTAGTACGTACCTATGCGATTTACGAATCACAGGTATTTTCTGCCTGCCGTTTCAGCTCTGAAACGTTTTGGCTCGATTTCTCAATTGTTACTCCGCGGTTTGCGGGTCGCATCCAGATACATCAATGGATTGCGATCCATGGCACATGTTTCGCTAAATGCCATGCACCAAGGAGACACATCATGCGCCTCGCTTTCCGCATCGACATGAGCAGAATTGCGCCTTGCGCCGCACTTTGCGCAGCGCTTTGCGCCGCTGGAGCTCTTATTGCACTGCCAGCCGGCGTCAATGCCCAGGAATCCGTATTAGTTCAATCCGTCAATCCGACCGATACCGCCGATACCGGCTCCGCCACCCTCGCGAGCACGATGCCCGTAGCGGCGGCCTCGCCGGACGCGACGGCTACCGTCACCGCCGCGGCGCTTGAAAGCCGTCAGCTGGCCGGCGAGGTACTGAGTATTCCGGCCGATGCTACATCCGTGAACGATATTTCGCTCGACGACCAGGTGCTGTCGCGGCAACGCGGCGGTGCGGTCGGCATGGTGATGGTGGCGACGACGCCGCAGCTGATGCGCGGCAACGGCAACAGCGGCGGCAACAGCGTGACGCTCTGGGACGAGATCGCCCCACCCGCGCCGCTGCCGATTCCGATCGACGCCGCGCGTGCTGCGCAAGGCAACGTCGCCAATTACCAAAGAAAGTAGCCGGACAAAACTAGCAACGCAATTCAGCGGTCGGCGCGTTCCCGACCGCTCATCAGACAAAGCAAGGACTGACATGATCCCCCCAACCCAGACGCCGCGCGCATGCAGCCCGGTGGCGGCGCTACCTGCCCTGCTGCCGGCCACATTGGCGGCCGTCGTCGCCCTGCTCACCGCCGGTTTCAGCGTCGATGCCGCCGCGCAACAGGTCACCAACCCGGGCGACATCATCGTCGAGCGCACGATCACGCCGCGCGACGCTTTCGTGCCGGTGCCGAAGAGCCAGGATCCGGTCGCGGTGCGAGCCACTGCCTTCCCCGCCACGTCATTCAATCCGGCCATGGCCCAGGTGGTCGGCGATACAGATCTGACGAATGCGCATGGCTCGAGCGGCGTCGCCGACGGCGGCGTGCTCAGCGGCAGCGGCATGCAGGCGGTCACGCAGATTCTGAGCGGCAAGGCAACCGGCAACAACGTCGCGCTGAACGCCGGCACCATCGGCATGCCTGGCCCGGGCGTCGGCGGCACCATCACTTCGTCGGTGACCGGCGCGCTGGCGCCGCTCTCGAACGCGCTCTCCGGCGCGTTCGGGGGTCTGAAATGAACCCGCGCCAGTCTTTGTGGCTGCGCGCGGCCCTGCTCACCTGCCTGGCCGGCGCGGCCCACGCGCAATCGGTGCCCAGGATCGGCGCCGACTCGACGATCGGCAGCGGCGCTGCAGCCGGCGTCACCGGCGCGCTCACGGTCAATGAAACCGCCGGTGTCAATAACGCGCAGCTCAATCAGATCGCGATCTCGACCGGCGACGCGGTCGCCAACGACAACGCCAGCGTGCAAAACGCCTCGGTGGCGGCAAGGGTCACGACTGCGCGTGCGTCGATCGAGGCCAATGCATTTTCGAATTCATCCGGTGCGGTGCTGGTGAACCAGTCCGCCGGAGCAGGAAATCTGCAGCGCAACAGCACCCAGTTGGGTACCGCGGCGCTCGGAGTCGAGACCGTCTCGGATGGGGAGCTATCCGCGACTGCCCCGAAAAACGGAGGTCCGGGTCAATCCATCGGGGTTCATAGGGTACGCGAGGCAACCATCTCCAGCGATGCCTTCAAGAACGTCAATGGAATCGTACAGATCAACCAGACAGCCGGCGCCGGTAATGCCACGGCAAACAGTTTTGTGCTCCGTCCCCCGGCGGGCACTCTTTTTAACTGACCACACTTAAAGTATCGGAGCGAAATCATGAAGCGCACTCTTATCGCCGCAGCCGTACTCGCAGCAGCATCGGGCAGCGTATTCGCACAGGGGTTCGATGTCCCGTACAACCCGTACATCTTCAATGCCACGCTGGTCGGCGAAGAAGTCGGCATCGAAGGCTTTGTCACGCTGTTTGGCTGCGTGCAGGTCTCGGGCACGGCCGGCGCCGTCGTCAACAACACGCAAAACGTGATGACGAACGCGACGCTCAACCCGAACGCACAGACCTACACGTCGGGCCACATCACGACCACCATCAACAATAGCTACGACTCGGTCAAGGGTGGCGGCACTGCATTCGCGACGGTCACGCGGTCGAATTCGTCGTCCTCGTCGTTCTCCGAAGGATTCGGCGAATCGTCCGGCTACGCGTATGGCCATCAAAGCAGCTCGATTTCGGGCGGCGGCTATGAGTACAGCCAGAAGAGCGCCGCGATCGAAGGCAACTTCAGCCACAGCAACCAGAACCAGGGCGGCCATATCTCGGCCGGCGGCCAGATCGGCGGCAGCTACCAGTATTCGGTCGACAACGACCCCAGTCACGGGCAGGGCTCGTTCCACGCGCAAGGCGGCTACTCGGCCGACTACCACCAGTCCAGCTATAGCAATTCGAATAGTCTGGCCGGCGGATTCGAAGCGGCGTCTGGCTCGGGCCAGGGCGCTGCCTGGAACTTCCACGCTGACCAGGGTTCGGGCTACCACGCCTTTGCCGAACAGGAAGGCGGCTACAGCAATCGTTCGTCGACCGAGACCGACAGCGTTTCCGCCGCATGGGGCGTCGACGCCTATCTGAACAAAACCGACGTGGATGTGACGGGCTCGGTGACGGAGCACATCAACACGCAAAAAGCCGGCAACCTGACGGCGACCACGGGCACCGGTGTCGGCAACGGCGTGTCGGGCAACGTCGGTATCAACATCGCGGAAGGCATCGACAACGCGCAAAGCAACGAAGCATCGCTCGCATCGGTCGATGTGGGCAACGTGTTCGGCAATGCGCAAGTCTTCAACACCCAGACGTCGGCCGGTACCGCCAGGATCAACAACTTCATGGTCAACGCATCGCTTGGCGACAATTCGTTGCAAGGCGCGTCAGGCAACATCGGCGTGAACGTGGCAGCCGGCATCGGCAATGCGCAGAACAACAGCCTTGCCGCTTCCACGACAACTGTCGAGGCGCATCACTCGTCGGATGTCGCGATGGTCGCGACCGACCAGAGCAGCCAGATGGCTAACCTGGGCTTTAACGGCTCGTTCGAAGGCACCGCGATGCTGGGCAACAACACACTGCAGTACTCGAGCGGCAACATCGGCGTGAACATCGCCGGCGGTGCGGGCAATCTGCAGCACAACGGGTTGGCGATCGCGGCGCTAATAAAAGCAGGAGACCAGCATGTCCGGGTTCAAGGGGTTCCCGGCGCTACGGTTCGCCGCGGCGCTGGCAGGTTGTGCTCTGTGCGCGGGTAACAGCTACGCGCAGGCGAGCATCGACACGACCAGGTCGGTTGGCGTCCCGCTGACCAAGACGGTTCGTTCGATGAAGGACATCCGTTACAACCACATCGTCAATCAGCAGTTCGACTACAGCTGTGGTGCGGCGGCGCTCGCGACCCTCCTCAAGTTCGGCTACGGCATCGATATTCCGGAAACCGAACTGATTCGCCGGATGATGGTGTTCTCCACGCCTGAAGTCGTTATCAAGAACGGCTTCTCGATGCTCGACATGAAGAAATTCGTCGAGACCATCGGCTTGCGCGGCCGCGGCTTCCGGGTCAACGCCGAAGCGCTCCAACACCTTCAAATCCCCGTAATGGTTCTGATGAACATCGACGGGTACGAGCATTTCGTGATCGTCAAGCATGTCCAGGATGGCCGCGTGTTCATTGCGGACCCGGCGCTCGGCAATCGCATCGTGCTCGAAGAGGACTTCGCCAGGACCTGGAACGGCCTTGTGTTCGCAGTCCTCGGCAAACCCTTCAGGGAGGATTCACCGCTGTTGCAGGACAACGAGTCGCTCGCTCTCAAGCTGCGCGCAAGCGCGCTTGCCAACGGCACCGCGGCGACGCCCTTTGTCGAGTACGGCTTGATCAAGGCAGACCTGTTCTGACCCAACCATGAAGCGTCCTCTCTCACAGTTAGGCCTCGCGATCTGCGCCACAATGTGCGGCCTGACTAGCAGCGCCTACGCGTCACAAAGCGCCGGCTCGCCACCGGCGCCCGAATTTATCGCGTCGCGCGATATCGACTCCGCCGCTATCAAGGTGCAGATGGTGGACGACGATGTCCTCGCCAATCAGACCGGCAAACATGCCGGCGCCCCCATGATTTCCGGCTTCGTTCTGAATGTGATTTCGCAATGGCAGCTGCCCAACGGCGCGAACGCTCTCGCCCAAGGCACGCTGACTGCCGTGCAGAACGCGGCCGGCCAGCTGGTCAGCACCGTCAACACGCTTGCACGCGTGAACGACGGCGGCTTCGGCAATCCAGGAGCCAACTCGGGGGCCAATCCCAATGCTCAAGCGAACGGCGGACAGAGCATATCGGTCAACGGCGTCTCGCAAGTGACGCAAGTGGCAGGCGATCGAAACATCGGCGCCAACTCGGCACTCATCGATTTCAACAATAACGCCGCGCCGCTGGCAAGCGCCGCCAACGCACCGTCAGCGGCGGCCAGCAATTCGGCCGGCTCGATCAAAGCCGGCATTTCCTTCGGCAGCAACGGCGTAAGCGTCGCGCTGCAAACACCCGCCGGGCTCGCCACCCAGACCATCACGCCGGGCAACGGGCAAATCGCCCAGTTGCTCCAGATTGCAGGCAATAACCAGCAAGTCGCCAACCAGTTGCAGTTGCATTTGCAGACGCAGCAAATGTCGGCCGCAATGATCCGTCAGCTTGGCGTACTACAAGCCCTGCAAAACGCCAGGAGATAACGATGCGGGCCCGCCACCCGCTTGTTGCAGCAGATGCAGTACCGATACGGCAGCGCAATGCCAGCAAACAGGCGGCGCGCTACCGGAACACCGGGGGAACACAAAATGAACAACATTACATCGACAAAGGTGCCGCGAATGGCACTCGCGGCCATTCCAGCCGCCGTCATGCTGTTCGCACTGTCCCAAGAGGCGGGTGCGCAAGCGCTCGCTGGGCAGTCGGTTGAAGAACGTCTGAACACGCTGATGCGTGTGGTCGACGAGCAGCAGCGGCAGATTCACTCACTCGAACGACAGGTTACCAACCTCGAAATGGCGCAACGCGGCCGTGGCGCGCCGGGCTACGGTGCGCCCGCGGGCAGCGAAGCCGTGGCCGAGCAACCCGGCGCCGACGGCCTGCCAATGCCGCTGCCGCCACTCGCGCAGGTCAATCCGGGTACGCCCGCGACGGGCGGCAACACCGGCACGGCGACCGGCGTGCCGGTCTATCCGCCGGTGCCCGAGGGCAATACCGCGGGTGGCTTGCCGGCCGCCACCGACGGCAGCGGCGCGATCGGCCAGACCCAGAAGGCCGCCGAACCGGTGCGCACGCAAGCCGAGGAAGCGGTCGTGCAGCGCGAACATGCACCGCTCTTCGATCACAAGCTGACGATGGACTGGGGCATCAGCGACACCTACTACGATCGCCGCCAGTTGCAGCTGTCGGGCTTCCTCGCGCTCGACGCGATTTTCCTCGGCAACATCAACCTGGGTGAGACCAAATCGCACCAGGTGATGGCCGATCTCGATACGCGCTACGGCCTGACCGACCGCATCAGTATCGACGTGGACGTGCCGTACATCTACCGGCATAGCAACTTTATCGTCGGCGGTGCGGGCGGCGCAGCGAATACGCTGTCGGACGCGTCGGTAAACGGCAGCAATATCGGTGACGTCAACTTCGGGATCTACTACCAGTTCCTGAAAGAGACCAACAGCCTGCCTGACGTAGTGGGCAGTTTGCGCATCAAGGCGCCGACCGGCACGTCGCCATTCGGCGAGAAGCTGGTGCAGCTCGACAGCAACAACACCAACCTCGTTGCGCCCACCAAGCTGCCCACCGGCACGGGCTTCTGGAGCATTACGACCGGCGTCTCGCTGTTGAAAACCTATGACCCGGTGGTGCTGTTCGGCAGCCTTTCGTACACCTACAACATCGCGCGGTCGTTTGCGGACATCTCGTCGGTGCAGGGGCAAACCCAGCCGGCGACGGTCAAGCTCGGCGACATCGTGCAATTCGGCGGCGGCGTGGCGCTGGCGTTCTCCGATAAGGACTCGGCCAGCATCTCGTACACGATGGCGCTGGAACCCGAATCGAAGACCCGTGCACCGGGCGGCTCATACGAGAAAGTGCCGGGCAGCGAAACCACGGCCGCGGCGCTGAATTTTGGCCTGAACCACGTCGTGAACAAGCACCTGACCATCAACGGCTCGGTGTCGGTCGGCTTGACGCCCGATGCGCCGAACTTCGTGGTCGGTGTGCGGTTTCCCTATACCTTCTGACATGTCAACAATACGAGGTCGAACGTGCGTGAATCACCTCATCTGACTAGCGTGACGCCGGGTGCCGGAACGGGCGCGGGATCGCATATGACGCTTGCACTGCCGAAAGACATGCCTGTGGGCCGTCCTGTCGAAGCCGTGACGAACCGTGCCGCTGTTGCACCGGTTACGTCGGCTACTGCGGTTACCGCGGTTACCGCGATTGCCGGCGCGACGGCTGCCCGTGCGCAAACGGAACGCATGCTGCTGTACGTCGCGCGTACGCCGGACGAAACCCTCACCGCGCATCTGAAAAGCCGCGGCTGGCACGTCGCCGTGGCGCGTTCGGCGCACGAGCTAGGCAGGCTCGTGAAGCCGGACGTGGCATGTGCCGGCATCGTCGATCTGGCGAGCTTTCCGCTGCGCGATCTCGGCGGACTCGAAGCGAGTTTGCGCCAGCAGCAGGTCGGCTGGATCGCGCTCGCCACCCGCGAACGCCTGACCGATCCGGAGGTGCGGCGGCTCGTGCGCCACTACTGCTTCGACTACGTGAAGATGCCGGTGGCGAACGCGACAATCGACTATCTGGTGAGCCACGCGTTCGGCATGGTGACGCTGTGCGAGCCGGAACTGGCCCTGCCCGTCGACGCGTCGGGCGACGACGAAATGGTCGGCACCTGCGAAGCGATGCAGCAACTCTTTCGCACCATCCGCAAGGTGGCGAACACCGATGCGAGTGTGTTCATCTCCGGCGAGTCGGGCACCGGCAAGGAGCTCACCGCGCTGGCGATCCACGAACGCTCGCCGCGCCGCAAGGCGCCGTTCATCGCGATCAATTGCGGCGCGATCCCGCATCATCTGTTGCAGTCCGAACTATTCGGCTACGAGCGCGGTGCGTTCACGGGCGCCAATCAGCGCAAGATCGGCCGGGTCGAAGCGGCGGACGGCGGCACGCTGCTGCTCGAC
Source organism: Paraburkholderia sp. FW306-02-B (assembly GCF_058782725.1). Taxonomy (NCBI): domain Bacteria; kingdom Pseudomonadati; phylum Pseudomonadota; class Betaproteobacteria; order Burkholderiales; family Burkholderiaceae; genus Paraburkholderia; species Paraburkholderia sp. FW306-02-B. Next base: position 3,562,853 of record NZ_JBYSXZ010000001.1, read on the forward strand.
GAAATCGGCGATCTGCCGCTCGAAAGCCAGGCGAGCCTGTTGCGCTTCCTGCAGGAAGGCAAGATCGAGCGGCTCGGCGGCCGCGAGTCGATTCCGGTCGACGTGCGGATCATTTCGGCCACGCACGTCGATCTGGAAAACGCGATGCGCGACGGGCAGTTCCGCGCCGACCTGTTCCACCGGCTGTGCGTGCTGCGCGTCGACGAACCGCCGTTGCGCGCGCGCGGCAAAGACATCGAAATCCTCGCGCACCACATTCTGCGCAAGTTCAAGGTCGACAGTGCGCGCAAGATCCGCGGCTTCGCACCGTCGGCGATCGAGGCGATGTACAACTACAACTGGCCGGGCAATGTGCGCGAGCTGATCAACCGCGTGCGCCGCGCGATCGTGATGGCGGAGAACAAGCTGATTTCCGCCGACGACCTCGACCTCGCCCACTTCACCGAGCAGCAGACCATGAGCCTGTCGCAAGCGCGCGATGCCGCCGAGAAGCGCGCGATCGAAGCGGCGCTGCTGCGCCATCGTCACCGGCTGAACGAGGCGGCGGTGGATCTGAATATTTCGCGCGTCACGCTGTACCGCTTGATGGGCCATCACGGCTTGCGCGAGATGAGCGCCCCCGACGAGCCCACGCAGGAATGACGCCGCGCCGGTCAGGGTTCGTCCGCCTCCCGGCGCGGCATTGCTGCTCGCCGTCCGGCAGAAGCGGCGGACCCGGCTTGCGCGTCAGGTAGAATCAGTCTGGTTACGTTCTCCTTTCCATTCGATGACGACGCTCACCCTGATCGTCGCTCGCGCCAATAACGGCGTGATCGGCCGCGACAACCAGTTGCCCTGGCGACTTCCCGAAGACCTCGCGTTCTTCAAGCGCACCACGATGGGCGCGCCCATCATCATGGGCCGCAAGACGCATGAATCGATCGGCCGGCCGCTGCCGGGACGCCGCAACATCGTGGTGACACGGGATGCCACGCGGCGTTTTCAGGGCTGCGATACCGCAACCACCCTGGAAGACGCGCTCAAGCTGGCCGCGCAGGATCAGGCGCCGGAAGCGTTTCTGATCGGCGGTGCGCAGTTATATATCGAGGGTCTGCGTCAGGCGGACAAGCTGATCATCACCGAGATTTCGGCGGACTTCGAGGGCGACGCCACCTTCCCGGAACTCGACGAAAACGAATGGGAAGAAGTCGCGCATGAAACGCATCGCGCGCACGCACCGAACGATTTCGATTACGCGTTCGTCACCTATCGGCGCAAGGGCGCTTGAGGCTGTTGCCCAGCGTTTGGCGCATCGAGCACGACTCGCACGCGCATGAAAAAACGCCACGCAATGGCTTGCGTGGCGTTTTTGTTCGCAGAGCCCGCCGTTAAAACCAGCGGCTAAAACCGCCGCCTACTGCCCAGCAATCGTCATCCGTTCGATCAGCACCGAACCGGTCTGCTTGGTGCCACGCGTAATCGTATCCGCACCGATCGCGACGATATGGCGGAACATCTCCTGCAACGTGCTCGCCACCGTGATTTCCTCGACCGGGTACTGGATCTTGCCGTTCTCGACCCAGAAGCCAGACGCGCCGCGCGAATAGTCGCCGGTCACGTAGTTCACGCCCTGCCCCATCAGCTCGGTCAGCAACAGGCCCGTGCCGAGCTTCCTCAGCATTTCCTCGAAGTCGTCTTCAGGACGCGTGTTCGAGCTGCTCAGCGACAGGTTGTGCGAACCGCCGGCGTTGCCGGTAGTTTGCATGCCGAGCTTGCGCGCCGAGTAGGTGGACAGGAAATAGCCTTCCACCACGCCGTCTTTCACCACCGAGCGCTGTTTGGTGCGCACACCCTCTTCGTCGAACGGCGCGCTGCCCATCGCACGCGCGACGTGCGGATCTTCGATCACCTGCACGTGCGGCGCGAACACCGGCTTGCCGAGGCTGTCGACGAGAAACGAGGTCTTGCGGTACAACGCGCCGCCGCTGGTCGCCTGCACGAACGCGCCGAGAATGCCGGCGGCGAGCGGCGCTTCGAACAGCACCGGCACCTTGCGGGTGTCGAGACCGCGCGCACCGATGCGCGCCAGCGCGCGTTGCGCCGCGTAACGGCCGACCGCTTCCGGATCGGCGAGCTCATCCGCGCTGCGGGTCGACGTGTACCAGTCGTCGCGCTGCATGTTGCGGGCGCTGCCGGCGATCGGCGCGCACGCGATGTAGTGGCGCGAATACGGATAGCCCGCGAGAAAACCGCGCGAGGTGGCCAGAACGAACTGCGAGTGCTGCGCCGAGACGCTCGCGCCTTCCGAGTTCCTGATCTGCGGATCGGTCGCGAATGCGGCGTCTTCCGCGCGGCGGGCGATTTCCACCGCTTCGTCGGCCGAGAGGTTCCACGGATGATACAGATCGAGATCGCGCGGCGCGGTTTCGAGCAATTCGGCTTCGGCGAGACCCGCGCAGTCGTCTTCGGCGGTAAAGCGCGCGATGTTGTACGCCGCCGCGACCGTGTCCTTCAAGGCCTGCGACGAAAAGTCCGAGGTGCTCGCGTTGCCGCGCTTGTTGCCGATGAACACCGTCACGCCGACCATCTTGTCGCGGTTGTGTTCGATCGTCTCGACTTCGCCGCGCCGCACGGAGACGGACAGGCCGTCGCCTTCGGAGATTTCGGTCGCGGCGTCGGTGCCGCCGAGCGACTTCGCGTGACGAAGGATGTCCGAGGCGATTTCCTTCAGTTCATCCTGGGTGTGCGGAAAAAAGCGCTGCTTGACGTCCATGTCTGCTGCCATTGTCGTTGCCGTCCTGTTCGGGGCCGAGCGGCCCTGTGTGTTCGCACATGCTGCGCACCTGCGTGCGCATTTGCCTGGTTACGCATCCCGCGATCATAGCAAGGTACGCGACGCCGTACCTGGCATTCGCTGAGCGGCGGATAACCGCGGCTTCGCAAGGTGCGAGGCCTTGTGCACAGCAGCACCGCGGGTTCGGCGGGCGCGGCACGCTACAATATCGGCATGACACGCAAAACCCGTATTCAACCCATTGAACCCGTCGAGCCCGAAGTCGACGAGAACGGCTACGACCGTCCCAGCAAGTCCCAGCTCAAGCGCGAAATGCACGAGTTGCAGGAACTGGGCTCAGCGCTGATCGCGCTGCCGAAAGACGCGCTCAAGCGCATGCCGATGCCCGAAAAGCTCGACGACGCGGTACGCGAAGCACGCCGCATCACCGATCACGAAGGCAAGCGCCGCCAGGTGCAGTACGTCGGCCGCGTGATGCGCTCGCTCCTCGACGAGGAAACCGCCGCGCTGCGCACCGCGCTCGACACCTACAACGGCGTCAACAAGGCGGAAACCGCCAAGCTGCACTGGATCGAGCGCACCCGCGAAAAACTGCTCGCCGACGACGCCGCGCTGACCGAATTCATCCGCCAGCACCCGAACGCCGACCCGCAGCAGGGCCGCACGCTGATCCGCAACGCCCGCAAGGAAGCGCAGCAAAGCAAGCCGCCGCGCTACTTCCGCGAGCTGTTCCAGTGGATCAAGAATGCGGACGGCCCGTCCGCCGACACCGATTCCGACGCTGAAGAAGACCGGGAAGACGACGATGACGACCGCGACGCGTAATCCGACGCATAAGCATCCCGACGAAATCGTGATCGGCCTCGTGTCGATCAGCGACCGCGCATCCACCGGCGTCTACGAGGACAAAGGCGTTCCGGCCTTGCAGGAGTGGCTCGGCGCGGCGCTGAGCTCGCCGTGGCAGGTCGTCACGCGCCTGATTCAGGACGACGCGCCGACCATTTCCGCGACGCTGATCGAACTGGTGGACGAAGTGGGCTGCGATCTGGTGCTGACCACCGGCGGCACCGGCCCGTCGCGCCGCGACGTGACGCCCGAAGCGACTTTGGCGGTGGCCACGAAGGAAATGCCGGGTTTCGGCGAGCAAATGCGGCAGATCAGCCTGAATTTCGTGCCGACGGCGATTCTTTCGCGCCAGGTGGCGGTGATCCGCGAAACGGCGGAGCACGCGGCGCTGATCGTCAACTTACCGGGTCAGCCGAAGTCGATCAGGGAAACGCTGGAAGGTCTGCGCGACGGCGAAAGCGGCACGGTGAAAGTGCCGGGCATTTTCGCCGCGGTGCCCTATTGCATCGACCTGATCGGCGGCCCGTACGTGGAAACCAACGCAGACGTGGTGAAGGCGTTCCGGCCGAAGAACGCGCAGCGCGCGCCCCGGCAGGATTGAATCCGAAACTGCAGACGATTTATTCCGCTGCCGGCGCTTCCGGGGCCGGCGCGGCCGACGGAATCAGGAAGTGCTCGCGGTAGTACTTCAGTTCGTCGATCGATTCATGAATGTCGGCCAGCGCGGTGTGCATCGCGCGCTTCTGGAAGCCCTTGTAGATGGCCGGCTGCCAGCGGCGGCACAGTTCCTTCAAGGTGCTGACGTCGAGATTGCGGTAGTGGAAGAAGCACTCGAGGTCCGGCATCCAGCGCGCCATGAAACGGCGATCCTGGCAGATCGAGTTGCCGCACATCGGCGATTTGCCCGGGGGTACATAGGCGCTCAGAAAATCGCGAATCTGTTCGGTAGCGTCGGCCTCGCTGACGGTCGACGCCTTCACGCGGTCGATCAGGCCCGAGCGGCCATGCGTGTTCTGGTTCCACTGGTCCATCCTGGCGAGCGTCTCGTCGCTCTGATGAATCGCCAGCACGGGACCTTCGACCATCCTGTCGAGCGTCGAATTCGTCACCACCACCGCGATTTCGATGATGCGGTCGGTGTCGGGTTCGAGCCCGGTCATTTCCATGTCCAGCCAGATGAGGTTCATGTCGCTGCGCACGAGCGGCGGCTGTTCGGTGGACGCGAGGATGTCAGTCATGAAAGCAACCTTGGTGGCCGGGCAACAGGCTTGCTGGAAGCGCTGGCGCCACGGCGAATGTTCGTTTGAGATTGGTTTGAGCGTGTCCCCGCCGGCAGGCGGGAAGAAACATATAATTCTCGCATAGATACCACGGAATCCCCGGATGCCTACCCTGTACTTCACCGTTCTGTTCGTCGTCGCCGTCGTGGCGATGGTCGGCACCAAACTGTGGCTCGCGTCGCGGCAGATCCGCTTCGTCGCCGGCCACCGCGAGCAGGTGCCGAGCCAGTTTGCCGGCACCATCGCGCTTACCGCGCACCAGCGCGCCGCGGACTACACCGTCGAACGCACCCGGCTGACGATGATCGAGGTCGTCGTCAGCGCCGCCGTGCTGATCGGCCTGACGCTGCTCGGCGGCGTGCAGGCGCTCGATCTGGCGGTCTCCGACTGGCTCGGCCGCGGCTACGCCGGCCAGATCGCGCTGGTCGCCGCGGTGATCGCGATCACCAGCGTGATCGACCTGCCGTTCGACTACTACCGTCAGTTCGTGGTCGAGCAACGCTTCGGCTTCAACCGGATGAGCAAGGGCATTTTCTTCCTCGACCGCATCAAAGGCGTGCTGCTGGGCGCCGCGTTCGGCCTGCCGCTGCTGTTTGTCGTGCTGTGGCTGATGAACCAGGCCGGCAGCCTGTGGTGGCTGTGGACGTGGATCGTGTGGGTCGCGTTCCAGATGCTCGTGCTGGTGCTGTATCCGACCTTTATCGCGCCGCTTTTCAACAAGTTCGAGCCGCTCAAGGACGAAGCGCTGAAAAACCGTATCGAAGCGCTGATGCGGCGCTGCGGTTTCGCCGCGAAGGGCCTGTTCGTCATGGACGGCAGCCGCCGTTCGGCGCACGGCAACGCGTATTTCACCGGCTTCGGCGCGGCCAAGCGGATCGTGTTCTTCGATACGTTGCTGGCGCGCCTGTCGGGCAACGAGATCGAAGCGGTGCTCGCGCACGAACTCGGGCACTTCAAGCGCCGTCACGTGATCAAGCGGATGCTCGTGACGTTTGCGCTCAGCCTCGTGATACTCGCCCTGCTCGGCTGGCTCAACGAAAGCGTGTGGTTCTACGAAGGGCTGGGCGTGCGGCCGTCGCTAATCGGCGGCAATAGCGGCCTTGCGCTGGTGCTGTTCTTCCTCGCGCTGCCGGTGTTCCTGTTCTTCGTCACGCCGCTCGGCAGCCTCAGCTCGCGCAAGCACGAGTTCGAAGCCGACGCCTTCGCCGCGACGCAAACCGATGCGCAAGATCTTGTCAACGCGCTCGTGAAGCTGTACGAGGACAACGCGTCCACACTGACGCCGGACCCGCTCTACACCGCGTTCTACTACTCGCATCCGCCGGCGTCGCAGCGGATCGACCGTCTGCTGCGGCACGCATGAGCGGCCGCTCCCCGAAAGCGCCGCGCGCGCCGTCCAGCACGCACGTAGGCGGCCTGGTGGTGGCCGCCCACGGGCGACACTACCTGGTCGCCCCCGAAGACGGCGGCGCGATGCTGCAATGCTTCCCGCGCGGCAAGCGCAGCGAAGTGGCAGTCGGCGATCGCGTGATCTACGAGCCGACCTCGGCGGATCAAGGCGTGATCGTCGAAATCGGCGAACGGCGCAATCTGCTGTATCGCTCGGATCAGTACAAGTCGAAGCTATTTGCCGCGAATCTCGATCAGCTGCTGATCGTACTCGCCACCGAACCGCATTTCAGCGAAGACCTGCTCGGCCGCGCACTGGTCGCCGCCGAAGCGAACGAACTGAAGCCGTTGATCGTGCTGAACAAGATCGACGTTGTCGCGGAACTGGAAGGCGCGCGGGCGCGGCTCGAACGCTATCGCGCGCTGGGCTATACGGTGGTCGAAGTGTCGATCAAGACGCAGCCTGATGCCGCCCGTGCCGCATTGATCGAGCATCTGCATGACCACTCCACGCTACTGCTCGGCCAGTCCGGGATGGGCAAATCGACGCTGGTGAATCTGCTGATTCCAGACGCCGAAGTCGCGACCCGCGAAATTTCGACCGCGTTGAACAGCGGGCGTCATACCACGACCTTCACACGGCTCTATCCGTTGCCGAACGGTCCAGACGGCGATGGCGGCGCGTTGATCGACTCGCCGGGTTTCCAGGAATTCGGCCTCCATCACCTGACCGAAGGCCGGCTCGAACGCGCGTTTCCCGAGTTTCGTCCGCTGTTGGCGAACTGCCGTTTCTATAACTGTCATCACTTGCACGAGCCGGGTTGCGCGATTCTCGAAGCGGTCGCCGAGGGCCGCATCCGGCGCGAACGGCATGCGCTGTACGCGCAACTGGTGCACGAAGCCAGTCAGATCGTGCGTTGAAATGAAATTGATGCGCGCGCCGAATCTGATCATCGGACAGCATTGGGTCAACGTGCTGGCGGCGGCGGGCATCGCCTGCGAGTTGCACAACCGTTATCTGAACGGTGCGCTCGGCGATATCCCAGCGGATCAGTGCGCGCCTGAGTTGTGGCTCGTCGACGAGCGCGACGAGGCGCTGGCCCAGCGGTTGATCGAGGCAGCTTCGCATGGACCGGCGGCGGGCGCGCCAACCTGGCGCTGCGGTCATTGTGGCGAGACGCTCGAAGCGCAGTTCACGGTGTGCTGGCAATGTGGGACGACGCGCGATCCGCTCGATGGGTGAGCCAGGGTTACCGAGGCGACAAAAAGAAAGGCCGGGTTTTTGCCCGGCCTTTCTTTTATGCGGCAGCGCGCTGGCGTTGGCTTGCGCTCAAGCGAGCCACACCGCGATCGTCAGCATCAACAGCAAGATCATCCACAGCACCACCGCGCGCCACACCAGCCCGACTGCGGATTGCAGCGTGCGCGGCGTGCAGTCGTCGCCGACCTGCATCGGGCCGCCGTCGCCGGTGGCGAGCGCATCCAGACTCGACGGCTCGGCCAGCGGGCCGCTCAAACGCGCACCTAGCGCCCCGCTGCCCGCGGCGAGCAACACACCGTCGTTCGCATCCGGCCACTGACGCGCATGGTTGCGCCATGCATAAATCGCGTCTTCGAAATTGCCGACGATCGCAAAACCGAGCGATGTCAGCCGCGAAGGCACCCAGTCGATCACGAAGAACGCCCGCTGCGCAAAGCTCGAAAACGCGACGGTACGATCGTCGACCGGCCGTGCCCACGTGCGCGCCAGATATTCGGCGATCCGATACAGCACCGCGCCCGCCGGCCCAACCGGAATCAGGAACCAGAAGAACACACCGAACACATGCCGATGCGACGCGACGACGGCATGGATCAGCGTATGACGCACGATCTCGCTGACCGGCATATCGACCGTATCGAGGCCGGTCCATTCGTTGAGAATTTCACGCGCGCGCGGCACATCGTCGTTATTCAACGCGAGGTGGATATCGGTGAAGTAATGGCTGAACTGCCGGAAGCCGAGCGTGAAGTAAAGGACCGCGACGTTCCACAGGAACGCCAGCGCAAAGTGAATGTGGTACAGCACGTAGTAGACGAGCGCGACGGCCAGCGTCCACGGCACCACCACCACCAGCCATGCAAGCAAGCCATGCTTGGGCTTGCCGGCATCGAATCCGTGCGCCGCAGACTCCGCATGGTATTGAAGCAACGCCGACACCGGATTGTTCGGCGACAGCGCGCGCACCTGTTCAATGATCAGAGCCAGCAATACGGAGAAAAAAGTCATGCGATGCGCCGTGCTTTTCGAGTTTTTACGATTATTTTATAACGATAGCACAGGGTCGGATGAGACTGAGCGCGGACGTTGACAAACAGCCAACAACTGCATGGCCGCCTAGGGCGGCCCAAGTGTGAATCAAGCCGCGAGGAACCGATAGAAGTTGCGCAGCATCGCGGCCGTCGCGCCCCAGATGAAATGATGGCCGCCCGCCTGATTCTCGAGATCCGCCGACGCCGTACGCGGATACGGCATCGCGAAAAAACGGCGCTCGCCGCCTTCCCAACGGAACACGCGCTCTTCGTGATGCGCCGGGTTCATCAGAAAACCAAGCGGTACTTCGAAGACTTCGGCCACTTCGAACGAATCGGCTTTCAAAGTGAACGGCGGATGAACCAGGCCGATCACCGGTGTCACACGAAAACCGGTGCCCGTCAGATAGTCGGGCAACGCACCGAGAATCTCGACGCGTAAAGGATCGAGACCGACCTCTTCCTGTGCTTCGCGCAGCGCGGTGGCAATGGCGTCGGCATCGAATGGTTCGTGGCGGCCGCCTGGAAAGCTCACCTGGCCCGCGTGATCGTTCAGATGGTCGGCGCGCTGCGTCAGCAGCACGGTCAAGCCGTTATCGCGAACTACCAACGGCACCAGTACCGCGGCGACTCGCGGATCGGCATAGGTATCGCGCCAGGGCGCTTCGATAACCGGCTCGGGCGTCCAGGAGAGACGCTGCTCGAACCGCGCGCGCAGGCCATCGGGCGTCAGACGCCCGGCAGCCACCGGCGGCAGATCGGCGCCCGTCGCTTCGACAGGCAGAGTTTCAGGCTCAAAGACAGGGCGGGTCAACGGGTCTCTCGGAACGAGCGGATAGGGGACATGCCTCTATTTTGACCTGGCAAACAAAAAAGCACCCGCGAGGGGTGCTTTTTCTTACAGCATTTACGCTTGGGAAGCAGCGCGGTCTTTCGAGACCAGCTTTTCCTTGATCCGGGCCGACTTGCCCGAACGGTCGCGCAGGTAGTACAGCTTCGCACGACGCACATCGCCACGACGCTTCACGACGATGCTTGCCAGCAGCGGCGAGTACGTCTGGAACGTACGCTCGACGCCTTCGCCCGACGAGATCTTGCGGACGATAAACGACGAATTCAGACCACGGTTACGCTTGGCGATCACGACGCCTTCGTAAGCCTGAACACGCTTACGCGTACCTTCAACCACATTCACGCTGACGATCACCGTGTCGCCGGGGGCGAATTCGGGGATGGTCTTCTCGCCGAGGGCGCGCGCGATTTCTTCCTGCTCGAGTTTTGCAATCAGATTCATCACTGACTCCTAAGTCCATCTTGTCGGCGTTCGTACCTGCCTCGCGGAAAACGCTTGGCTACGGCCCCGATAGAGGATGGGTTCACATCAGGCGCCGTACACGCATGTGCGGCGCCGCCTATGTCCGCTCGAAAGACCAAGGCTTTACGCCTTCGACTCTTCCTTCGCGAGACTCGCAAGCCATGCCTCGTCGGCACGGCTCAACATCTTGTTCTTTCTGGCCTTCACGATCAGATCGGGCCGTTTGTTCAACGTGTTGCGCAAGGCTTCACGCCGGCGCCACGCTTCGATTTCCGCATGATGGCCGCCGAGCAGCACATCGGGCACACGCACGCCGGCGTATTCTTCCGGACGCGTGTAATGCGGACAATCCAGCAGCACGTCGACGAAACTGTCCTGCACCGCCGATTGCGAGTCGTTCAACACGCCGGGCAACTGGCGCACGACGGCGTCCATCAACGCCATGGCAGGCAACTCGCCGCCAGACAGCACGAAGTCGCCGAGGCTGACTTCTTCGTCGACGACGCGGTCGAGCAAACGCTGATCGATCGCTTCATAGCGCCCGCACAACAGAATCAGACCGGGTTCGGCAGCAAACTGCATGACACGATCATGATTCAGCGTAGCGCCTTGCGGTGACATCATCACGACGCGCGACGCGCCGATGCCCTGCTCCGCCTGCGCCGCTTTCGCCGCGCCGATCGCGTCTTCCAGCGGCTTGGCCAGCATGACCATGCCGGGGCCGCCACCGTACGGGCGATCGTCGATTGTGCGGTAGTTATCCGTAGTGAAATCGCGTGGATTCCACGTACGCAACCCGTAGCGCTCCTGCTTCGCCGCACGGCTGGTGATACCCCAGTCGGTCAGCGCACGAAACATGTCAGGAAAGAGCGTAACGACATCGAACTGCATCGCTCTCTCCGGTCAGCGACTCATTTAGTAATCGGCTTCCCAGTCGACGATGATCTGCTTCGCCGCCTGATCCACCGTTTTGACAAAGACGCCGACGAACGGGATCAAACGCTCGCCGGTGACCGGCTTACCGCTTTTATCGGTGGCCGGGTATTCGATGCGCAACACCGAGTGCGCGCCGTTGTCGATCATGTCTGCAACCTTGCCGAGGGCGACCCCGGCAACGTTCACCACATCCAGGCCGAGCAGGTCGACCCAATAGAATTCGTCGGCCTCGAGGGCTGGGAATTCGCTGCGGCTGATATAGACGCGGGAGCCGCGCAGTGCCAGCGCCACATCGCGGTCAGTGACGCCGCCCAGATGGGCAACCACACTGTCGCTATGCGTTTTCGCCTGCAGAGACGGCGCCGACTTGCGCTCGTGGCCTTTCATGAGCCACCAGCGCTTCGCGCTCAGTAGCGCATCGCCGCCGTGGCCGGCATCCGCATGCGCGACTACCTTGACCCAGCCTTTGAGGCCATAAGCGTCGACGATTGCGCCGACCTCGACCGCATCGGCCGGCCAGCTTTCCGCTGTTTCCGCGCGCATTTCTTCTGCTGCGCTGGAACCGGCGCCTGCAACATTGGCTTTCGCCTTGCCTTCGGCTCGTTCGACCGGCTTGCGGACGAATGCACCGAATGGCGCCTGATCAGACGTCTTCGCGCGCGGATCCGCCTTGGCGCGACCTGAACTGCCGGAATCACGCTCAGACATGAGAGAGCCTCGCTACCAACTTCGACGCCTGCTTCAGCACGAACTGCAAAATAACTCGCGCATCGGACTGCTCACGCAAGCTGCGCGAGCCGCCGGCCGAACCGACGACGATACGCACGCTGGCTACCATTAAGCAGCCGGCTGCGCCTTTTGCGCTTCTTTCACGAGACGCTCGACGGTCGGCGACAGTTGTGCGCCAACGCCTTGCCAGTACGTCAGGCGGTCTTGAGCGATACGCAGCGACTCACCCTTCGTAGCGACCGGGTTGTAGAAACCAACGCGCTCGATGAAGCGGCCGTCACGACGGTTACGCGAATCAGTTGCGACGATGTTGTAGAACGGGCGCTTCTTGGAGCCGCCACGAGCCAAGCGGATGATGACCATATTAGAATCCTTGAAAACCGGGGTGCGGAACGACTGAAACACGCGATTATAGCGGGAAACCGACGCCATAACAAACACTTACCGGGATAAACTGAGCGACGGGGTTGCGCCGGCCATACAGACCGGCGCGCCAGACAACGTGGAAACGCTCGAATTACCTGACGGAACGCCCGTGGAACTCCTGCTGCTGTCTGCGTTTTTGTTCGCTGCGCTTGCGCTGTTTGTACTGTTTGCGCTGTTCACACTTATTGCCGTTTTTACCCCATTAGCTCCGCCGACCGCCTTCACACGCGCCGCGCGCATGCGATCTCCACGCACCGTGGCAGCGCTGTGGTTTGCCGCCACCGCCCTGCCAGCGCTGGCCGCGTTGCCGGTCGAGCGCATCAAATTGCCGCCCGGCTTCCACATCGAGGTATTGTCGGACGCGGTGCCGAACGCGCGAGCGATGGCGCTCTCGCCGAAGGGCACGCTCTATATAGGTAGCCTCGACGGCCACGTCTACGCGCTCGAACTGCAAAACGGGCGCGTAACGGCTCGCCATCTGATCGCTTCCGGGCTGCAGACGCCGGCAGGCGTCGCGTGGCGGGACGGCGCGCTGTATGTGTCCGCGATATCGAAAATTCTACGCTTCGATGCGATCGACACTCACCTGACCGATCCGCCGACGCCGGTTGTCGTTACCGACAAACTGCCCACAGAGACGCATCACGGCTGGAAATTCATTGCTTTCGGGCCAGACGGCAAACTGTACGTGCCGCAAGGCGCGCCCTGCAACGTCTGCCTGAAAGACCGCGACCGCTTCGCAATGATCGGGCGAATGGACCCGGACGGCAGCCATTATGAGGTGGTGGCGCGCGGCGTACGCAATACGGTCGGCTTCGCGTGGCACCCGGTCACGCACGAACTGTGGTTCACCGACAACGGCCGCGACCTGATGGGCGACGACGTGCCGGACGATAAGCTGAACCACGCGCCGCGCGCCGGCATGGATTTCGGCTTTCCATTCTGCCACGGCGGCGACACGCCCGACCCCGAATTCGGCAAAGACCACCCGTGCAGCTCATTTACCCCGCCGGTGGTCAAACTCGGCGCCCACGTCGCGTCGCTCGGCATGCGGTTTTACAGCGGTCCAATGTTTCCGGCCGCTTATCGCGACAATATTTTCATCGCCGAGCACGGCTCATGGAATCGCAGCACTAAGGTCGGTTACCGCGTCGTGCGGGTGATCACCCGTCCGAACGGCAGCAACGCGCGCCAGGAAGTATTTGCCGAAGGCTGGCTTCAACCCGGCGAAGCAATATGGGGCCGCCCTGTCGACGTACTGCCGATGCCCGACGGGTCGCTTCTGATCAGCGACGATTACGCGGGCGCGGTCTATCGCGTTACGTATAAAGCACCGTGAGCCGTGCGCTGACCTCCTCGCCGGGGCACACAAGCGCCGAAGCACGCACAAATCGGCACCGCCTCATCACCCGCGCCGCGGATGTGGCCGCACGTCGCGTGACCGCCGACGCGCGGCGGGCGTAGAATGCGCGTCGGTCCGCGTCCACCGGCGCGCCGCTCCTTTCGACCGCCTGTCACTCTGCTCTCGCCTACATGTCCACCCTTGCTTCGACTTCCCCGCGCTTCAGATCCAAGACGATTACCGCCGCGCTGGCGTTCTTCTTCGGCAGCCTCGGTGCACATCGCTTCTATCTCTATGGACTGCGCGACATCTACGGCTGGGCACATCTGATCGGCACACTGATCGGCATTCCGGGCGCCATGCTGGTAGTGGCAAGCGAGCGGACCTCGATGCTCGGCTGGGTGCTGGCATTTCCCGGCGCAGTTTCGCTGCTTGCGGCGTTTCTCGCTGCGATCGTCTACGGCCTGCGTCTTGACGAAAAATGGGACGCGCAGTTCAACGCACAAACCCAACGCAAGAGCCGCTCTGGCTGGACGGTTATTTTCGTCGTGATCTTTTCGCTGCTGATCGGCGCGTTCCTGCTGATGACGGGCCTCGCAATCTCGTTCCAGACATACTTCGAAAGCCAGGTGCAAGCGGCCAAAGCGCTGTCGCAATAATGCGCCGCCACTGCGCTAAAAAAGATCGAGTTGCGGATCGTCGCTCGCCGGCTGGGCCGGGCGCAACGGCTCGATACGGCGAAAGTGCGACATATCCAGGATCCCGCGATCCCGCTCGTTCAGACCAAGACGGCGCACCGCTTTGTGGAACCGCTGCTTGAGCAGATCCGCCCACAAGCCCTCGCCCTTCATTCGATGCGCGAACGACGAGTCGTAGTCCTTCCCGCCTCGCATATCGCGCACACGACTCATTACCCGATCCGCACGATCGGGGAAATGCGCCGCAAGCCAATCCTTGAATAGCGGCGCGACTTCCCACGGCAAGCGCAGCACGATATAGCTCGCATTGCTTGCTCCAGCCTCCGCGCAGGCTTCCAGCACGCGCTCCATGTCCGGTTCGGTGACGAACGGAATCACCGGCGCGATGCTCACGCCTACGGGAATCCCCGCCTCGCTCAATGTACGGATCGTGCGCAAGCGGCGCGACGGCGTGGCCGCTCGCGGTTCGAGCGTGCGGGCGATGTCCGCATCCAGCGTGGTGATCGTGATCGCCGCCATGAACTGCCCGTGCGCCGCCATCGGCGCGAGCAGATCGATATCGCGCTCGATCAGCGACGATTTGGTGATCGCCGCAAACGGTTGGCCGCGCTCGCTGAGCACCTCGATCACCCGCCGCGTGAGGCGCAAGTCGCGCTCGGCGGGCTGCCATGCGTCTGTATTGACGCCCAGGGCAATGGGCTCCGGCACATAGGACTTCTTCGACAGTTCGCGCTCGAGCAATTCCGGCGCATTGACCTTCGCATAGATGCGGCTTTCGAAATCGAGCCCGGGCGACAGACCTAAATAACTATGCGTGGGCCGCGCGAAACAATATATACAGCCGTGTTCACAGCCGCGATACGGATTCAGCGACACGCTAAACGGGATATCCGGCGACGCATTGCGGGTGAGAATGGTCTTGGCGTGCTCTTCGAATACCTGGGTGCGCAAGACCTTCGGCTCATCGTCATCCTCGCTGGACGGCAGCCAGCCGTCGTCCACCGCTTCGCGCTGGTCGACTTCATAGCGGCCCTGCAGGTTCGTCACCGCGCCGCGACCCTTGCGAGGCGCTGGCGGAGAGATTGGAAATTCGGTGTCGGGACGGGTCACGGCTCGAGCAGGCAAAAACAAAGACGGTAAACAAAAATAGCGCAGAACACCTGTATAAATATACAGTGTTTACGCCGTTTGTCGAGCCCAGCCTCGTCCTACCAAGCCGCTTAATCGCCGACCGCGATGGTCAGCGTTTCCTTGATCTCTTCCATCACCACATAGCTCTTCGACTGCACCGCGCCGGGCAGTTGCAGCAGGATGTCGCCCAGCAGCTTCCGGTAGTCGGCCATTTCGCCGATACGCGCCTTGATCAGATAGTCGAAATCGCCCGAAACGAGGTGGCACTCCAGCACCTCGGGGATCTTTTGCACCTCGCGGCGGAACTGGTCGAACATGTTGCCGCTTTTGTGATCGAGCGTGATTTCGACGAACACCAGCAACGCCGCGCCCAATTCCGCGGGATTCACGTGCGCGTGATAGCCGGTGATCACGCCGTCACGCTCCATGCGCTTGACGCGCTCAATGCACGGCGTGACCGACAGCCCGACCTGCTCGGCGAGGTCTTTCATCGCCATGCGGCCGTCCTCCTGCAGCAGCCGCAGGATCCTGTGATCGAGTTTGTCGAGGGCGCGAACCGGGTGGCGCTGTGTACGCATGGTGTTTTTGCTGAAAATCTTGAAAATACAATAACAAAACCTACCTAACTGTTAATAGTATAGCGGATAACACTGGGCGAACCGCGTTACACCTCGTGAATCGAACGAATCAAAACGAATCGACGAACACACCGCCCTCAAATCTTGTCGGAGCAACTATGCGAGTCGTCGTTTTGGGCAGTGGCGTCGTCGGGGTGACGAGTGCTTATTATCTGGCGCGTGCGGGTCATGACGTGACCGTGATCGATCGCGAGGCCGGCCCGGCGCTCGAAACCAGTTTTGCCAACGCCGGCCAGATTTCACCGGGCTATGCATCGCCGTGGGCGGCGCCTGGCGTGCCGCTGAAGGCGGTCAAGTGGATGTTCCAGAAGCATGCGCCGCTGGCGATCCGCCTCGACGGCACGCAATTCCAGCTGCAATGGATGTGGCAGATGCTGCAGAACTGCACGGAGTCGCGTTATGCGGTAAACAAGGGCCGCATGGTCCGTCTTGCCGAATATAGCCGCGATTGTCTGCAAGCGCTGCGCGCCGACACCGGTATCCAGTACGAAGGCCGTACCGGCGGCACGCTGCAGGTGTTCCGCACGCAACAACAATTCGACGGCGCCACGAAAGACATCTCGGTGCTGAAAGACGCCAATGTGCCGTACGAACTACTGTCGGCCGCGGAACTCGCTCAAGCCGAACCGGCGCTCGCCGCGGTCTCGCACAAGCTGACGGGCGGCCTGCGTCTGCCGGGCGACGAAACCGGCGACTGCCAGATGTTCACCACGCGCCTCGCGGCGCTGGCCGAGCAACTGGGCGTCATATTCCGCTACAACACGCCGATCGACGCACTCGCGATGGCGGGCGACCGCATCGCCGGCGTGCAGTGCGGCAGCGAGCTGGTGCGCGCGGATTCGTTCGTCGTCGCGCTCGGTTCGTACTCGACCAAATTCCTGTCCGGCCTCGTGAAGATTCCGGTCTATCCGCTCAAGGGCTATTCGATCACCGCGCCAATCGTCAACGCGGCGGCCGCGCCGGTCTCGACCGTGCTCGACGAAACCTACAAGATCGCGATCACGCGCTTCAACGACCGGATTCGCGTCGGCGGCATGGCGGAGATCGTCGGCTTCGACAAGTCGTTGCGCCAGGCGCGCCGCGAAACGCTTGATCTGTGCGTGAACGATCTGTTCCCGGGCGGCGGCGATACGTCGAAGGCCACCTTCTGGACTGGCCTGCGCCCGATGACGCCGGACGGCACGCCGATCGTCGGCCGCACGCCCGTGCCGAACCTGTTCCTGAACACGGGCCACGGCACGCTCGGCTGGACGATGTCGTGCGGCTCGGGTCAGTTGCTGGCCGATGTGATGTCGGGCAAGCAACCCGCGATCAAGGCGGACGACCTGTCGGTGCACCGCTATCTCGGCGAGAGCGCCGAAGCGCATCGTCCGGCTTATGCTTAAGCTTCAACGCTTCGCGAGCGGTTGAGCCGGTCTGCGCAGGATTGTTATCACGGACAGACCGGCCTGACAAAAACAAACGGCGCCTCCACAAGGCGCCGTTTGTTTTTTACGCACGAGCTTTCGCTACATCGCTCGAGATAAGTGAAGCATCAGAACTGATCTTCCGACAACGCCAGCACACCCTCGCCGCCCTTAGCGCTAACGATCGAAGCTTCCAGTGCCGACGCTTGCGGCAACACGTGCTCGGCATAGAACTGCGCGGTGGCAATCTTGGCGCCGTAGAACGACGGATCTTCGGCGCGCTTTTCAGCAGCCACGAGCAACGCGCGCGCCATCTGCCAACCGCCCAGCACGATGCCCGCGAGCTTCAGATACGGCACGCTGCCGGCGAACACTGCATTGGGATCCGATTTCGTATGACCGACAACGAAATCGACCGCGGCGCTCAGCGACCGATGCCCTTGCGCCAGATACTTCTTCATCGATTCGAACGCCGGGCCCTGCTGTGCGCCGAGCGCTTCGACGGTTTCAGCAACGTCAGCCAGCAGCGACTTCGCCACCGCGCCGCCGTCTCGCACCGTCTTGCGGCTGATCAGATCGTTCGCCTGGATCGCGGTCGTGCCTTCGTAGATCGGCAGGATGCGCGCGTCGCGGTAGTACTGCGCGGCGCCCGTTTCTTCGATGAAGCCCATGCCGCCGTGCACCTGCACGCCAAGACTCGTCACGTCGATCGACAGCTCCGTGCTCCAGCCCTTCACGATCGGCACGAGGTATTCGTAGATCGCCTGATGCTCGGCGCGTTTTGCTTCGTCCGGGTGACGATGCGCGATATCGCAGTGGGCGGCGGCAACGTAGGCCAATGCACGCGACGCTTCGGTCAGGCCACGCATCGTCGACAGCATGCGGCGCACGTCCGGGTGCTGAATGATCGCAACAGATTGCTTCGCGGAGCCATCCACAGGGCGGCTCTGCACGCGATCCTTCGCGTACGCGACCGCTTTCTGATACGCGCGGTCCGACACGCCGACGCCCTGCATGCCCACGGCGAAACGCGCCGCGTTCATCATGATGAACATGTATTCGAGGCCGCGATTTTCTTCGCCGATCAGGTGACCGATCGCGCCGCCGTGATCGCCGAATTGCAGCACCGCCGTCGGGCTCGCCTTGATGCCGAGCTTGTGCTCGATCGACACGCAATGCACGTCGTTGCGCTCACCGAGCGAGCCGTCTTCGTTGACGAGAAACTTTGGCACGATGAAAAGCGAAATGCCCTTCACGCCTTCCGGCGCGTTCGGCGTGCGCGCCAGCACGAGATGGGCAATGTTCTTCGCCATATCGTGCTCGCCCCACGTGATGAAAATCTTCGTGCCGAACAGCTTGAACGAACCATCGCCTTGCGGCTCGGCGCGCGTGCGCACCAGCGCGAGATCGGAGCCGGCCTGCGGCTCGGTCAGGTTCATCGTGCCGGTCCATTCGCCGGAAATCAGCTTGGGCACATAGGTTTGTTTTTGCGCTTCGGTGCCGGCGGTGAGCAGTGCTTCGATCGCGCCGTCGGTCAGCAGCGGACACAGCGCGAACGACAGGTTCGACGCATTGAGCATCTCGACGCACGGCGTGGCGATCAGCTTCGGCAGCCCCTGGCCCGCGTAGTCGACCGGGTGTTGCACGCCTTGCCAGCCGCCTTCCGCGAACTGGCGGAAGGCGTCCTTGAACCCGGGCGTCGCGGTAACCACGCCGTCCTTCCAGCTACTCGGGTTGCGGTCGCCTTCGACGTTCAGCGGTGCCAGCACTTCGCCGCACAGTTTCGCCGACTCTTCGAGCACGGCTTGAGCCGTGTCGAGATTCGCGTCTTCGAAGCCGGGCAATTTAGCGATCTCTTCGAGACCGGCCAGCTCTTTCATCGCGAACAGCATGTCCTTGATGGGCGCGTTATACATGTCAGTTCTCCTCCTGCCTTGATATAAAAAGGGCGCTGGACTTGATAGGTCCTGCGCCCTTCATTCGCTGCCAGACGCCTTTTTACAGGACGCCTTGGTGGTTAGCCGAGCTCGCTAACGAGTTCCGGCACGACCGTGAACAGGTCGCCCACCAGACCGTAATCGGCCACGCTGAAAATCGGCGCTTCCGGGTCCTTGTTGATCGCCACGATCACCTTCGAGTCCTTCATGCCGGCCAGATGCTGGATCGCACCCGAGATGCCGACTGCCACGTACAGCTGCGGCGCGACGATCTTGCCGGTTTGTCCCACCTGGTAGTCGTTCGGCACGAAGCCCGCATCCACTGCCGCGCGCGATGCGCCCAGTGCGGCGTTCAGCTTGTCCGCCAGCGGTTCCAGAACCCTGGTGTAGTTCTCGCCGTTGCCCAGCCCCCGGCCACCCGACACGATGATCTTCGCCGACGTCAGTTCCGGACGGTCCAGCTTCGTCACTTCACGGCTCACGAACTGCGTGATGCCTGCGTCCGCTGCTGCTTCGATCTTCTCCACCGTTGCGCTGCCGCCAACGGCCGCGACCGCGTCGAAACCCGTCGTGCGGACCGTGATGACCTTGATCGGATCTTGAGATTGAACCGTTGCGATCGCGTTACCGGCGTAGATCGGACGTTCGAACGTATCCGCCGAATCCACTGCCGTGATGTCGCTGATCTGCGCGACGTCGAGCTTCGCGGCGATACGCGGCGCGATGTTCTTGCCGTATGCGGTGGCCGGCGCGAGGATGTGCGAGTAATCCTTCGCAATGTTCATCACCGTCGCTTCGACGTTTTCTGCGAGGCCCGCTTCAAGTTGCGGCGCGTCAGCGAGCAGCACCTTCGAAACCCCTGCAATCTTCGCCGCGGCATCGGCCGCCGCCTGTGCGTTGTGACCTGCCACCAGCACGTGAATGTCGCCGCCAATCTTCTGCGCGGCTGCAATCGTGTTCAGTGTCGCGGCCTTGATCGACGCACTGTCGTGTTCTGCTATTACCAGATTCGTCATTTGCTCTGTCTCCGCGTATTACTTAAAGCACCTTGGCTTCGGTCTTCAGCTTCTCGACCAGCGTCTTCACATCCGGCACCATCACACCGGCGGAGCGCTTCGGCGGCTCGGCGACTTTCAGCGTCTTCAGGCGCGGCGCAACGTCGACACCCAGGTCTTCCGGCTTGATGACTTCCAGCGGCTTCTTCTTCGCCTTCATGATGTTCGGCAGCGTGACATAACGCGGCTCGTTCAGACGCAGATCGGTGGTGACCACAGCCGGCAGCTTCAGCGACAGCGTTTCGGCGCCGCCGTCCACTTCGCGCGACACGGTTGCCTTGCCGTCCGCGACGACAACCTTCGAGGCAAACGTCGCCTGCGGCAGATTAGCCAGCGCGGCGAGCATCTGGCCGGTCTGGTTCGAATCGTCGTCGATCGCCTGCTTGCCCAGAATCACGAGCGCAGGCTGCTCCCTGTCGACCAGCGCCTTGAGCAGCTTGGCGACCGCCAGCGGCTGCAGCTCTTCATTGGATTCGATCAGGATCGCGCGGTCCGCGCCGATCGCCAGCGCCGTGCGCAGCGTTTCCTGCGATTGCGCGACACCCGCCGACACGGCGATCACTTCGGTCGCCACGCCCGCTTCCTTCAGACGAACCGCTTCCTCCACCGCGATTTCGTCGAACGGATTCATCGACATCTTCACGTTCGCGATGTCGACGCCCGTGCCGTCCGACTTCACCCGGACCTTCACGTTGTAGTCGACCACTCTCTTGACTGGCACCAGGATTTTCATGCACACGCTCCAAAGTTACGAATACGTCAACCCAACGAACATTATAGCGACTGCCCTTACGGCAGCCGCGTCGCGGGCGCTTTAGCAGGAGGATATCGCTCCTCAGCGGCGTGACGGCAATATCGAACGGTCGTTCTATTTTAATCTCTAAAAAACCCGGGCGGCAACCCCGGGTTAAGACTTACGACTCTAATTTTGCTTTGCCGCCATGTCTTGCTACGTCAAGTGGCCGTCAGATCACCAGGCGGTGATCACCGACCCGCCGAATTTGCTTTCGACAAACTGCTTCACGTCCGGCGAGTGATACGCCGCGACCAGCTTGGCGACCCACGGCTTGTTACGGTCGGCTTCGCGGATCGCGATGATGTTCACGTACGGACCCTTCGGGTCTTCGATCGCAATGGCGTCCTGCTTCGGCTTCAGGCCCGCTTCCATCGCGAAGTTGGTGTTGATCGCGGCGGCGTCCACGTCGTTCAGCGAACGCGGGATTTGCGCGGCGTCGAGTTCGACGATCTTCAGCTTCTTAGGGTTGTCGACGATGTCGAGCGGCGTCGCCTTCAGGCCGGCATCCGCCTTCAGTTTCAGCAGACCCTGCTTTTGCAGCAGCAACAGTGCGCGGCCGCCATTGGTCGGATCGTTCGGCACGGCGATCTTCGCACCCGGCTGCAACTCGGCCAGCGACTTCACCTTCTTCGAGTAGATGCCCATCGGGAACGTAACCGTGTCGGCGACGCGGATCAGCTTGTAGCCGCGATCCTTCACCTGCGCCTGCAAGTACGGGTCGTGCTGGTAGCTGTTGGCATCGAGGTCGCCGCCGGCCAGCGCCGCGTTCGGCTGCACGTAGTCGGAGAACTCGACGATCTTGATGTTCAGACCGTTCTTCGCCGCGACCGTCTTCACGACTTCCATGATCTGCGCGTGCGGACCGCCGGTCACGCCGACCTTGATCGAATCGTCAGCGTGCGCAGCGGTGGCCGTGGCGAACAGCGACGCGGCGCCGAGCGTGGCGGCAAGCTTGAGAATGAAACGACGTTGCATGATGGACCTTTTCCGAATCTATCGATTCTGTTTAGCGGGTTCCGACGACCCCTGTTATCGCGTTTTACTTATGGCTCAAACGACGCACGAGCCAATCCCCGAACGACTGCACCAGTTGCACAAAGACGATCAGAATCACCACGACCGTCAACATCACTTCCGGCAAAAAACGCTGGTACCCATAACGGATGCCCAGATCGCCGAGCCCGCCGCCGCCGATCGCACCGGCCATCGCCGAATAGCCGACCAGCGACACGAACGTGATCGTCAAACCGGCCACCACGCCCGGCAACGATTCCGGCAACAGCACCTTGAAGACGATCTGACTGGTGGTCGCGCCCATCGCCTGCGCGGCTTCGATCAGACCGCGATCGACTTCGCGCAAAGCGGTTTCGACCAGACGCGCGATGAACGGCGCGGCGGCGATCGTCAGCGGCACCACTGCCGCGGCGGTACCGATCGACGAACCCACCACCAGCCGCGTGAACGGAATCACCGCGACCAGCAAGATGATGAACGGCGTCGAACGCACGGCGTTGACGACCACGCCCATGACGCGGTTCACGGCGATGTTCTGCAGCACGCCCTGACGGTCCGTCAAATACAACAGCACGCCGAGCGGCAAACCGACCACCGCGCCGACCAGTCCGGAAATGCCCACCATCACGAGCGTTTCCCAGAACGACTGGACGAACATATCGAACATTTCACTCAACATACGACAGCTCCTCTACCACCACACCCTGGTCACGCAGATACGTCAGCGCCTGTGCGACCTTCGTCGGTTCGCCACCCGCGAGCACGGCGAGCGAGCCGAACGCCTGCCCCTGGATCTCGTCAATCTGGCCATGCAGGATGTTGAAGTCGAGTTCATAGCGGCGAATCGTCTCGGACAAAATCGGCTGATCGACGCCCGAGCCCGTGAACGCGAGACGCAGCAAATGGCCGCTGCCGGTCTTCAGGCGTTCGGCGACGCGCGCTTTCATCGCGGGCGGCAGTTCTTGCGCGATCACGTCGCCGATCAGCGCGCGCGTGACTTCGTGATGCGGTTGCAGGAACACGTCGATGACCTTGCCCTGCTCGACGACACGGCCCGCGTCCAGCACCGCGACGCGGTCGCAGACCTGCTTGATCACGTCCATCTGGTGCGTGATCAGCACGACGGTGAGGTTGAGCTCGCGATTGATGCGCTTGAGCAGATCGAGAATCGCGCGGGTCGTCTCGGGATCGAGCGCGGAGGTCGCCTCGTCGGAGAGCAGCACCTTCGGTTTGCTCGCCAGAGCACGCGCGATGCCGACGCGCTGCTTCTGCCCGCCGCTGATCTGCGCCGGATAACGATCCTTCTGTGCCGACAACCCGACCAGAGCGAGCAAGGGCAGCACGTTCGCCTCGATCTCCGCGCGCTTCATGCCGGCCAGTTCGAGCGGCAACGCGACGTTGTCGAACACCGTGCGCGACGACAGCAGGTTAAAGTGCTGGAAGATCATGCCGATCTCGCGGCGCGCCTCGCGCAATTGCGCTGAAGGCAGCGTCGTCAGATCGCGGCCGTTGACGACGATGTTGCCTTCGGTCGGGCGCGTCAGCAGGTTAATGGTACGCACGAGCGTACTCTTGCCCGCGCCGCTGCGGCCGATAATGCCGAACACCTCACCCGCAGGAATCGACAGATTGACGTTGTGCAGCGCCTCGACCCAGCCCCGGGGCCCCGCGAAGCGCTGAGAAATATTGCGTATTTCGATCATGGAAAAACGAAACGGCGGAGTTTGCCAGCGAGCGTTGTGCGCTCCCGACAAGCGGCCGCCGTTGCTTTTATTGGGATTTGAGCCCGCAATTCTACCGCAGCGTCAACATTCCCCTTAATAATCAATTACGATCTTTTCATAACCAAAGAGAATTAGAGGCGCGCCCGGTAAGCGATTCTCGCGTACGCTCAACCGCTGCGACTATGATCGGGCGGATCAAAAACAGGACAAGTGGCGGCTATGGAGACAACCCAACCCAGCAATGCGCGTGCCGCCGAGGGCATCCGCAGCGGCGCCCCGCTGCTCTCGACGGTCACGACGAGCGACGGCTTCGAACTGCCCTTATATCGCTGGCCGGCCACTGTGCCGCTGCGCGCCACGGTCGCGCTGGTGCACGGGCTCGCGGAGCACGCGGGGCGCTACGCCGCGCTGGCCGCGCGTCTGAATGCGGCCGGCCTCGAACTGGTCGCGATCGATTTGCGCGGGCATGGGCATGCGCCCGGCAAACGCGCCAGGGTCGATCGTTTCGACGACTATCTGCTCGACGCCCGGGCCTTATTCGATGCAGTGGCCAGCAGCAGCGCACCGCTGTTCCTGATGGGCCACAGCATGGGCGGCGCAGTCGCCGCGCTGTATACGATCGAGCGGATCGAGGCGAGCGGGCGTCAGCTGAGCGGTCTAATCCTCTCGAGCCCCGCACTCGCGCCCGGTCACGACGTGCCACGCTGGATGCTCAAGCTGAGCCAGGTGATCAGCCGCCTCTGGCCGAGCTTCCCGGCAATGAAGATCGACGCGGCTTTGCTGTCGCGCCTTCCGTCAGTGGTCAACGCCAATCGCAATGACCCGCTGGTTCATCACGGCGCGATCCCCGCGCGCACCGGCGCGGAGCTTCTGCTGGCGATGGCGCGCATCGAACGCGGCCGCGCGGGCTTGCGGGTGCCGCTGCTGGTGTACCACGGCACCGCGGACAAGCTCACCGAACCGGATGGCAGCCGCGATTTCGGCCAGCACGCGGGCTCGCCGGACAAAACGCTCACGCTGTACGAAGACAGCTATCACGAGACAATGAACGATCTGGACCGCGACCGGGTGATCGGAGAGTTGATTGCGTGGATCGAGGCGCGGGCTTCTAAAGTCTGAGCGCTCAGTCGAAGGCCCGGCGCGAACGGCAGCGCACCTAGCGCTGCCAGTCGGGCGGCCGTTTGTCGATGAATGCCTGCACGCCTTCGAGCGCGGAGTCGTCCATCATGTTGCAGGCCATTGTCTGGCCCGCGAGCTGATAAGCCGCTTCAATGCCCATTTCGAGCTGACGGTAGAACAGGTCCTTGCCGGCGCTGACTGCTTCGACCGGTTTCGCGCAGATGCTGGTGGCGAGCTTCGCGACCTCGGCGTCGAGCGCGTCCGCCGGCACGACGCGGTTCACAAGACCCTGACGCTTCGCCTCCGGTGCATCGATGAAATCGCCCGTCAGTAACATTTCGAGCGCCGCTTTGCGCGACAGGTTGCGCGACAGCGGCACCGAAGGCGTTGCGCAAAACAGGCCCAGGTTGACGCCCGAGACGGCAAACCGCGCTGTATCGGCGGCGACCGCGAGATCGCACATCGCGACAAGCTGGCAACCGGCCGCCGTGGCGATGCCGTGCACGCGCGCGATGACCGGTTGCGGTAAGCGCTGAATCGTCAGCATCAGCTTCGTGCAGCGTGCGAATAATGCCTGGTAATACGCAAGCGATGGCGCCGCGCGCATTTCCTTCAGATCGTGCCCTGCGCAGAAGGCGCGGCCCGCACCGGCGATCACGACCACCCGTGCTTCGGATTGCGCGAGTTCCGCCAATACCGTCTGCAGCTCGTCGAGCAAGGCTTCGGACAGCGCATTGAACGCGTCCGGCCGGTTCATCGTCACCAGCACAGCGCCCGCCACGCCATAAGCGTCGTGTTCGATCTGCAGCAGTGAAGCGTTGCGCACATCGGCATTCATGGCTTACTCCTCATTGAAGTTCGCTTTCGCGCCGCGCCTCAGATCCCGGCCAGCGCGCGCACATGCGCGACCACGCTGCGCCCGAGCGCCGACAGGTTGTACCCGCCTTCCAGGCAACTGACGATACGTCCGCGCGCATAGCGGTTCGCGATCTCGCGCACCTGATCGGTGATCCACGCGTAGTCGTCCTCGACGAGGCCCATGTTGCCGAGATCGTCCTCGCGATGCGCGTCGAAGCCGGCCGAGATGAAGATCATCTCCGGCTTGAATTCATGCAGACGCGGCAGCCACAGCATATCGACCGCCTCGCGCACCGCCATGCCCTTCGAGCGCGCCGGCATCGGCACGTTGCACATGTTGGGCGCCTGATTGTCGGCGCCGGTGAACGGGTAGAACGGATGCTGGAAGATGCTGCACATCAGCACGCGCGAATCGCCCGAGAAGGCGGCCTCGGTGCCGTTGCCGTGATGGACGTCGAAGTCGACGATCGCGACGCGCTGCATGCCGTGCACTTCGAGCGCATGGCGTGCGGCAATCGCAACGTTGTTGAAGAAACAGAAACCCATCGCACGCGCCGGCTCGGCATGGTGGCCGGGCGGGCGCACGCTGCAAAACGCGTTGTCGTAACGGCCTTCGATGACGGCGTCGGTGGCGGCTACCGCGGCGCCCGCGGCACGCAACGCGGCCTGCAAGGTGTGCGGATTCATCGAGGTGTCGGGGTCGATTTCGGCAAGGCCTTCGGCAGGCGAGCGGCTGCGGATGTAATCGATGTGCGCCTGGGTATGCACGCGCAATAACGAGGCTTCATCGGCCAGCGGCGGCGACTCGCGTTCGATCAGCGAGTCGATGCGGCTTGCGATCAGTTGGTCTTCGATTGCCTGCAGGCGCGCCGGGCATTCGGGATGCCATTGCCCCATATCGTGCAGCAGACAGTCGGCGTGAGTATAAAAGCCTGTTGCCATGATTCTCTTCTGCGGCGCGGCGCCTTCGAGGCGTGCGCGGCGTGTCTCCGTCCAAGGGCGCGCGCCCTCGGCGCGCCAACTATCGTCAAGTTACCACACGATGCGGCTGTGACGTGCTGGGCGCAGTTTTGCAGAAGGCGTCGGGTATACTGCCCCGATCCGTTTTTTTCCTGTCTCTTTTGCACTGCGCCCTAGCTCACTATGACCGTCAAGCTTGCTCTGTCTGCACGAAACCGGCTACGCACAACGCGCGTCGCCACCGCACTGTCCGTCGCATGGTGCGTGTTCACAGCAGCCAGTCCGGTAATGGCGCAAAGCACCGCTGCGCAGAAGCTGCCGCTGCAGGTCGCGCAAAGCCAGCCGCAACAGGCGGTGCCGCAGGGGCAAACCTTCGAAGAAGAAATCATCCCGCAGCGCTACGCGAATAATCCGAATGTCGATGCGTTCATCAACGACATGTCCGCGCGCTACGACTTCGACCAGGCCGCGCTGCACGCGCTGTTCGCGCGCGTGAGCTATTCGGCGACCGCAGTCAAGCTCGTCACGCCGTCGCCGTCGCCGTCGGTCAAGAACTGGCGCGTGTATCAGTCGCGCTTTCTCGACCAGATTCGCATCAACGCCGGCGTGCGCTTCTGGCGCGCCAACCAGGCAACGCTGCAACGTGCTTACGAAGAGTTCGGCGTGCCGCCGGAGGTGGTGGTCGGCATTATCGGTGTGGAGACGATCTACGGCCGCTTCATGGGCAACTTCCGCGTGCTCGACGCGCTGACCACGCTCAGCTTCGACTACCCGAACACCGCCAATCGCGCGGATCGCCAGACGACCTTCCGCAAGAATCTCGAAGACTATCTGGTGTGGACGCGCGATTCGCAGATCGATCCGACCACGGTACTCGGCTCGTACACCGGCGCGATCGGCATTCCGCAATTCCTGCCGAGCAGCATCGTGCAATACGCGGTGAGCTACGACGGCAACAAGCAGATCGATCTGCGCACGAGCCAGGCGGATGCGATCGGCAGCGTGGCGAACTATCTGCGTCAGAACGGCTGGGAAAACGGCCGGCCCGTGGTGTGGAAGATCGGCACGGACGCGGGCAGCCTGGGCGTTGCGCAAGCCGCCGCTGACGGTCAGCCGGAACCGCACTGGCCGTTGCAACAACTGCTGCGCGCTGGGCTGCTTGTGAACGAGCCGGGGATCGATATCGCGTCCGAAGCGGGTACGCCGGTGACGGTGGTCGATCTGCCCTCGCCGGGGCGGGGCACCGAGTACATGCTGGGCTTGAAGAACTTCTATGTATTGACGCGCTATAACCGGAGCTTCTTTTATGCGCTCGCGGTTTATCAGTTAGGCGAGCGGGTCAAAGCGCAGATGGCGGCGAGCGATGCGGCGAACGGCAACAATGCGGCGCCGCCAAGTGCGGCTTCGCAGTAAGCTGCGCTGCGACACCAGGAAAAAGCGAAACAAAAAGCGCCGGCTGGACCGGCGCTTTTTTATGGCTAAAACGACTTAACGCCAGCTACGCGCGCTCAAGCCGGAAACACACCGGTCGACAGGTAACGGTCACCGCGATCGCAGACGATAAACACGATCGTCGCATTTTCGACCTGGCGCGCGACCCGCAGCGCCACTTCGCAAGCGCCGCCCGACGAAATGCCAGCGAAGATCCCTTCAACCGACGCCATACGCCGCGCCATCGCTTCGGCTGCGGCCTGACTCACGTTCTCGACGCGGTCCACGCGGCTGCGATCGAAAATCTTCGGCAGATACGCTTCCGGCCACTTGCGGATGCCGGGAATGCGCGAGCCTTCCTCCGGTTGCGCACCGATGATTTCGATCGCCTGATTCTTTTCCTTCAAATACGTCGACACGCCCATGATCGTGCCGGTCGTGCCCATCGACGACACGAAGTGCGTGATGCGCCCTTCGGTGTCTCGCCAGATTTCCGGGCCGGTTCCTTCGACGTGCGAGGCCGGATTGTCCGGGTTCGCGAACTGGTCGAGGATGATGCCCTTGCCTTCGCGCTGCATCTGCTCGGCGAGATCACGGGCGTATTCCATGCCGCCCGTCACCGGCGTCAGCACGATCTGCGCACCGTAGGCGGCCATGCTCTGACGCCGCTCCACCGACAGATCTTCCGGCATGATCAGCACCATCTTGTAGCCGCGGATCGCCGCTGCCATCGCCAACGCGATGCCGGTGTTGCCGCTGGTCGGTTCGATCAGCGTGTCACCTGGTTCGATGCGGCCGCGCGCTTCCGCTTTTTTGATCATCGACAGCGCCGGACGGTCTTTCACCGAACCCGCAGGGTTGTTGCCCTCGAGCTTCGCGAGGATCACATTGTTGCGGTTGCGGATATCGTCGTCGGGGAGCCGGACGAGTTGCACGAGCGGCGTATTGCCGATCGTGTCTTCAATCGTTTTGTAAGCCATATCGGTTCTAGTGCTGTCGATGCGCGGAGTCTTTAATTCATCAATTCTAAACCACCGTGCGCGCGGCTGCCGCGCGGCCCTTCTACCCGTATGGATGCAGCGATGCCGGGCGGCTGGTGCATAGCGCTCATTCGGCGCTCATCGGGCACGCAAAAAAGCCCGCGGCTGAGAACCGCGGGAGCCAGTCATCCGCATGACAGCTGAAGGAGTGTTCTTGTCAACTCCGGCCATGAATGGAAACTACGTTAGCAAACGCTGCGCGTGGACGACCAGCCCCGCGCGCAAGGCCCGCGTCAGACTATTTCTTCACCGCGACAGTGGCGTCGCTCTTTTGCGTATTGCCCGCAGCGGCCGCGCCTTTGGTCTGGAGAGGCGCCGCAGCCTGCGCGCCAGCAGCCGCGCCAGCCGGACCGACAGCGAGACCCTCCGCCTGCAGGCGCTCGACGGTATGCCCGCCCATGCCTTTGACGCGCTTGCCGAGATCGGCCGGGTCTTTGAATGGACCATGCGTCGAACGCTCTTCGAGAATGGCTTTCGCTTTGGCAGCACCGATGCCCTTGATGCCGCGCAGCGCATCCTCGTTAGCCGTGTTGACGTCGACCGCCGCATACGCGTGGCCGAAAGCGGCGAGCATAGCCGCGGTAACCAGAATTTTTCGAAACATATGGAATCTCCCTCGTACAACCGGTTGGCGACCATCACCAACCGGGAGATTCCAGTTTAAAGAGGGATGCGAAAGATTTACACCTGGCCGAATAGCCAACGTACGTAACGATCGACACCTTCCTGCACGCTCAAAAACGGCGCGTCGTAGCCCGCCGCGCGCAGCTTCGACTGGTCCGCTTGCGTGAAGCATTGGTACTTGCCACGCAATGCATCGGGGAACGGAATGTATTCGATCAGCCCGCGCTGCACCTGATCAGCGAGCGATAACGGCGCTTCGTTGTTCAGCGAGCGCAGCGTGTTGACCACTGTGGTCGCGATGTCGTTGAACGGCTGCGCGCGGCCGCTGCCCAGGTTGAAGATGCCCGACTTGTCCGGGTTGTCGAAGAAGAACAGGTTGACCTTCACCACGTCTTCGACGGAAACGAAATCGCGCGTCTGTTCGCCCGCGGCATAACCGTTGTACTCGCCGAACAGCTTGACCTTGCCTTCGGCGCGGAACTGGTTGAAGTTGTGGAATGCCACCGACGCCATGCGCGCCTTATGCGTTTCGCGCGGACCGTACACGTTGAAGTAACGGAAGCCCGCGATCTGGCTCTTCGCGGTGGGCAGCACGCGGCGGATCACCTGGTCGAACAGGAACTTCGAATAGCCGTATACGTTCAGCGGCTGCTCGACGTCGCGCTCTTCGACGAAACGGCTCGAGCCGCCGTACGTCGCCGCCGAAGACGCATACAGAAACTGGATGTTCTGCGCGAGACACACGTCGAGCACGTCGCGGCTATAGCGGAAGTTGTTGTCCATCATGTAGCGGCCGTCGGTTTCCATCGTGTCCGAGCAGGCGCCTTCGTGGAAAATCGCGCGCACTTTGCCGAAGTCGCCGCGCTTGAAGCGTTCGACGAATTCGGTCTTGTCGAGATAGTCGTCGATTTCGCAGTCGACGAGATTCTTGAATTTGTCCGCTCGCGTGAGGTTGTCGACCGCGATGATGCGTTGCTCGCCGCGATCGTTGAGCGCCTTCACGAGATTGCTGCCGATAAAGCCGGCCGCGCCGGTGACGATGAGGGTCATGATGGTCCTGCGCTAGTGAGCTTTGCATGGGATCGGAGTAAGCGCCAAAGCGCTAACTCCGATCGACAGGTTCAGTTGACGCCCCGCGGCTCACCTGTTTCGCGCCGCAACCGGGCGTAAAACGGGAGACCGGGCGGGCCGCATCAATGAAAGAGTTCGTCGTAGTCGACGGTAGCAGTGCCGAGCTTACCGACCACGATGCCGGCCGCGCGGTTCGCGAGCCCAACCGCCTCGACCAGCGTGAGGCCCGCGCCGAGCATCGCGGCAAGTGTGGCGATCACGGTGTCGCCCGCGCCCGATACATCATACACTTCGCGTGCTACGGCCGAAGCGTGCAGGATGCCGTCGTCGGAGAAGAGCGTCATGCCCTCTTCCGAACGCGTCAACAGCAGCGCCTTGAAGTCGAGATCGGCGCGCAGTCTGGTCACGCGCGCGATCAGATCTTCTTCGGATTTCCACTGGCCTACCACTTCGCGCAGCTCGGCGCGATTCGGCGTGATCAGCGTCGCCCCCCGATAGCGCTCCCAGTCGTCGCCCTTCGGATCGACCAGCACCGGCTTGCCCGCCGCATGCGCCTTCGCGATCATCTGCGTGACGTGCGTAAGACCGCCCTTCGCATAATCCGACATCAGGATCACGTCATGCGTCGGCAGCAAGTCATCGAAACGGGCGAGACCCGCGAGCAGCACTTCGTGAGCCGGCGTGTTTTCGAAGTCGACGCGCAGCAGCTGTTGCTGACGCGACAGCACGCGCAATTTGATCGTGGTGAGCAACGCGGGGTCGCGTTCGAGATGCGGCGTCACACCGCTTTCGCTGAGCAACTGCACGATTCGCTCGCCGGGTTCGTCATGGCCGACTACACACAACAAACCAGCTTGCGCGCCCAGCGCAACCGCATTGCGTGCCACGTTTGCGGCGCCACCGAGCCGGTCTTCCTGGCGCTGCACGTGCACGACCGGCACCGGCGCTTCCGGCGAGATGCGGTTCACATCGCCGAACCAGTAGCGATCGAGCATCACATCGCCGACCACCAGCACACGCGCGGCGCCGAGCTGCGCACGCGGTACCACGGTGAGCTCGGCCGTGGACCTGGACTGAGCGGCCTCAGGCATGGTTTGCGGCATCGGCCGGAAGTTCGAAGGGTTGGGCATAAGGTCGTCCAATCGAGTGATAGTCGAAGCCGAGCTCGGTCATCGCGTCCGGTTCGTACAGGTTACGGCCGTCGAAAATCAGCGGTGACTTCAGCACCGATTTCAGATGCATGAAATCCGGGCTCTTGAATTCCTTCCATTCGGTGACGATCACAAGCGCGTCGGCGCCGGTGAGCGTTTCGTCCTGGGTGCTCGTGAAATGCAGACGCGCGAGCTGCTCCGGCGCGTAGTGCAAATCGATCGCGAACACGCGGTGCGCTTCAGCCACCGCGACCGGATCGTACGCGCGCACCTGCGCGCCCCGCGCCAGCAACTCGGCGATCACGCGGCGGCTCGGCGCTTCGCGCATGTCGTCGGTATTCGGCTTGAACGCGAGCCCCCACACGGCAAAGGTGCGGCCGCTCAGATCTTCGCCGAGCTTGTGCGTGATCTTGCGCACCAGCACGTCCTTCTGCTTGTAGTTCACGTCCTCGACGGCTTCGAGGATGCGCAGATTGTGGCCGCTTTCACTCGCGGTACGAATCAACGCCTGCACGTCCTTCGGGAAGCACGATCCGCCGTAGCCGCAACCGGCATACAGGAAGTGATAGCCGATACGTGGGTCCGAACCGATACCGCGACGCACTGCTTCTATGTCCGCGCCGACGCGATCCGCCAGATTCGACATCTCGTTCATGAACGAGATGCGCGTGGCGAGCATCGCATTGGCTGCGTATTTCGTGAACTCGGCCGAGCGCACGTCCATATACAGCGTGCGTTCGTGATTGCGGTTGAACGGCGCGTACAGACGCTTCATCAGTTCGCGCGCGCGCAGGCCGGCTTCGTCTTCGTCGCTGCCGATCACGATGCGATCGGGGCGCATGAAATCGTCCACCGCCGCGCCTTCTTTCAGAAACTCAGGATTGGAGACTACCGAGACGCGGTGCTGCTCGCTGTCGGCGAGGCCACGCCTGGCCAGTTCCTCTTCGACCACCGCGCGCACGCGCTGCGCGGTGCCGACCGGCACCGTCGATTTGTCGACGATCACCTTGAAGCCGTTCATCGTGCGGCCGATACTGCGCGCAGCTTCAAGCACGTATTGCAGATCGGCCGAGCCGTCCTCGTCGGGCGGCGTGCCGACGGCGATGAACTGCACGTCGCCGTGCGCGACGCTCGCTTCGATGTCCGTCGAAAACGTGATGCGGCGAGCCGCGCGCGTGCGGGCGATGATCTCCTGCAAACCCGGCTCGTGAATCGGCACGCCGCCGTTATTGAGGATTTCGATCTTGCGCGGATCGACGTCGAGACAGAAGACGTCGTGGCCGATTTCGGCGAGACACGCGCCAGTGACGAGGCCGACATAGCCTGTGCCGATAATGGTGATTTTCATACGCTTTCCGGTAGAGGGTTCCGGTGATGATTCCCGGTGATGAAGCCGGTTATGAACACGTTGCGAGGTCCGCCCACGCATGCGCTGTTGCCATGCGCGTGGCGAAGCAGCCGCGCGGCCGGTGCCGGCGCGGTCGCTGTGGCGTCAATTCGACGCAGTGATCGGTTCGACGCGACGCGGCGCATAGGTTTCCCAACCGCTGCAACCTGGGCACTGCCAGTAGAAAAGCCGCGCCCGAAAACCGCAATTCTGGCACGTATACCGTGGCAGATTTTTGGTGCGCTGACGGATCAGCGTGCGCATCAGCTCGAGCTCGCTGCGCCGCGGCTCTTCCGCGACGGCTTGCTGCGCTTCCAGAAGACGCGTCATACCTGCCAGATTAGGTGACTTCTGCATCTGCGAGCGCGCCAGCGCATGAGCGGCGTCGGGACCGCGCAACGCCGCGACGTGCTGATACGCGACGTCGAGCAGATCGTTCGACGGATAGCGATCCACCCACGTGGTCAGCAGATCGGCACCCTCTTGCGGGCGGCCGAGCGCTTCGTAGGCCTTCATCAGCTTTTCGGCGACGAGCGGCAGATACGCCGGATTCTGTTCCTCGACGCGCCGCCATTGGGTAATGGCGGCCTCTTGCGCATCGCCTGTCGCATCGACGTCGCCGAACAGGATCGTGGCGCGCACGTTAGTCGGATTGGCCTTCAACGCAAAGCCAAGCTGACGGCGCGCTTCGTCCGGGTTCTTCTGTTGCAGCGCTTCCTGGGCCAGTTCGCAATGGAATTGCGCGATTTCCTTGTCGAGCGATTCAGCGCCCATCGTTTCCAGATGACGCGCGGTGTCGATCGACTTGACCCAGTCTTTCTCGATTTCGTAGATCGTCAGCAGCGCGCGTTGGGCGCCCAACGCATAGTCGCCCGTTTCGAGCGAGCGGAAAGTTTCCTCCGCGCGATCGAGCAGGCCCGCCTTGAGGAAGTCCTGGCCCAATTCGTACAGCGCGTGATCGCGCTCGGTGACAGGCAGATCGGCTCGGCTCAGCAGGTTCTGATGCACGCGAATCGCGCGGTCGGTCTCGCCGCGGCGCCGGAACAGATTTCCCAGCGCGAAGTGCAACTCGACCGTTTCCGGGTCGAGCTTGACCACTTCGATGAACGCATCGATCGCTTGATCCGGCTGCTCATTGAGCAGGAAATTCAGGCCACGGAAATACGAACGCGGCAGGTTGGCGCTTTCAGACAGCAGCGTCTTGAGGTCGTAGCGCGCGGCCATCCAGCCGAACGCGAAAGCGACGGGTACGGCAAGCAGCCACCAGAAGTCTAGATCCATGCGATTAATGCAAACGAGCGGGAAGGCAAAAACGGAAAGCCGCGCGCACGGTCAGTACACGCGGCGGAAGAAAACTTAGATCAGCGGCGGCATCGGCGGCTGTTCGACCACCACCGGTGTTTCGCGCGCTACCCGCAACTCGCGCTTGAGCCGGCCGTTCTCCATACGCAAGCGCACCATGGCCGGCATCGACGACACCAACCCGGCCAGCAGCCCAACCACGAAGAAGGCAAGGCCGATCAGGATCAACGGAGCCGACCAGGCGTAGCCAGCGAGGAAATTCAGCGTAGCGGGTTGCGTATTGGAGAGCGCGAGCACCAGCAGCAGCACGAACACCAGTACACGGATCAGCCAGACGATAAATTTCATGAATAGGTCTCTTGACGGCAGTTGCGGGGTGACGCCGGCTTGATGACGCGTCGCGCCACGGTGTTGCCCGCGCCGAAGTGACCCGTATTGTAATTGAAGCCCTCGCGGCTGGGCAGGAACTGGCTGATTGCGGACTTACGCGAGTTTTATCTTGCCGCAAGCGAATGCATTCGCGGGCATGTTTGGTTTCAGGATGCGCCGTGCGCCTCTACACGCCGCATCCAGCGTACAAACGAAAATGCAGACGAAAAAAAAGCGCCCGAAGGCGCTTTTTCTGGTCTTTTGCCGTCTGGCTTTGGCCGCTGACGCTACCGATGCCACGCTACGAACCGCACAGCGAGGTTTTACAGATCGTCATCCGGCTCTTCGGCCTTCAACGGCTCGCCCGCACGCCGATCGACCCGCTCGCGCAATTCCTTGCCAGGCTTGAAGTGCGGTACGTACTTCTCAGGTACCAGCACCTTCTCGCCCGACTTCGGATTACGCCCGACGCGGGAAGGACGACGATTGAGGCCGAAGCTGCCGAAGCCGCGAATTTCGATGCGATGACCGTTGGCAAGCGCCTCCGACATCGCATCAAGCATCGTCTTCACCGCGAAATCCGCATCCTTGAGGACAAGTTGCGGAAATCGCGTAGCCAGCTGGGCGACCAATTCCGATTTGGTCATACTGCAGCAGACCTCTCAGAGCTTACTGGTTCTGGCCGTCGAGCTTGGCCTTCAACAGCGCGCCGAGGTTCGTCGTGCCGGTTGCAGCCGAGCTGTTGTCCGACGCGAGGCCACGAATCGCTTCCTGCTGTTCGGCCGAGTCCTTGGCCTTGATCGACAGGTTGATGCCACGCGACTTGCGATCGATGTTGATGATCATCGCGTTGACCTTGTCGCCTTCCTTCAGCACGTTGCGAGCATCTTCCACGCGGTCCTGGGCGATTTCCGAAGCGCGCAGGTAGCCTTCGACTTCCGCCGACAGCTGAACCACTGCACCCTTCGCGTCCACCGTCTTGACCACGCCGTCGACGATCGAACCCTTGTCGTTCATTGCAACGAAGTTGCTGAACGGGTCGCCTTCGAGCTGCTTGATGCCCAGCGAAATGCGTTCCTTCTCGACGTCGATGCCGAGAACGATTGCTTCCACTTCGTCGCCCTTCTTGTACTTGCGAACAGCTTCTTCGCCCGTTTCGCTCCACGACAGGTCCGACAGGTGAACCAGACCGTCGATGCCGCCCGGCAGACCGATGAAGACGCCGAAGTCGGTGATCGACTTGATTGCGCCTTGCAGCTTGTCGCCCTTCTTGAAGTTGCGGCTGAAGTCGTCCCACGGGTTCGGCTTGCATTGCTTCATGCCGAGGCTGATACGGCGGCGGTCTTCGTCGATTTCGAGAACCATGACTTCGACTTCGTCGCCCAGCTGCACAACCTTCGACGGTGCAACGTTCTTGTTCGTCCAGTCCATTTCCGACACGTGGACGAGGCCTTCGATGCCCGATTCCACTTCGACGAATGCGCCGTAGTCGGTGATGTTGGTGACCTTACCGAACAGGCGCGTGCCCGACGGGTAGCGGCGCGAAATGCCTTCCCACGGATCGTCGCCCAGTTGCTTGATGCCCAGCGAAACGCGGTTCTTCTCTTGATCGAACTTGAGGATCTTCGCGGTGACTTCCTGGCCAACCGACAGCACTTCGCTCGGGTGACGCACACGACGCCATGCGATGTCGGTGATGTGCAGCAGACCGTCGATACCGCCGAGGTCCACGAATGCGCCGTAATCGGTGATGTTCTTCACCACGCCTTCGACGATCGCGCCTTCCTTCAGCGTTTCGAGCAGCTTTGCGCGCTCTTCGCCTTGGGTCGCTTCGATCACAGCGCGGCGCGACAGCACGACGTTGTTACGCTTGCGGTCGAGCTTGATGACGCGGAATTCGAGGGTCTTGCCTTCGTACGGGGTCGTGTCCTTGACCGGACGCGTGTCAACCAGCGAACCCGGCAGGAACGCGCGGATGCCGTTGACCATGACGGTCATGCCGCCCTTGACCTTGCCCGTGATCGTGCCGGTCACGAGTTCGTTGTTGTCGAGCGCCTTTTCCAGCGACAGCCACGAAGCCAGACGCTTCGCCTTGTCGCGCGACAGGATGGTGTCGCCATAGCCGTTTTCCAGCGCGTCGATCGCGACGGAAACGAAGTCGCCCGCCTGCACTTCTACCTCGCCCGCGTCGTTCAGGAACTCTTCGAGCGGGATGTAGGCTTCGGACTTGAGACCAGCGTTGACGACCACGAAGTTGTGGTCAACGCGCACGACTTCGGCGGAGATCACTTCGCCAGCGCGCATGTCTTGCTTGGTCAGCGACTCTTCGAACAGAGCCGCAAAAGATTCGGTATTCGGGGTAGAGGTTTGCAGGTCGGACATAAAAATCAAAATTTGCATGGTTCTCGCGGTGCCCGGCTGGCCGGACGGTCAGCAACTTCGGCAAGAATGCGAATGCCACGCGGGGTTAAGGGGTTAATACACGCTCCACGACCATCGCGGAGCACCTACTGACAACAGAACTTCTACTGCGCCCGCGGCTTATGCGCAATTCGTACATTCATCAAGCATGCGGGACTAAAGCTTCATACCACTGCACCACCTGTTCGACCGCCTGGTCGACCGACAACGCGGAGGTATCAAGCAGCTTTGCATCTGCTGCGGGCTTGAGCGGCGCGGCTGCGCGCTGACTGTCACGCTCATCGCGCTCACGCAAATCCCGGAGCAAGTCATCTATATTAGCAGAAAATCCTTTTTGGATCAATTGCTTATGCCGGCGCGCAGCGCGGGCCTCGACGCTGGCTGTCAGGAACACCTTCAGAATCGCGTCCTGGAAGATCGCCGTGCCCATGTCGCGGCCGTCGGCGACCAGCCCCGGCTCCTTGCGAAAAGCCCGCTGACGCGCCACCAGCGCGGCGCGCACGGGCGCGTGCACGGCGATCGCGGAGGCGCGGCTGCCGACCTCCTCCGCGCGAATGTCGGCGGATACGTCGACGCCGTCGAGCTGCGCGAGGCCCTCGCGAAACGTGATATGCAGGTCGTCAATCAGCTTTGCAAGCGCGTCGGCATCGTCCGGCGCAATGTCGTAGCGCATGCTGGCGAGCGCGGCGAGCCGGTACAGCGCGCCGCTATCCAGCAGGTGGAAGCCGAGGCTCGCGGCAACCAGCGCGGCCACGGTGCCTTTGCCGGAGGCACTCGGGCCGTCGATCGTAATGACGGGCGTCTGGTGAAAGGGACGGGTCGGTTTCATCGAAAAAGTCGCACGTCAGTCGATTCGGGGACGAATCAGGGTTGAGCGAGCGCGATAAAGCGCTCGAAATAATCGGGGAACGTCTTGCCGACGCATTTGGGGTCGTTGATCCGGATCGGCACGCCGCCGAGACTCACCAACGAGAAGCACATCGCCATGCGGTGATCGTCGTAAGTGTCGATCGAGGCGTTCGGAATCAGTTTTTCAGGCGGCGTAACGACGAGGAAATCCTCGCCCTCCCGCACTTTCGCGCCGACCTTGCGCAGTTCTGTTGCCATCGCGGCGATCCGGTCGGTTTCCTTCACGCGCCAGCTGGCAATGTTGCGCAACGTGGTCGTGCCATCGGCGAACAGCGCGGCGACGGCGATGGTCATCGCCGCGTCGGGAATCAGGTTGAAGTCCATGTCGATCGGCTCGAGCTTGCCGCTGTCATGGCCGACGCCGCGCACTTCGATCCAGTCGTCGCCCATCTGCAGGTTCGCGCCCATTTTGATCAGCGCATCGGCAAAACCGACGTCGCCCTGGATGCTGGCCCGGCCGACGCCTTCCACCCGCAGCGGCCCGCCGCCGAGCGCGCCGGCCGCCAGAAAATACGACGCCGACGACGCATCGCCTTCCACCATGATCGTGCCCGGCGACTGATAGCGCCGGCCGGCCGGCACCACGAACTGATGCCAGCCGTTGCGCTCGACCTTGATGCCGAAGCGCTCCATCAGCTTGATCGTGATCTCGATATACGGCTTCGAGATCAGTTCGCCGTCAACCTGCACGGTCGTGACGCCGCTTTCGGTGCGCAACAGCGGCAGCGTCATCAACAGCGAGGTGAGGAACTGGCTCGACACGTCGCCGCGCACGCGGATCGGCGCGTCAGCAGAAATCTGCGCCGGGCGAATCCGCAGCGGCGGATAGCCTTCATTCGCTTCGTAGTCGATCTTCGCGCCGATCTGCCGCAGGCCGTCGACCAGATCGCCGATCGGCCGCTCGTGCATGCGCGGCACGCCGTGCACGCGATAGTCGCCGCCGTTGACCGCGAGCGCTGCCGTCAGCGGACGCACCGCCGTGCCCGCGTTGCCGAGGAACAGGTCGGCGGTACGAGCGGTGAACGCGCCACGCGTGCCGGTTACGACGCAGGTGTCGCCGTCGCGCTTCAGGCGCACGCCGAGCTTTTCGAGCGCGTCGAGCATCACGCGCGTGTCGTCCGAATCGAGCAGATTCGTAATGGTCGTTTCGCCTTCGGCGAGCGCCGCGAGCAGCAACACCCGGTTCGAAATGCTCTTCGAGCCTGGCAGACGAATCGTGCCGGACGCACGGGAAAACGGTCCGAGATCGAGGAATTCCATGATTGAGTCCAGTTTCCGGTTATTTCAAGGCGTCGCTGGGCGCGACAGCCGCACCGCGCTGTTCCTGCCACTCGGTGCGCGCGACACGCGAGCGCGCGAACACGGCTTCGAGCGCGGCGCCGTCGGCAGCCTCGATCGCCGCCCGCAAGCGCGCGAGCACCGCCGCGTAGGCATCGAGTTCGTCGAGCAGCGCGACGCGATTCGCGACGCACACGTCGCGCCACATTTCCGGGCTCGACGCAGCGATCCGCGTGAAATCGCGGAAGCCGCCGGCAGCAAATGAAAATTTCAGCGCGGCGTCAGGCGAATTGAGAATCTGTTCGACCAGCGCGAACGACAACACGTGCGGCAAATGGCTGACCGACGCGAACACGCGGTCATGCTGCTCCGGCGTCATCTCGTGCACGGCGGCGCCGGTGGCAGCCCACATCGCGGTAACCCGCGCGACGGCCTCGGGCACGCTCTCCGGCAGCGCGCACAACACGACGTTGCGGTTCACATACAGGTCGGGCAAGGCGGCATCCACCCCGCTCGACTCACGCCCGGCAATCGGATGGCCCGGCACGAATTGGCTGATCCGCGCACCGAGCGCCGCCCGAGCAGCGGCGACCACGTCGGATTTGGTGCTGCCTGCGTCCGTGACGATCGTGCCCGCGTCGAGAAACGGCGCGATGCGTTCGAGCAGCGGCTGAGTCTGCGCGACAGGCGCGGCAAGCAACACGAGATCTGCGCCGGACAATGCTTCACGCAACGCGGCATCGTCATTCAGCGCCGCAGTTCCGTCGATTACGCCCAATTCCAGCGCTCGCGCGGTCGACGCGGGCGAACGCCCGACCCCGATCACCGTGCGCGCGCCTGCCGCGTCGCCGCGCTCGCGCAACGCGCGAGCGAGCGATCCGCCGATCAGGCCGACACCGAAAATCACCAGTTTGTTAAAAGAGAACGCGGCCACGTCGATCACAGAAAAAAGCGCGCCGCAGATCAATCCAGGCGCGCGGGTCAAGGTCTACCGCTTATGCGGTGGCGAGCGTTTTCTCAAGCGCCGCAAGGAACGCTTCGTTTTCTTCCGGCAGGCCGATCGTGATGCGCAGCCATTGCGGCAAACCGTAATTGCCGACCGGTCGAACGATCACGCCCTGCTTCAACAATTCGAGGTTGACGCGATTGCCGGCTGCGTCTTCGTTGCCGACACGCACCAGTACGAAGTTGCCGTCCGACGGCACATATTCGAGGCCGAGCTTGTCGAATGCTTCGGTCAGGCGACGGTAGCCTTGCGCATTCAACGCCGCGCTCTTTTCCAGAAACGCCTTGTCGTTCAGCGCCGCGATCGCCGCGGCTTGCGCCAGCGTGTTCACGTTGAACGGCTGACGCAGACGGTTCAGCAGATCGGTCAATTCGGGCTGAGCGATCGCGAAGCCGACGCGCAAGCCGGCCAGACCAAACGCCTTCGAGAACGTGCGCGACACCAGCAGATTCGGATAACGGCGCACCCACGCGATCGAGTCGTAGCGCTTTTCTCGCGGCAGATATTCGGTGTACGCCTCATCCAGCACGACGACCACGTTACGCGGCACCTTGTCGAGAAACGCTTCGAGTTTCGGGCCTTCGATGAACGTGCCGGTCGGGTTGTTCGGGTTCGCGACGAAGATCAGGCGCGTATCGTCAGTGATCGCGGCGAGCATCGCATCGAGGTCGTGGCCGTACTTGACGGCCGGCACGACGATCGCGCGTGCGCCCACGCCTTGCGTGGCCAGTGCGTACACAGCGAACGAATACTGCGCGTACACGACCGACTGGCCCTTCTCCACCACCGCGTGCGCAGCGATTTCGAGGATATCGTTGCTGCCGTTGCCAAGCGTGACCCAATCAGCCGGCACGCCGTAGCGCTCGCTCAACGCCGCCTTCAGTTCGAACGCGTTCGCATCCGGATAGCGGCCGAGTTCGCTGGCGGCCTGCGCCATGGCGCGCTGCGCCGACTCCGGCATGCCGAGCGGATTTTCATTCGACGCCAGCTTCACGATGGTCGCTTCGTCGAGGCCGAACTCGCGTGCCACTTCCGAAATCGGTTTGCCGGCGATGTAAGGCGCAATCGCGCGCACATAGGAAGGACCGAAGGACGCTGTCATGAAATCTCCGAACAACTATTTAGTAAATGAATGCGCGGCCGGCGCGCTCGAGTGCCATTAGCGAGGCATTAGCGGGCGCGCGGATACGAGCCGAGTATCTTCAGGAACTCGGCCTTCTGGCCGAGTTCGGCGAGCGCGGCGGCGACCGCCGGATCGTCGCGATGGCCCTCGACGTCGATGTAGAAGTAGTACTCCCACGTGCCGACGCGCGCCGGACGCGATTCGAAACGCGTCATCGATACGCTGTGGCGCGCGAGCGGCTCGAGCAGCTTGAATACCGCGCCCGGCTCGTTCGCCACCGAAACGATCAGTGACGTCTGGTCGTGCCCGCTGACGCCGGCCCGCTCCTTGCCGATCATCACGAAGCGCGTGCGGTTGTGCGGATCGTCCTGGATCAACGCGAATGCCACCTGCAAGCCGTAGTGCGTCGCGGCGCGATCGCCGGCGATGGCCGCGACTGTCGGATCGTCCGCAGCCATGCGTGCCGCTTCCGCGTTGCTCGACACCGCCTGGCGCTCCAGATGCGGCGCGTTCGTGGAAAGCCAGCGCTGGCATTGGGCGAGCGCCTGCGCATGTGCGCACACGCGCGTCACGCCGGTGAGGCCGCCGTTCAGCGTCAACAGATTGTGGTGAATCGGCAGCGCCAGTTCGCCGCCGATCGTGAGCTGCGTTTGCAGCAGCAGATCGAGTGTGCGCGACACTGCGCCTTCGGTCGAATTCTCGACCGGCACGACGCCGAATTCCGCGGCGCCCGCTTCGACTGAGCGAAACACTTCGTCGATCGACGGGCATGGCAAGCCTTCGATCGAATGACCGAAGTACTCGTGCATCGCCTGCTCGCTATAGGTGCCGACCGGGCCGAGATACGCAGCCTTGATGGGTTTTTCGAGCGCGCGGCTCGCGGCCATGATCTCGCGCCAGATCGCGCTGATATGCTCGCTCGCGAGCGGCCCTTCGCTCATGTCCTGCAAGCGCGCGATCACCTGCTGTTCACGCTCAGGGCGGAACACCGGCGCGTTGAAATGCTTCTTGACCTCGCCCACTTCGAGCGCGACCGCCGCCCGCTGATTGAGCAGCGCGATCAGCTGCGCGTCGAGCGCGTCGATGCGCTCGCGAAGGGGTTTGAGTCGGGTATTGAGTTCGTCGTCCATGCGTGAAAACGGCCCTGCCGGGAAACTACTGGAAAGGATGCGCGCGCCTGAATGTCTGAAACGATCAGGCGCTGCGCTGTTCGAATTCCTTCATGTATTCGACAAGCGCTTTGACGCCTTCGAGCGGGACGGCGTTATAAATCGACGCCCGCATGCCGCCGACGGACTTGTGGCCCTTTAGCTGCACCATTCCCCGCGCTTTCGCGCCGGCCAGGAAATCTTCGTTGCGCGACTCGTCGGCGAGGAAAAACGGTACGTTCATCCGCGAGCGCGAGCCACGCTCGACCTTGTTCAGATAGAAGCGGCTCGAATCGATCGCGTCGTACAACAGCTTCGACTTTTCGAGGTTACGCGCTTCCATCGCGGCAAGGCCGCCCCGTTTCTTCAACCACTTGAACACCAGCCCGGCGATGTAGATCGCGTAGGTGGGCGGCGTGTTGTACATCGAATTGTTCTCAGCGACGGTCTTCCATTCGAACGCCGACGGGCAGATCGACTGCGCGCGATCCAGCATATCTTCGCGCACGATCACGACCGTCACGCCCGCCATGCCGATGTTCTTCTGCGCGCCGCCGTATAGCACGCCGTATTTGGCAATGTCCATCGGGCGCGACAGGATGTGCGACGACACGTCCGCGACCAGCGGAATATCGCCCATATCGGGGATCTCGAAGGTCTCGACGCCGTGGATCGTCTCGTTGGTGCACAGATGCACGTAAGCCGGATCGTCCGACAGTTGCCATTCGGAGCGCGCTGGCGCGCGCGTGAAGCCGTCCGCCGTCTGGCCGCTCGCCGCCAGATGCACG
The DNA here is from genome assembly GCF_058782725.1 of Paraburkholderia sp. FW306-02-B. Lineage (NCBI taxonomy): Bacteria > Pseudomonadati > Pseudomonadota > Betaproteobacteria > Burkholderiales > Burkholderiaceae > Paraburkholderia > Paraburkholderia sp. FW306-02-B. Next base: position 3,606,565 of record NZ_JBYSXZ010000001.1, read on the forward strand.
GTGCCGTACTTTTGCGCTTCCTTGAACGACTTCTGCGACCACGAACCCGTTACAACGTAGTCCGCACGCGGTTTCGCGCCGAGCAGATTCATCGGCACGATCGCGTTTTCGCCCAAACCGCCGCCTTGCAGGAACAGGATACGGTGGCTGGCCGGCACCTCGAGCAACTCGCGCAAATCGACCAGCGCTTCCTCGTGGATCGACATGAACTCTTTGCCGCGATGGCTCATTTCCATCACGCTCATGCCGCTGCCTTGCCAATCGAGCATCTCGTCGGCTGCCTGGCGCAGCACTTCTTCTGGCATGGCCGCAGGGCCGGCGGAGAAATTAAAGACGCGCATCGTGGGATCCCCGGAAGCAGGCGCGAAAAACGTAAATCGCGTAAAAATCGGCGAAGTTGGCAATCGCGAAGCTCAACATCGTGAAGCTGGCATCGCGAATCTGACAACGCGAGTTTGACGACGATTTCGCGCCCAAAAAGAAAATGGCCGTCTGCGCGTGTGCGCAAACAGCCATTATCGCATTGTCACCGCCAACCCGCCAAACCCGGACGCTGTGAAGCGTACCGACCGGCGGCTAGCGCGATGTCAGCGTAGCCTTCGACCTGAGCTTACTTAGCCGGCTTGACCGACGCGACTTCCTTGTCGGCCTGGTCACGCGTTGCCTTGATCGATTGCGGCATGTACTTTTGCATCAAGCCATTCACGACGTCGCGGCCAACCTGGTCTTGCACCTGGATGAACTTGCGGCCGGTCGGGCTCTTGTAGAACGTGGTCAGGTCCTTGATTTCCGACGTGCTGTAGTACTTCGCGTATGCGTCGTACTGAGCTTGCATTGCGTCTTGACGGAAACCGTCCGTTGCGAACACCTGGCCCGCGCCGTCAACCAGCTTCGGCACTGCGTTCTTTTGCAGCGTCGGGACGGAAGCCTGCTTCTGCTTGTCCGTCATCGTCTTGTTTTCGCTCAGGGCGTCCGACAGGATAGCCGGAACCAGTTGCTTGGCTTGCATTTGCGCGCTGTTGCCGATGGCGCCGACGAGCTTCTGTGCGTCGATTGCGTCCAGCAGGTCCTTGATAGCAGCCTGCTTGGCCGGATCAACCGGTGCCGCCGCAGCAGCCGGAGCCGCCGGAGCCTGGCTCTGAAGCGCTTGAGCCATAGCAAAGGTCGGCACGAGTGCAGCCAGCAACATCAGTTGTTTGAATCGTTTTTGCATCACTACTCCCTAAGAGAAATTAACTTGAACTACCAGCTGCGCGGGATACGTATCGGCCCGATACGCCATTTTTCCCTGCGCAGCTTTCACCCAATAACTGAGACTGAGAGCCGCCGACGCGAATCAGACTGCACCACCGTCTTCACCGCCGTTGTCGCTTTCAGCGGGACCTTCGGCGTCACCTTCGACATCCACATCCGCTTCCGCCTCGGCAACCTGTTGCAGACCTGAAAGCTTGGTTCCTTCGTCAAGGCTGATGAGTGTAACACCTTGGGTTGCGCGCCCCATTTCCCGAATTTCCGACACGCGCGTGCGGATCAGCACGCCCGTATTGGTGATCAGCATGATCTGCGCTTCCGGATCCACCAGTGTGGCGGCGACCACCTTGCCGTTACGCTCCGACGTCTGGATCGCGATCATCCCCTTCGTACCGCGCCCGTGGCGCGTGTACTCGGTGATCGGGGTGCGCTTGCCGAAGCCGTTTTCGGTTGCGGTGAGCACCGACTGCTGCTCGTCGCCAGCCACCAGCAGCGCAATGACATTCTGACCGTCTTCGAGCTGCATGCCGCGCACACCGCGCGCCTCGCGGCCCATCGGACGCACGTCGTTCTCGTCGAAACGCACCGCCTTGCCCGAATCCGAGAACAACATCACGTCATGCTGGCCGTCGGTGATGGCGGCGCCGATCAGGTAATCGCCGTCATCCAGACCGACTGCAATAATACCCTTGCGCAACGGCCGGCTGAAGGCTTCCAGCGGCGTCTTCTTTACCGTTCCTAACGCGGTGGCCATGAACACGAACTTGTCGGCCGAGAATTCCTTGACCGGCAACACGACCGTGATCTTCTCGCCGTCCTGCAACGGGAACATATTGACGATCGGACGGCCGCGAGAGTTCCGCGAACCTTGCGGCACCTCATAAACCTTGACCCAATACACGCGGCCGCGGTTCGAGAAACACAAAATGTGATCGTGCGTATTCGCGATGAAGAGCGTGTCGATCCAGTCGTCTTCCTTCATGGAAGTCGCCTGTTTACCGCGGCCGCCGCGCTTTTGCGCGCGATATTCGGACAACGGCTGCGATTTCACATAACCGGTGTGCGACATGGTCACAACCATCTCTTGCGGCGTGATCAGATCTTCGGTGTTCAGTTCGGTCGCGTTCAGTTCGATCTTCGAGCGGCGCGCGTCGCCGAATTCGGCCTTGATCGACGTCAGTTCGCCGACGATGATCGCCGTAATGCGTTCCGGGCGGGCCAGAATGTCCAGCAGATCGGCGATTTGCGCCATCACTTCGCGGTACTCGCCGATGATCTTGTCCTGCTCCAGACCGGTCAGGCGTTGCAGACGCATCTGCAAGATTTCCTGAGCCTGTGTGTCGGACAAGCGGTAGAGGCCGTCGGCCTGCATGCCGAACGCCGGATTCAAACCGTCAGGGCGATACGCTTCGCGGCCGCCGGCTGAGGCGTTTTCCGTCTCCGCGCGCGCCAACATCTCCCGCACCAGCGACGAATCCCACGGACGCGCCATCAATTCCTGCTTAGCGATCGGCGGAGTCGGCGCGGCCTTGATGATCGCGATGAAATCGTCGATGTTGGCGAGTGCAACCGCCAGACCTTCGAGCACGTGACCGCGTTCGCGCGCCTTGCGCAGTTCGTATACAGTGCGCCGCGTCAACACTTCCCGGCGATGCGACAGGAAGCACGACAGCATTTCCTTCAGGTTGAGCAGCTTCGGCTGGCCGTCGACCAGCGCGACCATGTTCATGCCGAAGGTGTCCTGAAGCTGGGTCGCCTTATACAGATTGTTGAGGATGACCTCAGGCACCTCGCCGCGCTTGAGTTCGATCACGACGCGCATACCGCTCTTGTCGGATTCGTCGCGGATATCGGAGATGCCTTCGAGCTTCTTCTCGTTGACCAGTTCGGCGATACGCTCCAGCAACGAGCGCTTGTTCACCTGATACGGCAACTCATCCACGATGATCGCCATGCGCTGGCCGCGGTCGATTTCCTCGAAGTGCGTGAGCGCGCGCATCACCACACGGCCACGGCCGGTGCGATAGCCATCGCGCACACCGGCCACGCCGTAGATGATGCCGGCGGTCGGGAAATCGGGCGCCGGGACAATCTCGATCAACTCGTCGATCGTCGCTTCCGGGTTTTTCAGCAGATGCTGACACGCGTCGACGACTTCGTTGAGATTGTGCGGCGGGATATTGGTCGCCATGCCGACCGCAATACCGGACGAGCCATTGATCAGCAGATTGGGAATGCGCGCCGGCAGAATGGCCGGCTCGTTTTCGCTGCCGTCGTAGTTCGGCGTGAAGTCGACCGTTTCCTTGTCGATGTCGGCCAGCAGTTCGTGGCCGATCTTCGCCATGCGGATTTCGGTGTACCGCATGGCCGCGGCGTTGTCGCCGTCGACCGAGCCGAAGTTGCCCTGACCGTCCACCAGCATGTAGCGCAGCGAGAAATCCTGCGCCATCCGGACGATCGTGTCGTAGACAGCCGTGTCGCCGTGCGGGTGATATTTACCGATGACATCGCCGACAATACGCGCCGACTTCTTGTAAGCCCGGTTCCAGTCGTTGTTCAGTTCGTGCATCGCGTACAGCACGCGCCGGTGCACCGGCTTCAGGCCATCGCGAACGTCGGGAAGCGCACGCCCCACAATCACGCTCATCGCGTAATCGAGATACGAACGGCGCATTTCCTCCTCTAGGGAGATTGGCAGAGTCTCTTTGGCGAATTGATCCATTATCCGTATCTTTTACGTGCGAAGACGACGACAACACCGCGCCTTCGCGTAAGCATTGCAGGCGCAACGCATCACGCGATTCTAACATGCCGCGCATCCGCCCCCGACGAGGGTACGTATACCTATTAGCAGGCGCACGCGAAAGGCACCTGGGCGACCTGCCATTGAGCCGGGGCAGGCCCGATTTGTGCGTGGGCCAATCCGCCGCTCAGCCATGACTGGCGGTGCCTTCGGCCGATTGCTTCTGTTGCGCATGCACCACAATTGGAGGGCGATTTGATCGGGGGCAGATTTTTTTATCGTTGGAAGGGAACGATATGGCAAAATGCCAACGCACAAAGAGTTAGACACTGCTCGAAGTCTACACAGCACGTTTTTTGTTCTACACCGATGTTATACTTCGAGCAATGTATGACTTGTCTTCGTCAACAGGCTCGCAGTAAACCTGCGGTAATCTCAATTTCGAGAGGAGAAATATGAATAAACTTTCAAAGCTCGCGTTCATTGCAGCTACCGCAGTTATGGCTGCATCCGCCATGGCGCAATCGGTGCCGGCGTCGCGACAAGCTACGAACGACAACTGGGTGAATGGCACCGGCGAATACGTGTGGATGAACGGCACGAACGAGCTTTGCTGGCGCGATGCATTCTGGACGCCGGCAACGGCCAACGCTAAGTGCGATGGCGCCCTGGTTGCCCAGGCTCCGACGCCGCCGGCTCCGGTCGCACCTGCTGCACCGGCTATCACGAGCCAAAAGATTACGTATCAAGCTGATGCGCTGTTCGACTTTGACAAGGCTGTCCTGAAGCCGGCTGGCAAGGAAAAGCTGGACGACCTCGCATCGAAGGTCCAAGGCCTGAACCTGGAAGTTATCGTTGCAACGGGTTACACGGACCGCATCGGTTCGGACAAGTACAACGACCGTCTGTCGCTGCGCCGCGCTCAAGCTGTGAAGTCGTACCTGGTGAGCAAGGGCATCGAAGCCAACCGTATCTACACGGAAGGCAAGGGCAAGCGCAACCCGGTCACGACCGGCTGCAACCAGAAGAACCACAAGCAACTCGTCGCCTGCCTCGCACCGGATCGTCGCGTGGAAGTCGAAGTTGTCGGTACTTCGAAGCAGTAAGCTACAAATTACCGCAGCATCAAAGCCTCGCTTCGGCGGGGCTTTTTTTATGCCGTTGTTCTTTGCGTTGCACGGCTCGTGCCTGGGTCGCTCGACGAAAAGCGCAATGCAATGGAATCGAACGCTCTAGCTGGCCACGCAGCGCGGCGCGGCATTTTGCCGCCCCGTCCGTCGGCCTATATACTCAGGGTTTATCCTCGAGCGCCCGCTCACCGCTCTCATCGAGGCAGCTTCCCCATGACCAATGCCGATCCCCACGAACTGCAGAAATTTAGCGATCTCGCGCATCGTTGGTGGGACCCTAACGCCGAATTCAAGCCGCTGCATGAACTCAATCCAATCCGCCTTAGCTGGATCGACGCGCATGCGCATCTGGCCGGCAAACGCGTTCTGGATATCGGCTGCGGCGGCGGCATTCTGTCGGAATCGATGGCGGGACTGGGCGCGCATGTGAAGGGAATCGACCTGTCGAGCCAGGCGCTAGGCGTGGCAGATCTTCACAGCCTTGAAAGTGGTGTAACCGTTAGTTACGAGGAAATCGCCGCTGAGGCGCTCGCCGCCCGCGAACCGGGCACATACGACGTCGTGACCTGCATGGAAATGCTCGAGCACGTGCCCGAACCGGCCGCCATCGTCGCCGCCTGCAAGACATTGGTCAAACCCGGCGGCTGGGTATTTTTCTCCACGCTGAACCGCAACGTGAAGTCGTACCTATTCGCGGTGATCGGCGCCGAATACATCGCGCGGATGTTGCCTAAGGGCACCCACGACTACGCGCGCTTCATCCGTCCGTCGGAATTGGCGGGCTTCGTGCGCGCCGCCGACCTGCGCACGGTCGACATCAAAGGTATCGTGTACAACCCGCTCAGCAAGCATTTCGCGCTGTCCGCCGACACGAGCGTGAACTACATGCTCGCTTGCCGCCGCGACGTCTGATCCGCCCCGACCTCTTTCCAATCAATGAGCGATCCCACGCCCCTGCCCCAACGCGAAGACGACGACACCGCGCTCAGTCTTTGTGAGGCTGTGCTGTTCGACCTTGACGGCACCCTCGCCGACACGGCGCCCGATCTCGCCGCCGCTGTCAACAAAATGCGCCACGACCGCGGCCTCGAAATGGTGCCGCTCGAAGACCTGCGGCCACTCGCGTCCGCGGGCGCGCGCGGACTGATCGGCGGCGCCTTCGGCATCGGCCCCGACAACCACGAGTTCACGTCAATGCGCGAGGAGTTTCTCGCCAATTACGAAGCGGACCTGTGCATCGAGACCACCCTGTTTCCCGGCATCCCCGAATTGCTCGACGAGCTCGACGAACGCGGTGTGCGCTGGGGCATCGTGACAAACAAGGTGGCCCGGCTGACTGAGCCGCTGGTGGCGCAACTTGGTCTCGAAGAGCGCGCAGGCTGCGTGGTGAGTGGCGATACGACACCGCATTCGAAGCCGCATCCGGCACCGTTGCTGCACGCCGCGCGCGAGCTGGATCTGGCGCCAGAACGCATTGTCTATGTCGGCGACGACCTGCGCGATGTACAGGCGGGCTTTGCGGCCGGTATGAAGACCGTGGCCGCTGCGTACGGCTACTGCGGCAACGATATCCCGCCGACGCAGTGGCACGCACAGCATGTCGTGCAGTCGCCGGCCGAATTGCAGAAGCTGCTGCGCGAGATCGGCTGAACCTTGTCTGATGCCCCGCCGCCGCAGCACAGCAACCCGCGATCGACGAGGCAATCAGCAAAGACGCAGCCGTCAAACTATTGTAAAATATACGTTGGCCCAGAATTTTGGGCAACGAACCGCGGGGGCGACCTGGTTTCGACAGGGGTTGCGAAGCGGCTAGGGCATACCGAGGACCCGTCACCTCGTTAATCAATGGGAAAAACGTAACTGCAAACGACGAAACGTTCGCACTGGCAGCCTAAGGGCCGCCGTCCTCTGCCTGGCTCACTGACGGGTTAGAGTCGCAAGACCGGTAGCAATACCGACAGAGGTCATATACGTCAGTTAAGCCTTGGCGGCGTCACGACGCCCGGGTCGAAAATCTAGTGAATCGCCGTCACGCAGCGTGTTCGTCCGCGTCGTGGTGGTTAAATCAAAAGACAGAACTAAGTATGTAGAACTAGTCGTAGAGTGCTTCTGGACGCGGGTTCGATTCCCGCCGCCTCCACCAAATACCCTCCCAAGGTTCACCAACCTTTACCAGAAAACCCCGCCCGGCATCGCCTCGCGGGGTTTTTTGCTGCCCGTGATTCCCATACATCACCATCGACCGCCAGGGGGCGCCCGACCGGCCGATGTTCGAGCTACTGGCCATCAAACAGGGCTCTGCTCCGCTCATCCTGTTCGATCCAGAGCCGGCTGTCGGGAAACCAGAACGCATCCGGACGCGGGGGCGACGCGAGCCTCACCGGAAGTGACGGATTGAATATTTTGGACCATGCGGACAAATAAGACGGCGTTTTCACGAGAAACCCGCAACTCGAAAGCAGCAGGCTGGAAACCAGCGCCTCACGGCCGATTTCAAGTCCTGGATAGCCGCTGAAATGAATGGGTGTGCTGCCGTTTGCGAGTAATTTTGCGGGCGCTACCTTGATTGGCTTGCTGAATGGCCACGCGACGAAAAAGTCGATAAACGCCTGTTCGTCGCTCGATACGAAGATGTTGGTTAAATGCGGATTTTCCGCGAGCGTCGATTCCACCAGCCGGCAAAAGTTTCCCCATGAAACGGGCATGGCTTCCAGGTTCTTATCCGTGCCTCTGAAATGCGCGCCGAGGGTTGAGGCGCCGATCTCGAGCCGTTCACAGATCGATTTGACCTCGGCGAAGATGTGCGCGGCCGGTCGATAATGCGCGTGAAAGAGTTCGCTCGCGCTCTTGAGTTGAAACCGGTGTTCATACCGTTGGCGGAAGCCCAACTGAACCAGATCGCGAACCGTCGACGTCCTCACATTTTGTGTCGGCGTTACGCCCGACGGTGTCCGCACGGTCTCGAAGAAGGCCGCGAACCAGTCCAATTTTCCTTCGGGGTCGCCATATATTCCTCCGCGCGCCGAAATGCGCGGCGTCAGATTTTTCTCGTCGCAATACATCAGAATAAACAGGACCATCTGCATCGCGGAGAAAAAACCGGAATTCTCCTGAATTTCGATTGCAAACACGCCCTTGTTCAAACGCTGTTTGGCATGGAGCGACATTCGGCTAGGCATGGCCACGGAATGCTTGAACCCCTCGCTGCGCCGGATCTGTTTTGCGCGATCGACTACCTTTCTCAACATGCCTAACTCCGGATTAATTAGGTAGTGCTCGAAAACGGTACCTGCCGGTTTTGCGCCTCAGCATAGCATTGTGGCGCCATTTATTGAGTAAGTTTGGCTCACGTTAGTGATCCAGCATACAAACTCCGGCAAGGTTTTCCTGGCCCACCAGGTCCGGCTCGCAGCCTCGCACAGACGTCAGCATCCGGCAAACGGCGTGCGCGAGGTTCACAAAACGCCGCAGCGGGTTGAACATGTAGCTCGCCGACAAGCAAACCGGCCACACGCGAGTTCGCATCGCGCCCTTCCCCATCCACGTCTCATACACCTCGTCCGATGGTCGGATTCCACCTCGCCAAGCTGGCCGCCACCGCACTGTCTCGATCCTCGGAGCCGCACTAAGCACAGCGCGGCGCACGGAAACCGCCTATAAAACAGAAGGCCCGCTCAATGCTTCATTGAGCGGGCCTTTTTGCTGGCAAGCATCACCGCGGCGAACCAGGCCGCGAATGGAATAAACGCACGCGTTCAGTCGTTTATTCCCCACGCGCGCCCGCACGCACGCCGCGTGCCGCGCGAGACCAACACCAAAATCCGGAGCCGACATCATGCGCAAGACTCTCTTCTGCCTCTCCACGCTCACGCTGCTCGCACTGCAACACGCCGCTTTCGCCGAGGCGCCAAAAGTCGTCGATGGCCGTTTCGTCACCGCGGACGGCATGACGCTCTACACCTTCGACAAAGACACCACGCCCGGCACGAGCGCCTGCACCGGCGGCTGCATGAGCTACTGGCCTGCTGCGGTAGCGAGCCCTTCGGACAAGCCGTCGGGCGACTGGACGCTGATCCCTTCCGCCGACGGCAAACAGCAATGGGCGTACAAAGGCCATCCGCTGTATCGCTATGCAGCCGACAAGCAGGCGGGAGACATGAAGGGGGACGGCTTCAAGGACATGTGGCACATGGCGAAACCCTAACCGATAACCGCCACGCAAGAAGCGCCAAACGAAGACGCTTGTTCGTCCGCTTATTTGTCCATTCACTAGTCTTTAGGACACTGCAGATTACAGCCGTTTGGATCGCCCATATCACCCCGTTTGCGCATGGCTGATTTTTTGCCGGATTGATATTTATCCGAAGGCGCCGACGCGGCAAACGGCATTTGCGGATGTTCGGCAAGCCGGAACTCGTCTTGCAGGATGCCTCCCGGCACACCCGGCGCATTCTGTGCGAAAGCAACGGAAACGGTGGCGAGAAGCACCCCGGCCGTCGCAACGGCAGCACACGCGTGAAGAAGAACTTTCATATCGGATTCGGCGCGGCACAGCGCGCGGTCAAGGCGGAAGCGGAAGTTGAGAGAGTATCCCAAACGGACGCCCTATGCAGCGCCAACGGCACATTGATGTTTACAGCCGCTTACACCGTTGTTTCGCCAAGCCCAGCATCGAGATCGAGCAGCTTGCCGCAGTCGTGCGGATCGTAGCCTTCGAGCTGTTCGACGCTGTGGCGAAACGCATCGCCGCGCAGCAGTTCGATCACCGTCGCGAGCGGCGCGCGCTCCAGCCGCGCGCGGTCGCAGGCGAAGTAATAGTCTTCGTCGACGATCGGAATGAAATCGAGCCCGAAGTGATGCGCCGCCGGCTCGACGCCGAAGCCCACGTCCGCCATGCCGCTCGCCACAAACGCGGCGATCGCCGAATGCGTCAGTTCCGTCGACGCATAGCCGTTGACCCGATCCGGATCCACGCCGACTTGCCTTAGCGCGAGGTCGAGCAGCATCCGCGTACCGGAACCGGGCTGACGATTGACGAAGCGGATATCGCCGCGCGCGAGATCGCTCAGACCGTCGATTCGTTTCGGATTGCCCTTGCCGAGAAACAGGCCCTGCTTGCGCCGCGTCAGATGGACGAGCACGTGACGTTGCGGATCGAGCCAGCGCCGATACGTGTCGGCGCACGCCGCGCGAAACTCGCCGAGCGGCAAATGGAAGCCGGCCAGATCGCATTCGCCACGCGCCAGTGCACTGACAGCATCCGCGCTATCGCGGTACTTGATGTCGACCGGCAGATCGCTCGCGACCAGCGCCGTCACCAGCGCAGCAACGGCATAGCCGTGCGAGGCGTGAATCCGCACATCGTCGGCGGGTGGTGCCAGCCAGCGGTTCAGATCGCTCGCGACCTCGCTGGCGAGCGCCTGCATATTGCCGTCCAGCCGCTCGCCGCACAGACGCTGCGCGCGCAGCACCGCCTGTCCGAGTTCGGACAGCACCGAGCCGCGGCCACGCTCCTTCGCGATCAGCGGGCCGCCCAAACGCTCCTCGATGCTGCGCAGCAAACCCCACGCGTGCCGGTAGGACAAACCCTTAAGCGTCGCCGCCTGCGCGATGCTGCCGGACTCGTCCACCAGCGCAAGCAGCGGCACCACGTCCGACAGGCTTGCCTCACGGCCGTCCGGACCCCTTACGACCAGCTGCGCCTGGCACTCGATCCTGATCATATATGCTCTGTTCTTTCCTATTGCACGAGGCGTTTCACGCGCCTATCGTTCCGCTATCCCATATCGAATATACAAAGCATAAGTGCACTCATTATGAATAACAAGTGCATATATGACTTTGGAGGAGCCCCCACTTGGACGATTCCCTCGCCATCGCGCCGGATCAACTCGTGCAACGTCACGCCCAGCCGGGCATGTCGCTGCTTGCGGTACTGCACGCGATTCAGGATGAACTCGGCTACGTGCCGCCTGACACGGTTGCGCCGCTCGCGCGCGCAATGAACCTGTCGCGCGCGGAAGTCCACGGCGTCATCACCTACTACCACCACTTCCGCACGCAGCCCGCCGCGCCCGTCACGGTGCAGTTGTGCCGCGCGGAGGCGTGCCGCAGCATCGGCACCGAAGCACTCGCGCAGCATATCGAGGCGCACACCGGCTGCCGTTTCGATGCGGAGCATCGGCATGACGCGACGGTGGAGCTGGAATCGGTGTATTGCCTCGGCCAATGCGCGCTCTCGCCGGCAATGATGCTCAACGGCACGCTGCACGCGAAAGTCACGCCGCAAAAGTTCGACGCGCTCTTCGCCGCCGCCGGCAAATGCGTGGAGGTAACGGCATGACGCGCATTTACGTTCCCCGTGATTCGTCGGCGCTGGCGCTCGGCGCCGATGCACTGGCGCAGGCGATCGAAACCGAGGCCGCCCGCCGCGGTATTGAAATCGAATTGGTCCGCAACGGTTCGCGCGGTCTGTTGTGGCTCGAACCGCTTGTCGAAGTCGCAACGGCCGAAGGCCGCATCGGCTATGCGAATGTGGAAGAAACCGACATCGCCTCGCTGTTCGACGCCGGTTTCATCGAAGGCTGCGAGCATGCGCGCCGCGTGGGCGTTGTCGATGAGATTCCGTATCTGAAGAAACAGCAGCGTCTGACCTTCGCGCGCATCGGCATCACCGATCCGCTGTCCATCGACGACTACGTCGCGCACGGCGGCCTCGAAGGCTTGCAGCGAGCCTTGAACACCGACGGCGACGCCGCCTGCGAAGCATTGATCGAATCGGGCCTGCGCGGCCGCGGCGGCGCGGCGTTCCCGGCCGGCATCAAATGGCGCACGGTGCGCGGCGCACGAGCGGCTCAGAAATACATCGTCTGCAATGCGGACGAAGGCGATTCCGGCACCTTCTCCGACCGTCTCGTGATGGAGAGCGATCCGTATGTGCTGATCGAAGGAATGATCATCGCCGGCGTCGTGACCGGCGCGACGGTCGGCTATATCTACGTGCGCAGCGAGTATCCGCACTCGATCGCGACGCTCGAAGCCGCGCTTGCCAAAGCGCGCGCCGCCGGCTGGCTCGGCGACAGCGTGCTCGGCTCGGCGCATCGCTTCGAGTTGTTCGTCGCGAAAGGCGCGGGCGCCTACGTATGCGGCGAGGAAACCGCGCTGCTCGAATCGCTCGAAGGCAAGCGCGGCATCGTCCGCGCGAAGCCGCCGGTGCCGGCGCTGGTCGGCTTGTTCGGCCAGCCGACCGTGATCAACAACGTCATCACGCTCGCGACGGTGCCGATTATCTTCGCGCGCGGCGCCGCGTTCTACCAAGACTTCGGCATGGGCCGCTCGCGCGGCACGCTGCCGTTCCAGCTCGCCGGCAATGTGAAGCGAGGCGGCCTCGTCGAACTCGCGTTCGGCGTGACGCTGCGCGAATTGCTCTACGACTACGGCGGCGGCACGGCAAGCGGGCGGCCGGCGCGCGCCGCGCAAGTCGGCGGCCCGCTCGGCACCTATCTGCCGGAAAGCCAGTGGGACATTCCGATGGACTATGAGGCGTATGCGGCCGTCGGCGCGGTGGTCGGCCACGGCGGCATCGTCGTGCATGACGACACCTCGAATCTCGCCGAACTCGCGCAGTACGCGATGCACTTCTGCGCGCTGGAATCGTGCGGCAAATGCACGCCGTGCCGGATCGGCTCGACGCGCGGCGTCGAAGTCATCGGACGGATTCGCAACGGCGACACCTCGACGCGGCAAGTGCAGCTGCTGCGCGATCTGTGCGACACGATGGTGTCCGGCTCGCTGTGCGCGATGGGCGGCATGACGCCGTTCCCGGTGCTGTCCGCGCTCGACCATTTCCCCGAAGATTTCGGTCTCGATAACGTGCTCGATCACGCGCCCAAAGCGGCCGCGGCCTGACCCAGGAGCCTCATATGTCCGACGTGCTCAACTCCCCTGCCGGTGGCTGCGGTTCCGGCAACTGCGCGTGCAAATCGCAAGCGCAACCACGCGCGACCCGCTCGTTTTTCGACGACACCGACTACGGCACGCCGCTACGCCATGCCGACGTCGACGTCACGCTCGAAATCGACGGCCAGGCGGTGACGGTTCCGGCCGGCACGTCGGTGATGCGCGCCGCCGTGGAAGCCGGCGTGAACGTGCCGAAGCTTTGCGCGACCGATTCGCTCGAACCGTTCGGCTCGTGCCGCTTGTGCCTGGTCGAAATCGAAGGCAAGCGCGGTTATCCGGCCTCGTGCACGACGCCGGTCGAAGCCGGCATGAAAGTGCGCACGCAAACCGATCGCCTGCAATCGCTGCGGCGCAACGTGATGGAGCTGTACATCTCCGATCACCCGCTCGATTGCCTGACCTGCCCCGCCAACGGCGACTGCGAACTGCAGGACATGGCCGGCGTGACCGGCCTGCGCGAAGTGCGCTACGGCTTTGACGGCGCAAATCACCTGAAGGACAAGAAAGACGAATCGAATCCGTACTTCACGTACGACCCGTCGAAGTGCATCGTCTGCAATCGCTGCGTGCGCGCCTGTGAAGAAACACAAGGCACGTTCGCGCTGACCATCGCCGGGCGCGGCTTCGAATCGCGCGTCGCGGCCAGCGAAAACCAGCCGTTCATGGAATCGGAGTGCGTGTCGTGCGGCGCGTGCGTCGCCGCGTGCCCGACCGCGACCTTGCAGGAAAAGTCCGTCATCATGCTCGGCCAGGCCGAGCATTCGGTGGTCACGACGTGCGCGTATTGCGGCGTCGGCTGCTCGTTCAAGGCGGAGATGAAGGGCAACCAGGTCGTACGAATGGTGCCGCACAAGAACGGCCAGGCCAACCAAGGCCACGCCTGCGTGAAGGGCCGCTTCGCATGGGGTTACGCGACCCACAAAGACCGCATCACCAAGCCGATGATCCGCGCGAAGATCACTGATCCGTGGCGCGAAGTCAGCTGGGAAGAGGCGCTCAATTACGCGGCGTCGGAGTTCCGCCGCATCCAGGCGAAGCACGGCCGCGATTCGATCGGCGGCATCACGTCGTCGCGTTGCACGAACGAAGAAACGTATCTCGTGCAGAAACTCGTGCGCGCCGCGTTCGGCAACAACAACGTCGACACCTGCGCGCGCGTGTGCCACTCGCCGACCGGCTACGGCCTGAAGACGACGCTTGGCGAATCGGCCGGCACGCAGACCTTCGCGTCAGTCGATAAAGCCGACGTGATCATGGTGATCGGCGCGAATCCGACCGACGGCCACCCGGTGTTCGGCTCGCGGATGAAGCGCCGCATCCGTGAAGGCGCGAAGCTGATCGTGGTCGATCCGCGCCGCATCGATATCGTCGATACGCCGCACGTGAAGGCGTCGCATCATCTGCAATTGCGTCCGGGCACCAACGTCGCGGTGGTCAATGCCCTCGCGCATGTGATCGTCACCGAAGGCCTGCTCGACGAAGCCTTCATCGCCGAGCGCTGCGAAACGCGTGCGTTCGAGCAATGGCGAGCATTCGTCGCGTTGCCTGAAAATGCGCCGGAAGCCACCGCGGCGCTCACCGGCGTGCCCGCCGAGGAAGTGCGCGCCGCCGCCCGCATTTATGCCACCGGCCGCAACGCCGCGATTTACTACGGCTTGGGCGTCACCGAACACGCGCAAGGCTCGACAATGGTGATGGGCATCGCCAACCTCGCGATGGCAACCGGCAACATCGGCCGCGAAGGCGTCGGCGTGAATCCGCTGCGCGGCCAGAACAACGTGCAGGGTTCGTGCGACATGGGCTCGTTCCCGCACGAACTGCCGGGCTATCGTCACATCAGCGATTCGATCACGCGCGCGCTGTTCGAAGAAGCATGGAACGTCACGCTGCAACCGGAACCGGGCCTGCGCATTCCCAACATGTTCGACGCCGCGGTGCACGGCACCTTCAAGGGCCTGTACTGCCAGGGCGAAGATATCGTGCAGTCCGATCCGAACACGCATCATGTGTCGGCGGCGCTGTCGTCGATGGAATGCATCGTCGTGCAGGACATTTTCCTCAACGAGACCGCGAAGTATGCGCACGTGCTGTTGCCGGGTTCGTCGTTCCTCGAGAAGGACGGCACCTTCACCAACGCGGAACGCCGCATCTCGCGCGTGCGCAAGGTGATGCCACCGGTGCCGGGCTACGCCGACTGGGAAGTCACGGTGCTGCTCGCGCGCGCGCTCGGCTATGAGATGGACTACGCGCATCCGTCCGAAATCATGGACGAGATCGCCCGTCTCACGCCGACCTTCCACGGCGTTTCGTACAAAAAGCTCGACGAGCTCGGCAGCATCCAGTGGCCCTGCAACGAGAACGCGCCCGACGGCACGCCGACCATGCACATCGACACCTTCGTGCGCGGCAAGGGCAAGTTCGTGATTACGAAGTTCATCGCAACGCCTGAAAAGGTCACGCGCAAGTTCCCGCTGCTGCTTACCACGGGCCGCATCCTGTCGCAGTACAACGTCGGCGCGCAGACGCGCCGCACCGAGAACTCGCGCTGGCACGACGAAGACCGTCTGGAGCTGCATCCGCACGACGCGGAAGAGCGCGGCATCAAAACCGACGATTGGGTCGGCATCGAATCGCGTGCGGGCCAGACCGTGTTGCGCGCGAAGGTGACCGAGCGGATGCAGCCGGGTGTCGTCTACACGACGTTCCACTTCCCCGAATCGGGCGCGAACGTGATCACCACCGATAGCTCGGACTGGGCCACCAACTGCCCGGAGTACAAGGTCACCGCGGTGCAGGTGATGCCGGTCGAACAGCCGTCGCAGTGGCAGCAGGAGTATTCGCGCTTCAACACCGAGCAGCTCGATCTGCTGAAGCAGCGTGAGTTGGCCAATGCAACGTCGGGTAAGTGAGGCAAGCCATGGATGACCAGAACCTGATCGACATGGCGAACCGGATCGGCGATTTTTTCGATTCGATGCCGGACCGCGAAGAGGCGCTGACCGGCATCGCCGATCATATTCGCCGCTTCTGGGAGCCGCGCATGCGGCGCGCGTTGCTGGCGACGCTCGACCAACCGGATGCGAACGGCATCGCGATATCGGACATCGTCAGAGAGTCGCTCGTCAAACATCGCGATCAACTGATGCCGGCCGCTTCTTCTTTCGCGTAAGCGTAAGGCGTAAGGCAACGCGCAAGGCGGCCCCGGCGGCTCAGTGAGCGTTGCGCGACAGAGCCGGCTAGCTCAAAGGGCCGCCTGCTCCGGCACCACTCCGCCGACGGCGAACCACGCCTCGCAGTGCCGCAGCAAGCCTTGCAAATCCGAGCCGGTGCGGCCGCGTGCACTGACGTAGCCGTCCGGCCGCACCAGATAGAACGATGGCCGCGTGCGGCCATACGATTCGGCCAGCGGCGGGCCGCCCTCGCCCGTCGTATCCGTCACGCGCCAGATCCGCACCGCGCCCGGCAACAATTTCTCGACCTCGGCGACAAGCCGCTCCAGCTCCGCATCCGGCGGCGGCGCGTGTTTGGCGGCCGGATCGAGCGGCGTTTCGTCGGCGGGGACAGGCGGCACCAGCAGGAACAGTGAAAAGAATGCCGGGTCGTGCAGATCGAAAATGCAGCCGACGCCGGGCGCGCGTCCCAGCGGCCCGTCCACCACATGCACCAGCGCATCCGGCGCCCGTTCGCCGGCGCGCGGGCCGCCGTCGAGTACGCGCTCGAACGTCAGCGGACTGCGCCGATACTGGATCGACAATTCGCTGATCGTCAGACGCGCCGCATCGCGTAGCGGACCGAGCGCGGCCAGCACCGGCATCACCCGCTCGCGCAGCAGCTTCAGCGGTCCGTGATCGGCCTCGGCCATCTGCGTGATGAAGCCGGTTTGCCGCAGCACGTCACGCTCGATCGGATGCCGCTCCAGATGATAGGTATCGAGCAGGCGGTCCGGCGCCGCGCCGTTGAGCACCCGCGCGATCTTCCAGCCGAGGTTGAAGGCTTCCTGAATGCCCGTGTTCATCCCTTGCGCACCGGCCGGGCTGTGCACATGGGCAGCGTCGCCGGCGAGGAATACGCGCCCGACGCGCAGCTTCTCCACCATCCGGCTGTTCAGATGGAAGTACGACGACCACGCCAGGTCCGACACCTCGACCCGCTGATTGACGCGCCGCGCGATCAGCGCCCGGCATTCGTCGAGCGGCGGCGGACGCACGATGTTGAGCGGCGGCTCGCCGAGCACCGCGGGCGTGGCGGGCGCAGCGCTAGCGGCGGGCTCGACCGGATGATCGGCAATCAGACGATGGCGGCCGTGGCCCATCGGAAACAGCGCGACCAGACCTTCGCTTGAAGCGAAGATATGGAACTCGTCTTCGGGCCAATCGGTTTCAGCGTGCAAGTCGGCGAGCAGGAAACTCTGCTCGAAAGTCTTGCCCGTAAAGTTCAAACCGAGCCGGTGACGGATCGCGCTATGCGCGCCGTCGGCGGCGATCATGTACGACGGATGCAGGGTCTCCGTGTGACCGTCCGCGCGACGCAGCGTCGCCTGAATGCCGGTCACGCCTTGCGAGAATATCGTCAGTTCGACGCCCCGTTCGATCGTCACGCCGAACGTCGCCAGATGCTCGGTCAACAGGCGTTCGGTGATCGCCTGATCGAGAAACAGCAGATAGGGATAGCGCGTATGCAGCGGATCGAAATCGAGCCGCGCGAGGCGCTGCCCATTTGAAAAGAGATTGGCGATTCGCGCCCGATGACCGAGCTCGAGAAACGGCTCGATCAGCCGATGCTGCTCGAACAGTTCGAGCGTGCGCGCCTGAATGCCGATGGCCCGCGAGTGCGGGTTCGGCTGCATCGCTTTGTCGATCAGACGCACGGGGATGTGCGCACGCGCCAGACTCATGGCCGCGGCGAGTCCGGTCGGACCCGCGCCGACGATCAGCACCGGCGACGCGTCGTTTCGAGCAGCGTCCATGCGGAACTCCGGAGGCAGCAGTGCGTTCTAGTGTACGCCGCCCGTACGCCGTTCGACGGTGCGCTGCATCAATTGCGGAGCGGGCGCGGATGCCGCGGGACTTTAATGCGCGTGCGGCGGATGATCCATCGCGCAGCGATGCTCGGTGGTGCCGAGGTCGACTTGCAGCGTCGCATGCTGCATCGAAAAACGTTCGCGCAGCGTGACGACCATGCCGTCGAGCGACTCGTCGCCGGGATGTCCCCCCGGCATCACCAGATGCGCGCTGAGCGCATTGCCGGTGGTCGACAGCGCCCAGACGTGCAGGTCGTGTACGTCGGTGACGCCCGGCTGCCCGGCGAGATACGCGTGGATGTGTTGCAGATCGACGCCGGCCGGCACCCCGTCGAGCGCGAGCCGCACCGAATCGCGCAGCAGGCCCCAGGTGCCGTACACCACCACAGCGACCACGAGCAGGCTCATCGCCGGATCGAGCCACGTCCAGTTGGTGTAGAGAATCACCAGACCGCTGATCGCGACCGCCGCCGAGATGCCTGCGTCCGCCGCCATATGCAGAAAGGCGCCGCGAATGTTCAAGTCGTCCTTCTGAGCGCGCATGAAAAGCCACGCGGAGATACCGTTGACGACCATGCCGACCGTCGCGACGACGAACACGGTGAGCCCCGCGACCGGCGCCGGGTTCATCAAGCGCCCGATCGCCTCGGCGACGATCACGCCGCACGCGAACAGCAGCAGTCCGGCATTGACAAGCGACGCGAGAATGGACGAGCTGCCGTAGCCGAACGTATAGCGAGCTGACGGCCGACGCGTGGTGAGCCATATGGCGCCCCAGGCGAGCAGCAGGCCGAGCACGTCGGAGAGATTGTGGCCGGCGTCGGCGAGCAGCGCGGTGGAATGCGCGATCACGCCGTAGATGCCCTGAATCACCACGATCGCGACGTTCAGCGCGACGGCGAGCGCGAAGGCGCGGCCGTGGCCTTCGACGGGTGCGTGAGCGTGGTGATGGCGGCCTGAGTGGCTGTGGTGGTGGCCGGCGTGGCTTTCACCGCCTTGGCTGTGTTGATGGCCAGGCTCCGCGCGATCGCCCGCACCCTGTGAATCGGCCGGATGTGTGTGGGCCGCGCCGTGCTCATGTCCGTGTTCGTGCTCATGCCCGGCATGAGCGGCATGAGCGGGGTCGGCACCGGCCTCGCCATCGCTTCGCGCATCTTCGCTATCGCCCCCATCAAGCGCCCCATCGAGCCACACCGGCGCGTGGTCGTCGTCGCGCTCTTCGGCGGCCGGGTTCGGGGGGGTGGTTTTCTTCATGACGGATCCAGAGGTAATTCGGCGAGCGGTTCGGCCACATGCTCGAGCATGCCGGCCAGCATCGCGCTGATGTGGCGGTCTGCGGCGAGGTAGAACACCTGCTTGCCCTGGCGCTCCGCGCGCACGATGCGCGCCGCGCGCAACAGGCGCAGATGGTGGCTCACCAGCGACGGCGACAAGCCCAGCGCCTCGGCAATCGCGCCGACCGCGCGCCGCTCGTCGACACACGCGAGCACGATGCGCAGGCGCGTTGGGTCTCCCAGCAGGCGGAACAGATCGGCCAGCGGCACGATCGTGTCCACCGAACGGTCTTCTAAGCTGACAGGCAATGTGATGGAAGCCATAGCGGGCGGCATGCCGGTATACATATGAACAGGTATTCACATGTTATAGGTGTTGACGCACCAGGTCAAATCCGGGGCAGCGTCGGCGAGTGTGGGAAAATGCGGCGTTCGTCTCACCCGAAATTCCATCCCTCCGTCATGCAACCTGTATTTGACCGCGCTTTCGCGGCGCATCGTGACGGCCGGCTCGACGACGCCGAGCGCGGCTATCGCGCGACGCTCGACGGCAATCCCGCGCACGTCGATGCGTTGCACCTGCTGGGCGTACTGCGCCACCAGCAGGGTCAGCACGCCGAAGCCGCCGAGCTCGTGCGGCGCGCGGTGAACCTGCGCCCGGAAGACGCCGCGCTGCAACTGAACCTCGGCAACGCGCTGAAGGCGCTCGGCAAACTGGACGACGCGATCGAGCAATTTCGCAATGCGCTGACGCTCGCGCCGTCCTTCCCGATGGCGCATTACAACCTCGGCAACGCGTACGCGGCGGCGGGCCGCCACGAAGACGCCGCCGACGCGTTCGAGAAATCGTTGCGCCTGCAGCCGGAGGACGCGTCGTCGCATAACAACCTCGGCAATGCGTTGCATGCACTCGGACGCCACACGGAAGCGATCGCATCGTTCCAGCGCGCGCTCGAATTGCGCCCCGGGCATGCGGGCGCGCTCAACAACATGGGCATGTCGCTGAACGCGCTCGGCCGCGCGGATGAGGCGATCCCGTGCTTTCGCGCCGCGCTGGCCGCCGAGCCGCGCTTCGTCGCCGCGCATTTCAACCTCGCCAATACGCTCGACGCCACCGGCCGCCACGCGGAAGCGGTCGCCTCGTTCCAGGCGGCGCTCGCCTTGCAGCCGAACCTGCCGCCCGCGATCTTCGGCCTCGGCAACGCGCTCGCGCCGTTGGGCCGCCATGCGCAGGCGCTGCCGTATTTCGAGCGCGCGGTCGGGCTCGATCCCCAATTCGCGCTCGCGTGGCTGAGCCTGGGCGCCGCACACCAGGCACTGGGTGCACACGCCGCGGCTGTACGCGCATTCGATCAGGCGCTGCGCTTGCGCCCCGACCTCGCCTCCGCGCACATGAACCGCGCGCTTGCGTGGCTCACGCTGCGTGATTTCGCGCGTGGACTGCCTGAATACGAATGGCGGCTGCAAACGACGGCGCAACCGGTCATGCAGACGCTGCCGCGCTGGCACGGCGAACCGATCGAGCAACACACGCTGTTCGTGCACGCCGAACAGGGTTTCGGCGATACCTTGCAGTTCGTGCGCTTCGTGCCGCTGGCCGCGCAACGCGCGGCGCGCGTCGTGCTCGAAGTGCAGCCGCAGTTGTTGCCGCTGCTTGCGCCGGCTGCGCAAGCCTGGCGCGTGACGCTGATCACCCAGGGCGCGCCGCGCCCGGCCGCGGATCTGCAATGTCCGTTGCTGAGCTTGCCGCTGGCGCTCGGCACGACCTACGGCACGCTTCCCTCCCGCACGCCCTACCTCAGCGCGCCGCCGGCTTATCGCCGCAAATGGCGCGGTTCGCTCGGCGGTCACGCGAAACGCAAGATCGGCATCGCGTGGTCGGGACGCATCCAGCAGAACGAAAACCGTTCGATGCCGCTTGCCGCGCTCGACCCGCTCTTCGCACTCGACGGGATCGACTGGATCGTGTTGCAACCCGCACTGAGCGCCGACGAACGCGCCGCGCTCGACGCGCATCCGCGGGCCACATCGATTCATCGCTTCGACGAGCGGATCGGCGACTTTGCGGACACCGCGGCGATCGTCGAGCGGCTCGACGCGGTGGTGTCGATCGATACGTCGATCGCTCACCTGGCCGGCGCGCTGAAGAAGCCGCTGTGGCTGATGCTGCCGTTCTCGGCGGACTGGCGCTGGTTCGTCGGCGAAACGCACAGCCCGTGGTATCCGGGCACGACACTGTTGCGCCAGCCGCAGCCAGGCGCATGGGGCGACGTGGTCGAGGCGGTGGCTAACGAATTGCGTCTGGGCTAGCGGCCTGCGTGCTGCGGCTGGTCAAAACACGCCGCCGTTGCAACACCCAACAAAAAACCCCGCGCTCGTGAGAGTGCGGGGTTTTGTTTTTCCTCGACCCTGAGGCCAGAGTCAAGGCAAGCAGCCGCTAGGCCATCCGATACTGATTGCGCGACTCCGGCGTGCGATACAACACCAGCGTTGCGATCAAGCCGCAGATCGCCGCGATGCCGAGGAACAGGCCAGGCGCGGCCTTATTGTTGGTGGTGTGAATCAGCAGCGTTGAAATGGCCGGCGTGAAGCCGCCGATCGTCGTCGCGAGACTGTAGGCCAGCGAGAAGCCGGCGGTGCGCACCTCGACCGGCATCACTTCGGTCAGCGCCACCACCATCGCGCCGTTATAGCTGCCGTACAGGAACGACAGCCACAACTCGACCGCCAGCAAGCGCGCAAACGACGGTTCCGCGACCAGCCATTGCAACGCCGGATAGGCGGTGACGATCGTCAGAATCGTGAACGCCAGCAACACCGGACGGCGGCCGATGCGGTCCGACAGCGCGCCCGCGAGCGGCAGCCAGACCAGATTCGACAGGCCGATACAGACGGTGACGACCAGCGTATCGATCGACGACAGCTTCAGCACTTCCTTGCCGAAGGTCGGCGTGTACGCGGTGATCATGTAGAACGACACGGTGGTCATGATCACCATGCCCATGCCGCCCAGCACGATGCCCCAGTTCGCGACCATCGTCTTCATGATCTCGCCCATGCTCGGATGATGCTTGCGCGCCGCGAACTCCTCGGTTTCCTGCAGCGAACGGCGGATCAGGAACAGGAACGGCACGATCAGGCAGCCGATCAGGAACGGCACGCGCCAGCCCCAGGCGGTCATCTGGTCAGCCGGCAAAAATTTGTTGAGCGCCACGCCGATCAGCGCGGCGAACACCACGGCGACCTGCTGGCTGCCCGACTGCCAGGCGCAATAAAAGCCCTTGTTGCCCTTGGTAGCGATCTCCGACAGATACACCGAGACGCCGCCCAGTTCGACCCCGGCGGAGAAGCCCTGCAACAACCGGCCGCCGAGCACGAGCACCGGCGCGAGCACACCGATCGTCGCGTAACCTGGAATCGACGCGACCGTGAGCGTGCCGAGCGCCATCAGGCCGAGCGTGAGGATCAGGCCTTTACGCCGGCCGTGATGGTCGATGTACGCGCCGAGCACGATCGCACCCAGCGGACGCATCAGGAAGCCCGCGCCGAACACGGACAGGGAAAGCATCAGCGAAGCGAACTCGTTGCCGCTCGGGAAGTAGGTCTTGGCGATCGCGGACGCGTAATAGCCGTAGACCATGAAGTCGTACATTTCAAGAAAGTTGCCGCTGACGACGCGGAAAACTGTCTTGACCTTGGATTCCCGGGACGAAGATGGGGTGGCTGGTGACGCAGTAGACATGACACTCTCTGATAAGCCCGTCGCCACAGGGACCAGCGGCGATCAGGCAGTTGAAACGATCCACCGCGGTCGGCAAGCGGATGCCACGGCAAAAATGAGACGCGCCGGGGGCGCTGCATTTTCATATCGAACGCATTGCGGCGGTATCAGGGTAAACGTTGTGAATCATGCGGAGCCCGCTGCACATAATGTTACCGTTCCCAGCGCTGTCGCGTATTTCATACATTTTCATTACAGACTCCGCCTTCCGACCCGCGCAGTACACTTTGCAACTGAGCACTTCCGTTGACTACCATCCCGATGCAGCCCACCCACGCTATTTTGTTGCGCCCCGCGACCCTCGCGGACGCCGCGCTGATTGCCTCTATCCACAGCACCAGTTGGCAGGCCACTTACCGGGGTCTGCTGCCCGACGCGTTCCTCGACGGCGAAGTCACCGGGGAGCGCGCCGCCTATTGGGAAGCGCGTCTGAGCGCGCCGGGCGGCGAGCGCCGCAGCGTGCTGATCGCTGAACTCGCGGGCGAGCCGATCGGCTTTGTGTGCGTCGAACGGCAACCGGAGTCGGCGTGGGGCGTGCTGCTCGATAACCTGCATGCGCTACCGGAATATCAGGGCATCGGCGTGGGCAAACTGCTGATGCGCGCTGCCAAAGACTGGGCGCGCGCGCAAGGCGAAACGCAGCTCTACCTGTACGTGCTCGAAGGCAATACGGCGGCGATCGGCTTCTATGAACGTCAAGGCTGGCAGTTCGTCGGCGCTGAACCGGATCAGATGGGCGGCGTGGACATAACTGCGCTGCGCTATGTGTACCGGTTGGATCGATAAAACGAGCGCGCCGGCTTTGATCGTTGTCCAGAACAATGCGGTCCGGCACCTGTTTTTCAGACCAGTCCGATCGGCCGTCGCGCCCTGCTCCGGCGGCCAGCAAGGCCAGACTCAGCGGGACCGACTGGATGAACCATCCGTCGCAACGTCGCGTCACCGACATTCCCGATCAATTCGCGAAGTAAGCGCTCCGCGATCTCAAAATCGCGGCGTTAAAAAAGCCGGCAATTCTGTTGCCGGGCTTTTTTATGCGCTTCCCGCCTACTTCTGCGTCGGCAACCCCAACTCGGTCTGCCGCTGCAACTGCATCACTTCGCCTTGCACCAGACGCAACTGCGCTTGGGCCCTTTCCTTTTCCGCATGCAGCGCCGCCGCTTCACCCTGCGTTTGGCGTTGATAGTCGTTGACTTTGGCCTGCTGCGTACGAGCGACGTCGAGATCGGCCTGCAGCCGTTTCGCGCGATCTTCAGACAGTGCGATGACGTCCTCGATTTGAGCCTTCTGCGCCTGCAATTGCGTGCGGCGAATCTCCACATCCGCGAGTTGCGCGGTTTGCTTGACAAAGCCGGCATAAACCGCTTCGGCTCGCGCCATGTCTTGCGACTTGATCACACGCCAGAAATGCTTATCCTGAAATAACGCGACGTAATACGTCATCTCCTGCGGATAGAAAAGCAGACTCGCGCCATAACTGCCGTTATAGGTGGTGCGCAGTTCACTCAGCTTCGCATCGTGAATCATCTGCATCAATTCGGCGACGTTGCCTTGTGCATCGCCGGCCGTGGCCGACGCGCCCGAAGCCGGTATGTCTGACGGTATGTCTGAAGCCGGTATGCCCGATGCCGGTATGCCCGATGCCGCGCTGCGCAGCGCGGCGGCGACCGGCTGCGGTGTGAGCGTATTCATGGCCGGGCGAGTGCCGACCAGAGGCGCGGCTTCGTCGTTCGACGCTGCCAGCACGAGGCCACCATGCTGCAACAGCGCACACGAGGTCGCGAGCAGCATGGTGCGCCGTACTATTAAGGGGTACTTCATACGTGCATGCTCCATGCGAATCCCAAACAGCCTTGAATTATCGCGCGGATTAGCCGTTAAGCGAAGCATTCAAGTGTCGCGCGGCCGCACTTTAAATCGAGATAAATCGATAGCGAACGATTTGGCCAAGTGAATCCGTCAATCGCGCAATAAACGCTTTCATCCAGACCAAAAACGCAACGATCCGACTCCTGAGAATGCACACCGTCCACGTTGAATTCGCGCGAATC
The DNA here is from genome assembly GCF_058782725.1 of Paraburkholderia sp. FW306-02-B. Taxonomy (NCBI): domain Bacteria; kingdom Pseudomonadati; phylum Pseudomonadota; class Betaproteobacteria; order Burkholderiales; family Burkholderiaceae; genus Paraburkholderia; species Paraburkholderia sp. FW306-02-B. Next base: position 3,631,774 of record NZ_JBYSXZ010000001.1, read on the forward strand.
CAACGCCAATCGTGAGCCGCATTTTGGAGATAACGCAATAGATTGATTCGCGCGTTATCTCGCATACCTGACTATCTTATTAAAGCGGACGCGAGTGACCGGAAAATCGACAGTCTGCCGGCGAGATGTCCGAAAAGTCAGCGAGAAAGAAGCGAAGGGAACACCGCTGCACGAGGCGCCGCGCCCAGCAACAGAGCGGCGCCTCACGTGCATCGGATTTAACAGCGCGGCTTTAAAAGCGCGTTTCGCGCGCTACCCGCAGGAACGTATCGAGCAACGGCGTGCAATCGAGCAACTCAGCGCCGCCCGCGCGATGAAACTCCGGGTGCCACTGCACGCCCATCACGAACGGTGCGCGCCGATAGCGCACGGCTTCGATGATGCCGTCCGACGCCGATACCGCCTCGATATTCAGATCGCGACCCAGTGTCTTGACCGCCTGGTGATGGATCGAGTTGACGATCGCGTCGCGTTGGCCCGGGAACATATTCGTCAGCGTCGAGCCGTCCGGGAAGTGAATGCCGTGCCGATGCTGATCGTAGTTTTCGTTGACGTGCGCGTCGGCGGTCGGTACTTCGGTGGCGATGTCCTGGTACAAGGTGCCGCCGAACGCCACGTTGATCAGCTGACAGCCGCGGCATACGCCGAGCACCGGCTTGCCCGACTCGATGAACTCGTGCAGCAGCTCGAGTTCGTACATGTCGCGCACCCGGTCGCCCGGCCACTCGTGGCTGGTCGCGCTTTCCGCGTACGACTGCGGCGAGACGTCCGCGCCGCCTTGCAGCAGCAGGCCGTCGAGATGCTTCGCGTAGTCGCGCAAACGGATATTGCTCGGGTGCAGCATGCCTTGGTGCCCGACCGTCGGAATCATGAACACCAGCACATCGCGCGACATCACCCAGTGTGCGACCGACTCCTCGAGGTATTGCAGCGTCTTGCCGCGCAGCCCCTTCGCACCCGGCTCCGGATGGAAGATGCGCGCCGACACGCCGATGCGCAGCGTGCGCTGCGTGATCCGCTGACCCGCCCGATCGAACAATTGACGCGCGCGCGCCGCGATGATGCGGCCGAATACGGTCCACGCCGAATCGTTGTGCTTCAGGTAACGCGGCGGCGACGGCGGCAAAGCGTTCGGCGGCGGTGGATTCGACGCGGTGAAGTCGGGCGCGGCGCCGAACCCGGGCGGCGGCGAGCCTGCCCGGCGCGCGGACGAGGCTGCCGCTTTTTCCGCCGCGGCGGCCTCGTCCGCCGGCACGGCCACTTCCCCAGTTATCGGCTCGCTGCTCACAAGCGTGGTGGGACGCACAGCGGCATATCGCACGTCGCGTGCTTCGCGCTCATGGACGGTGGCCTCCTGCTGCGCCGTCGAAGCCGCGGCCGAGCTGCGCGCTTCGGCCGCGTCACGTTGCCGCGCTGTTTGCGGATCGGCGCGGGTGACGGCTGACGCGCTATCGGGATCGTCGGTCGACGACCTCACGGCCGCCGCTTCGGCAGCGCGCGCGTTCGCGGAGGAATCAGCCGGTAGCGCGGTCGAAGTCTCATGCGGCTTCACCACGTCCTTGATTGGAGATTGGATGGAATCTTCGTGGGAGATAGGCAGTGAGACCGCCGGGTCAGCCAGCGTGATGTCGGGTTTCGACGCGCTCGGCGTTTCGCCGGACGGCGACGCCGATGGCGACGGGGGGGTGCCGGGCTTGCCGGCATTGTCAGGTTTGTTTTCGCTCATGACAGTCAGACAGGCGCCTTCCACGCGAACGAATGAATATGCCCTGATTATCCGCCAGCGGGGCACGCCCGGCAAACCCGCACACAATTGCTCACATTGTTCGGCGCCACGGCGCAAGCCCGACTCGCTTAGGGGTCCGGCTGTTCGTCGAAGGTTTCGCGCAACGCGATCTGCATCGTCGCGTGGATTTTCACGCACCAGCGCCAGAGCAGCGCCAGCAGCAGTGCGGCGCAGATCAGCACCGCGGTCAGCAGGCCGGTCGGCGGCAGGATGCTGCTCGATAGCGCCGCGACCAGCAGAAACACGCCGACCATCGAAACCACCGGGACGAGGTCGGAAATCGCGTAGCGGATCGCACTCGTGAAGCGCCCCGCTATCGCCGGCTGCACGCTCACCTCGGCGAGCAGCAACGCAAGCGACTTGGTCTTGCGATAGACGGCCACCAGAAACGGCATCGAAACGATTAGCGCGATGCTCCACAGCACGACGCGCTGCAGCGGCTCGGAGGTCAGCCAGTGCGCGAGCAGGTTGCCGGTGTAAGGCGCGCTATACGACACGATCAGAAAAATCGCCGCGACCAGCGCGAGATTCACCGCAATCTGCAGGATGATCCGCCGCGTCATGCTGAACAGCGTCGGCTCGCCGCTCCTGGTGCTCAAGCTGCGCAGCCACTGCCCATACATGCCGAACACGTTGGCAAGCGTGCGCGGCATCGCGCGGCCAATGCGCTGGGTCAGCGGGTCGGCCGCGCGAATCAGGTACGGCGTGAAGAGCGTGGTCAATGCGGATACGGCGACCGCGATCGGATACAGAAACGCGCTCGTCACTTTCAACGTCAGTCCGAGCGAGGCGATGATGAACGAGAACTCGCCGATCTGCGAGACGGTCATGCCGACCCGCATCGCCGTGCGTCCGTCCTTGCCGGCCAGAAAGGTGCCCAGCCCGCACGAGACGATCTTGCCGACGATCACCGCCACCGTAATCACCGCGATCGGCCACGCATAGTCGACCAGCACGGCCGGGTTGAGCATCAAACCGATCGTGACGAAGAAGATCGCCGAGAACGCGTCGCGCAACGGCGCGATCAGATGCTCGATCCGGTGCAGATGGCGCGATTCGGCCATGATCGCGCCGATCAGAAACGCGCCGAGCGCAATGCTGTAATTGAGCTTCACCACCAGCAGACAAAAGCCGAAGCAGAAGCCGAGCACCGACACCAGCAGCATTTCGTCACTCCTCGCGCGCGCCACGTAATTGAGCGCACGCGGCACCACCAGAATGCCGACCACCAGCGACACCGTCATGAACAGCAGCAGCTTGCCGAGCGTGACCACGGCCACACCCGCGCTGAGCTGCCCAGTCTGCGCGATACCGGACAGCAGCACCAGCATCGCGATGGCCAGAATGTCCTCGACGATCAGAATCCCGAACACCAGTTGCGCGAAGCTCTCGCGTTTCAACCCGAGCTCCGAGAGTGCCTTGACGATGATGGTGGTCGACGAGATCGCCAGAATCGCGCCGAGAAACAGCGAATCCATCGAACTCCAGCCGAACGCGCTACCGATTTCGTAACCGATCCACAGCATCAACACGATTTCGGAGAGCGCCGCGACGATCGCCGTCGCGCCGACCTTGAAAAGCTTGCGCAGACTGAATTCGAGCCCGAGCGAAAACATCAGGAACACCACGCCCAATTCGCCGAGCGTCTGGATGGTCTGCTCGTCGTGGATCAGCTGGAACGGCGGCGTGTACGGCCCGAGGATCACGCCCGCGGCGATGTAGCCCAGCACCACCGGCTGTTTCAGGCGATGGAACAGCACGGTGACGACGCCGGCGAGCGCCATCACGACCGCCAGATCCTGAATGAAACCAATGCCGTGATGCATGAATGCTTTCCTTACAAAAAGTAATAATTCAAAAGCCGCAGTGTAACGCACGCGTGCGACGCGCCGAAAACGCGCAGACGCCGGGAGGGTCTTGGATTGGCGTGCAAAAGGACCGCAGAGGATCACAGGGAATCACTCGCGCAGAATGTTTTTGACACGCTGGACGCCTGTGAAATATCACAATAATATTTGCCGAGTATTTTCTTGGGAATCGAGTAATGCAGCGAATGTCCTTCAATGTTGTAGAGCGGTCCGGCGGCAGTAGCGCCGATATCGTCGAAGTCAATCGTCTGACCATCGCCGGTTGGGCCGGGCGTGACCAGGCCGCCATCGAACATCACATCGCCGAACTGGCCGAACTCGGCGTGAAACGGCCCTCGACCACGCCATGCTTCTACCGCCTCGGCGCCGAACTGTTGACGCAAGCCGAACAGATCGACGTGGTCGGCGTGAAGTCCAGCGGCGAAGCGGAGTGCGTGCTGGTGCGCTCGAACGCGGGACTGCTCGTCACCGTCGGCTCCGACCACACCGACCGCGAAGTCGAGGCCTATGGCGTCACCGTCTCCAAGCAGGTCTGCCCGAAGCCGGTCGCCCACGACGCATGGCGTTTCGATGACGTCGCCGGACATTGGGATCAACTGGAATTGCGCGCGTATTTGCGTGCGTGCGCCATGGCGAACGGCGAGCGGCGCGTCTATCAGCAAGGCAGCGTCGCATCGCTGCTGCCGGCCGGCGATCTGCTGGAGCGCGCGCCGCTCGCACAAGGCGCCGCGATGTTCTGCGGCACGCTGGCGGTGCAAGGCGGCATCGTCGGGATGGCCGACGGCGACGCGCTCGAACTCGAACTCCACGACCCCATCCTGAACCGCACGCTGCGCCACGCCTATCGCGTGCGAGCGCTACCTATCGTCGAATGAGGCACCCATGAGCACCCCTTCGCTATCCGCTACCGCCGCTGCGTCTTCCGACCCGTGGCTCGAAGCCGCCGCCTTGCGCAAGATCACCTGGCGCATCATGCCGTTCCTGTTTCTCGTCTACGTGCTGTCGTACCTGGACCGCGTCAACATCGGTTACGCGAAGCTGCAGTTCACCGGCGATCTTGGGCTATCGAACGCGGCGTACGGACTCGGCGCGGGGATCTTTTTCTTCGGCTATTTCGTGTTCGAAGTGCCGAGCAATCTGCTGCTGAAGAAGTTCGGCGCGCGCGCCACCATCGCCCGCATCACGATGCTGTGGGGCCTGCTGTCGTGCCTGATGATGTTCGTGCGCTCGGAAACGATGTTCTACGTGCTGCGCTTTTTCCTCGGCGTCGCCGAAGCCGGGCTGGTGCCGGGCGTGGTGCTGTATCTGACCTTCTGGTTTCCGTCCGACCGGCGCGCGCGGATGGTCGCCGTGTTCATGGCGGCGATTCCGGTAGCGGGGATCATTGGCGCACCGTTGTCCGGTTTCCTGATGTCGGCGCTGCATGAAGCGCACGGCTTGCGCGGCTGGCAATGGATGTTCCTGATCGAAGGCATTCCGTCGATCCTCGCCGGCTTCTGGGCTTTGGCCGTGCTGCGCAACACGCCCGCCGAAGCCGCCTGGCTCAGCGACGACGAAAAGCGTGTGGTCCTCAGCCGTCTCTCGCGCGAAAACACCGCCGCGGCTGCGGCCGGCGCCGAGCATAGTCTGGCGGTCGCATTGCGCTCGGGCCGCTTCTGGCTGCTGACGCTGATCTACTTCTGCCTCGTCACCGGCAACGCGGGTTTCTCGTTCTGGCTGCCGCAGATCGTCAAGGATCTCGGCGTCACGAACCTCGTCACCAATGGCTTTGTCACCGCGATTCCTTATCTGGCGGCAGGCATCGGCATGATCCTGATCGGCCGCTCGTCGGATATCACGGGCGAACGGCGCTGGCATTACGCGGTGTGCTGCTTTATCGGCGCGGCGGGACTGCTCGGCAGCGCCTCGGTGACGAACTCGATTCCGCTGGCCGTCACCGGTTTGTCGATCGCGTATATCGGCATTCTGGCGGGCTTCGGCATCTTCTGGTCGATGTCGACGACGTTCCTGCAAGGCACTGCGGCGGTCGCGGGTATCGCGGTGATCAACTCGATTGCGAACCTCGCCGGGTACGTGAGCCCGTATGTGCTCGGCATCGTCAAGGATGCGACGCATAGCGTGACTTTCGGGCTGGTGCTGATCGCGGGGGCGCTGATCGTCGGCGGCCTCGTCACGCTGACGATGCCGCGCGTCAAGGTGCAGCATGCGGCGGCGGTCACGGCGAGCAGCGCCTGACATGCAAGGACAGCGCGGGTGGTCGACTCATGATCCACGCACACTCGCGCGGTCCGCGCAAAACCTTGTTCTACAATGCGTGCGACATCGCCCGCTCTCTCCTTACATGACGCTCCTGCAGACCGCCCGCCGTTCCAGTCCCACCCGCGAGACCGCTGGCGCGAGCCTCGCCGAACAGGCCTATGCGTTCGTCAAGCGCGAGATCATCACGATGCGCCTGCGGCCGAGCGAGGTGCTCAACGAAGCGGAATTGATGGCGCTGACCGGCATCGGCCGCACGCCCGTTCATCAGGCATTGCACCGGCTGGTGCACGAAGGCATGCTGACCATCATGCCGCGCAAGGGCATCATGGTGCGCCCGGTCTCGCTCGACGACGTGCTGGCGATCATCGACGTGCGGCTGGTGAACGAGAGCTACTGCGTCGAGCTGGCCGCGCGCCACGCGCAGCAGCACGATTACGATGCGATGCAGGCCTTGCTGGAGCGCTCGGCGGTCTGCGTCGCGGCGCACGATATCGAAGGCATGATGGATATCGACCGCGAGTTTCATCTGGCGATTTCGGCGGCCTCGCGCAACCCGGTGCTGGCCGACATTCTGCGCGGGCTGCACGAACGCTCGCTGCGCTTCTGGTTCATTTCGCTGTCCGAGCCGCATCATCTCGAAGACGTCCACGAAGAACATCTCGAACTGTTTCGCCTGTTGCGCGAACGCGATGCCGAAGGCGCCCGCCAATCGGTGCAAAAGCATATCGAAGCGTTCCGCGCGACCCTGTTCAACCGAATTTAACCGAATTAACCGGATCCGGACGACCATCATGGCCACTGAATTCACGCCCTTCCCGCCGCTTGCCCAGCTTGCCGCCGATCTCGCCGCCGGCCGCACCACGAGCCGCGCGCTCGTCGAAACCGCGCTCGAACGAATCGCCGATCCCGCCGGCCAGGGCGCGGTTGCCTTCATGCACGTCGATGCCGACAGCGCCCGCGCCGCCGCCGATGCGCACGACCGCCTGCGCGCCGCCGGCACGGTGCTCTCGCCGCTCGCCGGGATTCCGGTGTCGGTCAAAGACCTGTTCGATATCCAGGGCCAGGTGACGCGCGCCGGTTCTATCGTGCTGGCCGACGCCCCCGCCGCCACCGCGGATGCGGTCGCCGTCGCGCGTTTGAAGCGGGCGGGCGCGGTGATCGTCGGGCGCACCAATATGAGCGAGTTCGCGTTTTCAGGACTGGGCTTGAACCCGCATTACGGCCACCCGCTATCGCCTTATCAGCGCGGCGTGAAAGGCGACGAGCGGATTTCGGGCGGCTCGTCGTCCGGTGCGGCGGCCTCGGTGGCGGACGGCATGGCCGCGGTCGCGCTCGGCACGGATACCGGCGGCTCGATCCGCATTCCGGCCGCGTTGTGCGGCCTGACCGGCTTCAAGCCGACCGCCGGGCGCATTCCGAAGCATGGCGGCGTGCCGCTTTCGCCGACGCTCGATTCGTTCGGGCCGATCGGCGTGTCGGTGGCGTGCTGCGCGCTGGTCGACCGGATGCTGGCCGGCCTCGAGCCGCGCATCCCGGCGGCCCGGCCGCTCGAAGGCGTGCGCCTTGGCGTGCTCACCCATTTCGTGACCGACGGGGTAGAACCGGCAGTTGCCGCGGCGATCGACACGGCGCTCAAGCATCTGGAAGCGGCCGGTGCGATCGTCACCGAAGTGCGTTTCGCGCCGCTCGACCGTTTGCCCGAGATCAACCGCTTCGGCTTTGCGCCGATCGAAGCGTACGCATGGCACCGTCCGCTGCTGGAGAAACACCGCGAACAATACGACCCGCGCGTACTGGTCCGTATTCTGAAGGGCCAGCCGGCCAGCGCTGCGGACTATCTGGACCTGCTCGCCGAACGCCAGGCGCTGCTCGATGAAGCCGCGCGCACGCTGTGGCAGCGTTTCGACGCGGTTGTCGCGCCGACCGTGCCGGTCGTGCCGCCGCGCGTGGCCGATCTGGCACACGACGACGACGCCTTTGGCCGCACCAATGCGCTGATCCTGCGCAACCCGAGCGTCTTCAATTTCCTCGACACCTGTGCGCTGTCGCTGCCCTGCCATCTGCGCGGCGACGCGCCGGTCGGCCTGATGCTGGCAGGCGCGCCGCACGCCGACGACGCCTTGCTGGCTATCGGCCGCGGCGCCGAAGCGGTGCTCAACGCGATCCGCTGATCGGATGACGGCGTAAAAGTGCGATAAGCGTCAGGGCGGGGGTTCGCGCTAGAATCGCGGGCACCCGCCCTTTCTCGTTTTTTCCGTCCATCGACAGCCACACGATCCATGAATAACGACAATGCAATGCTGCGCCGCGAGCGCTCCCTGCTGGTTCTGCTTGGCCTGATCTGCGTCGGGCTGGTGGCCGGCGCGCTGTATTTGCAGTACTTCAAGCACGAAGACCCATGTCCGCTGTGCATCATCCAGCGCTACTTCTTCTTGCTGATCGCGATTTTTGCGTTCCTCGGCGCGCGCTTCAATAGCTGGCGCGGCGTGCGTCTGCTCGAAGTGCTGGCGGCGCTGTCGGCACTGGCCGGCATCGTGACCGCCGCGCGGCACGTGTATGTTCAGGCGAATCCCGGCTTCAGCTGCGGCTTCGACGCGCTGCAACCGCTGGTCGACAGCTTGCCGCCCGCGCAGTGGCTGCCGGGCGTGTTCAAGGTCGCCGGACTGTGTGAAACGCCGTATCCGCCGATTCTCGGTCTTTCGCTGCCGACGTGGTCGCTGGTGGCGTTTGTGGTGGCTTTCGTGCCGCTGGCGCTGAGCCTGTACCGCAATCGCAGCCGGATCGCCTGATTCTTTGGATTCGCACCGGCCTTTGCGCCGTCTCGTTCGCGGCGGGGGAATGGAGTTGCCGGCCGGCAACTCCATTCCCCCGCCGCACCCCGCCCCGCATGGCTTTGCGCCATCCGCCCCGCCTCACGCAACGTCCCGGCTTTTCACAAATCGTACTTATTTCATGACTGCTGCCGAATAAGCTTCATGCGAAACGGGAAATATTTTCGGGACAAGGTGGTGATATCTTCGGATATGGATGGCGATCTACGTGCGCGAGGCCGGTTTTGGCACGACCCCATGCGTAACGCGCGCCCGGTCCGCAATGTCTTTCGGATTCGCCATGACAACGCAAACCATCCGTTTTTATCACCAGGGGTCCGTCCGTGAGGTCGCGGGCGTCCCTGCGTCGCGCACCGTGCTCCAGCACCTGCGCGAGGATTTGCATTGCACCGGCACCAAGGAAGGCTGCGCGGAAGGCGACTGCGGCGCCTGCACCGTCGTGGTCGGCGAGCTGGACGCGCAAGGCGGCCTCGCACTGAAAGCGGTCAATGCATGCATCCAGTTCCTGCCGACGCTGGATGGCAAAGCCCTCTTCACCGTCGAAGACCTGCGCGCCGCCGATGGCGCCCTCCACCCCGTGCAACAGGCGATGGTCGACTGCCACGGCTCGCAATGCGGCTTCTGCACGCCCGGCTTCGTGATGTCGATGTGGGCGCTGTACGAGAACCAGCCGGCCGCCGCGGGCCTGCCCACCCGCGATGAAATCAACGCCGCTTTGTCCGGCAATCTGTGCCGCTGCACCGGCTACCGGCCGATCGTCGACGCGACGCAGAAGATGTTCGACTATCCGCAATACCCGCGCGTCACGCTGGACCGGGCAGCCGTCGTGGAAAAATTGCGCGCGATCCAGCGCCGCGACACCTTCGAATACACCGCGCCCGATGCGCGCGGCGCCGCCTTCGGCACACCCACCTTCCACGCGCCGGTCACGCTCGCTGCGTTCGCCACACTGCGCGCCGCGCATCCGCACGCGCGCCTGCTGGCGGGCAGCACCGACGTCGGCCTGTGGGTCACCAAGCAGTTCCGCGATCTCGGCGACATTCTGTATATCGGCAACGTCGCCGAATTGAAGACGATCGAGCGCGACGCGCAAACGCTGACGATCGGCGCCGCTGTCACACTCGAGGATGGCTACGCGGCGCTCGCCGTCGATTACCCGGAACTGGCCGAACTGTGGACGCGCTTTGCGTCGCTGCCGATCCGCAATGCCGGCACGCTCGGCGGCAACGTCGCGAACGGCTCGCCGATCGGCGATTCGATGCCGGCGCTGCTCGCGCTCGGCGCCGAAGTCGTGCTGCGGCACGGCCCGAAAACCCGCATGCTGCCGCTCGACGCGTTCTACCTCGGCTATCAGAAGAGCGCGCTCGCGGCCGGCGAATTCGTCGCGGCGCTGCGCGTGCCGCGTCCGGCGAGCGATTTGCGCTTTCGCACCTACAAGGTCTCGAAGCGCTACGATCAGGACATCTCGGCGGTGTGCGCCGCGTTCGCGCTGCACATCGGCGAAAACGGCGTGATCGGGCAAGCACGCATCGCGTTCGGCGGAATGGCCGCGACGCCCAGGCGGGCCGCGCAAACCGAAGCCGTGCTGAATGGCGCGACGTGGGACGAAAGCACCGCGCGGCAAGCGATGAACGCACTCGTCGCCGATTACCAGCCGCTGACCGACATGCGCGCCTCGAGCGCCTATCGACTGAAGGTAGCGCGTAACCTGTTGTGGCGCTTCCACCTCGAAACGCGCGATGACGCGCCGCTCGCCCTCTTCGACGTGAATGCGTTCGCGTTCGAAGGCGGCGGGCCGGAAGCGGTCGTCGCGAAGGAGTCGTCGTGATGAACCGGACCGATGCTTTCGTCGAACACGTTGAGAACCATGCTGAGAACCATGCTGAGAAGCACGCTGAAAAGCACGCCGCCGTTCACGACAGCGAGACGGCGATCGGCGCGCCGCTGCCGCATGAATCCGCCGCGCTGCACGTGAGCGGCGAGGCCACCTACACCGACGACGTCCCCGAACTGCAAGGCACGCTGCACGCGGCACTTGGGCTTTCGCGCCATGCGCATGCGCGGATCGTATCGATCGATCTGGAGGCGGTGAAGCAAGCGCCGGGCGTGATCGCCGTGCTGAGCGCCGAAGACATCCCCGGCGAGAACAATTGCGGCCCGGTGCTGCACGACGACCCGATTCTTGCCGTCGAGGAAGTGCTGTACCTCGGTCAGCCGGTGTTCGCGGTGATCGCCGAAAGCCATGACCTCGCGCGCCGCGCCGCCGCGCTCGCGAGAAGCGACGACGTGATTCGTTACGAGCCGCTCGAAGCGATCCTCACGCCCGCCGAAGCGAAAGCCAACAAGCAATTCGTGTTGCCGCCGCTGCATCTGAAACGCGGCGACCCCGACGCGAAAATCGCCGCCGCCCCGCATCGAATCAGCGGCACCTTTGAAGTGGGCGGCCAGGAACAGTTTTATCTCGAAGGCCAGGTCGCGTACGCGGTGCCCAAAGAAATGGACGGCATGCTCGTCTACAGTTCGACGCAGCATCCGAGCGAAATGCAGCAGGTGGTCGCGCATATGCTCGGCTGGCCGGCGCATAACGTCGTGTGCGAATGCCGGCGGATGGGCGGCGGCTTCGGCGGCAAGGAATCGCAATCGGCGCTGTTTGCGTGCGTGGCCTCGCTGGCGGCGAAACTGCTGCGCCGTCCGGTTAAACTGCGCGCCGACCGCGACGACGATTTCATGATCACCGGCAAGCGGCACGACGCCGTCTACGAGTACGAAGCCGGTTTCGACGCTAGCGGACGGATTCTCGGCGCGCGCGTCGAAATCGCTTTGCGAGCCGGCTATTCCGCCGATCTGTCCGGCGCGGTCGCGACTCGCGCGGTCTGCCACTTCGACAACGCGTACTACCTGTCCGACGTCGATATCGTCGCGTTGTGCTGCAAGACCAATACGCAATCGAACACCGCGTTTCGCGGCTTCGGCGGACCGCAAGGCGCGCTGGTGATGGAAGTGATGCTCGACAGCATCGCGCGTCAATTGAAGTGCGATCCGCTCGACGTGCGGCTTGCGAATTACTACGGTATCGGCGAACGCAATACGACGCCGTACGGACAACCCGTCGAAGACAACATCATTGCTCCGCTGACCGAAGAGCTTCTGGCGTCGAGCGACTACCGCGCACGCCGCGCGGCACTAGCCGCGTTCAACGCGAAGAGTCCGGTGCTCAAACGCGGCATCGCGTTCTCGCCGGTGAAGTTCGGCATCTCGTTCAACGTGCCGTTTCTGAATCAGGCCGGCGCGCTGGTGCATGTGTATAAAGACGGTTCGGTGCTCGTCAATCACGGCGGCACCGAGATGGGCCAGGGGCTCAACACGAAGGTCGCACAAGTGGTGGCGAGCGAACTCGGTTTGCCGCTCTCGCGTGTGCGCGTGACGGCGACCGATACGTCGAAGGTCGCGAATACCTCGGCGACCGCCGCCTCCACCGGCAGCGACCTGAACGGAAAAGCTGCCGAAGCCGCCGCGCGCACCATTCGCGGACGTCTCGCCGAACTGGCCGCGAAGCAACTCGGCGGCACCGCGGACGCGGTTGAGTTTGCCAACGGCGAAGTGTCGGTGAACGGCGGTGCGATGCCGTTCGAACAACTGGTGGGCGCCGCGTATCTGGCGCGCGTGCAGTTGTGGTCCGACGGTTTTTATACGACGCCGAAAGTGCATTGGGATGCGAAAACGCTGACCGGTCACCCGTTTTATTACTTTGCCTACGGCGCGGCGGTGTCGGAAGTCGTGATCGACACGCTGACCGGCGAATGGAAACTGGTGCGCGCAGACGTGCTGCACGACGCCGGTCAGTCGATCAATCCGGCGATCGATATCGGTCAGGTGGAAGGCGGTTTTATTCAGGGCATGGGCTGGCTCACCACCGAAGAATTGTGGTGGAGCCGCGATGGCCGCCTGATGACGCACGCGCCGTCGACGTACAAGATTCCTGCCGTGAGCGATACGCCTGCGGCGTTCCACGTGCAGCTGTATCGCAATCAGAACGCCGAGCCGACCGTGTTCCGTTCGAAGGCCGTGGGCGAGCCGCCTCTGCTGCTGCCGTTTTCGGTGTTTCTCGCGATTCGCGACGCGGTTGCCGCCGCGGTGCCGGACGCGGACAATGCGCCGCCGCTACGCGCACCCGCTACGCCGGAAGCGATTCTCGACGCACTGGACGCATTGCAACCGCCTACGACAACCGCACCAGCAACCGAACCGGCCATCACTGACACAACTGCTTAAGCACGTGAGCAAAGCAACAAGCAAAGGCGTGAAGCGACACGAACGCTTCACGCCACACTCAACCGGCCGCACGGACACCCCGCGCGACCACGCATGGAGAACCGCCGGATGCAAGCCTGGCTACCCGATCTACAACAACTGCTCGCGCACGGCGACGCCGCCGTGCTGGTGACGGTCGCGCGCGTCGAGGGTTCGGCGCCCCGCGAAGCCGGCACCAAGATGATCGTCACGCGCGATTCGGCCAAGCACACGATTGGCGGCGGACACCTCGAATGGAAAGCCATCGAGACGGCACGCCAGGTGCTGCGCGACGGCATGCGCTCGCCGCATATGCGCCGCCTCGAACGCTTCGCGCTTGGGCCCAGTCTCGGTCAATGCTGCGGCGGCGCGGTGATTCTCGCGTTCGAGCGCCTCGACATCGGCGACCTCGGCTGGGTCACGTCGCTCGCGAAACGCGTGGCCGCAGGTCTTTCGACGGTGCGTAGCGTATCATTCGGCCCCGCACCGGATGCGGTGATGCTGTCCGACCCCGAGCCGGGCGTCGATGCCGCCGACTGTCTGCTGTGGGACGGCGCCGGCTTCGACGACAGCAGCGCGCTGCTCACCGAGACCATCGCGCAAGGCGACTTCGCCGTCGTGGTGTTCGGCGCCGGTCATGTGGGCGCGGCGCTGGTTCGCGTGCTCGCCACGCTGCCCTGCCGCGTGCGCTGGGTCGATGAACGCGACGTGCAGTTTCCGCTCGCGGAAACGCTGCATGCGCCGAACGTGCAGATCGATCCGAACGACGCCCCGGACGAAGCCGTCGACCAGGCCGTGCCGAACACGTACTTCATCGTGATGACGCACAACCATGCGCTCGATCTCGAGTTGGCCGAGCGTATCCTGCGGCGCGGCGACTTTGCGTTCTTCGGCATGATCGGTTCGCACAGCAAGCGCAAGCAGTTCGAGCATCGGCTCGCTGCGCGCGGCATCGATCCGTCGCAGATCGCGCGGATGAAATGCCCGCTCGGCGTCGACGGTATCGTCGACAAGTCGCCGGAGATCATCGCGATCTCGGCGGCCGCGCAGGTGCTGCAGACAGTCGAGGCGAACGCGGGCACGCATGCAGCGCAGACGACCTGACCGCTCTGAGCTGAGGTTCATTGCATTCCGGCGCAAACGACGCCAACAAACTCCAGAAGAATCGCTTATGACTACCACTACCGCTACGCCACTTGCTGAAAAAACAGCGCTCGCACCGAAGGCCGAGTTGCACATCCATATCGAAGGTTCGCTCGAACCCGAGCTGATCTTCGCGCTCGCCGAACGCAACGGCGTGAAGCTCGCCTACGACTCGATCGAAGCATTGCGTGCCGCGTACGCGTTCACCGATCTGCAATCGTTTCTCGACATCTATTACGCTGGCGCGAGCGTGCTGCTGCACGAGCAGGACTTCTACGACATGACGACGGCGTATGTCGAACGATGCCTCGCCGATAACGTGATTCACAGCGAAATCTTCTTCGACCCGCAGACGCACACCGAACGCGGCGTGCCGATCGCGACCGTGGTGGCGGGCATCGAACGCGCGTTGGCCGACGCGGAAAAGCGCGGCATGACGAGCAAGCTGATTCTGTGTTTCCTGCGCCATCTGTCCGAAGACGATGCGCTCGCCACGTTCGAAGAAGCATTGCCGCTGTTCGAGCAGTACAGGCATCGTCTGATCGGCGTCGGGCTGGATTCGTCGGAGCGCGGTCATCCGCCTTCGAAGTTCGAACGAGTGTTCGCCAGGGCACGTGCGCTCGGTCTGAAGCTGGTCGCGCATGCGGGTGAGGAAGGTCCGCCGTCGTATATCTACGAAGCGCTCGATCTGCTGAAAGTGGATCGCGTCGACCACGGCGTGCGCAGCATCGAAGATCCGGCGCTGGTCGCGCGCCTCGCCGACACACGCGTCGCGCTGACCGTGTGTCCGCTGTCGAACCTGAAGCTCTGCGTGTTCGACGACATGACCAGGCACACGCTGAAGGACCTGCTCGATCGCGGCGTCGCCGTCACGGTGAATTCCGACGACCCGGCCTACTTCGGCGGCTACGTCAACGCCAACTATTTCGCCACCATAGACGCGTTGAAGCTCAACGATGCCGAGGTCTACACGATCATCCGCAACAGTTTCGAAGCGTCGTTCGTCACGCCCGAGGAACGCAGCGAACTGATCGCGAAGCTCGACGCGCACTGGCATCCAGGCGGCCCGCACTGACGGGCCGGATAAAGGCAGCCGGCGGCGGCAAAGGTTCGATTCAGAACCTGAGGTAAAGCCGCCGTCCGCGCTGTTTAGCTCCCCACAAAAACGGAGACGGTTTTTCCCATGACTCAATCGGCACAATCAGCCCAATCAGCCCAATCAGCATTCCGAGCGCAATTGCTGACTTTCAACGGCGATCCGGCGCAATCGTCCAGTGCGGCGGTCTTCAACGAGGACGGCCTGCTGATCGTCAAAGACGGCCATGTCGTCGCGGCCGGCGCGTATGCGACGCTCGCGCCGCAACTCGCGCCCGGCACCCAGGTGCAGGAGATGCGCGACAAGCTGATCGTGCCGGGCTTCATCGATACGCACATCCACTATCCGCAGACCGACATGATCGCATCGCCGGCGCCGGGGCTCTTGCCGTGGCTCGACACGTACACGTTCCCGACCGAGCGCCGCTTCACCGATCCGGCCTACGCGCGGGACACCGCAAGCTTTTTCGTCGAAGAACTGCTGGCCTGCGGCACGACTACCGCGCTGGTGTATTGCACGGTCCACAAGGAATCGGCCGAAGCGCTGTTTACCGAAAGCGAAGCGCGCAATCTGCGGATGGTGGCCGGCAAGGTGCTGATGGACCGCAACTGCCCCGAGTTTCTGCGCGATACCGCGCAATCGGGCTATGACGACAGCGCCGAACTGATCGGCCGCTGGCACAACCGTGGCCGTCAGATGTACGCGCTCACGCCGCGTTTCGCGCCGACCTCGACCGAAGCGCAACTCGAAGCGTGCGGCGCGCTGGCGAACAAGCATCCGGACGTCTTCATCCAGAGCCACGTCGCCGAAAATACCGACGAAGTGAAATGGGTCGCCGATCTGTTCCCGGGCCACCGCAGCTATCTGGACATCTACGATCACTACGGCCTGCTGCGCCGCCGCGCGGTGTACGGCCATTGCATCTACCTCGACGGGGAAGACCGCAAACGGATGGCGCAGACCGGCACGGTGGCCTCGCACTGCCCGACTTCGAACCTGTTCCTCGGCAGCGGCCTGTTCGACTTCGACAAGGCCGACGAAGCCGGCATGCCGATCGCGCTCGCCACCGACGTCGGCGGCGGCACGTCGTTCTCGATGCTGCAAACGATGAACGAGGCGCACAAGGTCGCGCGTCTGACCGGCCATCATCTGACGGCCACACGGATGTTCTATCTCGCCACCGCGGGCGCGGCCGAAGCACTCGATCTGGCGGACCAGGTCGGCACGTTGAAGGCGAAGTCGGAAGCGGACTTCGTCGTGCTCGATCCGCAAGCAACGCCGCTGCTCGCGCGCCGCACCGCGCGCACCGAGTCGCTCGAAGAACTGCTGTTCGCGTTCGCGCTGCTCGGCGACGATCGCGCGATCTACGAAACGTACGCAGCGGGCAAGCGCGTGCATCGTCGCGACGACGTGCGTCAGCATGCGTCGCGTGCGGCGAAAATCGCGGCCTGATTCGATTCAGGCAATGAATAAAAACGGCGCTTCGGAAACGAAGCGCCGTTTTTTTCCTCACGCCGCGCCGCTCGATCACGGCTGCATGCAAACCTCATGCAACGCATTCAGCCGCCGTACCGGATCGGCGACATAGGGATTCGTCTCGTCCCACGCGTAGCCTGCCAGCACGGCGCTGATCATCCGCCGAATCGAAGGCGTCTGATCCGAATAAAAGATGATGTCCTGCAACGCGCCGGTGTACCAGCGCTCGACGAACGCGCGGAACGTATCGATGCCCTTGCGCAACGGCACATCGTAAGCGCCGGACCAGTCGACCTGCTCGCCGTCCAGTTGCCGGTTCAACGTCTGCACCGCCAGATGCGCCGAGCGCAGCGCAATCGTCACGCCGGACGAGAACACCGGGTCGAGAAACTCGCCCGCGTTGCCAAGCAGCGCGTAGCCCGGCCCATGTAAACGCTCGACGTTCGCCGCGTAACCGCCGATATGGCGCACCGGCATCAGAAACGGCGCTTGGCCGATCAACGCCGAAAGCGTCGGCTCCTGCTGAATCAGCGCGCGCAGTTTCGCCTCGCGTTCCGCTTCCGGCACCTCGAGAAAACTCGCTTCGGCCACGCAGCCGACCGACGAGCGCCCGCCCGCGAGCGGAATCATCCAGAACCATACGTCGCGACGCTCCGGATGCGTGGCCACGCAAATCTTGTTGCGATCGGTTGCGCCCGCTGGAATACCGTCACGCACATGCGTGAAAATTGCCGCGCGTGTGGGCATCCGGGTCGGCGCTTCGAGGTTCAGCAAACGCGGCAGCACACGGCCGAAACCGCTCGCGTCGAACACGAAGCGTGCCTCGACTTCATACGCGTTCTGCGCTTCATCGAGCACGTCGAGCACCGGTCTGTCGCCCGTTTGCAGCGCGCGGACCGTGTGGCCGAAACGCACATCGGCGCCCTGCCCGGCCGCGCAGCGAATCAGCAGATCGTCGAACACCGCGCGCTCGACCTGATACGTGGTGCCCCAACCCGGCGAATGTTTGTCGCGAAAATCGAACGCCGACGATTGATCCCGGTAAACGAAATGCGCGCCGTTCTTGTACTGGAAGCCGGCTTCGACCACCGCTTGCAGCATGCCGGCCTCTTCGAGGTACGCCATGCTTTGCGGCAACAAACTTTCGCCGATCGAAAAGCGCGGGAAATGCTGGCGCTCCAGTACCAGCACCGAGCGGCCCGCTTTGCGCAATAGGGCCGCCGCAACGGCGCCCGCCGGACCAGCGCCGATAATCGCCACGTCGACAGTGGTGCGCTTTGACGAATATGTACTCAAATTTGCCTCAATCGTTTGCTTGCTCGTAACGGCGTTACGCTGCATGCTTACTTCTAGTTACAATCACGCGTGTCACTGCAAGAACAAAACAATATTCCGCCGGAGAGCCCAGCGTGTCGCCATCCGAAACATCCAGCGTGCCTTTCGTGCCGGAAACGGCATTCGGGATATGGTTCCTGCGCACCCATACCTGGGAACATCATGTGCTGCGGGTCGCCATCAACGATCTCAAACGCCTGATCGATGCACCCCTGCCTACCGCGCCGGTAATTGTCGACGTCGGTTGCGGGCAAGGCATTTCGTTCCGCCTGCTCGCCGAAGCGTTCAGGCCGCGTCGCATTGTCGGCGTCGATTTTCACGAGCCGTCGCTGAAACTCGCTGCCAACGCCTGCCGCGATAAAGTCGCCAATATCGAACTGCTGCATGCCGACTGCGCGACACTGCCGCTGCCCGATGCCTGCGCCGACATCGTGTTCTGCCATCAAACCTTCCATCATCTCGTCGAGCAGGACCGCGCGCTCGCCGAGTTTCGCCGCGTGCTCAAGCCCGGCGGCGTCCTGCTGTTCGCCGAATCCACCGACGCGTACATCAAGTCGTGGGTGATCCGCCTGCTGTTTCGCCACCCGATGCAGGTGCAAAAGAGCGCTGACGGCTACCTTGACATGATCCGCGGCGCCGGTTTCGGGTTCGGCCCGCGCAACGTCTCGCTCCCCTATCTCTGGTGGAGCCGCGCGAAAGACTTCGGCCTGCTCGAACGCATCGGCCTGTCCCATCCGCAACCTGGCAAGCGCCGTGAGACGCTGGTCAATGTCGCGGCGATCAAGGCCGATTAGACGTGCTCAGGCGGTGGCATGCACCGCCTGAGCACCTGCCGTCACAGCCTTAGTTGTTTTCCAGCACGACGAGCTGCCCCTTCACCGCGATCGCCGCGGCGCTGCCGCTCACACCGCAAGTAAAGTCGGTCGGAGAATCGGTCTCGGTGCTGTGAAAGCGCGTGGACACGTTGATCACCGCGTTCGCATTGCGATCCTGCGCGGCCTTGCGCAGCTTCTGCACCGCTTCGGCGAGGACCTGGTGGCACGCTTCGTCGGCGCCCGCAATCTTGCGCGCGATCCGCACCGAATACGACACGTCGCCCAACTGGCTCCTTACCGCCGGATGATCCTGCGAACCGAAATACACCGGTACGCCACCGGTCGATTGCGCCCCCGCCGCCGCGAGCGGCAGCGACTTCACCTCGGTCGAGCAGCCGGCCTGCGTCAACACCACCGCCGCCAGCGCGACCAGTACGAAATCTTTTTTCATTGTTCTTGCCCTCGTTGTATTTAGCGTTGCCGGTACTTCATGAGTCGCTTCATGGTCGCTTCATGGTCACTTCACGCGCCCTTCCAGGCGTCAAACATCAGGCTCGCGCAACTGCCGCCGAACCCGAACGAAACCGACATGGCCGTCTCGATGCGCGCGTCGCGCGATGTACGCACCAGTGGCATCTCGCCGAGGCTCGCATCCGGCGTCTCGATACCCGTCGTCCCGGCGATGAAACCGTCGCGCATCATCAGCAAGGTATAGATCGCCTCGTGCGCACCGCATGCCCCCAGTGGATGACCGCTCAGGCCTTTGGTCGAAGAAAACGGCGGCACGTCGCCGCCGAATACCGCGCTCAACGCGTGTAGTTCCTCGACGTCGCCAAGCGGCGTGGACGGTGCATGCGTGTTGATGTAATCGGGGCGCATGCCGGCTTCTTTCAACGCGCCACGCATCGCGCGAGCGATGCCGGCCGCATGAGGCGTGACCATGCCGGCCCCGTCGGTGCAGTCGCCGAAACCGGTCAGTTCAGCGTAAATGCGCGCGCCGCGCGCCAATGCGTGATCGAGCGATTCGAGCAGCAGCACGCCGCCGCCCGATGCGATCACGAAGCCGTCGCGCGCCGTATCGTAGGGACGCGATGCATGCTGCGGCGTGTCGTTAAAACGCTGCGACAACGCACCCATCGCGTCGAACAGCAGCGTCACGTTGTCGTGCAGCGCTTCGCTGCCACCGACCAGCACGATCTGCTGGCGGCCGGTCTGGATCAACTGCATGGCCTGGCCGATCGCGAGCGCCGAGCTCGTGCACGCGGACGACGGCGAATAGCTCGCGCCCTCGAGCCCGAACACCTGGGCGACATTCGCCGACGCGGTGCTGCTCATCGTCTGCGGCACCGCATAGGGCGGCGCTTTATCGACGCCGCGCGCGGCGACGATCGCGAGCGCCGCATCGTAGCTCGCCAGTGAGCCGACGCCCGAACCGATCACCGCGCCCGCGAGCGGCGAGCGCAACGCGGCCGGGTCGAGCCCGGCGTCGTCGATCGCTTGGCGGGCGGCGTGGCACGCGAAGCGCGCCGTATCGCCCATGAAGCGTTCGAACTTGCGCTCGAACGGCGGCTCGTGCGCCACCGACGCCACGCCCGCCACTTGGGTCGCGAAACCGCGCTCACGCCACGCGTCGATCCGCTCGATGCGCGAGCGGCCCGCGCGCAACGCGGCGGACACGTCGTCGAGCGTATTGCCGAGACACGACACGATCCCCATGCCGGTGACGACCACGCGTTGCAGCGCCACGCTCATCGGACGCGCCTGAAAATCAGCGACGTGTTGATGCCGCCGAACGCGAAGTTGTTGCTCATCACGTATTCGGCGTCGATCGTGCGTCCGCTGCCGACGATGTAGTCGAGCGGCGCACAGGCCGGATCGACGTCGGTCAGATTCAACGTCGGCGCGTACCAGTTGCGCTTCATCATCTCGATGGTCCACCACGCTTCGAGCGCGCCGCACGCGCCGAGCGTATGGCCGACGTAGCTCTTCAGCGAACTGATCGGCATGCGTTCGCCGAAAGTCTGAGCAGTCGCATGGCTTTCGGCGACGTCGCCGCGATCCGTAGAGGTGCCGTGCGCGTTCACGTAGGCGACCGCTTGCGGCTGCAATTGCGCATCGCTGAGCGCGAGTTGCATCGCGAGCGCCATGGTTTCGGCGGTCGGCTGCGTCATGTGCGCGCCGTCCGAGTTGCAGCCGAAGCCGACGATTTCCGCATGAATCCGCGCGCCGCGCGCCACCGCGTGTTCGTATTCTTCGAGCACCAGCGTAGCCGCGCCTTCGCCGACCACGAGGCCATCGCGGGCAGCATCGAACGGACGCGGCGTCAGATGCGGCTCGTCGTTGCGCGTGCTGGTCGCGTACAGCGTGTCGAACACGGCCACCGCCGGGCCTGACAATTCCTCCGCGCCGCCCGCCAGCATCAACGTCTGCTTGCCCGCCTGGATCGCCTCAAACGCGTAGCCGATCGCCTGGCTGCCCGATGCGCACGCGCACGAGGTCGGCACGATGCGCCCTTTCAGATCCCAGAACAGGCTGACGTTGACCGCCGTGGTGTGCGGCATCATCTGCACGTAGCTGTTCGATGTGACATCGCTCATCGAGCCGGTTTCGAGCATCGTGCCGAACGCGCGAATCGGCTGGATCGAACCCGATGACGAACCGTACGCAACGCCCATGCGGCCGTCCTTGATGCGCTCATCGTCGGCGAGGCCGGCGTCCGCCAATGCCAGTTCGCTCGCGCGCACCGCGTACAGCGACACCGGCCCCATCGAACGCGTTTTCTTGCGTGGATAATGCGCGGGTGTGGTGAAGCCCGGCAGCGGGCACGCGAGCCGCGTATGCAGCGACTCGAAGTAATCCCACTCGGGCATGCGCCGCACCGCGTTCACGCCGCTCTTCAGGCGCGCTTCGATTTCGTCCCAGCGGTCGCCGAACGCCGTGACGCCGCCCATGCCGGTAATGACGACGCGTTTCATCACACCATCCCGCCGTTGACGCCGATCACCTGACGCGTGACGTACGAGGCCGCATCCGACATCAGGAAGCTGACCACGGACGCCACTTCGGCAGGCTGGCCGACGCGGTTCATCGGTACCGTCCTCAATGCGTGTTCGAGCGGCACGTCGTCGAGCATGCCGGTTTCGATCAAACCGGGCGCGACGCAATTGACGGTGATATTGCGCGTCGCCAGTTCGACGGCGAGCGCCTTGGTTGCGCCGATCAGGCCGGCCTTCGCGGCGCTGTAGTTGACCTGGCCGCGATTGCCGGTCACGCCGGACACCGACGCGATCGTGACGATGCGTCCGCCCTTCTTCGCGCGCACCATCGGCATGGTCAACGGATGGACGACGTTGTAGAACGAGTCGAGACCGGTTTCGATCACGATGTCCCAGTCTTCTTCTGTGAGCGCCGGGAATGCGGCGTCGCGGGTCACGCCGGCGCTGCACACGATACCGTAATACGGGCCGTTCGCGGCAACATCCGCTTCGAGCACTTCGCGGCACAGCGCGCGCTCACGCACGTCGAATTGCAGCACACGCGCCGCGCCGCCTTGCGCGGCGATGCCCGTCGCGACCGCTTCGGCCTCGCTGCGGCCCGTGCGGCAGTGCACGGACACCGCGAAACCGTCGGCGGCCAACTTGTACGCAATCGCGCGGCCGATGCCGCGGCTTGCGCCGGTAACGAGAACACGCCGGCTCATGAACTGAAACTCCCTTCGATGAATGACCGAAAATCGGGCGGTTGAAACACCTTGACGACCGCTTCGGCGCAACACGCGTCGCCATGATGGATGGTGCATTCGTAGGCGCCGTGGCCTTCTTCGCTGCGCAGCAATTCTGTCACACCGATCCGCAATTGCGCGCCGCTGGTGAAGGCCGGCATGAGCGCTTTGTAGCTGCGCGAGCCGAGCAGCACGCCCGGACGCGCGCCGCCGCCCGCGCGCATCGCCAGCAGCGCGACATGCGCGGCGATCGCCTGCGCCATCAGTTCGATGCCGATCCATGCAGGCATCGCGCCGTCGGCGTCCGCATACCACGCGTCGGCATGCACGGTGGCGAGTGCGGTGAGCGCCTCTTCGCTGAACGCGCTCACCGCGTCGATCAGCAACATGGTGCCGCGATGCGGCAGGATCGTTTCGATCGGTTGCCGCACGAGGTCCTCGATGGAGAGCGTCTGAGTCATTGCGCGCATCACCGGCCGAGGATCAAGCTGACATTGCTGCCGCCGAAGGCAAACGAATTGCTCATCACATACTGCGCGCCCGTGCCGCGCGGCAAAAACCGTTCGCTAACGACAAGGTCGAGCGCGGGCAGCGCCGGATCGGCTTCGCCGTCCCACAGATGACGCGGCAAGGCCACCCCTTCGCGCGCCAGCGTCAGCCATGCGAAGCCGAGTTCGGTCGCCCCCGCTGCGCCGAGTTGATGACCGGTCAGCGGCTTGGTGCCGCTGGTCGCGACGCCGTTGGCGAAAACACGCGCCATCAGGTTGGCTTCCATCGCGTCGTTCTTGCGCGTGGCGGTGGCGTGCAGATTCACATAGCCGATCGCTGAAGGCGCGACGCCTGCATCAGCCAGCGCCTCGCGCAACGCGAGTTCGCCGCCGACGCCGTGCGGGTCCGGTGAGGAAATATGATGCGCGTCGCTCGATTCACCGGCGCCCGCGAGTCTCACCGCGGCTTCGTCCCGGCTCATCAGGAACACGGCGGCGCCTTCGCCGACATTGATCCCGCAGCGATTGCGGCTCATCGGATTGGTGCGCACCGCGCTGGTCGATTCGAGCGAAGCAAAACCCTGCACCGTCAGCTCGCACAACGAATCGACACCGCCCACCACCACCGCATCGCATAGTTGCAATTGCAGGAGCCGGCGCGCCGATACGAAGGCTTTCGCGCTCGACGTGCAAGCGGTCGAGATCGTGTACGCGGGACCGTGCAGACCGAGCGCGGCGGCGGCGAACGGCGCCGCGGTACCGATTTCCATCTGCCGGTAATTGAAGTTGGCCGGCAAGTCGCCCGCTTGCGCCTGATAGACGAACGCGGCCTCGGCCGCTTCGATACCGGACGTGCTGGTGCCGAGCACCACACCGATTCGATGCGCGCCGTAACGCTCGCGGGCCGCCTCGATTTCAGGTGCGATCTGTGCGAGCGCGGCGAGGAGCAGACGGTTATTGCGGCAGTCGTAACGTGCGAGTGAAGCCGGCGGCGCGAGGTCGAGCGGTGCGAAAACGCTGCCGACAAATGCCTCGCCGATGCCGGTACGCGCATTCGCCATGCCCGGCGCATGCGCCGCGGCCAGCGCGGGAACGATCGCCTCGAGGCCGTCGCCGAGCGCGTTGATCATGCCGAGCGCGTGCAAATAAACTGATGGCGCGTTCATGCGGCCCTCCTTGATTCCGATGGCATGCCGATCGGCGCGAGCAGTACCGACACCGCAATGCCGAGCGCGAGCGTGGCGCCGAAGCTCTTCAGCGCAGGCATCGCGCTCATGCCGAGCATGCCGAACGACAGCAAGGTCGTCGCCGCCGACAGCAGCACGCCCGTCCACACCGCGCCGAGGTCGGCGTCCGCGCGCAAACAGCCTTCGCGCAGAAACACGGCATAGTTTGCGCCGACGCCGAGCACCAGCATCAGCGCGAGCCAGTTGAAGAGATTGAGCGGCACGTGGACGTAGCCGAATACAGCAAGTGTGACGCCGACCGCGAGCAGCACCGGCATTGTCACGGCAACGCCGCCGCGCACGCTGTCCCCCAATCCCCCAAGGGGACTTCCTGCGGGGCGGGGGACTTGCTTCGGGGCGTAACGCAGTATCAACAACACCAGCACCAGCGCCAATGCACCCGCGAGCCACCAGCCGCTATTCACACGATACGCGCCGAACAGCTTCGATACGCTCGCTGCCTTGTCAACAAAAGCGACGCCTGGCAGCGCCTGTGCAGTGGCGATCAGCGTCGGCTCGTTTTGCGGCGTCACGCCTTGTGGAATCACGACCGCGGCATAGGCTTGGGTGGCCGAATCGACAACGCCCAGCCACAGATGTTTGTACGGCTGCGACCACGGCGCGGCGAGCCACTGGTCGACCGTGAGCACCGGCTGCGGTTTGGCGTACGCGGCGAGCCACGCGTCGGCGACTTCGTCTTTAAAGCCGGCCTGCAACAACGTTGCGCGCAACGCCGCCGGATCGTTGAACACGTGCTGCGCGAGCAGCGCGCGATCTTCGCTCTGCCGTTTCGCGGACGGCACGAACGCCGTCACCGATTGATAGCTGCCGACCTTGTCCGCTGTGCCGTTCAGCGCGTCGAGTTTCGCGCCCAACGCTTCGTCACGTTGCAGCACAATTTCCGGCGTCTCGCCGCGTACGACAAAAAACTGCGCGCTGTTATCGACGCCGACCGCGTCGCGCACCTTATTTTCCTGCGCGACCAGCGACGGGTCGCGCTGAATCAGCAGATGAATATCGTCATCGCTGGTCAGCCGCAACCAGCCCGGAACCGCAACGATCAACAACAACGCGGCGACGAACCACGCACGCTTGCCGCCAATCACGCGATGCCACACCGTCAGCAAACGCGCAGCACCGGCGAATACGCGCTGCGGGCTGCGCTTCGGCGCACGCACCAGCAGTGCGGGCAACAACCACAGCACCGATGCGAACGCCGTCACGATGCCCGCCATCGCGAAGCAGGCGATCTGCTTGAGCGCGGGAAACGGCACCCACGTCAGGATCGCGTAACCGAGCAGGCTGGTGACGAGCGCAACGGTCAACGCCGGACGCACCGCGCGCGCGCCGCGGCGCGCATCCCAATCGCGCCCGCCGCCGAGATAGACCACGAAGTATTGAATCGAATAATCGACCGCTTCGCCGATCAGGCTCGCGCCGAACACCAGCGTCAACAGATGCAGCTTGCCGAACACCAGCATCGTCACGGCCAGCGCGCAAACGATGCCGAGCGCCGTCGAAACAAAGCCGAACAACAGCAAGCGCGGCGAGCGGAATACCCACAGCATCAGCAATGCAATCCCGCATAGCGACGCGACGCCGATCAGATGCACTTCATGTTCGGACGCGCTGCGCGCCGATTCCGCATAGAACACCGCGCCGGTTCTCGCGACCGACACGTCGGGGAACGACTGTTTCAATGCAATTTCGCCGCGTGCGAGCGCATCGAGCACCGCGTGCTGCGTCTTCGATTCGTATGCGGAGCCCGGCAGCGTCGCGACGATCAGCACGCTGGTGGCGGCGCCACGATGCGCGACCAGCAGGTTGTCTTCGAGTTCGAGATTCGATGTTGCCAGCTGCAGGCCGCCGAGCCAATGTTCGAGCCAGCCGAAGGGATCGTCGGCGAGCGGCGTTGTCAGGCCGCCGCGTAACGGGCTGTAGATACGTTGAGCGAGCGCGTCCCCCAATCCCCCAAGGGGACTTCCTTCGGGGCGGGGGACTTCCTGCGGGGCGTCGTGCAATGACGTAGCCGAACCGCCTGCTAGCGCCGCGCGGTCAGCCGGCGCCAGCAAGCCGAAGCGATACGGCATGTACAAGGCGGCGATCTGCGACAGATCGAACGGCGGCAATTCCGCCGTCACCGAGCCGAAAGCCCCGCTCTTCTGCAGTGAAGCGCCGAGTTGTTTCGCCGCCGCTTTCGCGTGCGCATCGTCGTTGCTGGTGACGAGAAAAACCGTACGGTCGCCGAGCGCGCTCGCCAGCGTATCGACCGCTTTTTCGGCGACCGGATCCGCTTCGGTAGCAGGCAGCAACGCGAGCAGATTGGTCTGCAACGGTGACGGCCCGGCGAAACGCCAGCCGCAGTACAGCGCCGCGACGAGCGCGAGCAGCAGCCACGCGGCGCGCATGCCCCACGCCTGTTTCGCGGACCGCTGTTGCAGCACCTGCATTACGGCGCCCCGAACAAAGTGCGCTCGGCAGGCGTCGGCTCGGTGACAGCCGCGCTCTTCGCGAAGTCGAGCTTCGTGATGTCGCCGTTCGCCAGCGTGATGCGCAGGCTTTGCAAATAGTCGCCACCATTCATCTGCAAACCTTTGATCGACTGCGCGATTTGCGGCTGATTCGGCGTCAGTTGCATGCGCCATTGCGCGGCACTGCCTTCGGCCTGCACGTCGAATTGCGAGTACAGCGCCGACAGATCGCCGCCGAGCATCGCGCGCATCATCTTCGAAACTTGCGCGACGCCGCGGGTGCCTTGCGCGCGGTGTGCCGTCACGCGCTGGCCGTTGGCGTTCACTTCAGCGACACCCGCATCGGTGATGACGTAAGTGGCTTTGTACGGCGTGTCGATCTGCCAGATCACACCGCGCTCGCGGAAGAACAACAGCGAACCGGTGCTCACGAGCGGCTGTTTCATCGCGGCGAGCGTTTGTGTCTGCGTGAATTGCGCGCGAACGCCCTTCGCCTGGGCGAGGTGCGAGGCGATCTGCGAGACCAGTGCGGGGTTGCCCGCGTCAGGTGTGGTTGCCGCCGCTAACGCGGGTACGGCTGCCGCCATGTTTAACGCGAGTAACGCGCCCGCAACCATGCCGCGGAAGTTCATCGTGCCCATGCACGCTCCAGTTTGTCGAATACAACCGGCGGCGACACGAACTGCAACTCCTGCGTTGCGGCGTCGACGGCGACCTGGATCGTATAGCCCTTCGTCAGCCGCGTTCCGGATGCGCAATCGACGATTTCATAGCCTATTTTCAGGCGGTTTTCGTGTTCGAGCAGTTGCGCGCGCACTTCGATCTTCTGACCGTAGGTGGCCGGCCGCACATACTTCAGATGCGCCTCGACGATCGGCCACAGATAGCCCGAGGCCTGCATCTCGCGATAGTCGTAGTCGAACGTGCGCAGCAGCGCGGCGCGGCCGATCTCGAAGTACTTCAGATAGTGGCCGTGCCAGCAGACGTTCATCGCATCGACATCGTGAAACGGCACTTCGACCGTCGCGCTCGCCGTCAGCACCTTGCAGGATTCAGTCATGCGCCGGCGCCTCCGCGATAGTCGTCGATCAGATCGCAATCGGCAATCCGCGCGGTCAGCGCACGCAGTTCGCTTTCCAAAGCGCGATCTTCATCGACGAACGGCGATTGCGCCGTCACGCGATCGATGAACGCTTGCAGCGGCGCGGGGACCGGCGTCGTGCCGTCGATGCGCAAACGCAGCCGCGCCGCCTGCACCGTCGCCAGTGTGTGCGCGGCGGCGACCTGCTCGGTCAACTCCAGTACGCGCAAACAGTCGCGCGCGGCGATCGTGCCCATGCTCACTTTGTCCTGATTGTGCGCTTCCGTCGAACGCGAAAACACGCTTGCGGGCATCGTGTTCTTCAACGCTTCGGCGGTCCATGCCGACGATGAAATCTGCACCGCCTTGAAACCGTGATTGATCGCGGCGCGCGCGGGTGCGGCGCCCGACAGATTGCGCGGCAGGCCGTTGTTGAAATTCACATCGACCAGCAGCGCGAGCTGCCGGTCCATCAGATCGGCGAGATTGGCGACCGCCACTTTCAGCGAATCCATCGCGAACGCGATATGGCCGCCGTAGAAGTTGCCGCCGTGCAGCACGCGTTCGTTGTCCGGGTCGATCAGCGGGTTGTCGTTGGCGCTGTTCAGTTCGTTCTCGACATCGCGGCGCATCCACGACAAGGCGTCGCGTGCGACGCCGATCACATGCGGCGCGCAGCGAATCGAGTAACGGTCTTGCAGACGATGCCCCGGCGTATCGTCACGTCCGGCCAGGTCGGCGCGAATCCACGCGGCGGCTTCGGCCTGGCCCGCGTGCGGCTTCACGTCGAACAGCATCGCGTCGAAGTGCGCGGCGCGGCCGTCGAGCGCGACGGTCGAGAGCGCCGTGAGGCGCGCGCTCAGCCGCGTCAGATGATCGGCTCGCGCGAAGGCGAGACAGGCGAGGCCCGTCATCACCGCGGTGCCGTTCATCAGCGCGAGGCCTTCTTTCGGCGCGAGCGTCAACGGGGCGTGGCCGAGTTCGGCCCACACTTCACGCGCATCGCGCAATCGACCTTCGAACATTACGTCGCGCTCGCCGGCCAAGGCCGCGGCGACATACGAGAGCGGCGTCAGATCGCCGCTCGCGCCAACCGAACCTTCGGACGGAATGCGCGGCAACACGCGATGATTGATCAGATCGGCAAGGCGTTCGAGCAACACGGTGCGCACGCCGGAAAAACCATAGGCCAGCGAGTTGAGGCGTGCGGCGATCACCGCGAGTGTTTGCGCGTCGTCGAGATAGGCACCCATGCCGCAGCCGTGATAGCGCGTCAGTTGCAACGGCAACGCTTCGACGAGTTCCATCGGCACGTCGACCACGCACGCGTCGCCATACCCGGTGTTGACGCCATACACGGTGGCGCCCGCCGCGAGATGCCGCCGCAGGAAATCCGCACCGCGTTCGATGCGCTCGCGCCACGCCGGATCGGCGCTCAACGCAACCGGCGCACGATGCCGTGCGATCGAGACGACCTCTTCGATCGTCAGCTTGCGACCGCCCACAACTACCTGCGCCACTGACGCCACCTGCGCGGCGGCATTCGCATCGTCGATCAAATCATGTTCGGCCATTTGCGCCTCGCTTGGGGCTGGCCCAGAAATCGAAAAAGTTGAACCATTGATAAGGCGCCTTGCGGCAATAGTGTTCGAGACGCGCCGCGTAACGCTGCGCCCACGCCGCCAGATGCTGCGCGCGTTCGCGGCGCGGCAACTCGATGCGCTCGGCGAACGGCTCGAAGTAAAGACGATAACCGTCGCGCTCTTTCAGGCAGAAAAACAGATAGACCGGACAGCCTAGCGCATGCGCGAGCACATACGGGCCCTGCGCGAACGGCGCGGTCGAGCCGAGAAATTGCGCTTCGGTCGTTCGGCCCATTTCGTGCGCGGGCACGCGGTCGCCGACGATCACCAGCAACTCGCCCGCGTCGACGCGCTCCTGCATCATCATCGCGGTCTCCGGCCCGAAGTCGCTGACTTCGAGCAGATGCCGCGCGAACTCGCTGTTCGCCGACGCCAGCACGCTATTGAAGCGCCGCGCGTGTTCGGTGTAGACGACCGCCGTGACCTTCGCGTGCGCGCCTTGCGCGGCGAGTGCGCGGGTCATCTCCAGATTGCCGAGATGCGCGCCGATCACGAGCGCGCCCTTGCCGCTCGCGACCAGTGCCTCGAATGCCGACGGATCTTCGAATTCGACGTCCGCATTGCTGACACGGCCGGACCATGCGGCAAGCTTGTCGAAACCGGATTGCGCGAACGCCAGCATGTGCCGATAGGCGGACAGCCATCCTGGACGCGGCGTGCGCTCCTGCGGCGCGGCCCGGCTGAGGTGCGTGAAGTAGTTGCTCGACGCTTCGCGCGCGGCGCGTCCCGTCAGCAGAAAATACCCGACGATCGGATGCAGCCACAGCGCGGTGAAACGGCGGCCGAAGAGCTTGCAGCTGAGCGCGAGCAAGGACATGCCTAAATGACTGCCGCGTTCGGCGATACGCCACCAGTCCTGCTCCTGCTGATCGCTTGTCATGGCGGAGCGCCGCGGCATCACTTTGTGCGCGAGCAGCATCGGCAGACGCCACAGCATGCCGAACACGAGCCGGGTATGACTGCGGCTGATACGCACGTTGTCCCACAGCACGTCGAAATGCGACACGCCATCGGCGGCGTAGGTGACACGCGTGGGGATCGAGCGGAACGCCGCGCGCCGCCAATGGAGACGCACGAGAATCTCGATGTCGAAGTCCATCCGCGTCGGCAATTGCACGCTGTCGATCAACTCGCAGACCAACGCAAGCGGATACAGGCGGAAGCCGCACATCGAATCGCGAATCGTCAGCGAGAGCGTCTCGATCCACACCCACACGTGCGTCAGATAACGGCCGTAGAGGCGCGACTTCGGCACGCTGTCATCGTAGACGGGGCGGCCCAGGATCACCGCACCCGGCTCGGCTTGCGCGGCTTCGATGAAACGCGGCACGTCGGTGGCGTCGTGCTGGCCGTCGGCGTCGATTTGCAGCGCGTGCGTGTAGCCCGCTTTACGTGCCGCCCGCAGGCCGGCCATCACCGCCGCGCCTTTGCCGCCGTTGACCGGCAAGCGCAACAGCGTGAGCTGGCCCGCGTATCGTTGAGCGAGCGCGGCGAGCACCTGCTGGGTCGCCTCATCGCTGCCATCATCGACGACGAAAAGCGGCAACCCATGCACCGCCAGATCGGCGACGGTCGCGCCGATCGCGTCCTTGTGGTTATAGATCGGAATGACAATGCACGCGACGATGCTCATCACGCGGGCTCCCGATACACGATCAAGCCAGACGCGCATTCGCGCCCGTCGAGCCGGTACGCGAACTGTACGCGCCGCCGTGCGGCATCGTGTGCGAGCGTCAGATTCAGCAGCGCGCCCGGCGGCACCGGCGCCGTGAACTTGAGCCGGTCGATCGACGCAAGCTGGCGCACGGCCGGCACGTGTTCGGCGGCCAGACGCATCGCCCAGTCGACCTGCACGACGCCCGGCAGAATCGGCAGACCGGGGAAATGGCCGGCGAAATGCACGAGCGTCGGCGGCACGCGCAGTTCGTAGTGCAGCGTCTCGGCGCAGCGCGCTTCGGCGAGCACTTCGACGCCGTCCGCGCGTGCGTCGAAAGCGGCAGCGACGGCGGCAACGGGCAGCTTGCCACGTGCATCGAACGGCAACGTGATGCGGAAGCGCCAATGGCGCGGCAGCACCACCACATCGAAATACGCGGCCAGATGACGGCGCAAGGTTTGCGCGAGCAGCACGCGGCCCTCGCCGCGCAACGCTTCGCTACCCGCCTCGGTCAGCGCGACCACGGCGCCGACGCGCTCGCGCGAGGCGCCTTCCAGCGGCACGATCGCCGCTTGCGCGACATACGGGTGCAGCGCGACACGCGCTTCGAGTTCCGGCAGCGACACGCGCTTGCCGTCGAGCTTGAGCACGCGATCGAGGCGGCCTTGCAGGCGGAAGCGGCCGTCGGCATCGAAGGCAATTTTGTCGTCGGTACGATGCCAGCCGCGGTGATCGAGATGCGGCGAGCGAACGTTCAGCGCACCGTCTTCGTCGCGGCGCACTTCGATGCCCGCCACGGGTTGCCAAGCATCGGTCTGATCCTGGCGCCGCCACGCGATGCCGCCGGTTTCCGTGCTGCCGTAGATTTCGAGCGGCGCGGCGCCGTAGGCGGCGGCGTATTCCTGTGCGGCTTCCAGTGCGAGCGGGCCGCCGGATGAGAAGAAGGCACGCGGCGCGGGCGTCAACGCGGCGAAGCCGGTCAACGCGGGCCAACGGGACAATTGCGCGGGCGTCGAAACGATCGCCGTCGCGCCGCCTTGCTCGATTTGCGTTTGCAAATGCAGCGGCTCGATGCTGATCGCACGGTCGAACGCGCGGCCTGCGGCGAGCGGCCACAACACGCGAAACAGCAACCCGTAGATATGGTGATGCGGCACGCTGGCGAGCATCGTCGCGTCGCCGATCAAAGCGCCCCACTGCTTTTCGAGCGTATGCACTTCGGCGTTGAACTGCGCGAGCGTCTTGCGGATCGGCTTGGGGGTGCCGCTGCTGCCCGAGGTGTAGAGCGTCAACGGGGCGTGCGGATCGATGACGTGATCGGTGGTTGTTTGCGCATCGGTCGGCGTCAGCGCGAACGCCGCAAGATCCGCGTCGGTCAACACGGCATCGTAGGCTTCGGCAAGATCGGCAAGATAACCGGGGGTCGCATTCGCCGGGATCACCGGCTCCTTGCCGCAAGCGAGCAACGCGAACAGCGCGCAGGCGAATTCGAACGGATCGTCGATGCATAGGGCGTAGCGTTTCGCGTCCTGCTCGCGCAACCTCGCAACGAGGCTCGACACGCGCGCGCGAAACGCCGCGCGATCGAGCACCGCGCCGCCATCGCGGCATACCGGCGCATTCCCAGGAGCATGAGCGGCCGCGGCGTCATGCGTTGCCGACAGCAGATCGTGCAACGCGATCATGCAGCCTCCGAACGCGCGGCTCGCGGCAGCACGACCAGATAACGCCAGAGCACTTCGGCCACCAGCAGCACGCCGATCAGCCCGTATGCAATCGCGCCGTTATAGAGCGACCAGCTCGCGCGGCTCCAGTACAAAGCGGTGTAAGCGGAAAATGCGCCGTTCAGCACGAAGAACACACACCACACCTGCGTCACGTGGCGCGTATGGCGCACTGCGGCCGGCGGCAGATCCGGATTGCCCAGCCGGGCGAATTTTTCGATCATCGACGGCCCGCGCACGAGCGTCGCGCCGAACGCGATCAACAGGCCCAGATTGACGAGCGATGGATAGAGGCGCAACAGCAGCTCGCTATTGGTCAGCACGATCGCCGCCGATGCGCAGCTCAGCAACACGGCCACGGCCCAATCGATCGCGGAGAGCCGCCGCAGCGACGTCGCGACCGCGCCACTGCCCGCCCAGCGTTGCAGCCACAAAATAGCGAACAGCATGCAGCCGACATAGCGCGGCGTGTCCCAACGCCACGCGCACAGAATCAGCGCGGGATACGCGAGTTTCAACGCGACCTGCACAACGGTCCTGGCCCAGCGGCGCTCAGCGCCGGGGGCAGCCTCGCCGCGAGGGCCGGCTGCCGCTTGCATGCGTGAGCGCACGGACGGCATCAGCCCTGCGCCGCCAGCAGCGATTCGACCGCACCGATCACGTCGCCGACCGTGCGCACCGACTTGAACTCTTCCGGCTTGATGCGGCGGCCGGTCATTTCCTGCAATTTGATCGCGAGATCGACTGCATCGATGCTGTCGAGATCGAGGTCTTCGAACAGGTTCGCCTCGGGCGTCACGCGTTCCGGCTCGATCGCGAAGTTCTCTTTGAAGATGGCGCGGATGCGCTCAAGAATATCTGCCTCGGACACGATTTATTCCCCCTTCTTTGTGGTTTCGTTCACAGCGTGCGCCGCTTCGCGCTGACTGGCGACCAGCGCGGCCAGCGTACTGATCGAACGGAAGTGTTCGCGCGTGCGTTCATCGTTCGCTGCAATGGTCAGTTGGTATTGTTTGCGCAGCACGATGCCGATTTCGAGCGCGTCGATCGAGTCGAGACCGATGCCGTCCGTATCGAACAACGGGGCGTCGTCGTCGATATCGGCAGGACTCAGGTCTTCCAGATCGAGCGCTTCGATCAGAAGCTGTTTAATTTCCAGTTTTAAAGAATCCATAATCGAACAGGTGCTGCGTAATGTGTGCTTCGATGGCGCTCGTCACGCTGCGCGCCGCGAGAGACGGTGAAGTGTCGTGGGCCGCAAGCTGCTCGACGCCAAGCGGCTCGAGCACGTTCACGCGCATCCGGAAAGCACGCGCCGGCACGTCGTACCAGCGCATCTGCTTGGTGAACGCCGGCGGATCGCAATCCATCAGCACCGGCACGATCGGCGCGCCGGCTTTCAGCGCCATATGCGCGAAACCGCGTGAAAACGCGTGCAGCCGGTTCGGCGCGGGGCTGCGCGTGCCTTCGGGAAAAATGATCATCGTATAGCCTGCCTCAAGCTGCCGCGCGCCGGCTTCGACGAGCGCCGACGGATCGGCGTTACTCACATATTCAGCCGAGCGCACGATCCCCCAGAAACACGGGTTGCGCCAATGCGCGTTTTTCACCACGCAACAGGCACGCGGCGTCAACGACAGCAGCACCATCACGTCGAGATAAGTCGGATGATTGGCGACGACGATCGCCGGCCCGCCCGCGCGCAACGCCTGTGCACCCGACACCTCGAGCTCCATCACGCCGATACGCTGCAACACTGCGACCAGCGCGCGGAAAAACCAATGGATCACGCTCGTCACCGCACGCTGACGCGACGCCCGATGCGGCCATAGCCACGCGAACGGGAACACCAGCACCGAGAACAGCACGCCGCAGATGCCGAACACCACGAACGCCATGCCTGTCGCGCAGAACCGCCAGCCATAATCAAGCCGCGCAGTCATGCCAGCTCCAATGCCATGTGACGCCTGTACCTTGCCACGCAGCGGACTTGCGAGTGTCGAAACAATGTTGCAGCGCCTGGCTCTGGGTCACAAACCGCTCGTCCACGTCTGCTTCTACGCCCGCTTCCGCCGGGTTTGCTTGCGCAGACCCAGATGCAGATGCAGCCGCCGCACCCGCACCGGACAGCGTGCAGACGAGTTGCCCCACCGCCGTTTCCCTGTTCAGCAGGATCGCGATCGCGCCACCCTGCACTTCATCTTCAATGGTGCCGTACCCGGGATCGGCCGGCTCGTCGGCGTACACCAGCAGCACCGGCGATGCAGGCTGCGTCGCATATTGTGCGTACGCTTCGAGCAGCGCATAGCCGAGCGTTTCGGCGCCGGCGGAGATGGCACTGGCGGCGGAGCGGTCGCCACGCGCAATGCCGAACACACCGGTCATCGCGTTCAGCACGGACAGACTGAAAGCGGTCGGCGACACCGGCTCGCCCGCGCTGATCGAGCGCAGGATGTCGGTAGTGCGCCGTAATTCGCCGTGGCGCGAGGCGAACACGACCCGCGCGTCATCTTGCGCCACGCAATCATGCGCCACCTTCAGGGCGATCCTGGACAAAGTGCTCAGGCGACGCCGCACGATCGGCTCGATAAAGCCGATATCGGGTACGGCAGATGCGGCAGCAGGCCAGCTAGACCAGCGAGCGACCGGAATGGTCCAGTGCAGATCGGGCATATCGGTGTTCGCGCGTAGAAGCGAGGAGAGGCTGAGGATGCCTGACGGGAAACACAGCCGTCACAGCATGTGCGCGCCGCGCGGACCGGCAATCTCCAAACGGGGCTCAATCCAATCTTCTTATAAGGTTCAGCGATTTAACGGCACACGGCCCCAATTATTGAGCCGCCATTGCCGCTTTTACGGTGGATTGTTCAAGGCTCCCTGTGGTCGCCGGAATCATACTGAATATTGTGGATTAAATCAGCCACAAAAGACGTATCCATCTGTATCCGTATCGCGGGTGCGACGGGTGGCTTGACGTCAGCCATCCGCTACTCCCGCGGCACTTGCGCGCACCGCGATTGCGCTGGAAAGCCTCTTGCGCCGGGCTGTCCTGCTGGGCGCCCGGCAAACGCGGGCACGCATTCTTTCATTTACCTTTCTCCATCTCTGTTTCAGTTCGGCACACTTCGACGATTCCGCTCGCCGCGGTGGCTACACGCCACGGGTGCTCGGCTTACGAAAATGGACTGCTACAGCGTTTTATGGATGGCGGCAGTGCCGGATTCAGGCGTCGCGCCCATTCTGGCCTGTTATACTCCGTCCCTCATTGGGGAGTAGCCGCCCCGCGACACGTCCGCGCCGCTGTGATCTGGGTGCGTCGAGCGTGCGATTCGCGGGGGCGCCTGTCAACAGACTTGGCCTGTACGGCCATGGCAGCCGCAGCCTCTGGCCTGGCGAGACCGATGATCCACACGCGCCGCAAGAGGGCCCGGCGTGTCGTGGGTCGTCGCTCGTTCATATCTCGGCCCGGGGAAAATCAAAACGTGGATCACGCTTTTCTCATTTCGGCCGGAGCGGTCGCGCTTGCCGAAATCGGCGACAAGACGCAATTGCTCTCGCTCGTCCTTGCCGCCCGTTATCGCAAGCCGCTGCCGATCATTCTCGGCGTGCTGGTCGCCACCCTCGTCAATCATGCCTGCGCCGGCGCCCTCGGCGCGTGGCTCGGCTCGCTTCTCACGCCAACCATCATGCGTTGGGCGCTGGCTGCGTCATTCATCGCGATGGGCTTGTGGATTCTGGTGCCGGACAAACTCGACGACGAAGAAGCCAGCACCAACCGCACGCACTTCGGCGTGTTCGGCGCGACCGTGGTGACTTTCTTTCTCGCGGAAATGGGCGACAAAACGCAGATCGCGACCGTCGCGCTCGCGGCGCGCTTTCACGATTTCTTCGGTGTGGTGGCGGGCACGACGCTCGGCATGATGATCGCCAACGTGCCGGCGATCCTGCTCGGCGACCGCTTCGCCCATAAGCTGCCGACCAAGCTCGTACACGGCATCGCCGCCGTGATGTTCGTGATTCTGGGGACGATGGCGTTGTTCGGCGTCGGCGTTTAAGCGGGGCGGCCATGAGTGACTGTGGCGGTGGCGGTGCGGTGGCCGCCAGCCTCACAAGCAAGCGGCAAAACAAAGCGGCCCGGCAAGGATGACCTGCCGGGCCGCTTTTTTGTTGCGCCGCAGCGCGCGTAGTTAAGCGAGGCGCTCGCTTACTGCACGACCTTCGCGCCTGACGCCGGCGCTGCGGCAGGCGCGGCGCCCGTTCCGGCAACCTCGTTCGATGCCCCGCCGTCCTTGTCCAGCGGAATCTTCACCGTGTGCACGACGCCGTTGCCGAGCGGGAAGTCGGCCAGCGCACTGCGCGCCAGATAAGGCATGGCCCGCACCAACGACGATTCGCCGCCGGAGTTGCGCGCGGTCACGTTATAGACCTCCTTGCCGGTTGTACGCTCGGTGATCCGCACGCCGAGCAGATGCGTATAGATCGGGTAGCTCTGATTCACGTACCCGACCGGGTATGGCCCCCACGGTCCCCACGGGTCGAACGGCCGGCCCCAATAAGGCGCCGGCCAAGGGTTGTAGTAGACCGGCTCGGCCACCGTCACCATGTCCGAGCGAATGCCATACGACAGCCCGACCAGATAACGCGCCTGCGATGCGTCGACCTGACGGAACGCATGCGGCGCGAGTTCGTTGGCGACAATGCGCTCGTAGGTGGAGAGTTCGAGGTTGTTCTTTTGATCCGCCGCCCGGGTGAACGCATAGGTCCGGGTGGCGTCGTTGCCGCTCCAGTCGGAGAAGGCCGTGACCTGGGTGGTCACGTAGGTCGTGCAGCCGGACAGCAGCACCGTCAGCGTCGCTAGCAGCAGCGTGGCGCGGCGGGTCCATCGATCGATGTTCATGGTCTACCTCGTGTTACCTGTTATCGCCAGTCTTGACCGGGTTCGTGCGTCCGCATGCTTTCGTGCATTAAGGCGCGCCTCGCTAAGGCGCGCCACGCAAAAGCGCGACCGATAATACGCTGACCTGGCGATTCGGTAAAAAGTTCGCCCCGCACGATCCGCCGAGGCTTTGTACAATGGCTCGACAAGCCCGGCTCGCGTGTCCTTCCCGCGCGTGACGGCTCGAGTCCCATCACTACAGAACGCCATGGCCGATACCGCAACGCCCAATGTGATCCGCCGCGCCGATTACGCGCCGCCCGCCTTCCTGATCGACACCGTCGCACTGGAGTTCGATCTGGTCCCCGAACGTACCGCCGTCAAAAACACGATGCGTGTGCGCCGCAATCCGGACGCCGCCCGCGCCGCGCATTTCGAATTGATGGGCGAACAACTCGAGTTCGTCAGCGCCGCGATCGACGGTGCGCCCTTTACCAATACGCAGGCGCACGAGCACGGCTTGATCCTCGACAACGTGCCCGACGCTTTCGAGCTGACGCTCGTCAGCATTTGCAATCCCGCGGAGAACACCACGCTATCGGGCCTGTATGTGTCGGGCGGCAACTTCTTCACGCAGTGCGAGGCCGAGGGCTTTCGCCGCATTACCTATTTCCTCGACCGCCCGGATGTGATGGCGACCTTCACGGTCACGCTGCGCGCCGACAAGACCGACTATCCGGTGCTGCTGTCGAACGGCAACCTGCTCGAAGAAGGCGATCTGCCGGACGGCCGCCATTTCGCCCGTTGGGAAGATCCGTTCAGGAAGCCGAGCTATCTGTTCGCTTTGGTCGCGGGCAAGCTGGTCGCGCTCGAAGAACGCGTGAAGAGCGGCTCGGGCAAGGACAAGCTGTTGCAAGTATGGGTCGAACCGCACGACCTGGACAAGACCCGTCACGCGATGGATTCGCTGATCCACTCGATCCGCTGGGACGAGGAGCGCTTCGGGCTCGAACTCGATCTGGACCGCTTCATGATCGTCGCGGTGAGCGACTTCAACATGGGCGCGATGGAGAACAAGGGGCTCAACATCTTCAACACGAAGTACGTGCTGGCGAACCCCGAAACGGCAACGGACACCGACTTTGCGAACATCGAGGCGGTGGTCGGCCATGAATACTTCCACAACTGGACCGGCAACCGCGTGACTTGCCGCGACTGGTTCCAGTTGAGCCTGAAAGAAGGCCTGACGGTGTTCCGCGATCAGGAATTCTCGGCCGACATGGCCGGCGGCGCGACGGATGAAGCCGCGCGCGCCACCAAACGCATCGAGGACGTGCGCGTGCTGCGCCAGATGCAGTTCGCCGAAGATGCCGGTCCGATGGCGCATCCGGTACGCCCGGAAAGCTACGTCGAGATCAACAACTTCTACACGATGACGGTCTACGAGAAAGGCTCGGAAGTCGTGCGGATGTATCAGACGCTGTTCGGCCGCGACGGTTTTCGCAAGGGCATGGACCTGTACTTCAAGCGCCACGACGGGCAGGCCGTGACCTGCGACGATTTCCGTCACGCGCTTGCCGATGCGAACGGCCGCGATCTCGCGCAATTCGAGCGCTGGTACAGCCAGGCCGGCACGCCGCGCGTGTCCGTTCGAACCACCTACGACGCCGCGCAACAACGCTACAGCGTGACGCTCACGCAAGGTTACGGCGAGGCCGCGCCGGCCGCGCGTGAAACGCAAAAAGGACCGCTGCTGATCCCGTTCGCGATCGGCCTGATCGGCAAGGATGGCGCGGATCTGCCGCTGCAACTGGAGGGCGAAGCCCAAGCCGGCCCCGCCACCACGCGTGTGCTCGAATTCACGCAGACCGAACAGACCTTCACGTTCGTCAACGTCGCGCAAGAACCGCTGCCGTCGTTGCTGCGCAATTTCTCGGCGCCGGTGATCGTCGAATACGACTATTCGGCCGACCAGTTGGCGTTCCTGCTCGCGCATGACAGCGACCCGTTCAACCGCTGGGAAGCCGGTCAACGGCTCGCCACGCGCGAATTGCTGGGGCTGGCCGGGCGCGCGGCGGCCGGCGCGCCGCTGCAACTCGACGATTCGGTAGTCGCCGCGTTCGCCCGCGTACTGACCGACGAGACGCTCTCGCCGGCGTTCCGCGAATTGGCGCTGATGCTGCCGTCGGAAGCGTATCTGGCCGAACAGATGACCGAATCGAATCCGGCGGCGGTTCACGCGGCACGCCAGTTCGTGCGCAAGCGTCTCGCGAACGCGCTGAAGAAAGACTGGCTGACGGTGTACGAGCAACATGGCACGCCGGGCGAATACGAGGCGACGCCGACCGCTTCGGGTCACCGCGCGTTGAAGAATCTCGCGCTGTCGTATCTCGCGGAACTGGACGATCCGGCTGACGCCGTGCGCCTCGCGTCCGCGCAGTACGACGCGGCCAACAACATGACCGACCGCTCGGCGGCGTTGTCGGCACTGCTCAATGCGGCGGCGGCCAACGGCGGCAGCGTGGAGGCGCAGCAGGCGCTGGACGACTTCTACCGGCGCTTCGAAAAGGAGCCGCTCGTCATCGACAAGTGGTTCGCTTTGCAAGCAACACAACGCGGCAGCGCGCAGCGGCCGGTGATCGACATCGTGCGCAAGCTGATGGCGCATCCGGCGTTCAACCTGAAGAACCCGAATCGCGCGCGCTCGCTGATTTTCAGCTTCTGCGCAGCGAACCCGGCGCAGTTCCATGCTGAAGATGGCTCGGGCTACGCGTTCTGGGCAGACCAGGTGATCGCGCTCGACGCACTCAATCCGCAAGTGGCCGCACGCCTCGCCCGCTCGCTGGAATTGTGGCGCCGCTTTACGCCGACGCTGCGCGAAGGCATGCGCGCGGCGTTGGAAAAAGTCGCTTCGCAGGTGAAGTCGCGCGACGTGCGGGAGATTGTGG
Organism: Paraburkholderia sp. FW306-02-B; assembly: GCF_058782725.1. NCBI lineage: Bacteria > Pseudomonadati > Pseudomonadota > Betaproteobacteria > Burkholderiales > Burkholderiaceae > Paraburkholderia > Paraburkholderia sp. FW306-02-B. The sequence goes on from NZ_JBYSXZ010000001.1 coordinate 3,672,508, forward strand.
AGAAGGCGCTGGCGTGACGACTATCTGAAAGCACTTTTGGCATGCAAAGAGCCGGCACGTGTTGCCGGCTCTTTTTCGTCCTGACGCGGCGGTTTGACGGTCACGTTAGCCATCTGGACGACTGTTCGTATCGTATTGGCAGGGCGAAAGTAAGCGCGTTCATTTAACGGTTTACGTTTAACGCTACGCGTTATATCATCCCATGATCACGACATTCGGCGACAAAGCTACAGCGAGAATCTTTCAGGGCAGGTTCGTGCATTCACTGCCGCTTCACATGCAGGCACTCGCACGGCGCAAGCTGCTGATGATCGACGCGGCCAATTCGATCATCAGCTTGCATACGCCGCCCGGCAACCGGCTCGAAGCTTTGCAGGGTCAGCGCAGCGGGCAATGGAGCATTCGCATCAACGCGCAGTGGCGCATCTGTTTTCATTTTGTCGACGGCGAGGCCGCTGAATGTCGAGATTGTCGACTATCACTGATTATTGGGAGACCGGCATGGTCATTAAACGCTCCGATCTGGAGAGCATTGATTTCTCCGACATCGATACCGGCGAACGCATCCCGGAAATTCATCCGGGCGAGATTCTGCGCTGCGAGTTCCTCGAACCGCTCGGCATGTCCGTCAATGCGCTCGCGCTTGCGCTGCGCGTACCGGCGCCGCGCATCAACGACATCGTGCGCGGCAAGCGCGCCATCTCGGCCGATACCGCGCTGCGACTCGAGCGCTACTTTGGCGCGAGCGCGCAGTTCTGGCTGAACCTGCAGATCGGCTACGACCTGCGCGTCGCCACCGCGGCGGCCGGCGAGCAGATCGAACGGGAGATCGAGCCGATGCCGAAGGCGAACCGGCCGAAAATGCCGAAAATCACGCCCGAACATGCTCGTGCCGCAGCGCTCGCCGCCAGCCTCACCGGTAATGCCACCGCCGTGAAGGCACGCCGCAAAGCCTGAATTTCGCCGCGCAATACAGCGCTCGGCGACACCACCGCGCACCCTTACATCTCAAAAGCACGGAGTCGACACAACCAGCGGTTAAAATCGAGATATTCCTCAAGCCTCCCCGGAGTACAGCAATGGCTTTGCAACGTCGTACCACTCTCACGAAGTACCTGATCGAGCAGCAGCGCGAGACCAACAACCTGCCGGCCGACCTGCGCCTTTTGATCGAAGTCGTTGCGCGCGCGTGCAAAGCGATCAGCTACCACGTCAGCAAGGGCGCGCTGGGCGATGCGCTCGGCACGGCGGGCAGCGAGAATGTCCAGGGCGAAGTGCAGAAGAAGCTCGACATCCTGTCGAACGAAATCCTGCTCGAAGCGAACGAATGGGGCGGCAACCTGGCCGGCATGGCATCGGAGGAAATGGAACAGTTCTTCCCGATCCCGGCCAACTACCCGAAGGGCGAATACCTGCTGGTGTTCGATCCGCTCGACGGCTCGTCGAACATCGACGTCAACGTGTCGATCGGCACGATCTTCTCGGTGCTGCGCTGCCCGGACGGCCAGCAACCCACCGAACAGTCGTTCCTGCAACCGGGCACGCAGCAAGTGGCGGCCGGTTATGCGGTGTACGGTCCGCAAACCGTGCTAGTGCTGACCACCGGCAATGGCGTGAACTGCTTCACGCTCGACCGTGAACTCGGCTCATGGGTGCTCACGCAAAGCGACATGCGCGTTCCGGTGGAAACGCGTGAATATGCGATCAACGCGTCGAACGCGCGCCACTGGTACGAACCGGTCCAGCAGTACGTCGGCGAGCTGAACGCCGGCAAGGACGGCCCGCGCCAAAGCGACTTCAACATGCGCTGGGTCGCGTCGATGGTGGCCGACGTGCACCGTATCCTGAATCGCGGCGGCGTCTTCATGTACCCGGCCGACAAACGCACGCCGGACAAGCCGGGCAAGCTGCGCCTGATGTACGAGGCAAACCCGATGGCGTTCATCGTCGAGCAGGCGGGCGGTGCGGCTACCAATGGCGAGAAGCGCATTCTGGACATTATCCCGAAAAGCCTGCACGAACGTGTGGCCGTGTTCCTCGGCTCGAAGAACGAAGTCGACCGCGTTACGCGCTACCACCTCGAAGCAAAAAAGTGAGCATCGGGGCTTGCCAAGCTCGTAAAGAAGTCCCTATAATCTCGTTTCTCCTGATGCCGGAATAGCTCAGACGGTAGAGCAGCGCATTCGTAATGCGAAGGTCGGGGGTTCGATTCCTCTTTCCGGCACCAACAAGATTCAAGCAAAAAGCCCAGTCATCGCGACTGGGCTTTTTGCTTTCTGCAGAACGCGCGACCGCTTCGCAATCAGGTTCAATCAATCAGCGTTACTTCAGTGGCTCGGCGCAGACTTTCCCGAAGAAAGGCAACGCCCCAGTCAGTCATGGGTTCAAAAACCCAGCCTGTCGCATCGGGCGATCACGACCAGGTTGCGAGCCACGAAGACATCTTCGGTGATGGCTTTGTCTTTCGTGGTCTGCTGAGTGCCGTACGCAGCGATCGCCTCCTTCGGCGCCGACGAAAACCATAAGATCCGGCCGGCGCACTCGATTCCGACCTGGCGTCCATTCCAGTAGACCGCGTTTTCCATGATGAACCCTCCGAAGGGCAAAGATAGCCATCTTCCGTGCTGGTTCCTGGGCGTCCGTTATCCACCGCACTCCAGGCCACGGATAGATATCTTAATAATGGACCGCGCCGTCTGCGCTTACCAGGCGGTCATCTACCTATGTTGCGAAATGAGATCACCGCGCGACGGCAGCCGCGCTGCTGCGTATCTGCAGCAGCGATTACTGGCCTGAACGAAGTGCGTGCTCAGCCGGCGCCGCGTTTTTCCTTCAGGAAATCGATCAATGCACGCAGCTTGAGCGGCATCTGCACGCGGCTCGCCGTGTACAGATAGAACCCCGGAAAGCTCGGGCACCACGCATCCAGCACGCGCACGAGCCGGCCGTCTTCAAGTTGCTCGCGTACGTAATCATCGATCACGTGCAGCAAGCCGACGCCCTGCTCCGCCGCTTGCACCATCGTGCGCAGATCGTTCGTCACGAAACTGCCGCGCGTCTCGACCTCGAATACGCGCGCCGGGTCGTCAGGCGGCGCAAACTCCCATCGATAGATGCCGCCACTGGTCGAGAAGCGATAACGCAGGCAATCGTGAGCGGCGAGATCGGCGGGCGTTGCCGGCGGCGCGTAGCGTTCGAAATAAGCCGGCGAGCCGGCCACGACGATGCGGATCTCGCCGCCCAGAGGCACCGCGATCATGTCTTGCGCCACCCGCTCGCCGAGCCGGATGCCCGCGTCGAAGCCTTCGCCGACCACGTCGGCAAACCCGTCGTCGAGCGTCATGTCCAGGCGGATCTGCGCATAGCGGCGCGTGAATTCAGCCAGATGCGGCAGCACCAGCAACTCGCTCGCCACCCTCGGCAGATTGATGCGCAGCGTGCCGGCGGGCTGGTCACGGGTTTCGTCGAGCGCTTCGAAAGCGGCCTCGAGTGCGGCCAGCGCAGGTTTCACGCCCGCGAGGAACTGCGCGCCGGCCTCGGTCAGCGCCACACGCCGGGTGGTCCGGTTGAACAGACGCACATTCAACTGCGTCTCGAGCGCGCGGATGGTTTGCGACAGCGCGGACGCCGTCACGCCGGTTTCGCCGGCCGCATGCGTAAAGCTGCCGTGACGCGCCACAGAGGCGAACGCCATCAGCGCCGGCAACTGAGCAGGATCCATCGCACCTCCTATTGTTAAGCGTGGCTTCATAATTCTTGCAGACAAGCGGCATTTTTCCACGAAACGAATCGGCGCACGATAGCCACATCGACGCGATTCGTTTCGCGTCACTGTTCAAGGAGACTGACATGACGATGAACCGCTATAACCTGCTGGGCCGCTCGGGTCTGCGCGTGAGCCCAATCGCACTCGGCACGATGACTTTCGGCACCGAATGGGGCTGGGGTGCCGAGGAAAAATCGGCGCAACGTCTCTTCGACCTGTACGTGGATGCCGGCGGCAACTTTGTCGATACCGCCGATCTGTACACCGAAGGCACCAGCGAAAAATGGCTAGGCAAATTCGTCGCGGCGCGCGGCCTGCGCGACCGTTTGGTGATCGCGACCAAATACGGCTACAACGCCGAGACCGGCAATCCGAACGCGGGCGGCAACCATCGCAAGAATCTGCTGCGCGCGCTCGACGGCTCGCTCAAGCGTCTCGGTACCGACTACATCGACTTGTACTACCTGCACACGTGGGACCGCGTGACGCCGGTGGACGAAGTGATGCGCGCCATGGACGACGCGGTGCGCGCCGGCAAGATCCGCTATGTCGGTCTGTCGGATACGCCGGCGTGGTTCGCCGGGCGCGCACAGACCCTCGCCGACTGGCGCGGCTTCGAACCGGTCGCGGCGATGCAGCTCGAATACTCGATGATCGAGCGTAACGCGGAACACGAGTTCGCCGATCTCGCCGCCAATCTGGGTATGGGGCTCGTGCCGTGGAGTCCGCTCGGCATGGGTGTGCTGTCGGGAAAATATCGGCCCTCGCAAAGCGGAACTTCTGGCGGCGTCTCAGGCAGCGGACGGCTGGCGAGCGTGGCAAGCGCGCCGCCGCCGGGCTTCGACAAACTGACCGAACGCAACTTTCAGATCGTCGCGGAACTGGAGGCCGTCGCGAATCTGGCAGGCCGGCCGATGGCACAGGTCGCGCTCAACTGGCTGCATCAGAAGCGCGGCGTGTCGAGCATCATCGTCGGCGCGACCAAGCCGGAGCAATTGCAGGAGTCGCTCGGCTCACTCGACTTCACGCTCGCGCCGGAACTGATCGCCCGGCTCGACGCGGCATCGGAACCGGCCCGCCCCTTCCCGTACTACATGTTCGCCGATGGCCACCAGGCGCGAATTCACGGCCAAGTTGAAGTCAGCGACAAATCGGCGGCCTACTCCGCGCCAGTGAAGATTCCCGCTCCCCGCGCATAAGAGCTCGCCCATTGCGAACGCCACTCACCGCGCTCCGCCACGCGCTGCGTTCCGCTGGGAACGTGGCGCGTATTTATTTGCGGAGAATGCCTTAAAAGTATTCTCGTTCGTCAACGAACCCGCTAAATCGTTCGTTAACAAAAAGATTAGGGGCCGATTGAACGGATCGGTAATTAACGAACGTTCGGGTGCACTGCAAGAAAATCCTGCCGATGCGGCAGCGCACAAAAAATGAGTTGATTTGTTCATATCAACACATATGAACGAGTGATGCACTGACGTACGAAAGTTAATTCGTTGAAGGCACGCGGGGCAAGGCTGGGAAGGGTGCAGCAAGGAATAACGAAATTGTTGGATTGGCGGCAACAAGAGCCGGAAGATGCACCGCCAACCGATAAATTCTATTCAAACATTCCGCGCCCAGGCTGGCGTGTGCCGTTAAAGCAACAAACGTCAGGTAAGCCGCATCAGATACTGGTGCAAAACGGGGACCGAGGCAGATAATCGGTTTGTAAAGGAGAGAGAGATCATGGATGCCAAACCACCGAAGATTCCGACCCCGGATAAAGTTTTTAGCCCGGATCCGGAACCCGCTGGCGTCGAGTTCCTGGGTGCAGAACTGCCTGAGCACGTTCGCGCCTTTTTCGACGAACAACGCAAGTCGTGCGACTCGAAGTAATCATGCGGTGGCGCGATGCAGCATCGGCGTCCGCGCGTCCGGCGCGCGGCGAGGGTTTGCACACGCCTGAACAATCGTCGTGCGCCCGCTTCGGGGCGCTGACTACTGCCGTTTGATCGCGGCGCCGGGTCGTGCAGTCCAGCGTCAGTTCATATACATCTCCTAAACAGATGTCCGCTTGAATATTTCAGTCACCTGTTTTTAAGTGGTCAACACGCCGCTTGATCGGCGCATCGTCTATTCTTCTGGTTTTTCTTCCGCGGCTGTTCGGCCAATCCTGCTTTCCATGAATCGTTCGTATCGCTTTGGCGCGTCATGCGCGCTCGCGTTATTCACCGCGCTTGCGCTCGTGCCTGCCCCCGCCGTCGCGGACGGCGATGACACCGCGCTCACCAATCTGATCGCGCTGGCTTCGCAACGTCTGGCGCTGGCAGAACCCGTTGCGCGCTGGAAGTGGGCCAACCATCAGGCGATCACTGATACGCCGCGCGAAAACGCGTTGCTGGCCGATGTCGAGAAGCGCGCCATTGCGGCGAACGTCGATCCGGCGTTCGCTCATGCCTTCTTCCAGGATCAGATCGACGCGAGCAAGGACGTGCAGAACGCGCTATTTGACGGCTGGCGCAGCACGCGGCCGCCGGAAGGGCCGGCGCCCGACCTTGCGAGCAGCACGAGGCCTCAACTGGACCGGCTGACGCAGTCGCTGGTGGCAGGGCTCGCGCGCGTGCAACCACTGCGCGCAGCGCCGGATTGTCCGTCACGCGTTGCGCAATCGCTTGCTAACTGGAAATCGTTGACCCGTTACGACTCGACCCGCTCGAGCGCGCTAACGCGCGCGCTTGGCCATGTTTGCGAAACCGGAGGGGTCGGCGCGACCGGCTAATCGGTTTGCCGCACGTTCAAACGTGCGGCAAACCCGCGTGAAGCTCCCGGTTAAGCGAGGCTCGGCGCGCCCAGCGACGCTGCCGCGTCGGCCGGGATGCTCAACGGCATCACACGCAAGCCGCGCGCAAGATGAGTTTGCAGAATGCGATAGGTCGACAGCTCGAACGGCCCGGCGCCACTGGACGCATGCAGCGTCGCCGCCTGCGCGAGCGACGGCGCATGGCCGATGTAGCGCCATCTATCGACAACGTGAAAGGCTCGCGCGTGCGAAGCCTCTTCACGCTCCTCGAAAACAATCGGGCCGTCAAAAGGCCAAGGCGCATCCGCCGGATCGCTCTTCGCGATACGCGGCACGCGGTTGTGTCCTGGACGCAGTGCCGCGATCCATTGAGCCTCCGTAAGCAAAGCGCCCAATTCGCCGCCGGTTGCGCGCCATTCAACCCGCCGCACCTGCTGCGCGAGCCGCACGTCCTTCGAAGAACGCCGCTCGCCGGTCAAATGCGAGCGCAACCTCTGACGGACACGCACGCTGCGCCCGACATACAGCGGCAGGTCCTCTTCGCCATAGAATGCATAGACACCGCATCCGGCCGGCGCGGTATCGAGCAAATCTTCAGTGATGTCGCCTGCGAGCCGGTAGCGCCGCGTGGTGCGCTCGATCTGCGCCCGCAATACGTCGAGTGGCACGAGGCCATGCAGACGCTGCCAGAACTGCCAGATCAGGTCGGCGTCAGCGAGCGCGCGGTGGCGATCGGACGGCACCAGCCCGTGACGTTCGACCAGCGCATCGAGCCCATGGCGCTTTTCCGCGGGAAACAACGCGCGTGACAAACGCACGGTACACAGCACGTCCGGATCGAATGCAAGCCCAACCCGACGAAACTCGCTGCGTAGAAAACCGCGATCGAAACTGGCGTTATGCGCCACGAATAATTTGCCGCTCAGGCGCTCAAAAAGGGCTGGCGCGATAGCGTCGAACGTCGGCGCGCCGCGCACCATCGCATTGGTGATGCCGGTGAGTTGCTGAATGAAGGACGGAATCGGTTGCTGAGGATCGACCAGGCTGCTCCAGCGTGACATGCCGGCCGGCCCTACTTCGACCACGCCGACTTCGGTGATGCGATGCTCGCTGGTCGTGCCGCCCGTGGTTTCAAGGTCGACGAAGGCGATCGGCACATCGAGAGCCGGTTCCGGCAAAAACTGTTCAGACATGGAAAGGGATACTTTGGATGCGTGGCTTTGCGGCAAGTATGCACCAGTTGGCCGCTCCGCATACGGGCAGCCTCGCATTTTCATAGCAGCCATGCGGTGCAAAAGACGGCATGTGCTGCTGGGTCACGAACCGCAAACCAGCCGTCGAATTATTGTGGTTTTATGGCGGTTATTTAAAACACTCTGCGTATTTTCATGCTTTCCCTATCTTTTTGCGCGGCTCGTTCGAACCGAATAGTTAATGGCGTCCGTCGCGCTAGAAAATAGCGTGTCATCAATAAAAGAGCCCTCGTCAATGCGAGGGCTCTTCGACTGGCTGCGCGACGGCATGCGCCGGTCAGCGCGGCGCGAGATTTACAGCGGCTGAATGTTAGCCGCTTGCTTGCCTTTCGGGCCCGTCTTCACGTCGAAGGAAACGCGCTGATTTTCCTTCAGCGACTTGAAACCTTCGCTGCGGATTTCCGAAAAGTGCGCGAACAGATCTTCGCCGCCCGAATCCGATGTGATGAAGCCAAAGCCCTTAGCATCGTTGAACCATTTTACGATACCAGTTTCCATGTTCCAGTTTCCCTCGATGTTTTATAAAAGCGGGCATTGCCCTCAAACCGAACCTTTTGCCATTCAATCCATTAGCGGATATCCCTGACGGCCTCTGGCCATCAGACTTGACAATTGAAATTCAGCATTGCCGTTATACGGGGAACGAAGAATGATCGTCAAGCGAATTTTTCATATGCGCTTAGCACGTCGCGCGACAAGCCAATGCTAAATGAATCGAAAAAATACGAAGGAATTTTTCAGTAACAACTGAATAGATTGCGCGTCATTATTACTCCCTCAATTCGCGGCATGACTAATATCGGGAAAAATTTCAGCATTGAAGTCTAAAATATGTAACAAAACATGTTTTTCGTAAGTGTTTGTCCGAGTTGTTCAACCAGGTAGTTCACAGCAAGATGGAAAGCGGTAGTGAGTAGTAGCGCGTATCAGGAGATTGCCATGCTGTTCAACGAATTCCGCCGTTTCATCACCTGGCTCACCCAATCGCACACAAAGACTGTCACCGATCACCAGCCGCTCGCCGAATCGGCTGCTGCCTTCGAGTTCGATCCCGATCCCATGTGGCACGGCGATCACTGGCAGAACCTGCTGTCTTCCCCAATGGACGCGCGTCGCTACGTAATGGAAGATTGGAGCGTCTCGATTGAGACTGACTGGACAACAGCGAACGCGGCGGCGCCAGCCCGCTAGGATCCTGGAACGACAGGCGTAAAAAAAGCGCGACTGGAAGGTCGCGCCGACAAAGGTTTGGAGATCTTTTTCGTCAACGAAAAAGTCTGCTTCGGAAAGCAGAGACTTCAGTATAACTGCTCCGTCACTATCGATTATTCGCACAATCAACAATCATCTGTTGCGATAACGACAACAATCTGTTTTTACGATTTATCGCGTTGTTTTTTTACGTCGATTACTGTAGCAAATGAGCAACGCCATTCGGTTGACACGTCTTTTACACCCCCTCAAAAACGCCGCAAGCCTTTAGCAGCAAGGCTTGAACGCGACTCGCCTATCGTTTCCGATCGCGTAATACTTTATTGCGCAATTCGGAACGCCCACTTTCCAAGCGCCTCTCTACACTCTGCCTAACCGGAAACCGGTGCGCCTGGAGTACGGCGCGCTTCTCACGCGGATTTAGCCTCTCGCAGCTCCCGCGTGAAGGTCTCCTTAAAGCCTGGGTTGTAAAGCCCACTCTTGCTCTCGGAGTTACAAAGATGAAAAAGACACTTATGGTCGCGGCCCTCACGGGCGTTTTTGCAACGGCGGCGCACGCGCAAAGCAGCGTCACGCTGTACGGCTTGATCGACGCCGGCATCACTTATACGAATAACCAGCACGGCCACAGCAACTGGCAAGAAACGAGCGGCTCGGTGAACGGCAGCCGTTGGGGCCTGCGCGGCGCTGAAGATCTGGGCGGCGGTCTCAAGGCTATCTTCACGTTGGAAAATGGCTTCGGCATCAACGACGGCACCCTGAAACAAGGTGGCCGTGAATTCGGCCGTCAAGCCTTCGTTGGTTTGACGAGCGACCAGTTCGGCGCCGTGACCCTGGGCCGTCAATATGACAGCATGGTCGACTACGTCGGCCCGCTGGCACTAACCGGCACGCAATACGGCGGCACGCAGTTCGCGCACCCGTTTGACAACGACAACCTGAACAACTCGTTCCGCGTCAACAACTCGGTCAAGTACCAAAGCGTGAACTATGGCGGCTTCAAGTTCGGCGGCATGTACGGCTTCTCGAATCAGGCAAACGGCTTCGCGAACAACCGTGCTTACAGCGCGGGCGCATCGTACAACTGGGGCGGCCTGAACGTTGCGGCTGCTTACCTGCAATTGAACAGCAACGGCGCGACCGGCGCCGCTGCGGCGTTCAACTCGGGCGGCGCAGTGTCGAGCGACAACACGTTCTTTGCTGGCCGCCAGCAAACGTGGGGGGCAGGCGCGAACTACGCGTTCGGCCCGGCAACGGTCGGCCTCGTGTACTCGCAAACGAACCTGTCGGGTCTGGCTGGCATCGGTGCAGGCGCATCGGGTCAAACGGGCGGTATCGGCGGCTTCGGCGGCAGCAGCGCCCACTTCCAGAACTTCGAAGCTAACGCTCGTTACGCTCTGACGCCGGCAGTGAGCATCGCCGGTTCGTACACGTACACGCGCGCGAGCCTGGCTGGCACGCGTCCGCACTGGAACCAGTTCAACCTGCAAACCGCGTACGCGCTGTCCAAGCGTACCGATGTGTACCTGCAAGGCGAATACCAGCAAGTCAACCAGAACGCCATCGTCGATGCCGACATCAACGGCTTGGGCGCTTCGGGCAACAACAAGCAAATCGCTGTTACCGCAGGTCTGCGTCACCGCTTCTAAAGCGGCTGGCAATACCCGCAGTATGGAAAGGCGCCGCTCGCGGCGCCTTTTTTTATGCTGAAGAAGACAGGCTTTTGAAGAGGAGAAAGACAATGAACCGGCTGTCAGACGCCGAATGGGAACGCGTCAGTCATCTGTTTCCAACGGCAGGCGCCAAAAAAATCATTGGCCGACCGACTGCCGATTCGCGCGCCGTGCTCGAGGCGATCCTGTGGATCGAACGCACGGGCGCGCGCTGGATGTATCTGCCTGCGCACTTTCCGCCGCAGCAGACCTGCTACGCCAGATATCTGCAATGGAAACGCAGCGGCACACTGGATCAGGTTCGCGCACTGCTCGGAAGCGGCATACACAACTGCGCCGAGCCGGGCGCCGGTAATTGCATCGGAACGAACTGAACCGCACGCCCTCGCCCGCCAATTTGACGCCCACTTGACGCCCTGATGGCCGGCCTAGCCGCCGGTATCGGGCGGCGGATACTTGACGTCCAGGACGTCGATGGGCTGCGGGCCAGCCGGCGTGTGCAGCGTGACCGTATCGCCGATCTTCGCCTTGAGCAACGCACGCGCGATCGGCGAGATCCAGCTCACGTGACCGATATCCAGATCGACCTCGTCGACACCGACGATCGTAACGGTATGCACCTCGCCGTCTTCCGTTGCGTATTCGACGGTTGCACCGAAGAAAACCTGATCGACGTTTTCCTGCTTGCTGCTATCGACCACTTCCGCAAGGTCGAGGCGCTTGGTCAGAAAGCGAATCCGCCGGTCTATTTCGCGCAGACGGCGTTTGCCGTAGATATAGTCGCCGTTTTCGGAGCGGTCGCCGTTCGACGCCGCCCACGACACCAGTTTGACCACCTCCGGCCGCTCATTGTCGATCAGATGCAGTAGTTCATCGCGCATGCGCCGGTAACCGGCGGGCGTGATGTAGTTTTTCGCACCCGCGGGGATCTCGGGCTGCACGACGTCGAGGTCGTCGTCATTCTCTTCACTCGACTCTTTGACAAAGGCCTTGTTCATGATGGTCCGTTAACTGCAGCAAACGACTGCCTATCAAGGGTACACGATCAGGGCAATGAGACAAATCGCAGTTACACGCTTCCCTTTTTTAAAAGCTTTGCTATAATCTCGTTTCTGCGTGCGGCTGTAGCTCAGTTGGATAGAGTACTTGGCTACGAACCAAGGGGTCGTGGGTTCGAATCCTGCCAGCCGCACCACTTATTTGAGGGCCTTCCTCTGGGGAGGCCCTTTCGTTTCACCCCAGTTTCATCGTAGTAAAGCGAGATTTACCGTTTTTAGCGTGCGGCTGTAGCTCAGTTGGATAGAGTACTTGGCTACGAACCAAGGGGTCGTGGGTTCGAATCCTGCCAGCCGCACCACCTATGAAGGGCCTTCCGATCGGAAGGCCCTTTGTTTTTTCAGGCCGGCTTTTGTCAGACCGCGTCCACCCGAATGCCCGACCGTCACGGCAGAACCGCTGCCATGCCTATCGCGGCGCCGATTTGATATCGCCTATCTGCGCATCGTGCCTCGGTACGTCCTCGAATGACGCCCCGGCACTTTGCTCATCGATCGGCTCCGCCCTCTCGCCAAACAGCGCCTGCGCCTGATGCATCAGGTCGTCGACGCTGTCGCCGAAACGGCTTTCGACAAACGCCCGCAGCAGCGCGACCCGCAGAGATTCCCCTCGCCCTTCCACCGTCCGATGTCCGCCTTCGAATTCAGCGACGCAATGCGCCGGGCCGTGATCGGCCCGCTCGCGCACCTCCAGCCGCTGCGCGCGCTCCAGCACCACTGCTGCCGCTTCCCATGACGTAGAGGGCGTGAAGCGGCCATCCCATGGCCGGCCGCGGTCGTTGCCGCGGATCGAGACGGTTTCGCCGCTGTCGGTAAAGTGGATTTCGCGCACGAAGTCGTGCAGGCTGCGGGCGACCCAATAGTCGAGCGCCACGCCGGTGAGGTCGGTTACATGCATACGCGTCCTCCCTGAAGTTCAGGTGAGACTCGCGAGTGCGCCGGACGTTCAGATTCGAACTGGGCCGCCTGAAACAACCCAAAGCAACCGAAGCAACCCGAGGTAACCTGGCGCAGCCGTCAGATCAGTAGTCCGCCCGCTCGCGATCGATCCGCATGCCGCCGTCGTGACGGTGATGCCCTTCCTCGCTCGGCCGTTCGCGGGCGATGCGCATCACGTCCGGATTGGTCCGCACACGCCGCATCACGTTCGCGAGATGGACACGATCGCTGACCTGAATCACGAAGCGCAGCACCGTCGATTCCTGCGACAGGTCTTCGTCCATCGCGATGTGGACGATGTTCGCATCCGCCGACGTGATGTCGGCGGCGACGCGGGCAAACACGCCCTTGGTGTTCTTGACCAGCACCTTGACGGCGACGTCGAAGAGACGCCCGGGCTGCGGCGCCCAGGCAACGTCGATCCAGCGGCCCGGATCGCGCCGGTGAATCCGTTGCGCGACGCGGCAGTCGGTGGTGTGAATCGCCATGCCGAGGCCGATGCCGATGTAGCCCATGATGTCGTCGCCCGGGATCGGACGACAGCACGCCGACAGTTGCACGGACATACCTTCCGTACCGGTGATGACCACTGGAGGCGCATGTGGCGCCGAGCCGTCGGAACGCGAGCCGTCGTCGTCGGCATCCCGGCCGCTCATCAGCACTTCGATGCGCTTCGCCATCACCGCGGCGACACGCCGGCCCAAGCCGATATCCGCAAAGATTTCCTGACGGTTCTTGTTACCCGTCCACTGCACCAGCTTTTCCCACGCTTCCGGCGTCACGTCCGACAGCGCCAGCCCGTAGCCCTTCAGCGCCTGATCGACCAGGCGCTCGCCGAGCTGCACAGATTCGTTCAGCCGCATCGTCTTGAGGTAATGGCGGATCGCCGAACGCGCCTTGCCGGTGCGCACGAAACCCAGCCAGGCCGGATTCGGCTTCGAATACGGCGCCGTGATCACTTCGACGATATCGCCGCTCTTCAGCTCGGTGCGCAGCGGCAGCAGTTCGTTGTTGATCTTCACCGCGACACACTGGTTACCCAGGTCGCTGTGGATCGAATACGCGAAGTCGAGCGCGGTGGCGCCGCGCGGCAGCGCCATGATCTTCGACTTCGGCGTAAACACGTAGACCGCATCCGGGAACAGATCGATCTTCACGTGTTCGAGGAATTCGCTCGAGTCGCCCGCTTCGCTCTGAATGTCGAGCAGCGACTTCAGCCACTGATGCGCGCGCTTCTGCACATCGTTCAGATCCGCGCCGCCATTCTTGTACAGCCAGTGCGCGGCCACGCCCGCTTCCGCGATCTCGTGCATCTTGCGCGTGCGCACCTGGAACTCGATCGGCGCGCCGAACGGGCCGACCAGCGTGGTGTGCAGCGACTGATAACCGTTGACCTTCGGGATCGCGATGTAATCCTTGAACTTGCCCGGCACCGGCTTGTAGAGCGCATGCAGCGCGCCGATGCAGGTGTAGCACTCCAGCGCGCTTTCGACCACCACGCGGAAGCCATACACGTCGAGCACCTGCGAGAACGACAACTGCTTGTCGCGCATCTTCTTGTAGATACTGAAGATGGTTTTCTCACGGCCGGTGACTTCGGCGTCGAGCTTCGCGTCGGCAATCGCGCGCTGCACCGACTCGAGAATCTTGCCGACCACTTCACGACGGTTGCCGCGCGCCGCCTTCACCGCTTTTTCAAGCGTGGCGTAGCGATGCGGGTTGAAGTTCGCGAAGCTCAGGTCCTGCAACTCGCGATACGTGTTGTTCAAGCCGAGCCGGTGCGCGATCGGCGCGTAGATATCCAGCGTTTCGCGCGCCACGCGGCGGCGCTTTTCATGCGGCACCGCTCCCAGCGTGCGCATGTTGTGCAGCCGGTCGGCGAGCTTCACCAGAATCACGCGGACGTCGCGCGCCATCGCGAGCAGCATCTTGCGGAAATTTTCCGCCTGCGCCTCTTCGCGATTACGAAACTCCATCTTGTCCAGCTTCGACAACCCGTCGACCAGTTCCGCGACCTTCGCGCCGAATCGCTCGGCAAGTTCGGCTTTGGTCACGCCCTGGTCTTCCATCACGTCATGCAGCAGCGCCGCCATGATCGCCTGGGCGTCGAGATTCCAGCCGGCGCAGATTTCCGCGACGGCGACAGGATGCGTGATGTAGGGTTCGCCGCTCTGGCGATACTGGCCGAGGTGGGCTTCGTCGCTGAAATGGAACGCCGCCTTGATCTCTTTGATCTCTTCCGGCTGGAGGTAGCCGGACAAGACGGACGTCAGCCTGGCGATCGAAACGACGTCATGCCGGCGCGGTTGCTCCGGCGTGGCGGTCGGCCCGAACAGATGGCGAAACGACTGTTCGAGGACCGCGTCGATGTACTTCCGTGCAGACGAGGGCGAGTCGGCGTCGTGTTCCACTTCCGTGGCGGCGGGCGGGGTAGCACTCATTTTCGCCTCCGTAGCGGTTAGGGTTGGACGCCGGTCTGCACGTTGATGCAATTACATGGCAATCGAAAACGGAACAGTGCGCCTTAAACAGGCACCTTCTTCAGCATTTCGACGCCGACCTGGCCAGCTGCGATTTCACGCAATGCGACGACCGTGGGCTTGTCGCGGCTTTCGATCTTCGGCGTGTGGCCTTGAGCGAGCTGACGCGCGCGATAGGTTGCGGCAAGCGCGAGTTCGAAACGATTCGGGATCTGTTTGAGACAGTCTTCGACGGTAATGCGGGCCATGTTGGATTCCTTCTCAGTATGTTGCTTATTCTACCTTATGTGCTCGGTACACCGCCGCGCTCACGCGTGCGGCAGGTGAATGCCGAGCTGCACGAAAAGCTGCGTGTGGCGCGCGTATTGCGAGGCGAAGCGCGAACGCGTCGCGGCCACGAGGCACCGCAGTTCACCGAGCGCGCGATCGAAGTTTTCGTTGATCACGACGTACTCCGCTTCGGCCGCGTGCGCCATCTCGCTACCGGCGGCAAGCAGACGCCGCGTAATCACATTCGGCTCGTCCTGGCCGCGCTTTTTCAAACGCTCTTCGAGCGCGTCGAGCGATGGCGGCAAGATGAAGATTTCGACCGCGTTGTGAAACTGCTTCTTCACCTGCTGCGCGCCCTGCCAGTCGATTTCGAGCAGCACGTCGTGGCCGCTTTTCATCTGCTCTTCGATCCACACGCGCGAGGTCGCGTAGTAGTTGCCGTGCACTTCCGCGCTTTCCAGAAACTCGCCGGCGGCATGACGCGTCAGAAAATCGTCGACGGTCGTGAAGTGATAGTGCTCGCCATCCTGCTCCTTCGGACGCGGCGGGCGCGTCGTGTACGAGATCGACAGACGGATCGCTTCGTCGCTGGCGAGCAGCGCGTTCACGAGCGTCGACTTGCCCGCACCCGAAGGCGCGACCACCATGAACAGGTTGCCGGGATAGGCACCGGCGTAAGGATTGCGCGGTGCGCTGGTTTCGCGTGTGTGGTCGGTCATATTGTCGGTGCTCCAGCCTTACTCCAGATTTTGTACTTGCTCGCGCATCTGTTCGATGAGCAGCTTCAAGGTCATCGACGAATCCGCCAGTTCCTTCGCGGCCGCCTTCGAGCCGAGCGTGTTCGCTTCGCGATTCAGCTCCTGCATCATGAAGTCCAGGCGCTTGCCGACCTTGCCGCCCTTCTCGATCACGTGACGCGTTTCGTTCAGGTGAGCCGTAAGGCGCGACAGTTCCTCGGCGATGTCGATGCGGATGCCGTACATCGTGACTTCCTGACGAATCCGTTCGTTGATTTCTTCGCGCGAGACCGTCGTCGCGGCCGTATCCGGCGCGGCGATACCGAGCGCTTCCTGCAAGCGTTCGACGATCTTCTGCTGATGCCTGGCGATCAACTCCGGCACGAGCGGCGTGATCTTCGTGACGATCGCTTCCATTTCGGTGACGTTGGCGAGCAGCATCGTCGCGAGTTGCGCGCCTTCGCGGGCACGCACGTCGATCAGATCGGTAATCGCCTGCTTGCCGCATGCCAGCACCGCATCGCGCAGCACTTCCGGCGCGACGCCGGTTTCGGCCAGCACGCCCGGCCAGCGCAGAATTTCGCCGGTGCGCAGACGCCCTGCTTCCGGGAACGTCGACAGTACGGTGCGCTCGAGCAACGCGAGTTGCGTCAGCGCATCGCGATTGACCGAGCCGGCGTTGGCCGACTGTTCGCTGCGCTGCAGGTTGATACGAATATCGACCTTGCCGCGCGAGAGCTTGTTCATCAGCATTTCGCGCAGCGTCGGCTCGCAGACGCGCACGTCTTCCGGCATGCGGAAGTTCAGATCGAGAAAGCGCGAGTTCACCGTGCGCAGTTCGACCGATACGCTCACGCCACCTGTGCCTGAGGCCGCGACGAGTTCGCGCGTGGCGCTCGCATAGCCAGTCATGCTGTAGATCATCGTATATCTCGCGATTGTGGCCATGCGTTCGACGATGGCCGTAGAGTCGAATCGCCCGGCGTGTACGAGACGCGGGGCGGAGAATCGGCATTATCCCATTTTTGACGGTAAGACCCCTTGGAGAGCCCCGGCACACGCGGGCAGCTGCCCGGCGGATGGCTGCGCCCACGATCAGCGGTAAAATTGTGTTTTCCCTCCCGCGGTTCTTCCAGACCATTCCCAACATGACCAATAACACTCAACGCCCCAGCGGCCGCCAGGCCGATCAGCTGCGCGACGTGCGCATCACGCGCCACTACACGAAGCATGCGGAGGGCTCGGTGCTGGTCGAATTCGGCGACACCAAGGTCATCTGCACGGCCAGCATCGCTGAAACGGTGCCGTCGTTCCTGCGCGATCGCGGCCAGGGCTGGCTGACCGCCGAATACGGCATGCTGCCGCGCGCCACTCACACGCGCAGCGACCGCGAAGCGGCGCGCGGCAAGCAGACCGGCCGCACGCAGGAAATCCAGCGCTTGATCGGCCGCGCGTTGCGCTCGGTGTTCGATCTCGAGAAGCTCGGTGCCCGCACGCTGCATATCGACTGCGACGTCATCCAGGCCGACGGCGGTACGCGCACCGCCGGCATCACCGGCGCGTTCGTCGCCGCGCATGACGCCGTGTCGAAACTGCTGGCGACCGGCCGCATCGAAAGCTCGCCGATCAGCGATTACGTCGCGGCGATTTCGGTCGGCGTGTACGACGGTGTGCCGGTGCTCGATCTCGACTACGAGGAAGACTCGCAATGCGACACCGACATGAACGTCGTGATGACAGGCGCCGGCGGTTTTGTCGAAATTCAGGGCACTGCCGAAGGCGTGCCGTTCTCGCGCGACGAAATGAATTCGCTGCTCGATCTCGCGAGCGACGGCATCAACACGCTGATCGCGAAGCAGAAGGCAGCGTTGGAGCACAAGGGTGAGTGAGGTTCATCAAACCAACGGCGGCGTTGCTGCAGGCTCGCCGTTGCGGAAAGTCGTGCTGGCGTCGAACAACGCGGGCAAGCTGCGCGAGTTCGCGGCGCTGCTCGGCGCGGCCGGCATCGAGCTGATTACGCAAGGCGCGTTGAACGTGCCCGAGGCGGAAGAGCCGCATCCAACCTTCGTCGAAAACGCGCTGACCAAGGCGCGTCATGCGGCGAAGCTCACCGGCCTGCCCGCACTCGCCGACGATTCCGGCCTGTGCGTGCGCGCGTTGCGCGGCGCGCCGGGCGTTTATTCGGCGCGTTACGCACAGCTTGCCGGCGGCGAGAAAAGCGACGCGGCGAATAACGCGCGCCTCGTCTCGGCGCTGCAAGGCGAAGCCGATCGCCGTGCGTATTACTACTGCGTGCTGGCGCTGGTGCGTCACGCGGACGATCCCGAACCGTTGATCGCCGAAGGCCGCTGGCAAGGCGAGATTCTCGATACGCCGCGTGGCGCCAACGGCTTCGGCTATGACCCGCACTTTTTCTTGCCGTCGCTGAACGCGAGCGCGGCTGAGCTCGAACCCTCGGTGAAAAACGCCAGCAGCCATCGCGCGATAGCGTTGCGGCATCTGCTCGCGCGTTTGACGGAGGAAGCGTGATTCCGATCAAACCGGCCCCTACCGATATCGGCAATGGCGTCATCAAGGCATTTACGTCGCCGGGCAGCATTCGTCTGACGTCGCTGCCTCCATTGGCGCTGTACGTGCATTTTCCGTGGTGCGTGCGCAAGTGCCCGTATTGCGATTTCAATTCGCACGAGTGGAAAGGCGACACGTTTCCCGAGACCGAATACCTCGATGCGTTGCGCGCCGATCTCGAGATGGCCTTGCCGCTCGTGTGGGGCCGTCAGGTGCATACGGTGTTCATCGGCGGCGGCACGCCCAGCTTGCTGTCGGCGGCCGGGCTCGACCGGATGCTGTCCGACGTGCGCGCACTGCTGCCGCTCGACGCCGACGCGGAAATCACGCTCGAGGCCAATCCCGGCACCTTCGAAGCCGCGAAGTTCGCGCAGTTTCGCGCGAGCGGCGTGAATCGATTGTCGGTGGGCATTCAGAGTTTCAATGAGGCGCATCTGAAAGCGCTCGGCCGGATTCACGACGCGACGCAAGCACGCCACGCGGTCGAAGTGGCATCGACCACCTTCGACAACTTCAATCTCGACCTGATGTTCGCGCTGCCGCAGCAGACGCTTGCCGAATGTCAGGCCGACGTTGAAACGGCGTTGTCGTTCGCGCCGCCGCACTTGTCGCTGTATCACCTGACGCTCGAGCCGAACACGCTGTTTGCGAAATTTCCGCCCGCGCTGCCCGACGACGACGCCTCCGCCGACATGCAGGACTGGATTCACGAGCGTACGACGGCGGCCGGTTACACCCGCTACGAGGTATCGGCGTATGCGCAGCCGCACCGGCAAAGCAAGCACAATCTGAACTACTGGCGCTTTGGCGACTATCTCGGCATTGGGGCTGGCGCGCATACCAAACTGTCGTTTCCGAACCGCGTGCTGCGTCAGGCGCGCTACAAGCATCCGACCACCTTCATCGAGCAGGCCAAGGCCGGCACGGCGGTACAGGAAGAACACGAGGTCGGGCCGCGCGATCTGCCGTTCGAGTTCATGCTGAACGCGCTGCGGCTGGTGGAAGGGTTTCCGGTGCATCGGTTTATCGAGCGCACGGGGCTGTCGATGACGTCGATCGAGCCGGCTTTGCAGGAGGCGGAACGGCGCAAGCTGATTACGCGCGATCACGAAAAGATTGCACCGACGCCGCTCGGTCAGGCCTTTCTGAACGATCTGCAGGCGTTGTTTCTGAAAGATCCGCAGTGATTGCGGCTCTTCAGGACGACGCAGCCGGGATTTTTCAGGTTACAATTTCGGGCTTGGAGGTGTGGCCGAGTGGTTTAAGGCACCGGTCTTGAAAACCGGCGAAGGAGTGATCCTTCCGTGAGTTCGAATCTCACCGCCTCCGCCAGGACAATCAGTGAAGACGGGCCTTTCGGCCCGTTTTTCATTTGTTCCCGGCAAAGAACCCGCCAATACCGAGCCATCGGCATCCGCCGCGGGTACTAACGTTGGACGATCACGGTTGACAGTCCCGGTCAGCACCCTGCGATGCCGCGACAGGTCATCGCCACGTACGCAATCGCGCTCGAGGACAACGCCGGCAGCACCACGTCGAGCACCTTATAGTTATCCCACTGCCACGGAAACCATCCGACCGCCCAGACCGTGGTGTCGGATGCGCCGGGCGTCTTGGTCGCGCTTTCCATCTCTAACTTCTTGCGTGACCAGTACCAAACGACCACGGCGAGCGCGCCGACCCGGAAATCGAACAGCAGGCCGAGCGGGATTTGAATCAGCAGCCCTTCAACGCAGTGAGACAGCGAGAGCCGCCAGCGTTGGGCAGCAAACCATGCGAGCAGTCGCCTCATCGGCTTCCTCAATGAATGACGCTCTGCGCGCCAGCAAAGGGCGCGTCCAGATCAACGCTGTACCGCGGCCGGCGACAACTCGACGCCGCGTCCGACCTCGTCCGGCCTAAACCAGCGCAGTCGCCTCAACCTCGATCTTCAAGCCGTAATGCAATTGAGGGACCGGCACGACCGCGCGCGCCGGCCGTGCTTCACCCGCCCAGCGCGCGTAGATCTGATTGAAGCTCGCCCAGTGTTCGACATCGACGATATAGACCCGCACCTGCACCAGTTGCGCGATGCTGCTGCCCGCTCCTTCGAGCGCAGCCTGCACATTAGCCAGCACCTGTTCGGCCTGAACCTCGAACGTAGCGCCGGAGCGCTTCTCGCCCTGCGCGTCGATCGGCAACTGTCCTGAGACGAACACAAATCCATTTGCGATCGCGACGTGGCTATAGTGGCCGCCCGGCTTCGCGAGACCAGCGGGGTTATCCGTGTGCGGCAGAGGCGTGCTGTGCTGGGTACCAGCCATGAAGCAACTCCAAATGACGGCGCGTGGCTATGCGCATGACGCTGCACGCGAGTTACCGACGCGGCCGCGCCTCTTTCGCGAAAGCACTGAAGGCGTCACGCGAGACTTTACCGCTGCGGACGATGCAGCGCCTCGCGTGATCCACCGAGCAAATCCGTTCAAACCACGCGCCGCACGCGTCAAACGCCAAGCAGATCCAGCTTTTCGCGCGCGTCCGCGCAACGGCGATTCAGGTCACGGTGCATCAACTGACTATCGAGCAGTGTCGATACGTCAGACAAACCGTAATCAAAGCGCAAGACGTATTCGATGTCCGTGTAATCGTGATATACGCCGCTGTCTGCCAGCTTCTGCGCTTCGGCGAAGGCAGCATGTTGCCGCTCGCCGTTCATCAAATCTCTGATCGCCATGATTGCCGCTCCGAGGAACAGTGTCTCCATCATAGCAACGCAAATTGAACCGCACGGTCGCGCGCACGCAACACCTGGTGTTTTCCGTAGTCGCTCTGCTACGTGCAGGGCGGGCTGGCGGAAGCACCCTGCGCGTTGGCTCAGGAGCCGTTGCGCAGTTCATTCAGGCAAACCGGATCGCTGTCGCCGAGCAGAGCGCCGTCAGGCAGCAACCACGGGCGCCTTCTTTCCATGCCACCTGACCACCAGAATCCGGCCGACGTAACACAGCGTGCCCGCGACACCGATCACGATGCCCATTCCCTTGGGCGAGCCGTCCTGCCAGAGCCCAACGGCCAGACTCGACAGAGCGCCAAGCGCCAACTGCACCGCGCCGAACACGGCGGCCGCAGCGCCGGCATTCATCGGATAGCGATGCATCAGATCGGTGGTGCAATTGGCGGACAGCAGCCCCACCACGCCGACCACAAAGAACAGGCCGAACACGATCGACCACAAGCCGCCCCAGCCGGTCAACGACACGAGACAGACAAACCACGACCCGCCGCAACTGACGGTAGCCGCAAACGAAATGATCGGCAGCGAGCCGAGCCGGCCGACCAGACGCGTATTCATCAAGTTGCCGAACATGATGCCTACGATATTCAGTGCGAACAGAAACCCGTAATGCTGTGCCGACACATGGAAGTACTCGATGTACACGAACGGCGTCGCCGTGATGTAGGCGAACATCGACGCGAACGCCATCCCGCCGCATAACATGTGTCCCCACGCGACCGGATCGCGCAGCAACTTGCCGTAGGCGCCGAACGATTGCAGCAACGCCGACTGTGCACGCTTTTCGCGCGGCCACGTTTCCGGCACCTTGAGGAATGCAGTGACGGCGCACACGGCACCGAACAGCGTCAGCACGACAAAGACGACGCGCCAGCCGCCGAGCAGCAGCAACTGCCCGCCGATCAGCGGCGCCAGTAACGGCCCGATCGACGTCACGATGGCGAGCATCGACAGCACGCGCGCGGCGTCGGACGGCCCGTGCGCATCGCGGGCAATGGCGCGCGCCAGCACCGAGGCCGCGCCCGCGCCCAGCGCCTGCACGAAACGGAACGTCACTAGCGACCCGATCGAGAAGGACAGCGCGCACGCGACGCTCGCCAGCGCATACATGACGATGCCGCCGAGCAGCACGGGGCGTCGACCGTACGTATCCGATAGCGGACCGTACAACAGCATGCCGATCGAAAAGCCGAACATGAAACTGGTGAGCGTCGTCTGCGCGGTACCGGTGCCGACCGCGAAGGCCTGCGCAATGGTCGGCAGACTGGGCAGATACATGTCGATGGAAATCGGCCCGCACGCGGCAAGCGCGCCGAGCAACAGAATCAGCCGGCCATCAGGCCGGCGTCTGGTGACGTGAGACATGGGAATCCAGATGAAGCGCTCCGCCGTCATTGGCAGCGAAACACGGTGAAACGGGGAAAACAGCAGCTTGACGGCGTCAATTGTACGCGAGGGATACAACAATCGCCGCGTCCCGTCCGTATAGAGCGGGGCGTCCGAGCGCTACGACAAGCACGGCGCCGATCGGTTAAGCTGCCGCCTGAACGATTCTTGCGCAATGCGAACATGCGCCGTTGCGCCCTCTTCATCGCTTTCTCCCGACCTTGTCATGACTGCTTTCCTGCTGATCTGGAGCCCCAAAAAATGGCCGTGGCCCGAGTTACCTGACGTGGCGAAGCGTGTTGCCGCGGGCGTGGCGGTAGCGGACGTGTGGGGTTGCGGGTTTGCGCGCGGCATCCTGCCTGGCGACCGCGTGTTCCTGCACCGTGTCGCGCAGGAACCCAAGGGCGTCTTCGGTTCCGGCTATGTGACGCGAGCCCCGTACGAAGTCCCCGACCCGGCGACCAGGCGTGGCTACCGCTTATGCATCGACTTCGTGTACGACTGGCTTGTCGACGCACACGAGGGGGTTGTGATCCCGCGCGAGATGTTGCGCACGCATCCGTTTTCGGTACAGACGTGGGACGCACAGAGTTCGGGCACGATCATCAAGCCGATCGCTGAAGGCGCGCTGGAAAAGCGCTGGGCCGAGCTAACCGGCAAGCGCAAACCACCGAAGCTCGACGCCCCGACGGGACCTACACGCTCCAGCAAGGCAACGGCCCACGCGGCAGCGGCCGAGAAAACCGCTGCGAAAGGCCACGCCGAGCCAAGGCTCAAAGCGCCGGCGACGAAACAAACGCGCAAAATCTGATCGACGGCGAGGAGCAACCGCAAGGCCAAGTCAGACCTACGGTTTGCGAAGTACCGTTCGGCGCGTGCAGCGCCGCCGGAAGAATGACTGCCTTGTCACTCACGTGGAGTGCGCGAGGACACCGACTCCAGATGCTCCACTACCCCCTCCAAGCCAGGAGACCCGCTTAAGCGTTAGACAGTATGACTCCCGTGAGGCGAAGGCTGGCCTGCCGTGAGGAATCAAACGCGGGTTAGCATTGCTGCCAGAGCCGCGCGGTGTGGACAGGGCCACACCCGGCGATTTCCACTCGGAGGCCAGCATGGAAGACGATAGCACGCTGTACGTCGGTCTGGACGTACACAAGGACTCGATCACGGTTGCCTATGCCCTCGGCTCGGGCGAGGTCCAGCTGCTCGGCAAGACCGGTACGACGCGGACCGATATCGATCGCCTGTGCAAGCGCCTGCAGTCCAAGGCGCGCCGCATCCGCGTCGTCTACGAGGCGGGCCCGTGCGGCTATGGGCTTTACCGGCAACTCATCCAGAAAGGGTTCGACTGCATGGTGTGCGCACCTTCACTGATTCCCAGAAAGCCCGGTGAACGTGTGAAGACCGATCGACGTGATGCCGTGAAGCTCGTGCGCACTGCGCGCAGGCGACCTGTCAGCCGTGTACGTGCCCACCGTGGAGGATGAAGCGTTCCGCGATCTGGCGCGTACGTGGGTCAGTGCCAAAGACGATCTGAAGCGTGCGCGGCAACGGCTGAAAGCCTTTCTGCTCTCGCATGGGGTGCGCTATACAGGCCGCGCCGACTGGGGAGCGGCGCACCGGCGCTGGCTGGGCGCGCATGCATTCGACAGTGCATGGCAGCAGCTGGCGTTCGAGGAACATCGGCGCGCGATCGAGGACCGCCTCGCGCAATGCGAGCGCCTCGAAGCCGCGCTGCGCGAGGCCGTCGTCAACTGGCGCTTCTATCCGGCCGTGCTGGCCCTGCAGACCATGCGCGGCGTGCAGTTCACCACGGCCGTGGGCATGCTCGCGGAACTGGGTGAGCTGTCACGTTTTGCACACCTGCGCCAGTTGATGGCCTGGCTGGGCGTGACGCCCTCGGAACACTCGTCAGGCGAGAAGCGCCGTCAGGGCAGTATCACGAAGAACGGCAACAGCTACGCGAGAAAGCTGCTCGTCGAAGCTGCCTGGAGCTACCGGCATACGGCCCGTGTCAGTCCCGACATCCAGCGCCGCCACGAAGGCATCCCCAAGCCGATCGTTGATCGCGCCTGGGACGCACAGGTGCGGCTGTGCCGACGCTATCGCAAGCTCATCGCGCGCGGCAAGCAGAAGAACATCGCGGTGGTCGCGGTTGCCCGCGAACTGGCAGGTTTTATCTGGGACGTCAGCCGGCTCGCGATGTCGCTGGCCGTACCGCACGAGGTGCGCCTGGCATGATGCAACATCCAGCCCCGTTGCCCCAACCTGACACTGGAGGAGTTTCCTGAAGGCGGCGTAGCCCGGCACACGAGTAACCCGCGACACCGCTACGCAACGGATTGCATCCGACTTGCGGCTTTAGATTGCGGCAGGCTCATTGGGCGGACCTCTGTAATGCGGTACCCAACCCGCGGATATCAGCGTGATCCACCGTCGAGATGTACTGCTACGTCGCCCTCAGGAAATTCAGGTAAATATGAATTTGAGAAACCGAAAAACCGATCCCGATTGACACCGGGAGTCATATCAGCGGTGTGAAGCCGCTTTCTTTTGCCTACTTTTCTTTGCGGCCGGCAAAGAAAAGTAGGTGCCGCCCCGCACAGGGGCAGCGCCAATAAACCAATAAAAAAGCAAGGAAAGGCAACACCACAGGCACACAGAGATAAAGCGCCGCGAAGGCAGAGAAAATCAGGAAAAAGCACAGGAAACAGCACCCCCACCCCAGAGGGGCAAACACAAAACCTCTTCACGCTGACTCCGGTACAATTTCCCCACCAACCCCAGCGCCGCGCGAAGCGCAAAAAAGGCATCCTCCCGCGCCGCTGCGCAATCCCGAATTCAAAGGCATCGCCACCACCCATGTCCAAAAACCAGACCCTCTTCGACCGCGCACAGCGCACCATCCCAGGCGGCGTGAACTCGCCGGTAAGAGCATTCCGCTCAGTAGGCGGCACCCCTCGCTTCATCGAGCGCGCCGAAGGCCCCTACTTCTGGGACGCCGACAAAACCCGCTATATCGACTACATCGGCTCGTGGGGCCCGATGATCCTCGGCCACGTCCACCCGGAAGTCCTCGAAGCGGTCCAGCGCGTACTGGTGAACGGCTTCTCGTTCGGCGCCCCGACCGAATCGGAAGTGGAAATCGCCGAAGAAATCTGCAAACTGGTGCCGTCGATCGAGCAGGTCCGCATGGTATCGAGCGGCACTGAAGCGACCATGAGCGCGCTGCGTCTCGCGCGCGGCTTCACGAACCGCAGTCGCATCGTCAAGTTCGAAGGCTGTTATCACGGCCACGCGGATAGTTTGCTCGTCAAAGCCGGATCGGGCCTGCTCACGTTCGGCAATCCGACTTCGGCAGGCGTGCCGGCGGACATTGCCAAGCACACCACCGTGCTCGAATACAACAACGTCGCCGAACTCGAGGAAGCGTTCAAGGCGTTCGGCAACGAGATCGCGTCGGTGATCGTCGAACCGGTCGCGGGCAACATGAACCTCGTGCGCGCCACGCCCGAATTCCTGCAAGCATTGCGGCGTCTGTGCACCGAGTACGGCTCGGTGCTGATTTTCGACGAAGTGATGTGCGGTTTCCGCGTCGCCCTGGGTGGCGCGCAAGAGGTCTACGGCATCACGCCGGATCTCACGTGTCTGGGCAAGGTAATCGGCGGCGGCATGCCGGCGGCAGCCTTCGGCGGACGGCGCGACATCATGGCTCACCTTGCGCCGCTCGGTGGCGTCTACCAGGCGGGCACGCTGTCGGGCAATCCGATCGCGGTGGCCGCGGGCCTGAAGACGCTGCAACTGATTCAGGCGCCGGGCTTCTATGACACGCTCGCCGCGCGCACCACGCGTCTCGTGCAAGGTCTTGCGAATGTCGCGCACGAAGCGAAGGTGCCGTTCGCGGCCGATTCGCTCGGCGGCATGTTCGGCCTGTACTTCACCGAGTCGATCCCGACGAGCTTCGCCGAAGTCACGAAGAGCGACGTGCCGCGCTTCAATGCGTTCTTCCACAAGATGCTCGACGCGGGCGTGTACTTCGCACCGTCGGCGTATGAAGCCGGCTTCGTGTCGATCGCGCACGACGAGGCGATCGTCGACGCCACGATCGACGCAGCGCGTGGCGCGTTCGCCTCGCTTGCGGCCTGAGGCCGGCGACAACACGAACGCGAACCCGACACTCAACGACAGCCTAGTTACCGTACCCGACCGGACACCGATGTTTTCGCAAACCGATTTCGTCCATATGGAACGCGCGCTCGCGTTGGCCAGGCGCGGCATGTACACGACCGACCCGAATCCGCGTGTCGGTTGCGTGCTGGTCAAGAACGGCGAGGTGATCGGCGAAGGCTTCACGCAACCGGCCGGCCAGGACCACGCCGAAGTCCGCGCACTGAAAGACGCGCGTTCGCGCGGCCATGACCTGCGCGGCGCGACGGCCTACGTGACGCTCGAGCCGTGCAGCCACTTCGGCCGCACGCCGCCGTGCGCGAATGCGTTGATCGACGCGCAGGTCGAGCGAGTGGTCGCGGCGATGGAAGACCCGAATCCGCAGGTCTCCGGGCGCGGCCTCGCGATGCTGCGCGATGCCGGCATCGAAGTGCGTTGCGGGCTGCTCGCCAACGAAGCACACGAACTGAACATCGGCTTCGTGTCGCGCATGACGCGCGGCCGCCCGTGGGTACGCATGAAAGTGGCGGCGTCGCTGGACGGCCGCACCGGTTTGCCCTCGGGCGCCAGTCAATGGATTACCGGCGAAGCGGCGCGCGCCGACGGTCACGCGTGGCGCGCCCGTGCATCGGCGATTCTGACCGGCATCGGCACCGTCAAGGAAGACGATCCGCGCATGACCGTGCGCGCCGTCGACACGCCGCGCCAGCCGCAACGCATCCTGATCGACAGCCAGCTCGACGTGCCGCCTGAAGCGCAGATTCTGGCGGGCGCGCCGACCTTGATCTTCTGCGGTAATCTCGATCAGCGTCATACCGAACGCGCTAACGCGCTGCGCGATCGCGGCGCGGAGATCGTGCAACTGGCCAATGCGGCCGGCAAGGTCGACCTGCCCGCGATGCTGAAAGTACTCGGCGAACGCAGCGTCAACGAACTGCATGTCGAGGCGGGCTACAAGCTGAACGGCTCGCTATTGCGCGAAGGCTGTGTCGACGAACTGCTGGTTTATCTCGCCCCGAGTCTGCTCGGCACGGACTCGATGAGCATGTTCAATCTGCTCGCGCCCGACACGCTCGAGGGCCGCGTGCAACTGAACTTCCACGCGGTCGACCGGATCGGCGACGATCTGCGGATTCTCGCGCGCTTCGTGCCTCATCCCGCACCCGAAACCGAGCCCGGACCCGCACCCCAACCTACTTCGAATTGATCAAGGAACCAGCACGATGTTTACAGGAATCGTCGCGGCGGTCGGCCGCATCGCATCAGTCAAACCCCTCGCTGACGACGGCAAGACAGACGGCGACGCGGGCGTGCGCCTGAACGTCGAAGCCGGCGGCCTCGATCTCGACGACGTGCAACTGGGCGACAGCATCACGATCCAGGGCGCCTGCATGACGGTCGTTGCAAAAACCGCGCATTCGTTCGAAGTCGACGTGTCGCGCGAAAGCCTGAACTGCACGGTCGGCTTAGGCGAGCCCGGCGAGGTGAATCTCGAGAAGGCGCTGCGCGCGCATGACCGGCTCGGCGGCCATATCGTGTCCGGGCATGTGGACGGCCTCGGCACGGTCACGCATTTCGCGCCGGTTGGCGAATCGCATGAACTGCGCGTTTTAGCGCCGCGTGAGATCGGCCGCTATCTAGCGTACAAAGGCTCGATTACCGTCAACGGCGTGAGCCTGACCGTCAACTCGGTTAAAGATCGCGACGACGGCTGCGAGTTTTCGATCAACCTGATTCCTCATACGGTTCAGGTGACCTCGCTGAAGAATCTGCATGAAGATTCGCAGGTGAATCTGGAGATCGATCTGATTGCGCGATATGTGGAGCGCATGCTGTCGGCAGCGTCACCCACAGGACGCTCGTAACTTGTTGAACCAGACCGAGTTTTGGGTTTAATCGTCGCCGACTTACTCGGCGATCCGCTGCCGGAACCACTCCGCCAGCGCAGCTTCTTCGAGCGCGCCAGCAGCCACCATTTCCATAGTCCTGACCGCGTCAGCGGGATCAAACTTCAGCCGATAGCCGTTGTCTGCAAGGAAAAGGCGCGCAACCACCCAAGCGGTTCTCTTGTTGCCGTCCGCGAAGCCAAGATTCCGCGCCAACCCGTAGGCATACGCGGCGGCGAGCGCCGCCGCGTCCGCACCCGCATACACATCGAGATTCTGTGGCCGCGCCAGCGCTGATTCCACAGCCCCTTTGTCGCGCACGCCATCAAGGCCGCCGTGCTCAGCCAGTTGTCGATCATGGACAGCGTAGGTCAAATCGGCACGAACCCACCGCCATGCCGTCATTTGGCCAACGCTCGCAGGATATCGCGATCATCGTGCATGATCTCTTCCGCAAGTTTCATTTGGCGTTCAAAATCCGGGTTGTACGGCGTAATCCGGTAGCCACCTTCAGGTGCCTCGGTCAGATACACCGTATCGCCCTTCTGTACCTTGAGCCGTACCATCGCCTCCTTGGTAAGAATGAAACCTGCCGAAGCCCCGACTGTCGTGACCTTGAATGTAAGCATGACGCCCTCCGCACTATATAATGATTATTATATAGCAGCCAATCACCAAAAGGACAAGGATTGAGCGGCTTCCCCCCAGTTCGTGTTCAGGGGCAGAAACATGACCATCCCATTCGCGACGCTGCCACGCCCCCTGAAATAAACGAGTTGAAGCAGCTACGAGCCGAAAACGCGCGACTCCGTGCCTTGCTCGAAGCGCACGGCATTGACGCGCGACCGTCGATGGCGGTACCTGTTGCCCTGCAGCGGCCCGAGCCATCTCGCCTGAGCACGGACGAGAAAATCATTTTGTTCCGTCGTCTGTTTCAGGGTCGTACAGACGCATATCCGGTTAGGTGGGAAAGCAAGGCCGGCAAATCTGGCTATTCGCCCGCGTGTGCCAACGAATGGAGACCCGGCATTTGTGAAAAGCCACGCATCAAATGCGCCGACTGCGGCCACCGCCTTCTGATACCGCTATCCGATCAGATCATCTATGACCACCTTGCCGGTAAGCATACGATTGGCGTCTACCCCTTGCTGGCTGATGATACCTGTCGTTTTCTTGCCGTCGATTTCGATGAGGCCGACTGGCGGGAAGATGCGCGGGCTTTCAGATCTTCATGCACCGAACTAGGCGTACCGGCCGCGCTCGAAATATCGCGCTCCGGCAATGGCGCGCACATCTGGATTTTCTTCCAGTCTGCCGTCCCTGCACGGGATGCAAGGCGCCTTGGCACCGCGATTATCAGCCACACATGCGCGCGGATGCGGCAACTTAAACTGGCGTCCTACGATCGGCTTTTCCCAAACCAAGATACGATGCCGAAGGGTGGTTTCGGCAACCTGATTGCACTGCCCCTGCAAAAGACGCCGCGTGAGCAGGGTTGCAGCGTTTTCGTCGACGGGGACTTCCAGCCCTACGCGGACCAGTGGGCCTATCTGGCGTCGATCCAGTCGATGGCAGCTGACTCGATCGAGCAGACCATCGTGGATGCTACGGGCGGCACTCACCCTCTCGACATAACCTTCACCGAGGAGGACCAGCAGGAACCGTGGAAAATGCGCAGAAGCCGGCAAGACGCATTGCCGCGTCCTATGCCGGCTTCGCTCTCTGTCACCGCGGCCAATCTCGTCTATTTCGAGAAGGCGCACCTCCCCCAACCCCTGCTAAACCGGCTGATCCGCCTTGCCGCCTTTCCAAATCCCGAATTTTTCAAGGCCCAGAGCATGCGTTTCCCTGTCTGGGACAAAGCACGGGTTATCGGTTGTGCGGAAAACTACCCGAAGCACATCGCGTTACCGCGCGGATGTCTCGACGCTGCCCGCAAGTTGCTTCGTGACAACAGGATTCGCTGCGAACTCCACGACGAGCGGTTTTCAGGCAAGCCGCTTGATGTTGCCTTTTCAGGCACGTTGCGAGCCGACCAGGAAGACGCCATCGCGGCGATGCTTCGACATGACACTGGGGTGCTATGTGCTCCAACCGCATTCGGCAAAACAGTGACCGCGGCAGCCCTGATCGCCCGACGCGGGGTCAACACGCTGGTCCTTGTACACCGAACCGAACTGCTCAGGCAATGGCAGGAACGGCTGCGTGCGTTTCTGGGTGCCGGCAAAGGCATGGTCGGCACAATTGGCGGTGGCAAGGCGAAGCCAAGCGGGAAAATCGATATTGCCGTCATGCAGTCGCTTTCGCGTCAGGGCGACACGGACGAGTTGATCGAGCACTACGGGCATGTGATCGTGGACGAATGCCACCATCTCTCCGCCGTCTCATTCGAGGCATTGCTGAAGCGCGCCAAGGCAAAGTATGTGCTCGGGCTTACCGCGACGCCGATCCGGCGAGACGGTCAGCATCCGATCATATTCATGCAGTGCGGATCGATCCGCCATACAGCCTCACGACCGGACACAGCGCCACACGACCTTGAGGTCATTCCCCGAATCCAGTCCGCGACGATTGATCTGCCCGCCGAAGCAGGCATTCAGGATGTTTTCCGGCATGTCGCTACCGACCCGCACCGTACAGCGGCCATCGGGAACGAGGTGGTCAATGCGCTTTCGAGCGGGCGCAAGATTCTCGTTCTGACCGAGCGCACCGAACACGTCACCGCCATCGGAGAAGTCCTGACCGAAAGAGTGGGAAAGATTTTCACGCTGCATGGGCGCATGTCGAAGAAACAACGAAATCTCGTAATCGCCGAACTCGAAGCGTTGCCGGCAGATGCTCCACGAGTGATTCTGGCAACCGGCAAGCTCGTGGGCGAAGGTTTCGACCATCCGCCACTCGATACGCTCGTCCTCGCAATGCCCATTTCGTGGAAAGGTACCCTCCAGCAATACGCTGGACGACTACACCGCGAGCACATAACGAAAGTGGATGTTCGTATCATCGACTTCGTCGACACAGGGCATCCGGGCTTGCTTCGGATGTGGGACAAGCGCCAGGCCGGCTATCGGGCAATGGGATATAGGATAGATAGTCCAAACCCGACCCACCGGCTTCTATAGTGGTCGTCCAGAGGCCGGAGGTGCAAAGGTTCAGCCAGCAGCAACGTAGCGAACAGTAACTGCCGACATCGACAACGAAGATTGAAACGTGAGCGAATACCAATATTACGAATTTGCCGCAGTCGACCGACCGCTTACCGGGCAACAGCAAGCCGAGTTGCGAAACCGCTCCACGCGCGCGACGATCACCGCCTCCAGCTTCGTCAATGAATACCACTGGGGCAATCTCAAAGGTGATCCGCTCGACTAGGTAGAGCGCTATTTCGACGCCCACGTCTACTCCGCTAACTGGGGTAGCTGCCGCCTTCTCTTGCGACTGCCGCGGGCAATATTCGATGCACGGTCGCTGCTCGAATACACTGGTCGCAGGAAGCGCCCGATACGGTCGCAATTTGCGAAGGCATTCGATGTCATCGACGCCGGCGAACATTGCCTCCTCGACTGGTGGTTCAACGGCGACGCTGGAGAGCACGTTCACTTCTCGGAAGAAGCTGGCGGCGAAGGGTGGATGGTGCGGCTGCTGCCCATCCGCGACGAACTGCTCAGAGGCGATACACGTCCGCTTTATCTCGGCTGGCTAGCCCGGCTAGGCAATGGCGAATTGCGCGACGATGATTGTGAACCGCAGTTGCCGGACGGACTCAAGACACTGACGCCTGCGCAAAACGCCCTTGCTGAATTCCTGATGCTCGATCCGGACTGGCTCGCCGCTGCGGCAGAAACGAGCGCTCCACTGGCTGCCGGGTCCGACGATAATGGCCGGTTCGATCCTTGGCTGCTCGAGTTGACGAAAGATGAAATGCGGGCTGCGCTGTGCATGCTGCTCGAAGGACGGAGCCAGGAAGCCGAACGAACCCTTCGGCGCAGGTTCCTCATGCGGGAGCAGGCACGGGTGCCCAATCGTGCCGCACTGCCCGAACGCCGATCTGTAGTCGAGATTGCCGCACAGGTCGGTTCTCACCGTGCCATTCGCGAACATCAAGAGCGCAAGGCGCGCGAGGCCGCCGAAGCGCGACGCAAGGCAGAGCGCACCAGCTACCTTACGTCGCTACTTGAAGATGAGGACAGCGCCTGGTCCGCCATCGATACAAAGCTCCAGCGTGGATCAGGATCGTCCTATGATCAGGCTTTCCGGGCACTGCAGGATCTTGCCGAAGCGTACTCAGGCGCCAAACGCGAGGCGACATTTCGACGCCGGCTTGTACGACTGATGGCGCAGCACGGGAAACGCAGGGCCTGGGTTACCCGGTTGACGAAGGCTGGGTATATGTGGGAGCCAAAGCGGTGAGCAACGGAGTAGTGATCGCCCTCGGTGCAGAACGAGTGAAACAAAACGCCCGCATCATGTGAAGCGTCATTTGCGTCCATTGCAGTCTCGCGACAGACGCTGCCACTTGACGGTATTTCCGACGGTATACCAGCCACATTTTTGCGTAACCGCCTTGCAGGCCAAGCGTTTGCCGTTAGATTCAACGCAATTGCGCGGTATGTGAAGCGCATGCTGTCGACGTCGCAAAACGCGGGGTAATGGTCGACTTGCGCTGTAAGTAACGGCGCTGGATTAAACCGTCCTATCGACCGCGGCGAGCGCCCTCGCTGGCGGCGTGCATCGAGATGCCTGGCGCCCGCCAGTCAGCCAAACGGCCTATGCCATCCGGCGCAGGCGACTTGGAGGCGCGCGTGGCGTAAAATACGCGCTTTCTTCGAAAATCTTGCCAACATGACGCTCGCCTCCACTCCAGAGATCATTGCCGAACTGAAAGCAGGCCGGATGGTGATCCTCGTCGACGAAGAAGACCGCGAAAACGAGGGCGACCTCGTGATCGCCGCCGAATTCGTCACGCCGGAAGCGATCAACTTCATGGCCCGTTATGGCCGCGGCTTGATCTGCCTCACGCTCACGCAGGAACGCTGCAAGCTGCTGAACCTGCCGTTGATGACCTACCGCAACGGCACCCAGTACGGCACGGCGTTCACCGTCAGCATCGAAGCAGCCGAAGGCGTCACCACCGGCATTTCGGCGGCCGACCGCGCCCGCACGATCGCCACCGCGGTCGCGCCGGACGCGAAAGCCGAGCACATCGTGCAACCGGGCCACGTGTTCCCGATCATGGCGCAGCCCGGCGGCGTGCTGGTGCGCGCCGGCCACACCGAGGCCGGCTGCGACTTCACCGCGCTGGCAGGCCTCACGCCGGCCGCGGTGATCTGCGAAGTCATCAAGGACGACGGCACGATGGCGCGCCTGCCGGACCTGATGGAATTCGCCAAAGAGCACGATCTGAAAATCGGCACGATCGCGGATCTGATTCACTATCGCAGCCGCACCGAATCGATCGTCGAGCGCATTTGCGAACGCACCATGCAAACCGCGCACGGCGCGTTTCGCGCGGTAATGTATCTCGACCAGCCGAGCGGCCAGCCGCATATCGCGCTGGTGCGCGGCACGCCGACCCCGGAGCTGGACACGCCGGTGCGGGTGCACGAGCCGCTGTCGGTGCTGGACCTGCTCGAAGTCGGCGAATCGACCCACTCGTGGACGCTGGATGCGGCGATGAAAGAGATCGCCCAGCGCGACCTCGGCGTGATCGTGCTGCTGAACTGCGGCGATTCGAAAGACCACCTGATCGACGTTTTCAAGGCGTTCGACTCGAAAGAAAAAGCCGAGGCGCTCAAACGCCGGCCGGTCGACTTCAAGACTTACGGTATCGGCGCGCAGATTCTGCGCGAACTCGGGGTCGGCAAGATGCAGGTGCTGTCGAACCCGCGCAAGCTGGGCAGCATGTCGGGCTACGGCCTCGAAGTCACCGGCTTCGTGCCAATGCCGGGCAGCACCGCGCCGGTTCCGCATCAAGGCTGATCCGACCATTCACGCGCTTAGCGCTCACTCAAAACACTACGGAATTCACATGGAAATCGGACAATACCAACCGAATCTCGACGGCGACGGACTGCGCATCGGCATCGTCCAGGCGCGTTTTAACGAACCCGTCTGCAACGGCCTCGCCGATTCTTGCATTGAAGAACTCGAACGCCTTGGCGTCACCGGCGAAGACGTGCTGCTGGTCACCGTGCCGGGCGCGCTGGAAATCCCGCTGGCGCTGCAAAAGCTCGCCGAAAGCGCGCAATTCGACGCACTGATCGCGCTGGGCGCCGTGATTCGCGGCGAGACGTACCACTTCGAACTGGTGTCGAACGAGAGCGGCGCGGGCATCACGCGCATCGGCCTCGATTTCGGCATTCCGGTCGCCAACGCCGTGCTGACCACCGAAACCGACGAGCAAGCTGTCGCACGCATGACCGAAAAGGGTCGTGACGCGGCGCGCGTGGCCGTCGAAATGGCCAATCTCGCTGTCGCGCTCGAGCAACTCGGCGGCGATGACGAAGAAGAAGACGAAGAAGAGGAAGAGGCATGAAGAGCGCACGCCGACGCTCCCGCGAACTGGCCACGCAGGGGCTTTACCAGTGGCTGCTGTCGGGCTCGCCCGGCGGTGAAATCGACGCGCAACTGCGCGGCGCGCAGGGCTTCGACAAGGCCGACCACGAACATCTGGACGCCATCCTGCACGGCGTGATCCGTGACTCGGAAGCGCTCTCAGCCGATATCGCGCCGTGCCTCGACCGTCCGATCGACCAGCTCTCGCCGGTCGAACGCGCGGTGCTGCTGGTCGCCGCATTCGAACTGAAGAATCACGTCGATATCCCCTATCGCGTGGTCATCAACGAGGCGGTCGAACTGGCCAAGACGTTTGGCGGCGCGGACGGCTACAAATACGTGAACGGCGTGCTGGACAAGCTGTCAGCGCAACTGCGCGCCGCTGAAACGCAGGCGGCTCGCAAGCATTGAGCGTGAGGCGCATGCGCCATGCGCCTCGCTGGAAACGCCGGAGTGCCGGCAACTGGACCGCTGGACCGTTCGCAAGGACGCCGCTGCGCGCATGAACGCATGCGCGGGGCGCCGTCCCGCCTTTGCTTCTGAATTGGATTGGATCGTATGAACTCCGTGACCGAACCCTTGGTGCGGCTTGCTGCCCGCGTCGACGCCATCCAGCCTTTCTATGTGATGGAGCTGGCCAAGGAAGCCGCGCTGCTGGAGCGCGATGGGCGCGACATCATTCACATGGGAATCGGCGAACCCGATTTCACCGCCCCTGAGCCGGTCATCGAGGCCGCCGCCAGCGCGCTGCGCCGCGGCGTCACGCAATACACCAATGCACTCGGCCTGCACGCGCTGCGTGAAGCGATCTCGGCGCATTACGCCGAGGCCTATGGCGTCAGCGTCGATCCGGCGCGGATCGTCGTCACGGCGGGCGCGTCCGCCGCGTTGCTGTTAGCGTGCGCGGCACTGGTCGACCGCGATGACGAAGTGCTGATGCCCGACCCGTGCTATCCGTGCAACCGGCATTTCGTGATCGCCGCCGAAGGCAAGCCGGTAATGGTGCCGAGCGGCCCGGCCGAACGTTTCCAACTGACCACCGCCGATGTCGAGCGTCTGTGGAACGAGCGCACCCGAGGCGTGCTGCTGGCGTCGCCGTCGAACCCCACCGGCACGTCGATCGAACCGGCCGAACTCGAGCGCATCGTCAAGACCGTACGCGCACGCGGCGGCTTTACGATCGTCGATGAAATCTACCAGGGCCTGAGCTACGACGCGAAACCCGTTTCGGCGCTCTCCTTCGGCGACGACGTCATCACCGTCAACAGCTTCTCGAAGTACTTCAACATGACCGGCTGGCGTTTGGGCTGGCTGGTGGTGCCGCCGGCGATGGTCGGCGCGTTCGAAAAGCTCGCACAGAATCTGTTCATCTGCGCGTCGGCGCTCGCGCAGCACGCGGCGCTGGCTTGTTTCGAACCGGAAACGATCGCGATTTACGAAGCGCGCCGCCTCGAATTCAAACGCCGCCGTGACTTCATTGCACCGGCGCTGGAATCGCTGGGCTTCTCGGTGCCGGTCATGCCTGACGGCGCGTTCTACGTGTACGCCGATTGCGGCACGGTCGCGCATCCGGCAGCCGGCGACAGCGCGGCGCTGACCAAGGCAATGTTGCACGATGCGGGCGTGGTGCTGGTCCCCGGTATGGACTTCGGCACGCATGCGCCGAAGGCGTACATCCGGCTCTCGTATGCGACCGCCTATCCGAAGCTGGAAGAAGCGGTCGAACGATTGGCAAAGCTGTTCGGGCGGCATTGATCGAAGGCACGGAACGGCAGCAAGGTCTGACGAGACTGATTGCCGCGCGGCGCAGTGCCAAACGAAAAAAGGACACCCTAGGGTGTCCTTTTTCTTATTGGAGCCGCCTCTCGCGTCACGCCGACCGGGAGCCAGCAACCTCAGGCGCCCAACTCCGAAGCCGACGCCACATGCTTGGTAGCGTTGGAGCTAGCGTCGTCCTGCTCCGAAACCGGCGCCTTCACCGGTGCTGCCGCGCTCAGCGGATGACTATTATCGAGCGTTACCTGCACGCGCTTGCCGTTACCCGCTGCGGTAGCCGTAGCCGTGGTCGACGCGGTCAGAGCCGGCGCCTGCGGTGCGTTGACCGGCACCTTGCGGCCACGCGCCACATCGCGCAGACGGCCCCGCTCGGCCATGACCTTGGCGCCGTAACCGCCATCGTCCTGCGAGGTCGAGCCGACGTACAGACGCAAGCCGCCCGGCAGCGAACCGCCGCGTGCGATGCAATCCTTCAGCACCAGTGCGCCCACCTTGATGTTCGCGACCGGTTCGAGCGCCGCGCTCTGGCCACCGAAATACTGGAATTTGTCCGAATGCACTTTGGACATCACCTGCATCAGGCCCTGCGCGCCCACGCCGCTCTCGGCGTACGGGTTGAAGCCCGATTCGATCGCCATCACGGACAGCAGCAGGAGCGGATCGAGACCGACTTCGCGGCCGGTGTCGAACGCCGCTTTCACGAGCTCGCCGACCGGCCCCTGAGCGACGCGATAGCGCCGCGCCAGGTACGAAGAGACCAGATCCTGCTCGCGGCTCGAAACCAGCACGCGATCGTCGCGTGCGTCGGCCGAGACGCGTTGCTGCGGAATCAGCCGCGCCAGCGCGCTGACGCTGTGCATGGTGCGCGGGTCGAGCCCGTTTAGCGCCGCCACGCCCATTCCGGCCGTGCCGCTACCGTCGAAAGCGCCGTCGAAGCTGGTGTTGCTGGCGGTAACGCCATTGTTGCCGTTGTTCGAGCCGCTAGCGGCGTCGTTGCTGGTCGAATTCGCGGACAGCGAGTCTTCAGAGGACGCGCCGGCGGGCGGCCCGAAAGCCGGCAGCGGGTTGCCCTGCAGCAGACGGGCGGGACCGGCTTGCACAGCGGCCGAAATGACCGGCATCAACTTGGCGGCGAGTGTTCCGCGCCAGGCCGGCATCAGCCACAGCGCGAGTGCCAGCACGACAGCGAAACCGCCGACGATGCTGAACAGGTGATGACTCATTCGCGTCCCGCGACGCAACGCACCACGCACAACTTGCGCGATACGCTCATCGGGACGCCACGATAACCAGGCGTTCATTCAGATCTCCCATGTTGCATGATCCGCGAACTCCGCCAGTTGAACAGGCGGTAACACACATTCGCAGAGTCAAGACATCGCGCGCTCTGTCTGGTTAGGGCAGCTGCGACGTCGGGAAAACGGCAAATACCGTTTGTGGGGAGCCATCTTGCAAAGAGACCGCGGCATGCCAAAAAAACATGCAGGCGGAGGCTCCCACGCGAAAAACCAGCGTCAACAGGCGCTGGCGAGGACTTCAGTAAGACCGTCAAATACCGTGCAGGGGGGTCGGTAAACGGTGACGCGTTGCGTCTGAAGGGACCGGGGGCGGTGGTAAAAAGGTTCACGCCCTGCAACCAATGTGGACGGATTCTATGCAGGGTTTTATAGATCGTCAACACTATAGACAGGTAAATGTATAACTAATTGTAATAATGAACAGTGTTCAGCGCGTGGAAAACCGCGCCGTACGCGCCTCTTCGGCTATCTCGATTAGCGCCAGCCAGTAGGATCATTCGGCTGATCTACGTGCCCCAGTCAACACAGGTAAAATCGACAATCGTTTTGGCGCTGCAAAGACCTGCTGCGCCCTTCATTCCAGCCGCTCGCGCGGCACTGAACCGGACCAGATGAAATACAAAGACCTGCGCGACTTCGTCGGCCGTCTCGAAACGATCGGGGAACTGCGCCGTATCCCGCAAAACGTCTCGCCAATCCTGGAAATGACCGAACTGTGCGATCGCGTGCTACGCGCCGGCGGTCCGGCTTTGCTGTTTGAGAGCAAGCAGGAGCATGCGTTCCCGGTGCTCGGCAACCTGTTCGGCACACCGCGCCGCGTCGCGCTCGGCATGGGTGTCGACGCGCAAGCCGGTGAAGGGGATGGCGCCGCGCTGGAGTCGCTGCGCGACGTCGGACGCCTGCTGTCGGCACTCAAGGAACCGGAGCCGCCCAGGGGGCTCAAGGACGCCGGCAAACTGTTTTCGCTTGCGAAGGCTGTTTGGGACATGGCGCCGAAAACGGTGAGCGCGCCGCCCTGCCAGGAAATCGTCTGGGAAGGCAACGATGTCGACCTCGCGAAGCTGCCGATTCAGACCTGCTGGCCGGGCGATGCGGGACCGCTGATCACATGGGGCCTGACTGTCACAAAAGGTCCGAATAAGAGCCGCCAAAACTTAGGCATCTACCGCCAGCAACTGATCGGCCGCAATAAATTGATCATGCGGTGGCTCGCCCATCGCGGCGGCGCACTCGATTTCCGCGAATTCGCGCTGCAGAATCCGGGCAAACCGTATCCCGTGGCCGTGGTTCTTGGCGCCGATCCGGCAACCATCCTCGGCGCGGTCACACCGGTGCCCGACACGCTGTCCGAATACCAGTTCGCCGGACTGCTGCGCGGCGGGCGCACGGAGCTCGCCAGGTGCATTACGCCGGGCGTCGACACTTTGCAGGTGCCGGCGCGCGCCGAGATCGTGCTCGAAGGCTTCATCTATCCGCAGGAAGGCGCGCCCTCGCCTGCCCCGGCCGGTGCGCCGCCGCGTCCGGCCAAGGGCGCCTCGGCCGCGTACGAACACGCGCTGGAAGGCCCGTATGGCGACCACACCGGCTATTACAACGAGCAGGAGTGGTTCCCCGTCTTCACGGTCGAGCGCATCACGATGCGGCGCGACGCGATCTATCACTCCACCTATACCGGCAAGCCGCCCGATGAACCCGCCGTGCTCGGCGTCGCCCTCAACGAAGTGTTCGTGCCGCTGTTGCAGAAGCAGTTCACCGAGATCACCGATTTTTACCTGCCGCCTGAAGGATGCAGCTACCGGATGGCGATCGTGCAGATGAAGAAGAGCTACCCAGGCCATGCCAAACGGGTGATGTTCGGCGTGTGGAGCTTCCTGCGGCAATTCATGTACACGAAGTTCATCGTCGTGGTCGACGAGGACGTGAATATTCGCGACTGGAAGGAAGTGATCTGGGCGATCACCACGCGCATCGATCCGGCGCGCGACACCGTGCTGGTCGATCGCACGCCGATCGACTATCTGGATTTCGCGTCGCCGGTGGCGGGGCTCGGTTCGAAGATGGGACTCGACGCGACCAACAAATGGCCCGGCGAAACCGATCGCGAATGGGGCCGCCCAATCGTGATGGACGACGCGATCAAACATCGCATCGACACGCTTTGGAACGAGTTGGACCTGTAACGCGAGCCTGTAAAACAGAACAAGTCTGAATAACAAAACTGATGGAACAGTTGCGCGAATGCATGCCTTTTCAATGATGTCGGATGGCTTTTTTCTGTCGTTGTCGTTGTGCCTGGATATCGGTCTCGTCAACGTCGCAATGATTTCGCTGACGCTCTCGCACGGCTTCAAACCGGGCTTCTGGCTGGGTCTCGGCTCCTGCATCGGCGATCTGATTTACGCGGCGCTCGCGCTCGCGGGCATGGCGGCGTTGCTACAGTTCGAATCGGTCCGTTGGGTCGTGTGGATCGGCGGCGCGGCGATTCTGCTGTTTCTCACCTGGAAGATGGCGCG
This sequence comes from Paraburkholderia sp. FW306-02-B, assembly GCF_058782725.1. Taxonomy (NCBI): domain Bacteria; kingdom Pseudomonadati; phylum Pseudomonadota; class Betaproteobacteria; order Burkholderiales; family Burkholderiaceae; genus Paraburkholderia; species Paraburkholderia sp. FW306-02-B. Next base: position 3,713,594 of record NZ_JBYSXZ010000001.1, read on the forward strand.
CGAAGCGATGTTCCCGGCATCGGCGCCGCCGGTTGCAGGCGAGGCGGACCCGAATGCGCCGCATCTGTCAGCGTGGCGCGGTTTTCTGCGCGGCGTGTTGCTGGCGGTGTCGTCGCCGTCTGCGATTCTGTGGTTCGCGGCAGTCGGCGGCGCGCTGATCGCGAAAGCCGGTGCGACCAGCGTGACCACCGCGCCGGTGTTCCTCGGCGGCTTCTTTCTCGGCGGCCTGTGCTGGACGATCTTTATCTGCGGACTTGGCAGCCACGGACGCAAACGCGCCGGCACCGGTCTGCTGCGCGCCTGTCACGTGCTGTCGGCACTGCTGTTCGCGTACTTCTCGTATAGCGTGATCGTCAACGGGTATCGCGATCTGATCGTGCAGACGGCGCACGCGGCGAGCTAAAAAAAACGGCTCGCGTCGACGAGCCGTTTTCCGTCTTTCCAAAACCGTAGCCTAATACGTAGCAACCGACGTATCAGGCGAGATACTGCGCCAGCTTCGCCAGATCGACGTTGCCGCCGCTCACCACCACGCCCACGCGCTTGCCCTTCACCGGCACGATGCCGTTGAGCACCGCGGCCGCGGCAAGGCAGCCCGTCGGCTCGACCACGATCTTCATGCGCTGCGCGAAAAAGCGCATCGTCTCGATCAACTGCTCGTCGCTGACCGTTTCGATTTGCGTGACCAGCTTCCGGATGATCGCGAAGGTGTAGTCGCCGAGATGGGTGGAAGCAGCGCCGTCCGCGATCGTGCGCGGCGCGTCGATATGCACGATCTCGCCGCGCGCGAGCGACTGCTGGCCGTCGTTGCCCGCTTCGGGCTCGACGCCGATCACCGTGCACGCCGGGCTCAAGGCCGCCGCCGACAATGCGCTGCCGCCGATCAGGCCGCCGCCGCCGAGGCAGACGAACAGCATGTCGAGCGGCCCGGTTTCTTCGATCAGTTCCTTGACAGCCGTGCCCTGCCCCGCGATTACGTGCGGATGGTCGTACGGCGGAATCAGCGTCATACCGCGTTCTTCGGCGAGCCGCCGGCCGATCTCTTCGCGATTCTCCGTGTAGCGGTCGTAGCTGATCACTTCACCACCGTAGCCCCTGGTCGCCGCGACTTTGGCGGCGGGCGCGTCGTGCGGCATGATGATCGTCGCGCGGATGCCTGCAAGGCGCGCCGACAACGCAATCGCCTGCGCATGATTGCCCGACGAATACGTCAGCACACCCGCCGCGCGCTGCGTCGCATCGAAGTGCGAGATCGCGTTGTAAGCGCCGCGAAACTTGAACGCGCCCATGCGCTGAAAATTTTCACACTTGAAGAACACCGAGGCTCCCGTGCGCTCGTTGAACGTGCTCGATGTCAGAACGGGGGTGCGGTGCGCGACGCCTTCAAGGCGTGCAGCGGCGTCGAGTACATCGTCGAAAGTGGGGGCGGGAAGCACTTGCATCGGCGAAACTCTCCAGAGCGGTGGCTAAACAGCCATTCTCCCAGCTTCGACAATGCTTTGGAATGTACTCGTGCGACGGCCCTCTGCCCTCAGGACTAACGCGGCCTCGCAAAACAGCAACGGCGTAACCCGGCGATCAAGCCGGCGTTACGCCGTCAACAACTCATCTAACACTCACTCTGCCGTGATTAGCGGCGATAGTAACCATGCCCGTAATAACCGTGGCCGTAATAGCCACGGTAGTAAGGACGGCCATAACCGTAATAACCGCCTACCACGACAGGCGGTGCATAGTAGACCGGCGGCGGTGCATAGTAGACCGGCGGTGGCGGTGCGTAATAGACCGGCGGCGGCGCGGCGTAAACCGGATACGCCGGCGCGATCGGAATCCCGATACCGATACCGACAGAAACGTGCGCCTGCGCAGCAGTGGCGAGCCCCACGCCGAGTGCGGCGGCAACGACAAACGGAACGACCTTTTTCACTTTTGTTCTCCTGGCGCGGCCCACTAAGGTCGCCGACTTGCATGCTTTGCATGCTACAAAATCAATGTATCGAAAAAGTCATCGCGTATCTGTTCGCATTTGTTGCAAATTGCAATCGGTGGAAATAGGTCGCAAGCGGCATTCGTATGACGCGCCGCGATCGGATGGCGTAGCGGGCTGAAAACTAAGGGGTTAAGCGAGTCCGAAGGGCGAGAATGAGCCTCCTGACGGATCCCGGCGCGCAATGCGCTGACTTGTCAGTAATCTTTGATTACAAATTAGCTTCAATCCTGACGGCCCAAACGAAAAATGCCCGGCACAACCGCGCCGGGCACCTCTTACCCTCAAGCAGGCGAAGCTTTCAGCCTACTTTCACATAGGCGAATTCTCTGGAGACGTTAGGTGGGACGTATGCGCCACTGATGCGCACGCGAGGGGTCAAGCGCTTCCTCTGATCCCACCAGCGACGGCGCTGCGAATGCGTCAAGAACCGCAAGTGTTTTCGGTAAGAAAAAATATTCATCGTTACCTCCCGAATCTGACTGCGAGACGAACAACCCAGAACAGCAACTGCCAAACCGGCTCAGCAGCAAATTGTGAGCAGTTTTTGAGTCCACAGGACGCACGCCGCCGGATGACCGGCCGGGCACGCCATATCGCGCGCAAATTGATCTGAGGAAAGCGGGCGCCCAAGCCGCGCCATCGGCGGGCGGATGCGCGATACTTCTGCTTTCCCGTTCAACTGTCCCGTCTGGAGCAGGCAACCATGTCCCAGCCCTCTCTGCCACGTCTCGGTTTCATCGGTGCGGGCCGACTCGCGCGGTGTCTCGCGCACGGCTTCTCTCGCGCCGGCTATCCGGTCACGGCGGTGGCGAGTCGCACGGCAGCCTCGGCCAACCGGCTCGCCAGTCAAATCCAGCATTGCGCGGCATTCGACGATCCACAACAGGCCGTCGACGCCGCCGATATCGTCTTTTTAGCTGTTCCCGATGACAGTATCGGTACGACAGCGCACACACTGCGCTTCGCCCCGGACGCCGCGGACGGTCCGCACGCCAAGGCGCTCGTGCATTGCAGCGGCGCCTCGCCGGTCGAATTGCTGGCGCCGGCGCGCGACCAGGGCGCATCGATCGGCGGCTTTCATCCACTGTACCTGTTTAGCGGCGATCTCGCCGACATCGAACGGATCGCCGGCTGCTCGGTCACGATCGAGGCCGACGGCGCGCTTAAAGAGGCGCTGACGGCGCTGGCCGTCGCGTTGCGCTGCCATCCGCTGTCGATCCCGGCGGGCGGCCGCATGCTGTATCACGCTGCCGCGCACTACGCCGCCAGTTTCGCGCTGTGCAGCCTCGCTGAATGCGTCGCGCTGTGGCGCACGCTGGGTTTTGCCGAAGACGACGCGCTGCGCGCGCTGCTGCCGATGCTGGCCGGCACCATCGAAACCGCCCGCGACAAAGGCCTGTCCAATGCGCTGGCCGGCCCGGTGTCGCGCGGCGACACTGGCGTCGTGGAGAAGCAGTTGGCGCTGCTGGAAGGTCTGGGCGGCGATCATGCCGCGCTGTACGGTTTGCTGTCGCGGCGCGCAGTGGGGCTGGCCGAGCGCCGCGCCAAGCCACCCGCTGCGATCGACGCGATCGCCGAGGTCGTCGAAGAATCGCTTAACCGTTCGCTGAATCAGGCGGCAGCAGGTGCAAGCGTCAAGTAAGCCGTGATAATGTGACGACCGGCGCCGCGCGCAATCCGCCAGCGCCGCGCTTCGGGACCAACAGACGAGAACGCACAATGATCAAGGTCAGCATCCTCTATCCGTACCGGGAAAACGGCCACTTCGACGTGGAGTATTACTGCGTCACGCACATGCCGCTTGCGGCCAGGCTGTTCGGGCCGTCGCTCAAAGGCTGGTCGGTTGACGTCGGCATCAACGCCGGGCCGCCGGGCACGCCACCGCCGTATGTTGCGGCAGGACACTTCCTGTTCGACAGCGCGGACGACTTCTACAAGGTCTTCAAGCCGGCTTCGGAGCAGTTGGTCGCCGACATCCCCAATTACACCGACGGCGGCAACGGTACGATTCTGATCAGTGAGATCAAGATTTCGCAGTGATTTGCGGTGAGCCAGGACGGCTCGGCGGTGTGGTGCCCGTCGATTCGGCTTGCCTGAATACCGTGGTATCGAATCACCGCGCCACCGCTGGGGACACGCAGTCCCGCGGGCACGGCGCATGGAATCCAAATGAACTTGCCGGCGCACCGATTGGTCAGCGTCAGCGCCCCGCGGCCGATCGACGGCCGTCATTCGAAGGATAAGGACACGAGATGTTTGGCGATATCGCCCGTTTTCTGCTCAATACCGTCTTTACGCTGTTTGGCACCGCGCTGCTGCTGCGCGCCTGGCTGCAAGTCGTGCGCATGCCACCGTACAACCCGGTCACGAACGCGGTACTGCAAGGCACCAACTGGATCGTGCTGCCGCTGCGGCGCATCCTGCCGAGTACGCGCAATATCGACTGGGCGAGCGTCGTCGCGGCCTTGATTGCCGCGATCGTCTACGTGGTGCTGATGGCGTGGCTCAACGGCGCCGATCCGCTCACGCTCGTGCCGACTTTGCTGATCGTTGCGGTGCTGACCTTCATCAAATGGGCGCTCTACCTGATCATCTGGCTAACGATCCTGATGGCGCTACTGTCGTGGCTCAATCCGCATTCGCCCGCCATGCCGATCCTGTATCAGCTGACCGCGCCGTTTCTGAATCCGCTGCGCCGTGTGGTGCCGCAGCTCGGCGGCATCGACCTGTCGCCGATTCTGCTGTTCGTGATCGTGCAGGTGCTGTTGATGGTAGTGACGCACGTGGCCGTTCAGTTGACTTACTTCGTGATCTGAACGGCGCTCGATGCGCCGGTTGGGAAAGGGTGGCAGCAGCGCGATTTGCGCAAACCGCCCTTTCCCGAGTAAAATCATGCGCTCTGCGGGCGTCGTATAATGGTAATACCCTAGCTTCCCAAGCTAGAGCCGTGGGTTCGATTCCCATCGCCCGCTCCAATGCTTTCCAGCCTGCCTTGGCGACTTGCCAGTTCCAACCCACTTCTTCGCGGTCTTCTCAACGGCCTTGACCAGCTTGAAGCCGCCTTTGTCCAACGCGGGGTAGTAAGTCTCGCTGCCCGTTTCGTTCCTGCTGCTGTGAACCACGATCATGCGGCTGTCGCGCCGGAACTCGATCGGCTCCTTCACATCCAAATCCCAGCAATACACAGTGAAAGGCAGCTAGGCGACGTGACCGGTCTTCGCATCGATCGCGACGCTCGACACACGGGACGCCCCGCATCCCCGGCTTGCCAGCACATAGCGCCCGGCGAAATTCGGCTTCTGATGGCTGGCTTCGCGGATCCGCGCGGCATATTCCTTATCGTCCGCGAATACGAGCGGCACTTTCGCCGCTTTACCGGTAAACGTATCGCTGACGGCAAAATCTTCAAAGCGCGGCGCGTTGACATCCGCCGCTCGCGCCACACCGATACAGCAAATGGCGGAAACAAAGCCCATCAACAGAAACCTTCTCATTGCTTCAACACCAATGATTCGCTTCCCATACCACGCGCGCGGAGGCGGCGGTGTAATACCGGCCGAGAACATAGCGAATTCCGCCCTGGCATTCTTCGACTGCATTACCGAACGATTTTTCGCCATTCGGATTCAGCTCATATTGAAGCGGCAATAATTGGTAAAGCCCGCGCGCGGAGGACTTCGGATTGCGCAAGTCCACAACGCCGCCAGACTCCTGTGCCATCAGCCACAGTAAATCGTTGAATTGAGTCAGCGGCACCCCTTCAACGGACATCGCTTTACGAAGCGCATTCTGCGAGGTAGTCGGAACGTCAGTCGGATCGATAGCGACCCAACTCTCTTTGGCCGCTTTTGTCTGACGATGATTGTGTGCGTATTTGCCCATGGTTGATTTTCGTTTTTGATAATCGTTGCAACGGGATGGTTTTCAGATCAATTAGATCATACGAATCGAAATTTCGGTAATCAGAATGTAATCTCATTCCCGATTTCAGTCCACCCGCCGTCTGGACGCACCCTTTTCGGTTGTGCTACCTTACGCGCACTTGCAACGCCCGCTCCACCTCCTGCTGAGCTTTCAGCAGAATCCAGCACGAGCCGCCTCCATGAAGGCGGCTTTTTTGTAGTGGCGGCGGTTTGGCATGACGACCCGTGCGAGCGGCGGCCCGAGCCGCACGACCGCACGGACCGCGCCTTACGGCACGCCATGCAGCCTCGAAGCCCTCACCCTTGTAGCAGCATCGACGATGATCCACGATCCAAACGACGCCGGCTTGCCGGACGACCTCCCGCCGAATTCCGGTGAAACTGAAGGCGAACTCATCGAAGGCGACGCACCCGCCGAAGCAGCACCGCATCGACGCCGCATTCGCAGCTTTGTCACGCGCGCCGGCCGCGTCTCGACCGGCCAGCGCCGCGCGATGGACGAACTCGGACCGCGTTTCGTCGTGCCGTTCACGCCGCAGCAGCCCGACTGGAACAGCGTATTCGGCCGCGAGGCGCCGCGCGTGCTGGAGATCGGCTTCGGGATGGGCGCGACCACTGCGGAGATCGCCTCGCATCGTCCGGACGACGATTTTCTCGGCGTCGAAGTGCACGAACCGGGCGTCGGCGCGCTGCTCAAGCTGATGGGCGAGCAAGGGTTGTCGAACATCCGCATCATTCAACACGACGCAGTCGAAGTGCTCGAACAGATGATCGCGCCGGACAGCCTCGACGGCGTGCATATCTTCTTCCCCGACCCGTGGCACAAGGCGCGTCATCACAAGCGCCGGCTGATCCAGCCGAAGTTCGTCGCGCTGCTTGTCTCGCGTCTGAAGCCGGGCGCGTATCTGCATTGCGCGACCGACTGGCAGAACTACGCCGAACAGATGCTCGAAGTGCTGGGCGCGGAGCCCGCGCTGGGAAACACCGCCGACGGCTACGCGCCGCGCCCCGAGTATCGTCCGGTGACGAAGTTCGAGCGCCGCGGGCTGCGGCTCGGACACGGCGTGTGGGATCTGGTGTTCAGGAAGCGCAAAGCCGCGTAAAACAGCGCCATAGCGCGTTCACCAGAAGTAAAAAAGGTCCGCATTTCGCGGACCTTTTTCACTTCTTTCGAGCGGCGACTAAAAGCTCATTCCGCCCAGCTCAACGCCCCGCTGTAGCCCACCAGCAGGATCAACAGTCCGAAGCCGATGCGGTACCAAGCGAACACGGTGAAGTCGTGCGCGGCGATATAGCGCAGCAGCCAGCGCACGCATATGAAGGCGCTAACGAACGCGGCCACAAAGCCCAGCGCGAATATGCCGAGCGTGTCGGCGGACAGCACTTGCCAGCCTTTGTGGAGCTCGTACGCGGTCGCGCCGAAAATGATCGGGATTGCGAGAAAGAATGAAAACTCCGTGGCGACACGCCGATCGAGACCGAACAGCATCCCGCCGATGATCGTCGAGCCCGAGCGCGACGTGCCCGGGATCAGCGCGAAACATTGGGCGAGGCCGACTTTCAACGCATCCAGCGGGGTCAGATCGTCGACGTTCTGCACGCGCGGCGCGGCGTCGCCTCGCGCGCGTTGGCGCGCCTCCGCCCACAGGATCACCACGCCGCCCACCACCAGCGCGAACGCAACCGGCACCGGCGAAAACAGCGCCGCCTTGATGGCTTTTTCGAACAGCAAGCCGAGCACGACTGCGGGAATCGTCGCGATGATCACGTTCAGCGTGAAGCGGCGCGCGTCAGGCCGGCTCGGCAAGCCCGCCACCACGCTGCCGATACGACGGCGGAATTCCCAGCAGACGGCCAGAATCGCGCCGAGCTGGATCACGACATCGAAGGTTTTCGCGTGTTCGTCAGTGAAATCGAGCAGACTGCCCACGACGATCAGATGGCCGGTACTCGACACCGGCAAAAACTCCGTCAGCCCTTCGACGACGCCCAGAATCAGCGCCTTGCAAGCCATTAGCCAGTCCATCCGTGACCCTTATCGCTGTAGATAGTCGGAACAGGGTCGGCACGTTAGTGCGCGGCCCCGCCGGCCGCGCACGTCGTCACTTCTCGACGATTTGTACGCGTATGCCGTTTGTAAGGATGGTGATTGTACCGGGTTCGTAGTTCACACCGGCAAATTGCAGCTGTTCAGGCTTGAAGGTGTAGATCGGATAGTTGGTCAGCAACTGCGTGGCGAGCAGCACGGCGGCGGCGCTGATCTGTTGCGTGTAAGCCTGCGCCTGACCGCCCACGCTTACGTTGTCGACGTTCGGCGACTTCAGCACGACCGACTTGCTGGCGGCGTCGTAGGCGAGTTCGCTCGACAGCGTGAATACGCCGTCGACCGGCTGCGGCATGAACGGGCTCGCGAGCCGCGCGTCGAGCTTCACAGAGACCCGGTTGGCGTCCGGCAGCAAGCCCACCACTGGATTGGTCAGCGCGACCTCGAACACCTGCGAGACCGTGCGCTGATACGGGAATTTACGCTGCACCGCGTCCTGCACCTGCTGCTGCGAGAACGTGTAATGCGACGGGATGAACGGAAAAATCGACGCGGCGCAGGCTGTCAGCGACACCGTGATGCCAAACGCCGTGCAGCTGGTCAGCGCTGCAAGCAGGAAGCGGCGCCGGGTCGGCGCAGCGGGTCGAGTCATGCGAAATCTCCTGTGGAAGCCTTCTCGAGCATGCGGTTGCGTTGTGTTGGACTGGTTTGCCGTGCTGGATTGCGTGGCGGTTCGTCGCGCGTGCTATCGGCGCATCGCCGGTTGCGGTTGAGTTTGCGTTTCAAGTTCGATGAGCCAGGCGAGCGCTTCGCCGCGGCTCGTGCCGCACATTTCCGTCTGTGGTTGCAGACCGGAACAGCACGCCGGCCGCTCTGGCTGACCGAAGATAGCGCAGCGCAGATCGTCGCCGAGCTGCACGCAGCGCACGCCCGCCGGCTTGCCGTGCGGCATGCCTGGAATCGGGCTCGAAATCGACGGCGCGATACAGCACGCGCCGCAATCGGGGCGGCACGCGTGACCGTCCACATGAAACGGGGACTCGCGCTTCATAACGCTGTTCACCCCGCTTGTCACTAAATCGATCACAGCATTTTTCCTGAACTCGAACATCGGCAACACGTCACCAGACCCGCATTGTGCCATCGCCTCACGTGCGACCTTTTTACACAATCCGGCATGCAATCGCCCACGTAAACTTGACGGACACGAAAGGCCACGCTCAAGAGGTGCCTGCGCTGTTCGATCCGGTCGCGCGACGTCGCCGGCTCCTGCCTCTTCAACGGTGGCCGTCAGACCCGAGCCCCTCATGACCACCGCCGACACGCTATTCCGCCCCGACCTGCTCGCCAAATACAGCGCGAACGGCCCACGGTATACGTCCTATCCGACCGCCCTGCAGTTCCGCGACGAGTTCGATTCCGCCGATTATTTACGCGCCGCCGCCGACCCAGGCGCATCCGCCACGGATCTCTCGCTGTACTTCCACATTCCGTTTTGCGACACCGTGTGCTTCTATTGCGGCTGCAACAAGGTCGCCACGAAGAACCGCGCGCACGCGCGTCCGTACGTCGACCGGTTGAAGCGTGAAATGGCCCTGCAGGCGGCGCATTTCGACACGCGGCGTCCGGTGTCGCAACTGCATTGGGGCGGCGGTACGCCGACCTTTTTATCGCGCGACGAAATGGCCGAACTGATGGCAGCGGCGCGCCGGCACTTCACGTTGCTGCCCGATGCAGAGGGCGAGTATTCGATCGAGGTCGATCCGCGCGAGGCGTCGCCCGAGACCATCGCGCATTTGCGCAAGCTCGGCTTCAATCGGCTCAGCCTCGGCGTGCAGGACTTCGATCCAGTGGTGCAGCACGCGATCAACCGGATTCAGCCGCTGGAGATGACCGCTTCGGTGATGCAGGCCGCGCGTGACACGGACTTCCACTCGATCGGCGTCGATCTGATTTACGGCCTGCCGCATCAAACCGTCGACAGCTTCAGCCGCACGCTCGACACGATGCTCGAGCTCGCGCCCGATCGGCTGTCGGTGTTCGCTTATGCGCACATGCCGCAGCTCTTCAAGATGCAGCGTCAGATGGACCCTGCCACGCTACCCTCGCCCGCGGTGCGGCTTGCGATCCTGCAACGGGTCGTCGAGCGGCTGACGAGCGCTGGCTACGTCTACATCGGCATGGATCACTTCGCGTTGCCCACCGACGAACTCGCGCGCGCTCAGGCACAGCGCACGCTGCATCGGAATTTTCAGGGCTACAGCACGCGTGCGGAATGCGATCTGATCGGCTTCGGCGCGTCGTCGATCGGCAAGGTCGGCAATGTGTATGCACAGAACGTCAAGGATCTGCCCGGCTATGCCGCGGCGATCGACGCAGGCCGGCTCGCGATCGCGCGCGGCGTGCGGCTCACCGCGGACGATCGTCTGCGTCGCGACGTGATCACGCAACTGATGTGCAATCTGGAGTTGCGCTTTGACGAATTCGAGGCCGCTTACGGGATTCGTTTCGCCGATACGTTCGCGCCGGAACTGGAACGCTTGCGCGGCTTCGAGGAGGACGGGCTGGTGTCGGTGAGCGGCAGCAAGCTCGAAGTGCAGATGGCCGGACGCATGCTGGTGCGCAACATCGCGATGGTGTTCGACCGTTACCTCGGCCAGCAAACCCTCGAACGGTTTTCCCGCACGGTTTGAAAACTGTGGAGGCGTTGGACGTGACCGGCTTGCCCGCTGTCGAATTTTCGGCCATAATCCCGGTCTCCGCCGCGCGCCATGACTTGGCGCGTGCGCTGCAAGACCTGCCCAGGTGGTGAAATTGGTAGACGCAGGGGACTCAAAATCCCCCGCCGCAAGGCGTGCCGGTTCGATTCCGGCCCTGGGCACCAGAAAATATTCCGAGCAGTTCCAGAGAATTCCAGAAACCCGCGACAGCCCAAGGCTTCGCGGGTTTTTTGTTTCAGGTTGTCCCAGAACGGTCCAGAGTATTCCCAAAAATAGGGGGTACGGCTTCCTCGATATGGGGGTACGCCGCAGACCAGGACATTCGTCGGATCGAGGCGCGTAACGCACTGGAAACTTCGCGCAAAACGCTCCAGAGCTGCGGGCAAATCTTCCGCTTTGCCATTGCAACGGGCAAAGCCGAACGCGATCCCTCGCCAGATCTTCGCGGCGCTCTCAGGACACGCCCCGCAACGCACATGGCGCGCGTCAGCGAAACTGAGGTGCCGGAACTGCTCAAGGCGACAGCAGCATACGATGGAGACCGCCGCACATTCAGCCCGCGCGGGATAGGCGCTATGGCGGCTCAGTGCGCCGCTCGCCCAGATGGAGGCTGCGTCAATATCATCCAGGCGGCCAGCGAAGCCCTGGCGGTCTCCCACGGACGCTCCCCAGCGCGCCCGACTCCGCCTCGACCGCCCCCCGCCGCCCAAACGCAGTCCCCTCCGCGCCTGCGGGCTTTGTTTGGGTCAACGGTTCTAATGCGCTACGCCCTTCGACCGGACGCGTCTTGCGGCGCGGGTCTCCGGGCGTTTTTCGACATGAAAAAGTGATGCGTTTTAATGCGCGGATGACGCGGTTTGATGCGAGGCGTCAAGCAGCGACCGGACCGTAGTCCAACGAATATCAACGGGTTCCGGTAGCTTACGTGTCGCGAAGCATTGCAAGAGCCTCCGCAAGCCTTGGCCCCGGCGCTCCAGGTAGGCACAAATGTCAGTTGTTACTTCTTCCAGGGTCCAACCGTCGATTTCATTGGGCATCACCAGTGCGGAAATGTTATGTCGATAGACTGGCGCGACTTCTTCGCGGAGGATGTGATCAAGTTCATCAAGCGAATACTTCGATGTTCGCAGAATGCCAGCAACCCATTTGTAGTCGTGGTCCTGCAACTCGCGACCGACGAAGAGTTCGGCGAGTGCTTGCCACACGGGGGCGCGGCGATTGGTGTCCAGTGGTTGACTCACGGTCTTATCGGCTGGGGCGGGGGTATAGCGTACCAAAGGCAGCGTCCGCACCACAGGCGGCCAGCATGCCTCCCACGAACGCGGCAATGGCGACACATACCGGCGCGGTAGCAACGCATACCCCAGCAGCTACAGCACCCGCGCCAGCCGCCCAGCCGCCGACAATCCCGGCGCCTGCCAGCATCCCCTGTCGAGCAACTTCGCGCGGCTTGTTGCCCGATTCTGCGACTTCATATACGCCGATCGCCAGCGATACGAGCAGCACACGCCGACCAGCTTTTCCCATTTTCTCAGCCAGTTTCATGACGTTTTGATCTGGCCGCCCCGCCGCGCGAATGATGTCCGCATAGACGCTGGTTTGTTGCTGTTCAGATAGCGCTCCGAAAGGGATGCTGTACCGTACCTGCGCATATTTCTCAGCAAGATATGAAAGGGAGCGCCCCTGCCCTTTGATGCGGGTCGCATAGGCGCGAATCACAGGGCTGCTACGAAGGCGCGATAACTCCATAATCTGGTTCCGCATCGCACGAGCTTGTTCCGCCGCATCTCGCATCGAAAGTCGACCAGAGTTGGCGGCCAGCCGGAACTCGTTCGCGGCGGCGGCAATGTCTTGTGCATACCGCGTGCGAGCGCGTGAATCGCTGATGCATGTGGCCGCGAACTGAGCTGCGGTTGCTTGTAATTCAGAGAGCGCAACTTCGAGGGCTTTGTAATCGCCGGAATCGGCATTGGGCGAATTTGACGTCGACATGGGTCCCTTTCATGAAAATAACGCAAGGCTATGCGACTGATCTTGGCATGAAAGATGAGCGTTTTTACTCGCGGGCATCAATTTTCGGATATTTCCTAACGCTAAATGCATAAAGCACGAAAGGTGACGTGCTTTGATGCGCAATTGATGCACTGCCCAACGCCGCGCGAAACCCCTGCCGCCCAGCAAAGCTGCAATCAGACGACTGAGAAGGTACGGGCGGCGACCCCGACGATGTTGACCGATACGATGTGATCATTAGGGAAGCCGATGAGACGAACTGGACGCCAACCATTTTGGGGAATACCTTCCGCATGAATTAATCGAGTCAGGCTCTCAACTTCCATTTAGTCAAACCGCGATCTTCGCCACGGCCGGATACCCGACGCATATGCGTGATTACGATGAAACGTTTATAAAATCACATCCGATGCTGATGGATGCCGAGTATGTTGGTCAAGCGGAGTCGAATCATGTCCAAATACTTCGGGTTCACTTGCGCCGAGCCCGCCGTCTTCAGCTTTTCCTCGAACCCCGCCAGCGCATTCTGCCTGCGGGGTTTGTCGTTTCTGGCGATCTCGCCGACAGTCTACATATTGCAAGCCAACCAGCCACTCGCGCCACCCGCGTGGCTCAAGCGGCGTGCGCACGGAAGACCGCACGCCACGCCGCCTAACGCCCCTTGTCACTCCGCCACCGTCACGCCGCCCCCCGCTGCCGCACGTCGACGCTTGAACGCATAGCCGACCCACATCACGACCAGCCACGCCGGCACGAGCCACACCGATACCGACAAGCCCGGCGTCATCGCGAGAATCACGAGGACCAGCGCCATGAACGCGAGGCAGATCCAGTTGCTGACGGGAAACCAGAACGACTTGAACACCAGCGTCTCGCCTGCCACGACCATCGCCTTGCGCGACTTCAGATGCGTCAGGCTGATCAGCGCCCAGTTCAGCACCAGCGCGGCGACCACCAGCGCCATCAGCAGGCCGAGTGCTTCGGCAGGAATCAGATAGTTGACGATCACGCAGGTAAAGGTGGCGAGCGCCGACAAACCGATCGCCATATACGGCACACCGCGCCGGTCGACCTTCATCAGCGCACGCGGCGCATTACCCTGTTCCGCAAGACCGTAGAGCATCCGGCTGTTCGCATACACGCCGCTGTTGTACACCGACAGCGCCGCGGTCAGCACCACCACGTTGAGGACATTCGCCGTCAGCGTCGAACCGATCTGCGAGAAGATCATCACGAACGGGCTGCCGCCGGCGGCCACCTGATTCCACGGATACAACGAGAGCAGCACCGTCAGCGAGCAAATGTAGAAAATCAGGATCCGGTAGATCACCTGGTTCACGGCCTTCGGAATGCTTCGCTGCGGATCGTCGGCTTCAGCCGCCGTGATACCGATCAGCTCGAGGCCGCCGAACGAAAACATGATGACCGCGAGCATCATGAACAGGCCCTGGAAACCGTGCGGGAAAAAGCCGCCATTAGCCCAGAGATTGGTGATCGAGGCCTGCGGACCGCCGTGACCGCTGATCAGCAGATAGCCGCCGAACAGGATCATGCCGATCACCGCGACCACCTTGATAATCGCAAACCAGAATTCGGTTTCGCCATAGGCTTTGACGTTGGCGAGATTGATCGCGTTGATGCCGGCGAAGCACACCAGCGCCGACACCCACGTCGGCGCACCCGGCCACCAGTAATGCACGTAGGTACCCACTGCGGTCAGCTCGGCCATGCTCACGAGCACATACAGCACCCAGTAGTTCCAGCCGGACAGAAAGCCGGGAAAATCGCCCCAATATTTGTACGCGAAGTGGCTGAACGAACCGGCGACCGGCTCCTGCGCGACCATCTCGCCGAGCTGCCGCATGATCATGAACGCGATGATGCCGCCGATCGCGTAGCCGAGAATCATCGACGGGCCGGCTGCCTGCAACACGCTGGCGGAGCCGAGAAACAGGCCCGTGCCGATCGCCCCGCCCAGCGCGATCAGCTGGATATGGCGATTCTTAAGCCCGCGCTTCAGGCCATCTTGCTGCTGTGCACTATTCAAAATTGCGCCCCAGAGTATGGATATCAATCACCCGATCAGACTTATGGTCCGGCCGGGCAGAACCAAAAATTTTACCGCGGCCGATATTGCCTAAGTACTGGGACCAACCCGTGCTTGGTTCTGCGCCGCACCTAACCGCGACGATATCGATTGACACGGCGTGCCGCTTCGGTATGTTGCCCTAGTCGAGGTTTCAGCCTTCGGAGATTCAACATGTCGCCCAAACGTCTGCTTTGCGCTGCTGCTTTGTGTCTCTGGTTCGCTGGGGCCAGCGCCATCGCGCAAACCGCGGCACCCACGGCCGAACCCGCCGCCGAACCGGCGTCCGCGCCAGACATGCAATCACCGGCTCCCGAAGCGCCGGCGACGCCAGCAGCAGCACCCGCGCCAGCACCAGCAGCACCCGCTGCGCCGGCCGCAGCCGCCCCCACGCCATCCGCAGCGCCGATGACCGGACCCGTGCGCAACGTCGTGCTGGTTCACGGCGCCTTCGTCGATGGGTCGAGCTGGAATGGCGTCGTCGCGAAGCTGCAGCAGAAGGGCTATCACGTGAGTTCGGTACAGAACCCGCTCACCTCTCTCGCCGACGACGTCGCCGCCACCCGCCGCGTGCTCGCGCGTCAGGATGGCCCGACCATGCTGGTTGGACATTCCTGGGGCGGCGTGGTGATCACCGAAGCGGGCGCGAATGCGCCGAACGTCGCCGGCCTTGTCTACGTGGCGGCGATCGCGCCGGACTTGCATGAATCGACGATGGATCTGATGAAACGCGCGGCGCCGATGCCCGCGGGCAAAAAAATCGTCGCCGACCCGACCGGCTTTCTCTGGCTCGACCGCACCAGCTATCACGCCGACTTCGCCGCCGATGTCCCCGAAAACCTGACGCGCGTGCTCTCTGCCGCGCAACAGCCGATCGCCGCGAAGGCGTTCAGCGAAACCGTCAGCCAGGTGGCATGGAAAGAAAAACCCTCCTGGTATGTACTGACAACGAAGGATCGCGCGGTGTCGCCCGACGTCGAAAAGTTCATGGCCGACCGGATGCGTGCGAAGGTCGTGCCGATCTCATCGAGCCATCTCGCGCCGGTGTCGCATGCCGGCGCGATCGCCGATGTGATCGATCGGGCGGCGAGAGAACTCAGCCGGCAGCAGTAGGCAACTTCAGGCGTATGCGCGAGCTTTGCCCGGCATCGTTCTTCGGCATACGGCTAGCGCAACATGAACGACATCGCCGACAGGCAGTTCAACATGCGGACTGCATGTTCCGCCGATGCCGCACTAAAGCGCAACGTGACGGCGTCGACGCGCGTAAGCGTCGGCCATTGGCAAAACAGATCGGCGAGCGCGGTGGTTTGCACACGCAATTCGCATTCGACGGGTTTTACTTCAGCGCGAGCGGCTTGCGGCGCATGACCGGCCTTGATGTGCTGTTGCACTACTTCCCGCGCGGCACTTTCGATCGCATCACGTACGGCGGCCGGCGTTTGCGTGACGCCGCTCGCGTGCCCCGTCGCGCTCTTGGTGACGACAAACCGGGCACCAGGAAAACGCGGCGACGTTTCCTCGGCGAATACATCGTCACCGGACAAAAGCGCCACACGTGCGCCATATTCTTCCGCCAGCGCGCCATACAATCCCGCCTCGCCGACTTCGACACCGTTCAGAGAAACCCGCGCGAACGCGAAGCTATTGATGGTGTGCGCGAGGATGCCGCGCGTTTGCGACATGGCGTGATAGCCGATCATGAACACGAGCGCCGCGCCGTATTCGAGCCCGGCCATCATGCCGAGCGTGCGCGGCTTGCCCAGCACCACCTGGGCGCGCGCATCGAGCAGATCGGGCAACAGGTTGCGGAAACCGCCGTGCGAGTCGTTGACCCATACGTGCGTCGCGCCGCCGGCGAACGCGCCTTCGATCGCGGCATTGGCTTCGAGCGTCATCCAGCGGCGCGCGACTTCGTATTCACCGTTGCCCGCGCGCGTTTGTTCAGGATGGAACACACCGGCCACGCCTTCGATATCGGCGGAAATCAGGACTTTCATCAGGAAGATTGCTTGAGAAGTTGAGCGAGGTCGGCAGCGGTGTCATGCAGCGATAACCGCCGATGGCCGTCGCGGCCCGTCACCGAAGTGGCGCTCCACAACGCATCGACAATCGCTTGCTCGACGCTGTCCGAACAGGCACGGAATAACGGATCGAGGCGCGCGTCTGCGAGCAAACGCGGCAGCGCGACAAAATCGGCATCGTGCGGCACGGTGTAGGCCGTTGAAAACGCCAGCGCGATATCGCCGCTGCCGTGGCCGTACACCGAACCGGTTCGTGCAAGACCGGCCGCCGCACGCAACGACAGACGTTTGAGTTGGCGCGCGTCGAGCGGCGCGTCGGTGGCGACGATCATAATAATCGAGCCTTGTTCCGGCTTGCCTGGCGCCGCTGCCGCCGCGGCGGCTTTGGAGGCACGCCCGGCCAGCACGCGGCCGAGCGGCACGCCGTCGATCGTCAACATCGGCAGGCGGCCGAAGTTAGCCAGCACCAATGCGCCGACGGTATAGGACTGCCTCGCTACGCCGACCACGCGCGATGCATTGCCGATCCCGCCCTTCAGATCGAAGCACGACATGCCGCGCCCCGCGCCGACCGAACCGCTTGCAACGTCATCACTTGCCGCAGCGCAGGCCTCGTTGTAATGCTGTTCACCGACTGCCAGCGCCTGGATATCGTTCAGGTATCCGTCATTGCATTCGAACACCAACGGATTGAGCGTCGACCACCCGCGTCCGATCTGCGGATGCGTGTGGATCGCCGCGCGAATCTGCGCCTGCGCCACCGCCGCGACGCCAAAGGTGTTGGTCAACGCGATCGGCGTTTCCAGCAAGCCCAGTTCTTCGACCTGCACGAGCCCGATGCTCTTGCCAAAGCCGTTGATCACCGACGCAGCAGCCGGCACCTTGTGGACAAACGGATCGCCACGGTGCGGATGAATCACGGTGACACCGGTTTGCACAGCGCCTTCGTCCAACGTGCAATGGCCGGCTGTCACCCCTTGCACATCGGCGATCGTGCCAAGCGGGCCGCGCGGCAATACGCCGATATGCGGCGCGTTTTGAGGTTCAATAAAACTCATGGCCGATCGAGCTTCGGATCGAGCGCATCGCGCAAACCGTCGCCGAGCAGGTTGAACGCCAGCACGGTGAGGAAAATCGCGAGACTCGGAAACAGCGCGATATGCGGCGCGGTGACCATGTCGGCGCGTGCCTCGTTGAGCATCGCGCCCCACTCGGGCGTCGGCGGCTGTGCGCCGAGTCCGAGAAACGACAGGCTCGCCGCCGTGATGATCGACGTGCCGATACGCATCGTGAAGTACACCACCACCGACGAAATCGTCCCCGGCAGAATGTGCCGCACGATGATGGTCCAGTCCGATGCGCCGATGCTGCGCGCCGCTTCGATGTAGGTCAGTTGCTTGAGCATCAGCGTATTGCCGCGCACGAGCCGAGCAAACGCGGGGATGCTGAAAATCGCCACCGCGCAGATCACGTTGATCATGCCGTTGCCGAGAATCGCCACCACGCCGATCGCCAGCAGAATGCCGGGGAAGGCGAACAGCACGTCGGCGACCCGCATCGTGATGCGGTCCCACCAGCCTTCGTAGTAACCGGCCAGCAAACCGAAAAACGTGCCGATCACCGCGCCGATCGCCACCGACAGAAAACCTGCCTCGAGCGAAATACGCGAGCCCGCCAGAATGCGGCTGAAAATGTCGCGGCCCAGCGAATCGACGCCGAACCAGTGCGCAGCCGTTGGTCCCGCGTTCAACGCGTCGTAATCGAAAAAGTTTTCCGGATCGTACGGCACGATATGCGGCGCGACGATCGCGACCACGATCAACAGCAGCACGAAAATGCCCGCGGCGAGCGCCACGTGCTGTTTACGGAATTTGCGCCAGAACTCGCTCCATGGAGTGCGGATCGCGCGTTCTGCGCGGGCGGCCTTGCCCGCATTCGCCTCGGTGGCTGTCGTGCTCATGCGGGCCTCACTTGAAACGGATGGTCGGGTTGATGACGGCGTACAGCACGTCCACCACCAGATTGATGATGATGAATTCGAGCGAGAACAACAGCACCTCCGCTTGAATCACCGGATAGTCACGCATCGAAACCGCGTCCACCAGCAGGCGTCCGAGGCCCGGCCAGTTGAACACCACTTCGACGACGATCGAGCCGCCCAGCAGAAAGCCGAATTGCAGACCCATCATCGTGACGACGGGAATCATCGCGTTGCGCAAGCAGTGTTTGACGATCACGAGCCGCTCCGGCACACCTTTGGCGCGTGCGGTGCGCACAAAGTCTTCGTTCATCACTTCGACGAACGAGGCGCGCGTGAAGCGGGCCATCACCGCGGCCACCGCCGCGCCGAGCGTGAGCGACGGCAGCACGTAGCTCTGCCACGAACCGTCGCCGACAATCGGCAGCCAGCCGAGCTTCACCGAAAAAATCTCCATCAGCAGCATGCCGAGGGCGAAGGCCGGAAACGAAATGCCCGACACCGCGAGCGTCATGCCGAGCCGGTCCGGCCAGCGATTGCGCCAGACCGCCGACACAATGCCGATGCCCATGCCGAGCACGACCGCCCACACCATGCTGGCAAGCGTGAGCAGCAGCGTCGGCATGAAACGCTCGCCGATTTCCTGGCTGACCGGCCGCTTGCTACGCGTCGACGTGCCGAAGTCGCCGTGCGCGATCTTCACGAAGAAGTGGGCAAACTGCTGCGGCATCGGCTTGTCGAGGCCGAGGTCGGCGCGCACCAGCGCGACGGTCGCTTCGTCGGCATCGGGGCCGGCGGCGAGCCGCGCCGGATCGCCCGGCAACAGATGCACGAACAGGAAGACCAGCACCGAGACGATAAAGAGCGTCGGCAGCAGGCCAAAGAGACGTTTGACAAGGAAGTTCAGCATGAAACCCAATCCGGCAATGGTGCAGACAACGATGGATCGCTAGAAAGCGACCGTCCGGCCAGCGTGCCCTTATGGAACACACCGCGCTGAACGGTCAGCTCATCACCTGATTGCGATCTCATCGAAATTGAACGAGCCGTCCGGCGCCACGTAAGCACCCGACAGACGTTTGCTGCGCGCATACACGACCTTCTCCTTGACGAGGAAGATCCACGGCGCGTCGGCCCAGATACGCTTTTGCGCATCGGTGTAAAGCGCGGCCTTCTGCGTGCGATCGGTGGTTTCGAGCGCCTGCTTCAGATCGCTGTCGACCGTGTCGTTCTTGTAGTAGGCGGTGTTGACCATCTTCGGCGGGAAGGAAACCGATGCGAGCAGCGGTGTGATCGCCCAGTCCGCTTCGCCCGTCGACGACGACCAGCCCGCGTAGTACATCCGCACCGGCGCGGTTGCCGCGTCCTGCGCGCTCTCGACCTTGGCGACACGCTGACCCGCCTCGAGCGCTTCGACCTGCGCCTTGATGCCGACCTGCGCCAGTTGCTGCTGCACGAACTGGATCACCTTCTGCGCGGTCGAGTAGTTATAGGCCGACCACAGCGTCGTTTCGAAACCGTTCGGATAGCCCGCTTCCTTCAGCAGTTCGCGCGCCTTCGCCGGATCGTACGGCCAGGGGCCGAGCTTCGTTGCGTAATCGACGCCCTGCGGCACGACGCCGTCAGCCGGCGTCGCATAACCGGCGAACACGACCTTCGTCAGCGCTTCCTTGTTGACCGCGTAGTTCAGCGCTTCGCGCACCTTCGGATTGTCGAACGGCTTCTGATTCACATTCAGGCTGATATAGCGCTGGATGATCGAGGACGACGCGATCAGATCGACCTTCGGGCTCGACTGCAATTGCGCGGCCTGCTCGAACGGCACCTGGAACGCGAAGTCCGCTTCGCCGGTGCGCATCAACGCAGCACGCGTGTTGTTGTCGACCACCGGCTTCCAGTCGATCGCGTCGACTTTCGGGTAGCCCTTCTTCCAGTAGCCGTCGAACTTCTTCACCGTCAGATCGCCTGCCGGGTCCCACTTCACCAGCTCGAACGGTCCGGTGCCGACCGGATGGAACGCAATGTCCTTGCCGTATTTCTTAAGCGCGGTCGGCGAGATCACCACCGCCGACGGATGCGCGAGCACGTTGATGAACGCCGAGAACGGCGCCTTCAGCGTGATCTTCACTGTGTACGGATCGACCACTTCGGTTTTGTCGATGCGGTTGAACATGTTGTAGCGCTTCAGCTTGTTCGCCGGATCGGTGACGCGGTCGAAGTTGGCCTTCACCGCCGCGGCGTTGAAGTCGGTGCCGTCCTGGAACTTGACGCCCTGGCGCAACTTGATCGTGTAGACGCGCGCATCCGCGCTTGCTTCGTAGCTGTCGGCCAGCACGTTGACCAGCTTCATGTCCTTGTCGAAACCGAACATGCCTTGATAGAACGACTTCGCAACAGCTTGCGACAGCGTGTCGTTAGCGTCGTACGGATCGAGCGTCGTGAAGGTCGAGGCGACCGCCATCACAGCAGTCGTTTCGGCGTGCGCCACATTGCCCGCGAGCATCGCGAACACCACCGCGCCGCCGCTGACCAGCGCGCGCAAACGAAACGGAGAAGACGGGACCAGCAGGTTCATGAGGTTGGCTCCAGGCTGCGAAATGAAACAGCGTTGTGTGTTGCGAGTGAAGAGTCGGGTTTAAAAATCAGGGTTTAATAAGCAGAATTTAATAAGCGCCGCCGATCCGATGCCCGGCGACGAAATGGTCCGGTCCAACCGCGACCAGCGGCGCCACGATCGGCTCGTCGTCGAGCGCGCGAATCGGGCTCGGAATTTCATCGGCGGCAAGCATCCGTTTCGCGTGGCGGCGTGCCGGATCGGCCACCGGCACCGCGCCCATCAGCTTCTTCGTGTACGGATGCTGCGGCGCTTCGAACACGGCGCGGCGCGGACCGATCTCGACGATCTGGCCGAGATACATCACCGCGACGCGATGGCTGACGCGCTCGACCACCGCCATGTCGTGCGAAATGAACAGATACGCGACGCCGAGTTCGCGTTGCAGATCGAGCATCAGGTTGACGATCTGCGCTTGCACGGAGACGTCCAGCGCGGAAACGGATTCGTCGGCGATCACGACTTTCGGATTCAACGCCAACGCGCGCGCGATGGCGATGCGTTGCCGTTGACCGCCTGAGAACTCGTGCGGATAACGGCGCGCGGCTTCGGGCGGCAAACCGACCTTCTCGAGTAGCCACGCAACCCGCGCCTGGGCTTCCGCGCCCTGCGCCACGCCGTGCACGAGCAAGGGCTCCATGATCGAGAAGCCGACCGTCAAACGCGGATTCAACGACGCGAACGGATCCTGGAAGATGAACTGGATATCGCGGCGCAGCGCTTGCAGCGCAGGACCTGTCAGCGAACTGATGTCCTTGCCGTTGAATTCGATCGAGCCGCTCTGGCTTTCGACGAGACGCAGCAATGAACGGCCCGTCGTCGATTTGCCGCAACCCGATTCGCCGACGAGAGCGAGCGTCTCGCCAGGACGCAAATCGAAGCTGACTTTCTCGACCGCGTGCACACGGCCCGTCACACGGCCGAACAAACCGCTCCTGACCGGAAAGCGCGTAATCAGATCACGCACGCGCAGGATTGGCGGCGTGCGGTCGTCGATCGACGGTTGCGCTTCTTCGGCTACGGCGGCCGCGGGCCGAACGGCTTCTTCGGTGCCGGTCAAGGCCGCTTGTTCGACCGTCAGAATCGGGAATTTGGCGGGCTGATCGGTGCCGTCCATCGCGCCCAGTCGCGGCACGGCTGCGAGCAGCGCTTTCGTATAGGGATGCGACGGCGCGGCGAACAGCGCATCCGACGCGCCCTCTTCGACTTTCTCGCCGCGATACATCACCAGCACGCGATCGGCCACTTCGGCCACCACGCCCATGTCGTGCGTGATGAAGATCACGCCCATGTTCATCTCGTCCTGCAAGCCGCGGATCAGTTGCAGGATCTGCGCCTGAATCGTCACGTCGAGCGCGGTGGTCGGTTCGTCGGCGATCAGCAACGCGGGCTTGCACGACAGCGCCATCGCGATCATCACGCGTTGCCGCATGCCGCCCGACAACTGATGCGGATAGCGCGCGGCCACGCGGCGCGCTTCAGGGATGCGCACAAGTTCGAGCAGACGCAGCGTTTCAGCATGCGCGGCGGCCCGGCTCCTGCCCTGATGCAACGCGATCGCCTCGCTGATCTGATCACCGACCGTGAAGACCGGATTGAGCGAAGTCATCGGTTCCTGGAAAATCATCGCGATGTCGGCGCCGCGAATCGAACGCATCGTCCCGGACGACGCTTTCGCGAGATCGAGCACGCTGCCGTCGCGGCGCCGGAAGGCGATGCTGCCGCCGGCAAGGCGCCCACCGCCATGCTCGATCAGCCGCATCAACGCGAGCGATGTCACCGATTTGCCCGAACCCGATTCGCCGACGATCGCCAGCGTCTCGCCGCGCTCGACCGTCAGCGACAGATTACGCACCGCGTTGAAGGTCGTCTCGCCGCTGCGAAACGCGACGGACAGATCGTCGACCGCGAGCACGCTTTGCGGCGGCAAGGTTTCGATAAGCGGGCGGGCGATGCGCGATGAAGTCGGCACGATGGATTCCTTTGAATTCGAACGCGGCTAGCGGTAGTTCATGCAGTGGCTCATGCGGTGAAAGTGGCAGCAGCCGTGATTGCGCGGGACGGACTTAGTGATAGATCGCCGTCACCGGCGTCTCGCCAACGCGGGCAAACCCGCGATACATGCCTTCGGTGTTGAAAGGCAGCGTGACATTGCCGCGCGCATCGACGGCGACCAGACCGCCGCGGCCGTCGATCTTCGGCAGACGGTTCATCACTACGTCGTTCGCCGCTTCTTCGAGCGAGACGTTGCGATACGCCATCTGCGCGGCGACGTCGTAGGCGGCGACCATGCGCATGAACATCTCGCCTGAGCCCGTAGTCGAGACCGCGCAGGTTGCGTCGTCCGCGTAGCAGCCCGCGCCGATCAGCGGCGTATCGCCGACCCGGCCGACCTGCTTGTTGGTCACGCCGCCCGTCGACGTTGCCGCCGCCACATGGCCGTGCCGGTCGAGCGCGACCGCGCCGACGGTGCCGAACTTGCGATTCGGATCAATCGGTTCGTGCGGTATCGGGTCGTCGTCATTCGGAGACCGCGCTGCAGCGAGCGTCGCGCCGTCGTGATCGAGCATCGCGCGTTTTTGATCGCGCGCGAGCAGCCATTGACGATAACGCGCTTCGGTATGGAAATACGCCGGCTCGACGAATTCGAGACCTTGCGCGGCCGCGAACGCTTCCGCGCCTTCACCGGTAAACAGCACGTGTTCACTGCCTTCGAGCACGCGGCGCGCCGCCAGAATCGGATTGCGCACGCGCTTCACGCAGCAGATCGCGCCGGCTTCGAGCGTGCTGCCGTCCATGATGGCCGCGTCGAGTTCGTGCGTGCCGGCCGCCGTGTACACCGCACCGCGGCCCGCATTGAAGAGCGGGCAGTCTTCGAGCAGGCGCACGGCTTCGCTGACGGCGTCGAGTGCGCTGCCGCCGTCGGCGAGCACGCGCTGACCGGCGCTCAACACCGCGTGCAAGGCGAAGTGATATTCGGCTTCGGCACCGGCCGACATCGACGCGCGCAGGATGGTGCCTGCCCCGCCGTGAATGGCAACGACTGCGTTGGAATTCATCGTTTCGCTTTGGTCGTGCGGGTGGTACGGGTAGAAGCGCGCGCGGGCTGATCCGTCGTACTGGGCGGCACGGCCTGTGGATCGGTCAGCCACGGCAACACGAATTCGGTCACGCCTGCTGCCGCTTTCACCGAGCGTTTCGCGCGATACGCAACTGCGTCGCAGAGCGCTTCGATGACGGCCAGCACGGCGGCATCGGCGTTCGCCGCAAGCCGCCGTTCGGAGCGGATATAGAGCGTGAGATTGGCGAATTGCGCGAGCGGCGAGCGCGGACTGTCGGTCAGCGCGAGCACGCGTGCGCCGCGGCTTGCGGCACGGCGTGCGAGTTCGATGGTGTCTTCGACATAACGCGGGAACGCGATCGCGACAACGAGATCGCCTTCGTCCGAAGTGAACAGACGCCGCGCGGCATGCGAGGGTCCGCCGATCAACGCGAGCGACTGCACGTTGTCGTGATACGGCATCAGGCCGTGCTCCATCAAGCCCGCGAGAAACGCGCTGGAGCCCGCGCCGAGCACGAACACACGGCGCGCGGCAATGATTGCTTCGACGGCCGCTTCAGCGGCGGTGCGATCGATCGCGGTGCGGGTGGAGTGAAGATTGGTTGCCGCCTGTTCCAGCGACGCGTCGATCAGATCGTCGCCAGCAGCGAGCGACTCTTGCGCGCTACGCAGCCGTTCGACTGGAGCGAGCGTGGCTTCGAAACCGCGCACGAGCGCTTCGCGAAACTGGGGATAGCCATCGAAACCGAGCGCGCGAGCAAAGCGATTCGCCGTTGCCACCGATGCGCCCACTACACTGGCCAGTTCGTCGATCCGCATGGTGGCGGAGCGAAACAGATTGGCCAGCACGTAATCGCCCATGCGCCGATGGATCGGCGTCAAAACCGGCATCGCCGCAGTGATGCGCGCGGCGATTGCCTGCTCGGCAGGATTCGATGCAGCGGATGTGTGATGGATCATGCGAGCGAAGTGGCGCTGCCACTGTTCTCCAAGAGAACTTCCTGCGGGGCGTAATCAAAATGCATGAAATTATATTTACATGAAAACTTTCTCAAAAAAAATTTATTTTCATTTTCGCGGGTTTTCCCCGACGACCGGGCGGGACTAGCCACGCAATAACGCTGCGCGATGAAAATCCGTTTTCATCACGCGGCTGCGGCACGCTCGGGAAGCTGTGCAAGACGTGCGGCCGGCGACATGACGATGATCAGCGCCTGCACGGCGAAGGCCGCGGCCGCCGCAACCAGACAGGGCTCCATTCCCCACCGTGCGCTGATCGCCGCACCGAGCAATGCGCCCAGCGGCCGCGCGCCATAGGTCGCGGTGCTATTGATCGCGGAGACGCGGCCCATCATCCGTTTGGGTGTGATCGCCTGGCGCAGCGTGGTCGAGCCGACTACCCACAGAATCGGTCCGACGCCGAGCAGAAAGAAGCTCAGCATCGCTAGAAAAAACGACGGCGCGGCGATGGTCGCCACCATCACGAGCGACGCGAGCAAACCGCAAAACGGTCCGATGATCAGCACGCGGCCGAACGCGAGGCGCCGTGAGATTGCCGGTGCGGCAAGCGCGCCGCACACCATGCCGACGCCGTACGCGCCAAGCGTCACGCCGACCGCCGAGGCGCTCAAGCCCAGCCGATGCACGGCGTACGGCACGTAGACCGCTTGCAGTACGAAGAAACCGAGGTTGAAGAAAACCGCCGTTGCAAGCATCGGGCGCAGCAGCGTATCGCGCAGCACGAAGCGCGTGCCGTCGCGTAGTTCCAGCAAAAAGTGACGTTGCGCGTTGGTCGCCCGCGGCGGTTCGCGCAAACCTGCCAGCAGCAGGACGGCCAGCGCCGACAGCGCTGCCGCACAGCCATATGCCCAACCCGCGCCGATCCAGCCGACCAGCAAACCGCCGAGCGCCGGCCCCGCCGAATACGCGACGCTGCGCGCGAGTTCGAGCCGGCCGTTGGCATTCGCGAACGCTTCGCGCGGCACGATCGAAGGCACCAGCGAAGGCGCCGCGACGTTGTAGGCCACGGTGCCGGTCGCGGCGACAAACCCGAGTACGGCGAGCAGCGGCAAGCTGAGCGCGTGCGCCGTCACGAGCATGAGCACGCTCAGCATGGCGGCGACCCGCACGCTTTCGGCAAGCGTCATCAAGGTGCGGCGCGAGCGGCGATCGGCCCATACGCCGAGTGGAATCGACAGCAACAGGAACGGCAGCGTTTGCGCGGTTTGCAGCAGACCCGTGTCGCGCGCGCTGGCGCCGAGCGCGAATACTGCGACAAGCGGCGCGGCGGCCAGACTGATCTGTTCAGCGGACTGCGCGACCAGATTCGACCATGCGAGGCGGTGGAAAGCGGCTGGCAGACGAGCTGCGGATGAAGAGGACGTGGCGTGCATCGATGAACTCCCTGGACTGGACACGAGGAGACCATCGTGGCCGCGTCAGCGCTGCGCGGCGCTCCGCTTCTTGCGGTGTTATTCTTCGCTCGCCATGAATCTCGAAAGCATCCTCTTTACTCAAGGCTTCGGCTCGCGCCGCCAATGCCGCGCGCTGATCACCGACGCTCGCGTAACAATCGGCGGCATTGCCCACACCGATCCCGACGCCGATTTCGCAACCGATGACAGCGCCTTCCAGTTCAGCGTCGACGGCGTCGTTTGGCCGTATCGCGAGCATGCCTATCTGCTGCTGAACAAGCCCGCCGGCTACGAATGTTCGCGCGAGCCGCAGCATCACCTGAGCGTGTTCAATTTGCTGCCGCCGCAGTTCGCCGCACGCGGCGTGCAGTGCGTGGGCAGACTCGACCAGGACACCACCGGCCTGCTGCTGCTTTCCGACGACGGCAAGTTCGTGCACGCGTTCACGTCGCCCAAGCGCAAGGTGCCGAAGGTGTACGTCGCAACCACCCGCCATCCGATCGACGACACTCAACTGAGCGCCTTGCGCGACGGCGTCTTGCTGCATGGCGAACCCAAACCGATCGCCGCCGTGAATGCACAGGCGCGCGGCGATCACGCGCTGGAACTCACCGTGATGGAAGGCAAGTATCACCAGGTCAAGCGGATGATCGCCGCGGCAGGCAACCGCTGCGAAGCGTTGCATCGCGAGCAGATCGGCGGACTGGCGTTGCCGGCCACACTCGCTGAAGGCGCGTGGCAATGGCTCGACGAAACCGACCTCGGATCTTTACGGAGCGGGTAAACAGGTAGCGCGCTTTTAAAGCCTTGAGCGGCCACGAAAAAAACGTTCGCATCCGCACAAATCCCTTGCCGGAAGCCTCGTCGCGCGCTGCATCGCAGCATGCTCTTCCTTACGACCCGCTCTATACTCGATTAAACAAAGACTACAAAGAGTTCAAGGAGGGGCGCCATGGTCATCCACGACACTGTCGAGATCTCGTACGTGATGATTGCTTTCACGTGCCTCGGGGTGGTCCTGATCGGCGGGTTGCTGGCCACGATGCGGCTGCGGCACAAGTATCATCCGAACCTTATCGGCGCCTTGATCGGCGCCTTGCTGTGCTTCCTGTTACTGGAGGCACTGCCTGCGTTGACGTAAGTCGGCTGGGTCACGCGCGGCCGGCGCACAGCCGGCTCGGCGCGCGTTTTTCCGGGCGATGCCTGGGCGGTTGCTTTTTGCTCGCGGCGGACACATTGGATCGAACCGTGGAGCTTAATCGCGCCCTTTAACTTCGCCGGTGGTTCGAGAGTCAGTTGTACCGCGAATCTCACGCAGAAAATCTTCAACGCTTGGATAACGCAGTCGTACGCGCAATTCCTCTTTGAGGCGCCGGTTCACGAGCCGCCTCGACTCCCGCATGAACGACAGCAAAGTCGGCTCGATCTGCTGCTCGGCCGCCGCGCGCGTGATGCGTGGTGCACGCTCGAGGCCGAACGCATCAGCCACTTCATCGAAGTACTCGCCCATTTTCAGCGACGTGTCGTCCGACGCGTGAATCACGCGCGCCGCGCGGCCGTGTGTGGCCATGCGCACGAGAATCGCGGCGAGATCGTCGGCGTGGATATGGTTGGTGTAGACGTCGTCGGCGTCGATCAGCGCCGGTGTGCGCTTTTCGAGCCGCGCCAGCGGCAGACGGTTGCCGGCATAGATACCCGGAATCCGCGCAATGCTTGCCGCGATCGCGCCCTGAGCCGTCGCGCGCCGCAGTTGCCGCTCGGCCGACACGCGACGCCTGGCGCGCGGATTGGCTGCTTGCAGCGCCCGCGTTTCGTCGATCCATGCGCCGCCACAATCGCCGTAGACGCCCGTCGTGCTGGCATAAACCAGCCGCACGGGGGTGCGCGAGCCGGCGGTTCGCCGCACCCCGTCGGGTACAATATTGGCTGCTTCAGATTCCATCCATGCAGCACGAACGCGGCGCAGCCGCGCGACCGGCACTACCGTGCCGCGCGCGGCACGCGGAGCACGACTCCGGCGGGCGCTCAGCGTAGCGAGTAACGCGCGGGTACGGCGGTCATCATCGCCGGTCTTTTGCGGCGGCGCGAGATGCAGCACGGTCGGCGCGAGGCCCGCGAGCCGTTTCAGGCTATGGCGCGCGTCGAGGTCGCCGATCAGCGGCGTCACGCCGGCCGCGCGCAATTCGACGCGGCGCCCGGCGTGGCTGGTCAGCGCGAAGACATGCGCGCGCGGCAGCAGCAGGGGCACGCAGCGCATGCCGACATCGCCGCAACCGACGATCAACACGCGCGGCCGGCGGAAGTTTCGTGTCGCTTTCATGGTGGACGCATTGTAGCCGTCAAGCGCGGCAGGTACCGCGCAGTTGGCACCGCGGGTCCGACAACGATTACCGACTTTTCGATTTCGAACGAACACTCTATGGCATTTAACGTCACTCTCCGGCAAAGCGGCCGGCAGTTTCAGGTAGAACAGGACGAACCGGTACTCAGCGCCGCGTTGCGCCAGGGCATCGGCCTTCCGTACGGCTGCAAGAACGGCGCCTGCGGTTCTTGCAAAGGCACCGTGGTCAGCGGCGAGATCGAGCAGCGTCAGCATTCGTCGTCGGCGTTGTCGAACGACGAGAAGACGCGCGGCATGGCGCTCTTCTGCTGCGCGACGGCTTGCTCCGATCTCGAAGTGGATATCCGCGAAGTAGCCGGCGTCGGCGACGTGCAGGTCAAGAAGCTGCCGTGCCGCGTCAACGCAATCGAGCGCAAGGCCGACGACGTCGTGGTGCTGAAACTGCAATTGCCCGCTAACGAACGTCTGCAGTATCTGGCCGGGCAGTACCTCGAATTCATACTGAAGGACGGCAAGCGCCGCAGCTATTCGATGGCGAATGCGCCGCACGCCGAAGGCCCGATCGAATTACACATTCGTCACATGGCTGGCGGCGCCTTCACGGATCACGTGTTCAACACAATGAAAGAGCGCGACATCCTGCGCTTCGAGGCACCGCTCGGCACCTTCTTCCTGCGCGAAGATTCGGCCAAGCCGATCGTGCTGCTGGCCTCGGGCACCGGCTTCGCGCCGCTGAAGGCGATCGTCGAACACGCGGTGTTCAAGAACCTCGACCGGCCGATGACGCTCTACTGGGGCGCGCGCCGCAAGAAGGATCTGTATTTGCTCGAGCTGGCCGAGCAATGGGCGCAAGAGATTCCGAACTTCAAGTTCGTGCCGGTGCTCTCGGAGCCGGACGCGAGCGATGCGTGGACGGGCCGCGTCGGCTTCGTGCACCGCGCGGTGATCGAGGATCTGCCCGATCTGTCGGCGTACCAGGTGTATGCGTGCGGCGCCCCGGTGATGGTCGAATCGGCGCAGCGCGATTTCACCCAGCATCATGGGCTGCCGGAAGACGAGTTCTATGCGGATTCGTTTACCAGCGCGGCGGATCTGGCGAACGCGGTTTGAGGGGATGCGCGGCCTGATCGTATGACGGTCGGGCCATTCGTGAGCAACATGTCAGCGATAAGGCGGATGCGCAAAAATCCACCTTGACGCGCATCCATGCAAATTCATGGTTTACACCATCGCACGCGTTGTCGTATTCTTTCGCGCATGAACCGCATCCAGTCCGAACTCCGACGTCGCCGCTCGCCGCTCCCCTAGGGACGCCGCTGGCTTCGTCACGGATTCGCGCCGCACAAGGCGCAAGCTGTTCGAATCATGAAAGCCACGGCATGCCGTGGCTTTTTTGTTTGCTTTTTCGTTTCCCCCGGCCCCGTTTCGCATTTGGCCAAACCTTCATTCATCCTTCACCCCGTCGCCTGGAGCCTGCCGTCATGAATTTCAATGAGTACCCGATCGAGTCGCTGATGTACATCACGAACCGGCCCGAAATCGTTTTCACGCACGGCAAAGGTTCATGGCTCTACGACAATAACGGCAAGCGATATCTGGATTTCATCCAGGGCTGGGCGGTCAATAGCCTCGGCCACTGCAACGACGGGATGATCGAAGCGCTGAACAAGCAGGCGCAACTGCTGATCAATCCGTCGCCGGCGTTCTACAACGGCCCGATGGCACAACTCGCCGCCCTCCTCACGCAGCACAGCTGCTTCGACAAGGTGTTCTTCGCGAACAGCGGCGCCGAAGCGAACGAAGGCGCGATCAAGCTCGCGCGCAAGTGGGGCAAGAAATTCAAGGACGGCGCGTTCGAAATCATCACGTTCGACCACAGCTTCCACGGCCGCACGCTCGCGACGATGTCGGCAAGCGGCAAGCCGGGCTGGGACACGATCTACGCGCCGCAAGTGCCGGGCTTCCCGAAGGCGGATCTGAACGACATCGCGTCGGTGGAAAAGCTCATCACCGCGAAGACCGTCGCGGTGATGCTCGAACCGATTCAAGGTGAAGCCGGCGTGATTCCGGCCACCCGCGAATTCATGCAGCAACTGCGCGCGCTGACCAAACAGCACAACGTGCTCCTGATCGTCGACGAAGTGCAAAGCGGCTGTGGCCGTGCAGGCACCTTGTTCGCGTATGAACTGTCGGGCATCGAGCCGGACATCATGACGCTCGGCAAGGGCATCGGCGGGGGTGTGCCGCTCGCGGCGCTGCTGGCAAAGGCCGGCATCGCCGTGTTCGAAGCGGGCGATCAGGGCGGCACCTACAACGGCAATCCGCTGATGACCGCGGTCGGCTATTCGGTGATCTCGCAACTGACGGCGCCGGGCTTCCTCGAAGGCGTGCGTGCGCGCGGCGAGTATCTGCGCACGAAGCTGCTCGAATTGTCGGAAGAACGCGGCTTCGCAGGCGAACGCGGCGAAGGCCTGCTGCGTGCGCTGCTGCTGGGCAAGGACATCGGCAATCAGATCGTCGAGAAAGCGCGCGTGATGCAG
The DNA here is from genome assembly GCF_058782725.1 of Paraburkholderia sp. FW306-02-B. Taxonomy (NCBI): domain Bacteria; kingdom Pseudomonadati; phylum Pseudomonadota; class Betaproteobacteria; order Burkholderiales; family Burkholderiaceae; genus Paraburkholderia; species Paraburkholderia sp. FW306-02-B. The sequence goes on from NZ_JBYSXZ010000001.1 coordinate 3,745,342, forward strand.
CCCGACGGCCTGCTGTTGAACGCGGCGCGTCCGAACCTGCTGCGCTTCATGCCGGCGCTGAACGTGACGAACGAAGAAATCGACCAGATGATGGCGATGCTGCGTTCGATTCTCGACACGCTGTAACCGCCCGGAGCGCGCGTATGACGACGGCCGCAACGCTATCGATCCGCCGCTTCGACGCGAGCGACACCGATGCCGTGGTCGCGCTGTGGCAAGAGGCATTCCCGGAGTATCGGGACGTGACGAAACCGCAGCGCAATCCGCATCTGTCGATCGCCAACAAGCTGGCGACACAGCCGGAACTGTTCTTTGTCGCCGTGCTCGGCGAACAAATTGTCGGCACGGTGATGGGCGGTTACGACGGGCACCGAGGATGGTTGTATTCGCTTGCCGTGGATGCTTCGCTGCGTCGGCATGGCATCGGCACGCGTCTCGTCGCGCACGTCGAAACAACGCTGACCGAACGCGGGTGTCCGAAGCTGAATTTGCAGGTGTTGTCCGCGAAGGCCGATATACGCGCGTTTTATGAGGCGCTCGGTTATCGCGCCGATGAGGTGATCAGTCTCGGCAAGCGTCTGGGTGAAGCGGCTGCATCGGCAGCTTAAGCCCCGGGCGCGCCCAGAAGAGAAAAAGGCCGCATGCGCGATTCGCATGCGGCCTTTTTCATAGGCATAGCAAACTCAATCCAGCTTACTCACCGACTCATTCACCCAGATAAGCCGCCCGCACCTTCGGATCATCCAGCATCTGCTTGGCGTCGCCGGACATCGTCACCAGACCCGAGTCCATCACGTAGCCGCGATTCGCCGCCTGCAACGCCAGACGCGCGTTCTGCTCGACCAGCAGCACGGTCATGCCTTCGGCCGAGATCGATCGCACCACTTCGAAGATCTTCTCGACCATGATCGGCGACAGACCCATCGACGGTTCGTCGAGCAACAGCAGCTTCGGCTTGCTGATGATCGCGCGCGCCATCGCCAGCATCTGCTGCTCGCCGCCCGAGAGCGTGCCCGCGTACTGCGTCGCCCGTTCCTTCAGGCGCGGGAAAAAGCCGAACATGCGATCGACGTCCGCCTTGATGGCGTCCGTATCGTTACGCAGATAGGCGCCCATCTGCATGTTTTCGACGATCGACATGCGCGCGAAAATACCGCGGCCTTCCGGCACCATCGCCAGACCGCGCTTGAGCAGTTCGTGCGCGGGCATGCCCTTGATCGACTGGCCCATGTACTCGATGTCGCCTGCCGAGTACGGCTTCAGACCCGTGATCGCCTTCATCGTCGTGGTCTTGCCCGCGCCGTTCGCGCCGATCAGCGTCACCAGCTCGCCCTGCGCCACTTCGAGGTCGATACCCTTGACTGCCTGAATGCCGCCGTAATTGACCTGCAGGCCCTTGATTTTCAACATTGCCGTAGCCATCAGTGGACCCCCGCACCCAGATAAGCTTCAATCACCTTCGGGTCCTTCTGCACGTCATGCGGCAGACCCTGGGCAATCACCTTGCCGTAATCGAGCACTGTCATCTGATTGCACAGGCCCATCACCAGTTTCACGTCGTGTTCGATCAGCAGGATCGTGCGGCCGTCGCTGCGGATCTTGTCCAGCAGCTTGGTCAGTTCGACCTTCTCGGTCGCGTTCATGCCGGCAGCCGGTTCGTCCAGCGCCAGCAGCTTCGGATCCGTTGCCAGCGCGCGGGCGATTTCCAGCCGGCGCTGGTGACCATACGACAGATTGCGCGACGTGTAGTCCGCGTACTGCGCGATGCCGACGTACTCCAGCAGTTCGATGGCGCGCTCCTTGATCTCGCGCTCTTCCTTGCGCTCGGACGGCGTCTGGAACACCGCGCCGAGCAGGCCGTGCTTGGTGCGCACGTGACGGCCGACCATCACGTTTTCCAGCGCGGTCATGCCGCCGAACAGACGGATGTTCTGGAACGTACGGGCAATCCCCGCTTTGGCCACCTGATAGACGGCGGTCGGCGTGTATGCAGCGCCGTCGAGCTTGAACTCGCCCGAATCCGGCGTGTACAGACCCGTGATCACGTTGAAGAAGGTCGTCTTGCCGGCGCCGTTCGGACCGATCAGACCATAGATCTGGCCGGACTTGATCTCAAGCCCGACCTCGGAGAGTGCCTGCAAGCCGCCGAAGCGCTTGTTCACGCCCTTCACCGACAGCCGGATCTGATCGCTGCCCACGCTGTTGTTTACGTTATCGCTCATATGATTTCTCCTGTCGACCCGAGTTAGCGCTTTAGCGCTTACTCGGGTCCCATGCATCGCTGTCGACCAGAGTTGGCGCTTTAGCGCTTACTCTGGTCCCACGGCCTCAGGCGCGCACCGGCTTCTTGCCAGCGCGCTTCGCCAGTTTCGCAATCTTGTCTTCGTGCTTCGGCGACGGCCACAGGCCTTCCGAGCGGTACAGCATGATCACGACCATCGCGAGGCCGTACAGCAACTGACGGATCACTTCGGTATCGACGATTTCATGGCCGAAGATCATGTTCTGCAACGGACCCATCGTCGAGCGCAGGAATTCCGGGAACACGGCGAGCAGCACCGCGCCGAGAATCACGCCAGGGATGTGGCCCATACCGCCGAGCACCACGCACGCCAGCACCACGACCGATTCCCAGAACGTGAACGATTCCGGCGACACGAAGCCTTGGAACGAACCGAACATCGCGCCCGACAGGCCGCCGAACGACGCGCCCATCGCGAAGGCCAGCAGCTTCACGTTACGGGTGTTGATACCCATCGCCTTGGCGGCGATTTCGTCTTCGCGGATCGCGGCCCATGCCCGGCCGATACGCGAGTGCTGCAAACGCGTACAGGTCCAGATCACGAACAGCGCGCACAGCACGAACAGGTAGTAATACATGTACACCGACGGGAACGAGAAGCCGAGGAACGTGTGGGTCTGCGCGAGGCTGAAGCCGCCTGCCGACACCGGAGCGATGCCGGTGATCCCCTTCGGCCCGTTCGTGATGTTGACCGGACGGTCGAGGTTGTTAATGAAGATCCGCACAATCTCCCCGAAGCCCAGTGTCACGATCGCGAGGTAGTCGCCACGCAGACGCAAGGTCGGCGCGCCGAGCAGCACGCCGAAGGTCGCGGCGAGCCCCATCGCAATCGGCACGATGATCCAGATCGGCGTATGCAGGCCGCCCGGGAACAGGTGCGCGATCCACTCGAACTGCGAGGTCAGGTGGGGCGAGCTCAGCAGCGCCGCGGTGTACGCGCCGATGGCGTAGAACGCGATATAGCCCAGGTCCAGCAGGCCGGCGAAGCCGACCACCACATTGAGGCCCAGTGCGAGCATCACGTACAGCATCGCGAAGTCGAGCACGCGGACCCAGTAGTTGCCGCCGGCGGCACCGATGATCATCGGCGCGGCGATCACGAAGATCGCGGTGATGATGCCGACGGTCAGCGTCTTCGTCAGGTTCTTTTCAGGGATGAGCGTCGTGGACGGCTCGATCGGTTGAATTGAGGTCATGTCTGTCTACTCCTTATGCTCGATCCGCAACACGTTCGCCCAGCAGGCCCGACGGACGGAACACCAGCACGACGATCAGCACGATGAATGCGAACACGTCCTGGTAGTTACTGCCGAACACACCGCCCGTCAGGTTGCCGATGTAGCCGGCGCCCAACTGTTCGATCAGGCCGAGCAGCACGCCGCCCACCATCGCCCCGCCGAGATTGCCGATCCCGCCCAGCACCGCCGCAGTAAAGGCCTTCAGACCCGGGATGAAGCCCATATAGAAGTGTGCGTTGCCGTATTCGGACGCGATCATCACGCCGGCCAGAGCGGCCAGCGCCGAGCCGATCATGAAGGTCGCCGAAATCACGAAATTCGGGTTCACACCCATCAGGCTTGCGACACCCGGGTTCTCAGCGATTGCACGCATCGCGCGGCCCAGCTTGGTCTTGTGAACCAGCAACAGCAGACCGCCCATCACGAGGAACGCCACGACCATGATCACGATTTCAGTCATCGAGATCACCGCGCCTGGCGTCGTGTCGGTGGCCTTGATCACGTTGATCGGGTCGGTGGGCAACAGCTGCGGGAACGGAAGCGGGTTGCGCGACCAGATCATCATGGCCAGCGTCTGCAGCAGGATCGATACGCCGATCGCGGTGATCAGCGGCGCGAGACGCGGTGCTTTACGCAACGGCCGGTAGGCCACGCGCTCGATCGTGTAGCCGACCAGCGAGCAAACCACTGCCGCGATGATCAACGCGATGACGAGCGTCGGCACGTTGCCGAGGCCGGGGAAGTGGTTCTGCAGCACGCCTATGGCTGAAAGCGCAACCATCGCGCCCACCATCAACACATCGCCGTGCGCGAAGTTGATGATGCCCAGGATGCCGTAAACCATCGTATAGCCCAGTGCGATGATGGCGTAAACGCTGCCAAGCACCAGCCCGTTGAGGACCTGCTGGATGAAGATATCCATTTAATGCTCCTTAGCCCGTGCGACTGGATTCACGCTATTCATCAGCCGGTGGGCGGTGATGCGTTACGGAATCTCAACGGCACTGCGGGTACTGATGTAAAAGACCGGTAAGGGTTATCCGCCGCCCGGTTCGTCTTACGACTGGGATGCAGTCGGGGACGAACCGATGGCGGATGCAAAAACGGCACCGTTGGGTGGTTTCGGTGCCGTCAGGCTGAACGTCCCGTCATCACATCTTCACGACGTCGAGAACCGCTTTCTTGCCGTCCTTGAAGTCGTAAAGCGTAATGGCGCCCTCTTTCAAATCACCCTTGTCGTCGAACGCGATGTGGCCGATTACCCCGTTGTAATCGGTGGACGGCATCGCAGCCAGCACCTTGGGCGCCTCGATCGAATTAGCGCGCTTCATTGCATCGACAATCACGTACACAGCGTCATACGTGAACGGCGCGTAAATCTGCACCGGCGTGTGGAAGCGGGCCACGTACTTCTTTTCGAAGTCCGCTCCCTTGTCCATCTTCGAAAGCGCGAGTCCTGCCTCCGAACAGACCAGGTTCTGCACGGCGGTTCCCGCCAGCTCACCCACCTTGTCGGTACACACGCCGTCGCCGCCAAGGATTTTTGCCCTGATACCGAGCGCGGCCGCCTGCTTCGTAAACGGCCCGCCCGTCGCGTCCATGCCGCCGAACATGATCACGTCCGGCTGAACACTCTTGATCTTCTTAAGGACCGCCTGGAACTCCGTAGCCCTGTCATTCGTGGCTTCGCGCGCGACGATCTTCGCCCCGCTCGCCTGTACTGTCTTCGCGAACTCGTCGGCCAGTCCCTTGCCGTAGACGGTCGAGTCGTCCACGATCGCGATGCGTTTTGCGCCAAGCACTTTCGTTGCGTAGTTGGCAAGCGCCGGGCCCTGCTGGGCATCGGTCACGACCACCCGATAAGTTGTCTTGAAACCTTGCTGCGTGTACCCCGGATTCGTCGACGAAGGCGAGATCTGCACAATGCCGGCATCGCTATAGATCTTCGACGCCGGAATCGACACGCCCGAATTCAGGTGCCCGACCACGGCGACGACATGATCGTCGACGAACTTTTCGGCGACCGCCGTACCCGTTTTCGGATCCGCGGCATCGTCTTGCGCGTCGAGTTGCAACTGGATCTTGCGACCGTCGATGGTCAGGCCCCGCGTGTTGATTTCCTCGACCGCCAGACGCGCGCCGTTTTCATTGTCCTTGCCAAGATGCGCAATGCCGCCCGTTAATGGGGCCGCATGACCGATCTTCACGACAGTCGCTTCGCTCGCCGGTGCTGCCGCAGCCATAGCCGCCGATGCACCCGCTCCCGCCCCGCTATCCTGTTTCTTGCCGCACGCGGTCAACATCGCAACCGCGACCGCGATGGACACGGCGTAAGCAAATTTGACTCGCATTAAGTAGGTCTCCTGCGCCTTGCAAAATCCGCTGTTCGAGGCCCGGAGGCCTTGAGAACGCGCGCATTGTAACTCCAATTATGCGACGCGCAATATTGTTGAAACGGTGGGGTTTTCCTGCATTGCAACCTTATTTTGGAGGCGAAATCCACCAAAAGGCGCAACCTGGTTGCGACTATTTTTCGTGCATCAGTTGCACCACCCTTGCGCCCAATGGCATCAAGTGTTGCAGCGATCCGGCGCGACGCCTGATTTCATGGTGGTTCGCGCTAAGTATTACGTTTCCATTGATATCAAGGCGCACGCACTATTTTAGTGCGCCAAAAATCAATGCGACCGCTTTGACGCTTTATAAACGGGGACACATCGAAGCCGAATTCAATAAAAACGCGATCGCAATTCAAAATAATTTGCGCGCGGCGGCACCGAAATCGTCACTTTCCTATGATCTGGCACTTTATTGTTGATGGAGCGGCCATCGCGCGGACGTAAAAAAAGCGCGCCCTTCGGCGCGCTTTTCTTTCAGAGTGTTGGCAGACTGTCAGGCAGGCAGACCTAGTCCGCGCGGCAACGGAAACGCGATGTTTTCCTCAATGCCGTCGAGCGCGCGCACGTTACGCACGCCGAGCTCGCGCAACCGGCCGATTACCGCCTGCGCCAGCGCCTCGGGCGCCGAGGCACCCGCCGTCACGCCGATCCGGCGTTTGCCCTCGACCCAGAGCGGATCGATCTGATCCGGCGAGTCCACCATATAGGAGGGCACACCGAGCTTTTCGGCCAACTCGCGCAGCCTGTTCGAGTTCGAACTATTCGGGCTGCCGACTACGATCACGACGTCGCACTGCGGCGCCATGAACTTCACCGCGTCCTGACGGTTCTGCGTGGCGTAGCAGATGTCCTGCTTCTTCGGCTCGCGGATCGCCGGGTATTTCGCCTTCAAGGCGCCGATGATCTCGGCCGCATCGTCGACGGACAAGGTAGTTTGCGTAACGAACGCAATCCGCTCGGGATCGGCCAGCGTCAGTGCCTGCACGTCCGCGATATCTTCGACCAGATGCATGCCCTCGCCGGCCTGCCCCATCGTGCCCTCCACTTCGGGATGCCCCTTGTGGCCGATCATGACGATGTCGAAGCCGTCCTGGCGCATCTTCGCGACTTCGATATGCACCTTGGTGACGAGCGGGCAGGTTGCGTCATACACCCGCAGGCCGCGCGACTCCGCCTCGGCGCGTACCGCCTTCGACACGCCATGCGCGCTGAAAATGACCGTATTGCCGGCCGGCACTTCTTCAAGCTGTTCGATGAAGATTGCGCCCTTCTTGCGCAGATCCTCGACGACATAGGCGTTATGGACGATTTCGTGGCGCACGTAGATCGGCGAGCCGTGCAACTTGATGGCGCGCTCGACAATCTCGATAGCTCGATCGACGCCGGCACAGAACCCGCGCGGCTGCGCCAGCAGGATCTCGGTTTCGGCAAGAGTCGTATCCGTGATGCTCATGTTTACAGAATCCCGATGATTTTCACTTCAAACGCCAGCGCCTGGCCGGCAAGCGGGTGGTTGAAATCGAACAGGGCCGACGTTTCGCCGACTTCCTTCAGGACGCCGGCGTAGCGGCCGCCACCCGGCGCGTTGAATTCGACCAGATCGCCCGGCGAAAAGTCCTCGCCGACCATGCTGTTTTCACGCAGCGTTGCCAGCGATACGCGCTGGATCAACTCCGGATTGCGCGGGCCGAACGCCTGACCCGGCGTTAGCTGAAAGGTCGAATGGTGGCCGACCTTCAATCCCAGCAGAATATCTTCCAGCGGCGGCGCGAGTTGGCCGGCCCCAAGCAGAAGCGTAGCGGGCTTATCGGCAAACGTATTGATGACTTCGGCGCCATCGGCAAGGGAAAGCCGGTAGTGAAGCGTCACATGTGAACCGGGTTTCACTTCGGAAATGTCGATGATGCTCATGCAGTGCTCGCTCAGTCGAAGCGCGCAGCACGCGTGCGCCGCAGGCGCAGTCGACGCGTGTGGCAAACCGTCGGGGTGCCGTGCGCAAAATGCTTATTGTAAGCCACATAGCGGGCGGCGGCTTGGGTCCGTCGCGCGCGCCGCCGGGAAGCTCGGGCACCGCCCGTCGCCGCAAACCCGAACCACGAGGATTAGCATATGGACGATGGCGCCTGCACGATATACGAAACGCCACCAAAGGCGGCCATACCCGAGGCCGGGACGCCCGCTGCCGCGAAGCGTGAACGGGTGCAGTCCGCAACGCCGCCTGGAGCGCCTTGCGCATCGGCCGCCGCGAATGCCGGCACACCCGCGCCCCGCCCGTCTGCAAACGGCAAATGGCACAAAAAAGACATGCCGCGGGAACGGCTATTCGATGGCGGACCGGGCGTGCTGTCGGACACCGAAATGATCGTGCTGGTGCTCGGCTCTGGCCTGCCGGGCCATAACGTGTTCGACGTCGCGCGCGCACTGCTCGACCGCTTCGGCTCACTGCGCGCGATGCTCGACGCAAGCCACACGGACTTCGAGGGCCTGCGCGGCATCGGTCCGGCAAAAAAGGCACAGTTGCTCGCCATCATGGAAATGGCGCGGCGCTCGCTGATCGACAGAATGCGCACGCGCTCGCTCATGGACTCGCCCGAAGCCGTGCAGGACTATCTGCGCCTCCTGATCGGCGGCCGCCCGCATGAGGTCTTCGTGTCGCTCTTTCTCGACGCGCGGCACCGGCTGATCCGTTGCGAGGAAAGCGCGCGGGGCACGCTGACGCGCATGGCGGTCTATCCGCGCGAGATCGCGCGGCGGGCGCTGAGCCTGAATGCCGCCAGCCTGATCGTCGCGCATAATCACCCCTCCGGCGCCGTCCAGCCGAGCGCGAGCGACTGCCGTTTGACGCACACGCTGCGCGACGCGCTGGCGTTGATCGACGTGCAACTGATCGATCATCTGGTGATCGGCGCCGATCACACGTACTCGTTCGCCCGCGCCGGCTGGCCGTGACACGGCCTGAACCTGGCGTATAAAGGCACAGTGCCGTGCCTGGCATCGCAAATAAGGTTTGATTTTGCGGCTTTTTTTCTGCTAGAATTCCGGTTTGCCTATTTCCAACCCCCTGTTCCGAAGCCATCAAGGCCTTCCGGAAAGGAAAAGCGACTGAATTTCAGCGCGGTTCTTTCCGGGAAACTTTCACGGCGTTCGAACTCAGAATTAGCGTATTAGGAGTGCTCTCATGGCACGCGTATGCCAAGTAACTGGGAAAGCGCCGATGAGCGGCAACAACGTTTCCCACGCGAACAACAAAACCAAGCGCCGGTTCCTGCCGAACCTGCAAAACCGCCGTATTTGGGTGGAAAGCGAAAACCGTTGGGTGCGTCTGCGCGTTTCGAACGCCGGCCTGCGCCTGATCGACAAGAACGGTATCGACGCTGTGCTCGCGGATCTGCGCGCACGCGGTGAAGCCTAAGGAGTAAATCATGGCAAAAGGCGCACGCGACAAGATCAAGTTGGAATCGACCGCAGGTACGGGTCACTTCTACACGACGACGAAGAACAAACGCAACATGCCGGAAAAGATGCTGATCAAGAAATTTGATCCGGTCGTCCGTAAGCACGTTGAGTACAAGGAAACCAAGATCAAGTAAGTCTTGGCTCCTGCCTGACGAAGGCAAATGATATGCAAAAAAGCCTCGCATTCGTGCGAGGCTTTTTTGTTTTCAGCGCGCCGTTGTTTTAGCCTTTGTCTCGTCTTTGTCTCCTCTTTGCCGCGCCGTTTAACCGCGCTTTACCCCTTAACCTATCAGCCAGCTTTCCCTCGTCCGCCGTGGCGCGTATCCTTTCTCGTTTATCGGCGAGCGGATAGCGCGCCGTCATGGCAAAACGAAAGACGGAGATGCAGGCGATGGAATTCGATGTGGCGATTGTCGGTAGCGGTCTGGCGGGTTTGAGCGTTGCGCTCAATCTTGCGGAAACACGGCGGGTTGCGGTGGTCGCCAAGCGATCGATGACCGAAGGCGCGAGCGACTGGGCGCAAGGCGGCATCGCCGCCGTGCTGGATTCGACGGACAGCATTGAAAATCACGTGCGCGACACGCTGATCGCCGGCGGTGGCCTGTGCGATGAAGCGGCCACCCGCTTTATCGTCGAGCACGGACGGGCGGCAATCGAATGGCTGATCGCGCAAGGGGTGCCGTTCACCAAAGACGACGCAGCCGAACTCGGCTTTCATCTGACGCGCGAGGGCGGTCACAGCCATCGCCGGATCATTCATGCGGCGGATGCAACGGGCCATGCAGTGGTCGCCACGCTCAGCGAGCGCGTGCGCAGTCACCCGAACATCACCCTGCTCGAAGACCACTACGCAATCGACCTGATTACGTCCGACCGCCTCGGTCTGCCAGGCCGCCGCTGCCACGGTTTGTACGCGCTCGATCTGCGAAGCGGCCGTACCGTAACGATCGAAGCGCCGCACACCGTGCTCGCCACCGGCGGCGCCGGCAAGGTCTATTTGTACACCACCAATCCCGACACCGCGACCGGCGACGGCATTGCGATGGCGTGGCGCGCCGGCTGCCGCGTGTCGAACATGGAGTTCATCCAGTTCCATCCGACTTGCCTGTTCCATCCATACGCCAAGTCCTTCCTGATTTCCGAAGCGGTGCGTGGCGAAGGCGGCATCCTGAAGCTGCCGGACGGCACGCGCTTCATGCCGAACCACGACGAACGCGCGGAACTCGCGCCGCGCGACATCGTCGCACGCGCGATCGACTTCGAGATCAAGAAACGCGGCATCGATTGCGTGTATCTCGACATCAGCCACCAGCCGGCCGAATTCCTGCGCGAACACTTTCCGACGATTCTTGCCCGCTGCCTCGAATTCGGCATCGACATCACCAAAGAACCGATCCCGGTCGTCCCCGCCGCCCACTACACGTGCGGCGGCGTCGTGACCGATCTGGCGGGGCGCACGGATCTCGCGGGACTTTACGCGGTCGGCGAGACGTCGTGCACCGGCCTGCACGGCGCGAACCGGCTCGCCAGCAACTCATTGCTCGAATGCCTCGTGATCGGACGCTCCGCGGCGCAGGCAATCGAGGAAGAAGGCTTCAGCGCCGCCGTTCACGCCCCGCTGCCGGACTGGGACGAAAGCCGGGTATCCGATCCGGACGAAGAAGTGGTGGTCGCGCACAACTGGGATGAGCTGCGCCGGTTGATGTGGAATTACGTCGGCATCGTGCGTACGGACAAGCGGCTTGCGCGCGCGAAACATCGTCTTGCGCTGCTGCGCGACGAGATCCACGAGTATTACGCGAACTTCAAGGTGAGCCGCGATCTGCTCGAACTGCGCAATCTGGTCGACGTGGCGTCGCTGATCGTTGAAGGCGCGCGCTCGCGGCGCGAAAGTCGCGGCTTGCATTTCAGCCGCGACTGGCCAGCAACCTTGCCCAAGGCGCTGCCGACGGTTCTCTCGCCGGAAAACGTGCGCAACCGCAACGTGTGATTGGTGCGAACTGAGTAAAAAAAAGCCATCGCGGATAAACCCGCGATGGCCTTTCGTTTGCTGCTGCAGCGCTTGCGTGCCGCTCAGACGATCCGCATCGAGTAATCCGTCGCGCGCACGTCTTTGGTCAACGCACCGATCGACACGCGATCGACGCCCGTTTCCGCGATAGTCCGCACCGTCTCGAAGTTCACGCCGCCAGATACCTCCAGCACCGCCCGTCCTGCCGTGATACGGACCGCATCGCGCATCGCATCGAACGAAAAGTTGTCCAGCAGAATGGATTGCGCGCGATGCGCCAACGCGGTTTCCAATTGCGCCAGCGTCTCGACTTCGATCTGGATCGACACGCCCGCATTCAATGCAAGCGCCGCATCCATCGCCGCGCCGACGCCGCCGGCCGCCGCGATGTGGTTTTCCTTGATCAGAATGCCGTCGTACAACGCAAGCCGCTGATTCGCGCCGCCGCCAACGCGCACCGCGTATTTCTGCGCGAGTCGCAATCCCGGCAAGGTCTTGCGCGTGTCGAGGATACGCGTTCGCGTGTGCGCGATCGCGTCGACATAACGGCGCGTTGCGCTCGCCACACCCGACAGCAGTTGCAGGAAGTTGAGCGCGTTGCGCTCCGCGGTCAACAACGCGCGCACCGGGCCGCGCAGCTCGCAAACCGGCGTGTCGGCCGTCATCCGGTCGCCTTCACGATAGCGCCACTGCACGTCGATGCGCGGATCGACCTCGCGCATCACCGCGTTGAACCATGGCACACCACACAGCACAGCACCTTCGCGCACGATGATGCGTGCATCGCGCACGTCGTCCGCGGGCACAAGGCGGCCAGTCTGATCGCCTGCGCCGACATCTTCGGCCAGCGCGTCGGCGACGTTGCGCGCCAACGCGGCATCGAATGCCGCGCCGTACTGCGCCCGAATTTCAGCGAACAGCGGCGACACCGCCTCGACCTGACTGCGTTCAACCGCTCCCATTACGCTGCCCCCACATTCGAATACAGTTGCGCGTCGCGCGCGAGATCGCCGCTCGCCTGCACGCGCTTCTTGTGACGCGCGGCGAAGTCGAGCATCCGGTCGATCGGCAAACGCGCCCGCTCGCCGACCGCACGATCGACGAAAATCTCGTTGTGGCCACGCTCGAGCACGTCGGCCAGATTCGCGAGCCCGTTCATCGCCATCCACGGGCAATGCGCGCAGCTCTTGCAAGTCGCGCTGTTGCCCGCCGTCGGTGCCGCAATGAGGGTCTTGCCGGGCGCGGCGAGCTGCATCTTGTGGAGAATGCCGAGATCGGTTGCCACAATGAAATGCGTCGCGTCGAGTTTCTGCGCGGCGTCGATCAGCTGGGTTGTCGAACCGACCACGTCCGCTTGCGCGACCACATTTGCCGGCGACTCCGGATGCACCAGCACTTTGGCGCCGGGATATTCGGCGCGCAGCAGATCGAGTTCGATGCCTTTGAACTCGTCGTGCACGAGACACGAACCCTGCCACAACAACATGTCCGCGCCGGTCTTGTTCTGGATGTAGCTGCCGAGATGCCGATCCGGCGCCCAGATGATTTTTTCGCCACGCGCATGCAGATCAGCGACGATCTCCAGACCGATCGACGACGTCACCATCCAATCCGCGCGAGCCTTGACCGCCGCGCTCGTGTTCGCGTACACGACGACCGTGCGATCCGGATGAGCATCACAGAAAGCCGAAAATTCATCGACCGGGCAGCCGAGATCGAGCGAACAGGTCGCATCTAGATCGGGCATCAGAATGCGTTTGTCTGGACTCAGGATTTTCGCGGTCTCGCCCATGAAGCGCACGCCTGCGACCACCAGCGTTTGCGCCTCGTGATCGCGGCCGAAGCGCGCCATCTCCAGCGAATCGGCCACGCAGCCGCCGGTTTCGTCGGCGAGCTCCTGCAATTCAGCGTCGACATAATAGTGCGCGACGAGCACGGCTTTTTCACGTGCAAGCAATGCGCGAATACGCGCCTTCAGCGCGACCTTCTCTTCTGCCGACGGCATGTCGGGCACCTTCGCCCACGCCTGCCCGATTCCGCAGGCGGTGCCCTGCGCCTGTGGGCGGTCGTACTCGACGCTCCTGATCGCCTGCTGCTCCATGATTTCCTCTGCCTTCGCTCTGCCGCCGCGCCCTGTCAATCGCTGTCCGTTGCAATTTCCGCGGCCCAAAAAGCAAAACCCCGCCAACGCGGGGTTTTGTGACGTAACGAAATTTTAATAGATTTCGTGGTCAAGCATAGCGGCGCAGACGCATCGCGAATTCTTGCAGCGCTTTAATACCACTCTGCTCAGCGCGATGACACCAGTCTTGCAACTGAATCAGCAACTGATCGCGCGATGCATTGGAGCGTTCCCACATCGCCGCGAGTTCGTTGCGCAGTTCGATGAACGTCTTGAGCTTCTGGCTGTTCGCGGAGATTTGCGGCAGCAGACGCTTCTGCGGCTCGTCCAGACCGGCCTCTTCCTTGTGGAACCAGCTACGCGCACCGCGCATCGCCTGATACTTCTCACGTGCGCCAACTTCCTTCAGATGCGCCAGTTCCTGGCGGTACGCGCGCTTGAGCGCCTTACCGTAGCGCGCCATCACTTCGTAGCGGTTCGCCAGCACGGCCTGCAGCGTGTCCTGATCGAGCACCAGCTTGCCGGTGGTCAGACGCGGCGTAGGCGCGACCTTCTTCACCTTGGCAAGACGGCACGCCGACAGGATGCGGATGTACATCCAGCCGATATCGAACTCGTACCACTTGTTCGACAGCTTGGCCGACGTCGCATACGTGTGGTGATTGTTATGCAACTCTTCGCCGCCGATGATAATGCCCCACGGGAAGATGTTGGTGCTCGCATCCGACGAGTTGAAGTTGCGGTAACCCCAGAAGTGCGCGAGGCCATTGACCACGCCGGCCGCCCAGAACGGAATCCAGATCATCTGCACGGCCCAGATCGTCAGGCCGACGACACCGAACAGCGCGACGTTCAGCACCATCATCAGGCTCACGCCGAGAATCGGGTACTTCGTGTAGACGTTGCGCTCCATCCAGTCGTTCGGCGTGCCGTGACTGAACTTGCGCATCGTTTCTTCGTTCTTCGCTTCAGAGCGGTACAGTTCCGCGCCTTCGAGCAGCACCTTCCAGATGCCGCGCGTTTGCGGGCTATGCGGATCTTCTTCGGTTTCGCACTTCGCGTGATGCTTACGGTGAATCGCGGCCCATTGGCCGGTCAGCATGCCGGTGGTCATCCACAGCCAGAAACGGAAAAAATGACTGACGACCGGATGCAGCTCCAGCGCGCGGTGCGCCTGGCAGCGATGCAGATAGACCGTCACGCCGATGATCGTGATGTGCGTTGCGATCAGCGTGTACAGCACAAGTTGCAACCACGAGAAGTGCAACAGGCCATGGGCAAGGAAATCGAGCAAGGAATTCAACAAGGCAATTTACCTGTGGAACGAGAGACACGAGACACACGCAAAACGCGCATGTCAAGAAAGTGAAAGCATACAGCGGGATTGGACGACATTCTACTTGAAGCGTTCCAAGTGTTTGTAACAAATAGAGTTTTTTTGTGCGGTATCAACCGGAAGGAACACACCAGATGTCTTCTTAAGACATGCCGGCGTGTTCGAAGTGCCCGTCAGGGAGCGCTGTCGGCCTGGCTCGCCGCTGTGGCGGTCATTGTTACCGGCCGCGGCATTGCGTCGCTCACGTTGCCGACGATTCGCACTTCGCGTTGCGCGAGCGGAATCGAGATGTCGTGCTCCGAGAACAGACGCCAGATATTGCGATTGACAGCCGAGCGCACGCCCGCGGTACCGGTTGCCGCGTCCTCGATCCAGAAACCGAGTTCGAGATTGATACCGTCGGCGCCGAAGCTCGCCAGATAGGCCGTGGGTGCCGGTTCCCGCAATACCCGCGCGACGCCCCCAGCGGCCTGGGTAAGCAATGCCATCGCCTGCTCGACATCGGACGTGTACGCGACCTGCACCGCCACCTTCGCATAGCCGCGGGTCAGATACGACGACTGGTTCTGCACCACATCCGTAATCAGCTTTTCGTTCGGAATCAGCGTTTCGATGCCGTCGAGACCCCGCACCACCGTGTAACGGGTGCGAATCTGCGTGACCATACCCTGCAAGCCGCTGACGTTGATCGTGTCGCCGATTCGCAGCGAGCGGTCGATCAGAATGATGAAGCCCGACACGTAGTTGCTGGCGATTTTCTGCAACCCGAACCCGAGCCCCACGCCCAGCGCGCCGCCGAACACACCCAGCACGGTGATATCGATACCGACCAGCGACAGGCTGATCAGCACCGCCGCCAGCACGAACGCCGCGCGGCCGACACGCGCCACCACCACTTTCAGATTGGCGTCGAGCGTCTTCGAGCGCATCAGCCGGTCTTCGAACGTGGAGCCGAGCCACATCGCGACGATCATCGTCACGCACACCCACAACAGCCCCGTGGTGAGCGAGAGCAGCGTCATGTGCGCGTTGGCGACCCGGAACTGCACGCTGGCCATCCATCGGATCACGTCGTCCTGAATGCCCATCACGGTGAGCACCATGCCGATCCAGACAATCAGCGAGACGAACTTTTCGACCAGAAACAGCCACGGATGGGTCTCGCCGTTACGGCTGAACACCCGTCGCGCAAAGAAAAAGACGATGTAAATCAAGCCGATGCCGAACAGCGGCACCAGCGCCAGATCGAGCAGCGAGGTGTGCATGAACTGGCCGGCAATCGTCTTGGCGACCCAGACGAGCATCGCGCCGATCAGCGGAAAAACCGCGCGGTTCAGACTTTCCGCGCCGAAGCGCAGCGTCTGGTAGCGCGTCTGGCGCCGCAGATCGAGCGTGCGACGCAACACCCGTGCGAACAGCCACGCGATCGCCAGCGTCCCGAGCAGCACGCCGACCTGCCAGAGCATTACCGGCTGGCCGAAATCGCGCGCGAGGTCGCCGAACATGTGAGGAAAAATACGGTTTTGCATGATGTTGCCGAATGCGCCGGCGCGCCGTGTTCAAAGAACGAACGCGGGCGCCGGCAAAAAACCTCTTGTGTCTTGTGCTTAGCTTTGACGTTCCAGCACGGCGGCAAAGAAGCCGTCGGTGGAGTGGCGGTGCGGCCACAGAGAAAGGTAATCGCCCATTTCCAGATCGATGCGCTGCTCCGCGAGCACGTCGCGGGCGGGCACCAGCACGAAATCGGGATGGTCGGCGAGGAATTGCTGCACAACCACTTCGTTTTCCGCTTCCAGGATCGAGCAGGTCGCGTAGACGAGCCGGCCGCCCTTCTTCACCAGACGCGCTGCGCTCGCCAGAATCGACGCCTGCTTCGGCGCAAGCTCGGCGACCGATTCCGGCGACTGACGCCATTTCAGATCGGGATTGCGGCGCAGCGTACCCAGGCCGCTGCACGGCGCGTCGACCAGCACGCGGTCGATCTTGCCGGCCAGACGCTTGATCTTGGCGTCGTGTTCGCTGTCGATCAGCACCGGATTCACGTTCGACAGGCCGCTGCGCGCAAGGCGCGGCTTGAGCTTGGCCAAACGCCGCTCGGAAATGTCGAACGCGTACAGGCGTCCGGTCGAGCGCATCGCCGCGCCCAGCGCCAGCGTCTTGCCGCCCGCGCCCGCGCAAAAGTCGACGATCATCTCGCCGCGCTTGGGCGCGACCAGCGAACACAGCAGTTGGCTGCCTTCGTCCTGCACTTCGACCCAGCCGTGCTGGAACGCGTCGAGCTTGGTGAGCGGCGGCTTGCCGACCACCCGCACGCCGAACGGCGCGAACGGCGTCGCGCCGCCCTCGATGCCGACCTTCGACAGCGCGTTCAGCACGTCGTCGCGGCTTGCCTTGATCGGGTTCGCGCGCAGGTCCAGCGGCGCCGGATAGTTCAGCGCGGCAGCCAGTTGCGCCAGTTCCGCGGCTTCAAAGCGCTTGGTCAACGCCTGATAGATCCAGTCGGGCAGATTCAGCCGGATGCGCAGCGGCAGGCTCTCCGGGTCGATCATCGCGACGTGTTCGAGCCACTTCGATTCCGCTTCGGACACGAACGGCTTGAGCGCCGTGCGGCCCGCCGTCTGCATCAGGCCGAGCAGGGCCATCCGGCGCGCCGGGCTGCCGGCGCCACTTTCGGCCAGGTGGGCGAATTCCATCCGGCGGCGCAGCACGGCGAAGACCGCCTCGGCGATCACGCCGCGTTCACCGTGCCCAAGCTTCGGATGCGCGCGGAAAAAACGGCTGGTGGTGGCGTCGGCCGGGCCGTTCAGTTTCAGGACTTCAGCCAGCAAAGTCTCGGTTTGTCCAATCAGAAAACCATGCAATCTCATGCGCCCTCTCCGGCGGTGTGACCGGCAAAGAGCCATTGCGGCTCCGGCGGCGTAAGCGTGACACGCAAGCCGTCAAGAGCAAGACGCCCTTCGACGAACCAGCGCACCGCGCGTGGATAAATGATGTGTTCGGTTGCCAGCACGCGCTCGGCGAGCATGGCGGGGGTGTCGCCCGCCAGCACGGGCACGGCCGACTGCACGACGATCGGCCCGTGATCCAGTTGCGACGTGACAAAATGCACCGACGCGCCGTGCAGCCGCACGCCCGCGTCGAGCGCCTGTTGATGGGTTTTCAGACCCGGGAAGCTCGGCAGCAGCGACGGGTGCACGTTCAGCATGCGCCCGGCGTAATGGTCGACGAAACCGGTCGTGAGCACTCGCATGAAGCCGGCGAGCACAACCAGGTCGGGCGCGAAGCTGTCGATTTCGCGCGCCAGCGCGGTGTCGAAGCGCTCGCGATCGGGAAACTGGCGGTGGTCGACCACCGCCGTGGCAATGCCGTGCGACGCCGCGAACGCAAGGCCCGCGGCGTCAGGACGGTTGGCGATCACGGCGGCGACTTGCGCCGGCCAGCCTTCGCGCGAACAGGCGCGAACGATAGCTTCCATGTTGCTTCCCCGCCCGGAAATCAGGATGACGAGTTTTTTCATCCGCGGATTTTATCATTCGAGGGACACTGAAACCGCGACGCGCCGCCGTCTCATGCGCTGAGCGTTTATAATCATTTGTTTTGCGGCACCTCGGCCGCCCTACCTCAAACCCGCTATCGTGAGAGTCTTCCGCGGTCTTCCCAATGCCGAAAGCCGTGCGCCCTGTGCACTGACCATCGGCAACTTCGACGGTGTCCACCGCGGCCATCAGGCTTTGCTCGCCCATGTGCGCGCGGCTGCCGATGCACGCGGCCTGCCCGTCTGCGTGATGACCTTCGAGCCGCACCCGCGCGAGTTCTTCAACCCGGCTGGCGCGCCGCCGCGTATCGCGATGCTGCGCGACAAGCTCGAGGCGCTGCGCACCAACGGCGTCGACCGGGTGGTGGTCGAGCATTTCAATCACACCTTCGCCAGCCAGTCGCCGGATGCGTTCGTCGAACGGATCATCGTCAACGGCCTGCATGCGCGCTGGGTGATGATCGGCGACGATTTCCGCTATGGCGCCAGGCGCGCGGGCGACTTCGCGTCGCTCAAGGCCGCGGGTCAGCAGTACGGCTTCGAAGTCGAGCAGATGGCAACCGTGGCCGATCCGTCGGGCGCGCGCATTTCCAGTTCGGGCGTGCGCACGGCACTGGTGGCGGGCGATCTGGATTCGGCGCGGGTCGCGCTGGGCCGCGACTACCTGATCAGCGGCCACGTCGTGCACGGCATGAAACTCGGCCGCGATCTCGGGTTTCCCACGCTCAATCTGCCGATTGCCCACAAGCGTCCGGCGCTCGCGGGCATTTTCGTCGTGCGCGTGCACGGCGTGGCTGACGAACCGCTGCCGGGCGTCGCCAGCCTCGGCCTGCGCCCCACCGTCGACGATTCCGGCCGTGTGCTGCTCGAAGTGCATCTGCTCGACTGGCACGGCGACGCATATGGCAAACTCGTGCGCGTCGAATTCCTCAAAAAGCTGCGCGACGAGGAGAAGTACGTCGACCTCGAAACGCTGACTGCCGCCATCGCGCGCGACGTCGCCAATGCCCGCGCGTGGTTCGCGGCCGTCGGCGCCGGCACGCCGGGCAGCCGCTCCACCGGTTTCGCCACCTCGGCCACCGACCGAATTAGATAGCCGCCGCGGTACATGCAAGCGCTGTCTGCACTGCATGTACCCTCGCTGCGCGCATCGAAGGGCGTCCGTGAATCACGCGACATGCCTGCCGGGCGCGCCCAACGCCCTGCGCATCTTGCGCATACCGCGCCCCGCTGCGCATAGAAAGAATTCACCGCGATCTCATCATGAGCAACAAGAAAGCCGATTCGAAACCGCAGTCCCGCTACCCGGTCAACCTGCTCGACACATCGTTCCCGATGCGTGGCGACCTGCCCAAGCGCGAGCCGCAATGGGTCAAGGAATGGCAGGAGCGCAAGATCTACGAAAAGATCCGCGCAGCCAGTAAAGGCCGCAAAAAATTCATCCTGCACGACGGCCCGCCGTATGCGAACGGCGACATCCACCTCGGCCACGCGGTGAACAAGATCCTGAAGGACATGATCGTCAAGGCGCGCAATCTGGCGGGCTTCGACGCGGTCTACGTGCCGGGTTGGGATTGCCATGGCATGCCGATCGAAATCCAGATCGAAAAGCAGTTCGGCAAGTCGCTGCCGGCCGCCGAAGTGATGCAGAAGGCCCGCGCCTACGCAACCGAACAGATCGAGAAGCAGAAGGTCGGCTTCCGGCGTCTGGGCGTGCTCGGCGACTGGGACAATCCGTACAGGACGATGAACTTCGCGAACGAAGCCGGCGAAATCCGCGCGCTCGCAAAGATCATCGAAAAGGGCTACGTGTTTCGCGGCCTGAAGCCGGTCAACTGGTGTTTCGACTGCGGCTCGGCTTTGGCCGAAGCGGAAGTTGAATACAAGGACAAGACCGATCCGACGATCGACGTGCTGTTCGGCTTCGCCGAGCCGGAAAAGACCGCACATGCGTTCGGCCTGAAAGCGCTGCCGCGCAACGAAGGCGGCATCGTGATCTGGACCACCACGCCGTGGACCATCCCCGCCAACCAGGCGCTCAATCTGCATCCGGAAATCGTCTACGCACTGGTCGATACGCCGCGCGGTTTGCTGATCCTCGCGGAAGAACGCGTCGAAGCATGCCTGAAGCAATACGGCCTGGAAGGCACGATCGTCGCGACCACGCCGGGCACGAAGCTCGTGAACCTGCGCTTCAACCACCCGCTCGCGTCCGCGCATCCGGGCTACAAGCGCACGGCGCCGGTGTATCTCGGCGACTACGTGACGACCGAAAGCGGCACCGGCATCGTTCACTCGTCTCCCGCGTACGGCGTGGAAGACTTTGTGTCGTGCAAATCGCACGGCATGGCCGATTCGGACATCATCAATCCGGTGATGGGCGACGGCCGTTATATCGAATCGCTCGCGCTGTTCGGCGGATTGTCGATCTGGGCGGCCAATCCGCAGATCGTTGAAGCGCTCGCAGGCGCTGGCGCACTGCTGCGCACCGAGAAATACGAGCACAGCTACATGCACTGCTGGCGCCACAAGACGCCGATCATCTTTCGTGCGACGTCGCAGTGGTTCGCCGGTATGGACATCAAGCCGAACGACACCGACAAGACGCTGCGCGAAACCGCGCTCGAAGGCATCGAAAACACCGCGTTTTATCCGTCGTGGGGCAAGCAGCGTCTGTTCAGCATGATCGCCAACCGCCCGGACTGGACGCTGTCGCGTCAGCGCCAATGGGGCGTGCCGATGGCGTTCTTCGTGCACAAGGAAACCGGCGAACTGCATCCGCGCACGCAGGAATTGCTCGAAGAAGTCGCGCAACGCGTCGAGAAGGCCGGCATCGAAGCATGGCAAACGCTCGACCCGCGCGAACTGCTCGGCGACGACGCGAACATGTACGAGAAGAATCGCGACACGCTCGACGTGTGGTTCGATTCCGGCACCACGCACTGGCACGTGCTGCGCGGCTCGCATAAGGACGAACTGCAATTCCCGGCCGACCTGTATCTGGAAGGCTCGGACCAGCACCGCGGCTGGTTCCACTCGTCGCTGTTGACCGCGTCGATGCTCGACGGCCGCCCGCCGTACAACGCGCTGCTGACGCACGGCTTCACCGTCGACGGCGAAGGCCGCAAGATGAGCAAGTCGCTCGGCAACGGTATCGATCCGCATGAAGTCGCGAACCGCCTCGGCGCGGAAATCATCCGTCTGTGGATTGCATCGACCGATTACTCGGGCGAACTGGCGATCTCCGAGGAAATCCTGAAGCGCGTGACGGAAGGCTATCGCCGCATCCGCAATACGCTGCGCTTCCTGCTCGCGAACCTGTCGGACTTCGACTTCGCCCAGCACGCGCGGCCGGTCGAAGACTGGCTCGAGATCGATCGCTATGCGGTGGCACTGTCGGCGAATCTGCAAAACGACATCCTCTCGCACTACGACAAGTACGAGTTCCACCCGGTGGTCGCGAAGCTGCAGACGTTCTGCTCGGAAGACCTCGGCGGTTTCTACCTGGACGTGCTGAAAGACCGTCTGTACACCACGGCGGCCGACTCCGTCGCGCGCCGTTCGGCACAAACCGCGCTGTATCACATCGCGCACGGTCTGCTGCGTCTGATGGCGCCGTTCCTGTCGTTCACCGCCGAAGAAGCGTGGAAGATCTTCTCGCCGGACAGCGAAACGATTTTCACGGAAACCTATCACGCGTTCCCGGCGGTGCCGGACGCCGGCGCCCTGCTCGACAAATGGACGTCGCTGCGCGCCGCGCGCAGCGACGTGACGAAGGCGCTGGAAGAAGCGCGCGTGGCGAACCTGATCGGTTCGTCGCTGCAGGCGGAAGTCGAAATCCGTGCGAGCGGCGCGCGCTACGACGCGCTCGCAAGCCTCGCCGACGACCTGAAGTTCGTGCTGATCACGTCGGCCGCGAACGTCGCGAAGGTCGACAGCGAAGCGGAAGAAGGCGTCGACGTCATCGCGTCGAAGTATCTGAAGTGCGAACGCTGCTGGCACTATCGCTCGGACGTCGGCGCGAACGCCGAACACCCCACGCTGTGTGGCCGTTGCTTCAGCAATCTGTTCGGCAACGGTGAAACGAGGAGCGCGGCATAATGGCGAGAAGCATGTCGAAATCGTCAACCGGAAACGGTTCGCTGGCGCCGTGGCTCGGCGTTGCACTGATCGTGATCCTGTTCGATCAGCTGACGAAAATCGCGGTCCAGAAAGTATTTGCGTACGGTGTCGCGCACGAGGTCACGCCGTTTTTCAATCTGATCCTCGTGTACAACCGCGGCGCGGCGTTCAGCTTCCTCGCGATGGCGGGCGGCTGGCAGCGCTGGGCGTTCACCGCGCTCGGCGTGGTCGCGGCGCTGGTGATCGGCTATCTGCTCAAGCGCCACGGCGCGCAGCGGATGTTCTGCACGGCGCTCTCGCTGATTCTCGGCGGTGCGCTCGGCAATGTGATCGACCGGCTGGCGTACGGCCACGTGATCGACTTTCTCGATTTCCACGTGCGCACGTGGCACTGGCCGGCGTTCAATCTCGCCGACAGCGCGATCACGATCGGCGCGATCCTGCTTGTGCTAGACGAATTGCGGCGTGTGCGCGGCGCGCGCTAACGCCGCTTAGGTCCGCTTAGGTCCGCGCTCACGTCCGGTTTGAAGGCCGGCGGCGGTGCAATGCGCCGCTGCTCGCCACCACGCTTTGTCGGAGGCTTTCGTTGGCAACCGCAGAACTCGCAGGAAAGCACCTCGCCCTCGGCATGACGGGCGGTATTGCCTGCTATAAGATCGCCGAACTCACGCGGCTGCTGACCAAAGCCGGTGCGACCGTGCAGGTCGTGATGACCGAAGCGGCCACGCAGTTCATCACACCCGTCACCATGCAGGCGCTGTCGGGCCGCCCGGTCTACACGAGCCAGTGGGACGCGCGCGTGCCGAACAATATGGCGCACATCGATCTATCGCGTGAAGCGGATGCGATCGTGATCGCGCCCGCCTCCACCGATTTCCTCGCCAAACTCGCGCACGGCATGGCCGACGATCTGCTGTCGACGCTGTGCGTCGCGCGCGATTGTCCGCTGCTGGTCGTGCCCGCGATGAACCGGCAGATGTGGCAGAACCCGGCGACACAACGCAACGTCGCGCAACTGCGCGCGGACGGTATCGAAGTGCTGGGCCCCGACTCGGGTCCGCAAGCGTGCGGCGAAGTCGGCGACGGGCGGATGCTGGAAGCGTCGGCGACATATGAAGCGATCGCTTCATTCTTTTCACCCAAAATTCTGTCTGGGCGGCGCGTGTTGCTGACGGCCGGCCCGACCTTCGAACCGCTCGATCCGGTGCGCGGCATCACCAATCGTTCGAGCGGCAAGATGGGCTTCGCTCTCGCTCGCGCCGCGCAACAAGCGGGCGCCGACGTACATCTGGTCGCCGGTCCGGTGGCGCTGGACACCCCATGGGGCGTGTTCCGCGAGGACGTGCAAACCGCGCAGCAGATGCACGACGCGGTGATGCAGTCGGTCGCCCACTGCGACATCTTCATCGGTGTGGCCGCGGTCGCCGACTGGCGCGTCGATCACGCGAGCGAGCACAAGATCAAGAAGACCGCCGAGCGCGCGATGCCGGCTTTCACGTTCGTCGAAAATCCGGATATTCTGGCCTCGGTGGCGAAGCTGCCGCATCCGCCTTTTGCGGTCGGTTTCGCGGCGGAAAGCGGCGACCTCGAAGTGCACGGCGAAGAAAAGCGCGTGCGCAAGAAGGTGCCGCTCCTGATCGGCAATCTCGGCCCGCTGACCTTCGGCCTCGACGATAACGAAGTGATTCTGTTCGAAGCAGGCGGCGTGACCAGGCTGCCACGCGCCGACAAGCAGACGCTCGCGCGCGCGCTGATTGCGGAGATCGCCAGGCGTCTGTCCGACACTAGTCTGATTCGCTGAAGCTGCCCGCTGCGACGCACGCTGTGAATTCAGCATGCCTTGCCGCGAGTCGCCCGAGCGCACTGAATCATCTGGAGCAGTACTGACATGACGCTACTTTCCGTGCTCGATCAAACGCCCGTGATCGACGGGCACTCGGTGGCGGACGCGATCGCCGCCACTGTCGAACTGGCGCAACTTGCCGACGACCTCGGCTACACACGCTATTGGTGCGCTGAACACCACGGCCTGCGCGGCGTGTCGAACCCCTGCCCCGAGGTGATGCTCGCGCGCCTCGGCAGCGTGACCAAACGTATCCGCATCGGCTCCGGCGGCGTGATGCTGCCGTACTACAGCCCGTTCAAAGTCGCCGAGCAATTCATGATGCTCGAGGCGTTATTTCCCAATCGTATCGATCTCGGCGTGGGACGCGCGCCGGGCGGAGACATGCAAACGGCGCAGGCGGTGGCAGCCGGCGCCTACAATCACGGGGACATTTTCCCGCAGCAGGTTGCGGATCTGGTCGGTCTGATGTATGGCACGCTGCCCGAGGGCCATCTCGCGCGCGGCGTGCTGCTGCAACCGCAAGTCGCCACGCGCCCGCAACTCTGGATGCTCGGTTCGAGCGAATTCGGCGGCCTGCTGGCAGCGCAACTTGGTATCCGCTTCGCGTTCGCGCATTTCATCAACGCGCACTTCGGGCATCAGGTGGCGCTGACTTATCGTGACCGCTTCAAGGCTAGCCTGGACGCGGAACAGCCGTACCTGGCCGCCGCCGTGTTCGTGATTTGCGCGGACACCGAGCAGGAAGCCGCCGACCTGGAAAAAGCGGTCGACCTGCGCCGCGTGCAGATGGCCTTGGGCCTGAATGCGCCGATTCCAACGGTCGAGCAAGGCGCCGCGCAGGAATATGGCGTGCGCGAGCAACTGGTCATCGACCGCGAGAAGCCGCGCAGTATCATCGGCACACCGGAAACCGTGACCGAACGCATGCAAGACTTACAGGCGCAATTCCAGGCCGACGAACTGATCGTACTCACCGTTGCGGGCAGCTATCGCGCCCGGCTGCGCTCCTATGAACTCCTGGCCGACGCGTTCCAGCTCGGACGCCGGGCCCCCACCTCCTAACCTTTCGAACCTGCATGAAACTCGACCTGAAGATTCTCGATGCGCGGATGCGCGACCAACTCCCGGCCTACGCAACCACCGGCAGCGCGGGCCTCGACCTGCGCGCCTGCCTCGACGAACCATTGACGCTCGCGCCCGGCGACACCGCACTGGTGCCGACGGGTCTGGCGATCCACGTCGGCGATCCGGGCTATGCGGCCTTGATCCTGCCGCGCTCGGGTTTGGGCCATAAGCACGGGATCGTGCTGGGCAATCTGGTCGGCCTGATCGATTCGGATTACCAGGGGCAGCTGATGATTTCGACGTGGAACCGCGGCGAAACCCCCTTCGTGCTGAATCCGATGGAGCGCCTCGCGCAACTCGTGATCGTGCCGGTCATGCAGGCCGCGTTCAACATCGTCGACGATTTCGCGGAAAGCGAGCGTGGCGCGGGCGGTTTCGGCAGCACCGGCAAGCATTGATCTATCGCCTGGCGGCGTGGTTGCTACGCGAAGTAAATTGAAATGCAAAAAGCAGAACGGCGCGGGATTCAACCCGCGCCGTTCTGCTTTCAACTGAAACGAAGTGTCAACTTCGCCCTTACTCGACTTCGACCGCTTCCGGATTCGGATTGCGCGGCGCCGGATGCTCGTCGAAAGTCAGTTGCACCTTGTCTTCCGCATCGACGTCCACGGTCACGCGACCGCCGTTCATCAGTTTGCCGAACAGCAGCTCGTCGGCCAGCGCACGACGGATCGTGTCCTGGATCAGACGCTGCATTGGCCGCGCGCCCATCAACGGGTCGAAACCGTGCTTGGCGAGATGCTTGCGCAGCGCGTCGGTGAAGAGCGCATCGACCTTCTTCTCATGCAACTGATCTTCCAGCTGCATCAGGAACTTGTCGACCACGCGCATGATGATTTCTTCATCGAGCGAGCGGAAGCTGATCGTCGCGTCCAGACGGTTACGGAACTCCGGCGTGAACATGCGCTTGATGTCGACCATTTCGTCGCCGGTTTCCCGGCGATTCGTGAAGCCGATCACCGACTTGCCCATTGCCTCGGCGCCCGCGTTCGTCGTCATGATGATGATGACGTTACGGAAATCCGCCTTGCGACCGTTGTTGTCCGTCAGTGTGCCGTGGTCCATCACCTGCAGCAGCACGTTGTAGATGTCCGGATGCGCCTTCTCGATTTCGTCGAGCAGCAGCACGCAATGCGGCTTCTTCGTGACGGCTTCGGTCAGCAGACCACCCTGGTCGAAACCGACGTAGCCCGGCGGCGCGCCGATCAAACGGCTCACCGCATGACGCTCCATGTATTCCGACATGTCGAAGCGGATCAACTCGATCCCCAGCGTGAACGCCAGTTGCTTTGCCACTTCCGTCTTGCCGACGCCCGTGGGGCCGGAGAACAGGAACGCACCGATCGGCTTGTCCAGCTTGCCGAGACCTGCGCGCGCCATCTTGATCGCGGCCGACAGCGCGTCGATAGCCGGGTCTTGCCCGAACACCACGCTCTTCAGATCGCGATCCAGCGTTTGCAGCTTGCTGCGATCGTCTTGCGACACGCTTTGCGGCGGGACGCGGGCAATCTTCGAGATGATTTCTTCGATCTCGTTCTTGCCGATGGTCTTCTTCTGCTTCGACTTCGGCAGGATGCGTTGCGCCGCGCCAGCTTCGTCGATCACGTCGATCGCCTTGTCCGGCAAATGACGATCTGTAATGAAGCGTGCTGACAACTCAGCCGCCGCCGACAACGCACCCGACGAATACTTCACGCCGTGATGCTCTTCGAAACGCGACTTCAGACCACGCAGGATCGCCACCGTCTGCTCGACGGTCGGCTCGGTCACGTCGATCTTCTGGAACCGGCGCGACAATGCCGCGTCTTTTTCGAAGATGCCGCGATACTCAGTGAAGGTCGTCGCGCCGATGCACTTGAGCGTGCCCGACGACAACGCCGGCTTCAGCAGGTTGGATGCGTCCAGCGTGCCGCCCGATGCAGCACCCGCGCCGATCAGCGTATGAATTTCGTCGATGAACAGGATCGCGTGCGGACGTTCCTTCAATTCCTTGAGGACCGTCTTCAGGCGTTGTTCGAAGTCGCCGCGATACTTGGTGCCGGCGAGCAGCGCGCCCATGTCGAGCGAATACACCTGCGCATCCGCCAGGATGTCCGGCACTTCGCCGCGCGTGATGCGCCAGGCGAGCCCTTCGGCGATCGCCGTCTTGCCGACGCCGGCCTCACCGACCAGCAGCGGATTGTTCTTGCGGCGACGGCACAGCACCTGCACCACGCGCTCGACTTCCGACTCGCGCCCGATCAGCGGATCGATGCGGCCGTCTTTCGCCATCTGGTTCAGGTTCTGCGTGAACTGGGCCAGCGGGGTTTCCTTCTGAGCGGCGGCCTCGTCGGACTCGGCATTCGCGTCGCTCGCTTTCGCGGCGTCCGTGCTGCTGGTCTTCGCAATGCCGTGCGAGATGAAGTTCACCACGTCGAGGCGCGTCACGCCCTGCTGTTGCAGGTAGTACACCGCGTGCGAATCCTTCTCGCCGAAGATCGCCACCAGCACGTTCGCGCCGGTGACTTCCTTCTTGCCATTCGAGGTGGATTGCACATGCATGATCGCGCGCTGAATCACACGCTGGAAACCCAGCGTGGGCTGCGTGTCGACGTCATCCGTGCCGGGCACGGTAGGCGTGTTGTCATGAATGAAGTTGCGCAGGTTCTGGCGCAGATCCTCGATATTGGCCGCGCATGCACGCAACACCTCCGCGGCTGTCGGATTGTCCAACAGTGCCAGCAAAAGATGTTCGACCGTGATGAACTCGTGCCGCGCCTGGCGTGCTTCCATGAACGCCATGTGCAGGCTGACTTCCAGTTCCTGGGCAATCATGCTTCCTCCATCACACACTGCAGCGGATGCCCGGCCTGCCGTGCGTGGGTAACGACTTGCTCGACTTTGGTCGACGCGATGTCCCGCGTATAGACCCCACAAACTCCCCTGCCTTCGCGATGCACCTTCAACATAACCTGCGTTGCGGTTTCACGATCTTTATTGAAATATTCCTGCACGATCATCACGACAAATTCCATTGGCGTGAAGTCGTCATTCAACAGCACCACCTTGTACATGGAAGGCGGCTTCAGCTTCTTTTCCTGCCGCTCCAGTACGGTGCCGTCCTGCTTGTCCGGGATAATCGCCATACACCCATTCTAAACAACTAGGACAGGCCCGCAATCCTGTCAAAACCCGACCGTCCGGCCGGTGAGCCCGTTCGCTGCCGCCTGATGGGTAATACCCCCAGACGTGCGTCATTTCACGAGCCGATTGCGGAGCCGGCCCCTATCCAGTGATGCTTCGCGGCCGTGCTGCGCCGCAGTCGGATCGAGTATCGCACAACCTGCCGGAGCGGGTTGCCAGCAGCGGGCGACCCGCAGAACAGCAGGTGAGTCGATTATGCGACTTTTCAAGACGGCACGCTTGCGCAACCGCACATAACAAAAGCGGGAAAAACCCTGGAAATCGACTGTTTGCAACGGGGCAACGAGCGTCTCAAAATTTTCTTGACACTCGAATAAAGAGCCTCAACAATCAAGCTGGCACTTTTTTCACCGAGCCATAATTTCGAAAAAATGCCGATGGTGAGCTTGTGAGGAGGGAGCGGCTGCATTGTGGTCGTGGAGCTTTTCGAGGGCTCGTGGTAGTGACATGAGTTACAGGGGAAGTTGGAATGGCAACTGGTACGGTCAAATGGTTCAATGACGCAAAAGGTTTCGGATTCATTACGCCTGATGAAGGTGGTGAGGATCTGTTTGCACACTTCTCGGCCATCCAGATGAATGGGTTCAAAACCCTCAAGGAAGGTCAAAAAGTAACCTTCGAGGTCGTGCAAGGCCCGAAAGGCAAGCAGGCATCGAACATCCAGGCACCCGCCTGAATCTGTTCGATTCCCGTTCCCTGGAAACCCGGCTTCGTGCCGGGTTTCTTTTTTTTGGCTTCCCCTTCTAAACCTGTTGAGCGCTCACCGCACGCGTCACACCACTTTCAGCATGCCCATCATGCCGAGGTCCTCGTGTTCGAGGATGTGGCAATGGAACATGCGCTCGCCGGCCATCCGCTGCACGGTGGCGATCCGCACGATCTCATCCGGCTGCACATTGACCGTATCGCGCCACGCCCGATATGGCTCGGGCGTGACCGCGCCGCCCCGCTCCCGCTCGACAATCTGAAACTGCGTGCCGTGCAGATGGAACGGATGATCCATGTCGGTGCGGTTTTCGATCGACCAGAGTTCGACTGCGTCGCGCCGGCTGGTCAACACGATGCGCGATGGGTCGAAAACCTGTCCGTTGATCATGAAAGTCATACCGGCGGGCATTGTGTCGCCATGCGCGGCTGACGCCTTCGGGTCGTGCATCGCGGCCATGTCCATCTGCTCCGAGAACACCACGGATTTCTTCGCGGCCGGCGCGCCGAGCGGCGGCACCGGGCGCAACGTCGCCGGCAACTCGCGCGCCTTGACGCCAGATGGCGGATTAAAGCTAACGTCGGCGAGCGCATGGGCTGGGTCGGGCGGCAAGCTGCCGTGCGACATCGCCATCTTGCGACGGTCGTAGACGTCGGCGCTCAGCACCGCCTGCGACGGGTTCGCGCCCGCGCGGACGATCACCTCGGCGCGCTCGCCAGGCGCCAGCAACAATTCCGTGAGTCCGTCGCGCGGTTGCTCCAGCAGGCCGCCGTCCGTGCCGACCTGCGCAAAATGCTGCCCGGCGCCGAGCGAAAATCTCAAATAGCGGGCATTGCATCCATTCCACAGACGCCAGCGCTCGTCGTTCGTTACCTCGATGCGTGGACGGCGCGCGCCGTTGACCAGCACGAACTGGCCTTCACGGCCGTTCATCCAGTCCATCATGTCGTTCGGCGGAATGGTGCCGTCACTGGCGAGTTTCAGGTCCGAGAAGAACAGATGGCGCTCGGGCCAGGCTGAAAGCGGATCGTCGGCGGCGCGCACCACAATGGGTCCGGCCAGCCCGCGAAATACCTGCTCCGCCGACATCATGTGCGGATGCGGGTGATACCAGTAGGTGCCGGCGCTGCCTGGCGGCAACGTGAAGCGGTACACATGCGAAGCACCCGGCGCGACCGGTATCGAAGGATTGCCGTCCTGGTCGGGCGGCACCGGCAAGCCGTGCCAGTGAATCGTCGACGCTTGCGGCAGACGGTTGACGAAGCGGATCTCGACCGTGTCGCCTTCGCGAACGTCGATCAACGGACCGACGACTGGACCCGCGGTCTGCGTAACGCCGGCGTTCGCGCCGCCCTGGTCGTATTGCCAGAAGGTGGTGAGCGGTTTGCCGGGCAGCAGCTTGCGTTTGACCGGTTGCGCGACCAAGGTCGCGCGGAACACGCCAGGCTCACGGCTTTCGTTGGCGAGCGTACGTAAAGTGGCGAGCGGCGCGCCGGCCGGAAGTGCGTCAGGCGCGGCCAGTGGCGCGGCCGCCGGCTTGGCCGCTTTGTGCGCGGACATCGACGGCATATCGGACATGTCCATGCCGCTCATATCGTCCATGCCTGACATCTTGTGCATCGAATCGGCGTCATGCTGTGCGAACGCGCTGCGCGCGAACAACGACGCGGCTGCCGCGCTCAGCGCGCGGGCGAGAAATTGCCTGCGAATCATCGATGATTTCCTCTGTTTTGTTCAGATAGCGGGACAGGCGCCGGGGCGAGTCCACGCTCGATCGTTCAAGGGTCGGCCTATGGGAAGCGCGACCTTCACCTTGTGGCGTGCGCGGCGTGCGCGCACAACGATCAGCCTATCGGCGGCCGTAACAGGGGCGCATGAATGACACCGGCGCGCTGCGGTTCGGCAAGCGCTTGCGGCAGCGACGCGCCGGACGCGCGCGGCTCGAAAGCAAACACGACGAACAGTGCGCCGCAATGCACGCCGCACGCGTTCGAGCAGCACAAAGAATGATCGTGCCGACAGGGCATCCCGGCGGCGGCCATGCTGGCGCGGTGTGCGGTTTCACCGACGGTGGCGAACGCACCGTCGGCGGGTTGGACGGTCTGCATCGCGCGAGCGCCTTGCATCGGCGCAGCGACATGTTCGTGCGCGAACGCACCTTGCGTCGCAAGCAACGCGAGGGTCAGCACGATGAGGATTCGCCACACGGAGGTCATTGCAGAATGAATAGGTACGATGCGCGAAAAGCAGGTAGTCGAAGAATCATAACGCAAGCTGCTTTTACCTCCCGCTTGAATCGCGTCCACCCATGTTCCACGCTAAAAAACAAAAACCCCGGCCGCCTCACGGCGCCGGGGTCCTATTCCAGGCTGGGGAAAACCAGCTCGAATCGCTTACATATTCTCGATCATCACCTGACCAAAACCCGAGCACGATACTTGCGTCGCGCCTTCCATCAGACGCGCGAAGTCATACGTGACCCGCTTTTGCAGGATCGACTTCTCCATCGACTTGATGATGAGGTCCGCCGCTTCAGTCCAGCCGAGGTGGCGCAGCATCATTTCCGCCGAGAGAATTTCCGAACCCGGGTTCACGTAGTCTTTGCCCGCGTATTTCGGCGCCGTACCGTGCGTGGCTTCGAACATCGCGACCGAATCCGACATGTTCGCGCCCGGCGCGATACCGATACCGCCGACTTGCGCAGCCAGCGCGTCCGAAACGTAGTCGCCGTTCAGGTTCAACGTGGCGATTACGTCGTATTCCGCCGGACGCAGCAGGATCTGCTGGAGGAACGCATCGGCGATCACGTCTTTCATCACGATGTCGCCACCCGTTTTCGGGTTCTTGATCTTCATCCACGGGCCGCCGTCGATCAGCTCCGCGGCGAATTCCTTCTGCGCCAGCGCATAACCGTAGTCGCGGAATGCGCCTTCCGTGAACTTCATGATGTTGCCCTTGTGCACGAGCGTGACCGAGCGGCGCTCGTTGTCGATCGCGTACTGGATCGCTTTGCGCACCAGACGCTCCGTGCCCTCGCGCGACACCGGCTTGATACCGATGCCCGACGTTTCCGGGAAGCGGATCTTCTTCACACCCATTTCTTCCCGCAGGAACTTGATGACCTTCCTGGCCTGTTCCGATTCCGCCGCCCATTCGATCCCGGCGTAAATGTCTTCCGAGTTCTCGCGGAAAATCACCATGTTGGTCTTTTCCGGTTCACGCACCGGCGAAGGCACGCCCTTGAAGTACTGCACCGGGCGCAAACAGACATACAGATCCAGCTCCTGACGCAGCGCGACGTTCAGCGAACGGATGCCGCCGCCCACCGGCGTGGTGAGCGGACCTTTGATCGACACGACGTATTCTTTCAGCACCTGCAGCGATTCTTCCGGCAGCCACACGTCCGGGCCGTACACCTTGGTTGCCTTCTCGCCGGCGTAGATTTCCATCCAGTGGATCTTCTTCTTGCCTGCATACGCTTTTTCAACTGCCGCATCCACCACCTTGAGCATCACCGGGGTGATGTCGGCGCCTGTGCCGTCGCCTTCGATAAACGGAATAATCGGCTGGTCGGAAACGTTGAGCGAGAAATCTGCGTTGACAGTGATCTTGTCACCGCCGGTCGGAACCTTGATGTGCTGATACGGCATGATCGGACTCCAGTGAAGGCTGTGCTGAAAGCTGATGGGAGACTGCGAAACCGGGCGCTCCTCGCTACGCGCATGCTGGACGCCCGCAGGCGGCCAGGCCGCTATTCTAGCCCACGCCGATGCTGGAGCGAGCCCGGCCGCGGGTCGGGGTTTTCCTACATTACATGCACGCCGAAGCGTTTCTTGCCTTTATGTCTTATATAAGATAAAAGACTTGCCGCCGCTTGTTATGCATTATTATCCCGCCATTTACTATTGAACCCGCGCTGCTCAAGGCCTGAACGGCGCTTCCCTGGCCGGCACGCGCGTCTTTCACCGATCCCGTATGCGTCTTCTCGCTTTGAACAAACCGTTCGGCACCATCTGCCAGTTTTCGCCGCACGAAACGCGCGCGTCGCTGGCCGACTGGGTCAAGGTGCCCGGCGTCTACCCGGCGGGCCGGCTCGACTCGGACAGCGAAGGGCTGCTGCTGCTCACCGACGACGGCGCACTCCAGGCGCGCATCGCCGAGCCGCGTCACAAACTGGTCAAACGTTATTGGGCGCAAGTGGAAGGCGCGGTCGATCAGGCCACCCTGAAGAAGCTCGCGCGCGGCATCGATCTCGGCGACTACGTCACACGGCCGTGCCGCGCCGAATATGTCGAACCGACTGACGCACTATGGACACGCAACCCGCCGATTCGCTATCGCGCCGCGATTCCGACCACGTGGATCGAGTTGTCGATCACCGAAGGCAAGAACCGCCAGGTGCGCCGTATGACCGCGGCGGTGGGTTTTCCGACGCTGCGCCTCGTCCGCGTCGGCGTGGGCGCGCTCGATATTTTTTCGCTCGGGCTGCAACCTGGCGAGAGCGCAGAATTGCCGCTTAAGGCGCCGTGGGACGGCATCGTTTGAACCACTTTGCATACACACGTAGTGTATTTTTGCATCTGAATCGAAAAAGCTAACTCGTTGTATTCGCATATAAAATTCCGCGTGAAACTGCTGTGAAACACGCGTGAAACAATAGCGGCCACGCGCACTGGCTGGCGATCCATTTCCATTCGCGTGTCGACGAATAAACATTCGCGAAAAATTACGTCAACCGGTGCGCGAGCTCACGCGTTATTCGACGCAGATGCCGCCCGAAGCTATCCGGCATTCAGCCTTAAGGGCCTTTGTGCAAGCCGCTTTTGCGGGAGGCACAGGGAGTCTGAGCGCTAAAGCAGACGCGTCGAAAAATTTGTTCGATGCGGCTGTCAACCGAAAGGTGGATGGCACGTTTACCGACATGACTCTACATATAGCCGGGTCATTTGGTTAATTAACTAAAGCTGAGGATTCACAAAATGAACAAACTGATCGCCGCTCTGGTCGCTGGTCTCTTCGCAACGGCAGCATTCGCACAAGCTTCGGCACCGGCAGCAGCTTCGGCCGCTCCGATGGCAGCTCCGGCAGCAGCAGCTTCGTCGGCAAAGAAGAGCACCAAGCACCACGCTCACAAGAAGTCGCACAAGAAGGCAGCAGCAGCTGCTGCAGCTTCGGGCGCTTCGGAGTAAGTTTGTTGTAAAAACGCAGTCAAGAACTCGCTTCATTGCCGTTCTTACGGCGTTGAAAGGCAGATCGCCGCAAGGCAATCTGCCTTTTTGTTTTTGACGCGCTCGCGTAACATTCGCGGGTTAATTTCCAGCCAGGAGTCATGCCGTGCGATTTTCCATGCGCTCGTTGATTGCGCGTTTCGCGTTTGCCGTTGCACTGCCGCTCGCGGCACTGTCGTTCGCCGCCACTACCGCTCTTCCCGCCCATGCGCAGCAGATGCCGGCCGGTGCGAAGCAGCCCGGCGATTTTCCGCGCGCAAAGCTGACAGCGGGCATGTTCGTGATCGACGCCGCCGTCGCCGCTAACGACGCGGATCGCGAGCAAGGTTTGATGTATCGCACGAACCTCGCACCGAACGAAGGCATGCTGTTCGTCTTCAATGAAAACGCAGGGCATTGCTTCTGGATGAAGAACACGTTGATCCCGCTGTCGATCGCATTCATGCGCGCCGACGGCACGGTCACCGACATTGACGAGATGCAGGCCGAGACCACCAACAATCACTGCCCGAAGAACAACGGCGTGTATGCGTTGGAGATGAGCAAAGGCTGGTTCACGTCGAAGGGCATCAAACCGGGGATGAAGATCCAGGGGTTGCCGGCCGCGCAATAAGTTGCGTCGACCATGGCGGCGCCCGCCGCTTCATCAACCGCTGCTTCAAAAAAGCCGGTGCCTTTTACAGGGCGCCGGCTTTTTCATTTGCCCGGCGCGCGCCGTTCCGGCCGCCGAAGCCCCGCCAGCAGGCGCTCGGATCCGGCTGGCAAGATTCCTGCAAAAGACGGGCCGACGCGCTATCCTAGTATTCTTGACACCGCAGCACCCAGACTGCCCGGGCAGCACAGACTGCCGCCCGGCAAGCGCCTTCAGGCGCGCTATTCCAAGGAGGTTCACGTGCCCCGCAAGACCCCCATCGAGCGCTACCGAAATATCGGCATTAGCGCTCACATCGATGCCGGTAAAACCACCACCACTGAACGCATCCTGTTCTACACCGGCGTGACCCACAAGATCGGCGAGGTTCACGACGGTGCGGCGACGATGGACTGGATGGAACAGGAGCAGGAGCGCGGCATCACCATCACGTCGGCGGCTACTACCGCCTTCTGGAAAGGCATGGCCGGCAACTATCCGGAACACCGGATCAACATCATCGACACCCCGGGCCACGTCGACTTCACGATCGAAGTGGAGCGCTCGATGCGCGTGCTCGACGGCGCCTGCATGGTGTACGACTCGGTCGGCGGCGTACAGCCGCAGTCCGAAACGGTGTGGCGCCAGGCGAACAAATACAAGGTGCCGCGCATTGCATTCGTCAACAAGATGGACCGCGTCGGCGCGGACTTTTTCCGCGTGCAGAGGCAGATCGGCGATCGTCTGAAGGGCGTCGCCGTGCCGATCCAGATTCCGATCGGCGCGGAAGAGCATTTCCAGGGCGTGGTCGATCTCGTCAAGATGAAAGCGATCGTCTGGGACGAGGAGAACCAGGGCATCAAGTTCGAGTACAAGGATATCCCGGCAGAGCTGGCGGCCACCGCCAGGGAATGGCACGACAAGATGGTCGAGGCCGCCGCTGAAGCGAGCGAGGAGCTGCTCGAGAAATACCTGGGCGGCGAAACGCTGACCGAAGAGGAAATCAAGCACGGTATCCGCGTGCGCACGATCGCCAACGAGATCGTGCCGATGCTGTGCGGCAGCGCGTTCAAGAACAAGGGCGTGCAGGCCATGCTCGACGCGGTGATCGACTATCTGCCGTCGCCGCTCGACATCCCCGCGATCACCGGTCACGACGAGCACGACAACGAAATCGAGCGTCATCCGAAAGACGACGATCCGTTCTCCGCCCTCGCCTTCAAGATCATGACCGACCCGTTCGTCGGCCAGTTGATCTTTTTCCGCGTGTATTCGGGCGTGGTGAATTCGGGCGACACCGTCTACAACGCGATCAAGGAAAAGAAGGAACGCCTTGGCCGGATCCTGCAGATGCACGCGAACGAGCGCAAGGAAATCAAGGAAGTCTACGCGGGCGACATCGCCGCGGCGGTCGGCCTGAAGGAAGCGACCACGGGCGACACGCTGTGCGATCCGAACCACGTGATCATCCTTGAAAAGATGATCTTCCCGGAGCCGGTGATCTCGCAGGCAGTCGAGCCGAAGACCAAGGTCGACCAGGAAAAGATGGGTATCGCGCTCAATCGCCTGGCGCAGGAAGACCCGTCGTTCCGCGTGCAAACGGATGAAGAATCCGGCCAGACCATCATCTCCGGGATGGGCGAGTTGCACCTGGAAATTCTGGTCGACCGGATGAAGCGCGAGTTCGGCGTCGAAGCGACGGTCGGCAAGCCGCAGGTCGCGTACCGCGAAACGGTGCGCATCAAGGTCGAGGATGTCGAAGGCAAGTTCGTCAAGCAGTCGGGCGGCCGCGGCCAGTACGGCCACGCGGTGATCACGCTCGAACCGGCGCCGCAAGGCAAGGGCTATGAGTTCGTCGACGCGATCAAGGGCGGTGTGATCCCACGCGAGTTCATCCCGGCGGTCGACAAGGGCATTGTGGAAACGCTGAAGGCCGGTGTTTTAGCAGGCTATCCGGTGGTCGACGTGAAGGTCACGCTGACCTTCGGTTCGTACCACGACGTGGACTCGAACGAAAACGCGTTCCGCATGGCCGGTTCGATCGCGTTCAAGGAAGCCATGCGCCGCGCCAAGCCGGTACTGCTCGAACCGATGATGGCCGTCGAAGTGGAAACACCGGAAGACTTCATGGGCAACGTGATGGGCGACCTGTCGAGCCGTCGTGGACTCGTGCAAGGGATGGAAGACATCGCCGGCGGCGGTGGCAAACTGGTGCGCGCCGAAGTGCCGCTTGCGGAAATGTTCGGTTACTCGACGTCGCTGCGTTCGGCGACCCAAGGCCGCGCGACGTACACGATGGAGTTCAAGCACTACGCTGAAACGCCGAACAACGTAGCCGAAGCCGTGATCAACGCGAAACAGAAGTAAGCGGTAAGCGCTGAAGCTTGCGCAACACGTCATGTGCTGCACTTGCACTTAGGCAAACGCTAAAGCCCGTCCCTTGTTGACGGGCTTTTTTTCGTCCGCGATGCCGCTCACGCCTCTTGGTTACAGACAGCCACACCGAG
Organism: Paraburkholderia sp. FW306-02-B; assembly: GCF_058782725.1. Classification (NCBI taxonomy): domain Bacteria; kingdom Pseudomonadati; phylum Pseudomonadota; class Betaproteobacteria; order Burkholderiales; family Burkholderiaceae; genus Paraburkholderia; species Paraburkholderia sp. FW306-02-B. Next base: position 3,783,089 of record NZ_JBYSXZ010000001.1, read on the forward strand.
CCACACCCAGCCACACACGCGTTTTTGAACGTGCAAAAATGTCAGACGGCGCCGCGTTTATCGTCCGGATTCACGCCCACGAGGAGACACACCATGAGCCAGGAGCACGAACACCCGCATTACCGTGACGAGCAAGCGTCGGCGTCCATCGACTGGCGCGAACACGGCGTCAAGGTCATCAAAGGCGATCAACTCGACAGCAACACCGCGCAGACTCCGGGTATGAATCGCGCGGCCGCGATCAACGCGGCGCGGGTCGGCGCGCAAAAACTCTGGGCCGGCACCGTGACGATCCATCCGAATGCGAAGACCGGCGCGCATCATCACGGCGCGCTCGAAAGCGTGATCTACGTGGTGCGCGGCCAGGCACGCATGCGCTGGGGCGAGCATCTCGAGTTCACCGCCGAGGCCGGTCCGGGCGACTTCATTTTCGTGCCGCCCTACGTGCCGCATCAGGAAATCAATGCGAGCACCGACGATCCGCTCGAATGCGTGCTGGTGCGCAGCGACAACGAGGCGGTGGTGGTGAACCTGAACATCGACGCGGTCGAAGCGCCGGAAACGGTCTACTGGGTCGATCCGATTCACAAGCATCCGCACGATCATTAATTCTTCCCGACGCGACTCATGACGCCGACCGCTTCGCTACGCCCTCGCCTCATCACGCTGTATGCCGTCCTGATCGCCGCCAATCTCGGCGCGTGGGCGTGGGCGCTGATCGCGTTTCGCCACTATCCGCTGCTGCTCGGCACCGCGCTGCTCGCGTATGGTTTCGGGCTGCGTCACGCGGTCGATGCAGACCACATCGCAGCGATCGACGCCGTCACGCGCAAGCTGATGCAAGCGGGTAAACGCCCGCTCGGCGTCGGCCTGTCGTTCTCGCTGGGTCACTCGTCGATCGTGATCGCGGCGACGATCGGCATTGCGTGGACCGCGCATTCGCTGCAGGGCCGCTTCGAAACCTTCAAGGCAGTGGGCGGCGCCGTCGGCACCATCGTATCGGCGGTCTTTCTGCTGGCGCTGGCATGCGTGAACCTCGTGATTCTGCGCGACGTCTGGCGCCGTTACCGTCACGTCCAACGTGGCGGCGAACTGACTGCTGAAACGACGGACACCATCGCGCCCGCCGGTTTGCTGTCGCGTGCATTGCGGCCGATGTTCCGGCTCGTGACGAAAAGCTGGCACATGTACCCGGTCGGCGTGCTGTTCGGACTCGGCTTCGACACCGCGACCGAGATCGGCCTGCTGGCGATTGCCGCGGCCGAAGCGGGCAAAGGTCTGCCGCTCTATTCGATTCTTGTGTTTCCGGCGCTCTTCACCGCCGGCATGACGCTGGTCGATTCGACCGACAACGTGTTGATGGTCCACGCGTACGGCTGGGCGATGGACGACCCGAAACGCAAGCTCTACTACAACGCGAGCATCACGTTCGTATCGGCGGCGGTGGCGATCGTGATCGGCGGCGTCGAAGTATTGGGCCTGCTGTCGGACAAACTCGGTTTGAGCGGCGGCATATGGGATGCGGCCGCGAGCCTCAACGAGCGCTTCGGCGTGCTCGGTTACGGCATCGTCGCGACGTTCATGGCGTGCTGGATCGGCTCGGTGCTGTTCCATCGCTGGCGCCGCCCCGCCACGGCGGCAAGGTAAATCCACCTTGTTTCCGGCAGGCTATCGGTAAGGATCGCACGGCCGCAGCGATTCCCGCGCTGCGGCATCAGCCACGTCGGGCGTCGGGCGTCGCGCGCCGTACGCCGCACGGCGGTTTCAACAAGCGTTGTCGTCACGACACACGCCGACCCTTTTATCTGCCAAACGTGAACCTGACGCCCTCGCAGGTGCTCCGAATTCGCGGGCAATCGCTTACACTGAAACCGCTTTTCGTCGTTGCGCTTTTTGCCATAGCAATAACATCGCCCTGTCGCGTGCATCCGGCGCGGCCCTTCAGAACCGACAGCAGAACGGACTGGACACTCCATCGATGAAGACTCCCGCGGACCGATTTCCCCAACTCGACACAGCCCGCCGTACCGCCGACCCCTACGGCAACCACGCCATCGACGAATTCCTCGCGGGCCGCATCTCGCGCCGCGAGCTGCTGCGCTACGCGAGCGTGATCGGTTTGTCGCTGGTTGGCGGCGGCATCCTGAACGCGCCGCAAGCGCGTGCGCAAGGCGCGCAGAGCCCGTCTAACGCGACGATCCGCGTCGCTCATCTGACGCCTGCCGGCGCGGTCGATCCGTTGACCGTCACCGACGCCGCGAGTCTCGCGCTACTGAATCAAACCGGCGAATTCCTGATCGACGACGACGGCGAGCGCCTCATGCTGAAGCCCGCGCTGGCGCTGTCGTGGAAGCCGAACGATAAGGGCGACGTATGGACCTTCAAGCTGCGCCCGAACGTCAAGTTCCACGACGGCCAGCTGTTCACGGCGAAAGATGTGGTCGCCACCTTCGATCGTCTCGCCGATCCGGCCAGCGGTTCGGCGGCGCTCTCGGTGCTAAAGGGCGTGCTGTCGAAAGGCGGCGCGAAAGTGGTCGATGACCAGACCGTGGCGTTTCATCTCGACGCCCCGAACGGCAACTTCCCGTATTACGTTTCCTCCGACAATTACAACGCCGTGATCCTGCCGGCGAACTATGCGGGTGGCTATGAAAAGAGCTTCATCGGCACCGGTCCGTTCAAGCTCGAAAAATATCAGGCGAAGGTCGGCGCGTCGTTCGTGCGCAATCCAGATTACTGGGGCGACAAAGCGTTACCGCAACGCGTACAGTTCTCGTTCTACGCCGACGAACAGGCACAGATGCTCGCGCTGCAGGGCCACCAGGCCGATGTGATGGGCACCTTTACCGTGCAGGGCGGCGCCGGCATTCTGAACAATCCCGACTTCAAGGCAGTCGGCGTGAAGTCGAGCGCGCATCGGCAGATCCATATGCGCAACGACAATCCGCTGTTCAAAGACAAGCGCGTGCGCCAGGCGCTGGCGTTGTCGCTCGATCGCGACGTGCTGGTGCGTGGCCTGTTCAAGGGCCGTGCGCAACTCGGCAACGACAGCCCGTTTGCGCCGGTGTTTCCGTCCTCGGACGCGGGCGTCGCGCAACGCAGGATCGACGTCGCGAAGGCCAGGCAGTTGCTTGCGCAAGCGGGCGTGCCGAACGGTTTCGACGTGACGCTCACAACCGAAAAGTACATGGAGATTCCCGACCTTGCCGTTGTCGTGCAGAACGCGGCGAAGGCGATCGGCGTGCGCATCAACCTGAAGGTCGAGAGCCAGTCGCTGTATTACGGCGCGGGCACGCCGGGCAAATCGGATTGGCTCGATTCGCCGCTCGGCATTACCGACTACGGTCATCGCGGCGTGCCGAACGTGTTTCTGAATGCGCCGCTCACGAGCAACGGCACGTGGAACGCCGCGCACTTCAGGAACCCGCAATACGATCAACTGGTCGCGCAGTTCGTCGCGGCAGTCGACCTCGGCTCGCAGAAGAAACTCTCCGGACAGATCCAGACGCTGCTGCTCGACGAAACACCCGTGATCATTCCGTTCTTCTACGATCAGTTGATCGCGATGCGCAAGGGCGTGAACGGCGTGCGCTTCACCGCGCTCGCGCAACTCTATTTCGACCGCGCGGTGTTGAGCGCGTGAGCGCACTGCGCTTTGGCGGGAGATTGCGATGTCGACCACGGTGACCCCTTCCGCGCCTCGTGCCTCGGGTGGCAACGCGGGCGGCAACGCGGCCCGCATCGTGCGTTTTCTGGCGGCGCGCGTAGGCTTGTCGTTGATCACGCTGTGGCTGCTGTCGGTGATCGTGTTCGCGGGCGGCCAGTTGCTGCCCGGCGATATCGGCCGCGCGGTACTGGGGCCGCTTGCCGATGCACGCGCGGTGGCCGCGCTCAATCATCAGCTTGGTGCGGACCGGCCGCTGCTGACGCAATACATCGAATGGATCACGCATTTCGTGCGTGGCGATATGGGGCTCTCGTATGCGTACCGCGAGCCGGTCGGACCGTTTATCGCCGACGCCATGGCGCATTCGGCGAAGCTCGGCCTGCTCGCGTTTATCGTCGTCGTGCCGCTCGGCATTGCGGGCGGCGTGTGGTCGGCGATGCATGCGGGCCGCTGGCTCGATCGCACAATCAGCATCGCCGGTTTGTCGGCCACCGTGGTGCCGGAGTTCGTCTCGTCGATCGTGCTGATTCTGGTGTTCGGCGTGTGGCTGCGCTGGCTGCCGATCGAAGCGTCGTATCCGCCCGAAGCGAGCGCGCTCGAACAGCTGCGGTATCTGATTCTGCCGGTGCTGCCGCTGGTGCTGGTGTTCTTCGGCTACATCGCACGAATGGCGCGCGCGGGCACCGTTGAAGCACTCGACGCCGACTACACGCGTACCGCGATCCTCAAGGGCTTGCCGCGCCGCACCGTGATCTGGCGACACGTATTGCGCAATGCGCTGCTGCCGACCATCACGGTCGCCGCCACCCAGCTCGGCTACATGATCGGCGGCCTCGTGGTCGTCGAGACACTGTTCCACTATCAAGGCATCGGCTCGCTGATCTACAACGCCGCGAAGGCCAAGGACTTTCCGATGCTCGAAGCAGGCGTGCTGACGGTCGGCGTGATCTACACCGTCGCCAATCTCGTCGCCGATGCGCTGCATGTGCTGCTCAATCCGCGGCTGCGGGTGAGGGGCGCCGAATGAGCACCATCGTTCCGCCGGCCGCGCCGCCTACTCCACATCCGGCTACCGAACCGCGCTTCGACCAGTTGCGCGTGCTGCTGCGTTCGCCCACTTTCGTGATTGGTGTGCTGATCGTCGCGTGGTGGATCGTCTGCGCCATCGCCGGGCAATGGTTCGTGCGGATCGATCCGTATGCGTCCGATCCGCTCAACTCGCTGATGCCGCCCGACCGCACGCACTGGTGCGGTACCGACCAGCTCGGCCGCGACGTGTTCTCGCGGGTAATCGTCGGCGCGCGCGACATTCTGACGATCGCGCCGCTGGCGACCTTGCTCGGCACGCTGGCGGGCACCGCATTGGGATTGATCGTCGGCTACTTCGAGGGCTGGGTCGATAACGTGGTCGGCCGCGCGATCGACGCCGTGCTCGCGCTGCCGCTCGTGATCGTCGCACTGCTCGCGCTGGCCGCGGTCGGCGCCTCGAATTTCACGGTGATTCTCGTGATCGGCATCACCTTCACGCCGATCACCGCGCGTACAGTACGCGCCGCCGTGTTCGCCGAGCGGCATCTGGACTACGTCGCCGCCGCGCAACTGCGCGGCGAACGCGCGCCGTACATCATGTTCGCCGAGATCCTGCCGAACGTGCTGCCGCCGATCATCGTCGAGGCGACAGTGCGCCTCGGTTACGCGATCTTCGCGGTCGCGACGCTGTCGTTTCTCGGCTTCGGCATTCAGCCGCCTTCCGCCGACTGGGGGCTCGCGCTGTCCGAGTCATACACGCTGATGGCGGGCGGCGCATGGTGGACGGTCGTGTTCGCGGCCGGCGCGATTGCCACGCTGGTGGTCGGTGTAAATCTGATCGCCGACAGCGTGCAAGGAGTCCTCGACCGATGAACGGCCCGCCGCCCGCTTCGTTTCCCGCCTTCGACGTATCGAAGAGCGATCGCACGGATGCGCTAACCGTCGTCGGTCTGACGGTCACGTACCGGATCCGCGGACGCGATCGCGAAGTGCTGCAAGACGTGTCGTTTCGTGTGCGGCGTGGCGAAGCGTACGGCCTCGTCGGCGAATCCGGTTGCGGCAAATCGACGGTGGCGATGGCGGCGCTGCGCTATTTGCCGCGCAACGGCAAGGTGAAGGCCGGCAAGATCATCATCGCCGGCCAGGACGTGCAGAAGCTCGACGCCGATGCATTGCGCAGGATGCGCGCGAACGCGATTTCGATCGTCTACCAGGATCCGGGCCGTGCGTTGAATCCGTCGCTGACGATCGCGCGGCAAGTGACTGAGGCATTCGAAGCCGCCGGTGTTTCACGTGAGGATGCCGTGCAACGCACGCTCGAGATACTGCAGCGTGTGCGCATCGCCGCGCCCGAGCGCGTGATGGACAGCTATCCGCATCAACTGTCGGGCGGCATGCAGCAGCGCGTGGTGATCGCGATGGCGCTCGCGTCGAACCCGGCGCTGCTGATTCTCGATGAACCGACCACCGGTCTCGACGCCACGGTCGAAGCCGAAGTGCTCGACCTCGTCGCGCAACTGCGCGAAGAACTCGGCACCGCCGTGCTGTTCATCAGCCACAACCTCGCGGTGATCGGGCGCATGTGCGAGCGCGTCGGCGTACTGTATGCGGGCAAGCTGGTCGAAGAAGGCGCGACCCAGGATGTGTTCGCGCGGCCACGCCACCCTTATACGGTTGGACTGCTGCGCTGCCTGCCCACTGCCGGGCGCAGCAAGGACACCGAACGGCTCGATACGATCGCGGGTCACCTGCCATTGCCCGGCTCGGCCACCCAAGGCTGCATCTACGCGGACCGTTGCCGCCTTGCCGACGACCGTTGCCGCCGCGAAGCGCCGCCACCCTATCGGGTGAGCGCCGCGCACGGCGATCAGATGTCGCGTTGCCATCACCACGAACGCGCAACCGAACTGCCGCGCGTGACGCCGGAAGCACTGCCGCAGCAAAATGCGGCCCATGAAGGCGAGCGCCCGGGCCTCGTGCTTCGCGCGGCAAAACTCTCGAAGACCTTCCACGTTTCCGGTGCACCGCTGCGCGCCGTCGACGATGTCTCGATCGATCTCGCGAGTGGTGAAACGCTCGGCCTTGTCGGCGAATCGGGCAGCGGCAAGACGACGCTCGCCAAGCTGATGCTCGGCCTGCTTGCACCGGATGCAGGCGGTGTGCTCGAACTCGACGGCGCGCAACTCGCCGCACGCGTCACACGACGCAACGATGAGCAGGTCAAGTCGCTACAAATCGTGTTCCAGAATCCGGACTCGGCGCTCAATCGCGCGCATTCGGTGAAGCGGCTGATCGGCCGCGCGCTCTCGCGCCTCACCGCGTTGCGCGGCCCTGCTATCGACGAGCGGCTCGCCACGTTGACGGCCGCCGTACGTTTGCCCGAACGCTATCTCGGCTCGCGCACGCGGCAACTGTCAGGCGGACTCAAGCAGCGTGTGGCGATCGCGCGTGCGTTCGCCGGCGAGCCGCGTGTGGTGGTCTGCGACGAACCGACTTCCGCGCTCGACGTCTCCGTGCAAGCCGCGATTCTGAACCTGCTCGCCGATCTGCAGCGCGAACGCGGCGTGAGCTATGTGTTCATCTCTCACGATCTGCACGTGGTGCGCTATCTGTCGGATCGCATCGCGGTGCTGTACCTCGGCAGGCTGCTGGAAATCGGACCTGCCGCCGCCGTGTTCGACGGACCGCATCATCCTTATACCGAAGCGCTTTTATCGTCGGTACCGACGCTCGACGGCCACGACAGCAAAGCACGCATACGCTTGTCGGGCGATCTGCCGAGCCCGGCATCGCCGCCGTCCGGCTGCGTGTTCCATACGCGTTGCCCGCGCAAGCTCGGGACGATTTGCGAGCAGCAAGATCCGCCGTTCCGCGAAGCCGATGTCGACGCCCACGACGCTGGCCGGCCGGCCGTTCATCGGATCCGCTGCCATATCCCCGTCGATGAATTGCGCGTGCTGCAATCGGTCGTCCTCGACGGCAACGGCAAAGCCACCGGCCAGGCGCCGGAAAGCGCCGCGCGCAACGATTAACGCGCCTTTCTTGCTGCTCGTTTCATCGCCGAAACGTTTTCGTGCGTTTTTTTCTCGCGCGCATCGAACTGCCCTCTCCAGTGCCACATGCCGCAAGGCTCCGCGGGCAATGGCATGGATATCGCTAAGTGTGGGTCCAGACACTGAAGACCAAGGAATCGGGAGCGCGGCTGCCACATGCTCATCCGCGCGGCGAGGCGCGATTGTGCGCATCGACGCGAAACTGCTGAAGCGCATATGAGCGCACTGGCTACACAGCCGGGAAGACAGTGAAGGTGTTGTACCGGCATCTGCACAACAAACTCGAGGGGGCGACGAGGCCCGCGCCCAGACAGGCCCGCCGCTGATGAATCAGCGTGAGAGATGGTGGCAGCGAGGTGCCTGTGTTCCCTCGGGGAGAGATGTGATGAAAACAAGATCATTCAATCAGTACTGCTGCAGAGTTGTACGGGGTGCAGCGATTGTGGCCGGCTTGGCTTTGCTGATGACCGAGGCCGCGTATCCGGCTTCTATCGACGTGATCCCCAAGTGGATCGTGCTTGCCGAGGCGCCGCTGCCTGCCAGCGGTGCGCTTGGTGCGACGCAGCTCGGGCAGGACGACGGGTCGGCGGCGGGCGCAGTGGCCGCCGGTGTAGCCGCAAACGCATCGGCCGCCGGCGTAGCGCCCGGCATCATGACTGCCGCCGACGCTGCGGACGATGCGGCCACAGTCTTTCAGCCACGCGACTGCACCGGCCCGAACAACGCCGCGTGTGGGCAGCGTGCCGGCGGGAGCGGGAGCGGCAGCAACGGCGCGGCGAGTTCTGGCAACAGTGGCGCGGGAGCGAGCGGCAATGGTGCTGGCGGCGCGGCAGCCTCGGGTAGCGGAAACTCCGGCGGTAAGGGCGGCGGTAAGGGCGGCAGTGGAAGCAGCGGCGGCGGAAACAGCGGCGGTGGAAGCAGCGGCGGTGGAAGCAGCGGCGGTGGAAGCAGCGGCGGTGGAAGCAGCGGCGGTGGAAGCAGCGGCGGTGGAAGCAGCGGCGGTGGAAGCAGCGGCGGTGGAAGCAGCGGCGGTGGAAGCAGCGGCGGTGGAAGCAGCGGCGGTGGAAGCAGCGGCGGTGGAAGCAGCGGCGGTGGAAATGGTGGCTGCGGTTGCGGCGGTGGCGCTAACGGCGGTGGGAAAGGTAGTGGCTTTGGTGGTGGCTTTGGTGGTGGCTTCGGTGGTGGGTTTGGCGGCGGCTTCGGTGGCGGTTTTGGCGGGGGCTTTGGCGGAGGCTTCGGCGGCGGTCACGGAGGCAAGGGCGGCAGTGGTAACGGCGGAGGCAATGGCGGCGGGAGCGGACACTAGCAGGCGTTCGTTCCACAGGTAGGGGGTCCCCCGCGCCCTACCCGTCGCTCATGACACACGCCGGCATTCCGGCTGCAGCCCGCCGGCATCGGCGGTGATGTCTCGATCCCCCGGTCGAGCGTCACCGCCCGAGACCGGTCGTATTCGCCAGCGAACAGCGGCGCAGGGAAGCCGGCCAGAGCGGCAACCCATCACCTCGCGCGCGCTTAAAAGCAAAACAATCGATCGCAGCGTGGTGCGACTGGAACCAAACCGCAGCGATTGCCTCATATCAAGTTCAACGTTCGATATGAGGGCCCTACAACATGCAACGAAACGTCCCCCACTCCGCAGCGCGCACAGCAGCTGGCCTGCTAATGGTCGCCGCCCTCGGCCTCGCATCGCTCGCTCATGCACAAACGCCCGCGCAAACATCGGCGCAAACGCAGCCACAAACGCTGTCGCAAGCTGCGCCGCCGGTCGATCCGACCTTCTCCGCCTACTCGCTCGCGCAGACTTGCAAGCAGAAAAACGACAATGTCGCGCAGGGCCAATGCGTCGGCGCGATTCGCGGCATCATCCGCGGCTATCAGTACGGCGTGCTGTTCCTCGGACAGCGTGCATCGCTGCCGGCTAACGAAACTCAACGGGTGTCGCTGTGTCTGCGCAACACGCAGGTGTCGTCGATCGTCGATGAATTCGTCGCCGATGCCGCCCAGGTCAACGAAGATTCGCTCAAGCACACCCCCGCGGAGGTCGCCGTACTAGGTTCCGTGCACATGCACCACGGCTGCAACTGACGCCGGCACAACGAGTCGAGGCGCCGCAAACGGCCGCCTGCGTTTCGATGACGGCCGCCGCTCGGCTTACAGCATGTCGAGTGGACGCTTGCTGCGCGGCGGTTTGAAGTACGCGTCGATGGCGGCGTGTTCATCGGCGCCGAGTTGCAGTTGCGACGCGCGATGGTTGTCGCGCACGTGCTCGATGCGGGCCGCCTTCGGAATCGCGAACACGCCGGGTTGCTGCAATACCCACGCGAGCGCCACCTGAAACACCGAGACGCCGCGCGCGTCGGCAATGTCGTCGAGCGGCGAGCGCTTCGGCAGGCGTGCATGATCGACCGGGCTGTACGCCATCGCCGGCATATGGCGTGTGGCGAGCCACGGCAACAAGTCGAATTCCGGCCCGCGGCGCGCGACGTTGTAGAGGATCTGATTGGTCGCACAAGCTTCGCCACCCGGCGTCGCCACGAGTTCTTCCATATCGTCGGTATCGAAGTTGCTCACGCCCCAATGCCGGATCTTGCCCGCGCGGCGCAACGCCTCGAAGCCCTCGACGGTTTCCGCGAGCGGCACCGAGCCGGGCCAGTGCAACAGGTACAGATCGAGCCGATCCGTTTTCAAACGCTTGAGACTCTGTTCGCAGGCCGCGATCACACCGCGCCGGCTGGCGTTATGCGGATACACCTTGCTGACGAGAAACACCTGATCGCGCAGGCCGCTGAGCGCTTCGCCGACGAGCGATTCGGTGGCGCCATCGCCGTACATCTCCGCTGTATCGATCAGCGTCATACCCAATTCGATGCCGCAGCGCAACGCGGCGATTTCGGCGGAGCGCCGCGCCGGCTGCTCGCCCATCTCCCACGTGCCCTGCCCCAGTTTCGGAATGCGTTCGCCGTCAGGCAAGCTCACGGCGGCAATATCGGTCGTCATGCTTTCTCCTTGAGGTGGCTGACGGTGCGACGACGCGCGCGTGCGCCGCCCATTTCAGTGGACATTTTAGTGACGAGTTTAGCTGTTGAATGAGCATTAGATCGGCCACCAGGCAAAAGCCCGCTATAACGGAGCGCGCCGATGTCATAGAATTGCCGCTTGCCCTTCTTGCGTGAGCCCCATGACCTCTGCCTCGGAAGACCGCTGGCGCGACCTGCGCCCGGACCCGGAAAACGACACGCCGCTATATTTGCAACTTGCCCGCAAGCTCGGCAATGCGATTCACGAGAACCGTTGGAACGCTGGCGAGGCGCTTCCATCGGAGCGCGTGCTATCCGAGGCGCTGGGCGTCTCGCGGATCACGTCGCGCAAGGCGATTGCTTTGCTGGTCGAGCAGGGTTTGATCCGCCGCACTCAGGGTGCGGGGAGTTTTATTACACCGCGTTATGAAGATCCGCTGTCGCGGCTGTCGAGTTTTAGCGAGATGTTGCGGCGGCGCGGTTTCACGCCGAGCTCCAAGTGGCTATCGCGAGAGATTCTGCCGGCTAACCGGGACGAGGTGATTCAGCTTGGGTTATCGCCTGCGGCGGCTGTGACCAGGCTGCGACGCTTGCGGTTGGCTGACGGCATTGTGATGGCTGTGGAGAATTCCACCTTTCCTGCGGCGGTTATTCCTGATCCGCAGGCGATTGGCGATTCTTTGTATACGTATCTGGAGAATCGCGGGTTGTCGATTGTCCGTGCGCTGCAGCATTTCCGGGCGGTGAATGCGAGTGAGGAAATCGCACAGCAGATGAGTATTGCCCCTAACGAGGCGTTGTTGTTGATAACCCGCGTCGGTTATACCGCTGATCAGCGGGCGATTGAGTTGACCGATACTTACTGTCGGAATGATTACTATGATTTTGTCGCGGAGCTCAGGAAGTAGTTTTTGCCTTTAGCGGTGACATGGTCTGTGTGCCTACGGCGTTGGTCTTTTCTTGGGTTTTTTGCCTGTGCGGCGCTTGTTTCTGTGTGCCTACGGCGGTGCCTTTCCTTGCTTTCTTATTGGTCTATTAGCGTCGCCCCTGTGCGGGGCGGGCACTTACTTTCTTTGCCGCCGCAAAGAAAGTAAGCAAAGAAAGCGGCTTCACACCGCTAACACTTAAGCGGGTCTCCTGGCTTGGAGGGGATAGTGGAGCATCTGGAATTGGTGTTCTCGCACACTCCGCGCCGGTGACAAGGCAGTCATACTTCCGGCGGCGCTGCGCGCGCCGACGTGGTGCTTCACAAAACCATCTGGTCGTTTCCGCGGCACGTTGAGCAACCGCGGCGGTACTTTTCAAGCCGTGGCATTCTGCGTCCCGCCGAATAAACTGCTGGACGTTACTTTTCCGGCAATCCATAAAGCGCAAGCCGCAAATCACTTCGGCGCCTCACCGAGGCGACGTGCCTGGGTGTGCGAGTGCGGTCACCATTCCGAGTGAGATGCTCTTGCCTTAGCGAGGCATTGGGGACACGAGGGCAGGCCCGCGCCGAACCAGGCGCAGGCGCCCAAACCGCCAGGCGGTTTGATGAAGTACCGCCGTGGCGCGCACAGCGCCGCCGGAAGTATGACTGCCTTGTCACCAGCGCGGAGTGTGCGGGAACACCGATTCCAGATGCTCCACTATCCCCTCCAAGCTAGGGGACCCGCTTAAGAATTGGCGGTGTGAAGCCGCTTTCTTTGCTTACTTTCTTTGCGGCGGCAAAGAAAGTAAGTGCCTGCCCCGCACAGGGGCGAAGCTAATAGACCACTAAGAAAGCAAGGAAAGGCAACGCCATAGGCACACAGACAAAAAGCACCGCGCAGGCACAAACAGAACAAAAGAAAAGCCAACACCGCAGGCGTACACAAGAATGCCGCCGCCAAAGGCAAAAACCCCTATTTCCATTTAGCCTCATGCGCCCCAACCCTAGCCGGCGGCAGCCCAAAATAAGCTGGCGTCTCCGACAAAACCTCAGCAGGCAAAACACCCAAAACACTTCCAAACTCCGAATCAACGCGCGCCAAACAGTCGCGCACATCATCGATAGAAACGTCATCGATCTTCCACCCCTCGGGTAGAACACCAAACGATTGCAACCACCGCCCAGTCTGCGCGAGCGAAACCTTCACATGCCAACTCCCACCTTCAGCGGCCCGCCGCCCAAGAGCGACCATGGCGCCGAAGGCGGCCAAATACCCAGTAGCATGATCCAGCGCCTGACAAGGCAAATGCTTAGGCTCATCCCACGCCGCCGCCAGGCATTCAGTAAAAGCAATCCCACTAGCCGACTGCACGAGGCTATCAAACCCGCGCCGCCCAGCCCAAGGCCCCTCCTGTCCATACGCAGAAACGGAAACATAAACAATCCCCGGCCGCACCCGCGCCAGATCTGAAGGACCGAACCCTCGCGCCGCCAAAGCCCCCGGCCGATACGCCTGCAAAAACACGTCCGCGCCACCGGCCAACCCACGCAACGTCTCGCGCCCAGCCGCATCACGCAAATCCACCACTGCCGAACGCTTACCCCGTCCGTTATCGATCACCAACGGTGCAATATTCGGCAAATGCGGGCCGTTGATCAGTAAAACCTCAGCGCCGTGCTGCGCGAGCGCCCGCCCCGCCACCGGCCCCGCAATGATCCGCGACAAATCCAGCACCCGCACACCGGCCAGCGGCCGATCCGCATCACCCCGTCCGAGCGGCTCAACCGGTGCGTCGCCGATCCGCTCGATTTCGAACAGCGGCAACCCGGCAATTGCTTTCGCCTGCTCGAGCCCGGCCCACTCGTCGGGTGTACGAATCAACGCGGCGCACAGGCCGGCGTCGGCGAGCGTCTGGTCGAGCACCGCGCCGTCCCAGCCACGAATCGCGGCAGCCACCGCGCCTCGATCGTTCGCGCAGCCGAGCACCTTCAGCACGCCGGCGAGGTGGTGCGGAAAATTCGTGTGCAACTGGATCCAGCGGCCGTCGCGGGTCGCGTAAAAACCCGTCACCGGATCGCGCAAAGCGGGCGGCGGACCGTCGTCTACGCGCAAATAGCGTTCGCTGCGAAACGACGCCAGCGCGCGCCGCATCTCCACCGCGACACGTTGCCGGCGACCAGTGCGCAAGCGGAGGCATTCGGCCGCAGCGAGGCCGGTCGCGGCGATGGTCGCCGAGGCCAACGTGCCGACTCGATACACCGACGGCAGCCCCGGATCGCCGCCGGCAAGCGACACGGATTCGAGCGCGGCCGGGTCGCAGCCGGCGGCATTCCACAGATACGAGAGAGCGAGTTCAGGGGTCATGGCGTTCACGTTGCAGCAGAAAGGAAGTGAACCGAGTCTAGAATTCCGACCCGCTGCAATCAATCTTGATTATGATAATCAACATATATTGATTTCTTCGGTTTCCGCGCTTTTCCATGCCAACCTCGAACTCCCTCACTGCGACCGAAGCCGCCGCCGCGCTCGGCATCAGCGTGCCGACGCTCTATGCCTACGTGAGCCGCGGCATGCTTCGTTCGGCGCCGGACGCTCAAGGCAAGCACCGGCTCTACGATGCCACCGAAGTACGGCGCCTCGCCAAACGCAAGGAAGACGGCAAGCGCGCCGGCAAGGTCGCGCAGAAGGTGCTGGACTGGGGCGTGCCGGTGCTCGAATCGTCGATCACGCTGGTGGCCGACGGCCGCTTGCTGTATCGCGGACACGACGCGATGGAACTGGCGCGCACGGCATCGCTGGAGGATATCGCCGCGTTGTTGTGGGAGTGCGGCGCAACGCGCATTACCGACGCGCCGCCGGTACCGCTCACCACCGCTCAATGGGCCGCGTGGCTCAAGCTCTGGAGCGACAGCACGCCGCTCGATCGCGCGCTCGTGCTGCTGCCGGCCGCCGCGGCGCAAATGCCGCGTGTCTGGGCGCTCGGCCGCGATGCGCAACTCGATACAGGCGGCGCCGTGATGCGGCTGCTGGCCGCCGCGATGATCTCGGCGGCGCCGTCGAACGAACCGCTTCATCGGCAACTGGCTTCTGCGTGGAATGTGCGCAACCGGCAGCAGACCGGACTACTGCGCGCGGCTCTGGTGGCCTGCGCGGATCATGAATTGAATGCGTCGACCTTCACGGTTCGCTGCATCACGTCAACGGGCACGCATCTGTTCGGCGCCGTTGCCGGCGGTCTGGCCGCGTTGGCCGGGCCGCGCCACGGCGGTGAGACCGTGCGCATCGCAGCGCTGCTGGATGAAGCGTCGCGCGCGCCCGATCTCGACCGTTATCTGGCGAACCGGCTTGCGCGCCACGAACACGGCGCGCATGGGCCGGTGCTGTCGGGCTTCGGCCATCCGTTGTATCCGGAAGGGGACCCGCGAGCGCGTCTGCTGCTGGACCTGCTGGCCGACTGTGCGCCGGCCCGTTCGCCGCTCGGCGAAGTACATGCGCTCGCGCGCACGGTGCGCGACACGACCGGCGCGGAACCGACCGTCGACTTCGCGCTCGCCGCCATCGAACGGGTGCTCGGCCTGCCGGCCGGCGCCGCGTTCACGCTGTTCGCGGTCGGCCGGGTAGTCGGCTGGATCGCGCACGCGATGGAACAGACCCGCGACGGCCGGCTGATCCGGCCACGCGCGCGCTATATCGGAGAATATGAGGCGGCAGATTGAGACGCCGCCTACGTCGCAACACCAGCCCGTTCAAGCCACGCCCAACCAGCGCGGCAGCCAGTTCAACATCGGCAAGGTGCGCGCGGGCATCGCGGCGGACTGCTCCGAGCCGCTAGCCAGCGCAAAGCGCGCACCCGCCTGGCCCGAGCTGACCCACGCCGCCGTGCCGCGCGGCAACTCGAACGATTCGCCGGTTGCCAGCCAGTAATCCTCAGCGTCGCCTTCGACGGTCAGCCAGATTTCGCCCGAGATCACCTTGAAGAGCGACGGACGCGCGACACGCCAGGCCGCCGCGGGCTCGCCATGTTCCAGCTCGAAAATACGGACTTCACGCATCGCCGTTCTCCTTCAAAGAACTTTTGTGTTGTCCCATTATTGGCGTGCGATGATCGCAATCCCATGCACAGTTCCGAACAGTTCCATCGGAACTGTTCAGTCGAAAAACCGGACAGTTGTCACGGTCGCGCTTTGGGACTGGCGATCCAACCCAGGCACCGCCGCGGCAGTCCGGCGACCAGGAAAGAACCGCATGAAACTCGATATCCAACTCGATCGCGACAGCGGCGTCCCGCTCACCGAGCAGATCGTGACGGGCGTCACCGTTTGGATCCGTTCGCGCATCGCGCGCCCCGGCTCGAAGCTGCCGTCGATCCGCCAGTTCGCCGCCGACTACGGCGTGAGCCGCTTCCCGGTGATCGAGGCATACGACCGGCTGGTGTCGCTCGGCTATGTCGACTCGCGGCACGGCTCGGGCTTCTATGTGGCCGACCGCCAGCCGGCGGTCATGCGTTGCCAGGGCACGTCGGACCCGCGCCGCGCCGAGGATGAATCCGGGCATATCATGCAGCAGTTCAACCACCAGGGCGAGACGCTCAAGCTCAGCAGCGGCTTCATCCCCGAAGCCTGGCGCGACATAGACGGCATCGCGCAGGCAATCCGTCACGTATCGCGCACCGACCCCGCGAGTATGGTCGACTACGCGACGCCGCTCGGCAACCTGACCTTGCGCGAGCATCTGCAAAGCCGCATCGGCCAATTGGGGATTCAGGCGGACGCGTCGCAGATTCTGATCACCAACGGCGCGAGCCAGGCGTTCGACCTGCTGATGCGCTACATGCTGAAAGCCGGCGACACTCTGTTCGTCGAAGACCCCGGTTACTACAACCTGTACGGCCTGCTGAAGCTGCACGGCGTAAAGCTGATCGGCATTCCGCGCACCCGCAACGGTCCCGATCTCGACGTGCTGCAAGCGCAGTTGCAGTTGCATCGGCCAAGGCTGTTTTTCATCAACACCGTGTTTCACAATCCGACCGGCACCACGGTCGCGCCGCCGGTTGCGTTCCGGCTGCTGCAACTGGCGCGCGAACACGGTTTCTCGATCATCGAAGACGACATCTACGCCGATTTCCAGACCGACGTCACCGACCGGCTCGCGACCCTCGATCAACTCGAACACGTGATCTACGTGGGCGGCCTGTCGAAGACGCTGTCATCGTCGCTGCGGATCGGCTGCGTGGTGGCGAACCCGGCGATCATCAAGGATCTGGTCGACATCAAGATGCTGACGAGCATCGGCGGTTCGCGCTTTGCCGAAGCGGTCGCGGTGTCGATGCTGGAGCGCGGCGCGTACCGCAAATATCTGGAGCGGCTGCGCCGGCGCATGCGCGATGCGCTCGGCTCGACCATTCAGACGCTCGAAGACGCCGGCTGGGAACTATTCGAAAAACCGGTGGGCGGCAAGTTCGTGTGGGCGCGCGTGCCGCATATCGACGATGCCGGACGGCTGGTCGAATGCGGTGTGCCGCTCGGCGTGACGGTAGTGCCCGGCAGCTATTTCCGGCCCAACATGGAAGTGAGTCCGTGGATCAGGATTCACGTGGCGTTCGGCAACGAGCCGCGCGCCCAGGCGTTTTTCCACGCCGCGGTTGCGTTGCCTGCGCGCTGACCGCCTGATCTGGGGAACACGCACAAAGCACGCGGTTCGGGCCGCCGCGGGGCCATCCGCGCCGCCCGCTCGCTGCGCCGGGGCGCGCTTTTCCCTAGAATAGCGACTCCCCAGCCCGTCCCTGCGCGCCTAGCCGCCCTCCATGTCCACGCCGCCGACCCTGCCCGCCTCCGCCGCTACTGCCGCCCAGACAGTCGCCCCCCCGGCCCGCTCGCTTACCGTGATGCTGTGGCTCGTCGCCACCGGCTTCTTCATGCAGACGCTCGACTCGACCATCGTCAACACCGCGCTTCCGGCGATGGCGACGAGCCTCGGCGAGTTGCCGTTGCGCATGCAATCGGTGGTGATCGCCTATTCGCTGACGATGGCGGTGATGATCCCGGTGTCCGGCTGGCTCGCCGACAAATTCGGCACGCGGCTCGTGTTCTTCAGCGCGATCCTCGTGTTCGCGGTCGGCTCCTTGCTGTGCGCGAACGCGCACACCTTGAATCAACTGGTGGTTTTCCGCGTCGTGCAGGGCGTGGGCGGGGCAATGCTGCTGCCGGTCGGGCGGCTCGCGGTGCTGCGCACCTTTCCGGCGGAACGCTACCTGCCGGCTTTGTCGTTCGTCGCGATTCCGGGGCTGATCGGGCCGCTGATCGGACCGACGCTCGGCGGCTGGCTCGTGAAGATCGCATCATGGCACTGGGTCTTTCTGATCAACGTGCCGGTGGGCATCGTCGGTTGCATTGCGACGTTCATCTTCATGCCGGATAGCCGCAATGAGCACACCGGCAAGTTCGATTTGAAAGGCTATCTGTTGCTGATCGTCGGCATGGTGGCGATTTCGTTCGCGCTCGACGGCCATACCGAGTTCGGCATCCAGCATGCGACTGTGCTGGTGCTGCTGATCCTGAGTCTTGCGTGCTTTGTCGCCTACGGCTTGCATGCCGTGCGCGAGCCCGCGCCGATTTTCTCGCTCGATCTATTCAAGATCCATACCTTCAGCGTCGGCCTGCTGGGCAATCTGTTCGCCCGGATCGGCAGCGGCGCGATGCCCTATCTGATCCCTCTGCTATTGCAGGTGAGTCTCGGCTATAGCGCATTCGAAGCCGGCATGATGATGCTGCCGGTGGCGGCGGCAGGCATGGCGTCCAAGCGCCTCGTCACCAGGCTGATCATCAAGTACAGCTATCGACGCGTACTGATCGTCAACACGGTGCTGGTGGGATTGACGATGGCGAGCTTCGCGCTCACCAGCGCCGGCCAGCCGCTGTGGCTGCGGCTGGTGCAACTGGCATTCTTCGGCGGCGTCAACTCGATGCAGTTCACCGCGATGAACACGCTGACGCTAAAAGACCTCGGCACCGGCGGTGCGAGTAGCGGCAACAGCCTGTTCTCGCTCGTTCAGATGCTGTCGATGAGTCTCGGCGTGACGGTGGCCGGTGCGTTGCTCGCGACCTTCACCGGCCTGTTGCCGCGCGTGACGGCGGCCAACTCGCTGCCCGCGTTTCATGCGACCTTCCTGTGTGTCGGCATCATCACGGCAGGCTCCTCGTGGATCTTCGCGCAACTGGCGCCGGACATCCGCACGCCCGCGAACAAAACCGATCCTTCGGAGCGGACCTGACGGATGGCTCGGTTTGCAGCTCAATGAGCAGCTCAGCCGGCTGCCTGGCGGGCAAAGTAACAGGTGACTTGCGCGGGAACATGCGCGCACTCACGCGCGAATTCATCTGCGAGCGGCCTGCGCCGCCGACCCGCAACGGGGCGTAAGCCGCACCAGCGAAGTGCGAATAATCGCCCTCGCGCCCGCGCTGGCGCACAATCGTCGTCACTGAGGGGCCTCATAGCGCATACGGCGTGCTTTGCGCACGCGCATAGTTCTTGCTCGGCTATCCTATAAACTCACGCTTTGCGCGTGCGGACTCGTGTCGAACATGCCGAGCGCACCGCCACTTCCAGACGACTGACATGATGAGCATGATCGAACTCGATCCTCCCGGCTTCCAGCCGCCGCGGCCGATGGCCGGCGACGAAGGCTCCCGGCGCACCGTGCTATACGGCGGCTACACCGTTTTCAGCGTATTCCAGCCGGTTTTCTCGGTGTCGCACCGGCGCGCGATCGGTTATCACGCTTCGCTGCGCGCACACGACGAACATGCGCTGCAGGTGCCGTCGCACGAAGTTTTCACACAGGCCGCGCGGCGCGGCGACCTGCTCGAACTCGGGCGGCTCGCCGAGTCGCTGCATCTGGGCAACTTCAACGCCTTCGATAGTCACGACGAGTGGCTTTTCCTGAGCCTGCACCCGGCGGCGCTGATGGACACTAGCTACGGCGACGCCTTGCTCGCCGGTCTCAAGGCGCTGGGCCTGCCGCCGCAACGCGTGGTGCTGGAAGTGTCCGAGCAGGCCGGCGGCGAAACCACGCGTTTTGCCGACATCATCGACGCGCTGCGCAAATCCGGTTTCCTGATCGCGCTCGACGGTTTCGGCGCGAAGCATTCGAACGTCGATCGCGTGTGGAATCTGCGGCCCGACATCGTCACGCTCGACCGCTTCATCCTCGCGCAAGCCAGCGAACACTCGCATATCGAACGCGTGCTGCCGGGGCTTGTCTCGCTGCTGCACGAATCCGGGCAACTGGTGCTGATGGGTGGCCTGACCACCGAGCGCGACGCGCTGATCGCGCTCGAATGCAACGTCGACTTCGTGCAGGGCGCGTACTTTGCCGGTCCAAGCGTCGAGCCGGTCAAGCCGCAAACCGCGGCCGGTTTGATGGACGCGCTCTCTGCAGCGCTGCGCGAACGGGTCGCCGCTCGCGAACGCGCGCAGTCCGCCCGGCTCGCACCGTACGTCACGGCGCTGGAAACCGCGAGCGCGCAACTGGTGGCCGGCGAATCGGTCGCCCAGGCAACGGCGCCGCTGCTCAAGCTCGGTAAGACGGCGCGCTGCTTCGTGCTCGACGGGTCGGGCCGCCAGATCGGCGACAACGTGTTGCCGCCGGGGCGCGCCTCGCAACGCGCGAAGCGCTTCCGGCCGCTGCTGCATTCCGAAGGCGCGAGCTGGGAGCGCCGCCCGTACTTTATTCAGGCGATGCGCACGCCCGGCCATGTGCATCTCACCCCACCCTATCTGTCGATCAACGAAGCGCACCTGTGCGTGACCGCTTCGATCGCCGCGCATACGCCGCACGGCACCCAGGTACTATGCGTCGACATCAACTGGGAAGTAGCGGCGCATCGTAATTGAGGTCCGCCGGATGCACGCGAGCAAGCGCGCGACAGCCGTGCGGCCCAGCACGCGATTGACGGACTGCAAACGTGCCGCGCTGGTCACGGCGCGCAACGCGACGATCCTGGTTGCGCCGTCCGTCGACACGTCGATCACCCCGACCACCTCGCCTTCGAAGAGCAGCGCGATACACATTGCCCCTTCGATCGACACCACCTCGGCATGGCTCGCCCGCTGCGCGAGCGATGCCACCTGGTCCACCCAGCCCGACACTGCCGGTTCCTGTGTACACACCGGCGCATCGCTGACGACTTCCGGTGCGTCGCTGAAGAGGCGCAGCAAGCCGGCCCGATCCTGCGCCTCCAGCGCCGTACGCAGGCGCTCCACGATTCGGGCATGCGCGGCGGGATCGGGCCGTTCCAGCGGCGCGCCCGCGCGCTGCAGACGCGCCCTGGCCCGATGGACCATCTGCCGGCAATTGGCCGGCGTGCGCTCGATGATTTTCGCGATCTCCGCATAGTCGCAATCGAAGGCTTCGTGCAGCACGAACGCCGCCCGCTCGTCGGGCTTCAGACGTTCGAGCAGCAGCATCACGCCGTACGACATTTCCGCCGCACGCAACGCCAGTTCTTCCGCGGACGGCGCGAACTCGTCGAGCCGCGGCTCCGGCAGCCAGCCGGCGGCCTGCGACGCGCGCTCGCGCCGCACATGCCGCAACCGGTCGATGGCTGCGCGCGTGGCGATCGTGGTGAGCCAGGCGGCCGGGGTCAGCACCTCGTGCGTATCGGCGAGATGCCATTTGAGCCACACATCCTGCACCACGTCTTCTGCTTCGGCACGGCTGCCGAGCATCCGGTATGCCAGCGCGAGCAGGCGAGCGCGCACGGCTTCGAAGGCGGATGCCTTGTCGATTTCTTGTTCCGTCATTCGTCGACCTCCCAGATCGTGCGTGGTGAAAAGCGCTCCCGCCCTGCTTGCCTGCGCCGTTTCGCGGGCGCGCGCCGCCAACGGCATCCTTTTTAGCTTGACGCTCGAGCACCCGCCGATGTGACAACCCGGCGCAAAAATAAATCCGTCACACCGCCGTGCCCGCCTTCGTCATAGGGACAACAACCGGTGCAGCAGGTGCACGGTTTCCTGATCGGCTAACTACCGCCTACCGCGCCACATCGACGAGGCCCGCATGCACTCCAGCTATCCATCCGTCACCGGCCTCGGCCTCGTGCCCACTGTGATCGAGCAGTCCGGCCGCGGCGAGCGCGCGTACGACATCTATTCCCGCCTGCTGCGCGAACGCATCGTGTTCCTGGTCGGCCCGGTGAACGAACAGTCGGCCAGTCTGATCGTCGCGCAGTTGCTGTTTCTTGAATCCGAGAATCCCGACAAGGATATTTCTTTTTACATCAATTCGCCGGGCGGCTCGGTGTACGACGGCCTCGCGATCTACGACACGATGCAGTTCATCAAGCCGGAAGTGTCGACCCTGTGCACCGGCTTTGCCGCGAGCATGGGCACGTTCTTGCTGAGCGCCGGCCAACGCGGCAAGCGGTACGCGTTGCCGAACGCGCGCATCATGATTCACCAGCCGTCGGGCGGCAGCCAGGGCACGGCCGCGGACATCGAGATTCAGGCCAAAGAGGTGCTGTATCAGCGAGAACGGCTGAACGCAATGATGGCCGAGCGCACGGGGCGCACGATCGAGGAGATCGAGCGCGACACCGACCGTGACAACTTCATGTCGGCGTCCAGCGCAAAGGTCTATGGATTGATCGACGACGTGCTCGAAACGCGCGCAGCGCTAAGCGGCGCGTCCGGTTACCACAACTGGTAGCGAGGCAGAACGCCGCCCGCCCGGCTCCTCAAGCGCCCGCCCGGCTCGCGCATAGGACACAGAGCCCTCGATTCCGAGGGCTTTTTGCTTCCTGCATCGGTGCGCGCCGAACACAAAAGCTGATCACCTTCGCAGGAATCGCTATCATGGTCGCGATTCGTCGAGTTTGACGATCGCTTCAAAGGAGATATACATGGCGTCATCCAGTGAAACCGTCAGCATGGCGCTATTCTGCGACTTCGAAAACGTTGCGCTCGGCGTGCGCGACGCGAAGTACGACAAGTTCGACATCAAGCTGGTGCTCGAGCGTCTGCTGCTCAAAGGCAGCATTGTCGTGAAGAAAGCGTATTGCGACTGGGACCGCTACAAGAGTTTCAAAGGCGCGATGCACGAGGCCAATTTCGAGTTGATCGAAATTCCGCACGTGCGCCAATCGGGCAAGAATTCGGCCGATATCCGGCTCGTGGTCGACGCGCTCGACCTCTGCTACACCAAATCGCACGTCAATACCTTCGTCATCATCAGCGGCGACTCGGACTTTTCGCCACTGGTGTCGAAGCTGCGTGAGAACGCCAAGCAGGTAATCGGTGTCGGCGTTCAGCAATCCACTTCCGACCTGCTGATCGCGAACTGCGACGAGTTTTTCTTTTACGACGACCTCGTGCGCGAAAGTCAGCGCGCGGTGGCCAAACGCGAGTCGTCGCGCCCGCAGCAGACCGCCCAGCCGACGGCCAAACGCGCGCCGGACGAAGAAAAGAGCCGCAGCAAGGAGGACCTCGAAAAACGCCGCACCAAAGCGATCGAGATCGCCGTGCAAACGTTCGACGCGCTTGCTTCCGAGCGCGGCGACAGCGGCAAGATCTGGGCCTCGGTGCTGAAGAACGCGATCAAGCGCCGCAAGCCAGATTTCAACGAGACGTACTACGGTTTTCGCGCGTTCGGCAATCTGCTCGAAGAGGCTCACGCACGTGGACTGCTCGAATTTGGCCGCGATGAAAAGTCGGGCGCGTATGTTTATCGGGGCACGGCTGCGAATGTGACCGGCGAAAGCGCGAGCGAGCAAGCCGAACAGGCAGAACCCGCGGAACAGATGTATGAAGCGCAGGTGACGGAAACGGCGAGCGCCGAGTCGGGCGGCAAACATGAGTCACGCCGTAGAGGAGGACGCGGGAGTCGCAAGGGGTCACGTGGCCAGCAGGAAGTCATCCGCGACGAGCACGCATCTGTCGAACACGGCCGCGACACGGAAGTGGAAGCTGAAACAGACGTGCATGCGCCGGTGGTCAGCGCGCCCGTTCCGGAACCGCAAAAACATGCGTGGATAGAACCGGAGACCTTCGCCGCAGAGCCGGTAGCCGTCGTCGAAGAAGCGGGCTGGGAAGAAGCGAGCGGCACGCCAGCCAGGCGCCGTAAGGAACGTGCACCGCGCAAGACAGCCGCGAAGAAAACCAGGAAGACCGCGCAGCGAACGGTCGCTGACATACCGGAGATCGCGGCGCCGCCTGAGGCACCAGCGCAGCCTGTGCAGGAAGAAGCGCCCGTAGCGGCAAAAAAGGCCGCGCGCAAATCCGCGCCGCGCGGCCGCCGCCCGCATAAAACGGCGGCGACTAGCGACGCGGAGTAAGCGTCTTACACGGGCCTCGCATAAGAGGCCCGCAGCAAACATACCGAACGCAGCAACCCATGCGCCGCAAACAGGAAGGCCCTGTCCGCAACGGACAGGGCCTTTTCAATTCAACTCGCGTGACTCATCGCGGCCTGATGCGTTGCAAACCAGTCAACCAGAAAATCGAGCATGGCTCGCAACGCCAACGGCATCTGGCGCCGGGAACTGTAGATGCCATGAATGCCGAGCGTTTGCGGCTGATAGCGGGGCAGCAGGCGCACAACGCGCAAGGCCGGCGGATTGCCGACACCGCTGTACTGCATGAAGTCGCGATGGAACTGGGGCGAGCAGCAGAGGGGTTCGGCGCGCACTTCGCTCGACTCTGCGTTGCGGCAACGCGCGAGCACATCGAGGCGGGCAGACGTCGGCTCGATCGTGTGGGCGGCCGGGGCTTTCCAACGTTTGCGCTCGAAGATGGGCAAGGCGAAGTGACGTTGGTGGAAATCGGCGCGTGGCTGGGTCAACCGATGCAGTGGGCGCAGCAGCTGGAGCGTCTTGTCCTGGAGAAGCAGATGAAAGAACACGCCTGTGATTGAGTATGTGTAGTGATCTCGCGGCACGTACCCAGATGCTGGGAATTGGCACGCCTGAGCACTGAACTAGTGCCTCGAACGCCGAGTACGTCGTTGGCTTCGGGATGAATATAACGGGCTGTGTAACCGGAGCTTCATAAGGTGCCGATAGACTTCGCGCGTTCTCAAATCTTCTTTCAGAGGAAACGCGCGTCATGCCCTCATCAAAGCAACATCGTTTCGGCCTCCTTTTTAACCTGTCATGCGCCGCGTTGTTGCTTGGTGCGTGCGGTGGCCAGGTCAATGACGGCAACAGTTCCGCCGCGATAGTCGCGGCGGTGCCGGCGCCGCCGGCCGATCCCGGGTTCGTCGATAGCGCGCCGGTCCAGACTTCGGTCGCCGCGTTCGTCGACAACGCTTTCAGCAACCAGCGAGGCGACGCGCGCTACGCGACGATGGCCACCAACGCGGGCGTGCGTGTGCTCAACGGCTTTCGTACGCTGTGGCAACCGTTGACCGATATTGTCGACGCCGGCGTCAGCGCGCCGGCCGTGGGCAGTTTTCCGGCTGTGGTGGCGTCGACGTGGACTGGCGTGCCGACGGACGGCACGCCCAACGGCACACCGCTGAACGCCACGGTGTTGAACGCGAATGTCCAATATGTGGTCACGGCGACCACGCAGCGCACGGCCGCGCAGGCCGAGGCCGCGTATTACGACGACCGTCGTGGCAAAGGCTATAGCGTGTCCGACGGCATGGGCCCGCTCACCAACGTGTGGCGCAGCGCCGCGCAGCAGACCACCAGCATCACGAGTATTCCGGCGAACGCCACGACCACCGCGTATAACGACACCGGCAACAACACGGGCGTAGGCGGCACGGCGAACGCGCAGTTCGGCTCGGTGGTCGACTTCATCAACGCGATGGGCACCAATGGGTCCGCGGAACCGGCGAAGCGCTTCTACAAATACGAGCGGCCGTTCCGGTGGAGTACCAGCGTAGTCGTCGTGCCGACGCTCGTGCCGGCTGAAAGCACAACGCCGTCGACTGACGGCGGCTTCCCAAGTGGACACTCCGCCGAAGCGACGCGTGACGCGCTGGCGATGGCCTACGCGCTGCCCGAA
This sequence comes from Paraburkholderia sp. FW306-02-B, assembly GCF_058782725.1. Lineage (NCBI taxonomy): Bacteria > Pseudomonadati > Pseudomonadota > Betaproteobacteria > Burkholderiales > Burkholderiaceae > Paraburkholderia > Paraburkholderia sp. FW306-02-B. The sequence goes on from NZ_JBYSXZ010000001.1 coordinate 3,808,773, forward strand.
CGCTATCAGGAGATGCTGGCGCGCGGTCTCGAACTCGGCGAAAACCGCATTCTGGCCGGTATGCACTCGCCGCTCGACGTGATCGGCGGACGCATCCTGGCTGAAGCAGTGGTCGCCGCGAACCTCGTCGATCCGAACAATGCGACGCTCAAACAGACCGCGATCACGCAGGCGCATAGCACGCTGTATACGATGACCAACACGAATGCGACCACCTTCCGCGCGCTGGCCGAATCGGGCACGACGGCTACCGACCGTTTCGCCGATTACGCGGCCAACAAGGCGAACTTCATGCGCCGGCTGACCTTCGGCTTCGCGCCGATCGCCACGACCACGACCGCCGCCGTCGTGCCAAAAAGCGCCGAAGTGCTGCTCGAAACGCGCCTTCCGTATCTGAGCGCGGATCAGCGCCGCGTGGTGCTGAAGACGACCGCGCTCACGTCGGGCTTCCCGGTCCTCGACGATGCGGAAGGCTGGGGCCGCCTGAACCTGTTCGCCGCGGCAGACGGCTATGGCGCGTTCGCGGGCAACGTGGCGGTGTCGATGGACGCCTCGCAAGGTGGCTTCAATGCGGCCGATACGTGGCGCAACGACATCTCGGGCGCGGGCAAGCTGACCTTCAACGGCACGGGTTCGCTCACGCTCGCGGGATCGAATACGTATAGCGGCGGGACGCAAGTCCAGGGTGGAACGCTGGTCGCCGGATCGGTGAACGCGTTTGGTTCAGGCGACGTGTATATCGGTAGCGGCACGGTGGTCGCGAATGCCACCTCGCGTGTGAATATCGGCGGCAAGTACACACAGTTGGCAGGCGGCACGCTCGAGATCGATCGCGGCGCAGGCGATCAGGGCCGCATGGCGGTAGGCGGACAGACGTCGATCGTGGGCGGCACGCTGCATGTGAAGTTCGCGGCGGGCTACACGCCCAAGGTGGGCGACACGATCGCGCTGATCGATTGCAACGGCCTGCAGGGACGCTTCTCGACAGTGACAGTCGACGGCTTCAAGGCGACCGCGCTGTATAGCGCGTCAGGCCTGCAGATTCATCTGGATGCCTGAGGATGAAGGTTGCGACGCCCGCTCAATCAGCGGGCGTCGGTCGCCCCCCTCTATGACGGCACCATCCGCTAATCATTAAATATCTCCAACCATCCGTATAAGCTCTTTCACACGTCGCGCGATCGCTGCCAATGCGCTCGCCGGCGGATTGGCGGACGGTCGTCGATGCGGCATATGCTGCAGGTCATCCCAGTCCACTTCCAGCGACAGCGCATGACTCGCGGGTGTAAAGGGCCATTCGACTGCCGCAGCCCGCACGACCGAAACGCGTTCGCGATTGTCGAACCGGTCTATATACGCGTTAATGGCCGACGCCTCCTGCAGAGCCGCTTCCTGAGAACTGGCGGCAATGAAGTCATCAAGGCCTTCGAGGTGGACGCACCATAACCGTTCGCTCGCGTTCCGTTTCGGTACGGCGCCTGACTCGCAGACCACCACGCCTTGCAGCTCGCGCAAACTGTGTTTCATTTCAAGCTGATCCCTTGACGAAATGAAGCAGGTTGCCATTGTCCAGCGCAGATCTTTCCCGCTGAAAATTGCCACTCAAAAAACCGGGTTCAGTCGTTCCCACTTTAAGTCTGAAAAACAAGGACCTTGCGTTGCCTCACTGAACTTCACATCGTTGTGTTCGCCGTTCCACTCCATCACCTGTACGTTCTCGTCGACATCGACGGTCACATCCCATCCTACGCATCGCGCAAACGGAATCTTCTTATGAAGCTCAAGGACGGTAAGGACGCATTTTGAAAACGCCGGGATCTTTACCCCAGCAAACCTGACCCTGGAATCCGGGTGCGCTTCAATATCGACCCAGTTACTCAAGTAACCTTCCCGGCAAAGCTCGCCAGTCGATAGATTGACCGGAACGCAGATCTCGCGGTCTGTCTGAATGTGGGTATCCTCCGCTCGTCCCAAACGCAAAAAACATGCGCGCACAGAGACGCCGCCGCGGTCGTCCACAACTGTCGTAAAGCGCAACGTAGCGACGGATTTCGAAGCAAATTCATTGAACGAACGGTGCTGAATAATGAATCTTTGCATGACGCCATTGCCAAGCGCTTTTATGACTTCGGGATCGAACGTTGCCCGATCGAAGATGAAAACACCCCTGCCTTGCTGAGATCCGTCCAGCTTGAAAACGATTCTCTCCGAGTCCCGGAAGACGACGTTCCCGACCTCGTGCTCGGGAATCGCAACGTTTTCATCCGTGAAAAACAGACCATTCGCGAAATAGGCCACATCTGGAAACGCGTCACTATCGAAGATCAACCGCGATATCGTCTTCAGGCCGGATATCTTGCCGTACCACCCTTTCATATTCGGCACCACGACACTGCCATAGTAGTTATCTGGAATCCAACCTTCCTTGAACGTTCTGCTGACCGCCGTGTAGACACGAAGCCATGGCGCGTAGAGCAGATCCCCAAACACCTCGCGCGCATAGGTGTCAGCCAGCCTCAAGTTCGTCGGGTCGGTTTTTCCGTAATTCGCCTCCAGGAATCGAAGGATTTTCCTGGCCTGGGCACCATGGTCCCGGTGAAACTTGTAACGCGCCACCTTCTTTATAGATCCTCTAACTACGCCTTCGACGTCAAGTAACATTGTGTTGTGTCCAAGCGATATCGAATAAGGTTTGGCGCCGCAGTTCAGCCGCAACTAGCGGCGAGACGCTGTCGCCTCTCAACGATCAATAGGCATTGGCGTGATGCAAACCTTTGAATATCGTCGCGCAGATGATTTTCACGTCAAGTCCGAATGACCAGTTTCTCAGGTAGTACAAATCGTGTGCTACGCGGCCCTCCATCTTTTCGATGCGATCGGTTTCGCCGCGGAAACCGTTTATCTGCGCCCAGCCCGTAATGCCCGGCTTGATCCGGTAACGATGGATGTAACCCGAGACGATGTTCTGATAGAGATCGTCGTGTTCCAGCGCATGCGGACGTGGCCCCACCACTGACATATCGCCGCGTAGCACGTTGAAGAATTGCGGCAATTCGTCAAGGCTTGTGCGGCGAAGGAATCCGCCCACGCGCGTGATGCGTGGGTCGCTTCGTGTCGCCTGCTCGAGGACGCCTTGCTTTTGCTCGTGCAGGCGCATGGTGCGAAATTTGTAGATTGTGAAAACGCGACCATCGGCTCCTTTCCTGCATTGCTTGAAGAATACCGGTCCAGGCGAACTCAGCTTCACTGCGATTGCGCATGCAAGCAGGATTGGCGACACGGCGAGCAATGCGCCCAACGCGAAGAGGCGATCGAAGAGCTCCTTCTTCACCATCGCATTGGGCGGCAACGGCGAGGCGGCCAGATTGATCGTTGGAAAGCCCAGTAAGTCGGTGACGCTTCCCTCGAAGAGAGCGAGCGTACGCACATCGGGCATGAAACGTATATTGATCAGGTCGTTGCGAAACTCGTCGACGAGCTTGAGAATGGCGCGCTCTTCGGTCAGCGGCAACGCGAGCCAGACTTCACCGATGTTCTGTTCGCGGACGTAATTTGCGAAGGCTGCATGCTCTTCGAACACCGGCACGAGCATCGTCGTTCTGGTGCCGGACCGCAGGTTATAGAGCGCCTTGGCACGAAAGCCTGCCGCCGGTTCCGTCTCCATCTTGCGAATAATCTCGTCGCAGTGTTCTCCACATGCCGCAACCGCAACCTGTTGCAGATTCAGTCCAGCGTTTCGCACGCGCCCGAGCAAACTATGCATCATCATGCGGCCGGCAATCATCGCTGCACCCGAGATGCCCGTCCAGTACGCAAACCAGAGACGGGAGACGAAGTCGATGCGATGCAGCGAGAACATCAACGCCATTGCACAGGCTTGCACGACTAGCCAGCCGAGCGCGACCTGCCCCGCGAGTGCTCTCCTGGAACGGCCGCGCCACGACTCATAGACGCCCAGCGCGGGAAAGACGGCGAGCGAAAACGCCGCCGCGAAGGCGACGAAGGCCAGATAGAAACTTCGTTGCGAGACGTCATCGAAACGGATTTGCGATGCGACGAATGCACCTATCAGTATCATTGCAACGTCGAACGATCTCGCCGATAGACCTATGATTATTCGCATCGTGATTTCCCTAAGAGCACGTACTCGTCCGCCACCGTTGATTAGCCGCAACGACCGTACTTATCGTCGAATCTGACGATGTCGTCTTCGCCAAGATAGGTGCCCGACTGCACCTCGATAATCTGGAGAGGTACATGCCCGGGATTCTCAAGACGATGGCGCACGCCCAAGGGGATGTAAGTCGACTCGTTCTCACCCAGAAGGAACTGTTCTTCTCCCCGAGTGACGAGCGCTGTTCCGCTCACGACGACCCAGTGCTCCGCGCGGTGGTGATGCATTTGCAACGACAGGCGCGCGCCGGGGCTCACCTCGATGCGTTTCACCTGAAAGCGGTCGCCGTGGTCGATGGAATCGTAGAAACCCCATGGACGGCGAACCTTTCTATGCGCGTCGGCCTCTGGCGACTTCTCCCGCTTGATACGCGAAACGAGGCCCTTGATGTCCTGTACGTGCGAGCGATCGGCAACTAGCACGGCGTCGTCAGTCTCGATCACGACCAGGTCGTTCGTGCCGACGCACGCCAGAAGTCTGCCCCCCTGGGAGCGCGCATAAGTTGTCGTCGCCCCTTCGAACAATACGCGGCCGCTCGCAGCGTTACCAAACTCATCCTTTTCAGTCGCTTGCCAGACGGCGTCCCACGAACCGAGATCGGACCAACCTGCTTCGAGCGGTACGACTACACCTGAGAACGGCGAGTCAGGCCTGCCAAGATGTTCCATTACCGCGTAATCGATTGAATCGGATGGCGACCGCTCGAACTCAGCAGCACCGGGATTGACACACCCGCCTGCTTTGCTGGCGTTTTCATATGATTGGACACATGCCGCGTGCATGGCCGGCTGAAACAGTTTGATGACGGCAAGCCATACAGACGCACGAACGACAAACATGCCGCTGTTCCACCAGTAATTCCCCGCTTCGACATATTGAGCGGCGAGTTCCGCGGCGGGCTTCTCGACGAAACGGTCGATTCGGTGCGCACCGTCCTGCAACGCGATGCCGAGGCGGATATAGCCGAAGCCAGTGTCGGGCCCGGCAGGCGGAACGCCCAGCGTAGCGATAGCGCCGGCTTGTGCATAGCGGGCAGCAACCTCGATCGCGCGATGAAGTGCACCAAGATCGGCAATAGCGTGGTCCGCCGGCATAGCGACCAGAATGGCTTCCTGACCGTCAGAGCAAGCGGTCAGCGCAGCGAGCGTTAAAGCAGGCGCGGTGTCGCGGCGGGTGGGCTCCACCACGATGCGCGCGTTCACACCGCTTTCACGCGTCTGCTCGGAAGTTGCAAAGTAATGCTCTGCGCCGCAGACGATCACAGGTTCTTGCGCGACATCCCACGCTGGATTAAAACCACTCATCCGCGCCACGGTGGCCTGTAGCAACGTCTGATTACCGACGACGTCTATCAGCTGCTTCGGAAACTGCTCACGCGACACCGGCCACAGACGCGTTCCGGAACCGCCGGCGAGAATCACCTGCACCAGCCGCGAACAATCCACCAATGCTTCATCAATAGTCGCGACATCCGTCTCGCCTGCATTCACCGTTACGCTTTCCATTTAACACTCCTATGTGTTCAAGTCCGTTTCATGATGATCGTCTCCACACCCACGAATATTTTTTTTGCCGGGAATCGCATCGATGTCCCTTCACTTGACCCATTACATGACGTCATGCCGCCACGCTGCTTAATCAGCGCGCCGTCGCACCTGGTGTTTGTCTCGCCCGGCATGCCTTGTGGCCGTGGCCAAGCTTATCGACTGGACAATGCCGATGCATCTGCCCAATAGTCCCTGTAAATGACGTGGTTTCATCCACTACGCAGCCGTTCCGTCCGCGGTTACAAAGGACGCACACGAACGCCGCGAATATGATCCGAGTCGGGAAGCCTCGGCTGTGACATGGACTGACCTCAACTCCATCACGTGTAACAAGGAGCACGACACGCGTCGAAGTTCTGCCAGCAGGTTGAAGCGGACAAAGCTGTGCTCGATGTGATGAATGATAGACAGGTTACGCTGCACCACAGCATGTCTGGCGCGAACCGTTGAGGTTTTGGCCGTGAACGTCGTACCTGATTCTCATCGACATCGGGCAGCCCGTCTTCCGGCCTTCCCAAAGAGGCGTCAACTTGGAAATCAACGCCTACACGTGATACCTTCGAGTGAACTTGTCGACGGCGGCCTCACAAAGGTAGGACTCCGACGATGTCCTATCCGGTTGAAGGCGTCCGCGAAAATCCGTCATCTCGTTAGTGACTGTGCGTGGTCTGTTTGATGGGGTCGCAATGGCATACATATCGTTACTTGCACTTTTCCTGACAGTTACCAATCTGCTACCTGTCAGTGCGGTTGGGTTTTTACCCATCTTCTTTTGTTCGTGGCGTTTCGTCGGAAGAAGCTACCCGGCATTTATCACGCCGTTGACGACCTTCACCCTCTTTGCAGTGGTCTCGACGCTGCTATACGACCCCCGATCATTCACTGAATTTGACTTCTATCGCCGCGACGGCGACTTCTTTATATCGTATGCGCCGATCTTCGCCGGTTGCCTCTACATACACCGTTGGGATCTGAACAAAGTCCTTCGAGCGTTCTTCGTGTTCGCGGTAGTCATAAACTTACCGTTGTACGGTTACTACATACTGACACATGGATTGCTCAGTATCTTCACCCACCCCGATGACAGTTTCGGCAGCTACTTTATCGCTCGCAACGCTGCGGGTGGCTTTCTCGCCATGCTGTTTTGTCTTGGCGTCGCATGCTACCTGGAGAAACGAAGCAACCTGCTTCTAGCGCTGCTCGGCCTCAACGCGCTGATGCTTTTCTCCACCTACAGCAGAGGTTCGTTGCTGGGTGCCCTTGCAATACTTCCATATCTCTATTTCGGCCGTAAGCGCTGGATCCTGGCCACATTGATGACCTGCCTCGTGCTTGGCTCTGTCGCAATGGCCATTTACCATACCGACCCGTCAGTCGACTACATGGGGTACACCTTCACCATTCACAATCAGGATGCGAAAGTCGCCAACCTGGACATTCGATATGAATGGCTGTGGCCGCGGGCTATCACGTACTTCCGGCAAAGCCCGATCGCAGGCCTCGGCTTTGGGTCGTTTGATGATCATATCGGCAGTGTAGCCTCTTACTTCAATCTCCTGGGCGTACCCTCAGACGTTGTCATTGAACATAGTGACTCTCATGCTCATAACTCTTATCTGAATTTCCTCGCTGAGCTCGGCATAGTCGGACTCATGCTGATGCTGAGCTTCTACTGGAGACTCATTGAGTGGGGCAAAGAGGGCGCCGCCGCTGCCGCGTTGACAGGCGGTGGAAAGAACTTCACCGCCTTCCGATTTGTTGAGATCTCGTCTGTTTGCCTTCTTGTTATGGCTGCGACTGAACATCGGCTGGTTTCGCCATCGAATGTTCTGATCCTTTCCCTGGTCATCTCCTTGTTACTGGCATCGCGGTCCGGCACCACAAACGAGCTTCAGCAGCGTCGCACAGGTCAAGCGCCGGCACGCGTGCACAATAACGTCGGCAGGCCAGCCTGATCTGTTATAGACAAGGTGCGGGTTTGCAAGGTAGAGGATGCGAGGACAAGACGTTGTTATGTGGATCATGTTCACCAACATAGGCGACGCCGCCCTGACGCTACCCGTGGCGGCTATTTGCGCCGGCTGGATCGCCCTATTCGATGTCCGTCTGGCATGCCGATGGACCGGCGCACTCGCTGCCGGCATAGCAATGGTTGGCGTAACCAAGATCCTCTATGCCGGGTGGGGCATATCCTTTCCGGCTTCTGATTTCCGTGTCATCAGCGGGCACACCATGCTATCGACGTCGGTATGGATAGTGGCAATCACTCTCCAACTCAAGTGGTGGCGTCAACCACCGCTATTCGGCATCGTCGCGGGTATGATCGTTGGCCTCCTTACCGGCATTTCCCGGGTAATGGACCACTCGCACTCGCTATCCGAAGTGTTTGCCGGCTGGGTTTTAGGCGCACTTGTCGCTGCGGTCTTTTTACGCACCGCTCGTTACGTCGAGTTTGAGCGCTTCCGGCCAGTCTGGTCGACAGTAAGCCTTTTGCTGGTCTCGATGCTCGCCTATGGACACACGGCACCGCTTCAACATTTAATTGACGCGCATTCGCCGACGATCCACAACCATGCGCATTCTGTCATCGCCCTTTTCCGCCAAATCCGGTATCGCACCCAGACTTATGAAGCCGCGCCAACTAACTGACGCTCATCGGCCGGAATGTGTTCGCTGACACGATACGGAACGAACTGTTCTACGCTTCCGTACGGAAGTCGCGTGCCAATGAAATTCGTCAGCGCTGCCTTGAAGTTTTCGGACGAAAATCGCTCCGCGTTCCGCCGGCATTGCCGTGCATCAAAAAGGCTCGCGTTGCGTTCAAATCGGCTGACTGCCTCCAGCAGCGACTCCGGTGTCTGTTCACCAAAGAAAACGCCCGTCGGTCGTTCAAGAGGCAGACCGACAACTGATTCGAGCGCCCCGCCCCCGCCGAACGCGATGACCGGCGTGCCGCAAGCCTGGGCTTCCACAACCGAGATGCCAAAGTCCTCCTCGGCCGCAAACACGAACGCGCGCGCGCCGCAGATGATCGACAAGAATATCGAACGGTTGGTGGCCGAGGATCGTGACGTTCTCCCCAGCGACGGACTTGATCTTCTTCATCTCTGGACCATCCCCAATCACGACAAGCCGGCGCTCAGGTGTCTGCGAAAAGGCTCGCACGATCAGATCGATACGCTTATAGGGCACCATGCGTGACGCCGTGACATAAAGGTCATCCTTTTCCGCGCACATCGTCATGTTCTTCAAATCGATGGGCGGATAAATGACTGTTGCGTCACGCTGGTACGCTTTTCTGATCCGGCGAGCGATGAACTGCGAATTGGCGAGAAGGTGATCGACTCCATTCGCCGAGCGGGAGTCCCAGCCCCGAATGTAGTGAAGCAGAATCCGCGCCATTGCAGACTTAAGGCCAGTCGCCAGCTGAGACTCCCTGAGGTATTGATGCTGCAGGTCCCAGGCATAACGAATGGGTGAATGAACATAGCTCACATGCAACTGGTTCGGCCCGGTAAGAACACCTTTCGCGACGGCGTGCGAACTGGAAATGACGAGATCGTAGCCGGACAGGTCGACTTGTTCGATAGCGAGCGGCATCAATGGCAGATATGCCCGGTAACGTTTTCGCGCAAAGGGCAGCCTCTGGATGAACGATGTCTCGACAGATTTTCCTTTCACACGCTCTCGGTCTTCCATGAAATCTACAATCGCGAAGATGTCTGCTTTCGGGAAGCACTCAACGATATTTTTTTGCACCTTCTCGGCACCACCCGACACCACCAACCAATCGTGAACAATAGCGACTTTCACTTCGACCTTCTTTGAGACGACAATCAAGCGTTCGCGCGGGGCAAACCTGTTTCATTCATCTTTCGCGGCACCCGGTTGAGCCCGGGCGCCCCATGCAGGTCGAACTATCCCAATGCAATTACGTCAACGTTCTCTCGTCTATTCATCCCGTCCCCCTTCAGACCGACTCAACGCACATTCCGACAATTAGCGCCCGGCCGCACGACGGCGGGCAAGCGGGTTGGTGATGTAACGAACCACGAAGTCAGAAAGTGGCGAATACGGTACGAGGCAAAGACTTGACAGAGCGAGGGTGCCGATTTTCTTCTTGAGGCTCCAGAAGGGGTTCGCAACGATCGTATGCAGATAGGAGTGAGAGTCCCGCGTCATCCAGCGCCACCGTGTTAGAAATGGCGCACGATAGACTCTTGAACAGAATAGAGCCTTCTCATGGGCAAAGTCGTGAAATAACGCTGGAAGCTCGACCTGCAGGCGGGAGCGGGCGATTTCCCTCAATATCTCCCAGCGCATACTGAACGCTTTCGGCGCTTTGCTGATCTGTTCCGAGTTAGCGAACGACACGGCGGAGCCGGCCGCGTTATGCACGCGGTAACTGCCAAGCGATTTCTGAACAGTTACGACAGTACCGACCAACGCAGCGCCGTAGATCGCGTAGAAGTCTGCTCCGTAGCGGTTTATATTCGACTCCGGAACCGGAAAAATCTGCTTTAGCGCGCTGACGAGATATGCGTTACCCGATGCAGGCGGCGACGGATACAGCCAGCCACCCAGCAACAATCTGCCGCAATTGGCGGGTGGTTCGGAGTGTGGCACGTACGCGCCAGTCGGCCTTCCCATCGCATCCATAACATCCAGGCGGAACTGCACTTTCGTGCAATCACCGCCTTCGAATACTCGCATCACTTCAGATACGGCACTCGGATACAGGACGTCGTCGGAATCGAGGAATATCACATATTCCGCCTCAAGGATTTCTACCGCGTGGTTGTAAGCGGACACCTGACCGCCGTTTTTTTTGAAAACCGAAGATAGGCGCGCCCCATACCTGTCGATGATCGATCGCGACCCATCGGTCGAACCATCGTCGATGACAAGCACGCGCGTGCCCGGATAGTCCTGCTCCAGCGCCGAGTCGATCGCCGTGGCCAGATAGCGCTCGTAGTTATAGTTGCAGATGACGACAGTGACCTGTTTCATAGTATCTCGACGCTATCTAAAGGGTTCGGCCGGTCGACATCAACAGACCGTGAAACTGACGACATACTTGGCAAGCGTGAAAATGCAATCAAATTGAACATTGCCTTTCGCCCATCTGATTTCTACGACTGAGGATGGACAACGATATACGCGCGATGCCTGGGTGGACCGTTGTCAGGACCGTTGTCGGCACCATCGACTCGACCTGGCACGTTAAATCGAATACTCAAAATATCGTCCTCCCAGATCAGACCGATGTCCTCAGGAGGAGCAACGACCCCAGTCAGGGCGTCAATGAACTCGACCTTTGGCTGGCGCGACGTCAGCGCCTTGCCCCCCAGCCACAGTGACTGTGCGCCAACCGGCTCCGGCACTCACCTGAATCACGATGTCGTTTTCGGAAAGCACCGTAGACAACATACGTCTGGTAACTGCGGATGTTCTAGGAAGCCGGAATATGGATCCGCTCAACGTGGTCCTGCATGGCGCGCTCGTATGGTCGTGAGCGTTCTTTGTCGACGTTAAAACCCGGACCTTGCCAAAAAGTTGCCTGGGGCAAGCGCCGTTGCCGTTTAAGCAATGTGCCCGGTTCAGTCGCGTTCTCAGGCACGAAGACCTCCAGTTCGTCGCCAGGAATTGCGTGCATTTGCATTGCTCTTGTCAGTTCATACGCGACCCTTTGAACGCCAGTGATGAGTTACGAGGTGAACTTTCCGTTGACTGCGAAGGCCATAGCGTTCTCCGTTCGACGAGGTAGGTCACGCGACTTCTGGCCGCAACTCGCTGACGACCGAGCAAGGTCAGCTCGCCGTTTCAAGATCCGTTAAGTCGCTGGCGTAATTCGTCGGATATCCATAGTTCCGGGTGCTGCGCCGTAGCGGGATGCCATTGAAAACTGCGCCCGCAATGCGCCCCTCGGCGCGCTCCATCTTCTTGACTGTGTCGGCAATTTCTTGCTCGCTCTGCATTCCCGAGCGCAAGACAAGCAACGAGGCGCCGGCATCGCTCGCGATAATGGAGGCGTCGGTGACGGCGAGAAACGGAGGGGTATCCACAATCACCAGATCGAACTGGGTGCGCAGCCGTTCGAGAACGTCGTTAAAGCGCGGGTTCATCAACAATGCGGCGGGATTCTCCGGACGCGTCCCGCACGACAGGAAGGACAGGCCGTCAATCCCTGTATGCCGTAGCGCATTACGTAAGGGCGTCCGCTCCGAGAGCACCTCGGAAAGACCCCCGCGGTTGTTTTGCTTGAAGAACGACGCAAGGCGCCCCCGGCGCATATCGCCGTCTATCAGCACGACGCGCGCGCCGATCTCGGCGTGCAGGACCGCCAGATTGGCAGCGACGAAGCTCTTTCCGGCGGACGGTGTCGGCCCGATGACCAGGACGATGTTATTGCGCGTGTGCGCAAGGTCGCGTGTCAACGCTGTACGTACAGCGCGAAGCGCCTCGACAGATGGGTCATGCGGAAATCGTGCAGCGAGGACTCTGCTGCCGCCGGCATGCAACGATGCTGCTGGACCCATCTCGCTTGCACCGCGTAGCGACTCGATACCGGGTCTGCCTCGCTGGAACGGCAAAGTAGTTCGCGCTCCGGCGCCCGGCAAAGGTTTGCGGACTCCGCCCGGGGAGTCTGGGTCAAGCAACGACTGCTGCTGGCTAAATAAGACCTCGCCGAATACCGGCACGTTCAATCGATGTTCAACGTACTTCGGATCCGTTACTCCTATCATGACGTGGCGGCGCATAAAGACGAGGACCGCGCCCGAGAAAAGGCCAAGGACCAATCCACCCGAGAGTACGAGCACGCGATCCGGTTTGACTGGGCGATGTGGCCTGATCGCCGCGTCGACGATATGCGCACCTCCCGTAGTACTTGCACGCCGTACTTGCAATTGTTCGGCTTTCTGAACCATACCCATATAGATCGTTTCTGCAACCTTCTGCGCACGGATCAGATCAACGCTCTCGCGTTCAGACGCTGGCATGCCTCCAAAACGGTTGTCAAATTCCGACTTCGCCTTATTCAATTGCGATAGCTGGGTGTCGATAGTCTGCACCCAGCGGCTATCGGGCCTGAAGCGTTCCAGTAGCTGAGTACGTTGCAGTTGCAGGCCCGCGATTTGCTTATCGAGGTCGAGGCCCCCCTGGAGGTAGGCTTGCGCCTCGCTACCAGGTTGCATTGACTGGGAGGTCGCCCGGAATCGTTTGAGTGCGTCTTCGGACTTCCTGAGATCCGCGAGCAAATGGGGAAGCTCGCCGTTGATGAACGCTAGCGTTTTCGTATCGTTCAGCTGTCGGCTCGCGACAGAAGATGCAAGGTATTGCTGCCCCAACGTATTGGCGACTTCGGCGGCTTTACTCGGATTCTTGTCCGCGTACTCTATTTGAAGGAGGCCGGAATCTTTAACCTTATCGCCGACTTTCACGAGATCGCCAAAGCGCTTAACTGCGTCGAGCGCATTCCAGCGAATTACCTTAAATTTCGTACCCGGTCGCGCGGTCAATTGTTTCACCAGCACTGAAACATCGTTGCCGTGAGCGACGGTGCCTACCGTGCCTTCGACCAGGACCTCATCCGACGGACCGCGCAACTCATACGCGCCCCCATCGAGCGCGATCAACGTCAGTTTCTCTTCTTCGAGATCTTTTGGAACGTCCAGGGCACCGATCTGAACGCTCTCGCCCCCCCACGCGAAAGACTTCAAACCAAGCCATGGCGCTGCCGGTTTTCCTGGGGTGGCCAATTTTTCGGCGATGTCGCCCAGTAGCGGAATGGTGTGCGGCGTCACCGTAACATCGAACCGGTACTTCTCAATCACCGGCTCAAGTACCGAACGGCTGCGCATCACAGCCATCTCCGTCACGGCAGCCGGCGCAGGTGGCGGAAGCGCTTCCTGGTTCTGTATAGCGATGCCGAGCGCATTCGGCTCCGGCGGGTCTATCCCCACGAGGACATCGGCGGAGTAAATTGGCGTTGCAATGAGTAGATAAACCACCGCCAAGGTAAGCACAACCGCCGTGGCGGCAAGAATCTCCCACAGATGATCCCGCATCAAGTTCAGCATCTCTCTTACGCTGAGTTGGCTGCGCTCAATACCGGCAGCAGGAGGGAGCGAATTTTGAGGGTAGTAATCCACCGGCGTGATCCTTCCATGTTCGATGGGCACAGAGTCATGATGTGAAGCCGCTCCCGCGGCACCACCCGTTCACGAGCTTGACCCGTCGCCGGCCGACATGCGTATAGCACTCGCCGGCGGCGCCCTGGAATTCCGTACGGGTTTTCGTTATGCAGCCTGGCCGCTCTCAAAATTTCCTGAACGGTGTCGGGCAGTAATGACTTTGGTATACCGCGAGCACAGTTGATGACCTCATCAGAAACTCATCGGTTCTGTGCTCAATAGACGAACTTCTTAGATGCATTCAATACCTCCAGCCAATTCGTACTACAAATTATTTGTGTAACGAAAAATCCGAAATACGTTCTCGCTGTGTGCCACGAACGAGCCCCTGCTCAGTTCCCGGAAGGCGAAGACACGTTGACCTGTTGGTATCGGTGATGCTGACCGTCTGGTTAGATCAAAACCTCATGAGAGAACCTTGCCACCGCGCAGCTCTCAGGGTCTGGCACTGAGGGTTGCCGCTCCGCTAACGGAACACGGGCCAATCAATCCAGACCGGATCTAACTTTTTTCCAGTGCACGCCTAAACCTTGCCGCGGATATCCAACCATGGTCGCTCGTTGCAAGCGGCTCGGGGGGAACTTGACCTCCATGCGCGCCGCTCTATGCCGGCTCGCACCCTTCCGAGGAAGCGTCACGCCTCAGACCCATATCTGAGGCCATCGAGCCGGTACTCGCACATTGACGACTGGACAAACCCTTCCGACAGCGTTGGATGGCCTCTCGAGGCCAATCATTCATCTTGCAGATTTCAACAATCGAGAAGTCCATCGACAATATCTGTGTCCATGTTGCAGTGAAGCATAGCGCCCACAAGAGGGACCAAATTGTCTTCGGCGCAAATTCGGGTGTTATTGGCCGATTACGTGGAGCGCATTACAGATTTCACACATAAGAAAGCGTTGTTGCGATCTGCAATTGATGTAACAGAGTTATACGAGACGCATCAAAATCAGTAACACAACTTTAGTGACTGTTCATCCCAGCCCAACCCTGGCCGGACGCACTTCCACCTGCCGTATCTCCTTGCCACGCAGGACCTAGGGCCTTTTCGCCGTCACCCTACTGCACTGTCGACATGTCGTTTTGCCTCGGAAAAAATTGCCTGCACGGAGATGCTTTTCAAGCATCGTCCATCAACGTCGTGGTAACAGTTGCCCGCCCCCGGATCATTCCGCCAATTCACCAGGCATAACCAGCCAAGTATCGTCCTTCACATCTCGGTACGCTATGCTCGGTGCGTGGATTGATACTGCTGTTCGGAGAACTAAGGATGCTGGATCTCATCGACCTCCCAACGTCTCACGTCAAAGATCGTCAGGATGAGCCGAAGGCCAGGAAACATATTGGTCTTCTGGTTTTTCACGACTGCTCCATGGCTATCACGGGCGCTATCGGAGATGCCTTCCGTCTCGCGAACGAGTTCGAACAGGCCGGCGGCGATGCTCCCCCTTATCGGCTTTCTGTGCTTTCAGACGGGGGCGGCTTTGTGACCAGTTCATCCAGCGTCTTGATCTGGACACAAAGACTGGAACGGTACAGCCTGGTCGATTTCCACGCATTCTTTGTGGCTTGTCGCGACGCTGCAGTAACAATGGAGTCTAACGAGCGCCTTCTTTCATGGATTACACGGCAAGCCTCCATAGCATCATTTGGTATCCGGCACGGAGCGAACCTGGCCGTTGTCCGCAAGAAACCGTTGCAGTCAACGGTGCCGATATTTCTTTTTGATGATGCATTCGAAGAAACACAGACGAGCGGTGCGACGCCCACCGACATGGCACTTTCACAAATCGAGCGGGATCTGAATGCGGACACCGCTCGAAAAATCGCCCGCGTGTTGCAAGCAGGTTTCATCAAGCACACCAAACCAGAGGTAGATGACGTATGCATAGTTACAACCACCGAGAAGATTCGCGAGTCGGCACGGTGGATCAAGGAAAACTATAGCAAGCCGATTTCAGTCGCCCAGGCAGCGGAATCTGCCGCGATGAGCAAGCGTAATTTTCAACGTCGATTTAAGGATGAATTTGGTATGACGCCGCTCGAATACCTACTACGCACGCGCTTTGAAATCGTTCGCATCTTGCTAAGGACTACAGATTTGCCAGTAGACAAGATTGCAAGACGATGTGGTATGGGTGACGGCAACCGCCTGGGGCGCCTATTCAAGGAACGTTACGGTATGTCGCCCACGCGCTTCCGCGCGCGCCAGCACTTTGAAATCGGAGAACTGTACCTGACTCCTGACGAAGGCTGGGATACCCCGCGCGAGCTATCGCTTGAAGACCGTGCAACCTTAAAGACCGCTTTGTAAGGCGACAGGTTATGGATGAAACATGACAGCAATCAAGCCCGCACGGTTCGAACGAGACGCTCGCGCGTCCGATCCACAGCGAAAGGAAGCTGAACTGCCTGAA
The DNA here is from genome assembly GCF_058782725.1 of Paraburkholderia sp. FW306-02-B. Classification (NCBI taxonomy): domain Bacteria; kingdom Pseudomonadati; phylum Pseudomonadota; class Betaproteobacteria; order Burkholderiales; family Burkholderiaceae; genus Paraburkholderia; species Paraburkholderia sp. FW306-02-B. The sequence goes on from NZ_JBYSXZ010000001.1 coordinate 3,825,109, forward strand.
GAAGTTGGCTCAAACGATGTGAGGGCGTCGCCAGGTTATCTCCATGGCTCGTCGCAGCGCCCCGCTTCAATTGTCAGAAGAATCAAGGAGGCTGCAAAGTCTGCGCTACCCGATGCTGTTTTTCTGAGTCTGTTGCACCATAAATGCATCGGCCGCTACCCAAAGCTCATTCACCCCACCACCTTCAATGAGAAGATCCTGCAGCGCAGCCTCAGACCCGATCCACGCTACGTCACACTGGCCGACAAGCTTGCAGTTCGAGAATATGTTGCGGCCAAGCTTGGGAATGAGCACCTCATTCCGTTAGTCGCAGCACCGGAGGTCTTCACGCGCGCGGTCTTCGACGCTCTGCCGAGCGCCTTTGTAATGAAGGCGAACCACGGTAGCAATTTCGTCGAGATCGTTAGAGACAAGTCGGAGACGTCTTTCGAAAAATTGCAGCATCTTGCTGCGCAATGGTTGTCTACCGAATTTTACTGGGTCGCGCGAGAGCGGCATTATCTGAAAATCAAACCGCGCATCTTCTTCGAGCATCTACTTTTAGATCAGCGTGGCCAGATTCCCGCCGACTACAAGTTGCACTGCTTCGGTGGCCGGCAGGGACGACCCATCATCTACATACTGGTGATCTCGGACAGATTCGGGAGCAAAACACGTGGCGACGTGTACGACGCTAATTGGAATCATCTTGACGTAGCCATCGGCCACTACAAACGCAGCACCGTGCCCGCCCTTCCGCCGGAGAATCTGGAGTCAGTACTGAATGCTGCTGCCATGCTATCCGAGGACTTCGACTATGTTCGCGTGGATCTTTATGCTCCCGATAACGAAGTCTACTTTGGCGAACTGACGTTCACACCCGGCGCTGGCGTATTGCCTTTTTCGCCTGACAGCATTGACTACGAGTGGGGAAGATTGCTGAGCGGAGTACCCGGTCGGTAACATCGAGGCGCCCCGCGTGCCGATGTCTCATTCCACGTAGCAAGACGCGGGTTAAGACGCCGTCTATCAGTCTCGGTGCCGCAGGCAGGCATCGGTATGACCTGTAGCAAGATCGCGATACAGCTATTCCCCGCTCGCGAGGCAAGCGTGGAATAGCTACGTCGTAAGCTACGAGCGGATCAATTAATTATCACGGTGACTCGCTATGAAGATGGTCAATGCACTGTACGAGGGATTCAGTGCAACACCGTTATTCATAACGCCGTATGGGTTCTCTCCGCTATCAAGCACGAAGTACATCACGGACTGGATATTGTCCGTCTTCCTTGCCTGATAGAACTCAGCCAATTTTGCGGCGATGTAATTCGCTCGATAGACGTGGGTTTGTTCAGGACCCGTGTTCCACTCGGTAACGATAAAGGGTACACCGTATCTGGCCTTGCAATAGGTAGGCAAATCAAATCCAGGACCTGAACCGTCTGATCCGATATTGGACAAGTCTCCGTACACTTCGTAGTTGTGCCAGGTTGTGATGTCCCATCACACCTTTGGATAGCCCCCGCTTCCATCGGGTTGCATGAGCTATAAATTTGTCGTCGGCGAAACGCTGCTGCGGCAGTACGTGACTTTGCCCCGGCGCCTACGTCCCCGGTGCCCGCCTCCGACAGTCGCACGGACACCCTGCGCCAACTTGCGCGCGCAGGCCCAGCGGCCCGAATTCCACGGCGAAAACCGCTTTGAGGCGGGCTTGCCGGCCGTCAGTCGAAGCGCGTACCACAACCCGTCAAGCAACGTTCAAGCAGGCGCGGAAACAGACGAAAAAAAGCCCTCGCGACGGAGGGCTTTCAGATCGGCTACGGCTTCCAAAGTCTATTGCGAAACATCCTGCGGCGTTTCCAGACTTTGTCGCCGTTTCCAAACTTCATCGTGACGGAACAGACAATCTCACGCGAAATTCTTCTCGGCGAATGCCCAGTTCACGATGTTCCAGTACGCTTCCACGAACTTCGGACGCGCATTGCGATAGTCGATGTAGTACGCGTGTTCCCACACGTCGATCGTCAGCAGTGCCTTGGCGTCCGTGGTCAGCGGCGTAGCAGCGTTGCTCGTCGACACGAGGTCGAGCGAACCGTCAGCCTTCTTCACCAGCCATGCCCAGCCCGAGCCGAACGTGCCGACTGCGGTCTTGGCGAATTCTTCCTTGAACTTGTCGAACGAACCCCACTTGGCGTTGATCGCGTCAGCGAGCGCGCCGCTCGGGGCACCGCCACCTTGCGGCGACAGGCTGTTCCAGAAGAACGTGTGGTTCCACACTTGCGCTGCATTGTTGAAGAGGCCGCCCGATGCTTTCTTGACGATTTCTTCGAGCGACAGGTTCTCGAACTCCGTGCCCTTGATCAGATTGTTCAGGTTAGTCACATAGGTCTGGTGGTGCTTGCCGTAGTGAAATTCGAGCGTCTCTTCCGACATGTGCGGAGCGAGTGCGTTTTTCGCGAACGGCAGCGGCGGGAGCGTATGTTCCATGGTGCTTTTTCCTTCTATCTGTATCTGTTTATGGGGAGTCTGCGGATAACGCTGTAGAGCACTGGATTGTAGGCGACTTGGAATAACCCCGCAAACCAACGGACTTTATGCCCGGCATCGGCGAACATGCTGCACGGATGGCGTAATTAGTGCTCGCGCATGCCGTTTGCAAGGTCAAAAGTACGGCGTCGGCGAAGTGTCAGAAACCCTCAGTAAGACGCGGTTGCACATCGGCGAGTGCAATGTCCGCAGAGCCCTCGGCGAGATGCACCGTGAGACGCCGCCCGGGTTTCAACGACGCCGGCGCGCGCACCGCACGGCCGCTCTGCGCATCGAGCACCGCGGCATAGCCGCGTTCCAGTGTGCGCCGCGGACTCAGTACCTCGAGCCGAGCGGCGAGCGTCGCGATACGAGCGGTCTGACGTTCATGCTGACGTAACAATGCATCGTCGAGACGCTGCGTGAGACCCTTCAGTTTCGCCTGATGCGCAGCAAGATCGGGACGCCAGCGTTGCCAGCGCATCTGCAGCAGCGAAAAACGCGCTCGTGCGTCGCGCACCGGGCGTGTGCCCGCTGACGCGAGCCGCACGCTCAGTTGCTGCAAATGCGCACGCTGCCGTGAGAGCCGCTCGGCCGGCGACACCAACCGGCGCGCGAGCCAGTCGAGTTGTTGTGCGCGCCGCTCCATCATCCGGCCGAAGCCGCGTGCAAGCGTCGCATGCCGGTGATCGAGTTCGCGCAGCAACAAAACGCGCTGTGGACTGACGAGTTCGGCGGCGCCGGTCGGCGTCGGCGCGCGCACGTCGGCGGCGAAATCGGCGATCGTGAAATCGGTTTCGTGACCGACGCCGCTCACCACCGGCAGCGCGCTTTCCGCAATCGCGCGAGCGAGTACTTCTTCGTTGAAGGCCCACAGGTCTTCGATCGAACCGCCGCCGCGGCACACGATCAGCACGTCGACTTCGCGCCGGGCGTTTGCTGTATCGACCATCGCGGCGAGTTTCGCGCTGACGCCCACGCCCTGCACCGGCGCCGGATAAACGATCACCGGAATATGCGGCGCGCGACGGCTCAAGGTGGTCAACACATCGCGCAACGCGGCGGCTTGCAACGACGTCACGATACCGATCGCGCGCGGATGGGCCGGCAACGCGCGCTTGCGTTCAGCGGCAAACAGGCCCTCCGCTTCAAGCTGTGCTTTCAGCTTGAGAAACGCTTCGTAGAGACGCCCCTGCCCCGTGCGGCGCACCGCCTCGACATTCAGTTGCAACTCGCCACGCGGCTCGTACATCGTCACCAGCGCGCGCACTTCAATGCGGTCGCCTTCGCGCGGCATGAATTCGGCGTATTGCGCTCGACCGCGGAACATCACGCAACGCATCTGCGCCTGCGCATCCTTGATCGAGAAATACCAATGGCCGCTGGCGGCGCGTGTGAAGTTCGACACTTCGCCGGCCACCCAGACGAGCGGAAACGAGCGTTCAAGCATCGTGCCGATCGCGCGATTGAGCGCGGAAACGGGAATGACGACCTCACCGCCGGGTGCGGCCGACGACGAAAAAGGGCTTTCGGAATTCATGCGAGGAATATGTTTGACTGGCCGGACAGACGATAGACCGAGCGGCCACCGACGTCCAGCGCAGCGTATGAATTGTTAAAAATGTCCACATGGCGGGAGCCGCCAGACGAACCCCGCCAAATTGGCCGCCAGGCCTTGAAAATCGGAAGCATGTTATTGATTTATATGGCATTTATATCTCGTTAAAGAGAATGATTGCCGATACGGAGCGCTCGGAGCGGCCTTCCCAGCCTGTCGGAAGGCAGGTTCTCCACAAAGTTATCCACAGGCTGCGCGCCTCGCCAAAAGTGTCAATTCGCCGTGCGACGCTCGGCGCGCGACTTGCCGCGCGGGACGCCCGCGCGCTAGAGTGGCGGGTTCGACGGCGCGCGGGACGCCCCGCAGCGCTCGCCGTTGCGGCACACTGCTGACGGTGTCGGACGCTGGGCGTCGGATGCCGCCGCCTCATTTTCAACTGCCTTTTCGATTGCCCGGAGAACCGCGTTGATGCTTGCCCCGTGTATCGCGCCTTGCGCTTCTGCGCCACCGCCCCGGCCACTTCTGGTGCGCTGCTGCGCGTCGCACGTCCCGGCGGCTTGCCGATGAGCGATCTGACCAACCGTCTCGAGGCTCGACTTACACGCGAATGGCAGCAGCGCGGCCCGCTCGCGTGGGCGTTGACGCCTTTCGCGTGCGTGTTCGGCGCGATTGCCGCCGCACGCCGCACCGCCTTCTCGCTCGGCTGGCTGAAATCGGTGCGCATCGGCGTGCCGGTGGTGGTGGTCGGCAACGTGACCGTCGGCGGCACCGGCAAGACGCCGACCGTGATCGCGCTGGTGGAAGCGTTGCGCGCGGCCGGCTTTACGCCCGGCGTGGTGTCGCGTGGCTACGGCGCGCGCGTCAAGGCGCCGACGCCGGTCACGTCCGCGTCGGCGGCGAGCGTCGGCGGCGACGAACCACTGCTGATCGCACGCCGCACCGGCGCACCGGTGTGGGTCTGCCCGGACCGCGTCGCAGCCGCCCAGGCGCTGTGCGCCGCGCATCGCGAGGTCGACGTGATCGTCAGCGACGACGGCTTGCAGCATTACCGCCTCGCACGCGATGCCGAACTGGTGGTCTTCGATCATCGGCTCGGCGGCAATGGTTTTCTGCTGCCGGCCGGCCCGCTGCGCGAGCCGCTGTCGCGCCGCCGCGATGCGACGCTGATCAACGATCCGTATGCGCGCTCGCTGCCCGCGTGGCCGAACACCTTCGCGCTGCAACTCGCGCCCGCCGACGCCTGGCACCTCGACAATCCGGCTCTGCGCCGGCCTCTCGCGCAGTTCAGCGGCGATCGCGTGCTGGCGGCCGCCGGCATCGGCGCGCCGGAGCGCTTTTTCGCGACGCTGCGCGCCGCCGGTCTCACGCCCGCTACCCGCGCATTGCCGGATCACTACGCGTTCGAGCGCAATCCTTTTACAGACGTGGACGCCGATACCATCCTGATTACGGAAAAGGATGCGGTAAAATTAGGGTCCTGGCACGATGCGCGCATCTGGGTTGTCCCGGTCGAAGCCGCGCTCGATCATCGCCTCATTGCATTAGTTGTGGAGAAAGTCCGTGGACGCTCGCCTGCTTGAAATCCTCGTCTGCCCGATCTGCAAGGGCCCGCTCAGCTACGACCGCGCGGCGCAGGAACTGATCTGCAATGCCGACAAGCTCGCCTATCCGATCCGCGACGGTATTCCCGTGATGCTCGTGGACGAAGCGCGGCAAACCGTTGAAGGCACGCCCGTCGACCTGAATCCTGGCTCCGTCGCCTGAGTTTGCCCACGCGGCGTTGCTGCATTCCGACAACCCCGCGCTTCCGATCCGCATTTGCCGCATTTGCCGCATTTGTGTTCGGCATTTGCGTTCTTTCCTGTTAGCGCTCGCGGTGCAATCGCGGGCGCTTTCTTCCAGTTTCATCGCCGCTCATCTTTCCGATGACCAACGCCACCACTCCCCCGTTCATCGCCGTCGTGCCCGCCCGGCTCGCCTCGACGCGTCTGCCCAACAAGCCGCTCGCCGACATCGGCGGCAAACCAATGGTTGTGCGGGTCGCCGAGCGCGCGCGCGAATCGGGCGCGCAACAGGTGCTGATCGCCTCCGACGCGCAAGCGGTGCTCGACGTGGCCCGCGAGCACGGCTTCGAAGCCGTCTTGACGCGCGCCGATCATCCGTCGGGCACCGACCGTCTCGCGGAAGTGGCGGCGCGGTTCGGCTGGAGCGACGACACGATCGTCGTGAACGTGCAGGGCGACGAACCGCTGATCGACCCCGCGCTGGTATGCGGCGTTGCGTCGCACCTCGCGGCCAGCCACGGCTGCGCGATTGCCACCGCGGCGCACCCGATCACCGACCCCGCCGAAATCTTCAATCCGAATGTCGTCAAGGTCGTGCTCGATGCGCGCGGCGTCGCGCTGTATTTCTCGCGCGCGCCGATTCCGTGGGCACGCGACGCGTATCAACCGTATTGGCCCAATGTGGCCACAATGCCCGCGCCGCCCGCATCCGCGGCCGTCCACCGGCATATCGGCCTGTATGCATATCGCGCCCAATTCCTGCGCACTTACCCGAGTCTCGCGATCTCGCCGATCGAGCAGGCCGAAGCGCTCGAACAACTGCGCGCGATGTGGCACGGCGAGCGCATCGCGGTGCTCGTCACCCAGGACGTGCCGCTGCCCGGCGTCGACACACCCGCCGATCTGGCGCGCGTGCAGGCTTTATTCGGGGCTTGAGCAGAAAAACCCATGGCATAATCAGACGGTTCTGCGCGCCTCCCGTTAAAAGCGAGAGTCAGGGTTGGCACCCGGTCGCGCCGTCGTCGTCTTGCAGCGCCGTCGTTCTCGACGCGCGGCGCGAGGCGCGCCGCGGCAGCCGATGCGGGTCCCCGGACGAATCGTGGGATGGCTACAGCGCCGCCAAAGAATTCACATAGATCTGGAGATATCACATGCGTTTGATCCTTTTGGGTGCTCCCGGAGCGGGTAAGGGCACTCAGGCAAACTTCATCAAGGAAAAGTTCGGCATTCCGCAAATTTCCACCGGCGATATGCTGCGTGCGGCCGTCAAGGCAGGCACGCCGCTTGGCATCGAGGCAAAGCGCTTCATGGATGCTGGTGAACTGGTCACGGACGAGCTGATCATCAACCTGGTGAAGGAACGTCTGCAGCAGCCGGACTGCGCGAACGGTTATCTGTTCGACGGCTTTCCGCGCACGATCCCGCAAGCTGAAGCGATGAAGCAGGCCGGCGTCGCGATCGACTACGTGCTGGAAATCGACGTGCCGTTCGACGAGATCATCGTGCGTATGAGCGGCCGCCGCTCGCACGCCGCGTCGGGCCGCACGTACCACGTCAAGTTCAACCCGCCGAAGGTCGAAGGCGTGGACGACGTGACGGGCGAGCCGCTGATCCAGCGCGACGACGACAAGGAAGAAACAGTCAAGAAGCGTCTGGACGTGTACGTTGCGCAGACCAAGCCGCTGATCGAGTACTACAACAACTGGGCGAAGAACGGCGACCCGTCGTCGCCGCTGAAGGCGCCGCAGTACCGGCGCATTTCGGGCCTCGGCACGGTCGAAGAAATTCGCGCCCGTGCGTTCGATGCATTGAAGTAAATTCGCCTTTGCGTGATCTGTTAAAAAAAACCCGCCCATTTCGGCGGGTTTTTTTATTGCCGGCCGCGTGCCTTGCGCTCACCGCCGAACGCCACGCTCAGCATTATTTAGCCATCCGTAGCGGTTGTTCACGGATGGGAAACGCTGAGCCGATACGCCCGCCGCCGCGCCGCTTTCCGCGCTGCAACATAGTCGTTACAATCGTTTATCGAAAAAATATTCGATCTCGACATTACCGAACTGAAGCAAAGGAGAAGACATGGAGATTCGTGACAACGTATTCCTGATCACCGGTGGCGCATCCGGCCTCGGCGCCGCTACCGCGCGCCTGTTCGTCGAAAACGGCGGCAAGGTGGTGCTCGCCGATCTGAACCAGGATGCAGGTGAAGCGCTCGCGAAAGAGCTCGGCGGCGTGTTTGTCAAATGCGACGTGAGCCGCGAAGAAGACGCAACGCAAGCGGTCGAAGCTGCCACGAAGCTCGGCACGCTGCGCGGCCTCGTTAACTGCGCGGGTGTCGCGCCGGCCGTCAAGACGGTCGGCAAGGATGGTCCGCATCCGCTCGATTCGTTTGCGCGCACCATCTCGATCAACCTGATCGGCACCTTCAACATGATCCGGCTCGCCGCCGCGGCAATGTCGAAGAACGAACCGAACGCGAATGGCGAGCGTGGCGTGATCGTCAACACGGCGTCGGTGGCCGCGTATGACGGCCAGATCGGCCAGGCGGCTTACGCGGCGTCGAAAGCCGGTGTGGTCGGCATGACGCTGCCGATCGCACGCGACCTGTCGCGCAATGCGATCCGCGTGATGACGATTGCACCGGGCATCTTCGAAACGCCGATGCTGCTCGGCATGCCGCAGGAAGTGCAGGACGCGCTCGGCGCAATGGTGCCGTTCCCGCCGCGTCTGGGCAAACCGGCGGAGTATGCGATGCTGGCCAAGCAGATTTTCGACAATCCGATGCTCAACGGCGAAGTGATTCGTCTGGACGGCGCGATCCGCATGCAGCCCAAGTAACGATGCATGCCGTGCGCCGCTTTTACGCGGCCGCGCCAATGAAAAACGCCTGCGCATGAATCATGTGCAGGCGTTTTGTTTTGTTCGGGACCGCTTTTCAGTCGCGATCGTCGTGCTGGGTGCGTTGACGCAACTCGTGCAATTGCGACTCCACCACCGTCGCGTCCTCGGCATCCGGCCGGTCGCCGAGATACCGCTCGAGATCCTCGAGTGCCGGGCGCAGATAATCGAGCCTCGCATAGGCGAAGCCACGGTCGCGCACTTCTTCGATACTTTCCGGCAACAGGATCACGAGACGCTGCTGCACCGCCAGCAGGCGCTGCCAACGTTCCGTCTGAAGATAAGTGGATTTCAGATTGCGCAGCATGCGGGCAATGATCTCGCGACGCGTTGCCGGTTGCAGCAGCATGTGCAGCGCCCTGCTCACCGACTCGCCCGCCGACGCCACATACGGCTCCAGCATTTCCACCATCTCCGATTCGGAGAGCGAATGGCCGCTGGTCGGATCGAGCATCACGTCGCCATCGGGTGTGGTCACGCGCAGCAGAAAGTGGCCGGGAAACGACACGCCACGCACCGGAATGCCGATCTGCTCGGCCATCTCCAGATACAGCACCGCCAGCGAAATCGGAATGCCGCGGCGACGTTTCAGCACCGCGTTCAGGTGGCTGTTGTCGGGATCGTAATAGTCGTTGAGGTTGCTGGTGAAACCGAGCTCGCGGAAGAAAAACCGGTTAAGGATGCCGACCTTCTGCCTGATGTCGGCATCGTCCGGCATGCGGCGCTGAAGACGCACCACCAACTCGTCGATCTCGGCCAAGGTGCCTTGCAGATCGAGGTCGGGATAAGCATCCTGCGCGAGCGAGAGCGCCGCCTCGGTCAGCGGCAGGCTATCGTCTTCGGCGACGAGCGTGCTGAAATAGTCGAGAACTCGCGTCATCGTGATCACTTCACTCGCCTTTTGAAATACGCGTACTTGAAGCCCATCAGCCAAAGCATACCGAAATATAGCGCGGCAAACAGCACGAGGCACGCGCCCAGCAAGACGATGCGGTCGACCGGCCGGCTATGCATGCCGATCCAGTCGAAGCTGATCGCCAGCCAATGCATCGTGCCGGCGAGCACGAGGCACGCGCCGAGCAATTGCACGAAGAACTTCAGCCAGCCCTTCGACGGCATATAAATGCCGCGCTTGCGCAAACCGAGGAACAGCAACAGCGCGTTGACGCACGCGCCGAGCCCGACGCTCAGCGTCAAGCCCGCATGCGCGAAAATCGGCACGAACAGGTAGTTGCTCAACTGCGTGACGATCAACACGCCGATACCGATCTTCACCGGCGTCTTGATGTCCTGCTTCGCGTAAAACCCGGGCGCGAGTATCTTGATGAGAATCAGGCCGATCAGCCCGATGCCGTATGCCGCCAACGCGCGGCCGACCATCACCACCGCGTGGCCGTCGAACTTGCCGTAATGAAACAGCGTCGCGGTGAGCGGTTCGGCGAAGAAAAACAGCGCGATCGCGCTCGGCGCGGCCAGCAGGAAGGTGATGCGCAGGCCCCAGTCGAGCAGCGACGAATATTCGTGCGGATCGGCGTCGACGTGCGCTTTCGACAGGCTCGGCAGCAAAATTGTGCCGAGTGCCACGCCCAGCAGCGCGGTCGGAAACTCCATCAGGCGGTCGGCGTAGTTGATCCACGAGACCGCGCCCGGACCGATCCGCGACGCAATATTGGTGTTGATAATCAGGCTGATCTGCGCGACCGACACGGCGAACATCGCCGGCACCATCTTTAAGAGCACGCGCTTCACGCCGCGATGCGCGAGCGCCCGCAGCGGATTGAGACCGATGCGCGGCAGCATGTCGATCTTCTTCAGACCCGGCAACTGCACGGCGAACTGCAGCACGCCGCCCGCGATCACCGCCCACGCAAGCGCGTAGACCGGCGTTCGCAGATGCGGCGCGACGAACACCGCCGCGACGATGAACGCGACGTTCAGCAGCACCGGCGCGAACGCCGGCAGCGAAAAGTTCTTGTACGTGTTCAACACGCTCGACGCCAGCGACGTCAGCGAGATGAAAATGATGTACGGGAACATGATGCGGGTCATGGTGACGGCAAGCGCGTACGCCTGGCCCTCGTGCGCCAGACCGGACGCGACGATGAACACCACGCCCGACGCCCCCGCCACACCGATCACCGACAGGATCGCCAACGCCCAGGCGAGCACGGTCGAGGTGGCGTCGACGAGCGCCTTGGTGGCGTCGTGCCCCTGCTGGTTCTTGAACTCGGCGAGAATCGGCACGAAGGCCTGCGAGAACGCGCCTTCGGCGGAAATGCGGCGCAGCAGGTTCGGAATACGGAAGGCGACGTAGAACGCGTCAGTGAATTGACTGGCGCCGAACGCACGAGCGATCAACGTTTCGCGGGCCAGTCCGGTCACGCGCGACAGCAGCGTGAAGCCGCTGACCGTCAGCAGGGCTCGGAATAGATTCATGGGGCGCTTATTATACGGGTGCCGCACGTGCGGACGACGAGCCGGGAAGCGAATCGGACCGATTTAGGCCGCAGACGTTCGATCGGGCGGCCGATCGAGACGGCTTTTTTGCTGATTGGCTTGCTGGTCCGCCCGCCTGTTGCGGGCCCATCGCGGGCCTTCGGCAAGCGCGCGGCAAGTGGCGGCTTACGGAACGCAAGGCTTCGCGCGCCGCGCCGGCGCATCTGGATTGCTCATTGCCCGTTGCCACGTGCCTGATTTTGTTGCTATAATTGCCGGTTTCGAAGCTCGCTCAATTTTCGGATGGGGTTCAGGTCGGCTCCAAGCGGCCTCTGATCGCACCGGAACACGAGCCCGCCTTCGCGTAGTTCGATCGACTGATTCGTTGATTATTTCGACACTTTTGCGCTCCTGGGCAATCGCTTCCAGGGGTTCGGATTCAAAGCAGCGCCTCACCACTTGAAGGTCAGGTACTGGAAACAGGAACAGGATAAGGAACCGTCATGGCTAACTCCGCACAAGCACGCAAGCGCGCCCGCCAGGCCGCCAAGGCAAACTCGCACAACTCGGCACTGCGCTCGAAGTTCCGCACGGCTATCAAGGCTGTCCGCAAGGCGATCGACGCCGGCGACAAGGCTAAGGCCGCTGAAATCTTCCAGGCGTCGTCGAAGACCATCGACATCATCGCCGACAAGAAAATCGTTCACAAGAACAAGGCAGCTCGCCATAAGAGCCGCCTCGCTGCAGCCCTCAAGGGTCTGCAAGCGTCCGCAGCGCAGTAAATTCGGTCAGCCCGCTTCGGTGGGCTACCTCCTGTTTCCGCTGCATCATGAAAGCCCGCTTCGGCGGGCTTTTTTGCTTGGGGATTGCTGATCCAGATACTCATCAGGGTCCGCTTGCGAGTCAGCTGGCTGCTGCGCATGTTCGCGAGTCAACCGGCTGCTCATTAAAGCCAGCGCTTCCTTCAGGCATAAAAAAACCCGCTGCTGGCGGGTTTTTTGTTTTGCCGATCCCGCGGCAAGCCTTAACGCGTGTTCTTGGGTTGTTGCGTGCCGTGCTCAGGTGGCAACTCACACGCCTCGGTCACGACAAGGTCATTGTCTTTCGCGAAGTTCAGGACGAAATCGAAGGCCATCGGTTCGATGTCGCGCAAGCGCGAATCGAGAATCACGCATTTGAGGTCGCCGAGCATGGTTGGCCGGACGTACAGCGAGTATTGCAGGTAGGCGTTCGGCCCCTTGCCGCCCGGGCTGGGACCGAAGCATGACATCACGCCTGCGAGCCGCTCCGACCAGTCGCTCGGCCGAAACTTTTTTCCGGTCGACGTGATGCCCTGAATGAAATATTCGGTTGGAGCTGCTTCGGCCATGTAGGAATACCTGTGTGACTGCCCAGCGGGATGACGGCAAGCTGACTGAAAGCGGCTTTTGGGATGCGTGAACACGTCGCCACCGTCGTATAGGCCGCTTTGGCGAGCTGCGCCACCAAAAACGGCGAAGGCCGGTTGACCCGCCTCGGCGCTCATCATGACGGCGCACCACGAGGAAACTTTCCGAACCGCGCGAGCCGTGTCCCGCAAGCTCAATACCGGCCTGCTGGGCTTAGGGATAACCGGCAGATTATAGCGCAGAGGACCTTTTTCCGCAGCGCACACAAGCTCCGTCTGAAGGTTGAGCGAGCCTTTCAGCGGGCTTACCCAGCCTTTTGGCCGACTCGTCAAACGAAGCAAAATCCTTTATGCTGCTTTGAGTTACCACAAACGACGGCGGCGCCGTCCGGCAATTCTGCCGGGTGAGACCGCCGTATTTGTTTCATGACCGCCAAGAAAATTCGCCACTACCTGCAGTTCAAGGATTTCTCGCTGGAAGACTACGAGTACGTGCTGGAACGCGCGCGCATTCTGAAACGCAAATTCAAGAACTACGAGACTTACCATCCGCTGCACGACCGCACGCTTGCGATGATCTTCGAGAAAAACTCGACGCGCACGCGCCTGTCGTTCGAGGCCGGCATCTTCCAGCTGGGCGGCCACGCCGTGTTCATGAGCACGCGCGATACTCAGCTCGGCCGCGGCGAACCGATCGAAGACGCGGCGCAAGTGATCTCGCGCATGGTCGACATCATCATGATCCGCACGTTCGGCCAGGACATCCTCCAGCGCTTCGCCGAGAATTCGCGCGTACCGGTGATCAACGGGCTGACCAACGAATATCACCCTTGCCAGGTGCTGGCGGACATCTTCACGTACTTCGAGCATCGCGGGCCGATTCGCGACAAGACGGTCGCATGGGTCGGCGACGCCAACAACATGCTGTACACATGGATCGAAGCCGCGCAGATTCTCGGCTTCAAGCTGCGCCTGTCCACGCCGCCGGGCTACAAGCTCGACCACGCGCTGGTCGCCGCCGGGAGCGCGCCCTTCTATCAGGAATTCGACGACCCGAACGAAGCCTGTGCGGGCGCCGATCTGGTCACTACAGACGTGTGGACCAGCATGGGCTTCGAAGCCGAAAACGAAGCGCGCAAGAAAGCGTTCGCGGACTTCTGCGTCGATGCCGAAATGATGGCGCGCGCGAATCCGGATGCGCTCTTCATGCACTGCCTGCCTGCCCACCGCGGCGAAGAAGTCAGCGCGGAAGTAATCGACGGTCCGCAAAGCGTCGTGTGGGACGAGGCGGAAAACCGTCTGCACGTGCAAAAGGCGTTGATGGAATATCTGCTGCTCGGCAAGCTGAATCACTAAGCGAGCCATCGCGCAGCATCTGCGTGAAGCGCGATGGGGCCTTGGCGATGCCTCGGCACGCGAGGCAAGGCAAGCACGCTAGCGCCACGCATCCGGCCACGGTCCGCAGTTGCAAGCAGACCCGGCTACACCACCGCGCCGTCCCAAAAACGCGGGCGCCCGGCGGTTTAGTGTCAAAATAGTGATTTTCCGCGCTCCGGAACGCCCGGTGCGCCCTGTTTTCCCGCTTTCTCCAGCTACGAGTTCACCATGAGCGATATCAAGAAAGTCGTGCTCGCCTATTCGGGCGGCCTCGACACCTCCGTCATCCTGAAGTGGTTGCAGGACAACTACGACGCCGAAGTCGTCACGTTTACGGCCGACATCGGCCAGGGCGAAGAGCTGGAACCGGCGCGCAAGAAAGCCCTGCAACTCGGCATCAAGCAGGAAAACATCTTCATTGAAGACCTGCGCGAAGAATTCGTGCGCGACTTCGTGTTCCCGATGTTCCGCGCCAACACGATCTATGAAGGCGAGTACCTGCTGGGCACGTCGATCGCGCGTCCGCTGATCGCCAAGCGCCAGATCGAGATCGCGCGCGCCACGGGTGCGCAAGCGGTGTCGCACGGCGCGACCGGCAAGGGTAACGACCAGGTTCGCTTCGAACTCGGCTACTACGCGCTGGAACCCGGCATCAAGGTGATCGCACCGTGGCGCGAATGGGACCTGCTGTCGCGCGAAAAGCTGCTCGCGTACGCCGAAAAGGCCGGCATTCCGATCGAAATGAAGCACAAGCAAGGTGGCGCGCCGTATTCGATGGACGCGAACCTGCTGCACATCTCGTTCGAAGGTCGTCACCTGGAAGATCCGAAGGCAGAAGCCGAAGCCGATATGTGGCGTTGGACGGTGTCGCCGGAACAGGCGCCCGACCAGGCTGAGTACCTCGACATCGAATACGAGCACGGCGATCCGGTTGCGATCAACGGCAAGCGTCTGTCGGCGGCTGACATGCTGACCGAACTGAACCGCTTGGGCGGCAAGCACGGCATCGGCCGTCTGGATCTGGTGGAAAACCGTTACGTCGGCATGAAGTCGCGCGGCTGCTATGAAACGCCGGGCGGCACGATCATGCTGAAGGCGCACCGCGGCATCGAGTCGATCACGCTCGACCGTGAAGTGGCCCACCTGAAGGACGACCTGATGGCGCGCTACGCTGCGCTGATTTACAACGGTTACTGGTGGAGCCCGGAGCGCCGCGCGATCCAGGTACTGATCGACCATACCCAGGAGAAGGTCAACGGCTGGGTGCGTGTGAAGCTGTACAAGGGCAGCGTGTCGGTTGTCGCGCGCGATTCGAAGGAAACGCTGTTCGACAAGACCATCGCCACGTTCGACGACGACGGCGGCGCATACAATCAAGCCGACGCTGGCGGGTTCATCAAACTGAACGCGCTGCGCATGCGGATCGCAGAAAACGCGCGTCGTCAGCGTAGCTGAGCAACACGGCAGCTAACATTAAAAGGGCGCCGGGCGTTTTCTCCCGGCGCTTTTTTTTCATCGCGGCAAGCAAATCACGCCGTCACAAACAAACCGGCTCGGCTTCCAGCTCAACGCCAAACCGCGCCAGCACATCCTCCTGAATTGCCCGCGCCAGCGCCAACACTTCCGCGCCGCTCGCCCCACCTCGATTCACCAGCACCAGCGCCTGCCGCTCATGCACGGCGGCTGCGCCTATCGCGCGGCCTTTCCAGCCACATCGATCGATCAACCAGCCCGCCGCAAGCTTCACCCGGCCATCCGGCTGAAGGTAGGACACGAGGTCCGGCGCCTGAACCTTCAGTGCTTCAAACTGCGCCGCCTCGACCATCGGATTCTTGAAGAAGCTTCCCGCGTTGCCGAGTTGAAGCGGATCGGGCAGCTTGGCGCGCCGCACCGCGACCACCGCATCGAAGATCGCCTGTGCAGTGGGCGGCACGTCCGCAGCCAGCTCACGCGCAAGATCCGCATACCCGGCGCGCGGCGTCCAAACCTTCGGCAAACGGAACGTCACCGACGTAATCACGAAACGGTCGCGCCCGTCCCGCTTGAAAAAACTGTCGCGATAGCCGAACCGGCACGCGTCAGCATCGAGTTCGACGATCTCGCCCGTCGCCAACTCCACCGCTCGCAGCGACGCAAAGCGCTCGGCCATCTCCAGCCCATACGCGCCGATGTTCTGGATCGGCGCCGCCCCCACCGTGCCCGGAATCAGCGCGAGATTCTCCAGGCCAGGCAGACCCTGCGCCAAAGTCCACGCGACAAAGTCATGCCACGGCTCACCCGCCGCCGCCTCGACGTACCATGCGGCGGCGTCCTCACGTACGATTTGGCGGCCTCGCAATGCAACCAGCAGCACCAGACCGCCGAAGTCACCCGTCAGCACAACGTTGCTGCCGCCGCCCAGCACCAGCCGCGGCAAGCCGTCAGCACGCGGATCGCGCACCGCCGCCATCAGTTGCGCTTCGCGCTCGATCCGGCACGCAAACCGCGCCCGGACATCGAAGCCGAAGGTGTTATGCGCCTTCAGCGGATAGCCGGCAATGAACGCGGGGGAGTCGAACTGGAGCATCGGAATGAGCGGAATGAGGCTTGGTCTGGCCCCGGCCGCACAACAATGCGCGGCAGTCTTGGGCAAAAGGGAAAGGCGTCGGTAAAATGACGTCCGGTCCGTGATTATAGCGAGTGCCTCGTGAGCGACCGACCGGCCGCGTCACGCACCGCAGCACTATTGGGAGAAAGCAATGCCATCGTTCGACGTCGTCTGCGAAGCGAACATGATCGAAGTCAAGAACGCGATCGAGCAGTCCAACAAGGAAATTTCAACCCGCTTCGACTTCAAAGGGTCGGACGCGCGCGTCGAGCACAAGGAAAACGAAATCACGGCCTACGCGGACGACGACTTCAAACTCGGTCAGGTGAAAGACGTGCTGTTGTCGAAAATGGCCAAGCGCAACGTGGACGTGCGCTTCCTCGACTACGGCAAGATCGAGAAGATCGGCGGCGACAAGGTCAAGCAGGTCATCAAGATCAAGAAAGGCGTGTCCGGCGATCTGTCGAAGAAAATCGTGCGCCTCGTGAAGGACAGCAAGATCAAGGTCCAGGCGAGCATTCAGGGCGACGCGGTGCGCGTCTCGGGCACCAAACGTGACGACCTGCAGAGCGTAATTGCGTTGCTGCGCAAAGATGTGACGGACACGCCGCTCGACTTCAACAACTTCCGCGATTAAGGCGCTCAGGCCGGCGGCCCGTCAGGCGTGGGCGGGCCCGTTAAGCGGCACCGTGAGGCGCCGCCCCATTAGTTCCTTAGCTCCCTGGCTCCTTAGCCACCCCTTCGGCACGACTTAGGCAGCGCCCTTAAGAGGATCGCCACACAGCGGCGCCACCTAGCCGCCGCTTGCCGCCAGCCAACGCCGTGCATTCCATTCAATGCCGTTTGGCAGCAGGCTGCGCTTGCGCCTTCTTCTTGTCGCCGATGCGGCTTTCCTGCCCCGCCAGCAGCTTCGCGATATTGCCGCGATGGCGCCAGATCAGGAGCGAACTCATCGCGACAATTGCCAGCGCGATGATGTTCGCGCCAAACAGGAAGCCGTCGAAGAGCGGCGCAAACACCGCGGCCACCAGCGCCGCCAGCGAAGAATAACGGAAGAAGAACGCAATGATCAGCCACGTCAGCAGGGTCGCGAGACCTAGCACGGGGTTGATCGCAAGCAGCACGCCCGCCGCAGTCGCGACACCCTTGCCGCCCTTGAAGCGGAAGAACACCGGGTACAGGTGGCCTAGAAACACGGCGATCGCGGCCAGCGCAATCGCCGTATCGTCAAGCCCGTAACGGGCGCCGAAATGGCTCACGAGCCAGACCGCGAGCCAGCCCTTGAACGCATCGCCGATCAGCGTCAGGATCGCGGCCGTCTTGTTGCCGCTCCTCAACACGTTGGTGGCGCCGGGATTTTTCGAGCCGTACGAGCGCGGGTCGGCGAGCCCCATCACAGAACTGACGATCACGGCAAACGACACCGAACCGATCAGATAGGCGACGACGGCGACGAGCAGGTTTTCCATCTGGGGACTCTTATAGGTATCGGAAAGCGCAACGGGTGCAACCCGCACCGCACGTTACGAACGGAACGGCGAACATTTTACCGAACCGCACCGGCGCGGCCAGGCACTTTCTCAGCAGCCTTCCAGGAAAACGCCGGGCCGCCAAAATTTTCCGCCCCGCAGGAAGTCCCCCTCGGGGATTGCCCCTTCGGGATGCCTCGCGCGAAGCAACAGATTGGGGGCACTCGCAACAAAACGCTGGACCACCCCAAGTTGTGTTGCAGTCTCGGGGGCCGGGCGCGAAGCGACAGGCTGGGGGCACTCACTCCACGCTCGCGCATTGCACCGGCTTTGCCTCCAGCAGCGCAGTCAGCACGGATGGCGCAATGCTGACGAGAAAACCGCGCCGGCCGCCGTTCAGCCAGATCTTGTCGAGTTCGAGAATGCTCGACTCGACATACACGGGCATCGCCTTACGGGTGCCGAAGGGCGACGTGCCACCAATCAGATAGCCCGAGTGCCGGTTCGCCACTTCGGGCTTGCACGGCTCGACGCGCTTCGCGCCGATCTGCCGCGCGAGGTTCTTGGTGGAGACGGTGCGGTCGCCGTGCATCAGCACGATCAGGGGTTTCGCGTGCTCGTCTTCCATGACGAGCGTCTTGACGACCCAGTGCTCGTCGACGCCAAGCTGGCGCGCCGATTCTGCGGTGCCGCCATGCTCCACATAATCGTAAGGATGCTCACCGAACGCGACGCCGCGACGGCGCAGGAACTGCGTCGCGGGCGTTTCGGAGACATGTCTGGATTTGCTCATCGGCGCATTGTAATGGCGGCGGCGTGCAACGGCTATTTGCCGAATCGCCAATTGTGCGCCTCAGGCGGCTGTGGCGCGATCGTTCGAGCATCGCCCGACGCAAGACGTACCGGGCAAGCTACCGTTTCAAGGAGAAAGCGTTGGCCCTCGACTCGCCTGCGCGCACGATCGACATTCCGGCCTTGCTAGCCGCCCCGCCGCAACGTATCGCGGAAATCCCTACTGTTGCAGCAATCGTTTTAGCTCGTCAAGAAATGAGGCGGTCGTGTAACCCCATAATTCGGGAGAAAAATCATAACCGTATGCAGCCTTAAATGCCTCGTCTAAGTCATTGGGATGATCATGCTTGAATCGATCAATTTCCAAGAGAGAGGCTTGATTCATGGCAGGGGTAATTCCATTTTTAAAAACAAGCACAACCTCTTGAATTGTGCTCCCAATATATTCGTAATCCCGATTCAAATAACCGCCAAAAAGCAGATCAAGATTTGGATAAACTGAATTTTCTTCCACGTTAAATATTCTCATGGATTTATATAAGACGTCAAAACATAATAGTCCATTCAATTATATCTCTGGTACTTCAATACAACCCTCACATTGCTCATTGGGGTTAATTTTCCTGTTTCCCTAGCAATTCCATAGCCCACACTTCTTCCGACATTTTTGTCAATGACTAAAAAATGACCAGGTGATGATTGAGCCCATGCTTTAATCTTTGATGCATTGGCTTGCATTACCATGGAAACTGCCTCTCCCCAATAATGGCAATCCTGATTCAGGCAAACGCCAAACAATTGATTAATCCCGGGATACAAGGAATCTTCTTTCACAACAAATCCTTAAATAGTTGGAAATCCAGTCAAAATATAATATGACATACTCTAGCGTGTTCGCCTCGGCCGCGAGCATCGTTTCGACGCCGAACAGGTCGCCATTCTTGACGGCTTCCGCCTGGGTACGCAGTTCGCCCACATAGGCTGTCAGGTCAACGTCCGAGCCAAACATCGGCGTTGGATATTGGCGGCCTGTAATCGCTCCCCGAACCACCGCGTCGATGCGATGAACGCCTCACGTTTGACGGGGTCGCTATAGCCGGGATCGGATACCGCCGCTATATGAGACGAACGCGGCGGCCGCCAGAGCGTCGTTCGGCCTTCGCTCAACCGCGCGGATGATGCGCCGCGTGCAGCGACTTGAGCCGCTCCCGCGCGACGTGGGTGTAGATCTGTGTAGTCGAAATATCCGTATGCCCGAGCAGCAACTGCACCACACGCAAGTCGGCACCGTGATTCAGCAGGTGCGTCGCGAATGCATGTCGCAACGTGTGCGGCGATAGCGGGGCATGTACTTCGCCAGCGGCAGCATGACGCTTGATGATGTTCCAGAACTGCTGGCGCGTCATGCCTTCGGCACGGGTGGTCACGAACAGCGCATCGGTTGCCCGCGCACCCAGCAAGGCCGGCCGAGCCTCGCGCAGATAACGTTCGATCCAGCCATGCGCTTCCTCGCCAAACGGAATCAGGCGCTCTTTCGAGCCCTTGCCCATCACGCGCACCACGCCTTCGTTCAGCCCTACTTCCACCGTCTTCAACGTGACCAGTTCGGTCACGCGTAACCCGCTCGCGTACATCAATTCCAGCATCGTGCGGTCGCGCAGGCCTAACGGGGTGTCGATATCGGGCGCGCCGAGCAGCGCTTCGACTTGTGCTTCGGTGAGTGTCGAAGGAAAACGCGGCGGCTGTTTGGCCGAACGGATGCGCAGCGTCGGATCGACATTCGCGCGATGCTCCCGCACCGCCCAGCCATAGTAGCGGCGAAACACGGAGAGCCGCCGGTTCGCCGACGTCGATTTGTCTTTCTGACGCGCCGCGCTATAGGCGTTCAGATCGGCTTCGCTGGCCGTGTCGAGCGACGTGTTGCGGGTTTGCGCGAGCCACTCGCAAAAGAGCCGTAGATCGCGGCGGTATGCATCGAGCGTGTTGCGCGACAGGCCGTGTTCGAGCCACAACGCGTCGCAGAAAGCGTCGATCGACGCCGAGCTCGCCAGAAACAGAGGTGACGCGGCGGGCGCGTCGTCAATCGGTGTGTCGCTCATGCGTAGGGAATGCCTTCATGCGCCAATAGCCAGCGCTTGACGTTGCGAAAGAAGCCATCTTCGGCGTGATTCGCAAAGCCGCCGATGCCGCTCGAGCTCACCACTCGATGACATGGAATCACAATCGGGAAATAGTTGGCGCCGCACGCCTGCCCCACCGCTCGCGGCGCACTGCCCACTTTCTTCGCCAATTGCCCATAGGTCAGCACGACGCCTGGCGGGATGTCGCTGATCGCCTGCCAGACGCGTTTCTGAAACGCGGTACCGACCGGCGCCAGCGGCAATTCGAACTTCGCGGACGCCCGCTCGAAATAACGCTCGATCTGCTCGACGGCTTGCTTCGCCAACGGCGTGTCCGGCGCGACGCTCTGCATCGACTCCGGCAGATAGACGATCTCGCGCACGGCGCCGCCTTCGAGACGGATGCCAACCTTGCCGAACGGCGCGTCGATCACTGCGTTGAACATGGTTGCCTGCTCCGTGAACGGCGGCGCATTTCAGGTTTCGCGGTAACGTACCTGCGGGGGGTACAGGCGCGCTACGCAGAAAAAACGCACCACCAGAATGCCGCTACTTTACGCCGCTTCCAACGCCCATTCCACATGCTCGCGCACCACGGCGGAAGGGTCGGCGGCGCGCAAGCGCAACGCAGCCACAATCGCCTCGCGCGCATCAACGCTTAAGCTCTCAGGCGACGCGCGCAGCGCATTGCCCATCCCCACCGCCAGATTGCGCAGCCAGCTCTCATAGCCGATGCGGCGAATCGCGCTGCCCTGCATCCGCGTGTCGAACTCGTCCGCGGACCATGAGAACAGTTCGACCAGCGTCGCGCGATCGAGTCCGTGCCGCACATCGAAATCGGCGACCGGCGCGGCCTGCGCGAACTTGTTCCATGGACACACGAGCTGGCAATCGTCGCAGCCATACACACGATTACCGATCAGCGGCCGCAATTCCAGGGGAATACTGCCCTTCAATTCGATCGTCAGATACGAGATGCACAGCCGTGCATCGACTTTATAAGGTGCGACGATCGCGCCGGTCGGACACGCGCCAATGCAGCGCGTGCAACTGCCGCAGTGCGAACCAGGGGTTTCGGGCGCCTGTTCAGGCGAGGTCTCGGCATCGGTGGGCAGCGGCACGTCGACATAGATTTCGCCGAGGAAAAACAGCGAACCGGCGTCGCGTTGCAGCAGCAGTGTATGTTTGCCACGCCAGCCAATCCCCGCCTTCTGCGCCAGTTCAACTTCCAGCACCGGCGCGGAATCGGTGAACACGCGATAGCCAAACGCGCCGATCTCCGCTTCAATTTTTTCGGCCAGATGTTGCAAACGGTTACGCATCACCTTGTGGTAATCGCGGCCCCGCGCATAGATCGACACCACCGCCGCCGACGGGTCCGCGAGCCGCGCATGCTCGGCTGCGCGCCAGTCTTGCCGCGCAGGCGGGGCATCCGGCGACGCGCTTTCGTCCACTTTTGCGTCCAGCGTCTGCGCGGGCAAATAGGCGATGCGGGCGGTAATCACACGTCGCGTGCCGGCCACAAGCTCGGCGGGCCGCGCGCGTTTCATGCCGTGTTTCGCCATATAATCCATCTCGCCGTGGCACCCCGCCTCCAGCCATGCTGCAAGCGGCGCTTCGGCAGCGGAGAGGTCGGTATCGCTGATGCCGATCGCCCCGAAACCCAGTTCACGGCCCCACGTTTTGATGCGCAGCGCGAGCGCTTCCAGCGCCGCTTCATCGAAATGACGCACGGCACGCGCATCGTCAGCGGACGCAGGCGTGCGGGAAACAGGGGACTCCGGACTTCGGTTCATCACGCCATTTTACGAGAATGCCCGTCAACACTGATCTCG
The DNA here is from genome assembly GCF_058782725.1 of Paraburkholderia sp. FW306-02-B. Taxonomy (NCBI): domain Bacteria; kingdom Pseudomonadati; phylum Pseudomonadota; class Betaproteobacteria; order Burkholderiales; family Burkholderiaceae; genus Paraburkholderia; species Paraburkholderia sp. FW306-02-B. Next base: position 3,847,854 of record NZ_JBYSXZ010000001.1, read on the forward strand.
CGATCCAACCGCCCGCCGACGTCCTGCTCGAACGCTCTTTCGCGCTCGCGGACGAAGCCGCCACCAACGCATTCGGCGCGCGTTTCGCGCAGGCGATCGAAAGCGTGCGCGGAATGCAGCAAAAAGCGCGGCAAACGCGGGACGCCAAGAGCGATGGGGCATTCCACGGACTGCAAGTACAACTCAGCGGCGATCTCGGCGCCGGCAAAACCACGCTCGTACGCGCGACCTTGCGCGGCCTCGGCCACACCGGCCGCGTGCGCAGTCCCACTTACACACTCGTCGAACCCTACGTGCTCGAACGGCCCGCCGGGGAACTCGCGCTCTATCACTTCGATCTGTATAGATTCACCGATCCGGCCGAATGGGCCGACGCCGGCTTTCGCGAGTACTTCGACAGCGGCGCAATCTGCCTCGTCGAATGGCCGCAGCGCGCGGGGCGTCTGTTGGGCGTGCCGGATCTCGTCTTCTCGCTCGAGCTGGACAGCGAGGGCGACGGCCGGGTGCTCGTCGCACGGGCATACAGCGAATCAGGAAAGGCATGTCTCGAAAGATGTTGATCAAACCGTTCCGCTCGATCGAATCGGCGGCCACCGCAACGCATAACTGGCGGCGCCGGCAGATTCTGCGCGCGGGCGCGTCCACGCTCGTGCTCGGCCTCGTCGCCCCGCGTCTCGCGTGGGCCAGTTCGGTACTCGGCGTGCGCGTCTGGCCGGCGCGGGATTACACCCGCGTGACGATCGAATCGGATCAGCCTTTGCAGAACGCACAGCAGTTGCTGCAAGGCCCTGACCGGCTGGTGGTCGATCTGAACGGCCTCGATCTCGATCAGGCGCTCAAGGATCTGGTGTCGAAGATCACGCCGAACGATCCGCAGATTCAGTCGGTACGCGTCGGGCAATATCAACCGCACGTCGTGCGGATGGTGTTCGATCTGAAGGGTTCAGTGAAACCGCAGGTGTTCACGTTGCCGCCGGTCGGCGCGTACAAGTACCGGCTGGTGTTCGACCTGTACCCCGCCGTCGCGCCCGATCCGCTGATGGATCTGCTCGCGCAGACCGAGCGCAAGGAACAGAGCCTGAATGAAAACAACGCGCCGCCCGCCACGCTGAGCGGCCCCGGCACCACGCCGCCGACCGCCGACAACAGCGAGGCATTCTTCGAGCGCTACGCGCAGAACGGCAGCGGCGGGCCCGCGCCCAACGTACCGCGTCCGCCGGTGCGCATTACGCCGACACCGGTGCCCGCTCCGCCCATCCTGGGCAAGCCGGCAGCGCCAGTGACGCCGCCCACCGCGATCGCCCGCAACAAAGGTGGCAACAACAGCAGCAACAGCGGTGGCGACGACAGCGACGGCGACGATACCTACGCATTCACCGCGCCCAAATCCGGCAAGAGCAACACCGTGCGTCTGCTAACGGTCGCGATCGACCCTGGTCACGGCGGCGAGGACCCGGGCGCGATCGGCGGCTCGGGTACGTATGAGAAACACGTCGCACTCGACATCGCCAAGAAGCTGCGCGCGAAGATCGACGCACAGCCGAACATGCGCGCGATGATGACGCGTGACGCCGACTTCTTCGTGCCGCTCAACGTGCGCGTGCAGAAAGCGCGGCGCGTCGGCGCGGACCTGTTCGTGTCGATTCACGCCGATGCGTTCACCACGCCCGATGCGAAGGGTTCGTCGGTGTTCGCGTTGTCCGAGCACGGCGCCTCGAGTGCGGCTGCGCGCTGGATGGCGAACAAGGAGAACGCGTCGGATCAGATCGGCGGCATCAACATCAAATCGGCCGATGCGACCGTCAACCGTGCGCTGTTCGATATGTCGACCACCGCGCAGATTCGCGATTCGATGCGCTACGGCAACTTCGTGCTGAAGGAAATCGGCGGCATTAACAAGCTGCACAAGGGCTCGGTCGAACAGGCGGGATTTGCGGTGCTGAAGGCGCCGGACATTCCGTCGATCCTCGTCGAAACCGCCTTCATCAGCAACCCGGACGAAGAGCGGCGCCTGAACGACGACGCCTATCGCGAGAAGATGGCCGATGCGATCATGACCGGCATCAAGCGTTATTTCGCGGCGAATCCGCCGTTGGCGAAAAACCGCATGACTTGATGTCACCGCATCACGTCACGGTATGCACGCGATAAAAAAACGGCCGCTCGATGCGGCCGTTTTTTTTACTACATCCCGATGCGTCGGCGATCATCGCGCCGGCGCAAACCGCTGCACGACCCAGCCGCCGAACACGTTCACCGCCAGCCCCGCCATCACCAGCAGCGCGCCGACGACCTGCGCCTCGGACAACTGCTCGTCGAGAATCAGCGCCGCGGACGCCAGCCCGACGATCGGCACCAGAAGCGAAAACGGTGCGACCTGGCTCGCCGGATAGCGCGACATCAGCCTGCTCCACAGGCCGTAGCCGAGCAGCGTCGCCACGAACGCGAGGTACACCACCGCGAAGATCGACATCGCGCCAATGCCGGACAACGCTGCGACGATGCGCTGCGGCCCCTCGAATGCATACGACAGCGCGAAAAACGGCAACGGCGGAATCAGACTGCCCCACACCACCAGCCCGACCAGATCGACCTTGCCGACCTTCTTGGTGACGGTGTTGCCGAGCGCCCATGAGCACGCGGCGCACAGCGTGAGGACGAAGCCGGCGAGCGTCATCGCATGGCCGCCTTGCAGGCCGATCACCGCAAGACCGCCGGCCGCGATCAGCAAACCGACGATGTTCGGTACGCGAAAGCGCTCGTGCAGGAACAGCGCCGCGAAAATCAGCGTGAAAAACGCCTGCGCCTGCAATACGAGCGAAGCAAGCCCGGCCGGCATACCGACGTACATCGCCGAGAACAGAAAAGCGAACTGGCCGAACGAGATGGTCACGCCGTACGCGAGCAGCCAGCGCCACGGCATCTGCGGCCGCTTGACGAAAAACACCGCCGGCACCGCGGCGAGCGTAAAGCGCAGCGCGCCTAGCAGCATGGGCGGCACGCCATGCAGACCCACCTTGACCACGACGAAATTGACGCCCCATGCGACGACGACGACCAGCGCGAGCAGTAGATCCCTGGGCGACATCCCAGTCTCCATTTGACTGTTGAATCCGGCAGTTTAGCGGAGCCAGAAGCGTCGAGCGATCGCGCGCATTACGGATTCCCGGAACGCCGGGCCGCCGGATCGTCGCCAACCGTCAGCATTTGGCGCACCGCAGTAGAATCGTTCATTGAGCAAAACCCCAAGCCATCATTCCCAGCCGAGCCTGTCCATGACCTCCTCGATCAAAGCAGTCCTCAAGCCGCATCTGCGCGACGTTGGCAATCTCACCGTGCGCCGCGTGTTGCCGGCGATGGCGGCGCGCCTGATTGGCCCGTTCATCTTCTTCGACCACATGGGCCCCGCCACGCTCGAACCCGGTATCGGCCTCGACGTGCGGCCGCACCCGCACATCGGCCTCGCGACGGTCACGTATCTGTTCGAAGGCGCGATCATGCATCGTGACAGCCTCGGCTCGGAGCAGAAGATCGTCCCCGGCGACGTCAACTGGATGACCGCCGGCCGCGGCATCGTCCATTCCGAGCGCACGCCGGCCGAAGACCGCGCGAGCGGTCTGACGATGCACGGCATCCAGACGTGGGTCGCGCTGCCGCTCGCCGACGAAGACACTGAACCGTCCTTCGCCCATCACGCGGCGGATACGCTGCCGGTAGTCGAGCGCAACGGCGTCACGCTGCGCGTGATCGCCGGCACGGCGTTCGGCGAAACCTCGCCGGTCGCGACATTTTCCGGCACGCTCTATGTCGCCGCGCAGTTCGCGCCGGGCGGCGCCTTCGCGCTCGAGCCGGAACACGAGGAACGCGGCGTCTACCTGGTGGACGGCGATCTGGAGATCGACGGCACGCCGCTCGAAGTCGGCCAGATGGCCGTGCTGGCGCTCGACGAAACTGTCACGCTCGCCAGCACCCACGGCGCGCGCGTCATGCTGCTCGGCGGCGAGAAACTCGACGGCGAGCGCTTTATCGAGTGGAATTTCGTCGCCAGTTCGCGGGAAAAGATCGAGGCCGCCAAGACCGCCTGGACGAATCAGGAAATGGGCGAGGTGCCGGGCGAAACTGAGTGGATTCCTTTGCCGGTGCGCAAATGAGCGCAACGCGCATTGAAATTCCCGTCGTCGGCCCCATCTAGTTCAACAATCCGTTTTATCGACGAGGACGCAATGGACACCACTCTGGCCACTTTCGAACAAGACGTCATTACCGCGTCGACGCTGGCCCCCGTGCTGGTCGATTTCTGGGCGCCGTGGTGCGGCCCTTGCAAGACGCTCGGCCCGATGCTGGAAAAGCTCGAAGCCGAAGCTGCCGGCAAATGGAAGCTGGTGAAAGTGAACGTCGACGAGAATCAGGAACTGGCGGCCCACTTTCAGGTGCGCAGCATTCCGCACGTGATGGCGTTTGCCGATGGCCGGCCGGTCGATCAGTTCGTCGGCGTGCTGCCGGAAGGTCAGCTGCGCGAGTTTCTCGACCGCCTCGTGCCGCAAGGTGCGGATGGGGCGCGCATGGAAGCGCAGGCCGCACTCGCCGAAGGTCGTCGCGAAGACGCGTACGAAGCGCTGCAAGCCGCGCTCGCCTACGACCCAGGCTTCGACGAAGCGCGCATGGACCTGATCGAACTGCTGCTGGAAGACAACCGGGTCGACGAAGCCCGCAGTGAAGTCGATTTGCTGTCGCCGAAAATCACGCAAGGCATCGACGCGCGCTTTAACGCGATCAAGACCCGCCTCGACGCCGTGGATGCCGCCTCGGATCTGCCGCCCACCGACGCACTCGAAGCCCGTGTGGCAGCGGACCCAGCCGATCTCGAAGCACGCTTCGACCTGGCTAGCGCGCTGATCGCCCGCCGCAATTACGCGGGCGCACTCGAGCATCTGCTGGCGATCGTGCAACGCGACCGCACGTTCCGCGACGACATCGGCCGTAAGACAATGCTGTCGGTGTTCGATCTCGCCGCGCACCAGCCGGAGCTGGTGTCGCAGTGGCGGCGCAAGCTAAGCGCGTGGCTGTTTTAATTTTGCACCGTGTTCAGGTGCGGCCCGTGTGGCCGATGCGCCGCGCCTGAACCTGCTGCCGCTTAAACCGCCGCCCTAATCCGCTTCAAACTGCCTGCTTCAACCCGCCTGCTTCGCCAACGCCCGCAACACATGCGCGGCCGCCGCAAAACCGAAGCTCGCGGTCACACATACGCTCGAACCAAACCCCGCACAGTTCAGACCGACCGGCCCCGTATGACCCGGTGAAGTGATCACGTGCTCGGCTTCCTCGTCGATATCGCAGACGGCTGCTTCCGGATAGATCAACGGCTCGTCCGAATACACCGCGCTCACCTTGAACTTCGCTTTCGGACCACGCGGAAAGCCGTGCTGTTTGCGCAACTGTCCGCGCACTTTCGACAGCAACGGGTCCTGAATCGTCAATGCGAGATCGTCGATACGAATGCGCGTAGGGTCCAGCTGGCCACCCGCGCCGCCCACCGTAATCAACGGCTGCGTCTTCTCGACGCACCACGCGATCAACGCGGTTTTCGTGCGCACGCTGTCGATCGCATCGATCACGTAATCGAAGCCGCCGCCAAGCGTCGACGCGAAATTATCCGGTTCGACGAAGTCTTCAACTAGCCGCACGTCGCAAAACGGATTGATCGCCGCGATGCGTTCAGCCATCGCTTCGACCTTCGGTTTTCCGTAGTTGCCGTCGAGCGCGTGGATCTGGCGGTTAGTGTTGCTCTCGGCGACATTGTCGAGATCGATCAGCGTCAACGTGCCGACCGCACTGCGCGCCAGGGCCTCAGCCACCCACGAGCCGACCCCGCCGATGCCGATCACCGCAACATGTGCCTGCTCGAACGCAGCGAGCGCCGGCGCGCCGTACAGCCGGGCGATGCCGCCGAAGCGCCGCGCGCGATCGGCGGTTTCACGCCCGTTGAGGCTGGTAGTAAGATCAGATTGCGCGGTGGTGCTGGACATGGTGGCAGGCTCGTTGAAAGCAGGCAAAACAGAAGGTGCAGAAAGCGCGGAAGGTGGGCGCGCTCGGGCGCTCGCAGCCCGTATTTTGCCTGATCGCATCAATATGCATGGCGGCATGCATGAACGAGCGGCGCGCCGCCTTGACCAGGTCGCGCGCAAAAAATTCGCTCCTTAGCTATACTGGGTGGACTGTAGCGTTCGCATAAGAACATGACCACACTCGCCGAACTTCGAAAAAATTATTCGCTTGGGTCGTTGGACATTGCCGATATCGACCGCAATCCATTCCGTCAATTCGACGCGTGGTTTGCGCAAGCGGTCGAAGCCCAGCTCCCCGAGCCGAATACGATGACCCTGGCCACGGTCGACTCGCGTGGCCGGCCGTCGGCACGCATCGTCCTGATCAAGGGCGTCGACGAGCGCGGCTTTGTGTTCTTCACCAACTATGAAAGCCGCAAAGGCCGCGAACTCGCCGCCAATCCGTACGCGAGCCTGCTGTTCTACTGGATCGAACTCGAACGCCAGGTGCGGATCGAGGGCCGCGTCGTCAAGACCAGCACGGAAGAAAGCGACGCGTACTTCGCGTCGCGCCCGCTCGGCTCACGCATCGGTGCGTGGGCCTCGAATCAAAGTCAGGTAATTGAAAGCCGCTCGCAACTCGAAACACGCGAACGCGAAATCAGCCTGCAATACGGCGACCAACCGCCGCGCCCGCCGCATTGGGGCGGCTATCGTTTGGTACCCGAAGCGATCGAATTCTGGCAAGGCCGTCCGTCGCGTTTGCACGACCGCCTGCTCTATACGCGTTCAAGCGAAAGCAGCGACTGGCACATCGCACGCCTATCGCCTTGAATCTGAACATAAATGTCTTCGCGCACGCCGCCACCGAAGCCGCGTGCTCGAAGGCGCGGATTGCGCCACCTCACGGCATAGGAGTCACGCTGCGGTGAGCGGCGGTCCACACAGGCTTTGCTTTAATTCAACGGACACGGAGAAATCGCATGTTCTGGGAGAAAAAGCTGGCGCAGTGGGTGGAAGACGTCAAAACCAGGGCGAACCTGCCGGCGCGCCTTGTGCTGTGGGACGGCCAGCAACATGACTTCGGGCAGTTTGCCGCGCCTCAGGTCACGCTGCACGTGAAGAGCGCTACAGCGCTGCCTTACCTGCTCGAACCGAGCCTCGACAATCTGGGCGAGGCGTACGTGAAGGGCAAGATCGACATCGAAGGCAAGCTGTCGGACATCATCAACATCAGCTATCAGCTCGCACGCAACACGGTCACCAGCGCAAGCAAGCTGGCGCGCGTGCGGCGCTACTTCAATCACTCGAAGTCGTCGGATAAGAAGGCGATCCAGTATCACTACGACGTCTCGAACGAGTTCTACAAGCTGTGGCTCGACGAGAACATGGTGTACTCGTGTGCGTACTTCGAGAACGGCGACGAAGATCTCGCCACCGCGCAGATCAAGAAAATCGACCACATCCTCACCAAGATCCAGTTGCAGCCCGGACAGCGCCTGCTCGATATCGGCTGCGGCTGGGGCGCGCTCGTGCTGCGCGCGGCAACGAAGTTCGGCGCGAAGTGCGTCGGCGTGACGCTGTCGCAGAACCAGTTCGACCTCGCCACTGCGCGCGTGAAAGCCGCGGACCTCGAAGACAGGATCGAGATTCGTCTGCAGGATTATCGCGACGTCGAAGGGCAATTCGACCGCATCACCAGCGTCGGAATGTTCGAGCACGTCGGCCGCAAAAACCTGCCGGGCTACTTCGAGAAGATCCGCGATCTGCTGGTGGACGACGGCATCGCGATGAATCACGGCATCACGTCGAGCGATGCGGAAAGCGGCGAAACCGCGCTCGGCGGCGGCGAATTCATCGACCGCTACGTGTTCCCGGACGGCGAGCTGCCGCATATCAGCCTCGCGCTCGAAGCGATGCAGCGCGGCGGCCTCGAAGCGGTTGACGTCGAAAGCCTGCGCCGTCACTATGCGCACACGTTGAACATCTGGGCGGAAAACTTCGAAACGCATGCGGAAGAAGCCCGCAAGCTGGTCGACGACGAAAAATTCCGCATCTGGCGCGTGTATCTCGCCGGCTGCGCATACGCGTTCGAAAACGACGACGTCTCGATCTACCAGGTGGTGTGCCGCAAAGCCGGCCGCAGCGCGACAACCTTGCCGTGGTCGCGCCGCTATATGTATGACAAACAGCTGTGATACGGTTGCGCCGCGGCGACGTGCCGGGTCCAGGACCATGAACGGCCGCCGCGGCACAAACTTTAAACAGCAGGTCGAACACCGATGGACCAGAGCGGGACGAGCGAAGTTGAACAAGCATTGAACGCCGGGCACGGCGAGGAAGCCGTGCAGTTCGATCTGTTCGGGATGCCGGTGGCGCTACCTGCGGCACCAGTGGAACCAGCTGCGGGCGGCAAGCCGGAGTCCCCTTCCGCTGAAACCGCCACTGCCACACCAGCCCCTGCCGACGCCCCGAGAAAACGCCGCGCCCGCGACGTCGTGGCCGCCCCGCCCTCCTCAGAACTGCTCGCCCTTGCCGCCGAACTGCCGCCGCAGATCCATCTCGGCACATCGACATGGTCGTTTCCAGGCTGGAACGGCATCGTCTACGGCGACGAATACAGCAACAGCAAACTCTCGCGCGACGGCCTCACCGCCTACGGCGCGCATCCGCTGCTACGCACCGTCAGCATCGACCGGTCGTTTTATCAGGCGCTCACCATCACCGAATACTTGCGCTATGCGCAGCAAGTGCCCGAGCACTTCCGCTTCATCGTCAAAGCGCCGATGACGATCACCGACGCCACCGTGCGCGCCGAACGCGGCGAGCCGGTCTCGCTGAATCCGTGCTTTCTGAATGCGCAAATGGCGATCGACGAGTTCGTGGCGCCTTGCCTCGAAGGCCTCGGCGCGAAGGCCGGCGCGCTGGTGTTCCAGCTCTCGCCGCTGCCGGATCAGATGCTCGCGCAGCCGGCGGTGTTCATCGAACGCCTGGCCGAGTTCCTGACGGCGTTGCCGACACTGCCCGAGGGCACCTGCTACGCCATCGAAATCCGCGACGCGAGCTTGCTGACGCCGCGCTTCATCCGCACGCTGAAAACGGCAGGCGTACGGTATTGCGTGGGGATTCATGCGCGGATGCCGGACCCGCTGCGCCAGGCGGCAGCACTCGCACTGCTCGACGGCGAGCCGGCCGGGCCGCTGATCGTGCGCTGGAGTCTGCACGGCGGCTTCAAATACGAGCAGGCAAAGGCCAAGTACGAGCCGTTCAACCAGCTCGTCGACCAGGACCCGACCACCCGCGCCGCGCTCGCCGAACTGGCCGCGCGCTACGCACTGGCCGGCCAGCCGGTGGTGATCGCGGTCAACAACAAGGCGGAGGGTTCGGCGCCGTTAAGCTGCGTGGAACTTGCGCGCGCGATCATCGAAGCGTACGCGCGCCTTGCTCACGAGCACGAGCGTGAACTTGATCAGCAACCGGACGAGCGCGACCAAGGCGAAGGCGGCCAGCCCGGCGAGCAAGGCGAGCACGGCTAAGCAACACCCTGCCCGCGTGCGGCTGACAGCCCAGCAACAAGCGGCTCACTGGGCCACTGCCCAGGCCGTCCGTCGACTTGAGCCGCCACTCGCACCGCTCAGTTAGCCCTGATCCGATGCGCGAACTTCTGACGAAACTTCGCGACCTTCGGCGCCACCACGAACGAGCAGTACCCCTGGTTCGGATGCTGCGCAAAGTAGTTCTGGTGATACGCCTCGGCCGGCCAGTAGTTACCGTCGAGCGGCAGCACCTGGGTGACGATCTGGCCGTCGTAAATCCCTTCGGCGCCGATCTCACGAATCGCTTGCAGCGCCGTCTCGCGCTGCGCGTCGGAGTTCGTGAAAATCACCGAGCGGTATTGCGTGCCGACGTCATTGCCTTGCCGGTTCAACTGGGTCGGATCGTGAATCGCAAAGAAGATGTCGAGAATCTCGCGATAGCCGATCTTCGCGGGATCGAAATCGACGTTCACGACTTCCGCATGGCCAGTCTCGCCGTCGCAGACCTGTTCATAGGTCGGCTGCCGCGTCTTTCCGCCCGCATAGCCCGATTCCACCGAGTTCACGCCTTCGACGCCCAGATACACCGCTTCGAGGCACCAGAAACACCCGCCACCGAGGGTGGCGACTTCGCCTGTCTGACTCATGCTGCTCGCTCCTTGATACTCGTAGTCGGCCGGGGCCGGTTGTTCGCCTGAGGCTTGCCGCTGACGTTTGCTCAATACCCGCTTACCCGCAACGCTCGTGCCGCTATCGCGACTTTCCAGCTTAGCGGTTTTTCCACTTAACGGCAGGGGCCGCGGCCGGTCTGCCGCGATTGCAGTTAAAATTGGGACAAATCGACGATTTTCACTATGACTTTCGAATCATTTGTTTCCGGCCACGCGCGCGATGGGTTCACCCCGGGGTTCACCCGGCTTGCGCGGAAGGCTTTCGTCCAATGAAGCGCGCCAGCCCGCCTAACTTCGACCAACCCGCCTTCAAACAGGCGCTCGGCCAATTCGCTACAGGCGTCACCGTTATTACAACGCGCGCGGCATCCGGCCAGTTGATCGGCATCACGGCCAGCTCGTTCAATTCGGTTTCGCTCGATCCGCCGCTGGTGTTGTGGAGCCTCGCGACGCGCTCGGCGTCGATGCCAGTGTTCCAGGCGAACAGTCATTATGTCGTCAACGTGCTGGCCGCGTCGCAACTCGATCTGTGCAAACGCTTCGCCACCGTGAAGGGTGACCGCTTCGAAGGCGTGTCGCACGCGCAGGGCGACACCGGCATGCCGGTGCTCGACGGTGCGCTTGCGTGGTTCGAATGCCATAACCGCAGCCGCTATGAAGAAGGCGACCACGTGATTTTCGTCGGCGAGGTGGAGCGCTGCGGCGTGCACGAGAGTGCCGCGGAAATAGCGCCGCTGATCTTCCAGAACGGCCAGTTCCACGGACTCAAATCGATCTGAACGCGGCGCCGCCGCGCTTTACAAGCAAGCGACGACAGGCGACGGCGGCCACGCTCAGTTATGCGGCGCGCTGTGGCCAGTGGTTTTTTTCACTAGCGACACCGGCACACCCGAATCTTCCTTCAGCGTCTGCAGCACGATATTCGAGCGAATATCCATCACGCCCGGCGCCTTATACAGGCGCTGCAGCACGAAATCCGAATAGTGTTTGAGATTGTGCGCGAGCACCCGCAGCAGATAATGGGTCTCGCCGGTCACGACAAACGCGCCGACCACTTCCGGCCAATCCCGCACCGCCTCCGCAAAACGTTCGTGCCAGTTCTCCTGGTCGTTGCGCATCGACACCTGCACAAACGCTTCCAGTTCGAAACCCAGCACTTCGCGGTTCAGACATGCGCGGTAATGCTCGATGACGCCCTGCTCCTCCAGCAGGCGCAGACGCCGTAGACAGGCCGACGGCGAGAGCGAGATGCGCTCCGCCAGGTCGAGATTGCTGATCCGTCCTTCTTGCTGAAGCACCGTCAAGATACGGCAATCGGTGGCGTCGAGCGAGATCGCGTTCATATTCGGTCTCCCTTTCCCATTTGACTCAAATTATGTTCCAAGACAAGGCTAAGAAGGAGATTTTTTCGCAATCACATTTCGCGACAAGCCGCCTATCATTCCCCAATAGACACACCTAGCCGATGGAGACATGGACACACTCTGGGACATCACCCCCGCCGTCGATACCGCGACGCCCGTCTGGCCTGGCGATACGCCAGTCGGTATCGAACGCGTGTGGCGCATGGAGGCGGGCTCGCCCGTCAACGTCGCGCGGCTGACACTGTCGCCGCACACCGGCGCCCACACCGACGCGCCGTTGCACTACGACGCCGAAGGCGCCGCGATCGGCCAGGTGCCGCTCGATGCTTACCTTGGCCGCTGCCGCGTGATTCACTGCATCGGCGCCTCGCCTGTTGTGACGCCACAACACCTGGCCGGCTCGCTCGACGATCTGCCGCCGCGCGTCTTACTACGCACTTACAAAAACGCACCGACTGCTGCCTGGGACAGCGCTTTCTGCGCGGTCGCGCCGGAAACCATCGACCTGCTGGCGGCCTGTGGCGTCAAGCTGATCGGCATCGACACGCCGTCGCTCGATCCGCAGGAATCGAAGACGATGGATGCGCACCACCGGATCCGTGCGCATCGCATGGCGATTCTCGAAGGCATCGTGCTGGATGCCGTTGCGCCCGGCGACTACGAACTGATCGCGCTGCCGCTCAAGCTGACCACACTCGATGCGAGCCCCGTGCGCGCTGTATTGCGGACGCTGCCCAAATCGCTGCCCGAATCGCTCTGATTTCTCTTATCTCTCTGACTGGACCACCATGAACCACCGTGACGAAGCACTGGCGCTCGACCGCGCCGACCCGCTCGCCGCGCTGCGCGACCAGTTCGCGCTGTCGCCGACCACCATCTACCTCGACGGCAACTCGCTCGGCGTGCCGCCGTCCGCCGCCGCTCGACGCGCGCAGACCGTGATCGCCGCAGAATGGGGCGAAGGCCTGATCCGTAGCTGGAACACCGCCGGCTGGTTCGAATTGCCGCGCCGCCTTGGCAACAAGCTCGCGCCGCTGATTGGTGCTGCCGACAACGAAGTGGTCGTCACCGATACGATTTCGATCAACCTGTTCAAGCTGCTCTCGGCGGCCGTGCGCGTGGCGAACGCGCGCGATCCGAAGCGTCGCGTGATCGTCTCCGAGCGTTCGAATTTCCCAACTGACCTGTACATCGCGCAGGGCTTGATCGAACAGCTCGACCGCGGTTATGAATTGCGTCTCGTCGACGATCCGTCCGAGCTGCCCGCCGCGATCGGCGACGACACCGCGATCGCGATGATCACGCACGTGAACTATCGCACCGGCTACATGCACGACATGGCGGCGCTGACCAAACTCATCCACGACAAGGGCACCCTCGCGTTGTGGGACCTCGCGCATTCGGCGGGCGCGGTGCCGGTCGACCTGAATGGTGTTGGCGCGGACTACGCGGTGGGCTGCACGTATAAGTATCTGAATGGCGGCCCGGGTTCGCCGGCGTTCGTATGGGTGCCGCAGCGTCATCAGAACGAGTTTGCGCAACCGCTGTCCGGCTGGTGGGGGCATCGCGCGCCGTTCAAAATGGACCCGGCGTATCAACCCGATGACGGTATTGGCCGCTTCTTGTGCGGCACGCAGCCGATGGTGTCGATGGCGCTGGTCGAATGCGGGCTCGACGTGTTCCTGCAGACGGATATGCAGACGATCCGCGCGAAGTCGCTCGCGCTGACCGATCTGTTCATCGAACTCGTTGAAGCGCGTTGCGGCGAGTTTCCTTTGCAGCTCGTGACGCCGCGTGCGCACGCGCAACGCGGCTCGCATGCGAGCTTCGAGCATCCGCACGGTTATGAAGTGATGCAGGCGCTGATCGCGCGTGGCGTGATCGGCGACTATCGCGAGCCGCATGTGTTGCGGTTTGGATTTACGCCGCTGTATACGCGCTTTGTCGATGTATGGGACGCAGTGGAAACGCTACGTAATGTGCTGACGCAAGAGACCTGGCGGGCACCGGAATTTGCCGCACGCGGCGCTGTGACCTGAGGAGCACGCGATGACCGATCACATGCAAACGCCGGGACTGCCGGAAGAGAAACCCGTACAGGGTTGCCCGTTTGGGCATGGTAGTGCTGCTGCCGGTGCTGCTGGCACCGCTTCAGACGATGGCTGGCACGACGCGCAACTCGATTTCTCGGAATCGATGAGTTACGGCGATTATCTGTCGCTGGGGACGGTGCTGGATGCGCAGCACCCGTTGTCGCCGGATCACAACGAGATGCTGTTCATCATTCAGCATCAGACAAGTGAGTTGTGGATGAAGCTCGCGTTGTATGAGTTGCGCGCTGCGCTGAAGGCGGTGCATCGCGATGAGTTGCCGCCGGCGTTCAAGATGCTCGCTCGCGTATCGCGGATTATGGAGCAGCTAGTCCAGGCATGGAGTGTTCTCGCGACGATGACGCCGTCCGAGTACACGGCGATGCGGCCTTATCTCGGCAGCTCATCTGGGTTTCAGTCTTATCAGTATCGGCAGATTGAGTTTTTGCTGGGCAACAAGAATGAGCAGATGCTCAAGCCGCATGCGCATCGGGCCGATGTTTTTGCCGAGGTTAAGGCTTCGCTTGAGGCGCCCTCGTTTTATGACGAGGTAGTTCGGCTACTGGCTCGTCGTGGGTTTGCTATTTCACCTTCCAGGTTGGAGCGGGATTGGACTCAGCCTACCACTCATGATGCTTCTGTCGAAGCGGCCTGGCTGGAGGTTTATCGGAATCCTTCGCAGCATTGGGAGTTGTATGAGATGGCCGAGGAGCTCGTCGATCTCGAGGATGCGTTTCGCCAATGGCGGTTCCGGCATGTGACTACTGTTGAGAGGATTATTGGGTTTAAGCAGGGCACAGGCGGGACTAGTGGCGCGCCTTATCTGCGCAAGATGCTGGATGTGGTTTTGTTTCCTGAGCTTTGGCATGTGAGGACAATGTTATAGGGGGGGTTTTGCGCGTAGCGCCTGGTTGGGGTGTTCGCCTACGGCAGTGGCCTTTCCTTGCTTTTTTGCCTTCGCGGCGCTATCTGGCTGTTTGCCTACGGCGTTGGCCTTTCCTTGCTTTCTTTTTGGTTTATTAGCGTTCCCCCTGTGCGGGGGGCACCTACTTTTCTTTGCCGGCCGCAAAGAAAAGTAGGCAAAAGAAAGCGGCTCACACCGCCAATTCTTAAGCGGGTCCCCTGGCTTGGAGAGGACAGTGGAGCATCTGGAATCTGTGTTCTCGCACATTCAGCGTCAGTGACAAGGCAGTCATACTTCCGGCGGCGCTGCGCGCGCCGCTGCGGTACTTCACAGACCCGGCGGACGATTCTGGCTTGCGCGGTTTTATCTATGCCGTGACCTGCAGGCCGTGAGTTTATGCATTTTCACATTGCGTGCAGCACGACATTCGCAAGCTCACGAAGCCAGCCTCACCTCATTTCCCACCCGGACATCGCCAAGGTGAAGCCGAGGGATCCCACCAAACCAAAGCGAGGCGAAGCCACTGGTTTGCCTGGCAGCCCCTTCCGGCAAGCACGCAGTGCGAGGCGGGAAGAATGATGCGGGAAGCGCGTACACCCAATCGGTTTTGAGAAGCACCGCCACGGCGCGCGCAGCGCCGCGGGAAGAATGACTGCCTTGTCACCGGCGCGGAGTGCGCGAGAACACCGATTCCAGATGCTCCACTGCCTCCTCCAAGCCAGGGGACCCGCTTAAGAGCTAGCGGTTTGAGCCGCTTTCTTTTGCCTACTTTTCTTTGCGGCCGGCAAAGAAAAGTAGGTGCTCCCCCGCACAGGGGGAACGCTAATAAACCAATAACAAAACAAGGAAAGGCCAACGCCGCAGGCGAACAACCCTAGCGCCGCGAAGGCAAAAAAACATCACCTAGCGGTATACCCCCCGTCAACCGGCAAACAAACCCCGCTAATCATGGAAGCCGCCTCACTCAACAAAAACGCAATGGGCATTGCCACCTCAACAGGTTCAGCGAAGCGCCTTATAGGAATAGCCATCAAAGCGGGCTCCCGCTTAGCCGGATCACTCCATGCCTGCACGGCCATCGGCGTCAAAGTCACCGTAGGATTGACGCTATTCACCCGAATGCCGAAAGGCCCCAGTTCGATACACAAAGCACGCGTCACAGCGTCGAGCGCCGCCTTGGAAGCGGAATAACTCAAATGATCATCGAGCGCCACGAGCGCAGCCTGACTTGAAACATTCACTATGCTGCCAGCGCGTTTTGCTTCGATCATCCCGCGAGCTACATGCCTGGCAACCAACACCGCCCCACGCGCGTTCACCCCCATCACGCGATCGAAACTCGCGCCGGTCGTATCAACCGCGCGCTCAAGCAAAGCAATCCCCGCACAGTTCACGAGCCCGTCAAACGCCTCGAGCGAACCCAAGGCATCGTCGATAGCGGACTCATCGCTTACATCGAGCATCAAAGGTTCGCAGCCCGTTTCCTCAGCTAATCGCGCGAGCT
Organism: Paraburkholderia sp. FW306-02-B; assembly: GCF_058782725.1. NCBI lineage: Bacteria > Pseudomonadati > Pseudomonadota > Betaproteobacteria > Burkholderiales > Burkholderiaceae > Paraburkholderia > Paraburkholderia sp. FW306-02-B. Next base: position 3,863,967 of record NZ_JBYSXZ010000001.1, read on the forward strand.
CATTCACATTCCGTGCCGCAGCGACCACGTTCGCGCCGGACGCGCACAACGCTTCAACAGTAGCCCGTCCAATTCCGCTCGACGCACCCGTGACCAGGATCGATCGACCAGAAAAATCAAAAGTAGCATTCATGATGTCTGCAGCCGATGCATGACCGGCTTCAACGCCGGATACAAATCCGTATAAACGCCGAACCGCCGCTCGTACAAAGCCATCCGCGCCGCGTCAGGTTGCGCGCGCTCGATCAGCGTCACCCACCCGCCCTGCGCCTTTTCACGCGACACCAGACCGACACCGACGCCAGCCAGCAATGCCGCGCCCATCGCCGCTTCCACCTCCTGCTCGATCGTGTACACCGGATAGCCGGTAATGTCCGCAATGATCTGCATCCACAAATCCGAATGCGCGGCGCCGCCCACCACGATCAACTTGTCATCCAGCGATTGCGCGCCTTTACGTCCCGCTTCGATGTTGTGTTTCAGCGCGAAGGACACGCCCTCGAGAACCGCTCGATACAGATGCGCCCGCGTGTGAAACAGGCTCAAGCCGACAAACGCCCCGCTCGCCTTGGCATCCCACACAGGACTGCGCTCGCCCATCAGATACGGCAAAAACACCACGCCGTCGGCACCCGCTGGAATCCCAGAAGCAGCTTCTTCGAGCAAACGATGCGGATCACCATGCGGCGTCGCGCGCGCCGCCTCAGTCTCCGCGTGGCAGAACTGCTCGCGATACCACGTCACCGACGCACCCGCCGTAATCGCGCCGCCGAAAATGTAGATGTCGCGCTGCCCGTTGAACACATGCGGCATGCTGATCAAGCCATGCCGCGCATCGACGCTCTGATTGATATAGCCCCAGCACATACTCGTGCCGATCATCGCGACGTGCTGCCCTGCGCGCGTGACGCCCGCGGCGAACGTCGCCACCGCCGCGTCGACGCCGCCCGCGACGATTGCCGTGCCCGCCGCCAGTCCCAGCTGTTCGGTCCACTGCGACAGCAATCTGCCCACCACGTCAGACGATTCCACCAGCCGCTCCGGCATCATCGTCGCGGGAATGCCGAGCATGTCGAGCGCTTCATCCGACCAGTCGCGCTTCGCGATGTCGTAGATGCCGCCGATGTTGCCCGCCGAACTATGATCGACCGCAACCTCGCCGGTCAGCATGTAGATCACATACGCATTGGGTGGCAGGAAATAACGCGTATGCGCCCACACGTCCGGCGCGTGATCGCGCAGCCACAGCATCTTCGTGTAGCCGTAATAGCTGTCCACGCCATTGCCGGTAATCGTATGGAGGCGTTCGAGATCGACGTTGTTGCGCACCCATTCGACCTGGTCGGTGGCACGCCGGTCCATCCAGATCAGACACGGATAGAGCGGCCGCATGTCGCTATCGACTGGAATGCCGGAGCCGCCGTACAGGCTGCTCACGCACACCGCCTTGATCGACTTCGCCGTGACACCCGCCGTTTTCGCTTTCTCCACGCACGCGGCGATGCACTCGACCACCGCCTTCAACCACACCGCCGGCCACTGTTCAGCCCATAGCGGCTTGGGCGTATCGGGCTGGTAGCCCGACGCATGCTGCGCGACGATCGCGCCGTGCTGATCGACCAGTAGCGCCTTGGTGCTCTGCGTGCCGATATCGACGCCGATGACGTAGTCCATACAGTCTCCGTTTATGTGCCGCTTATGCTTTGAACGCTCAGGCACGCGGCTTCATCAATACCTTGATCGAGTCGAGCGAGTTCGCGACCTTGATCGCCTCGTCCCATTCTTCCAGCGAAAAGCCGTGCGTGACAATGCCCTTCGACGTCACAAGCCCACGCGCCAGCAGATCGATCGCAATCGGATAACAGTATGGCCCGAGATGCGCGCCGCGCACGTCGAGTTCCTTGCGGTCGCCGATCACCGACCAGTCCAGCGTAGTCTCCGCGCCGAACACCGAAAACTCGACGAAACGCCCGAGCTTGCGAATCATGTCCATGCCCTGGTTGACGCCGATCGGCGCGCCGGTCGTTTCGATGTACACGTCGCAACCGTAGCCGTCCGTCAGCGAATGGATGATGGCCAACGCGTCGTCCTGTTTCGGATTGATCGTCACGTCAGCGCCGTATTCGCGCGCGAGCGCAAGGCGCTCTTCCACCAGATCGATTACGACCAGCTTCTTCGGCGTCTTCAGATGCGCGATTTGCGTCATCATCAGACCAAGCGGCCCGGCGCCCGCGATCACCACCACGTCGTCGAGTTGCAGGTCGCCGCGATTCACCGTATGAATGGCGCACGCCAACGGCTCGATGATCGCGGCGTCTTCGAGCGAGATGCCGTCGGGGATCGGGTGGACGATCGCGGTCGGCGGAATGCGCATGTACTCGGCCATACCGCCGTCCGCGACTTCGCGCTGGAAGCCGAAGATGTTGTGCACCTCGCACATCCAGTACTGACCGGATATGCAATAGCGGCACTTGCCGCACGGCACGATCTGTTCGGCGATCACGCGGTCGCCGATTTTCACGCCGAAATGGTCGGCCGCGCCTTCGCCGATTTCCTCGACGAACCCGAAGAACTCGTGGCCCGGAATCACCGGCGCTTTAACCCACGGGCTCGGCCCGCCCCAAAACATCTTCGCGCCCGAGTGGCATTTGCAATCGCTCGCGCAGATGCCGCATGCGGCGATGCGAATCACCAGTTCATGAGCGCGAGCATGAGGCTTCGTTACTCGCTCAACGCGGTAGTCTTTCGGCGCGTGGCAGACGATGGCTGTCATGTTCTGCTGGTCGGTTTGCGAGTCGTCGTGGTTTGTCATTGCATGATCCTGCTAAAAAGAGGAAGTCGGAGAAGCGTTACTTTCTGCGGTCGCGGCTGATGTAAATCGCGAGCAAAATGATTCCGCCCTTGATCACGTTCTGCACATAAGGGTTCACGCCGACCATGTTCAGGCCGTTGTTCAGCACGCCGAGCAGCAGCGCACCAATCAACGTGCCGATGATCGAGCCACGTCCGCCGGAGATCGAGGTACCGCCCATTACCACCGCGGCGATGGCGTCGAGTTCGAAGCCGACGCCCGCGTTCGGCTGGCCGCTCATCAAGCGCGCGGTCAACACGATGGCGGCGAAAGCGGAAGTCAACCCGGCAAGCGTGTAGACAATCAGCTTCACGCGCGCCACGCGCACACCGGACAGACGCGTCGCCTGCTCGTTGCCGCCGATCGCGTACACGTAGCGTCCGAACGGCATGCGTTCGAGCAACACCCACGCGATCGCATAGATCACCAGCATGATCACGACCGGCGCCTGAATGCCGAGGATCTTGCCGCTGCCGAAGAAGCTGACCCAGTCAGGCAAACCGTCGATCGGGTAGCCGCCGGTGTAGATCAGCGCGAGACCGCGCGCGATACCCATCGTCGCGAGCGTGACGATGATCGGCGGCATGCCGGCGAACGCAACGAAGAAACCGTTGGCAGCGCCGAAGCCCAGACCGACTGCCATGCCGATCGCCAAAGCAGCCACCGCATTCATCCCCGCTACCATCAAACCAGCGGCGAGCGTGCCCGCCAGCGCCATCACCGACCCAACCGACAGATCGATCCCGCCGGTCAGAATCACGCACGTCATACCGACGGCGATGATCGCGTTGATCGACACCTGGCGCAGCACGTTCTCCAGGTTCGCGCCGGAGAGAAAACTGTTGCTTGCGAACACCATCACGATGCAAACCACAGCCAAGCCGATGAACGGATAGAACAGCGTCGAGCGTTTCAAAGCGGTCCATGTAAGACGCAGTGGAGCGTCCAGCGTGTCGCCGTTGACGGTCGACGTTTTCGGCGAAGAAGAAGGATTAGGCGTGTTCATGTGTTGCTCCACGGGTGCCGGCTGTTGCATAGGTCATCACGGCGTTCGAGTCGATCCCGTCGCCTTCGAGCAGCGCCTCGATGCGGCCCTGCCGGAACACGGCGACGCGGTCGCACATGCCGACGATCTCCGGCAGTTCGGACGAGATCATGATGATCGAGTAGCCGCGCGCGGTGAGTTCGCGCATCAGCAGATAGATTTCGGCTTTGGCGCCGACGTCGATGCCTCGGGTCGGTTCGTCGAAGATCAGGATGTTGGTGTGGTGATTCAGCCAGCGCGCGATCACCACCTTCTGCTGATTGCCGCCTGAGAGCGTGGCGACCTCGGTATGCATCGTCGGCGCCTTGACGCCCACGCGCTTCATGATGTCGGCGGTCGCGCGCGCTTCGCTGCGCTGGTCGATGAAGAAACGCAGCGAGCGGTACTTGCCGAGGTTGTTGATCGAGATGTTCTGCTTGATCGAGAAATCGGTGATCAGGCCTTCGGTCTTGCGGCTTTCGGGCAGGATGCCGACGCCGGCTCGCAACGCGTCGGCGGGATCGGATAGCTTCGCGGCCGTGCCATTGATGCGGATTTCCTTCACGTATGCCGGGTCCGCGCCGATCACGGCCAGCGCGGTTTCCGTGCGGCCCGAACCGACCAGTCCGGCGAAGCCGAGAATCTCTCCCTCGCGCAACGAAAAACTCAGCACCGGACTGTCTTCAAGCAATTGCAGCTTGTCGACTTCGAGCACGGTCTTCGCGTCGGCGCGCAACGGCGGCTTAGGCGGAAAACTGCTTTCGATGCGGCGCCCCACCATCATCTCGACCAGGCGGCCCACATCGGATTGCGCGACCTCGGTCATGCCTACATACTGGCCGTCGCGCAGCACCGTAATGCGGTCGCACACCTCGAAAATCTCTTCGAGGTGATGCGAGATGAAAATCATCGCGACGCCCTGCTGTTTCAGCTCGCGCATGATCGCGAACAGATGCTCGGCTTCCGCGGGCGTGAGCGTTGCGGTCGGCTCATCCAGAATCAGAATGCGCGCTTCCAGCGACAACGCCTTGCCGATTTCGACGAACTGCTGCTGCGCGACCGACAACTCGCGAATCGGCACCGACAGATCGATCGCGACACCGAGCCGCTCGAAAATCGCCGCTGCCGCGCGCCGCATCTTGCCGCGTTCGAGCAGACCCAAACCGTTTTTCAACTCGCGGCCGAGAAACATATTCTCCACCGCGTTCAGATACGGAATCAGGCTGAACTCCTGAAACACGATGCCGACGCCCGCGGCGACCGCATCGTGATAGTTCGTGAAGTGGCGCACCTGGCCGTCAATCGTGATGGTGCCTTCGTCCGGCTGATAGATGCCGCACAGGATCTTCATCAGTGTCGATTTGCCCGCGCCGTTTTCGCCGAGCAATGCGTGAATCTCGCCGCGCGCAATGTCCAGGTGAATAGCTTGCAGCGCCTTCACGCCGGGAAAGCTTTTGGTGATCTGATCGAGTTTGAGAATCGTGTCCATCGGGTCCTCCTCTGCGGCGAGCTGCTGCACTCCGGAAGAGCGCGGCAACTCGCACTCGACTTACCAGCTGAAGCCCTTCGCATTGCTCTTGTCGACCATCTTCACGTCGACCGGAATCGCTTTCGGCACATTGGCGCCCCACTTCTTCGCCAACGCGACGCCGAGCGCGATGCGCACCTGGTCAGCCGGGAACTGTGCGGAGGTTTCGATGAACTTCGAATTCGGTTTCTGGATCGCGGCAATCGCTTCCGGCGCACCGTCGACACTGGTGAGCTTAATATCCTTGCCCGACGCTTCGATCGCCGAGAGCGCACCCATCGAGCCACCGTCGTTCACGCTGAACACGCCCTTCAGATTCGGATGCGCCTGGATCATGTTCTCGGTGACGGACAGCGCCGTCGCGCGTTCCTGCTTGCCGTTCTGCGTATCGACGAGTTTCACGCCCGGCACTTTCGCGAGCGCCGCCTTGCAGCCGCGCACGCGTTCGAGAATCGGCACGACCGGAATGCCGTCGAGAATCGCCACTTCACCGCTGCCACCGATCGACTTCGCCAGGTACTCGCACGCCATCTGCCCCGCGTCGAAGTTCTTCGACCCGACGAACGAATCGACCGGACCGTTCGCGTTTGCATCGACGGCGACCACGACGACGCCCGCCTTCTTCGCCGAGCTCACCGCCGACTGAATGCCGGTCGAATCGGTCGGATTCACGAGCAGGATGTCGATCTTCTTTTGCAGCATGTCTTCGACGTCGCTAACCTGTTTGCTGACGTCGTGATGCGCGTCGGTGACGACCACCGTTGCGCCCATCGTCCCCGCCGCGTCGTTCAACGCCTTTTGCATCGTCACGAAGTACGGGTTGTTCAGCTCCTGGAACGTCATGCCGATTTTCAACGGCGTGGCTTGTGCAGCAGGCGCGGCGATGAACGACAGGCCGAGCGCGAGCGCCGCGAATGCCTTCAACGACGTCTGCTTCGAAGTGAACTGGAATTGCGTCATGGTTGTCTCCGTTATTTAAAAGTGAGCACGCCCCTCACACTGTCCTGAACAGCGCGATGCGGGTTGAAACGCGGGTGAAATGAAACGCTTCGGCTTATCGCTTAGGCGGGGCGACGTATGGCTACGTCGGTGGATAAGCGGCGGCTACGGTGCGAGGCAAACCAGGCGCCGGCACGATCGCCGGGGCATCGTCGATGCCCGCGCCGCGCGCCGCCGCTTCTTCGGAAGCGTCGCGGCTCGCGTCGTTCAGTTGCTGATAGCGGCGAAACTTCGAAGGCGCCATGCCCTTGACCGCGAGGAACTGTCGATTGAAATTCGACAGATTGTTAAAGCCCGCCTTGAAGCAGATATCGGTCACGCTCAGGTCATCGTCCGTGAGCAACTGGCACGCGAGATTGATGCGCATCCGGTTCACGTACTGCACGAACGGCAGCCCGGTATGACGGCGAAAGTAACGTGAAAACGCACTGATACTCTGCCCGGCGAGCTGCGCCAGATCCGATTCGCGCAACTCGCCCGAGAGGTTCTTGCCGATATACGACAACGCGTGATTGATGCGGGTCGACGCGAAGCCCGTTGGATCGGCCTGGTATGCAGGGCTCGCGAGCGTCTCGCGATCCTCCGCGTTCATCAGTATTTCCAGCATCGACATGAACAGCACGAGACGGCGCAGCCCGCGCGCCGCCAGCAATTCGAGAAACAACGGCTGGATCGCCGCGCTCGTTTGCGCGCCGAACGACACGCCGCGGCGCGAATCGGCGAGCAGTGCTTCGACCTGACGCCATTCCGGAAAACTCTCGAGACAGCCCGACACGAATTCCTGGCTGAATTGCACAACCAGATTGCGCTGCGCGATAGTCTCGCCTTCCGGCACGTCGCTGACCCAGTTATGCGGCAGGTTCGGGCCCATCAACACCAGGTTGCCGGGCGCAAAGCCGCTGATATGGTCGCCGACGAACATCTTGCCGGTCGTCGCCACGATCAGATGGATTTCGTATTCGGGATGAAAGTGCCAGCGCACCGTGCGATACGGATAGCCATGCGACCACACTTTGAACGATTCGTCGCGGCGGACGGCAACGATTTCGAGATCGGGCTGCATCGCGTTCTCCTCTTGTCTTGTATAGCGAAAAGTAGACTTCTATCGCGTCATCCACCACTAAAAATGAAACCGCGGACCGATACTTTTTTGCATTCGGGTTAGTCCTGGCGCGCTTCAAGTCAAATTTGATGCGATGCAACAGGCTCGCTCAGACGCGACCCATAACGCGTTGCCTGACAGCCCATGCCGCCAGCGACCCCGTCACGCCGCGCCGCGCCACGAAAAGCCGTTCACGTCGGCTTGACTTTCGTTTCGGCGGGTACGATCATTCGCTCACATACAGAGCAAATGCTCCACCCAAGAAAAACGCACGCTCCAAGCCGTGCGATCAAGGACATTCAGGAGACGCACATGAACAGCGGGCAAGGCAGCGGCGCGGCCGCACAGGTGATCCTGCACATCGGCGCGGGATCGTTCCATCGCGCGCATCAGGCGTGGTACCTCCATCGATTGAACGAGGCGCGGCCGGCCGGCGAGCCGCATTGGTCGCTAACGGTCGGCAATATTCGCAGCGACATGAACGCGGTACTCGATGCGCTTGCCGCGCAAAAAGGTGTCTATACGCTCGAGACCGTCACGCCGCAGGGCGAACGCGCGTACGAGACGATTCGTTCGATCGAGCGCGTGGTGCCGTGGTCCGAGAGTCTCGATGCGCTGATCGAAGCCGGCGCCGATCCGGCCTGCAAGATCATCGCGTTCACCGTCACCGAGGGCGGCTATTACCTCGACGAACGGGACCAACTCGACACTGCCAACGCCGATCTCGCCGCCGATCTGAAAGGCGGCCACACCACGATCTACGGCGCGCTCGCGGCGATTCTCGACGCGCGCATGAAGCGCGGCGCCGGTCCGGTCACGCTGCAGACCTGCGACAACCTGCGCAGCAACGGCGAGCGGTTTCACGCGGGGATGAGCGAGTTTCTCGAACGGCGCGGCGCGGAAGAACTCGCGCAATGGTTCGACGACAACACCCTGTGCCCCAGCTCGATGGTCGATCGCATTACGCCGCGCCCCACCCCGGACGTGCGCGAGCGCGTCAAAGCCGCCACTGGTGTGGACGACGCGTGCCCGGTGATGGGCGAGGCGTTCATCCAATGGGTGATCGAAGACCGGTTTATTGCTGGACGTCCGGCCTGGGAAAAGGTTGGCGCGGAACTGGTCGACTCCGTGATGCCATACGAGGAAGCCAAGATCCGTATTCTCAACGCGACGCATAGCTGCATCGCGTGGGCGGGGACCCTGGCCGGCCTGAACTACATCCACGAAGGCACGCTGGACCGGGACATTCGCCAGTTCGCCTTCGATTACGTGACCGAAGACGTGATTGCCTGTCTCACGCCGAGTCCGCTCGATCTCGAACGCTATCGCGACGTGGTGCTCGAACGCTTCAGCAATCCGTATATCCAGGACACTAATCAACGCGTCGCGGCCGATGGCTTTTCGAAGCTCCCCGGCTTTATCGCGCCGACGCTCGCCGAATGCTTCGAGCGCGGCGCCACACCGGCGGCGACTGCGATGCTGCCGGCGTTGTTCTTCCGCTTCCTCGACCGCTGGCAAGCCGGCAAGCTGCCGTATGCGTATCAGGATGGCGTGATGGACGAGCGCGTCGCGCGGGGCTTTTTTGCGGCGCCCGATCCGTTGCAGGCGTTCGCCGCGGACCGGCTGCTGTGGGGCAGCATGGCGCAGACGCCCGAACTGGAATCGGCGTTGGCGGGCGCATTGGCGCGCGTCGACGTGTGGCTCGGCAAACGCGGCGCGGCTTGATTCAGCGCGGCTAATGTGACGTCTAATGCGGCGTCTAGTGCGGCGACCCGCGCCGTGGCTGGCGCCGCATCAACTCACCACGGTGCCAGGCTTAATGCGCATGGCACCGCCCGCCATGTGCGGCTAAAGTAGCGCATCTCTAACGACGAAGGTTCCGCGCCCATGTATCTTGGCATCGACCTCGGCACGTCCGAAGTGAAAGTCCTGCTGCTCGCCTCCGATGGACGCGTGATCGGCACCGCGGGCTCACCCTTTACCGTTTCGCGTCCGCATCAGCGTTGGGCCGAACAGAATCCCGCCGACTGGTGGGCCGGCACGCGCACGGCATTGGCGGCCTTGCGCGCCAGACATCCCGACGAATTCGCTCAGATTCGCGGCATCGGCCTGTCGGGGCAGATGCACGGCGCCGTGCTGCTCGACGCGCGAGATCGCGTGCTGCGGCCCGCGATCCTGTGGAACGACATGCGCAGCGACAAGGAGTGCGCGGAACTGACCGAGCGCGCACCGGAACTGCACCGCGTCGCGGGCAATCTGGCGATGCCGGGGTTCACCGCGCCGAAGCTGCTATGGGTCGCGCGTCATGAACCGGAAATCTTCGCGCAGACCGCCTGCGTGCTGCTGCCGAAGGATTACCTGCGTCTGCAACTGACCGGCGGCAAGGTCTCCGATCCATCGGATGCGGCCGGCACGCTGTGGCTCGACGTCGCCAAACGCGACTGGTCCGATTCGCTGCTCGCCGCCTGCGACATGACGCGCGCGCAGATGCCGCGGTTGTGCGAAGGCAGCGAGCCATCCGGCACCCTGCGGCCCGAAGTGGCACGTGAATTCGGCCTGAGCGACGGCGTGATCGTCGCGGCCGGCGGCGGCGACAATGCGACCAGCGCGATCGGCATCGGCGCGACGCAACCCGGCGACGGCTTCGTGTCGCTCGGCACGTCGGGCGTGCTGTGCGTGGTCGGCGATAGTTTCAGACCGAATCCGGCCTCCGCGGTGCATGCGTTCTGCCACGCAATTCCGGATCGCTGGCATCAGATGAGCGTGGTGCTGTCGGCTGCGAGTTGTCTGCGCTGGGTCTGCAAGCTCACCTCCACCGACGAACCGACGCTGCTCGCCGAAATCGAGGCGCTCGCACCCGCCGCGTTGAACACCGCGCCGCTATTCCTGCCGTATCTCTCGGGCGAACGCACGCCGCATAACGATCCGTATGCGCAAGGCGTGTTCTTCGGCATGAACCACGCGACCGATCGCGCGTCGCTCGGCTATGCGGTGCTCGAAGGCGTCACGCTCGCCTTGACCGATGGCCTCGACGCGTTGCGCGCGGCCGGCACCGAGGCGAAGGCGCTCTCGCTGCTGGGCGGCGGCGCACGCAGCGACTACTGGGCCCAACTGCTCGCCGATGCGCTCGCCACTGCCACCCGCAAGCACGGCGGTGGCGAAACCGGCGCGGCGCTGGGCGCGGCTCGCCTCGGCTGGCTGGCGGCCGGCGGCGACCCCGCCAAGGTGCTGACCAAACCGCCGATCGAAAAGGAGTTCACGCCGAACCCGCAACGGCATGCCGAGCTACGCACGCGCCTAGAAGCGTATCGCGCGCTCTACCGCCATGTGCGGCCGCTGTTCGACCCGGCGCGGCAGCCGCTCGCCTAACCCGGAAAACCGCAGCCGCTGCTCACGTTGCGATACGTTGCGAGGCGAGCATCGGCTGCTATCATCGGCGCACTAAAAGCGAAACGTCACCGTGCCCAAGTCCACCGAAAAACTCGACCTCGCCACGCGCGCCGCGTGGCTTTACTACGTCGCCGGCAATACCCAGAGCGAAATCGCCGAGAAACTGCAGGTGTCGCGCCCGGTCGCGCAACGGCTGGTCGCCTTCGCGGTGGAGAAGAATCTGATCCGCGTGCGGGTCGATCATCAACTGGCCGATTGCCTCGCGCTCGCCGATCAGCTGTCGAAACGCTACGGCCTGAGCATGTGCGAAGTCGTGCCGATCGACAGCGACACGACGGAGGAAGTCGACCGCAAGCTGGCGGTGGCCGGCGCTCAGGTGATGGAGCGCTATCTCGGCGAAGAAAAGCCGATGGTGGTCGCGGTCAGCAGCGGCCGCACGCTGAAGGCCGCGGTCGATCAGATCGCGCAGCTGGAGCGTCCGCAGCACCGGTTGGTATCGATGGTCGGGGCGATCGCCTCGGACGGCTCCTCGAACCGCTACGACGTCGCGCTGCACATTTCCGAGAAGACCGGCGGCAAGCATTTTCTGCTGCCCGCGCCGCTACTCGCCGATAGCGAAGCCGAGCGCGCGCAGTGGTGCAATCACCGGCTGTACCGGATCGTCGAATCGCTGTCGGCTCAGGCGGATGTCGCGTTTGTCGGCATCGGCAATATCGGGCCGAAGTGTCCGCTGCACGAAGACGGCTTCATTACGTCGGCGGAAGTGAAGGAGTTGATGCAGAACGGCGCGGTCGCCGAAATGCTCGGCCTGCCGATCGACGCCGCCGGCGCGCACGTCGAATCGCCGACCGGCCGGCGCGTCACCAGCATCGCGCTCGACACGCCGCCCAAGCGCCCGACCATCGGCTTTGCCGGCGGTGCGCGCAAGCGCGAAGCGGTGATCGCGGTACTGAAAGGCGGCTGGCTGTCGGGACTCGTGACGGACGAACTGTGCGCACGGGCGGCGCTCGACGCCTGAACGCGGTGCCGAGCCGGACTTCCACGATCCTCGTGCGTGAATAAAAAGAAAGCGGCGCGTCCGCCGCTTTCCTGATCGTCACGCGGCCAGTACTTCGACAATCTTGCGCTGGAATGCTTTGCCTTCGCTGTCGAACAGATGGCAGTGCTCCGGCGTCGCGCCGAGTTTCTGCGTCGCGCCTTTCGACTGGCGATCGAGCGGCGGAATCCGCGCAATCAACCCATCCGGCGCGACGCTCGATTCCGCGTACAGATAGGCGGCGTCGCCGAGCGACTCGACTGCCATCGTGCGGGCCGAGACGCCGTCTTCAGTCGTGCCGACATGCAGATGCTCCGGACGAATCCCCACCGTCACCTTGTCGCCCTGCTTGACGGTGGACGGTTCCACCGCGACGCGCTGCGTCTCGCCGGTGTCATAGAGCACCGTGACGCCGTCGCGCGACACCGACTGCACCACACCTTCCATGAAGTTCATTTTCGGCGAGCCGATGAAGCCCGCGACGAAACGGTTGGCCGGCGCGTGATAGAGCATCGTCGGGCTGCCGACCTGCTCGACGTTCCCCGCCGACAGCACGACGATCTTGTCGGCCAGCGTCATCGCCTCGACCTGATCGTGCGTCACGTAGATCATGGTCGTCTTCAATTCGTCGTGCAGACGCGCGAATTCGAGGCGCATCTTCACGCGCAGCGCGGCGTCGAGGTTCGACAGCGGTTCGTCGAACAGGAACACCTTCGGCTTGCGGGTAATCGCGCGGCCGATCGCGACGCGCTGACGCTGACCGCCCGAAAGCTGCTTCGGTTTGCGATCGAGCAGATGGTCGATGTGCAGAATCTTCGCCGCGTTGCGCACCGCCACGTCGATCTCGGGCTTCCTGGTGCCCGCGAGTTTCAGGCCGAACGCCATGTTGTCGTACAGCGTCATGTGCGGATACAGCGCGTACGACTGGAACACCATCGCGATGCCACGCTTGGCGGGCGGAATGTCGTTCACACGCACGCCGTCGATGGTCAGATCGCCGCCGCTGATGTCTTCGAGGCCGGCGATCATCCGCATCAGCGTCGATTTACCGCAACCGCTCGGGCCCACGAACACGACGAACTCGCCGTCAGCGATGTCGAGGTTAATGTCGCGCATCACTTCGTTGTCGTCGTAGCGCTTCGCGATATTGCGCAGAGTCAGGCTTGCCATGATGTGTCTCCGTGTAATGCTGTGTGTTGCGTTTCCGTTGCTCTAGCTGCTTGGATTCGTTGGATATGCTGCGGTTTTGACCGCGCTCAGGGCGTGGCCGCTGCCACGCTCAGCGTCCATTGCGCGACCAGTTCCGGCAACTGCTGCATGTCGTCGAATACATGGCGCGCGCCGGCCGCGTGCAACGCGTCGATCTGCGCATCGCTCGCATGACCGCCGCCGATGAAGCCCAGCACCGTCATGCCCGCAGCGGTCGCGGCCGTCACACCTGTGACGCTGTCTTCGACCACGAGGCATGCCGAGGGCGCCAAACCGAGACCTCGCGCCGCGGCCAGATAAACGTCGGGCGCGGGTTTCGGATTCGGCACCGCGTCGGCGCAAAAAATGCGATTGCCGAAAAACCTGACAAGGCCGGTGCGCGCCAGCACCGACTCCACATACGGCCGGAAGCTGTTGCTCGCGCACCCTTTGGTCAACGGCACCTGCGCCAGAGCGGCCTCGATGCCCTCGACCGTGTGCGCCTGCATCGCCGCCGCTTCCACGGCCCGCCGGATCGCATCGATATCGTCGGCGGACAGGCTTTTGCCGAGTTGCGTCGCCGTGCCTTGCAGCACCTTCTCGATGCGCAAACCGAGCAGCGGCAGCACCACCGGCTCGACGTCGGTATCGGGCCAGCGCGCTTCCAGTTCGTGCACCAGCATGTGCGCCGCCACGGCTTCGCTGTCGATCAGCACGCCGTCGCAATCGCAGATCAGCGCGAACTGACCTACATTCGTGCTTGCACTCGTGCCTGCCGTCATTTGACCGCCCCGAAGGTGAGGCCACGCACCAGTTGCTTCTGCGACAACCAGCCGACGATCAGGATCGGCGCGACCGCCAGCAGCGAAGCCGCGGACAGCTTGGCCCAGAACAGACCCTCAGGACTCGAATACGACGCGATGAACACGGTCAGCGGCGCGGCGTGCGAACTCGACAGGTTGATGCTCCAGAACGCTTCGTTCCACGACAGGATCACCAGCAGGAGCGCAGTGGATGCGAGCCCCGGCAGCGACATCGGCATCAGCAGATAGACGATTTCCTGCCAGGTCGCGGCGCCGTCGATACGCCCCGCTTCGAGAATGTCGCGCGGAATTTCGGCGAAGTACGTGAACGACATCCACACCGCAATCGGCAAATTGATCAGCGTGTAGACGATCACGAGACCCGACACCGTATCGAGCAGCCCGCTGTTTTTCCACAGCAGATAGATCGGCACCAGCACGCCGACCGACGGCATCATCTTGGTCGACAGCATCCACAGCAGCACTTTCTGCGTGCGGCGCGTCGGAAAGAACGCCATCGCGTACGCGGCCGGCACGGCGAGAATCAGGCACAACACCGTGACGCCCGCCGAGATCAGCACCGAATTCCACGCGAACGAAAAGTAATTGCTGCGCGCGAACACCTCGCGAAAACTATCGAGCGTCGGGATGAAGAACAGTGAAGACGAATAGGCCTGCTGCTCGGTCTTGAACGCGGTGATCGTCATCCAGAAGATCGGGAAGAACAGGAGCAGCGCGACCAGCCAGGCGATCACGCCCGGAATGCCGCGGCGAATCGCGTCGAACGGCGACTTGGCCGGCACGGTAATGGCAGTAGCGGGCGCCGCGCTCGACGCCGGTGTAGAGGCAACGTGGCTCATTTTTCGTACTCCCCTTTCAGGTTCTTCGCGAGCATCCGCACGAGGAAGAACGACACGATGTTGGCCAGCACGACAGCAAGAATGCCGCCCGCGGACGCCAGACCGACGTCGAACTGTTGCAGGCCCAACGAATAGATCAGGTACGACAGATTGGTGGTCGCGGTGCCCGGACCGCCGCCCGTGGTCGTATAGATTTCGGCGAAGATCGACAGCAGGAAAATCGTTTCCATCATCACCACCACCGCGATCGCCCGTCTCAGGTGCGGCAGCGTGATGTAGAAGAACATCGAGAACGGACCCGCGCCGTCGATGCGCGCCGCTTCCTTCTGCTCCTGATCGAGCGACTGGATCGCGGTGAACAGAATCAGGAACGCGAACGGCAGCCACTGCCACGCGACGATCATGATCACAGCGGTAAGCGGATAGTCGGCGAACCAGTCGATCGGCTGCATGCCCATCGCGCGCATGCCGCTCGCTACCAGGCCGTACACCGGATGCAGGATCATGTTCTTCCAGATCAGCGCGCTCACAGTCGGCATCACGAAGAACGGCGCGATCGCGAGCAACCGCGCGACGCCTTGACCGTAGAACTTGCGGTCGAACAGGATCGCCATCAGCACGCCGCCGACCACCGTGATCACCAGCACCGAGATAATCAGTTCGAGCGTGTGCCCGATCGACGGCCCGAACGACGGGTCGCTGGCGAGATATATGTAATTGTCGAAACCGGCGAAGCCTTTGAGATCCGGATTCAACAGGTTGTAGCGCGAGAACGAAAACCAGATCGTCATCGCGAGCGGAATCGCCATCCACAGCACCAGTACGCCGACGGACGGCGAAACTAGCCAGCGGGCGGAATTGGCCTTGCTGACTTCGCGTTCTTTTTCTGTCTGGGGATGGGCATGCATGAGAGGCAGGCGCAGAGGACGCATGATTGACCACCTGTTCGGTAATGCGCGGGCCAGCGGGACGGCTCGCTGTGCTGCGTGAGCCGGCTGACGGGCGTCAGCCGGCGCGTTTCACGTTACTGGGTTGCCTACAGCGCGGCTTACTTCTGATACCCGGCCTGTTTTACCGCGCGGTCGGCGGTTGCCTGACCGGCTGCCAGCGCCTGATCGACCGTCATCTGTCCGGCAATCGCGCCGGAGATGCTCTGACCGACCACCGTGCCGAACGACTGGAACTCAGGAATGCCGACGAACTGCACACCGGTGTACGGCACGGGCTTCAGCGTCGGATGATCCGGGTCGGCCGTTTCGATCGCCTTCAGCACGAAATCGCCGAACGGTGCAGCCTGCTTGTACTCAGGACGCGCGTACGTCGATTGACGCGTTCCCGGCGGCACTGAAGCCCAGCCCTCGTCCTTCGCCACCAGTTCGATGTACTGCTTCGAGGTCGCCCACGTGATGAACTTCTTCGCCGCGTCCGGCTGCTTCGACGACTTCGGAATCGCCAGCGCCCACGCCCACAACCAGTGCGAACCCTTCGGCGTGACCGCAATCGGCGCGGCGGCGAAACCGACCTTGTCCGCGATCTGCGATTGCTGCTTGTTATAGAGCATGCCGGCCGCCACCGTCGCGTCGATCCACATCGCGCATTTGCCCGACGACATCAGCGTGAGGTTCTCGTTGAAGCCGTTCGAGCTCGCTCCTGGAGGGCCGTCTCTTTTCAGCAGATCGACGTAGAACGTGATCGCCTTCTTCCATTCCGGCGACGTGAGCTGCGCATTCCATTTCTCGTCGAACCAGCGCCCGCCGAAGGTGTTCACCACCGTCGTGCCATACGCCATGTTTTCGCCCCAGCCCGCCTTGCCGCGCAGGCAGATGCCGTACATGCCGTTGGCTTTGTCGGTGAGTTTGTCGGCGAATTGCGCGATCTGCTCATAGGTCGGCTGATCGGGCATCTTCAGGCCCTTCGCCGCGAACAGGTCTTTGCGGTAGTACGTCATCGAGCTTTCGACGTAGAACGGCAGCGCGTACAACTGGCCACCGGTGGAGAGGCCGTCGCGGGCCGTCTTCACGACGTCGTTCAGATCGTAATCGGCGGGCAGGCCGGTGAGCGGCGCGAGCCAGCCGCGCTTGCCCCATTGCGGCGTTTCGTACGCGCCGATCGTCATCACGTCGAACTGGCCGCTGCCGGTGGTGATGTCGGTGGTGGCGCGCTGACGCAGCACGTTCTCTTCGAGAATCACCCAGTTCAGCTTGATGTCCGGATTCGCCTGCTCGAAAGCGGGCGACAGCTTCTTCAGTTCGATCATGTCCGGATTGTTCAACGTCGCGATCGTCACCGTGCCCGCCGAGGCGTTCAACGCGGCGCATGCGACAGCGCCGGCACTAACCGCCTTCAGGGCGGATTTGAGAGCTGGTTTCATGTCTTGTCTCCTTTCTCGTACGTTATGTGATGCTGCGTGTGTTCTGCGGTGTGTCCTGCGGTTTGTTCCGGGATTTGTTCCAGGTTGGTTCGATGATGAGCCGCGTTCAACTCATCCAGTTGCCGCCGTCGACATTCAGCGTTTGCGCGGTGATGTAGTCGGCGTCCGCCGACGCGAGAAACAGCGCGGCGCCGGTCAGATCGTCCGGCACGCCCATGCGGCCGAGCGGCACCGCTTCACCGACAAGGCGCTTCTTCTCGCCGAGCGGCCGGTTTTCATAGCGGGCGAAGAGCGCGTCGACCTCATTCCACATCGGCGTATCGACGACACCCGGCGCGATGCCGTTCACATTGATCTTGTGCGGCGCGAGCGCCAGCGCCGCAGATTGCGTATAGCTGAGCACGGCTGCTTTGGTCGCGCAGTAGTGCGACACCAGCGCCTCGCCGCGCCGTCCGGCTTGCGACGACATATTGATGATCTTGCCGCCACGGCCCTGCTCGACCATCTTCCGGGCGACGGCTTGCATCAGGAAGAACATGCCCTTCACGTTGACCGCGAAGAGGCGGTCGAACACGTCCCAGGATTCGTCGAGGATCGGGCGCATATCGAACAGCGCCGCATTGTTGAACAGGATGTCGATCTGGCCGAAGCGCGCGAGCGTACTCGCGACAATGCGTTCGATATCGTCGCGACGCGTCACATCAGCGCTGACGGTGAGGACCCGGTCGGCGTGGCCGGCGAGCAGCGCTTCGCCAAAACTGTCGGCCGGCTTCACGTCGACCAGCACGACGCGCGCGCCTTCATCCAGATATCGCCGGGCCACGGCTTCACCGATTCCGCTTGCCGCGCCCGTAAGAATGGCCACCTTGTCTTGCAATCGTGCCGCCACCGCTTGTCTCCGGTTCGTTTTGCTTCTTGAGGCGCAGCGAGCGAACGCTCATTGCGCGAACAATTGCTCTGCTTGTGATCGAATGATCGGATACGCACCGGGTCATGTCAAGCCGCGCGAGCAGATTTCGATGGTGCAGCGCGGCAGGCGTTCAGCGCCTCGTCTCCGGCACGATTCGCACTCGTACGGGAAACCGCGAACGGCCGATCCGCTTTCTGCTCGACGCGCTGACAAAAACTCAAGATATGTTATATCATTTCGATCTTGCTTCACTTCGAAGCCTTGTCCGTTCGTCAGGAGGTCCGCGCTGATGGCTACCACGATTGCAGAACACTCCGCCGTGCGGCTTGCGCATGCCGAAGCGCACGCCGCCCTGCACGGCCTCGCGCTCACGCCGCTGCGCCGCCAGGTGTACGCCGCGATCATCGCCAGCGACCGGCCGGTCGGCGCCTATGAACTGCTGGATGCGCTCGAACCGCAGCGCGGTCGCGTGCCGCCCACCACCGTCTACCGCGCGCTGGACTTCCTGCTGGAGCACGGCTTCGTTCATCGGATCGAATCGAAGAATGCGTTTTTTGCCTGCTGCGAAGTCGGCGTACCGCATCGCAGCCAGTTTCTGATCTGCGACCGGTGCGGTGCGACCGTCGAGATTCCCGGCGGCGAACTCGCCGAACAGCTGTCGCATAGCGCGCCGGCGCACGGCTTTGAAGTGCACCGCCAGGTGGTCGAACTGAGCGGCCTGTGCGCGGTATGCGCCCACGCCGCCAAGCCCGCCAGCGCGTCGCGATGAACGCGGGCGCCCGCCATTCCTAACGTTTGTGGTTCATTCAACTCTCACGCAACAGAGAACAACGATGAAAAAAATCGACTCGATGTGGAACGCGGCGCGCCGTGCGCTGAAGCTGTCGAAGTACGTGGCCGTGGGCGCCGCGGCGTTCGCGCTCGGCCATGGCGCGTTTGCCGCCGACGCGAAAATCCCGGTGGTCGCGGCGGAAAACTTCTACGGCGACGTGGTGCAGCAACTGGGCGGCGACCGGGTCGACGTGACGAGCATCCTCAGCAACCCCGATCAGGACCCGCATCTGTTCGAAGCCAGCCCGAAGACGGCGCGCGCGTTGCAGCGCGCGAGCCTTGTGGTCTACAACGGCGCCGATTACGATCCGTGGATGGCCAGGCTGCTCGCCGCCGCGAAGAACGCGAAGCGCACTACGATCGTCGCCGCCGAACTCGTCGGCAAGAAGAGCGGCGATAATCCGCACCTGTGGTACGAACCGTCGACCATGCCCGCGGTGGCCCGCGCGGTGAGCGCAGCGCTCGTCGCGGCTGACCCGGCGCACAAGTCGGCGTACGATGCGAACCTCGCGAAGTTTCTCGATTCGCTCAAACCGATCGACGCCAAGGTCGCCGAACTGCATGGCCGCTACGCGGGCGTGCCGGTGACGGCGACCGAGCCGGTGTTCGGCTACATGTCGGACGCGGTGGGCCTGACGATGCGCAACCTGCGCTTCCAGCTGGCGACGATGAACAACACCGAAGCAAGCGCGGCCGATATCGCCGCGTTCGAACGCGATCTGCGCGAAAAGCGCGTGCGCGTTCTGATCTATAACAGCCAGGCAACCGAGGCCCTGACCAAACGCATGTTGAAGCTCGCGCAGCAATCGAAGGTGCCGACCATGAGCGTCACCGAAACCGAACCGGCCGGCAAGACCTATCAGACGTGGATGCTGACGCAGCTCGACGCGCTCTCCACGGCGCTGGCCGCGGGCGATGCAAGCGGAGCCAGCCAGGGCGCCTCAGCCAGCAAAGGAAAAACGCCATGAATGTGACTGGCCGCAGCGCGCCAGCGAATGCACCCACAAGCGCGCCCGCCAACGCGCGAGGCAACGCGCCCGTGCTCGAACTCGAGCACGTGACGCTGGAACTCGGTGGCCGCACGATCCTGCGCGACACGGGCTTCGTGGTCAACCAGGGCGAATTCATCGGCGTGCTCGGGCCGAACGGCGCGGGCAAAACGACGCTGATGCGCGCCGTGCTCGGTCTCGTACCGGCGGTCAGCGGCGCGATTCGCGTGCTGGGGCAGCCGGTCGAGCGCGGCAATGCGTCGATCGGCTATATGCCGCAGACGCGTAGCGCACTGGCAGGCCGGCGCGTGCGCGGCCGCGATTTCGTCGCGATGGCCGCCGACGGCCACCGCTGGGGCGTGCCGCACGCGGACAGCAAAACCCGCGCGGATGTCGAGCGGGTGCTGGAGCTGGTCGGCGGCCGTGCGCTGGCCGCGCGGCCATTGTCGGAACTGTCGGGGGGCGAGCGTCAGCGTCTGCTGCTGGCGCAATGCCTGCTCGGCAATCCCAAGCTGCTGCTGCTCGACGAACCGTTGATCAGTCTCGATCCGCATCATCAGAAGAGCGTGGTCGAACTGGTGCGGCGCGTGCAGCACGAACTCGGCATCGCCGTGCTGTTCTCGGCGCATGAACTGAATCCGCTGCTGAATTCGCTCGATCGCGTGCTGTATCTGGGCAGCGGTGTCGCCGCGCTCGGCACCGTCGATGAAGTGATTACCAAACCCGTGCTGTCGCGTCTGTACGGTTCGCCGATCGACGTGATGCGCGTGAACGGCCGCATCTTCGTGATGTCGGGCGACGTCGAAGTCGAAAAGCACGATCACGAGCACGAACACGACGAAAACGGTGGCCATAGCCACGCGCACAACCACTCACACACGCACGACTCACGCGACGGACACACGCACGATGTTTGAATACGATTTCATGGTGAACGCGTTCGCGGCGTCGGGGATCGTCGCGGTGCTGTCGGGAGTGGTCGGCTATTTTCTGGTGATGCGTGGACAGACCTTCGCGGGTCACGCGCTATCGCATGTCGGCTTCACGGGCGCGACCGGTGCGGTGCTGATCGGCATCTCGCCGATCTGGGGAATGATCGGCTTCACGCTGGCCGCGGGTGTCGGCATGGGCGCGCTCGGCGAGCGGCTTGCCGGACGCGACGTGGCGATCGGCGTGATCCTGTCGCTGTCGCTCGGCTTCGGTTTGCTGTTCCTGCACTTCTTCACCGCGTACGCGACGCAAGTCACCGCGCTGCTGTTCGGTAATGTGCTCGGCGTGAATGCGTCGACGCTCGGCGTGCTCGCGGGTCTGGGCGTCGTCAGTTTGCTGGCGCTCGCGGCGATCATGCGGCCGTTGCTGTTCGCTTCGTTGCAGCCGGAATTGGCCGAAGCCAAGGGTGTGTCGCTGCGTCTGGTGTCCGTGCTGTTTCTGGCGATCGCGGCGCTGGCGGTAGCGGCATGTACGCAGATCGTCGGCGTGTTGCTGGTGTTCACGCTGATGGTCGGCCCGGCCGCCGCTGCGCAGAACATGACGACACGGCTCTCGACCGGTCTCGTGCTCGCAGCCGTGTTCGCGCTGTTGCAGGCGTGGCTGGGTCTGACGCTGGCGTTCTATACCGACTGGCCGACGAGCTTCTGGATCACCGTGCTGTCGGCGCTGGTGTATGGCGGGAGTTTGCTGAGGCGGCATTGAGCGGCACTGAGCCGCGCTCGCTGCGGTGGCGACGGCACGCTTGCATGCCGTCGCATCACTCCGCGCTATTTCAATCGAGCAGCACCTTCGCGTGATGCGCGATGTGAGCTTCGATGAAAGTCGAGATGAAGTAGTACCCGTGGTCGTAGCCCGCGTGGCGGCGTAGCGTCAGCGCCTGTCCTGCGGCCTTGCAAGCAGCTTCGAACACGTCCGGGTTCAACTGCTCGGCGAGAAACTGATCCGCCAGTCCCTGATCGACCAGAATCCCTGCCGCGAACTTATGCGACGCCTGCGCGACCAGCTCGCTCGCGTCGTACTGCTTCCACATCTCACGGTCTTCACCCAGATAACCGCCGAACGCCTTCTTGCCCCAAGGGCACCGTGAAGGCGCGGCAATCGGCGCGAACGCCGACACCGAGCGGTAAATCTCCGGGTTGCGCAGCGCCAGCACCAGCGCGCCATGACCACCCATCGAATGCCCGAAAATGCCGAGGCGCGCGCCGTCCACCGGCAGATTGGCGAGCACCGTTTCGCGCAGCTCGTCGCGCACGTACGAGTACATCCGATAGTGCTTCGACCACGGCTCTCGCGTCGCATCGACGTAGAAACCCGCGCCCACGCCGAAGTCCCACGCCGCGCTTTCGCCCGGCACGCCCGCACCGCGCGGACTCGTGTCCGGCGCGATCAGAGCAATGCCGTATTGCGCGGCAAAGCGCTGCGCGCCGGCCTTGATCGGAAAGGTCTCTTCGGTGCAAGTCAGGCCTGCGAGATAGAACAGCGCGGGCACGTTCGCGTTGGCCTGCAATGCCTGCGGCGGCAGATACACCGAGAAGCGCATCGACAGACCAATGGTCTGCGAGTCGTGCCGGTAGATGCGCTGCTCGCCGCCGTGGCAGGCGTGCGACGACAATAGCTCAAGCATCGCGATGCTCCTCGCTCAGTTCAGAATTATTAGTACAGCACGACCGAGCGGATCGACTCGCCCTTCTTCATCAGATCGAAGCCTTCGTTGATCCGTTCGAGCGGCAGACGGTGCGTGATCAGGTCGTCGATGTTGATCTTGCCTTCCATGTACCAGTCGACGATCTTCGGCACGTCGGTGCGGCCACGCGCGCCGCCGAACGCGGAGCCCTTCCACTCGCGACCGGTCACCAGCTGGAACGGACGCGTGCTGATTTCTTCGCCCGCTGCCGCCACGCCGATGATGAACGACTGCCCCCAACCCTTGTGCGTGCATTCCAGCGCCTGGCGCATCACCTTCGTGTTGCCGATGCATTCGAACGAATAGTCGGCGCCGCCATCGGTGAGTTGCACGATGTGATCGACCACGTTTTCGACTTCGTTCGGGTTGATGAAGTGCGTCATGCCGAACTTCTTCGCCAGCTCAACCCGGCCCGGGTTGAGATCGACGCCGATGATCCTGTCAGCCCCTACCATTTTGGCGCCCTGGATCACGTTCAGGCCGATGCCGCCGAGACCGAACACCACCACGTTCGCGCCCGCTTCCACTTTCGCCGAATACACGACCGCGCCGACGCCCGTCGTCACGCCGCAGCCGATGTAGCAGATCTTGTCGAACGGTGCGTCTTCACGCACCTTCGCCACCGCGATTTCCGGCACGACGATGTAGTTCGAAAACGTGGACGTGCCCATGTAGTGAAACAGCGGCTTGCCGTCGAGCGAGAAACGCGACGTGGCATCGGGCATCAGACCCTTGCCCTGCGTCGAGCGGATCGCCTGGCAGAGATTGGTCTTGCGCGACAGGCAGAACTTGCACTGGCGGCATTCCGGCGTGTAGAGTGGAATCACGTGATCGCCCTTCTTCAGCGTGCCGACACCCGGGCCGACATCGACGATCACGCCGGCACCTTCGTGGCCGAGAATCGCCGGGAAGATGCCCTCCGGGTCCGCGCCCGACAGCGTGTAGTAGTCGGTGTGGCAGATGCCCGTCGCCTTCACTTCAATCAGCACTTCACCGGCGCGCGGCCCTTCCAGATCCACTTCCTCGATCGTCAACGGGGCGCCGGCTTTCCATGCGATTGCTGCTTTGGTCTTCATCGTGAATGCTCCTATGAGTCTGTGAATGCGTGGCGCGTCGCGGCGAAATTTCTCGCGGCGCGCCGGTGTCGCGGTTCGGCTGCGGCAGTTATCTCGTGTACCGCGCGACGCACCGATGGTGTGGCTGGCGCGCGGCAGCGCGTCCCCACGAATAACTTAGCGCGCGAAAGTCGTCATGGTATTGCAAAGTGCGTCGCGGCATTGTCTGAACGTGACATCGGCCCGGTTACTGGGCCTTGTCTTCGCCAAACCAGGTTTCGACGCGGCCATAGAGATCGAGAAAGCGCGCGTAACGCCCGGCGAGCGCTGCATCGCCTTGCGGACCGGCGACACGCGTTGCGCCCGGCGCCAACGCCGCCAGATCGCCCGCATGCCAGTGGCCGCTCGCGAGGCCGCCGAGGATCGCCGCGCCACGCGGCGCCGCGTTGGGACAATCGACCGCATGCAGCTCGACGTCGAGCGCGTCTGCAAGCAACTGCCGCCAGCGCGCATCCACGGAACCGCCGCCGGCGAGCTTCAATGTGGCGACCGTCGCGCCACTCTGGCGAATCGCATCGAGCCCGGCGCGCAACGAGAACGCCACGCCTTCGAAAGCCGCGCGCATCATCGTGCCGCGCGTGTGATCGAGTGCGAGGCCGAGCCAGCCTCCACGCGCGGCCGGATTGAGCCAGGGCGTGCGCTCGCCGGTGAGGTACGGGAGAAACGTAAGGCCCGCTGCGGCGGCTTCGGTGCCGCCGAATGCATCACCGGACGCATCACCGAATGCTTCCCGATAAGCATCGGCCCACTCATACGACAGCCAGCCCCGCACACGTTCAAGCGCGACGCCAACGTTTTGCATCGCCGCCATCTGATACCAGTGATCGCTCGCCGCGCGATAACGATGCAGGCCTCGCACCGCGGCCGGCGTGTGTTCGGCAAGCACGACGATCTGTCCGCCGGTGCCGGTGGTGAGCAGCGCGTCGCCGTCGCGAGCGAGGCCGCTGCCGAGCGCCGCGCATGGCGTATCGGCGGCGCCGGTCGCGAGCACGATGCCGGCGCGCAGACCGAGCGTTTGCGCGGCCTGCTCCGACAACATGCCGCCCGCCGCATACGCGGGCGCCAACGGCGCAAACCATTCATGCGGCAGCTCGAGCCGGTCGAGCAACGCGCGATCCCATACGCCTGCGGGATCGGCAAGCGCGGTCGCGCAGGCATCGGACGGATCGGTCGCGACCACGCCGCCCAAGGCGACGCGCAACCAGTCCTTAGGTTGCAGCGCCCAACGCGTCTTTTGCGCGGACTGCGGCTCATGCTGCACGATCCAGCGCAGCAACGGACCGGCCATGCCGGGCGCAACAGGATTGGCTTGCGGCTCAGGCCATAGATCGAGCAACGTCAAGGCACGCGTGTCGGGCCAGAGCATCGCGGGGCGCACCGCTTCGCCATCGGCGTCGATTAACACGACGCCGTGCATCTGTCCGGAGAAGCCGATCGCCTGAACGTCGCGACGCAAATCGGCGGGCAAACGCGCCGCCGCTTCGCAGAGCGCGCGCCACCAGGTTTGCACCGACGTTTCCGCCCAACCGGGATGCGGTGTATCGAGCGCATAAGCGACGCTCGCCGCCGCTTGCTCGCGGCCGTTTTCGTCGACGATTGCTACTTTGAGAGAGCCGGTGCCGAGGTCGATGCCAAGAAAACTCATGGGCGAAAAAACGTCAGGTCAGGCATGGGAATAAGCACGCAGAAGGTGCCGGGAACGGTGCATTGTCCATCATCGCGTGCCCGCTTCGGAAACGCGTTCAAACTCACGCGGAAAACCGTAATTCGCGGGTTAACCCCGCCACGCCGCGAGCCACACGAAAACAGCACTATGCGCCCAGCGAGATACACCTCATTGATTCTCACACATATCACCTGAAGTCGGGCCGCGCCGCGCGGCGCCATGCGTCGCCGCTGCATAGGGCTTGCCGCCGTTTTGCGCGGTGCGCGCATTTCTTTTGGCTTTCAACCGACCCTCGCGCATATCATCACCGGGAATGCCGGAATAGGCCCCAGTGGTCTTGTTGCACTTTTTCGTTCCGCATACCTTGGAGCCATCCCAAAACGAGATGGTGGAGAGAGACAAAATGCAATCGAACACGGTTCACCCGTGCGACGAGCGGCTGCCCGCGGGCCAGTTGCTCACGCTCGGCATTCAGCACGTTTTGGTGATGTACGCAGGCGCAGTTGCGGTGCCGCTGATCATCGGCGCGGCGCTCAAGCTGCCGAAAGACCAGATCGCGTTCCTGATCAGCGCCGATCTGTTTTCCTGCGGCATCGCCACGCTGATTCAGACGCTCGGTCTGTGGATCTTCGGCATCCGTCTGCCGGTCATCATGGGTTGCACGTTCGCCGCCGTCGGTCCGATGGTCGCGATCGGCACCAATCCGTCACTCGGCATTCTCGACATCTTCGGCTCGACGATCGCGGCCGGGGTGGTGGGCATCATCCTCGCACCGGCGATCGGCAAGTTGTTGCGCTTCTTCCCGCCGGTCGTGGTCGGCGTGGTGATCTCGGTGATCGGTCTGTCGTTGATGGAGGTGGGCATCAACTGGGCAGCCGGCGGCGTCGGCAATCCTGACTACGGCAATCCGGTGTATCTGGGCCTGTCACTGCTCGTGCTGATGCTGATTCTGCTCATCAACAAGTTCGCCAAAGGCTTTATCGCCAACATTTCCGTGCTGCTCGGCATCGTGGCGGGCTTCGTGATCGCGCTGGCGCTCGGCCACGTCAACATGGAAGGTGTTACGCATGCACCGTGGGTCGGCTTCGTGATGCCGTTCCACTTCGGCCTGCCGCATTTCGATCCGCTCTCGATCGCGACGATGGTCACCGTGATGTTCGTCACCTTCATCGAATCGACCGGCATGTTCCTCGCGGTCGGCGACATGGTCGATCGTCCGGTCGATCAGAAGACGCTGGTGCGCGGCCTGCGCGTCGACGGTCTGGGCACGCTGATCGGCGGCATCTTCAACTCGTTCCCGCATACCTCGTTCTCGCAGAACGTCGGCCTGATCGGCGTGACGGGCGTAAAGAGCCGCTTCGTTTGCGCGATGGGCGGCGTGATCCTGGTGCTGCTGGGCCTGTTTCCGAAGATGGCGCAAGTGGTGGCGTCGGTGCCGGCCTTCGTGCTCGGCGGTGCGGGCATCGTGATGTTCGGGATGGTCGCGGCGAACGGCATCAAGGTACTGTCGAAGGTCGACTTCGTGAAGAACCACCACAACCTGTTCATCGTCGCGGTGAGTATCGGTCTGGGTCTGGTGCCGGTGGTGTCGCCGCAATTCTTCTCGAAGCTGCCGCCTACCCTGTCGCCGCTCCTGCATAGCGGGATCTTGCTGGCGTCGGTGTCGGCGGTAGTGCTGAACCTGATCTTCAACGGCGTCAAAAGCGAGAAGAAAGCGCAGTGTGAAATTCGCAGGGCAGGGCACGATTTCGACGGGCGCGGCGGCAATGAACCGCAACGTGACGAGATGGCGCGGGCAGCGGACGTGCATTGAGCGTCACACGCTAGCGAGCGCCGCGCAGGCGCTGCGGATAAAAAAACGCCACGGCATGCCGTGGCGTTTTTTCATTGCCGGCTGCGTGAGACGGGCTCCCTGAAACAGGAACCCGCCGCACGCGCTCGCTGCTACGAGCCTTAGCCCGCCGTCGCTGCCGAAGCCGCCACCGGCGCACTTGCCGCGCCGTAATCGACCGGCGCATCGGCCGGACGCGGCTGCTCGCCGTTCCGCTCGATCCAGCCGCCGCCCAGAGCCTGATACAGCGTGACCAGGTTCTGCAGACGCTGCATCCGCGCGGTAACCAGCAACTGCTGCGACGAATACAGATCGGTCTGCGCGGTCAGCACCGACAGATAGCTGTCGACGCCGTTCGTGTAGCGCAGATTCGACAGATCCAGCCGGCGCTGTTCGGCAAAGGTATTGCGCTCGAGCGCCTGAATCTGCTGATCGTACGTGCCGCGTGCCGCCAGTCCGTCCGCCACTTCGCGGAAGGCCGTCTGGATCGCCTTTTCGTACGTCGCGATCTGGATGTTCTTCTGCACGTGGGCGAGATCGAGATTGGCCTTGTTCTGACCGCCCTCGAAAATCGGCAGCGTGATCGACGGCGCGAAGCTCCACGCCGCCGACCCCGGCTTGAACAGACCGCCGAGCGTGGGGCTCAGCGTGCCGAAACTGCCGGTCAGCGAGACCTTCGGGAAGAACGCCGCACGTGCCGCGCCGATGTTCGCGTTGGCCGCGAGCAGATTCTCCTCGGCCTCGGCGATGTCCGGCCGACGCGTCAGCAGATCGGACGGCAAGCCCGCCGGAATATCCGTGAGGAGATTCTGGTTGTCCAGCGTCGTACCCGGCGGCAGATCGGCCGGCAGCGGCTCACCGATCAGCAGCACCAGCGCGTTCTCAGCTTGAGCCCGCAGACGCGCCTGCGACTGCAGGTTCGCGTTAGCCTGCTCGACCACCGTTTGCGCCTGCCGCAGATCGAGTTCCGAACCGGTGCCGGTCTCGAATTGCAGCTTGGTGATCCGGTACGACTCCTGCGCGGTCTTCAGCGTGCCCTGTGTGACTTTCAGCAGATCGTCGAGTTCGAGCACCGTCAGGTACTGATTCGCCACCTGCGACACCAGCGAGATTTCCGCTGCCTTGCGCGCCTGGGCGGTAGCCAGGTACTGAGCCAACGCCTGGTCCTTCAGGCTCTGAATCCGCCCGAAGAAGTCGATTTCCCACGAGGCGTTCAGACCGACCGAGTAGGTGTTGGAGATCGTCAGGCCAGTCGCGGTCAGATCTTTCGGCGTGCGCTGTTTGGTTTGCGACGCCGCAGCGTTGAGCGTCGGGAATAGCGCCGCGCGGGCGATCTGATACTGCGCCTGCGACGCCTGAATATTCAGCACCGACACGCGCAGATCGCGGTTGTTCTTCAGCGCGATTTCGATCAGCCGCTGCAAACGCGCGTCGACGAAGAAATCGCGCCAGCCGATATCGGCGGCGGCCTGACCATTCGCGCTGCGCGCGGCGCTCGATGCACCCGGTTGCCCCGTCGTGCCAGGCTGGGTCGCACCCGGCTGCGTTTCGTACACGCCGCCGGCCGGGAAGGCGCCCGACACGGGTGCGGCCGGGCGCTCGTACTTCGGCGCCATCGTGCAACCCGCGGCGAGGAACGCGACCGCCACTGCAATCAAAGAGTGTTTTTGCATCTCAATGTCCGTCCTTGCCCGAGCCGTTACCGTCCGACGCGCCACCTTGCGGATCGTGCGGATGGTGCTGGTTGTAGTGTTCGAGCGCTGCATCCGGGTCTTCCTTCTCGCCGCCGAACTTCGCGCGAATCACGACGAAGAACATCGGGATCATGAAAATCGCGAGGAAGGTCGCCGTCAACATCCCGCCGATCACGCCGGTACCGATCGCGTGCTGGCTGGCCGAGCCCGC
Source organism: Paraburkholderia sp. FW306-02-B (assembly GCF_058782725.1). Taxonomy (NCBI): domain Bacteria; kingdom Pseudomonadati; phylum Pseudomonadota; class Betaproteobacteria; order Burkholderiales; family Burkholderiaceae; genus Paraburkholderia; species Paraburkholderia sp. FW306-02-B. Next base: position 3,893,040 of record NZ_JBYSXZ010000001.1, read on the forward strand.
ACCGTTACTGATCGCGAGCGGCATCACGCCGAGAATGAACGCGAGCGAGGTCATCAGAATCGGGCGCAACCGCAGACGCGCTGCTTCCAGCGCGGCCTCGATCGGCCCCATGCCTTCACTCTGCTGCAGCTCGCGGGCAAATTCCACGATCAGAATCGCGTTCTTCGCCGACAGACCCACCGTGGTCAACAGCCCCACCTGGAAGAACACGTCGTTCTCGAGCCCGCGCAGCGTAGCGGCAAGCAGTGCGCCCAGCACGCCGAGCGGCACCACCATGATCACCGAGAACGGGATCGACCAGCTTTCATACAGCGCCGCGAGACACAGAAACACGACGAGGATCGAGATGCCGTACAGGATCGGCGCCTGCGAACCCGACTGGCGTTCCTGCAACGACAGGCCCGTCCATTCATAGCCGATACCCGCCGGCAGTTTCGCCGCAATCGCTTCCATGGCCCCCATCGCCTGGCCGGTACTCTTGCCTGGCGCCGCTGCACCCTGGATTTCGACAGCGGAAATACCGTTGTAGCGTTCGAGTTTCGGCGAACCGTAGGTCCAGTTGCCCGACGCGAACGAGTTGAGCGGTGTCATCCCGCCCGCCGTGTTACGCACGTACCAGTAGTTCAGATCTTCTGGATTCATCCGGAACGGCGCGTCGCCCTGCACGTACACCTTCTTGATCCGGCCATCGGTATCGAGGAAGTTGTTCACGTAGACCGAGGCCCACGCGATCGAGAACGTCTGGTCGATCGCCGACAGCGACACGCCCAGCGCCGACGCCTTTTCATGATCGATCGAGATCTTGAATTGCGGCGTATCGTTCAGGCCGTTCGGACGCACCTGGGCAAGCGTCGGATCCTTCGCGGCCATGCCGAGCAGCATGTTGCGCGCTTCCATCAGCTTCGCGTGGCCCAGACCGCTACGATCCTGCAACTCGAAGTCGAAACCCGATGCCGTACCCAGTTCCGGAATGGACGGCGGATTCACCGGATACACCAGCGCATCCTTGTACGACGAGAAGTGCATGAACATCCGGCCGATCAAAGCCTGCACCTTCTGGTTCGCGTGCTGGCGCTCAGCGTAGCCCTTCAGCTTCACGAATACGAGACCGGCATTCTGGCCGCGGCCCGCGAAGCTGAAACCGTTCACCGTAAACGCCGATTCGACGATGTCCTTTTCCTGGTTCAGCACGTAGTCCGACACGTCCTTGAGGGCACGCGCCGTACGCTCCTGGGTCGAGCCGGCCGGCGTTTGCACCAGCACGAACATGATCCCCTGGTCTTCATCCGGCAGGAACGACTTCGGCAGACGGACGAACAGCAGACCGACCGCGACGATCACCACCAGGTAGATGATGAGCCAGCGGCCCGAGCGCTTGATCACGTGGTGCACGCCGCTGTGATACTTGTCGCGGCTCGATTCGAAGGTCCGGTTGAACCAGCCGAAGAAGCCCTTCTTCACTTCGTGATGGCCCTTCGGGATCGGCTTGAGAATCGTCGCGCACAGCGCCGGCGTGAGAATCAACGCCACCAGCACCGACAACACCATCGCCGCCACGATCGTCAGCGAGAACTGCCGGTAGATCGCGCCCACTGAACCGCTTGAGAACGCGACCGGCACGAACACCGCCGACAGCACGAGCGCCACGCCGACCAGTGCGCCGGTGATCTGCTCCATCGCCTTGCGGGTGGCGTCGCGTGGCGACAATCCCTCCTCGGCCATCACCCGCTCGACGTTTTCCACCACCACGATCGCATCGTCCACCAGCAGACCGATCGCGAGCACGAGCCCGAACATCGACAGCACGTTGATCGAGAAGCCCACCGCGCTCATGATCGCGAACGTACCCAGCAGCACCACCGGCACCGCGATCGTCGGAATCAACGTTGCCCGGAGGTTCTGCAGGAACAGGTACATCACGAGGAACACGAGCACGATACCTTCGAGCAGCGTCTTCACCACGTCTTCGATCGACAGGCGCACGAACGGCGTCGTGTCATACGGGTACTTCACGACGAGGCCGTGCGGGAAGTACTTCGACAGATCGTCGATCTTCGTCTTCACGTTCTTCGCGGTCTGCAGCGCGTTGGCGCCCGTCGCGAGCTGGATGCCAAGACCGGCGGTCGGCTTGCCGTTGTATTTCGTGTCGAAGTTGTAATTTTCGCCGCCCAGCTCGATGTGCGCGACGTCCTTGATGCGCACCTGCGAGCCGTCCGTGTTCACCTTAAGCAGCACGTTGCCGAACTGCTCAGGCGTATTCAGCAGGGTCGCCTCGGTAATCGTTGCCTGCAGCATCTGGCCCGGCACCGAAGGCGTGCCGCCGAGCGAACCGCCTGCCACCTGAACGTTCTGCGCCTGCAACGCAGTCTGGACATCGACCGGCGTCAGATTGAACTTAGTCAGCTTCGACGCATCGAGCCAGATCCGCATCGCGTACTGCGTGCCGAACAGCGTCACGGTACCCACGCCGTCGAGACGGCTGATCGGGTCCTTGACGTTCGACGCGACGTAGTTCGCGAGGTCGATCTTGTTCATGCTGCCGTCTTCGGAATTGAACGCCAGCACGAGCAGGAAGCTGCTGCTCGACTTGGTGACGTTAATCCCTTGCTGCTGCACGATGGTCGGCAGAAGCGGCGTCGCCAGTTGCAGCTTGTTCTGCACCTGCACCTGGGCGATGTCCGGATTCGTGCCGGCCGCGAACGTCAGCGTGATGGTCGCCGTGCCGGAGTCGTCCGAGGTGGACGACAGGTACAGCAAGTGGTCGAGGCCGCTCATCTGCTGCTCGATCACCTGCGTGACGGTGTCTTCCACCGTCTTCGCCGACGCGCCCGGATACACGGCGCTGATCTGCACCGCCGGAGGCGCGATGGTCGGGTATTGCGCGATCGGCAGAGTAAACACCGACGCGATACCCGCGAGCATCAGGATGATGGCGATCACCCATGCAAAAATCGGGCGATCAATAAAGAACTTTGCCATGAAGCAGGCTCCCTGTTATTTCGCGGCCGATGCAGCGGAGGCAGCCTGCGCCATCTGTGCACCGCTCGCCGCCGGCGCTTCCTGAGCAGCTGCGCCGGAGGCTGGCAATGGCGCGGGGACCGTCTTGACCGTCATGCCCGGACGTACTTTGTCAGTGCCGAGCACGATCACACGGTCACCCGGGTTCAAGCCGCTCTCGACCACCCAGTTCGAACCGTAGGTCGACGAGGTGACAAGCTGGCGCACCCCGACCTTGTTTTGCGCGTCGACAACGAGCGCGGTCGGCTGGCCCTTCGGATCGTGCGTAATGCCCGATTGCGGCACGACGATTGCCTTGTCGTTGACGCCTTCGTCGATGCGCGCACGCACGAACATGCCCGGCAGCAGCACGCGGTCCTTGTTCTGGAAGATCGCCCGGATCGTGACCGAACCGGTGCCCTGGTCGACCGTCACGTCGGTGAACTGCAGCTTGCCCTGCTCCGAATAGGTACGGCCGTCTTCGAGGATCAGCGTGACCTTCGCCGCGTCCGGGCCGTTCGTCTTCAGACGCCCTTCCTGTACCTGGCGGCGCAGCTTGAGCCCGTCGAGGCTCGATTGGGTCAGGTCCACATAGACCGGATCGAGTTGCTGGACCGTCGACATCAGCGTCGCCGCGCTCGCCTGCACATACGCGCCCGGCGTGACCTGGGAAATGCCGACCTGACCGGTCACCGGCGACGTCACGTCCGTATAGCCGAGATTGATCTGCGCCGTATCGACCGCTGCCTTGCCCGAAGCCACGTCTGCCGCGGCCTGTCCTTGCGCTGCGACAGCGTTGTCGTAATCCTGCTTGCTGACTGCGTTGGCCGCGACCAGCACCTTGTAGCGGTTTGCCTGCGCGGTGGTCGTGGCGAGATTCGCCTGAGCCTTGGCAAGCGTCGCCTTGGCGCTGTTCAGCGCCGCGATATAAGGCGCCGGATCGATCTTGTACAAACGCTGGCCGGCCTTGACCTGGCTGCCTTCGGTGAATTCGCGGCGCAGCACGATGCCGTCGACCCGCGCACGCACCTGCGCCACCAGGAACGCATTGGTACGGCCCGGCAATTCGGTGGTGACCGGCACAGTTGTCGGCTGGACCGTGACGATGGCAACCTCGGGGGTTTGTTGCGGCGGGGCCGATTGTTTTGGTCCGCACGCTGCCAGCAATACGGCAGCCGTCGCGGCACTGATTAAGCGGAATGGAACCCGTTCGACGCGCATGGAGCGACCTCTGTCAATGACTGAGAATGAAAAAGTGCGCGCATCCCTACCCCGCGGACAGCAGCGCACACATGCGTCTTGCGACGCTTGACCGGAGCCCACTGGTGCAAACCGAACCTGCGGGGGCATCCTGAGCGAAATGCGCCATACCGGGGAAATGCCGCACGAGCCGCCCGTCCGGGCACGGCGCAATACCGTTTTGAAAGGCAACAGTGACGGATATTAACCGGTCGTCCCGGCTTGGGCTATCCGATCGTGGGATGCTATTATATATACATTCACGAATGCATGTAAAAGTGGGTTTACATCTCTTACGGGCAGGGACCCGCAAGATCGCTTCGTAAAATGCTTAACCGTAGATGGATTGTCATCGGGTGTACTTAAAAACGCTCGGGAAAACCCCACAATCAAGATAGATCACACCACATGGTCAGAAGAACCAAAGAAGAGGCGCAGGAGACGCGCAACAGCATTCTCGACGCAGCCGAACGGGTGTTCTTCGAGAAGGGCGTATCGCGCACGTCGCTCGCCGACATCGCGCAGGCGGCCGGTGTCACGCGCGGTGCGATCTACTGGCATTTCGCGCATAAAAGCGAGCTGTTCACCGAGATGTTCGACCGCGTGCTGCTGCCGCTCGACGAACTCAAAGCCGCCACGCAAGATCCCAACGAGCCCGATCCGCTCGGGCGCCTGATGGAAATCTGCATTGTCTGCCTGCGCGACACCGCCAACGACCCGCGCCGCCGGCGCGTGTTCGACATCCTGTTTCTGAAGTGCGAGCTCGTCGAAGAGATGGGCCCGGTGATGGTCCGCTATCAGACCAACATGCGCGAAGGGCTCGCGAAGATCGAAGGCGGCCTGCGCAACGCGATCTCCAAAGGGCAAATGCCGGCCGATCTCGATACGAAGCTGGCGGCGACGATGGTGCATGCGTTCGTCGGCGGTTCGCTGCGCGACATGCTGCTCCTGCCGGATGCAACCGATTTCGGCACGCATGCCGAACAGATGGTCGAAGGGATGATCGATGCGTTGCGGCTGAGCCCGGCGCTGCGCAAGGGCCATGCGGCGCGGCGATCCGGTCAGTCAGCTGGCTAGATAGATAGATAGATAGATAGATAGATAGATAGATAGATAGATAGATAGATAGATAGATAGATAGGGCGGGTTCCGGACGGCGGGCGGGTGCGCATTCGCGCAACCCGCCCGTTTCCGTTTACGCGTCCTGCTATATGGATGCCGCTATGGGGTCACTGCCGGGTTAGCGCTTCAAGCCGCAGCCTGGCTCGCCCGCGCTTTCTGGTTCGAAGCGTAGATGCTGCCGCGTTCGAGCGGCAACCCGCCCTTCACCGCCGCAATCCATTGCTCGGTGCTCGCCACCGCCGCGAAGCGCGACTGCAAGACGACGCTGAATACCCGATGAATGTCCTGCGCGCTCGCAAAGCCCGCACTGTTTTCGTACGGCACCGAGCCCGCCGCGTCATGCAGGAATTCGACCGCGAGTCCCGAGTGCAATGCGTGATTGATGGTGGAGGCGTCACAGTTGTGCGTCATGTACCCCACTACCGTCAGCGTGTCGATCTGTTGCGCGGCGAGCCAGTCGGCCAGATCGGTCTCGGTGAAGGCGCTCGGCAGCGACTTCTCCATATAGTGATCGTGCGCGCGCGAACCCACCACCGGATGCAGTTCCGCGCCCGCGCTGCCGCGCGCGAACAGCGGCGAGGTGGCCGGCGCGAAGTTTTGCACGACCACCACCGGCACGCCGGCGGCGCGCGCCGCATCCATCGCGCGGCCGATGTTGGCAAGCGAGGTTTGCACATCCGGGTATTCGATCGGCAGATCGCCGGTCACATATTCGTTCTGCACATCGATGACGATCAGCGCGCGGCGTGGTGTGGCCATGGCAAGACTCCTGTCGGATACGGCTCGCGCTGCGTGGCCCGGGATGGGCGCTTCGGAAGCAGCAGCGATGACTGCATTGTTCGCTTGCGGCCGCTTTCCCGACAGTGACCCGAATGACAAGATTCGCTAGAATCGGGCCATCATTGAATTTCTTGGGCCGGCAGATGACGACACCGATCTCTCCTTCAGCCGAGGTGGCCGCCGCGCCTCGCCACGTCATCGCGGTCGTCGCGTTCGACCGCATCAGCCCGTTCCATCTTTCGGTGCCCTGCGTCGTCTTCGGCGAGGACCGCAGCGGCGGCGACGTGCCGGTCTTCGATTTTCGCGTCTGCGCCGCTGAGACGGGCGCGCTGAACACCACCGTGGGCTTCTCGATCGCCGTCACGCACGGGCTCGAAGCGCTCGCCGACGCACAGACGATCATCGTGCCGAGCTGGCGCGATCCGGACGAAGCGCCGCCCGCGGCCCTGCTCGACGCATTGCGCGCCGCCCACGCACGTGGCGCGTGGCTGGTCGGCCTATGTCTGGGCGCATTCGTGCTGGCCGCCGCCGGCATCCTCGACGACCGGCCGGCGACCACCCACTGGGCCTGGGCCGACGATTTCGCGCGCCGCTATCCGCGCGTGCGCCTCGACCCCGACGTGCTCTACGTCGACGACGGCCGCGTACTGACGTCGGCGGGCACTGCCGCCGGCCTTGACTGCTGTCTGCACGTGCTGCGCAAGATGTGCGGCGCGCAGGCTGCGAACTATGTGGCGCGCCGACTGGTGGTCTCGCCGCATCGGCAGGGTGGCCAGGCGCAATACATCCAGCAGCCGGTGCCGCCGAACGTGCGCGGCGACCGGTTGTCAGGCCTGCTCGATTGGGTCTGCACGAATCTGGACGCGCCGCACACGCTCGACACGCTGGCCGAGCACGCATTGATGAGCCGCCGCACCTTCACGCGACGCTTCCGGCTCGCCACCGGCACGACCGTCGGCGCGTGGCTGCTGTCGCAACGGCTCGCCCGCGCGCAGCAATTGCTGGAGAGCACCGACGAGTCGGTCGAAGCAATTGCGGGGATCGCGGGCTTTGGCTCGACGGCCTCGTTACGGCAGCATTTCGCGGAGGCGTTCCGCACTTCGCCTTCCGCATGGCGACGGGAATTTCGCGGCGTGTGAGGGTGTGTGACGGCGTGCGAAAGCATATGAGGGCGTACAGCGCTCCGCGCAGCCAACACCGTTTCGTAGTGGATCACCGAGATTTCGTAGTAGCGCCCACGCGACAGCAACGCGCCGGCGAGTCTAGCCGCGCCGTCAGTGCTCGCTGACCCAGCGCGCCACATACAACAGCAGCGCGACCAGAAAAATCATCGCCGCCCACGCCCAGTTCGGCACCGCATGCGGACTGGGCTGGCGATGCGAAACACCATCCGAGACGCCGTGCGACGCACTCGCGGCGCGTCCGGTCAGCGTATTGCCAAGATCGTGCGGGCGCGGGCGCCGCGCGATGCCGCTGAGATTGATCGGCCGTAAAAAGACATGCTGACGGCGCGCCGAAGAACCGCGCGCGCGGTTCGGCCCTTGCCCATGTTTGGCCCTCACGACAGCGCCGAATTCGGTGAAAAAGTCATCGGCAAGCTGATGCAGCGCGTTTTCGAGCTGGCGCGTGGGCAGTTCGGCGAGCGGCCCGGACGACGTCGCCCAGATCGTGTAATCGATCCGCGTGCCGCGCTCCCTGCCGATGCCGTGCGCGGCATCTTCCGCGCGCAACTTTACTTCGATCTGTCCGCGCAGCGAGCCGATACCTTCGGCGCGGGCTTTGAAGTTGATGGTGCGGCGCTGCGCGTCCGCCGGTCCGGAATCCTGGCCGGCGATATGGGCGCGCGCTTCGTAACGCGCGCGCAAAGGCCCGAGCGGCACGGTCATTGTCAGCGCATATTCGCCGTGGCTGAGCCGCGTGAACGAGTCGCAGTTATCGAGGCTGGCACGCAACAAAGCGAGGTCCTGCAGCGCGTCCCAAACATCGGTCGGCGCGAGCGGAATCCTTAACGCGTCGTTCAGTTCCATGGCAGCCTCCCCGATGAACGCGCGACAGCGGGATCAGGACGTCTGATCGATGCGGTCGACGCGCGATGCGTAAAACGCGACATACCCTTTAATCTGTTGCACCGCTTCGAGCGGCGTCTCATAACTCCACACGGCGTTTTCAATCCGGCCGTCTTCGGTGCGCAAATGGAAGTACGAAGCATCGCCCTTGAACGGGCAATGCGAGGTATGCGTGGACCGTTCGAGCCGCGCCATGTTCACGTCGGCGCGCGGAAAATAGAACACGTCCGGCAGACCGGTTTCGGTGAGCGTCAAGCCTGCTTGCGTGTCGGCCACCGTGACGCCGCCGTGAATCACGCGGACCCGGTGGCGGTTGCCGGTAATGACGATGGCGTGCGCGCCCGAGCTTGCGCCGGCGTCCGGGCCGGGACTTCCGTGAGGTGTCAAGGCATCGCTCATGTCTCGGCTCCGTGATGGTGGGCGCTCATGCCAACAAGCTCATGCAAACAAAAAAGCCACGGGGCGCACCCGTGGCTTCATTATCGGCCAAACTCCGCCGATTGCGCAGCCTTCCTGCACGTCGCGACGCGATCCGCCTAACGAAAAGTCAGGAAGACCAGGCGATTACTGGATATTCCAGTAGAACGCGGCCCGGGCGCTGCCCTTGGCCGGGACCGTCACCGCCCTGGTCTGGTCGCGATCCTTGTATTGCGCGTGAACGCTGTAGCGGCCCGGGCGCAGCTTGACCAGCATGTACGGCCCGCGCGACGTGGTGTTCAGCACCTCGCCGTTGTGCGCATCGACCACCCGCACGCGGACGTCGGCGAGAAAGTCGGAGCCGGGGCCCGTAAACTGCAACGACAGCGGCCAGTGGCTTTGCGCCTGCTGCAGCGCCTTCGATTCGTCGAGACCGACGCCGCCCGACACGAACGATACGTCGCCCTGCTGCTGAATTTGCGGCAGACCGCCGCCGTTGGCGTTGCCGGCGCTGGTTTCGTCTGTGGTCGTGCCGCCTGCCACCTCGCTCGCCTGCTGCGCATAGGCGCCGCCCGCCAGACCGAGCGTGAGCGCTGCGCATACCGCAGCGGCTACGATCCTTTGCTGAATGTGTTGGTTTTTCATCGGTTCGCTCCCTTTTTAAGGTTCTTACCGTCCCGTGCCCTCGGTGGGTCCTGATAGACGCAGATGCAACCTACGTGCCAGAGAGCCGGTTACCCCGTGCGGGAACCGCTGCTTCGCCGCGCCGCGCCGGGCTCAGCGCGATGATCAACGGCGCCTGAAGCGGTAAAAGAAAGCCGCTCTGTCAGCAGTAAGTGCAACAGACCGGCAAGCGTTACTTCAAACCCTGGCCGAAGCGGCCGGGGAATCGGCCAGGACTCAAGCCAAAACCCAAGCCAAAAATCAGGCGAAATCAGCCCAGGTCGACCGGCACAAAGATCTGCGCATTGTCGCGCTGGATCAGCAACGCGATGCTGTTACCGGCGCCGGCGATCATCTGCTTCAACTGATCGACGCTCGTCACCGGCCGGCCGTTGACCGCCAGAATCACGTCGCCCGGCTGAATGCCGGCGCTTTCCGCCGCACCGCCCGATTGCTGCACCAGCAGACCGTGCGACACCGACGCGCCGTTCTTCTCTTCCGGCGTCAGCGGCCGCACCGCCACACCGAGACGCCCCTGCAACTGCGTCGGCTGATCGGCCTTGTCCGAGGCCACCTTCGCATCCGACAGCGAACCGATGGTCACCTTCAGATCCTTGGTCGCCTTGTCGCGCCACACCTGCACAGTGGCCGAACTGCCCGGCGCGAGACCGGCGACCTGCGACGGCAGATCCGACGAATCGCCAACCGGCTCGCCATTCACCGACAGGATCACGTCGCCCGGCTGCAAACCGGCCTTGGCGGCCGGGCCACCCGGATCGACCGAGCTGACGAGCGCGCCTTGCGGCTTCTGCATCCCGAACGAATCGGCCAGCGTCTGGTTCATGCCCTGCACCGCGACGCCGAGACGTCCGCGGCTCACGTGGCCGGTCTTGACGATATCGTCCTTGACCTTGATCGCTTCATTGATCGGGATCGCGAACGAAAGGCCCTGAAAGCCGCCGGTCTGCGAGTAGATCATCGAGTTGATGCCGATCACTTCGCCTTGCAGATTGAACAGCGGGCCACCCGAGTTGCCCGGATTGACCGGCACGTCGGTCTGGATGAACGGCGTGTAATTTTCGTTAGGCAACGAGCGCGACTTCGCGCTGATGATGCCCGAGGTCACGGTGTTGTCGAAACCGTAAGGCGAGCCGATCGCGACGACCCACTGGCCGACCTTGCTTTGACGCGGGTCGCCGATCTTCACGGTCGGCAGGTTGCTCGCGTCGATCTTCAATACGGCGACGTCCGACTGCTTGTCCGCACCGACCACCTTGGCGCGGAATTCGCGCTTGTCGGTCAGCTTCACGGTCACGACGTTCGCGCCGTCCACCACGTGCGCGTTGGTGAGGATATAGCCATCATTGCTGACGATGAACCCCGAGCCCAGGCTCGCGCTCGGCTGGTCCGGCGCATCGCCGCCGTCGCCGCCTTGCATGCCCGGCATGCCGCCGAAGAAGTGCTTGTAGAACTGGTAGAACGGATCGCTTGGATCGATCGGCAACTGATTGCTGCCGCCGTTGCCGGCGCCATTGCCACGCAAAGCGGCCTGCTTGACCACGTGCTTCGCGCTGATGTTGACGACAGCCGGGCCGTAGGTTTCGACCAACCCGGAGAAATCGGGGATGCCGGTTTTCGCGGCGGCTTCGGCGGGCATCATCGCGGCTTGCGCCGGCGTGATGACCTGGGGCGCGGGGACGTCGCGATGTCCTGCCACATAACCGGCGGACAGCGCAACGGCGACAGCGATGGCAACCGCGCTGCGGGACAAGGTTTTCGCGTTCATCGTGTACTCCTGACTGGGAGAAAGAGGCTCCTGAATGTCTCGAAGCGTACGTGGGATCGCTTAAAAGAGTCTTAAGCAGCGCGAGATCGCTTTAACCCGGTTTTTAAGGCTGTTTTAAGTCGCTTTCCCTACAGGAAGCTGTACGTTCAGAAGCGGATGGCGACCTGCAATCCGCCCGCCGGCGATTCGTCGAGCGTCACCTGCGCATGATGCTGGGTGGCGATGCGCCGCACGATCGCGAGGCCGAGGCCGCTGCCCGCCACGTCGGTGCGCGCGCGGTTCGCGCCGGGGCCGGCGCGATAGAAGCGATTGAACACGCGATCGCGCTCGGACGGCTCGATGCCCGGCCCGCTATCGGCGATCCGCACCACCGGGCGGCCGTCTTCCACATGGAGGCTGACGTCGACGCGGCCGCCGTGCGGCGTGTACTTGGTTGCGTTGTCCACCAGGTTGTTGAACATCACGCGCAGCGCTTCAGCGTCGCCGAGCAGCGTGGCCGCTTCGCTCGCGTCGATGCCGAGATCGACGCCGCGATTTTGCGCAAGCGGCGCGTAAGCCACGACGCACTCTTGCAGCAGCGCGCGCAGATCGATCGTGTCGCTGACGGTAAGGCCGTCCGGCTCCGAACGCGCGAGCGCCAGCAACTGCTCGGCAAGACGCGTCGCGCGCGTAACGCCGGCTTGCAGATCGGTGAGCGCTTCGCTGCGCGCGGTGTCGTCTTTCGCGCGCGCCACCAGTTGCGATTGAATCTGCACGGCGGCGAGCGGTGTGCGCAGCTCGTGCGCGGCATCGGCGACGAACGCTTTCTGAATGTCGAGCGCGGTGGCGAGCCGCTCGAGCAGGCCGTTCAAGGCCCGCACGAGCGGCTGCACTTCGAGCGGCAAACCCTGATCGGGCAGCGGGTCCAGCGCTTCGGGGTGACGCGCGTCGAGCGCGCTGGTCACGCGCCGCAACGGCCTGAGTCCGCGCCCGACGATCATCCACACCGCGAGGCCCATCAGCGGCAGCAGCACGATCAACGGCCACAAGGTACGCAGCGCGACGTTCGCCGCCAGCCGGTTGCGCACGGAAACCGGCTGCGCCAGTTGCACGACGTTATCGCCGACGATCGCGCCGTACACGCGCCAATCGCCACGGTCGGTATGCTCGGTCGAAAAGCCGAGTTCGGCGCGCGGCGCGAGCGGCGCACGCGGACGCGAGTAGTACATCAGCACGCCGTTGCGATTCCAGATTTGCAGCACGATGCCTTCGTCGCCGGTGTCGCGCGAACCGAGCACTTGTGAGAACGGTTCCGACGGCAGCGCCGCGGCGATCTGCTCCAGCTGGTAATCGAACAGTTCGTTGGCTTCGGCAAGCGCCTGCCGGTAAATCAGCCAACCCGCAATGCCGACGCCGAGCAACACCAGCGCCAGCAGCCAGAACAACAATTGACGGCGAATCGAACGCATCGGCTCAGGCGTCCTTCGCGATCATGTAGCCGAGACCGCGTACGTTGCGAATCAGATCCGCGCCGAGTTTCTTGCGCAGCGCGTGAATGTAGACCTCGACGGTGTTGCTGCCGATTTCCTCACCCCAGCCGTACATTTTTTCTTCGAGCTGGCTCTTCGAGAGCACGGCGCCCGGCCGCGCGATCAGCGCTTCGAGCAACGCGAATTCACGTGCCGACAATGCGACCGGCGCGCCGTCTAGCGTGACCTGGTGCGACGCGGGATCGAGCGTCAGCGTACCGTGGCGGATGGTCGAATCGCTGCGGCCCGATTGCCGGCGAATCAGCGCGCGCATGCGAGCGCCGAGTTCGTCGAGATCGAAAGGTTTGACGAGGTAATCGTCGGCGCCGGCGTCGAGTCCTTTGACGCGATCGGCGACCGCGTCGCGCGCGGTGACGATCAGCACCGGCAGCGCGTGACCGCGCGCGCGCAGCGTGCGCAGCACGTCGAGCCCGTCACGCTTGGGCAGGCCGAGGTCGAGCAGCACCAGATCGTAAGGTTCACCGGCCACCGCGCTAAGCGCCGCTTCGCCGTCTTCCACCCAGTCGACCGCGAAGCCTTCGCCGCGCAGCGCCTTGCGCACACCCTCGGCGATCATCCGGTCGTCTTCGACTAGCAATATGCGCATGGCAGTACGGTCCTGAATCGTTTGATGATGCCGCATTCTAGCGCCCGGCCCTGACGTGCGCGTCGCGCGACGCTTTTTCACCGCAGCGCAGCGGCATGTCTCTACAATGGGCGCTTTGCGTCGCGCGGCCGGATTCGTGGTTCGCTCCGCTGCGTATGCGGGATGCGTAAATGCGCCGCCGCGTTTGCATGATCGATCGATGCCACACTCGCGAGCGCGCGACGAAACCACTGCCCGGACGGGTCATGCGATGCATCAGCACACTTTGAATTGCCGCGTGCCCTACGCCCTGAAATCCTGCTTTTTCGCCCGTCCCTCTTTCGCTCGCCCAGCCCGTCCATGAAGCATGCTTTCCTGACTTCTCTTGCACGCCATATAGCGCCGCGCCCGCTCCGCTCTTCCACTGCCGATCTCACGCCCCGCCGCTTCGCGCCGCGCACGGCGGCGTTGCTGCTCGCCTGCGCCGCACTCGCCTGCGGCACGGCGCTGCCGTTGTCCGCGCAGGCTCGCGTCAAGGCAAAGCATCCGAGCGTCAACGTCAGCACGGTCCTGCCGCAGCCCGTGATGGTCGGCTTGCAGCGCGCGCACGTGCCCTTGTCGTCGATCAGCGTAGTGGTCGAAAAGGTCGGCGACCGCACGCCGATCGTCGCGCTGAACGCCGGCAAGCCGATGATGCCCGCCTCGACGATGAAGCTCGTCACCACCTACTCCGGCCTGTCGATACTCGGTCCGGACTATCGCTGGCGCACGAGCGCCTACTCTGACGGCACGCTCGACGGCAACGGCGTGCTGCACGGCAATCTGTACATTCAAGGCACGGGCGATCCGAAGCTCGTGCCCGAAGAACTGATCGATCTCGTGCAGAAGATCCACAAGGCGGGTATCACCGGCATCGACGGCGCCCTGGTGCTCGACAAGCACTACTTCGACGCCTCGACGCGCGACCTGCCGCCCTTCGACGACGATGCCACCGCGCCGTACAACGTCGGCCCCGATCCACTGCTGTATGCGTTCAAGTCGCTGTCGTTCACGCTGACGCCGTCGACTGATGGCAGCGTCGCCATCGACGTGCTGCCCGCGCTCGCGCAGTTGCAGATCGACAATCAGATGCACGCAATCAACGGCCCGTGCCGCGGCGACGCGGCGTCCGTCTCGCCGAGCGTTACGCCGCAGCCAGACGGCAAGGTGGTGGCGTCGTTCACCGGCGACTACTCGGTGCGCTGCGGCCCGCGCACGATCAACGTTGCCGTGCTCGATCACTCCGCGTTCTTCGCGGGCGGCTTCCTCGCACTGTGGCAGCAAACCGGCGGCACCTTCAGCGGCGCGACCCGCGAAGGCCCGGTGCCCACCGGCGCGCGCCTGATCGCTACCCACCAGGGGCCGATGCTGTCCGACATCGTTCGCGACATCAACAAGTTCAGCAACAACACAATGGCGCGCAACCTGTACCTGACGATCGGCGCGACGGAAGAAAAGCCGCCCGCCACGTCGGCCAAATCGGCGCGCGCGATCGAGGCATTTCTGCGCCGCGACGCCATCAACATGGAATACCTGACGCTCGACAACGGCTCGGGCCTCTCGCGCGACGAGCACATTACCGCGCTCGCGCTTGCCGATCTGCTGCAGCGGGCCAATGCGAGCCCGGTGGCGCAGGTGTTCGTCGAGTCGCTGCCGATTGCGGGCGTCGACGGCACCATGCGCCACCGTCTGACCAACCAGGGCGCGGGGGGCAACGCACACATCAAGACCGGCACGCTGCGCGACGTGCGGGCGATCGCGGGCTATGTCGCTTCGGCGGATGGCAACAGCTATGTCGTGGTCAGCCTGATCAACGATCCTCATTCGGAGGCGGCGCGCGCCGCGCACGACGCATTGCTCGAATGGGTGTATCGGGGACCGGCTCAGGGTTTCACCAAGGTTGCGGACGCCGTCGAGGAACCGCGCAACAAGCTCAGGAAAAACCCGCACAAGCGCGGAGCCCATTGAGGATTCCTTCTAGCGAAGCCGCGCGCGGCAACGCGTCCAAACGTGTACGCTGTCGGGCAGTGTTTGATGCGCGCGGAACACGCAATGCGTGGCGCGCGAGCGGCGCGCCGGTTACGGTCTCCCAAGGGGACCCCATCAAACGATAACGACAACGTCCGCCGCGGCAAGCGCAGCGGCCAGGGACCACGGAGGAAGACACAATGCAATTCGATGCCGAATTGCTGCTGCTCGCCATGGCGCCAGTCTTTCTCGCATGCATCGGCTGGGAGGCGTGGCACCTGCGGCGCACGCGCCCGGGCGCGCAGCTTTATAGCTGGCGCGACACGCTGTGCAACGCCGCGCTCGCGCTGATGCAGCAAGCCGCCGACAAGCTCGCGTGGCTCGCGATCATCCCCGTCTACGCGTTTTTTTACGATCGCTACCGCGTCTATACGTGGCAGGCGAGCTGGGTCTCGTTCGTCGTACTGTTCGTCGCTCAGGATCTGCTCTATTACGTGTTTCACCGTTGCAGCCACCGGGTGCGCTGGCTGTGGGCCGCGCATGTCGTGCATCACTCGTCGGAGCGGATGAATTTTTCGACTGCGTTCCGCCAGAGCCTGATGTATCCGGTCGCCGGCATGTGGCTGTTCTGGATTCCGCTCGCCGTGCTCGGCTTTCCGCCGAAGCAGATCGTCGCGATCGTGCTGATCAATCTCGGTTTCCAGTTTTTCGTGCATACGCAGGCGATCGGCAAGCTCGGCTGGCTCGAGTACGTGTTCAATACGCCGTCGATTCACCGTGTGCATCACGCGCGCAACGACCGCTATATCGACCGCAATTACGCTGGCGTGCTGGTGATCTGGGATCGTCTGTTCGGTAGCTACGTCGAGGAAGATCCGCACGATGCAGCGGTGTACGGCATCGTCGAGCCGCTCCACACGTACAACCCGCTGAAGGCGACGTTTCACGAATGGGCGTCGATGGCCGCCGATTTCGCGAGCGTGCGTGGCCGGCGCAATAAGCTGCGCGCGCTGTTTGCGCCGCCCGCTTGGGCTGCCGACTATCACGCGCGTCGCGCCGCCGGGTCAGGGGTATTGGGCGGCGCTACCAACGTGAATGAAAACAACCATACGGCCGCGTTTCGAACATCGCGCAGGCCGTAGAAGATTCTGTAAGCTGTCGCCACGCCGCCGACGCGGCGGGCGCTGCCTGCAATACATGGCACAAGGGCCAAAACATACGAGGAGATGTAGTCAACATGAAACAAACAGCATCGAAGAAGCGCAGTTTCGTACGCGTCACGCAGATCGCCATCGCCAGTGCCGCGTTTGCGCTGCTCGCGGCTTGCGGCGGCGGCAGCGATAACAACAGCTCGAGCAGCAGCACGCCTGCTGGCGGTGTGAAATTGCAGGTCGTGTCGTTCGGCGACAGCTTGTCGGATGTCGGCACGTATGCGCCGGTGATTCAGGCGAGCTTCGGCGGTGGCCGCTTCACGACCAACCCGGGCGAAGTGTGGACCCAGAAGGTCGCGGAGTACTACGGCGGCACGTTGACCGCCGCGTATCTGGGCGGCTTCGGTCAACCGCTGGTCGCGACGGGCGGGTATGGCTACGCGCAAGGCGGCTCGGACGTCGTCAACGCCCAAGGCGAAGGTTGGGCACCGAACAACATGGCGGCTACGACGGTGCCGGTGGTGACCCAGGTGGCAAACTACCTGAGCGCGCATACGAGCTTCAACTCGAACCAGCTCGTGCTGGTGAACGGTGGCGCGAACGATATCTTCCAGTTCTCGACCACCGCCAATCTGACGGCGCTCGGTGCCGCGCTACAGACGCAATACCCGCAGCTCGTGCAGGCCGGCAAACTGCCGAACTCGCAGGCGGGCCAGGTAGCGTTCATCGTCGGCTACCTGCAGCAGCAGGCCAACCCCCAGATCGCGCAGGCCGCCACCCAGCTCGCCGCGCAAGTCCAGACCATCGTCAACTCGGGTGCGACCCACGTGGTGGTGTCGACGGTGCCAGACATCGGCAACACGCCGCTCGGCGTCGCAGCCAACGCGGCCACGCCTGGCACGGCTGCACTGCTGTCGGGGATTACCGCGGCGTATAACTACCTGCTGGTCCAGAACCTGACGGCCCTTGGCCTGGTGGGTACGGGCAAGGTCATCGTGGCCGATGCGTTCACGTGGATTGATCAGCAGTTACCGAACTTCCAGGCGCTGGGCTTCACGGTGTCCAACACCGGCACCGCGTGTAACCTGACGTCGATGGTGGCCAACGCAACCGCGTACGCCACCGCCAATCCGAGCGCAACGAACGGGCTGACCCCGGCCCAGTACGGCTCCCAGTTCGGCTCGTCGCTGTTCTGCTCACCGCAGACCTACACGGTGGCTGGCGCTGACCAGACCTACATGTTCGCGGACACGGTCCACCCGAGCACGCACTTGCACGCCTTGTTCGCGCAGTTCGTCCAGCAGCAGATCGCGGCGACGGGTTTGGGCAAGTAATCAGGCGACGCGGCGGATCCGGCGGTCCAGCGGTCCGGCGATCCGCCGTTTTACCTTTGCGGTGATGAAAGGCCCGGCCGGGTTCAGCCGGGCGCTGTAACGCTACCCCTGCGCTTCGAACGCCGCCGCCGCCCGGCCGAGTCGGTCGTTGACCGCGATCCATTCGATCGTATCAGGCAGCTTCTCGATCAGAATCCGTGTCACGTTCGCGCGATCCAGCGCTCTCAGCAAGCCATACAACTCACGCGCGTACACGTGTGGATCTTCAGGCGCGGCAATGAAATGCACGCCCTCGGCATGAGCCCATTCGCCTGCGCGGGAAGCCCGCGCCACCAGGGCAACGCGTTCATCGCCGTGGCGCGCCGCGAGCAAAGTCTGCAACGCATCAAAAGGCAGCAAAGCCAATGGCGTACGCGGCGCATAGTGCGCCTTCAACGTACCCGATGCGCGCGGCGCTGTTGCATCCGAGCCGTCCGGCAACCGCGGCGCTTCACCGAGCACGTCGGCGATATCCTGCGGCGTCACCCGCCCCGGCCTCAACAACGCCGGAAACCCGCGCGATAAATCCAGAATCGTCGATTCGATCCCAACGTCCGATGCGCCCCCGTCCAGCACATGAATCGCGCTGCCGAACTCGTCGCGCACATGCTGCGCCGTCGTCGGGCTCACGTGACCAAAACGATTCGCCGACGGCGCAGCAACACCACCATGCCCGCCGCGCAACGCACTGAATGCTTCCAGCAAAGCCTGAGCAACCGGATGCGACGGGCAGCGCAAACCCACCGAATCCTGCCCGCCGCTCACCGCGGCATTAATTCGCGCCGCGCGCTTCAGGATCAACGTGAGCGGCCCCGGCCAGAACGCGTCGATCAGGCGCTGCGCCTCCGCGGGCAAATGCTCGACCCAATAGTTCGGATCGCCCTGTGGCGCCAGATGCACGATCACCGGATGATTCGCCGGCCTGCCTTTCGCCGCGTAAATACGCGCGACCGCGTCCGGATTCTCGGCGTCGCCACCGAGTCCGTAGACCGTCTCCGTCGGGAACGCGACGAGGCCGCCCGCGTCGAGCAGCGCGGCGGCGTGCTCGATCTGCGCGGCGCTCACAGGCAAGGCGCTCGCGGCGCCCCCTTCGGCAGGTTTGCTTTGATCCGGCATGGCGTTCGCGTCAGCTCGTCAGGATATGCAGGAGCCGCGCGCAATCGCGTGCGGACGTGCGGGCTTCCTCGAGCGTCGCGGCAGTGAAGTTCACGTGACCCATCTTGCGGCCACAACGCGCCTCCTCCTTGCCGTACAGATGCAAACGCGCCGCCGGCATCGCCGCCACTTCGTGCCACGGCGGCGTGACCGCCGCGCGCTTCGGGCCGTCCGGGAACCAGACGTCGCCGAGGATGTTCAGCATCACCGCCGGCGAATGCTGGCGCGTGTCGCCGAGCGGCATGCCGGTCATCGCGCGCACCTGCTGTTCGAACTGGCTGGTCGCGCACGCATCGACGGTGTAGTGGCCGGAATTGTGCGGACGCGGCGCCATTTCATTCGCCACCAGCGAACCGTCTTCCAGAATGAAGAACTCGACGCACAGCACACCGACATAGCCCAGCTTGTCAGCGATTTGCAGGGCGGCTTGCTGCGCCTGGGCAACCAGCGTCGGGCTCGCATCCGGCGCGGGAACGATGGTGTGCGACAGCACGCCGTCGCGATGCGAATTCTGCGCGAGCGGATAAACCGCCGACGCGCCACTCGACGCGCGCGCGATCAACGCGGACACTTCGAATTTCAGCGGCAAGCGCTTTTCCAGCACGCACGGCACGCCCGCCAGCGACGCATGCGCCTCGCGCACTTCCTCGGCGTTGCGCACACGAATCTGGCCCTTGCCGTCGTAGCCGAGGCGCGCGGTTTTGAGGATGCCGGGCAGCACGGCCTCGAGCTTCGCATCGTCGAGCGCGGCAAGCGCATCCGACGATTCGATCACCACGTGCGGCGCCACCGTCACGCCCGACGACGCGATAAAGCGCTTCTCCACAATCCGGTCCTGCGCCACGGCGACGCAACGGCCAGCCGGGCTGACGAAGGTGGACCTGGCGAGAAAGTCGAGGCTCGCGGCCGGCACGTTCTCGAATTCGGTCGACACCGCCGCGCACAGCCGCGCGAGTTCGGTCAACGACGCTTCGTCGTCATACGCCGCGCGCAGATGGCGGTCGGCGACAGCGCCCGCCGGACTGTTTTCGTCCGGGTCGAGCACGGCGACGCGATAGCCCATCGCCTGGGCGGCAAAGCAGAACATGCGGCCGAGCTGGCCGCCACCGACCATGCCAAGCCATGCGCCGGGCAGAATCGGTGAAACCGGTGTGTTGTCTGGATTCATCTTAGTGGTCGGTCGCGGCCGGGCGCACATGCATTCGTGCACGTGCGCCCGGCCGGGGGTCAGACATGGGGACGTCTAAAAGCAATCCGCTATCGCGCTTACAGCGCCGGCAGCACCATTGCGTGGGCCGCTTCGTTCTGGCGCACGCGGAACGCCGCCAGTTTCTCCGCATACCCGGCGTTCGTGCCGCTCAGAATCGACACAGCGAACAGCGCCGCATTCGCCGCGCCCGCTTCGCCGATCGCAAATGTCGCGACCGGCACGCCCTTGGGCATCTGCACGATCGAATGCAATGAATCGACGCCCTTCAGATACTTGCTCGCCACCGGCACGCCGAGCACCGGCACCGTGGTCTTGGCGGCCAGCATGCCCGGCAGGTGCGCCGCGCCGCCCGCGCCCGCGATGATCACGCGAATGCCGCGCTCGCGCGCGCTTTCGGCGTACGCAAACATCTCGTCGGGCATCCGGTGCGCGGACACGACCTTCGCTTCGTACGGCACGCCGAATTCCTGCAGAATCGCCACGGCGTTCTTCATCACTTCCCAATCGGAACTGGACCCCATCAGCACGCCGACGACGGGCGCGCTATGTGTATGGGCGGTCTGGACTTCACTCATGTTACGGCTTCCTTGTCTCTCGAACGGCGCGGATCTAACGAGGTGCCCGTGATTAAGCGAGCTTCTGCCCGGTCAGGCGTTCGAGCGCTTCCTGATACTTCTCGCCCGTCTTCGTGACGACGTCGTCCGGCAGCTTCGGTGCGGGCGGCTCTTTCTTCCACGGCTGGGTTTCCAGCCAGTCGCGCACGAACTGCTTGTCGAACGACGGCGGGTTGGTGCCGACCTGGTACTGGTCCGCGGGCCAGAAACGCGACGAATCGGCAGTCAGCGCTTCGTCCATCAGATACAGCTGGCCGTGGTTGTCGAGACCGAATTCGAACTTCGTATCCGCGATGATGATGCCGCGCGTGGCCGCGAAGTCAGCGGCTTCCTTGTACAGCTTGATCGAGATGTCACGGATCGTGGCCGACAGTTCGGTGCCGATGCGGCGTTCCATCTCGCTGTACGTGATGTTTTCGTCGTGGTGGCCCATTTCGGCCTTGGCTGCCGGTGTGAAGATCGGCTCAGGCAGCTTTTGGGCGTTTTGCAGCCCCGGCGGCAATTCCACGCCGCAGACCGAACCCGTTGCCTGATAGTCTTTCCAGCCGCTACCGGCCAGATAACCGCGCACCACCGCTTCGACGAGGATCGGCTCGAGGCGCTTCACCACCACGGCGCGGCCTTGTACCTGCTCGACTTCGTCTGCCGCCACCACCGATTCCGGCGCCACGCCCGTCAGATGATTCGGCACGATGTGCTTGAGCTTCTCGAACCAGAAGTTGGCCATCTGGTTCAGCACGCGGCCCTTATTCGGAATCGGCTCGCCCATGATGACGTCGAAGGCCGACAGACGGTCGGTCGTGACGATCAGCAACTGGTCGTTGCCCACCGCATAGTTGTCGCGGACTTTACCGCGGCCGAGCAGCGGCAGCGAGCGGAGCGTGGATTCGTAAAGGGTAGACATCGTCGTGGTTCGCTAAAAATGAGGCAAAAAGTGTGACCGGAACAAAAGGGAAACGCCGTTCCCCGGATGATGCGGGAACGGCGATCTAACGACAACCTGGCCGTCCGGCCAGGTCTTAAGGTATTGACAGCTTGGTTGACAACTTAATTGACAACTTAGCGGACGACCTGCGCGAGGTCGCCCGACTTGTACTTCTCCGCGATTTTATCAAGCGAAACCGGCTTGATCTTGCCGGCCTGGCCTTCGCAGCCAAATTGCGTGTAACGCTCGATACAGATCTTCATCGCGGCTTCGCGCGCCGGCTTCAGATAATCGCGCGGATCGAACTTGCCCGGATTCTGCGCCATGTAGCGGCGGATCGCACCGGTGATCGCCAGACGCAGGTCGGTGTCGATGTTGACCTTGCGCACGCCGTTCTTGATGCCTTCCTGAATTTCCTCGACCGGCACGCCGTAGGTTTCCTTCATGTCGCCGCCGAATTCGCGGATTTCCGCGAGCAGCTCCTGCGGCACCGACGACGAACCGTGCATCACCAGATGGGTGTTCGGAATACGCTGGTGGATTTCCTTGATGCGCTGAATCGACAGAATATCGCCCGTCGGCTTCTTGCTGAATTTGTACGCGCCGTGCGATGTGCCGATGGCGATCGCCAGTGCATCGCATTGGGTCAGCTTGACGAAGTCCGCAGCCTGCTCCGGATCGGTCAGCAGTTGCTCGCGGGTCATCGTGCCTTCCGCGCCGTGGCCGTCTTCCTTGTCGCCCTTCATGGTTTCCAGCGAACCGAGCACGCCCAGTTCCGCTTCCACCGTGACGCCGATCGAGTGCGCCGCCTCAACCACCTTGCGCGAGACTTCGACGTTGTATTCGTACGAGGCAACCGTCTTGCCGTCGGCTTCGAGCGAGCCGTCCATCATCACGCTGGTGAAGCCGCTGCGGATCGCCGCCATACAGACCGCCGGCGATTGCCCGTGATCCTGGTGCATCACGACTGGAATGTGCGGATACGACTCGACCGCTGCTTCGATCAGGTGGCGCAGGAACGCCTCGCCCGCGTACTTACGCGCGCCGGCCGATGCCTGCATGATGACCGGTGCGTTGACCTTGTCGGCCGCCGCCATGATCGCCTGCACCTGCTCCAGGTTGTTCACGTTGAATGCCGGAAGGCCGTAGCCGTTTTCGGCAGCATGGTCCAGCAGTTGACGCATTGATACGAGAGGCATGCTGTAACTCCTTAGATTGAAACGAATTCTGAGCCGTCGGCATCTTTTGGGCGATTTTATCGCGAAGCAAGCCGCCTATCCGTGCACACGTTCCCTAAAGCACGTTTCCTTCACGCGCGATTGGAGTCCGTGCGCCGCCTCTCGCGGGGGCATTGCAGCCTGCTTCCCTCAATCAAGCCGGTGCCGATCGAGCAGTCTCCTGTGTCGGCGGGAGTTAGTGCTTTAGCACTTACTCCCGCCCCACACATAGTGTGTCGATCGGTGTTAGCGTGTCGACCAGAGTTAGCGCTTACTCTGGTCCAATAGCGCTACTCCGATCCCATGCAAGATGGTTGCTGCGTAATCAATACGGCTCACCGACCCGTACGATTTTCAGCGTGTTCGTCCCACCGGCCTGACCCATCGGCTCGCCGACCGTCAGCACCACCATGTCGCCGCGCGACGCGTACCCTTTGCGGACCACGGTTTCCAACGCCTGTTGCAACGCGGTGTCGCGGTCGGTGTTGGTGTCCAGATGCAGCGAGGTCACATTGCGGTACAGCGCCATGGCCCGTTCGCTGCCGACCCGCGGCGTGAGCGCGAAAATCGGCACGTGGGTCGAGTGGCGCGACATCCACAGCGCGGTCGAACCGGATTCGGTCAACGCGACGATCGCCTTCGCGCCCAGGTGATAGGCCGTGAAGAGCGCGCCCATCGCGATCGACTGGTCGATCCGGGTGAACGTGCGGTCGAGGAAATCCTTGTCCAGTTCCGACTCTTCCGACTTCTCGGCTTCGAGACAGATCGCCGCCATCGTTTCGATGGTCTGCACCGGGTACTTGCCCGCCGCCGATTCCGCCGACAGCATCACCGCGTCCGTGCCGTCGAGCACGGCGTTGGCGACGTCCGACACTTCGGCGCGGGTCGGCACCGGCGCGTAAATCATCGACTCCATCATCTGGGTCGCGGTAATCACGAACTTGTTCGACTCGCGCGCCATCCGGATCATGCGCTTTTGCAGCGCCGGGACTGCGGCATTGCCCACTTCCACAGCCAGATCGCCGCGCGCGACCATGATGCCGTCCGATGCATCGAGAATGCCCTGCAGCGCCGGAATGGCTTCCGCGCGCTCGATCTTGGCGATCATCTTCGGCTTGATGCCGTATGGCGCGCCCGCGATATTCGCGAGTTGGCGGGCCATTTCCATGTCGGTCGCGTTCTTCGGGAACGATACCGCGACAAAATCCACGCCGATCGACATCGCGGTGCGGATGTCTTCCATGTCTTTCGCGGTCAGCGCCGGCGCCGTCAGACCGCCGCCCTGGCGATTAATGCCCTTGTTGTTCGACAGCTCGCCGCCGATCTTCACGGTCGTGTGAATCTCGCTGCCGAGCACGCGGACCACGTTCAGCACGATCAGGCCGTCGTTGAGCAGCAGGACGTCGCCCGGTTTCAGGTCGCGCGGCAGGTCCTTGTAGTCGAGGCCGACGCGATCATCGTTGCCGAGTTCGCAGTCGGCGTCGAGGATGAACGGGTTGCCCGCGATCAGCGTGGTCTTGCCGTTTTCGAATTTGCCGACCCGGATCTTCGGGCCTTGCAGGTCAGCCATGATGGCGACTTCGCGGCCCGCCTGACGGGCTGCGTCGCGCACGAATTCGGCGCGCTGGCGGTGATCGTCGGCCGTGCCGTGCGAGAAATTGAGCCGTACCACGTCCAGTCCTGCCTGAATCATTTGCAGCAGGATTTCCGGCGTATTGGAAGCCGGTCCGATGGTGGCGACAATCTTGGTGGCGCGATGCATGAGTCTCCTCGTCTGGATAGGATCGCTGGAATGAGCGCTGCGAGTCGGATGCGGAGGCTGCGCACCGAAGGTTGCTGCCGGGGGCTGCGCGCCGGTTGAAACCAGCGTCGCTTTATGGGATGAAGCGGTGTTCGACATCAGCACGGGGGGCGCTGGCGGAGGGGCGAGCGCCACTTCTTCGTTGTGGCGTTCCGCCTGCGATTGGGCGGCTTGTCCGCTGGACAATTCCGCTGCCTCGTTGGCGGTGGTCAACTCCGCGAGCGCGAGGGGCGACCCGGATTCTTCTTGCTGGATAACAGCGGCCGGCGTGGCCGGCCTGGCGGCGGAGCGCACCGCGCGCTCCCCTGCCGTAGCTGCTGCGGTGTTGCGCGGCGACTTGCCGCCGCGCGCTTTTGCAGACTTAGCCGTTGGGGAGCGCGTCGCCACGTTAAGCCCGCGATTCCAGAACTTCGACCGCCGGCAGCTTCTTGCCTTCGAGGAACTCGAGGAAGGCGCCGCCGCCCGTCGAGATGTAGCTGACCTTATCGTGGATGCCGTACTTGGCAATCGCCGCGAGCGTGTCGCCGCCGCCTGCAATCGAGAACGCCGACGACTTGGCGATCGCGTCAGCCAGCGTCTTCGTACCGTTGCCGAACTGGTCGAATTCGAACACGCCGACCGGGCCGTTCCACACGATCGTGCCGGCTTTTTCCAGTTGCGCGGCGAGCACCCTGGCGGTGTCCGGTCCGATGTCGAGGATCAGATCATCGTCTTGAACGTCGGCGACGGCCTTCACTTCGGCCTTGGCGGTCGGCGAGAACGCCTTGGCCGTGACCACGTCGGTCGGGATCGGCACCGAGGCGCCGCGTGCTTTTGCTGCGTCGATGATGGCCTTGGCTTCGTTCACCAGATCGGCTTCGGCGAGCGACTTGCCGATCTTCAGACCGGCGGCCAGCATGAACGTATTGGCGATGCCGCCGCCGACGATCAGTTGGTCGACCTTCTCGGCCAGCGACTTCAGGATAGTCAGCTTGGTCGACACCTTGGAGCCGGCGACGATCGCCACCAGCGGACGCTTCGGCGCGCCGAGCGCATTGCCGAGCGCATCGAGTTCAGCCGCCAGCAGCGGGCCGGCGCAAGCGACGGGCGCGTACCTGGCGATGCCGTGCGTGGTGGCTTCGGCGCGGTGCGCGGTGCCGAACGCGTCGTTCACATAGACGTCGCAGAGCTTCGCCATTTTTTGCGCGAGCTCGTCCGAATCCTTCTTTTCGCCCTTGTTGACACGGCAGTTTTCCAGCAGCACAACCGAACCGGGCGCAACATTCACGCCGTTTTCGACCCAGTTCGCGACCAGCGGCACATCGCGGCCGAGCAACTCGGCCAGACGCTTCGCGACCGGCGCGAGCGAGTCTTCCGGCTTGAAGTCGCCTTCGGTCGGGCGGCCCAGGTGCGAGGTGACCATCACGGCGGCGCCTGCGTCCAGCGCGGCCTTGATAGCCGGCACGGAGGCGCGGATACGGGTGTCTTCGGTGATGTTGCCTTGATCGTCCTGCGGCACGTTCAGATCGGCGCGGATAAACACGCGTTTGCCGGATAGCTTGCCTTCGGCGATCAGATCGGAGAGACGCAATACCTTGTTCATGGGCGTGTATGTGCGAGTTGATGAGAAGGCGGTGGCGGACGACGCACTGACGGACAGCGCAAAACAAAACTCCAGCGCTTCGGCACAGCAGCGGCTCCGCTGAATCGGGCGCCGGCGCGCGAACCGCGGCTCGCGCGCCGTGCATCGGCGCGGTTATCCCGGAAACATCCATTTTAACCGATCCACACTGCCTTCTGACCTGCAACGGGGCGAATGTCCCGTATTTGACGAATGGACCGCGCGTGCTGCATCGCAGCATTTCAGACCTGCGCAATTACATGAAGAGCCGCATGAGCGTGAATACAACCATCCCGACGACGATCGTGCCCAGCATGGTGCGGCGCCACAAAAACCACGCGAGACCGGCTAGCGTCGCGTAAAACTCGTGATTCGACGGCCCGAAAGAAAGGCCGTCGGGGGTCGTCAGCACGTCGGGCAGCACGACCGCGGCGAGCGCCGCGGCCGGCGCGTAGCGCAGCATTCTTTGCACGCGTTCCGGCAGCACAGTGCGCTCGCCGCCGATTAGAAACATCGCGCGTGTCACCGTGGTGACGAAAGTCATGCCGACAATGGCCAGCCAGATCTGCGTGGCAGTCATGGGGAATCTCCGGCGCTGTTACGGATGCGGCGCAAGTCGGCGCGTTCGACCATCAGATCGGCCGCGCTGCCCGCGACGATCGCCGCGATCACCGCGAGCGGCAGCGCGAGCCGGTACGGCAAATCGAGGGCGAGCAGCGAAACCACGCCGGCGATACTGACCGCGACCAGCGTGGAACGCGTCGCGATCGCCGACACCATGATCGGCAGTAACGCCAGCGTGCCCGCCAGCGCGAGACCCCAGTTGTCCGGAATCAGGCTCGCCAGCAGAATGCCGACGATCGACGACACCTGCCACGACAGCCAGCTGCAGATCGCCATGCCCCAGTAATACGCTTCCTTGCCCGGTACGTGACCGGTCTGGAAGCTTTTCTTCTGGAACAGCAGATAGATCACGTCGCCGTTGAAATAGCCGAGCACGATGCGCCGCCACATCGGCAGATAGGAGAAATGCGGCGCGAGACCGGCGCTGAAGATCACGAAACGCGTATTGACCATCGCGGCCGTGAGCAGCACGGTCCACACCGGCAGCCTGGCCGCGAGGAGCGGCAGCACCGCCAGTTGCGACGAGCCGGCGTAGCACAGCAGCGACATGGTGAGCGCCTGCGGCAGCGTGAGCACGGACTTGCTCATCGCGATGCCGGTTACCAGGCCCCAGGAGAAAATCGCCATCAGCGTGGGCGAATAGTCGCGCGCGCCCTCACGGAAGGCACGGCGATCGGTATCTGACAGGCGAGCGAGCATGAGACGAAATGCGTTGGCGCGGGGCGCGCCGCAACGAAGGGAAGTCGGCGCCAGGTCGTCAAGCACCCGCTGGCGCATCCGGATTTGAATTATGCGTGCGCCGAATTATAGCGCCCGGCATGCGGCCAAATGCCCGTTCCGTGTGCAAAAGACGCTAAAATAACGCTCTTCGCTAGACCTCACAAGAAAACGCCGGGCCGCCCCCCGGGTTTTCCGCCCCGCAGGAAGTCCCCCGCCCCGAAGGAAGTCCCCTTGGGGGATTGGGGATTGCCCCCTCGGGGAGCCTGACGCGAAGCGACAGGTTTAGGGGCACTCACAACCGCACCCGCTGGAGAATCGTATGTCAATGGCCGACCGCGACGGCAAGATCTGGATGGATGGCAAGCTCATCGACTGGCGCGATGCCAAGATCCACGTGCTCACCCACACGCTGCATTACGGCATGGGCGTTTTCGAGGGCGTGCGCGCCTACAAGACGGCCGACGGCGGCACCGCGATTTTCCGCCTGCAGGAACACACCAAGCGCCTGCTGAACTCGGCGAAGATCTTCCAGATGGACGTGCCGTTCGACCACGAAACGCTCGCCGCCGCGCAGCGCGAAGTAGTCCGCGAAAACAAGCTCGAGTCCTGCTACCTGCGCCCGATCATCTGGGTCGGCTCGGAAAAGCTCGGCGTGTCGGCCAAAGGCAACACGATCCACGTGGCGATCGCCGCCTGGCCGTGGGGTGCGTACCTCGGCGAAGACGGCCTGAAGAAGGGCATTCGCGTGAAGACCTCGTCGTTCACGCGCCATCACGTGAACGTGTCGATGGTCCGCGCGAAGGCGTCGGGCTGGTACGTGAACTCGATCCTCGCCAACCAGGAAGCCACCGCCGACGGTTACGACGAAGCGCTGCTGCTCGACGTGGACGGCTACGTGTCGGAAGGCTCGGGTGAGAACTTCTTCCTCGTGAACAACGGCAAGCTGTACACACCGGACCTGTCGTCGTGCCTCGACGGCATCACGCGCGACACGGTCATCACGCTGGCGAAAGACGCGGGCATCGAAGTGATCGAAAAACGCATCACGCGCGACGAGGTCTACACTTGCGACGAAGCGTTCTTCACCGGCACCGCCGCCGAAGTCACGCCGATCCGCGAACTCGACAACCGCACGATCGGCTCGGGCGCACGCGGCCCGATCACTGAGAAGCTGCAAGCGGGCTTCTTCGATATCGTGAACGGCCGGAGCGAGAAGTACGCGCACTGGCTGACCAAGATCTAACGCGCGCTGCCCCGGCCTTTTTAACGGCGCAACGCACGCACCCTGCATACAACGAGAAAGTCCCCATGAGCGAAATCAAGGAAATGCCGCTGGTCGAACTGTCGGCGAAAGACCTGCCGGCGTACTGCCCGAATCCGGCAATGCCGCGCTGGAGCGCGCATCCGCGCGTCTTTATCGATGTCACGCACGGCGAAGCGCGTTGCCCGTACTGCAGCACGCGCTACAAGCTGCGCGACGGCGAAGTGGTCAGAGGTCATTGAACACTGAACGCTGAGCGCTTGCGCCGCTGCTTGTGGCCCTGTTGGCTTCGCCCGCTGCCCGGTTTGTCGTTTGACTTGCCGTATTTGCCTTTGCAGCAGGTGACCGGGCGAGCGCGTCGCAGCAACGCCGCAGCCGCGGCGGGTCCGGCCGAGCCGGGTCCGCGCCACGCGACGCGCGGCGTATCCCCTTTTACAAATCCGAACGCCACGCGCATGGCGCGCGCGGCGCTTCGTTTCGACACCGGATACTCACTCTGATGCGTCGCGCGTTGGTTATCGCACCGAACTGGATCGGTGACGCATTGATGGCGCAGCCGCTGTTCGCGCGCCTCGTGAAATTGCATCCGCGCATCGTAATCGACGCGGTCGCGCCTTCGTGGGTCGCGCCCGTGCTCGAACGGATGCCCGAGATCCGCGACGTCTACGCGACCGATCTCGCGCACGGCAAGCTGCAGATGCTGCGCCGCTGGCAACTGTCGAGCGACTTGCGCGACGTCGGCTACGACGCGGCCTACGTGCTGCCGAACTCGCTGAAGTCGGCGCTGATACCGTGGATGGCGGGCATTGCGCTGCGTATCGGCTATACCGGCGAAAGCCGCTACGGCCTCTTGAACGTGCGCCACGCGAATCCGCGCAAGGACGAGCGCCCGCCAATGGTCGGCCATTACGCCGCCCTCGCCTACGCGCCCGGCGCCAAGGTCCCCGGCGATCTGCCGATGCCGCGGCTCGACGCGGACCTGAACGAGGCGTCGCGCGTGTCGGCGCGCTTCAATCTGGATACGCGCGTGCCGCTGCTGGTGTTCTGCCCCGGCGCCGAGTACGGCCCGGCCAAGCGCTGGCCACCCGAGCATTTCGCGGCGCTTGCGCAGATGGTCGGCCAGTCGTTCCCATACACACAGATCGTCGCGCTCGGTTCGCCGAAAGACGCGCCGCTAGCCCAGGCGATCGCGGAGAAGGCGCCGAACGTACGCAACCTGTGCGGCCAGACCGCGCTCGGCGAGGCTTGTGCGTTGATCTCGCGGGCCAACGCGGTCGTCACCAACGATTCGGGCCTGATGCACGTGGCCGCCGCGCTGCGCCGGCCGCTCGTGGCTGTGTACGGTTCGACCGATCCGCGCCACACGCCGCCCTTGTCCGAGCTTGCAAAGGTACAATGGCTCCATCTCGAATGCAGCCCCTGTTTTGAGCGCGAGTGTCCGCTCGGTCATCTGAACTGCCTGAAGCAGTTGAGCGCCGAGCAGGTATTCGGCGATTTACGCGGCATGTTGCTCGCGCAACGCTGAACCGACTGACACTTGCACGCAACACCGCACGCTCCTGAGCGCGTCGCGTCATGTTCGCGCCTTGCGGCGCGGGCATTCTCGCGCTTGGGTGTGATTGTCCGGTGCTCCGGACTGTCCCGCTGACTGCTGCCCCGCAACCGCGCGCCGCGCACAAGAGACTGACGAGCCATGCCACGTTTTGCCCATATCTTCGAAGCCGCCGCCGATACCCTGAACGCCTATTACCAGGCCGTCGCCGAGGTCAATATCGACAGCTTGATGGGCCTGTGGATCGATGAGGAGTTCGTCAGCTGCATCTGCGCCGACGGCTCGCATCTGCACGGCCTCGACAGCATTCGCGCCGGCTTGCAGATCCAGCTGGAAGCCGCGCCGGTGTCGATCGAGCCGCTCGATATCCGCGTCTACGACAGCCTCGGCACCGTCGTCTACGCCATTGCTGAAGCGCACCGGCCAGCCAATCCGTCCGCCACGCCGACAATGGTGTTCACCACTTATGTGATGGTTCATGAGCGCGGCGAATGGCGCATTGCGCATATTCACGCAAGCCCGATGCCGAACGAGGCCGCGAGCCAGTTCGCTACGAAGATGCGGCATGGCCAAGGGTCGTTGCACTGACTTTTTGTTGAAGCTTCACGTTTTTGTTCCGACGCTGGTATGAGTACGCTCCGCAGGAAGTCCCCCGCCCCGAAAGCAGTCCCCTTGGGGGATTGGGGGACGACGCACGACAAATCCGCTTCTCCCGGCACGGCCCGCGCCGCGGCTGCCGTCGAGGCAACTGTCGATCTGCTCTACCGTGCGCCGCTCTGGCTGCCGAACCGGCATGTGCAAACCATCGTCCCGTCGCTGTTCGCGCGCCGCCCTGCGGTCACTTTCCGGCGCGAGCGCTGGGACACG
Organism: Paraburkholderia sp. FW306-02-B; assembly: GCF_058782725.1. Lineage (NCBI taxonomy): Bacteria > Pseudomonadati > Pseudomonadota > Betaproteobacteria > Burkholderiales > Burkholderiaceae > Paraburkholderia > Paraburkholderia sp. FW306-02-B. The sequence continues at coordinate 3,924,281 of NZ_JBYSXZ010000001.1, forward strand.
CCAGACGGCGACTTCATCGATCTCGATTGGGTTGTGCACGATGACCAGTCCGTTGGCCCGTCGAGCGCCTCCGTTCCTCCGCAAGCTCCAACCGAAGACGCCCCGCTGTTCGTGCTGTTTCATGGCCTCGAAGGCAGTTCGGCGTCGCACTATGCCTTGTCGCTGATGGCCGGCGCGCGCGAGTATGGCTGGCACGGCGTGGTGCCACACTTTCGCAGTTGCAGCGGACCGTTGAATCTGCTGCCGCGTTTCTATCATCTTGCCGATAGCAACGAAGTGGACTGGGTGCTGCGGCGGTTGCGTGCTGCGCGTCGCGGGCCGATCGTGGCCGCGGGCGTGTCGCTTGGCGGCAATGTGCTGCTGCGCTGGCTCGGTGAGCGGCGCGAGGACGCGTCGTCGGTCATCTCGGCCGCCGCGGCGGTTTCGGCGCCGATCGACGTACATGCCGGCGGACGCGCGCTGGCGCAGGGATTCGGCATGATCTATACGCGCAATTTCCTGAAGACGCTGAAACAGAAAGCCGAGCAGAAGCTCGTCCAGTTTCCGGGTTTGTTCGACCGTGACACGATGCTCGCGAGCCGCACGATGTATGAGTTCGACAACGTGGTGACGGCGCCGCTGCACGGCTTTCGCGATACCGACGATTACTGGAGCAGCGCGACCACGCGGCCATTGTTGCCGCACATTGCGGTACCGACGCTGGTGTTGAACGCGCGCAACGATCCGTTCTTGCCGAGCGAGGCGTTGCCGTCGCGGCATGAAGTGTCGTCGGCCGTCGAACTCGATCAACCCAGGCACGGCGGCCACGCCGGCTTTATGACCGGACCGTTCCCGGGCCGCATCGACTGGCTGTCGCGGCGCGTGTTCGGCTACCTGGAGCGGCACGTCGATCATGGATGACATCGTCAGGCAGGCCTTGGCCAAATGGCCGAATGTGCCGAGTTGCACAGGTTGGTTGTTGCTCGACCGGCGCGGCAACTGGCGCATGAGGGATGAGGCTGCGCAGGCTAGTGGTGCGCCTGGTACGCCGATTCGGCATGCGGCGCTGCTCGCGTTTATCAATCGGAATTACGAGGCTGATGAACGTGGACAGTGGTTTTTTCAGAATGGGCCGCAGCGGGTTTATGTCGAGTTGGGGTATACGCCCTGGGTTGTGAGGTTATCCGCCGATGCTGGCGGAGTGCTTTCTTTGACTGATCAAGCTGGGGGCGCTTTTGAGCCTTCCGCTGTGTTTGTCGATGATGAAGGCGGAATTCTGTTTGTTGATGGCTCGGTGCCGCCGAGAGTTGCGGTTTTGCATGATCATGATCTGGAAGTTTTTTCTGATCATGCAAGGTTGGCTGACGATGCCGTCAGTGGGGATTTTTTCTGGCGAAATGGGGTTGTTTTGCCGCTTCAGCCGGTGCGGCGAGGTGATGTTGCCGCGAGGTTTGGGTTTGTTGTTAGCCCAGCAGGGGGGCAGTAGTTTTTTTGCTTTTGGCGGCGGCATTGTCTGTGTGCCTACGGCGTTGGCCTTTCCTTGCTTTGTTATTGGTTTATTAGCGTTCCCCCTGTGCGGGGGGGCACCTACTTTTCTTTGCCTGCCGCAAAGAAAAGTAGGCAAAAGAAAGCGGCTCAAACCGCTAGTTCTTATGCGGGCCCCCTGGCTTGGAGGAGGCAGTGGAACATCTGGAATCGGTGTTCTCGCGCACTCCGCGCTGGTGACAAGGCAGTCATACTTCCGGCGGCGCTGCGCGCGCCGCAGCGGTACTCCCTCGAGCTTCGCACGGAACAGCGCGCGAACAACCAAGCAACCGCCGCTGAAGGAGATGTTCAAGCTCGCAGGTGGTTCATCGTTCGTCGACGAGATAAACTTAAACATGTAACCGACCACTATCTGGATGCCAGGAGCGCGAATCTGAGGCCATTTGTCTGGAGCAAGTTCGCTGATGACTTTCTGGTGTACCTCGAGCGGTTTTGTGCAAAAAGTATCGAAACGAATGCCATGAACATCAACACCGCTGCTATCGACGACGCTGTACTCGCCCTTCTTTACCTGACCTTGCATGACCATGACCGAGCGTGGAAGGGCTTCGATCGGGATGCATTGCATCGGCTTTATGCACGGGGTCCGATTGACAACTCTGTCAATAAGGCCAAGTCTGTGGTGCTGACAGATGAGGGCTTACGCGAGTCTGAGCGCCTCTTTAAGGAACGCTTCCTTGCATCGCCTTCCGAAGGCGAGTAACGCAAACAAACTTCCACCGAAACGCAAGCGCCAAAACCGCCAAACAGTTTCGGGAAGGACCGCGTCGGCGCGCGCAGCGCCGCCGGAAGTATGACTGCCTTGTCACCGGCGCGGAGTGCGCGAGAACACCGATTCCAGATGCTCCACTGCCTCCTCCAAGCCAGGAGACCCGCTTCAAAGCTAGCGGTGTGAGCCGCTTTCTTTTGCCTACTTTTCTTTGCGGCAGGCAAAGAAAAGTAGGTGCTCCCCCGCACAGGGGGAACGCTAATAAACCAATATCAATTCAAGGAAAGGCCACCGCCGTAGGCAAACAGACATAAAGCGCCGCGCAAGGTAAACAACATAAAGAAAAGACCACCACCGCAGGCACACAGAACAGTGCCGCCGCCAAAGGCAAAAAAACCATTTACCCCTTCTCATCAAGCCGCTCCTCCCGATAGCGGCTCTCCATCTCATGTAACCTCGCGTCGACAGTAGCGAGATCATAGTATCCAATGGTCTTGATATCCCGCGCTTCCTTCAATTGCCGAATGGCAGAAAGCCAAGCCCCTTCGAGGGCAAACTTTTCGGCCAGCGCCCGATGCTGCGTCAACGCATCCCCACTGCCAGCACTCGCCTGCGCGAGATATAACCACCACGCCGGCTGCTCCGGATAAGCACGCGTTTCCTTCAACGCCAACGCCTGCGCCTCAGCAAACCGCCGCATCGTCAACAACGTTCGGATATGCATGTCGATCGCGGCATTCGATTGCGGCCAACGCTTCTGCGCAAGCTCGGCAAGACGAGCCGCCTCGTCATCGCGCCCGGCGCGGCGCGCAATATCCGCGGCCAGCACGTCCAGACTCGGTGAACTCCGCGCCGCCTCACCTTCACTGCGCTCGCCCGCAACAAATACAGCACGAGAAGAAGCAAGCGACGCCGCCGCGTCGTCATAACGCTCGAGCAGCATCTGCCCATATGCGATGCCGTACCAGTTCGCGGCAACATTCAGCGCCGTCCGGTCCTCGATCTCGGCGCGCAGCCGCGAAATCTCATCGGCGTATTCACCGCGCGAGCGATCCTGAAGCAAGCGTGCCCTCGCCCGCACGAAACCATATTCGGACGCCTGATGCGGTTGCCGGTACGGCGCGCGACGCGCACGGTCCTCCATGTCGGCGATCCGTTCGCCAGTCAACGGATGCGTGCGCGCGTACGCCGGCACACCCGTGTCGCTCATCGAGGCACGGTCGAGGCGACGGAAAAACGTCGCCATCGCGTACGGGTCGTAGCCGGCGCCGACCAGCAGCAAGAAACCGACGCGGTCCGCTTCGTGCTCGGCGGAACGCGAGAAGCGCAACTGGTTGTCGACCGCATACGCCTGGCCGCCGATCGCGATCGCACTGCCAAGATCACCGCTGTGCGCGATCACGCCCGCCAGAATCCCGAACAACAGGCCGGCGAGCGCGGCATAGCCGCTGCGCTCGCCAGTCGTGATCATCCGCGAGATGTGCCGCTGCAAGACGTGCCCCATCTCGTGCCCGAGCACGGACGCGAGTTCGGATTCGGTCTGCGTCGTCACGATCAAACCCGTGTTCACGCCGATGAAACCACCCGGCAACGAGAATGCGTTGATCTGCGAATCGCGGATCGCGAAGAGGTCGAAGTCCGGGCGATAATCGCCAATGTATTGCGCGTTGGCGGCCGCGGCGAGCTTCGTTGCAACCGAGTTCAGGTAGTCACGCACCAGCCAATCGTCGAGATAGTCGGGGTCGCGGCGCAACTCGCGCATCACGCGCAAGCCGAGCTTGCGCTCGGCTTGCGGCGTCAGCGACCCGGCGCCGCCATTGCCAAGGTCGGGCAGTTGCTGGGTGACGATCGGCGCGCGCCAGCCGGTGTTCGCGCCAGAGTTACCGGAGAAGCGACTCTGGGCGCCGCCGTAGATGCCGAACACGCCCTGCGCAATCTCCGGCGGCACAACGGGTTCGACATAAGAGTTCAGCGGGCCGATTTCCATCGGCGGCCCTTCAGTCTGTGTGCTGATGCCGATGGTCGAAGAGCCGCGGGACTGCGCGAACGCGCCCGGCTGCGTCACGAGCGCGACGGACAACAACGCAGCAAGAAACCGTTTCGGACGCATCGCGAGGTCGGCAGGACGGAGTCGAAAGGCAACGCCCGCCGCTCGGACTAAGATAGCGGGCATACGACAATTGTAATCAGTCACCGCGGCGATCCGGGCCACTTCGACGCCAGGCTCGCCAAGTGCGGCCTGATGACGCGCGCGACGCGGCAAGCTCATCCCCGGCCGCCGGCCGGCGTCGCCACGCTGCTATGATAGGCGCCCTCTGAAGGAGCCCAACCATGCCTGAACTCACCCATTTCGACGCCGCCGGCCAGGCGCATATGGTGGACGTCGGCGGCAAGCAGGAGACCAGGCGCATCGCTGTCGCGCGCGGCTCGATTCGCATGCTGCCGGAGACGTTCGCGCTGATCCGCGACGGCAACGCCAAGAAGGGCGACGTGATCGGCATCGCGCGCATCGCCGCGATCCAGGGCGCAAAGCGCACCGCCGATCTGATCCCGCTATGTCATCCGCTCGCGCTGACGCGCGTCAAAGTTGACTTCGAACTCGATGAAACGCTGCCCGGCGTGCATTGCACGGCCCAGGTGGAGACGCTCGGACGCACCGGCGTGGAGATGGAAGCGCTGACCGCCGTGCAGGTCGGGCTGCTGACGGTGTACGACATGTGCAAGGCGGTCGATCGCGGGATGACGATCACCGAGGTGAAAGTGCTGGAGAAGCACGGCGGCAAGTCGGGGGACTGGGTGGCGGGTTGATGACTGCCACCGTCATCGCCCCACTTCACCTCTGAAGCTCAGGAACGACAGCGCGACTTATTCGTCGTCGCTGTCATCGTCCTGATTGACGTTGCTCGGCGGCATTCCATACCGCTTCACCAATTCCGCCTTGAAGCCTGTCAGCGTCTTCTGCTCGTCGCACAGTTCGTACAGATAGCTCAACTGCGACGGCCAATCCTTCAATTCCTCGGCAAAAATCTTCAGGCGAGCGACGGTGTCGAACGCCGCCGCCATATCGCCGCTCAATGCCTGCAGCACCGCATAGCGGCGCAGTACCGTTTCGCCCGGCAGTAGCGCCATTGCCTGCTTGTGCATTGCGAGCTTGTGTTGCAGGTCCATCGAGTTCATCGGCAGTAGCGTCGCGAGGCCATACTCGCCCCACGCCTGGAACAGGAACGACGGGTCCGCGCGGTACTGTTCGGCGGGACGCGAGCCGTAATACAGTACCTCGGCACGCGTGTAGTCGCGATACACCGGATACAGCGCCGCCACGCCGCCGAACGCCACCGCCGCGAATACGCCGAATGACAGGCGGCCAGGCACGAGGCGCAGCGGGCGCGTCTCCAGCAAACCGAACACGAACATCGCCGGCAGCAGAAAGAACATGTACTGCTGCGGATATTCGACCAGCGCATGCATCACCAGCACGCCGATCAGCGCAATGCCGAACACGCGCGCGGCGGTGTACGGCGCGCGCACCACGCGCACCAGCCAGGCGATCAGGCCGAACAGCACGATAGCAAGGCCGATCAGGCCGGTTTTCGCGAGCAGATCGATGAAGATATCGTGCGAATTATTGGCGATCTCGACGCCGCCGAGCGTCTTCACAAACTCGTACTGGTAGCTCGGGAACTCGCCCCAACCGACACCCAGCAGCGGATGCGTCCTGAACATCGTCCAGCCGTACTTCCACAGCGCGAGGCGCGGCGCGATCTGGCCGGCGTCCTTGAAACGTTCAGCTGCGGACTGCCCGAGTTCCAGGTGATAGTGCACGTTGGCCCAGCGGATCAACGCATTGATGACAAAGAACAGCACCGCTAGCGCGACCGGGATAAGCCACTCGCGGTTACTGAGGCGTAGAAGCGGCTGATTGCGCGTCTGCGCAAACGCCATCCAGAAACCCGCAACCACGATCACGCCCATTTGCAGCCAGGGGCCGCGCGACACGGTCAGCGCCAGGCCAACCGCGAAGATCGTCGACACCAACAGCCAGATGCCGACGGCAAGTTGCCGCGTCTGCACGAGGAACAGCGCGCCCGCCATCGCGAACGCGATATAGGTGGCGAGGTGGTTCGCCTGCGCCATATTGCCGAACGGCCGGCGCTCGACGGTCACGTTATAGGCAACGACGAGCGGCGATACCTTCACCTCGAGGTGAAACAGCTGGATGACTTGGCAGAACACCGCAAACAGGCCGCCGACGATCAACGCCCAAGCTGCCCAGCGCAACGCGGTTTCGGTCAGTTTTGCGCGTGTGAAGCCATAGCCGGCGTGCACGGCCATGAACGCGGCGAGCAGATACCCGCCGCCGAGCCAGTTCATCGACGGCTGCGTGACCGGCAGCAACACCGATTGCGCGACCAGCACCAGCCCGAAAAACAGCGGTACCAGCGCGACGACCGGCGACGCAAACGTCATGCGCGGCTTGGCGCTCCACACGAGCAATACGACACCCGCGCCGGTCAACAGATACAGCGCGAGTGCCGTGAATTCAGCATAAAACGTCGGAATCGGATACGTGTGGCCGACGACTGCATAAGGCAGCACCAACGCGAGAGCCAACAGAATGAGAGACAGGTAGCGCGCAAATGGGGTGGGCATTGAGTAACCGGAGGCGTCAGCAACCGGCGCACTATACAAAAAAATTCTTCCGCTGTGCGCCGGCTGCGCCGAAATATCCTGAAAATCAGCCTTTTAGGTTCGGCTGCCACTCAGATAGCAGTTCATGCGCGGCACTCGGGTGGTGCAAGATTTGACGGCAATGTCGGCGCATCGGCCGGCGCGGGACCTGCACCCGGCGCCGGCAACGAAGACGCCGTCTTGCCGCCGGTGAAGCATTCCCACGCGAGCGCACCAGGCTGCGCCGATCCCTTGCTCAACGCGATCCGCGCGGTGGGCGCGTCGACGTTGTCGGGCACCGAAGGCACCAGCGTGAGCGTGTTCGAACCGGCCGGCGCAACGCGAGTCGTGAAAGCGACGGTGACCTGGCCGGTGTCGTCGTCGACGTGAATCGACTCGACGTTGCGGGTGGCAGGCGGCGACGCATAACCGCCGCCGAACGCATTGCCGCTGGCGGCGTTCTCGGACACCGCAAGGCGCGCGGACGCGGCCAGCGACAAGCCTTCGCCGACACGACTGCGAGCCAGATAGTTCTGATACGCCGGAATCGCGTAGGCGGCGATCACACCGACAATCGCCAGCACGATCATCAGCTCGATCAGCGTAAAGCCGAAGCCGACACTGCGGCAGGCCTGTGCGAGCCGCGCGTGCCACTGCGCTCGCCGAGAGGTTGAGCGCAGCAAAAACGTGGACTGTGAATAAGAGGCATACGGCAAGGTAATGATCATCGGCAGGCTCCTGAAACGAAAAACGCCTGTCCCACGAATCGGGGACAGGCGTTTCCATCGTAGCCAGCGTCGCTCGCCCTACACAGTCAGCCGGATGGCCAACGTTGCGCTAGCACGGCGATGTTCCGCTCAAGGTCTAGGCCGCCGCGCGATTGGCATTGCGGCGCTTGAGCAGGTAGCCGAGCAGCACGACGAACACCGCGCACGCGATGCTCATGCCGTACTCGGCAACCGGCGTATCGAGGATCGGCCAACGGTCGCCAGCCGGGTCGTTGATGATCAGACCGCCCGCAATCCAGCCGAGCAGCGCGGCCCCAAGCGTGATGACGATCGGAAAGCGGTCGAGCAGCTTCAGCACCAACTGACTGCCCCACACGATCAGCGGAATGCTCACCACCAGCCCGAAAATCACCAATGCGAGACGATGTCCCGGATCGGCCGCCTCGGCGGCGCCGGCAATCGCGATCACGTTGTCGAGGCTCATCACCGCGTCCGCGACGATGATCGTCTTGATCGCCGATATCAGCTTGTCGGCCGGCTTGACGTTCTCATGAATATCGTGCGCCGGCGCCATCAGGCGCACGCCGATCCACAGCAGCAGCAGACCACCGGCGAATTTCAGCAGCGGCACGTCGAGCAGCGCGACCGCGAACGCGATCAGCGCGACCCGCAGCAGGATGGCGCCGGCCGTGCCCCACAGCACGCCCTTCGTGCGCTGTGCGGGCGGCAGATTGCGGCAGGCAAGCGCGATCACGACGGCATTGTCGCCGCCGAGCAGGATATCGATGACGATGATCTGGATGACGGCGCCCCAATGGAGCGTGGCGAAGAACTCGAGCATGAGCGGAAGAATAAGAGGAAGCCGAACGCGCGGCCAATAAAAAAGCGGTGGAGTCGAAAACTCCCCCGCTTTTTAAGACCGCACGCTTACGAAAGGGTTTCGTAAGCGTATCAAAAAACGCGCCGCTACAGCGCGCGAATTTCAATTTACAGCATCGCCTTCAGAAGACGCGCCATTTCCGACGGGTTCTTCGTAACCTTGATGCCGCAGGCGTCCATGATTTCCAGCTTGGCTTCAGCCGTATCCGCACCGCCCGAGATCAGCGCGCCGGCGTGGCCCATGCGCTTGCCCGGAGGCGCCGTGACACCGGCGATAAAGCCAACCACCGGCTTCTTCATGTTTTCCTTGATCCAGTACGCTGCGTTCGCTTCGTCCGGACCGCCGATTTCGCCGATCATGATGACGGCGTCCGTTTCCGGATCGTCGTTGAACATCTTCATCACGTCGATGTGCTTCAGACCGTTGATCGGGTCGCCGCCGATACCGACTGCCGACGATTGGCCGAGGCCGATCGCCGTCAATTGACCGACTGCTTCATACGTCAGCGTGCCCGAACGCGACACGACGCCGATGCGGCCCTTGCGGTGGATGTGACCCGGCATGATGCCGATCTTCAGCTCGTCCGGCGTGATCGTGCCCGGGCAGTTCGGTCCGAGCAGCAGCGTCTTGCGGTTTTCGCGACGCATACGGTCCTTGATCTCGATCATGTCACGGACAGGAATACCTTCCGTGATACAGATCGCCAGATCCAGGTCGGCTTCGACAGCTTCCCAGATCGCAGCCGCAGCGCCTGCCGGCGGCACATAAATCACCGACACGGTCGCGCCCGTTTCAGCCTTGGCTTCGGCGACGCTAGCGTAGATAGGAATGCCTTCGAAATCTTCGCCGGCTTTCTTCGGGTTCACGCCTGCAACATACGCTTCGCGGCCGTTTGCATATTCACGGCAAGCACGCGTATGGAACTGACCGGTCTTGCCGGTGATGCCCTGCGTGATGACTTTGGTGTCTTTGTTAATCAGAATCGACATGTATTGACCTCTGTTCGTTTGGCGTCGCGCTGCTGCGCCACGAGGCAGAATATTCCCCGCCCGCGTCGCTCACGCGCCGCCATTCGTAATCCTGGTTAATCCTGGTTAAACGCGCTCTTACTTGCCTTGAGCGGCCGCGACGACCTTCTGAGCAGCTTCTTCCATGCTGTCCGCCGAGATGATCGGCAGGCCGGATTCGGCGAGCATCTTCTTGCCGAGGTCTTCGTTCGTGCCCTTCATGCGCACGACGAGCGGCACCTGCAGATGAACCGCCTTCGACGCGGCGATCACGCCTTCGGCGATCACGTCGCAGCGCATGATGCCGCCGAAGATGTTAACCAGGATCGCAGTCAGGTTCGGGTTCTTCAGCATCAGCTTGAACGCTTCGGTGACCTTCTCGGTCGTGGCGCCACCGCCCACGTCCAGGAAGTTCGCCGGTTCGCCGCCGAACAGCTTGATGGTGTCCATCGTTGCCATTGCGAGGCCAGCGCCGTTCACGAGGCAGCCGATGTTGCCGTCGAGCGAGATATACGCGAGGTCGAACTTCGATGCTTCGACTTCAGCCGGATCTTCTTCGTCCAGATCGCGATACGCAACGATTTCCGGGTGACGGAACAGTGCGTTCGAATCGAAGTTGAACTTGGCGTCCAACGCGATGACCTTGCCGTCGCCGGTCAGGATCAGCGGGTTGATTTCGGCCAGCGACGCGTCGGTTTCCCAGAATGCCTTGTACAGACCTTGCAGGATCGCGCGCGCTTGCGGGATCGATGCGTCGGGCACGCCGATTTTCTTCGCGAGGTCGTCAGCTTCAGCGTCCTTCAGGCCGGTCGACGGGTCGACAGCAACCTTGTGGATCAGTTCAGGCGTCTTTTCCGCGACTTCCTCGACGTCCATGCCGCCTTCGCTCGATGCCATCACGACGATCTTCTGCGAAACACGATCGATCACCAGGCCGACATACAGTTCCTTCTTGATGTCAGCGCCTTCTTCGATCAGCAGACGATTCACCTTCTGGCCTTCCGGACCGGTCTGGTGCGTGACGAGCTGCATGCCGAGGATCTGGTTCGAGTATTCACGAACCTGTTCCAGCGACTTGGCAACCTTCACGCCGCCGCCCTTGCCACGGCCACCCGCGTGGATCTGAGCCTTCACGACCCATACCGGACCGCCGAGCTCTTCCGCGGCCTTGACCGCGTCATCCACCGAGAAGACCGGCTTGCCGCGCGGTACCGCGACGCCGAATTTCCGCAGGATTTCCTTACCCTGGTACTCGTGAATCTTCATGCGTGATTCCCTTCAGTCTGAGAGTTGGATTGAACTTCGTTTCCGCTGCCGTCGTTCATGCCGGACGCGCCGCCGCCGTTGCCTGCCTGGCGAGCCGCCCCGTCGCTTGACCCGGCCGCGCGATCTGCTGAACGCGGTGCGTGGCCATACCAGCGCGGATAAAACTGTTGCACCGCCTCGCCGTCGAAACGCAGCGCGTGGCAGCGTCCCAGCTGGAATGGCGGTTTGTCGTTGGAATGCTCGTCAGCGCTGTCTGCGCTTTTGGCCTGCTCGGTCCCTGACTTTGCCGTTGCGCCTGGCGTGCCTTCATTGGTGTTCCACACGTCGCCGGCAAATGCCTGGATCGCGGCGGTCGGCAGAAGCGCGCACAACTCGGTGAGATGCGCGCAGCCAGCCGTGCCGGCCAGCAAACGGGCAGCATCGCGACGGAAGTTGTGGAACAGATTGAGCCCGATGAGGGCACGGTAGGCGGGATTGCTGGCTTGGCACAAACCTGGATAGGGCACCCAGTCGGACGACGCTTGCGCGTCGACGACATTGAGCTTGCGATCGATGGTGATGCGAAGCCAGAGTTCATGGATCGGCTGACCCTTGGGCCGAACACCCGACGCTAGCACCACATCGCGCGGTTTTTCGTCGGTCAAGCACGCTTCCACATCCCACAGGCCATCGGCTCGCTCATAGGCTTCCGCTCTGATTGCGCGACGGTGGCGCAACTGACGGGACACTGGCGGGGAGAGCGGCATGCGGGAAAGAAAGGCCGGATTGGAAAACCCACGAATTTTAGCATACTGGGTATTTGAGACAGGGCGGAATACGCAGGGCCGCCCGGCGGGACGACGTAGCTAGTCGCTGCTCCATTCCTCGTCGATACCTTTGAGAATTTTGCCGATCGTCGTGCCGGAGAAACCTCGCGACGCCAGAAAACGCGCCTGCTTAGCCCGGTCAACGGCCGTTTCGGGAAGCTGACCGAATTTCTTTCGCCATACGGCTTGAGCACGAGCCAACTCGGTTTCGCGCAATTGCGCGCTGGCTTCTTCGACCAGAGTCTGATCGACTGCGTGCTGCTTCAACTCGCCAACGATCCGGCTCGCGCCCAACCGCGACGAGCGCCGATGAATCAGGCTTTCCGCGAAACGCGAATCGGACAGCCAGTTTTCGGTCTCAAGCGCGTCGAGCAAGGTTTCGAGCGAATCGGTTTCTTCGACAAACGGCTTCAGCTTGCGCGCGAGTTCGGACCGGCTGTACTCGCGCCGCGATAAATAACCAAGGGCGCGACCTTTTAGCGAACGGGCTGGGTGTTGGGATTTTTTCGCACCGCTGTCTTCCGGTTTCGCTTCGCCAGGTGTGCGACGCGAGCGGGTGTAGGTGGTTTCGGAAGGATCCGAGGCGGTTTGTGCGGAAGACTCAGACTGCGCGCCCCGACCTGCGGCGCGATCATGTGCGCCGAAGGATTCGAAGGGATCGGCGTCGTCACGCGGGCCGCCCGCGTGACGTCCAGCATTGGACAACGGCCGGCCCTTGCGTATCACGCGACGGTTACTCCTCTTCGTCCGCGACTTCGGCGCCTGCGCCGGTCACCGCGTCCGCCATTGCATTCACGCCCAGCGATTCGCGGATACGATTTTCGATCTCACGGGCGATGTCCGGATTTTCGCGCAGGAATTCGCGCGCGTTGTCCTTACCCTGACCGATCCGTTCGCCGCTGTAGCTATACCAGGCGCCAGCCTTGTCGACGATCTTCGCTTGCACACCGAGGTCGATGATTTCGCCCTGGCGCGAAATACCTTCGCCATACAGGATGTCGAAAATCGCTTCGCGGAACGGTGGCGACACCTTGTTTTTGACGACCTTCACGCGCGTTTCGTTGCCGATCACTTCGTCGTTCTTCTTGATCGAACCGATCCGGCGAATGTCCAGACGCACCGACGCGTAGAACTTCAGCGCGTTGCCGCCCGTGGTGGTTTCCGGGTTGCCGAACATCACGCCGATCTTCATGCGGATCTGGTTGATGAAGATCACGAGGCAGTTCGTGCGCTTGATCGTGCCGGTGAGCTTGCGCAGCGCTTGCGACATCAGACGCGCTTGCAGACCCGGCAGCGAGTCGCCCATTTCGCCTTCGATTTCAGCCTTCGGCACGAGTGCCGCGACCGAGTCGATCACGATCATGTCGATCGAGCCCGAGCGCACCAGTGCGTCGGCAATTTCGAGCGCCTGTTCACCGGTGTCCGGCTGCGAAACCAGCAGGTCGTTCACGTTCACGCCGAGCTTGCTCGCGTACTGGATGTCCAGCGCGTGTTCCGCGTCGATAAACGCTGCCGTGCCGCCTATCTTCTGCATTTCAGCGATGACTTGCAGCGTCAGCGTGGTTTTACCGGACGATTCCGGGCCATAAATTTCGACCACACGGCCACGCGGCAAACCGCCGACGCCCAGCGCGATGTCGAGGCCGAGCGATCCGGTTGAGACCACCTGGATGTCTTCGATTACCTCACCTGCGCCGAGCCGCATGACCGACCCTTTGCCGAACTGCTTTTCGATCTGCGCAAGCGCGGCAGCGAGTGCCTTGCTTTTTTCAGCAGTCAGTCCAGCCGAGCCTTTCTTGCTTTCTTCCATGAATCGTCCTTTGCTATGATGAACGGCGTCTGAGGCAGATGTGCAGCCCATTCATCACGGACAGCACACTAAACTCAGACACTGTATAAAAAAACAGTAGTTTTGGCAAGCGCGATTCTCATGCGAACGCGCATTTTTACCGCCGCGCCGCCCAAACTACCCACAATAATTTTCGGAGACCGCTGTGCGCCCGGGGGACACCCCACGGTGCCGGCAGAGCCCAGGCTGGCGCACCATGCGAATTCTGATTGCCGAAGACGACAGCATACTCGCGGACGGTCTGGTTCGATCACTCCGCCAATCGGCCTATGCTGTCGATCACGTCAAGAGCGGCGTCGAGGCGGACACTGCCCTGTCGATGCAAACGTTCGACCTGTTGATTCTCGATCTCGGCCTGCCGCGCATGTCCGGGCTCGAGGTGCTGCGCCGCCTCCGCGCGCGCAATTCGACCGTGCCGGTGCTGATCCTCACGGCTGCGGACAGCGTCGACGAACGTGTCAAAGGACTCGACCTCGGCGCCGACGATTACATGGCCAAACCCTTCGCGCTGAACGAACTCGAAGCGCGCGTGCGCGCGTTGACGCGGCGCGGCGCCGGCGGCGGCCCGACGGTGGTGCGGCATGGCTCGCTGTCGTTCGATCAGGTCGGCCGGATTGCGTATGTCAATGAGCAGGTGATCGACCTGTCGGCGCGCGAACTGGGTTTGCTCGAAGTGCTGCTGCAACGGATCGGCAGGCTGGTGTCGAAGGAACAGCTCGTCGACCATCTGTGCGAATGGGGCGAAGAAGTCAGCAATAACGCGATCGAGGTCTACGTACACAGGCTGCGCAAGAAAATCGAGCCGAGCGGCGTACGCATCATCACCGTGCGCGGGCTGGGATATTGTCTTGAGAAAGCCACGCTGCCGGCCAATGCGAACACGACTGCAACGCCTGCGGCTGACCCCGAGCCGCCCTCCTCGCCTCCGTCCGGCGCGACGCCGGCGAGCCACCACTACAAATAGAGGGCGCCATGTCCGCACGCGCAGATCGCGCCACGGCGCACGCGGCGGACCTCGACGAGGCGCGCGACGAGCGCTACGCCAACCCGTTCGCCCCGCCCGACGAGACCGAAGCCGCCGCCCTGGCACGCCCGCGCTCGCTGTTCGGCGAGATTCTCGACTGGATGCTGGCGCCGCTGCTGTTGCTATGGCCGATGAGCCTCGCGGTCACCTATCTGGTCGCCAAGTCGATCGCCAATGGGCCGTTCGATCGCGCGCTCGAAACCGACGCCTACGTGCTCGCCCGCCAGATTCATCCGGTCAACGGCGTGGCGGAGCTGGCGCTGCCCGACTCTACCCGCGATTTTCTGCGCGCCGACAACATCGATAGCGTGTTCTATCAGGTGCTCGGCACGCGCGGCGAGCTGGTGGGCGGCGAGCGCGACATGCCGCTGCCGCACGAGGAAGACCGGCCGCAGCCCGGCCTCGTCGAATTTCGCGACGACGTGCTGCGCGGCAACGATATCCGCGTCGCCTATACAACCGTCGAGTTTCCACAGACGCCCGGCGCGCAACCCGTACTGGTGCAAGTCGCCGAGACGCTCGACAAACGCAGCCAGCTCGCCAACGACATCATCAAAGGTGTGATCCTGCCGCAGTTCGTGATCCTGCCGCTGGCGATCCTGCTGGTGTGGTTCGGCCTGTCGCGCGGCCTCGCGCCGCTACACGCGCTGCAGGTGCACATCCGCGCGCGCCGCCCCGACGATCTCTCGCCGCTCGAAGCACGCCGCGCGCCGCCGGAAATCGAGCCGCTGGTCACGTCGTTCAACGATCTGCTAACGCGCCTCGAACAGAATATGGAATTGCAAAAGCGCTTCATCGCCGATGCCGCGCATCAGATGAAAACGCCGCTTGCCGGCCTGCGCACGCAGGCCGAACTGGCGCTGCGTCAGGACACCTCTGAAGAAGTCCACCGTTCGCTCGAACAGATCGCCACCAGCTCCGAACACGCGGCGCGCCTCGTCACGCAACTGCTTGCGTTGGCGCGCGCGGAGAACCGCATGTCGGGGCAGGTTTTCGCGCCGGTCGAGCTGACCGAGGTGGCGCGCAACGCCGTGCGCGACTGGGTTCAAGCCGCGCTCGCCAAGCAGATGGACCTCGGCTACGAAGCGCCCGACGAACCGGTCGACGTGGACGGCAATCCGGTCATGCTGCGCGAGATGCTGTCGAATCTGATCGACAACGCGATCCGCTACACGCCGGCTGGCGGGCGCATCACGGTGCGGGTACGTCATGACGTACCGGCGCGGCTCGTGCATCTGGAAGTCGAAGACACCGGACTCGGCATTCCGGTGGCCGAGCGTGCTCGGGTCATCGAGCGCTTCTACCGGATTCTCGGCCGCGAAGGCGACGGTAGCGGCCTGGGGCTTGCGATCGTCCGCGAGATTGCGACGATGCATGGTGGCGAACTGACCATCGACGATAACGTCTACCAAACCTCGCCGCGGCTCGCTGGAACGCTTGTGCGCGTCAGCTTACGTGTGCTCGAACGAGTACGGGATTTACCCTAACGCGTGAACGCCGCAAAAACCGGGAATCGCGTTAATACTGAAATTTAAACGCAAATTATCGATACTTAGGCGTACATTGACAGACATTACGCGAATCCACCCATCTCACCCCGCCCTATCGTTTCACCCCGCCACGTCAGTGCGCCGTAAGTTTCCACTCCAATAATCGGTTCCACGGGAACGCCTTTGCCGGCGAACCGCGTGTACATATCAATATTGGAGACG
Source organism: Paraburkholderia sp. FW306-02-B (assembly GCF_058782725.1). Classification (NCBI taxonomy): domain Bacteria; kingdom Pseudomonadati; phylum Pseudomonadota; class Betaproteobacteria; order Burkholderiales; family Burkholderiaceae; genus Paraburkholderia; species Paraburkholderia sp. FW306-02-B. Next base: position 3,940,454 of record NZ_JBYSXZ010000001.1, read on the forward strand.
ACATATGGCTACCGTTGGCGGGCAAATCTCGCACGAGCCCATGACGCGAGAAGAGAAGCGGGTGATCTTCGCATCGTCGCTGGGTACGGTTTTCGAGTGGTACGACTTCTATCTGGCCGGCTCGCTCGCGGCCTTCATCAGCAAGAGTTTCTTCTCCGGCGTCAACCCGACCGCAGGCTTCATCTTCACGCTGCTCAGCTTCGCTGCGGGCTTCGCGGTGCGGCCGTTCGGCGCGATCGTATTCGGGCGCCTCGGCGATATGGTCGGACGCAAGTACACGTTCCTCATCACGATCGTGATCATGGGTCTGTCGACGTTCCTGGTCGGCTTTCTGCCGGGCTACGCGACAATCGGCTTTGCGTCGCCGGTGATCTTCATCGCGATGCGGATGCTGCAAGGTCTCGCGCTCGGCGGCGAGTACGGCGGTGCTGCCACGTACGTGGCCGAACATGCGCCCGCGGGACGCCGCGGCTTCTACACCGCATGGATCCAGACGACCGCCACGCTCGGCCTGTTCCTGTCGCTGCTGATAATTCTCGGCGTGCGCACGGCAATGGGCGAAGACGCGTTCGGGGCCTGGGGCTGGCGCATTCCGTTCGTCGCGTCGATCGTCCTGCTCGCCGTGTCGGTGTGGATCCGGCTGCAACTGCATGAATCGCCGGTGTTCGAGCGCATCAAGGCTGAAGGCAAGACCTCGAAGGCGCCGCTGTCCGAAGCATTCGGTCAGTGGAAGAACCTGAAGGTCGTGATTCTCGCGCTGATCGGCCTGACCGCAGGCCAGGCCGTGGTCTGGTACACGGGCCAGTTCTACACGCTGTTCTTCCTGACGCAGACGCTGAAGGTCGACGGCGCCACCGCCAACATCCTGATCGCCATCGCATTGCTGATCGGCACACCGTTCTTCGTGTTCTTCGGTTCGCTGTCGGACCGGATCGGCCGCAAGCCGATCATCATGGCCGGACTGCTGATCGCCGCGTGCACGTACTTCCCGCTGTTCAAGGCGCTCGCGCACTACACGAACCCGGCATTGGAAACCGCCACCGCGAAGTCGCCGATCGTCGTGATCGCGAATCCGGGCGAGTGTTCGTTCCAGTTCAACCCGGTCGGCACGTCGAAGTTCACGAGCTCGTGCGACATCGCGAAGAGCGCGCTCTCGAAGGCAGGCTTGAACTACGAGAACGTCGCGGCGCCGGCGGGCACGCTGGCGGAGATCAAGGTCGGCGATACCGTGGTCAACGCGTACGACGGCAAAGCCGCCGACGCGAAAGACCAGGCCAAGGTGTTCGACAAGACCATCGCTACCACGCTCAAGACCGCCGGCTACCCGCCGAAGGCCGATCCATCGCAGATCAACTGGCCGATGAGCGTGGTGATCCTGACGATCCTGGTGATCTACGTGACGATGGTGTATGGGCCGATCGCGGCCATGCTGGTGGAGATGTTCCCGACGCGCATCCGCTATACGTCGATGTCGCTGCCGTATCACATCGGCAATGGCTGGTTCGGCGGCTTCCTGCCGGCAACCGCGTTCGCGATCGTCGCGGCGAAGGGCAACATCTACTCGGGACTGTGGTATCCGATCGTGATTGCGTTGATCACCTTCGTGATCGGCATGCTGTTCGTCAAGGAAACCAAGGACTCGGACATCTACGCCCGCGACTAAAACCCTGCTGGACAGGCCAACTTGAAAAAGTTGAGTGCCGGGGGTTGACAGCCCCCGGCACTATCCTCATAATCTCGCTTCTTTCGGCGAATTAGCTCAGTTGGTTAGAGCGACGGAATCATAATCCGCAGGTCCGGGGTTCGAGTCCCTGATTCGCCACCAGTTGCAAGAAAAAGCCGCTGCTTCTCACGAAGCAGCGGCTTTTTTGTTTTGCTTTTCCAAACTGCAACATTTACCGCGCTTTGAACTTGCAGCAATCGGAAGCGGCCGTACGGCTGGCCGCTTCCCTATCTCAGACTTTATAGCGCCATGTCAGCCGCAGCCTTGTTCGGCCGGGGCGTTCCCGCTCCCGAATTCGAACGCGGCGCGACGGAGAGGTCGATCTGCGGCGGCGGCGTCAGCTGCAGCACGTCGCTGGTATAGGTCCACTCCTGATAGACCTTGGCCGGGCTGTCGTTGAGCCTGGTTCCGTAGCTCGGCACGATCTGCCGGATCTTTTCCTGCCAAGCCGGCGTCGCGACCTTGTCCTTGAACACCTTCTCGAGCAGGCTGAGCATGATCGGCGCAGCGGTCGAGGCACCCGGCGACGCGCCCAGCAGGCCGGCGATACTGCCATCCTGCGAGCTCACGATTTCAGTACCGAGCTTGAGGACGCCGCCCTTCGCACCGTCGCGCTTGATGATCTGAACACGCTGACCGGCTTGCCACAGGCGCCAGTCTTCCTTCTTCGCCTGCGGGAAGTATTCCTTCAAGGCGTTGAAGCGATCGTCATCCGACAGCATCAGCTGCCCTGCCAGGTATTCGACCAACGGAAACTCGTCGATGCCCACATGCACCATCGGCACGACGTTATGCACATTGGTGCTGCTCAGGAGATCGAAGTACGAGCCGTTCTTCAGGAACCTGGTCGAGAAGGTCGCGAACGGTCCGAACAGAATGATCTTCTTGCCATCGATGATGCGCGTGTCCAGGTGCGGAACCGACATCGGCGGCGAACCGACGGAAGCCTTGCCGTAAGCCTTGGCCAGATGCCGGCTCACGATCTCCGGATTTTCCGTCACCAGGAAGGAACCGCCGACCGGAAAGGCACCGTAGTCCCTGGCTTCAGGAATGCCCGATGCCTGCAGCAGGTGTAGCGCGCCACCGCCTGCGCCGATGAACACGAACTTCGCGTCGACGTCCTGCTCGGAATCACCGGTCTGGGTCTTCACGTAGGACACCCGCCACGTGCCGTCAGCATTGCGCTTGATGCTCCGTACTTCGCTGGAGAGCGAGAGATTGAAATTGGGCTGGCTCTGCAGGTAGCCGACGAACTGGCGCGTAATCTCGCCGAAGTTCATGTCGGTGCCCACCGGGGACCAGGTCGCCGCGACCTTCTGCTTCGGATCGCGTCCCTCCATCATCAGTGGAACCCACTGCCTGATCTGGTCGAAGTCGTCCGAGTACTTCATGCCGCGGAACAACGGGCTCGCCTGCAGCGCGTCGTAGCGTTTCTTGAGGAAACGGACATTGTCGTCACCCCAGACGAAGCTCATGTGCGGAGTCGAATTGATGAACGATCGCGGATTCTTGAGCACATCGTTCCTGACCTGCCAGGCCCAGAACTGGCGCGACACCTGAAAGGCCTCGTTGATTTCGACGGCCTTCGAAATGTCGATCGTGCCGTCCGGCTTCTCGGGCGTGTAGTTGAGCTCGGCCAACGCGGAATGCCCGGTGCCGGCATTGTTCCAGCCATTCGAGCTTTCCTTGGCCACGCCGTCCAGACGCTCGATCATCATCATCGACCAATCGGGCTGGAGCTCATGGAGCCACACACCCAACGTCGAACTCATGATGCCGCCGCCCACCAGCAGGACGTCTACCTTTTTCGTCTCGCCGGCTTGCGCGGAAAACGCCGTCACGGAAAGAACCAACCCCAACAAAACTGCTCTTATCGTTTTAAGCAAAATGAACAACCTTTCTCAACGTGCACAAAATCCTTACCGTGACTTCCGATTGAACGGTTTCGGCAAAAAGCTTTCCCACAGCTCAATCGAAGTCCCGATCAGAGGAATCGAATGCACCGGTAAAAGCCTGCGCATGGGAAGCGCTATGACTTCCCATCGCGTACGGCGACAAATTTTTTGTGTATCGGGTGCGTAGTGCGTCGCAGGATATGGACGCCGCTTGAAATGAAAACCAACTGCTACAAACGTGAACGGGGCTAGAGCCAACGATGCTCAACGGCGAGCGCACCAAAAAAGCGCACTGAACGCACTTGCCGAGCGCGTGGAAGCGACTCGCGGAAACCACCGGATAGCTGCCCCATTTGAAGGTATGGAGGCAACGGGTGCGCAATATAACTGAAATTGAGATAGCCGAAATCGAGAGCAAAAAGATTTTTGCCCTGACCCACTGCCGTGTCGAACGCCCTGCCCGCTTTCCAAACTGCAACTTCAAGGAGGTTTCTTGATGATGTTCCGTACCACCGCAGCTACCGCTTCCGCAGTCATTCTCTTCGCCGCGTCTTCGCTCGCCGCCCACGCTGAGACAGCACAACCCGACGGCCAGTGGCGCGCCAATCCGATCACCCTCTCCACGCTTTTGCAGGACGGCTACAAGATCGTCGCCGTAGTCAGCGGTGCGCGTGGCAGCGCCGGCTCCGCCGACACTATTTTTGTTCAGCGCGACCAGAGCGCATTCAAATGCATCGACCCGTCGCAATCCGATGCCAAAACGAAGGCGGCATGTTTCGAACTGGTTCAGCCGTCGGGTACCGCGTCTGAATCGAAATAAACAGACGACTTCACCGCTGCGATCCATCATCGCGCGCCATGAGAAAGGGGCTAGCCCGCGCTAGCTCCCTCGAAATACCCCGATTCGAGCGCCCGGCACGCGACTGCTGATTGCATAACGCAAGCAGCGCACCCCCGCGCTCAACGATCGACCAACCGGCTCAGGTTTCCACGCACCCGCTGCAACAGCGCGATCAACTGCTTCGCCTCTTCGTCGCTGAAACCGTTCAGTGCTTCCAGCGCGACTTCGTCCCCTACTTTGCGCGCCTTGCCGAGCGTACGCTCGGCCTTCGGCGTCATGCGCACCTGGCGCTCACGGCGATCCTGCGGATTGGCCGAGCGCTCGATCCAGCCACCCTCTTCCATCCGGTCCAGCAAGCGCCCCGCCGAGATCGGCGCGACTTCGAGCAGGTCCGCGAGGCGCGCCTGATTGATGTCGCCGTAATGCGCGAGGTAGGCCAGCGCGCGGCACTGCGCGCGCGTCAGATCGACCGATGACTTCGCGAGATCGTCGAACCGCTTGCCCGTCAGGCGGCCGACGTCGGAAATCAGAAAGCCGAAGCGCTCTTCGAGTTGGGTTTTCATGCGGCGATTATACGAAAGCCTTTCATTTGCCGAAGCCGAATCGGACGCCCGGCAGGCTCCGTGCAGGTCCTGATGTGCGCGCGCTGAAGCAGTCGATATACTAAGCATGCTTACTATATCGATGACCCACTCATCCATGCCCTCCGAAATCCCGCCGGCGAGCGTTGCCGCGCCGCTCAACCGGCCGATGCTGACGATCGCGATCATGCTCGCGACGCTGATCCAGACGCTCGACAGCACGATCGCCAACGTCGCGCTTCCGCACATGCAAGGCACGCTATCCGCGTCGCAGGATGAGATCACGTGGGTGCTGACCTCGTACATCGTCGCCGCCGCGATCGCCACGCCGTTGACCGGCTGGCTGTCCGACCGGTTGAGCGTCAAGCGGCTGCTGATCATTTCGATCGGCGGTTTTACGGTGGCGTCGGCGCTGTGCGGGCTGTCGGAAACGCTCACCCAGATCGTCGCGTCGCGTTTGCTGCAGGGGATTTTCGGCGCGTCGCTGGTGCCGCTGTCGCAATCGATCCTGCTCGACATCAACCCGCGCGAAAAGCAAGGCCAGGCGATGGCCGTGTGGGGCATGGGCGTGATGGTCGGGCCGATTCTCGGGCCGACGCTCGGCGGTTGGCTTACCGATAGCTACAACTGGCGCTGGGTGTTTTTCATCAACGTCCCGATCGGTGCGTTCGCGCTGTTCGGCGTCGCGACCTTCCTGCCGGCGCGAGAACCGAAGCACGACGTGAAGTTCGACGCGTTCGGCTTTGCCACGCTGGGTCTCGCAATCGGCGCGTTTCAGGCGATGCTCGACCGCGGCGAACAATTCGACTGGTTCGGCTCACACGAGATCCTCATCGAGGCATTGATCGCGGCGATCAGCTTCGCGTTCTTCCTCGCGCACACGGCGACAGTCGGCAAAACGTCGTTCTTCAAATATGAATTGCTGAAGGACCCGAACTTCGCCACCGGCACCTTCTTTATCTTCGTGATCGGCGCGGTGATGTACGCGACGCGCGCGCTGCTGCCGCCGATGCTGCAAAACCTGATGAACTACCCGGTCGCGACCACCGGCCTCGTCACTGCGCCAAGCGGCGCGGGCACGATGATCGCAATGCTGTTCGCCGGGCGGCTATTGAAACGAATCGACGCGCGGCTCATGCTGCTGGCGGGTTTTCTGATCTCCGCGTTCGCGCTCTGGCAGATGATGCATTACACGATCGTGCTGTCGGCGTCGGACATCGTCTGGCCGGGCGTGATTCAGGGCTTTGGCCTCGGCCTCGTGTTCGTGCCGCTAAGCGCGCTGACCTTCTCGACGCTGGCGCCCGAACTGCGCGCGGACGGCACCGCGACGTATAGCCTGATGCGCAACATCGGCAGCAGTATCGGCATTTCGATCGTGCAGACGCTGATGACGCGCAACACGCAGGTCTCGCATGCGGACCTCGCGGCCAACGTCACCGTTTTCAACCCGGCGATCCAGCCGATGCTCAACAGCGGCTCGAACTACGACATCGCGGCGTTGAACGTGTCGATCACGCAGCAGGCGTCGATGATTGCTTATCTGAACGACTTCAAGCTGATGTTCCTCGCAACGCTGCTGGTGATTCCTCTGCTGTTGCTGATCCGGCCCGCGCGTAAGGCACCGGATGCATCGGCATCGCTCGCGCATGCGGCGATGGATTGATCCGCAGACCGCCTTGACCACGACGGTCACCGCTCGATTCTTCCTCGCGTCACGCCCAGCAACCCTGCCATCGCCTCGCGCGCCGCCGCGGCATCGCGCTCGCGGATCGCTTCGAACACCGCCGAATGCTCGGCCAGCGACGCGTTGAACACATCCGCGCGTTTCGCATTCAGCCGCAGTTGCGCTTCCAGCGTGCGCTCGATCAGCGTGCCGAGCGGAATCAGCAGTTCGTTGCTGCAAGCGGTCAGCACGCTCAAATGAAACTGCAGATCGGCGCGCACCCATTCATCGACATTTCGCGCCGCGACCATCGCCGCATGCGCGGTTGCCAGCGCATCGAAAGTCTCATCGGTGTGCGAGGCCGCCGCCAGACCCGCCGCGTAAGGTTCGATCATCTCGCGCATTTCCTGCAACTTGAGTGCGAACGCCATCGGCTCGGCGACGCGCGAGTACCAGTCGAGCACATCGGCATCGAGCAGATTCCACGCATTTTTCGGCCGCACGCGCGTGCCCACGCGCGGCCGCGATTCGATCAATCCTTTCGACGTCAACGTGCGCAGTGCCTCGCGCAGCACCGTGCGGCTCACGCCGAAGGTGTCCATCAACTCCGCCTCACGCGGCAGGATCGAGTCGGGCGCGTAGTCTCCGCGCAGAATCGCGGTCGCCAGCAGATAGGCGACGCGCCCATGCAGATCGTGCTGAATAGCTTTCTCCCAGCAGCCTTGCGGCGCTATTTGATATCGGAACCAAGGCCGGAACGAGCGGGATTATCCGGTATCCGAGCCCTCGTACCTACTTGCGTCGGATCCGTCGAATCGATCCCAAACTCTCGCCAATAGTACTATTAATAGTACTTAAACAGCATTTTGTTGTAGCATGTGAATCCTCGAAATATTCCGCAGACGGGCGAGCCGCCGCAAGGAGACGCACACCATGAAAATCACCAAGCTTGAAACCTTCATCGTTCCGCCACGCTGGTGCTTCCTCAAGATCGAGACCGACGAAGGCATCGTCGGCTGGGGCGAGCCGGTGGTCGAAGGGCGCGCGCATACGGTGGCGGCTGCCGTCGAGGAACTGTCCGACTATCTGATCGGCAAGGACCCGCTGCTGATCGAAGACCATTGGCAGGTGATGTACCGCGCGGGCTTCTACCGCGGCGGTCCGATCACGATGAGCGCGATCGCCGGTGTCGACCAGGCGCTATGGGACATCAAGGGCAAGCATCACGGCGTGCCGGTTCATGCGCTGCTCGGCGGCCAGGTGCGCGACAGGATCAAGGTGTATTCGTGGATCGGCGGCGATCGCCCGAGCGACGTCGCGAACAACGCGCGCGCCGTGGTCGAACGCGGCTTCAAGGCAGTGAAGATGAATGGCTCGGAAGAGCTGCAGATCATCGACACCTTCGACAAAGTGCAAGGCGTGATCAACAACGTCGCCGCGGTGCGCGAAGCGGTCGGGCCGAACATCGGCATCGGCGTGGACTTCCATGGCCGCGTGCACAAGCCGATGGCGAAGGTGCTGGCGAAAGAACTCGACCCGTACAAGCTGCTTTTCATCGAAGAGCCGGTGCTGTCCGAGAATGCCGAAGCATTGCGCGACATCGTCAATCAGACCAACACGCCGATCGCGCTCGGCGAGCGTCTGTATTCGCGCTGGGACTTCAAGCACATTCTGTCGGGCGGCTACGTCGACATCATTCAGCCGGATGCGTCGCACGCGGGCGGTATCACCGAGTGCCGCAAGATCGCGTCGATGGCCGAAGCGTACGACGTCGCGCTCGCCTTGCACTGCCCGCTCGGCCCGATCGCCCTGGCGACGTGTCTTCAGATCGACGCCGTGAGCTACAACGCGTTCATCCAGGAACAGAGCCTCGGCATCCACTACAACCAGGGCAACGATCTGCTCGACTACATCAAGAATCCGGAAGTCTTCAAATACGAAGACGGCTTCGTGTCGATTCCGCAAGGCCCGGGCCTCGGCATCGAAGTGAACGAAGAGAAGGTGCGCGAGATGGCGAAGGTCGGCCATCGCTGGCGCAATCCGGTGTGGCGCCACGAGGATGGCAGCGTCGCGGAATGGTAATTGCGTGAACGAAAACGCCGCCTGAGGGCGGCGTTCTGTTTTGAACGACCCGTGGTGCCGGCGCGCGTTACGAAAAGTGTGGCGCACATGCCGTCGCAGTTACGTAACATTCTCGACCGAAACGATCGAAACACGTCGTTTTCGGCCCTTTCCGTGCCCCGCCGCGGATCGCGCAAAGCCTTTCCCACAAAGGCTTTCACGCCGTTCGTTCGGCACCGGACATACGCTTGGCCCACTCCTTGCTCAAATGCATTCAAACGACAATGCATCGGGGAGCATCATGGGCGAGTTCCTTCCAGACTATCTGCTTCGCGAACAGGCCGCCGTGGGCGCACTGGTGGTGTTCGGCGTACTGCGCATTATCGGCGCGGCGCTCGCGTTCGAACGCGGCTGGCGCATCTCGGTGGTCGAGAAATGCTTCATCGCGGGCGCCGTGCTGTACTGCCTGCCGCAACTCTTCGACCTGCTGACGCATATGTACGGCTCACGCGCCGCGGGCGCGGAACTGGAAGGCAAGGTAGCGGGCTGCGCGATCGCGCTGTTCTGCGCGCCGATCCTCGGACATCGGCTCGGCCTCGAATAACCCGCATTCATCGATCGGATGCTTCCCATGCGACTGGCAAAACGACCCGCGTACCGCGTCGGCGACGTACTGATGCTGAAGTCTGGCGGACGTCCGATGACAGCCACCTGGACCGGCCCGGTGGTGTTCGCGCCTGGCAACTGGCTGATCTGCCAATGGTTCGGCAACGATAGCGAAATGCATCAGGACATGTTTCCTGAAGAAACGCTGGAACGGGCGCAGAACGCGCTCGCCGCCTAGAGGGTAGTAACGGATCAGCCGGCCGCCGCCGGGCGACCGTGTGTATTGCGCCGCGCGCTTTTGCTGTGCGGCGCTTTTTTAAGTCGCATATAGGAAGAAGCGGCGCGCCCCTGGTCCGAGCACCCGGCGCGCCGTCAGGAAAACTCAGCCCAGCGCTGCGAACGCCGGCACGCTATGCGCTAGCGCCGCCGCCGCGACGAACACACCGATGATCGCCAGCGCTTCCAGATACAGCACGTTGACGAAGGTATGCGCATCCATCGTCGATGCGGTGCGGCGCAAACGCGGCAGAGCCAGGAAACGGTTGAGGCCGCCGAGCACCAGCGCCAGCGCGACCAGCGCGAGCTTCAGCGTCAGCACATGACCCCACGTGCTGATCTCGATCGCCTCGAACGAGCCACCCGAGCCGCGCACGCCATTGAATATGCCAGTCAGCAACACGAGGCCGACCGCCACCAGCGACACGTTCGACACCTGGGTCGCCGTGCGGATCAGCATGCCACGCGCGGTCGACGTGCCAAGCGCGGGCAAAACCGCTAGCCCCGCCGCCATCGCCAGCCCGCCCCAAACGCCCGTGACCAGCACATGCAACGTCTGCATGCCGATCGCCGCCGAAGCCGGTCCAGCATCGGCCGCATGCCCGAGCGATGCCTTGCCCGCGGCGATTGCAATCACCGCCAGCCACAGCAGCGCGTTGCGCACCATGCCCGTGTGATGAGCCATGGCGGTTCCGAGCAGGACCAGCGCGCCCGCGAACGCCACGCTCCAGCCGTAGCCGACATGCGTTTGCGTCAGCACGGTCGGCACCACGCCGATCGCAGCGGGCAACGCAACGCCGCTCATCGACGCCGCCTGGTACAGCAGCCAGCCGAGATCCGCGAGCACCAGCACGACGGTAGCCGTCAGCATCGACCGTTGTGCGCGCAACCAGGCGGGCCGCGCCGGTGCGATCTTGGCCTGCGCGTCCTTCGCGAGCCACGCGCCGAGCAACGCCGAACCCACCGCAAACGCAAACGCGACATTCATGAGCGCGGCCATGGCGACCTGCCCGATCCACAGTCCGTCGATGCTCATTTGACGGTGAACGCGAAGTTGCCTTGGGTACGGTGCCCGTCCGTGGCGACCGCGGTCCAGTGCACCGCGTAGCGGCCCGCCGCCAACGACGGCAGCGCCAGCTGCATGACCTTGGCGTCGTTCTTGTCGACTTGCGAGGCAGCCGGCGCCACAGCCTTAGCGCTCGCGTCGCTCAGTGCGATCTTGCTGAAAGCCGGCTCGAGCGGCTCGGTGAAATGAATCGTCACTTCAGCGGGCGCGGCAACTTCGGCGTTCGCCGCCGGCTCGCTCGACACGAGATGCGCATGCGCGAAAGCCGTGGACGCCAGAGCCAGCGCCACGGCGCCGAGCGTCAACGCACGCAGCGCCGGACGAGAAAAATTGAATAGCTTCATGAAAGGCCGATAGCTTGTGAAAAAGGAAAACGATGGACGTTGAGCCGATGGACGCTTCTGCCGAAGACACGCCGGCGCGCCCGGAAGTGTACGCTTCGATGGTTGCCACGCGCGTCGGTTCAACGTGCTTTGTTATTCGAGCCGCGAGGTTCACTGCTTGCGAACTGGATCGCGCACACAAAATCGAGATGACCGGCAAGCCATATAAACCACAATCCGCGGCAAACTGTCGCATACCTGTGACAGCTGGAACCTTCTCTTATGTGGCAAATAGTCACCATCACCCTTCGATGCTAGAATGCTGCGTCGCCGCAGCGCCGTCTGCCCTTCACACCGAGCCGCTCGAAGTTCGGTCAGGTCCCCGATTTTGATGGAGTTACGCGTGTCTTCAAGACGCATTTTCCGCCCGTTGCTTGCCCTTCTGCTGATCGGCTCTGCGGGCGTCTATAGCGCTGCGAAAGCGCAGACTCAACCGAAGGCCCCCGATACGATGGAAGCGCGCGTGCAAGGTTGCACGGCCTGCCACGGCTCGCACGGCCAAGGTACTGATAATGATTACTTCCCGCGTCTGGCGGGCAAGCCTGCGGACTATCTGTACAACCAGTTGCAGAACTTCCGTGAAGGGCGCCGCAAGTATCCGCCGATGAACTACCTCGTCACGTATCTCTCGGACGACTACCTTCATCAGATCGCCACTTACTTCTCGCAGCAACGTCCGCCGTACCCGACGCCGGCCAAACCGACCGTGTCGGCGGCTATCGTTGCGCGCGGCCAGCAGATCGTGCTGCAAGGCGACGCATCGAAACAGATTCCGGCTTGCGCGGCTTGCCACGGCAAGGCGCTGACCGGTATGGAACCCGCTATTCCGGGTCTGGTCGGTCTGCATGCTGATTACATGAGCGCGCAGTTGGGCGCATGGCGTTCGGGCTCGCGCCACGCAATCGCGCCTGATTGCATGCATACCATCGCTACGCGTCTTACCGATGAAGACGTGAACGCCGTCGCTGCATGGCTTTCCACGCAGACGGCTCCGCAAAACCCCGTGCCGGCTCCGGCCCGCTCGATGAAGACTCCGCTTGCCTGCGGCAGCGAACCGCAATAAGGCACCGGGAGAGACACTCAAATGAAACGCAAGTCTTTGTTCGCCCTCTCGGCAGTCGTCGTCGTAGCGGCTGCCGCACTCGTTCCCGTCCTGTGGTCGGGCGGCGACAACCTGCATAACGGCACCGCTGTGGCGGCCACGCCCGCCGACCAGGCCGCGCTGATCAAGAAGGGCGAGTACCTCGCCCGCGCCGGCGACTGTATCGCGTGCCACACGGTGCGCGGCGGCAAGGAGTTCGCCGGCGGCCTGCCGATGGCTACGCCGTTCGGCACGATGTTCACGCCGAACATCACGCCTGATGACCAGTACGGTATCGGCAAGTGGACGCAAGACGACTTCTATCGCGCGATGCACACCGGCCGTTCGAAAGACGGCAGCCTGCTGTATCCGGGCTTCCCGTTCACGAGCTACACGAAGGTCACGCGCGCCGACTCGGACGCGATCTACGCGTACCTGCGCTCGGTCACGCCGGTCAACGTCGCAAGCCGTCCGCACGAACTGAAGTTCCCGTTCAACAACCGCAACCTGCTGATCGGCTGGCGCACGCTGTTCTTCCGTGAAGGCGAGTACAAGGCCGATCCGACCAAGTCGGTCGAATGGAACCGCGGCGCGTACCTGATCGAAGGCCTCGGCCACTGCGGCATGTGCCATACGTCGATCAACGCGATGGGCGGTCCGGTCAATTCGGCTGCATTTGCAGGCGGTCTGATCCCGCTGCAAAACTGGTACGCACCTTCGTTGACGTCGAACAAGGAAGCGGGCCTCGGCGACTGGGATATCAGAGACATCTCGGATCTGCTGAAGACCGGCGTGTCGCAGCGCGGCGCGGTGTTCGGCCCGATGGCCGAAGTGGTTCACAACAGCCTGCAGTACATGTCGGACGACGATATCAAGGCAATGTCGACATATCTGAAGACGATTCCGCAAAAGAGCGAGGCGCCGGAGCCGTTGCAACTCGAAACGTCGGAAAAGTTCGGCGGCGAACTGTTGAAACAAGGTCAGAAGATCTACGCTGACAACTGCGCCAAGTGTCACGCGGAAAATGGCCTCGGCATGCCGTCGGCCTTCCCGCCGCTCGCGAACAACCAGTCGATCCAGATGCCGTCGGCGGTCAACCCGATCCGTATGGTGCTGAACGGCGGTTACCCGCCGAGCACGGCAGCCAACCCGCATCCGTACGGCATGCCGCCGTTCGCGCAAGCGCTGTCGAATCAGGAAGTCGCAGCCGTTGTGACGTACATCCGTATGTCGTGGGGCAACCACGGCACGGCGGTGTCGCCGCAGCAAGTGGCTGATCTGCGTTCGGCGCCGCTCGACTAAGCAGCGTTAGATGCACCCGGGGCGCGGCCTGCGAAAAAAGCGGCCGCGCCCTTCGTTTTTTCAGGACCGGTATCATGTCGGCACATTTGCCCTTATGAAACCGCGCAGGAGGAAAGAGCCGTGCATGTCGGTGAGCGCTTCAACAGCATTACCCACCTCGTCGGCGCCGTGCTGTCGGTGGCGGGGCTTGCTGCGCTCGTGACAATGGGCGCGCTCGACGGCGACGCGTACAAGGTGGTCAGTTTCAGTGTCTACGGTGCGATGCTGTTCGTGCTGTATGCTATCTCGACGCTTTACCACAGCGTGCGCAACCCGCGCGTGAAGGCCGTTCTGCAAAAATGCGACCATTCGGCGATCTACCTGCTGATCGCCGGCAGCTACACCCCGTTCACGCTTGTCACGTTGCGCGGACCGTGGGGCTGGTCGCTATTCGGCGTAAGCTGGGGGCTTGCCGCCCTCGGCATCGTGCAGGAACTGACGCTCGGGCGACGCACCCGCAGCGTTTCGATGGTGCTGTATGTATTGATGGGATGGCTCGCGCTCGTTGCCGTCCGCCCGCTGGTTCAAGCCTTACCGGCAGCGGGTACCGCCTGGCTCGTGGCCGGCGGAGTCATCTACAGCGCCGGCATCTACTTCTTCATTAACGACGAGCGCATCCGGCACGGACATGGTATCTGGCACCTGTTCGTACTGGCGGGCAGTCTGTGTCAATTCGTCAGTGTCGCGCGCTACGTCGCGTGACACGCCACGGCGGCGAAATGCAACTTAAGGCCAGTCAACGTGTCTGCATAGCGCGTTGAAGCATTCGGCACGTGTTTGAGCGTGCCGCCGATTTCTCCGCGACCGGAACTGGGCTTTGGCCTCGAACGCGCCATAGAGGCGTGTTCATGCCGCGCTTGGGCTCGTTTGTGCCCGCTTGGGCCCGTTTGTGCCGTTCGCAAAACTGCATTGCAAAGAGCTTTTATGTCTTTTGATTCCCTCGGCTTGTCCGAACCGTTGGTCCGCGCTGTACACGAACTCGGCTACACCACGCCGACTCCGATCCAGACGCAAGCGATTCCCGCCGTGCTCAACGGCGGCGATCTGCTGGCCGGCGCGCAAACCGGCACCGGCAAGACCGCCGGCTTTACGCTGCCGATCCTGCAGCGTCTGAACACCATGCCCGCCGTCGCCACGGCCTCGGGCAAGCGCGCCGTACGTGCGCTGATCCTCACGCCGACGCGTGAGCTGGCCGCACAGGTCGAAGAAAGCGTGCGCGCCTACGGCAAGTACCTGAAGCTGAAGTCGACCGTGATGTTCGGCGGCGTCGGCATCAATCCGCAAATCGGCGCGCTGCGCAGCGGCGTGGACATCGTCGTCGCGACGCCGGGCCGCTTGCTCGACCACATGCAGCAGAGGACCATCGATCTGTCGCATCTCGAGATCCTCGTGCTGGACGAGGCCGACCGCATGCTCGACATGGGCTTCATCCACGACATCAAGCGCGTGCTCGCGAAGCTGCCGCCGAAGCGTCAGAACCTGCTGTTCTCGGCCACCTTCTCCGACGAGATCAAGACCCTCGCCGACAACCTGCTCGACTCGCCGGCGCTGATCGAAGTCGCACGCCGCAACACGACGGCTGAGACGGTCGCGCAAAAGATTCACCCGGTCGATCGCGACAAGAAGCGCGAACTGCTCACGCATCTGATCAAGCAGCACAACTGGTTCCAGGTGCTGGTGTTCACGCGCACGAAGCACGGCGCGAACCGGCTCGCTGAACAGCTAACCAAAGACGGCATCAGCGCACTGGCGATTCACGGCAACAAGAGCCAGTCGGCCCGTACGCGCGCGCTCGCCGAGTTCAAGGACGGCACGCTGCAAGTGCTGGTCGCGACCGACATCGCCGCACGCGGCATCGATATCGATCAACTGCCGCATGTGGTCAACTTCGACCTGCCGAACGTGCCGGAAGACTACGTGCACCGCATCGGCCGCACGGGCCGTGCAGGCGCAACGGGCGAAGCAATCTCGCTGGTGTGCGTCGACGAACTGCAGTTGCTGAAGGACATCGAGAAGCTGATCAAGCGTCCGGTGCCGCAGGAAGTGATTGCGGGCTTCGAGCCGGATCCGAATGCGAAGCCGGAGCCGATTCTGCGCCGCGGCCAGGGTGGCGGCGGCGGCCGTCAGCCGCGTCAGGGTCAAGGCGCCCCGAAGCGCGACGGCGCCCGGCGCGACGGCGCTTCGCCGGCAAAACCGGCGCAACGTTCGGATCAGCGTCCGGCGAACGGTCAGCAAAAGCCGAGGCCGCAAGGTGCGAAGCCTGCGGGCGCCGGCGGCCAGCCGCGCCGGGATGGCCAACGTCACGACGACAAGCCGCGCGCGGCGGCGCATGAAGGCAGCGCCGCGCAACATGCGCCGCGCAAACCGCAGGGCGGTAAGCCGCAAGGCGGCAATCCGGGTGCATTGCTGGGTGGCGCGAAGCCGCGCAACGATGCGCCGCGTGGCGGCCAACCGTCGCGCAGCGGCCAGCGCGGCCGTTGAGATTCAAAGCCGCTGACCGGCTGACTGCGGGGCGTTAGTCCCTACGGTTGGCCGCAGCGGCTGCTTGCTTCAGGTGCTCGATCTGCCGTTCCCATCGATCGAGCACTGCCTTCCCTTCCCCTTGCAGTTCGAACGTGATGCCGCCTGTCAGGCGCGCATAACGAACGCTTTGCGCCTCACCGGTATCGATCGAGCCGATCAGATACGCCAGGCCGCTGTCATCGCCTTCGACGGCCGTGAGCGGCGTCACAAGCAGTTGCACCTGATAAAACGCCTCATCGCAGACAAACGTCAGCGCGGCCCGGCCGCTTTGCGCGATCGCGCGCGCGGCCCGCGCCTGCGGCCATAACGCGATGCACAGCGTGCGCGAATCGGGCGCATACAACTCGCCGACGCCGAGCAGCGACGTACGCACATGACCGTTCGTATCTATAGTCAGCAGCGACGCAGTGAAGCCCTTCTTGCTCGCGAGCGACGAGCCGTCGAACAGCGTGCGGACAGCGTCGGGCCATTCGTCGAACACGGTCTGTTCGAGCGGATGTTCGGGTACAGGTGAATCGCTCATCGTCTTGGTCCGGTCAGTGAAGGTCGCGAACATCGCGCGGGTCGAAAAGCACATCATGCCTTGAAAAACGAATGGCCCGCTTGTGCGGGCCATTCGTTTTTCATACCGTTACGTCAGAGATAAGAGGTTCAACGGAAAAACACATGTTGCGTGATTTTCGCGAGCGGATAATGCACGCCCGGCTGAATCTTGGCCGGCAGATCGAGCGGCTTGAGCAGCATCTTCACGCACATGTCCGCCGACAGATTGCGGCGCACCAGCGCGTTGATCCGTGCCGCGCGCTCACGGTTATAAGCCGAATCGTGCACGCGCTCAGGATAACGAATCGCGAATACATGCCGCAACGCGATCTCCGAGTCTTCGTTCTTGATCTCCATCACGCGGCGCATCAACGCGCCGAGCACGGCGAGACGACCGTTGCCTTCAATCTTGTTGTACTTTTTGAAGTACTTGAAAAAGTGCTTGTAATGGCGGACTTCGTCGGTACGGATGTTGTCGGTGATCTGCTTGAGCACCGGTTCGTCCGAACATTCGCCGATCGCGCGATACAGCGTAGCCGTGCCTGTTTCCACGACACAGCGCGCCACCATCTCGAGCGCGCGGCTCTTTTCGAAGTCTTCCACCGAACAGGTCAGCGAATACTCTTCGAAGAAATTGCGGAACGCCGTGTCCCAGTCGAACTCGGGCCAGACGTAAGCGACGTACGTCTTGAGCGCCCGGCCGTGCTGCAATTCTTCCGGCTCCCATTCGTTGTTGAGCCAGGCCGAGACTTCCGGATCGCCGTCGAAGAAGGTGCTCAGATTGCTGGTGTAGAGATCCGAGCCGCTTTCGATAAACGAAGCGGCGCACAACAGCAGCAGCAGATCTTCGTTAGCGACGGCCTTCTGGCGATCGATGCGGGTAAGGTCGATATCCTCGATCCGCCAGGGCATCACATGGTTCAGCTCAGTGTGCATCGTGTCTTGCTCCCAAAGCTGTATCGACTCGTGGAGCGTGCTCGAAACCGCCCGCTCTCGTCAGGACGGTTCGCCGTGTCAGATACAGCGCCTTGAATTAGAGTTAACCCCTTGTATCTTGCATCTTAGCCGGTGTTTCACAACTCTGCAGATAACCCAGCACAGACCATGCCGGACCGCCGCAGTTCCAATACCAAGGTAGTCGAATTATTCAGTCAGAAATAAAAAGGCGCGCGGACGGCGCAAAAAAAGCCAGCTCAAGGAGCTGGCTTGTATGTGGATACATTGCCTCGAAGATTGCCTCGAAGTCAGGCGCGGCAATCTTCGCCGCGCTGCAATAAACGCACGCCAAAACGCTGGATCACGCGTGCTGAACCCGTTCGGCATGCCGCACGCGCCGCATGCGCCACGCGACGATGGCGAGCGACGTGCCCGACAGCACCGCGGCAGTCAACACGTAGTAACTTGGCGCAAGCTTGTCACCGGTCAAATGTATAAACGTCTCTACGATCGTCGGCGCAAAGCCGCCGAAGATCGTCACGCCAATGCTGTAACCGATTGAAAGACCTGTCGAGCGCACTTGCGTCGGGAAGATCTCGGACATCAGCGAGGGCATCGGCCCCGAGTAAGCGGCCTTGAAGATGCCGGCCGTACCTTGCAGCAGCAACAGCCAGCCGATGGTCGGATGGGTCTGCAGCAAAGCGAACATCGGGTAGATCAGTGCGCCCATCAGGACCGACGTCGTCAGCATGATGCGAATCCGGCCGATGCGGTCGGACAATGCGCCCATCACCGGCGACAACACGAACTGCAAGCCGCCGTTGAGCACCACCACGCCGAACGACGCCGCCGCCGGCATATGCAGTTGCTTGACGGCGTACATCGGCATATAGAGTTGCAGCACATACACGCCGACCGTCGATTGAGCGACGATGCCCACGGCCAGCAGCAGATTCACCCACTGATTAGCGAACGACGCGCCCTTCTCCTCGCTCTTGCCCTCGCTGCTGCCCGCTATCCGGCGCGCTTCGCGCAGCGCGAGAAACTCCGGCGTCTCGTCCAGATGCGAACGGATGTAGTAACCAACCGGCCCGACCAGCAAACCGAAGATGAACGGAATGCGCCAGCCCCAGCTATTGAGCTGCCCGGGTGGCATCCATGCGGTCAACAGCGAACCGAAAGCCGCCGCGGTGATCGCTGCGAGACCCTGGCTGGCGAATTGCCAGCTCGCATAGTAGCCTCGCCTCGACGCACTGTGCTCGACCATGAAGGCGGTCGCGCTGCCGAACTCGCCGCCCACCGCGAAACCTTGTACCAGCCGCGCGAGCAGAATCAGCACCGGCGCTGCGATGCCGATCGACGCATACGGTGGCATCACCGCCATCGTGAAGGTACCGACCATCATCAGAAGGATGGCGAGCGTCAGCGCCGCCTTGCGGCCTTTGCGATCGCCGTAGATGCCCAACACCACCGCGCCCAACGGCCGCATCAGGAACGAGATGCCGAAGGTGGCGATGGCGAGCAGCGTCGAGAGCCACTCGTCCTGCATGGGGAAGAACTGTTTCGCAATGATGGTCGCGAAGTAGCCGTAGACCAGAAAGTCGAACCACTCGAGCGCATTGCCGACCGACGACGAAAACACAATACGCCGCACCATTGCTTTGGAAAGTGGTGCGGGCGTGGGATGAGGAAAAGCTGTCGCGGATTGCGACGCGGGGATGTCCATGATGTCTCCTGCCCTGTCTGGTATTTGACGCGCTGAATGCGCTCGAAGCGCTCGATGCCCGGCTGTCGCGCGCAGCCCATCGCGATTGCGCGCGATGCCTTGCTTTAATTGCCGATCGGTTCGCTCCGCCAGCATGCGTCATGCATCGTCAACGGATACAACAAAGCGCGGCCGCTCACGCGGCGCCGCGCTTCGTTTGAATCGCTTAGAACCCGGCTGCCAGCCCGTCGCGACGGCTATCGCTCGCCGCCACGTAGCCACGCTCCGGATCGTTACGGTCGAGCTTCCAGATGTACTGGCCGGAGCCGAAGTCCATGTACGGATCGTCGATCGACTTGATCGTGTGGCCCAGGTTTTGCAACGCCACCGCGGTCTTCGGATCGAGCGTCGATTCGATATCGATCGTGAAGTCGCGGTTGACCTTCCAGCGCGGCGCATCGCACGCCGCCTGCGGCTGCTGACCGTAGTCGAGCATCCGCACGATCGATTGCAAATGACCTTGCGGCTGCATGTCGCCGCCCATCACGCCGAAGCTCATCACCGCTTCCTGCTTGCCGTCCGCCTGCTGCGTGAGGAACGACGGGATGATCGTATGGAACGGCCGCTTGCCGCCTTCCACCACATTCGGCGACTTCGGGTCCATCGAGAAACCGCAACCGCGGTTCTGCAGCGCGATGCCGCTGCCGGGCACCACGATGCCCGAGCCGAAGCCCATGTAGTTCGACTGGATGAAGCTCACCATCATGCCGCGTTCGTCGGCCACCGACATGTAGATCGTGCCGCCGGCCTTCGGCATGCCGAAGTTGAAGTGGGTCGCGCGCCTGGGATCGATCAGCCTGGCGCGCGACGTGAGGTACGCGTCGTCGAGCATCTGCTCGGGCGTGACTTCCATAGATCGCGGATCGGCGACGTAGCGATACACATCGGCGAACGCCAGCTTCATCGCTTCGATCTGCAAATGCTGCGATTCGACGTTGTCGACCTTCAGCGGGCTCACGTCGAATTTTTCGAGGATGCCGAGCGCGATCAGCGCCGCAATACCCTGGCCGTTCGGCGGAATTTCGTGCACGGTGTAGCCGCGATAATCCTTGCCGATCGGCTCGACCCAATCCGCGCGGTAATTGCGCAGATCGTCGACGCTCAGCGCGCCGCCGCCTTCACGCGCAAAGGCGGCGATCTGCTCGGCGATCTCGCCTTCGTAGTAAGCCCGCGGGCCTTGCTCGGCGAGCTTGCGCAGCGTCTTCGCGTGGCCGGGAAAGCGCACCAGTTCGCTGACTTCCGGCGCACGGCCGCGCGGCATGAAGGTTTGCGCGAAGCCCGGCTGGTCTTTCAATTCGGGCACCGCCGCCGCCCATTTGTACGCGACGATGCTCGCGAGCGCATGACCGCGCTCGGCGATTTCAATGGCCGGCTCCATCAGATCGGCAAACGGCAGCGAACCGAATTTCTGATGCAGCGCTTCCCAGCCGGCGATCACGCCCGGCACCGTCACCGCGTCCCAGCCGCGTTTGGGCTGCTTCGCAAGGCCGTTTTCCTCGCCGTACTTGCGCTTGAAGTAATCGACATTCCACGCCGCCGGCGACACACCCGACGCATTCAGGCCATGCAGCTTCTTGCCGTCCCACACCAGCGCGAATGCATCGCCGCCCAGGCCGCACGACACCGGCTCGACCACCGTGATGGCGGCAGCCGCCGCGATCGCCGCATCGACGGCATTGCCGCCCTTCCACAGCATCCGCAGCCCGGCTTGCGCGGCGAGCGGATGCGACGTCGAAACGATGTTGCGCGCGAATACAGGCAGACGCGGCGTCGGATAGGGGTTTTGCCAGTTGAAACCAGTCATGTCGGACACTCTCAAAAGCACGGGCCGCCTCCCTGGGGGACGCCGGAAACCGTGGTAAGACGGTGAAATGGAGAACCTCGGATTGCAGCGCGATCCGACACAAAAAACAAATTCATTTATCAAATGAATAAATGCGTAAATAGCCTGAATGGGTCGGCGCCGATCTCACCCGTGTCGCACGAGTTGGCAGACAAGGCGTGCGAAGGTCTTACAATACGCTCACTCCTGCTCACGCATCGCTCGCTCTCCGGCCCGGCGCACCCCGCTGGTGGCCGGGCGGCAGCGACAAAAACCCACGACCCGAGACACATGACCCGAGACCCCCGCCTGACTCTCAACGCCCGGCAACAGGAACTGCTGGAGTGGGTGCAACGCGACGGCTTCGTGACCGTGGACGACCTCGCGGCCCACTTCGACGTGACGCCGCAGACGATCCGCCGCGACGTCAACTGGCTCGCCGACATGAACCTGCTGCGCCGCTATCACGGCGGCGCGAGTCTGCCGACGAGCTCCGAGAACGTCTCGTACACCGCGCGTCAGCGGATGTTCCATGAAGAGAAGCGGCGCATCGCGGCGCTAGTGGCCACTCACATTCCTGACCAGGCTTCTCTCTTCATCAACCTCGGCACCACCACTGAAGAAGTCGCGCGTGCGCTCAACCGGCATCGCGGTTTGCGCGTGATTACCAACAATCTGAACGTCGCCAGCATGATGAGCGGCTATCCGGATTGCGAAGTGCTGGTGACAGGCGGCATCGTGCGGCCTTGGGACAAAGGGATCGTCGGCGAACTGGCGATCGACTTCATCCGCCAGTTCAAGGTGGACTTCGCGATCATCGGCACGTCGAGCATCGAGACGGACGGGACGCTGCGCGATTTCGACACGCGCGAAGTGCGCGTCGCCGAGGCGATCATCCAGCACGCACGCACGGTCTTCCTCGCCGCCGACAATTCGAAGTTCGGCCGTCCGGCGCTGGTTCGCCAGGGTCATCTGGATCAGATCGACGCGCTTTTCACCGACGCCGCACCGCCGGCCGAGATGGCCGAAACGCTGACCGCCGCCGGCTGCCAGGTGTACATCGCGGAGTAAGCCCAGGCATCTTCCGCCATGTTGCAGCGCACGCAAAACTTCGAGTGAAATCAAGCATTTGGCCGCTGTCCTAAACCGCCTCTGCATGGCGCAATTGTCAAAGGAAAAATTTACTAGGGCCCATTTGGTGTTTAACGTGCGGTTGACTACACTCCAGTTCCCCGGCGTCCGTTCCGCGTTGCGCGTGGTGCCGGTTGCGTGAACCTGTGTGTATTAGCCGTATTTCCCGCCTGATCCTCTAGCGGACTCCACTGGCATCTGGCCAGTCGCCGGCAAGGCCGTCCGCGCTAGCTTGACATGGAGAGAAACGATGCTGAGTCCGCATGAATTCGCCACGTTGTTGCTCGTCAAGGACGCTCCCAATCAAGTCGATATGGAGCGAGAAGAACTCGACGCCCTGCTGGAACGCCAGCTCGTACAACTCGAACGACTCGCGTCGGGCAACGAACAATGGCGCGTGACCGAAACCGGCGACAGCGCAATTCGAGCTATCAAACGTTTCTCGTAGTGTTTTTCCCGGTACGTCGGCCTGTGCGGTCGACGTTCGGCAGCATGAAGGCGGGCTGCGCGCTGGCTGTTGCCAGTTTCATGAGGCGCGCGCCCTTGAAAGCTGCCTCGCATTCTGTTTCTGCAAAGCCGTCGGTCCGCTCACGCGGACGTTTTGTTGTGCCCAATTCATTTACACAGTAAATTGACGCGACGGACCCTCTGCCTTCGCGCATGCCAAAAACGCTCTCCTCCGACGACATCCAGCAATTCCGCGAAACCATGCGGCGCGTGGCCGAGCACGCCTTCGCCACGCGCGGCGCGCAGGGCGTGACGATGCGCGAACTGGCGAAAGAGCTGGGTTGCAGCGCGATGACACCCTACCGCTACTTCCGCGACAAGGACGAGATTCTCGCGATGGTCCGCGCCGCGGCGTTCAACCGCTTCGCGGCGCGTCTGGAGGCAGCCGCGAGGCAGGCTCCGGAGACCAACCACTCGGCCGTCAGCGACGCGTACGTTGCGTTCGCGCTCGACGAACCGCACGCGTACCGTTTGATGTTCGATCTGACGCAGCAGGAAAGCGGCTACCCGGAACTCGCGGCCGCGTCGCAGCGAGCGTGGCACATGCTCGGCGCGCACTTCGAGCGGCTCGTCGCCGCGGGCATTCTGGAAGGCGACCCACAGTTGATCGGCTACGCGTACTGGGCGAGCCTGCACGGCTTCACGATGCTGGCGCTCGCCAATCATCTGCCGCTGCCGCAAGCGCAGCAGCCCGCCGCGAGCAAGGCGCCGACGCGCGAGGCCGTGCTCGCGCAGATTCGCCAGATGTTATGGCGCGGCGCGCAGCCGCAGCGCGCCCAAGCCTGAGCGCGCTAATCGGGAAACTGCGCAGGAACCTTAGCAGGAACCTGATCCGGAAACCGAGCGAAAAACTCAGCCGCTGCGCAAGGTCGGATCGACCGCCGCGCGCCAGCTCAACGCCTTGACGCGCTGGTCGGTAAAGAACGTGACCCACTGATTCCGCGCCTGCGGGTCGCTGCTCGCGCCCAGGCTCGTGTAGTGCTGCGCGATCGACGTCTGGAACGCACAGTAGTCATCCTTCGATAGCCTGCCGCGCCGATTCGCCACGTACGCATCGAACAGCGTCACGTAGACGCCTTGCGCGTCGTTACCGTAGTCGACCGTCTGGGCGCTGCACATCTGTTGCAGCGACGCGAACGACGGCGCGCCCCTCGTCCCGTTCAAGCTCGGCGTGCTGACGCATCCCGCGACAAGCGCCGCCGCGCCGATCATCCAAAGTCCACGCATGAATTCACCTCGATATGGCTGCTGCCGAGAGTATCGTCCGAGGCCGCGCGTTGCGCCACCGCCCTGGCTAACCGTTAGAGGAATTCTTAGACAAATCGAACTTTACTTTTTCGAATATGTTCATTAAAGTTCGAAAATGAACACTATCGGTTCGATAGTTTTTTCAGATAGCTTCCGAATACGGCGTAGGGGACACAGCAGGTGACGCAAGGCTCAAAGTACGATTTGCTCGTCGTGGGCGGCGGGATCAACGGCGCAGGCATCGCACGCGATGCGGCGGGCCGTGGCCTGTCGGTGTTGCTCTGCGAACAGGACGATCTGGCCGCGCATACGTCGTCGGCCAGCACGAAGCTGATTCACGGCGGCCTGCGCTACCTCGAGTACCGCGAGTTCGGGCTGGTGCGCAAAGCCTTGCAGGAGCGCGAAACGCTGCTGCGCGCGGCGCCGCACATCATGTGGCCGCTGCGCTTCGTGATGCCGCACATGCCCGATCTACGCCCCGCCTGGCTGATCCGCGCCGGCCTCTTTCTTTACGATCATCTCGCCAAACGCGAACTGCTGCCCGGCTCGCGCGGCATCGATATGCGCCGCCATCCGGCGGGCGCGCCGCTGGTCGATTCGATCAAACGCGGTTTCGTGTATTCGGACGGCTGGGTCAATGACGCGCGCCTGGTCGTGCTGAACGCGCTGGACGCGCAGGAACGCGGCGCGAAGATTCTCACGCGCACCAAGCTGCTGAGCGCGGTGCGCGCCGGCGGCGAATGGCGCGCGCAACTCAAGCGCGCCGACGGCACGATCCTCGACGTGCGCGCCGCCTCGATTGCGAACGCGGCGGGCCCGTGGGTCGGCGAACTGCTGCAAGGCGCACTCGGCCGGGAAGCAACGCACAGCGTGCGCCTCGTGAAAGGCAGCCACATCGTCACGCGGCGCCTGTTCGAACACGATCATGCGTACATCTTCCAGAACCCGGACAAGCGGATCATCTTCGCGATTCCGTACGAACACGACTACACGCTGATCGGCACGACCGATATCGAGTATCGCGGCGATCCGTCGCAAGTCGCGATCACGCCGGACGAAACGCAGTATCTGTGCGATTCGATCAACCGCTACTTCAAGCAGAAGATCACGCCACAAGACGTACGCTGGACCTACTCGGGCGTGCGTCCGCTGCTCGAAGAAGAAGGCGCGGACAACCCGTCGGCGGTCACCCGCGATTACTCGCTCGAACTCGACGCACCCGCGGGCGAAGCGCCGCTGTTGTCGGTGTTCGGCGGCAAGATTACGACATTCCGCAAGCTGGCCGAAGAAGCCGTCGACAAACTCGCGCAAGCGCTGCAAAACAACGCGCCTTCGTGGACGGCCGGCGCGCCGTTGCCGGGCGGCGATATTCCGCAAGCCAACTTCGAGCGCTTTCTCGCCCAGTTCAAGCAGCAGCATGCGTGGCTGCCCGCCGAACTGGCGCATCGCCTCGCCCGCGCGTATGGCACACGAGTCAAGGATGTGATCGGCAACGCGCGCTCGCTCGCCGAGCTCGGCAACACATTCGCGCCGGGTCTCCACGAAGCCGAACTCGTTTATCTGCGCGACATCGAATGGGCGCGCAGCGCACAGGACGTGTTGTGGCGCCGCTCGAAGCTCGGTTTGCACGTCGAGCCCGGCACGCTGGAGTCGGTCACGCACGAGATCGACGCGTGGTTCGCCCGCGAGCCGGCCAGACAAAAACAGAACGCGTAAGGCCAACGCAACGCGGCCCGATCGCACAACCTGAAAGCTTTACCCCTCGGCTACGGACAAAGCCGGGACGCATCACCGCAAGCTGTTGCAGCCCGCTTAAAACAACAAGCCGTTCCCGTCGCCGGTTCGCATTCCGGCGATTCATAAAACGCATGGAGAAGACACAATGCAGGATCAGTACATCCTCGCGCTTGACCAAGGCACCACCAGCTCCCGCGCGATGCTATTCGACCGGCTCGGCAATGTCGTGTCGACCGCTCAGAAAGAATTCCAGCAAATCTATCCGCGCCCGGGTTGGGTCGAGCACGATCCGCAGGAAATCTGGTCGACCCAGGCCGGCGTCGCCGCCGAAGCCGTCACGCGCGCCGGCATGAACGGCACGTCGATCGCCGCGATCGGCATCACCAATCAGCGCGAAACCACCATCGTGTGGGACCGCGAAACCGGGCATCCGATCTACAACGCGATCGTCTGGCAAGACCGCCGCACCGCCGACTTCTGCGACCAGCTCAAAGAGCAAGGTCTCGAAGAAAAAGTCCGCGCGAAAACCGGTCTGCCGATCGACTCGTATTTCTCGGCGACCAAGATCCGCTGGATTCTCGACAACGTCGAAGGCGCGCGCGAAAAGGCAAAGCAAGGACGCCTCGCGTTCGGTACGGTCGACAGCTGGCTGGTGTGGAATTTCACCAAGGGCGGCCTGCACGTCACCGACGTGACCAACGCGTCGCGCACGATGCTGTTCAACATCCACACGCTGAAGTGGGACGACGAACTGCTCGAAGCGCTCGACATTCCGCGCAGCATGTTGCCGGAAGTGCGGGCTTCATCGGAAGTGTATGGGCCGACCAAGACCACCGTGTTCGCGTCGAAGATTCCGCTCGCGGGCATCGCCGGCGACCAGCACGCTGCGCTGTTCGGTCAGATGTGCACGCAATCGGGCATGGTGAAGAACACCTACGGCACGGGCTGCTTCCTCGTGATGAACACCGGCGACAGGCCGATCGAATCGAAGAACAACCTCGTCACCACGATCGCGTGGCAGATCGGCGACCAGATCAACTACGCGCTCGAAGGCAGCATCTTTATCGGCGGCGCCGTGGTGCAATGGCTGCGCGACGGCCTCGGCATCATCAAGCACGCGGCGGACATCGAAACGATGGCGCGCAGCGTGCCGCATAGTGACGGCGTGTATCTGGTGCCCGCGTTTGCCGGTCTCGGCGCGCCGCACTGGAATGCCCGCGCTCGCGGCACGCTGTTCGGCGTGACGCGCGGCACGACCTCGGCGCATATCGCACGCGCCGCGCTCGATTCGATCGCGTACCAGTCGCTCGACGTGCTGAAGGCGATGGAAGCCGATTCCGGTATTCGCATCGGCGAGCTGCGCGTGGACGGCGGCGCTTGCGCGAACAATCTGCTGATGCAGTTCCAGGCAGACATTCTCGGCGTCGACGCAGTACGCCCGCAGGTGTCGGAAACCACCGCATTGGGCGCGGCGTATCTGGCCGGTCTCGCGGTTGGCTACTGGAAGGACGTCGACGAACTGCAAAGCCAGTGGAAGCTCGATCGCCGCTTCACGCCCGCGCTCGAACAAGCCGACGTCAAGGAATGCCTCGACGGCTGGCAGCGCGCGATTCGCGCCGCGAAGGCCTGGGCCGACACGCCCTGACCGCGCATTTCACCGCTCCATAAAACACCTTTCGACATAACGAAGCCGCTTCCTCTAGCGGCTTCCCTAATAACTATATTTCGGACAACCAATAATGTCTCCTTACATTGCGGAATTCATCGGCACAGCCCTTCTGGTGCTGCTCGGCGACGGCGCGGTCGCCAACGTGCTGCTCGCGCGCACCAAAGGTAAAGGCGCGGACCTGATTGTGATCGTGATGGGCTGGGCGATGGCCGTGTTCATCGCCGTGTACGTCACCGCTTCTTTTAGCGGCGCACATCTGAATCCTGTCGTGACGATCAGCCTCGCGCTGGCCGGTAAGTTCGCCTGGGCCAAGGTCCCCGGCTACGTCGCGGCGCAAATGCTCGGCGGCATGGCGGGCGCCCTGCTCGTGTGGGTCGCGTATCGTCAGCATTTCGCGAAAGAAGGCGATGCCGACGTGAAGCTCGGCGTGTTCTGCACGTCGCCGGCGATTCGCAGCGTGCCGCATAACCTGCTGACCGAAATGATCGCGACCTTCGTGCTGATTCTCGGCGTACTGTATCTGGCGTCGCCGCAAGTCGGTCTGGGCGCGCTCGACGCCTTGCCGGTCGGCTTGCTGGTGCTCGGCATCGGTATCTCGCTCGGCGGCCCGACCGGTTACGCGATGAGCCCGGCGCGCGACCTGTCGCCGCGCCTGATGCACGCGCTGCTGCCGATTCCGGGCAAGCGCGACAGCGACTGGCGTTATTCGTGGATTCCGGTCTGCGGCCCGTTGCTGGGCGGCGCGGTGGCAGCAACGCTGTATATGTACCTGCACGCGCACTGATTGCGCCGTAAGGAAACGCGAGGACGGCAAGCGACGGCGCCGCGCAGGCGGCGCCAAAGCACGTATCATGTTGCTTTCAATCTCCGCGCATGAGCTTGCAACCGTCTTGCTCATGCGCTTCTCGCTTTCCGTTTTAACGCATGATCGACCACCTCATTTGTGACTGCGACGGCGTGCTCGTCGACAGCGAAATCATCGCTGACCACGTGCTCCTCGAAACGCTGTCCGCTACCTTCCCCGGCCTCGACTTCGAACCGGCCGTCAAAACGGCCTTCGGCCAACAGACGTCGCGCTTTCTCGAAGGCATCGAGAAGTCGTTCGACGTCACCCTGCCGGCGGATTTCCTCAACACCGTCGAACACAACGTCGAGCTGGCGCTAGCGGCGTCGCTCAGTCCGATCAACGGCGTGCGCGACGCCTTGCAACGCGTGACGCTGCCGGCCGCGGTCGTGTCGAACAGCCGGATGGCGCGTGTCAACGCGTCGGTGCGGCGCGCGGGTTTGCAGCAGATTTTCGGCGAGCGGATTTTCAGCGCCGAACAGGTCGCGCGGCCAAAGCCTTATCCGGATGTGTATCTGTTCGCCGCCAGGACGCTGGGTGTGGAGCCGTCCCGCTGCATCGTCGTGGAAGACAGCGTGGCCGGCTTGAATGCAGCGCGCGCGGCGGGCATGAAGACGATCGCCTTCGTCGGCGCGAGTCATATCCCCGACGGCTATGCGGACGCACTGCGCAAGATGGGCATGACACGCATCATGAAACATATGGATGAGCTGCCCGCGTTGATCGACGCAGGCGTGCGTGGCGAGTTCGGCGACGTGCAGTCATAGCGGTTAACGGCTCGTCGTGACCGCAAGAAAAAAGCCGGCTGAATCGCCGGCTTTTTTATCGAACAACTGTCAGCGCGGATACGCGCATCACGCCTCGTCGGCCACGCATTCACGTGCCGTCGCCAGCGCCTGACGGAATTCCACCAGTTCGGCGATCGTCAGCATCGGCAGATTGTGTTGCGCGGCGAAACGCTCCACATCCGCGCCGCGCGTCATCGTGCCGTCCGCGTTCATCAATTCGCACAGCACGCCGGCCGGCTTCAACCCCGCGAGAATCGCCAGATCCACCGTGCCTTCAGTGTGGCCGCGGCGTGCCAGCACGCCGCCCGGCATCGCACGCAACGGGAACACGTGGCCCGGACGCACGATGTCGGCAGGCTTCGCCGTATCGGCGATTGCCGCGCGGATCGTCGTCACGCGATCGAGCGCGGACACGCCGGTCGTCACGCCATCGCGCGCTTCGATCGAGACGGTGAACGCGGTGCCATGACGGCTTTCGTTGTTGACGGCCATCGGCGGCAGTTCGAGCGCGCGGATCTTGTCGTCGGGCAGGCACAGGCAGACGATGCCGCTGCATTCGCGGATCAGCAACGCCATGGTTTCGACGGAAAGACGCTCGGCGGAAACGATCAGATCGGCTTCATTCTCACGGTCGAGATCGTCTTGCAGCACGACGGCGCGGCCCTCGCGCATCGCTTGCAAGGCAGCGGCGATACGCGGCGGAACGGCTTCGATGGCGAGCAGCGGGAGATCGAGGAATGCGTCGCCCCCCAAGGGGGCTTCATTCGGTCCGTCCCACAAGGGGACTTCCCTCGGGGCGTCCGCAATCGTCGACGGAGCAGGAAAAGTAGCAAAGGACATAGTTGAAACGCTCATCGCAAAAGTTGGGCGAAAAACGTTTCAGGGCATTGCAAACAGACAAAGACGCACCGTTGAACGCCGCTTAAAGCGCCGCTCGCGCACCGCTCGACCAACAAGCAGCGCCACGGAAACGAACATGGCTATCTGCACATCTTCTTCCATCCGGACTCTAACCGTCGGCTCTGGCTTCTCACCAGATCTGCTGACCCCGCGTTGTCTTCCACGCTGGAAAGACGCTTGCTACGCGGGCGCTCGCGGGCTTGTCGGCTAACGCTGTCGCGCTGCCGGCATACCGCCGGTGGGGAATTTCACCCCGCCCTGAAGACGCACTGATTGCCGGATCGACCGGCGGGCAAAGCATACAACAGTCGCGCCGGATGTGCAGCGCAACCCCTACTGATTAGACGGACACCTCTGCTTAACAGCGCAAACGCAAGCGGGACCAGGCCCACGCAGCCAAGCCTCGTTACATTAAACCGGCGCGGTCTGCCGCGTCGCATCGTGCGCTGCAGGCACATCCCAGCGCGGCGGCGATTCCGCCTTCAGCGTCACACGAAACGCGCGCGCTTCGGTGTCGCCCGGATTGCGCAGGCTGTGCGGCTGGTCGGCATCGAAGACGATCGCATCACCCGTTGCCAGTAATTGACGCTGATCGTGCACGCTGACTTCCAGCGTGCCTTCGCTCACCACCAGATTCACGGTCGTACCCGGCGCGCGGCGCGTGCCGGCCTCGGTATGCAGCGGCGCAATACGCAGCTCGTGAAACTCGGCGGCGGTGGGCTCGGCGTCGGGATAAAGCGGCCGCGCCGAATAGCGCCCATTCGAACTGACCACGCGCGACGAACGTTCAGCCGGCAGATGCTCGAAGCCGTTAGTCGCGTGACGCCGCAAAAACGCCGCGACCGACACTTTCAACGCCGCAGCGACCTTGCACAGCACCTTGATCGACGGCACGCTGCGCGCCGACTCGATCTGCGCCAGCATCGCTCGCGAGACGCCCGAAGCGCGGGCCAAGGCGTCGAGCGACAGTTGCCGCTCGGCGCGCAAACGGGCGAGATTCACACCGACCAGATGTTCAAGTGCATCGAAGGGTTCGGCGGCACGCGGCGACGCTTCGGTGTCAGCCGCGGGATCGCGAACCAGCGCAAGCGGGGAATGCATGATTGCCTCCAGGAGCGCCGCCAGACGGCGGGCAAGCGGTTAGTGGAAGCAAGATAGCATCGCCCCTGGCTGCGCCCAACGAAGTTATCTTCACACTGTTATCAGCATTGCGGAGGACGATTCTCGCAAAGCTTGTGCGAATTTTTCATATGGGCGCCCGCATGCCGATCCGCAGACTCAGGCGCGTTCAGGCACGCTGCGCCACGGTCGATGCCGGCGCATCCATCCGCGCCGCGAACCACGTCAGCAGCAAAGCCACCGCGCTGACCGCCGCCGCAACCCACGGCAGCGTATCGAGCGAATGGCCGTGATTGATCACGAGACCGCCGAGCCACGCGCCACCCGCATTGCCGACGTTGAACGCACCGATGTTCAACGTGGAAGCCAGATTCGGCGCCGCGGCCGCCTTCTCGACCACGCGCATCTGCAACGGCGGCACAGTCGCGAACGCGGCGACGCCCCACACGAACACGGTAATCGCCGCGGCCATCTGCGAATGGCTGGTGCGCGCGAAGATCGCCATCACCACCGCGAGCGCGACCAGGATGCCCATCAGCGAAGGCATCAGCGCGCGGTCCGCGAGCTTGCCGCCCACCGTATTGCCGATCGTCAGGCCGATGCCGAACAGCACCAGAATCAGCGTCACGCCGCGCGGCGAGAAGCCGCTGACCTGTTCGAGAATCGGCGCGATGTAGGTGAATACGACGAACACGCCACCGAAGCCGAGCACCGTCATCGCGAGCGCGCTCCAGACTTGCGGGTCCTTCAGCACGCGCACTTCATGACCGAGGCCGACCGGACCGGAATCGTGACGGTTCGGCACCAGCGCCGACACACCCGCCAGCGACAGCACGCCCAACACGCTGACGATCCAGAACGCGGCGCGCCAGCCGAACTCCTGGCCGATGAAGGTGCCGAACGGCACGCCGAGCACATTCGCCAGCGTCAGGCCGGTGAACATCAGCGCAATCGCGCTCGCGCGCTTTTCGGCCGGCACGAGCGAAGCCGCCACCACCGCGCCGATACCGAAGAACGAACCGTGCGCGAACGACGTCACGACACGCGCGATCATCAGCACGGAATAGCTGGAAGCGACCGCGCACAGCACGTTGCCGACGATGAACACGCCCATCAGCAACTGCAGCGCGAGCTTGCGCGGCATCTTGCTGGTGATCACCGCGAGCAGCGGCGCGCCGACCGCGACGCCGAGCGCGTAGCCGCTCACGAGCAAACCGGCCGACGGAATCGACACCGCCAGATCGTGCGCGACCTCGGGCAGCAAGCCCATGATCACGAACTCGGTGGTGCCGATCGCAAATGCGCTAATCGCCAGCGCCAGTAATGGAATGGGCATCTTTCTTCTCCAGGTTCTAAAGTCGAGCGTGTTGCGCGTGCTGAGCGTGGCGTTGCGCGGTCACGAATTCGATGACCACACCCGGCGCGAGCGCGACGAACAGTTGCAATTCAGCTTGCTGCGGGCCCATCGGAGGCACTTCGGCGAATTGGTAGGGCACGTCCGCCGTATGCAGCCGGCCGATCAACATCTGCCATTCGCCGGCGCTCTCCAGCCGGAACGCAATGTGATCGATGCGCGGCGCCGCCTTTCCCGCCTGGGCCGGCACCGTCGCGTCGATCAGATGAATCACCGGCCGGCCGTTCGCATACAGCCAATTGCCGTCGATCCGGAACGGCGGCCGCGCGCCATCCGTCAACCCGACGACCTCGACGAAAAAACGTCGGGCGGTGTCGAGATCGGCGGTGACGATCGTCGCGTGGTCGAGTTGCATGGCGTTGGCGGCTCAGCGGACATCAGGGTTTTCGAGGAGTGCATTGTCGGCGGACAGCGTGGTTTTGATAATTGGCGTAGCATTTGAAGCATTTTCAAATTATTTTTGAAAGACCGCGATGGATAACCTCGGTGACATTCGCCTGTTCGTCGAAGCGGCGCAGCAAGGCAGCCTGTCGGCGGCGGGCCGCAAGATGGGCCTGACGCCCGCCGCAGCCAGTGCGCGGCTGGCCAAGCTCGAAGCCGGCCTGAAAGCGCGCCTGTTCGAGCGCACCACGCGCCAGTTGCGGCTCACCGACGAAGGCCGGCTGTACCTCAACTGCTGCCGCCAGGCGCTGCAATCGCTCGACGACGCCGAAGCCGCGCTGCAAGCCGGCCAGGGCGTGGTACGCGGCAAGGTGCGGATTTCCGCGACCTCCGACTTCGGCCGTAATCTGCTGATGCATTGGCTCGACGAGTTCAACGCGCTCTACCCGGAGGTGACTTTCGCGCTCACGCTGTCGGACTCGCTGTCGAATCTGGTGCAGGAAGACATCGACCTCGCGATCCGCTTCGGCGTGCCGCAGGACAGCTCGCTGGTCGCGCGCAAACTGGCGCCGAACCGGCGCGTGCTGTGCGCGTCGCCGGACTACATCGCGCGGCGCGGCGAGCCGAAGGATCCGCACGACCTGGCGAATTTCGACTGCATCGTGCTCGGCACCGCGTCCGGGCCCGTCAACGAATGGCGCTTCACGCGCGGCGACGAAGTGCAGCACTACACCGTGCCGTTCGACACCGCGCGCGAGACCAACGACGGCGCGGTGGCCCGCGAATGGGCGCTGCGCGGTTATGGAATCGTGATCAAGTCGATGTGGGACGTGGAAGCGGACTTGCGCGCCGACGGCCTGAAAATCCTGCTGCCCGAGTGGCGCTACCCAGACGCGCCGCTGCACGCGCTCTATCACCGCAACCGCTTCATGGCGCCGCGCGTGCGCGTGTTGCTGGATTTCCTGAGCGAGCGCTTCGCGCAGGTATCGGACGAACTGGAAGGCCTGCTGGGCCTGCCGCCGGAGCGGCCGGAAGCACGGGCCGCGACAGAAACCTCATCCGATGAAGGGCTATAATATTGAGCTACGCTGCAAACGTGTCGTGAAAGTGGACCGGAAAGGCAACCCACGCGCCGCCCCACGGCCCGTCCGCACGCTGCCCGCACGTTTGGCCCCTCTTTCACCTTTTAAACGACGCCCCCAGGTTAACCACTGCGACCGGCGAAATTCGATGACCAAGAAAGTTTATGTAAAGACCTTTGGCTGCCAGATGAACGAGTACGACTCCGACAAAATGGTCGACGTACTCGGCGCGGCTGAAGGCCTCGTCAAGACCGACACCCCGGAAGACGCGGACGTCATTCTGTTCAACACCTGCTCGGTGCGCGAAAAAGCACAAGAGAAAGTCTTCTCCGACCTCGGCCGCGTGCGCGAACTGAAGGAAGCGAATCCGAATCTGATCATCGGCGTCGGCGGTTGCGTGGCGAGCCAGGAAGGCGCGGCGATCGTTGCGCGCGCACCGTATGTCGATCTGGTGTTCGGTCCGCAAACGCTGCACCGTTTGCCGCAGATGATCGACAAGCGCCGCGAAAGCGGCCGCGCGCAAGTCGATATCTCATTCCCGGAAATCGAAAAGTTCGATCACCTGCCGCCGGCGCGCGTCGACGGCCCGAGCGCGTTCGTGTCGATCATGGAAGGTTGCAGCAAGTACTGCAGCTACTGCGTCGTGCCGTACACGCGCGGCGAAGAAGTGTCGCGTCCGCTGGATGACGTGCTGACCGAAATCGCCGGCCTCGCCGACCAGGGCGTGCGCGAAGTCACGCTGCTCGGCCAGAACGTGAATGCCTACCGTGCCGGTCTCACGCTCGGCTCGTCTGAAATCGCCGACTTCGCGACGCTGATCGAATACGTCGCCGATATTCCGGGCATCGAACGGATTCGCTACACCACGTCGCATCCGAAGGAATTCACGCAGCGCCTGATCGACACCTACGCGAAAGTGCCGAAGCTGGTCAGCCACCTGCACCTTCCCGTGCAGCACGGCTCCGACCGCATTTTGATGGCGATGAAGCGTGGTTATACGGTGCTCGAATACAAGTCGGTGATCCGCAAGCTGCGCGCGATCCGCCCTGACCTGTCGCTCTCGACGGACATGATCGTCGGCTTCCCCGGCGAAACGGAAGACGACTTCGACAAAATGATGGCGCTCGTGAACGAAATGAAGTACGACACCAGCTTCTCGTTCATCTACAGCCCGCGCCCCGGCACGCCGGCAGCGAATCTGCACGACGACACGCCGCGTGAAGTGAAGCTCAAACGCCTGCAACATTTGCAGGCCACCATCGAAGAGAACGTGCAGCGCATCAGCGATTCGATGGTCGGCAAGGTCGAGCGGATTCTGGTCGAGCGCCCGGCACGCAAGGACCCGAACGAACTCGCGGGCCGCACCGAGAACAATCGTGTGGTGAATTTCCCGGCGCCGATTACGTCGCACGCACGGCTGATCGGCCAGATGGTCGACGTGAAAATTGTCCACGCGTACCCACATTCGCTACGCGGCGAACTCGTGCTGGTGCACGACGACGCCCCCGCCACCACCCACTAAGCCGTTTCGAAACCGATAGGATCGATCCACCGCCTTGAAGACCACTCAGCAGCATCTGGAATTCACCGCACCGCGCGAAGACAACGCGCGGCTCGCCAACCTCTGCGGACCGCTCGATGAAAATCTGCGGCAGATCGAGCAGGCGCTCGACGTGACGCTGCAACGCCGTGGCCATCGCATCGCGATTCGTGGACGCGGCGCGAAACTCGCGCTCACCGCGCTCGAAAACTTCTACAACAACGCACGCGAGCCGCTGTCGGTCGACGACATCCAGCTTGCGCTCGTCGAAGTGCGCAATCCGGCGCGCCATCGCACGAACGGCAAAGGCAGTGAAGAAGGCGATGCGCGTTTCCCCGGCAATCCGGATCATCCGTTCGACCAACCGGCCGACAACGATGACGAAGACCTCGAAGAACTCGGCCCGAAGCTGTACACGCGGCGCGCCGATCTGCGCGGCCGCACACCGGCGCAACGCGAGTATCTGAAGCAGATCATCTCGCACGACGTGACCTTCGGCGTCGGTCCGGCGGGTACGGGAAAGACGTATCTCGCGGTGGCTTGCGCGGTGGATGCGCTGGAGCGCGATCAGGTCAAGCGCATCGTGCTGACGCGTCCGGCCGTCGAAGCGGGCGAACGCCTCGGTTTCCTGCCGGGCGATCTGGCGCAGAAGGTCGATCCGTATCTGCGCCCGCTGTACGACGCGCTGTACGACCTGCTCGGCTTCGACAAAACCGCGAAAATGTTCGAGCGGCAGATGATCGAAATCGCGCCGCTCGCGTACATGCGCGGCCGCACGCTGAACCACGCGTTCATCATCCTCGACGAAGCGCAGAACACCACGCCCGAACAGATGAAGATGTTCCTCACGCGAATCGGCTTCGGCTCGAAGGCGGTGGTCACCGGCGACACGACGCAGGTGGATTTGCCGCGCGGCGCGAAGAGTGGGCTGATCGAGGCGCAGCAGGTGCTGTCGGACGTGCGCGGCATTGCGCTCACGCGCTTCACCAGCGCGGACGTGGTGCGGCATCCGCTGGTCGCGCGAATTGTGGAGGCATACGATGCGCATTCGCAGAAAGCCGCCAATCCGGCGGATTCTCGTTGATTGGCGTCGATTACCGTTGAAAATGCAGTTGGAAATGCGGTTGAAAATGCCGTCACAAAGAAAGCAACAAATCGATCACGCATGAGCCGCGCTCCGAAACTGACGTTGAATCTGCAATTCCCCGCCGCCAAGGCCTGGCCGGAACACAAAGCGCTGCTGCCACGCGCCACCGTGGCCGGCTGGATCCGTGCGGCGCTCTTCGCGGACGGCGAACTGACGGTGCGCTTTGTCGACGCCGAAGAAGGCCGCACGCTGAACCGCACCTATCGCGGCAAGGATTACGCGACCAACGTGCTGACCTTCGCGTACGCCGAATCCGAAGACGACCCGGTGACCGGCGACCTGATCCTGTGCTGTCCGGTGGTCGAGAAAGAAGCCGCCGAGCAGGGCAAGCCGCTCGTCGCGCACTATGCGCATCTGCTGGTGCACGGCACGCTCCATGCGCAAGGCTACGATCACGAGGTCGAGGAAGAAGCCGAGGAAATGGAAGCGATCGAAACTGAAATTCTCGGCAAGCTCGGTTTCCCCGATCCTTATCAATAGCCGCCGACATCGTCGTTTAAAGCCACCGTGAGCACCTCCTCCCCTGAAGCCGACACCCGCCAGCCCTGTCCGGACTACCCGCCGGCGCTCGGCGAATCGCGGCTGCTCACGGACGAGGAGCTGCGCGCGTCGCTCGAATGCACGTTGCGCGACTGGGACCGCAAAAGCGATCTGTGGCTGTTCGGCTATGGCTCGCTGATCTGGAATCCCGGCCTGCCCACCGTCGAAGCGACCCGCTCCAAGGTGCATGGTTACCACCGTGGGCTGTATTTGTGGTCGCGTGTGAATCGCGGCACGCCCGAACAGCCGGGCCTCGTGCTCGCGCTCGATCGCGGCGGCTCCTGCACCGGTATTGCGTTTCGCCTGGCCGCCGAGGGCGCGATGCCGCATCTCGACGCACTGTGGCGCCGTGAAATGGCGATGGGTTCGTACCGTCCGGCATGGCTGCCGTGCGTGCTCGCCGACGGCCGGCGCGTCGATGCGCTCGCGTTCGTAATGCGCCGCGACGTGTCCACCTACACAGGCAAACTACGCGACGACGTCGTCAAAACCGTGTTCGGTTGCGCCTGCGGCCGCTACGGCACGACGCTCGACTACGTCAGCCGCACCGTGCATGCGCTGCGCGAAAGCGGCATGCCGGACCGCGCGCTGGAAGCGCTGCTCGAGCGTTGCCGTGAGGAAAGCGGCGAGGCAAGGCAGTAGTCAGGCCGGCGCTCGGGACGAAAGCGGCAGCTACTCAGGTCCGCCGCCGGACGGCCACCGGACGGCCACTGCGGGTGCAGCCCGCGGACAACCGGGCAACACCCGCTTCGACGGCACCGGTGCCGCCTACTGCGCCACAAGCCGCACTTTTTTGCTTCAGAACGCTTTTCCTCGCGTTATCAGTTAGGATTGACCTATGCCCCGCGTCTAGCGACGGGGCAGTTTCACGGCTGCTTCACTCAGCGCCTCGCCCGGCGGGACACGGTCCTGCCATGTGCCTGGTGTATCCTTAATGCTCTGCAACAGCGCGCCCAGTCTTGCCGGGCGCACTACCATGAACGACACGTATCCCAGTCGACGCCAAATCGACA
Source organism: Paraburkholderia sp. FW306-02-B (assembly GCF_058782725.1). Taxonomy (NCBI): domain Bacteria; kingdom Pseudomonadati; phylum Pseudomonadota; class Betaproteobacteria; order Burkholderiales; family Burkholderiaceae; genus Paraburkholderia; species Paraburkholderia sp. FW306-02-B. The sequence continues at coordinate 3,978,620 of NZ_JBYSXZ010000001.1, forward strand.
AACCGCAGGAAAAGCGCTCACTCCTCGAGCGACTGACCGACTTCATCTCGCCTGAGCCCGACTCGCGCGGCGAACTTCTGGAAATTCTGCAGGACGCGCACGAGCGCAACCTGATCGACGCCGACTCGCTGTCGATGATCGAGGGCGTGTTCCAGGTTTCCGAACTCAGCGCGCGCGACATCATGGTGCCGCGCGCACAAATGGACGCGATCAACATCGCGGACAATCCCGCCGAATTCATCCCCTACGTGCTGGAAAAAGCACACTCGCGCTATCCGGTTTTTGAAGGCAATCGCGACAACATCATCGGCGTGCTGCTGGCCAAAGACCTGCTGCGCTACTACGCCGAAGAGGAATTCGACGTGCGCGGCATGCTGCGCCCCGCCGTGTTCATTCCGGAGTCGAAACGCCTGAACGTGCTGCTGCACGACTTTCGCGTGAATCGCAATCACCTCGCAGTCGTGGTCGACGAATACGGCGGCGTTGCCGGCCTGATCACGATTGAGGACGTGCTGGAACAGATCGTCGGCGATATCGAAGACGAATACGATTTCGACGAGGAAAGCGGCAACATCATCGCCTCGCCGGACGGCCGGTTCCGCGTGCGCGCGCTCACTGAGATCGAGCAGTTCAACGAGGCATTCGGCACGCATTATCCGGACGAGGAAGTCGATACGATCGGCGGCCTCGTCACGCATCACTTCGGACGCGTGCCGCATCGCGGCGAAAAGGTCCGCATCGACGATCTGATCTTCGAGATTCTGCGCGGCGATGCCCGCCAGATTCACATGCTGCTGGTACGCCGCGATCCGCTTGCCGGCCAGCGCGAGCGCGACGCGCAGCACGTGCAGACCTGAGCCGCGTCACTTCTTCGTTTCTTCAACTCCTCACGCCGACCGCGCAACAATGGCCGACCCGATTACTTCCCGTTCGCGCCGCGGCGTGAGTTCCGCTGCCGCCCAGGAAACACGCGGCCGCGCACTGCCCCGCTGGCACTATCTCGTCGCTTTGGCCGCCGGTGCGGCCAACACGCTTTCGTTTGCGCCGACGCCGCACGGCGGCTGGCTCGAACTCGCGATCTTCACGTTTTTCTTCACGTGGCTCACACGCGCGACCGGCTGGAAGAGCGCCGCGCTGACGGGCGGCGCATTTGGCTTCGGCAACTTCGTCACCGGCGTGTGGTGGCTGTACGTCAGCATGCATGACTACGGCGGCATGGCCGCGCCGCTGGCAGGCGCGGCGGTCGTGCTGTTCTCGTTGTATCTGGCGCTTTATCCGGCGCTGGCCGCGGGCGTCTGGTCGTTCTGCGCCGGTCATGCACGCAACGGCACACTCGACGACGACAAACCCTTCTCGCCGACCTTGCACGGCGCGCTGGCTTTTGCCAGTGCCTGGGCAATCGGCGAATGGTTGCGCGGTACCGTGTTCACCGGTTTTCCGTGGCTCGCGAGCGGTTATGCGCAGGTCGACGGCCCGCTCGCCGGCTTTGCGCCGGTGGCGGGCGTATACGGCGTCGGCTGGATGCTGGCGCTGGTGGCGGCGTTGATCGCGCAGGCTTTGATGCGGTTGCGCGAGCCGCTCGATGCTGCTCAAGGGCACATTGGGGCTAAGCGCGGTGGCGCGCGCGTCGCTGTGCCGGCGCTGATCGCGGTTGCGCTGCTTGCGGCCGGCCTGCTGCTGCCGCTCGCGCAATGGACCGTGCCGGCCAACGCGGCGCTCACCGTGCGCCTGCTGCAAGGCAACGTCAAGCAGGAGATGAAGTTCGAGGAAGCGGGCATGCGCGCCGCGATCGACCAGTTTCAGCAGATGATCACGTCGAAGCCCGCCGACCTGATCGTCACGCCGGAAACGGCCATTCCGGTACTCGCGCAACAATTGCCGCTGCAGTTTGCGTCGGCGGTGCGCAACTTTTCGGATACCACGGGCACTGCGGTCCTGTTCGGCGCGATCGGCGGCACCATTACGCCGGAAGGTCAGGTGATCGACTATACGAACAGCCTGTTCGGCGTCACGCCGGGCACCCGCGACGTGTATCGCTACGATAAGCACCACCTCGTGCCGTTCGGCGAATTCGTGCCGTGGGGTTTTCGCTGGTTCGTGAATCTGATGCGCATTCCGCTAGGCGATTTCGCACGTGGCGCGCCGGTGCAGAAGCCGTTCATCGTGCATAACCAGCCGGTCGCCGTCGATATTTGCTACGAGGATATTTTTGGCGAAGAGATCGCGCGGAGCATCCGCGAGAGCGATACGCCCGCGGGCGTGCTGGTCAATTCGACGAATCTCGCCTGGTTCGGCGACACGATCGCGCTCGATCAGCATTTGCAGATTGCACGGATGCGTTCGCTGGAGACCGGCCGGCCGATGCTGCGCGCGACCAACACCGGCATGACGGCTGCGATCGATGCGAACGGGAAAGTGCTTGGGCGCCTGACGCCTTACACGGTCGGCTCGCTCGATGTGACGGTGCAAGGGACCTCGGGCAGGACGCCGTATGTGACGAGCGGCAACAACACGGTGCTGGCGGTTTCGTTGTTCCTGCTGGCGTTCGGCTTTGCGTTCGGGCCGGGGATTACGCGGCGGCGCAACGGCAAGAATTGAAGCTGCGATAAAACGCCGATACTTAACGGGACAGGGGGACGCAGACAGGCCTCTGATCCCCTTGATTGACTTGATCCGCTATGCAATTTTTCCCTGATCCCCTAAGGAAACGCTGAACAAAGCAGCATCGTGTAACGCTATTCACACGATGCGGAGTCTTTCGTGATCCGACCGCGGATTTGCCGACAAGCCGCTGAGAATTTTCACTTCTGCGGGGCTTTTGCCCCCGTTTTTGCGCTCTATGCTGCCGTGCAGACGGAGTTCTCCATTGATTGCAGCAACGCTTTCTTTGCAATCACCAAATTTCCCAGCGCCGTACTGCGCACCATTTTTAGCCAGCCCCCGGTAGCGAGCCTTCTTGTGGTTGAACAGGTTCTTCACCACATGAAACGGATGTTCAACCCGCGCCCGGATTTGCGCTTTGACCTTTTCCAGAGCCTGCGTCAACTGCTTCAGCGGCCCTTCGGCCATGCCCTTGAGCTTGACACGCTTCACCGCGACCAACCAGCGCACTTGCGTCTTGATGGCACCGTCGGCTTGCGCCTTCACTATCTCTTCGCGCTTTTGCACCCCCGTGTAACCCGCATCGAGAAACACGTGATCCTCTTGACCATGCAGCACCTCATGGGTGTGCGCCACATCAGACTCGTTGGCCGCCGTGTAGTGCGTGCTGTGCACCAGACCCGACTCAGCGTCAACGCCCACGTGCGCCTTCATCCCGTAGTACCGCTGATTACGCTTCTTCGTTTGATGCATCTCAGGGTCGCGCGCCTTGTCTCGATTCTTCGTCGAGTGTCGGCGCGTTGATCACGGTGGCATCCACCATCGTTCCCTCGCGCATCATCAGCCCGCGCTCGCGCAAGTGCACGTTGATTTCCTCCAATAGCACCGCAGTCAGCTTGTGTGCCTCCAGCAGCCGGCGAAACTTCAGCACCGTGGTCGCGTCCGGCGCCTCCTCATGTCCCAGATCGATACCGACAAATTGCCGAATGGCTGCGCTGTCGCTCACCGCATCTTCCAACCCTTTGTCGGACAATGCGTACCATTGCTACACAAAGTACAGCCGCAGCATGCGCTCCAGCCCAATCGGCGGACGCCCCTCGTTCCCTTCGGGTAGTAGGGCTCCAATGCCCCCAGCAAGCGCGACCACGGCACGACTCGCTCCATCTCACTCAAGAATTTCTCGCGCCTCGTAACCCGCTTCTTGCCTTGGTGTTCCGCACTCGCAAAACTGATTTGTCGCATCCGCGTCGCTCTGTCGTCGTTCCAGCTCTAACAACGCTTCACTAAGTCACAGCGTTTACAAACTCGTCGATTAAATCAGTGTTTCCCTAACGGTGGAGTAGAGGCAAAACAGAAAAAACGTGTTCCGCCCATGCCTCCATCAATGGTGGCCTTTGTTCAAACAGCTAGGCTGACCGCAACTGGAAATCCCGACTATCCCAAAAAAAACAGCATGAAATCAATCTGTTAGCATCCAACCTTTCATTCATTGAAAGGAAATATTCAGGATTACTCAAGCTTGCGAAACTGAAGGTGTACGCGTGGTGCTGAGCGCGCCGCAACTCGCGGCCGTGCTGTCGAACCAGTCAATTAGCCCTCGCGAGATGCTGAGCAACCGGCTATGGGGCGGTTGGCAAGTGGTCGGCGGCGTGCTGGAAATGGCGGGAGCGGCGGCGCTATGCATTGCGCCGGAGCCCACGGGCTTGACCAAGCTGGGGTGTATTGCGTTCGGCGTACACGGTTCGGACACAGCAGCGGCGGGGGCGCGTCAGATGTGGACGGGGCGGGATACGATCACGCTGACACAACAGGGTACGAGCAAACTGGCTGAGGCGATGAAGGCGCCGCCGGAGATGGCGAACAACATTGGCTTGTCGCTAGACATCGGGGTGTCGTTTGGTGTCGCCGGGATCGTGAAGGCGGCGCGCGTCGGCAGCGTGACGATGGGTCGAATTAATTTGCTGCGGCATGAGGCGACTGCAGCCAATCCTCAACTTGGAGGGCATACGATCCTAAAACATGTTGGGCGGACGGAAGCGCAGTTGAGGGAGCGCTTGCTAAAAGAGCCAACGAAAAAGACTGTGTCGTCCTTTGCAAACCTACAAGTTGCCGAGCGGGCTATTTCGGGGGTCATGCAAACCAATGCCATGCGCATCAAAAACTGGGCGCAATCGTCCCCGGGCTATGTATTGGTTCTGGAGAAACGAATGACAGAGGATGTAGGTTACGGAGTAGTTCGCAAAACAGGTGAATTTACTCCGATGAAAAACGTAGTAGTTGTCATTAAGCATGAAGAATATAACGGCATGCCCCATTATGTACTATCATCATATATTAACCCATAGTGAAGAAAATGAGCAGCGAATCGAAATATCCAAATCTTGACATTCTGTTTGGTGGATACCTCAATCAGGATTCCGATTTATGGGGTGACACTATTCAGGAGATTGTGACATGCTATAGAAACGGAATTACTCCTGAGATGCGCCAAGCCGCAGTGTCTGAGATTGATAGACTCAGGTCGATTCATGTTAATGACTTGGAGGCCGCATTCGAGGAAGCCTATGGTTATGATTTTGGCCCTGAATTATGGGGATATACGGTCACCTCATTCCTTGATGAGCTAAAGAGACTTTTGCAAGAATAGTCTGTCGTGCCACCATTAGCCAGGCTGGAATAACCTCAGATAGTGACTGGTTAGTTATGGGTGTTACGTCGCGCGCAGAACAATCAGGAAAGGGTGGCGCGGGTGCTATTCTGGCGCTACCGCTGCAACAACCACAGCGGGTTTGGAGGCCAGATTGTCAGAGGCATCTCGTTACCGTGAAAGCTGGCTAAGTGTTCAGGCGAAATTGATTTGAAACTTAGTGCCGTATGCGCCGAGTAGGCTGCGGGCCTCGTCGTCGATGGTTTCCTTCGTCCAGGTGACGAAGTTACGCCAATGGTATTTGGCCTGCGTCCAGACGATCTCAATGAGATTGAGTTCGGGACTGTATGGCGGCAGATAGAACAGTTGCATGCGATGCTCGCGTAGCCAGCGCTCATGCACTTCGGGATCAATGGCATGATGAATCGAAGCGTCGTCGAGTACCACCACGGTTGGACGCTCATCGCCCTGCAGGGCGATCTGCTCGAGGAACTCGACGACAGCGCCCCCGTTGATCGACGAGCTCGTGACATGGTGAGTCAACGCGTTGGCTCCGAAGTCGAGCGCGCTGAGCACCGAGCGCCGGCAATGGAAGCGAGGTTCGACACAATGAGGCAGGCCGCGCGGTGACCACGCTCTTTGCACCGGAGGCGACGCGGCAAAGCCCGCTTCATCGAAATAGACCAGGCGGACTGCGTTGGCGCGAGCGGCGCATTGCAGTTTTTCCAGGGTGCCTGATTTCATCTCAAAGTCTTCCTGGTTGCGCTTTTTTTGAGCGAGAAACGATTGCGCCTGAAGGAGAAGCCTTCCCGCCGAAGGGCGACCGACAAGGTTTCCAGTGCGCACGGCATCGGCTCGCCATGCACGACCGCCATGCACGACTTCAATGCGTCTCGCGATTTGCCGGAGCGTCATGGACTCTGTGCGTGCGACTTGCGTCGCGGTGGCCAGCATGCCTTCGGACAGCGCGCGGGGACGACTGCCTTTATGGCCGGTCAGCAAGCCGCAAACGCCACGCGTGCGCCCAGTTGTAGACCGATTGATCGCTGACGCCAAGTTTCGAGGCAATCTCGGTCAGCTTGACCCTGCGTCCGAGCAACAGCACGCCTGCGGCCCGGGTGCGCGCGTCGCGATGTTTGTGGTTTACGGACAGCTGTTGCAACGTTTGATCCTCGGCCTCGGTCAGTTCTACGACACACTTCATCGGTACCCCAGCGTAATGACGACGCCGAAAGTTAACAAAATTCAAACGCGTTTACCAGCAACACTTATTCAAAAATCACTCGCCAAAGCACCCATGCCGCTCGCTCAGTTCGCCGGCACAGTATCAATAAACGACTGGCGCAGCGACAGCTTCTGGAAATGCTTGTCCAGATTCGGATACGCTTCGCGCCAGTTCAGCTCGGGCATGCGGAAATCGAGGTAGCCCAGCGCGCAACCCGCTGCGATATCCGCGAGCGTGTAGTGATTGCCCGTGCACCAGGGCTTGGTGCCCAATCCTTGCGACATCGCGATCAGGCCTTCGTCGATCTTGCGTTGCTGCCGCGCGACCCACGCGTCCAAGCGCTGCTCGGGCGCGCGCTGGGTGCCCTCGAGGCGAATCAGCACCGCCGCGTCCAGCATGCCGTCGGCCAACGCCTCCCAGCAGCGCACCTCGACGCGCTCGCGCCCCGACTGCGGAATCAGCTTGCCGACCGGCGAGAGCGTATCGACGTACTCGCAGATCACCCGCGAATCGAACACCGCTTCGCCGTCTTCCATGACGAGGCACGGCACCTTGCCGATCGGGTTGAAGGTGTGAATCGTGGTATCCGGCGCCCAGACGTTCTCCAGCACCAGCTCGTAGTCGATCTTCTTGTCGGCCAGCACAATGCGCGCTTTACGCACGAACGGGCTGCCGAGCGAACCGATGAGTTTCATCATCACATCTGCCCTTTTCTTGAATTCGGCGAAAGTATAAGTGGTCGGCGGCATTCCGAGTGCGGCGCCCCATCTTCGCAAGCCGCGTGGATGCTGGCTGTGGATGGATAGCAACATTGCCGCGCTGGAGGCCGGGCGTCTACCAGGCTAAACGGCCGATTGACTGAAAGACAGACGCGGCGCTACCGCCGTCGCGCGTCTTATCGGCACACTGCGCCAGCCTGCCGCGCGAGGCAAGCTCCGCCATCCCGACCACCCGTATCCGCACAAAAAAAGTCCGCGCATTGGGCGCTACAATCGCACGATGAACCAGCCGACCGAACCCACCATCGCCATCGACGTTTACCGCACGCGCCGCGAGCGCGTACTCGCCGCGCTGCGCGCCGCGGGCGGCGGCGTCGCCATCGTACCCACCGCGCCGGAAAAGCTGCGCAACCGGGACGCCGATTACCCATACCGGCACGACAGCTACTTCTACTACCTGACCGGCTTCACCGAACCCGAGGCGCTGCTGGTGCTCGACGCAAGCGCCGCGCCGGGCGAGCCGGCTTCGATCCTGTTCTGCCGCGCGAAGAACGTCGAGCGGGAGACGTGGGAAGGCTTCCGCTTCGGCCCGGATGGCGCGCGCGAGGCGTTCGGCTTCGACGCCGCATTCGCCATCGGCGAAGTCAATGCGCAACTGCCGCGCATTCTGACGGACAAGCCATCGCTGCATTACGCGCTCGGCACGTCCGCGCAACTGGACGAACAGGTACGCGGCTGGCTCGACGCGGTGCGCGCGCAGGGCCGCAGCGGCGTCGCGGCGCCCACCGCCGCGCGCGATCTCATCCCGTTGCTCGACGACATGCGGCTCATCAAGGACGATCACGAGCTCGCGATCATGCGCCGTGCCGGAAAAATTTCCGCACAGGCGCATCGCCACGCGATGGCCGCGTGCCGGCCTGGCGTGCGCGAGTACGAGCTCGAAGCCGAGTTGCTGTACACCTTCCGCAAATTCGGCGCACAGGCGCCGGCTTACACGTCGATCGTCGCCGCGGGCGCGAACGCCTGCGTGCTGCACTACCCGGCCGGTAACGCCATCGCCCAGGACGGCGACCTGATCCTGATCGATGCGGCCTGCGAACTCGACGGCTACGCGTCCGACATCACCCGCACCTTCCCCGCCAGCGGCCGCTTCACCCCGGCGCAGCGCGAGCTGTACGACATCGTGCTGGCCGCGCAGCAGGCTGCCGTCGACGCCACCCACGCCGGCGCCAGCTTCGACGATCCGCACCAGGCCGCCGTGCGCGTGCTGTCGCAAGGCCTGCTCGACACGGGCATCGTCGACCGCACGAAATTCAAGTCGGTCGACGACGCGCTCGCCGAGCGCGCCTATGCGCCGTTCTATATGCACCGCACCGGCCACTGGATCGGCATGGACGTGCACGATTGCGGCGACTATCGCGAGCGCGGCGCGCCGCGCGACGAAGCGGGCGCGCTGCCATGGCGCACGCTGCAAGCATCGATGACGCTGACCATCGAGCCCGGTCTGTATATCCGTCCGGCCGAAGGCGTGCCGGAGCGCTACTGGAACATCGGCATCCGCATCGAGGACGACGCGATCGTCACGCCGCACGGTTGCGAGCTGATCACGCGCGACGTGCCGGTCGCCGCCGACGAGATCGAAGCGCTGATGCAGGAAGCCCGCGCGGCCCATGAAGCAAGGAAGTAACCCGCAATGAACGACGTTTCCCAGTCGGCAGTGATCCTGAAACCCGCCGCGTCCGACGCCTCATTCGATTTCGACGTGACCATCGTCGGCGCCGGCCCGGTGGGGCTCGCGCTGGCTGGATGGCTGACGCGCCGCAGCGCGACGCAGGCGCTGAAGATCGCGCTGATCGATGCGCGCGAGCCGGAAGACTCGATCGTCGATCCGCGCGCGATTGCCGTGTCGCACGGCAGCCGGATGATTCTCGAACCGCTGCGCTGGCCCGCCGACGCCACCGCGATCCAGCGCATCCACGTATCGCAGCGCGGCCATTTCGGCCGCACGCTGATCGATCACAGCGAACACGGCCTGCCGGCGCTCGGTTACGTGCTGCGCTACGGCTCGATCGTCCATGGGCTTGCCGAAGCGGTCCACGCAAGTCCGGTGCACTGGTTTCGCTCGACTTCCGCGTCAGCACCGGTTCAGGAGCATGACGGCGTCACGCTGCCGGTCGAAACCGCGGGCGTCACGCGCCATCTGCGCACGCGCATTCTGGTGAACGCCGAGGGCGGTTTGTTCGGCGACCAGAAAACCGGCAAAGGCGCCGGCAAAGGCGGCACGCGCGATTACGGGCAAACCGCGCTGGTCGGCACGGTCAGCGTATCGGCGCCGCAACCGCACGTTGCATGGGAGCGCTTCACGTCGCAAGGGCCGATCGCGCTGCTGCCGATGGGCGGCGTGCGCGGCGCGGACTACGCGCTGGTCTGGTGCTGCGCGCCGGACGAAGCCGCGCGCCGTTCACAGCTCTCCGACGAGGCATTCCTGCGCGAACTCGGCGCTGCCTTCGGCGACCGCATGGGACGCTTTACGCAGATCAAAGGACGCGCGTCGTTTCCCTTGGGGCTGAACGCGGTCGATACGCTGGTCAAGGGCCGCGTGGTCGCGATCGGCAACGCGGCGCAGACGCTGCATCCGGTGGCGGGTCAAGGTCTGAATCTCGGCCTGCGTGACGCGCACGCGCTCGCCGACGCGCTGTCAGCAGAAGGCGCCACGCCGCTCGCGCTGGCCGAGTTCGCCCAGCGCCGCGCGCTGGACCGGCGCCTGACGATCGGCGCCACCGACACGCTCGCGCGCCTCTTCACCGTCGACTTCCCACCGCTGGCGATCGTGCGCGGCCTCGCACTCACCGCGCTCGAATTCGTGCCGCCGGTGAAAACCGCGCTGGCACGGCAAATGATGTTCGGCCAGCGCCGCTGAGCGCGCCGCTCGCTCGCGCGCTGCGTCGACATGACAGCAAGCGCGAGCGGTGCCGGTTCTATGAACCGGGGCACTTTCATAGAGGATTTAATGAGTTACGACAGGCTCAAGTCGGGTGCCGGCTATCCGTTAACGCTAAAATAACGGTTTTCCCTCGCATTTCGCGAATGCTCCGGTTGACAGAATCTGAAAAGAAACTGAAACAATCGGCTGCGCGCGCGGCCACGTCATGCCTACTCTCGGCTCCCACAATCTGCGTAATAACCTGTTCGTCGCCCCGATGGCGGGCGTGACCGACCGGCCGTTCCGGCAGCTTTGCAAGCGGCTGGGCGCGGGCTATGCGGTGTCGGAAATGGTCGCGTCGAACGCGCAGTTGTGGAAAAGCGAGAAAACCATGCGCCGCGCCAACCACGCTGGCGAGGTCGAGCCGATCGCGGTGCAGATCGCCGGCGCCGATCCGGCCATGATGGCCGAAGCGGCCCGCTACAACGTCGCCAACGGCGCGCAGATCATCGACATCAACATGGGTTGCCCGGCCAAAAAGGTCTGCAACGTCGCGGCCGGTTCAGCGCTGCTGCAGAACGAACCGCTGGTGCAACGCATCGTCGAGGCGGTGGTCGGTGCGGTGGGCGCGGGGCCCGATGCGGTGCCCGTCACGCTGAAAATCCGCACCGGCTGGGACCGCGACAACAAGAATGCCTTGACCGTTGCGCGTCTGGCCGAAGCCGCCGGCATTTCGATGCTGACCGTGCACGGCCGCACGCGCGCCGACCTGTATCACGGCGACGCCGAATACGAGACCATCGCCGCGGTGAAGGCGGCGGTGCGCATTCCGGTGGTCGCCAACGGCGACATAGCGTCGCCACAAAAAGCGCGCGAGGTGCTCGCCGCCACCGGCGCCGATGCAATCATGATCGGCCGCGCGGCGCAGGGGCGCCCGTGGCTGTTCCGCGAGATCGAGCATTTCCTGCAAACGGGCGAGTTGCTGCCGCCGCCGCGCATCGACGAAATCCAGCAGGTGATGAACGAGCATCTCGAGGATCACTACGCGTTCTACGGCGAATTTACGGGTGTGCGCACTGCGCGCAAGCACATCGGCTGGTACACTCGCGGCCTTTCTGGCGCCAACGTGTTCCGGCATCGCATGAATACGCTGGACACCACGCGCGAACAACTCCTCGCCGTCAACGAGTTCTTCGACGCACAAAAGGCGATTTCCGACCGCCTCGTCTACGTCGAAGAAACGCTCAACAAGAACGACGGCGAGCCGGACCAAACCGACCGACTAGCAGCATGAGCAAGAACAATATCGAACAATCTGTCCGCGACAGCCTGGGAATGTATTTCCAGGACCTCGACGGCTCCAATCCGCACGACGTCTACGACATGGTTATTTCGTGCGTAGAAAAACCGTTGCTCGAGGTGGTGCTCGAGCAGGCCGGCGGCAATCAGTCGCTGGCCGCCGAGTATCTCGGCATCAACCGCAATACGCTGCGCAAGAAGCTGCAACAGCACGGTTTGTTGTAGTTTCCCGGCGCCCCGCCACGTTTTCCTTCGGCTTTTCGTCTTCATCATGATCAAGCAAGCGCTCATCTCCGTTTCCGACAAGTCCGGCATCGTCGACTTCGCCAAATCGCTGTCGGACCTCGGCGTCAAGATCCTGTCGACCGGCGGCACCGCGAAACTGCTCGCGGACGCGGGCCTCTCCGTCACCGAAGTCGCCGATTACACGGGCTTCCCGGAAATGCTGGACGGGCGCGTGAAAACGCTGCATCCGAAGGTGCATGGCGGGATTCTCGCGCGCCGCGATCTGCCGGAACATATGGCGGCGCTTGAAAAGCACAACATCCCGACGATCGACCTGCTGGTCGTGAATCTGTACCCGTTCGTGCAGACCGTCTCGAAGGAAGAATGCTCGCTCGAAGACGCGATCGAGAACATCGACATCGGCGGCCCGACCATGCTGCGTTCCGCTGCGAAGAATCATCGCGACGTGACGGTGGTGGTCGATCCGGCCGATTACGCGACGGTGCTCGACGAAATGCGCGCGAACGGCAACACGGTTGCGTACAAGACCAACTTCCGTCTCGCGACCAAGGTGTTCGCGCACACCGCGCAGTACGACGGCGCGATCACGAACTACCTGACGAGCCTGACCGACGAACTGCAACACTCGTCGCGCAACACTTACCCGGCTACCTTCAACCTGGCTTTCGACAAGGTGCAGGATCTGCGCTACGGCGAGAACCCGCACCAGAGCGCCGCGTTCTATCGCGACCTGTCGGTGCCGGCCGGCGCGCTGGCGAACTACAACCAGTTGCAAGGCAAGGAACTGTCGTACAACAACATCGCCGATTCCGATGCAGCGTGGGAATGCGTGAAGACCTTCGACGTGCCGGCCTGCGTGATCGTCAAACACGCGAATCCGTGCGGCGTGGCAGTGGGCGCGGACGCGAACGAAGCGTATTCGAAGGCGTTCCAGACGGATCCGACCTCGGCGTTCGGCGGCATCATCGCGTTCAACCGCGAAGTCGACGAAGCGGCGGCCCAAGCGGTGGCCAAGCAGTTCGTCGAAGTGCTGATCGCGCCTTCGTTCAGCGCGGCGGCTCGCCAGGTGTTCGCGGCCAAGCAGAACGTGCGTTTGCTGGAAATCGCCTTGGGCGAGGGCCACAACACGTTCGATCTGAAGCGCGTCGGTGGCGGTCTGCTGGTGCAATCGCTCGATTCGAAGAACGTGCAACCGCGCGAATTGCGCGTCGTCACGAAGCGTCATCCGACGCCGAAGGAAATGGACGATCTGCTGTTCGCATGGCGTGTTGCGAAGTACGTGAAGTCGAACGCGATCGTGTTCTGCGGCAATGGCATGACACTCGGCGTCGGCGCGGGCCAGATGAGCCGCGTGGACTCGGCGCGCATCGCAAGCATCAAGGCGCAGAACGCAGGTTTGACGCTGACCGGTTCGGCAGTGGCGTCGGATGCGTTCTTCCCGTTCCGCGACGGCCTCGACGTGGTGGTGGCAGCGGGCGCGACCTGCGTGATCCAGCCGGGCGGCTCGATGCGCGACGACGAAGTGATCGGCGCGGCTGACGAGCACAACATCGCGATGGTGGTGACCGGCGTGCGTCACTTCCGGCATTGATGGATTCAGGCTTGGCGGACGGCGCCGGCTTCTCTGTGAAGCGACGGTCGCTGGTCTAGCTTGAGCGAAGCGGCCTGGCAGCGTTTTCTGCCGGGCCGTTTTTTATTCCGGCTACATCACAGCACACCGGCCGCCATGCGGCGGGTTCGTTGTAGTATCGCAAGCACTTCGTCTTTACCGCACGTGCGGCACCTCATGAGAATTCTCGGCATCGACCCTGGCTTGCGCGTGACCGGCTTCGGCGTGATCGATCAAAGCGGACACACGCTCAGCTACGTCGCGAGCGGCGTCATCAAGACCGCCGACGCCGATCTGCCGTCGCGCCTCGGCACCATTTTCGAAGGCATTTCGACGTTGATCCTTCAGCATTCGCCCGATCAGTCCGCGATCGAAAAGGTGTTCGTCAACGTCAACCCGCAATCCACTCTTCTGCTCGGTCAGGCGCGCGGCGCCGCGATCTGCGGACTGGTGGCGGGCGGCGTACCGGTCGCCGAATATACGGCCCTGCAATTGAAGCAGGCGGTGGTTGGCTATGGCCGCGCGACCAAGGAGCAGATGCAGCAGATGGTGGTGCGGCTGCTCAACCTATCCGGCGTGCCAAGCACCGACGCCGCCGACGCGCTCGGCATGGCGATCTGCCACGCGCATGGCGGCAGCACGCTCAGTACGCTGGGCGGCATTGCGCCTTCGCTGGCGAAGAAGGGTTTGCGGGTGCGGCGCGGGCGCTTGGTGGGATAGTCGAAGTCGCGCTCAGTTCCGGCTCGCCAGCGCCAACCGGCAGGCCAGCCCGGCAAACACGGTCCCCAGCAGATATTGCGGCACCCGCGACGGCCGGCGCCCCGCCGACAGCTTGCGGCTCAATTTGCTCGCCATCAGAATCACCGCCCCGTTCACGCAGAAACCGATCAGATTCAGCACGGTTGCCAGAACCATGATCTGCAACGCCACCGAGCCCGCCTCGGGCCGCACGAATTGCGGAAACAGCGCGAGCACGAACAACGCGACTTTCGGATTCAGCAGATTGGTGAAGAGACCTTGCCGGAAAATACGGCCGACCGGATAACGGCTCATCGACGCATTCGGCGACAGCACGGTGCCTTGCGTGCGGAAGGTTTTCCATGCGAGATACAGCAGATACGCGGCGCCGGCGAAACGCACAACGTCATAAGCCATCGGCACCGCCAGAAACAGCTGCGACAGACCGAACGCGGCGGCCAGCGCGTGACAGTAGGTGCCGACCAGAATGCCGGCCAACGATGCAAAACCCGCAGAACGCCCCTGGCTCACGCTGCGTGAAGCGATCAGCAACATGTCGGGGCCGGGCGTGGCGGTCAACGCGAGACACGCGCCGGCAAACAGCGCGAGCGTGGTGAGGCTCAGCATGGAAGCCCCTTTTGGTTCGTTGGGGCGAGAACCCGCCAAAAGGGATCTCAGTCTAGGGGGCCGCCTCGCGCCGGTCAACCGCGATTGCGCATAACGCGGCACGCGCCGCTGTCCCGATTCGCCGTCGTTATTTCTCGCCGCGCTTTTGCATCGTGCCGCCACGCCTGCTGCGCACTCGCTGCGCTACACTCGCTCTTTCTCTAAAGATTGAATCCGCCATGATCGGTCGCATTGCCGGCGTTCTGCTGGAAAAAAACCCGCCGCATCTGCTCGTCGACTGCAACGGCGTCGGCTACGAAGTCGATGTGCCGATGAGCACGTTCTACAACCTGCCGTCGAACGGCGAACGCGTCGTGCTGCTCACGCAAATGATCGTCCGCGAAGACGCGCATCTGCTGTACGGTTTCGGCACCGCCGGGGAGCGCTCGACCTTCCGCGAGCTGCTGAAGATCACCGGCATCGGCGCGCGCATGGCGCTCGCGGTGCTGTCGGGCATGAGCGTGCACGAACTGGCGCAGACCGTCACGATGCAGGACGCGGCGCGTCTGACGCGCGTGCCGGGCATCGGCAAGAAGACCGCGGAGCGGCTGCTCCTCGAACTGAAGGGCAAGATCGGCGCCGATCTCGGCGCGATGGCAGGCGCGGCGTCGGCATCCGATCACGCCTCCGATATCCTGAACGCACTGATCGCATTGGGTTACTCCGAAAAAGAAGCGTTGGCGGCCATCAAGAACGTGCCGGCCGGCACCGGTGTTTCCGAGGGCATCAAACTCGCGTTGAAGGCGCTATCCAAGGGCTGAGCGAGAGCTGAGCCTCAAGCCTTGGCGATTAGCCCTGCGTGCGATGAGTAAAGCTTCGCATACGCTTGCCCGCGCCCCGAAGGAAGCCCCCTTGGGGGCCGAGCACCTTGGCCATTCGGCTGGGTTCTGCAACGGGCGGCCCCCCAAGGGGGGCTTCCTTCGGGGCGCGCGCGGTACAATGACCGCATGATCGAAACCGACAAACTCGCCGCCGAGCGCATCATCGCGGCCACGCCCGTCTCGCCGAACGAAGAAGCGTTCGAGCGCGCGTTGCGCCCGCGCCAGCTCGAAGAATATGTCGGGCAGGAAAAAGTGCGCGGTCAGCTGGAAATTTTCATCGAGGCTGCCAAACGCCGTTCCGAATCGCTCGACCACGTCTTGCTGTTCGGCCCGCCGGGTCTCGGCAAGACCACGCTCGCGCACATCATCGCGCGGGAAATGGGCGTCAATCTGCGGCAAACCTCCGGCCCGGTGCTCGAACGCGCGGGCGACCTCGCCGCACTGCTCACCAATCTCGAAGCCAACGACGTTTTGTTCATCGACGAAATTCACCGGCTTTCGCCGGTCGTCGAGGAAATTCTGTATCCGGCGTTGGAGGATTATCAGATCGACATCATGATCGGCGAAGGGCCGGCCGCGCGCAGCGTGAAGCTGGATCTGCAGCCGTTCACGCTGGTCGGCGCGACCACCCGCGCGGGCATGCTGACCAATCCGCTGCGCGACCGTTTCGGCATCGTCGCGCGGCTCGAGTTTTATAACGCCGAGGAACTGGCGCGTATTGTCACGCGTTCGGCGTCGCTGCTGCATGCGCAGATCCATCCTGACGGCGCGTTCGAAATCGCCAGGCGCGCACGTGGCACGCCGCGGATCGCGAACCGGCTGCTGCGCCGCGTGCGCGATTTCGCCGAAGTGAAAGCCGACGGCAACATCACCGCGCAGGTCGCTGACGCCGCGCTCAGAATGCTCGACGTAGATGCGGTCGGCTTTGACCTGATGGACCGCAAGCTGCTCGAAGCGATCCTGCACAAGTTCGACGGCGGCCCGGTCGGCGTCGACAATCTGGCGGCGGCGATCGGCGAAGAGCGCGACACGATCGAAGACGTGCTCGAACCGTATCTGATCCAGCAAGGCTTCTTGCAGCGCACGCCGCGCGGCCGGGTCGCCACGCTGCTGACGTATCGCCATTTCGGTCTCGCCGCGCCTGATGCTTCGAGCCCTGTGCCCGGCCTGTGGGATTCGGCCGCGTCCTGAGCCGGTTATCCGTCGCGTGAGACCGATCTAGCGATGTCCGATCAAGCCAGGCAGCCCACCTCTCGCGACGGTCTCGCGCAATTGCTCGCTGCAAGGATCCGCTCGAAGCTCGCGGCCGGCGTCACGCATCTGACGAGCGGCAGCGGCCCGACGCTCGACTATTCATCGCCACCGGGCGATCCCGGACTGTTCGGACCCGACTCCGTGTGCTGGAAAGTCCACGCCGACTTCACGTCGATGATGACGGGCGGCATCAGCGCGCTTCTGCTCCAGGCATTGCATCCGCTGGCGCTGGCCGGCGTGTGGGATCACTCGTCGTTTCGCACTGACATTCTTGGCCGGCTGCGCCGCACCGCGACCTTCATCGCCGGCACGACTTATGGCGACCGGCACGATGCGTTAGCGCTGATCGAACGCGTTAAACGGATTCACCTTGGCGTGAACGGCATCGCGCCCGATGGCCGCCTGTACCGCGCGAGCGATCCTGCGTTGCTGACGTGGGTGCATGTGGCGGAAGTATCGAGCTTTATGACTGCGCACTTAAGGTATGTGAACCCGTTGCTGCCGGCGGCCGCCCAGGATCAGTACTTCGCGGAAACCGCGCGTATTGCCGATATGCTCGGCGCGTCGAATATTCCGCGCTCACGCGCCGGGATCGACGCTTACCTGCTCGCCATGCAACCCGAACTGGTGGCCAGCGAGCGCACCCGCGAAGTCGTGAAGGTTCTGATCAACGCGCCGGCCCCGAGCGTGGCGATGCGGCCCGCCGGGATGTTGATGTTCAACGCCGGCGTCGATCTGTTGCCCGATTGGGCGCAAGCAATGCTTGGGTTCGAACGCTTCGCGGGTATGCGCCGCGCGTTCGCGAGGCCCGGCGTCAGATTGGCCGCGCCCGTGATCCGCTGGGCGCTGGTGAACGGCGTCTCGAAGCGCGCGCGTCGACGCGTTGCCGCCGCGCAAAAATCGGACTGACCCACGCGAACTGCGCCGTGCTGATTAGCGCCCCGGCTCCGGCACCTTCCTGAAGCTGTCGTCCTCGCTGGCTGCATCGAGATGCGCGACGTCTGCCCACGAAACGATCGTTGCCTTTCCAGCATCGAAATCCACCACGTTGACGCTTGTGTTCAGCAACGCGTAATTGCGCGGTGCGTCGAGCGGCAAAGCGCAAGCAAACCGGCGCACGCAATCCAGTACGCCGCCATGCGCGACACACGCGATCCGGCCGCCCGGATGCGCGGCAACGACCGGCTCGACCGCGTGCAGCACACGATGGTAGAACGCGCGTTGCGATTCGCCGTCCGGCGGCGCGAAACCCGGATCGCGGGTTTGCCAGTGCGCATACTCATCGGGAAAACGGACGGCGATCTCGTCGCTGTCATGCCCTTGGAACGCACCATACGAACGCTCACGCAGGCCTTCGCGCAGTTGCAGCGGCAAGCCGAGCGCATCCGCGATCGGTTGCGCCGTTTGCTGCGCGCGTTGCAAATCGCTCGAATAGATCGCATCGAGCCGCGCGCCCCGCTTTGCATCGTCCGCAATACGGCGCGCGAGCCGTTGCGCTTGTGCCAGGCCGGTTGTCGCGAGCGGAATGTCGATGTGCCCCTGAATGCGCTTGATGCGATTCCAGTCGGTCTCGCCGTGCCGGATAAACAGAATCTGCGTGGTCATGGGATGAGCGTGGGCGCCAGTAGCCGGTTATGCCGAGCCGCTATTGTCGCAAAAAGCGGTAGGTGGAGTTGATGCGCGCCGCTGGGCGAGAAACGTCAGCGGCAGTTCAGGCGTGCGTCTGCAACCAGAACGTGACCGGCCCGTCGTTGACGAGCGACACTTGCATATCGGCGCCGAATTCACCGGTCTCGACGATCGGATGCTGCGCCCGTGCGGACGATACGAAGTAATCGAACAGACGCCTGCCTTCGTCAGGCGCTGCCGCCGGTGTGAAGCTCGGGCGCAGGCCGCTGTTGGTGTCCGCAGCCAACGTGAACTGCGAAACGAGCAGCAGACCACCCGCGCGCCCGGCGCCATCGAGATTCTGTACGGACAGATTCATCTTGCCGGCCGCGTCGCTGAATACGCGGTAACCGAGCACCTTCGCCAGCAGCCGGTCGGCGGCCGCGTCGGTGTCGCCGCGTTCGGCGCACACGAGCGCGAGCAGGCCCGCATCGATCGCGCCGGTCACACGTTCGCCGACGCGCACTTCCGCGCGCCGCACGCGTTGGATCAGCGCGATCAACGGCTCGACTCCGAATGCATCAGTAAAAGCGCGGCCATCAAGCCGTCAGCGTGACGCGCGCAAAACGGCGCTTGCCGACCTGCACGACGAACTCGCCGGCTTCGACTTTCAGGCCCTTGTCGGACACGGCCGCGCCATCGATCTTCACGCCGCCCTGCTCGATGTTGCGCAGCGCTTCGCTGGTCGACGGCACGAGGTTGGCCTGCTTGAGCAACTGGCCGATCGCGAGCGGCGCGCCTGTGAGCGCCACCGCGGGAATATCGTCCGGCACGCCGCCCTTCGCGCGATGGTTGAAGTCTTCGAGCGCGCGCTCGGCATCGGCCTGCGTGTGGAAGCGCGCGACAATTTCCTGGCCGAGCATCACCTTGAAATCGCGCGGATTGCGGCCCGCTTCGATCTCACGCCTGAAACCGGTGATCTCTTCCATCGGGCGGAACGACAGCAGTTCGAAGTAACGCCACATCAGCACGTCGGAAATGCTCATCAGCTTGCCGAACATGTCGTTCGGTTTTTCGCTGATGCCAATGTAATTGTTCTTCGACTTCGACATCTTTTCGACACCGTCGAGCCCTTCGAGCAGCGGCATCGTCAAGATGCACTGCGGTTCCTGGCCGTACTGCTTCTGCAATTCACGGCCCACCAGCAGGTTGAATTTCTGGTCCGTGCCGCCGAGCTCGAGGTCGGCATTCAGCGCGACCGAGTCGTAGCCTTGCATCAACGGGTACAGGAACTCGTGGATCGAGATCGGCACGCCGCCCTGGAAACGCTTGGTGAAATCTTCGCGCTCGAGAATGCGCGCCACCGTGTAGCGCGATGCGAGCTTGATCATGCCGTCGGCGCCGAGCGGCATCGACCATTCGCTGTTGTAGCGGATTTCCGTCTTTTCGCGGTCGAGCACCAGCGCGGCCTGCTCGAAATAGGTCTTTGCGTTCGATTCGATCTGCTCGCGCGTGAGCGGCGGGCGCGTAGCGTTACGGCCCGACGGATCGCCGATCAGCGAGGTGAAATCGCCGATCAGGAAAATCACGGTATGGCCGAGGTCCTGCAACTGACGCATCTTGTTCAGCACAACCGTGTGGCCGATGTGGATATCCGGCGCGGTCGGATCGAGGCCTAGCTTGATGCGCAGCGGCGTGCCGGTCGCCTGGCTCTTCGCGAGCTTTTGCGCGAATTCGTCTTCGATCAGCAGTTCGTCGACACCGCGTTTGGTGACGGCGAGCGCGTGACGGACTTCGTCGGTGATCGGGAAGGCGGGGCTGGGCTTGGTCGGCTCGGTGCTCATGCTGGAAACGTGAAGTCGCGAAAAAAGGAGATTGTCCCATAGATGCGCGCCGCCGCGCCCACTGACTCGGTCACAATGCGCCCTGCGCCGGCCGGTTTCCGCTGATTCAAGCGCAAAATCAGGCACAAATCACGCGCAAATCAGGCGCAAATCAAGCGCAGGGCCGGCGTCGCAAAGCTATATGCTCCGCCTCGCTTGCGCTGATAATCTGCTAAAACGATTGCAACGAACTATCGAAAGGAGCAGCAACGTGGCGCAAGACCCCGCAGACGGCGTCTACTTCGGACTGATGTCCGGCACGAGCATGGACGGCGTGGACGGCGTGGCCGTCGAATTTGCCAAAGGGAAACCGCCGGTTGTACGGGCCGAGGCGTTCGTCGGCTTCGCGGCAGGCTTGCGCGAGGCGCTGTTCGCGCTGCAACAGCCGGGCCACAACGAGATCGAACGCGAGGCGCTGGCGGCCAATGCGCTCGCCACCCGCTACACGGTGTGCTGCCACGAACTGCTGCGCAGCGGCAGATTGTCCGCCGCCGAGGTCCGCGCGATCGGCGTGCATGGCCAGACGGTGCGGCATCGGCCGGAGAAAGGCTATACGCGGCAGATCAACAACCCGGCACTGCTTGCGGAAATGACACACATCGACGTGGTCGCCGATTTCCGCAGCCGCGATGTCGCAGCCGGCGGCCAGGGCGCGCCGCTCGTACCGGCGTTTCACGCCACGATATTCGGCGCGAAAGACGAAACGCGGGTGGTCTGCAATCTTGGCGGCATCAGCAACATCACGATCCTGAACGCGACGGGCGGCGTACGCGGCTTCGACTGCGGTCCGGCCAACGCGCTCTTGGACGAGTGGGCGCAGCGCCATCTTGGCAAACCGTTCGACGAAAACGGCCATTTCGCGGCGAGCGGTCAAGTCCATCGAACGCTGCTTTGTGCATTGCTCGACGAACCCTTTTTCGCGCAACAACCGCCCAAAAGCACCGGCCGCGACCTGTTCAACCCCGCATGGCTCGACGCGAAGCTCCAGCCGTTCGCCACGCTTTCTCCCGCCGACGTGCAAGCAACGCTGGTCGCGCTGTCCGCGGTGACAGTCGCGCGCGAAATCGAGCGGCATGCGTCGGATGCCAGGGCGGTCTATGTTTGTGGCGGCGGCGCGCGCAACCCGGAACTGATGAAGGCGCTGCAGGCGGCGCTGGAGGAAAGCGGCGTAAGCGGCGTGCCGGTTCTGACCACCGACGCCCTCGGCGTGCCGCCAAGCCAGGTCGAGCCTCTGGCGTTCGCGTGGCTGGCGATGCGTTGCGTGGCGCGCCTGCCGGGCAATTTGCCGGCCGTCACCGGTGCCACCGCCGAGCGCGTGCTGGGGGCGATTTATCCGCGTTGACCGCGCGCTTCGGGTTCAGGCAATAAAAAACGGGGCCAAAGCCCCGTTTTTTTACAACCTGTTGCCCAAAGGGGCATCAAACCGCTGCCATCAAACCGAGAACGACGAACCGCAACCACAGGTGGTCGAGGCATTCGGGTTCTTGATGACGAACTGCGCGCCATTGATGTCGTCCTTGTAGTCGATCTCTGCGCCGACCAGATACTGGTAGCTCATCGAATCGATCAGCAACTGGACGCCGCTCTTGTTCATGACGGTGTCGTCTTCGTTGACGGCTTCGTCGAACGTAAAACCGTATTGAAAGCCCGAGCAGCCACCGCCTTGCACGAAAACGCGCAGTTTGAGGTCCGCATTGCCTTCTTCTTCGATCAGTTGCTTGACCTTGTCAGCCGCTGCGTCGGTGAAAACGAAAGGGGCGGGCATCTCGGTCACGGGTGTATCGGTGACTGCGTTCATTCGAACTCTCCAAAAAGCTTCTAGCCGCTATTGTAGGGCTGATCTCGATATCGTGCTGAAGCCCACAAAATCAATGGGTTCTTCCAGGAAAATCGTTTGGCGGCGCCGTAGCCGCCGCCAGCCTGCCTGCGCGTGCCAAACGGCCGCCGCAACAACGAAATGGCCAACGCAAAAACCGGGAGAAAAACCCATAAAAAAAGCCGCCTTCGCGAAAGCGTCGGCGGCTTTTGCAGCGCTCCGGCCCAAGAGCCGGATCGCCCCCGAAGCGATTAACGCTTCGAGAATTGCTTCCTGCGGCGTGCCTTGTGGAAGCCGACCTTCTTACGTTCGACTTCACGAGCATCACGCGTCACGAAGCCAGCGTTCGACAGCGTCGGCTTCAGCGTTGCGTCATAGTCCATCAGCGCGCGGGTGATGCCGTGGCGAACCGCACCGGCTTGACCCGTTTCACCGCCACCCGTCACGTTGACTTTGATGTCGAATGTAACGCCGTGGTTCGTGAGTTCCAGCGGCTGACGCACAATCATCAGCGACGTTTCGCGCGAGAAGTAATCGGCGATAGGCTTGCCGTTCACAACGATATCGCCCTTGCCTGCCTTGATGAACACACGTGCGACGGCGCTCTTGCGGCGGCCCGTGCCGTAATTCCAGTTACCGATCATGTGGGCTCCCCTTAGATCTCGAGCGCTTTCGGCTGTTGCGCCGAATGCGGATGCGTTGCTTCGGCGTAGACCTTCAGCTTCTTGATCATCGCGTAGCCGAGCGGGCCCTTCGGCAGCATGCCCTTGACCGCTTTCTCGAGCGCACGGCCCGGGAAGCGTTCTTGCATTTTGCCGAACGTCGTTTCATAGATACCGCCCGGGTAACCCGAGTGGCGATAGTACTTCTTGTCAGTAGCCTTGTTGCCCGTGACTTTCAGCTTGCCGGCGTTGATAACGATGATGAAATCACCGGTGTCGACGTGGGGAGTGAATTCAGGCTTGTGCTTGCCGCGAAGACGGTGTGCCACTTCGCTGGCGACACGCCCGAGAACCTTATCCGTCGCGTCAATCACGTACCATTCGCGCGTCACCTCATGGGCTTTTGCGGAAAACGTCTTCATGATCGATCCAAAAAAATTGCTGCGCCCAATGTTTTTTTCCTGCTTGTAGTGTGCGCATCGAGGCGCGTGCAGGCTCTCCCTGTTCTTCCTCCGCGGGCGCGGATGCGGAAAAGCCTTGGATTATAAAGGAATTTGTGACGTCAAGTCAAAATCTGCGACTGCCTGAACTGACAGGGGTGTTGCGCAGGTACGCCAGGACAGTAGCCATCCAGCCTTCGTGCCGGGCCGTGAAACCGTGCCTCGAAGGCAAAAGTGAAGACGAAAAAAAACCCGAACGAGCGGTTCGGGTTTAATCCACCAAAGGAGGAGGTGGAGGAGACAGCGGAGGTTGCAGAACTGCTGCAACCGATGGAATGGATTATATGAGGCACCCTTGTGCGATGCAAGAACATTTGCATTGCGAAATACGATTTCACTATATGGGAAACACAAAGGTCGGCCGTCACGCAGGAAATCCTCTTTTAAATCAAGCACAAGATCCTCCCAGGGTGGCCACGCAGGCAGACATCGACTAGAGTAAAACCCCTAAACCCTTCAGGGCATTCCCGAACCAGCTGAACATGCCGCACCGCAACACGCAAGCCGTCATTGCGCATAATTTCCCGCCGAAGTCCCTCCGGGCGGACACGCAAACGCCGGGCTACAATGCCGTCTCGAATAAGCGAAGCGCGGTGGAGCACAGCATGGAATGCAAAGTTAGCTGGATGGGGCAAGACGGGATGGCTTTCGCAGCCGAGACGGGCAGCGGCCATTTGGTCACGATGGACGGCGCGCCGGAAGGCGGCGGCCGCAATCTTGCGCCGCGTCCGATGGAAATGGTGCTGCTCGGCACGGGCGGCTGCACGGCGTACGACGTCGTGATGATCCTGAAGAAGAGCCGCCAGGAAATCGCCGGCTGCTCGGTGACGCTGAAGGCGGAACGCGCGAGCGAAGATCCGAAGGTGTTCACCAAGATCCACTTCCACTTCACCGTGACCGGCAAGAATCTGAATCCGGCTACCGTGGAACGGGCGATCAATCTGTCGCACGACAAATACTGCTCGGCGTCGATCATGATCGCGAAAACCGCCGAACTGTCGCACTCGTTCGATATCGTCGCGGGCTAAGCGCGGCGCGTCGGCTCCGGTGCAAGTAGCCGGAGGAGGAGCGCACAAAAAGAAAATGCCGGCGCCCGTGTGGACGCCGGCATTTTTCATTGGGTGGCAAAGCGGGCCGATAAGCCGGATTCTGTGCACGCGCAACGTCCGAAAACGCGACGCGCGTGGCAGCCATTCCTCTAGGCGCGCCATTACTGACGCGCTCAAGCTTCCTACCCGCAGACGAGACGGGGGCCCCGTCCTGCATCTCGAAGATGCGCGCCTGCCTACTTGGAATTGCTCCGGGTGGAGGTTACCGTGCCGGTCTGCCTTGCGGCAGCCGCGGTGCGCTCTTACCGCACCGTTTCACCCTTACCTGATCCCGACTTGCGCCGGGCCATCGGCGGTTTGCTTTCTGTTGCCCTGTTCCGCGTGTCACCACGGATGGCCGTTAGCCATCACCCTGCCCTGTGGAGTCCGGACTTTCCTCGCCCTCTTTGGCCGAAGCCGCAGAGGCCGCGACTGCCTGGCCCGCTTTGCTGGAGCGGATTTTACCACCGCGACGAGCGGCAAGCCGCTTGCGCGGTGGAAATAGCCGAATGGGCGTCGTCGCGTACGGAGCCGCGCTTGGCCCGCTGAGGTCTTAGCGCGAACGGCGGCCGGCGCGAAACACCGAGGCGTCGTTGTAAAACGCGGGCGATTCGTTGTCCGGCCACCAGCCCGGAATGCCCAGCACGGGTAATGGCGCGAACAGGCGGCTCGTCAATGCTTCGGTATTCAGCAGCGCGGTGCCGACCGTTTCGTCTAGCCACGCGTCGCGCGCGAAGGCGGCCCACCCAAAGTATTCGGCGGGTACGTCGACGATCCAGGCGTGACCCGCGCAAGCCTTGAACGGCGCGATCAGTTTTTCCAGCAACGCATGCCCGAAGCAGCGCACTTCACAATGCGCGCCCCACGCGTCACGCCGCGAGACCAGCAGCGTCTGCCAGTCGAATCCGCGCAAGGCGGCACTCAATGCCGGATCCGCGCAGGCGAACAGCAACGCGTTCTCGTCGAATAGAGTCAGCGTATCGCGCACGCCGCCGCGGGTCGGGCCGACGCCTAAAACGTCGATTGCCGCAGACTGACGCGCGTTCAGCGCCGCCTTGATGCGCGGAAACGCAAACCACATCGACGCGTTGAAGAAGTCATGCAGATTGTGGCGAGTCGGCACGCAGCCGGTCGACGCGATGTGCGCCTCGTAAGCCGCGCCCGGCGGCAAATCGTCCTGCGCGATGAACTCCAGGCGCTGGCCGCGCCCGGTGCGCTGCTGCATCGCGCCAGCATCCGCGTTCATTTCATCGAGCAAAGCCGCGTAGCTCGTCAGCGCGGCCTGCTGCCAGCGGGCGCCGCGCTCGGCAAACTGCGCGAACCACGGTTTCGACCAGTCGATATCGGCGAAACCCACGCGCGCCGCCTCCTGCACCTGCATCACCTGCATCTGCTCCAACCTCAGACCAGCCGCCAGCCAATCGACTCGCCGCCACGCAACGGCACGACCGGCGTATCGCCGACCGGCAACTCAGCGGGCAGTGTCCATTCCTCGCGACGCAACGTGACCTTTTCTGCGCTGCGCGGCAGGCCGTAGAAATCCGCCCCGAAGAAGCTCGCGAAGCCTTCGAGCTTATCCAGCGCGCCCGCTTTGTCGAACGCTTCCGCATACAGTTCGAGCGCGTGCAGCGCCGTGTAGCAGCCCGCGCAGCCGCACGCGTGCTCCTTCAGGCCCTTCGGATGCGGCGCGCTATCCGTGCCGAGGAAGAAACGCGGATTGCCCGAAGTCGCCGCCTCGACCAGCGCCACGCGATGCGTCTCGCGCTTGAGCACCGGCAGGCAGTAGTAATGCGGACGGATGCCGCCCTGGAAGATCGCATTGCGGTTGTACAGCAGATGGTGCGCGGTGATCGTCGCGCCCAGCAACCCCGGAGCCACGCCGGCTTCGCGGATGTAGTCGACTGCATCCTTCGTGGTGATGTGCTCGAACACCACTTTCAGGGCCGGAAACTCGCGGCGCAGCGGCGTCATCACACGATCGATAAACACTTTCTCGCGGTCGAACAGATCGATCGACGAATCTGTCACTTCGCCGTGCACCAGCAGCGGCATGCCGGTTTCCTGCATCACTTCGAGCGTTTTCGCGCACTTCATGATGTCGGTGACGCCCGCGTCCGAATTGGTCGTCGCGCCTGCGGGGTAAAGCTTCACGCCATGCACAAAACCGCTTTCGCGCGCGCGGCGGATTTCGTCGGGCGGCGTGTTGTCAGTGAGATACAGCGTCATCAGCGGTTCGAACTTCACGCCGGCGGGAATCGCGGCGACGATCCGCTCGCGATACGCCTGCGCCATCGCGGTGGTGGTGACCGGTGGTTTCAGGTTCGGCATGATGATCGCGCGGCCGAACTGGCGCGCGGTGTCCGGCAGCACGGCGGCAAGCATCTCGCCGTCGCGGACGTGCAGGTGCCAATCGTCCGGGCGAGCGAGCGTGAGGGAATCGAGGGAAGCGTTGGAAGCAGTCATGGCGAGAGGGGAACGAACCTCGGCGACAAAGCCAATCGACGGCTGCAAACCGCAACAAACCGCGGTGTTGCGGCCTGAACACACGTCAATTTTGCTATTTGGCGGTTCTGGCTCGGTGATATGCTTGGAAAATCATCATTGTAACGGCTCGCCCCGTTCACAGGCTTACCCGCAACATGTGCCAACTTCTTGGAATGAACTGCGCCGCGCCAACGGACGTCACGTTCTCGTTCACCGGCTTTGCGGCGCGCGGCGGCGTCACCGATCACCATGCGGACGGCTGGGGCATCGCCTTCTTCGAAGACAAGGCCTGCCGCCTGTTCATCGACCATCAATCGTCGGCCACCTCGCCGATTGCCGAGATGGTCAAGCGCTACCCGATCAAATCGAAGAACACGATTGCGCATATCCGCAAGGCGACGCAAGGGCACATCTTGCTGGAGAACTGCCATCCGTTCATGCGCGAGTTGTGGGGGCGTCACTGGATCTTCGCGCACAACGGCGACCTGAAAAGTTATTCGCCAACGCTGACGGGCGTCTATCAGCCGGTCGGCACGACCGATAGCGAGCTGGCGTTTTGCGCGCTGCTGCAGGGTTTGCGCAAGGCTTTCCCCGGCTGCCAGCCACCGCTCGAAGAACTGTTCGCGGCACTGGAAACGCTCACGCGCGAGATCACGCAATTCGGCGTATTCAACTTCCTGATGTCCAACGGCCAGGCGTTGTTCGCGCATTGCTCGACGCATCTGCACTTCATCGTACGGCGCTGGCCGTTCTCGACCGCCCATCTTGTCGATGCAGACGTGTCGATCGATTTCGCGAAATACACGACGCCGGAAGACCGTGTCGCCGTGATTGCGACGCAACCGCTCACCGATAACGAAGTGTGGACCGCGTTCAACCCCGGCGATCTGATGATGTTCCAGCATGGCGAGGTGATCGGCCGCGTCAATGTGCCGGTACCGCCTTCTGTGCTCGAGAAGCTGCGCAACCCGGCGCTGGATGCATCGGCTTCGGCAACGACGATCGCGGCGTCAGCATTGACAGAGTCGGAAGTCGATCTGGAAGCGGCGGACGACGCTGCTGCGTTCGAATCCTGATCCCGGTGCGTTAATCCCCGAACTCACGCAAGCGAGCACCAAACAAAAAAAGCCGCTTCTTCCGAAGCGGCTTTTTTTCTGCCGAAGGACGAAAGCGGCACAACGTGCCGCGAGCAAACCTCAGTGCAGGATCTTCGCCAGAAAATCCTTCGCGCGATCCGACTTCGGGTTCGCGAAGAAGTCTTCCTTGCGGTCGTCTTCCACGATCAAGCCCTTGTCCATGAAGATCACGCGGTGCGCGACCTTCTTCGCAAAGCCCATTTCGTGCGTGACGCACATCATTGTCATGCCTTCCTGCGCGAGTTCGACCATCACGTCGAGCACTTCATTGATCATTTCCGGATCGAGCGCGGAGGTCGGCTCGTCGAACAGCATCGCGATCGGATCCATCGACAGCGCGCGTGCAATCGCCACACGCTGCTGCTGACCGCCCGACAACTGCCCCGGAAACTTATCCGCATGCGCACGCAGACCGACGCGATCGAGCAGCTTGTAGCCCTTGGTCGTGGCTTCGTCATTCGAGCGGCCGAGCACCTTCACCTGCGCGAGCGTCAGGTTCTGCACGATCGACAGATGCGGGAACAGTTCGAAGTGCTGGAACACCATACCGACTTTCGCACGCAGCTTCGACAGATTGGTTTTCTTGTCGGTGAGCGACTGGCCGTTGATGACGATTTCGCCCTTCTGGAACGGCTCGAGGCCGTTCACGGTTTTGATGAGCGTGGACTTGCCCGAGCCCGACGGGCCGCACACCACCACCACTTCACCTTTTTTGACTTCCGTCGTGCAGTCGGTCAGTACTTGAAAGTGACCGTACCACTTCGAAACATTCTTGATAGAGATCATCTTGCGACCTTTTTCTGAAGACCTTTGACGAGGCTCGACGCGATCACGCAGATCACGAAATAACACGCGCCCGCGAACAGTACCATTTCAACGTTCGTACCGTCACGGTCGCCAATATTCGTGGCGGTGCGGAAGAAGTCGGCGAGGCTGATCACGTAGACGAGCGACGTATCCTGAAACAGCACGATACCTTGCGTAAGCAACAGCGGCACCATCGCGCGAAACGCCTGCGGCAGCACGATGAGGCGCATTGCCTGTGGGTAGTTCATGCCAAGCGCAAACGCCGCATTGACCTGCCCGCGCGGCACCGCCTGGATACCCGCCCGGATGATCTCCGAATAGTACGCCGCCTCGAACAGCGAAAATGCGACCATCGCCGACGCGAGCCGGATATCGATATCCGGCGAAAGCCCAAGCACGTTCTGCAGCACCTGCGGCACGATCAGGAAGAACCACAGCAGGACCATCACCAGCGGGATCGAGCGGAACACTGTGACGTAGCCCTTCGCGAACCATTCGAACGGCTTGAACGGCGACAGCCGCATGATCGCGAGAAGGGTGCCCCAGATGATGCCGATCACGATCGCGATCAACGTGATCTTGACCGTGACGATGGCGCCGGTCCACAGCGTAGGCAGTGCGCCCGGAATACCGCTCCAGTCGAAATGGTGCATCACTTGCCTCCGATATAGCCGGGCAACCGGGTCTTGTGTTCGACCCAGCGCATCAGTTGCATCACGATCAGATTAATCAGCACATACGCCAGCGTGACAGCGATAAACGACTCATACGACTGCGACGTGTAGTCGACCAGTTGGCGCGCCTGTGCGGACAGATCCAGCAGACCGATGGTCGACGCGACCGCCGAGTTCTTGAAGATATTCAGAAACTCGGACGTGAGCGGCGGCACGATGATCCGGTACGCGACCGGCAGCAGCACATAACGGTACGTCTGCCATTGCGTGAAACCCATTGCCAGACCCGCGGCGCGCTGGCCGCGCGGCAACGCGTTGATGCCCGAGCGCACCTGCTCGCACACCCGCGCGGCGGTGAAGAGCCCAAGACACACAATCGACGACGAGAAGAACTGCGCACTCGGCGGCAATTGCTTGTACCAGCTGCCAATCGACACCGGCAGCAACTCCGGTATCACCAGATACCAGATGAAGAACTGCACGATCAGCGGGATGTTACGGAAAATCGCGACGTAGACCGTGCCGATGCCGGACGCCCATTTGTTCGGCACCGTACGCAGCACACCGAAGAGCGATCCGACGATCAGCGCGATCACCCATGCCGACAGCGACACGGTGATCGTCACCCAGAAGCCGGACATCAGCCAGCCCAGATAGGTGGTCGGCTCGCCGGTGGAGACCGGACTCAGCAGAATGCCCCAGTTCCAGTGATATGACATGAGCAAGACTCCAGCAAAAAGAAACGGAAGAAGCGTGTGGCCCCTTCCGTTTCGCTCAGCGTTTCAAAATAAACAGCTAAGGTTTAGTCGATAGCCTTGTCATTCGGGCTCTTGTAGAGCGCCTTGATGTCGTCACTTTCCGGGAAGTTCAGGTTCAGGCCCTTCGGCGGAATCGACGATTCGAACCACTTCTTGTAGATCTGATCGGCTTCGCCTGAGGTTTCGACCTTCGCAATCGCGTCGTCCACCACCTTCTTGAACTCCGGATCGTTCTTACGAATCATGCAGCCGTACGCTTCATGCGATTGCGGCGTGCCGACGATCACGAAATCGCCCGGGTTGTTCGACTTGGCGCGTTCGCCTGCCAGCAGCGCGTCGTCCATCATGAACGCGGCAGCGCGGCCGGTGGAGAGCGTCAGGAACGACTCGCCGTGGTCCTTCGCGCTGATGATGTTCATGCCCATGCTCTTATCCTGGTTCATCTTGCGCAGGATACGCTCGGACGTGGTACCGGCGGTCGTCACGACCGTCTTGCCCTTCAGGTCGGCCCAGTCCTTGACGCCCGAATCCTTCTTGGTCATCAAACGCGTGCCGATCACGAAGATCGTGTTCGAGAATGCAGCTTGTTGCTGACGCTCGGCGTTGTTGGTGGTCGAGCCGCATTCCATGTCGACAGTGCCGTTCTGCACCAGCGGAATACGGTTTTGCGACGTGACAGGCGTGAGCTTGACCTTCAGGTTAGGCATGTTCAGCTTGGCCTTGACCGCGTCCACCACCTTCAGCGCGAATTCTTGCGAGTAACCGATGACGTTCTGCTTGTCGTCGTAGTACGAAAACGGGATCGACGATTCGCGGTGACCCAGCGAAATCACGCCCGTGTCCTTGATCTTTTTCAGCGTACCGGCGTCTTGCGCATGCGCGCCAACCGTAAACAGTCCGAGAGTCGCGAGCAGCAGCGCAGCTTTTTTAACCTTCATTTGTGATCTCCTTGGCAAGAACCGGCGCCAGTTTAGCAAAGTAATTATTCTGAAAGTATGGCTATAAACCATGTTTGTTGCGTGTCCGCCAATCCCCCAAGGGGACTTCCTCCGGGGCGCACGCCGCTACAGGTTTACAGCGCTTCCGGCCGATCGGTCAACCTTTCCGGATATGCGAAGGCGGGCGGCATCGATACGATGCCGCCCGCCGGTCATACACGCAGTCTTGTGAACCGCGTCAAAGCAAGGATTCGCAGCGGCCCGCAGGGTGGCGGACCGGCCGTTTCACGCAAACAGATCAGGGATACAGGCCGCGCATTTCGCGCGCTTGCAGGATGCGCTTACAGGCCACGATAAACGCCGCGGTCCGCACCGACACATGCTGCTCGCTCGACACTTGCCACACTGCGGCGAATGCTTCGCGCATCACGCGCTCGAGGCGCTGGTTGATCTCGTCCTCGGTCCAGAAGAAGCTCGAGAAGTCCTGCACCCATTCGAAGTACGACACCGTCACGCCGCCCGCGTTGGCCACCACGTCCGGAATCACGAGGATGCCGCGATCGTGCAGAATGTCGTCCGCTGCGGTGGTGGTCGGGCCGTTGGCGCCTTCCACGATGATCTTCGTCTTGATCTTGCCGGCGTTCTTTTCGGTGATCTGGTTTTCCAGCGCGGCCGGAATCAGGATGTCCGATTCGACGGTCCAGAATTCTTCGTTAGCGATCGTGTCGGCTTCCGGGAAACCGCCGACACCGCCCGTCTTCACGACGTGCTCGAGCAATGCCCCCGCATCGATACCGCTCGACTTGTACAGCGAACCCGTGTGATCCTGCACCGCGACCACTTTAGCGCCCGCTTCCTGGAACAGACGTGCAGCAATCCCGCCGACGTTACCGAAGCCTTGCACGGCGATGCGCGCACCTTCGATGTCGAAGCCGATGCGGCGCGCCGCTTCGCAACCGACCACGAACACGCCGCGGCCCGTCGCTTCGCGGCGGCCCAGCGAACCGCCGAGCGTGATCGGCTTGCCGGTCACGACGCCCGTGGCCGTTTGGCCCTGGTTCATCGAGTACGTGTCCATCATCCACGCCATGATCTGCTCGTTCGTGTTCACGTCCGGCGCGGGGATGTCGGTGTTGGGTCCGATGATGATGCCGATTTCGCTCGTGTAGCGGCGCGTCATGCGCTCCAGTTCGCCACGCGACAGCGTGCGCGGATCGACACGGATACCGCCCTTCGCGCCGCCGTACGGCACGTTCACAGCAGCGTTCTTGACCGACATCCACGCCGACAGCGCCATCACTTCCGACAGCGTCACGTCCTGGTGATAGCGCACGCCACCCTTGCCTGGACCACGCGACACGTTGTGCTGCACGCGATAGCCTTCGAAGTGCGCGACCGTGCCGTTATCGAGTTCGATAGGTACGTCGACAATCAGAATGCGCTTCGGGCGCTTCAGGGTTTCGAGCCAGCGGGACAGCGAGCCGAGGTACGGCGCGACGCGGTCGACCTGGCGCAGGTAGTTGCCCCACGGGCCGAGGTCGTCGCTATTGAGGTAGGACGGGATGGACTGCAACGATGAGGCGGATTGTGCGACTGGCTGCTGGGAAGACATGAACGCTCCGGCGTTGATCGAATGCCGCCATTGTCGAAAAACGCCAATTTGAAATCCAATGCCGTTTCCTTATCCGATTATGTTTTTTTTGCATAATCGTCAAGAACTCGCAATTTGACGTCGTACGCGGGCAGTTTCAGACAGCGCGCTGCGCCAGTTCCTCCGACACCAGGTCCCACAACTGACGCACGAGTATCTGCCGCGCATCGTCGCTTTTCGCCGCCAGCTTGTCGCGATACAGGCGGATCTCCATGGTCAGCGTGAGCTGTCCTTCCGGCGTGCCGCGTGTCGCGCGATCCAGCCGGATCAGCTTGCCGTCGGCGACCGCGTCTTCCACTGCGCTGTGCGGCAGGAACGCGATACCGTGGCCGGCCAGCGCCATCGCCTTGAGCCCCTCGGCCATGTCGGTTTCGTACAGCCGGTCGAGGTAAAGGCGCTCGGGCGCGTTGGCGTGGATCACCTCGGTCATGCGGCCGAGGTACGCGTTCGGCGTGTACGACAGATACGGCGTCGGCGCGTCGGCGCTGCCGGGCAGCGTGTGACGCGGCCGGCCCGCGCGGCCCGGCGCCGAGAACGGGCTGATCGGCTCATTGCCGAGCGTCAGCATGTCGTAGCGCGCCGGATCGAGCGCGACCGGGTGGCTGGGATGGTGATAGCCCATCATCAGATCGCAGCCGCCCTCCACCAGCGACAAAGCCGCGTCGTGCACGTTCAGCGCGCGCAGCCGCGTGTGGATCGGCCCCATCTGCGCTTCGATGCGTTGCAGCCAGCGCGGGAAGTAGGTCAGCGACAGCGTGTGCGGCACCGCGAACTCGATGGTCGCCTGGGGTGTCGCCGTGTGTCCGCGCAGCAGCGCACGCGCCTCGTGAAACTGCGACAGCATCGCGAGCGCCTGCTCGTTGAACACCTGGCCAGCCGCGGTCAGCCGCGTCGGGTAGACCGAACGGTCGATCAATTCAGTGCCGAGCCACGCTTCCAGCGCCTGGATCCGCCGCGAAAACGCCGGCTGCGTGACATGCCGCAATTCGGCCGAACGGCTGAAACTGCGCGTTTCCGCGAGCGAAACGAAGTCCTCGAGCCATTTCAGTTCCATGCGAAAGCCTGCTGCCAGCGGGGAGAGAAGAAGTCAGCATTCTAGCGGCGCGGCCGTAGCGCCGGGGCGTTAGCACGGCTTTAACACGGGTTCGAAGCTTACCTGGCGCAGGCCGGGTTCGTAGCCAGATCGATCCCGGAATCGGGCAAACAGCCGCGCGGTGGTAAAATTCGCGGTTCCCTCCGTTCCCGATCCGCTCACTGAGCCGCCACGCCCCCATCATGTCCGACACCCGCCCCGACACCCTGTTCGCGCTGAACGCGCTCTCCCCGCTCGACGGCCGTTACGCGTCGAAAACCGAAGCCCTGCGCGACTGGCTCTCGGAAGCCGCGTTCATGCGTAATCGCGTGACGGTTGAAATCCACTGGCTGATCGCCTTGTCGCGTGCCGGTTTCGCCGAAGTGCCGCGCTTTTCCGACGCCTCAGAACAATTCCTACTGCAACTGGCCGAGCGCTTCACCGCGCACGACGCCGCGCGCATCAAGGACATTGAACGCGTGACGAATCACGACGTGAAGGCGGTCGAGTACTGGCTGAAGGAATCGGTGAAGGGTCAGGAAGAACTGGAGCGCGCAAGCGAGTTCATCCACTTCGCGTGCACCTCGGAAGACATCAACAACACGTCGCACGGCCTGATGCTGGCCGGCGCACGCGAGCACGTCATTCTGCCGGCGCTGCGCTCGGTGCATCAGCGCCTCGTCGCGCTGGCGCACGCGCACGCCGAACAGCCGATGCTGTCGCGCACGCACGGCCAACCGGCCAGCCCGACCACGCTCGGCAAGGAAATCGCCAACGTCGCCGCGCGTCTCGAACGCGCGATCGACCGCGTCGCGAAGGTCGAACTGCTGGGCAAGATGAACGGCGCGGTCGGCAACTTCAATGCGCATCTGTCCGCCTATCCGGAGTTCGACTGGGAAGCGTTCTCGCGTGAAGTGGTCGAACAGCGTCTGAAGCTCACGTTCAATCCGTACACGATCCAGATCGAGCCGCACGATTACATGGCCGAACTGTTCGACGCCGTGTCGCGCGCCAACACGATCCTGCTCGACCTCGATCGCGACGTGTGGGGTTACATCTCGGTCGGTTACTTCAAACAGCGTACGAAGGCCGGCGAAATCGGTTCGTCGACGATGCCGCACAAGGTCAATCCGATCGACTTCGAAAACTCGGAAGGCAACCTCGGCCTCGCCAACGCGACGCTGCGCCATCTGGCCGACAAGCTGCCGGTATCGCGCTGGCAGCGCGACCTGACCGATTCGACGGTGCTGCGCAATATGGGCGTCGCGTTCGGCTACTCGCTGCTCGCGTACGACTCGCTGATCCGCGGTCTCGACAAGCTCGAAGTCAATGCACAGCGTCTGAACGAAGACCTCGACAACTGCTGGGAGGTGCTGGCCGAGCCGGTGCAAACGGTGATGCGCCGTTACGGCATCGAGAACCCGTATGAGCAGTTGAAAGAGCTGACGCGCGGCAAGGGCATCACGCGCGAAGCGTTGCAGACGTTCGTTACCGGCCTGGCGATTCCGCAGGACGCGAAGGATCGCTTGCTCGCGATGACGCCGGCGTCGTATATCGGCAAGGCGGTGGAACTGGCGAAGCGGATCGCTTAAGCTCAGCCATTACGTCGTTGCCTCAGGCATCGCTCAGGCACAAAAAAGGCGCTCCTCGGAGCGCCTTTTTTCATCCTGCCGCATGAGCGACGAAAACGCTCAACGCGTCGTCATCTGCTTCAACACCTCATCGACGATCTCTTCCGGCGACAACTCGATGCTCACCGTAATCGCCTCGTCAGCGCCCGGTTCTTCGAGCGTATCGAGCTGGCTTTGCAGCAGCGACGGATCGAAGAAATGGCCGGTACGCGTGGTCAGCCGGTCGCGCAGCACCTCGTACGACCCCTTCAGATAGACGAAGCACACGTCCTTGTCACCGTTGCCGCCGCCACGCAGAACGTCGCGGTACGAGCGCTTGAGCGACGAACACGTGAACACCGCCTGCTCGCCCGCCTTCTGCTTCTCTTCAATCGCTGCACGGATGGTTTGCAACCACGGCCAGCGGTCTTCGTCGGTGAGGGGAATGCCGTGGTGCATTTTCTCTTTGTTAGCGGCGCTGTGAAACGCGTCGCCGTCGGTGAATGCGCAGTGCAGGCGCTCAGCCAGCATTTCGCCAATCTTCGTTTTGCCGGCGCCCGACACGCCCATTGCGATCAGAATCATCAACTACTCCTTACACGACCGTCGCGAGCGCGAAAGTCAAAGCCAAACCCAACACGGAAATGATGGTTTCGCAGAGCGACCACGTCTTGAACGTCTGCCCCACCGTCATGCCGAAATATTCCTTGATCAGCCAGAAGCCGCCGTCGTTGACGTGCGAGAAGATCAGCGAACCCGAACCCGTGGCGAGCACCAGCAATTCCGGCGTGACCTGCACGCCACTGGCCGAGGCGATCGGCGCGACGATGCCGCACGCCGTCGTCATCGCCACCGTGGCCGAGCCGGTCGCAAGACGGATCATCGCCGCGACGATCCAACCGAGCAGCAGCGGCGACAGATGCGCCGAGGTCGCCGCACCGACGATCTCCTTCGAGATGCCGCTATCCATCAGCACACGTCCGAAGCCGCCGCCCGCGCCGACGATCAGCGTGATGCCCGCGATCGGCGCAAGACACTCGCCGCAGAACTTCTGGATCTGCTCGCGATTGAAGCCGCGCTTCGCCCCGAAGGTCCAGAAGCTGACCAGCACCGCAATCAGCAGCGCCACGTCCGAGTTGCCGACAAAATGCAGCAGATCGTTCGGCAGGGTTTTCGGCGTGAACACCAGATCGGCCCAACTGCCGACCAGCATCAGGATAACCGGCAGCAGGATCGTGAACAGCGTAATGCCGAACCCGGGCAGCTCACGCTTCACCCCTTCCGCGTGAGACTCGGTGAATTGCGCGGCGAGCGGATTGTTCGCCGGCAGCTTGATCTGGCGATGAATCAGCAGCGCGAACAGCGGACCGGCGACGATCGCGGTCGGCACACCGACCAGCAGTCCATACGCAATCGTCTTGCCGATATCGGCGTGATACGCCTGCACCGCGAGCATCGCGGCCGGGTGCGGCGGAATCAACCCGTGCACGACGGACAGCCCCGCGACCATCGGCAAGCCGATCAGCAGCAGCGATTTGCCGGTGCGCTTGGCGACGTTGAACGCGATCGGAATCAGCAGCACGAAACCAACTTCGAAGAACACCGGCAAGCCGACGATGATCGCGACGAACATCATCGCCCAGTGAATGTTCTTCTCACCGAACCAGTCGATCAGCGTGGTGGCGACGCGCTCCGCGCCGCCCGATTCGGCCATCATCTTGCCGAGCATCGTGCCGAGGCCCACCACCACCGCGATGTGACCGAGCGTATTGCCATTGCCGGTTTCGAAGGATTTGACGATCGTGCTCATCGGCATGCCGGCCGCAAGCCCAAGCAGTAGCGAGACGATGATCAGGACGAGAAATGGATAAACCTTGAAGCGCGTGATTAGCAGGATCAGCGCTGCGATGGCGATCACTCCGTAAACCAGCAGCATGCTGCCGTGGACAGCTTCCATGAAGCTCCTCCTTTGCGTTATTGATTCTCGGTGCGGAACACGGCTGGCACCTTGTCTCGTAGCGGCCTGTAGCGGCGCCAGAAAACCCGGCTTGCCGCGCGGACGCTGAATTTTACTGTTTGTTGTCTCTAAACGCGCGCGAATCCGGCGCGCTTATCGAAAAGAAGCCTCGCCGCGACAGCCTGACCGGCTGTATCGACGAGGCTCCTTGACGTAGCACGTTGATAACGGGCTAAGTGCGTGACGTTTCGGCTTAGTGGGCAGGCGCGGCCAACTGGCTGGCGGCGCGGGCGAGGCGAGTGATTTCGTCCCAGTTTTGCGCGGCGAGCGCCGCTTTCGGCGTCAGCCACGAGCCGCCCACGCACACGACGTTCGGTTGTGCGAGGAAATTGATGGCGGTTTCCGCCGTAATGCCGCCGGTCGGGCAGAACTTCAACGTCGGGAACGGGCCATAGAAGGCTTGCAGCATCGGCACGCCACCGGCCTGTTGGGCCGGGAAAAACTTGACGATTTCGTAGCCGAGTTCCAGCGCTGCGATGATGTCGCTTGGCGTCATCACGCCCGGCAGCAGCGGCAAACCCGCATCTTGCGCGGCCTTGTGCATGTCCTTCGTCAGACCTGGCGACACGCCGAACTGTGCGCCCGCCTTCTTCGCCTGAGCGCAATGCTCGGGTTTCGTGATCGTGCCGACACCGACCACAATGTCTTCGGCCAACTGGCTCGCGCGTTGGATCGCTTCCAGACCGGCCGCCGTGCGCAGCGTGATTTCCAGCACCTTCACGCCACCCGCATACAGCGCGCGCGACACATGTTCGCCCTGTTCGGCCGAGTCGAATGCGAGCACCGGAATCACCGGGCCGAGGCGCACGATATCGCTTACTTTTTTCGACGTCATAGTCAGACTCCTTGTTTCTGCAGCACGTGGCTGGCTTGAGTGGTGCTTGTGTGTGCTTTGCCTTGCTCGCCGTGGTGCGCGTGGCGCTCGCCGACCATCGGGCCGAACACCGAGGCGCCCTGCTCCGCGGGTGCTGCCGCCGCACGGAACACGCCGAACAATTCGCGGCCGAAGCCGACTTCGTTTTCCGCCTGATGCTGCGGCACCGCTTCCGGGCGCGCCGCCCATTCGGCTGCATCGATTTCAATGTCCAGCACGCCGGCTTCCGCATCGATCACCAGCATGTCGCCGGTGCGGACTTTGCCGATCGGGCCTTGCAGCAACGCTTCCGGCGACAGGTGAATCACCGCCGGCACCTTGCCCGAGGCGCCGGACATGCGGCCGTCGGTGACCAGTGCAACGTGGAAACCTTGATCCTGCAACACACCGAGCAACGGCGTCAAACGATGCAGCTCGGGCATGCCGTTTGCGCGGGCGCCCTGGAAGCGCACCACGGCGATGAAGTCGCGTTTCAGTTCGCCGTTGTCGAAAGCTTCCTGCACGGCTTCCTGCGAATCGAACACAATGGCCGGCGCCTTCACCTTGCGATGCTGCGCCGTCACCGCTGAAATCTTGATCACGCCGCGACCGAGCTTGCCTTGCATCAGACGCAAGCCGCCGTCCGGCTGGAACGGCTCCTTGATGCCGCGCAGCACCGCTGTGTCTTCGCTTGCCTGCGCGCCCGGCACCCATTGCAGCTTGTCGTCGAGCAGCTTCGGCTCTTCCGTGTAGTGCTTGAGACCCTTGCCCGCGACGGTGTTTACGTCTTCATGCAGCAAGCCGCCTTCGAGCAGATTGCGAACGAGAAACGCCACGCCGCCGGCCGCGTGGAAGTGATTCACGTCGGCCTTGCCGTTCGGGTAAATCTTCGCGAGCAGCGGTACGGCTTGCGACAACGTGTCGAAGTCGTCCCAATCGATCACGATGCCGGCCGCCCGTGCAATCGCGACGAGGTGCAGCGTGTGATTGGTCGAACCGCCCGTGGCCAGCAACGCGACGATGCCGTTGACGATGGCTTTCTCGTCGACCACATGGCCGATCGGCATGTAGTTGCCGCGCTCCACCGTCAGATCGAGCACGCGGCGCGCGGCCTGCGCGGTCAGCGCGTCGCGCAGCGCCGTATGCGGATGCACGAAGGCCGAGCCCGGCAGATGCAGGCCCATGACTTCCATCAGCATCTGATTGCTATTCGCGGTGCCGTAGAAGGTACAGGTGCCGTGGCTGTGATACGCGGCGGCCTCCGCTTCGAGCAGCGCGTCGCGGCCGCATTGGCCAGTGGCGAACAGTTGCCGGGTCTTGGCTTTGTCATCGTTCGAGAGGCCGCTTCCCATCGGGCCGGCCGGCACGAAAATCGTCGGCAGATGGCCGAATTGCAGCGCGCCGATCAGCAAACCCGGCACGATCTTGTCGCAGATGCCGAGGCACAGCGCCGCGTCGAACATGTTGTGCGTCAGGGCGACTGCGGCACCCATCGCGATCACTTCGCGCGAGAACAACGATAGTTCCATGCCCGCGTTGCCTTGCGTGATGCCGTCGCACATGGCCGGCACGCCGCCGGCGAATTGCGCGACGCCGCCATTTTCACGCGCGGCTTCCTTGATGATATCCGGGTAGTTTTTGTACGGCGCGTGCGCGGACAGCATCTCGTTGTACGACGACACAATGCCGATGTTCGGCTGACGGATCTGCTTGATGACGAGCTTGTCGTTGCCTTCGAGGCCGGCAAAGCCGTGGGCCAGATTGGCGCACGAGAGCGCGCCGCGCGCCGGGAATTTGCCCTGCGCGTGTGCGATGCGGGCCAGATACGCCTCGCGGGTGGGCTTGCTGCGCTCGACCACGCGTTGCGTGACCTTCAACAATTGCGAATGCGGGGAAACCATCGGAGCTCCTTCGTCGCTGGCGTGAGGCGTACGCGCGCTATGCCAAGCAGGTATCGCGGGGATGTCGAAACAGTCGACGTCGCAATATTAGTAGAAAAACTACACGATCGCAACGACGACTCCTGCTGCACCGCCGCATCTCGGAACTGCCTGCATCGCTTTACTGGCGGCCAATCAATGATGAATGCGCGAAACCTGGGGATTACACCTACAGCGCTAAATGTAGTTTTTGTACCTTTACTGGCAATCAGATATAGTCCACGCATTCTTCAGCATAGTGCGAGTTTTCCAATGATGCTGTCCCAGGTGGAAGAGATGCGCGAGCAGCTGCGCCCGTCCGAGCGCAAGCTGGCCGATTACGTGATCGAAGCGCCGCGCGAGGTGCTCGATCTGTCGATGACCGAGGTGGCCGCGCGCGCCGGCGTGAGCCAGCCGACCATCGCGCGGTTCTGTCATGCGCTCGGCTTTTCGGGCTTTCGCGAATTCAAGATCCGGCTGGCGCAAGGCATTGCTGCGGAAGTGCCCGCCGTCTACCGCGATGTGCGGCCGGACGAGCCGACGCCAGGCGTCGCCGCGAAGGTCCTCGACCGGACCATCGGCGCGCTGATCCAGGTGCGCAACAATCTGTCGTCGGACAGCGTGGCGGCGGCGATCGCGCTGTTGGCGCAGGCGCGGCGCATCGAGTTTTACGGTGCGGGAGGTTCGGGTATTGCCGCGCTGGATGTGCAGCACAAGTTTTTTCGCTTGGGTATGCCGAGCGTCGCGTATTCGGATCCGCATACGTTTTTGATGTCCGCGGCGCTGTTGGGTGAAGGCGATGTGGTGGTGGCGATTTCGAATACCGGACGCACGCGCGACATCGTCGACGCCGTGAAGTCTGCTCTGGCGGCGGGCGCGAAGGTGATTGCAATCACGCACGGCAATTCGCCGCTCGCCCGGCTCGCGACGGTGGGCCTGTTTGCGAACGTGGACGAAGACACGGATATCTTTTCGCCGATGACCTCGCGCGTCTCGCATCTGGCGATCGGCGATATTCTCGCGGTGGGTGTGGCGCTAAGCCGGGGACCGGAACTGGTCGAGAAACTGGCGCAGGCGAAGGAAGTATTGTTGCGGCGCCGGATTCAGGGTCCGGCCACGGGTACGTAGCGCATCGAGCAAGCGCTACGAAGATGACGTGACACGCGGACCGGGACCGGTCCGCGTGTCTTCTCAGAACGGCTTCAAAACAACCAATGCTACAGCCGCCAGCATCCCCAGCACGGGCAGTTCATTGAACATCCGATACCACTTATCCGTCCGGCGGTTCTCGCCACGCTCGAAAGTCCGCAGCAGCACGCCGCAGTACGCGTGATAGATGATCAGCAACACCACCACCCCCACCTTCGCGTGAATCCAGCCCTGCCCGCGGCCGATGCCGACCGCGAGCCACAGCCACAGACCGCATGCGAGCGCCGGCACCGCGATAAACGTCATGAAGCGGAACAGCTTGCGCGCCATCGTCAAAAGCCGCGCCGTGGCGGCGGGTTCCGTCTCCATCGCCAGATTGACAAAGATGCGCGGCAGATAGAACAGGCCGGCAAACCAGGAAGCAATCAGAACGATGTGAAACGTTTTTACCCAAAGCATCAGCGGTCCTTGTACTGCTTGTCAGCGTGGAAATGAGCGAGGGGCCGCCAGCGCACTGAACGGAAACTCGTGTCCATCCCAGTGATGGCGATAGCGCGCCGGAAGCGAACCGTTATTGCCGGCCTTCGCCGTGCCCCAGCACAACATACTTCAGCGACGTCAACCCTTCCAGCCCCACCGGCCCACGCGCATGCAGCTTGTCGTTCGAGATGCCGATTTCCGCGCCAAGGCCAAACTCGAAGCCGTCGGCAAAGCGCGTCGACGCGTTGACCATCACGCTCGCCGAATCGACTTCGCGCAGAAAGCGCATCGCGCGGTCGTGATCTTCGGTGACAATCGCGTCCGTGTGCGCGGAGCTGTAGGTGTTGATGTGCTCGATGGCCGCATCGAGGCCGTCGACCACCTTGATCGCCAGCACCGGCGCGAGATATTCGGTGCGCCAGTCTTCCTCGGTTGCATCGACTAGCGGGCCGACGCCGGCCGCCGACAGCACCGCGCGCGCGGCAGCGTCCACACGCAGTTCGACTTCCTTGCCGCGATACAGCTTGCCCAATGGCGGCAGCACTTCAGCCGCAATGCCGCGCGCCACCAGCAGCGTTTCCATCGTGTTGCAGGTGCCATAGCGGTGCGTTTTGGCGTTATCGCAGACGGTCAGCGCCTTCGCCACATCCGCGCGATCGTCGACATACACGTGGCAGATGCCGTCGAGATGCTTGATCATCGGCACGCGCGCTTCGTTCATCAGCCGCTCGATCAGGCTCTTGCCGCCGCGCGGCACGATCACGTCGACGTATTCGGTCATCGTGATCAGCTTACCGACCGCGGCGCGGTCCGAGGTGGCCACCACTTGCACAGCGTCCTGCGGCAAACCGGCGGCTTCCAGCCCTTCACCGATCAGCTTCGCCAGCGCCGTGTTGCACTCCAGCGCTTCGGACCCGCCACGCAGGATCGTCGCATTGCCCGACTTCAGGCACAGCGCCGCCGCATCGATCGTCACGTTCGGACGCGATTCGTAGATGATGCCGATCACACCGAGCGGCACGCGCATCTGACCGACCTGAATCCCGCTCGGCCGATACTTCAGATTGCTGATCTCGCCAATCGGATCGGCCAGCGCGGCGACTTGCCGCAAGCCTTCGACCATCGTCTTCAACGCCTTGTCCGACAGCGTCAGACGGTCGATGAACGCAGCGTCGAGGCCTTTGTCGCGTGCCCGCGCGAGGTCGCGCGCGTTGGCTTCCTTCAGCAGCGCGGCATCGCGTTCGATCGCCTGGGCAACGGCCGCGAGCGCGGCATTCTTCGCCGCCGTCGACGCACGCGCCATCGCACGCGAAGCGTGGCGGGCGCGGCGGCCGAGGTCGGTCATGTACTGG
Organism: Paraburkholderia sp. FW306-02-B; assembly: GCF_058782725.1. Taxonomy (NCBI): domain Bacteria; kingdom Pseudomonadati; phylum Pseudomonadota; class Betaproteobacteria; order Burkholderiales; family Burkholderiaceae; genus Paraburkholderia; species Paraburkholderia sp. FW306-02-B. Next base: position 4,021,825 of record NZ_JBYSXZ010000001.1, read on the forward strand.
TCGATATCCATGTTGATTCTCGTGGTGCCGCGCACATTCACGTGCGGCGGACAGGCAGAATGAGCGAAAGATGAAACGATTGTAAGTCGGGTGGCGGCGCTTTGCTCGCCGCGGCGGCTCGCGCGCGCGAAGGGTTTGATCCTCTGGATACTGAAGGTCGGTGGTGCGAGACGTCTTCGAGACACTGGCAGTGCGGCTCACGCCTTACCACCCTTGCGCGTCGAGCCGCAGCTTCAACCTGGCTCAGCCAGGCTCAACCAGGCAGATCAAACTGGCCTTCGCGCCGGTGCAGTTGCCGCCGGGCGAGGTCGCGGTGGCGGCACGGGCGCCGCTTTTGCGGGCGAGGCCACCGTCATCGCCAGTTCGAACAAGCCGTCCCACGGATCGGGCGGCGGATCGTTGCGATGATTGCCGGGCGTGCCGCCGGACAATCCCTTCACCTGACGATCCAGCCGCGCCGCCAAAGCGAGCGCCTTCTCCAACGCGCTCTCGGTGACGCGCGACAGCGCCGGCCCGATCAGCCGCTCGCGCGGACCCCACACGCGGTTCTCGCGCACCAGCATCGCGAGCGGCTTACCCGCCGCCACGCCGCGCTTGATCCGCAATAGCGTGCGCACTTCTTCGACAACCGCCCACAGCACCAGCACAGCAGCTTCGCCTTCGCCGCGCAGGCCGTCGAGCATGCGCGCCAGGCGGCCGACATCACCTGCCAGCATCGCCTCGTTCAGCTTGAAAACGTCGTAACGGGCGACATTCAGCACAGCGTCCTGAACCTGCTCGAAGCTCAACGAACCGGCCGGATACAGCAGCCCGAGCTTCTGGATCTCCTGGTGCGCGGCGAGCAGATTGCCTTCCACGCGCTCGGCGATGAATGCCAACGCGCGCCGCCCTTCTTCACCGGCGGCGACCCGTTGACCTTGGGCCGCAAGCCGCTGGCCGACCCAATTCGGCAACTGCGCGCGCTCGACCGGATCGATCTTCAACGCGACGCCGGCATCGGCCAGCGCGGTAAACCATGCGGCTTTCTGCGTGGCGGCGTCCAGCCTCGGCAACGTGATCAGCGTCAGCACGTCGTCATTGACGGCGGCGGCGAGCGCCTTCAGCGCGTCCGCGCCTTCCTTGCCCGGCTTGCCCGACGGAATCCGCAACTCGACCAGTTGACGATCGCCGAACAGCGACATCGACTGACTCGCGCCAAGCAGCGAACTCCAGTCGAAGCCACGCTCGACGGTGAACACCGAGCGGTCGGTGAAACCGGCCGCGCGCGCCGTCGCGCGAATCCGGTCGCACGCTTCCTGCGCGAGCAGGTGCTCGTCGCCGTACACGACGTACAGTCCGGCGAGTCCCTTGGCGAGATGTGCTTCGAGCGCGTCAAGTCGCAGTTGCATGGCTACCGATCAGCGAGGTTGAACAAGTGCGGCAAAAGAAACAAAGTAAGCAAAGCACGCCGCTCACAGCGGCGGCGGCGGCAGAGGCGCGCGTGGCGCAACCGCCGGCACTTCCTGGCCCGGCGCAGGATGCAGCGACTTCACGATCGCCAGACGGCGCGTGAGCTGGTCGATCGCGTCGTTTTCCATGTCGGCGAACAGGATATCGGATTCCGCGCTCTTGGCCTGCGAGTACTGGTCGCTATAGGTCATCGCGCGGTTCAACGCGATCACACTCGGCGGAATCAGCACAGTGCCGTCCTTACCGACCAGCGTGTAGTTCATCGAAAGATTCATTTGATACTCCTCGACGACGCCGAGCGAGTTCAAAGTCAGCGTACTGACGCCGCGGCCTTCGGTAATCTGCAACGTCGCGTCGGCATTCGAGACCGAACCGACCACCACCGTATCGCTGCCGCCTTGCACCAGACGCGTCAGGCGCGCACCAGCCGCTGCCGACCCGCCGGAGATATAGAGGCGTTTGAATGCATAGTCCTGCTGGCCGCGCAGCTGGAAGCCGCAGGCGGACAACATCAGCACGCTGCAAGCCAGCGTCAAAAACGATCTGCGAGTCACATTGGCTCCTGGTTCGCAGTAGATTGCGCAGCGCAGACAAGCGCCGCCGCGCGCGGCGGCGTCCTGCCTGCTGTCATGTTTTCGCGCGCCGTCAAACCGTCAAACGACCACGTTCACGAGGCGGCCCGGCACCACGACGATCTTCTTCGGCGCCTTGCCTTCGCTGAACTTCGCGACCATTTCGTGCGCAGCCGCGGTCTGTTCGATCGCTTCACGCGACGCGTCCTTCGCCACCGTCAGCGCGCCGCGCACCTTGCCGTTCACCTGCAGCACGAGTTCGATTTCGGCCTGTTCCAGCGCCTGTTCGTCGACCTTCGGCCACGCGGCGTCGAGCAGCGAGCCGAATTCGCCGGCATAACCGAGTTCCTGCCACAGCTGGAAGGTCTGATGCGGCACGACCGGGTACAGCACGCGCAGCATCACGCCATACGTCTCGCGCAGCACGGCCGGTTGCGCGCCCTTCGCGCTGTCGAGCGCGTTGAGCATCTTCATTGCCGCCGACACCACCGTGTTGTACTGCAAACGCTGGTAATCGAAGTCAGCCTGCTTCAGCACGCTGTAGATCTCGCGGCGCAGCACCTTGTCCGCCTCGCCGAACGTCGCGGCGTCCAGCTTGCCGCCCGCGCGCAGCGCTGCTTCGTTCGCGTGACCGAAGCTCCACACGCGGCGCAGGAAGCGGCTCGCGCCTTCTACGCCCGAACCTGACCACTCGAGCTGTTGCTCTGGCGGTGCGGCGAACATCACGAACAGACGTGCGGTATCCGCCCCGTACTGATCGATCAGCAATTGCGGATCGACGCCGTTGTTCTTCGACTTCGACATCTTCTCGACGCCGCCGAGCACCACCGGCTGGCCATCCGCGTTCAGCACGGCGCCGACCGGGCGGCCCTTGTCGTCGAAGGTGACGGTCACGTCGGCCGGGTTGTACCAGGTCTTCTTGCCCGCTTCGTTTTCACGATAGTAGGTTTCGTTGAGCACCATGCCCTGCGTGAGCAGGTTCCTGGCCGGCTCGCCGAACTTGACGAGACCCATATCGCGCATCACCTTCGCCCAGAAGCGCGAGTACAGCAAGTGCAGAATCGCGTGCTCGATGCCGCCGATGTACTGGTCCATCGGCGCCCAGTAATCGGTGCGCTCGTCGACCATGGTCTTCGCATCCGGCGCCGCATAGCGGTAGAAGTACCACGACGAATCGACGAAAGTATCCATCGTGTCGGTTTCGCGCCTGGCCGCGCCGCCGCACGTCGGGCAGGTGCAGTTCACGAACGCTTCGGACTTCGCGAGCGGGTTGCCCGTGCCGTCCGGCACGAGGTCTTCCGGCAGCACAACCGGCAAATCCTTTTCCGGCACCGGCACGTCGCCGCATGTCGGACAGTGGATGATCGGGATCGGCGTGCCCCAGTAACGCTGACGCGACACGCCCCAGTCACGCAGACGCCACGTGACCTGCTTGTCGCCGAGACCGAGTTCCTTCAGGTCGGCGGCGATCGCGTCGACCGCCTGCGTGTAGTTCAGACCGTCGTACTTGCCGCTGTTGACGCAGACACCGCCTTCCTTGTCGCCGTACCATTCTGCCCAAGCTTCGGTCGAGAATTCCTTGCCGACGACTGCCACCACCTGCCTGATCGGCAGACCGTATTTCTTCACGAACGCGAAGTCGCGCTCGTCGTGCGCCGGCACGCCCATCACCGCGCCTTCGCCGTAGCTCATCAGCACGTAGTTGCCGATCCACACTTCGACCTGTTCCTGCGTCAGCGGATGCGTGACGTAGAAGCCGGTGGCCATGCCCTTTTTTTCCATCGTCGCGACGTCGGCTTCAGCGACGCCGCCGCGCTTGCATTCCTCGATGAACGCTTGCAGTTCCGGCTTGTCTTTCGCCAGACGCGTGGCGAGCGGATGCTCGGCGGCGACCGCGCAGAAGGTCACACCCATGATCGTGTCGGCACGCGTGGTGAACACGCGCAGCAACTTCTGTTCGCCGTCGATTTCATACGGGAAACCGAAGTTCACGCCGAAGCTCTTGCCGATCCAGTTCTGCTGCATGATCTTGACGCGCTCGGGCCAGCCGAGGCCTTCGAGGTCGTTCAGCAGCTCATCCGCGTACTGGGTGATGCGCATGTAGTACATCGGGATTTCGCGCTTTTCGACCAGTGCGCCCGAGCGCCAGCCGCGGCCGTCGATCACCTGCTCGTTGGCGAGCACGGTCTGATCGATCGGGTCCCAGTTGACGGTGCCGGTTTTCTTGTACGCGATGCCCTTTTCGAGCATCTTCAGGAACAGCCACTGGTTCCACTTGTAGTAATCGGGGCTGCAGGTCGCGACTTCGCGCGACCAGTCGATCGCGAGGCCCATCGACTGCATCTGCTTCTTCATGTAGTCGATGTTGTCGTAGGTCCACTTCGCCGGCGGCACGTTGTTGGCCATGGCGGCGTTTTCCGCCGGCATGCCGAACGCGTCCCAACCCATCGGCATCAGCACGTTGTAGCCGTTCATCCGCAGATAGCGGTACATCACGTCGTTGATCGTGTAGTTGCGCACGTGCCCCATATGCAGTTTGCCCGACGGGTACGGCAGCATCGAGACGCAATAGAACTTGGGTTTGTCGGTGGTTTCCGACGTCTTGTACGCGTCGATGGCGCGCCATTGCCCTTGCGCGGCGGATTCGACGTCGGAGGGAACGTATTTTTCGTGCATGGTGTGATGGGATCGCTGGGTTCGGTGCTTTCGCACCGGCCGCTTTGGTGCTCTGCTGGATGAAATGGCGTCGTTTCCCGTTCTGCGGGGAAAGGGCTGATTATACCGTTCGCGGACGGGTGCGCCGCGTGGCGTGGTGCGCGGGTGGGATGGGATCGGGCCCTCCCGGCGGGATCGGGGCCGGATGCAGCGCTACGGGTTCGCGGGTTCCGGGTAGCGCGGCCGGCTCGGGACTGGCGCGGTCTTGCTACTGGCTCGCGCCCGGCGGCGGCGGGTCGGTCACGAAGCCGATCCGTTCTAGCCCCGCCTGCTGCGCCGCGCCCATTACCTGGGCAATCACCTCGTAACGCGTCGAGCGCTCGGCGCGCAGGTGGATCTCGGGCTGCTCGGTCTCTTTGCCTGCTTGCGCGAATCGCGCGCGCATCTGCTGAAGCGTGATGACGTTGCCGTTCCAGTACAGCTTGCCGGCGGCATCGATTGAAAGGGAAATGGTTTGCGGCGTTTGCCGCGCCGCCGCTGAAGCGACCTTCGGCAAATCGAGCCGGATCGCGTGCGTGAATAAAGGCGCGGTAATGATGAAGATCACCAGCAGCACCAGCATCACGTCGATCAACGGCGTCATGTTGATCTCGGCCATCGGCGCGGCCGTCTGCTTTTTTTCCAGTCCGCCGAATGCCATATCGCCTCCTTCTGCCTTGAGCGGCGCGCTTAACGGGCCCGGACCGGGGCTGGCGCCGGTTCGTGGGTTTTGGCTTGGGCCTGATCGGCCGGCGCGCACACGTAGGCGTGCAGATCGTGCGCGAAGCCGTCGAGTTCTTCCGATAACTGCCGCACCAGACGCCCGAGCACGTTATAGGCGAGCACCGCTGGAATCGCGACCACGAGGCCGAAGGCCGTCATGATGAGCGCCTCGCCGACCGGGCCGGCGACATTCTCGATCATCGCATCACCGCTCGCCGCGATGCTGCTGAGCGCGTGATAGATGCCCCAAACGGTGCCGAGCAAGCCGACGAACGGCGCCGTGCTGCCCACCGAGGCCAGCAGCACCTGGCCGAATTCGAGCCGCCGCTGCGACGCGCTGAGCGCCTGACGCAGCGCCCGCAGCACCCGCTCGCTGCGCTCCACGCGGGCGAGCAGCGCACCCGGAATGTCCACTTCGACCGCGTGCAGCGCGGCTTCGGCGAGCGGCGTAAAGACGCGCTCGCGATCCACGCGCTTGAGTGCCGCGACGCCCTCGGACAGCGTGGGCGCCTGCCAGAACTGCGCGATCGCGCGCGTAGCCTGATGTTTCGCGCGCCCCAAAATCCAGCTTTTGACGATCAGAAAGCACCAGCTCGCAATCGACATAGCCAGCAGCACATAGGCGACGGCATGCGTGATCGCATCGCTGGTTTGCAGGTAATGGGTAATGCCGCTGCCTGCCATCTGACCTCGCCTTCGGAAGTGATTCAGGGGCGCAAACAGGGTCTGCGAAAGACCCCGCGACACGCTCAGCGCAGGCCGAGCACGTCCTGCATGTCGAACAAGCCGTTTGCGTGGCCTTCGAGGAAACGCACCGCGCGCAGCGCGCCTTGCGCGTACGACAGGCGGCTCGCCGATTTGTGCGTGATTTCGATGCGCTCGCCGATGCCCGCGAACAGCACCGTATGGTCGCCGACAATATCGCCGCCGCGAATCGCCGAAAAACCAATGGTGGACGGATCGCGTTCGCCGGTCACGCCTTCGCGGCTGTAGACGGCGCAATCGTCGAGATTGCGGCCGAGCGCGTTGGCGATCACTTCACCCATCGTCAGCGCGGTGCCGGACGGCGCGTCGACCTTGTGACGGTGATGCGCCTCGATGATTTCGATGTCGTAGCCGGTCGCGAAGTGCTTCGCGGCGAATTCGAGCAGCTTCAGCGTCACATTGACGCCGACGCTCATGTTCGACGAGAACATGATGGCGATCTTGTCCGCGGCGGCGCGCAATTGCGCTTTCTGCTCGTTGTCGAAACCGGTCGTGCCGATCACCATTTTCACGTTGTGGCGCTGCGCGGCTTCCAGATGCATCAGCGTGCCTTCGGGGCGCGTGAAGTCGATCAGGTAGTCCGACTCGGCGAACACGCGCTCGATGTCGTCGGTCAGCGCGACGCCCGTTTGTTTGCCGAGAAACGCACCGGCGTCCTGGCCGAGTTGAGGGGAGCCTGCACGGTCGAGTGCGCCCGACAACGTGGCGCCGGAATCGTTAAGGACGGTTTCGATGAGCATCCGGCCCATACGGCCCGATGCGCCAGCAATGGCAATTTTCATGGCTACGAGGCTTGGCGAAAGCAAAAAAGCCGGCAAAAAACCGGGCAAAAGCGGCGGCGGCGGGAATCTTACGCAAGCGCCGCGCGTAACAGGAAAAGCAGAAAGTCCGACGGGCGCCACGCACGGCGCGTAGCCCGTGTGCAGTGCCCGTTCGCAGTGCCCTTCTTAAGACACGGACAGCTCGATTAGCCGCCCGTTCCCGAAGTTGTGGGAGAAGAAGTCAGCGGCGCGTTATGCGTTGGGCCGCCGTTGCTGCTTTGCGGGCCCGTCGGTCCCACCGGATTCTCCTGCGTGCCCGGAACCTGCGGCGGCGGCGGACGATGGAACTGGAACTGCGGCTGACCCGCGGACGTCGGGCCTTGCGGCGGCACCCCGCCACCGTTGGCGGTCGGCGCGGTCGAGCGCACCGATGACTGCGTTCTGCCCGACGGCGACTGCACCGCGTTGGTCGCACGATTGGCGGCCTGTGCAGCTTCGGCGTTGGCGTCCGTAGACGGCACAGCCGCTGCGGCAGCGTCGGTGGACGGCGAGCGCGTGGTGTCCACCGCAACCGGCGTCGCGGCCACTGGCGCGCTGGCGCCACTCGCCGCGACCGGCACGGCGGCCTTCTTGCCGCGCTTGTCACCGTCGATTTCGGCAAGCAGCTCAAGGTTGGACGGCAGATCGTCGCCGCCCGACCAGCTGGCGACGCGGTCGCCCGCGAAGATAACCACGAAGTCGCGTTGCTGCACGACGCTAGTCGAGCCGCGCTTGAAATAGAACACGTAGTCCCAGCGATCCGCGTGGAACATGTCGGTGAGCAGCGGTGTGCCGAGCAGCTGGCGCACTTGCGCGCGCGACAGGCCGACCTGCATCTGCGAAGCCGCTTCTTTCGAGACGAAATTGCCTTGCACCACGGTAATCCGGTACGGCGTGATGCTTTGTGCAACGCGCTGCGTCAGGCTGTCGTAGGTGGAACATCCGGCAAGAACCGCGACAGTCACAGCAGCGATCAAGGTACCCCGCATGCGGCTCCCCCGGTAGATCAATTGAGATTTAGAAATCATTTCACTCACCGTGCGGGCCCGAGGACGAGCCGCGCGAGTTTCATTCCATCGAAGATGACCAGAACGGCAAAAACACATTACTATGAGAGCCCAGCATTGTACTCTAGGGATCCCTTGTCATGACCAATCCAACCGATCTCAAGAATATCGGGCTCAAGGCGACCCTACCGCGCCTCAAAATCCTTGAGATTTTCCAGCATAGCCCGGTGCGCCACCTGACCGCAGAAGACGTCTACCGCAACCTGCTGCATGAAGAACTCGATATCGGCCTGGCAACCGTGTATCGCGTGCTGACGCAGTTCGAGCAGGCCGGCCTGCTGTCGCGCAGCAACTTCGAATCAGGCAAGGCGGTATTCGAGCTGAACGAAGGGTCGCATCACGATCACCTCGTATGCCTCGATTGCGGGCTCGTCGAAGAGTTTTTCGACTCCGAAATCGAAAGCCGCCAGCAGTCCATCGCGAAGGAACGCGGCTTCAAGCTGCAGGAGCACGCGTTGGCGCTGTACGGTGCGTGCACCAAGGAGAATTGCCCGCATCGCAAGCATTGACGTGATGCAGGCCGCGTCGGGGTGCGCGGTCCAGCAGGCAAACGCAAAAAGACCCGGCCGATGAAAATCGGCCGGGTCTTTTTTACGTGCGATTACAGCATGCTCAGTGCTGCAGCCGTGCCGCGGTTCTGCTGCGGTTGCGGCCCTATTCCACCATTTCGAGGCTCGCATCGAACACGAGCCGGTACGGCTCGGACAACGACAATTCGTCGCAGTTGGGTTGTTCGCCGCCCCGATCCACCACGACAAAATCGCTCACCTGCTCGAGCGCGAGCAGCGGATGATGCCAGACGCCTTTCGCATAGTTCACGCCCTGCCAACCGTCGGTCCAGAAGCCCCGCATCTGTGCCGGGTCGAACTCGCCCGCCGGGGCGACGACCACCAGATATCGACGTGCCGTTAAGGGAATGAAAGCCTGACTGCCCAGCGGATGCCGCTCCATCATCGCGATTTCGACCGGCAGCGTTCGGGGCTGCGCGCGAAACACGCTGATCAGCGGCCGCCCGCCGTTTTCCGTGACGTCGACCTTGGCGAGGTCGTGATAGCGCTCGGTCGTGCCGCCGTTGATCGCGAAATGGCGCGCGCCGTCCAGCTCGATTACGTCGCCGAACGGCGCGAAGGCCGAGCGCGTCAGCCGCTCCATCTGCAAAGTCTTCATCGACGCCACTCCGTTACGCGATCTTGCCCCACAACCGCAGGCGCGACACGCCGCCGTCCGGGAAGATATTGAAACGCACATGCGTCACCGGCCCGTGCGACGCGAGTTCCGCGGCGAACGTATGCACGTGGTCCATCTGCAGTTTCTGTTCGTCGAGGAGCACCGGCCAGAACATCGCCTGCGTGACCAGCGAATCGTCGGTGCCGCCCGTGACCGAGGCTGCCTGCAGCGAGCAGCGGTCGGGGAAATTGCCCTTGAAGTGCGCCGTATCGACTTCGATCTTGCGAATCACGCCCGGCCGCGCGAGCGCGACGATCGCCCAGTCGTTGCCGGGCTCGCGACGGCGCCGGGTCTCCCAGCCGTCGCCCATATTGACGCCGCGCCCCGGCATCAGCATCTGCGAGGCAGGGCCAAAATGCTGGTTGTTCGCGGCGACGAGGTACGCGCCGTTTTCGATCGCGGCGAGATCCAGCAGCGTGCCGCGTTCGACCCGCGCCCAGTCGCGCTGCGGCTGGCCGTACACGCGCAGGCGCGCGAGACCGCCGTCCGGATACAGATTCACGCGCAGATGCGTGACGGCGCGCGTGTCGTTCACTTCGACGTAGTGGTGCTGGTTGCCCTGCAGCGTGGTCGCCGGCACGAGGGTTTGCCAATCGGCGTTGTCCGGCGGAACGTCGCCGTCCACGTGACACGCGTCAATCGAGGCGGCCGGCGGGAAATTGCCGGTGAAGTGGCTCGTGTCCAGATCGACGCCGTGCACGACGCCGGGCCGCGCGAGCTTGATCACGCAATAGTCGTGGCCCGTAGTGCGCTTGCGGCGAGTCTCCCAGCCGTCCATCCACTTGCCGTGGTCGTCGTACTTACCGGGGATGAACACCGCCGGTTGCGGCTCGAGCATGCGTTCTTTCGGCGCGAAGAATTCATCGCTGGCGTAGAGCGCCTTCGCACCCAGACGCGGGTCGGCGAGGTTCATGTAGCGACGGGTGAAAGCGGGAGCATTGGGGTCGAGGATCGGATTAGCCATAGTCTCGGTCAGGCAACAGTGAGTTATGTAGGTGGCAACCGGCGGATTCACGGCATCCGCCGGCCGGAAAGCGCAGAGCGTCGGCTCGCGCGAAATCGGATGAAATCAGACTGCGGGCGCGTGATCGCCGGCGGCGGACTCGATACCTGCTTCTTCGCCGGCAGGCACGTAGCGCAGCGCAGCGTCGCGGTTCAGCACGCGATGGGCGCGCCCTCGGTCGATATCGTTTTCCCACACGGCGACCACCACCGTAGCGACGCAGTTGCCGATCAGGTTAGTGAGCGCGCGGGCGATGCCGACGAACCAGTCGACCGGCAGGATCAGCACGAGACCGAGCACGGGAATCGCCGGAATCGCGGACAGCGTCGCGGCCAGAATCACGATCGCCGAGCCGGGGATGCCGTGCGCGCCCTTCGACGTCACCAGCGACACCAGCACCACCACAATCAGATCGTGCATCGACAGCGGCGTATTGGTAGCCTGCGCGATGAAGATCACCGCGAGCGTCAGATAGATCGAGAAGCCGTCGAGATTGAAGGAGTAGCCGGTCGGAATCACGAGGCCGACGGTCGAATCCTTGACACCCATCCATTCGAGCTTGCGCATGATCTGCGGCAGCACCGCATCGGACGAAGCCGTGCCGAGCACGATCGACAGCTCTTCGCGCAGATAGCGGATCAGTTTGAAGATGCTGAAGCCGGCCAGCCGCATCACAACGCCGAGCACGACCACCACGAACACGATGCAGCTCGCGTAGAACACCAGCACCAGCATGCCGAGTTGCTTGAGCGACTCCACCCCGTAGGTGCCGGTGGTGAATGCGATCGCGCCGAGCACGCCGAGCGGCGCGAGTTTGATGATGAAACTCATCACGCGGAAGAACACCTGCGCCAGCTCGTCGATCAGGCTGCTGACACGCTGCGCCTTATTGCCGAGCAACGACAGCGCCGAGCCGAACAGCACCGAAAACACGAGGATTTGCAGGATGTCGCCGGTCGCGAACGCGTTGATCGCCGTGTCGGGAATGATCTTCAGCAGAAAGCCCGCTGTGTCCTTCAGGCTCTTCGCGTGCTCGGTGTACGTGGACAGCGAAGCGGGATCGAGCGAATGCAGGTCGATATTCATGCCGACGCCGGGCCGCGTCGCATAGGCCAGCACCGCGCCGATCACGAGGGCAATCGTCGTCATGATTTCGAAGTAGATCACCGCCTTCAAGCCGACACGCCCTACTTTGCGCAGATCGCCGGCATGCGCCATGCCGCTCACGACCACGCAAAAGACGATTGGACCGATCACCATCTTGATCAGCTTGAGAAAGCCGTCGCCGAGCGGGCGCAGCGATTGGGCGAAATGCGGGAACACGGCGCCGATCACGATGCCCGCCACCAGCGCTATGACGACCCGGCCAAATAGTGAATTGAAAAACTTCAACACGGCTTTCTCCTGGTTACGATTCACATCTGTTCAGACTGGTCCGACCAGTTCTGTTATCTCGAATAGTAGGAAGCCGATATACTGGCGTCAAGGATTCAAATCACGGTGTTTACCCGTTCTTTTCTTCGTGTTTCAGGGCCGGATTCTCATGTTGAGCGGCTATCCGTACGAGCGTTCAGAACGCGTACTACAATGCTGGTCAGACCACGCCACACAAGTGAGCCAGGATGAAAAACGTTCCGCATACTGTTACTGATGCCGCCATCGCGACCATCCGCGAACGGATCGAAGCGGGCGCCTATCCGGTGGGCAGTCTGCTGCCGGCGCAGCGCCAGCTCTCCGAAGAACTGGCGATCAGCCGCGCGTCGTTGCGCGAGGCGCTGTCCACCCTCGAAGCGCTCGGTTTGCTGGTGATACGCCCCGGTAAGGGCGTGTATGTGGAAAGCGCACAGGCTACGGCGGCGCAATCGTGGCGCTTCGCGGAGCAGTCGTCGCTGCCGGATACGTACCAGATGCGTTTCGCGCTTGAGGGCTTTGTCGCGCGAATGGCGGCGCAGGCGGTCAGCGACGCCGACCTCGCCTGGCTCGAAGACAATATCGCGGCGATGCGGGCGGCGCTCACCTGCGAAGAACTCGACGAAGCCGCCCAGCTCGACTACGACTTCCACATGCGGATCGTGAGCATTGCGGGCAATGCGGCGATCGAATCGATTTTGAGCAGCAGCGCGGACATCATGAAGGAAAGCCAACGGCTGCCGTTCTACCGGCGCGAACTGGTGCTGTCCACCTACCACGAGCATCGCGCGATTCTCGACGCGCTCAAGGCGCGCGATTCCGCCGCGGCCGGCAAAGCGATCGAAACGCATATCTCCAATGCCGCGCAGCGCGCCGGCGTCTACTTCCCGATCCCGCAGGCGTAAAAAAAGCCGCTCCGAAGAGCGGCTTTTTTGTCCCTTCGACTAGACCGCAGGGACCCCGAAGCAGACAGCTTACTTCGCGTTAGCGAGCGCCACAGCCGTGTCCAGCATGCGGTTCGAGAAGCCCCACTCGTTGTCGTACCAGCTCGACACCTTCACCAGACGGCCCGACACCTTGGTCAGCGTTGCATCGAACGTCGACGAAGCCGGGTTGTGGTTGAAGTCGATCGAGACCAGCGGCGCGTCGTTATAGCCGAGAATGCCCTTCAGCGCGCCTTCCGATGCTTCCTTCATGATCGCGTTCACTTCTTCGACCGTCGTGTCGCGCGCGGCGATGAACGACAGGTCGACGACCGACACGTTGATCGTCGGGACGCGGATCGCGTAACCGTCCAGCTTGCCGTTCAGTTCCGGCAGCACGAGGCCGACAGCCGATGCAGCACCAGTCTTGGTCGGGATCTGGCTGTGCGTGGCCGAGCGCGCGCGGCGCAGGTCTTCGTGATACACGTCCGTCAGAACCTGGTCGTTCGTGTACGCGTGGATCGTCGTCATCAGGCCGTTGACCAAGCCGATCTTGTCGTTCAGCGGCTTGACGAGCGGTGCCAGGCAGTTGGTCGTGCACGATGCGTTCGAGATCACCGTGTCCGATGCCTTCAGCACGTTGTGGTTCACGCCGTAGACGATCGTTGCGTCGACGTCTTTACCGCCCGGCGCCGAAATGATCACCTTCTTCGCGCCGCCCTTGATGTGCGCGCTAGCCTTTTCCTTGGTCGTGAAAAAGCCCGTGCATTCCATCACGACGTCGACGTTCAGTTCGCCCCACGGCAGTTCTGCCGGGTTGCGGTTCGCCAGCACGCGGATCTTGTCGCCGTTGACGACGAGGTAGTCGCCGTCCACCGACACTTCGCCCGGGAACTTGCCGTGCGCGGTGTCGTATTGCGTCAGGTGAGCGTTGGTCCTGGCATCGCCAAGATCGTTGATGGCGACGATTTCGATATCGTGCTTCTTGCCGTTTTCATAGAAGGCGCGCAGCGTGTTGCGGCCGATCCGGCCGTAGCCGTTGATTGCGACGCGAATCGTCATGGTCTATCTCCTGATGGCTGAAAAAAATACGTCCATGTTCGTCTGACTGGCAGCGTTGCCGCGCGTTCGCACGCATGCGGCAACGCCTGCCGAAGATCAGCCGAGCGCGGCTTTAGCCGTCTCTACGACGTGCTCGACGGTGAAGCCGAAATGCTTAAACAGCACGCCAGCCGGGGCCGATTCGCCGAACGTGTCGATCCCGACCACGCCGCCTTCCAGACCCACGTACTTGCGCCAGAAATCCGTGACGCCCGCCTCGATCGCGACGCGGCGAACACCGTGCGGCAACACGCGTTCGCGGTAGGCGGCGTCCTGCTTGTCGAACACGGTGGTCGACGGCATCGACACGACACGCGCTGCAATGCCTTCGCGAGCCAGCGGTTCGACCGCCTTCAACGCCAGTTCGATTTCCGAACCGGTGGCGATCAGGATGATTTTGCGCGCGACGATCTCGTCGTTCCAGTCGCGCAGCACGTAACCGCCCTTCTCGATGTTGGCGATCTGCGCGTCGGTGCGCTCGGAGAACGGCAGGTTCTGACGGCTGAAGATCAGGCACGACGGGCCTTGATGCTCGACCGCATGGGTCCAGGCCACCGCCGTTTCGACCGTATCGGCCGGGCGCCACACTTGCAGATTCGGAATCAGACGCAGGCTCGCGACGTGTTCGATCGACTGGTGAGTCGGACCGTCTTCGCCGAGGCCGATCGAATCGTGCGTGAACACGAAGATCGACGGCGCTTTCATCAGCGCGGCCACGCGCAGCGCGTTGCGGCTGTAGTCGGAGAAGGTCAGGAACGTGCCGCCGAACGCCTTGAAGCCGCCGTGCAGCGCGACGCCGTTGATCGCCGCGCTCATGCCGAACTCGCGCACGCCGTAATTCACGTAGTTGCCGGCTGCTTTGCCTTCGGCGTTCACACGCACCGGCTTGGCGGCCTTCCAGTTGGTCAGGTTCGAACCGGTCAGGTCGGCGGAACCGCCGAGCAGTTCCGGCAACACGGCCGACAAACCTTCGATCGCTTGCTGCGATGCCTTACGCGTAGCGACGGTTTCCGCGCGTTCGTTCGCGCCGGCGATGATCGCCTGCGCCTTGTCCTTCCAGTCGGCGGGCAGTTGCTTTGCGTTGCGGCGCGTGAATTCAGCCGCTTCCTGCGGGTATTTCGACGCGTATTGCGCGAACGCCTTGTCCCAGTCGGACTCGAGGCGCGCGCCGCCTTCCTTCGCGTCCCACGCCGCATAGACTTCCTGCGGGATCACGAACGGCTCCCACTTCCAGCCGATGGCTGCGCGGGTCGCGGCGATTTCTTTGTCGCCGAGCGGCGCGCCGTGCGAATCGTGGCTGCCGGCCTTGGTCGGCGCGCCTTCGCCGATCACGGTCTTGCAGCAGATCAGTGTCGGCTTGTCCGATTGTTTGGCGTGCTTGATCGCGGCGTCGACTGCGTCGACGTCATGGCCGACCACGTTCGGAATCACGTTCCAGCCGTACGCTTCGAAGCGCTTCGGCGTGTCGTCGTGGAACCAGTGGACCACTTCGCCGTCGATCGAGATGCCGTTGTCGTCGTAGAACGCGATCAGCTTGTTCAGCTTCAGCACGCCGGCGAGCGAGCAGGCCTCGTGCGAGATGCCTTCCATCAGGCAGCCGTCGCCGACGAACACGTACGTGTGGTGGTCGACGATCTTCGCGTCAGGCTTGTTGAATTCGGTGGCGAGGAGCGACTCGGCGAGCGCCATGCCGACTGCATTGGCCAGACCCTGGCCGAGCGGGCCAGTGGTGGTTTCGACGCCCGGCGTGATGCCGTATTCCGGGTGACCCGGCGTCCTGGAGTGCATCTGGCGGAAGTTCTTCAGCTCTTCCATCGGCAGATCGTAGCCGGTCAGATGCAGCAGCGAGTACAGCAGCATCGAGCCGTGGCCGTTCGACAGAACGAAACGGTCGCGATCGGCCCAGTGCGGGTTCTTCGGGTTGTGACGCAGATGGCGCGACCACAAAGCCACGCCGATTTCGGCCATGCCCATCGGCATGCCGGGGTGACCGGAATTCGCTTGTTGAACGGCATCCATGGACAACGCACGGATTGCGTTGGCCATCAGGGAGGTGGTTGCGGGAGACGAGGTCGTCATGTCGAGTCCGGAGACAGAGTCCAAAAAGCGGTGCGCGCTTGAGGCCCGGAAGCTCGGCGGCCAGTCCACTTCGGCGCACGGTGCGGCGCCAGGAGACGCGAAACGGGCAGAGCAAACGGACAAGGCTGAAAGCGTGACATTCTAACAGAACGTTGACCCGCTCCCCGCTCGGAAAGCCGCCTGGCTGTCCGGCCTCGCGCGATCTGAAGCCGCGCCGCGGCGGCGCCTTTACAATTGGGCAACCTCAACCCACCATGTTCCGCACCGAGCCTTGCCATCCGTGAGCACACCTCTGCTGTTCCACCCGAGCACCGACGCCGTCTACGGCTTTCCGAACGCGCGCCGGCTCGCGAGCGTCGATTCGCCTTATCAGCGCATCGAGGTATGGGACACCCCGCAGCTCGGGCGCCTGTTCACGCTCGACGGCCGCCCGATGACCTCGACCGGCGACGAGTTCATCTATCACGAGTGCATGGTGCATCCAGCCGCTTTGGCCCATCCGTCGCCTAAAGCGGCGCTGGTGCTGGGCGGCGGCGATGGCGGCGCCGCGCGGCAACTGCTGAGGCACCCGGATATCGAGCGAATCGTGGTGGCGGAGCTCGATGCCGACGTCGTGCGTCTGACGCGCGAGCATTTGCCCGACGTGCACGGCGGCGCCTTCGACGATCCACGCGTCGAACTGGTGATCGGTGATGCCGCACATTACGTCGCAGCGGCCGCAGCGACAACAGCCGCGACAGCGGCGCAGTTCGATCTCGTGGTGTTCGACCTGACGCCGCCGGATTCGCCGGCCGCCGGCCTCTACACGCCGGACTTCTACGCGCAGCTCAAGCAGGTGATGAGCCCGGCCTCCGTGCTCTCCCTGCACCTCGGCTCGCCGTACTTTCATGCCGAACGCGTCGCCGGCCTGCTCGACGATCTGCGCCAGGCGTTCGCCGTCGTACGCACGATGAGCGCGTTCATCCCGCTATACGGCTCGCTCTGGATGATGGCGACCGCCAGCGACACGCTCGACCCCGCCGCCCTCACCGTCGACGACCTCGCCAGCCGCCTCGCCGCGCGCCGAATCGACGCGCTGAAACACTACGACGCGGCCACGCACGCCGGACTGTTCTCTGTTTCGCAGTCTGTGCGCGATAAACTAAGTCAATTCTTAAAGCCATCGCGGTAACGCAGGGGCAAAATGCACGGTTCGGTCGGCGCGTGCTATCGGTATATCGATACCTCCGCCGCCCGCCTGGCTTCGTAGCATGCGTCCCGCAAAACCCAATAGATCCGGAGAAATCCATGACCGCCCCCCGCCCAGCCGGTGTGCCCTGGTTGACCCCCTATCTGACGGTACGCGACGCGCGTGCCACGACCTCGTTCTTCGAGGCGGCATTCGGCTTCGAAGTACGTGACAGTGTCCAGGACGACGGTGTTGTCATGCATGTCGAGATGACCTATCAAGGCCAGTTGATCGTGATGTTCGCGCCGGAAGGCGCGTTCGGTTCGGCGGCGAAGACACCCAGAAGCGCGGGCGCGATAGCGCCGCAATCGTTCTATATCTATGTCGACGATGTCGACGCGGTTTACACGCGGGCGCTGGCCGCCGGCGCAAAATCGCTGAGCGAGCCACAGAATCAATTCTGGGGCGACCGGTTTGCCCAGGTCGAAGACCTGGACGGCTACCGTTGGGCGCTCGCTCGCCACCTTTCCTGAACCAATGAGTATTTTTCTGATGCCTCGCTTCTTCGTCGATACGCCTCTCCAGCCCGACGACATCATGCAGCTTCCCGATGACGTCACGCGCCACATTCTCGTGCTGCGCTTGCAGCCCGGCGATTCAATCGTGCTTTTCAACGGCGCAGGCGGCGAGTACAGCGCCGAACTCGTCGAAGTCGAACGCCGCTCGGCCAAGGTAAGGATTCGCGAATTCCGCACTATCGAAGTCGAAGCGCCGTATCACCTGACACTCGCTCAGGGTATTGCCGGCGGCGACAAGATGGACTGGCTGATCGAGAAGGCGGTCGAACTGGGCGCGTCCAGTTTCGTGCCGCTCACCACCACGCGCAGCGTCGTGCGGCTTTCCGGCGACCGCGCGCAACGGCGGCATGTGCATTGGCAAGGTATCGTGCGCGCGTCGTGCGAACAGTGCGGGCGCAACCGCTTGCCGGAAGTCATGCCGGTGCGCGAGATCGCCAGCTGGCTCGGCGCGCTGCCACGCGCGCCCGAAGATGGCGAGCTGCGACTCTTGCTGTCGCCACGCGCCAGCATCAGCTTTTCAGCTTTGCCCGCTAATCCGCCGTACGGCCGCGTGACCGTGCTGGTCGGCCCGGAAGGCGGCTTTTCGGCCGCTGAAGAAGCCGCTGCGACCGATCACGGATTTACCGCCGTCGGCCTCGGCCCACGTGTATTGCGCACGGAAACGGCCGGCATCGCGGTGCTCTCGGCGCTCGCGGCTCGCTGGGGCGGCTGGTAAGCCACGCTGACGCACCGCACCCGACAGCCGATTTAGCCCGGCCGACCCCCACAGTCAGCGCAAAAAACGAGTACCCAAAGCAAAGGCCCGCCAATCGGCGGGCCTTTCTCTTTCTTTTGCCGCGACAAGCGGCGTTCAGGCAAACGAATAAAACACCCGGAACGCAACCTTGCGCTCGGCCCAGAACTCGGCCGCTTCGCGGAACACGTCCAATAGCGTCTCGCGCCCTTCCTTGTCGAATTTCTGTGCAACCGGCAGTTGCTCGAGCACGATCACGAAGCCGGGCTGTGCGCCCGCTTTCTGAACCAGATCGGTCAGACAATCGTAGAGCGCATCGTAATTCTTGCCGAAGTGTTTCGGAAACAGGAACGATGTAGCGATAGTCTCAAGCACTTCCTGTTTGCTTTGCGCATTCGCGCAATACGCATACAGAAAATGCTGCCCGAGCTGATTGGCTTCGTCAGCTAGATCCTGCACGCGAAACGCGCGGATCGACTGTACGATGTTCGGTCGTACGGTCTTGAAAAGACTCATGGGCTCCTCGTTCGATGAAAGCACAGTGCTAGCTTCGCTCTGGTTATCCCGGCCTTGACCGCCGGCGCGCATCTTCATGACGCGCTGGAACAAATTGCCGTCGCCGGCCGCGAAAAGATCCGTCGCGACTCCGGAGTCGTGCGCGTAGACGTTGTCGCTCATGCCGTTCATCCCGATGTCATTCAACAATACGATTAAAACTGGTGTAGTGGTCGTCCGAGTAGTAGCAGTTATCGGTTCGCTTTAGCGGACCTCCGCAGACGATGCGATGCGCGCCGCGGTTATACGCGCGAGGCGTGGGAACGGTGTATTCGTGGTAATAGCCGCGCCGATGCGGCGGCAGCAACCGTTCGCGATTGCCGAATACGATGCCGTCCTTCTCATACGGGTAAGGCCCGCCTGCGGCAATCAAGTTCAATGTATTGACCGCTTCGCGCGGCAACTGCGCCGCGGCGATGGTGCCTTGCACCTGTGCGTCTGTATCGGCGGATGCCGTGTAGTCGCGCGCAAACGCGCCAGGCACGGAGCCGAACAATCCGCCGAGCATCAAAGCACCGATCAGCACGCCTTTAATGCGCCGCCACTTGCGTGCCATGAATCAGGGTTCCCCGCTGTTAGATCACGAGTTTGACGACCATGAAAGTCGTAAGGGTATCGCTAATGGCCCCCGGAATCAACGTTCGTTCGGCAGGCAAAAGGTTCCAATCGCACGGTAAAGCGCCACGGAGCAGGCTTTGACGACTTTTGACAGAAAATTTAGCTTGTTCAAGCTAAAATTAGCCTGATAGCGCAATAAAGGACGCCATAGAGAACCGGCCTGCTGTGGCTCGGCCCCGCCTCAATCTCTCTTATCCTTGCGATCTTTCAGAGGCTGAATGGCTTCATTCAGCTTTTTTTGGGTGGCTATCCCCTGTTCACCCAAAGGCGTGCCCATTGCGGGCACGCCTTTTTTTCGTCTGAGGACCGGTGCGCTCGAGCCCTCAGATTCAATCCCGGCTCAACTTCCCGATTAGCGAGCAGCGATTACGTCAGCCACCAGCAGCGCCGTCATGTTGACGATGCGGCGAACCGTGGCTGACGCGGTCAGCACGTGCACCGGCCTGGCCGCGCCCAGCAGCATCGGGCCGATCGCGATGTTGTTGCCCGCAGCGGTCTTCAGCAGGTTGTACGAGATGTTGGCCGCGTCGATATTCGGCAGCACCAGCAGGTTCGCGTCGCCTTCCAGCGTCGAGTCGGGCAGCACTTCGCGGCGCAGATTCGCGTCGAGCGCGACGTCGCCGTGCATTTCGCCGTCCACTTGCAGGTCCGGCGCGCGCTCGCGCAGGATCTCCAGCGTGTCGCGCATCTTCTGCGCGGTCGGCGCGTTGCTCGAGCCGAAGTTCGAATGCGACACCAGCGCGATCTTCGGTTCGATACCGAAACGGCGCACTTCTTCGGCGGCCATGATCGTGATCTCGGCGAGCTGTTCCGGCGTCGGATCCACGTTCACGTGCGTATCGACCAGGAAAATCTGCCGGTTCGGCAACACCAGCGCGTTCATTGCCGCGTAGACAGCGCAACCTTCGCGCTTGCCGATCACCTGATCGATGAAGTGCAAATGACGATGCGTCGTGCTGATCGTGCCGCAGATCATGCCGTCGGCCTCGCCCTTCTTCACCAGCATCGCGCCGATCAGCGTGGTGCGGCGGCGCATTTCGAGCTTCGCCATCTGCTCGGTGATGCCCTTGCGCGACATCATCTTGTGATATTCCTGCCAGAAGTCGCGGTAGCGCTCGTCGTGGTCGGTGTTGACGACCGTGTAGTCCTGACCCGCGACCAGACGCAGGCCGTAGCGCGCGATGCGCTGCTCGATGACCGCCGGACGGCCAATCAGGATCGGCTTGGCGAGCTTTTCGTCGACGATGATCTGCATGGCGCGCAGCACGCGCTCTTCTTCGCCTTCCGCGAACACGATGCGCTTCTTCTCCGGCTCGACGCTGCGCGCCAGCTGGAAGATCGGCTTCATCGTCGTGCCGCTGTGGTAGACGAATTGCTGCAGATGCTGTTCGTACGCGTCCATGTCCTCGATAGGACGGGTCGCAACGCCCGAGTCCATCGCCGCCTTCGCCACTGCCGGCGCGACCTTGACGATCAGGCGCGGGTCGAACGGCTTCGGAATCAGATATGCCGGTCCAAACGAGAGATCCTGGATGCCATAAGCGGCTGCGACGATGTCGCTCTGCTCCTGGCGCGCCAGTTCGGCGATCGCATTGACCGCCGCGATTTCCATTTCACGCGTCACCGTCGTCGCGCCTGCATCCAGCGCGCCGCGGAACAGGAACGGGAACACCAGCACGTTGTTCACCTGGTTCGGGTAGTCGGTGCGGCCCGTGCAGAGCACCGCATCCGGACGCACTTCAAGCGCCAGTTCCGGCAGGATTTCCGGCGTCGGATTGGCCAGCGCCAGAATCAGCGGCTTATCGGCCATCTGCTTGACCATCTCCTGCTTGAGCACGCCGCCGGCCGACAGGCCGAGGAAAATGTCCGCGCCGCCAATCGCTTCGGCGAGCGTGCGGGCTTCGGTTTCGCGTGCGAAGCGTTCCTTGTCCGGGTCCATCAGTTCGACGCGGCCCCTGTAGACCACGCCGGCCAGGTCGGTGACGGTGATGTTTTCGAGCGGCAGGCCGATGTCGACCAGCAAATCCAGGCAGGCCAGCGCCGCAGCGCCCGCGCCGGACGAGACCAGCTTGACCTTCTTGATGTCCTTGCCGACGACTTTCAAACCGTTGGTGATCGCCGCCGCGACGACGATGGCCGTGCCGTGCTGGTCGTCGTGGAAGACCGGAATCTTCATGCGCTTGCGGCATTCGCGTTCGACGATGAAGCAGTCCGGCGCCTTGATGTCTTCAAGGTTGATGCCGCCGAAGGTCGGCTCCAGCGCCGCGATCACGTCGACCAGCTTGTGCGGATCGGACTCGTTCAGCTCGATATCGAACACGTCGATGCCGGCGAACTTCTTGAACAGAACGGCCTTGCCTTCCATGACCGGCTTCGACGCGAGCGGCCCGATGTTGCCCAGACCCAGCACCGCGGTGCCGTTCGTGACGACGCCGACGAGGTTGCTGCGCGCGGTGAAACGCGCGGCGTTCAGCGGGTTTTCGACGATTTCCTCGCACGCGAACGCGACGCCCGGCGAGTACGCCAACGCGAGGTCGCGCTGGTTGATCATCTGCTTGGTCGGGGCGATCGCGATCTTCCCAGGGGTCGGGAACTCGTGATAATCGAGAGCGGCTTCGCGGAGTTTGCTATTGACGGGAGTCGACATAAGGCGGGCTTCGAAGTGCGGATTAGAATAGATGTTCGACGGCATTGTAGCCCCAATCGCCGCCCCAATTCCTTCAATACGGGTACAACTGCCACGACTGAAATACAGCGAAAGGTGCGCGAGGCGCGCTTCGGGCGGAGCGCGAATCGAATGCGGATTGAATGCGGATCAGGTGTTTACCTGCCGCCTTCCCCGTACAATGCGCGCCGTTAGCGGCTTTTCATCGCCCTTACCCGTTCACTCGTCGCCACCATGCTCTCCGAGTTTTCACTGATCGATCGTTTCTTCGCGCGCCGCGCCGCCGCTCTGCCGCCCAATACCGTCGACGGCACGCTCGGCATCGGTGACGACTGCGCGCTGCTCGCGCCGCGCGCCGGCGAGATGCTGGCGATATCGACGGACATGCTGGTCGAAGGCCGCCACTTCTTCGCCGATATCGATCCCGAAGCGCTCGGTCACAAGGCGCTCGCGGTGAATTTATCGGACCTCGCCGCGATGGGCGCGAAGCCACAGGCGTTCACGCTGGCGTTCTCCTTGCCGAAAGCAGACGAAGCATGGCTCACCGCATTCAGCGAGGGCCTCTTCACGATTGCCGGGCGCTACGGTTGCGAGTTGATCGGAGGCGATACGACCGGCGGCCCGCTGAATCTCTGCATCACCGTATTCGGCAGCGTGCCGCCGCGGATGGCGCTGCGCCGCGACGCCGCGCAACCGGGTGATGACATCTGGATCTCCGGCACACTCGGCGACGCACGCGCTGGGCTCGGCGTGCAGCGCGGCGAGTGGTCGGCTGACCTGGCGGACACTGCGACGTTTCGTCGCGCCCTCGAACGCCCGGAGCCACGCGTCGCGCTTGGTCTCGCACTGCGCGGCATTGCGCATGCGGCGCTCGATCTGTCGGATGGGCTCGCCGGCGACCTGCTGCACATCCTCGAACGCTCGAAAATGCAGGCGAGCGTCGATGTTGACGCGGTGCCGCGTTCGGCCGCGTTACGCCGCTTATCGCCCGAGATCCAGCGACGCTGCACGCTTGCCGGCGGCGACGACTACGAACTGTGCTTCACGGCGCCAGTGGCCGCGCGCGCGTCGGTTGAAGCGGCCGGCCGCGAGGCGAATCTGCCGGTCACGCGCATCGGTACAATAAGCGCTCTTCAAACGGCGGCCGACCGCCCGGCGATCAACTGGCGCGATGCCGCCGGCGCGCCGCTCACTCTGACGTTGCAAGGCTTCGACCATTTCCATGCAGACTGATCCCTCGCTCGGCCCCGCCGACGACCTCATCGGCAGCCCGCCGCCCAAAGCACCCGACCCGCGCCCACCGCGCCGCGCCACCGCGCGCTTCATGCTGTCGCATCCGCTGCACGTCTTGTCGCTGGGATTCGGCAGCGGCTTGTCGCCGGTTGCGCCGGGCACGGTCGGCACGCTGTTCGCGTGGGCGTCGTTCGCCGTATTGAGCCGTTATCTGACGGTGATCGAGTGGGGCCTGCTGATCGTCATCGGGTTTGTCGGCGGTATTGCGATCTGCGGCTTCACCGCGAAGAAGCTCGGTATCGACGATCCGTCACCGGTCGTGTGGGATGAAATCATTGCGTTCTGGCTAGTGTTGCTGATGGTCACGCCGGTCACGCTAACCGGGCAATTCGCCGCGTTCATCGTGTTCCGCTTCTTCGACATGGTGAAACCGCCGCCGATCGGCTACTTCGACCGCAGACTGAAAGGTGGCTTTGGCATCATGTTCGATGACCTGGTCGCCGCGTTTTTCACGCTGCTCGTGATTGCGCTCTGGCGCATGTCGGTTTAACCGCCACCAGCCCCGCCGCCGGTCGCCAGCCGCCGGTCGCCCGTTTCCGGATTGACGCCATGCCTACCGATTCCGTGGTTCACCAGCTCGCCATTCGTGTGAGCAACCGCTTGCGCGACGAACGCCTGATGCTCGTGACCGCCGAATCCTGCACGGGCGGCATGGTGGCGACGGCAATCACCGATATTTCCGGCAGCAGCGGTTGGTTCGAGCGCGGCTTCGTCACGTATTCGAACCAGGCGAAGTGCGAAATGATCGGCGTGCCGGCCGAACTGATCGACAAGTACGGCGCGGTGAGCGAGCAAGTAGCGCGCGCGATGGCCGAAGGCGCGCTGCGCAACAGCCGCGCGCAGGTGTCGTTGTCGATCACCGGCGTCGCCGGCCCGGGCGGCGGCACGGAGACCAAGCCGGTCGGGATGGTGTCGTTCGGCTGGAGCAACCGGCTGCATACGTCGGTGGAAACGAAGGTGTTCAAGGGCGACCGCGAGAAGATCCGCGTGCAGGCCGCCGCGCATGCATTGCGCGGCCTGCTGGAAATGCTCGACGAGCGCGAACACTAACTTCCGGTTGGATGCCCAAGATGCCCGAATCGCACACAGCCAAAGACGAGTTGATCCAGCGCTTCGATCTGAAGCCGCATCCGGAAGGCGGGTTTTTTAGCGAGACATACCGGTCGGCCGGGCTGGTGAGCCGCGACGACGGTTCTACCGAGACGCGCTCAGCGTCCACCGCGATCTATTACCTGCTCTGCGACGGCGCGCATTCGGCGTGGCATCGGATCAAGTCCGACGAGGTCTGGCATTTTTACGCGGGAGAGCCGCTGAACGTGCACGTGCTCGACGAAGCGGGCTATTTGGTCACGCACCGGCTGGGCAATGCGCTGACGCATTCCGATGCCGTGTTTCAGGCGGTCGTGCCCGCAGGGTTGTGGTTCGCCGCCGAATGCGCCGACCCGGCCACCTTCGCGTTGGTGGGTTGCACGGTGGCGCCGGGGTTCGAATTCAGCGAATTCGAGCTCGCGGACGTCGACGCGTTGAAGACGAAGCATCCGCAGCATGCAGCGTTTATCGAGCGGTTGGGGCCGGCCGCTTAACCAGCCCCAACGCCGCCCAACACAGCCTTTCAAGAAGCGGATTAAGAGGCTGTCTCTTCCAACGACAGCCGTCCATCACCGAAACGCATTAATCCGATCGCGCGTTTCCATCGCGACCTTGGCGGCGGCATCGGCGAAATCGTCACCCTTACCGGCGTAGATAATCGCGCGCGACGAGTTGATCAGCATCCCTGTGCCCTTCGCCGTACGGCCGGCGTTCACCGTCGCTTGCACATCGCCGCCTTGCGCGCCGATGCCCGGAATCAGCAACGGCATTTCGCCGACGATCCCGCGCACCAGTTCGATTTCCTTCGGGAAGGTCGCGCCGACCACCAGACCCAGTTGTCCGCTCGCGTTCCACTTGTCGGCAGCCAGTTGCGCGACCACCTGATACAGCGGACGCCCGCCCGTCTCCAGAAACTGCAGATCCGAGCCGCCGGGATTCGAAGTCCGGCACAACACGATCACGCCCTTGCCTTCGTGCTCCAGATACGGCTCGATCGAATCGAAACCCATATACGGATTCACCGTCACCGCGTCCGCCTGATAACGCTCGAACGCCTCGCGCGCGTACTGTTCGGCGGTGCTGCCGATGTCGCCACGCTTCGCGTCCAGAATCACCGGCAGGCCCGGGTGGTGCGCATGAATGTGCGCAATCAGCTGCTCGAGCTGGTCTTCCGCGCGATGAGCGGCGAAGCACGCGATCTGCGGCTTGAACGACGAGGCATACGGCGCCGTCGCGTCGACGATCGTCCGGCAGAATTCGAAAATCACTTCGGGACGGCCGGCGAGCGCGCCCGGGAATTTGCTGGGCTCGGGATCGAGGCCGACGCACAGCAGCGAGTTGGTGCGCTGCCAGGCGTCGTTGAGTGTCTGGATGAAATTGGACATGGTGAGTCTCGCGGCGAGCCGATAACGGAAGAGGCGCGTATTTTACCCGTCCTGCGCGGCAGCCCGCGCCGGCGTCATGCCGTGCCAAGCGGTGCAGTGTGCTGCTCTGCTCGTCTTCTA
Organism: Paraburkholderia sp. FW306-02-B; assembly: GCF_058782725.1. Taxonomy (NCBI): domain Bacteria; kingdom Pseudomonadati; phylum Pseudomonadota; class Betaproteobacteria; order Burkholderiales; family Burkholderiaceae; genus Paraburkholderia; species Paraburkholderia sp. FW306-02-B. Next base: position 4,047,842 of record NZ_JBYSXZ010000001.1, read on the forward strand.
CTGCCGCCGTCGCGAACCACGAGTGCCCGGCATCGAGCGCAAACCGGTGCGTTCGACGGTAAAGCGGAACGAGCGCGTCAGCCGCTCGCCGCGTCCCAACATCGTCATGCCGTTCTCGCACGCGCCGCCGGCCAGATTCATCGCGTTGATCGGATGATCGACCGGCTCGAAGCAGAAGAAGTCCTCGCCGGGCGGTGTGTACAGCACGTAGTAGTCGGTGTCGGCGGCGATCGTCAGCGACAGGCGGCGCTTCGGCCACACCACCGCCGCCTGCCCGCTCCAACCGGTGAACGCATGATTGACAATGGCCTCGGGCAACGGATACGCAACGCCGAACTGCCACGCAGGCGGTGTGGGCACATGGCGCACCGGCAGCCAGTCGTCGCCGGCAAGCCACAGGCCGCCGGCCGCCGCCGACAGTTCGGTATCGGCGTCGCGGACGAAAAATGGATGGATGCCCAGCCCGAAAGGCAGCGCCTCACGGCCGGCGTTCTCGATCTCCAGCGTGACGACGAGCGTGGGCCCATCCAGCGTGTAGGTTTGCGTGGCGCGAAACGCGTACGGTTTGCCGTCGTGGCGATCGAGCGTCAGGCGCACGTTTTCGCGATCCGCCTCGACGACCTGCCACGCCGACTGCCAGCCGTCGCCGTGAATCGGCAACGGCTCGTCGGCGCGGTTGCGCGGCACGTCGACACGCCGTCCCGCGACATTGAAATGGCCGCCGCCGATCCGGTTCGAATACGGCAGCAACGGATAGCAGGCAAGCTGGTTCGGCTGGGTATCGGCGCCGACGTGGCGGCAGCGCCGAAAGATCGGCGTGAGCGCGCCGTCGTTGCGCCAGTCGAAACGGGTGATGCCGCCACCGAGCGTCGGCGCGACGTCGAGCCGCAGTTGCGCGTTGGCGAGCGTAATGCAGGCGAGCTCCCCGCCGCTCGTTTCGCCAACCGCGACCGCGGAGGTACTGGGACCCGGAAGCACCGGATTGGCCGCTGCGGCAAGTCGCGCGCGTCGGCTTTGAGAAGAGGCGGAAACAAGATTCGCAACAGTCATATCTGGCTCCATCGAGAGGCGTGGGACGTTGCCGTCATCGCTGACGGGTGCTGTTGGGCGATTTCTTTTAACCAGTCGCCTTTGGGTCCGAATTGCATGCTGCCGATTTGCTGCCACTGAGTTTTGCGACGTCAACGCTTGATTCACCGTCAAATTCACTGCTATTTCTCATACACCGCTGCCTCATCGATCTAGGCAGCGTCATTCTGCGCTACGCCGGCGCGCCTTGGAACACCGGTTCGGGCAAACCCCGCCGCCCAGGTGTTGCGATAAACACACCACCCGCACGTGAATCGCCCGCGAGCGCAGCGGCATCGAGGCCGATGCGCGCGCTCGTGATGTACAGCGTGCCCAACTGCGCGCGCCCCGGAGGAAGTCCCCTTGGGGGGCGCCCCGGAGGAAGTTTCCTGGCGGGACCGCCGAGCGCGACGCAGCTCGGCTGCACCGTCGGCACGTCGACGCGTTCCGTTTCGACGCCGTCGGGGCCATAACGCACGACCCGATTTCCGCCCCATTGCGCGTTCCACAAACCGCCGTCGCGATCGACAGTCGAGCCATCGGGTTCGCCAGTGGTGTCCGTCAGCGTGGTGAAGACGCGGTCGTTGGCGACGCTGCCGTCCACGCGATAGTCGCAGGCGCGGATTTCGCGGGCCGGCGAATCGCAGTAGTACATCGTCGCGCCGTCCGGACTGAACGCGATGCTGTTCGAGATGGCCGGCGCGGGCAGCGGCAAGCGCTCCAGCGATAAATCGTGATTCAGGCGGTAAAACCCGCCGACCGGTTTCAGCGGCGAGCCTTCGTCTTTCGTGCCGAACACAAAACGTCCCTGACGATCGCAGCGGCCATCGTTCACGCGCGTGTTCAAACCTGGCTCGACATCGGCGATACGCTGCGTCTCGCCGGTCGCGAGATCGAAAAACGCCAGATGCGTGGCCAGGCCGAGCAACAGGTAATGCGGATCGGCGCACAGCGCGAAGGTCGCGAGGCGCTCGGGCATGCGCCAGAAGGTACTGCGGCCGTCGCTCGGGTCATAGCGCCACAGCCGCGCGCCTTCGATATCGGTCCAGTAGAAGCGGCCGGTTTTCGCGCACCACGTCGCGCCTTCGCCGAGCGTGCATTTGGCATCGATCAGCAACGCCGCGCGATGCGAGCGCGACGTCGTGCTCACGCCCAGCCTCCGTCCACGACGATGTCCTGCGCAGTGATCATCTTGCTGTCGTCGGCGGCGAGGAACAGCGCCATGCGCGCGAGGTCGGCGGGCTGCAATTCGGCATCGATGCACTGGCCTTCCTTGATCGAGCGACGGCCCGCGTCGTCGAGCCATAAACGCTTCTGCTTCTCCGTCATCACCCAGCCCGGCACCAGCGTATTGACGCGGATGTTGAACGGGCCGAGGTCGCGCGCCAAGCCGCGCGTCAACCCCTGCACCGCCGATTTCGACATCACGTACACCGGATAACCGCCGTTCTTCAGCATCCAGCTGATCGAACCGAGGTTGACGATCGACCCCGCGTTGGCCGCTTTCATGTCCTCCATCACCGCTTGCGCCGCGAAAAACTGATGGCGGATATTGACCGCGATACCCGCATCGAAAAACTCGGGCGTCACTTCTCCGATCGAATGACGGCGATCGTTCGCCGCGTTGTTCACCAGCACCTGAATCGGGCCGATTGCGGCTTTCACATCGGCGATCGCTTTTCGCAGCGCGTCGATATCGGTCAGATCGCAGGGCAAGAACAGCGGCTTGTATTTCGAATCGCAGAGTTCATCAGCGAGCGCTTCGCCCGCTGTCGCATCGATATCGAAGAACGCGACGCGCGAGCCTTGCGCCGCGAAATGCTCGACAAACGATGCGCCGATACCGGTCGCGCCGCCCGTGATCAACACCGTGCGGTCGACGAGACTCGGATAGCGCGCGAACGCGTTATCCGCGAGGCGGGCGTTTGCATTGGCCGGAGACGACATTGTTCGATTCCTCTATGAACAAGGTGGATTTAATCGCGTGATCCGCGATTCTTCAACTGATCGAGCAGCACGGCGGCAAGCAGGATCGCGCCACGCACGAGGTACTGATAGAACGCGTCGATGTTCATCAGGTTCATCACGTTCTCGACCGTGCCCATGATCAGCACGCCGATTACGACACCCGAGATCGTCGCGCGGCCGCCGAGCAGCGACACGCCGCCCAACACGCACGCCGAAATCACGTTCAGTTCGAAGCCTTCGGCAGCGTTCGGCTGACCCGACGTAATCCGCGACGCAAGAATCACACCGGCGAGCGCGGTGACCGCGCCTTGAATCAGGAAGATATAAACACGTGTGCGCTCGACGTTGATACCGGCCAGACGCGACGCCTCCGGATTACCGCCGATCGCCAGCGTATTGCGGCCATACACCGTCTGATTGAGCATCACGCCGAACACGATGAAGCACAGCAGCGTGACCCAGATCGGCAGCGACACGCCGAAGAAGCTCAAGCCGCCCAACGCGATAAACGTATCGGACGACACGCCGACGGCCTGCCCATGCGACACGATAAAGCCGAGACCGCGGACGATTTCCATCGTCGCCAGCGTCGTAATCAGCGCGTTGATGCGCAGATACGCAATCACCGCACCGTTGACGAAGCCAATCACCGCGCCCGCGAACACCGCGGCGACGATGGCGATGAACGTATTGCCGGTCGCGTTCAGCACCATCGCGCACAGCACGCCGGCGAACGCCACCGTCGAACCCACTGACAAGTCGAAATCGCGCGACGCCAGACAGAACATCATCGTGCACGCGACCATGCCGATCTGCGAGATCGACAGCGCGAGGCCAAGCATGTTCTCGATCGAGAAGAAGTGATCGACGGTCAGCGACATCGTGATGAACATCAGCACGAAGATCACGATCAGGCTGTATTCGGTGATCTGCTGCCACCATTTCGCCTTGTCGCTGCCTTGCGGAATCAGCGCGTCGGCGACGCTTTTGGCGGCCTGTTGCGCGAGGTTTTCTCTGGCTTGCATGTTGAATACTCCTCCCGTTCCTCACGGGTTGCGGACTTTCGTCCAGATAATGTTCAGGCCGCTTGCTGGGTGGCGGGCAGCGCGGTGGAGCTTTGCGGCAATGCGAGGCTCAGCACCGTTTGTTCAGTGGCTTCCTTGCGCGACAATTCGCCGGAAATACGGCCTTGGCGCATCACGACGATCCGGTCGGACACGCCGAGCACTTCCGGCAATTCCGACGAGATCATCACGATCGCGCAGCCGCGTTCGGCGAGCTGATAGATCACGTTATAGATCTCATGCTTCGCGCCGACATCGATACCGCGCGTCGGTTCGTCGAGAATCACCACTTTCAGATCCGGCTCGGCCAGCCAGCGCGACAGAATCGCCTTCTGCTGGTTGCCGCCCGACAGAAAACGAATCTTCTGGCGGCGGCTCGGCGTCTTGATCTTCAGCAGCTTGATGAAACGGTCCGCGGTTTCCGCTTCTTTCTTGCGGTCGAGGAACATCCCGGCGCGCAGATAGTGACGGCGGCAACTGATATTGATGTTCTCCGACACGGTCGCCATCGCGACGATGCCTTCTTCCTTGCGATCTTCCGGACACAGCACGATGCCGTGTTTGATTGCTTCGCCCGCGCTGCGCACTTTGATCGGCTTGCCGTCGAGCAGCAATTCGCCGCCCTTCTTGTGATCCGCGCCGTACACCAGGTGCATCAGCTCGCTGCGTCCCGCGCCCACCAAACCGAAAAAGCCGACTATCTCGCCGCGCCGCACTTCAAAGCTGGCTGGCTGCGCGAGCGCATGCCCTTCGATCGCCTTCGCGGCGAAACGCACTTCACCGAGCGGCCGTGCTGAATAGTTGTAGATGTCGGCGATCTCACGCCCGACCATTTCGCTGACGATCGTGTCGCGCTTCACGCCTTCGAGCGTCGGATGCGAGGCGATCTTGCGGCCGTCGCGGAAGATCGTGCACGCGTCGCACAGTTCGTAAATCTCGTCCATCCGGTGCGAGATGTAGATCATCGCGCGGTTGTCCGCACGCAGATCGCGCACCAGCTTGAACAGCACTTCGGTCTCGCGATGCGACAGCGAGCTGGTCGGTTCATCCAATGCAATCACGCGCGCGTTGCGCAGCAGCGCCTTACAGATTTCGACCATCTGCCGTTGCGCGATCGAAAGCTTCCTCAGCTTCGCATTCGGATCGAGCGCCACGCCCATCGCTTCAAGGCGTTCGCGCACGAAGCGTTTTGCCTCGCGCTTGTTGACCCAGCCGAGCGAATTCGGCAGTTGGCCAAGCAGCAGATTTTCCGCGACCGTCAGATCGGGCACGTACTGCAGTTCCTGGTGAATCACCGCGATCCCCGCCGCGATCGACGAAGCGGCGCTCGTGAAGCGCACCTCGTTGCCGTCGATCATCACGCGGCCCGCATCCGGCTGGTATTCACCGCCGAGAATCTTCAGCAGGGTCGATTTCCCTGCGCCGTTTTCGCCCATCAGGCCGTGCACCTGGCCGACGTTGACGTCGAAGGACACACCGTCGAGCGCGCGCACGCCTGGAAAGACTTTGCCGATATTGTCAAAACGTAGCGTCGCTGACACTTCGCCTCCTGTTGCTTCATGTGACCCGTGCTCGACGTGCCTCGTGGACCTCATAGACACTCGCACGGTCTGTCTCAACTACTTCTTCTATTGCTGCTGCCGGTACGCGCCTTCTTTCGTGAAAAAGACGCACGCACCGGCAGTTCATCTCGCTGCGGCAGTGCTTACTTCGACGCGAGACCCATCTTCTCGCGCACTTCACCGACGTTGTCACGCGTGGCCAGCATGCCGCTGGTCAGCGTCAGAGCCGGCGGTTCCTTGCCTTGGGTGATCCAGTCGTACATCAGCGTCGAGGTTTCTTCGCCGTGACGTTTCGGGCTGATGATCACGGTGCCGAAAAAGCCCGTGGGCGACGGCTTCTTGAACTCGTTGAGCGCCGACTCCGAACCACCGATGCCGATACCGATCATGTTGTCCGCCTTGAAGCCGCGGCCTTCCGCTGCGCGCACCGCGCCGAGCACGCCTTCGTCGTTCAGCGCGTAAGCGATCCAGTGCTTGAACTGCGGGTTCTTGGTCAGCGCGATGTTGGCGGCGTTGAAGGCGTTTTCCGTATCGGTCTTCGCTTGCGGCGCGGCGATGATATTCGCCTTCGGGAAGCCGGCGGCGACCAGTGCGTCGGTGGCGCCCGTGGTGCGGTCATGCGCGGTCGGCAGTTGCTCGTAGGTCACGTCGATCGCGCCCACATCCTTCATGTCCCAGCCGCGCTTCTTGATTTCCGCGGCCAGACCGTCGCCGACCTGCTTGCCGATGTTGTACGCCGAGATGCCCATGTGCGGCACGGAGGCGATCGGCTTGCCCGCGCCGTCCACCAGACGGTCGTCGACCGTCATCATCTTCAGGCCGTCGGCCTTCGCCTTTGCGACGATGCCCGGTCCGAGCTTGACGTCGGGCGTACAGATCACGAAGCCTTGCGCTTTCTGAGCCGACAGGTTGTCGATTGCGCTCATTACTTTCTCGCCCGACGGCGCGCCGATCTTCACCAGCGTGAAGCCCTTCTCCTTGGCAGCGATTTCGGCAAACTTCCACTCGTCCTGGAACCACGGTTCTTCCGGCTGCTTCACGAGGAAGCCGATCTTCACCGGATCGGCGGCTTGCGCGACCGGTGCATTGAAGAGCACACCCGCCGCCGCTGCTGCCAGCGTAAGGAAAATTCTTCGTTTCATGATGCGTGTCTCCTGACTAATTGATAACGAGAAGGTATCGGCCGCGTTTTCTTGTACCGGTTGTGACACACGCGGCCAGCGCGTCGCCCGGCGAACTCACTCTTTTTATTGCGTGCTGCTTTGCTACGGTCAATCGTGATACAGCGCCGAGCGGCCGCCATCCACGGTGATGCAGGTGGCGTTGATAAACGGCGCTTCGTCCGAGGCGAGGAACACCGCCGTCATCGCCACTTCTTCAGGGCGGCCGATGCGCTTCATCGGCTGCAAGTCGAGCGTCGCCTGTTTGGCGGCGGCGGGATCGGCCTGTTCGTTCCACCAGTCGTGCGTCAACTGCGTTTCGATGTAACCCGGCGCGATCGCGTTGACCCGCACGTTGCGCGGCGCGTATTCGATGCCGAGCGCGCGCGTGAGGCCAATGACGCCGTGCTTCGCGACCGGGTACGGAAAGCAGCCCGGAATGATCTTGAACGCATGCGTCGACGCGATATTCACGATGCTGCCCGCGCCGCGTTCCACCATCCCCGGCAACACCGCGCGGCAACCGTTCCAGACGCCATCCAGATCGACCGCGAAACAGCGGCGCCAGTCGTCGTCGGTCATCGTCAGCGGATCGCAGAACACGTTGATGCCGGCGTTGTTCACCAGCACGTCGAGCGCGCCGAACGCACCTTCGGCCTCGCTCACCGCATGCTGGACCGAGGCCGATTGCGTGACGTCGGTGTGCACCGCCAACACGCGCGCGCCGGTTTGCGCCTTGATCTGCTCCGCCGTTTGCCGCGCGGTTTCGATATCCAGTTCAGCCAGCACGACCGCCGCGCCTTCGCGCGCAAACGCGAGCGCCATCGCCGCGCCGATGCCGCGCCCGGCGCCCGTGATCAACGCGACCTTGTCGGCGAGGCGTTTCATTTCTTCGCGCCAGCCCTGGCGATACGCAAACCGTTGACGAACGCTTTCGCATGCGAGGCCGTCACCGCCGCGCTCTGACCCGGCTTGTACAGCGCCGAACCGAGGCCGAAACCGTTCGCGCCCGCGCTCAGAAACGGCCCCATGTTGTCCGGCGTGATCCCGCCGACCGGCACCAGCGGCACCTGCGCCGCGATCACCGCGCGCCACGCCTTCACGACCTGGCAGCCGAGTTGTTCGGCGGGGAACATCTTCAGCACGTCGGCGCCGTTTTTCAGCGCGATGAATGCTTCATTCGGCGTCGCGACGCCCGGTGCGCACGCCAGACCCTGCGCCTTCGCGGTGCTCACCACTTCCGGATCGCTATGCGGCATCACGATCAACTCGCCGCCTGCCGACTTCACATCGATGACGAAACTCGGATGCAGCACCGTGCCCGCGCCGACGATCGCATCGGCCGGCAATGCCTTGCGGATCGCCGCGATGCTGTCGAACGGCTGCGGCGAATTCAACGGCACTTCGACGATCCGAAAACCCGCTTCGTACAGCGCCTGGCCGTGATCGGCCGCATCGGCTGGCGTGACGCCGCGCATGATCGCGATCAGCGGACACACCTCGAACGCCGCGATCAGGCCCGCGTGCGGCATGTACGGAGCGGGCAGATTGATGTGAGGTTGCATGTCGGTTCCTTGTTTCATGTGCGGCGGCGCTGCCGGTTAGCCCGTATGCACCGCATGGGCGGCCGGGTTGACGAGCCCCGCCTGGGTGGCGACGCGCCACAAGCCGCGCTCGGTGGCGTGCTTCACCAGTTCCGCCTGCGTGCAGCCGAATTGCGCAAGTGCGAGGCGATAACGCTCGCACAGTGCTTCGTTGCCGATCAGGCGCAAGGCTTGCCCCTTGAGCGAGTTTTGCTGTTGCGCGAGCACGGCGTCGAGGCCGGCGAGCTCGTGACCGATCAGCAATCCCGATAGATAGTCCGGCTGCTGTTCACGCGACAGTTGTCCTGTCAGGCCGAGCGCGCGGGCGCTGAATACAGTCGCGAGCAGACCTGCCTGGCCTTTCTCGCGTGCGATGTTCACGCCGTACAGGAATGCAGCGGTATCCGGACGATCCGGCGTGGTCATCGTGCGGCCGAGGATCGTGTGTTCGCGCAATGCAGCGAACACCTCACCGGTCATGAAGGTATGAAAGCGTTCGATGCGACCCGCTTGTACAACGACCCATTTCGCGTGCGTGCCCGGCAAACCGATCAGTGCGCGTTTGCCGCTATCCGCGGAGCCCGTGTCTTCACCGAGCGCGCCGAAAACCTGCGTTTCCTCGCCGCGCATCACGTTCGGCAGTTCGCCGCGTTGCAGCACGCCCGGCACGATATGCAGCGTCGCGCCGCACGCCGCCTTCACGCGGACGATGCCGGCAACCAGCGTGTCGGTATCCGCCGGCGCTTCGACGTATGGCGCTTCGACCCAGCCTTGTGCGCTGCCGACCATGCCTGCCGCGATCACCGGCAGACCGGGCGCAGGTTCGAGCCAGCTGCTGCACGCTTCGTCGAAGGCCGCGTCGAAGCCGCCTTGCTCGGCGCTGCATGGCAGATTCATGATGCCGGCCGTTGATGCACGCGAGGCCAGCAGCTTGCCCGCGGTGTCGAACAGATACGCGCGCAGCGACGTCGTGCCCCAATCGAGCCCGATCAGCGCTGCGTGATCGAGGTTGGCGTTCGCGTCGACGTTGACGTTGGCGGTGCCGGCGGCAACGGCGTGATCGACTGCCGGCGTAGGAGAGCCCGCTTGCTTCATCGTTTGATCCTGCGGGTCGCCGGTTGGGGGGCGCGCCAACCGAGTTCTTCCGAGATTGCGCGCGCTTCGCGCTGCACGACCGGAATCAGTTCATCCATGCGTTCGAGCGACATATACGGGATCGTGCTCGCCACCGACAGCGCCGCCACCACGGCACCCGACGCATCGCGCACGGGCGCGGCGACGCAACGGATCGACGCTTCGTTTTCTTCGAGGTCGAAGGTGTAACCACCGGCGGCGTAGTTGGTCATGCGCTGCATGAAGGTCTGCGCGTCGGGGCGGTTATCCGGCTTGAAGCTGACGCCGGCGAGCGCGCGCCGCGAGGCTTCGAAGAGCGACTGCCAGACGTCCGGCGTGAGGTCGAGCATCATGGCTTTGCCGATACCCGTCGACGCGAGCGGCATCCGGTGACCGACGCGCGAGCGCATTTCCAGGCCACGGGTACCGGGGATCTTGTCGATATACAGCACGTCGTCGCCGTCGCGCACGCCGAGGTGGATCGTATCGAGCGTCTGTTCCGCGAGCGATTCGAGGTGCTGACGCGCGACGGCGGTAAGCGGCATCTGCTCGAGCGCGATGGTGCCGAGTTCGATCAGTTTCGGGCCGAGCAGATAGCCGCCTTGCACTTGCCGCAGGTAGCGCGCCTGCACGAGGCTGCTCACCAGCCGATGCGTGGTGCTGCGGGTGGTGCCGAGCGCGGCGCCGAAGGTCCGCAGATCGCGCACGCCGGCGGCGGCGGCTTCGAGAATCGCCAGACCGCGCAGAAGCGTTTGTGTGCCGGCTTGTTGCGGGGTGATGTCCAGCAGCGTGCTGGGGAGGGCGATTTCGTCGACCACGGCGGGTTGAGCGCTAGCGCGCGGGGGCTGAGCACTGGCGCGCGGGTTTTTTGCCGCGCTGGGCGCATGATCCGCCGCCGGCGCGAAGTCGGGCTCGGGCGCGCTTGCTGCGTGAGTAGGCATCGCTTTGTTCATGGCGATTCGCTATGGGGTTGGTTTTTTGCGCTTACAGCGCGGGGCCGGAGAAGTGGCCTTGGGGTTTGCCGCTGCTCGCGGCGTGGCAGTGCTGCCTTTGGGTCTTAGGCATGGTTTGGCTTTGTCTCCGGTTTTTTTTTGCAGTCGCTGTCGCGGGCGGGGGTCTGGGTCTGGCTCTTGCTGCTCTTTCCCGCTCGCGGCGCGTGTTGGGTTGGATTGTAGGGCGGTTTTTTAGAAATCTCCAATATGTGAGTGTTTGATTCATATAATGGGATTTTTTCCTTGCCGGGGGCTGGGGTTGGGTGTTTGCCTACGGCGTTGGCCTTTCCTTGTTTTGTTTTTGGTTTATTAGCGTTCCCCCTGTGCGGGGGAGCACCTACTTTTCTTTGCCTGCCGCAAAGAAAAGTAGGCAAAAGAAAGCGGCTTTACACCGCCAGCTCTTAAGCGGGTCCCCTGGCTTGGAGGAGACAATGGAGCATCTGGAATCGGTGTCATCGCGCACTCCGCGCTGGTGACAAGGCCGTCATCCTTCCGGCGGCGCTACGCGCGCCGTAGCGGTACTTCTCAACACCGATAGCGCGTACGCGCTTTCCGTATCATCCTTCCCGCCTCCTCGTACCGCGTGCTCGCCGGAACGGTCTGCCAAGGAAACCAGGGGCTTCGTTTTGGTTTGGTGGGGGCCGTCGGCTTCGCCTCGGCGAAGCACCCGAATGTGCGAGTGCGGGCCATCACGCGAAGCGAAGAGCCGGTACGACAGTGAGGATTGGCAATGCAACGGCGCGCCAACGCGCCGGGCGAAAATCTAGCGTCAAAAAGAAGGGGGCGGTTTTATGAAGTACCGCTGCAACGCACGCAGTGCGGAGCGGGAAGAATGATGCTGGAAGCGCATTTCCGCGCTCGGTGCTGAGAAGTACCGCTGCGGCGCGCGCAGCGCCGCCGGAAGCATGACGGCCTTGTCACCAGCGCGGAGTGTGCGAGAACACTGATTCCAGATGCTCCACTGCCTCCTCCAAGCCAGGGGACCCGCTTCAAAGCTAGCGGTGTGAGCCGCTTTCTTTTGCCTACTTTTCTTTGCGGCCGGCAAAGAAAAGTAGGTGCTCCCCCGCACAGGGGGAACGCTAATAAACCAACAACAAAACAAGGAAAGGCCAACACCGTAGGCACCCAGACATAAAGCGCCACAAACGCAAACAAGCTCAAGCAAAAACCCAACGCCGTAGGCAAACACCCCAATCAGCCGCTACGCGCAAATAAACCCTTATTCCGGCAACTCAGCGGCCCCCATCCGCCGCGCAATCACGCGCGATCGCTGAGCGAGATACCCCGAGCTCCTGTGCTCGTCAAAATACTTGGGCCGCGGCAACATCACAGCCAATCGGGCCGACTGCGCAGCAGTCAACTTATCAGCCGAAGTCTTATAGTAATAACGCGCCGCCGCCTCGGCACCATAAACCCCATTGCCCCACTCAACGGAGCTGAGATAAATCTCAAAGATCCGTTGCTTGTCCATCAAGGTCTCGAGCATCCAGGTAATGATCAGCTCCTGCCCCTTGCGGATATAACTCTTCTCCCGGGACAAAAACAGATTCCGCGCCAGCTGCTGGGTAATTGTCGAGCCGCCTCGAACAATCCTGCCCTTGGCCTTATTCCGCTCCCACGCCTGCAAAATGGCGTCCGTCTCATACCCGTTGTTATTAACAAAATTCGCGTCTTCGGAAGCGATAATCGCCCGCTTCAGATTGTGCGAAATCTGCTCGTACGGCACCCACGCATGCTGCACCGATAAATCGGGCCGATCCTGCGACAATCGCCATGCGTCCGATCGCATGAAAGCAGTCGACTGCGGATTGACGTAATTCCACACCGCAATCTGCGCGAAATAGAAGAGCTGCGTCGCAAGCCACGCGATCGCCGCCACGGCGCCCAGATAAAACACCCATCGCACCGGACCTGGCCGGCTCGCGCGCCGCGTTGCTGTCATCGTGCCTGGAGTCCTCAAGTCAGTGAGTTGGCGTATTCCGGAAAGTGAAAAGCAGTCTAGGCGCGCGGCGGCGCCGTCAACAACGCTCGCAATTCGGCCAGCACCGGCGCGCCGTCAGGCCGCACGCCACGCCATACAAAAAATGACTCGGCGGCCTGTTCGACCAGCATGCCAAGACCATCGGCACCGCGTGCGCCCAGTGTGCGCGCGTGCTCCATGAACACCGTCGGCTGCGCGCCGTACATCATGTCGTAGGCCAGCGTGCCCGCGCCGAACGCGCGGTCGTCGCATTCCGGCAGCGACGCGTCGAGACTGCCCGCGGTCGCGTTGACGATCACGTCGTACTCACCCGCTTCAATGGCTTTTGCGCTGCCACCGGTCAAGCGGCATGCCGCGTCGCGTGCGGCTTGCGCGAACTGGTCGACCAGCGCTTCCGCCTTCGCGGCCGTGCGGTTGACGATTGTCAGCGTGTGCGGCGTGCGGTCGAGCATCGGCAGCACCACGCCACGCGCCGCGCCGCCCGCGCCCAGCAGCAGGATGCGCGCGCCCTTCAGCGGCACGCCGAGATTCACTTCGACGTCGCGCACGAGACCGAAGCCATCCGTGTTGTCGCCGTAAATGCCGGTCGAATCGACGCGCAGCGTGTTCACCGCGCCCGCCGCCGCCGCGCGTGGCGACAAGGTGTCGGCGAAGGCGTGCGCGTCCAGCTTGAACGGCACGGTTACGTTGAGGCCGCGGCCGCCCGCTTCGATAAAAGCGCGCACGTGCGGCACGAAAGCGTCGACCGGCGCGAGCAAGTGGCCATACTCGATCGGCTCGCCAGTCTGCACGGCAAAACGTCCATGTATGAACGGCGATTTGCTATGAGCGACCGGATTGCCGATTACCGCGTAGCGATCACGTACTTCGTTAGCGCTCATCGTCCCGGCTCCGCGACGTGTTGATCTGCCGCCGCATCGCTGGCTCCATCGCCGTTCTCGGCGTCGCCTTGTGCAGTTGCGCCGCCATCGAGGTCCGCTTCAGCTTGCGCCTCGGCTTCGCCTTCGGCGCTTTCGTCGGCGGCGTCGATGATCTCTTCTTCGCCTTCATCCGCCTCGTCGGCTTCTTCAGCCTCGGCGCCGCTCGTCACGGTCGGCGCATCCAGCACATGCAGCAAGCGCACGGACGCTTCGACGGTCAATTCGTCGATCGACATCACTTCCATCTGCAAACGCGTACCGCGTGCGTGCACGCCGAGGCCCGGCACGTGCAGCAGCAACGGAATCTCTTCGAGGCGCACCAGATCGCCCTTCACCACCGATGCCACCACCTGCTTCCTGTTCTCCTGCTTCAGCCAACGCAGGCACCAGAAGTACTCCATGCGGCGCTGGTGATCGGCATAGGCGGTGTACGTGTCGTCAAAGCCTTGCACGACGGCGAACAGATCGGCGTCCTTCGGCTTGAACGGCGCGGCCAGCTTCGCGGTCACGCCGTGCTGCACGCATGCGAGCAGTTGCCACTGGTTCACCAGGTCGACGTAACGGCGCAGCGGCGACGTGCTCCACGCGTATTGCGTGACGCCCAAACCTTCGTGCGGCGCGGCGTTGGTCTGCATGCGGGTGCGCTTCGGGCCGGTCGGCGCGCCGAACGCGCGCTGCGTACGGTAGATGCCCGGCACACCGTGGTCGTGCAGGAACGCCCCCCACGACGAGTTGGCCAGAATCGCCAGCTCAGCCACGATCGTATCGAGCGGCGAACCGCGCCGGCGCGGCGTGATCGTGATGTGCTCGCCTTCGACGTAGAAATTGAAATCGGTGTTGCGCTGCACTTCGCGGCGCAGACCGTAACCGGCACGCGCGGTCTGACGTTTTTCGAACAAAGCCTGCGCGAACGGCCACAGCACGGCGATGTCTTCCTTGTGAGGATAGTCGCCGCTGCCGGCGGCGAGCGCCTCTTCGGTGACGAGTTCGTCGAGCGTGTTGTGGCGCAGATTGTTCTTGATGAACACGCGTTCGGCGCGCGTTTCGCTCGCCACGATCTCCTGCGTCTCGCGATTGACGATCACATACAGCGACAAGGCCGGCCGCAAGCCGCCTTCAGCCAGCGTGAACGCTTCGACGACGCTATCGGGCAGCATCGTGATCTTGTCGCCCGGCATATAGACAGTCGACAAACGCGTGCGCGCGATCGCGTCGACGTCGTCGCCACGCCCGATGCCGAGCGCCGGCGCGGCGATGTGCACGCCGATCCGCACGCGGCCATCGGCCAGATGCTCGACGGAAAACGCATCGTCGATTTCAGTGGTGGTGACGTCGTCGATCGAGAACGCCTCTACAAGGGCTTCCGGCAGATCTTCCGGCAAGGTGCCGACGGTGACCGGCGGGAAACCGGTGCCGTGCGGGAAAAACTCCGAAAGGAATTTCGCCTCGTGCAGCGCGCGTGCAGACGGAATGCCGCCGCATTCGAGCATCAGGCGCGCCTGCGAAATGCCGCGTGCCGCGGCCGCCCCTTCGAGCGCCTTGTATTCGATCGTGTTCTTGTCGGGCTTCGTCAGCAACGCCAGCGCTTTGGCGCCGGCGAACGCCTCGGGCAGACGGCCAGCTTTCAGTTCTTCCTCATAGCCCGCCTGCACCAGCGCCTGCTGGCGTTTGCGTTCGAGCCCCGCGAGCGCCATTTTCAGTTGCTCCTGCGGCGCGCGTTGATACATGCCGCGGCCCTTGCGGCGGAAGTACACCGGCGCGCCGTGCATGCGCAGCACCAGCGCCGCGCGTTCGATCGGACCAAAGCCCTCGCCGAAGTACTCGGCGCCCAGCGTGGCGAACGGGAATTCGTCTTCAGGCGCGCATTCCCACAGGAAGTCCAGATCGATGTCCTGCGCGGCGGCGTCGGCTTGCTGCATCAACTCGGCCGCGGTCGGCTTCTCGAATTCGATCAGCACATCTTTCGCGCGCACCTTGGCGCGCCGGCCACCCGGCAACTCGACCTGAAACGCGTCGCCTTGGCGCGACAGCACGCTGCCCGCCTTGAAACTGCCCGATTCCTCAAAGAAAACGTTCACTCAATACTCTCGTTCTGACTTGCATCTGCCGGCGCGCCCGATGGTTCGACTGTCGGTCACGGCGTGCGCGGCACGGCAACGTGTTCGTGGTAGTGGGTCCGCGGCGCGATACTCGATACTTGTGCGCCGGCGGCATGAATCTCGTGAGATATAAACCCTGGCCTCGGCCGTCAGGCGGCCTCGCGCGGCGCCGGCGGTTCGACGTCTTCCGCATCGCAAAAGGCCAGCACTTCGTCGACGTATTGCTCGAACTCGCTGATCGCGTGGTCACCGCCTTCGATCAGCGTAGTGCGGGCGCCGGGATAGTGCGCGAGCATTTCGCGGTAATCAAGCACTTCGTCGCCGGTGGCTGCCATCAAATAATAGCGTTCGGGCCGCTTGATCGACTCGACGCTGAGCGCGCGCAACTCGTCCAGATGGTGCGGCTCGACAACAATGCTGCCGCCGCCGTGCCACAACGGCTGCTCGCCGAGGTACGCGCTCAGGTCGCGCTGCGGCACGACCGCCGGGTTCAGCAGCACCGCCGGCCAGCCGTGCTTCTCGGCCAGCCAGGTAGCGAAATAGCCGCCGAGCGAACTGCCGATCAGCGTCACGCGCTCGGCGCCCGCGGCAGCCACCAGCGATTCGGCGAGCGCCACCGTCTCGAACGGCGAAACCGGCAGCATCGGACAACACCATTCGTCGCCGCGGCCGAGTTCGGCAAGTCGTGCCGCCAGCACGCGCGCCTTGAACGAGTTCGGCGACGAGCGGAAACCGTGCAGATAAAGGATCACGACGTGCCTCGCGCGGAGAGTGCGTCGAGCAGCTTCTGATGCACGCCGCCGAAGCCGCCGTTACTCATCACCAGAATCTGATCGCCGGGGCGCGCGGCGTGCACCACCGCTTTGACCAACGCGTCGAGATTGTCGAACGCCTGCGCTTTGCCGCCGAGCGGCGCGAGCGCTTCGCCGAGATTCCAGCCGAGCGCGTCGCGGCCGCTCGGCGCGCCGTAGCCGAACACGAGGTCGGCGTCGGCCAGGCTTTCCGGCAGTTGCGCTTTCATCACGCCGAGCTTCATGGTGTTCGAGCGCGGCTCGAGCACCGCGAGAATCCGCGTGCGTTCGTGGCCCACGCGTGCGCGCAGCCCGGCCACCGTGGTTTCGATCGCGGTCGGATGATGGGCGAAGTCGTCGTAGACGGTCACGCCGTCGACGCTGCCGCGCACTTCCATGCGGCGCTTGACGTTGCGGAAGCTGCCAAGCGACTTCGCGGCCTGCGCCGGCGGCACGCCCACATGACGCGCGGCGGCGATCGCGGCAATCGCGTTCATCCGGTTGTGCTCACCCTGCACCTGCCACTCGACCACGCCGACGCGCTCGCCGTTGTGATACACGGCAAAACGTTCGTCGACCGGCACGCCGTCTTCCGCCGGCAAGGCCTCCCAGCCGCCCTGCACGCCGAACCGCTCCACTTCGCTCCAGCACCCGCGCGTCAGCACGCGCTCCAGCGCGTCCTCGCGACCGTTCGTCACGATGCGGCCGATGCCCGGCACCGTGCGGATCAGATGATGGAATTGCGTTTCGATCGCGGCCAGATCCGGGAAAATGTCGGCATGATCGAATTCGAGATTGTTCAGGACCGCGGTTTTAGGACGGTAGTGAACGAACTTGGAACGCTTGTCGAAGAAGGCCGTGTCGTACTCGTCGGCCTCGATCACGAAGAAGCTGGAATCGGTCAGCCGCGCCGACACGCCGAAATTCAGCGGCACGCCGCCGATCAGGAAGCCCGGATTCAACCCGGCGTCTTCGAGCAACCAGGTGAGCATCGAGCTGGTGGTCGTCTTGCCGTGAGTGCCGGCCACCGCCAGCACCCATTTGCCGTTCAGCACATGCTCGCCGAGCCATTGCGGACCGGACACATACGGCAGGCCGCGGTCGAGAATCGCTTCCATCAGCGGATTGCCGCGCGAGACCACATTGCCGATCACAAAAAGGTCCGCTTGCAGGCCGTTCAACTGTTCGGCGTCGTAACCTTCGATCAGACGAATGCCTTGCGCCTCGAGCTGCGTGCTCATCGGCGGATAGACGCCGGCGTCGCAGCCCGTTACGGTGTGACCCGCGCCGCGCGCGAGCACCGCGAGACCGCCCATGAACGTGCCGCAGATGCCGAGGATGTGGATGTGCATAAGCCTGTCTGCCGCGCGGGCATTTTTTGCGTGGGATGGGAGAGCGCAGGAGCGGGCGAAACGACCGTCTGCAAAGGACGCCATTGTAACCGACGCCTTCACATCGCCCTAAGCCGGGCAGCCGGTGCGACCCACCCAGTAAGGCGTGTCATCAATCTCTAGTATGATTGAGAGATGGTTCGCAAATCACATTTCGATCCGCAGCGCGTGCGCGAGGAAATCGCCATCGCGGCTGCGCGCCTGATCGCCGAAGACGGTATGGACTACGCAACGGCCAAGCGTAAAGCGGCTCGGCAGGTAGTCGGCGAGAGCCGTATCGCCGGCGAATGGCTGCCGGATAACGACCAGATCGAGGAAGAAATCCGCGAATATCAGTCGCTCTTTCAGGGTGACAGCCAGCCGATCCTGCTGCGCCGGCTCAGGCGGGTCGCGATCGACTGGATGCAGAGGCTTGCGCCGTTCAATCCGTATCTGACAGGTGCGGTGCTCGGCGGCACAGCCGGCGAGCATTCGGACATTCATCTGCAGGCGTTCTGCGACAACCCGAAAGAAGTCGCGATCTACTTTCTGAACGCCAACATCCAGTACGACGTTTCGGAGACGCGGCATTTTGCCGGGCGCGGCTACGTCGAGACACTGAGCTTTTTGTGGCGTGACACAGAAGAAGGACCCGGCACAGAACCGGTCGGCATCCACGTCGCGCTGTATGAGACGGACGATTTGCGCGGCGCGGTACGGGCCGACGCGCGCGGCCGCACTGCCCGCGCGAATCTGCAGGCCGTTCAGGCACTGCTCGACGACAATAGCGGCGTCACTTCTTCCACTAATTAGATAGACCAACAATGAATACGAGACGGATTCTGGCAGGCGCGCTGGTGGCGGCCGTCGCCGCGGGCGGTGGCGTGCTGGCGAATCACTGGCTGAACGGCGACGGCTCGGAGATCGCGCATGCGGGACAACCTGGCGCCCAGCACAGCGCCGTCGAGCAGTTGTGGGCCGCGCCCGTCACCACGGTGGACGGCAAGCCGCAATCGTTGAGTCTGCTCAAAGGTCACCCGATCGTCGTCAATTTCTGGGCGTCGTGGTGCGGCCCGTGCGTCGAAGAGATGCCCGCCCTTTCGCAGCTTCAGCGCGAATACGCCCGGAAAGGAATCCAGTTCGTCGGACTTGGCGTCGATTCGGATAAAAACGTCCAGGCCTTCCTGCAAAAGGTGAAGGTGGCCTACCCGATCTATGTGACCGGATTCGGCGGCGCCGACCTGGCGCGGGCGTTCGGCAATAACGCGGGTGGATTGCCTTTTACCGTCGTAATCGACGCAAAAGGCAACATCCGTTCGACAAAATTAGGCCAAATCGACCCGAAAGAACTGAAACAGACGCTCGACGCGCTCTAAATTTCACATTCTTTTGACGTTCAGATACCGGCGGAACGCACAATATTGCGCGCAAATCGCGCGAATTTGCGAGAAGATGGGCACCCGGAGCAGCGGCGAAAAGTCGCCGAAATCAATCCGTACGTGCAGGAAACTAGACAAGTTTCTCTAATCAGCGCTAAAGTGCGCCCAATTCCACGGAAAAAGAAGCGACCATGACGCGACTGCTGGTACTGCACGGCCCCAACCTCAACCTTCTCGGCACCCGGGAACCCGAGGTCTACGGCCGCGTGACGTTGCCGCAGATCGATCAGGCGCTGGCGGACCGCGCAGCGGACGCCGGCGTCGAGCTCGCGTCGTTCCAGAGCAATCACGAAGGCGCGCTGGTCGATCGCATCCAATCCGCCCGGACTGAAAAAACCGATTTCATACTGATCAATCCCGCCGCGTACACGCATACCAGCGTGGCCATTCGGGACGCACTGGCGGGGGTCGGCATCCCGTTCGTCGAGATTCACCTGTCGAACGTGCATCGCCGCGAACCGTTCCGGCACCACTCGTATTTCTCCGACCAGGCTGAGGGCGTGATTTGCGGCCTCGGCTGGAAGGGCTATCTGTACGCGCTCGAATTCGCGCTCGACCGGCTGTCCGCCGGTTCGTCGCGCGGCTGAATTCCACACACATCTAATTTGAGCCGGCGGCGCACCCCGCCGGCACTTCACGCATTGAAAGGGGCTGCCTGATGGATCTACGTAAACTGAAAACTCTGATCGACCTCGTCTCCGAGTCCGGTATTTCCGAACTCGAAGTGACCGAGGGCGAAGGCAAGGTCCGCATCGTCAAGAATGCGCCGCCGGTTTACGTGCAACCGTCCGCTTCGTACGCGCCGCAATACGCACAGCCGATGCCGGCACTGGGCGGCGCCGAAGCGCCTGCCGCCGCAGTTGGCGCCCCGGCTGCGCCTGCCGCCGCCGCGCCGCAAGGCCACGTGGTGACCTCGCCGATGGTCGGCACCTTCTACCGTGCGCCGTCCCCGGGCGCCGATCCGTTCGTCCAGGTGGGCGACACGGTCAAGGAAGGCCAGACGATCTGCATCATCGAAGCGATGAAGCTGCTCAACGAAATCGAGTCGGACAAGTCCGGCGTGGTCAAGGAAATCCTCGTCGAAAACGGCCAGGCGGTCGAGTACGGCCAACCGCTGTTCGTGGTCGGCTGACGCGGCACGCTTTGCGTTCGCCGCCCGCGCGCCTGCCCTCACGAGGCGCGCGACCGATCCTGTGAGGCAGCCGACGTTGTGATCAACCCGGCGCCCATTGATGAGTCGAAAACCCGCTATGTTTGAAAAAATTCTCATTGCCAATCGTGGCGAGATCGCGCTTCGTATCCAGCGCGCCTGCCGCGAACTCGGCGTCAAGACGGTCGTCGTCTATTCGGAAGCCGACAAGGAAGCCAAGTACGTGAAGCTCGCCGACGAGGCGGTCTGTATCGGCCCGGCGCCTTCGAATCTGAGCTACCTGAACATGCCGGCGCTGATCAGCGCGGCAGAAGTGACGGACGCCGAAGCGATTCACCCCGGCTACGGCTTCCTGTCGGAGAACGCCGACTTTGCCGAGCGTGTCGAGCAGTCCGGTTTCACCTTCATCGGCCCGCGCCCGGAAACGATCCGGATGATGGGCGACAAGGTCACCGCGAAGCAAACCATGATCAAAACCGGCGTGCCCTGCGTGCCGGGTTCTGAAGGCGCGTTGCCGGAAGATCCGAAAGAGATCGTGAAAATTGCCCGCCAGGTCGGCTATCCGGTCATCATCAAAGCCGCCGGCGGCGGCGGTGGCCGCGGCATGCGCGTGGTCCACACCGAAGCGGCGCTGGTCAACGCGGTCAACATGACGCGCGAAGAAGCCGGCCGTGCGTTCGGCAATCCGCAGGTCTACATGGAGAAATTCCTGGAGAACCCGCGGCACATCGAAATTCAGGTGCTGTCCGATTCGTTCAAGAATGCCGTGTGGCTGGGCGAGCGTGACTGCTCGATGCAGCGCCGCCACCAGAAAGTGATCGAAGAAGCACCGGCGCCGGGTATCGCGCGGCGCCTGATCGACCGTATCGGCGATCGTTGCGCGGATGCCTGCAAGAAGATGGGCTACCTTGGCGCCGGTACGTTCGAATTCCTGTACGAAAACGGCGAGTTCTACTTCATCGAAATGAACACGCGCGTGCAGGTCGAGCATCCGGTGACCGAACTGATCACCGGCGTCGACATCGTCCAGGAGCAGATCCGCATCGCGGCCGGCGAGAAACTCGCGTTGCGCCAGCGCGACATCGTGTTCAAGGGTCATGCGATCGAATGCCGGATCAACGCGGAAGATCCGTTCAAGTTCATTCCGTCGCCGGGGCGTTTGACGTCGTGGCACATGCCGGGCGGCCCCGGCATCCGCGTCGATTCGCACGCCTACAATGGCTATTTTGTGCCGCCGAACTATGATTCGATGATCGGCAAGCTGATCGCCTACGGCGCCACGCGCGAACAGGCGATCAAGCGGATGCGCATCGCGTTGTCGGAAATGGTGGTCGAAGGCATTCAGACCAACATCCCGCTGCACCGCGAGCTGATGCTGGACGCGAAGTTCGTCGAAGGCGGCACCAGCATTCACTACCTCGAAAACCGGTTGGCCGCGAAGCAGCAGGCCGCGCCGGAAGAAGCGTAAGTCATGAGCTACCGGGAACTGATCGCCGAGCTGGCACGCGAGCACGCGGAGGAATTCTCCGACGCGTTGCTCGAGTTGGGTGCGCTGTCCGTGTCGGTCGAAGATGCGGACGCCGACACGCCCGACGAGCAGCCGCTGTTCGGCGAGCCCGGTCTCACGCCGGATCGCGCGGCCTGGCAGCGTTCGCGCGTGATCGCGCTGCTCGCGCCCGAACACGACCCGGCTGTGCTGCTGACGGCCGCTGCAAACGAGCTGGGCCTCGATCCCGCACCTTCCTTCACCGTGCGTGAAGTCGAGGAACAGGATTGGGTGCGCCTCACGCAATCGCAATTCGATCCGATTCCGATCGGCGAGCGCATCTGGGTCGTGCCGTCGTGGCACGATGCACCCGACCCCGAAGCACTCGTGCTGGAACTCGATCCGGGCCTCGCATTCGGCACCGGCAGCCATCCGACCACCCGCCTGTGTATGGAGTGGCTCGAGCAATCGGTCAAGCCTGAGCAATCGGTGCTCGACTATGGCTGCGGCTCCGGCATCCTCGCGATTCTCGCGAAGAAGTGCGGCGCGAATCCGGTGCACGGCATCGACATCGATCCGCAAGCGGTCGAATCGGCGCGCCATAACAGCGAGCGCAATCGCGCGGACGTCACGTACGGTTTGCCTGACGAATGCCCCACTGGCGAGTTCGATATCGTGGTCGCCAATATTCTGTCCAATCCGCTCAAGCTGATGGCCTCGATGCTGTCGTCGAAGGTCAAGCCGGGCGGGCGGATCGCACTGTCGGGCATTCTCGCGCGGCAAGCGGACGAAGTGGCGCAAGTCTATGCGCGATGGATCGACATCGCCGTATGGCGCGAACACGAAGGTTGGGTATGCCTGACGGGAACGCGCCGCGAAAGCCATTAGAATAAGGCGTATTGTCCAACCAACGGCCTTTCGGCTTACCGGCTCAATATGCTCCTGGCGACGCGTTGCCCCTTCTGCGAAACCGTCTTCCGCCTGCAGCCGGCGCAGCTCGCGCTGCGCCGCGGCCTCGTGCGCTGTGGGCATTGCAATGAAGTATTCGACGCGTCGAGCAGTCTGTTCGAACTGACCGAGGGCGGCGACTTCTCCACCGCCAAGCCGGTCGCCGCAGCAGCGGCGATCGAGGCCCTGTCGGGCGTACGCTCCGGCGGTCCCGATTTCAGCGCCGAAGCATGGGACCCGTGGGCGCCGACGCCCGATGCCGTCATCGACAACCGTCTGCGTCACACCGCCACCAATGTGCCGCTCAATCCGGTCTCGACCGGCGCGGGCGTCGCGGTTACGCCGCGCCACGCGACTGAGCCCGAATTGCCGTCCAGTGCGTTCGCCGCGCCGATCCCTCCCGACCATGAACCGGTGTTCGCTGACGCGCCGCCCGAGCCCTCCGCGCTCGATGCCGGTCCGCCGGCAGAGGAAGCGCCGAGGGTCTGGCACAAGACCGAACGCCCGTCCGAACATCCCGTGGACGAGCCGGTTCTCAACGAGCCGACCACGTTGCACGGTATCCCCGACAACGAACCGCATTTCGGTACCGCCGGCTCAGGTGCGGCCGGTCCGGGCACGGGCAAAGTGGGCGCCGCCGCGGCTGCGTCCAGTGGAGAGCCCTTCACGGTCCATCCGGTGCATGACGGCGTCGATCCTTTCCCGGTGGTACGCGAAACCCGCCCGGCCGAACCGCGCCGGCTGGGCTGGATCATCGGTGGTTCACTGGCGGCGCTGCTGTTAGCCGTCGCGCTGCTCGCGCAACTCGCCTGGTGGCAGCGCGAGACGGTGATGGTCGACTTTCCGCGCTCGCAGACGCTCTATGCGAAGGCCTGCGCGCAAATCGGCTGTCAGGTCACGCCGCCTCACGATATCGACGGCTTGCAGGTCGAGCCGTCCGATCTGCGGCAGATCGACGGTCCGCACAAGCTCGAACTGAAGATGCCGCTGCGTAATCGCTTCAATATTGCGCTGGCCTATCCGGCCATCGAACTCACGCTGCTCGACGACCAGAACAACGTCGCCGTGCGCCGCGTGCTGTGGCCGCAAGACTATGTCGCACCCGGCACGCCGATCGCGGCCGGTTTGCCGGCGCACACGACTCAAACCATGATCGTGCACCTCGACACGGGCAATGCAGTCGCCTCCAATTTCCGCGTTCAGATTTTTTATCCGTAACGCTTACTCGTGCGCCCGGCACCGATCGGGCGCGTTCACCGTCATTTCTGACGAATTTTCGGAGCACAACAACATGAGTCAAGTCACGCTGGGTGGTAACCCGATCGAAGTCGCCGGCACGTTCCCGTCGGTGGGCCAGCAAGCGCCCGCCTTCTCGCTGGTCGGCAAGGATCTGAAGCCGGTTACGCTCGCCGAATTCGCCGGCAAGCGCAAGGTGCTGAACATCGTCCCGAGCCTCGACACGCCGACCTGCGCCACGTCGACCCGTAAGTTCAACGAAGCCGCCGCCAAGCTGACCAACACAGCCGTGATCGTCGTGTCGGGCGACCTGCCGTTCGCCGCATCGCGCTTTTGCACGACCGAAGGCATCGAGAACGTCGTGACGGCCTCGACGTTCCGTGGCCATGAGTTTGCAGAGGCGTACGGCGTCGACGTGACGAGCGGCCCGCTGACGGGCCTGACGGCACGCGCCGTGGTGGTGGTCGACGAGAACGACAAGGTCGTGCACGCGGAACTGGTCAGCGAAATCAAGAACGAGCCGAACTACGACGCAGCGCTCGCCGCACTGAAGTAAAACCCTCGCGCACGAGCCCCCGGCGCCGCGCTTCATGCGCGGCGCTGTCACATCGTCGCGCCCTTTCTCTTTACCGATTTTTACAGGAACGCTCGCCTTGGCTACGCTGATTTGCGGCTCGCTCGCCTACGACAACATCATGACCTTCGAAGGCCGCTTCCGGGAGCACATCCTGCCGGAGCAGGTCCACATCCTGAACGTGAGCTTTCTGGTGCCGACGATGCGCCGCGAGTTCGGCGGCTGCGCGGGCAACATCGCCTACTCGCTGCATCTGCTGGGTGGCAACGCGCGCATCATGGGGACGCTCGGTGCGGTCGATGCGCAACTCTACATGGATCGCTTCAAGCAACTCGGCCTGTCGACGGAAAACGTACTCGTCGTGCCGGACACCTACTCGGCGCAGGCCATGATCACCACCGATCTGGAAAACAATCAGATCACCGCGTTTCACCCGGGCGCGATGATGCAGTCCCATCTGAATCGCGCCGATGAAGCAAAGGGCATCACGCTCGGCATCGTCGCGCCTGATGGCTACGACGGCATGGTCCAGCATTCGGAGCATCTGGCAGCGGCCGGCGTGCCGTTCATCTTCGATCCGGGCCAAGGTTTGCCGTTGTTCGACGGTGCGTCGCTGCGGCGCATGATTGAACTTGCTACCTATGTAGCTGTCAACGATTACGAAGCCAAACT
Organism: Paraburkholderia sp. FW306-02-B; assembly: GCF_058782725.1. NCBI lineage: Bacteria > Pseudomonadati > Pseudomonadota > Betaproteobacteria > Burkholderiales > Burkholderiaceae > Paraburkholderia > Paraburkholderia sp. FW306-02-B. Next base: position 4,073,018 of record NZ_JBYSXZ010000001.1, read on the forward strand.
GGTGAGCAACAAAACCGGTTGGTCGATCGAAGAGATCGCCAGCAAGGTCGATGCGCTGATCGTCACGCTCGGCGAACACGGGGCGCAAATCCATCACGGCGGCGGTATCGAAGAGATTCCAGCGGTCAAAGCGCAGCAAGTGCTCGACCCTACAGGCTGCGGCGACGCGTTTCGCGGCGGTTTGCTGTACGGCATCGAGAACAAGCTCGGCTGGGCAACCACCGGCCGTCTCGCGAGCCTGATGGGCGCGCTGAAGATCGAACACCAGGGCCCGCAAAACTACGCGCCCACCCGGGCGGAGATCAACGAACGGTTCAAGCAGGCGTTCGGTTACGACCTGCCGTAATGCCGAGAGCTATTGGAGTTAGGGAATGAAAACAATGAGTCGCCTGGTAGTGGCTGCCTTGATCGCCGGTTCGCTGGCCATGTCGGGGTGTGCGTATAACAGTAGTTCTGCTGACGTCTACACGGCGTCGCAGGCACAGCGCGAAGAAACGGTCCGGATGGGCACGGTCGACAGCGTTCGCGCAGTGAAGATCAGCTCGAACAACGGTCAACCGAGCGGCATCGGCGCGCTCGGCGGCGGCGCCTTGGGCGCGGTGGCCGGCAGCACGATCGGCGGCGGCCGTGGCTCGATCGTGACGGGTATCATCGGCGGTCTGGCCGGTGCGGTAGCCGGCAACGCGGTCGAGAACGGCGTCGCGGTGCGTGACGGTCTCGAGATCACCGTGCGACTCGATAACGGCGATATGCGCGCGATCACGCAAAGCGCTACCGGTGAGATCTTCCGCGCCGGCGAGCGCGTGCGGCTGCTGTCTAGCGGCGGCGTCACGCGCGTCACGCACTAAGCTTTTCCCCTCTGCCGCGGCCGCGCTTCAGGCGCCGCTGCGGCAACCTCACACGCATGCGCTCCCCTGTGCATGCGTTTTTTTTGTCCATCCGTTTTGGAATCGTGACGTGCACGCTTTTACGAGACGAAAAAAATCCCGTCGCCGGAAACCCGGCGACGGGACGCTGACCGAGTAGCGCTCGTCACACAGTTACTTAAGCGCTACTCGATCATCGGACACATCCTGCGACGTGTCGAAGTACTTCTACCGCTTATTTACCGCTTACGGACGGCTGCCCGTCGGGAACGGCCATGCCGCTGCCGGGTTCAGCGCGGTCTTCACCGTCGCTGCCGGTGCTGCGCTCGAGACAGAAGTCGCAGCGGGTGCAGGAGCCGCCTTCTTGGCGACAGCCTTCTTCGCAGGAGCAGCCTTCTTGGCAGGAGCAGCGGCCTTCTTCGCGGGAGCCTTCTTGGCAGGCGCAGCCTTTTTAGCAGCAGCCTTTTTCGCGGGCGCAGCTTTCTTGGCAGCAGCCTTCTTAGCAGGCGCAGCCTTCTTTGCAGCAGCCTTCTTAGCCGGTGCTGCCTTCTTTGCTGCGGCCTTCTTGGCCGGTGCTGCCTTCTTTGCTGCAACCTTCTTCACTGCGGCTTTCTTAGCCGGTGCTGCCTTCTTCGCCGGCGCTGCCTTCTTCGCTGCAACCTTCTTCACAGCGACTTTCTTGGCTGCAACCTTCTTAGCCGGAGCAGCTTTCTTCGCTGCAACCTTCTTAGCCGGTGCTGCCTTCTTCGCTGCAACCTTCTTCACAGCGACTTTCTTCGCCGCTACTTTCTTTGCCGGAGCGGCCTTCTTCGCCGGAGCAGCTTTCTTTGCCACAACTTTCTTAGCTGCGGGTTTCTTAGCGGCGGCTTTCTTTGCAGTTGCCATCATTTTCTCCTTCAGGTTTTCAGATGAGAGTCAGTTCAAACTACACCCTTCGTCAAAACCCGCTTCCCGCGGACGCTTCTCAGGGCGCGCGCTACGAAGCGGGCTATTCATCGGCGTACGCAGGTGCTGCGCGCTTACGCTAATGAATGCGGTAAGGCGCGCGGTGCCCAAGGGCTCCGCGCGCCAGATCTGGTCGGCGCTGAAACCCAGCGCCGGCAATTGCTTGATCGGGCCGCCGACGCTCACGCCAGCGGCTTTTTCCGGGGGGAAGTTTGCCCATCCCACTGAAGGGTTCGCAAAGTGCCAGTCATGTTTGTGGGCCGCGAAGGCACGCGACGCACCGGGCATGCTTTGCATCAGGCGGTTCTGCTCCTAACCAAAATTGCCGTGGCCCTTGCCGACGGCATCCCCATCGATGAATGCATCTGCGACACGAGCCCGGATCACTCCCAGGTCAGCGCGCCGCCAGTCTGATATTCGATCACTCGCGTCTCGAAGAAGTTGCGTTCCTTCTTCAGGTCGATCATCTCGCTCATCCACGGGAACGGGTTTTCCTCGTTCGGGTACAGCGGATCGAGACCGATCTGCTGGCAACGGCGGTTGCAGATGAAGCGCAGATAGCTCTTGAACATCGACGCGTTGAGGCCGAGCACCCCGCGCGGCATCGTGTCTTCCGCGTAACGATATTCAAGTTCGACCGCTTGCTGGAAGATTTCGCGGATTTCCGCGCGGAACTCAGCCGTCCAGAGTTGCGGGTTTTCGAGTTTGATCTGGTTGATCAGGTCGATGCCGAAGTTGCAGTGCATCGACTCGTCGCGCAGGATGTATTGGTACTGTTCCGCCGCGCCGGTCATCTTGTTCTGGCGACCCAGCGCCAGGATTTGCGTAAAGCCGACGTAAAAGAACAGGCCTTCCATCACACAGGCGAACACGATCAGCGAGCGCAGCAGGGTCTGGTCTGCCTCGAGCGTGCCGGTCTTGAAGGCCGGGTCGGTCAGCGTGTGGATGAACGGAATCAGGAATTCGTCTTTCGCGCGGATCGAGGAAACCTCGTGATACGCGTTGAAGATTTCGCCCTCGTCGAGACCCAGCGATTCGACGATGTACTGGTAAGCGTGCGTGTGGATCGCCTCTTCGAACGCCTGGCGCAGCAGGAACTGGCGGCATTCGGGCGCCGTGATGTGGCGGTAGGTGCCCAGCACGATGTTGTTGGCGGCGAGAGAATCTGCCGTCACGAAGAAACCCAGGTTGCGCTTGACGATGCGGCGCTCGTCTTCGGTCAGACCGTTCGGGTCTTTCCAGAGGGCGATGTCGCGCGACATGTTCACTTCTTGCGGCATCCAGTGGTTGGCGCAACCAGCCAGATACTTTTCCCAGGCCCACTTGTATTTGAACGGCACCAACTGATTGACGTCGGTCTGGCCGTTGATGATGCGCTTGTCGGCGACATTGACCCGCGCTTCGGAAACGGCAGCCGTTCCAGCAGCGTGAGCGACGGGAGCGACAGCGATGTCGTTCGCGAAGATGTCTTGAGCCGAGGGAGCTTGAGGAGCGGAACGCGTTCCGACTTGCGAACCGACAGCCGATCCCGCAGCGTTGCGCAACACATTCTGTTGCGTAGCGCTCGAGGGAGTTATGGCAGTGATCTCGTCATCCCAGTTGAGCATAAATGTCACCATCAATTTAGAACGGTTTGTACCATCTTTTCACGAGCGATAAAAGACTTCGCTGATGAAAAATCCTGTTTTCGATTCGCGTTGCTACGTTCATACAACACTTTGCTCAACAGACTGTGTGTGTCGCCTCATGTGAAGCGTGTTGAACGTGTGTCGTCGAGGTGCTTCGCGAGCTCGAAGAGCGACGTGTCGAAGTGACTTTTCGCTGCTCTATCTATTTGTATTGCGGAGCGTGCTTGCAGCGTCTTGCGGTTGCTTCTTGCTGCCTCGCGTTTGCCTGGCGGTTGCCCCTTCATCGGTGTTAGCGAGGTGAAGTTCAGTGCAATGTTCAGCGATGCATGTGGCCGGTTGTGCTGATCGACCAGTCGATCGAACCGTTTGCTGAGCGCCCGGCGTCGAGCGCTGCGTCTGTGCTGCCGACTGCTTATCTACCGCGTCACTACTTCAATCTGTTGCTGCGCTTTCCGGCTTCGCTGCTTCGACGAGCGGCGCGACTTCGAGATTCGTCGCCACGCCGCTCATCTGTTGCGCTGCTTTGCTTCACTGCATGCGGGTCATTACCTACAAACCCGTCAGCAAGCAGCGATCCTGCTGCTTGCCTCGCAGTTGCCTGCCCCTTACTGGCAAGCCTCGCACTCTTCAAAGCCAGGATCGCCCGGACGCATCATGCACACCGGACCATCCGCTTCCGGCGCTGCTTCGACTGCGACTGCCGGAGCCGCCGCTGCCGCCTGGATGCCGCCCGACGCAGCACCACCGCTCACGCCGAAACCACCCGCCGCGCCGCCAGAGCCTTCGCCGCCACCCGAGCTCACCGCGTTCAGCGCGCCGTGCGCAACCGTCGACTTCTCGACGTGCGTCGCCGCCATCGTGCGGAGGTAGTACGTGGTCTTCAGGCCGCGCACCCACGCGAGCTTGTAGATCTCGTCGAGCTTCTTACCCGACGCGCCGCCCATATAGATGTTCAGCGACTGCGCCTGGTCGATCCACTTCTGACGACGCGAAGCCGCCTCGACGAGCCACACTGGATCGAGTTCGAACGCGGTCGCGTAGATCGCGCGCAGGTCGGCCGGGATGCGGTCGATGCGCGACAGCGTGCCGTCGAAGTACTTCAGGTCGGCGACCATCACTTCGTCCCACAGGCCACGAGCCTTCAGGTCGCGCACCAGGTAGTCGTTGACCACCGTGAATTCGCCTGACAGATTCGACTTCACATACAGGTTCTGGAAGGTCGGTTCGATGCAGGCCGACACGCCGATGATGTTGGAGATCGTCGCCGTCGGCGCGATCGCCACGCAGTTCGAGTTGCGCATGCCGTAGGTGGCGATGCGCGAACGCAGTTCGGTCCAGTCCATCGATTCGCTCGAATCGACTTCGACATAGCCGCCGCGCGCTTCGGCCAGCAGCTTCACCGAGTCTTGCGGGAGGATGCCGCGATCCCACAGCGAGCCGCGGTAGCTGGAGTAACGGCCGCGCTCTTGCGCCAGTTCGGTCGACGCGTAGTAAGCGTAGTAACAGACCGCTTCCATCGACGTATCGGCGAAGCTGACCGCCTCTTGCGACGCGTACGGCGTGCGCAGCAGGTGCAGGCAGTCCTGGAAGCCCATGATGCCCAAGCCGACCGGACGGTGCTTCAGGTTCGAGTTACGCGCCTTGGCAACCGCGTAGTAGTTGATGTCGATCACGTTGTCGAGCATGCGCATCGCCACGCTGACGGTGCGCTTGAGCTTGTCGTGGTCGAGCGCCAGCGTGCCGTCGGCCTGTTCTTTCAGGTGGGCGACGAGGTTCACCGAGCCCAGGTTGCAGACGGCGATTTCGGCGTCGCTGGTGTTCAGCGTGATCTCCGTGCACAGGTTCGACGAGTGGACGACGCCGACGTGCTGTTGCGGCGAACGCACATTGCACGGATCCTTGAACGTGATCCACGGGTGACCGGTTTCGAACAGCATGCCCAGCATCTTGCGCCACAGTTGCGCCGCCGGAATCTTCTTGAACAGCTTGATCTCTCCGCGCGCGACCTTGTCTTCGTAAGCCGTGTAAGCCGTTTCGAACTCGGCGCCGAACTTGTCGTGCAGGTCCGGGCAGCTGGACGGCGAGAACAGCGTCCAGTCGCCGCCTTCGTGCACGCGCTTCATGAACAGGTCGGGAATCCAGTTCGCCGTGTTCATGTCGTGGGTGCGGCGACGGTCGTCGCCGGTGTTCTTGCGCAGCTCGAGGAATTCTTCGATGTCCAGGTGCCACGTTTCCAGGTATGCGCACACCGCGCCCTTGCGCTTGCCGCCCTGGTTCACGGCCACAGCCGTGTCGTTGACCACCTTCAGGAACGGCACCACGCCTTGCGACTTGCCGTTGGTGCCCTTGATGTGCGAGCCGAGCGCACGCACGCGCGTCCAGTCGTTGCCCAGACCGCCGGCGAACTTCGACAGCAGCGCGTTTTCCTTCAGCGCTTCGTAGATGCCGTCGAGGTCGTCGTCGACCGTCGTCAGGTAGCACGACGACAGTTGCGAGCGGCGGGTGCCCGAGTTGAACAGCGTCGGCGTGGACGACATGAAGTCGAAGCTCGACAGCACGTTGTAAAACTCGATCGCACGTGCTTCGCGGTCGATCTCGTTCAGCGACAGACCCATCGCGACACGCATAAAGAATGCCTGCGGCATTTCGATCCGCACGCCGTCGTGATGCAGGAAGTAGCGGTCGTACAGCGTCTGCAGACCGAGGTAGCCGAATTGCAGGTCGCGGTTGTTGTCGAGTGCGGCGCCGAGACGCTTCAGGTCGAACTGCAGCAGCTTGTCGTCGAGCAGCTCGGCTTGCACGCCGCGCTTGATGAACTGCGGGAAGTACTCGGCGTAGCGCTCGCCCATTTCCGTTTGCGTGACTTCCTCTTCGAGGATTTCGCGGCGGATCGTGTGCAGCAGGATGCGTGCGGTGACCTGGCTATAAGCCGGGTCTTTTTCGATCATCGTGCGGGCAGCCAGAATCGCCGAGTCGTAGACCTGGGTCATCGGCACGCCGTCATACAGATTCTTCACCGTTTCCGCGATGATCGGATCGGCGCTTACGGCGTCGCCCAGGTTCGAGCAAGCCAGTTCGATGATGTCGCGCAGCGCAGCCATGTCGAGCGGGCGCGTCACGCCGTTGTCGGTGACGTTCAGACCCGGCGTGTTGGCGACAATCTGGTCGTCGTGGCCGCGGGCTTGCGTTCGCTTCTCGCGATACAGCACATAGGCACGTGCGACGTTGTGCTCGCCGCCGCGCATCAGCGCGAGCTCGACCTGATCCTGGATGTCTTCGATATGGAACGTGCCGCCGTTCGGACGGCTGCGCACGAGCGCGCGCACCACGTTCTGCGTGAGTTGCTCGACCAGTTCGCGCACACGAGCCGACGCTGCGCCTTGACCACCGTTGACGGCCAGAAATGCCTTCGTCACGGCGATGGCGATCTTCGACGGTTCAAACGACACCACGCTGCCATTACGACGGATCACCTTGTAGTCGGCATACGTCGCTTGCGGCGCGAGCGCTTGTGCGCCTTGTGCCTGGCCGAAGGCCTGGCCTGTGGGTGAGCCCTCGTACCGGGTCGTCACGTTGTCGGTGGTTTGCATGTGCAAAGCTCCTGGTCCTGGAAATGTTGCGGAGAAAGCCGCGGGTTAAAACGAACGCTGCGCCGCCGCGTGCGCAAGCGATGGGGTGCAGAAAAAAGCCCGGCTGAGCCGGGTGGCGGGATGCGACTGCGATGAAGCTGAATTTGATTTGAGAACGGTCTTCATCGTGTGTGTCGCGATCACTTGCCGTGCCCTTTTCCTGAATGCTTCTGGACGCTGCCGGTTCTCTCTACCCACCGCGCCGCAGGAATTGTTTTTCGCTGCCTGGAATGCTTGCGGCGCCATGCTCGGGGAGCGGGGCGCCGCGTGGCAACACAAGATATAGTGCAAAACTGAATTTATGGCACCAAGTATAGTGGACTTTCAAGGCAGCGCAAATTGATTTATTTGCTTTCGAAGGCTTGACTTTTGCATCGCACGGCGCGAAGCCAACTCCCCGAAGAGCAAGGCTGTGCCTTGCTCTCCTCGCATCCCGCGAAGTAGCGAAAAGGGCCGTTACGGCGTTCCGGAAAACTTGAGATAGGGGAAGTACTGATCCGCTAACGCGGTGTCGCGCTGCAGACGCTGCCACTCGAAATGAGGCCCAGGATCGGTCTTGCGGCCTGGAGCAATGTCCGAGTGACCGGCAAGCGCCTCGACCGGATAGCGGGCCGCGAGTGCCCTCACCAGCGCACCGAGCGTGCGGTATTGCGCCGCGTCGAAGGCAGTCGTGTCGCTGCCTTCCAGTTCGATGCCGATCGAGAAATCATTGCAGCGCTCGCGGCCGAAAAAATTCGATGGGCCAGCGTGCCACGCGCGCTCGTTGCACGACACATACTGTTCGAGCGCGCCGTCCCGATGGATCACGAAATGCGCCGACACCCGCACGTCGCGCAGATGCGTGTCGTAGTACGGGTGAGTGTCACAGTCGAGACGATTCTGGAACAGTTCGGCGATCGCGCTGCCGCCGAACTCGCCGGGCGGCAAGCTGATGTTGTGGACGACGATCAGCGTCGGCACGGCGCCGGCGGGCCGCGCCTCGAAATTCGGCGATGGCAATTTGCGTGCGTCGGCGACCCAACCGTCAGGATCGACGGCGAACTCGACGCTCATCGAGCGTCGCGGCCCGTCGGCCGCGCGCCGTGACGCTGCGCGTGCGCGGCGCTGCAGAACGGCTGCCCCGCCACGACGACCGACTCGCTCTTCGGCGCATGCACGCCGCACTCGACGCAACGGATCATCGGCTCGGCGAGTTGCGGCGCTTCGGACGAACGCGCGCCGCCGTTCGGACCTTTCGCCCCGGCGGCGCCGTTCGCGCCCGAACTTGCGCCCGCGCCGGTACGTTGCGCCGTTTGCGCGTCATGACGACGCAGCGCCTTCACCAGCCATTGGCCGACGATGAACAACAGGATCAGCAAAAAAATTTGTCGCATGGGACACGCTCACACTACAGCACGGTGCAACAGCACCTCGAAAACGAAACGGCTGCCGACGTACGCCAGCAGCAGCGCGACGAACGACGCCAGCACCCAGCGCAATGCCGCACGGCCGCGCCAGCCGGACACCTTGCGCGCGGTCAGCAGCGCGCCGAACATCACCCAGGAAAGAATCGCGAAGACGGTCTTGTGATCGAGCCGCAACGCACGGTCGACCAGTTGCTCGCTGAACATGATGCCCGACAGCAGCGTCAGCGTGAGCAGCACGAAACCGGCGCCGATCAGACGGAACAGCAGCTTTTCGAGCGTCAACAGCGGCGGCAAGGTATCGAGCCAACTGGACAGCCAGCCGTTCCCTGCCGCGGCCGCATGCCGCTGCGCGAGCCCGCCGCGCATTGCGTGCAGGCGGCGCTCGACCAGCAGCATCAGAATCGCGTGCAGTGCCGCGATCGCGAACAAACCGTACGCGATATTGGCGATCAGGAAGTGCAGCTTGAACATCGGCGCGGCGGAATACGGCAGCACGCGCACGCCGTTGAACGCCAGCGGCAATAAGGAAGCTACGCAGGCAAGCGGCAACACCAGCAGACGCAGGCCGTCGAGTGGAAAGAAAAAGCTCTCGATCCAGTAGATGCCGGCGCCGAGCCAGAACATCGCCGAAAGCGCGAACGCGAAGCCGAACACCATCGCGTTCTGGGGAAAGATAGTGGTATGCAGCAGCACGCCGTGGGCGAGCAGCGCGACACACAGCAGCGCGCGGCCCGACGTGCTCATGCCTGAGGCGGTCGATGAGGCCGATGAGGTCGACATGCCCGCGGCGGCCGGCACCGGCGGCACGCGCCCGAGCATGGGGCGCACGGCGGCGTGCCGGTGCGAGCGCCAGCCAGCGACGGCGAGACCGCCGTACAGGAGTGCGGTGAGGGCATACAGTACAATATCCATATTCGAAGTTTACACTAGGCCTCTGCTCCGCGACGTCTTCCACTTCGCGCGCTGCACGGGCCGCACTGTTCATCGCTCCCCATGCTCGACAATCTGACTCAACGGATGGCGCGCGTCGTCAAGACGCTGCGCGGCGAAGCCCGGCTCACCGAGGCGAACACCCAGGAAATGCTGCGCGAAGTGCGCCTCGCGCTCCTCGAGGCGGACGTGGCCTTGCCCGTCGTGCGCGAGTTCATCGCCAAGGTGAAGGAAAAGGCGCTCGGCGAGGAAGTCATCAGCAGCCTGTCGCCGGGTCAGGCGCTGGTCGGCGTGGTGCAGCGCGAGCTGACCGCGATCATCGGCGGCGACTACGAGGGCAAGGCGGTCGAACTCAATCTCGCCGTCACGCCGCCGGCAGTCATCCTGATGGCGGGTCTGCAAGGCGCCGGTAAGACGACCACCGTCGGCAAGCTCGCCAAGCTGCTGCGCGAGAAATATAAGAAGAAGGTACTGACCGTCTCGTGCGACGTCTACCGTCCGGCTGCTATCGCGCAGTTGAAGACGGTGACCGAGCAGGTCGGCGCCGACTTCTTCCCGTCGGAACCGGATCAGAAACCGGTCGACATCGCGCGCGCCGCGGTCGATTGGGCCAAGCGCCACTACCATGACGTGCTGCTGGTCGACACGGCCGGCCGTCTCGGTATCGACGAAGCGATGATGCAGGAAATCGCCGCGCTGCACAGCGCGCTGAAGCCGGCGGAGACCCTGTTCGTCGTCGACGCGATGCTGGGTCAGGATGCCGTCAACACGGCCAAGGCGTTTAGCGACGCGTTGCCGCTGACCGGCGTGGTGCTCACCAAGCTCGATGGCGATTCGCGCGGTGGCGCCGCGCTCTCCGTACGTCACGTGACGGGCAAGCCGATCAAGTTCGTCGGCGTCGCCGAAAAGCTCGACGGCCTCGAAATCTTCTATCCGGACCGCATGGCGAACCGGATTCTCGGCATGGGCGACATTCTCGCCCTCGTCGAAGAAGCGCAGCGCGGCGTCGACGTGCAAGCCGCGCAGAAGCTCGCCGACAAGGTCAAGAAAGGCGGTGACTTCGACCTCAACGATTTCCGCGCGCAACTTTCGCAGATGAAAAACATGGGCGGCCTGTCCACGCTGATGGACAAACTGCCCGCGCAGTTCCAGCAAGCCGCTGCCGGCGCCGACATGGGCCAGGCCGAAAAGCAGATGCGCCGCATGGAAGGCATCATCAATTCGATGACGCCTTTGGAACGCGCCAAGCCCGAACTCATCAAGGCCACCCGCAAGCGCCGCATCGCGGCGGGCGCGGGCGTGCAGGTGCAGGAGGTCAACCGGATGCTGAATCAGTACGACCAGATGCGCACGATGATGAAGAAGCTCAAGGGCGGCAATCTGCAGAAGATGATGCGCGGCATGAAAGGCATGTTGCCCGGCATGCGCTAAGCTTTACCCAGACGGCGGCGCGCGTGGCTCTGTGCATAAAGGGCATGCGCAGCTGACTTCGGGTTTGTGCGGGTTTATTCTGTACCGTACGCCGCCGTTCTCACCCACACTACGTATACAGTTACCGCCCGTCAGACGTCATGAACCGCGAAGAAGCTCTCCACATTTTTAGCCACTCCGAAGAAATCGTTTCGGCCAAGGACGTCAACGCGTCGATCAGCGGCATGGCTGCCGCCATCCGCAACGAAATGAGCGAGGATTTCCCGCTCGTGCTGTCGGTGATGGGCGGCGCGGCGGTGTTCACCGGCATGCTGCTGCCGCACCTCGATTTCCCGCTCGAGTTCGACTACATCCACCTGACCCGCTACCGCAACACCACCAAGGGCGGCAACGAGATGCAGTGGCGCGTGGCGCCGGCCGAGTCGGTGAAAGATCGCGTGGTGCTGGTGCTCGACGACATCCTCGACGAAGGCGAGACGATGGCCGCGATCCGCGACCGCATCCTCGCGATGGGCGCGAAGCGCTTCCTGAGCGCGGTGCTGTGCGAGAAGATCATCCCGAAGGCCAAGCCGCTGCGTCCGGATTACTGCGGCTTCGAAGTGCCGGACCGCTATGTTTTCGGCTGCGGGATGGACGCAAGGGGGTACTGGCGTAACCTGCCGACGATCCGGGCTTTGACCGAAGGGGCGTGAGTTTTTCCGGTGCACTGACCAGAGCGACGACGATAAAAAAAGCGGCCTTTGCAGGCCGCTTTTTTGTTTGCTGAGAGCGACGTTCGCTCAAAGCTGATGCACGAAGGCGCGAATCCCGCCTAGCATCATCTCGACCGAAATCGCCACTAGCACGAGTCCCATCAGCCGCTCGAAGGCCATCATCGTGCGCTCGCCGAGCCACGACTGAATGCGCTCCGCCAGCATCAGCACGATCGCGCAGACGATCATCGTGACGGTCAACGCACCGATCCACTCGAACATCTTGCCGGGCGCCTGCGACGTCAGCAGCATCACCGTCGCCAGCGCCGACGGGCCCGCCAGCGCCGGGATGGCGAGCGGCACGATCAGCGGTTCGCCGCCGCGCGTGTCGCCGCCGAACGGACCGTCCGGGTGCGGGAACACCATCCTGAGCGCGATCAGAAACAGCACGATCCCGCCGCCGATGCGCAACGACTGGTCGGTCAGACTCATCATGCGCAGAAAGCGGTCGCCGACCACCATGAAGACGAGCAGGATCGCGAAGGCGATCGCCACCTCACGGAGAATGACGATCGTGCGCCGCTTCGGCGCCACCCCGCGCAGGCAACTGATAAAGAGCGGGATGTTGCCGAGTGGGTCGGTGATCAGAAGCAGCAGGACGGTAGCAGACAGGAAGGTGTACTCCACCGTCCGCTCCGCTTAGTGCGTCAAAGCGGCGCGAATCTTCCCGATCACCGTTTGGGCGGCGTCTTCGACCGGCAGCAGTGTCGCTTCAGCGTCGCGGCGGCCCTGGTATTCGAGCTTGCCTTCCTTCAGGCCACGATCGCCGATCACCAGGCGATGCGGCACGCCGATCAGCTCCCAGTCGGCGAACATCACGCCCGGGCGCTCGCCGCGGTCATCGAGGATCACGTCGATGCCCGCTGCGATCAAATCCGCGTACAGCTTGTCGGCCTCTTCGCGCACGGCTTCGCTGCGGTCGTAGCCCATCGGGCACAGCACGACTTCGAACGGCGCAATCGACTCCGGCCAGATGATGCCCTTATCGTCGAAATTCTGTTCGATCGCCGCGCCCAGAATACGCGTGACACCGATGCCGTAGCAGCCCATTTCCATCGGCTGCGGCTTGCCGGTTTCATCGAGGCACGTGGCGTTCATCGCTTCCGAATACTTCGTGCCGAGCTGGAACACGTGGCCGACTTCGATACCGCGGCAGATGTCGATGGCGCCCTTGCCGTCCGGTGACGGATCGCCCTTCTGCACGTTGCGGATATCGGCGACGACCGGTTCCGGCAGATCGCGGCCCCAGTTCACACCGGTTGTGTGGTAATCGACCTCGTTCGCGCCGACCACGAAGTCGCTCATGTTCGCGACCGTGCGATCCGCGACAACCTTGACCGGCTTCTTCGTGTTGATCGGCCCGAGGTAACCCGGCGGCGTGCCGAAGGTCTCGACGATCTCCGCTTCAGTCGCCATGCGGAACTCAGCCAGACCCGGCAGCTTGCTCGCCTTGATCTCGTTCAGATCGTGATCGCCACGCAGCATCAGCAGCCAGATGGTCGGCTCGGCGCCTTCGTTTTCCGTGGCGAGGACGATCGACTTGATCGTGCGTTCGAGCGGAATGTTCAGCAGTTCAGCCACCGCTTCGCACTTCGCCTTGCCCGGCGTCGCGGTCCTCTTCATGTCCTCGGCGGGCGCCGCGCGTTCCGCGTACAGCGGCAAGGCTTCGGCCGCTTCGACGTTCGCGGCGAACTCGGAAGTCGGGCAATAGGCGATCGCGTCTTCGCCGGTCTCGGCGATCACGTGGAATTCATGCGAGCCGCTACCGCCGATCGAACCGTTGTCCGCCGCCACCGCGCGGAAGTCCAGACCGAGGCGCGTGAAGATGCGCACGTACGCGTCGTACATCTTGCGATACGACTCGCGCAGACCCTCTGCGTCCTTGTCGAACGAGTACGCGTCTTTCATGATGAACTCGCGGCCGCGCATTACGCCGAAACGCGGGCGGATCTCGTCGCGGAACTTCGCCTGAATCTGATAGAAGTTCACCGGCAATTGGCGGTAGCTCTTGATCTGGTTGCGCGCGATGTCCGTCACCACTTCTTCGTGGGTCGGTCCGATCACGAAATCGGATTGTTTGCGATCCTTGAAGCGCAGCAGTTCGGGGCCGTACTTTTCCCAGCGGCCCGATTCCTGCCACAGCTCGGCCGGCTGCACCGCCGGCATCAACAACTCGATCGCGCCTGCCCGGTTCATTTCTTCGCGCACGATGGCTTCCACCTTGCGGATCGAACGCAGGCCGATCGGCAGATAGTTATAGATACCGCCGGCGACGCGGCGGATCATGCCGGCGCGCACCATGAGCTTGTGACTGACGATCTCGGCGTCGGCGGGAGCTTCTTTCAGGGTGCCGATAAAGAAACGGGAAGCTTTCATTCAGATTTTCCAAAAGCGGCGGCTCCGGAGGGACCGCCCGAAAGGTGAAAACGGTGTGGAATCGACGCAGACCCAACGCAGACCTGGCGCAGACCTGGCGCAGGCCCGTCAGACCGCGGCGCCGACGCTGCCGCGCAAAGCCTTTGCAGCAAGGGGTAAGGCGCAGAAAGACTGACAGGCTACCGCAAACGCGGCCCTTTTGCGGCGAATCGTTCCATTCTGGTGCGAATCGGTGCGTCAGGTCCGTTATCTGTTTATAATCAAAGCAATTTTAAAGGATTCGAAGGTGGTTGTATGCTGGATCGTGAAGGCTTTCGCCCGAACGTCGGCATCATCCTCTTGAACGCGCACAACGAGGTGTTTTGGGGCAAACGGCTCCGTGAACATTCCTGGCAGTTTCCGCAAGGGGGCATCAAGTATGGTGAGACCCCCGTGCAAGCCATGTATCGGGAGTTACACGAAGAAACCGGGCTGCTTCCTGAGCACGTCAAGGTGATCGGTCGCACGCGCGACTGGTTGCGTTACGAGGTGCCTGACAAGTTCATCAAGCGCGAAGTACGCGGTCATTACCGCGGCCAGAAACAAATCTGGTTTTTGCTCCGGATGGTTGGACGCGATTGCGACATCTGCTTGCGCGCCACCGACCACCCTGAGTTCGATGCGTGGCGCTGGAACGAGTACTGGGTGCCGCTCGACTGTGTGATCGAGTTCAAGCGGGATGTATATCAGTTGGCGCTGACGGAACTCTCCCGTTTCATGCGCCGGGCTGCGCCGCGTGCGGAAAAACCTGGCGGGCACCATGGGCCGCGTTATCCCCGGATAGCGTCGTCGATGGAAGGTCCGCCGGATTCGACGATGATGACGGTGACCACCGTTAGCATCGAAACATCGATTCACACGACGTCGATTGTGTCCGATTGCGGGCCGGGTTCCGGGTCGGGAGCCGAGGTTGGCGCCGCGTCGGAACAAGAAGATGAGCCGGATCGCGGAACCGCCGGCTCGCTCTTGCGTAGCGGCGTGCGCAGTTAATAACTCTGTGCGGCTGTCCATGCCGCCTCTGTCGGCGCGGCTTCATGAGCCGCGCCGGCGTTTCGAGGAAATCATATTGAAAGCACTTGCTCTCGTCGTGGCGTGCGTCGCCACCGGCGCCCTGCTGGCCGGCTGTTCGAGCGCCGGCAAACCTACCAATCAAGACGACAGCGCGTTCCACTACCTGCTGGACCAGCCGACCAACTGGGTTGAAAACAAGGTGGACACCTTGCCGCCACTGCCGCAAGACTCGAATCTGTTGCCTTTCGAGGTTTCCGGTAATACGCCGCTCCAGTTTTCGATCGATAGAAACTCCGTCAGCGTCGGCTCCGACGGCGTGGTGCGCTATACGGTGGTCGTGACGAGCCCGAGCGGCGCGCGCAACGTGAACTACGAAGGGATCCGCTGCGACACGTATGAATGGCGCCTCTATGCTGGCCTGAACGCCGATCATGACGGCTGGGACCGGACAGTTGAGAACGGCTTCACGCGCATTGAGAACGGCGCGCTGAACGCCTATCAGGCGACGCTGTACCAGGACTATATGTGCGCGAACAAGATACCGACGGGCAAGGCGAACCAGATTGTCGAGAATATCCGCTACAAGCGCACGGCGGCCTCGTTGATTCGCTAAGGCGTTTTGTCAGCGTTCTTCGAATCTGAACGCGTCGCGGAGATGAAAAAAGCCGTTCCAGCGCGAGCTGGAACGGCTTTTTTGTATGCTGCGCGTACCTTTATCGATAGATCAGACCAGCACGAGGTTGTCGCGATGAATCAACTCCGGCTCCAGCATGTAGCCGAGCACCGATTCGATATCGCCGCTCGGACGCCGCTGGATCAACTTGGTTTCCGCGCTGCTGTAATTCGTCAGACCGCGCGCGACTTCCCGCCCTGCAACGCTCAGACACGCAATCACTTCGCCGCGTGCAAACGCGCCCTGCACGCCGACGATGCCGATTGGCAGCAAGCTCTTGCCGCCTTCGGTCAGCTTCTCGACCGCGCCGTCGTCGATCACGACATGGCCACGCACCTGCAGATGATCCGCCATCCATTGCTTGCGCGCTGCCATCCGCGCGGTGCGCGCAATCAGCTGCGTGCCGATCGCTTCGCCCGAGGCGAGCCGCGACAACACATCCGCTTCGCGACCGCTCGCGATCACCGTATCGGCGCCGCTGTGCGCCGCGCGCTTGGCCGCGAGAATCTTTGTCAGCATGCCGCCGCGGCCAAGGCTCGAGCCCGCGCCGCCTGCCATCGCTTCGAGTTCCGGCGCACCGGCATCGGCTTGCTGGACCAGCGTTGCGTTCGGATCCTTGCGCGGATCGGCGGTGAAAAGCCCTTGCTGATCGGTGAGGATGACAAGCGCATCCCCTTCGATCAGGTTCGCGACCAGCGCACCCAGCGTGTCGTTGTCGCCGAACTTGATCTCGTCGGTAACGACTGTGTCGTTCTCGTTGATGATCGGCACGACGCCCAAACGTAGCAGCGTAAGCAACGTGGAGCGCGCATTCAGATAGCGTTCGCGGTCGGCCAGATCGGCGTGAGTCAGCAGAATCTGCGCGGTTTGAATCGAATGCTCGGCAAAGCGGCTTTCGTAGACCTGCGCAAGACCCATTTGACCGACGGCCGCGGCCGCCTGCAACTCGTCGATTTCGCGCGGCCGCCTGGTCCAGCCGAGCCGCTGCATCCCTTCGGCAATGGCGCCCGAACTGACCAGCACCACTTCCTTGCCCTGCGCGCGCAGTGCGGCAATCTGCGCGGCCCACCGGCCGATCGCTGCATGATCGAGGCCGCGCCCGTCATTTGTGACGAGGCTCGAGCCGACTTTCACTACCAATCGCCGTGAATCTGCGATGACGGAACGCATTGTGCGCAGTCTCCCAAGATGACGCGTGATGTCTACCGGCTGCCTTCGCAGGTGCCGGCGCCCAGGCTTGTTATTCCTGCGGGTCGACGCTGTCGGATGCCGCGGCGGCCGGCGCTTCCGGCTTTTCGCGGAAACGCACGTCCGCCGCGAGGTCTTCGGCTTCGGCCGCACGCTGCGCGTCTGAATGCGCGGCGATGTGGTCGAACACCGCGTAGCAAAGATTCTCACAACCCTGGCCAGTCAGCGCCGAAATCTCGAACACCGGGCCGTCCCAGCCGAAGCCTTCGAGGAATGCAGCGACGCGCGCTTCACGCTCGTCTTCAGGCACCATGTCGAGCTTGTTCAGCACCAGCCAGCGCGTCTTTTCATACAGCAACTCGTCATACTTGCGCAGCTCGTTGACGATGGCCTTGGCTTCCGCGACCGGATCGACCGCGTCGTCGAATGGCGCGAGGTCGACGATGTGCAGCAACAGACCCGTACGCTGCAAGTGGCGCAAGAACTGGTGACCGAGGCCGGCGCCTTCCGCCGCGCCTTCGATCAAGCCGGGAATATCGGCGATCACGAAGCTACGGCTCGGCCCGACGCGCACCACGCCGAGATTCGGTGCGAGCGTGGTGAACGGGTAATCGGCGATCTTCGGCCGTGCGTTCGACACCGAGGAGATAAAGGTCGACTTGCCGGCGTTCGGCATGCCGAGCAGGCCGACGTCGGCCAGCACCTTCAATTCGAGGCGCACCATGCGGCGCTCGCCCGGCTTGCCGTCCGTCTTCTGACGCGGCGCGCGGTTCGTACTGGATTTGAAATGCAGGTTGCCGAGACCGCCCGCGCCGCCCTGCGCGATCTGCACGCTCTGATTGTGCTCGGTCAAATCGGCGATCAGCTCGCCGGTTTCCATATCCGTGATAGTGGTACCGACCGGCATACGCAACGTAATATCGTCGCCGCCCTTGCCGTAGCAGTCCGCGCCGCGGCCGTTTTCGCCGTTGCGCGCCAAATGTTTCTTCGCGTAGCGGTAGTCGATCAGCGTGTTGATGTTGCGGTCCGCGACCGCGATCACGCTGCCGCCCCGCCCGCCGTCGCCGCCATCCGGGCCGCCGAACGGAACGAATTTCTCGCGGCGCATCGACGCGCTGCCATCCCCTCCGTCGCCGGCGATGACTTCAATCCTCGCTTCGTCAATGAACTTCATGCGTAACTCCGTCCCGTGGTGTGCTGCCAGTAGTGCCGCTAGATTTAATGCTTTCGGATGCTGCTATTTTGCCGCGCCCGCCGCGCGATGATCAATCGATCGAACGGCATAGGTGCGCCGCACTTCGTCAATCGAATCGGGCAACGAAACGCTGCAATAAAAAAAGCCCCGCGAACTTCGCGGGGCCTTTTTCCGGTCCTGAAGCCCGTGCCTGACTAATCTCAGACTGCTGCCGGGACGACGTTGACCATGTGCTTCTTCGCTGCGCCCTTCGTCGAGAAATTGACGTGGCCGTCCGTCAGCGCGAACAAGGTGTGATCCTTGCCGATACCGACGTTTTCGCCCGGGTGCATACGCGTGCCACGTTGACGCACGATGATGCCGCCAGCGTTGATGGCCTGACCGCCGTAAACCTTCACGCCGAGACGCTTCGATTCAGAGTCGCGGCCGTTCCGGGACGATCCGCCTGCCTTTTTGTGTGCCATTTGATTTGCTCCTTAACCGTTGCGCTTACGCGTTGATCGCGTCGATGCGCAGTTCGGTATAGTTCTGGCGGTGGCCGCCATGCTTCTGGTAGTGCTTCCGGCGACGCATCTTGAAGATGGTCACTTTTGCGTGACGACCTTGCGACACGACGGTAGCCTTGACGGAAGCCCCACTGACCAGCGGCGTACCGAACTTAATCGATTCGCCTTCGCCCACTGCGAGAACCTGGTCGAGCGTGATTTCAGCGTCAATGTCTGCCGGTATCTGTTCTACTTTAAGTTTTTCGCCGACAGCAACTTTATACTGCTTGCCACCGGTTTTTATGACCGCGTACATTGAGAACCTCACTCTGTGTTCATTTTTCCCACGCACCGCGCGCGGAAACCCGTGATTATACATAGAGTTAGCTGCGCGGTCAAAACTCGTTGAGAGGTGCCGCGGGCGCCCCCCGGCACCTCGCCGTCAGTCCCGGCGCGCGGCCTTGTCGCAGCCCGCATCGCACCGCGCCGCAGCCAGCGACCCGGAACTGTCGCGATTCGCCTTATAATTCGCGGCACTACCCAATTCAGCCATCATGTCGTCGACTGCCACCCCCTCCTCCAACGCCGCCAGCCTGCTCGCTCCGATTGCCGAAGACATGCAGCAGGTCAATCGCGTCATCCGGCACCGTCTGGCGTCCGACGTGATGCTGATCAATCAGATCTCCGAGTACATCATCAGCGCCGGCGGCAAACGGCTGCGGCCCGCGCTGCTGCTGCTGGTGGCGGGCGCGCTGGGCGAAACCACCGGGCATCGGCATGAACTGGCCGCCGTGGTCGAATTCATTCATACGGCCACGCTGCTGCACGACGACGTGGTCGACGAATCCGATCTGCGGCGCGGGCGGCAGACCGCCAACGCGCTGTTCGGCAACGCGGCAAGCGTGCTGGTCGGCGACTTCCTGTACTCGCGCTCGTTCCAGATGATGGTCGGCGTGGGCAAGATGCGCGTGATGGAAATCCTGTCGGAGGCGACCAACATCATCTCCGAAGGCGAAGTCCTGCAACTGCTTAATATGCACGACGCCGACGTGGACGAAGCGCGCTACATGCAGGTGATCCGCTACAAGACCGCCAAGCTGTTCGAAGCTGCCGCCCAGCTCGGCGCGGTACTGGCGGGCTCGGACGCGAAGACCGAAGCCGCCGCGGCGGAATTCGGCCGGCGCATCGGCACCGCGTTCCAGATCATGGACGACTGGCTCGACTACACAGGCACGGCGGAATCGATGGGCAAGAACGCCGGCGACGATCTGCGCGAAGGCAAGCCCACTCTTCCACTGATCTATCTGATCGAACGCGGCACGCCGGAGCAATCGGCGCTTGCACGCGAGGCGATCGAACAAGGCGGCACGGATCGTTTCGATACGATTTTCGAAGCCATCACGCGTTCTGGCGCGCTGGATCACACGCTCGAATGCGCGAAACAGGAAGCCCAGGCAGCCGCCGCAGCAATTTCTTCGTTTCCCGATTCCATTTTCAAAGATAGCCTGCTAGAATTATGCTCTTACTCGACGGCAAGACAGTCTTGAACGAGACTGAAACACCGTAGGAGTCCAGCAGTACAAATCGGGGTGTAGCTTAGCCTGGTAGAGCGCTACGTTCGGGACGTAGAGGCCGGAGGTTCGAATCCTCTCACCCCGACCAGATTTTCCTTGTTAGCACAAGGCTCGAAAAACCGCCCAGCTTGCTCGGCGGTTTTTTGTTTTGGGTCGCGTTTCTCGCACCCCACGCGCGGCTTGCCAAAACCGCGCCGCCAGGTGTTCAAGCCTTCCAGCCAAGCGGCTGGCGCCGCCCCCTCTGCTATATTCTCTCCATCCTGTCCCCTATCCTTCACGACGCGTGGAACAACTTCCCTTATGGGCGCAGATTGGCGCCGTCTTTCTGCTGCTCGTCTGCTCCAGTTTCTTTTCGATTTCCGAAACGGCGATGATGGCAATCAACCGCCATCGCCTGAAACACCTTGCCAATCAGAACGCGCTCGGTGCGAGGACCACTCAGGGTCTGCTCGTGCACACCGACCAGTTGTTAAGCGTGGTCCTGATCGGCAACAATCTGTTCAACACGATCATCCCGGTGCTCACCACCTCGATCGCGCTGCACACGTTCGGCCGCAACAACCTGGTGCTGTCGATCGCGACAGGCATCGTCGCGTTTCTGATTATCGTGTTCGCGGAAATCACGCCGAAAATCGTCGGCGCGACGTTCCCGGAAAAAATCGCGCTGCCGGCCAGTCTGCTGATCGCGCCGATGATGCGCGTCGCCAAGCCGCTCGTCTGGTTCGTCAATCTGTTCGCGAACACCATCTTGCGAGTGCTGCACATCAATACCAAGGGCGCGCACGATCAGCGCCTTTCCACCGAAGAGCTTCGCACCATCGTGCTCGAATCGGGCAGCTTCATGCCCACCAAGCACCGCAGCATTCTGCTGAACCTGTTCGACCTCGAAAACATTTCCGTCGACGACGTGATGATTCCGCGCCGCCGGATCGAAGCGCTCGACTTCGACGCGCCGTTCGAGCAGATCCTGCATCAACTCGAAACCTGCTATCACAACAAACTGATCGTCTATCAAGGCGATATCGACCGTGTGCTCGGCGTGCTGCATGTACGCAAGACACTGGCGGCGCTGCACAACCAGGAACTGGAGCGCGAGACGCTGCGCGAACTGCTGGCCGAGCCGTATTTCGTGCCGTCCGGTACGCCGGTGTTCCAGCAATTGCAGTACTTCCAGGAGAGCCGTCATCGCACCGCGCTGGTCGTTAACGAATACGGTGAGCTGCAAGGGCTGATCACGCCGGAAGACATCATCGAAGAACTGATCGGTGAATTCACCACGTCGATTCCCCGGGGCGCGAATTCGCGTGGCGGCTGGAACGAGAACGGCGAATGTATCGTCGCTGGCAGCATGCCGCTGCGTGAACTGAACCGCTGGCTGCAACTCACGCTGCCCACCGACGGACCGAAAACGCTCAACGGCCTGATCCTCGAAATTCTCGAAGACATTCCCGATGGCGACGTGTGCGTGCAGATCGGCGAGGTGAAACTCGAAGTGATGCGCAGCGACGATCAGGCGATCCGCACGGTCAAGCTGTTCAAGCCACCGACGCGCTCAGCTGCGAAGGCCGGCAAAGCAGCGCGCCGTTGAGGCCTGCACGCGGCAGCATCGCATACGAGCGCAGCGCGCGCCATTAGCCGATCGGCTGAATGGTGGCGACCGCCGCCTTATCGGATGATGGAGTCGTTGTGTACTACAGGCGGCTCATCACCGGTCTCCCATGCAAGCATCTTTTCAACCGGCGGCGCAGGCGTTGCGGCCCATCGCTTTCGATAGCGAAGCCGCGGCCAAACCGAAACCCAACGCGTTCGCGACCAACGCCGCTGCAAGCCTCGCCGATCCTGACAACGCCCCTGCTGTTCGGCTGCTGACAGACACGCTGCAGGAAGCAACTCGCCGCAGCGCTTCCGACCTGCACATCGAACCGGCGGAGCATGGCTGGCGCGTACGTTTGCGGATCGACGGCGTGCTGCACGAGATCCCTTCGCCACCGGCACATCTGCGCGACGCGTTCATCACGCGCGTGAAGGTGCTGGCGCGTATGGACATCGCCGAGCGGCGGGTCCCGCAGGACGGCCGGCTGCGTATCGCCACGTCGCCCGGCCGGACCGAAGACTATCGCGTCAACTCACTGCCTACACTGTTCGGCGAAAAGCTGGTGTTACGCAGGCTCGACGCGCTGCCCACCGATCTTTCGCTCGACTCGCTCGGCCTCGACCCGCAACAGCGCGAAGCTGTGGATGCGGCGATCCGCGCGCCGCACGGCCTCGTGCTCGTCACCGGCCCGACCGGCAGCGGCAAAACTCTGTCCCTGTATTGCTTTCTGCAACTGCTCAACGACGAGGCGCGCAATCTGTGTTCGGTCGAGGATCCGGCCGAAATCCAGCTGGCCGGCATCAATCAGGTCAGCGTGCGCGAAAAGGCCGGGCTGACCTTCGCAGTGGCGTTGCGCGCGTTTCTGCGTCAGGACCCGGACGTGATCATGGTCGGTGAGATCCGCGACGACGAAACCGCCGACGTCGCCGTGAAGGCCGCGCAAACCGGCCACCTGGTGCTGTCCACCTTGCATACGAACGACGCCCCCGCTGCTGTCGCGCGTCTGATCGACATCGGCGTCGAACCGTACAACCTCGCCGCCGCGTTGCGAATGGTAACGGCGCAGCGGCTGGTGCGGCGGCTTTGCACAGCGTGCCGCGCACGCGCACCGGCGCCGCAATCGGCTGCGGCGCTGCGAGCAGCGGGCTTTGCCGACGACCAACTCGACGGCTGGCAACCGTATGCCGCCACCGGATGCGCGGCCTGCCACGGCATCGGCTACCGGGGCCGCGTCGGGGTTCACCAGGTGATGCCCGTCTCCGATGCGATGCGTGAGCTGATTGTGGCGAGCGCGGGCACGCACGAGCTTGCACGTCTCGCTCAAACCGAACGGGTGGCCACGTTGCGCGACGCGGCACTGGCCCGGGTGCGCGACGGCACCACGAGCCTCGCCGAAGCACTTGCCGCTACCGAGGTCGCATGAGCACAGCCACACATCCTCAGCCCGCAGCAGCCGATTTGCGCTTCAGATGGCGCGGTGTCGACGCCGACGGCGTACAAAAGAACGGCGCGCTCATTGCAGCGGATGTCAGCGCCGCGCGAGCGATGCTCAAGCGCGATAATCTGTTCGTCGTCAAACTGACGGCGCGCGGGCCGGCGCCGCGTCCCACAACTCGCGCCGTTGACGTCACGATATTCACCCGCCAGCTTGCCAGTCTGCTACGCGCCGGTTTGTCCCTCGCGCCTGCGCTCGACCTTCTTGCCCAAACGCAGAGTTCGCGCCAGCCCGGCATGCCGCGGATCGTCGGCGCGCTGGCGCGTGACATCACCGGTGGCCTGCGGTTTTCGGCGGCGTTACAGCGGCATCCGGCGCAGTTCAATGCGCTGTATTGCCAGCTCGTCGAGGTCGGCGAAGCGGCCGGCGCATTGGCAACGGTTCTCGCCCGGCTCGCCGACGACCGCGAACGCGCCGCCGCGCAGCGTGCCAAGGTGCGGGCGGCGCTAACCTATCCGGTGGCCATCCTGTTGCTTGCGATTGCGATTACCGCAGCGTTGCTGATATGGGTTGTCCCAACTTTCAAACAGATCTTCGACGGTTTCGGCGCGAAACTGCCGGCACCGACGCAGTTCGTGCTGGCGCTGTCGTCCGCCGCCGCACGCTGGAGCGTGCCCGTGATCGTCATGATCTTCGCCGTGGCCTGGGCTATGACGTTTCTGCTACGACGTTCCGAAGCGGCGCGCATCTCCTTCGGCCGCCTATCGCTGATAATGCCGGTCGCCGGCCCGCTGCTGGGCACGTTGTGCGCAGCACGCTGGAGCCGCGCGTTGGGCACGCTGCTGTCGGCCGGCACGCCTCTCGCCGACGCATTCGATTCCTTGACACACGCCACCGGCAATGCATTCTTCGACCGCGCGACCGTGGAAATTGCCGCGCGGCTGCGGCGCGGCGAACGACTCGCCGCGGCGATGCGCGCCGCGCACTGCTTTCCGCCGGAGGTGGTCCAGCCGGTGGCGGTTGCCGAGGAGTCCGGCGCGCTCGATACGATGCTGATCGACGTAGCTTCGCTCGCCGATCGTCAGGTAGACGAAAAGATCGGCACGCTGTCGAGTTTGTGCGAGCCGCTCGTCATCATCGTGCTGGGTACGCTGGTCGGCGGCCTTGTGATCGCAATGTATCTTCCCATTATTCAACTCGGCAACGTGGTGTAGCATCGCAGCCGAATCCAACTCTTTCGTTATGCAGGCGACCCTTCCGCTCGTGTCAGAAACTTCTTCCAGCGTGCTGTCGGGCTTGCTGCCCGGCCACTTCGCCGCAGGTCTCGGCCTCGCGTTCGGCAGCTTGCCTGCCGGCCTGCAGATCGCGTTCGCGATCGTGTTCGGCCTCGTGATCGGCAGCTTCCTCAACGTCGTCGTGCATCGCGTGCCGATCATGCTCGAGCGTGCATGGCGCGAGGAAGTCAGCGAGGCCACCGGGAAACCACTCGAAGACGACGGCCTGCCCGCGCGCTACAACTTGTGGGTACCGCGTAGCGCGTGCCCGCACTGCGGCCATGTGCTGAGCGCCTGGGAGAACCTGCCGCTGCTGAGCTATCTGATGCTGCGCGGGCGCTGCTCCGCATGCAAGACGCGCGTGAGCCTGCGCTACCCGTTGCTCGAAATCGCCAGCGCTGCCTGTGCGGCAGGCGCGCTCACGCTGTACGGACCGACCGGCATGGCGCTCGCCGCCTTCGGCCTGTGCGCCGCGTTGCTGGCGATGAGCGCGATCGACATCGATACCCACCTGCTGCCGGACTCAATGACACTGCCGCTCTTGTGGGCAGGCCTGATCGTCAACTTCAACGGCATGTTCGCGAGCCTGCACGATGCCGTGCTGGGCACGATCTTCGGCTATCTGGTGCTATGGGCGGTGCACTGGCTGTTCCGGCTGGTGCGCGGTGTCGAAGGCATGGGTTATGGTGATTTCAAACTGCTGGCCGCGCTCGGTGCATGGCTCGGCTGGGCCGCGCTGCCGCAAATCGTACTGATCGCGGCGGTCGCCGGCGCGGTGGTCGGTCTCGCGGCGACGTGGCGCGGACGCATGCGCTTCGAAGAACCCCTGCCGTTCGGGCCGTTTCTGGCGGCGGGCGGTGTTGTTACGCTGTTTCTCGGCACGCCGCTTTATCTGGCTTTAGGAGGCTGAAGCATGTTTGCTGTGGGATTGACCGGCGGCATCGGCAGCGGCAAATCGACCGTGGCGGATCTGTTCGCCGCGCACGGCGTGCCGCTCGTCGACACGGACCTGATCGCACATCGCATCACCGCGCCGCAAGGCATTGCAATGCCGCAGATCGCCGCCGAGTTCGGCAACTCGTTCGTTGCGGCAGACGGCTCGCTCGACCGCGCCCGCATGCGCACCCTGGTGTTCAGCGACGACGGCGCGCGCAAGCGCCTCGAAGGCATCACGCATCCGTTGATTCGCGCGGAGACCGAGCGCGAGCAGCGCAAGGCGCGCGGACCGTACGTAATCGTGGTCGTCCCGCTGCTGGTCGAGTCGGGTAGCTGGAAAACCCGTGTGAACCGCGTGCTGACGGTCGATTGCAGCGTCGAGACGCAAATCTCGCGCGTGATGCGCCGCAACGCGTTCAGCCGTGAACAGGTACTGGCAATCATCGCCCGGCAGGCCACGCGCGAAGCGCGCCTCGCCGCAGCCGACGACGTGATCGACAACGACGACGCGCCGCTCGATGCGCTCACGGCGCAGGTCGACGCGCAACATCGTATGTATTTGTCGCTCGCAGGCGCATGAGCGGCCATGCGCTCGCGTGAGCGTCACGCGACGGGCACGTGACGGAAACGTATCCGCGCGAACCACTGAACTTTGCAGCGACGAGAGAGCCGAAGCACGCGGAAAACCGCCTGAAACACGCAAAAAAAGTTGCAAAAGCGCACTGAAAAAGTGCGTGATTGCTAGGGTAGCCTCACGGCATTAGAATGTTCTGCATTCCCGTCACCGACCACGCCCGAGGCGAGCCCGCTTGATCCTTTACGAGTATCCCTTCAACGAGCGAATCCGGACGCTTTTGCGCCTCGAAGATCTGTTCGAGCGCTTCACGTTCTTTCTGACTCAGGAAGATGCCAGGGAACATCACGTCGCACTGACCACGTTGTTCGAAATCTCTGAGGTCGCGGGTCGCGCGGATCTGAAGTCGGATCTGATGAAGGAACTCGAGCGGCAACGACAGACGCTGGCGCCGTTCCGTGGCAATCCTGGCATCGAGCAGAACGCGCTCGAAGCTGTTCTCGGCGAAATCGAGCAGACTCTGGCGGGGCTGTCGCAGATGCAGGGCAAAACCGGCCAGCATCTTGCAGATAACGAATGGCTCGCCAGCATCCGCAGCCGCGCGATCATCCCGGGCGGCACCTGCAAATTCGATTTGCCCTCCTACTATGCCTGGCAGCAGATCCATCCCGATCAGCGCCGCCAGGACATCGCCAAGTGGGTGACGCCCTTGCTGCCGCTGCGCGACGCAGCCACGATCGTCTTGCGTCTCGCGCGCGAATCCGGTCAAGCGTCCAAGGTGATGGCGATGCAGGGCAGCTATCAGCAAATGCTGTCAGGCCGTTCTTATCAATTGATGCAGGTACGGGTGGCACCCGAATTGCGTGTGATCCCCGAGGCAAGCGCCAACAAGTACATGCTGTGGGTACGCTTTACCGTGCAGGACGGCGATTTGCGCCCGCGTGCGGTGGATGTCGACGTGCCGTTCCAGCTCACCTTATGCAGCTTGTAACGTTCTGTAACGTTCGCCGTGTAAAACCGCACTGAGGGGCCGCGCCTTTAAAGCAGCGGGAAACGCCCCTATATTCGAGACATGTTCCGTTTGCGATTAACTGCCTGACCGTATGCCTACTGTCGTCAAATGCCCCACCTGCGGAAAGGATGTCCGCTGGACCCCTGAAAACCGCTTCCGTCCCTTCTGCTCCGACCGTTGCAAGCAGATCGACCTCGGCGCCTGGGCCGCCGAGAAGTACAAGATCGGCGGCACGGACGAAGAAGCGCCGCCGGATGATTCGCCGAGTGGCGATTACAACCCGCACTAGACGCGCACCAGCCGTATGTATGAACGCGCGGGCCGACGCTGCAAGCGCAGCGCCCGCCACCGCGCGCCGTTCTTTCTAGTTTTTCTCAGCCGCGAGCCACTCCAGCACCGGAATCGTCGCCGGCAACAGCGGCGCAACATCCGCGGGCAATGCCTGCCAGACAAACGCCTGCCCCTCACGCCCGTGCAGCTCGCCGGTCCAGTCCGTCACCTTGCAGAAAAACAGCCGCACATAGGCATGCGGGTAATCGTGTTCGAGCGTGTGCCACAGGTGACTCGCCTTGACGTCGATCCCCAATTCCTCGTGCAACTCGCGAGCGAGCGCCGCCTCGACCGACTCGCCCACCTCCAGCTTGCCGCCCGGAAACTCCCAATAACCTTCGTACGGCTTGCCAGCCGGGCGCTGGGCCAACAAATAGCGCCCGTCCGGCTGAATCAGCACGCCGACGGCGACTTCCGTCACTGGCCGCCCAGCGGCATTCTTCTGCGCGTCGCTCATGCCTGGCTCTTCCGGCCCGACCAGTCGCGGGCGAACTGCCACGCGACGCGCCCGGAGCGCGAACCGCGTTCCAGCGCCCACACCAGCGCATCGCCGCGCGCGGCGTCGACTTCCGCGTCGTCGCAGCCGAAATGCCGCAGCCAATGGCCGATGATCGACAGGTAGTCGTCCTGCTTGAACGGATAGAAGCTGACCCACAGCCCGAAACGCTCGGACAACGAGATCTTTTCTTCGACCAGTTCGCCCGGATGGATCTCGCCATCGGCCATGTGCTTGTACGTTTCGTTGTCGCTCATGTACTCGGGCAGCAGATGGCGGCGGTTCGACGTTGCATAGATCAGCACGTTGTCCGACTGCGCCGCGATCGAGCCGTCGAGCGCAACTTTGAGCGCCTTGTAGCCCGACTCGCCGTCTTCGAACGACAAGTCGTCACAAAACACGACGAAGCGCTCCGGCCGTTGCGCGATCAGGTCGACGATGTCGCCGAGATCGTGCAGGTCGTCTTTATCCACTTCGATCAGACGTAAGCCGTCTTTCGCATACGCGTTCAGGCAAGCCTTGATCAGCGACGACTTGCCGGTGCCGCGCGCGCCCGTCAGCAACACGTTGTTGGCCGGTTGCTTGTGCACGAATTGACGCGTGTTCTGCTCGATCAGTCCTTTCTGGCGATCGATGTTTTGCAGGTCGTCGAGCGTGATCGCCGAGATGGCGGGCACCGGCTGCAGGTAGCCGCGCCCCTGGCGCTTGCGCCAGCGAAAAGCGACCGCGGCTGACCAGTCGATATCCGGCTCGGCGGGCGGAAGCATCGCTTCCAGACGGCCGAGCACGGCTTCGGCACGGGTCAGAAACTGTTCGAGTTTGTCCATGGCTGTGAGTAAGCGGCAAGGCGCCGCGTGATGAACCTGGTTACGAACGATAGTCGGCGTTGATACTCACGTAGTCGTGCGACAGATCGCAAGTCCAGATCGTGGCTTGCGCATTGCCGCGACCGAGCACGACGCGAATGCCGATCTCGCTCTTTTTCATGACGTGCTGGCCGTCTTCTTCACGGTAGGCCGGATTGCGGCCGCCGGCCGTCGCGACCAGCACGTCGTCCAGATACAGATCGATCTTGCCGACGTCGAGATCGTCCACGCCGGCATAGCCGATAGCCGCGAGAATGCGGCCGAGATTCGGGTCCGATGCATAGAACGCCGTTTTCACGAGCGGCGAATGGCCGATCGCGTACGCGATCTGGCGGCATTCGGCGACGCTCGAACCGCCTTCCACGTGCACCGTCATGAATTTGGTCGCGCCTTCGCCGTCGCGCACGATCAGTTGTGCGAGGGTCTGGGCGACTTCGGTCACCACATCGCGCAGCGCTGCATAAGCGGGCGAATCGGTGGACGTGATCGCCGGCAGGCTCGATTTGCCCGACGCGATCAGGATGAAAGAATCGTTGGTCGACGTATCGCCGTCGATCGTGATGCAGTTGAACGAGCGATCCGCGACGTGCTTGACCAGCGCGTCGAGCACGGGTTGCGCCACGGCGGCGTCGAACGCGAGGAAGCCGAGCATGGTCGCCATGTTCGGCTTGATCATGCCGGCGCCCTTGCTGATGCCGGTGAGCGTCACCGTATGGCCGTCGATCGTGACCTGGCGCGAAGTGGCTTTGGGCAGCGTATCCGTGGTCATGATCGCCTGCGCGGCGTCGTACCAGTGAGCCGCTTTGCGGTTCGCCAGTGCAGCCGGCAAACCCGCCTTCAGACGGTCGACCGGCAGCGGTTCCAGAATTACGCCCGTCGAAAACGGCAGCACCTGCTCCGGCGCGATGTCGACGAGACGCGCAAGTTCCGCGCAGGTTTCGCGTGCATGCGCGAGCCCCGGTTCGCCCGTACCCGCGTTCGCGTTACCGGTGTTGATTACCAGCGCGCGAATCGGCTTGCCGCCCGCGCGCGCGCGCTCAAGATTCTCGCGGCACACCGTGACGGGCGCTGCGCAAAAACGGTTCTGCGTGAACACCCCGCCTACCGTCGCGCCTTCATCGACGGAAATGACCAGCACGTCCTTGCGGTTCGGTTTGCGGATGTTCGCCTCCGCCCAGCCTAGCGTAACGCCGGCGACGGGATGGAGTTGAGCGGGATCGATCGAGGGAAAATTGACAGCCATGGTCGCGACCTGTCGAAGAAAATGCCGGCAGAGCGCCGGCATCGAGGGAAACGGAAACTGATGGCTCGGGCGTGCTGCCGAACCACCGCGAAATCACCAGCAAAGCACCGCGAAAAACGACGCGGCGCGCATGAAGCGCGCCGCCTTCGCCTTTACGCGATCTTGCCGTGGCACTGCTTGTACTTCTTGCCGCTACCGCACGGGCACGGGTCGTTGCGGCCGACCTTCGGCACGTTCTCCGTGCCGACATCCGACGCGGCGGCATGCGACGAGCCGTGGCTCATCGCGTCGCCGATCATCGCGGCGGTGGCGGCTTCCACAGCGGCAGGCGCTGCTGCTGCCGCTTCGGCAAATTCGGCGTGACGGAACTCGACGTTTTCGAGGTGGCTGCCCTGCTCTTCGTACTGCTCGGCAGCCTGCTCCAGCTGTTCCGGCGACTGGATCTGCACGTTCATCACCACGCGGGTGACTTCCAGCTTCACAGCGTCGAGCATCGCGGCGAACAGTTCGAACGCCTCGCGCTTGTATTCCTGCTTCGGATTCTTCTGCGCATAACCGCGTAGATGGATGCCCTGCCGCAGGTGATCGAGCGCCGCCAGATGCTCGCGCCAGCTGCGGTCCAGCGTTTGCAGCATGATCGAGCGCTCGAACGCGCTGAACGATTCGCGGCCGACCTGCTCGACCTTCGATTCGTATGCTTCGTCCGCGGCGGCCTGCACCGCTTCGCGAATTTCGTCCGCGCTGATCGAGTTCGACTCGTTGATCATTTCCTGAATCGCGAGGTCGAGCTGCCATTCGTTGCGCAGCACTTCCTCCAGTTCGGGCACGTCCCACTGCTCTTCAATGCTGCCGCCCGGCACGAACTGGTGAACGACATCGCTGATCACGCCATGACGCATTGCGCCGATGGTTTCAGTGATGTCATTCGCTTCGAGCAATTCATTGCGCTGCTGGTAGATCACCTTGCGCTGATCGTTCGACACATCGTCGTATTCGAGCAATTGCTTGCGAATATCGAAGTTGCGTGCTTCGACCTTGCGCTGCGCCGATTCGATCGAGCGCGAGACGATGCCCGCTTCGATCGCTTCGCCTTCTGGCATCTTCAGGCGATCCATGATCGCGCGCACGCGGTCGCCGGCGAAGATGCGCAGCAGCGGATCTTCCAGAGACAGATAGAAACGCGACGAACCCGGGTCGCCCTGACGGCCGGCACGGCCGCGCAACTGGTTGTCGATCCGGCGCGATTCGTGGCGCTCGGTGCCGATGATGTGCAGACCGCCCGCGGCCTTCACCTGATCATGCAGCGCTTGCCATTCGTCATGCAGTTTCTGGATGCGGCGTTGCTTCTCTTCAGCAGGAATCGTTTCATCGAGTTCGATGAAAGACGCCTGCTTTTCCGCGTTGCCGCCGAGCACGATGTCGGTACCGCGACCGGCCATGTTGGTGGCGATCGTGATGCGCTTCGGACGACCCGCTTCGGCGACGATCTCGGCTTCACGCGCGTGCTGCTTGGCGTTCAGCACTTCGTGCGGCAAACCCGTCTGCTTCAGCAGATGCGACAGCAACTCGGAGTTTTCGATCGACGTCGTGCCGACCAGCACCGGCTGATCGCGCTCGTGACAATCGCGGATGTCGCGGATCACCGCGTCGTAGCGTTCCTTCGCGGTCTTGTAGATCTGATCCTGCTTGTCGATCCGTTTCGGCGGACGGTTGGTCGGGATCACGACCGTTTCGAGACCGTAGATCTCGTTGAATTCGTACGCTTCGGTATCGGCCGTGCCGGTCATGCCGGACAGCTTTGCGTACATACGGAAGTAGTTCTGGAACGTGATCGACGCGAGCGTTTGGTTCTCGCTCTGAATCTTGACGTGTTCCTTCGCCTCGACAGCCTGGTGCAGGCCGTCCGACCAGCGGCGGCCCGACATCAGACGACCGGTAAACTCATCGACGATCACCACTTCGCCGTTCTGCACGACATAGTGCTGATCCTTGAAGAACAGCGTGTGTGCGCGCAGCGCGGCGTACACGTGGTGCATCAGTGTGATGTTCTGTGGCGCGTACAGGCTTTCGCCCTCGCCGATCAGGCCCCACTCGGCGAGCAGACGCTCAGCCTTTTCGTGACCCGATTCCGTCAGGAACACCTGGCGGCCTTTCTCGTCCAGCGTGTAGTCGCCCGGTTTTTCGACGCCGGTGCCGTCGGCCTTCTCTTCACCGATCTGGCGTTCGAGCAGCGGCGGCAGCGCGTTCATCCGCACGTAGAGTTCGGTGTGATCTTCTGCCTGGCCAGAAATGATCAGCGGTGTACGAGCTTCGTCAATCAGGATCGAGTCGACCTCGTCGACCACCGCGAAATTCAACGCCCGCTGCACGCGCGCGTCGGTCTCGTAGACCATGTTGTCGCGCAGGTAGTCAAAGCCGAATTCGTTGTTGGTGCCGTACGTGATGTCGGCGGCGTACGCTTCCTGCTTCGCGCCATGATCCATCTGCGACAAATTGATGCCGACCGACAGACCGAGGAAGTTGTAAAGACGCCCCATCCATTCGGCGTCGCGCTGTGCGAGGTAATCGTTGACCGTCACGACGTGCACGCCGCGGCCGGACAGCGCATTCAGGTAGACCGGCAGCGTAGCGACGAGCGTCTTGCCTTCGCCGGTGCGCATTTCGCCGATCTTGCCGTAATGCAGGACCATGCCGCCGATCAACTGCACGTCGAAGTGGCGCATTTTCAGCGTCCGCTTGCTGGCCTCGCGGCACACCGCGAAGGCCTCCGGCAGGAGCTTGTCGAGCGACTCGCCGCTCGCGATGCGCTGGCGGAATTCACCCGTTTTCGCGCGCAGTTGATCGTCCGTCAATTGCTCGATCTGCGGCTCGAGCGCATTGATCGCCGCGACGGTCTTTTGATATTGCTTGACTAGCCGCTGGTTGCGGCTGCCAAAAATCTTCTGTAGAAAACCGGTGGTCATCGGATCGGTGTCTGCGTCGCGGCTTCGGCTGGGCTCGCGGCGTGCAGTTCGTGCACGTGCGCTCCGGGGTCGGAAGTGCCTCGGCGGCTTAGTCCAAGAGTGAATTCGAATCGGGCATTTTAGCACGCGCCCCCGCCCGCGCCTGTGACAGCAGCGCGACGGCGGCAACGCATCCGAAGCCCGCCGCAGCGCCGTCTGACGGTACGCATTGAGGCAGGCCCGCGTGCATCCTGCGCGGTACAATCGCGACGTGAACGCGCATTGGGCGCGAACACGCCGTCATCATCAAACATGAGCCGTTTTCCGTCCTTTTCAAGGCCGCCGTCCAAGCAGTTCAACGCGCGCCGCCCGCAGCCCGTCGCCGAAGTGCTTAATCGCACCGACGCGTTCGCGGCCCTGCGCGCGGGCGTCGAACAGATTGCCGCGCTCGAAAAGGACCTGCGGGAGTTGCTTCCCGATTATCTGGCAACCAGCGTCGAGCCGAGCTTCATCAAGGAAGGCGTACTGGCCCTGTTTGCCGGACACAACGCGCTGGCGGCGCGCCTGCGGCATATGGAACCGCGGCTGTTGTCGGATCTGCAGCAGCGCGGCTGGCCAGTCAATGCGCTGAGAATCCGCGTGCGGCCTCAACCAGCCAAGGAGCCGCCGCCCATCAAGCAGGCGCGCATGACGCCCGTTGGCGCGGACGCCTTGCACGCGCTTTCCGAATCGCTCGCGCCGTCGCCGTTGCAGGAGGCGCTGGCGAAAATGGCAGCGCGGCATCGGAGAAATCGCTGAACAAAAAATAAGCGGCCCAGATGGGCCGCTTATTTTTCATCCATTCGCTGCGGAAAATTCATCCGAAGCCATGACGACGTTATGCAAATGCCGTCTGCGTTTCGTACGCAAAGCCGCGAGGCGCCTTCTGCGTGTCGTCGAAGGTGACGATTTCGTACGCATCTTCATGCGCCAGCAGTTCGCGCAGCAGCGCGTTGTTCAGGCCGTGGCCCGACTTGTACGCCGTGTACGACGCCAGCAACGGATGGCCGACCACGTACAGATCGCCGATCGCGTCGAGCATCTTGTGCTTTACGAATTCGTCGTCGTAACGCAGGCCGTCGTTATTCAGAATGCGGTATTCGTCCAGCACGATCGCATTATCCATGCTGCCGCCGCGTGCCAAACCCAGTTCGCGCATCATTTCCACTTCATGTGCAAAGCCGAACGTGCGCGCACGGGCAATTTCCCGCACGTACGACGTATTGGCAAAGTCCACTTCCAGCGCCTGACCGGTTTTATCGACAGCCGGGTGACGGAAATCGATCGTGAATTTCAGCTTGAAACCGAAATACGGGTCGAGCCGCGCGAACTTGTCGCCGTCGCGGATTTCGACCGGCTTGGTGACCTTAATGAATTTCTTCGCCGCGTTCTGCTCTTCAATACCGGCCGATTGAATCAGAAACACGAAAGACCCTGCACTACCGTCCATGATCGGGATTTCTTCGGCGGTGACATCGACATACAGATTGTCGATGCCGAGACCCGCGCACGCGGACATCAAATGCTCGACCGTCGACACCCGCGCGCCGTCTTTCTGCAACACGGAAGCCAGACGCGTGTCGCCAATCGCCATCGCCGACGCGGGAATATCCACCGGCGTGGGCAAATCCACGCGCGAAAACACGATGCCTGTGTCCGGCGCCGCCGGGCGGAGCGTCAAGTCGACTTTGCGGCCGGAATGCAAGCCGATGCCGACTGTCTTGACGATTGATTTGATAGTGCGCTGCTTCAACATGGTGATCTTCTATTCGATTGAAAATCCCAATCGGGACTTTTTATTCCATAGCGCGAATTATACTCCAATACCCTAAGGAGCGTCTTTGCACGGAACGTATCAATCTGTTTCGCTGCATTACTCGATGGGCACTCGTCAGGGAAAGCGTGACGGGCCGATGTCCGGAACGGAGGCGTTCCCGGTCATCGGCCCGCGTAACGGCCTGTCACAAAAGCGTCTTATTATCCGTTGCCCTGCTACAACGCGCTTACCGCGCAAACTCAGGGCGAAGGCTTCAGACGCCCAGCAACTAGCTCAACGTAGCGAGGATACTCCCTGCATCGCTGACTTCAAATTTGCCGGCAGCCTCGACGCTCAACGTCTTGACCACGCCGTCGTCGACCACCATCGCGTAGCGCTGGGAACGGATCCCCATGCCGCGCGCCGACAAATCCTGCTCTAGACCGAGCGCCTTCGTGAAAGCCGCACTGCCGTCCGCCATCATGCGCACCTTGCCCGAGGCGTGCTGATCGCGTCCCCACGCGCCCATTACGAACGCGTCGTTGACGGACACGCACCAGATCTCGTCGATGCCAAGAGCGCGCAACTGCTCGGCGTGCTCGACGTAACCCGGTACATGTTTGGCCGAACAGGTCGGCGTGAACGCGCCCGGCAATCCGAAGATCACCACGCGCTTGCCCGCCGTCTGCTCGCGCACGTCGAAGCTGTTAGGCCCGATCGTGCAGCCCGCACGCGCGTCTTCGACGAACTCGAAGAGCGTCGCGTCGGGCAGCCTTTCACCTGTCTGAATCATGCTCAGTCCTTTGCATCGATGCGAAGCACGCTCGCACGTTGTCGTGTCGCAGTGAAATGCAGCGGTTGTCCGATTGAAGACCCCGCCATCCGGCGACAGTCGCCCATTCCGCTTCGCGAATCCGAAGAGGGCACCTGTCCTTGCCGCGAATCTGACGATACGCGGCCTGTTCGCCGTTCACCCGCCACGCTCGTGCATTCGTCTGCCGGTGCTAAAAAGCAGCGCCGCAGCGAAAGCCTGCTCGTGCGCTCAGTCCGCCTGCTTGCGCAAGAACGCCGGAATGTCGTACGTATCGACGCCCTTTTCCTGCAGCGCCTGCACGTGCGAAGCCGCCGTATCGCGCGACGTGCGCCACACAGCCGGCGTATCCAGCGCGCCGTAATCGGCCGTACTGGCGTGCGACGGTGCGTACGCTGCGTGTTGCATCGTGCTGATCGGCTGGTTGTCCGTGCCGGTGCGCAGCAGCGTCATCGGTGCCGATTGCTGCTTCTTCGCCGCACGGCCCAGACCCGTTGCCACGACCGTTACGCGCAGCGCGTCGCCCATTGCATCGTCGTACACCGCGCCGAAGATCACCGTAGCGTCTTCTGCGGCATAGCTCTTGATGGTGTTCATCACTTCGCGCGTTTCCGACAGACGCAGCGAACGGCTCGACGTGATGTTGACCAGCACGCCACGCGCGCCCGACAGATCCACACCTTCCAGCAGCGGGCTGGCAACAGCCTGCTCCGCGGCCAGACGCGCGCGATCGACGCCGGCGACCGTCGCCGTGCCCATCATCGCCTTGCCTTGCTCGCCCATCACCGTCTTCACGTCTTCGAAGTCGACGTTCACCAGACCGTCGACATTGATGATTTCGGCGATACCGGCAACTGCGTTGTTCAGAACGTCATCGGCGCACTGGAAGCACTTGTCCATCTCGGCGTCATCGCCCATCACCTCGAACAGCTTGTCGTTCAGAACGACGATCAGCGAGTCGACGTGATCCTCCAGTTGCTGCGAACCAGCTTCTGCAACGCGCATCCGCTTGCCGCCTTCGAATTCGAACGGCTTGCTGACCACGCCAACGGTCAAGATACCCATTTCCTTGGCGATCTGCGCGACCACGGGCGCGGCTCCCGTACCCGTGCCGCCGCCCATGCCGGCGGTGATGAACACCATGTGCGCGCCGAGCAGCGCGTCGGCGATGCGTTCACGTGCTTCTTCTGCTGCCGCGCGGCCCATTTCCGGCTTGGCACCAGCGCCAAGACCCGTATTGCCGAGCTGGATCACCGCAGTTG
Source organism: Paraburkholderia sp. FW306-02-B (assembly GCF_058782725.1). Lineage (NCBI taxonomy): Bacteria > Pseudomonadati > Pseudomonadota > Betaproteobacteria > Burkholderiales > Burkholderiaceae > Paraburkholderia > Paraburkholderia sp. FW306-02-B. The sequence goes on from NZ_JBYSXZ010000001.1 coordinate 4,109,716, forward strand.
CGCGCGAACGCGACAGTGCCTGGGCGTCCGTGTTCATCACGATGAAATCGACGCCTTGCACGCCTTTGTTGATCATGTGCTGAACGGCATTGCCGCCAGCGCCACCTACTCCGACCACCTTGATGATGGTGCCGTTCGTTTCGGTTTCCAGCATCTGGAATTCCATGTTGCCTCCGTCAAGATAAAAAATTGCAGCCACTCGGCCGTTATTCGGCAGGAGATCGGGCAACCCCCTGTCGCGCGCCGGCCGCCGGCACCAGCGCGTGTTTACGTAAAACCGTTCAAAAGCGAATTCGTTAGAAGTTGCCGAGGAACCAGTCTTTCATTCGCGTGAAGACCTGGCCCATCGACCCCGACTGCACCGCGACCTTGCGGCCGCGCATCCGTTGCGAGCGCCCTTCGACGAGCAAGCCCATCGCCGTCGAGTAACGCGGGTTACGCACCACGTCCGCAAGACCGCCCGCGTATTCCGGCACGCCGATGCGCACCGGCTTCAGGAAAATGTCCTCGCCGAGTTCGACCATGCCGAGCATCATCGACGCGCCGCCGGTCAGCACCACGCCGGAGCTCAGCAGTTCCTCGTAACCCGACTCGCGCACCACTTGCTGCACGAGCGAAAACAGTTCTTCGACACGCGGTTCGACCACCGCCGCCAGCGCCTGGCGCGACAGCGTGCGCGGACCGCGCTCGCCCAGCCCCGGCACTTCGATCATCTCGTCCGGATCGGCCAGCGCCTGCTTGGCGATGCCGTAATCGACCTTGATGTCTTCCGCATCCGGCGTCGGCGTGCGCAAGGCCATCGCGATGTCGCTGGTGATCTGGTCGCCGGCGATCGGAATCACCGCCGTGTGGCGAATCGCGCCTTCGCTGAAAATCGCGATGTCCGTCGTGCCGCCGCCGATATCGACCAGCACCACGCCCAGTTCCTTTTCGTCTTCCGTCAGCACCGCCAGCGACGACGCCAGCGGCTGCAAGATCAAATCGTTCACTTCGAGCCCGCAACGGCGCACGCACTTGACGATGTTCTGCGCCGCGCTCACCGCGCCGGTCACGATGTGCACCTTCACTTCCAGCCGGATGCCGCTCATGCCGATCGGCTCGCGCACGTCTTCCTGGCCGTCGATGATGAATTCCTGCGTCAGGATGTGCAGCACCTGCTGATCGGTCGGGATGTTGATCGCCTTGGCCGTCTCGATCACGCGCGCCACATCTGTCTGCGTGACTTCTTTCTCCTTGATCGCCACCATGCCGCTCGAATTGAAGCTGCGGATATGGCTGCCGGCGATCCCGGTAAATACGTTTGTGATCTTGCAATCGGCCATCAGCTCGGCTTCTTCGAGCGCACGCTGAATGGACTGCACGGTGGCCTCGATGTTCACCACCACGCCTTTTTTGAGCCCCTTCGACTCGCTCTGGCCGAGTCCGATCACCTCGTAGTGACCTTCGCCTTTCAGTTCGGCGACGATGGCCACCACCTTCGCCGTCCCAATGTCGAGGGCGACCAGCAGATCTTTATAGTCTTTACTCATAGCGTGCTCATTGCGTGTGATGTCCGTTTACTTCTTGCCCTTGTCGGGTTCGCTGATAAAGCGCATGCCAGCGGCACGAATCGCGAAACCGTTCGGATAGCGCAAGTCCGCATACTCGATATCCTTTCCCCAACGTTGCGTCACCGCGTTCCACGCCGCGGTCAGGCGCTTGCTGCGATCGAGCAGCGTGTCCTGATTGCGTTCGCGCCCAAGTTCCACCTGCATGCCGTTCGACAGCTTCACCGTCCACGCGTAACGCGGCGACAGTGTCACTTCATCCGGCGTCGCGCCCAGCGGCGCAAACCACTTCCTGAAGTCACGATAACGCGCAACAACTTCTTTTGCCGTGCCGTCCGGGCCGTCGAACGCAGGCAGCTCTTCTTCGAGCTCGCCCTGGTTCGCGGTGAACAGCTCGCCGTCGACGCTGACCAGCTGATCGCTGCCCCACGTCCCCAGCGGTTTGTACTCTTCGAGCGTGACAGCTAGTGCATTCGGCCAGACGCGGCGCACGCTCGCATGACGCACCCACGGCATCTGCTCGAACGCCTGCCGTGCGACGTCGAGATCCACCGTAAAAAAGTTGCCCTTCAACCGCCCTACTACACCGGCGCGCACCGTCGGCGAATTGATGTGCTCGGTGTCTCCATCGATCTGGATTTCGCGCAGCGCGAAATTCGGGCGCTGGATCAGCCAGTAACCGCCCGCCGCCAGCAGCACGAGCACCAGCAACGCATGCAATGCGTTGGCGGCGAGATTGAGCTGGCGAACGTTGTTCCACATGGTGTTGCTTTCGGGTTGTCCCGGTTAGTCCTTCAGCGTCAGCGCCAACACGCCGACAACCAGTTCCTGGTAGCTGATGCCCACCGCACGCGCCGCCTTCGGCGGCAGCGAGTGATCGGTCATCCCAGGCGCCGTGTTCACTTCGAGAAAATACGGATTGCCGTGCGCGTCGAGCATGAAATCGGCGCGGCCCCAATCGGTGCAGCCGAGCACGTCGAATGCGCGGCGCGCCAGCACTTTCAGACGCGCTTCCTCGTCCGGTTCCAGGCCGCACGGAATCAGGTACTGCGTGTCGTTGGCGATGTACTTCGCGTGGTAGTCGTAGAACTCGCCGGCCGGCACGATGCGGATCACCGGCAGATCCAGATCGCCGGCGATGCACGCGGTGTATTCGCCACCGCCTTCAATGCTCTTTTCGACCACGACGATCTTGTCGTACTTCACCGCTTCGATCAGCGCCGCCGGCAATGCGTCGGCACTTTTCACCTTGATCACGGCGACGCTCGAACCTTCGCTGGCCGGCTTCACGAACAGCGGCAGACCGAGCTTCGCGACGATCTCTTTAGCGCGTGATTCGTAGTCGTCGCCACGCAGCACGGCTTCGAACGACGGCGTCGGAATACCGAGTTGCTGCCACACGAGCTTGGTGCGGAATTTGTCGAGACCGAGCGCCGAACCGAGCACGCCGCTACCCGTGTAACGGATGCCGTAGAAATCGAGCGCGCCCTGAATCTGGCCGTTTTCGCCGTAGCCGCCATGCAGCGCGTTGAACGCGCGAACGAAGCCTTCATCCTTCAACGCGGCGAGCGGACGCTCGGCCGGATCGAACGGATGCGCGTCGATACCGGCGTCGCGCAGACCTTGCAGCACGAGGCGGCCGGAATTGAGCGACACCTCGCGCTCGGCGGAATCGCCACCGAGCAGCACTGCCACTTTGCCGAATTGTTTTGCGAGTTGGTCCGATTTAATACTGCTCATCTCACACCTTCGTTTCCTGCGCGAGGCGTCCCGGCACACCGCCGATCGAACCCGCGCCCATCGTGATCACCACATCGCCGTCGCGCACCACTGCTGAGAGCGCGTCCGGCACTTCATCCACCGTATCGACGAACACCGGCTCGACTTTGCCCGCGACGCGCAGCGCACGCGCCAACGCGCGACCGTCAGCGGCGACGATCGGCGCCTCGCCCGCTGAATAGACCTCGGTCAGCACAAGTGCATCGACCGTCGACAGCACCTTCACAAAATCTTCGAAGCAATCGCGCGTGCGCGTGAAGCGGTGCGGCTGGAATGCCAGCACCAGCCGCCGCCCCGGAAACGCACCGCGCGCCGCCGCCACCGTCGCCGCCATTTCGACCGGGTGATGGCCGTAGTCGTCGACCAGCGTGTACGCGCCGGCGGCCTTCCCTTCTGACACAACCGGCACTTCGCCATAGCGCTGGAAGCGCCGGCCCACGCCGTTGAAGTCCGCCAGTGCTCGCTGGATATCGGCATCTTTCACTTCAAGTTCAGTCGCAATTGCAATCGCGGCCAAAGCGTTCTGCACGTTGTGCTCGCCGGGCAGGTTCAGCACGATGTCGATCGGCGGCGCGTCTTCGCGCATTGCCGTGAAATGCATCTTGTCCCCGCGTGCTTCGACGTTGACCGCGCGCACCTGCGCATCCGGCGCGAAGCCGTAGCGGATGATCGGCTTCGACACGAACGGCAGGATCTCCTTCACGTTCGGATCGTCGACGCACAGGACCGCGATACCGTAGAACGGCAACCGATGCGTGAATTCGATGAACGCCTGCTTGAGCCGCGCGAAGTCGTGGCCGTAGGTGTCCATGTGATCGGCGTCGATGTTCGTGATGACTTCGATAACCGGGAACAGATTCAGGAACGACGCATCCGACTCGTCCGCTTCGGCGACGATGAAATCGCCCGTACCCAGACGAGCATTCGCGCCCGCGCTGATCAAGCGGCCGCCGATCACGAAAGTCGGATCGAGGCCGCCCGCCGCCAGCACGCTCGCCACCAGCGAGGTGGTGGTGGTCTTGCCATGCGTGCCGGCAATCGCGATGCCCTGCTTCAGGCGCATCAGTTCCGCAAGCATCACCGCGCGCGGCACGATCGGAATCCGGCGATGACGCGCCGCCAGCACTTCCGGGTTGTCGCTGCGCACGGCCGTCGAGACGACCACCGCATTCGCACCCTCGATGTTCTCCGCCGCGTGGCCGATAGCGATTCGCGCGCCGAGCGCGGCGAGGCGATCGGTAACCGGGTTGCTCGTGAGATCCGAGCCGCTCACCTGATAGCCGAGATTGACCAGCACCTCTGCGATGCCGCTCATGCCGACACCGCCGATGCCGACAAAATGAATGTGTTTGACGATGTGTTTCATTGCTTTCCTTCCAGGCTCGGGCTCGGGGTCCAACCGGCCACGGTCGCGCAAATCTGTGCGACCTGTTCTGTGGCGTCGGGTTTCGCGAGCGAGCGCGAACGCTCCGCCATCTCCGCGAGGGTCTCTCGCGTCTGGCTGCGCAACCAGTCGGCGAGCTTGTCCGCCGACAGATCGCGTTGCTGCACGACCAGCGCCCCGCCGTTGTCGGCGAGAAACGCTGCATTAGTTGTTTGGTGATCGTCTACTGCAAATGGGAACGGCACGAAAAACGCCGCCACCCCTACCGCTGAAATCTCCGACACCGTCATCGCGCCCGAACGGCAGATCACCAGATCTGCTTTCGCGTAGGCGCTCGTCATATCGTCGATGAACGGCACGAGTTCTACGTCGGGTTGCTCACCGTCAGCGGTTTGCAAACCCGCTGACGCATAGTGCTCACGCAGCGCTTCAATATGCTTGGCGCCCGCCTGATGCACGATGCGCGGACGTTCGTTCGGCGAGAGCAGCGCGACCGCGCGCGGCACCACTTCATTCAATGCCGCCGCGCCCAGACTGCCGCCAACGACCAGCACATTCAATGGACCGCTGCGCTGCGCGTAGCGTGCTTTGGGTGCAATTGCGCGCGCAAGTTCCGCACGAATCGGGTTTCCGGTCCATTCGCCGTGCGGCAGCGCGTTCGGGAACGCAACCAGCACGCGTTTGGCGACTTTGGCGAGCACCTTGTTCGCCAGACCCGCAATCGAATTCTGTTCATGCAGCACCAGCGGCCGGCCGCTCAGCGCGGTCATCAGACCTGCGGGGAACGTGATGTAGCCGCCCATGCCGAGCACGACGTCAGGCTTCACGCGACGCAGCACGCTCAAGCTTTGCATGCAGGCGCGTAGCAGATTCAGCGGCAGCATCAGCCTGGTTTTTATGCCCTTGCCGCGCAGACCGCCGAAGCGCACGTATTCCATCGGGATGCCGTGCTTCGGCACTAGCGTCGCTTCCATCCCGGCCGGGTTGCCGAGCCAGACGACCTTCCAGCCCCACGCCTGCATCAGGTGCGCGACCGCGAGCCCCGGGAACACGTGTCCCCCGGTGCCGCCGGCCATCACCATCAGCGTGCGTTGCGGCAGAGCGGTCATACTTTGCCCCCGCGCATCAACATGAATGAAAATTCGTTTTGGCTTCGGCCGCTGCGCTTAACTTCGCGCGCTTCGCGCACGAAGTTAGCCTTCGCCGAAATCGTGCGCTGCTGCATGGGGCTCATACCTTCCCCCCACGCATCAGCACACGATTTTCATAATCGACACGCATCAACACCGCCACCGCGACGCAGTTCAACACGATGCCCGAACCGCCGTAGCTGACGAGCGGCAACGTGAGGCCTTTGGTCGGCAGCAAGCCGAGGTTCACGCCCATGTTGATGAAGGTCTGCGCGCCGAACCAGATGCCGACGCCCTTCGCCACCAAACCTGCAAACGTGCGGTCGAGCGCGAGCGCCTGACGGCCGATCTCGAACGAACGGCGCACGATCCAGTAGAACATCAGGATCACGACCAGCACGCCGACAAAACCGAGTTCCTCGCCGATCACCGCGAGGATGAAGTCGGTATGCGCTTCCGGCAGATAGTTGAGCTTCTCGACGCTGCCGCCGAGACCCACGCCGAACCACTCGCCGCGCCCGAAAGCGATCAGCGAGTGCGTCAATTGATAGGCCTTGCCTTGCGCGTAACGGTCGTCCCACGGATCGAGGTAAGCGAAGATCCGCTCGCGACGCCACGGCGACGCCCACACCAGCAAGCTGAACGTGCCCACCGCGGTAGCCACGAGACCACCGAACAGCTTGCCGTTCACACCGCCGAGGAACAGCACGCCCATCGCGATCGCGGCGATCACCATAAACGCGCCCATGTCCGGCTCGAGCAGCAGCAGCGCGCCGACGAGACCCACCGCGACCGCCATCGGCAGAAAGCCCTTGGCGAAGCTGTGCATGTATTCCTGTTTGCGCACCGTGTAGTTCGCCGCGTAGATCGTCACGGCGAGCTTCATGATTTCCGACGGCTGCATGTTCGTGATGCCGAGCGGAATCCAGCGGCGCGCGCCGTTCACGCCCTTGCCGACGTGCGGGATCAGCACGATCACCAGCGCGACCAGCGAAATCAGGAAGAGCTTCGGCGCGTACTTGTCCCACGTCGAGATCGGAATGCGGAACGACACGACGCCAATCACCGAGCCCATCACCACGAAGATGATCTGACGCACGAGGAACGCGTAGTCGCGATACGACGCGTACTTCGGCGAATCGGGCATCGCGATCGACGCTGAATACACCATCACGACACCAAGACCCAGCAACGCGACGACCACCCACAGCAGCGAGTGATCGTAGTCGAGCATCCGCGAACGCAACGGACGCACGCCGTTGACGGCGCTCGATAGACCGCTGCCGCCGGTGCGGCCAGACGCGCGACCGGTGCTGCTTGCGCTGCCTGCGTCGCCTTGACCGGCACGGGACCCGGCAAGGCGCGAACCGAAACGTTCCGACCAGCTCATATCATCGTCCCCCGTTCGGCAGCGATGTCTTTCACCGTGCTGCGGAACACCGCCGCACGATGCGCGTAACCCTTGAACATGTCGAAGCTCGCGCAGGCCGGCGACAGCAGCACGGCGTCACCCGGTTGCGCCAGCGCTGTAGCCGCACGCGTGGCTTCTTCGAGCGTCGCGTGATCGGTCAGCGCGATGCCGGTGTGTTCCAGCGCGGCGCGAATCCGTGGCGCATCTCGGCCGATCAGCATCACGGCGCGGCACCAGCGCATGACCGGCTCGGCGAGAGGATCGAAATCCTGGCCCTTGCCGTCACCGCCGGCGATCAGCACCGCGCGCTGCGCGAGGCCGTCGAGCGCGGCAACTGTCGCGCCGACGTTGGTGCCCTTGCTGTCGTCGACATAATCGATGCCTTCGATCGATGCGATCAATTCAACCCGATGCGGTTCGCCGCGGTATTCGCGCAAGCCGTGCAGGAGCGGCGCGCCCGGCAGACCGATCGCACGCGCCAACGCATACGCGGCCAGCGCGTTGGCGGCATTGTGCAGACCGCGAATACGCAAGGCGTCGGCGGGCATCAGTCGCTTGAGCGCGATGTTCGGCGCCGCGCTCACTTCATGCTTGCGACGGCGCGTCGGCGCCGTCGCCCCGAAAGAAGTCCCCCGCCCCGAAGGAAGTCCCCTTGGGAGATTGGGGGATTCGTCGCCGGCGTCGCGATCGTGCGCTTCGACCAGCCAGACGATGCCGTTATCGCGCAGCAAACCGTAGTCGCCGTCGTTCTTCGGCTCGGTCACGCCAAACGTGATCATCGCCGCGTCGCTGCCGCCTGACGGCGCGAGCGCCATCACGCGTGCGTCGTCGCGGTTCAGCACACGCACGGTTTGTGTACCGAAGATGCGGCCCTTCGCAGCAGCGTACGCATCGAGGCCGCCGTGCCAATCCAGGTGATCTTGCGTGATGTTCAGAACGACCGCTGCGTCCGGCGTAAACGTGTGCGCGGTTTCCAGCTGGAAGCTGGACAGTTCCAGAACCCATACGTCGGGCAAAGCGGTGTTGTCGATCGCTTCGGTCAGTTTGTCCAGCGCGGCCGGACTGATGTTGCCCGCCACCGCGACCTTCTTGCCGGCGCGTTCGCACAGCAGGCCGGCCAGGCTCGTCGTCGTCGTCTTGCCGTTGGTGCCGGTGATCGCGATCACCTTCGGCGCGTAACCGCTTTCGCCGAGCGTCTTCAGTGCTTGCGAGAAGAACTCGAGTTCGCCCCACACGGGGATGTCCTGCTCACGTGCAGCGCTGATCAGCGGCAGCAGATCGGCGGCAAGCGGCGACAAACCCGGGCTGATCGCAACCAGTTCGACGCCATCGAGCAGCACCGGCGAAAACGGGCCGCCGATGAACTCGGCATCGACGCCGTGCGCTTCCAGTGCGGGCAGGTTCGGCGGCACCTCGCGCGTATCGGCCACACGCAGCCGACAACCGTGCCGCGCGCACCAGCGCGCCATCGCGAGACCGGATTCACCGAGTCCCAGCACGAGCACCATCGGCTTTTGCCGATCCCGAAACTTCTCGCCAAACATCGCTTGCTTCCCTTTATTCCTGCAACTTCTTAACGCAGCTTGAGCGTGGACAAACCGAACAGACACAACATCAGCGTGATGATCCAGAAACGCACGACCACCTGCGTTTCCTTCCAGCCCGACAATTCAAAATGGTGATGCAGCGGCGCCATCTTGAAGAGCCGCCGCCCTTCGCCGAAGCGGCGCTTGGTGAACTTGAACCACGTAACCTGCAACATCACGGAGAGCGTCTCCGCGACGAAAATGCCGCCCATGATGAACAGCACGATTTCCTGACGCACGATCACCGCGACGGTGCCGAGCGCGCCGCCCAGTGCCAGCGCGCCGACGTCGCCCATGAACATCTGTGCCGGGTGCGTGTTGAACCACAGAAACGCGAGCCCTGCCCCGCCCATCGCCGAACAGAAAATCAGCAGTTCACCGGCGCCGGCGATATGCGGAAACAGCAGGTACTTCGAGTAGACCGAGCTGCCCATCACATACGCGAACACCCCGAGCGACGCACCGACCAGCACGACCGGCATGATCACGAGGCCGTCGAGACCGTCGGTGAGATTGACCGCGTTGCTCGCGCCGACGATCACCAGATACGTCAGGACGATGAAACCCCACACGCCGAGCGGATAGCTGATCGATTTGACGAATGGCAGCATCAGGTCGGCACGCGCCGGCAAGCCCATCGACAAGCCGCTGCGCACCCACGCCATGAACAGGTCGAACACGCGCACATTGCTGGCTTCGGACACGCTAAACGCCAGATAAACCGCGGCGAACAAGCCGATCACCGATTGCCAGAAGTACTTTTCGCGCGACGACATACCGCGCGGGTCCTTGTAGACCACCTTGCGGTAATCGTCGACCCAGCCGATCACGCCGAAGCCGAACGTGACCAGCATCACGATCCAGATGAAACGGTTGGTCAGATCGGCCCACAGCAGCGTCGCCACTGCGATACCTAGCAAAATCAGCACGCCGCCCATTGTCGGCGTACCGGATTTGACGAGGTGCGTTTGCGGACCGTCTTTACGAACGGCCTGGCCGACCTTCATCGCGGTCAGCTTGCGGATCACCCACGGGCCACAGACGAGCCCGATCAGCAGCGCGGTGATGGTTGCCATCACCGCACGGAAAGTCAGATAACTGAACACGCGCAAGAAGCTTGCGTCATTCTGCAGCCATTGCGCCAGCGCCAGTAGCATGCTTCGGTCCTTCTATTTCAATGTGCAGCGGGCGCACTGCCCGCTGCGTTGGGTTGTGGACTCGTTACGGCGTCCACCACGCGCTCCATTTGCATGAAGCGCGAGCCTTTCACGAGAAGCGTTGCAGCGGGACCGAAACCGGCCTGCTGCAATTGGGCGATCAGCGTGCCGACATCGGCGACGTGATGCGCGCCCGCGCCATACGCGGTGCAGGCGTCGCGCGAGGCGTCGCCCAGTGCGTACAGCGCGTCGATACCGCGTTCTTTCGCGTATGCACCGATTTCGCGGTGAAACGCCGGACCGTTGTCGCCGACTTCGCCCATGTCACCCATCACCAGCACGCGCGGCGACGTTTGCGACACGAGCACGTCGATCGCGGCGCGCATCGAGTCGGGATTCGCGTTGTAGGTGTCGTCGATCACGGTTGCGCCGGCGAGCGTGCCGAGCGCGGCGTGCTTGACCTGCAAACGGCCTTTCACCGCACCGAACGATTCGAGGCCTAGCTTGATCGCATCGAGCGAGACGCCCGCGGCCAACGCGGCTGCGGTCGCGGCCAATGCGTTGTGCGCGTTGTGGTCGCCTAGCACTTGCAGCGTGACGTCGATGTGGTCTTCCGGCGTGCCGATGCTCAGAACGTTGCCTGCGAACGTGCCTGTTACGGCAGCTTCGGTGACGCGCTCATCGGAGTTCAAAGCGAAGTCGATGATCCGGTTGCCGGTCGCCGCGACGCGCCAGATGCTTGCGTATGCGTCGTCAGCCGGGAACACGGCGACGCCTTCCGGGGACAGCGCGTGAATCACGCTCGCGTGTTCGAGCGCGACCGCTTCGACGGTCGCCATGAATTCCTGATGCTCGCGCTGCGCGTTGTTCACTACCGCGACGGTGGGCTCGGCGATCTTCGCGAGCAACGACGTTTCACCCGGATGGTTCATGCCGAGTTCGACCACCGCCAGGCGATGCGCGGCGTGCAGACGGAACAGCGTCAGCGGCAAGCCGATGTCGTTGTTGAAATTGCCCGCAGTCGCGAGGCGGGCATCCGCGCCGACCGCAGCGGCGAAGATCGACGCGATCATTTCCTTGACCGTGGTCTTGCCGTTGCTGCCCGTCACCGCAACGAGCGGCATGCTGAACTTGCGACGCCAGCCGCGTGCAAGGGTGCCCAATGCGACGCGCGTATCAGCCACACGCAAGGCGGGCACGCGCCAGTCGTCGGGAACGCGCGTGACCAACGCGGCCGTGACGTTGCGCGAGGCGACTTCCGGCAGGAAGTCGTGCGCATCGAAACGCTCACCCTTGATCGCGACGAACAGATCGCCCGGACCGGCGCTGCGGCTATCAGTCGACACGCGTTCGAACGTGACGCCGTCGTCACCGAGCACGGTGGCGCCGGGAATCAGCGCGGCGGCTTCGCGCAGCGAGAACATCGTCATTCGCCACCTCCGCGTGCGTGCGTCGCCCGCGCGGCAAGCGCGAGGCGAGCGTGGTCCTGATCGGAGAAAGCGCGTTTCTTACCCATGATTTCCTGTGTTGCTTCGTGCCCCTTGCCGGCCAGCACGATGACGTCTTCGCGCGCTGCGCCGCGGATCGCTTGCAGGATCGCGCTCGCGCGGTCCTCGATGCAGCGTGCCTTCGACGCGTCTTTCATGCCGGCGGCAATCTGTTCGATGATCGCTTGCGGATCTTCGCTGCGCGGGTTGTCGCTGGTCACGACCACGCCGTCGGCGAGCTTCTCGGCGATCGCGCCCATCAATGGACGCTTGGTCGCGTCGCGGTCGCCGCCGCAGCCGAACATGCAGATCAGTTCGCCGCCACGAGCCGTCGCCATCGGGCGCAATGCTTCTAAAGTCTTTTCCAGCGCGTCCGGCGTGTGCGCGTAATCGATCACGACGAGCGGTTCGTCGTTCTGCAAGCGGCCACCCAGGCGCTGCATGCGGCCGTTCACCGGCTCGAGCTTCGCCAGCTCGGCGAGCGCGGCTTCGAACGGCGCGTCGGCGGCGAGCAACGCGCCGAGCACGCCGAGCAGATTGCTGACGTTGAACGCGCCGAGCGTTTGCACTTCGACTTCGGCGTTGCCCCAATCGGATGTAGTCAGATGAAACGCCGTGCCGGTGGCCGTGGCGCGGACGTTCGATGCGAACAGCAACGCATCGGCCTGTGGCACGTCCTGCAGCGTTTCGTCGAGCCCGTAGGCGATCGTGCGTGCATGCCCTTGCGTGCTTGCTAGCAGGCGCCGGCCGGCTGCATCGTCGCGGTTGATCACCGCGGCACGCAGCTCCGGCCACGCGAACAGGTGCGCCTTCGCGGCTTCGTAGGCGTCGAACGTGCCGTGATAGTCGAGGTGGTCTTGCGTGAGGTTCGTGAACACGGCGATGTCGAACGCGGTGCCGTTCGCACGGCCTTGATGCAACGCATGCGACGACACTTCCATCGCCACCGCCTGAGCACCCGCATCGCGCAACTGCGCGAGACTGCGCTGAAGCTGCGGCGCGTCGGGCGTCGTGAAGCCGGTGGGGACGAGTTGGCCCGGCAGACCGGTGCCGAGCGTGCCGATGATCGCGCAACGCGTGCCGAGCGCGGTCAGCGCCGCCGAGATCCATTGGCTGCACGAGGTCTTGCCGTTGGTGCCGGTGACGCCGACAGCCAGCATCGCGTCACTCGGATCGTTATACCAGGCGCTCGCGATCGAGCCTGCCAGTTCGTTCAGCGCCGGTACGGCCAATGTCATGGACGGATCGATCGTGCCGCTGAAACCTTCCGGCTGAACCAGCACCGCTGCCGCGCCACGCTCGATCGCGCCGTCGATGAACGGACGGTTGTCCGCCCCGTCGACTGCGTACGCGAAAAACGCGTCGCCCGCCGCAAGCGAGCGCGTGTCGGCGTGCAGATGTGCGCCTGGCTGCACGCGTGCGTGCAGCCAGGTCAATGCGTCGGCAATCTGCCGGCGCGCTGGATGTTTCTTACGCAGCGCGCTCATCGCACAACTCCGGGATGGCTTTTTGCGTTGGCGGCGATTGTCATTTTCTTCGCGCCACCGCTGGTGGAGAGTTTTTTCACCGTTGCGGCTGCGGGCGGTGCGCTCGGCGCAGCAGGCGCCGAATCGTCCGACACCACCATCTGTTTGACCGGCATGTCCGGTGGCACATTCAGCGAGCGCAGCGTATCGCCGACGATCGCCGAAAACACCGGACCCGAGACCTGACCGCCGAAGTGGCTGCCCGCAGTCGGTTCGTCGACCGACACAGCCACGACGATGCGCGGATTCGGCATCGGCGCCATGCCGACGAACGACGCGCGGTACTTCGAGTGGTCGTAGCCGTGAGCGCCGTGCTTGTAGGCGGTACCGCTCTTGCCGCCGACGCGATAGCCCGGCACGGCCGCATCCGGCGACGTGCCGCCCGGCGCCGTCACGGTTTCGAGCATCGCGCGCACTTCGCGGGCGGTGGTCGGCGCGAAGATTTGCGGCCCCGTCGCCGGCTGATCGCCAGGCGTGCGGAAAATCGACACCGGCATGATCTCGCCATCATGCGCGATCGCGGTGTACGCGCGGCCCAGCTGGAACAGCGACACCGACAGGCCGTAGCCGTACGACATGGTCGCCTGCTCGATACGGCGCCAGCCCTTCCACGGACGCAGACGGCCCGCCGCCGCGCCTGGGAAGCCGACCTTCGGCGCCTGGCCGAGACCGATGCTGGTATACATGTTCCACATCTCTTCGGGCTTGAGCTGCATGGCGATCTTCGTCGCGCCGATGTTGCTCGACTTCTGGATCACACCGCCCACCGTCAGCACGCCGAACGCGCTGTCGTCGGTGATCGGCGCGCCGTCGAGCACAAAGCGGCCCGGCCCCGTATCTACCAGTGTAGTCGGCGTCACGCGGTGCAGATCGAGCGCAAGCGACACCGTGAACGGCTTCATGATCGAGCCGGGCTCGAAGGTGTCCGTCAGGATGCGGTTGCGCAGCTGATCGCCGGTCAGGTGCGAACGGTCGTTCGGGTTGTATGTCGGGTAATTGACGAGCGCCAGCACTTCGCCAGTGCGCACGTCGATCACCATCGCCGCACCGGCTTTCGCCTTGAATTTCTCGACGGCCGCTTTCAGGTTCGTATACGCGATGTACTGGATCTTGCTGTCGATCGACAGATCGACGTCCTGGCCGTTGTGCGGCACGACCTGTTCGTCGACATCTTCGATGATGTGGCCCATCCGGTCCTTGATCACGCGACGGCTGCCCGACATGCCGGCCAGCAGCTTCTGGTCGCCGAGTTCGACGCCTTCCTGGCCTTCGTCTTCGACGTTCGTGAAGCCGATCAGGTGAGCCGTGATCTCGCCTTCCGGATAGAAGCGCTTGTACTCGTCGCGCGCATAAATGCCGGGAATGTCGAGCGCGGTGACCTGTGCGGCGACGTCGACCGGCACCTGGCGCTTCACGTAGACAAAGGTCTTGTCTTCCGACAGCTTGGCACGCAGTTCCTTATTAGTCATGCCGAGCAGCTTGCCGAGCGCGGTCAGCTTGTCGGCGCCGAGATCGTCCGGCACCGATTCGGGAATCGCCCAAATGGCGCGCACCGGCAGACTTGTGGCGAGCACGAGACCGTTGCGGTCGAGAATCTTGCCGCGCGTGGCCGGCAGTTCGAGCCGGCGCTGATAGCGGATTTCACCCTGCTTCAGATAGAACGCGTTGCCCGGCCCCTGAATCCAGAAGGCGCGCGCGGTCAACGCGACGAACGCCATGAACAACAGAAACACAACGAGTTTCGAGCGCCACATCGGCAGGCGCACCGACAGGATCGGATTCGCCGAGAAGGCCACACTCTTGCGAGCCGACGATTTTTTCATCGCGCGCCTCCGCGACGGGTCGTGAGCGGTGCCGACGCCGGACCGGAGGTCGCGATCGGCGCGTCTTCAGCCTTGGCTGCGCCCGGATCAAGCGTCAGGTATTGGGTGCGACCAGTGCTCACCGCCTGCATTTTCAGCGAGGCCGTGGCGATCTGCTCGATGCGCGAGGTCTTCGACAGCGCGCTCTGCTGATATTGAAGCTGCGAATAGTCCTGCTGCAGCTGGCGCTCCTGAGATTGAGCGCGCTGCAACTGGATAAAGATCTGACGCTGCTGATTGGTGGCGTTGACAACCGACAAGGCGCACCCCATCACGATCATCAGCAGGAAGATATTGAGGCGATTCATGGTGCAATCCGCTCCGCCACGCGCATCACGGCAGAACGGGCGCGCGGGTTCGCGGCAACTTCAGCGTCGCTTGCGAACACGCGGCCGATGATCTTGAGCGGCGGGCTCGGCAGATCGACTGCGCGAATCGGCAGACGGCGATCGACTGCAGGCGTACTGGCGTGCGCCTGCATGAATCGTTTGACGATCCGGTCCTCGAGCGAATGAAAGCTGATGACCACCAGCCGCCCCCCTTGCTCCAGCAACGACAATGCTGCGTCTAAAACGACTTGCAACTCCGCAAGCTCTTGATTGATGTGAATCCGTATAGCCTGAAAGGTGCGGGTTGCCGGATCCTTGCCCTTCTCACGGGTTTTGACGACGTTAGCCACGATTTGGGCAAGCTCGCCCGTGCTGACGAGAGGCCCAAGACGGTCGGACTCTGCCCGGCGAGCAACAAGCGCCTTTGCAATCTGAAAAGCAAACCGTTCTTCCCCATAATCTCGTATCACCTCCGTCAGTTCCTGCACCGTGGCCCGCGCCAGCCAGTCGGCAGCAGACTCGCCGCGCGTCGGGTCCATCCGCATGTCGAGCGGGCCGTCGGCACGGAAGCTGAAGCCCCGCTCCGGATCGTCGACTTGCGGCGACGACACGCCCAGATCCAGCAAAACGCCCGACACACGCCCTACCCCGCGCTCCGCAATTGCGTTACGCAGTGAAGCAAAACTCTCGTGCACGATGCCGAAGCGCTGATCAGTAATCTGCAGAGCCGTGGCAATGGCGAGCGGGTCTTTGTCGAACGCGATCAGACGCCCCGATTCCCCCAACCTCTCCAACACCAGTCGGCTATGACCGCCGCGCCCGAACGTACCGTCCACGTAAACGCCGTCCGCGCGTGTCACCAGCGCATTGACCGCCTCTTCCAGCAGCACCGTGCGATGCTGCAATTCGTTTCCCATCGCAGGTGCCATATATGTATGCCGCGATCAGAACGTGAAATTCTTTAGCGCTTCGGGCATGCCCTCGGCGATCGCCGCCTGTTCCTTCGCGGCGTAAGTTTGTGCGTCCCACAATTCGAAGTGACGACCCATGCCGAGCAAGGTCACTTCTTTTTCCAGCGAGCCGGCCATGCGCAGTTCCGGCGACACGAGTACACGACCCGCGCCGTCCATGTCGACGTCCATTGCATTGCCGAGGAAAATGCGGCGCCACCAGGTCGCGTTCATGGGCAGATTGCCAACCTTCTCGCGGAAGACTTCCCATTCAGGACGTGGAAAGAGCAACAGGCAGCCGTCCGGGTGCTTGGTGATCGTCACCCGGCCTTCTGCCTGTGTCTGCAGCGCATCCCGATAACGAGAGGGAATCGACATCCGCCCTTTCGCATCGAGCGTCAGCGCCGACGCCCCTTGGAACACTTCGCTCTCCCCTCTTACGACGCTTTAGCGCCGACTGCCCGATCTGTGAAAATCTACCCGAATTCGCCTGTGAGATCACACAAAAATACACTTTCTCACACTGTCTCCCACTTTAGAGGAACGCTAAACAGGGGTCAAGGAGATACGCGCTTTTCGAGCGAAATTTGTTTGTTAGAACAAGGACTTAGCGCCACTCCTTCACGTCAGACATAAAACGGAAAACCGTTATAAATGAATGAGCTAGTGCAACTTGTGAAGGTGATACGTGAAAAGTACTGGGGAAAGGCGCGGAATGTAAGAGATCGTGAAGCGGGACCGGGGGATGTTTTGCGGAGGTTTCGGTGCTTTAGAAGGACGGCGCTCGAGGCGCCGTCCCACTTCAACGAGGTGGCGTGAATTTATAGGTCGAACTTATATGTAATAGGCCGTGCGAGTCATAACCTTCGACACCGCGCGCATCAGTGCGCGCACTGGAAACGGCAACTCGACGCCGCCTGCGTCCATCGCTGATTTACCGTGCTCTACTTCGTCTACACGCATCTGCTCGACGATCGCACGCGACTCGCGATCGGCCGCGGGCAACTGATCCAGATGACTATCCAGATGCTGTTCCACCTGGCGCTCGGTTTCCGCCATGAAGCCGAGGCTGACGCGATCACCCAGGCGGCCTGCTGCCAGCCCGATTGCCAACGCGCCGGTGTACCAAAGGGGGTTCAACAGACTAGGACGCGAGTCGAGCGCTTCGAGGCGCTTTGCGGTCCACGCCAAGTGATCCTCTTCTTCGATCGCCGCGCGGTTGAAGACCGCCCGCAAAGACGGCGACTTCGTCGCCAGCTTTTGAGCCTGATAAAGCGCCTGGGCACACACCTCGCCGACGTGGTTCACCCGCATCAAGGCGGCCGCGTGCGCGCGTTCCGCCGGCGAGATCTCCGCGGCCTCCGCCGCCGATTCTTGCGGAACCGGCAACGGACGGCTCATCCGCGACACGCCCGTCATTGAGCGTAAACCCCGATCAAACTCGCTGATCAATTCGTCCAGAAACATGCAGCACTCCCGTGATTCGACAACCGCCTACCGCGCTGACAGGTCTGCTCGACAGGGCTTTGCAGCGCAAAACCGGACTCACGAAGACCTCGGACCCGAGCGAATTTGGCGGCCAGTTTTTGATTTTAGACCATGTTGCGTAAACGAAACAGGAGCATTCCTCACCGTCTCCTTTTTCTTTGTGCCATGTATGCCTTTTGTTACATTACGTGCAACTTCTCGCGAAGTTGGACAGCAAGGCCTCAACGCAACATAAATATTCGCCTTGTACAAAAGATTCGTAATCCTTGGAGATCATTCGATGAAAAAGTCGCTTCTCGCTCTCGCAGCACTGGGCGCATTTGCAGGCGTCGCTCATGCTCAGAGCAGCGTGACCCTGTACGGTATCATTGACGAAGGCTTCAACATCAACACCAATTCGGGCGGCAAGCACCTGTACAACCTGTCGAGCGGTGTTATGCAAGGCTCGCGTTTCGGCCTGCGCGGCACGGAAGATCTCGGTGGTGGCCTGAAGGCAATCTTCGTGTTGGAAAACGGCTTTGACGTGAACAACGGCAAGCTGGGTCAAGGCGGCCTGATGTTCGGTCGTCAAGCTTACGTCGGTCTGTCGAGCCAGTTCGGCACGGTCACGCTGGGTCGTCAGTACGACTCCGTGGTCGACTACGTCGGTCCGCTGGAAGCCGGCGACCAGTGGGGCGGCTACATCGCTGCTCACCCGGGCGACATCGACAACTTCAACAACGCGTACCGCACCAACAACACGGTCAAGTACACGAGCGCTAACTACGGCGGCCTGACGTTCGGCGGCACGTACAGCTTCGGCGGCCAGGCAGGCAACTTCACCGGCAACCAGATCTGGTCGTTGGGCGCTGGCTACAACAACGGTCCGTTGGTCTTGGGCGTTGGCTACTTGAACGCACGCACCCCGGCAGCTTCGGGCGGCCTGTTCAATACCGGCAGCACGGCCGCGACGAACACGGGTGCCCTGTCGAACTTCGCCGTGCAGTCGCCGGTCTACGCTGGCTTCGCTTCGGCTAACACGTACCAGGTGATCGGTGCAGGCGGCGCATACACGTTCGGCGCCGCAACGATCGGTGCGACGTACTCGAACATCCGCTTCGCGAACCTGGGTGCTTCGTTCGCATCGCCGTTCAAGGGCCAATCGGCTACGTTCAACAACGCGGAAGTCAACTTCAAGTATCAGTTGACCCCGGCGCTGCTGGTCGGTGCTGCATACGACTACACGCGCGGCGCGGAAATCGACGGCGCATCGCGTGCCCAGTACCACCAAGGTTCGGTTGGCGTGGACTACTTCCTGTCCAAGCGTACCGACGTGTATGTGATCGGTGTGTACCAACACGCTTTGGGCGAGACGCTGACGGCTACGGGTGGTCTGACTGCTGCAACCGCGGGCATCAACGGCCTGTCGGGTTCGTCGAACCAGAACCAGTTCGCGGCTCGCGTCGGCATTCGCCACAAGTTCTAATAAGTCGTAATAAAGCAGTTTGCCTCAAAGGCGCCTTCGGGCGCCTTTTTTTATGGCACGCACGCGCCGACTGATTTGCGTTCGAGGCGGCGGCTCAACAAAAAAAGCCCGGCAGACTTTCGTCTGCCGGGCTTTTTTTCTGAATTGCCTTACGTTACGCCGGTGTTGTTATGCCCGGCCGTCGCGCAATTCACGGCGCAGAATTTTGCCGACATTGCTCTTGGGGAGTTCCGTGCGGAATTCGACGATCTTCGGCCGCTTGTAGCCGGTCAACTGCTGCTTGCAGTACGCGAAGATGTCCGCATCGGTGAGCGCCGGGTCCTTCTTCACGACGAACAGCTTCACCGCTTCGCCCGAGTGCTGATCCGGCACGCCAACCGCAGCGACTTCGAACACGCCCGGCAGCTTCGCGACCACATCCTCGATTTCGTTCGGATAAACATTGAAGCCGGACACCAGAATCATGTCCTTCTTGCGGTCGACGATCTTGACGAAGCCGACTTCGTTCATCAAGCCGACGTCGCCCGATTTGAAGAAGCCATCCGGCGTCATGACCTTGGCCGTTTCGTCCGGCCGGTTCCAGTAACCTGCCATCACCTGGGGACCGCGGATGCAGATTTCACCCGGCTGGCCGAGCGGCACTTCGTTGCCTTCGTCGTCGCGAATCGAGATGTCCGTCGACGGCAGCGGCAAGCCGATCGTACCGCTGTATTCGGTGACGGTGACCGGATTACAGGTCACACACGGCGACGTCTCCGACAAACCGTACCCCTCGATGATCGGCGTATGCGTCTGCTCGTACCAGCGCTTGGCTACCGCTTCCTGCACCGCCATGCCGCCACCGTTTGCGGCGATCAGCTTCGAAAAGTCGAGTTTGTGGAAGTCCGGACTGTTCAGAAGCGCGTTATATAGCGTGTTGACGGCAGGAATCGTCGTGATCGGATAGCCTTGCAGCGACTTGATCATGCCGGGGATGTCCCGCGGATTCGGAATCAGCACGCCAAGGCCGCCGGTACGAATCGTCAGCAGACCGCAAACCGTCAGCGCAAACACGTGATAGAGCGGCAACGCGACGACGGTGATGAATTGATCGATGTCCGTGCGGTTCGCGCGAACCGGATCGAGCCAGATTTCGGACTGCAGCACGTTGGCAATCAGGTTCCGATGCAACAGCGTCGCGCCCTTGGCCACGCCGGTCGTGCCACCTGTGTATTGCAGGAACGCGATGTCGTCCGGACCTTGCTTGACCGGTTTGAAGCTCTGACGGCCACCCTCTGCGATCGCGGTGTTGAATTTGACGTGACCCGGCAGACTCCACGCCGGCACCATCTTCTTCACGCGCCGCACGACGAAGTTCACAACTGCGCCCTTCACACCCATAAGATCGCCCATCGCGGCGACAACAACGTGCTTGACCGACGTATTGCGGACAATCGCCTGTAGCGTGACGGCGAAATTTTCGAGCAGGATGATCGCTTCCGCGCCGCAGTCCTTGAGCTGATGCTCGAGCTCGCGCGGGGTATAGAGCGGATTCACGTTCACGACCACGTAGCCCGCGCGCAAGATCGCGGCAATCGCAACCGGATATTGCAGCACGTTCGGCATCATGATCGCGATGCGCGCGCCGCGGGCAATGCCCTTCGACTGAAACCACGCGGCCAGCTTGCTCGATAGCGTGTCGAGCTCGCCATAGCTGATCTCTTTGCCCATGCAGACGAACGCCGGTTTGGCGCGATGCTCGCGAAAGGCTTCTTCGAGCAGTTCGGCGACGGACGAATAACGGGTCGGGTCGATCTCTGCCGGAATGCCGGGCGGATAAGATTTCAGCCAGATTTTTTCCATGCAGTGTCTCCTCCTTTATTTTCGAATGGTCGTGCTAAAAGCGCATCGTAGCATGCAGACTCCCGTGCTATTTGCGAAAAGCGGCTGGGTTAGACGCAAGCCTCGAACCGGTTGTGGACAATGGCGGTGTGATTCTTCGTGGCTGTTCACGCCCGTTCGACCTCGACGAGGCAATCGTAGAAGGTGGCCGAGCCACCGAGATCGGTTAGGGCCTGGCTGGTGACCTGGTTGGCGTTGCGGCCGTCGGGTGCGAGTTTCTTCCACCAGATAGACAGGCCGACGACGAGGCCTTCGCGCGCTTTGTCGGTGACGCGGGCGCGTGCCTGCATCGAGCCGCGGTCATTGAAAATACGCACCTGATCGCCGTCGACGATCTTTCGCGCCTGTGCGTCGGCCGGGTGAATGTCCAGGTGCGGCTCGCCTTCCGTCGAGCGCAGGCTTTCGATGTTCACGAAGGTGCTGTTCAGGAAGTTACGCGCGGGCGGCGAGATCATTGCCAGCGGATAACGTGCGGCAAGTTCCGGCGCACCGTCAGCGGACTCGTAGGGTGGCAAATAATCAGGCAGTGGATCTAGCCCCTGTTGCGCGAGGCGCTCACTGAAAAACTCGCATTTACCAGACGGCGTTCGAAAGCCGCCTTCGGCGAACGGCGCGTCGGGCAGGTTCAGCTTCGCCCAGCCCGTTTCCTTCAGCGAGTGCCAGTCGACACCTTCTAGCGCTCTATCGTCCCAACGGAATGCTGCTTGCGCGACCGTTTCGTCACTGTCGTACAGCGCCGGCTCCTCCAATCCCATGTGACGCGCAATACCACGGAAAATCTCCGTGTTCGGACGCGCGTCACCGACCGGGGCAATGGCCGGCAGATTGACCATCACGTGCGTGTGCCCGTATGACTTGTGCACATCGAGATGCTCGAGTTGCGTCGTGGCAGGGAGGAGCAGGTCCGCGTAGTCCGCGGTGTCGGTCTGAAAATGCTCAAGGACGATCGTGAACAGATCTTCGCGCGCGAAACCAGCCGCAACCCGCTCCGAATCTGGCGCTACCGCCACCGGATTTGAGTTGTAGACGATGACCGCTTCAAGCTTGGGGCCGAACGCTGCGTCGCCCGGATGCAGCAACGCGTCGCCGATCGCATTCATATTGATAACGCGCGCTGCTTTGGCCGGCCAGCCCGGCATCAGATCCGGACGCTGCAGCGCGTGCGAATTGACCGGCGCCCATCCCGCCGACGACAGCAACACACCACCCGCACGCTCGCGCCACGCGCCCGTTAGCGAAGGCAGGCAAGCAATTGCGCGCACCGCGTTACCGCCGCCACGGACCCTTTGCAGGCCGTAGTTCATTCTGATCGCGGCCTTCTTCGTGCTGCCGAAAAGGCGCGCAAGGTCGACAACCACCTGCTCGTCGACGCCACAAATTTCAGCGGCGCGAGACGGTGGATAGCTGAGTGCGCGGACCTTCAGTTCAGAAAACCCCAACGTGTGAGCCGCAATGTAAGCGTGATCGAGCAGGTTCTCCGCGATTAGCACGTTTATCATGCCGAGCGCGAGAGCACCGTCGGTGCCAGGCTTGATGGCGATGTGCTGATGACATTTTTCCGCCGTCAGCGAGCGGTAGGGATCAATCGCGATCAGACGCGCGCCGCGACGCTTGGCTTCCTGCGCGCGTGTCCAGAAATGCAGGTTCGACGCGATCGGATTCGAACCCCAGATCAGGATGAGCTCACTCTCGGCAAAAAACTCGGTGAGCATGCCGAGGCTTGCACCGTAGGTGTATTTCAGCCCCGCCGCGCCGGCGGCCGCGCAGATCGTACGGTCCAACTGCGACGCGCCGAGCTTATGGAAGAACCGTTGCGCAATGCTATCGCCCTGGACCAAACCCATCGTGCCCGCGTAGCTGTACGGCAGGATCGCTTCGGGTGCGCGGCGAGCGATCTCGGACAGACGCGTTGCGGCCAACTCGAACGCCTCGTCCCAACTGATCGGCTCAAAGCAGCCTTCGCCCTTGTTGCCGAGGCGCCTCATCGGTGTCGTCAGCCGATGCGGATGATGCACGCGCTCGGCATAGCGACTGACTTTGGTACACAGCGCGCCTTGTGTCGGCGGATGATCGGGATCACCGACAACCTTGATCGCTCGGCCGCTTTCGACGGTCACACGCATCGCGCAAGTATCAGGGCAGTCATGCGGGCACACCGCGCGAGCGAATTCGGTCGGAGCATTCATCGGCGATTGGTTCACGAGAGCTGTGTGGGAGCAGTCTCGAATTTTACGTCCGCAGCCGCTTAGCCGGTGCGGTGCCGCCAAAAATGCCTTCGGCGTAGAATCGGTTATCACAGTGCCCGGGCAAAATCGCCCCGAGCGATCCCACGCAAAGCAAAGCACAAGCGCACCATCATGAAACTGATCCCCGAAATCCAGGCCGCTCACGGCGAAATTCAGACCCTTCGACGAACGATTCATGCCCACCCAGAGCTTCGTTACGAAGAAACAGCAACGGCAGATCTGGTTGCCAAAACCCTTGAGGTATGGGGCATCGAAACGCACCGCGGGTTAGGCAAAACAGGCGTGGTGGGCGTATTGAAACGCGGCAACGGTTCGCGCGCGATTGGTCTGCGAGCCGACATGGACGCGCTGCCGATTCAGGAACTGAATAGCTTCGATCACCGCTCGCGTAACGACGGCAAAATGCACGCGTGCGGCCATGACGGGCACACTGCGATGCTGCTCGGCGCAGCGCAGCATCTGGCAAAGCATGGCAACTTCGACGGCACGATCGTCTTCATTTTCCAACCCGCCGAGGAAGGCGGCGCTGGCGCACAGGCGATGATCGACGATGGGCTGTTCACCAGGTTTCCAGTCGATGCGGTGTTCGGCATTCATAACTGGCCTGGCATGCCGGCGGGCCACTTCGGCGTGACCGAAGGCCCGATCATGGCATCGAGCAACGAATTTCGCATTGAAATCAAAGGTGTAGGATCGCACGCTGCGCTACCGCATAACGGCCGTGACCCGGTATTTACGGCTGTGCAAATCGCGAACGGTTTGCAAAGCATCATCACGCGCAACAAAAAGCCGCTCGATACCGCAGTACTGTCGATCACCCAGATTCACACTGGCGACGCCCTCAATGTCATTCCGAACGACGCGTGGATTGCGGGCACCGTTCGAACTTTCACGACTGAAACACTCGATTTGATCGAAGCGCGCATGCGCAAGATCGCCGAAAGTACCGCCGGTGCCTATGATTGCTCCGTCGACATCCATTTCCATCGCAACTATCCGCCGACCATCAACAGTAGCGAAGAAACGCGCTTTGCGGCGGCGGTTATGAAGGAGATTGTCGGAGCAGAAAACGTCGACGACGCAGTTGAACCGACGATGGGCGCTGAGGATTTCTCCTTCATGTTGCTGGCGAAACCGGGCTGTTATGCATTTCTGGGCAATGGCGACGGCGGCCATCGGGATTCCGGCCACGGGGCCGGGCCGTGCATGCTGCATAACGCGAGCTACGACTTCAACGATGACCTGTTGCCGATTGGATCAACGTACTGGGTCAGGTTGGCGCAACGATTCTTGTCGCAAGAATAGGAGCAGTTGGGTGTGGGCGACGATGTATGTATGCGTCGTCTCCTGCGGCGGTACCGATGCAGGGGTTATGTGGGGCGAGCTGGTTGACCGGTTTGACGGCAACGAGCTGATGGTTTTTACCGGCGTAAACGCAGAAACCCCACCGTTGCGGGGTGGGGTTTCTGGTCTTGCATGGGAGCCTGACGATTACCTACTTTCACACGGGAATCCGCACTATCATCGGCGTGGAGTCGTTTCACGGTCCTGTTCGGGATGGGAAGGGGTGGGACCGACTCGCTATGGTCATCAGGCATGACTTGTTGCCGTGCTGTTCTTTGGGAACAGCACAACCAATCGGGAAGAAGTAGTTTCTGGTGATGCTCACCAGAGGGAGTTGTGTTGTTTCCGGCACAACATCGATCTCAACCTGTGTGTTCTGCTACCCCATCTGGGGGTTCACACGCATCCCCTTCGGGGATCGGACCAGAGTAAGGGCTTTGCATGGGCCCGGAGCAAGTGCTAAAGCACTCACTCCGGCCGACAGCTAAAGCGCTAACGCTGGTCGAGACACACCTGTTATAGGATCAAGCCTTACGGGCAATTAGTATCAGTTAGCTTAACGCATTACTGCGCTTCCACACCTGACCTATCAACGTCCTGGTCTTGAACGACCCTTCAAGGGGCTCGAAGCCCCGGGGATATCTCATCTTAAGGCGAGTTTCCCGCTTAGATGCTTTCAGCGGTTATCTCTTCCGAACATAGCTACCCGGCGATGCCACTGGCGTGACAACCGGTACACCAGAGGTTCGTCCACTCCGGTCCTCTCGTACTAGGAGCAGCCCCCTTCAAATATCCAGCGCCCACGGCAGATAGGGACCAAACTGTCTCACGACGTTTTAAACCCAGCTCACGTACCTCTTTAAATGGCGAACAGCCATACCCTTGGGACCGGCTACAGCCCCAGGATGAGATGAGCCGACATCGAGGTGCCAAACACCGCCGTCGATATGAACTCTTGGGCGGTATCAGCCTGTTATCCCCAGAGTACCTTTTATCCGTTGAGCGATGGCCCTTCCATACAGAACCACCGGATCACTATGACCTGCTTTCGCACCTGCTCGACTTGTCGGTCTCGCAGTTAAGCACGCTTATGCCATTGCACTATCAGCACGATTTCCGACCGTACCTAGCGTACCTTCGTACTCCTCCGTTACACTTTGGGAGGAGACCGCCCCAGTCAAACTGCCTACCATGCACTGTCCCCAGTCCGGATCACGGACCAAGGTTAGAACCTCAAACAAACCAGGGTGGTATTTCAAGGACGGCTCCACGGAAACTGGCGTTCCCGCTTCATAGCCTCCCACCTATCCTACACAGATCGGTTCAAAGTCCAATGCAAAGCTACAGTAAAGGTTCATGGGGTCTTTCCGTCTAGCCGCGGGGAGATTGCATCATCACAAACACTTCAACTTCGCTGAGTCTCGGGAGGAGACAGTGTGGCCATCGTTACGCCATTCGTGCAGGTCGGAACTTACCCGACAAGGAATTTCGCTACCTTAGGACCGTTATAGTTACGGCCGCCGTTTACCGGGACTTCAATCAAGAGCTTGCACCCCATCATTTAATCTTCCGGCACCGGGCAGGCGTCACACCCTATACGTCCACTTTCGTGTTTGCAGAGTGCTGTGTTTTTATTAAACAGTCGCAGCCACCAGTTTATTGCAACCCCTTCACCCTCCTGGCGCAGGCCAGTCAGGCTACAGGGGCGTACCTTATCCCGAAGTTACGGTACCAATTTGCCGAGTTCCTTCTCCCGAGTTCTCTCAAGCGCCTTAGAATACTCATCTCGCCCACCTGTGTCGGTTTGCGGTACGGTCCTGTTAAACTGAAGCTTAGAGGCTTTTCTTGGAACCACTTCCGATTGCTTCTTCACCGAAGTGAATGGCCTCGCACCCTTGAATTCCGCGCCCGGATTTGCCTGAGCGCCTTCTCCAATGCAAGGACCGGGACTTCCAACACCCGGACAACCTTCCGCGATCCGTCCCCCCATCGCATTTAACAATGGTGCAGGAATATTAACCTGCTTCCCATCAGCTACGCATTTCTGCCTCGCCTTAGGGGCCGACTCACCCTACGCCGATGAACGTTGCGTAGGAAACCTTGGGCTTACGGCGAGGGGGCCTTTCACCCCCTTTATCGCTACTCATGTCAGCATTCGCACTTCCGATACCTCCAGCGCACTTTTCAATGCACCTTCGCAGGCTTACGGAACGCTCTCCTACCATGCACATTACTGTGCATCCGCAGCTTCGGTATATTGCTTAGCCCCGTTACATCTTCCGCGCAGGACGACTCGATCAGTGAGCTATTACGCTTTCTTTAAAGGATGGCTGCTTCTAAGCCAACCTCCTGACTGTTTTAGCCTTCCCACTTCGTTTCCCACTTAGCAATATTTGGGGACCTTAGCTGGCGGTCTGGGTTGTTTCCCTCTTGACACCGGACGTTAGCACCCGATGTCTGTCTCCCGTGATTGCACTCTTCGGTATTCGGAGTTTGCTATGGCGTAGTAATCCGCAATGGACCCCACAACCATGACAGTGCTCTACCCCCGAAGGTGATACACGAGGCACTACCTAAATAGTTTTCGGAGAGAACCAGCTATTTCCAGGTTTGTTTAGCCTTTCACCCCTATCCACAGCTCATCCCCTAACTTTTCAACGTTAGTGGGTTCGGACCTCCAGTACGTGTTACCGCACCTTCATCCTGGCCATGGATAGATCACCTGGTTTCGGGTCTACACCCAGCGACTGAATCGCCCTGTTCGGACTCGCTTTCGCTACGCCTGCCCTAATCGGTTAAGCTTGCCACTGAATGTAAGTCGCTGACCCATTATACAAAAGGTACGCCGTCACCCCTTCGCAGAGGCTCCGACTGTTTGTATGCATGCGGTTTCAGGATCTATTTCACTCCCCTCCCGGGGTTCTTTTCGCCTTTCCCTCACGGTACTGGTTCACTATCGGTCGATCACGAGTATTTAGCCTTGGAGGATGGTCCCCCCATCTTCAGACAGGATTTCACGTGTCCCGCCCTACTTGTCGTACACCCAGTTCTTCCATTCTGTTTTCGTCTACAGGGCTATCACCTGCTATGGCAGCACTTTCCAGAGCTTTCGACTAACAGTACGGATAAAGAGTACAGGCTGGTCCCATTTCGCTCGCCACTACTCTGGGAATCTCGGTTGATTTCTTTTCCTGCGGTTACTTAGATGTTTCAGTTCACCGCGTTCGCTTCACGTAGCCTATGTATTCAGCTACGGATGACCCATACGGGCCGGGTTTCCCCATTCGGATATCGGTGGATCAAAGCTCGTTTGCCAGCTCCCCACCGCTTTTCGCAGGCTACCGCGTCCTTCATCGCCTGTGATCGCCAAGGCATCCACCACATGCACTTGTTCGCTTGACCCTATAACGGGTGTGTCTCATGTGTCACCCACTGGGAATGACACGTTCGTCACAATCGCTACAGGTTGAGTATTCGTGTTGCGCCGTATTCCAAGAGCAATCTTTCGATCTCTCTTTTCATACATTGATACAATCACAACCCTGATTCACCTACTCAGCACCCATCTCTAAGTGCCTTTCGTGAATCTCTTTACTACTTCTTCCTGATTGTTAAAGAACGACAGCCGATATCGCAGTTGCTATAACCGCGTATCACTCTGACTGGCTCAATCGCCAATGCCTGTTTCACTACACCGCAAACCTCTTTCAAGGTTCACCGCAGTAAAACCGGCATTGAAGATTGGTGGAGGATGACGGGATCGAACCGACGACCCCCTGCTTGCAAAGCAGGTGCTCTCCCAGCTGAGCTAATCCCCCAGTCAT
The DNA here is from genome assembly GCF_058782725.1 of Paraburkholderia sp. FW306-02-B. Lineage (NCBI taxonomy): Bacteria > Pseudomonadati > Pseudomonadota > Betaproteobacteria > Burkholderiales > Burkholderiaceae > Paraburkholderia > Paraburkholderia sp. FW306-02-B. The sequence continues at coordinate 4,138,112 of NZ_JBYSXZ010000001.1, forward strand.
GCACAGATAATCACCCTACTTCGGGATTCATCGATTAGCGCAGCCATCGCAGACAAGACAATGGTGGGTCTGGATGGATTCGAACCATCGACCCCCGCCTTATCAAGACGGTGCTCTAACCGACTGAGCTACAGACCCCTCAGTCTGTCTGACTTACTGTCCTAATTCACAGCCGATAAGCGTGAGCGCTCAACGTTTGACACGTTAGCTCGAGAAAGGAGGTGATCCAGCCGCACCTTCCGATACGGCTACCTTGTTACGACTTCACCCCAGTCATGAATCCTACCGTGGTGACCGTCCTCCTTGCGGTTAGACTAGCCACTTCTGGTAAAACCCACTCCCATGGTGTGACGGGCGGTGTGTACAAGACCCGGGAACGTATTCACCGCGGCATGCTGATCCGCGATTACTAGCGATTCCAGCTTCACGCACTCGAGTTGCAGAGTGCGATCCGGACTACGATCGGTTTTCTGGGATTGGCTCCCCCTCGCGGGTTGGCGACCCTCTGTTCCGACCATTGTATGACGTGTGAAGCCCTACCCATAAGGGCCATGAGGACTTGACGTCATCCCCACCTTCCTCCGGTTTGTCACCGGCAGTCTCCCTAGAGTGCTCTTGCGTAGCAACTAGGGACAAGGGTTGCGCTCGTTGCGGGACTTAACCCAACATCTCACGACACGAGCTGACGACAGCCATGCAGCACCTGTGTTATGGCTCCCTTTCGGGCACCCCGGCCTCTCGGCCAGGTTCCATACATGTCAAGGGTAGGTAAGGTTTTTCGCGTTGCATCGAATTAATCCACATCATCCACCGCTTGTGCGGGTCCCCGTCAATTCCTTTGAGTTTTAATCTTGCGACCGTACTCCCCAGGCGGTCAACTTCACGCGTTAGCTACGTTACCAAGTCAATGAAGACCCGACAACTAGTTGACATCGTTTAGGGCGTGGACTACCAGGGTATCTAATCCTGTTTGCTCCCCACGCTTTCGTGCATGAGCGTCAGTATTGGCCCAGGGGGCTGCCTTCGCCATCGGTATTCCTCCACATCTCTACGCATTTCACTGCTACACGTGGAATTCTACCCCCCTCTGCCATACTCTAGCCCGCCAGTCACAAATGCAGTTCCCAGGTTAAGCCCGGGGATTTCACATCTGTCTTAGCGAACCGCCTGCGCACGCTTTACGCCCAGTAATTCCGATTAACGCTTGCACCCTACGTATTACCGCGGCTGCTGGCACGTAGTTAGCCGGTGCTTATTCTTCCGGTACCGTCATCCCCCCGCCGTATTAGGGCAGAAGTTTTCTTTCCGGACAAAAGTGCTTTACAACCCGAAGGCCTTCTTCACACACGCGGCATTGCTGGATCAGGGTTGCCCCCATTGTCCAAAATTCCCCACTGCTGCCTCCCGTAGGAGTCTGGGCCGTGTCTCAGTCCCAGTGTGGCTGGTCGTCCTCTCAGACCAGCTACAGATCGTCGCCTTGGTAGGCCTTTACCCCACCAACTAGCTAATCTGCCATCGGCCGCCCCTGTAGCGGGAGGTCCGAAGATCCCCCCCTTTCCTCCGTAGAGCGTATGCGGTATTAATCCGGCTTTCGCCGGGCTATCCCCCACTACAGGACACGTTCCGATGTATTACTCACCCGTTCGCCACTCGCCACCAGGATTGCTCCCGTGCTGCCGTTCGACTTGCATGTGTAAGGCATGCCGCCAGCGTTCAATCTGAGCCAGGATCAAACTCTTCAGTTCAAACCTGTTACTGTTTTTCGGTTCTCGCAGTTGCCTGCTTATGAACCGGTCGCTCACTCAACGTACTGACGAATGATCAACCTGCCGGCGTGAATCCACCCCAGCAGGAAAACCTTCCTTTAATACTAGTGTGAGACTTGATACTTTCGCTTATGCCGGACCCCGAAAGACCCGGCGCGCGTCGCGCATCAAGCGCCCACACTTATCGGCTGTTAATTTTTAAAGATCGATTACGCATTCACCACCGTCACAGCACCGCGCGTCGTCAACCTCACAACCACCCGGCACCGCTTCGTTCTGCGTCGCTGCATCAGCAGCAGAGAAACGAGATTATGGAGAACTTTCGCTACGTCGTCAACAGGTTTTTCTAACTTCCTGAACCTGCCCGACCTGTCGGAAACCCCCGCCATTGCTGGCTCTCCCGCCTCCCGCGCGCCGTTGTCCGAAGCGCGAAATTCTAGCGAGCCGGACGACGGCTTGCAAGCGTTATTTTGACAAGCGTATTAACGGTGCTTGAAAACAGGCCTCCGCTTCTCCACGAACGCAGCCATTCCCTCTTTCTGATCCTCAGTCGCGAACAGGGAGTGGAACATACGACGCTCGAAATGCACGCCTTCTGCCAGCGTTGTTTCATATGCGCGATTCACCGACTCCTTCACCATCATCACCGCAGGCAAAGGAAACTCGGCAATGGCCGCTGCCGCAGCGATTGCCTCATCAATTAAGGACGCAGACGGAATCACGCGCGAGACCAATCCTGCGCGCTCCGCTTCAGCCGCATCCATGAAACGGGCGGTCAGGCAGAGGTCCATTGCTTTCGCCTTCGAGACGGCTCGCGGCAGACGTTGCGTGCCGCCGGCGCCCGGCATGATGCCGAGCTTGATTTCCGGCTGGCCGAACTTCGCGGTGTCAGCGGCAAAAATGATGTCGCACATCATCGCCAGTTCGCAGCCGCCGCCAAGCGCGAAGCCGGCCACCGCTGCGATGATCGGCTTGCGGATAGAGCGCACCGTTTCCCAGTTGCGAGTGATGTAGTCGCCTTTATAGACATCCATATAGGAATAGGTTGCCATCATGCCGATGTCGGCGCCGGCGGCAAACGCTTTCTCGCTGCCGGTCACCACGATTGCACCAATCGCGTCGTCCGCATCGAACTCACGTAGCGCAGCACCCAATTCGTCCATCAGCGCATCGTTCAAAGCGTTCAACGCCTTCGGGCGATTCAACGTGACCAAACCGACCCGCCCCCGCGTCTCAACCAGAATGTTCTCGTAAGCCATGCAGCCTCCTAGTGTGAATGGCGCGCGAAAACGTTTCGCGCGGCCGTCTTAATAATGCTAACATTCACCAACCAACCGGTCGGTCAATTATTCGACAGGCTTTTCCCAACGCACAGCCAAGCCCCTCTGCCATGACACATCCGCTATTCACCAAACACGAAGACACGCTGCAAAAGGCACTCACCGCGATTGAAACGCGCGGCTACTGGAGCCCATTTGTCGAGATGCCCAGTCCGAAAGTGTACGGGGAAACAGCTAACGCCGACGGCGAAGCCGCGTTCAAAACACACCTGAACAAGACCTTCGAACTTGACCAGCCGTCGACCGGCGAAACCGTCGGGGCTGAAGTCTCGCCGTTTGGGTTCGCGCTTGGCATCCGCTATCCGAAGGCCGATCCTGACGCGCTGATCGCCGCCGCCGCTGCCGCACAGCGCCATTGGCGCGCCGCCGGGCCACAGGCATGGGTCGGCGCGTGCCTCGAGATCCTCGCCCGCGTGAATCGCGCCAGCTTCGAAATTGGCTACAGCGTGATGCACACAACCGGCCAGGCATTCATGATGGCTTTCCAGGCCGGTGGCCCGCATGCACAGGACCGTGCGCTCGAAGCCGTCGTGTATGCATGGGACCAATTGCGCCGTATCCCCGCGAACGCCCACTGGGAAAAGCCGCAGGGCAAAAATCCGCCGCTTGCAATGCACAAGCGCTATACCGTTGTTCCGCGCGGCACTGGCCTTGTGCTCGGTTGCTGCACCTTCCCGACATGGAACGGCTACCCCGGCCTGTTCGCCGATCTGGCCACCGGCAACACGGTCATCGTCAAACCGCATCCGGGCGCAATCCTGCCGCTCGCACTGACCGTGCGAATCGCGCGCGACGTGCTGCGCGAAGCCGGTTTCGATCCGAACGTCGTCACCCTGCTGGCGAGCGAACCGAACGATGGCCCGCTCGCCCAGGATTTGGCCTTGCGCCCGGAAATCAAGCTGATCGACTTCACGGGCAGCACGCAAAACGGCACGTGGCTCGAGCGCAATGCGCATCAGGCGCAGGTCTACACCGAAAAAGCCGGCGTCAACCAGATCGTGATCGACTCGGTCGACGACATCAAAGCCGCCGCCCGCAATATCGCGTTCTCGCTCGCGCTGTACTCGGGCCAGATGTGCACTGCGCCGCAAAACATCTATGTGCCGCGCGACGGCATCCGTACCGCTGACGGCACACTCGGTTTCGACGAAGTCGCTCAAGCCATTGCCGGCGCCGTGCAAAAACTGGTTGCCGACCCAGCCCGTGCCGTGGAACTACTCGGCGCGATTCAGAACGACGGCGTAACCCAACGTATCGACGAAGCGAGCAAGCTCGGCCGCGTTCTCGTAGCGAGCCAGTCGCTCGAGCACCCTGCTTTTGCCGGCGCACGCGTGCGCACACCACTCGTGCTCCAACTGGACGCCGCCACGGACCACGTACAGTTCACCAAGGAGTGGTTCGGTCCGATCTCGTTCGTCATCGCGACGGACTCGACGGCGCAGTCGCTCGATCTCGCCGGCGCGATTGCCGCCGAGCACGGCGCGTTGACGCTGTCGGTCTACAGCACGGACGAAGCTGTGCTCGACGAGGCACATGAAGCGTCGATTCGCGGCGGCGTGGCACTGTCGATCAACTTGACGGGTCGCGTATTCGTCAATCAATCGGCGGCCTTCTCCGACTTCCACGGCACGGGTGCGAATCCGGCAGCAAATGCCGCGCTCGCCGACGCCGCATTCGTCGCGAACCGCTTCCGCGTAGTTCAGAGCCGCGTTCATGTTGAACCGAAAGCGGCGCCGGCGGTAGCTAGCTGAACGGCGTAAGACAAAAGCACGGCTGTCGTCCTATGCCGTTTGGCCGAATGGACCGCGCCGTGCACCCTAACTAACATGAGACATCGGATTGGCATTTCGCGCCGATCCGTCCCAGCAGGAACCTCACATGAACGACGCCTTTATTTGCGACGCGATTCGCACCCCTATCGGTCGCTATGGCGGCGCCCTGAAGGATATCCGCACCGATGATCTCGGTGCGGTCCCGATCAACGCGCTGATCGAGCGCAATCCGGGGGTGGATTGGTTCGCGCTGGACGATGTGATCTATGGCTGCGCTAATCAGGCCGGTGAAGACAATCGCAACGTTGCCCGCATGTCGGCATTGCTGGCTGGTTTGCCGACCAACGCGCCCGGCGCGACCATCAACCGCCTGTGCGGCTCGGGCATGGACGCGGTCGGCACCGCGGCGCGCGCCATCAAGGCGGGCGAAGCGCGTCTGATGATCGCGGGCGGCGTCGAAAGCATGACGCGCGCGCCGTTCGTGATGGGCAAGGCCAATAGCGCGTTTTCGCGGCAAGCTGAAATTCACGACACGACCATCGGCTGGCGCTTTATCAATCCACTGATGAAGCGCCAATACGGCGTCGATTCGATGCCGGAGACCGCGGAGAACGTCGCCGTCGAATTCAGCATAAGCCGCGCGGATCAGGATGCCTTTGCGCTATCGAGCCAGCAAAAGGCGGCCCGCGCGCAGCGCGACGGCACACTGGCTCAGGAAATCGTCGGCGTCGAAATCGCGCAGAAGAAAGGCGACCCCGTGCGCGTAACGCTTGACGAACACCCGCGCGAGACTTCGCTCGAAAGCCTCGGCAAGCTCAAGGGCGTGGTCCGCGCCGACGGCAGCGTGACCGCCGGCAACGCATCGGGCGTGAACGACGGCGCCTGCGCGCTGTTGCTCGCGAATCAGGACGCTGCTGATCAATACGGACTGCGTCGCCGTGCACGCGTGCTGGGCATGGCAACGGCAGGGGTCGAGCCGCGCATCATGGGCATCGGCCCGGCGCCTGCCACGCAAAAGCTGCTGAAGCAGCTGAGCATGTCGCTCGATCAATTCGACGTGATCGAACTGAACGAGGCCTTCGCATCGCAAGGACTTGCAGTTCTGCGCACGCTTGGGCTGCGCGACGACGATCCACGCGTCAATCCGAACGGCGGAGCGATTGCACTCGGCCATCCGCTTGGCGCGTCGGGCGCCCGTTTGATCACCACAGCGCTGTATCAGCTGGAACGAACCAACGGCCGCTTTGCGCTTTGCACGATGTGCATCGGCGTCGGCCAGGGCATCGCATTGGTGATCGAGCGGCTCTGATATCGAGCCGCCGCGACCACCGGTCAAAGAGACTTTGAGGAGACACCCAATGTCATATGAAGCGATTCGCGTCGACGTCGACGCCTCGAGCCACGTAGCGACCATCACGCTAAACCGCCCGGACAAGCTCAACAGCTTTACGCGCGCGATGCATCAGGAACTGAGTGCCGCGCTCGGCCAGGTCGAAGCATCCGGCGCACGTGCGCTCGTGCTGACTGGCGCGGGCCGCGGCTTCTGCGCCGGGCAGGATCTCGCGGATCTCGACTTCACGCCGGGCGCGATGACCGATCTCGGCGAGCTGATCGACGAGCATTTCAATCCGCTAATTCGCCGGCTGCAAGCGCTGCCGTTGCCGGTGATCGCAGCGGTCAACGGCACGGCTGCCGGAGCCGGCGCCAATCTCGCGCTGGCTTGCGATCTCGTGCTTGCCGCTCGCTCGGCCAGCTTCATTCAAGCGTTCGTGAAGATTGGTCTCGTGCCGGATTCGGGCGGCACCTGGTTTCTGCCGCAGCGTGTAGGCATGACGCGCGCGTTGGGACTCGCCATCACCGGCGACAAACTGAGCGCGGAGAAAGCCGAAAGCTGGGGGCTGATCTGGCAGACGGTCGATGACGCGCAGCTCGCCGCCACCGCGGCCAGGCTAGCGGCCCAACTCGCACAGCAACCCACGCGCGCCATCGCCGCGATCAAGCGGGCCATGCGCGCGGGTGCAACGCAAACCCTCGACCAGCAGCTCGATCTCGAACGCGATTTGCAGCGTGAACTCGGCACGTCGCACGATTACGCCGAAGGTGTGCAAGCGTTCGTGGAAAAGCGTGCGCCGCGCTTCGAGGGGCGCTGACATGTCTGCACAACCGAACCGCCCCGCCCGCATGACGCCGGACGAACTCGCCCGCGCGACCGCTGCCGCGATGTACGAAAACGACGCGTGCAGCCGTGCGCTCGGACTAGAAGTGGAGGAAGTGCGCGCAGGATATGCGCGCTTGCGCATGGCCGTGCGCGACGACTTCCTCAACGGCCATCAGATCTGCCATGGCGGCCTGATTTTCACGCTCGCTGATTCCACGTTCGCCTTCGCCTGCAACACGTACAACATCAACACAGTCGCGGCTGGCTGCTCGATCGAGTTTCTGCGGCCGGTACAAGGCGGCGACGTGCTGACGGCTGAAGCCATCGAGCAAACGCTGAGCGGCCGCACCGGCATCTACGATATTCGCGTGACGAATCGCGCTCAGGAAACCGTGGCGATGTTCCGCGGCAAATCGGCGCAAATCAAAGGTAACCTGATTCCTACGGGCGACTGAACGGCACATTAACGGCGCATGGATAACAGCCCGCCGAGCAGCCCGCAGCCCCGATTTTCACACCCGATCGCGCACCGCGCACCGCTCACCAGACTCAAGCATTGAAGCAGCAAGGAGACATTCGATGACTACCGCCCTCCCGCTCGATCCTATCGAGACAGCCAGCCGTGACGAACTTGCTGCGCTTCAGCTCGAACGGCTCAAATGGTCGCTGAACCACGCTTACGAAAATTCGCCGGTCTATCGGGGCAAATTCGATGAAGCGGGTGTTCGTCCGAGCGACGTGAAGACCCTCGCCGACCTGTCGCGCTTCCCCTTCACAACCAAGAAGGATCTGCGCGACAACTATCCTTTCGGCATGTTCGCCGTCCCGCAGGAACAAATATCGCGGATTCACGCATCGTCGGGAACGACGGGCAAACCGACGGTGGTCGGCTACACCGCGCGCGATATCGACACGTGGGCGAATCTCGTGGCGCGTTCGATCCGCGCCGCCGGCGCGAAGCGCGGCGACAAGGTGCACGTGAGCTACGGCTACGGCCTGTTCACGGGCGGCCTCGGCGCGCACTACGGCGCCGAGCGCGCGGGTCTGACGGTGATCCCGTTCGGCGGCGGCCAGACCGAAAAGCAAGTGCAACTGATCCAGGATTTCCGCCCGGACATCATCATGGTGACGCCGAGCTACATGCTGTCGATCGCCGACGAACTTGAGCGGCAAGGCATCGATCCGGCCAGCTGCTCGCTGCGCATCGGCATCTTCGGCGCGGAGCCGTGGACCAACGACATGCGGCATGCAATCGAAAAACGCATGGGTATCGACGCGGTCGATATCTACGGTTTATCCGAAGTAATGGGACCTGGCGTGGCGTCGGAGTGTGTCGAGACCAAAGACGGCCCGACCATCTGGGAAGATCATTTCTATCCCGAGATCATCGATCCCGAAACCGGCGAGGTGCTGCCGGACGGTGAACTCGGCGAACTGGTGTTTACGTCGTTGACCAAGGAAGCACTGCCGATCGTCCGTTACCGGACGCGCGATCTGACACGCCTATTGCCGGGCAGCGCCCGCACCATGCGCCGGATGGAAAAGATCACCGGCCGCTCGGACGACATGATGATCGTACGCGGCGTCAACGTGTTCCCGACGCAGATCGAAGAATTGCTGCTCAAGCAACACGCCCTCGCGCCTCACTATCAAATCGTGCTGACGAAGGAAGGTCCGCTCGATGTATTGACGCTGAACGTCGAGCCCTGCCCGGAAACGGCGCCGGATACAGCCGCGCTGCACACGGCAAAACAGGCGCTGACCTATGACATCAAGGCGCTGATCGGCGTCAGCGCGGTAGTCAATGTGCTGGCTGTGAACGGGATCGAGCGTTCGGTGGGCAAGGCGCGACGAGTGGTGGACAAGCGCAAGTCCAGGCCTTGAGCTGGCGGACGGCCGCTGGTGAGTGAAAACAGAAGGCAATCGCAACTGCAACACGCCAAGGCAGAAGATCGGGCAAGGGCGGCATTTCCTATCAGGATAACGAGGACAATGCCGCCCGCACACCGCCAATTCCTCAGGAGTTCGGCAGCAACAGCCACATCCGGCCGCCCTGCTTCATCTTGCCGGCCAGATCGCCTGCATCGTCGCCGAGGCCCCAGAAGTAATCGGCGCGCACGCCGCCTTTGATCGCGGAACCCGTGTCCTGCGCAAATACGAGGCGATTCATCGGCGAGTTCGTCAACGGACGCGTGGTCTGCAAAAACACCGGCGTGCCGAGGGGAATTGAAGACGGGTCAACGGCAATCGACCGTTCCGGCGTCAGTGGCACGCCCAGCGCACCGATCGGACCGTCGGCGCCGCCACTCGGCACACTCTCGCCGGACGGCATTTCGCGGAAGAACACGAAACGCGGATTCGTGTCGAGTAGCGCGTCGACCCGTGTCGGATTAGCGCGAGCCCATGCCTTGATGCCCTGCATGGTCGCCTGCGCCGGCGTGAGCTCGCCGCGATCGAGCAGCCAGCGTCCGATCGACTTGTACGGCTGGTTGTTCGTGCCGCCAAAGCCGAGCCGCATCACGCTGCCGTCTTCCATCACGATGCGCCCGGACCCTTGCACTTGCAGGAAGAACGCTTCGATCGGATCGTCGACCCATACCAGTTCATTACCGTTTAGCACGCCCGCGCGCTCGAGTTGCGCACGCGCCGGTAGCGGCGCGCCGGCGCGATAACCGGACGGCCAGCGATACAGCGCAGTCTGGTACACACCGTGCCGCGTGCGCGAACCGCGCAGCAACGGCTCGTAGTAACCGGTGACGAGGCCGTCGAGCGTGCCGTCGTTGTTGGCTAGCTGGAAAGGCGTGAAATAGGCCTCGAAAAACGCACGCGCGCTGGTGACGTCGAGGTCGTCGATCTGCGCGGCCGCCGCACATGCGCGCGCCCAGTTCGGTTGTCGCGCCAGCCTCAGACAGTTTTGCCGCAACGCGGCCGTTGCGCCGATCAGCGAGTCGTCCTGCCAGCCCGGCACTTGCTGCCAAGCCACTGCTGTGAGCCGCGCCGGGGCAATCTGTCCGGGTATGATCGCGGCGCCTGTGGGCGGCGAAACTGAAGGCCGGACTGCACCGCCGCCACCGCAGGAAGCCAGCATGACAGCAACCGAAAGCGCCCCGAGCCATGCCCCGGCCGTGCGGACAAAACGCATACAATGTTCGTTCTTGATGGAAACCGCCATGTCTGATCTGTTCGACGAATACCCGATGCTCATCTTCGCGCTGGAATCGCTCCTCGCGCTCTTCCTGCTCGTCTTTATCGTTGTGTGGACGTCGTCCGGCAAGAAAAAAGCCGCACGCGCCAACAGTAGTGAACAGCAAAAGCAGCAAAAACCGCAGTAACGCTGCACAGTAAAGCTCTTTAAAGACCGCGGGCCGCGCCCTCGGTTCAATGCAACGTGCGTGGCATGCGCAGGATGAACTCGGGCACGGGCGCGTCGAAGCGTTCACCGTCCTCAGCCACGCAGAAATACTCGCCGCGCATTGTGCCAACGGGCGTGGCGATCACCGCCCAACTCGTATATTCGAACTGCTCGCCGGGCTTGAGCAGCGGCTGATGGCCGACCACGCCAAGACCTTTCACCTCCTGCACGTTCTTGTCGCTATCGGTGATCACCCAGTGGCGCGCAATCAGTTGCGCAGGCACCTGGCCGCTGTTACGGATAGTCAGCGTGTATGCAAACGCATACTGGCGGCGCTCCGGGTCCGACTCTTCGGGCAGATACTGCACCTGCGCCGAGACGCTGAATTCGTACTGGCTCATCCTGATTCCGGTCTGGTGAAACGGGGGCTGGAAAATCGCGGGGAGGCCCGAACGCCAATGGTTTGCGGGCGCATTAGCGAAGCGGCGCTTATGGTTTGGCATTCTGCTTGATGCGCGGCACGCCCGCAACCGGACAAATCCCTTCGGCCAAGGGCTTTTAGGGCGTTTTGTCACGTTCGGCGCGCCATTCGAAACCCACATCGAACCGCCCGCGAGCCAGTTCGCAACCGCACAAACCGGTAAAATGGCGTTTTCCCGCTTGCACCCGTCCCCGCCATGACGCAATTCCGCATCGCTCCCAGCATCCTGTCCGCCGATTTCGCACGCCTCGGCGAAGAAGTCCGCAACGTTGTCGCCGCCGGCGCCGACTGGATTCACTTCGACGTGATGGACAATCACTACGTGCCGAATCTGACGATCGGCCCGCTCGTCTGCGAAGCGATCCGCCCGCACGTGGACGTGCCGATCGACGTGCATCTGATGGTGCGCCCGGTCGATCGCATCGTGCCGGATTTCGCCAAGGCCGGCGCCAACCTGATCAGCTTCCACCCGGAAGGCTCGGACCATATCGACCGCACGCTGTCGCTGATTCGCGACCACGGCTGCAAGGCCGGTCTCGTGTTCAATCCGGCTACGTCGCTGAATTATCTGGATCACGTGATGGACAAGCTCGACCTGGTGCTGATCATGTCGGTGAACCCGGGCTTCGGCGGCCAATCGTTCATTCCCGAGGCGCTCAACAAGCTTCGCGAGGCGCGCAAGCGGATCGACGCGTACAAGGAAAAGACCGGCCGCGAGATTCATCTCGAAGTGGACGGCGGCGTGAAGGTCGACAACATCGCCGAAATCGCGGCGGCTGGCGCGGACACGTTCGTGGCCGGCTCGGCGATCTTCGGCGCGCCGGATCACAAGGCCGTTATCGACAAGATGCGTAGCGCGCTCGCCAACATCCAGCACTGAGATCGAATACTGAGCATGACGACTGCGTTCCCTGCCCCGACTTTCACCGGTCCGCGCCTGCAAGCCGCGCTCATCGACCTCGACGGCACCATGATCGACACCGCCGACGATTTCACCGCCGGCCTGAATGGCATGCTCGCGCAACTCGACGCGACGGAGACTTCGCGCGAGGAAGTGGTCGGCTATGTCGGCAAGGGTTCGGAGCATCTGATCCGCAGCGTGCTGGCGCCGCGCTTCGAAACGGCTCACGCGCAGGACCGTTTCGACGAGGCACTTGCCATCTATCAGGCGGAGTACGCGAAGATCAATGGCTTGCACACGCGGCTGTATCCCGACGTCGAAGCCGGCCTGATCGCCATGCGCGATGCCGGCCTCAAGCTCGCCTGCGTCACCAACAAACCGCATCGTTTCGCGGTTGAATTGCTACAGCAATACGGGCTCAGCCAGTATTTCAGCGTCGTGCTCGGCGGCGACAGCCTGCCGAAAAAGAAACCGGATCCGTTGCCGATGCTCACCGCCGCGGCACAGTTAGGTGTCGAGCCGCAAGTCACGGTAGCCATCGGCGATTCGGAAAACGACGCGCTGGCAGGCCGCGCCGCGGGCATGGCGACGCTAACGGTGCCTTACGGCTACAACCACGGCCAAGCTATACAAACAATAAAATCCGATGGTATAGTTGCCTCGCTGCTCGATGCCGCGAAGGCTATCGCAGCGCACCAATCCACGACTTGAAAAGTCCTTCATCCTCATGTTTCTGAATAAAAAACGGAGTCTGATTAGCATCGACCGGGGAGCCTGGCCCTGGCGTCGCTGGTCGCGCTAACCTCGCCTGAGGTACGCTGAAGCTCGTCTTCAGCAACCGTTTTTTACTTCGCTGCGCTCACGCTTTTTTCCATCGCCTTGTTTCGCTGCATCGGTTGATTCGGCCTTCGTGTACCCGCAAAGTACCGCTATGTGCTGAAACCCGTTGCATGCGTCGATGGGAAACTCGCGTCGGTCGGTATCATCGTGTCGAAACGTCGAACGAACGCCTGACCGGCCGCGCAACGCCCCGCTTTGTCCGACGCACGCCACCGCCGGACGTACGAACAGGATCGGAACATGACCGAACTCGAATTCCAGTCCCTCGCGAACGAGGGTTTCAACCGCATTCCGCTGATCGCCGAAGCGCTCGCCGACCTCGAAACGCCACTCTCGCTCTACCTGAAGCTCGCGCAAAGCGAACGCAACGGCGCCAACTCGTTCCTGCTGGAATCGGTGGTGGGCGGCGAACGCTTTGGCCGCTATTCGTTCATCGGCCTGCCGGCGCGCACGCTGCTGCGCACCCGCAACGGCGTGTCGGAAGTGGTGTCGGACGGCAAGGTCGTCGAAACGCACGAAGGCGATCCGCTCGAGTTCATCCAGCAATTCCAGAGCCGCTTCAAAGTCGCGCAACGCCCGGGCTTGCCGCGTTTCGCGGGTGGGCTGGCTGGTTACTTCGGCTACGACGCGGTGCGCTACATCGAGAAAAAGCTCGCTCACACCGCGCCGAAAGACGATCTGAACCTGCCCGACATCCAGTTGCTGTTGACCGAAGAAGTCGCGGTGATCGATAACCTCGCGGGCAAGCTGTACCTGGTGGTCTACGCCGATCCGACGCAGCCCGAGGCCTACACAAAGGCCAAACAGCGTCTGCGTGAATTGCGTCAGCGTTTGCGCACGACCGTGCAGCCGCCCGTCACGTCGGCCAGCGTGCGCACCGAGACCTACCGCGAATTCGCGAAAGACGACTATCTGGCCGCCGTGCGCAAGGCGAAGGAATACATCGCCGCCGGCGAGTTGATGCAGGTTCAGGTCGGCCAGCGTCTGACCAAGCCGTATCGCGACAATCCGTTGTCGCTGTATCGCGCGCTGCGCTCGCTGAATCCGTCGCCGTATATGTATTACTACAACTTCGGCGACTTCCACGTGGTCGGCGCGTCGCCGGAAATCCTGGTGCGCCAGGAAAAGCGCGGCGAGGACCGTATCGTGACGATCCGCCCGCTCGCCGGCACGCGTCCGCGCGGCAATACGCCGGAACGCGATGCGGAACTCGCCACCGAACTGCTGAACGATCCAAAGGAAATCGCCGAGCACGTGATGCTGATCGACCTCGCGCGTAACGACGTCGGCCGTATTTCGCAGATCGGCTCGGTGACCGTCACCGATCAGATGGTGATCGAAAAGTACTCGCACGTTCAGCACATCGTGAGTTCGGTCGAGGGCAAGCTGAAGCCCGGCACCACCAATTTCGACGTGCTGCGCGCTACCTTCCCGGCCGGCACGCTGTCCGGCGCGCCGAAGGTCCGCGCAATGGAGTTGATCGACGAACTGGAACCCGTGAAGCGCGGCTTGTACGGCGGCGCGGTCGGCTATCTGTCGTTCACGGGCGAAATGGACATGGCCATCACGATTCGCACCGGCGTGATCCATAACGGCAATCTGTATGTGCAGGCGGCAGCAGGTGTGGTCGCGGATTCGGTGCCGGAATCCGAATGGCAAGAGACCGAGAACAAGGCGCGTGCGGTATTGCGCGCCGCCGAGCAGGTGCAAGACGGCCTCGATAGCGACTTCTGACCGGAGACAGACCATGCTGCTAATGATCGACAACTACGACTCGTTCACCTACAACCTGGTGCAGTACTTCGGCGAACTCGGCGAAGACGTGCGCACCTATCGGAACGACGAAATCACGCTGGACGAAATCGCCAGGCTCAACCCCGAGCGCATCTGCCTGTCACCTGGCCCGAGCAACCCGCAACACGCCGGCATTACGCTGGACGTACTGCGCGAATTCGCCGGCAAGATGCCGATTCTCGGCGTCTGCCTCGGCCATCAGGCGATCGGTGAAGCGTTCGGCGGCCGCGTGGTGCGTGCGCAAACCATCATGCACGGCAAGGTGAGCACCATCGAAACCGACTGCAAAGGCGTATTCGCCGACCTGCCGAAGCATTTCGTCGTAACCCGCTACCACTCGCTCGCGATCGAACGCGAATCGCTGCCCGACTGCCTCGAAGTGTCCGCATGGACCGAGGACGGCGAAATCATGGGCGTGCGTCACAAGGAACTGGCTGTGGAGGGCGTGCAGTTCCATCCGGAATCGATCCTGTCCGAACACGGCCACGCGCTGCTTGAGAATTTCGTCAAGCAGTCGAAGGCCGCCGCAACACCACGCAACGCTTGATGAAGAGAGACGACATCATGACGATTACGCCCCAGGAAGCGTTGCAGCGCACGATCGAGCACCGCGAAATTTTCCACGACGAAATGCTGCACCTGATGCGCCTCATCATGCGCGGCGAACTGTCGCCCGTGATGGCCGCGGCGATCATCACCGGCTTGCGCGTCAAAAAAGAGACCATCGGCGAAATCACCGCTGCCGCCACGGTGATGCGTGAATTCGCCCTGCACGTCGAGGTGCAGGACAACTCGAACTTCGTCGATATCGTCGGCACCGGCGGCGACGGTTCGCACACCTTCAACATTTCCACGGCGACGATGTTCGTCTCCGCCGCGGCCGGCGCGAAGGTCGCGAAGCATGGCAATCGCGGCGTGTCGAGCAAGTCGGGCAGCGCGGACGTGCTCGAAGCGCTCGGCGTCAATATCGATCTGCAGCCGGAACAGGTGGCGGCGTCGATTGCGGAAACCGGCATGGGCTTCATGTTCGCGCCGAACCATCATCCGGCCATGAAGAACATCGCGCCGGTGCGCCGCGAACTCGGCGTGCGGACCATCTTCAACATTCTCGGGCCGCTGACCAATCCGGCCGGCGCGCCGAATCAGCTGATGGGCGTATTCCACGCCGACCTCGTCGGCATTCAGGTGCGCGTGATGCAGCGCCTCGGCGCGAAACACGTGCTGGTGGTGTACGGTATGGACGGCATGGACGAGGTCTCGCTCGGCGCAGCCACACAAGTCGGCGAACTGCGCGACGGCGAGGTGCACGAGTACGAGATCCATCCGGAAGACTTCGGCATGCAGATGGTGTCGAACCGCACGCTGAAAGTGGCCGACGCCGCCGAATCAAAAGTCATGCTGCTCGAAGCGCTCGACAATAAGCCTGGCGTCGCGCGCGAAATCGTCACGCTGAACGCGGGCACGGCGCTGTATTCGGCGAACGTGGCGGCATCGATTGCGGATGGTATCCAGTTGGCGCGGGAAGCGATCGCGAGCGGCAAAGCACGCGCGAAGGTCGACGATCTGATCCGCTTCACCCAGCAATTCAAGCAGTAACTACGTAGCGAGACACTCATGAGCGACATCCTCGACCGCATCATCGCGGTCAAACGCGAAGAAGTCCGCGCTGCCAAACAGAGCGCGCCGCTTGATGAACTGCGCCTCGAAGCGTCGTCACGCGATATCCGCGATTTCGTCGGCGCGTTGCGCGCGAAACACGCAGCAGGTCTTGCCGCCGTGATCGCCGAGGTGAAAAAGGCGAGCCCATCCAAAGGCGTGCTGCGCGAGCATTTCGTGCCGGCGGATATCGCCCGCTCGTACGAAAAACACGGCGCAGCCTGCCTCTCCGTTCTCACCGACGTGCAATTCTTCCAGGGCAGCGTCGCGTATCTCGAGCAAGCACGCGCCGCGTGCAGCCTGCCGGTGCTGCGCAAAGATTTCATTGTCGATCCGTATCAGATCGTCGAAGCCCGCGCGATGGGCGCCGACGCGATCCTGCTGATCGCCGCGGCGCTCGACACCTCGCGGATGCAGGATCTCGAAGCGCTCGCGCATTCGCTGGGCCTTGCGGTGCTGGTCGAAGTGCACGACAGCAACGAATTGGCTGAAGCGCTCACGCTGAAGACGCCGCTGATCGGCATCAACAACCGCAATCTGCGCACGTTCGAAACATCGATCGACACGACCATCGGCATGCTCGAATCGATCCCGGACGACCGTATCGTCGTCACCGAGTCGGGTCTCCTGTCGCGCGCCGATGTCGAGCGGCTGCGGGCGATGGACGTGCATACGTTCCTCGTCGGCGAGGCGTTCATGCGCGCAGAAGAGCCGGGGGTGGAACTGGCACGGATGTTTTTCTGAACGCAGCTTCAACACGCAGCATGTAGCGGAACAAATCATGGGCATGGAACGTGAAATCAAGCTGGCGCTGCCGGTGAGCCAGGTGAACGCGGCGACGCGGTGGTTCGTCGCGCGCACCGGCGACGAGGGCCGCCCGATCAAGCTGGCGAATATTTACTTCGATACACCCGAACTGGCTTTAGCGAGTGCGAAGAGCGCGCTGCGCCTGCGGCACACGCCGGACGGCTGGCTGCAAACCTTCAAGACGGTGGGCAACGCCAGGAATGGTTTGCACAGCCGGCATGAATGGGAAATGCCGGTGGCCGGTGAAAAACTCGAGATCGACGCTTTGCTGCACGCGTGCGATGAACCCGCTGCCGCTGAGGCCTTGCGCGAGGCAGCGCCGGAGTTGATCGAACTGTTTCGCACGAACTTCACGCGCACGCTCTGGCATATCGAGCTGGACGGCTCAGAAGTCGAAGCCGCGATCGACCAGGGCGACGTGCTCGCGGACGTGAACGGCGAAACCCGCCGCGCGCCGATCTCGGAAGTTGAACTCGAACTGAAATCGGGCGATGAAGCCGCGCTGAACACGCTCGCGAGCGAACTCGGCAAACAGGTCGCCGGCCTTGCGCCGGACAACATCAGCAAAGCACAACGCGGGTATCAGTTGCGGGCAGCCTGAGCGGTGGTGGCAAGCGCGACGACGCGTCGCGCTTGTCGGCCCGGTTGCAGTGGGAGTCGCAGTCAGCCTTACAGGCCAACCACGCGCCGCCGCGTGACACCCGCTCCGCCCGCTTCCCGTCAGACTGCGCCTTGCGCCAACTCCGCGCAGCAGACGCATCTTGAGCAACAGCACGTTTGCTGCGACACTTCCCCGCCATGACCTCAGCTTTCCGCAACCGCTCCAATCCGTCGCAAGCCTCGTTGTTCGGCGACGCCACCGCCACACCCGCGAACGCAGCGGCAACGCAGATGCGATCAGCCACCGCCGACACCCCGCCAACGCTAGAAGCCCAATTCGCCGCCCTGCCACCCGCATGGCTCGAGCATCTCCGCCCGTTCACCGAAAGCGACGCCTACGCGCCGCTGTGCCGCTTCGTCGACGGTGAGCGCGCGGCCGGCAAAACCGTTTACCCCGCCGACGTATTTCGCGCGCTGCGCCTGACCAGTCCCGACGAAGTAAAAGTCGTGATCCTCGGCCAGGACCCGTACCACGGCGAAGACCGCGGCACGCCGCAAGCCCATGGACTCGCGTTTTCCGTGCCGCCGGCCGTGCGTCCGCCGCCGTCGCTGCGCAACATCTTCAAGGAAATCGCCGCGAGCCTCGGCTATGAGCCGCCGCGTCACGGCTGCCTCGACGCGTGGGCCAAGCAAGGCGTGCTGCTGCTGAACACGGTGCTGACCGTCGAGCGCAATTCGGCCGCGAGCCACGCGAAACGCGGCTGGGAGAAATGCACGGACACCTTGATTCACGAACTGGCGATGCGCCACGACGGCTTGGTGTTCATGCTGTGGGGCGCGCACGCGCAAGCGAAGCGCGCGCTGCTCGGCGGCAAGTCGCATTACGTGCTGGAAGCGCCTCATCCGTCGCCGCTGTCGGCGCATCGCGGCTTTCTCGGCTGCGGGCATTTTGCGTCGGCCAACGAGTATCTCGCCAGCCACGGCCGGCAACCGATCGATTGGCGCTTGCCCGACGAAGCGCAAATGCTCGCGTAAAGCTGCGTTCGTCAGCGCTGAAGCAAAAAACAAAAACGCCACGGAACTCACATTCCGTGGCATTTTTTCGTTCACCGCGATGAAACTGACGCGGCGGAGCCAACCTTACGCAGCAGCGATCGCCTCGCGCGCGCTCGCCAGCGCCGCACCAGCTGCGTCCGGGCCCATGTTCAGGCCTTCGGCGTAGATGAAGTTCACATCGATCATGCCGAGGAAGCCGAGGAAGCTCTTCAGGTACGGGGTTTGGGTGTCGTTCGGGGTGCCTACATACTTGCCGCCGCGTGCCGACACCACGTAAACCTTCTTGCCCTTCACGAGACCTTCCGGACCGTTCGCCGTGTACTGGAACGTGATGCCAGCGCGTGCGATGAAGTCGAAGTACGTCTTCAGTTGCGACGAAATGCCGAAGTTGTACATCGGCGCGCCGATCACAACGATGTCGGCGGCTTGCAGTTCGGCGATCAGCGCTTCGCTGCGTGCAGAAATCGCGGCTTGTTCCGGCGTGCGTTGGTCGGCCGGCGTAAAGAACGCGCCGAGGACGGCGTCGTCCAGATGCGGCAGCGGTTCAGCTTGCAGGTTACGGACGACGACTTGCGCGCCCGGATTCGATTGTTGCAGCTTGGCGGTCAGCTCGTTGACGAGCAACGTCGAGTTCGCGCCTTGCGAGCGGGCTGCCGAGTTGATTTGCAGGATCGTGGTCATGGTTGACTCCAGTAGGGGCGCGCAGTGTTGCGCGAGTGGAGCCATTGTGTTTTTTTACCGGCCCGGGAAAAAGCCATCCGGCAGCGACGGATTGTTGCATGGATAGAACAATCCGCCGCTCTGAACCGTCGATTTGCAACGGCCAGGATTACGATCAGCTTGCCAGCCAGCGGTCACGTGCCTTGCGCGCAGCGGGCCGCTTGTCGCTCGCGGTGAGCTTGTAGCGCACCACCTCAGGGCCGTCCAGCTTGACTTGCACGGTGCGCAGCTCGTCGCGGCGGAACGCGTGAACCTCAACTTTCGCGCCCGGCAGATAGCGCGACAACAGCGTGTCAAGATTCGAGCCGGTCACGCGCAGGCCGTCGATCGCCATCAGCACGTCGCCCGCCGACAGCCCGGCTTTTTGCGCCGCGCTGCCTTCATGGACCGCCGTCAGCGTGCAATCCGCGCCGCCGCGCACGCGCGCGCCGAGCGAAGGCTTGCCGTTCTTGTCCAGGTCGGATGCGAGCGTGACGCCGAACGGCGCCAGCAGCGTGTCGAGCGGCAGGTCGCGCGTGCCGTGCACGGCGTCGGCGAACAGTTCGTCCAGGTGCGCGCCGGTCGCTTCCGCGAAAATCGCCTCGATCTCGCTTTCTTCGACGCCGACAGGCTTGCCGCGATAGAAGTCCCGCCCGAAGCGTTGCCACAGCAGACGCATCACGTCATCGAGCGATTTGCGGTGGTTGGTTTGCGCGCGAATCGTCAGATCGAACGCCAGCGCGACAAGCGAGCCCTTGGTGTAATAGCTGACGATCGCGTTCGGCGCGTTTTCGTCCTGCCGGTAATATTTGACCCAGGCGTCGAACGCGCTCTCGGCGACCGTCTGCTTCTGGCGGCCGCTGCCGCGCAGCACGCCGCCGATCACCTTGCCGACCATGCCAAGATAGTCTTCCTGCGAAATGACGCCGCTGCGCACCAGGACCAGGTCGTCGTAATACGACGTGAAGCCTTCGAACAGCCACAGCAGCGACGTGTAGTTCTCGCGAGTCAGGTCGTACGGCGCAAACACGGCCGGCTTGATGCGCTTCACGTTCCACGTGTGGAAATATTCGTGGCTGCACAGGCCGAGGTAGGTTCGGTAGCCTTCGGTGAGCGCTTCGCGGCCTTCCACCGGCAGATCGCCGCGACTGCAGATCAGCGCCGTCGAGGCGCGATGCTCCAGGCCGCCGTAACCTTCGGCAACAGCCTGCGTCATGAACACATAGCGCTCGACCGGCGCTTTCTTCGACTTAGGCTCGAACAACGCGATCTGCGCTTCGCAAATGCGCTTCAGGTCGGCGGACAGCCGCGCCATGTCGAGCCCGACCACCCGCCCGGCGATCACGATGTCGTGCGGCACGCCGTGTGCCTTGAAGGTCGCCAGCGCGAATTCACCCAACGTAACCGGATGATCGATCAGCTCGTCGTAGTTCTGCGCGCGGTACTCGCCGAAGCCGTAGCGCCTGGTGCCACGTGCTTCCGGCAACGCGGTCGCGACCCGCCAGTCGCGATACGCCGCGCCCTCCGGCTTCTGAATATCGACTACGCACTGCGCTTCCTCGTGCCCGAGCGGCGACAGAAACACGCTGGTGCCGTTGAAAAAGCCGGTCGTGTCGTCCAGATGCGCCGCCCGCACCGACAGATCCCATGCATACACCTCGTAGCGCAGCCTCAGCGCGCCTTTGACCGGCGCGGCCTGCCACGTCTGCTTATCGGTCTTCTCGATGCGCACTTTGCGGCCCGCGTCGTTGAAGGCACGCAGCGTGACGATGTGGCGCGCGAATTCGCGCACCATGTAGCTGCCCGGAATCCACACCGGCAGCATGAAACGCTGGCCGGCCGGATCGGGATCGGCGACGGTCACGGTGACTTCGAACAGATGGGCGGCGGGTTGCTTGGGAACGATGGTGTAGCGGATTGGCTTCATCGGCGGCGGTTAGGAGATTTCAGGCGAGGATGAGGATGTTCGGGGCTTGACGTGAAAGGAGGCGCACGCCGCGCCTCCTCTGTTCAATTCGTGTTGCGTGCTCAGCGCACGGCGGACATTTCCTTGTCCAGCCGGTCTGCCGGCACCGCGCCGGGCA
Source organism: Paraburkholderia sp. FW306-02-B (assembly GCF_058782725.1). NCBI lineage: Bacteria > Pseudomonadati > Pseudomonadota > Betaproteobacteria > Burkholderiales > Burkholderiaceae > Paraburkholderia > Paraburkholderia sp. FW306-02-B. Next base: position 4,159,418 of record NZ_JBYSXZ010000001.1, read on the forward strand.
AGCGGCGGCCGTCGGCGAGGAACACGGTGGGCGTGCCCTCGACATTCATCGCGTGGCCGAGCGCCAGGTTCTTGTCGAGCGCGGCGGTATCACACGTGCCGGCTGCCGTCGGCGCCTGATGGTCCTGCATCCACGATTCCCACGCCTTCGCACGGTCGCTCGAGCACCAGATCGACTTCGACTTCGCTGTCGAATCCGGCGACAGCACCGGGTACAGGAAAGTGTAGACCGTCACGTTGTCGATCGACTTGAGCGTAGTTTCGAGCTGCTTGCAGTACGGGCAGTTCGGATCGGAGAACACGGCGATCTTGCGCGCACCGTTGCCCTTGACGACCTTCACCGCATTTGCGAACGGCAAGCTCGCGAAATCGATACGGTTGGTTTCCGACAGACGCGCTTCCGTCAGATTTTTGCGCGTCTTCGCATCGACGATGTCGCCAAGCATGAGGTAATCGCCGTTCGCGTCGCTATAGACGATCTGCGCGCCGAGGTTTACTTCGTAGAGGCCAGCAATCGGCGACTTCGTGACGCTCTTGATGGCCACGTCCGCGAGACGCGTCTGCAGCGTGGCTTTGAGCTTGTCGGTGGTTTGATCGGCCTGCGCTGAGCAGCCGATTGCCACGGCGGCGATCGCGAGCGCGACAGCTGCGATGCGGAAGGATTTTTTCATGCTGAATTCCTGGGTTCTAGCGCGTGAGGTGCGCGTTTTCGCGACATGACTGGTCTGACCAGAATGACGTCCATCCGTTCATCATACCTGTCTCGCCGATCCGGGCATGCGGGCCGGCGCACGCTCTAGCCCAGCGCGGCCGACACCAGCCAGCGCTTGATCAACGGTTGCGCGCCGACGAAGGCCATGCCGGTATTGCGCAGGGCCTTGGCGAACGGGCCGGGCACGGAGAAGAGCTTTTGCAGACCGTCGGTGGCGATCATCAGCGCGCGAATGTCTTCGCGGCGGGCGCGCTCGTAGCGGCGCAACAGCACCAGGTCGCCGAGATCGCGGAACGCTTCCTTGCCGGCCACCGTCTCGGCGAGCGCGGCGACGTCGCGCAAACCCAGGTTCATGCCCTGGCCGGCCAACGGGTGAATCAGATGCGCGGCATCGCCGACCAGCGCGACGCGCGGCGCCACCAGGCGGTCGACGGTTTGCAGCGCGAGCGGGAAGCCTTGGGCGGGCGTCACGCATTCGAGCGCGCCGAACTGGCCGCCCGTCACGCGTTCGACTTCGGCGGCGAGTTGCGCCGGATCGAGCGCGAGCAGTTGCTCGGCGTGTTCAGTGCGCGCCGACCAGACCAGCGACACGTGGCCGTCCGGCATCGGCAGCAGCGCGACGATCTCGCGGTCCTTGAACCATTGATATGCCGTTTCGCTGTGCGGCTTCTCGGCCTTGAAGTTCGCGACCACACCGGTTTGCCTGTAATCGCGCCGGCTCATCTTCGAACCGATCTGAGCGCGTACCCACGAATGCGCGCCGTCCGCGCCGACCACCAGATCGGCCTCGAGCACATTGCCGTTGGCCAGACCGACGCTCGCGCCATCGGCATTGAAATCGAGCGCCTGAGCGCGCGAGTCGATCCAGGTGAGATTCGGCTGGAAACGCAGCGCGGCATCCAAAGCGCGCTCGATCAGCGACGATTCGACAATCCACGCCAGTTGCGGCACGGACGCCTGAAATGCGGAGAAATGGAGTTCAGCGTGCGCGTCGCCGTAGACCCGCATGTCGTAGACAGGCCCCAGCCGCGACAAATCGAGCGCCTGCCAGACCCGCAACCGCTCCAGCAAAGCCTGTGAACTCGACGACAACGCGTAGACCCGCGAGTCGAACGTGGCTCCGGCGGCTAGCGGCGCACAGGGTTGCGCGAGCAGCGCCACGCGCAGTCCGCTTTGCGTCAGCGCAAGCGCCGCGGTCTTGCCGACGAGCCCGCCGCCGATCACGGCGACATCAAAGGTCTGGTGGTGTGCGTTCATCCGCGCATTATAGCTGCGGGGGTTACGGGGGACGGATCGGCACGTGCGGCATTTCGGCTCGAAAACCGGCGTCCATGCCAATGCCCGTTCCAGCTTTCCCGCTCCCTCGCCCAGAAAGCCCACCCGAAAGAGTTACAATCGCGACTTCCGTGACAAAACTCGCACTAAATCGTTGAGCCAACGCCCCGATTTGGTGTCTTGTCTCGCTCCGCTGCGGCCCATCGCCACGCCATCACGAATGCTTTCGCATCCAGCGCACAGCGTCGAGCGCATCACGCAACTTACTGATTCACTGAAGGATTTCCATGAGCCTCAAATGCGGCATCGTCGGCTTGCCTAACGTCGGCAAGTCCACCCTGTTCAATGCGCTGACCAAGGCGGGCATCGCCGCGGAAAACTATCCGTTCTGCACGATCGAGCCGAACGTCGGCATCGTCGAAGTGCCGGACGCGCGGTTGCAGGCGCTCGCCGAAGTCGTCAAGCCGGAGCGCGTCCTGCCGGCCGTAGTGGAATTCGTCGACATCGCGGGCCTCGTGGCCGGTGCGAGCAAGGGCGAAGGTCTGGGCAACCAGTTTCTCGCGAACATCCGCGAAACCGACGCGATCACGCACGTGGTGCGCTGCTTCGAAGATGAGAACGTGATTCACGTCGCGAACAAGATCGATCCGTTGTCGGATATCGAAGTGATCAACACCGAACTGGCGCTGGCCGACCTCGCGACCGTCGAGAAGGCGCTCACGCGCTATTCGAAGGCCGCCAAGTCGGGTAATGACAAGGAAGCAGCCAGGAACGCCGCCGTGCTGGAGAAAGTCCGCGCGCAGCTCGATCAGGCCAAGCCGGTTCGGGCGCTCGATCTGTCAGACGAAGAAAAAGCGCTGCTCAAGCCGTTCTGCCTGATCACCGCGAAGCCGACGATGTACGTCGCCAACGTGAAGGAAAACGGTTTCGAAAACAACCCGCATCTGGACGCGGTGGCGAAGTTCGCGGCAGCGGAAAACGCGCCGGTCGTCGCCGTGTGCGCAGCGATCGAAGCGGAAATCGCCGACCTCGACGAAGCCGACATGGAAGTGTTCCTCGAGGACATGGGCATGGAAGAACCGGGCCTGAACCGCGTGATTCGCGCGGGTTTCAAGCTGCTGGGCCTGCAAACGTATTTCACCGCCGGCGTGAAGGAAGTGCGCGCCTGGACCATCCACGTCGGCGATACCGCGCCGCAGGCGGCGGGGGCGATTCACACCGACTTCGAGCGCGGCTTCATTCGCGCGCAGACGATCGCCTTCAACGATTTCATCACCTACAAGGGTGAACAAGGCGCGAAGGAAGCCGGCAAGATGCGCGCCGAAGGCAAGGAATACGTCGTGCACGATGGCGACGTGATGAACTTCCTGTTTAACGTCTGAGCGGAAGCGCTGTCAGGCGGAACCCTACCCTCCAAAAAAACCAAAAGGCCCGCTTCCAGCGGGCTTTTTCATGTCAATCCAATCCGAACGAGTCGATAGATATCGAACAAGTAGCCGGGTACGAAACCCGGCATGCTTCGTTCGACAGACGAGACAAAAACCCGGGTACAGAAGAATCCGACACTCAGGGCCAGGCAGTGCTGAGTAATCGCCTGGCGCGACGGTCGACGCGTATGCGCTAACCCTGCGATCGAGCCGAAGATTTCGAAGATAATGCGGGTCATCTTCCTGAGCAACGTATCCCATTTCGCCAATGACCACGTTAAACGAAGTGCTCTTCCGGCTCACCAAGGACCGGTTGAAATCAATGATGCGCTGGCTTCCTGATGCTGCCCACACCGGCACGAAAGACCAACTGGTCGGGGAAATCATGCGAAGTCTTACGGGCGACGGGCTGCGCGCACTCTGGGATCGTCTGGACGACACCCAACGTACGGCGGTGGCGGAGACCGCATACGCGCCAGACGGTTTCTTTGATGAAAACCGGTTCCTTGCGAAATACGGGTGCTCGCCCGAATTCACTGTCAAGGAGAATGGCCGCTATTCGTACTATGGACCGCCGACGGCGTTGGGCCTCTTTTTATACGACCAGGATGGGTGTTACAGCATGCCCGTCGATATGCGCGAACGACTAAAAACCTTCGCGCCCGAACCCGAGCCCGTCCGGCTGAGCACCATCGAAACGCTTCCAGAGGAGATCGACGAAAATCGGCTGACGGTGCGACACACCGAGCGCGATGCCATGGTGGATCTGTCGGTTCTTCTACGTCTAGCGGATCAGGGCAAAATCCAGGTCAGCGAAAAGACATCTTTACCCGGCGCAGCAACGCTGCGCCTGTTGACAGAGCGCCTCGCCGACGGCGACTTCTACGCCCACAGGCCCCCACAAGATCAATGGGATCAGGAGATCGGCCCAATCAAGGCGTTCTCGTGGCCACTGCTGCTTCAGGCTGCCGGGCTGGTGCAACGGAACGGCAGCAAACTGGCGTTGAGCGCAGCGGGACGGAAAGCTTTGACCTCGTCCCAAGCCAGCGTGTTGAGTACGATCTGGAACAAATGGCTTAAATCCAGTCTGTTTGACGAGTTCAGCCGCGTCGACGTCATCAAGGGGCAGAAATCGAAAGGTCGCGTCATGACTGCCCTGGCGCCGCGTCGCGCTGCTATCACCGAAATACTGCGGCTCTGCCCGATTGGAGCGTGGATCAATGTCGACGACATTTCCCGGTTCATGCAAGCGACAGGTCGCACGTTTGACGTGACCCATGATCCGTGGAAGCTCTATATCGTCGATCAGCAATATGGCGCCCTGGGCCACAACGGCTACCACGGCTGGGAAATTTTGCAATTGCGCTATTTGCTCTGTTTCCTGTTTGAGTATGCCGCCGCGCTGGGGATCATTGACGTCGCCTACATCGAGGCGACTGGGGCGCGCGTTGACTTTGACGGCATATGGGGAACGGACGATCTGGCATTCCTCAGCCGTTACGACGGCCTGATCTACTTCCGTGTAACACCGCTTGGTGCCTATTGCCTCGGACTGAGTGATGACTACACACCCGCCCCGATCCAGCCCGGCGTCAAGCTGTCGGTTTTGCCCAATCTGCAGGTCAATGTCGCTGGCGGAAATCTGTCGGCGGAAGAATTTCTGACGCTTGACACCTGGGCCGTAGAGACAACGGATAAGAGTTGGCGGTTGGACCGTCAAAAGGCCGTTGGAGCGATTGAAAGAGGACTCGATATTGCCGAACTTCGAGCGTTTCTGCAGACCCGGGAAGACCAGCCCCTGCCGGAGACAGTGGAGTCGTTCATTAAGACCACTCTGCAACAGGGCAAGGCGCTTAAAATCTCCGGCACCGCACTACTAATCGATTGTGAGAATGCGGAAATCGCCTCCACGATCGCCACGCGTAAGGAAATAGCCGGTTTGTGTCTGCGCGCCGGCGATCGGCAACTAGTAGTCCGGCTTGAAAACGAAGAAAAATTCCGGACTCCAGTTCGCGCTCTGGGTTTCGGCATGCCGACTTGAAGCCCTACCTTGAGGCACGCAACGCCGCTCCGCTTAAGTGAACGGCATTGCGCTCGATGCGGGCTTTTTGTTTTACTGCCAGTCCGCTGCGCCCCGTGCCGCACACCCAATCCTCGCAACTTAAGGATGACTACATGACAGGCTTGCCGGCCAATGCCTTGTGCGGCTTGGGTTGCGGCGGTCGTGGTCGGAGTCGGTCAGGCACCAAACGAATGACATTGACGGCGATATGACGAAGGAGGCGAGTCAGATTATCGATTGCTGGGGGGCTGCCGTCGCGCAGCCAGCGCGGCAGACATTGCTGAATGTGGGCGAAGGCGCGTGTGCGGTTGATTTTGGGCAACTCACCGCTTGGCGAGCAAAGCACGGTCGGCGTGGCTTCGCCGATCTGTCCATCTCGCCCGCCGAGCGCTTGCAGGCACAGCAGCGCGTCGAGGTTGTCGCTCAGGATTTTGGCGCCCAGGTCCTGCTGATGCGTGAGCCAGCTCAGTCCGGAAACGGCCTCCAGATTGAGGCGATGCTTGATCCGTTTGAACGCTTCGTCAATTCGCCACCTCTGATGGTACAGGGCGGCGAACTCGCCGGCAGGCCAGGTGTGCGAATCCAGCAGATTGGTCGCGAGCACGCGCACGCGGCCCTCGGGTGTCGCGAGGCGGATCAGGCGCACCGTGACCGGCGCGCGTTCAATCTCGTAGTCGTTCGCGTCCGGGCGGCTTGGCGGCGGCAGCGTGACGATCGCCTCGGCCGCGCCGCTGCGCAGGAACGACTTGACGGCAGCGCCGCCGATGCCGTCAATGCGCATGCAGAACCTGATCGCACGCATCTGGAGTGCCGCCATCAGCCACGAAGCTGGATAACCGCGATCCAGGACGAGCAGATCATCTGTGCCCAGCAGTTCAAGGTGCTCGAACAGCATTTGCCGCTCGCCGGTATTGGTACCGTACAGCGTCGCGTGCAACATCGTCTCGATGCCGCCGGGCAGATACAGCGCGAATACCTTGGCGCATTTGATCACACGGCGCGTGGCGTCGCGCAACGTGAACCGCACGTCGCTTGCGTCGGCCGCCACCACGCGCAGGCCGTGCCAACGCGGGATGCCGATGTGCTGCTCGACGAGCGAAAGCAGATGTCGCATCAGTTCGGTGAATACGGTGTGCGGCAGGTTCTGCCGGGCTTTGGAAAGCGCCTGCGCACTCACGCCACGCACCAGCTCGGCCTGGTTACGCAGCACCGCGAAGAAGCGATCCAGTTCGGTTTGCACCGCTGCGCGGTTGCCGAGGAGAACCAAGAGACCAGCGTAACGAAATCCGGGACTCGCCGTCGGCTGAAATGCCTGTGATCAACGAGATGGCGTGTGCGCAACGTCGGCGAGTGGAGGTGTGAAATGAACCCGCCCAGCACTGCGTGCAGCCGCTCCCCTGCCGAGGACAATTGTGAGTGACATGATGTGTGAGCCTATCCGCTTCAGCCAGTGTTTACAAGCCTTGGCGGAAAATCGCACCCTTAAGTTGCGAGGATTGGGACCGCTCCGCGTGGGAAAGAGGATGGGACGAAGAACCACAAGACAACGAACGGTACGCCCGCGAGGGCCTGCCTACCCCCGAACCCTCGCCAGCATTGGCTTGCTCTTGCGCTTCCCGCGAAACCTACCCATCCCTTTCGCAGCAACTAGCCCACCCTGCGGTGGATTTTCGTGGCTAGTTTCTTGAACTTGCCCATCTCTTCAATACGGGTTCGGGACCATTTAATACCGCATGCGGCGCCGCTCCCGGCTCCGGTGTGAGCCTTTTTGTCCAAAAGGTAATGACACGGCCGATCAACTTATCCCAATTTTAATTCTGCGCCGCCGCGTGTCAGAGATCACTGGCATTGAACGCATCGCCCTGTATGGGCGCATTAAACGCGGCGAATTGCGAGCGGTTGTGAAGCGAATGACGGGGTGATGTGTTGCAACGGACAAACATCGAGCCATCTCAAAAAATATCAGCAATATCAATCGGTTAGGATCAGTCTCTTTCTTCTGATGAAAGAGGTGAGCGGTGGTGCAGATGAATGATACGGATGGTTTTCGGGTAGTGATGAGCCTCGCGCAATTGGCGGCGGTGTTGTCGGGTCAATCGATCAGTCCCACGGAGATGTTGAGCAATCGACTCTGGGGCGGTTTGCAGGTCGTCGGCGGGGTACTGGAAATGGTCGGCGCGAGCGCGTTATGCGTGATGCCTGAGCCGACGATGCTCAGCAAGGCTGGGTGTATCGCGTTCGGCGTGCATGGCTCGGATACGGCAGCGGCGGGCCTTCGCCAAGCCTGGACCGGGCGGGATACCGGGACCCTGGTTCAGCAAGGCATGGCCAAGCTGGCTGAGACGCTAAAAGCACCACCGGAAATGGCGAACAATATCGGTTTGTCGGTGGACCTTGGCCTGTCATTTGGCATCGCGGGGATGCTGAAGGCGGTGCGTGTCGGCCGCGTCACGATGGGCGAGCTTAATCTGAAGTGGCATGAAAGAGCCTTTGTAGGCGGCCCAGGAGGGCATACACTTGAAAAGCATATTGGGCGAACCGAGGCTCAGTTGAGGGAGCGTTTACGGTTGGAGTCCAAACCCCAAACCGTCTCGTCATTTACGAATATTGGAACTGCGGAATGGGCTATTTCTAAAGTTATGCGGTTAAATGTTATTAAGATCAAGACGTGGGCCAAATCATCACCACCCAATGCGACGCTCACTTTGTTCGAAGATGTTGGGCGAGATGTTGGTTATGGTGTGATTAGAAAAACTGGCGAGCTTGTAAATATGAGGCGAGTTAAGGTTGTTTTGAAGCTTGAAATTTATAATGGAATTCCATATTACGTGCTAACCTCGTACCTGGAGCGCTAATGGATAATAATGCTTCGTCTCCTTATCCTGAGTTGGACCAGCTTATGTGGGGTTATTTTAACGAAGACTTTGATATATGGGGGAATACAGTTTCTGAAATTGTGTCTAAATACAAGGAAGGAATTACCCCATCAAAAAATATGATGTTAATTGAAGAAATAAATAAATTCATGCTTGATCATGCTGGCGATCTGGAGGACGCTTTTGAGGAAGCCTACGGGTCGCAGTTTGATCCTGAACCGTGGGACCATACAACAGCCTCATTTCTCCGCGAGTTAAAAAGGCTATTGCAAGAGTAGTGGGTCGCGCCGCACACCGCAGCGGCATCGCGACACCCTCTCTGATCTCCGCCATCTTCGACGGCGAATCCGCCAGCACCGCGTCGATTCCGAGACAGGCCGCCGTCCGATAATCGTCCGCATTGTTCACCGCGATCGCGACGATCCGCACGTCGGGCTTCTGCCGGAAGCAGGCGATCGTCGCGGGCGTCCACAGCGTGGCCTGCACGTCGGAGCGGCCTTCACCCAGCGTGAATTTCTCTACCACCGTCATCGCCCGATGCAATTCGAACGCCGTCGACGTGTGTTCGGCAGGCGCGTCCACGCAGCCTTGATCGAGAAGCACCCGCACGAGCCGCCCGCGCGTTGCGTCGCGCGACTCGAACAGTTTCGCCTGCGGATAAGCCGCGAAGCTCTGCTGATACGCCGCTTCGGTCGAATAGATCGTCACGCGCGACCACGCGTTTTCTTCGTCCAGCACACGGGCCACGGCCAGCGCCTGCGGCGCGGCGGGTAGCGCTTTCATATCCAGGATGACCGGCATGGCGGCCGGGACCGCGCGCAAAGCTTCGCGCAGCGTCGGAATGCCGACCGGATGATCCCGATACGGATATGCATCGCCACGACGGAAACTCCAACCAGCGTTCACTCGAGCCAGCTCTGCCGCGGTGAGTGCGGACACCGGACCCTTCGCATCGGTCAACGCCGACAGATCCGCTGGTCGATACAGAACAGGTACACCGTCCTTGCTCAATTGAACGGTGAGCCACATCGCGTCGGCATGATGCGCGATCGACTGGCGAACCGCCTCGAGCGTGTTTTCGGGCGCATCGCCTGTCCCGCCACGATGCGCGATGATCTTCGGCAGCGATGTCACCTGCGCTGCCCTATCGTCCGCAGCCACGGGCGTCAACGCACAACCCGCCAACATGAGACCCACTATCGAACCACAAACCGCAAATCGCACTAAACCTGGCATCCGTAATCCTGATTAATAAGCACCATGACGAAGCGTGCGAGATCAAGCAAAGCACGACGTCAACTTCGCCGTCCATCATGCCCGCGAGCCCACAACGACGTGCCGCCCTCTACGTTCGGCCTTGACCTCGCTCAAGCCACCACCTTCGGACGGCCACCCTTTCCGTTTCCCAGCGGCCAATGCTAAATTGCGGCATCCGGCGTCTGTCAAAAGTAAGCCGCTGCCCGGCTAGCGACGCCGAAATGTCATCGAACACAAATAGAATCGCGCGATTCGCATTCCCGTCCCGTTCCGACCAGGAGACAAATCGATGAGTTGCAAGCCGCTGTTCCGTTCGCTTTCCGTTGCCGCCGTGTTAAGTTTCGGCATCAGCCAGACGGCTCACGCCGCCACTGAAATCCAGTTCTGGCATGCCATGGAGGCCGCCCTGGGCGAACGTCTGAACGACATCGCCAACGCGTTCAACGCCTCGCAGAGCGACTACAAGATCGTGCCGGTGTTCAAAGGCGCCTACGACCAGACACTCGCCGCCGGCATCGCCGCTTACCGCAGCGGCAACGCGCCCGCTATCTTGCAGGTCTACGAAGTCGGCACGGCGACAATGATGCAGGCGAAGAAAGCCGTGATCCCGGTCTCGGACGTGTTCAAGCAAGCCGGCGTGCCGCTCGACGAAAAGGCCTTCGTGCCGACCATCGCAAGTTATTACAGCGACTCTAAAACCGGCCAGCTGATCTCGATGCCGTTCAACAGCTCGACGCCGGTGCTTTACTACAACAAGGACGCGTTCAAGAAAGCCGGGCTCGACCCTAATCAACCGCCGAAAACCTGGGCCGAAGTGCAGCAGGACGCGCAGAAGCTGAAAGCGTCGGGCATGGCGTGCGGCTATTCGTCCGGTTGGCAGAGCTGGATTCAGCTTGAAAACTACAGCGCGTGGCACGGTGCGCCGTTTGCGTCGGAGAACAACGGTTTCGACGGCGCGAACGCCCAGCTCGAATTCAACAAGCCGCTGCAGGTCGCGCATATCCAGTTCCTGCAAAACATGCAGAAGGAAGGCACGTTCACCTATGTCGGCCGCAAGGACGAACCGGTGTCGAAGTTCTATAGCGGCGACTGCGGGATCATCACGAACTCGTCCGGCTCGCTCGCCACGATCAAGAAGTACGCGAAGTTCAGCTTCGGCACCGGCATGATGCCGTACGACGCCAGCGTGAAGAGCGCGCCGCAGAACGCGATCATCGGTGGCGCGAGCTTGTGGGTGCTCTCGGGTAAGGATCCGGCTGTGTACAAGGGCGTGGCGAAATTCCTCGCGTACCTGTCGTCGGCGCCGGTGGCGGCGAAGTGGCATCAGGACACCGGTTATCTGCCGGTCACGAACGCCGCGTATCAACTGACGCAGCAGCAAGGCTTCTACGAGAAGAACCCGGGCAGCGACACCGCGATCAAGCAGATGCTCAACAAGCCGCCGCTGCCGTACACGAAGGGCTTGCGTCTGGGCAACATGCCGCAGATCCGCACCATCATCGACGAAGAACTCGAACAGGTCTGGGCGCAGAAGAAGACACCGCAAGAAGCGCTCGATTCGTCCGTGACGCGTGGCGACGAGTTGCTGCGCCGCTTCGAGAAAGCCGGTAGCTAAGCATCTGGAGCAACGGATATCGGTGTGTTCGCACCGATATCCGCTTTGCAGAACCTTGGGAATTCTCGATGGAAAAGCGCTCCAGCTTCGGCACAAGCGTACTACCCTACCTGCTGGTCGCGCCGCAACTCGCGATTACGCTGCTGTTCTTTCTGTGGCCGGCCGGTGAGGCGCTGTGGCAATCCACGCAGAGTCAGGACGCGTTCGGCACGTCGAGCGAGTTTGTCGGGTTGGCCAATTTCAAGCAGTTGTTCGCCGATCCGCTCTACTTGTCGTCGTTCAATACGACACTGATCTTCTGCGCGCTCGTCACCGTGTCGGGACTGGTGATCTCGCTGTTGCTGGCGGTCTGCGCCGATCGCGTGACGCGCGGCGCAAAGGCCTATCAGACGCTGCTGATCTGGCCGTATGCAGTCGCGCCCGCGATCGCCGCCGTGTTGTGGTCGTTTCTGTTCAACCCTAGCATCGGGCTCGTCACGTATGGGCTCGCGAAGTACGGCATCGTGTGGAATCACGCGTTGAATGCGAGCCAGGCGATGTTTCTCGTCGTGCTGGCTTCGGTGTGGAAACAGGTGAGCTATAACTTCCTGTTCTTCTATGCGGGTTTGCAAGCGATCCCGCGCTCGCTGATCGAGGCCGCCGCAATCGACGGCGCCGGTCCGGTGCGGCGTTTCTTCGGTATCGCGCTGCCTTTGCTATCGCCGACCAGCTTCTTCCTGTTGGTGATGAACATCACCTACGCATTCTTCGACACCTTCCCGGTGATCGACGCGGCCACCGGCGGCGGCCCGGCGCAATCGACCCGTACGCTGATCTACAAGATCTTCGCCGAAGGTTTTCAGGGACTCGACATCGGCAGTTCGGGCGCGCAGTCGGTCGTGCTCATGATGATCGTCGTCGCGTTGACGGTCGTGCAATTCCGCTTCATCGAACGCAGGGTTCAATACTCATGATCGAGAACCGCCGCGGTTTCGACCTGTTCTGCCATGCGGTGCTGATTCTCGGCGTCGTGCTGGTGGTGTTTCCCGTGTACGTCGCGTTCTGCGCGGCGACCATGAGCGAGCACGAAGTGTTCAGCGTGCCGCTGTCGCTGGTGCCGAGCACACATCTGTTCGAGAACATCGCCACCGTTTGGACGCAAGGCAGCGGTAATGCGGCCGCGCCGTTCGGTCGCATGTTGTTCAACAGCCTCGTGATGGCGCTGGTGATCTCGATCGGCAAGATCGCCGTGTCGATGATCTCCGCGTACGCGATCGTGTTCTTCCGCTTTCCGTTTCGCAATCTGGCGTTCTGGCTGATCTTCGTCACGCTGATGCTGCCGGTCGAAGTGCGCATCTTTCCGACCGTGCAGGTCGTGTCGTCGATGCATCTGAGCAATACGTACAGCGGGTTGACGTTGCCGCTGATCGCGTCGGCGACCGCCACCTTCCTGTTCCGGCAATTCTTCATGACGCTGCCGGATGAACTGATGGAAGCGGCGCGCATCGACGGCGCCGGCGCAATGCGTTTCTTCTGGGACGTGGTGCTGCCGCTGTCCAAAACGAACATGGCGGCGCTCTTCGTGATTACGTTCATCTACGGCTGGAATCAGTATCTGTGGCCGATCCTGATTACGAGCCAGCAATCGCTGACGACGGCCGTGGTCGGGATCAAGAGCATGATCGCCTCCGGCGACACCGCGACCGAATGGCATCTGGTGATGACCGCGACGCTGCTGGCCATGTTGCCGCCGCTCGCTGTCGTGCTGACGACGCAGCGCTGGTTCGTGCGCGGACTGGTCGACTCGGAAAAGTAACAACCGCCGCATTGAGCGCTCCATCAGCTCCGTCATTGAATGAAAAACACCGCGCGATCCGCGGATGCAACGAAAGGCTAAAACGGTATGGCTGCACTGACTCTGCAAAGCGTTAAAAAAACCTACGACGACAAACAGTTCGTGTTGCACGGCATCGACGTGGACGTCGCCGACGGCGAGTTCGTCGTGATGGTCGGCCCGTCCGGTTGCGGCAAATCGACGTTGCTGCGGATGGTGGCCGGGCTCGAGCGCATCTCCGAAGGCACCATTTCGATCGCCGGCAAAGTGGTCAACCAGCTGGAGCCGAAGGATCGCAACATCGCGATGGTGTTTCAGAACTACGCGCTGTATCCGCACATGAGCGTCGCCGAGAACATGGGTTACGCGTTGAAGATCGCGGGTATCGATCGCGCACAGATTGCAAAGCGCGTGCAGGCCGCCGCGCAGATCCTGGAACTCGAAGCGCTGCTGCAACGCAAGCCGCGCGAGCTGTCGGGTGGACAACGGCAACGCGTCGCGATGGGCCGCGCGATCGTGCGCGAGCCGGCGGTGTTTCTATTCGACGAACCGCTGTCGAATCTCGATGCGCGGCTACGCGTGCAGATGCGCCTCGAAATCCAGCGCCTGCATGCGCGCCTTTCGACAACCAGCCTCTACGTCACGCACGATCAGATCGAAGCCATGACCTTGGCGCAGCGCGTGATCGTGATGAACAAAGGCCACGCCGAGCAGATTGGCGCGCCGACCGAAGTCTATGAACGGCCGGCGACGGTGTTCGTCGCGAGCTTTATCGGCTCGCCGGGGATGAACCTGCTGGAAGGCCGCCTATCCGACGACGGTTCGACGTTCGAGGTGGCGGGCAACGGTCCGAAGCTGCCATTGCAAGGTGTTGCTTCGATTGGCGAGGAAGTGAAGGCAGGACGCGAATGGACGCTCGGTATTCGCCCGGAGCACATGACGCCGGACCACGCGGACGCAACTCACGCCACGCTCACCGTCGATTCCTGTGAACTGCTCGGCGCGGACAACCTCGCGCACGGCAGCTGGGGCAAGCACGACGTGACGGTGCGCTTGCCGCATGCGCACCGGCCGGCGGCAGGCGAGGCGCTGCAAGTGGCATTGCCCGCGCAGCATCTGCACTTCTTCGATCCGTCGACGGGACGACGCGCGAACTGACGCCGCTGCCGTCCCACCCTCCCCCCGAAGTACAATGGCACCTCACCGCCCGCGCGCGCGGCAACTTTAGCTCGACGCCGCGCTGGCCGGAACCGGCGCACCACCCGGTCATAACACCCGTTACCCATCCACCCACGACCGCCGCCCTCACGCGGCTGGCGGCGTCAACGTCTATTGCAAGCAAATGGCCCAATACGTCTTCACCATGAACCGGGTCGGCAAAATCGTGCCGCCCAAGCGTCAAATCCTGAAAGACATCTCGCTGTCGTTTTTCCCCGGCGCGAAAATCGGTTTGCTCGGCCTGAACGGCTCGGGCAAGTCGACGCTGATCCGCATCATGGCCGGTGTGGATAAGGACATTGAAGGCGAAGCCACGCCGATGCCGAACCTGAACATCGGCTATCTGCCGCAGGAACCGCGACTCGATCCGAACAAGACGGTGCGTGAAGCGGTCGAAGAAGGCCTCGGCGACGTGTTCAACGCGCAAAAGAAGCTCGACGAAATCTACGCGGCCTACGCGGAGCCGGACGCCGACTTCGACGCGCTCGCGGCCGAACAGGCGAAGTACGAAGCGATCCTCGCCACCTCGGACGGCGGCAATGCCGAGCAGCAGATCGAAATCGCCGCCGACGCCCTGCGTCTGCCGGCATGGGACGCGAAGATCGAGCATCTGTCCGGCGGCGAAAAGCGCCGCGTCGCGCTGTGCAAGCTGCTGCTCGAAAAACCGGACATGCTGCTGCTCGACGAGCCGACCAACCACCTGGACGCGGAATCGGTCGACTGGCTCGAACAGTTCCTGACGCGCTTCCCGGGCACCGTCGTCGCCGTGACCCACGATCGCTACTTCCTCGATAACGCCGCCGAGTGGATTCTCGAACTCGACCGCGGCCACGGCATTCCGTGGAAGGGCAACTACAGCAGCTGGCTCGACCAGAAAGAAGAGCGCCTGAAGCAGGAAGAGTCGTCGGAATCGGCGCGTCAGAAGGCGATCAAGAAGGAACTGGAGTGGGTGCGCCAGAATCCGAAGGGGCGTCAGGCGAAGTCGAAGGCACGTATCGCCCGCTTCGAGGAACTGAATAGCCAGGACTACCAGAAGCGCAACGAAACCTCGGAAATCTTCATTCCGGTCGGCGACCGCCTCGGCAATGAAGTAATCGAGTTCAAGAACGTCAGCAAGTCGTATGGCGACCGTTTGCTGCTCGATAACGTCAGCTTCAAGATTCCGGCGGGCGCGATTGTCGGCATCATCGGGCCGAACGGCGCGGGTAAGTCGACGCTGTTCCGCATGCTGACCGGCCGCGAACAGCCGGATTCGGGCGAGATCGCGCAAGGGCCGACGGTCAAGCTCGCTTACGTGGACCAAAGCCGCGACGCGCTCGACGGTTCGAAGACCGTGTTCGAGGAAATCTCCGGCGGTGCGGATGTGCTGACGGTCGGCAAGTACGAAACGCCTTCGCGTGCGTATATCGGCCGCTTCAATTTCAAGGGCGGCGATCAGCAGAAGGTCGTCGGCAATCTGTCGGGCGGTGAGCGCGGCCGGCTGCATCTGGCGAAGACGCTGATCGCGGGCGGCAACGTGCTGCTGCTGGACGAACCGTCGAACGACCTCGACGTCGAAACGCTGCGCGCGCTCGAAGACGCGTTGCTGGAATTTGCCGGCTCCGTGCTGGTGATTTCGCACGATCGCTGGTTCCTCGACCGGATCGCGACGCACATCCTCGCGTTCGAAGGCGATTCGCAAATCACGTTCTTCGGCGGCAACTACCAGGAATACGAAGCGGACAAGCGCGCGCGTCTCGGAGAAGAAGGCGCGCGTCCGAAGCGCCTGCGTTACAAGCCGATCACGCGGTAAATCTCAGCGGCGACCGGCGCTTGCTGAATGGGCGGTGCCGCGCACGAGTAACGCGCTGAAAAATCTGCCCGGTCAGTAGGCATCGGCGCAAGACGCCGATGCCTCACCGCTTAAACCGGCAAACCCAACTCGCGCAACTTCGCTTCGGTTCGCGCGGCGCTGGTGTGATGCACGCTGTGCCAGCCGAGTGCCGTCGCGGCCTCGGCGTTTTTCAGATTGTCGTCGATGAAGACGAGTTCGGCGGGCTGGACGCCCGGCAATTGCGCTTCAATGCGCCGGCGCATTTCCGCGAAGATCGCCGGATCGGGCTTCACCAGCTTCACGCGCCCCGACACGACGATGTCGCGAAACCGCCGCAACACCGGGTAGTGCTCCCACGCATACGGAAACGTCTCCGCCGACCAGTTCGTCAGCCCGAACAAAGGCACGCCGGACGCCTCGAGCTTTGCCATCGTCGCCACGCCCGCTTCCAGCACGCCGCCCAGCATCTCGTGCCAACGCTCGTAAAACGCGCGGATCAGCGGCTCATGATCGGGAAATTTCGCGATCAGCTCGTCAGTCGCCTCGACGATCGGCTGGCCACCGTCCTGACGGATCACCCAGTCCATCGAACAGACGTGGGTCAAAAACCAGCGGCGCTCGGCTTCGTCCGGAATCAAATGGCGATACAGATACTCGGGGCTCCAGTCGATCAGCACGCCGCCGAAATCGAACACGACTGCCTTGATGGCCATGCACTCTCCGTAAATTACGTCGTTGCTGCGATCAGACAGGTTGCGTACGCAACGCCAGCCACGCCTTCGCGTCACCCGACACATGCGGCGACAGGCGCGTGCGCACCTTCTCGTGATAGGCGTTCAGCCACGCGCGTTCGTCGTCGCGCAGCAGCGACAGGTCGAGGCAACGCGTGTCGATCGGGCACAGCGTCAGCGTCTCGAACTTGAGGAAGTCGCCGAACTCGGTTTTCTCCGCCGGAACGTTCAGCACAAGGTTCTCGATCCGTATGCCCCACTTGCCCGGCCGGTAAATGCCCGGCTCGACCGACGTGATCATGCCCTCTTCCATCGCCGTCCACGGTTCGGCCGGCGCGTAGTGCGAGATCACCTGCGGGCCTTCGTGCACGTTCAGGAAGTAGCCCACGCCGTGGCCCGTGCCGTGGCCGTAATCGGCGCCGGCTTCCCAGATCGGCGCGCGGGCGATCGCGTCGAGCATCGGCGAACGGATGCCGCGCGGGAACTGCGCGCGCGACAGCGCCATCGTGCCTTTCAGCACGATCGTGAAATCGCGCCGTTGCTCATCGCTGACGGTGCCGACCGGCACGACGCGGGTGATGTCAGTGGTGCCGCTCAGGTACTGCGCGCCCGAATCGATCAGCAACAAGCCGTTGCCTTCGATGACCGAATGCGATTCTTCGGTCGCGCGGTAGTGCGGCATCGCGCCGTTCGCGTTAAAGCCGGCGATGGTCGCGAAGCTCAACGACACAAAGCCCGGACGGCGCGCACGCGCTGCCGTCAGACGTTCGTCGATGGTCAGTTCAGTGACCGTTTCACGGCCGAGCGCGCTTTCGAACCATGCGAAAAATTCCACGAGCGCCGCCCCATCCTGCTCCATCGTCTCGCGCACGTGCTCCGCTTCGGCTTCGGTTTTGCGCGATTTGAAGAACGTGGACGGATTGACTGCCTCGACAATCTTCACCGTCGACGGCACCGATTGCAGCGAACCAAAAGTAATCCGGCGCGGGTCGATCAGCAGTGTGCTGCCGGTGGGCAGGGCGGCGAGCGCATCTGCCGCCTTCGCGTACGGCTCGACGCTGATGCCGTCCCGCGCGAGCGCGTCGGCCAGCGCCTGCGGCACCTTGCCGTCCGAGACGAACAGCGACGCGTGCTCCAGACCGACCAGCGCATGCGCGACGAACACCGGGTTGTAGCTCACGTCGGCGCCGCGCAGATTGAGCAGCCACGCGAGATCGTCGAGCGTGGAGATGAAGTGCCATTGCGTGCCCTTCTCCACCATCGCGCGGCGAATCTGCGCGAGCTTTTCCGCGCGAGCCACGCTCGCATGCGGCGCCGCGTGCTCGAACACGGCGGCGACGGGCAATGACGGACGCTGCGGCCAGATCGCGTCGAACAGATCGACGTCGGTGCGCAGTTTCACGCCGCGCGCGGTGAGCGCCTGGGTCAACGCTCGCGCCGCCGCCACGTCAAGCACCGCGCCGTCGACGCCGACGGTGCCGCCGGCCGCAACGTTCTGCGCGAGCCAGTCGAAATGCGGCGCGGTTTGCTGGCCGCCGGTCATCTTCATCAACTGCACGCCGGTACCGGCGAGTTGTGCGTTGGCCTGTTCCCAATAGCGGCTGTCGGTCCACACACCGGCGAAATCGGCGGTCACGATCAGCGTGCCGGCCGAGCCGGTGAAGCCCGACAACCACTGTCTGCCCTGCCAGCGGCCAGGCAAATATTCGGACAGATGCGGATCGGCGGACGGCACCAGGTAGGCGGCCACGCCTTCACGCGCCATCGCGCGGCGCAATGTGGCAAGCCGTTCGGGAATGGAGGAAGTTTCGGGAAGTCGGGCATTCATCGGAGTCACCTGCAAGTATTCATCGACGGGAAAGCAAGCCGACCGTCACGGCAACGGCGATCAACGCAATGGCGGCGCACACCGGCCATTCGAGCGTATCACCATCATGAAAGAGACCAACTACGTTGCCGGCCATTCGCGCGACACCCGCACCCAGTACGCCCGCCAGCAGCGCCATCCACCATTGCGCGCGGCTCGAGCGGCGCAGCGGATGCAGCCACCAGCCCGCGAGGCCGATCACTGCGCCCAGCACCACAATTCCGGGCCACCCCATCAGCGACCGGCCTCGCGCAGTTTCAGATTTGTCTCATGGCCGCACGGCGCCTCTCCAGTTAGCATTTTTGTCTCTTTCACTATATAGGTCTGCACGGCGCTTTCCGCATAGCGGTTGAGTTTAGGGGTCGGGGTGATGTTAGGCAAGTTGTAAGCCTTACGAAGAAACCTAGTGCCGGTGCGTGGCCTGCTAAACAGGCGGCATGCGAATCGCCCTTATCGAGCCGGACTTGCGTCACGCTGAACTGGTTGGCCGGCTGATCTTTGCGGGCGGCCATGCCTGCCAGCACTTCGCCACCAGCGCGCCGTTCCTGAGCCGCGCCGCAGACGAATTCTTCGATCTTCTTCTCACTGAAAGTTGGGCCGGTGACCGCTCCGCCGAAGCCGTGATCCCGCGTGCCCGCTCCCTTCTGCCGAGCTTGCCGGTGATCGTTCTGTTGTCCGAGCCACGCGAAAGCCAGATCGTCGCCGCGCTGCACGCCGGCGCCGACGACTGCCTGAGCAAACCGGTTCGCGGACCGGAAATGCTGGCGCGCGTCAACGCGCTACTGCGCCGTGCGGGCCTGCGGCGCCCGCAGAACCGGCGGCGCGACACGATTGGCGGCTATACGTTTGACGCCGCACACTTCTCCGTCACTTTCCGCGGCCGGACCGCCATACTAACCCCGAAGGAATTCCGCTTTGCGCTGCTGCTGTTTGCCAATCTGTCGTGGGCGGTGTCGCGCGCGCATATTCTCGAAACCGTCTGGACGCGCCACCGCGACGTAAGGTCGCGTACCGTCGACACCCATGCGTCGCGCGTGCGGACCAAATTGCAATTGCGCCCCGAGCACGGCTATTGCCTGACGCCGCTCTACGGCTACGGCTACCAGCTCGATGCAGTGCCGCCGGAAGCCGTTGTGGAGGCCGGATGACGCGCGCAGAATGAAAGAATCGTGAAAACGCTATAATATTGGGCTAAACCATAGTTCCCCATATGCAGCTTCTAACGATCGGAATCAATCACCACACTGCGCCTGTCGCCTTGCGCGAACGCGTGGCGTTTCCGCTCGAACAGATCAAGCCCGCATTGGATACCTTCAAGAGCGTCTGGCTCGGTCGCACCGCGCGCACGGCGCCGGAAGCCGCCATTCTCTCTACCTGCAATCGCACCGAACTCTACTGCGCGACCGACGACCAGGCCGCGCGTGAAGCCGCGATCCAGTGGTTCTCGAAGTACCACAACCTGCCCGTCGACGAACTCGCGCCGCATGTGTATGCGCTGCCGCAGTCGGAAGCCGTACGCCACGCGTTTCGCGTTGCGTCAGGGCTGGATTCGATGGTGCTCGGCGAGACGCAAATCGTCGGACAAATGAAGGATGCGGTGCGCACCGCGTCCGAAGCCGGCGCGCTCGGCACGTATCTGAACCAGTTGTTCCAGCGCACCTTCGCCGTCGCGAAGGAAGTGCGCAGCACGACCGAAATCGGCGCACAGTCGGTTTCCATGGCGGCGGCGGCCGTGCGGCTCGCTCAGCGCATTTTCGACAAGGTCTCGAACCAGCGCGTGCTGTTCATCGGCGCGGGCGAAATGATCGAGTTGTGCGCAACCCACTTCGCCGCCCAGCAGCCGCGCGAGCTGGTGGTCGCGAACCGCACCGCCGAGCGCGGCACGCGACTCGCCGAACGCTTCAACGGGCGCGCCATTCCACTGTCGGAATTGCCCACGCGGATGCATGAGTTCGACATCATCGTGTCGTGTACCGCTTCGACCTTGCCGATCATCGGTCTGGGTGCGATGGAACGGGCGGTCAAAGCGCGCCGTCACCGGCCGATTTTCATGGTCGACCTGGCGGTGCCGCGCGACATCGAACCTGAAGTCGGCCAGCTCGAAGACGTCTTCCTGTACACCGTCGACGACCTCGGCGCGATCGTCCGCGAAGGCAACGCATCGCGGCAAGCCGCCGTTGCGCAGGCCGAAGCGATCATCGAAACGCGCGTGCAGAATTTCATGCAATGGCTCGACGCGCGCAGCATCGTGCCGGTGATTCGCCACATGCATACGCAAGCCGACGTGCTGCGCCGCGCCGAAGTCGAACGCGCGCAGAAAATGCTCGCGCGCGGCGACGATCCGGCCGCGGTGCTCGAGGCACTGTCGCAATCGCTGACCAACAAACTGATTCACGGGCCGACGCACGCACTCAATCGCGCGAGCAGCGAAAACCGTGACACGCTCATCGAACTGATGAGCGGCTTCTACAAACACTCCGGTTCTTCGGAGCGTTAGCGGCGCAGCCACTGCCGCGCCGTCCGCGCCACCCGAAAGTGGCCCGCGGCGTGCTTCTGAACAGGGCATCTGCCCACTTCCCTAGTCGTCGTCCTTTCCGGAGCCCGCTCCGAAACCCGTCCGATGAAAACGAGCATGCAACGCAAGCTCGACCAGCTCACTACCCGGCTGGCCGAACTGAACGACCTGTTGAGCCGCGAGGACATCACCGCGAATCTCGACCAATACCGCAAGCTCACGCGCGAACACGCCGAGCTCGGGCCGGTCGTCGAGCATTACGCGCTGTGGCGCCAGGCCATGACCGACGCGGCGACCGCGCAGGAACTGCTGGCGGACACCTCGATGCGCGACTTCGCGGAAGAGGAAATTCGCGCGGCGCGCGAGCGGATGGACAAGCTCGGCGCCGAATTGCAGAAAATGCTGCTGCCGAAAGATCCGAACGACGACCGCAACATCTTCCTCGAAATCCGCGCCGGCACCGGCGGCGACGAATCCGCGCTGTTCGCGGGCGACCTGCTGCGGATGTATCTGCGCTTCGCCGAACGCAATCGCTGGCAAGTCGAGATGATGTCGGCGAGCGAATCGGACCTCGGCGGCTATAAGGAAGTGATCGTGCGGATCGCCGGCGAAGCGGCCTATTCGAAACTCAAGTTCGAGTCCGGCGGGCATCGCGTGCAACGCGTGCCGGCAACCGAAACGCAGGGTCGCATTCATACGTCGGCGTGCACGGTCGCCGTGATGCCCGAAGCGGATGAAATCGGCGAAGTCGAGATCAATCCGGCCGATTTGCGAATCGACACGTTCCGTGCGTCCGGCGCGGGCGGGCAGCACATCAACAAGACCGACTCGGCTGTGCGGGTGACGCACTTGCCGACCGGCATCGTCGTCGAATGTCAGGACGACCGGTCACAGCATAAGAACAAGGATCGCGCGCTGAAGGTGCTGGCCGCGCGCATCAAGGACAAGCAGTCGCACGAGCAGCAAGCGAAGGAAGCGGCAACGCGCAAGAGCCTGATCGGCTCGGGCGATCGCTCGGAGCGGATTCGCACGTACAACTTCCCGCAAGGGCGTCTGACCGATCACCGGATCAATCTCACCCTGTATCGGCTCGACGCGATCATGGACGGCGATCTCGACGAATTGATCGCGGCACTGGTCAGCGAGCATCAGGCGGAGTTGCTGGCTTCGCTGGGCGATGCGGACTAAGCGCGAATGAGCCTGGACACGCCCGCCGCGCTGTTGCGCGCCTCGCCGCTGCCGCCGCTCGAAGCGCGCATTCTGCTGACGCACGTGCTTGGCTGGCGGCGCACTGAGTTGATTACGCGCAGCGACGATGTGCTGGACGCGGCTGCGGTCGCCCGCTACCAGGCGCTGGAAGCGCGGCGCGGAGCCGGCGAGCCGGTGGCGCAGTTGGTCGGCACACGGGAGTTTTTCGGACTCGACTTCGACGTCACGCCGGATGTGCTGATACCGCGCCCCGAAACCGAACTGCTGGTCGAAACAGCGCTGACGGCGATGGAAGGCATCTCGCGGCCGCGCGTGCTCGATCTCGGCACCGGCACCGGCGCGATCGCGGTGGCGATTGCGTCGATGCGGCCGGATGCGCAAGTCTGGGCGCTGGATCGTTCCGCCGAAGCGCTGGAGGTCGCCACGCGCAATGCCACGCGCCTGCTGGACGCCAAGCGTCCCGGCGGCGCTTTGGTGCTCAGGCAAAGCAACTGGTACGACACGCTCGACGCAACGCCGCGCTTCGACGTAATCGCCAGCAATCCACCCTATATCGCGAGCGGCGATCCGCATCTGTTCGAAGGCGATCTGCGCTTCGAACCGCGCGGCGCGCTCACCGACGAAGCCGACGGCCTCAGCGCGATCCGCACGATCGTAGCCGGCGCACCAACACGTTTGAACGCCAATGGCGTATTGTGGATCGAACACGGCTACGATCAGGCAGAAGCCGTTCGCGCACTGCTTTCCGCACAAGGTTTCGTAGAAGTCCGCTCGGAGCAGGATCTCGCCGGCATCGAGCGAATCAGCGGCGGACGGCTGCGCGGCTGAGCTTTCTGGCTTGAATAGCCAGGAGGCCAGAGCAGGCCTCGGCCGGTCTTACCGAAATCCGCTATCATTTCAGCCTATTCCCTACACATAACGGAACCGCAAGGTCAGTCATGGATACGCAACAACGCATCAAGCAAATCGTCGACGAAAACAACGTCGTGCTCTTCATGAAGGGCAGCGCCCAGTTCCCGATGTGCGGCTTCTCGGGCCGCGCCATCCAGATCCTGAAGGCGTGCAACGTCGGCGAGTTCAAGACCGTCAACGTGCTCGAAGACGACGAAGTCCGCCAGGGCATCAAGCAGTTTTCGAACTGGCCGACCATTCCGCAGCTCTACGTGAAGGGCGAATTCGTCGGCGGCTCGGACATCATGATGGAGATGTACGAATCGGGCGAACTGCAGCAACTGTTTGCCGCGGTCTGAACGGCCGCTGTTCGAACACCTGCTCCAATAAGGCGCCGCCAGCCATGGAAACACGCGCTGCGGCGCCACGCCGGCTGATCGTCGCGATCACCGGCGCGACCGGCGCCATCTACGGCATCCGGTTGCTCGAGACGTTGCGCAAGCTGGGCGGCGTCGAGAGTCATCTGCTGATTTCGAGCGCCGGCTGGCTCAATATCCAGCACGAACTGCAGTTGAGCAAAGAAGACGTGCATCCGCTCGCGGATGTCGTCCATTCGGTCCGCGACGTCGGCGCGAGCATCGCGTCCGGCTCGTTTGCGACCGACGGCATGGTGGTTGCCCCTTGCTCGATGAAAACGCTCGCCAGCGTTGCGCACGGCCTTTCCGACAACCTGATTACCCGCGCAGCCGACGTCACGCTGAAAGAACGCCGCCGCCTCGTACTTTTAGTGCGCGAAACGCCGTTCAATCTCGCGCATCTGCGCAACATGACGGCTGTCACCGAAATGGGCGGCGTGATCTTTCCGCCTTTACCCGCCTTCTATAACCAGCCTGCCTCGATCGATGAGATGGTCGATCATACGGTGGCACGCGTGCTGGATCTGTTCGCGCTCGGCCCGGCGTTGTCGCCGGCGTGGCCGGGATTGCGCGGCGCTCAGGAATAATTCACGCCTGCATTGCGTTTGTGCCGCGCCGCGCTGTGTCGCGCCGTGCCGCTGTGTCGAGTCGATTAACAACATTTGCGACACAATCAATTCTGCTTTCACCCGTTTATCAAACGTCGGTGCGGACCTATATTGATAGCAACCCAACCTCTGCGCCGCCCTCACGCGGCGGCATTGCTGCCATGAATCGCTTACCGTCGCTTTTCCTCTCCCACGGCGCGCCCACGCTGCCGATCGACCCGTCGCTGCCGTCGGCAGAATTCGCCACGCTGTCGGCGCAATTGCCGCGTCCGGAAGCCGTCCTGATGCTGTCGGCCCACTGGGGCACGGCACAGCCGGTGGCGAGCACGTCCACCGCGCCGGAGACCATCCACGATTTCTACGGTTTTCCGCGTCAGTTGTACGAGATTCAGTACCCGGCTCCGGGTGCGCCCGACGTGGCGCGCCGCGCCGCCGTGCTGCTCGGCGAGCACGGCATCCTGACTGATGCCCAGCCGCACGGCCTCGATCACGGCGCATGGGTGCCGATGCTGCTGATGTTTCCGCAAGCCGACGTGCCGGTCGCACAGTTGTCGATCCAGCCGCACATGGACGCCGCGCATCACTTCCGTGTCGGGCGGGCGCTGCGTGCATTGAAGGACGATGGCGTGATGGTGATCGGCTCGGGCCAGATCACGCACAACCTGCGTGCCGCCGACTTTTCGGCGCGGCCGGAAGACGCCGATCCGCGCGTCGCCGAATTCACCGATTGGTTCGAGGCAAGGCTCGCCGCGCACGACATCGACGCGTTGCTCGACTACCGCCGCCAGGCGCCGCACGCGGTGCTGATGCATCCGACCGACGAGCATCTGCTGCCGGTATTCGCGGCGCTCGGTGCGGCCGACGACGATTATTCGCTGACGATTCAGTCGCTCGGAACCTACCAGCGCTCGTTGGCAATGACGAACTACGTATTCGGCACCGCCTGACTAAAACAGGAACGCAGCAACGGCGCATCAACGAAAAAGCCCGCCTGAGCAATTCAGGCGGGCTTTTTTTCAGCATGCTCTGCCGAACCGCGATCCGGCAGACAGGGTCAGCGCAACAACTTAATGCACACCGATGCCTTCGAGCACTTCGTCGTGCGTTTCACGCTCTTCCAGATACTCCGAGCGGTAGCCGCTATTCACGCCCCAGTAGTAGAACACCAGCGAGAATGCGATCACCACCAGCATGTCCCAGCCGTAAGGCAGGATGCCGTGACCACCGAACTCCTTGCTGCCGATCAGCGACAGCGTCGCCATGATCGGCAGATAGGCCACCAGCCACCAGGCTGCCTTCAGATCGCGGCCCCAGCCGCCGAAGCCCGACTTCGCCTGGAAGTAGAAATACACCGGTAGCGCGACGACCATCAGCAGAATGATTTCGCCGGTCAGCGGCCACTTCGCCCAGTACAGGATCAGCGACGCGCACACGAATGCAAACGGCGCGATGATCTTCATGCCCGGAATGTGCAGCGGACGCTCCAGATCCGTCGCCGCGCGGCGCAGCGCCATCAGGCTGATCGGGCCGGTCAGGTACGAGATCACCGTCGCGACCGAAATCACCGCAGCCAGCGAGCTCCAACCGCGGAAGAAGAACAGGAAAATAAACGACACCAGCAGGTTGAACCACATCGCCTGACGCGGCACGCCGTAGAACGGGTGCACGTTGCCGAACATCTTCGGCATCGTGTTGTTGCGCTCCATCGCGTAGATCATGCGGGTGGTGGTCGCCATATAGGTCGTGCCGGTGCCGCTCGGGCTGACGAACGCGTCGACGTACAGCAGGATGGCCAACCAGTTCAGGTTCAACGCGATCGCCAGTTCGGCGAACGGCGACGCGAAGTTGAAGTGGCCCCAGCCCTTCATCACATCGCTTGGGTTCACCGCGCCGATATACGCGATCTGCAGCAGCACGTAGATCACTAGCGCCAACAGGATTGAGCCGATCACCGCGAACGGCACGCTCTTCCCCGGATTGCGCGCTTCACCCGCGAGGTTGATCGGGCTCTGGAAACCGTTGAACGCGAACACGATGCCGCTCGTCGCTACCGCCGTCAGCACAGCCGACCAACCGTACGGCGCGAAGGTGCTCGCTTCGCCGAAGTTTTCCTTGTGGAAGCCCGTCAGCATCAGACCGGCGATCGTCGCACCCGGAATCAGGAACTTGAAGATCGTGATCGCCGAATTGGCACGCGCGAACAGCTTGACGCCCCAATAGTTCAGCAGGAAGTAAATGATCACCAATGCGGCAGATAGCAATAACCCATTGGTCGTTAACTCGCCATTCACGAATAACGCATGCGCCCATGGATACGGCCATGTACTCATATATTGAATGGATGCTTCGGCCTCGATTGGAATCACCGAGACGATGGCGATCCAGTTGGCCCACGCACTGATGAAGCCAACCAGCGCGCCGTGCGAATAGCGCGCGTAACGCACCATGCCGCCGGACTCCGGGAACATCGCGCCGAGTTCGGCATAGGTCAGCGCAATCGCGAGAATCACGACCGCACCGATTACCCATGCACAAATGGCAGCCGGACCGGCAATTTTTGCGGCCTTCCACGCGCCGAACAGCCAGCCCGAACCGATGATCGAACCCAAGCCGGTCAGCAGCAGCGCGAACGGCCCGATGTTCCTCTGTATAGAACTTTTCACGTCTTCTCCTGTGTCGACCGGAGTTAGTGCTTTAGCGCTTACTCCGGTCCCATGCAAGTTGCAGCCAGAACCATGTGTCGGCACCGCGTGACATCGCTTGTGGCGCTGGAGACGGGGTGACGCGCATGCATGCGCGACCGGTGCAACCGGTGCGCGGCGCGTAGTTTAACGGTTGCACCCTTGCGCTGCAGTGAAACTAAGGGTTCTCCCTAGCAAAATTCTCGGACGAATAGCAAGGTTTGTAAGCAACTTTTGCGCCGACCTATCAAAATTCCGCAAAGATGTGGGGAGACAGTTGACCTTCTCTCGAAATCGCCGTATAACGTTCGGGCAGGATTTCAAGCGGCGAGTGAATTGGTCTTTCGTAGTTCGCCCATCAACGGTACTCCGGTTGGTCCCATTACCCCCTTCCTTGATTTTCATGCACCCATTGGGCTTCGGCCTTATTCACCATCTTTAGGAACAAGTAATATGGAAACCGGTACCGTCAAGTGGTTCAATGACGCAAAGGGCTTTGGCTTCATCACGCCGGACGGCGGTGGCGAAGATCTGTTCGCGCATTTCTCGGAAATCCGCACGGAAGGCTTCAAGACGCTGCAAGAAAACCAAAAGGTTACGTTTGAAGTGAAGACGGGCCCGAAGGGCAAGCAAGCTGCTAACATCAAGCCGGTGTAAGCAAGCACGCTTCCTTCTGGACGCAAAAAACCCCGCCTCGGCGGGGTTTTTTTATATCCGTCGCAATTGGATAGACGGATTATCTTCGCGGTATGCGATTGGTTATCCGAACACCCGCCGTGCGTGAATCCCAAGGCCCGTTGCAACGCTGGCGAGACGATCGCCGAATACCGCTTTCGCATCTGGAAAGGCAGCCGCCAATGCGCTGGACAGGAACGCCAGACCGGTCGAACCGCCCGTGAAGTAAATCGCGCTGACGTCGCGCGTGGCTACGCCGGCTGCCTGCACCGTGTCACGCGCCGCCTGCACGATACGCAGCGTCTCATCGTGGCCGGCCTTGATGAGCTGAGCCTCGTCGAACGCAAGGCGCAAATCGTCTTCCACCTGATCGAGATCGATCACAGTCTCGCCGCCCGCCGCCACGCCAATCTTCGCCTCTTCCGCGTGCGCCGCCAGTGCATGCCCCAAGCGCCGCTCCACGACCCGCATCAGCCGGTCATGATGCTTGATCTCAGTAAACAGATGCCGCATCAGCGCGAGTTCGCTGACGCGCTTCGGCGCGTAGACGGTGTTGATCAGGTGCCAAGTTGCCAGATCGAAATAGATCCGGTTCGGAATCTCGCGGCCTTCCGGGTCGAGCGCTTGATAACCCAGCTCGCGCAGGATCGTCACGAGTTCGACGCGGCGGTCGAAGTCGGTGCCCGCGACGTGCACGCCGTGGTGGGCCAGCACATCGTCTTTGCGCTCGACGCGCTTCATCCGCTCCGGCCCGACCCGCACCAGTGAAAAGTCCGACGTTCCGCCGCCGATGTCGGCCACCAGCACGAGGCCCTCTTCCGTCAGATGCGATTCGTAGTCGAACGCCGCGGCGATCGGCTCATACTGGAAGTGAATCTCGCGCAAACCGACCGAGCGCGCCGCCGCTTCGAGCTGCTGCTGCGCCAGTTGGTCGGCGCGCGGATCGTCGTCGACGAAAAACACCGGGCGGCCCAGCACGGCGCGGCTGATCGGACCACCGGCGCTGGCTTCAGCCGAACGTTTCAGGTGGTCGACGAAAATCGCGATCACGTCGGTGTATTTGATCGCCGAGCCGTCGCCGAGATCGGTCGAATTCTCGGCGAGCGGCGAGCCGAGAATACTTTTCATCGAACGCATCAGGCGGCCGTCGAAACCGTCGATGTACGCCTCCAGCGCCGAGCGCCCGAATTCGCGGGTGTTTTCGTCGGTGTTGAAAAAGACGGCGGTCGGCAGCGTCGTGTAGGCGCCTTCGACCGGCGCAAGCCGCAGTGCGGCGCCGTCGGGCACGGCGACGGCCGAATTGGAAGTACCGAAGTCAATCGCGCAATAGTTCATGGCAGGAATCGCCGCTCACGGCTGGCGCGGACAGAAGGGGGAGCGGCTTTGTATCACGAAAGCCCAATCAGCATCAACTAACGCTTCGGGGACGGTCGCCATCATGACCAGGACCAGTTCAGCGGAACGAAAATTGCTCATTCGGACAGGATACGCCGTCAATTTTCGAGAATCAGGAGACTTCCAGCAATGCACGCGCCGCCCACCGCCGCTGTCGACGAAAAAACGTCCGCTGTCGTCGAAACCGATCTCCCTTCGCGGCTCGACCGTTTGCCCTGGGGACGCTTCCATTCGCTGATCGTCGTGGCGCTGGGCGTGACCTGGCTGCTCGACGGTCTTGAAGTGACGTTGGCGGGCGCCGTGGCAAGCGCGTTGAAGTCTAGCCCATCGTTGCACTTTACCAACGCCGAAGTGGGCGTCGCCGGCAGTGCGTACATTGCCGGCGCGGTGCTCGGCGCGCTCGGCTTCGGCTGGCTGACCGACCGGCTCGGCCGGCGCAAGCTGTTCTTCATCACGCTGGCGCTGTATCTGGCCGCCACCGCGGCCACCTCGCTGGCGTGGAATCTCGCTAGCTTTCTGCTGTTTCGCTTTCTGACTGGCGCGGGCATCGGCGGCGAATACACGGCGATCAATTCGACAATCCAGGAATTCACCCCGGCACGCGTGCGTGGCTGGACCGATCTGGGTATCAACGGCACGTTCTGGGTCGGCGCGGGCCTGGGCGCGGCGGGTTCGCTAGTGTTGCTCGATCCGCATCTGCTACCTGCCGACTGGGGCTGGCGCGCATGCTTCTTTATCGGCGCAGTGCTGGCGCTCGCGATTCTGCCGATGCGCATGTGGGTGCCGGAAAGCCCGCGCTGGCTGCTCACGCACGGCGGCGAACCCGACGCGCGCTCCATCGTCGAGGGCATCGAAACGCGTTTTCGCGATAAAGGCCACCAACTCGTGGACGATGAACTGAAAGGGTTGCGCCTGCGGTCGCGCGGACATACGCCGCTGCGCGAGGTGTTCCACACGCTGTTCAACGTGCATCGACGCCGTGCGCTAGTCGGACTGTCGCTGATGACCGCGCAGGCGTTCTTCTACAACGCGATTTTTTTCACCTACGCGCTGGTGCTCACCGATTTCTATCAGGTACCGGGCGAGCGCATCGGCTGGTATCTGTTGCCGTTCGCGCTCGGCAACTTCCTCGGGCCGCTGGTGCTGGGCCGACTGTTCGATGTAATCGGCCGACGCAAGATGATCGCGGCGACCTACGGACTGTCCGCGATTCTGCTGACACTGAGCGGCTACCTGTTCGAGCAACATCTGCTGACTGTCGTCACGCAGACGATCGCCTGGATGGTGATCTTCTTTTTCGCATCGGCGGCGGCCAGTTCGGCGTATCTGACGGTCAGCGAATCCTTCCCGCTCGAAATCCGCGCCCTGGCGATCGCAGTGTTCTACGCATTCGGCACGGCCCTCGGCGGCATCGCCGGCCCGGCGTTCTTCGGCCGGCTGATCGACACGCATCAACGCAGCGAAGTGTTTTCGGGCTATCTGGTCGGCTCGGGGCTGATGCTGGCGGCAGCGGTGATCGCCTCGATCTGGGGCGTGGATGCCGAGCGCAAATCGCTGGAGCATGTCGCCGCGCCGCTTTCGAGCGTCACGGACGACGCCGAATAAAAATCGCGCGGTCAGCGCCGCGCGTTTCCTGATACTACGACCTGCTACGACTGAGCGGCGCTCAGAACGCCTTCTTCCAGCCACCGCCATACGCGATGTCGGCGAGCGGCAGACGCTGACGCACCGACTTCTCACGCTCGCGCAACACCGGATCGAGCTTATCGACGTCGCCATAGTGGCCGAGCGAAATGATCGCGATCACGTCGACGTCGTTCGGCAGCTTGAATGCCGTGCGGAACGCGTTCGGGTCGAAGCCGCTCATCTGATGCGCGGCGAGACCGAGTGCGTGCGCCTGCAAGACCAGCGACATCGCCGCCGCACCCGCATCGTACGACGCGGCACGGTTCACTTCGCCCTTGTTGGTGAGCGTGTGCGTGGTCACGGCGATCAGCACCGGCGCCGGCGCGTTCCAGCCCTGGTTGAACGGCACCAGCGTGGCGAAAGCCTGCTTGAAGGCCACTTCATCGACACTGCGGTCAAAAACGAGGAAACGCCACGGTTGCGCGTTATACGAAGACGGCGCCCAGCGCGCCGCCTCGAGAACCGCACGCAATTGCTCGCGGCTCACCGGCTCGCTCGAATACGCGCGCGGGCTCCAGCGGCCTGCAATCAGCTCGTGAATGGCAACTTCGGTAGGGGCGGGTTTGTTGGCCATACGCTTCTCTCGGTCGAAATTCATGATCGACGGGCGGCTGCCCGGGGCCACATAGCATAACCGGGCTTCACCGCGCGTGCTCCATCAAGTGTGCAGTTAGTTTTTACGTAGAGTGCGATGGAAAACGGCCCCGTGTGCGCCGTTGGCGTGCAAGCGCTTGGCTTTGACGTGTTGCTTTAAACCGCCTGCGTCTCCGGTACCCGAGCCGGCCGGTTGATGCGCAGCACGATGACGGCGGCGACCAGACACAAGCCGCCCGAAATCATCGACGCCACCGTGTAGGTACCGAGGCTCGCACGCAGCATCCCCGCGCCGAGCGCCGCGAACGCCGCGCCCAACTGGTGACCGGCGACCACCCAGCCGAACACGACAGGGGCCGATTCCTTGCCGTAGACGTCCGTGGCGAGACGCACAGTGGGCGGCACGGTGGCGATCCAATCGAGGCCGTAGAACACTGCGAAAACCGGCAGGCCGAAAAAGTCGATGCCGAACGCGTGCGGCAGATACATTAGCGACAAGCCGCGCAGGCCGTAATACCAGAACAGCAGCACGCGGCTATTGAAGCGGTCCGACAGCCAGCCCGACAGCGTCGTGCCGAACAGATCGAAGATGCCCATCGCGGCGAGCAGCGATGCACCCTGCACTTCGGTCATCCCGTAGTCGCCGCACATTGCGATCAGATGCGTGCCGACGTAGCCGTTGGTGCTCGCGCCGCAAATGAAGAAGCTGAAGAACAGCAGCCAGAAATCGCGCGTCTTGCTGGCCATTGCGAGGGTGCCGAAGGCGATCGCCAGCGGATTCTGCTTTGTGACGGTCGTGGTGATCGGGGCATTGGCCGGTTCGCCGAACGGACGCAGTTTCATGTCGGCCGGCCGCTCCGGCAGCAGGAATGCAACCAGTGGCAACACGATTGCCGCCGCGCCGGCGACGACCCACACGACCTGGCGCCAGCCGTAGTGCTCGGCGATGGCCGCGAGGATCGGCAGGAACACCAGCTGGCCGGTGGCCGAACTGGCGGTGAGAATCCCCATCACCAGCCCGCGATGCGTGGTGAACCAGCGTGTCACGACGGTGGCCGACAGCGACAGCGCCGCCACACCCGTCGAGCCGCCGACCATCACGCCCCAGATCAGAACCATCTGCCACGGATGCGTCATCAGCGACGACAGCGCCACGCCCGCCGCCATCGTGCCGAGCGCGGCGAGCAGCGTCGGACGCACGCCGAAGCGCTGCATCGCGGCGGCCGCGAACGGCCCCATCAGGCCGTAAAGAGCGATGTTCACGGAGATCGCGAGTGAAATCGTCGCGCGGCTCCAGCCAAATTGATGCTCGAGCGGCACCATCATCACGCTCGGCGTCGCGCGCGTGCCGGCCGCCGCCAACAACACCAGAAACACCACCGCCACGGTCAACCAGCCGTAGTGGAAACGCCCGCCAATCAGTCTCGCTGCCCAGTTCATCGGTTCTCCAATTGACGCGTGTCCCGCAGGCTGCGCCGCTTCGTATTGTTACGACATCGGTAAAAGGCTTGTGACAGATCAGTCACAATGGGTGTTGCGATGTTAGTTACTGGTCGGTAACATGTCAAGGCGTCAGTTCAATTCAGGTGACACTCCATGTCCGACAGCGAAACTCCCAAGCCAGCCGGCGTACGGCGCGCGCGCGGCGTGCAAACCGCCGGGCCGCAGGCGCAGCAGCAC
Organism: Paraburkholderia sp. FW306-02-B; assembly: GCF_058782725.1. Classification (NCBI taxonomy): domain Bacteria; kingdom Pseudomonadati; phylum Pseudomonadota; class Betaproteobacteria; order Burkholderiales; family Burkholderiaceae; genus Paraburkholderia; species Paraburkholderia sp. FW306-02-B. Next base: position 4,192,433 of record NZ_JBYSXZ010000001.1, read on the forward strand.
TTGCTGCGCGCCGCGGACGAACTGTTCTACCGCGAGGGCGTACGAGCAGTGGGTGTCGACGCGGTGGTCGAGCGTGCCGGCGTGAACAAGATGAGTTTGTACCGCCAGTTTTCGTCGAAGGATGAACTGGTGATGGCGTACCTGGAGCGCAAGGACCAGCAGTTTTTTGGCTACGTGGAGAGGAGTTTTGCAAAGCATCCAGGTGAACCGGCGAAGCAACTCCAGCAGTATTTCGACGACCTGGCGGTGCGCGCGTCGATTGACGACTACCGCGGTTGCCCGTTCGTGAATGTTTCGGTGGAATTTCCGGACACTGAGCATCCGGCCCGCCAGTTTGTGTTTCGCAACAAGGAACGGCTGATTGCACGGATCACGGAGTTGACGACTGCTGCGGGGGCGGATGATCCCGTGGCATTGGCCAATGCGCTGGGTTTGATGATCGAAGGCGTGTATGCGGCCAGCCAGACTTATGGACCGGGTTGCGGGCCGATTCTTGCCGCACCCAAGGTGGCGGCGCAGTTGATTGCCGCTTCATGCGGTGCGGCGCCGGTGGCCTGAACTTTGGGGCCATGGTGGGCCGGCTTTGGCCCGGTAAGATAACGTTTTCTCTTTTGTTGCTGCTTTCCTATGCCGCTGTCTGCCGAGTCTCGTGATGCTGTTGTTGCTGCTACCCGTCATTGGCTGACGAAAGCGGTGATTGGGCTCAATTTGTGCCCTTTTGCCAAGGCCGTGCATGTGAAGGGGCAAATTCGCTATGCCGTTAGCGAGGCGGTCGATATGGAAGGGGTTTTGATCGATCTCGAAAACGAGCTTCAGGCGCTGATTGCTTCCGATCCTGATTCGGTGGATACCACTTTGTTAATTTTGCCGCAGGCGCTCGGGGATTTTCTCGAATTTAACGATTGCTTGTTTTTTTCTGATCGGATGATCAAACAGCTTCAGCTTGAAGGTGTTATCCAGATTGCCAGTTTTCATCCTCATTATCAGTTTGAAGGCAGTGCGCCGGATGATATTGATAATTATACTAATCGGGCACCGTATCCTATTCTTCATTTGCTCCGCGAGGATAGTATTGAACGGGCTGTTCAGGCTTTTCCTGATGCAGAGGATATTTATGAGAGGAATCAGGAGACCCTCAGGAGGATTGGCCTTGCAGGCTGGAATGATTTGATGGAACGCAGTGGCGAGTAATTGGCTGTTTGCCTACGGCGTTGGCTTTTTCTTATTTTCTCTGCTTTTTTCGGCGCTTATTGGTTGTGTGCCTGCGGCGTTGGCCTTTCCTTGATTTGATATTGGTTTATTAGCGTTCCCCCTGTGCGGGGGGCACCTACTTTTCTTTGCCTGCCGCAAAGAAAAGTAGGCAAAAGAAAGCGGCTTTACACCGCCAGCTCTCAAGCGGGTCCCCTGGCTTGGAGGAGACAGTGGAGCATCTGGAATCTGTGCTCTCGCACACTCCACGTGAGTGACAAGGCACTCATCCTTCCGGCGGCGCTACGCGCGCCGTAGCGGTACTTCTCAAAACCGGTGGGGTGTCCGCGCCTCTCGCATCATCCTTCCCGCCTCGCACTACGTGCTCTCCGGAACGGTCTGCCAGGGAAACCAGAGGTTTCGCTTGTGCGCAGTGGGGGTCATCGGCTTCGCCTCGTCGAGGCGCCCAAGCGTGCAAGTGCGCGCCACCGCGCCGAACTAGCCGCAGGCGCCCAAACCGCCAGGCGGTTTGATGAAGCACCACTACGGCGCGCGAAGCGCCGCCGGAAGAATGACGGCCTTGTCACCGGCGCGGAGTGTGCGGGAGCACCGATTCCAGATGCTCCACTACCTCCTCCAAGCCAGGGGACCCGCTTAAGCGTTAGCGGTGTGAAGCCGCTTTCTTTGCTTACTTTCTTTGCGGCGGCAAAGAAAGTAAGTGCCTGCCCCGCACAGGGGCGAAGCTAATAGACCACTAAGAATTCAAGGAAAGGCCAACACCATAGGCACACAGACATAAAGCGCCGAGCAGGCAAAAAACAATGCCCCTGCAAGGAAAATCACCTTTATACAAAAAACCTTTCTTTCAACTCCTCAATCCCAAGTGTCTCCATAACTTCATTAAGCCGCTCAGCAGGTCGCCGTCTCGGCAAATCCTTATACTGAGCAATAATGAGTTCATTCTTCATGGAGTGCTCCCACCCGACGAGCTCGGTAACACTCACCTGATAGCCATGAGCTTCCAGCTGCAAACACCGCAATACATTAGTAATCTGGCTCCCGAACTCTCTAGTATGCAAAGGATGCCGCCAGATCTCCGTCAAAACATTCCCAAGCGATTTACCCTTATTTTGTCGCAAAACCCCAGCCACCTCAGCCTGGCAACACGGCACCACAACAATAAATTTGGCATGTTTCTCCAAAGCAAACCGAATCGCATCGTCAGTAGCGGTATTACACGCATGCAGCGCCGTCACAATATCGATCTCGGCGGGCAACCGCTCCGAAGTGATCGAATCAGCCACCGACAGGTTCAGAAACGACATCCCCGTAAAGCCAAGCCTGGCGGCCAGTTCCTCGGACCTGGTCACCAGATCCTCGCGCGTCTCAATGCCGTAAATGTGCGAAGCACCACCAGCGGCGCCCTGAAACTCCTTGAAGAAAAGGTCATACAGGATAAAACCTAGATATGACTTGCCCGCGCCGTGGTCGACGAGCGTCACGTCGCCCTGTTTATCTTTGAGCTCCTTGAGCAGCGGCTCAATGAACTGGAACAGGTGGTAGACCTGCTTCAGCTTGCGGCGGCTGTCCTGGTTCATCTTGCCGTCGCGCGTCAGGATATGAAGCTCCTTCAGCAGTTCGACGGATTGGTTCGGACGGATTTCGTGGGTTTTGCTGGACATCGTGGGAACCGCCATCAATTGCAACGCGAACGTGCGACAGATGACGGAAAAAAGGAAAAGTTGCTGCCAGTTTACCCAAAGCGCGGCCCGCTCACCTGAGTAGCCGCGTAGGCTGTACGAAAAACACCGCATCCTGGAACACTTCCTGCTCAACAGACAGTACGCGGAACGTTTCCAAAGCGGCGCAATACACCATGCGTGCCGGCTCGCCCAACAACCCAAGCCGGCGTACGCATAACAACAGGCTGCCGGCCGTGGCGTCGATCACGCGAACCGAATGCATGTGGGGTGGCGGACCCGGAACACGGGCCGAACGTTACGTAACCAGCAGCGCGCCGCGATCGCAAACGGAAGCGCGCTCGGATAATAGAAGAGGCAGCAATGGATACGATACCCAACGGAAACGTCGAGCAGAAGTTTCAGGAAATGCTGGCGAAGCTCACCGCCGCGCCCGCGTGGTCGGAGAAACAGCAACTCGAACTGGAGATGGCGCGCGATATCTCCACCGAAATGCTGCGTCTAGCCGAATTCATGCGCGACGGCAACGTCGACATGGAAACATGCCTGACAATGCTCAAATACGCGAAGGTGCTCGACTTCGTCATGACCACGCTCGCTTCGCGCCGCGACATCAAGCCGCAAACGCTGCGAGTGATCTTCAAGCTCGCCGGCCTCAAAGTAGACGAGGCTTACCCCGGCTGAACCAGCAACGCCGCGACGAAAGCGGGCAACGCGCACGCCGCCCGTTTTCGTCCACCTGCATCCGTTCTCGCAGAAGAACAGATCACCTGTGAAATCACTTGCGCGGCGCCTCCATCGGCGGCGTGCCTTCATGAAACAGCGTCTTTAGCTGGGAGCGCAGTTCCGGCGAGTCCGTGTGTTTGTGAACCGTAACGGCGTGCTGCACAGCCGCGTCGAGCAATTCGCTCTCGGTATCGGCGGACAACGCAACCGTGCAATTCATTTCACTTGGAAATTCACGGCAGTCGATATATTTGCGGGTCATGACAGTCTCCGTCATCTAAGCAACAGCACGCGCGCAAACCATCTCGCCGAGCCGCGGCGCAACGGCAGCGTCGAGCGGCATGGAGGTGTTGAGCAGGTTCGGCGTGGGGAAGACGCGAACGGCGTCCGATGGAAGGTCTTTGAAAAGTATAGTTCGCGCACCTGAATTGCATAGAAGCGCGCGCGAGTTCAGCGAATGTCAAAACGCCCGAACCCAGACGTTTTCGGCCAGCCAGCGGAGCCGCCCGTTTGCCCCGGCATGCCGGCAGTGTGAAAATAGCGCCCTTCGCGCCGCTCGATCATTGCATCGCGCAAACGCGCCGCCTCTCCGCTCATCTGCAGGACCGCATGTCACCCTCCTTTGATTCCGCCCATGTCGCCGTGATCGGCGGCGGCCCCGCCGGTCTGATGGCCGCCGAGGCGCTGGCCCAGCACGGCGTGCAGGTCGACGTCTACGACGCAATGCCGTCGGTTGGCCGCAAATTTCTGATGGCGGGCAAAGGCGGCATGAACATCACGCACGCCGAGCCGCTCGAGCCGTTTCTCGGCCGTTACGGCCTGCGCCGCCAACAGATCACGCCGCTACTCGATACCTTCGGGCCCGATGCGTTGCGTGCCTGGTTGCACGAGCTCGGCGTCGAAACCTTTGTCGGCAGTTCGGGCCGGGTTTTTCCGACCGATATGAAAGCCGCGCCGATGTTGCGCGCGTGGCTGCATCGGTTGCGGGAAGCCGGGGTGCGCTTTCATATGCGCCACAAGTGGATCGGCTGGGACGAACAAGGCAACAACGAAGCCAACAACGCCGCCCCGCACGCCCTGCGCTTCGCGACACCCGACGGCGAGCAAACCGTGACCTGCGATGCCGTCGTATTGGCGCTCGGTGGCGCAAGCTGGCCACGGCTCGGATCGGACGCCGCCTGGGTGCCGCTGATGAGCGCGCGCCAGGTGCCGGTGACGCCCTTGCGGCCCGCGAACTGCGGCTTCGATGCCGACTGGAGCCCCTATCTGCGCGAGCGTTTCGCAGGCCAGCCGGTCAAGCCGGTGGCCATCGCGATCACAGATATAGACAAAAAAATCCACCATCGACAAGGTGAAATACTTCTGACCGAAACGGGCCTCGAAGGGAGCCTGATTTACGCATTGTCGGCAGCAATCCGGGAGCGAATTCTGGCCGACGGAGACGTCACGATCACGCTGGATCTGGCGCCAGGCTTGACTCTGGAGCGCATCGTCGACGAAGTCACGCGGCCGCGCGGCTCGCGTTCAATGTCGAGTCATCTGCAAGGCAGAATCGGTATTGGAGGCGTAAAACTCGCGTTGCTGCACGAGATTCTGTCGAAGGAAGCTTTCGCCGACACGAACCACCTGGCTCAGGCAATCAAAGCGCTACCGGTGCGGCTCACACGCGCGCGGCCAATCGAGGAAGCGATCAGCACCGCTGGCGGGATACCTTTCGAAGCGCTCGACGCGCAGTTGATGATCGAGCGTCTGCCCGGCGCGTTCTGCGCGGGCGAGATGCTCGACTGGGAAGCGCCGACCGGCGGCTATCTGCTGACGGCCTGCTTCGCTAGCGGCCTGGTGGCGGGGCGCGGCGCGCTAGCCTATCTCGCGGCGCGCGACGCGTCGGTGTAGTACGCCGCTTTCTTTTCAGCGGCGCGTCGCACCTCGTCGTCCGTGGCCTACCGCGCTTTCAGCCGCCACAGCGACGTCACCTCAGCCACACGCGCCGCGTGCAGCGCGTCGGTCTCATCGGTCGACTTCGGATGACGCGGACGAATATCCTCGCGGCCGACCACCGTCAACCCGGCCTTTTCGATCGCGGCGAGCAACCATTCGCGCGTGCGCAGACCGAGATGCTCGGCGAAATCCGACATGATCAGCCAGCCTTCGCCGCCCGGTGACAGATGCTCCGCCAGTCCATTGAGAAAGCCGAGCAACATGCGGCTCTCCGGATCGTAGACCGCGTATTCGACCGGCGACGCGGGCCGCGCCGGCACCCACGGCGGATTGCAGATCACGAGCGGCGCGCGGCCTTCGGGGAAAAGATCCGCGTCCACGACATCGACTTGCTGATCGTAACCAAGACGCGTGAGGTTTTCGCGTGCGCAGGCGAGGGCTCGCGGATCGCGATCTGTCGCGATGATTTTCTTCACGCCGCGCCTGGCGAGCAGCGCAGCCAGCACGCCCGTGCCAGTGCCGATATCGAATGCCTTGTTCAGCGACGGCAACGGCGTGCGTGCGACCAGGTCCACATATTCGCCGCGAACCGGTGAAAACACACCGTAGTGCGGATGAATGCGCTCGCCCAGCGCGGGAATTTCGACGCCCTTCTTGCGCCACTCGTGCGCGCCGATCAGTCCGAGCAATTCGCGCAGCGACACGACCGACGGCTCATCGGTCGGCGATCCATAGGTTTCGATACAGGCCTGCTGCACTTCAGGCGCGCGGCGCAGCGGTATCGCGTAGGCGGCGTCGAGCGGGATCAGGATCATGCCGAGCGTGCGAGCGCGTTGCGACTGCGCCTGACGATGCAGGTTGAACGCGTCGAGCGGCGTGTCGCCCTGCTTGCGCGGCTTACGCTCCAGCCGGCGCGTGACCGCTTGCAACAGTTGACGGGCGTTTTGGAAGTCGCCGTTCCAGAGCAGCGCGGTGCCTTCGCACGCGAGGCGGTAGGCAGAATCGGCGGTCATGCGGTCATCGGCGACGACGACGCGCTTAGGCGGCGGCACCGCTGCTTCGGAGCGCCAACGCGCTGTGCGGGGGCCGTCGGCTTCGGGCCAGGTGATGGTTGCGGGGCTGGTCATGATGAGGTGGGATGTGTTTTGCGGGAGTGACGCGGTGAAACGGAGCGTCGTCGGGGGCTTTGCCCGCCGGAGTGATTTTCTTGCGATGCCGACTGACGCCCGAATAGTAACGCTGTCGCCTCGGTTCGCGCTGCGGTATTCGTTAGCGAACGCCGCTGAGGATACCGATGCCACGGCTTTTGCTGCCTTCAAAACGCGTTTCGTAGACTAAAAAGTCCAGCATCGACAAGGTGAAAGAGATTTGAGCAAAAAGCGGCTATTTTTGCTTCGGCGAGGCCTGGCTGACTGCCCTGCCCCGCACTACGCCGCGGACGTCGAATGCATCGCCAGCAAGTCGCGCGCGGCGCTCCAGGCATCGGTTGCGGCAGTTTCACGGCCGGAGATTTGCACCGCGAGCGTGGCGCCGTCGAGCAGCATCACGATCACCGGCGCCAATACTTTTGCCTGCTCGGCGGGCACGATGTCGGCGGCCAGCTGCTCGATAAATTGCATCAGCTCGGCCTTCTGCTCAACGGTAATACCGTGGATGCTGCTGCCTTTGTCGGAGAATTCGGAAGCGGCGTGCACGAACATGCAGCCGGTGAACATCGCGCTTCTGAACCAGTCCTGATGCCATTCGAAGACACGTTCGAGACGGGCGAGCGGCGAATCCGCCTCGGCGACAAACGCCTTGAGCGACACCGCGCATTGCTCCTGACGCTGCCGCAACACCGCAATGACCAGATCCGTTTTAGACGGGAAGTGCCGGTACATGGTCATTTTCGCGACGCCCGATTCGGCAATGATCCAGTCCACGCCGACGGCATGGTAACCATGCTTGCTGAACAGGAGCGTTGCGGTATCGAGAATCTGCTGACGCTTGTCGGACACGGCGGCCTTGTTCGTTAAATATCTGCGAAGCGATTATACAAGGGCGTCCATTCGCCAATTGCAACAAGCGGTTTCGGTGGTAATCGTCGCGCGGGCGGAGTGCTTCACGGGGCGCGGCGGCCTGAAACCGGCTCACAGACCGGCTCACAGCGTCGACGGTGGACATGGCCCAGGCCATTGCTGCGGACAAGCTTGGCTCCTCACCTCGACCATCTCGCGCACGTGGCCGAATAGCGCGCTTTGCCGATTCACCCGAGTATGTCTCGATTGAGTCACGGGTGAGAATTTCGCACAGCGCCAACATTCGCGCTGCAGTATAGGAATACCTGTCTGCACGGGTAATCGATACCGCTCACCAGAACAAAAGTACGTTCGTTCATTCAAAATGCATATTCACTTTCTGGTGAGACAATAGACAGACCCGTATAGCTTCGGTATAGTCGCGTCAACTACGGGGACACACCGTTGCACAATAGAATCTGAGAGAGTGGCGCCGGCGCAATTACAACTACTACAGCGTCGATTCAAAAAACCAACATTCAGTTGCGGACGCGGATTGCGTCCGCAACTAGTATTCTTCCGAATCAGCTATTAATTAGCCAGCTTACGCGCTAAAGCCACTTTCGCATCCCAATCGAAGCTAATTACTCTCCTGCATCGCGCCAGGTTATTGCTTGCGCGCTGAACGCGTCTAAACGCTGCTTAAAATAAAAAACGGGTTTCTGAAAATTTTCAGAAACCCGTTTCGTGCTACTGGTGCCGGCTGCAGGACTCGAACCCGCCACCTCATGATTACAAGTCAAGCGCTCTACCTGATGAGCTAAGCCGGCATGAGGCCGTGATTCTACTTCATTTTACGATCTTGAGGCGAGCTCTTCCGCCACCTTTCGACCCATCGTCGTCAGGTTGCGATCCGTCGGTGGCGCTATCCGCTTTGGTGGACGCGCTATCCGCAGCCGGCGACGCAACGACCGTGCGCGGTGCAGCTCCGCTCGACGGGGCCGGCGACTCGGTTTCGTCCGCCAGCTCTGCATCGGCGCCCGAATCCAGCGCCTCGCCGCCCGCCGATTCGACCGGGAATGCCATGCCTTGCCCGTTTTCGCGCGCGTAAATCGCGAGAATATTGGCGATCGGCACTTCGATCTTGTGCGACTTGCCGGAGAAACGCGCGCTGAACTCGATCCACTCGTTGCCCATCTGCAACTGGCTGGTGGCCTCGAAGCTGATGTTCAACACGATTTCGTTATCGCGCACGAACTGACGCGGCACCCGCGTCTGATTGTCGACCCGCACCGCGATGTGCGGCGTGTAGCCATTATCCGTGCACCACTCGTACAGCGCGCGCAACAGATAAGGCTTGGTGGAAATCTCTTGCATCAACAGTCCTCTTACCGGGTGCGGGCCCGCGCAAAACCATGAGCGCGGCGCCCTCACCCCAAAGCCAAACTCAACGACGCATCACCTTTTCCGAAGGCGTCAGCGCTTCGATATAAGCCGGGCGGCTGAAAATGCGCTCGGCGTACTTCATTAGCGGTGCAGCGTTCTTCGACAGCTCGATGCCGTAGTGATCCAGACGCCACAGCAGCGGCGCGATCGCCACGTCGAGCATCGAGAACTCTTCGCCGAGCATGTACTTGTTCTTCAGGAAGATCGGTGCGAGCTGCGTCAGGCGATCGCGGATCGCGAGGCGTGCTTTTTCGTGATTCTTCTCAGCGGCCTTGCCCTTTTCGTTTTCGAGCGTGCCGACGTGGACGAACAATTCCTTTTCGAAGTTGAGCAGGAACAGGCGGGCACGGGCGCGCTGAACCGGATCGGCCGGCATCAGTTGCGGGTGCGGGAAGCGCTCGTCGATATACTCGTTGATGATGTTCGATTCGTACAGAATCAGGTCCCGTTCGACGAGAATCGGCACCTGACCATACGGATTCATCACAGCGATGTCTTCCGGCTTGTTAAACAGGTCGACGTCGCGGATCTCGAAGTCCATGCCCTTTTCGAACAACACCAGCCGGCAACGCTGGGAGAACGGGCAAGTTGTGCCGGAATACAGAACCATCATGTTTACGTTTCCTCAAAAAGCTGAAGGGCCAGCGCGCGGAAAAACCGTTCAGCAGGTTTTTCCTGGCGCCGGCCCCACGCCGATGACGGCGTGATTATTTGATATGTTTCCAGTACGCGGCGTTCAATCGCCAGGCGAAAAAGCTCAGGATGCCGAGGAAGAGCAGTACCCACACGCCAAGCTGTTTGCGGGTTTTCTGCGTCGGTTCGGACATCCATGACAGGTACGACACGAGGTCGGCCACAGCAGAATCATAATCTACCGGCGACATCGTCCCCGGAGTGACCTGTTGGAAGCCGACAAATTTGTGCACCGTTTCGCCTGTTTTTTCGTCGGTTTCGTCACCGAACTTCGCGGTACGTTGCCCCTGAAGCTGCCACAGCACGTGAGGCATGCTCACGTTTTCGTACACCAGATTGTTCCAGCCGGTCGGCCGCGTATTGTCGCGATAAAAGCTGCGCAGATACGTGTACAGCCAATCCTTGCTGCGCGCTCGCGCTTCCACCGACAAATCCGGCGGACTCGCGCCAAACCACGCTTTCGCGTCATCCGGGCGCATCGCCACGGTCATCGTGTTGCCGACCTTGTCGGTGGTGAACAGCAGGTTCGACTGGATTGCGCTCGGCGTAATGCCGAGGTCGGTCAGCCGGTTGTAGCGCATCAGGTTCGCGCTGTGGCAATTCAGGCAATAGTTTACAAACAATTGCGCGCCGTGCTGCAAGGAAGCGAAATTCTCCGCGTTATCGGGCGCGCGGTCGAGGGGGAAATTCTCGTCCGCGTGCGCCGGGCCTGCCAGCACCGCGAGCAGTGTCGCGCCAATTAGCGCGCACGTCGAAAGCAGCTTTTTCATTTCGTGTTCTCCTGGCTCGCGATTAGTGAGGCTTGAACCGCACCCGTTCGGGCGGCTGCTTGAACGTGCCAAGCCGCGTCCAGAACGGCATACCGAGGAAAAACGCGAAGTAGATCAGCGCGCACACCTGTGCAATCAACGTCGAAGCCGGCGACGGCGGTTTAGTGCCGAGGAAGCCCAACGTCAGGAAAGCGAGCACGAAGATCCCGTAGAACACCTTGTGAAAAAACGGCCGGTAGCGAATCGACTTCACCGGCGAGCGGTCGAGCCACGGCAGGAAGAACAGCGAGATCACCGCGCCGCCCATCACCACCACGCCCCAGAACTTCGATTCGGTGAACGCCATCGCCAGAATCACCAGCACGGCGAGCACCGGAAGCCCAAGCTTCCACTTGCCGCGCGCGCGGACCAGCGCGAACAGGCCGAGCAGCGCGATGATGATCATCAGCACGATCTTGAACGGATCGGTAGTGGCGCGCAGCATCGCATAGAACGCCGTGAAATACCACACAGGCGCAATTTCCTGCGGCGTTTGCAGCGGATTTGCGGGAATGAAGTTGTTCGCTTCAAGGAAGTACCCGCCCATCTCCGGCGCGAAAAAGATGATCGCCGCGAAGATTATCAGGAACACCGACACGCCCATGAAATCGTGCACCGAGTAGTACGGGTGGAACGGAATGCCGTCGAGCGGAATGCCGTTCGTGTCCTTCTTCCCCTTGATCTCGATGCCGTCCGGATTGTTTGAACCGACCTCATGTAGCGCCACCAGATGCACGACGACCAGCAAGATCAGAACCAGCGGAATCGCGATCACGTGGAACGCGAAAAAGCGGTTCAGCGTGACGTCGGACACGACGTAGTCGCCGCGAATCCACAACGACAGATCCGGCCCAATGAACGGAATCGCCGAGAACAGGTTCACGATCACCTGCGCGCCCCAGAACGACATCTGGCCCCACGGCAACAGGTAGCCGAAAAACGCTTCTGCCATCAGGCTCAGGAAAATCGCGCAGCCGAACACCCACACCAGCTCGCGTGGCTTGCGATACGAGCCGTACAGCAGCCCGCGGAACATATGCAGATACACGACGACAAAAAACATCGACGCGCCCGTGGAGTGCATATAGCGGATCAGCCAGCCCCACGGCACGTCGCGCATGATGTACTCGACCGACGAGAACGCGAGCGTCGCGTCGGGCTTGTAGTTCATCGTGAGGAAGATGCCGGTGACGATCTGATTCACCAGCACCAGCAGCGCCAGCGAGCCGAAGAAGTACCAGAAGTTGAAATTCTTCGGTGCGTAGTACTCGGAGACGTGCTTCTTCCACGTCGACGTCATCGGAAAGCGCCGGTCGATCCAGCCGGCCAGCCCGGTCGTCTCCACTTCGTGTTCGATCGCCATTTACGCTTCTCCTTTCTCGTCCTTGCCGATCACGAGGGAATTCGCCGACGTGAACATATAAGGCGGGACGTCCAGATTCTGCGGCGCAGGTTTGTTCTTGAAGACGCGGCCGGCCATGTCGTAGGTCGAGCCGTGGCAAGGGCACAGGAAGCCACCTGGCCAGTCGTCGGGAAGATTGGGCTGCGCGCCCTCCTGGAAGCGCGGCGTCGGCGTACAGCCCAGATGGGTGCACACGGCGACGGCGACGAAAAGATTCTTGTGATCGCTCCGCGAACGGAATTCGTTGTTGCAGTACTCCGGCAACGGCATCGAAAAAGCATTCGTGGTGTGGGGATCCGCTACTTCGTTATCGGCTTTCTGGACATCGGCGAGCATCTTGTCGGTGCGGTTGATGATCCACACCGGCTTACCGCGCCAGGCAACGGTCATCATGTCGCCAGGTTTGAGATTACTGATATCGACTTCGACCGGCGCGCCTGCCGCCTTGGCCTTTTCAGATGGTGCAAACGAACCAACAAAGGGTACGACAGTGGCTACGCCTCCTATGCCACCTGCTACGGTCGTCGCTATCAGCCAGCTACGGCGGCTGCCGTCGACGCGTTCATCTTCCTTGTCTCGCATCACACGCCCCACTTCTGAGTTGGATTTTTCCTTCACGTCGCTTCTACCGCCGCTAGTTTGCGCGAATGGAGTCGGCATTTACAAGGCCCGATTGCCAAAAACCATGCGAAGCCATTGATATCTCAGGGTTTCTCCGTACGGATCGCAAACTTTTTTGTACCTCCTTTTAAGTGCTCCCTCCGTTATTCATGCCTTTTTCCTCTCTAATGCGGATTTTCAATTCAAACGGGATTAGGGATATCGATAAACAGGTGTTCGATATCGAACGATTCGGATAGATGCTTGCCGACCGCCTGCACACCGAAACGCTCGGTCGCGTGATGGCCGGCCGCAAGGAACGCGACACCGCTTTCCGCCGACGTGTGCATCACCGATTCCGACACCTCGCCCGTCAGGTAGACATCGGCGCCGGCGTCGATCGCGGCGTCGAACATGCCTTGCGCGGCGCCCGTGCACCAGCCGACACGGCGCAGTTCGCGGTCCGAGTCGCCGAATACGAGCGGTGTGCGGCCAAGCGTCTGCTCGACTTGCGCGGTGAAGTGCGCGAGCGTGATCGGCATCGGAAACGTGGCGAGCCAGCCGAGGTCGTTCTCGCCGAAGCGCGCGTCGCTGATCCAGCCCATCTTTGCGCCGATCTGCGCGTTGTTGCCGAACTCAGGATGGTCGTCGAGCGGCAGGTGGTAGGCGAACAGGTTCAGGTCGTTGGCGAGCAGCAGTTTCAGGCGCGCGTATTTGCGCCCGGTGATCTGCGGCGCCTCGTTGCGCCAGAAATAGCCGTGATGAACCAGCACGGCGTCGGCGCCCCAGTCGAGCGCGGCCTCCAGGAAGGCCACTGAAGCAGTCACGCCGGTCGCGAGCTTGTTGACCCGGCGGCGCCCTTCGACCTGCAATCCATTGGGGCAATAGTCCTTGAAGCGCGCGGTTTCAAGGAGATTGTTCAAGTACAATTCAAGTTCGATCCGATCCATATAAACCTCTAGTCTTCAGATGCTTAGACGCTTTTGGCTGTTCTTTGCCCAAGCGGTGACTGTGCTGTTGGCGCTGATGTTCATCATTGCGACCCTCAAACCGCAGTGGCTCCAGCGTCAAGGGCAATTCGGCAAGCAACTCGCCGAACCGATCGTCGCTCTTCGGGAAGTGGCGCCAGGCATCGGCAGCGGCCCTGCACAGGCGTCGTATGCGGACGCCGCGCAGAAAGCCATGCCTGCGGTCGTCAATGTGTTCTCGAGCAAGGACGGCTCGCTGCCGCCCGATCCCCGGGCGAAAGATCCGTTGTTCCGCTACTTCTTCGGCGACAAGAACAAAGGCAAGCAGCAGGAACAACCCGCCTCCAATCTTGGCTCGGGTGTGATAGTGAGTTCGGAAGGTTACATTCTAACGAACCAGCACGTCGTGGACGGCGCGGATCAGATTGAAATTGCGCTGGCCGATGGTCGCACCACCAATGCGAAGGTGATCGGCGTCGATCCGGAAACGGACCTCGCCGTGCTGAAGGTCAACATGACCAATCTGCCCACCATCACGCTCGGCCGCATGGACCAGACGCGCGTGGGCGACGTGGTGCTCGCGATCGGCAATCCGTTCGGCGTCGGCCAGACGGTGACGATGGGCATCGTCAGCGCGCTCGGGCGCAATCACCTCGGCATCAACACCTTCGAAAATTTCATTCAGACCGATGCGGCGATCAACCCGGGCAACTCGGGCGGCGCTTTGGTCGATGTGAACGGCAATCTGCTCGGCATCAATACGGCGATCTATTCGCGCTCGGGCGGCTCGCTCGGCATCGGCTTCGCCATTCCCGTGTCGACGGCGCGCAGCGTGCTGGAGAGCATCATCACGACCGGCTCGGTGACGCGCGGCTGGATCGGCGTCGAGCCGCAGGATGTGACCCCGGAGATCGCCGAGTCGTTCGGGCTGGAGCAGAAGTCCGGCGCGATCGTTGCGGGCGTGCTGAAGAACGGTCCGGCCGACCGCGCCGGCATCAAGCCGGGCGACATCCTGGTGAGCGTGAACGGCCAGGACATCACCGATACCACGCGTCTGTTGAACGTGATCGCGCAGATCAAACCGGGTACGGCCGCGAAGGTTCATCTGGTGCGCAAGGGCCGTGAAATGGATCTGGACGTGGCGATCGGCAAGCGCCCGCCGCCGCCGAAGCAACCGGCGGCGGACAGCGGCGGCGATCAGCAGGACGACGAGGGCGGTTGATGCAAAGCGGCGCGGGCCGAGGCCGCGGGCGACACGGCAGACCAAACAGCAACGCGGTTGCAAAACAAAAAGGGCAGTCCATTCAGGACCGCCTTTTTTGTTTGCCAAGCCTTCTGTCCTTCCGGCTTTCTGCCTGGCGTGGCCAGCGCGCGTGGCGCCAGATCAATTCGGAGGACTTGCGTCTTCGACCACCGCCGGCTGCTTGCCCACAATCAGCCGCGCCGCAATGATGCCGGCCTCGTACAGCACAATCAGCGGAATCGCCAGAATCAGCTGCGAGAACACGTCCGGCGGCGTCACCACAGCCGAAACCACGAACGCGCCGACGATCACATACGGACGAATTTCCTTGAGCTTCCTGATGGTCAGCACGTTCATGCGAACCAGCAGCACGACTACGATCGGCACCTCGAAGGTCACGCCGAACGCAATAAACATCGTCAGCACGAAACTCAGGTAATTGTCGATATCGGTGGTCATCTCCGCACCGAGCGGCGCATTGTAATGCGCCATCACGCGGAAGATGGTCGGAAACACCACGAAATATGCGAACGCCATGCCGCACAGAAACAGCGTGTAGCTGCTACCCACCAGCGGCCCGACCAGCTTCTTTTCATGCTGATAAAGACCCGGCGCGACGAACGCCCAGATCTGGTACAGCACGATCGGCAACGCGATCACGAAGGCGACCAGCATGGTGACCTTCATCGGCACGAAGAACGAACCGGTGACGTCGGTGACGATCATCTTGCCGTCCTTCGGCAGATTCTGCATCAACGGCCGCGCGAGCAGCCGGAAGATGTCCGGCGCCCAATACACGAGTCCGACAAACACCACGATGACGGCAAGTCCGGCGCGGATGATGCGGTCGCGCAATTCCACGAGGTGGGAAATGAAGGTCTCTTCAGTGCCTTCGTCCTGGGTCTGCTGGGGGTCGCTCACACCGGCCCTCGGTTAGAGATTGTCGTTCTGATCATCAAAAGAACCGCGTCGGACGACGCATGGTGGCCGGCGTGTGACGGGCCACGCGCGCGGCGCCCGATTGCACGCGCGTGCGGCGCGTCGTGGCGCGCTTGTACCAGGTGGGCATGGCCGTCTGTTTGACGCGCCAGTTCTTGCGCCTGGGTCCCGCGGGCGGCGTGCTGGTCTGCCACGACGAAGTGCCCACGTCACCTTCGAGCGCGCCGCCGGCAATGCTCGGCGACACCGACGTGCCTGAATTCCATGCGTCGTTCAGCTCGGTTTCGTGCTTGCGCAGATTGTCGTGAACAGTGGTTTCGACGTTGCTCGCCGCCGCTTCGAACTCGCTCTTCATGCGACGCAACTCGTCGAGTTCGATTTCACGCGTGACTTCGGCCTTGACGTCGTTGATATACCGCTGCGCGCGGCCGAACAGCGCGCCGGCCGTGCGGGCCACGCGTGGCAGGCGCTCAGGCCCGAGTACGACCAGCGCGACGACGCCGATCAGCGCCATCTTGGTTAGACCGAGGTCCAGCATGAAGTGAAGTGTCCGTCAGTAACGCGGTTGGACCGCGGCTTAGCGGTAATCGCCGGAACGCGGCGTCTTTTCCTTCGCGTCCACATCCACAGCGCCGTTACGCGGCAGTTCGCGCTGCTGTTGCGCGTCAGCCGGCGTTTCGGCTTCTTTCATGCCTTCCTTGAAGCCCTTCACCGCGCCACCCAGATCAGTGCCGATATTGCGCAGCTTCTTCGTGCCGAACACCAGAGCGACGATCAACAACACGATCAGCCAATGCCAAATACTCAACGAACCCATGACTACTCTCCTTAACCCCGACGCCGCTTACAGATGCGGCAAAACTCTTATGCCTTGCGGCGTGAATCGAAGCGCGTGCGCTTCATCTATACGTTACCGCAGGCTCTTCCGATTCAACCGGTGGCACAGTGAATATGATTGTGACCAGACGATCGCGTCGGCGTCATTACAAAGCGGCACAAACAACGCCGCGCTATTGTCCGTGGCCAAAACTCGCCATGCGGGCGACGGCCAATCAATTGCCCTTTCGTCAGCCCATCCGGTGCCACGGACGCGGCCCCGCCAGAATATGCGCGTGCAGGTGATACACCTCTTGCCCGCCGCCGGGACCGGTATTGATCACCGTGCGAAACCCGGTTTCACCACCGGTATACGCGACGCCCAGCTGGTCGGCCAAACGCGCCACCAGAACAAGCATTCTACCAAGCAGCGATGCGTCGCTTTCGGCGCAGTTCGACAGCGTCGCGATGTGCTTGCGCGGAATCACCAGCACGTGCGTTTCGGCCGCCGGACGGATGTCGCGGAAGGCAACGAACTCTTCGTCTTCATGGACTTTGGTCGACGGAATCTCGCCGGCGGCGATCTTGCAGAAAAGGCAGTTCGGGTCGTGACTCATCGTATTCCTGACGCGGTATGGCCGCGGTATGGCTAAAGCGCGAAGCGTTCGGCGCGGTTCCGCGGTTTTCTTTTCCGGCCCAGTAGCCAGCAGACGAAACTCAAAACCAGCCGCGCGGATCCGCGAGCGGCTTGTTATCGTACAGATACAGCCAGCCCTTGATAATACGATACAACATCCAGATGCTGACGGCCCACAGAACCGGGAAGCCGATCAGGACGAAAACCAGCGCGCCGCCGATCAGATAGCCGACCAGGCCCATCCAGAACGTGCGGATCTGCCACTCGAAGTGCGCTTCGTACGGCGTACCGGCCACATCTTGCCGCTTCACGTAGTTGATGATGACCGCGATCAGAATTGAGATCCCGCCCGTCAGCCAATGGACCGCATACAGCGCGTACAGCACATGGGTAAGCGTGCGCAGACTGCGCTCGCGGTCGGAGTCGATCGCGTTGCGATACGCCGGCGGCGGGTAACTGTTGTGCGACTGTTCCATGCTTGCGTCCTCCTGAGGATGCGGTCGGATGTGTTCAGTGCAACGTGGGCGCCGGCGTTCGCTACTTCAAGACATTATGTGGCAATCAGTCGCCGTTCTGCTCGCGTTCGCGGCTCTTGCGCAGCGCCTTTTCCTCGATACCCGACAGGCCTTCGCGGCGCTCGAGTTCGGCGAGCACGTCCGCCGGGTTCAGATCGAAATGCGACAGCATCACGAGGCAATGAAACCACAGGTCGGCCACTTCGCCGACCAGCGCTTTCGGCGCGCCGCCATGACGCGCGTCTTTGGCGGCCAGTACGACTTCGGTGGCTTCCTCGCCGATCTTCTTCAGAACCGCGTCATCGCCCTTGTGGAACAGGCGCGAGACGTACGAAACGTCCGGATCGCCGCCCTTGCGGCTGTCGATGATGGCAGCGAGACGCAGCAGCGTGTCATTAGTAGATTGCGTGGATTGCGTCATTTGTAGATGTGTTCGGGGTCTTTCAGCACGGGCTCGACGGCGACCCAGTCGCCGTCGTCAGCCGTGCCTTCGAATTTCTGGAAAAAGCACGAATGGCGGCCGGTGTGGCAGGCGATGCCCGACACCTGCTCGACCTTCAGCAGCACGACGTCTTCGTCGCAATCGAGCCGCACTTCGTGCACATGCTGCACGTGGCCGGACTCTTCGCCCTTGAACCACAGGCGCTGGCGCGAGCGCGAGAAATACACCGCGCGGCCGGTTTCGACGGTTTTCGCCAATGCCTCGCGGTTCATCCACGCGAACATCAGCACGTCGTTCGTCGACGCTTCCTGCGCGATCACCGGCACAAGGCCGTTCGCGTCCCACTTGACCTTGTCGAGCCAGTCCACGTCCGAGGGATTCACCACGTCACAACCTCACCGAAATGCCTTGATCGGCCATGAAGCGCTTGGCCTCGCCCACGGTGTGTTCGCCGTAGTGGAAGATGCTGGCGGCCAGCACCGCGTCCGCATGGCCGTTCTTGATGCCGTCGGCCAGATGCTGCAGCGAGCCGACGCCGCCCGACGCGATCACCGGAATCGGCACCGCGTCCGACACCGCGCGCGTGAGCGCGAGGTCGAAGCCGCTCTTGGTGCCGTCGCGGTCCATGCTGGTCAGCAGGATTTCGCCGGCGCCGAGTTCGGCCATCTTGCGCGCCCATTCGACGGCGTCCAGCCCGGTCGCCTTGCGCCCGCCATGGGTAAAGACTTCCCAGCGCGCCGGTTCGCCGTCGGTGGACACACGCTTCGCGTCGATCGCGACGACGATGCATTGCGAGCCGTATTTGTCCGTCGCGTCGCGCACCAGCTGCGGATTCGCGACCGCCGACGAGTTCATGCTGATCTTGTCCGCGCCCGCGTTCAGGAGACGCCGCACGTCTTCGACGGCGCGCACGCCGCCGCCGACCGTCAGCGGAATGAACACCTGCGAGGCAACCGCTTCGATGATCGGCAGGATCAGATCGCGCTGGTCGGAGGTGGCAGTGATGTCGAGGAAGGTGAGTTCGTCGGCGCCCTGATCGTCGTAGCGGCGAGCAATTTCGACCGGGTCGCCCGCATCGCGCAATTCGACGAAGTTGACGCCCTTGACCACGCGACCAGCCGTGACGTCGAGACAGGGGATGATGCGTTTAGCTAGAGCCATGATCTTGCAATTCTGCCAATACCGCTGATGAGGCCGCTCATTCCGGAGCGGCACTGTGCCGGCGCGGCTAGCCGCGTCACGTCGCAGGTGTGTCGAACACGTACGGCATGAGGCGCCTTCAGGACGCGCCATGACGTCCGCTTAAGTCCGCTTAAGTCCGCTTAAGCGGATTGCGCCGTTCCGTTCAGGCGTCGTCCGATTCGCGCAGCCGGTCCGCGAGGGTCTGCGCAGCAGCGAAGTCGAGATCGCCCGAGTAAATTGCCCGGCCGCAGATCACACCTTCGATGCCTTCGTCCTCGACCTCACACAACGATTCGATGTCCGCGAGGTTCGACAGACCACCGCTCGCGATCACCGGAATCTTCACCGCGCGCGCAAGGCGCACCGTCGCTTCGATGTTGATGCCTTGCAGCATGCCATCGCGGCCGATGTCGGTGTAGATGATCGATTCGCAGCCGTAATCCTCGAATTTGCGCGCCAGATCCGCCACTTCATGGCCGGTCAGCTTGCTCCAGCCGTCGGTCGCGACTTTACCGTCTTTCGCATCCAGCCCGACGATGATATGGCCGCCGAACGCCGTGCACGCATCCTGCAAAAAGCCCGGATTCTTTACCGCCGCCGTACCGATGATCACATACGACAAGCCGTCGTCCAGATAACGCTCGATCGTGTTCAGGTCGCGGATGCCGCCGCCCAGCTGGACGGGAATCTCGCCACCCACTTCCTCGATGATCGCGCGGATCGCGTCTTCATTCTTCGGTTTGCCGGCGAATGCGCCATTCAGGTCGACGAGGTGCAGACGCCGGGCGCCGCGGTCGACCCAATGCCGGGCCATCGCCGCCGGTTCCTCGGAAAATATCGTCGCCTGGTCCATATCGCCCTGTTTGAGGCGTACACACTGACCATCTTTCAGGTCGATGGCGGGAATCAGCAGCATAGCAATCGGGTGTTGTCTGGGAGGTGGTTGAAGGTCGGCGGCAGCGGCTGGTGAGCCAGCTCACCGCAACGCCGTTCCGCTAGTTTAGTACAACTCTTTCGGCATCCTTGCTGGGCGCGATGGAGCTGAGAAATCGTCATGCCGCGGTTGTAGCGCGCGGCAGCCGCCACGCGGGTGGCGGAACAGCGCACGGCAACAGGAAGAAGAAAGGCGCTCACGGGTTCCAGTGCACGAAGTTGCGATACACGCGCAGGCCCGCTTCGGCGCTCTTTTCCGGGTGGAATTGGGTCGCGAAGATGTTATCCCGGGCCACCGCCGAGGTAAAGGGCACACCGTACACCGTTTCGCCCGAGGTATGGGCCGGATTCTCCGGCACGACGTAATAGCTGTGCACGAAATAGAAGAACGCGTTATCCGCGACGCCGTCCCACAGCGGATGCGGCTGCGCCTGACGCACGCGGTTCCAGCCCATCTGCGGGACCTTGAAGCGCGAGCCGTCGTCCTGCACCTGGCCTTCGAGATCGAAACGCAGCACCTTGCCAGGCAGCAGACCGAGGCCGGGCGTGCCGCCCTCGGCGCTCCAGTCGAACAGCATCTGCTCGCCGACGCACACGCCCATCAGCGGCTTCGTGCGCGACGCCTCGATCACCGCCTCCTGCAAGCCGGATTCGCCGAGACAGCGCATGCAGTCCGGCATCGCACCCTGGCCAGGCAATACCACACGGTCGGCCGAGCGAATTGCTTCCGGCTGATCGACGATCGCCACGTCCGCCTCCGGCGCGGCCTTGCGCAGCGCCTGAGCAACCGAACGCAGGTTGCCCATTCCGTAATCCACAATCGCTATCGAAGTTTTCATTTCAAGTTAGGCAGCAATGCCTTCAATCCATCGACGATGAATTCCACCGCCAGCGCCGATAACATTAAACCCATGAGCCGCGTGCCGATGTTGATACCCGTGCGACCCACCCAGCGGGCAATCGGTTCGGCGAGGCGCAGCGAAAAAAAGCAGATCGCCGCCAGCGCCGCACCGATCGCGATCAGGCTGAGCCGGTCGTACCAGTGCGCCGAGCCCGCCGCATAGATGATCGTCGTACTGATCGCGCCCGGGCCGGTCAACAGCGGAATCGCCAGCGGCACGACCGCGACGTTGTCCTTCTGCTCGGCTTCGTCGCGCTCTTCCGGCGTCGAACGGCTGTTGCCGATCTGCGCGTTCAGCATGTTGATCGCCATCAGCAGCATGATGATCCCGCCGCCCACTTCGAGCGAGCCGACCGAAATGCCGAAGAAGCTGATGATCTGCTGCCCGAGCAGCGTGGTCACCGCAATCACGCAAAACACCGAAATCGCCGCGATGCGGATGGTTCTGCGCCGCTCGACGTCGCCCTGATGGGCCGTCAGGCTCATGAAGAACGGGATGGCGCCGACCGGGTTGATCAGCGCCAGCAGCGAAATAAACGACTTCAGAATGTCCATCGCATACCGGGCGCGCGCGAGCGCAGCCGGTCCTGGTCAGTTAGTCGTTTAAAGGCTGCCCTTGGTCGACGGAATCTGCCCCGCCGCGCGTTCGTCCAGTTCGACGGCCATGCGCAGCGCACGTCCGAACGCCTTGAATACGGTTTCCATCTGGTGATGGGCGTTCAGGCCGCGCAGGTTGTCGATATGCAGCGTCACGCCGGCGTGATTCACGAAACCGCGGAAAAATTCGATGGAGAGATCGACGTCGAACGTGCCGATGCGCGCGCGGGTGAACGGCACATGGAATTCGAGCCCGGGACGGCCGGAAAAGTCGATCACGACGCGCGACAGCGCTTCGTCGAGCGGCACGTAAGAATGACCGTAGCGGCGGATGCCCTTGCGATCGCCAATGGCCTTCGCGACCGCCTGACCGAGCGTGATGCCGGTGTCTTCGACCGTGTGGTGATCGTCGATATGCAAGTCGCCATGCGCTTCGATGTCGAGATCGAACAACCCATGCCGCGCGATCTGATCGAGCATGTGGTCGAGGAACGGCACGCCGGTGGCCAGTTTCTGCTGACCGGTGCCGTCCAGATCGATCTTCACACGGATCTGCGTTTCGCTGGTATTGCGAACGACTTCCGCAAGGCGCATGGTAATTCCTCGAATCAAGCTAGAAAGCGATAGTAGTGTGGGAGGGGAAAACGGCTGGCCGCGCGCGCTATGCAGAAGCGCCGACACGGCTATTTAACGCCATTCAATGCAGCACGAGTTTCAGTGCGGCGACCAGTTGGGCGTTTTCGTCAGGGGAACCGACGGTCAAACGCACACAATTGGCCAGCAATGGATGCATTTTACTCACGTTTTTGATCAAAACCCGTGCCGCCAGCAGCGTTTCGAACATAACGGATGCATCGGGCACCCGCACCAGCAGGAAGTTGCCGGCGCTCGGGAACACTTCGGCGCCCGGCAATTGGGCCACGGCTTGCGCCAGTTTCGTGCGTTCTTCGCGCAGTTGCGCGGCCTGGGTGTCGAGCACATCGACATGGTCGAGCAGGAAATCGGCGGCGGCTTGCGTCAGCACGTTAGTGTTGTACGGCGGCCGCACTTTGTCGAATTCGGTCAACCACGCGGGCTTGCCGACCAGATAACCGAGGCGGATCCCGGCCAGACCGAGCTTGGACACCGTGCGCATCACGACGACGTTGTCGAACGCATCGGCGCGCGGCAGCCAGCTTTGCTGCGCGAACGGCTGATAAGCCTCGTCGATCACCACGAGGCTCCTGTTCGCCGCGGCGATGATGCGCTCCATGTCGGCGTCGTCGTAGAGCGTGCCGGTCGGATTGTTCGGGTAGGCCAGGTAGACGATGGCCGGCGCATGCTCGGCGATCGCGGCCAGCATGGCCTCGGTGTCGAGTGTGAAGTCGGCCTTCAGCGGCACGCCGATGAACTCCAGATTCGCCAGCTTCGCCGACATCTGGTACATCACGAAACCCGGCATCGGCGCGAGCACCTTGGCGCCCGGCTTGGCGCACGCGATCGACACCATGCTGATGATTTCATCCGAGCCGTTGCCGAGCAGCACGTCGCAGCCGGCCGGCACGCCCATCACGCGCTTGATCTTCTCGATCAGCGCTTCCGGACGCGGCGCCGGATAACGGTTCAGCGCGACGCCGGCCAGATGCTCGCCCAGATGCGCGGCCAGCACCGGCGGCAGCGGAAACGGATTTTCCATCGCGTCGAGCTTGATGTAGCCCGTCGCGTCCGGAACCGGATAGCTCGTCATCGCGAGCACGTCGCGGCGGATGATGTCTTGAGGTGTCGTCATAAGTCAGCGGATCGGGCCGCAAGGGAGAATCCGGCCTGGCATCGGCGGCAGGCCGGCCGCTCCAGGTGGGTCTGTATTTTGTCGTTATTTAACGGGAAACCGCGCGAATTCCGTCGGTGGAGTTCGCGGGCATCGGTTCGATGCCCGCCTGCGCCATCATCAGGTTCTCCGCATTCGGCCTCGTTCAGCCGTGCATTGAGCCGCGCTTTTAGCCGTTTTGCCGCATCCGGTATTCGGCGCTGCGGGCATGCGCCTGCAGGCCTTCGCCATAGGCGAGTTCGGCGGCGATCTCACCGAGCGTCTGCGCGCCTTCCGCACTGACTTCGATCACGCTCGAGCGCTTGAAGAAATCATAGACACCCAACGGTGATGAAAACCGTGCGGTGCGAGACGTAGGCAGCACGTGATTCGGCCCCGCGCAGTAGTCTCCGAGGCTCTCGCTGGTGTAGCGGCCGAGGAAGATCGCGCCGGCGTGGCGGATCAGCTTGCCCCATTGATGCGGCTCCAGCGCGGAGATTTCGAGGTGCTCCGGCGCGATGTCGTTGGCGATCGCGCAGGCTTCGGCCATGTCGCGCACCTTGATCAGCGCGCCGCGGCCTTCGAGCGATGCGCTGATCACGTCCCGACGCGGCATGGTCGGCAGCAGTTCGTCGATCGCGTCCTGAACACGGCCGATGAACGCGTCGTCCGGGCACAGCAAAATGGATTGCGCGAGTTCGTCGTGCTCGGCTTGCGAGAACAGGTCCATCGCGACCCAGCGCGGATCGGTGGTACCGTCGCACAGCACCAGAATTTCCGACGGCCCGGCGATCATGTCGATGCCGACCGTGCCGAACACGCGGCGCTTGGCCGACGCGACGTACGCGTTGCCCGGGCCGCAGATCTTGTCGACAGGAGGCACGGTTTGCGTGCCGTACGCCAACGCGCCCACGGCCTGCGCGCCGCCGATCGTGAACACGCGATCCACGCCGCCCAGCAAGGCAGCCGCCAGCACCAGCGGATTCTTCACGCCGTCCGGCGTCGGCACGACCATGATGATTTCGCGCACGCCGGCCACCCGCGCCGGAATCGCATTCATCAGCACCGACGACGGGTACGCCGCCTTGCCGCCCGGCACGTAAATACCCGCGCGATCCAACGGCGTGACCTTCTGGCCGAGCACAGTGCCGTCGGCTTCCGTGTACTGCCAGCTATGGCTGCCGCACTCGATCTTCTGCTTCTCGTGATAACCGCGCACGCGCGCAGCCGCCGCTTCGAGCGCCGCGCGACGCTTCGGTTCGAGGCCTTCGAGCGCCGCTTCGAGTTCCGACATCGGCAACTCGAGCGCCTCGACGCTCATCGCATCGACGCGGTCGAAGCGGTTCGTGTACTCGAGCACCGCGGCATCGCCGCGCGCCTTCACGTCATTCAGAATCTGCACGACCGAGCGCTCGATTGCTTCGTCCTCGCTCGCCTCGAACGCGAGCACCGCGTGCAGCGACTTCTGGAAGTCGGGAGCCGTGGAATCGAGTTTGCGAATCTTGATAGACATACGGGTATCCGTTTCGGTAAGGCGCGCTTTACAGCGGGGTCGAACTACTCAGGCCGCCGCGGCGCCGGGCTTCGACGCGCGTTCGAACGCGTCGAGGATCGGCCGCAGCGCGGCGCGCTTGAGCTTCAGCGCCGCCTGGTTCACAACGAGGCGCGAAGAAATCTGCATGATCTCCTCCACCTCGACAAGATTGTTGGCGCGCAAGGTATTGCCCGAACTGACCAGGTCGACGATCGCGTCAGCGAGGCCAACCAGCGGCGCCAGTTCCATCGAGCCGTACAGCTTGATCAGGTCGACGTGAACGCCCTTGGCGGCGAAATGTTCGCGCGCGGTTTCGACGTATTTGGTGGCCACACGCAGGCGTGCGCCCTGGCGCACTGCGCTGGCGTAATCGAAGCCCGCCGCCACTGCGACCGACATCCGGCAACGCGCAATATCCAGATCGACCGGCTGATACAGCCCGCTGCCGCCATGTTCGAGCAGTACGTCTTTGCCGGCCACGCCGAAGTCGGCGGCGCCGTACTCGACGTACGTCGGCACATCGGTCGCGCGCACGATGATGACGCGCAGGTTCGCATCGGTGGTCGGCAGGATCAGCTTGCGGGACGTTTCCGGGTCTTCAGCCACTTCGATGCCTGCTGCGGCGAGCAACGGCAGCGTCTCTTCGAAGATACGCCCTTTCGACAAAGCCAGCGTGAGCGGCGCGCTCACCGCCGGCGACGACGACGTTTGCGGCATCGAACTCATGCCTGGCTCCCGGCAATGCGGCGCACTTTCGCGCCGATGGCGGTGAGCTTGGTTTCCATCCGGTCGTAGCCGCGGTCCAGGTGATAGATACGGTCGATCAGCGTTTCGCCGTCGGCACGCAGCGCGGCGATCACGAGACTCGCCGACGCGCGCAGGTCGGTGGCCATCACCTTCGCGCCTGAGAGCTTATCGACCCCGGTCACGAGCGCGGTGTTGCCGTCGATCGTGATGTTGGCGCCGAGGCGGTTCAATTCCTGCACATGCATGAAGCGGTTTTCGAAGATCGTTTCAACGACTTGCGAAGTGCCGTCAGCGATCGTGTTCAGCGCCATGAACTGCGCTTGCATGTCGGTCGGGAACGCGGGGTATTCGGAAGTGCGGAAGGTAACCGCGCTCGGACGCTTGTCCATGCGCACGCGCATCCAGTCCTCGCCTTCCTCGATCGTCACGCCCGCTTCGCGCAGCTTGTCCGTCACGGCTTCGAGAATCAGCGGACGCACTTTGCGCAACGTGACATCGCCACCGGCGGCAGCCACCGCGCACAGGAACGTGCCGGCTTCAATGCGATCCGGAATCACCGTGTGCTTCGCGCCATGCAGCTTGTCGACGCCTTGAATCACCAGACGATCCGTGCCAATGCCTTCAATCCTGGCGCCCATCGAGACCAGCAGATGCGCGAGGTCGCCGACTTCCGGCTCGCGCGCGGCGTTCTCGATCACCGTTTCGCCTTCGGCCAGTACGGCCGCCATCAGCAGGTTCTCAGTACCGGTCACGGTGATCATGTCGGTCACGATGCGCGCGCCCTTCAGACGCTTCGCGCGTGCTTCGATGAAACCGTGCTCGATCGTGATCTCGGCGCCCATCGCCTGCAGACCCTTGATGTGCTGATCGACCGGACGCGCGCCGATTGCGCAGCCGCCCGGCAGCGACACCCTGGCGTGACCGAAGCGCGCGACCAGCGGGCCGAGCACGAGGATCGACGCACGCATCGTCTTCACCAGTTCATACGGCGCGACGAGGTTATCGACCTTCGACGCATCCAGCGACACACGCCCCGCGCCGCTCTCGATACGCACGCCCATCTGGCCGAGCAGCTTGAGCATCGTGCGCACGTCCTGCAAATCGGGCACGTTTTCCAGATGCACCGGCTCCGCGCTGAGCAGACCCGCGCACAGGATCGGCAACGCCGCGTTCTTCGCACCCGAGACGACGACTTCACCCGAAAGCGGGTAGCCACCTTCAATGACGAGTTTATCCATGCCTGTCAGTTCCTGATCTACCCGGGCTTCAGCCGGGCCTGCTTTGCCTGTGTTCGACGCGCCGCTACCGACGTCGCGCCCTTCTTGAGTAATTCGCACTAAATTTCCAGATTACGCGTTCTGCCATTCGGCGGGCGTCAGCGTTTTCATGCTGAGCGCGTGGATTTCTTCGCGCATGCGGTCGCCGAGCGCCGCGTACACGAGTTGATGGCGCTGGATCAGACGCTTGCCTTCGAAGCTCGGCGAAACGATGGTCGCAAAGAAATGCTGGCCGTCGCCTTCGACTTCGAGATGCTGGCAAGCGAGCCCAGCTGCAATGTATTGCTTGACCTGTTCGGGAGTCGGCAACATGAGAGAAGCTCCTGATCAGTGGCGCAGTTTGTAGCCGGAGGCAAGCATACGCATCGCCACCACGGCCAGCACCACAAAGAAACCGGCAACAATCGCGAGGCTCACGAGCGGATCGATATCCGACATCCCGAAGAAACCGTAGCGAAAGCCGTCGATCATGTAGAAAAAGGGATTGAGCCGCGACACTTCGCGCCACACCGGTGGCAGCGTATGCGTCGAGTAGAACACGCCCGAGAGGAACGTGAGCGGCATAATCAGAAAGTTTTGAAATGCGGCAAGCTGATCGAACTTTTCGGCCCAGATCCCGGCGATCAATCCGAGCGTGCCGAGGATCGCCGCGCCGAACACCGCGAACAGAATGATGTACAACGGCGCGCTGAAGCTGACCGGCACGAACCAGATCGTCACGATGAACACGCCGAAGCCGACCGCCAAGCCACGCGCGACGGCGGCGAGCACATAGGCGCCGAACATCTCATAGTGCGACAGTGGCGGCAACAGTACGAACACCAGGTTGCCGGTAATCTTCGACTGGATCAGCGACGACGAGCTATTCGCAAACGCATTCTGCAACACGCTCATCATCACGAGACCCGGAATCAGGAAGCTCGTGTATTCAACGCCCGGATACACATGCACGTGATCGCGCAACGCGTGGCCGAAAATCGTCAGATACAACAGCGCGGTGATGACGGGCGCCAGCACGGTCTGGAACGACACCTTCCAGAAGCGCAGGATTTCCTTGTAAAACAGCGTGCCGAATCCACTATAGCCGCTCATGCAAGCCCCTCGATCACTTCCGGATCGTTCATCACCTGAACGAACACATCTTCGAGGTCGGCTTTGCGGACCTCGATTTCTTCGAATGTACAGCCCGCTGCGCGGCACTGCGCGAGGATCCGCTCGACGTCGTCGTAGCTCGCCAGACGCAGCAGATGCTGACGGCCATTGCCGTTACCCGCGCCGCTTTCCACTTCGAGCGAACGCAGCTCGACGGGCAACGCGCCTTGCGCGAAGCGCAGGAACAATTGCATGCCCGCAAAGCGTTGCAGCAGCGTGCTGGTGCGCTCGAGCGCGACCACTTCGCCGCGCCGCAACATCGCGATACGGTCGCACAGCGATTCGGCCTCTTCCAGATAGTGCGTGGTCAGCACGATCGTGTGACCTTCGCGATTCAGGCGCGAGATAAATTTCCACAAGGTTTGACGCAATTCCACATCGACACCCGCGGTCGGCTCGTCGAGCACGATCACCGGCGGCCGGTGCACCAGCGCCTGCGCGACCAGCACGCGGCGCTTCATGCCGCCCGACAGCGCGCGCATGTTGGCGTCGGCTTTGTCCGTGAGGTCGAGATTGGCCATGATCTCGTCGATCCACGCGTCGTTATTGCGCAGGCCGTAGTAGCCGGACTGAATACGCAAGGTTTCGCGCACCGTGAAGAACGGATCGAACACGAGCTCCTGCGGCACCACGCCGAGCGCGCGGCGCGCCAGACGGAAATCGTCGACGACATCGTGCCCGCGCACGGCGATACTGCCTTCATCGGCACGCGCGAGACCGGCGAGGATGCTGATGAGCGTCGTTTTGCCCGCGCCGTTCGGACCGAGCAGTCCGAAAAACTCGCCTTCTTCCACCGTGAAGCTGACGCCCTTGAGCGCCTGCAAGTCCTTGTAGCGCTTCTTGACGTTACGAATTTCTATGGCTGACATGACTGTGCGCCGCGGGCATCGCGGCGCCTAAAGGAGCCCTAACGGGGGCGCAAAAGTGCTGGAAGGAACGAAATTGGGGCCGGTTATGTGCCCCAAAAAACGTTTGATTATAGGGCAAAAATCGACAGCCCCTGCTCGGCCAGGGGGATTGGGAGTGACGCGACCAACGCGTCAATTAGACGTCAATGAAGCGTCAATGTCGCGCCGATAGGAGGGTATCGACGCCGTAGGCTTGCGCGAGACTGGCGAGACCAGCCGGCAGATTGACGATCTCGAACGCCGCGCCGCGTGCCTGGGCGGCACGCTGCCACGCGAGCAGCACGGCAAGCGCGGACGAATCGAACTGCGCGAGCGGCGCGCAATCGACACCCTGCGCGCCCGCTGCGATCCGCTGCAAACCCGCCGCGAGCGCGGCTTTCGCGCTCGCGTGGGTGAGCGTCGCGCCGCTGTCGAAGCGGCTTACGACGGGGCTCAGCACCTCGCTCACGACTGCTTGCCCGAGGCCAGTTGCTGATTGCGCTGCGTGAGGAACTGGATCAGTCCGTCCACGCCCTTTTGCTGGATCTGCTCGTTGAACTGCTGCTGATACGCCTGGATCAGCCATGCGCCGAGCACGTTGATGTCATACACGCGCCAGCCTTGCGGCGTCTTGTACAGACGGTAGTCGAGTTCGATCGGCGAGCCGTTGTTCATCACCACCGAGCGCACCACCGCGTCGGTGTCGTCCGGGTTCATGCGGAATGGCTTGTACTGAATCTGCTGGTCGCGGACCTGGGCGAGCGCGCCCGAGTACGTGCGGATCAGCAGCGCCTTGAACTGCTCGACCACGGCGTTTTGCTGGTCCGGCGTGGCGGTACGCCAGTTGCGGCCCATCGCCAGTTGCGTGGTACGGCGGAAGTCGGTGTACGGCAGGATCTTTTCGTTGACAAGACGCGTGATGTGCGAGATGTCGCCTTGCTGGATCGACTTGTCGGCGTGGATCGCGTCGATCACCTGCTGGGTGACGGTCTTGACCAGCGTATCCGGCGAACTCGAATCGACGGTTTGTGCCGATGCACCGGCACTTCCGAACGAGAACAACGCAACGAAGAACGGAATCAGAAAGAATTTTTTCATATCGAGCCTTGCCTTAAAAATGGTGCAACCGTTTGAGCCGACATTAACACGCGAGTTCAGCAGCAATCCATGCGCAAACTGCGAGAGTCGTATCGAGGTGTTACGGCTGCACAATCAATGCAATTTGAATGATGGAAAGTTAAAACGCGTCGGCGGGACCAGTTGGCCGGCCGGAATCTGGGTCGTTTCGGGACCGCCGTTCATATCGAGCGGCGGCGTTTCCGACGTGCCGGACGCGGCTTCGGGCGCAGCCGCATGACTGGTCGTACCTGTCGTCGCGCCGGTCGCCGAAGCCGCCTGGGGCGCTGTGGCCGCCTTCGCTGCAGCACCCTGCGTGCCTGCTGCAGCCGCGCCGCCGTCGACGTCTTCGTACTTCGGCAGCGGCGCTTCGTCGCCGTAATTCGGCAGCGCCTGCGCTTGCTTGCCGTCCGACAGCAGATACTGACGGCGTTGCAGATACGCATTACGCACGAACGAGTACTTGTCGAGCGCGGCGCCTTCCAGCACTTCGCCCGCGCTAAGCAGATTCGCGCGCGTGTTGATCACGTTCAGGCCGTACAGCGCCCAGCTCAAACCCGGCGGATCGATGTAGCTTAGCGGGTTCACATAATAGTTGCCGATCGAACCGACCGCGTCGCGCACCGTGCTCGGCCCGAACAGCGGCAGCACGAGGTAAGGCCCCGCCGGCACGCCGTAGTGGCCAAGCGTCAGACCGAGGTCGTTGTCATGCTTGGGCAGCTTCGCGAGCGTCGCCACGTCGAACAGGCCGCCGACGCCGAACACCGTGTTGATCACGATCCGCATGATGTCTTCGACGCCGTCAGTGATCTTCAATTGCAGCAGGTTGTTGGCCGCGATGTAGACGTCGCCGATATTCGAGAAGAAGTTGGTGACGCTGTCGCGCACCGGTTGCGGCGTCGCCCAGACGTAGCCCTTCGCGACCGGCTTCAGCGCGTACTGGTCGAGCTTGTCGTTGACGGTGAAGATCGTGCGGTTGAAGCCTTCCAGCGGGTCGCCCTTGGTCGGCGTCTGCACGGTCGTGCAGCCAGCGAGCGTGGCTACCGCCACTGCCAGCGTCGCGACCTGGAATGCGCGCACGCCTCTGATCCTTATGGTCTGCATTCTTGTTCTCCTTATTGACCAGCCGCGCCGGAGGCGGGCGGGGTCGGTGCCGGAACCGCGGGCGCTGGCGCCGCGGCAGGTGCAGCAACAGATGAGCCGGATTTGGACGCGCCCGAGTCTGCCGCCTTGCTGTACAGAAATTGTCCGATCAGGTTTTCCAGCACGATCGCCGATTGCGTCATGGAGACGGTGTCGCCCGCTTTGAGCATCTCGCTGTCGCCGCCGGGTTCAAGCCCGATGTATTGCTCGCCGAGCAGACCCGATGTCAGGATCTTCGCCGAGCTGTCTTTCGGAAACTGGTATTGCTTGTCGAGATCGATCGTGACGACCGCCTGATACGCGTTGCTGTCAAAGCCGATCGACGCGACCCGGCCAACCGTCACGCCCGCGCTTTTCACCGGCGCGCGCGCCTTCAGTCCGCCGATATTGTCGAACTTGAGCTTGACCGCGTACGTTGCCTGAAACGACAACGAGCTCATGTTGCCGGCCTTCAGCGCGAGAAACAGCAACGCCACGAAACCCAACACCACGAACAGGCCGACCCAGAAGTCGAGAGCAGTCTTTTTCATCGTCATCCCAAAGTGAATCCGCCGCGCCATCCGCACTTCCGCCGCGCGCGACCAGTGACGCGCCCGCCGACGGAAAACGTGCGGCGCAGTCTTAACTGAACATCAGTGCAGTCAGCAGAAAATCGAGGCCGAGCACCGCAAGCGACGCGTACACGACGGTCTTGGTCGTGGCGCGCGACACGCCTTCCGGCGTCGGCTTGGCTTCGTAGCCCTGAAACAGCGCCACGAACGTCACCGCGAAGCCGAACACCACGCTCTTGATGACCCCGGCGCCGACGTCGCGCCAGACATCGACGCCACCTTGCATCTGCGACCAGAACGCGCCGGCATCGACGCCGATCAGCAGCACGCCCACCACATAACCGCCTAATACGCCGACGGCGCTGAAAATCGCGGCCAGAATCGGCATGGAAATAATGCCTGCCCACAGGCGCGGCGCGACCACGACCTTGACCGGGTCCACCGCCATCATTTCCATCGCGGTCAGTTGCTCGCCCGCCTTCATCAGGCCGATTTCGGCCGTCAGCGACGTGCCGGCGCGCCCCGCGAACAGCAGCGCGGTCACCACCGGCCCGAGTTCGCGCACCAGCGAAAGTGCGACCAAGAGCCCGAGCGCCTGTTCGGAGCCGTAGCGGTTCAGCGTGTAGTAGCCCTGCAAGCCGAGCACGAAGCCGACGAACAGGCCCGACACCGCGATGATCACCAGCGAATAATTGCCGACGAAGTGGATCTGCTTTGTGACAAGGCGCGGACGGCGCAGCAAGGGGAAAAACTCGAGCACCAGCCTGAAGAAGAAGCGCGTGGCGTAGCCGGCCATTCCCAGCCCGTCGAGCACCGAGCGACCGAGTGTACTGATCATGACTGCCCCCCGCCGATGCCGAAATCCGCCGCGAGTGGCGTGTTGCTGGGATAGTGGAATTTGAACGGGCCGTCCGGCGCGCCGTCGATGAACTGGCGCACCGTAGGATCGGTCGACGCGCGCAACTCGGCCGGTGTGCCTTCAGCGTGAACGCCGCCGTTGGCGAGGAAATACACGTAATCGGCGATCGCGAACGATTCGGGCACGTCGTGCGTGACGAGGATCGAGGTTGCGCCAAGTGCCTGATTCAGCGCGCGAATCAGGTTCGCGGTAATGCCGAGCGAGATCGGATCGAGGCCGGCGAACGGCTCGTCGTACATCATCAGATCGGGATCGAGGGCAATCGCGCGAGCCAGCGCCACGCGCCGCGCCATGCCGCCGGAAATCTCGGACGGCAGCAGATCGCGGGCGCCTCGCAGGCCGACCGCATTGAGCTTCATCAACACGAGGTCGCGGATCAGTTCTTCGGGGAGGTCGGTGTGCTCGCGCAGCGCGAAGGCGACGTTTTCGAACACCGACATATCGGTGAACAGCGCGCCGAACTGGAACAGCATGCCCATCTTGCGGCGCAGCGCGTAGAGGCCTTCGCGCGCCTGCTGGCCGACGTCCTGGTCCTCAAACAGGATCTGGCCGCGCTGTGCGCGCACCAGACCGCCGATCAGACGCAGCACTGTGGTTTTGCCGCAACCCGAGCCGCCCATGACCGCGACGACCTGGCCGCGCTTGAAGCGCAGATTCAGGCTCGACAGGACGAGCCGGTCGCCATAACCGAAGTCGACGTCGCGCAGCTCGAGTAAGGTCTCGGGGGAGGAAGACACGAAACTGACAGTCCTTTTACACGGAAGGCCGAATTATAGGGCCATCATGCGAAAGTTGCCGTGAGGTGCCCTGTCCCTTTACTCAAGTTGACGATTATTGCGTAAACGCTTGTTGCAGTGCAGAAACGGCGGCAGCCGGATCGGCCGCTTCCGTCACCGCCCGCACCACCGCTGCGCAACCCACGCCGGTCGCCAGCACGTCCGGCAACACCTGCAGGTCGATTCCGCCGATCGCCACGAGCGGCACGACGCCGTCGAGCAGCCGCACGTAACGCGCGAGGCGCCTCAGGCCCTGCGGCGCCGTGGGCATGACTTTGGTGGTGGTGGGGAACACCGCGCCCAAGGCAATATAGCTTGGCCGGAAATGCAGCGCGCTCAGAATCTCGTAGAAACCGTGAGTCGACAAACCGAGCCGGACACCCGCCGCGGCAAGCGCCGACAAGTCGGCGGTATGGACATCTTCCTGGCCGAGGTGGACGCCGTATGCGCCCGCCGCCAGCGCGGCTTGCCAGTGATCGTTGATGAAAACCTGGGCGTCGTGCTCGCGGCCGGCGGCGACACAGCGGGCGATTTCGCGCTTCAGTTCATCGGCGGGTTCGGCCGATTTGCGACGCAACTGAACGGTTTTCACGCCGAAGCCCACCACGCGCTCGACCCATTCCGCGGTCGGCAGCACCGGATATAGGCCCAGCCGGTCCGGGCAACGCGCGAACGCTTGCGCCGGCGCGTCCGGCAAACCGGCGATACGCGGGAAACGCCCGAGGCCGGCCGGAAATGCGTCGTCCGCACGGCTTTCGTCGCCGTCGCGCCAGGCCAGCGCCAGCACCAGCGCGTCGTGCGGATCGAAACCGCAGTCCAGAAACGCCGCCAGCGCGGCGATCCAGTCTTCCGCCAGATGGCCCTCCAGACGGTATTTCTCGCCGCCCAGATGCAGCGCCGCGCGGTTCTCCGCGGCTTCGATCACGCCCGCGCCCCGCACCAGCCAGCGCGCCACCTCCTCGCCATGCTGCTGCGCGTCGGCGACGATGATCAGGTCGCCGCCGTTCGGCTCGTCCGGCGCGGTCAGGCAGATGCGCCACGGCGCGTGCGTCGGCGGCCAGTCGCCCAGACGGGCGCGGATGCGCTCGGCGGCTTCGGTGAGTTCGTCGGCGGGCGGCCAGAAGAGGTCGCGATCCTTCAAAAGCAAAGTCTGCGTCATGCGGCGCTCCCGTCCTGATGCCAGAACGGCATGCCGACCACCGGCGTGCTCGCATGCGCGCTTTCGCGCTCGGCCATCGGTCCCGCCAGAAAGGCCTGGCGGCCCGCCTCGACGCCCAGCGCGAAGGCGCGCGCCATGGCGTCGGGATGCGTCGCCTGCGATACCGCGGTGTTCAGCAGCACGCCATCGAAGCCCCACTCCATTACCTGCGCCGCATGCGACGGCACGCCGAGACCCGCATCGACAATCAGCGGCACATCGGGCAGCCGTTCGCGCAACACACGCAGGCCGTACGGATTGATCACGCCCTTGCCGGTGCCGATCGGCGCGCCCCACGGCATCAGCGCTTCGCAGCCCGCGTCCAGCAGACGGCGGCCGATCACCAGATCTTCGGTGCAATACGGCAGGACCTTGAAACCGTCCTTGATCAGCTGCGCGGCCGCTTCGATCAGGCCGACCGGATCGGGCTGCAACGTGTAGTCATCGCCGATCAGTTCGAGCTTGATCCACTCGGTTTCGAAAATCTCACGCGCCATGTGCGCGGTCGTCACCGCCTCGCCCACTGTCAGGCAACCGGCCGTATTCGGCAGCAGCGGCACGCCATGGCGCTTGAGCAGATCGAAGAAGCCGGCTTCGGCGCCGCCTTCGTTCATCTGCCGGCGCAGCGCGACGGTGACCATGCCGGGCCGCGCGGCGTCGATCGAATCGGACAGCGATTGCAGCGACGGATAGCGTGAGGTGCCGAGCAGCACGCGGCTGGCGAAGGTCTCGCCGTACAGCGTGAGCGCGTCGACGGGTCGGGGGGAAGTCATTTGCATAATCCTTGTCTCCGGCAATGCGTGGCGGTTCAGTCGGGCCTCGACGAGGCTCAGCCGCCGGCCACGGGTTGCACGACATCGAGCTTGTCGCCCGGCTGCAGCGCGCGCGCCGCATGCTGGGTGCGCGCGACGAAATCGCCGTTCAGCGCGACCGCGAACGGCGGACGCGCGCCGAACGCGGCGAGCGCATCGGCGACTGTCGCGCCTTCGGGCAGCGACAACGGCTTCTGGTTGATATGAATGTCCATGGTGTTCGAATACGGTTCAATCGATGGCGGTAGCGGCGTGGCGTGCAATGCGTGCATTAAAAACCGCAGCGCTCATGCCGGCTCACGCGTGGAATCCAGTTGAAACAGCTCGCTCCAGCGCGCGTCGCGTTGCCAGTCCGCAAACGCATCGGCATCGCCGATGCGGCCGTCGAGCAGCGCCGCGGCGAAGCGCACGGCTTCGTCGGCGACTTCGGGCACGATCATGTAGCCGTGCCGGTACAGGCCGTTCACGCGCAAGGTCTGCGCGCCGTCCCACAGCAACGCCGGACGGTGGTCCGGCAAAGTCGGGCGGCACTGCGAATTCAGTTCGAGGATGCGTGCCTCGCCAAAACCGGGATGCACGGAAAACGCCGCGCTCAGCAGTTCGAGCGCCGAGCGCACGCTGACCGGCGACATGTCCTCGCCTTCCACCTCGGTTGCGCCGATCACGTAGAGATCGTCCTGCTTCGGCGCGATATAGAGCGGATAGCGCGGATGCAACAGGCGCACCGGCCGCGTCAGGTTGATACCGGGCGCATGCACGCGCGCGACTTCACCGCGAATGCCGCGCAATGTAGGCAGAACCGCCTTCGCGCCGAGACCGCGACAATCGATCGTGACGCGCGCGGGCGGCAACGCATGATCGTCGACAGCCGTGTTCCAATGCGTTTCGACGCCGCGCTCGGCAAGGCCCGCGGCCAGCGCGGACAATACCTGGCGGTTATCCAGTTGCCCTTCGCGCGGCAGCAGCCAGCCCTGATTGAAGCGGCCCGCCAACGCGGGTTCGGCGGCGCCGACCTGCGCGCCGGCGAGCGTCACAAAGCCGCCGTCGAGCAGTTCGGCAGGCGCGTTCGAGCGCACCCGGCGTTCGAACAGCGGCGCTTCGGTGCGGTCGGCATGATGCCATACGACCAGCGTGCCGTTGCGCTGGAAAAACACCGGCTCGGGCAATTCGGCCAGCACACGCGGCCAGCTTTCGAGCGAGCTCGCGCCCAGCCGCGTAATCAGCAACTCGGCGCTGGCGGCCTCGGCAAGCGGCGCCAACATCGCCGCGGCGACCCACGCGGCGGCTTGCGAACCGGCCGCGTCGCCGCGCTCATAGAGCGCCACGCGATACCCTTGCCCGGCAAGACGCCACGCGACGAGGCGTCCGCACAGGCCGCCGCCGAGCACCGCGAAATCGGGTTGAGCAGGACGGTTCATCGTGCGCACTCCCGATCACCGCAACGGCAAGCCAAGCTAAAGCAGCGCGGCACGCCGACGGCAGCGTGGCGAAGAGCAAAACTCATGTCTGAAGAATAGGCGGTCATCGAGTCCTTTCCGTACGGCAACAAGCGCACGTACCCAGGACGAAACCGGCGGGTAAGGCCGGCCGGGCAACACGCGCGCCCAAATGACGGACGCCGCCCGGCGGGGAATGGAAGACTGGCTGCTTCCGGAAACTTCCCGCGCCGGTATTACCCGGATCGGGTGCAAAGGGTCTCTCTCAGCCTCGCTGCCGCTGCGTGGACATCCACGCTGCCGGTGTGCGAAGCACCCCTGTTTCGTCGAAGGTCATTAGACCATAAAAGGCGCGACGCCCGCAAACCAGCGGGACACGCGGTCGCCCGCAGTTGATCCAGCACCATCCTATCGATTCATCAATACGGCCGTGCGCGCCGCTCTGGCACAATGCCGAGACCGGATGCCGCAGGAGCCTGGCGTCGGCGGCACGCTTCGCCGCCAGCGCGACGGCGGCATCGAGGCGAGTCCTTCATGCGGAAATTAATTTTCGCTTAAGGGGGCCACGCCAGAATCGGACGCTCACTCGGGCGTGCGTTCGTCGAGCACGACGCCCGGGCATGCGCCGCAAACCCGCCGTGGATCAACCCGATACAGGTCTGCTCCACATGGGCCAGCACTACATCAGGATGCTCATGACACCGAATACCTCTGCCAGCCCCGTGCTGCCGCCGGACGACAAAGTCTCCGCCTGGAGCCTGATCAAACCTTACTGGGTCTCCGAAGAACGAAAAACGGCGTGGGGCTTGCTCGTCGCGATCATCGTGATGAATCTGCTCGTCGTGTGGATCAACGTGCGCCTGAACCGCTGGAGCGCCGACTTCTACAACGCGCTGCAAACCAAGAACGTGCACGATTTCCCGCACCTGTTGATGGTGTTCTCGGGGCTCGCGTTCGCCTTCATCATCCTCGCGGTGTACGGCCGCTATCTGCGGCAGATGCTCGGCTTCCGCTGGCGCCAGTGGCTGACCACGCGCTATCTGAACGAATGGCTGCACGACAGCGCCTTCTACCGGATCGAACGCGACCGGCTCGCCGACAACCCCGACCAGCGGATCAGCGACGATCTGCAATCGTTCGCCACCACCACGCTGTCGTTGACGCTCGATCTGCTGTCAACGGTCGTCACGCTGGTGTCGTTCATCACGATTCTGTGGTCGCTCGCCGGTGCGCTAACCGTCTCGCTCGGCGGCATGCCGGTGCAGATTCCCGGCTACATGGTGTGGGCCGCGGCGCTCTACGCGGTGGCCGGTTCGCTGATCATCCAGAAGGTCGGCCATCCGCTCGTGCCGATCAATTACCAGGCACAGAAAGTCGAGGCGGATTTCCGTTTCGGCCTGATCCGTCTGCGTGAAAACGCCGAGCAGATCGCCTTCTACAACGGCATGGAAACCGAGAAGACGAACACGCACACGCTGTTCGGCCGCATTCGCGACAACTGGTGGCAGGTGATGAAGTACACCAAGCGGCTCACCTTTGTGTCGGCTTTCTATGGTCAGATCGCGATCATCTTTCCGCTGGTGGTCGCCGCGCCCCGCTACTTCGCGGGCGCCTTTACGTTCGGCGTGCTGATGCAGATTTCGAGCGCGTTCGGCACCGTCAGCGATTCGTTTTCGTGGTTCATCAACAGTTACACCAGCCTGGTGGAATGGCGCGCTACAGTGAACCGGTTGCGTGAATTCAAGCGCGTCGTGCATGCGCCGCATCTGAAGGAGTCGGTGTCGCCGGCTACCGCGCATGGCGGCATCAACCTGCATTTCGTCGACGACGACAAGCTTTCCACCGAAGGCCTCAAGCTCGCGTTGCCGAATGGCAACCCGCTGTCGCGCATCCGCGATATCGCGATTCAGCCGGGCTCGCGCTGGCTGGTGCGCGGTCCGTCCGGCTCGGGCAA
This sequence comes from Paraburkholderia sp. FW306-02-B, assembly GCF_058782725.1. NCBI lineage: Bacteria > Pseudomonadati > Pseudomonadota > Betaproteobacteria > Burkholderiales > Burkholderiaceae > Paraburkholderia > Paraburkholderia sp. FW306-02-B. Next base: position 4,231,393 of record NZ_JBYSXZ010000001.1, read on the forward strand.
GAGCACGCTGATGCGCGCACTCGCCGGGCTCTGGCCATTCGGCGACGGCTCGATCGACGCGCCGGTCAACGCGCGCATGATGTTCATCCCGCAGGTCAGCTACATGCCGATCGGCACGCTGAAAGCGGCGCTCGCCTACCCGTCCCCCGCCGATACCTATACCGACGACGAATGCCGCGAAGCGCTGCGCGTCTGTCATCTGTCGGAGTACGCGGACCGGTTGCAGGAATCGGGACACTGGACGCGGATTCTCTCGCCGGGCGAACAACAACGCCTCGCCGGCGCCCGTGTACTGCTGCACAAGCCCGACTACCTGTTCCTCGACGAAGCGACCAGCGCGCTCGATGCAGAAAACGAAGCGCGTCTTTACCACCTGTTCACCGAACGGCTGCCGAAGGCGGCGATCGTCAGCGTCGCGCATCGCGAATCGCTGTCGGCGTTCCACGCGGAAACGCTCGACGTCGAACGCTCGGACGAACCGGTCGCCGCATGAGCGGCGCTGAACTCGAGCGCGTCGTCCTGAGCGCCGGCTGCGGCATCGGCGCTGCGCTGGCCCGGCGCATTGCCGCGCCGCACGCGGCGTTGATGTTGCACGCACGCGGCGCCGATGACGAGGCGCGCCAACGGCTCGCCCAAGTCGCCGCCGATTGCACCGCTAACGGCGCAAGCTGCGCGGCGGTGTTCGCCGATCTGGCCGAACGTGGCGCCGCATGGCGTGACGGTCAATTGCGTGGCGCCCGGCTACACCCGTAAAGATCGCGGCCCAAGTGCCGATAACACGTCGGCGTGGACCCGCGCCGCCGAAGCGACACCGCTCGGCCATGTCGCCGAACCCGCGGACATCGCCGCACTGATCGCGTTTCTGTTGTCGGACGAAGCGCGTCACATCACTGGCCAGGTGATCCACGTCGACGGCGGTCTCACGCTCGGCTGAGCGACACGCCGCAAGATCCGGAAACACGCGAGAAGAGTTAGAAAGCATTTGCGAAGCGGGCAAGCTGTTCCCCGCTTTGAAAATGCTCTGTAGCAGCGACGATTGCCGTGCGGGCCATACCACGTCCGGCCCGCCACGCCATTCACTGCTACTGGACTCTTCGCACATGTCATTCGATCGCCGCGCCCATCCTTTGACCCAGCGCCTCGCGCTTGCTCTCGGCGCAGCGTTGCTGCTCTCGAGCACCGCATACGCTGCGCAAGCCACCCAGCCCAACGAGCCGGCGGACGTTTGCCCCGCGCTCAAACACATCGTCGAAGCAGCCGACTTCAAGCAACTGCACGCACAACCTGCCGCGCAACTGCCGGGGTTGCCGGACGCGGACGATTGCCGCGCGAACAGCCACTCGTACGATTGCCACTGGCGCGCACATTGGCAAGCCGACGGCATCGTCAACGATCCACTCGAAGAATTCGGCGCCGATATCGCCGCATGTTTTCCGAACGTCGTGCACGACGTCAACACGCCGACGCGGCAGCATTTCATCGTGACCACCGCCGAGCGGCGCGTCAACGTCACTGCGAGCGTGCAAGGGCAAAACGAACTGCGCCTGCGCGTCACGCGCTGAGCGTGCGCTTGATCGCCGTTATCCATCGCCCTGTTTGCAGTCGCGAGGCACCCCGCACCATGACCTTCACGCCGAGCTCGCGCGCTATCGCTTTGAAGCGGGCCTCACTGGCTGGGTGGGTCATGTTGCGGCGGCCCGGCGCCCGGCTTGCCGCATCCACCCTCCTGGCGCTCGGCCTGAACGGCTGCGCATGGACGCTGATCTCGGCGGCCGACGCCACCGGTTCGGTGATTCAGGCGGGCTACGCGATCGCGGCGAACTATTCGTCGCCGACCTTCGTCAACGGCCGGCCGGCCACCGTGCATAACGTCTGCATCGAAGTGAATCAGGCGGTGTCGGTCGGCGATTTTGTGCCGGCGCTGCAACATGCGCTCGAGCGGCGCGGTATTCGTTCGGATGTCTACAATCCGGGTACCTCGCCGGCCGGTTGCGAGGCGCGGCTCGTCTATAACGCCGCGATCGATTACGGCCGCCGCTCGTTCAGCGACGAATCGGTTCAGTACCTGTCGATCATCGATCTGACGCTGCTCCAGCACGGCCGTATTCTGGTCACCGCGCGTTACCAGACCGGCGGCCTCAACGCCGATCGCTTCTCCAGCGCGTCGACCAAGCTCAACGGTTTGATTGACCGGATGGTGGTCGATCAGACCGCCCTCGGTCCGCAGCCGATGCAGACCATTCAAACTTCCCAGGCCAACTGAGCAGGCCGCTTGCTTTCTCTTACACGGGAAAGGATTCGAAAGCGTTACGCGCTTTGCGCCGCTCGCGCGGATCACTAAGATGACCTGGATGAACCCATCCATTCTGGTCGTCGACGACGACCCCGTCGTACGCGAGCTCGTCAGCCAATATCTGCAAGGGCGCGGTTTCAAGGTCTCCGTGCTCGAACACGGTATGGCGTTGCAGCGTAAATTACAGGACGACCGTCCCGCGCTGGTCGTGCTCGACATCATGATGCCGGAGCTCGACGGCATCAGTGCGCTGCGTGCATTGCGCGTCGCCGGCGACGATATTCCCGTGATTCTGCTGACCGCGCGCGCCGACGTGATCGACCGCGTGATCGGTCTCGAACTCGGCGCCGACGATTATCTCGGCAAGCCGTTCGAACCGAGCGAGCTGGTCGCGCGAATTCGTACGGTATTGCGCCGCCGTGGCGCGATTGCGCCGAGCGCGCCGGAGCATCGTGCGCCGTATCGCTTCGGCCGCTTCGAGGTGAACTTCCCAGCACGCGAATTGCGCCGCGACGGCGAACGCATCACGCTGCGCTCCAGCGAATTCGCGATGCTCAAGGTGTTCGTCACCCACGCGATGACCGTGCTGACGCGCGCGCAGTTGCTTGAGAAACTGCACGGCAATAGCGAGGCGCATCGCAATCGCAGCCTGGATGTGTCGATCTGGCGTTTGCGGCGGCTGATCGAAGTCGATCCGTCCGAGCCGCGCTACGTGCAAACCGTGTGGGGACGTGGCTATGTGTTCGTGCCGGACGGCGAAATCGGCGCGGCGGAGCGTAGCGCGCCGCCGCTCGCTTAGCGCGTAAAACGAAGTGCGCCTCGCACTCGAGGCGCCGACACGCTGATTCTAGAAAGTCAGCACGCTCAGGAACATTCGCTGCAGCCAGCCCATCGTCGTCGCGTCGGACACCATCCCCACGCCGGCCTGCTCGATGCGCGCGTTCGCGACTTTGCTCGAAGCAACATAATTGCCTGCTTCGATATCCTTAGGATTGACGATACCGGACAGGCGCAAGCGGTCACGGTTGCCGCTCATCGCGATAACCTTCTCGCCCGACACCACCAGATTGCCGGTAGACATCGTGCCGATCACGGTGACCGCCAACGTGCCCGTCATGCCGCTGACATCGGTGAGACTGCCCTGCCCTTTGTACTCGGTGCTGGCCGAGCCGATGTTGAAGAGCCTCGCGAGCCGCGCGGCCGCGTTGGTCGAATGATCGGCGGCGTCCGCGGTAATGCTGCTGGAACGGTTCGCCGCCGCGGTCGAGCTATTGCTGTCGCTATACGACTCCGCGAGGCGGATCGTCAGCACATCGCCGATATGCTGCGCGCGTGGTGTTTCGTAAAGCAGCAGCGGGGTGCCGGCCTGATAGATCGCGCCCTGCGTGTTGACGTTCAGCGGCGTCGACGCGAGCGGCGGCGACATCGGCGTCTCGACGATCGAGTTCTGGTTGCTGCTCGCGCAAGCCGCGAGGCAGGCCGCCGCGCTTAGCGCGACAGTGAGACGTAGCGCAGTCATGCGTGCTCCTTGGCCGGACCGGCCAGATTAAAAACGGACCTTGCGGCCCTCGTGCGGAAACGGTCACACGCGCGGTAGCCGAAGCGGCGCATCAACCCGCCTCGGCGCCGCTCGCCTCCCATTGCCGCACGACCGATTTCGCCCACGCGTCCGAACCCTTCAGCAGATAGGTGAGCGTGCCGTTGCGGGTGCCGGGCAGAAAACACAACGTGATCGAACTCACGGTGTTTTCCCAGACATACATCGGCATCGCCCCGGACGACGACGCTTTTTGCGTGACCAGACGCGGCGCGCCGTAACGGTCGGCAAGCGCGTCGCGCAGGTCTTCGGCGGTGACCTCGTCGATCACGAAAGAAATCTCGTACAGACGCAGCGCGCTCTGCCCGTCGACGCGAGCGAAGCGCAGCACATGCTCCTGCGCCGGTGCGCCGTCGACGACGGCTTGCGACACGGCCCAGCCTTCGTCGCCGCGATGCGCCCAGCGGCACGCGACCGTCAGACTCTCGTGCGATTTCAGGCGCATGCCGAGCGCGCCCGCCTGCACATCCGTCTCGCAGACAGGCACGCTGCCGAGCGGCGTCGCCCGCACGGTCGAACCCGAACGGAATTCGTCGAGCGTGATGCCGAGCGCGATGCCGCGAAACGCAAACGGGGCGTCCTGCGAACGCTTGCGCGCATCGGCGGACGCACCCTTCGACGCCGCGCTGGCCGCCGCTTCGCGCCCCGCCGGCTGCGCCTGTGCGGCCAACTGGGACATTGCGCCGAGCAGCGCCAATGCACAGGCAATCCGTTTGAGTGTCATGATTCAGTCGATGGCGGATGAACACGCGTCGAACGGCGTGGCCGCCGCATGGCCGATCACCGGGACGATTTTCAGCGTCGCCGACGCCAGCCGGCACGGCAGCGCGGCAACGCCGCAGCCGCCGAGCGGCAGCAGCGCCGCGCCGAGCGTCAACCACGCAGCGACACGTATGAAGCGGTCTAAAATTTTCGGGGTCGACACACGGGCCTCGGGGGTCAGGCGGTCGTGTTGACGTTATGCCCGACGAGCCCGGCAGGCACCGGCGGCAACGCCTGGGTGGCGGTGCCCCGTGCTTGCGGCGTCGCCGACTGGCTGCCCGGAGCCGCTGGCTTCTCCGCCGCCGGCGTGGGCGCTAGTGAAGAAAAGCGGGTTGAACTGAGATTGCTATGAACGGTCATGATGAGCCTCGCGTGGCGCTAGGTTTCGATTTCACGCCGCCTGTCGCGGGCCCAAGGCGTTAGGCTGTTTTCGACATGCGGCGCAACGTACTGCACGACGAATCATCTCGCCGCACGCGAGGTGGCGATGCACGAAGAAAAGCGCGCTTTTCGGCGGTTCTTACGAGCCATTGCGATTCGTTGCCAGTCGTTGCCAGTCGTTGCGATCGCGCGCCAATTCTTTCATCGGAGGAATATCAGCGATGCGAAACGTCTTCAGCCCCGCTGCACGGGTTGCCGAATATGGCAATGTTGAAATATGCGGTGAGCCTTTGGCGACGGCCCTCGCGCGGAAGGCCGCACGCGCGGCGCGAAGCTCCGTAAGCATTGGTAAGAAAACAGTCGGCCGCGCGCCGTGCGCGCCAGTCTAGAATTTCGCCATGAATCCACAGGTCCTTATCGTCGACGACGACCCGGTCGTACGCGATCTGCTATGCAAGTTTCTGCAATCGAACGGCTTCGACGCGTCGGTGCTGCACGACGGCACCCATCTTCAACGCCGGCTCGAACGTGAACGGCCGTCGGTCGTCGTGCTCGACATCATGATGCCGAACACCGACGGCCTGCGCGCGCTCACTGCGTTGCGCGCCGCCGGCGACGACATCCCGGTGATCTTCGTGACGGCGCGCGGCACGGTGGCCGACCGTATCGTCGGGCTCTCGCTGGGTGCGGACGATTATCTGACCAAGCCGTTCGATCCCCGCGAGTTGCTCGCGCGGATCCATACGGTGCTGCGCCGCCGCGGCCCCTCCACCACCAGCGCGCCCGAGGCCCGCAAACCGTATCGCTTCGGTCCATTCGAACTCGACTTCGCCACGCGTTCGCTCACGCGCGACGATTCGAAGCTCCCGCTGCGCGACAGTGAGTTCGCGCTGCTGAAGATTTTCGTCAACAATCCGTACAAGGTGCTGTCGCGCGTACTGATTCACGATCTCGTGCATCGCGACAATCTCGCCTTTCGCGACCGCAGCCTCGACGTGCCGATCTGGCGCCTGCGCCGGGTGATCGAAGACGATCCGTCCAACCCGTGCTACGTGCAAACGGTGCGAGGCAAAGGCTACGTGTTCGTGCCCGACGCCGACGGCACGCCCTTCGCCGACGAGGCCGCCTCAACCGCATGAAAAACCCGCTGAACACGCTGTTCGGCAGAATGGCATTGCTGTCGACGGCGGTGTTGTTCGCGATTCAGGCGGGCTGGTTCGTGCTGGTGGTGATGCAGCCGCCGCGCCATGAAATCGACGGCTTCGCGCGCGGCATTCTGCTGGTGCTACAGGCGCTCAACGGCGAGCCGATCAAGGGCGCCGCGCTCGCGCCCGCGATGCGCGTGCACCTCGTGCCGACTTGGAACATGCCGGCGAGCGTCCATCTGCACACGCCGACCCGTCATCCGCTGGTCGAACTGAGCCGGCATCTGCGCGAAAACTTGCCGCCCGGCACGCAGATTGCCGTCGATGATTTGCGCCCGCCTCAGTTGTGGGTACTGTTCCCCGGCAAATCGAACTGGGTAGTCGTGCCGGTCGACGTTCCGCCGCGCCCGCACTTTCTCGTCGAATCGGTATCGATGCTGCTGGCCGCGCTGATTCTGTCGCTGCTGGCGGTCTGGCAGATGCAACGGCCCTTGTCGCGCGTGGCTGAAGCCGCGCTTGAGTTCGGCTCCGGCGGACGGCCTGAACCCGTCACCGTGCAGGGCCCGCGCGAACTGCGCGAACTGATCGGCTCGTTCAACGACATGATGCGGCGTCTGAACGAAGCCGGCGACGACCAGGCGGTGATGCTGGCGGGCGTCGCGCACGATCTGAAAGCGCCGCTGACGCGGCTCAAATTGCGCGCGAGCGTGCTGGTCGCGGAAAGCGAGCGCGCGGGCCTGATCCGCGACGTCGATTCGCTGACCAACATCGTCCAGCAGTTTCTGGAATTCGCCGGTCAATCCGCCGACGCCGGGCCGCCGGTCGAAGTCGACGCGTTTCTGCAAGAACAGTTTTCCGCCAGTGACAGCACCGAGACGCCGCTCTTCACGCTCGATCTGCAGGCCGGTTCGTCATTCAGGCTGCCGCGCACGCTGCTCGACCGGCTGGTGACGAATCTCGTCGACAACGCGCTCGAGCACGGCGCGCCGCCGGTCGATATCGCGACTGCGCGTAATGACCAGCATTGGGTCATTAGCGTGCGCGATCACGGCCCGGGCATTCCCGACGACCGCATCGCCGCGGCAATGAAACCATTCGTACGACTCGACGCCGCACGTGGCGGCGAAGGCCATTGCGGCCTTGGACTGGCGATCGTCGCGCGGCTCGCGCACGATCGCGGCGGCCGCTGTCATGTGCGCAATCATGCAAAAGGCGGCCTGGAAGTGCGGATCGAACTACCGGCTGGATTGGGAGAAGCGTGAGAAGGATTGTGCGCCGGCGCTTATGTACCCACTTACGCACCCTTACTGGATAGGTTTTCCGGGTGGCTGCGGCCTTATAGTCAGCCCCGGCAACCTCGATGCCGCCCTTCTCTGTCCGCCCTGTTTACTTCGGGCGGACTTTTTTTCGCCTGCACTTGCCGACACGGCGAATACGCCTCGGCCGTCGCGATTCAGGCCACGAGGCGGTCGTGCAAGCTATCGATCGTCGCCTGAGACACCCCGAGGCCTCGCGTCAGATAGCTCGCCATCGTGCCGTAGCTCGCCTGCACCTGATCGAACCCCGCCTGCAGGTAATTTTCCTGAACGCTGAACAAGGGCGCCTCGATCGCCGCCACTGCGTCGCCGTTTTGCGACCGTAGCGTGTCGGTGCTCGCCTTGATCGACGCGGCCGAATAGACGTTGCTCAGCAAATAGTCTTGCATGATGACGTCGATCGGCACGTTGGCGATGCTGAGCAGCAAAGCCGCGACCCAGCCGGTGCGATCCTTCCCTGCGTTCGAATGAAACAGCTGCGCGCCGGCCCCGCTGGCGAGCTGCGTGAGGAGCGTGCCGAAGCTGGCGCGCTGGGCAGCGCCTGTGACGAACGCACGCGCCTCGGCCTCCATGAATGCGACGGCGGCGGCGGCCGAATCGAGCGAGGGCACGACGAAGTCGCTCGTGCCGAGGACATTGATGGCTTGCGATGCCGCGCCGACCGGCAGGATGTCGGCGGTGCGCGCGATTTCGCCGGGTGTGCGCAGATCGTAGACCGCGAGGATGCCGAGTTTGTCTACGGTGACCTGGTCTGTTGCGCTGAGTGTTAGCGCGTTCGCGCGATAGAAGGCGCCACGGCGCATCTGTTTACCGTCGACGGTTGGGTAGCCCGCCGCAGCGCCTGCCACATCCCGGAAGTTGTTGACCGACGCCAGGCGCGGGGTTTCCGGCTGGTCGGCGCCGAGGTTGCCGCCGCCGCAGGCGGAGAGCAGCGAACTGCTTAGACTGGATAGCAGCAGGACGCCCGCTGAGCCTTTCAGGAACGCGCGACGCGACGGGGATGCCCTTACCCGCAAGGGTGTGCTCGCGGGGCGGAGATGTGGCGAGCAGGTTTTTCCAGTTGCGGGCATTGAGTGACGTAAAGGTGGTTTTTGCAGCTTGGGCGCTGCCAGCGCAGTTTAACGGGGGGATATATTTTTTGGGTTACATGGTAGTAGTTGGTAAGGAACCGGGTTTGGTTTTTTGCCCTCCCGGGCGGGTTTGGTTGTGTCCCTTGTGGCATTGGCTCTTCCTTGATCTGTATGCCTACGGCGGTGGCTTTTTCTTTTGTAATTGGTTTATAAATGATTCTGCCCGGTCAGCCCGGCAAGTATCGCGGGACTCACCTCGGGAATGAAGCGCAAATAGCACGCCAAATACTCAGCGGACGTTAAAAAGCCGGGTCACCCTCTCAGGTGCCCGGCTTCGTTTTACCGCTTTGATATACCGCTTTGTCGTCTCCACCACTTCCTGCAAGCTGTGGCCGGCTTTCATGCCCGCAGGCATGAACCGGCCGGAGACTTTTAGCGCGGCAGTTCCGAATCTCCCATCAGGAACGCATCGACCGAACGCGCGCACTGGCGGCCTTCGCGAATCGCCCACACCACCAGCGACTGGCCGCGGCGCATATCGCCCGCTGTAAACACCTTATCCACCGACGTGTAATACGCCTTGTCGCCTTCGGTCGACGCACGCACGTTGCCGCGTGCATCCTTGTCGACGCCGAATGCTTCGAGCACGGGCGAGACCGGCTGCGTAAAGCCCATCGCGAGCAGCACCAGATCGGCCTTCATTTCGAATTCGGAGCCCGGCACTTCCTGCATCTTGCCGTCCTTCCATTCGACGCGCGCGGCGATCAGCTTCTCGACCTTGCCGTTCTTGCCTTCGAGACGCTTGGTCGCCACCGACCAATCGCGCGAGCAGCCTTCGTCATGCGACGACGACGTGCGCAGCTTGATCGGCCAGTACGGCCACACGAGCGGCTTGTTCTCTTCTTCCGGCGGTTGCGGCAGCAGTTCGAATTGCGTGACGCTCTTCGCGCCATGACGGTTCGACGTACCGACGCAGTCCGAACCCGTATCGCCACCACCGATCACGACCACATGCTTGCCCTTCGCGAGCAGCTGGTTCGCAACCTTGTCGCCGGCATTGACCTTGTTCTGCTGCGGCAGGAATTCCATCGCGTAGTGGATGCCTTCGAACTCACGGCCCGGCACCGGCAGATCGCGTGGCGTTTCCGAACCACCCGTGAGCACCACGGCGTCGAACTGTTCTTTCAGCTCGGCCGGCGTGATGGTTTCCTTCGCCATGTTGCCGATATGCGCCGGCAGCGAATCCGGCTTGCCGATGAACACGCTGGCGCGGAACGTCACGCCTTCGGCTTCCATCTGACGCATGCGGCGATCGATCAGCCACTTTTCCAGCTTGAAGTCAGGAATGCCGTAACGCAGCAGGCCGCCGATGCGGTCGTTCTTTTCGAACACCGTCACATCGTGCCCCACGCGCGCGAGTTGCTGCGCGACGGCCAAACCGGCGGGGCCGGAACCGACCACCGCGACCTTCTTGCCGGTCTTGTGCTTCGGCGGCTGCGGTGCGACCCAGCCTTCGGCCCACGCCTTGTCGATAATCGCGTGTTCGATCGACTTGATGCCGACCGGATCGTCGTTGATACCGAGCGTGCACGCCGCTTCACACGGCGCCGGGCAGATGCGGCCCGTGAACTCCGGGAAATTGTTGGTGGAGTGCAGCACTTCGATCGCGTTCTTCCAGTCCTGATGGAACACCAAGTCGTTGAAGTCCGGGATGATGTTGTTCACCGGGCAGCCGTTGTTGCAGAACGGAATGCCGCAGTCCATGCAACGCGCGCCTTGAATCTTCGCTTCGTCGTCGGTCAGTGCCGCGACGAATTCCTTGTAGTGCTTCACACGCGTGAGCGGAGCTTCGTACGCCTCGTGGCGGCGCTCGAACTCGAGAAAACCGGTTGCCTTGCCCATGTGGTTCTCTTCTCTATCTGTATCAGGTGGGGTGATCTACACCCGCCGCGCGTCGAACAATCGAGAGGCGGCGGGTACGGCTAAATGTGACGTCTTCGGACGGAACAGCGGGTTGGCCAGTCAGGCGGCGAGCACTTCCTTGTTCGCCTTCTTCGCAGCCATCTCGCCCAGCGCGCGCTTGTATTCGGTCGGGAACACCTTCACGAATTGACGGCGCGACGCGTCCCAGTTTTCGAGCAGCGCCTTTGCACGCGGCGAACCCGTGAACTGGAAGTGACGTTCGATGAGCCCCTTGAGCAGTGCTTCATCCGTTGCGCCGCTGTGCCACAAGCCCTTGTCGACCGTGCGTTCCTGTTCGGCCTGTTGCAAGACCGGATCGAGCGCGACCATCGACTTGTTGCACTTGCCGGCAAACGTGCTGTCCGGGTCGTATACGTAAGCGATACCGCCCGACATACCGGCCGCGAAGTTACGGCCCGTTTCGCCGAGCACGACGACCGTGCCGCCCGTCATGTATTCGCAGCCGTGGTCGCCCGTGCCTTCGACAATCGCCGTCGCACCCGAGTTACGCACGCAGAAACGCTCGCCTGCGACGCCGCGGAAGAATGCTTCGCCTTCGATCGCGCCATACATCACCGTGTTGCCGCAGATGATGTTTTCTTCCGACTTGCCGCGGAAATCGTTGGTCGGACGAATGATGATGCGGCCACCCGACAAGCCCTTGCCGACGTAGTCGTTACCGTCGCCGACCAGATCCAGCGTGATGCCCTTCGCGAGGAACGCGCCGAAGCTCTGACCCGCGGTGCCCTTCAACTGGATGTGAATCGCGTCGTCGGGCAGGCCGTCGTGGCCGTACTTCTTCGCGATCGTGCCGGACAGCATCGCGCCGACCGTACGGTTCACGTTACGCACCGGCTGGATGAACGAGACGTGCTCGCCCTTCTCGATCGCGGCCTTCGCCTTCTCGATCAGCGTGTGATCGAGCGCCTTCTCAAGACCGTGGTCCTGCGCGTCGACGTGCTTGCGTGCGACTTCAGCCGGCACTTGCGGCAGATAGAACACGCGCGAGAAGTCGAGACCCTTTGCCTTCCAGTGCTCGATGCCCTTCTTCATGTCGAGCAGTTCGGCGTGGCCGATCAGGTCGTCGAACTTGCGGATGCCCAGTTGCGCCATGATTTCGCGCGCTTCTTCCGCAACGAAGAAGAAGAAGTTGACGACGTGTTCCGGCTGGCCCTGGAACTTCGCACGCAGCACCGGATCTTGCGTCGCGACGCCGACCGGGCAGGTGTTCAGATGGCACTTGCGCATCATGATGCAGCCTTCGACGACGAGCGGCGCCGTCGCGAAGCCGAACTCGTCCGCGCCGAGCAGCGCGCCGATCACGACGTCGCGGCCGGTCTTCATCTGACCGTCGGCCTGCACGCGGATACGGCCGCGCAGCTGGTTCAGCACGAGTGTTTGCTGCGTTTCGGCCAGACCCAGTTCCCACGGCGTGCCGGCATGCTTGACCGACGACAGCGGCGAAGCGCCCGTGCCGCCGTCATGGCCCGCGATCACGACGTGATCGGCCTTCGCTTTCGCGACACCCGCAGCCACCGTACCGACGCCCGATTCCGACACCAGCTTCACCGACACGCTGGCCGCCGAGTTGGCGTTCTTCAGGTCGTGAATCAGCTGCGCCAGATCTTCGATCGAGTAGATGTCGTGGTGCGGCGGCGGCGAAATCAGGCCGACACCCGGCACCGAGTAACGCAGCTTGCCGATGTACTCGGACACCTTGTGGCCCGGCAACTGACCGCCTTCGCCCGGCTTCGCGCCCTGCGCCATCTTGATCTGGATCTGATCGGCCGATGCAAGGTATTCCGCCGTCACGCCGAAACGGCCCGACGCCACCTGCTTGATCTTCGAGCGCAGCGAATCGCCTTCCTTCAGCGGAATGTCGACGATCACTTCATCGCCGATCACGGACTTCATCGTGTCGCCGTTCTTGATCGGAATGCCACGCAGTTCGTTGCGATAACGGTTCACGTCCTCGCCGCCTTCGCCGGTGTTCGACTTGCCGCCGATGCGGTTCATCGCGACCGCCAGCGTGGCGTGCGCTTCCGTGCTGATCGAACCGAGCGACATCGCGCCGGTGGCGAAACGCTTGACGATTTCCTTCGCCGATTCGACTTCGTCGAGGGCGATCGCCTTCGACGGGTCGAATTTGAACTCGAACAGGCCGCGGAACGTCATGTGGCGCTTGGTCTGATCGTTGATCAGATGCGCGTATTCCTTGTACGTCTGATACGAGTTGCTGCGCGCCGAGTGTTGCAGCTTGGCGATCGCATCCGGCGTCCACATGTGTTCTTCGCCGCGCACGCGGTAGGCGTATTCGCCGCCCGCGTCGAGCATGTTCGCGAGCACCGGGTTGTCGCCGAACGCCTCACGGTGCAGACGGATCGCTTCTTCCGCCACGTCAAAGAGGCCGATACCGCCAACCTTCGACGAGGTGCCGTTGAAGTACTTCGCGACCAGATCTTCCGCGAGACCGACGGCTTCGAAAATCTGCGCGCCGGTGTACGACATGTAGGTCGATATGCCCATCTTCGACATGACCTTCTGCAGGCCCTTGCCGACTGCCTTGGTGAAGTTGTAGACCGCCTTTTCCGCCGACAGGTCGCCCTTCAGGCCGGCTGCGAGCTGGCCGAGCGTTTCCATTGCAAGGTACGGGTGCACGGCTTCCGCGCCGTAGCCCGCGAGCAACGCGAAGTGGTGCGTTTCACGCGCCGAGCCGGTTTCGACGACCAGACCCGCGCTCGTGCGCAGACCGTGCTGCACGAGGTGCGTGTGGATCGCGGCAGTGGCGAGCAGCGCCGGAATCGCCACGTTGTCGCGGTCGGTCTTGCGGTCCGACACGATCAGCATGTTGTAGCCGGACTTCACCGCGTCGACAGCTTCCGCGCACAGCGACGCGAGACGCGCTTCGATACCTTCCTTGCCCCAGGCCACCGGATAGCAGATGTTCAGTTCATACGAACTGAACTTGCCGCCCGTGTACTGATCGATCGCGCGGATCTTCGCGATGTCCTTGAAGTCGAGCACCGGCTGCGACACTTCGAGACGCATCGGCGGGTTGATGTTGTTCGTGTCCAGCAGGTTCGGCTTCGGACCGACGAACGACACCAGCGACATCACCATGTTTTCACGGATCGGGTCGATCGGTGGGTTCGTCACCTGGGCGAACAGCTGCTTGAAGTAGTGATAGAGCGTCTTGTTCTTGTTGGACATGACCGCCAAAGGCGAGTCGTTGCCCATCGAACCGACGGCTTCTTCACCCGCTTGCGCCATCGGCGCCATCAGGAACTTGAGGTCCTCCTGCGTATAACCGAACGCCTGCTGGCGATCCAGCAAAGCGGCGGCTTCGCGGCGCTCCGTCACGACGTCTTCGGCCTTCGGCTCGATTTCGTCGAGCTTGATCCGGACCGCGTCGATCCAGCTCTTGTACGGCTTGGCGTTCGCGAGGTTGTCCTTCAGTTCCTTGTCGTCGATGATGCGGCCGTGTTCCATGTCGATCAGGAACATCTTGCCCGGCTGCAGACGCCACTTCTTGACGATCTTCGATTCGGGGATAAGCAGCGTGCCCGCCTCCGACGCCATGATCACGAGGTCGTCGTCGGTGACGATGTAACGCGCGGGACGCAGACCGTTACGGTCGAGCGTCGCGCCGATCTGACGGCCGTCGGTAAAGGCGATCGCGGCGGGTCCGTCCCACGGCTCCATCATCGCGGCGTGGTATTCGTAGAACGCGCGGCGGTTGTCGTCCATCAGCGTGTGCTGTTCCCAGGCTTCCGGGATCATCATCATCATTGCGTGGACGAGCGGGTAGCCAGCCATCACCAGCAGTTCGAGACAGTTGTCGAACGAGGCGGTGTCCGATTGGCCCGGATAAATCAGCGGCCACAGCTTCGGGAGGTCGTCGCCGAGCACGTGCGACGCGATCGCGCCGGTACGGGCGTTCAGCCAGTTGACGTTGCCCTTCACCGTGTTGATTTCCCCGTTGTGGGCGATCATCCGGTATGGGTGAGCCAGTTCCCACGCCGGGAACGTGTTGGTCGAAAAGCGTTGGTGCACCAGCGCCAGTGCCGAGACGGTGCGCTCGTCCTGCAGGTCGCGATAATACACGCCGACCTGGCCCGCCAGCAGCAGACCCTTGTAGACGACCGTGCGCGCCGAGCACGACGGCACGAAGTATTCCTTGCCGTGCTTGAGCTTGAGCGCCTGGATGCGGTGGCTCGCGGTCTTGCGGATCACGTACAGCTTCCGCTCGAGCGCGTCGGTCACCATGATGTCCTTGCCGCGGCCGATGAAGATCTGGCGGATCAGCGGCTCGCTCGCCTTCACGGTGGGCGAAATCGGCATGGTGTGGTCGACCGGCACGTCGCGCCAGCCCAGCACGACCTGGCCTTCGGCCTTCACCGTACGTTCCAGTTCCTGTTCGCATGCGAGACGCGATGCGTGTTCCTTCGGCAGGAAGACCATGCCGACGCCGTACTCGCCGTTCGGCGGCAGAACGACGCCTTGCCTGGCCATTTCCTCACGATAGAAACCGTCCGGAATCTGGATCAGGATGCCCGCGCCGTCGCCCATTAGCGGATCGGCGCCGACGGCGCCCCGGTGGTCGAGGTTCTCGAGAATCTTCAGGCCTTGTTGAATGATCTCGTGGCTTTTCTTGCCCTTGATGTGAGCGACGAAGCCGACGCCGCAGGCGTCGTGCTCGTTTTGCGGGTCGTAAAGACCTTGCGCGGCGGGAACCGGGTGAGTCGGTTGCTGGTGGTCGTTCATGGGGACACCGTCTGTGAGGGGCCGGACAGGCCGTTAAACCGTTTTTCTATTGCCGCAGTTCGCATCGCAACCACGACGGCGGCTCAGTACGCTCGATGCTACGCGTACCAAAAAGCGCCGGAATTCGGAATATACGCGACGAATCAATGGAATAGCAAACAAAACCTGATGGTACGACCCCTATTATCAAGTTGGTGCATTGCGGCTAATTTTTATTGGTGCCATATCAAAAAGGTGCAAAGAAAACGGCATCCGAAGATGCCGTTCCGCGCGCAGCCCTTTGATGCAAAACGCTTTATTGCGTCTGCGGCGTCTCGCGCGCTTTGCGCGGCCGCCCGCGCGGCAGCGGCGACACCCGCCGGTTCGCCGCTCGCGCCGCCCACTCCCGATACGTCTCGCTGCCCAAAACCCAGCCTTTCAAAGTGGCCTGCTGAAGCTGGCTGGCCTCGCGCTCGTCGAGCGGCTGCTCGCACAACTCGCGGTACGCGCGTTGCCGCTCGAACGGCGTGTTGCCGAGCGACCAGTACAACGGATGATCGGTAATGAGGCTGTCGAGCGTGAGGCCAATGTGATGGCGGTAGCTCGACCAGCGGTAGTCCTCCGGCGCGCTCACGAGTTGCGTGCGCACCGGACACATCTCGACTACCCGGCTCGCCAGCAGGAAGTAACGCTCGCCCTCGATCACCGTCGCGCGGTAGCGGCCCTCCCACAGCGTGCCGCGGCGCGCATAGCGCCGGTTGAAGTGGGCGACGTAGCGGCGCCCCACTGCCTGCATCGCTTTCGGCAGACTCGACTCCTCGGTCGGCGTGACGAGCAATTGCACAGCGCCCGGCATCAACGCATACGCGTGGATCGACAAATGGTGGTCGCGCGAAGCCGCTTTCAAACAGTCGATGAAGAGCTCGTAGTCCTGGTCGTCGACAAATGCGGGCTGCTGGTCGAGTCCACGGAGGATGACGTGCTGCGGCTGGTCAGGGACATAGAGACGTGCAAGCCGTGCCATGCTGAAGTATCCAATAGTCGCGTTGGTATATACCCGAAGGTCCGAAAAGCCGCATGGGCGCTGGGTTCGGCGCGGCGCGGCTTAGCCAGAAACCGCCCGGCGCTTAGGGAGAAAGCTCTAACTGCCGCGTATGGTTTGTTTCAAACGTTGTGGTCATAATGAGCGGGCCTTTTTTGGAGGAGCACATATGAAATTAAAACAGGCCATAACGGGGATCGCGGCGCTCGCCTGTATGACGGCAGCTCACGCGCAATCGGCCGGCAGTTTTTACGCTACGACGGGGTGGTTCCATTTCGCCCCCCAAGACAGTAGCGATCCGTTGAAGGAAACAAGCGTCGGCGGGACACCCGTCAACATCTCACTACCCGGCACGGGCGCTGGCATCGACAGCTCCGACACCATCGGCTTAAGCCTAGGCTACTTTGTCACCGATCACATCGCCGCGGAAGCTGAAATTGGCATTCCACCGAAATTCAACCTGCTAGGCACAGGCACCTTCGAGCAATTCGGTACGCTCGGCTCCGCGAAGCAATGGAGTCCTGCTCTCCTGTTCAAATACTACTTCAACGACGCTACCGCGGCGTTCCGACCGTATGCCGGCCTCGGCGTCACGTACGTCTGGTTCACGGACGCGAAGATCTCCAACACTGCGTTTGAACAACGCGTACTGCATGGTCCGACCTCGGTATCGACGGATCGTTCCTGGGCACCGGTGTTTAATCTCGGTTTCAACTATGCGTTCACCAAACACTGGTTCGCAGGGTTCTCCGTCTCATACATACCGCTCAGCGTAACCGCGAAACTGACCTCGAACGCGGCGACTCCGGTCGGCAACCTGACCGTGACGTCTGAGGCAAAAATCAGACTCAACCCAATCGTTACTTTCGCAAAGATAGGTTACGTCTTCTAACGAGGCAGGCTGTGTTTGCATGGATCGAACCGTCGCGAACAGTCCGCACCTCAGCCAAACGCCGTCACATATGTGACGGCGTTTTTGATTTTATGCCTGTCACCTATTGTGGTAAATGCCGAATGCATTGTAATTTTGACCACCGACCGACCTTTCCAGTGCAATTTCTGCCGCCAGAAACCGTCGGCACGTGTGCGATGATCTCGCTGGAACACCGCACGGCCTTTGGCATCGAAGTTGCGTGACGTCATGTTTCCCGCATGAGCACGCGGAGACTTTTCTCACCTTCATCGACGGAGCGACCATGACAGCACTTCCGAACACACGAGACGCCCTCGGCGAATCCTGGACCACCACCAGCCGCCGTGCGCGGCGAATCGCTCGCCGTAGCCGCCACGCGGTTGAAGACATCGCCGGCGAATTGCGCACGCTGATCTCGGAACTCGAAGACACGCTGGCCGACGGCACGCATGCCGATGCCGTGGCGCTACGCAGCAAATTGCGCAAGCGACTCGAGGTTGCGCGCGCCCGTCTGAACGACACCCGCGAAGCCATGCGCCAGCGAGCCGAAGTGGCGATCTCGGACGCCGGCGAGTATGTGCACGAAAATCCATGGCAGGTGATTGCGATCGTCGGCGGCGTCGCGCTGATCGCGAGCGCCCTGCTCGCGTCGCGGCTGCGTTAAAAACGGCGCGCCGGGCCGCCGCCTCGGTGGCGGCCGTTCACTAAGGGCATGCGCAGCGGCGCCATAGCCCGGCACCGATGCTCGGTGGTGCCGACCGATCAGTTGTCGTCGATCACGAACAGCCGCTGGTATTCCTTCACCGCATATCGATCCGTCATGCCCGCAATGTAGTGGGCGATCAAGCGCGACTGCAACGACGCGTCCGGCGACTGATAGCTGGGCGGCAACAGCCGCGGATCTTCCGTGAACGCGCCAAACAGGCCGACCACCACGCGGCGCGCCTTGTTCGCCATACGCATCACCCGGTAGTGGCGATACAGGTTCTTGAACAGAAAGCGCTTGAGCGTTGCGGCCTGCGAAGCGATCGCTTCGCTATGTGCGACGAGCGGCGGTGCGGCCCGCACTGCGTCCAGCGAGGCCGGCGCATGCCGGATCAGATTAAGGGTGGTCGTATCGATCAGGTCGACGATCAGCGTATTGATGATGCGGCGCACCGTCTCGTGGATCAGCCTGCGCCCTTCGATCTGCGGAAAATCGCCGCGCGCCGCCTCGTAGTGCGTCTGCCATAACTCCACTTCGGCAAGCTGCTCCACCGTGAGCAAGCCTGAGCGCAAACCGTCGTCGACGTCGTGATTGTTGTAAGCGATCTCGTCGGCGACGTTCGCGATCTGTGCTTCGATCGACGGCTGCCGTCCTTCGAGAAAACGTTCGCCGAGCGCGCCGAGCCGCCGGGCGTTCTCGCGCGAGCAATGCTTGAGAATGCCTTCGCGTGTTTCGAAACAGAGGTTCAGCCCATTGAACGCGCCGTAGTGCTCCTCGAGATCGTCGACCACCGCAAGGCTTTGCAGGTTGTGTTCAAAGCCGCCGTGTTCGCGCATACATTCGTTGAGCGCATCCTGGCCGGCATGGCCGAACGGCGTATGGCCGAGATCGTGCGCGAGCGAAATGGCCTCGACGAGGTCTTCATTGACCCGCAGATTGCGTGCAACCGAACGCGCGATCTGCGCGACTTCGAGACTGTGCGTGAGGCGTGTCCGAAACAGATCGCCCTCGTGATTCACGAACACCTGGGTTTTGTACTCGAGGCGGCGGAATGCCGTCGAGTGAACGATGCGATCGCGATCGCGCTGGAATTCGGTGCGCGCGCTAGGCGCGGCTTCGGGATAGCGGCGGCCGCGCGACTGCGCGGAATGCGCCGCATACGGCGCGAGATGCGCTTCGAGTGCTTCGGGCGAAGGCACGCCGATCGCCGCGGCGCCTTCCGGGTGATTCTTTACATCGTCGCTGCGCCTGTCAGTCACCGGTTTCTCCGAAACATGGGCGGCGCCTCGTGACGCTGGTGCGTGATGCTTTGCTGCAATGCCTCGCCGTTTCTAGACGGCGGCGGCCAGCGTTGCGTGCACGGCGGCGTCGGGCGCCTGGGTGATCAGCGTCTCACCGAAACGCTTCAGCAGAATGAATTTGATCGCGCCGGCCTCGGCCTTTTTGTCGACCCGCATCAGTTCGACGTAGCGCGACTCGCCGAGCGCGGGCGCGCGGGTTGGCAGATGCGCAGCGACGATCACGTCGACCAGACGCTTGCGCGCGGCTTCGTCGAGAAAGCCCTGCCGCACGGACAGGTCCGCCGCCATCACCATCCCGCAGCCGACCGCCTCGCCGTGCAGCCATTCGCCGTAGCCGAGCCCGGCCTCGATCGCGTGGCCAAAGGTGTGGCCAAAATTGAGGATCGCGCGCAAGCCGCCTTCGCGCTCGTCCTGTGCCACCACCGACGCCTTGATTTCGCACGAGCGCTTGACCGCCTCGGCCAGCGCCTCTGGCTCGCAGCGATTGAGCGCGTCGACGTTCGCTTCGATCCAGCTGAAAAAGCCGGCGTCGGCAATCGCGCCGGTCTTGATCACTTCGGCGATGCCCGCCGCCAGTTCGCGCGCAGGCAGCGTGCGCAGCGCGCCAATGTCGGCGATCACGGCTTGCGGCTGATAGAACGCGCCGATCATGTTCTTGCCAAGCGGATGATTGATGCCGGTCTTGCCGCCTACCGACGAATCGACCTGCGACAGCAAGGTAGTCGGCACCTGAATGAACGGGACGCCGCGCATGTAGCAGGCCGCGGCAAAACCCGTCATGTCGCCGATCACGCCGCCGCCCAGCGCGATCAGCGTGGTTTTACGGTCAGCCCGCGCGCCGAGCAGCGCGTCGAAAATCAGATTCAGCGTTTCCCAGTTCTTGTACGCTTCGCCGTCCGGCAAAACGACCGTCGACACCTGCTTGCCGAGCGGTGCCAGCGCGGCGCGCAGATTGTCGCCGTACAGCGGCTCGACCGTGGTGTTGGTCACGATGGTGACCGAGCTGCCGGCGATATGCGGCGCGAACAACGCGGTCTGGCCGATCAGGTCGGCACCGATATGGATGGGGTAGGCGCGCTCGCCCAGTTCGACATTGACGGTAATCATACGGTCCATTATGACGCAGGATGTTTGGCGACGCCGGCCATCTCGAGCTGCATCAGAACCATGTTGACGAGTCCGTTGACCGAAGGCCGGCCGGTTTCGATCACAAAATGCGCGCATTCGCGGTACAGCGGGTCGCGCACTTCGTAGAGCGCTTCAAGGCGCGCTTTCGGGTCTTCAGTCTGCAAAAGCGGGCGATTTTTGTCGCGCCGGGTGCGCAACCACAGATCGTGCGGATTGGCACGTAGATAGATCACCACGCCGCGATTTTGCAGCGCTTCACGGTTTTCCGGCCGCAAAATCGCGCCGCCGCCCGTTGCGAGCACGATATTGTCGCGTCCGGTCAGGTCGGAAATCACGTGCGCTTCGCGGTCGCGAAAGCCCGCTTCGCCTTCCAGTTCGAAGATCACGGGTATGCGCGCGCCCGTGCGCGCCTCGATTTCGTGATCGGAATCGAAGAACGGGCGATCCAGCCGGCGCGCAACGGCCCGGCCCACGGTGGTTTTGCCTGCCCCCATGAGCCCTACAAAAAATACATTGGCGTGTGCGTCCCGCGCTTGCAACGGTGTCCTCTGGCTAATCCGGTATGGTTCGTGCCGCAGCTTACTGGCAAAGCGGCTGCCTTGTCGAGCCTGCGCGCCGCCGCTCGCGAGCGGCGGCAGCATGCCCCTAATTTGTCTGAACGACGCGCGGCGTGATGAAAACCGCCAGTTCGCTGCGCTTGTCGCGATGCACCCGATGACGAAAAAGCGCACCTAAAAGCGGTATTTTGCCCAGGAGCGGCACCCGCGTCACATCGTCCCGGTCGTCGATCGCGTAGATGCCGCCGATCAACACCGTACCACCATCCTCGACCTCGACCCGCGTTTGCACGTGTTTGGTGTTGATCGCGGGGCCCGCATCGGTCTGCTCGCCGACGCTATCCTTGGCGACGTCGAGGTCCAGCACCACCCGGCCGTCCGGCATGATGTGCGGCTCTACCTCCAGTTTGAGCGTGGCGCGGCGAAACTGCACGCCGGACACGCCCTGCCCCACTTTTGCCTGATACGGCAGCTCGGTGCCCTGCTCGACGACCGCTTTCATCCGGTCCGCCGTCACGACCCGCGGACTCGAGACGATTTCGCCGCGGCCCTCGGCTTCCAGCGCGCTCAGCTCGATATTCAGAAGCCGCGTGGCTTGCGCCGCGAACAGCGTCAGGCCGGCAGTAGCGGCGTCGAACCCGGAAATCGGCCGCGCGGACAGATCGTAGACGGTGCCGTCCTTGCCGCCGGTGAGGCCTCGGGCAGCGCCGTCGGCGTTGGCCGCCGCCATCGACAGACGCACACCCAGATTGCGCGAAAAACCGTGCTCGCCCTCGACAATACGTGCTTCGATCAGCACCTGACGCGTCGGCCGGTCGACGGAGGCGAGCAGCGCGGTGATCTGCGCGAGGCGGCCCTCGAGGTCGGTGACGAACAGCAGATTGGTGCGCGGATCGGCCGTCGCGGCACCGCGTTTGGACAGCACGCGCTGGTTGCCCGCGCCCGTCAGCAGGCGCCGCACGTCTTCGGCGCGCGCGTAGTGCAGCTGGAAGGTGCGGCTCGCGAGCGGCTCCAGATCGGCGGCTCGTGCGTGCGCTTCAAAGCGCTGCCGCTCGCGCGCGGCCAGATCGGCACGCGGCGCGACCCAGATCACGTTGCCATTGCGCTCCATCGCCAGACCGTTGACGTCGAGCAAGGTGTCGAACGCGGTGCGCCAAGGCACTTTGTCTAGCCGCAGCGAGACGGCGCCGCGCACCCTTTCGCTCGCAACGATGTTCAGTCCGGTGAATTGGGCGAACGCGCTGAGCACGGCACCGAGTTCGGCACGCTGGAAGTTCAGCGTGATGGGTTTATCGTCGGCGGCGAGCTTGCCGTCGGCGGGGCTTTTCGGCGCGTTGCTCAAGCGCGCCAGCGGGGGCAGCGGCACCGGCGGACCTTCGAGTGCGGATGCGCCGGCGGCTCCAGTGGCCTCGTCGCGAGCGGCAGCGGATTGTGGTCGCAACGGCACCGAGCCGTCTGTGCCGCTAAACGGGTCATCTGCGCGGTCGTTGCCGGCGGTTGCCGCCGCGCGCGATGCCGCCGGCTCATCGGCGGCATTGTTGCGAAACGGATTGGGCACTTCGGCGGCAATGCCGCGCGGCAGTTGCGGTGCGTTGTACGGGACATCGAGCGGTGCGATGGCATCGTCGAGCGACATGCTCGCGGGCAACGGCGGCAGTGGCGGTTGCAGCTGGGCCGACGCATGCGCGACTCCGGCACCGGCCGCTGTGCTAACGAAGAGGCCGAAGCATAGACGAGCGCCCACACACCACACGGTGCGGCGAATGAGTTTCGCACGCCTCATCAGGATGCCTCCGCGAGCGCCAGCGTACGCGTCGCGCCGCCATTGGCCAGCGTGATGCTGAGCGCGTCGACCCGCGTAACGCGCTCAGCGCCGAACTGCTGTCCCGGCGCGACGGTCGCCGCGCCGTCCGGCGTTTCGAGTAAGGCGAGCCCGCGCGTGCGATCGTGCAGCAAGCCGGCCAGACGTAGCTGCGAAGCGTCGGGCAGGTCCCCGCCTGCCAGCATTTGCGGCGGCGAGAACGGATCGTAGAACACGATGTCTTCGTCGGCCTCGGTATCGAGGCTGTCGTCGGCAAATGCGTCCGCGGAGACACTTGAAACCGCCGGTCTCAGCGCGCTGAACACGCGCAGCGTCGCGCTCACGGCGAGCAAAGCGCCGTTCCGTTTGACGGTCACGTCCTCGGGGACGATCAGCACCGGCAAGTCCGACAGCTCGCGCAGAAACGACATCAAATGCACGAAATCGGTCTGCGCGGCGAGACGTATCGGCCGCATATGTTCTGCGCCCGAGCCACTCGCGGCGCCCGGTTCCACCGCGAGCAACGCGACGCTATTTTGCGCGGCCAATTCGGACACGAGACGCACATCGTCGGCGGAGGTCCATGGCGTCGGCAAATGTGCGGCGTGCGCGCTCGCGGCTTCGCGACGCAGCGCGGGTAATTGCGTCAGCGCGCGCCGCGCGTCGGCGAGATGCCGCGTGGCGGCATCGAATGCTGTCTGGCTCGCCCCGAGGCCACTGAGGTCGGCCACGACCCAGCCATGCGCGCCCAGCCCGAACACCAGCGCAGCAATCAGCAAAGCGACTACCCAGCGACGCCGCCGGCTCCACGCATCGAGCGGCAAACGCACGCGCTTCATCCATTGGGACAGGGATAACCGCGCGCCTGCCGCGCCGCCCATATCGACAAACGTTGTAGTCATTTCGAACCTCTTGATTGCTCAGACTGCATCGGACGTTGCGCAGTGGCGACCGGCGCATGGGCCACCTTGTGCGGCGGATCGGTCCAACGCAAGCGCGCGCCGAATTCGATCGGGCCGATTTCTCCGGCTGCTGCAGCCGCATTGCTGCGTGACACCGAGCGACGCAGGTCGCTCACCTCCGCACCCTTCACGCCGCGGATCGCACTCAAACGTTTGAGCCAGTCGGCCGACGCGATATGTCCGCTTGACGTCGCCAGCAACTCCGTCTCGTGCTCGCGCTGACGCAACTGCTGCAGAACGACGCCATCGCCCGGTTCGAAACTCAGCGCATCCAGCAGATCGCGCAGATGCGTGAGCGGTTCGGACAAGCTCGCTGCACGCGCGGCGCCTTTGCGCTGCTCGTCTTGCGCGCGTAGCAACTTCGCGTGCTCGGCGAGCGGCGCGGTCAGTTGCGTGAGCGACCGTTCGAGCGACGCACGCTGCGCATCAAGCCGCGCCCACTCGAACGCTTGCCATCCGGCCAACGCCAACACGGCGGCGCAACCGGCGAGCGCCGCGCCGGTCCATTCGAGCAGGCAGCGCCGCCGCGCAAGCCGCGCGTTACGCTGCCGGTAGGGCAGCAAATTGAAGCCGCCGAGCCAGGGGCGTGCGAGGCGCGTGCCACGCGATGAAACCGGCGCGCCTGAACCATCGGCATGCAAACGATCTCGCATCATTCGAGCACCCCGCGCAGCGCGAGGCCGAATGCGACCGCGCCAGACGGCTCGTGCAACAACGGATCCGTCAGCGACCGCGCGAGGCCGCCAAGCGCTGCGCACTCGAACGGCAACACCGTGCAGCCCAACACGTCGGCCATATCCGCAAGCGAAAAACCTACGCCGTCGAGCAAGTCGACCTCGCCACTCAACAATGCGCAGTCGAGTGCGGGACCATCGGCGAGGTCGCGCAATGCGTCTGCGAGATCCGAGTACTCGGGCGCCGGATAACGAATGTCGCCGACGATGCTGTCGTCGGCGATACGCCACCCGGACACGCCATCCGCGCCGATCCAGATCGCGACATAGGGCTCGTGCGGATCGAGTTCGTGACTGGCGGCGTATCGCATTGCGCGCAACGCCGCATGCGGCTCACCGTCGATTGCGGTGAGCGAGATGCCCGCGGTGGCCGCGCATTCGATGCGCGCTTCGAGATGCTGCCGTGCGGTCGCGGCGATCGTCACCGAGCGAATCGACGACGGCGCTTCGTCGAGAAACCAGTCGACTGCCAACGCATGCCGCTCGAGACCCGCGATGCGCTCCACTTCGCTCATCACCGCCGGTTCGAGCTCGGCCAGTTCGTGCCCGCAGTCTTCCGCGCAACCGCTGAGCGCGGCAAGCCGTGTGAGCGGCATCGTGGTGGTCAGCGTGGCTGAGGCGGGCAGCGCCATCGCACAGCGCAACGCGTGCGTCGCACAGGCGCGCGGCAAGCCCGCGAAGGCATCGCGCAACGCACGCGCCACTGCGTGCCGGTCGGCGATCTCCGTGCCGGCCATCGCGCCGGCCGCAAGCTGCACGCTCGTCACGTATTCGATGCGCAGCGCAGCGCTTGCGCTCGAACGCTGACTCACCACGATAAGACGTACCGCCTGCGAACTAACATCGATCCCCGCCGCGAAGCGCTCCACTCCCATTTGCATTCCCTGAAGCCACGAACTTTTGAACGTCATCACGCCCTCCCTCCAGACTCACGCGACGAACCATTCGAACGCGAGTAGCGAGGAAGAATTGTGCGTAGTCGCGCCGCTGCGCGACACTCAGCCGAATGGCTAACATTGCGTACCGCGCGCCCTGCATGCGCTCAAAGCGACTACAGTGAAGTCATTCCTGCGCGGCGCGAAGACTTGTCAAAAACTGTCAGTAAGCATGCCGAAAGCTGAAAAGCGAGGCGGCTATAATCGCGGGACTGTTTTTTGGTGCCCATATGCAATCCACGTCTCCTACGTCCCCGCCGCCCGTGCCGCAGAAGCGCAAACGCCCGTTGTGGCTCAAGCTCATCCTTGGCTTTGTGGGTCTGATCGTCGCTGGCATTCTGTGCGCGCTGCTGGTGCTCGGCTATGCGCTGGTGGTGGCAACGCCGAACCTGCCGTCGCTCGATGCGCTCACCGACTACCGGCCCAAGGTGCCGCTGCGCATCTATACGGCCGACCATGTGCTGATCGGCGAATTCGGTGAAGAGCGGCGCGACATCGTCCATATCCAGGACGTACCCGACAGCCTGAAGAAGGCTGTGCTCGCAATCGAAGACGCGCGCTTCTACGATCACGGCGGCGTCGACCTGACCGGCATCGCGCGGGCCGGCTTCGTTGCGCTGACCAACGGCCACGCCACTCAGGGCGCCAGCACGATCACGATGCAGGTGGCGCGCAACTTCTTTCTGTCGAGCGAGAAGACCTACACGCGCAAGATCTACGAGATGCTGCTCGCATACAAGATCGAGTCGAAGCTGACCAAGGATCAGATTCTCGAGGTGTACATGAATCAGATCTATCTCGGCCAGCGCGCGTATGGCTTCGCGAGCGCGGCGCGGGTGTACTTCGGCAAAGATCTGAAAAATCTGACGCTGGCGGAATCGGCGATGCTGGCCGGCCTGCCGAAGGCGCCGTCGGCGTATAACCCGGTCGTCAATCCAAAGCGCGCGAAGGTGCGCCAGGAGTACATCCTGCAGCGCATGTACGAACTGCATTACATCACCCAGGAACAGTACGACGAGGCGAGCAAACAACCGCTCGTCGTCAAGGGCGCGGGCAAGGAATTCAGCGTGCACGCGGAGTACATCGCGGAAATGGTGCGGCAGATGATGTACGCGCAGTATCGCGAAGAGGCCTACACGCGCGGCCTGAACGTGGTGACGACGATCGACTCGGCCGACCAGGACGTCGCTTACCGTGCGCTGCGCAAAGGTCTGATGGATTATGAACGGCGCCACGGCTATCGCGGCCCGGAAGCGTTCATCGACTTGCCGTCCGACGCGGACGACCGTGAACAGGCAATCGACGACGCGCTGCTCGAACATCCCGACAACGGTGAACTCATCGCCGCAGTGGTGACCGCGGCGAACCCGAAGCAGGTGCAGGCAACCTTCATCGACGGCAACGTCGCGACCATTCAGGGCGACGGTCTGCGCTTCGCCGCGTTCGCGCTCGGCACGCGCGCGCAGCCGAACCAACGCCTGCGGCCCGGCGCGATCATTCGCCTTGTCAAGGGCGACGACGTCAGCTGGTCGATCACGCAATTGCCGCAAGTGGAAGGCGCGTTCGTGTCAGTGATTCCACAGGACGGCGCGATTCGCGCGCTGGTCGGCGGCTTCGACTTCAACAAGAACAAGTTCAACCACGTCACTCAGGCGTGGCGTCAGCCGGGTTCGAGCTTCAAGCCGTTCATCTATTCGGCGTCGCTTGAAAAAGGGCTCGGACCGGCCACGGTGATCAACGACGCGCCGCTCTTTTTCAGCGCCGCTGAAACCGGCGGTCAGGCGTGGGAGCCGAAGAACTACGGCGGCGGATTCGACGGTCCGATGACGATGCGCACCGCATTGCAGAAGTCGCGGAACCTCGTATCGATTCGCATCCTGAACCAGATCGGCACCAAGTACGCGCAACAGTACATCACGCGTTTCGGCTTCGATGCGGATCGTCACCCGGCCTACCTGCCGATGGCGCTCGGCGCGGGTCTCGTCACGCCATTGCAGATGGCGGGCGCGTTCTCGGTGTTCGCCAACGGCGGTTATCGGATCAACCCGTACCTGATCGCCGAAGTCACCGATCAGCGCGGTGTCGTGGTCGCACACGCGCAACCGCTGGTCGCAGCCCAAAGCGCGCCGCATGCGATCGAACCGCGCAATGCATACGTGATGAACAGCCTGCTGCAAAGCGTCGCGCAACGCGGCACGGGCGCGAAGTCCAACGTGCTGAAACGCACCGATCTCGCCGGCAAGACGGGTACGACCAACGATTCGCGCGACGCGTGGTTCGCCGGTTATCAGCGCACGCTGACGGCCATCGCATGGATCGGCTACGACAATCCGCGCAGTCTGGGCGATAAGGAAACCGGCGGTGGCCTGGCGTTGCCGGTGTGGATCGATTACATGGGGCGTGCGCTCAAAGGCGTGCCGGAATACCAGATGCCGATGCCGGACGACGTGACCGAGATCGGTTCGGAACTGTACTTCGACGACTTCACGCCTGGACACGGCTTCATCGCGACAGTCGGCGTGAGCCAGGCCACGCTCGATGCGGCGGCGAGCGGTTCGGCGGCTGAGGCAGCGCCCCGACAAGTCGGCGAGCAGGAAAAGCAGGACATCATGAATCTGTTCCGCGGACACTAGCGCCTGAAGCGTCTGAACTGCGCCGAACATGTAAAAACGAAACCGCCGCGCTCGATGCGCGGCGGTTGCGTTTCAACTGCAGTATCGGTTGCGGACTTTACGCTTCAAAGCGGATCGGCTCACCGGCCTGCTGCGTCGCGTAGTCCGATAAGGCCGCGAAGAATTCCGTGCCGCTACGGGTGTCGCGCCACTCGCCGTCAATGAAACGGAAGTGGAAACCGCCCGCTTTCGCGGCGATCCAGATCTCGCTCATCGGCGGTTGCAAGTTGACGATGATCTTCGAACGGTTCTCGAATTCGAGGGTCAGGACATTGCCGCTGCGCTCGAATTCGATGTCGGCATCGGTGTCGTCGAGTGCGCGTTCGATGGCGGCTAGCGCGGCTTCCGCGCGGGTCAGGTATTCACTATCGGACATGCTAAACTCCATCGATTATTTATTCAGGGACAGTCATGCGAGTCGTATCTCGGATGCGCGCGGCGGCGCCCGGCCGCGCGATTGTAGCGGTTTTAGCCATTCTCGCAGGTTGCGCACTCAGCGGCTGCGGGCAACGCGGTTCGCTCTACCTGCCAACCGTGCCGCCGCTGCCGGCCAAGCCGATCGATCGCACGCAACCGCCGTCGCCGGATGAAGTGAAACCCGGCGCGGAAACCGCCTCCGCAGCCGGCACCGTGCCCGACACGTCGGGCACGCCGCTCTCGTTGGCGCCGGAAAGCGAACTCGCCGCGCCGCCGGGGTCTGCCGCATCCGCTGCTACGGCGGCCCCGCTGCCTGCCTCCGCCGTCACTCCCGTTCAATAAGACTTTCGCATGACTCGATCCGCATTTGACTACGTCGACGGCGTGTTGCACGCCGAAGGCGTGTCCGCCGTCTCACTCGCCGAGCAGTTCGGCACGCCGCTGTACGTCTATTCGCGCGCCGCGCTCACCGAAGCGTGGAACGCGTACGCGGGTGCTTGCGCCGGCCGTCGCGCGAGCGTGCACGTCGCCGTCAAGGCAAATAGCAATCTCGCGGTGCTGAATGTGTTCGCGCGTCTCGGCGCCGGCTTCGACATCGTCTCGGGTGGCGAACTGGCACGCGTGCTGGCCGCTGGCGGCAAGGCGGAAAACACTGTGTTTTCCGGCGTCGGCAAGAACGCCGATGAAATGCGCGACGCGCTCGCGGCCGGCGTCAAATGCTTCAATGTCGAATCGATTCCGGAACTGGATCGCCTGAACGCGGTTGCCGCGGAAATGGGCAAGAAGGCGCCGGTGTCGCTGCGCGTGAATCCGGACGTCGATGCCAGGACGCATCCGTATATCTCCACGGGCCTGAAGTCGAACAAGTTCGGCGTCGCGTTCGAGGATGCGCGCGCCACCTATCGTGCCGCCGCGGCAATGACGCATCTCGACGTGGTCGGCATCGATTGCCATATCGGCTCGCAGATCACCGAGGTCGCACCGTATCTGGACGCGGTCGATAAAGTTCTGGAACTGGTCGAGCAGATCGAGCAGGACGGCGTGAAAATTCGCCATATCGATGTAGGCGGCGGTCTCGGCATCACCTACGACGACGAAACGCCGCCGGAAATCGGCGACTTCGTGCGCACCGTGCTCGATCGCATCGAAGCGCGTGGTCATGGCCACCGCGAGGTGTACTTCGAACCGGGCCGTTCGCTCGTCGGTAATGCCGGCGTGCTGCTCACCCGCGTCGAGTTTCTGAAGCCGGGCGCGGAAAAGAATTTCGCCATCGTCGACGCTGCAATGACCGATCTTGCGCGCCCTGCGATGTACGAGGCGTATCACGCAATCGACGCGGTCGTTAAGCACGAAGTGCCCGCACACGTGTACGACGTAGTCGGGCCGGTTTGCGAAAGCGGCGACTGGCTGGGTCGCGAGCGTCTGCTCGCGGTCGAACCGGGCGATCTGCTGGCGATTCGTTCGGCAGGCGCGTACGGCTTCGTGATGAGCTCGAACTACAACACGCGTCCGCGCGCGGCCGAGGTGATGGTCGATGGTACACAAGCGCATGTGGTTCGCGCTCGAGAAAAGGTAAAACAGCTATTTGCAGGCGAAACGATCTTGCCGGCGTAAACGTCAAAGCGAACGTCAAAGCTGACGCTGCATAAAAAAGGCGATGCCGCCGCGGCATCGCCTTTTTCTATTACGCACTGTGCAGCGTGGTCAGCGTGTTTTTAAGCTCCGCTCACGCAGCCATACGATCAAGCGCCATCCCAGCAGCGCAACCATGATCGCACCGTAAATCCTCGGCAACAGCAGGTCATGCTTGCCCGCCTTCATCCACCAGAAATGCAGAATCGCGAGCGCGCCGATCGCATAGATCGCGCGATGCAACGTCTGCCAGCGGCGTCCGAGTTTGCGCACCATCGCGCGCGGCGACGTGAGCGCCAACGCAATCAGCAACACGAACGCGGCAAAGCCGACCATGATGAACGGCCGCTTGCCGATGTCCTTCAGAATCGCCGCAACGTCGAACCATTGGTCGAACCACAGGTAGGTCGTAAAGTGCAGCGTCGCGTAGAAAAACGCGTACAGGCCGAGCATGCGACGAAACCGCAGCAGCGCCGGCACGCCGCTCAACCGGCGCAACGGCGTCACGGCCAACGTGATGCACAGGAAGACGAGGGTCCAGAGGCCCGTCGAGCGCGTGATGAACTCGATCGGGTTCGCGCCGAGCCGATCGGTCGCGCCGAACAGCACAATGCGCGCGAGCGGGTACAACGCCGCGATGAACACCGCGATCTTCGCCGGCACGATCCAGCGTGCGCCGGTTGTGGGCCGCTTTGCCGTCGTCGATGCGGATTGTGCTCGCAGCACTTTGCGTTCGGTTGGAGCAACAGGTTGCGTATTGGAAGCCATGTTCACGCCGCTCAAAAATTCTTCTTCAAGTCCATACCCTGATACAGCGACGCGACCTGATCGCCATAGCCGTTAAACATCAACGTCTTGCGCTTGGGCGTGAAGAAACCGTCGTCGCCGATGCGCCGCTCGGTCGCCTGGCTCCAGCGCGGATGATCGACGTTCGGGTTCACGTTCGAATAGAAACCGTATTCGTTCGACGCGTACGTGTTCCAGCTGGTCGGCGGTTGCTTGTCGAGGAAGCGGATCTTCACCAGCGACTTCGCGCTCTTGAAGCCGTATTTCCACGGCACCACGACGCGGATCGGCGCACCGTTCTGATTCGGCAGCACCTGGCCGTAGAGGCCCATAGTCAGCAACGTTAGCGGATTCATCGCCTCATCCATCCGCAACCCTTCGGAGTACGGTCAATCGAGCACCGGCGTCGACAGGCCCGGCATCTGCGAAGGATCGGCCAGCGTGATGAACTGGACGTATCTGGCATTGCCGGTCGGCTGCACACGCTTGATCAGCTCGGAAAGCGGCACGCCGATCCACGGAATCACCATCGACCAACCCTCGACGCAACGCAGCCGGTACACGCGCTCCTCGAGCGGCGCGAGCTTGAGCAATTCGTCGATGTCGTACACCTTCGGATTCTTCACCTCGCCTTCGACGCTCACCTTCCACGGATGCGGCCGCAGCGTGCCGGCGTTCTGTGCCGGATCGGCTTTGTCGGTGCCGAACTCGTAGTAGTTGTTGTAGGTGGTGATGTCCTTGAACGGCGTGATCTTGTCGAGCGCGACAAATTTCGCGTTGGTCTTCGCCGCCAGCTTTTGCGCCCTCGGATCCGGCGAGGCATACGCCGCCAGCGCCTCGCCACTCACACCGATCAGGCCGCCGAACGCCACCGCGCCCGCAGCCTGCAACACACGCCGCCGGCTTTCAAAAACCCGCTGCGGCGTAATTTCGCTGCGCGCGATGTCATCGCCGGTGAGTTGAATTCTGTCGCTTCGCTTGATCCACATCGTGCTGCTCCTTGCCGGCCCATCGGAAGGGTCATTTTACGGGGCCAGATTGATGATCGGCTCGTCCAGCCATTCATACGTACTGCTCCAACAAACACGTTGGATGCAGCAAATATTCCGCGAGCCATAAAAAAACCGCCGGTGCGAAGCACGCGGCGGTTTTTAGTCGGTTCAGAACGGCAGATCTTACAGTTTGCCGTAGCTATGCAGCCCCGACAGGAACATGTTCACGCCGAGGAACGCGAAGGTCGTCACCAGCAGGCCGGTCAGCGCCCACCAGGCCGCCACCGCGCCGCGCAGGCCCTTCATCAGGCGCATATGCAGCCACGCCGCGTAGTTCAGCCAGACGATCAGCGCCCACGTCTCCTTCGGGTCCCAGCTCCAGTAGCCGCCCCACGCTTCGGCGGCCCACAGCGCGCCGAGAATCGTCGCGATCGTGAAGAACGCGAAGCCGACGGCGATCGACTTGTACATCACGTCGTCGAGCACGTCGAGCGCCGGCAGGCGATCGGCCAGCACGCCGCGCTCTTTCATCAGATACGCGACGCCGACCATCGCCGACAGCGCGAAACTGCCGTAACCGATGAAGTTCGCCGGCACGTGGATCTTCATCCACCAGCTTTGCAGCGCCGGCACCAGCGGCTGGATCTGCTGCGCGTCGCGCGCGACCGAGTACCACATCAGGAAGCCGACGGCCGCGCCGATCACCAGCAGCACGAATGCGCCGAGCGCGCGGGTGTTGTAGTGCTGCTCGTAGTACAGGTAGAACAGCGCGGTGATCAGGCTGAACAGCACGAACACTTCATACAGGTTCGAGATCGGGATATGGCCGACGTCCGCGCCGATCAGGTACGACTCGTACCAGCGCACCATCAGGCCGACGAAGCCCATCAGCACCGCGGCCCAGGTCATCTTCGAGCCGATTGCGGCGCCGGTCGGCGAACGCGACAGCAGGCCAATCCAGTAGAACACCGTGGCGAATACGAAGAGCGCGCTCATCCACAGAATCGCGGACTGGCTCGACAGGAAATACTTCAGGAAGAACGCGTTATCCGCGCGCGTCAGATCGCCCTGATAGAGCTGGATCGCAAACAGCGACAGCGCGGCGATGCCCACCATCAGCGGGCGCACCGGCTTCCAGCGCCAGCCGAGCACGACGAACACCGGCACGGCGCACACCAGCACCAGTTTGTCGTAGTAGTTCATGAACGGGTGATAGCGCGACAGCGCGAAGCCCGCGCCCGCGACCATCGCGAGGGCGAACAGCCAGTCGGTCATGCCGAGACGCTTCAGGAACGGCCGCTCGTCGAACTGTGCGGCGTTGTGCACCTCGCCAGCGGGCGCTTTCTGGTGCCGCGACGGCGACGAAGAAGAGGATGAAGAAACCTGAGTCAAGTCCATGATCTTACCGGGTCGAATCTTGTGAGCGTGCGGACGGCGCGCCGGCATGGCCGGATTTGTCGGAGGCGCCATCGGCGTGGGATGCATCAATGAGTTTGACGCCCAGCGCGGCGCCTACAGCGTCGCGCGTTTGGACGAACTCTTTTTCGAAATCGAGCGTCTTGCGCGCGCTCGACATCGCCATCACGACATTCGTGCCGTGATCGGTGTCTTTGAGCCAGAACCAGAGGCGCCGTTCGCGAACATAGAACATCGAGAAGATGCCCAGCACGAGGAGCAAGCTGCCAAGATACACGACTTTTTTGCCCGGCGCGCGCGTCAACTGAAATACCGAAGCTTGCACCTGCTTGAAGGAGTCAAGCTGCAAGTAGACCGGCGATCCATACAAAAAGCTGTCAGATATTGCGTTGATCGAGCTTTGAACGAAGCGGCTGGCATCCGCATTGGCCTGTGCGTCGGGCTCGCCGAGCTGTTCGCGCGACAGCTGCCAGAGGTCCCACGTCGAGCCTTCCAGCATGCGCAGCAGCAGGCCCGCGGCCTTTTCCTGTTCACCCTTCGGCACCGAATGGTCGATAAAACCGGCAATCGCCTGGAAACCGCCCACCGTCTGGCCGTTCGGCATCTTGATGCCGCTGTCCGCGCCGGCAAAAAGGGTCAGCACACGCAGCGCGCTTTCTTCCAGATGCTGTTGCAGCTCGGTATTCGAGCCCGGCACCGAACGCAGCGCGAAACGGTGCGCGGCCGCGGCGCGCATAGCCGGATTCTCCAGCGTGGCGCGCAGATTCATCCATTCCTTGACGGTGCCACCGGTGTCGGCGGGAATGCGCAGGTAGCGGAACGGGTCGTCCGGATTCAGGCGCATGCCGGCGAGGAACATGCGCTCGCCGCCCACGTCCACCGGCAGCATGTAGTTGTTGTACTCGCGCGCCTGACCGTCCCTGTCGCGCACCTTGTACTGCACCGACGGTCCGACGTTATGCAGATCCAGCGGCTTCGAGCTCTTCGCGCCGGAGCCGAGGCGCTCGTCGAACGCTTCCTTCAGCGAGCGATGCGCGGCGACGCCGCGGGCATCGTTCTGGCCGCTGCCGTTCGAGACATTTTCGACGTTGATCGCGCGGAAATCCGTGAATTCGACAGTCTGGCCGTCAGCCAGCGGAGAGGCCGTGCTCAACGGCGCGTTGCCGCCGATCGTGCCGCCGAACGGCGCGGTCTTCGCGCTGTTGCCGGTCATCGGGTATGCAGTCATCTGCATCTGCGAGCCGCCGTCCTGGAAGCTCGACTGATAAATCGACACGCCGTCGTATTCGAACGGCTTGTTCACTTCGACTCGCGCCGGCACGCGCGCGCCGGTCTTGTGGTCCACCACGACGATGTCGCTCGCGAACAGCTTCGGCATGCCGGTGGAGTAATAGTCGACGATGAACTTGTTCAGCTCGATCGAGAACGGCAGGTCTTGAATCAACGAGCCGTCCGGCTGGTTCAGGATCGCCGTCGACACATGCTGCCCTTCCGGCACCCACGCATAACCGCGGAAAGTCGGATTCGATTGCGACAGACGATGTTCTGGCGGAATGTCGTTGATCACTGTGTTGCTGCGAATCGGCGACTTGTCGAACAGCCACATTTGCAGCTTGATCGGCAGGTTGCTGTCCAGCAAACCGCCCAGACAGATCACGACGATCGCGAGGTGTGCGGAGATGTAGCCGAACCTGGTCAGCGCGCCGCGCTTGGCGGCGATCAGCGTCGCCCCGTCCGACTCACGCGTGACGAACTTGTAGCCGAGCTTGGTGGAGAGTTTGGCCAGCACCGTTGAGGTCTGCGCGCGCGTGCCGTGCACCGCGAACTCGCCCTTGTGATGAAACGCGCGCAGGCTGCCTTCGCGAACCTTGTCCTTCCAGCTCTTCGCGTCGGCGACCATCTTCGGCGCATTGCGGATCACGCACAGCGATACCGACACCATCAGGAAGCCGAGAATCAGCATGAACCACCACGAGCTGTACACCGTGTACAGGCTCAGCGAGCGGAAGATGTCCGCCCAGAACGGGCCGAACTGATTGACGTAGTTGGGATACGGATCGTCCTGCGTGAGGACGGTGCCGATAATGCTGGCGATCGACAGGATCACGAGCAGCGCGATCGCGAAGCGCATCGAACTCAATACTTCGATGATGCTGCGCACGATGCGATTGCGCGACTTCGACTGCATACCCGACGTGGTGACGCTCATTCATACTCCGACTGAACAGCAAAAAAGGGTGAAGGGCTGTCGTAGGCACGACGCCCCCACCCTTTTCTTGTTTTGTACCGGCCTTATCGGGCCGGTTGCACTTGCGTGCGGACTTCTTAATGCAAGCCCGCGATGTAATCGGCTACAGCCTTGATCTCGCTGTCCGACAGACGCGCTGCAGTTGCATGCATCGCGTCGTTGTTGTTACGCGCGCCCGGACCTTGCGTGAACGCGGTCAGCTGCGCCACCGTGTAATCCGCCCACTGCCCCGACAGACGCGGATACTGCGACGGAATCCCCTGACCGGTCGGCCCGTGGCAGCTCGCACACGCCGGCACACCCTTATCGGCAATCCCACCGCGATAAATCTTCTGACCGAGCGCTACAGTGTCTTTGTTATGCGCGTAGCCTGGCTTCGGCGCCTGCGTGGCGAAATAGGCAGCAACGTTGATCATGTCCTGATCGGACAGCGCCGCGGTCATGCCCGCCATGATCGCATTGTTGCGCGCGGGCTGCCTGGCGCCCGGCTGCGTCTTGAAATCCATGAGCTGCTTGACGAGATACTCGGGATGCTGGCCCGCCAGCTTCGGATACGCGCCGCCGGCACTGTTGCCGTCCGCGCCGTGGCATGACGCACAAACCTGCACCGCGATTGCCTGCCCCCGATTGACGTCCGGTTTTGCCGGATCTGCTGCTGCTCGTGCCTGAATTGCCAAACCTGAAAGACCTGCCGCTACTTGAAGCACCATCAGAGCCTTGCACAGTCGATTCATTCGCACACCCTGTTTCGTCTTGTGGGATTTTAGAGGTTTTGCAAAATACGACGGCGACTGAGTAACCGCTGAGCGCCGCCAAGGCACGCGGGCTGGCCCCCTCAGGTTTTCAGTAAACCGTCGTATTGTACAATAACTCGCTAATCGCTAAGACGCCAGTCGGGCTTGACCCGTCCCCGCTCCGGGTTCCCAGGCGTCTCGAATCCTGGCCTGATCATGTCCTTCCTGCTCCACCAAGCCCGTTTTTTCACGACCGTCAATCACCTGCGTGATTTGCCGGCCACCGCGCAACCTGAGATTGCCTTTGCCGGGCGCTCGAATGCGGGAAAGTCGACGGCCATCAATATTCTGTGCAATCAGAAGCGGCTGGCATTCGCCAGTAAGACGCCAGGGCGCACGCAGCACATCAATTACTTCTCGGTTGGCAAGGCTGACGAGCCGACTGCGCATCTGGTCGACCTGCCGGGCTACGGCTATGCGGAAGTACCGGGCGCGGCCAAGGCCCACTGGGAGGCGCTGCTGTCCACCTACCTGCAATCGCGCTCGCAACTGCGCGGCATGATCCTGATGATGGACTCGCGCCGCCCGCTCACCGATCTGGATCGCCGGATGATCGAGTGGTTCGCGCCGACCGGCAAGCCGATCCACACGCTGCTGACAAAGTGCGACAAATTGACGCGCCAGGAAAGCGTGAACGCATTGCGCGCGACGCAGAAAGGTTTGGTTGAGTATCGTGCCGCCGGCTATCAGGGCGAACTGACCGCCCAGCTGTTCTCGGCGCTCAAGCGCATCGGGCTCGACGAAGCGCACGAGCTGATCGAAGGCTGGCTGATCCCCGGCGCAAAGGACGAAGCGGACCCTGCGCAGTAAGCGCGGCGGCTCCGGATAAACGGGGTGAAAACAGGGCGAAAACGCCGTTTCGGCCGCCCATAAAAAAACCCGCCGCTTTAACGGCGGGTCAAACAGCCTAATCGAAAAACGACAGGCACCCGCTCAGGGAGGAGAAGCGGGGAGGTCAGCGCAAGGCGCCTTGCTCGATCGGTATGATATACCATTGTCTCGAAAAGTTTCCGGGAGCGGAGGCAGGCGGTACTTGTCCACTCCACGACATCCACGATATTCGATTCGATATGAGCCTCTACCCGCACTACCGTCCGCGCCGCATGCGCCGTGACGACTTCTCGCGCCGTCTGATGCGAGAAAACATCCTCACCACCAATGATCTGATCTACCCCGTGTTCATCGTCGAGGGCACCAACCTGCGACAAGCCGTGCCGTCGATGCCGGGCGTCGAGCGTGTGTCGGTCGACCTGCTGATGGGCGTCGCCGAGCAATGCGTCGAACTGGGCGTGCCGGTGCTGTCGCTGTTTCCCGCGATCGAGCCGTCGCTAAAAACGCCTGACGGCCGCGAAGCGACCAACGCCGCGGGTCTGATCCCGCGCGCCGTTCGTGAACTGAAAAAGCATTTCCCCGACCTGGGCGTGCTGACCGACGTCGCGCTCGATCCGTACACGAGCCACGGCCAGGACGGCGTGCTCGACGAAACCGGCTACGTAATCAACGACGAAACCGTCGACATTCTGGTCGAACAGGCCCAGGCACAGGCTGAAGCGGGCGTCGATATCGTCGCGCCCTCGGACATGATGGACGGCCGCATCGGCGCGATCCGCGAGATGCTCGAGAGCGAGGGGCATATCCACACCCGGATCATGGCTTATGCCGCCAAGTTCGCGTCGGCGTTTTACGGCCCGTTCCGCGATGCCGTCGGTTCCGCGACGAATCTCGGCAAGGGCAACAAGATGACCTACCAGATGGACCCGGCCAACTCGAATGAAGCGCTGCGCGAAGTGCAGGCGGATATCGACGAAGGCGCCGACATGGTGATGGTCAAGCCGGGCATGCCGTATCTGGACATCGTGCGTCGCGTGAAGGACGAATTCCAGTTCCCGACTTACGTGTACCAGGTGAGCGGTGAATACGCGATGCTGAAAGCGGCGGCGCAGAATGGCTGGCTCGACCACGACAAGGCGATGATGGAATCGCTGCTGGCGTTCAAGCGGGCCGGCGCGGACGGCGTGCTGACCTATTTCGCATTGGACGCCGCGCGGATTTTGAGGTCGCAGAAGTAAGCTGATGCGCCGCCTTTCCGGGCGTTGTTAGCGTGACGAAAAACGGAGGTGGACTTTTGAGTCGCGCCTCCGTTTTTTTATGTGGGCAGGACCGTGCCGCGAGTCGTGTCCGGTCGCGGCTTAGGATTCGCTAGTCGGCTTCAACCGCGATCGCTTTCCGCACGACATTCACCTGCAGCCGCTGTGTTTCGCGCTCGATTTCCAGCTTCACTGTCGTCTGCGGCTGGCCTCGGATCAGACCGGTGATCTGTTCCAGCGACATCGTGGCGGTGGATTGGCCGTCGATCGTCAGGATCCGGTCGCCGCGTTTCAAGCCAGCGAGTTGTGCCCGCGCGCCAGGAATCACCGCGCACACGACCGCAAGTCGCTTTTTTCGGCTACGCCCCGGGCACGATTGCGCGATCGAGGCTGCGCAAGAATTTGTCCGCGGACTCATATCCGACGACACGCAGCACTTCCTTGCCGCCATGATCGAAGAAGATGATACCGGGTGGCCCGAACAGACCGAAACGCTTGAGCAGCGTTTGGTCGTCCGTATTGTTAACGGTGACGTCCGCGCGCAGCAGGTTCATCTGCTTCAACCTGGCTTGGACGCGCGGGTCGCTGAAGGTGAATTTCTCCATCTCTTTGCAGCTCACGCACCAGTCCGCGTAGAAATCGAGCATGGCGGGCTGCGCAGCCGTTTTGACGGCCTGGTCGAGTTCGGTGGAGGAACGAACCGGGGCGAACGTGAGATCGCTTTGTGGCGGCGCACTCGGCGTCTTGGAGGCGTTCGCTACGCTCGCATCCCCGCCGCGGGCTGCCAACACGGCAAGCGGACGCAACGGATCTGACGATCCAGCGGCCAGGCCCACCAGCAGCACAGCGGCCCAGATTGCCAGCGCCGCACCGATACCCCGGCCGAGCCGGCGCCACACGGAAGCACCCTCGGCAAGCGAGGAAAACACGCCGAGCGCCGCCGCGGCGACCAGCAACCATAGCGCGCTCAGCAGCATCGTCGCAGTGGCGCCGAGCACGGGCCACACGATCCACAACGCCGCGGCGAGCAGCACGACGCCGAAGAACACCTTCACGCCGTCCATCCACGCGCCCGCGCGGGGCAATAAGGTGCCAGCGCCAAGGCCGATGATCAGAAGCGGCACGCCGAGCCCGAGTCCCATCGAGAACAGCGCGGCGCCGCCAAGCAGCGCGTCGCCCGTGTGCGCAATGAACGCTAGAATGGCGAAGAGCGGCGCCGTCATGCAGGCCCCGACCACCAGCGCGGACAGCGCGCCCATCGCGGCCACCGCGGCGAACTTGCCGCCTGAGCGCCCGGCCGACGCACGCGACACGCCGTCCTGCCAGCGCTGCGGCAACGCGATATCGAACCCCGCAATCAGGGTCAGCGCGAAAATCGTCAGCAATACGCCAAACGCACCCAGCACCCACGGGTTTTGCAGCCACGCGCCGAGACTCTGCCCGATCACCGCGGCAGCTATGCCAAGCGCCGTGTAGACCAGCGCCATGCCGATCACATACGCCAGCGACAACGCAAACCCGCGAGCACGCGTCACCCGGGCACCTTCGCCGATAATGATCGCCGACAGGATCGGAATCATCGGATACGAGCACGGCAGCAAACTGAGCACGGCGCCGGCCACAAAATAGAGCCCGATGATCGCGAAGAAGCCGCCGCCTTGCAGCAACGACTGCGCGTAGTCAGCGTTGGTGGCGCGTTCATACCACGGTGTGTCGGCAGCTACGGATTGCTGGGTGGCGGCTGCCGCGCCGACGCTGCCTGCCGGCTGCAATGCCGCGCCGCTCACGTGGTAGACGCGCTCCATCGGCGGATAGCAGATGCCCGCGTCCGCGCAACCCTGCGACGTAACCGCGAGGTCGAACGGCCCTTGCGCCTGCTTGACGGGGATGCGGATCGTCAACTCATTGCGGTACGTCTCGACGTTCTTGTTGAAGGTCTGGTCGAACTTCACATGTCCGGCTGGCAATTGCGGCTCGACAATCGTCGTCGTGCCGTTGCGGGTCGCGAACACAAACCGCTCGCGGTACATGTAATAGCCGTCCGCGATCTTGTAAGTGACGTCGACTTCGCCCGGTTTCTCGGTCGCGCTGAATTTGAAGGCCACGGCGGGGTCAAGGAAATCGTCCGCAGCACGGGCAAGTGTGCCGAACTGGGCGAGGATCAGGCAACCAAACAGGAAAAAGACAGTGCGCAGTGCATTGCGCGCGCGTCGGTCGAGACCGTTAAACATGGAGAGAGCGTTGGGTTTCAGCAGTGATCCACTGGCCGTACGCGGTCGATGCCGTCGCTTGCCATGAGAGGATTTCCGGCGTGTCGTAGGGATGGTGCGCCTGAATGTACTGCTCGAGTTCCAGCGCGCGTACAGCGCTCGTCTTGAACAGCAACTGGATCTCCTGCGCAGTTTCGATCGTGCCCTGCCAGTGATAGCTGGACTGCACCGCGCCCAACTGTGTGACGCAGGCGCATAGCCGCGCAGCCAGCGCCCCTGCCGCGAGCTTCTGAGCAGCGGCGGCATCCGGCAGCGTCGTCAGAATCAAGGTCACAATCGCGCTCACAGAAGGCTCCGGCCAGGCACGGTTCAGGTGCCGTTATCGTATCACCAAGCCTTGCGGTACCGCAGGCCCGCCCGCTGGTCGCCTGCGGCATTTGGCCACCATGCTTGGCCGGCCACAGCGACACCCGACGCCACAAACAAAAAAGCCAGGCTCAAAGCCTGGCTTTTTTGTCGATGCTAAAAAGCTTACTCAGCTTCTTGCACTTCAGTTTCTTCGACTTCCGGACGGTCGAGCAATTCGACCAGTGCCATCGGTGCGTTGTCGCCGACGCGGAAGCCGAACTTCAGAACGCGCAGGTAGCCGCCCGGACGGGTCGCGTAACGCGGGCCCAGCACTTCGAACAGCTTCGTGACCGAGTCACGATCGCGCAGGCGGTTGAACGCCAGACGACGATTTGCCAGTGACGGCTTCTTGCCGAGCGTGATCAGCGGCTCGACGACTTTACGGAGTTCTTTCGCCTTCGGCAGCGTGGTCTTGATGACTTCGTGCTCGATCAGCGAGTTGGACATGTTACGGAGCATTGCCAGACGGTGGCTGCTCGTGCGGTTCAGTTTCCGCAGACCATGACGGTGACGCATGTTAATTCCTTTGATTCAAAGTTTTGGTCCAGCTCTTCTATCGCGCTCGATCACCCGAAAGGTGTGAGCGCACGGGCCGGTAGTGAAAAAAGACAAGACGCGGATTTTAAAGGAAAATCCGCGTCTTTGCCAGTGCAGCGGCGGGTTCTGTCCCGGGATTACTTGTCGAGACCAGCCGGCGGCCAGTTTTCGAGCTTCATGCCGAGCGTCAAACCACGCGACGCCAATACTTCCTTGATTTCGTTCAACGACTTGCGACCCAGATTCGGGGTCTTGAGCAGTTCGTTTTCCGTGCGCTGGATCAGGTCGCCGATGTAGTAGATATTCTCGGCCTTCAGGCAGTTCGCGGAGCGAACCGTCAGTTCGAGATCATCGACCGGACGCAGCAGGATCGGATCGATCTGCGGCGCACGCGACGGCGCTTCAGCCGCTGCTTCAGTGCCTTCCAGAGCAGCGAACACCGACAGCTGATCGACCAGAATGCGCGCCGATTGACGGATCGCTTCTTCAGGCGAGATCACACCGTTGGTTTCGATGTTCATCACGAGCTTGTCGAGGTCGGTACGCTGTTCGACACGCGCGCTTTCCACGGCATAACTCACGCGGCGAACCGGCGAGAACGACGCGTCCAGCACGATACGGCCGATGATCTTGGCCGACTCTTCGCCGTAACGACGCACGTTGCCCGGCACATAACCACGGCCCTTTTCGACCTTGATCTGCACGTCGAGCTTGCCGCCCTTCGACAGGTGCGCAATCACGTGATCCGGGTTGATCACTTCGCAATCGTGCGCGAGTTCGATGTCGCCAGCGGTGACAACGCCTTCGCCTTCCTTGCGCAGCGTAACCGTCACTTCGTCACGGTTATGCAGCTTGAACACCACGCCCTTCAGGTTCAACAACAGGTTGACCACATCCTCTTGCACACCGTCGAGCGTCGAGTATTCATGTACGACGCCTGCGATCGTCACTTCGGTCGGCGCGTAGCCGATCATCGACGACAGCAGCACGCGCCGGAGCGCGTTACCCAAGGTGTGGCCGTAACCGCGTTCAAACGGTTCCATGACCACTTTCGCGTGGCTCTCACCAAGCGATTCAACTGCGATGATCTTGGGCTTCAACAAACTGGTTTGCATAGGTTTTCCTTTTCAATACCCTCGGCTCGTTACACCGATAAGGCTGACCGGTAACAACCTGAAAATAAACAGCCGAGACGCCCCCTTGCGCAACGCAATCGGGGTGCCCCGGCCGTTAATCCGATTACCGCGAATACAATTCGACGATCAGGCTTTCGTTGATATCGCCAGCGATGTCGCTGCGTTCCGGCTTTTGCTTGAACGTGCCTTCGAACTTCTTCGAATCGACAGCGACCCAGCTCGGCAGACCGCCTTGCTCAGCCAGAGACAGCGCTTCGAGAATGCGCGCTTGCTTCTTCTTTTGTTCGCGCACTGCGACGACGTCACCTGCCTTCACTTGCATCGACGGGATGTTCGATACGACGCCGTTCACCACGATCGCCTTGTGGCTCACGAGTTGACGTGCTTCAGCGCGCGTCGAGCCGAAACCCATGCGATACACGACGTTGTCCAGACGCGATTCGAGCAATTGCAGCAGGTTTTCACCCGTGTTGCCCTTCAGGCGGTCGGCTTCAGCGAAGTAACGGCGGAATTGACGCTCGAGCACGCCGTAGATGCGCTTCACTTTTTGCTTTTCGCGCAGCTGCGTGCCGTAATCGGACGTACGTGCGCCCGAGGTGCGGCCGTGCTGGCCGGGCTTGCTGTCAAGCTTGCACTTGTCAGCGAGCGAACGACGGGCGCTCTTCAGGAAGAGGTCAGTGCCTTCACGGCGGGACAGCTTGGCCTTAGGGCCGATATAACGTGCCACGTTGATTCCTTCGTTGATTGATCACGCGAACTCTCGTCCGCGCTAGTCCGAACCCTTTGGGTCGAACGGTGGGCTTAGTCAATTCATCAAAGCGCAAGCAGCCCGTCGTCGCCGGTTTCCAAACCCCGGCGGCAACAGGCGCTAGCCAAAACAGCGTCTTAGATACGACGACGCTTCGGCGGACGGCA
Source organism: Paraburkholderia sp. FW306-02-B (assembly GCF_058782725.1). Classification (NCBI taxonomy): domain Bacteria; kingdom Pseudomonadati; phylum Pseudomonadota; class Betaproteobacteria; order Burkholderiales; family Burkholderiaceae; genus Paraburkholderia; species Paraburkholderia sp. FW306-02-B. The sequence goes on from NZ_JBYSXZ010000001.1 coordinate 4,274,991, forward strand.
GCCGTTGTGCGGGACCGGGGTCACGTCGGAGATCGCGGTGATCTTGATACCAAGACCATGCAACGCGCGCACCGCGGACTCACGGCCAGGACCGGGGCCCTTGATCCGCACTTCGAGGTTCTTCACGCCGTATTCCATCGCCACGCGGCCAGCCGATTCGGCTGCCACCTGAGCTGCAAACGGCGTCGACTTACGCGAGCCCTTGAAGCCCTGACCACCCGACGTTGCCCAAGCAAGCGCATTGCCTTGACGATCGGTGATCGTGATGATGGTGTTGTTGAACGACGCGTGAACGTGAACCACGCCCTCGGCGACGTTCTTCTTGACCTTCTTGCGAACGCGTTGCGCCGCGGAGTTGTTCGAAGCCTTAGCCATTACGTTTTCCTGTAACTGTCAGTTCCGCTTACTTCTTCAGCGATTGCGCTGCACGACGCGGACCCTTGCGCGTACGGGCATTCGTACGCGTGCGTTGGCCACGCAGGGGCAAGCCCTTGCGGTGACGCACGCCACGGTAGCAGCCGAGATCCATCAGGCGCTTGATGTTCATCGTCGTTTCACGGCGCAGATCGCCTTCAACGATGAACTTGCCGACTTCTTCACGCAGCTTTTCGAGGTCTGCGTCGTTCAGGTCCTTGACCTTCTTCGAAAATGCCACACCAGCAGCGACGCAAATGTCGCGCGAGCGCGTGCGGCCGATACCGTAAATTGCCGTCAGGCCGATTTCGGTATGCTGGTGATTCGGGATGTTAACCCCTGCGATACGAGCCATTGTTTTTCCTCAAACAAAAAGCGCAAGCAAAAGCGCGGCGTTCAGCCTTGACGCTGTTTGTGGCGCGGATCAGAGCTGCAAATCACGCGCACAACGCCTTTGCGCTTGATGATCTTGCAATTGCGGCAAATGCGCTTAACCGATGCCATCACTTTCATGATATTACCCTTTTTTCAAATCACTTCGCCCGGAACACGATCCGCGCACGCGACAGATCGTAAGGCGTCAATTCAACCGTCACCTTGTCGCCCGGCAAGATTCGGATGTAGTGCATCCGCATCTTGCCGGATATGTGTCCCAATACGACATGGCCGTTTTCCAGCTTCACCCTAAAGGTAGCGTTAGGCAGGTTTTCGATGACTTCACCCTGCATCTGGATAACATCGTCTTTGGCCATAAGTCCTTTCAACGCATCGGGACGCCGCCGCCTTTGAAATTAGCTTTCTTCAGCAGCGATTCATACTGTTGCGACATAACGTACGACTGCACCTGCGCCATGAAATCCATTGTGACGACGACAATGATCAGCAGCGACGTTCCACCAAAATAAAACGGCACGTTCCAGCGCAGCACCAGAAACTCGGGCAGCAGACAAACAAACACGATGTAGATCGCACCGGCCAGCGTCAGACGCGTGAGGATGCGGTCGATATATCGCGCCGTTTGATCGCCCGGGCGGATGCCTGGGACGAAAGCGCCACTCTTTTTCAGGTTGTCGGCCGTTTCTCTGCTGTTGAACACCAACGCAGTGTAGAAGAAACAGAAGAAAACGATCGCCAACGCGTACAGCAACACGTACACGGGTTGACCGGGCTTAAGGGCTTCGGCCACGTTGTGCAACGTGTCTGCGAACCAGCTGGTACGCGACCCAGAACTAAACCAGTTCAGGATGGTTGCCGGGAAGAGAATGATCGACGATGCAAAGATCGGCGGAATCACGCCCGACATGTTCAGCTTCAGCGGCAGATGCGAAGACTGTCCGCCATAAATCTTGTTACCGACTTGCCGCTTGGCGTAGTTCACAAGAATCTTGCGCTGGCCGCGTTCGATGAACACCACCAGATACGTCACTGCAGCAATCAGCGCGACGACGATAATCGCGGATATCGGGCTCATCGAACCGGTTTGCACCAGCGAGACAAGACCACCGATCGCATTCGGGAAACCCGCTGCAATCCCGCCGAAAATAATGATCGAGATACCGTTGCCAAGCCCGCGTTCCGTAATCTGCTCACCCAGCCACATCAGGAACATCGTGCCGGTCACCAGCGTCACGACCGTCGTCAACCGAAACACCATCCCCGGATCGATCACCAGAGCCGGCTGATTTTCCAGGGCGACGGCGATACCGAATGCCTGGAACGTCGCCAGCAGGACCGTAAAGATACGCGTGTACTGCGTAATCTTCCGTTGACCCGCCTGCCCTTCCTTTTTCAGCGCTTCCAGCTGCGGCGAGACAATCGCCAGCAACTGCATGATGATCGACGCCGAAATATACGGCATGATCCCCAGCGCAAAAATCGTGAACCGCGAAAGTGCGCCACCCGAGAACATGTTGAACATGCCAAGGATGCCGCCCGACTGGCTTTGGAACAGCTTTGCCAGTTGGTCCGGGTCAATACCCGGCACCGGAATGTGCGCGCCGATACGGTAGACGATCAACGCCAGCAGCAGGAACACTGCCCGCCGACGCAGATCGCCAAACTTCGCCGCGCTGCGACCGGGTTTTGCGAGACTCGGGCTGTTAGCCAAGTACCTTCTCCGATGCAAATGCTAGTGACGGCAAATAACTTGCGCGTTACTCGGCAAAAGAGCCGCCGGCTGCTTCAATAGCAGCGCGCGCACCCTTCGTCGCACCCAGACCCTTCACAACGATCTTGCGCTTCAGCTCGCCCGTCGCGATGATCTTGGCGCTCTTGATCAGTTCACCGACCAGGCCGGCTTGCTTCAGAGCCAACAGATCGATTTCATCGACCGGCAGCTTTTCCAGATCAGAGAGACGCACTTCTCCGACGAATTCCTTCGTCAGCGAGGTGAAGCCACGCTTCGGCAGGCGACGTTGCAGCGGCATTTGACCGCCTTCGAAGCCAACCTTGTGAAAGCCGCCCGAACGCGACTTCTGACCCTTGTGACCACGGCCAGCAGTCTTGCCCAGACCGGAGCCGATACCGCGGCCGACGCGACGCTTAGCGTGCTTCGAACCTTCAGCCGGCTTCAGGTTATTCAATTCCATTATCAACTCCTTGAGTCCTGGTCAGCCGCTTAGCTGATGACCTTAACGAGGTACGAAACCTTGTTGATCATGCCGCGCACAGCCGGCGTGTCCTGCAACTCGCTAACCGAGTTGAGTCGGCGCAGACCCAAGCCACGCACCGTTGCACGGTGCGTTTCACGGGTGCCGATCAGGCTCTTGACGAGCTGGACCTTGACAGTTTTATCAGACATGGTGTCCACCTTTAGCCCAGAATATCTTCGACGGACTTGCCACGCTTCGCCGCGATGTCACCCGGCGTGGACTGCTTGCGCAGCCCGTCGAGCGTTGCACGAACGAGGTTGTACGGGTTCGTCGAACCGTGGCTCTTGGCCACAACGTTCTGCACGCCCATCACGTCGAACACTGCGCGCATCGGGCCGCCAGCGATCACACCGGTACCGTCCTTCGCCGGAGCGAGGAGGACCATCGATGCGCCGTGCTTACCGTGCACTTCGTGCTGCAGGGTACCGTTCTTAAGCGGCACCTTGAACATGTTGCGGCGAGCCTGTTCCATCGCCTTCTGAACAGCGACCGGCACTTCCTTCGCCTTGCCCTTGCCCATACCGACGCGGCCATCACCGTCGCCAACCACGGTCAGTGCGGCGAAACCGAGAATCCGGCCACCCTTCACAACCTTGGTCACGCGGTTGACCGAAATCATTTTTTCACGAAGGCCGTCGTCGCGTTCGTCAGCCTGAACTTTCGCTTGCATCTTTGCCATGACGAATTCTTCCCTTAGAACTTGAGTCCGGCTTCGCGTGCCGCATCAGCCAGCGCTTTCACGCGGCCGTGGTAACGGAAACCAGAACGGTCGAAGGCGACGGATTCGATGCCGGCAGCCTTAGCCTTTTCTGCAATGCGCTTACCGATCAGGGTCGCAGCAGCGACGTTGCCGCCCTTGCCTGTCTGATCAGCCAGTTGCGCACGCACTTCGGCTTCGAGCGTCGACGCGCTGGCGAGCACCTTGGTGCCGCACGGCGAGAACACTTGCGCATAGATGTGCGTGTTCGTGCGATGCACGGCGAGACGCGCGACCTGCAGCTCAGCGATCTTGATACGCGTCTGACGAGCGCGGCGCAGGCGAGATTGAGTCTTATCCATGATTGCGCACCCTTACTTCTTCTTCGTTTCTTTGAGGATCACAACCTCGTTGGCGTAGCGCACACCCTTGCCCTTGTAGGGCTCCGGCGGGCGATAGCCGCGCACTTCTGCAGCGACTTGGCCAACTTGTTGCTTATTGATCCCCTTGATCACGATTTCGGTTTGCGTCGGGGTTTCAGCCTTGACGCCTTCCGGCATCTGGTGCACCACAGGGTGCGAGAAACCCAGCGACAGGTTCAGCTTGTCGCCTTGCGCCTGCGCGCGGTAACCGACGCCAACCAGCGTCAGCTTGCGCTCGAAACCCTTCGTCACGCCGTTCACCATGTTCGCAACCAGTGCGCGCATCGTGCCCGACATCGCATTCGCTTCGCGGCTTTCGTCAACCGGCTCGAACTTCAGCGTGCCGTTGTCGTTCACCACCTTCACGAGGCTGTTCGCAGCCTGCGAAATCGTACCCAGCGGGCCCTTGACGGTAATGCGTTCGTCGCTCAGGGCCACTTCTGCGCCTTGCAGCGCGATCGGGCTTTTACCTACTCGAGACATGTTTCTCTCCTTTCGGCCTTAAGCGACGTAGCAGATGACTTCGCCGCCAACGCCCGTTGCACGCGCCTTGCGGTCCGTCATCACGCCCTTCGGCGTCGACACGATTGCCACGCCGAGACCATTCATGACCACGGGGATGTCGTTACGGCCGCGGTACACACGCAGACCAGGCTTCGAGACGCGTTCAATGCGCTCGATAACCGGACGGCCAGCGTAGTACTTCAACACGATGTTCAATTCAGACTTCGCACCTTCGGACTTCACTGCGAAATCATCGATATAGCCTTCGTCCTTCAGGACCTGCGCAATCGCAACCTTGACTTTCGACGAGGGCATTGTCACCGAAACTTTCTCGACCATCTGCGCGTTGCGGATGCGAGTCAGCATATCGGCGATAGGATCACTCATGCTCATTTACGTTTCTCCTATTACCAGCTCGCCTTGGTCAGGCCAGGGATCTCGCCGCGGAACGCGATTTCGCGAATCTTGTTACGCGCCAGCCCGAATTTACGGAACGTACCGCGCGGACGACCGGTAATTGCGCAACGATTGCGCTTACGGGTCGGGTTAGAGTTGCGCGGCAGTTGTTGCAGTTCCAGACGTGCTGCGTAATGCTCTTCGTCCGTCTTGCTCATATCGCCAATGATCGCCTTCAACTCGGTACGCTTGGGAGCGTACTTAGCAGCGAGGCGAGCACGCTTCTTTTCACGTTCGATCAGTGCCAGTTTAGCCACGGTAACCTCAGTTTCTGAACGGGAACTTGAAGCTGGCGAGCAGAGCCTTTGCTTCGTCGTCGGTCTTCGCAGTCGTCGTGATGCTGATGTTCAGCCCACGCAGTGCGTCGATCTTGTCGTAGTCGATTTCGGGGAAAATGATCTGCTCTTTCACACCGATGTTGTAGTTGCCGCGACCATCGAACGCACGACCCGACACGCCACGGAAGTCACGCACACGGGGGAGCGCAACCGTCACGAAACGGTCCAGAAATTCGTACATTGCCTGACCACGCAACGTGACCATTGCACCGATCGGATAGCCCTGACGGATCTTGAAGCCAGCGATTGCCTTGCGTGCCTTCGTGATCACCGGCTTCTGGCCTGCGATCTTCGTCAGGTCGCCAACGGCGTTTTCGATGATCTTCTTGTCAGCAACCGCTTCGCCAAGGCCCATGTTCAGGGTGATCTTGGTGATGCGCGGCACTTCCATCACGGACTTGTAACCGAACTTCTCGATGAGGCCGGGTACAACCTTTTCTTTGTAAAACTCTTGCAAACGAGCCATTTTTTTACTCCGCTGCGTCAGGCGCTCAGCTCGGCACCGGTCGTCTTAAGGAAACGGACTTTCTTGTCTCCTTCGACCTTGATGCCTACACGCGACGCCTTGCCATTCGCGTCGACCAATGCGACGTTCGAAATTTGCAGCGGCATCGTCTTGGCTTCCACACCGCCCGTCGTACCCTTCATCGGGTTCGGCTTGACGTGTTTCTTGACGAGGTTAATGCCCTCGACAATCACTTTGCCTTCGCCAACGGACAGCACGATGCCGCGCTTGCCCTTATCTTTGCCGGTGATGACGATAACTTCGTCACCTTTGCGAATCTTGTTCATCGCGACTCCTTACAGCACTTCAGGTGCCAACGAAACGATCTTCATGAATCGTTCGCTGCGCAACTCGCGCGTGACAGGCCCGAAAATACGGGTGCCAATAGGTTCGAGCTTGGCATTCAACAACACTGCGGCATTGCCATCGAACTTGATCAGCGAGCCGTCCTGACGGCGCACGCCCTTGGCGGTACGAACCACCACGGCGTTATAAATTTCGCCTTTCTTCACGCGCCCGCGCGGCGTTGCTTCTTTGACGGTCACCTTGATGATGTCGCCAATGCTGGCATAACGACGCTTCGAGCCGCCGAGCACCTTGATGCACATGACTTCACGCGCACCCGTGTTGTCGGCCACTTCAAGCCGAGTTTCGGTCTGGATCATGGTTTATCTTTCCCAACTTAATCCGGCCACACCACCATGGCGTACCCGGTCAGTCTTGGTCCCGTCAGCCAATCGGCTGCTTGGGTTAGAACAGCAGCGACGGCAAACGAAACCCGCCATCGCAATCCGGTGAATCCTTCGGAACAGACTGGCGCCTGCACCGCTTCCCCCACCAACTTCGCCCGCGACGGGGCTCCCATAAAAGAGGGAAGACCGAGATTATAACTGATAATCTCGGTCTTGCAAGCGAAACTTACTGCGATTTCAATTACTTCTACAACTTTGCGGCGTCAGATGACGCGAGCAGCCTCGACCAGGCGAGCCACAACCCAAGCTTTCGTCTTCGAAATCGGACGCGTTTCCTGGATTTCAACGAGGTCACCCTCGTTGTACGTGTTCGCATCGTCGTGCGCGTGGTACTTCTTCGAACGCACAACGTACTTGCCGTAGATCGGGTGCTTCACGCGATGCTCAACCAGCACGGTGACCGTCTTGTCCATCTTGTTGCTGACGACCTTGCCGACCAGCGTCCGCTTGAGCGAGGTTTTTACGCTATCGTTCATTTCTGGTTCGCCTTCTCAGTCAGGACGGTCCGCACACGTGCGATGTCGCGACGAACCTTCTTCAGCTGGCTCGTGTTCGTGAGCTGCTGGGTCGCGAGTTGCATGCGCAGGCCGAATTGCGCCTTCAACAGGTCCGACAGCTCCTTGTTGAGCGCGGCCTGATCTTTCTGGTGAAGTTCGGAAGCCTTCATCATTTGCTCCTTAGGCGCCGAGCTGACGCACGATAAACGTCGTCTTGAGCGGCAGCTTAGCTGCGGCCAGACGGAACGCTTCGCGTGCCAGCTCTTCGGTTACGCCATCCATTTCGTACAGCATCTTGCCCGGTTGAATCTCTGCGACGTAGTACTCAGGGTTACCTTTACCGTTACCCATACGTACTTCGGCCGGCTTGTGCGAGATCGGCTTGTCCGGGAAGATGCGGATCCAGATGCGGCCACCACGCTTGATGTGACGCGTCATTGCACGACGTGCCGCTTCAATCTGGCGCGCGGTCAAGCGACCACGACCGATAGCCTTCAGGCCGAACTCACCGAACGACACCGCGTTGCCGCGGGTAGCGATACCGGTGTTACGACCCTTCTGCTCTTTGCGATACTTTCTGCGTTTCGGTTGCAGCATCGTTATTCTCCAGTCTTCCCGTCGCCGCCGGCACCGCCAGCACGACGAGGAGCGCCACGGCGTGCACCTGCCGGGCCACCACCTTCACCATCGCGACGCGGACGGCGATCGCCACCCGGACGTGCGTTGCGGCGCGGACGCTTTTCTTCGGCGACTTCTTCAACCACCGGTGCGTCGTTACGGCCGAGCGTGTCGCCCTTGTAGACCCACACCTTCACGCCGATGATGCCGTACGTCGTCTTCGCTTCCGAAGTTGCGTAGTCGATATCAGCACGCAGCGTATGAAGGGGCACGCGACCTTCGCGATACCATTCCGTACGAGCGATTTCGATACCGTTCAGGCGGCCTGCGCTCATGATCTTGATGCCTTGAGCACCCAGACGCATTGCGTTTTGCATCGCACGCTTCATCGCGCGGCGGAACATAATCCGGCGCTCGAGCTGTTGCGTGATCGAATCCGCGATCAGTTGCGCATCGGTTTCCGGCTTGCGGATTTCTTCGATGTTGACGTGGACCGGAACGCCCATGCGGCGTTGCAGTTCCGACTTCAGCAGCTCGATATCCTCGCCCTTCTTACCGATGACCACACCCGGACGCGAGCTATAAATCGTGATGCGCGCGTTTTTCGCCGGGCGCTCGATAACGACGCGACCAACCGAAGCGTTTTTCAGCTTCTTCTTCAGGTATTCACGAACACCGATGTCTTCCTGCAACATCGCCGCGAAATTGTTGTTGTTCGCGTACCAACGCGACGCCCAATTGCGGCTGACGGCCAAACGGAAGCCAGTCGGATGAATTTTCTGTCCCATCGTATGACCCCTTAATTCCCGACCGTCACAGTGATGTGACAGGATTGCTTCTCGATGCGGTTACCACGGCCTTTAGCGCGCGCAGTAAAACGCTTGAGCGATGCAGCCTTGTCGATGTAGATGCTCGTGATCTTGAGCTCATCGATATCGGCGCCTTCGTTATGCTCCGCATTCGCGATCGCCGACAGCACGACCTTTTTCACGATTCCCGCAGCCTTCTTCGGCGAGAACGTCAGAACGTTCAGCGCCTTGTCGACCGGCAAACCGCGGATCTGGTCAGCCACAAGGCGCGTTTTCTGCGCCGAGATGCGGGCACCGCGATGAATTGCTTTCACTTCCATCATGAGCCCCTTATTTCTTAGCCTTCTTGTCGGCTGCATGACCCTTGAACGTCCGGGTCAATGCGAACTCGCCAAGCTTGTGGCCGACCATGTTTTCCGAGATGTACACCGGGACGTGTTGACGGCCGTTGTGCACAGCAATCGTCAGACCGATGAAATCCGGCAGAATCGTCGAACGGCGCGACCAGGTTTTGATCGGCTTCTTATCCCGCGAAGCTGCAGCCGCCTCAACTTTCTTCAGCAAATGGGCGTCGCAGAACGGACCTTTTTTTACAGAACGTGCCATTGCCTACTCCTTAACGCTTGTGACGGCGCTGGACGATCATGCTCGTCGTGCGCTTGTTGCTGCGGGTGCGATAACCCTTAGCAGGCGTGCCCCACGGGCTCACCGGATCGCGACCTGCAGCCGTCTTGCCTTCACCACCACCGTGCGGGTGATCGACCGGGTTCATTGCAACGCCACGCACCGTCGGGCGGATACCGCGCCAGCGGTTCGCGCCAGCCTTACCGATTTGACGGAGGCTGTGCTCTTCGTTGCCAACTTCACCAATCGTCGCGCGGCATTCAACGTGAACGCGGCGGATTTCACCCGAGCGCAGGCGGACCTGTGCGTAGATGCCTTCACGAGCCAGCAACATCGCCGACGTACCAGCCGAACGCGCCATTTGCGCGCCCTTGCCCGGCAGCATTTCGATGCAGTGGATCGTCGTACCGACCGGAATGTTGCGGATCGGCAGCGTGTTACCTGCGCGGATCGGCGCTTCCGAACCCGACATCAGTTGCTGACCAACCGTCACACCCTTAGGAGCGATGATGTACTTGCGCTCGCCGTCTGCGTACAGAACCAGCGCGATGTTCGCGCTACGGTTCGGATCGTACTCAAGACGTTCGACCTTTGCCGGAATGCCATCCTTCGTGCGACGGAAATCGACGACACGATAGTGATGCTTGTGACCACCACCCTTATGACGCGTGGTGATGTGGCCGTTGTTGTTACGGCCGGCGGTCGAGGATTGCGAGTCGAGCAGCGGTGCGAACGGCTTGCCCTTATGCAGATCCTTGTTGACCACCTTGACCATCGCGCGGCGACCCGGCGAAGTCGGCTTAACTTTAACGATTGCCATGATTACTTGGCCTCCGCTTCAAAGTTGATTTCCTGGCCGGGCTTCAGGCAGACGTATGCCTTCTTCACGTCTTTGCGCTTGCCCATGAAGCGGCCAAAGCGCTTGGCTTTGCCCTTCGAGACCAGCACGTTGACGGAATTGACCTCCACCTTGAACAGCAGCTCGACTGCAGCTTTCACTTCCTGCTTCGTGGCATCGGGCGCGACTTCGAACACAACTTGCTCGTTCTTGTCGGCCACCAGCGTCGCCTTTTCGGAGATCACCGGCGCGAGCAGGACCTGCATCAAACGATGATCGTTCTTGCGAATCTCGCTCATGACAGCAACTCCTCGATCTGGGCGACCGCAGCCTTCGTGATCAGGATCTTCTTGAAGTAGATCAGCGACAGCGGGTCGGCGTAACGCGGCTCGACAACCGCCACATGGGCGAGGTTGCGCGACGCGAGGTACAGGTTTTCGTCAACCGTGTCGGTAATCACCAGCACGGAGTCGAGACCCATCGCCTTGAATTTTTCGGCCAGCAGCTTCGTCTTCGGCGCTTCGAGCGTCAGCTCGTCGACCACCGAGATGCGGCCTTCGCGGGCCAGCTGCGAGAAGATCGAGCAGAGACCTGCGCGATGCATCTTCTTGTTGACCTTGTGCGAAAAGTTTTCTTCCGGCGAATTCGGGAAGATCCGGCCACCGCCGCGCCACAGCGGGCTCGACGACATACCGGCGCGGGCGCGGCCCGTACCCTTCTGGCGCCACGGTTTCTTGGTCGTGTGCTTGACTTGCTCACGATCCTTCTGCGCGCGGTTACCGCTACGGGCATTCGCCTGGTACGCCACCACAACCTGGTGAATCAGGGCTTCGTTGTAATCGCGGCCGAACACGACGTCCGACGCGCTAACGCCTGCGCCTTCCTGACCATTGGCATTCAGGAGCTTAAGTTCCATTATTTCGCTCCTTTCACGGCACGCGTCTTCACGGCCGGCGTAACGAATACCTTGCCACCCTTTGCACCCGGAACGGCGCCCTTGACCAGCAACAGCTTGCGGTCAGCGTCGATACGAGCGATTTCGAGGTTTTGCACGGTTACCGTATCGTCACCCATGTGACCGGTCATGCGCTTACCCGGGAAAACACGACCCGGATCCTGCGCCATACCGATTGAACCCGGCACGTTGTGCGAGCGCGAGTTACCGTGCGATGCACGGCCGGATGCGAAGTTGTAACGCTTGATGGTACCGGCGTAGCCCTTACCGATCGACACGCCTTGCACGTCGACCTTCTGGCCTACTTCGAACAGGTCGGGACCGACCACGGTGCCGTTCGACAACTCGGCAGCCTTGGCAGCATCGATCTGGAATTCTTTGAGGATTTCACCGGCTTGAACACCGGCTTTGGCGAGATGACCGGCCAACGGCTTCGTCACACGCGATGCACGGCGCGTACCGAATGCAACCTGCACGGCCGTGTAGCCGTCGGTTTCAACAGTCTTGATCTGCGTCACGCGGTTGTCGGACACGTCCAGCACGGTAACGGGAATCGAATCCCCTTCTGCCGTGAAGATACGGGTCATGCCAACCTTGCGACCTACGAGTCCAAGGCTCATCGTTTTCTCCATTCCCGACTGCGATTGGTCGGGGCTAATTTACAAAATGCCGGTGCCGTTTCGGGCATGAATTCATGCTGCAGCGCACCGACTTTTTTGCGCAAATGCGCGAAAAGCCTTGCATTATAGCGAGGCTTTTCGTTTTCCGCAAGCAATCAATGACTTAGCATTGCCCGGCAAGCCGGACAACCTCTGGAAGCCTTATTGCAGCTTGATTTCCACGTCCACGCCAGCCGGCAGGTCAAGCTTCATCAGTGCGTCGACGGTCTTGTCCGTCGGATCGACGATGTCCATCAGGCGTTGGTGCGTACGGATTTCGAGCTGATCGCGCGACGTCTTGTTGACGTGCGGCGAACGCAGGATGTCGAAACGTTGAATGCGGGTCGGCAGGGGCACCGGACCACGAACGATTGCGCCAGTCCGCTTTGCCGTGTCGACGATTTCAGCTGCCGATTGATCGATCAGGCGATAGTCGAAAGCCTTCAGGCGAATACGGATTTTCTGGTTCTGCATGACAATTCCTTGGAAAGAGCGAGGCGGTATTGCGCCGCCAGATAGTAAAAGAACGTAGAGCCGGGCGCCCGCTGTGGGCCGGCGCCCGGCTCCGGGCACCACTTACTGCAAATTCAATCCGCGATTTTACTCGAGAATCTTGGCAACGACACCTGCGCCGACGGTACGGCCGCCTTCGCGGATTGCGAAACGCAGACCTTCTTCCATCGCGATCGGGTTGATCAGCTTCACCGTAATCGACACGTTGTCGCCCGGCATGACCATTTCCTTGTCCTTCGGCAACTCGATCGAGCCCGTCACGTCCGTCGTACGGAAGTAGAACTGCGGACGATAGTTGTTGAAGAACGGCGTGTGGCGGCCGCCTTCGTCCTTGCTCAGCACATACACTTCGGCCGTGAAGTGCGTGTGCGGGTTGATCGAACCCGGCTTGGCCAGAACCTGGCCACGCTCCACGTCTTCACGCTTCGTGCCGCGCAGCAGGATACCAACGTTGTCGCCCGCCTGACCCTGGTCGAGCAGCTTGCGGAACATTTCCACGCCCGTGCAGGTCGTCTTCACCGTCGGCTTGATACCGACAATTTCGATTTCCTCGCCGACCTTCACGACGCCGCGCTCAACGCGACCCGTCACCACCGTGCCACGACCCGAGATCGAGAACACATCTTCCACCGGCATCAGGAACGCACCGTCAACTGCGCGCTCCGGCGTCGGGATGTACGTGTCCAGCGCGTCGGCCAGGTTCATGATCGCCACTTCGCCCAGCTCGCCCGTGTCGCCTTCCAGCGCCAGCTTGGCCGAACCCTTGATGATCGGCGTATCGTCGCCCGGGAAGTCGTACTTCGACAGAAGTTCGCGAACTTCCATTTCGACCAGTTCCAGCAGCTCAGCGTCGTCCACCATGTCGCACTTGTTCAGGAACACGATGATGTACGGAACGCCAACCTGACGCGCCAGCAGGATGTGCTCACGCGTTTGCGGCATCGGGCCGTCTGCTGCCGAGCACACCAGGATCGCGCCGTCCATCTGCGCTGCGCCCGTGATCATGTTCTTCACATAGTCAGCGTGGCCCGGGCAGTCGACGTGTGCGTAGTGGCGGTTAGCCGTTTCGTACTCGACGTGTGCCGTGTTGATCGTGATACCACGTGCCTTTTCTTCCGGCGCCGCGTCGATCTGGTCGTATGCCTTCGCTTCGCCGCCAAACTTCTTGGTCAGCACCGTCGTGATCGCTGCCGTCAGCGTGGTCTTGCCGTGGTCAACGTGACCGATCGTGCCGACGTTCACGTGCGGCTTGGTCCGTTCGAATTTACCTTTAGCCATGTTTCTCTTCTTTCAAAAAGTTAATCGTTGAATGACTTGCCGCGCGCTTACTTCGACTTCGCGTTGATGATCGCTTCAGACACGTTGCGCGGTGCTTCGGAGTAGTGCTTGAACTCCATCGTGTACGTCGCACGACCCTGGCTCAGTGAACGCAGCGACGTCGAGTAGCCGAACATTTCCGACAGCGGCACTTCGGCGCGAACGATCTTGCCGCCGCCAATCATGTCTTCCATGCCCTGAACAATACCGCGACGGCCCGACAGGTCGCCCATCACGTTGCCCATGTAGTCTTCCGGCGTTTCGACTTCCACAGCCATCATCGGTTCGAGGATGACCGGCTGCGCCTTGCGCATTGCTTCCTTGAACGCCATCGAACCGGCCATGCGGAACGCATTTTCGTTCGAGTCAACGTCGTGGTACGAACCGAACGTCAGGTGAACCTTCACGTCAACGACCGGGAAGCCTGCCAGCACGCCAGCCTTCAGCGTTTCCTGGATACCCTTGTCGACTGCCGGGATGTATTCACGCGGAATCACACCGCCCTTGATCTCGTCCAGGAACTCGTAGCCCTTGCCCTGCTCATTCGGCTCGAGCGTGATGACCGCGTGACCATACTGGCCGCGACCACCCGACTGCTTGACGAACTTGCCGTCGACGTCTACCGCCTTGCCGCGGATCGTTTCACGATACGCCACTTGCGGCTTGCCGACGGTTGCTTCGACGCCGAATTCACGCTTCATCCGGTCAACCAGAATTTCCAGGTGGAGCTCGCCCATGCCCGAAATAATGGTTTGACCCGATTCTTCGTCCGTTTGAACGCGGAACGACGGATCTTCCTGAGCCAGACGGTTCAGGGCCAGCCCCATCTTTTCCTGGTCCGGCTTCGTCTTCGGCTCAACAGCCTGCGAAATCACCGGCTCCGGGAAAATCATGCGCTCGAGCACGATCGGGCTTTGCGGATCACACAGCGTGTCACCGGTCGTCGCGTCCTTCAGGCCGACTGCTGCAGCGATGTCGCCTGCGCGCACTTCCTTGATTTCTTCGCGCTGGTTCGCGTGCATCTGCAGAATACGACCCAAACGTTCCTTCTTGTCCTTGGTCGCGTTCAGCACCGTGTCGCCCGAATTCACAACGCCCGAGTACACACGGAAGAAGATCAACTGGCCGACGAACGGATCCGTCATGATCTTGAATGCCAGTGCCGAGAACTTTTCGTCGTCAGCAGCGCGGCGCTCACCTTGCTCACCGTTTTCCAGCTCGCCGGTAACCGGCGGGATGTCGATCGGCGACGGCAGGAAGTCGAGCACGGCGTCCAGCATACGTTGCACGCCTTTGTTCTTGAACGCGGTACCGCACAGCATCGGCTGGATTTCGCAAGCGATCGTACGGTCGCGCAGACCCTTGACGATCTCCGCTTCCGTCAGCTCGCCCTCTTCGAGGTACTTGTTCATCAGGTCTTCGTTCGACTCAGCAGCCGCTTCGACCATCTTCTCGCGCCACTCGTTGCACGAGTCGAGCAGTTCCGCCGGGATCTCTTCGTACGAGAACTTCGTGCCTTGCGACGCGTCGTCCCAAATGATCGCCTTCATCTTCAGCAGATCGACGACGCCCGTGAAGTTTTCTTCCGCGCCGATAGGCACCACGACCGGAACCGGGTTCGCCTTCAGACGCAGCTTGAGCTGGTCGTAGACCTTGAAAAAGTTCGCACCGGTACGGTCCATCTTGTTGATGAACGCGAGACGGGGAACCTTGTACTTGTTAGCCTGACGCCACACGGTTTCCGACTGCGGCTGCACGCCGCCCACTGCGCAGTACACCATGCATGCGCCGTCGAGCACGCGCATCGAGCGCTCAACTTCAATCGTGAAGTCGACGTGGCCCGGCGTGTCGATGATGTTGATGCGGTGCTCAGCGCGGTCGCCGGCCATGCCTTTCCAGAATGCCGTGGTAGCAGCGGACGTGATCGTGATGCCGCGTTCCTGCTCCTGCTCCATCCAGTCCATGGTGGCAGCGCCGTCGTGAACTTCACCAATCTTGTGGTTCACGCCGGTATAGAACAGGATGCGCTCGGTCGTCGTCGTTTTGCCGGCGTCGATGTGAGCGCTAATACCGATGTTACGGTAGCGCTCGATAGGTGTCTTGCGAGCCACTTTGATCCTCTATTGGGATGACGCGATGCGAGAAAATACCCATCGCGCTGTAACACAAACGGGCGAGGCGCTTTGTAAGCGCACCCGCCCGGAATTTCTTTCCGCTTTTTCTGCTAACCCGGGTTCGGGAAGCTTAGAAACGGAAGTGCGAGAACGCCTTGTTGGCTTCTGCCATCCGGTGAACTTCGTCGCGCTTCTTCATCGCGCCGCCACGGCCTTCGGCCGCTTCGGAGAGCTCACCTGCCAAACGCAGGGCCATCGATTTTTCGCTGCGCTTCTTCGCGGCTTCACGCAACCAACGCATCGCCAATGCCATACGACGCGACGGACGCACTTCGACCGGAACCTGATAGTTCGCACCACCAACGCGGCGGCTCTTAACTTCCACCACCGGCTTGACGTTGTTGAGCGCCACCGTGAACACTTCCAGCGGGTCCTTGCCACCCTTGGTCTGGATCTGTTCGAAAGCGCCGTACACGATGCGCTCGGCAACCGACTTCTTGCCGGAGAGCATCAGCACGTTCATGAACTTAGCTACATCTACGTTACCGAACTTCGGATCCGGCAACACTTCCCGCTTGGGGACTTCGCGACGACGCGGCATGTTTCTTCCTTTACTTTTCAGTTGGAGCTATTTTTAGCCCCGCGGCCACCAACTAACCCGATTCATCTCTAACGACTTACCAGCCTGGTCGGGTGACCACTTACTCGACAGCACCGGCGATTCCGGCACCACCGCTATTACCGCCTTTGCAGGCGACCTGAAACTACACTGACCGGCTATTACTTGCCAGCCTTGGCACGCTTCGCACCGTACTTCGAGCGAGCTTGCTTACGATCCTTGACGCCCTGGGTATCCAGCGAGCCGCGAACCATGTGGTAACGCACACCCGGCAAGTCCTTAACACGGCCGCCGCGAATCAGCACGACCGAGTGTTCCTGCAGGTTGTGGCCTTCACCACCGATGTACGAGATGACTTCGAAGCCGTTCGTCAGGCGCACCTTAGCAACCTTACGAAGTGCCGAGTTCGGCTTCTTAGGCGTCGTGGTGTACACACGGGTGCACACGCCGCGACGCTGGGGGCAGTCCTGCAAAGCCGGGCTCTTGCTCTTCGTCGTTTCCGACGCGCGGCCTTTGCGAACCAGTTGATTGATGGTTGGCATTGTTTATTCCTGAAATTGAACAAAATCGACGCATCTGTTTCCGGGCAAAGCAGAAACGATTGCGCATCGAACTTCCGGACCAGACTGTCACGCATGAATTGACTCCGCGCGCGGGCATTCCAAGAACCGGAACCTAGCATAATATTCCGAAAACACTAAGCGAGTCAACAGGTTGCAATGTTTCGCACGCCTGCCAACCCGCACACGGCTCAGTCGGCGCCGACGACTTCCAGCAACTCGTCGCCGAAACGGTCGAGTTTGCGTGCGCCCATGCCTGGAATGCCGCGCAAATCTTCGATCGAATCGGGACCGTTACGGGCAATTTCCGCTAGCGTGGCGTCGTGGAAAATGACGTAGGCCGGCACACCGTCGCTTTTCGCGGTTTCGGTGCGCCAGGCCCGCAGGCGGTCCCAGCGGGCACGTTCGCGCGGCCCCATGCCGATCGTCGGGTCGGCTCGCTCACTGGTTCGTCCAGACGACTGGCGAGTGCGCGTCGGCTTTACGTAGCGGCGCATCGTGACGTTCTGCTCGCCCTTCAACACCGCTTTACTGGCCTCAGTGAGCACCAGCGAGCCAAATCCTTCGTGGTCGACGCTCAGATAGCCGAACGCGACGAGCTGGCGAAACACGGCGCGCCACTCCGGCTCACCGAGCGCCGCGCCGATCCCGAACGTGGTCAGCTTCTCGTGACCACGTTGCATAATCTTCTCGCTGCGGTTGCCCCGCAGGATATCGATCAGGTGACCGGCGCCGAAGTGAAAACCACTTGCGCGCTGCGCGCGGAACACGCATGACAACGCCATCTGTGCTTCACGCGTCGCATCCCATGTGTCTGGCGGCTCCAGACAGTTATCACAGTTGCCGCACGGCTTGCTCGACTCGCCGAAGTACGCAAGCAGCCGCACGCGCCGGCAGGTCGCCGCCTCGCACAAACCGAGCAAGGCGTCGAGTTTGCCGGTCTGCACGCGCTTATGCGCGTCATCGGCGTCGGATTCTTCGATCATCTTGCGCTGCTGCACGACGTCGCCGAGACCGTACGCCATCCAGGCATTGGCCGGCATGCCATCGCGGCCCGCACGGCCTGTTTCCTGGTAGTACCCTTCGACACTCTTCGGCAGATCAAGGTGAGCCACAAAGCGTACGTCGGGTTTGTCGATACCCATGCCGAACGCGATCGTCGCGCACATCACGATGCCCTCCTCGCGCTGAAACATCTCCTGATGCTTCTGGCGGATTTCGAACTCCATGCCGGCGTGGTACGGCAACGCGCGCATACCCTTTTCTTTCAGCCACTCCGCCGTTTCTTCAACCTTGCGGCGCGACAGGCAATAGACCACGCCGGCGTCGGTCGTGCCGTCCGGCTTCGAGTGTTCCGCGCGAATGAAGTCGAGCAGTTGCGTGCGCGCATTGTCTTTTTCGACGATGCGGTAGCGAATGTTCGGCCGATCGAAACTCGAAACAAAGATGCGCGCATCGTCCAGCGCCAGACGGTGGATGATTTCGTCACGCGTGATTGCATCGGCAGTGGCGGTGAGCGCAATGCGCGGCACGTTCGGGAAGCGCTCGTGCAGCACCGACAGCTGAATATACTCAGGACGGAAATCGTGTCCCCACTGCGACACGCAATGCGCTTCGTCGATTGCGAACAGGCCGATGCGCGTGCGCTCGAGCAACTCCTGGAAGCGGGCGGTCATCAGCCGCTCAGGCGCCACGTAGAGCAGATCGATCTCGCCTTCGCGCAATGCCCGCTCGGTCGCTGCCGCTTCGGGACCGGACAACGTCGAATTCAGATACGCCGCCCTCACGCCAACTTCCTTGAGCGCAGCGACCTGGTCTTGCATCAGCGCGATCAAGGGCGACACGACGATGCCGGCGCCAAGCCCTGCCTCGCGCCGCACCAGCGACGGAATCTGGTAACACAGTGATTTACCACCGCCTGTGGGCATCAGTACGAGACAATCACCGCCGTCGGCGACGTGCTCGACGATGTCGCGCTGCTGCCCCCGGAATGTGGGGTAGCCAAAAACTTCGATGAGGATTTCAAGGGCGCGCGACATGGAGCTGGAAGAGAACGGCGGACTGCCTGGAACCCGAATTCTACCAACGCATCGCGGCTTTACCCGTACCGAGCGCGAACATTAGCTGATTGGCCAGTATTCGATGGCCGGGTAGCGAAACGCATTGGATGGGCTCGGTGGAGCGCCCCTATCTGGGCGCACTCCGCCGGTCTCGCAGGCGAAATTGCTGGGCAGGGCTGCTCCATGGCCTAAGCCTGGGCCACGGAGCAGCCAATCGACTCAAGGCTCAGCCTTGCAATTCCAGCTCCTTGCCACGGGGCTGGAGAAGCGATTGTCGTATTCCACCGTGCAGCTACTGGCTTTGGTCCCAAGTGGCTTCGCCAACACGACGCTCGTACCCGAATATTCGCAAGCAACCCAGTAGTCGGTATCGGACTTTGGAAATATCCAGGTTGCAACAGTGCCCTTACTGTTACGCGCTTCCTTCGACGGAGTCAGCAGTGCTTTCCTGCTAGGCGCGCCAGACCAGAAGGATACGCCGACAACCGGGTAGTCATCCTTCGCATCGTAGTTTGACCAGCCGTCGGGCGCCTTGCCGCGCAGACTCTGCACAACAGATATCTTAGACGGACATAGCGGCCTTTCATCTGCAATAACGGACAGAGAAACCGAACCCGTTGTCAGGAGCGCCGCCAGGAAAATGAAAATGCGATGTGCTTTCATGATTACTCGACAACCGACAACGCATCGCCATTATTACTGGGCGTGACGAAATGTCCAGTCTTATCCTTACCAAGAAACGGGAGGCGTCTTTTTCTAATTGTTCCGCTTGTTGACCACTGATCGATAACGACAAAGCCGGAACTGTCTTGACTAACGTAAAGAGCAGCATGATTTCCATGCGACCAATTTGGATAACGGCCTTTACGAATGTGGCTATCGCCGTTCCCTTTTTAATCGCAGAATTTCCTTTTACCGCCGCCCCTTCTCGCCATAGCGAAGATGCAGGTGCCTTTGAAAATTGCTTAACCAACGCAACGCATTGTTTCGTCCCGACGACAGGCAATTTTTCCAGAGATTCTGCTTTTTCGTACATGTAAGACATTGATTTCTCCTTGCTTCGTCCAGCGGACGGTGCCAGATCAATAACTCACGGTATTTGAGAAATTGAACGCGGACCATTGGAGAAGTCCGAAAAAAGAATAGGAGGAGCGAAGTACTACTATCTGGCGCGGGTCACATATCGGGATAGGGGCAGGCCTCGCGGCCCGACCCCTCCCACACCACCGTGCGTACGGGTCCGTACACGGCGGTTCGGATTGGTTGATCGGCTACGGCCCCACCGATGGAAGGCCGAGGGAGCGGAAGTAACGCTTGGACAGCGCGATGCTCAGCGCAGGACTACAACTCAAGCGCCAGACACCGTGGGACGAACCGGTCGCTTGCGCAGCGAGATTGCGGTTCACACCGCGCGCTGTCAGTTCCCGGAACCGGGTCCGGCCGGCCGGGTAGGCCTCGTATCTGGTTTCTGTTCGTCAGGTCGTGGCTTTGCTACACGCTTCCTTCAGACCCCGCCTCGCGACGACGCCCTTGCGTTTCGCTAGTCCTTCACCACCATCAGGCTGGACAGGGGACTTGCACCCCCAAGCTGTTGCGCATGCTCGGCGCACATAAAAAAGCCGCTCAGTCGAAACTGAGCGGCTTCGCTGGCTGGTGAGCCCAAGCGGCTTGCGCCGCCGGGACTTACTCGCCTGAGTGGTGCTGTTCGGCGGCCGGGGTTTCCGGCGTACCGAATTCGAACGACTCTTCCGCTGCGATCTGATCGAAACGCTCGCGGTCGGACAGTTCCTTGCTCTTGCGTGCCTTGTGGAACGCGAGACCCGTACCGGCCGGAATCAGACGGCCGACGATCACGTTTTCCTTCAGCCCGCGCAGATCGTCGCGCTTGCCCATGATCGCCGCTTCGGTCAGCACGCGGGTCGTTTCCTGGAACGACGCCGCGGAGATGAACGAATCGGTCGACAGCGACGCCTTCGTGATACCGAGCAAGACGTTTTCGTACGTTGCCGGACGCTTGTCTTCCGCGATCATACGGTCGTTCTCGTCGAGCATATCCGACCGCTCGACCTGTTCGCCCGGGATGAAACGCGTATCGCCGTTGTCCGTAATCTGCACGCGGCGCAGCATCTGACGAACGATCACTTCAATGTGCTTGTCGTTGATCTTCACACCTTGCAGACGGTACACGTCCTGCACTTCGTCCACGATGTAACGCGACAGCGCTTCGACGCCCTGCAAACGCAGGATGTCGTGCGGATCCGCCGGCCCGTCGACGATCATTTCGCCCTTGTTGACGACTTGACCATCGTGCACCAGAACCTGCTTTTCCTTCGCGATCAGGAACTCGTGCTGATTGCCTTCGAGGTCCGTGATAACGAGACGCTGCTTGCCCTTCGTGTCCTTACCGAACGACGTCGTACCCGTGACTTCCGCCAGGATACCTGCGTCCTTCGGCGAACGTGCTTCGAACAGTTCCGCCACACGCGGCAGACCGCCGGTAATGTCACGCGTCTTCTGCGATTCAGTCGGGATACGTGCGAGCACTTCACCGACCTGCACTTGCTGACCGTCCTTCACGGTGATCAGAGCGCCGACCTGGAAGCCGATCTGCACCGAGTGCTCGGTGTTCGGGATCTTGACTTCTTCGCCGTTCGCATCGAGCAGCTTGACCTGCGGGCGCACCGTCTTCGACGCTTGCGAACCACGGCGCTTCACGTCGATCACGACCAGCGTCGAGAGACCCGTCACATCGTCGATCTGCTTGGCAACCGTCACGCCTTCTTCGACGTTTTCGAACTTCACCGTACCACCGTACTCGGTGATGATCGGACGCGTCATCGGATCCCACGTCGCCAGTTGCGTGCCGGCCTTGATCTGCGCGCCGTCCAGTTGCAACAGCGTCGCGCCGTACGGCACCTTGTGACGTTCGCGCTCGCGGCCGTGGTCGTCGGTGATCATCGCTTCGCCCGAACGCGAGATGACGATCTGCTCGCCCTTCGCGTTGGTGACGTAACGCATCGTCGCCGTGAAACGAACCGTACCGTTGGACTTGGCTTCGACCGACGAAGCCACCGCTGCACGCGATGCCGCACCACCGATGTGGAACGTACGCATCGTGAGCTGCGTGCCCGGTTCACCAATCGACTGAGCAGCGATCACGCCGACCGCTTCACCGACGTTCACCGACGAGCCACGACCCAGGTCGCGACCGTAGCAGGCTGCGCACAGACCGTAACGCGTTTCGCAAGTCAGCGGCGTACGCACGCGCACTTCGTCGATGCCGAGGCGTTCGATTTCTTCGACCGCGTCTTCGTCGAGCAACGTGCCCGTTTCGTACAGCGTTTCCTGCGATTCCGGATTGACGACGTCAGCCACCGTCACTCGACCGAGGATACGGTCACGCAGCGCCTCGACGACTTCACCGCCTTCGACCAACGCCTTCATGGCGACGCCGTTGGACGTACCGCAATCGTCCTCGACCACCACCAGGTCTTGCGTGACGTCGACGAGACGACGCGTCAGGTAACCCGAGTTCGCCGTCTTCAGTGCCGTATCAGCCAGACCCTTACGTGCACCGTGGGTCGAGATGAAGTACTGCAACACGTTCAGGCCTTCACGGAAGTTCGCCGTAATCGGCGTCTCGATGATCGAGCCGTCCGGCTTCGCCATCAGGCCACGCATGCCGGCCAGCTGACGAATCTGGACTGCGGAACCCCGAGCACCCGAGTCGGCCATCATATAGATGGAGTTGAACGACTCCTGACGCGTCTGGTTACCGTCGCGATCGACCACCGGTTCCGTCGACAGTTGCTCCATCATCGCCTTGCCGACCGCTTCCGATGTTGCCGACCAGATGTCGACCACGTTGTTGTAGCGTTCTTGCGACGTGACGAGACCCGACATGTACTGACGGTCGTATTCCTTCACCTTCTTCGCGGCGTCGCCGACGATGGTTTCCTTCTGCGGCGGCACGAGCATGTCGTCGACGCAGATCGAGATACCAGCGCGCGTTGCCAGACGGAAACCCGACTGCATCAACTGGTCGGCGAAAATCACCGTTTCACGCAGACCGCACTTGCGGAATGCGGTGTTGATGAGGCGCGAGATCTCCTTCTTCTTCAGCGGCTTGTTCAGCACCGAGAACGGCAGGCCCGGCGGCAGGATTTCCGACAGGATCGAACGGCCGACGGTCGTCGCATACAGCGTGATCTTCGGCACGAACTTCGGCGCGCCTTCCGACGTGTCTTCGTTGTGGACCATTTCCGTGATCCGCACGTTGACGCGCGAGGCCAGCTCGACTTCCTTGTTCTCGTACGCACGCAGCGCTTCCGAGACGCCGGTGAACGTCAGGCCTTCACCCTTGGCGTTCACTGCTTCACGGGTCGCGTAGTACAGGCCGAGCACGATATCCTGCGACGGCACGATCGACGGATCGCCGTTGGCCGGGAACAGGACGTTGTTCGACGCCAGCATCAGCGTACGCGCTTCCATCTGCGCTTCGAGCGACAGCGGCACGTGCACAGCCATCTGGTCCCCGTCGAAGTCGGCGTTGAACGCCGCGCAAACGAGCGGATGCAGCTGGATTGCCTTACCTTCGATCAGCACCGGCTCGAAAGCCTGAATGCCAAGACGGTGCAGCGTCGGCGCACGGTTCAGCATCACCGGATGCTCGCGGATCACCTCTTCCAGGATGTCCCACACCACCGGTGTCTGGTTCTCGACTTCCTTCTTCGCAGCCTTGATGGTGGTAGCGACACCCATCACTTCCAGCTTGTTGAAGATGAACGGCTTGAACAGTTCGAGCGCCATCAGCTTCGGCAGACCGCACTGATGCAGCTTGAGCGTCGGGCCGACCACGATCACCGAGCGGCCCGAGTAGTCAACGCGCTTACCGAGCAAGTTCTGACGGAAACGACCGCCCTTACCCTTGATCATGTCAGCGAGCGACTTCAGCGGACGCTTGTTCGCGCCGGTCATCGCCTTACCGCGGCGACCGTTATCGAGCAGCGAATCGACGGCTTCCTGCAGCATCCGCTTTTCGTTGCGGACGATGATTTCAGGCGCCTTCAGTTCGAGCAGACGCTTCAACCGGTTATTACGGTTGATCACGCGACGATACAGGTCGTTCAGGTCCGACGTCGCGAAGCGGCCGCCATCCAGCGGCACCAGCGGACGCAGTTCCGGCGGCAGCACCGGCAGCACTTCGAGCACCATCCAGTCAGGCTTGATGCCCGAACGCTGGAAAGCCTCGAGCACCTTCAGGCGCTTCGCGTACTTCTTGATCTTCGCTTCCGAACCCGTGTTCTTGAGTTCGGTACGCAGCATCTCGACCTGCTCGTCGATGTTGATCGCACGCAGCAGTTCGCGCACGCCTTCCGCGCCCATCTCGGCACGGAATTCGTCACCGTACTCTTCGACCTTGTTGTAGTAATCCTCTTCGGTCATGATCTGCCGCGCTTTCAGCGGCGTCATGCCCGGATCGATCACCACGTATGCTTCGAAGTACAGCACGCGTTCGATGTCACGCAGCGTCATGTCGAGCACCATGCCCAGACGCGACGGCAGCGACTTCAGGAACCAGATGTGCGCAACCGGCGAGGCCAACTCAATGTGGCCCATCCGTTCGCGACGCACCTTGGCGAGCGTCACTTCGACGCCGCACTTTTCACAGATCACGCCACGATGCTTCAGGCGCTTGTACTTGCCGCAAAGGCATTCGTAGTCTTTGATCGGCCCGAAGATCTTCGCGCAGAACAGACCATCGCGTTCCGGCTTGAACGTCCGGTAGTTGATGGTTTCCGGCTTCTTCACTTCACCGAACGACCACGAACGGATCTTGTCGGGCGAGGCCAGACCGATCTTGATCGCGTCAAAAACTTCAGGCTGTTGGACTTGCTTGAATAGATCGAGCAGAGCTTTCATTGCTTTCTCTCCGTAGTCCGATTAGTTGCGGTCGAGGTCGATGTCGATACCGAGCGAGCGGATTTCCTTCACGAGCACGTTGAAGGATTCCGGCATGCCGGCGTCGATCACGTGATCGCCCTTGACCAGGTTCTCATACACCTTGGTCCGGCCGGTCACGTCGTCCGACTTCACCGTCAGCATTTCTTGCAGCACGTACGATGCGCCGTACGCTTCGAGCGCCCACACTTCCATTTCACCGAAACGCTGGCCACCGAACTGCGCCTTACCGCCCAACGGCTGCTGCGTCACGAGCGAGTACGGGCCCGTGGAACGCGCGTGCATCTTGTCGTCGACCAAGTGGTGCAGTTTCAGGTAATGCATGTAGCCGACCGTCACCGTACGTTCGAACATCTCACCCGTGCGGCCGTCGTACAGACGCACCTGGTTCTTCGACGGCGTCATGCCGAGCTGCTTCGCGATGTCGTCCGGGAATGCCAGATCCAGCGCGCGCGACATTTCTTCTTCCGTCGCACCGTCGAACACCGGCGTAGCGAACGGCACGCCTTCGCGCAGGTTCTTCGCCAACTCGACGATTTCGTCGTCAGTGAAGCTGTCCAGCTCTTCAGCGCGGCCCGACTCGTTGTAGATCTTGGTCAGGAATTCGCGCAGTTCAGCGATCTTCGCCTGACGTTGCAGCATTTCGCCGATACGCCAGCCGAGACCCTTCGCGGCCCAGCCCAGATGCACTTCGAGAACCTGACCCACGTTCATCCGCGACGGCACGCCGAGCGGATTGAGCACGACGTCAGCAGGACGGCCATCGGCCATGTACGGCATGTCTTCGATCGGAACGATCTTCGACACCACACCCTTGTTACCGTGACGGCCGGCCATCTTGTCGCCAGGCTGCAAACGGCGCTTGACTGCCAGATACACCTTGACCATCTTCAGCACGCCCGGCGGCAGTTCGTCGCCTTGCGTGAGCTTCTTGCGCTTTTCTTCGAACGCGAGATCGAACTGGTGACGCTTCTGTTCGATCGAGTCCTTGATCGCTTCGAGCTGTGCCGCTGCTTCCTCGTCCGCGAGGCGGATGTCGAACCAGTGGTAATGGTCGAGATCTTCCAGGTAAGCCTGTTCGATCTTCGTACCCTTCGCGAGCTTCTTCGGACCGCCGTTCGCGACCTTGCCGGTCAGCATACGTGCGAGACGCTGGAATGCATCGCCTTCCACGATACGCAGCTGGTCGTTCAGGTCGAGGCGATAACGCTTCAGTTCATCATCGATGATCTGTTGCGCACGCTTGTCGCGCTGAATACCTTCACGCGTGAACACTTGAACGTCGATGACCGTGCCGCTCATGCCCGACGGCACGCGCAGCGACGTGTCCTTCACGTCCGAAGCCTTCTCGCCGAAGATCGCGCGCAGGAGCTTTTCTTCCGGCGTCAGCTGGGTTTCGCCCTTCGGCGTCACCTTACCGACCAGTACGTCGCCTGCTTCGACTTCAGCGCCGATGTAGACGATGCCCGACTCGTCGAGACGGCCGAGTTGCACTTCAGCCAGGTTCGAGATGTCGCGCGTGATTTCTTCCGGTCCGAGCTTCGTATCGCGAGCAACGACGTTCAGTTCTTCGATGTGGATCGACGTGTAACGGTCATCAGCAACCACCTTCTCCGAGATCAAAATCGAGTCTTCGAAGTTGTAGCCGTTCCACGGCATGAACGCGACCAGCATGTTCTGGCCGAGAGCCAGTTCGCCGAGGTCGGTCGATGCGCCGTCAGCCAGCACGTCGCCACGCGACACGATATCGCCGACCTTCACGATCGGGCGCTGGTTGATGTTCGTGTTCTGGTTCGAACGCGTGTACTTGATCAGGTTGTAGATGTCCACGCCGACGTCGCCAGCAACGGCTTCATCGTCGTTCACGCGAATCACCATACGGCCAGCGTCGACGTAATCGACCACACCACCGCGGAATGCCTGAACCGTCGTACCCGAGTCGACTGCCACCGTGCGTTCGATACCCGTACCGACCACGGCCTTTTCAGGACGCAAACACGGCACAGCCTGACGCTGCATGTTCGAACCCATCAACGCGCGGTTCGCGTCATCGTGCTCGAGGAACGGAATCAGCGATGCAGCCACCGACACGATCTGCGACGGCGCCACGTCCATGTACTGGATGCGGTCCGGCGTGACCATCAGCGTTTCGCCTGCTTCACGCGACGACACCAGTTCGTCGGTCAGCGAGCCGTCAGCTGCCACAGCCGCGTTCGCCTGAGCGATCACGTAGCGGCCTTCTTCGATCGCCGACAGATAGTCGATCTGATCGGTCACCTTGCTGTCGACGACCTTGCGATACGGCGTTTCGAGGAAGCCGTATTCGTTCAGGTGCGCGTACAGTGCCAGCGAGTTGATCAGGCCGATGTTCGGACCTTCCGGCGTTTCAATCGGACACACACGGCCGTAGTGGGTCGGGTGCACGTCGCGAACTTCAAAGCCAGCGCGCTCACGCGTCAAACCGCCCGGGCCAAGTGCCGAAACACGGCGCTTGTGGGTGATTTCCGACAGCGGGTTCGTTTGGTCCATGAACTGCGACAACTGCGACGAACCGAAGAACTCGCGAATCGCCGACGAAATCGGCTTCGAGTTGATCAGGTCGTGCGGCATCAGGTTTTCGCTTTCGGCCTGGCCGAGGCGTTCCTTCACAGCACGCTCGACACGCACGAGACCTGCGCGGAACTGGTTTTCCGCCAGTTCGCCGACGCAACGCACACGACGATTGCCCAAGTGGTCGATATCGTCCACTTCGCCCTTGCCGTTGCGCAGTTCGACCAGGATCTTGATCGTTGCGAGGATGTCGTCGTCTTGCAGCGTCATCGGTCCGACGATTTCGTCGCGGCCCACGCGACGATTGAACTTCATACGACCCACCTTGGACAGGTCGTATGCGTCTTCGCTGTAGAACAGGCGGTTGAACAGCGCCTCGACCGCTTCTTCGGTCGGCGGTTCGCCCGGGCGCATCATGCGGTAGATCGCGATGCGTGCAGCCATGCGGTCCGCAGTTTCGTCGATGCGCAGCGTCGACGAAATGTACGGGCCTTGATCCAGATCGTTCGTGTAGAGCGTCTGGATATCTTTGATCTTCGACTCGCGGAGCTTTTCGAGGACGGTTTCGGTGATTTCGTCGTTCGCGTTAGCGATGACTTCACCGGTGTCGCCGTCAACGACGTTCTTCGCCAGCACGCGGCCGAGCAGATAGTCTTCCGGCACCGAAATGAATTTCGTCTTCGCGTTGTCGAGATCGCGAATGTGCTTGGCGTTGATCCGCTTGTCCTTCTGGACGATCACGTTGCCGTCGCGATCCGAAATGTCGAAACGTGCGACTTCGCCACGCAGACGCTCCGGAACGAATTCCATCTGTGCGCCTTCCGGCATCAGCGTGAAATTGTCGAACACGAAGAAGTTCGCGAGGATCTGTTCCGGCGTCAGGCCGATCGCCTTCAGCAGGATCGTGACCGGCATCTTACGGCGACGGTCGACGCGGAAATACAGCACGTCCTTCGGATCGAATTCGAAATCGAGCCACGAACCGCGGTAAGGAATGATACGTGCCGAGAACAGGAGCTTGCCCGAGCTGTGCGTCTTGCCCTTGTCGTGTTCGAAGAACACGCCCGGCGAACGGTGCAGCTGCGAAACGATCACGCGCTCCGTGCCGTTGATGACGAACGAACCGGTCGGCGTCATGAGCGGAATTTCGCCCATGTACACTTCCTGTTCCTTCACTTCCTTGACGACCGGCTTGCTCGGCGATTCCTTGTCGAGCAGCACCAGGCGCACTTTCGCGCGCAGTGCGGAGCAGTACGTCAAACCGCGCTGCTGACATTCCTTGATGTTGAATGCCGGCGGCGACAGCATGTAGCTGACGAACTCCAGACGAGCGAAACCGTTATGCGAAACAATCGGGAAAACGGACGTGAATGCAGCTTGCAGGCCTTCCGGCTTGCGTTGCGTGGACGACGTGTCTGCTTGCAGAAACGTGCTGAATGATTCAAGCTGGGTAGCCAGCAGGAAAGGTACTTGGTGAACGATGGGGCGCTTCGCAAAACTCTTGCGAATACGCTTCTTCTCGGTGAAGGAATATTGCATACGATCTCCGAATCACGGCGGGCATTGTTGTCGAGGCAGGATACCTTGATGAGACAACCCGAGTGTTCACCGACTGAGACCCGATGGCCGTCCGATGGCTTGAACGAGCCTAGAAGCTTGGTGGTTGGCCGCTACCAACCGCTGGCTGACGGCAGCGGATGCCTGTGTTGCCCGCTACCCGACCAAACTTGCCTTCTGCAGTCGCTTCAGAAGACAAAGAGAAACGCCGGTCAATGTTGCCGAAAGGCGGTTTTCTTTGGCTTCTGAGGTCATGTTCTTGCCGAAACTACCCGGCAGAAACGTGATCTCCACAAAGCACAAAAAGGCCGGCGGTGGAAAACCGCCAGCCTTCGCACAACGCGCTGAAACTTACTTGATTTCAGCCTTCGCGCCGGCTTCTTCCAGCTTCTTCTTGGCTTCTTCAGCAGCAGCCTTCGGTACCGATTCCTTAACAGGCTTCGGTGCACCGTCGACCAGGTCCTTCGCTTCCTTCAGGCCAAGACCCGTCAGTTCGCGAACAGCCTTAATGACCGAAACCTTGTTCGCGCCGACTTCCGTCAGGTTGACCGTGAATTCGGTTTGCTCTTCAGCAGCAGCTGCAGCGCCGCCACCTGCCGGGCCTGCCACTGCAACAGCAGCTGCCGACACGCCAAACTTTTCTTCGAACGCCTTGACCAGCTCGTTCAGTTCCAGAACCGACATCGAGCTTACTGCCTCGAGGATGTCATCTTTTGCGATTGCCATTTGAAATACTCCTAAATTGAATTCGGATACAGTCAGCGATCAATCACGCTCGACTGAAGTGCGTTACGCAGCGGTTTCTTCGCCTTGTTTCTTTTCTGCCAGCGCGGCCAGAGCGCGCGCAAAGCCGGAAACAGGTGCTTGCATAACGTACAACAGCTTGGAGAGCAGTTCTTCGCGGCTCGGGATGTTTGCCAGCGTTTGCACGCCAGCCTTGTCCATCACCTTGCCTTCGTAGGAACCAGCCTTGATGATCAACTTGTCATTGCTCTTGCCGAAGTCGTTGACGACCTTAGCAGCAGCAATGGCATCTTCCGAGATGCCGTAGATCAGGGGACCGGTCATCTGCTCTGCCAAAGGAGCAAACGGGGTACCTTCGACAGCGCGACGCGCCAGCGTGTTTTTCAACACGCGAAGGTAAACCTGTTGCTCACGCGCTTTCGCGCGCAGCTTGGTCAGATCGCCAACCGTGATCCCACGATACTCAGCCAGAACCACGGTCTGGGCTTTCGCGACTTGCGCGGCAACCTCAGCGACGACGGCCTGCTTGCTTTCTTTGTTGAGTGGCACGGTTAACCTCCAGATTCGATACACGCAGCGTGCGCCTTGTGTACCGCGTTCAATAACGGCGTCCGACCAGTCAGGAGTATTTCGACCGCCCAACGCCCACATTGCTGCGGAGATCGAACGGTTTCATCACTACAAAACCTTTTCGGGTTCGCCATCTGCGTTGGCTTTGCATTAAGGGTTCGCCTACCTGCTGCGTTCCCGCCAACGGTCTTTGACAACCGGTCGCACGATGCAGACTGCCATCTTGCGACCGCCCAAAGCCCATAAAACCGCCTCGACTCACATCGAGGCGATGAAATTTCTTACTGTGCTGCGATCGATGCCTGGTCGACGCGAACGCCAACGCCCATCGTGCTCGACAGCGCAACCTTGCGCAGGTACACGCCCTTGCTCGTTGCCGGCTTCGCCTTTTGCAGCGCGTCGACGAGAGCGTTCAGGTTGCTACGCAGAGCCGTCGGCTCGAACGAAGCACGGCCGATGGTGGCGTGGATAATACCGGCCTTGTCGACACGGAATTGCACCTGACCAGCCTTGGCGTTCTTGACCGCGGTTGCGACATCCGGCGTAACCGTACCGACCTTCGGGTTCGGCATCAGGCCGCGCGGGCCGAGGATCTGACCCAGCGTACCGACGACGCGCATCGTATCCGGCGAAGCGATCACGATGTCGAAGTTCAGATTGCCGGCCTTGACTTGTTCAGCCAGGTCTTCCATACCGACGATTTCGGCGCCAGCTGCACGAGCTTGCTCAGCCTTTTCGCCTTGCGCAAACACGGCCACGCGAACCGACTTACCGGTACCAGCCGGCAGCACGACCGAGCCACGAACCACTTGGTCCGACTTCTTCGCATCGATGCCGAGTTGCACTGCGACGTCGATCGACTCGTCGAACTTCGCGCTTGCGCACTCTTTCACGATCGACAGAGCTTCGTCGATCGCGTACAGCTTTTGACGATCGACCTTGGCTGCAAATGCCTGCAGACGCTTTGAAAGCTTAGCCATTTACACGCCCTCCACGGTGATGCCCATCGAGCGGGCGCTACCAGCGATCGTACGAACCGCTGCATCCAGGTCAGCTGCCGTCAGATCGGGCATCTTGGCCTTAGCGATGTCTTCAGCTTGAGCGCGCGTGATCTTGCCGACCTTGTCGGTATGCGGCTTGCTCGAACCCTTGTCGATCTTCGCTGCCTTCTTGATCAGAACCGTAGCCGGCGGCGTCTTCAGAACGAACGTGAAGCTCTTGTCCGCGAACGCGGTGATCACGACGGGAATCGGCAGACCCGGTTCCATTGCCTGAGTCTGCGCGTTGAACGCCTTGCAGAACTCCATGATGTTCAGGCCGCGTTGGCCCAGTGCCGGACCGACCGGCGGCGACGGGTTGGCTTTACCTGCAGGAATCTGCAGCTTGATAAAGCCGATGATTTTCTTTGCCATTTTGAAAACCTCTTAGGAACGCCGCCGTAGTACAAGCGGACATTCAGTGAGTAGTAGCGCGCGTTCGCCGAAAAACTGACTACTTACGCTCCTCAACGGCCATTGCGCGGACCGTAAGCGCGAAATACGGGACGCACCGATTGGTGCGTCCCGTAGAATTCTGGATTACAGCTTTTCGACCTGGCCGAATTCCAGTTCGACCGGCGTTGCGCGGCCGAAGATTGTAACGGAAACACGGACGCGCGACTTTTCGTAGTTCACTTCCTCGACGCTGCCGTTGAAATCCGTGAACGGACCGTCCTTCACCCGCACCATCTCGCCTACTTCGAACAGGGTCTTCGGACGTGGCTTCTCCACGCCTTCCTGCATTTGCGACATGATCTTCTCGACTTCCCGCGGGGAAATCGGGCTCGGGCGATTACGCGCACCGCCAACGAAGCCCGTCACCTTTGCCGTGTTTTTCACGAGGTGCCACGTTTCGTCGGTCATTTCCATTTCCACGAGCACATAGCCCGGGAAGAAACGACGCTCGGTCACCGACTTGTGACCGCCTTTCACCTCAACCACTTCTTCAGTCGGAACGAGGATTTGACCAAACTGGTCTTGCATGCCAGCACGTTCGATACGCTCCTGAAGCGCGCGTTGCACGCTCTTCTCCATGCCGGAGTAGGCGTGCACGACGTACCAACGTTTGCCGCTCGGGGATGCCGGAGTATCGCTCATATCATTTCCAACCCAGAATCACCGAGAAAATCGCCCATTCGATGGATTTATCGCTAACCCAAAGAAAGATCGCCATGACGAACACGAAGCCGAACACCACCAGCGTTGTCTGAGTGGCCTCTTTGCGAGTCGGCCAGACAACCTTACGGACTTCTTTATACGAGTCTTTGGCGAAAGCGATGAAACCCTTGCCAGGCGCGGAGAGAAGACCGACTGCAACACCCGCGATCGCGCCAACAGCCAAGGCGGCTCCGCGGACGTACCATTCCTGGCCACTGAGCCAGAAGAATCCCACGAACCCGGCCAAGACCAAGAATACGCCCGCGACGAGCATCAGCTTGTCGCCGGATGTATTTACAGTTTCGACGGAAGGATTCGCCATAACACCTTAACGAAGCGCCACATACGGCGCGAGAGTTGGCAGGGGCAGAGGGAATCGAACCCCCAACCTTCGGTTTTGGAGACCGACGCTCTGCCAGTTGAGCTATACCCCTAAACCATTTTGGGGTTGACGACACCGCCAACCCCGAAACTACCGATTAACGAGAACTATCTGGCGTTACTCGAGAATCTTGGCAACGACACCTGCGCCGACGGTACGGCCGCCTTCGCGGATTGCGAAACGCAGACCTTCTTCCATCGCGATCGGGTTGATCAGCTTCACCGTAATCGACACGTTGTCGCCCGGCATGACCATTTCCTTGTCCTTCGGCAACTCGATCGAGCCCGTCACGTCCGTCGTACGGAAGTAGAACTGCGGACGATAGTTGTTGAAGAACGGCGTGTGGCGGCCGCCTTCGTCCTTGCTCAGCACATACACTTCGGCCGTGAAGTGCGTGTGCGGGTTGATCGAACCCGGCTTGGCCAGAACCTGGCCACGCTCCACGTCTTCACGCTTCGTGCCGCGCAGCAGGATACCAACGTTGTCGCCCGCCTGACCCTGGTCGAGCAGCTTGCGGAACATTTCCACGCCCGTGCAGGTCGTCTTCACCGTCGGCTTGATACCGACAATTTCGATTTCCTCGCCGACCTTCACGACGCCGCGCTCAACGCGACCCGTCACCACCGTGCCACGACCCGAGATCGAGAACACATCTTCCACCGGCATCAGGAACGCACCGTCAACTGCGCGCTCCGGCGTCGGGATGTACGTGTCCAGCGCGTCGGCCAGGTTCATGATCGCCACTTCGCCCAGCTCGCCCGTGTCGCCTTCCAGCGCCAGCTTGGCCGAACCCTTGATGATCGGCGTATCGTCGCCCGGGAAGTCGTACTTCGACAGAAGTTCGCGAACTTCCATTTCGACCAGTTCCAGCAGCTCAGCGTCGTCCACCATGTCGCACTTGTTCAGGAACACGATGATGTACGGAACGCCAACCTGACGCGCCAGCAGGATGTGCTCACGCGTTTGCGGCATCGGGCCGTCTGCTGCCGAGCACACCAGGATCGCGCCGTCCATCTGCGCTGCGCCCGTGATCATGTTCTTCACATAGTCAGCGTGGCCCGGGCAGTCGACGTGTGCGTAGTGGCGGTTAGCCGTTTCGTACTCGACGTGTGCCGTGTTGATCGTGATACCACGTGCCTTTTCTTCCGGCGCCGCGTCGATCTGGTCGTATGCCTTCGCTTCGCCGCCAAACTTCTTGGTCAGCACCGTCGTGATCGCTGCCGTCAGCGTGGTCTTGCCGTGGTCAACGTGACCGATCGTGCCGACGTTCACGTGCGGCTTGGTCCGCTCAAACTTACCCTTGGCCATTTTCGACTCCTAAGAGGATTTATCCGTACGTTGCGCCGCGCGCAAACAATCACCGAGTACTTCTGGTGCCCATGGGCAGGATCGAACTGCCGACCTCTCCCTTACCAAGGGAGTGCTCTACCACTGAGCCACATGGGCGCTACTTCTGTGTTGCTGGAGCGGGTGAAGGGAATCGAACCCTCGTCGTAAGCTTGGAAGGCTTCTGCTCTACCATTGAGCTACACCCGCAAGGATCCATGGATTCCCGACTACTGCCACAGCTTGCATTCTGGTGGAGGAGGTTGGATTCGAACCAACGTAGGCGTAAGCCAACAGATTTACAGTCTGCCCCCTTTAGCCACTCGGGCACCCCTCCGCAGAGAACTGATGATTATGAGGGAACAACCGCTTGTTGTCAAGGCTTGCTTGACTGCCCCAAACTCATAGCTCTCACTTATATAGTGATTCTGACGCCGCCGTAAACGCAGAAACCCCACCGTTGCGGGGTGGGGTTTCTGTTGCTGCATGGGAGCCTGACGATTACCTACTTTCACACGGGAATCCGCACTATCATCGGCGTGGAGTCGTTTCACGGTCCTGTTCGGGATGGGAAGGGGTGGGACCGACTCGCTATGGTCATCAGGCATGACTTGTTGCCGTGCTGTTCTTTGGGAACAGCACAACCAATCGGGAAGAAGTAGTTTCTGGTGATGCTCACCAGAGGGAGTTGTGTTGTTTCCGGCACAACATCGATCTCAACCTGTGTGTTCTGCTACCCCATCTGGGGGTTCACACGCATCCCCGTCGGGGATCGGACCAGCGTAAGGGCTTTGCATGGGCCCGGAGCAAGTGCTAAAGCACTCACCTCCGGCCGACAGCTAAAGCGCTAACGCTGGTCGAGACACACCTGTTATAGGATCAAGCCTTACGGGCAATTAGTATCAGTTAGCTTAACGCATTACTGCGCTTCCACACCTGACCTATCAACGTCCTGGTCTTGAACGACCCTTCAAGGGGCTCGAAGCCCCGGGGATATCTCATCTTAAGGCGAGTTTCCCGCTTAGATGCTTTCAGCGGTTATCTCTTCCGAACATAGCTACCCGGCGATGCCACTGGCGTGACAACCGGTACACCAGAGGTTCGTCCACTCCGGTCCTCTCGTACTAGGAGCAGCCCCCTTCAAATATCCAGCGCCCACGGCAGATAGGGACCAAACTGTCTCACGACGTTTTAAACCCAGCTCACGTACCTCTTTAAATGGCGAACAGCCATACCCTTGGGACCGGCTACAGCCCCAGGATGAGATGAGCCGACATCGAGGTGCCAAACACCGCCGTCGATATGAACTCTTGGGCGGTATCAGCCTGTTATCCCCAGAGTACCTTTTATCCGTTGAGCGATGGCCCTTCCATACAGAACCACCGGATCACTATGACCTGCTTTCGCACCTGCTCGACTTGTCGGTCTCGCAGTTAAGCACGCTTATGCCATTGCACTATCAGCACGATTTCCGACCGTACCTAGCGTACCTTCGTACTCCTCCGTTACACTTTGGGAGGAGACCGCCCCAGTCAAACTGCCTACCATGCACTGTCCCCAGTCCGGATCACGGACCAAGGTTAGAACCTCAAACAAACCAGGGTGGTATTTCAAGGACGGCTCCACGGAAACTGGCGTTCCCGCTTCATAGCCTCCCACCTATCCTACACAGATCGGTTCAAAGTCCAATGCAAAGCTACAGTAAAGGTTCATGGGGTCTTTCCTGTCAGCTGTGGGGAGATTGCATCAGTCTAGCCGCGGGAGATTGCATCATCACAAACACTTCAACTTCGCTGAGTCTCGGGAGGAGACAGTGTGGCCATCGTTACGCCATTCGTGCAGGTCGGAACTTACCCGACAAGGAATTTCGCTACCTTAGGACCGTTATAGTTACGGCCGCCGTTTACCGGGACTTCAATCAAGAGCTTGCACCCCATCATTTAATCTTCCGGCACCGGGCAGGCGTCACACCCTATACGTCCACTTTCGTGTTTGCAGAGTGCTGTGTTTTTATTAAACAGTCGCAGCCACCAGTTTATTGCAACCCCTTCACCCTCCTGGCGCAGGCCAGTCAGGCTACAGGGGCGTACCTTATCCCGAAGTTACGGTACCAATTTGCCGAGTTCCTTCTCCCGAGTTCTCTCAAGCGCCTTAGAATACTCATCTCGCCCACCTGTGTCGGTTTGCGGTACGGTCCTGTTAAACTGAAGCTTAGAGGCTTTTCTTGGAACCACTTCCGATTGCTTCTTCACCGAAGTGAATGGCCTCGCACCCTTGAATTCCGCGCCCGGATTTGCCTGAGCGCCTTCTCCAATGCAAGGACCGGGACTTCCAACACCCGGACAACCTTCCGCGATCCGTCCCCCCATCGCATTTAACAATGGTGCAGGAATATTAACCTGCTTCCCATCAGCTACGCATTTCTGCCTCGCCTTAGGGGCCGACTCACCCTACGCCGATGAACGTTGCGTAGGAAACCTTGGGCTTACGGCGAGGGGGCCTTTCACCCCCTTTATCGCTACTCATGTCAGCATTCGCACTTCCGATACCTCCAGCGCACTTTTCAATGCACCTTCGCAGGCTTACGGAACGCTCTCCTACCATGCACATTACTGTGCATCCGCAGCTTCGGTATATTGCTTAGCCCCGTTACATCTTCCGCGCAGGACGACTCGATCAGTGAGCTATTACGCTTTCTTTAAAGGATGGCTGCTTCTAAGCCAACCTCCTGACTGTTTTAGCCTTCCCACTTCGTTTCCCACTTAGCAATATTTGGGGACCTTAGCTGGCGGTCTGGGTTGTTTCCCTCTTGACACCGGACGTTAGCACCCGATGTCTGTCTCCCGTGATTGCACTCTTCGGTATTCGGAGTTTGCTATGGCGTAGTAATCCGCAATGGACCCCACAACCATGACAGTGCTCTACCCCCGAAGGTGATACACGAGGCACTACCTAAATAGTTTTCGGAGAGAACCAGCTATTTCCAGGTTTGTTTAGCCTTTCACCCCTATCCACAGCTCATCCCCTAACTTTTCAACGTTAGTGGGTTCGGACCTCCAGTACGTGTTACCGCACCTTCATCCTGGCCATGGATAGATCACCTGGTTTCGGGTCTACACCCAGCGACTGAATCGCCCTGTTCGGACTCGCTTTCGCTACGCCTGCCCTAATCGGTTAAGCTTGCCACTGAATGTAAGTCGCTGACCCATTATACAAAAGGTACGCCGTCACCCCTTCGCAGAGGCTCCGACTGTTTGTATGCATGCGGTTTCAGGATCTATTTCACTCCCCTCCCGGGGTTCTTTTCGCCTTTCCCTCACGGTACTGGTTCACTATCGGTCGATCACGAGTATTTAGCCTTGGAGGATGGTCCCCCCATCTTCAGACAGGATTTCACGTGTCCCGCCCTACTTGTCGTACACCCAGTTCTTCCATTCTGTTTTCGTCTACAGGGCTATCACCTGCTATGGCAGCACTTTCCAGAGCCTTCGACTAACAGTACGGATAAAGAGTACAGGCTGGTCCCATTTCGCTCGCCACTACTCTGGGAATCTCGGTTGATTTCTTTTCCTGCGGTTACTTAGATGTTTCAGTTCACCGCGTTCGCTTCACGTAGCCTATGTATTCAGCTACGGATGACCCATACGGGCCGGGTTTCCCCATTCGGATATCGGTGGATCAAAGCTCGTTTGCCAGCTCCCCACCGCTTTTCGCAGGCTACCGCGTCCTTCATCGCCTGTGATCGCCAAGGCATCCACCACATGCACT
Source organism: Paraburkholderia sp. FW306-02-B (assembly GCF_058782725.1). Lineage (NCBI taxonomy): Bacteria > Pseudomonadati > Pseudomonadota > Betaproteobacteria > Burkholderiales > Burkholderiaceae > Paraburkholderia > Paraburkholderia sp. FW306-02-B. The sequence continues at coordinate 4,312,966 of NZ_JBYSXZ010000001.1, forward strand.
TGTTCGCTTGACCCTATAACGGGTGTGTCTCTGTCGACCAGAGTTGGCGCTTTAGCGCTTACTCTGGTCCCATCCCCGAAGGGGACAGGTTCCCGAAGGACTGACCAATTCACAATCGCTACAGGTTGAGTATTCGTGTTGCGCCGTATTCCAAGAGCAATCTTTCGATCTCTCTTTTCATACATTGATACAATCACAACCCTGATTCACCTACTCAGCACCCATCTCTAAGTGCCTTTCGTGAATCTCTTTACTACTTCTTCCTGATTGTTAAAGAACGACAGCCGATATCGCAGTTGCTATAACCACGTATCACTCTGACTGGCTCAATCGCCAATGCGAAACGCTCTGTGCTTTTAAACACAGAACCCTGCGCATTGAAGATTGGTGGAGGATGACGGGATCGAACCGACGACCCCCTGCTTGCAAAGCAGGTGCTCTCCCAGCTGAGCTAATCCCCCAGTCATGCACAGATAATCACCCTACTTCGGGGTTCATCGATTAGCGCAGCCATCGCAGACAAGACAATGGTGGGTCTGGATGGATTCGAACCATCGACCCCCGCCTTATCAAGACGGTGCTCTAACCGACTGAGCTACAGACCCCTCAGTCTGTCTGACTTACTGTCCTAATTCACAGCCGATAAGCGTGAGCGCTCAACGTTTGACACGTTAGCTCGAGAAAGGAGGTGATCCAGCCGCACCTTCCGATACGGCTACCTTGTTACGACTTCACCCCAGTCATGAATCCTACCGTGGTGACCGTCCTCCTTGCGGTTAGACTAGCCACTTCTGGTAAAACCCACTCCCATGGTGTGACGGGCGGTGTGTACAAGACCCGGGAACGTATTCACCGCGGCATGCTGATCCGCGATTACTAGCGATTCCAGCTTCACGCACTCGAGTTGCAGAGTGCGATCCGGACTACGATCGGTTTTCTGGGATTGGCTCCCCCTCGCGGGTTGGCGACCCTCTGTTCCGACCATTGTATGACGTGTGAAGCCCTACCCATAAGGGCCATGAGGACTTGACGTCATCCCCACCTTCCTCCGGTTTGTCACCGGCAGTCTCCCTAGAGTGCTCTTGCGTAGCAACTAGGGACAAGGGTTGCGCTCGTTGCGGGACTTAACCCAACATCTCACGACACGAGCTGACGACAGCCATGCAGCACCTGTGTTATGGCTCCCTTTCGGGCACCCCGACCTCTCGGCCAGGTTCCATACATGTCAAGGGTAGGTAAGGTTTTTCGCGTTGCATCGAATTAATCCACATCATCCACCGCTTGTGCGGGTCCCCGTCAATTCCTTTGAGTTTTAATCTTGCGACCGTACTCCCCAGGCGGTCAACTTCACGCGTTAGCTACGTTACCAAGTCAATGAAGACCCGACAACTAGTTGACATCGTTTAGGGCGTGGACTACCAGGGTATCTAATCCTGTTTGCTCCCCACGCTTTCGTGCATGAGCGTCAGTATTGGCCCAGGGGGCTGCCTTCGCCATCGGTATTCCTCCACATCTCTACGCATTTCACTGCTACACGTGGAATTCTACCCCCTCTGCCATACTCTAGCCCGCCAGTCACAAATGCAGTTCCCAGGTTAAGCCCGGGGATTTCACATCTGTCTTAGCGAACCGCCTGCGCACGCTTTACGCCCAGTAATTCCGATTAACGCTTGCACCCTACGTATTACCGCGGCTGCTGGCACGTAGTTAGCCGGTGCTTATTCTTCCGGTACCGTCATCCCCCCGCCGTATTAGGGCAGAAGTTTTCTTTCCGGACAAAAGTGCTTTACAACCCGAAGGCCTTCTTCACACACGCGGCATTGCTGGATCAGGGTTGCCCCCATTGTCCAAAATTCCCCACTGCTGCCTCCCGTAGGAGTCTGGGCCGTGTCTCAGTCCCAGTGTGGCTGGTCGTCCTCTCAGACCAGCTACAGATCGTCGCCTTGGTAGGCCTTTACCCCACCAACTAGCTAATCTGCCATCGGCCGCCCCTGTAGCGGGAGGTCCGAAGATCCCCCCTTTCCTCCGTAGAGCGTATGCGGTATTAATCCGGCTTTCGCCGGGCTATCCCCCACTACAGGACACGTTCCGATGTATTACTCACCCGTTCGCCACTCGCCACCAGGATTGCTCCCGTGCTGCCGTTCGACTTGCATGTGTAAGGCATGCCGCCAGCGTTCAATCTGAGCCAGGATCAAACTCTTCAGTTCAAACCTGTTACTGTTTTTCGGTTCTCGCAGTTGCCTGCTTATGAACCGGTCGCTCACTCAACGTACTGACGAATGATCAACCTGCCGGCGTGAATCCACCCCAGCAGGAAAACCTTCCTTTAATACTAGTGTGAGACTTGATACTTTCGCTTATGCCGGACCCCGAAAGACCCGGCGCGCGTCGCGCATCAAGCGCCCACACTTATCGGCTGTTAATTTTTAAAGATCGATTACGCATTCACCACCGTCACAGCACCGCGCGTCGTCAACCTCACAACCACCCGGCACCGCTTCGTTCTGCGTCGCTGCATCAGCAGCAGAGAAACGAGATTATGAAGACTCTTTTTCGTTTCGTCAACAACTTTTTTCCGCTTTCGCTTAAAACCTTGTTGGCGCTACGGCCGCTGGCTTCTGCAGCGGCGCTCGTTCGCAAACGAGGAGGCGAATATTAGGCGAACATCAGCAATGTGACAAGGGTTTGACCAAGATATTTTTTTGACGAGTCATTTCCGGGTTGAATTCGCCACGGCGTCCAGCGGGACCGCCTGAGCCATTGCTGCGTAGCCTGCGTCGCTGGGATGGATGTGGTCGCCGCTATCGTAGGCTCGTTGCAGACGTTCCGGCTGTGCCGGGTCGCGCAGCGCGGCGTCGAAATCCACCACGCCGTCGAACGCGCGGCTGGTTCGGATCCATTGGTTGACAGCAAGCCGAATACTTTCGCGCGGCGCCGGCAAGGATGCCGGCGTTAGCGTCGCGCCGAATACTTTCACGCCGCGTTGCCGTGCGGCAGCGACCACCCTTTGATAGCCGGCAATCAGATCAGCGGCCGTCACTGAGGTATGCGGGAAATCGCAGTCGAGACCACTGTGAGCAGGCATCTCTGCAAAGTTGATGTCGTTGATGCCGATCAGCAGAATCGCCGTCTTGACGCCCGGGTGTTCGAACACGTCGCGATCGAAGCGCTTGACGAGCGCGTCGCCGTAGCAAGGGGAGTCGCTAAGCAAACGGTTGCCGCTGATACCGAGATTGACGATCGCAGTCGACCGATCGCCGGTACTGGCGACCCGGCGTGCCAGCGCGTCCGGCCAGCGACGATTCTGATTGAGGCTGGAGCGCATACCGTCGGTGATCGAATCGCCGATCGCCGCAACAGTAGCCGATGCAGGCGCCTCCACCGACAAGCCGGTCACCCACACGTAGTGCGTAAAACGGCCACGAAATGAATCGGCGGAAGGGTCGGCGGTGTGATTGCCCGGGGCAGAAACGTAATTCACCTGGCTCGATACCCTATGCCACGCCGCGATTCGCTGCTCCGGCCCCATGAACGCGCTGATCGCGTATGGCGCGCCTTCAGCGATGTCGATCACCACCGGATCGCTATCCAGCTCGGCGCCGGCCGGGATACTCACGGCCGTCCTGCCGCCAAATGTCACGCGCGCGTCACCATTGCCTTGCGCCGCTGCACCGCCGGCCGAGCGCGCAATCCGTAGATCGTCGATGACCAGCGGCGTCTTACCGTACTCGTTGCTGAGATGGATTCGTGCGGATTTTCCCGACAGCGTCGGGTAGACGATCTGGCGAACCGTACGCCCTGCCACCTCCGGAGCCCAGTACAACGGCGGTAAATCCGCTCGCTGGGGAATGGGTTGCAGCGCCGTCGCCCAAGTGGTGACCCAGTGCGCAGGGGCGTCGGCGGCGAAAGCAGTCGGGGAAACGGCAAATTGAGACAGCAGCGCCGCGCCACATGCGGCGGCCAGGATGCGAATGGTCATTCGGGTGGTCGGTTCGAGGCGAAACGTGCATTGTGCCCGATCGCCCCGGCCACCGCGGTCGCCCCGCCCCACTCACACGGCGGTCTGCGCCCCGGTCATCTTCAGCGCCAATGCTTCTGCCACCTCGATCCCGTCGATCGCTGCCGAGTAGATCCCGCCGGCATACCCTGCTCCCTCGCCGGCCGGATACAGCCCCTCGACATTCATACTCTGATAATCGTCCCGGCGACGCACCCGAATCGGCGATGACGTTCTCGTCTCAACGCCCGTGAGCACGGCATCATGCATCGCAAATCCGGCAATCTTCTTGTCCATCTGCGGCAGCGCTTCACGAATCGCTTCGATCACGTAATCGGGCAGCGCGGTGCTGAGATCGGTCGGATGTACGCCAGGCTTGTATGACGGCACCACCGAACCCAGCGACGTGGACGGCCGGCCAGCAATAAAGTCGCCGACCAGTTGACCCGGCGCCTGATAATTCCCACCGCCCAGCTCGAACGCCCGCTCTTCCCACTTGCGCTGAAAGGCGATGCCAGCGAGTGGGCCGCCCGGATAATCGTCCGGCGTAATGCCGACGACAATCCCCGCGTTTGCATTGCGCTCCGCCCGTGAGTACTGGCTCATGCCATTAGTGACCACGCGGCCAGGCTCGGAAGTTGCCGCCACTACGGTGCCGCCTGGACACATACAGAAGCTGTAGACCGCTCGCCCGTTGCTACAGTGATGCACCACCTTATAGTCGGCGGCGCCCAGCTGCTTGTGGCCCGCGAACTTGCCAAAACGGCTGCGATCGATCAAACCCTGCGGATGCTCGATCCGGAAACCAAGCGAAAACGGCTTCGCTTCAAGATAGACGCCGCGATCGTGCAGCATCTGGAAGGTGTCCCGCGCGCTATGGCCGACCGCCAGCACCACGTGATCGCAGCGCAAGGTTTCGCCGGTCGACAACTTCAGCCCGCGCACTTTGCCCTGATCGATCTCGATATCGTCGACCCGCGTCTCGAATCGAACCTCGCCGCCGAGTTCATGAATGGTCGCGCGCATCTTTTCGACCATGCTGACGAGCCGGAAGGTGCCGATATGCGGGCGGCTCAGATAAAGGATGTCCTCCGGCGCGCCTGCCCTGACGAATTCATCGAGCACCTTGCGGCCGTAATGCTTCGGGTCCTTGATCTGGCTATAAAGCTTGCCGTCCGAAAACGTACCCGCGCCGCCTTCGCCGAACTGCACATTGGATTCGGGATTCAGTACCGATTTGCGCCACAGGCCGAAAGTATCCTTGGTGCGCTCGCGCACCGCCTTGCCGCGCTCCAGGATGATCGGCCGGAAGCCCATTTGCGCGAGGATCAGGCCAGCAAACAGGCCACACGGGCCCATGCCGATCACGACCGGGCGCGGCGTGGTCAATTGTGTCGGCGCTTTGGCGACGAAATGGTACGTCATATCCGGCGTCACGCCACAGTGCGGGACGGCGGTGAGCCGCTTCAGTGCGGCCGCCTCATCTTTCACCTCGACATCGACGATATACGTCAGCTTGATGTCGGCGCGCTTGCGCGCATCGTGCGCACGGCGAAACACGGTGTATCGGAGGAGGCCGTCCGCAGCCACACCGAGTTCTGCGAGGCGCGCGAGGATCGCTGCTTCGAGATCGCTTTCGGGATGGTCGAGCGGGAGTTTGATTTCGCTTAGACGTAGCATGAGTACCGGGGGATGCAGGAAGGCCGCAAATCGCGGCCAATTCATAATTTTATAGGTTATGCGTCGGCGCGGGGCGGCGGCCGTCGCGAAACGCGTCGTGCGCGGCGCCAGTAGCCCTCTATCGAGACACTCACTTCATCCTAAAAAATTTATTAACCGACCGGTCGGTTGATTTATACTGCGCAGACACAGACAACTTCCGCTGAGAGCGTCCCTATGTACACGCAATCCCTGGATATCCCCGGCAACGTCGCCCCGCTCGATGCGGGTGCGAGTGCGCCCGAGCAGGCTCAATTCGATGCGGTCATGGCCGCCGACGGCAAGATTGAGCCGCAGGACTGGATGCCTGAGGCCTACCGCAAAACGCTGGTGCGGCAAATCTCGCAGCACGCGCATTCGGAGATCGTCGGCATGCTGCCGGAAGGCAACTGGATCACGCGCGCGCCCAGCCTGAAGCGTAAGGCGATCCTGCTCGCCAAAGTGCAGGACGAAGCCGGCCACGGCCTATATCTATATAGCGCGGCCGAAACGCTCGGCGTGTCGCGCGACCAGCTGATCGCCGCACTGCACTCGGGCAAAGCCAAATATTCGAGCATCTTCAATTACCCAACGCCCACGTGGGCAGACGTCGGCGTGATCGGCTGGCTGGTCGACGGCGCGGCAATCATGAACCAGATTCCGCTGTGCCGCTGCACCTACGGCCCCTACGCTCGCGCGATGATCCGCATCTGCAAGGAAGAGTCGTTCCATCAGCGCCAGGGTTTCGACGCGCTGATATCGATGATGAGCGGCACCGAAGCACAACGCGAATTGGTCCAGCAGGCCGTGAACCGCTGGTGGTGGCCGGTGCTGATGATGTTCGGCCCGAGCGACAAAGACTCGATCCATAGCAATCAGTCGTCGCAATGGGGCATCAAGCGCATTTCCAACGACGATCTGCGCCAGAAATTCGTCGACGCCACCGTCGACCAGGCCAAGGTGCTCGGCGTCACGCTGCCGGACCCGGACCTGAAGTGGAACGAAGCACGCGGCCATTACGACTATGGCGACATCGACTGGGAAGAATTCTGGCGCGTCGTGAATGGCGACGGCCCATGTAATCGCGAACGCCTCGCCACCCGCGTGAAAGCACACGACGACGGCGCCTGGGTGCGCGAAGCCGCCCTCGCCCACGCCGAAAAGCAGCGCCAGCGTGCGCAGCAGCACGCCGCCTGAACCGGGCGACAAACCAGGCAAAGAATCAGGAGATCAGCATGAACAAGGAATGGCCGATTTGGGAAGTCTTCGTGCGCAGCAAGCAGGGACTCGACCACAAGCATTGCGGCAGTCTGCACGCCGCCGACGCGCCGATGGCGCTGCGCATGGCGCGCGACGTCTACACGCGCCGCCAGGAAGGCGTGAGCATCTGGGTGGTGCCATCGTCGGCGATTACGGCTTCCGCGCCCGAAGACAAGGCGGAGCTGTTTGAACCGGCTGGCGACAAGATTTACCGCCACCCGACGTTCTACACGCTCCCCGACGAAGTCAACCATATGTAAGCGCGGACATGAACATCACGCCCCAACATCTGTCATACGTGCTGCGCCTCGCGGATACCGCGCTGGTCCTCGGTCAGCGCAATTCCGAATGGTGCGGCCACGGCCCGATCCTCGAAGAAGACATCGCGCTGTCGAACATGAGCCTCGATCTGATCGGCCAGGCGCGCCTGCTGTACACGCACGCCGCCTCGCTGGAACAGCAGCTCACGGGTAACAGCCGCACCGAAGACGACTACGCGTACTTCCGCGCCGAACGCGAGTTCGCCAACTACACGCTGGCCGAGTTGCCGCATTACGGCCCGCTCGCCGGCACCGCGCAAGCGGAGAAGGACTACGCGGTCACGATCGTGCGCAATTTTCTGTACTCGACGCTGATGGCACATCTGTGGACGGCGCTCACCACGTCGACGGACGAGCAGCTCGCGGCGATCGCGTCGAAATCGATCAAGGAAACCAGCTATCACGTGCATCACGCCGGCGAATGGCTGATCCGTTTCGGCGACGGCACCGACGAATCGCATCGCCGCGCACAAGCCGCGCTCGATTATCTGCTGCCGTACACGCGTGAGTTCTTCAGCGCGGACGCCGTGGAGGAGACCATCGCCGCCGCCGGGATCGGCCCGCGAACGTCGGAACTCGAGGCGGCATGGCTCGACGACGTGCGCGCCACGCTCGAGGAAGCCACGCTGACGCTGCCCGAAGCGGTGAAGCACGTCACGACCGGCAAGCACGGCGAGCATTCAGAGCACATGGGCTTCGTGCTGGCCGAAATGCAGAGCCTCGCGCGCCAGCATCCCGGCGCCACCTGGTAAGCGCTTCAACGGAACCTGACGATGACGACCTCGACTGCCATATTCACCGCCGACGCCGCGCTTGAACGCGCATGGGCCGTGCTCGAAACGGTGCCTGATCCGGAAATCCCGGTGGTGTCGATTCGTGAGCTCGGCATTCTGCGCGACGTGCGCCGTGCCACCGACGGCGCGCTGGAAGTCGTCATCACACCGACCTACTCCGGCTGCCCGGCCATGTCGCAGATCGCGGAAGACGTCGCCCATGCGCTCGAAGTGGCGGAGCTCAAGCCCTACCGGATCACCACCGTGCTCGCGCCGGCATGGACCACCGACTGGATGACCGCGGACGCGCGCGAAAAGCTGCGCGCCTACGGTATCGCTCCGCCTACCGGCAACTGCGGCAGCACCGCGCCGTCCCGGGAAAACGTGGTTCGCTTCATGCCGCGCGCCCTACCGGCGCCCTGCTGCCCGCGTTGCGGCTCGGCCCATACCGAACGCCTCGCGCAATTCGGCTCGACGGCCTGCAAGGCGTTGTACCGCTGCCTCGACTGCCGCGAACCCTTCGACTACTTCAAACCATACTGATATGGCTACCCCGCAATTTCACCCGCTGCGTATCCGCGAAGTGCGGCCCGAAACCGCCGACGCGGTTTCGGTCGCTTTCGAAGTTCCTGTCGAACTGCGCGATCAATACCGCTTCACGCAGGGCCAGTTCGTCACGCTGAAAACGCACATCGACGGCGAGGAAATGCGCCGTTCGTATTCGATCTGCGTCGGCGTCACCGATTACGATCGGGACGGCGAACTGCGCATCGGCATCAAGCGCGTGCGCGGCGGGCGTTTCTCGAACTTCGCATTCGACACGCTGCAACCCGGCCACACGATCGACGTTATGACGCCGGACGGCCGTTTTTTCACGCATCTGAACGCGGACCAGGGCCAGCAGTACATCGCGTTTTCCGGCGGCTCGGGCATCACGCCGGTGCTCGCGATCATCAAGACGACCCTGGAGATCGAGCCGCGCAGCACGTTCACGCTGGTGTACGGCAACCGTAGCGTCGATCAGATCATGTTCGCGGAAGAGCTTGAAGATCTGAAGAATCGCTTCATGAACCGCTTCGTGCTTTATCACGTGCTGTCCGACGACCTGCAGGACGTCGAGTTGTTTAACGGCGTGCTCGATCAGGAAAAATGCGCGGCCTTCATCGAGAACCTGTTGCCGGCGGATGCGATCGACGAAGCCTTCATCTGTGGCCCCGCCCCGATGATGGACGCCGCCGAAGCCGCATTGAAAGCCGCCGGTGTGCCGCCTGAGAAGGTGCACGTCGAACGCTTCGGCTCGCCGCTGCCGCAAGCCGGCGTGCCGCCAGTCGAAATCACCGACGACACCCCCGCCGCGGACCTCGAAATCGTCCTCGACGGCAAGAAGCGCAAACTGCGTCTGCCGTATCAGGGCGTGAGCGTGCTCGACGTCGGCTTGCGCGCCGGCCTCGCGTTGCCTTACGCATGCAAGGGCGGAGTCTGCTGCACTTGCCGCGCAAAAGTGCTGGAGGGCGAGGTCAAGATGGAAAAGAACTACACGTTGGAAGAACACGAAATTCGCGACGGTTTTGTGCTCACCTGCCAATGCCATCCGATCAGCGATCGCGTCGTGGTGAGCTACGACGAGCGTTAAATTGGGACACAGCGCGGCTGACATGTGACGGCCGTAGTGCTTTCAGCAGGTCCGCGATCCGCTTACACTAGGGACCGCTCATTGATCGGACAATCGTCCGCATCGACGAGCGGCCCCTTTTTGTTATTTGCCAGTCCGAGCCACAGCCGATGAGCACGATCCACCTCACCAACGGCGATGTTGCCGCCGAGTCACTGCGCACCGCGCTGCACGAGACGGGCCGCGACGAACGCGTGCACGCGCTGCGTGACGATCTGGCAGTCGGCCCGCTACGCGGCGTCGACGACGCGCCTGACGTGCGGGCAGACTTCTGGGATCGCGTCAGCGCCGACACGAAGCGTGATTTCCTTCAAGAATTCCGCGAGCAGACGGCCGCGCTGGAAACGATCGCGGGCGGCGACGCGAATCTGGTGGTCTGGCACGGCGAAAGCGCGTCCGATCAACTGATGCTGCGCCGCGTCTGCTATCACTTGCGTAACAGCCCGCAGCGGGTCAACGACGTGCGCCTGTCGATTCACGACCTCACCGATCCGGGCGCGTGGGCGCACAGCCGGAGGGACCGCGCGACGTCCGTCGGCATGTTCCCGCCGACCGTACTGCAAGCCCGTCTGTTGGACGCCGCGCCGATCTCGGTGCTACGGATCAGCCGGCTCGCGCTCGAATGGCAGGAAGTCAAACAGGCGAACGGCGAGACGCGGCGCTGGCGCGACAACACGTTCACGAGCGGCAGCTTCGCTGACCTCGACGCGCTGATTCTTGAGCACGCGAGCGACGCCTGGCAGCCGGCCGCACGAATTGCCGCCGAATTGATGACCGCCGAACTCTGGTTCCTGGTCAGCGACAGCATTGTGCTGTGGCGCTTGCGCGAACTGGCCGCGAGCAGGCGCATCAAGCTGCGCGGCGACGCGACCGCGTGGCGCACGCTGGAGCTGTGCGCCGCTCTGACTCCCTGTCCACACTAATAAAATCAACGACTATGGCCCGCACCCGAGCCCCCGACCACGAAACCCAGCGCGACCAGATTCTCGAATTAGCCGCAGCGAAATTCGCCCAAACCAGCTATCCGAGCACGTCGATGGCCGATCTCGCCGCCGCGAGCGGCACTTCGAAAGCGCGCCTGTACCACTACTACGCCAGCAAGGAAGCGATCCTGTTCGATCTGCTGGACCGTTACACGAAGCGGCTGATGCTGATCATCGCCGAGGTAGAAGGCGCGAGCCAACGCCGTGGATTGACGGAACGGGAAACGTTCGCCGAATTGATCCGCGCGTTTCTGTCGGAGTACGAGACGTCGCACAGCCGGCACGTCGCTCTCCTGAATGACGTGAAATATCTGGTCGACACCCAGCGCGAGGTCATTTTGAACCGCCAGCGCGACGTGGTCGCGGCTTTCGCGCGGCAACTGGCGCGCGCCTATCCGGAGCGCGCAACGCGCGAAAACCAGACCGCCCTCACGATGATGGTGTTCGGCATGATCAACTGGACCTTCACCTGGCTCAAGCCAGACGGGCGGATGGGCTATCGGGAATTTGCCGAGCAGGTGGTCGGCATGGTGGACCACGGATTGAGCGCAGCGCAGGCGTGATTGCGCACGGCAACAATGTTGCGACGAAATAGTCGCCGATACGCGACACTTTGCCACGAACGCTCGTTCAATTAATTTTTCCTTGAAAATCAATTACCTAAAAATAGGGAGCAAACTTTTTAGGCAATCCGCTCAAATTTTGATACGGGTTTTCCCTAGTGTGCGATATGCGTTTCCGCTAAAATCGCTTTTGCGGTGCACCAAACCGCTTGATCACAAGGAGAACCTGACCATGAACATGCTTACACCCCGTGCCGCTGAGCCGATCGTTGCAGACGATCGCCCGTTGCAGCCAGCTGGTCGCGTGCCTGCTCTGGTTCGGGAACTCACCGCCGTCGACCGCGAACGGCTACTCACCCACTTCCTCGCACTCGACGAAGACGATCGCTTGCTGCGCTTCGGTCAGATCGTGCCGGACCACGTCATCGAAAACTACGTCCGCGCAATCGATTTCACGCGCGACACCGTCTTCGGCGTGTTCAACGGTCAGTTGCAACTGACCGGCGTCGGCCATCTGGCTTACCTGCCGGCCGAAGGCGATAAGCGCACGGCCGAGTTCGGCGTGTCTGTGCTGGAAAGTGTGCGCGGTCAAGGTATCGGCTCCAAGCTCTTCGAGCGCGCCGCCATCCGCAGCCGCAATACGCATGTCACCACGCTCTATATGCACTGCCTGTCGCGCAATTCGACCATGATGCACATCGCGAAGAAGGCCGGCATGAAGATCGAATACGCGTACGGTGAAGCCGACGCCTATCTGACGCTGCCGCCGGCGGATCAATCGAGCATCATCGCGGAAATGCTGCAGGAGCAAGCTGCGGTGTTCGACTACGCGCTCAAGCGTCAGGCACGTCAGACATCGAAGCTTTTCGAATCGTTTATGCCGGCAGCAGCCGCAGCGTAAGCGGCCTACTTCGGGCGGAAATGACAAAGAGGGCGGTCAAGGCCGCCCTCTTTGTTTTCCTGCCGCGCGTGGCGCCCGGCACTTACAAAATCGGCAGCGCCGTCGTCTCCTTGAACTTTTCGAGCGAAAAGCTCGTCTTCACATCGATTACAGATGGATGGTGCAGCAACTGGTCCTGCACGAAACGTGAAAAGTGCGCCATATCCTCAACCTGCACACGCAGCAGGTAATCCATGTCGCCAGTCATCGCGTGACATGCGACCACTTCCGGCCACGTCTGCACCGCTGCGCGGAACAGATCGGCATGCGTGGCGTCGCCGCGCGGACTGAGCGCCGGACCGCGGCGCTTTTCCAGCCGCACATTGACGTAGGCGAGCAGATCGAGCCCAAGCTTTTGTGCGTCAAGCAGCGCGACATAACCGCGAATTACCCCGCTCTCCTCCAGCCTGCGGATACGCCGCAAACATGGGCTAGGCGACAGGTTGACACGCTCCGCGATCTCCTGATTCGACAACCGGCCATTCTCCTGAAGGATCGCCAGAATACGCCGGTCGATAGCGTCTATCTCTATATTGGCCATTTTCTGCTGTCCACGTGAAAAATTGAGCTAGAAAATAGCGCCAGCGTATCGGCATGCGATTAAGTTCGCAAGTTTTCGCCGCGGGTCCGCCTTTACACTTGCGTCATTCAGTCGCGTCATGTGCGCCCTGCCCCTTAGCTTTGCATGGGACCAGAGTAAGCGCTAAAGCGCTAACTCTGGTCGACACAGGAGACAGACAATGCAGGTTTCAACTTGGGACAACCCGGTCGGTACCGACGGCTTCGAATTCATCGAATACACCGCGCCAGATCCGAAGGCGCTCGGCAAGCTGTTCGAACAAATGGGCTTCACGGCCGTCGCGCGGCATCGTCATAAAGATGTGACGCTGTATCGCCAAGGCGAAATCAACTTCATCGTCAACGCAGAACCGGATTCATTCGCGCAACGTTTCACGCGCCTGCATGGCCCGTCGATCTGCGCGATTGCCTTCCGTGTGCAGGACGCCGCAAAGGCCTACAAGCTGGCCCTGGAAAAAGGCGCCTGGGGCTTCGACAACAAAACCGGTCCGATGGAACTGAACATCCCGGCGATCAAGGGCATCGGCGACTCGCTGATCTATTTCGTCGACCGCTGGCGCGGCAAGAACGGCGCTGAGTCGAACAGCATCGGCAACATCGACATTTACGACGTCGACTTCGAGCCGATTGCGGGCGCGAACCCGAACCCGGTCGGCCATGGCCTCACCTACATCGACCATCTGACGCACAACGTCCACCGCGGCCGCATGCAGGAATGGGCGGAGTTCTACGAGCGTTTGTTCAACTTCCGCGAAGTGCGTTACTTCGACATTGAAGGCAAGGTGACGGGCGTGAAGTCGAAGGCGATGACCTCGCCGTGCGGCAAGATCCGCATTCCGATCAACGAAGAAGGGTCGGACACGGCCGGCCAGATCCAGGAATACCTCGACGCGTATCACGGTGAAGGTATCCAGCACATCGCGCTCGGTAGCAACGACATCTATCGTACGGTGGACGGCTTGCGCGCGGCGAACATCTCGCTGCTCGACACGATCGACACGTACTATGAACTGGTCGACCGCCGCGTGCCGAATCACGGCGAGCCGCTCGACGAATTGCGCAAGCGCAAGATCCTGATCGACGGCGCACCGGATGACCTGCTGCTGCAGATCTTCACCGAAAACCAGATCGGCCCGATCTTCTTCGAGATCATCCAGCGCAAGGGCAACCAGGGCTTTGGCGAGGGCAACTTCAAGGCGTTGTTCGAATCGATCGAACTGGATCAGATCCGCCGCGGCGTGGTGCAGGACAAGGTTTAACGTCCCTGTAGCAAGGCGGGTCTGCTGAAATAAAAAGGGCGAAGATCGCAAGATCTTCGCCCTTTGTCGTTTGCGCCGTTGTCCGCAGCCAGACAACGGCCGGATTTTCAACCGACACATCGCATCAGCGACGCATCACGAATTCTGCTCTTCCTCGTCGGCCTTCGTGGATGGTGTTACCCGCCCCACCGCCATGCGTGCCGGCGCGACTTGAGCTGTGCGGGTGACTGCGTTCGACGACAGCGTCCCTGCGCTGCCCGAGCGCACCGGTGCGCTCATTGCGAAGAATGCGGCCGAGACCATCAGGAACGTCTGGATATTTCTCGTGTTCATGCGTACTCCTTTTCTGACTGCCCTGCTGCCGTGAAGCTCCACCGAATGCGGAGCGTTGCGCGGACATTGCTCACAGGTGGGGGATTAGACAGACATTTCAACCTCGGTTCCGCAGTTTTGAAGATTTTACAGCTTGTTACAGCGGCGAGACCCACGCAGCCGGCGGTGAAGGCAATCCGGCGCAACGCCTCGCAAAGCGCGCTGCGGCGCCGCATTTTTGCCCCAAAGCGGCGGGTTTTCACCAGTGCTACCATCGCTTAAAACACGTCAATATGGCGACCCCGGCCTTACGCATTCACAAGATGCGGCGGTCAAAAAAAGTTTTGGCGATCCCAAACTCGGTGGAGGAGTACACATAATGAATGCCCCGCTAGACGCAGGTCAGCGAGCCTCGCTCGAAGCCGCGTTGTCTTCCGTCACGCTCGACGACAAATACACCCTCGAACGCGGCCGCGCCTATATGAGCGGCATCCAGGCGCTGGTGCGTCTGCCGATGCTGCAGCAGGAACGCGACCGGACTGCGGGACTCAATACCGCCGGCTTCATCTCCGGTTATCGCGGATCGCCGCTCGGCGGACTCGACCAGTCGTTGTGGAAGGCACAAAAGCATCTCGCCGCACACCAGGTCGTGTTCCAGCCCGGCGTCAACGAAGACCTGGCGGCGACCGCCGTGTGGGGCTCGCAGCAGGTCAATCTGTACCCGAGCGCCAAGTACGATGGCGTGTTCTCGATGTGGTACGGCAAAGGCCCGGGCGTCGACCGCAGCGGCGACGTTTTCAAGCACGGCAACTCGGCCGGCTCCTCGCCGCACGGCGGCGTTCTCGTACTGGCAGGCGACGACCACGCGGCCAAATCCTCGACGCTCGCGCACCAGTCCGAACACATCTTCAAGGCTTGCGGTCTGCCGGTGCTGTTCCCGTCGAACGTGCAGGAATATCTCGACTTCGGCCTGCACGGCTGGGCGATGAGCCGCTATTCCGGCTTGTGGGTCGCGATGAAGTGCGTGACCGACGTGGTCGAATCGTCGGCCTCGGTCGATATCGATCCGCACCGCACGAAAATCATTCTGCCGGACGACTTCGCGATGCCCGCGGGCGGCCTCAACATCCGTTGGCCGGATCCGCCGCTGGTCCAGGAAGCACGTCTTCTCGACTACAAATGGTACGCGGCGCTCGCCTACGTGCGCGCGAACAAACTGGATCGCGTCGAAATCGATTCGCCGAATGCGCGCTTCGGCATCATGACGGGCGGCAAGGCCTATCTCGACGTACGTCAGGCGCTGACCGATCTTGGTCTCGACGACGACACCTGTTCGCGTATCGGCGTCCGTCTATACAAGGTCGGTTGCGTATGGCCGCTCGAAGCGCAAGGCGCGCACGCCTTCGCACGCGGCCTCGACGAAATTCTGGTGGTCGAAGAGAAGCGCCAGATTCTCGAGTACGCGATCAAGGAAGAGCTGTACAACTGGCCGGACGCGCAACGTCCGCGGGTGTTCGGCAAGTTCGACGAAAAAGACGGCGCGGGCGGCGAATGGTCGGTGCCGATGGGCAACTGGCTGCTGCCGGCGCATTACGAGTTGTCGCCCGCGATCATCGCCAAGGCGATCGCCACGCGGCTCGACAAATTCGACCTGCCGTCCGACGTGCGCGCTCGCATCGCCACGCGTATCGCCGTGATCGAAGCGAAGGAAAAAGCATTGGCGCGGCCGCGCGTCGAAGCCGAGCGCAAGCCGTGGTTCTGCTCGGGTTGCCCACACAACACGTCGACCAATGTGCCGGAAGGCTCACGCGCGATGGCCGGCATCGGCTGTCACTATATGACCGTGTGGATGGACCGCAGCACCAGCACCTTCAGCCAGATGGGCGGCGAAGGCGTCGCGTGGATCGGCCAGGCGCCGTTCACCAACGACAAGCATGTGTTCGCCAACCTCGGCGACGGCACCTACTTCCACTCGGGCCTGCTGGCCATTCGCGCGGCAATCGCGTCGAAAGCGAACATCACCTACAAGATTCTCTATAACGACGCGGTCGCCATGACGGGCGGCCAGCCGGTCGACGGCGTGCTGACCGTGCCGCAAATCACGCATCAACTTGCCGCCGAAGGCGCGACGAAGATCGTGATCGTCACGGACGAACCGGAGAAGTACAGCGCGAACGTCGGCCTCGCCCCGGGCACCGACATCCATCATCGCGACAAACTCGATGAGGTGCAGCGCCAGCTTCGCGAGATTTCCGGCACGACGATCCTGATCTACGACCAGACCTGCGCGACTGAAAAGCGCCGTCGCAGGAAACGCGGCACGTATCCGGATCCGGCGCGCCGCGTCGTGATCAACGAGGCCGTGTGCGAAGGCTGCGGCGATTGCTCGGTGAAGTCGAATTGCCTGTCGGTCGAGCCGCTCGATACCGAGTTCGGCACCAAGCGCCAGATCAATCAGTCGACCTGCAACAAAGACTTCTCGTGCGTGAACGGGTTTTGCCCGAGCTTTGTGTCGGTGGAAGGCGGGCAACTGCGTAAGCCGAAGGCAGCCTCAGGCATTGTCGGCGATGCGATGCCACCGGTGCCGGAACCCCAACTGCCGTCTATCGCACGTCCTTACGGGGTACTGGTGACGGGCGTCGGCGGCACCGGCGTCGTGACGATCG
Organism: Paraburkholderia sp. FW306-02-B; assembly: GCF_058782725.1. Lineage (NCBI taxonomy): Bacteria > Pseudomonadati > Pseudomonadota > Betaproteobacteria > Burkholderiales > Burkholderiaceae > Paraburkholderia > Paraburkholderia sp. FW306-02-B. The sequence goes on from NZ_JBYSXZ010000001.1 coordinate 4,329,991, forward strand.
GCGCGCTGCTCGGTATGGCCGCGCATCTCGAGAATAAGGGCGTCACGGTACTCGACGTCACCGGCCTCGCGCAAAAAGGCGGCGCCGTGATGAGCCACGTGCAGATCGCCAACCAGCCAGCCGACATCCACGCGACACGCATCGCGATGGGCGAAGCCAGTCTCGTGATCGGCTGCGATGCAATCGTCACCGCTAGCGACGAATGCGTCTCGCGGATGCAGGTGGGCCGCACGCGCGTCGTGCTGAATAGCGCACACACGCCGACGGCCGAGCTCATCAAGAACCCGAACTGGCGCTTCCCGGGCAGCAGCACGGAAGCAGATGTGCGCGCCGGCGCCGGCGACGAGGGTGTCGATACGGTCGACGCGAATCACTTCGCCGTCGCGCTGCTCGGCGACGCAATCTATACGAACCCCTTCGTGCTCGGTTACGCATGGCAACGCGGCTGGGTACCGCTGACGTATCAGTCGCTGATGCGCGCGATCGAACTGAACAACGTGCAGGTCGAGAAAAATCGTGCGGCGTTCGAATGGGGCCGTCGCGCCGCGCACGATCTGGCTGCCGTGCGCAAGCTCGCGCAGTCGCAAGGACGCGGCGACGCCGCGGAAACGGCGAGCAGCAAGATCGTCTCGCTGCACACGCCGAAGGCGCTCGACACGCTGATCGACAAGCGCGCCGACTACCTCGCCGCATGGCAAAACGCCGCGTACGCGGACCGTTATCGCGCACTGGTGTCGCAAGTGCGGGTGGCGGAATCGGCGCTCGATTCGATCGACGGCCAGTTGCCGTTGACTGAAGCCGTCGCGAAGAATCTGCATAAGCTGATGGCGTACAAGGACGAGTATGAAGTCGCGCGTCTGTACAGCGATCCGGCGTTCATCGAAAAACTGAAGGCGAATTTCGAAGGCGACTGGAAGCTGCACATCCACCTCGCGCCGCCAACGTTCTCGAAGAAGGATGCTCAAGGCCACCTGGTGAAGAAGAAGTACGGCCCGTGGGTGTTCAACGCAATGCACTTGCTGGCCAGGCTCAAGTTCCTGCGCGGCACGGCGCTCGACCCGTTCGGCAAGACGGAGGAACGTCGCACCGAACGCGCGCTGATTGTCGAATACGAGGCACTGGTGCGCGAGCTGATCGGCGGCCTGACGGCGACGAAGCGGGAACTGGCAATCGAACTGGCGAATCTGCCGGACGGCATCCGCGGCTATGGCCACATTAAGGAAAACAACCTGAAGGGCGTGCGGGTCAAGTGGAACGAGTTGCTGACGCGTTGGCGCTCGCCGGAAGCAGGAAAGACTCAGCACGCGGCGTGATCCCGCTGACTTAATCGGCTTGCATGAGTCTGAAATAAAAAAACGCCACGGAATCCGCTTCCGTGGCGCTCTTGCAGGCTTGCTGCGAACGCCGCGATGCGGCGCCGCCTCGACCGTCAACCCATCCGCATTACTGTGCGTTCACCCGCTTACGCGCATTAGCCGAAGCCACTGCCGTCATGTTGATGATGCGCCGCACGGTCGCAGCCGGCGTCAGGACGTGCACTGGCTTTTCCGCGCCCAGCAGGAACGGACCAACCGTCACGCCTTCGCCACCGACCATCTTCAGCAGGTTGTACGCGATGTTCGCCGCTTCGACGTTCGGCATGATCAGCAGGTTAGCTTCGCCGGTCAGCGTCGTGCCCGGGAACGCGGCCTTGCGGACCACTTCCGACAACGCAGCATCGCCGTGCATTTCACCGTCGATCTCGAGCGAAGGCGCACGTTCGGTGATCAGCTTGCGTGCCGCCGTCATGCGTTGCGACGACGCAGACGGCGCGCTGCCGAAGTTCGAATTCGACAGCAACGCGACCTTCGGCGTGATGCCGAACTTCTCGATCTCGCGCGATGCCAACATTGTCATGTCGGCGAGCTGTTCGGCGGTCGGCGTTTCATTCACGTACGTGTCGCAGATGAACAGGTTGCGGCCCGGCAGCATCAGCAGATTCATCGCGGCGAAGTTCTCCACGTTTTCCGCCTTACCCAGCACTTGCTCGATGAACTTCAGGTGCGTGTGGTACTGGCCGATCATCCCGCAGATCATGCCGTCCGCTTCGCCGAGACGCACCAGGATTGCGCCGATCAGCGTGTTGAACTTGCGCATCGCGGCCTTCGCGACGTCCGGCGTCACGCCTTCGCGCGCGCCGAGTTCGTGGTATGCCTGCCAGCATTGCTGATAGCGCGGATCGTCTTCCGGATCGACGACCTCGAAATCTTCGCCACACTTGAGCTTCGAGCCCATCTTCTTCAGACGCATCGCGATCACCGACGGACGGCCGACCAGAATCGGCTTGGCGATCTTTTCCAGCAGCACGAATTGCGCGGCGCGCAGCACGCGCTCGTCTTCACCTTCGGCGAACACGATGCGCCCCGGCTCCGACTTCGCCGCGGCGAACACCGGACGCATCACCATGCCGGTGCGGTACACGGTCGTGCCGAGTTCTTCACGGTACGCGTCCATGTCCTTGATCGGACGGGTCGCGACGCCCGAGTCCATCGCGGCTTGCGCGACAGCCGGCGCGATCTTGATGATCAGGCGCGGATCGAACGGCTTCGGAATCAGGTATTCAGGACCGAATTCGAGCGAGTGACCTTCGTAAGCCTTGGCGACTTCATCGCCCTGATCGGTTTCTTCGGCCAGCTCTGCAATGGCGCGCACGCACGCGAGCTTCATTTCTTCGGTGATCGTGGTCGCGCCGACATCCAGCGCGCCGCGGAAGATGAAGGGGAAGCACAGCACGTTGTTGACCTGGTTCGGGTAATCCGAACGGCCAGTCGCGATGATGCAGTCCGGGCGCACTTTCTTCGCGTCTTCCGGGCGGATTTCCGGTTCCGGATTCGCCAGCGCGAGAATCAGCGGCTGCGTGCCCATTTCGGCGACCATTTCCGGCTTCAACACGCCGGCGCTCGAGCAGCCGAGGAACACGTCGGCGCCGCGGATCGCGTCAGCCAGCGAGCGCGCTTCGGTGTTCGCCGCGTAGCGTTCCTTCGACGGATCGAGGTTGCCGCGGCCTTCGTAGATGACGCCCTTCGAATCCGCGACGAGCACGTTCTTCTTCGACAGGCCGAGGTTGACCAGCAGATCCAGACACGCGATCGCCGCAGCGCCCGCGCCCGAACACACCAGTTTCACTTCGTCGAGCTTCTTGCCGACCACTTTCAGGCCGTTCAGGATCGCCGCCGAAGCGATGATCGCGGTGCCGTGCTGATCGTCGTGGAAGACTGGAATCTTCATGCGCTCACGCAGCTTCTTCTCGATGTAGAAGCATTCCGGCGCCTTGATGTCTTCGAGGTTGATGCCGCCCAAAGTCGGCTCGAGCATGGCGATCGCTTCAACCAGCTTGTCCGGATCGGATTCGCTGAGTTCGATGTCGAACACGTCGATGCCGGCAAACTTCTTGAAGAGACAGCCCTTGCCTTCCATCACCGGCTTCGCGGCGAGCGGACCGATGTTGCCGAGGCCCAGCACGGCTGTGCCGTTCGTGATCACGCCGACGAGGTTGCCGCGCGAGGTGTACTTCTGCGCGTCGAGCGGTTCTTCGTAAATCGCCATACAGGCCGCGGCGACGCCCGGCGAGTACGCGAGCGACAGGTCGAGCTGGTTCGACAGCGGCTTGGTGGGCGTGACCGAAATCTTGCCGGGTTTCGGATTCTGGTGGTATGCGAGAGCGCTTTGCTTAAGTTGTTCGTCCATTTTTTGGCCTGCGAGACGTAAGAAATTGGGCCCGGCACACTGCACCGTAGGCGTCGCTTGCGTCTATCGAATAGATAATCGACTGCGGCGGTTTTCACATGCGCCGGTTGGGCGCGGCGTCGAACCTCGGCGGAGGACAAGACGGTGCGGAGTGCTACGCGGGTCGGTTAGTGTACACCCCGAATGCGTCGATGCACTGAGTGGTTAACGCGGCTCACCATCGGCGAAACAGGGCGCCGCCATGCTGCAGCGCCGCATCCAGCGGGCGTTTTGCTCGCTGCCGCGCGCGTGTCATTCGAGCGCGGCGCCGCGTCGTTCGGGGATCAGAAACAGCGTAGCGAAGATGTCGAGCAGATAGATCGACGCGAGCAACACGAGCGCTGCGCCGAACGAATAGCGTGCCGCCAACGCGCCCACGACGACCGGACCGAAGCCGCCTACCGCCCGTCCGACGTTGAACAGCACGTTCTGCGCGGTGGCGCGTGCATCGGTCGGATAAAGCTCGGAGATCAGCGCGCCATAGCCGCCGATCATCCCGTTGACGAACACGCCCATTGCCGCGCCGCCGATCAACAACGCCATCGGCGTCGTCAGATGGGCGTAGACGAACACCATCACGACGGCGCCCGCCTGGTAGACCAGGAAGGTCGGCTTGCGACCGAAGCGGTCGGCGGCGATGCCGAACAGCCAGATGCCGCACGCCATGCCGAGAACCGTCGCGGAAGTCCACAGTCCGGACTTCGTCAGCGAATAGCCGAAGGTCGTCGACAAATAGCTCGGAAGCCAGATCATCAGACCGTAATAGCCGAAGTTCTGCACCGAACAAAGAATCGCCACGCCGATGCTGGCGCGCGTCGTGCGTGCATCCGTCACCAGCAGTTTCAGCGGCAGCTTGCGCATCCCGCGCGCCACGCGCTCGGCGAACAGCGCCGGTTCCTCGACCCGCCGCCGCACAAAAAACGACACCACCGCCGGCAGCAAACCGAGCGCGAACATGCCGCGCCAGCCGATCACCGGCAACAGCAGCGGCGTCAGCAACGCGGCCGCCAGCACCCCGAGTTGCCAACCGAGCCCGACATACGACGACACGCGCGCCCGCTGCGAAGCCGGCCACGCTTCGGCCACCAGCGTCATACCGATACCGAACTCACCGCCGAGGCCAACCCCGGCAATCGTCCTGTAGGCAAGCAAGTCGGCGTAGCCTTGCGCCACGGCGCACAAGCCGGTGAACACGGCGAAGATCAGGATCGTCCACGTGAGCATGCGCACGCGGCCGAAATAGTCGCTCAATACGCCGAAGATCAGCCCGCCGGCCACGGCGCCGATCAGCGTCCACGTGACTAGCGAGCCGGCCTGCGCGGACGACAGATGCAGATCGGCGGCAATCACCGGCAGCATGAAACCGAGGATCAGCAAATCGAAGCCGTCCATCGCGTAACCGAGCACCGAGGCGATCAACGCGCGGCCGGCGTAGCCACTTTTGACGGGTGCACGGGTGTCGGTAGCAGAAGATGCGGCTGTCATTGAAAGCGTTCCGTAGGCCATAGGGGCGGCATCGACGCACGGCCGCCCGGGAAATTCGCGTGAGTGTAAAGGCGGGCCTGGCCGCTCACAAGCAAGCCAAAAAGCGAGCAGCGAAGCGAGCCCAACAGAAGCTTGAAAGGCTCGTTCAGCGAGACCGTTATGACCGCCATTCGCCGTCGGCACGCACGACGGCCTCCTCGGCAGGGCCCAATTCGGGTAAAATGTCGGGCTACGCGCGCAGCAAACACCGGCCCGCACTCCACTGACCGGTTGCGTATTCCGCCCGGCATTTCGGTCACAACGGCGCGGCATACGCCGCTTGCTGCGCCACCGGGCTCCGCGCCCGCCTTCCCCCGCTCACACCCAAGGATCCGCCCATGACAGGCTTCGATCGCCAGACGATCTCCGACACCACCGCCAAGATGCTGCTGGAAGTGCAAGCAGTGCACTTCAACGCGGAGAAACCGTACATTTTTACGTCCGGCTGGGCGAGCCCGGTTTATATCGACTGCCGCAAGCTGATCTCGTATCCGCGTGTGCGCCGCGGTCTGATGGAAATGGCCGAAGCCACCATCCTGCGCGACGTCGGCTATGAGCAGATCGACGCGGTCGCCGGTGGCGAAACCGCCGGCATCCCGTTCGCGGCATGGCTCTCCGACCGCCTGATGGTGCCGATGCAATACGTGCGCAAGAAGCCGAAGGGTTTCGGCCGCAACGCGCAGATCGAAGGTTTGCTGACCGAAGGCCAACGCGTGCTGCTGGTCGAAGACCTGACCACCGACAGCCGCAGCAAGATCAACTTCATCAACGCGCTGCGCACCGCCGGCGCCACGGTTAACCACTGCTTCGTGCTGTTCCACTACAACATCTTCAAGGAAAGCGTGTCGGTGCTGAAAGACATCGACGTCGATCTGCACGCGCTTGCCACGTGGTGGGACGTCCTGCGCGTCGCCAAGCAAGCGGGTTACTTCGACACCAAGACGCTCGACGAAGTGGAAAAATTCCTCCACGCACCGGCCGAATGGTCGGCGGCGCACGGCGGCGCAACCTCGACGCCGCAGTAAGCTGCAGCGTAGCCGCTCGACGCGGATGGAATAAAAAAGGCCGCCTGTCGGAAAGACAGGCGGCCTTTTTTCATCGGCCTCGCCCCGCGGGACTAAAGCACAGCAGCAGCTAGGACGCGCCGCCAGTACCATCCACCGAGTGTGACGACAGATTCAGCAAGCCGTTGCTCTGCGCATACTGGAACAACTCCGAATCGCGATCGATGCCGAGCTTGCGCATCGCCGTGTTCTTCTGCGTGCTGATCGTCTTGATGCTGCGATTGAGCTGCGCCGAGATTTCCTTGATCGTCATGCCGGATACGAACAGGCGCACCACCTCGAGTTCACGCCTCGACAGCATGACCTCGTCGCTCTTGCCGCCGGCGTTCATGCGCAGCGTATCGAGCGCCGCCTTGACCGACGGGCTCATGTATTCGAGGTTACGGCTGACGTGCTGCACTGCGAGCCCGATATGGCTCAGATCGTCCGATTTGTTGACGACCGAGGTCACGCCGAGTTCGCTCAGCCGCTTGAGCAACGCGGCGTTCTCCAGCATCGTCAGCACGACGATGGGAAGGTTGGGGAAATTGCGGCGCAAATAGCCGATCAATGGCAGACCGTCGCCGTATTGGCCACCTGGCATCGCCAGATCCGTCACGAGCACGTCGCAGGCAACCGTCTGCAGCACCTTCACCAACTCGGTCGACTGGCGCGCACGCGCGACCACCTGCATCCCTGAAATCTTGAGCAAAGCTTGTTCGGCGGCGAACAGAATCACCGGATGGTCATCGGCCACCACGACCCTGACTAGATCAGGCATTGCTTTCCCCTCGACTGATAAACCACTCTCCCAAACTTCCGCCATGCCTTTCTATTCTGTGTATTCGAACTATTCGGGTGCGCTGTCTTTTGTCCACGCAGACAATTTCCTCCGACTATAGCCGATTTCCCCCAAACCAAGCCCGCGAACTGGGTACCCAACGATCAACGGGGGCTAATGTTAGACTTGATTCGACCTTGGGGCAAAAAATAGGGACAATAATGATTGCGAGGACGACCGCCTCGCGCCCTGACAGGAGAACCGGCACATGCGCTCGCGTTGCCTGGTTGTTTCGCTTGCTTCGCCCCACCGCCGTCTACCGTCCTTCACCTGCGCGATGCTGAGTCTCGCGCTAGTGGCGGCGCATGGCCCTCACGCGCTCGCCGAAGGCGCATTCGCGCTCACCAGTGCCAGCTTCCGTGCGGGCGGCACGGTGGATACCGCGCAGGTTTTCAATCAGGACGACTGCAAAGGCGGCAACCGCTCGCCTCAATTGACGTGGCACGACGCGCCAACCGGCACGCGCAGCTTCGCGGTCACGATATTCGATGGGGATGCGCCCGGCCGCGGCTGGTGGCATTGGGCGGTGGCGGGCATTCCCGCCACCGTCGACCGCTTGCCTGAAAACGCCAGTTCGTCCGGCTTCCTAAAAAAACTCGGCGCGGTCGAAGCGCGCAACGACTTCGACATCGACGGTTACGGCGGCCCTTGCCCGCCACCCGGCAAGCCACATCGCTATGTGATCACCGTTTATGCGCTGAGCACCGCCGACCTGCGGCTCGCGCAAGGGCGCCCCGCGCTGATGTTCGATCACGAGATCGGCACCGCGACGCTCGGCAGTGCGCGGATGGTGGTCAATTACGGGCGGTAGCGCCGGCCGTCCTCATGCTCGAGTTCACGGATCGTCGAGCCGGTGCGCGAATGGGCGCACGGCTTGCATCGGATTGCCACCCGAGCGGAAATTCTGTCATCCGCGCACGCTAATGTGCAGCAGACCGGTGTACGCGATGCTTGCCGATGTCGCGCCGACGCATGCGCGCACCTTTGCCGTGCTTGACCCATTCCCTTTTTCACCTTGCCGGAGAGTGCCATGTCGAAGATCGTCATCGTTTATCACAGCGGTTACGGCCACACGAAGAAAGTCGCCGAGGCCGTGCTGGCGGGCACCGTCGAAGCCGGCGCGGACGGCCGGCTGATGCCGGTCGGAGAAATCGACGACGCAGGCTGGGCCGAGCTGGCTGCAGCCGACGCGATCATCTTCGGCGCGCCGACCTACATGGGCGGCCCTTCCGCCGATTTCAAGAAATTCGCCGACGCCAGCTCGAAACCGTGGTTCGGCCAGACATGGAAGGACAAAATCGCCGCTGGCTTCACCAACTCGGCGACCATGAACGGCGACAAGTTCTCGACCATCCAGTATTTCGTCACACTCGCCATGCAACACAGCATGATCTGGGCAGGTACCGGCATGATGCCGTCGAACACCAAGGCCGCGACCCGCAACGATCTGAACTATGTGGGCGGATTCACCGGTCTGCTGGCGCAATCGCCGGCGGATGCTTCGCCGGAAGAAGCGCCGCCCGCGGGCGATCTGGAAACGGCGCGGATGTTCGGTGCCCGCATCGCCGGGGTCACGGCACGGTGGATTGCTGCCCGTTAGCTGGCAGCCCGCTAGCGCGTCAGCTCGAGCCGCTTGCGTCCCGAAGCCGCGGCGCCTGCGGGGCGGGCCTTTGCCGCAGGCGCCGCGCGCTTTGACAGGCGCGCGGTGCGCCCCCGCACACTCCGCCCGACAATCTGCTCAGAACCCACGGTCAACGGCTTGCATCTGCCGCATAACCGGTCACTCCGATGTCATGTTTGGCGCGCATCGTCGTTTTTTCACCCCGTTTTGCACGGCCGCCGCCATCAGGTCTTAAAATAACGTTCCGGCGCGGTGCCGCGCCCCATTTCCAGCAAGCAAGTCAGTGAGATCGAGATGAGCACGAAAGTTTTTGTCGACGGACAGGAAGGCACGACCGGCCTGAAGATTTTCGAATACCTGTCGCAACGCGCCGACGTGGAGATCCTGCGCATCGAAGAAGCGAAGCGCAAGGACCTCGACGAGCGCCGTCGTCTCATCAACGCCTCGGACGTCACGTTCCTGTGCCTGCCGGACGTCGCCTCGCGCGAATCCGCCTCGCTGGTGGACAACGATCGCACCGTGCTGATCGATGCCAGCACGGCGTTCCGTACTTCCGCCGACTGGGCTTACGGTCTGCCCGAACTGGCTCGCTCGCAACGCGAACGTCTGCGCACCGCGAAACGCATCGCCGTGCCGGGCTGCCACGCGTCGGCCTTCGTGCTGGCAATGCGTCCGCTCGTCGAAGCGGGCGTCGTGGCGCCGGACTTCGCCGCGCACGCATACTCGATCACCGGCTACAGCGGCGGCGGAAAAAAGATGATTGCCGACTACGAGGCAGGCGGTGACAACAAGCTCAAAAGCCCACGTCCCTATGCGCTCGGTCTCACGCACAAGCATCTGCCGGAAATGGCGGCGCATACCGGCCTGAAGTCGGCACCGGTGTTCACGCCGATCGTCGGCGACTTTTACAAGGGTCTGGCGGTCACCACTTTCTTCTCGCCGAATCAGCTGGCCAAGCACGCAACGCCGCAAGACGTGCAGGCACTGTTCGCCGAATACTACGCGGGCGAGGCGTTCGTGCACGTTGCCCCGTTCGATGCGGACGCAAACCTCGACAGCGGCTTCTTCGACGTGCAGGCGAACAACGACACCAACCGCGTCGACCTGTTCGCGTTCGGCAACGCAGAGCGCTTCGTGACCGTCGCGCGTCTGGACAACCTGGGTAAAGGCGCATCGGGCGCGGCGATCCAGTGTATGAACCTCGCGATCGGCGCCGCTGAGGAAAGCGGATTGAAACGCTAATACGTCCGCGATCCTGACGGCATCGACCGTCAATCCACAGAAAAGCCGGTTTGCAAAGACCGGCTTTTCTGTTTTAAAAACCCGCGCATCAAATCTATCTTTCGCAGTTAATCGGTAGTAGCCCGCATTACTTCAAAAATAAAAATCGGACTGCTCATCATCGGCCGGTAAATCATTCCCGTAATTGACCCGTACAGCATAGTTTTCCGCCTGGGGAAACACCTGATTTTTTCGCGAACGGTCGTTCGAACATGATAGAGCCTTTTTGCTGTGACGCTTGCCTGGTAAGCGTGTGCGGCGAAGCAACGGTACCGCAGCAGCAGCGAAATTTCCTTTTTTGTTTAAAAGGACCGCCAGCGTCCACCCTGCATGCGTCCCGCAAAAAATGCGCTGTTTGAATCAGTCTTTTTAGACGGTTCTTTCAATTGACAGGCATTAACAGCGCAGCGAAATTACTTCGCACAATTACATGAAGGGAGACAGCAGCATGTCGGACGCCATTAATCGAGGCTTGGCAATGGCCATTGCCACGGTCCCATTTCTCATCGCTTGCGGCGGCGGCAAAGCGGACAATCCTGGCCCGATCAATTCGGCGCAATGCTCGGGTTCGAGCTGCGGCGTCCAGGGTCCGCCGGCCCAGGGCGCGGGCGCTGCCCCGCTGTGTCCGGCCAATGCCGACATTGTCAAGACCACGTTCCTCGGTGGCGCAGGCAGCGGCGAAGTGGTGCAGTTGAACATCGACGCCACCGCGATGACCTACACGCTGAAGTGGCTCAAATCGCCGATCCCGTTGACCAGCGCCGACGTCACGGTGACGCGTGAAGGCACGCAGATCACCGGCGCGGTGATCCATCCGCCGACCGGCATGCTGCCGACCGCGGAACAAACACGTTGCGCGTTCATCCTCGGCAAAGGCACCGGCACCGCGGCCGCCGACGGCACGACTTACACGACGCCGGACTTCGTCAACAATCCGAACCCACCGATGATCCTGGTCGGCCTGGGCGTAGCCGGCGGCGGCATTCCAGGCGCGACGGTCGAGTACGCCGGGCTGACCATTGCTCCGTTGCCGGGCCTGCAGAACATCGGTGCCGTGCCCAAGCGGCATTTCGACTTCTATCCGTTCCTCGGTTTTGCCAGCACGACAACGGACCTCACCAAGCTGGCGGGCACCTACAACGGCCTGCTCTACCACATCGTGCCCTCGGGTTCTTACGCGGCAACGGCCACCAACACGGTTGAAACCTTCGACGCAAGCGGCAACTGCACCGGCTCCAATCCGGCAAACGCCGCCTTCAATCCGAGTACGAGCGGATGCCTGTCGACCGGTACGGCGTGGACCGTCAACAGCAGCGGCTATTTCGACAGTCAGCAGGCGCCGCAGATCGGTGCGCAACTGAAGCTGCCGCCGTTTAATCAGCCGAGCGGCAAGTCGGCTCAGGCACACATGATTCTCGGCCAGATCAACGGCGCAACCGTGCCGCTGGTCATCCGCACCGGCTCGGTCAACCTCGGCACTCCGCCGTTGCATCTCGACGCCAAGGTCGACGACGAATCCGGCATCGCCATGCTCGCTGCAGCCACACCGCTCGCATCTGGCGGCTTCGACGGCGGCTATGTCGGCGCGGATTCGAACTTCAAGTACACCGCAACGTTGATTCAGGGCGGCGTCGGCACCTTCATCAATCCGACCACTTCCACGGCGGAAGACGGCTTCGGTTTGGGCTACAGCCTGCCGAGCCCGGGGCTGGTCGGTGTGCAGGACAAGAACGGCAAGACCGGTTTCGCGATTGCCTCCGGCGGCCTGTATGCGATCGCCATTCAGGACACGATGAATGGTGGCGTAGCACCGACTTCGCAGCTCAACAGCACCGCCTCCAGCGCGCCGTACTTCGGCGTCGGAGCACAGATCAGCAAATAAGGGACAGCTAAACAGTAGTTCGCAGTACGAGAAATAAATAGAGCAAAAGGTGGCTGGACTGGGAGCCGGCCACACACAACGAGAAAATTCAGGAGGCAGTATGAAATGGAAATTCCTTTCGGTGCTTGCTCTTGCGGCACCGTTGCTGGGGGCGTGCGGTGGTGGTGGTGGCGGCGGCGATGGACCGGTGACTGAAGTTCGTTTGTGTCCCGCTGCGCTCGATTACGGCACGGTGTTTACGGGCGGCGGCGGTGACGGCGAACTGGTCAAGCTGCAGCTCGATACGACCAGGATGACCTGGCAGGTCAACTACATCGAATCGCCGATTCCGGCGACCACCGGCACCGTTGTACCGACGCGTGCGGGCCAGAGCGCGAGCGGCACGCTGACTCAGGAAACCCTGCTGCCGACGAACAAGCTCAATCAGTGCGCGTTCCGTCTGAACGGCGCGAGCCTCGACCCGAATCGTCCGGCGCGTATTTTCGTCGGCGAAGGCGTGGCGGGCGGCACGATTCCGGGCGCGGAAATTTCGTTCGGCGGCATCCTCGGCGTGGGCGCGGTGCCCGATACCAAGTTCCCGTACTACCCGTTCATTGGCTTCTCGTCGATTGAAACGAACCTCGCGAACGTGGTCGGCACCTACAACCAGCTCGGCTATCACCAGGTTCCGTCGCAGAACTTCGCGCCGGTCGCGGTCGATTCGAAGATCACCATCAACGCGGACGGCACGTGGAGCGAATGCGACAACTCCGGCGTCAACGCGGGCAAATGCCAGCAGCCGGGCACGAACTTCGTGCAGTCGCCCGACGGCAGCGGCGCGTTCGAAACCGACAAGTTCCTGGGCCAGGCAAAGCCGACGCTCGCCACTACGCCGAAAGCCAGGGGCTACATGATCGTCGGCAAGCTGCGCAACCAGCTGGTGCCGATCCTGGTTCGCGCCGGCGCGGCGAACTCGTCGGTCACCGTGCCGCAAAACGGCGAACTCGGACCGTATGCGGATGACGAATCGGGCATCTCGATTCTGGCGCCGCAAAGCTCGATCGCGGTGAACTCGCAAAACGGTGAGTACATCGGCGTGGATAGCCAGTTCAACTATCGCACCACCGCTCTGGAAGGCACGCAGGCGACGCTGCTCGATCCGTTCAACGCGTCGCAGGCATCGCTCGCGACGGCGCTGAATCTGGACTTCACGCAAGCCGTACCGGGTGTGGTGACGACGACGCAAGTGGGCGCTTCGACTGGCACCACACCGACCGGAAAGATGATCTTCACGGGCGGCGTGTTCGGCTACCTCGATCTGACCAACGCGGCTTCGCCGTACTTCACGATCGGCGCCTTCGTCCAGTAACGGGCAAAGCCACGCGTCGGCGACACGCACCGAGGCGTTCGCGTCCCGGCTGCTGCGTACAGCATCAACGCGGCAGCCGGTGCTCACAGAGCACAGCGTATTCAGCGCAACGGCCGGGTAACCGGGCCGCCGCCGCGCGTCTTGCGAGGCGCGCGCTTCCGGAGGAGGAACAACATGAAAAAAATCTATCTCGCGGTACTGGCCGCTTGCCTGTCCGCCAGTGCCCACGCGCAACATGCGGGCGACAACGTCGCCGTGCTCGGCTGGTTCCACGTGATGCCGCAGGATTCGAGCACGCCGCTCACCACCAACGTCGCGCCGACGCCGATCAACACGCCGCTGCGTCTGCCGAGCTCCTTCACGTCGTCCGGCACGGGGTTGTCGACCAATAGCGCCAATACGGTCGGCCTCGTGTTCAGCCATTACCTCACCGATCACATTGCGGTATCGACGGTGGCGGGCGTGCCGCCGGTCTTCAAGATCTACGGGCACGGCACCATCAAGCCGCCTGGACCGGCAGGCGCGCTCGGCCAGCAGAATCTCGGCGATCCGCAGGCCAATCCGATCGTAAAGAACGTGCGCCAGTGGAGCCCGGCGCTGCTGTTCCAGTACTACTTCAATGCGCCGACCGCGAAGTTCAGGCCGTTCGTCGGTATCGGCGTGTCCTACAACTGGTTCTCCGATATCCAGTTGAGCCCGAACTTCGTGACCTCGACGCAGAACAACCTCGGCGCGGTGCTGGCAGCGGGCGCTGGCAAGCCAGGGCAGACGCAGGTGTCGGCAAAGGCTTCGTCGTCATGGCAGCCGGTGTTCAATGCGGGTCTGTCGTACAACATCACCGATCACTGGGGCATGGTGGCCTCGGTCACGTACATCCCGCTGAAGACGACCTCGTCGGTCATCATCAAGGCGGCGGACGGCACGGAACTGAGTGTCTCCAAGGCGGAGCTGAAAGCCGATCCGATCATTTCGTTCCTGGCCGTCTCGTACAAGTTCTAAGTTCCAGGTTCGACGCAAACGCCGACGCGAAAAAAGCCGGCGGCCCGTTCACGGGGCCAGCCGGCTTTGTCGTTTCTGGTTCTGGGAGAAACGCGAAATTCAGGGCAAAAAAAAGCCCGCCTAAGCTGGCGGGCTGAATCCATATCAGAGGAGACATGGAGGAGACAAGACGAACTATAGCAAATGGTTTGGTGCGGCGCAACATTAGAATTAGGGTTGACCCTCAGCGTTGCTTATACGCAACGTTTTACCGGCCGAATTCGCGCCGGCACCCTGTATGCGCCTAGTGGCGCACCAGCGCCATCATCGCGCCGAAGCCGACAAACACACCGCCCGTCAGACGATTGAACATCTTCGCGACGCTGCGGCTCTTCAATTTCGCGCCGATCCGCGTGCCGAAGCCGGCATACACGAGATACCAGCTCACCTCGATCGTCGCGAACGTGGCAACGAGTACGCCGAACTGCAGCAGTTTTGGCTGCGCGGCGTCGATGAATTGCGGCAGCAGCGCAGCGGCGAACAGGATGGCTTTCGGGTTGCTGCCAGCCACCAGGAAGCCATTGCGAAACAGCGCGATGCGCGAACGCACGGGTTTTGCGGCCAGCTCGTCGGCAACGCCCGCGGCGGCTTCGTCGGCCGGTGCGCGCCATGCCTTGATGCCCAGATAGACGAGGTACGCCGCGCCGATCATGCGCAGCGCGTTGAACATCGCCGGCCATGCTTCGAGAAACACGCCAAGGCCCGCCGCCGACACTGCCAGCATCAGCACCAGCGCCGACAGGCAGCCGGCCATGGTCGCACTGCAGCGGCGCAGGCCGTGCTGGGCGCCGTGCGTCATGACCAGCAGCATGTTCGGACCGGGAATCGCGGAAACGACGAAGACGGTGGCGGCGAACAGCCACCAGGTATGCAGACTCATATGGATCGGCGCGGGAAGCGCGGGAAAGAGGATCGGGCGGCTATTATGCCCGCCCACGCGGATCCACGGCACCGCAGTGCTGCCGCTTCGCAGCGGGAAGCCCACGGCGGCTCAGCGCCCGGGTACGAAGCCTGCGACGCCTCGCGGGCGCGCCTTTGCGCTACGCCCGCACGCAGATGCTCAGCGCCCTGCCCGCCGCGCCGCCACCTCGCCCAGCACCGCGAAATCTTTCTCGCCGTCGCCATGAGCCACTGCTTCCAGCAGGCTGTCGCGCACGACGCTTGCGATCGGCAGCGGGGTCGTCACCGCGTCGGCGGCTGCCAGCGCAAGGCGCACGTCCTTCAGCCCGAGGCGCGCCTTGAACAGCGCCGGCTCGTAGCGCTGCTCGGCGATCATCTTGCCGTAGCCCTGATAGACCGGCCCCGGGAAAAGGCCGCTCGTGATCACATCGAGGAAATCCTGCATGGCGAGGCCGTGGCCGGTCACCAGCGTGGCCGCCTCGCCGAGCGTCTCGACGGCCGCGGCCAGCATGAAGTTCGCCGCCAGCTTCATCACGTTCGCCTGCTGCGGCAGTGAACCGATGCGCCACGTTTTCTGGCCGATGGCGTCGAAAATCGGCTGCACGCGGTCAATCGCCTCAGCCGGACCGCCGGCGACGATCGTCAGCTTGCCCGCCGCCGCGACGTCCGGCCGTCCCATCACCGGCGCGGCGACATAGTTGACGCCGCGCGACGCGTGCGCCGTCGCCAGTTCCTCGGCCAGCGCCACCGAGATCGTTGCCATGTTCACGTGGATCAACCCGCGCGGAGCGTGTTCCAGCAGCGACGCAGTGATGACTTCGCGCAGCGCGGCATCGTCGGCGAGCATCGAGAACACGGCGTCGCCAGCAAACGCTTCGGCCGCCGTCGCGACGATCCGCGCGCCTGCGTCGACGAGCGGCTGCGCGCGATCCGGCGAGCGATTCCACACACGCACCTGATGTCCGGCTTTCAAAATGTTTGCAACCATTGCGGCGCCCATCTCGCCGAGACCGATAAAACCGATGTCCATCTGTCGCTCCATCTTCTAAAGGACTGGAAGTAAAGCACACCCACGCTACACGTGCAGGACAGCGCGCATTGAAACACGGTGCGATACTGATGCGATGGTCACCGCGACTTTCCGCTTCTATGAGGAGCTGAACGATTTTCTCGCCCGGCCGCTGCGTCGGCGCGCGTTTAGTTGCGCCTGCGCGCGCGGCGCCACCGCGAAGCACATGATCGAGGCGCTCGGCGTACCGCATACCGAAGTCGAGCTGATTCTGGTGAACGGAGAATCGGTCGGTTTCAATCACCCGCTGTCAGACGGCGACCGCATTGCCGTTTATCCCAAGTTTGAAGCGCTCGACATCCAGCCGCTCTTACGCGTGCGCGAACGGCCGCTGCGCGTCATGCGCTTCATCGCCGACGCGCATCTGGGCGGTCTCGCTCCGCTGTTGCGGCTGGCAGGCTTCGATACGCTCTACGACAACCATTATCCCGACGCCGATATCGAAGCGCTCGCCGTCGAACAACAGCGCATCGTTTTGACACGCGACCGTGAGTTATTAAAACGGCGCACCATCACGCACGGCTGCTACGTGCGTACCTTGCGGCCCCGCGAGCAATTGCGCGAAGTGTTCGAACGGCTCGATCTGGCCGGCAGCGCGCAGCCGTTTCGTTTGTGCCTGATGTGCAATGCGCCGCTGCGGCGTATCGCCAAAGAAGATGTCGCCGGCCGCGCGCCTGAAGGCGTGCTGGAACGGCATACGCAATTCGTCACTTGCGACGTCTGCCGGCGCGTGTTCTGGGAAGGCACGCACTGGCAAAGAATGCGCGCCTTGATGGACAGCGTGGCCGGTACGCAGAGCCGGTCCGCTTACCCCCCGTCTGAGCAGCGAGCGCCGCCGCTCGCGTAACGCGCGGCGCGATACGTAGGCGCGATGCGTACAATGCGGGATTACTTATCTGGCAGAGGCCTTCCGTATGGCGATGAAAAAAACCGACCTTGAAAAGAACAAGGCACTCAAACTGAACAACGCAATGAAGCTGTCGACCGCCGACCGCTTCGGCAAAGCCGCCGCTGCCGAGCCGAAGCTCGACCGCCGCGAGCAGCGCAAGCTCGATCAGGCACAGGGCCTGGTCGCGTTTGCCTGCAAGCTGAACGGCGAACTGGTCGCTGAACTGAAAGAGCGGGCTGCCACGCATCCGGAAGGCATGAGCGGACTGCTGAACGAGGTCATCAAGCGCGGCCTCGCTGGCTAAGCGCTGTCGAGCGCGCCGTTGCAGCGTTTTGTCCGCATCACGGCCGGCAAACCGCTGCTCAGATACAAAAAGGCCAGAGCATGAGCTCTGGCCTTTTTGCTGGCGACGCTGAACCGGAACCGCCCTGCACTGGCCGACTAGCGGCGCACAGACGCGAACCGGAGAGACTCGCCCGACGAACCCAAGCGTCAGCTTAGTTCGCCGTGCCCTTGTCGTTCGTGCCAGCTGCCGAAGCTGCTGCCGAAACCGGAGCGCGCTTGCCGTGCGTCTTCAGCTTCTTGATGTGATGCTTCGTGGCGCTAGCCGGTGCTGCCATGGCCGGAGCAGCGTCAGAAGCTTGTGCGAAAGCTTGAACCGAAACCAGCGCGATCGATGCGGCTGCGAGCGAGGCGATAACTTTTTTCATGTGTTGTTCCCCAAACCTGGACGACTGAGTCAATGTGAATGAAATAGCTGCACGGTGAAGCAGACATGGCTTGAGGCGCCTTCCCGCTCCCCGCGGGAGAGTATTACGCAGTGTAGGCGGTTTGTCATGCCCAAAACTCGATATGTATTTTCCGGGAGACACGTTGCTTTCGCGATGCTTTCACTCATTAAGCACGCCGTATTAGGGCAATTACCTAGATTGTCGCTTTAGACCAGATTACGCAGCAGGCTGGCGGTTTCCTGCAAGGTCGGCAGCACCCGGTGCAGCGCGGCGTTCGCCGACTCCTGGCCGATCGGCATGCTGACACTGATCGCCGCCACTACCGAGCCGTGCCGGTCACGCAGCGGCACCGCGACGCCGCGCATCCCCAACTCCAGTTGCTGGTCGGTAACGACATAGCCATTGCGGCGGATTTCGCCGAGCACCTCGCGTAACTTCTCGATGGTGGAATACGTGTGCGGCGTGAATACCTTGATCGGATACGAGGCGAGCCACTGCTCGATGTCCTCCGGCGCGCGAAACGCCAGCAGAACCAGGCCCGCCGACGACAACGGCGCGGGCGCCCGCGAGCCGAGCACAAAGCCGACCGCCATCGCCCGGTTCACGCCATTGCGCGCGACGTAGACCACGTCATGTTCGTCGAGAATCGCGACCAGCGCGGTTTCCTGCACGGTCGCCGTAATGCGCTGCAGGAACGGCTGCACGGTGCGCGGCAAACGCGCCGAATCCAGATAGGACTGACCGAGCCGCAGCACTCGCGGTGCCAGCCAGAACAACTTGCCATCGGTATCCACGTAGCCGAGTTCGCGCAGCGTCAACAGATAGCGGCGCGCCGCCGTGCGCGACAGCGCGGCGCGCGAGGCTACCATGGTCGGGGTCATGCGCGTGTGCTCTTCGTCGAATGCTTCGATGATCGCAAGCGCCTTCGCGGCGCCGGCGATCCAGTCTTTCTCATCCATTGTGCTTGCCTGAAAATCGGTCGGCCAGGCGGCGCAGTCGTCCCGTGAGCCGCATGGCCGTTGCGCGATTATCGCGCAGCAGCCGCCCGGCGTGGGATTCGACGTCGGCTCATTTGAAGTCCCAACGCATCTGTTCGACGATGCCTACGCTACGCGACGTCCGCACGCATTCGCTGACGTAGTCCGTGAACGGCAGCGGCGCGAAACCGATTTCGTCGCGCAGACGCGCGATTGTCGAAGGTGTAGTCCAGTTCCGCGAAACCGGCGTACAAACGCAACGCGTGTTCGATCAGGCGGCCGCTGCCGCAACGGTCGCGGCCGACCACCTCGCGCGCGATCCTGCCGAAGTCGCGCACACGGCACATCGAATAGCGGCGACCCGAGGTGCCGGTGGCTTCGTCCATTGCGCTGATGATCTGGCCGACGGTCGGCGCGTCGGAACCGGCCGACACGTGATAGGTATCGAAGGCCAGCGACGGCTTCACTGCCAGCAGCGCGAGCGCACGCGCGCAGTCGTCGGCGGACACGACGTCGATGCGGTTCATCGCCCGCGCCGTGCAGCGCCGCGCGCCGTGCACCACGCGAAACACCCAGAACAGGCTCGCCGAAGGCAACGTGCCGAGCACCGTATGACCGACCACGATCGATGGCCGTACCACCACCAGCGGCAAGCGCGGATACGTCGTGCGCAACAGCCGTTCGACTTCGCGCTTGCTTTGCGTGTACGGCACGAGGTGCTGCGTTTCGCCATAGCCGAACGGCGACTCGTGCACGTTCGCGCCGCATTGCATGCCGCACGCCATGGCCGTGCTCACGTGCAAAAAGCGCCGCAGTGTTTTGCTGTCGGCAAAGCGCGACGCGAAGCGTAAGGTGTCGCGCACATTCGTGTCGATCAGGACTTTTCATTGGGATGGAAGCCGCAGTCCAGGGACGCCGCCTCGCCGCGTCTGTCCTGAAGTTGGGGGAATGTGTGCGCAATTGTGTTCAAGTGTTCACGAGTGTCTACGGCGTATCGGGCACGTGCGCGCACGGATAGAATCGGCGCCTGATAGTGGAGACCGACATGAACGAAGCCCCCTCAAAACCAGCGTGCCGCTGATCGAGGATGACGATCGCCTTGCGCAGTTCAGATGATGCTGGTCGGCCGCTTCGCGTCGCGGCACGATCCGCTGATGTTGGCGCTCGTGCAGTTCGTGACTTGCGGGCTCGCGTGTCTGCTGGTCGGGCTCGCGATCGAGCCGATCAATCTCGCGGTAATCGTGCGCGCCGCGCCGACGATTCTTTATGGCGGTGCGTTGTCGGTCGGCGTCGCTTATACGATCCAGGTGATCGCGCAGAAGCATGCGGCGCCCTCGCATGCCGCGGTGATCTTCAGCATGGAAGGTGTGTTCGCCGCGCTGGCGGGATGGCTCGTGCTCGGCGAGACGCTATCGGCGCGGGCGCTGTTCGGATGCGCGCTCATGCTGGCGGGTTTGATCGTGTGTCAGGTGATGCCGGCGTGGCGTCGCGGAGGCGAGCGGCTGCCTCAAGCTTCCTGAGTCATCCATCCTGAGCGCGTAGCCAGTCGCCCCATTCCACGCCGAAGCGAAAGTGGTGTGCCTGAAGGGATAGGAATAGCGATAGCGCGCGGATCGTTCTCCGCGCGCTTCGACGCTAAGCCGCGCGCGGCTGGGTGAAAATTTTTGGGGTGTCCGCGGTGGGTGGAAAAACGCACCAGCAGCCGTCGTCGTGACGAAAGAAAAACAAACCACGCGAGCCGGTTTCCAATGACGCCTCGACGCGTACATAACGCCTGCCACCCAGACGGGTACGGCTGAATTCGGTAACGTGAACCGGACTCGACGGTCCGGGCGCCAGCCATTTCTCGACAAGGAAACGCAGCGATTGTTCGCTCGCGGATCTCATGATTCGCCCCGGGCCGGTTTGTCGTGACGCGATTCGCGCGCGGCCTCGGTGCTTTCGTCACTCTCGCCGGCTGCGTCCGCGTCGTGTTCCGTGGATGCGAGGGCGATGGCCCGGTTGGTTGCCGCCGCCCGCAGCGTGCTGCAATGAGCGGCATGTCTGATATCCGAAAGAAGACGGACTAGCTGTCGTGCTGTTCTGCGTTTCATCGCACACCCCCGCACTGCACCAATAACTTCAGAAAACACTTTAACTTTATGCCTGGATCGGCCGTTGCTGAAATGGTTTTGACTAAATAGCAACAGTTGCGCTTGCAAAAAGAGACACGCAATCTTCGTACCGTCCGTCTTCAATGTGCGCGCATGCGGGCGTCGAAGTCTGTACGGTGGCGAGCGGATGCATGGATGAAAAACCGGTGGGAAGCGGCATGCTGAGGCACTGCGAAGCGCTTGAGTTATCCACATCTGCCTATGGATAACTTCGGGATAGGGCGTCGGACAGCCTGTGCGCGGAATCTTGATAAAGCGGGACGGTTCGCGAGCACCGCCAAAGTTATCCCACCTTTGTAGTTTTTCTACAGACGTGTTCCGCAAGGTTATCGTTTTCGCATGCTGTTGATGCGGCGGGAAATTTGAGACTTATCCACAGAAGGGGTTAACCCTTGTTAACTATTACTACACATATATATACGTATGAAGTAAAAGACATAGGACAAGTATCGCTGCACGCTGAAATCAAAGGCTGAGCGGGCGCTGAGCGCAGCTACGACATAGCCGCAGCCGGATGCGATCAGGGCACCACGCTCCCGCTTGCAGGTTGTACGGAAGCAGCCTGCCCCACCGCAACTGGTAGCGCTGGAGCGGGCGCTGGAACCGTGGCTTCGACAGGCATCGGCAATATGCGCGTCTCGATGCGGCTGTTAGCCACCGGCTGAGTGCGCACTACCGTCTGCAGATAGTGGTCGACGAGTCCAAAGAAGCGGTCGTAGAACTTGCCCGACGGAATGGTCTCGCTTGAAATCTTGACCATCGCGTCGCTGTTCGAACGGATCGGCAGCGATAACGATCCCAGCACGCTCAGCCCGACGCTGGCCGACGTATCGCTTTTCTTCAGAGCAAAGCCGTTTTGCACAGCGTTCACGTAGACGATGCTCGTATCGCTCGCCTCTTCACCCGGCGTACAGACGACATGAAACTCCACGACGACGTGCGAATCTCCGGTGGGCTGGAAATTCTTCGTACCGTCGACGGTGTCGGTGCGCGTCATGGTCGTCAGATAGCCCTGGCTCAGCAAAGCGCGGCGCGCGGCCTCGCAGGTATCGGTGGTATTCGAGTTGAAATTGCGTGCGTAAGGGCTCGCGCCCGTTTCGAACAATTCCTGCTGGAATTTCGGCTGCGGAGCGCTGCTGCAAGCCGCAAGCGTGAGCAACCCAAACAGCGAGGCGGTGGTGGTTTTGAAAAACGAGGTGAACATGGTCGATCGGAAGGGGCACTACGTGAACTCGAATGGAGATGCATTGTAGAGCGCGTTGCGCAAGCTGCGTAAAAAGCGTGCAGCCCACGCCTCGCGCCGACTTACACAACGTGATCGCCCGTTACAGCGCCGAGGTCCGCTGCAACGTAAATGGAAAAAGGGAAAGGAAGCAGGCGCTCAGTTCGACGCGGCGGGCAATCCGTTCAACGACCCCGGCGCGCTGATCGCCCCGGCAGCGTTGCCGGTCGGCATCGCAAAGGAATTGGCCCAATTGCCCGGCGCCGCACAACGATCGGCCAGGCGAGCCTCGCACACGCCGGCCTGCGCGTCCGGGTGCCGCGCCGCGTCCTGCGAGCCGGCTGCTGCAGCGAAGTCTTCCACGCGCAAGCTCACCTTCTGCGCGTATGCTCGCGACCCGCCGTAGCTCTTGAGCGCCGCGTTCAGGTCGCCATTGGCCGAGCGCATGTAGCCGTACAGGATCGCCGAACCGACTTCGATGTTGGTGGTCGGCTCGGTGAGGTCCTTGACGTTTCTCAGCAGCCCTCTGTGTGCACCCGGCACGACCTGCATCAGCCCGGTTGCGCCGTTGGCGCCCTTGGCTTTTTCCTTGAAGCGGGATTCGATCGAGATGATCGCCAGCAGCAGTGCCGGCGGGAGTGAATACTTCGAAGCGGCGGATTGCACCGCGTCCGAAATCTTTTGAGCCTTGTCCCCCGTCAGACCGAACTTGTGCATCAGATACGCGGACGTGCGGTCAATATTTTCCTCGGCCATTGCGGCTTGCATCAGGCCGAGCGAAAGCACGATCAGGCAAAGTAACCGGCTCATGGCGGAGGACGGAGAAGGAAAAGGATTCGCGCATTATAGCGTTGCCCAAAATTCGTCTGACCAAAGCGGGCCGGTCGGTGTTTTGGCGTGTTCTTGTCGCTCGACTGATCGGTGCGCAGCGGCCCGCACAAACCCATATCGAAGTAGTTCGGATCCGCGTTCGCTCGCAACTCGGTATTACGAGGCACACCGAGTGCCTGGAAATTGAAGCCGGTGAAGAGCAGATGTGAACTGTCGACGCCCGGCTGGTCGATATGACATGACGCGCAATTGCTTCCCGCCGGATTGTCGAACAGCTTTTTGCCTCGCAGCTCTTGTGCCGTTAGTTGCACTTTTCCGTCGAAGTAGTAATCGAACTTGCTGGTGTACGGGTGAAAACTCGGGTCTTCGAGTTCGAAGCGCATGGTCGCGTACATTGCTTGCGTGAACGCCTTGGTCCGATCGGCGAAGATGTTCTGACCGAATACTTCCTTGAAGCGTGCCGCGTATCGTCCGTTGAGAAAGCCACGCGGCGGCATCATTGCCCGTAGCGACGATGCAAGGCGGCAGCAACCTCCGCCATCTGCGCGCGCAATTCGGGCGGCGCCAGCACTTCGGCCTCGGTGCCGAAGCGCAACAACTCCGCACACGCCTGCCTCACCGAGCCGACCGGCAGCGTGACGGTGCACCAGCCGTCCGCAGCATCCGGCTCGCTTATCGTGGCCGCGGCGCGCGCGAATGGCGACGTGAAGGCTTCGAGCATTTTCATACCCCACGGCGACAGGCGCAGCGTCGCCTTGCTTGCATGCATCTCTTCGGAAAGACGCTGCGTGCTGTCTTGCCAGAACGTCGCCAGATCGAAGGCGCACGGGCGCTCGAAGGTTTCGTCCAGCACGCTCAAATCTCGAATGCGAGAGATGCGGTAGATGCGGATATCCGTAGCTACGCGCCCGACCACATACCACGCGCCGCTTTTCAGCACGATGCCGAGCGGTTCGATCCGGCGAAACTTTTCGGCCTTCCAGCTTTGATAACGAATCTGCAACGCGTGCTGCGCCCAGACCGCGTTGGCGATCAACGGCAGATGCACAGGCTGGTCGGCATCGGAGAACCAGGCGGGGGCGTCGAGGTGAAAACGCGAGCGCATGCGCTCGGCGGTCGAGCGCAGTTCCACGGGCAACGCGGCGAGCAGCTTGGTCTGCGCGCCCGCCATCACCGCCCCGAGACCCAGCGCTTGCACCGGCCCCGGCAATCCGGCGAGGAACAGCGCCTCGGCTTCTTGCGACGACAGACCGTTGAGCCGCGTCCGGTAACCGTCGAGCAAACGGTAGCCGCCTTCCGCGCCGCGCTCGCTATGCACGGGCACGCCTGCGGCGCTCAACGCGTCGATGTCGCGATAGATGGTGCGCAGCGAGACCGCGCATTCGTCGGCGAGCGACTGGGCAGTGACCTGCCCGCGCGCTTGTAACGTCATCAGGATGGAAAGTAGACGGCTGGCTCGCATGCGGACAAGTGTAGGTCATACCTGACACAAACTGACAGGTATGGGCGCTTAGGATGGGTGGACCCGGCACCGTATGCCGTTGCCGTTCCTTAAGACGTTTAACCAAGGGGCCTCGCCATGACCACAGACCGCACGATCACGCTGTTCCATTCACCGCAATGCCGCTCCGTCAGCGCGCTCACGCTGCTTGAAGAACTCGGCGCCCCGTATCAGCTGAAGGTGCTGAACATGAAGGCCGGCGAGCAGCGCAAGGCGCCGTATCTCGCGATCAACCCGCTTGGCAAGGTACCGGCGATTTATCATGGCGACGCGCTGGTCACCGAGCAGGTCGCCATCTTTATCTATCTGGCCGACCTGTTTCCCGAAGCCGGCCTCGCGCCGGCGTTCGACGATCCGTCGCGCGGGCCGTATCTTCGATGGCTGGTGTATTACGCGGCGTGCTACGAGCCGGCGCTGGTCGACAAGTCGATGAAGCGTGAACCGGCGCCGTTGGCCACCTCACCTTACGGCGATTTCGATTCGATGATCGGGACGGTGGCCGGCCAGCTGCAAGCGTCTCCCTATTTGCTCGGGGACAGGATTTCCGCCGCGGATATCTTGTGGGGCATCGCGCTGCATTGGGGGATGATGTTCAAGCTGGTGCCGGAAACGCCGGTGGTGCTCGAGTACGCCAGGCGCATTTGTTCGCGGCCGAGTTTCGTGAAGGTGAGCGAGATGGACGTGGCGCTCGCGGCCGAACATGAGGCGGCGCTCAAGGGCGCGTGACGCGTTGCGCGGTGGGCCCGGTGCGGCCGGCTTGTTACGTATCGGGTTGAATCCGTTGAGATTTGAGACAATGAACGCCGCCGGTGAATTGCCTTCTCCGGGACAACCGGGTGAAACGCTTGCCTTCCGGGCAGGCGCTGCCCTATCGAACGAGAGATGTTTTCAGGTATGAGCAAGAACGCATTTATTCCCAGCGTACCCGCGACGTCCGAGGAGGACTTTGAAGTTTCGGCGACGTCGAAACTGGCTGGCTATCGGCGCTTCTTCGGCGTGTTGAAAGTGGTTCGAACCACCGATGGCCGCGTGCTGTTCCCATTCGACGGCGCGCCGGAACTTGGGCCGTTCGCGACCAGGCTGGAAGCGGTCGCGGCGGCGCAAGTGTATGGCGAACATATCGTGAGCAGCGATCTGGCGCGTCCGGAGTTGTAGACGCTGAAGCGGCGCTGGGTTTCGTTTCTTGAGTATCTGCTTACCGCGGAGCATCCAATCGAAGTCTGTAGCGTCCGGAGTTTCAAGTGCAACAAAGTCGACTCGCGCCGGGAAATGAAATGAGCAACCACCGCGTCGAAGCGGGCGAGGCAGTCGAGTCGGTGACCTTCGGCCAGGCGTTGTGGTACTGGCTGAAGCTTGGCTTGATCAGCTTCGGAGGCCCGGCCGGGCAGATTGCCATCATGCATCAGGACCTGGTCGAGCGAAAACGCTGGATTTCCGAAAAGCGTTTTTTGCACGCATTGAACTATTGCATGGTCCTCCCCGGACCGGAGGCGC
The DNA here is from genome assembly GCF_058782725.1 of Paraburkholderia sp. FW306-02-B. NCBI lineage: Bacteria > Pseudomonadati > Pseudomonadota > Betaproteobacteria > Burkholderiales > Burkholderiaceae > Paraburkholderia > Paraburkholderia sp. FW306-02-B. The sequence continues at coordinate 4,356,101 of NZ_JBYSXZ010000001.1, forward strand.
AGCAACTCGCCACGTACATCGGCTGGTTGATGCATCGTACGTGGGGCGGCTTGATTGCCGGAGGATTGTTCGTCCTTCCGTCACTGTTCATCCTGATCGGACTTTCCTGGGTCTACATGGCCTTTGGCAGCGTGCCGGCAGTCGCAGGCGTGCTGTATGGCGTCAAACCGGCGGTCACAGCCATCGTGGTTTTCGCCGCATACAGGATCGGCTCTCGCGCACTGAAGAACGCTTGGCTGTACACAATCGCTGCGGCCGCCTTTCTCGCTATCTTCGCAGCCAACGTCCCGTTTCCCCTCATCGTGCTGGTCGCCGGCGTCATCGGGCACTTTGGAGGAAAGTACGCTGCAGCGAAATTCGCCGTTGGCGGCGGGCACCAGGACGGCGACAAGGCGTTTGGTCCAGCAATCCTCGACGATGACACACCCACCCCGCGACACGCACTGTTCACATGGAAGCGTTTCACTGCCGTGCTTGCTGTCTTCATGCTCATATGGCTCACGGCCATCGCGACCCTTACGTTGATGTACGGCTGGGCCGGAACGCTTACGCAAATGGCCTGGTTTTTCACGAAAGCCGCCTTGCTGACTTTCGGCGGCGCATACGCAGTGTTGCCGTACGTGTACCAGGGAGCCGTGGATCATTACCACTGGTTGAGCGGACTTCAGATGATAGATGGCCTGGCGCTCGGCGAGACGACACCTGGGCCGCTCATCATGGTTGTCTCCTTCGTCGGGTTCGTTGGAGGATGGACAAAGGCAGTGTTCGGGCCGCATGCCGTTTTTGCATCCGCCGTCGTCGCGTCGATCATCGTGACGTTTTTTACGTTCCTGCCGTCTTTCCTGTTCATTTTCCTCGGCGGCCCGTTCATCGAGACGACTCACGGCAATCTGAAATTCACTGCGCCGCTGACTGCTATCACTGCCGCCGTGGTTGGCGTTATCGTCAATCTTGCCGTGTTCTTCGCCGTTCACGTGTTGTGGCCGCATGGCGTGCAAGGCGGCTTCGAGTGGTGGTCGCTGCTTATCGGGCTGGCTGCAGGCGTCGCGTTGTTTCGATTCAAGGTCGGCGTGATACCGGTTGTCCTGATGTGCGGCGTCATCGGCCTTGCGCTGCAGTTGGTCGGTTTTTGAGGGGGCGGTTTGAGCGGCGCTAGCTGCGGAGTTGCTTGCGACAACTGATGCGTCTCCTGGTTTCAATTGTCGCGCTCACGCACCATCAATGATTCGGTAACTGCATAACAGCGCAGGGCTGCGCTCGCAGCCGCTAATCAGACTTCACAGCGCCCGTGCCGACAGACGGTACGAAATGGTCCGCGACATTCCTGCCCTGAAAGCCAATCCGGAGCGGCCAGCGAGCGGATGATTGGCAGGCGGAATCGCCACCCGCCCGAGGTCAAAAAAGCTGTTGGCCGGCTCTACTCCGACAGCGAAGTGTCGTCCTGACCATGGTTCGTGCGTACGCCCACCGTTGCTAATCCAGAGCAGCGCGTCCGGAAGTTCTTCTGCATCCCAGTCAAGAGATACATCGGCGTGCTGCTCCGGGTACCGCAACACAAACGGCGGCTTACATCCTGAGATTTGCAACAACTCTTCGGTCGGGTCAGACAATGGCAGGCGGGTCGCGTCTATAAGCCCCTGCGTGGTCGGGATTTCCTTCAGGGTCGAGATGGTGCGATTTGGGAGAAATCGCGAGACGCCGGGCTCCTGCGGAACGGGGTAACTGTGGATGGTCTCGTACGCGCAAGCGAGGATTTCAACGCCCCCAACCGGAACAGCAAAAGTTGGGTGAAGAGCGAACGGCAAAATCGCGTCACGCCGGGCATGGACGGTAATTGAGACGACCAGCGCAGGAGCGTCACGCTCGACTTTAATTGTGCGTTCAAGCTTTTCAATCTCGCTGCCAGCGGGGTAAGCGATTTGAAGCTTGAGTACGTGCTCGCCTTTCTCCACCAACTGCCAAATTTGGTTCGCGCCATACCCGTGAACCCAATCATCACTGGCGTCTCGAAGACGAAAATCAGCAGGAAGGCCGGGAGGAGCGTCGACCATTCCGAAGGGCAGGCAAGGCCATTCCCCGCGCAACGCGCGCATGAGCCCCGGCCAGCGCCCGTCATCCACCCACGGAGCGACTTGCAGCGGAGAGACAGAACGTCCGCCTCCGATGTCAAATCGCACCGGCGCAAGCATTCCACCAAGTGACTGGACCTCCGCCTCACCGTGTGCCCATCTCAACTTCCAGCGCTCGATTGCTTCCATCGTGCAGTTTCACCAATGTCCAACCAGGAACCCGTGAATGCTCGTAAGAGCAATGCACGGCGCATCGCCTCATGGGCGGCCCATGAACCGCGAGTGCATTACGATGACCAATGGAACTGAAGGTCGGCGCGCTCCCGCGTCGAACCAATGAGGGTCGCGTTCACCTCGTCAGTCTGCTGAACCCACCGTTTCGCTGCGACCTCGTTGCGGCCGAAGCTCATGTGCCGGGTAACAAGGCGCTGCTTCCGTAGCGCTGAATCGACGTTGACGTACCAGACTTCGTCAAGCAGCGGACGCACACCTTTCCAGTGCCCGTGTTCAAGAAGAAGGTAATTCCCTTCGGTGATGACGAGCGGCACGTCGAACGCCACGGGAATTGCGCTGGCGACTGGCTCTTCAATTTCGCGGCGAAAAGTGGGAGCGTAGATTGTTTCGTCATCGCGCTGCTCACGCAAGCGTCTCAGAAGTGCAACATAGCCCGCGCTGTCAAACGTATCTTCAGCGCCTTTGCGTGATGCACGACCGAGTCGCGCGAGTTCGACATTCGCAAGATGGAACCCGTCCATCGGCACAATCACTGCCTTCCCAGGAAAGGCATCAAGGATTGCTTGCGCAAGCGTCGATTTGCCGGCTCCCGGTGCGCCAACCAGGCCGAGAATGCGGCGACGTCCCTCGGCGGTCAACTGGCGTAGACGGCTGAGATAGGGGGCTTCAATCATCGACATAATCCAGAGGTTCCGGGAAAGTGGCGTTCGGCGAGAGCGCTCATTGCCCTCGCCGACACCAGATTGACGGCTCGTGTCAGGAATTCCCGACGCGCTTTATGCCGCGCTACCCACTTCGTCTCGTAGGCGTTTAGTGATGCGCCTTTGCTTTCGCGGCAGCGTTGATGCCGCCCGCGATGAACTCGCGCGCATGGGTCGCCAGGTCCATGCCGTCGTCCCACAAGTTGCGCCAGATTGCCAGCGCGTTGGACAGTTGCTCGTTGACGACCGTCGACGAAAAACTTTCAAATGTCACAACGCCCTTGTAATCAATCATGGCGAGTGCATGGAAGAACTGGGAGAAGTCGATAGTTCCCGACCCGAGGTACCCGCGATTGCTTTCCCCGATATGAACGTAGCCAAGACGCTTGCCACATCGCAGAACCGGTTGCATGAAATCGGACTCCTCAATGTTCATGTGATACGTATCGAGATGAACGACAATATTGGGCGCATCGACTTCGTCAATCATGGCAAGCGCCTGCGATGCGGTGTTCAGCAAATTGCTCTCGTAGCGATTTACCACTTCAAGCCCAAGCGTCACGTTCTTCTTCAACGCGAAATCGGCAATGCGCTTGAGCGAATCAATTGCGTTACGGCGGCCTTGCGTGGTAACCGGTGCGTTGTATTTTCCCATCGCGCCGTAAAGAATCCCGCCGAAGTAGCCTCCACCCAGCTCTGCCGTGACGCTGATACCTTCCTCCAGCATCGAAACCCCGCGTGCGACCGTAGCAGAATCCTCGCTGGACACGTCCGCATCAAAGGTGAGACCGCGCGAGCAACCGATATCCAGCTCATGCTCTTGCAGCAAATCCCGCGTGATCGCCAGGTCCATGACCTTCGGACCATGCAAGGACAGTTCAGCCAGGTCGAACCCAGCGGCTTTGGTCTGGCTCAAAACCTTGCGAGTCGATTCGGGGGTGAGGTCGCCAGCCCATACCAGTGCGTGTACGCCAAGCTTATTCATTGTGTAACTCCTTCAGATGCGGTCACGCGCCTGCGGACCAAATTTTTCGAAATGCCGTTCGCCCATGCCCAACGGAAGAGCATCACAGCAAGCAAGAAGACGCCCCACAACGCAGTAGCCAGGTGTTGGTTGGCACCGAGCAAATTGAGGCCAGAAGCGATAACCTGCAGAATCACAAGTGCAATCACGACCGGTACCACGCGGCCAAAACCGCCGAATGGGTCCACGCGACCAAGGAAACACGCAAGCACGGAAATGAGCAGAAATGCCTCGCCATGGCCAACGCGGACCGAGTTGAACCGGGCCGCCATCACCACGCCCGCGACACCGCACATCAACCCCGATAGCATGTAGATTCGGGTGACGGCGCGCGTTGTCGCGATGCCGGAGTACCGCGTCGCCTCGAGATTCGACCCGATCATGCGTGTGGCGAAGCCCAGCCGCGACCGTGTCATGACAACGTGCCAAAGTAATGCGCAGCCGAGAAAGATCAGGAGGGGAATCGGTACGCCGAGGAAGACACCGTTGCCCATTTCTCGAACAAACGGCGGGAACCCGGAGATGTCGCCTCCACGTGTGAGGAACTCCCCTAATCCGCGCAAGAAAATCATCATCGACAAAGACACGAGGATTGGGCTTGCTCCGGTGCGCGCGATGACGGCACCCATCACCCAACCGGCTGCGGAGCCGGTGGCCAATGCGGCAGCAATGCCGAGGACGATGGCTACGGCGCCGGCGTCCGCTCCGCCGTACGTATGAAGCACCCACGCCATCGCCAACCCCGATATGTTCGCAGTGAAAGTCACCGCGAGATTGAAGCCACCGGAAATCAGGGGCATCAACATCGCCAGCGTAAAGAACCCGAGTTCCGGCAACTGGAAAGCTACCGACACAAATGTGCTCGCCGAGAAAAAGCGTTCAGATGCAAAGCTCAGGACTGCGATGACCAGGACCAGAAAACCAAGCAACCCGGCGACGTCTGCCGGTACGAGCGGCCCGGCCGCGCGTTGAGATGAAGACATTTTCATGACGAGGCCTTTACGCTTTGTGACGTGAATCGCGCTCCGACGAGCTTGGCGAAGCCGCCGCTCGACAAGGTAATGGCTATGAGAATGATGGCTCCGATAATCATCTTGAACGCATACGGCGAGATGCCCAGCAGGTTCAAGCCGTTGGCGGTGATAGCGGTCAGGAGGATGCCGAGGATGGCGCCGAGAATCGTGCCGCGCCCACCGCCTAACCTTGCTCCACCTAGTACCACGGCTGCGAGCACATCCAGTTCACGGCCGTAAAATGCGTTCGGAACGACTTCCTGCACGTAGTGGGCTTGCATGAGTCCGGCAATGCCGGCCATCATGCCGAGCCAGCCAAAGGCGATGTAATGCATCGCACCTATGTTGACCCCCACGCGTCGCGCTGCCTCGGGGTTGTCGCCCATTGCGTAGAGCTGTCGACCTGTTGTCGTGCGTCGCAGCAGAAACCAGGTTGCGGTGACCATGACGACCATCACGGCCACAGGCAGTGCGAGATTCGCATTGCCACTCGCGGTGTTGAAATGGATGAGGGAAACTCTGTCCGTCCACCAGTCCGGCAGGTCGTAGATAGAGACCCCGCCCGTGAGAAACATCAACCCACCGAAGAACACATTGAACGTGGCAATCGTCACCACAATTGAAACGATGCGAAATCTGTAGATAATTGTGGCGTTGATTGAGCCAAGCAGGAGCCCGAAAAACGCAGACACGATGAAGCCGAGCGCCCAGTTGCCACCGCCGAGTCGCATCACGGTCAACGCAGTGAGGTACTGAACCACCGATGCGCCGACGGCGAATGAGATATCGATGCCGCCAGCAATCAGCACGACAAGCAGCCCGACTGCAAAAATGATGTTGACGGAACTCTGGTTAAGCAGGTCGAACAGGTTTGGCAGAGTAAGGAATGTCGAGGAGGAAAGACTGAGGCCAATCACCATGATGGCGATAACGAGAATCAGCAGGGCCTCAATCGAACCGATTCCGAGTTTGCGAAAATCAGGCATGAACGTCTCGCTCGATTTGTTCCATCGTTGTCGTTCCTGGCACGTACTCTTTAACAATGCGGCCGTCGCGCATATGCAGAATTCGGTCGGAGTTGAAGTAGACCTCCGGAATCTCATCCGATATCAGCAAGATGGCCATACCCTCAGCAGCGAGCTTGTGAATGATGGCGAAGATGCCAGCCCGGGCGCCGACGTCGACGCCTACGGTGGGCGAATCCAGAATCAGGAGCTTCGGGTTTGTTGCCAGCCACTTGGCGAGCACGATGCGCTGCTGATTCCCACCGGACAGTGTTGAGACCGCGTCGTCCGGTTTCCCGATTTTCACGGCCAGTTGCTGAATCCAGTCTTGAATCAGCGCGTTTCGCTTTTTGGCGGCTATGAGATGGGTGCCGTCCAGAAGGTCGTCCAGCACCGCCGCCACCGTGTTGTCGCCGATTGACTGCGGCTGCACCAGTCCGAGTTGGAGTCGGTCTTCAGACACGTAGGCTATGCCTGCTCGGATTGCATCTCGATTTGTGCGCAGCGAAACCTCTTTTCCGTCGAGCTGGATCGAACCGGCACCTGGCCGCGTCATTCCGAAAAGCGACAATGCAACTTCCGTTCGTCCTGCGCCAAGGCGTCCGGTGACACCAAGAATCTCGCCTCGTCGCACTTTGAACGACACGTCATGGTATTGACGTGCTCGTGACAACCCCTGTACCTCCAGCACGACCGGCGCTTTCGACAGGTCTGTCGTGCGTACTTCATAGTCGAACGTGCGGCCCGTCATCAATTCCGTAAGGCGGGTTTGCGTCATCCCTTCGGTGGGAAAAGTGCCGACGTACTGTCCGTCGCGGAAAACGGTCACGCGAGTGCAAACGTCGAGCACTTCAGCGAGCCGATGGCTCACGAACACCACGGCAATTCCATCCGCGGAAAGTCGCCGGACAATTTTCAGCAGAGCTTCGGTCTCAGCATGGCTGAGCGAGGCAGTCGGCTCGTCCATGAAAACGAGACGTGCGTCGCGAACCAGCGCTCTGGCGATTGCCACGACCTGGCGCTGGGCGATTGATAGCGAGCGAACAGAGCGGTTGAGGTCGATGGAGACTCCAAGGCGCTCAAGAATTCGGCGTGCCGCCTCTTTCATCTTTCCGTAGTTAACGATGCGCGGACGAGACCCCAAGTTCTGCTCGAAGGCGATGTTTTCCGCGACGGTCATTTCGGGGAAAAGCGCCAAGTCCTGCCAGATGACCTGAATACCGAGGTCACGGGCCCTGGCCGGGTCGAGACCCTCGATTGACTCACCGTCCATGAGCATCACTGCGCCAGGCTCCGGTTGATAGACCCCACTGATAATCTTGATAATGGTGCTCTTGCCGCAGCCGTTCTCGCCAGCAAGGCAGAGAACTTCGCCGGGCATGATGTCAAACTTCACGGCTCGCAGCGCCTTAACACCGCCAAAGATTTTGGAGATGTTCTCGAGCTTGAGCAGCGGCGTGCGGTCGGCGTCGAGCGCGACCGATGCCGTGTTCGCATCACCTCGATGAGAACGAAGGGTGTTGGTGGAAGCTGGTTGACTCATGGAAACGCTCCGATGGCACTTGCACGTGGCCGGCTTCCGACCAGATGTGTCGTACCGTTGACTTCCGGGTGAGCGGCGCTACCGCTGCGCTCACCCGTTCTGCAAAAGGATTGCGGTCAGAGGCCCATCTTTGCGAGGTCGTCAACGGTTTTGGCGTTGAGGTCCACCAGTTGGTCGACAATCAGGTTGTGACCGTCGGGGTGAACAACGCCCAGCCCCGGAATACTCGTGCCATCCTTAACCGGCTGCCCCTTTGCGAGCATAGTGCCCAGCGTCACAAACACTTCGCCAGCTACTTCCGGATTCCACATGTACCCGCCGCTCAACACGCCATCGTGGACGAGCTTTCGGCCCTGTCCAGGCGAAAACGGCCCGAGAACCAGGACCTTTCCTTTCGCCTGCTGCTCCGCGACGGCGCGAGCTGCCCCAATGGGGCCCTGGCTACCGAACGCAAGGATGCCTTTCAAGTTAGGATGAGCGCGCATCAGGTCGAGCGCAGTCTTGCGCGACGCGTCCACGTCTTCAGCGACGCCGTAGCGGTCCCCAACGAGCGTCATCCCGGGATAGTTGACTTTGATATAGGCGATTGCCGCATCCGCCCAGGCGTTATGGAGCGGCACCGTCAGCGAACCGACGAAAACGGCGTATTCGCCCTTCCCGCCCAACGCCTCACCAAGGCGTTTTCCGTAGGCTTCGCCGAAACCTTTGGACGATGCCAGTTCAAAGTCCCAGTCCACGTTCTGCTGCTTCGGGGACTCGTGGGTGATGACCTTGATACCGGCGGCTCTGGCGCGCTGAAGAACGGGTTCCAAAACCTGTGCGTCGTTCGGCACGACGCCGATGACGTCTACGTGCTGCGCAATCAAATCCTCGATTGCTCGTACCTGAAGCGCAGGGTCAGCGCTCGTTGGCCCGACCATGAATGCCTTGACGCCGAGCTGGTCAGCGCGCTTCTTGATTCCCGCTTCCATGGCGTTGAACCATGGAATGCCTCCAATCTTCACAACAACACCGATTACAGGCTTGTCAGGCGAGGCCGATGCGAAATTCGTCGTCAAAGCGAGCGCGACTGCGCCGGCACCCAAAGTGCGGATGATGTTCTTGAACATGTCTCCTCCGGTAGACGCCTGGGCACGCAGACGCCCTAAATGAGTGTTAAAAGGCCCGACTTCGTATTTTGCTAAAGTTGCTAAATCCATTTAGCAGTTCGGGTGGGTGTATGCTGAATCTATTTAGCAGCTCGGTCGACTCGGATAAACCCTGGTATTGGGTACTGTCGCGAAACGGCTACCTTTTCGGGACATAACGGCGCAATGTCCTCGGAGCAACTTGATGGCAAGCAGCAACCCAGGACGCAAGTCCACGATTTATGACGTCGCAAAAGCGACGGGTTCCTCGACGGCTACGGTCAGCATGGTGCTGAACGGCAGTTGGGTCCGCTATCGAATCAAAGAGGAGACCGCAAACCGAATACTCGAAAGCGCCCGCCAGCTTGGGTATAACGTCAACATGAAAGCTCGAGGACTGCGGCTGTCGCGCTCAGGGCTGGTCGGCATGATTCTTCCCCATTATCGGAACCGTTTTTTTGCGGGACTCGCCGAGACCTTCGAAGAGCAAGCTCGTAGTCGTGGGCTTTGCCCAATAGTTGTGGGCACTCAGCGCGACCCTGCAGTCGAGGCGAGCGTTACTGAAACACTTCTATCGCAGCGGGTTGAGCTGCTATTTATCGCCGGCGTGCGTAACCCAACACCACTGAACGAGCTCTGTTCGGCTGCAGGTGTTCCTTCCATCAATCTGGACCTGCCAGGAGACGGTGCGCCGTCGGTCGTTTCCGATAACCGCAAAGGCGCTCAAGCTATTACGGACGTGCTGATTGAAAAGCTGCTAGCACGCGGCGCGGCGCCAGACGAGTTGGTATTGCTAGGAGGTGTAGCGGATGAATATGCGACCGAGATGCGTATCGCAGGATTCAGAGACGCTTTCGAAGCTCGTCAAATGACGCCTGCTGCAGATGCAATCGACTGCTGTGGATATAACGCCGCTGCTGCCAAACGCGCACTTTCAATTCGCTATGAAAAACTTGGGCGACTTCCAGCCGGTTTGCTGATGAATTCGATTACCGCGTTTGAAGGGGTGGTTCAGTTCACGTCGACGTTGTCGCCCGACGCGTGGAAGTCTGCGGTTGTTGGCTGCTTCGACTGGGACCCATTCGCGGCAAATCTACCTTTCGACGTGACCATGTTGCGGCAGGACGTGCAAACACTCATTTCTGAAGCGTTCACGTTGGCCGAAAACTATGACCCGACGGACCGGTCTCTGATTCTCGTGCCAACAGGTCTAGGCAAGAAGTTTGAAGAAGCCGAGCAAACGAAGGAATTTGACCGCTAACTCTGGTCCGAAAATGGGTGTCAATGTCTGACCCATCTGCGAGCTAGACCGGCGCACAACAGGTTGGGCCATCGGAGCCTACTACGGTCGAAATGATGACAGAGCCCGGCCGTACTATGAACACCGGTTGACTGCTTAGCCGCTCGTAATCATCGGCGACAGACGAATGGACCTTTGGATTCAACCCTGCGCGCGGCGCGCTGACCTTTACGGAAAGTCGGCCGCTGAGCCTCCGCACCAAAACCTCACGCTCAACGGCGTCGGCGCGGTGAAAGATGCGCGAGTCGAAGCGCACTACACCTGCGTTCGGTGCCGCGCGGTGTTTGCACGCATTCTCGCCGGGCCGCCGACGCCGCGGATTTGGATGTTGCTGAACGCCGGCCAACATTAACGCAACGCTCGCTCATACTCGAAAGAGCGCGAGGGGCCTCACGCCTGGATTTCTCCAAATCGGAAGGACGCTGCGATGGGTACAGCGTCGAGAAAATCGCGTGGCGGCGCCCATGCTGTTCAACGACGACAAAGCACCGGTCTATTTTGCGTTCCTCCTCTGCGAACACCGGGACTTATCTAAAAGGGCAATTGCACTATGAGGTCGAGACGAGCTGTAGCTGGGATCGATATTGGCGGCGACCGGAAGGGAAATCATCTGGTTATCCTGCGTGGCACCCAGATTGTGTGCAACCTCCGCAAGGAGGCGCCGGAGTATATGCTCGAAAAGTGTCTCCAATTTGAGGTAGCAGCGGTGGGCATTGACGCCCCCTGTCAGTGGCGAATCGGCGAGGCCGGCAGACAAGCTGAGAAGGCTCTTGCGCAACAACGAATCTTTTCGTTTGCCACACCGACTCGCGAACTGGCCACGGCCAGTAAAAGCGGGTTCTACGGGTGGATGTTCAACGGCGAGCGTGTATATGACGCATTTGCCCCAAACTTTCCTCTTTTCAAGAATGGTGAAGAAATCGGCGGCCGGGTGTGCTTTGAGACGTTTCCCCACGCAATAACTTGTGCCTTCTTTGGGAAGGAAGTCGCATCTGCGAAGAAAAAGGGAACTCAGCGGCGGGAAATCCTCCAACGTGAAGGAGTCGAAATAACGTCACTGAGGTCTATCGACGACGTTGACGCGGCGCTGTGCGCGTTGACGGCAAATTATCTACTTGACGGAAGAGTCGAAGCGTATGGCGATGAGCTAGGGGGATTCATCGTGGTGCCTACTCCCGCTGTTCACGATAGGCGGAGTTAGTTCAGACCTTTCCCACGACTGAACTAATACGGCTGATGCAATAGCGGCGCCAAGTGTCGCTTGAGTCCTTTAGGCACAGACTTGAGTTCCCTCACAGGTGACGGCAGTTGTAATAGCGGCAATCACATTCCAGGAGGACTGGTGTATCTGAGACGACATTTGGTCTTGTTGCTGGCAATGGCAGCGTTTGGTTCGACCGCGGCATGGGCGAGCGATATTCAATGTGCGACCACGCGACAACCGGCGGAACGCGTGATATGCGACCACGCCATCCTGAACAATGAATACGACGATGTCTTCGCGCAGCAGCAGGCTCTGCTGAGCAGTGGAAAGCTCTCACACGAACAACTCGCTCAGTGGCGGCAATCGCGCAACGCCTGCAGTGACGTCCACTGCATCGACGGCGTATTTGCTCGGTGGGCGGCGATGGCCAAGTCTGTCGAAACCAATTCCCGCGCTGCAGTGGCTCCGGTTATGGCCTCGGCTACTGCCATGGCCCCTGTCGGACCTACGTCGGAAGCAATCGTCCTTCCCGCATCCCAAGCCTTGCCGACTTCGGAAGCATCTCTGGTGCGCCAAGGGAGTGCCGCCGGCGTGGCGCTTCCGAAACCCGTGGAGACACAAGCCTCTTCACCTACGGTCGCTTCTGCTCCCTTGAGCGCGAGTGAATCGCGTGGCACAGCCGGCATGAGCGGGGGCCTGATGGCCGCGCTGATTGTAGCGGTTGGATTCGGCGTTCTCTTCCAACGCCGAAAGAGGAACAGTGGAAGCACCGGGGAACCACCAAGTAATATTCGCGACAAGGACAAGCCTTGAGCGGACCACACTGAGGGGCGAGGAGCGCGGCGATGCAGTGTTGTGATTTTCAGTGAGGCGCCGCTTCAGTCAATGCACTAGCCTTTTCTAGCGCGACCGTGGCATATTGCGGCCACGTTCATAAGGAGGTCAGTCTTGTCATGCCGAGTAGCCCCGAGGGCGTCCTGAGGGCAAATTTGAAGGAGCGTTTGCAAACATATGGCGCTGAAAATGCTTTCAGTTCCCTTCGCCGATTAGTTCCGCTTACGCGTTGCCGGGTAAGGCCAGGCGGCTGTTTACGCCCCCGTAAGCGAAACTTTTCGCGGGAGCGAAAACGAAACTAATCCATGTCAGCATGCTGGGCGACCAGCGCCCCGCCCTTCACTCCACCGTAACCGACTTAGCCAGATTCCTCGGTTTATCCACATCCGTGCCCCTCGCACAAGCCGTGTGATAAGCCAGCAACTGCAACGGCACCACGTGCAGAATCGGCGACAGCAAGCCATAGTGCTCCGGCATCCGGATCACATGCAGCCCTTCATCATTCACGATCCTCGTATCCGCATCCGCGAACACATAAAGCTGACCGCCGCGCGCCCGCACTTCCTGAATATTCGACTTCAGCTTTTCCAGTAGCGCGTCATTCGGCGCCACGGTCACAACCGGCATGGCTTCGGTCACAAGCGCCAACGGTCCATGCTTCAGCTCACCGGCCGGATACGCTTCCGCGTGAATATAGGAAATCTCCTTGAGCTTCAACGCGCCTTCAAGCGCGATCGGGTAATGCAACCCACGCCCGAGGAACAACGCATGCTCCTTGCGCGAAAACTCTTCCGACCATGCGATGATCTGCGGCTCCAGCGCCAGCACGCTATTCAGCGCGGCCGGCAAGTGGCGCAACTGCTTGAAATAATCCGCCTCCTGCGCCGCATTCACATGCCCACGCAGCTTCGCGAGCGTCACAGCCAGCACGAACAGCGCAACCAGCTGCGTCGTGAACGCCTTGGTCGACGCCACACCGATCTCGCGCCCCGCATGCGTCAGGAACGACAACTCGGTCTGGCGTACCATCGCGCTCGTGCCCACATTGCACACCGCCAGCGTATGTTTATGCCCCAACGCCTGCGCATGCTTCAGCGCGGCCAGCGTATCCGCCGTCTCGCCCGACTGCGAAATCACCACCACCAGCGATTTCGGATTCGGCACCGACTCCCGATAACGATACTCGCTCGCAATCTCAACCTGGGTCGGAATCTTCGCGATCGATTCGAGCCAGTACTTCGCGGTCAGCCCCGAGTAGTAGCTCGTGCCGCACGCCAGAATCAGCAGGCTGTCGATGTCCGCGAACACCTTGTCCGCGCCCTCGCCGAATAGCGAAGCGTCGAACGAATCGGCTTGCGGGATCGTGTCGGTGATCGCGCGCGGCTGCTCGAAAATTTCCTTTTGCATGAAGTGACGATACGGGCCGAGTTCGACCGCGCCGCCATACGCAGCAACTTGACGCACGTCGCGCCGCGCTTCGTTGCCGTCGCGATCGGCAATGCGAACGCCGTCGAGCGACAGTTCGCAAACGTCGCCTTCTTCGAGGAAGATGAAGCGTTCGGTGCTGCCGGCCAGCGCCAACGCATCCGAAGCGAGGAAATTCTCGCCGTTACCCAAACCCACGACCAGCGGCGAACCTTGCCGCGCGCCGATCACCGTATGCGGCTGATCCTTGTGCAGCACCGCGATCGCGTACGCGCCGTGCAACTGCCCGACGGCCTCGCGTACGGCGGCGAACAGGTCGCCGCGATACAGGCTGTGGATCAGGTGCGCAATAACCTCTGTATCGGTCTGCGACACGAACGCGTAACCCTTGCCCCGCAGCATTTCGCGCAATGATTCGTAGTTCTCGATGATGCCGTTGTGTACCAACGCGAGCGCATCTTTCGAGAAGATCGGGTGCGCGTTGTCCGTCACCGGCGCGCCGTGCGTCGCCCAGCGCGTGTGCGCGATCCCGGTGATGCCTTCAAGACGGCTTTCATGCACCTGCTCGTCGAGATCCGCCACGCGCGCAACGCTGCGTGCGCGGCGCGGCCCGTCGTTTCCGAGCACGGCGACGCCGCACGAGTCGTAGCCGCGATACTCGAGGCGACGCAGTCCTTCGATCAGGACGGGAACGATATTACGTTGCGCAACCGCGCCGACAATGCCACACATGGCTTAATTCCTTTTCAAGGGCGGGTTTCAGGGGCGCGCCTCACGCGCGTCGTGCCCATCAACTTTTCTTCCTGGTCGGACGGACATAGCCCGTCTTGCTTGTTTGAGTCTTGTCGTTCAGGACCAGCATGTCTTCTTCGACGTCTTTCCAGACGGTCGTGCCCGCCGCGATCGTCACGCCACGCTTCACGCGCACCGGCGCAACGAGTTGCGTATCGGAGCCGACGAACACATCGTCTTCGATGATCGTGCGGAACTTGTTTGCGCCGTCGTAATTACAGGTGATGGTGCCTGCGCCAATATTCACGCGCGCGCCGATATCCGCGTCGCCGATGTAGGTCAGGTGATTCGCCTTCGAACCGTGACCGAGCACCGCGTTTTTCACCTCGACGAAATTGCCGACGTGCGATTCGTCCTGCAACGACGCGCCAGGACGCAGCCGCGCATACGGCCCGAGCACGACGTTCGCGCCGACTTCGGCACCCTCGATATGCGTAAACGCATCGACGCGCGTCCCGGCTCCGATGGTCGCATTGCGGATCACGCAGTTCGGTCCGATCGTCACGTTGTCGGCCAGCGTCACGCGGCCTTCGAACACGCAGTTGACGTCGATCGACACATCGCGCCCGCATTCGAGCGTGCCGCGCACGTCGAGCCGCGCCGGATCGGCAAGCGTGACGCCCGCGACCAGCAACGCATCGGCGACGTTGTGCTGATGAATCCGTTCGAGTTCGGCAAGCTGCTGCTTGCTGTTCACGCCGAGCGTTTCCCACGCTTCGTCCGGCTGCGTGGTGACGACTTCAAGTCCTGCTTCGATCGCGAGTTCGACGGCGTCGGTCAGGTAGAACTCGCCTTGTGCATTGTCGTTCTTCAGCGACGCGAGCCAGCCGCCGAAGCGCCCGGTCGGCGCGACGATGATGCCGGTATTGATTTCGGCGATGCCCAGTTGTTCAGGCGTCGCGTCTTTCTGTTCGACGATGCGCGAGACCTTGCCCTGCGCGTCGCGCACGATACGGCCATAGCCGCTCGGGTCGTCGAGCGTAACGGTGAGGACGCCGTAGCCGCCCAGCCCCGCACGGTCGGTCAACACCTGCAGCGTGCTGGCGCGGGTCAGCGGCACGTCGCCGTACAGCACGAGCGTGGGCACGGCAGGATCGAGCAGCGGCAGCGCCTGCTGGACCGCGTGGCCGGTGCCGAGCTGTTGCTCCTGCACGGCGAACTGGACGTCCGGCGCCGCCACCGCTTGACGCACCGCTTCGGCGCCATGGCCGATCACCACGACAAGACGCGTGGGCTTGAGCGTGCGAGCTGTGTCGATGACATGAGCGAGGAGTGGCCGGCCGGCCAGGGGATGGAGCACCTTGGGAAGCGCGGACCGCATGCGCTTACCGGTGCCTGCCGCCAAAATCACGATGTTCATGGCGTCGGCAAAGAGACGAGTTTGGAGCCGCCAATTCTATCATGCAGCTTCTGACGGCAAGGCCGCCCGCAAGGCCTTGTTACAGGCTGAAATAGCCGGAAACACGCGGTTTCCGGGCCGCGGTTCCCTGGCTATTCCGAGCCGCTCAAAGATCGTCGAACTGGACGATCGAGATCGGCTTCGATCCGTTAAGCGTTGCGCCGTCGCCGGCATCGGTCGAACACGGTTCTTCGTCGAACGCGATATCGCCTTGCGGGTCGGCCTCGCCGCTCGCGCGCAGACCGGCGAACGGGAACAACTTGTGATCCATCAGATGCGACGGCACGATGTTCGACAATGCATTGAACATGTTCTCGACGCGGCCCGGGAAGCGCTTTTCCCAATCGCGGATCAGCGCCTTCATTTCCGCGCGCTTCAGGTTCGGCTGGCTGCCGCACAGATTGCACGGAATGATCGGAAATTCGCGCAATTCCGCGTACTTTTCCAGATCGGTCTCTTTCACGTAGGCGAGCGGCCGGATCACGATGTTCTTGCCGTCGTCCGATTGCAGCTTGGGCGGCATGCCCTTCAGCTTGCCGCCGTAGAACAGGTTGAGCAGCAGCGTTTGCAGGATGTCGTCGCGATGATGGCCGAGCGCGATCTTGGTCGCACCGAGCTCGCCGGCGACGCGGTACAGGATGCCGCGGCGCAGCCGCGAGCACAGCGAACAGGTGGTCTTGCCTTCCGGCACCAGCCGCTTGACGATGCTGTACGTGTCCTGGTTCTCGATGTGAAACGGAATGTCGAGTTGCTTCAGGTACTCGGGCAGCACATGCTCCGGAAAGCCGGGCTGCTTCTGATCGAGATTCACCGCGACAATGTCGAAATTGATCGGCGCGCGTTCGCGCAGCCGCATCAGGATGTCGAGCATTGCGTAGCTATCCTTGCCGCCCGACAGGCAGACCATCACCTTGTCGCCGTCCTCGATCATGTTGAAGTCGCCGATCGCCTCGCCGACCTGGCGCGCAAGCCGCTTGAACAGCTTGTTGTTCTCGTACGCTTCTTTCTGCTCGCGGCGCGTGAGCGGCGTTTTGCCCGCTGGGGCCTGCGCGGTCTCAGTGACCGCGGTGTCGTTCAGGATCTCCTGAGCATTCATGGCTCAATCCTCTTTGATGCGGAAGACTTCGACGCCCACCGCGTCGCAGTCAGGATAAACGTCCGGTTTTTCGGTCGATACACGCGCCGCCCGCACTTGCGGATGTTCGAGCATCGTCTTGACGAGGTCGTCGCAGAGCGTTTCCTGCAAGTGGATATGCCCTTGCTCGACGCGGCGCGCGATGGTCGAACGCATGAAGTCGTAGTCGACGACTTCGTGCAGCTTGTCCTCGAGCGGCGTGGACAGCGCGAGCGGCACGAACAGTTCGACGTTGATCACGACGCGCTGTTCGCCGCGCTTTTCGAAGTCGTGCACGCCGATGTTGATGTGCACTTCGTAATTGCGCAGAAAGAGCCGGCGGCAATCGGCGAGCCGGGGATGCGAAAGAGCGGCAAACATGTTCGTTCCAGTCGAAAAAAGCGTGCGGGGCACGCAAGGGGACGCTTCACAGCGCGGCAGCCGCCATTGTCGGCAGGCAGCGCGCGCTTCAGGCGCCCGTCAAAAACATTACGTCGCGCGGCAGCGGCACGAGGTGCTGCCCGCCGTCGACCACCAGCGTCGCTCCGGTGACGCCCGCGGCATCGGCGAGATACAGCGCGGCGGCGACAATATCCTCCGGCCGCGACGCGCGGCCCAAAGGCGTTGTACGGTGAGCTTCCGCAAAACCGGCCGGTGTCTGATCGCCGGATTGCATTGTCAGACCGGGCGCGAGCCCGACCACGCGCACTTTCGGCGCCAACGCCTGCGCGAGCGCAACCGTCGCCGCCTGCAACGCCGCCTTCGACAGCGTGTACGACAGGTAATCCGGGTTCATGTTGTACAGCTTCTGGTCCAGCACATTGATCACGACGCCGCGCAGGCTTTCGTCGGCGCGCGCCGCCTCGGGCGTCGCCTCGAACAGCATACGCGCCAGCACGAGCGGCGCGCCGAGATTGATCGCCGTCAGCTTCAGGAGACGCTCGTAGCCGACGTCCTGCGCCGTGTCTTCTTCGAAGCGCGACGCATTGTTGACAATACACGTCGGGCGGCCCAGCGCGGCGATACAGTCCGGCAGCAGCCGCTCGACCTGAGCCTCGTCGGCCAGTTCCGCGTGCAAGGCGACCGCCCGCCGGCCCAGGGCGACGATTTCCGCGACCAGATCATCGGCATCCGTTTGCGACGCGCCGTAGTGGACCGCCACGTCCCAGCCGCGCGCGGCAAAGCCGAGCGCGAGCGCCCGGCCGATGCGCCGGGCGGCGCCGGTAATCAGCACGACGCGCGGCGTTTCAGGCGCGCGGGCGGCGGCGGTGTCGAAAGAGGCGGTCATTTACAATGCGGGGATGAATCCGAAAGCTCACCAACCCGATAGTTTACCTGCTCCCGGCCCGAGCGCGCTTGCGCAGTCCGAAGCGCTGGTCGCGCAGATCCGGACGGAGCTCGAAGCCGCCGGCGGCTGGCTGCCGTTCGACCGCTACATGGAGCGCGCGCTGTACGCGCCGGGGCTCGGTTATTACAGCGGCGGCGCCCGCAAATTCGGCCGCCGCGCCGACGATGGCAGCGACTTCGTCACCGCGCCGGAGCTGTCGCCGCTGTTTGCAACGACATTGGCGCGCCCGCTCGCCGAAGCCTTGCAGGCGAGCGGCACGCGCGACGTGATGGAATTCGGCGCCGGCACGGGCAAACTGGCCGCCGGGTTGCTGAACGCGCTCGATGCACTGGACGTAGCGCTCGATAGCTACTCGATCGTGGACTTGTCGGGCGAATTGCGTGAGCGCCAACGCGAAACGATCGAAGCCGCCGCGCCGGCGCTGGCCGCGAAGGTGCGCTGGCTCGACGCGTTGCCTGAGCGGTTCGAGGGCGTGGTGATCGGCAACGAGGTGCTGGACGCGATGCCGGTACGGCTGTTTGCTTTTGCCGGCGGCGCCCGGTACGAGCGCGGCGTGGTTTGGCGCGATGAGGCTTTTGCCTTCGAAGACCGTCCTGTTTCCGCGGCTGCGGACGTTGCGTTTCTCGCCGGGATCGAAACTGCCGGCGACGGTTACGTGACCGAGACGCACGAAGCGGCGTCGGCTTTCACGCGCACCATTTGCACGATGCTGACGCGCGGCGCGGCCTTTTTCATCGATTATGGATTTCCGCGTCACGAGTACTACCATGCGCAGCGTGCGCAGGGCACGTTGATGTGCCATTACCGGCACCGGGCGCATGGTGATCCGTTTGTGTATCCAGGCTTGCAGGACATTACCGCGCACGTGGAGTTTACCGGCATCGCCGAAGCTGGGGTTGACGCTGGGGCGGATTTGTTGGGGTTTACATCGCAAGCGCGGTTTTTGTTGAATGCCGGGATTACCGAGGCGTTGTCGGAGATCGATCCTTCAGATGCGACGCGGTTTTTGCCTGCGGCGAATGCGGTGCAGAAGTTGTTGTCCGAGGCGGAGATGGGGGAGCTGTTCAAGGTGATCGCGTTTTCGCGTGGGCTGGATGACACGCTGATGGCTTTTTCGAGTGGCGACCGGTCACATACGCTTTGATTTTTTGCCTTAAGGATTCGCGATGATCCGCTGGCTGTTGACTACGTTTGTTGCCGTGGCGGTGTTGTCGGCCTGCTGGCCGTGGCTCAGGAAGATCGGAATTGGACGGATGCCCGGTGATGTGACTTTGCGCTTCTTCGGGCGCGAGTATCCTTTTCCTTTTATGTCTACGCTTGTTTTGTCGATGGTGTTGTCGCTTCTTGCCAGGGTTTTGTAGGGTTTTTTGCCTTTGGCGGCGGCATTGGTTGTGTGCCTATGGCGTTGCCTTTCCTTGCTTTCTTAGTGGTCCATTAGCGTCGCCCCTGTGCGGGGCAGGCACTTACTTTCTTTGCCGCCGCAAAGAAAGTAAGCAAAGAAAGCGGCTTCACACCGCTAATTCTTAAGCGGGTCCCCCGGCTTGGAGGAGGTAGTGGAGCATCTGGAATCGGTGTTCCCGCGCACTCAGCGCGGGTGACAAGGCCGTCATTCTTCCGGCGGCGCTGCGCGCGCCGTAGCGGTACTTCTCAAAACCGATGGGGCGTATGCGCTTCCGGCACCATCCTTCCCGCCTCGCACTACGTCCTCGCCGGAACGGTCCGCATGGGAAACCAGTGGTTTTGGTTTGGTTTGGTGAGAGCCATCGGCTTCGCCTCGGCGAAGCGCCTCGGTGTGCGAGTGCGGGCCACCACTCCGAGTGAGACGCTATTGCCTTCGCGAGGCATTGGGGACGCGAGGGCGAGCCACCGCGCCGAACCAGGCGCAGGCGCCCAAACCGCCAGGCGGTTTGATGAAGTACCGCCACGGCGCGCGCAGCGCCGCCGGAAGTATGACGGCCTTGTCACCAGCGCGGGAGTGTGCGAGAACACCAATTCCAGATGCGCCACTACCTCCTCCAAGCCAGGGGACCCGCTTCAAAGTTAGCGGTGTGAAGCCGCTTTCTTTGCTTACTTTCTTTGCGGCGGCAAAGAAAGTAAGTGCCTGCCCCGCACAGGGGCGACGCTAATAGACCACTAAGAAAGCAAGGAAAGGCAACGCCATAGGCACACAGAAGAAAGCGCCGCGCAGGCAAACAAAGCAAGTAACACCAACGCCGTAGGCACACAACCCAACTAAGCGCCACGCAAGAAAAACAGCTTAAGCAATCGCCATTTCAACAGCCCGAACTCTCTCCTGATGCACAGCATCCTTAATCCCACCAGGCGAGTCGACGAGCCGCTCAGCCACGGCCCCAGCATCAACAGCACGCGCAGCCAAAAGAGCAATTCGCAAGCGCTCAGCCTGCGGATACTCCCGCATCTCAAATCCAAGCCTGCCACGGCCATCAGCCTCACAAGCCTGCAAGGCTTCCGCGAACCTCGCAGGTTTCCGAATAGCATCACTGCGCTCGAGCAACCTCACCAGCGCGCCAGCGCCCATCTCCATCACGCGATGGATATTCCCATGCTCCCGCGCGACCAGCAGCGCCAGATCGCGACACTCATTGGGCACCCGCAGCCGCTCGCATAAAGGCTTCAGTAAATCCACACTGCGCCCCTCATGCCCGATATGCCGCGGCAACACATCCTCCGGCGTCGTCGCCTTACCGAGATCATGCGTAAGAGCAGCAAACCGAACCGCCAATGCATACCCCTGCTGCGCAGCATGATCGACCACCATCATCACATGCACACCCGTATCAATCTCAGGGTGATAATCAGCCCGCTGCGGCACGCCGAACAACGCATCGATCTCCGGCAGAATCCGCGCCAACGCACCGCACTCGCGCAGCACTTCGAACATCCGCGAAGGCTTCTTCTCCATTAAGCCGCGCGACACTTCCTGCCACACGCGCTCGGCCACCAGCGCATCCACTTCGCCATCGGCGACCATCTTGCGCATCAGCGCCATCGTCTCGGGCGCCGCAGTGAAATCGACAAACCGCGCCGCGAACCGCGCAATCCGCAAAATCCGCACGGGATCTTCAAGAAACGCATCACTGACATGACGGAACAGCCGTGCCCGCAAATCGGCCTGGCCGTTGAACGGGTCGATCACCGGTCCGGTCAACTCGCCGTCCGGCCGCACCTCGCGCGCCATCGCGTTGATCGTCAAGTCGCGGCGTGCAAGGTCTTCTTCAAGCGTGACGTCGGGCGCGTAGAAGAACTGGAAGCCGTGATAGCCCGCCGCCGTCTTGCGCTCGGTGCGCGCGAGCGCATATTCCTCGTGCGTCTGTGGATGCAGAAACACCGGGAAGTCCTTGCCGACCGGCCGGTAGCCCTGCGCAACCATCTGCTCGGGCGTCGCACCGACTACCACGTAATCGCGGTCCTGCACCGGCACGCCCACCAACTCGTCGCGAATCGCCCCGCCTACCGCGTAGATTTTCATGGGCATACGTCTTGATAGGGAATAGCGTGCGTTTCGCGTAGCGCGTCGTCGATCCATGCCTTCACCGCCGGCAACGCCGTCATGCGACGGACATAAGCCGCGGCGGCTTCCGATAGCGCCGGTTGCCACGTGTTAAAGCGCATCACGACCGGTGCGTACATCGCGTCCGCAATGGTGAATTCGCCGAACAGGAACGGGCCGCCGTGTGCGTCGAGGCACTCGCGCCAGAGCGCGTCGACGCGGGCGATGTCGGCCAGAGCGCCCGGCGTCGCATTCTTGCCCGGAAATGACGCGCGAATGTTCATCCACATGTTCGAGCGCAATTCGCCGAAGCCCGAATGCATCTCAGCGCTGATGCTGCGTGCGCGTGCACGTGCCGTCGCATCGCGAGGCCATAGTGTGTGTTGGGGGAAGCGCTCAGCCAGCGCCTCGGCGATCGCGAGCGAGTCCCAGATGGACAGCCCGTCACCATCGACCAGACACGGCACCTTGCCCGCACCGGTCGGCGCGTGAGCCAGAATGGCGGCCTTCGTACCGGGCTCGCCCAAGTGGACCAACACTTCTTCAAAGGGAATGCCGAAATGCTTCAGCAGCAGCCACGGACGCATCGACCATGACGAATAGTTCTTGTCACCGATAATCAGTTTCATGCTTCGTATCAATGGAAAGGGAAAATGGAAAGGGAAAAAAGGTTCAGCGTCCCGCGTTCGCGCGAAACGTGTTGAAGCGCGAGCGCCTCGACGCGCCAGTCAAATACCCCGGCGCGATCGTCTCGATGCTGGCCGGCTCGATGCCCAGTTCAGGCGCAATCGGCCCACTCATCACATTGTCGACTTTCATCGAATCGAGATTGTCGCGCGAGATGACCGGTTCGCCGGGCGCCATTTCAAACGTCAGCGCCTGCAAGCGCGCGAGCGCGTCCGGCAGACGGATGATTCGCGCATGACGGCCGATCGCGTCGCCGCAATACTTGACAAGGTCTTCGAGCGCATAGACGGTGGGGCCGCCCAGTTCGTAGGTATGGCCACCGGCTGCATCGAGATCGAGCACGTTGACGATCGCTTTGGCAACGTCGCCGACGTACACCGGCTGGAACTTCGCATCGGGCATCGCAAGCGGAATGATCGGAAAGACGCGCTGCAGGAATGCGAACTTGTTGAGGAATTCGTCTTCCGGGCCGAACACCACGGATGGCCGGAAGATCGTCCACGCCACGTTGGCTGCATGCACGGCCTTTTCGCCGTCGCCCTTCGAGCGCGAGTACATGCTCGGCCCGTTCATATCGGCGCCGAGCGCGCTGAGATGAATCAGCCGATGTAC
The DNA here is from genome assembly GCF_058782725.1 of Paraburkholderia sp. FW306-02-B. NCBI lineage: Bacteria > Pseudomonadati > Pseudomonadota > Betaproteobacteria > Burkholderiales > Burkholderiaceae > Paraburkholderia > Paraburkholderia sp. FW306-02-B. The sequence continues at coordinate 4,379,042 of NZ_JBYSXZ010000001.1, forward strand.
GCCCTTGCCTTCACAGGCCGCGACGATTTTGGTCGGCAGTTCGACGTGCGCCCTTGCAAACTCAGGGCCGTACGGCTTGCCGCGTTTGCCATGCAACGTGCCGACCAGGTTGATCACGGCATCGGCGTTCTCGACAAAACGCGCGAGTTGCACCGGATCGAACACGTCGGCTTCGATCACATCAATGGGCAACAGTGTGAGATGGCGGGCGTTGTAGCGCCGACGGGTGGCAATGCGCACGTCTTTGCCCATTTCGACGAGGGCGTTGACGAGATGGCTGCCGATAAAACCGGAGCCGCCGATGATCGCAATGGCTTGATGTCGCATTTTCGACTCCCTGGTGGAAGCCGCGGCAACGGCTGGCGTGGCGCGCCACCGCATCGAAGGATGCGGCGGCGGCACGGCGCTTACGGTGCGATATAACCCAGACGCGCCTTCAGCGATTGCGGACGGCCTTCGAACAATGCCGCGTAGTAGACCGTGTTGGACAACACATTCTTAACGTAGTCGCGAGTTTCCTGGAACGGAATCGTCTCGGCGAAAATAGCGCCTTCCACCGGACGCTGCAACGACTCCCGCCAGTTGCGCGGACGGCCCGGCCCGGCGTTGTAACCGGCGGTTGCCAGCACGGCGGATCCGTCGAACTGATTGTAGATCATCGATAAATAGTTGGTGCCGAGCAGGATGTTGGTGTTGATATCGTTCATCTGCTCGCGCGAAATCGGACCGAGGCCGATCTTCTTCGCGACCAGTTGCGCGGTGCCCGGCATCAACTGCATCAAGCCGCTCGCGCCGACTTCCGAGCGCGCGTTCATGATGAAGCGCGATTCCTGGCGAATCAGCCCATACGCCCATTCGACATCGAGCCCATTCGACTGCGAATCGCGCTCGACGATATCGCGGAACGGCGACAGATAGCGCAGCGAGAAATCGTGTTCGCTCTTCGTGCGGTCCGCCGTGTTGACGGTGCGGTCATACAGCTGGATCCGGCGCGCGTATTCGGCGACGGCGAGCAGTTGCCGGTCGCTCATATTGCGCAGCGGCCAGTTCCATTCACGATTGCCTTCGAGCCGCAGATTCAGCCCATAGAAACGCTGCGCCAGATCGAAACCCGACGTAGTGCCCGCCTGCTGGACTTCGGCATCGGTCACGCTGGTTTTCGGCGGCACCGTGATCTTCTGGCCCAGTTCTTCCGCGGCAAGCTGGCCGTAGAAGTTGAAGCCCTGAGAAATCGATTCGAATTCCTGGTTGGCCTGCGTCGTGTCGCCGCCCTGCTTCAGCGCCCGCGCATGCCAATACACCCACGACGGCTGATTGCGCAGCGGCGCCGGCATCTGTTCCGTCGACCAGCGCACCATCGTCCAGTCGACCGCGAGCAGCGCGGTACGGGTGCGCCATTCGTACGCGGGATTCGACAGCGGCGCATTCGCCGACAGCCGATACCAGTCGACCGCGCCCGGCATCTGCCTGGCGGCGGCCTGATAGGCAATCGTGCCCCAGCCGATCGCACGCTCGGGCGAGCTCAGCGACGGCGCCACCGACGCGAACGTGGCCGCCGCCATGGCGGGGTCGTTGCGTGCCATCCGCGTAATCGCCAGCAACGCGAGTTGATGCGACTGCGAATCGGGACCGACGCCGCGCGCCAGCAGCAACGGCGGCGTGCTCGTGGCCTGACCGAACAACACCGGATCGGGCGCCTGGTTGCCGAGCGCGTCGACGAGCTTGCTGCCGGTATCCGTGTAGTTCTGCTCGTACGCGAGACGGATCTGCTGCCACACCTCGTCGGCGCTGAATTGCTGGTTGGCTGCCAGCGCCGTGATCAGATCGACGCAGCCGTCGCCATACACTTTCGGATCGACCAGCAGCGCACGCGCCGCCTCGGCGACATTCTCGCCACGCGAGGCGCGCGATTCGAGCGCGTAGCACTTCACTTGTGTATCGTCGTTCAGCACGAAGCGCGCATATTGCTGATCGAAGTTGCGCCAGTCGTGACGCGTACCGAGCACGGTGAGGTAGTCGTTGCGCAGGCGATCGGCAATGGCCTGGCCGTCGTACTTCTGCAGGAACGCCAGCACCGGCGCATCGGGCGCGTCGACTCGCGCATGGCCGGTGGAATCGAACAGCTGCGGCTTGATCTGGAAATACTCCAGATAAGACGGCGCCGGATAGCTCGGGATCATGCTCGCCAACTGCGCTGCGCGCGCCGCATCGTTATTGCGGGCGGCCTCGCGAAGCTGGACGAAGATCTGGTCGTCGTTCGTGAGTGGCGAAAGGGAAACGGGCTTGACGGCGGAAGCCGTGCTGCACGCGACGAGCGCCGCGGCGGCAAGCGCAAGACCGGCCGCGCGATATACTCGGTAAAGGCGTTTTGACATCGTTGTTTCTGGAGCGCGAATTGAACCCAAGCATAGCATGCAACCCTGTCGCGGAATCGAAAAAGGCGCTGCGTCGAATGCTATTGGAAGCAAGGCTGCAAGCGGCTTCCGAGCCCGCGCGCAATGTCGCGCTGAGCCGCCGCATACTCGATGCGCTCAAACGCTACAACGTGAACGGCGTGGGGTTTTACTGGCCGCTGGCGGGCGAATTCGACGCACGCGCCGCGATCGCGGTCTGGCTCGCGGCGGGCGCACCACGCGAAGCGAGTTTGCCGGTCGTCAAAGACCGCGGCGCGCCGCTCGAATTCCACGCATGGACGCCTGATACGCCGATGAAGATCGGCCATCACAAGATCGCTGAGCCGGCTTCGGGGCGTGTCGTGATTCCCGATCTGCTGTTCGTTCCTTGCGTCGGCTTTGACGAAGCCGGTTACCGGTTGGGTTACGGCGGCGGCTATTACGACCGCACGCTGGCCGCGTGGCCGGGTCCGACGAAGCCGGTCACGGTCGGCATCGCCTATGAAGCGTGCCGCACCGAAGCGCTGCAACGCGAAGCCCATGACATCCCGCTCGATATGATCGTGACCGAAGCGGGCCTCTATCCGCGCGCGGCGAATTAAACGGTTAAGCGTTCGCCGGGCGCACCGCACCCGCGCCCGGACGCAGCAACGAAAACCCGTTATAACGACGCCGCCGCCCGCGCGGCCGTGTCGTACAGTCCGGAGGCGTTGCGCATCAACTGCGCAGCCTCGCCGATCTGCTCATTGGTCAAGCCGCTTTCCTTCAGCGTCGAGATCAGGCAGCTTTCGCGCACTTCACGATACTTCAGACAGAGCTCACGGCCCGCCTCGGTCGCTGAGAAGAACACTTCCTTGCCGGTCTTTTCGCTTTTTACATACCCTCTAGCTACGAGCTTCTTCAACGCGTAGGTGGCGACGTGGGTGTCCTCGATGTTCAGCACGAAGCAGATGTCCGCCAGTTTCTTGCGGCGCTCGCGATGACTGACGTGGTGCAGCAGCGAAACTTCGATGGCGGTCATGTCCTTATCACCGGCGGCCGACATGCAGCGCACCATCCAGCGGTTGAATGCATTGCCCGCCATGATGAGCGCGTACTCCAGCTCGGACAGTTCCGCGCTCGTCTCGGACACGAGATGTTCCGAGGAGACGATCTTGGTGGGGTGGCGCGACATGGTGAAGATTCTCGAAAACAGGATGGGAAGGTGTCGGGAGTGTACGACGCGCCGCCGATTCCCGGGAGCCTGGCGAAAACGCTTATTGAGAATTTGTTGATATTTTATTGATAATGTACGCTTCAAATGTCGTGCACCCGATGCCGATAACCATCCATAGGGGCGACGTGCCCGAATTCTCCGACTCGACCTGGGCCAGCAAGCGATGAGCCAACCAAGAATCTTTCTGCTCGGCGATGCCGCGCTCGTCTGCGAGGCGCCGCCGCCTGCGACGCTGGAATGCCAGCGGCGCGTGTGGGCGGCCGCCGAGGCTGCGCGCGACTGGCCGCATGTGCTGGAGGTCGTGCCGGGTATGAACAACCTGACGCTCGTCTTCGATCCGCTCGAAGCCGACCCCGAGACGCTCGCCGGCCAGTTGCGAGCCGCCTGGGAGGCAGGGGGCGACACGCCCGCACTGGGCAGCGAAGTCGAGATCCCGGTGCAGTACGGCGGTGAATTCGGCCCCGATCTGCAAGTGGTCGCCAATCACACCGGCTTGACGGTGCGGGAAGTCGTGCGGCGTCATTCGGAAGGCGAATACGTCGTGTTCTTCCTCGGCTTCCAACCGGGCTTCGCCTATATGGGCGGACTCGACGGCGCGCTGCACACGCCGCGCCGCTCGTCGCCGCGGCTCGAAGTGCCGGCGGGTTCGGTCGGCATCGGCGGCGAGCAGACCGGCATTTATCCGGCCACTTCGCCCGGCGGCTGGCAGTTGATCGGACGCACCGAATTGCCGCTGTTCGATCCGGCGCGCCGCCCGCCCACGCTGTTGCAACCGGGCGACCGGGTGCGCTTCACCATCGCGGGGATACACGCATGATCGATGTGATTCGCGCGGGCCTCCTGACCACGATTCAGGATCTCGGCCGTCACGGCCACCGGCATCTCGGCGTCGCGATGGGCGGTGCGCTCGACCGCCTGTCGCTCGAAGTCGGCAACCGGCTGGTCGGCAACCGGCCCGATGCCGCCGGTCTGGAAATCACCTTTGGTCCCACCGTGCTGCGCTTTCTGCGCGCCGCACGCGTGGCGATCACCGGCGCGGAATTCGGCGCGACGCTCGACGGCAAGCCGGTTTACTCCTGGTGGAGCCTGCCGGTGCAAGCAGGCCAGGAGCTGGTGCTGCAAGCGGCCAGGCGCGGCATGCGCGGCTACGTCTGCATTGCCGGCGGCATCGATGTATTGCCGATGCTCGGCTCGCGCAGCACCGATCTCGCCGGCCATTTCGGCGGACTCGGCGGCCGGGCGCTGCGTGACGGCGACCGTCTGCCGGTCGGCGCGCCGCCGCAGCGCGGCCATGTCGGCTTCAGCCCCGAGGCGCCGGAGTTCGGCGTGAAGGCGCCCGCCTGGTGCAAGTTCGTGCTGATCCATGAGCCGCTGCGGCGCGGGCGGCATCCGTCAGGCGTGCCGTGGGCCGTGCCGATCCGCGTGCTGCAAGGACCGGAATACGACGGCTTTACGCCCGACGCGCAGGAAAGCTTCTGGTCCGGTGAATGGCTCGTCACGCCGAACAGCAACCGCATGGGCTACCGCCTCGCGGGCACTGAACTGAAGCGCACCAGCAAAACCGATCTGCTGTCGCACGCGGTGTTGCCGGGCACGATCCAGGTCCCGCCCAACGGCCAGCCGATCGTGCTGATGAGCGACGCGCAAACCACTGGCGGTTATCCGAAGATCGGCGCGGTGATTCAGGCCGATCTGTGGAAGCTCGCCCAGGTTCGCCTGAACGCCGCGGTCCGCTTCATCCCGACAACGCCTTACGAGGCGCGTCAGGCCCTCTTGGAAGAACGCACGTATTTGCGGCAGATCGACGCCGCGATCGCGATGCACGAAGAACGCTGCGCGCGCCGGCCGGCGATCGCAGCGCTGTAACACGAAGTAGGGGAACACCATGGAAATCGATTTGAACGCCGACCTCGGCGAAGGCTGCGGCTCCGACGAGGCGCTGCTCGACCTCGTCAGTTCGGCAAACATCGCGTGCGGCTGGCACGCGGGCGGCGCCAACGCCATGCGCGACTGCGTGCGCTGGGCGGTGGAAAAAGGCGTGTCGATCGGCGCGCATCCAAGCTTTAACGATCCGGAAAATTTCGGCCGCAAGGAAATGGACCTGCCGGCCAACGACATTTACGCGGGCGTGCTGTATCAGCTGGGCGCGCTGTCGGCGATCGCGCAGGCCGAAGGCGGGCGCATCGCGCACGTCAAACCGCATGGCGCGCTCTACAACCAGGCCGCGCGCGACGCGAAGATCGCCGACGCGATCGTGTCCGCGGTCCACGATTTCGACCCGTCGGTGGCGGTGTTCGCGCTCGCCAACAGCGGCCTCGTGACGGCGGCACGCAACGCGGGCCTGACCGCAATCGAAGAAGTATTCGCCGACCGCGGCTATCGCGCCGACGGCTCGCTGGTGCCGCGCAAGGAGCCAGGCGCGCTGCTCGACGACGAAGAACTGGTGCTGAACCGTACGCTCGCGATGGTGCGCGAGCACCGCGTGCAGGCCGTCGACGGACACTGGGTGCCGCTCAACGCGCAAACCATCTGCCTGCACGGCGACGGTCCGCACGCGCTGGCGTTTGCGCGGCGCATCCGCCGCGCGCTGGAAGACGCCGGCATTGAAGTTCACGCGGCCGGCGCCGCCCGCGTCTGAGCGTCGGCCAAGGCGAACCAGACAGACAGCGCGAGTCGACCCTCGCGCAGCCCCGAACGCCCCGCTCCATGCGGGGCGTTCGCCAGGTGCAGGACTCACATCGCAGTACCCGCGGTAAAGCAGCAGGTGTAAGCGCAGATGCAGGTGCAGGTGTAGTCGAAGCAACGTGGCCATCAAGAGCCGCGGCAGCATAACGGCGCGTGGACCCCCAGGCGCCGGCCCACGTTAGCCGCCACAAGCGGCGAGGTTGAAACCCTGTTTGGAGATCCAGATGCAGACAACAGTCAGTCTATGGCCGCTTATTGGCGTGGCCGTCATCATCGTCGGCTTTTTATTACGGTTCAATCCAATGTTGATCGTGGCGGTCGCCGCGATCGTCACGGGTCTGGCCGCGCACTTTCCGCCTGAAAAGATCCTCGCTGAAATCGGCACCGGCTTCATCAAGACGCGCAATATCCCGCTGATCATCCTGCTGCCGCTCGCCGTGATCGGTCTGCTCGAACGGCATGGCCTGCGCGAGCGCGCGCAAGCGTGGATCGGCGGCATCAAGGCCGCCACCGCGGGACGTTTGCTGATCGTCTATCTGCTGGTGCGCGAACTGACCGCGGCCGTCGGCCTGACCGGTCTCGGCGGTCATCCGCAGATGGTGCGTCCGCTGATCGCGCCGATGGCCGAAGGCGCGACCGAAACCCGCTTCGGCAAAATCAGCGATGCGGTGCGTTTCAAGCTGCGCGCGTTCTCCGCGGCGACCGACAACGTCGGCCTGTTCTTCGGCGAGGACATCTTCGTCGCCTTCGGCGCGATCGTGCTGATGACGACCTTCCTGAAAGAAGCGGGCATCGTCGTCGAGCCGATTCACGTGGCTGTCTGGGGCATTCCGACCGCGATCTGCGCGTTCATCATTCACGGCTTCCGCCTGTATCTGCTCGACCGCAAGCTCGAACGTGAGTTACGCGGCAATGCGCCCGCCAGCGCCGCTGCTGTTACGCCGACGCAACCCGCCGCAGGAGACCAGGCATGACGCTCACGATTACCTATCTCTTCTGGCTGCTGGGCGTGGTGCTGCTCGTTATCGGCGGCATGATCGTCACGGACAAGGCGCACCCGCGCCGCTTCACCGCCGGCGGCTTCTGGATTCTCTACGCGCTGATCTTCCTGATCGGCGACAAGCTGCCGCCCGCCGTGGTCGGTGTACTGGTGATCGCGATGGCGCTGATCGCCGGCTTCGGCGGCGTGAGCGCGGCCAAGCCGATACTGCTGTCGCTCGAAGCGCGCAAGGCCAGCGCCGCGCGCCTGCGCAACAAGCTGTTCGTGCCCGCGCTGACGATTCCGGTCATCACCGTGATCATCACGCTGTCGGCCAGCCACCTGATCTTCGGGGGCATGCCGCTGATCGAAAAGGCCAACGTCACGCTGATCGGCTTCGGGATCGGCTGCGTGATCGCGCTCGCGATTGCCTGTGTGCTGACGCGCGACACCGTCGGCCAATCGATGAAGGAAGCGCGCCGGCTGGTCGATGCGTTGTCGTGGGCCGCGGTGCTGCCGCAGATGCTCGGCATGCTCGGCCTCGTGTTCTCGGACGCCGGCGTCGGCAAAGCCGTCGCTCACGTGACCACGGCCTACATCAGCCTCGACTACCGGTTTGTCGCGGTGGCCGTGTACTGCATCGGCATGGCGCTTTTCACGATGGTGATGGGCAACGGCTTCGCCGCGTTCCCGGTGATGACCGGCGGCGTCGGCGTGCCGATTCTGGTCGGCGTGTTTCACGGCAATCCGGCGGTGATGGTCGCGATCGGCATGTTCTCGGGCTACTGCGGCACGCTGATGACGCCGATGGCCGCGAACTTCAACATGGTGCCGGCTGCGCTGCTGGAGTTGCCGGATAAGAATGCGGTGATCAAGGTGCAGGTGCCGACCGCGCTGACCTTGCTGATCGTGAACATCTTCCTGTTGAATTTCCTGATGTTCATGTAGGACTGTTGCTCTCCAGCGGGTTCTCATGGAACAGCCATTGCACGTGCGACGTTCGACGTGCAGCGCGCCGCCGAACCTCACCCCGCCTCGACCACAAACCCGTGCTGCCGCATAAGCTGCAGCACGCCTTTTCGCCCACCCAGATGCAACGCGCCGATCGCCACGAACACCGGTTTGTTCGGCGCGGCAATCAGCAGCATCCGCGACACGAAGCGCCGGTTCCGCTCGTACACGATCTTGTTGTCGATCGAATCGGAGATCCGCTTGTCGCGCGCCAGCTTTTCCGACTTCGCCGCCTGCCACGCCGCGATCGCGTCGGCATCGCCCACTCTCCACAGCCGATGCAAACTCCGCACGTCGTCGACGTTTTCCGCGGGCGTCTGCACCAGGTCCTGCGCGAGCATTTCGCGCTGCTGCGCAAGCGTCAGCCCCGTGAACGCGCGCATCTGCTGTGACAAGGTCTCCAGTCCTACGATCTTGCCGCGCGTCCTGATATAGACGTTCTGCAATTGCGCTTCCGTGCCGTACTCGGTCTGCAAGCCGGCACTCAACGAATCGTAGGTTTCGACCAGCAAGGACGCGAGCCACGGCCGCATCTTCTTGATTTCATTCAGCGCGGCAGGATTGCCGCGCAAGCGAAAAGCAAGCTTGCGCCACAGCGGATCGGGCAACAGACCGGGCAGGCAGTCGCGCCGGCATACGCCGTATTTCGACACGTCGTCTTGCGAGACCAGCAGTTCGTCGGGTGATAGTTCGAGCGCGAGCGTCCCTGAGGCGGCGAGTGCGCCGAGGATCGGCGGGCGGAAGGGTTGCTCGGGAGGATAGTCGGCGGGGTCGCCTACGTGCAACGTGCCGAGCACGTAGATCGTGGTGGTGCCGCGCGTTGCGACATAGAACGGCATGCGTGCCGGTTGCATGCGTACCGGGCCGCTGGCCGTGGTGCCCGGCGCGGCGGGCGGCGGATTGAAGCCGGGCAAGGTAGCACGCGGCGGTGCCGGCAGATTGGGCACCGGCAATGCCGGCCGCCCCGCCTGAGCAGGCGAGTTGGCGGCTGCCCCCGCGGCGTACGCCGCGACGATCGGCCCACCGGCCAGATGAAAAGCAGAACAAACGCCGAAGAGCGCGGCACTCGTCAGTACACGCGCCCACCAGCGCCCCGCGAAAGCGGCGTAGCCGCCGTCACGCGAGCGGCGCGTAATACGACGCGCCGCCGCCACATCAGGCATCCACGTCCCCCACCTCCTCGGCGCGGTGACACGACACCTGACGGCCATCTACTTCGCGCAGCTTCGGTTCTTCGCTGCGGCACCGGTCGATCGCATACGGGCAGCGCTGATGGAACGTGCAACCCGACGGCGGATTCAGCGGCGACGGCATCTCGCCTTGCAGCTTGATCTTGATGCTGCGATCCGCTTCGAAGATCGACGGCGTTGCCGACATCAGCGCACGCGTGTACGGATGCCGCGGCTTCGAGAAAATCCGCTTCTTGTCGCCGAGCTCCGCCACGCCGCCGAAGTACATCACCATCACATCGTCGGCGATATGCTCGACCACCGACAGGTTGTGCGAGATGAACACGTAGCTGGTCTTGAACTGCTCTTGCAGATCCATGAACAGATTCAGAATCTGCGCCTGGATCGACACGTCGAGCGCCGACACCGGCTCATCGGCGACGACAATCTGCGGATCGAGAATCATCGCGCGCGCAATCGCCACCCGCTGCCGCTGGCCGCCGGAGAACATATGCGGATAGCGCTTCGCATGTTCCGGACGCAGGCCGACGGTACGCATCATCTGCGCGATCCGTTCGGCGCGTTCAATCGGGCTCAACCGCGTGTTGATCGCAAGCGGTTCGCCGAGCGTCTGCTCGACGGTCTTGCGCGGATTGAGCGACGCGAACGGGTTCTGGAACACCATCTGAACGCGCCGGCGCAGCGCCGCGATCTTCGCGTGATCGGCGCCGGCCACATCTTCGCCGTCGATCAGCAAGCGGCCCGCAGTGGGCGCTTCGATCATCGTCAGCTGACGTGCGAGCGTCGATTTGCCGCAGCCGGATTCGCCGACCACCGCCAGCGTCTTGCCGCGTTCGAGCGCGAACGACACGCCGTTGAGCGCCTTCACCGTTCCCTGAGCGAACATGCCGCGCTTCACCGTGTAGTAACGCGCCAGCTTGTCGGCGACCAGCACGTGATCGCCCGCATGGTCCGACTGGCGCCGCGTTTCGAGTACTGCGTTCATCGTGCGCCTCCATGTGTGTGAACGTTGGCGTCGCCGCTCAGGTTCAGGGGTTTGATGCAGCGCACGCGCGCGACTTCAGCGTGACCTTGCATCGGCGCCAGTGCCGGCCGCGCCTTCATGCAGTCGTCGACCACATACTTGCAGCGCGGTGCGAACAGGCAGCCTTTCGGCCGGTCGTCACGCCCAGGCACCATGCCCGGCAACGCAGCGAGCCGCACTGCGCCCACATTGTGCTCGGGAATCGCCGCCAGCAACGCTTCCGTGTACGGATGGTGCGGTGCGGCGAAGATATCGGGCACGCGGTTGGTTTCGATCACTTCGCCAGCGTACATGACCGCGACGCGCTGCGCGACTTCCGACACCACGGCAAGATCGTGCGAGATCAGCACGAGCGCCATGCCGCGCTCTTTCTGCAGCTTGATCAGCAGCTCCATGATCTGCGCCTGGATCGTCACGTCGAGCGCGGTGGTCGGCTCGTCGGCGATCAGCAGCTTCGGATTGCAGGCAATCGCCATGGCGATCATCACGCGCTGGTTCATCCCGCCCGACATCTGATGCGGAAACGAGCCGATGCGATTCTTCGCATCCGGAATGCCGACCTGGTCGAGCAATTCGATCGCGCGCCTGTCCAGCTCGCTGCCGCGCAGCCCTTCGTGCAGCTTCAGCACTTCCTTGATCTGATAGCCGACCGTGTAGCTCGGATTCAGACTGGTGAGCGCGTCCTGGAACACCATCGCGATGTCTTTGCCGATGATCTTGCGGCGTTCCTTCGCCGATGCTTTCAGCAGGTTCTTGCCGTTGAAGGTGACTTCGTCGGCAGTGACCTTGCCCGGCGCATCGATCAGGCCCATCAGCGCCATCATCGTCACGCTCTTGCCCGAGCCCGATTCGCCGACCACACCGACTACTTCGCCCGGCGCGACATCGAGGTTGATCCGGTCGACCGCGGGCAGGCCGTTGAAATTCACCGCCAGATTGCGGATGGTCAATAGATTGCTGTCAGTACGCGCACGGCCGCCCGAAGCGTGCTGACCCGCCCCCTCGGGGGGCAGCGAATGAAGTGAGCGTGGGGGTTGTTCCATTTCAGGCCATCCGTTTCAGTTTGGGATCGAGTGCGTCGCGCAGCCCGTCGCCGAGCAGATTGATCGCGAGCACCGAGATCAGGATGGACAGACCCGGCATCGTGACGATCCACCAGGCGCTGTCGATGTAGTCGCGCGCCGAGGCCAGCATCGCCCCCCACTCCGCCGACGGCGGCTGCACGCCGAGCCCGAGAAAGCCGAGCGCGGCCGCATCGAGAATCGCCGACGAAAAGCCCAGCGTGGCCTGCACGATCAACGGCGCGGTGCAGTTCGGCAGCACTTGCGAGAACATCAAGCGCAGCGTGCCGGCGCCCGCGACGCGCGAAGCCGTCACGTACTCTTTCTGCAACTCGCCCTGCGCCGAAGCACGCGTGAGACGCACATAGCCCGGCAACGCGACGATCGCGATCGCCAGCATCGTATTGACGAGACCCGGACCGATGATCGCCACCACCGCGACTGCCAGCAACAGCGACGGCAACGCAAGCAGCACGTCCATGATGCGCATGATCGGCGTATCGGCCCACTTCTCGAAGAACGCCGCGATCAGACCGAGCACGATGCCCGGAATCAGCGCGAGCACCACCGAGACGAAGCCGATCCAGAATGACAGCCGCGCGCCGTACATCAGGCGCGAGAGGATGTCGCGGCCCGCTTCGTCGGTGCCGAGAATGAACTTCCAGTTGCCGCCGTCGAGCCACGCGGGCGGAATCTTCACGAAGTCGCGGTACTGTTCGATCGGGCTGTGCGGCGCGATCAGCGGCGCGAAGATCGCGACGAAGATCAGCACCAGCACGACGATGCCGGCGCTGACAGCGCCACGGTTACGCGAGAAGTTTGCCCAGAATTCGCGGGCGGCGATGGCGCGGCCGCTGGGCGGCGTCACTGCCTGGGGGACTGTATTTTGAATGTCTGCCATGTTCAGCTCACCTCGTATGGCGAATGCGCGGATTCAGCACGCCGTACAACAGATCGACGACGAGGTTCACGACGATCACCAGCGTGGCGATCATCAGGATACCGCCCTGCACGACCGGATAGTCGCGCCGGCCGATCGCATCGATCAGCCATTTGCCGATACCCGGCCACGAGAACAGCGTCTCGGTCAACACGGCACCTGCCAGCAGCGTGCCGACCTGCAAGCCGATCACGGTCACCACTGGAATCAGCGCGTTACGCAACGCATGCACGACGATCACGCGCCCGGGCGACAAGCCCTTCGCGCGCGCGGTGCGAATGTAGTCTTCGCGCAGCACTTCGAGCATCGACGAACGTGTCATCCGCGCGACGACCGCCAGCGGAATCGTGCCGAGCACGATCGCCGGCAGGATCAGATGGCTCAGCGCGGATTTGAACGCGCCTTCGTCGGTGGACATCATCGCGTCGATCAGCATGAAGCCGGTCACGTGCGGAATGTCGTATTCGACCGCGATGCGGCCCGACACCGGCGTCCAGCCGAGCTTCACCGAGAACATCATGATGAGGATCAAGCCCCACCAGAAGATCGGCATCGAATAGCCAGTCAGGGCCGTGCCCATCACACCGTGATCGACCACCGTGCCGCGCCTGAGCGCCGCGAACACGCCCGCCGGCAAGCCGACGATCAGCGCGAACAGCATCGCGCACATCGACAGTTCGACGGTGGCGGGAAAGCGTGCGAGGAATTCGCCCATCACGCTGGTGTTGGTGATGATCGAGGTGCCGAGATCGCCATGAAGGGCGCGGCCGACGTAGTGGATGTATTGCATCGGCAGCGGCTCATCGAGCCCCAGCCGGTGCATCGCGGCAGCATGCATGGCCGGATCGACACCGCGCTCGCCCATCATCACTTCGATGGGATCGCCCGGTATCAGGTGAATCAGCGCAAACGCGAGGATGGTAATGCCGATGAAAGTCGGTATCACCATGCCGACGCGGCGCAAAACGAAGCGGAACATGGTTCGTCCCTATGGTCTTTGATGAAGAAAAAACGCAACCGGCGACGAGGGCTCATGACCCCGGTCGCCGGACCATTTCGACCAGTTTTCTAACCGTGCGAAAAGCGTACTGCGTGAGCCTGACGAATTACTTGACGCTAACACCGTCGAAACGCGCGTAGCCGAGCGGCTCGATACGCATGTCGACCACCTTCTTGCTGACAGGCTGGTACACCGTCGAGTGAGCGATCGACGAGAACGGCAGCTGTTGCGCGAAGATCTGCTGAGCTTGCATATAAGCGGTCGTGCGCGCGCCCTGATCGGCCGTGACGCGACCCTTCTGGATCAGATCGTCGAACGGTTTGTAGCACCACTTCGAGAAGTTGTTGCCATTCACCGCTTCGCAGCCGAGCAGCGTGCCGAGCCAGTTGTCCGGATCGCCGTTGTCGCCGGTCCAGCCGATCAGCATCGTGTCGTCTTCGCCTGCGTGCGCGCGCTTGATGTACTCGCCCCATTCATACGTGACGATCTTCGCCTTCACACCGATCTTGGCCCAGTCGGCCTGGATCATTTCCGCCATCAGACGGGCGTTCGGGTTGTACGCGCGTTGCACCGGCATCGCCCACAGTGTGATGTCGAAGCCGTTCGGATAGCCGGCCTTCGCCAGCAGCGCCTTGGCCTTGTCCGTGTCGAAGGATGCGTTCTTCAGGTTCTTGTCGTACGACCATTGCGTCGGCGGCATCGGATTCGTCGCGGCCTGGCCCGCGCCCTGATACACCGACTCGATGATCGCCTTCTTGTTGATCGCCATATCGAGCGCCTGACGCACTTCGACCTTGTCGACCGGCTTGTGCGTCACGTTGTACGCGAGGTAGCCGAGGTTGAAGCCCGGCTGCGACGGCATCGCGATGTTCGCTTCAGCCTTCAGCGGCGCGATGTCGGCCGGACGCGGATAGCTCATCACCTGGCATTCGTCGCGCTTGATCTTCTGCACGCGCACGCCGGCGTCCGGCGTAATCGAGAAGATCAGCTTCGAGATCTTCACCGTGTTCGGCTTCCAGTAATCCGGATTGCCGTCGAAGCGGATCGTCGCGTCCTTCGTATAGCTGCGGAAAATGAACGGGCCCGTGCCGACCGGGAACTGGTTGATGTCGGCGGCCTTGCCGGCCTTCAGCAGCTGGTCCGCGTATTCACCCGACAGAATCGACGCGTATTCCATCGCCAGATTCTGGATGAACGGCGCGTTGACTTCCTTCAGCGTGAACTTGACCGTGTACGGATCGACCCTTTCGACGCTGGTAATCAGCTTGTCGAGGCCCATGTCGGTGAAGTACGGGAACTGCACCGGGTAGGCCTTACGGAACGGCTGGTTCGTATCCAGCATGCGCTGGAACGTGAACACGACGTCGTCCGCGTTGAATTCGCGGGTCGGCTTGAAGAACGAGGTGGTCTGGAACTTCACGCCGTGCCGCAAATGGAACGTGTAGGTCTTGCCGTCCGGCGAGACGTCCCATTTTTCTGCGAGGCCCGGTTCGACTTTCGTGCCGCCGCGTTCGAATTCGACGAGGCGGTTATAGACGGTGAACGTGTTAGCCGTGAAGTCGACACCAGTCGTGTATTGGGCTGGATCGAAACCCGCGGGACTGCCTTCTGAGCAGTAGACGAGTGTTTTGTTCGGAATCTCGGCATGCGCGCTCGTAGCGCCCAGCATCGATGCCGCTGCAGCTGCGACGAGCGTCGTAACACGCGCGGCGCGCAACAGGTTGTTTTGCTTCATGTTTCCTCCAGGTTCGGAGCCGGCTCCCGCCGGCGTAGCGCGATATTACTTGAGCTTGGCTAACACCAACAAGCGGAGGAAATTCCCTCTGTTGACGATCGGAAACCATTTGGGCATACAAAAAGCCGCACGCCGGCGCTGGCCGGAGCGTGCGGCTTTAGAGGGCGGGCTCGGCAAAAACGGCCAGTTTGCCGTTATTTCAGTCCGACATTCATGAATTGCGTCGGGCCGAACGGGTCGATCTTGAAGCCCGTGACGCGCTTGCTGATGGGCTGATACACCGTGGAGTGGGCGATCGGCGTGAACGGGACCTGGTCTTTGAAGATTTCCTGGGCTTCCGTATAAGCCTTGGTGCGCTCGGCAAGATCGGTCGTGCTGCGGCCTTTGCGGATCAAATCGTCGTAAGGCTTGTAGCACCATTTGGAAAAATTACTGCCGTTCACTGCATCGCAGCCAAGCAATACGCCCAACCAGTTATCCGGGTCGCCATAATCGCCGGTCCAGCCGATAAGCATTGCCTCATGCTCGCCCGAATGGCCACGGCGAATATATTCACCCCATTCATAGGTGGCGATCTTCACCTTGACGCCGATCTTCGCCCAATCGGCTTGCAGCATTTCCGCCATCAGACGCGCGTTCGGGTTATAAGGCCGTTGAACCGGCATGGCCCACAGCGTTAAATCGAAGCCGTCGGGATAGCCCGCTTGCTTGAGCAGCGCTTTCGCTTTGTCGACGTCGTACGGGGCGTCCTTCAGATTCTTGTCGTAGCCCCATTGCGTCGGCGGCATGGGATTGGTCGCCGCCTGGCCGGCGCCCTGATACACCGAGTCGATAATCGCTTTCTTATTGATCGACATATCGAGCGCGCGGCGCACCATCACATTGTCGAGTGGCTTCCTGGTGTTGTTGTAAGCGATATAGCCGAGATTGAAACCGACTTGGCTCGGCATGGCGAGCGATGCATCGGCTTTGACTGCGGGAATATCGGCGGGACGCGGATACGCCATCACCTGGCACTCGCCGCGCTTCAATTTTTGCAGCCGCACTGCAGGGTCGACGGTAATCGCGAATATCAGCTTGCTCACTTTAACGACACCCGGTTTCCAGTAATCGGGATTGCCGTCGAAACGAATCGTGTCGTCTTTCGTATAGCTGCGGAAAATAAACGGGCCGGTACCGACCGGAAATTGGTTGATATCGGACGCTTTACCCGCTTTCAGTAACTGATCGCCGTATTCGGCTGACAGAACCGACGCGAAAGGCATCGCGATCTGCTGCAAAAACGGCGCGTCGACTTCCTTCAGCGTGAAACGCACCGTGTAGGGATCGAGCTTCTCGATCTTGGTGATGTTCTTCGCGAGGCCGAGGTCGGTGAAATACGGAAACGGCACCGAGTATGCCTTGCGGAACGGCTGCTCCGGATCGAGCATCCGCTGATAGGTGAAGACGACGTCGTCCGCGTTGAATTCGCGCGTCGGCTTGAAGAACGAGGTGGTCTGAAACTTCACGCCGTGGCGCAGATAAAAGGTGTATTGCAACCCGTCCTGCGACACATCCCATTTCTCAGCGAGGCCCGGTTCGATATCGGTGCTGCCGTGCGCAAACTCCACGAGCCGGTTATAGACCGTGTACGAGCCGGCGCTGAACTCGACGCTGGTGGTGTATTGCGCGGTGTCGAAACCCGCCGGGCTGCCCTCTGAGCAGAACACGAGGGTTTTGTCGGGCAGCGTGGCCGACTGGGCCGCGGCGGGCAAAAGGCCGGCAGCCAGAACGGCACACGCGCTCAAGGCTGGAAGACAGGCATGGCGAACCGCAAACAGCAACTTGGATACTGTCATAACGTTCTCCGCACAGCAGCCACGTCAGCTGCGCTTTGATCATAGACAGCACAAAAATCGGGTTCAATGCGGGCTTACACGCCGCAAGCAAGATACTCAAGGGCACGCACCGTTGCAATGCAGCAACGGTTTTCACCGGGCGAAAAAAAACCGCGCGGCCGGATGAGCCGTGCGGTTTCCGTACAACACGTCGGCGGTGTCAGCGGTATTAAACGCCCAGCCGCTCGCAGATCGCCTTGGTTGCCGCAGCGCCGTTCAGCGTGTAGAAATGCAGGCCCGGCACTTTCGCTTCGATCAGGCGTCCGCACAGGTCGGTCACCACATCCAGTCCGAACGCGCGAATCGACTCACGGTCGTCGCCGAAGCTCTCCAGACGGCGCGCGACCCAGCGCGGCACTTCCGCCCCGCACATCTCCGAGAAACGCATCAGCTGCGAAAAGTTCGTGATCGGCATGATGCCCGGCACGATCGGCACATCGACGCCGAGCTTCCTTGCATCCTCGACGAAACGGAAATACGCGTCCCCGTTGAAGAAATACTGCGTGATCGCCGAATTGGCGCCGGCCTTCACCTTGCGGGCGAAGTTTTCCAGATCTTGACGCGGCGAGCGCGACTGCGGGTGGTACTCCGGATAGCCGGCCACCTCGATCCAGAACCAGTCGCCGAACTCGGCGCGGATAAAGCTCACCAGCTCCGACGCGTAGCGCAGTTCGCCGACTTCGCCCATGCCGGACGGCAGATCGCCGCGCAGCGCGACGATATGGCGGATGCCGTGCGCGCGGTACTCGTTGAGAATCGCGCGCAGGCTCTCTTTCGACGAGCCGATGCACGACACGTGCGGCGCTGCCTCGAGCCCTTCCTTCGCCATCTCGACGACGGTATCGAGCGTGCCCTGTTGCGTCGAGCCGCCCGCACCGAACGTGACGGATACGAACTTGGGTTTGAGCTTCACGAGCTGCGCACGGGTGGCGCGCAGCTTGTCGACACCTTCCTGCGTCTTCGGCGGGAAGAATTCGAATGAAAGTTCGATCGGGTTCATGGTTCAGTAGATCAACCGATATTGCGGTTGCCGAAAACAAGCGCGGACAGCAGCCACGAAACGATGCTGTACAGAATCGAGCCGAAGAACGCCGACCAGAAACCCGACACTTCGAAGCCCTTCAGGAGCGACGCGCACAGCCAGAAACACAGCGCATTGACCACCAGAATGAAGACTCCAAGCGTGAGGATCGTCACGGGCAGCGTCAACAGGATCAGCACCGGTCGCAAGATCGTATTGATCAACCCGAGCACCACCGCGACGATCAATGCGGTGCCGAAACTGCGGATATGAATCGACGGTACGAGGTAGGTGATGATCAGGAGCGCAAGCGCGTTGATCAGCCAGGTCAGCAGCACGGTCATGTAGAGCTCCTTGTAAGCAGGATGTCCGTTGAACGAAAGAGGCGGCCATGCTGAGCCAGGCGGCGCCTTGTGCGCCACCCTGGCTCATGCTGTCAGACCGCCCGCGTGCTTAATAGCGGTAGTGGTTCGGCTTGAACGGACCGTTCTTGTCGACGCCGATGTAGCCGGCCTGCGCGTCGGACAACACCGTCAGATTCGCGCCGATGCGCGCCAGATGCAGGCGTGCGACCTTCTCGTCGAGATGCTTCGGCAGTACGTACACCTTGTTCTCGTACTTGTTGCCTTGCGTAAACAGTTCGATCTGCGCGAGCGTCTGGTTGGTGAACGAGTTCGACATCACGAACGACGGGTGGCCCGTCGCGCAACCCAGGTTCACGAGACGCCCTTCAGCCAGCAGGATCACGCGCTTGCCGTCCGGGAAAATGATGTGGTCGACTTGCGGCTTGATGTTGTCCCACTGGTACTGACGGGTCGACGCGACGTCGATTTCCGAATCGAAGTGACCGATGTTGCAGACGATTGCGTTGTGGCGCATCGCCTTCATGTGATCGTGGCCGATCACGTGGTAGTTGCCGGTCGCCGTCACGAAGATGTCGGCCTTGTCGGCCGCGTATTCCATCGTCACGACGCGGTAAC
This sequence comes from Paraburkholderia sp. FW306-02-B, assembly GCF_058782725.1. Classification (NCBI taxonomy): domain Bacteria; kingdom Pseudomonadati; phylum Pseudomonadota; class Betaproteobacteria; order Burkholderiales; family Burkholderiaceae; genus Paraburkholderia; species Paraburkholderia sp. FW306-02-B. The sequence goes on from NZ_JBYSXZ010000001.1 coordinate 4,398,154, forward strand.
CTTCCATGGCCGCTTGCAGTGCGCAGATCGGATCGATTTCCGTGACCCATACCGTCGCACCCAGACCGCGCAGCGATTGCGCGCAGCCTTTGCCCACGTCGCCGTAGCCGGCAACGACCGCGATCTTGCCCGCGATCATCACGTCGGTCGCGCGCTTGATACCGTCGACCAGCGACTCACGGCAGCCATACAGGTTGTCGAACTTCGACTTGGTGACCGAGTCGTTGACGTTGATCGCCGGGAACGGCAGACGGCCTTCCTTTTCCATCTGATACAGACGGTGCACGCCGGTCGTGGTTTCTTCGGTCACGCCCTTGATGTGCGCGAGGCGCGTCGAGTACCAGACCGGATCCGCGTCGAGGTGCGACGCGATCGACTTATACAGTGCGACCTCTTCTTCATTGGTCGGCTTCGAGATCACCGAGCGGTCTTTCTCGGCCTTCGAGCCGAGGATCAGCAGCAACGTGGCGTCGCCGCCGTCGTCGAGGATCATGTTGGCGAATTCGCCGTTCGGCCATTCGAAAATGCGGTGCGAGAATTCCCAGTATTCGTCGAGTGATTCGCCCTTGAATGCAAACACCGGCGTGCCGGCCTTGGCGATCGCAGCGGCAGCATGGTCCTGCGTCGAGAAGATGTTGCACGAGGCCCAGCGGACGTCGGCGCCGAGCGCGGTCAGCGTTTCGATCAGCACGCCGGTCTGGATCGTCATGTGCAGCGAACCTGCAATGCGCGCGCCCTTCAGCGGCTGCTGCGCCTTGTACTCTTCACGCGTTTGCACGAGGCCGGGCATTTCCGTCTCGGCGATGTTGAGTTCCTTGCGGCCCCAGTCGGCAAGCGACATGTCGGCAACGATGAAATCCTGGGAAGCTTGGGAATCGATAACTGCGGCGTTCATCACGCCCTCCTTTCTAAGAAATTGACTAGAAATTTGACGTGAGCGCGGTTCGATGCGGTGGATGGGAAAGCGCAAAGCGCATCCGGCCCCTCCGATTGAAGCCTTCGAGCCTGGCGGGCGGCCGGCGAATATGCTGATTCGCGGTACCCGTCGCAACGCTCCTCGAAGACGAACGGCGATTGTAGCAAATCGAGATGGCTTCGGGGTGCAGGTTCGGTGCAGGGAGCAGGGGGCAGGGCTTGCGCGTGAAGAGGGCATGAATAAAGGCCTGGAGCCAGTCCAGCTTCGCTTCGGCCCTTGTCTGGATCGCCACCCAGCTATCGGCGCCCGACAGGACCGCACATAGCGCCACCACCAGCATCTCCGTCAGATCATGAGCTGGCGCGTGCGGCTGCGCGGATCGCGCAAATCGCCAAACGCCTCTTCGATACTCAGCACGTCTTCCTGCATCGCCTCTTCCAGGAATTAAAGGCTGCAGCAAATGCGCATTCCGCCGCGTTTACAACGATTCCGACACCATCTGTAACGTTTTATGCAATCGCACTGAGCGATCTTGAAACAATAATCACATTTAGGCTTACTCCTATATCTCCTTGACAACCTCTCGGCCACGCTGTGTTCCCCGAGGTGTTCAATCACAGGAGAACGAGAGAGGATGCGCACGCCGAACAACGCAAAACAACGCACGACACACCCGTTCACGATCCGGCTCGCTGAAGCCCGGCCGTTTCGACGCCATGTCGCCCTCCCGTCTTGCCGGCGGTGTGCCCGATGAGCGGGGGGGAAAGGTCGAACGCCCGCGATTCCGGCCACGCCCGCCGGGGTTTGCTGGCGGATGCCTACGAGACTCCAGCATTGTTGCGCATGGGGGAGTTGACGCCGGAGCAGGCGCCCCGGGTCCTCCACCCGCTGTTCGCGTGGGGCGCGATAGAGACAAAAGCCAGCGCGGGATTGGGCCACATGAACATCCCTTACGAGCCGGATCACGTGAGCGGCTCTCAGCTTGCGGAATTCATGGACGACGTGCTCGGCGCGCGGTGCTGGCGTGATGCACCGGCTCATGGCCTGATTCATCATAACCAGCTCGAAGCATTACGCCATGAGATTGAGCGGGGCCGCTGGGTCGTGCTGCGTTCATCACGTTTCACCATGGGCAATGGGCTGGTTGACTGGGTGGACGATCCCGCGCTGCCGGACGGTGGCCGCTGGCAGGTCAATCTCGAGGGGGAAAGATCGCAAATCGGCGGGGCGTTGCGGTGGCAGCTGGACGCGGTGTATCGGCGGCGCCCGGCGATGGCGCGCACGACGCCGTTGTCGGGGGAGCCGTTTCGGGCGCAATTCGATGAGCCGTTGCCGGGCGTGCAGGTGGCCGGCCCGGGCGCTGGGCCGAAGCCCGCGGCGCTGACCAAGGCGCAGCGCTGGCGGGAGCGCAAGGCGCTGATCGCCCGGGGGCGGGGCGCTGCGGCCCCCCGTCCGAAGCAGGCGGCCGGGCGGCTCGCGCGCAATAACGTGGCGGTGGAGAAGGCGCGGCTCGCAAAGCACATTTATGACCCGGCGCAGCCGGTGCCCGAGGGGTGGAGGAATGTGAGCGGGGATGCTGCGGTGCTTAAGCGGTATGGATTTGAAGTGCGTGATTTCACGAGTCAAGGTACGGATTTCCGTGTTCAGTTTTATGCGCCGGAGCGCGCCGTCTTCGGCAACGATATGAAGCCGACGGTGCTGTTCAAGGGGACGGAGATGACCAGCCTGATGGATTGGGCAAACAATGGTTTCCAGGCGCTGAATCTGGATTCAGCGTATTACCGAATAGCGGTAAATATCGGCAAGAAACTGCGGCGTGACACCTTGCCCGTTGACGTGGCCGGCCACTCGCTCGGGGGCGGACTATGCTCCGCCGCCTCGAGCACAAGCGGCAAGGACTGCTGGAGCTTCAACGCTGCCGGGCTCCATCCGGAGACGGTGGTCCGCTACGGCGGCACTCCGCAACCCGCCCGTGTTTATGCGTACCACGTCCAGGACGAGGCCCTGACCGCGATCCAGCGCCAGACTGCCCTGCCGGAGGCGATGGGCACCCCCTATCCGCTGCCGGGCGAAGGCTCGCCGCTCAGCCGGCACCGCATCGATCAGGTCATCGACGGCATCGAAAAACAGAAGGAGGAGGACATGTCGACCTTACGGAAATGGTCCGCCTCGCTCAGAGAGATATGACACATGGGCCGATTCATCCGCTCCGCCTTTCTGTTGCTCACCCTATTACTGGCCGCCGCGCCCGCCTGCACGATGAAAAAATTTCCCGCTGCCGATTTCTTCTCCGGCTCACAGCTTGCGCTGGCCCAGGCGGTCGAGCATGGCGACCTTGCCCAGGTGCGAGCCCTGGCCCCAGGGACCGACCTCAACACGCCTGGGCGCGAAAAGATAACGCTCCTGTTCTTCGCGTTTCAGAAGGCAGTGGGGCGGGATCCGACGCAACTGGCAATCATGAAGGAGCTTGTCCGGGCGGGGGCCGACCCGCAACAGCGTGTGCCGGATTTCGGCAGCGTGCTAGGTGTCGCCCTGGCAGCTACGCAGACGGAATTTTTACGGGCTTTGCTTGATGCAGGCGTGGATCCCAACATAACCCTTGACGGACGTCCGATCATTTTCGACGTGACAACAGAAGAAAACTTCGAGTCGCTCAAGCTGCTGGTCGCGCGCGGCGCGGACGTCAACAAACGGAGCCCATTGCGCAACACGCCGCTCTACGAGGCATTGATGAACAACGCCCTGGACCAGATCGACTACCTGCTCGATCAAGGTGCCAACCCGGACACCTGGAATATCAACGGCGTGTCCTTTCCGCTCGTGCTATCGGACGACATCAACACCAACGCCTCGGCCCCCGACTCGCTCACCTACAGGAAGCTGGTCGAAATCCGCGACCGCATTGTCGGCATGGGGGTGCAATGGCCGCCCGACTCGCCGGAGCAGGTGATCGCCCGCTGGGGCGATGCCGACGGGTGGGTGGACGACAGCCGGCACATTCGGTGAGGCATGACACATGGGCCGATTCATCCGCTCCGCCTTTCTGTTGCTCACCCTATTACTGGCCGCTGCGCCCGGCTGCACGATGAAAAAATTTCCCGCTACCGATTTCTTTTCCGGCTCACAGCTTGTACTGGCCCAGGCGATCGAGCGCGGCGACCTCGCACAGGTGCGAGCCCTGGCCCCAAGGACCGACCTCAACACACCTGGGCGCGAAAAGATGACGCTCCTGTTCTTCGCGCTCCAAGAGGCGCTCGGGCGCGATCCTACGCAGCTTGCGATCATGGGGGAGCTTGTCCGGGCGGGGGCCGACCCGCAACAGCGTGTGCCGGATTTCGCCAGCGTGCTGGGTGCGGCGCTGAATACGCCGTCACCCGATTTCTTGCGTGCCTTGCTTGATGTTGGTGTTGATCCCAATACGATACTTTATGGGGACACACCCATCGTTTTCGAGGTAACGACAGAAGAAAACTTCGAGTCGCTCGAGCTGCTGGTCGTGCGCGGCGCGGACGTCAACAAACGCGATTCCCTGCGCAACACGCCGCTTTACCAGGCGTTGATGCACAATGCCCTGGACCAGATCGACTACCTGCTCGATCACGGCGCCAACCCGAACACCTGGAATATCAACGGCGTGTCCTTTCCGCTCGTGCTATCGGACGACATCAACATCAACGCCTCGGCCCCCGACTCGCTCACCTACAGGAAGCTGGTCGAAATCCGCGACCGCATTGTCAGCATGGGGGTGCAATGGCCACCCGACTCACCAGAGCAGGTGATCGCCCGCTGGGGCGATGCCGACGGGTGGGTGGACGACAGCCGGCACATTCGGTGAAAACACAGGCTTCGACCCACGTTTCCTATCAAAGGACATGTAGTGCAATGCGCGGATTGATTGTGAACCCGTGCGCCCGCACGCAAGTGTTCGTGAATTTTCGCGACCGGGCGTCCCTGCATCCGGCGGCTGGCAGGTTGTACGGCTTCTGGCAGTCGCCGGTTCGTGGACCGCCTACTGCGCAGGCAGCGCGCTCACCATGCGCAACTCCGTCGTGCCTGCCCGCGGGTTTCGACAAACGCTCCAGAGAGCCGGAACGATTCCGCGACATCCATCAGAAACGGGGCTTGTGCCCCCGGAAGGCCGCCCCACGGAAAGCCGCCCTCGTGTCAGATCGGCAACAGCCCCAGCATCGGTGCAAGCAGCACCATCACCACGCCGGCGATCATCATCGTCAAACTGGCGACCACGCCTTCCTCGCTGCCGAGTTCACGCGCTTTCGCGGTGCCCACGCCGTGCGCCGCCGCGCCGAACAATGCGCCGCGCGCGAGCCGCGTGCGCAGCGGCACGAGGCCCAGCACCAGTTCGCCGAACAGCATCCCGCAGACGCCCGTCGCGATCACGAACAGCGCGGTCAGATCCTTCGGCGCGTGAATCCTGTCGGAGACGGCCAGCGCAAACGGCGTCGATACCGAGCGGGTCATCAGACTGCGTTGCAATTCCGGCGACAGATGCAGCAGTTTCGCCAGCATTAGCGAGCCGCCGACCGCCACCACAATGCCCACCGTCACACCGACCGTCAGCGAAATCCAGTGCCGTTTGAGCAACTCGCGGTATTCATAAATAGGCACGGCGAAGGCGACCGTGGCAGGCCCGAGCAGCCACATCAACCAGCGCGTGTCCTGAAAATAGACCGGATACGGAATATGCGCGAGCACGACAATCGCCGCGAGCACCGCCGGCACGGCGACCAGCGGCGTCAGCCACGGTGACTTGAAGCGCGCGTACAGCGCCTTGGACGCGAAATACAGCGCCACCGTCAGCACGAAACAGCCCGCCGCGATCAGACGCGACGCATCGTCGGCAAACAGGGACGAGTAGAGCGCGTTCATGGGCGGGCCTCAGACTGGAATAGAGGTTGAAGACAGGTCGAGGAAAAATCAGGCGCGCGCCGCATGCCGCGCGACCATCACGCGGCGCAGCGCCAGCCGGCGCTCGAGCCGTGCGGCCTGGTCGACCGCAAAGGCCACCGCGACCATCACCATCAACGTGCCGGCGACCACCACCAGCGCGAGACGCCAGCCGTCCTCGCGAAACAGCCCGCCGTATTGCACCGCGGCAACCGCGGCCGGAATGAAGAACAGCAGCATGTCCGACAGCAGCCAGTCGGCGCCGGCCTTGATCCAACGCGGTGCGACACCGCCGCAAAACAGCAGCGCGAGCAACACGACCAGACCGACCACACCGCCGGGCACCGGCAAATGAAGCTGACGCACGACGAAATCGGCGACCAACCAGAGACCGGCAAGCGCGGCGCTCTGCACGGCGATCCGCGCAACGCGCATCGCGCCGCTTGCGCGACCGGCGTTGGCGAATCGGGAGAGAAGTTGCGTCGTCATGGCAATCCCTAGGTGACTTTTGATGAAAGTCAGTATAGGTTGCAACGCAACATAAATATAATGACTTACTACCATCAAAACCATTCCAATTTGGAATTTCGGAGCCCGAGATCGTGGAACTACGTGCGCTGCGCTATTTCGTCGAAGTGGTGCGTCAACAGAGCTTCACCGCCGCCGCCGAGCAGATGTTCGTCACGCAGCCGACCATCAGCAAGATGGTCAAGTCGCTGGAAGACGAAATCGGCTCGCCGCTGCTGCTGCGCGACGGACGCCAGATGGTGCTGACCGACGCCGGCCGGATCGTCTATCAGCGCGGCCAGGACGTATTGGCCGCGCATGCGCAGTTGCAGGCCGAGCTGAACGATCTCGACACGCTCGGCCGCGGCGAGCTGACGATCGGCATTCCGCCGATGGGCGGTTCGCTCTTCACGCCCGCGATCGCCGCATTCCGCCAGCGCTACCCGAAAATCGAACTGAAGCTGTTCGAGCAGGGTTCGCGCGCGATCGAAGCGGCGCTGATCAACGGCGAACTGGAATTGGGCGGCGTGCTGCAACCGGTCGACCCCGAGAATATCGACGTGCTGCCGATGACGCGGCAATTGCTCTGGCTGGTCGCGCGCACCGGCTCGCGCTGGGACGACCTGCACGAGGTGCCGCTCGGCCAGTTGGCAAGCGAGCCGTTCGTGTTCTATGGCGAAAGCCTTGCGCTCAATGATGTCGTTCTGAACGCGTGCCGCACGGCCGGCTTTGCGCCGACCATCGTCGGGCGCAGCGGGCATTGGGATTTCATGGCGGCGCTGGTGCTGGCCGGGGTCGGCATTGCGCTGCTGCCGGCGCCGTATTGCCGACGGCTCGACGCGGCGCAGTTCACCTGCCGGCCGGTCGTCGAACCGGAAATTCCGTGGGAGATGGCGATCGGCTGGCGTCGCAACGGCTATCTGTCGCATGCCGCACGCGCGTGGCTCGAGGTTGCGCGCGAGGCGCTGCCGGGTCAGGCCGGCGACGATTTCATGCTGGGGCCGGGCATCGGCATGACCGGTATCACCGCGCCTATTTCCAGATAAAAACATGCCGCCCGGCGCGAACCGGGCGGCATGTTTGATTAGTGGGTCAAATGCGGCAGACTCTCGCCGCTACTGCTGCGCGACGAATTCGATGCGGCGCCTGGCGAGCACATACGACGCCCCGTTCAAGCCGCATTCGCCGCCAGGCCCGTAAGACCTGCCGGCGCCGCCGACGGCACCCCTTCCACCCTGCGCCGCGCCGCCACGATCAGCTCAGCCGCGCGCTCGCCGATCATCACGGTCGGCGAATTGGTGTTGCCGCCGATCAGCGTCGGCATCACCGATGCATCGACGATCCGCAGCCCCGTCACGCCTCGCACCCGCAGTTGCGGATCGACCACCGATTGCGCGTCGCCGCCCATCCGGCAGGTGGCCACCGGGTGATAGATCGTGTCGGCATGCTCGGCGATGGTCCGGCGCAGTTCCGCCTCCGTCTGACCGGGACGCGTGTACAACTCCTTGCCGCCGTGCAGCGCAAGCGACGGCGCGTCGAGAATGCGGCGCGCCATCTGCGCGCCTTCCACTAGCAGATCCAGATCGCGCGAATCGCTGAAAAAACGCGGATCGATCACCGGCGCCGTGCGTGCGTCGGCGCTCGCCAGCGTCACGGTGCCGCGGCTATGCGGCCGCAACACGCACACGTGCAGCGAATAGCCGTGACCCCAGTGCATGTGGCGGTTGTGATCGTCGACCAGCGCCGCGCAGAAATGCAGTTGCAGATCCGGCCGCTCGAGCGTCGGTCGGCTCTTCAGAAAACCGCCTGCTTCCGCGACGTTGCTCGACAGCATGCCGCGCCCGTGCCGCATGAAGGTGACGAATTGCGGCAGCATCCGCGCCATGCCGCGCACCGAAAAGCCGGTCGGTTCGATCGACGACACCCGTTTGTTGATCGTGAAGTCGACGTGGTCGATCAGGTTCTGGCCGACCTCGGGCGCGTCGTGCAGCACCGGAATGCCGAGCGATTGCAGATGCGCGGCCGGCCCGATCCCCGAGCACATCAGCAGTTGCGGTGAATTGAACGCGCCCGCTGCCATCACCACTTCGGCGCGCGCTTCAAGCTGTTCGGTGCGCCCGCCGCGCACGATCTCGACCCCGCTCGCGCGCTTGCCGTCGAAGGTCACGCGCAGCACGGTCGCATCCGCGATGGTGTGCAGATTCGGCCGCTGACGGTCGTAGATATAGGCGCGCGCGGCGCTGCAACGGCGTCCGTCGCGCTGCGTCACCTGATAGAAACCGACGCCTTCCTGCTCCGCGCCGTTGAAGTCGCGGTTCGGCCGGTAGCCTGCTTCGATCGCGGCCTGCACGAAACGCTTCGAAAACGGATTGTGATAGCGCAGATCGGACACCGTCAGCGGACCGTCCGCGCCGTGCCACGCGTCGGCGCCGCGCTCGTTGCCCTCGGCGCGGCGGAAATACGGCAGCACCTCGGCCCACGACCAGCCGTCGCAGCCGAGTTGCGCCCATTCGTCGTAATCGAGCGGATGGCCGCGCGTGTAGATCATCGCGTTGATCGCGCTCGAGCCGCCGAAACCGCGGCCGCGCGGCTGATAGCCCTGGCGTCCGCCGAGCCCGGGCTGAGGGGTCGTCAGATAGCCGTAGTTGGTCTTGAATTTGTGCGGCACGATGGCCGCCACGCCGACCGGCATATTGACGAGCAGATTGCGGTCCGTGTGCGGGCCGGCTTCGATCAGCGCGATCGTCGCGTCGGGACAGCTATCCGCGAGGCGGCTCGCAAGCGAGCAGCCGCCCGAGCCTGCACCGACGATGATGTAGTCGTATTGCATCCGCTCCTCCTGATGGGCCGCGTTGCTGGCGGACCCTGTCTCGTGCACACTTGTCTACGTGTGTTTTATCGGCATTGTAGGGAGCGTTGCGCCGCCACGGCGCGTTCCGGTCAGAGCGATCCCTCTAAACGAAAGAGGCGCCGCGACCCTATGATGAAAGACGCGCGTGCGCCCGCCGAGGCGGTGGATGCGGCATTCAAACACGGCGCCGCGCGCGCCTTCCTGTCAGCGTGCGGCACGACACGCGGCGATCAAACAGCACACCGTCGATCAGTGCCGGAGCGCATCCGGTGAACGGAGACAGCAGATGGAACGGCTCAGCATCGGCCACACCCACGACGTGACAAATCAGGTTCCGCCGCTGGCGGACTACAACCTGTTTTCCAGCGACGCCGCTTTATCCGCCGCCCTCGAACGCGAAGGCGCCGCGTGGCATCGCGACGCGCTGCTGCGCGACGGCGCCGCGCTCACCACGCCGGAAACGCTCGCGCTCGCCGAACTGGCGAATCGCCACACGCCTGAACTCTTCACGCACAGCCCGCGCGGCGAACGCATCGACGCGCTGGAGTTTCATCCGTCGTGGCATACGCTGCTGTCGCTGTTGCGCCGCGAGGGCCTGCACGCGCTGCCGTTCTCCGATCCGCAGCCCGGCGCGATGGTCGCGCGCTGCGCCGGTTACTTCCTGCACGCGCAACTCGAATCCGGTTCGCTGTGCCCGCTGACGATGACCTTCGCGAGCATTCCGGTGTTGCAGCGCGAACCCGCCCTGTTCGACACGCTGCGCGACAAGCTCTACGCCCGCGAACACGATCCGCGCGATGTCCCGCTCCCGCAGAAAAGCTCGGCGATGATCGGCATGGGCATGACCGAGAAGCAAGGCGGCTCCGACGTGCGCAGCAACCAGACGCGCGCCTATGCGACACGCGGCAGCGGCCGCGGCGCCGACTATCGCCTCGTCGGCCACAAATGGTTTTTCTCCGCGCCGCAATGCGACGCGCATCTGGTGCTCGCCCGCACCGGCGATCACGCGGGTCTGTCGTGCTTCTTCGTGCCGCGCTTCGCGCCGGACGGCAGCAAGAACGCGGTGCAGATCCAGCGTCTGAAGGACAAGCTCGGCAACCGTTCGAACGTGAGCAGCGAAGTCGAATTCTTCGACGCGTTCGGCATTCTGATCGGCGATGAAGGCCGCGGCGTGCCGACCATCATCGAGATGGCGAACTACACGCGGCTCGATTGCGTGATCGGCAGCGCGGCGTTGATGCGCGCGGCGCTGGTGCAGGCGATCCATCACGCGCGCCATCGCAGCGCGTTTGGGCGGCATCTCGCCGATCAGCCGCTCATGCGCAACGTGCTGGCCGATCTCGCGTTGGAGTCGGAAGCGGCGACCGTGCTGTTCATGCGGCTCGCGCGTGCTTTCGAAGCATCGGCCGATTCGTCTAACGCCTCGCCGGCTGAGCGCGCATGGCGGCGCATCGTCACGCCGGCGGCGAAGTATTGGGTCTGCAAGCGCACGCTCGAATTCACCGGCGAGGCGATGGAAGTCTGGGGCGGCAATGGCTACGTCGAGACTGCGCCGATGGCGCGTTTTTATCGTGAAGCGCCCGTGAATTCGATCTGGGAAGGGTCGGGCAACGTGATGTGCCTCGACGTGCTGCGCGCCATGGAGCGCGAACCCGACGCGGCGCAGGCGTTGTTCGCCACCTGGCAAGCGGATGCGCAGGGCCACCCGGCGCTGGGCGCCGCGCTCGCCAAGCTGGCCGCCACGCTTAACGGACCGGCCGAACATCGGGAAGCATCGGCGCGGCGTATCGCGCAGCAAATCGTGCTGATTGCTCAAGCAAGCTTGCTCGTCAGGCACGCGCCGTCCGAAGTCGCCGACGCCTTCATCGCGACGCGGCTCGCCGACGGCTGCGGCGAAAGCGGCCGCGTGTACGGCACGCTGCCCGCCACCTTTGACCATGCGGCGATCGTCGAGCGGGCGTTTGCCGCTTGATACCAGCAAGCCGGAACACAACAAACCGATAAGCGCGGCCTACGCGCACCGACATCCATCAGGGAGTGGACACACATGAAGAACGATCTGACCGAGGTCGCCGCGCTCGAAGCGCTGCTCCGCGATCAACGCCATGCTTATTTGCGCGCGCCGTATCCGTCGTGGGAAGCGCGCGCCGTGCATCTGAAAGCGCTGCGCGCGGCGATGCTCGACAACCGCGACGCGCTCGCCGACGCGATGAACGCCGATTTCGGCAACCGTGCGAAACAGGAAGTGCTGCTCGCCGAATTCCTGCTGATCAAGGAAGAGATCGACGCCGCGCTGAAACACGGCAAGCGCTGGATGAAAGCGCAGCGCCGCAGCACCAACAAATGGCTGCTGCCGGCGCGCGCGAAAGTCGTGCCGCAGCCGCTCGGCGTGGTCGGCATCATCGTGCCGTGGAATTATCCGGTGCTGCTGGCCGTCGGTCCGCTGATCAGCGCGTTGACCGCCGGCAACCGCGCGATCGTCAAAATGTCCGAATTGACGCCGCGCACCTCGGCGCTGTTCGAGCAGTTGATCGGCCAGACCTTCGCGCGCGATCACGTTGCCGTGGTGAACGGCGACGCGGCGCTGGCCGCTGCGTTCAGCTCGCAACCGTTCGACCATCTGCTGTTCACCGGCTCCACCAAGGTCGGCCACGAAGTGATGCGCGCCGCCGCCGAGCATCTGACGCCGGTGACGCTGGAACTGGGCGGCAAGTCCCCGGCCATCATCGGCACGCATGCGCGCTTTGACAACGCGGTCGACAACCTCGTCGCCGGCAAGACGCTCAACGCCGGCCAGACCTGCATCGCGCCCGATTACGTGCTGGTGCCGCGCGGCCAGGAGCACGCATTCATCGAACGGGCGCGCGCGCGGATGGCGAAGATGTATCCCGACTTCGCGCACAACCGCGATTACACGTCGATCATCTCGGCGCGCCATTTCGCGCGCCTGGAACGCCTCGCCGACGAAGCGCAGGCCGCCGGCGCGCAACTCCACGCGCTGACCGACGCCTCGCCCGATCCGGCCAGCCGCCGCTTCCCGCTGATCGCCGTCACGAACGCGCCGGATGAAAGCACACTGATGCAGGAGGAAATCTTCGGGCCGCTGCTGCCGATCGTCCCGTACGACACGCTCGACGACGCGATCGCGTGGATCAACACGCGGCCTCGGCCGCTCGCGCTCTATCTGTACGCCGACGACGCCGCCACCATCGAGCGCGTCACGCACGAAACCATCGCGGGCGGCATGGCAATCAACGAAACGCTGATGCATCTGGCGTGCGAAAGCCTGCCGTTCGGCGGGGTTGGCGCGAGCGGGATGGGCGCGTATCACGGCTACGAAGGCTTCGTCACCTTCTCGAAGATGAAGCCGGTGCTGACGCAGGCGCGTCTGAACGCGCGCGGACTGATCTCGCCGCCGTATGGCAAGCGGGTGAATGCGCTGCTAAAGCTGATGATGCGGTTCTGAGGGGACCGCCGGCGGGCGACGAAGTCGGCCGGAACCGCCTGGGTGAAGTCAACGGAAATAGCCCGCTCAGTCGCCGGGTGAAGCCGACGATATCAGCCCGCTCAGTCCGCGGATGTTCCGCCGCCGACCTCGGTGGCGACCACGTCGGTCACGTCCTGCTCGCCGGCATCGGCGCCGACGCTGTCCACCGGCTCATTCTCAGCGCCGCTTTCCAGCCGATGCAACCAGGCCAGCAACTCCGCCACCGCCTGATAAAGCTGTGGCGGAATCCGCGTATCGAGGTCCACCTGCATCAGGAGCGACACCATTTCCGGTGCCTCGTGCACGTACAGCCCGGCTTCCTTGGCCCGCTGCACGATCATCTCGGCCAGCATGCCGTAGCCTTTGGCGATCACGCGCGGTGCGGGATCGCCGCCGTTTGCGTCGTAGACGAGCGCGGCCGCGCTGCGGCGATGTTTGCGGCTCATCACATATCCCAATCGAAATCGTCGAGCGGCGCGGCGCCCGGGCGGGTAACGCGGGCCGTGCGGCGCCCCGCCCCCTTGTCAGCCGCGGATGCCGATGATGCCGCCGAAGCCGAACGCGCGTACGCCGAAGCCGCCGCCTGCCCGGCGGCCGCAGCGCCAGCAGCACCCGCCGCGGTAGCCGGCGCGCCACCGCCGATTTCGCGGATCGTCAGCCCGTTCAACTCGATGCCCGCCGCCGCCAGCCGCTGACGAAAGCGCTCGCCCTGCATCGCCAGTCGCGCCGCGCCGCCCGGACTCGCCTGCACGCGCGCCACCAGCCGCGTGCCGGTCAGCGTCAATTCCGCATCGACAGTGCCGAGCGTCGGCAGCGACAACGTCAGACGCGTGCGCCACGGCTGATCGTCCTCGCTCGCCGCGCCGCCGCCGCTGCGATCCCATTCGTCGCCGTCCTGCTCGATGGTCCAGTCGAGCTTGGCGCCCGGCCACGCTTCGCCGGTCCAGCGAAACTGCCCGGTCGCGAGCAGATCGAGTTGCTGACGCACTAAAGGAACCGTCGCGGGATGAACCGCGGCCGCCATCGATGGCGAGTTTTGTGACGGTGTGCCGTCGGCCAAAGACGCCGCGGCGTTGTGCAAGGTGTGCGCGGGCTGGCTGTTCAGATCGGAAAGAGAGTTCGCCAGCACTTCGCCGGCCACGAAGCGCGCCGCCTGCGCCGTCTGGATCGCCGGCGTGGCGCGCGCGGCGGCGTTGCCGTCAGACGTACCGTTGGCCGGAGCGCCCATACCCTGACGCGGCGCGGCAGTCGCGGCAGAAGACGGCTCGGCATCGCTCGCCCAGTCGAGCGGCAATTGCGTGGCGGCGGCCACCAGCTTGTTTTGCGCCTCGCCGGCCAGGGCGGCGGGCGGGCGCTGGCCGGCCAGCCATTGCGCGAGATGGGATTCGTAAAACAGGCCGCTGTCGCCGACCGTCTGTTTGAGCGCGGCCGCGAGCGCCGCGACCGGCACCTGAGCCGCCGCCACATTGGCGGTGGCCGCGGTACCGGCGGTATTCGGATTCGCGGACGAAGCAGCGGGCGTGGCAGCGGTATCGAAGAGCGGCAAAGCGCCGGTCTCGACGTCGAGCGCCGGCGCGGCCGGCCAGATCGGCGTCTGGCCGAGCACGGCCGGGGTCGCCTCGCCGCCCGAGCTCACGATCGCATTGAGCGTCAGCGCGACGGCGGACAGCGCGGTTTGCGCGGAAGCCGGTGGCGTGGGTGTCGTGACGGGTGTGGCGGTGGCAGGCGCGGTATCGACACCCGCCGCGCCAGTCTGCGAGGCCGTCGCACTGCCCGGCGCGAGATTGAGCAGACTGTCGACCCGGTTCGCAAGCAGCGACGTGACGACCGCGTCGATTCCGTTCATACCGATTCCTTGGTCACATTGGCAGCGACGCGCTCAAATACAGTCAGGCGGACTCACGCAGCGTGTTGCCCGCGGGCACACTCAGCGCGCCCCGTACAGTTCCTTGAGCACGCGCGTCTGCCGTCCGGCGAACAGGGCCGACAGGTTGGCCATGCGCGGATTCGCCAGATCGCGGATCGCGGCGTCGTCCGCGAGGATCTGCCGGATCAGCGCGTATTTGCGCTGGCGCTCGGGTTCGTCCAGCTTGACACCGGTTTCCGCATCCCGCAACGCATCGACCAGAAGCCGGTATTCTTCCTGCAGGCGTACCAGATCGTTCCACAGGGCGCATCGCGCAGCCGTCAGCATGCGGCGGGAAATCGCTGCAATCGCCTCGTAGCGGGCGAAATATTCTGTGTTCGATGTCATCTCATGCTTTCCGCGGCCGGCTGCACAGCCATCCGCGCGATCTCCGGGGCAATCCCGATCCAGGCCTCTTCGAGCGTCGCCAGCAGGCCATCGACCTCGACCAGCATCGCCTCGCTTTGTTTTACGTTGGCTTCGAGCAGCCGGCGCGACATATAGCCGTATAGCGCGTTCAACCGCTCCGCAATCTCGCCGCCCGCCTCAAGGTTGAGCGACTGCTGCAGCCCGCTTTCGACGATCTGAATCGCCTTGCCGATCGCCTCTCCGCGAGCCGGCACATTGCCTTGCTGCAGATGCATGCGCGCCTGCGCGATGGCTTGCCGGGCGCCCTGATACAACATCACGATCAGACGATGCGGACTCGCGCCCATCACCCCTGTCTCGACGCCCACGCGTGCATACGCATTGGCTCCAGAGTGTCCTGGGGAAAACATCGGCGCTCCTCCTGTCTTGCATTGCGGTTGGTCGTGGTAGCCCATCCGGGCGCGTTGCCGCGCGCCGATCTCTGCCTGTACCTGGTTATCGGATAGGCAACGGGAAAGCTTTAGGCTGGTGTAAGGAGGATTAATGGGCGAATGGGGCGAGCCACGCCGGCGACACGATGCTCAGGCGTTCGGGCAGGCGGGCGGAATAGCCTTGCCGCCTGACCAAGCCGCCCGAGCCGCGCTCACACCGACATTTGCATGATGTCGTTATAGGCCGTTACCAGTTTGTTGCGCACCTGCAGGCCGAACTGGAAACCGATGTTCGCCTTCTGCGAGTCGACCATCACGTCGTTCAGCGAGACGTTCGACGCGCCGAGCTCGAACGCCTGCGCCTCGCCGGCCGCCTTGGTCTGATCGCCGCTGATCTTGTCCAACGAAGCCTTCAGCGCCGAGGCGAAACCGCCGGCCGTCGCCGCGCCGGACTGGCCGGCCGCCGGAGCGCCGGCCGCCGAGTTGTTGCTGCCGGCCGCTTGAGCCGCCATCGACTGCATCTGTTGCAGCGCCGACGAGAGCGCGTTCACGGGCAAAGTCATGTTCTCTCCAGGAATGATGACCGGCGCACCAAAGCCGTACCGATCTGAGCGAAAGCATAGCAGCGGGCCTCTTTGGAAAGCCCCGAAACTAGGGGGAAAACCCGGCTCTATTCAAGCAATCGGGTTGAGCGGCCCTGCGGATAATTTCAATGGTGAAAGTCTCTGTTCGTGCGCCCGCCGACCCTCGGTGCGGCCAGGCGGCAGAACGCAAAGGCATCCCGGAGAAACCCGACGCATGGATTCGTCAGCCAACTCTTTGATCAACCCCGACGCCCGCATGGGCCTCGCCGGCGCGCAGCCGGGCGCCGGTGCGCCCGGCACCGGCCAGCCCGGCGGCGCAGCGGACCTCGGCGGCTTGGGCGGCAACCTTGGCGGCATGGGCGGCAACTTCGGTCAGCGCCTGTCGGGCCTCGCGCAAATGCGCGGCAACCCGCGTGCCCCGCTGATTTTTGCCGTCGCGCTGCTGGTCGCGATCGTGGCCGGTCTGTTCCTGTGGTCGCGCGCACCGGACTACAAGGTGCTCTACAGCAACCTGTCGGACCGCGACGGCGGCGCGATCATCACCGCGCTCCAGCAGGCCAACATTCCCTACAAGTTCTCCGACGCCGGCGGCGCGATCCTCGTGCCGGCCGAGCAGGTGCATGAAATGCGTCTGCGCCTGGCTTCGCAAGGCCTGCCGAAGAGCGGCTCGGTCGGCTTCGAATTGATGGACAACCAGAAGTTCGGCATCAGCCAGTTCGCCGAGCAGATCAACTATCAGCGCGCCCTGGAAGGCGAGCTGCAACGCACGATCGAATCGATTTCCTCGGTGAAGTCAGCCCGCGTGCATCTGGCGATTCCGAAGCCTTCCGTGTTCGTGCGCGACAAGGAAGCGCCCTCCGCCTCGGTGCTGGTCGACCTGTATCCGGGCCGTGCGCTCGACGAGGGCCAAGTGCTGGCGATCACCCATATGGTGTCCTCGGCGGTGCCGGATATGCCGGTGCGCGGCGTGACCATCCTCGACCAGGACGGCAACCTGCTGACGAACCCGTCCTCCGGCAGCGGTCTGGACGCCTCGCAACTGAAGTATCGCCAGCAGATCGAGCGCAACACCCAGCAGCGCATCGACGCGATCCTCGCGCCCCTGTTCGGCGCCGGTAATGCGCATTCGCAGGTCAGCGCCGATATCGATTTCTCGCGCAGCGAGCAGACCTCGGAAAACTACGGCCCGAACGGCAGCCCGCAACAGGCGGCGATCCGCAGCCAGCAATCGAGCTCCGCCACCGAAATGTCGCAGGCGGCCGCCTCGGGCGTGCCGGGCGCGCTGTCGAACCAGCCGCCGCAGCCGGCTTCCGCGCCGATCACGGCGGGCAACGGCGCGAGCGGCGCGACCACCACGCCGGTCAGCGACCGCAAGGATTCGACCACCAACTACGAACTCAACAAGACCGTGCAGCATCTGGAGCAGCCGATGGGCGGCATCAAGCGTCTGTCGGTGGCGGTGGTGGTCAACTATCTGAAGGTGGTGGACGCCGGGGGCCACGCGACAATGCAGCCGGTCACCGCCGACAAGCTCGCGCAGGTCAATCAGCTGGTGAAGGACGCGATGGGCTTCGACGCTGCGCGCGGCGACTCGGTCAACGTGGTCAACAGCGCGTTCACCGCCGACGTCGACCCGAGCGCCGACCTGCCGTGGTGGCGCACGCCGGACATGATCGCGCTCGCCAGGCAGATCGCGACCTACCTCGGGATCGGCGCCGTCGCCCTGTTCCTCTACTTCGTGATGGTGAAGCCGGCGCTGCGCCGCGCTTTCCCGTCGCCGGAGCCGATCGCCGCCGCGGCGCTGCCGTCGCCGGACGAGCCGATCCTGCTGGACGGCATCCCGGCCGCCGAGCGCGCGGGCGCCGTCGCGGAAGAAAGCGACGTCGAGCTGCTGACGTTCGAGAACGAGAAGCACAAATACGAACGGAACCTGGAATTCGCGCGCAACATCGCGCGCCAGGATCCGAAGATCGTCGCAACCGTCGTGAAAAATTGGGTGTCCGATGAGCGCTGAAGGCGTAATGAAGAGCGCGCTCCTGCTGATGTCGATCGGCGAGGAAGAAGCCGCGCAGGTGTTCAAGTTCCTCGGGCCGCGTGAGGTCCAGAAGATCGGCGTCACGATGGCCGCGCTGAAGAACATCACACGTGAACAGATCGACGATGTCCTGCAGGAGTTCGTGCGCGAGGCCGAAAAGCATACAGCGCTGTCGCTCGATTCGAGCGACTACATCCGTTCGGTGCTGACCAAGGCGCTCGGCGACGACAAGGCCGGCGCGATCATCGACCGGATTCTGCAGGGCAGCGATACCAGCGGGATCGAAGGCCTCAAGTGGATGGATTCCGCGGCGGTGGCCGAGCTGATCAAGAACGAGCACCCGCAGATCATCGCAACGATCCTCGTTCACCTCGACCGCGACCAGGCGTCGGAAATCGTCGCCTGCTTCACCGAGCGGCTGCGCAACGACGTGCTGCTGCGAATCGCGACGCTCGACGGCATCCAGCCGGCCGCGCTGCGCGAACTCGACGACGTGCTGACGGGCCTGCTGTCGGGCAGCGACAACCTCAAGCGCAGCCCGATGGGCGGCATCCGCACGGCGGCCGAAATTCTCAACTTCATGTCGAGCAACCATGAAGAAGGCGTCATCGAGAACGTTCGCCAATACGACGCCGAACTGGCGCAGAAGATCATCGATCAGATGTTCGTGTTCGAGAACCTGCTCGATCTGGAAGACCGCGCGATCCAGCTGCTGCTGAAGGAAGTCGAGTCCGAGGCGTTGATCATTTCGCTGAAGGGCGCGCCGCCCGCGCTGCGCCAGAAGTTCCTGTCGAACATGTCGCAGCGTGCCGCCGAACTGCTCGCCGAAGACCTCGACGCGCGCGGTCCGGTGCGCGTGTCCGAAGTCGAAACGCAACAGCGCCGCATCCTGCAGATCGTGCGCAACCTGGCGGAAAGCGGCCAGATTGTTCTAGGCGGCAAGGCGGAAGATGCCTATGTCTGATCAGAACTCCGCGGCGAAGGAGCGCCTCTCGGCCTACCAGCGCTGGGAGATGGCCTCGTTCGATCCGGTGCCGCCGGCGCCGCCCGAACCCGAAGTCGACGACGGCGCATTCGAAGCCGAACTCGAACGCCTGCGCGAGGCCGCGCATGCACAGGGCACCGCGTCCGGGCACGTGGCCGGGCAGGCGCTCGGGTATCAGGCCGGTTACGAGCAAGGTCACGCGCAGGGTTTCGAGCAAGGCCAAAGCGAAGCGCGCGAAGAAGCGGCGCGTCTCGCCGCGCTCGCCGAGACGTTCAAGGCGGCGCTCGACGGCGCCCAGGGCGCGATCTCGGAGACCCTGGTCGGATTGGCGCTGGACATCGCGCAGCAGGTGGTGCGCCAGCACGTGCAACACGATCCGACCGCGCTGATCGCCGCCGCGCGTGAGGTGCTAGCCGCCGAACCGGCGCTGGTCGGCGCGCCCGCGCTGATCGTCAGTCCGGCCGACTTGCCGGTCGTCGAAGCCTATCTGATGGAAGAGCTGCAAACGCGCGGCTGGACTGTGCGCACCGATGCGTCGGTCGAACGCGGCGGCTGCCGCGCGCAGGCCGGCAGCGGCGAGGTGGATGCGGGCATCGACACGCGCTGGGAGCGCGTTGCCGCGGCGCTCGGCAAGGTGAGCACATGGTGAAGCCGACGCTCGAAGAGATCCGCGCCAGCGATCTGACGCCGCTCGAACGCGAGCTCGCGCTGGCGTCGTTCGGCGCCGAGGCGCTGGCGGACGAGCCGGCTGCGGTGACATCTGCTGCAGCTGCAGTCGCGGCCATCGAAGCCGCGTTGCGCGATCCGAGCCTGGGCCACCCTGCGACGGGCGCGGCGGCGAGCCGCGAGTCTGCCGCCTCAGCTGCTTCAAGTGTGACTTCGAGCCCCGCTTCAACCCCCGCCGCCCACGCCTCGTACGATCCCGCACTCGACAGCAACCCGCACATGCAGGCCTGGCGCGGCCGGCTCGACGCGCTGCGCGCGCGCAATGCGATCGCCAAGCCGATGCGCGCCTGCGGACGCCTGACGCGCGCCGCCGGTCTGGTGCTCGAAGCCGTCGGCCTGCGCCTGTCGGTGGGCGCCGAAGTGATGATCGAACTGCCGCCCGGCAGTTCGTTGCCGATGGCGGAAGCCGAAGTGGTGGGCTTCTCCGGCGACAAACTGTTTCTGATGCCGACCACCGAAGTGATCGGCCTGTTGCCCGGCGCGCGGGTTTATCCGCTCGAAAGCGCGCCGATCGCCGATCCGATGGCGGGTGCCAAGCGCTTGCCGGTCGGCTGGGAATTGCTGGGGCGCGTACTCGATGCGTCGGGCCGTCCGCTCGACGGCCTCGGCCCGCTCGGCGCGCACGCCGACGCGCCGCTGTCCGCGCCGGTAATCAATCCGCTGAACCGCGAGCCGATTCACAAGGTGCTCGACGTCGGCGTGCGCGCGATCAACGCACTGCTGACCGTGGGTCGCGGGCAGCGGATGGGCTTGTTCGCCGGTTCCGGCGTCGGTAAATCGGTGCTGCTCGGCACGATGGCGCGCTACACCAGCGCCGAGGTGATCGTGATCGGCCTGATCGGCGAACGCGGTCGCGAAGTGAAGGAATTCATCGAACAGATTCTTGGCGAGGAAGGTCTGGCGCGCTCGATTGTCGTCGCCGCACCGGCCGACGTTTCGCCGCTGTTGCGGATGCAGGCGGCGTCGTACTCGACCTCGCTTGCCGAATATTTCCGCGATCAGGGCAAGCACGTACTGCTGCTGATGGATTCGCTGACCCGCTACGCGATGGCACAGCGCGAAATCGCACTGGCCGTGGGCGAGCCGCCCGCCACCAAGGGCTATCCGCCTTCGGTGTTCGCCAAGCTGCCGGCGCTTGTCGAACGGACCGGCAACGGCCCGGCGGGCGGCGGCTCGATCACCGCGTTCTACACCGTGCTGACCGAAGGCGACGATCAGCAGGATCCGATCGCAGACTCGGCGCGGGCGATTCTCGACGGCCATATCGTGCTGTCGCGCTCGCTCGCCGAGGCTGGCCACTATCCGGCGATCGACATCGAAGCGTCGATTAGCCGGGCAATGACCGCGCTGATCGACGAAAAGCATCTCGACAAGACGCGTATGTTCAAGCAGATGCTGTCGCGCTATCAGCGCAACCGCGATCTGATCAACGTCGGCGCCTATTCGAGCGGGCGCGACGCGCTGCTCGACCGTGCAATCGCGCTGTATCCGCGGATGGAAGCGTTTTTGCAGCAAGGTTTTCGCGAGTGCGCAAACTTTGAACCGAGTATCGAGATGCTGGACGCGCTGTTTGCCCAAGGAGGCTGACGATGGCGAAACACTTTCCGATCAAGACGCTCATTGGCCTGGCGAAGGACGATGTGGACGCCGCTGCGCAGCGCCTCGGCCGCGCGCAGCGCGAGCGCGGCGACGTGCAATCGCAGCTCGACTCGCTGGTGCAGTACCGCGACGAATATCACGCGCGCTTCACGGCGACCGCCCAAACGGGCATGCCCGCCGGCAACATGCGCAATTTCCAGGCGTTCATCGACACGCTCGACGCCGCCATCGAACAGCAGCGCAACCTGCTGGTGGCGGCCAACGCGCGCGTCGAGGCCGCCAAGCCCGACTGGCAGCGCCAGAAGCAGAAACTCGGCTCGTATGAAGTGTTGCAGGCGCGCGGCGAAGCCGTCGAAGCCAGACAAACGGCGCGGCGCGATCAGCGCGACGCCGACGAACATGCCGCCCGAATTCTGAGGATGCGCGCCGAGGGCATCTGACACGCCCGAACGCAGCTTCGGCTGACCGAACACATCGTTTTGACGGATTGACAGGATCATCTATGTCAGCACTTTCACCGATCGGCTCGCTGCTCGGCTCCGCCAGCAGCACGTCCACCAGCGCGGCCATGGCCGCCGCGGCGAACGCCACGCCGTTCTCGCAAACCCTCAAGCAAAGCATCGTGTCGCAAAACGATGCCGCCGCGCAAAGCGCGAGCAAGCAGGCGCCGTCATCGTCTGCTTCATCTTCGGCTTCCTCGTCATCCTCGGCGCCGGCGTCTTCGCCCTCTTCGTCGAGCGTGCATGACGCGCCGCCGCCGCCCGACCCGTCGACCCAAAGTACGGACGCCGCGAGCGGCAACAAGGACAACAGCAACACGACGAGCGCGGCATCGTCCGGTTCGTCGTCGTCCGCCGCGTCCGACAATACGCAACAGGCCGCCACAGACAAGACTGCCGCGACGCCGGCGAAGTCCGCCGGCACGGCCACGCCGACCGACGCCGGCACCGCTGCCGCGGCAGCCGCCCAGGCTCAGGCTCAGGCTCAGGCCAACGCGAACGGCGCGACCGTCCCAGCCGCCACCGACCCTGCCACCGCGTTGACCGACGCCGCGACCTCGCTGGCCGGCGCGACCACGGACACCACGACTGGCGGCACCACAGGCAAAAAGACCGGCGCAACCGATCCGAAGTCGGTGCAGGACGCTTTGCAGGCGGCGTTGGCTGCGCTGTCAGGCGCCCAGGGCGCGGTTCCGGCGCAGGCTCAGGCCCAGGCGCTGGCGAGCGGCGCGGCGGCGAACGTGTCGAGTGCGTCGAACGGCGCGAGCGACCTGGCTGGCGATGCGAGTAGCGGATTGAGCGCCGCGACAAGCGGCAAGACGCTGGGAGCCGGTTTGTTCGGCGACGGCAAGGGATCGAATACGGCCAAGGCCGCCTCGCTGACGGCGTTGGCCACGACTGTGGCGGATCCGTCGACGGCGGCGAAGACGGTTGCTGACGCGTTGACCGCGACGGCTGCCGGCTCTGCCCAGGCTGACGATCTGGCGTCCTTCAAGAGTGCTGCCGATGCGGCGACGGCTGCTCTGGCCGCCACACAGGCGGCGGCTGGCGCCGCTAGCACGACTGCGGCTGTGCAGACGACTGGCAATGCTGGCGCGGCCGAGGCCGCGAATACGTTGGCGCCGCATGTGGGCACGACTGACTGGGAAGACGCACTGAGTCAGAAGGTGGTGTTTTTATCGAATGCGCATTCGCAGAGCGCCGAGCTGACTTTGAATCCGAAGGATTTGGGACCGCTGCAGGTCGTGTTGCAGGTTGCCGATAACCATGCGCATGCGCTTTTTGTTTCCCAGCATCAGCAGGTGCGGGAGGCTGTCGAGGCAGCCCTGCCGAAGCTTCGCGAAGCGATGGAGTCCAATGGCATTGGGCTTGGAAGCGCTAGTGTTAGTGACGGTTTTGCCCGTCAGGGCAGTGGGCAGCAGCAAAGTGCGGATTCTGGCCGGTCCGGCGGGAAGGCTGCAGGTTCTTTTGCCGGCGGCGCTGGGGATTCTGTTGCGAGTGTTGCTAATGTTGCCGTGCGGCGGGGTGTGGGGTTGGTTGATACTTTTGCTTGAGGTTTTTTTGCCTTTCGTGGCGGTTTATTTCTGTGCGCCTGCGGTGGTGGCCTTTCCTTGTTTTGTTAGTGGTCTATTAGCTTCGCCCCTGTGCTGTTTGCCTTCGCGGCGCTTATTGTCTGTATGCCTACGGTGTTGGCCTTTCCTTGATTTGTTAGTGGTCTATTAGCTTCGCCCCTCTGCTGTTTGCCTTCGCGGCGCTTATTGTCCGTGTGCCTGCGGTGGTGGCCTTTCCTTGATTTCTTAGTGGTCTATTAGCGTCGCCCCTGTGCGGGGCAGGCACTTACTTTCTTTGCCGCCGCAAAGAAAGTAAGCAAAGAAAGCGGCTTCACACCGCTAACGCTTAAGCGGGTTCCCTGGCTTGGAGGAGATAGTGGAACATCTGGAATCAGTGTTCTCGCACACTCCGCGCGGGTGACAAGGCCGTCATTCTTCCGGCGGCGCTGCGCGCGCCGCAGCGGTACTTCTCAAAACCGATGGGGCGTACGCGCTTCCGGCATCATCCTTCCCGCCTCGCACTGCGTGCTCGCGGGAATCGTTTGCCAGGGAAACCCGTGGTTTTGTTCTTTTGCTGGGGGAGCCATCGGCTTTGCCTCGGCGAGGCGCCGAAGTGGTTTGTGGTTTGCGGTTTGCGGTTTGCGGAAAAGTAACGCCCGGAGGTTAATTCGGCGAGACGCCGAAGCCGCGACGGTATTGAGAAAGGCACTCGCCGATCGGTACAGATCCATGCAACTACGAGCCACCGTACCAGGCAAGACACTGACGCGAAAACGGCCCGCTGGTTTTGTGAAGTACCGCCACGGCGCGCGCAGCGCCGCCGGAAGTATGACGGCCTTGTCACCAACGCGGAGTGTGCGGGAACACCGATTCCAGATGCTCCACGACCTCCTCCAAGCCAGGGGACCCGCTTAAGCGTTAGCGGTGTGAAGCCGCTTTCTTTGCTTACTTTCTTTGCGGCGGCAAAGAAAGTAAGTGCCTGCCCCGCACAGGGGCGAAGCTAATAGACCACTAACAATTCAAGGAAAGGCCAACACCGCAGGCCTACAGCCAAAAAGCGCCTCGAAAGGCAAAAAAGAAAGCAAAGACCACCGCCGCAGGCGCAACAACCAATAGCGCCGCGTAGGCAAAAAAAACCAGAACCGGCCGACAGGCGACTCCCAAGCCTGAAAGGCAAAAACAAGAGATAGCCCGCATTAACCCTTCTTTTCGACCCATCGCGCCGCAGGCAAATCAACAACAATCACCATCACCAGCACTAAAGGCAAGCAAAGCACACCTCATGGCATCCACGACCGCAAACCAGCAAGCCGCGCCCGCCTCCCCGGGCCCCTTGAAGCGCATTATCCTGATCGTCCTCATCGCGATCCTCGCCGCAGGCGCAGCCGGCGCGGGTGTGTGGTTCTTCATGTCCAAACGCGCCCCCGCCCCCGCCTCAGCGGAAACCGCCAGCGCGCCCGCCCCATTGCCGGCGCCCCTGTTCTTCCCGCTTGAATCGATGACGGTCAACCTCCAATCGGACGACGGTCAGCAACACTTCCTGCGTATCGGCCTCACGCTCAAACTGGGCGACCCGAAAACCCAGCAGGAACTCACCGACCATATGCCGGAAGTGCGCAGCCGCATCCTGCTCGCGCTGTCGAACAAACACCCGGAAGAACTCGCGCCGCTCGACGGCAAACGCGCGCTGGCCACCGAACTCCGAACCCTGATCGAACAGCCGACCGATAAGGGCGCCGCGCCGATCCACGTCCAGGACGTGCTGTTCACCGAATTCGTCGTGCAGTGACGTCCGCAGTGACGTTATTTAGCGCTGCCATCATCAACCGCCACGGGACGCACGAGGAATAAGGAATGGGCCACGAAGAGTTCATGTCCCAGGAGGAGGTCGATGCCCTCCTCAAGGGCGTAACCGGCGAGTCCGACTCGGTCGCCGAGCAAACCGATCGCGCGGGCGTCCGCCCGTACAACATCGCGACGCAGGAACGCATCGTCCGCGGCCGGATGCCCGGCCTCGAAATCATCAACGACCGCTTCGCGCGTCTGTTGCGCGTCGGTATCTTCAACTTCATGCGGCGCTCGGCGGAAATCTCCGTCGGTCCGGTGAAAGTGCAGAAGTACAGCGAGTTCACCCGCAACCTGCCGATCCCGACCAACCTGAACCTGGTCCACGTGAAGCCGTTGCGCGGCACGTCGCTGTTCGTGTTCGACCCGAACCTGGTGTTCTTCGTGGTCGATAACCTGTTCGGCGGCGACGGGCGCTTCCATACCCGCGTCGAAGGCCGCGATTTCACGCAGACCGAACAGCGCATCATCATGAAGCTGCTCAACCTCACGTTCGAGCACTACGCGATGTCGTGGAAAAGCGTGCGCCCGCTGCAGTTCGAATTCCTGCGCTCGGAAATGCATACGCAGTTCGCCAACGTCGCGACGCCGAACGAAATCGTCATCGTCACGCAGTTCTCGATCGAGTTCGGCACCACGGGCGGCACGCTGCATATCTGCATGCCGTATTCGATGATCGAACCGATCCGCGACATCCTGTCGTCGCCGATCCAGGGCGAGGCGCTCGAAGTCGACCGCCGCTGGGTCCGCGTGCTGTCGCAGCAGGTGCAGGCCGCGGAAGTCGAACTGACCGCCGACCTCGCGCAGGTGCCGGTCACGTTCGAACAGATCCTGAACATGCGCAAAGGCGATGTTCTGCCGATCAATATTCCCGAACACATCACGGCGAAAGTCGACGGCGTGCCAGTGATGGAATGCGGCTACGGAATTTTCAATGGTCAGTACGCGTTGCGGGTCCAGAAGATGATCAGCGCAACCGACACGATGAAGGAAGGTGGATATGAGTGACCTGAACGCAAAGCCCGCGGCGCAATTGCCGGAAGCCGAACAACTGGCTGCCGCGGCATCCGCCGACGACGAAGCGGCGATGGCCGACTGGGCCAGCGCGCTTGCCGAGCAGAACGACAACACGGAAGTCAGCGCCACCACGGCCGGCGTGTTCCAGCCGCTGTCGAAGGTCGAGCCGGCCTCGACGCGCAACGACATCGACATGATCCTGGACATCCCCGTCCAGATGACCGTCGAACTCGGCCGCACCAAGATCGCGATCCGCAACCTGCTGCAACTCGCGCAAGGTTCGGTGGTGGAGCTCGACGGCATGGCCGGCGAACCGATGGACGTGCTGGTCAACGGCTGTCTGATCGCACAGGGCGAAGTCGTGGTCGTCAACGACAAGTTCGGTATTCGTCTGACCGACATCATCACGCCGTCCGAACGCATCCGGAAACTGAATCGATGAAACGCGTTGCCGGTCGCGCCGTGCTGCATGCGTCGCGCCATGTTCTCCATCGCGCAGCGCTCACAGCGACGGCCGCGGCCGCTTCGGCGCTCATGGTCACGCTGACGTTCGCACCGTCGGCCGCGCACGCCGCCGACATGAACGCGGTCAACAACGCCGCGAAAATTGCTTCGGGTGTCGGTGCCGGCACGACCGTTCCGGCGCTCGGCGTCGGCGCGGTATTGCAAACGATCGTCGGCCTGCTGGTCGTGATCGGTCTGGTATTCGCTTTTGCCTGGCTCGCGCGCCGCTTCGGCTTGCAGCCGGCGAACCGCGGCGCTCTGGTGAAGACGATCGGCGGCGCCTCGCTCGGCGGCAAGGAGCGGGTCGCGGTGGTCGAGATCGGCGATACCTGGCTGGTGCTCGGCACGGCGCCCGGCAATGTGCGCCTGCTGCATACGATGCCGGCCGGTTCGGCCGCGGTCGATGCGCTTGCAGGCACGGGCACGCAACCCGCCGCCCCTGGCCCACGCGCGCCGTTGCCCGGCACATTCGGCCAACGCTTTCGCGATGCTTTGAAAGCTGAAGTGGGCAAACGTTTCAACGGGCAAGGCAGCGGGGACCGGTAATGCAGTTCAGTGTTCAATCAGCGCGTGACGCGCAATCCACCCGCATGTCTTCCGCCGTTTCGAAAGTTGTCCCCGTGCTGCGCCGTCTCGCACCTATCGCGCTGCCGGCGCTGATGCTCGCGCTGCCGACGCTGTCGTTCGCGCAAACCGCCGGCCTGCCGGCCTTCAACACGAGCCCCGGCCCGAACGGCGGCACCACGTACTCGCTGAGCGTGCAGACGATGCTGCTGCTCACGATGCTGTCGTTCCTGCCGGCAATGGTGTTGATGATGACGAGCTTCACGCGCATCATCATCGTGTTGTCGCTGCTGCGCCAGGCGCTCGGCACGACCACCACGCCGCCTAACCAGGTGCTGGTCGGTCTGGCGCTGTTCCTCACCCTGTTCGTGATGTCGCCGGTGCTCGACAAGGCCTATACCGACGGCTACAAACCGTTCTCCGAAGGCTCGATGCCGATGGAGCAGGCGGTCTCGCGCGGCCTCGCGCCGTTCAAGACCTTCATGCTGCGCCAGACCCGCGAAAGCGATCTCGCGCTGTTCGCCCGCATTTCGCACGCCGCGCCGATGCAAGGTCCGGAAGACGTGCCGCTGTCGCTGCTGGTGCCGTCGTTCGTCACCAGCGAATTGAAAACCGGCTTCCAGATCGGCTTCACGATTTTCATCCCGTTCCTCATCATCGACATGGTGGTGGCGAGCGTGCTGATGTCGATGGGGATGATGATGGTGTCGCCCGCCACCATCTCGCTGCCGTTCAAGCTGATGCTGTTCGTGCTGGTCGACGGCTGGCAGTTGCTGCTCGGCTCGCTCGCACAGAGCTTCGTATAACCGCCACGCCCGGCCTGGCTGAGCCTGGCTTAACGCGTTCGTTCAACCCTTCACGCTTCCGGTCGAATCGCCATGAATCAAGAATCCGTCATGACGCTGGCGCACCAGGCCATGTATGTCGGCCTGTTGCTCGCCGCGCCGCTACTACTGGTCGCGCTGGTGGTCGGTCTGGTGGTGAGCCTGTTCCAGGCCGCCACGCAGATCAACGAAAGCACGCTCTCGTTCATTCCGAAGCTGCTCGCGATTGCCGTCACGATGGTGATCGCCGGTCCGTGGATGCTGACGACCATGCTCGACTATCTGCGCCAGACGCTCACCAACATTCCGACGCTCGTCAACTGAGCGCCGCCCCGGCCTCCCCTCACCGGTCCCCGCCGCGATGTTTTCCGTTACCTACGCGCAACTGAACGCCTGGCTCACCGCGTTCCTGTGGCCGTTCGTGCGGATTCTCGCGCTGGTCGCCACCGCGCCGCTGCTCGGCAACCGCTCGCTGCCGACGCGCGTGAAAATCGGCCTCGCGGCCTTCATCACGATCATCGTCGCGCCGACGCTCGGCGCACTGCCCCAAGTCACGGTGTTTTCCGCCGCAGGCGTGTGGATCATCGTCAACCAGTTCCTGATCGGCATCGCGCTCGGCATGACGATGCAGATCGTGTTCCAGGCGATCAGCGCCACCGGCGATTTCGTCGGTTTGGGCATGGGCCTCGGCTTCGCGACTTTCTTCGATGCGCAGGCAAGCAGCTCGAGCCAGGTGCTGTCGAGCTACATGAACACCATCGCGATGCTGGTGTTTCTGGTGATCGACGGGCATCTGCAGATGATCAGCGCGTTGCTGACGACGTTCCAGTCGGTGCCGGTGTCGGCGAACATACTGGGCGCACCCGGCTGGCGCACGCTGGCAGGCTTCGGCGGCACGATCTTTTCGGCCGGTTTGCTGCTGTCGCTGCCGGTGGTCGCGGCACTCCTGATCACCAACCTCGCGCTCGGCATTCTCAACCGCGCCGCGCCGCAAATCGGCGTGTTCCAGATCGGCTTTCCGCTCACGATGCTGATCGGCCTGCTGCTGTTGCAGCTGATGATTCCGAACATGATTCCGTTCTTCACGCGCATGTTCGACATCGGCATCGATCAGATGGGGCGCGTCGCGGCGGGTTTGAAGTAGCGCCTTCCTCCGCGCCGGCGATTGCTCACTCGAAACAAAGAAGGGCGGAACCGGCTCACGCCGGTTCCGCCCTTCTTCATATCGTATCCCGCCCGCTTAGTTCAGGTACTGGAACAGCGACATGTTCTGCACCTTCGCAAACGCCTGTTGCGCCGCTTGCAGCGAGGCTTGCGTCATCGTGTACTTGCTGATCGTCTTGGTCAGGTCGGTCGAAGTCAGATCCGACAGGTTGCTCGCCGTCTGCAACGTGTTGGTCTGCGTGACCGTCTGCAACGCCTGCACTTCCTGCTCACGGCCGCCCACCGCGGCCTGGGCCGTCACGACGTTGTTCATCGTGTTTTCGAGCTGGGTCATGCTGGTAGTCAGCGCGCTCTGGAAACTGGCCGTCGCGGCCGCGCCCGCGACCGGCGATTGCAGCGTCGCGATCAACTGGCTCAGGTTCGCGAACAGGTCCGTGCTGCCTTGCGTGGCCGGCGTCACGGTGAAACTGTCACCCGCGTTCGGCGCGCCGGTGATCGTCACCGACTGGCCGCCGAGCGTGATCGCCGAGCCCGACGTGAAAGTCTGCGGCGTACCCGTCGTGACCGCGCCGGTCGCCGGATTGGTCGCGCTCACCGTGTAGGTGCTCGTCGCGCCGGCGCCCGCAAAGGTGATCGTGTATTTGTCCGCGTTGGTCGGATCGGTCGGGTTCGTCAGGCTGACGCCGCTGATCACGCCGGTCCCGCCGTTGCCCGTGGTCGCGGCCGGGACCGCGCTGGTGCCGATCGACGCCACGCTGCCGAAGATCGCGTTGCCGTTGTCGGCCGTCTGGATGGTGCGCGAATCGGTGATCTGCACGGCGCGCGTGCCGGTGTCGCCCGAATAGGTCACGACGCCGGCCGAATTGGTGGTGTACGGCTGCGCCGTGCTCTGATAGCCGGCGAACAGGTAATTGCCCTGCGGGTCGGTGGAATTGGCGAGCGTCATCAACTGGCTGCGCATGCTCTGCAGCTGCGTCGCGATCGAGCCGCGGTCGCCGTCGTTCAGCGAGCCGTCGCCCGCGCGCAGCACCAGCGTATGAATGTTTTGCAGCACGGTGTTGACGCTGCCGAGCGTGGAGTCTTCCTGTTGCAGCGAGGCGAGCGCGGTGCTCTGGTTGCTCGTGTACTGCGCGAGCGTCGTCGCCGTCGAGCTCAGTTGCACGGCCTGCGCCGCGCCGAGCGGATTGTCCGACGGTGTGGAAAGGCTCACGCCACTCGAAATCTCCGCGTACAACTGCGACAACTGAGCTTGCTGATCGCTCATCGTCGCCACGTTCATGCTGAAGTACTGCGTGCTGGAGATGCGCATGTTCAACGCCTCACTGAATGATGCCGATCAACGTCTGGAACAGGGTCTGCGCGGTCTGGATGACCTTGCTGTTGGCCTGATAGAGCTGCTGATACTGAAGCAGGTTGGCTGCTTCCTCGTTGATGTTCACGCCCGAAACCGATTGCTGCGCGGTGGTGATCTGCGTCACCAGCGAGGCCTGGGCCGTGCTCGAAGTCTGGATCTGATTGGTCTGGTTGCCGATCTGGTTGACGTAGTTCGCATACGCGCCCGTCAGCGTGACGGTGCCGCCCGCCAGCGACTTCGCGGTGGACAGGTTCGACAGGGCCAGCGCATTGCGGCCGTCGTTGGTCGCGCCGGTGTTCGGGCCGATGGTGAACTTGTCGCCGGCGGCCGGTGCACCGCTGATCGTCACCGACACGTTGTTCATCTGGCCGGCGGTCGCGTTGTTGATCGTCAGCGTCGCGCCGGTGCTCGACGAATACGGCACCACGGTCGCCGCGCTGGCGATCGGGTAGGTAGTGGCGGGCGAGCCTGCCACCGTCACCGTCGAGCCCGCCGGGAAGCCCGACAGACCCGTGCCGTTATACGACAGCGTGGTGGTCGCGTTCGGCATCGTGTAGCCGGCCGTCACCGTGCCTTGCGTGATCGTGCCGGTGCCGGTGTTGGCCGACGCGGCCGCGCCCAGCACCGGTGCCGCGGCGGCGATCGCCGAGGCGTCCGTGGTCGCGGTGGCGAAGCTGTTCAGCGCGCCGCGGGTCGGTTCGACCGTGAACGAGTCGCCGGGGTTCATCGTGCCGGTGGTCGAAAACTGCAGGCCGTTGATCGGCTGGGTCAGATTGGTGGCCGAGCCGACCACGCTGCCGGTCGAATTGTCGGTGAGCGTGTAGGTGGTGCCGTTATAGGCGAGTGTGTAGTCGCCGGTAGTCGGCTGCGCGGAATTCGCGAACGAGACGTTCAGCGACGCGTTGCCGGTGTTCTGCGTGTTCGCGTAGACCGTCGGGCCGCCCACCGAGAACAGTGCACCGCCCTGGCCGCCGCTCAGCGTCACGCCGAGCGCGTTCTGCGCATTCACTTGCGTGGCGAAGCTCACGGCAATCGCGCCGAGTTGCGCTTCACCCGGATCGAGCGTCTGGCTGCGGAACGCGACGAGGCCGCCGAGCGTGCCGCCCGTGATCTTGCTGTCGGGCAGGTTTTGCGGCGCTGCCGCCGGATTCGCCCCCGCCTGGCCGAGGTATTGCACCGACAGTTCGCTGGTGTCGCCTGTCGAAGGCGCCGTGCCCAGGTTGTAGCTGTTGCCGCTCGAGACCAGCGGCTGGCCATTGCCCATGAACACGCTGTAGCTGCCGTTGCTGTTCACGACCTGCACGCCGACCAGTTGCGACAGATTCGACACGGCGAGATCGCGCTGATCCAGCAGCTGATTCGGCGGTTGCCCTTGCGTGCTGGCCGCGGCGATCTGCCCGTTCAACTGCGCGATCTGCTGCGTGTAGCTGTTGATCTGCGAAACGGTATTGGTGAGCTGCGTGTTGACGCTCTGACGCAGCGCGTCGTACTGCTGGCCCGCGGCGTTGATCTGGTTCGCGAGCGTCTGCGCGCCGCTCATCGCGGTCTGGCGAGTGGCCAGACTGGAGGCGTTGTTCGAGACGTTCTGCAAGCCGGTGAAATAGCTGGTGATCGCGCTCGCAATGCCGGAGGTCGGGCTGCCGATCAGATTGTTCAGCTGCGAAATCATCGTGTTGTAGGTCGACAGCGAACTGCCCGACGACTGCGCATTGTTCAGTTCAGTGGTCAGGTACTGGCTGTACTGGCGCGTCACGGTGGTGGTCGAGACGCCCTGCGGCAGATAACCCGAGCCGGTGTACTGGCCGCCGGCTTCGGCGTAGACGGGCCGTTCGATCGTATAGCCCGCCGTCGACGCGTTGCTGATGTTCTGGCCGGTCGTCGTGAGTCCCCACTGGGCTGCGTTCAGTCCACTGAGGCCGAGATTGATGAGGGAGCTGGACATGCGTCATCCTGAAGGGCGACATCGGACACCTGCCGCCACGTTACTTGAACATCCTGTTTAACGGCCCGCGCCGGGAAAAATTGAGGGCCGTTTTCCTCAGCGCACCAACGAGCGGCGCTTCATTTCGAGTTGCGTGATCAGCCGCTGCAGCGTGTTTTCGGCGCTGCCTGGCAGCGTCAGAAAACGAAAGCCAAGTTGATAGCGCTGCGTGCCGTTCGGCAAAGCGGTCGAGCGGTGCGACACCAGTTGCAGATCGAGCGACAGGCGGCCGAGCGTGCCAAGCGACAGTTCGCAGTCTTGCAGCCGGGTGCCCATCGGCAGTTCGGCCACGCGCTCATCCGCGGTGCGCATGCCGACACCGCCGAGCGACAGGTCGTGCACTTCGAAGCGGAACGTGTCGCCTTCGGGCAAGCGGCCGCTGCACATATACGGGTCGAGAATCGGCGCATCGACGCGGAAATATTCGCGGCGCTGCACGTAGAACAGCACTTCGGGGAAGTCCGCCTCGAATGCGGGCAATCCTTCGTAACGGGTTTCGCGCGGCGTGCCGGTGGAAAACTCGACGCGCACGCCGTCCGGCGACGCGTGGAACTGGCAACGCGGCGCCGCCAGCAAACCTTTGTTCTGCTCCGACAGCGCGCCCCAATCGAAGGTGAACGTACGGCCGCGCACGTCGACGTCGAGCAGTCGCGTGACGAGCTGGCCGCTCGCATA
Source organism: Paraburkholderia sp. FW306-02-B (assembly GCF_058782725.1). Taxonomy (NCBI): domain Bacteria; kingdom Pseudomonadati; phylum Pseudomonadota; class Betaproteobacteria; order Burkholderiales; family Burkholderiaceae; genus Paraburkholderia; species Paraburkholderia sp. FW306-02-B. Next base: position 4,431,433 of record NZ_JBYSXZ010000001.1, read on the forward strand.
TTGCACGGTGAGGAAATCGCCGCGATTGACGAGATTGCGTAACTGAACGCCGATCTCCAGCGGATTGCGACGGCCGAAATCGTAAGCGCTTTCGCTTTCGTCTAGCGCGGCGTGCGGCTGGCCGGGCGCTTCGATCTGGCCGTTCGACTGGTTAGTATCCATGGGCTTGCCGGTATGCTTGTTCTTGCGGGCGCGTGCCCAAGGCTCCTGCCGGGGCTTTCGCGCGGTCTTCATCGAGGCCGCGGCACGCGCATTCAACCGGACGTTACAGCGCCTTCCGGTATCGGGTCTAACTGATTAGCGGCAGCGCCCGGCCAAAATTTAGGGGCCGGTAATGAAATATTTGCCGCAAACGTTAAAACGCCGATAAGCATCCAGTGGAAACCGGGCGCATCAAATACGGGCAACGATCATTTAGACAACGAATAAACCGTGAATCAGCAATGAAATAGGACACGAGATACCCGGTATTGCGGCTCGGCCGACCGCCCGTGGGCGATCGGCCTGCTCCGTCTTATTATGCACTTGGCCCCGTCGCGTGCATGGGTTTTATTCGGAGAAAATCAAACTGCACGCATCTGCATTAACAGCGGCTCAGGCCATTTTCTGCATGATGGACATCAGTTTTTTCGCGTAATGCGGATCGGTCGCGTAACCCGCGCGCTGCATGCCGTTGGCAAAGCCGTTCACGTCATGCGAAGAATTGATGACCTGCGCATAACGCGGATTGCTCTTAAGCAGGCTCGCGTAGTCGGTCATCGCTTCCTGGTACGAGTCGTATGCGCGGAATTTCTCGACAGTGCGCTGCGGCTTGCCGTTCACGTATTCCGTCGTGACGGTCGAGACGGTCTTGCCGGTCCAGTCCCTGGACGCCTTGATGCCGAACACGTTATGGCTGGTCGTCCCATCGGCCTTCTTGATCTCGCTCTTGCCCCAGCCCGATTCGAGCGCGGCCTGGCCGATGATGAAGCGCGCCGGAATGCCGGTCGCCGCGCTGGCGGCCTGCGCGGGCGCGGCCAGCTTGTCGACGAACGCGTCGACCTTCGGCGAGCTGCCGTCGCCGCGCAACGGCGGGGTCAGCGCGCTGTTGGCCGAGTAGCCCTTGCCCATCGCCAGCTGGCCGTTGGCCTGCGCATTGCCGTAAGCCTTGGCGAGCGCGTTCAGCGCGGCGGTCTGGCCTTCATCGCCGCCGCTGCCGCCGGCCAGGCCGCTCACGGCGCCCGCGCCGCCGCTCACCTGCATGCCCTGATTGCGCATCATCTGCTTGAGCATCGCATCGGCCACGCCGATGCCCTTCTGCGACATCTGCTGCGACAACTGCTGATCCATCATCGACGTGAAGGTGGCGCTGTCGTGCGAATCGAACGGACCGTCCTGCGGCGTCGCGTCACGCATGCTCTTGAGCATCATCTGGGTGAACACCGCGTCGAACTGCTGCGCGGCCATCTTCATGCCGGCTTGCGGCGAAGCCTTGGCCTGCGCGCTCAGCTTGGCGAAACCCTGCACGTCGAGCGCAAAGCGCTGAGTCAGGTCGTTCGCGGCGTTCGCGGAATTGGTCGTATCCGAATTCATCTGGTGTCTTCCTTAGATGATTTCCAGGTCGGCGCGCAAAGAGCCCGCCGCTTTCATGGCCTGCAGGATCGACATCAGATCCGCGGGCGTCGCACCCAGTGCGTTGAGCGCCTTCACCACATCGGCGAGGTTGGCGCCGGCGGTCACCATCTTCAGTGCGCCGTTGTCCTGCTTCAATTGAATCTGCGACTGCTTGGCCACCACCGTCTGGCCGTTCGAGAATGCGCCCGGCTGGCTCACCACCGGCTGCGTATTGATCACCACCGACAGATTGCCGTGCGCCACCGCGCAGTTTTGCAGCGTGACCATCTGGTTCATCACGATCGAGCCGGTGCGCGCGTTCAGGATCACCTTCGCGGCGGCTTGCGCCGGCTTCACGTCGAGGTTCTGCAATTGCGCCATGAAGGCGACCTGTTGCTCCGGATCGGCCGGCGCGCGCAGTTGAATCGTGCGGCCGTCGAGCGCCATCGCGGTGCCGCCGCCGAACGCGTTGTTGACCGCCGCCACCACCCGTTGCGTGGTGTCGTAATCCATCTCGTTCAGTTCGAGCTGCATGGTGCCCGCTTGCGACACCGAGGTCGGCACCGCGCGTTCGACGATCGCGCCGCCGGCAATGCGGCCCGCGGCAAGCGTGTTCACCTGCACCTTGCTGCCGTTCGCGCTCGCGCCGGCGCCGCCGACCGCGAGGTTGCCCTGGCCGAGCGCGTACACCTGGCCGTCGGCGCCCTTGAGCGGCGTGAGCAGCAGCGTGCCGCCGCGCAGGCTCTTCGCGTTACCGAGCGACGACACGGTGACGTCGATCGCTTCGCCGGGACGCGCGAACGGCGGCAGCACCGCCGTCACCATCACCGCGGCGACGTTCTTCAACTGGATGTTCGACAGCGACGACTGCGAATTGCTCGAACCGGCCGCCTGGTTGTTGATCGAGATGCCGAGGTTCGCCAGCATGTTGGCGAGCGTCTGCGTGGTGAACGGCGTTTGCGTGGTCTGGTCGCCCGTGCCGTCGAGGCCGACCACGAGACCGTAGCCGATCAGCGGGTTGTCGCGCACGCCCTGGATCTGCACGAGGTCCTTCAGACGTTCGGCATGCGCGGGCGTCGCCGCCGGCAGCGCGGCGCAGACGAGTGCGGCGCAGACGAGTGCGGCGAAGGCGAGCGCACGGCCGACATGAACGAGTCGCGCGAAACGGCCGGTGCTGGAGAAGACGGTACGCATGATCACCACGGCGACACGTTGAGGAAGAAGCGCTGCAGCCAGCCCATGTTCTCGGCTTCGTCGATATAACCCTTCGCGGAATATTCGATTTTCGCGTCGGCAACCTGGGTCGAGTACACGGCGTTCAGGTTCGAAATCGTGTTCGGATTCACCACCCCGGAAAAGCGCACGAATTCATTGCCCTGGTTGATCAGCATCTGCTTCTCGCCGCTGACCATCAGATTGCCGTTCGGCAGCACGCCCGTCACGGTCACAGTGATGACGCCGTTGAACGTGTTCGATGCGTTCGCGCCGCCCGTTGCCGCGAACTTGTTGCCGCCGTTCGCGTTCAGGTTGACCTTGCCGAAAAAGCCACTGAGAAAGCCGGCTGTCGGCACGTCGAAGTTGGTGGTGCCGTTGCGGTTGGTCGCGGCGCCCGAAGACTTCGTCGCGTTGACGTTTTCCTGAATCACAATCGTCAGGATGTCGCCGACATTGCGCGGCCGCTGGTCTTCGAAGAGCGGCCGGCCAGCGTAACCCGGGTTGTAGATCGAGCCCGGCGATTGCACGGAAGGCGGCATCGGTGGCATGGCCGTCATCGGTTGCTGGGTGATCGGCTGCTTCGGCACGAGGCCGCAGCCGCCCAGCGCCGCGAGCAGCGTGAGCTGCACGAGCGCTACAGCAGTGCGCGAATGAACCGGATTACGAGTGAAGTGCGACATCTTGATTACCGCCTGTTAATTCCCAGCCGCTCAAACCTGCATCTGGCTGAGGGTCTGCAGCATCTGGTCGGAGGTCGTCACGGCCTTGCTGTTGATTTCGTACGCGCGCTGCGTCTGGATCATGTTCACCAGTTCCTGCACCACGTTCACGTTCGATGCTTCCACGTAACCCTGACTCAGCGTGCCGGCGCCGTTCAGGCCCGGTTGCGCGATGTTCGGCGCGCCCGACGAAGCGGTTTCGGAGAACAGGTTTTCGCCCTTCGCATCCAGACCGGCCGGGTTGATGAAGGTGGCGAGCTGCATCGAGCCGAGCTGCTGGCTGTTGGTCGAACCGGCCACGGTGATCGACACCACGCCGTCGCTGCCGATCGTCATCGAGGTCGCGTTGGTCGGGATCGTGATCGCCGGGATCACCTGGTAGCCGCTGGATGTGACGAGCTGGCCCTGCGCGTTGGTCTGGAACGAACCGTCGCGGGTGTAAGCGGTCGTGCCGTCAGGCATCTGCACCTGGAAAAAGCCCTGGCCGTTGATCGCGACGTCTTTCGAGTTGCCGGTTTGCTGCAGGTTGCCCTGCGTGTACAGACGCTCGGTGGCGACCTGCTGCACGCCGGTGCCGAGCTGGATGCCGGACGGCAGTTCGGTTTGCTGCGTCGAGTTCGCGCCGGGCTGGCGGATGGTCTGGTACAGCAGATCCTCGAATACCGCGCGCGAGCCCTTGAAGCCGTTGGTGCTGACGTTCGCGAGGTTGTTCGAGATCACGTCCATCTGCGCCTGTTGCGCATTCATGCCGGTAGCGGCGATATAGAGTGAGCGATTCACAATTCTTCTCCTATGTCGACCGGAGTTAGCGCTTTAGCGCTTAGTCCGGTCCCATCCCGTTAGCTAAAGCTGAGCAGCTGGTTGGCGGTCTGATCGTTCTTGTCGGCGCTTTCCAGCAGCTTGGTTTGCATCTGGAACTGGCGCGCGTTGGTGATCATCGAGACCATGGCGCTGACCGGATTCACGTTGCTGCCTTCAAGCGATGCCGGCGCCAGCGTGACGGCCGGATCGGCGTCGGCAGGATTGCCGTCGGCGGTGCGAAAAAGGCCGTCGTCGCCGCGCGTCAGGGCTTGCGGATCCGGATTCACCAGCTTCAACTGATCGACCGTCACCACCGCGGTGGGCGGATCGCCCGGCGTCAATGCCGACACCGTGCCGTCCTTGCCGATGGTGATTTGCGCACCCGGCGGCACCGACACCGGGCCGCCGTTGCCGAGCACCGTCTGGTTCATGGCGTTCACCAGCTGGCCGTTTTCGTCGATGTGCAGATTGCCGGCGCGCGTGTAAGCCTCGTTGCCGTCGGCGGTTTGCACCGCCAGCCAGCCCGGCCCCTGAATGGCGACGTCGAGCGGGTTGCCGGTCTGCTGGATCGGCCCCGGTGTGTAGTCGGCGCCCGGCGTCGACGACAGCACGAAGGTGCGCGTGGTGTTGTCGTTGATCGAGCTGCCGTCGCCGAACGCCATCGGCACGGCGCGGAAAGTCGCAAGCTGCGCGCGAAAGCCGGTGGTCGACGCATTCGCCAGGTTGTTCGCAACGATAGCCTGCTGTTCGAGCGCTTGTGTGCTGCCCGACATCGCGGTGTAGATCAGCCGATCCATGATGGGTCAATCCCGGTCGCTTACAGGTTGATCAAGGTTTGGTCGACGGCCTGCTGGGTCTTGATCGTCTGCGCGTTCGCCTGATAGTTGCGTTGCGCGGTGATCAGGTTCACCAGTTCGCTCGTCAGATCGACGTTCGAGTTTTCCACCGCGCCGCCTTGCAGCACGCCGTGGTTGGTCGCGCCCGGCGCGGAAATCTGCGCGACGCCCGAAGCGGAGGTCTGCTGGAATTCGTTGTTGCCGAGGTTCACGAGACCGTTCTGGTTGGCGAAGTTCGCGAGCGCGACCTGGCCGAGCGCCGCGGTTTGCTGATTCGAGTAGTTGCCGGTCAGCGTGCCGTCCGCACCGATCGTGAAGCTCGTCAGCGTGCCGGCTGCGTAGCCGTCGGGCTGCAGCGTATTGACACCGTCCTTGCCGCCGTACTGCGTCGTGCCGGCGATGTTCAGCGTCAGATTCTGCGGCGTCGACGAACCGTCGGTAGTCGGGACGGAGAAGTTGAACACGAACGGTGTGGTGGTGGCGGTGCCGGCAGCGTCGGTCGTGCCGAGCAGCGTGCCCGACGAATTGAAGTTCGCATGGCCGACCAGGTTCGCCGTGCCCGTCGAGGTGCCCGCGTACACGTTCCACGTGCCGGCCGACGTCTTGGCGAAATACATGTTGACCGTCTGCGAGCCGCCGAGCGAGTCGTAGACCGTCGTGCTGGTCGAGTAGTTATAGGTCGACGAACTGTTCTGGTTGAACGCGACCGGAGTCGGCGCGATCGTGTAGCTGTCGTTGGTGGCCGGCACGCCGTTGAACGTGATGGTCTGGCCGTTGCCGAGCGAAATCGCCGTGCCCGCCGTGTACGTGCCGGTCGTCGACGTGCCGAGCGTGTTGTCGGTCACCGTGTAGGCGGTCGCGCTCGTGAACTTGACGGTGTAGTTGTCGTTGTTCGTGCCCGAAGCGGTGTTCGTGATGGTCGCGCCGGTGGTAGTGAGCGTGCCCGTGTTGGCGCCGGCCGTCACCGTCGGCGTGCCGAGCATCAGCGGATCCTGCGCGTTCAGGTTCAGGCCGGCAGCGATCTTGGTGGTCGCTTGCGGCGCGATGTTCGCGGTCGGCACGGAGAGCGGCACGGTTTGCGCGGTGTTGATGATGCCCGAGCTATTCGCGGCGTAGCCCATCAGTTGCAGGCCTTGCGCGTTGGTGATGAAGCCGTTCTTGTCGAGCTGGAACACGCCGTTGCGCGAGTAGACCAGCGAACCATTGTTCGACAGCTGGAAGAAACCGTTGCCGTTGATCGCGACGTCGAGCGCCTGATTGGTGCTGGTGATCGTGCCTTGTGCGAACTGCTGCTGCACTTCGGCGAGCTTCGTGCCGATGCCGACCTGGTTGTTCACCGCGGTCGCCACCGAATTGGCGTACATGTCCGCGAACTGCGCGGCGCCGCTCTTGAAGCCAACCGTATTCGCGTTGGCGATGTTGTTGCCGATCACGTCGAGATCGCTCGACGATGCCGCCAACCCACTCAAACCTGTTTGGTAACCCATGACGGTCTCCGTATCTGGAAAGTCGTAACTGACTGAATCTGAATCAGAGGATGGCGGCGACGCTGGTCAGCCCGACGGTCGTGCCGTTCGACAGCACGAGGCCCGGCGTACCGCTGCTTTGCATGACGACGCTTTGCACCGTCGCGCCCGCGAGCGTGGTGGCCGTGGCCTGCTTGCCGTTGATCGTGCCGACCGCGCTGATCGTGTAGGTGCCGTCGGGCAGCGTGTTGCCGGCCGAGTCGGTCGGCGTCCAGCCCACCGGAACCGTGCCGGCCGATTGCTTGCCGAGGTCGATCGTGTTGACGATCGTGCCCGCCGAGTTCTTCACGACCACCTGCAGGTCGCCCACCGAGTTGGCGAGCTGCACGCCGAACGAGCTGGCCTTGCCGCTCGCGACCGTCACCGAACTGCCCGGCGCGAGCACGGTCGAGCCGATCAGCATCGCGGCTTGCGACTGCTGGCCGGCCGACAGTTGCGTCGACAGCGAGGTCAGCGTCGTATTCAGCTGGCTGATGCCCGACACCGTGTTGATCTGCGCCAGCTGCGAGGTCATCTGCGAGCTGTCCATCGGATTGGTCGGATCCTGGTTCTTCAGTTGCGCGACGAGCAGTTGCAGGAAGGTGTTCTGCAGATTGGTCGCCGACGTGCTCGAAGCGCTGCTGGTCGAGCTGGTGGCGCTGCTCGCGCTCGATGCGCTGTTCGTGCCGTTCATCGTATCGAGCAGCGTCTGCGACACGTTCGTGCCGTTGCTGCCGATGGTGGTATTGGTGGTCAAGGAGCTCTCCTCAGGTTCCGATCGTGAGCGTTTTCAGCATCAGCGTTTTGGCGGTGTTCAGGGTCTCGACGTTGGCCTGGTACGAGCGCGAGGCCGAGATCATGTTGACCATTTCCTGCACCGGGTCGACGTTGGGCAGCGTGACATAGCCGTCCGCGTTGGCCGCCGGATTGCCGGGTTCGTAGGCCGTCTTCATCGGCGTCGGGTCGTCGACCACGCCGGTGACCTGCACGCCGCCGATCTGCTGACCGGAGCCCGAACGCGCGCCGCCGATCGGGTTCACCGCGAACACGACCTGCTTGGCTTTGTACGGCTGGCCGTCCGGGCCGGTCGTACTGTCCGCGTTGGCGAGATTGGACGCCGTCACGTTGAGCCGTTGCGACTGCGCCGACATCGCGGAGCCTGCAACACCAAAAATATTCATCAGGGATGGCATGGTTTCCCGACCTCTCCTGCCGGTTCGACCCGGCTTACGTTAAATCCCGTAGCGATTGTTCCTGCGTCACTGCCTGCGCTGCCTTGGCTGCCTTAGCTATCCCGCAGCCGCCTTGCAGCTGACTTACGAGCCCGACTGGATCGCCGCCAGCATCGTTTTGATCTGGCCCGACAGCACCGTCATGCCCGATTCGAAATGCAACGTGTTGTCGGCGAACTGCACCCGCTCGGTATCGATATCGACCGTGTTGCCGTCGAGCGCGGGTTGCGTCGGAATGCGGTATTGCAGATTGCCGTAGTCGTCAGGCGAGCCGCCGGTCGGCGTGAGCGTCGTCTTGCCGGTCATATGGCCCGGTGCGGTCGAGACCATCGACATGCCGCTCGTCACGCCCACCGGCTGCGTCATGGCCAGCGTCGAACTGTTCGACGCGCCCTGGCCGGCTCCGCCGCCGCTCTTTTTCAGCGCGCCGGCCAGCGACGAAGCGAAATCGACATCGCGCGCCTTGTACCCTGGGGTATCGGCGTTGGCGATATTCGAAGACAACAGCTCCTGGCGGTAAGCGCGTACATCGAGCGCCTGGCGGCCAAAGGCGAATTCGGCATCGAGTTTGTCCAGCATAGAAATCTCCGGAGAACGTTCCCGAGGCTTCCCGCTTGTGCCTGGTTGTGCCTCGCGCGAGGACCACATCGGCCGGGAAGACCTTTTTGCATGAGGTCCATCTTATGGGCCGAACGCAAGTGGCAATCGGACGAATAACCGGGAAAGGGGGCTTCTATTCAACGTTTGCGCAAAGGAGGCGCTCACTAGAATGCAAAGCGTACTGATGCATTCGATGGAGAAACGCGATGGACCAGCCCACTTTCGATCTGACGCACCGCGCAAGCCGCGCGGCGGCGGCGCATCGCGTGGGTGCGGGCGCGGTACGGCTCGCTTCGCGCCTGGCAGCACGGCTGGTGGTGAGTTCGACGTTATGTGTGAGTTCGACGTTATGCGTGACGGCCGGCGCCTTGCTGCTGTCGAACGCCGCACAGGCTGAGGACGCCGGTGGCCCGATCGTGATTCCTGGGCCGGGTGAGAAGAATCCTGCTGCGCTCGCCGATCTGGCCGAACACATGCAAGCCGCGGCGCCCGCGAAGCGCGCCGGTTCCGCAGCGACCCTGGCCGCCGCCACCGCGCAGTCGATGACGCCCGGCCCGGTCGCACGCGACGCCGATCAATTCACGCGCGCGGCCAATGCGAGCGGCTCGATTGTGATTCCGGGCGCGGGTGAACCGCCTGCCGCGCCGGCAATGATTCGTACCAGCTTCAAGCCCGACGCGAACGGCGTTGTGACGATTCCCGCGCCGGTGAACGCGAATCCGCCCGCGACGGCCGGGGTTGCAAGCATCAGCGTCGTGCCGGGCGCGCGTCAGGCGGTGCCAGTCACCGTCACGCCGGCGCCGTCGTCGAATGCAGGGCGGCAGGGCGCAGCGGTGCAGCCGGTGGCCGCCAATGCCCCCGCGGTCAGCGGTTTCGACAGTCTTGCGTCGCGCGGCGAGCCGCCGCAGCTGGGCGCGAACGGCAAACCGGTCGTGACGACGACGGTCGCAGCGGCGGCGCCCATGCCGGCCCGTCCGACCCTCGCTCGTACGCCTTCAGTGCGGCAGGTCGCGCCGGCCGTCGCGCAACAGAACCTCCAGGCCGCAGCAGTAACGCAACCTGTGACGCAACCCGTGGCGCAACCTGTGACGCCGCCGGGTCAGCAAGACCCCGAAGCGATCCGCGGCGCCGCCCTCGCCTTCCTGCAACAGCAATCCGCGGGCTTGCCCGGCAAGGTCGAAATCACCGTCGCGCAGGCTTTTCCGCGCGGCCTCACGGCTTGCACGATGCTCGAACCCTTTATGCCGAGCGGCGCACGCCTCTGGGGCCGCATGACGGTCGGCGTGCGCTGCGCCGGCGAGCGGCCGTGGACCCTCTATCTGCAAGCACGCATCTCGCTGCGCGCCACCTACTATCTGGCCGCCCGCGCGATGGCGCCGGGCGAAGTGCTCACCGCCGCCGACCTCGTCGCACGCGAAGGCGACCTGACCGGCTTGCCGCAGGCGATCGTCACGGACCCGTCGCAGGTGGTCGGTTCAGTGTCGCTCACGCGCATCGCGGGCGGCATGCCGCTGCGCCGCGACATGCTGAAAAGCGCGTCGGCGGTGTCGATCGGACAGACGGTGCGGGTCGTCGCAGCTGGCGAAGGCTTCGCGATTTCGGCCGAAGGCAGCGCGATGAACAACGCGTCGCCGGGCCAGCAAGTGCGGGTAAAGACGGCCAATGGCCAGATCATCTCCGGCATCGTCAAGGATGGGTCGACGGTGGAGATTCAGCTATGAACCGGCTCGGCGGGACGTGCGCCGCGCCGGATTCAGGAGCGACGGCAGCGTTCACGGGTGCGATGCCCGTGGGGCCGGATCAGCCCGAAAGGCAGGGCAACACGTCGAGCGATTGCGCTAAAGTTTTGATCACCGGTTGCCGTTATCAGGATCAAATCGTTCAGGAAGCCAATCGTGAAAGTCGATTCCACAACCAATTCGAATCTGCCGACGTTGAAAGACGCCCTGTCCCGCTCGCAGAACAGCGACGCGACGGCCGCGGCCAGCAGCGCGCAGAGTGCGGGCACGGGCTCGCCGGGCACTACCAGCAGCGGTTCGGGCGACGCCAGCGTCAGCCTGTCGGGTCTGTCGCAGCATCTGCGCAGTCTCGCGGCGTCCGGCTCGGCCGATATCGACACGGCGCACGTCGAGTCGATCAAGCAGGCCATCAAGGACGGCTCGCTGAAAATCGACTCGGGCAAGATCGCCGACGGCGTGCTGGAAACGGCGCGCAGCCTGTTGCAAAGCAAAACCTCGTCGACCGGCAACTGATCGACACATCGAAGTACGGTGAATTGCCGGGCGGCATTCGACAAACTCGGCTCGTGAATCACGCGCGAGCCGTCGTGTTTAGCGAGTTGTTGAGATGAAAGACGCCCTGCTTGCCACCCTCATCGAAGAATATTCGGCCGTCGAGGCCTTCGCCTCGATTCTGGCGCTCGAGACTCGTGCACTGACCGCCTTGTCGCCGCTTGAACAGCTGCCGCCGATCATCGAGAAGAAAACTGAACTAATCGGCGTGCTTGCCAAGCTCGAAAGCGCGCGCGACGCGCAGTTGGCCGAACTGGGCTTTCCGGCCGGCTGGCCCGGCATGGAGCTCGCGGCGAGCACCGACGCGCGGCTCGCGGCGCAATGGTCGCTGCTGCAAAAAGCGGCCGATCGCGCACGGCGCTCCAATACGAGTAACGGTGAACTCATCCGCGTACGGATGGACTACAACCAGCGCGCGCTGACGGCGCTGCAAGTGGCGGTGCCGCAGAAGGCCGGCTTCTATGGACCGGATGGACGGATTCCGGCGCGTAGCGCGGCATGACGATTTTCCTGGCGCTGGCGCGTTTCAGGCGCCGATCCGGCTGAGTATTGATTAGATTGCGTTGAACGAAGGGCTCGTCTTTTGACGGGCCCTTTTTGTTTTTCCGACGTCCGCAAAAGGCCGTTCACGATCACCTCCAATATGCGCTGGCCATCCGGCCAGGTAGCGCGAATTTGTCCACCGCGTTGAAATCACCGGTTCCCCCACTGAGGTTCTTCGCCGCTCCGTGCAGCTTTAGCGCTGCCTCGGCGAGCAGGCGGCGAAGCGTTATCCACTAGCGAGGTTGTGTAATCGTGTGTATAGTTCGAGGAGTGCGATATGAACAGTGCCGAGGTCGTCAAACTGATACGGGCGGATGGCTGGCGGCTGATCCGTATATCAGGCAGCCACCATCACTTCCGGCACGCGGTAAAAGCCGGTCTTGTGACCATCCCGCACCCAAAAAAGGATCTCCCGCCCGGCACACTGAACAGCATTCTGAAACAGGCAGGCCTGAAATGAAGAACTTGATTTTCCCGATCGCGATCGAGCCAGGTGACGAACACCATGCGTTCGGCGTGGTGGTTCCCGACATTCCGGGTTGTCATGCCGCGGGCGATACGCTGGAGGAGGCTTACGCGAACGCGAAAGAAGCGATTGAGGCGCATCTCGATACGCTGCTCGACGAAGGTATGCCGATCCCGGAACGGCTGACGCTCGAAGAGCATCGGCGCAATCCGGACTATGCAGGCTTTACGTGGGGTTTCGTGACAACCCGGAACATTCCGGCGTTGAAGAAAGCGGTGCGCATCAATATCTCGCTCCCCGAGGCGCTGGTCCACGACATCGACGCTTACGCGCAGGCACGCGGCATGTCGCGTTCGGCGTTTCTCGCGCTGGCCGCGGAGCATGAGATGGCGGATGCGTGAGAAGGCGTGCGCCGGTACGCCGCCGGTCAAACACCGACCCTTCTGAGCTCAAGTCGCCTCGGCATTCGCCCAAGCCATCTCCCGCAGTCGCGTACGCAAGCGTGCCACCGCCTGGCTGTGCAACTGGCACACTCGCGATTCGCTGACTTCCATCACCGCGCCGATTTCGCGCAGGTTCATGCCGCGCTCGTAGTACAGCGACATCAGCAGCTTCTCGCGCTCCGGCAGACGGTCGATCGCCTCCACCAGCGCCGAGCGCAAGCTGTCGTCGAGCAGCGCCGACAGCGGGTCCGAATGATCGACGCAGTAGCGGTCGAGAAACGGCTCGTCGTCCGCGGAACGGTCGAAGTCTTCGTAATAGATCAGCTGGCTGCCATGCAGATCCTGGAGCATCGACTGATACTCGTCGAGCGGCATTTGCAGATGCTCGGCGATCTCCGTCTCGCTTGCCGAACGGCCCAGGTTCTGTTCGACCTTGTGCACCGCCGTTTCGACCTCGCGCGAGGTACGCCGCAAGCTGCGCGGCAGCCAGTCGTTGCTGCGCAACTCGTCGAGCATCGCGCCGCGAATCCGCTGGCTGGCGTAAGTCTCGAACTGCGCGCCCTGGTCCTCCTTGTAGCGGCCCGCGGCGTCCAGCAGTCCGATCATGCCGGCCTGGATCAGATCGTCGAGATCGACGCTCGCCGGCATCTTGGCGACGAGTTGCAAGCCGAGGCGGCGCACCAGCGGCGCGTACTTCGTCAGAACGTCGGCTTGGGAAATCTTTCCCTGAGCGTTATACATCGTGCTCCCCTTGTCCATGTGCCGCCTCTCAGGCGTGCTGCGCAGACGGTTGGTCGGCGTGTTGCGCCGCTGTAACTGTCGCAGGCGCCATCCACGGCGTTTGCGACGACATCGCTGGCCGCATCGGCCAGTACTGCAATTCGGCGGCAAGATGCCGGAAGTCGCGCGCTGCCGGTGTCGACGGGAATGCATCGACGACACAGCGCGACAACTCCAGGGCTCGCGCCATCCGCACATCGGCGGCAATGCAACCGGCGTCTTCCAGCGCCACCGTCAGGTAGCGCCCGGCCACGCCGGCCAGGTTTGCAAAAGCGGTATGCGCGTCGTCCACGCTCTGCACGTGGTTCACCAGCACGCGAAACTGTGCGGTCGCGTGCGCGTAGTGCAGACGTTTCATGCACGCGTACGCGTCGGTGATCGCCTGCGCGGCCACGCGCGTGACGATCATCAGGTCGTGCGCCTGCATCGCGAGCGGCGACAAGTGGCCTTGCTCGTCGAGTTGCGCGTCGATCAGCACGATGTCGGCGGAACCGTGCAGCACCGCGCCGAACTGCGCGGCCGTGTGGCCTTCGCGGTTGTTGCGCGAGGCGGCCAGCACCGAGAACCCGAGTGCGTGCCGTGCGGTGGCGTCGTCGAGCGTCATCTCGCCGCGTATCACGGCCGCAAAATTGCCCACGCCGCGCACGCCGCCGAGCATCGCGCTCACCGACTTGTCGCCGAGACATTCGTCGATCACCAGCACGTCCTTGCCCTGCTGCGCGAGCGCCGCGGCGAGGTTCACCACTGTCGTCGTCGAGCCGACGCCGGCCGATCCACCCGTCACCGCAATCACGCGCGAGCCGCTTCTCGCCAACAAGCGCCGCAGTCCTTCTGCCTGATCCGCGATGAATTTATCCAAAGCGGACCTCGTGCAGTTCGGCCGTCGACCGCGCGGACAACGCGGACAGCAACGCCGGAATATCGTCGTCGTGCGGCACGAACGGGGAGTTGTCGCGCGGAATGCAGAACGCGCTCTTGATCAGGAATTTCTTCGTCGCGACGTACAGGTTTTCCGGCACCTTCTGACCGGTCGACACGTAGTGCACCGGCAGCTTGTAGCGGATCACCGTGTCGAGCACGCCGCCCAGATTGGTGGCTTCGTCGAGCTTGGTCAGGATGCAGCCGGCGAGCGGCTGCTGATCCGGCGCGCGTTGATAGGCCTGCACGACTTCGTTGAGCGTGTCGCCGTGGCTCGTCGCGTTCAGCAGCAGCAGACGCTGCACCGGCTGGCCGGCGCGGCACAGCATAGCGATCTGTTCGGACACGAGGCGGTCGCGCTGGCTCATGCCGATCGTGTCGATCAGCACGATGTGCTTGTTGCGCAGCTCGGAGAGCGCGAGTTGCAGATCGGCGCCGTCTTTCACCGCGTGAACCGACACGCCGAGAATCTTGCCGAAGATGCGCAGTTGTTCGTGGCCGCCGATCCGGTAGCTGTCGGTGGTGAGCAACGCGACCTTGCTGGCGCCGAAGCGCATCACGCAGCGCGCCGCGAGCTTGGCGGTGGTCGTCGTCTTGCCGACGCCGGTCGGGCCCATCAGCGCGAACACGCCGCCGCGCTCCATCAGCGCGTCTTCGTCTTCCATCACCGGCAGGTTCGATTCGAGCACCGAGCGGATCCACGCCATGCCGCCGTCCATGTCTTCGACGTTTTCCGGCAGGTTGTCGACCATCATCTGCACGAGCTGCGCGGAGAAACCGGCGGCGAACAGATGCTTGGTGAGCGCGGCGCGCACCGGGCTGCGGCGCTGGCGCTCGCCCCACAACAGACCGGCGAAGTGTTCTTCCATCATCCCGCGCATCGACGCGAGTTCGTGCATCACGGTTTCGTTGACGACCTGCTCCATGCGCGCCTTGATCGCTTCGGCGACCGAGGCGGGGGTGCGGGCGTCGTCGCCGGTGGGCAGCGACGGCGCGATCTTCTGCGCGGCGCGGCGCGCGGCAACTTGCGCGGCTTCGCGGGCCCATTCGGGCGTATCGCCGACTTGCGCCGCGGCCGTCTGCGCCGCGGCCTTGCCTGGCTCGACTGCGGCGCCGAGGCCCTTGGCCATCGCGGCGGCAGGCGTCATCGCCGCGGGCCGCGCGCTGTAGGCGCCTTGCTGTTGCTGCTCGGCGGCGATGCGGCGGGCGTGGTCGATCAGCCAGGGGTTCGATTCGGCCATCGTGCGCGGCGCTTCAACATCGGCTGCCGGCACGCCGGCGGCCTTGAGCAGATCGGCGCGGATGTCTTCGGTAAGACGCGTCGCCGCGGCGCGCGCGCTGGGTTGGTCGATGGCGATCGGTTGCGACGGAGCGGATGCGGAAGGCATGACCGGCGTCATCGACGGGGCTTTGGCGGCGCCCGGCAGCGAGGCTTTCGGCGCGGCAGCGGGTTTCGGTGCGGCAACCGGCGCATCGCTTGCGGCCATGGCCTCGGCGCCGGCTTCCGGGCTTGCGCCGAACACCGACGAGAACACATCGGGCATGCCGCTCGCATACGGGTTCGCCTGCATCGTCGTGGCGCGCGGTGCGGGGAGCGAAGGCATTCCAGTCGCTGCATTCGTCGGCGCGGCCTGCGGTGCGCTTGCTCCGGTGCGAGCCTTCGGCGCGATGGCTGCGAGATCGCTGTCGGCCAGCGCGACGATCTCGACGCTGCCGTCGTCCATCGTTCGATTGGACAACACAACCGCATCCGGGCCCAGGGCTTCGCGCACGAGACGCAGCGCGTCACGACTGGTAGCACCGACAAATTTACGAATGTTCAAGCTGGACCCCCGATGAGGTAAACGGACTAACGGACCGGCAACATACCGCTTCCCATTGAGATCAATTATTGCGAAAGCCGTCGAGTGACGATCGATGGATAAAGACGGGTAAAGGTGGGCAATTCGGGCGATGGAAATGCGGTGTAAGCCGCGCGGACGCCGGTTTTAAACGGGCTTTCCGGGCGCCGCCGGTGGTCGTTTTGGGTCCAGGGCGCGTACGTTTCAAGCCGCGTCTCAGCCCGCCTGCGGCAAGAAAAACCGCAAGCTGAAATGAAAACCGGCGCTCGAAGGAGCGCCGGCAACAAGACATGGACTCGGTGCGTAGAGGTTAACTGCGGGTTAACTGCGGGTTAACTGCGGGTTAATTGCGCGGTTTAACCATGCGCGCCGATCAGATTCACGACCTTGATATTGCGCGTGTCCGGCACCTCCGCGTACGACAGCACCTTCAACTGCGGCAGGCTGCGACGCAGGAAGCGCGCGAGCATCGGCCGCAACGCGTGCTGCACCAGCAGCACCGGCGCGAACCCAAGGTTCTGCTGACGCGTCATCGCCTTCTGCGTTTCGGTCAGCAGCGTATGCGCGAGACCGGGCTCGAGACCGGGATTGGCCCCGGTCGAAAGCGCCTGCGACAACACCCGTTCCAGATTCGAATCCAGGCCCATCACCTGCATATCGCCGACGCCCGGGAACCACTGCTGCGTAATCGCGCGGCCAAGCGCGAGGCGCACGGCGGCGGTGAGATCGTGTGCGTCGCTGATCTTCGGCGTGTGCTCGGACAAGGCTTCGAGAATCGTGCGCATGTCGCGGATCGGCACGCCTTCTTCCAGCAGGTTTTGCAGCACCTTTTGCAGCGTGGTGAGCGGCAACGTCTTCGGCACCAGATCGTCGACCAGCGACGGCGTGTCTTTCTGCATCCGCTCGATCAGCGCCTGCACTTCGCGGCGGCCGAGCAATTCGGACGCATGGGTGACCACCAGGTGATTCAGGTGCGTCGCCACTACGGTGCTCGAATCGACCACCGTGTAGCCGTACACCTGCGCCTGTTCGCGCAGATTCGTATCGATCCAGATCGCCGGCAGGCCGAACGCCGGATCCTGCGTCGGCGTGCCCGGCAGCGCGGCGGAAACCTGCCCCGGATTGATCGCCAGCCACTGCCCCGGATACGCTTCGCCGACGCCGACTTCGACGCCCTTCAACGCAATCCGGTAACCGTTCGGCCGCAATTCGAGGTTGTCGCGGATATGGATCACCGGCGGCAGAAAGCCGATTTCCTGCGCGAACTTCTTGCGGATGCTCTTGATTCGCTTGAGCAATTCGCCGTCCGAGTTCTTGTCGACGAGCGGAATCAGCCGGTAGCCCACTTCGAGGCCGAGCGTGTCGATCATCGTCACGTCGTCCCAGCTGGCTTCGGTGTTTTCCACCGGGGTCATCGCAGCCGGCGCGACATCGACCAGCGCGTTGGCGTTCTTGCGTTCCTCGCTGCGCTTTTTCATCGTGCGGCCGAGCTGGATCAAGCCGCCGCCGAGAATCAGAAACGCGAAGTGCGGCATGCCCGGAATCAGGCCCATCAGCACGAGAATGCAGCCCGTGATCGCCAGCACGCGCGGGTTCGTGAACAGCTGGCCGGTCAATTGCGTACCGATGTCTTCATTGGTGGCGACGCGCGAGACGATCACACCGGCCGCCGTCGAAATCACCAGCGACGGAATCTGCGCGACGAGGCCGTCACCGATCGTCAGCAGCGTGTAATTCTTGCCCGCGGACGCGAAGTCCATCCCATGCTGCACCATCCCGACGATCAGGCCGCCCAGGATGTTGATCACCATGATCAGCAGACCGGCGATCGCGTCGCCGCGCACGAACTTGCTCGCGCCGTCCATCGACCCGTAGAACTCGGCCTCCTGCGCGACTTCAAGGCGCCGCTTGCGGGCCTGATCTTCGTTGATGATGCCGGCGTTCAGGTCGGCGTCGATCGCCATCTGTTTGCCGGGCATCGCATCGAGCGTGAAGCGCGCGGACACTTCCGCGATCCGCCCCGCGCCCTTGGTGATCACCATGAAGTTGATCACCATCAAAATGATAAAGACGACGATGCCGACCGCGAAGTTGCCGCCTACGAGAAAGTGGCCGAACGACTCGATCACCTGACCGGCGGCATCCGGCCCAGTGTGGCCTTCGAGCAGCACGACCCGCGTCGACGCCACGTTCAGCGACAGGCGCAAGAGCGTCGAGAACAGCAGCACGCTCGGGAAAGCGGCAAAGTCGAGCGGCTTCATCGTGTACATGCTGACCAGCAGCACCATCACGGAAAGCGCGATGTTGAAGGTGAACAGCAGGTCCAGCAGAAACGGCGGCAACGGCAAAATCATCATGCCGAGGATCATGCAGATCAGCACCGGCCCGGCGAGGGCGCGCAAATTGGTGCTGCTCAAGGCATCGGGCCGTCGGGACAGGAATCCGGCGCGAGCGTTCATGCGGAGGCTCCTGAAGCGTCGTCGTTAGCGTCGTTAAGTGTGTCGGCGGCTTCCTGATCGGCTTCGTCGTCCGATACACCGCCCTTGTCGAGATCCGCCGGCACGTCGAACTCGGTCGGTGCGACCGGCGCGACGCCGCCTTCGGTGTTAAAGCGCCGCAACTGATATACCCACGCGAGCACTTCGGCGACCGCGCCATACAGCGGGCCGGGAATCTCGCGGTTCAGTTCGACGTTGTGATACAGCGCGCGCGCCAGCGGCGGTGCTTCGAGCAGCGGCACGTTGTTCTCCGCGGCAAGCGCGCGAATCCGCGCGGCCACCAGGTTCACGCCCTTGGCGACCACCTTCGGCGCGCGCATCTCGCCGTCGGTGTATTGCAGCGCGACCGCGAAGTGCGTCGGGTTGGTCACCACGACATCGGCCTTCGGCACCTGGGTCATCATGCGGCGGCGGGCAATCGCCCGTTGCTGCTGACGAATCCGGCCTTTGATATGCGGATCGCCTTCGCTTTCGCGATGTTCGCGCTTCACTTCTTCCTTCGTCATGCGCAGTTTCTTGTGGAACTGCCAGAGTTGATACGGCACGTCCAGTGCCGCCACGACGAACATGCCCGCCACCGTCATGCCGCAGCAGACGGCGATCAGATGCATGGTGTTGGCGAGCGCGATATGCACCGGCTGAGTGGCCAGCGCGAGAATTTCCTCGCGGCGATTCCAGATCGCCGTGCCGCCGATGCCGCCCACCACCAGCGTCTTCGCGAGCGACATGCCGAGCTGGATCGGCCCGTTGATCGAGAACATCTTGCCGAGACCGGCGATCGGGTTGAGGCGGTTGAACTTGGGTTCGAGCCCTTTCGACGACAGCTGCCAGCCGCCCAGCGCCATCGGTGCGAGCAAGGCGGCCGCACCGGTAAAGGCGAGAATCGGCAGCAACGCGTAGAGCCCTTCGCGGCTCGCGGCGCCCGCGCCGATCATCATGCGGCGCGTTTCGAACGCGCTGGCGTGGTCGAACGTGAAGGCGGCGCGCAGCATGCCCTGCAAATGCTCGCCGATGCTGCTGGACATGCCCCATACGCCGAAAAAGCCTGCCGCCAGCAGCGCAAACGTCGAGAGCTCCCGCGAACGCACGATCTGCCCTTCCTCGCGCGCCTTTTGCAGGCGCCGGGGAGTGGCCGATTCGGTTTTTTCGAGGTCGCTATCCTCTGCCACTAAAGCTCTCCAGTCGGTCGAGGCACGCTGCCTGGTTCCAGTGACAGCGATTATTCCCGTTGCGCGCAACGGACGATCGGCGGATAAGGGCGGAGAAAGGGGGGTATTTCGAGGGATGGAACAGCCGGCGAACCGCCAGGGCGGGCTTGCTGGAGGCGCGAGCGGCTTG
Source organism: Paraburkholderia sp. FW306-02-B (assembly GCF_058782725.1). Classification (NCBI taxonomy): domain Bacteria; kingdom Pseudomonadati; phylum Pseudomonadota; class Betaproteobacteria; order Burkholderiales; family Burkholderiaceae; genus Paraburkholderia; species Paraburkholderia sp. FW306-02-B. Next base: position 4,451,052 of record NZ_JBYSXZ010000001.1, read on the forward strand.
GATGGACCGGCCGTGGAGAGCCGCCGACGGACGGACGGTAGCGGGGGGCGGCACCCGCAGGCTGCCGGTGGCGGAAGACGCACGGCAGGTACTCGCGCGGTTTGCGCGAGTACCTGCCGGTTGTCACCCTTCAGTCATGTGCATCAAAAAGCGACGTAAGGCGCCTGGCCGCCGCTCGCCGTCTGATCGATGCCGTAGTACACGTGACGGCCATAGAAGAACGGCAAGCCGAGATCGAAGCTGCCGTTGCCGCTGATCTGGCCGGCCAGATCGTTGAACGCGTAGTTGTTGCCGCTGCCGAACAGGGTGGCCGCGCTCAGGATGCCGATATTGGCGGTCGTTTTCGCGCCGTTCAGCCCGACCAGGCTGATCGAGCGCGTTTGCGCCGACGACGGGCAGTAAAAGCCCGCGTAGGTGCTGCTGCACAGCGTCAGCGAACTATCGGCGAAGAAGTAGCCGTTCGAGCCCGAGTCGAGAAACGCCTGCACCGTCGTGCCGTTGAAGACACTGTTGTTCAGATCGCCATAGGCGTCGGTGGTGAAGATCTGCGCGGCGGCCATCGTGTTGTTCGACTGGGTGCCGACACCGAATACCAGCGTGCCGGTCGCCGACGATGAACCGGTATCGGCAACCGGCGGCATCTGCACGATCACGCCGTTGTTGTCGGTGGCGAAGTGCGCGACCGGATTGGCGACCTGCTGCGTGAGCGGCACTGCGCTGCGCGTGCAGGACGTGCCGCCCGGACAGGCGAAGTAGTTGCTGTAGGTGATGGCCGTCGACGCGTTCGCGCAAGTGGCGCCGCAATCGTTGGGCGCCGTGCCGACGCCGAGAATGCCGTTGGCGCCAAGATCGTTGGCCGTATTTTCCGCCACGCCGGTGCAACCCTTCGCCGGCACCGTGCTCGCGGCCATGTCGCCGATGATCTGCACCGGGATGCTTGCCGCCGACTCGCCGCCGATCGTCACGCTCGCAGTACGCACCGAGCCCCACGTGTAGCCGTCGGCGAAAGTCGCGCACTCGGCGAGCTGCGCGCCGCCTGCCACCGTGGTGACCGGCAACGCGCCAAGCACCGACGTGTTCAGCACCGAGCTAACCACACGCAAACCGAACGACCCGGTGTCGACCTGGATGTTGTTGATAGTCTGGCAATTGGTGGTCGAGCCGGGCGCGCACACGGTCACGCTGACCGTAGGAATGTTGATCACGCCTTTCACGCCCACGCCAACCGTAATCGGCACCGTATTCGCCGCAGTCGCGGCGATCGGCTGCTGTGTCGGGCTCGCCGGCAGCGAGCCGCCGTTCAGCGTGGTCGACGAGTTGGAGTTCGAGTTGGAGTTGGAGCTCGAACTGGAACCGGAATCGCCGCCACCGCCGCAAGCGGCCAGAACCGACACCAGCACCACGGCTGCGACGGCCTGCGTCCAACCCTTGAGCTTTACCGCAATATGCATGGTTCGCATCGTTCGTCCTCGCCCTTACTGGATGTCGGAACCGCTGACGCCGGCAGGCAGCGCCTGCGGCAACCACGCCTGACCGTTGAATCCGCCCATGTGGCCACCGGAATGGACCACGAGGCTGCTCTGATCGACCGCGACCGGGCCGCGTCCGCCGCGCGTCGCGCGGATGGCCTTCACGCCGGCGACGTACTGCGGAAAGTAGCTGCCGAGCAGATCGCTCAGATCCGGCATTTGCGGACCGCGCCACGCAATGCCGAACACCGAGCCGTCCGCCGCCAGGTATTCGCGCACGACCGTGCCGTTGCCGAGCGTGGTTTCACGCACGGTGTAGGACGCGGAGGCGCTCGTAGCGGAAGCGGCGTTGGATGCGGAACGCATCACGCTCTGTGCCGCCGAAGCTGCGCCGGCGGCAGGCTGCACGGTGCGGGAAGAAACCGACGCATCCGCGGGCGGCGTCATCGGCGTGCCGCCCAGCCCAGCGTAGGCGGACTGCACGGCGAACAACGAACAGGGTAAGACTAGCGCCATAACCAACCCGGCGCGGCGTACACGACTCGACATGACAAAACTCCTCCCAAGCGACTGCTGCTCGGTCCGCACGTCGCGCGAACCGGCTGCATGTAGGCAGATCATACGGCACCGTCGCGGTCGCACGATGGGAGGGATCCTCGCCGTGCCACCGCCCGGCGCCATTGCTTGCCGGAAAACCGTGCCGCTGCTCGAGGTCGTAGTATGCCTGTGGTTTGTGTCGACAGACAGCAAGCGCACGCGGGCGCGTGGCTTGCTATGCATACTGGTTCGGCCTGTCGCTTTGGCGGATTAGCCGTGGGTTAGAACCCGAGGCTCGCCAGCAGATCGTCGACCTGCGACTGGTCCTGCACCACGTCCGTTTTGCCTTCCGGATTGATCTGCGGACCGTTCAGCAGGTGTTCGGGGCTGCCGGTCGACGACGGCTCGGCCGCCAGCGCCGCCGCGGTCGCCGCGAACTGCTCGCGCCGTTCAAGCGCGATGTTCTCGACCAGCACGCCGAGCAATTGCTGCTCGATCAGGTACACGACCTCCGTGATCTTCTTGATGACCTGGCCGGTCAGATCCTGGAAGTCCTGCGCCAGCATGATTTCCATCAGCTGCGAGTTGGTCGCGGTGGTGGCCTCCGGCACGCCGTGCAAGAAGGCACGCGTGTCGTTCATCAGCGCGCGCACTTCTTCGCGCTCGATCGGCGCGGCGTACCACTTGTCCCAGCGCGCATCGAGCTCGCCCGCGTCCTGGCGCAACTGCTCCTGGATCGGCTTGGCGATGTCGATCGAGGACAGCACGCGCTCGGCGGCCTGCTCGGTCATGTCCGCAATGTACTTCAGACGGTCGCGAGCATCGGGTACGGCTTCCGCCGCGCGCTCGACATGCTTGTCGAGCCCCAGCTCACGCATCGAGTCGCGCAGCGTGCGCGTCAACTGGCCGATGCGGGCGAGGATGCGGTCCGACGCGAAGTCGCCGCTCTCGTGGACCGCTTCGGCCCCTTGCGCGTTGGTCGGCAAATTCACATCAGCTCCCGGTCTTGGCCATCTTCTCGAGAATCTTGTTGAGCTTCTCGTCGAGCGTCGCGGCCGTGAACGGCTTGACGACATAACCGCTCGCGCCCGCTTGGGCCGCCGCGATGATGTTTTCCTTCTTCGACTCGGCCGTCACCATCAGCACCGGCAGATGCGCGAGGTTGGCGTCGGCGCGGATTTCCTTGAGCATCGCCAGACCGTCGAGGTTCGGCATGTTCCAGTCGGAGATCACGAACTCGTAGCTGCCGCCGCGCAAACGCGCGAGGCCGGCCTGGCCGTCTTCCGCCTCGTCGACGTTGCTATAGCCCAGCTCTTTGAGCAGGTTGCGGACGATCCGGCGCATCGTCGGAAAGTCGTCAACTACCAGAATCTTCATTCCCTTATCCATTTCATTCCCTTTGCTTGATCCACGGTGCGGCGCATGACCGCTTCAATCTATCCGGCGCGCATCATACCCGCTGAACGCGTTCGCCCATCGATGACAGACGCGCCATCACGCGCCGGCTCATTTCCGGCAGCGAGGCGATCTCGTCGGCGGCGCCCAGCGCGATCGCTTCGCGCGGCATGCCGAAGACGATACAGCTCGCTTCGTCCTGCGCAAGGGTATACGCCCCCGCTTTTTTCATGTCCAGCAGCCCGGCGGCGCCGTCGCGGCCCATCCCGGTCAGGATCACCCCGACCGCGTTCTTGCCCGCGTGCTGCGCGACCGAACGGAACAGCACATCGACCGACGGACGATGCCGGTTCACCGGCGGCTCGTCCGACAGGTGCGCAATATAGTTCGCGCCGCTGCGGGCCAGCAACAGGTGAGCGTGGCCGGGCGCGATATACGCATGCCCGGGCAGCACGCGTTCGCCGTGCTCTGCCTCTTTAACGGTAATTCGGCACAAACCATTGAGGCGTTGTGCAAAAGATTTCGTGAAACCCGGCGGCATATGCTGCGCGATCAGCACGGCAGGCGCATCCGGCGGCAGCGGCACCAGCACTTCGCGGATCGCTTCGGTGCCGCCGGTCGACGCGCCGACGATGATCAGCTTCTCGGTACTGAGCAGCGGGTTGTTGAAGAGCGGCGCGGCGGCTGCGGCGGCGGGCGCATGCGCTGCATGTGCAGCCGCATGGTGCGCCGGCGCGGCCTGCCGTACCCGCGCCCGGGCTGCGGCGCGAATCTTGTCGGCGAGCTTTTCCGAGTAGTCGAGCATGCCGTCGCGAATGCCGACTTTCGGCTTGGTGACGAAATCGACCGCGCCGAGTTCCAGCGCGCGCAACGTGATTTCGTTGCCGCGCTCGGTCAGCGACGACACCATCACGACCGGCATCGGCCGCAGGCGCATCAGCTTCTCGAGAAAGTCGAGGCCGTCCATGCGCGGCATTTCGACGTCGAGCGTCAGCACGTCCGGATTGTGCTGCTTGATGAGATCGCGCGCGACCAGCGGGTCGGGCGCGGTCGCCACGACGGTCATGTCCGGCTGGCCATTGATGATTTCCGTCATCAGGCTGCGGATCAGCGCCGAATCGTCGACACACAATACTTTGATCTTTTGCACAGCGCTCACGCCTCCTCTGCGGTTCTGGCGTTGTTTGGATTAATGGGGCGCGGGCTCGCGCCAAATAGTTCGATGCGCGGCTTCGCTACGCCTGCGGTCGCGCTGCTTCCTGCGGATGCTGCGAAGTTGCCTGCGAGGCTACCCATACCGCTGCCTGTATTCGAGCCGAACAACTCGACCTTCGGCCTTGCAGCGGCCGGCGTGGAAAACAGCTCGACCCGTTTGCGCGCCGCCGCGAGGCGCTCGGCGCGCGCTTCGGGGCTTTGCCGCACCAGCGCCTGTTCACGCTCGGCCACACCCGCTTCCTGCTGCAGGCGCAGTTTCTTCACCATCACCTGGCCGGTGCGCGGCATGAAGGCGACTTTGCGCGGGTGCGAGCCCTGCAAGTCCTCGGCGACGATGCGGATCTTTTCGAGCGCCAGATAGCGGCGCACGAATTCCGAATTACGATCGCCGATGTTCATCGTCGTCATGCCGGCCAACACCGCGCCGCCGCCGAACACCTTGGCTTCGAAGCGCTCGCGCCGGCCGCCCGCCTTGATGAGCTCGTTGATCAGCACTTCCATCGCGTACGCGCCGTAGCGCATCGAATCCGACGCGGCTTGCGCGACGTCCGCGCCGTCGTCGGGCAGCATGAAGTGATTCATGCCGCCGATGCCCGCCGTGCGGTCCTGAATGCAGGCCGCGACGCAGGACCCGAGGACGGTGACCAGCACCATGTCTTCGTTGGTCGTGTAAAACTCGTTCGGCAACAGCTTCACGCCGGGACGTTGGAAGTGGTTGTCGAAATACAGATTGGTGGCGATCGGCAGGGCGGCGCTCATACCGTCACCCCGCTCGCCGGCGTGCTACTGGAATGGCTCGCCTGGCGAGACGGCGTGCGCGCGCCGGTGGCGTCGCGCGTCAGTTCATAAACAGTCTGGCCGCGCAGCTTGAACGCCTGCGTCACATACGTGAAGTTTTCCGAGTGGCCGGCAAACAGCAAACCGCCCGATTTCATCAACGGCTCGAAGCGCGCGAGCACCTGCGCCTGGGTCGGCTTGTCGAAATAGATCATCACGTTGCGGCAGAAGATCGCGTCGAATTGCGAGCGCAGCGCATAGTCCCGGTCGGTCAGGTTCAGTTGTTCGAAGCGCACCATCGCGCGCACTTCCGGGCGCACTTTGACCATCCCGGCATGCGCGCCGGTGCCTTTCAGGAAGAAGCGCTTGAGCCGCTCAGGCGAAAGATGCTTGACCTGATCGAACTGATACATGCCCGCTTCGGCTTTCGCCAGCACCTGCGTGTCGATGTCGGTGGCAAGTACGCTCGCCTGGCGCGCGCCGCTGTCGCCGAGCGCTTCGATCAGCGTCATGGCGATCGAATACGGCTCTTCACCGGTCGACGCCGCCGAGCACCACACCGACACCGGCTGCGGCCGGCGCGGCACGAAGTCGGCGAGGATCGGAAAGTGATGCGCTTCGCGGAAGAACGCGGTCAGGTTGGTGGTCAGCGCATTGGTGAACGCTTCCCACTCGGCCGGATCGTTCTCCGCTTCGAGCAGATCGAGATACTGCTTGAAGGCCTCGAGGCCACGCGCGCGCAGCCGGCGCGCCAGACGGCTGTACGCCATGTCGCGCTTGTGATCCGACAGTGAAATGCCCGCGCTGCGATGAATCAGTTCGCGAATACGAGCGAAATCCGCCGACGTGAATTCGAAATCCCGTCCTTGTTCGCCGGATCTGGCCGGTTCCGCCCGCTCGGGACGTGCCGGTTGCGGACGTGCCGGTTGCGGACGTTGCTGTGCGCGCGTTGCCATCATGAAAGTTCCTGCCTGCGATACGAGCCATTCCGCTTGCCGCCAAAGCGATATCCTTTGGCGCAAGGGATTGTGTTCGCGGGGTCGCGCCCGCCCGCGAGTTCTGCCCACCTGCAGTCGGCCCGCGACACGCTGTCCAAGCGTGCTTCGATGATTCGCCCCTCATGGAGCGAGATGCCGAATGACTGCATGTCTGCCTGCTGCTTCCTAGAACGTTTCCCAGTCCGCATCCGATGCCGTGGCCGCGCTTGCAGCGGCCGGGCGTGCTGCGGATTCGGACGCTGCACGCGTCGTCTTCGGCTTCAGAGCCGGTTCGACACGTGCGGTGCCTGCGTCATGCGCGGCCGCTGCCGCCGTGCCTGTTGCTGTGTGTGCTGCCGGTTGCGGCAAGGCTTTGGCGGCCGGCGTCGCTTTCACGCCTGCGCTGCGCGCCTTTTGCGGACGCGCGGCCGTCGTCACGCTGCGCGTGGCTTCCCGCGTTTGCCCGCCGCCGGCCACCTTCCAGCCGTTCACCACGGATTGCAACTGACGCGTCTGATCTTCGAGCGACGCGGCCGCAGCGGCTGCCTGTTCGACCAGCGCGGCGTTCTGCTGCGTCACTTCGTCCATTTGCACGACCGCGCGATTCACCTGCTCGATGCCGCCCGACTGCTCTTCGGAAGCCGCGCTGATTTCGCCCATGATGTCGGTCACGCGGCGCACCGCCTGCACGATCTCTTCCATCGTGGTGCCCGCGCGGCCGACCAGCGTCGAACCGCTTTGCACCTTGTCCACCGAGTCGCCGATCAGCTCCTTGATTTCCTTCGCGGCGCTGGCGCTGCGCTGCGCGAGGCTGCGCACTTCGCCGGCGACCACGGCGAAACCGCGGCCCTGTTCGCCTGCGCGCGCGGCTTCGACCGCCGCATTCAGCGCAAGAATATTGGTTTGGAACGCAATCCCTTCGATCACCCCGATGATGTCGACGACCTTATTCGAACTGGTCGCGATATCCTGCATCGTCGTCACGACCTGGCTCACCACGTCGCCGCCGCGGGTCGCGATATCGGACGCGTTGACGGCCAACTGGCTCGCCTGCCGCGCGTTCTCGGCGTTCTGCCGCACGGTGCCGGTCAGCTGCTCCATGCTCGAGGCGGTTTCCTGCAGCGAAGCGGCTTGTTGTTCGGTGCGTTGCGACAGATCGGTGTTGCCCATCGCGATTTCGCGCGCGCCGGTGTCGATCGATTCGGTGCTGCTGTGAACCGCCTTCACCATCGTCGACATGCTTTCCTGCATCCGCTTGATGCCGCTGAACAACCGGCCGATTTCATTGCGGCTGAACACCTCGATCGTCTCGGACAGATCGCCCGAAGCGATCCGTTCAAAGCAGGCGGTTGCGTCGGCGAGCGGCTGCACGATCAGGCCGCGCAGCGCGAAGCGGATGCCCACCACCAGCAGCAAAGCCAGCACGGTGACGGCGATGATCAGCGTCGTCATCAGCGAGATGTTCGATTGCGCGCTCGCCTGCTGGTCCACTGCGTGTTGCTGCAGTCCCTTGACGACGACGGACGCGGCGTTGTCATACGCAAGGAACATCGGGCTGATCTTCGTATCGGCGATCGCATGATAGGCCGCCAGGTCGTTCGCGCGCAACGCGGCGAACTCCGGCTCGACGCCGTCTCGCATCACGGTCGTGCGGCGCGCCGTCAGATCGTCGAGCAGCGCCTGGTCAACGCCGTTCTTCGGTGCGTTGAGAAACCCCTGCCAGTTCTCGTTTGACTTGCCGAGCAACTCCTGCGCACGATCGAGCGCCTTCTTCGCCTGCTCGGCGTCGCCGGCGGTGCTCAATGCGATGAAGCGGTCCAGCGTCACGCGCGAACGCAACAGGTACGCCGACGCCTCGTCGAGCGCGTGAATCGCCACCAGATCGCCGCGCGCAATGCGATCGAGCGATTGGCTGGCGCCGTTCAGCGCCGTCAGTCCGAGCGCGCCGACCACCACGGTCAGCGCAACCAGAATGATCCCCACCATCGTCAGTGACGTGCGAATCGACCACCTGCTCAGCATTTCAATGCTCCCTCTTCCAGTCTTTCGTTCGTGCAGCAGCCGCTTAGCCGGCGAGCGTTTCGATCAGCGCCATTTCACGGCTGGTCATCAGCTTCTCGATGTCCATCAGGATCAGCATGCGGCCGTCGACGGTGCCCAGACCCGTGAGGTACTCGGTCGTCAGCGTGGCGCCGAATTCCGGTGCCGGCATAATCTGATCGGCAGCGAGCGTCAGCACATCCGACACGCCGTCCACCACCATCCCGACCACGCGATGCGCGACGTTCAGAATGATCACGACAGTCTGGTGGTCGTACTCGACGCGGCCCAGATGGAACTTGATGCGCATGTCGACGATCGGCACGATGATGCCGCGCAGATTGATCACGCCTTTGATGAATTCCGGCGCATTGGCGATACGCGTCACGTTGTCGTAGCCGCGGATTTCCTGCACCTTGAGGATGTCGATGCCGTACTCTTCGGCGCCGAGCGTGAAGACGAGGAATTCCTGACCGCCGGCGTCCGCCTGCTGCGCGTCGCGGCGGCCATTCGTACCGCTCGCGTTCGCGACGCTCGAATTGATGGATTGGACTTCTGCCACGTTAGCCCCCAAACGGTTGGGATGAAATGAGTTGAGTAAGTGTTGCGAGTGTCATGAACGTCACGCGAGACTCATCGCGCCATGCGCGTGGCGGGTCTCGCGGTTCAACGCCGCCACGTCCACGATCAGCGCGACACTGCCGTCGCCGAGAATGGTTGCGGCGGAAATGCCGTGCACCTTGCGGTAGTTCGTTTCCAGATTCTTCACGACCACCTGCTGCTGGCCGACCAGCTCGTCGATCAGCATCGCAAAGCGGCGCCCCTCGGTTTGCATGATGGTGACGATGCCTTGCGTCGGTTCCCGCTTCGCGTCTTCGACCGAGAACACTTCGTGCAGCGCGACGAGCGGCAGATATTCACCGCGCACGCGCACCACGCGTTCGCCGTTGGCCACCGTGTAGATGTCTTCGGCTCGCGGTTGCAGCGACTCCATCACGAAGTTCAGCGGCAGAATGAAGATCTCGTTGCCGACCTTCACCGACATGCCGTCGAGAATCGCCAGCGTAAGCGGCAAAACGATCCGCGTGGTGCTGCCCTTGCCCGCATGCGAGGTGATTTCCACGTGGCCGCCCATCGACTGGATGTTGCGCTTCACCACGTCCATGCCGACGCCGCGGCCCGACACGTCCGTCACCTGCTCCGCCGTCGAGAAGCCCGGCAGGAAGATCAGGTTCCAGACTTCATCGTCGGTCATGCTTTCGCTGACCTGCATGCCCTGCTTGGCCGCCTTCGCGAGAATCTTGTCGCGGCGCAAACCGGCGCCGTCGTCGCTGACTTCGATGACGATGTTGCCGCCGTGATGCGCGGCCGACAGCACCAGCTGGCCGGTCGAGTCCTTGCCCGCCGCACGCCGGGCTTCCACGGTTTCGATGCCGTGGTCGAGACTGTTGCGCACGAGGTGAGTCAACGGATCGATGATCCGTTCGATGAGGCTCTTGTCGAGTTCGGTCGCCTGACCGAAGGTGACGAGTTCCACTTCCTTGCCGAGTTTCGCCGCCAGATCGCGCACCAGACGCGGGAAGCGGCTGAACACGTAATCCATCGGCATCATGCGGATCGACATCACCGCTTCCTGCAGGTCGCGCGCGTTGCGCTCGAGTTGCGCCATGCCGTTGAAGAGGCGGTCGTGCAAAGCCGGATCGAACGTGCTGGTGGTCTCGGCCAACATCGCCTGGGTGATCACCAGTTCGCCGACCAGGTTGATCAGCTGATCGACCTTCTCGACGCCGACGCGAATCGAGCTGCCTTCCGCGCCGCCAGCCGCCGCGGCCGGACGCGCCTTGCGGTCCTGTTCGGCCGGAGCGGCCGGGGCGACCGATGCGGCCGCATTCGCCGCCGGTGCGCCGGCCGCTGCCGCGGGTGCCGCTGCGTGGGCTGCCGGCGCATTCGGCTGTTGCGCCGGCGCGTCGAACAGACCGCGCGTGGCGGAGTGAGTGGACGCAGCGGAGTCGGCCGCCGGTGCCGACGATGCTGCGTGCTCCACCGGTGCTGCGTATGCTGCCTGTGCTGCCTGCACCGGCGTCGAATGCTCAGCGTCCGGCGTTCCAGGTTCGCCTTGCTGGGTATCGTCGGCCGGCGCCGCACCGCGGCTGATCGAGATCTGACTTTCGTCGATCACGAAACAGCACACGGCGACGATGTCGTCGGAGCTCACATCGGTCGCGAGCCACAGCGTCAGATCGCCGCCGCTCTTGACCCGTCCGACGATGTTCCCCAGGTTGCCGAGCTCTTCGGCCAGCAGCTCCTGGTCCTTCTCATCCACGCCCCGTAGCGTAATTTTCAGATGGGGACCGGCGCTTTCGTTTGCATCGCCGGCTCCCGCGGCTTGCCCGGTCTGTGCCGGTTCGCCGTCAGTCCATTCACCCGCCGCCTGCACCGCCTGTTCGACGACGTGCTCCGGCGGGGTGCCGCCTTGTACTGCTGCCGGTGGTTCTACCGGTGTTGCTTGTACTGCTGGTGCTGCCGTTGCAACTGCCGCCGCCGGCGCGCCGCCGAAACGGCTCTCCGCGTGCAACTGTTCGAGCTTCGCGCAGATCGCCTTGGCGAGCGCCGCGTCCGGCTCGGCGCTCGCCCGGTAGTCGGCGAGCTGGCCCGACAACACGTCCTTGGTTTCGAGGAACGTGTCGATCATGTCCTTGCGCAGCACGAGTTCGTTATTGCGCGCGCGGTCGAGCAGCGATTCGAGAATGTGGGTCGTTTCCGTCAGCGCGGTAAAACCGAACGTCGCCGCGCCGCCCTTGATCGAATGCGCCGCGCGGAAAATCGCCGCGAGGTCTTCGGGGTCCGGGTGCGCGATGTCCAGATTGAGCAGCAACTGCTCCATCTGCGCGAGCAATTCGTCCGCTTCGTCGAAGAACGTCTGATAGAACTGAGTGATGTCGAGTGTCATGCCTGGGTCACCGCGAGAGTTCCTGTCTAGGCTTGGGCTGCCGTGCCGCCGCGTCGAAAGCTTCTATAACTTGTGTAAAGGTGGCGTTCATCTGGCGCTCATGCCTGGTCTGATTCGCCTAACGCCGCCACCAGTTCGGTCAGCATGTCGGGGTCGAGCGGCTTTTCGATCCAGCCGGTCGCACCCGCAGCCCGCGCCGCCGCCTTGAACGGCTCGCCCGATTCCGTCGTGAGGACGAGGATGGGCGTCGCCTGGTAGGCCGGGTTGCCGCGCAGCGCGGCGATCAGATCGAGGCCGGTCTTGCCCGGCATGTGCTGGTCGGTCAGCACGAGGTCGAACGACATGGCGAGCGCGTTCTCGAGCCCTTCGTTGCCGTCCGCCGCGAGCGTCACTTCATAGCCGGCCGTCGTCAGCGTGGCGGCGAGAATTTGCCGCATCGATGCCGAATCGTCGATTGCCAGAATGTGCCTGATCATGAAAACCTCGCTGCACTTACGCTATGGATCGCCGGGCGTTTCCCGCCTGGCAGGAAACGCGCACCGGGCAATCGCTGTCTGTTACCGGGCCGCCGTTGCCGGCGCCTTCGGCGCAACCGTCACCGGTTGCACAAGCTTTTGCAGCAGCGGCTTCGAGCCGGCTGCGTCGTCCGACAAGGTGGTCGTGGTGGAGTCATCATGGTCAAGCGCCTCTTCCGACTTCCTGTTCAACACGATGATGCTGATGCGGCGGTTTTCCGGATCCATCGGGTCCGCCTTGTTCAGGTTCTGCGTCGCCGCCAGGCCGAGCACGCGCATCACTTTCGCTTCGTCCATGCCACCGGCGATCAGCTCGCGGCGCGACGCATTGGCGCGGTCCGCGGACAATTCCCAGTTGCTGTAGCCCTTCTCGCCACCCGCGTATTGCGCCGCGTCGGTGTGACCCTGCACGATGATGCGGTTCGGCACGTCGTTTAGCGTGTGGCCGATTTCGCGCAGGATGTCGCGCATGTACGGTTCGACCACATCTCTCGCGGTCGCGAACATCGGCCGCTTCTGCGAGTCGACGATTTCGATGCGCAGGCCGGTCAGCGTCGAGTCGATGCGAATCTGCTGCTTGAACTGGCGCAGCACCGGATTCGCTTCGATCGCGGCCATCAGCTTGACCTGCAGATCGTGCAGGCGGACCTGCTCGCGGCGCTCCAGTTCGCCCTGCAACTGCTTGACCGATTCCTCGTTGTTATGCGACGCGGTACGCTCGGCGCGGCTGCTCGAACCGTCGGTGGAACGCGTCACGCCTTGCGCGTCGGTCGAGATGTCGCGGCCGCCGCCCTTCAGAATGCTCGAATCCTCCGCGCTGCGATCGCCGCCCCACAGCGTGATCTTCAACGGCTGGTTGAAGTAATCGGCGATGCCCTTCAACTGCACGGTGGAGGCCGAACTCAGCAGCCACATCAGCAGAAAGAACGCCATCATCGCGGTCATGAAGTCCGCATACGCGAGCTTCCACGCGCCGCCGTGATGGCCTTTCCTGGCCGGCGCGGAGCGCTTGACGACAATGGCGCGGTCTTTGTCCTTGCTCATCGATTCGGTTCCCGGCGCCCGTTACTTGGCTTTGACGCGGCGCACGTGCTCTTCCAGCTCGGCGAACGACGGGCGTTCGGTCGAGAAGAGCACCTTGCGGCCGAATTCGACGGCGATCGCCGGCGCATAGCCGTTCAGGCTGGCGAGAATCGTCACCTTGATGCACTGGAACATCTTGGTCGATTCGGTCACGCGCTGTTCGGCGACGCTCGCGAGCGGCCCGATCAGCCCGTAGGAAAGCAGAATCCCGAGGAAGGTGCCGACCAGCGCCTGGGCGATCATCTCGCCGAGCACGGCGGGCGGCTTGTCGGCGGAGGCCATGGTGTGCACCACGCCCATCACCGCGGCGACGATCCCGAACGCCGGCATCGCGTCGCCGACCTTGTTCAGGGCGTGCGCCGGCGCTTCGCCTTCCTGGTGATGCGTCTCGATCTCCTCGTCCATCAGGCTTTCGATCTCGAAAGCGTTCATGTTGCCGCCGACCATCAGACGCAGGTAGTCGGTCAGGAACTCGATGATGTGCTTGTCGGCGAGGATCTTCGGATACTGGGTGAAAATCGGGCTCTTCGACGGATCGTCGATGTCGGCTTCCAGCGTCAGCGTGCCTTCCTTGCGCGCCTTGGCCAGCAGGACGTAGAGGAGCGCCATCAGCTCCATATAGACGTCCTTGTTGTACTTCGCGCCCTTGAAGAGGGTTGGAATGACGCGCACCGTCGCCTTGATGGTCTTCATCCCGTTGCCGAGAATAAACGCACCGAGACCGGCGCCGACGATCATCAGCACTTCGACGGGTTGCAACAGCGCGCCGAGATGGCCGCCTTCCAGCGCATACCCGCCGAAGACAGACAACAGCGTCACGAGTGTTCCCACGAAAATCAGCACTGCCGAGCCCTCACAAAGAAGCGACGGTCACCGTCGTTAATCTGGTTTACGGCAACGGAGCAGAAAACTTTGACGGAAAAGCAGCTTGTCACCCCGGTGTAAACCACAGGCGCGTTAAACAGGGCGGGCGCCGCGCGATCAGGCTGCGAGGCCGGCCGGACGGGGATGCGCGTTGCGGGCGCGGGTTGGCGCCGGGTTGGCGGCCGGCGCGCCGCTCAAACCGCGAGGGCGGCCAGGCTCTCGCGGGCCCGGGCGTCGGCGAATTTCTTTGTCTTACCGGCGCGCGAGGGCGGCTGGCACAGCCCGCAGACGAAAGCGTGCTGCGGATCGTGCGCATGCGCGACAAAGTGTCCGCCGCAACGGCAGCAGGCGGTCATTTGCAGCATGCCGGAGTCGAAAAAGCGCACCAGCGTCCAGGCGCGCGTCAGACTGAGCACGGGTTCGTCGTCGTGCAGGTGGACGTGTTCCAGATAGAGCCGGTAGCTCTTCACGATCGACTGGATCGTCAGGCAGCCGCCGTGGCCGGCCATGAAACGGTAGATGTTGTAGAACAGGGAGGAGTGAAAGTTCGGCTGCCAGGTCATGAACCAGTCGGTCGAAAACGGCAGCATGCCCTTGGGCGGCGAAACCCCTTTCAGTTCCTTGTACAGCTTGATGAGCCGGTCGCGCGACAGACTCGTTTCCGCTTCCAGCAACTGCAAACGCGCGCCGAGTTCGATCAATTCGATCGCCAGGGTGATTTCCCTGACTTCGAGCACTACGCTTTTATAGGCCATCCGTTTGCATTTCCCACGTCCTGAGCGCTTTATTTGAGATGCAAGCCGCCATCAGCCGAGTTGTTCGACCGGCTGGCTGGCCATCAGGATCGCGGAATGCGCCTGAGCCACGGCGCTGGATTTGCCCTTGTCCGCGAGCGCGGACAGCACGGCATGGTCATCGAAACGGAAGCGGCACAACACCTGATTGGACGCCGCCAGCTTGACGGTCTGCGCCAACGACAGATTGGCGAGCACGTCGGCTAACTGGTCCGAAATCCCCATGCGGAACATGCCCATCGGCTTGTCTTCGCGCAACAGACGCTGCGCGAGCAGGAGATAAGACAGGTTTACTTCTCTGATCTCATTGAGCATTTCGCTTGTCGCGCTCATGATTCCCCCGGGGTGTATCTGGCTGGTCAGGCCGTTGCGGAAACGTTTGCTCGAACGCGCGCACTTAAACCGCACGAATCGGCTCGTTTCTGGTGTTGCGAGCATTGTGTCGAAAGGGGGAGCGGAAAAAAAGCGGACAGACACCCAGCCTGCTTGACGGATTAATCCGTCATTGTTGTAGGAATTTTTCCTACAACGAACCCATCGGAAAGGAATATTCGGAGTGAAAAAGCGCGTAGTTCGCAAGTTGCGATGCGCCTGGGGGATTTCTGCGGCCGGTACGATGTGTACAGAATGGTGAGCCACCGAAGGCTTACGATCCGCACCGTGCAACGGTGAGTAAGAATTATAAGACGTTTTCACTTCTATGCAACGCGCCCGATATAGGCGCCGTTTCCAGCCCGCCGGGCGTCCTTCCATCGCTTTCCGAAGCGTTTAAAGCGCTGGGCTACTCAGCCATTCTTGCTTCCCGACTATCGGGGCAGCCATCCAGCCGACCTGTAACGCATCATGTTTCGCGCTGTAACAACATTAAGCGTTTGAAAAATAACTCGAATTGGCCCAGCCAACCCCGATAATGAGCGTCAGGGATTACCCGATACAGGTTCGGAGCACCCCCGGGCGGCGGCTTACCGCGCCCAACCGTCCGTCCGGCATTCGCTCCTCGCTCCATTCGAGCGCCGTTGTGCGAAGCCGTTGTGAACAGGAGAAAACGCATGCGAATCGCACAAATTGCGCCGTTGTACGAAGCCGTCCCGCCGAAATTTTACGGCGGCACCGAACGCGTCGTGTCGTACCTGACCGAAGCGCTGGTCGACCTCGGCCACGACGTTACGCTGTTTGCGAGCGGCGACTCGGTCACCTCCGCCAACCTCGACGCCTGCTGGCCGCGAGCGCTGCGCCTCGATCCGACGATCCGCGACGCGCTGGCTCCGCATGTCCTGATGATGGAAAAGGTGCGCAAGGTCGCGCACGAATTCGACGTGCTGCACTTCCACCTCGACTACATGCCGTTTCCCCTGTTCACCACAATGGACACGCCATTCGTGACGACGCTGCACGGCCGCCTGGACTTGCCGGAGCTTCAGCCGGTGTTCGACGCTTTCTCGCATGTGCCGGTGGTGTCGATTTCCGACTCGCAACGTGCGCCACTGCCGCAGGCGAACTGGCTGAACACGATTTATCACGGTCTGCCGGACCAGTTGCTGACGCCGCAAACGCACAAGAAGCCGGAATATCTGGCGTTCCTCGGCCGTATCTGTCCCGAGAAGCGCGTCGATACAGCTATCAGGATCGCTGCACAAAGCGGTCTGCCGCTGAAGATCGCCGCCAAGGTGGACAAGGTCGACCAGGAATACTTCAAGAAGGAAATCGAGCCGCTGCTGTCGCTGGCGCACGTCGAGTTCGTCGGCGAGATCAACGAGGCGCAGAAGCCCGAGTTCCTGTCGGGCGCCAAGGCGTTGCTGTTCCCGATCGACTGGTCGGAGCCGTTCGGCCTTGTGATGATCGAATCGATGGCCTGCGGCACGCCGGTGATCGCGTTCAACCGCGGCTCGGTGCCGGAAGTGATCGACCACGGCGTGACCGGCTATATCGTCGAAGACGTGCAGGGCGCGGTTGCCGCGCTCCAACGTCTGGACGAACTGTCGCGCACCGAGATTCGGGCGCAGTTCGAGCGCCGCTTCAGCTCGAAAACGATGGCGCAGAATTATGTCGACGGCTATTCGGCACTGATCGAAGCGACTCGCCGTCCGGTGCTGCGCAAGGTCGCAGTGGGTTGATTCACGCCCTAAAGCGGCTGACACTCTTTTTGCACTCAGCCGCTTAGGTCCGCTTCCGCTGCTTTCCGATTGCACGATTCCCACGCCACTCATGAGCAAAATTGTCATGTGAATCGTTTGCGCGAGCGGATATGTCAGAGTTAACCCCGCTTCTTCTAAGAAAAAGCCGCCTTCGAGGGCGGCTTTTTTAATGCCTGCGTGGATGCGCTGCCATGTCAGAATTTCCGCGAAGCGAATAAACGATCGAGTACCAATAATCCTTCAATTGGCTTTCGATGCGCCCCGTGCCCCGTTCAAACCGCGCCGATCAGAAAGCGTTCGCGATTCTTGCCGGCAATCCACTTAGGCGGCTTGCCGCGCCCGCTCCATGTATTGCCCGACTTCGGATCCTGATACTTGGCCGGCAGCGGTGCCTTCTTGGGCGGGCGTCCGCGCTTGGCGGCGACCGCGAAGCCGAGGTCTTGCGCGGTTAGACCGTATTCAGCGATCTTTTGGCGGATGTCGGCGACTACATTGTCGATTTCCGTGCGCCGGGCTTCTTCTGCTTGTGCCTGCAATTTGGCGATCTGCGCCTTGAGGTCCGCGTATTGAGACATTTCGGTTCTCCCCTTTTCTAGAACTCATTGGCACGCAGACTAACTGCAATTATAAAAATTCGCAATGGACAATAATACCGATTTAGGAAGATATCCTCTGATAATTATTAAGCGTCGATGAATTGTTAAATGACATCTTTATCTCGAAATAATAGGTAAAGTCGACTCCACTTTGACAATTCTTGACACCCGATTTGTCAGCCATTGTCTAGAATTGCGCGCTCAAAAGCATGCATCCGCGCTCGGCCGTGCATGTTACCCAGCGCGTCAAACTTTTCAGGATTACCAATCATGCAGTTGTCAAAGCGCCTCGCTGCCGAGCTGTTCGGCACCTTCTGGCTCGTGCTCGGAGGCTGCGGCAGCGCCGTCCTCGCCGCTAATTTCGCCGGCCCGGTCCACGGGCTCGGCATCGGCTTCGTGGGCGTCTCGCTCGCATTCGGCTTGACCGTCCTGACAATGGCTTACGCGATCGGCCACATCTCCGGCTGCACCTGAATCCGGCCGTGAGCGTCGGCCTGACCGTCGCCGGACGCTTTCCTGCGCGCGATCTGCTGCCGTACATCGTCGCGCAAGTGATCGGCGCGGTGCTCGGGGCGCTGGTGCTGTCCTTGATCGCGTCGGGCAAGCCGGGCTTCGATCTCGTCGCAAGCGGTTTCGCCAGCAACGGCTATGGCGAGCGCTCGCCGGGTCATTACTCGCTCGCCGCCGCGTTCATTTGCGAAGTGGTGATGACCGGCTTCTTCCTGTTCGTCATCCTCGGTGCGACTGACAAGCGCGCACCGGCCGGTTTCGCGCCGATCGCGATCGGCCTGTGTCTCACGCTGATTCACCTGATCTCGATTCCGGTTACGAACACGTCGGTCAACCCGGCGCGCTCGACCGGCCCGGCTCTGTTCGTCGGCGGCGCGGCGGTGGATCAACTGTGGATGTTCTGGGTCGCGCCGATCATTGGTGCAGTGATCGCAGGCGTGCTGTATCCGGCGCTCGCCGGAAGCCGTCGCGCCGATTCGAAGGAACTGGCTCTCGACTGATAGGCGCGGCGCTTATCCTTGCAGTCAAGCGGGCGCTACGGCGCCCGCTTTGTTTTGGTGCGAACGAGGCGAGCCGCGCAATAGCCGCTTGTGCCCGCTGCTAGAATCGTGCGACTTTCCCCGGCTCGCACAGGTCCTACCGATGAACCGTTTCCGCGGATTCCTGCATGGCGTTGCATTTTCCCTCGGCAGCTTCTGTATTGGCGTATTGGCGCCGCCGGCCGCGCATGCAGCCGACGGCAATATAGAAACGCTCGTGTTCGTGCGCCACGGCGAGAAACCCGCGCAAGGCTTCGGCCAACTTAATTGCCAGGGGCTCAATCGTGCGCTTGCGCTGCCGGCGGTGATCGCGGCCAAGTTCGGCAAGCCCGACGCGATCTACGCGCCAGATCCCGGCCAGCAAAAGGACGACAGCGGTCATTCTTATTATTACGTTCGGCCACTGGCGACCATCGAGCCG
The DNA here is from genome assembly GCF_058782725.1 of Paraburkholderia sp. FW306-02-B. Taxonomy (NCBI): domain Bacteria; kingdom Pseudomonadati; phylum Pseudomonadota; class Betaproteobacteria; order Burkholderiales; family Burkholderiaceae; genus Paraburkholderia; species Paraburkholderia sp. FW306-02-B. The sequence goes on from NZ_JBYSXZ010000001.1 coordinate 4,469,869, forward strand.
ACTGCGATCCAATTCGAGACGCCGGTGCAAACGCCGTACGGCTTCGCTCAGATCGACCAGCTCGGCGCCACGCTCGTCAATCCGGCCAATCGCGACAAGCTGATTGTCGTTGCCTGGGAACACAAGCTGATTGTGAAGTTGCTGCGCCAGATGCTGAGCGCGCACGGCGGGAATGCCGCCGACGTCCCCACCTGGCAAAGCGACGACTTCGACAGTATTTATGTCGTTCGACTTAATTGGCAAAACGGCACGGCGCGCGCCAGCTTCAAGCACGACCACCAGGGATTGGACGGCCGCACCGCCGATTGTCCTTGTGCGGCGCTGCCCGGCGCTCCATCGGCGGCCGCCGCGGGCGCTTCCGCCGGCACGGCAGACTAATCGGGTAATAAAGATTTAAAGCGGCCTTCGACCGGAGGTTCAAACGAAAAACCGGCCCGCGTCCGCGAAAGTGGATTCGGGCCGATTCCGTTTCACGACATCAATTCGTCATCGAGCGAGAAAAGTTTGCGCAGATGATGCGCAACGCCTGCTTCGAAGTTATTGCCGATGCGCGGCACGTTCGGCAAGCGTGTCATGAGGTCGGGATTGGCGTTGTTCATCATGAACGGATGGCCGGCTGTTTCCAGCAAGTCGATATCGTTCATGTTGTCGCCGAACGCTACGCAGCGCGATGCATCGACGCCAAGGCGTTCGAGCACGATCTGCAAAGCTCGCCCTTTCGAGACATTCGACGTCATCACTTCCAGGCAATCCGGCAACGAATAGGTGACATAGAGCGCGTCACCGAATTCGCGCGCCAGATTTGCCGCGACCTGCGCGAGATCGTCGGGCTCACCGATATACAGAGCCTTCGCAATGTCGACGCCGTCGTGCCCGGGCAGATCGGTCACCTCGTAGGTGAAGCCGGAATCCTGATGAAATTTCAACAGGTCCGGCGCATCGCGATCGATCAACCACGCCTGGTCGGCGAACAGGTTGACGATCACGCGGCCATGCTCGCCCGCGATTTCCGGCTGCACCAGACGCTGCACGATGGCCGCCGGCAGGTCGTCCGCATGGATCACCGTGTTGTCCGGTGCGTGGATACGCGCGCCGTTCGACGTAATCAGATACGGACTGATGCCCAGCAGGTCGCGAATGCCCGCGACGTCGCAATAGTGGCGGCCTGTGGCGATCACGAAGTGCAGCCCATCGGCTTCCAGCTTGCGCACGGTGGAAATCGTGAACGGGTCCACCTGGTGATCGGCGTTGAGCAGCGTGCCGTCCAGATCCGTGGCGATGACTTTATACATAGTGTGAGCAGCCGGGCAGCGTCAAAGAACGTATTTTACCGTTGCCCGCCGCATCCGCAGGGTGCTCGCCGGCCACCCCGCCATTCTCAGCCGGCGATGCGGGCGGCTTCGCGTTGCGCCAGTTGCAATCCGCCGTGCGCCGAATCGGCCAGCGGCGCCCGTAGACGGGCCTGGTAGACCTGCGGCACATACTCGCGCAACGGCGCGCCGAGGCCGCCGCACAGCGCGACTGGCAGGCTCGCCGCGGGGTCGAGCGCCGCAATCATCTTGCCCACCTCTGTGCCTGCCTCGCCGAGCAAACGCGCCGCAAACGGATGCGTGCGATGCGCGATGACAATCGGCGCGAGCCTCGCATAAGCGGTCTGGTTAGCCTCGCAAAGCCACACGACAAGACCGTCGCGGTCATGCGCGCCGACGTGGGCGAGCAGCGCCTGCGCCAGATCGTCGTTGGCCCCCCGTCCATCGAGCGCCTGTTGCGCGTGCGCAATGGCCCGTAGGCCGAGCCAGGCGCCGCTCGCTTCGTCGCCCGACGGATAACCGTAACCGCTGACGATGCGGCATGCGCCGTCGCCGTCGAGCGCCGCCGCCACGCTGCCGGTGCCGAGCGCGACGACCACGCCGGGCGCGCCGCCGTGCGCACCGAGCAGCGTGGTGTAGGCATCGCTTTCAATTGCGAGTCCGGCCACCCCGGGCGCCAGCACGCGGAACGCTGCTAACCAGTCGCGGTTGTTGACGCCCGCGAGCCCGCAACCGAGTACGCAACGCGACCAGTCCAGTGTCACGCCGGCGCGTACAAACGCCTCGTGGCAGCCTGCCTGAATGGCCTGCCATGCGCGTTCTACGCCAAGGCCCAAGCCTGACGGCCCGCTTGCCGCCTGCGCCAGTTCGCGGCCTTGCGCGTCGCCGAGCACGACGCGCGTACCGCTGCCGCCGCCGTCAACGCCGAGCAGAAAGAAATCTGTAGTCATCGAATCGAGTGAGTTCAGGTGGTGAATAGTGCATAGCGTGGCAGGTCGATTTCAATTCGGCAATCGGCTGAACGGCCAGCTTGCAGCGCGCAGGCGTTCCGCTATGCTGACGGGCGACATGACAACGCAGGAGCAAGAAAGTGACACAGCGATGCAACTGGGTATCCAGCGAAGCGCTCGCACACTACCACGACACCGAGTGGGGCGTGCCCTCACGCGACGACCAACATCTGTTCGAGATGCTGGTGCTGGAAGGCGCGCAGGCGGGCTTGTCATGGTCGACGATTCTCAACAAGCGGGCCGGCTATCGCCGCGCATTTGCCGACTTCGACATCGACAAAGTAGCGTGCTTTGCGCCCAAGCATGTCGATGCGCTCGTGCTGGACGAAAGTATCGTGCGTCACCGCGGCAAAATTGAAGCCGCCATCAACAACGCACGCGCCGTGCAGCAGATTCAGGCGGAGCACGGTTCGCTCGCCAACTTCGTGTGGTCGTTCGTCGATCAGACGCCGATCCAGAACGATTGGGCCTCGTACAAACAGGCGCCGGCATCGACCGAGGTCTCGGACGCGCTCAGCAAGGCGCTGAAGCGCTACGGCTGCAAATTCGTCGGCTCTACGATCTGCTACGCGTTCATGCAGGCGGTCGGCATGGTGAACGATCACGAAACGAACTGCATGTGCCGCGCGCGATGCGCGGCGCTCGGCAAGAAGGGACGCAATCGCAAAGCCGGCTGACGCGGCAACACTGCCGGCTTGCTTAGTGCCGCACGTCTAACAAAGGCTGGAGACCGAGGGAAACGCCCGAGCGGCGTTCGCCTTGCGCGACAAGGCTGCGCGGGAAGCGGCAAGGGCTGTCATGCGCCCGCCTCGCATCAAATCCGCGCCCTAAAAGCAAAACGGCGATGCGGCTTCTTTCGAAGCTCACACCGCCGTTCGGCCGTGCAGAAAAACCGTGCTTAGTGCAGCTTTTTCGGCAGCATCTGGCTGCGCAGGCGCTTGTGCAGGCGCTTCACAGCAGCAGCCTTCTTGCGCTTACGTGCCGTCGTCGGCTTTTCGTACGATTGGCGCTCACGCAGTTCAGCGATCAGGCCGTTCTTTTCGATTGCGCGACGAAAGCGGCGAATCGCCACTTCGAACGGCTCGTTTTCCTTCAGAAGAATCGTCGTCATGTAATTCCTAACTCAATCACTTGATACGGGTTAATTGCGTGGCGGGAAACCGCCCACGCGCCGGCCCTCCGGTCGTTCCGATTCATGGCCAGTAACAGGCAAACGCGGGCAGAACCCGGCCAAACCACGAATGAAACGAGAGGCAAAGCGGCCACGGAGGCCGGAAAAGAGAGGTGGGGAGCTCACCGCGCAACGCGGACAGACGTAATACAAAACCGCGTCTGCTGCCGTTTCGCCAACCTTTCATCAATGAAAAACACTGACGAAACAGGCAAAGATCTCAATTCACTCCCGATAATATCAGGAAATTGTCCATCCTACCAGGGGTTTAGGGATTGCGCCAGGTCACTTGTACAATCAGGCGCTCGCTTCGTCCAGTTCGCGGATATCAGCGCCGCTCAGCATCAGATGGACGGCGGCGGCGAGGCTTTTGAGCTGTTCGACCGAGGTGGCGCTGGCAATTGGGGCCGTGACGCTCGGCCGCGCGATCAGCCACGCCAATGCGACCGTGGCCGGCGTGCTGCCGTGCCGCTCGGCGACCCGGTCGAGCGCGCCCAGAATCCGCAAGCCGCGCTCGTTCAGATACTTTTCAACCCGGCTGCCGCGCGCCTTGTTGGCCAGATCTGCCGGCGAGCGGTACTTGCCGGACAGAAAGCCGCTTGCAAGGCTGTAATACACCACCACGCCGAGCTGATTGGCGAGCGCCACCGGCTCGATGTCGCTTTCATATTCCGCGCGATCGTACAGGTTGTATTCCGGTTGCAACAGCTGATATTCGGGCAGGCCGTGCTGGCGGGACACGGCAAGCGCCTCCTCCACCCGTGCGCCGCTGTAGTTCGACGCGCCGATCACCCGCACCTTGCCCGCCTCGATCAGCTTTTGATAAGCGCCAAGCGTCTCGGCCAGCGGCGTTTCGGTATCGTCGTCGTGGGAGAAATAGACGTCGATGTAATCGGTTTGCAAGCGCCGCAACGAATCTTCAACGGCTGCCTGGATGTTGGCCGACGACAAGCCCTTGCGCTGCGGGTGTTTGGAGACCTTGGTGGCGAGCACGATCTTGTCGCGCTTGCCGCTCTGCCGAAACCACTTGCCGATGATGGTTTCCGACTCGCCGCCCTGGTTGCCCGGCACCCACGCGGAATAGACGTCGGCGGTATCGATAAAGTCGAGACCGGCATCGACAAACGCATCCAGAATCGAAAACGAGGTGGCTTCATCGGCGGTCCAGCCGAATACATTGCCGCCGAACATAAGCGGTGCAACCTCTAATTCGGAACGTCCAATCCTGCGCTTTTGCATGATTTCTCCGGCGTTTGTCACAAGAGAAAAAGAGAATACACCGTCTTTTCAATACCTGCATTGCATCTGCCGAACAAGGCTGGGAGCAGCTTCCAGACGGGCGCCGCGCCAGCCGGTCTGAAAAACAATTGGGTCGCAATTGCAGAAAGTCCCTCAAGTTTTTTTTAGGGACGCCGTCAACCTTCACTGAGGCGGCCAGCAATGAACGAGTGCTTCCGCCGATGCCAACGTGGCGTATTGGGCTCAAGGCTTATTTAGGAGATTTTCATGCTCGGAATCAATAGCAACATCAACTCGCTGGTTGCACAGCAAAACCTTAGTGGCTCGCAAAGCGCCCTCTCGCAAGCCATCACCCGCCTGTCGTCGGGCAAGCGCATCAACAGCGCAGCTGACGATGCAGCAGGTCTGGCAATCTCGACGCGTATGCAATCGCAGATCAACGGCCTGAACCAGGGCGTGTCGAATGCGAACGACGGCGTGTCGATGATTCAAACCGCATCGAGCGCACTGTCCTCGCTGACCTCCAGCCTGCAACGTATCCGCCAACTGGCCGTGCAAGCATCGACCGGTTCGCTGTCGTCGAGCGACCAGGCCGCACTGCAGAAGGAAGTTTCGGCGCAGATCTCGGAAGTGAACCGTATCGCGTCGCAAACGACGTACAACGGCACGAACATTCTGGACGGCACGGCCGGCAGCATCTCGTTCCAGGTCGGCGCGAACGTCGGTCAGACGATCAACCTGAACCTGAGCCAGTCGATGTCGGCTGCGAAGATCGGCGGCGGACTCGTGCAAACGGGCGCAACGGTCGGCACGATCGCTGTTAGCGCGGCTTCGACCGGCACGTACACCAGCACGGGCGCGACGATCACGTCGGTCAACGTGCTGTCGGACGGCCAGGGCGGCTACACCTTCACCGACCAGAACAACCAGGCTATCTCGGCGGCTGCGGTTGGCAACATCTTCGCGGCAAGCACGTACACGGGTGCAGGTACCGCGCTGACCTCGCTGGCATTGAACTCGACGTTTGCTACGGCAATGGGTGCAACGGCATCCGGCGTTGCAACCGCATCGGTCAACCAGATCAACGCAATCAACAGCCCGCCGACGGTTTCGAACCTGGACATCAGCACGGTCACTGGCGCGAACCAAGCAATGGTCTCGATCGACAATGCACTGCAGACCGTGAACACCCTGCAAGCTTCGCTGGGTGCAGCACAAAACCGCTTCACCTCAATCGCAACGTCGCAGCAAGCTGAGTCGACCGACCTGTCGTCGGCACAATCGCAAATCACGGACGCCAACTTCGCACAAGAAACGGCGAACCTGAGCAAGGCGCAAGTGCTGCAACAGGCCGGCATCTCGGTTCTGGCGCAAGCAAACTCGTTGCCGCAGCAAGTTCTGAAGCTCCTGCAGTAAGAGCTGGCAGAGTAAGATGATGCGCCGCGCGCAAGTGCGGCGCATCACCGGGTTTCAAGCAACGGGAGGCATGCCTCCCGCTGTGCATTTTCGTTCCGTAGTGATGTAGCATCGCGCAACACCAAAAACAGATTCCTCGACGCCCGGAGCCTCTGCATGTCCTCGATCTCAACCACGTCTTCTACGGCAAGCGCCAATGCTGCGCTGCAGTCGGCCGCTCAATCGATCATCAGCGGCTCGACCGGCAATTCGTCGATGGACGTGTCGACGCTCGTTTCGGCACTCGTGAACGCGAAGACCGCAGGACAAACCGCGGCTCTGACGGCACAACAAACCAAAGACAACACCACGCTGTCCGCGTATGGCGCACTGAGTTCAGCGCTGAGCGCGTTGCAATCGGGCATCACGAACCTCGCCAACGGCACCACGCTGTCGACTTTCGCGGCAACCGCGAGCGGCACCGGCCTGACGGCAACGGCGGGCGCGGGCGCGGCAGCGGGCAGCTATTCGGTCGCGGTGACGCAGATCGCCAGCTCGCAGGCCTTGTCGTCGGCGGCGTTCGGCGCCACTACGCAACTGGGCACCGGCACGCTGACGATCTCGCTCGGCGGCAAGTCGATGAACGTCAACGTCGACAGCACTAACAACACGCTCGCCGGCATCGCCTCCGCGATCAACGCCAGCAGCAGCAACCCCGGCGTCACCGCAACCATCGTGACCGGTACGGACGGCGCCCACCTCGTGCTGCGCTCCGCGAGCACGGGCGCAGCCAACGTCGTCAACGTCTCGACCAGCAACGTGACGACCGACAACGGCCTGTCGAGCCTCGGCGTGACGTCGACCGCGAGCACCACCGGCGGCGCATCGTCGATCGTCTCGTCGAACACTTCCAAGGCCTGGACGCAAAGCGCGTCGGCCCAGGACGCGGAGTTCACGGTCGGCGGGATCGCGGCGAGCAGCTCGAGCAACGCCGTCACAACCGCGATTTCGGGCGTCACGATGAACCTGACGGCAGCTTCGGCAGGCACTACGCAGACGCTGACCGTTTCGCAGGACACCACGTCGCAGAACACCGCGATCACCAATTTCGTCAGCCTCTACAACACCGTCGTCACGACGATGGCCTCGCTCTCGTCTTACACCGCGGGGTCCAGCTCGCAAGGCCCGCTGCTGGGCGATTCGACGCTGCAGACGATCAAGAACACGCTGGCCACGATCGTCGGCGGCGCCGTCGGCTCGGGCAGCTCGGGCACCACGCTGGCGTCGATCGGCATTACGCTGAAGGACAGCCCGGCGGACGGCACGCTGGTGGTCGACAGCAGCAAGCTCACCACCGCGCTGACCAGCAGCCCGGCGACGATCGCCTCGCTGTTCAACTCGACCAACGGCATTGCCGCGCAGCTGAATAAAAGCATCACCACCTTCACGCAGACCGGCGGCATCATCGATACGCGCAACACCGCGCTGAACGCCGATCTGAAGAGCATCACCGCGCAGCAAACCTCGCTCGCCACCTACACGACGCAATTGACGAACCAGTATCAGGCGCAATTCACCGCGCTGAACACGTTGATGGCGACGATGAACAACAACTCGCAGTACCTGACCGCCCTGTTCGGCGGCACCAACAGCGCCGGTGCTTTGGCCACCAACAAGGCCTAAATAAATGGACGCGACCGAAATGAACCAGACGGAGTTGGTCGAACGTCTGCTGTCGATGACCCGGGCGATCGAGCAGGCGGTCTCGCTTGCCGACTGGCCGGAAGCGGCGCGACTGACCGAAGCGCGCTCGCCGCTGCTGATGTTGCTGACCGCGAATCAGGAGCCGGCCGCGCTCGACATGATCCGGCGGATCCGGGCGATCGATGAGGCGCTTCTCGCCGATGCGCAAACCACCCAAAACGAACTGCACATCGAGTTCGACGCGGCGATCGGGCGCACCAAGGCCGCCGGCGAATATCAGCGCATCGCCCGCATGTAGGCAACCCTGGACCGGATGGCCATTGTCCTGCCAAAAAGAGTCGGACAACCCGCTTGACCCAACAATAAGAACTACGCGCTGAAGTGAGGGCGCGCTCGTTCCCTCAGCCCGCCTCGTGCGGGCTTTTTTCTTGTCTTCCGAGTTTCCGCGCCCCCCTCCATACGGCAAACAGGCGGCTTTTTCACCGTCATCTCCTCGCATCGGAAACCCTCGCCTCGTCGCACAATTTCCTTCATAGACCATTCTGCGCTGAGACCATGACTCTCCTGTACGAGCAGCCGACCGCTGAGCCCTTGACGCCCGAACAACAACTCGAGCATGACATCGCGCTCGTCTTGCAAACGGCGCTGGAGCACCATCACAAGGGCGAATTCGATGATGCCGAAGCGCTGTACCGGGCAATTCTCGATGCGCGGCCGAACCACGCCGACGTGCTTTACAACCTCGGCGTGCTGCTCGTCCAGATCGGCCGTCCGGCAGACGCATTGCCACATTTCGAGCAGAGCCTCGGTCTCCAGCCGCGTAACGGCCAGTATTGGGTGGCCTATGTCAACGCGTTGATCGACGCCAACGAAGTAGCCGCCGCGTGGCTGGCGTTGGAAATGGGCCAGAAACAAGGGTTAAAGGGGCCGGCGGTGGATGGGTTGATCGTGCGAATGTCGCATCCGGACAAGGTCATCCCCACGTTTCAGGTGCCAATCGAAAGACCCACGACTGAAAACGGCGCTGCCGCTGAAACGGTCGCCCCGGCGACGTCTGCGGCCACGGAGGCGGGCAAGTCCAGCATTGCGTCAGGACGGCGGGTCAGCCAGCAGGAAACGACGCGCTTCACTTCGCTGTATAACAAAGGCCAGATCTCTGAAGCAGTTAAACTCAGCCGCTCGCTTACCGAGCGCTTTCCTGCCGACGGTAACACGTGGCGCTGGCTCGGGATTTCGCTGCATCGTCTGGGCCGGTACGACGACGCGCTTGCCCCCTTGCGCAGAGCAGCCGAACTGCTGCCGGAGGAACTGGAAAGCCGCACCGTCCTTGCGGACACGCTGCGACTGAAAGGCATGCTCAAGGAAGCGGATGAAGTCTGTCGAGCAATCATCGCGATCAATCCCGACTATGCCGAAGCACAACGGATCTTCGGCATGGTTCTGGTACACCAGGGACGTGTGGCAGAGGGTTTGGCCGCGGCACGGCGTGCAGTCGAACTAGCGCCTGACAGTTCCGGCACGCATAGCGCACTTGGCGTGTTGCAACTCGATCTGGGTCTGGTGACCGAGGCCGAGCGGAGCTTCCGCACAGCGGTGGAGAAAAACCCGAAAGATGCAATCGCCGCGGACAACTTTCTATTTACGCTGGCTCACAATCCTGAGATCGATCAGGACACGCTATTCGCCGAACACATTAACTTCGCCCAGATTCATGAGGCACCGGTACGCTCGCAGTGGCCGCGTCACGTGAACAAGCGCGCGCCGAACCGCAAACTGAAAATCGGCCTTGTTTCCGGGGATCTGTTCCGTCACGCCGTGTCGTCTTACCTGCTGCCGATCGTCGAGCACCTGGCGAAAGATCCGAGCGTGTCTCTGCACATTTACACCAACCACATCGCGGAAGACGATTACACCCAATTGCTGCGCGGTTGCGCCGATGAATGGCACCAGATTACCGGCATGCCCGACGCGCAGCTGGCCAACAAAATCCGCGACGAGCGGATCGATATCCTGTTCGATCTCTCGGGGCACACGGGCCGCAACCGGCTTCTCACGTTTGCGCGCAAGCCCGCACCGATCCAGGTGAGCTGGCTAGGCTATCCAGCCACCACGGGCCTGAGCGCGATGGACTATTACCTCGTGGACAGATTCGGCGTGCCGTTCGGCCCCGCGGAGCGCATGTTCTCGGAGAAAATCGTCCATTTGCCAGCCAACGCGACCTTCCTGCCCGAAAAAAGCGCGCCGCCGGTCAACATCCTGCCGGCCATGCACAACGGCTACGTGACCTTCGGCAGTTTCAACCGGCTGAACAAACTGCGTCCCGACGTGATCGCCCTGTGGGCGGAGTTATTGCATGCGCAACCTTCGTCACGAATGCTGCTCGGCGCTATCGGGAGCGACGAAGACGAACAGTTGCTGATCGACTGGTTCGCCAACGCGGGCATCGCACGGGAGCGCCTCCTGTTCCGCCGCCGTTCGAGTATTCCGGTCTATCTGCAGCAGCATTTCCACGTCGATATCTGCCTCGATACGTTCCCGTACACGGGTTCGACCACGGTCCTGAACTCGCTGTGGATGGGCGTGCCGACACTGACGATCGCCGGCGACACACTCCCGAGCCGCGCCGGCGCGACCTGGATGTCCCACGTCGGACTGCAAGATTTTCTTGCAACGGATAAGGCGGACTTCGTCGCTAAAGGCGTCGCGCTGTCCTCCGACATTGCCGCACTCGCGGCACTCCGGACCGGCTTGCGCGAGCGCTGCCTGGCATCGGCGGCATTCCGGCCCGAGGTGGTGGCCGCGGGCCTGTCGCGCGCGTTGCGGATCATGTGGCAACGCTGGTGCGACGGCCAACCGGCCACTGCCTTCGGCGTATCGGCAGAGGACGCTACTGGCGCCGCAGCCGACACGACCGCACCCTCCGAAACAGGGGAAAACAAGTGAACGCAGCCTTACCGCTTGGCGCCGTCGAGTCGCAGACCGATGAGCGCATCTACGTCACCCAGCCGCATCTCGCGCCGCTCGAAGAATTCATTCCTTATCTTCGGCAGATCTGGGATAGCAAAGTCCTGACCAATGGTGGTCCGTTTCACCAACAGTTCGAAGCGGCCCTGTGCAAGTACCTCGGCGTGCGCCATCTGGCGCTGTTCACCAACGGCACGCTGGCGCTGCTCACCGCGCTACAGGCGCTGCGCGTGACCGGTGAAGTGATCACGACGCCATATTCGTTCGTTGCGACTGCGCACTCGCTGGTCTGGAACGGTATCAAGCCCGTATTCGTCGATGTCGATCCGACGACGCTGAACCTCGACCCTGCCAAGATCGAGGCGGCGATTACGCCGCAAACCACCGCGATCATGCCGGTGCATTGCTACGGTAAGCCATGCGACGTCGAAGCGATCCAGAAGATCGCGGATAACTACAACCTGAAGGTGATTTACGACGCGGCACATGCTTTCGGCGTGCAAACCGAAGCCGGCAGCGTACTCGAACACGGCGACCTCGCAGTGCTGAGCTTTCACGCGACCAAGGTCTTCAACACATTCGAAGGCGGTGCGATCATCTGCCAGGACGCGAAGACGAAGCAGCGCATCGATCATCTGAAGAACTTCGGTTTTGTCGACGAAGTGACAGTAGTTGCGTCCGGCATCAACGGCAAGATGAGCGAAATCAACGCCGCGTTCGGGCTGTTGCAATTGCAGCATATTGACGAAGCGCTGGCACGGCGCGCGCAGATCGACGCGATCTATCGAGAACGGCTGCGCGACGTGCCAGGCATCCGTTGCCTGCCGAAAGCGGGCGAAAAAGTGGCGAACCACTCGTACTTTCCGATTCTCGTCGGTCCGGAATATCCGATCAGCCGTGACGCGCTGTATCAGAAATTTCGGGACCACGACATCTACGCACGCCGCTATTTCTACCCGCTGATCTCGGACTTTCCGATCTATCGTGGCCTGCCGTCCGCGCGCCGCGAAAACCTGCCGGTCGCGCATGCCGCCGCGCAGCAGGTGTTGTGTCTGCCGATTTTCCCGGCGCTGACGGACAACATGCTCGATCGCATCATCGGACTCATTGCGGATTGCTGAACGTCATGAAGCTCGCGATCATGCAGCCCTACCTGTTTCCGTATATCGGATATTTCCAGCTGGCGGCCGCAGTCGACAAGTTCGTCTTTTACGACGACGTGAACTTTATCAAGAACGGCTGGATCAACCGCAACCGAATGTTGCTGGGCTCAGAGGTCCGGTATGTGACTGTGCCGCTTGCCGGAGCAAGCCCTTCGCTTAAGATCAACGAGGTATTGATCCAGCCGCGCGAGCATTGGCTCCGTAAGCTGCTCGAATCGATTCGCCACGCGTATGCGAAAGCGCCCCACTATCTACGTATCAGTGAACTGGTCCAGCAGATTCTGTCGGCGCCTTTTGAGCATATCTCGCTGCTTGCGTCGCACACCGTCGTGGAAATCTGTAAGTACCTGGAGATCGACACCGAGTTCGTCGCTACCTCGGCAACATACAACAATGCGCAGCTCAAAGGCGCGGCCCGGGTGATCGACATCTGCGCGAAGGAGCAAGCGCGCATCTATCTGAACCTGCCGGGCGGCCGGGCACTTTACGACAGCAAAGCGTTCTCTGCGCGCGGCGTCGAGCTCGCCTTCATCGAGCCAAACCTCTGTCCGTACTCGCAATTCGACGATGCATTCCACCCGGCTTTATCGATTCTCGACGTGCTGATGTTCAACAGCAAAGACTGCGTTAGAGACATGCTTTGCGTGCAGGTGACCGCATGAACGCCGACGAGTCACGCGCAATCGGCGGATACTTCGAGCTGGAACTGCCACAGGCCGGGTCGACCCTTCACGACGGCGCGCTGTGTTTTCAGTCGTCGCGAGCAGCGTTCTTAGCCATGCTTCGCTCGCTGCGCCCCACGGCTGTCTGGATACCCTGGTACATCTGCGATGCCATGATCGAGCCGCTGCGCATGGCCGGCACACCGGTCAAACGCTATCGGCTCGACTCGGATTTGCGCGTGCAATCCGTCGACCTCGCGCAGGATGAGTGGCTTCTCTACGTGAATTACTTCGGCCTGTGCGAGCGCCAGGTCGACGACGTGCTCAACCGGTTTCCGCGCGAGCGTGTCGTGATCGACAATGCCCAGGCATTGTTCGCGCAGCCACGCGATTGCCTAGCGACGCTGTACTCACCGCGCAAATTCCTCGGTGTGCCGGATGGTGGGTATCTCATCACGCAGCAGCCGGTTGATATGCCGAATTCGATCGACCATGCCTCGGTACAACGCTGCACGCATCTGTTGAGCCGACTGGCGCAAGATGCGGAGGCAGGTTACGCAGACTACGCGGCAGCCGAAGAAAGCCTGAAAAATCAGGAGCCGTTGCAGATGTCGCGACTGACACAGCGCATGCTCGCGAGCGTCGACTACGACGCCGTGCGCGCAAGGCGAGCGGCGAACTTTGCCTTCTTGCACCAGAAGCTGCAGCGCCACAACCGCTTCACGTTTCACCATAGCGAAGGTGCCGTGCCGCTTTGCTACCCCTATTTCGGCGCACCCTCAGGACTTCGCGAAGCGCTTCGGGCGCAACGCGTCTACACGCCAAGCTACTGGCCGGACGTCGGGACCGCCGAAGGAGTGCCGGAGTTCGAACGCGATCTTCCTGCCTCGACGCTTTTCTTACCGTGCGATCAGCGGCTCACGCGCGATGATTTGGCGTCGATAGTGCAACGCTTACTGGACCGACTCGGATGATCAACGACAAGATATTCCTACGTGAGATCGAACGCGGCGACCTTCCGACCATCAATGCATGGCGCGCCGATCAGGCGCTGGTAAGTCTGCTCGGCGGTGCCTTCCGGCATGTGGGCCCCGAGATCGACGGCAAATGGTTCGATAGCTATCTCGGTTCCCGCGCGAATAACGTTCGTCTCGCGGTGTGTCTGGCGTCTACTCAGGAAGTGATTGGCGTGACGTATCTGCTGGGAATCGACTGGGTGAACCGATGCGCGGAGTTCTCGATCCAGATCGGCGCAGAGTCGGCGCGCGGCCAGGGGATCGGAGAGGCCGCAACACGCTTGACGCTAGAGCATGCATTCAGCGACCTCAATCTGCACCGTGTTTCGTTGACCGTACTCTCGTCCAATGCGCGCGCCATTGCGCTCTACGAGAAAGTGGGGTTTCGCGCCGAGGGCCTGATGCGGCAGGCGGCGTTCAAAGCCGGGCACTACGTCGACGTCGTTCCGATGGCCATGCTCGCTGCTGATCGGTTCTGAGCCATTCACCCTTTCCCGTTGCCTCGCCCCATTCATGAATACGATTGATGCCCGACACGACACTGCGCTTGCAACGGCAGGCTGGACCATCCTTCCCCAGCTGATTCGCACCGATTTGATAGACTCGCTGGTCGAGGCACTAGCCCCCTCCCTCAAGTTGCGCGACGAGATCCGGCAACGCAATGGCGTGCAGGAAAACAGCGCCGGCACCTTGCATCACCTGTTGATGGATAGCGAGTGTTATGTCGAACTGCTGACGGAGCTCTCAGTCCTGGAGCCGGTTTTCAAACGATTCTTCGACGGCAACTTTGTCCTCAATTCGTACGGCGGCGTAATCAACGAGCGCGACTCGCGCTCCTACGTGCAGAACGTACACCGCGATATCCGCTTCGGCTCCGACACGCGGCGCTTCATGCTGAATGCGTTGGTGATGCTCGACGATTTCACGCTGGACAATGGCGCGACACATATCCTTTCGCGCTCGCAAAACATCGCGCAGCAGCCCGACGACGAAACGTTTTACGCACAGGCATCGCGTGCCACCGGCGAGCGTGGCTCCGTTTTGCTGTTTGATTCGCGGATGTGGCATGCAACTGGCCGCAATGCTACCAACGCGCCAAGGCGCGCTTTGACATTGACCTTCACCAGCCCCTTCTTTAAACCGCAGCTCGACTACGCCCGGCTTTTCGGCTACGACAATCTCGATCGATGTAATGCGTGGATGCGCCAGGTACTAGGCTTCAACGCCCGGGTGCCTGAGTCGCTCGAGGAGTTTTACGTTCCGGTCGACCTGCGTTTCTATCAACGTGGACAGGATTGAATTCATGAGCAGAGACTACAACGCGGAAGCGAAAGATCATCCCGAACACCGCTACGCATACGATTTCGACTACCTGATGCATGAGTACATGCTTCGGACATTTACTCCGTTCCTCGTCAAAGGCAATGCGCTCGAGCTGGGATGCTTCGAGGGCAACTACACGCGATTGCTCGCCCAGCGCTTCGACGCGCTTGAAGTGGTCGAGGCATCGGCGGACTGCATCGCGGTCGCGTCAGGCAAGGTCGACGGCACAGTCAAATTTCACAACTCGACGTTCGAGACCTTCGAGCCGGCACAACGCTATGACAATATTTTCCTGATCCACACGTTGGAACACCTCGATCATCCGGTCGATGTGTTAAGCCGGATCGGTAGCTGGCTGTCCGAGGGTGGACGCCTGTTCGTGGCCGCGCCGAACGCACGCGCGGGATCGCGGCAGATCGCCGTCAACATGGGGCTGATCGATCATCCGGCCGCGGTAACGGCGGCGGAGGCGGCACACGGCCATAGAGTGACCTATTCGATCGACACGCTGAGGGCGGATCTGCGAGCCGCGAAGCTCCGCCCGGTTACGGAAGGCGGGATCTTTTTCAAGGGCCTTGCCAACTTCCAGATCGACGCCGCGCTACAGGCCGGCATCATATCCAGGGCGTATCTGGACGGCTGCTTCGAGTTGGGACGCGTCTACCCCGACTTGTGCTCGAGCATATACGCGATCTGTGAACGCGGCCCGAGCGTCTGATCGGATTGCGGGCGTGCCACCTCACCACCTGAACCGCCCGCCCCCCGCCGCCGAAGTGCCGCTCCGCCTGAAACTGCCCACTCGCCCTGGCATTGCCCAGATCATGGTCCTGCTTTAGCGATTCGAACTGCTGGGTCTGATTCGCACTCTGCTGAACCGGCTGCCACCCGTTCGCGCTGCGCCGCTCCCTGCCGCCGTCTTGCAGATGACGGTAGACGCTCCCCTTACTACCCGCATACACATGGCCGTTGTTTCACACGAGCGCGTTACGGGTGTTGTTGTTGCTGTTGTCCTCGAACCTGGCGTCGGACGCGCCGCGCAACGACACATACGATTGCGCGATATACGGAATATTTCCTTGCGAGAAGCCGGTGTCGGCGCCCGCCTGCGCAAATACCGTTGACGACACCGGTACCGCGGCGACGCATAACGCTACCGGCCAAAGCATGCGTTTGCTACGCATTCTCCTGCCTCGTCTACGGAATATTTCTTATAGGTGACCTGATCCCTTTGCATACGCAAATAAAGACAAAGAACAGACAAAGAACGGGCGCTACATTTTTCTTCGATTGAATCGATTTAATCACCGGAGCGAGTTTGCCTAGCCCGTTAGCCTCATGCAGACGGGAAAGTATGCAAAACGTATAAGATGCGCGGCTCAATCCTGCCAAGTCTTGCGGTTAGCCTACGAAGGGGGTATAGCCGGATATAGAGCTTGCATGGACGCTCCCCGGACAGAGACGCCGCGCGTACGAACGAAAGCCAGTCAATTTCCGACTGGACTGTCTTTTTATATATTCCAATCGCATTATTTGTCGTCAACATGAGCGATTGTTTGGCTAATTTGTAAAGGCCGCATCGCCGTATATGCCATTGCTAATGCCAGGCATCAAAGCCGTTGTTCAAAAAAGCAACAGTTAGGGGCTGCAATAATCGCTGCGCGCCATTAGACTTGCGCTCGCTTCAGGACGACCCACTGTCACTGTTATTGATGAGGCTTTCATGATTCGCACGATGCACCGGTATTGCGTTGCTTTGACCGTTGTAGTTCTTTCAGCTTGCGCCGTTACGCCGCGCCACGACGCGGGCGAATCGTCGGCTAGCGCATCGACGGGCGCCGCGCTTGCTTCATGGAACGACACCGCGGCCAGGCGCTCGATCGTCGATTTCGTCACGCTGGTGACGACGCCCGAGTCGAAAGACTTCATTGCGCGCGCCGACCGGATCGCCGTATTCGATAACGACGGCACGCTATGGCCCGAACAGCCCGCATCGGTACAAATGGTGTTCGCACTGCAGCGTGTGAAGGCCGTCGCCGCACGGCATCCGGAGTGGAAACGGCAGGACCCGTTCCGCTCGATTCTGAAAGGCAATCTGAAAGGCGTCGCGGCGAGCGGCGATGCGGGCTCGATGAAGGTGCTGGCGGCGGCGCATGCCGGCATGACCCGCGATCAATTCGGCGCGCTCGTCCACGAATGGTTCGACACCGCGAGCGATCCGCGCTTTAACCGCCCGTACACCGGGCTTGCGTATCAGCCGATGCTCGAGTTGCTCGGCTATCTGCGCGCCAACGGCTTCAAGACCTATCTGGTGAGCGGCGGCGACGTCGAGTTCGTCCGCGAGATGGCGCAGCGTGTGTATGGCATTCCGCCCGAGCAGGTGATCGGCAGCACCGTCAAGTACAAGTACAGCCAGACCAACGGCGCGGCGTCGCTGACTCGCCTCGCGCAGGTCGACAACCTGGTCGATGGCGCGGCCAAGCCGCTCGCCATCGACCGCGTGATCGGCAGGCGTCCGGTGATCGCGTTCGGCAACGCGGACGGCGACGTGCCGATGCTCGAATGGACCTCGGCGGGCGACGGCCCACGCCTCTCGGCGCTGCTTCATCACACGGACGGGGAGCGGGAATATGCGTACGACCGCACGTCGAAAAGCGGCAAACTCGACAAGGGTCTGGACGAAGCCAACACGAAAGGCTGGATCGTGATCGATATGAAGGACGACTGGAATACGGTGTTCAAAGCAGATGTTGCGACGGCGGCGGCGGCTGCGCCGGCGAACTAGATGCTATGTGGGAGGGCAGTTTCATATGAGCTTCGAACCATCCGGCGGCAATATCGCCGCTGGCGGAGACAGCATCTTTCCTGGCAAGGAATAGTCTTCTAAGACCCGCGTTTAGCCTTTCCTATTTCGACGCGCCTTCGATGTTGACCTCATCCCGATCCGCTTACCAAAACGTGTCACCTCGCATCAATATGCATCACTGTTCAGCCTAACAAAACAACGTCAGTCGCCTCGCAGTATGGCCACACCGGGCACCCTGGCGTGCGAATCAAAACCGGGCGGCTAAGCGAACGCCGCAGGCGGGGAGGGGACTGCGAAATACAGGCGACGATCGCCCGTAAAAACGCCCCTATGGGGCCGGCTACCTGGCACCCTTCCCACCTGCAGCTTTTGGAAGCGGTTCATCCGTTCACCGTCACCACCCCTGGTTCAGCCAACGAAATCAGTTCGCGAGCACTGATGTATCTTCACGCAAGAGCCGCCCCAGTTGCGGCAACAATGCGGGGCGAGGGTGTATCCCGCAATTCATAAGCGTGCTAGGCAGGAAGTAGACCGGCCGCACGATAGCCGTCGATCAATGTGTCGTAGAGGGAGACGTCCGAACGGCTCCTCGCAATGAGCTGTGCGCCAGCTACGGCGGCGAAGATAGCGCGGGCCCGTTGATCACTCCCTTTTGAGTCAACAACCTCCGCCGCTGAGAGAACCTTGCTCAGCCAAGCAATGTGCACCTCAGCGAAGGTTCGGACTTCTTTCATCACGTCACCGGGAAGGTCATCGCTTTCGGCAGCCATGAAGCTGCACAAGCAGATGCGATTTGCGTTTTCCAGCGCCTTGCGAAACGTTTCGGGATAGCGGTGCAGGCAGTGCAACGGGTCCGGGGATTCGGCCTGGAGGGCTTCAAGAACCGCTGCCGAGTCCTCCCAATAGCGTCGTGCCACCGCTGCACCGAGGTCGGCCTTGTTCGTGAAGTGGTGATAGATGCTAGCGGGTCTGATACCGACGTCTTCCGCGAGATCCCGAAAATTCAACCCACTGTAGCCGTGGGCCTGAGCAATCTTCGTGGCCGCCGCCAGGATCCGCTCCCTGGAGCCTGTGTTCGATTCGTTCCTCACTTGTACGGTTCTCCGCATCGACTACTCAGTGTTGACAACCCGGATTGTAACGCATATCGTAAACCTAACGAACGTTAGGTAGGCCAAGCCGTTCGTCACAACACAACTGCGGAAGGAAAGCCAAATGAGTGCTATTGCGACGAGCATCAATGACAATCAGTTGTCGACGATGACGATTTATGACTTCCCGCAAGGGCCGTATCCGACGCGTGTTCGCATTGCGTTGGCGGAGAAGAATCTGCACTCGCGAGTGCGGTTCGTGCTGGTCGATCTGTATGCGGGCGAGCACAAGAAGCCCGAATTTATGGCGAGCAAGAACTACTCGGGCACGCTGCCGGTGCTCGAACTCGATGACGGGACCTGCATTGCCGAGTGCACGGCCATCACGGAGTACCTTGATGGACTCGATGGCGTGCCGACGCTGACTGGCAGGGCGCCGCTCGAAAAAGGCTTGATCCACATGATGAGCAAGCGTGCCGAACTGGAACTGCTCGACGCAATAAGCGTGTATTTCCATCACGGGACGCCGGGGCTGGGGCCGCAGGTCGAGCTGTACCAGAACCCCGAATGGGGATTCAGGCAGCGCGACAAGGCCCTGCGCGGGATGCATTACTTCGATGCTGTTCTACGAAACCAGCCGTACGTTGCCGGCAACGAATTTTCGATGGCGGACATCACCGTAATCGGCGGCCTGGTCTTCGCTTCTATCGTCAAGCTGCCAGTGCCAGCCGAGTGCACCGCGCTGCTGGCGTGGTACGAAAGAATGCAGGAGCGGCCCAGCGTAAGCACCCAGCCGGCGTTTTCCGTACTAGCGGCTGACTGAAAAAACACTAGATTTTTTCAAAGTCAGTAGTCCTACCAAGCGCCGAAAGACCGCGCCTTTTTGTTGCAGGGATTCGCGGCAGCGGCACCTCAGCGTCGATACCTCGGAGAACAATTCATGTCTGCATTACCACAAGCAGTTCAGTCCGTTGGCATTTTCAACGGCCCGTATTACCTCAGCATCGCTGGTAATCTTGTGAAGTCGCAAGATAGCTTTGACGTAATCAACCCGGCTACTGGTGAAGTATTCGCCAAGGCTCCGGCAGCCTCAGCCGAGCAGCTTGAAGAAGCCGTCGCAGCGGCCAGGCATGCGTTTAAAGCCTGGTCTGCGCTTGGCTACGACGGGCGCCAGAAGTACCTCAACGCCTACGCCGACGCACTCGAAGTACATCGGGACGAGCTGTCACGCCTGCTGACCCTTGAACAGGGGAAGCCGCTGAAGACCATGGCGGAGCCGGAGGTCGATCAGTCTATCTCGTGGATTCGTCAGATTGCCGCCCGTCGAATTCCGGTCGAGATCGTCGAGGAGACCGAAGAACATATTGTCGAACTGCACCATACGCCGCTCGGCGTGATCGGTGCCATCACACCGTGGAATTTTCCGGTGCTGCTTGCACTTTGGAAGGTGGCGCCTGCGCTGATTACTGGCAACACCGTGGTGATCAAGCCTTCGCCCTTTACTCCGTTATCAGCACTGCGCTTTGGGCAGATTGCGCAATCCGTCCTGCCGCCAGGCGTGCTGTCGGTTGTTTCGGGCGGCAATGAACTTGGCCCGCTGCTGACCAATCATCCAGACATCGCCAAGATCAGTTTCACAGGTTCTACAGAGACGGGAAAGCACGTGTTGCGCGCTGCCGCTGGAACGGTCAAACGCGTGACGCTTGAAATGGGTGGTAACGACGCAGCGATTGTGCTTCCCGACGCAGACTACAGATCGATCATCCCACAACTCTTTTGGGGGGCTATCGGTAACTCAGGCCAGTGGTGTGTCGGTATCAAGCGTCTCTACGTTCACCGGTCGCTCTATTCCGATTTCGTGAAGACCTTCGTCGACTATGCCCGGCAACAAAAGCTTGGCAACGGGCTCGATCCTGAGGTTACGATCGGACCGGTGCAGAACAGAATGCAGTACGAAAAGGTGAAAGATTTTCTCGACGACATCAAGGCTAACGGCCAGAAGATTGTTCTTGGTGGGAACGTCGACGAAAGCCGCCCCGGCTATTTTATTCCGGTTACGGTTGTCGACAACCCACCGGAGAACGCGAAAATCGTACAGGAGGAGCAGTTTGGCCCGATAGTACCGATCATCGCCTACGACGATGTAGACGATGTAATCGATCGCGCCAATAACAGCCCGTTCGGCCTCGGCGGCTCGGTCTGGGGCCGCGATACCCAAGCCGCAGTTGCGGTAGCGAACCGTCTGGAAACGGGAATGGTCTGGGTGAACGAGATCCATACCCAAGGCGTTGACATTCCGTTTGGCGGACACAAACAATCAGGCCTCGGTACGGAACATGGTGCTGAAGGTCGTCAACTCTTTACCAATCCGAAGACGGTGTTGATAAGGAAAACCGTCAGGCAGCCATGAGTGCCTGCTAGTGAAGGGGGCGAGCGCGTGACTGATCAGGTGGAAATGGATAGCTACGCCTAGTCCTGGCCGCTCTCAGGAACCCGCGACTTTGAGCGTCTGGCCATCTACGGCCCGCTGGAAGGCGCGTTGATCGGAATCGCCGCTACCGGCCGGGCCATCCGAGCTTCTGTGCCCGGTCGAGCGAGGCTCGCACGACGAGGCGATGGAAAGGAGCGATAAGGCCAAGATAGGCCCGACCCAGCAGACGATTGTAGAAGACAAGCGTAGTGACTATCAGTCGCTGGGACCGGTCCTCAGATGCAGGCTGCACGAGAACCGACACGCGGAAATCAAGATGCGTGTCGTCCTCTCCCAGAATGATCTCGTCTTTATGCCGTTCGAACACGCGGAAAATACTTAGCCGGTCGTCCTTCGCGACTTTCAGATCGATCGTTCTTTTAAGGCCGAATGGCCAAACGGCAATGTCTCGAACTCCCAGCAGCATCGCGATCCACTTGGGTTGCCCTGCAAAGATGTATCGAGCGAGAGACTCTGCGTCGTTGCAAGCAGTCGCTGGCAAGTCCACCGAAAATGCGTCGACAAAATCAGCCTTGCCGTACGACCGGCTCAGCCGTGAGGTCGCCGGCAGGCCGACCTGTTCAGCCTTCTTCGAATTCGTCTGCATGCCCATTCTCCTTGCGTTCAAGTCGCCCGACTGCCTCAGCGCGACCCAAGCGAACGCAGTCGAGAGAATTAGCGTGACATATTCCTGCTTAAGCCGAAGCCAAACTGATTGTGGCGGTCCGGCAATGGACAATGCCAAGACATTCATCCGGCGGCTGGGCGTCTGCGAACGGACATTCGCGAAAGACCGACGCTCTTCGTAGGATGATCGGTGCCAATTTCGTCCGACCGAGAACATTGGACCGGATCACCCTCCGGAGGCAGCCCACCGTTGGACACTAACCTCTGCGAGCGCCTCGAATATAGCCGGCGTGCGTTCCAGGCGGGCGATCGTCCGCGCGCCTTCGAGGGCGGCTACCAATGCGGCTGCGGTAGAGGACGCGCGCGCGGGAGCGAAACCACACCCCCTAAAATGCTCCGCAAGAATCTCGGTCGACTCAGCAAATCCGCGCGCTACCCGTTTGGTCAGCTCAGCGTCGAGCGCGGGCAACTCATTCGCCAGATTTTGCATTAGACATCCATACTGGAAATCAGAGGCGACCATTTCGGCCGCGAATGTCCTGAAAATCTGATGAACAAAATTCAGAGCATCACCCGTCGTATTCGCCGAGATGTCCCGTAATACAGCAATTCGATTCGCAACGTAATTATCGATTGCTTCTTCTGCGAGTTGTGCCTTGCCGCGTGGAAAGTGAAAGTAGAACGATCCCTTAGGCGCACCGCTTTCTTCAAGGATCTGGATCAATCCCGTCGCAGTGTAGCCTTGGATGCGAAACAGTCGTTCGGCCGTGGCAATCGCGCGAGCGCGGGCGTCAGTCTTACGTGGCATGCCGAGAACATAGCACGTTTCGCTTGATTATTCTATGGTGATCGACATACTATGGTGATCACCATACAAGGAGCCCGGCGATGCCCCCCGACCCAATCGCAAGCCAAGAAGGTTCGTTCAGTGATGCGCAGCCTGCCCAGATTGCGGCAGGAATAACTGAAGACGAAACGTGCGGGTTTCCTCGCTCACCCTATGCAGAGCGTCTTCATGTCGGGGCTGATCGTCCTCGATTGCCCGGCCGCCGTGCGAATTATTCGTCGCGTGCGTTTTCGCTGAAGCTGAAGACAACGCTTGCACGCGGACGTGGCGTTCCGTCATGAGTCATCCACCTAGCTTCAAGCCATCGGCGTCCCGACGAGCCGTCTTAGCGATGGGCGCGGTCAGCCTCGTTGCGGCTTTAATTCGACCCGCCCGCGCAAACCTCGTAGGAGGAATTGACTTGACCACATCAACATATGGCGAGGGAACGCTTCCCAAGGGGGTCCGCTCGCGCATGATCCGTGGGGTCAACGGCCTCGATGTCCATATTCTCGAGGCCGGTTACGAAAGCCTCGGCCGGCCACTCGCGCTGCTTCTGCACGGGTTTCCCGATTTGGCTTACGGCTGGCGACACCTCATCCCAATTCTGGCGGACGCCGGCTACCATGTCGTGGCGCCCGACCAGCGGGGTTTTGGCCGCACCACCGGTTGGGTGAACGACTATGACGCCCAGCTAGCGCCCTTCAGCCTTTTGAATATGACGCGTGACGCCCTTGGATTGGTTTTGGCGTTGGGGTATCGGCGTACGGCAATGCTCGTCGGGCACGACCTCGGCTCGCCCGTGGCGGCCTATTGTGCGCTAGCCCGACCTGACGTCTTTCCCTCGGTGGTGCTGATGAGCGCACCGTTCCCCGGTCCGCCGACGCTTCCGTTCAACATTGCGGAAAGCGAGGTATCGTCGGTTCAACCGAACACTGGCAATCAAAAGTTAGCGGCCGCGCTGGCGGCGCTCGACCCGCCAAGAGAGTATTACCAGCAATACCTGAGCACACGGGAGGCGAACCATGACATGTGGCACCCCCCTCAAGGCTTACACGCGTTTCTTCGTGCATTTTTCTACGTCAAGAGCGCCGACTGGCCGGGTAATAAGCCGCATCCGTTGAAGGCGCTAACCGCCGCAGAACTTGCACAAATGCCCACCTATTACGTCATGGATCTCGGCAAGACGATGCCCGAGACCGTCGCTCCATTCCAACCTTCCTCCGCCGAGGTCCTGGCCAGCAAATGGCTCACCGAGACGGAACTTGGGGTGTACACGGAGGAGTATGGCCGCACGGGGTTTCAAGGCGCCCTGCAGGCTTATCGCGTCTTTTCCGATCCTGACCTGAACGCTGAGTTGCGCCTGTTTTCGGGCAAGACGATCGATGTCCCGTCGCTCTTCATTGGCGGGAAGAGCGATTGGGGCACCTACTCGGCGCCGGGCGCGCTCGATCTTATGAGGACGAAGGCGACGACGAGAATGGGGGGCATCGAGCTGATCGACGGCGCCGGTCACTGGATCCAACAGGAGCAGCCGGTTCGGCTCAGCGAGCTCCTGCTCGCCTTCATCAAGGAGGCGGGCGGGGCGGATCACATCAGCGGGTAGGTCGGGGAATGCCTATCATTGCTCTTGAAAATATCGCCCGGCTTCCAGACCACCGTCCCGTCAGGTCCGTCACGTTTCAGTGAAGCGCTTTGGGTTGGATGGTCCAGGTCTGGCATTAGCTTCCGGCTCCGCTGCCCTCGATCGGGGAGTGACATGCTCCCCGATGTTGAACGACGTCTCGGGGCTAGATTCACTTAACGACCGAAAGACGTTCTACACCGGACACCTACTTCGCTTCGGTCCCAAGGACCGCAGTGGGTCGATAGTGCGCATTCGGCATTCCGGCAATTGCACACTCAAATCTGTGGAATTGGCGCTCACACGCGAAAATCGCACACTTACGTAACAGAGTTACGCTGTACCGTTTCGGTACTGAGGGGCGCTGATTCGCACACAGCACACAGCACACAGCGCCATTATGCCGACAGAGCTGGCGTGGCCCGAAGGGAAGCCGGACCCGAACTTGACGACCGGGTACCCACCCTGCAATTGATCGCAACTGCCCGGGCCGGATCGGGACATCAGCGCTCGCGGCAGCGCACCTTGTTTTCATTTTTGCAACATCTTCGGCGTTCGTGTCCATGCCGCGCACGAGTACCGCTCGCAGGCGCCCACGGAAATAAAAAACGCATCATTAGAGCGTCCGAGTCGACCGGTTTGGCGGCCGCTTCCGCTCAAGCGTGTTACATGACTGAAACAGTTTGTGCCGGCGTGGAGCATTGGAAAAACGCCCCCGCCCCTGCCTCAAATGCTCGCCTTGGGAAATCAGGGGTGGCCCGCTATTTGCGTCGGCATGTTACAGACCATCAAGACGCTGCATCGAGCAAATTTAATACAGCAGCACAAGCAGTAAAAAGGCAATACGCGAACCGGGGGAAAACTATGTCCATACACGCCGGCTGCCATCATGGCGGCTCAGCAATCCGTTTCTTATCGCCGCGTCAGAACACAGACGCAACAAACCCGTTCGATGACGCTCTGGATGAACGCGTCACCAGGCCCGCAACGCGTCATTCGCATTTCCCGCAGGACGGGAAACGAAAATACGTCTCGCGTCCTCAACGTGATCCTTGTCATTTAGTCTCTCGCGTCACGCGCGACGATTGAAAGACAGCAACCGCGAGCGCTATCAGCGCGGCGTGATCGCGGTCGACATTGGCGAGGATGATGTGATGCGCTCGGGGAATCAGGATAGTGCTGCACCGGGTGCGTTATTTCGAGCGCGCGCCCCTCACCGACAGCGAACGACTGGTTGGCTTCTATCCTTCAATAATTGCAACGGGGAAAAACGATGGAATTCTTATTTGGCTTTGGTGTAGGGGGATCCTTTGGCGCGTGCCTTGGTGTGCTGGTCGCAGCAATGCTTCGAGCAAGCAAGGACGACGCCCCGGAGACACGGTTCACGGAGCCGGACGGAACAGCGCGGCGCGGGGCAGCAGAGTCGCCGGAGGACAGCCGGATCCCGTGCTGAGGACGTGCATCTGATCGCAAGGCGCGCCATTTGCGTAGGCACCGCGCAGACCGTTAAGTTGCCGCTTCGAGCAGATTCAATACAGCAGCACAGGTATTCTCGCGACGGGTGAAGTGGTCGCGGCCAAGGATAAAGTCAAAGAGGCGGCATGATTGGGGGAAGCCTCGCAGGGCTCGCGGTTTCCTTTGTGTGCGGTCCGGCTGAACCTGCATGTGCCGTCGCCCTCGTGTTTATCGGTAGCAACTTGGGCGGGATGGCCGGTGAAGCTGCGAACGACATGTATCAGGAAGAACTACCCGTCTTCATGCATTGGGCCAACGATTAAGCAAGGCATAAAGACATGTCAACACCAACATTTGTGATTCTGCTCGTGCTGTTCGTCGGTGCGGCCGGGCTGATTATCAGCAATCTAACGGGAGACCCAGGCATTGCCTATTGGAACCTCGATGGTGAGAACAAGCCTCCTGTGTCCAGGCTGGATGTCTTGCGAAACAGACCTGCGTTCTATAGCGCGGGGGCTGTGCTGATTGGCACTTTCACCGCCTACCTGTTGCTGCGTCACTGAAGGCCTCCAACTTACGCTGCTGCCGCGCCGATGGTGTACGGAATGAATCGCACGATCTCGTCGCCAAGCCATTCGTTAATCTGCGCGAACCGCCGTTGCAGCGGTTCGATTTCGTTCACTCCGAAGACTTGGGCAGCCGTGTCTGCCGCGCCAAACCCTCCCGTGTTGCTCGGCACGATCCCCATGAGCTGCGGCGGGATGCGATGCGCCGCGTCCGTCGTGTACAGGATGAATCCGGCGTGTGAACCATTCTCGTAATACCGTCGGCGAAAGAGCGTCGCCGACTCGTTCAACCATGCCGCGTGCAGCGCGCCGAGATATTCGGGCAAGCCATACACCTCCTGGTTAACCAGACCGTTACTGCCGCGTGGAAAAAAGGCGTTGAAGCGCGCCGGTATCCGCGGCTTCCGCTGCACGATCTGCGGCATACGTGGGCGAGCTGGCAAGTGCAGCGCGGCACGCCGTTGCAGGTACTCAAGGAGCTGGGAGGATGGGAAACGCTGGAAATGGTGCAACGCTACGCGCAACTGTCAGCCGATCACCTGGCACGCTGGGTTCAGCCGCACACACAGGTCGTCGACCTGCAGACGGCCGCCGGCTAACTGTATTTTCACTGTACTGGGGAGAAACGATGAAGCAGAGAAACCGCTGAAAGCCTTACGGCTATTGGTGCGCCCGGCTGGGATCGAACCAGCAACCCCTGCCTTCGGAGGGCAGTACTCTATCCATTGAGCTACGGGCGCTTCAACACGAAAGCGCGGCAACCTGAGCGGGAGCGACGCCAAAGCGAGACCGCAAGGATACCCGGTTTCGTCCAAACCGTCCACCGGACGGCCTGCATGGCGGTATTTGGCGCTTCAAAACCGCCGCCCGAGCGCCGCAAGGAGCGCCCCGCGATGCGGGTAAACGCCTGCTGAACACCTCGCCGCGCCGCTCGCCGCCGCCGAAACGTTGCGTCTATAATCGTCCGTGGCTGATTCAAGAACAAGAAGTTGCCGTCACGCTGTACCGCTCACATACCCACGGAGACGAGACAAGCATGAGCGAAGCACCACACGGAGCCCCGATCAAAACCCCCAAGCAGCTCGTCGCAGCGATCATCGCGGGGTTTGCCGTACCGATCGTCATCATCGTTCTGCTGGCGGTCTACGTCGATAACTCGACTCGTACCGGCGCCGGCACAGACAGTCTCTCCGAAGCCGAGGTCGGCGCCCGCATCAAGCCGCTTGCGCAGGTCGACATCCGCGACGCCAATGCGCCGCGCGTCTACAAATCCGGCGAAGAGGTCTACAAGGCCGTTTGCTCCGCGTGTCACGCGGCGGGTACGGCTGGCGCGCCGAAATTCACCAATACCGCCGACTGGGCGCCGCGCATCGCACAAGGCTTCGACACGCTCCTGCACACGGCGCTGACCGGCAAGGGCGCGATGCCCGCGCGCGGCGGCACCAGCCCGGACGACTACAGCGACTTCGAAATCGCCCGCGCGGTAGCTTATATGGCGAACAATTCCGGCGCGAGCTTCCCTGAACCGGCGCAGCCCACAGCGGCGGCTTCGGGTGCGGCCGCAGCTTCGGGCGCAGCCGCCGCGGCGCCGGCCGGCGCCTCGGACGCGTCTGCCGCCCAGGCCGCAGTGGCCATGGCGGCGATGGCGAGCGTGCCGCAAGCAGCCGCGCCGGCAGCAGGCGCGACGCAAAGCGCGGACGCATCGCAAGCCGGCAAGGCGCTGTATCAACAGGTTTGCCAGGCGTGTCATGCGGCAGGCGTGCTGAACGCACCGAAATTCGGCGACAAAGACGCCTGGGCCGCGCGTCTGAAGGAACCGATGGACACCGTCTACAACTATGCGCTGCACGGCAAGGGCGCGATGCCGGCGAAAGGCGGCTCCACCGCGTCGGATGCGGACGTGAAGGCCGCCGTCGATTACATGGTCAGCGCGGCGAAATAACCCGCTTCTCTAGCGCTTCTGGCAAAACGAAAAATCCCTGCGCCGTGATTACACGAGCAGGGATTTTTTTATGCGCGATTCGATTTACGCACCGGTGCGGGTATCGTCCGGCGTGACCGCCGGAAGGCTGAACGCATCGACGAACGCCAACGCCGGCGTACTGCGCGCGAGCGACGTGAAATGCCGTTGCATGGCAGCCGGCGCGAGCCATGGATAGCTCAAGCCATTTTGCAACGCTGCGAGCAACGCACCGTCGGCATCGGGCACGACGTCCATGCGCGCGATGTGGATGTGGAATTGCGCCACGCGTGCAGTCTCGTCGAACATCCACCGATACGCGCCGTGGCCGACGCGTAAGGCACCGGTCGCGAGCTCGCGCATCACCACCAGCCACGGTAATGCCTCGATCGTGCGGTCATTCACCGCCAGCGAGTCGCACA
Organism: Paraburkholderia sp. FW306-02-B; assembly: GCF_058782725.1. NCBI lineage: Bacteria > Pseudomonadati > Pseudomonadota > Betaproteobacteria > Burkholderiales > Burkholderiaceae > Paraburkholderia > Paraburkholderia sp. FW306-02-B. The sequence goes on from NZ_JBYSXZ010000001.1 coordinate 4,498,670, forward strand.
CGTAATAGGTCCGGCACTGCGCATACTGAGCGCCGAAATCGCTCACGAGCGTTTTCGCAATCGCATCGATTCCGACAGTGCGCGCCGGAAACGCAATATTCGACGTCGCCAACGAAATGGTGAGCACCGCGTCCGGCGCAAACGCCTCGGCGATGCGTTCGGCACGCGTGTTGTCCTTCGCGTCGATGTAGGTTTCGAGTGCGCGGCGACAGTGCGCGAGGGGCAGCGTGGACATGCAACGGTCTCCGGTGAACGAGCCGTGCCACTGTAACGCGAGTGCTCGTGAAAACCGCCGATGCACCTGCCGCGCGCGAGGTCTTGCAAGCGAACGCGGACGCTCGCTCGCATTCGCGCTCAAGGTTTCTGCAACAACGCCTTCAAACTCGCTAGCCGGTCTTTCGGCGACATCGGCGCTTCCTCGGGGGTCGGCGGCGGCGCGTCGTCGAGCAGCATTTCGGGGATGAAGCGCGACGGCTCGCACACCACCGTTTCGCGCGCCCGCTTACGCTTCTTGCACCAGTTCAGATGCAGGCTGCGCTGCGCCCGCGTGATCGCGACGTACATCAGGCGGCGCTCTTCCTCGATACGCGCGTCGTCGATCGGCGCGTCGTCGGCGCCGCCGCGGTGCGGCATGATGCCTTCCTCGACGCCCACCAGAAACACGTGCGGATACTCCAGCCCCTTCGATGCATGCACCGTCGAAAGCCGCACCGCGTCCGGATCTTCTTCCTTGCCTTCGAGCATCGACATCAGCGCGACGGTCTGGATCAGGCCGAGCAGATTCTTGCCGGTGTCGGCGAGGCCATCGGCGTTGTCAAAGCCGGTTGCTTCGCCCTTCTCAGAACCGTCAGGCTCAGCCTTCGTACCCTTGCGCTTGAGCCACTCGATGAACTCCAGCACGTTCTGCCACTTCGACTGCGCCTGGCGTTCGTCGAACGCATCGTACAGATAGGCCTCGTAGTGAATCGCGTCCATCAGTTCGTCGAGCAAGGTGCCTGCGGCATCCTTTTCGGCGCGATCGGTGAGACGCTGCATGAAATCGCAGAACACGCGCATCGGTTCGATCTGACGCGGCGACAGCCGCGCCTCGATGCCGCCCATGTACACCGCCTCGAACAGCGACACCTTGGCCTGGCCCGCGAATGAGCCAAGCGCCTCGAGCGTCGTATTGCCGACCCCGCGGCGCGGCGTGGTGATCGCGCGGATGAAGGCGGGGTCGTCGTTCGCGTTGGCGATCAGGCGCAGATACGCGCAGATGTCCTTGATCTCGGCTTTGTCGAAGAACGACTGGCCGCCGGACAGCACATACGGAATGCGTTCGCGCCGCAGTACCTGTTCGAAGATGCGCGCCTGGAAATTGCCGCGATACAGGATCGCGTAGTCGCGGAAATTCGCGCGCCGCTCGAACTTGTGCGCGGAGAGACGAAACACCACGGATTCGGCTTCGTGTTCTTCGTCGTTGCACGGCGTGACGGTGATCGTGTCGCCCATGCCGTGTTCGGACCACAGTTTCTTTTCGAACAGCTTCGGGTTGTTCGCGATCACGTTGTTGGCGGCGGTCAGGATGCGCACCGTCGAACGGTAGTTCTGCTCGAGCTTCACCAGATGCAGCTTCGGAAAATCCTTGCCGAGCTGCGCAAGGTTTTCGAGCGTCGCGCCGCGCCAGCCGTAGATTGCCTGATCGTCGTCGCCCACCGCGGTGAACGCCGCGCGCGGACCGGCCAGCTGCTTGAGCAGCTCGTACTGGCACGCGTTGGTGTCCTGATACTCATCGATCAGCAGATAGCGCAGCTTGTTCTGCCAGCGGTCGCGCACCGGCTCGTTCTTCGCGAAGAGTTCAGCGGGTAGCCGGATCAGATCGTCGAAATCGACCGCCTGATACGCGTGCAGCGTCGCCACGTAGTTGCGATAGACGATCGCGGCCTGGTGCTCGTCCTCGTTCGCGGCGATCGCGATCGCCTCTTCCGGCATGATGAGGCCGTTTTTCCACAGCGAGATGATCGACTGGATCTTGCGGATGAAGCCCTTGTCCGTCGAGCCGACCTGCTCCTGGATCATGCCGAAGCAGTCGTCCGAATCCATGATCGAGAACTGCGGTTTCAGGCCGACGTGTTCCGCTTCCTGCCGCAGAATCTGCACGCCGAGCGAGTGGAAGGTGCAGACCGTCAACTGATTGACCGGCACTTTACGGCCTTCCTTGCCGGGCGTGGTGAGCGTCTTGCCTTCGAGCAGCTTGCCGACGCGCTCGCGCATTTCCGCCGCGGCCTTGTTCGTGAACGTAACGGCGGCGATGTGGCGCGGCTCGAAACCTTTGGCTTCGATCAGGTGCGCGATCTTCTGCGTAATCACGCGCGTCTTGCCGCTGCCTGCACCGGCGAGCACGAGACACGGACCGTCGAGATAACGGACCGCTTCATTTTGAGCGGGGTTCAGGCCTGCGGACATCGTCTGTGGATGGGTAATGCGGTTGAGGGCGCTTGGGTGCGGAGTCGCTGGACCGAAGGCCCGGGGGCATGCTGCGCGGGGCGGGCGGCTGGAACGGGTGCCTCTCGTGGTGCGAAGGGCGTTCCGGCTCGCAGCAATCCGCGCGAGAGGAGCGATGTTAACACGGAAGCCTGCGATGGATGCCGCTGCGGGTGACGGCTACGGGTGATTGCTACGGGTGATTGCTACGGGTGATTGCTACGGGTGATTGCTACGGGTGATCGCTACGGGTGATCGCTACGGGTGATCGCTACGGGTGATCGCTACGGGTGATCGCTACGGGTGATCGCTACGGGTGATCGCTACGGGTGATCGCTACGGGTGATCGCTACGGGTGACGGCGATGGCGCCCCGCGACGCATGACCGCGCCAGCAGCCCACGCTTACGACTGCGGTGGCTGACTTAACAACCGCAGCGACAGATGTCTCTGACAGACACCCGCGACGACGCTGACAGTCCGTGTTCAGGACATGCCACAATTACGTCGTTGCGCGCCGCCGCCGTGGTGGCAAAGCGGCGCGCCGTTTTTGCAGGAAGACACGCATGTCCGCATCGCTGAAGATTGGATTGATGGGTTATGGTTTTGCCGGCGCGACCTTCCACGCGCCGGTGATCGAGCACTGCGGGCGGGCGAACGTCGCCGCGATCGCGACCAGCCAGGCCGAGCACGCACTGGCCGACTACCCGCACGCGAAGGTGGTCGCCGACCTGGACGCGCTGCTCGCGCTCGACGAAATCGACTGCGTCGTGATCGCGACGCCCAACGACACGCACTTCGACCTCGCGCGCCGCACGCTCGAAGCGGGCAAGCACGTGGTGGTCGACAAGCCGGTGACGCTCACGGCCGCCGACGCCCACACCCTTGCCAACATCGCGCTTGCACGTGGCAAGTTGTTCGTGCCCTTTCACAACCGCCGCTGGGACGGTGACTTTCTGACCGTACGGGATCTGCTCGCCAGCGGCGAGTTGGGGCGCGTCACGCAATATGAATCGCATTTCGACCGGTTCCGGCCGGAGGTTCGGCAGCGTTGGCGCGAGGAGGCTTCGCGGGGGGGCGGTTTGCTGTTCGATCTCGGGCCGCATCTGATCGACCAGGCGTTGGCTTTGTTTGGTACGCCTCAGACCGTGTGCGCCACGGTTCGGACGCACCGCGATCAGGCGAGCGCGCCGGATTACGTGCATATTCAGTTGGGGTATGGCGAATTCGAGGTGGTACTGCATGCGAGCGCGTTGACAGCGCTGGTCGCGCCGAGGTTTGCGATTCACGGCACGCGTGGGAGCTATGTGAAATATGGGCTCGATACGCAGGAAGATCAGTTGAAGGCCGGACTGCGGCCCGGCAATGACGGCTTTGGCGCCGGCAACGCGGCGGGGGTGCTGCGGGTGCTCGAAGGCGCGCAAGAGGTTGAGCGCGAGGTTCCCACTCGCAATGGGGACTATGCAGGGTTTTATATTGCCTTGGTTGATGCCATTCAGAATGGCGTGAAGTTTCCTGTTAGCGCACAGGATGCAGTTGATGTTATGACTGTTGTCGAGCTTGCTGCTCGGAGCTCGGATGAGGGTGTGCGGTTGGCGTTCGAACGAATTCGATAAAGGGTTTAGGTTTGTTTGCCTGCTCGGCGCTTTGGGTTGTACGCTTACGGTGTTGGCCTTTCCTTGAATTCTTAGTGGTCTATTAGCTTCGCCCCTGTGCGGGGCAGGCACTTACTTTCTTTGCCGCCGCAAAGAAAGTAAGCAAAGAAAGCGGCTTCACACCGCTGATATGACTCCCGGTGTCAATCGGGATCGGTTTTTCGGTTTCTCAAATTCATATTGTCTGAATTTCCTGAGGGCGACGTAGCAGTACATCTCGACGGTGGATCACGCTGATATCCGCGGGTTGGGTACCGCATTACAGAGGTCCGCCCAATGAGCCTGCCGCAATCTAAAGCCGCAAGTCGGATGCAATCCGTTGCGTAGCGGTGTCGCGGGTTACTCGTGTGCCGGGCTACGCCGCCTTCAGGAAACTCCTCCAGTGTCAGGTTGGGGCAACGGGGCTGGATGTTGCATCATGCCAGGCGCACCTCGTGCGGTACGGCCAGCGACATCGCGAGCCGGCTGACGTCCCAGATAAAACCTGCCAGTTCGCGGGCAACCGCGACCACCGCGATGTTCTTCTGCTTGCCGCGCGCGATGAGCTTGCGATAGCGTCGGCACAGCCGCACCTGTGCGTCCCAGGCGCGATCCACGATCGGCTTGGGGATGCCTTCGTGGCGGCGCTGGATGTCGGGACTGACACGGGCCGGATGCCGGTAGCTCCAGGCAGCTTCGACGAGCAGCTTTCTCGCGTAGCTGTTGCCGTTCTTCGTGATACTGCCCTGACGGCGCTTCTCGCCTGACGAGTGTTCCGAGGGCGTCACGCCCAGCCAGGCCATCAGCTGGCGCGGGTGTGCAAAACGCGACAGGTCACCCAGCTCCGCGAGCATGCCCACGGCCGTGGTGAACTGCACGCCGCGCATGGTCTGCAGGCCCAGCACGGCCGGATAGAAGCGCCAGTTGGGGACCGCTTCGCGCAACGCGGCCTCCAGTCGCGCGCATTGCGCGAGGCGGTCCTCGATGGTGCGGCGATGTTCCTCGAACGCCAGTTGCTGCCATGCACTGTCGAATGCATGCGCGCCCAGCCAGCGCTGGTGCGCCGGTCCCCAGTCGGCACGGCCTGTATAGCGCACCCCATGCGAGAGCAGGAAAGCCTTCAGCTGTTGCCGCGCCCGCTTCAGGTCATCCCGGGCGCTCACCCACGTACGCGCCAGATCGCGGAACGCTTCGTCGTCCACGCTGGGCACGTATACCGCTGACAGGTCGCCGGCGCGCAGTGAACGTACCAGCTTGAGCGCATCACGCCGATCGGTCTTGACCCGCTCGCCTGGTTTTTTGGGAATCAGCGATGGCGCGCACACCATGCAGTCGAAACCCTTGTTCACGAGTTGACGGTAAAGCCCGTAGCCGCACGGGCCTGCCTCGTAGACGAACCGGATGCGTGGCGCCTTTGACTGCAGGCGCTTGCACAGGCGCTCGATATCGGCCTGCCTCGTACCGGTCTTGCCGAGCAACTCAACCTCGCCCGCATCGAGTGCATAGGCAACTGTGATCGAATCCTTGTGAACGTCGCAACCGACGTACAGCGTGCTATCGTGTTCCATGCTGGCCTCCGTGCCGGAATTCGCCGGGTGCGGACGGGCCGCACCGTGCGGCTCTGGTAGCAATGCTAACCCGCGTTTGATTCCTCACGGCAGGCCAGCCCTTGCCTCACGGGAGTCATACTGTCTAACGCTTAAGCGGGTCCCCTGGCTTGGAGGAGGCAGTGGAGCATCTGGAATCAGTGCTCCCGCACACTCCGCGCCGGTGACAAGGCCGTCATACTTCCGGCGGCGCTGCGCGCGCCGTGGCGGTACTTCATAAAACCGTCGGGCCCGTCGCCCGTAGGGTGCTTCCGGGGCCTGCGGTTGTTCAAGCGTAGTGGCTTGCCTTTGCTGCGCTAGCGTAACGCGCGGCTGCGCTTCGTTCGGCACTTTTCCCCCGGCTGCGGCGGCTCGCCCTCTCGTCCCCAATGCCTCGCCGAGGCACTAGCGTGTCATCCGGAGTGGTGGCTCACACTCGCACATTTGGGCGCCTCGCCGAGGCAAAGCCGATGGCACCCACAGAGAAAAAGCGAGGCCCCCGGTTTTCCTGGCAAACCGTTCCGGCGAGCGCGCCGTGCGAGGCGGGAAGAATGACGGCGGAAGCGCATACCTCCACTTGGTGTTGAGAAGTACCGCCGCGGCGCGCGCAGCGCCGCTGGAAGTATGACGGCCTTGTCACCGGCGCGGAGTGTGCGGGAGCACCGATTCCAGATGCTCCACTACCTCCTCCAAGCCAGGGGACCCGCTTAAGCGTTAGCGGTGTGAAGCCGCTTTCTTTGCTTACTTTCTTTGCGGCGGCAAAGAAAGTAAGTGCCTGCCCCGCACAGGGGCGAAGCTAATAGACCACTAAGAATTCAAGGAAAGGCCAACACCGCCTGCACACAGACAATAAACGCCGCCAAAGGCAAAAAAACCAAAAACCAACAACCCCGAAAGGAATATCCAGTTACAAAAAAAACGCACCCAAAACGTCAGCCCCCGGCAAGGCAAAACCGTTCCTATTCCAAGCAACAAAACAAAACCCGGAGAATCCATGCATCGTTCTATCCGCGCGCTAACTGCATGCGCATTGCTCACCTCGCTGGCCGCCTGCGTGGTGGCCCCCCAACCCCAACCCGCGCCAGCACCACGCCCATCCCCGCAGCAAATCGCGGACCAACGTCTCCATCAGGTCGACGGCCGCATCGACAACCTCAGCCACCGCATCGACGCCCGCGTGAACGAGGGCTACTACCCGCCCCCGCAAGGCGGCGCCCTGCACCATCGGCTCGACGTGATCCGTCAGGAAGCCCACGACATGGCCGCGCAACACGGCGGCGGCATCTCCGGCGACGAACAGCGCGTGCTGAACCAGGAACTGGACAACGCAGCCCGCGCCATCGGCGAATAATCGCGCCATCTCAGGCACGAAAACAACAGCAGCAACCGCGCGGGCATCACGTCCCGCGCTTTTTTTGACGCGCGCCATCCCGCCGCGCCAATCACCAAGCCCCTTGTGGGCCTTTATTTGACAAGCCCCCGGCCCTCGCGTACATTCGCCGCACGCGTCGGGAGAGCGCGCTGGCCGCATTTTTCAGTAGGCCGCGCCGCCGAAGGGGCACACCCGCAAACTCTCAGGCAAAAGGACCGGCCGCGTCGAAAAACCCGCCTCACGGCTTAGGTTTTTCGCACTCTGGAGAGCGGCAGTAGCCGTCTGCGTCGTGCATATGACTCAGACTTAGGCAGGCTGCCCACCGAAGGGGCGCGCGTTTCACCGTAGCGATTCGAATCACATCGCCCGGTAGCGCAATCTCTCAGGTATCGAGGACAGAGGGGTCATGCAACGCATCGCTCGCAGGCATCAGGCCGCGAGGCGTAGCGCCGCATGGCCTTTTTTGTTTCGCGAGACGCCCGAGGCCCCATGACCGAACTCAAACACACCCCGCTCAACGCCACCCATCGTGCGCTCAACGCCCGCATGGTCGATTTCGGCGGCTGGGATATGCCCGTCAACTACGGCTCGCAGATCGACGAACACCGCGCCGTGCGCACCGACGCCGGCATGTTCGACGTCTCGCACATGTGCGTCGTCGATTTCACCGGCGAGCGCGTACGCGCCTTCTTCGCATACGCACTGGCGAACAACGTCGCCAAGCTGCAAACCCCGGGCCGCGCGCTCTACTCCTGTCTGCTGAACCCGAACGGCGGCGTGATCGACGATCTGATCGTCTATTACTTCAGCGAAGATCACTTCCGCGTGGTCGTCAACGCCGGCACCGCCGACAAAGACATCGCGTGGTTCGGCCAGCTCAACGCCGAAGGCAGCTTCGGCCTGACCATCGCGCCGCGCCGCGATTACGCGATCGTCGCCGTGCAAGGCCCGAACGCCCGCGAAAAAGTCTGGCAAACCGTGCCGGTCGCGCGTGCCGCCACCGAATCGCTCAAACCCTTCAACGCCGCGCGCGTCGCCGACACGCCGTTCGGCGAATTGACCGTCGCCCGCACCGGCTACACCGGCGAAGACGGCTTCGAAATCATCGTCCCGGCGGATCACGTCGAAGCGCTGTGGGGCGCGTTGCAAGCGCAAGGCGTGCGCCCCGCGGGTCTCGGCGCGCGCGACACGCTGCGCCTCGAAGCCGGCATGAATCTGTACGGCCAGGACATGGACGACAACGTCTCGCCGCTCGACGCCGGCCTCGCGTGGACCGTCGATCTGACTTCGCCGCGCGACTTCGTCGGCAAATCGAAACTCGAAGCAAACGGCTCGCAAGCCGCGTTCGTCGGCCTGATCCTGCTGAAGGACAACGGCAAGGCGGCAGGCGTGCTGCGTGCTCATCAAAAAGTCCTCACGCCGCACGGCGACGGCGAAATCACCAGCGGCACTTTTTCCCCGACGATGCAGGAATCGATCGCCTTCGCGCGCGTGCCGAAAGGCGTGCAGCCGGGCGACACCGTTCACGTTCAGATTCGTGACAAAGCCCTTCCCGCAAGCGTGGTAAAACTGCCGTTCGTGCGCAACGGCAAAGTGCTTGCGGTTTAAGCGGCCGGCGCGTTCGTTTCCCCACAAGAAAACGCCGGGCTACCCGAAGTTTTCCGCCCCGCAGGAAGTCCCTTTGGGGGATTGTCCCCCTCGGGGGCCTGGCGCGAAGCGACAGGTTTGGGGGCCCCCTTTATTAAGTCAATACCGAATCACACCGCATAGGAGCATCCGATGAGCATCCCGGCCGATCTGAAATACACCGAATCGCACGAATGGGTCCGCACCGAGGCGGACGGCACGCTGACGGTCGGCATTACCGACCATGCGCAGGAAGCGCTCGGCGATATCGTCTTCTTCGAAGTCCAGGAATTGGGCAAAACCGTGAACGCAGGCGATACCGTCGCCGTGATCGAATCGGTGAAGGCCGCTTCCGATATCTATGCGCCGGTCTCGGGCGAAATCATCGAAGCGAACACAGCCGTCGCCGACACACCCGATGCGGTCAACAGCGCGCCGTACGACAGCTGGCTCTTCAAGATCAAGCCGGCCGACGGCGCCACGCAAGATCGTTTGATCGACGCCGACGCGTACTCGAAGTCGATCGGCGCCTGATCCACCTACTCGTTTAAACCGTCAGGTGCGGCGTCCGTCAGGCATGGCGCGCCGCACCGTCAGGAACACCCCATGAAGCTCGAACACCCGGATCGTCTGATGAACCGCACTCCTCTCTCGCTCGCCGCGCTCGAAGTGCATGACGCCTTCGCCGAACGGCACATCGGCCCGGATTCGGCCGACCAGCATGCGATGCTCGAAGCCTTGGGCTTCGCCTCGCGCGCCGCGCTGATTGACGCCGTCATTCCAAAGACGATCCGCCGCAGCGAAACGTTGCCGCTCGGCCCCTTCGCCCAGCCGAAGAGCGAAGCCGAAGCGCTCGCCGCGCTGCGTGAGCTGGCGGACAAGAACCAGGTGTTCCGCTCGTACATCGGGCAGGGCTATTACAACGCGCACACGCCGACGGTGATCCTGCGCAACGTACTGGAAAATCCGGCCTGGTACACCGCGTACACGCCGTATCAGCCGGAAATCTCGCAAGGCCGTCTGGAAGCTCTGTTGAACTTCCAGCAGATGATCGTCGACCTGACGGGTCTGGCGATCTCGAACGCATCGCTGCTCGACGAAGCCACCGCCGCCGCCGAAGCGATGACGCTGCTGCAACGCATCGGCAAGCCGAAGTCGAACGTGTTCTACGTCGCTGACGACGTGCTGCCGCAAACCATCGAAGTGGTGAAGACGCGCGCGACGCCGGTCGGCATCGAAGTGAAAGTGGGCCCGGCTGCGGATGCGGCGAACGCCAACGCGTTCGGCGTGCTGCTGCAATATCCGGGCGTGAACGGCGACGTGCGCGACTACCGCGCACTCACTGAAGCGATTCACGCGGCGGGCGGCCATGTGGTGGTCGCCGCCGATCTGCTCGCGCTGACCGTGCTCACGCCGCCGGGCGAATGGGGCGCGGACGTGGCCGTCGGCAATACGCAGCGTTTCGGCGTGCCGGTCGGTTTCGGCGGCCCGCACGCGGCTTACCTTGCCGTGCGCGACGAATTCAAGCGTCAGATGCCGGGACGTCTGGTCGGCGTGACCGTCGATGCGCAAGGCAATCCGGCGCTGCGTCTCGCGCTGCAAACACGCGAACAGCATATCCGCCGCGAAAAGGCGACCTCGAACGTCTGCACCGCGCAAGCACTGCTCGCGATCATGGCGAGCATGTACGCGGTCTATCACGGCCCGCACGGTCTGAAGACGATCGCGCTGCGCGTGAACCGCATCGCGGCGCTGCTCGCAGCCGGCGCGAAGAAGCTCGGCTACACGCTCGTCAACAACACGTTCTTCGACACGCTCACGTTCGAAACCGGCGCACGCACCCAGGCACTGCATGATGCGGCAACGGCCAAGCGCATTAATTTGCGCCGCGTGAGCGACACGCGCGTCGGCATCTCGATCGACGAAACCACCAAGCGCAGCGATCTGGCCGATCTGCTCGCAGCATTTGCGCAAGCGGCATTTGTCGACGAAGTCCCGCAAATCGACGCCCTCGACGCAGAACTCCCCGCAGAGAACACGGTGCCGGCCGCACTCGAACGCACCAGCGCATATCTCACGCACCACGTGTTCAATCGCCACCATTCGGAAACGGAAATGCTGCGCTATTTGCGCAGCCTGTCGGACAAGGACCTCGCGCTCGACCGCTCGATGATCCCGCTCGGCTCCTGCACGATGAAGCTGAACGCGACCTCGGAGATGCTGCCGGTCACGTGGCCCGAATTCGGTCAGATTCACCCGTTTGCTCCGGCTCAGCAAACGGTTGGCTACCGCGAAATGATCGATCAGCTGGAACAGATGCTGGTCGCGGCTACCGGCTACGCAGCCGTGTCGCTGCAGCCGAATGCCGGCTCGCAAGGTGAATACGCGGGTCTGTTGATCATTCACGCGTACCACGCGTCGCGCGGCGAAGGCCACCGCAACGTCTGCCTGATTCCCGCCTCGGCGCACGGCACGAACCCGGCGTCGGCGCAGATGGCCGGCATGCAGGTGGTCGTGGTCGCGTGCGACGCCCAAGGCAACGTCGATATCGAGGACCTGAAGAACAAGGCCGCGCAACACGCCGACAAGCTCGCGGCGATCATGATTACGTATCCGTCGACGCACGGTGTGTTCGAGGTGAACGTCCGCGAAATCTGCGAGATCGTGCATGCGCACGGCGGCCAGGTCTATGTGGACGGCGCGAACATGAACGCGATGGTCGGTCTGTGTGCGCCGGGCCAGTTCGGCGGCGACGTCTCGCACCTGAACCTGCACAAGACTTTCTGCATTCCGCACGGCGGCGGCGGCCCGGGCGTCGGTCCGGTCGCGGTCGGCGCGCATCTCGCGCAGTTCCTGCCGAACCAGATCTCGTCGGGCTACGAACGCGCGCCGAACGGTATCGGCGCGGTGTCGGGCGCACCGTACGGCTCCGCTTCGATCCTGCCGATCTCGTGGATGTACATCGCGATGATGGGCGCGAAGAACCTCACCGCCGCCACCGAAACCGCGATCCTCAACGCGAACTACGTCGCGAAGAAACTCGCGCCGCATTATCCGGTGCTGTATTCGGGCCCCGGCGGCCTGGTCGCGCACGAATGTATTCTCGATCTGCGTCCGCTCAAGGAGACGAGCGGCATCACCGTCGACGACGTCGCCAAGCGTCTCGCCGACTACGGCTTCCACGCGCCGACCATGAGCTTCCCGGTGCCGGGCACGCTGATGGTCGAGCCGACCGAATCGGAATCGAAGGAAGAACTCGACCGTTTCGTCGAAGCGATGATCGCGATCCGCGAGGAAATCCGCGCGGTCGAGGAAGGCCGTTCGGACCGCGAAGACAATCCGCTCAAGCATGCGCCGCACACGGCAGCGGTCGTCATTGCGAACGAATGGAAGCATGCGTATGCGCGCGAAACCGCCGCGTATCCGCTGCCGACGCTGATCGCGAAGAAGTACTGGCCGCCGGTCGGCCGTGCGGACAACGTGTATGGCGACCGCAATCTGTTCTGTTCCTGCGTGCCGGTCGCCGACTACGAATAATTCTGGCCGTTGCCTGCATGACCGCGCACCGCCCGCATGTTGTAAGCGGGTGGTGCGCGGTTCTGTCGTTCGTGCCCGCAAACGGCTAACATCACACACCGAATCAGCCTAATGAGGAGTTTCGCATGGCGCGAAAGGTGCGATTGATGCAAAGCCGGACCGCAATAAGGCGAGCCCAGACGTGGCAGCAGGCCTGCGCGCTATTGCTGGCTGGCGCAGCCGTGCTGGTGCCGCTGCGGCAGGCACGGGCCGCGATGAATTTTTGTGCGGCGCCCGCGCTGCAAACCAGCGAGCGGACCAACGCCGATCCCGGCGTCAAAGCACTAGTGAGCAATGTGCAGGCGCATCTGAACGACCCGCCGCGAGCGCTTGCAAAACTGCATACCGAAGGCACGCTGCCGCACGAGGGCATCTACGATCAGAGCGTCGAGGCGGAGAAGGATCTGGATCTGCTGCGCGACGCCGCGCTTGCATGGCGCGCGACCAGCGACGACCGTTATCTGAAGCTGGTCGACCGTTTGCTGTTTGCGTGGGTCACGACTTACCAGCCGAGCTTCAATCCCATCGACGAAACCCATTTCGAAGGCCTGATCCTCGCCTACGACATGACCGCGAGCGCGCTGCCGGTGAAAACCCGCAACGCATCGATGGCGTTTCTGACGAAGTTCGCGAACGGCTACATCACGCAGATCGACGCGCAGCCGCGCCCGCTCAAGGGCACATATCGCAACAACTGGCAGAGTCACCGGATCAAGCTGATCGCAATGGCCGCGTTCACGCTCGATAACCGCAAGATGATCAACGCGGCTCAGCGTCTGTTTGACGAGCATATCGGCGACAACATCGCGCCGGACGGTTCGACGTTCGACTTCGGCGAACGCGACGCGCTGCATTACGTCACCTACGACCTGCAACCGCTTGTGACCGCCGCGCTCGCCGCGCGCCGCCACAACCGCAACTGGTTGCCGGAAAAGGGCACGAACGGTGCGTCGCTCGAGGGCGCGCTCAATTGGCTCACGCCGTATGCGGACGGCAGCAAGACGCATGAAGAATTCGTGCATTCGAACGTCCCGTTCGATGCCAAACGTCGCGAGGCCGGCTTGTCTGGCTATTCGGGCCAGTGGGATCCGAAGAACGCGACGGAACTGTTTCACCTGGCGGCGCGTCTCGATGGACGCTATACGCCGATCGCGTTGCAGCTCGCACCGACGCCACCCGCGTGGCTTGCCGTGTGTTTACCGCTGCCGGCGCGCTAAACTAACTTTTATCAGCAGGGAGCAGTAATGGCAGTCAGCGTCTTCGACCTCTTCAAAATCGGTATTGGTCCGTCCAGTTCGCATACGGTCGGGCCGATGCGCGCGGCGCTGATGTTCGTTCAAGGGCTCGAACGCGACGGGCTGCTCGGCGCGACGGCATCGGTGAAAGTGGACCTGTATGGTTCGCTCGGCGCGACGGGCAAGGGCCACGGTACGGATCGCGGCGTGATGCTCGGGCTGATGGGCGATGCACCCGACACTGTCGACCCCGACACGATCGTGCAGCGGCTCGAAGCGGTGCGGGTGTCGCGCAAGCTCGCGCTGCTCGGCACGCACGACGTACCGTTCGTGCAGAAAGATCACATTTCGTTTTATCGGCAGGCGCTGCCCGAGCATCCGAACGGCCTGAAGCTGCGCGCGTTCGATACGCAAGGCGAGACGTTGCGCGAGTCGACCTATTTGTCGGTTGGCGGCGGCTTTGTGGTGACCGCAGGGGCGCCGAACACGAAAGTGCTGAGCGCCGTCGATCAACTGCCGCATTCGTTCCGCAGCGGCAACGAGTTGCTCGCGCTATGTCAATCGACCGGCAAGAGCATCGCGCAGCTGATGTGGGAAAACGAGCGCGTCTGGCACACGGAAGAAGAAACGCGCGCGGGTTTGCTGAAAATCTGGGACGTGATGCAGTCGTGCGTGGCGCGCGGTTGCGGCATCAACAATCCCGATGCCGACGGCAATCTGCCCGGCCCGTTCCAGGTGAAGCGCCGTGCGCCGCAGTTGTATCGCGCGCTGTCGGGCAATCCTGAACTGGCGCTGCGCGATCCGCTGTCGATGGTCGACTGGATCAACCTGTACGCGATCGCCGTCAACGAAGAAAACGCCGCGGGCGGGCGCGTAGTCACCGCGCCGACCAATGGCGCGGCCGGCATCATTCCAGCGGTGCTGCATTACTACACGCGTTTCATGCCGGGCTCGAACGAGCAAGGCGTGATCGACTTCCTGTTGACGGCGGCAGCGATCGGCATTCTGTACAAGCTGAACGCGTCGATTTCGGGCGCGGAAGTGGGTTGCCAGGGTGAAGTGGGCGTCGCCTGTTCGATGGCGGCGGGCGCGCTCGCAGCGGTGATGGGCGGCACGCCGGCGCAGGTCGAGAATGCCGCCGAGATCGGCATGGAGCACAACCTTGGGCTGACGTGCGATCCGGTCGGCGGGATGGTGCAGATTCCGTGTATCGAGCGCAACGCGATGGGCTCGGTAAAAGCTGTCAATGCCGCGCGAATGGCGCTTCGCGGTGACGGCACACATTACGTGTCGCTGGACTCTGTGATCAAGACGATGATGCAGACCGGCGCGGATATGAAGACGAAGTACAAGGAAACGTCGCGCGGCGGGTTGGCGGTGAATATTGTGGAATGTTGATGTTGAGAGCGCTTGGGTTGCGCAGCGGTTTGCGCTGCCAATGACGCGGGCTTCGGCCCGCGTTTTCGTTTGTGCTCAGTCGACGGACGCTTCGCGGATGCGGTTGCGGATGCGGTTGCGCTGCGCCGTGACATCGGACGCGCTGTCGGCGTACGCTGTCGAAGCGCCCATCGGCTTTTATCCACGCTCGATGCGGCAACGACCCGACTGCACCGATCGCACCCATCGTCACACTGGAGGCTTCATCGCAATGCCGCTCGCTTCTGATTCTCCCACCACCCAAACCACCGGCGCGCGTCTCGTAGTCGATGCCTTGCTGACGCACGGCGTCGAACGTGTTTTTTGCGTGCCCGGCGAAAGCTTTCTCGCCGTGCTCGATTCGCTGCACGACGAAACCGGCCGCATCCAGACCATCGTCTGCCGGCACGAAGCAGCGGCGGCAAACATGGCCGAAGCAATCGGCAAATTGACCGGCCGCCCAGGCGTCGCGATCGTCACGCGCGGCCCGGGCGCAACCCATGCATCGATCGGCGTGCACACCGCGTTTCAGGACTCCACGCCGATGATTCTGCTGATCGGCCAATGCGCACGCGAGCATCTCGACCGCGAGGCCTTCCAGGAAATCGACTACCGGCGCATGTTCGGTCAGATGGCGAAGTGGGTCGCGCAAATCGACGATCCCAAGCGCATTCCCGAATATCTGAGTCATGCGTTTCACACGGCGACGTCGGGGCGTCCGGGGCCGGTCGTGCTGTCGTTGCCGGAAGATGTCCTGAGCGATGCATGCGATAGGGTTGCCGGTGCGCCGGCGTATAAACGAGTGGCGGCATCGCCGTCGGCGGCGCAGATCGAACAGCTGCGCCAAATGCTCGAAAGCGCGCAACGGCCGATGGTGATCGCAGGCGGCAGCGGTTGGACGTCCGCAGCATGCGCGGACCTTCAACGCTTCGTCGAGACCTGGCAACTGCCGATCGGCCTCGCGTTCCGCTTCCAGGACACGCTCGACAATGAACATCCGAACTACGCCGGCGACGTCGGCCTCGGCATCAATCCGGCGCTTGCTCAACGCATCCGCGATGCAGACCTGCTACTCACACTCGGCCCTCGCCTGGGCGAAGCAACGACGAACGGCTACACGCTCCTCGACATTCCGAAAACCAGACAAACACTGGTGCACGTGCATCAAGGCGCGGAGGAACTCGGGCGCGTCTACGCGGCGGATCTGCCGATCGTCTCCGGAATGCCCGAGCTGGCAGCGCTGCTTGCAGCTTTAAAGCCGTCCTCCGGCAAGCTCGCATGGGATGGAGCGACAGAGGAAGCCCATCGCGCGTATCTCGACTGGCGCAAACCGCGTCAGATCCCAGGCGACGTGCAGATGGGCGAAGTGATCCAGCAATTACGCGCGCATCTGCCGGAGGACGCGATCCTGACAAACGGCGCGGGCAATTACGCGACGTGGCTGCATCGGCATTTCTCGTATCGGCACTTCCGCTCGCAACTTGCGCCGACCAGTGGCGCGATGGGCTACGGCGTGCCGGCGGCGATTGCGGCGAAGTCGCTGTATCCGCAACGCGTGGTGGTCGCATTGGCTGGCGACGGCTGTTTCATGATGTCCGCGCAAGAACTCGCGACCGCGATGCAGTACGACTTGCACGTAATTTTCATCGTGGTGAACAACAGCCACTTCGGCACGATCCGGATGCATCAGGAACGGCACTATCCGAATCGCGTTCATGGCACGGGACTCACAAATCCAGATTTCGCGGCGTTCGCGCGCTCGTTCGGCGCGCATGGCGAAACAGTGGAGCGGACCGAGGATTTTCTGCCTGCACTTCAGCGTTCGATGGAGGCCAGGCGTGCGGCGGTGATCGAGATTCGTATGCCGCAGGAAGCGAGCACGCCGGGCGCAACGTTGGAGCAGATTCGAGAACAGGGAAGGAAGCTGAGAGGGGAGTCGTGAAGGCGGCGATAGCGCGATTCGCACACAACAGCTAAGCATCAAGAAAAAGCCCTGCGGTGAAACACGCCGCAGGGCTTTTTTGTGCGTCGAGCACCACGCCAATACCGCACGTAACACCCGCACGCTCAAGCGAAAACCGCTTACTTCCCACCCACGCTTTGCAGCGTCGTCCACTTGCCGTCGACAACCTTGTACAGCGTGATGCCGCCGTTCTTCAGGTCGCCCTTGCCGTCGTACGCGAGGTTCGCCGACGTCACGGCCGGCATCGAGGTCTTCGCGAGCAGCGGCAGGTACTTGGCCGGATCGGTCGAGTTAGCTTTCTTCATTGCGTCGAACATGGCCATTGCGCCGTCGTAGGCGTACGGCGAGTACGTTTGCACGTCTTCGTTGAAACGCTTCTTGTACTTCGCGACGTAGTCCTTGCCGCCCGGCATTTCTTCCAGCGGCAGGCCGGCGAGCGACGCCACCGTGCCGTTCGCTGCGTCACCCGCGATCTGGATGAACGTCGGCGTGTGGACCATTTCGCCGCCCATCAGCGGCGCCTTGATGCCCAGTGCCTTCATCTGCTTGACCATCGGTGCCGCTTGCGAATCCGCGCCGCCGTAATAGATCAGGTCCGGGTTGACCGACTTCAGCTTGGTCAGGATCGACTTGAAGTCGACAGCCTTGTCGTTCGTGTATTCACGATCGACGATGGTTGCGCCCGACGCCTTCGCTGCCTTCTCGAACTGATCAGCCAGACCCTGGCCATAAGCCGTGCGGTCGTCGACGATCGCGATCTTCTTCACGCCCAGGCTCTTCACCGCGAACGTGCCGGCGACCGAACCTTGCTGCGTGTCGGACGTCATCATGCGGAACGTGGTCTTGAAGCCTTGCTGCGTGTATTCCGGCGCCGTCGCCATCGCGATTTCGGGGATGCCCGCGTTCGCGTAGATGCGCGAAGCCGGAATCGTGGTGCCCGAATTGAAGTGGCCGAGCATGCCCTTGATGCCGTCATCCACCAGCTTTTGTGCAACGGTCGTGCCGGTGCGCGGGTCAGCCTGGTCGTCGGCCGAATCCAGCACGAAGCGAACCTGCTTGCCGCCGATCACCGGCTTGGTCGCGTTCATGTCTTCGACAGCCAGCGTGATGCCGTTCTGGAAGTCTTTGCCGTAGTGCGCCTGCGCGCCCGTCATCGGACCGGCAAAGCCGATCTTCACGTCTTCCGTCGATTGAGCGTTGGCCGTCCCCGCCAGCGACATCGCTGCAACCAGCGCCGCGCCTGCCAGCTGTTTCATCTTGTGTTGCATAGCTTCTCCTTGGTACCAGGTGTGGATGGAGCGGTTTCGGGGTCGCCGTACCGCTTCCGTTTTATTGAGAGGATCGATGAGGTTCGCTCAACCGATCGTCATCAAATTTGCATTACCGCCAGCTGCCGCCGTATTCACACTGACCGAGCGTTCCGTCAACAGACGCTCGAGCGCGTAATCCTCATCGCCGCTTTCCAGCGCGCGAGCCGCGACGCCTTGCACCGAGACGATCGGCCCCGGACGCTGCGCGACTTCCTTCACCAGCGCCAGCAATTCGTCGCTATCGCCTTCGAACAACACCGCATCGAAAGGCGTATCGGCGCTCTTCCTCACGCTTGCATGAGACTTCAACGCGGCGGGCAACATCGACACCAGTTGCTCGCCGGCCGCGCCATCGAACAGTGCGCGGTTGCCGGTGGCGAGCACCGCCGCCAGTTGCACCCGGGCGCCGCTTGCCGTCGACGCCACGCACAGCACCGTGCCGCGCGCGCCCAACGTGTAGGTGTTGCGCTCGCCGGTGGGACCCGACAATACCGCCGTCGCACCCGCCAGCACATGCGACAGATAGCCATCACAGCGCGCGGCCAGCACCGGCTGGCGTTCGGCGATCAGCCAGTCGCGCAGCGTCGTCAGCGCCGCGGACGGATTGTCGCTGTTTTCCGCAGCTTGCGGTGCATCCACCATCAATGCGTCTGCCAACGACTTCGGCAAACCGGCCGGACGCGTCGCCAGCAGGCGTTGCAGATACAGCGCGCCGCCCGCCTTCGGACCCGTGCCCGACAAACCTTCACCGCCGAACGGCTGAACCCCCACCACCGCGCCGATCACGTTGCGGTTCACGTAGATGTTGCCGACATGCGCGCGGCTGATCACGTGCGCGATCGTTTCGTCGATTCGCGTGTGAATGCCGA
This sequence comes from Paraburkholderia sp. FW306-02-B, assembly GCF_058782725.1. NCBI lineage: Bacteria > Pseudomonadati > Pseudomonadota > Betaproteobacteria > Burkholderiales > Burkholderiaceae > Paraburkholderia > Paraburkholderia sp. FW306-02-B. Next base: position 4,517,719 of record NZ_JBYSXZ010000001.1, read on the forward strand.
GCGTCAGGCCGTAGCCGGTCGTGCGGATCTGCTCGAGCAGCTTGTCCAGTTGGCTGCGGCGGTAACGCACCACATGCAGCACCGGGCCGAACACTTCGCGCTTCAGTTCGTCGATGCTGTCGAGTTCGATCAGCGTCGGCGGCACGAAGGTGCCTTGCGCGCAGCCTTCCGGCGTCGGCAGTTGCTCGACCTTGCGGCCTTTCTCGCGCATCGCCGCGATATGCGCGTCGATACCGCGCTTCGCGTCGAGGTCGATCACCGGGCCGACGTCGATCGACAGGCGATCCGGATTGCCGACTGCCAGTTCGCGCATCGCGCCGGTCAGCATTTCCAGCGTACGGTCCGCAACATCGTCCTGTAGACAAAGAACGCGCAGCGCGGAACACCGTTGACCGGCGGAATCGAACGACGATTGCAGCACGTCCGCCACCACCTGTTCAGCCAGCGCCGACGAGTCGACGATCATCGCGTTCTGACCACCGGTTTCGGCGATCAGCGGAATCGGCTTGCCGTCCGGATCGAGACGGCCGGACAACGTCCTGTTGATCAGACGCGCGACTTCGGTCGATCCGGTGAACATCACCGCGCGGGTGCGCGGGTCGGCCACCAGCGCCGCGCCGACGGTTTCGCCGTCGCCAGGCAGCAGTTGCACCGCGCCTGCCGGCACGCCGGCTTCGCGCAGGATACGCACGGCTTGTGCAGCGATCAGCGGCGTTTGTTCGGCCGGCTTCGCGAGCACGGTGTTGCCCGCAGCCAATGCCGCGGCCACCTGGCCCATGAAAATTGCCAGCGGGAAATTCCACGGGCTGATACACACGACCGGACCGAGCGGCCGGTGCGTGTCGTTGGAAAACTCGTCGCGAATCTGCGTCGAGTAGTAACGCAGGAAGTCGATCGCTTCGCGGATTTCCGCCACCGCGTTCGCCAGCGATTTGCCGGCTTCACGCACCACCAGCCCCATCAGCGTATGCATCTGCGCTTCGAGCAGATCGGCGGCACGAGCGAGGCAATCGGCGCGCGCATCGACCGGCGTGGCTTGCCAGATCGGCGCGGCGGCAACCGCATGGGCGAGCGCGGCGCTCACGTGGTCCGGGGTCGCTTCGACCACCGTGCCAACCAGATCGCGATGATCGGCCGGATTGCGCACATCGCGGGCGGTGCCGACGGCGATCTCGTTGTCTTCGAGCATCGGCGCCGCGCGCCACGGATGATGCGCGCTCGCCAGCAACGCCGACGACAGCGACGCCAGACGATGTTCGTTCGACAGATCGAGGCCCATCGAATTGAGGCGCTCCGCGCCATACAGATTGCGCGGCAGCGGAATTTTCGCGTGCGGCGCGCCGAGCGGGACGATCTTCGACGCTTCGTCGACCGGGTCGGCGATCAGGTCCTTGATCGCGACGCTTTCATCGGCGATGCGGTTCACGAACGACGTGTTCGCACCGTTTTCCAGCAGACGGCGCACGAGATACGCGAGCAGCGTTTCATGCGTGCCGACCGGCGCGTACACGCGGCACGGACGGTTCAGCTTGTCGCGGCCGGTGACTTCCTCATACAGCGGCTCGCCCATGCCGTGCAGGCACTGGAACTCGTACTGGCCGGGATAGTAGTTGTTACCGGCAAGGTGATAGATCGCCGACAGCGTGTGCGCGTTATGCGTCGCGAACTGCGGATAGACCGCGTCGGGCGCGCCGAGCAGCTTCTTCGCGCACGCCAGATACGACACGTCCGTATAGATCTTGCGCGTATAGACCGGATAGCCTTCGAGGCCGTCCACTTGCGCGCGCTTGATCTCGGTGTCCCAGTACGCGCCCTTCACGAGGCGCACCATGATGCGATGACGGCTGCGGCGCGCCAGATCGATCAGGTATTCGATCACGAACGGGCAACGCTTCTGATACGCCTGCACCACAAAGCCGATGCCGTTCCAGCCGGCCAGTTCAGGATCGAAGCACAGTGCTTCGAGCAGATCGAGCGAGATTTCGAGGCGGTCGGCTTCTTCGGCGTCGATGTTCAGGCCGATGTCATAGCGGCGCGCGAGGATCGCCAAAGCGCGAACACGCGGCAGCAGCTCGCTCATCGTGCGTTCCTGCTGCGAGCGCGAATAGCGTGCGTGCAACGCCGACAGCTTGATCGAGATGCCCGGACCTTCGTAGATGCCACGGCCGCCGGCTGCTTTGCCGATCGCGTGGATCGCCTGTTCGTACGACGCGTAGTAGCGTTGCGCATCGGCTTCGGTGGTCGCCGCTTCGCCGAGCATGTCGTACGAATAGCGGAAGCCGCGTGCTTCGTACTTGCGGCTATTGGCCAGGGCTTCGGAGATGTTCTCGCCGGTGACGAACTGCTCGCCCATCAGGCGCATCGCCATATCGACGCCCTTCCTGATCAGCGGCTCGCCGCCCTTGCCGATCAGGCGCGTGAGCGCCGACGACAGGCCGGCTTCGCTGTTGGTCGTCACCAGCTTGCCGGTGATCATCAAGCCCCACGTCGCAGCGTTGACGAACAGCGACGGCGCCTGGCCGACATGCGATTTCCAGTCGCCCTTGCTGATCTTGTCGCGGATCAGCGCGTCGCGGGTGGCGCGGTCGGGAATCCGCAGCAGCGCTTCGGCGAGGCACATCAGCGCGACGCCTTCCTGGCTCGACAGCGAGAATTCGTGGATCAGCCCTTCTACGCCGCCACCCTTGCTCTTGGTGCGCAGCGTTTCGACCAGCTTGCCGGCCATCGCCTCGACATCGCCCGCGAGGTTCGCCGGCAAACGCGCCTGGCCGAGCAGGAACGGCAGGCATTCCGGCTCAGGCCGGCGGTACGCGGCGGTAATCGCCGCGCGCAACACCGATTGCGGTTGCACGTTCTGCGCGAATTCGAGGAATGGGTGCGACGCACCGTCTTCCTCGCTTTCGACCGCGGCGCCATCGGCCAGATCGGCCGAGCCGGTCGCGCCCGACAGTTCAGGCGGCAATTGCCCGTGCTCGATCTTTTCGAGGTACGCGAAGATCGCCTGCTTGATCAGCCAGTGCGGAGTGCGTTCGAGGCGAGTGGCGGCATCTTTCAGCCGGGAACGCAGGAGGTCGTCGACCTTGACGCCAAGGGTGGTGCTAGCCATGTTTCCTTCTTCGGATACCAGTCAACGTAAGCTGGCGAAAGACTAAAAGTTCGCCGAATCGTACGCCTCCCAATAAAAAGGTGCAACCATGCACGACGCATGGTTGCACCTAGATGAAAGCCTTGTGCAGCCGAGGTTTCCGTGGGATCGTGCCGGGCCGGGCGACACCGGTTGCGATCAGTACTTTCCCTGGCGTGATTCTTTTTGCATCTACCCTCATCGAATCGCGCGGCGCGCCGTTATACAGATTGGATGGTCGCGGCCGCAGGGCACGCAAATAAAAACGGTACGGGGTTTTAGAGGACAAGCGAAATGGAAAAGTGGTTGGTGGTATTGGGCATCTGGGCAATGTGTGCGACTTGCGCGGTGCTGTTCATCCGCGGTGCGACGGGTGGCTCGGGCAAACGCGCGTCCGAGGAAGGACGCACGCGACAGGCATCGCGCGCGTCGGCTGGCGATACGCGGACGGCTTTGCGGGATTGAGTGACTGAGTCCGGCGGCCTGGGATTGAAGAAGTAGAGGCGCCGGTTTCCGATCGGCGTGCGCCGCCCGGTTTAGCCAGGCGGCGATGGGAGCGCGCGCGTCAGTGCCGCGGGATCGGCTCGAACTGCGGGCTCGAACTGCGCGCACGCGTCGTCGGGGGAAACGAGCTGGTCGTGCAGACGGCATAGCCGGCTGCCCGCCACGCTCGCACCAAACCCGGAACCTAACACGGCGAGGCCCGGAATGCTCTGCTCCAGTGAATGCCGATCGTCGGCGCGGTACCGGCAGCTTGCGCAGCACGGCCCGCACGCTTCATCGCGTGCGTCCGCGGTGCCGGCAACGCGCCCGGCCACGCTTATCATGAGCCCTGCCCCAAGCTATTCCAGTACGGTGCGAACACGTGCGCGGACAGCACGTAACCGATGGCGATATTGACCGCCACGCCCGCCGTGAAGGCGAGGAACGGCTTCAGGCCGGTGGCCGTCAGCGAGCGCAAGCGCGTGGTCAGTCCAATGCTCAGGAAACAGAACGTGAACGCCCACGTGCGCAGCGCGGTAATCGGCGCGACGAATTCCGGCGTGACGACCTTGCGGTAATCGGCCAGCGAATAGTGGCTGGCGATCCACGTCACCAGCGCCGACGCGATCACGAAGCCGATCACGAATTTCGGAAAGCGCGCCCAGATCTCACCGGCGTTGGCTTTGGCCTGGACGCCGCTGTCCTGCGACTCCCAGCGCGTCGTCGCGACGATCGCCAGCACGAACGCCCAGATGCCGATCCAGATATCGCGGCCGACCACCTTCATCAGCGTGAACGCCTGCAACGACGCTTCCGGTGCGCCGGCAATCGCGCCGCCGGCGTGTTTTGCGAAATCGCCGTAGGCTTGCGCGGCGGCAATGCCGGCGGCGTCGGCGAATTCGGAGGTGCCGATCCACGCGCCCGCGACCGCCGTCGATAGTCCCAGCGAGCGCGACGCGAACGGCAGCACGAAAATCATCACGATCGCCCACAGCACCACCAAAGTGATCGCTACCGACGCCTGCTCACGTTTGGCCCGCACCGCACCGGCAATCGCGATCGCCGCCGACACGCCGCACACCGCGCCGCCCACGCCCAGCACGGCGGCAAAGCGGCGGTCGAGGCCGAACGCCTTGCCGGCGAAGAAAATAACGAAAAAGGTGACGAGCGACACGATGGTTGCCTGCCCGACCGCGACCGGGCCCGCCCACACCAGCAGCGTGAACGGCAAAGTCGCGCCGAGCAGCACGATACCGACCTTGATATAAAACTCGACACGCAAACCCGCCGAAAACCACTCGGGCAGCGTGAACACGTTCGAGATCAGCAGGCCGAGCGCCAGCGCCACCAACGGCGGTTCGAGGTTGTACTTCGAGGCGTTGACCCACGCGCCGAGCGTGAAGATCAGCGTCGACACAATAAACAGAATCAGGAACGCGCCAAGAAAAGATCCGACCCGCTGCTTCAGCGCGGCGAGGCTCACGCCGAACAGCAGCGAGAACACGATAAACAGCGCGACGTAGTTCGGCAGATGCTTGCCGAAGTCCTGTGCGGCCTGGCCGACGCTCGACCATTTGGCCGGCGCAACCGCCAGCCATTTGATGCTGCTGCCCGACGCGAACAGCACCCAGGCAACGACGATGACTAATAGGCCGACCCACACGGCCAACCAGTCTTCAGTGGAAAAGAGACCGCCGCCGCGCGTGCTTTGCTGCCTGCCAGGCGCGGCGCCGGTCGGAAGGGTGTGGTTGGTATCGCTCATCGCAATGCCCCCGGGAAAAGTTGAGGTGCATCGACGCGCGGATTTTGGAATTGTTGTGAAACTTGCGCCGATCCGGCGAAATATAGGCGAGCGAAGTCGCAAAACGAAACGACCATTCGCTCTATGAATATGACTTAAAGGAGTAACGCCGAAGTCAGGCGCGTGTTGGCGCTAGATGTCGAGCGGGTCGACTTCGAGGTTCCAGCGCAGCACGCCCTTGAGGCCGCGCAGCATCGGTTGCCAGGCACGCAAGGTCGCCTGCAGCGCCGCACGCGACGCGCTTTCGATCAGCAACTGCGCGCGATGCACGTGCATCACCTTGACGATGGTGAGCGGCACGGCGTCGTAGACGGTCACGCGTTCAGCCGCCGGAATCTCCGTCAACGCCGCAGCCGCCTGCTGCAGGAAAGCGAGCGCCGCTTCGAGCGTGCGCCCTTCGGCGCGCAGTAGCGCCTGATAGACGAACGGCGGCAAGTGCGCGTCGCGACGCTCGGCCAGCGTCGAATTGGCAAAGCCGACGTAGTCGTGCCGGGCCAGCGCGTGATAGAGCGCGTGGCGCGGATAGCGGGTCTGCACCAGCACTTCACCCGGCAAACCGGCGCGGCCGGCACGGCCGCTTACTTGCATCAGTTGCGCGAACAGGCGCTCGCTCGCGCGAAAGTCGTGCGAAAACAAAGCGGTATCGGCGTTGAGCACGCCGACCAGCGACACCCGTTGAAAGTCGTGGCCCTTTGCGATCATCTGCGTGCCGACAAGAATGTCGACCTCGCCCGCGTGCACATCGGAGAACAGTGCCTGCGCGCTGCCCTTGCGGCGCGTGCTGTCGGCGTCGATACGCAGCACGCGGGCGCCAGGCACCGCGCTCGCCAGCGTTTCTTCGACGCGTTGCGTGCCGCGCCCCATCGGTGCGATGTCGACGTTGCCGCAATCCGGGCACGAGCGCGGAATGCGCGATTCCCAGCCGCAGTGGTGGCAGCGCAGCGCGCGCTCGGGTTTGTGCAGGACGACGTAGGCGCTGCAACGCGGGCAACCGGCAACCCAGCCGCAGGCGTCGCAGGCAAGTTGCGGTGCGTAGCCGCGGCGGTTGAGAAACACCAGGCTTTGCTCGCCGCGCTCCAGCCGGTTTTTCAGTGCGGCGATCAACGGTCCCGACAACCCTTCCACCGATGCCCGCCCACGCCGCCGCTCTTCTTCGAGATCGATCAGTTTGACGGTCGGCAGCACGGCTTCAGCGACGGCGCGGCGCGACAACGTGAGACGCGTATAGCGCCCCTGATCGGCCTGCCACCAGCTTTCCAGCGACGGCGTAGCCGAGCCGAGCACCACCGGCAAGCCAAGTTGCTTGGCGCGGTAGATCGCCAGGTCGCGCGCCGAATAGCGCAGGCCTTCCTGTTGCTTGTAGGCCGGATCGTGTTCCTCGTCGACGACGATGATGGCGAGCTTCGGCAGCGATGTCAGCACCGCCAGCCGCGTGCCGAGCACGATGCGGGCGCGCCCGGCGTGCGCGGCAAACCAGTTGCGGGCGCGTTCACCTTCTGCGAGACCGCTGTGCAGCGTGACGATCGATGCGCCTTCCAGCGCGGCAAAGCGCGCCCGGAAGGCCGCTTCGAACTGCGGCGTCAAATTGATTTCAGGAACGAGGACAAGCGCCTGCGCGTCGGGCTTCGCTGCGAGGATTTCGGCGAGCGCGCGCAGATAGACCTCGGTCTTGCCGCTGCCGGTCACGCCGTGCAGCAGAAACGGCGCAAAGCCGTTCGCGTCGCGGATCGCTTCGACGGCGGCTGCTTGCTCGCCGGTGAGCGTGGGCAGTGTAGACGCCGGCGCATCCGGCGACTCTGGCGCGGCAAGCGCCGCGGCAGCTTCGATAACGTCCAGCGCGACCCAGCCTTCGGCCTGCCAGGCGTCGAGGGTCGCGATTGCTTTGGGGTGGATCGCACGGGCATCGGCTGCCAGCAGGAAGTCGGTCCCGGCGAGCGCCTGCGCAAGCTTTCTCAGGACGCTGGCTCGGACGGGCAACGCATCCGGCAACGCGTGGCGGCCCTCGGACCTGAGCCGGTAACGTTCTTCCGGGGCGAACAGACGCGTCCAGCGCGATGCGTCGCGCAAGGCTTGCGGCAACGCGGGCAGGGCCACTTCCCCGAGGCCGCGCTGATAGTAGTCGGCCGCGAAGGCTGCCAGCGCCAGCCATTCCGCCGACACCGGCGGGCACGCAGTGCAAACACGGTCGACCGCGCGCAGGCGCTCGGCGGGAACGTCACTGTGAGCGGTCACTTCGCAAACAAGGCCCACTACGTGACGCTTGCCGAACGGCACGCTCACCAGCATGCCCGGCGCGACGCGCTCGGGCGTGTCGCAACGGTAGTCGAACAAGGTCGGCAGCGGATGATCCAGCGCGACGCGGACGAACACGGCACTCACGCGGCGGTCTGGGCTTGCTGAATTGATGCGGCACGATGCCGCGCCGCAGTGCGCATTGGGCAGAGGGCTAACTCGTCGAAGTTAAAGTAAAACTTCAATTTCGGCGCTAAGTTTTGGATTCGGCTGAACAATTGCAATCGGTCCGCGTGCCTGTGGATAACTTTGTTGAGAACTTCGCTCTGAAGGGCCAAGAACCGCGCCGCAGCTACCTTCTGTGGGATTCCGCACATTTTGTCGTGAGGTCGTGAAACCCTTGCCAGATAAGGCTTGGATCAAATGCGCCTGCAAAGTGCAAGGGCCAGGGCACGATGAAAGCTTCTACCGCGCCGCAACGCGATGAATGTGCATAAGTCAAGTCTTGACAACAGCAAGATCGCCATCTGGCGGCCCGCAGCCTGCTGTTTTGCCCTTAGACCGAGAGCCCAGCTCGCTGCGTTGCAGCAGAATTGGTAACGGTTACGGCGTCACGTTGGTGCATGAGCACCGCTGCGAATTGCGCGGCTATGGCGGTGAACTTCATCGACCAGTTCGGCGACGTGCTCCGGCGGCGTAAATTGCGAGATGCCATGGCCGAGATTGAAAACGTGGCCCGGATGGTTGCCGAAGCTATCGAGCACGGCGCGCGCTTCCATGCGAATCGAAGCCGGCGGCGCGAACAACACCGACGGATCGATATTGCCTTGTAGCGCCACCTTGCCGCCCACACGCTCGCGCGCCTTGCTCAGATTCACCGTCCAGTCGAGCCCGACGGCATCGACACCGGTATCGGCGATCTCGTCGAGCCACAGGCCGCCGCCCTTCGTAAAGGTGATCACCGGCACTTTCTCGCCGTCGTGATCGCGCTTCAACTGGCTCACAACCTGCTGAATGTAATGCAGCGAGAAGCGTTGATAGACACCGTCTGCCAGCGCCCCACCCCACGTGTCGAAAATCATCACGGCTTGCGCACCGGCTTCGATCTGCGCGTTCAGATACGCCGCAACCGACTTCGCATTGACATCGAGAATGCGGTGCATCAGGTCCGGGCGCGCGTAGAGCATCGACTTGACGGTGCGGAAGTCTGCCGAGCCGCCGCCTTCGACCATGTAGCACGCCAAGGTCCACGGGCTACCCGAAAAACCGATCAGCGGCACGCGCTGACGGCCTTGGGCGTCGGTAAGCGCGGTGCGGATTTCGCGCACCGCGTCGGTGACGTAGCGCAGCGTGGCGTCGATGTCGGGCACCGCGAGACGTGCCACATCGTCTTCCGTGCGCACCGGGCGGGCGAATTGCGGGCCTTCGCCGGTGACGAACTCAAGGCCGAGGCCCATCGCGTCGGGCACCGTCAGGATGTCCGAGAACAGGATCGCGGCGTCGAGCGGATAACGCTCGAGCGGCTGCAGCGTAACTTCCGTTGCGTAGGCGGGGTTCTTCGCCAGACCGAGGAAACTCCCCGCGCGACCGCGCGTAGCGTTGTATTCCGGCAGGTAGCGGCCCGCCTGTCGCATCAGCCAGATCGGCGTGTAGTCGGTCGGCTGGCGCAGCAGCGCGCGCAGGAAAGTGTCGTTCAGGAGTTTATGGGCCACGTTGCGTGCGACTGGAGGCAAAGGGTTATTTTACCGGACCCGGCTCGCTGCATCGCGCTTGATGTGGGCAATAACTGCATCGCACATTGTGTTTGGCTGGCTTTGGCGCCTCGTCTGCGACGCCATGACTCGGCTGAACGGCCAATGTTCAACCGCAATTGGCCGGGCTATCATCCGACGGCCTGATCAAACAATTACGCGCAATCAAGGAGACTCGATGAACAAGGCAGCACTCGCACTGCTCGGCGTTTTGGCCGGCGTTTTGATGCAAAGCGGCGCGGCCCACGCGCAGACCGGCGCAACCGCCGCGGCGCCTTCGCGGCTCGACGAAATTCTCGCGCGCGGCACGCTGCGCGCCTGCACGACCGGCGATTACAAGCCGTACTCGTTCCACAAAACCGACGGCCAGTTCGAAGGCATCGATATCGAGATGACCGAATCGCTCGCTAGGTCGCTCGGCGTGAAGGCGGAATTCGTCAAGACGTCGTGGCCGAACTTGATGAACGACTTCGTTGCGAAATGCGACGTCGGTGTGGGCGGCGTTTCGCCGACACTCGAGCGGCAAAAGCGCGCGTTCTTCACGCAGGCATACATGATCGACGGCAAGACGCCGATCGTGCGATGCGATGACGTCGACAAATATCAAACGGTTGCGCAGATCGATCAGCCAGCCACGCGCGTGATCGTCAATCCGGGTGGCACGAACGAGCGCTTCGCGAAGCAGTATTTTCCGCACGCGAACGTCACCGTCTATCCGGACAACGTGACAATCTTCAAGCAGATCCTCGCCGGCAAGGCCGATGTGATGGTGACGGACGCGTCGGAGACGTTGTTGCAGCAAAAGCTGAATCCGGGTCTTTGCTCCGTACATCCGGACAAGCCATTCCAGTACGGTGAGAAGGCTTGGTTGCTGCCGCGTGGCGATGTCGCGTTCCAGCAGTATGTGGACCAGTGGCTGCACCTGGCGCGGGCGACCGGCGAGTACCAGACAATCTCGGATAAATGGCTGAAGTAAGGCTTGTCGCTTGCAGGCTGCCTGTACTCCTCCCGGCTCGACGAGCTGGGTGGATATAGCCCTTTTAAATAATTCCACTGCGCCAGCACAATCGTGTAACTGGACCGCCGGATGTAAGCAAAAGCAGAACAATGCAGTCGAACGGTCGACGCAACCGGGGCAACCGGTTTTTCGCGCTGTCCGCACTTCATGCGTACCGCATTGCAGCGCGGTCACTCACACCAGGAAGATGAGGTGCATGGGTCCAGCAAGGGCCTGTAACACAGGCAATCGTTCGCGAAAAAGATGATCATGCAACCATTCCATGCGGAATCGACTGAACGGATGGTCCCGCGATATGCGTCGCGAATAGCATCAATCAGGCGTATTAAATTGCGAGTCAGTCATCGGTAAAACTTACGTTTAAAACGTTTCCGATTGGCAATAAATCCCGCAACGCCTTATCTGGCGGGCGTTACAACCTGAAACACTTTGTTACCGCGCTCGTAGGTTAATTCGCCCACAATGCCCTCAACGGTTTCAACACGGATGTGGCTGGGTGCGTGGTGTGAGCGGATACGATGCACTTGCCGGTCGGCGTACGCCGAAGCCCTGTGAAGGGGCATCCCTGCTGGGGCCGTAGTCGGCGCTGGGGCGTCGTCTCAGTCGGTTCCTCCTTTGGTCTCCTCGCGCTAACCCCGTAGCGTGTGGTTTTTAGCGGGCTCCAGGCCCGCTTTTTTTTCGTCTTGTCAAACGTTTGCGCGTTTTTTTCAGGGCCATTTTGGGCTCGGGCGGCAAATGGTTTTCCCCCAAATGTCGGCCGGCGCGGCGCAAGAATCTGCACCGCGCCGAACCCGCATGCGCGTTACGCCGTTTTGTCTTCCTTCATCTTCAACTCACCGATCATCCGTTCGCGCATGATGAACTTCTGCACTTTGCCGGTCACCGTCATCGGCAGTTCGTCGACGAAGCGAATGTACTTCGGCACCTTGTAGTGGGCGATCTGGCCCTGGCAGAATTGCTGGATCTCCTCGGCCGTTGCCTGCTCGCCTGCGCGCAGGACGATCCATGCACACACCTCCTCGCCGTACTTCGGATCGGGCACGCCGAACACTTGCACGCTCTGGATCTTCGGGTGGCGGAACAGAAACTCCTCAATCTCGCGCGGATAGATGTTCTCACCGCCGCGAATCAGCATGTCCTTCAGACGGCCAACGATGTTGCAGTAGCCTTCGGCATCGAGCGTCGCCAGATCGCCGGTGTGCATCCAGCCGTCGACGACGCTTTCCCGCGTCTTCGCCTCGTCGCCCCAGTAGCCTTGCATCACCGAATAGCCTCGGGTGCACAACTCGCCCGTCTCGCCCACCGGCACGATTCGACCAAGTGGATCGACGATTTTCACTTCCAGATGAGGCTGGATGCGGCCGACCGTCGTGGTGCGCTTGTCGAGTGGATCGGTGGTCGAACTCTGAAACGACACCGGGCTGGTCTCCGTCATGCCGTACGCGATTGTGATTTCGTTCAGATGCATCGCCGAGACGACTTTCTTCATCGTCTCGATTGGGCACGGTGAGCCGGCCATGATGCCCGTGCGCAGATGCGAAAAGTCGTAGGTGGCGAAATTGGGGTGATCGAGCTCGGCGATAAACATGGTCGGCACGCCGTGTAGTGCGGTGCATTGTTCTTCTGCGACGGCAGCCAACGTGGCGGCAGGGTCGAAACCCTCGCCCGGAAACACCATATTCGCGCCGACCGATACGCACGCCAGCACTGACAGCACCATGCCGAAGCAGTGATAGAGCGGCACGGGGATGCACAGGGCGTCCTGCTCGGACAGGCGCATCGCCATCGCGATATAGCGTGCATTGTTGACGACGTTGCTGTGCGTCAGCGTCGCGCCCTTCGGATTGCCGGTTGTGCCGCTGGTGAACTGGATGTTGATCGGATCGTGGCACGACAGCGTCGCGCCGATGGCGTCGAGCCTCGCGACGTCGAGCGTCGCGCGGCCTTGCTCGATTACGTCGGAGAAGGTCAACATGCCGGCCGTTTCCGTGTCGCACATGCGGATCACGTAGCGCAGATCAGGCAGGCGTGCGGCGCGCAATTCGCCCAGCGCCTGGGTGGCCAGTTCCGGCGCGAGTTCCCGCAGCATGTCGAGGTACATCGACGTTTTAAACCGCTCTGCGGCGATGATCGCCTTGCAGCCGACTTTGTTCAACGCGTATTCGAGTTCCGCGAGCCGGTAAGCCGGATTAATGTTGACCAGCACGGCGCCAATGCGCGCAGTGGCGAACTGCGTGAGCAGCCACTCCACCCGGTTCGGCGACCAGATCCCCACGCGATCGCCTTTTTCAATGCCGAGCGCGAGCAACCCGGCCGCCAGCACGTCGACCTCTTCCGCGAATTCCTTCCACGTCCAGCGAATGCGCTGCTCGCGAAACACCACAGCCGGACGGTCAGGAAAACGCTGCGCGGTGTCGCGCAGAAACTGGCCGACCGTTGCTTCGCTCAAGGGGATGTCGGTCGAACCACGGACGTACGAAAGACCGTCCTTCGGCTCGATGAGTGCTCTTTCGCCTGACACTTGCGTTGCCATGGTGTTGTCTCCGTGAGCGGAAGCTCGCTCTATTGGGTGCCCCCGAACCTGTCGCTTCGCGCCAGGCCCCCCGAGGGGGTCAATCCCCCAAGGGGACTTCCTGCAGGGCGGAAAACTTGGGGCGGCCTGGCGTTTTCTTGAGAAATCAATTTGAAACCGATTGTGCCACCGGCGTATGTCCGTGAGGCATCAAGTCTTACCCGCAGCGCATGGATGGACCGCGCTTATCTGAAGACACGATTTTGCTGACCTTTCCGTAAACGTCAAGTAGAAGTCAAAAAAAAGCAGCCACGAAGACTGCTTTCTTTCTGATACGTATTGCTTATTTCTGACCGCGCAGCCTGCGCAGACGCTGGATCGCCGCGAGCTGAGCCGTCGCATACGCCAGTTCCGCTTGCGCGGTTGCGTATTCGAGGTTCGAACCCGTGTTTTGCAGCGCTTCTTCCGCACGCTTGCGCGCATCTTCGGCCTTGGCTTCGTCGAGATCCTTACCGCGGATAGCAGTGTCGGCGAGAACCGTCACTGCACCCGGTTGGACTTCGAGAATGCCGCCGGCGACGAACACAAACTCTTCTTCGCCGTTTTCAGCTTCGATGCGCACCGCACCCGGACGAATCCGCGTGATGAGCGGCGTGTGGCCCGGCAGAATGCCGAGTTCACCCGCTTCGCCCGGCAGCGCGACGAACTTCGCCTGGCCCGAGAAGATCTGCTCTTCCGCGCTGACGACGTCTACCTTGATAGTTGCCATAAATGTCGACTCCTGGTTGAGCGTAGTAAGAGGCGCCGGCTTTGCGTTCCGACACCGTTAGGTATCGATACGCGCGAGGCCGGCGCCCGCTTCGTTACACCCGACCTTTACTGGATCTTCTTGGCCTTTTCGAAGGCTTCGTCGATCGTGCCGACCATGTAGAACGCTTGTTCCGGCAGGTGGTCGCACTCGCCTTCAACGATCATCTTGAAGCCACGAATCGTTTCTTTCAGCGGCACGTACTTGCCCGGCGAGCCCGTGAACACTTCAGCGACGTGGAACGGCTGCGACAGGAAACGCTGGATCTTACGCGCGCGCGCCACGGCGAGCTTGTCTTCCGGCGCCAGTTCGTCCATGCCCAGAATCGCGATAATGTCGCGCAGTTCCTTGTAGCGCTGCAGCGTTTGCTGCACGCCGCGCGTGATCGAGTAATGCTCTTCGCCGATCACGTTCGGGTCGATCTGACGCGAGGTCGAATCGAGCGGGTCCACTGCCGGGTAGATACCCAGCGAAGCAATGTCACGCGACAACACGACGGTTGCGTCCAGGTGGCCGAAGGTCGTAGCCGGCGACGGGTCGGTCAAGTCGTCCGCAGGGACGTACACGGCCTGCACCGACGTGATCGAGCCAGTCTTGGTCGACGTAATACGCTCTTGCAGCTTACCCATTTCTTCAGCCAGCGTCGGCTGATAGCCCACTGCCGACGGCATACGGCCGAGCAGTGCCGAGACTTCCGTGCCTGCCAGCGTGAAACGGTAGATGTTGTCGACGAAGAACAGCACGTCGAGGCCTTCGTCACGGAAGTGCTCAGCCATCGTCAGACCGGTCAGCGCGACGCGCAGACGGTTGCCCGGCGGCTCGTTCATTTGGCCGTACACCAGCGCGACCTTGTCGAGAACGTTCGAGTCCTTCATTTCGTGATAGAAGTCGTTCCCTTCGCGGGTACGCTCGCCAACACCGGCGAACACGGAGTAACCACCGTGTTCCTTCGCGATGTTGTTGATCAGTTCCATCATGTTCACGGTCTTGCCCACACCGGCGCCACCGAACAGACCCACCTTACCGCCCTTGGCGAACGGGCAGATCAGGTCGATAACCTTGATGCCGGTTTCGAGCAGTTCGGTCGACGGCGACAGTTCGTCGAACGCCGGAGCCTTCTGGTGAATACCGCGAACCACGTCCGAATTGATCGGGCCGGCTTCGTCGATCGGGCGACCCAGCACGTCCATGATCCGGCCGAGGGTCGGCTTGCCGACCGGCACGCTGATCGGCTTGCCGGTGTTCTTCACCGTCGTGCCGCGGCGCAGGCCGTCCGATGCACCCAGACAGATGGTACGGACGACGCCGTCGCCCAGCTGTTGCTGGACTTCGAGGGTCAGTTCCGAACCTTCGAGAATGAGCGCGTCGTAAATCTTCGGCATGGATTCACGCGGAAATTCCACGTCGATCACCGCGCCGATGCACTGTACGATCTTGCCTTCTACCAAAGCAGTAGTACTCATCGCTTTTCCTTTAGATACTCAATTCTTCACTCGCGCAAAGGCGCAGTTTCGATGGGGTCGCCTAGACGGGTGCGCCTCACGGTCGCACACGAAGCGGTTTGTTCGACAGTCAAGGTCAGACTGCCGCTGCGCCACCGACGATTTCCGACAGTTCTTTCGTGATCGCGGCCTGACGGCTCTTGTTGTACACGAGCTGCAGTTCGTTGATGACCGTCTTCGCGTTGTCCGAAGCGGCCTTCATTGCGACCATCCGTGCCGACTGCTCCGATGCCATGTTTTCCGCGACGGCCTGATAGACCAGCGCTTCGACATAACGCACCAGCAGCTCATCCACCACTGCCTGTGCATCCGGCTCGTAGATGTAGTCCCACTGCGTGCTCGGCGTCGTGCCGTCTTCTTCCTTGCGCTCGAACTGCTCTGCCGACAGCGGCAGCAGTTGCTCGATCACCGGCTCCTGCTTCATCGTGTTGACGAAGCGCGTGTACGCCAGGTACACCGCCGAAATCTTGCCTTCCGAGTACAGGTCGAGCTGCACCTTCACCGCGCCGATCAGCTTTTCCAGATGCGGCGTGTCGCCCAGATGCACGACATTCGACACCACCTTGGCGCGCAGACGGTTCAGGAAACCCAGGCCCTTGGTGCCGATCGCAGTTGCTTCGATCGTCTTGCCCTGGCCTTCCAGTTCCTTGAACTTCTGCAACGACGCACGCAGCACGTTCGTGTTCATACCGCCGCACAGACCTTTATCGGTCGTGACGAGGATGATGCCCGCCGTTTTCGCGCCTTCGTTCGACACCATGAACGGGTGACGATACTCCGGGTTCGCACGGCTCATGTGTGCAGCGATATCGCGGACCTTGTCGGCATACGGGCGAGCAGCGCGCATGCGCTCCTGAGCGCGGCGCATCTTCGATGCGGCCACCATCTCCATCGCTTTCGTGATCTTGCGCGTGTTTTGCACGCTCTTGATCTTGCCGCGAATTTCCTTCATTCCAGCCATTGCTTGCTCCTTGTCGGCCCGAGTTAGCGCTTTAGCGCTTACTCGGGTCCCATGCAAAGCGATCGAAGCAGCGCGGGTTCAGTTGCCTGCGGCCCGCGCCGCTTCAAGGTCCGTTTATGCCTTGCGGATCACTCGCGGATCAATAAGCGCCGGACTTCTTGAAGTCTTTGAGGGCCGTATGCAGCAGGCCTTCGTCGTCCTTCGAGAGTTCCTTGGTATCTTCGATGCGCTTGATCAGGTCAGCGTGCTTCGTCTTCAGGTAGTCGCGCAGGCCCTTTTCGAACGGCAGCACTTGCGAGACTTCCAGGTCGTCGAGGTAGCCGTTGTTCGCGGCAAACAGCGAGATCGCCAGTTCCCATACTTGCAGCGGCTGATACTGCGGCTGCTTCAGCAGTTCCGTCACGCGGCGGCCGCGCTCCAGCTGCTTGCGGGTGGCTTCGTCGAGGTCCGAAGCGAACTGCGCGAACGCGGCGAGTTCACGGTACTGTGCGAGGTCGGTACGGATACCGCCCGACAGCTTCTTCACGACCTTGGTTTGAGCCGCACCACCGACGCGCGACACCGACACGCCGGCGTTAATTGCCGGGCGGATACCTGCGTTGAAGAGGTCGGTTTCCAGGAAGATCTGGCCGTCGGTAATCGAGATCACGTTCGTCGGAACGAATGCGGTCACGTCGCCTGCTTGCGTTTCGATGACCGGCAGTGCCGTCAGCGAACCGCTCTTGCCCTTCACTTCGCCGTTCGTGAACTTCTCGACGTAGTCTTCCGACACGCGAGCGGCACGTTCCAGCAGACGCGAGTGCAGATAGAACACGTCGCCCGGATATGCTTCGCGGCCCGGCGGGCGGCGCAGCAACAGCGAGATCTGACGGTATGCCCAAGCTTGCTTGGTCAAATCGTCATAAACGATCAGCGCGTCTTGACCGCGGTCGCGGAAGTATTCGCCCATCGTGCAGCCGGCGTACGGTGCGAGGTATTGCATCGCAGCCGATTCCGAAGCCGAAGCGGCCACGACAATCGTGTATTCCAGCGCGCCGGTTTCTTCCAGCTTGCGCACCACGTTCATGATCGACGAAGCCTTCTGGCCGATCGCGACGTAAATACAGAAGAGATTCTTGCCCTTCTGGTTGATGATCGCGTCGACTGCGACTGCGGTCTTGCCGCACTGACGGTCGCCGATGATCAGCTCACGCTGACCGCGGCCAACCGGCACCATCGCGTCGATCGACTTCAGGCCGGTTTGGACCGGTTCCGAAACCGACTTACGCCAGATCACGCCCGGAGCAATCTTTTCGATTGCGTCGGTTTTCTTCGCGTTGATCGGGCCCTTGCCGTCGATCGGGTTGCCGAGTGCGTCGACCACGCGGCCGAGCAGTTCCGGACCCACCGGCACTTCGAGAATGCGGCCCGTCGTCTTGACGATGTCGCCTTCCGAAATGTGTTCGTACTCACCCAGAATCACGGCGCCGACCGAGTCGCGCTCGAGGTTCAATGCGAGACCGAAGGTGTTGCCCGGAAATTCGAGCATTTCGCCCTGCATCACTTCCGACAGGCCGTGGATACGCACGATACCGTCGGTCACGGAGATCACAGTGCCCTGGTTGCGAACGTCTGCGCTCGCTTCAAGGCCCTGGATCCGGCTCTTGATCAGCTCGCTGATCTCAGAGGGATTGAGTTGCATTATTCGCTCCTGATAGTCAATTCTGTTGCGTGCCAGCCGCTGAAGCGCTTCACGCGCTTCAGGCCGTTAGAGCCGTTTGCATGCTGGCAAGCCGCGCGCGGACCGAGGTATCGAGCACTTCGTCGCCGACCGTCACGCGCACGCCGCCGATCAGCGACGGGTCGACTTCGACCGTCGGCTTCAGCTTGCGTTGGAACTTGCGTTCGAGACTTGCGACGAGGTCGTTCAACTGCGCGCCTTCGAGCGGGAATGCGCTAACGATCAGCACATCTGCCGCCCCTTCGCGGGCGTTCTTCAACTCTTCGAACTGCGTGGAGATTTCCGGCAGCAACTGCAGGCGATGGTTATCGACCAGCATTTGCACCAGATTCTTCGCTTGCGCATTGTCCTTGAGCGGCGACTTGACCGCGGCCAGCAGCAGTTCGCTGACCTGGGCGCGGCTCACTTTCGGGCTCGAGGCGATCGACAGCACTTCGGGCAGACGCGCAACCTGTGCCAGCTCCTGCACGAGCGTGGACCAGGCGGCGATGTCACCAGCTTCGGCCACGCCAAACAGCGCTTCTGCGTACGGACGGGCGATGGTTGCAAGTTCGGCCATGATCAGAGCTCGGCTTTCAGTTGATTCAGCAGGTCAGCGTGAGCTGCCTGGTCGACTTCGCGCTTCAGGATCTGTTCAGCGCCCTTCACGGCGAGTGCAGCGACTTCGCCGCGCAGCGTTTCGCGCGCCTTCACGACTTGCTGTTCCGCGTCGGCCTTCGCTTGCGCGATGATACGAGCGGCTTCAGCTTGTGCTTGAGCCTTGATTTCGTCAGCGACTGTCACAGCGCGCTTTTCGGCGTCAGCAATGCGTTGCTGACCGTCGTTGCGTGCCTGGGCGAGTTCCTGGTCGACGCGCTTGTGAGCGGCGTCGAGTTCAGCCTTGCCCTTTTCAGCGGCAGACAAACCGTCAGCAATCTTCTTCGAGCGCTCGTCGAGGGCGTTGATCAACGGCGGCCACACGAACTTCATCGTGAACCACGCGAGGATCAGGAACACGACCATTTGCGCAAACAGGGTTGCGTTGAGATTCACGGTGTTTCCTTAAACGTTGCTAGTTCGGAAAGTGAAACGGCAAGGCGCTCATCGATTCTGGATTCGATCAGCGCCTAAGTGCCCGTTCCGCCCTGCGCCTTTAACAGTTATAGCTCAGGCGCAAACTTCCGAGGAACCTCAGCCTGCCAGCTTCGACAGCAGCGGGTTCGCAAACGCAAACAGCATTGCCACACCAACGCCAATCAGGAACGCCGCATCGATCAGACCAGCCAGCAGGAACATCTTGGTTTGCAGCGGGTTCATCAGTTCCGGCTGACGAGCACATGCTTCGATGTACTTGCCGCCCATCAGGCCGATACCGATACAGGCGCCGATTGCACCCAGGCCGATGATGATGCCGATACCGATGGCGGTCAGACCCTGGATGTTGGCGATGAAAGCTTGCATGATCACTCCTTTGTGAAAAGTCTTTTAGAACTGGTTGGAACTGGGATTTAAAAAACTACGATTCTTTGGTCGACTGCGCAGGTTAGTGCGTGTCGTGTGCCTGGCCGATGTACACCAGCGTCAGCATCATGAAAATGAACGCCTGCAGCAGCACGATCAGGATGTGGAAGATTGCCCACACGCTGCCGGCGATCACGTGGCCGATGAAGCCAAGCACCGTCGTGTCCGCGCCGAAGCTCCAGATGCTGCCGAGCAGGGCAATCAGCAGGAACAACAGTTCGCCCGCGTACATGTTGCCGAACAGCCGCATGCCGAGCGAGACCGTCTTCGCGACGAACTCGATGATGTTCAGTGCAAGGTTCGGGATCCACAGCAGCGGATGCGCGCCGAACGGAGCGGACAGCAGTTCGTGCACGAAGCCGCCGGCGCCCTTGATCTTGAAGTTGTAGTAAATCATCAGCGCGAACACACCGAGGGCGATGCCGAGCGTGCCGTTCAGGTCGGCAGTCGGGACGATGCGGTGGTGCGGGATGACTTCGGAGAGGCCCAGCCAGCCGATCACGTGGCCCGGCAGGTCGACAGGGATAAAGTCGAGCGCGTTCATCAGCGCGACCCAGACGAACACGGTCAATGCGAGCGGTGCGATGAAGGTGCGCGTGCCGTGGATCATCGACTTCGATTGATCCTCGACCATTTCGACCAGCATTTCGACCGCGCACTGGAAACGGCCCGGCACGCCGGACGTCGCCTTACGGGCGGCGAGATGCAGAATGAGGATGGTGGCCAAACCGCAAACGATCGACCAGAAAAGGGTGTCCAGATTCCACACGTGAATGTCGAAAATCGACGTCTGGTGCGCGGTGGAAAAGTTTTGCAAGTGGTGCGCGATGTACTCGGACGGATCCATTGCGCGCGTGCCTTCGCTAGCTGCCATATCGTTAAAGCCACCCAAATTGTCGAAAATCGTCTTAGGCCGCGCCCGCAGCAATTCTGTATTGCGGGAACATGCCGGGCGCGGATCGTGTCATATCCGCGCGCCTTGTGGCGGCGCTGCGCGCCAGCCTGAATTCTTTGGTACTACTTTGTGCTGCTACCTTAGCGCCACGCCAGGGCGATCCAGTACGTCTTGAGCGCGATGAGGTAGGTCACGAGCAGCGGCACCCAGCGTACGTCGTGGTACCAGAAGGCGATGGCTACAAACATCGCGATCGTTGTCCCCATCTTGAGCGCTTCGCCGACCATCCAGCTCATTACTGTTTCGGCGCCGCTCAGCGTTCTAAGGCGTGCCGCGAACAGCGCGCCCGGCACCCAGCAGATCGCTCCCCCCAGGAACGCGGACAGCGCAGCAGCGCCCGGCGGCTTGTAGAACAGCCACCACACCAGCGTAGCACCCAGGGACAAAACCATTTGCGCTGCCACGACCTTGGAAGGCGTGACGCGCGATGGACGACTCACATTGGGACCAAACAGCTTTTCAGCCTCGGCCCGCGTGAGCGGAACGATATTGTTATCTTGCTGCTCGACATCCCACGCATCGTCAGTTGTAACGGGCTGACCGGTGGACGCATCGGAAACGGTGCGTTCTGCGCGGTGTTCGTCGTGCCCATTCTTCGGCGCTTGATTCGACGCTTTGACCGCCATCGCAGTGTTCCGAAAGTCTTGTTCAGCCCGCGAGCTTACGCTGCGCTTACGGGGTTGCCGTGCAATTAAATCCGGGCGATTGTAAGCGATAGTTGCAGGCAATTCAAGACTTTAGGCCGTCCAATAAACTGTGTGAAACCGGCCTTCACCATACGGAAGCGGCGTGTTCGCGCGGTTATTCACGGCAAATGTAAGGCGGCCGGGGGGTGGCCAAATATGCGTGATACGTTGAGCGGGTTTGATCACGCGGATGCGTCGTTTCGACGCTATGGCGTACGTCTCAAAAATGCAACAGAAGTAGATTTTGGTGTGGCACGGTGGACTTGTAGGACAGTACCGGGTAGCGGTGAAGCCGCGACCGGATGTCGACTCTTTTTACAGAGCGCGCATGGTTACCGCGGACACGTTTGTGATGCTGCCCGATGACTACGCGGCGGCTACTGGGTTTTCGGCTGTGTGGCGCGCCTCGCCTGCCCTGCCGCGTTTAAATCGCCCACGGCATCGCGGCCATCTTGCCGGTGTCGGATCGGGAAGTGCTTAACGAAGCATACGACGCCGATACGGACTCGACGCGTGTCGGAGGAGAAGCATTCGCGCAATTGCCAGGCAAATCCAGAATTCGGCGTCCACCTCCCCCATCCGATGGGCTCAGCGTTGGCGCTTACGCGACGGCCAGACAGGACCGCGCAAGTGCGACAAACCCATTGCATCAGGAATCCTGACTATCTGCCGCTGGTTTTGAATTTAGGAATCCGTCAGATATCAATACGGCCCGCAAACAATCAGCGAGCGTGGTGAACCGCCCAAGCTTGCGATTACGGCCACTGCAATGCACCTACCGCTGCCGAACAGCTTGCGAGTGAAATCCATCCAGACGGTTCGCAAGCACGTTCGGCGTTCTTCACGTTCAACTCGCCATCGCGATCAGGCCGTGGCGTTGCCGCGCAACCGGACCAGGATGCCTTCCAGCGCATCCAGGTCGCCGAAATCCACCAGCACCTGGCCGCGGCCGCGTCGGCCGAGCTTGATCTTTACCGTTGCGGCGAGCAAATCGGACAATTCTTCTTCGAGGCGTCGTGTATCACGGCCGCCGTCCTGACTCGCGCGCGCCTTCACCGCCGGCGCCGCCTTGGTGGTGGTGGTCACGAGCTTTTCGGTTTCGCGCACCGACATGCGCTTGTTGACGACCTGATTGGCCAGCGTGATCTGTGTCGCGGCGTCGACGGCAAGCAGCGCACGCGCGTGTCCCATGTCGAGGTCGCCGGCCAGCAGCATCGTTTGCACGGGCGACGCCAGGTTCAGCAAGCGCAGCAGGTTCGACACAGCGCTGCGCGAGCGGCCGACCGATTCAGCCGCCTGCTCATGCGTAAAGTTGAATTCATCGAGCAAGCGCTGAATGCCCTGCGCTTCTTCGAGCGGGTTCAGATCTTCGCGCTGAATATTCTCGATCAGCGCCATCGCGGCAGCAGCCTGGTCCGGTACGTCCCTCACCAGCACCGGCACCTCGTCGAGTCCGGCGAGGCGCGCCGCACGGAAACGCCGCTCCCCGGCGATGATCTCGTACTTGTCCGCCGAAACGGGCCGCACGAGGAGCGGCTGCATCAACCCCTGCGCGCGGATGCTCGCCGCCAACTCCTGCAGCGCGCCCTCGTCCATGCGCGTGCGCGGCTGGTACTTGCCGGCTTGAAGTTTGCTGAGCGGCAGCACATTGGGCGCACCGTCGATCACCACTGCCTCGGTGATATCCGGGCTGCCACCGAGCAATGCTTCCAGACCCCGGCCCAATCCCTTTTTTCTTGCTACTGCGTTCATCGTGCTTCCTCGATCCGCTTAGGATGCCTGGGACGCGCCATTCAGCGCGCGCACCCGCTCAATCATTTCTGCGCCGAACTGCACGTACGCTTGCGCACCGCGCGACGCCCGGTCGAACACCACGCCCGGCAAACCATAGCTAGGCGCTTCGGCAAGACGCACGTTGCGCGGGATCACCACGTCGAACACCTTGTCGCCGAAATGCTCTTTCAGCTGATCGGAGACTTGCTGTTGCAGCGTGATGCGTGGATCGAACATCACGCGCAGCAAGCCGATCACCTTCAGGTCCCGATTCAGGTTTGCGTGCACCTGCTTGATCGTATTGACGAGGTCCGACAGGCCCTCGAGCGCGAAGTACTCACACTGCATCGGAATCACCACGCCGTGCGCGGCGCACAGGCCGTTGAGCGTCAGCAACGACAAAGCCGGCGGGCAGTCGATCAGCACGAAATCGTATTCGCCTTCGACAAGCGCCAGCGCAACCTTCAATTGGCGCTCGCGGCTCTGCACGCTGACCAGTTCGACCTCGGCGCCAGCCAGCTCGCGGTTGGCCGGCAACACGTCGTAATTGACAGCCTCAGGACGCACCCGCGCATCTGCCACCGACACGCCATCCACCAGCACTTCGTAGACGGTGTTCGCGCAAGCGGCCTTATCGATACCGCTGCCCATCGTGGCATTGCCCTGCGGGTCCAGATCGATGAGAAGGACACGCTGTCCCTGCGCTGCCAAGCTGGCGGCCAGATTGACCGTTGTCGTCGTCTTGCCGACGCCGCCCTTCTGGTTCGCAACGCAGAAGATTTTTGCCATCGTTGGTGTGTCCCTTTTGCTGCTTGAGTAAATTGGAAAGCGCTTGCGCTTCTGGTATTCGGTGCGGTACCGGGCTACCGGCCCTTGTCAGCTCTCGGCATCCACCAGCACCTTGATCAAATGCCGCTCAGCGTCGAGTGACGGCACGTTCAGGCGAATGATCTGCTCCACGCGAGTGCCTGCAGGCAAGCGCTCGATCTCGCCGTCCGGACGCACACCCTTCATCGCCCAGATCGCGCCCTGCTCCGCGACCAGGTGACGGGCCAGTGTAACGAAATCCGCGAGCTCTGCGAATGCGCGCGAGACGATTACGTCGAACTTTGCCGGTACTTCGGCGCCGGGCTGTAATGTTTCGACCCGGCCGGTGACAACCGACAGATTCATAAGGCCGAGCTCGGCCTTCGCCTGGGCCTGAAAAGCCGTCTTTTTATGAACGATGTCGTTCACGGTGACGGTCCATTCGGGCAGGACGATGGCCAGCACGATTCCCGGCAAGCCGCCACCGGAACCCACGTCGAGCACCGAGGACGGGCCGCGCGTCGCCAGATGCGGCACGATCGACAGTGAATCCAGAATGTGCTGAGTCAGCATTTGACGCGGATCGCGGATCGCCGTCAGGTTGTAGACCGCGTTCCACTTTCCCAACAAGGCGACATAGTCGAGCAGTTTGCCAAGTTGGGCGTCAGTCAAATCGAGGCCAAGTTCGCGAACGCCGTCCGCCAACAACGGTGCCAACGCTTCTCCGCCGCTTCCCCTCTGGCGTACCGTCATTGCGTCACCGGCGTGCCGTTGTCGGTGCCGGGTTCTGCCGGCTTCGTCGAACGACGTCCAAAGCCGCGCTTCAAGTGGACCATCAATAGCGAAATCGCCGCCGGCGTAATGCCCGAGATCCGCGATGCCTGGCCGATGGTTTCCGGGCGGAATTGCGTCAGCTTCTGGCGAGCTTCGAACGACAGCCCTCTTACTTCCGCATAATCCAATCCCTCCGGCAGACGGGTGCTTTCATGCGCCTCATTTCGCTCGATCTCGTCAGCTTGACGGTCGATATAACCCTGATACTTGATGCCGATCTCGATCTGTTCCTTGATCTGGGCGAGCAGCACGTCGTCCTCAGCCAGCGTTTCGGGCGCGGCACATGTACCTTCCCGCAAACCGCAGACGCCGTCGTAGGTGACGCCCGGACGACGCAGCAGATCGGCGAGGCTGTATTCGTGGTCGATCGGCTTGCCGAGCAACGCAGTCGCTTCGTCGGCCGGTAACGTCTTAGGATTAACCCACGTCGCGCGAAGACGCTCTGTTTCACGTGAAACAGCGTCGCGCTTGCGGCTGAATGCATCCCAGCGAACGTCATCGACGACACCAAGTTCGCGCCCTATTTCCGTCAGACGCATATCTGCATTGTCTTCACGCAAGCTCAGGCGGTACTCCGCGCGGCTCGTGAACATCCGGTACGGCTCCGACACACCGCGCGTAACCAGATCGTCGACCAGAACCCCGAGGTATGCCTGATCGCGACGCGGGCACCAGGCTTCCTTGCCCTGCACGTGCAAGCCAGCATTGATCCCCGCCAGCAGGCCCTGTGCAGCCGCTTCTTCATACCCGGTCGTACCGTTGATCTGACCGGCAAAGAACAACCCGTTGATCACCTTGGTTTCCAGCGATGCCTTCAACCCGCGCGGATCGAAGTAATCGTATTCGATCGCATAGCCGGGCCGCAGGATATGGGCGTGCTCCAACCCGCGCATCGAACGCACGAGTTCCAACTGCACATCGAACGGCAGGCTGGTCGAGATACCGTTGGGATAGAACTCGTTGGTCGTCAGCCCTTCTGGTTCGAGGAAGATCTGGTGCGATTCCTTCGACGCGAAGCGATGGATCTTGTCTTCAATCGACGGACAGTAGCGCGGCCCCACTCCTTCGATCACGCCCGTGTACATCGGCGACCGGTCGAGCCCGCCGCGAATGATGTCGTGCGTACGCTCATTCGTGTGCGTGACCCAGCACGGCACTTGCCGCGGATGCTGCTCGACACGCCCGAGAAACGAGAAGACCGGCACCGGATCAAGATCGCCCGGCTGCTCTTCGAGCTTCGAGAAATCGATCGTGCGGCCGTCGATCCGCGGCGGCGTACCGGTCTTGAGGCGGCCTTGAGGCAGTTTCAATTCCTTCAGACGAGCCGACAGCGATACTGCAGCCGGGTCGCCGGCGCGGCCGCCGGTGTAGTTGTTCAAACCCACGTGAATCTTGCCGTCGAGGAACGTCCCGGCCGTCAGCACGACAGCGCGTGAGCGGAAGCGAATTCCCACCTGCGTGACAGCGCCGACGACGCGGTCGCCCTCCACCATCAGATCGTCGACAGCTTGCTGGAACAGCCACAAGTTAGGCTGATTCTCCAGACGATGCCGGATCGCCTGCTTGTACAGCAGACGGTCGGCCTGTGCGCGCGTGGCACGGACGGCCGGACCCTTCGACGAATTGAGAATACGGAACTGGATTCCGCCCTCATCCGTCGCCGCAGCCATCGCACCGCCGAGCGCATCGACTTCTTTCACCAGATGGCCCTTGCCAATGCCGCCAATGGACGGGTTGCAGCTCATCTGACCGAGGGTTTCGATGTTATGCGTCAGCAGGAGGGTGGTGTTGCCCATGCGCGCCGAGGCCAAGGCGGCTTCGGTGCCAGCATGACCACCGCCGACGACGATTACGTCAAATTCTGTGGGAAAGAGCATCGCGGATCTCACGCCAGATCGTCGCGTGAGCCTTTCAAAGGAAAATGTATGGGCGAATTATAACGGGTTCGGTTTAGGCCCGAATTTCGGCCGAATGGCTCACCATGAAAAAAAAGCGGTGTGTTTCACGTGAAACACACCGCTTTGAACAACAGCGAGCAAACGCAGACTGCGGAATTAAGCCACTTTCTTGGCCAACCCCAGATACGTCTCGATGACCCGCGGATTCTGGGCCAGATCTACTGCGGGCCCTTCTAGCGCCAGCTCCCCAGTTTCCAAAACATAGCCATAGTCAGAAATTTGCAACGCAGCGCGCGCATTCTGCTCGATCAACAGCGTCGCCACGCCTGTTTGCCGCAGCGCACTAATGATGTGAAAAATCTCTTTGACTATCAACGGCGCCAGACCCAGGCTCGGTTCGTCGAGCATCAGCAAATCGGGCTTACCCATCAGCGCGCGGCCAACCGCCAGCATTTGCCGCTCGCCACCGGACAACGTTCCTGCCGCCTGCTTGCGGCGCTCCTTCAGCCGCGGAAACAGCGCAAAAACCGGCTCGAGCTGGTCGAGAAAGTTACGCTCCCCCGCCCGCTTGCGCCGATACGCGCCGAGGACGAGATTGTCTTCAACCGTCATTGTCGAAAACAGCTCACGCTTTTCCGGCACCAGACACATGCCGCGCGCCACCCTTTTTTCAACCGGCACTGCGCTGACGTCTTCACCCTGATAGCGGATTGCGCCCTTGGCGTGTCCAGTCGACGGCAGTGCGCCCATGATCGCGTTGAGCAGCGTGGACTTGCCCGCGCCATTCGGACCGATCACCGAGACGATTTGCCCCGGCCGCACTTTGATCCCCGCGCCATGCAGGGCCTCGACCTTGCCATAGCGAACCGACAATCCATCGACGTCGAGAATGGGTGCAGCGTCACTCATTGTTGTCTCCATCATTCCACCCCGCCCAGATACGCTTCAAGCACGGCCGGATCCTGCTGCACATCCTGCGGCAAGCCTTCCGCGATCCGGGTGCCGAACTCCATGACCACCAGGCGATCGGTCAGATTCATCACGAAATCCATATCGTGCTCGACCAGCAGCACACTCATCCCTTCAGCTTTGAGCCGGCGCAACAGGTCGGCGAGCTGCAATTTCTCCTGATAACGCAGACCTGCCGCCGGTTCGTCCAGCAGCAACAAAGTCGGATCGCAGCACAACGCCCGAGCGATTTCGAGAATCCGCTGCTGCCCCAAGGCCAGGCTGCCTGCTTCGTCGTACATATGCTGCTCGAGTCCGACACGGCGAATCTGCCGGGCCGCTTCCGCCATCAGGCGCGCTTCTTCCGCACCGTTCAGCCGGGCGACGCTGCGCCAGACGCCCGCCTGGCCGCGCAGATGCGCGCCGATCGCGACATTCTCCAGCACCGTCATTCCCGGCAACAGTTTGACGTGCTGGAAGGTCCGGCCGATCCCGCGTTTAACGATTTCACGTGAACTCAGCGCGTCGATCCGCTCGCCGCGGAACGTGATCTCACCGCTGGTCGCTTGCAGCACACCGGTGACCAGATTGAAGGTCGTAGATTTGCCCGCGCCGTTCGGCCCGATCAAACCGATGATCTGCCCGGCGTTCACGTCGAAGCTGACGTCGTTCACCGCCACCAGTCCGCCGAACTGCTTGCGTGCTTTATTGACGGTCAACAGGCTTTCGCCGGCTGCGGGTTTGCTGCGTTGCGGCAACGGATCCGCACGATCCGGCAGATGCGCGCGCGGCCCGCGCGGGAAAAAGCGCGCAACGAACGGCCACACGCCTTGGCGGGCGTATTGCAGCAACAACACCATCAGGATGCCGAACACGATCACTTCGAAGTTGCCGTTTTCACCGAGCAGCTTCGGCAGCAGCGTTTGCAGGTAGTCCTGCAGCACGGTGAGGATCGCCGCGCCGAGCACTGCGCCCCACACGTGCGACACACCGCCCACCACCGCCATGAACAGAAACTCGATGCCGTGGTTCAGCCCGAATGGCGTCGGATTCACCGCGCGTTGCAGGTGTGCGTACAGGAAACCCGAGATCGACGCCAACACTGCTGCGTAGACGAAGATCACCACGCGCATCCACCCCGTGTTCACGCCCATCGCTTCGGCCATCATGCCGCCGCCGCGCAATGCGCGAATCGCCCGCCCCGGCCGGCTATTAAGCAGATTTTGAACAGAGATCACCGCGCCCAGCACGACCAGCCAGATCAGGTAGTAGATATGCCGGCCGGACTCCAGATTGATGCCAAAAACATTCAACACCGGAATGCCGTTGATGCCGTCGTACTTGCCGAGCATCTCCAGATTGCCGAACAGATAGAACAGCGCGAGTCCCCACGCGATCGTGCCGAGCGGCAGAAAGTGACCGGACAGGCGCATCGTCACGAGCCCCAGCATCAGCGCGATCAACGCCGTCACCACCACGCCCGCGATCAGCGCGAGCCACGGTGACACACCGTACCGCGTCGTCAGATACGCGGTCGCATACGCGCCGATACCGACGAACGCCGCCTGCCCGAAGCTCGTCATCCCGCCGATACCGGTAAGTAGCACAAGCCCGATCGCGACGATCGAATACAAGCCGATGTAGTTGAGCAGCGTCACCCAGTACTCGGGCACGTGGATCGGCTGCGGCAACACCGGCAGCGCGAACAGCACCACGAGGAACAGCCAGAAGAACTTGTTTTGCATGATTCGTTTCATCGTGTCACTCCTCGTCCTCTTCGGCGTGCGGGCTGGCAAGACTTCGCCACAGCAGCACCGGGATGATCAGCGTGAACACGATCACTTCCTTATAAGCGCTCGCCCAGAACGACGAATACGACTCCAGCAGGCCGACCAGAACCGAGCCGGCCGCCGCCAGCGGATAGCTAACCAGACCGCCGATAATGGCGCCCACGAAACCCTTCAAACCGATCAGGAAGCCCGAGTCGTAGTAGATGGTGGTCAAGGGTGCGACGAGAATGCCGCACAGCGCACCGAGCCCCGCAGCCAGCGTGAACGCGAGGCGCCCCGCTTGCGTCGTGCCGATACCGACCAGTCGCGCGCCGAGGCGATTCACCGACGTCGCGCGCAAAGCCTTGCCCGAGATCGAACGGTCGAAATACAGATACAGCGCGCCGATCAGCACGACTGCTGTGCCGACCACCCACAGGCTCTGTCCGGAAATCGACAGACTGCCGAAATTGAAGGTTGCATCGGAGAAAGCGGTGGTACGCGAGCCTTCCGCGCCGAACATCACGAGCCCCAGGCCGACCATCGCGAAGTGCACCGCCACCGCGACGATCAACAGCAGTAGCGTGGTCGCCTCCGCGATCGGCTCATAGGCGAGCCGGTACACGAACGGTCCCATCGGAATCACGATCAGCAGCGTCAGCGCGATCTGTGCGAGCATCGGCAGCGGTTGTAGGAACACACCGCGCGTGAGCGCATACACGGCGATCGGGAACAGCAGATATTTGCTGACCAGCATCACCAAGGTGCGCGCGGCATGCCGGCGCCGTTCGGGATGCCGCACCAGCCCGGCCGTCTCGACGACGAAACAGGCGGCGCCCATCGCCATCAGCAACCAGCACGTCGCCGGAAATTTTTGTGTCTGCAGTGCAGCGAGCGTCAGCGCGCCGTACGAAACAAACTCCCCCTGCGGGATAAAAATCACCCGCGTCACGGAGAACACCAGCACCAGCGCGAGCGCGAGCAGCGCGTAGATCGCGCCGGTGGTGATGCCGTCCTGCGCGAGGATCGCCGCAATTGATAGATCCATACTTCCTCGTCCTGAAGCGTCGAAATCGAAACCGGGAATGCGTCGTGGCGGCAAAATCTGCGGCCGGCCATCGGCCTGCAATGCCTGAAAAGGCGACCGCCGCGCCGGAACACGGCGCGGCGGTCGTTGCCATTGTCATCGAACAGAATGGCAATGCGGCGTCGGCAGCCGCACGTTGCGCGAGTGGCGCGTACCGTTTTTGTTTTTAGTCGTTCTGCAGCTTCCACTTGCCGTCGACGATCTGCACGATCACGCGTGCACGCTTGTCGAGGCCGTTGTGGTCGGTCGTCGTGGTGTTCATGATGCCGTGCGAGACCGGCAGCTCCTTGATGCTTTCCAGCGCCCCGCGCAGTGCCACGCGGAATGCTTCGGTACCCGGTTGAGCGGTTTTCAGTGCTTCCGGAATCGCATGTTGCAGCATCTGGCCGGCGTCCCACGCGTGACCGCCGAAGGTCGCCACCGAACCCGCGCCGTACGCTTTCTCATAGGCTGCCTTGTAGGCTTCCGACGACTTCTTCACCGGATTCGAGTCCGGCAGTTGATCCGCCACGAGGATCGGGCCGGCCGGCAGGAACTCGCCTTCGCAATCCTTGCCGCACACGCGCAGGAAGTCGTTGTTGGCGACGCCGTGCGTCTGATAGACCTTGCCTTTGTAGCCGCGCTCCTTGAGCGTTTTGGCCGGCAGCGCCGACGGCGTGCCTGCACCCGCGATCAGCACCGCGTCCGGGTTCGCGCTCATCGTCTTCAGCACCTGGCCGGTGACGGATGCGTCGGTTCGGTTGAAGCGCTCGTTGGAGACGAGCTTCAGATGATGCGCGGCGGCCGCCGCGGCGAACACGTTGTTCCAGCCGTCGCCATATGCATCCGCGAAGCCGATGAAGCCGACCGTCTTCACGCCGTGACGCTCCATGTAGTCGGCGATTGCGTCAGCCATCAGACTGTCGTTCTGCGGCGGTTTGAAGGCCCATGCGCGCTTGGCGTCCATCGGCGAGATGATCGCGGCCGATGCCCCCAGCGAGATCACCGGCGTCTTGCCCTCCGCGGCAGGGTCGAGCATCGCCAGCGAGTTCGGTGTGGTCGTCGATCCGATGATAGCGTCCACGTGGTCTTCATCGATCAGCTTACGGGTGTTCTGCACGGCCTTGCCGGTATCCGATGCATCGTCAAGCACGATGTACTGCACCGTCTTGCCGCCGATCTCTTTGGGCAGCAATGCGATCGTGTTCTTCTCAGGAATCCCGAGCGATGCGGTCGGCCCGGTCGTGGACAGCGTGACGCCGATTTTCACCTGCGCGAAGGCAGCGCCCGCGCCGCACATCAGCGCCATTGCGATGCCGGTGCGCACCCATTGCTTTGTCTTTTTCATTGCAAGTCTCCAAACGCTTTGAAGCGCGTAGCTGTAATCCGGCTCACGAACCGGGTGTCTGAATCTAGTTATAGGGTTCAGGCATGCCAAGCATGGTTTTCCCTGCTCAGCGTGAATACCCTCGCCGCTTTGGTGCCACTCCCCTGCTGCGTACCACTACTGCGATTTCGTGCGTGTGCGCGTCTATACCTACGTCCACAAAACACTAACATGTTAGTAGTATTGCGTTCTGCATCATCCACGGTCAATAGACTCTCTCCCGAATGCGGGTTTGTCCTGAAGCTGACCGCTTCCACAGCTCATCCATCGTCAATCCGCCGCGCGCCCCACACCGCAATGGCGCGCGGACAATAAAAAAGACGCGTCAACTGCACGCGTCTTTCAGGTTCGGTTCCGTATCGCTTCGCCTCCGCTCAGTCGCCGGACAGCTTCCACTTGCCACCGACAATCTCCACCATCACGCGCGCCCGCTGGTCGAGGCCAGCGTGGTCGTTCGCGCTCATGTTGAAGATGCCGTGCGCAGCGGGCCTGTCTTGGGTGCTTTCAAGCGATGCACGCAGCGCTTCGCGGAAGGCTGGCGTACCGGGCTGCCCCTTCTTCAACGCCAGCGGAATCGCGCGCTGCAGCAGCAAGCCTGCATCCCATGTGTGACCGCCGAAGGTCGAAACCGAGCCAGCGCCATACGTGGCTTCGTATGCGTGCTTGTAGGCAAGCGCGGTCTTCTTCACCGGATTCGAATCAGGCAACTGGTCGGCGACCAGCAACGGGCCAGCCGGCAGATAGGTGCCTTCGCAATCCTTGCCGCACACGCGCAGGAAGTCGTTATTGGCGACGCCGTGCGTCTGATAATACTTGCCCTTGTAGCCGCGTTCCTTCAGGGTTTTTTGCGGCAGCGCGGCCGGCGTGCCCGCGCCGGCGATCAGCACCGCATCCGGATTCTGCGACATGATCTTCAGAATCTGGCCGGTCACCGACGCGTCGTTGCGCGCGAAACGTTCGTTCGCGACGATCTTGATCCTGGCGAGATCGGCGGCCTTGCCGAATTCCTTGAACCAGCTTTCGCCGTAGGCATCGGCAAAACCAACGAATGCGACTGTCTTCACGCCGTGATTCGCCATGTGCTGCGCGATTGCGGTGGCCATCAGAATGTCGTTTTGCGGCGTCTTGAAGACCCAGGCGCGCTTCGCGTCCATCGGTTCGACGATGGTTGCGGCCGCAGCCATCGAGATCATCGGCGTGGCGCTTTCTGCCGCGACATCGATCATGGCGAGCGAATTCGGCGCGACGGTCGAGCCGATCAGCGCATCCACGTGATCTTCGCTGGTGAGCTTGCGTGCGTTTTTGACTGCCTGGGTCGAATCGGTGGCGTCGTCGAGCACGATGTAGTCGATTTTCTGGCCCGCCACTTCTTTAGGCAACAACGCAATCGTGTTCTTTTCCGGAATGCCGAGCGACGCGGCCGGGCCCGTTGCCGACACGGTGACGCCGATTTTCACGTCCGCGAACGCATGGCTGCTCCATGCTGCGGACACTCCGGTGGCGACCAATGCCGCGCTTATCCAACGCAATGCCGACTTCATCCCGCTCCTCTATCTACCCCGTTATTCATTTGAATTTAAATCCACGGATTTAAATCCCGACCCAGCGGTCGGTGAATAGCGAGTTTAGCGGACCGGACCCACGCGCTGCAAGCGTTTTGCAGGGTATCGGCGTGCGAAATTGGGAGTCATTCGGTGAATAAAAAAGGGTCACCAAATTAGCGGAAGAATTGAATAGCGCTTTATGAAAAACCAAAATAAAAAGCGCTGTCGGATATCAATCCAACAGCGCTTTCGTCTGGGCACTGAGTGCCTCATTGTCTCCTCGTTCTCCACCTGCAAAATTCGTGGTGCATCAGAACTGCATGAAGGTTAAACGAGCACCTGGCCCTCTACAACTAGCAATTACCCTAGTGGTGCACCGCGGCACTGAATTGGGGCGCGTTTCGCGCCAATCGGTCGCATCGACATCCGCCAGCGCCGACCGCAACCTTATCCGATTTATATCGGATCCCGAATCAATTTCGAATTCTGCCCGGTTTCACGCCCGTAATGGCCGCACCCGCGCGATGATCTCTCCAACAATGCCGCGCCGGAACGCCAGCACGCATGCGATGAAAATCACGCCGGTCACAATGGTCACCGATTCGCCCAACGACCGGAACCATTCGACGCCCGTAGACGACGCCAGCGCGGCGCCAATATCGCCCAGCCGGTCCTCGAGCGCGACGATCAACGCCGCGCCGAGCAGCGGCCCGAACAACGTACCCATGCCGCCGACCAGCGTCATCAGGATCACCAGCCCGGACATGGTCCAGTACGCGTCGCTCAGGGTCTCGAAGCCCTGCACCAGCACCTTGAGCGACCCTGCCAACCCGGCAATGCCCGCCGACAGAATGAACGCGAGCAGCTTGAAGCGATCCGTATCGTAGCCGAGCGACACCGCGCGCGGCTCGTTTTCCTTGATCGCCACCAGCACCTGACCGAACGGCGAATGCACGACCCGCACGATCAGCAGGAACGCCAGCACCATGACGGCGAGCACCACAAAGTACAGCGTCACGTCGGACGACAGATTCAGCAAGCCGAACAGTTTGCCGCGCGGCACGCCTTGCAGACCGTCCTCGCCGTGCGTGAACGGCGCTTGCAGGAACACGAAGTAGACCATCTGCGCGAGCGCCAGCGTCACCATCGCGAAGTAGATGCCCTGCCGGCGGATCGCGAAGAACCCAACGATCAATCCAAGCAAGGTCGCCGACGCGGTGCCGGCCAGCACGCCGAGCTCCGGCGAGAAACCGAGCGTCTGCATCGCATAGCCGGTGACATAGCCCGCCGAGGCGAGAAACATCGCGTGGCCGAACGACAACAAGCCGGTGTAGCCGATCAACAGATTGAAAGCCGCCGCGAACAGCGCAAAACACAGCACCTTCATCACGAACAGCGGATAGATGCCGAGCACGGGCACCGCGAGGAGCACGATCAGCAGCAGACCGTAGAGCGCTTTTCTCTGCATCATTTTTCCTTGCCGAAGAGACCCGCCGGGCGCACCAGCAACACGAGCGCCATGATCACGAAGACGACGGTCGCCGACGCTTCCGGGTAAAACACGCGCGTCAGCCCTTCGATCACGCCGAGCAACAGACCGGTGAGAATCGAGCCCATGATCGAACCCATCCCGCCGATCACGACCACTGCGAACACGGTAATGATCATCGGCTGGCCCATCAGCGGCGAGACCTGAATCACGGGTGCCGCGAGCACCCCCGCAAATGCCGCAAGCGCGACGCCGAAGCCGTAGGTGAGCGTAATCATCAGCGGCACGTTGATGCCGAACGCCTCGACCAGTTTCGGGTTTTCGGTGCCCGCGCGCAGATAGGCGCCAAGACGCGTCTTCTCGATCACGAACCACGTCGCGAAGCAGACCACCAGTGAGGCCACCACGACCCACGCGCGATAGTTCGGCAGGAACATGAAGCCGAGATTGGTCGCGCCGGAGAGCGCCGACGGCACGTCGTACGGCTGGCCGGAAGAACCGTAGATCGAGCGGAATACGCCTTCCACGACGAGCGTCAGTCCGAATGTGAGCAGCAGGCCATACAGATGATCGAGCTTATACAGCCAGCGCAGCATCGAGCGCTCGATCACCATCCCGAACACGCCGACGATCAGCGGCGCGAGCACCAGCATCGCCCAGTACGGCAGGCCGAAATACGAGAAGCCCATCCACGCGAGCATCGCGCCGAGCATGAACAACGCACCGTGCGCGAAGTTGATCACGTTGAGCAAGCCGAAGATCACCGCAAGCCCGAGACTCAGAATCGCGTAGAACGAGCCGTTCACGAGCCCCAGCAGCAGCTGGCTCAGCATCGCCGGTAGCGGAACGCCAAAGATTTCCATTGAAGCCTTAACCCATCGTCAAGGTGAGATCGGTTACCCACGATCCGGCCGGCGCGCGATCGGCGGCAAATTCGCCGGCCCCGCGCGGCATGTGAAACGGTTTGCCGCCTGCCCGCCTACGCAATGGCATGCAACGCAATGCGATACGCAGGCAGGCAGACAGCCTTCAGTCCGCGCTTACTTCCACAGCGCGCAGCGCGTTTCCGCCTTGGTCGTGAACGCCTGCTCGCCAGGGATCGTCGCGGTGATCTTGTAGTAGTCCCACGGCTCTTTGGATTCGGCCGGCGTCTTCACCTGCATCAGGTACACGTCGTGGATCATGCTGCCGTCCTGACGGATGTAGCCTTTCGCGTAGAAGTCGTCGATCCTGGTCTTCTTCAGTTGCGCCATCACCTTGTCGGAGTCGGTCGAACCGACCGCTTGCACCGCCTTCAGGTACGTCATGGTCGCCGAATAGTCGGCGGCCTGCAGGCTCGACGGCATCTTCCTCATCTTGTCGAAGTAGCGCTGCGCCCACTTGCGCGTGGTGGCGTCCTTGTTCCAGTACCAGCTGTCCGTCAGCACCAGGCCCTGCGTCGTTTCCAGACCCAGGCTGTGGATATCGTTGATGAACACCAGCAATGCGGCGAGCTTCATCGACTTCGTGATGCCGAATTCCTTGGCGGCCTTGATCGAGTTGATCGTGTCGCCGCCGGCGTTGGCAAGGCCCAGAATCTGCGCCTTCGATGCTTGCGCCTGCAACAGGAACGACGAGAAGTCCGACGCCGACAGCGGATGGCGCACCTCGCCCAGCACCTGGCCGCCGCTCGCCTTCACCACGTCGGCGGTATTCTTTTCGAGCGCCTTGCCAAACGCGTAGTCAGCCGTCAGGAAGTACCACGTCTTGCCGCCCTGCTTCGTCACCGCGGAGCCCGTGCCCTTGGCAAGCGCTGTTGTGTCGTACGCATAGTGGATCGTGTACGGCGTGCATTGCTCGTTGGTCAGCGTGTCGGCGCCCGCGCCGATGCTGATGTACACCTTGTGTTTTTCACTGGCCACCGTGTTCATGGACAGCGCGGTTGCCGAGTTCGTGCCGCCGACCAGCAGATCGACGCCGTCGCGGTCGAACCATTCACGTGCGCGCGATGCAGCGATATCCGCCTTGTTCTGGTGATCGGCGTAGACCACGGTAATCGGCTTGCCGTTGACCTTGCCGCCGAAGTCCGCGACCGCCATGCGGATCGCTTCGAGACCGCCCTGCCCGTCGATATCCGCATACAGACCCGACATGTCGGTGACGAAGCCGATCTTCACGGCATCGTCAGCGGCCTGCGCGCTGCCCATCGTCAAAGCGGCGCCGGCGGCGACCGCGAAACAAAGTGTGGCTAGCCGCGCGAGTGGGTTTTTTTTCATTCCTGTCTCCTGGTTTCCTGGCTTGTGGTTATCAGAGGCAATCGGGCGCTTTTTTATACACCCAGTAGATCGTGCAGTACCGGCATCTTGCTTTCGAGTTCACTCGCCTCGAAGTGTTCAACGATGCCGCCGTGCTCCATCACGTAGAAGCGATCGGCGAGCGGCGCGGCAAAGCGGAAATTCTGTTCGACCATCACGACCGTGTAGCCGCGCGCCTTGAGCGTGACGATCATGCGCGCGAGCGCTTGCACGATGACGGGCGCAAGGCCTTCGGATATTTCGTCGAGGAGCAGCAGGCTCGCGCCGGTGCGCAAAATGCGTGCGACCGCCAGCATCTGTTGCTCGCCGCCCGACAGACGCGTGCCCTGGCTCATGCGGCGTTCGTGCAGGTTCGGAAACATCGCATAGATTTCTTCGAGCGACATCATGTGCGCCGTGTCGCCGACGGGCGGCGGCAGCAGCAGGTTTTCTTCACACGACAGGCTCGAAAAAATACCGCGTTCTTCCGGGCAATAGCCGATGCCACAATGCGCAATGCGATGCGTGGGCAGGTTGATGGTTTCACGTCCGCCGATGCGGAT
Organism: Paraburkholderia sp. FW306-02-B; assembly: GCF_058782725.1. Lineage (NCBI taxonomy): Bacteria > Pseudomonadati > Pseudomonadota > Betaproteobacteria > Burkholderiales > Burkholderiaceae > Paraburkholderia > Paraburkholderia sp. FW306-02-B. The sequence goes on from NZ_JBYSXZ010000001.1 coordinate 4,555,123, forward strand.
CGAGCCGGTGCGGCGGCCGGTGAGCCCCATGATCGCGCGCAGCGTCGTGGTGCGGCCCGCGCCGTTGCGGCCGAGCAGCGTGACGACTTCGCCACGGTTCACCGTCAGATCGACGCCGTGCAAGATATGGGATTCGCCGTACCACGCCTGCAAACCCGCGATTTCCAGCGCGGGGGCCCCGTCGGCCGTGCCGCTCACTTCGAGGCTTTCGCGCTCGGCAATCGTATTCATGCGTGGGCTCCGGCGAGCGCAGCGTCGGCGCTGCCCATATAGGCTTGCATCACGAGCGGATTCTTCGACACTTCGGCGTAACTGCCTTCGGCGAGCACTTCGCCCCGTTGCAGCACGGTGATCGTGTCGGAAATGCCGGCGATCACGTTCATGTTGTGCTCGACCATCAGAATCGTGCGGCCGCTCGATACTTTTTTGATCAGCGCCGTGACGCGATCGACGTCTTCATGGCCCATGCCTTGCGTCGGCTCGTCGAGCAGCATCAATTCAGGTTCCATCGCGAGTGTGGTGGCGATTTCCAGCGCCCGCTTGCGTCCGTAGGACAGTTCTACTGTTAGCACGTCGGCGAAATCGGTCAATCCGACCTGCGTGAGCAAGTCCATGGCGCGATCGTCGAGTTGGCGCAGCGTGCGTTCGCTCTTCCAGAAATGAAATGCGGTGCCGAGCACGCGCTGCAAACCGATGCGCACGTTCTGCAATGCTGTCAGATGTGGGAATACAGCAGAAATCTGAAACGAGCGGATGATGCCGCGCCGCGCAATCTGCGCCGGCCGTTCCCCGGTGATATCGATGCCATTAAAGACGATCTGACCCGCCGTCGGTTCGAGGAATTTGGTGAGCAGATTGAAGCAGGTGGTCTTGCCTGCTCCATTAGGGCCGATCAGCGCATGGATCGAGCCACGGCGCACGCGCAGGTTCACCCCGTTCACGGCGATGAAGCCTTTGAACTCGCGGGTGAGGCCGCGCGTTTCGAGAATCGTATCGCCGAGAATCATGTTCCCTTCCATACGGAGTAAGGCGAAGCACTACGATCTTCCGCGCGAACCGCCGCGCGACGTTTGATGACGGCGGCAACCCCGTGCGCGCTCGTTGGCGTGCTGCACCAATCCGGACGGTAATCCATGGCGCCACACGCAGCATGGATGCCATTGTCGCGCCAATGATGCAGCGCATTCATTGGGATTTGCACTTAGTGGAGGACGCCTGCTTTATGCACGCGCACAGGGCGGCCGAGGCCCGCGACGGCCTCGGCGCCGGGCTGTCATGCTCGCTTTCGCCAGGGATGTCCTGCCGGTTGTTACACGGCTGACATCGAAGACGAGCCGCTCGTTTGCGGCGCGACACTGCCGGCCACGCGCGCGCGGCGATCCTCGCGGATCATGTCGCTGGCGCGCTCGGCGATCATCAGGGTCGGCGAGTTGGTATTGCCCGAGGTGATGGTCGGCATGACTGATGCGTCGACCACGCGCAACCCGTCAACACCGATTACGCGTAAGCGGTTATCGACCACCGCGCCCGGATCGTCGCTCGTACCCATGCGGCAGGTGCCGACCGGATGAAAGATGGTCGTACCGACCGCGCCGGCGGCCTGCTGAAGCTCTTGCTCCGTCTGATACTGAATACCGGGCAGGATCTCTTGCGGCCGATAGCGCGCGAGAGCAGGCGCAGCGGCGATACGGCGCGTGAGACGCAGCGCGTTGGCGGCGACATGCCGGTCGTAATCGGTCGACAGATAGTTCGGTGCGATCAACGGCGGCGCCGAAGGATCGGTCGATTCAATGTGAATACTGCCGCGCGAGGTCGGTCGCAACTGGCAAACCGACGCGGTGAACGCATTGAAGCGATGCAGCGGTTCGCCGAAGCGATCGAGCGAGAGCGGCTGCACGTGGTATTCGAGGTCGGGACGCGTGAGCGATCGATCATCCGGATCGGATTTGGCGAACGCGCCGAGTTGCGAGGGCGACATCGACATAGGACCGCTTTGGAAGAGCGCGTACTGCACGCCGATCATCAGCTTGCCCCACCAGTGTGCGGACGCGGTATTGAGCGTGCGCACGCCATCGACCTTGTAGGCCATACGCAGTTGCAAATGGTCCTGCAGATTTTCGCCGACGCCGCGCAGATCCTTGACGACCTCGATGCCCAGATTCTGCAGACGTGCGCCGTTGCCGATGCCGGACAGTTCCAGCAATTGCGGCGAGTTGACCGCGCCTGAGCTGAGGATCACTTCGCAGCGGGCTTTGGCGAGGTAATCGGTGTTGTCGCCGCGATATTCGACGCCGGTGCAGCGGCGTCCTTCGAATACGACGCGTTGTGTGTGTGCGCCGGTGATGATCGTGAGATTCGGACGTTTGAGCGCGGGACGCAGAAATGCTTTCGACGCACTCCAGCGGATGCCGCGTTTCTGATTGACGTCGAAGTAGCCGACTCCGGTGTTGTCACCGCGATTGAAGTCATCCGTGGCGGGGATGCCGGTTTGCTGCGCGGCTTTTGAAAACTCTTCGAGAATTTTCCATTTGAGGCGTTGTTTTTCGACGCGCCAGGGGCCGCCTGCTCCATGCGATTCGGATGCGCCGGCGTGATGGTCTTCGCTGCGTTTGAAGATGGGGAGGACTGAGGACCAGGACCAGGAGGCGTCGTTGGTCACGCGGGCCCATTCATCGTAGTCTTCGCGCTGGCCGCGCATGTAGATCATGCCGTTTATTGATGAGCTGCCGCCTAATACTCTGCCCCGCGGGTATGACAGGGAGCGGCCGTTCAGGCCGGGTTCTGGCTGGGTTTTGTAGAGCCAGTCCGTGCGAGGGTTGCCTATGCAGTAGAGATAGCCTACCGGCACGTGGATCCAGTGGTAGTCGTCCTTGCCGCCTGCTTCCAATAGGAGCACTGTTATTTCCGGGTCCTCGGTCAGGCGGTTCGCTAGCACGCAACCTGCCGTGCCGGCGCCTACTATGATGTAGTCGAATTCGCCTTCCAGGCGACGGATAACCAGAGATGTTTTTTCTGTGGTGGTCATGGTTTTGTCTCCTAAGCTTTTTGCCTGCTCGGCGCTTTGTGTCCGTGTGCCTGCGGTGTTGCCTTTCCTTGCTGTTCTTTGCCTCTGCGGCGCTTTCTTCATCTCTGTGTGCCTACGGCGTTGCCTTTCCTTGCTTTGTTATTGGTTTATTAGCGTTCCCCCTGTGCGGGGGGGCACCTACTTTTCTTTGCCTGCCGCAAAGAAAAGTAGGCAAAAGAAAGCGGCTCACACCGCTAGTTTTTAAGCGGGTCCCCTGGCTTGGAGGAGGCAGTGGAGCATCTGGAATCTGTGTTCTCGCGCACTCCGCGCTGGTGACAAGGCCGTCATCCTTCCGGCGGCGCTGCGCGCGCCGTGGCGGTACTTCATAAAACCATCTGGTCGTTTCCGCGCCACGTTAATGCGAGCGCCACGCGGTACTTCTCAAGACCGTAGCAGTATTCTACGTTTCGCCGTATTAACCGCCCGGCGCTATTTTTGCCGCAAACCGCAAATCACTTCGGCGCCCTGCCGAGGCGCAGCCGATGGCCCCCACCGCCCACAAACGAAGCCCCTGGTTTCTCCGGCAGACCGTTCCGACGAGCACGCAGTGCGAGGCGGGAAGCATGACTGCCTTGTCACTAGCGCGGAGTGCGCGAGAACACCGATTCCAGATGCTCCACTACCTCCTCCGAGCCAAGGGACCCGCTTACGAGCTGGCGGTGTAAAGCCGCTTTCTTTTGCCTACTTTTCTTTGCGGCAGGCAAAGAAAAGTAGGTGCTCCCCCGCACAGGGGGAACGCTAATAAACCAACAACAAAACAAGGAAAGGCAACACCGTAGGCATAACAACCAACAGCGCCGCCCAGGCAAAAAACCAAACTACTTAGCTACAGGCATAGTGAACTCAGCCCCCTTCCCGATACTATCGGGCCACCTTTGCATGATGCTCTTATACCTCGTATAAAACCGAACACCCTCTTCGCCGTAGGCATGATGATCACCGAAGAGAGACCTCTTCCATCCACCGAAGGAATGCCACGCCATGGGCACAGGAATAGGCACATTAATCCCGACCATCCCGATCTCGATCTGCCGGGAGAAGGCCCGGGCAACACCGCCATCGGAGGTAAACAAGGAAACCCCATTAGCAAACTCATTAGCGTTAATGAGCTCGACAGCAGAAGCAAAATCGGGCACCCGAACAACACATAGCACCGGACCAAAAATCTCCTCTCGATAAATCTTCATATCGGTGGAGACATCATCGAACAAGGTACCGCCAAGAAAGAACCCCTTCTCATGCCCGGCCACCTGATGCCCACGCCCATCCACAACCAGCTTCGCGCCAGCCGCAACCCCGGCGTCGATATAGCCGGCAACCTTCTCCCGATGCGCAGCAGTCACCAACGGTCCCATCTCGGCTGCCGAATCCATACCGTTGAGAATCTTCAGGCTCTTCACCCGCGGCGTCAGACGCTCGATCAACTCATCAGCAATATGGCCAACCGCAACGGCCACGGAAATCGCCATGCAGCGCTCACCAGCCGAACCATACGCAGCGCCGATCAACGCATCGACGGCCTGGTCGAGATCCGCGTCCGGCATCACCACCAGGTGATTCTTCGCGCCACCCAGAGCCTGCACGCGCTTACCGCGCTTCGTGCCTTCGGTGTAGATGTACTCGGCAATCGGCGTAGAACCGACAAACGACAATGCGCTCACGTCCGGATGCGCAAGCAATGCATCGACCGCAACCTTGTCGCCATGTACGACGTTGAACACGCCATCCGGCAAACCGGCCTCTTTAAACAATTCAGCTAAACGGTTCGATGCCGACGGATCGCGCTCGGACGGCTTCAGCACGAACGTGTTGCCGCACGCAATCGCCACCGGAAACATCCAGCACGGCACCATCATCGGGAAGTTGAACGGCGTAATGCCGGCAACCACGCCAAGCGGCTGACGCAAATTCCAGTTGTCGATGCCGCCGCCAATCTGATCGGTAAAGTCAGTCTTCAGCAGATTCGGAATGCCGCACGCGAACTCGACAATCTCGATGCCGCGCATCACTTCGCCCTTTGCGTCCGAAAACACCTTGCCGTGTTCGCGCGTAATCAGTTCCGCAAGTTCATCGTGGTGGCGGTCGAGCAATTCCTTGAACTTGAACAGCACGCGCGCCCGCTTGATCGGCGCCGTTTCGCTCCAGGCGGGAAAGGCGGCCTTGGCGGCAGCGACGGCCGCATCCACTTCAGCAACGCTCGCCAACGGTACACGCGCGCTCACGTTGCCAACCGCCGGATTGAAGACGTCGCCGAAGCGCCCGCTCGTGCCGTCGACGGTCTTGCCGTTGATGAAATGGGTCAGCGCGCGTGCGCTCGCCGCGCTCCGAAGTGTCTCGTCCTGATATGTCTCGCTCATTTTTTGTCCTCTTCCTGTGAAATCGTTCGCCCGCTGCACACAGCGCGATGAGCCAAAGATTACGGCGCTTCGGGACGACAAATCCAATGAGTAATGCTCAACTGCGCCATAAGCCGCGCTAATATCAGGATATGGATCTGATTCTGCTCCGGGCTTTCGTCACCGTCGCACGCGAGGGCAACCTTACGCGTGCTGCGGTGCAACTTCATTTGACCCAACCGGCCGTGAGCCTGCAAATCAAGCATTTGCAGGAGACGCTCGGCGTGACGCTATTCACCCGGACCTCGCACGGGCTTTCGCTGACACGCGACGGCCAGGCGCTGCTGCCGCACGCCGAACGCGCGCTCGGCGCGGCCAGCGACGTGCAGCGCGCGGCGGCCTCGCTGCGTCATGAGGTACGCGGACGATTGCGCATCGGCACGATTCTCGATCCGACCTTTCTACGCCTCGGCGGCTTTCTCAAGCAGCTGGTGGAAACCTGGCCGCACATCGAAACAGCCCTTCGTCACGGCATGTCGGGCTGGGTGCTGGAGCAGGTTCGCGCCGGCGAGCTGGACGTCGGTTACTACATCGGCCAGCCAGCCGACGACGATACGCGCGACGGCGCCGCGTTCCACGCCGTCACCCTCACGCACTTCCAGTACCGCGTGCTGGCGCCGGCCGGCTGGAAAGATCGCGTGAAAGGCGCGCGCGACTGGCGTTCACTCGCTGCGCTGCCGTGGATCTGGACGCCGCCGGCCTCCGCGCACAATAGATTGTTATCGCGGCTCTTTGCCGAGGCAGGCGTAAAACCGGTTAAGGTGGCGGAAGTGGATCAGGAGCCGTCGATGCTCGATCTGGTCAAATCAGGCGTCGGTCTCACGCTCGCGCGCGACGCTACCGCGATCGCCGAAGCGCATGCGCACGCGTTGACCATCGTCGAAGGCGTCACCGTGCCGACCCAGCTCAGTTTTATCACGCTCGCCGAACGCAAGGACGAACCCGCGATTGCGGCGGCGTTGAAGCTGATCGACCAGCAATGGGCGACCTAGAAGCGGCGCGAGCGCGATATGAGCCGCTCTCATGACAGCCTCGCACCATACCGCCTCGCGCGGCCTCGTACGGGCAACAGTCGATAGTCCCCTCCGGCCGGGCGCCCTCGCCTGAAACCACACCGTCACGCACTTTTTGTTAGATTGAGGGTTTGTGCTCACGCGCCGACCCCGCAACGTTTTGGTTCCGTTTGACTTTGTCCTTTGCGGCAGCTTCGCCTGGCAACACAGGCAGCCGCCGACCACTCCATCCTTCGACAGGAGCCTGACATGGCACGCAACATTGAAATCAAAGCCCGCGCCCAGCATTTCGAGCAACTGCGTGAGCGCGCTGCGCAGCTTGCGCCAGACGCGCCGCTGATTTTCCGCCAGCAGGACTTCTTCTACGACGTGCCGCGCGGCCGCCTGAAGCTGCGCCAATTCGACGACGGCACGCCGGCCGAACTGATCTTCTATCAGCGCGACGACCGCGACGGCCCGAAGGCGTCGTACTACACGCGCAGCCCCGTGACAAACGCCGAAGCGATGCACTCGCTGCTCGCCACCGCGTTGACCACGCGCGGCATCGTGACGAAGGAGCGCCACGTGTACCTAACCGGACGTACACGGATTCATCTGGACCGTGTGGATGGCCTCGGCGACTTCATCGAACTCGAAGTCGTGCTCGCCCAGGATGACGACGAAGAAGGCGGCCATGCGGAAGCGCATGCCATGTTCGCGCGCCTCGGGGTGCCGGAATCGGATCTGGTCGCGGTGGCGTACGTCGATTTGCTCAACGCGGACAGCGAGCCTGCACAAACTGCCTAAGCAAGCTGCCTGCACAAGCTGCCTAAGTCTTCACGGCCATCTTCACCGCCGCGGGTTGCGATAAAGCCTGCGGTGAAACCTGCGGCAGAAGGCGCCGCATCAAGCAGCGGTCGCGCCCGGCGATAGATGGCCAAGCGGCAGGGGTCCGTTGCGCTTGAATGTAGTCAGCACAATATTCGAGCGCACGCTATCGACACCCGGCACGCGCATCAGCTTCTTCATCACGAACGTCGACAGCGCATTGAGATCCGGCGCGACAATGCGCAGCAGATAATCGGCGTCGCCGACCACCGCGTGACATTCGAGCACTTCGGGCAGCACGTCGATCTGTTGCTGGAATTGTTCGATGATCGAATCGCCGTGGTGCTTCAACTTCAGGCTCGTAAAAGCCGTCACGCCGAGCCCGAGCTTCTCCGGACGCAGCACGACGCGATAACCGTCCACCACGCCCACCTGCTCCAGCCGTTGCAAGCGCCGTCCGATCTGCGACGGCGACAGCGGCACCTGCTCGGCCAATTGTTGATGCGTGGCACGGCCAAAGCGCTGCAGCACGTCCAGCAGCGCGAGATCGAAGTGATCCAGTTCCAACATGATTGATATCCGCATGAAGTCGTGATTTTATGCGAGATTATTGCATATACATATAGATAGATGCCATTATTGCGCCCTTTCCGCGCACACTCCGCTCTACACTTGCATCACCGGTTCAACCTCGCAGTCACCGTAGAGCGCAGCACCATGTCCGCAGCGAACACCGCCAAACTGAAAGAGCAATTCGACGCCGGCCTCGAAACCCGCGCCGATTTCACCATCGACCAGCCGACCGATCGTTACGGCGCGGTCGATCACGCGGTGTGGCAACAGCTTTACGCGCGTCAAACCGCGTTGCTCAAAGGCCGTGTGTGCGACGAGTTTTTGGCGGGCGTCGAATGCATCGGCATGCCGGCTGACCGCGTGCCCTCGTTCGACGAAATCAACGCAAAGCTCACACCCGCGACCGGCTGGCAAATCGTCGCCGTGCCCGGCCTCGTGCCCGATCAGGTGTTCTTCGAGCACCTGGCCAACCGCCGCTTTCCCGTGACATGGTGGATGCGCCGTCCGGACCAGCTCGATTATCTGCAAGAGCCGGACTGCTTTCACGATCTGTTCGGCCACGTGCCGCTGCTGATCAATCCGGTGTTCGCCGACTATATGCACGCGTACGGCCGCGCCGCGCTTGCCGCCCATGACGCCGGCGCGTTGCCGCTGCTCGCCCGGCTCTATTGGTACACAGTCGAATTCGGCCTGATCCGCGACGCAGCAAGTCCGAACGGCGTCAAAATCTACGGCGCGGGGATCGTATCCAGCAAAGGCGAAACGCTCTACAGCCAGCAAAGCGCGGCGCCGAACCGGCTTGGCTTCGACCTCGAACGCGTGATGCGTACCCGTTACCGCATCGACACGTTCCAGAAAACCTATTTCGTGATCGACGACTTCGCGCAATTGTTCGGCGTCGCGCAAACCGATTTCGCGCCGCTGCTGGCAAAGCTGGCCGCCGAGCCGGCATTCGCGGCAGGCGACGTGCTCGAGCGCGACCAGGTTATCACGCGCGGCTCGCAGGAAGGTTGGCCAGCCGATGGCGATATCTGACGACAAAAGCCGAATCGCCTGACTGCGCGCTGGCGGCATCCGTGAAAAAATAGCAGATGCGCACGCCTACCGGCGCGCCTGTTCAGATCAATGAGGTAGCACCATGATTCACAAACTGACTTCCGAAGAACGCGCAACACAGGTCGCGCAACTGCGCGGCTGGCAAGCCGTGGCCGGCCGCGACGCGATCCAGCGCCAGTTCAAGTTCGCCGACTTCAATGAAGCGTTCGGCTTCATGACGCGTGTGGCCATCAAGGCGCAGGAAATGGACCACCACCCGGAATGGTTCAATGTCTACAACAAGGTGGAGATCACGCTGTCGACGCACGAAGCAAATGGCTTGACCGAGCGCGACATCAAACTGGCCCGATTTATCGACAGTATTACCGCGTAATACAAGCGCTCACGCGCATTCACGCATAGAGGAATTCAGCGATAATGAAAGGGCTTTGCAGGCAATCCGGCGCCTAAACCTTCAGTTCTACAGGCCATTCTTAAGGCGCACGTAAGAATCCCACGCTTGCCGGGCAATCCCGTCCAAACGATCCGGCGATAGCACGTGCTGACGCTGTACAATCATCAGCGCATACGGCTTGGAGAGCGCGCTTGCCTCCTTGCACAAAACGAGTTCGTCGCCGCTCGAAGGTGAGCGGGCGCGCCAGAAGTTGATCGCGGCTTCCAGTTCGTGAATCGTTATCTCGGACATGACTTTCGTGATTGCTCCACGGCCGCTTTATGGCTGCTCGATGGCTGCTTTATGGCCGTTTCATGCTGGTCCGGCACGGTCATGCCGCACGCCGCTGTGCAGCAGGCGCCCCGGCGAACCGCTTGCCCAAACGCCTAACCCATTGTACTTGAGCGAAATCCATGCGACTCCTTCTGATCGAAGATGACCGCCCCATCGCACGCGGCATCCAAAGCAGTCTCGAACAAGCCGGCTTCACGGTCGACATGGTCCATGACGGCATTTTCGCCGAACAGGCCCTCACGCAAAACCGCCACGAACTCGTGATCCTCGATCTGGGCCTGCCCGGCATCGACGGTATGACGTTGCTGTCGCGCTTTCGTCAGAGCAATCGCCACACGCCGGTGATCATCCTGACCGCGCGCGACGAGTTGAACGACCGCGTGCAAGGCCTGAATTCCGGCGCGGACGACTACCTGCTGAAGCCGTTCGAACCCGCCGAACTCGAAGCGCGCATCCGCGCGGTGATGCGCCGCAGTGGCCCGCACGGCGACATGCCGCGTCCGGAAGTATCGCTGGGCGGTGTGCGTCTGTCGGGCGTCGATCGCCGCATCTTCAACGACGACAAGCCGCTCGAGCTGTCGCCGCGCGAATTCGCCGTGCTCGAAATGCTGCTGCTGCGTCACGGCCGCGTGGTCAGCAAGGCCCAACTGCAAGACCATCTGACGCACTTCGGCGGCGATCTCGGCGATACCGCGATCGAAGTCTACGTGCACCGGGTGCGTAAGAAACTCGAGGCCTGCCGTGTCGAAATCGTCACGGTGCGCGGCTTTGGTTACCTGTTGCAGGAAATCCGCCAAGCCGCATAATCGTCGTGAAGACCGCCAACTTCGTTGCGGCCTGACGGCGCCGGGCCGGCGCCGCGCACTCCGTGCGCAGCTCGCCGGCATCCGGCGGCATTTCACGGCACACTGGCCGTTGCCTCTTTCCCGCGCGTTCGATCATGCCCCAGCCGGCCGCCAATAGTCTGCGCCGCACGCTGTTGCGGCGCCTCGCCGCTCCCCTTTCGTTGCTCGCGCTGATGAGCGGCCTCATCGCTTACTGGCTGGCGTGGCAGTACACGCAGCATGTGGTCGACCGCTCGCTCGCCGACCTCGCCACCGCCATCTCCAAACAGATCCAGATTGCCGGCCCCGACGCACGAATCACGGTGCCGCCTCTCGCGCAAGCCATGTTCTCCGATCCGGTCGAACAACTCGTCTATCGGATCAGCAACGGCGAAACCGAAATCGCCGGCGACCATAACCTTCCGCTGCAAGGCACGAGTGTGCGTCGCATGCACTACGCGTACGTATTCGAAACGCAGCACGAAGGTGTGACGGTGCGGGTGGCCCAGGTGCGCGTCGACCAGCCGACCGGCAATCCGATCGTCGTCGAAGTCGGTCAGCCGGTGCATCATCGTTTTCGCATCGCCGCGGAGTTTCTGGTTGCGATCATGATGCCGCTGCTGCTGCTGCTGCTCGCCGGCTGGGTCATCGTGTGGCGCGTCGTCAATCAGCAGCTCAATCCGCTGACCGATCTCGCGGATTCGTTGAACCGGCAAACCCACACGTCGCTCGAGCCGGTCGACGAGACCTTTGTGCCGGTTGAAATCCGGCCGCTCACCGGTGCGCTGAACGCACTGCTGGGTCGTCTGAAAACCGCACTCGACGGCCAGCGCAAATTTATCGCCGACGCCGCGCATCAACTGCGCACGCCGCTTACCGCCGTCAAGCTGCATGCGGAACAGGCGGCGGTCGCGCGCGACCCGCAGCAGACACTCGCCGCGGTGCGCGAACTGCGAGCGGCGGCTGACCGCGCCGTGCGGCTGTCGAACCAGTTGCTTTCGCTGGCGCGCGCCGAGCCAGGCGAACAGGCGGCTCGGTTCGTCACGGTGGACATGGCAGCGCTCGCGTTCGACACCGGCGCGGAATGGGTGCCGCGCGCGTTGGCGTCCCACGTCGACCTGGGCTTCCAGCGTCTCGACGACCCGGCCAACGATCATCCGCTGATGGTGCGCGGTAATCCGGTGTTGTTGCACGAAGTGATCGCCAATCTGCTGGATAACGCGCTGAAGTATGTGCCGCCGTCGCGCTTCGACGGTGGCCGCATCACCGTGACGGTTTCGCAAGCGGTGATCGACGAACTACGCACGGCCGAGATCGTCGTCGAAGACAACGGGCCGGGTGTACCGCTCACGCAACAGGCCGATCTGTTCAAACGGTTCTTCCGCGGCGACGGCCAAAGCGACAGCGGCGTGGATGGCGGTGCGGGTCTCGGTCTCGCGATCGTCCACGACATCATGGTGCTGCATCACGGCAGCGTGCATTACGAAGACGCGCCGGATGGCGGTGCGCGCTTTATCGTGCGCATTCCGCTCGCGCCGGCCAGCGTTCAGCACGACGCCGACAGAGAAACCGACAAGCGGCTCCCGGCAAAAAAATCGGCGCACTCGGCGCCGATCGATTTGTAACGATAGCGGTCAGCGGGCTGCCTTTGTTTGCTTCAGGCAGCCCGTGTTTTATTTCTTCTTCGCTTTCTTCGCCGCCTTGGCGGACTTGGCCGATTTTGCGGCAACCTTCTCTTTCTCCGGCAGCGCCAGCATCGTGCCGCGGCACTTACGCGCGCCGCAACGGCATTCGTATTCCTTCTTGAGCTTCTTGGTCTGACGCGCGTCGATCACGAGACCGTAGTCGTAAAAGACTTCCTCGCCCTCAGCGATGTCGCGCAACGCATGCACGTACACGTGACCGTCGATCTCCTCGGCTTCGCAATTCGGCGCGCACGAGTGATTGATCCAGCGCGCGCTGTTACCTTTCACCTTGCCGTCGATCACCTTGCCGCTGTCGAGCGCGAAATAGAAGGTGTGATTCGGTTCGTCCGGATTGTGCGGATGACGACGCAATGCTTCTTTCCAAGTGATCCGCTCGCCCTTGTATTCGATCAACCGCTCGCCGGCCGCAATCGGTTCGAGGGCAAACACGCCTTTGCCGTGCACACCCGAACGGCGCACGGCGATCCTGCGTGAACTCATTGAATGAATCCTTGTGAAGAACTGGGGGTGAAGTTCCGACGGCCGCCAGAATTGCCCGCCTCTGGCGCGCTGCTTTTTCTGACGCGGATAGCAAACGCGGCGCCTTGCGAGCGCCGCGTCGACCTGCGACGCTCGTGCGCCACAACCGGCATCCTACACGCTCAAGACGGCTTCGTTCAACCGTCAAAAAGACGTGCTCGCATGAGGCGCGCTGGCAGGTTCACCGTTGTCCGAACGAAATGTCGCCGAACAGCGCTTTCTGATCGCGTGGCTGAGAGCGCCAATACTGCGGCGGCGCTTCAACCGTCGCACCGAGTTGCGCCGCGGCGTGCCACGGCCAGCGCGGGTTGTAGAGCAGCCCGCGGGCAAGTGCGATCAGATCCGCGTCGCCTGCTTCGATAAGTTGCTCGGCGTGGAACGGGTCGGTAATCAGCCCAACGCCGATGGTGGTGAGACCCGTTGCATGTTTGACGGCTTTCGCGAACGGTATCTGATAACCCGGTTCGAGCGGGATCTTCTGCAACGGCGAGACGCCTCCGGACGACACATCGATCCAGTCGCAGCCACGCGTTTCCAATTCGTGCGCGAACACAATCGTGTCTTCCAGCGTCCAGCCGCCTTCGACCCAGTCGGTCGCGGAAACCCGCACGCCAACCGGTTTGTCGGCGGGAAATGCGGCGCGCACGATCTCGAAGATCTCGAGCGGAAAGCGCATGCGATTTTCAAGCGAACCGCCGTAGTCGTCGCTGCGTTGATTGGCGATCGGCGACAGGAACTGATGCAGCAGATAGCCGTGTGCCGCATGCACTTCCAATGCATCGATGCCGAGCCGCGCGGCGCGTCGCGCAGAAGCCGCGAACGCCTCGCGAATCCGGTTTAACCCCGCAGTGTCGAGCGCCAGCGGCGGCTCTTCACCCGCCTTGTGCGGCAACGCCGACGGCGCATGCGGCAGCCAGCCGCCTTGCGACACCGGGATTAGTTGGCCGCCTTCCCACGGCACATGGCTCGACGCTTTACGCCCGGCGTGTGCGAGTTGCATCGTGACCTGAATGTGCGAATGCTTGCGGACCGCGGCCAGCACCGGCACCAGTGCGGCTTCGGTCGCGTCGTCCCACAGGCCGAGATCGCCCGGCGTGATGCGGCCGTCCGCTTCGACCGAGGTCGCCTCGATACACAACATGCCGGCGCCGGATAACGCGAGACTGCCGAGATGGATCATGTGCCACGCGTTAGCCTCGCCACGGTCGGCGGAATACTGGCACATCGGGGACACGACGATACGATTGGGAAGCGTCACGCTACGCAGCGTGAGCGGAGAAAAAAGCGCGCTCATGGATCACGTCCAGTGAAAACCCAAGAGCGGTCGAGCATAGCACCGCAGATGAATTACTGCAGGCTCGCGCCGCTCAAGGTTTCGACTCGACCTGATCGAGCCACTCGCCGAACATCCGGCGCGCCGCGGCTTCCAGCCCCGGACCGAACTGCGCGGTCTCGGCCCGCAATTGGCGCGCGTCGATACCGTGGCCGGCAATCTCACCGGCATTGCCGATCAGCCATGGCTCGAAACGGTCGGCGCGAATCTCCGGATGACACTGCAGGCCCAGCACGTGATCGCCCCAGGCAAACGCCTGGTTTTCGCAGGCGGGCGTCGACGCAAGACGCGTGGCATGCTCGGGCAGATCGAAAGTGTCGCCGTGCCAATGCAGCATGGAAGTGTGCGCGCCGTCCAGATGACGCAGCGGCGAGGCGCGGCCGGCATCGGTAAGCGTCAGCGGGGTCCAGCCGAGTTCGGTATGACCCGCGGGATACACGCGCGCCCCGAGTGCGCGCGCGATCAATTGAGCGCCGAGGCAAATGCCCAGCGTCGGCAAGCCGGCGGCAATGCGCTTTTCGACCATCGACAGGAGCGGCGCGAGCGTCGGGTAAAGCGCATCGTCCGTTGCGCTGATCGGGCCGCCCAGCACCACCATCAGCGAAGCCGCAACCGGGTTCGGCGCCTCGATACGGGCAAAGCCGACATCGAGATAACGCACCGGGCGGCCACGCTCGCCGAGCACCAGTTCAAGACTGCCCAGATCCTCGAAGTGCACGTGGCGAATGGCCAGAACTTCGCGATTCATCAGCCTGTCACCTTCAGGTTGACTAAAGACTTGCCGCTACGCGGCGCGAACCGGCCGGCAGGCGGCATGTGCCGCCTGCCGGAACACGGCTTCGCAGTGTAGCGGATTGTCCCGAAAGAAGCCGCCTTATTGGGCGAAGATCTTCCAGGTCTTCTTCTGGGTGGCGACGTCGGCGGTTTCATGCACCGAGCAATCGAGACGCACATCCGTATCCGCCATGTTCAGATCGAGCAGCGCGCAGTGATGCGGCGTCTTCTTCGGATTCTTGCTGGGCTCGAAGTGCGTGCAGCTCAGGCACATGCGATGCGGCGGAATGTTGCCTTGCGCTTCCAGCTGGCGGACGGTCTTGAGCAGCGTGCGATAGAACAACGACTGCTCTTCGTCACGCAGCGTGCCGACTGCTTTGGCCAGAAAGTCCGGCCATTGTGCGGCGCGCTTGGCGGCCGTGCGGCCACGCGCCGTCAGACGAACCGCCAGGGCGCGGCCGTCGTCGAGGGCGCGGCGCTTTTCAACCAGGCCTTTGGTTTCGAGCGTGCTCACCGCATCGCTCGTGGTCGCGGCGGTCAGGGCCGTTTCACGGGCGATTTCGCCGAGACGCATCGGTCCCTTGCGCTGCATCAACAAGACCAGGATTTCACCCTGAGTCGGCGTGAGTCCCGCGCCTTCCGCCCATTCCCAAGCCTGGCTTCGCATCGCCGTGCTCAGTCGCAATAGGCTATGGGTCACTCGCCCGGTTGCCTGTTCTCCGTATACGCCTTCGCTCATAATCTTCGATTGGTTTATTTAAAGCATGCGTGCGATGCCGGCGATTCTCGGCCGAACTCACCCGTAGCCTGTGTGGGGTAGCCTCGCCCAACTGCAGACGAGACGGAATCTACTATCTCAAAAATTTACCGCCCTGCAAGCCAAAGCGGCGAAAACGACATTCTATGCGAGAGCGGCGAATCGTACAGCTAAGTTATCCAACGTAAGCTGTGGATAACCATGGGAAAACGCGGGGGACTGCGTGTGTGCCGATTCTTGATAAGCCCCTTCGCCCCACCAGCCCCTGCCGAAGTTGTCCTTCTTTCCCCGCGCCGATGCACGTCCGATCAGCCCGGTTATGGTTTACGCAGTGCTTTGACTTTGCAGGGAATTATTCAGTTGTCCACAGGCCAATGCAATGCTTGTTAACTACTACTACGTTTGTATACGTAAACTATAGAAAAACCTGAAGCCCCCCGAGCTGGAAAATTAATTTACGAAAAAAACCGCTCGAAGTGGGTCTCCCTTACAGTTTAACGTAAGCAATCCTGCGTCTGGCTACGCTCGCCACTGCAAACACTGCTGCCGCACGGCTTCGTGCAAGGATTTTTCCCTTTCGACAACGCTGCGCAACCACGTCGCATCATTGACCTGGCCGCGTGCGATCGCGCCGATCTCGGCAAGCGCGTTGCCTGAACCCAATGCCTCTGCATGCGGCGCGATCAGGTCGAGTGTTTCGAGGATATCCTCGGAAATCGTCTTGCGTTCGCCCGTTTGCGGATTGATGCAGGTGCCGGCCAGACCGAAGCGGCACGCTTCGAAGCGGTTGAACGTGTAGACGAGGTAATCGTCTTCCTTCGGCGTCAGCGGTTTGTCGAGCAGCAGATGCCGTGCAAGCGTCTGGATGTAGCAGGCGATCGCCGCGGCGCGATCCACCGACAACGGCGTATCCATCACGCGTACTTCGATCGTGCCGAAACCCGGCTTCGGCCGAATGTCCCAGTAGAAATCTTTCATGCTGTTGACCACGCCCGTCTGGACCATTTTCGAGAAATATTCCTCGAAGCTGTCCCACGTCAGCACAAAAGGCGCGCGGCCCGACAGCGGAAACGCGAACACGGAATTCAGGCGTGCCGAATGAAAACCGGTGTCGACGCCTTGCACGAACGGCGACGAAGCAGACAATGCAATGAAGTGTGGAATGAAGCGCGACATCGAATGCAGCAGGTACAGCGCGCTATTCGGATTCGGGCAGCCGATGTGCACGTGCTGGCCGAACACCGTGAACTGCTTGGCGAGGTAGCCATACAACTCGGACAGATACTGAAAACGCGGCGTATCGACAATCTGCCGCTCGCTCCACTGCTGGAACGCGTGCGTGCCGCCGCCGCACAAGCCGACGTTCAGATGGTCCGCGGCGGAGACCAGGGTGTCGCGGATCTTGCGCAAATCGGCGACGGCCTGTTCATGCGTCGTGCAGATGCCGGTCGACAGCTCGATCATGCTTTCGGTGATTTCCGGCGTGATGTTGCCGGGGATTTTTTCGTCCTTGATGAGGCGCAGCAGATCCGAGCCGGCTTTTGTCAGATCATAGTCGTGCGTATTGACGATCTGCATCTCGAGTTCGACACCGAAAGTGAACGGTTTCGAATCGATGAAGGGTTCGAGTGACATGGCGTCCCCTAAGTCAGGTCGGCCGGGCGCGTGTCGATGCCCGGCCGTTTTTGAATCGAATAAGTCTGGGTAAAGCGTATGCGGCGTAGAGAACCGGTGTGGGCTTACTCTTCGCGCCGTTCGCCCACTAGAGCAAGGCTGCGATACACGAGCCACGGCCCAAGAATCTGCAGCACGAAAATCGAACACATCACGATGGCCCGCAATTGCGGATCGAAATTCGGATAGAGGTTGTAGGTATCGTCGACGAGCAGATAGGCGAGCGCGGACATCGGCGACAACGACAAACCGAGCGCCATCCCCTGCTTCCAGTTCAAGCCGCTCGGTTTGGCGAACGCCATGACGCCCACCAGCTTGGCGACCAACCGCGCAACGATCAGGCCCAGCGCCGCGACGCCGCCGAGCGCGATATGTTTCCATTCGAACGAAGTCAGCGTCAGCACGAACAGAATCACGGTTAACAGCCAGCCGGCCGTGCCGAAATGTTGCGGCCATAATTGCGGACGCGCTTCAAGATTCTTCACGATGATGCCCGCGGCCAGCAGCGCAAGAATCGTCGACAGCTTGAACAGATGGGCAATCGCGATTGCCAGCAGCACGAGACCGATTAGTGCGACAAACGAATGCTCATCCTGCATGTTCAGGCGGCGATAAAAAAACGTGCAGGTTCGCGCCAGCAGATAGGCCAGCACGAGCGAGCCGGCCAGCAGATACAGCGGCTGCAGAATCGTTGCATACACGTTGCCGTAAACCTCCTGATGCAGCCAGCTCGATACGAGCTTTTCGATCACCACCGCATACATGCTGTTCAGCGCGGTCAAGGTCAGCAAACGTTGGGTGACCTGACCTTCGGCGCGCAACTCGGTTTTGAGCTGGATCACCATGGCGGGCGAAGTCGCCATTGCGATTGCGGCGAGCACCGTCGCCACCATCAGCGGCACGTGCAGGAACAGCAAAACCGGCAAGACAAGCGCAAAAGTGAGCGTGGCTTCGGCGACGCTCGACAGAATCAGCCAGGGATTGCGGCGAATCCAGCGCAGATCGAGCCGGCTACCCAGTTCGAACAGCAATAGGCCGAGCGCGACATCGAGCAGCGGCCGCGCGTCGCTCGCGGAATCCGCGTCGATCACGCCGAAACCGGCTGCGCCTGCCACAAGACCAATGACCGCGTAACCGGAAATGCGCGGCAGACGCCAGGCTCGAAAGCAAAGTTCACCGCACAGACCTGCGGCGAGCAATGCGAGACCAGCCCAAAAAATGGCGTCGGGCGTAAGTGGCCAAGCTGGAAAAAACGAAAACGCCGACTTCATCGTGGTGGGTTCTCCTTTGCTGCAACGGCAGGCGACACGAACCGGCGCAAACACCGGCGAACGGGTGAGCGCGTGAGTCGCTCACTGTCGCGATCGCTTCGCGTGACCAGCGTTGCGAGTTTCTAACGATCGGATGATCTGAATGCGCCGCAGCCGCAAGGAGCGCAGCGCATTCTGGGGTGCGGCCGCAGCAACCGGCACGGCACGGTGAAAAGAATGCCGTCGACTCTGAATCAGATTCTGATCGACCGGCACCGTTCCGTTGGTGCGTGTGCCGCTTGAGGCGAGGCACGACGCGGGAAGAACGGCGATTGTGCCATAGCTTTTTCAGCCTCGACCGAAAACACACGATCTTGCTGGCAAAACGGTAAAAACGTACGTCATCTTCGCGATGGGTGGAAAAAGCGACCGTTCTGCAGGTGAATCGGGCCGTCACAGGGTACACGCCGAGTGCGACAGATAGGCTTTTCGCGGTGACGGCGCCGATGTTTTTCGCGCCGATTTTTGGGGTTTGGCTACGACGACGCACGTCGATCTGGCTACGGCCTTTCTGTTTACTGGTTTACCGTATGTATACGTAGTAACAGTTAACAAGGTGACTCGGTTTCTGTGGATAACCTTGGTTTACCGAAACGAATCATCGGCTTGCCAGCCGCATAACCGGATGCACAGCGTGTGCGGCAGCGGCGGGTATACGGGGGTAACTTTTTGGGATTTCCAACGGCGGCAAAGTTACCCCGTTTACGTCCACAACGGTTCCACATGAGTTGCGCACGTAAACCGAGCAGTTATCCACATGTTCCGGTGGATAACATTTTTTAGATGCCGCCCGTGCAAGGTGCGCCGCTAACCTAGGGTGCCTTGCCGCAATGCGCGCAACAGGAAGCGCGCCGGATCGATGTCTTCAGCCAGATCGCGCTCGAGCGGCCACGGTTCACCTTCGATCTGCGACGCGATCAACTCCGCGCCGAGCGCCGCCCATACCAGACCGCGCGAACCGTAAGCGAACGCGCCGTACAGGCCTTCGGTACGCGGCAAGTCGAGCGGCCATGCGCCGCGCAGACGTTGGGCATCGCGCGTTGCCGCGGCCTCGTCGGCGAAGTTGCCGACCATCGGCAACCGGTCGCTCGTGACGCAGCGAAAGGCGACGCGCCCGGCTAGCGACGCCGCCCGTGCCGGATCGACGATGTCGCGAAACGCCGGCAGCATCTGCGCAACACGCTCCAGGTTTTCCAGGTGGCCGTCCGCGCGCAGCGAGGTGTCGGGGTCGTCGAGATCGTAGGTGGCGCCGGTTAGCGTGACGCCGTCAGCGAGCGGGACCGCGTAGCCTTCGCCGATCACCGGCATGCGCAACGGCGGCACGCTGCCCGGCGGCAGCAGGGTCAGCTGGCCGCGTATGCTGCGAGTCGGCGCGTGCTGCAAACCGGCGATGCGCGCGGCATCGTGTGCGCTCGCGACGATCACCACCGGCGCGCATGCGACGGCGTGTCCTGTTGCGTCGAATACCGTCCATTGATTTTCCGACCGCTCGATTCGCGCGACGTCCACGCCGAAGCGGCGTTCGAGTTGCGCGCCCGCCGCCGCGCATTGCGCGGCGCACAGCGAGGCCGGATCGATCCAGCCGCCGTGCGGGAAGAGCCAGCCGTTCTGCGCGAGCGGCATGCCTGCGAGGCGTCGTGCTTCGGCTAGCGACACCGGTGTCACATAGTCGGATGGATAGTTGAATGCCGCGAGCGCCTCGCTCATCAACCGTGTTTCTTCGTTGTTCGCGGCGATCTGCAACAGGCCCCCGCCACCGCGTAGCGGCCGGTGACCCAGCCGTTCGAGCGCCGCCCAGCGTCCGAGCGTGTAAAGAAAACCGGCGCGCGTCATGCGTGAGGCGACGCTGTCGTCGCGCGAGATCATCGGATGGAATACGCCGGCGGGGTTGCCCGACGCGTCTTGCGCCACCGATGCATGCCGTTCCAGCGACGTGATGCGCCAGCCGCGCGCGGCAAGGCGCTCGATCACCGCACAGCCGGCGAGCCCGGTGCCGATCACAATGGCATGCCGCTCGTCGACCGCGAGCGGCGCCGGCGGCTCGTAGCGGCGCACGCGCCAGCGCGGCGCGAAGTGGCCCACCAGCATTGCCCGTTTCCAGCCGAAGCCTTCCACCTTCCGATATTCGAAGCCGCATTGCGTCAGTGCGCGCTTGATGTCGCCCGCGCTGCTGTAAGTGCTGAACGTGGCGCCCTCGCCCGCCAGACGCGCGAGGGCCTTGAAGATCGCCGGTGTCCACAATTCCGGGTTCCTGGCCGGCGCGAAGCCGTCCAGGTAGAACGCATCGGCGCGCAGCCTCAAGGTCGGCAAGCTTTCAGCGGCGTCGCCGAACACCAGTGTCAGCGTAACCCGGCCTTCCTCGAATTCCAGCCGTTGGGTGCCGGGTACGAGCATCGGCCACGCTTCGGTCAGCTTGTCTGCGAGCGCGGCAATTGAAGGATCGGAAACCGTTTTCGCGTACACGCTGCGCAAATCGGCTCGCGTGAACGGATGCTTCTCGGTCGAGACGAAGTGCAGCCGCTCGCAACGTGCGGGATCGGCGCGCCAGGCGGCCCAGGTCGTCAGGAAGTTGATGCCCATGCCAAAGCCGGTTTCGAGCACCGTGAAAATGCGGCGTCCCCGCCACCGGTCCGGCAGCGCATTGCCTCGCAGGAAAACGTATTCGGCCTGTTCGAGACCGCCGACGGCGCTGTGATAGATGTCGTCGTAAAGGGGCGAAAAAGGGGTGCCGTTGTCGCGAAACGCGAGGGTGGCGGGGATCAGCGGATCGGTCATGCGCGGCGGAAAAATGACGCTCGGAAGAGCAGATCAAGCGTTACCACCGGGGCGCGCAGGTCGCCGGGCGGCGAAAAAGACGCGCCGAACGTTGGCAAAAACCAACGCCAAGCCCCGTCCATACTGGGTTTCAGCCCTCGGTTCGAGCCCGCTAACAGCAAAAACAGCGATTTCCCTGCTGTATCGGCCCCGGAACCGTTAATTCTTCGAAACCCTTGTCCTGATTGGGTTTGCGCTGCGCTATCATAGCAAGCGCCGCGAAGGGAGCGGCAGCACGGCCGCCGGACAGTCATCTGCCCGGCGCTATTGTCCGGAGGGGATCCGGAGCCGCAGCTGCTCGACGGCGCGGCGCGCGCACGTATAATCGGCGCGTTCGCGCTGTTCGTGTCAACCTAAACTCAGAAAGGAACCTTAATGAACAAACAGGAACTGATCGACGCCGTCGCAGGTCAGACGGGCGCCAGCAAGGCTCAAACCGGTGAGACGCTGGACACGTTGCTTGAAGTGATCAAGAAGTCTGTGTCGAAGGGTGACGCGGTCCAGTTGATCGGCTTCGGCAGCTTCGGTTCGGGCAAGCGCGCAGCACGTACGGGTCGTAACCCCAAGACCGGCGAAACTATCAAGATCCCGGCTGCCAAGACCGTCAAGTTCACGGCTGGTAAGGCGTTCAAGGACGCAGTCAACAAGCGCTAAGCAGATTACTGCCTGGCAGTTGACACCCGCCAACGGCGGGTTTTTTTTCGTCCGCGATTCGGTTTGGGTTTAGCCGCGACGGGCGTCGCGGCTAAACCTTCTGGCTGGGGAAACGGGCTCAGTCGTGGCGATGCACGATCTCGCCGTGGCCATGACCGTCGTGGTCGTGATCATGATGGTCGTGGTCGTGGTCGTCTTCGTCGAAGCCCCATGCCGGGAACGGGTCGGCGAACTGTTGCCACGCTTGCGGTCCCGCCGCATATTCCGCATCGGTCAGCAGACACGCGTCGAACTTCGCTTTCCAGACGGCCGGGTCGATGCCGATGCCGATCAACACCAGCTCCTGGCGACGGTCGCCGATGCTCAGATCGTCCGGATCGCCGTACCAGTCGCCGGCAATTTCGGCCGCCAGCTCGTCGTCGCCGTCCGGCCATTCGCTGCGCTCCTGGGCGGCCCACCACATCCCCGCCGGACCATGTCGGCAAGCGCCGCCCGCCTGCGACAGCGAACCGGCGATGTCGTTACGCGTGGCGAGCCAGAAAAAGCCCTTGCTGCGCAACACGCCCTGCCACTCCTGATGCAGCAGCGCCCACAGACGTTCCGGATGAAATGGCCGCCGCGCGCGGTAAATGAAGTTGCCGATACCGAATTCGTCTGCTTCGCCGTGGTGAGCGTGGCCGTGCTCGTGGTCGTGATTCAGCGACGCCAACCAGCCTGGCGCGCTCGACGCCTCGTCGAAATCGAAGCGGCCGGTGTTCAGCACTTCAGCGAGCGGCACCGCGCCGAAGCGGCTCACCACCTGCACCGCGCGCGGATTGATGCGCGCGAGGATGCGTTGCAAACGCGTGAGGTCGTCGGCGCTGACCAGATCGGCCTTGTTGACCACCAGCACGTCGCAGAATTCGATCTGCTCGATCAGCAATTCGACCAGCGTGCGGTCATCTTCGTCCGTGGCGGCGATGCCGCGTTCGGCGAGCGCATCGGCCGAACCATAGTCGCGCAGGAAATTGAACGCATCGATCACCGTCACCATCGTATCGAGCCGGGCGACGTCGGACAGCGATACGCCGTCGTCGTCGACGAAGGTGAAGGTTTCGGCGATCGGCATCGGTTCGGCCACGCCGGTCGACTCGATCAGGATCGCGTCGAAGCGCTTTTCACTGGCCAGGCGCTTGACCTCGATCAGCAAGTCGTCGCGCAGCGTGCAGCAGATGCAGCCGTTCGACAATTCGACGAGTTGCTCTTCGACATGCGAGAGCGCGGCGGCGTCGCGCACGAGGGTCGCGTCGATATTGACGGCGGCCAGATCATTGACGATCACGGCTACGCGCAAACCCGCGCGATTCGCGAGGATGTGGTTCAGGAGCGTGGTCTTGCCGGCGCCCAGAAAACCGGAGAGCACGGTGACGGGCAATAGCGGCTGGTTCATTGCAGTACGGAAACGCAAGAGGATTGGAAGGCGTGCCGGGCGCGGGGTCCGATGACTCCCTGACCAGAACGATGGCCATGCGCCGACAGCAGCACGAAGCCGCATTGTGCATCAAACGGACAGTGGCCGCGTGACGGGCCCGATATGGAGAGCTTGCACAACTTCGGGCACAAGCGCTGGCTGGGGGCCTGCGCCGGTACCGCTGCCGATCAGTGCGCAGCCGGCATCAGATTCCACTTGCGCAGGATCGCGGCGATCTGCTGCGCGTATTTATCACGCAGCGCCGGTGTTTCGGAGTGGTAGGCTCCGACTGCTTGCCACGTATTGCCGTACTTGTTCATCTGGCGGCGCAGATGCCATGCGGCGATATACACGTTCTTGCAAGGCTCCATCAGCGTCCCTTGCGAGATGCCGTACTGCGCGAGCGTGGGCAGATGGACCGAATTGATCTGCATGACCCCGTAGTCGGTCGAGCCGTTTGCGTTCTTATGCTGCGCGTCCGGCCGATTGTGCGACTCCTGCCACGCAATCGCGCGCAGAATCAAGGGGTTGACCTTCTGATACCCCGCCGCCGCATCAAAGCAGTCGGCGCGCGCG
Organism: Paraburkholderia sp. FW306-02-B; assembly: GCF_058782725.1. NCBI lineage: Bacteria > Pseudomonadati > Pseudomonadota > Betaproteobacteria > Burkholderiales > Burkholderiaceae > Paraburkholderia > Paraburkholderia sp. FW306-02-B. The sequence continues at coordinate 4,579,150 of NZ_JBYSXZ010000001.1, forward strand.
GACCCTGCTGCGGTCAGCACGGCAAGTCCTGCGGCGACAGTGGCGAGGGTTCGTTTCATCGGTCAAGACGACTAAGCAAATCGCAAGGGTAAGGTCTGGTAAGGTAACCGGTCGGCCAAACTTCAGTCGCTTCAAGCCGCTGAGCCGCGCTGGTCGGGCGTGTGCCGGGCATGGGGGAAAACCCGCGTAGTCAAGCTACAACCAGTACCCTGAACGGCTCGTATCATACCGGCAGGTAATCGAGCGTCAAGTTGGCTAACCGACATAATCCAGCTAAAAAAGAAGCACTTATGCGGCACCGCGCACGGAAGCGCGAAAGCTTTCAAATACTTAACGATCTGGAAGTCTCTTTAGAGTAATCGCACGGGGCTGTTTGTTTTGTGACAAATCCGACATGAAAAACTGTTACTGTTCATTTTTTTCGGATATTGAGTGGCTGGCATCCGTGGCGGTGATTGCCCGTGAAGCCTGCTGGCAGACCGAGGGGGCTGCGGCTTGCTCATATGTCCGCACTGCGTGACCGTCGGCGGCTGCGGCTGTCGACATCGAAACCACATTCCATGAGAAGAAATCGTATGGCATTGCGTCGCGTCGCAACGGCGCTGCTGGTGGCTGGATTGATCACCGCGCAGACAGCACAGGCCCAGGTGACACTCAATTTCGTGAACGCCGACATCGACCAGGTGGCGAAGGCGATCGGCGCGGCAACCGGCAAAACGATCATCGTCGACCCGCGCGTGAAAGGTCAGTTGAATCTCGTGTCCGAAAATGCGGTGCCTGAAGACCAGGCGCTGAAGACCCTGCAATCTGCTTTACGGATGCAGGGCTTCGCGCTGGTGCAGGATCACGGCGTGCTGAAGGTCGTGCCCGAAGCCGACGCCAAGCTGCAAGGCGTGCCGACCTACGTCGGCAACGCGCCGGTTGCGCGCGGCGACCAGGTGGTCACGCAGGTGTTCCAGCTGAGGAACGAATCGGCCAATAATCTGCTGCCCGTTTTGCGTCCGCTGATCTCACCGAACAATACGGTGGCGGCTTATCCCGCCAACAACACGATTGTCGTGACCGATTACGCTGACAACGTGCGGCGTATCGCGCAGATCATCGCGGGTGTCGATACGGCGGCGGGCCAGCAGGTCCAGGTCGTGCCGCTGAAAAACGCGAACGCGATTGACGCCGCGCAGCAGCTCACGAAGATGCTCGATCCGGGCTCGGTCGGCAGCACCGACACGACACTGAAGGTATCGGTCACCGCCGACCCCCGCACCAACTCGCTGCTGCTGCGCGCTTCGAACGCCGGGCGGCTGAACGCGGCGAAGTCCCTCGCGAAACAGCTCGACGGGCCGACCGGACAGCCCGGCAACATGCACGTCGTGGCGCTGCGCAACGCGGACGCGACGAAGCTCGCGAAGACCCTGCGCGGGATGCTTGGCAAAGGCGGCGAGACCAGCTCGTCGACCGGCTCGAACGAAGCGAATTCGTTCAGCCAGAGCGGCGGCGGCTCGTTTGGCAGCAGTTCGACGGGTACAGCGGGTACGCCACCGCTGCCGTCCGGCGGACTCGGGAGCAGCTCGATAGCGTCGCCGATGGGCGGCGGTGGGGGAGGAGCATACGGCGCGAGCGGCGGTTCCGGTGCCGGCGGCCTGCTCGGCGGCGACAAGGAGAAGAGCGAGGACAATCAGCCGGGCGGCATGATCCAGGCGGACTCTGCCACCAACTCGCTGATCATCACGGCGTCGGACCCGGTGTACCGCAACCTGCGGGCGGTGATCGACCAGCTCGACGCGCGGCGCGCACAGGTCTATATCGAGGCGCTGATCGTCGAACTGAACTCGAACACGAACGCCAATCTTGGCATTCAGTGGCAGGTTGCGAACAGTTCGGTCCTTGCCGGCACCAACCTGGCGACCGGCTCCGGCAACAGCATCGTCAATCTGACGGCGGCCGCGGCGACCGCGACCACTGGCGGTCTCGCTGGGGCGCTCGCAACCCAGAATCTCCAGCAGGGGCTCAACGTCGGGTGGGTGCACAACATTTTCGGTGTGCAGGGACTCGGCGCGCTGTTGCAGGCGCTGTCGCAGACCGCCGACGCGAACGTGCTGTCGACGCCTAACCTCATCACGCTCGACAATGAGGAAGCCAAGATCGTCGTCGGCACGAACGTGCCGATCCAGACGGGTTCGTATTCGAACCTCACGAGCGCCACCCCGAGCTCGGCGTTCAATACGTTCGACCGCGTCGACGTCGGTCTGACGCTGCACATCAAGCCGCAGATCACCGATGGCGGAATCTTGAAGCTGCAACTCTACACGGAAGACTCGGCGATCGTGAACGGCACGACCAACGTGGCGACCAACCCGGCCGGCCCGCAGTTCACCAAGCGTTCGATCCAGTCGACGGTGCTCGCCGATAACGGCGAGATCATCGTGCTGGGCGGCCTGATGCAGGACAACTACCAGGTCAGCAACAGCAAGGTGCCGCTGCTGGGCGATATCCCGTGGCTTGGCCAGCTGTTCCGCTCGGAACAGAAGACTCGCCAGAAGACCAACCTGATGGTGTTCCTGCGCCCCGTGATCATCAGCGATCGCGATACCGCGCAGGCCGTGACGTCGAACCGCTACGACTACATCCAGGGCGTGCAGGGTGCATACAAGTCGGACAACAACCTGATCAAGGACAAGGACGACCCGGTGGTGCCGCCGAAGCCGATCGGTCCGGCCGAGGGCGGCTCGGCCGCCATGAACCTGTTCAATCTTGACCAGATGCGGCGCCAGCAGATGACGCCGCCGCCGTCGGCTCCCGCGTCGGCGACGAATGGTGCTGTCCAGGCTAACCCTGTGCCCGTCGCGCCTTCCACCGCGGCGCCCGGAGTGCAGCCGTGAGCACGCCGTCCACGCCGCCGTCAGCTTCTGCGTCGTCAGCAGCGGCGCGAGCCGGTGCGTCGGCACAGGCCGCGGCGATTTCGCCCGCGGTCGTGGCGGAGCATGCTGAGCGCATCGCGCCGTCGGCGGTCGCGGCTCGCCTCGTGCCGTACGGCTTCGCCCGCAGCGGTCAGATTCTGGTCGCGCATCAGCATGCGGACAGTCTCGAAGTCTGGATCAGCGAACGCACCAGCGATGCCGCGCTCGCCGAAGTCGCGCGCAACTTCGGCGCGTTGTCCGTGGTACGTCTGCCCGCCGACGAACTCGCGCAGGCGATCAACCAGGCGTATGCGCGCCAGGACGGCAGCGCCGCGCAGGTGGTCGGCGAAGTGGAAGGCGAAGTCGATCTCTCGCGCCTGATGCAGGACATTCCCGAGGTCGAGGATCTGCTCGAATCGGAAGACGACGCGCCGATCATCCGCATGATCAACGCGCTGCTCACGCAGGCCGCGCGTGAGCAGGCATCGGATATTCACATCGAGCCGTTCGAGACGTCATCGGTGGTGCGCTTCCGGGTCGACGGCACGCTGCGCGATGTGGTGCGGCCCAAGAAAGCACTGCACGGCGCGCTGATCTCGCGGATCAAGATCATGGCGCAGCTCGACATCGCCGAGAAACGTCTGCCGCAGGACGGCCGGATCACGCTGCGCGTCGGCGGCCGCCCGGTCGACGTGCGCGTCTCGACGCTGCCTACCGGTCACGGCGAACGCGCGGTGCTGCGTCTGCTGGAAAAGGATGCGTCGCGCCTGAATCTCGAAGCGCTTGGCATGGCGTCCGACACGCTCGTCAGATTCGACAAGCTGATCGGCAGGCCACACGGCATCGTGCTGGTGACCGGCCCGACCGGTTCGGGCAAGACGACCACGCTGTACGCGTCGATGTCGCGGCTCGAGACCGCGACGACCAACATCATGACGGTCGAAGACCCGATCGAATACGACCTGTCCGGCATCGGCCAGACGCAGGTCAACGAGCGGATCGGCATGACCTTCGCGCGGGCGCTGCGCTCGATTCTGCGGCAGGACCCGGACGTCATCATGATCGGCGAAATCCGCGATCTGGAAACCGCGCAGATCGCGGTGCAGGCGTCGCTGACGGGCCACCTAGTTTTGGCCACGCTGCACACGAACGACGCGGCATCCGCCGTCACGCGTCTGACAGATATGGGCGTCGAACCGTATCTGCTGGCGTCGTCGCTGCTCGGCGTGCTGGCGCAGCGGCTGGTGCGCCGCCTGTGCCCGGTGTGCCGCGAAGAGCGTGTCGAAGAAGATGGCCGTGTGCACTGGCATCCGGTCGGCTGCGACAAGTGCGGCCAGTCGGGTTATGCGGGACGGCGCGGCGTGTACGAACTGCTGCTGATCGACGACGAGATCCGCACGCTGGTTCACCGCAACGCCGCCGATGCGGAGATCCTCACCGCCGGCCGCGCGCAAGGCATGCGCACGCTGCGCGAAGACTCGGACCGCTGGCTTGCGTCCGGGCTGACGTCGCTCGAAGAAGTGATTCGCGTGACGGGCGGAGCATAAACGCATGCCGGCATTTCGTTTCGAAGCGATCGACGCGGCGGGCAAGGCGCAAAAAGGCGTGCTCGACGCGGACAGCGCGCGCGGCGCGCGGACCAATCTGCGTTCGCAAGGACTGACGCCGCTCGTCGTCGAACCGGCCGCGACGCGCACGCGTGGCGAGCGCAATCAACGTTTGTCGTTGGGTCGGCGCCTGTCGCAGCGCGAGCAGGCGATCCTGACGCGCCAGCTGGCGAGCCTGCTGATCGCCGGCCTGCCGCTCGACGAAGCGCTCGCCGTGCTGACCGAGCAATCGGAGCGCGATTACATCCGCGAACTGATGGCGTCGATTCGCGCCGAAGTGCTCGGCGGCCATTCGCTCGCGAATGCGTTGACGCAGCATCCGCGTGACTTCCCCGAAATCTATCGCGCGCTGGTGGCCGCTGGTGAACATACCGGCAAGCTCGGTCTCGTGCTGTCGCGTCTGGCCGACTACATCGAGCAACGCAACGCGCTCAAGCAGAAGATCGTGCTCGCGTTCACGTACCCGGCAATCGTGACCCTCATCGCCTTCGGCATCGTCACGTTTCTGCTGAGCTACGTGGTGCCGCAGGTGGTGAACGTGTTCGCCAGCACCAAACAGCAACTGCCCTTTCTCACCATCATGATGATGGCGCTGTCCGGTTTCGTGCGGCACTGGTGGTGGGCGGTGCTGATCGGTGTGGTCGTGCTGGTGTATCTGGTGCGCTCGATTTTGAAGCAACCCGGCCCGCGCCTCGCATTCGACCGCTGGCTGCTGACCGCCCCGCTGCTCGGCAAACTCGTGCGCGGGTACAACACCGTGCGTTTCGCCAGCACGCTAGGCATTCTGACGGCAGCGGGCGTGCCGATTCTGCGCGCGCTGCAAGCTGCGGCCGAAACGCTCAGCAACAACGCGATGCGCGCGAACATTGACGATGCGATCGTGCGCGTGCGTGAAGGCACGTCGTTGTCGCGCGCGCTCGGCAACACGAAGACGTTTCCGCCGGTGCTGGTTCACCTGATCCGTTCGGGCGAAGCGACCGGCGATGTGACAACGATGCTCGACCGCGCAGCCGACGGCGAAGCACGCGAACTGGAGCGCCGCACGATGTTCCTGACGAGCCTGCTCGAGCCGCTGCTGATTCTGGCGATGGGGGGCGTGGTGCTGGTGATCGTGCTGGCGGTGATGCTGCCGATCATCGAGTTGAACAACCTGGTGCAGTAAAGCGGAGAAGTTTTTTGATTGCGCGGCTACCGCGGGTTATGGCGGGTTAATGCGGGTTATTGCAGCCGCGCAATCTGCTGAACCGGAACAGGTCGGTTTAGCGCACGTAGATCGTAGGACCTGCCGCGTTAGCCGGCAGGAACACTTCGGAATGCGCGCCATTGCGATCGATGATGATCGAGCGGGCGCGGACTTCGGAGAGTTTGGCGCCTTGCATCAGCGCGCTGCCGAGCGACACCGCATGCGGCGGTTCGCCGCCCACGCTGACGATCGCCGCGGCGCCTTGCGGCAAAGCGAGGATGCCGAACAGATGCACGTCCTGGTTGACGCTGCGCGCGAGCTGACCGCCGAACAGCGTAGCCGCCTGTTCGGTCGAGACCGGCGAATGCGCGGCGGCAGCGGGCAACGGCGCGCCCGACATCGTGGACAGTGTGATGACCCAGTAGGTGAGCGTCGCGCAGAACACGGCGAACAGCGCGAGCGACAGAAGGCGGATTTGGATAGCGTTCATGCGCATCATTGTACGGACTATTGTGAAAATTGCGTTGGGGGAAAGTGCCCCTAACCTGGCGCTTCGCGCCAGGCCCCCGAGGGGAGGCGAGAAACTTGGGGCGGCCCGGCGTTTTCTCGCAACCCTTCAACACCATGACATTAAAATGACCGGCCGGGCGTGTTCAATGGCACCCTGATTGCGAGTGTGCCTGCTAATGCGCGAATCCCGCCCGATCGAAAATTTCACCTGAAAAGAGGTAGCAAGCTATGCAACTGTCGACCACTCGCCGTATTGAAATCGCGGGTTTGCGCAGCCGCCGTCAACGCGGTTTCACGCTGATTGAAATCATGGTCGTGATCGCGATTCTGGGCATTCTGGCCGCGTTGATCGTACCGAAGATCATGAGCCGTCCGGACGAAGCGCGGCGCGTCGCCGCCAAACAGGACATCGGCACAATGATGCAGGCGCTGAAACTCTACCGTCTCGACAACGGCCGTTATCCGACCCAGGAGCAGGGCCTGCGCGCGCTGATCGAAAAACCGGGCACGGACCCGGTACCGAACAACTGGAAGGACGGCGGCTATCTCGAGCGTCTGCCCAACGATCCGTGGGGCAATGGCTATCAGTATCTGAATCCGGGCGTGCACGGCGAAATCGACGTGTTCAGTTACGGCGCGGACGGCAAAGCGGGCGGCGAAGGCAACGACGCCGACATAGGTTCGTGGCAGTAATGCACTGATTTTCAGGCGCGCCGGATTGCCCTTCTCTTCAGCGATCCGCCGCGCGTTTTATCGACTCATCGGGTTTTGATCGTTCGTGGCCGGCACTATGCGTATGTCCGCTTGCAAGTCCCGTGTGGACACTCCGTGTACGGCGCCGATGCCGCGCGCGGCGTGTGCCTGCGCGCGCGTGCGTAGCCTGCGTGAATGCGGACCGAGGCGGGCGGCCGGTTTCACCTTGCTGGAAATGCTGGTGGTGCTGGTAATTGCAGGTTTGCTGGTGTCGTTGACCGCGTTGACGATGACGCGCAACCCGCGCACCGATCTGAATGAAGAAGCGCAGCGTTTGGCGCTGCTGTTCGAATCGGCCGGCGACGAAGCCCAGGTGCGCGCGCGGCCGATCGCCTGGCAGCCGCTCGACGGCGGTTTTCGCTTCGATCTTCGTACCGAAGACGGCTGGCGTCCGCTGCATGACGATCTGCTCGGGCCGCGCCAATGGGAAGGTGGCGTGACCGGCGTGACAATCAACTATCCCGGCTCGGATGCACAGCCGAGCCGCGTCGTGTTCGGCACCGAAGCGATCGACGTGCCGGTGCAGATCACGCTGTTTTCGGCGGCGGGGCGCGCGACGATCGTCGGCACCGGCAATGGCCGCTATGAGGTGCACTAAGATGCGTCGTTGCAGGGGTTTGAGCCGTCGCGCACGACAGCGCGGTTTTACGATGATCGAAGTGCTGGTGGCGCTGACGATCATTGCGGTGGCGTTGGCGGCATCGTTGCGCGCGGTGGGCAGTCTGGCGAGCGGCGAAGCCGATTTGCACCGGCGTTTGCTGGCCGGTTGGAGCGCGGACAATACGCTTGCGCAATTGCATCTCACGCATGGCTGGCCGAACGTCGGCGAGACCAGCTTTGACTGTTCGCAGGGCAATCTGGAATTGACCTGTACCGAGCATGTGACGGCGACGCCGAATCCGGTGTTTCGTCGAGTGGAAGTGATGGTGACGACGCCGGGGCAGTCCGGCAATCTCGCTCAGATGGTCACGGTGGTCGCGAATGAAAACAACCGTTCGCTCTGAGCGCCGCAGCCGATCGGGCGTGCGTGGTTTTACGCTGATCGAGCTGCTGGTCGCGATTGCGATCATGGCGGTGATCGCCGTGTTGTCATGGCGCGGACTTGACCAGATCATCCGCGGGCGGCAGACCATTACGAGCGCGATGGAAGACGAGCGCGTCTTTGCGCAGCTGTTCGACCAGATGCGGATCGATGCGCGGCAGGCCGCGTCGGATGACGAGTCTGGGCAGGCGGCCGTGTCGATTAGCGGCAGCGTGCTGCAGATTGTGCGGCAGATGATTTTACCGGGGAGCGCGCCGCGTTTGCAGGTGGTGCGGTATCGGGTTTCCGATGGACGCGTGATTCGATATGCGTCGCCGCCGTTGGGGAATGTTGGCGATCTGCGGAGGGCTTTACGCGGTGGCGAGGGTGAGGGATGGACTGGGGTGCCCTTGATGGGCGGAGTGGGGTCTATTTCTGCTCGCGTTTATGTGCCGAAGGTCGGCTGGACCGCGCAGATGAAGGATGTGCAGGGTGCTATTACGGAGAACGATAATAATCTTAAGGTGCCCCAGTTGGGGAATGCGCCGCTGCCGCGGTCTGTGACTGGGCTTGAAGTTAGTATCGGGGCTAAGGTGTTGGCGCGGCCTGTTACGCGGGTTTTTCTCGTCGGAGAATGAAGATGGTTTTTGTTTTGTTGTCTCCGCGACGCTCTTCTTCTCTGCTGCCTGCGCGGCGCTTTATCTCTGCGTGCCTGCGGCGGTGCCTTTCCTTGCTTTCTTATTGGTTTATTAGCGTTCCCCCTGTGCGGGGGGGCACCTACTTTTCTTTGCCGCCGCAAAGAAAAGTAGGCAAAAGAAAGCGGCTCACACCGCTAATTTTTAAGCGGGTCCCCTGGCTTGGAGGAGGCAGTGGAGCATCTGGAATCTGTGCTCTCGCCCACTCCGCGCTGGTGACAAGGCAGTCGTCCGTTCCGGCGGCGCTGCGCGCGCCGAGCGGTAATTCAGAAAACCGTCAGCCGGATCCGGCGCATGATTCCACGCAAGTAACGCAGCGTGCAGTTGCACACGCTAGTGCGACATGCCACCGAGAAGCCGGGCGCCTCGCCGAGGCAAAGCAGATGGTCCCCACCAAGCCAAAACGAAGCCACGGGTCTCCCTTGCAGACCGCTCCGGCGAGCGCGCAGCGCGAGGCGGGAAGCGTGACTGCCTTGTCACCGGCGTCGGATGTGCGAGGGCACGGATTCCAGATGCTCCACTACCGTGACTGCGCGAGGGACCCGCTTAGCATTAGCGGTTTGAGCCGCTTTCTTTTGCCTACTTTTCTTTGCGGCCGGCAAAGAAAAGTAGGTGCTCCCCCGCACAGGGGGAACGCTAATAAACCAATAAGAAGAGAAAAAGCCACCGCCGTAGGTACACAGAAAAACCACAAGGCGCCGCAGGCAAACCAGCGAGGCGCGGCGATCATAAGCGCCTTATTAGTAGTCGCGCTATCAGCGATATTGGTCTCCGGCATGCTCTGGCGCCAGCAAGTCCAAATCCGAAGGATAGAAAACCAGCGCCTGCTATCTCAAGCCCAATGGGTAGCGCGAGGCGCATTGGACTGGACACGCCTGATCCTTCGCTCAGAAGGCGACACCTCAGCAGGAATCACGTACTTAGGTGGCCTATGGGGCGTCCCCATCGCCAAAACACGCCTATCGGATTTCCTGGGCCGAATCGGCGAAGTCAGAGCCGAGCAAGGCGCGGAAACCTACCTGTCAGGTTCAATCGAAGACGCCCAGGCAAAATTCAACTTGCGTAACCTGGTATCGAGCCCCGCGCCAGGCGTATTGCAACTGAACATGGAACAGATCGGCGCCTACCAGCGCCTGCTCGTATCGCTCGGTGTTAACAGCCAGTTGGCAAAAAACACAGCAGTCCAGATGCGCGTGAGCCTCGCTCAATCGGCGACACGTTTTCAAACCGTCACGTCCACCACCGGTGCAACAGCCACCCCGACCATCCAGGGCGGCCCAACCGGCGGTGGCAATTTCACCGACAACCCCGGACTCGAAGACAGCAACGACAACGCAGCGCTCGCGCCGCTGCAAATGACCAGCGTCGATTCGCTGCTCGACATCCCCGGCTACACGCCGGAGATGGTTGCGCGCTTGCGTCCGTTCGTTACCGTGCTGCCGACAGCGTCGGCGGTCAACATGAATACGGCCTCCGCCGAAGTCATCGCGGCAGTCGTGCCCGGTATGAATCTGTCGAGCGCGCAGGCCTTCGTCGCGCGGCGGCAGACGGTGTTTTTCCATAACGTCGGCGACGTGCAGCTCGCTTTGCGCGGCGCCGGCGTACAGTCGGTGTCGGTCGATACAAGTGAACTCGACGTCAACACAAGCTACTTTCTGATCCACGGCCGCGTGCAGCACGAACGCGCGGAAGTGGACCGCACGACCCTCGTCTATCGCGACGCATTGACTCACACTACGCGTATCGTGCGGGTACAGGACCAACTATGAATAACGCTTTTCCCGGAGAGAGTGGCCTTTGAGCACGCTGATCGTCCTACTGCCGCCGCGTGACCCGGCGGTGCCATCGCAGGAATGGCAACTCCCGGAGCTGCCGTTCCTGCTGCTCGACAAGTCGGGCCGCACCCAACGCGCAGGCCGCTCGGCGCTCGCGTTGCTGCCGCGCGCCTCGTCGACGGTGCTGATGGTCGCCGCGCGCGACCTGCTGATGATGCCCGCCACGCTGCCGCCGCTGCGTGGCCCGCGGCTGCGTCAGGCACTGCCGAACGTCGTCGAGGATCAACTGATTCAGGATCCGCAAACCTGTCACATCGCGGTCGATCCGCAACCGGTCGCGGGCGGCCGGCAGTTGCTCGCGATCGTCGACCGCGGCTGGTTCCGCTTCATCTGCGAAGGCTTCGCCGCTGCCGGACACCGCAGCTTGCGCGCCGTGCCGGTCACGCGCTGTCTGCCGCAAGCGGTGGCGCTCGATACGCCCGCCGAAGTTGCCGAAACGGTCAACGCTGGCGAGCCGGTATTGGCAGGCTCGGCTAGCGCGGCGACAGCGTTGCCAGGTGCCGCGCCGGTGGCCGCGCCCGGCGTCGCGCCGGTGGTGCCGATGGTGGCCGCCGTGCTCGGCGCCGTGGTCCAGACCGCGCCGGCGCTGCTGCTTGAAGGCGCGATCGAAACGGGTGTGCCGCGCGTCGAACTGGCGATCGCGCGCGGCGTGCAAGGCGAAGGGCTGGCGGTGCCGGCCACCGCCGTGAACGCGACCCTCGGCGCGCTGGCGGGCGCGGCCCCTGTCACGCTGTACATGCTGACCGAAGTGCCCGGCAACGAGCCGCGTCTCGGTGCGACCGGCCCCGCCGCTCTCGCCGCACACGTGCATGGGGCCAGTCCGTTGCCGTTCGAGCAACTCGCGCGGCGCGCGCTGGATTGCCGCTTCGACCTCTGCCAGTTTGAGTTCGCTTCCCAGCCGTGGCGACTCGATCGCGCGACGCTGCGGCGCCTGCGTCTGCCGGTGCTGCTGGCGGCCGGCGCGCTCGTGATCGCGATTGTCGGTGCGAACGTGCAGTGGCTGATGCTCGCGCGTCAGCGCGACGCGATCAACACGCAGATGACGGAACTGTTGCTCAACGCCTTTCCGAAAACGACAGTCGTGCTCGATGCGCCCGACCAGATGTCGCGCCAGTTGCAGCAGTTGCGGGTGGCGGCGGGCGAGCTGTCGCCGGACGATTTCCTGTCGCTGGCAGACGGTCTCGCGCGTTCGCTGTCGCCGGTGCCGGTCAACGGCATTGCCGCGCTCGACTATCACGACCGCCGGCTCGACGTGACCTTCAAGCCTGAGATCAAGGTCGATCCCGATCTCGCGAAGCGCCTCGCGCGCAACGGCCTGACCGGCGCGATCGACAGCAACACCGGCAAGTGGACCATCAGGAACGGACAATGAAAGCTGAACTCGCCCAATCGTGGGCCGGATTCTGGGACCAGCGCACCGAGCGCGAAAAAACGCTGCTGACGTGGGGCGGCGGGGCGTTGGCTGTGGTGATCGCGTGGTCGGTGCTGTGGGCGCCGGCGCAGGACGGCCGCGCGCATCTGCGCCAATCGCTGCCGACGCTGCAGCGTCAGTTGGCGCAGATGACCGCGCAGGCGAATGAAGCTCGGCAACTGTCGGCGGCGGCTCAAGGCGTCGCGCCGACCGGCGGTGCGCTAAAGGACGCGCTGACCGCGTCGCTCAGCGATCACGGTCTCGCTGCGACCCAGGTGCAGGTGATCGGCAATGCGGTGCAGATCCAGATGAAAAACGCGTCGTTTCCGGCGTGGACGAGTTGGGTCGACGACGCGCGCAAGCAGTTCAAGGTGCAGGTCGCCGAGGCACATGTGACCGCGCTCAAGGAAGACGGTCAGGTGGATCTGACGGCGTCGTTGCAGCCGTCGACCGTCAAATGACCGTGCTGTCACAGGATCTCGCATGACTTTCTGGATGCGGCGCCTGCGCGTCGCGCTACCCTGGCTGGTGGTCGCCGTGCTGTCGAGCGCCGCCGTCATGTTCGCGTTACTGCCGGCCGCCTGGATCACCCCGCTGTTCGCCAAACAGACCCGCGGCCACGTCAATCTTGTGGATCCGGCCGGCTCGCTGTGGCACGGCTCGGCGACACTGATGCTCGCTGCCGGCGCCGACCTGAGCGCGGCGACGCTGCTGCCCGGACGAATCGAATGGCACACGTCTTTCTGGCCGCTCTTCACCGGCCGGGTGCGAATGACGATGCGACAAAGCGAAGCGATGCCCGATCCGATCACCGTCGACGCCACGCCGCGTGGCGCGACCGTCACACAAGGCGCGATCGGTGTGCCGGCTTCGCTGCTGACTGGCCTGGGCGCGCCGTTCAATACCCTCGATCTGCAAGGGGATGTGCGGCTGTCATGGTCGGACTGGCGCAGCTTCAACAGGGAAGCGTTCGGCCAGCTGACGGTGACGCTGAACGACGTCAGCTCGCGCGTGTCGCTGGTCAAGCCGCTCGGGTCGTATCGGCTGCTAGTCCAGGCGCAAGGCGCGTCGTCCACGCTCGATCTGACGACGTTCAAGGGCCCGCTGATGCTGACCGGTAACGGCACCGTGTCGGCAGTCTCGACATCGTTCCGCGGGACCGCCAGTGCCGCACCGGAAGCACGCGATAACCTCGCGGGACTGCTGAATGTGCTGGGGCGGCCGAGCGGGCCGGATACGGTCGCATTGACGTTCGTGCACTGAGGCGCGCGGTCGGCCCGAGCCTGGGGGTGAAGTGCCGGGAGGCGTTTGCCGTCGCCGCGCCCGCGGTTCGGGCAGCGCGAAGTTTCGAAACACGTTTGCCGCCCTGGCTCGGGGTCGCCTCGCGCAGCCGCCGTGCGAGCAAATACGATTCGGATTCGGTGCGATTAAAAAAGAGGCATGACTGCGCAATGCGGCCATGCCTCTTTTTTGTCTTCGCGAGGAGCGGGCTTAGTGGCTGGGCGCCTGTTGCGACGCGGTCCCACTTTGCGCGACGGGCGTCGCGGATGACGCAGGTGCTGCTACGTCGCCGGTTTCACGATTCATTTGCGAGACATCCCAGCCGCCGCCCAGCGCCTTCACCAGACCCACCGACGACACCATCCGCTGCCCGGCGATGTTTTCCAGCTTTTGCTCGGCCGTGAAGGCGGTGGTCTGCGCGGTCAGCACGTTGACGTAGCCGACCGTGCCCGCCTTGTACTCGTTCGTGACGATGGCCACCGCTTGGCGGGCCGAATCCACCGCTTGCTGCTGCACGACGATTTCCTGTGCGAGGATGCGTTGCGACGCGAGGTTGTCCTCGACATCCTGGAATGCGGCCAGCACCGTTTGACGATAGGCTGCGACATCCTGATCGTAGGTGGCGCGAGCGGCTTCGGTTTTTGCCTGGCGCAAGCCGGCGTCGAAGATCGTTGCGGCGAGTTGCGGGCCGAGCGTCCAGAAGCGCGACGGTGCGGTGAGCAATTGCGAGAACACCGAGCTTTGGAAGCCGCCGGTGGCCGACAGCGTCAGCGTTGGGAAGAACGCCGCAATCGCGACGCCGATCTGCTCATTGGCGGCCGCGGCCTTGCGTTCCGCCGACGCGATATCCGGGCGTCGCTCCAGCAGTGCCGACGGCATTTGCGCGGGAACAGCGGGCGGCGTGGCGGCGAGCGGCGTCGGCGGAATCGAGAAGGTCGAGGCCGGTTCGCCGACCAGCACGGCGATCGCGTGTTCGTCCTGGGCGCGCTGCACGCCATTGTCGATCGCGGCGGCTTGCGCCGATTGCAGCTGCGTTTGCGCCTGAATCACGTCGGAGCGCGCGGCGACGCCTGCCGCGTACTTGTTCTGCGTGAGTTGCAGTGAGAGCTGATAGGCCGCGACGGTTTCGTCGAGGAGTTTTTGGGTCGAATCGAGCGTGCGCAGCGAGAAATAGGTCTGTGCGAGCGTGGCCTGAGCGGACAGCCGGGCGTTCGCCAGATCGGCGGCGGCGCCCTGCTGACCGGCTTTCTGGGCGTTGACCGAGCGGCTCACCGAGCCCCACAGATCCGGCTCCCAGCTGGCGTCGAGTTGCGCGGTGAAGCTGTTGCTGACGCGGGAGCTGCTCGAGCTGGTGGACGACGAACCGTTACCGGAGCGTGTCGCGCCTGCCGAGGCGCCGACGGTCGGGAAATATGCCGCCCGTGCCTCGCCGACCAGCGCGCGCGCCTGCCGGTAGGCGGCGGCGAACTGGGCGACGGTCTGGTTCGAGGCGTTCAGCTTGTCTTCGAGCGTGTTGAGTTGAGGGTCTTCGTAGATGGTCCACCAGTCGCCGCGGTCTTGCTGATCGGCCGGTTGAGCGACTTTCCAGCCGGGCGCGGCTTCCTTGTACGAGGCGGGAATCTGCGCCGCCGGCCGCTTGTAGTCAGGGCCGACCGCGCAGCCGGCCAGAACGCTGGCGAGCGCCGCCGCCACCGCGAGGGTCAGGGCGCGAGGGGTAATGGTTCGCGCGCGCGTGATTCGGTCAAACTGCATGCAATGGATTCCTTCTGGGCGCCGTGGTGCGGACGATGGCGGCGCTGCCGGCCGGGAGAGATCATGGCTCTGCCGGAATGTTAGCGTATGGGCCCCGGGGGGGCGGGAAACTGAAAGGGTAATGCGCAGAGGCTTCGCGGTGTGTTACTTAGGGTTTCGGGATGGTTACGTGCTATTACCGGTTTTTTGCCTTTGGCGGCGGCGCTGTTGGTTGTTGTTCCTGCGGCGTTGGCCTTTCCTTGATTTCTTATTGGTTTATTAGCGTTCCCCCTGTGCGGGGGAGCACCTACTTTTCTTTGCCTGCCGCAAAGAAAAGTAGGCAAAAGAAAGCGGCTCAAACCGCTAGCTCTGAAGCGGGTCCCCTGGCCTGGAGGAGGCAGTGGAGCATCTGGAATCGGTGCTCTCGCGCACTCCGCGCTGGTGACAAGGCCGTCATCCTTCCGGCGGCGCTGCGCGCGCCGTAGCGGTGCTTCTCAACACCGATAGCGCGTACGCGCCTCCGGCATCATTCTTCCCGCCTCGCACTGCGTGCTCGTCGGAACGGTCTGCCGGAGAAACCAGGGGCTTCGTTTGTGGGCGGTGGGGGCCATAGGTAGCGCCTCGGCGAGGCGCTGCTCTATGCAGGTGCGAACCCACCCAGAGCGAAATTTCGGTACCACGTTGGGCGTTGGTGATGCAACGGCAGGCCAACGCGCCGGGCGAAACGCGAGCGCCAAAAGCAGGAGGTGGTTTGATGAGGTACCGCTGCGGCGCGCGCAGCGCCGCCGGAAGGATGACTGCCTTGTCACTAGCGCGGAGTGCGCGAGGGCACGGATTCCAGATGCTCCACTGCCTCCTCCAAGCCAGGGGACCCGCTTAAGAATTAGACAGTATGACTCCCGTGAGGCAAGGGCTGGCCTGCCGTGAGGAATCAAACGCGGGTTAGCATTGCTACCAGAGCCGCACGGTGCGGACGGGCCGCACCCGGCGAATTCCGGCACGGAGGCCAGCATGGAACACGATAGCACGCTGTACGTCGGTTGCGACGTTCACAAGGATTCGATCACAGTTGCCTATGCACTCGATGCGGGCGAGGTTGAACTGCTCGGCAAGACCGGTACGAGGCAGGCCGATATCGATCGCCTGTGCAAGCGCCTGCAGTCAAAGGCGCCACGCATCCGGTTCGTCTACGAGGCAGGCCCGTGCGGCTACGGGCTTTACCGTCAACTCGTGAACAAGGGTTTCGACTGCATGGTGTGCGCGCCATCACTGATTCCCAGAAAGCCCGGTGAACGTGTGAAGACCGATCGACGTGATGCCGTGAAGCTCGTGCGCTCACTGCGCGCTGGCGACCTGTCAGCCGTGTACGTGCCCGGCGTGGACGACGAAGCGTTCCGCGATCTGGCGCGTACCTGGGTCAGCGCCAAAGATGATCTGAAGCGTGCACGGCAACGGCTGAAGGCTTTCCTGCTCTCGCATGGGGTGCGCTATACAGGCCGTGCCGACTGGGGACCGGCGCACCAGCGCTGGCTGGGCGCGCATGCATTCGACAGTGCATGGCAGCAGCTGGCGTTCGAGGAACATCGGCGCACCATCGAGGACCGCCTCGCTCAATGCGCGCGACTGGAGGCCGCGTTGCGCGAAGCGGTCCCCAACTGGCGCTTCTATCCGGCCGTGCTGGGCCTGCAGACCATGCGCGGCGTGCAGTTCACCACGGCCGTGGGCATGCTCGCGGAGCTGGGTGACCTGTCGCGTTTTGCCCATCCGCGCCAGCTGATGGCCTGGCTGGGCGTGACGCCCTCGGAACACTCGTCAGGCGAGAAGCGCCGGCAGGGCAGTATCACGAAGAACGGCAACAGCTACGCGAGAAAGCTGCTCGTCGAAGCGGCCTGGAGCTACCGGCATACGGCCCGTGTCAGTCCCGACATCCAGCGCCGCCACGAAGGTATCCCCAAGCCGATCGTGGATCGCGCCTGGGACGCACAGGTGCGGCTGTGCCGACGCTATCGCAAGCTCATCGCGCGCGGCAAGCAGAAGAACATCGCGGTGGTCGCGGTTGCCCGCGAACTGGCAGGTTTTATCTGGGACGTCAGCCGGCTCGCGATGTCGCTGGCCGTACCGCACGAGGTGCGCCTGGCATGATGCAACATCCAGCCCCGTTGCCCCAACCTGACACTGGAGGAGTTTCCTGAAGGCGGCGTAGCCCGGCACACGAGTAACCCGCGACACCGCTACGCAACGGATTGCATCCGACTTGCGGCTTTAGATTGCGGCAGGCTCATTGGGCGGACCTCTGTAATGCGGTACCCAACCCGCGGATATCAGCGTGATCCACCGTCGAGATGTACTGCTACGTCGCCCTCAGGAAATTCAGGTAAATATGAATTTGAGAAACCGAAAAACCGATCCCGATTGACACCGGGAGTCATATCAGCGGTTTGAGCCGCTTTCTTTTGCCTACTTTTCTTTGCGGCAGGCAAAGAAAAGTAGGTGCTCCCCCGCACAGGGGGAACGCTAATAAACCAATAACAAAACAAGGAAAGGCAACACCGCAGGCACACAGAGATAAAGCGCCGCGGCGATAAAAAACGAAAGCAAAGACCAACACCGTAGGCAAACAGCCAATGCCGCCGCCAAAGGCGCAAACCCCCAATAATCACTGGGCTCCGCCAGAAACCAATATTAGCTACGCGAATCGGTGCTCGCGTGCCGAGCCAACTTACCGGCAGCCGCCCGACATGGCACATCGCCCCGGGCCGGGCAGGCGCCAGTCGGACTGGCAGTCACCGCTGCAGCGATATTCCCCGCCGCGACGGCCGGACCGATCACTGGCGCAGCCATAGAAGAAACTCCCTTTTGCCCTCGCCGGTGCTCAAACCAGGCCAACACCGCCACCCCCACCGACCCGCCGGGAAGCACAACCAGTACAGCAAACAACGCCAGCTTCCACCAGCGATGCGGCCCTTGAAAGCTGCTCAGCGCGGAATCGGTCAGGGAGCGGCTCAAGCCGCCAAGGGTGTTTTTCAGGTACAGCATCACGGAATCCTTTTTACACACCGCACACGCAGCGCGCAGGCAATCGGTCAGAACATGGTCTCGGGTGGCGCGGGTCGCGCGTAACTCGTTGCCTGAAATAATATTGACTATGCAATTAAATTTCAAGATACTTTGCCTCGCGCTCAGCGGCGGTGTTGTTTTTCCGCCGTCCGCTCCGCACAAAATCAAATTTGACTTGTCTGCTTAGGCAGCTAAGATTCGATCTGCTTGGCGATGTCCCCGGATACACGATGACCGATGGTCCCTACAACGCGGATGAGATTCACCTCGAATCGAGTCTCGGCTATTACCTGACGAAAGCGCGAAACGTGCTCGTCGAGCGGATGGATCGCGCGGTCAAACCGTTGGGGCTTACCGCCCAGCAGATCGGCGTGATCCTGCTGCTGTCGGCGCAGCGCGCGAGCACGCCGTTCGAGTTGTCGCGGGTCATGTCGTACGACAGCGGATCGATGACCCGTCTGCTGGACCGCCTTGAAAAGAAAGGCTTTATCGTCCGCACGCGCAGCGACGCCGATCGCCGGATGGTCAAGCTGGAACTGACGCCGCAAGGCCACGAGGCCGCGCGGCAATTGCCCGGCTTGGGCGCCGCCGTGCTGAACGAGCAGTTGCGCGGATTTTCGGCGGCAGACCACGCCACCCTGCTCGACCTGCTAGGCCGTTTTATCGCCAACGGCATCAGCGGAGGAACGAGCGCTGCGTGCGGGCTGGGGCCATCGCAGGAATCATCGGAAGAATCACCAGAAGCGACGCCGCCGGAATACGGCGAGCAGTAACCAAGCGGCGCTTTTGAAGGCGTCGTCATTTGCAAATATCTGTCTGGGCAGAGGGTGATCCGGCATGTAAGCGCACCATTCGGCATGCGCGATAAAGATGCCGCGACAAGCTTTCCCAGCTGAGGAGAAATACACATGGCTGCCACGGCTCCCGCCGCTGCCCTACCCGCCGCCGAACCCGTTCCGCTTAAAGGCGGTGCGCTGGCCTTGCTCACCGTCGGACTCGCACTCGGCACTTTCATGGAAGTGCTCGACACATCGATTGCGAACGTCGCCGTGCCGACCATTTCCGGCAGCCTCGGCGTGGCGACCAGCCAGGGCACCTGGGTCATTTCATCCTATTCGGTGGCCTCGGCGATCGCGGTGCCGCTGACCGGCTGGCTCGCGCGGCGCGTCGGCGAAGTGCGGCTCTTTACCTTGTCGGTGCTGCTCTTCACGATCGCGTCGGCGCTGTGCGGCTTCGCGCATAACTTCGAGTCGCTGATCGCGTTCCGGCTCGTGCAGGGACTCGTCTCCGGGCCAATGGTCCCGCTCTCGCAGACAATCCTGATGCGCTCCTATCCGCCGGAAAAGCGCGGGCTCGCGTTGGGTCTCTGGGCGATGACCGTGATTTGCGCGCCGATTTTCGGCCCCGTGATGGGCGGCTATATCACCGACAACTACACGTGGCCGTGGATCTTCTACATCAACGTGCCGATCGGGATTTTCTCGGCGGTGTGCGCGTTCCTGCTGCTGCGCGGCCGTGAGACGAAAATCACCAAACAGCGCATCGATGCGGTGGGCCTTGCGTTGCTCGTGATCGGCGTGTCGTGCCTGCAGATGATGCTAGACCTGGGCAAGGATCGCGACTGGTTCAACTCGACGTTTATCGTCGCGCTGGGGATTATCGCGGTGGTGTCGATCGCGTTCATGCTGGTGTGGGAGATGACCGAGAAAGAACCTGTTGTCGATCTCTCGTTGTTCAAGGACCGAAACTTCGCGCTCGGCGTGTTGATTATCTCGTTCGGCTTTATGGCGTTCTTCGGGTCAGTGGTGATTTTCCCGCTCTGGCTGCAGACGGTGATGGGCTATACCGCCGGGCTTGCTGGCCTCGCGACCGCTCCGGTCGGCTTGCTCGCGCTGTTTTTGTCGCCCTTGATCGGGCGGAATATGCATCGGCTCAACCTGCGGGTGGTGGCGAGTTTTGCATTCATCGTGTTTGCTTTTGTGTCGTTCTGGAATTCCACTTTTACCCTCGATGTGCCGTTTAATCACGTGATCTGGCCTCGGTTGGTGCAAGGCATTGGGGTCGCCTGCTTCTTTGTGCCGATGACCACTATTACGCTGTCCAGCGTGTCGGATGAGCGGCTCGCCAGTGCTTCGGGTTTGTCTAATTTCTTTCGGACTTTGTCGGGGGCGATTGGGACGGCTGTCAGTACTACGTATTGGGAGAACGATACGATTTATCATCATGCGATGTTGACTGATTCGGTGAATGTTTATACGGCTAATACCAATTCTTATACGAATGCGTTGGCCGGGATTGGGCTCTCCGGGGATGGCGTCACCGCGCAGTTGAATCAGATCGTCACGGCTCAGGCTTATATGATGGCCACGAATGATTTTTTTCGGATCTCTTGTGCGGCGTTTGTTGTGTTGGCAATGCTTGTTTGGATTACTAAGCCGCGCAAAGGGGCTGGGCCTTCTATGGGGCATTGAGATTTTTTTTGCCTGCGGCGGCGCTGCGCGCGCCGAACGGTACTTCCGGTGGTACTTTTCGGGCGTCGCGCGCTTTTTGCCTCGCCTTTTACTGCGTTATCGACTCACTATTCGTTCCCGGGATCGATTGCCCCTGTGATACGTCCGGGTGCATCGCCGATGGTGCCGGTTGCGAGGGTTTCGCTCCGTTCTGCGGCGCGCCGGTTGTTGTGCCGCGCACATACTGCTTGAAGTCGGCGCCCGCTTCCCATGGGTTCGGTTTGCAGCCGAGCGTGCCGTCGCAATGCGCCGCAAAGCCAATCGTCGATGTGCCATCGGGATTCGGTGCACGCGTAATCTGGTACGCCAACGCACGCTTTCCGCCGTCTGGACCCTCGGTCTGGATCAGCGTGTCTGTGGCGAATTCGACCTTGTATTTTGAATGACCCGTCACCCACGTCTGCGCACGTTGCCACCATGCGTCGCACTCGGCTTTGCTCGAACACGTCAACGGCGCCGTCGCAATCTGCATGACGTCCGGATCGACCTGCCCTTGCGTCGAGCACCCCGCCGCCGCAACGCACAGCACGGCCAACAGACCTTTTTTCATCACGTTGATTCCTCCTCTCTCTGGAGTGTGTCACGTAGGTTGGACCTCGACGTCGGCACGGTGTTTCATATGCGCCAGCGAATCGTCAACGCATGCGGAAATTTTGCCGATTTGCGCCGGTTAAGCCCCAGCCCGCTCGCGTAGACGTTACCTGCGAACGATAAAAAAGGCGGCCTTGAAGGCCGCCTTTTCCACATCCTGGATACTCGCCGTTCAGACGCTGAAGCGGTTCAACGTATACGCCCGGTAAGCCGCGACGAATGCGTCGAACGAACCCACTTCTTCCTGTTCGAGCTTGGCCTGCTCTGCAAGCGACCGTGCGGCGAGTTCGGCGAATTCCTCCATTTGCGCAGCATCCAGCGGACGCGCGCGAAAATACGCGGCGTGCGCTTCGCTTTGCTCAAGGCCAAATGCAAGGAAGCTCTGCTGCTTGTCGCGCATGCCTCGCAGCACGCGCGCCGACGGCGTCAGCGACGGGTCCGCCAGTTTCGCCCTCTGAACCGCCACGGCGCGAGCGTGCGCATCGCCGCCCTGCAAGGCGTCGAGCGTAGCCGCAGCCCTGTCGATCTTGACAAGCAGTTCGTTTGCCCAATCGGTCATCGCAACCGCCTGGCCGTCGCGCGTCAGTTCGAGCGCCGGTTTGCGCCCTTCCATCGTCACGCGGCCGAAGTTCCGATTGGCTTCGGCGTAGGCGTCAGGCGGCAGCAGCGCGCTGTCTTCGAGGGCGCAGACCAGCAGGTATGCATCGAGAAAACGTGCGGTTTCCAGCGAAATGCCGGTCGGCTCGAACGGATCGATATCCATGCAGCGCACTTCGACGTATTGCACGCCACGCGCGGCCAGCGCATGCAGTGGACGCTCGCCGGGATACGTGACGCGCTTGGGCCGGATCGTCGAGTAGAACTCGTTTTCGATCTGCAGCACGTTCGTGTTGATCTGCACCCACTCGCCATTGCGCTGCGTGCCGATCGCCTCGTACGCGGGATAAGGCTGGCTCACGGCCTTCGCGAGCGCGTCGAGGTAGCCTGGCAGCGTGTCGTAGTCGGCGTGCAGCGCGGCTTGCGCCGTGGTGTTCGAATAACCGAGATCGCTCATGCGCAGGCTGGTCGCGTACGGGCGGTACAGCGTGTCGGCGTCGAAGGTCTCAAGCGTGTGTTTTCGATCGCGCAGGAATCGGCGGTCCAGCGCCGGCGACGCGCCGAACAGATACATCAGCAGCCAGTTGGTGCGGCGGAAATTGCGGATCAGCGCGAGATAACGTTCGGACTGGAAATCGACGGCGTTCGCCGTGGATTGCTGGTCGGCATGCAATAGCCGCCACACTTCTTCGTTCAGCGAATAGTTGTAGTGGATACCAGCAATGCACTGCATCGCGCGGCCGTAACGGAGCGCCAGGCCGACACGGTACACGTACTTCAGTTTGCCGATATTCGAGGTGCCGTACCGCGCAATCGGAATGCCCTCGTCCTGTTCAGGCAACAGGCCTGGCATCGAGTTGTTCCACAGAATTTCGTCGCCGAGCTCTGCGTAGACAAAACGATGCAGCGTATCGAGTTTCTCGAGGGTGATCGCGGCATCATGCTCCGCCGGCGTGATCAGTTCGAGCAGCGCTTCGGAATAGTCGGTGGTGAGCGATGGATGCGTGAGCGCCGAGCCGAGCGCGCGTGGATGCGGGGTCAGCGCGAGCTGGCCGTGGTGCGTCACGCGCAGGCTCTCCCTTTCGATGCCGCGCAGGCCGCGAATCAGCGCGTCGCGCTGCGGGCCGGAAGTCAGCACGGACAAGCGGTGCGAGAACGCGTCGGTCGTGCGGGAAGGTGTGTTGTTTGGCATTGATGCAAGTCGGGCGTTGTCGGCCGCCATGTGCCGCTTCTCTGCATTCGATGCAGCACTGCGCGGTCGACAACGTTCGGCGGAATTTTCAGGTAGCGGGCACTTTAACATCTCGCCACGGTGGCTGCTTGAGGCCGCTTCGAGGCACTCCAGCTCGTCTATTTTTCGGCCGAATCGGCCCGCCGCGTGCCTCGTCACTCTATTTGCCAAACGCGCGACGCGCGATCCGCGCTTCTCCCCAAGTTTCTCCCCAAGCTGCGCGGCTTGCGCAACCTCGCACGACACCGCTTGCATGCACGGCGTGCACAGGCTCACAGACCCTTTACCCGCCGCGCGCGGCTCCCGCCCGGTCCGCCACCTCGTTCCACAGATGCATCGCCGCATACGCACGCCACGGCCGCCACGCGTCGGTGCGGGTGCGCTGCTGGGTGGGCCGCACGAGCGACGGGTCGCGCGCGCAGATCGCCTGCATCAGCACGAGGTCCCATGCGGGCCACGCGTCGGCGTCGCGCCACGCGCGCATCGCGACGTACTCGACCGTCCATGGGCCGATGCCAGGCAGTGCGAGCAACGCGGCGCGCAGGCTGGTGGCGTCGGCCACGCTGCTGTCGAGCGGCACGTCGCCTGAAGCCACCGCGTGCGCGAAGCCTTGCAACGCGGCTACGCGTTTACCCGGCATGCCGATCTTCTCCAGATCCACGGCCGCCAGTGCGGCGGGTGTCGGGAAGCGCCACGCGGTGTTCTCGTGCGGATGACCCTCGATGCGTTCGCCGGCGCGCTGCACCAGCCGGCCGATGATGGTGGTCGCCGCCTTCACGCTGACCTGCTGGCCGACGATCGCGCGCACCACCAGTTCGAAGCCCGACCACGCACCGGGCACGCGAAGACCCGGCACGGCTTCGATCAATGGCGCGAGCCACGGGTCGGCGGCGAGTTCCGTACCGATTTTTTTCGGATCGGCGTGCAGGTCGAACATCTTCGCGATCGGCACGGCGAGCGCGTCGGCGTGACGGCTCACAGGCCCCTCGATGCTCGCGACGATGCAGCGTTTGCGCGGATGCAGGCGCACCGTCAGCGTGCCGCTGTCGCCGGCCCAATCGATCGCGCGGCGGTAGGCGCCGTCTTCGACGGCTTCGACGCCCGGCGTCGCGCGTCCGCCGAAAAAGCGCAGCAGCCGGGGCCAGTCGAAGGGTGGTTTGAACGGCAGTTCGAGTGTTGCGACGTCGTCAAGCGTGCTCACGCGGCGTGGTCCAGGTTGGAGGTGATGACGGCAATGGTGGCGATCTCGCGTTCGCGCTCGCGGTCGGCCGCGTCGTGATCGTCGTGTGCATGCTGCGCTTCGTTGTCGAGCAACGCAGCCTTACGCGGCAGGCCCCAACGATAGCCCGCCAGCGCCCCGCTCTTCTGCACCACGCGATGGCAAGGGATCGCCAGCGCGACCGGATTCGTCGCGCAAGCGCTTGCCACCGCGCGTACGGCGCGAGGTGAACCGACGGCTTCGGCGATGTCCGAATAGCTGCGCGTCTCGCCGTACGGAATGCGCCGCAGCGCGTCCCACACGCGTTGCCGGAACGCGGTTGCGGCGATATCGAGCGGCAGATCGAAGTGCTGGCGCGTGCCGCGCAAATAGGCGTCCACCTGGGCGATGAACGGTGCAAGCCGCGCCGGATCGTCGATCAGTTCGGCATTGGCAAACTCGCTGCGCAGGTCGTCGGCGAGCGCCGCCGCATCGTCACCGAAACCGATCTTGCAGATGCCTTTGTCGGTGGCGGCAATCAGCACGAAGCCGAGCGGGGTCGGCGCGCTGGCGTAGCGCACGGTCAATCCGGCGCCCTTGCGGCGAAACGCGGACGGCGCCATGCCCAATTCGGCCGACGCGCTGTCGTACATCCGCGACGGTGAGCCGAAGCCGGCGTCGAGCGTGGCGCGGGTGACGTCCGAGCCGCGCTGGAGCGCATCGCGCAACGCGGCGCCCCGCTGCGCGGCCTGATACTGACGCGGCGATACGCCCACCACGCGTTTGAACAGACGCTGCAAGTGAAACGGGCTGATATGCACAGCGTCGCTCAGCTGCGCGAGCGTGAGGCGTTGTTGCGGATCGGCGTCCAGCGCGGCGCAGGCGCGATTCACGATCTCCAGTTCGCGCGGCAGGCCGCCGGGCTGGCAGCGCTTGCAATCGCGGTAACCCGCGGCGCGCGCAGCGTCTGCGTCGACGAAGAAATCGACGTTTTCACGGCGCGGCTGGCGCGACGCGCACGACGGACGGCAGAACACGCCGGTGGTTTTGACGCCGTAGAAGAACGCGCCGTCGGCCTGCGGGTCGCGGCGGGTGACGGCGTCCCAGCGGTCGGCGTCGCTGGTCCAACCGGTGGTGGCGGTGTGGTCGGTGCGGTTCATGATGGTCCCGGAATGACTGTGTCGATGCTCACCAATGTAGGCCGCATGCCGACACACTACGCTCCGGTTCTTGCTCTGTCATTGCGCTTCCTCGTAGGCTGGAAGTGCCACCAGGCGCTCGTTTCACTGCAAAGTGCGACAATTTGGCGCGATATCGGGTTTTCCCTTAAAAAGTTATTGCGTCGCACCAAGCCGATGTGTATATTAGTACTTGTCTCCTCCATGTCTCCTCCTGATATGGATTCAGCCCGCTCCACATAGAGCGGGCTTTTTTTCGTCCGCGTTTTCGTCCGCATCTTTCGTCTGCCCCTCCTGATCTGCCCCTTTGCGGGTGATTCACGGCCGATCACACGCCGCTGTCACGGCGGCGCCCTCCCTTTCCTCCTACACTGGCTATTCACCCGTCCAGCGAACTATCCAGGAGGCGTTCGAGATGAAAATCCACATTCGTGAGATCGATCACATCGTCATTCGGGCTGCGGACGTCGAGCGGATGTCGCGCTTCTATTGCGACGTGCTCGGTTGCAGCGTCGAGAAGGAGCAGCGCGATCTGGGCTTGACGCAATTGCGCGCCGGGCGCTCGTTGATCGACCTGTTGCAGGTCGGCGCAAAACTCGACCATGCCGAAAACGGCACGCCCGGCGCGGGACGCAACATGGATCACGTGTGTTTGCGGATCGAACCGTTCGACGCCGACGCGCTCAAGGCGCATCTGACCGAACACGGCGCGCGGCTTGGCGAAACGGCGCTGCGCTACGGCGCGGACGGCTTTGGGCCGTCGCTGTATCTGTTCGATCCGGAGGGCAATATGGTCGAGCTGAAAGGGCCGCCGGAAGCGGCGCGTGTGACTTCGCTCTAACGAACGCCCCGCAGCCGTTGCGGACGACGCTCAAACGTAGGGGTCAAGCGCAACCAGCAAACGCACCTGGCGTTATCAAGCGTTGGCCGGCGCCTTCAACACCGTCCATTTGATCTGCACCGCGTCCGCCTCGGCGCTGCCGAGCCATGCTTCGCCGTCCTGCACGGTGCATTGCAGACGCATGGTCCGTTCGGCGAGCGAGCCGAGCGCGGCGGCGACGTCTTCACCGAGCGTCCACACCGTCACATTGCGCATGCGTTCGACCTTGTTCTTCACGCCTTGCCACCAGATGTCCGAGGCGCGGCCGCCGTAGGCGATCACGATCACTTCGTTCGCGCGGCCGCTCGCTTTGGCGATGCGCCGTTCGTCGGGCTGGCCGACTTCGATCCAGGTTTCGATTGCGCCGGTCAGATCCTTCTGCCACAGGTCCGGTTCGTCGACATCCGACAAACCTTTGCAGAATTCGAGGCGTTCCTGCGCGAACAGCGCAAACGCGGCGACGCGCACCATCATGCGCTCGTCCGTTTCGGAGGGATGGCGGGCGATCGTCAGCGAATGGTCGGCGTAGTAGTGCCGGTCCATGTTGGCGATCTGGAGTTCCGCCTTGTAAATCGTCGATTTGAGAGCCATGCCGTTGCTATACCAGGCGTTCGCTCCACCGGAGCGAACAGAAAAAGAATCGTCGACGGCTCGTTGCCGCTTACCGTGTTGTTTGTACATCGCTTGCTCCTCCCGCGCCGAACGCCGGCGCCCCGCTGTGGTTCGAATCGCAGCGGAGAATACGGCCCACGGGCCGCGGCGCGCCGTCTGGATTTCGCATTCTGACGGCGCTACCGGCTGCTTTCTGCAACGGGAGAAGCATTTACCGCGCCACTGCCGGCTCGAAGGAGGTGCCGTACACCTCTGCAGCGGCTTCCCGCAAGGCTTCGAGCACCACGGAGGCCGCCGGCGAAAGCAGGTGGGACTGGCGCGTGATGATACCGAATGTATCCATCCTGCACGGTAAATCGATCGGCATCCGCTTCAGAACACCGTACTGTTGGTATTGACGCGCCACTTCGTCGGGCAAAACCGCCAGCATGTCGCTTTGTAGCAGCAAGCTCGAAATCGCCAGAAAATTGTTGGTATTGACCACGTTTTGCGGCGGATTCAGCCCGATTTGCGAAAACATCAGATCGAAGCGATGGCGCAAAACACTGCCTGGCGGATGCAAAACCCAGCTCGCGTTGACGATTGCCCGCAGTGTCAAACCTGTCTCATTTTCGAGAGGATGGCCGGGACGCGCGACCACGCACAGCGGTTCGTCGGCGAGCGGTTCATAGCGAACTTCGGTTTTGAACTGATTTTGCCGCTCCAATACGCGACCGACCATGATATCCAGTTCGCCCTCGGCGATCAGGGGCAGCATCACGTCGGAGGTTTCCACCTCCGCCCAGATTTGCAACTGCGGATAGCGCTCTTTCACGCTGGCGATCGCGCGCGGCACCATCGTCGCGGCGGCGGCGGCAATCACGCCGATGCGCACCTGGCCCGCCAGACCGGCGCGCAAGGCCGAAATTTCGTCGTGCGCGTGGCTCAGGTTCGACAGCACCATGCGCGCGTGGCGGATCATCACTTCGCCGTACAGCGTAGCGTGCATGCCGTGCGGCGTGCGGTCGAACAGGCTCACCTCCAGCATGTCTTCCAGCTCTTTCAGAAGGCGTGAGGCGGCGGGCTGCGTCATGCCGAGCACGTCGGCCGCGCGCCGGACGTTGCCCTCCTCTTCCATCGCCGCGAGCAACAGCAACTGCCGCGTCTTCAGCCGCGCGCGCACGAACCAGTTCGAGTAGCTGCGGGTCATGGCCTGTCTCCATAAAGCGCCTCGAAGCCGTCTGTCGGGGCGAAGGCCTCATCATGCCATACCGGAATTGATATCGCGATGGCCCAAAAAGGGATTGGAAAGTTATTGGGGCGGCTCATACCATTCGTGAACTTTCCGAGCTTCCTCATGTGGCCTCCTGCTTTCGATGAATCGCGATCCGCTCGTCCCTCTCGTTGCAAGTCCGTTCCGCCACTACATCAACGGCGGCTGGGAGACGGGCGCGACCACCGGCGTGTCGCTCAATCCATCGGACCTCGACGAACCGGTCGGCGACTATGTGCGCGCCGATGCGCGGCAGACCGATACCGCCATCGAAGCGGCGAGCGCGGCGTTCCGTGAATGGTCGCTGGGTTCGGTGCAGCGCCGCGCGGATGCGCTCGATGCGATCGGCAGCGAGATGCTGGCGCGCCGCGACGAGCTGGGCCGGTTGCTGGCGCGTGAAGTCGGCAAGACCTTGCCGGAAGCCTTGGCCGAAGCGACGCGCGCCGGCCAGATCTTCAAGTTTTTCGCCACCGAGGCGTTGCGCGCGTTCGCCGAGCCGATGGCCTCGGCGCGCGCCGGCGTCGAAATCGACGTGACGCGCGAGCCGCTCGGCGTGGTCGGCATCATCGCGCCGTGGAGCGCGCCGCTGGCGACCCCTGCGGCGAAGATCGGCGCCGCCCTCGCCCACGGCAATTGCGTCGTCTTCAAGCCGGCCGAATCGGCGCCTGGATGCGCGGCGGCGCTGGCGACGATCATCAGCCGCGCCGGAATGCCCGCAGGCGTGTTCAATCTCGTGATGGGCAGCGGCCGGCAGGTCGGCGCGCGGATTGCGGCGCATCCGCTGGTAGCGGCGATCAGCTTCACCGGTTCGGCGGAAACCGGCACGCGGGTTCTGCAAGCCGCCGCCGCCCGGCAGGCGCGCGTGCAGCTGGAAATGGGCGGCAAGAATCCGTTTGTGGTGCTCGCCGATGCCGACTTCGACGGCGCCATCGAGGCCGCCTTGAGCGGCGCATATGGCTCGACTGGCCAACGCAGCACCGCAGCGTCGCGATTGATTGTCGAACGCGCGGTGTTCGAGCCGTTCGTGGATGCGTTGCAGGCGAAGCTCGCCAGGCTAACCGTCGATCACGCGTTGAAGCACGGCACCGATATCGGCCCGGTCGCGAACGCCGCGCAGCTGGAGCGCAATCTCGACTACGTGCGCATCGGTCAACAGGAGGGCGCGCAATGGCTGCGCGGCGGCCGGCAGTTGGAACGCGCGACGCGCGGCTACTTTTTCGAACCCGCGCTGTTCATCGGTGAACCCGAGCACCGCATCGCGCGCGAAGAAATTTTCGGGCCGCTTGCCGTCGTGCTGAGCGCCGACGATTACGACCACGCGTTGCATCTCGCCAACGACACCGCCTACGGCCTATGTGCCGGCATCTGCACGCGCTCGCTTGCCCGCGCGCGGCATTTCCGGCGCCACGTGCATAGCGGCCTTGTGACGATCAACCTGCCGACCACCGCCGTCGAGCATCACGCGCCCGCCGGCGGCCGCAAAGCATCGGCCTACGGCGCAACCGACACGGCGTTCTGGACGGCCGTGAAAACGGCCTACGTCGCGGGCTGATCGATATGACATTCGCGCATCCGAGCGCCTATCCACGACCCGGCTGACGCCGGCGCGCATGACCCCGCTGCTACTAAACGAAATCAATGCAGCTTTTCAACCTCAGGAGACAGAGATGACCAGCAAGCTTCGCCGTTTGACCCTATCCGCGATGGCCGCCGCCGCCCTCGCCGCACCCTTTGCCGCGCAACTTTCCGCGCGTGCCGATCAGCCGCTCAAAGTCGGCTTCCTCGTGAAGATGCCGGAGCAGGCCTGGTTCATCAACGAACAGAAAGCGGCCACCGCGCTCGGCCAGAAGGACGGCTTCTCGGTGGTCAACATCGGCACGCCGGACGGCGAAAAAGTGCTGGCGGCAATCGATAACCTCGGCGCACAAGGCGCCAAAGGCTTCGTGATCTGCGCGCCCGACGTGCGCCTCGGACCGGCGATTCAGGCGCGCGCGAAGCGCTACAACATGAAGTTCGTCACCGTCGACGATCAACTGGTCGACTCGACCGGCAAGCCGCTGCCGAACGTCCCGCACCTTGGCATGTCCGCGTTCAAGATCGGCAATCAGGTCGGCACGGCGATCTCCGATGAAATGAAGCGCCGCGGCTGGAAGCCGGAAGAAGTCGGCGCGCTGCGCATCACGAACTACGAATTGCCGACCGCGAAATTGCGCACCGACGGCGCCACGCAAACGCTGCTCGCCGGCGGCTTCAAGAAGGAAAACATCTTCGACGCGCCGCAAAAGACCACCGACGACGAAGGCGGTTTCAACGCGTCGTCGCCGGTGCTGGCGCAGCATCCGAACATCAAGAAGTGGGTGGTCTTCGCGCTCAACGAGGAAAGCGTGCTGGGCGGCGTGCGCGCCACTGAGCAACTGCACATTCCGGCGACGGACGTGATCGGCGTCGGCATCAACGGTGCGGGCGAGGCCTTCGCCGAATTCCAGAAGAAGGAACCGACGGGCTTCTACGGCACGATCGCCGTGAGCTCGACGATGCACGGCAAGGAGAGCACGGAGAACCTCGTCGGGTGGATCAAGGACGGCAAGCAGCCGCCCGCCGATACGCAGACCACCGGCAAGCTGATGGTGCGCGGCAATTGGCAGGACGTGCGTAAAGAGCTCGGAATTTAAGCGGGATTCGAGTCTGCACGTGGCGGGCCGAATCGCGCTTACGCGAAATCGGCCCGCACAGGTTGTCCCCAGCTAGAGGCTTTCGATGACGGTTTCCCACACTGACGAAGCGGCGCTTTCCGCGCAAGCGCCCTCGCCCGCCGAGCCATATCTGCAACTCGACGGCATCACCGTGCGCTTTCCTGGCGTACTCGCGCTCGATCAGGTGTCGCTCGACGTGCGCCGCGGCGAAGTGCACGGCTTGATGGGCGAAAACGGCGCCGGCAAATCGACGCTGCTCAAGGTGCTATCCGGTGTGAATCAGCCGGCCGCGGGCACCTTGTCGCTCGACGGCGTCGAGCAGCAGTTCATCACCACCAAGGCGGCCATCGCGGCGGGCGTCGCGATCATCTATCAGGAACTGCATCTGGTGCCGGAGCTGACAGTCGCGGAAAACCTGATGCTCGGCGCCCTGCCCAATCGTTTCGGCGTGCTGGACGAAAAAGCGCTGGTTGCACGGGCTGTTCGCGAACTCGAACGGCTCGGTGAAAAGATCGATCCGGCGCAGCAGGTCAAGAATCTGTCGATCGGTCAGCGGCAAATGATCGAAATCGGCAAGGCGCTGATGCGCGATGCACGCGTGATTGCATTCGATGAGCCGACCAGTTCCTTGTCGTCGCGTGAAACCGCGCAGTTGTTCCGGATCATTCGTGCGCTGAAGGCCGAGGGCCGCGCGATCGTCTACGTCACGCATCGAATGGATGAGGTCTACGAACTGTGCGATCGCGTGACGGTGTTTCGCGACGGCCGCCGCATCGATACGTTCGACGCAGGTACCGGACTCGATCGCGATCGATTGATCAGCTGCATGGTGGGCCGTTCGATCGCCGACGTGTACGGCTACCGCTCGCGCGATATCGGCGACGTGCAACTCGACGTCAAAGGTTTGATGGGACGCGGCCTGCGCGAACCGGCTACTTTTGCGGCACGTAAAGGTGAAATTCTCGGCTTCTTCGGACTGGTCGGCGCCGGCCGTTCCGAGTTGATGAAGCTGATCTATGGCGCCGAGAAACCGACCGCAGGCGAGATCACGCTCAAGGGTAAGCGCGTGCGTTTCACCACGCCGCGCGATGCGGTCCGCGCGGGCGTCGCGTTGTGTCCGGAAGATCGCAAGCAGGAAGGCATCGTGTCGATCGCCTCCGTCTCGGACAACCTCAACATCAGTTGCCGCCGTCACTTCAGCCGCTTCAACGTGCTCAACGGCCGCAAGGAAGCGCAAACGGCCAGAGAGTTCATCGGCAAGCTCGCGATCAAGACACGTAACGGCGAGACGCCGATCGGCACGCTCTCCGGCGGCAATCAGCAGAAGGTGATTCTGTCGCGCTGGCTCGCCGAAGACATCGACGTGTTCCTGATGGATGAACCCACGCGCGGCATCGACGTCGGCGCGCGCAGCGAGATTTACGGCTTGCTGTATGGGCTTGCCGAAGCGGGCCGCACCGTGATCGTCGTGTCGAGCGATCTGGCGGAAGTGATCGGCGTCGCGGATCGCGTGATCGTGATGAAGGAAGGCTGTGTCGTCGGCGACCTGCCGAAGGCGCAGGCCACGCCCGACGCATTGATCAAACTCGCCCTGCCTCGCTAAGCCGCCAACTGAATCGCGCCATTGAAAACGGAATAGACATCATGCACACACCTTCCACCGACTCCTCTACTCCAGCCGTCGCCTCCGCGGGTCTAGGCGCACGCGCGGCGCGCACGTGGGATCTGATCAACAAGTCCGGCATCGTGATGGTGTTCATCATCCTGTTCGCGGCTTTATCGTTCACCGTGCCCGATTTCCTGAGTTCGCGAAATATCCAGGGCTTGCTGCTGTCCGTCACGCTAATCGGCTCGATCTCCGTGACGATGATGTTCGTGCTTGCGCTGGGCGAAGTGGATTTGTCGGTCGCGTCGATCGTTGCGTTCGCGGGCGTGGTCGCCTCCACCTTGATTACCGCGACGCACAGCGTGCTGCTCGGCGTGGCAGCCGGTGTGCTCGCGGGCGGCGCGGTCGGGCTCGTGAACGGCGTACTGGTCGCGCGCTACAAGATCAACTCGCTGATCGTCACGCTCGCGATGATGGAGGTCGTGCGCGGCCTCGCGTTCATCACGTCGAACGGCGATGCGGTAATGATCTCCGAAGAGCGTTTCTTCGACCTCGGCGGCGGCGCGTTCCTCGGCATTTCGTATCCGATCTGGAGCAACATCGTCGGCTTCGTACTGTTCGGTTTTCTGCTGAAGAAAACCGTGTTCGGCAAGAACGTGCTCGCTGTCGGCGGCAATAGCGAGGCGGCGTTGCTCGCGGGCTTGCCGGTCACGCGCATCAAGATCACAGTGTTCGTATTGCAAGGGCTCGTCACCGGCTTTGCCGGCGTGATGCTTGCCTCGCGGATGAGTCTGGGCGACCCGAAAACGTCGGTCGGGCTCGAACTCGGCGTGATTTCCGCATGCGTGCTCGGTGGCGTATCGTTGACGGGCGGCGTCGCGACGATTTCCGGTGTGCTGGTCGGCGTGCTGATCATGGGCTCCGTGCAGGACGCCATGAGTCTGATGAATGTGCCGACCTTCTATCAATACCTGATTCGCGGCGGGATTCTGCTGCTCGCGGTGCTGTTCGATCAGTACCGCCGCAGCAAGCGCGTGCACTGACGCGCGCCCGGGGCTAGGCGCCCCCCTCTAGATGTTTGCCAACAGGAGATTTCATGGCTGATTCGAACCAGACTAAAAAGCCGCTGCGCAGCCAGGCGTGGTTCGGCCTCAAGGACCGCGACGGCTTTCTGCATCGCTCGTGGATGAAAAACCAGGGCATTCCGCACGACGAATTCGACGGGCGTCCGGTGATCGGCATCTGCAATACGTGGTCCGAACTGACGCCGTGCAACGCGCATTTTCGCGAGCTCGCCGAGTACGTGAAAAAAGGCGTGCACGAAGCGGGTGGCTTGCCGTTGGAGTTTCCGGTGATGTCGCTCGGCGAGACCAATCTACGGCCAACCGCGATGCTGTTTCGCAACCTCGCGTCGATGGATGTCGAGGAGTCGATTCGCGGCAATCCGATGGACGGCGTGATTCTGCTGGTCGGCTGCGACAAGACCACGCCGGCGCTGCTGATGGGCGCGGCCTCGTGCAATCTGCCGTCGCTCGCGGTGTCGGGCGGGCCGATGCTGAACGGTCGTTTTCGCGGCAAACATATCGGCTCAGGTACGGGCGTCTGGCAAATGTCGGAGGAAGTACGCGCCGGCTCGATGACGCAGGAGGAATTCACCGAAGCCGAGTCGTGCATGAACCGCTCGCGCGGCCATTGCATGACCATGGGCACGGCATCGACGATGGCCTCGATGGTCGAATCGCTCGGCATGGGCTTGCCGCACAACGCGGCGATCCCCGCCGTCGATGCACGCCGGCAAGTGCTCGCGCATCTCGCTGGACGGCGCATCGTCGAGATGGTTCGCGAGGATCTGACGATGGACAAGATCCTCACGCGCCAGGCGTTCGAAAACGCGATCCGCACGAATGCGGCGATCGGCGGCTCGACCAACGCGGTCGTCCATCTGATCGCGCTGGCTAAGCGGATCGGCGTCGAACTTTCGCTGGAAGATTGGGAGCTGGGATCGAACGTGCCGTGTCTGGTGAATCTGCAGCCGTCAGGTGAATATTTGATGGAGGACTTTTACTACGCGGGTGGTCTGCCGGCCGTGCTCAAGCAACTCGGCGAGCAAGGGCTGCTGCATCGCGAAGCGCTGACCGTCAACGGCAAGACGATTTGGGACAACGTGCGCAACGCGCCGAACCATGACGAGAAGGTCATCACGACTTTCGCGGAGCCATTCAAGCCGAAGGCGGGCATTGCGGTGCTGAAGGGCAACCTGGCGCCGAACGGCGCGGTGATCAAGCCGTCGGCGGCCACAGCGCATCTGCTGAAGCATCGCGGACGCGCGGTGGTGTTCGAGAACATCGAGGAATTGCACGCGAAGATCGACGACGAGTCGCTCGAGATCGACGAGCACTGCATCATGGTGCTCAAGGGCGCGGGGCCGAAGGGCTATCCGGGCTTTGCCGAAGTCGGCAACATGCCGCTGCCGAAGAAGGTGCTGCAAAAGGGCATTACGGACATGGTGCGCATTTCCGACGGACGCATGAGCGGCACGGCATACGGCGCGGTGGTGTTGCACGTGTCGCCGGAAGCGGCGGCAGGCGGGCCGCTCGCGTTCGTGCAGACTGGCGACATGATCGAGCTCGACGTCGAAGTACGGCGCCTGCATCTGGATGTCTCCGACGCCGAACTGGCGCGCCGCCGCGCCGCTTGGCAGCCGCCGGAACCGCCGAAGCGCGGCTACTACAAGCTCTACGTCGAACACGTGCTGCAAGCGGATCAAGGCGCGGATCTCGACTTCCTGGTGGGATCGAGCGGCGCGCCGGTGCCGCGCGATTCGCATTGATCGACGTTTGACCGTTTGACCGTTTGACGGTTGTTCCTGCGCTTTGCGAGAAGGCGTGCTGCCGATGCGGACCGACAATCCGCATCGGTTTTTTTAATGCGCTTCAGCAATCAGGCCGGAGCCACCAATAAAAACGGCCGGGCAATCCGCCCAGCCGATTTATTACTCACAGATTCACCGCCTCCGGCTTTTAAAGTCAGAGGATTGACAGAACGAACCGCGTCCGGCGTTTCACCGGAGCGCGGGCGCTTATTGCTTGATGAATCGATCGTTAGCCCAGAGGCCTTGCGTATCGCTATTAGCGGCATTCACGAATTCGACGTCATGCCCAACCACGCGGACCACGCGGAAACTCGAATTTTCCGGCGTTGAAATGCACTGGTATCCGGAGAAGAATTCCTGCATCTTTTGCTGTTCACCGGCTTGCGCATGCTGATCGGCGGCGTCGAGCTTATCCTTCGACAGGCAGCCATACGCATTCGCCTTGAACTGGATGGTTTGCTGCGGCTTGACGACAACGTCTTGCGCTTGAACGGATGCGGCAGCCAAACCCGCAATGGCGAAAAGAAGGGCAATTCGCGATTTCATATGTTCCTCCGGTGCGGGTTTATTACTCAGGTTAGCTATGTATTTAACTTTAACGTCGAACCCGCATGTTGCACTTTAGAAGAACGCGAGCGAACGACAAGCACATCTTGTGTGCGGTCGCAACAGCGGCGAATTGTCGCACCCGCCGCCGCACCTCGTTAACCGGCGGGCAAAGTCTTAAAGACGCAGGATTGAAACGGATAACTAAAAGATGGGCAGGGCGCACCGCTTTAACCAGTAAAGCTTTGCGGTTCGTATTCGCGTAAACGCGCAGCGCCAATTAAGCGAATTAATACAATTAACGCCTGGACTTGGTGCATTGCACACAAAGTCATTCAACCGACTAAAGAAAAATCGCGAAATAACGGTGTACGTGCAGAAGATAAACGGTGCCAGGCCTGCCAACCGGGCGCGCACGGGCGACGCGCCGGCGCGCGCCGTGCGAGACAGCGGCTCAATCGCCGCGCTGATGGGTCGCGAAGAACTCGGACTGAAACATGCACATGCGCAAGGCGTTGTGATACCGGCCATTGCCAAAAAACTCTTCGATCAGCTCGGCCTCATGCTTGAAACCGCACTTCTCATAGACATGGATGGCGGCCGTGTTCGACGTATCGACGATCAGATAGATCTTGCGCAGATTCAGCACTGAAAACGCGTAGTCGATCGCGAGCCGGGTGGCGAGGGTGGCGTAACCGCGGCCCTGTGCATGCGGCGCGATGATGATCTGGAACTCACCGCGCCGGTGGATGTAGTCCAGTTCGATCAGCTCTACAACGCCAATGGTTTCACCGGCGTTATCGATGGCGACGAAGCGCCGTTCGCGTTGATCGTGCACGTGCTGGTCGTACAGTTGGGTCAATTCGGAGAACGTTTCGTATGGCTCTTCGAACCAGTAACGCATGATTTTCGCGTTGTTGTTCACTTCGTGGACGAACCGCAGATCGGTTCGCTCGAGCGGGCGCAACGTGAGGTCGTTGCTGCGTTCGGTAGTCATTGGATTCCCCTTGAGACTTATTCGTTTGAATAGGCGAGCCGAGGCGCGCGTTTCTGTTAGTCCGGCCGCAGCGCAGGGAGTTCTTGCAACGCATGCAGCCGCAGCAGCGCGATTTTGCAAAGAGCGAGACGGCGCGCGGATTCGGCGAGGGCAGGGCGTCGCATTGTTGCAGGCGGGTTATCGCGAAATTATGGGCGGTGTGACACCGTGTGGGTACGCATGCTGCTCTACAATGAAATCATGCACTTGCGATCGGAGGCCACCATGATCGAGCAACTGATACTGGGCGCGTTTCTGGTCGTGCCGCTCGTGATCGTCGCGTTCCTTTTCTCCGACGAATTGTGGCAAGAGCATAGGCATCAGCAGGAGTTGCGACACATGGATGTACGGCCTCACCGTATTGACTGGCGGCATCCGTTGCGTCGCATGCGGAATCGTCCTTGAGCCGTTGCGGCGCGGTTCGCTACGTTATGCCTTCAGCATGGCATTTGCCGACTCGTCCTTTCCCCGATGTTGCCCAGCGCCGCGAAACGCTGTAACGCGCGGCGCTTGATCTTATTGCGCCTTCCTATGTGCCTGAACTGCACATCTTCGACCGGCCGTCTTAAAATAGCGACCCGTCGAACAGGAGGTTTCGTGCGCAAATTGATTTCATTGATGCTGCTGGCGGCCACCACCACGGCTTTCGTGCCGGCGACCGCCGAGGCGCATTCGCGTTCGCGTGTGGTGTGCAAGCGCGTGTGGGTGCATGGCCGTCTGGTGAAGCATTGCCGCCGCGTGCCGTATCACCATCATCACCATCGCCCGCCGCATCACCGTCCGACGCCATACCACCGGTGATTGACCCGACCCGCTGTACGCGGGGTTTTTTTGCGCGCGCCACTGCCTGAGCCTCGCTCAGTCCGCGCGCCAATGCTCGCGAATGCGTTTGGCGAGCGCTTCGAGCGTGGCGGCATCGGCGACGTCGCGTGCGTGCATGCGCAACGGCTCTCCCTCCCAGCGGGGGATCACGTGAAAATGCACGTGCGGCACGGTTTGTCCCGCGGCGCCGCCGTTGAACTGTCCGATGAACATGCCGTCCGGGCGCAAGGCCGCGCGCAGGGCGATGGCCAGCTTCTGCGTCATACGCATGCAAGCGACCACCGACGCGTCCGACAGCTCGAAAATCTCCACCACCGCCTCCTTCGGCACGACCAGCACGTGACCGTCGGCTTGCGGCATCAGGTCCATGAAGGCGAGCGCCGCGTCGGTTTCCGCGACTTTGATGCAGGGTAGTTCGCCACGCAGAATCCTTGCGAAGGGATTGCTGTCGTCGTAGTTCATCACGCGTCCTCTCTGGTTGCCGGTACGAATCAGGGTTTTGCCGCTCTCGCCGGTATTGTCCACCACATCTGTTACAACGCGCGCGCCGCCCGTTTGATCGCTTGCGGCGGCTGGCCGAACGCACGCAGAAACGCGCGCCGCATCCGTTCGGTATCGATAAAGCCGGTTTCGGCGGCAACCGCTTCCATCGAATGACGGCCGGCTTCGAGCATCGAGCGCGCGGCTTCCACGCGCAGCGCCTCGATGGCCTTTGCCGGCGACTGCCGCGTCTCATCGCGAAAGGCGCGGCTGAACTGGCGCGGACTCAGATGCGCGACGTCGGCGAGCTGTTCGACCGTCAGCGGCTCGCGTAAATGAGTCCTGGCGTACGAGAGCGCGTCCTGTATCCGATCGGATTTGGGTTCCAGATCGAGCATGGCCGAGAACTGCGATTGTCCGCCGGCGCGCCGGTGATAGACCACCATTTTCCTGGCGATCGCGCGCGAGACGTCGACGCCAAGATCGTTTTCGACGAGCGCCAGACACAGATCGATACACGCGGTCATGCCGGCCGACGTCCACACCGATCCGTCGACGATAAAGATGCGGTCTTCATCCATACGCACCTCGGGAAAGCGCTGCTGCAATTCGCGGGCGAAGCGCCAGTGGGTCGTGGCGTGCCGGCCGTCGAGAATGCCCGCTTCGGCCAGCACGAAGGCGCCGGTGCAGATGCTGGTCGTGCGGCGGGAGGCGGCCAGCGCCTCGCCCAGAAAGGCCAGCAACCCCGGCGATGACGGCTCGATCAGCAGCGCACCCGTGACGACCACCGTGTCGTACGACGGATCGCCGAACGGCTGCGTCGCGATCTGCGCGCCGGACGAACTGCGCACCAGCCCGCCGTGCTCGGAGATGACTTCCACCTCGTACTCCGGCTGCGGCGCTTCCATGTTCGCCAGCTC
This sequence comes from Paraburkholderia sp. FW306-02-B, assembly GCF_058782725.1. Classification (NCBI taxonomy): domain Bacteria; kingdom Pseudomonadati; phylum Pseudomonadota; class Betaproteobacteria; order Burkholderiales; family Burkholderiaceae; genus Paraburkholderia; species Paraburkholderia sp. FW306-02-B. Next base: position 4,618,155 of record NZ_JBYSXZ010000001.1, read on the forward strand.
GAAGACGGAGATCGCGACCATATCGAGGATCTGGAAGCCGGGGAAAACCACCACGCCGATACGTTTCATCGCGATGTCCTAAAACGAGGGAAATACGACATTTGAGACAACAGGCTACGCGTCTAGACTTCGCTCGTCAACACCGCAAGATCGCCTCGAGCAAAGCGGCGGCTGCGGGGAGTCATCGGTTTTCCCATTCAACGATCAGGGCGCAAGCGTCAACGCCTACCGCCCGCAAGGAGAGTTTCCATGGCAACGCAAGCAAACAAAGGCACGGCATTGATCACGGGCGCATCGTCCGGCATCGGCGCCGTTTACGCGGACCGCCTCGCGCGGCGCGGCTACGACCTGATTCTGGTGGCGCGCAACGTAAAAGGCCTGACCGCCGTGGCGGAGCGCCTCACCCGTGAGACCGGCCGACACGTCGATATCGTCGCTGCCGATCTGACCGTCAAGGCCGACACGCGCCGCATCGAAGAGCGCCTGCGCACGGATAGCAGTATCACGATGCTGGTCAACAACGCGGGCGTCGGCGCGACGGCGTCGCTGATCGACTCGGACGTCGACGAACTCGACAAGATGATCGAGCTGAACGTGACGGCCCTTACGCGTCTCACCGCGGCGGCGGTACCGGGCTTCGTCGAGCGGGCGAACGGTATCGTGATCAATATCTCGTCGATCGTCGCGCTGTCGCCGGAGACGCTGAACGGCACCTATAGCGGCACCAAAGCCTACGTGTTGAATCTGACGCAGTCGCTGCATCATGAAGTCGGCGGCAAGGGCGTGCAATTGCAAGCCGTGCTGCCCGGCGCCACCAGCACCGCGTTCTGGGACCGTGCCGGCCTCGCGGTCGAGCATCTGCCCGCGCAGATCGTGATGAGCGCCGAGGATATGGTGGACGCCGCGCTCGTGGCCCTCGATCAAGGTGAACTGGTGACGATCCCGTCGCTGCCGGACGTGGCCGATTGGGAGCGCTTCAACAGCGCACGCCTGCAACTGCAACCGAACCTCTCGCACAAGGTGCCGGCCCAACGCTATACGCGTGCTTCAACGGCGGTTTAACGCCAGTCGGTCGCGACGTCGTCGGGATCGACCAGCGTCAGTCCCGACGACGGCAGCGGCAGCGCCGTTTTGTAGCGCACCTGTTTCAAGGCAAAGCTGGAGCGGATGTTCGAAATGCCCGGAATCTTCGTCAGATGATCGACGATGAAGCGCTCCAGCGTCTGCATGTCCGGCATCACGACGCGCAAGAGATAGTCGGCGTCACCCGTCATCAGGTAGCACTCCATCACCTCGGGGCGCTCCGCAATCGCCTGCTCGAAACGCTGCAGCGCGTCTTCCACCTGCTTCTCCAGACTCACCTGAATGAACACGTTGATGCGCAGCCCGAGCGGCTCCGGGTTCAGCAACGTGACCTGCTGCTTGAACAGGCCGAGTTTTTCGAGCGCGCGCACGCGATTGAAGCAGGGCGTCGGCGACAGATTCACCGAGCGCGCCAGATCCGCGTTGGTAATGCGCGCGTTCTGCTGCAACTGGCTCAGGATGCCGATGTCGGTGCGGTCGAGCCGTCTGGGTGGCGTGGTCATAGATGAAATATTCCGTGATGGGTGCGAAATTCGGAATAAATAGCCTATCCCAGCGCGAGATCACAAGCAAATGAGACGCTCATTTTGCGGACGGATGGGTACCATTATTTCACTCGATGTCGAGCCGAACGCCTCCTTGTGGGAGTGGTGCCATGACGGATTTGTCCAGCGGTAGCGACCAGGTGCGGTCTCTGAATGCTCAACACATGGAAGGTGCGGAACGTGACGACACCGACCCGCAGGAAACCACCGAATGGCTGGAGGCGCTCGATGCAGTGGTCGCGCACGTCGGCCGCGATCGCGCGCAGTTCCTGTTCGACAAGCTTGCAGCGCATGCGCTGTCGCTCGGCGTGGAATCGGCGCGGACCAATGTCACGCCGTACCAGAACACGATCCCGCTCGAGCAGCAGCCGCGTTATCCGGGCAATCTCGAACTCGAAGAGCGCCTCGCCGCCGCGCTGCGCTGGAATGCGCTGGCGATGGTGGTGCGCGCAAACCAGGCATACGGCGAACTCGGCGGCCATATCGCGAGCTATGCGTCGGCGGCAGATCTGTTCGAGGTCGGCTTCAACCATTTCTTCCGGGCTGCGGCGCCGGGCAGAGAGGAGGGCACGGGCGATCTCGTCTACTTCCAGCCGCATTCGTCGCCGGGCGTCTATGCACGGGCCTATCTCGAAGGATTTTTGGGCGAGCAGCACCTGCAACACTACCGCCGCGAGATTGCCGGGCCAGGGCTGTGCTCGTATCCGCATCCGTGGCTCATGCCGGACTTCTGGCAGTTCCCGACCGGCTCGATGGGCATCGGCCCGATCAACGCGATTTACCAGGCGCGCTTCATGCGCTACCTCGCCAACCGCGGCCTCGCGGAGACGGACGGGCGCAAGGTGTGGGGCTTCTTTGGCGACGGCGAGATGGACGAGCCGGAATCGACCGGCGCGTTGTCGCTGGCCGCCCGCGAGGGGCTCGATAACCTCGTGTTCGTGATCAACTGCAATCTGCAACGATTGGATGGTCCGGTGCGCAGCAACGGCCGCATCATCGACGAACTCGAGGCGCATTTCATCGGCGCCGGCTGGAACGTGATCAAGGTGATCTGGGGTTCGGACTGGGACGCGCTGTTTTCACGCGACCGCACCGGCGCGTTGCTGCGCGCGTTCGCGCACACCGTCGACGGGCAGTTCCAGACTTTCTCGGCGAACGACGGCGCGTACAACCGCGAACGCTTCTTCGGCCAGAACCCGGCGCTCGCGGCGCTCGCCGCGCAGCTCTCCGACGACGACATCGACCGCCTGCGCCGCGGCGGCCACGACGTGCGCAAGCTGCATGCGGCGTATGCGAAGGCGCTCGCGCATCGCGGCCAGCCGACGGTGATTCTCGCGAAGACAATGAAGGGTTTCGGCATGGGCGCCTCGGGCCAGGGCCGGATGACCACGCATCAGCAAAAGAAACTCGGCTTCGACAACCTCAAGGCGTTTCGCGACCGCTTCCGCCTGCCGCTCACGGATGAGGACGTCGAACAGGTGAAGTTTTACAAGCCAGCGGACGACAGCCCGGAGATGCAATACCTGCATGCTCGCCGGGCTGCCCTGGGAGGCTATCTGCCCAGAAGGCGGAGAGTTGCATCGAAGGGGCTGATCGTCCCGCCGAGGTCCTCCTGGGGGCAATTCGCGCTGGATTCGAACGGCCGCGAAATGTCCACGACGATGGCGCTGGTCCGGATGCTGACCGCGCTGCTCAAGGACAACGAAGTGGGCCCGCGCGTGGTGCCGATCGTCGCCGATGAGGCACGCACCTTCGGCATGGCGAACATGTTCCGTCAGGTCGGTATTTATTCGCCGCTCGGGCAGTTGTACGAGCCGGAGGACCTCGGTTCGATGCTGTACTACCGCGAGGACACTAAAGGGCAGATTCTCGAGGAAGGGATTTCGGAGGCGGGCGCGGTGTCGTCGTGGATTGCGGCGGCGACCTCGTACAGCGTGCACAACCTGCCGATGCTGCCGTTCTACATCTACTACTCGATGTTCGGCTTCCAGCGCATCGGCGATCTGATCTGGGCCGCTGCGGATCAACGCGCAAGAGGGTTCCTGATCGGCGCGACCTCGGGCAAGACGACGCTTGGCGGAGAGGGTTTGCAGCATCAGGACGGCACGAGCCATCTGGCGGCATCGACGATTCCGAACTGCCGCGCGTACGATCCGGCGTTCGCGTATGAAGTCGCCGCGATCGTCGCCGAGGGCATGCGCGAGATGGTCGAACAACAGCGCGACGTGTTCTATTACGTGACGGTGATGAATGAGAACTACGCGCAGCCTTCGGCGCCCGGCGGCGATCTGGACGCGGCGCGCGAAGGCATCCTGAAGGGCATTTATCCGCTGGCTAATCAGGCGGCGTCTTCGCAAGTGCAACTGCTCGGCGCGGGCGCGATTCTCGGCGAAGTCATCGCAGCGCAGCAGATGCTGAAGGACGACTGGCAGATCGAAGCCGCCGTGTGGAGCGTGACCAGCTTCACCGAGTTGCAGCGCGACGGTATGACGTCGGAACACCTTGCGCGCCACGGCGAGACGACGGAAGCGCCGTATGTGACGAAAGCGCTCGAGGCGTCCAAAGGCCCGGTGATCGCCGCGACCGACTATGTCCGCGCGGTGCCCGAACTGATTCGCGCCTATGTGCCGCGCCGCTACGTGACGCTCGGCACCGATGGCTTCGGCCGCAGCGACACGCGTCAGGCGTTGCGCGAGTTCTTCGAAGTGGACCGCACGGCGATCGTGATCGCGGCGTTGAAGGCACTGATGGACGAGGGCGCGCTCGAGGCCAACGTGCTCGCCGAAGCGCGCAAGAAATATCGCGGCGAGATGCCCGTGGGCGCCGCTTCATGGCAATGCTGAAGCAACGCCGCTTCAAATGAAAACGCGCCCGGCGAGATGCCCGGGCGCGTTGCGATCCAGCGGCGCTGCAACTGCGCGTGCACCGGGTCAATCGCTCACCGCCACCTGATTCTTCCCGTCCCGCTTCGCACGATACAGCCCGACGTCGGCAGCTTCGATAAGCGTCGTCACGGGGTCGGACGCGGACGGCACGATTATCGCCGCGCCGATGCTGATCGTCACGACGCCGCTCGCCGATCCCGCATGCGGAATCTGCAGCGCCTCGATCGCGAGGCGGATCTTTTCGGCCAGCAAACGCAATCCGCCCGACGATGTACCCGGCACCACGATCGCAAACTCTTCACCACCAAATCGCGCCGCGAGATCCGACGAGCGTCCGAGGCAGGACTCGACAGTGCGCGCGATACGCTTGAGGACTTCGTCGCCGGCCACGTGTCCGTAGGTGTCGTTGTACGCCTTGAAGTTATCCACATCGATCATCAGAAAGCCGAGGCCGGCCTGATCGCGCGTGCCGCGACGCCACTCGGCGGCCAGATACTGATCTAGGTAACGGCGATTCGACAAGCCCGTCAAGCCGTCCGAATGCGTGAGCCGCTGCAATTCCAGATTTGTCGCGAGCAATTGCTGTTGCGACTGGCGCAGCGCCTTATACGCCTCGTCGCGTTGCAGGAGGTTCAGATACGAGCGCGAGTGATAGCGAATCCGCGCGATCAACTCGATGCGATCCGGCAGCTTCACCAGATAGTCGTTGGCGCCGGCGGCGAACGCCGCGCTTTTCACGAGCGGCTGTTCCTTGGTCGACAACACGATGATCGGAATATCGCGCGTGGCCGGATTCTGCCGGTATTGCCGCACGAGCGTGAGGCCGTCGGTGCCCGGCATGACGAGATCTTGCAGGATCACCGTTGCACGGGTTTCCTCGGCACAGTGCACCGCCTCTTCGGGCGACGCGCAGTAGTGGAAATCGACGCTCGGTTCGCCGGCCAGCGCCTGACGGATCGCCTCGGCGATGATCGCCTGATCGTCGACCAGCAACACCATGATCGGGCACTCGGCCGCGGGCGGATTGGCGAGGATGCGGGCCAACGCGTCGACTGCGTGATTCGGCGCGTCCACCGCGTGCGCGTGCGCTGGCGCGGTCGCGGCGTCTTCTGCGAGGTCCGGCGCGGTGGCGTCCTGGTGCGGTTTGCGAGTGTCCATGATGGTCAGCCAGAATGAATGTCAGTGAATCGAAGCGGCGCTCAATGTAGGCGTGAACGCGGCTATTGCGCGGCGACCGCGGTTACCAGCGCCGCGGCAATACGTGGCAACGGCAGGATCGCGGCGGCCGCGTCGAGCGCCGCAGCCGCCTTCGGCATACCGTAGACGGCGCAGGTCGCCTCGTCCTGGGCGATCGTGTGATAGCCCTTGGTGCGCATCGCCTTGAGTCCGATCGCGCCGTCGCGGCCCATGCCGGTCAGCAGCAGGCCGATCGCCCGCGCCGGCCAGCGCGCGACCACGCTATGAAAGAACACGTCGACGGAAGGCCGGTAAGGCGTCTCTTCCGGCACACGGGTATAGCCGAGCACGTTGGGCAGCTTCAGGTGAAGGTGATCGTCGGTGGCGGCGAGCAGCACGACGCCCGCTTGCGGCCGGTCGCCTTCGCGCGCGATCCGCACCGGCAGCGCCGACTGCTGATTCAGCCAGTCGGCCATGCCGGCGGCAAACGCCGCGTCGACGTGCTGCACGATAACGATGGCCGCCGCGAAATCCTTCGGCAATCCGGCGAGCAACGTGGCCAGTGCAGACGGGCCGCCCGCGGACGCGCCGATCGCGACCAGCGGCGTGTCGCGACGTGTTTCGCTCTTAGGGCTCGACGCGGCCGCGGTGCCGGGCGCATTGCGCTCCTTGACCAAAGCATCGATGCAATCGATCTTCGCGATCAGCGTGGCGATGCTCTTGTGTGCGTCCGGGCCGCTCAGCGACGGCGTATCGACCGCGTCGAGCGCGCCCGCGCCCATCGCTTCGTAGACGCGCCACGCGTTCGCGCCCACGTCGACGGTCACGATCAGGATCGCGCAAGGCGCGCGCGCCATGATGCGACGGGTGGCCTCGACGCCGTCCACGTTCGGCATCACGAGGTCCATCAGCACGATGTCGGGCCGCTGCGCGGTGCAGAAATCGACCGCTTGCTGGCCGTCCTGCGCGACCCACAGCACTTCGTAGTCGTGGCGCGCCGCGAGCGCGCGGCGCAGCGCCTCGACAGCAAGCGGCAAGTCATTGACGATTCCGATTTTCATCCGTTTTACCCGTGGGTTTAACCGTAAGCCTCGCCGATCAAATCACGCACTGCGTCGAGCAGGGCTTCGTCATGGAAACTGCCTTTTGCCAGATAGTAATCCGCGCCCGCGTTCAGACCGGCGCGGCGGTCTTCTTCACGATCCTTGTACGAGACGATCATCACCGGCAGCGCTTGCAACTGCGGATCGCGTTTGATGAAGTTGACGAGTTCGATGCCGTCCATCCGCGGCATGTCGATGTCGGTGATGACGAGGTCGAAGCGCTCGCTGCGCACCGCGTTCCAGCCGTCCATGCCGTCGACGGCGATCGTCACGTCGTAGCCGCGTGTGGCCAGCAGCTTGCGCTCGAGCTCGCGCACGGTGAGCGAATCGTCGACCACCAGCACGCGCCGCGTGACGCGCTGCGCCGTGGGCGCCGCACCGTGCTGCGCGTGTTGCAGATCGCCGCCGGCGACGAGCCTTTCGACCGAGCGCAGCCAGTCGTCGACATCGGCGATCAGCACCGGATCGCCGTTTTCCATCAGCGCGCCGGCAGTGATGTTCCTGATCTTGCCGAGGCGCGTGTCGAGCGGTTGCACGACCAGCATCCGCTCGCCGAGAAAGCGATCGACCACCACGCCGTAGGTCTGCGCACCGTCACCGATCACAATCACGCTGACGGTGTCGGCTTCATTGGCGAGCGGCGCGGTGTCGAGAATCTGATGCGCGGTGACGACGCCGATGCGGCGGCCGTCGAAGGCAATGTGCTGATGGCCTTCGAGCAATTCGATATCTGCGCGGCTCACGTGCAGCGTGCGGTTCACATGCGCGAGCGGCACCGCGTACGGCTCGCCCGCGACTTCGACCAGCAGGCTGCGAATCACCGAGAGCGTGAGCGGCAACTGCAACTGCACGCGCGTGCCGAGGCCGGGTTCGTGCGTGATGCGCACCGCGCCGCGCACGCGCTTGACGACGTCGTGCACCGCGTCGAGACCGACGCCGCGGCCCGACACGTCGGTGACCTGGTCGCGCAACGAGAAACCCGGCAGCAGGAGAAAGTCGAGCAACTCGGCGTCCGACAGACGCGCGGCGGTTTCCGTGCTCGCCAGTTTCTTGCGGACGATCGACGCACGCAATGCATCGAGATCGATGCCCGCGCCGTCGTCGGATACGGTGATGAGCAACGCGCCGGCGGTGTGGCGCGCGTCGAGTGTGAGCGTGCCTTCCTCCGGCTTGCCGCGCGCGATGCGCACAGCGGGCGCCTCGATGCCGTGGTCGATCGCGTTACGCAGCATGTGGCCGAGCGGCGCTTCGAGCAGATCGAGGATATCGCGGTCCACCTGGGTCGATTCGCCGACCAGTTGCCAGCGGACCTTCTTGCCGAGCGAACGCGCGACGTCGCGCACCATGCGCGCGAGACCGCTGGTGCCATCGCCGAATGGGCGCATCCGGCATTGCAAGGCGGCGTCGTAAAGCTGTTGCGACAGATGCGTCGAGCGGCGGTCGAAGCTCTCCAGATCGGCGAGACGTTCGGCGAGCAGATGCTGCGATTCCGCGGTCAGACGACGTAGCGCTTCGAGCGCGGCGTGCGCGCGCGGATCGAGTTGCAGGTCGGCGAGCGTTTCGTGCAGCTGATCCAAGGCGCGGTTGCTGTCGCGTTGGACGCGCTTGACGCGCAGCATCGATTGCGCGAACGGTTTGAGCCAGCGCGATTCGACCAGCGATTCGCCGGACAAGGACAGCAGGCGGTCGAGGTTGTCGGCGCGCACGCGCAGCATGCGGCCGGATTCGCTCACCGGGCTGGCGATGTCGCCTGTGGCTAAGCTGGTTGCCGGCGTGGTTGCCAGTGCGGCTAACTGTGCGGCTTCCGCAGGCGGCGCTTCCGCGCGCAGGGCGTCGGCTAGCAGGTTGACCGCGGCGTCATCGTGAGTGGAAGCGGTCTGCGGTGCGAGCGCTTCCAGCGGCGGGGAGACGGCCGCCGGCGGCACGTCGCGCCGCGTCGCCGCGCCATGCGGCACGACACCCGCCATCCGCGCCTGCAACGACGCCACGCACGCGCTGACCGCGTCACGCGCCGACTCGTCTTCATCGTTGCCGATCCGTGCGACCAGATCGACGCCACGCAGCAGTTCATCGATCCACGCGGCGTCGAGCAAGGCGCGCCCTTCCTGCGCGGCGACGAAGCAATCCTCCATCGCGTGGGCGAGGTCGACGCCGACCTGCACGCCGACGATGCGCGCCGCGCCCTTCAGCGAATGGGCGGCGCGCATGCAGGCCTCCAGCGCGGCGGCATCGCGCGGCGCGCGGTCGAGGGCGAGCAGGCCGTCGTTGAGCACGCGCGCCTGGGTCCGCGCTTCTTCGCGGAACAGATCGATCAGCGACGGGCGGCGTGGGTCCGTCATCCGAGACTCCGGTTCAAGGTGTCGAACAGCGCGTCGGCGTCGAGCAGGCCGACCGTCATGCCGCGCCACGGCGCGACCGCGCGCGTATGCGACGCGGCGGCGTGCGAGAGCGTCGCGGGCGGCGGGCAGAACGTGGACAGCGCGATCCGATGCACGCCGTCGACCTGGTCGACGGGAAACACCGCGTGCTCTTCAGCGCGCGAGACCACCAGCAGGCGCGGCAGATCGTGATGTGCTTTGTCGTCGCGTGCCGCGGTGTCCGGCTCGAAACCGAGCAGATGCGCGAGCGACAGGCACACCAGCAATTCACCCTGCACATTGACGACGCCCAGCACCGCGCGATGCTGCCGATGCGGCAACGTATGAATCGGCCGCGTCTGCACGATACGCTTGAAGATCGGCGTGGGCAGCGCGAGCCATTCGTCGCCGATGCGGAAGATGAGGAACGATTCGGACGCGCCTTGCGTGGTGTGCTGCGTGGGCGCGCTGACGTCATGCTGCGCGAGATCCACGAGCGGAATCGGGCGCTCCAGCAACCTGGCCGCCGCGGTTTCGAACACCGGGCAGTTCAGGCAACGTACATATTCGACAAGACGTTCGCACGACGAATCGCCGCGCACGCCAATGCGATTCCAGCAAGCGTCGAACGCCACCGTGCGATCGTCAGCCACGTTGCGCTCCTTGGGCACGCGACGCGCGTTGCATCAGCAGACGCGCGCCGGCGCGGTCGCCTTCGAGTTCGAGCAGCGTCGCCAGATGCGCCAACGCTTCCGCGTGCTGCGGATCGAGGTACAGCGCCTTGCGATAGTGGCCGCGCGCCTGGTTCACGTCGCCGCTGGCGTCGGCGAGGACGCCGAGCAGGTAGAACGCGTCGGCGTGCGGCGCGTGGTGTTCGAGATACGCGGTGATCGCATGGGCGGCTTCGGTGAGGCGGCCAGCATCCGCCAACGCGTGCGCGGCTTGCAAAGTGTCGCGTGCGGTGGTGGTCGGCGGTGTGTGATCCGCTGGCGGCGGGACGGTTTTTGACGGCATCGGCGTTTGCAGCGCAACGCCATTGAACGGCGTGCGTGCAACCGGATCGGGCCACGCGAAAGGCTGTGCGGAGAACACTTGCACCGGCGCAAGCGCGGGTACGAACGAATGCGTCATGGCGAGAGCCGCGGCGGTGGCGAGCGGCGCGGTGTGCCGCTCGCCACCGCCGCGCTGCGCTTCAGCGGGCGCGGCGCGATGGAATGCAAACGCCAACGAAATCTTCGCGGACTGCATGCCGTAGCGCATCAACAGCCCGGTTTCGGACGGCCCGACGAACAGCGTGCCGTTTTCGGCGAGCACGCTATTGAGCGCTTGCAACGCCGTTTGCTGCGCTTCGCGGCCGAAGTAAATCAGCACGTTGCGGCAGAACACGAAGTCGTAGACGCCGAGCGCCGCCGTATCGAGTTGCATCAGATTCGCGCGCGAGAATCGCACGGCTTCGACGATGCGCGGCGCGAGACGCCAGCCGTCTTCGGTGCGGATGAAATGGACGTCGCGAAACGGGAATGCATTGCCGCGAAACGAATTGCGGCCGTACACGGCATGCTGCGCGAGGGCGAGCGAACGTTCGCTGATATCCATCGCGTCGATGCGCAGGTGCGCGGCGTCGATGCCCGCGTCGAGCAGGGTCATCGCGATCGTGTACGGCTCTTCCCCGGTCGAGCACGGCAGGCTCAGGATGCGCAGCGGCATCGCCGTGCCGCGCTGATACAGGCGTTCATGCGCGAGCCGCGCAAGCGCCTTGAACGCGTCGGCGTCGCGATAGAACCAGGTCTCCGGCACGACGACCGTTTCGACCAGCGCCTGCACCATCGCGGGCGACGCCTGCGCCGCTTCCCAGTAGTCGTCGAGCGTGGCGTCGGCGTGACCGTCCGCGCACCAGGCGGCGGCGTGCAGATCGACCGCGCGCTCGATCGCGCTATGACCGACCGACGCCGCGTCGAGCCCGATGGTCCGCTGCAGCAGATCCGCAAAGCGCCGATAGAGCGGCGCGTTCTGATGATGCGCGTTCATGCGTGTGCCTCGGGAAACAGCAGCGCTTTGACGTCGTCGGGCAGCAGATGCTCGACGCGAATCCACTGCACCAGACCGCCCGCTTCGCTCGCGACGGGGCCGAGATAGCGCGCGTGCGGCGTGTCGATGCCGGTGTCGTGGAATGCATCGGTTTCGAGCCGGATCGTGCGCGTCGCGCCTTCAAGCAGTAGCGCGAGCAGGCGCACTGTGCCAGCGTGCGGATAGCGCACCAGCACGACGCGGGTCGACATCAACTGGGCGGCGGGGCGGCCGAGCGCGAGCGCCGGCAAGTCGATCACCGGCAGCGGCGCGCCTTCGTGCTCGAGCACGCCCGCGACCCACGGCGGCGCGCCGGGAATCGTCTTCGGCGGTTGCGGGGCGAGCGGCATCAGGCGCTCTACCTGCGTCGCGTCGATCACATAGCGTTCGCTATCGAGCGTGAAGAGGATGAAGAGCATCGGCGTGTGGGCGCGGGTATTGGTTTCAATGAGCCCGCCGCGGCGCGTCAGGCCGTCACCTTGAAGCGCGATACGCCGGTGCGCAGACTATTGGCGACGTGCGTCAGATCGTCGATGGCCTGGGTCGACTGGCGCAACGATTCGGCCGTTTGCTGCGCGGCCTCCGACAACTGCGTCAGCGCCTGGGTGATCTGCTCGGCGCCGGTGGCTTGCGTCTGCATGCCCTCGTTGACCATCGAGAAGCGCGGCGCGAGCGCCTGCACCTGCTGGATGATCTGCGTGAGATGGCCGCCGACGTTCTGCACGTCGAGCATGCCGCGCCGCACTTCCTCCGAGAACTTGTCCATGCCCATTACGCCCGCGGCCACCGCCGACTGGATCTCCTTGACCATCTGCTCGATGTCGTAGGTCGCCACGGCAGTCTGATCGGCGAGGCGGCGAATTTCCGTCGCCACGACCGCGAAGCCGCGGCCATATTCGCCGGCTTTTTCCGCTTCGATTGCAGCGTTCAGCGAGAGCAGGTTGGTCTGGTCCGCGACTTTGGTGATGGTGGCGACGACCTGGTTGATGTTGCTGGCCTTCTCGTTGAGGATCGCCAGCTTCGCGTTGACCGAGCCGGCCGCTTCCATCACGAGGCGCATGGTTTCTTCCATGCGCGTCAGGCCGGCGTGGCCGGTGCCCGCGAGCGCGGCCGATTGGCCGGCGACTTCGGAGACTTCGTTCATCGTGCGCAGCAGATCACGTGAGGTCGCGAAGATTTCGCGCGAGGTCGCGCCGATCTCGGTCGTGGTCGCGGCGGTTTCGTTCGCCGTGGCTTGCTGTTCGCGCGATGTCGCGGCGATTTCCGTGACCGATGTGGTGACCTGCACCGCCGACTTCTGCGCCTGGCCGACCAGTGCGGTCAGTTCGTCGGTCATCCGGTTGAAGCCGGCTTCGAGCGCGCCGATTTCATCGGCGCGGTTCAGTTGCAGACGTTGCGTGAGATCGCCGGTGCGCATGATGTCGACGACTTGCAGCACCTTGGCCATCGGCGTGGTGACCGCGCGCAACAGCCAGTAACCGGCCAGCACGGCGGCGACCGCGGCGATCAGCAGCATCACGAGCAGCACGATGCGGGTGGTTTCGACCGACTTGCGGATGTTCTCGGCGGATTGGTCGGCGACGCTCTTGTTATCGTCGACGATCTTGAGCACTGCCACCCGGCCGGTTTCCCAAACCGGCGTGAGTTGCGTGTTGAAGATACGCGCAGCGTTCTCTTTCGAACCCGGCAGTGAGTTCAGCAGCGATGCCTGGATGGGGATGTACTGCGTGTGCTGCTGCCGCAAATCGTTGAAGAGGTCGCGGTCGGTCTGGCGGAAGATGGTACTGGCGTAGTCGTTGAGGAGCTTCTGAAGCGTCTGCTGGGTTTCGGTCAGGCGCGTGGTGTCGCGTTTGACCGAGTCCGGATCCTCATCCACATAGAGGAGGCGCTGCGTGATCGTGTAGTTCTCGAACCACGCGGCGCGCATCGCGGTGGAGATGTAGATGCCGGGCATGGAGTCTTGCTGCTGACTCTTCGCGTCGCGGTCGATGCCGCCGAGTTGTTCGAAGGTGACAATCGCCATTGCCAGCATCACGATCAACACGATGCCGAAGCTGCACAGAATCCGTTGCCGGATGGTCCATTGTTTCACGCGCACGCCCCTTACATTTTGGCTTGATCTCGACACCCGTTTGTCGGCGCTGATTTGTCAGCGGAATTGTAGGGTCGGAAAGCTTTGCATTCGTCAGATTTTCCCGACGGGTTATGCGGCGAATTCTACATTGATCGGAGGAGTGGAGGTGGGTTTGGGTGGGGCTTGCAGCTGCTGCAGCAAGGCTTTGAGGAGCGGGCCCCGACGTTACACCGGTAATCCCCCGTTACCACTTGCAGCATCTATTTCCACGCACGCCATCCACAATCTGTTCCATGCCTAAACGGCGGGAGTCAGAGATGAAAAAGATTGCAGTGGCGTTGTTGATGGTCGGGAGTCTGAGCGCGGCGGGGCAAGCTTCGGCTCATGGCAATGGCGGCGATGTGGTCGGCGCGCTGATCGGCGGTGCGCTGCTCGGCGCCGTGGTGACGTCCGCTTTGAATCCGGCGCCTGTGGTTGCTTACCAGCAGCCTGTGTACGCGCAACCGGTGTATCAGCCGGCGCCGGTCTACGCGGGGCCGCCGCCGGGATACTGCTATGACCAGTACCAGCGCGCGTACGTCGCGTGCGGTGCGCCGCCGCCCGGACAGTATTACGGTTATCCGGAGCAGCCTCAGCCGGGGTGGTAAGCAGGTGGTGCGAGTTGGCGTGCGCAGCTGATGCTTGCGCGCGCTACACAGAAAGGCCGTCGCAGCGCGCGACGGCCTTTTCATTTCCTGCGTCGCTCAGTGTTTGTGATGCAACCATTCCGCGTAGTGCGTATCGAGCCAGCGCTCGAGGCGCTCTGGCCTTGTCTTGCGGCTATAGTGCGACGCCGCCCAGATCGCAACGCCGACCACTAGCATCACCAGGGGTCCCAGCAAATAAGCCATCAACGATTCAGACATGGGAGCCTCCGTATCGGGTTGCGCCAATGCTTCAGTTTAGGCGATGGGCGGCGGGAGAAAAGGGCGTTGTGAGATGGCAGCGGAGAAATTCAAACGTGACTGTTATCTTGAGATACAGAACCTAGTGTAAAACAAATTTTTCATTTATATACAGTAGTTTGTGCATGAGTTGCAAAGTGTTGTGTACCAAACTACCGCACCAGCACTGCCTTCTGTTAGGCGGGTAATGCGAGGCCGGCCTAAGGCCCTCAGAACGGGGCGACTCTTACTTTTCGGCCGTCCTGGATCTGGGTATCGACGAAGTCTGCCCAAAGCTGCAAGGTCCGGCGCCGTTCGGCGGCATCCTCCTCACCGTCGACACGCTCAGTGTCCTTGATCGCACGCGCCAAGGTCTTTTCGATCGCGTCTGAGGGCTGCCCCATCTCGCGCAAGTGTGTCGACGCGGTGCGCCGAAAGTCATGCAAGACGAAATGTTCCACGTCGAGCCCGAGTGCCTTGACGGCTTGATTAAGGGTGCTCTTCGCGATGGGGCGGTCGTCGCCCCTCACGGTCGGGAATACGAAATTTCGACTCGCCATGCTGCTGCGAAGCTCTCGAAGCATCGCAACCGCCTGGTGCGGGAGATACACGTCATGATCCCGGTCCTGCCGCATCCGTGCGGCCGGAATCTTCCATAGCGCGGCATCCAGGTCGAATTCGGACCATCTCGACTCGACGAGTTCGGATTTCCGAACCATCGTCAGTACCAGCAGGTGTAGCGCTAACTTCAACGGTCGTCGGATACTCGATGCGTAAATCGATCTGAGCATTGAGCCGATTTCGTCTGGAGAGAGAACGCGGGTGCGGCTGTCCGATGTTGCTATCGAGCGAGCCGGAATGATCTGCGCCGGGTTTGTCGTTGCGAGTTGTCGAGCGATCAGATACTCATAGAGCCGCTTCACCACGTTGCGCGTGTGCAGCGCCATTTTGGGCGAGCCACGGCTTTTGATCCTGTCGCATATCGCGAGGATGTCGTCGGCAGTCACGGCTTTTATCGGCTTGGCGCCAATGGCCGGCAAGACGTCTTTTTCCAGCGCTCGCCGCGTTGTACGCCGATATTCTTCCGACTTGCCGGCCATCTCCGTCGCGAGATAAAGCTCTGCACCCTCCCGCAGAACATCTGCCTTTCCTTCCGCACCGCGGTCCCTGCGTGCCGTAGCAACGGGTGAGATACCGCTTGCGACCATCTCGGCGTACTTCTGCGCCTTCGCGCGCGCGACCCGCAGCGAGATCATTCTGTAGTCGCCGATCGTAGCGAGAGGCTGCCGCTTGCCGTTCAGCGAATAGCGGAAGCGCCAGACCTTTGTGCCGGTCGTCATGACTTCGATCACGAGGCCGTTGCCGTCTGCCACGGAGTATCGGGTCTCGCGCGGTTCTAGTGCACGTATCTGGGCTTCGGTTAGGGGAGCGGCTAGTCTTGGCATTGTCGAATCGTTGATCCACGGACTGTGGCGATTTTAAACCGTGTACCCTCTGTGTACCAAAGATTCGCGCAGTTTTGGGCCAACGAAGCTGGCCAATACGTTTTCAGAAAGGGTGCGCGATTAGGCTTATGTTGCCGTTCTATCAAGGCTTTCCGCGAAAATTCCGGAAGCCGTTTACTTGCCGATACAGAACCTGCTAAAAATCACTCCGAGCAAGTCGTCCGAACTGAATTCGCCGGTGATCGAGTTCAACTGGTCCTGTGCGAGGCGCAGTTCTTCTGCGAACAGATCCAGCGCCTGAGAGTTCTGATCGGCGTGCGCGGCCGCCGTCGCCAGATGCTCCTGTGCCGCGCGCAGCGCAATCAGATGCCGTTCGCGCGCGAGATAGACGCTCTCCGCGCCGGCTTGCCAGCCGGCGATCCGCAGTAGTTCTTCGCGCAGCAGCGCGACGCCGTCGCCCTGTTTCGCTGACAGGCGTACCTCGCTCAGATCGATGTCCGTGGCCGCGGCGAGCGATTTCACTTCCGGCGCGAGGCCGGTCAGATCGGTTTTGTTCAGCACTCTCACCACCGGCACGCCGCTCGGAAAGCGGCCGGCGATCGTTCCGTCTTCGGCGGTCATGCCGGTTCTTGCATCGAGCAGATGCAGTACCACGTCCGCACGTTCGATCTCACTCCACGTGCGTGCAATGCCGATTTTCTCGACTTCGTCCTCGGTATCGCGCAGGCCGGCGGTGTCGATCACATGCAGCGGAATGCCTTCGATCTGGATGGTCTGCGCAACCTTGTCGCGCGTCGTGCCGGCGATCGGCGTGACGATGGCGAGTTCCGCGCCGGCCAGTGCGTTCAGCAGCGACGACTTGCCGACGTTCGGCTGCCCCGCGAGCACCACAGACAAACCCTCGCGCAGCAACGCGCCTTGCCGCGCTTCGCTCAACACGTGCGCGAGCCGTTCGCGAATCCGCGTGAGCTTGCCGCGGGCATCGGCGGCTTCGAGGAAATCGATTTCTTCTTCCGGGAAGTCGAGCGTCGCTTCGACCAGCATCCGCAGCGTGATCACCTCTTCGACGAGTGCGTGAATGTCTCGCGAAAACGCGCCGTCGAGCGAGCGTCCCGCCGAGCGCGCGGCGGCCTCGGTGCTGGCTTCGATCAGATCGGCAACGGCTTCGGCCTGCGCCAGATCCAGCTTGTCGTTGAGAAACGCGCGACGCGTGAACTCGCCTGGTTCGGCCAAACGCAGACCGAACGCCCGGCCGGCGTCGATGCAACGCTGCAAGACCAGTTGCAGCACCACCGGACCGCCGTGGCCCTGCAGTTCGAGCACGTGCTCGCCGGAATATGAGTGCGGCGCGGGAAAGTACAGCGCGATGCCGCGGTCGAGGGCGTTGCCGCTGTCGTCGAGGAACGGCACGTAGCTGGCGTGGCGCGGTGCGAGCGCCTGACCGGTGAGCGCTTGCATTAGCGGCTGGGCCGCTGTTTCGCCCGCGCGGCCAAACGAAATCCGCACGACCCCGATACCGCCTCGGCCGGGCGCGGTAGCAATGGCGACGATCGGATCGGAATCGGTGGTGAGCATGGGAAGGAGGCTGTCAGAGGAGATTGAAGCGCCCACCTTCGGGCGCTGGGCATTGTAACGCGCGCACTCACTCGTCCCTTTGACGGCAAGGGATTCTTAAAGCTCTGCGCCGCTCATCAGACAAATAAGGATTTATCTCGAACAGGCTAAGATGAGTTAAGGCCCGCTTACGACGCATCGACGCCGATGAGCCGCTGAAGCCCAAGCCGCAAAAGGAAAAAAGCGATATTCGACGAAATCGTGAAACGCGTTATTCGATGGCTATTTCAGGCTAAAAATAGCTTATTTAAGTTAAATATTAGCGTGGATGGTTGTCCACTGATTATGCGCTGAATTGCACAATCGGGCCATGCCGACCTCCAGAGAAAAAGCCGCTTTCGCCAAACGGCTGAAAGACTCACTCCCCAAGGATATTAAGGGTGGGACTGATTTAGCCAAAAAATTCAATCTGCTTTATAGCAAGGGTCCCGCCGTCTCTCCGCAAACCGCTCACAAATGGCTTGCAGGTACGACGATTCCGAAGCCCGACAAGCTGCAGGTGTTGGCCACCTGGCTGCAAAAGGACGCTCATTGGCTGCATTACGGGCCACCTCCGGCCGGCAAGGTCAAACCGCTTGCGCGCGGCGAGAAATATCCGCCGTCGCCTGAAACGATTGAACTCGCTTCGAAGCTTGAGGGTTTGTCGCCGCGTCAGCGAAACCTGGTCGAAGAAATGATCACCGAATTATATGGCGGTACTGATCAGCCAATAGACCGTGAACCTGACGCTCAATAAAAAAGCCGCCCGGCGCAAACCGGGCGGCTTTTTTTACGGCTGGTTTTTCTGCTGACTTCAGTTGTTGGCTTCGGCTTGCGTCAGCGACGCTCGCTGCCGCCGCCCGCCGCCAACATCCTCAAGCCGCTTTCGTCTTCGACTGGCCCATCATCCGGGTGATGTAGTACTGCTGGGCGATCGACAGCACGTTGTTCACGACGTAGTACAGCACCAGACCCGCCGGGAAGAAGAAGAACATGACCGAGAATGCAATCGGCATGAACATCATCATCTTGGCTTGAACCGGGTCCGGCGGCGTCGGGTTCAGCTTGGTCTGCAGGAACATCGAGACGGCCATCAGCACCGGCAGGATGAAGAACGGATCCTGTTGCGACAGATCGTGAATCCACAGAACCCACGGCGCGCCGCGCATTTCAACCGACGACAGCAGCACCCAGTACAACGAGATGAACACCGGAATCTGAATCACGACCGGCAGACAGCCGCCGAACGGATTGACCTTCTCGGTCTTGTACAACTCCATTAGCGCGGCGTTCATCTTCTGCGGATCGCCCTTGAAGCGTTCGCGCAGCGCCTGCATACGCGGCGTGATTGCCTTCATCCGCGCCATCGACTTGTAGCTCGCGGCCGACAGCGGGAAGAACACGGCCTTGATCAGCACTGTGAGCAGCACGATCGCCCAGCCCCAGTTACCGACATAGCTGTGGATCTTTTCGAGCAGCCAGAACAGCGGCTTCGCGATGATCGTCACATAGCCGTAGTCCTTCACCAGTTCCAGACCCGGGGCGACGCCTTCGAGCATGCGCTCTTCTTCCGGACCGGCGAAGAGACGCGCGGAAACATCAGCCGATTGGCCCGGGGCGATGGCCGGCACCGGTTGCTTCACGCCGACGCGATACAGCGCCGGATCGATCTTCTCGACGTAGATGTCGCGCTTCGCACCCTGCTGCGGAATCCACGCTGACGCGAAGTAATGCTGCACCATCGCGATCCAGCCGTTGTCGGCCGAATTGACGAAGTCTTCCTTGTTCTTGTCGATGTCGCTGAACGTCATCTTCTGGAAGTGGTGCTGGTCAGTGTAGACAGCCGGTCCGATGAACGTGTGCGAGAAGCGCGGTGTTTCCACCGGCGTGTCGTCGCGCACCAGTTCCATGTAGACCGACGGGCTCACCGGCGCGGTGCCGACGTTCTCGATCTTCGTGTCGACGCCAATTACATAGCTGCCGCGCGTGAACGTGTAGGTCTTCACGACCTTCACGCCACCCTTGACCGGCGACTCGAAGCTGAGCTGGAGCGACTTGGCGTCGCCCGTCAGATCGTGCGGCTGGTTCGGAACCGGCGTGTAGATGTCGTTATGGTTCGGGAAATCGCCGCCGAGCAGGCCGGTGCGCGCCAGATACGTGTGGTTCGCGGTGCGGTCGAACAGCGTGATGACGAGATCCGGCTGCTTGCCGTCGCCTTGCTTGACGAGCGACAGCTTCGACAGCGTGCCGCCGCGGGTGTCGATCTCGCCGTTATAGACGTCGGTGCTGAACTTGATCAGCTGCGATTGCGTCGCCGCCGGCGCATTGCCCGGCGCTGCTGCTGCGTTGGTAGCCGGCAGATCGGCGGACTGGGTTCCCGGCGTCGTGGTTCCCGGTGCGGCGCTACCGACGGTCTTGGTCGGGTTGGCGCTCGGGAAGAACATCGACGGGCGTCCGTGGTCGCGTTGCCAGTTGTCGAACAGCATGACCGCTGACATGAAAAAGATGACCCATAGGACGGTGCGTTTGATATCCATGCGTTGTCTCAGTGTCGATGGAACGGCGCGTCAGCGCTTTTCAGAAGTGGGAGGCGGGACGAGATCGATGCCGCCCGCGGAAAACGGGTGGCAGCGGCAAATACGCCTGGCGGCGAGATAAGTCCCGCGCGCGGCGCCATGATACTGGATTGCTTCGCGCGCGTAATCAGAGCAGGAAGGGTAAAAACGGCACCGGTTGCCGAGCATTGGGCTCACGGCAACCTTGTAGAAGCGCAATAAAGCGATGAGTACCGTTTGCATGGCTGGTGCGGCCTAACGGCGCCGCGCAACGTGGAGTACCGGGCGACGCCCGCGCAGCAGGGCTGCAAGGCGGGCGGTCACTTGAGCGTCATTCCGTCTTGGGCGCTTCCGCGGGCGGCGCCTCGCGACGGACAATTTCACGCGCTGCCTTGTCGAGCAGCGCCTCAATCTCGCTGCGGCACAGCGCCCTCAACGGCGGCGACGAGGCGCTCGGCAAAGCCTTCTTGTCGAAGCGCGTGTGCAAACGCAGCAGTACATCCCAACCGCCGAATTCCGCGCGACGCAGCCGGAAGGCTTCACGCGCGATTCGACGTACCAGATTACGCGTGGCCGCGCGCGGCGCATACTTCTTGCCGATCACAAGGCCTAAGCGAGCGTCATTGCCGGTGGGTCGGCCGTACACCACGAAGTGCGCGGTGCGGCGCCACGGGCGCAAACGAAAAACGGATGAAAATTCATCCGTTTTCAGCAGCCTTGCGGCTTTGGGGAAGGCGGCTTGCGCTCGCAACGGAACCGAGCCCTGTTGCTGCGCCCCAGCCGCTCCCGCTTCACCGCGGGCTTCGCTTGTTGGCACAAACGGAGCGCGCAATCCGCTCGCCTGCCTTAGATCGCGAGGCGCTTGCGGCCCTTCGCGCGACGTGCGTTGATGACCTTGCGGCCACCAGCGGTCTTCATGCGAACGCGGAAGCCGTGGGTGCGCTTGCGACGGGTAACGGAAGGTTGGTAAGTACGTTTCATGTTGCTCTCACTTGATCGAAAAATAACCGCGCGATCATCGCTGAAAGCGCAATGGCCGGAGGTTTACTGAATTGGTTTTCGCGGAACCCGCTATTTAAACCCGTTTTCTGTTGGGCGTCAATAGTTTAGCCTGGTTCGGTGGCGGCCCGGCGATGCTTCGCCGGATGATCAGTCCCTGTGGATAACTCCCTTTCGGGTTCGATTTGGCGTTAGAATCTCGCCTTACTTCCCAAAAATCCTGCACGCCGCTCCGGCTCGCTTGCCCCGCAAACCCTTGTGGCACAAGCGCCTGGAGCCGTTACGCCTGGCTGCTCTGGGCCTTGTTGCGTGCGCGCGACAGGGGCAGCGGCGAACCGCCGTGCACACCATAACGACAGCAACTCGATGAACGATTTCTGGCAACACTGTTCCGCATTGCTGGAGCGTGAGCTTACGCCCCAGCAGTACGTGACGTGGATCAAACCGTTGGCCCCGGTTGGCTTCGACGCCGCTGCGAACACGCTTAGCATCGCTGCGCCGAACCGCTTCAAGCTCGACTGGGTCAAGAGCCAGTTCTCCGGCCGCATCGCGGATATGGCCCGCGATTTCTGGCACGCACCGGTCGACGTGCAATTTGTGTTGGACCCGAAAGCAGGCATGCGCGCGCCCGCGGCAGTGGCGCCGGCTCAGTCGCGTCCGTCTTCCGCGCCGATGGGCGGTGGTCATTCCGGCGGTGCTGTTGCAGTGGATGCAGCCGTCGGCGCCGTGCAAGCGGCGCACGCCGCTCGCGCCAATGGCGCGCTCGCTACGCATAACGCGCGCGCGGCGGCTGAAGAAGCCGCCGACCTCGATCTTCCCAGCCTCGACGCCAACGAAGCCGCCGCCGCACGCCGCACGTGGCGTCCGGGCCAAAGCGCCGGCTCGAACAACAACGGCGACAATGACTCGATGTACGAGCGTTCGAAGCTCAACCCCGTGCTGACCTTCGACAACTTCGTGACCGGTAAGGCCAACCAGTTGGCACGCGCCGCGGCGATCCAG